>NZ_JAUCFT010000008.1:330000-4994481 GCF_030348195.1 Bacillus sp. DX4.1 | reverse complement strand
AGGTGTCCCTCCTTTACAAAGATGGTAGAAGAATAAGGTTGTGCAACAAATGTACAACCTCGGAAAGTAACATTGTATATTTATACGAAACGTATTTTAAAACCTAAAAACGTCGTCTGTATACGAGATAGAGTTTTCGACAAAAAACACATATGTGGACAACTATTTACCCACATGTGATTATATCTGTCCACATGTTATGCACAATTTGTGGATAAGATAGTAATGTGGAAAACTTGTCCAAGGTGAAAACACAACTATAATATCAAAAAAAGGTAGCGATAGCAATGTATTTCAAAAAGTTATCCACAAAATCAATACCTTGTGGAATAAACTTGTCCACAATACGATATACTGTGTAAAAGCAAAAAAAAAATTTGTGGATATAAAAACACGAAAAATATATTATCCACAATGAAATGAAGTGGTTGTGAAAAAAAGTGTGAATAGGTTCAAAATGAATATTTGATGAAAATTTTGAGAACCATTGACATTTTCCTAGGTAATTAACTATAATTTATTAGACTGTCTTTAACAGATATTCCTCAGGGAGGTGTCATATAATGAAAAGAACTTACCAACCAAATAAACGTAAGCGCAGCAAAGTACATGGTTTCCGCAGCCGTATGAGCACAGCGAACGGACGTAAAGTGCTAGCAGCTCGTCGTCGTAAAGGAAGAAAAGTATTATCTGCGTAGACCACTGATCGTTCAGTGGTCTTTTTTTCTAGTAATAATGAATTTCCGCTGATGAAATACAGGAGTGTCAATTGATATGAAGAAAAAGAATCGTATAAAAAAGAATGATGAGTTTCAGGCTGTTTTTCAAAATGGAAAATCGAATGCAAATCGGCAGTTTGTTGTGTATCAGCTTGAAAAAGCAAAACAACCATACTTTCGAATCGGTCTTTCAGTTAGTAAAAAGTTAGGAAATGCAGTGGTACGTAATCGAATCAAGCGTATGATTCGCCAAGCGATTACAGAATTAAAAGATGAAATAGATTCTGGAAAAGATTTTGTTATAATAGCAAGAAAGCCTTGTGCAGATATGACATATGAACTATTGAAGAAAAGCTTAATTCATGCCCTAAAGCGCTCGGGAGTTAAAATGACAAACAAGTAGCGCGGCAAAAAGGAAATGAATTACACTATATACATACCGAAACAAGGAGGAGCAGGCTGTGAAAAAAAAGATAGGTTTACTAGTCATGGTTGTTGCTTTAATGGCAATTGCTACTGGCTGTAGTGAAACGAATCAGCCGATTACACCGAAAAGTACGGGAATTTGGAATGAATATTTCGTATACCCGCTTTCTCAGTTAATCACGTATTTTGCAAACTTATTTGGTAGTAATTATGGTTTAGCGATTGTTGTCACAACTCTTATTATTCGTTTTGCATTATTACCACTAATGATTAAACAGACGAAGAGTACGAAGGCAATGCAAGCGTTACAACCAGAAATGGCGAAGTTGAAAGAGAAATATAGCTCTAAAGACCAAGCGACGCAGCAAAAGTTACAACAAGAAATGATGCAGTTGTACAAAACACACGGTGTAAATCCATTAGCGGGTTGCCTACCAATCTTTATTCAAATGCCAATTTTATTCGCATTTTATCATGCGATTATGAGAACGGCGGAAATTAAACAACATAGTTTCTTATGGTTTGATTTAGGACAGGCAGATCCGTACTATATCCTTCCAATCGTTGCGGCAATTACAACATTTATTCAACAAAAGCTTGCGATGGCGGGGACTGCTGGACAAAATCCGCAAATGGCAATGATGATTTGGCTTATGCCGATTATGATTTTAGTCTTTGCAATTAACTTCCCAGCAGCATTATCCCTATATTGGGTAGTCGGTAACATTTTTGGTATTGCTCAAATGTATATGATCAAAGGGCCTGAAATTAAGGCTAGTAAGGCTCGAGGATCAAGCAAGTGAGTATAATTACTGCTAAAGGGCAAACAGTCGAGAAGGCAGTACAAGATGCATTAACACAATTAGAAGTCTCAAGAGATCAAGTAGATGTGAAAATTATTGATGAGGGTAAGAGAGGGTTTCTAGGATTTCTAGGAAGCCGTCCGGCTATCGTAGAAGTTGTATTGAAAAAAGATCCTATCCAAGAAGCTGAGCAGTACTTACAGAGTGTTGTGCAGGAAATGGGCGTGGATGTGATGATTACGAAAGAAGTAAAAGGCCGAGAAATCAAATTTACACTTTCTGGGAATGACGTTGGCGTATTAATTGGAAAAAGAGGTCATACATTAAATTCTTTACAATATTTAACAAAACTTGTTGCGAATCGTAGTACAAAGCAATATATTGGCGTGACAATTGATGCTGAAAACTATCGTAATAAAAGAAAAGATACGTTAGAATCACTTTCTTATCGATTAGCAAAACAAGTAATGGCTACAAAGAAGAATATTGTACTAGAACCTATGCCTTCTTTTGAACGAAAAATAATTCATCAAGCATTATCTAATCATCCGAACATAATTACAACTTCTGAAGGTAAAGAGCCACATCGACATGTTGTAATATCTTCCAAATAAACCGGTTGCTCATTTGAGTACCGGTTTTTTTGAAAAAGAAAAATGAAATGTGGATAACTAAAAACCACTAAACTTATCCACTGTGAATAAGTTTAGTGGTTTTTACATGAGGACATAATAAAATGAGTTATTATTCTTTTGCAGATAAGTTCATTATGGTATCCTAATAGTTTAGTGAAGGAAAAAATCATGTTGAAATAGAGAGAAATAAACAAGTGAGGTGAAAGGACATGGATTTTGATACAATTGCTGCAATTTCCACGGCACTTGGGGAAGGAGCAATTGCCATTGTTCGAGTAAGTGGAGAGAATGCGGTTGAGCAAGTCAATCGCATTTTTAAAGGGAAAGATCTGACGAAAGTTCCTTCTCATACGATCCACTATGGTCATATTGTTGATTTAGATACGGATAAAATTATCGAAGAAGTAATGGTGTCCGTTATGCGGGCGCCAAAGACATTTACGCGTGAAGACGTAGTAGAAATAAACTGCCATGGTGGTCTTG
This sequence comes from Bacillus sp. DX4.1, assembly GCF_030348195.1. Taxonomy (NCBI): domain Bacteria; kingdom Bacillati; phylum Bacillota; class Bacilli; order Caryophanales; family Bacillaceae; genus Bacillus; species Bacillus sp. DX4.1. Next base: position 4,991,415 of record NZ_JAUCFT010000008.1, on the reverse strand, counting down.
TTTCTGTAAATAAAGTATTACAACTTATTTTGGCTCAAGGAGCTCGTTTAGCAGAGCCAGGAGAATTTACAAAGCGTGCATTTTTAAATGGACGCATTGATTTGTCTCAAGCAGAAGCCGTGATGGATTTAATTCGTGCAAAAACGGACCGGGCAATGAACGTTGCAATTAATCAAATGGAAGGGCGATTATCTAATTTAATCGGTCGTCTTCGTCAAGAAATTTTAGAAACATTAGCTCATGTAGAAGTGAATATAGATTATCCAGAATACGATGATGTAGAAGAGATGACGCACAATATTTTAATTGAAAAGGCTACCCATGTTCGTAGCGAAATTAAAAAGATATTGGAAACGTCTAAGCAAGGAAAAATTTTACGCGAAGGTATTGCAACGGCAATTATCGGAAGACCGAATGTCGGAAAGTCTTCGTTGTTAAATAGTCTCGTACAAGAGAAAAAAGCGATTGTAACAGATATAGCAGGAACGACTCGTGATGTAATTGAAGAGTATGTTAATGTACGTGGTGTACCGCTTAAGCTGATTGATACAGCTGGAATTCGTGAAACGGAAGATATTGTTGAGCGAATTGGTGTAGAGCGCTCAAAGGAAACGATGGAGCAGGCTGATTTAGTTTTAATCGTTGTGAACTATAGTGAAGTGTTAACAGACGAAGATGAAGGGTTATTCCGTGCTGTACAAGGAAAAGATTTTATTGTCATTGTAAATAAAACAGATTTACCACAGCAAATTGACATGGAACGTGTTACACAGCTAGCGGGTTCAAATCGTATAATTACAACGTCCTTAATTGAGGAAAAAGGGATAGATGAGCTAGAAACTGCTATTGCAGACCTCTTCTTTGAAGGAGCAATTGAGTCGGCGGATATAACGTATGTTTCTAATGCAAGGCATATCGGTTTATTGACGCAAGCAGAAAAGACAATTGGAGATGCGATTGAGGCAATTGAGAGTGGTGTTCCAATTGATATGGTTCAAATTGACGTAACAAGGACGTGGGAAATACTTGGCGAAATTACTGGGGACACTGTCCATGAAAGTTTAATCGACCAATTATTTTCTCAATTCTGCTTAGGAAAGTAAAATATACACGTTTTAAAAGGATAGATGATCTTAGGAGGAATAAATAATGGGATACAATGCCGGTTCTTACGATGTCATAGTAATCGGTGCAGGTCATGCAGGATGTGAAGCTGGTCTTGCAGCAGCACGTATGGGTTCAAAAACATTAATGTTAACAATTAATTTAGATATGGTGGCTTTTATGCCATGTAACCCTTCTGTTGGTGGACCTGCAAAAGGGATTGTTGTTCGTGAAATTGACGCATTAGGTGGCGAAATGGGACGTAATATCGATAAAACTCATATTCAAATGCGTATGTTAAATACGGGAAAAGGACCAGCTGTACGTGCCCTTCGCGCACAAGCAGATAAATTTTCCTATCAACATGAATTGAAAAAAACAATTGAAGAAACAACCAATTTAACATTGAGTCAAGGTATGGTAGAACGTCTAATTGTAGAGGACAATGTATGTAAAGGTGTAATTACACAAACAGGTGCTGAATATACAGCGAAAACGGTTGTTATTACAACGGGTACGTTTTTACGCGGTGAAATTATTATGGGGGATCTAAAATACTCAAGTGGTCCAAATAACCAACAACCTTCTATCACATTATCTGAGCATTTAGAAGAACTAGGTTTTGATCTTGTTCGATTTAAAACAGGTACGCCTCCTCGTGTAAATAGTAATACGATTGATTATAGCAAAACAGAAATTCAACCAGGTGACGAGAAACCTCGTGCTTTTTCTTTTGAAACAACAAAATTTATCATGGATCAAATTCCATGTTGGCTCACATATACGAGTGAAGAAACACATCGTTTAATTGATAGAAATTTACATCGTTCGGCTATGTATTCTGGTATGATTAAAGGAACAGGCCCACGTTATTGTCCTTCAATCGAAGATAAAGTAGTACGCTTCAATGATAAACCGCGTCATCAAATTTTCTTAGAACCAGAAGGACGTAATACACAGGAAGTATATGTACAAGGTTTGTCGACAAGTTTACCGGAAGATGTACAACGCGAAATGTTAAGAACGATTCCTGGTTTAGAAAATGTGGAAATGATGCGTACAGGTTATGCAATTGAATACGATGCAATTGTACCAACCCAACTTTGGCCAACACTCGAGACGAAGAAAATACAAAATTTATATACAGCAGGTCAAATTAACGGTACATCTGGCTATGAAGAAGCAGCTGGTCAAGGAATTATGGCTGGAATTAATGCGGCGTGTCGTTCTTTAGGGAAAAAAGAGGTTATTTTAAATCGTTCGGATGCTTATATTGGCGTTTTAATTGATGATCTTGTTACAAAAGGGACAAATGAACCATATCGTCTCTTAACATCTCGTGCTGAATATCGTTTATTGCTACGTCATGATAATGCGGATCTTCGCCTAACGGAAATTGGTCATGAGATTGGCTTAATTCCTGAAGAACGCTATGGACGTTTTACAGTGAAAAAAGGAACAATTGAGACAGAAAAGGCACGTTTAGAGAGCATTATTATTAAACCGCGTCCTGAAGTACAGGAATTAATTCGTAGCATTGGTGGAAGTGAATTAAAAGACGGTATACGAGCAAGTGATTTACTACGTCGTACGGAAGTGACGTATGAGCATATTCGTCTTCTTGCGCCAAGTGAAGTGGAAATCAATGATGAAATCGCAGAGCAAGTTGAAATTCAAATTAAGTATGAAGGATATATCGAAAAATCTTTACAACAAGTGGATCGAATGAAGCGAATGGAAAACAAAAAGATCCCAGTTAATATTGATTATGATGCAATTTCTGGAATCGCTTCTGAAGCGAGACAAAAATTAAAAGATGTTCGTCCTCTGTCCATGGGGCAGGCATCCCGTATTTCCGGGGTAAACCCAGCTGATATTTCCATTTTACTTGTGTATTTAGAACAAGGAAAAATTGCGCGAGTATCGAACCAATAAATAGTTAGGAGATATGGCAAGATGAACATAGAACAATTTCAATCTATGCTAGGAGAAAGAGGAATTGCCCTTTCTCCTCGGCAATTAGAGCAATTCGAAATTTACTTTGAAACATTGGTAGAATGGAATGAAAAAATGAATTTAACAGCTATTACAGAGAAAGAAGAAGTGTATTTAAAACACTTTTTCGACTCAATTACAGCTGCTTTTTATTATGATTTTTCAAAGCCATTTTCTATTTGTGATGTGGGTGCGGGTGCAGGGTTTCCAAGTATTCCTTTGAAAATTTGTTTTCCACATTTGAAAATAACAATTGTTGATTCACTGCAAAAACGTATCAACTTTTTAAATCACTTAGCTGCAAAATTAGAGCTAAAAGATGTAGCATTCTGTCATGATCGTGCTGAAACGTTTGGAAAAAAAGAAGACGTACGTGAATCTTTTGATATTGTAATGGCACGTGCAGTGGCTCGTCTCTCTGTACTGAGCGAATTATGTTTACCTCTTGTGAAGGTCGATGGGACATTTATTGCCATGAAAGGCGCAGCTGCTCAAGAAGAAATTGAAAAAGGTAAGCATGCTTTGCAAGTGCTTGGTGGCGAGTTAAAAGGAATGTATACGTTCCAATTACCGTTTGAAGAAAGTGAACGTAATATCTTATCTATCGAGAAAAAGAGAAAAACACCAAAGAAATATCCGCGTAAGCCAGGGACACCCAATAAATTACCTATTGAAAAATAAATCTTATTAGACGTAAGATGAAATTATATAAATGGAAACAAAAATGTTTCATGGGAAACATTTTTATGTAGAACATTCAATAGGCCCAAAGGTGGTGGAATATGTATGAAAAATACGTTTTCTCGTTTATTTGGCTTTGGAGATAAAGAGAGCGAATTGGAATTACAAGACGAAAGCCATGAAGAAATAAGTGAAAAAATAAATGAAGAAATACAACAAGTTCCAATAGCAAACATCATTCCGAATCGTTATCAGCCACGTACAGTTTTCGATAATGCTCGTATTGAAGAACTCGCTTTGACTATTCGTACGCATGGACTTATTCAACCGATTGTTGTGAGGCAATATGAGGAAGATAAGTATGAAATTATTGCCGGGGAAAGACGTTTTCGTGCTGCAACGAAATTAGGATGGGAAAAGGTCCCGGCAATTATTAAAAACTTAAATGATACGGAAACAGCTTCTGTTGCCTTAATTGAGAACTTGCAACGTGAGGAGCTAACGGCAATTGAAGAGGCTGTTGCTTATCAAAAACTAATTGAGTTACATAGTTTAACGCAAGAAGCATTAGCACAGCGACTCGGAAAAGGACAATCGACAATTGCAAATAAATTGCGGTTATTAAAGTTGCCCGAAGAAATTAAACGAGCGTTATTAGACAAGAGTATTACAGAACGTCATGCTCGTGCCCTTATTCCTTTAAAAAATGAAGAATTGCAGTTGAAAGTTTTACAAGAAATTGTAGAAAAGCAATTGAATGTAAAGCAGACAGAAGAACGTATCGCAAAGCTGTTGGAAGAAGTGAAGCCAAAGCGAAAAGCTAAGCAAAAGGCAGTAAGTCGCGATACGCGAATTGCAATGAATACGATTAGACAATCATTACAAATGGTTACAAACAGTGGTCTAAATGTGAATTCTGAGGAAGAAGAATTTGATGAGTATTACCAGATCACAATTAAAATTCCTAAAAAGAAGTAATCAATATGTGATAGAGATCTCACCCCTTGGGAGAGGTCTTTTTTCTATATTTTTCTTTTGAGTGAAGAAGGAGTTTGGGAATAAATTTTGAAGTTTAATAAGGATGCAAAAGAAAAAGGTTATTTCATGTTACAATAAACATAATTATTTGTAGAATAAGATAGAAAGGTTGAAAGTAGGTGACATCATGGGAAAAATCATTGCTATTGCTAATCAAAAAGGCGGTGTTGGAAAAACGACAACATCCGTTAATTTAGGGGCCGGCTTGGCGCAGGTAGGGAAGAAAGTACTTCTTGTTGATATTGATGCTCAGGGAAATGCGACGACAGGCGTAGGAATCGAAAAATCTGAGTTGAATCAATGTATTTATAATGTTCTTGTAGAGGATGCGGAAGTTCAGGCGATTATACAGAAAACAGCAACAGAAAACTTAGATGTCCTACCTGCTACAATTCAATTGGCAGGTGCTGAAATTGAACTTGTACCAACAATTTCCCGGGAAGTTCGTTTACAAAGGGCCTTGCAACCAATTCGTAATGAGTATGATTATATTATTATTGATTGTCCCCCATCTTTAGGCTTGTTAACAATTAATGCATTAACAGCAGCAGATTCTGTTATTATTCCTGTTCAGTGTGAATATTACGCACTAGAGGGATTAAGCCAACTACTTAATACAGTTCGACTTGTACAAAAGCATTTAAATAAAAACTTAGCAATTGAAGGCGTTTTGCTAACAATGTTAGATGCACGTACAAATTTAGGGATTCAGGTCATAGATGAAGTGAAAAAATATTTCCGAGATAAAGTATATCGTTCAATTATTCCACGTAATGTCCGTCTTAGTGAAGCACCAAGCCATGGGAAACCAATTATGCAGTATGATGCCAAATCAAGGGGAGCTGAAGTATATATAGATTTAGCAGAGGAAGTGATTGCAGGTGGCTAAAGGATTAGGAAGAGGAATTAATGCGTTTTTTCCAGATTTAGATGTGAAAGAGGAAGAAACAATTCAAGAAATTGCAGTAAATGAATTGCGTCCGAACCCATACCAACCGCGAAAAACCTTTCAAAGAGAAGCAATTCAAGAATTGGCAGCATCCATTAAGGAACACGGTATTTTACAGCCACTGATTGTAAGGAAAAGTATTAAAGGATATGAAATTGTTGCTGGAGAGCGAAGATATCGTGCTGCAAAAGAGGCGAGTTTTGAGAAGGTTCCAGCCGTTGTTCGGGCATTAAATGATCAACAAATGATGGAATTTGCGTTGTTAGAGAATTTGCAACGGGAAGATTTAAACCCCATGGAAGAAGCGGTAGCTTATCAAATGATAATGGATGAGTTGAAAATAACGCAAGAGCAATTAGCAAAGCGTCTTGGCAAAAGTAGACCACACATTGCAAATCATATTCGGTTACTTACACTCCCTTCATTCGTACAAGAAATGATTGAAAAAGGGAAACTATCGATGGCACATGGAAGGACATTACTTGCAGTAAAAGATAAAGAGCAGTTGAACAGTTTATTAAAGCGGATTGAAAAAGAAGGTTTGAATGTCAGACAGCTAGAGCAAATTGTTCAACAGATGAATCAACGTGTTTCACGTGAAACAAAGAAAGCAAAACAGGAACGAAATATATTTTTTGAAGAGCGAGAAACGTTGTTAAGAGAGAAATTTGGGACAGGCGTAAAAATTAAAGAAACAAAGAAAGAAAAAGGAAAAATTGAAATAGAATTTTTCAATAAAGAAGATTTAAATCGCATTTTAGAACTGTTATCAGATAAACATTAAAAAGCAAACCATCTTTTTTATAGATGGTTTGCTTTTTTCAATACAGATAATTTTTGATCCGTTTCTTTTATACTTTGTGCAATAACGTCTGCCATTTTCATAACAAGATTTAAGCGAGTATTTTGTAAAACAAAAAACTCCATAAAACCGTTTAAGTTAACGATGCCATGTATGTGCATTTGACCAATGGAAGGTAATTTTTTGTTCATTGCTGCTCCAGGTTTACTAGGTCCTTCGCCAACAGTAATTGAACCGATATTTTGGGATTTCCCAAGACAGGCATCAATTGCGACAATAAAGGAATCTGGAAAAGAAGAATGTATATTCTGAATATTTTCTTCGAGATTTAATGCATGAATTGGTTCGTCAAGTGTGCCGAATGTATGGAAGTTTTGAATGTCCATTTGTTCTAATTTAGACCCAACTAATGGTCCAAGTGCATCACCAGTAGAACGATCTGTTCCGATGCAGATTAGAATGAGAGGTGTAGTTTGTTGGATAGGTATATGTGAGAGTAGGAAATTACTAATTGTCTCAGAGGCTTCTAAGTCATGGTGCATCACATTTTGCGATTCTTTTTCAAAAAAAGGTAAGCGAAAACTTCCGATATTCATGAAGCATCCATCCTTTTGATAAATTTTACTATACTTATTCTTTGTATAAAATTTAGATAAGTTCTATAATAGAGAAACTTTTAAATAATCGTGTTCGCGAAATTTGGACATAAAAAAACTAAAAGTTTGAATCGATAGGAAATGAAAATTCATAAACATGTGAAACGGGTAGGTTTAGAAATATAACGTAGGAAATAATAGTACTAGTATATATAAAAACTTTCCATTTTATACCTTGATTATATGGAGTGAATAAAAATACTGTAATAAATTTTTTACAGAGATAGGGAAAAATTCTGATACAATAAAGAGGGTATAAACAGAAATTTTCACTAGAGAGGTAGAAGCATATGGATTTATTGATGAAATGGTTTGATGCTATAGATTGGACTCATATAGGAATGGCGACGCTAAAAATATTAATTATTTTAGTACTTGGTGCAATAGTAGTAAAAATTGCTAGGGCAATTGTAAGAAAGGCTTTTCATATGGGTAGTCGTTCGCCAATTCAAATTTCAGAGCGTCGTACATTAACGGTAGCGAAATTGCTTGAAAATATTGTAGCGTACGTTGCTGTGTTTATCATGTTAGTTGCGATTTTAGATGTATTTGGTATAAAGACATCTGGATTATTGGCTGGAGCCGGGGTAATCGGTTTAGCGGTCGGCTTTGGTGCTCAAAGTTTAGTGAAAGATGTCATTACAGGGTTATTTATTTTGTTAGAAGATCAATTTTCAGTAGGCGATTATGTGCGCATTGGTCAATTTGAAGGTGTAGTGCTAGAAATTGGATTACGTACAACCAAGATGAAAAGCTGGACAGGGGAAATTCATATTTTACCTAATGGAAGTATTATACAAGTAACAAACTTTTCCATGAGTAATAGTGTAGCATTTGTTGATGTATCAATTTCCTATGATAGTGATATTGCACGTACAGAACGAATAATTGAAGAGTTATTAGAAGAATTACCAGAAAAATATGAGCAAATGGTAGAAACGCCAAAATTGTTAGGTGTTCAAACACTTGGTGCATCTGAAGTTGTGCTCCGTGTAATTGCTGAAGTAGAACCGATGCAGCATGCACCTATCGCTAGAGCACTTCGTAAAGAAATTAAAAATCGCCTTGATTTACACGGCATTGAGATTCCATATCCGCATATGATTTTATATAATCGTGAAGAGACAGTTAATCAAAAGGCAAATTAATGACGAGGGGGAGTTTAGAGAGTGGAGCAAAAGCAATATAACTTGTACGATGTTGTGGAAATGAAGAAAGCCCATCCATGCGGTGAAAATCGCTGGAAAATTATTCGTATGGGGATGGATATCCGCATTAAGTGCGAGGGATGTGACCATTCGGTAATGATTCCTCGAAGAGAGTTTGATCGTAAGGTAAAAAAAGTGCTTGTAAAGCACGAAGAATAAAGAAGAAAATAACAGCTGCGCCTCGCAGCTGTTATTTTTTTGAACCTGTAGGGAACTTGTCATTTTATTCGTTACTATCTATAATGATGGAAGATTGAGACATAGGAGTGAAAAATATGGGATTAACGGCTGGGATTGTTGGCTTACCAAATGTAGGTAAATCGACATTATTTAATGCAATTACACAAGCGGGAGCAGAATCTGCAAACTATCCATTCTGTACAATCGATCCGAACGTAGGGATTGTAGAAGTACCAGATGATCGCTTAGATAAATTAACGGAACTTGTTGAACCGAAGAAAACCGTTCCAACTGTATTTGAATTTACTGATATTGCAGGTATCGTAAAAGGTGCAAGTAAAGGTGAAGGATTAGGAAATAAGTTCTTATCTCACATTCGCCAAGTAGATGCAATTTGCCAAGTAGTTCGCTGCTTTGAAGATGAAAATATTACACATGTTTCAGGAAAAGTAGATCCAATTGATGATATTGAAACGATTAATTTAGAATTAATCTTAGCGGATTTAGAATCTGTTGATAAACGTATCGATCGTGTAGCAAAATTAGCGAGACAAAAAGATAAAGAAGCAGTATATGAGCATGAAATTTTAGTTCGCTTAAAAGAAGCGTTTGAAGAAGGAAAGCCAGCTCGTACAGTTGAGTTTACAGATGAGCAGATGAAACTTGTAAAAGGTCTTCATTTACTTACAACGAAAGAAATGCTTTATGTGGCAAACGTTAGTGAAGATGACATCATGGATCCATCTGAAAACGAATACGTGAAAATCGTAAAAGAATTTGCTGCAAAAGAAAATTCACAAGTAATTGTTGTATGTGCAAAAATCGAATCAGAAATTGCTGAGCTAGATGACGAAGAGAAAAAAGTATTTCTTGAAGAATTAGGTATTGAAGAGTCAGGTTTAGATCAGTTAATTCGTGCTGCATACGATTTATTAGGTCTTGCTACTTATTTCACTGCGGGTGTACAAGAAGTACGCGCATGGACATTTAAGCAAGGCATGAAAGCACCGCAATGTGCAGGTGTTATTCACACAGACTTCGAGCGTGGATTTATTCGTGCTGAAACTGTTTCATTCGTTGATTTAATGGAGAACGGTTCTATGACAGCTGCTAAAGAAGCCGGGAAAGTACGCTTAGAAGGAAAAGAATATATTGTAAAAGACGGAGATGTTATGCACTTCCGCTTTAACGTGTAATTTTATATTTCCTAGGAAAGATATGAATACTAACTTGGCAAATATATAATATATTTGCCAAGTCTTTTATATATTAGTGAGTTGCTTCATCTAACCTACTATGATATAATCTAAACTCGTGAGTAATTACTATAATTAATTGCTCCTTGCCCAATATGGGCCGTTTAGACCAAAAGGAGGTGAAAGTGTAATGAAAAAGTACGAAATTATGTACATCGTCCGTCCAAACATGGAGGAAGAAGCTCAAAAAGCTTTAGTTGAACGTTTTGCAGGAGTTTTAACTGAGAACGGTGCAGAAATCATTAACACGAAAGACTGGGGTAAGCGTCGTTTAGCTTACGAAATCAACGACTTACGTGATGGTTTCTACATGATCGTAAACGTAAATTCTAACGCAGAAGCGGTTAAAGAATTCGATCGTTTAGCTAAGATCAGTGAAGATATCATTCGTCATATCGTTGTTAAAATCGAAGAATAATAATTATGATATATAGGGAGAGTGGTTCGATTGATGAATCGTGTTATACTCGTTGGTCGTTTAACTAAGGACCCTGACTTACGTTACACGCCAAATGGTGTTGCAGTAGCTACTTTCACGTTAGCTGTGAATCGCGCATTTACGAATCAGCAAGGTGAGCGTGAAGCTGACTTTATTAACTGTGTAATATGGCGTAAACAAGCAGAAAACGTGGCGAATTATTTGAAAAAGGGTAGCTTAGCAGGCGTAGATGGACGTCTTCAAACTCGTAATTACGATGGACAAGATGGTAAACGTGTATATGTAACAGAAGTTCTTGCGGAGAACGTACAGTTTTTAGAGCCACGTAATAGCGGTGGTGAGCAACGCGGTTCATTCAATCAGCAGCCCTCAGGAGCTGGTTACGGTAATCAAGGCTCTAACCCATTTGGTGGTCAATCTGGTAATTCGGGTAACTCAGGTAACTCTGGATTTACGAAGAATGACGATCCATTTTCAAATGTAGGTCAACCGATCGATATTTCGGACGACGATTTACCATTTTAATGGTGTAGATCGGTTATTTTAAAACAGAATGGAGGGAAATGAACATGGCAGGAGGACGCAAAGGTGGACGTGCGAAACGCCGTAAGGTGTGTTTCTTCACATCTAACGGTATCACTCGCATCGACTATAAAGATGTAGATTTACTAAAACGCTTTGTTTCTGAACGTGGTAAAATTTTACCTCGTCGTGTAACAGGAACTAGCGCGAAATATCAACGTAAATTAACAGTTGCAATTAAACGTGCTCGTCAAATGGCACTTTTACCATATGTTGGTGAATAATAGCGTATGAAATGCACAGTAGAGTGAGACTCTACTGTGCATTTTGCTATGCTTTTCTTTTTGAGAGAGAGGTTAAAAGATGAAACAGACACGACTTATTACAGATGGCGCAGTGTTATTAGCTATATACGCGGTTTTATTATTAGTGTCTCGGTATATACCTATTGTTGGTACTGTTGTCATGTTTGCACTTCCAATACCGTTTCTTATTTTTATGATAAGATACCCATTTCGGAGCGCTTGTATGCTTTTGGGGGCAGCTCTGTTAGTTACGGTTATCATTAGTTCACCACTCAGTATTGTAAATACATTTATGTCTGGCATAATTGGTATTTCTTTAGGATATATGTATAAAAAGCAAAAAAGTCCGGCGGAAATATTATTAGTAGGAACACTTGTATATCTTATTAATTTTGTATTAATTTATGTTGTAAGTGTAAAATTCTTCAACATAGATTTCATTAAAGAAATGCAAGATATGTTCAAACAAGCAATGGAGCAAAGTGAAAAAATGATGAAGGTGGCAGGTGCACCGATAAATCCGGAACAAAAAGAAATGTTTGAAAAACTGGGTGATACACTTCGAATTCTTTCGCCGAGTTTACTTGTAATGGTTTCTTTCATATATTCCTGGATTACAGTTTTAATGGCAGTGAATGTTTTAAGAAGGTTAAAATGCAAGGTGCAGCCATGGCCTAAATTTCGAGATCTGCAACTACCAAAAAGCCTTGTTTGGTATTATGTTTTGTTTATTTTACTTTCGACATTTATGAAAGTAGAATCAGACTCATATGCAAATATGGCATTCTCTAATTTATATACAATTTTTTCATTGCTGCTGTTCTTTCAAGGGTTTTCGTTTATTTCTTTCTTTACGCATGTGAAAGGATATATGAAAGCTATTCCCATTTTTATCTTTGTTATAGGGATGTTTGTTCCTATGCTGTTTCCTCTTGTGACAATCTTAGGTATAATTGATTTAGGCTTTGCATTGCGTTCTAAAATACAATCAAAATAAGTAGGAACGGAAGACAATTATATCAGCTTTTATGGTCGCTCTAACTTGTAGTAAGGTCCTTGTATCATAGTAAAGAAGAGGGCCTGGAAAATTGCTGCTTGGAAGAGCTTAATTCGTTTAACTAGCCATTAGCGGGAATCGAGGGTTCAATCATTTATGGAAGTTTTACTTTATAGGAGTTGGATACATGCCTGAATTTTATAAGAAACAGCGGTTTTTATATCCTGTTTATGTATTGGCATTTTTTGTGTTTGTGCTCATTACCATTCTCGGTTATTTTCACTGGATTATGGGGATGACCGCTTTTTTTATTTTTTGTATTGTTCTCTTTTTCGTTATTAGATTCGAGCTTGCGTTTCAAAGGAGTTTTGAAAAGTATACAACGGATATGATTACAAGAGTAAAGAAAGTGAGTAACGAAGCGTTTAATCAAATGCCAATTGGTATTTTGTTATACAATAAGGATTATGGAATCGACTGGGCAAATCCTTATTTGTCTTCCTGTTTAGGACAGCATTCTTTGGCCGGTTGGCATTTGTACGATGTGTCAGAAACGCTCCTTCTCTTTAGTAAAGGGGAAACAGCGGACGATATCGTTTCTTTAAATAATCGTAAATTTCGTGTGTTTGTAAGGAAAGAAGAAAAGCTGATTTATTTCTTCGATGTAACAGAACAAACTGAAATTGAAAAAATGTATGAGGATCAACGAACGGTGTTGGCGGTTATTTATTTGGATAACTACGATGAAGTGACACAAGGACTAGATGATCAATTGCGTACCAATATAACGAGTCTTGTTACATCCCGTTTAAATGAATGGGCTTTAAAGTATGGTGCATATTTAAAACGTGCCTCGTCTGAACGCTTTTTCGCTGTGCTAAATGAAAGTATTTTGGCACAAATGGAGAAAAGTAAGTTTGATATTTTGGACCAAGTGCGTGAAGAAACATCAAAACGAAACATTTCACTTACATTAAGTGTTGGTGTTGGATCGGGTGATTTATCTTTATCGGAACTTGGAGCGATGGCGCAGTCTGGCTTAGATCTTGCATTAGGAAGAGGTGGAGACCAGGTTGCGATCAAACAGGCGACTGGTAAAGTGAAATTTTACGGTGGTAAGACGAATCCGGTTGAAAAACGCACACGTGTACGTGCACGCGTCATATCCCATGCTTTAAAAGATTTAGTATTAGAGAGCAGTAATGTCATTATAATGGGCCACCGTGCTCCTGATATGGATGCTATTGGAGCGGCAATTGGTATTTTAAAGGTAGCGCAGCTAAATGAGCGTGAAGGATACATTGTGTTAGATGAGAATGACTCCGATAAAGGAATTAAACGTTTAATGGATAAAGTGAAGCAGAATGAGGATTTATGGTCTCGCTTTATTACACCAGAACAGGCTATGGAATTTGCAAATGACGATTCATTGCTCGTCGTGGTAGATACGCATAAGCCTTCGATGGTGATGGAAGAGAAGCTGCTACATAAGATTGAAAATGTAGTTGTCATTGACCATCATCGTCGGGGTGAGGAGTTTGTTGAGGATCCTCTCCTTGTGTATATGGAGCCGTATGCGTCTTCAACAGCGGAACTAGTAACAGAGCTCCTTGAATACCAGCCAAAACGTTTAAAAATGACAATGCTAGAAGCCACTGCTTTGCTGGCTGGCATTATCGTGGATACGAAGAGTTTTACGTTCCGGACGGGTGCTCGTACATTTGATGCAGCTTCCTATCTACGCTCGCATGGGGCGGATACAGTTCTTGTACAGGAACTGTTAAAAGAAGATATGGAACATTATTTACAAGTTGCAAAAACAATTCAAAATGCTTACATTTATAAAAAAGGAATTGCAATCGCCAAAGTAGATGGTGATGAATATTACGATCAAGTATTAATTGCACAATCAGCTGATACGTTGCTGACCATGACAGGAGTAATTGCTTCTTTTGTCATTGCAAAACGTGGGGAAAGCTTCATCGGAATTAGCGGCCGCTCTTTAGGAGAAGTGAATGTGCAGCTAATCATGGAAAACTTAGGAGGTGGCGGGCATTTGACGAATGCTGCCACACAAATGAAGAATGTAACCGTAGAAGAAGCAGAAGAAAAACTTCAATTTGTTATTGATGATTATTTACAGGGAGGCACACAATCATGAAAGTAATTTTTCTAAAAGACGTAAAAGGTAAAGGGAAAAAAGGAGAAGTAAAAAACGTACCGGATGGTTATGCAAATAACTTCTTATTAAAACAAGGATTAGCTGCGGAAGCAACAAGCGGTAGTATGAAAATATTAGATGCGCAAAAACGTAAAGAAGAAAAAGATGCAGCTGCTGAGCTTGAAAATGCTAAAAAGTTAAAAGAGACTTTAGAAAAGCTAACAGTAGAAATTAAAGCGAAATCAGGTGAAGGTGGTCGTTTATTTGGTTCTATTACAAGTAAACAAATTGTAGATGCAATGCAAAAGGCGCACAGCATTAAGCTTGATAAACGTAAATTTGAAATGGATGATGCAATTCGCGCACTAGGATATACAAATGTACTTGTGAAATTACATCCACAAGTAACTGCGACAGTAAAAGTTCATGTTAGTGAACAATAAAAATGGTTTAGGCAAGGAGGATTGCGTATGAGTGACGTATTTGCTGATCGTACCCCTCCGCATAATATAGAGGCTGAACAGGCCGTTTTAGGGGCTATTTTTCTCGATCAAGAAGCGTTAACTTCAGCTTCGGAAATGCTACTGCCTGAGGCTTTCTATCGAACAGCGCACCAAAAGATTTTTCAAATTATGCTTGAACTATCTGATAAGGGAGAACCAATTGACTTAGTTACGGCAACAGCGGCACTTGCTGACCAAGGACTATTAGAGGAAGTTGGCGGTGTTTCTTATTTAGCAGAATTAGCAGAAGCTGTTCCGACAGCTGCTAACGTAGAGTATTATGCACGTATTATTGCAGAAAAATCACTTTTGCGTCGTTTGATTCGAACGGCAACGCACATTGTGTCAGATGGCTATGAACGGGAAGACGATGTAGAGGCGCTTTTAAATGAGGCAGAAAAAAAGATATTAGAGGTATCACAGCAAACTAATACAAAAGCCTTCCAAAATATTAAAGATGTTCTCGTAACTGCTTACGATAAAATTGAATTATTGCATAATCAAAAAGGTGATATTACAGGTATCCCTACTGGTTTTACTGAATTGGATCGAATGACAGCGGGATTCCAGCGTAACGATTTAATTATTGTAGCAGCCCGTCCATCAGTAGGGAAAACGGCTTTTGCGTTAAACATTGCACAGAACGTAGCTACGAAAACAGATGAAAATGTTGCGATTTTTAGTTTAGAGAT
This sequence comes from Bacillus sp. DX4.1, assembly GCF_030348195.1. Classification (NCBI taxonomy): domain Bacteria; kingdom Bacillati; phylum Bacillota; class Bacilli; order Caryophanales; family Bacillaceae; genus Bacillus; species Bacillus sp. DX4.1. The sequence goes on along the minus strand of NZ_JAUCFT010000008.1, from coordinate 4,975,927 downwards.
GGGTTCTGATCAGCTTGTTATGCGTATGCTTTGTGCGGAAGGAAATATCGATGCACAGCGGCTACGTACGGGCTCATTAAATTCAGATGACTGGGCAAAATTGACAATGGCAATGGGAAGCCTTTCAAATGCTGGGATTTTTATTGATGATACACCAGGTATTCGTGTGAGTGAAATTCGTGCAAAATGCCGTCGATTAAAACAAGAACATGGCCTTGGGATGATCCTAATTGATTACTTGCAGTTGATTCAAGGTAGCGGAAAATCAGGTGAAAATCGTCAACAAGAAGTATCTGAAATCTCACGTACACTAAAGGGACTCGCACGTGAATTGCAAGTGCCTGTTATTGCTTTATCTCAGCTATCTCGTGGCGTTGAATCTCGTCAAGATAAACGTCCGATGATGTCTGATATTCGTGAATCAGGAAGTATCGAGCAGGATGCTGATATTGTAGCGTTCTTATATCGTGAAGATTACTATGATCGTGAAACGGAAAATAAAAATACAATTGAAATTATTATTGCAAAGCAACGTAATGGTCCGGTAGGTTCTGTAGAGCTTGCGTTTGTGAAGGAATTTAACAAATTCGTAAACTTAGAGCGCCGTTTTGATGATGGACATGCACCGCCGGCATAGGGAAAGTATAAAAAAGAAACACATTTCTTATAATAAGATGTGTTTCTTTTTTTGTGTATAAAAGATAGGGCTTTCACAGTGGAAACAAAGAATTCTTACGAACGAAAATGATAAGAGTTTAAAAAATGTTCGTTTTTAAATTGACTTCTTTTTTCATTTTGGTACAATTATATTGTTTGAAAAGATCGTTTGAAAATTGCGGAGGTGCTTGAATAATGTCTTCAGTAGTAGTTGTAGGAACACAGTGGGGCGACGAAGGAAAAGGTAAAATTACTGATTTCCTTTCTGAACATGCGGAAGTAGTTGCACGATATCAAGGTGGAAATAACGCAGGACATACAATCGTTTTCGGCGGTGTAAAGTATAAATTGCACTTAATTCCATCTGGTATTTTCTATAAAGAAAAAATTTGTGTTATCGGAAACGGTATGGTAGTAGATCCAAAAGCATTACTTGTAGAATTAAAATACTTACACGATCGTGGTGTGAGCACTGATAATTTACGTATTAGTAACCGTGCACACGTTATCTTACCTTATCATTTAAAACAAGATGAGTTAGAAGAAGAGCGTAAAGGTGATAATAAAATTGGTACAACGAAAAAAGGTATCGGTCCTGCATATATGGATAAAGCTGCTCGTATTGGCATCCGTATGGCTGATCTTTTAGATCGTGAATCATTTAAAGAAAAGCTTGAGCGTAACCTTGCAGATAAGAATCGTTTGTTTGAAAAAATGTACGATGCTGAAGGTTTCACTGCTGAAGAAATTTTTGAAGAATATTATGAGTACGGTCAACAAATCGCACAATATGTATGCGATACATCTGTTGTTTTAAATGATGCGTTAGATGAAGGGCGCCGTGTATTATTTGAAGGTGCACAAGGCGTTATGCTTGATATCGATCAAGGTACGTACCCGTTCGTTACATCTTCTAACCCAGTTGCTGGTGGTGTAACAATTGGTTCTGGTGTTGGTCCTTCTAAAATTAAACATGTAGTAGGCGTATGTAAAGCATATACAAGCCGTGTTGGTGATGGTCCATTCCCAACTGAACTTAATGATGAAATTGGTCATCAAATTCGTGAAGTTGGTCGTGAATATGGTACAACAACAGGTCGCCCGCGCCGCGTAGGTTGGTTCGATAGTGTTGTAGTAAGACATGCACGCCGCGTGAGTGGTCTGACAGACTTATCTTTAAACTCTATCGACGTATTAACAGGTATTCCAACTGTGAAAATTTGTACTGCATACAAATATAACGGTGAAGTAATCGATGAGTTCCCAGCAAACTTAAATATTTTAGCAAAATGTGAGCCGGTATACGAAGAGCTTCCAGGTTGGACAGAAGACATTACAGGCATGAAAACATTAGCTGAACTTCCTGAAAATGCAAGACATTATGTAGAGCGTGTGTCTCAATTAACAGGTATTCCATTATCTATGTTCTCTGTTGGACCAGACCGTAACCAAACAAACATTGTTCGTAATGTATACGGCATCTAATCATTGCTATTGATATTAGTAGAGAGCCCATGTTCACATGGGTTCTTTTTTTAAGTTTTGTATAAAAAATAAAAAAAAGTATTGCAAAAATAAATCACTTCATGATATGATAACTCTTGTCGTCACGAAAATATGACGTTGGTGAGAATGAGCCATTAGCTCAGTTGGTAGAGCATCTGACTTTTAATCAGAGGGTCGAAGGTTCGAATCCTTCATGGCTCACCATTTAATTTTTCGTGGCCCGTTGGTCAAGTGGTTAAGACACCGCCCTTTCACGGCGGTAACACGGGTTCGAATCCCGTACGGGTCATTTTTATTTATATATATTTTTTGTGGTCCCGTGGTGTAGTGGTTAACATGCCTGCCTGTCACGCAGGAGATCGCCGGTTCGACCCCGGTCGGGACCGCCACTTTTGTTTATACCACCATTAGTGGTTTTATATATATGTTTTGGCTCGGTAGCTCAGTCGGTAGAGCAGAGGACTGAAAATCCTCGTGTCGGCGGTTCGATTCCGTCCCGAGCCACTCTCAGGATATTAAGTGGGCCCACTTAATGTCCTTTTTATATTGTTCAATTTTACAAATGAGAGCAGTTCTTTTACAATAGAATGAGGAGCCTCTAGCAGTTGAAGCTAGAGGCTTTTCTGTAGATCGTATAAGGTTCCGCTTGTAAGTAGAACATACATGATTCTATGAGAATAGAGGAGAAAATACTCAGACAGTGGATGTGTTTGTATTGAACATCTATATGTGGGATGTAGACTACATATAGATGCCTACGTATGTTTGAGGATGATTGACCATATTTTTATTAGGAGGAAACAAACGATGATGGGAAAAAAAATCTTAGTCGTTGATGATGAGAAGCCGATTGCAGATATTTTAAAATTTAACTTAGAAAAAGAAGGTTTTGAAATTGTAATGGCACATGATGGTGATGAAGCCATTGAAAAGGCAAATGAAGAACAACCAGATATGGTTTTATTAGATATTATGTTACCAGGGAAAGATGGTTTAGAGGTTTGTCGTGAAATACGAAAAAATCATGAAATGCCAATCATTATGCTAACTGCAAAGGATTCTGAAATCGATAAAGTATTAGGTTTAGAACTTGGTGCAGATGATTATGTAACAAAACCATTCAGTACGCGTGAATTACTTGCACGTGTAAAAGCAAACTTGCGTCGCCATCAACAAGGTGGTTCAGCAGAAAAAGAAGAAAACACGGAAATGGTTATTGGACCAATTGTTATTAATTCAAATGCGTACAGTGTAACAAAAAGGGAAGAAAGTATTGAGCTAACGCATCGTGAATTTGAATTGCTTCATTATTTAGCAAAGCACCTAGGACAAGTTATGACGCGTGAACACTTATTACAAACAGTTTGGGGCTACGATTATTTTGGAGATGTACGTACAGTAGACGTAACAGTAAGACGTTTACGTGAGAAAATTGAAGATAACCCAAGTCACCCAACTTTAATTGTAACAAGACGTGGAGTAGGCTATTACTTGCGTGATCCAGAGCAGGAATAATATATGAAGAAAGTTGGCTTTTTTCAGTCCATTCATTTAAAGTTTGTGCTCATCTACATGCTATTAATTTTAATAGCCATGCAAGTTATTGGTGTATATTTTGTTCGGGAGTTAGAAAAAAGTCTTGTAAAGAGCTTTAAAGATTCGCTAACGCAGCAAACGAATTTACTCTCTTACAATTTGAAACAAGAGTTTACAAAAGAGCGTGAGAAAACAGATCCGCCTTTAGAAAATGTTATTAAAACGTCTATAGAGGAATTTTCTTCGAATCGAAATACAGCTATTCAAGAAGTGCGTGTCATTGATCCGAACCGACGTTTATTAGCAACATCTGATCAGTCTAGGCAAGATATGGTAGGTAAGACGGTAACTGATATATCGGTGCAGCGGGCAATTGTACAAAAAAAGACGAATAGTAAGGATGAGAAGGATGGCAAGACGGGCCGGCGTGTCCAGGTCATGGCAACTCCGATTGAAGGGAAAAACGGAAAAATAATTGGTGTTATCCATATCGTTGCTTCTATGGAAGATGTTTATAAGCAGATGAAAGATATTAATCAAATTTTTGCAACTGGGACAGTGATTGCTTTATTAGTGACTGCAGTCCTAGGAATTTTATTAGCTCAGACAATTACAAGACCGATCTCGGATATGCGAAGACAAGCGATTGAAATGGCGAAAGGAAATTACTCGCGTAAAGTAAAAGTGCATAGTCATGATGAAATTGGTCAGTTAGCCTTATCATTTAATAATTTATCGAAAAAATTACAACAAGCACGTTCTTCTACAGAAAGTGAAAGACGTAAGCTGTCATCTGTTTTATCTCATATGACAGATGGTGTAATTGCTACAGATCGAAAAGGGGATATTATTTTATTAAATGATCCTTCTGAAAAAATGTTAAACGTTTCACGTGAAACAGCTCTAGATCAGTCAATTTTAGAAGTGTTAGGTATTCAAGAAGAATTTACGTTAGATCATTTATATGAAGAACCAGACTCTGTGTTATTAGATTTTAGTACGCGAGATGAGCCATATATTTTACGGGCTAGTTTTTCTGTTATTCAAAAAGACACTGGTAAAGCAAACGGTTTAATTGCTGTGTTGTATGATGTGACAGAACAAGAGCGTATTGATCGAGAACGTCGTGAATTTGTCGCGAATGTTTCGCATGAACTTCGTACACCGCTAACAACGATGCGCAGTTATTTAGAAGCATTAAGCGAAGGTGCATGGCAAGATCCGAATATTGCACCGCAATTCTTAGCGGTAACACAAGATGAAACAGAAAGAATGATTCGACTTGTAAATGCTTTATTACAATTATCTAAATTAGATAGTACAGAATATCGTTTAATGAAAGAATGGGTTGATTTCACAGATTTCTTTAATAACATAATCGATCGTTTCGAAATGTCAAAAGAACAAAATGTCATCTTTAAACGCTCATTCTCTAAAAAATCTCGTTTCATCGACATGGATACTGATAAAATTACCCAAGTTTTATATAATATTATTTCGAATGCCTTAAAGTACTCTCCAGAAGGTGGAACGGTAACATATCGTTTGCGCGATCGAGAGGATATGCTGGAAATTAGTGTAAGTGACCAGGGAATGGGGATTCCGAAAGAAAATGTAGATAAGATTTTTGAGCGTTTTTACCGTGTAGATAAGGCGCGTTCCAGACAGATGGGTGGAACGGGTCTAGGTTTAGCTATTGCTAAGGAAATGATTCAAGCACACGGTGGATCTATTTGGGCAAAAAGTGAGGAAGGAAAAGGGACAACTATTTATTTCATCCTTCCAATGGCGAAGGAAGAAGAGGACGAATGGGAATGAATATGGAAAACTTTAAAACCATTGTTCTAATTAATTTAGTTGTCATTAGTTTATTTCTTACTTTTAATTTATGGACATATGTACCTGAATCTAATCCATTGCAAAGTACAAAGTTTGTACAAGGGAATACAACGGCAACAAAACAAGACGTTTCCAATGTCATTGTGCCGTCTTCTATGATTATTCATAAAGATAGTAAGGAAAATAAGCATTTTGCAAGTGAAAAGAAGGAACTTATTGACTTACTATATACAATACTTGAGAGAGGGGAGTTTCATGATTTTAAGGATATTTCAGGTTCAATTCCTAAGAGTGAGTTCCTCTCTTATGTGCACGGTGATGGTAAGATGGAAATTATTTTCCCGACAGAAATTCCATTTGATACAATCAGAGGCGTATTAACAATTAAGGATAAAAAGTTAGAAAAGTATACCTTTGATCGTATTGTTGTGGATCCTTCTAGAAGCCGTGATCAAAATATTGATGTGAATTTTGTTTCATATAGTAATCGGAAAATATATAAAATGACATTGACCGGTGTTGCCCTTAGAGATTTGATAAATGCACAAAATCAATTTTCGGAACTAGCAAGACCGTATTTTGCATACGACATAAATGATATGAAAAAAATATTTTTACCAGATGGTCAAATAGAAATGCAAGCTAAGTTTTATATGACCACTGACATTGGGGTAGATTCATTTAAAAATGCATTGTTTAGAGACCCTCGTTATGTGAAGAGAATCCCTGGTGAAACAGAGGACACATATACGGATGGTATTCGCCTTATGCAAGTAAATAAGCATAGCCCAGTGTTAGAATACACAAATTCATCTGTAGCAGATGGTGGGCATATGTACGGATCTCTTCTCGTGGACCGTAGTTTTGAATTTATTAATAGTCATAGTGGTTTAACAGATGATTACCATTTTGATTATATGGATTCGACAGGTGAGACGCAATTTCGTTTATATGTGGGTGACTTGCCAGTGTTTAACAAAGAAGGGTTATCTACATTAACGCAAGTGTGGGGTGCGGAGGATTTAATTAGTTATAAACGTCCGTTATTTAAGTTGCTCACTAACAAAGGGGACGATAAACCTACGTCTCTTCCAAGTGGATGGGTTGTTATTCAATCATTAGAAAAGAATCCATCAATCAATAAAAAGTTAATTCAAGATATTAGATTCGGCTATAAACTTTTACCGGTTACTGGAATAAACGGAAATGTAGCAGCGGTTAATTTAAAACCGATTTGGTATGTGGTTTATGGCGAGAATCATTTGGTATATGAGTGGAGTGAGGAGAAGGAGGGAGAGCTAATTGGACTGGAACAGGATTAAAACAATTTTTATTGTTACCTTTTTTGTTTTAGATCTCTTTCTCGTTTTTCAATTCATTCAAAAACAAGATAGTAATCAATTAGAACTGATGACGGAAACAGATGTTAGTGATCAATTGAAAGCTGATAAAATTACAATTGGTAACTTACCAAAAGAGCCGAAGAAAGATTCGTTTATCACGGCGAGAAATAAGACATTTACAGAAGAGGATATTCGTTCTTTAAAAAATCAAACACCTATTTTACAGGACTCAAACAAAATTGTAAGTAAGTTAAAAGAACCATTGTTAAGTGCAAAAGTACTTTCAAAAGATAACTATAGTGAGTTTTTAAAGAATTATGTGTTAGATGGTCAGAAATATGAATTTGGTAAAGCTGAGGGAATGAAAATCTATTTCTTTCAAAAGTATAAAGATAAACCGATCTTTTACAATGATCATGGGATGATCGTTGCAGAGTTAAATGAAAAAAATGAGTTTGTTTCATATACACAAACGATGTTAACTGAATTGAAAGAGATGGGTGACGATGGAAAGCCAAAAGAGCAAGAGATTATCACAGCTCAAAATGCTTTAGAAACTTTATACGGGAAAAACCAATTGAAACAAAACACGAATTTTAAAGTGGCACAGATTGGATATGCAACTGTTGTCGCGCCTTCCTCTTCCAATGTACAAGTGCTTGCTCCAACATGGAATTTAAGAACGGATCGAAAAGTAGACTATTTCGTAAATGCTATTGAAGGACAAGTTATTAAGCTGGATAAAGAGAAGGAAAACGGACAAATAATGGAGTGAGCATAAATGAGTTTGCATTTTAGTGTACTTGCAAGCGGCAGTACGGGAAATGCGCTATATGTGGGGACAGAACGAGAAAAATTGCTCGTTGATGCAGGCTTAAGCGGAAAAGCGACAGAAGCTTTATTTCAGCAAGCTGAATTAGATATTTGTGATATCTCGGGTATTCTCGTGACACATGAGCATAGCGATCATATTAAAGGCCTTGGCGTTTTAGCACGTAAATATCATTTGCCTGTGTATGCCAATGAAAAAACGTGGAATGCTATGGAACATTCAATAGGCAATATTCCAACAGCTCAAAAGTTTATTTTCTCAATTGGAGACGTAAAAACATTTGGCGATATTGAAGTGGAATCATTTGGCGTTTCTCATGATGCCGCAGAACCGATGTTTTATACGTTTCATCATAATGGTAGAAAGTTAGCTCATATTACAGACACAGGCTATGTAAGTGACCGTATGAAGGGAATCATTAAAGGTGCGAATGCTTTTGTTTTTGAAAGTAATCATGACGTGGAGATGCTCCGTATGGGACGCTATCCATGGAGCACCAAACGACGTATTTTAAGTGATGTAGGTCATGTTTCGAATGAAGATGCTGCACTTGCGATGACCGATGTCATTACAGATGAGACGAAACATATTTATTTAGCGCACTTAAGTTCAGATAACAATATGAAAGAACTAGCACGTATGTCTGTCGCACAGGTGTTAGAAGAAAAAGGGTTTGCCGCAGGAGACGCATTTAAAATACATGATACGGATCCAAAAGCACCAACGAAAATTCAATACGTATAATTCTTTTTTTTAGTAAACAATAAAGGGGAATACAGTTGTTTTCGGAAGGATTGGTGAACAAGTATGTCCTTTATTGATGAAGAAGAATTCCGTATGAAACGAAAAGGTAAACAGAAGCATAGAGGTATTTTCATTTCTAGTATAGTAGGAACAATTGTTGGGGCTACATTGTTTGCATTTGGGGCTCCAATATTTTCTAAGCCTGGTTCAAAAACAGTGCAACAAGCAGAGGCAAGTGAAGGGAAAACATATGTAGCGCAGTCACAATCAGGTGTAATGCAGACAAGTCGTTCAGGATTTGTTGACGCTGTTGATCGTGCATCTGAAGCGGTTGTAGGTGTAATTAACATACAGCGCGATAGTTTTTCTGAAGCAGATGCAGAAGCAGGAACAGGATCAGGTGTGATTTACAAGAAAGAAAATGGCCGTGCTTATATCGTTACAAACAATCATGTTGTCGCAGGTGCAAACCGTATTGAAGTGAGCTTAAGTGATGGTAAAAAAATTCCTGGTAAAATCTTAGGCAGTGATGTTGTTACAGATTTAGCTGTCTTAGAAGTGGATGCCAAGCATGTAAAGAAAGTAATTGAAATCGGTGATTCTACAAAGGTCCGCCGTGGTGAGGCTGTCATTGCAATTGGAAATCCACTTGGGTTACAATTTTCAGGTACCGTTACACAAGGGATTATTTCGGCGAATGAACGAATTGTTCCTGTAGATTTAGATCAAGATGGGCATTATGATTGGCAAGTAGAAGTGCTTCAAACAGATGCTGCTATTAATCCAGGGAATAGTGGTGGAGCTCTTGTAAATGAAGCTGGGCAATTGATTGGAATTAATTCAATGAAAATTGCTGCAAAAGAAGTAGAAGGAATTGGACTTGCTATTCCTGTTACCAGAGCAGTTCCAGTTATAAGTGAACTCGAAAAGCATGGGAAAGTAAGCCGCCCGTATGTTGGAATTGAACTAAGATCTTTAAATGAAATTCCGACCTATTACTGGGATAAAACATTGCATTTACCAAGCAATGTAACGGACGGTGTGAGCATTTTAGATGTGAAGAGTCCATCACCGGGGGCAGATGCAGGTTTACGAGAACATGATGTAATTGTAGCTATAGATGGAAAAACAGTGCATGATATTATTGGATTCCGAACTGTTTTATATAATAAAAAAATCAATGATAAAATGACGATTACATTTTATCGCGGTACAAAAAGAGCAACAACAACAGTGAAGTTAGGCAATCAACAGTATTAAAAAAACAGGAGGGTTGCCCTCCTGTTTTCTATTGTGGAAAAGTGAGGTGAAAAATTTGAAGTTACCTTGTTGTTTAGAACATGTAGAATTAGCACTAGATATCATTGTGGATGAGTGTGAAGTAGCACCAGTTATCAACAATGTGGATAACTGTGAAAATGAACAAAAAAAATGTGAATTTTGTCAAAATAAGGCGACATATGTTGTATCGAACACAGATTCCCACACAATATGTGGGTAATGCATGTGGATATGTGGATAACTTCTGTGGATAAAGTGTTTGTAAGGTGGGGAAGACGTGTGAATATCTCAATTATTTCAATCGGAAAATTAAAAGAAAAATATTTAAAACAAGGTATTGCAGAATACTTAAAACGATTATCTGCTTACGCAAAAGTAGAAGTCATTGAATTACCGGATGAAAAAGCGCCGGAAAATTTAAGCGAAGCAGAAATGTTAATCGTAAAAGATAAAGAAGGTATACGTATACTGGATAAAATTTCAGATGATACGCATGTTATTGCATTAGCGATTGAAGGAAAACAAAAATCATCAGAAGAATTTGCAGAGAGTCTTGATCGCCTTGCTACATATGGAAAGAGTAAAGTAGCATTCGTAATCGGGGGATCACTCGGATTAAGCTCAGACGTGATGAAGCGTTCCAATGAATCACTTTCATTTTCGAAAATGACATTACCCCATCAGTTGATGAGATTGGTGTTATTAGAGCAGGTGTATCGAGCATTTCGGATTAATCGTGGTGAACCGTATCACAAGTAACGGCAAATTATAAGAAGCAACGGGTAAATAAAGATTCAAATGTCCGTTGTTTCTTTAGTTTAAATATAAAGATTTGCCAAGCATTGTATAAACGGATTCCAATAAATACACGAATATCGCATTTCGTTCTATTAAGGTAGAAACTTTTCTCGCATTAACAAGTGATTAAGAAAAAATAATTATCATATTAAATCATCATAAATAAGAAAGGTATAGGGGTGGTAAAGAGTGACCATTGTTTTTTGGTATTATCCCCTCATAGTAGACAGTTGAAAGAAAGTTACTGTACTGTTTATTATGGAGGGGATTTTTTTATGGGGAAAATTAGAAGAACTTTTTCGATTGATTTTAAAATGAAAGCTATTGAAATGTACTTACATAGAGGAATGGGTAGTAAATTAATTGGAAGGGAATTAGGAGTTACATATTCAGTTATAGACAGATGGATTAAAAACTACAATAGTGAGGGTATTCTTGGCCTACAAGAAAAACGAGGGAGATCTAGACAAACAAATGCAAGTTCAATAAAAACAAGTCATGATGATAGAATAGAACGATTAGAAGTAGAAAATGCATACTTAAAAAAGCTCTTAGCTGCGAAAAAGGAGATGAGGTCAAAAGAGACAAATCAATAGAATACGAGATCATTCATACATTAAAGCATAGCTTTCCAATTGTGTTTCTTTGTGAAATTGCGGGGGTCTCAAGAAGTGGATATTACAAATGGGAAAAAAGAAGAACTAATCCCTCTGAAAAGATGAAGGAAGACCAATTTATTATGTCCAAAATAGTGGAATGCGAACTAGATCCAGATATAAATGGTAGTTTTGGTTATCCAAGAGTTTGTACATGGCTCAAAAAGTATTGTGGTTTACAGATAAATCATAAAAGAGTGTACCGTTTAATGAAGAAAATGGGGATACAAGCTAAGATTCGAAAGAAAAAGTGGAGGCATTTTGGCTTAAAAGAACAATGTGTCGTATCAAAAAATCGTTTAAACAGGGAATTTTCAGCCAGCAAGCCAAATGAAAAATGGGTTACAGATATAACCTATCTCACTTTTAACGGTAAGCGTATGTATCTTTCAGTGATAATGGATCTTTATAATAACGAAATTGTAGCCTACCAAGTAAGCGAAAGCAACAATTTAAAATTAGTTATAGACACAGTGAATAAGGCCTTAAGAAAAAGAAATGTCCACGGAACAGTATTACATAGCGATCAAGGGTATCAATACACGTCCAAAAAATACAACCTATTACTTAAAAAATACAAAATGAATGTAAGTATGTCTAGGAAGGGCAATTGTTATGATAATGCATGTGTAGAGAGTTTTTTTAGTCATTTTAAGACAGAATGTTTTTACAGAAATGAGTTTCATGAAAAAGAGCAAGTTTTCAAAGCCATTAGAAGATATATGAGGTATTACAATAACAAACGATTCCAAAAAAAATTAAACAACCTTAGTCCTGCTGAATTTGGAACTAAGGCTGCTTAATGAAAAGGCATCTAATCTTTTACTGTCTACTTGACAGGGGTAAGACCATTTTAAATCTGGCCCCAATCTACATGCTGACATAAAAAATAAAAGTTAGATTGGAATTCATAATTATTTTTGTTGCTTCTCTCTAGTAATAAATTTGGCATATTCTAGTGGGTTGAGGAATGCTCTATCGATTGTTTCTTCATCTTGTACCCATAAAGAATTTTTTCCGGGTTTAGCATTACATTCAATGAACCATAAATGTCCCTTCGTATCTATCCCGATGTCTATCCCAATTTCACCAAACCGACCATATACGGACTCGATTTTCTCATAAACATTTACTAGGAATTTCTCTAATCTACCCTTTAACTCGCTTATTTTATCATCCGAATAACCCATGTTATTTGTGAAGAAGTCATCAAATCGATCAATCGTTTCTTTATCATGTACCCGTAATGTAGTTTTTCCGGGTTTAGCATTACATTCAATGAACCATAAATGTCCCTTCGTATCTATCCCGATGTCTATTCCAATTTCACCAAAGGCACCGTAGGATAGTTCAATTTTCTCGTAAATATAGAGAAGAAGCTTCCCCAGCTGTTTTTTCAATTTTGTGGTTTCATCATCTGTATAACCCATATTATTTTTGAAAAAATCATCGAATGGATAAACCGTCGATTGTGTACGGGTATTCGTAATAGGTGAATTTTCTGTACCTAATCGTATATAATGCGCAACATATTCTAATTGCCCCTGACCATTACGCTGTATCTCAGACCTTATGTCCGCAGTTCCATCATTTAATTGAATTAAGTCAATGGCTTTTTGCATAATAAATGGCTTGCCATTATAAAATAAATTAATTGCCTTAAATAGATCATTAAAATTTTTAAAAGTGGCAGTCTTTAAAGATGATTTACCAAAATGAGTGTATCCATAGCCCTCCGAGTTCATAGTTACGCACATAATTCCGCTTCCATTATTTTGACTTAGGGACTTAAGAAAAACTCTAGAGCTTTGTTTGAACATTTGCTTTAGATCTTTTTTGTTTTTACAGAATCTTGTTTCTGGTAAATGAGGTCGTAATTCTTCATATTGTCTTAATTGTTGATTAACATGCCATTTATCAAAACAGTGTTGGGTATTTATGATGGGAATGCCCATTTCTTCAAATGTATTCCTAATTTTATGAACAATATTTCCCTTATTTAAACCGGATGACCTACGGTTATAGTAAACATCTGGAAATGGGAAGTCAGCTCGAGTCCATTTTTTTCCTCTGTATTAAAAAAGTCCCATTTATAAGCTTTTGTTCAAAATTCACACCCTTGTCCGAAAAAAATATAAATTTGTATTTGCAATTTGGTTCATCTTTTGAAGTTTAGACCTTTTTCTACCCCTTTTCTGTTTATTAGATTTCTGTTGATTGAATCTATCGATGCGCCTTTTACGCACATGTACACCTACGTAAGGTTTATTCTCAATTAAATCCATATTAAATTGACCTCCCAGATGTAGATGTTCTATTGTATGCTTGCTTTTTTTGGGACGTATAATCATACAGCCTTTTTTATATAACTTTGTTACCCATTTTTATTATTGCATTGGGACGATTAATGACTAAAGAGAAATAAATTGTTTTGCAATTTCATTAATTTTACAAAAATCCTTCATTTGTCTTATCTTCTAGCTAATTTTTTACATACATATACAAAAGAACTGCAGTTCATTTATTTTTGTTAAAATTCCTTTCGTTAAATTGACTGTTACGGTGAGCCGTATCATAAGTAACGGATAGTGATTTGAATTTAAAAATTAATTGTTTAGTTTAGATGAAAATCTGATGTAATAATGCTTAGTGTGCCAGCACTAAGCATCCTTAGAACACTTATTTGAGCGACTGTATCTGCGATATAAGTACAATGAATTTTTGTTCTAGGTCTCTCGGAATAATTTTAATGAAAATTATAATTAAGAAATTAGCACTTATCTTTGAATGATGGAGTGCTTTTTTATTTACTTTTAATTCCTATATCAATTCCGAGTATTTTAACTTTAATTCGTATGTAATTAAATAATATGATGATCAAAGGATTATACAAATATTTGGTAAAACAAAGTATACTCAATATAGATAAATATAATTACTAAATTTAATTAGGGGTGATTCACATATTTAGGGGAAATGCAAAAAGGATATTTATATCATTATTAACAAATCCACTGTTAATAATTGGATACTGGATTTTTTGTTATGAGTTAGCTTCATTATGCATGTATGGAAGAACTAATAATAATATTTATATTTTATTATTATGTATAGTATTTTTAATATCTATAATTACATTTACTACAATTAGAATTATAAAAGATAGAGAATATGAATCTAAAAAATTAACTAATCTAAAGGCATGGAAATATATTTCTATTATAATTATTGTTGCAATAACATCATTTTATGGAGTAAAGATTTATAAAAGTGCAACAAATTATGGCGGCAAACTTGCATGGTTTATAGAAAGATTAAAAAATGAAAGATCAGTTGAATTTGAACATAATAATATATATGAATATGGAGTAGAAGGTATTTTTGAAGATATAAATAAAGAATATACTTTGCCAAAGAAATTATATGTGGCAAGTGATTTTGACATTAAATTTAATTCAGATGGAACAATTACATCTGTAGATACATTTGTTTATGGAAAAAATGCTGATGGGAAAGATGAAAGTTACTTAATAACTTATGATAAAAATAAGTCACAAAATATTACTTTAATACTAAATGGACATGTAAATGCTGATTATGCTGATGATAAACTAGTAGAACCTCTAATTAAAACAGTTAAGGCTATTCCAGTTAAGCAAACAGTTAGTAAGTGGAATAAAAACAAGTATGGATTGATTTATTATGGAAAAAGAAATTGGGGATACAATACAGAGGGAATCATTAATATTAATGAGGATGGTAAGGAGCATAAGCTTGAAGAAGCAACTTCTGAAATAATTGGATATACTGTATCCATATTTGTCCCTGGAAAAGAGAAAGAGATAATACCTGCTAGATATAACTTAATAGGTAACTTAAATTGGAGTAAATCAAATACTAATCCAAATCAAGATAGTTCTAAAGAGAAGCAACAAGAGTTAACTAATAACAATGAACAGTTTTACCTATCAAAAGAAGTTGGTTATAAACTAAATATTACAGATAAAGCATTAGGTAGTACTTTTTATTCACTAAGCAAGACTATTGATGGGGGTAAAACATGGGAAGCTATAAATGAAGACCCATTCAATGGAGCACTTGGTAGTGCATCAGGAATAACTTTTATAAATGATAAACTTGGATTTTTAGGAGCAACCAGTCCGTCTGGTACTGAGGGAGGATTATATCGTACAGATGATGGGGGCATATCTTTTAAAAAGGTAAATTATACACGCCATGAAGTAAAATTAGATAACGGACACACTATAAGTCCTTTTGATTTTCCAGGTATGCCTTATGAGAAAGATGGAGTTTTTAATCTGTTAGTTGGGCAAGGATCAGATGGAGATTATAATGGTAATAGTAGCGCACTTTATCAATCAAAAGATAAAGGAGAAACATGGGAGTATGTAAAAGAAGTTAAAAAAAGTTAGAGTTAGTACTAAAAATAAATAATATATATTTATTTATTTTTTTAAAAAAATATAATAATACTGTTGATACTTATAGTGAAAGAGCTTTAATTGATGAAATGAATAGTAAGATAAGAAAAGCATTTGAAGTAAATGTTGACATATGTTTTTGGGTAATAAAAAAGAAATAAATAAAATGACCCCCGTTGCAGGTGTAACGGTGAACCGTATCATAAGTAAGCACATAATTAAAGTTTTATTCGGAGGTTCTTATGAGTAAAGTAAGTGTGGTTGTACCTATTTACAATGCAGGAAAGAAACTAGAAAAATGTATAACATCTGTAATTAATCAAACATTCAAGGATATTGAATTAATTTTAGTCAATGATGGCTCAACCGATAATAGTTTAGATATTTGTTATAAATTTATTAAGATGGATAAAAGAATAATCTTGATAAACAAAAATAATGAAGGGTGCATTGCTACAAGGAGGAAGGGCGTAATAGCTTCGAGTTCTGAATATGTAATGTTTGTTGATGCTGATGATTGGATTGATAAAAATACGATTGAAATATTATATAATGAAGCCATTCATCATAATATTGATATTACAGTGTGTAATATGTACAAAGTAATAGGAAATCATGCACTCATCAGACAAAAGAATGAGAGTAGATATTTTAAAGAGGATAAGATATACAATGACGATAGAATAAAAAATGAGTTAGCAGTTGCATACCTTCATGGATATCCATTTCCAGCAAATCTATTTGCAAAGTTATATAAGAGAGAGTTGTTAATAACTAGTGGGAAGTATTTAGAGAGAATATGTTTTCTAGGAGAAGACCTTTACTATAACTTGGAAATGTTATTGAAAGCGAATAGAGTAAAAATTATTGATAAGCCATTATATTACTATAGAGTAGGTGGAACTACAAGTAAATACATGTCTTATTTGTTTGATGATATGGTTAACGGTTATAAAATACAAAAAGAGGTTATTGAGGAATATTATCAAGATAGTAAACAAAGGAGATATAACGGAATCAGTGTTATGCTTCTTAATACATTTAAAACATGCTTAACTAACTTGTTTTATAGTGGATTAGATAAATTAGAAATAAAGAATAAAATAAACGAATTTGTTACAAATAATTCCATTAGAGAATCTTTATCAAATAAAAGATGTCAAAGATATTTTGAAAAAGATTATTTAGATGCAATAGCATACCAAAATACAGAATTTCTTTATAAGCTAGGTGAGAAGGGTTTTAAGAGGGAAAGACCAAGAAAATTACTTCTTAATATACTTTCAAAAGTTTGTTAAAACAAAATATATATTATGTTCAAAATTAGCTATGTGCTTTGATGATGTACGGTGAATCTTATCATAAGTAAATGAGGTTTTTAAGTAAGGGTATCTCCTAAGACTGTATAAAATGGAACACACTTTAGATTTGTCGTAATAATTAGGATAATTCAATATATAGTGGAACATTTTTGGTTAAAATTTCGACAATATTATAGTTACCTACTAGTTCACTAACATTAGAAGACCATTGGAGAAAACTTCCCGATGGTCTTCTAAATATTGTCTAAACAGTAATATATTAATACAAATTAAAAACCCGACATAAAATCCTTCTTTTTAGGTGGGAGAGGGCATCCGGCCATGCATAGAAGCGGTCAGATCCTTTTCCTGCTCCATGCCAAGTGAAAACAAAGAGAGAAAACGAGTGCAGGTCACCTTTTGTTATCCATAGCCGCGGTTGTATGTCGAAAAATCAAAATGGATTTATATAGGTCGTAATAAGTGGAGGAATCCCTGTTTAGATTGTAGCAGGATAAGTAATGAGTAAAATACAATTGTATTCTTCCAAACAGAGAAAATGGTAATATTAGTTTCCTTGAATAAGCATGTTTCCATTTATGAAAAATTATGCTGTAATAGTGATAGAACAATATTTCATCCTGTTCTAAGTAGTCAAAGAAGTGGGGAATTGAGGTTGAAAAAGTTTAAGAAGTTTTACTTAGAGATTACAAGTGTATGTAATCTCGCATGCAGTTTTTGTCCGCCAACAGAACGGCAGAAGCAATTTATTTCTGTGGAGGATTTTTCTAAGAGATTAGACCAAATTAAACCTCACACAGACTACATTTATTTACATGTAAAAGGTGAGCCACTGCTTCATCCTAAAATAGACCAATTGTTAGATTTAAGTCATGAAAAAGGGTTTAAAGTTAATATTACAACGAATGGAACATTGATTAATAAAAGGAAGCACAAATTATTAAATAAACCTGCAATAAGGCAGATGAATTTTTCACTTCATAGCTTTGATGGCCATGCTGGTTCTAAAGATAAGGAAGGATATGTAAGGAGTATACTTTCTTTTATTAAAGAAGCAACGAGCCAATCAGAAATGATCGTTTCGCTGAGGCTATGGAATCTCTCACAAGACAATAAGACGAATGTTGAAATACAAAGAAACAGACAATTACTAGAAATCATTGAGAAAGAATTTGATTTAAACTATAAAATTGAAGAGAAGGTCGTACCAGGAAGTGGCGTGAAAATTGCGGATCGCATCTTCATCAATCAAGATTACGAATTTCAGTGGCCTGCGTTACATGAAGAAGAGGACGATGGAAAGGGCTTCTGTCATGGTCTTCGAAATCAAGCAGGCATTTTAGCAAACGGAACTGTTATCCCTTGTTGTTTAGATGGTGAGGGAATTATCAACCTTGGAAATATTAATGATGCCTCATTCTCGGATATTATTGAAAATGATAGGGCAACAAATCTTGTAGATGGTTTTTCACGAAGAGTTGCAGTAGAGGAACTATGTAGAAAATGCGGATATCGCAAAAGATTTGGAAAATAGATAGGCAAATGGCCAGGATTGAGTAAGTTAGACGAATTCATCCCAACCCATTACCTCTGCTGAAATCATAAAAAGAATTACTTAAATAGGGACCTCTTCTAAACAAAAAATGAGCAAGTACTAAATAAAGTACCTTGCTCATTTTTTGTTATATATAACAATCAATATTGATTACATTTAAAATAGTGAATAACCCTTAATATACTTTATCACCGTTAAAAATTGAATTTTTAACGACAACATAATCTACAGTACGAATTGCTTCTAATTTAGTTCCACCAGCATAAGAAATAGAAGACTGAAGATCTTGCTCCATTTCAATCAATGTATCTTCTAAAGAGCCTTTGTGCTCGACAAACATTTTTTTGCCTTCAACGTTTTTCTTTTCGCCCTTTTGAAATTCTGAAGCTGAGCCAAAGTATTCTTTATAGAGTTTTCCATCTCTTTCAACTGTTTCTCCTGGAGATTCTTCATGCCCAGCAAATAATGAACCGATCATGACCATAGTTGCACCAAATCTAATTGATTTAGCTATATCACCATGTGTACGAATGCCTCCGTCGGCAATAATTGGTTTGCTTGCTGCTTTTGCACACCAACGTAACGCAGCTAATTGCCAACCACCAGTGCCAAATCCAGTTTTAATTTTAGTAATACATACTTTTCCTGGTCCAATGCCTACTTTTGTTGCATCAGCACCAGCATGTTCCAATTCTCTTACTGCTTCTGGAGTTCCCACATTTCCTGCAATAACAAAACTTTCAGGTAAGTATTCTTTAATGTGTTGAATCATTTTTATTACAGCATTGGAATGACCATGTGCAATATCTATTGTAATGTATTCTGGTGAAAGATGTTCTTCTGCTAATTGTTGTACAAATCTATACTCTTCTTCTTTAACTCCAACACTAATAGATGCGATTAATCCACGCGAGTGCATATCTTTAATAAAAGATGTACGTTTCTCTGGTTCAAAGCGATGCATTACATAGAAATAACCATTTTCCGCTAAGTAAATCGCGATCTTTTCATCTATAATTGTTTGCATATTTGCAGGTACTACAGGTAGTTTAAATTTATGTTTACCTAAAGTTACAGTTGTATCACATTCAGAGCGGCTATTTACCACACATTTTGCAGGGATTAATTGAATATCTTCATAGTCGAATACGTTTTCCATCATTTACACCCCTAAATACGAATGTTTTATTGTATATAACTAAAAATGTTCGTTCATTTGATAATGTACCTTATTTTTCCCAGTAAGTCAAAGTATTTAGCATTTATATATTAAATATAGGTGTGAAATTTAATTATATTAGAACGAAATTTTAACAAATTTATCCCGCTATTCGCGGGCAGTAATACCCCCACCTCAAACTTTAGCAAAGGCAATGAAGTTAGGTGGGGGATGAAGAAAACCTCACTGATTAAAGTTTCACTTTATTTAGGAGCATTACTCCCCATCTGCTCCCACTTCATATTTATGTTTTAATTCCTTCATATCTTCCACCAATTTCTCCCCAATGATAGGAGCAAGATCTTCATATATAGGGGCTAGTGCCTTTTCCCATTCTTTCCTTTCTGCATCAGTTAGTTTATGAATTTGGATGGGTGAATTTTGTTTAATAAGCTCGAGTTGTTCTTCATTCATTCGATTGGCTTGTTGATTGTTCCAAGCGGTGGCTTCTTTCATTGCTTCAAGTAATATTCGCTTCGTTTTCTCAGTCTGTTGACTCCATGTTTTTTGATTCATCATTACGGCATAGCCTAAATATCCATGGTTACTAATTGTCAAATAGTTCTGAACGTTATAGAATTTTTTAGAGTAGATATTTGAAATTGTATTTTCTTCACCATCAACTTTACCACTTTCAATTAATTTATATGTGGAGTTAAAGGAATCTTGATGGGCGTCAGCCTTTAGTAAATCAAATTGAGATTGAATTACATCACTTTGCATAATGCGAAAGGACTGTCCCTGTATATCTTTTGGGGTATAAATAGGTCCTTTATTCGAGGTAATTTGTTTAAATCCATTTGACCAATGGGCAAGACCTTTAATGTTATCTTTTTGTAAGGACTGAAGTAATTGTTCTCCAATTTTTCCATTTAAGCCTTCTTGAATGGCTTCATAATTCGGAAAAGCAAATGGTAAATCCAAGACGCCCCATTCTTGAGATAACATGCCGAGTTTTGATGTAGAGGGAGCAATAAAATGAACTTGTCCAGCCTTTAATGCGCGGATTTCTTCTATATCGGAATATAGGCTTCCGTTGGGGAAAATTTCTATTTTTATATCGCCATTTGATTTTTCATTAACAAGTTCAGCAAACTTACTGGCAGCAAGTCCCTTAGGGGTATTTTCTGCAACAACGTGGCTAAATTTAAAAACAATTTGTTCTTTAAGTCCTTCTTGATCATCGTCATACGAAATGGCATCTTGAGAAAAAAAGTTATGGTACCCTACAAAGAAAGAGCTAGCAATGAAAGCGATGAAAAAGAGTATGATAATAGCTGTTTTTTTCATCTTAAACCTCCTCTTAGGTTGTTATGGTAAGCATACCGAGAAGATTTTAATTCGTAAAGGTGCTTTTAGATGAAAGGGGGATGGTTAATGAAACAATTACCGATTCGCTGGAAAATTACAATTTTATCCTATGTAGTAGTTATTTTTTCATTGCTTATAGGTGGTATTGTTATCATCGCAAATATTCAACAAAAAGAAGAGAAAGAGCTCCGGATTAGATCGATGAATACAGCACGGACGGTAGCTGAATTATCAGATGTAAAGAAATCTCTTCAGGAAAAACACGGTTGGTTTACATTAAATCCTGTTGTTGAAAATATTAGGGTGATTAATGAAACAGATTATATTGTAGTAATGAATATGGAGCATGTTCGATATTCTCATCCCGTAAAAGAAATGATTGGGAGACCTTCAAAGGGAGCGGATGAAGAGCCGGCATTTGCTGAGCATATTTATTTCTCAAAAGCAAAGGGAGAAATAGGTACTGTAATTCGTGCATTTATGCCTGTTAAAGATCAAAATTTAAATCAAATTGGGGTTGTCGTTGTAGGAAATAAGGTACCAAACTTTTGGGAGATTATGCTGGGACTGGCAGAAGAGATCTCTTTTATTGTTATATTAACTTTAATATTTGGATTAATAGGTTCATTAATGCTAGCTAATCATATTAAAAAGCAAATGTTTCAATTGGAGCCGTTTGAAATTAAAAGAATGCTAGAAGAAAGAACAGCAACCTTTCATTCAATTAATGAGGGTGTGATTGCAATTGACAATCAAGAAATTATTACGATTTTCAATGAGAAAGCAAGGCAGGTTTTTCGTGTGGATGGAGATGTTGTAGGAAAGCCGATTCGTACAGTGCTAGAGGATACAAGGCTTCCAGAAATCGTGGAGAAGAATCAGCCAGTATACAATGAAGAGATAAAAGTAAGTGGCAAGGTTATTTTAAGCAATCGTATACCAATTAAGAAGGATAATGAGTTGATTGGGGCTGTAGCAATCTTCCAAGATCGCACTGAGGTTACAAAACTTGCTGAGGAACTAACTGGGGTGAAGACATTTGTAGAAGCACTCCGGGTACAAAGCCATGAGCATATGAATAAACTTCATACAATAGCGGGGTTAATTCAACTTGGAAAAGCTGATAAGGCATTACAGCTTGCATATAACACATCAGAAGAGCAGGAGAGTGTGACTAATTTTCTAAACGAGACAATTAAAAATGATGCTGTTGCAGGTCTTTTATTAAGTAAAGTAAGCAGGGGAAAAGAGCTTGGGATTCAGGTGAGTATTGATCAAAATAGTTATTTAGAAAAATTCCCATATCAATTAGACCAACATGATTTCGTTGTATTATTAGGAAATTTAATCGAAAATGCCTTCGGGTCATTTGAGCAAACTGAGGTAGAGAATAAAAGAATTGATATTAGTATTGAACAGTCAGAAGATGTATGCGCGATATTGATTGAGGATAGTGGATGCGGCATAAGTGAGGAATACTTACCAAGGATTTATGAGAAAGGATTTACTGTAAATAAAATTAGTGGTACAGGTTATGGGCTTTTTTTAGTAAAACAAATTGTTGAAAAAGGGAGAGGGGAAATTAGAGTCTCATCTTTTTATGGTGAGGGAACTTCTTTTATCATTACTTTTCCAATGGAGATAGGGGTGGAATTGTATGACAGGTAAAGCGGGAATCAAAGTACTGTTAATTGAAGATGATCCAATGGTTCAGGAAGTAAATAAAGAGTTTATAAGAAGTGTAAGTGGATTTCAGGTAATCGCTGTTGCTAGTAATGGTGAGGAAGGAATTGACCTCGTAAAAGAAATGAATCCAGACCTTGTGATTTTAGATATTTTTATGCCGAAAAAAGATGGTATTAAAGTATTACAGGAATTTAGAAAACAAGAGTTAGAACCAGATGTCATTGTTGTGTCTGCTGCAAAAGATAGAGAAACAATTAAACTCATGCTTCAAAATGGGGCTATGGACTATATTATTAAGCCATTTAAATTGTATCGAATTCAGCAAGCTTTAGAAAAATACCGGCAATATAGGATGAGTTTGAAAGAATCTGGGGCGATTTCGCAGGAGCAGCTTGATTTATTATTATATTCTGGGCGATCTAAGAAAATAGAAAGTAACTTACCGAAAGGATTAAATGAATTTACATTAAATGAAATTGCGGATTATGTAAAAACACAAGATGAACCGCGTTCGGCAGAAGAAGTTGCAAGTGCAATTGGGATAGCTAGAGTAACTGCTAGGCGCTATTTAGATTATCTAGAAAAAAGCGGTTTGATTCATTTAGCGGTTCAATATGGCGGAGTTGGAAGGCCAATTAATCGTTATGTATTTCGTGAAGTGAAAAAATGAGACCAAAATGACCAAAACATTCGTTATGACCATAAACTTCTCACTTTTAACTGAAAACGCTATCATTATTTAAAACATAGGGATAGGAAAGTTTTCAAAACAAAAGGGGGAGAAAAGTTGAAGGTGAAACGACTGTTCAAAAATTTAACCTTTCAAGTATTAACGGCGATTGCACTAGGTGTGTTAGTCGGGCTTCTTTGGCCAAGTGTAGGAAAAGAGATGAAGCCATTAGGTGACACATTTATTAATGCTGTAAAAATGGTAATTGCACCGATTATATTCTTAACAATTGTACTTGGTATTGCCAAAATGGGAGATATGAAAAAGGTTGGTAAAGTTGGAGGAAAAGCCTTTATTTATTTTGAGGTTGTAACAACATTTGCATTGATTATTGGGTTAATTGTCGTAAATGTTATGAAGCCAGGAGAAGGTCTTAATTTTAATGAGCTTGCTAAAGGAGACGTATCAAAATATACACAAGGCGGGGGACAAGGTATCAATTGGATCGATTTTGTAACTCATATTGTTCCTTCTAATATGGTTGATGCGTTCGCTAAGGGTGACATTTTACAAGTATTATTTTTCTCGATTTTATTCGGAGTTGGGCTAGCGGCTCTTGGAGAAAAAGGAAAAGCAGTAATCGATTTCTTGGATAAACTTTCACATGTATTCTTTAAAATTATTGGTTATGTAATGAAGGCAGCTCCGCTTGGCGCATTTGGTGCAATGGCCTACACAATTGGTCATTTTGGGCTTGCTTCACTCGTACCACTTGGAAAATTGATGATGTCAGTATATATTACGATGTTCTTATTCGTGTTTGTCATTTTAAATATTATTTGTAAGATATATGGATTTAGTTTATGGAATTATTTAAAGTTTATTCGAGATGAAATATTAATCGTATTGGGAACAAGTTCTTCAGAATCTGTATTACCAAGAATGATGAATAAGATGGAACGATATGGATGTTCAAAATCCGTTGTGGGCCTTGTTATTCCAACAGGCTATTCCTTTAACCTAGATGGTACATCTATTTATTTATCGATGGCGGTTGTCTTTTTGGCACAAGTATTTGGTGTAGACTTAACGATTGGGCAGCAAATTACAATTATTTTAGTGCTCATGCTAACATCTAAAGGCGCTGCTGGTGTAACAGGAAGTGGATTTATTGTATTAGCCTCTACGTTAGCGGCATTAAAGGTTATTCCTTTAGAAGGATTAGCATTGCTTCTAGGTGTGGATCGTTTTATGAGTGAGGGAAGAGCGATTGTAAACTTAATTGGAAATGGAATTGCTACAATGATTGTTGCAAAGAGTGAAAATGAATTTGATGAAGTAAAACATGCAGAAGCT
Source organism: Bacillus sp. DX4.1 (assembly GCF_030348195.1). Lineage (NCBI taxonomy): Bacteria > Bacillati > Bacillota > Bacilli > Caryophanales > Bacillaceae > Bacillus > Bacillus sp. DX4.1. The sequence goes on along the minus strand of NZ_JAUCFT010000008.1, from coordinate 4,951,174 downwards.
ATTTCTAATATGAAAGTATTGAGGGAGACGAAAGAAGCTGTATAGGGCGGGAAAGCAGACTTAATGATAAGTCTGCTTTTTATTTTGAAATATATATTAATCCCAATTTAGAGGTAGACTCAAGTATAATGAAATATGGTGCAATAACGCATATGATGTTTATAAGATGGTGAAAAATAAATAAAAGAATATATAACAAAATGAGGTTACTACATGAGTAAAAAAAGTTTTGCAGATTATGCATTAAGTAAAGAAATTGTAAGAGCACTTGCTAGCTTGAAATATGAACATCCAACGGAGGTGCAAGGGAAAGTAATTCCAGTTGCACTAGAAAAAAAAGACCTTGTTGTGAAATCACAAACAGGGAGTGGTAAGACAGCATCCTTTGGTATTCCGCTTTGTGAACTGGTTGAGTGGGAAGAAAATAAACCACAGGCGTTAATCCTTACACCAACTAGGGAACTTGCTGCACAGGTGAAAGAGGATATCACGAATATAGGAAGATTTAAACGTATTAAAGCGACTGCTGTGTATGGAAAATCACCGTTTGCTAGACAAAAATTAGAATTAAAGCAAAAGACACATGTAGTCGTGGGGACTCCAGGGCGTGTGTTAGATCATATTGAAAAAGGAACACTTGCTTTAGATCGTTTACAATATCTTGTGATTGATGAAGCGGACGAGATGTTGAATATGGGATTCATTGATCAAGTAGAGGCAATTATTGAGGAATTACCTACGGATAGAATGACGATGCTATTCTCTGCGACATTACCAGAAGATGTTGAAAAACTATCTCATAAATACATGGAAACTCCAATGAATATTGAGATTAAAGCAACTGGAATTACGACAGATAAAATTGAACATGCCCTTTTAGAAGTGAGAGAAGAAGCTAAGTTTTCTCTTCTTAAAGATGTAACAACTGTTGAAAATCCAGATAGCTGTATTATCTTTTGCCGGACGCAAGAACAAGTGGATCATGTGTTTAGACAATTAAATCATTCAAACTATCCGTGTGATAAAATTCACGGAGGTATGGTTCAGGAAGATCGTTTTGATGTAATGAACGATTTTAAAAGAGGAGAATTCCGCTATTTAGTTGCTACAGATGTAGCCGCGAGAGGAATTGATATTGATAATATTACACATGTTATCAACTATGATATTCCATTAGAGAAAGAAAGCTATGTACACCGAACAGGTAGAACAGGTAGAGCTGGTAAAAGTGGAAAAGCAATCACATTTGTAACACCTTACGAAAAGAAATTTTTAGCAGAAATTGAAGGGTATATTGGTTTTGAAATCCCGCAAATGGATGCTCCGTCAAAAGAGGACGTTACAAAAGGAAAGGCTGCTTTTGAGGAGAAAATCAACGCTAGACCAACGATTAAAAAAGATAAGAGTGCAGGATTAAATAAAGAAATCATGAAACTCTATTTCAATGGCGGAAAGAAAAAGAAGATTAGAGCGGTAGATTTTGTTGGAACCATTGCAAAAATTCCGGGAGTGGCAGCGGATGATATTGGAATTATTACGATACAGGATAATGTTTCGTATGTTGATATATTAAATGGTAAAGGCCCTCTTGTCTTAAAGGTAATGAAGAATACGACGATAAAAGGTAAGCAGTTAAAAGTTCATGAGGCCATTAAGTAAAAGAAACTACCCACTATAACAGGTGGGTAGTTTTTTTATTATAGGATGTACTTATTCATCGTATATTTTGTCTTTCTAAAACAAAATAACCACAATAGGAAGCACAAGCATGATGAAAGCATTAAGTGCCATAACAGGCTTATGTTTTGCCCGAAAGAGATGAGCATGCAAGGCACCCAGCATAAGAACAATAAAAAGGGCTGCAGAATACGGTAAGATGCCTGGAATCCAAAATGATACAATCATTCCAATTACCCCGGCTAGCTCGAATAATGCAGTGACGTTCATAAACCACATTGGATAGCGATATTCATTCCAATGGTGGACCATTGATTTTGTGCGTGAAACTTTCATAAAAACCGATAGTACAAACATACATATTAAAACGAGCGTTAGCATCAGAACAATAACGTAAGAAAGCCACCTAGAAATAGGTGGCTTTCTTTTATGTTTAAGATTCTTTCAAATCATCAACCAATTTTTCTGCTAAGCGTCTATACATATTACTCATTGTTACGAAAGAGGTAAGTAATAAGAACTTCTCAAGGTCTTCATCTTCAAAAGTAGCTGCCTCTGCTTTTACTTCGTCTATCCGATTGTTAACGTCCTTTTTAAAGTTTTCAACATTTGTTTCTGTAAGATCAAGGTAACTTTTGTAAAGTGCATCTAGTTCAAAATCGTCTTCGTTTACTAATTTTTCATTGAGACCAGCTAAAGAGTTTTTGATGTCGTTAATGGAGAGCGCGCCTTTTAATTGATAAATGAGGCTAATTAAGATCATGTGCTCTTTTGAGTATTTCTTATTTTTTATAGGGATGAATAACTTTCCTTTTGCATAGTTGTTAATCATTGTTTTTGTTAGTACTTTTTCATCAGCGGTTCTCGTCGCCAGATTGTAGTTGTTTTCAAATAACTGAACGACTTGATCCACGTATAAATCTACGTTAGGAATATCTTCAAGTGTAATTTTTTTTTCTAAATGTAATGTTTCCAGTAAATCGTTTACGTTTTCCATATGAAACCCTCACCTTTATAGGAATAATGTGAATTTAGTTAGTGGGAATAACTCTCTGTAATTACCACTATATATCCAATTATAGTATTACGAAACGAATTACTTGTAAATGTTGACCTCTGCATTTGATTATTATATAATTACATGTAGTTATCAAAACTACATGTAATTATATAAGGAGTTGTTAATGTGAATACTTATGTAAGAGAACCAGTTAATGCGTTTACGCATTTAGGAGGCGCAGTTTTATCATTTGTTGCTCTTCTTGCCATGGTCGTAAAAGTTTCTGTGAAAATGCCTTCTGTTCCTACAATTTCAGCGGTTATTCTGTTTGGAGTGGGGATGATGATTCTTTATGGTGCTTCAACTGTATACCATATGGTTGTGGCAAATGAACGTGTTATTTATTTCTTTAGAAAACTGGATCATTCCATGATTTTTATGTTAATTGCGGGCACATATGCACCCTTTTGTTTAATTACATTACAAGCTGAACACGGCTTACTATTATTCACGCTAGTTTATGCAACCGCTGTATGTGGAATTGCTTTTAAAATGTTTTGGTTTAGTTGTCCAAGGTGGTTATCGACAGCTATTTATCTTGTCATGGGATGGTTAATTATCTTCTTCTTTGCGCCGTTATCACAAAATTTGAGTAGCAATGGCATTATGCTTTTAGTGCTTGGTGGGATCTTCTATACAATTGGTGGATTCATTTATGGTGCCAAACCAAGATGGTTAGAATTTAAATATATGGGTCATCATGAAATTTTTCATATTTTTGTTTTACTTGGAAGTTTAGCTCACTTTTTATGTGTTTACTTCTACGTAATTTAGGAAGAGGTATGTAGGTTTTTCCGCGTTAATACACCTGTTGAGTGAACGACTTGTTTAAGTATAGGAAAATACAAATTAAAAAGCCCCTCTATTATTTCATCAGAGGGGCTAATATAAAGTGGGACTTTTATTTAGTGGGGATTCCTGCCTGTTAATGCGGGATAAACATTTACTCCAAATCTGTACTTTGTTCAGCGGAGCCTAAATTCCACAGACTAAATAGGACTGTAATAGCCCCTAAAATAATACTTGCCCAGAATTCACCGCTTGATAATGAATAAGTGAATGGAAAAATAATGAACCAAATTCCTGTCAGTAGGGATACCCAATGTTGCCAGGAATTCCATCCGAATTTACCATAACCCCAAAGTGAAACAATGGATTGAATAAGACCTATAATGATACTAGACCAAAGCATTTTGTCATTATCGGAGAATCCAAGAGCCCATGGCGCAATAATAAACCATAAACCAATTAATCCAATTAATGCACTTCTTGTTTTCATCATGTCACCTCCCTCCATGAAGTTGATAGTATGAAATATTTTGTTTGATAAATTATATGATTGGACATATGAAAAATTGCATCAAAAATTGAATTATTATTTCGTAACAATTATGTACATTGTAAATAAGCATAGACTTCATTATTTATCCCGCTATTCGCGGGCAGTAATAATCCCATCTCAAAGTTCAGCAAAAAGCAAAGAAGTTAGGTAGAGGATAAATTACCTGTAAAAAAGTCCGATTGGCGAGGGCTGATTAAAGTTTCACTTTATGGCGTTTTATTCCAGTATTTTTAGTATTTATTTTTTGAGTTGATGCTGTTATGATGATGGTATCGTTTTCAGGAGAAGTTTTAGATCAGTAGTAGATGAAGAGAGAATCTACCTAATATTCGATATGTTAAGTTTTTTTGTAAGCGTTTTATTTAAAGCGTGTATAAAGCGAAACTTCTACAACAAAAGGAAATGCCTCTGTTACATGTTATCGGAGCTGAGGCGTTATTTTTTGTTGTTATATTCTTTTTAAGACGAATTTATAATATGAGGAGGCAGAGGGGAGCACTATTGCTTTTCACTCGAATGCATATGGGTTATGTTGGATTATTACTTTCAGGTGCAGCACTGTTTCTAAATAGCCTTGTTATACTAGGAAAGGCAGAAGAAAAGAGTGTAGGCATTTTTAATTTGTTTGTAGGAGTGTTACAAATTGTAATTCCGTTTTATTTAATTGTAGTTTCTGATCAAAGCAATTGGACGGTTTATTCATATGCCGCAACTTTCTTATTTGGTTTGACTTACTTATATGTAGGAATCACCTTCATTGCAGGAATGAGTAGTAATGGATTGGGCTGGTTTTGCTTATGGGTAGCTATCATTGCGCTATTCTATATGATTGTATCGATTGTCCAATTTCATGATATCGTTAATGCATTAACGTGGTTTATGTGGGCATTCCTTTGGTATTTGTTCTATGTATTAAATGTACAAAGAAAGGATATAAATCAATACCTGGGAAGGATAGCATTTGTACAGTCGTGGGTGACACTAACACTTCCATCTCTTCTATATTTCATGGGGGTATGGGAAACTCCATTTGTATACGAAGCATGGGTATATGTATCAATCCTTTCTATTATCTATTTTGGTTATCTTACTTTTAAATTAAAAGCAACGTTAAAACGTTAAACATAAAGAGATGAATGTACAAATGAATTTTAATGGTTTAGAGAGAATGCGGTTAAATGAAATCAAAAAGCAGGGATCTTATAAATGAGATCCCTGTTTTTATATATATAAATGATAATAAATTCAATTATAATAAAGTAACAACAACTTATTCAGTCATCATGAACAACTCAAATGATTAGGAGAATGGTGAATTTGAAAAAATATTAGTATTGGGTGGAACAAGATTTTTTGGAAAAAGACTAGTTGAAAGGCTCTTGCAAGATGGGCATGATATAACAATTGCAACGAGAGGAATTGCAGGAGATCAATTTGGTAAAAGAGTAAAGAGAATTATCGTAGATCGAGAAGATGAGAAAGCACTAAAAGAAAAATTAACAGGGGAAAGTTATGATGTTGTGTATGATAACCTTTGTTATAGTCCAAATACTGCAAAGATAATATGCAATGTATTACACGGCAAAGTAAAAAAGTATATCGTTACATCCTCGATGGCTATTTATAAGCCAGCACGTTATTTAAATGAAGAAGATTTCAATCCATATACATATCCCATCATCTATGGAAATAGGCATGATTTTTCTTATAGCGAAGGGAAGAGGTTAGCGGAGGCCGTGCTGTTTACACATGCTACATTTCCAGTTGTTTCAGTTCGTTTTCCTGTTGTAATTGGAGGTGATGATTACACAAAAAGATTGTACTTCTATGTTGATAACATTGTGAAGCAAAAGCCTTTTGTAGTAGAAGATATAGAAGGTGAAATGTCTTTTATACACGCAAAAGAAGCGGGAGAATTTCTAGCATGGCTAAGTACAGTAGATGTAAGAGGACCCATTAATGCATGTAATAATGGGGTTATTACGATGCAGGAAGTGATTCATTTTATAGAAGAGAATACAGGAGTGGAAGCTATCGTCCAAGAAACGGGAGAGAATGTAGCTCCGTATAATGGATTGACGAATTGCACTGTAGATAATACACGAGCAGAAGCATTAGGATTTCAATTTAGAGAATTGAAGGGCGACATATACAACTTATTAGAACGTTACATTGATATAATTTAGTAATCATTCATATATCTTCTGGCGGCAACCCGAGGGACATGGAGGATTTCGATGATACTACTTTCATATTACTAAATTACCTTATACGAATAATTAGTGTCTCCATATACAGCCCCAATTCATCATAGTCATATGAAAATTTGGGTAAATGAAATGAAGACATATAAGTCAACAATAAAACGTATAATTATATTAATTTTATGGAAAAATTCGTACATTTTGTTGGTTGTAGAAGAAGGTGAAACAACTTCATTTTGTTTGTTACCACCTCCCTTTTTGCTATACTGTAAGGTAACAATGTCTTTATGAAGTATATAAATCCATTCTGGTTTTTCGACATATAAGCCGCGGCTATGGATAACAAAAGGTGACCTGCACTCGTTTTCTCTCTTTGTTTGCACTTGGCGTGGGGTAGGAAAAGGAACTGACCGCTTCTATGCATGGCCGGATGCTCTTTCCCGCCTAAAAAGAAGGGGGGGTTATGTCGGTTTTTTAATTTGTATTTATATAGAAGGAGATTTTCTATGATTACAATGAAACAATTAATAGAGGAAGCAACAAAATTTATTACAGTTTGCTATCAAGAGCTTGGTAAAGATCTTGATATAGAAGGACGCTTAGTTCAAATAGAAGCGGAAATATTGGAGACAGGAACGTATGAGCATACGTTTGAGGAGCTTGTTCATGGTGCTCGTATGGCATGGCGCAATAGCAATCGCTGCATAGGTCGTCTTTTTTGGAACAAAATGCACATATTAGATGCCCGTGAAGTAAACGATACAGAAGGTGTATATAACGCATTAATTCATCATATTCGCTATGCAACAAATGATGGGAAGATTAAGCCGACCATTACCATTTTTAAGCAGCATAGTGGGGAAAAAAATAACATTCGAATTTATAATCATCAGTTGATTCGCTATGCGGGGTACGAAACAGCAGCGGGGGTCATTGGTGATTCTAATTCAATTTCGTTTACAACGTCTTGTAAAGAGCTCGGTTGGAATGGTGAAGGAACACATTTTGATGTATTGCCGCTCGTATTTTCTATTGATGGAAACGAGCCTGTATGCATACCAGTTCCTAAAGAAGACGTAAAAGAGATCGAAATTGAACATCCAGAATACCCATTTTCATCATTAGGTGTAAGATGGTATGGTGTACCAATGATTTCAGATATGCGCTTAGAAATTGGAGGTATCTCGTATACAGCTGCTCCTTTTAACGGCTGGTATATGGGAACGGAGATTGGTGCTCGCAACTTAGCTGACCATGATCGCTATAATTTGCTTCCCGCTGTTGCAGAAATCATGAGTTTAGATACTTCTCGAAACAGTACATTGTGGAAAGATAAGGCGTTAGTCGAATTGAATGTAGCTGTATTACATTCATTCAAAAAACAAGGGGTAAGTATTGTTGATCATCATACGGCAGCCCAGCAATTTCAACAGTTTGAGAAGCAAGAAGCAGCTTGTGGACGTGTTGTAACAGGAAATTGGGTCTGGTTAATCCCACCGTTATCTCCAGCTACGACGCATATATATCATAAACCTTATCCGAATGAAATCTTTACACCGAATTTCTTTCATGAGTAATTTGTTAAAAAAGCATTGAAATCAAGGATTTCAATGCTTTTTTATTTGGTTCCATTTCATGAGTAGTAAGAATGTATTGGTAAATAAGAGGAAAGGATTCATAAAATCACAATTTTTTCAATTCCCTTTGGGGAGCGGTTGGAAGTTTCCTCTGTTCAAATTTAGTCCAATACCTTTCCTTTTGTTTCTGGTACACATACGAGCATTGTAATCAGTCCGACTGGATAGATGATGAAAATGAGTGATAAAGCTCCTAGTAGGTTACCACCTGTAGCGAGCAAGCCGATAATGACTGGGCCAAAACCTGCTAATCCGCGGCCTGTTCCGAAAATGAAGTTTTCAGCTGTAGAACGCGCTTCTGCCGGGTAGTTTTCTGCTAAGACAGCTCCAAAGCCGCCCATCATACCGTTGGCAAAGAAACCGAGCAGGGCGCTTCCCCATAATAATAATGTTGCATCTGTGAATAAGAAGAAGTAAATCAAGCAGTACACTGTACCGCCAATGTAATAGATCGTAAATGTTTTGCGGCGTCCGATTTTATCAGCTAATATTCCAAATGTTGCAATTCCAATTAGCATACCGATTGTTGAAATGAACATCCAACCGCTTGCTTTTGCTAATGTATAGTTGTATTTATTTGCTAAAATCGTAGGCATCCATGTGAAAATGCCATAGTATCCAAAGTTTTGGATAAATGACATGATAATGAGACCGATTGTTGTGATTGTTACTTTTTTATTTGAAAATAATTTGCGCAGCGGGAATTTTTTCATATGTTTTAACTGTTCTGCTTCGTTAGACGTTAAGTTTCCTTGTGACTCCTTTTGCAGTAATTCTTTTTTATACTGTTGCTTTTGTTCCCATACTTTTGGCTCACTTAAACTTTTACGAACGTATACTGCTAATAAAGCTGGAATTAAGCCGAATAAGAATACAGCTCTCCAGCCAAAATGCGGAACGATGAAAGCAGGAAGTAAGGAGGCAACTAGAACACCAAATTGCCATCCAAGTGCGACTGCAGAAGTTGCTTTTGCCCGCATTTCCTTTGACCATGTTTCCGTTACAATAGCCATACCAATTCCAAATTCCCCACCAACGCCCATGCCTACTAAAAAGCGAAGAATTAATAATTGCCAATAATCTGTTGCAAAATAAATAAGTGCTGTTGCTAATGAAAATAATAAAATAGTAAATGCCATTGTTCGAATACGACCAAATAAGTCAGCGATAAATCCAAATAAATAAGAGCCCACTAGCATACCAATTGTTGTTGCTAGCATAAGGTTACCACCTTCTACTGGTGTTAAATGAAACTCCTTCAAAATATAAACGAGTACAAAAGATAAGAGCAGCATATCTAAGCCCTCTGCCGCATAACCGAGTGCAGAACCAAGCAACGTTTTATATCGTTTTGCTCTCGATTCTTCTGCTATTTCTTGTACTTCACCTGTTACGTTCATCATTACTCCTCCTCATTGTTTCATACAGTCGCTATGGAAGAATAATAAAAAGGCCTTCTCACCTATTATTGTGAGAAGGCCAAAAAACATATGTATCCTTATAAATAAAGACACATATCTATATTCCGACTTCCTTCTCAACCTCACAGGGCTGTGTTAAAGGACTGTAATTATATTACCTTATTTTTAGCACTCTTCTATCCTATTGTCAAATCTATATGAAGAAAAATAGGAAAGTGCTGCTTTCTCATTTGAAGATATCTTCATTCATCAGAGGAAATAGAAAATGGAATTGAAGTAGCCTAGCAAAAAATCGGGGAAGTTATTGGGAAAAGCAGGTGCTGAAGTGCAAGCTTTACGGAATATTTCCGATATAATCGGAACAGTTTTTAATGCATATAAATCCATTTTGATTTTTCGACATATAGCCGCGGCTATGGAGAACAAAAGGTGACCCGCACTCGTTTTCTCTCTTTGTTTTCATTTGGCATGGGGCAGGAAAAGGATCTGACCGCTTCTATGCATGGCCGGATGCTCTCTCCCACCTAAAAAGAAGGGTTTTATGTCAGTTTTTTAATTTGTATTTATACAGAAAAGGAAGGGAAAGAAAACATCCTATTTTTATATAATATTCTTCGTGGTAGTTTCTTTCTTGACTCTTACTCCATTATTTTCCGATAATAAAACTAACTAAATAAATAAAGGATGAATGCAAGATGCTAGATTTATTGCTCATGATGATCGAACGCGTTGGGTTAATTGTTATTTTAGGTTTTTTACTTTCGCATATTAAAATATTCAGACGCCTTCTTCATAAACAAAATGGATATAAAGATAATCTTATGCTCATTTGTATTTTCTCGTTATTTACAATTGTAAGCAATTATACAGGGATTGAAATTGCAGGGAATACGATTATGAACGAAAACTGGCTGCAAGGCGTTTCTTCATCTAGTACGATTGCAAATACGCGTATTATGGGCGTTGGGATCAGTGGCTTACTTGGTGGACCAGTTGTCGGAGTGGGAGTTGGATTTATCGCTGGAATTCACCGCTATATGCTGGGAGGAACGACCGCCCTTAGTTGTACAATTACTTCTATTTTAGCGGGGATTATTACGGGTTATATTGGTTGGGTTTTTCAAAAGAATAACCGAGTGATAACACCTAAGTTTTCTGCAGTTTTAAGTGTTCTGATTGTATCTTTAGAAATGGGAATGATCTTGTTGATTGTGAAGGATGGTTGGGATATTGTAAAAACAATTGCAATCCCAATGATTCTTGTAAACAGTTTTGGTAGTTTTATTTTACTTTCTATGGTACAAGCCATTCTGCGCCAAGAGGAAAATGCAAAAGCATTACAAACACATAAAGTGTTACGCATTGCTGATAAAACACTTCCTTATTTCCGCCGTGGGTTAACAGAAGAGTCTTGTAAGCATGTGGCACAGATTATCCATCGCTTTACAGGAACAGATGCGGTATCTTTAACAGATACAGAAAAAATATTAGCGCATATTGGCTTAGCATCTGATCACCATATCCCTTCCCATAGTTTAATTACAGGACTATCAAAAGAAGTATTAACAACAGGGAAAATTATGAAAGCGAAATCACGTGAGGTAATCAATTGTCAGCATGAAGGATGTCCGTTGCAAGCGGCAGTTGTCATTCCATTAACGTCACATGGCAATACCATTGGGACATTAAAGCTATACTTTAAAAATCCAAACCAGTTAAGTCGTGTGGAGGAAGAATTAGCAGAAGGATTAGCAAAAATCTTTTCCACACAGCTTGAATTAGGAGAAGCAGAATTACAAAGTAAGCTGCTTCAAGATGCAGAAATAAAAGCGCTACAAGCACAAATTAACCCGCATTTTTTATTTAATGCAATCAATACGGTGTCGGCTTTATGTCGTACAGATGTAGAAAAGGCGAGAAAACTTTTATTGCAGCTTAGCGTATACTTCCGCTGTAATTTACAAGGTGCACGTCAGCTTCTCATTCCACTTGAGCAAGAGCTGAACCATGTGCATGCGTATTTATCATTAGAGCAAGCAAGATTTCCAAATAAGTATGAGGTGAAAACATATATTGGAGAAGGCTTAAATACGATTTTGTTGCCTCCATTTGTACTGCAATTGTTAGTAGAAAATGCACTTCGCCATGCTTTTCCAAAGAAACAGCCAAAATGCCAAGTAGAAGTTCATGCCTACGCTGACCAGGATATGGTTCATTTTAAGGTGAAAGATAATGGGCAGGGAATTGAACAAGAACGTTTAGAGCAATTAGGGAAGACTGTTGTAGCATCGAAAAAAGGAACAGGAACAGCCCTATATAACATTAATCAACGGTTAATAGGATTGTTTGGGAAAGATACAACACTACATATTGATAGTGAGGTAGAAAAAGGGACAGAAATTTTCTTTACGATTCCGATTCAAAGGATAGGGGAGGAAGAGAACGGTGTTAAAGGTATTAGTGGTAGATGATGAAATGCTGGCGAGAGATGAGCTGAAGTATTTATTACAGAAAACGAAAGAGGTCGATGTAATCGAAGAAGCGGACTGTGTAGAAGATGCGTTAGAAAAGCTAATGGATAGTAAGCCAGATCTTGTTTTTTTAGATATTCAGCTTTCAGACGATAACGGATTTGAAATTGCAAATATATTAAAGAAAATGAAGAATCCACCGGCTATTGTGTTTGCAACAGCGTATGATCAATATGCATTGCAAGCATTTGAGGTAGATGCGCTAGACTATATTTTAAAACCATTTGATGAAGAACGAATTGCACAGACGCTGAAAAAATATAAGAAACGAAAGCAAAGTGAAACGGCAAAAAAACAAGAGGTGCAAGCGCTAGATGTAGCAAATGGAATGCACAAGCTTGCCCTTCCAATAGAAGAATCCATTGTGCTGGTAAATATAGGTGATATTGTCTATGCAGGACTTGTAGATGGAAAGGTGATTGTAAAGACAATGCATGATACATATGTAACGCACGATACATTGGTTATTTTAGAGAAGAAATTGCCGCAAACAAGCTTTATGCGTGTCCACCGTGGTTTTATTGTGAATATCAATCATATTTCTGAAATACAACCTTGGTTTAATTCCACCTATAATTTAATTATGAAAGACGAATCAAAAGTGCCGGTGAGCCGTACATATGCAAAGGAATTAAAAAAGCTGCTTCGTATTTAAGAAGCAGCTTTTGTATTTCAACCCGCTTTTTTTGTAACTGATTCCATGTATTTGACGTTCCATATTGGAAGCGCTTACTTAAGTGGTTTCATCATATACAATAAAGGTACCAAATCGAAAGAGGTGGCAAAAATGAGTACAAAAAAAGTATACAGTTTTCTATCACAAGCATTTGTCTTTTCAGCTATTATGTTTGTTTCTAATATTATTGCAACACACTTACCAATTCCAATGCCTTCATCAGTAATCGGATTAGTTATTTTGTTTAGTCTATTATGCTTAAAGGTCATTAAATTAGAGCAAGTGGAATCACTTGGAACAGCGTTAACTGCTATTATCGGATTTCTTTTCGTACCATCTGGTATTTCCGTTATTAACTCTCTTGGCGTAATGAGCCAATATTTTGTACAAATTATAACTGTAATCGTTGTTGCAACAATTATTCTATTAGCAGTAACTGGTTTATTTGCACAGTTTATTCTAGGTAAAGATGAAAAAGAAACTCAAGATACAAAACAACTAGATGTTGTAAATAAAGGACGCGAGCACGGAAAAGTTGCGTAATAGATTGGACCACATATGGTTAGGAGGTAATGAACATGGCAAGCACAATGACTCCCTATTTTGGAATCGTCGTTTCATTAATCGCATACGGAATTGGAACATTCTTATTTAAACACTCAAAAGGATTCTTCTTATTTACACCACTGTTTGTAGCAATGGTACTTGGAATTGTCTTTTTAAAGGTCGGAAACTTTACATTTGAAGAATATAATACTGGCGGTAAAATGATTAGCTTCTTCTTAGAGCCAGCAACAATTGCCTTTGCAATTCCGTTATACAAACAAGTTGATAAGTTAAAAAAATATTGGTGGCAAATTTTATCCGCTATCGTTGTTGGGTCTGTTTGTTCAGTGATTGTCGTGTTCATTGTCGCAAAAGCAATTGGCTTAGATACATCTGTAATGAACTCTATGTTACCACAAGCGGCAACAACAGCAATTGCACTACCATTATCTGAAAGTATCGGCGGTATTCCAGCAATTACATCTTTTGCAGTTATTTTCAACGCAGTTATCGTATATGCACTTGGTGCTTTATTCTTAAAAACATTTAGAGTGAAAAATCCAATCGCGAAAGGGTTAGCGTTAGGAACTGCAGGACATGCACTTGGCGTTGCAGTTGGGATTGAGATGGGTGAAGTAGAAGCAGCGATGGCAAGTATTGCAGTAACGGTTGTTGGGGTTGTAACCGTGGTTATCATCCCAATGTTCATGCCATTCATTGTATAATATGACATATCCTTGTCAAAACAAAAAAGCAAGCTATTCGTAGAACAGATTTCTACTGATAGCTTGCTTTTTGTGTTACAGTGGTGGTAAGACCTCTTTTGAATAGAGAAAATAGAAGAAGCAAGAGAAATTTCTAATAAAACTTCATCAATACTTTACAGAATTCGTTCTGAAAAGATAAATTGTATTGTAAAATAAAAGTAAGATGATTTATAGGACAGGAGAGATCACTCGTTAATTATGCAAATGAAAAACCTGTTTCAAAGTAAAGGATTTCAGAGATTACTTGTACTACTCTTACTGGCCCTTATGTTATATGGGCTACGAAGTATGTTTAATTTAATATTAATTACGTTTATCCTTACGTATTTGATGGATCGATTCCAGAAGTTTATTTCTCGTAAATTCGATCATTTTATGCCGATTAATAGAAAAATTATTATTGCCTTTTTATATGTGATGTTAGTGGGTGGCATTGCCATTACATTATATAGATATTTACCGGTATTGACTGTACAAATTTCACAATTAATTTATCAGTTCAATGTGTTCTATAAAAATCCACCAGATAATGAAATTATTAAATATTTACTTTCTACAATTAACCATATGGAACTTTCGAAATATATTGAACAAGGCGTCGATATTATTTATAAATCAATTGCTAATGTCGGAAAAGTCGGTTTGCAATTTTTACTTTCCGTTATTTTAAGTTTGTTCTTCCTACTAGAGAAATCTCGTATTGTTGCATTTACTGCAAAATTTAAAGGGAGCAGGCTAGCAATTTTCTATACTGAGATTGAGTATTTCGGAAGAAAATTTGCTCGTTCTTTTGGGAAAGTAATTGAAGCCCAATTTTTAATTGCAGTTGTCAATTGTGTTTTATCTGTTATTGCTTTATGGATTTTAGGATTCCCGCAATTGCTTGGTTTAGCATTAATGATCTTCTTGCTAGGTCTCATTCCGGTGGCAGGTGTGATTATCTCACTATTCCCGCTTTGTATGATTGCTTATAATATTGGCAGCATCACATATGTTGTCTATATATTAATTATTGTTGCTGTGATTCATGCCCTTGAAAGTTATGTACTAAATCCAAAATTCATGTCTCAAAAAACAAACCTACCAATTTTCTATACCTTTATGGTATTAATCTTTTCGGAACACTTCTTAGGTGTCTGGGGACTGATTATTGGTATTCCAATCTTTATATTTTTACTAGATGTATTAGAAGTAACGAGTGAGGAAAAAGAAAAAGCTTCTGCTGAAAAATAGAGTAAAAAGAAAAAGCATCGGACGCCGATGCTTTTTCTTTTATAACTTCTATCCTCGTATGCCATACTGTAAGGAGAATAAATAATTGGGGTGAAAAAATGGCTATAAATGAAAAGATAGAGCTTGCTACGTTTGCTGGAGGGTGTTTCTGGTGTATGGTTTCACCATTTGAAGAGATGGAAGGCATTATACAGATCGTTTCAGGTTATACGGGTGGGCATAAAGAGAGCCCGACTTATAAAGAGGTTTGTTCAGAAACAACAGGGCACTATGAAGCAGTACAAATTACCTTTGATACCAATAAAATGCCATACGAAAAACTGTTAGATATGTATTGGAGACAGATTGATCCAACCGATGTAGGAGGTCAATTTCATGATCGTGGGCAATCTTATGAAACCGTAATTTTTTATCATAATGAAGAGCAGCGTGAACAAGCGGAGGCGTCAAAAGCAACACTTGCTGAGAGCGGTCGCTTTTCGAAACCGATTGCTACAAAAATACTTCCTGCTGCCACATTTTATCCAGCTGAAGAGTATCATCAAGGTTATCATAAGAAAAACACATTCCGCTATGAGTTATATCGTCAAGGATCAGGCCGTGATGCCTTTATTAAAAAGCATTGGCCAAGAGATAACGCCCCTTTAAAAGAACGATTAACAGATATGCAGTTTTACGTAACACAAGAAAATGGAACAGAGCCTCCTTTTCAAAATGAATTTTGGAATCATCAACAGGAAGGCATTTATGTAGATGTCGTTTCGGGTGAGCCACTTTTTACTTCACTTGATAAATTCGATAGTGGATGTGGTTGGCCGAGTTTTACAAAGCCTGTTATGTCAGCTAGTGTAAAAGAGAAAATGGATGTCAGCCACAATATGACGCGTACGGAAGTAAGGAGTAAGGAAGGGGATTCTCATCTTGGTCATGTATTCCCGGATGGTCCTGGCCCCAATGGATTACGCTACTGTATTAATTCAGCGGCGCTTCGGTTTATTCCGAAAGAAGAGTTAGAAAAGGAAGGGTATGGAGACTTCTTGATCTTGTTTGGAAATAAAAAATAACCTCGCATATAGCGAGGTTATTTTTTTACTTTACTGTTTTATTTTTCTTTTTAAACTTACTCAAAGCCTCGTATACAATTGGAACAATAAGAAGCGTTAATAATGTTGAACTTGTTAATCCACCAATTACAGTTACTCCAAGTCCCTTTGAAATTAAGCCGCTTCCTTCAAATCCTAGTGCAAGAGGGATAAGCGCTCCAATCGTTGCAATTGCTGTCATTAAAATTGGACGTAAGCGAGTTGCACCAGCCTCGAGTAGCGCTTCACGAGTAGAGAGTCCTTCACGCTCTTTATGAAGCACACGGTCAATTAAAACGATAGCGTTCGTTACAACGATACCGATTAACATAAGCGCCCCGATCATTGCTGATACGCTTAATGTTTCACCAGAAATTAATAGTGCAACGAGAGCCCCGATAATTGTAAATGGTAGCGAGAATAAAATCGCAAATGGTGCTAGTGCACCGCCAAATGTAACAACAAGAACGAAGTATACAATTGCAATCGCAGCTAGCATAGCTAAGCCAAGTTGTGTGAATGATTCTTGAATATCTTCTGTGACACCGCCCATAGAAACGTCTACGCCAGAAGGAAGAGCCATTTTATCTACTTCTTTTTGAACAGCGGCTGATGCTTTTGAAACATCATCTGTTGTTAGTTTAGCAGTCACTTCTGCATAAACGCGACCATCACGATGTGTTACTGTATTGGAAGTTTCACCTTCTTTTACAGTCATAACATCTTTAACAGCCACTTCATTGCCAAGTGGTGTTGTAATTTTACGATTTGTTAAATCATCAATGGTTTCATAATTTTGTTTTTCAGCTTCTACATATACGTTAATATCTTTATCGTCTTTTTTAATTGTTGTAAGAACAGGACGATCATGTTGATTAGAAAGGCCCATTCCAATTTGGGCAGCAGTTAGACCCATTTTACTTAGTTTCTCTTGATCTGCGACTAATGTGTATTCTGCATATGTTTTTGCAATACTAGAGTCGATATCTTTTAAGTCTTTATTCTTTTTCATGATATTTTGAATATCTTTTACGACAGGTTTGATGCTTTCTGAGCTATCTCCATATACGTATAGCTTAATTTCATTGTTACCGCCGCTAGCTCCAAAATCTTGGCTCTTCCATTCACCTTTATCTGTCATTTTTTGCAAGTCTTTAATCACTTGTTCTTTTTCTTTGTCAAAGTTTTTCGTGTCGTTATCATACTGAACGAAGAACATTGCTTGATTTGTTTTTCCTGGGCTCATTGGGTTTTCTCCACCTAATGAGAATTGAATCGTTTTTACATCTTTCTTATCTTGGAAGTGTTTTTCAGCTGTTGTTGTTATTTTTTCAACATCTTCCAATGTTTGCCCTGGTTCAGGATTGTACGTTGCAATAATCATTTTCTCTTCTTCAGATGGTAAGAAACTTACACCAATAATTGGTACAAGTGCAAGGCTGCCTACTAATAAAAGAACAGCAATGCTAGATGTAATAATTTTATGATTTAGCGCCCATGCAAGCAGGCGTTTATATCCATTTGCTAATTTACTTGGTTTTTCTTCATGATGTACATGTTTTTCCCTTGAACTTTCCTTTTTGAATAAAGAGTGTGCTAACATCGGTACAATTGTAATTGCTACAAGCAGTGATGCCAGTAGTGCGAATACAATCGTTAAAGCAAATGGTAAGAACATTTCACCAATCATACCTTTTACAAGACCAAGAGGTAAAAAGACAGCAATTGTTACAATCGTTGAAGACATAATTGGAACGAACATTTCTTTTGTTGCTTCGCGAATTAAGTCTCTACCTTTTAATGTTTCGTCTGATAAGGCCATGCGTCGGTAAATATTTTCAATAACAACGATCGAATCATCGACAACGCGCCCAATGGCAACGGTCATTGCTCCAAGTGTCATCATATTAAGTGTAATATCCATTTGTTTTAGTACTAAAACAGCAATTAATAAAGAAAGTGGTATAGAAACGACAGAAATCAATGTTGTTCGGATATTTCGTAAGAACAACATAATAATTACAATGGCGAAGATTGCACCAAAGATTGCTTTGCTGAGCATTGTATTAACTGATTTTTCGATTGGTGCACCTTGGTCAAATGTTGAGATGATTTCTAAGTCTTTATACTTCTTCTCAAAATCTTTTACTTTATCTTTTACAGCATTTACGACATCAACTGTATTTGCATCAGCAGCTTTTACAATTTGAATACCGATTGCTTCTTTTCCATTTGTACGAGAGATGGACTCTGCTTTTCCTACTTCTTTAATATCAGCAATTTCTTCTAGCGTAACAGTTGGGATACCGCCAGCTGCAGCTGGATTCATCTGTGGTGATTGGGCCCCTGCCCCTGGATTACCTTGGCCTTGGCCACCTGTTGAAGGAACAGCAGGAATCTTCATTTCTTTTAATGCTGAGAGTGTTGTAATATTGCCATCTACGACAACTGATTTTTCGGTATCTTTAAATGTATACAATCCAAGCGGTAAAGAAACATCAGAACCTTTAATGATATTTTTAACTGTATCTTCACTTAAACCTAATTCTTTCATCTTATCTTTTTTAAAGACAAGTTGTACTTCGTCTACTTGTTGTCCTGTGATTTGAACAGATGCGACACCATCAAGTCCTTTTAATCCTGGGACGATATTTTTTTCAACCTTTTCAGTTAAGGCAGCTAAAGATTCATCTTTACTTGCTACACTCAATGAAATAACAGGGAAGGCATTAAAGTTTACTCGAGAAACTTTTGAATCTTGCACACCTTCTGGTAATTTCACATTTGCGAGTGCTTCTTTAATCTCAGTTTCCGCTTTTTCCATATTCTTATCAAAATCATATTCTACTTGAATGGAAGAAGCATTTTGATAAGAGGAAGAACTTACAACGTTGACTCCACTCAAATTTTGCAGTTGTTGTTCCATCGGTTTAGATACTTTATCTGCTACCTCCGCTGGCGTAGCACCAGGATAAACCGTTGTTACTGTTACAACAGGTGTTGTAATATCAGGAATTGTCTCTA
Source organism: Bacillus sp. DX4.1 (assembly GCF_030348195.1). Classification (NCBI taxonomy): domain Bacteria; kingdom Bacillati; phylum Bacillota; class Bacilli; order Caryophanales; family Bacillaceae; genus Bacillus; species Bacillus sp. DX4.1. The sequence goes on along the minus strand of NZ_JAUCFT010000008.1, from coordinate 4,931,974 downwards.
ACTTCATATTAAGGCCAGAATAAATTCCTGCAATGGTAACAAGAATGGTTAATAGCCAAACTGCGAACTTATTTTTTAACGAAAAGTTAATGATTTTGTTCATGTTTGCGCTCCTTTTTATAATAAATATTGACCAACTGGTCAGTCTAATACATAATATAACTGACTAAGTGGTCAGTCGTCAATGAAAAAGCATGGTATGGTAAAATGAGAAAATTTATAATGATGGTATAAGCGTTTTTGAAAAAATAGGAGAGAGAGAAAAAAATGAAAGAAAAAGAACGTTTAATTATAGAAATGGCAATGAAGTTATTTGCGACTAAGGGTGTCAATGCAACATCAGTACAAGAAATTGTAACAGCATGTGGCATATCAAAAGGAGCATTTTATCTATATTTTAAATCGAAAGATGAATTGTTATTAGCGACACTCCAGTATTATTATGACAAAATCTATAAAAAGATGATGGCTATTGATGAAGAATCTTTGCTACCACGTGAAAAGTTTAAAAAACAATTGTATTGTCAGTTTAATGATGTGCAAAAAGATAAGGAATTTCTTATTATATATGCGAGGGAAAATGCAATCCCGTTTAATAAAGAAGTAGAGGCTTTTATGGTGAAAATGAAGTTAGAGTCGCATGCCTTTTATCGAAATAGCTTATTATCTATTTATGGTGAAAAGGTTATTCCATATATATTAGACCTTGTGGTTATGGTAGAGGGGATATGCCGAAGCTATTTAGAATTAATTATTTTTAATGCAGCTGAAATTGATATACCTCACGTCTCTACATTTATTCTAAAGAGAATAGATGATCTTGTAGAGGGGCTTGTACATTCTGAGGACATGCCCGTTTTGCAGGAAGAGCAAATGAACCGATTATTTGGTAGTTCAGAGCTTATTAAAGAGCAAGCCAAAGAGCATTTTTTGCAGGAAATTGTTACATTCAAACGCACACTAGCAGATCAATTAGAAAATGATGAGTTGTTAGTTACTTTAGATGTTTTGGAAGCTGAAATGAGGTTGCCAAATCCAAGAATACCAGTAATTCAAGGAATGTTAGCAAACTTAAGGGCATATGCTGATCTGAAAGATTTTCAATTGAGGTTAGCTGGATACTATAATATAAAAATTACGTGAAACGTATAAATTCATAATAAGAAAAAGGTGGATCATAGTGAATCCACCTTTTTTATTAGTTATTAGCTTGTGCCCATTCTTCTACATTCCAAACTTTTGTTATCCAACCTTCATAAAAGTCTGGTTCGTGACATACGAGAAGAATCGTTCCTTTATATGTTTTAAGAGCATTCTTTAGCTCTTCTTTCGCTGTCACATCAAGGTGATTTGTCGGCTCATCAAATAGCAACCAGTTGCTTTCTTCACCCATCAATTTACATAAGCGGACTTTTGCTTGTTCTCCACCACTTAATTGGCTCAATGGACGAGAGATATGTTCATTTTTCAAACCACATCTTGCTAACATTGCACGAACCTGATGCTGATCTAAATGTGGGAATGTATTCCACACATCATCGATTGGTGTTAAATTATCTGCTTTTACTTCTTGCTCAAAATATGCTGGCTCCAGGAAATCACCAAGACTAGTTTTCCCGTTTAATGGTTTGATTTTCCCAAGAATTGTTTTTAGTAATGTTGATTTACCAACACCATTACATCCAACAATTGCAATTTTTTCACCGCGTTCAATTGTCATTGTTAGTTTTGGTAGTAGTGGATGTGTGTAACCAATTTCTACATCTTCACCTTCAAAGACAAAACGGCTGCTTGCACGGGATTCTTTGAACGAGAATTCTGGTTTGATTGCTGTTTCTGGGCGATCAATACGTTCCATACGATCAAGTTGCTTTTGGCGACTTTTCGCACGCCCTGTTGTTGAATAACGCGCTTTGTTTTTTGAAATGAAATCTTCTTGTTTTTTAATAAATTCTTGTTGTTTTTGGTAGGCGTTTAAATGTTGATTTTTATTCATTTCTGCTAACTCTAAAAATTTCTCATATGTTGCTGTGTAACGCGTCATTTTTGAAAATTCTAGGTGGAAAATAACATCGACACATTTGTTCATGAATTCCGTATCATGGGAAATTAAAAGAAACGCATGTGGATATTCTTTTAAATAGTTCGTTAGCCATTGAATATGTTCAACGTCCAAATAGTTGGTTGGCTCATCTAGTAATAGTACTTCTGGTTGCTCAAGTAATAGCTTTGCAAGCAATACTTTCGTACGTTGTCCACCGCTTAATGCAGAAACATCACGATCTAAACCAATTGCATCAATTCCAAGACCGCGTGCCGCTTCTTCAATTTTAATATCTAATAAGTAGAATCCACCTGCTTCAAGTGCATCTTGCACGTTCGCCATTTGCTCAAGTAGTTCTTCTAATTCTTCTGGCGTGGCAGTTCCCATTTTTTCGGCAATCGTATTTAACTCTTTTTCTTTTTCAAATAAAGGTAAGAATGCATCTGTCAGTACGTCGCGAATGGTTCTTCCAGCCGTTAAAATGGTGTGCTGATCTAAATATCCGTAATGCGTACCAGGCGTCCACTCTACACGTCCGTCATCATGAATAAGCTGTCCTGTAATAATATTCATAAATGTTGATTTACCAACGCCGTTTGCGCCGACTAATCCAACATGTTCTCCTGCTAATAAACGTAGTGATACATCTTTAAATAATGTGCGGTCACCAAATGTATGACCTAGGTTTTCTACTGTTAATAAACTCATAGTGTCCTCCGTTCATGCTGAAATAGTATCTTGAATCATGATACTAAATTCTTGGATATAATGCTATCCTTTCAAATTGTATATTTTTTCAAGAAGGGGGTTGCTTATTTTTAGAAAAGGGATATAATGTAATTGAACAGTGGTTAATTAAAATGTGAGGTATGAAAAATGTCACCAAGAAGATCAGTTAAACAAGAGTTAACAAGAGAAATGATTATGAATGCAGCGAGAGATTTATTTATAAAACAAGGATATCAGCATACTTCAATGCGTAAGATTGCAACAGAATTAGGATATAGTCACGGTTCGCTCTATTATCATTTTAAAAATAAAGCAGAGCTCTTTTATGCAATGGTTGAGCAAGACTTTCAATTATTAGATCAAAAATTAGATGAAGTTACAACTCAAGATTTACAGCAGGAAGAGCAACTAAAAGCAGTTTTACTTGGCTTTATTGAATTTGGTCTGCGAAATCAAAGTCATTATGAAATAATGTTTCTTATTAAAGATGATGAATTAAAAGAGTGGCTAGCAGATGGGCCAAATGTAAGTTATGAAAAATTTGCGACTGTCATATCATCTCTTTGTCATGGGAATATAAATATCATGACAATATGGTCTGTCTTTTTATCATTACATGGATTTGTATCGCATTATTGTAGATGTGATCAAACGTTTGAAGATGTGCAAACGCTAGCTGCTTCGCATGTGGATTTTATTGTGAAATCGCTTCTTATGTAAGTGATTTTCTTTTTACATTTAATTGAACAGTGGTAAATTAAAGGGGGAACTATGGTGAAAAAAGCGTTAGTAATTGGAGCATCTGGAGCAATGGGGTATGCAATTACAAAGGAATTATGTAGTCGAGGAATTGATGTAATTGCTTTTGCAAGAAATAAGAAGAAACTGGAAAAATTATTTCATGGAGAAGAAAAAGTACAAATAAAAACTGGTGATGTATTTCAGCAATCCAATGTAATGGAAGCGGCTAAGAGTGTGGATGTAATTTTTCATGCTGTAAATATTCCATATACAGATTGGGAAATGCAGCAACCCAAGCTATTAAGAAATATATTGGAAGCAACAAAATATTACGGTGCAAAGTTAGCGATGGTAGATAATATTTATGCGTATGGAAGGCAGGGACAAGAACAAGTAACAGAAGAAGTAGAAAAGCATCCTCATACAAAAAAGGGAAAAATTCGATTACAACTTGAGATGATGACAAAACAATACGAGGTACCGATACTTATTGCTCATTTTCCGGATTTTTATGGTCCAAATGCGGAAAGTACGCTTATTCATCATACGTTACAGAGTGTTCTTGCAAATAAGATGGCTAACTTTGTTGGAGATAAGCGGCTTGCAAGAGAATATATTTTCACACCAGATGGCGCTAAAGCTATTGTTGAATTGGCATTACGTGATGAAGCATATGGACAGAATTGGAACATACCAGGTTGTGGTGTGATTACAGGAGAAGAGATGATTCAACATATAAGAGAATTAACTGGATATACAAAATCGGTAATGACTGTAAAAAAAGGTATGATAAGATTGCTTGGCTTATTTGATAAACAAATGAGGGAGTTTGTAGAAATGTTATATTTGACAGAAGAACCGGTTGTATTAAGCGGAGAAAAATATGAGCGCTATATTGGTAAAGTGCCAAGGACACCTTATCGTAATGGATTAAAGGAGACCATTTTATTTATGGAAGGGAAGAACTAATTGTTTTAAAACGTATATACAAAAAAGTAAGTGAAAAATATGGATTTCGAATAGTATTGGATCGGCTATGAACACAATAAAGTGAAGGCTTTTACGGGCAGTTTATCCCCTTCTAACTTCTTTGCTTCCTGCCGAATTTTGAGGTAGGGGTATTACTGCTCGCGAATAGCGGGATAAAAAGAAGTGCAACCGTTCAACACCAGAACGGTTGCACCTTATTTGAAGTATCCTCGAATGATTCCTTTTAAGCGATTTGCGTGAAATTTTCGTTTATCGTTAGAAATGTTTTGCATCGTACGGAATGAAGCAGCGGCAGTCGCACGTAAAAAGTAAGGGAATCCATAATGTAAGCGAATGACTCTTCCGAAACCACCAGCATAGGAAATGGCCCTTTTTAATGATTGTTCATTAATAATTTCTTCTTTTACTGGATGGTATACGAAAAGATCTTTCTTAAATATACCTGTATATCCGTTTTTCATACCACGAAGTACGAAGTCAGTCTCTTCACCAGCTCCGTAAATCGTACCTGATCCGACCCCTAAATCTTCATCAAACGTACCGACATCTTGTACAAATTGCTTCGTAAAGAATAGTGCAAAAGACGGCCCCATGAATCCGTATTTATTATTTAAAATAATATCCGTTTTCGGTGCATTTATTAATGATCCTGTTTTTTCAACATTGGTCGTATTTGTTGATATAAAATGAATATCTACATTTTTTTCAAACGTTTCTAAGATTCTTTCTAATACGTTTGTTTCATAAATACAATCGTCATCTGGAAAAGTTATAATGTCACCATCAGCTACTTTTAATCCTTTATTTCGTGCACGAGATAACCCTTTAATAGGTGTATAAAGGTAGTTGATAGAAAATTTCCCCTTATAGTCTTCGAAGAGATCAGAAATTGGCTTGTCATTTTGATCGACTACAATGAGTTCGAAATTTTGGTATGTTTGTTTTTCTAATGATTTTAGTAAATCTATAATATCATCACGTCTGCCACAAGTGGCCATGATTAAAGAAAATTTCAATTGTAACAGCTCCTTTAAAAGGTGTCATTCGTTTGTATGAAGATCAAGTATTATATTTCTGCTCCTTCACTTATATCAGGATCTCTTAAATTTTGCTTTCATTTTTTCTAAAAGCATGAGGAGAATTGCATCTTTTGTTATCCATAGAATAAGGGCATAGACGAATCCACATGTTAAAATTGTAACGATAACCTGTAGGATCTGCCCAGGGATTACGATGCGAACAACCAGTGCTAATGGTAAAAATGTAAGTGAATAAAAGAGATACTTTAGTTTTTGCATATCGAACAATGTATAATTGACTTTTAATTTCTTTTTTACGTATATATATTCAAATGTAATTAACAAGCAGTTTGCAATTGTTGTTGTGATAATTGCTGTGGTTGGCGTAAGTACATTAAAGAATATAAGTGTAATATTAAATACAAGGTTTATGAAACCACAAATGAATAAAAAGCGTATTAAAATATTTTCTTTCTTTTTCACATAAATAACTTGATTCGCCAAAATAGATTCGATTCCTACTGAAATCATATACAATGCAAAAACCATGAGTGTGCTACCGGCATTAGCAAACTCGTCTCCGCCGTAAATAATAACAGCTCCATGAGCAATAATCATGAGACCAATAGCGGCGGGGAAGAGGGTAATGAAATATACTTTAGAGATTTTATTTAGTAACGTTTCATATTCTTTTTCCGTAGCGTTTCCTGATAAATAAGAGAGTCTTGGAATCGTAACTTGAATAACACTTAACATAAGTGTGTTAATAATGGTCATAATTTGAAAAGCCATGACATAGAAAGCAACTGCAGCCTTTCCAGCATATTCTCCTAAGAATAGACGATCTAATTGCGTGTATAAGAGAGTGGCATTTGAAAAGATAACAACTAAAAATAAAGGTTTTAAATGTGGGATAATCGTCAAATTTGAAAAATCAAACGGAACCCGGCGTTTCACATATATAAAACTGATAAAATGATTTAAAAATGTCGATAGAACTAACAAACCAGCAAATTGCTTATAGTCATCCGCTCCATGAATAAAAGTGAAAAGAAGCACAACATAAATAAGACGGACAGCAACGGTTTTCTTCGTAATAAAATCATAATTTTCATGTGCTTCATTGAACCATTCTACATAAAACATATTTGAAATAAAATTGAATCCAAAAATGAGCAGTACAGGAAATAAGTCCTTATCGCCATATCCGATATAACTACAGAGTATAAATGCTATTAAAGCCAGAATACTGGTTGTGAAGTTAATAACATATAAACTTGTAAACAATTGTGAGACTTTTTTCTTGTCATTTTTTACTAAGCTAATCTCACGTAAGCCATATTGATATACACCAAATACAGCAAAAATGAAAAAGTAATTAAAAACTGTTTCAGCAAAGTTAACTGTTCCCATTGAATTGGCCCCAAGCATTCGATATGCGTAAGGACCTACTAAAATTGGCAGAATGATATTAAAGGTGTTGAGTAATATTTTATAGAAAATATTTGATCCAAGTGATTTTTGCATAATTTCGCCTTTCATGATGATCATATTAGTTACTAAAGTAAAATCCTTTTGTATATTCGATTAAAAATATCTGGATATTGAGAGCGAGATTGGATGAATCCAATTCATATCTTTCCACATATAGTGTGGGCCATAATTGTTTATTAAATATTGTTCATATATCTGTAAACGCAGAAATGGCTCTTTTGTTTTCCAACGTGCTGCAATACGATAAGTTCTATGCTCTTCAAAAGTTACATTTCCCCCACCTTCAAAGAAATAACATCATATTTTATCCCGCTATTCGCGGGCAGTAATACCCCACACCTCAAATTTCGGCAGGGAGTAAAGAAGTTAGGCGGGGATAAACTGCTCGTAAAAGTCCGATTGGTGAGGACTAATAATCAATGGGGGATGAAGAAAATCCCCACTGATTAAAGTTTCGCTTTATGTTTTTTATATATTAAATGATTTTCAAAGGATATTCCTCTGTAGGTGATAAAGTGATTTTCATAGTCAATCACTACGGATATAAGTTTACTGCAGATAAACTTTGTAAATCAACTATTGCTTGTTTAAGGAGATACATGAATATGATAAAACAAATGCCTCAGTCTACATGGGACTGAAGCATTTGTATGTTTCTTATCTATATTTGTATAGTTAGTATAATTCCGTAGGAAGCAATGAGACGTATAATCGACATTACGAAATATCCATAACAGTTAATGAAGAAAGGGATATATTGTAAAATTAAATATACATGCTAAGGCGACTTAATAGCATTATGAAAACTCCCGCTATTCGCGAGCAGTAACACCCTCACTGATCAAAGTTTCACCCTATACGCTCCAAGGTTTATTCAATGTTAATACTTCCGCCATTTCCTTACTTTTGATGCGGTTTATTTTACGTTTTTCAGCTCGTTCAGCACCCGTGTTATATAACCAATGCTCTTCTTCTGTTTCTGGAATCACTTGTGGGACGGAGGATGGTTTGTCATCTTTTATCGCAACAAACGTGATGAAGCAAGTTGCAGCAATTCGTCGTTCTCCTGCTAGTAGATTTTCTGCAATAACCTTCACAAATACTTCCATAGAAGATTTACCAGTATAGCAAACGGACGCTTCGTAGCAAACGGAATCAGTTTGGTGAATTGGAGTTAAAAAATCAACAGAATCAATGGATGCAGTTACGCAATGCTTACGGCTATGACGTGCGGCTGCAATAGAGGCAATACTATCAATTTCTGCTAATAATTTTCCTCCAAATAATGTTTGATGATTGTTTAAGTCATTGGGAAAAACCCGTGTTGTTTTTATTGCTTTTGATTCTCGCATAAATTTCTTTTCCATAATATAATCTACTCCCATTTTTTGTTTCAATTAAGGTGGTATATCTTTATTATATAAAGCGAATCTTTCCCATTGATAGAAAGCCCTCAGTAATAGGAAAGATTTTTCTTATTGAGCTAGAACTCTTTTACATTTCCCTGTATGTGATTGAAAGAAAATTTGTTTTGTATAGTTTGTAGTGTAAAAGAGGTTTCGCTTACATTGCAAGTGAAAAGTGCTTGCTATGATTTTGTCATATAAATTCCCTACCTGCCATGTCCATATTCGTGATAGAATCGTTTTGTTATGAATGGAAATAGAGGTGCAGCATATATATGAATCACATACAAACAGGTTTTTCATCTTTTTTTAGTAAAACAATTATTGGAATTATGCTTGCTTTTTTTGCTTATTCTTGTTGGAACGCCTTTGAAGGAAGCAAGCAATTTTTCGGAGGAAGCTCCACAAGTTTAGCGATTACATTATCCATTTTCGTTATTCTTCTTTTACTAATGGCATCTATTTTGCAGTATCGGTTTACAGATAAACAATTTCTTATTTTTCTTATGAGCATAACAGTGCTCGTGAGGATTGGAACGGTTATTTTTATTGAAACCCCACTTATAGGTGATGCGAAGGGTATGTATGAATCGGCAAAACAAATTGCATTAGGAAATAGCGGTATAGAGTTTGTCGACCAATTGCCTTTCATTGTATACGAATCATTTTTGATTCGTTTGTTTGGAGATGCAACATTTGTTTTACAGCTATTTAATATTTTATATTGTGCAGGAACAGCGTTTTTCATTTATCGAATTGCAACGATTTTGTTCCAAGAAGAATGTGGCCGAATTGCGGCGATATTTTATGCACTGTATTTGCCAAATATTCTTTTTTGCTCGCTTTTAACCGGGGAGCCATTGGCTGTATTTTTATTTTATTTTGCGTGTTATATACTGCTACATAAAGGATTAAGTCATCCTTATATGTGGGTATGTGCAGCAATATTGTTTGCTTTTAGCAATATGATTCGCCCAGTGGGAGTATCTTTACTTATTTTATTGATCGTATATGTTCTGTTAGTAGAGCTATTACAAGGTGCAGAAAAACAAAAAATATTGTTAAAAATGACGGGAACTGTTATCTTGTTTTCCGCCGTACATTTCGGTGTGAGTTACGGCCTTCAAGCAATGGACATGCCACAGTATGCATTTTCTAATAAGGCGTATGTTCATTCCGTTTTAATCGGAGAGCAACGTAGTAAACAAGAAACCGTTCAGACGCAAAGTATGAAAGATCGTTTAAATCAAAAGTTAAAAGAGTTAGAAACAGAACGATTAGCTTCTGTTCAATTGGGTGTAGGACAGCCATCACAAAAGACACTATTAAAAGGCGAAAAACTTATATATATAGCCGTAACCTTATTTATGGCAATCGCACTTTTACATTTTCTTATTCAGAAGCAAAAGAGCGGGAACCACATGTTGTTATTATTACTTATAACAGGATACATAGGTATGGAATTTTTTAACAAAGATATTATATATGGTAATTTAACTATACCAAGTCTTTTTATTTTACAAAGCTTTGGTGTATATACGATGTCTTTTTATTGTCAAAAACTGTTCTTTAAAAAGTAAAATAAAACTCACCATTCCTAAGGAGTGGTGAGTTTTATTTTGTGTTCTTTCTTTGGCTATGTAGCTCATTCTTCAAACAAATCGTAAGGGGTCATTCACTAAGATTACTTCTTTTCATATATATAAATCCATTTTGATTTTTCGACATATAAGCCGCGGCTATGGATAACAAAAGGTGACCCGCACTCGTTTTCTCTCTTTGTTTTCACTATGTCTGGGCAGAAAAAGGATCTGACCGCTTCTATGCATGGCCGGATGCTCTCTCCCACCTAAAAAGAAGGGGTTTATGTCGGTTTTTTAATTTGTATTTATATATATTATTGCTACAAATCGCACAATAATAAATTAAGAGAATTCGAATGGAATTCTCTTAATGGCTTTTATGCGCTTTTGCATGAGTTTTAAAGAAGACTGGAAAATGTACATTATATATAACGGTAACAACACGTATAGTGAAGGTTACTAGTAAACAAATATAGAAAGCTAATACGTGTGCACCCATTTCATGCGTAATTAGGAAGCTAATTGCGCCTAAAATAGAAGCAATTGCATAAATTTCTTTGCGAAATACATATGGGATATCTTGTGCACAAATGTCACGCATAATCCCTCCACCAATACCTGTAATAACACCCATCGAAACAACTAAAAACGCGGCATTGACATGATGTGTCATAGCTGCATTTGCACCAATGGCGGTAAAAACGCCTAAACCAACCGCATCTGAAAGCATAATCACAACTTGAAGTTTATTAATACGTTCAAAAAACATACAAGTAAACAGGGCTGCTAATACACTGACAAAAAAGTAAATTGGTTGTACAAACGCCACGGGAGGTAAGTTACCAATCATAATATCACGAATAATTCCGCCACCCAGTGCAGTAGCTACAGCCAAACAAAGGACACCAAATAAATCCAAATCTTTCTTTAAACCAACTAATGTACCAGAAATGGCAGCGGCAATAATGCCGAGAAACGTAAATATTTCGATTAACAACATGGCTCTAATCCCTTCCTCCTAAAGATGCTCCGGAGAAAAATATACACTAAAGCTATGAAAATAACAATTACTTTCCGTTACATGTAAAAAAAACGAAAAAATACGAAAAGAAAGCGTTTGAAAATACGATTGATATGTCTTATAAAAGGCGTAAATATCGAATAGTTAATTAAGAAGTTATGTTATAATCAATATTTGAGACAAGCTAAGATAGGGATAATAAATCGTATAAAGTGAAACTTCAATTAGTGGTTTTTTTTTCATCCTCACTGATTATTAGCCCTCACCAATCGGGCTTTTACTGCCCGCAAATAGCGGGATAAATTGAGATAAGAGAAGGTAATGATAGTTATGGAGGTTCGAGATGTTAGGGAATAATAGTTTAGGTAATAAATTTGAGCAGTTTTTGCTAATTTTTATTATATTACAACCAATTTTAGATTTGCTTACATCATTTTGTATTTTAGTTTTAAAAATAGATACGACAATTGGAATTATAACGCGTCTGTTTGTAATGGCTCTTGGTGGGATTTATATTTTGCTTCAAGCAAGAGAAAAAGAAAATCGCAAATATATTATATATTTAATAGCAGTCGGAATTGTTTTGGTTGCAGGTTTTATAAATAATAAATTCATAAAAAGTCCTATTATATTAGGAGAAGAAATTAAATTTATAGCAAAAGCTTTATACCCACTCATTATGCTTACTTGTTATATCTTTGTATTTAAGTCATTCAAAGCAAAAGAAGCTATGTATTCAAAAATGCGAAACTATATTGTGTATTCAACATTAATCATAAATATCGCGATGGTTGTTTCGATCGCAACTGGAACAGATTCTAATAGTTATGGTTGGTTGAAACTTGGTTCGCGCGGTTGGTTTTATGCGGGAAATGAATTGGGGTCCATTTTAGCGATCATTTGTCCAATTGTCGTTTTATATTCAATTGGAAAAACGACTAGCATGGCTAAAAGTTATTTTTGGATTCCATCTATTTTAACAATCTTTTCACTTTTTGCAATTGGTACAAAAGTAGGGATTGGAGCTATTTTCGCTACATTCGTTATCGCAATTTTTATGTGCTTTACGCAAGCGTTTTTACAGCGTAAAAGTCAGCAAAAGAAACCATACTTGCTGAACGGCATTCTCGCAGCGGTTGTTTTTGCTGGAGTACTTGTGTATACGCCGTCTTCGCCATTCATAAAAAATATGGGATTGCATGTCCAAGTTCTTGAGAAACAGCAAGCAGAAAAAACGGCGGAAGAAAAGAAGAATAGTAAAACTCCAGATACAAAAGAGGAAGTAAAAAAAGAGGAAACGCAGGCGCTCCTTTTCAGCGGACGTGAGCTGTTCCAACAAATGTATAAAGGGTACTATGAAAAAGCGCCAATGTCTCAAAAGTTATTAGGTATGGGGTATGCTGGGAATTTCACAACCGTTACGCTTTCACCCGATAATCCTACAGAGGGTCCTAAACTGATTGAAAGAGATTTCCATGATTGGTTCTATGCATTTGGAATTGTCGGTTTCAGTTTGCTTTTAATCCCATTTATATATTTTGGTGTTAAAATTCTGTTCGTGTTCGTAACGCGATTTAAACAGTTATTTACAGTAAAATACGCATTACTAGCGTTGGCGTTAGCGTTGGCGTTAGGCATTTCTTATATGGCAGGACATGTATTAACTGCACCTGGGGTAAGTATTTATTTTGCTGTAATTTTAGCCTATTTAATCATTGATTTAGAAATTGAATGATAGAGAAATAAAGTAAAATTTTGATCAGTGGAGGCTTTCTTCGTCCCACTGATCATTTGCCCTCATGAATCGGGCTTTTGCGAACAGTTGATTTTCACCTCACTTCTTTGCTGTTTGCAGAACTTCAGGTGGGGATATTACTGCTCGCGAATAGCGGGATAAAAGCTAGCGTCACGTTAGCTTTTATTTTTTGTTATAGTAAAGTATAAGAGAATATGAAGATGGAGGAAGAAAGAGATGAAAGTGTTGCATATGAATGCTGGAGCTGAAGAAGGCGGCGGAAAAACGCATATTATTTCACTTTTGTCGCAGTTTCCGAAAGACGAAGTTGAACTAGCTGTATTTGAAGAAGGTTCTATTGCTAAAGAAGCAAGGGAGCTTGGAATCAAGGTGCATGTTTTTTCGCAATCATCTCGTTATGACATATCTATTCTTTCAAAAATACGTACATTTATTAATGAAAGAAGTTTTGATATTGTGCATACACATGGAGCACGGGCGAATTTTTATCTTTCTCTTTTAAAAAGGAAGATAGGTGCAAAATGGGTAACAACGGTTCATAGTGATCCAACCCTCGACTTTATGAAGCGTGGTTTAAAAGGTTGGATTTTTACAAAATTAAATTTACGTTCTTTTAAGAAAGTTGATTTGTTTTTTGCAATCACGGAACGTTTTAAGAAAAATACGGTAGCACTCGGTGTGCCAGAAGATAAAATTTGTACAATTTATAACGGAATTGAGTATGACAGTATGCCAGCAAAACCTTATAACAAACTAACTGAATTTGACATACAAGAAGGTGTATTTACTGCGATTCAAGTAGCGCGTCTTCATCCGGTGAAAGGGCATGAAATCCTCTTTGAAGCATTGCAAAAAATAACAATTCCTAAAATAAAAGTGTTATTGGTCGGTGACGGACCAAGTGAAGTGGAACTAAAAGAAGTGGTAAGGCAGAAAGGTTTAGAGGATAAAGTGCTATTTTTAGGTTATCGTTCAGATGTAAAAGAATTATATGCATCGGCAAATATTAGTTTATTAACATCGTATAGTGAAAGTTTCCCGCTTGTGTTATTAGAAGCTGCAAATCAACGCTTAACATCGATTGCAACAAACGTTGGTGATATGGAACAGTTGATTGTTGATAACACATATGGATGGATTATACCAATTGGTGATGCAAATGCATTAGCACGTGCATTAGAGGAAGCATATGAAAAATGGGGAAATGGTGAATTAGCAACAATGGGTGAGCGTCTATATGGACATGCGTCTTCTCAATTCTCATTACAAAGTTTATATGAAGATACTCATAAAGCGTATAAAAAACTTTTATCCCACATTAACGGGCAGTAATACCTTCACCTGAAAGCTCTGCAGAAAGCAAAGAAGTTAGATGGGGATAAACTGTCCGTAAAAGCCCGATTTGTGAGGGCTAATAATCAGTGGGAGATGAATCCCCCTCCACTGATTAAAGCTTCACTTTATCGAAATAGAAAAGATATTTGAAATAGAGAGGATTGTAATTATGGCAGTGCAAACAATTGATATTTTAGGTGTCCCTTTCTCTACGATGACAATGGAAGAGACGATTCAATATATCATGCAGCGGCTCGAAACAGAACAAGCCCACACATTTCAAGTTGTAACAGCGAACCCTGAAATTGTAATGTGTGCGAAAAAGGATCCAAGTTTCCATCAAACACTTCTAGAAGCGGATATTATTACGCCGGACGGGATTGGCGTTGTAAAGGCAAGTGGTATGTTAGGAACACCATTAAAAGAACGTGTGGCAGGTTTTGATTTAATGAGTGATCTATTTGCAACGTTATCGAAAGAGAATAAACACGTTTCTATCTTTTTATTTGGAGCAAAACCGCACGTTGTGAAGGGGGCTGCTGAGCATTTAACGAACACATATTCAGCTGTATCAGTTGTCGGTATGCAAGACGGATATTTTAAGCAAGAACAAGAAGAGGACATTATTGCTCGCATTCAAGAAGCAAAGCCTGATCTATTACTTGTTGCGCTTGGATTTCCACGACAAGAAACTTTTATCCAAAATAATAAGCATCGTCTACAAACAAAAGTAGCAGTTGGTGTCGGTGGTAGCCTTGACGTTTGGGCAGGAGAAGTAAAGCGTGCACCAAAATGGATTCAATCGATTCATTTAGAGTGGTTTTACCGCTTATGTAGCAATCCAACGCGTTGGCGTCGTCAGCTTGTGTTGGTTGAATTTTTAAAAGAAGTCATGCGTTCGAAAAAGTAGCGAAATATCGCTGCTTTTTTTTGTTGAAAAGTTTAATAATATATAAATACAAATTAAAAAACCGACATAAACCCCTTCTTTTTAGGTGGGAGAGAGCATCCAGCCATGCATAGCCGCGGTCAGATCCTTTTCCTGCCCCATGCCAAGTAAAAACAAAGAGAGAAAACGAGTGCAGGTCACCTTTTGTTATCCATAGCCGCGGCTTATATGTCGAAAAATCAAAATGGATTTATATAGCAAGAAAAAGCTAATCTACACACTTAAAAGGTAATGGAGTGATAGAAGCTTCACCTTACGGGAATGCTGAAAGGGAATTTTTTTCTTAAATGATAAAGTGAAACTTTAATTAGTGGGGGGTTCTTCATCACCCACTGATTATCAGCCCTTACCTTAGAATCTTGAGGTGGGGGATTACTGCCCGTGAATAGCGGGATAAATGTAAGGAATGAAAAATATTTTACTTATGAAATACACACGTGTAAAATGATGTGTAAAGACACCTGTATAAGGAGGACTTCTAGTGGGGAACGTAAAAGAAATTTCAAAGCGTAAGCTTCTTGGTGTAGCGGGACTTGGTTGGCTATTTGATGCAATGGATGTTGGTATGCTGTCATTTGTCATTGTCGCATTGCAAAAAGAATGGGGACTGAGTAGCCAAGAGATGGGATGGATTGGAAGTATAAACTCCATTGGTATGGCAGTTGGAGCACTTTTATTTGGAATATTAGCAGATAAGATAGGCCGGAAATCCGTTTTTATTATGACATTATTATTATTTTCTATCGGTAGTGGTTTAACTGCTTTATCAACAACATTGACCGTATTTATTATATTGCGCTTTTTAATTGGTATGGGGCTTGGCGGAGAATTACCGGTTGCTTCTACACTTGTATCTGAAAGTGTTGAGGCACATGAACGTGGGAAAATTGTTGTACTATTAGAAAGCTTTTGGGCTGGAGGCTGGTTAATAGCGGCTCTTATTTCCTATTTTGTAATTCCAACGTACGGTTGGCAAGCAGCGATGGTATTAAGTGCCGTTCCAGCCATTTATGCACTGTATTTAAGATGGAATCTACCGGATTCCCCGCAATTTGAAAAAGTGGAGAAAAGACAATCTGTTTTTACAAATATAAAGTCGGTTTGGTCTGGAGAATATAGAAGAGCAACGATTATGTTATGGATTTTATGGTTTTGCGTTGTCTTTTCCTACTACGGCATGTTCCTTTGGTTGCCAAGTGTGATGGTGTTAAAAGGATTTAGTTTAATAAAAAGCTTCCAGTATGTATTAATTATGACGCTGGCACAGCTTCCAGGCTATTTTACGGCTGCATGGTTTATCGAGCGTCTTGGCCGTAAATTTGTGCTAGTTACGTATTTACTTGGTACAGCATGTAGTGCTTATTTCTTCGGAGTAGCAGAGTCATTTATGACACTGATGGTAGCAGGGATGCTGTTGTCCTTCTTTAATTTAGGGGCGTGGGGCGCATTATATGCATATACACCTGAGCAATATCCGACAGCAATTCGTGGTACTGGGGCAGGTATGGCTGCCGCGTTTGGCCGTATTGGTGGCATTCTCGGTCCGTTGTTAGTTGGCTATCTTGTTGCCTCGCAGACTTCCCTTTCATTGATCTTTACAATCTTTTGCGTCTCTATTTTAATTGGAGCGCTTGCGGTGCTGGTACTTGGACAAGAAACGAAGCAACAAGAATTGGTATAACGAAAGAGGGGAGCCTTATAGGCATCCCTTTTTTGTTATTTTTGGGAAAAGGATGGTATATTGGATAGAAAATATGGATATAAAAAGGGATTATTTCTTAAAGAGGCGAATGTATACAACAAGGCATATGGACAAAAGAATTAGGTGGTTGGGCAGATGAAAATATTACTTATAACGGGATCATCAGAAAATAGACATCAGTTAATGGAAACATTTACAGAAAATATGCGGAATGTAGAATGTTTTGAAGCACAAACAGGAATGGAATCCTTACAAATAACAAAAAAGCATACTCCCGATTTCATTTTTTTAGATACGCAGTTAACGGATGGTACAGGATTTGAATTTTCCAGCTTATTACAACAGTTAAGTTTATATACAAAATTTATCTTTATGGGCACAGACATAGAAGGGGCAATCACAGCTTTTCGATTTCAAGCGTTCTATTACTTGTTGCGACCGTTTCGGGAAGAAGACTTACATTTTTTATTGGATAGGATGGAACAAGTAAAAAGAAGTGAAGAGAAAAATCGGTTGCGTAAACTTCCCATTGAAAGTCATGAAGGTATTACATATATTTTTCCGGAAGATATTGTATATGTAAGTAAAAATAAAGAAAATAAAACAGTTTCGATTTACACAACGAATAATCAATATATTTCAACATATACGCTCCAGGAACTGGAAAATAAATTAGCAGCATATGATTTTTTACGTGTGCATAAAAGTTATTTAATTAACGTTATGTATGTGCAAGAACTAAAGCCTTATTATAACGGAACATATAATCTTTATTTGGAAAAGTCTGATAGCCAACCAATTCCTGTTAGTCGAAATTATGTAAAAAGACTTCGAAATAAAGTCGAACTGTGACAAGTTATGAATGAATTTCAACATGTTAACATAAGAATCCTTCATGATAAGGAGGATTCAAATTAAATATTCAGAAAATTTAGTACAATTCCTTCTAAGAAATAGTATAGGGGGAATTATATGTGAAGGCTTTCAAGTCGATTTTACTTTGGGGATTAATTGCAGCATTAGGAGCGGTTGGATTTGGTGTGATCGCCCTATCTCAAGGTGAAACTATTAATGCTGTATGGCTATTAGTAGCCGCTGTTTCTGTATATGCTATTGCGTATCGATTTTATAGTAGATTTATTGTGAGAAAAGTATTTGAGCTTGATAATAATCGGAAAACACCCGCAGAGACCTTAAATGATGGAAAAGATTATGTTCCAACAAATAAATGGGTGTTATTTGGTCATCACTTTGCGGCCATCGCGGGAGCAGGTCCGTTAGTCGGACCAATTTTAGCCGCGCAGATGGGCTATTTACCAGGAACACTTTGGATCATTGTTGGCGTTGTAGTAGCCGGGGCTGTTCAAGATTTCGTGATTTTATTTGCCTCGATGAGACGTAATGGAAAATCATTAGGGGAAATGATTAAAGAAGAGATTGGTCCTGTGACAGGATTGATTGCAATGATTGGCATTTTAGGTATTATGATTATTTTATTAGCAGTATTAGCGTTAGTAGTCGTGAAGGCTCTTGTTGGTAGTCCGTGGGGAATGTTTACCATTGCGGCGACCATTCCAATTGCAATTTTAATGGGTGTTTACATGCGTTACATTCGTCCAGGGCGTGTTGGAGAAGGATCGGTCATCGGCATTATTTTACTTCTTTTATCTCTTGTCGGAGGGCAGTATGTAGCGGAAAACCCAGCACTTGCAAGTATGTTTACTTTTAAAGGAGAAACAATTGCAATTATGCTGATTGTATATGGTTTCATCGCTTCTGCACTTCCCGTGTGGATGTTGCTTGCTCCTCGTGATTATTTAAGTACATTTTTAAAAGTTGGGACAATTGCTGGATTAGCGGTTGGTATTCTTATTGTAGCACCAGATTTACAAATGCCAGCTGTGTCTAAGTTTATCGATGGAACAGGACCAGTATTTTCCGGGAACTTATTTCCATTCTTATTTATTACAATCGCATGTGGTGCTGTATCTGGATTCCATGCTTTAGTCTCTTCTGGTACGACACCAAAGATGATTGAAAGTGAAGGACACGCACAACCAATCGGTTACGGTGCAATGTTAATGGAGTCCTTTGTTGCGGTGATGGCGATGATTGCAGCGTGTGTATTAACACCAGGAACATATTTTGCAATTAACAGTCCGCCGGCTCTTATTGGCACAGATGTAGCACAAGCGGCCCAAGTTATTTCTTCTTGGGGATTTGCAATTACACCAAATGAATTGAAAGAGCTTGCTGTAAATGTGGGAGAACAAACGATATTGTCTCGTACGGGAGGAGCGCCAACATTAGCAATTGGAATGGCCTATATTTTTTCACAAGTACTTGGTGGAACAGCAATGATGGCCTTCTGGTACCACTTCGCAATTTTATTTGAAGCGCTGTTTATCTTAACGACGATTGACGCGGGTACACGTGTAGGACGATTTATGATTCAAGATATTTTAGGACATATTTATAAACCGTTTGCGAAAACAAACTCTACACCGGCAAATATTATTGCAACAACACTGTGTGTGTTAGGCTGGGGGTATTTCTTATACCAAGGGGTAGTCGATCCGCTCGGTGGGATTAATACGTTATGGCCACTCTTTGGAATTGCCAACCAAATGTTAGCTGGTATTGCATTACTACTTGGAACAACCATTTTGTTCAAAATGGGGAAAAAGGCGTACGTTTGGGTGACACTTATTCCAACTGTAGGTTTACTCATTGTGACGATGACAGCTGGCTATCAAAAACTATTCCATGAAAACCCAAAGATTGGCTTTTTATCACATGCAAAAGTATTTCAGAATGCTTTAGACGAAGGGAAAGTACTCGCTCCAGCGAAAAACGTAGCACAAATGAAACAAATTATTTTCAACGATTATATCGATGCTGCACTTTGTGGTGTGTTCATGTTAGTTGTAATTGCGGTTCTTATTTCTGCTATCCGTATATGGATTCAAGTATTGCAAAATAAAGCAGTACCATTAAAAGAAGCGCCATACATTCCGAAAGATGAAGGTGAGTCGAGAAATTATGCTTAAAACATTGGGGAATATGTGGAAGACACGAAAGCAATTTATTAGTTTACTTGTCGGCGTTCCAAGTTATGAAACGTATGTTACTCATATGAAAAAACATCATCCGGATGAACCAATTTTATGTCAAAAACAGTTTTTTTCGGAAGCACAAGAGGCACGTTTTAATGCGAAAGGTGGCAAAATATCAAGGTGTTGTTGAAGGAAAAGGGCGATTCGTCGCTCTTTTTTTATTTTTTGTGTTTCACGTGGAACAACATTTGTTTTGATTGGTTAGCTGGTGTGAAATTAGTAATTATGGTTTTAAGGGGAGCCTTACTACCTACTAGAATGGAATGAAAATAAAGCTATCAATGCGATAGCTTTATTTTTTATTTCTTATACAAGCTCTTTTCCAACAGCAAATTTACGATAGGCACCGTGATGTGTTGGTCCTACATATTCGTTGATTTTGAAAGAGTGACGAATTGCTGCTGTGATAAAATCTTTTGCAATATTTACAGCTTCTTTTACAGGTTTTCCTTTTGCAAGTTCTGCTGCAATTGCTGCAGAGTATGTACAGCCTGCACCGTGTGTATTTGTTGTATCGATTTTTTCTGATTCTAAAATATCAAATGTTTTTCCATCGTATAATACATCGATTGCTGTTTCAGTACCTAGTTTGCTACCACCTTTAATTAGTACATATTTTGCACCTAAAGTATGGATTTTTTCAGCTGCTTGCTTCATATCTTCAAGAGAGTTAATTTTCACACCGCTTAGTTGGTATGCTTCAAATAAGTTTGGTGTTACAACTAATGCTTTTGGGACAAGTACGTCGCGTAAGCAATCGTTTGTTTCAGGATGCAGTGCTTCATCTGCTCCTTTACATACCATAACTGGGTCTACTACTACATTTTGTAGATTATGCTTTTCGATCGTTTCAGCAACAAGCTCAATGATTTCAACAGATCCAAGCATACCTGTTTTTAAAGCATCAACACCAACACCTTCAATTGTTGTTTCTAATTGTGGTTTTAGTGTAGAAGCTGGAATTGGGAATACGTTATGTGCCCAGCCATTATGTGGGTCCATCGTTACGATTGTTGTAAGAGACGTCATTCCGTATACGCCAAGCTCTTGGAATGTTTTTAAATCTGCTTGTATACCAGCACCGCCACTTGTATCAGATCCAGCGATTGTAAGTGCTTTATTTAATGTCATTGTGAAAGCCCCCTCAGGTAATATAATGAAAACTACATTTTTAACCATTATATCAATGTTATGACTAAGTACAAAGTGAAAAAATAACTTGTTTGTTTTAAATGATATTGAATTTGGTACAATGAGAAATGAAAATATTGTATGTAGGAGAAAAATTATGTTTCAAGAAAATCGTACAAACGAATTAGTGATATTAAAAGAGATTGCAGAAACATTAAATACATCAAATGATACTTATCATGTGTTACAGGCTGTATTAGAAAAGTTATTGCATGTAACAGGCTTAACAACAGGGTGGATTTTCCTTGCTGATGGAGACGGCAGGTATACGAAATTGATTGATTATCGTTTGCCAGCAGCGCTTACCTTTCAAAATAAAAAACCAATGTGTGAAGGGGAATGTTGGTGTTTGCGCCGTTTTGTTGAAGGGAAATTAGAACGGGCTGTTAATATTATTGAATGTAAACGAATTAACAATGCAATTGAAAATAATTGGGGCGACACAGAAGGAATTCTTCATCATGCAACTGTTCCATTAAAAGCCGGTGGGGAAGAATTCGGCGTACTAAATGTAGCAAGTCCAGGAAAAACACATTTTTCCGAGGAAGAACTGATGCTTTTACAATCAGTTGCTTTACAGATTGGAACGGCTTTAAAACGGACGAAATTATATGAAGGCGAAAAGAGGCGTGCTCATTATTATGTGAAATTAGAGCGTGTGATTCAACAAATGGGAACAATTCACAAGCTCAACACATTACCGTTAGAAGTTATAAAACAGGTTGGTAAAGTGTTTGAGTGGCCGCAGTTAGCATTTTTTATACAGGAAGAAGAGAAGCTATCGCTACGCGCCTTCTATAAAAATGGTGTTTTGCAGGAAGAAAAGGAAGATGCGGGATTAGAAGATATAGCATGGGAAGCATTTCAACAGAATCACACCGTCGTGAGGAAAAGACCAGTTGGGAAAGCAGTTCAAAACAATGATTCCATCATCGCTGTTCCTATCTATATTCGAAATCATGTGTTTGGTGTGTTATGTGTGAGCAGTTCAAAGCAGGAGGAATTTGATACGCATACTGTAGATATGATGCAAGCGCTGACTAATCATATATCATTAGTAATTGAGAATTTACGCTTAAATGAACAGCGCCGCGAGCTTGCTCGAATGGAAGAACGAAACCGCTTAGCAAGGGACCTTCATGATTCCGTTTCACAAAAGCTATTTTCATTAACCTTCATGACGAAGGGGGCAGAAGCTGTTTTGAAGGGACAAAATGAAAGGGTCGATCAATCTCTTCATGAGATGAGGGAGCTAGCGCAAGGTGCCTTAAAAGAAATGAGGACACTCATTTGGCAGCTACGTCCAGCAGGATTAGAAAAAGGTTTGCTTCCAGCTTTAAAGCAGTATGGTGAAAACTTAGGGTTAAAGATTCGCGAACAGGTCACAGGTGTGCGCGATTTACCGCGTGTGGTAGAAGAAACATTATGGCGCATCGGACAAGAGGCCTTAAATAATATTACTAAGCATGCAGGTGTAATAGAAGCGACGATTTATTTTAAAGTGACAGAGAAAGATGTGTCCTTAGAGGTGGTTGATTACGGCCTTGGTTTTATAGAAAAGGATATAAAAGAGAAGAAATCGCTTGGGATGACAACAATGCGCGAACGGGCAGAGTTAATCGGCGGATGTATTAAGATTGTAAGTGAAAAAAAGCGGACAAGTATAAAAGTTATCGTACCATTATAATGCGATGTGAAAATGAGGGGAACTTGTGAAAATAAAAGTATTATTAGTTGATGATCATACAGTTGTTTTAAAAGGATTAGCATTTTTCTTAAGCACACAAGAAGACTTGGAATTAGTTGGAGAAGCAAATAACGGAAAAGAAGCGTTAGAAAAAGTAGGAGAGGCACAGCCGGATGTTGTATTGATGGACTTGTATATGCCAGAGATGGATGGCATTGAAGCGACAGCGTGTATTAAAAAGGAGTATCCGCATGTGAAAGTACTTGTATTAACTAGCTTTTCGGATCAAGCTCATGTGTTGCCAGCATTAAAAGCTGGAGCGAGCGGATATATTTTAAAAGACGTTGAGCCTGATCAGCTTGTAGAAGCGATTCGTAGTGCATACAAAGGAAATATTCAGCTTCATCCTGATATAGCAAACGCGCTTCTTTCTCAAACTCTGCCGCAAGAAGAACGAGAGCCGACATCAAATACTCATGTGGATGTGCTAACTGCAAGAGAAAATGAAGTATTACAGTTACTGGCTAAAGGGATGAGTAATAAGGAAATTGCCTCTGTTTTAGTCATTACTGAAAAAACGGTAAAAGCTCATGTAAGTAGTATTTTAAGTAAATTAAATTTATCAGATCGGACACAAGCAGCTTTATATGCAGTGAAAAATGGAATTGTATAAGACAAAAGTCGTAGGACTTAGTTCACCTTTAGGAGGTGGACTTTTTTTATGAAAAGATACGTCTATGTGAGGAAGAAATTGATGAATTGAAAAGGTAGAATATACTTGTAAGTAACAACATTACAAGGGATTGTCCCTTTTTAGTGAGTAAATATATAAGCAACGTAAGAGTGAGTAATTAGGAGGAAAAGAAAATGACAACAGTTTTATTTGTAAAAGCAAACAACCGTCCAGCAGACCAAGCAGTTAGTGTGAAATTATATGAAGCATTTTTAGCAAGTTACAAAGAATCACATCCAAACGATACAGTTGTAGAACTTGATCTATTCAAAGAAGATTTGCCATATGTAGGTGTAGACATGATTAATGGTACATTTAAAGCAGGTAAAGGATTTGACTTAACAGCAGAAGAGGCAAAAGTAGTAGCTGTTGCTGATAAATATTTAAATCAATTCCTTGCAGCGGATAAAGTAGTATTTGGTTTCCCATTATGGAACTTAACAATTCCGGCTGTACTTCACACATACATCGATTACTTAAACCGTGCTGGTAAAACATTTAAATATACACCAGAAGGTCCAGTAGGTCTTATTGGAGATAAGAAAATTGCATTATTAAACGCACGCGGTGGTGTATACTCTGAAGGGCCAGCAGCTGAGGTTGAAATGGCTGTTAAATACGTAGCGAGCATGATGGGCTTCTTCGGTGTACAAAACATGGAAACAATCGTTATTGAAGGTCACAACCAATTCCTTGAGCAAGCGGAAGAAATTATTGCAGCTGGTCTTGAAAAAACTGTTAAAGTAGCAAGCAAATTTTAATTAAAAGCATAATTCTCACTCAAAGAAAGCAGTATTAACGTTAATAAAATGTTAATACTGCTTTTTATTATCTTGTAAGCTCATCAGCTAGTTGTTTTAATTGATTTCTGTTTTGGATGCAATATGCTCTTCCTTCTTTTTTTAACCAATTTTGCTGACAAAATTGGTTTAGTACATACAAGAGATGACGGTAACTAACATTTAAATATTCAGAGGCCTCTGTATGCTTTTCGACATAGCAATTATTTTGTTCGGTTAATAGAATAAAAGCAGCTAATCGGTTTTCTAAAGGATAACTATAATTTTTTGCATAGCTCTCCGTTCGAGTAATTGTTTTTTCTCCAATAAATTTGCATAACTGTTGTAAGAAAGTGGCATCTTGCAATAAGAGGTGGCGACAATCTTTAAGTGGAAGAGCTAGGCAGATACAAGGTTCTATAGTTTCAATCCCCTTTGTGACAGATTCCACTCCAATTAATCCTAATTCTCCAATGAATGAAGGTGCCTGAATAAAATTAATTAAGGATATCTTTCCGTTTTTGTGGCTCATATATATTTTTGCTCTTCCAGAAATTAAGTAATAGAGGTATGGGAAATCCTCCCCTTCACTACATATAGTCTCTTTCTTTTGAAAGGAGTGAAGTTCTATATACGGTAAAACATCAAAGGAAAAGAGCGTTTGGAAGTTGTAAGCTTGTACATAATTGCAAATTTCTTCTCTATTTTTTCCGATGTTCATTTTTTCACCTCGTATTTAGTATGAGATATCTCCTATTATTTTTACAAGAAAGAATGATACGATTTATATGAAAATAAATTAAAATAGTTTTTGGTAGAAGAGAGGAAGAACGTGAGGGGTATTATGACAAAATTAAAGAAAGAATATAAAACATTGTTATTTGATGTAGATGACACATTATTAGATTTTAAGAAAGCTGAGAAAACAGCATTACGTATGCTTTTTGAGGAGAAAAATATACCTTTAACTACTGAAATTGAAGCCCATTATAAAAAAATAAATAAAGGTCTTTGGAAATCTTTTGAAGAAGGGGAAATAGATCGTGATGAAGTTGTGAATACTCGATTTTCAATTTTATTTAAGGAATATAGTCAAGAAGTTGATGGGCCTTTATTCGAAAAAAATTATCGTAGTTATTTAGAAGAAGGAAATCAGCTCATTCACGGAGCGTTTGAGTTCATACAAAATATTCAAACCCAATATGATTTATATATTGTGACAAATGGTGTTTCCAAAACGCAAGATAAACGCCTGCGTAATTCGGAATTGCATTCACTTTTTAAAGGTATTTTCGTTTCAGAGGATACAGGTTTTCAAAAGCCAATGAAAGAGTATTTTGATTATGTCTTTGAACGGATTCCTAATTTTTCTGTAGAGGAAGGACTCATTATTGGAGATTCGCTAAGCGCGGATATTAGAGGAGGACAGTTAGCTGGGCTAGATACTTGCTGGTTTAATCCTGAAAAAAAGTTAAACGATAGCGGGATAGTTCCGACTTATGAAATACAAACTTTTGATGAACTATATGAAATTTTAAAGTGGTAGTTCTTGTGAGGTTTTAAGGGGAATTTTATCTACATTAAGATGGTCTTAAATATTATTTTGTAATATTCGATGATATACTTATCAGTCCTTTGTGTAATTGTTAGTAATAGTTTACTTGCAGTGGCAATTTTATTTGTAAAAACGTAAGCGGATGGAAAGATCAATTTTAATGGTATTTTAATATTCAGCTCCATCCTGATATAGCAAGTGCGCTTCTTTCTCAAACGTTACCTCAAGAAGAGAAAGAGGAACCCTCGGCTATTCATATAGATGTACTAACGGCAAGAGAAAATGAAGTGTTGCAGCTATTAGCAAAAGGGATGAGCAATAAGGAAATTGCCTCTGTTTTAGTGATTATAGAAAAACGGTAAATGCTCATGTAAGTAGCATTTTAAGGAAATTAAATTTATCTGATCGCACACAAGCAGCATTATAAGCAGTACCAACACTTTTATAGCGATGGTACTGCTTTTTATTTGTTTATTTTACTATTTGATATTTGCACTAGCCGCCTGTTTATTCTCACTATGGTTAGGAAGTGGAAATAAATTACCAATCATTGCAGCTCCAAGCATTGGTAATAATAAATTGATTGGGAAGAACATAAGCAATAATACTGTAATAGCGATTGGTTTTCGTAATGCATAGCTTGAAATGGCTGTCGTCACGATGGCTACAGAAGCAATTGGATCTACTGGTATGACAGTGGCCATAGCATATCCAATACTTGCACCAGCAAATATAATCGGAAAAATGTGTCCACCACGCCAACCTGTATTTAAACAAACTGCCGTTATACATAATTTTAAAACCCCTGAAAGAAACAGCAACCCAAATGATAATTCTGTCCACTCATTCACTAATTCTTTTAATTGGTGTTCTCCTGAAAACATTGTATATGGGAGGAAAGTTCCTGCAATCCCTAAAAGAATGCCACCTATAATCCCTAATGCTAGTTTATATTCTTGAAAAGGATGTACTACTTTTTCCAATATATATTCTATCTTGAAATAAAAATAGCCTACACCAGCGCCTATACAAGCAAGGGGGAGAAAGGCAACCCATTCATGGAGTGCAAAAGACCCTTCTCCAAAATTAACAATAAAAGATCCTCGATTATCAAATTTACTAAGTAATAAATAAACAGAAAAACCAGCAAAAGTAGTAGCGAGATATACAATAGCCTTTTTCCCTTTAGAAACTTCAGCAAGTCGATCATTCTCATTTTCGCTTGGGGCTAAATAACCGAATAGCGGTGCATTAAAAATAACACTTAAAGTAGCACCAATCCCAATTTCTGTTAGTCCTTGCATTCCTTTTAAAGCAAAATTAAAGCGATCACCAATCCACGTACAAAGTCCACCTATAATCCCAACAAGTGCTGCTTCTGGTCCTAAGCTTGCGCCAAATACTAAAACAATAATAGCTGTTAACGTAGCTTGATGCACAAAATGGTACTCAATCCTACCTGTTTTCTTATATTCAGCCATTACTTCTGGCATTAAACGTGGGTATGTACCAAAGTACTTCTGTGATAATCCGATAAGAACACCACCGATTATTGTTACACAAATTGTGTAATAAGGTGGTAATGTAAATTCTTTGGGTAAATATTCCCAAATGAAGTGAATTCCAGCATTGGTGACAACTAAAAATAACCAGACTGTAGCACCAACCATAGAACCTAGGAACATACCATATATGATGAGTAAATAGTGCATGCCTCCCCTAATGGCCATTCTTTATGCCTCCTTTATGTTATATTCTATTATGAAAAAGTTAGAGATTATGATACGAAAATAATTGGATAACTAATTCAATATGCATATTATCTTTGTAAGAGAATTACTTATTCAAAATATATTACAAAAACCAGCATTATTATTTTATGAAGCCCTGAAACATTCCTAATTGTAATCGTGTTTTTGTATATATTTTGACAGCATTTGTATAAAGTGTAGCATTGTTAAATACAACTCTTTAATTTTACATAGTAAGTAAGGTTTTTAAAAGGTATTCTTTTTCTTTAGATAGCGCCATTTTCTTTGATTTTTTAAATTTAAATTTTAGGAATAAATGATTAAACTGTTAATAAAATCTTTTGAAAAAATTCAGAAAAATAATTGACAGTAGGAAAATATTGCTATAAAATCAACGGTAATTGAATAGTCTTATCAAGAAAAGGTGGAGGGACAGGCCCTATGAAACCTTGGCAACAGCCGATTAGCGGAATTGTGCCAAATCCTGCAGGTAATAGTCCTGACAGATAAGAAAGAAAATCTAGAGCGTGTTTTCAAACTGCTTCTTTCTTGTTCGGGAAAGAAGCAGTTTTTTTATTTTCATAAAGTGAAACTTTCATCAATAGATTGAAGGTGAATACTCAATCTATTAATGGAAGGCGTTAATTCTTGGCTTTTAGAGTGAGATAGAAGAAAGGAGTATGAGAAATGGGAGAATCATGGGGAAAAGGAACAATTTGTGTACAAGGTGGTTATACACCAAAGAATGGTGAACCTCGCGTCCTGCCACTCTATCAAAGTACAACGTACAAATATGATACGTCAGATGATTTAGCCGCGCTCTTTAATTTAGAGGCGGAAGGCTATATTTATACGCGTATTGGTAATCCGACACTGGCGGCATTTGAACAGAAGCTAACAGAGTTAGAGGGCGGTGTTGGAGCTGTTGCAACAGCATCTGGCCAAGCTGCAATTATGCTTGCAGTTTTAAATATTTGTGGCAGTGGTGACCACCTGCTTTGTTCTTCCACGGTTTATGGGGGAACAGTTAATTTATTTGGAGTAAGTCTACGTAAACTTGGAATTGATGTGACATTCTTTAATCCGAACCAGACTGCTGATGAAATTGTGGCACTCGCAAATGATAAAACAAAATTAATTTATGCTGAGTCACTTGGAAATCCAGCGATGAATGTTATAAATTTTGAAGAGTTTGCAACGGCAGCAAAAGAGCTGGAAATACCGTTTATTGTCGATAATACATTGGCAACGCCATATTTGTGCCAAGCGTTTGAACATGGGGCAAATATTGTTATTCATTCTACAACGAAATATATCGATGGTCATGCAAGCTCATTAGGCGGAATTGTTATTGATGGCGGAAATTTTGACTGGACAAATGGAAAGTTTCCAGAGCTTGTGGAACCAGATCCAAGCTATCACGGTGTCAGTTATGTACAAAACTTTGGGCAAGCGGCATATATTGTAAAAGCTCGCGTGCAGTTATTAAGAGACTATGGAAACTGTATGAGCCCGTTCAATGCGTATATGAGCAATATTGGTTTAGAAACATTGCATTTACGAATGGAGCGTCATAGTGAAAATGCGCTCGCAGTTGCGCAGTGGCTTGCTAATCATGAACGAATTGAATGGGTGAATTATCCAGGTATAGAAAGTAATGAGAATTATTCACGAGCAAAAAAATATTTGTCAAAAGGTGCAAGTGGGGTGTTAACGTTTGGCATTAAAGGTGGTTTACAGGCCGCCAAAGATTTCATTGCAAACGTTAAATTGGCAACCTTAGTGACGCACGTAGCAGATGCAAGAACATGTGTGATTCATCCAGCAAGTACAACGCACAGACAATTAACAGAAGAAGAGCAGCGGTTAGCTGGCGTTACATCTGATTTAGTCCGTTTATCGGTCGGTATAGAAGATGCATCTGATATTATTGCAGATTTACAAGAAGCATTAGTTGGAGGCAAAGCACATGCCGATCATTGTTGATAAAGATCTACCAGCTCGTAAAGTGTTGCAAAAGGAAAATATTTTTGTGATGACAAAAGAGCGAGCAGAAACGCAAGATATACGTGCTTTAAAAATTGCAATTTTAAACTTAATGCCAACGAAACAAGAAACAGAGGCACAGTTGCTTCGGTTAATCGGTAATACACCGCTTCAACTGGATGTACATTTGCTTCATATGGAGTCTCATGTATCACGTAACGTAGCGCAGGAACATTTAACAAGTTTTTATAAAACATTTCGTGATATTGAAGGAGAAAGATTTGATGGGCTTATTATTACAGGGGCCCCAATTGAAACAATTCCTTTTGAAGATGTAGATTATTGGGAAGAGCTCGGGCGCATTATGGAATACTCTAAAACAAATGTAACATCTACCCTTCATATTTGTTGGGGGGCACAGGCTGGACTGTATTATCATTATGGAATTACAAAATACTCGCTGACAGAAAAGCTGTTTGGTGTATTTGAACATGAGGTGCATGGGCAGCATGTGAAGTTATTGCAGGGATTTGATGAGCTCTTTTTTGCCCCGCATTCTCGTCATACAGAAGTGCGAGCATCTGATATTGAAAAAGTACCAGAGCTTACAATACTTGCAACATCAGAAGAAGCGGGTGTCCATCTCGTCATGAATCAAGATGGTAAACATATTTTCGCTCTCGGTCATAGTGAATATAGCTGTGATACGTTAAAGCAAGAATATGAACGAGATAGGCAAAGAGGGTTAGAGATTACGATTCCTAAAAACTATTTTAAACATAATAATCCATCTGAAAAACCACTTGTAAGATGGCGGAGTCATGGAAACTTATTATTTTCAAATTGGTTAAATTATTATGTGTATCAAGAAACCCCTTATGTTTTATAAGATAATCATTATATGACACGTGGCAACGTTTTCTTTGTAATGAACAACTTCTATTTTTCCGAATGTTCAAAATATATTGTTTTTCAGAATTTTAACTTATATAATGGCATCTAAATACAATTATCTAGAGGGGTGGACAGTATCATGAATGAAATTCAAGTGGGCTTATTAGGCCTTGGGACAGTTGGCAGCGGTGTGGTTCGTATTATTACGGATCATCAAGACCGTCTTATGCATCAAGTAGGTTGTCCGGTGAAAGTAGCAAAAATATTAGTGCAAAATATTGAAAAAGAGAGAGAAGTTCAAGTTCCCTCTACGCTATTAACGAAGAATCCAAATGATATTATAAATAATCCTGACATTGATGTTGTCATTGAAGTAATGGGCGGTGTTTCAGAGGCAAAAGCATATATTTTGAAAGCCTTGCAAAGTGGTAAGCACGTTGTCACTGCCAATAAAGATTTAATGGCGGTGCACGGAGCAGAATTACTTAAAGCTGCAAAAGAAAATCAAGCTGATCTATTTTACGAAGCGAGTGTAGCTGGGGGTATTCCCATTTTACGTAGCATCGTAGAAGGACTTTCTTCGGATCTTATTACAAAAGTGATGGGAATTGTGAACGGAACAACAAACTTTATTTTGACAAAAATGTCTGACGAAGGGAGAGCATACGACGACGTGTTAAGAGAAGCGCAGGAGCTTGGATTTGCGGAAGCAGATCCAACATCAGACGTAGAAGGATTAGATGCAGCAAGAAAAATGACGATTTTGGCAACTCTAGGCTTTTCTACAAATGTAGAGCTTGGGGATGTGAAAGTGAAGGGGATTACATCCATCACAGAGGAAGATATTACGTATAGTAAAAGCTTAGGGTACACAATTAAATTAATTGGACTCGCAAAGCGAGATGGAGAAAAATTAGAGGTAACAGTCGAGCCAACGTTACTTCCTAATACCCATCCTCTTGCTGCCGTTCAAAATGAATATAATGCTGTATATGTATATGGTGAGGCGGTAGGAGAAACGATGTTTTACGGTCCTGGTGCCGGAAGTTTGCCAACAGCAACAGCAGTTGTTTCTGACTTAGTTGCGGTGATGCAAAATGTGCGCCTTGGTGTAACAGGAAATAGTGCGGTTTCTCCGCAATATGAGAAAGTATTAAAAGAACAAGACGAAATTTTTGTGAAAAAGTTTTTACGTCTACACGTACAAGATGAGATTGGTGTATTTGCAAAAATCACATCACTATTCTCTGAGCGCGGTGTTAGCTTTGAAAAGATTATCCAAATGCCATTACAGCAGAAAGGAGCAGCTGAGATTGTCATCGTAACACATCGTGCGTCCCTTGCAGATTATGAATATATTTTACATACACTGCAATCATACGAAGAAGTAGATTGTGTGAAAGCAAATTATCGAATCGAAGGGGATGCTAGATAATGTGGAAAGGGCTGCTTGCTGAATATAAGGATTTCCTACCTATTACAGAAAAGACGCCACTCCTGACATTACACGAAGGAAATACACCACTTGTTTTATTAGAGAACCTTTCAGCGCGGTGGGGTGTTACGATTTATGGAAAAATAGAAGGAGCGAATCCAACCGGATCTTTTAAGGATCGCGGCATGGTAATGGCTGTAGCGAAGGCTAGAGAGGTGGGAAGCAAGACGGTTATTTGTGCGTCTACAGGTAATACGTCTGCATCTGCAGCAGCTTATGCAGCTCGGGCAGGATTATCATGTATTGTTATCATTCCTAATGGGAAGATTGCATACGGGAAATTAGCGCAAGCGGTCATGTATGGTGCTGAGATTGTAAGTATTGATGGAAACTTTGATCATGCTTTGCAGATGGTGCGTAAATTAAGTGATTCGTCGCCCATTACTCTTGTGAATTCTGTCAATCCGTACCGCATTGAAGGACAAAAAACGGCTGCATTTGAAATTTGTGATGCACTAGGAAAAGCTCCGGATATTGTAGCAATTCCAGTTGGGAATGCCGGCAATATTACAGCGTACTGGAAAGGTTTTAAGGAATATCATAAAAGACTTGGCACTGGGTTGCCAGAAATGCATGGTTTTGAAGCAGAGGGAGCAGCTGCTATTGTGCGGGGACATAAAATTGAAGAGCCTGAAACAATCGCAACGGCAATTCGGATTGGGAATCCGGCAAGCTGGGAGAAAGCTGTGGCTGCGGCAGAGTATTCTCAAGGTAAAATAGATGAAGTAACAGATAGCGAAATTCTTCAAGCATACGAATGGTTAGCGAAGTACGAAGGGGTCTTTGCTGAACCGGCTTCTTGTGCATCTCTTGCCGGTATTTATAAGCAATTGCAAAGTGGAGAAATTGCGAGGGGAAGTCAAATCGTAGCGGTACTAACAGGAAATGGCTTGAAAGACCCAAATATCGCAATTGATACGAAGCAAATTCAGCCAGTTGTGCTGCCGAACGATGAAAAGATTGTCTTTAACTATATTCGCGGAGCAGTTGTCCAATAAAGTGAAACTTTAATCAGTGGGGGTTTCTTCATCCCCCACTGATTATTAGCCTTCACCAATCGGGCTTTTACGGGCAGTTTATCCTCCACATAACTTTTTTACTCCCTGCCGAATTTTGAGGTGGAGGTATTACTGCCCGCGAATAGCAGGATAAAGAGGTTCAGGTGATGAAAGAACAGAAAAGCCTATTGAAAGTTACATGCTTTCAATAGGCTTTTTTGAGTGAAGTATTTTTGTGCCAATATGAATAAATGCTTGAATAATCCATCCTGTCGTAAAGGAAAGAATTATGGTTCCAAAATAAATAGGGCCATCTAATAAGAAACTAATCGTTAAGAATAAAAAGGCGAGTGAAATTTCTGTCCTCCGAAATGTCCATTTTTTCTTTTCGGAAACGGTGAGAACGAATGCTTCCTGCGGAGCTGCACATAGTTGTGTAGATACATACACTCCAATTCCAGCCCCAACAAATAGATTTCCGCATACAAGTGTTATATATTTTGGAAGAGAACGAATGGAATCCATAATGATGTCGATGGAACCAATAGCATCCACAAAAACAGAAATCAGGATCATTGTAACAATTGTTCCTATCGTAATATATTTTTTATTCAAATAGAGTACGATAAGTGTAAAGGCAAAGTTAATCATAAAAATCCAAAAGCCAATGCTTACACCGAAATTTTGATATAACGCAATAAAGAATGAATCATACGGACTGAGTCCAAAAGAAGTAATCGTTGTCATCATGTTGATACCGAGGGAAAGAATGAGTAATCCGCCAATAAAAAATATATATTCTAGTTTGAGTCGCATCATATGTGTAAATTCCTTTCTGCATTTGTTTGCTAGGAAAGGATACAATGTGGAAAGCTTACCAGGTCAAGCGGGAATTTTGTATGAAGGAATATGAAAGGATTGAAGGGGGAGAATGAAACATGACAAATATAAAGAAAATCGCTGAAATAGCTGGTGTATCAGTCTCGACTGTTTCACGTGTGTTAAACAATCATCCATATGTTAGCGATAAAAAAAGGAAAGAAATATTAGCGATTATTAAAGAGTTTAATTATACCCAAAATGTGAATGCGATTCATTTAGTTAGAGGGAAAACAAATGTGATAGGTGTACTATTACCTCATGTAAATAATCAATACTATAGTGCAATTATCGAAGGGATTTCTAAAGAAACGGCAAAGAAAAATTACAATATGATGCTTTGTCAGACGAACTACAGTACAGAAAAAGAAATTGAAATTTTAAATATGTTAAAAATGAAGAAACTAGATGGTGTAATTATATGCTCAAAAATGAATGACTGCGAAATAATTGAAGAATATACAAAGTTTGGACCAATCGTAACATGCGAAGAAACGGAGTCACAGGCCATTTCCAGCGTGCATATCGATCATTACAAAGTATTTTCACTCGGAATGAAATATGTAATAAAAAATGGACATACCCACATTGGATATTGTATCGGAAGAAATAACAGTGTAAATAGTCAAAGAAGAAAGCAAGCTTATTATGAAGCTTTAGATTCTATATCTATGAAACCTCGGAAGGAATGGGAGTTTACAGAACGTTTTATGGTAGAAGATGGACGCGAAGTGATACGGGAATGGCTTCAATTGCAGGTGAAACCGACCGCCTTGCTCGTTTCGTGTAACCCGATTGCAGCTGGGATTGTAACGGAAGCGCAAAAGCATGGAATTCGTATTCCGGAAGACGTTGCCATTATTGGGTGTGATGATCAAGAGGTAGCCGACATATTAGGAATTACAACGATTGCACATTCGAGTAAGGCAGTTGGTACAAAAGCGTTTGAATTGTTATATGAGAAGATTAACGATGAAAAGATAGATGTAAAGAATATCGAGTTATTGCCACAATTGATAGAGAGGGAAACAACATAATAGATGAAGTAGGAAAATCGCTTTTCAAAAATGCGTTTGGTATAATTATGGACAATCTATGAGGGTTAAAAAGGGGTTTTGACATGAGGCCAACATTAGTAAAGGGAATTCTACTCATTACAATTGCATCTTTTTGTTTATTTGCTTACGGTTTTATTGCTGGCGTGGGTGATGTGTTAAATCCAAAGGCTTCCAAGATAATTACTCCTACAGGGCAAAAACAAGCAAAGGGGAAACAGCAGTCTGGAACATTACAAGTCGTTAGTTTAGGTGATTCTTTAACGCGCGGCGTTGGCGATAAAGAAGGAATTGGTTATGTTGGACGTATGAAGGATACTTTACAAAAGGATTATAAGCAAAGGGTGGCGCTAACGAATTTAGCAGTCAGCGGTGCAAAAATGCCGGACTTGTTAAAACAAATGGAAAGTAGCGGCGCTCAGTATTCGATTAAACAAGCTGATTTCATCGTGTTAACAATTGGAGGAAATGATTTATTTCCAGGTTGGGAATCACTCGGGAAAATGGACTTAGAAACGTATCGCCCTGATACAGTAACGTTTCAAAATCAAGCGAAGCAAATTTTAGCTGAGCTTCGAAAGTTAAATCCAAATAGTCCTATTTTTTGGCTTGGTTTGTATAATCCTTTTGAAGATGTAGAAGATTTAAAAGGTTCTTCATCAATTGTTGTAGATTGGAACGCATCTTTAGAGAAGTTAGCATTAGATGATAAAAATGTATACATTACGCCAACTTTTGATCTGTTCCAAAATCAAGGTAAGAAATTGTTATACTCAGATCATTTCCATCCGAACGAAACAGGCTACTCATATATGGCAAATCGCTTATTACAAAATGTTGTAAGTAAGCTAAAGCTAGATGGAGGAGAGGCGAAATGACAGCAGTACTATCGGTAAGAAATGTGAAAAAGGTAATTGGAAAAAAGACGATTGTAGAAAATATTTCATTTGATGTGAAACAAGGAGAAGTGTTTGGTTTCTTAGGACCAAATGGAGCAGGAAAAACAACGACGATTCGTATGTTAGTTGGGTTAATAAAAGCGACCGAAGGAAACATTTCCATCGGTGGCCACGATATTAAAGCAGATTTTCGAGAAGCAATGCGACAAATCGGTAGTATCGTTGAAAATCCAGAGTTATATACATATTTAACAGGTTTTGAAAATTTAAAGCAATTTGCACGTATGCTTGGTGGCATATCAGATGAACGTATTTTTGAAATTGCAAGAATGGTTCATTTGGATGAACGCATTCATGACAAAGTGAAAACGTATTCTCTTGGCATGAAGCAGCGTCTTGGTATTGCCCAGGCCCTTCTTGGAAATCCGAAGCTTCTTATATTGGATGAACCGACAAATGGACTTGATCCTGCTGGTATAAGAGAAATGAGGGAGTTTATACATACGCTTGTAAAAGAAGAAAATATGAGCGTCTTTATTTCTAGTCATTTGCTGAGTGAAGTGCAAATGATATGTGACCGTGTTGCTATTATTCATAAAGGAAAAGTGATTACGGTGGCTCAGGTTGAAGAGTTGGTAAAAACAGCAAGTGACCGTGTTGAATGGATCGTTACACCGATTTCAAAAGCAAAGGTCATGTTAGAGGCTTCAGATCAAGTAAGTGAAATAACAATAGAAGAGTCCCGCTTATTATGCCGGATGGATATAGCATCTATTAGTGTTTGGAATAAACGCTTTGTGGAAAGTGACATAGACGTGCATAGCGTGAAAGAAATTGTGTTTACACTAGAAGATTTATTTATTGAACTCACAAGGAGTGAGCGGCATGCGTGAATTTGCGAATCTTGTTTTAAATGAATCAGAAAAAGTTTACCGGAAGAAACGTATTTTGGTAGTGATGCTCATATTAGCAATCTTGATTCCGCTATTTGTTTATGCACAGTATCGCGAAGTGCAAACGACGCAAAAACGTCTTGGTACGAGTGATTGGAAAGTAGCACTTCAGCAGCAAATTGTGGATTCACAAAATCGCTTAAACAATTCTAGGCTGCCAGAAGAATGGCGCGATTGGTTAAAAGTACAAGTGGAGCAACAACAATACTACTTAGATCATGATATTAACCCAACTGCACCAGGGGCACCGACATTTGTACGGGCGTTCATTGAACAAGGAATTACATTATTCATTCCACTGCTTGTTATGATTGTTGCCATTGATATCGTAGCGGGAGAACGAAGCGATGGGACCATGAAAATGCTCCTGACAAGGCCAATTCGGCGCTGGAAAATTCTTCTCAGCAAATATGTCACGATGCTGTTATTTATATCGCTCATATTGCTTCTTGTTGGGGCTTTTGCATATGGATTATCAGGTATTGTTTTTGGCTATGCGGGCTGGAATTTACCTGTATTAACAGGATTTGTAATAGATAAGGAAACGTTGAATACAAACTTTGTTCATCTTATCCCACAGTGGCAATATATTTTGATGGCTTACGGACTTGCTTGGTTTGTTGCACTTGTTGTTGGAACGATTTCGTTTATGGTTTCCGTTCTGATTCGAAATACACCAGCTGGTATGGGGGTCATGCTCGCAGCATTAATTGCCGGTGGTATTTTAAGCTCTTTTGCAACATCTTGGGAAGGGGCAAAATACATTTTTAGTGTCAATTTATCATTAACAGATTATTTGTCAGGGAAGTTACCAGCACTACAAGGCCTATCCATGAGCTTTTCATTAATGAACTTGACGATGTGGGCGATTGCCTCACTTATCGTTTCATTTTCGGTGTTTACAAAGCAAGATATGGTAAATTAAATGGACAGGAAGTGAAGAGATGGAACACGTATTAAAGAATGATTGGGAGCCGTTGCTTACACCAGAATTTGAGAAACCGTATTATGAAAAACTAAGACAGTTTTTAAAAGAAGAATATCATACACAGGTCATATATCCGAATGCACATGATATTTTTAATGCACTGCATTATACAGGCTATGAGAATACAAAGGTTGTGATTTTAGGACAAGATCCGTATCATGGACCAAATCAAGCGCACGGTTTAAGCTTTTCCGTACAACCGGGTGTAAGAACGCCACCATCTTTGCAAAACATGTACAAAGAACTGCAGGCAGACCTTGGTTGTGAAATACCGAATAACGGTTACTTAGTAAAATGGGCAGAGCA
Source organism: Bacillus sp. DX4.1 (assembly GCF_030348195.1). Taxonomy (NCBI): domain Bacteria; kingdom Bacillati; phylum Bacillota; class Bacilli; order Caryophanales; family Bacillaceae; genus Bacillus; species Bacillus sp. DX4.1. Next base: position 4,893,940 of record NZ_JAUCFT010000008.1, on the reverse strand, counting down.
AGGTGTGCTCCTTTTAAATACAGTATTAACAGTGCGTCAAGGAGAAGCAAATTCTCATAAAGGAAAAGGATGGGAGCATTTCACCGATCGTGTGATTGAACTGTTAAACGAACGTGAGAAGCCGGTGATTTTTATCTTGTGGGGACGACATGCACAAGTGAAGAAAAAACTAATTACAAACGAAAATCATCATATTATTGAGTCTGTCCATCCAAGTCCGCTATCAGCAAGACGTGGTTTCTTCGGAAGTCAGCCATTCTCAAAAGTGAATCACTTCTTATCTAGCATGGGTGAGAAGGAAATTGATTGGCAAATTCCAAATCTATAGGAAGGGTTGGGGGGAAAGAACAGAAAAACAAATCCATTGTTTACGTTGTGAAGGCATCTATATAAATCCATTTTGATTTTTCGGCATATAAGCCGTGGCTATGGATAACAAAAGGTAACCCGCACTCGTTTTCTCTCTTTGTTTTCACTGTGTCTGGGGCAGGAAAAGGATCTGACCGCTTCTATGCATGGCTGGATGCTCTCTTCCACCTAAAAAGAAGGGTTTTATGTCGGTTTTTTAATTTGTATTTATATATATGAAATACATGGGAACAGAGTAACTGCAAAGAAGTTCTCCGTTCAGTAATGTCTTAATTGTAGGAAATTAGAATTTTTTTCGGAATGATGTAAATAAAAATAGTGATTAATTGAAAAAGAAGATGGAAGACTACAAGTTGGAAATGAACTTAATTTGTAGTCTTTTTTTATTTGGAGAGAGAAAATACATAATCGTTTAGCTTTGCGCTGTTAGAGGATTTGTACCATATTCCAACTGGATGTTTCAGAAAATTACAGAAAAGGAGAAAAGGGAGATTTGATATTATAATATTTGTATAGCTCCTATGCAGCTTTGCGCTGTTAGAGGACTTGTACCATATTTCAACCAGATGTTTCAGAAAATTACAGAAAAGAGGAGAAGGAGGGATTTTACATTACAATATTTACATATTAAACTACCGAAAAAAATTTCATAGAAAAGGAGTATGTAAGAGTGAAGAAAATGTGGTACGTACCTATAGCTGTAGCTATAGCAGGCATATTCCTTACTTCAGCTGCTGTAGAGGCAGATTCTAATACGTTTACACAACGTGGTGGAAATGTGCATTATAATTGGGGGTATGATAGCCCGAAGCCTGGAGTGTCAGCAGACCATTTTACTGCTATTTTTGATCAATCTCAATCGTTAAAAGCTGGTGATTATTTTATACATACATTGGCAGACGATCGTGTGAAAGTATCATTTGATGGAAAAGATGTCATCGATCGTTGGTATGATGAAGCAGGGAAAATTGATCGTGCAATTATCAAAAATGTAACAGATGGAAATCATAAGATTCAAACAAAGTTCTATGAAAATACGGGACAGGCTGCTGTATTTTCAGATATTGTTCCTTTTGATCATTGGTTAGCTTATTATTATCCAAATAAAAATTTAGAAGGCTATCCAGTAGATGCAAAAGTAATTGCACCGCAAGGAAGTGAAAAAAAGTTAGCTGAAAATAGTGGTTATGGTTCACCAACCCCAAAGGTTCCAGCAGATAATTTTTCAACACGTTATACGACTGTAAAACGCCTTCCAGCTGGAGAGTATGTCATTCGTGGACGAGTTGATGATGGAGTTCGTGTATTCATTGATGGGAAATTAGTACTCGATCGTTGGGGTTCAGGTTGGTTAGAAGAAGATGCTCGAAAAATTCGTATCGATGATGGGACTGCAGGATGGGCATTTGGAAAAGCAAATGAAAAAGATACACATTTAGTAGAAGTTCAATATTTAGAAGAAACAGGTGGAAGCCAAGTTGATTTTAGTATTGAGCCCTACAAAGAAGCAATACAATCAAAGAGCTGGATTGGTGAATTTTACAATAATAAAGCATTACAAGGTGATGCAGTTGTTATTGGAGGCGATAAGTCCTCTGAAAAAATAGATTCACTTAATTTTAACTGGGGATATGGGACACCACATAAATCCATTTCTTCAGATAATTTTTCAGCACGTTTTACAAAGATAGCTCGCTTTGAAGATGGCGAGTATATGTTTACTGCAAAAGCAGATGATGGTGTACGGGTATACGTCGATGACAAGCTGGTTATTGATTCTTGGAAACCGAGTAATAATGAAGCTCGTAAAGCGAGAGTACCTATGAAGGCCGGAGATCATAAGGTTAAGGTGGAATACTTAGAAGAAAAAGGAAATGCTAATTTACAGGTAGATTATAAGAAAATTCCTGGGCCATTTTACCAAAAAGGCGGGGATGTTCACTACAATTGGGGATATAGTGGTCCTACTCCTGAGTATCCGGATGATGACTTTTATGCTGAATTTGATCAATCTAGAAGTTTGAATGCTGGTGATTATTTTGTGCATACATTGGCGGATGATCGAGTAAAAGTTGCTTTTGATGGGAAAAACGTTATTGATCGTTGGTCTGATAAAGCAGGGGAGATTAATCGTGCTCTCGTTACAAATGTTTCGCAAGGAGATCATAAAATTCAAACAAATTATTATGAAAATACGGGTCAAGCAGCCATTTTCTCTGACTTTGTTCCTTTTGATCATTGGTTAGCTTATTACTATCCTAATACGGATTTAGCAGGTTACCCAGTAGATGCAAAAGTAATCGCACCGCAAGGAAGTGAAAAAAAATTAGCTGAAAATAATGGAACTGGTTCACCAACCGCAAAAGTTCCAGCAGATAATTTTTCAGCACGTTATACAACTGTAAAACGTCTTGCAGCTGGTGATTATGTGATTCGTGGGCGCGCAGATGATGGTATTCGTGTCTTTATTGATGGAAAACCTGTATTGGATCATTGGGGACCAAACGGATTTACTGAATATGCACGCAAAATTCATATTAATGACGGAACAGCAGCTTGGGCATTTGGAGCAACAAATCAAAAAGATACCCACTTAGTGGAGGTTCAATATTTAGAGAAAACAGGCGCAAGCCGTGTAGAATTCAGTATAGAGTCATATAGTCAAGTTAACTATCCGTCTAGTTGGATAGGTGAATTCTATAATAATAAGAATTTAACAGGCGATTCAGTTATTATGGGTGGAAATAATGCACTACAGAAGATTGATTACTTGAATTTTGATTGGAAATACGGCTCGCCAATTCTAGGAATTAAAGCGGATGACTTCTCAGCTCGATTTACAAAAACAGAAAACTTTGATGGTGGAGATTATACATTCTCTGTTAAAGCGGATGATGGAGTTCGTGTTTATGTGGATGATCTTGCTGTTATTGATTCTTGGCAATCTAGTGATAGTGGTATCCGTAAAGGAAATATATCATTAACAAAAGGTCAGCATAAACTGCGAGTTGAGTATTTTGAAGGGACAGGTCAAGCGAATCTATCGGTTGACTACTATATCGATAAACCGTACGAAACGTTAGATTTACGTAAGCCTTCGAAAGTAACAGCACAAGAAATTGAGAACTATGTGAGTAGAAGAACAAACGGTTCCAGTCCGCTTATGGGGCATGGTCAAGATTTCATTGATGCTCAAAATAAATATGGTGTAAATGCGTTATTTTTAGCATCGCACGCAATTTTAGAATCTGGATATGGTAGATCGGAAATTGCTTATCGTAAACATAACTTATTTGGACTTCGTGCGGAAGACTCCGATCCATTTGGCTTAGCGCGCTACTTTAATAACTTTAATGCAAGTATTAATTACAATGCTGCATATGTAAGAGCGTATTACCTAGAGCCAGGACATTGGCAATATAAAGGCGTAACTTTAAAAGATATAAATGCAAATTATTCAACGGATAAAGGTTGGGCAACAAAAATTGCAAACCTTATGGAAGAAATCCATCCATATAGTAAACGAGAATATGATGGAGTAAATATTATACCGAAGAATGGTGAAGAGGTAGTTGATTCTCACCAACTTCCAAAAGATATTCCGTATACAGACTATAAACCGAATACAAAAGGTCAATTAAAACAAACAACGAGTGAGTTTCGTTCTGCACCTTGGCCATATCCAACAGGTGTTGGTAAACCGAATAATGTATTGGGAACACCTTCACAAGGAACGGTAGTTGATGTGTTACAGAAAGATCCAAATAACTGGATTAAAATCCGTGTGAATGGTCAAGAAGGATGGATACCTGAATCACTGATCAAAATTAATGAAAATCGTGATCCGTTAAATGGAAAAGCAATTATTATTGATCCTGGTCATGGTGGCATAGATAACGGCCATGAGGGCTTAGGTAACGGAATGAACGAAGATGAAGTTGTATTAGATGCTGCTTTACGAGTTCGTGAAATATTTAATCGTAAATCGCCATTTAAAGTATTACTAACTCGAGATGGGGATTGGAGACCAGGTAACACTGCTGCAGAATCATTAAAAAAACGTGTGGAATTTGCTGAACAAAATAACGGTGATATTTTTGTAAGCATTCATGCAAATGGCTTCAATGGTGATGCTAATGGATCAGAAACGTACTATTGGGGTGGTAATAGTAGATATGGCAATCCACATGTAGAAGAAAGTAAAGTGCTTTCAGAAAAAATTCAAAAGCGCTTAGTGGAAGCCTTAGATACGAAAGATCGTGGCGTAAAAGAAGGAGATTTACACGTGGTTCGTGAAAATACAATGCCTGCCATTCTTACAGAACTTGCATTCATTGATAATGAATCAGATAATGGAAAACTTACTTCTGAATATTGGAGACAACGTGCTGCAGAAGCAATCTACTCTGGTATTTTAGATTATTATGAGTGGCAGGGTATTAACGTATCATCTTATAGATTATAATTCAAAAGGCTACTTCTACTTACTTTATTTATAATGAAAGTATTGATATGTTAACGATAATTTTTTTGTGTGAAATATAGAGAATAAAAAAAGAAAAGGGGCTTATCAAAAGGGAGTATAATATACCTTTTTGATAAGCCTTTTTCTTTTTTAATTTTGTTCATTTTTTAGTTTTGCATCTAGTATAAACGTACCAAATGGGATAACAGACGCAATAAATGCAACAAGACCCCATAAAATAGACTTGCGATGTACAATCATGACTTGAATCACAGCAAAGACGAATAGTACGAATAGTACGCCGTGAGCCATGCCTGTAATAGAGACAGCTTTCGAGAATCCAGCAAAATATTTTAACGGCATTGCAACAAATAACAATAGTAGAAAGGAAATTCCCTCAATTAATCCAATCGCTCTTAATCGCCCAATCGGTGTAGATAACATGAAACGGCCTCCTTATAATATGAGCTTGTATATAGGGGATGTTCAAAAAGTCCGGTAAAGATAGCTGTCGTATTTCTTCGTTACGCCGCCACTCCGGTACTCATGTAGTTCGAGCTACACTCCGTATCCTCCTTTTTGAACACGTACATATAGTAAATTTGTATTCTTTTTCAAAATAAAATAGTCTGTTTTGTTTCATTATATCCGAAAATAAACTTTGCACTATGTGAATGTTGTAAAGTTCGAAATATCTTCACAAAGCTATTTAAATTTAAATAAAAATCCCTTTGAAGTATTTGACTTAAAAGGGATTTTATGAATGAATTTGGAATTGAATAGGTTTAACTACTTTTTATGCAAGTACTTTGCTATTTAAAACAAACTTTTCTACAACTTTCGCAACGCCATCGTTCATATTTGTATCAGTCACGTAGTTTGCAATCTCTTTAATATCAGCCGGTGCATTGCCCATTGCGACGCCAAGACCTGCAAATTCAATCATTGCTTGGTCGTTGTAGCTGTCGCCCATTGCAATTACTTCTTCACGCTCGATACCAAGTTTTTGGATCAGTTGATTTAAGCTTGTTCCTTTCGTTACACCAGCCTCTGTGAACTCTAAGAAAAATGGTTTAGAACGCATCACGCTTAACTCACCTTCTAATTGTTTTTGTAGTTTCTCTTCTACTTTCACGAGATGTTCCGGGTCTTCTACCATTAATACTTTTACAACAGGCCCTTGTACTGCATTAGTGAAACTATCAACCTCAATAATTGGCATGCCTGTAATGGTAGCTTCAATTTCTGTATATTGGTTATTTGCTTCTGTTATGATGTCATCGCCAATATACGTATGAATCCCGACATTCTCATCAAGGCTTATTTTATACAGATTGTGAACGATTTCAGGAGATAACGTACTGCTGAACAACTCTTCATCTGTTTTACAGTTTATAATTTTGGCACCGTTAAACGATAAGATAAAGCTCCCGAAATCTTCTAGACGAAGTTCTTTTGCAATGTGACGCATTGCAAATGTTGGACGACCTGAAGCGAGTACGACTTTTACTCCTTGCTCTTGTGCTTGCATTAAGGCTTGTTTCGTACGTGGTGAAATTGTATGGTCATCGCGAAGTAATGTATCATCTAAATCTAGAACAATCATTTTATAAGACATATAGAAACGCCCTTTCTATGTTGAAATAATATATAAATACAAATTAAAAAACCGACATAAACCCCTTCTCTTTAGGTGGGAGAGAGCATCCGGCCATGCATAGAAGCGGTCAGATCCTTTTCCTGCCCCATGCCAAGTGAAAACAAAGAGAGAAAACGAGTGCAGATCACCTTTTGTTATCCATAGCCGCGGCTTATATGTCGAAAAATCAACATGGATTTATATAGAGTGATCTCCGTATTGTTACAACGAATTATCATGGGCGGACAAATCGTGCTGCCTATGATAATTCTATCCTATCGTAACAACTCTTAAAGTAGAGTGCAATATAATGAGGTTTTCCAATTTACGATGTTTGTTTTTCTTTTGAACGAGAAAATAATACTTCGAGTAGAATGGCCATTACAGAACCAAGTACAAGGCCATTGCTTAAAAAGGATGCTAAAAATGGTGGAAGCGTAGAGAATGCTTGTGATGGTACAAACATAACCCCGATTCCTGTAAAGAGAGATAGGCCAGCGACGCGGAATAAACGCTCTTTATCTTGCACCGTTTCATATTCCCGGAAAGCAAGGCCAATCATGCTTGCAAATACAGGATAAATGGCAGCATACCCAACAGCTACAGGAATTGCTGCAAAGAACGATGTAACTTTTGGAAATATACTAATCAGTAAAATAAAGCTTGATCCTAGTATAAAAGGGAGTCGTTTATAAATATTTGTCGTAGCAATAAATCCAGCTGAACCTGAAATGGCAACTGGTCCAATGGCAGAGAAAAGACCGCCAAGTAACTGATTGATACCTGTTATAATCCCAGCTTGTTTAAAACGATTTTTCACCGCACCTTCTTCATATTTGGAAACAACTTTCTGTACAACGCGAATGCTTGCTAACATATTTGTCAGGAGCAATAACGTGACGAAGAGAACGGTGATTACCATATTCCACTCGATCCGAGGTGTACCAAAAACGAAGAACGATGGAAGACGAATGATATCTGTTACCGGTGTGATTGGATTGGATAATCCGAAGAAGGCAAATAAAATCCATCCGAAGACAATACTGGAAAGAACTGAATATTGTCCAATAATAGGTAGCTTCATAATGAAAAAAGATAGTAAAATAACAATGAGTGAAAGAATGAATACGTTTGTTTGCACTTCTGTATGTTGTCCATCCAGTCCAAACATTCCTTTTAGGAAGGAACCGCTGAGCTGGGCAACGAGAAGAAATAAATACGTTCCAATAACTGTTGGTGTAAAATAGCGAACGAGTTTGTCAATGAGTCCAAAGATGCTAAGAAGCATACAAATAATTCCACTTAGTAGGAAGGCATATTGCAAGACGCGAAGTGTTTCGCTATTTGACCCAAATAATACGACACCCAAGCTTGCATATAGTGAGAAAATCCCCCACCAAAGGCCAGCTGGTCCTTCTTGAATTGGAAGGCGATGACCAAATACAGCTTGCAATAGGCCAGCAAAACCAAGGACAAATAATGTTCGCTGGACAAATGCAATGGCTTCAGCACCCTCTAGTCCATAGCTGGCGGCAACGCTAATGGGGACAATGAGGCTACCAGCCAAAATAAACAATGCCCATTGCAGGGCAGAAAGAAATGTTTTCATTATATCAACCTCTTTCGTAGATTCCGCTTCTAGTATATACGTATTTTATTTCCTGTGGCAAAGATTGTATGTAGAGAAAAGAGTTGAAAGAATAGTATGAGTGCACGTAAGCAATTATGGATTGCAGTTATATGTATGTGTTTCGTTGTAGTCCTTGGAACCATTGGATTTGTGATGATAGAAGAGATTAGTTTGTTTCAAGCCTTTTGGATGACGATGATTACCGTTTTAACAGTTGGATACGGAGATGCAGTTCCGTTAACGCAAGCAGGAAAGATTTTCGCACTTCTTATTATTCCGGTTGGTGTAGGGATTGTTACGTATGCAATTGGGGTAGTAGCGGCGATGATTGTTGAGGGGGATTTATTTCAAGTGGTGCGGAGGAAGAAGATGGATAAGCAAATAGCGAAGCTAAACGATCATATTATTGTATGTGGGTGTGGTAGAGTTGGGTTACAGGTGGTGCAGGAATTACAAGAAAAAAAGATTCCATTTGTTGTCGTAGATAGAGAAGAAGCAGTGCTAGAAAAAGAAAAGCTTCTATATGTACAAGGTGATGCTACCGAAGACCAAGTGTTACATAAGGCTGGAATTGCAAGAGCTGCAGGTTTAGTGGCGATCGTTGCAAATGATGCGGAAAATGTTTTTATTACATTAACAGCCAGAGGACTGAATAGCAATATTAAAATTGTAGCTAGAGCTGAAAAGCCGGAAACTGAAGAGAAGCTGCGCCGTGCTGGTGCAAATAAAGTTATTAACCCATCAAGTATGGCCGGGGTTCATATTGCAAAAGGAATCGCAAATCCATTAACGGTTCATTATATTGATACAGTGCTATATGGAGCGGAACAAGCTTTTGCGATTGAAGAGGTTCAAATTGGTTCCAGGGCTTCTGTAATCGGAAAAACATTGATGGATAGCAATATCAGAAATCGCTTTGATGTTACGATTTTAGCTATTTTACGTGATGGAAATATTATTCATAACCCAACAGGGAAGGAAAAACTACAAGAACGTGATATGATAATAGTATTTGGTTCAGTGGAGAAGCTGGGACAATTTGAGAACGAACTACAAAGCATGAGGTGATAAAGAATGCAAATATCTAGCGATAAAATTTTGAATAAAATGGCAAATGAAATTGCAAAAGCAAAAGGTAGTGAAGGACATAAATCAAAAGAACATCTTTTAGTTGTTCGAGCCTTATGTGATTTATTACTGGAAGAACAGACAGAATCTCCTATGTATATGGAGCCGAAAGTACAATCGCAAGCACAGGTCATAACATCGTATCCAATGACGCCAGTTCAACCGATTACGCCGGTTTCAGGGGAACCAGTATATATAAAAGAAGCGGATGCAAACGGTAAATCTTTATTTGATTTTTAAAAGGCGAAATGGTTGGATTATACGTGAAAATTTCTTATCATAAAGATAAAAAAGGGGGATTCAAATGAAAATTTTCTTCTTATTAGGCTGCATTGCAGCAGGGTTAGCTGTAGTATTAGGGGCTTTTGGTGCACATGGTTTAGAAAATAAGATCTCTGCGAAAATGTTAGATGTGTGGAAAACGGGTGTTACATACCAAATGTTTCATGCGGGGGGATTGTTCGTCATTGCATTACTAATGGATAAAATCCAATCGTCGCTTCTTAGTACAGCAGGCTGGTTTATGGTAGCAGGAATTATTATGTTCTCCGGAAGCCTATATGCGTTAAGTACGACAGGGATTAAATTTTTTGGTCCGATTACGCCACTTGGCGGTGTTGCCTTTATTGTTGGCTGGATTTTACTTGGAACTGCAGTTGCAAAAGGACTATAAGTGCTTGTTTCAAAAGGAGGATAAAGAGAGCTGAGTAGTTCGAGGCGCGGAAGCCAGGAGGATATGGAGTGTAGATGGAACTACACGAGTACCGGACTGGCGACGCAACGAAGAAATAGGGCAGCCATCTTTACCGGACTTTTTGAACATCTCCTATAAGAACAAAAAACAAAAGCTGGCAAATGCCAGCTTTTTTATGATCTTGGGGCATAGGTTGCTTGTTGCCCAGGTAAATAATTAATTTCTCCAGGGAATTCTACATAATCTAAGTAAATCATAAGTAATAAGTAGCGTTTTCCAGATTTTGGTTCACTGATGACGATATGATCACGCCCAGCCGCCTCAATAATTCCTGTATAGGATTGCGTACCAAGAGAACTTCCACGCTCATATGTCATAACGATAGTTGCCAGTTTTCCTTTGTTTAAACGAAGGATATTTTCGATATAAGATTGCTCTAGAGGAAGCATTCCTTGTTGTATTGCTGCCTGCTGTTGCGCCTGTTGTTGCATCGCCTGTTGTTGCATCGCTTGTTGCTGCTGCGCTGTCATCGGTTGTTGTCCTTGTTGTATATACCCTCCTGCCGGTTGATAAAAGCCAGTTCCATAGTACGGGTTTTGTTGCTGTGCCATTTCAAATCCCTCCTTGATTCCACTCTTTAATATACTCCTGGACAATTCTCACCAGACGGTTGGAAAAAGCAATGTTTTTTAAAACGACCAGAGTTTTGCTGATTGTACCAAGTTGGTGGACAAGGACCTTCTGGGCGAAAGAACCACAAAGCAAAGTTAGCAGGCCAAAAGCGTTGTCCTTGGATGACACGTCTTGCAAGAGTGATATCTTGCTCGCGAGCCCGCTGATAAAAATACCCTTTTTGTGTTGCTTCAAATCCACCAGGGCTTTGAAATACCATTTGACGTAGATTACGTACCTTTTTAAAATCTAAGCAATCTCCTCTGACACGGTTTACACCGACATTACCAACCATCAACATGCCCTGTTGTCCTTCTCCCTCAGCTTCTGCTCGCATGAGTCTTGCTAGTAATTTTACATGTTCTTCTGTATGCGCGATGACACCCATTATGTCTCACCTTTCTTTTTTGTTTGCACTAGAGAAAGAGGTTTGTTTCAAGGTGAAGTGTAGAACAATTACTAGTTCATACGTATGAGAAAAAGACGCTAGATATGACAACCAAACGAAGTTTTAGGATGAGGGGATTTGGTAGTTTATCCTTCACCTAACTTCTTTGCTTCTTGCAAAACTTTGAGGTGGGGGTATTACTACTCGTTAATGCGGGGGAAAAAGAAAAAGGAACGAAATTCGTTCCTTTTTGACATTATACATATAAAAATTTTGCCACTTTTTCGCTTGGTAAGATATTCCCAACGAAGAATGTTCCAAATTCACCATAGCGGGCACTTACTTCATCAAAGCGCATTTCATATACAAGTTTTTTGAATTGAAGGATGTCATCAGCAAATAGTGTTACACCCCACTCATAATCATCAAAGCCAACAGAACCAGTAATGATTTGACGAACTTTACCTGCATATTGACGACCGATCTTGCCATGGCTGTACATTAACTTTTTGCGATCTTCCATCGGTAGCATGTACCAGTTGTCATCACCTTGGCGACGTTTGTCCATTGGATAGAAGCAAATATGATTTGCCTTTGGTAATTCAGGGTACAAACGTGCAAGAACTTGTGGGTTTTGATATGGATCTTCGTCAGCTGGAAGATAGTTACTTAACTCAACAACAGATACGTAAGAGTAGGCAGGAACCATATATTCAGCTAATGTTGTTTTATTTAATTCTGCTTCAATTTCATTTAATTCTTCCATTGTTGGACGTAAAACCATAAACATGATATCTGCTTTTTGACCAACAATTGTATACATTGCATGGCTACCTTGTTTTGCAGCCGCTGTGTTATTCCATTTCTCAATGATGTTTAAAAATTCAAACATTGCTTGTCCGCGTTCATCACTAGATAATGTTTTCCATGCTGCCCAGTCAATAGAACGGAAGTCATGTAGACAATACCAACCATCTAACGTTTTTGCTGCTTCACTCATTTAGGTCACCTCAGTTAATGATAGTTTACACGTTAACTATAGCATATATAGTTTTAAAATCATGTATGTAAAGCTCATTCGCATAAAATTGTCACATTTTTCGAATCCTATTAAGTGGTTAGAGAGTGTACGATATACGCCTTTTTTTCCTTTTATAAGGAGGAATTGTCAGAACTGAATTTTATGAAAATATAATCATTTATATTTTGCCTATTTTTTCGAAGCTATAAGTTTAAAATAGAGTCGAAAAGCAGTATGCTTAAAGATGGAGTTTTTTTAAACATTTGTAGGAGGGTTTATTCGTGAGCAATTTATTTACAACTGTAAAAGAAAAAGTTCAAGGAAAAGGCATTTCTATCGTACTTCCTGAAGGAACTGATGAAAGAATTTTAGGCGCTGCAGAGCGTTTAGCAAAAGAAGAATTAGTAAAGCCAATCTTAGTTGGTAATAAAGAAGAAATTAGCGCAAAAGCTGCTAGCATGAATTTAACATTAGCAGGCGTTACGATTTACGACCCAGCTACATATGAAGAAATGGATGCAATGGTAGCATCTTTCGTTGAACGCCGTAAAGGCAAAGCAACAGAAGAAGCTGCTCGTGAAATCTTAAAAGACGAAAACTACTTCGGTACGATGCTTGTATACATGGGCAAAGCACACGGTTTAGTAAGTGGTGCAGCTCATTCTACAGCTGACACAGTTCGTCCAGCACTTCAAATCATTAAAACAAAACCAGGCGTTACAAAAACTTCTGGCGTATTCATTATGGTACGTGAAGATGAAAAGTATGTATTCGCTGACTGCGCAATCAATATTGCACCAAACAGCCAAGATTTAGCTGAAATCGGTATTGAAAGTGCAAAAACTGCTGAACTATTCGGCATTGATCCACGCGTTGCAATGTTAAGCTTCTCTACAAAAGGTTCTGCGAAATCTCCAGAAACAGAAAAAGTTGTAGAAGCAACACGCATTGCAAAAGAAATGGCTCCTGAATTAACATTAGACGGTGAATTCCAATTCGACGCTGCATTTGTGCCATCTGTAGCTGAGAAAAAAGCACCAGGTTCTGTTATTAAAGGTGATGCTAACGTATTCGTATTCCCAAGCTTAGAAGCTGGTAATATCGGCTACAAAATTGCACAGCGTTTAGGTAACTTCGAAGCAGTGGGACCAATCTTACAAGGCTTAAACATGCCAGTAAACGACTTATCTCGCGGTTGTAACGAAGAAGAAGTGTACAAGTTAGCTCTAATTACAGCAGCTCAAGCACTATAAAAGTCAAAAGCCCCGCATATGCGGGGCTTTTGTTATTTCTCAAGACTGAGTGCTTTATTATTCCGATCAATAATACGCTGCAAGTGAAGTTCATATAACGGAACCTCGTCTATTGTTAGCTGTGATGGTGTTAATTGCGGCGTAAAGTGCTGCAATGTTTGTAAGAGACGCATCATTAAATCTTGAACTGTAATTGTTTCACCAAGTAATTCAGATAAAGAAGCCATTGTACTTGGGACAATTTCAGGATACGTAAACCTTGTTTCTTCTCCTTGAATTGCTAAGTTGTAAAAATCACGAACAAGTGCCGCACGTTCGGAGCCACTTCCTGTTGCACATAAATAAATTTGTACAGCAACCCCTCCGCGAATGCGGCGCTGTGAAATACCAGCGAATTTCTGATCACCGATGCTTAAATCATAGCTTCCAGGACAATAAGAGCCAACAATTTCTTTCGCCTCTATGTTGACATCGTAATCTTTTAGCATTTCTTTAATTAAATGCCACATCGTATCATATCCAAGATCAATATCAATTCCTTTTTCTGTTTCTTGAAATAGAAGTGATACATTTAAAACACCTTCATCTAGTACGACAGCAAGGCCACCTGAATTTCGGACGATGACATTGAAGTCGTTGCTTTGTAAGAAAGAAATCCCTTTACTTAAATGAGGAAGGCGTGAATCTTGAATGCCAAGAACAATTGTATTGTGATGAACCCAAGAGCGCATTGTTGCAGCGGATGTACCATTTCCAACTGTCGTGCATAGCGTGTCATCCATTGCGAATGACTGCAGGGCATGAAAGGTTGGTCCTAAACTAGACTGATCAACAATGCGCCACTCTGGTTGAGATAAAATCGAACGGGAATTGCTCATGTAACTAACCCCTTATCTATAAAATGACAATCTTTATTATAACAAAAAAGAGAGCTGAGGGAGGGTGGTTGTGAAAAGAACCTTACGGAATTGTAATGTTACTGTAAGGAGACTAAATTGGTAAGGGCGACTTTGGTGGTTAAAATGGAAGGAGCAAGTATCGTTTAGGAGGAATATAAATGAAAAAAGTAAAATTAGGATTTGTAGCGGCACTTTCAGCTATAGTATTTAGTGGTTGCTCCATTATGGATATGATTGCTCCGCAAGCAAACGGTGTAATTATGTATGGTGATGATGCAGTCCTACAACAAACAATAGAGAAGTATCAAAAAGAAATTGAGTCTCAAAATAAATATGAAGCGAAATTTGATAAATTCAATGATCAAAAGGTGTTAATTATAAATAAAACGACAGCAGACAAGCTTGTGAAAGAAAAGATACTGAGAAAAGTAGATGGGGACAATGTGAAGCCAATTGAAACATTACCATCTGTTTCTGATGATACAGGGATTGTATTTGCGAAAACTGAGCAGAATGATGTAACAATTAACGGAAAAAAATGAAATATGAAGGTAATGTTATTATCGGCGATGCACGTAAATATACAGATATGTATGCGGTTGTAAGTGATACAGTATATTCAGCAATTAGTGCACCTGTAAAAACAATTGGGGTAGTAGAGTTTAAAGAAAATCCGAAAAAAGAGATTTTTCCAGATATAAAGAGAGATTCTAAAGTGGAAGAAGTCCATATGGTAGAGATAAAGTCAAAATAAAAATAAAAAGGATGCGTTCATCGCATCCTTTTATTCTGCAATCTTTTCTAAATTTCCATTTCGATCCATGCGAAATGATGTTTGGGTACGTTCTTCATCATCCATTAGTGCTAACTTACGAGCACGGTTCATAATATTCATGAGTGTTTCGTAATCTTCCTGTACCGTGTGTGATTGTTGTTCTATCTTTTCCAGTTTCTTTTCTAATTCATCATTTCGAAGCATGTATGAAGCGATTTCTTGTTTTAATCTTGTATTCTCGTTTTCAAGGGCGGATACTTTTCCATTTGAAGATCCTACCGTTTGTAAGAAATAAATGACATCTTGCATAGTCATAGCATTTTTGGATACAACTGGTTCTGGACGTTGAATAGGCTCATACAGTTCATGTGTGATTGGTTCTTCATCAACTGTAATTACTGCTGAAGCTGGAGGGGTATAGAGAAGTCGTTTTTTTGCTTGTTCACCACCAGCGGCACGCATTTTATCTTTTCGATGTTTTTTTGCTAGCTGCAATGCTTGCTCATAGCTATAACGAACAACAGCATTCCAGCGAAAACCACAAGCAGCTGATGTACGATTTAACTGATCGCCAACTTCCTCAAATGCATTTAATTGGGTACTTCCTTCTCGAACATGACGTAGTACGGTTTCAGCAAGTAATAAATCGTCTTCGTCAGTCCAAGCATCTTGTCTTACTTTCATAGATTCAGCTCCCTTTCTTTTTATGAACTTCCTATTTTTATAATGGACAAAAGAAATTGCTTTTATACAAAGCTTTTAAAAATATAGTAGATTTTGATAAAGTGAAACCCCGGTTGTATGCGGTATACGGATTAATCGGAGAAGTAGGGGGAAGATGAATTGGAAAAATGAGCGCTTTATATGATGATACAAGAAGATATTACAGGTAAATAGCGGTGTAGGAAAACTTGCATCCCGTCCCAAAGAGCGGTAAAATACCATTTAGTGTTTATTGTTAAATGTACTTGTGAAAAGTTTAAAATAGAGGAAGTGTTATAATAATGGGAAACGAATTTCGTGTGTGTGATGATTGTCAGGCAACGAATATTAAGACGTTGATACCACGTTTGAAAAAGATAGATTCATGTGCAGACATTGAAGTTGGATGCCAATCTTATTGTGGTCCAGGTCGTAAAAAATCATTCGCTTTTGTCAATAACCGTCCGGTTGCAGCACCAAATGAAGATGAATTACTTAAAAAAATTGAAGCGAAATTAAATAAATAAGGAAAAGAAGAGCGAATATATTGCTCTTCTTTTTTATTTTCAATGAAAAATCCTTATCGCAATATAATGAGGAGTAGGGGATAAGTTGGTTGTGCAAGATGGTTTTTACAACGAATTCTTCTTATTTTGTGACATCGGTTTCGTATAAAGTACATAAGTTTTATATTACAAAATAATGGTTGACAGTCTTTTATGCCAATATGTAGAATAGAAAGTGTGATTATGAGAATCATTATCAAATCGGGTAGATAAACCCAATTTTCTTTTTGTTTTTTCTTAAGAATAAATCTCATTTTATTAAATATATGCTTTGGATTAGGATGGTTAAGGGATGGAAGCAAGTGCGAGGAAGATAGAACAACAAGAAGAAGTAAATGCGAAAGAAATTAAGAGTCGGCCGCTTGTTGCCACTATTATATTAATAGCTGGTACAATCTTATTGGCCTTAAGTATGGCTATGTCAATCTCATTTGGAGCAGCAGATATTAGTTTGAAAACGGTATGGCAAGCTGTGTTTCAGTTTGATGGGTCTGTGACGCATCATAATGTAATTCGAGAGCTTCGTATGCCTAGGGCAATTGGTGGTGTTGTTGCTGGAGCTTTTTTAGCTGTATCAGGCGCGATTATGCAAGGTATGACGCGAAATCCACTTGCATCTCCATCATTAATGGGGATTACGGATGGGGCCGTATTTGGGATTGCGATTATGTATGCGTTTTTCCCTAATTCCCCATATTTAATATTTGTAATTGCTTCTTTTATCGGAGCGGCATTTGGCGCAAGTATTGTATATGGAATTGGAGCAGCTTCACCAGGTGGATTAACACCTGTTAAACTAGCATTAGCTGGGGCAGCAATCAGTGCCTTATTAGGAGCGATTTCATCTGGTATTGCTTTGTATTTCAACCTTGCTCAAGAAGTGAGTATGTGGAATGCGGGTGGCGTTGCTGGTGTAAAGTGGGAAAGCATTAATATGCTATTACCAATCGGACTTGTTTGTCTTCTTATTGCAATTATGATGTCACGATACATTACAATTCTAAGTTTCGGTGAAGAAATTGCAATTGGACTTGGACAAAATACAACACTAATTAAATTTATCGGAACTGTACTTGTTCTTGTTTTAACAGGTTCTGCAGTATCTATGGCAGGATCGGTTGGATTTGTTGGGCTTGTGATTCCACATATGACACGTTTTCTTGTCGGATCAGATTATAGATGGGTTATTCCATGTTCTGCTATATTAGGTGGATTGTTAATTGAGTGTGCGGATATGTTATCTCGTATTATTAATCCGCCGTTTGAAACACCAATTGGAGCAATTACTGCACTAATTGGCGTTCCATTCTTCCTCTACTTAGCACGTAATGAAGGGAGAGGAAAAATGTGAGGACAAGCGTCTTAACAAGAAAGAATATTTCTATCGTAACACTTTTAACCTTTTTAATTTTTGCAGTTTTCCTTATTAGTTTAAATACAGGAACGTTTAAAATCCCACCAATGGACGTATTGAAATCATTAGTTGGGCTTGGAGCAGAAGATCAGTCAGTCATTTTATTTGAATTTCGGATGCCGCGTATGGTCATTGCTATACTAGTCGGTTCAGCATTAGCTGTATCAGGTGCGATTATGCAAGGGTTATCACGAAATCCACTTGCTGATCCAGGAATCATCGGAATTAATGCCGGAGCAGGATTAACGGTTGTTGTATTCGTATATTTCTTTTTTGGAAAAGTGGGAACTGGTTCCCTTCTATCAGTATTTATTCTTCCGTTTTTCGCTTTGGTTGGTGCAGTACTGGCAGCGGTTATTATTTATGCATTAGCATGGAAAAATGGCGTTTCACCTACTCGTTTAATTCTTGTAGGTATTGCAGTAGCAGCTGGTTTTAGTGCAGCTAGCTTAATTTTTTCAATGAAAATGACATCGAATGATTTCCGCTTCGCAACAATTTGGCTAACGGGAAGCTTATGGGGTACAGATTGGAAATTCGTACTTAGTGTACTTCCATGGATGCTGATCTTTTTACCTATTGCCATTCGAAAAGCGCACGTGTTAAACATTATGAATTTAGGCGATGGTGCGGCAGTTGGACTTGGTGTAAATGTAGAGAGAGAACGACGTAAACTATTATTTATTGCAGTTTGTTTAGCGGGGGCATCCGTTGCAGTAGCTGGTGGAATTGGTTTTATTGGTTTAATGGCACCGCATCTAGCGAGACGCCTTGTTGGAGGAAAGCATCAAATTATGTTACCGACAGCTGCACTAATTGGAACGTTTTTACTATTGTTTGCAGATTTGATTTCACGTAGTGTATTAACGACATCAGAAATACCGGTCGGTCTTGTTATTTCTGTTATTGGTGCACCATATTTCATTTATTTACTTATTAAAACAAAATAAAGGGAGGCATTTTATATGGCAACTTTAGCGGTTGATTCAGTATCTGTTGGCTATAATGAAGGATTAATTATTGATGGATTGTCAGTTGAAATTCCAGAAGGGAAAATTACAACGATTATTGGACCGAACGGATGCGGAAAATCCACTTTGTTAAAAACAGCTTCTCGTATTTTAAAAGCAAAACGAGGTACTGTTTATCTTGATGGGAAAGCAATTGAGAAACAGCCGACAAAAGAAATCGCGAAGAAAATGGCGATTTTGCCACAAACTGCAGAAGTGCCAACCGGTCTGACTGTATTTGAACTGGTGTCATATGGCCGTTTCCCACATCAAAAGGGCTTTGGGACGTTAAGGGAAGAAGATTATCGTTATATTCACTGGGCACTTGAAGTGACGGGTATGACAGAGTTTGCGAATCGTCCAGCGGAAGCCCTATCAGGTGGACAGCGTCAGCGCGTTTGGATTGCGATGGCTCTTGCGCAAGGAACAGATTTACTTGTGCTAGACGAACCGACAACATACTTGGATATGGCTCACCAACTGGAAGTGTTAAACTTATTGAAAAAATTAAATCAAGAAGAAGGCCGAACAATTGTTATGGTTATTCATGATTTAAATCATGCTTCTCGTTTTTCAGATCATATGATTGCTTTAAAGAGCGGAAAGTTAATGAAGCAAGGGACGCCGGATGAGGTTATGACGTGTGAAACACTTCGTGACGTGTTTGAGATTGAAGCACAAATCGTTCCATGTCCTGTAAACTGTAAACCAATTTGCTTAACGTATGATTTAACGATGACAAATAAACAACTACGTAAACAAGCGTAAATGAAGTCTTTCCCCTTTATCAATATCTTGATAGGGGGAGGGATTCTAATGGATGTTGAGTTTCTCAGTCGCTGTGGGAAACCGAACACCCGTTAGAATGGGTCATTTTAAACGATAAATAAGTATATATAAATTTATTGTTTAAAGTGATTTCTTATAGATATTCTTATCTTATAAGAGTAAATTATGCAATACATAAGGAGAGGGAAATATGAAGAAATTTAAGGTAACATTACTAGCATGCTTACTAGTTATTACTTCTGTATTATTTGCAGCTTGTTCTTCTGATAAGAAAGAAGAAAAGAAAGCAGATGCGAAAAGTGAAGAGCGGGTTGTAAAACACGCAAAAGGGGAAATTAAAATCCCTGCAAATCCAAAGAAAATTGCTGACCTTAGTGGTTCAACAGAAGAATTGTTAATCTTTGGCATGAAGCCAATTATTACTGCAAATACGTCTCAAGAGAAAATTGATGCACATATTGCAGATAAATTAAAAGGTGTAAAACCAGTTGGTTCTGCTTGGGGCGATAAAATCAATATTGAAGCCGTAGCGGCTGCAAAACCTGATGTAATTCTTGTGAACAACCGTCAAGAAAAGATTTACGATCAATTATCCAAGATTGCACCAACAGTTATGTTAAATACTCCATTAGATCAATGGCGTCCAAAGTTTGAAGAAGTAGGTAAAATCTTTGGTAAAGAAAAAGAAACAACTGCATGGTTGAAGAAATACGACGAAAAAGCAAGCAAGTTACATGATGAAATCGTTGCAAAAACTGGTGATGCGACGTTCATGAAAATGGCTGCATATCCAAATGCATTCCGTGTATACGGTGACTACGGTTACGGTAGCGTATTGTTTAAGGACTTAAAACTTCCAGCTGTTAAAGGTACGCCAACTGATAAGCCATTAGTACAAGTACAAAAAGAAGCATTAATCGACTACAACCCAGATTACTTATTCGTATTTACAACAGGTGATGGTTCACAACGCTTAAAAGAATTCCAAGAAGAAACAATTTGGAAAAATATGAACGCGGTTAAGAACAATCACGTGTTTACAATTAAAAACGAAGATTTAAACAAAGGATACTTCCCACTTGGTAAAGAAATGATCTTAGACGAAGTTGCTGATTTCGTTTTAGGAAAATAATATAAAGAAAAATCACTTTCGCTTTGGCAAAGGTGATTTTTCTTTATATACAGCACAATTATTGATTTATTCCCCACTAATGGGCAGGACCCCTTCCTGAGAAAAGTTTTACTTTATACAGTCTTTCGTTTCTTTCTGTTTCCTATTTCGTTTATAATAAAAGTAAGAATGAAGTAAAGAAAGGGGGAAGTCGATGGTATATTTAAACGACAAACTCAGCGAAACAAAAGTGTTTAAAGACCCAGTACATAAATATGTGCACGTGCGTGATCGCGTGATTTGGGATTTAATCGGAACGAAAGAATTTCAACGTCTGCGCCGTATTAAGCAGCTTGGAACGACATTTTTTACATTTCACGGTGCGGAACATAGTCGCTTTACTCATTCATTAGGTGTATATGAAATTATTCGTCGTATGATTGATGATGTATTTGATGGCAGACCGGAATGGAATGCAGAAGATAGATTGTTATGTTTATGTGCAGCATTGCTTCATGATGTTGGACACGGCCCATTTTCTCATTCATTTGAAAAAGTATTTTCATTAGATCATGAGAAGTTTACACAAAAAATTATTGTCGGTGACACTGAAATCAATACAGTATTAAGCCGTGTTGATCAAGAGTTTCCACAAAAGGTAGCAGATGTCATTGCGAAAACGTCGAACAATAAGTTAGCGATTAGTATGATCTCGAGTCAAATTGATGCAGATCGTATGGATTATTTATTACGAGATGCATATTTTACAGGTGTGAAATACGGAAACTTTGATATGGAGCGTATATTACGTGTTATGCGACCGTACGGAGATCAAGTCGTTATTAAAAATAGCGGTATGCATGCTGTTGAGCATTATATTATGAGCCGTTATCAAATGTACTGGCAAGTGTATTTCCATCCGGTAACACGCAGCGCAGAAGTCATTTTAACGAAAATCTTACACCGTGCAAAAACATTGCATGAGCAGTATTATGCATTTAAGCATCATCCTGTTCACTTTTACTCTTTATTTGAGGAAGAAGTAACGGTAGAGGATTACATAAAGCTAGATGAGAATATTATGTATTACTACTTCCAAGTATGGCAGGATGAAGAAGATACTATTTTAAGTGATTTGTGTCGCCGCTTTATGAATCGAAACCTTTTTAAATATGTAGAGTTTACAGAGAAACATGGCTTGAATAATTGGGCGGAATTAAGTAGTTTATTTAAAAAAATTGGTTTGGATCCAGAGTATTATTTAGTGGTTGATTCTACATCGGACTTGCCGTACGACTTTTACCGTGCGGGGGAAGAAGAGGAGCGCCTCCCGATTTTACTTCTGATGCCAAACGGAGAACTTCGTGAACTTTCACGTGAATCTGATATTGTAGAAGCGATTACGGGTAAGAAGAGAACGGATCAAAAACTCTTTTATCCGCATGATTTAATCTATGAAGATGGTCGAAAAGGAAAATATAAAGAGAAAATTATTCAGTTATTAGAAGGAAAAGAATAAGAAGTAGTCCTAGAACTGCTTCTTATTCTAGAAGATAGAAATTATTTGTCGCTTAAGCGTTTTCCACCGACAGCATAATGGTTTTTAGACATTTCTTCGATGAAGACAACGATATTTTCTTCTGGAGCACCAGTCGTTTCGCTTACTGCCGCTGTTACTTTCTCAGCAAGGGCTTTCTTTTGCTCTTCTGTGCGTCCTTCTAGCATTTTCACTGTTACATATGGCATATATATCGCTCCTTTTATGTAGGTTACCATCTTATTATAACGGATTTTGAAAGAGAACAATCAGAAAAAAATATTTTCTTTTTTACTATAACCAAAGGGAGATGAAGTATGGAACACTTTTTTGCGTATCCACTGCACCAATTACCACTATTAGCACTGGCAGTTATAATGGCACTGTCCGTACATGAATTTGCACATGCTTATGTTGCATATAAATTTGGCGATGACACAGCGAAAAGGCAAGGGCGTTTAACGTTATCTCCAATGGCGCATCTAGATCCAATTGGGATTATCGCCGTGTTATTAATTGGATTTGGTTGGGCACGTCCGGTGCCAGTCAATCCTTATAACTTCAAAAGACCACGCTTGGCGGGGATTCTTGTTTCTTTAGCAGGTCCATTTAGTAATTTCGTGTTAAGCGCCATTGGATTAATTGTTTGGTATAGCTTAATAAAATTTGGCGTATTAGCTGCGATTCCGTATGCTGTTGCAGAAACATTAGGTCAATTTTTCCAAATTTTCATTGGGATTAACATTGTGCTATTCATTTTCAATTTATTGCCAATTCCGCCACTTGACGGCTATCGAGTTGTTGAAGATTTAGCGCCGGCAAGTGCTCGGGCGAAAATGACACAGTATGAAAAATATGGTGCGATTATTTTATTAATTCTTGTAATCACACCGCTAGATCGTTACACAATTCAACCTATTTTCCAAGTAATAATTCCCTATGTATTAGGCATTTTAGAAAGTATAATTGCGCCGTTATTCGGATTATTTTAATGGGGCAGTGAGGAGGAGTTTTGTATGACAGAAAAAAAGAAAAAAATTGGTTTTAATATCGTTAAAAATGATTCAACGGATGGACACGGTGGCTTTGGCGTTGGTGCGTTAAGCTTAGAAAATATTTCACCTGTTTTCGTTGATGTTACAGAAGAAAATGCATTTGTGGATATTGGAGCGATGCATGCACGTAGTACTGTTGAAAAAGGAATTAAATTTTTAAAGAGCAAAGAAGAAGTTCCAAACGGAAAACCGTACTGGCTTGTTTGGGTAACGATTGAGAGAACAGCTACAGGTGCGTACTATGCGGGTGTTACAGCTTGTGAAATGACAGTTGATCGTGAAATTCGCCGTGGTTATAAATCACTTCCTGAGCATGTAAATAAGATGGATAAATCATTAAAGCGTCACATTATGGTTGATCATATGGATGCAACATCTAAAAAAGTGCTTGGGAAGTTTTTAAAAGAGCATAACGAAGCTATCTGGAATGAATCTAGTGAAGCGTTACGTCATGCGTTATTAGGAGAATAATAAAAGATCCCTTTCGATAGAAGGGGATTTTTTATTTGTGCTGGAAGATAGGGAAAGGGGGCGATATAAAATGAAAATAAAGGGAAATCGTGTTTTTGTGAAAATTCTTGAAGAGTATGATGCTGAAGCGATGTTACAAGTAGAATTGAGGAATCAAGAATTTTTCCAGCTGTATACACCATTAAGAGATGCTGCATTTTACACTTTGGAAGGACAGCAGGATCGAATTAGAAAACAATATGAAAAGAGAAAGCTAGATCAAGAATACTCATTTGGAATTTTCTTGATCGGAACAGAAGAATTGATTGGAAATATTGCACTTTCAGATATATTGCGAGGCCCTTTACAAAATTGTTTCATTGGTTACTACTTAGATAAGCATCATAATGGAAAAGGATATATGACAGAGGCGGTTAGCCTTGTTGTTTCATATGCATTTTACGAATTAAAGCTTCACCGAATTGAAGCTGGGGTTATGCCACATAACAAAGGATCCATTCATGTTTTAGAGAAAGTTGGATTTCATCGGGAAGGTATTGCTAGAAAAAATGTAAAGATTAATGGAAGGTGGGAAGATCATCAAGTGCTAGCGATTATTAATGATAAAGATTGCTGAAGCGAAATATAGCATTTGAAAATAGAAAAGGAGCAGGGGATGAAACTGCTCCTTTGTGAATTGTGCATCCTATTACCACGGAAAATACTTTTTCCACCAGTTTTCCTTTTTCTTCTCTTTTACTACCTCATCGAATTCTTCTTTATCATCGACATGATCCATACAATACTCAGTCGGTTCAGTTCCTTTTACAAAATACATTTTGACAGAAACAGGGCACCCTTTTGTAGCGATTTTTCCATTTTCAGGATTAATATTTACAGCAACAACGTCAGTTGGTTGTTTAAATTCTTTTTTTGGCTTCCCATCTAACCCATTTTCCATCGTATTGGCCCATATTGTTTTGGCGTAGCCTTGTTCGGCTGGATTTGAAATAGACTTGGGCTGATCGTAGCCAACCCAAACACCCGTTATAAGCTGTGGTGTAAAGCCAATCATCCAGCTATCGGTCTCTGTAGAACCAGATTTTCCGGCGTATGTGCGCGATAGTTTTGGGACGAGCGATTGCCCTGTCACAGCAGCATAGCTGCTTAATTTTTTATTAAACATACCTGTCATCATTTCTTGCATGACAAACGCTTTGCTTTTATCGAGTATTTGTTTGCTTTCTAAATGTGCATCGTACAAAATATTTCCTTCATGATCGACAACGCGGCGAATAAATGTTGGTTTTACTTGTTTTCCGCCATTGGCAAACATACTGTATGCACCCACCATTTCAATGGGTTTTACTGGAGAAGTACCAAGGGCAAGTGATGGCACATCCTTTAGTGAACTCGTAATGCCAAATTGTTTAGCAGTTTTCGCAAGGGAGTCCGCCCCTAAAAATAAATGTGTTTTCACAGCGTATACGTTATCTGATACCGCAAGAGCTTGCGTCATCGTTACAAAATCATCCGCATAATAGTTTTTGTAATTTTGGGGTTTATATTTGGAGACCCCATCACCTAACGTAAACACTGTATACTCGCTTTTTAAACGTGTAGCTGGCGTAAATCCCTTCTCTAACGCAGCGTAATATAAAAATGGTTTAAAGGTAGAGCCTGGCTGACGATACGCTTGGACAGCTCGGTTAAATTGACTTGCTTTATAATCTTTCCCGCCTACAAGTGCAGCTACTTCTCCTGTTTTAGGATTCATAGAGACAAGTGCCGTTTGGATATCCGTTGTTTTGGGAATTGTATCTTTTACCGTTTGTTCTGCAATTTTTTGTAGTTTTGGATCAAGTGTTGTGTAGATGCGAAGTCCACCACGCTGCATGGTTTGCTCATTTAGCCCAACATCGTGAATAAGGGAAGCTCGTACAGCATCTTGAAAATAAGGTGCTATTTCTGCTACTTCTTTCTTTTCTAAGGAAGCAAGAGTGAGTTTTTCTTTTTGGGCAGTGGTTGCTTCTTGTTTCGTGATATAACCTTGTTCCACCATTTCATTTAAAATGAGTTGTTGTCTATTTTTTGCTCGCTCTTCCTGTAAATAAGGAGAATATACGCTAGGTCCTTTTGGAATGCCAGCTAACATACTTGCCTCTGCTAATGTTAAACGACTAGCAGATTTATTGAAGTAAAGGCGGGAGGCAGCTTCAATTCCATAAGCACCATGTCCGTAATAAATCGTATTTAAATATCCTTCTAAAATATGATTCTTGCGGTAATTGACTTCGAGACGAATGGTGTACATTGCTTCTAACAACTTTCGCTTCCACGTTTTATCGTGATCTAAATATAAATTACGAGCGTATTGCTGCGAAATGGTACTAGCACCTTGTACTTTTGCCATTGCTTTTATATCTGCAAGCACAGCACCGGCAATTCGCTTCATATCGAAACCGTGGTGGTCGTAAAAGCGTTGATCTTCAATCGAAAGGGTTGCTTCTCTTACGTAAGGAGAAATACTATCAAGAGAGACGTTATAGCGTTTTTGGATACTATTGTTTTGTCCCATCACTGTGTCATCGTTAGCGTAAAAGACACTTGTTTGAGGAACGGCAACAGGGGGCGGCCCCATAATTTTCGCCACGATAATCGTAATAAAAAGAGCGAAAACAAAAAAAAGAACGCATGAAAAGAGTGCGGTGAGGAAAAGACGTATATATTTTTTATGTTTTGGATTTACAGTTTGTTCCATCTTTTTCAGCCCCTCATTATATACTTTTACTAGTATTGAGGGTTTTTTCATATTTTAAACAATAAAGTGAAACTTTAATCAGTGGGGGTTTTCTTCAGTCCCCACCTAACTTCTTTGCTTTTTTTGAATTTTGAGATGGGGTATTACTGCCCGCGAATAGCGAGGTAAAGTGAAACTTGAAGGGTTTCTACAAAAGAAAAAAGAGCTTCTTCATTCAAGAAAGAAGCTCAAAAGCACGTTTTGGCCAGTCTGTAATGATGACATCAACGCCGTAATCAATCATCGTTTGTAAGTCGTTGTATTCATTGATTGTATAAGGACGGAATACATACCCTTGCTGCTGTGCAGTTTGGATGAATTCCTTTGTTAATAGTTTGAAATTCGGATGCAGTCCATTTGCTTCCCTTTTTTTTGCTTCGGCAAGTGGATCGGCAAGTGGTTCATCATATAAAATCGCCCTTGAAATTTCAGGTGCTAACTGTGCAAGTAATGCAACAGAATCGTGATTAAACGAGGAGAATATAATTTGATTGGAAAGATGGTATTCACGGACAAGATCAACAACCTTTTCTTCAATGCCTTGGTAATGAATCACATCTGTTTTTAATTCAATATTAAGTTGTAAATTTGTTGTAGACAACCAAATGAACACTTCACGTAATGTTGGAATTTTTGCTTCGTGAAAAGATACATCCTTATGACTACCTGCATCCAGTAGCTGTAATTCTGCTACTGTTTTTTCAGAAACAAGTCCAGCTCCATTTGTTGTACGATCAACAGTTTCGTCGTGAATGACAATAAGTTCACCATCTTTTGAAAGGTGGACATCAAGCTCGATGCCATGGGCCCCAATGCGCTCTGCTTCTTGAAATGCAATCATTGTATTTTCTGGATGTGTTCCTTTGACGCCGCGATGGGCAAAAATAAGTGGTTGTTTCATTTGAAAATCTCCTTATCGTTTCATTTCTTTCATTATGAAACTGCTACAAGAAAAATACAATGTATATGCCAAAGATTTACAAAAGTATAACAGTTGCATAAAAGTTAACGTTAACGTAAAATGTAATAACGTGATGAGGGGAGGAATACACATGTATAAGATTGATGAAGTAACGAAACAAATTGGTTTAACAAAACGAACACTTCGTTATTATGAAGAAATTGGCTTAATTCATCCACCAGAGCGTAGTGAAGGAAATATTCGCCTTTATACGGATGCTGACATTGCACGCATTAAAAAAATTGTGGAAGCAAAAGAAGTACTAGGAATCACCCTCCAAGAAATGCAACAGTTCTTATCATTAAAAGAGCGCATGGAGCAAAGACGAAACAGCGATAATCCACGTGATCGTGAAGTCATTCAAGAGATTGCGGATATGCTCAAGGAACAAGTGCAGACACTAGATGCAAAAATGATGCAAATGCAGCGCGTCAAAGCAGAGTTAGAGCATAGTCTACAACGAGCAACAACATTTTTAGAAAAAAATAAAGGAGAATGATGTGCATGGAGAGCAAACAACGATTAGGGAGAATGATTACAGTTTTGGCTACCTTCCTTGCTTTTTCAGGCATCGGGGTAGTCGATCCTATTTTGCCGATCATCGCTGAGAAAATCGGTGCAACGCATTGGCAAGTAGAAATGTTATTTACAGCTTATATTTTGACAATGGCAATTATGATGCTGCCAGCTGGTGTATTTGCAGCCCGTTTTGGCGATAAACGAATGATGACAACAGGTTTAGCGATTGTAACAGTATTTGCATTTATATGTGGATTATCACAAACGATTGCGCAGTTATCTATTTTTCGTGCTGGCTGGGGTCTAGGGAATGCAATGTTTTTCGCAACAGCGATGACATTATTAATCGCTTTAAGTAAAGAAGTGCATGAAGCAGTAGGGTTATATGAAGCAGCGATTGGTTTAGGTATGGCAGGCGGGCCGTTATTAGGGGGCTTATTAGGCGGATATTCTTGGCGTTATCCATTCTTTGCGACAAGTATTTTAATTTTATCAGCATTTATTCTTGTTTTCTTTTTTGTCAAAGAACCAGAGCGCAAAGTGAAGCGTAAAGCGGCCGGAATGAGTGAATTACTTAACTTGGTGAAATATAAACCATTTATGCAAGGTGCAATTTCTGGCATGTTATATTACTATGGATTTTTCGTTGTGCTAGCTTATTCACCACTTATTATGCATTTATCCGCAATTCAGCTTGGTTTTGTATTTTGTGGCTGGGGACTTGCGTTAGCGTATGGATCTGCTATATTAGCACATAAATTAGAAGGAAAATATGAACCAAAAACATTACTACGCTATAGCTTACTCGTATT
Source organism: Bacillus sp. DX4.1 (assembly GCF_030348195.1). Taxonomy (NCBI): domain Bacteria; kingdom Bacillati; phylum Bacillota; class Bacilli; order Caryophanales; family Bacillaceae; genus Bacillus; species Bacillus sp. DX4.1. Next base: position 4,865,281 of record NZ_JAUCFT010000008.1, on the reverse strand, counting down.
TGCGATCTTTTTAATTGCGCTATTCTTTATAAAAGTGATGTGGTTACAAATTGTCCTTATCGTCTTATCGGGATTAGCATCTGGGTTAAATAATGCTTTATATACAAGTTATGTAATGGATATTTCACCTTATGAAAGATCTGTCACATCGGGTGTATATAACTTCGTTCGCTGGTTAGGCGGAGCAATCGCACCAATTTTATCCGGCATCATCGGTCATACGATTTCACCACAAAGTCCATTTTTAGTGGGAGGAATTGTTGTATTAGTTGGTTGTATTATGATTTTAATTCCTGTTCGTGAATCCATGAAAGTAGAGACAAAAACCCTTTCTTAAGAAAGGGTTTTCTTTGTTACTACATAGATAATTTCCGTTATACACGAACAAAAACGATTTGACTAAAATATATTTTCGGTATTTTTGTACTTTTAACTATACTTTTCGTATGTTTTGTTTTATTTTTGTTAGGGGACATTAATGATGTCCCCATTATAAATTTGCAATGAAAGGCGTGATTGTACGATGGAACTATGGTTCACTGAAAAACAAACAAAGCATTTTGGAATTACTGCGCGTATTAACCGCACATTACATACGGAGCAAACGGAATTTCAAAAGCTTGATATGGTAGAAACTGAAGAATTCGGAAACATGCTTATTTTAGATGGCATGGTTATGACAACAGAGAAGGACGAGTTCGTTTATCATGAAATGGTAGCGCACGTACCTTTATTTACACATCCAAACCCTGAGAACGTATTAGTTGTTGGTGGCGGCGATGGCGGTGTTATTCGTGAAGTGTTAAAACACCCAAGCGTAAAGAAAGCAACGCTTGTTGAAATCGACGGAAAAGTAATCGAGTACTCTAAACAATACTTACCAACAATTGCAGGTGCGTTAGATAACGAGCGTGTTGAAGTGAAAGTGGGAGACGGCTTCTTACACATCGCAGAAAGCGAAAATGAATATGATGTAATCATGGTTGACTCTACAGAGCCAGTAGGACCAGCAGTAAACTTATTTACAAAAGGATTCTACGCTGGAATTTCAAAAGCGTTAAAAGAAGATGGTATTTTCGTTGCGCAAACGGACAACCCTTGGTTCACACCAGAATTAATTTCAACTGTGTTCAAAGACGTAAAAGAAATCTTCCCAATTACACGTCTATATACAGCGAACATTCCAACGTACCCAAGTGGACTTTGGACATTCACAATTGGATCTAAAAAACATGATCCATTAGAAGTAAGCGAAGAACGTTTCCATGAAATCGAAACGAAATATTACACAAAAGAACTGCATAAAGCAGCCTTCGCATTACCAAAATTTGTTGGGGATTTAATTAAGTAAAAAAAGCGGAGTCGACTGTTCAGGCCTGACGGCTAAGGTTCTTTCGCACAGAAAGTGATTTTTACTTTCTTGTGTGGAAGGTTCTTAGCCGAAAAGGCCTAGTCGCTGAAGCTACTTTACGTAAAGATCATCTTTTCACGGATGTAAAGAGAAGAGTGTGTTAAATCGAGAAAGAGGAGCAAGTGGCTCCAAATTTGAGAAATAATGAAAGGTTGGGATACCTTAAGTTCCATATAAGGAGGAAAAGAATATGCGTTTTGATGAAGCTTATTCAGGTAAAGTATTTATTAAAAGTCATCCAAGTTTTGAAGATGCAGAGGCTGTAATTTACGGGATGCCAATGGATTGGACAGTAAGTTATCGCCCAGGCTCTCGTTTTGGTCCTGCACGTATTCGTGAAGTATCGATTGGACTAGAAGAGTACAGTCCATATTTAGATCGTGAGCTAGAAGAAGTAAAATATTTTGATGCAGGTGATATTCCGCTTCCATTCGGGAATGCGCAGCGCAGCATAGACATGATTGAAGAATATGTAACAAAACTATTAGATGCCGATAAGTTTCCACTAGGTCTTGGCGGTGAACACCTAGTGTCTTGGCCAATTTTTAAGGCAATGGCAAAAAAATATCCGGATTTAGCAATCATTCATATGGATGCTCATACTGACTTGCGTGAGTCATATGAAGGGGAGCCTTTATCCCACTCTACACCAATTCGTAAAGTGTGCGATTTAATTGGTCCGGAAAACGTATATTCTTTCGGGATTCGTTCTGGTATGAAAGAAGAGTTCCAGTGGGCAAAAGAAGTGGGCATGAATTTATACAAATTTGACGTATTAGAGCCGTTAAAGGAAGTATTGCCAACGCTAGCAGGACGCCCTGTTTATGTCACAATTGACATTGATGTATTAGATCCAGCACATGCTCCTGGAACAGGAACATTAGAAGCTGGTGGTATCACATCAAAAGAACTATTAGATTCCATCGTTGCAATTGCAAATTCAAATATAAACGTAGTTGGAGCGGACTTAGTAGAAGTAGCTCCTATCTATGACCATAGCGATCAAACACCAATCGCAGCAAGCAAATTCGTGCGGGAAATGCTGCTCGGTTGGGTGAAATAAAGGCGAAAGCGGCTCGCTCAGAATGGGAGGGGGATGGAGCTTCAGACGTAGAGGCGTAGTTTGCCTCGCAGGAAGAAGCGAAGCCACCGAGTATTCTAGCCGCTGTAGCTAGATAAAATAAAAGCGAAGCCGACTGTTTAGACCCGGTGGCTAAGGTTCTTTCCTGCAAAAGGTGTTTTTTACCTCTTGGCAGGGAAGGTTCTTAGACGTAAGGGTCTAGGAGGCGTAGCTGGATAAAAATAAAAGTAGCTTGCGCCCCATATATCGACGTTTTTTCAAATATATCGACCGAATGGGTGAATATATCGGCGTTTCGACACAACATATCGACGCTTCTGAAAAATTCGGCATCTACCTACAAGTTACGTATAAGAAAAAAGAGCTAGTCCCATACTATGGAACTAGCTCCTTTTTCTTCTTAAGATACACCGCGAATTTCATCTGCGGAACGAATTGGATACTTGCGGAAAATAATCGATCCTATATATCCGATGATTGTAGTAACAATACCACATAATACAGCTGCAATTGCTACTTTCACGACATCATTGAATCCAAAGAGAACAAGAAGTCCTGGAATTGGTGATGCTGTACCAGGAGCGTTGTTTACCAGTTGGAATAAGGATGTAATGATACCAGCAAGTGCACCACCGACAAAGTTTGTCGTGTAAATAGGAATTGGATTTGCTGCTACAACATCGGCTTGTGTTAATGGCTCAATTGCTACAGCAATCGTATCTTTTTTTGAACAAATTTTTAAACGTTTAAAGAAAATAAAGTTCATTGGAGCAGAGGCTGCTACTGCAAGACTACCAATGGCCATTGGTAAACCTGTTAATCCAAGCATAGCAGTTAGCGCCATGGAGCTTAATGGAGATGTAGAAATAACTGTTATGAGTCCGCCGAGCATAATTCCCATAATAATTGGACTTTCTGTGGTAGCAACTGAAATCATGGAGCCGATTTTTCCAAGCGTTGCATTTACAATGGGATCCATAAGCATAGCCATTCCGCGTGATAACGGTGCTGCAACAAATAAAATTGCTAGAAATTCGACGCCAGCTGGCAGTTTCTTTTCTAAAAATTTAACGATAAAGGCAACAACATATCCAGCAAAAAATCCTGGTAAGATTCCAAATCCACTACATGCAATACCGATTAAAACAGCATATACAGGAGATACACCGATTGCGAGTGCCACTAAAATAGCAGCGGCGACACCGCTCATACTACCGGAAGCTTCACCGACAGATTGTAAAAAGTTGTTGTGGAACATTTCGCCACCGATATAGCGATGAAACGCTTCAATGAGAAAGCTTGCAATTGCAGCGTTGGCAAGAGCTCCCATTGCCTTCATTCCGTAAGGAGCACGAAAGCTAAAAAGTGTAAAAAGAAATAGTACAACGAGTAGTAGTGCTAAACCTTGCAAGATTGCCATCTGAAAAACGTCCCCTTTTTGATTTTTGTTTATAAAAATTTGTATTATTTAATAATAATACAAAAGTTGCTGGAACAGAAAAATTTTTTATTAGGGAAATACTTCAAACGAACTTTCTTACAATAGTATAAGGAAGTTGTAAGGAAATTCGATAGAGTATGGTATGTCCTCTTCCGTATAATAAAGACATAAGTATATGACCGATAAGAGATATTTATAAACAGGAGGGTCATACATGAAATTAGTCATAAGAGTTTTAGCTGTATTTGCTATTCTTTTAGGTGGAACGGCATTTTATTTACAATCAAAAACAGAAGGCGTTCAAGCCTTTGTCGATAACTTCTTTTCAAATAAAGAAATAAAAGATTATTATGCTGTTATAAATAAAGGTGAGAAAAAAGATGCCGAATATTTGTACACATTTACGGGTTATGGCCAGAATGGTGAGCAACAAATTATTAAAAAAATGATTAATCGTAAGCTTCATCCAGGGGTCTTTATTAAAATTTACGCAAAAGGAACCCAAGGAAAAGGGTGGGCTGAAATTTCGAAAGAAGCTATTCCGGAGAAGGCGTTAAAGAAATTACAGAAGTCATAAAGTGAAACTTTAAGCAGTGGAGTTTTCTTCATCTCCCATCTAACTTCTTTTCTTTTGCTGAATTTCGAGGTGAGGGTATTACTGCCCGCGAATAACGGGATAAAAAGGAGCGAATCATTCGCTCCTTTTTTAATGTTTCAAAATTGTAATTGATGTTTGCCTGTGATCCGCAATAATTTTTACACGACCACCAATTGGGAAAGTAGTGAAAGAAAATTTAGATTTAACTGATATTTTACCATGGGAAATATATCCCTATAAATTGTTTTTTCGAAACGTAGTTTTCCTGATTTTTCAGCAGACAGATACTGCTTTTTTTTGATATGATAGAAAAAGTATTCTATTATAAATTATATTTAAAATCTATAACATTTTGAAAGGTGTGCAAGACGTGGAGAAACAACTTGCAGGCTTGCCGGTGCACGTTCATTTCGTAACAGAAATCCGTGAAGGGGCACGAAAGGAAACTATTGCTTTTGACGCAAATGGTCAATACTATGTAAAAGGTCAAAGTACATATGTAACGTTTCAAGAGCCGAACGAACAAGGCGAAGTGAAAACAATTATAAAAATCCAAGATGAACAAGTTCTCATCATGCGTTCAGGTGCTGTATCTATGCGTCAAACGCATACAAAAGGTGAATGGACAACTGGTACGTATACGAGTCAGCTTGGCACGTTTGTATTGCAAACGAAAACAGATAACGTTCTTTTTAAATGGTCGGAAGAGAAGAAAAAAGGACAACTCTTTTTAACGTATGCATTGCTTCTAAGTGAACAAGAAGCAGGTAGATATACAATTACGATTAATTTGAAGGAGGCAACAAAATGAATTCCTTAGAACAAGTAAAAGAATTGATTAAAGAGGAAATCAAAGCTGCTGTATTAAAAGCGGAATTAGCAACAGCAGAACAAATTCCAAACGTTGTATTAGAATCTCCAAAGGATAAAACACACGGTGACTTCTCTACAAACATGGCGATGCAACTTGCACGCGTAGCGAAAAAAGCACCTCGTATGATTGCAGAAGAGTTAATTGCAAACTTCGATAAAGCAAAAGCTTCTATTGAAAAGATTGAAATTGCTGGTCCTGGTTTTATTAACTTCCATATGGATAACAGCTATTTAACAGATTTAATCCCAACGATTATTAAAGCTGACGGAGCTTATGGTGAAACAAACACTGGTAAAGGTGAAAAAGTACAAGTTGAGTTCGTATCTGCAAACCCAACAGGTGACCTTCACTTAGGACATGCACGTGGTGCAGCAGTTGGTGATACATTATGTAATGTATTAGCAAAAGCAGGATACGATGTATCTCGTGAATACTACATTAATGATGCTGGTAACCAAATTCATAACTTAGCACTTTCTGTTGAAGCTCGCTACATGCAAGCGTTAGGTTTAGAAAAAGAAATGCCAGAAGACGGTTACCATGGTGCGGATATTATCGGTATCGGGAAACGTTTAGCAGAAGAGTTTGGTGATCGTTATGCGAAAGCTGACGAAAAAGAAAGCTATGAATTCTACCGTGCGTACGGTTTAAAATATGAATTAGCAAAACTTCAAAAAGACTTAGGCAGTTTCCGCGTTGATTTTGATGTTTGGTATTCAGAAACATCACTATATAAAGATGGAAAAATTGACCAAGCTCTTGCAGTGCTAAAAGAGCGCGACGAAATATTTGAAGAAGAGGGAGCTACTTGGTTCCGTTCTACAACTTATGGCGATGATAAAGACCGCGTGTTAATTAAAAACGATGGTTCTTACACATACTTAACGCCAGATATCGCATATCACCGTAATAAATTAGAGCGTGGATTTGATAAATTAATCAACATTTGGGGTGCTGATCACCACGGTTACATTCCCCGTATGAAAGCAGCAATCCAAGCGCTTGGTTATGATAAAGATACGTTAGAAGTAGAAATCATCCAAATGGTACAACTATACCAAAACGGTGAAAAGGTGAAAATGAGTAAACGTACAGGTAAAGCTGTTACATTACGTGAACTTATGGAAGAAGTAGGCGTGGACGCAATGCGTTACTTCTTTGCAATGCGTAGTGGTGACTCTCATTTAGACTTTGATATGGACTTAGCGGTATCAAAATCAAATGAAAACCCTGTATACTATGCACAATACGCTCATGCACGCGTATGCAGCATCCTTCGTCAAGGTGAAGAGCTAGGCTTAGCGGCAGGCGGAGATGTGAACTACAAACTTGTTTCCTCAGAGAAAGAAGTTGACTTACTGAAGAAACTGGGAGAATTCCCAGCAGCGGTTGCAGAAGCAGCACAAAAACGTCTGCCGCACCGTATTACAAGCTATGCATTTGAATTAGCAGCAGCACTTCACAGCTTCTACAATGCAGAAAAAGTATTAAACCAAGATAACTTAGAACTAAGTAAAGCTCGTTACGACTTAATGCGTGCAGTACGCATTACACTTCAAAATGCATTAGCAATCGTAGGAGTATCTGCACCAGAGAAAATGTAATAGACAAAAGAAAAGATGATTATTTTTGTTTAAAAGTGATATACAAGTTGATATAAAAACATCTAATCAGTCTATAGACTGATTAGATGGCAAAGAAAGCAGACCACCGAAAAGTCGTATGGGGGAGAACCTCACGTACGGCTTGATAAGGGGAAGCTAGGCAGAAAAAGAGATGGCAAAGCTATCTCTTTTTCTGTTTCAGCTTTCTACTCTAAATATATGTGGCAAATATATGTTATGGTGATGAAATGAAAATAGAAAAACATCAATTAACTATTGATTTTTGGGAACGATTCTAGAATAATAGGTTGTCGGGGGTAAAATTATCAAAAAGCTGTACATGTAGTATTAGTTGGTGGAATGTTACCAGGAAATGGTGTGGTCGTTGTGAATAATGTTGTTACAACCATGACGGATACTAAACTAACACTTCATCTAACCAAGTATTTAAACAATTAGGAAGTAATCTTGAAAACTTCCAATCCAGTCAAGAAACTAGGGATTTTATGTCTAAAATAGTACATATGGTCCAACTAAAGCTTTCATGATTTGATAAAAATGATGAAAGAAGATAAATTTCTCGGTTTTGCTATTATCATCATTTATATATACATCTCGGCATTAAAAATTAATGTCGCTCTAGAAAAGCTAACGCTTCTTAGCGAGTAAGTGAAATGTATGTATAAGTTCATTTTAATTCTTCGACATAGCCATAGATCCACTAGGCAAATTACTTTTTCTCGACACTCATTTATAGACTCCAAAAATGAAAAGGATAAATTTCACATTTCTGCACGATTCATATGAAATTAGTTGCCAATCACACTCTTTTTTATTTACCCCCAAATTCGTTCCACTGTATTCAGATTTGGAGAATATCACTTTTATCTTCATAGGCAAACAATACTTTGTCCGGAGCATTTTTATTCATATAGCGCTTATATTGGAACATTTTTTGTTTTTCTTGTCTGATTGTTTCGGTGTGTAAGTTCAGTTGTGCAACGAAACATAAAATGTTTTAACATATGGCCAATCTCACTTTGACTCATGATGACAGAAAACATATCTTCAATGGCATCCTTTAGAATACGAGTATCCTAGCACGTTTCACGGCCATAACCTTCTTCTGCTGGTGTGTTAAATTCGATTATACGCTGTACTTCTTGTTATTCTTTATGAGGATAATCATGGGAGTTGACCAAATGCATATTTGCTGTGAAGTAGCTCGTCTATACTTGCTCACACTAAAATTTTTTGCGTATGGAGCAATCGTTTGCGCTGGATATGAGGAAATTTAGGAAACTCTACGGCATAATAAGACGAATGACTGTCATGAGTTTTATCGTGAATGCTTTTTGAATTGTCTTCTCCTGACTCTGAAATTGTTCTATGGCCCGTTCATGTGTATTTGTAATTTGAATTCCTTTATTAAACTTTGTCTTTTACCTTAGCTGTTTTTGTTAAACAATACAGACTCAAAATACCACAGTTTAGACATGTCGAAGAAACTAGATGAATCTATATAAAAAGAAAATTCCAAGTCTCTAAGCAATAGAAGAGTTGAAAAAAGAGAAAAAGATGATAATAGCTATCAAACATATTTAAATAAAATAGCTTAATGACATTGAATAATAGAATCTTTGTCATAGTATGTTTGTACCAGAATCTAGCAACATTTAATTTTATAGGGAGGATAACGTAAAGCATGTATTTAAAAAGGATAACTTCGATTTTTTCGATTATAATGATTTTTATGTTTACTATAGGTCAGAGTTTTTTAGGTATAGTAGCAAATGCACAAGAGTTAAATACAGCAGGGTTTGTGGATAGTTTTCAGATTGGTAAAACAAATCTACAGACCACAGAACGAACTAAAGTAACTGTAAACTTCAGTGAAAAAAATGGACTTAGGCTGAAGCCTGGAGATACACTAACATTAACGCTGCCTCCAGAATTAAAAGGATTAGATAGAGAGTTTCCATTAGATGACTATGGTACTTGTAAAGTCACTGCAGGTACTGTGGTATGTACATTTAATGATAAAGTAGATACACATGACAATATTAAAGGGTATTTAAACTTTTACGTGGAAGCTGCTAATGTAGGAACGGATCAAAAGAAAGAGATTGAAACAAATTTTGGTACAAATGTAGATAAGCAAGCTGTAACAATTACCGGTCCAGGCGGTCCAGGCCCAGAGCCTGGAGAGAAACCGTTTTTTTATAAAACTGGTGATATGAACTCAGGTAAGGACAATGAAGTACGTTGGTTCTTGAATATAAACTTAAATAAAGAAGAGTTAAGTCGCGATATTGTTGTGACTGATAATTTACAGGAAGGTCAAACACTTAATAAGGATAGTTTCTATATAATTATTGATGATTATCTAGGTCGTCGATCTTTAACGCTACAAGAGTTTGAAAAGCAACGTTACGGAACGATTACCTTTACTGGTGACAGATCGTTTAAAGTTGTGCTTTATAAGGATAAAGCACGTCTTGCCTACTTTACGATTGGTTATACATCTACTATAACGGAAGCCGGAAAGAATCAAGAATTTTTTAAGAATGATTATACGATTGATTACCAAGTTTTTCACAAAGACCCAGTTACTGAATCGGGTAGTCACCCAGTCGAAAATATGTCAGCTAACGGTGGTGCTGAAGGTAACGAGGTTCCAAAAGGATCACTAAAAATTGTTAAACATATTGAAGGAAATACCAAAAAAGTAATCCCGGGTGTTTCATTTAAGTTGTATAAAGAGTCTGGTGAACAAGTTGGGGACGAATATAAAACAAATAACGAAGGAATAATCGAAATTCCTAAATTACAACCAGGTAAATATTATGTGCAAGAGGTTTCAGCTCCAGAGTATATTGATTTCGATCCTCAAACAAAAATAGAGTTTGAAGTGAAATCAAATGATGCAAACGGAGTGGAGTTGCCGATTCCGAATAAAGTGAAAACTACATCTGTTACAGGAACAAAGACGTGGAAAGGCGATAATGCGAAAGATCGTCCGACGATGATTAAGGTAGACTTACTACAAAATGATAAAGTGATCGCAACACAAGAAGTAACAGAAGCAACAGGCTGGAAATATGAATTCAAAGACTTAGCGGCATATGATACAGACGGAAATGCATATAAGTATGAAGTAAAAGAACAACCGGTAGATGGATATCAAACAGAAGTAAAAGGTTATGATATTACAAATACAAAAGTGGTACAAACAACAAAAGTAGAAGGAACGAAGACATGGAAGGACGGAAATGGTGAAGGACGTCCAGAAACAATCAAAGTAGACCTACTACAAAATGGCCAAGTGGTTGCGACGCAAGAAGTAGGCGAAGCAACGGGCTGGAAGTATGAATTCAAAGATTTAGCAGCATACGATGCCGAAGGAAAAGCATACAAGTATGAAGTAAAAGAACAAGCAGTAGACGGATACCAAACAGAAGTAAAAGGTTATGACATTACAAACACAAAAGTAGGCCAAACAAAAGTAGAAGGAACGAAGACATGGAAAGACGACAATGCGAAAGATCGTCCGGCAATGATCAAAGTAGACTTACTACAAAATGGCAAAGTGGTTGCGACACAAGAAGTAAGTGAAGCAAGCGGTTGGAAATATGAATTCAAAGATTTAGCGGCATACGATGCCGAAGGTAAGGCATACAAGTATGAAGTGAAAGAACAACCGGTAGATGGATATCAATCCGAAGTACATGGTTATGACATCACGAATACAAAGGTAGGCCAAACAAAAGTAGAAGGAACGAAGACATGGAAAGACGACAATGCGAAAGATCGTCCAGCAATGATCAAAGTAGACCTACTACAAAATGGTAAAGTGCTTGCGACACAAGAAGTAAGTGAAGCAAGCGGTTGGAAATATGAATTCAAAGATTTAGCGGCATACGATGCCGAAGGTAAGGCATACAAGTATGAAGTGAAAGAACAACCGGTAGATGGATATCAATCCGAAGTACATGGTTATGACATCACGAATACAAAGGTAGGCCAAACAAAAGTAGAAGGAACGAAGACATGGAAAGACGACAATGCGAAAGATCGTCCAGCAATGATCAAAGTAGACTTACTACAAAATGGCAAAGTGCTTGCGACACAAGAAGTAAGTGAAGCAAGCGGTTGGAAATATGAATTCAAAGATTTAGCGGCATACGATGCCGAAGGTAAGGCATACAAGTATGAAGTGAAAGAACAACCGGTAAATGGATATCAATCCGAAGTACATGGTTATGACATCACGAATACAAAGGTAGGCCAAACAAAAGTAGAAGGAACGAAGACATGGAAAGACGACAATGCGAAAGATCGTCCAGCAATGATCAAAGTAGACTTACTACAAAATGGCAAAGTGCTTGCGACACAAGAAGTAAGTGAAGCAAGCGGTTGGAAATATGAATTCAAAGACTTAGCGGCATATGATGCCGAAGGTAAGGCATATAAGTATGAAGTGAAAGAACAACCGGTAGATGGATATCAATCCGAAGTACATGGTTATGACATCACGAATACAAAAGTAAGCCAAACAAAAGTAGAAGGAACGAAGACATGGAAAGACGACAATGCGAAAGATCGTCCAGCAATGATCAAAGTAGACCTACTACAAAATGGTAAAGTGATTGCAACGCAAGAAGTAAGCGAAGCAACAGGTTGGAAATATGCATTTACAGACTTAGCGGCATATGATGCCGAAGGTAAGGCATATAAGTATGAAGTGAAAGAACAACCGGTAGATGGATATCAATCCGAAGTACATGGTTATGACATCACGAATACAAAGGTAGGCCAAACAAAAGTAGAAGGAACGAAGACATGGAAAGACGACAATGCGAAAGATCGTCCAGCAATGATCAAAGTAGACCTACTACAAAATGGTAAAGTGCTTGCGACACAAGAAGTAAGTGAAGCAAGCGGTTGGAAATATGAATTCAAAGATTTAGCGGCATACGATGCCGAAGGTAAGGCATACAAGTATGAAGTGAAAGAACAACCGGTAGATGGATATCAATCCGAAGTACATGGTTATGACATCACGAATACAAAGGTAGGCCAAACAAAAGTAGAAGGAACGAAGACATGGAAAGACGACAATGCGAAAGATCGTCCAGCAATGATCAAAGTAGACCTACTACAAAATGGCAAAGTGCTTGCGACACAAGAAGTAAGTGAAGCAAGCGGTTGGAAATATGAATTCAAAGATTTAGCGGCATACGATGCCGAAGGTAAGGCATACAAGTATGAAGTGAAAGAACAACCGGTAAATGGATATCAATCCGAAGTACATGGTTATGACATCACGAATACAAAAATCAAAGACGAAACAGGTGTAGATCCAAAAGATCCAAAAGATCCAGGTACAGATCCAAACACAAATAACGATTCAAAAGTTCCACCTACTGAAGAAAATGATAAGCCGACATCAATGCTTCCTAATACAGGAGGAACATCAGCGGAAATGATTTCAATCGTTGCAGGTATGATATTATTCGTTTTAGGTGGAATTCTATTCACTCGACAACGAATAAAATAATAAAAAAGCTTTAAATTATTGATTACATTGTAATCTGAGTAGTGGAAAAACTAAAAAATTACTATTGATATTACTCCCTTTAGGTAGATATTCAAAAAAACTTCATGATAATGTGAAGAAAAGAATGCAACCTGAAGGGGGTTTTTCTATGGCGAAATTAGAAATAGTATTTTGTAAAGCTTTGTTCTTGAATGGTTGCAGCAGTAGCTTTTGTTTCTGGAATAAAAGCAGTAGCTCCTGTCCAGCAAAAGTTAATACACCTGCAAGAATCGTTTTTTTTCTAATAGAAATGCCTTCTTATCAAGTATAATCATTATTATTATATTTAGTTATTATTATATTTAGTATTATACATGATGATACCTTGAAATAAATATGCTTTTATGCATATTTATTTTTTTTTAACAAAAAAAGCCATCACTTTGGAGTGAGTGGCTTTGGTAATAATTAAGCAGCTTTCTGCCCTGTTTGTACCGCCGGTTTTTGCAGAATATCATAAACGCCAGTACCAATGACTTCTAACGCCATTTTCATACGCTCTGGTGAAATGTTTTCTAGAATATTATCTTGCGGCGTATGATATACCTTTTCAATGTGATAGATGAGTGGATACCAGCTGTCTACGCCCATCCAAATGAAGAGTGCTGCAGGTATACCAGCATCATAAAATGGTACATGGTCGCTGGAACCGAATTTTCCTTGTAGAACAAGTGGGTTATTTAGCTGTTTGCTAGCGTTTAATGCCGCATCTGTTACAAGATTCGTAGAACCATCCGGTGTCATGGCATATAAATTTTTCGCCTTATCATAGTTTGTTGCAACCATATCAGCATTAAAGACACCTAAAATGCGATCCTTTTCAGCTTGTGATAAGTTTTCAACATAATGATCAGAGCCGATTAGACCTACTTCTTCAGAACCAAAAGCAATAAAGCGGATTTCTTTATCGCTTTCTACATTTTTAAATGCCTGAGCTAACTCTAGTACTAAACCAGTGCCGGATGCATTATCATTTGCACCAGGTGCTCCAACAACACTGTCGTAATGCGAACTTACGATGACAGCTTTTTCATTTCCTGTACTGTTTTTCGGTTTCTTTTTCGCAATAACGTTTAGGGACTGTAAGTTTGCATCATGCCGTGCTTTTAAAGAAAGTATTGTGTTACCTTTCTGTACTTTTTCTTTTAACCCATTTCCTTGTGCATAAGCAAGACCGAATACAGGGATTGGTTGCTTCTTCGTTAATCTTGGATTAAACGTTTGTCCGTAGTTTCCGCGACCACCAATTAGGCTATATAATAAAACCCCTTTAGCACCTTTTGCGACAGCGTTTTCTACTTGTTTATTATAATCAGCTACCGTAGTACCTCTTTCAAATAATACAATTTTATCTTTTACGTTATTGGGGACTTCTTCTGGTTTTGTCCCGTTTGGAACAAAGATAATTGGAGCAGTAACAGGTTCAGCAGAAATAAGAGAATTTGGTGCAGCGCCTGCTTGCCAATTTTTTTCACGAGATAAAGGGAAATCAATAAACCCTATGTATTGATCTGGGACGGAAAAGGGTTGGTATTCTACCTCATATCCCATAGACTGTAATCGCATTCCAATATAACGAGAAGCAGCTTGTTCTTTCGGTGTTCCACTCGGACGTGGACCAATTGTTTCGGATAAAAAACGGACATGTTCAATAGCGCGGTTGGCATCAAGTTGTTTTGCAATAGATGGGGCTGTTATGGTTTCCGACGGAGAATCAGCCTTTGCTTGTCCAAGTGGAGCTAAGCTGACAGCGAGTGATATAGCAAGCAAAGAGCTTACTATTTTTTGTTTCAATGAAATCTTCATATTTTCCTCTCCCATTCTTCTATTCTCTCTGACTGACAAAAGAAGACGGATAACGACTATATTTTATCTTTTAATTTCTGTATTTTCAATTAATTCAGGTTGAGAAATAAGAAAATAATTCTATATGCAAATTTGCATATTTTTTGCTGAGCTGTATATGCTATCATTTTATATAAGGATCGGCTTTCTTTCATGAAGGTCCCTAAATTACATTAATCTAGTGCACCCAAACTTTAGATTATGTATAGAAAAAGAAACTTATAATAGGATTTCTTTTTCTTACGCTTGAGCCTTGTAATATGGGGATTATCATGTTCCCACATTTCATGATAATCCTTAGCAATATTTGTAAATCATCCATATGAAAAGAAGAGAGATCAATATTGATCTCTCTTCTTTTTTGATTTACAGTTCTGTTAAAATAATAGGCTCCCCGCGTGTTACGACAACTGTATGTTCACATTGTGCAACAAGGCTTTTGTCTGGTGTTACGAATGTCCAGCCATCATCACCGCGTTCGATAATATGATCAGCGCCTAGAGAAATGAATGGTTCTACAGCTAAAACAAGACCATCTTTAAGCAGTGCATTGTCCATTGGATCAAAATAGCTTAAAACGTGGTTTGGAGCTTCGTGTAAACTAAGTCCAATGCCATGGCCTGTTAAGTTTTGGATAACTTCATAACCATTTTTATGTGCGAAATTGGAAACAGCACGGCCGATTTGGTTTTGTTTTGAACCAGCTTTCACTTTTTTCATTGCTGCCCAAAATGCGTCTATCGCTGCTTGACAAAGTTTTTCTTTTTCTTCATCTTGTCCGAGAACAAAAGAAATGCCTGTATCTGCGTAATACCCATCAAGTGCCGCAGATACGTCTACGTTTATTAAGTCGCCTTCTTGAAGTACACGATCTCCTGGAATGCCGTGAGCAACTTCTTCATTTACACAAATACAAGTTGTACCTGGGAAATCATATTCTTTTTCAGGTGCAGAAATGGCACCGTGCTCGTCTAATACCTTCTTACCGATTAAATCAAGCTCTTTCGTTGTCATGCCTGGCTTCGCTTGTTTTTTCATTTCCTCGCGTGCAAGTGCAACGATGCAGCCGATTTTTCGTAAGCTTTCTAAATCTTGTTCATTACGAATAATCATAAAAAACCACTGTCCTTCCTCGAATAAATATCTTACACGATTGTATCACGTTTGTTTTTGTTTCCACAAAGATTTCATGACATTTGTCATATTCATGTCATGACGTATCTTACTGTTTTCCATCTCTTCCAATTAATACAATGTAAATATAAGGAATAACGGGGGTAGAGAGATGGAAAAGATTATTGAAATAAATAGTGTTTCAAAAACATTTAAACATAAAAAGGCTGTAAATAACGTTTCGTTTCATGTGGGGAAGGGGCAAATTGTTGCACTACTTGGGCCAAATGGTGCAGGGAAAACAACAATGATTTCAATGATGCTTGGGTTAAAGGATCCATCAGAAGGAAGTGTTTCTATATTTGGAAAGAGTCCAAAACATCGAGCTGTTCGTAATCGCCTTGGCGCAATGCTACAAGAAGTAAGTGTTATCGATAGCATATCAGTGGAGGAAGCAATTGATCTATTTCGCAGTTATTATACAAATCCAATTGCAAAAGAAACATTACTCCAGTTATCGAATTTAGAATCAGAAAAAAAGCAACGATGTGAAAAACTATCAGGTGGTCAAAAAAGACGTTTAAACTTTGCGCTCGCACTTGCTGGAAATCCAGATTTACTATTTTTAGATGAACCGACTGTAGGAATGGATATTACGTCTAGAAAGACATTTTGGGAAACCATTCGAAAGCTAGCAAGCGAAGGAAAGACAATTCTTTTAACAACGCATTATTTAGAAGAAGCTGATGCATTAGCGGATCGCATTTTATTATTTGCAAACGGAGAAATAATTGCGGATGGAACGCCGGATGAAATGAAAGCAACGATTTCCAGAAAAACAATTTCATTTTATGCAAAAGAAGATATTCCTACAAGCTTGCTCAAGGGATTACCGCATGTAACGGAAGTAAAGTTTCATGAACAACGTACGATTCTAACAACAGATGATACGGATGCTACGTTGCAAGCTATTTATAAAGAAAACCTACCTGTTACAGATATTTCTGTTGAACGTGGAAGTCTTGATGAAGCTTTTGAACAGTTTGTTGCAAATCAGAAGGAGGGAATCGCATGAAAGCATTATGGATGCAATGCAAAATAGAGATTTTACGTACGTTTCGCAATAAATTATTTATCTTTTTCTCATTATTAATGCCAGTTATGTTTTATTACATTTTTACAAATGTAATTCAAGTACCGCAGAACGGGGATGCTTGGAAAGCCCATTATTTAATTTCGATGGCGACGTTTAGTATTGTAGGAACTGCACTTTTTAGTTTCGGTGTGAGACTTTCTCAAGAAAAAGGGCAGGGGTGGACACACCTTTTGAGAATTACACCACTTCCAGAAGGTGCATATTTAACGGCTAAAATTATTTCTCAAACAGTGGTAAATGCTTTTTCAATCCTTGTGATCTTTATTGCAGGCATGTTAATTAATAATGTGGAATTAACAGTTGGGCAGTGGATTGGCGCTGGATTATGGTTATTAATAGGTGTGACACCATTTTTAGCACTTGGAACGATTGTAGGTTCAATTAAGAAAGCAGACGCGGCTTCCGGGCTCGCTAATATTTTAAATATGAGTTTAGCAGTATTAGGCGGTTTATGGATGCCAATCGAAGTGTTTCCGAAAGTACTAAGAACAATTGGAGAATGGACACCGACATATCACTTCGGAAGTGGAGCATGGGATATTGTAGCGGGTAAATCCATAGGCTGGGAGAATATCACGATTTTAGGAGGTTATTTCCTTATATTTGTTGTAATATCAATATATATAAGAAAAAGACAGGAAGCGGTATAGGGTGGGCGAAAAGAAGCAGTTTGAGATTTTTCCAAAACATATGGGGTTTTTCCCATATATATGGTTTGTGTATTTGTTGTATCCTTTGTACCATCTATTGAATCAATCAGGATGGAAATTGATTTTAGGAAGCGGTATGCTATTGCTTTTTGTGATTGCATACCGCCAGCTTTATTTTGTAGAAAAGACATTTATTATGTGGGCAAGTATTCAACTTGTAATTACATTTATATTTGCTATGTTTTATGATCCGTTTATGATATTTTTCGGATTTTTTACTGCAAGTGCGATGGGGTTTGCGCCAACAAAAAAAGTATTTCGAGTATTGTTTGGTCTTTTGATTGTAATGCTTGGTGCTTTTGTATTAGTGTATGTAAAACAGTTAACAACTACAAGCCTAGTCAATATAATACCAATGTTTATTTTAATGCTTCTTTCGCCGTTTGGTATGCGTAATTTTAACCAAAAAAAGAAACTAAAAACGCAATTAAGTGAAGCAAATGGACAAATTAAAGATTTAGTAAAACGTGAAGAACGTCAGCGTATTGCAAGAGATCTTCACGATACGCTAGGACATACGCTATCTCTTATTACATTAAAAAGTCAGCTTGTCGAGAAGCTCATTGTGAAAAATCCAGAACGTGCAAGTCTTGAGGCAAAGGAGATTACACAAACATCTCGTACAGCTTTAAAGCAGCTTCGTGAATTAATTTCTGATATGCGGATGATTACTGTGGAGGAAGAGCTAGAGCAAGTGAAGGTCATACTAGAAGCTGCTAATATTTCGTTAGAAGTAGAGCAGAAGGCGGATTCAAATGCGTTATCACCGCTTGAACAAAATATTTTAGGTATGTGTTTGCGAGAAGCTATCACAAACGTTGTAAAGCATAGTAAAGCGACAACATGCAAGGTGTCTTTACTTGAAACGCAAGGAGAACTGATTTTGCAGGTTAAGGACAATGGAGTGGGATTACAAGCGCAAGCTAATGATGGAAATGGAATCTTAGGTATGAGAGAACGACTTGCTCTTATAGATGGAGCTCTCGAATTAGGTGGAATGCGACCTGGAACGATGTTAACGGTGAAAGTTCCAATCGTAATTAGAACAGGAAAAGACGAGGTGAGGGCATGATTCGAATCATCATTGCAGAAGATCAACGAATGCTCCGAGGCGCATTAGGTGCATTGCTTGATTTAGAAGATGACATTGAAGTGGTTGGGCAAGCAGAGAACGGAGAAGAGGCTTTAAAATTGATTGAAAAGTTGCAGCCTGATGTAAGCATTATGGATATTGAAATGCCGATTCAAAGTGGGCTAGATGTCGCAGAAGCATTGCAGAAGAAAAAATCACCATGCAAAGTGATGATGTTAACGACATTTGCGCGCCCAGGTTATTTTGAAAGGGCGATGCAAGCAAATGTACAGGGTTATTTATTAAAGGATAGTCCAAGTGAAGACTTAGCGGCAGCGATTCGTAATGTGATGAAGGGGAAACGGGAGATTTCTCCGGAGCTAATGTTTGGGCTTTGGCAAGAACAAAACCCATTATCAGATCGTGAGAAAGAAGTAATGCTGTTAGCGAAAGAAGGAAAAACAGCAAATGAAATCGCGAAAACACTCTATCTTTCATCGGGTACGGTGCGAAATTATATTTCAGATGTCTTAACAAAATTAAATGCCAAAAACCGAATTGAAGCAATTGCCATTGCAGAAGAAAAGGGATGGATATGAAAAAAGATGTTTACCAATGTATATCGGTAAACATCTTTTTCTATTATTCTCCCTTTTGCGATTGCATTGTTTAGAATTTGAATATATAAATAAAAATTTAAAAACCGACATAAACCCCTTCTTCTTAGGTGGGAGAGAGCATCCGGCCATGCATAGAAGCGGTCAGATCCTTTTCCTGCCCCATGCCACGTGAAAACAAAGAGAGAAAAAGAGTGCAGGTCACCTTTTGTTATCCATAGCCGCGGCTATATGTCGAAAAATCAAAATGGACTTATATAGTATTTCGTAATGACGATTTTACTTCATTTTTCGACAAAATATTTGTTATAGTAAGGTTAGGCTGATTTTCTAAATTCCTTGCAACTTTACCACTAACAGTTGTAATAACTCCATTTTTATATACCTTAACAATTAAGCCTTGACCGTATACTTTGTAATTTTTATATGTCTGGGCAAGACGTACTTCTGTTTGATTTTCTTTTACCTCTTTGTTTGTAGGGTGAAAATCAACACTTTTTTCAGTGGTAACTTGTTCTTGTTGGGCTTTTGCTCCTTGTACTTCACCTTTTAAGTATTTTTTAGCGATATTTTCTGTTGTACCGTTTTGTGGTTCTGTTAACTTTCCGATTGTTAAACCAGGCTGAGTAACTTCAACCTGTACTTCGTTTTTATCAACTTCTTGGGCATGAATAGCTTCAGTTGATAAAGGACAGGGTAGACCAAAAACGAGAAGGGCACTAGCAACTTTTTTATAATTCATCTCTAATACTCCCAATCTTGTGTTTGTATGAGATGAATTGTAAGAGGAATTTGCCGAATTTTATATATATTATGCAATATTTCATATCAAAAATTGTCGCAAGAACATTATTGTAGTGATATGAAAACTTTTAAGGAAAAGATAGATTTTGGTAATGGGATGGTGAGCTACCATGCACGCAGAAAAGCTTGGAACCGAAATAAAAAAAATGAGGATGATGAGAGGGTTAACACAAAAGCAGTTAGCTGATAATATATGTCATCAATCAGAAGTGAGTAGAATTGAGTCAGGAGCAGTATATCCGAGTATGGATATATTACAAGGTATTGCATCGAAGCTAAAAGTACCTATCACTCATTTTTATGAGGTACTCATTTATTCTGATATTGAAAGAAAAAAACAATTTAAGGATCATATTATACTGCTTTGTAAACAAAAGCAGTATAAAGAAATTTATAAAAAAGTGTGTAATGAATTAAAGAAGGAGGAATATCATCCCGAATTTCAACAATTTCTTCTTTGGCAGTATCATGTATCGGCATATATGTTAAAAAAGGTAAACTATGAATATTGTATTTTGGAACTAAGAAAATTAATAAACAAGCAACTAGCAGGACTTGATGTATTTCAAAATTTATATGTAGAAAATGCAATTGCAAATATTTATGCGGAAAACGGGTATTTCAAAAAAAGTATAGGATTATTTCAAGATATTTTAAAGCAACTGGAGTCGCTACATAGCAACGAGGAATTTGCTGTAAAGGTTGGTTATAATCATGCGAAAGCACTATACTTAGATGAACAATATGAAGAAGCACTTTACCAGGTTAAAAAGGCAATTGAAACATCGTGTCGTATAAGCAGCATGACACTTATTGGACAGCTATATTATCAAAAAGGGGAGTGTCTGGAAAAGTTAGGATACGCAGAACAGGATATTAGAGTTGCTTATGAAAAAGCCCTTTTCTTTTTTGATTTATTAGAGCTACATTCCTATAAAAACACACTTTTAAAGAAAATAAATCTGTAAGTACTTATACTTACAAATACAAATTAAAAAACCGACATAAAACCCTTATTTTTAGGTAGGAGAGAGCATTCGGCCATGTATAGAAGCGGTCAGATCCTTTTCCTGCCCAGACATAGTGAAAACAAAGAGAGAAAACGAGTGCAGGTCACCTTTTGTTATCCATAGCCGCGGCTTATACATCGAAAAATCAAAATGGATATTAATGGGTATGCATAATTGCATGTAGAATGGATAAATTTTCATGATATAGTAAAAGAAAAAATATATGGGTGATGGAATATGAAGAAACTTCTTATTGGTAGTTTATTGACGTTAGCAATGGTAGCGGGTATTTCTTTTAGCGATGTAGTATTAGATCGAAATCATGCAGTAACAGATCATAATGAAGTGGTACAATTAGCTTCTGATTTACCATTTGAATATTAATATAAAAAGAAACGACCGTCTTATTTAAGCGGTTGTTTCTTTTTCTTTTTGTAACAGTACCCATACATCTTCGACGGAGACGGGCTGACTAATTAAAAAGCCTTGAATTTGATCGCAATTTTGTTTATGTAAAAACGCCCATTGTTCATGCGTTTCAACACCTTCAGCAATGACGGTGAGCTGTAAATTTTTAGCTAATGCAATGATGGAAGCGGTCAGATCCTTTTCCTGCCCCAGACATAGTGAAAACAAAGAGAGAAAACGAGTGCAGGTCACCTTTTGTTATCCATAGCCGCGGCTATATGCCGAAAAATCAAAATGGATTTATATAATTGAAAAAGTGCCAAATCCTTTCGTTTGCTCTCAATCATAATATTGAAGTCCTGATTTACTTCTTTTGCAATTTTTAAAAGGGGTTGTATAAAAGAAGCATCAATATAATCAGCGTGAGACCGCAATTCCATTTCGTATTCCGCTGATAGAAGTTTCATTCTATAGGAAAAATGCCAGTAATGTCCCAATCCATTCTTTTGTCTTATCAATTAGGGATAGAGAGGAGACATTTTTCCAAGAAAGTAAGGAGGATTCTTCTATGTCTTCGCTAATTTTCGTTTTAATTTCTTTTATAAAGGCTGAATCATATAAGAGACAATTGATCTCGTGATTGGTATATAAACTTCTCATATCAAAATTGGCCGTTCCAATATCACAAGTATGACCATCGACCATAATAATTTTGGCATGAAAAAATCCTTGCTGAAATTCATAAATGTTGCAACCTGCTTGAATCAGTTTTCGGCAGTATGGTAATTTCGCCTCCCGAACAAACGGATGATCTGCCCTTTTTGGAACAAGAATCGTGATACGAACGCCGCGCTCTTTCGCTTGTAATAATGCATGCATGAGTTTTTTTCCTGGAATAAAATAGGGTGTCCCAATATACAATTCTTCTTTTGCGCTTTCAATCAGGTTTAAAAAGGTTTGCTGTAAATAAGCACCGTCTGTTGGAATAAAGCGGTGTGGAATGGGGCCTGGCGGTTGTTTAGGGAAATATAACGTTTCTCCTAGTAAATCCTCAGCTGTATCATCGCGCCAGTCGTGCAAAAATTGTGTTTGTAAATCTTGTACCCCTTCTCCTGTAAGGCGCAAATGGTAATCGCGCCACAGGCCTAGTTTTGGATCATGCCCCAAATATTCTTCCCCAATATTGAAGCCCCCGATATAGCCGATTTTCCCGTCAATAATCGTGATCTTTCTATGGTTTCTTTGGTTTGCGGAAAAAAAGAGAAAAGGGAATTTAATCTTATGACAAAATGAAAAAGAGACACCATGTTGTCGCAATGTACGAATCGCTTCCCCTGATAATTGGTGGCTACCTATGCGATCGAGAAGAAGCCGTACTTGTATGCCTTGTTTTGCTTTTTTGATTAGAAGCTGTAAAAAGGCATTACTCACCTCATCATTTTTAACAATGAAAAATAAAATATGAATGTGGTGCTGTGCCTGCTGTATATCAGTAAATAAGTCATCGTATAAATTTTTTCCATATGTATAAAGTTTAAAATGGCCACGGCGTAAAGGAAAAGAGCGATGCTTAATTTGTTTTAAATGACGCTTTCTTCCATATGAAAAGTCCAGTAGGACCCATATTACAAATAATAGTAGCAAGAGAGATAAAAAGACCATTATCAAATTACCTCCTCTATATTCATTTCTATAGTGGCCCAATGAATCCAATTTGGATCATAAAGCAGGTTCTCTCAACACATTCTTTTTGGATTACACAGGCATGTATTTTGTTCAATTTGTGCTACAGTACTAAGAAGAAAATTTGGGAAGATAACCGAACTTGTTAATGATGCTTATTGTATTAGAAATACGTAGTTCTTATAGTTTAAACAGAAGTATGTAAGACAATTCAATATTACATGTAGTATTTTAGATGATTTTTCTAGAGAGGGTGGTTCTTCTTTAGTTTTTTCCGAAATAATCGTTGTGGAATGATTCAAAATTGTGCCGTAACCTTAAGACAGGGTTTTGGTAAGTTGTCTGCGGCATGACAGAATTTTGGCAAGATGGTCGTAAGAAGAACTTAACCATGCTTAAGTTATAAGCAGTACTTATAATTTGAGCAAAAGTATGTAAAGCAATTCTATAGTGGGATTATTTTTTATATTTGAATCAATGGATGAAGAAAAGTTTGAATTAAATATGAATCCTATTTTTATTGGATCTATTATCTATATAGCAGTGTCTTTACTATTTGTAGTAATAGGATATTGGAAATATTTTGTCTAGTAATTTTTACTTCCGTTAACACTGATTATATATAAATACAAATTAAAAAACCGACATAAACCCCTTCTTTTTAGGGGGGAGGGAGCATCCGGTCATGCATAGAAGCGGTCAGATCCTTTTCCTGCCCCATGTCAAGTGAAAACAAAGAGAGAAAACGAGTGCAGGTCACCTTTTGTTATCCATAGCCGCGGCTTATATGTCGAAAAACAAAAATGGATTTATATAGTAACTAAAACAGCACCTAACCTTATTTAGATTAAATAGGGTTAGGTGCTGTTTTTATTACGAACGTTTTGTTTAATAAACTCCAAAATTCCTTTTGAGAGGAAAATAATACTTACTACCCAAGTGATTCCTGATATGGCCAATTGAAGTGAATTCTCTTCTGATGCCATAGCGTAGTTAGAAAAGTTAGGTCCGATTAGAAGATTTATCAGAAGGAATAAACTTAAAGCAAGGGTTAAGAAATGTGCAATAAACCAGATGATATTTTTTTCTTTGTACTTAATGAGCCAATAAATTAGAAGTATTAAAGAAACTATAACTACAAGACAGGAACCTGTAACTAAATATCCTCTAACCTCTTGTTCCATTGGCATATACATATTAATCACCCATTTCATCTAAGCGTCTATATCTATTTTTAGTATCGGTCATTATTACTCTGGATAGTCCTCCGAATAATATGAATTACTTCGAATCAGTTGTATATCAATGAGGTGTTTGTTTTTGTTCATGGAGTTTCTAGATTCTTTATTTATAGTATTTTGAATGTATACTTTTAATAGTGATTTTGGAGAAAATGAGTAAAATGCGATAAAACTAATAAAATCAACGATCTGAGTGTAAACTAATATATAAAAGTTTACATTCAAAATTAGAAAAAAAGTCCTGTATAAGAGGACTTTTTTATGTATATCGATTGAAATAAAAATAGTAATTCTTTATTTTCTCTATTAGGTTTATTTTTTTCCGCAACTATCAATTAAATCATATTGTACGGAAATCATTTCATTTCGAATTTGGTTGAGGTGTTCATGTAATGTTTTTTTT
This sequence comes from Bacillus sp. DX4.1, assembly GCF_030348195.1. NCBI lineage: Bacteria > Bacillati > Bacillota > Bacilli > Caryophanales > Bacillaceae > Bacillus > Bacillus sp. DX4.1. The sequence goes on along the minus strand of NZ_JAUCFT010000008.1, from coordinate 4,840,611 downwards.
ACTGCACTACCTGTTTTACTTTCAAAACTTTTGTCTAATTCAATTCCTTGTTCAGTTAAACTTTTGCATACATCATGAAATGATTCTTTATTTTTTTGAATAGTATGCTTTTGTTTTGTTATTATACTATTTGTTTTGAATGCTACTTCAGTTTTTAAAAATTTTTGTTGCATTTCTTTTTCTAATTGTTTTTTGAGAGCTTGCAATTCATCAACGACATTTCCTGCGACATCTCCCACAGCTTTTTCTATTTCTTTTTCTACTTTTTTAATTTCCTCTATAAAATCAATCATGTTATTTCACCGCCAATCCTTCAAAATTTGTGCCTAATTGGTTATCTTTATCTCGTAATGAATTGGCAGCATGCGCAATATCATCTCCAAAAAGACTTAATTCTTTTTGTTTTTTCCGTAAAAGATGAATTAATTCTTCTGCGAGTTTTACATCATGAAAATAATCTTTTCCGTTTTGGGATGTTTTTGCAATCTCTCTGATTGCCTCATCTACTTCATGTTCTTCTAACAGATGATATTTTCCCCCAGGACCTGTTTCATGCTTCAATTGACTCTTCAATTTTGCAACTTCCTCTTCTTCTTGTCGTTGGAAATTTTCTATGTTTCGAACAATATCATGTAATGTATCACTTATTCTTTGTATTTCTTTTGCACGTGCAATAATGTCATCTGGTTCTAACTCTAATTGGACACCACCATTTTCGTGGAACGTGTCTTTAAAAGTCTTCATTGGGTGTTGTCCCATAAATACCGCCGCAAGAACACTATCCGTTCCATTACTTTTAGTTGTAAATTGTTTACCAATCATAGGTGCTCCAAATTGCGTGAAATTCCCTACGGCATCTTTTTTATGAGTATAATCTATTGCTTTATTTTCCATTACGCCTTCATCTACTCGTTTTTTTGCTTCGTCACTGAGTAATCGATAAACATTAGGCGCGGCATATGTAGTTGCATAACAATTTAATTCCGCAGCTATAAGGTCTGCCTCTCCAGCTCCTTTACTATGTCCAGTTGTATGAAGAGATTTCGGCTTATATTTCGCAACAATGTCATTTTTTGCCCATTCTAATCCAGTATCAAATGATGTTGGTTGGTTATGTTTTACTTCTTGGTTTCCGATATTTAAACTGATGTTTTTTTTAATTCCAAATGTAATTTGATTGACATCTGTACGAAGATCTCCATCACCTTTACCAGCCTCTGTTCCACGAAATGCTAGGATTATATCATCATAATGTGTTGCATTCTCTTTATAATCTTTTTCAGGTACTACTGCGATAGCTTGTAATCCGTTTTTGACTTTTTGGCAATCTGCATCAATTGATTCTATAACCCTCCATACTTTCCCATTATTACCCGTTATTTTTTCACCTTTATGTAAATATGTATCTTTATAAACCTTATCTGATAACTCAAAATAATCTTCATCTGTCGCAATGGTATTCTTTTTAAATTCACTCATATGTTTCAACTCATTTCATGGTATATTTTAACTATATTCAAATACAAGGGGATTTTAAATGAAAAAGAAATTGGTAATTATTTTATCCATTATTTGTATTATAGCAGGAGGGTATTTTACTATGGAATACTTAAAACAAAAAGAAAAAGAAGAAAAGTTTTGGAAAGACCAAGAAGCACGGATAGAAAAGTATATTCATTACAATATTAAAGATATAAAATCTATTACGTTTACAAAACATGATATAAGTCCGATGGGTGTTCCTTCTGTAGAAGGATATATAAATGATGATAAAGAATTATGGTTTGATGCTAGTATAAGTACTACAGATAATTTTGAGGATAAGTTTGGGTGTTCAGGGGAATTATATGATAATTATGTAAAAAAACCAGAAAAATCAGTATCCGAAATTGAAAAAGAAGAGAAAGAAAAAAAACAAGAGTAGTCTTTGCACTACTCTTGTCTTCTGCATCCCATTTTAAGAAGAATGCATTGGTAAGTGTTTTTTATAAGGGGAATTTTCAATGAAGAAAGTAATGATTTGGTTTGTATCTGCTATGGTGATCATAGCAGGAGGGTGTTTTACAATGGAATACTTAAAACAAAAAGAAAAAGAAGAAAAGTTTTGGAAAGTACAAGAAGCAAGAGTAGAAAAGTATATTCATTATAATATTCAAGATGTAAAATCTATTACGTTTATAGAACATAAAATAAGCCCTATGGGAGTTCCTCATATAAAAGGATATATAAATGATAATCGAGAATTATGGTTTGATGCTGGTCTTGATGATAATGATACTTTCGAAAGAAAATTGGGGCGTTCTGGAGAACTTGGAAAACTTATAAAAAAACCAGAAAAATCCGTATCAGAAATTGAAAAAGAAGAGAAGGAAAAGAAACAAGAGTAGTCTTTGCACTACTCTTGTCTTCTGTATCCCATTTTAAGAAGAATGCATTGGTAAGTTTTTTATAAGGTGGTTTTCTATGAAGAAAATAATCATCTGGTTTGTATCTGCTGTGGTGCTCATAGCAGGAGGTTATTTAACTATGGAATACTTAAAACAAAAAGAAAAAGAAGAACAATTTTGGAAACGACAAGAAGCAAGAGTAGAAAAGTATATTCGTTATAATATTAAGGATGTGAAATCTATTACATTCACAAATAATGAAGTTGATCCAATGGGGGTTCCTTCTGTAGACGGATATATAAACGGTAATAAAAAATTAGATTTCTCAGCTAGTATTAGCACAATAAAAGATTTTGAAGATAAGTTTTCATGTTCTGGAGAATTATATGATAACTATGTGAAAAAACCAGCAAAATCGGTATCTGAAATTGAAAAAGAAGAGAAGGAAAAGAAACAAGAGTAGTCTTTGCGATTACTCTTGTCTTCTGTATCCCATTTTAAGAAGAATGCATTGGTAAGTTTTTTATAAGGTGGTTTTCTATGAAGAAAATAATCATCTGGTTTGTATCTGCTGTGGTGCTCATAGCAGGAGGTTATTTAACTATGGAATACTTAAAACAAAAAGAAAAAGAAGAAAAGTTTTGGAAAACACAAGAGGCACGAGTAGAAAAGTATATTCGTTATAATATTGAAGATGTAAAATCTATTACGTTTACAAAAAAAGATGTAAGTCTTATGGGGGTTCCTTCTGTAGAAGGATATATAAATAATGATAAGGAATTATGGTTTGATGCTAGTATAAGTACTACGAAGAATTTTGAAGATGATTTTTCCCGTTCTGAGGAACTGGGAGAACTTATAAAACAACCTGAAAAATCCGTATCCGAAATTGAAAAAGAAGAGAAAGAAAAAAAACAAGAGTAGTTGAACTGACTACTCTTGTTTTAGATAGCCCATTTATAAAGAGATTATTTCAATGTTTTTAAATTAAGGGGATTCCTATGAAGAAATTTTTCATTTTCGTTATAACTGCTATGGCGATCATAGCAGGAGGGTATTTAACGATGGAATACTTAAATCAAAAAGAACAAGAAGAAAAGTTTTGGAAAGCACAAGAAGCACGGGTAGAAAAGTATATTCGTTATAATATTCAAGATGTAAAATCTATTATCTTTACAAAACATAATGTAAATCCGACGGGAGTTCCTCATATAGGCGTACCGCTCACATTTTAATGAAAATATACGCTAAGCAAATTTCAATCCGAAAAAACGTTGATTTTACTACTCTAAGCAATTTATTCAATCTCAAAACTCATCTCTAAATTAAAGGCTCAATTGAAATAGGTAATATTGAGTTTTGAGAATCCCTTAGCGTATAAAAAGGTTAAAATGTGCGTGCTACCCCTTATTTTACTTTATATTCTTTTTATCCAACTTATTGTCGCTGAACTACCCAAAATTTTGTCGCCCGACAAAAATATCGTCAGTTAAAAACAGTGTTATAAAAATTCTGTTGTTGTATAACAAAAAACTGTTGACTGAATGCTCACTCATTATATAATGGGGATAGGGGATATAAATTCAGAAAATTATTTATTTTCGAAGATTCTAAAAGAAAGAGTGCTTACAAAGAGAGGGGTTGGCATAAAAATGAATAGTTTATTACTTATCAATTGGCTGGCTGCTATTGCCGTTATTGCGTATGCAGGATATTTATTTGTATATCTCATACGAACGAGGATGGCCTACATACAATTAGGTAAAAAGGTAGAATTTGATCGCCGCTTTAAAGAAAGATGGGATCTTCTTAAGGTAAACGTCTTTGGACAAAAAAAGTTGTTGAAAGACAAGAAGAGCGGTATCATTCACGTTATGTTTTTTTACGGATTTATTCTTGTCCAATTTGGAGCATTTGACTTCGTTTGGAAAGGATTAGCACCAGGATCACATCTTCCACTTGGACCACTATACCCTGCATTTACATTCTTCCAGGAAATTATCACACTTATTATTTTAATCGCAGTCTTTTGGGCTTTTTATAGAAGGTACGTTGAAAAGCTTGTTCGTTTAAAACGTAATTTCAAATCGGGCCTCGTTCTTATTTTTATCGGTGGCTTAATGCTTTCCGTACTTCTTGGTAACGGGATGGGCATTATATGGCACGGCGAAGAACTTTCGTGGAGCGAACCAATCGCTTCTGCAATCGCTTACGTTTTTGCGGGTATAAATGAAACCGTAGCCATTTCCGTGTTCTATTTTGCTTGGTGGGTGCATTTACTTATTTTGTTAACGTTTTTAGTTTATGTACCGCAGTCCAAACATGCGCATTTAATTGCTGGACCTGCCAATGTCTTTTTTAGTCGTCTTTCCAATCCAGGGAAGCTTGAAAAAATCGATTTTGAAGATGAAACGCAAGAAACATTTGGTGTTGGGAAAATTGAAGATTTTAAACAAACGCAGCTCATTGATCTATACGCTTGTGTAGAGTGTGGACGTTGTACGAATATGTGCCCGGCAACAGGAACTGGAAAGATGCTGTCGCCAATGGATTTAATTTTAAAACTTCGCGACCATTTGACTGACAAGGGAGCAGCGGTGACATCGCGGACACCTTGGGTTCCGGCTGTTGCCTTTAATAATACACAAGGAAACCAATTGGCGATGATGGCAACTGGGAAAGGCCAGCAAGAGTCGGCGGGGGCAACACTTGCGTATGATCCAAGCTTAATTGGAGAAGTCATTACAGAAGAAGAGATTTGGGCATGTACAACGTGCCGGAACTGTGAAGATCAATGCCCGGTTATGAATGAGCACGTTGATAAAGTTATTGACTTGCGCCGTTACCTTGTTTTAACAGAAGGGAAAATGGATCCAGAAGCGCAGCGTGCCATGACAAATATTGAGCGTCAAGGGAACCCTTGGGGGCTGAACCGTAAAGAGCGTGAAACATGGCGTCAAGCGGATGAAGAAGTATCAATTCCGACTGTTAAAGAGAAAACAAAAGCTGGCGAAGAATTTGAGTACTTATTCTGGGTTGGCTCTATGGGTTCGTACGATAATCGTAGTCAAAAGATTGCCTTATCATTTGCGAAGCTAATGAATGAAGCTGGCATTTCCTTTGCAATTCTCGGTAACAAAGAGAAGAACTCAGGAGATACGCCGCGCCGCTTAGGAAATGAATTTGTCTTCCAAGAGATGGCGACAAAAAATATCGAGGAATTTGAAAAAGCAGGTGTGAAAAAAATCGTCACGATTGATCCACATGCATATAACACATTTAAAAATGAGTATCCGGACTTTGGCTTACAAGCAGAAGTCTATCATCATACAGAACTATTAGCACAGTGGGTGAAAGAAGGGCGCTTAAAGCCAGTCCACCGTGTGGAAGAAACAATTACGTATCATGATTCCTGTTATTTAGGAAGATACAACGAAGTATACGAAGCGCCGCGCAATATTTTAAAAGCAATTCCAGGCGTAACAGTTGTTGAAATGGAGCGTAATCGTGAAACAGGAATGTGCTGCGGCGCAGGCGGTGGTCTTATGTGGATGGAAGAGACTGCTGGTACACGTATTAATGTGGCACGTACAGAACAAGCACTTGCTGTGAAACCGACAATGATCGGTACGGGCTGTCCGTATTGTTTAACAATGATTAGTGACGGTACGAAAGCAAAAGAAGTAGAAGAGCAAGTACAAACACTTGATGTAACAGAGATTCTAGAACGCTCTGTCATCGGGCAAAAGAAAGAAGCAATGTAAATCATAAGAATTCATACAACTTTAGAAAGAGGTGCAAGCTTTGCACCTCTTCTCAACGTAGGAATACCGAGCGAGCGTTCAATCACGCCGTAAAAAAGGAAATGGGGGAATACGTTTTGGTAAGAACAGTGATTTTAAGTGCAACAAGAACACCGGTTGGAAAGTTTGGGGGAGCTTTAAAAGATGTAAAAGCAACGGAACTTGGAGGTATCGCGATTAAAGCTGCACTAGATCGTGCAAATGTTGAAGCAAGTGACATTGAAGAAGTTATTTTTGGAGCGGTTATTCAAGGAGGACAAGGACAAATCCCTTCGCGTCAAGCGGCAAGAGAAGCTGGAATTCCATGGGAGACGCGCACAGAAACAGTGAATAAAGTATGTGCATCGGGTCTGCGTGCTGTTACGTTAGCGGATCAAATTATTCGTACTGGCGATCAATCACTTATTGTAGCTGGTGGTATGGAATCAATGAGCAACAGCCCTTATATTTTACGAGGTGCACGCTGGGGATATCGAATGGGGCATAACGAAGTTGTCGACTTAAATGTGGCAGACGGCTTAACATGTGCATTCTCAGGTATACATATGGGTGTATATGGCGGGGAAGTGGCAAAAGAAGACGGTATTTCCCGTGAAGCACAAGACGAATGGGCATGTCGCAGTCATCAGCGTGCGGTTGCTGCACAAAAAGAAGGACGTTTTGAAGAAGAAATCGTTCCAGTATCTGTGCCGCAGCGAAAAGGTGAACCAATTATTGTCGCACAAGACGAAGCACCGCGCGGGGATACGACAGTTGAAAAATTAGCAAAACTAAAGCCAGTATTTGATAAAACGGCAGCAGTAACAGCGGGCAATGCACCTGGTTTAAATGATGGCGGTGCTGCACTTGTATTAATGAGCGAGGACAGAGCGCAGCAAGAAGGAAGAAAACCGCTAGCAACAATTTTGGCACATACAGCTATTGCTGTTGAAGCGAAGGATTTTCCGAGAACACCGGGTTATGTGATTAATGAGCTCTTGAAGAAAACAGGTAAGACAGTGGAAGAGATTGATTTATTTGAGATTAACGAAGCTTTTGCAGCAGTTGCAATTGCAAGTGCGGATATTGCAGGGATTAATCCGGAGAAGATTAACGTAAACGGCGGAGCGGTTGCGATGGGACACCCAATTGGGGCGAGCGGAGCCCGTATTATCGTTACGCTTATTCATGCGTTAAAACAGCGCGGCGGCGGAATTGGCATTGCTTCTATTTGTAGCGGCGGTGGTCAAGGTGACGCGATTATGATTGAAGTTCGCTAATTAAAGGGGGAGAAGAACATGAGTGTACAAAATATTGTTGTAATTGGTGCTGGACAAATGGGGGCAGGCATTGCACAAGTGTGTGCAATGGCAGGTTATCACGTGTATATACAAGATTTAAAGCAGGAGCAATTAGATAGAGGATTGGCGATTATTACAAAAAATTTAGCGCGCCAAGTGGAAAAAGGACGTATGGAAGAAGAGGCTAAGCAAGCAACTTTGGACCGTCTTACAACCACCCTTGAACTAGATTGTGTAAAGGAAGCAGATCTCATTATTGAAGCAGCGGTTGAAAAAATGGATATTAAAAAGAAAATTTTTGAGAATTTAGATGAAATTGCACCAGAACACGCGATTTTGGCGACAAATACGTCTTCTTTACCCATTACAGAAATTGCAGCAGTAACAAAAAGACCAGAGAAGGTAATTGGGATGCATTTTATGAATCCAGTCCCGGTTATGAAGCTTGTTGAAATCATTCGCGGATTAGCAACGGACGATGCGGTATATGAAACAATTGAAGATATCACAAAGAAAATCGGGAAAGTACCTGTTGAAGTAAATGACTTCCCTGGATTTGTTTCGAACCGCATTTTATTGCCAATGATTAACGAAGCAATTTATACGCTATATGAAGGCGTGGCGACGAAAGAAGCAATCGATGAAGTAATGAAGCTTGGTATGAACCATCCGATGGGGCCGCTAACATTAGCAGATTTTATCGGTCTAGATACGTGTCTATATATTATGGAAGTGCTTCATGAAGGATTAGGAGATAGTAAATATCGCCCTTGTCCACTTCTACGTAAATATGTGAATGCTGGCTGGTTAGGGCGTAAAACAGGCCGTGGCTTCTACGTGTACGAATAGGAAGTCAATAAGGTAGGTCTCCCTCTTTTTTACAAAGTAGTGGTCTTACCAGATTATCGAATAAGTATATGAAACAAATGGAGGCGGGGCATATGAATTTTCATTTCACAGAAGAGCAAAAAATGATGAGAAAAATGGTTCAGGATTTCGCACAAAAGGAAATTGCTCCCTTTGTTCCAAGTATGGAACAAGGGGTGTTTCCTGGAGAAGTTTTAAGTAAAATGGGTGAGCTTGGATTGATGGGGATTCCAATTCCAGCGAAATACGGTGGTGCGGAAATGGATTTCATTTCCTACATTTTAGCTATTCAGGAATTGTCAAAAGTAAGTGCGACAATCGGCGTGATTTTGGCGGTACATACATCTGTTGGAACGAATCCGATTGTATATTTTGGAACAGAAGAACAGAAACAAAAGTATCTTCCAAAACTAGCAACGGGTAAATATTTAGGTGCTTTTGCTTTAACGGAGCCAAATGCGGGTTCAGATGCTGGAAGCCTGAAATCACGAGCGGTGAAGCAAGGTGACCACTACGTGATTAATGGTTCTAAGGTATTTATTACAAATGGAGGCGAGGCGGATACATATATCGTATTTGCTTCTACAAATCCAGATGCAGGGAAGAATGGGATTTCAGCATTTATTGTCGAGAAGGATACACCGGGTCTTATCGTTGGTAAAGATGAACATAAGATGGGGCTGCTTGGTTCACGTACAGTACAGCTCACATTTGAAGATATGAAAGTACCGGCAGAGAATTTACTTGGTGAAGAAGGACAGGGATTTAAGGTTGCAATGGCAAACTTAGATGTCGGTCGTATTGGCATTGGGGCACAAGCACTTGGCATTGCTGAGGCAGCACTAGAGTGCGCCGTGGATTATGCGAAGGAACGTCAACAATTTGGAAAACCAATTGCCGCGCAGCAAGGGCTCGGCTTTAAGCTAGCGGATATGGCAACGAGTATAGAAGCTGCAAGATTACTCGTATACAGGGCAGCTTCAATGCGGGCGCAAGGCCTCCCATGTGGCAAGGAAGCATCTATTGCGAAGTTATTCGCTTCAAAAACAGCGGTGGAAGTCGCAATTGAAGCGGTACAAGTATTTGGCGGCTATGGTTATACGAAAGATTATCCGGTCGAGCGCTTTTTCCGCGATGCGAAAATTTGTGAAATTTATGAAGGAACGAGTGAAATCCAGCGTCTTGTGATTAGCAGAGCGCTATAGAAATCGTTTGATTACCTGAAAAGGATAGAGGAGGAAGAGAACATGCAATTTAGGTTATCGGAAGAACATGAGATGATACGGAAAATGGTTCGGGATTTTGCGAGAAATGAAGTGGCACCGACGGCAGCGGAGCGCGACGAAGCAGAGCGTTTTGACCGTGCATTATTCGATCAAATGGCAGACCTCGGTTTAACAGGGATTCCATGGCCTGAAGAATACGGGGGAATTGGAAGCGATTACTTGGCGTATGTGATTGCAGTTGAAGAATTATCACGTGTTTGTGCTTCTACAGGCGTAACGTTATCTGCCCATACTTCGCTGGCAGGCTGGCCGATTTTTAAATTCGGTACAGAAGAGCAGAAACAAACGTTTTTACGTCCGATGGCGGAAGGGAAAAAAATTGGTGCATATGGTTTAACGGAGCCTAGTTCTGGTTCAGATGCAGGGGGGATGAGAACGACAGCGAAGCGTGATGGTGACCATTACATTTTAAATGGTTCCAAGATTTTTATTACAAACGGTGGGATTGCTGATATTTACGTTGTCTTCGCATTGACCGATCCGGAATCAAAACAACGCGGCACAAGTGCATTCATTGTAGAAAGCAGTGCACCAGGGTTTTCGGTTGGTAAGAAAGAAAGTAAGCTCGGTATTCGCTCTTCACCAACGACAGAAATTATGTTTGAAGAGTGCCGCATTCCTGTTGCAAATTTACTTGGGGAAGAAGGGGAAGGTTTCAAAATTGCGATGCAGACGCTAGACGGCGGCCGCAATGGTATCGCGGCGCAAGCTGTTGGAATCGCACAAGGAGCTTTAGATGCTTCCGTAGATTACGCGAGGGAGCGGCACCAGTTTGGAAAGCCAATTGCAGCGCAACAAGGTATCGGTTTTAAATTAGCGGATATGGCGACGAGTGTAGAAGCTGCACGTCTACTAACGTATCAAGCAGCGTGGCTGGAATCAGAAGGACTTCCGTACGGAAAAGAATCGGCGATGTCGAAGTTATTTGCTGGGGATGCGGCGATGAAAGTAACAACCGAAGCGGTGCAAGTATTTGGTGGTTACGGTTATACGAAAGATTATCCAGTGGAACGTTTTATGCGCGATGCGAAGATTACGCAAATTTATGAAGGGACGCAAGAAATCCAGCGTCTTGTAATCTCTCGTATGTTAACGAAATAATCATGAGATGTGAGTAAGGAAAAAGCGTAGGTATCTCCTACGCTTTTTCCTTCAAATTGATAGAGAAAGAGGTGAAGGGGATGATTAAGCATAATGTGCATGCGTCTGTAAAAGATGAGAAGTTGGTTGCACTGCGGCGTGAGCAGATGATTAAAGGAGCTGTGCAGCTCTTTAAACAAAAAGGATTCCCGCGCACAACAACGAGGGAAATTGCAAAAGCAGCAGGGTTTAGTATCGGTACGCTCTACGAGTATATCCGAACGAAAGATGATGTTCTCTATTTAGTGTGCGATAGCATTTATGAGCATGTAAAAGAACGGTTAGAAGAAGTTGTATGTACGGAGAAAGGAAGCGTTGAGAGTTTAAGGATAGCCATTACAAATTATTTTAAAGTGATGGATGAACTGCAAGAAGAAGTGCTAATTATGTATCAAGAAGTTCGTTTTTTACCAAAAGAATCGCTTCCTTATGTTCTCGAAAAAGAATTTCAAATGGTGGGCATGTTTGAAAATATTTTGGAACAGTGTGCCCGAAATGGTATATTCACATTAACGAAAAAGGAAATTCAATTGCTTGCCCACAATATTTTTATTCAAGGACAAATGTGGGGATTTAGGCGCTGGGCGCTGCAAAAGCTTTATACGTTAGAGGAATACACAGAGATGCAAATTCGTTACGTATTACATGGAGCTCATATGGTTCTAGAATAAAAAAGAAGAGGTTGACGTAGCTCGCTTAAAATATAAAATAGGATTTGTAGCAATTTCTCATTCATTTGATGCTTTATATAGAATAAGATGGAAAAACAATATGATTGTAATATATTGAAAGAATGGATTGTCACTTTCAAGCTTTGAAGAAGTTAGGTAGGGATAAACAGCTTGTAAAATCCCGATTGATTCAACTAATAATCAGTGGGGATGAAGAAAACCTCAACTGATCAAAGTTTCACTTTATGATTTCCTATTTTTTTGTAGCATATTTGTTGGAGTTTTGTTTATAATAAATAGTATGGATTTTTTTGACTAGGACTTTATATATAGGATTATATTTTAAGAAAGGAAGTGCCGCATAAGTGAATTTTAAGCAATATTCACCAGAAGAGCTAAAAGAATTGTCCATGATTGAAGTTGTACATAGCCTGTTAGAGGACAAAAAACAAGCAACATCATTTCAGGATTTAGTTCAAGAAATCGCTCAAGTGCTGGGACTGTCTAAAGAGAAAGTTGCTGCGAATATCGCACAATTTTATACAGATTTAAATATCGATGGACGTTTCATTAATTTAGGAGAAAATCGTTGGGGAATGCGCAGCTGGTACCCATATGAGCAAATTGATGAAGAAATTTTACCTCAACCAAAACCTAAGAAGAAGCGTAAGGTTGAAGAAGAGGAAGAAGATCTTGATGACTATGTTGATAGTGATGAAGACGACTTCGATGAAGAAGATGATGTAGAAGATTTGGACAAGGTTCTTGATGCAGACGATGATCTTGATGATCTAGATGAAGACGACGATGAAGAAGAATTCGCTGAAGAAGAACTTGAATATGAAGAAGAAGAAGAAGAGGAAGAGGACAAACTCTAACCTTGACTTTTTATTATCGTCCATGTAGAATCATTTTTGGGCTCTTTAAAAAAAGACGATAATACTTTTAAAGTGTAAATATAAAGGAAAATTGCTCCCTACTTATTACTTTTTGTGATGAAGGGAGCAATTTTCTTTTTTGTTTTTTGTTTAGAAAAATGAAAGAGTCTAACAATAAGATGGATACAGTGTTATCTACATACGTTGCACTTTGCAACGGTGATTATATAACAGAAGAGTAGAAGGGAGTACTTTCATGACTAAGTATATTTTTGTAACAGGCGGTGTAGTATCATCTCTAGGAAAAGGGATCACAGCAGCATCTCTTGGAAGACTTTTAAAAAATCGTGGTTTAAACGTAACAATTCAAAAATTTGACCCATACATTAACGTAGACCCAGGGACAATGAGCCCATACCAACACGGTGAGGTATTCGTAACAGATGATGGTGCAGAAACAGACTTAGACCTTGGTCACTATGAGCGCTTCATCGACATTAACTTAAACAAATACAGCAACGTAACAACAGGTAAAATTTACTCTTCTGTTCTTCAAAAAGAGCGTCGTGGTGAATATTTAGGAGGAACAGTTCAAGTTATTCCTCACATTACAAATGAAATTAAAGAACGCGTATACCGTTCTGGCCGTGAAACAAATGCGGATGTTGTTATTACAGAAATTGGCGGAACTGTTGGTGATATCGAGTCCCTACCGTTCTTAGAAGCAATTCGCCAAATTAAGAGTGATATTGGCCGTGACAACGTAATGTACATTCACTGTACATTAATTCCATACTTAAAAGCAGCAGGCGAAATGAAAACAAAACCAACGCAACATAGCGTTAAAGAGCTTCGTAGCTTAGGTATTCAGCCAAATATTATCGTTGTTCGTACAGAATTGCCTGTTTCTCAAGATATGAAAGACAAGCTTGCATTATTCTGTGACATCGATACAAAAGCAGTTATTGAAGCGCGCGATGCAGATACATTATATGCAGTTCCATTATCTCTTCAAGAGCAAAATATGGACCAAATCGTTTGCGATCATTTAAAATTAGACAACCCAGCTGCAGATATGACAGATTGGAGCGCATTAGTTGAAAAAGTACGCAACCTGTCTAAGAAAACAAAAATCGCTCTTGTTGGTAAATATGTAGAGCTACAAGATGCATACATTTCTGTTGTAGAAGCACTTCGCCATGCAGGTTACACATTTGATACAGATGTAGAAGTGAAATGGGTAAATGCTGAGCATGTAACAGCAGAAAACGTGAAAGAAATGATTGGCGATACAGATGGTATTCTTGTACCAGGTGGCTTCGGCGATCGCGGAGTAGAAGGTAAAATTGCTGCTATCCAATATGCGCGTGAAAACCAAGTTCCATTCTTAGGAATTTGCTTAGGTATGCAACTTGCATCAATTGAATTTGCACGTAACGTATTAGGATTAGAAGGTGCAAACTCTTCTGAAATTGATCCTGAAACACCATATGCAATTATCGATTTATTACCAGAACAAAAAGATGTAGAAGACTTAGGTGGTACACTTCGTCTTGGTCTATACCCATGTAAGCTTACACCAGAAACGAATGCTTACAATGCGTATAGCGAGCCGGTTGTATATGAGCGTCATCGTCATCGTTATGAGTTCAACAACCAATTCCGTCAAGACATGGAAAACGCAGGCTTCCTATTCTCTGGTACAAGCCCAGATGGTCGTTTAGTAGAAATTATCGAGTTGAAAGAACATCCTTGGTTCGTGGCAGCACAGTTCCACCCAGAACTTGTATCTCGTCCAAACCGTCCACAACCGTTGTTCCGTGATTTCGTACAAGCTTCTATTATTAATAAAGAAGGCAAGTAAGCAAGAAAAAGGCGTCCAGATTCGGACGCCTTTTTGTTTTATTCATATTCGTTCATAATTTCATCGATTGTAAATTTTAATCCGTGATACGCAAATAGAGCGATTATTAAACTTGGGAAGCCGTAACGGGAGCCTTCATCATCTGGAATTATTCCTTTTAGCAACTTTGTATCAATATGTACATCTGTAAATTGCTCCAGTGATGCTTCGCCTTCTTGAACTGCTGAAATACCAACAATGGAATGCCCTTCATCTTGCAACTTTTTCACTAATGAAATGACTTCATCATCTGTTGAAAAACGACTGATGAGAAGCACACGGTCAGCGGATGTAACGGCTGCTTGTTTTCCATCTTCGAATAAACATTTGGCGCTTTTCATCGGTTCTGCCCCGTGTAAAGCTTCAGAAACAACACCCTCCATTTCTTTTGTACCATGTACATAAATGATGCCATCACCAACTAGTGCTTGGGCAAGTAAACGGGCACTATCTTCTATATTCATCTCTTCTTTTTGAGAAACTCTTGTAAAATAGCCACTCAACTGAGTAGAAAAAATTTTTAACATCGCGATGCTCCTTTCTGACGTGTTAGACGGCTTTCATTATAGCTTATTTTCTCAGAAAGGCGAAGTAATGAGACTAGCGTAACAAAATAAGAAACGGTAAAATAAGAAAGAACAGGAAGGAAATTGATAATGTGTAGCGAAAATAAACCGAATAAGATATAAGAAGCTTTTAATCTTGTATTTACACAGAAAGGTTGGGGACTATGGAAGGGAAAATTTTAATCGTTGATGACCAATATGGCATTCGTGTGTTATTACATGAAGTATTCCAAAAAGAAGGTTACCAAACGTTCCAAGCAGCAAATGGATTTCAAGCTTTAGATATCGTGCAAAAGGATAATCCGGATTTAGTCGTTTTAGATATGAAGATTCCAGGTATGGATGGTATAGAGATTTTAAAGCATGTGAAAGAAATTAATAAAGATATTAAAGTTATTTTAATGACAGCTTACGGTGAGCTCGATATGATTCAAGAAGCAAAGGATTTAGGTGCTTTGATGCATTTTGCAAAGCCATTTGATATCGATGAAATTCGAAAAGTAGTGCGAAATTTGATTGCTGTAGAGGCTTAACTATGAACTTTTTATAAAAAATATGGAAAAAAGCGTTTACATGGACTGATGAGCAGGTGAATGCTGTTGAGTTTTTTAGTACAAGTTGGTATCCTATGGAGTGTAGAAAAAAGTCCGGTATGTAAATATACATATTTTGCCTTATCCTGGTCATACTACCAGCGATAAGAATTTATCGGATACAAAAAACGTTTTTTAGGAGGATTCACCATGCCTTTAGTTTCCATGAAAGAAATGCTAAACACAGCACTAGAAGGAAAATACGCAGTTGGTCAATTCAACATGAACAACTTAGAGTGGACTCAAGCTATCTTAGCTGCTGCAGAAGAAGAAAAATCTCCTGTAATCTTAGGCGTATCTGAGGGTGCAGCTCGTCATATGACTGGATTCAAAACAGTTGTAGCTATGGTTAAAGCTTTAATCGAAGAAATGAACATCACTGTTCCTGTAGCGATTCACCTTGACCATGGTTCTAGCTTTGAAAAATGTAAAGAAGCAATCGATGCAGGTTTCACATCTGTTATGATCGACGCTTCTCACCATCCATTCGAGGAAAACGTAGAAACTACTAAAAAAGTAGTAGAATATGCACACGCTCGTAACGTATCTGTAGAAGCTGAGCTTGGAACAGTTGGCGGACAAGAAGACGACGTAATTGCTGAAGGCGTTATCTACGCTGATCCTGCAGAATGTAAACACCTAGTTGAAGCAACAGGTATCGATTGCCTAGCTCCAGCTTTAGGTTCTGTACATGGTCCTTACAAAGGTGAGCCTAACTTAGGATTCAAAGAAATGGAACAAGTTCGTGACTTCACTGGTGTACCTTTAGTACTTCACGGTGGTACTGGTATCCCAACTGCTGACATCACAAGAGCTATTTCTTTAGGTACTTCAAAAATCAACGTAAACACTGAAAACCAAATTGAGTTTACAAAAGCTGTTCGCGAAGTATTAAACAAAGACCAAGAAGTTTACGATCCTCGTAAATTTATCGGACCTGGCCGCGAAGCAATCAAACGAACTGTTATTGGTAAAATGCGCGAATTCGGTTCTAACGGTAAAGCGTAAGAATAAAATTCCGTTTTGGAAACCGTCTAGTCTTTTAGACGGTTTCCTTTCGTTGTATAATGAAAGCGTGAACAATTTATATCATAAGATAAAGTGCTACATTCTTTGTTATGATATACGCATGATGGGATATTCTTTGTAAGATGTTTTATGAGTATCTTTTTTATAAAGTGAAACTTTGATCAGTGGGGGGGCTTCATCCCCCACTGATCATTAGTTGAACCAATCGGGCTTTTACGGGCAGTTATCCCCATCTATCTTCTTTGAATTTCTCAGAATCTTGAGATGGGGGTCTTACTGCTCGTTAATGCGGGATAAATGGAATAATGGAAAATAATGAGCATGGCCTTTTGATAAGTGTTATAACGTATCCGAGGTGATTAATAGGGTGAAACTACCACCGTAAGGAATATTTTGTATGATGGTGTGGTGAGTGGAATCACTCAATGCTTGACGGGCAGTTAGTCCACATCTATCTGCTTCGACCTTTTTATATTTCAAGGTGAGGTCTTACTGCCTGTTAAGCACGGGATGAAAAATGAAGTAGAAATTTTTAATTTTTTATTGATAGTTTGCTGAACGAATGAGATTCTTATGGGAAGACTTTCTCATTTATTAATAGTCTATTTCTTCATTAGATAGGAAGTGGACTGCTTACATGATAGGTATGTAGGAGGAATAAGAAAGGTAAATACATTCACAAAAGAAGGGAGCTCAACATGGAAAAGTTGCTAATTGAAGGTGGACGACCTTTAAACGGGTCAATTCGCGTGAGCGGTGCAAAAAATAGCGCGGTTGCTCTTATTCCGGCAACCATTTTAGCTGATACCCCAGTAACAATCGGTGGTGTACCTAATATTTCAGATGTAAAGATGTTAGGAGATCTACTGGAGGAAATTGGGGGAGTTGTAAAGTTCCATCAGGAGGAAGAGATGACAGTTGATCCTTCCAAAATGGTTGCTATGCCCCTTCCAAATGGGAAGGTAAAAAAACTTCGTGCTTCTTATTACTTGATGGGTGCTATGCTTGGACGCTTTAAAAAAGCTGTAATTGGGCTTCCTGGTGGATGTCATTTAGGGCCGAGACCAATCGATCAGCATATTAAAGGGTTCGAAGCACTAGGTGCACATGTGACAAATGAGCAAGGTGCGATTTATTTACGTGCAGATGAACTGCGAGGAGCACGTATTTATTTAGATGTTGTGAGCGTAGGGGCGACAATTAATATTATGCTTGCAGCCGTACGTGCAAAAGGTAGAACAGTCATTGAAAATGCAGCGAAAGAACCAGAAATTATTGATGTAGCAACATTATTAACAAGCATGGGTGCGCGAATCAAAGGTGCTGGCACAGACGTCATTCGTATTGATGGTGTCGATTCTTTGCACGGCTGTTACCATTCAATTATTCCAGACCGAATCGAGGCAGGGACTTACATGATTTTAGGTGCAGCGTCTGGTGGAGAGGTAACGGTTGATAATGTAATTCCGCAACATTTAGAGTCTGTAACTGCAAAATTGCGAGAAGTCGGTGTACAAGTTGAAACACACGATGATCAAATTACGGTGAATGGTAACCGTCAATTAAAAACAGTGGATGTAAAAACACTTGTGTATCCAGGATTTCCCACAGATTTGCAGCAACCATTCACAACACTGTTAACAAAAGCGCATGGAACAGGTGTTGTAACGGATACCATTTATGGTGCTCGTTTTAAGCATATTGATGAATTACGCCGCATGAATGCTCAAATTAAAGTAGAAGGTCGTTCTGCTATTGTGACAGGACCTGTAACTTTGCAAGGGGCAAAGGTAAAAGCGAGCGACTTAAGAGCAGGAGCAGCACTTGTGATAGCGGGGTTAATGGCGGATGGAATTACAGAAGTGACAGGTTTAGAGCACATTGATCGTGGCTATGAGAATATAGTAGACAAGCTTCAAGGCCTCGGTGCCAATATTTGGCGTGAGCAGATGACGAAGCAAGAAATCGAAGAAATGAAAAATGCATAAAGTGAAACTTTTATTAGTGGAGGTTCTTCAACTCCGCTGATAATTAGCCTTCACTAATCGTGCTTTTACGGGCAGTTTATCCTCACCTAAGGTTGTGGGGGGATTGGTGCGGGATAAAGAATGATCGGTGGTGCTTCCGTTAGTGGGGGACGAAGAATCACTGCTGACGGAAGTTTCACTTTATTGAAAGACAGTTCACACAAAACGGCATAAATATAAAGATTCAAAGGAGAGGGATTATCGTGGAAAGAAGTTTATCTATGGAGTTAGTACGTGTAACAGAGGCTGCAGCATTATCATCTGCACGTTGGATGGGACGCGGGAAAAAAGACGAGGCAGATGGAGCGGCAACATCAGCAATGCGTGACGTGTTCGATACAATTCCGATGAAAGGAACAGTTGTAATTGGCGAGGGGGAAATGGATGAAGCGCCAATGCTATACATCGGAGAAAAATTAGGAACAGGATATGGCCCACGTGTCGATGTTGCAGTTGATCCGTTAGAAGGAACGAATATTGTGGCAGCTGGAGGCTGGAATGCACTTGCTGTCATTGCGATAGCGGATCACGGTAATTTGTTACATGCTCCTGACATGTACATGGATAAAATTGCAGTTGGCCCAGAAGCGGTTGGTGCAGTCGACATTCATGCGCCTATTATTGATAACTTACGTGCTGTTGCAAAAGCGAAAAATAAAGACATTGAAGATGTTGTTGCGACAGTTTTAAATCGACCACGTCACCAAGCGATTATCGAAGAAATTCGTAAAGCGGGTGCACGTATTAAATTAATTAATGATGGTGATGTAGCTGGAGCAATTAACACAGCGTTTGATCGCACAGGTGTTGATATTTTATTCGGCTCTGGTGGTGCGCCTGAAGGCGTTCTTGCAGCAGTTGCACTAAAATGTTTGGGCGGAGAAATCCAAGGGAAACTTCTTCCGCAAAATGAAGCAGAATTAGCGCGTTGCAAAAAAATGGGAATTGAAGATATAAATCGCGTGCTTCGTATGGAAGACTTAGTAAAAGGTGATGACGCAATCTTTGCAGCAACAGGTGTAACAGATGGAGAATTGCTACGCGGTGTTCAATTTAAAGGCAGCGTTGGTACAACTGAATCTCTCGTTATGCGTGCGAAATCAGGAACAGTGCGCTTTGTTGACGGACGCCACAGCCTGAGCAAAAAACCAAACCTTGTAATTAAATAAAAGTGGAAGCAATCTAAAAAGCGGAGACAAATTTTCTTGTCTTCGCTTCTTGTATTTGTGTTACAACGTATTGATTAAAACTAGATAAAAGGGTTACAATAGTGAATATTACCCTACTTGAACTTATTGCCTTTCATTATTATGAATTTGCCTTCCGTAATTTTCCCTTTACCCGTGTAAAAAGAGAATAATATTAAAGTGTGGTGTCTGAATGAATTTGTCAATTGCAGCATTAGAAAACATGAAGTTAAAAGAGTTATATGAGCTTGCGAAAGAGTTTAAAATTTCGTATTACAGCAAATTAACAAAGAAAGAGTTAATTTTTGCTATATTAAAAGCTCGAGCAGAAAAAGAAGGTTTCTTTTTCATGGAAGGTGTACTCGAAATTATTCAATCAGAAGGATTCGGGTTCCTACGTCCAATCAATTATTCTCCAAGTTCTGAAGATATTTATATTTCAGCTTCGCAAATTCGTCGTTTTGATTTGCGTAATGGAGATAAAGTTTCTGGTAAAGTACGTCCTCCAAAAGAAAATGAGCGTTACTTTGGGTTGCTACAGGTAGAAGCCGTGAACGGTGATGATCCAGAATCAGCAAAAGAGCGTGTGCATTTCCCTGCGTTAACCCCGTTATATCCAGATCGTCAAATGAAGTTGGAAACGGAAACGAAGAAATTATCAACACGCATCATGGACTTAATTGCACCAGTTGGATTTGGACAACGTGGTTTAATTGTTGCGCCTCCAAAGGCTGGTAAAACGATACTGTTAAAAGAAATTGCACACAGTGTTACAACGAATCATCCAGAAGCAGAACTTATTGTTCTTCTAATTGATGAGCGTCCAGAGGAAGTAACAGACATTGAACGTTCTGTTAAAGGCGATGTTGTAAGTTCTACTTTCGATGAAGTGCCAGAAAATCATATTAAAGTAGCAGAGCTTGTATTAGAGCGTGCAATGCGTCTTGTAGAACATAAAAAGGACGTTATCATTCTAATGGATAGTATTACCCGTTTAGCACGAGCTTACAACCTTGTTATTCCACCAAGTGGTCGTACGTTATCAGGTGGTATTGATCCGGCTGCTTTCCATCGACCGAAGCGCTTTTTTGGAGCTGCTCGTAACATTGAAGAAGGCGGTAGCTTAACGATTTTAGCGACAGCACTTGTTGATACAGGATCTCGTATGGATGATGTTATTTACGAAGAATTTAAAGGAACAGGAAATATGGAACTTCATTTAGATCGCTCATTAGCTGAGCGCCGTATCTTCCCAGCGATTGATATTCGTCGTTCTGGTACACGTAAAGAAGATCTATTAATTCCAAAAGAACACTTAGATAAACTATGGGGTATTCGCAAAACAATGCGAGATACACCAGACTTTGTTGAAAGTTTCCTACGTAAACTTCGCCAAACGAAAACAAATGAAGAGTTTTTACAAAACATTGTTGCAGATTCCAAACGATATGTAACAACAAAGTAAAGGCGTAAGATGGGACTCGCTTATTTTATAGTAAGCGAGTTTTTCTATTTGAAGAACGGAAATGATTGTGGGCTTGGGATTTATTTTTATCTAGTTCCAGCGGCTAGCTCTTCGTGTCTAAGAACCTCCCGCACTAAAGGCAAAAAGCACCTTTTGTGTGAGAGAACCTTAGCCAGTCAGAGCTGAACAAGCCGCTTCCACTTTTAATTAATATCCAGTTCCAGCGGCAAGGATGGTCGGTGGCTTCGCTTCTTCCTGTGAGGCAAAGTACGCCTCTACGTCAGAAGCTCCATCCCCCTCCCATTCTGAGCGAGCCGCTTCCGCTTTTAATTTGTAAAAGACAAAAACAGGTAGTTGCAAAATGGAGTTAGCCTTGTTATAATTTCATCATATGTGTTTCATCATTATAGTTGTATTTGCAGCTAACGATGAAAAACTCTGTTTCGAAAATGATTCAGGGCGGAAGGAGATGAAAAGAATGAAAGCAGGAATCCATCCAGGTTACAAGAAAGTTGTATTCATGGACACAAACACAGGCTTCAAATTCTTAACAGGATCTACTAGAGGTTCTAACGAAACTGTTGAGTGGGAAGATGGAAACACTTATCCATTATTAAAAGTTGAGATCAGTTCTGATTCTCACCCATTCTACACTGGACGTCAGAAGTTTGCTACTGCAGACGGACGTGTTGACCGCTTCAATAAGAAATACGGTCTTAAGTAATAACAAACATAAAACAGGCAAGTGTATCTATTCGCTTGTCTGTTTTTTTTGCAAAAATATAAACCTTTACCTACTTTGTGCCAGAGCAAGTAGACGAAAGGAGAACTTTCATGTACTTAATAAATCAAAACGGTTGGCTTGAAGTGATTTGCGGAAGTATGTTTTCTGGAAAATCAGAAGAGCTCATCCGTCGTGTACGCCGCACACAATTTGCAAAGCAACACGCAATTGTATTTAAACCATGTATTGATAACCGTTATAGTGAAGAGGACGTTGTTTCACATAATGGAATGAAAATAACAGCAGTTCCTGTTGCGGCTTCAAAAGATATATTTGAGCATGTAACGGAAGATATGGATGTTATCGCAATTGATGAGGTGCAGTTTTTTGATGAGGACATTGTGGAAGTGGTGCAAATATTGGCAAATCGTGGCTATCGTGTCATTGTAGCCGGTTTAGACCAAGATTTCCGCGGTCTACCATTTGGACAAGTTCCTCAGTTGATGGCGATTGCTGAACATGTAACAAAGCTGCAGGCAGTTTGTTCCGTATGTGGATCTCCAGCAAGCCGTACGCAACGTTTAATCGATGAAGAACCAGCTTCTTTTGATGATCCAATCATTTTAGTTGGGGCGTCAGAGTCATATGAACCGCGCTGTCGCCATTGTCATGCTGTACCTACAAAACAACGATAAATGAAACTCGCTACATAGAGCGGGTTTTTTTCGAAGATAGATAAAGAGTGGTGGTTGGGTTCTATTCTGAGCGAGCCGCTTCTGCTTTTAAATATATCTAGCTCCAGCGGCAAGCTCTTCGCATCTAAGAACCTTCCGCACAAAAGGCAAAGAGCGCCTTGTGTGCGAAAGAACCTTAGCTGGTCAGAGCTAAACGAGCCGCTTTCGCTTTTAATGGTATCCAGCTCCAGCGGCAAGAATGGTTGGTGGCTTCGCTTCTTCCGACGAGGCAAAGAGCGCCTCTATGTCAGAAGCTCCATCCCCCTTCCATTCTGAGCGAGCCGCTTTCGCTTTTATAATAATAATTTGCGTTTTTTTGATTAAGTACCATATACTATTTGTATTAGATACTAGGATGTAGAGGTGAATAGTGTGTTAGATCGTTTGCAAGCTGTAGAAAATCGTTATGAAAAGCTAAATGAGTTGCTAAGTGATCCAGAGATTATTAGTGATTCGAATAAACTTCGTGAATATTCAAAGGAACAATCTGATATGCAAGAAACGGTAGAGGTGTACCGTGAGTATAAAGATGTTCGTGAGCAATTACGAGATGCAAAGGCAATGTTAGAAGATAAGTTAGATGCTGACATGCGTGAAATGGTAAAGGAAGAAGTTTCTGAGTTAGAGGGACAAGAGAAGGAATTATCAGAGCGTCTGAAAATTTTACTTGTTCCAAAAGACCCGAATGATGATAAAAACGTTATCGTTGAGGTTCGTGGTGCTGCTGGTGGCGATGAGGCCGCTTTATTTGCTGGCGATTTATACCGTATGTATAGCCGTTATGCTGAGGTGCAAGGTTGGAAAACTGAGATTATTGAAGCGAGCTATACAGAACTAGGTGGATATAAAGAGATTATCTTTATGATTAACGGTAAAGGCGCTTTTGCAAAGTTGAAATTTGAAAATGGTGCACACCGCGTACAACGTGTTCCGGAAACAGAATCTGGAGGACGTATCCATACTTCTACAGCAACTGTAGCTGTATTACCGGAAGCAGAAGAAGTAGAAGTCGATATTCATGAAAAAGATGTTCGTGTTGATACGTTTGCTTCTAGTGGTCCTGGTGGACAAAGTGTTAATACAACGATGTCAGCGGTACGTTTAACGCATTTACCGACTGGTGTAGTTGTGTCTTGTCAGGATGAAAAGTCACAAATTAAGAACAAAGAAAAAGCAATGAAAGTATTACGTGCACGTGTTTATGATAAGTTTAGACAAGAAGCGCAAGCTGAGTACGATCAAAACCGTAAACAAGCTGTTGGTACGGGAGACCGTTCAGAGCGTATTCGTACGTATAACTTCCCGCAAAACCGTGTTACAGACCATCGAATCGGTTTAACGATTCAGAAGCTAGATCAAATCTTACAAGGTAAGTTAGATGATTTCATCAATGCCTTAGTGATGGAAGATCAGGCGCAAAAGATGGAGGCAGCTGAGTAATGCGTGTCTATGAAGCCCTGAAATGGGCTTCTTCTTTTTTACAAGAAAATGGGCGAGATGAAAATGCGGGAGAAATTGTCCTTTGTCATGTATTAAAGACGAATCGAACAGGTTTAATGATGAGTATGCGTGAAGAGTTGACAGAAAGACAAGTCGAAACCTTCACAGCATTTATCCACAAGCACGTGGATGGTATCCCAGTTCAGTATTTGCTGGGGTATGAAATGTTTTATGGGCGTTCTTTCTTCGTAAATGAAGAAGTGTTAATACCAAGACCCGAAACAGAAGAGCTTATATTAGGCGTATTAACGCGAATTCAGAGTAGATTTGGTCAGAAGGAACTGCATGTAGCTGATATTGGAACGGGTAGCGGCGCAATTTCAATTACGCTCGCTCTAGAAAACCAAAATCTGCATGTGTATACAGTAGATATTGCCCAAGAATCGATTGAAGTTGCGAAAGAGAATGCAAAGACGTTAGAGGCGAATGTGACGTTTTATCATGGTGACTTATTATCACCATTTTATGAAACGGGTCAAAAACTAGATGTTGTCGTTTCTAACCCTCCGTACATTCCAGAAGAAGATTGGAGAGGCCTTTCTTCTGTTGTAAAAGAGCACGAACCGAAGCGGGCACTCGTTGGTGGAGAAGATGGACTCGATTTTTATCGCCGTTTTATGAAGGAGTTGCCAACCGTTTTACAAAGTGAGGCAATCGTTGCCTTTGAAGTAGGCGTTGGGCAAGGTGAAGATGTAAAAGCATTATTGCAGCGTACATTCCCGCACGCCCATGTAGAAGTTGTATTTGATATTAACGGAAAAGATCGAATGGTATTTGCAGAAATGGAGTAAGGGCATAGACCTTTACTCCATTTTTATATGTCAAATAAATATATAAATCTATTTTGATTTATCGCCATATAAGCCGCGGCTATGGATAACAAAAGGTGACCTGCACTCTTTTTCTCTCTTTGTTTTCACGTGGCATGGGGCAGGAAAAGGATCTGACCGCTTCTATGCATGGCCGGATGCTCTCTCCTACCTAAAAAGAAGGGTTTTCTATCGTTTTTTCAATTTGTATGTATACATAAATATTTCCTAACATACAAGTCACGGCTATGAAAACAAAAGAAGACCTCCACTCATTTTCTCCCTTTGTTTTCACATGGAATGGGGTCAAAAAAGGCCCTGACCGCATCTATGCATGGCCGGACGCTCTCCCCCGCCAAAAAAAGAAAGGTTTTATATCAGTTTTTCAATTTATATACGTAAAAGTTTTTCTATAGATTTAGAATTTAATAGTTTAGAAAGAGGTAAGAGTGTCTACACTGTTTACAGAAGGGATGGTGTAGGAGATGAAAAAACAAGCGATTGCCTATTTTCTTTTATTATTAATTGGTGCACAGTTACTCGTGCATTTTGGATATATGAAAGCTGATGCAAAGGGACCTGCTGTTATTCCGAAAGAAGCCGTTCGCTTACGTATTTTAGCAAATAGCGATACGAAGGAAGATCAAGCGTTAAAACGTAAAGTGCGTGATGAAGTGAAGGCGCAAATTGATGGTTGGGTAGCAGATTTAAAATCGTTTGAAGACGCACGGCGTGTCATCCAGAGCCATATCCCGGAAATTGAAAAAACTGTTGCTGATACATTGAAGCAAGAAGGAAGTAAGGAATCATTTCAAGTTACGTTTGGAAAAAATGTAAAATTCCCTACAAAAGTATATGGAAACTTTATTTATCCTGCTGGAGAGTATGAAGCTGTACTTATTTCAATCGGAAAAGGAGAGGGCGCGAATTGGTGGTGTGTATTATTCCCGCCAATGTGTTTCCTGGATTTCTCAAGTGGAACAGCTGTTAAAAAAGAAGAGCATGTTGTGAAAGCAGAATCGATTGAGGATGAAGAGCAACCAGTGCTAGAGGAACAAGATGAAGAAGAATTGCCGAAGCGAAAATCGATAAAAGAAACGGCAAAAAAAGAGGTTGTTACAAAAGTTCAAACTGATGTGAAAGAGATAAAAGAGAAGCCTGTACAAGAAGAACCTGTAAAACAGGAAGTAGAGCAGAAAGTAACTGTGGAAAAAGAGGAAAAGTCTGTGGAAAAACAAAAAGAAAAAATAGAAGTGCAAGATGAGGAAGTGGAAGAGCCGCAAGTCAAACTGTTTATCGTAGAAGCAATCTCCTCTTTATTTTCTAAATAAGTTCTATTTTCGTATCCTCTCTCATATATAGAAATGAGGGGGGATATAGTATGAAAAAACTTTATTTTGCTACGAAGGCAGATATAGAACGATTGCATTCTTTTTTCGGACAAGCTAATAAGAAAGATGATAAAATAAATGAGTTATATGAACAATTTATGGTATTGGAAGATAACGGAGAAATGCAAGCGGTGGTTGGTTATGAACAAAAGCAAGAGGATGCACTCATTCGTTCTTGTTTGTTCACACCTGCTGTGGATAATAAGCTGTTCTTATATTTTTTTGAAATGTTTTTGCAGTATATGAAAGAGAAAAGTATTCAACAATTATATTTACTCACAAATCATCCACAATCTGTGACAATATTTCAGTTTTTCAACTTTACGCCTGTGGAAAAGGAAGAAGTTCCAACAGGGATTCGGCAGTTAGAACATTTTTGTGAAAATATAAAACAGCAGAATGTAATAATACTAAATTGTCAGCTATTCACAAAGTTATCCACAAATTAATCAGGTTTATCCACATTTTGTGGATAAACCTTGTTTGTCTTTTGGATAAATATCATAGTAAACTACAAATAGACAAGTATTTCAGGGAAGAAAAGGACGTGGAAAAAAATGCACACAAAAATATGGATTGTGGATAATGTTGTGGAAATAAAAGAAGATTATCCACAGTTAAGAGAAGCAGCAAAATTATTAAGAGAAAATGAAGCAATTGGCTTTCCAACAGAAACGGTATATGGACTAGGTGCCAACGCAATGAATGATGAAGCAATCGCGAAAATTTTTGAGGCAAAAGGTCGACCAAGTGATAATCCACTGATTGTCCACATTGGTGCAAAATCACAATTAACGGATATTGTAAGAGAGATTCCACCAGTTGCGGATGTACTAATGAAGCATTTTTGGCCGGGACCATTGACACTTATTTTACCGAAAAAAGATGGGATTTCAGAGAAGGTTACAGCAGGTTTAGATACTGTTGGCGTCAGAATGCCTGATCATCCTGTGGCACTGGCGCTTATTGAAGAAGCGGATGTACCAGTTGCAGCACCAAGTGCCAATCGTTCTGGACGTCCAAGTCCAACGTTAGCTTCCCATGTATATGAAGATTTAAACGGGAAAATCGCTGGTATTGTTGATGGCGGCGCAACAGGTGTTGGTGTGGAATCGACAGTAATAGATTGTACGAGTGAAGTACCAACCATCTTACGCCCAGGCGGGATTACAAAGGAACAATTAGAAGAAGTAATTGGACCTGTTTCTTTAGATCCAGCATTAAAAGATGAAACTGAAAAACCGAAAGCACCGGGAATGAAATATACACATTATGCACCTAGAGCACCACTCAGCATTGTGGAAGGATCACGTGCTTTTATTCAGCAGCTTGTGGATAACAAAAAAGGTGAAGGGTATACAGTCGGTGTATTAACAACAGAAGAATATCAACATGTATATAAAGCGGATGTCGTATTGTCATGTGGTACACGAACTGATTTAGCGAGCGTTGCGACAAAACTATATGATGTGTTGCGCACATTTGATACAAGTAAAGTTGATGTTATTTTTAGTGAGTCGTTCCCAAGTGATGGAATCGGTAATGCGATTATGAATCGCTTAACAAAAGCGGCGGGACATCATGTCATTTTTGAAGATTAAAGCTGAATGCATCCACTCTTTATGACATGCAGTACTCTTTCATAGATTCTATTTTTCCTCGGATGAGCATATTGTGAAGTAGCAAGTCCGAGGAGGGACGAGATGACGGTTGAACAACTATTACCTTTGTTTATTATGGCATTTGCCCTAGGGCTGGATGCCTTTTCTGTAAGCCTCGGTATGGGCATGGTTGCGTTAAGAATGCAGCAAATTTTGTATATCGGTATTACAATAGGTTTGTTTCACATTGTCATGCCGTTTCTTGGTATGGTACTTGGTCGTTTTTTATCGGAGCAATTGGGTCATATGGCAACCATTGCTGGAGCAATTTTATTAGTTGGATTAGGATTTTATATTATATATTCTTCTATGTTAGAAGGAGAAGAGACGAGGTCTGCACCGGTAGGGGTAAGTTTATTGCTATTTGCATTTAGTGTGAGCATCGATAGCTTTTCAGTCGGATTAAGCCTTGGAATTTACGGAGCGCAAACGATTATAACCATATTGATTTTTGGGTTAGTCAGTATGGTACTAGCGTGGAGTGGTTTACTTATTGGCAGGCGTGTAAAGCGTATGTTTGGTATATATGGTGAAGTGCTTGGCGGTATCATTCTTGTTGGTTTCGGACTCAGCCTTCTATTTCCAATATAATCTTGCTATCATATAAGGAAATATAGGAGAGATAGAAGTATGGGGAAATTGTTGGAATGGTACATTTGGTTTGTAACATTTTTTCCAAGGTGGCTACGTTTGCTCATAATTTGGCTTATTATTTTACAAATAGCAGTGCTCGGATGGATGAAGCTCATCCGCGAATGGTAAATGAAAGCCCCTTTCTGTAAAAGGTTCAGTATTTCTACCATCATTCATGATAATAAAAACAACTCTTATAATAGAAGGGGTGTTCTTGGTGAAAAGAGTAAAACAATTTTTTGGAATTATCATTAGTTTTTTCGTATTTTGGTTTAGTATGCTCGGTGTACAAATGTTCGCTGAGTTTTTAGATATGGATTCTTTAAAATTTATTCAGGGTAAAACAGAAGCGGCACGTATGTTTTACTCACCTTACCCATTTTTTATCGTATTTATCATTACACTTCTTTCATTATATTTCTTTGTTATAAAACTTGGAAAAGTGAAGAAAGAAACAGTGCCTGCATTGGAAGAGAAGTGAGAAAAGTTATAGACATAAGAAAAGTCCAGCCAATTATTGTGAAGGCTGGACTTTTGGTTTTATTTAGGTAGCGGCAAGAATGGTCGGTGGCTTCGCGTCTTCCTGCGAGGCAAAGAGCGCCTCTACGTCAGAAGCTCCATCCCCCTCACATTCTGAACGAGCCGCTTCCGCTTTTAAAGTGGCCGTACAAGTTCAAATTGCTCACCAAGTTTTGCGTAATTGTGACCTGCTAAGCGGCTTACGGGTTTGAGTCCTTCTGCATGAATACGACCATTTTCGTATAGATGTTCCGCAACGTGGAAGCGGACAACGCGACCGATTAATAGGTCGCATGCTGGTGAATCTGGTGTTCCACCTAATGGAATCGCGCGTTCTAATACGCATTCCATACGAATATTTGCTTCTTTTACGCCTGGTACTGAGATGACATCACTTTCAATAGGGGTTAGTTTGGCTAATTCAATTTCACTTTGATTGGGAGGGAGGTTTGCAGCAGTTTCGTTAATGGCCTCCACGTAAGATTCATCGGAAATATGTACGACAAATTCACCTTTTTCGATTGCGTTTCGAGAGGTATCTTTTGGCTCTCCTGCTTTTCGTTGTACAGAAACAGAGATGAGAGGTGGATTGGCAGCCACAATATTAAAGTAACTATATGGTGCTCCGTTTAACACGCCGTCCTTTGTAGTCGAGGTTACGAATGCAACTGGGCGTGGAATAATACTCCCTGTTAGTAATTTGTAATTATCTTTTTCCGTTTGTTCATTTGGGTTAATCGAAAGCATAGTTATAATCTCCCTTCCGCGATATGAATACTTCTTTGTTTGTTTACAAGATAATGAAGAGAAACTCCTGCTAAAAAAATATTTTTTTGCCGATTTTTGTAAATCTGTTCAAAAAGAAAAGGAGCTGATCCAAAAGTCTGTCAGGCAGACCTTTGAATTCGCTCCGTTATCGTCTAAGAATATTTTAAAATCGAGCTAATGGATTAAAGTAAAACGTAAGCGCCAGGTCCAGTTAATGCAACACCAACTGCAATGGCAATTAAGATCATGTTATATTCAAATCCGTTTTGTGTTACCCAGTAGCCATTTTTTCCGTGTACAGTAAAGATTGCGACTAGCATTGTACCAACCATAAATAGAGAACCAACCCAAGTGAAGATACCTGCTGCGAATAAGAAACCACCTAATAGCTCAGTTGCACCAGCCATAAATGCCATAAATACGCCAGGGCGTAAGCCGATTGATTCCATCCAGCCGCCTGTTCCTTTAAGGCCGTGGCCACCAAACCAACCAAATAATTTTTGAGTACCGTGACCCATGAATGTAATTCCAATAATAAGACGAATAATAAGAAGACCGATGTTCATCATTTATAAAACCTCCAAAAAGTTATTAACTTACCTTATGTAAGTAATGTTAAATCAGTTACTTACTTAAGTCAAGTAACTTTCATAAAAATACGAAGAAAATTTTACAAATCAATAATAAAAAACAAATATCTTGTAAAGACCTCTAGACAACTTGTGAAAAAAAAGAGAAAATGTAAGCAAGAGGTTAACTTTTTTTATTTTGTTCAGAAAATCTGAATTGACTGGGATTTTGCAAAGAGATACAATAAGATTCTAGTTGGTAAGAGCGTTTTTAATTCCGAAAGCGTTTTTACAATATAATATTGTGAAAAAAATGAATTGTATATTTATCTCAATATTCTCTAGGGATTGCCCTATACATTTTTAACATGAGTATGAATTATAAGGAGGACTATCCTATGTTTAAAAAATTATTTGGTCTTGGTTCAAAAACAAATGCAGAAACAATCGTAGCTCCATTAACTGGAGAAGTGAAAAATATTGAAGAAGTACCAGATCCAGTATTTGCTGGTCGTATGATGGGTAACGGTGTTGCAATCGTTCCAACTGAAGGTGTAGTAGTATCTCCAGTAGACGGTGAAATCGTACAATTATTCCACACAAAACATGCTGTTGGAATTAAAGCGAAAAACGGTGCAGAAATCTTAATTCATGTTGGTTTAGAAACAGTAACAATGGCAGGCGAAGGTTTCGAAGCGCATGTATCTGAAGGACAAGCTGTAAAGACAGGCGACAAATTAATTTCTTTCGATTTAGAATTAATTCGCGAAAAAGCAAAAAGCACAATTACACCAATCGTTATTACAAATACAGATGCAGCTGAATCTATCGACACAACTGTAGGTGTTTCATCTACAAAAGGTACAACAGAAGTAATGAAAGTTACAATGAAATAATTGCTTTCTTAGTAAGGAATCTATTTTGTATGAAATGGATTCCTTGTTTTTTATGGAAATTTAACCATGGTAGTAGATTTTTTTTCTAACTGTGTTACTATATTGTAGGCACTTGGAAATAGGGTTTCACATATATGTGGATAAAGCGCATTTCTCTTATGGAAAATAAAAGGGAAATGCGCTTTTTGTATGTTCTCATTTCTTTTTTTTCATTGTAATGTACGTTATGATGAATGTAAGACATTCACCATAAGGAGTGGGTTTTAGATGAAGCGAGTGTTATTTGTTTGCACAGGAAATACATGTCGCAGCCCAATGGCAGAGGCGTTGCTTCGTCATTATGGGGAAGAGCAATTTGAAGTGAAGTCTGCTGGCGTATTTGCATCCGCTGGAAGCGATGCATCCCTACATGTGAAAGATGCACTAGCAAAAAAGGGAATTTCGATTACACATGCCTCGCAGCAAGTAACGGAGGAAATACTACAGTGGGCTGATACGATATTAACGATGACAGAAAGCCATAAACAGCTTTTACTTCAATATCACCCAAATGCAGGAGAGAAAGTGCATACATTATATGGATTTGTAGAAGGTACAAATAAGGATATTTCAGATCCGTTTGGCGGTTCACTATCCATTTATCAATCGACGTTGGCTGAGATGGAAAAACTTGTACAAACTTTACTTAAAAAACATTCAGAGGGTTAATGTTTCGTGTATAATACGATATTGGAGATGATCTTGCTCTAACGAGCAAGGGAGCGTCCGGTTTATGTCACAAATCATCAGTGGGGAAAAGATTCCTACTGATAGAAGTTTCACTTATTATTGGAGGGGTTCATAATGAAAGTAGTAGTAGCATCTGACCATGGTGGAATGAATATTCGTAAAGAAATCGTAAGTTTATTAGAAGAATTAAACATTGAATATATTGATTTAGGATGTGAATGTGAAGCGGGTTCTGTTGATTATCCTGACTTTGCATTTCCAGCAGCGGAAATGGTTGCTAGTGGTGAAGTAGACCGTGGTATTTTAATTTGTGGAACAGGCATTGGTATGTCTATTGCGGCAAATAAAGTACACGGTATTCGTTGTGCATTAGTACATGATACATTTAGTGCAAAAGCAACGAGAGAGCATAACGACACGAACATGCTGGCAATGGGCGAGCGTGTAATCGGAGCTGGTTTAGCACGTGACATCGCAAAAATTTGGTTAACAACTGATTATGAAGGCGGACGTCACGAAAACCGTGTAGGTAAAATTAAAACATACGAAGCGAAGTAATAAAGTGAAACTTTAATCAGTGGGGGGGCTTCATCCCCCCGCTGATTATCAGTCCTCATCAATCGGGATAATTGTTAATCGTAATATAATGTGTTGAACCAACCTGTGAAAGGAAGAGGTGTCATGACGGAAGTAGTACAAGTGAAAGAGCAGCTACAACAAGCGCTTTCTGATTTTCAAGAGCAAGCTTCTTTACAAAGTGGTCAAGTTTTTGTAGTGGGCTGTAGCACGAGCGAAGTGCTAGGCGAAAGAATTGGAACATCAGGGACGATGGAAGTAGCGGAAGCGATTTTTTCTGAGCTAAAACAATTTCAAGAGCAAAACGGTATTGAGCTAGCATTCCAGTGTTGTGAGCACTTAAATCGTGCTTTAGTAGTAGAACGGGAGATCGCAACGAAGTACCAACTTGAAATTGTAACCGTTACGCCTGTTAGATCAGCAGGTGGTGCGATTGCGACGTATGCATATAACAATTTAAAAGATCCTGTAGTGGTAGAGTTTATAAAAGCAGATGCAGGGATAGATATTGGTGATACGTTTATTGGCATGCACCTTAAACATGTTGCAGTTCCTGTTCGCACGCGTGTGAAAGAGATTGGGCATGCACATGTAACGATGGCAAAAACACGTGGTAAGTTGATTGGCGGAGAACGTGCAGTATATGTGTCAGTAGAAGAAACGCTTACTTGCAGCTAAAGTAGAGAAGTCCAGTTCGAATCGTTACTCTAGCTGGACTTGATATATGTATATGGTATAAGAAGTATGTTGTCTTACTTCATTAGGAAGAAAAGAAAAAGGTCGATTTCGACCTTTTTTTTCTTTTATGATCTAGAAAGTCATGTTAGAATGTAGTTGAAAACATGAAGGTTCGATAGAATTACAACTGGAATTTTCGTTTTTTCTGAATAAATAAGAAAAAAACGTCGGGAATAGGTGTAATTCGTTCAGAAAAGGGGGATTTTGATGGAGCATTTAAAACATCAAGATGAGAAGGTATTTGCTGCAATTGAAGCGGAACTAGGAAGACAACGTTCAAAAATTGAACTAATTGCTTCAGAGAACTTCGTAAGTGAAGCTGTAATGGAAGCGCAAGGTTCTGTATTAACAAACAAATATGCAGAAGGTTACCCTGGAAAACGCTACTATGGTGGCTGTGAACATGTGGATG
Organism: Bacillus sp. DX4.1; assembly: GCF_030348195.1. NCBI lineage: Bacteria > Bacillati > Bacillota > Bacilli > Caryophanales > Bacillaceae > Bacillus > Bacillus sp. DX4.1. Next base: position 4,806,870 of record NZ_JAUCFT010000008.1, on the reverse strand, counting down.
TAGTAGAAGATATCGCTCGTGATCGCGCAAAAGAAATCTTTGGTGCAGAGCATGTGAACGTTCAACCACACTCTGGTGCACAGGCAAACATGGCTGTATACTTCACAATTTTAGAGCATGGCGACACAGTCCTTGGCATGAACTTATCCCACGGTGGTCATTTAACACACGGAAGCCCTGTTAACTTCAGTGGCGTACAGTATAACTTTGTAGAATATGGCGTAGATGCTGAAACACATCGCATTAACTATGATGATGTATTAGCAAAAGCGAAAGAACATAAACCGAAACTAATTGTTGCAGGTGCTAGTGCATACCCACGCGTGATCGATTTCGAGAAATTCCGTGAAATTGCGGATGAAGTTGGTGCATACTTAATGGTAGATATGGCTCACATTGCAGGTTTAGTTGCAGCGGGCTTACATCCTAACCCAGTACCACATGCACATTTCGTAACAACAACAACACATAAAACATTACGCGGCCCACGCGGCGGTATGATTTTATGTGAAGAAAAATTTGCAAAGCAAATTGATAAATCAATCTTCCCTGGTATTCAAGGTGGACCATTGATGCACGTTATTGCTGCAAAAGCAGTTGCATTTGGTGAAGCCTTGCAAGAAGACTTTAAAACATATGCACAAAATATCATCAATAACGCACACCGTTTAGCAGAAGGTCTTCAAAAAGAAGGACTTACACTTGTTTCTGCCGGAACGGACAACCACCTAATCTTAATCGATGTTCGCAATTTAGAGATTACTGGTAAAGTGGCAGAGCACGTATTAGATGAAGTTGGAATTACAGTAAATAAAAACACAATTCCATTCGAAACAGCAAGCCCGTTTGTAACGAGTGGTGTACGTATCGGTACAGCAGCAGTAACGTCTCGTGGCTTCGGCTTAGAAGAAATGGATGAAATTGCAGCAATTATCGCTCATACGTTAAAGAATCATGACAATGAAGTAGCATTAGAAGAAGCGCGTAAGCGTGTAGCTGCACTAACAGATAAATTCCCAATGTATACAAATCTATAATAGGTAGATTGAAAAAGGCTGTTGAAACGTATCGTTTCAGCAGTCTTTTTCTGATAGGTGCGATTTGATAATAAAGTGAAACTTCCAGCAGTGTGGGGGTTTTCTTCATCCCACCTACTGGTTAGCCCTCACGAATCGGGCTTTTACGGGCAGTCATCCCCCACCTATCTTCCTCGTTTCTCTCTGAATCTTGAGATGGGGGTCTTATTTCCCACGAATAGCGGGATAAATCATGCTGACTCATGTATATTGCATGGGAAGGACATATCACACACCTCATGTATGTATACAAACTATGAATAAACTTTGTATATATCGTGAAGGATACGGTTTCCATAATTGGTAAAGATATTAGGTAGAACGATAACGGATTTGAAACTTTCCCAAATTTGCCCTTGAATATTGGCGGCGTTTTCTTTACAATCGTAAATAGTGCAAAACGGCGTGTCCTCACGCATGAATATCATCTGAAGGAGAGATTCACATGGGAAAACTGTATGTATTTGATCACCCGTTAATTCAGCATAAGATTACATATATTCGCGATAAAAATACAGGTACAAAAGAATTTCGTGAATTAGTGGATGAAGTAGCAAGTTTAATGGCATTTGAAATTACACGCGATCTTCCACTTGAAGAAATCGAAATCGAAACGCCTGTAAGCAAAGCGACAACAAAAGTAATCGCTGGTAAAAAACTTGGTTTAATTCCAATTTTACGTGCGGGCTTAGGAATGGTAGACGGGATTCTAAAGTTAATTCCAGCGGCAAAAGTAGGCCATGTTGGTTTATACCGTGACCCGAAAACATTGCAACCTGTAGAATACTATGTGAAACTTCCAACGGATGTAGAAGAACGTGACTTTATCGTACTTGATCCGATGTTAGCAACAGGTGGTTCAGCAGCAGAAGCAATTAACTCTCTGAAAAAGCGCGGTGCGAAACAAATTAAATTAATGTGTATCGTAGCTGCTCCAGAAGGAGTAAAAGTGGTACAAGAAGAGCACCCTGATGTTGATATTTATGTAGCAGCATTAGATGAGAAATTAAATGATCATGGTTATGTTGTTCCTGGTCTTGGCGATGCTGGTGACCGTTTATTTGGAACGAAATAAGACAACAGACGAGAGGAATTTCCTACTCGTCTGTTTTTTATTCATCCCGCTACTCGCGGGCAGTAATACCCCACCTCAAATTTCTGCAGGAAACAAAGAAGTTAGGTGGGGGATAAACTGCCTATAAGAGCCCGATTGGTGAGGGATGGAGGAAACCCTCCACTGAGAAAAGTTTCACTTTATGTATAAGAGGGGAGGGGAAGAGAACTTTAGATTGATGGGATACAGATATGGAATTTTTTGTATATGCAACATAACTTGCATATATACCACATATACTATAGAGGTCTTATCTCAGTAAAATACTATATTATAGAAGGAAAACGTTATATCTTAAAAATATAATCGTGACAAACTTGTGAACTTTTCCTTCCATTATAAAGAAAAATCTCTTAGAAATTAGACATCTTTCACCAGTATTTTAAAGGGGAACGTTTTCATTTTTGGTAGAAAATGACTAATACTCAAATTTTTTGATTTTTTACGATTTCTCGTTGACACTGCTAATACCCTATTGTATGCTAACAACGGGGATAGATGGTAGGGCTTTCAGTGACAAAAATGCATCTAATCCGTGACGAAAAAGTAAACTTTTTATTTTGTATAGGATTTATGCAAAAAAATGAGTTATTATTAACACATCGTGAATGAGGTTACATAATTGGAGGGATGAATCCTTGCAAAAAAACGATCGCAACCCGGTAAAAGCATATGCTTTAATGACAGGAATTCTTGCCCAGTTAGTTGGTTCCATTCTTATTGGAATCTTTGGTGGACAATGGATTGATAGTAAGGTTGGGACGTTTCCGTTGTTTCTTATTATTGGCTTATTGCTTGGATTAGGAACAGGGGTTTATGCAATGGTTCGACTCATTCAACATTATTATTCGGGAGAGCAATGATGATAGACGTACATGGACTTGTCCAAAGACAAAAGAAATATATGTACTACTTGCTTGCACTTTTTGTACTAGGATGGGGATGTACCTCTTACAAGGATGTATTTCTTGGACTGATTATCGGAACGATTTTCAGTTTTCTTAGTTTGCGCATCATTGCACGTAGAACAGACAAGCTCTTAGATCGCGTTACAAATGGAGAAAACGTGAAATTTAAGGCGACCGCTGTTAGTACATATTCGAGATTTGCCACGATAGGGTTATTAATTTTATTTGCAGCAAAATATCAGCATTTAATTGCGATGTGGAGCTTAGGTGTAGGATTGCTGACAGGATATCTTGTCATGATCATAGATTTTCTTTATTTAGAGTATAAGAGCAGGGAAGAGAGGTGAATTACTAGTGGAACACGGTAAATTAGTTAAATTTCTAGGTTTAACGTTCGATTTGTCCTCAGTCATGATGGTTACTGTTGCAGCACTCATTGTTTTCTTAATCGCTGTTATCGGAACTCGTCGCTTAGCTCTTCGTCCAACGGGAATGCAAAACTTCCTTGAATGGATTCTAGACTTCGCAAAAGGGATCATTAACAGTACGATGGACTGGAAAACAGGTGGACGCTTTTTAACACTCGGCGTTACGCTTATGATGTTTATTTTCGTATCAAACATGCTCGGCCTACCATTCATGTATTCAACAACTGAGGCTGGCGAACACATTGCATGGTGGAGATCGCCAACGTCTGACCCAGCAGTTACATTAACATTAGCCGTGATGGTAGTTACCCTCACCCATTATTATGGAATTAAGATGAAGGGTACAAAAGAATATTTAAAAGGTTTTTTCCAACCTATGAAGTTCTTATTTCCTTTAAAGGTTATTGAGGAATTTGCTAACACATTAACGTTAGGTCTTCGTCTATTCGGTAACATCTATGCTGGTGAGATTTTATTAGGATTACTTGCCAAATTAGGTGGAAGTGGAGTATTTGGAGCATTAGGTGCTATTGTACCAATGTTAGCGTGGATGGGATTCAGTGTGTTTGTTGGTTCAATCCAAGCATTTATCTTTACAATGTTAACGATGGTGTACATGGCGCATAAAGTAAGTCATGACCATTAATATACTTTAATAAGTAAGTAAAAAAATCTATTTTTTTATAATACAAAGGAGGACATTTCAAATGAGTTTAGGTGTAATCGCAGCTGCAATTGCAATTGGTTTATCAGCATTAGGTGCAGGTATCGGTAACGGTCTTATCGTATCACGTACAATCGAGGGTGTTGCTCGTCAACCAGAATTAAAAGGTCCACTTCAAACAATCATGTTCATCGGGGTTGCATTAGTAGAGGCACTTCCAATTATCGGTGTAGTTATTGCATTCATCGTAATGAACAAATAAGGGATAGCTCCCCTTACATAGATGGCGAAGAGTGTTTTTTGACTTTCTTCGCCATTGCTTTATGAACGAAATAGTTGTCTTTTTTTCATATGGTCAATTTAGATATTTGAAGGGAGTGAATCCTTGTGCCAACTTTATTATTAGGAGCTGCCATTCCATTCGGAACGATCGCTTATACATTGTTCGTTTTCCTAATTCTATTAGTGATGCTTCGTAAATTTGCTTGGGGTCCTTTAATGGGAATTATGAAGGAACGTGAAGAGCATGTTTCTAATGAAATCGATGCTGCAGAAAAGAACAATGCAGAGGCGAGAAAATTAGTAGAAGAACAACGTGAGATGTTAAAACAATCACGTGTTGAAGCGCAAGAGTTAATCGAAAGAGCGAAAAAGCAAGCTGTAGATCAAAAAGACAGTATTGTTGCTGCTGCAAAAGAAGAAGCAGAATCAATTAAAGCATCTGCTGTACAAGAAATTCAACGCGAAAAAGAGCAAGCAATTGTTGCTCTGCAAGAACAAGTCGCTTCTTTATCTATTCAAATTGCTTCTAAAGTAATTGAAAAAGAATTAAAAGAAGAAGACCAAGTAAAATTAATTCGCGATTATATTAAAGAAGTAGGAGAAGCGCGATGAGCAATGAGATTGTAGCTAAACGTTATGCTGTCGCTCTTTTTCAAATCGCAAAAGAAAAACACGTATTAGAAATGTTTGAAGAAGAATTGCGACTTGTACAAAACGTTTTTGTAAAAAACGGAGAACTACATAGCTTTTTAACACAACCAAGCATTTCAAAGGAACAGAAAAAAACATTTCTTTCTAACGTGTTTTCTTCTATTTCTGAATCGATCTTAAATACGTTATACATTTTAGTTGATAACAAGCGTATCGAAATATTACCTGAAATTGCAAATGAATATGTTGCTCTTGCAAATGAAGAGCGTAACGTAGCAGACGCGACTGTATATTCGATTCGTCTTCTATCTGAAGATGAAAAGCTTAGCGTTGCAGAAGCATTTGCAAAGAGAACGGGAAAAGATGCAATTCGCATAAAAAATGTTGTAGATGAAGATTTACTAGGCGGCATTAAAGTCCGTATTGGAAATCGCATTTATGATGGAAGTTTACAAGGAAAGTTAGCACGTATTCAGCGTGAACTTATGAAGAATAGATAGGGGTGAAGCACATGAGCATCAGAGCTGAAGAAATTAGCGCACTGATAAAGCAACAAATCGAGAACTATCAGTCTGAAATCGAAGTTAGTGATGTTGGTACAGTTATCCAAGTTGGTGACGGTATCGCACGTGCTCATGGTCTTGATAACGTTATGGCTGGTGAACTTGTAGAGTTCGCTAACGGCGTTATGGGACTAGCACAAAACTTAGAAGAAAACAACGTAGGTATCATTATTTTAGGACCTTACACAGAAATTCGTGAAGGTGATGAAGTTCGTCGTACAGGTCGCATCATGCAAGTGCCAGTAGGGAAAGAACTAATCGGCCGTGTTGTAAACCCATTAGGTCAACCAGTAGATGGTTTAGGCCCAATCAATACAACAAACACTCGTCCAATTGAAAGTCCAGCTCCAGGTGTAATGGATCGTAAATCTGTGCATGAGCCACTTCAAACAGGTATTAAAGCGATCGATGCGCTTGTACCAATTGGTCGTGGTCAACGTGAGTTAATCATTGGTGACCGTCAAACTGGTAAAACAGCAGTTGCACTTGATACAATCATCAATCAAAAAGATGAAGATATGGTTTGTATCTATGTTGCAATTGGACAAAAAGAATCAACAGTACGTAACGTAGTAGAAACACTACGTAAGCATGGTGCATTAGAGTACACAATCGTTGTAACAGCATCAGCTTCTCAACCAGCGCCATTATTATACTTAGCTCCTTATGCTGGTGTAACAATGGGTGAAGAATTCATGTACAACGGTAAACACGTATTAGTAGTATATGATGACTTATCGAAACAAGCAGCTGCTTATCGTGAGCTTTCATTACTATTACGTCGTCCTCCAGGTCGTGAAGCATATCCAGGGGATGTATTCTACTTACATTCTCGCTTACTAGAGCGTGCAGCAAAATTAAGTGATGCAAAAGGCGGCGGTTCTTTAACAGCGTTACCTTTCATCGAAACACAAGCAGGGGACGTATCAGCTTACATCCCAACAAACGTAATCTCTATCACGGATGGACAAATCTTCTTACAATCTGACTTATTCTTCTCTGGTGTGCGTCCAGCGATCGATGCAGGTACTTCTGTATCTCGTGTTGGTGGATCTGCTCAGATTAAAGCGATGAGTAAAGTATCAGGTACACTTCGTCTTGACCTTGCATCTTATCGTGAATTAGAAGCGTTCGCTCAGTTCGGTTCTGACCTTGATAAAGCAACACAAGCGAAATTAAACCGTGGTGCGCGTACAGTTGAAGTATTAAAACAAGGATTACACAAACCGTTACGAGTAGAGAAACAAGTTATGGTTCTTTACGCTCTAACACGTGGATTCCTAGATGATATCCCAGTAGCAGATATCACTCGTTTTGAAGAAGAATTCCATGCTTGGTTAGATTCAAATGCAGCTGAATTATTAAGCGAAATTCGCACAACAACAAAACTTGCGGATGACGAAAAAATGGCTGCAGCAATCAATGGCTTCAAAAAAGTCTTTGTAGCTTCTGAATGATAAAAAGCGGAAGCGGCTCGTTTAGAACGTGAGGGGGAATGGAGCTTCAGACGAAGAGGCGTTCTTTGCCTCGCAGGAAGAAGCGAAGCCACCGAGCATTCTAGCCGCTAGATTATATAAAAGGCAACTCTTACAGGGATTGCTGACGGTTATGTAGAGGAAAAGAGTAGGTGCACCTATTCTTTTCCTTCAATCATGAGCAAGAGTATCTTGCAACGTAGATTAGGAAGATGAACCAAAAGGATTCTTACTAATCGTGCCAACTTCCGGAAAAAAGGTGGTGAAAACCTGTGGCATCTTTACGCGATATAAAAGCGAAAATTAACTCGACTAAGAAAACGAGTCAAATTACGAAAGCGATGGAGATGGTATCTGCATCGAAGTTAAGTCGTGCAGAGCAAAATGCTAAATCTTTCGTTCCGTATATGGAAAAGATTCAAGAAGTAGTAGCGAGCATCGCGCAAGGTAGTAAAGGAATCAATCATCCAATGCTAACAGCGCGTCCTGTGAAGCGAACAGGATACATCGTTATTACATCTGATCGCGGACTAGCAGGTGGTTATAACAGTAACGTTTTACGTACAGTGAGTAACGTAATTCGTGAACGTCACAACATGGATTCAAACCAATATTCAATTATTGTGCTTGGACGACTAGGTCGTGATTATTTAAAACGTCGTGGCTTTAACATCATTGATGAAGTAGTTGGACTTTCTGACCACCCATCATTTACAGATATTAAAGATCTTGCTTCTCGAGCAATTGCGATGTTTGCAGATGGTGCTTATGATGAGCTGTATATTTACTACAACCATTTTGTAAGTAAAATTTCACAAGAAGTAACGGAAAATAAAATTTTACCGCTTACGGAAGTGACGTCTGATAAACCGACGACAGCATATGAATTTGAACCTTCAGAAGAAGATATTTTAAAAGTATTATTGCCACAATACGCAGAAAGCTTAGTGTACGGTGCATTACTAGATGGTAAAGCAAGTGAACACGCAGCGCGTATGACAGCAATGAAAAGTGCTACAGACAACGCGATGGAAGTTATCGATACACTTACACTTTCATTCAACCGTGCTCGACAAGCAGCGATTACGCAAGAAATTACGGAAATCGTTGGTGGCGCAGCAGCGTTAGAATAAAAAGGCGGAGCCGACTGTTTAGCCTCGAAGGCTAAGGTTCTTTCCCGCAGAAGGTGCTTTTTACCTTCTGGTGGGGAAGGTTCTTAGACGGAAGGGGCTAGGAGGCAAAGCTAGAATAGTAATAAAAAGTGGAAGCGGCTTGTTCAGAATGAGAGGGGGATGGAGCTTTTGACGTAGAGGCGTTCTTTGCCTCGTAGGAAGAAGCGAAGCCACCGAGCATTCTAGCCGCTGGAGCTAGATTCAATAAAAAGCGGAAGCGGCTCTTTCGGAAGAGTCGCCAAAGCTACACTAATAAAAAAATGAAAGCCGACTCTCATAGAAAGCTGGCTAATTTAAAGAAAGCTAGGAGGGAACCCGATGAATAAAGGGCGCGTTACGCAAATCATGGGTCCGGTTGTAGACGTTAAGTTTGATGGCGGAAAGCTACCAGAAATCTACAATGCCCTTACGGTACAACAACGCAATGAAAACGGAACAAGTATTAACCTAACATTTGAAGTTGCACTTCACTTAGGTGATGACACAGTTCGTACAGTTGCGATGTCTTCCACAGACGGACTTGTTCGTGGTACAGAAGTAGAAGATACTGGTAAAGCAATTTCCGTTCCAGTTGGTGATGTAACACTTGGTCGTGTATTCAACGTATTAGGTGATGCGATTGACTTAGATGGTGAGATTCCAGCGGATGTACGCCGTGATCCAATTCACCGTCTTGCACCTCAATTCGAAGAATTATCTACAAAAGTAGAAATTCTTGAAACTGGTATTAAAGTAGTAGATTTACTTGCACCATACATTAAAGGTGGTAAAATCGGTCTATTCGGTGGTGCCGGTGTAGGTAAAACGGTATTAATCCAGGAATTAATTAACAACATCGCACAAGAGCACGGTGGTATTTCTGTATTCGCTGGTGTAGGTGAGCGTACTCGTGAGGGTAACGATTTATACCACGAAATGAGCGATTCTGGCGTAATCAAGAAAACAGCGATGGTATTCGGACAAATGAACGAGCCACCTGGAGCACGTCAACGTGTTGCATTAACAGGTTTAACAATGGCTGAACATTTCCGTGATGAGCAAGGACAAGACGTACTATTGTTCATCGATAACATCTTCCGTTTCACACAAGCTGGCTCTGAAGTATCTGCCCTTCTTGGTCGTATGCCATCTGCGGTAGGTTACCAACCAACGCTTGCAACAGAAATGGGTCAATTACAAGAGCGTATTACATCTACAAATAAAGGGTCTATCACGTCTATCCAAGCGGTATATGTACCAGCCGATGACTATACTGACCCAGCACCAGCAACAACATTCGCTCACTTAGATGCAACAACAAACTTAGAGCGTCGTTTAACACAAATGGGTATTTACCCAGCGGTAGATCCATTAGCGTCGACATCTCGTGCGCTTTCTCCAGAAATCGTAGGAGAAGAGCATTATGAAGTAGCTCGTCAAGTACAACAAACGTTGCAACGTTACAAAGAGCTTCAAGATATCATCGCTATCTTAGGTATGGATGAGATCTCTGAAGAAGATAAGTTAATTGTACAACGTGCTCGTCGCATTCAATTCTTCCTATCACAAAACTTCCACGTGGCAGAGCAATTTACAGGTCAAAAGGGATCTTACGTACCTGTAAAAGACACAGTTCGTGGTTTCAAAGAAATTCTAGAAGGAAAATATGATGACCTTCCAGAAGATGCATTCCGTCTTGTTGGTAGTATTGAAGAAGTTATTGAAAACGCGAAGAAAATGATGGCGTAAGGCCTTAGGAGGGACGCGTTATGAAGACATTTCCAGTCAGTATTGTAACTCCTGATGGACCGGTTTACGAAAAAGAAGTAGAAATGGTAAGCGTGAAAGCAGAAGGTGGGGAAATGGGGATCTTACCAGGTCACATTCCAACTGTTGCACCGCTGAAAATTAGTGCGGTTCGTTTGAAAAATGGCGGTCACACTGATTATGTTGCAGTAAGCGGTGGCTTTATCGAAGTTCGTCCAGATAAAGTAACAGTATTGGCATCATCTGCTGAAGAAGCAAACCATATCGATATTCATCGTGCAAATGAAGCGAAGCGCCGTGCTGAGCAACGTATGCAAGATAAACAAGTACATGTTGACTTCAAACGTGCAGAAATGGCGCTGCAGCGTGCAGTAAACCGTTTGAATGTTTCTGATATGAAATAAGAAAATCCGTAAAGGTCCATTCCTTTACGGATTTTTTTTATTTTATTTTTTAGTAATTATGTACATAAAATCTTATATTTTCCAAAAAAACGATCCGAAATGTTATAATTGTATTTGATAAATTCATAAATTGTTATGAATATAGTAATCATACAAATTCTATTCATAAAGGAGAAGAGGAAATTGATTGGTGAAATGAAACGGGAAGCATTAGAATCTTTAAAAGGAAGGTGGGGGCTGGGTGTTGGTGCAACACTCTTATATTATATTTTGACGTATGCTGTTATGTTCGTACTGTTTTTTATTTTTTTAATACCTTGTGTACTTTTAGTTTTAGCAATGGGTGGATTTGCAGACATATTTTCTGAGGAAGCCTTTTCAATTGGTGCTCTTATTATTTTATTATTGTTTTATGTTGTTTTTATAGTGACTGTGTTTGCCTCACAAGGTATTACATATTATGGGTATAGTAATACTGTTTTACAGTTAAGTAGAAGAAGTGAGGTTGTAATAGATTCTGTATTTGAAGGATTTCGCGGTTTTAAAAGAATGATGAATACTATGAAAGCGATGGTTTTAATTCTTCTCTATTCAGGAGTATGGCTTCCTTTCCTAGTGACGGTTATATTTATGATTATATTTGCATTCTCTGGATCGGATGGCTATACGGCATTCTCAATTGCATACCCTGTTTTATTATTTATTACAATTATTTATATAATTATTGCGTCTTTTTCCTACGCGATGACATTTTTTGTGTTAATCGATCATCCAGAGTATCCAGTTTTACAAGCAATGAAAGAAAGTAAAACCATGATGAAAGGACATAAAATGGATTTGTTTCTTTTATGGCTTAGCTTTATCGGATGGTGTGTGTTAGCGATATTTACTTTAGGCATCGGATTTTTATGGGTTGTACCATATATGTATACTACAACCGCGCACTTTTATCGACATGTATCAAAAGATGAAGAGTGGTAAGGATAAGAAGGAAAACAAAGTGTACACGTACACTTTGTTTTTTTGAGTATAAGACAATGTATCTGTAAAATGTTATAATTATATAATTAATATAAGGTGTGTGGGTTCAATTTTTATTGATAGAGAGTGTTCCACCATCGGAGTCTTATGAGGAGGGTTATATGATTAGTACATTAAAGAGGCAAGCGCTTGATGCGTTGAAAGGGAAATGGTTGTTAGCTGTAGGAGCTACCTTGCTGATTGCCATTCTTGTTTTCGTTGGTCAGGCAGCTGTTACATTTAGTTTTGCAGCAGTTTGGAGTCTTAAGGAAGCGAAGGAATCACTAACTGTTGAGATTGTATCAATGCTTATTATTGGCCCATTAACTTTGGGCGCGTATTATCTTGCATTGAATGCAGCTCGCAGACATGAAGTTCGCATTGGCCATATATTTAGATGGTTCCAAGATGGAAACAAATTTATAAAGTCGTTTTTAACATATTTATTGATTATGGTGTACCTTTTCCTATGGACACTATTGCTTATTATTCCAGGGATTATTAAATCATTTTCTTATTCCATGACTTACTTTATTTTAAATGATCATCCAGAGTATTCGATGAATCAAGCCATTACGGAAAGTCGTCGCATGATGGATGGACATAAAATGGATTATTTCCTATTATGTTTAAGTTTTATCGGTTGGTTCTTGCTAAGTGTTATCACGTTAGGAATCGGCTTTTTATGGTTAGCGCCATACTTCTATACGACTACGGCTGAATTTTATGAGGAAATTTTAAAGGATTATAAAAAAGAAGACACTTCTTTTTAAATGATAATAACAAGCATGGACATTAATTGTTCATGCTTGTTGTTTTTTTGAGAAGCTCGTGTTGCTTCTATAATTTATCCCGCATTAACGGGCAGTAATACCTCCACCTCAAAGTTCTGCAAGGAGAAAAGAAGTTAGGTGGGGGATAAACTGCCCGTAAAAGCCCGATTCGTTCAACTAATGATCAGTGGGGATGAAGAAAACCCCCACTGATCAAAGTTTCACTTTATTTTACACGTTTAGAGAAAATAGTAAAAAAATGAAGGGTATTGATCCCGGTTTGATCAAAGTTTCACTTTATTTACTTACTGTTTCTTTTTCCCAATATATCGACATAAGAATTTGAAGTTTGGTATAATAAAAATAATTGCATTATTTAGAAAAATTTAAAAATAATAAATGATGCAAGTGAATCATATTGTTTACTAAGTGAACTTGTTCTTATTAAGGGGGGAGGGTTTCACAGTGGCAAATGTATATGAAAATAGTTATATGATTGTTGGCATCTTTCTACTAGTGGGTATATTACTGCCGGTAGTAGCTCTTACATTAGGAAAACTGTTGCGCCCATATAAACCGAGTGCAGCAAAAGAAACGACGTACGAAAGCGGAATTGAACCATATCATGATGCAAATGTTCGTTTTCATGCTCGTTACTACATTTTTGCATTGCTGTTTGTCATTTTTGATGTGGAAACCGTATTTTTATATCCGTGGGCTGTCGCATATGACAAGCTTGGTCTGTTCGCGCTTGTTGAAATGTTGATCTTTGTTATTATGCTGCTTGTTGGTCTGGCATATGCTTGGAAGAAGAAGGTGTTACAATGGCTATAAATTTTGAAGATTTACACCCAGGGGAGCGTGCGGAACTCGAGAGAAATATCTTTTTTACAACACTGGAACAGGTAAAGGGATGGGCGCGTAGCAATTCTTTATGGCCAATGACATTTGGACTCGCATGCTGCGCTATTGAAATGATGGGAGTTGGCTCATCGCATTATGATTTAGACCGATTTGGGTCATTCTTTCGCACATCACCGAGACAATCCGATGTCATGATTGTTTCTGGGACAGTAACGAAGAAAATGGCACCGATTGTTCGTCGTTTATACGATCAAATGCCGGAACCGAAATGGGTAATTGCGATGGGATCTTGTGCGACAGCTGGTGGCCCGTATGTGAACTCCTATGCTGTTGTTAAAGGAGTGGACCAAATTGTACCGGTAGACGTATACATTCCAGGTTGTCCCCCGAACCCAGCTGCTTTAATTTACGGGATTAATAAATTAAAAGAGAAGATTCGTTACGAAGCAAAGACTGGAAAGCAGGTGACGAATAGATGAGCGATCCAAATAAAGATATAGAGAATATGAAAAAAGAGGCTGCAAGACATGCGAAGGAAGAAGCGCGGAAGCGACTCGCGGCAGAGCACGAAGTAGAAATATCTAAAAGTGATGTACAAGAAGAAAAAGAGAAAGCGCTACCAAAAGATAACGAGGTAAATATAGAAGAAGCAAAACGCCGTGCTGCAGAGGAAGCGAAGGCAAGAGCGAAAGAACTAGCGGCACAAAAGGAAATAAATCGTGGCGCAGCTTCTGATGAGGAAAAGGCGAAAGCAAAAGCCGCGGCAGCAGCAAAGGCAAAGGCAGCTGCGTTAGCGAAGCAGAAGGCGACAGAAGGCGTAGCAGTATCGGATGAAGAAAAAGCAAAGGCAAAAGCGAAAGCCGTGGCAGCAGCAAAGGCAAAGGCAGCTGCACTAGCGAAGCAGAAGGCGACAGAAGGCGTAGCAGTATCGGATGAAGAAAAAGCAAAGGCAAAAGCGAAAGCCGTGGCAGCAGCGAAGGCAAAGGCAGCTGCGCTAGCGAAGCAGAAGGCGACAGAAGGTGGAGCGGTATCGGATGAAGCAAAGGCAAAAGCGAAAGCCGTGGCAGCAGCAAAGGCAAAGGCAGCTGCGCTAGCGAAGCAGAAGGTAACAGAAGGCGGAATAGTATCGGATGAAGAAAAAGCAAAGGCAATCGCAGCGGCAAAAGCGAAAGCTGCAGCTGCAGCAAAGGCAAGAGGGGCCGGGGTAAAGAAGGAGGAAGAACCAAAAGTAGAAGAGCCATCACCGAACCAGCCCTATTTAGATGCGTACCTGAAGATTGTAAAGGAGAAAACGGGCGAACATTCGCTAGCAGATTACTATATTAATAACCTTTCAAAGGATGTGCCAACGCTTGTCATCAAGCTGGAACATTATTATGAGGTAATGGAATTATTGCGAAATCATGAAGGACTGGCTTTTGATTATATGTCGGAGCTTCATGCGACGGATTTTGTAACACATATGGAAGTGTATGTTCATTTGTTTTCATATGGAAAGAGGCAGTCTGTAGCAGTGAAGGTGAAGCTGGATCGTGAAACGCCGAAAGTACCGTCGATTGCATCGCTATGGAACGGAGCCAATTGGCCGGAGCGTGAAGCGTACGATTTGCTTGGTGTTGTATTTGAAGGACATCCAGATTTAACGCGTATTTTAATGCCAGAAGATTGGGTTGGTTATCCGCTTCGGAAAGATTACGAGCCATTGGATGTGGAGGTGTAGCAAATATGATTCGTACAGAAGAAATGTTGTTAAATGTAGGACCGCAGCACCCGAGTACGCACGGTGTATTTCGGCTTGTTATTAAAATCGATGGAGAAATCATTAAGGAAGCTACACCTGTCATTGGTTATTTACACCGGGGAACGGAGAAGATTGCAGAGAGTTTGCAGTATACGCAAATTATCCCGTATACAGACCGAATGGACTATTTATCAGCGATGACTAATAACTATGTCATCTGTCATGCAGTCGAGACGATGATGGGTCTTGAGATTCCAGAGCGTGCGGAATATTTGCGGGTTCTAGCGATGGAACTTGGCCGCGTTGCAAGTCATCTTGTTTGGTGGGGAACAAACTTGCTTGATATCGGGGCTGTTAGCCCGTTTCTATATGCATTCCGGGAACGGGAGATGATTATTAACCTGCTAAATGAATTGTGCGGCGCACGGCTTACGTTTAACTATATGCGAGTGGGCGGCGTGAAATGGGATGCACCGGACGGCTGGATTGAAAAGGTCCGTGAGTTTGTCCCTTATATGAGAGAGCAACTGCAAGGCTATCACGATCTTGTGAGCGGGAATGAAATCTTCTTACATCGTGTGAAAGGTGTGGGAGCGTATAGCGCGAAAGATGCCCTTTCTTATTCGCTGAGCGGAGCGAATTTACGCTGTACGGGTGTAAAGTGGGATCTTCGCAAGGATGAACCGTATTCCATTTATGATCGTTTTGATTTTGATATTCCGGTTGGCAAAGAAGGAGATGCTTGGGATCGTTACGTTTGCCGCATGGAGGAAATTGAGGAATCCCTGAAAATTATCGAACAGGCTGCCCAGCAGTTTCCCGTAGACGGACCGACGATGGCAAAGGTGCCGAAAATTATTAAGGCGCCAAAGGGCGAGGTCTTTGTCCGCATTGAGTCACCACGCGGAGAAATCGGTTGCTATATTGCCAGTGAAGGGAAGAAAGAGCCGTATCGTTTGAAATTCCGCAGACCGTCTTTTTACAACTTGCAGATTTTACCGAAGCTTTTGAAAGGCGAAAATATCGCGAACTTAATTACGATTTTAGGTGGCGTTGATATTGTACTTGGGGAGGTTGATGGGTGATGATACAGCACCTCTTAGAGTCACCGACAGGTTGGACGAACTTTCTTATCTTTTTTGGATTAGCAGTCTTGCTCCTGTTTGCTGTTCTTGGTTTTGTTACATACGGGATTTTAGCAGAGCGGAAAGTGATGGGATTTATGCAAGGCCGGATTGGTCCGAACCAGGTTGGTGGACGATTTGGTTTACTGCAAACCGTAGCTGACGTGTTAAAGCTGTTATTAAAAGAGGATAGCATTCCGAAGGCTGCGGATAAGCCGCTGTTTATATTAGCACCTGTCATCGCATTTGCACCGGCCTTTATGGTGCTCGCAGTGATTCCGTTTACGGATAAGTTTCAGTTTGCTGATATTGGAGTGGGACTTCTTTATTATATTGCCATTTCAGGTATTACAACGATTGGTGTTGTGACTGGGGGCTGGGCATCAAACAATAAATATTCGTTATTAGGCGGAATGCGTGCCGCGGCGCAGATGATTTCTTACGAGATTCCGCTCGTGATGAGCGTAATTGGTGTCGTTTTGTTAGCGGGTAGTCTGAACTTAAATGAAATTGTACAGTCTCAAGAGAAGATTTGGTACATCTTTGTGCAGCCAGTTGGGTTTGTCATTTTCTTAATTGCTGCTGTAGCGGAGTTAAACCGGACGCCGTTTGATTTGCCGGAAGCAGAATCGGAGCTTGTCTCTGGCTACCATACAGAATACTCGGGTTTCCGCTGGGCGTTCTTTATGCTTTCTGAATACGTGTACTTCTTTGGAATGGCGTCGCTTATAACGGTGTTGTTTTTAGGAGGGTGGCAGCCGATTCTGTTCCTTGGCTTTATTCCCGGTGCCGTTTGGTTTGCATTAAAGTTCAGCTGCGTTGTTTTTCTATTAATTTGGTTTCGCGTGACGTTCCCGCGTATGCGAGGCGACCAATTGATGGAGTTTGGCTGGAAGGTACTATTGCCAATCGCGCTTGCAAACATTTTCTTAACGGCATTGATTAAGGAGTTGTTCTTCTAATCTAAAAGGGGGTGCCAGTAAGACATGAAGGGATTATTTAAAGGTCTAAAGTATACGCTTAGCAACCTAAGTAAGAAAAAGGTAACGTACGATTATCCGAATCAACCATTGCCACTACCAGATCGCTTCCGCGGCATTCAAAAATTTTATCCGGAAAAATGTATCGTTTGTAACCAATGTGCAAATATTTGTCCAACTGATTGCATTCAATTAACCGGGAAGAAGCATCCAGACCCTACGAAAAAAGGGAAAATCATAGATACGTATGATATTAACTTTGAAATTTGTATTCTTTGCGATTTGTGCACCGAGGTTTGTCCAACAGAAGCGATCGTCATGACAAATAACTTCGAGCTTGCTGAGTATACGCGAGATGATTTGTTTAAAAATTTACAGTGGCTCGATGAAAATGATGAGAATGTCAGAAGGGAGAATAAAGCATGAGTGGCGAGTTGGTAGCGTTTTTAGCATTGTCCTTAACGGCGATTATAGGCGGTGTTCTTATGTTGAACTTAACGAAAGTGATGCATATGATGCTCGCCCTTGTGTTTACGTTTCTTAGTATTGCAGGATTGTACTTTTTGTTATCGGCAGAGTTTGTAGGGGTTGCGCAAATTTTGATTTATTCCGGGGCCATTACGATTATTATGATTTTCGGCATTATGTTAACGAAGCATAACGCCGAAAGTGAAGGGGGCTTTAATCTCCGAAAATTGGTCGTATTTCTTGCGGTTGTAGCATTTGGTGCGGTGATGTACTTTGCTGTTAATAATATTGAGTTTACAGACCGCAGTACGCAGGGTGGGTTAGCGCTTCATGAGGAAAATACACTTCAAATTGGAACATTGCTGTACTCAAAATATATTATCCCATTTGAATTAACATCGGTTATTTTACTTGTTGCACTTATTGGAGCAATTGTACTTGCGAAGAAGGATGAGAAGGAGGAAGATTCCCATGAGTAGCGTCCCAGCTTCCGCGTACTTAACCCTTGCGATTATCCTGTTTTGCATTGGTTTATTCGGAGCTTTAACAAAGCGTAATACGGTTATTGTATTAGTGTGTATTGAACTAATGTTAAACGCAGCGAATTTAAATTTAATTGCTTTTAGTAAATTAGGCTTTTTTCCAAACTTAACGGGACAAATTTTTTCACTGTTTACGATGTCTGTTGCGGCGGCGGAAGCGGCGGTGGGACTTGCGATTTTAATTGCGTTATATCGCAACCGTGCAACGGTGAATGTAGATGAAATGGATTCACTAAAGCATTAACATTGTGACCGAAAAGGGGGAAGGAAACAATGATCAATTACGCATGGCTCATACCGCTTTTCCCGCTTGCCTCATTTCTTTTGCTCATTATGTTCGGGAAGAAACTGAGAGAAGGAAGCTGTTTACTCGGCATCCTCCTTGCATTTCTTTCCTTTGTGGGTGCGGTACTTGTATTAATAGAACGATTCTCATCAGGAACGGTCAAACAGCAATGGGTATGGCTACAGATTAGTGATGTAGATATTTCGTTTGGTTTTGAGATTAACGCACTAAATGCCTTAATGCTCTTTATCGTTACACTTGTCAGTTTACTCGTACATGTGTATTCGAAAGGATATATGCATAATGAGGAAAGGCTTCCTGTTTTCTATGCATACTTAGGGCTATTTACCTTTGCGATGCTAGGGCTTGTCATCTCCACAAACTTATTACAGCTGTATGTATTTTGGGAGCTAGTTGGACTTGGCTCGTTCTTACTCATCGGCTTTTACTTTTTTAAAGAAGAAGCGAAAGCCGCTGCGAAAAAAGCGTTTATTATGACTCGCATTGGAGATGTGGGCTTATTTATCGGGATAATCTTACTCTTTTGGCAAACTGGTAGTTTTGAGTATGATGCAATCTTTAAGGCAGTTCAATCTGGAGAAATAGCGCCTGCAATGATTACGCTCACTGCAATTTTAATCTTTGTCGGTGCGATGGGGAAATCCGGTCAGTTTCCGCTGCATACGTGGTTGCCGGATGCAATGGAAGGACCAACGCCCGTATCGGCACTTATTCATGCAGCGACGATGGTAGCGGCTGGGGTGTATTTAGTAGCAACGATGTTCCCGCTTTTCTCCGCAAGTGCTGTAGCGATGCAAACCGTCGCTGTCATTGGCGCCTTTACCGCGATTTTTGCAGCGTCCATTGGGCTTGTGCAGACGGATATTAAACGAGTCCTTGCGTATTCAACAGTTAGTCAGCTTGGCTATATGATGCTCGCTCTTGGTTCGTCTGGATACGTTGCAGGTGTCTTTCATTTAACGACGCACGCTTTCTTTAAAGCATTACTTTTCTTAGCGGCAGGAAGCGTCATTCATGCGGTGCATACGCAAAATATTAAAGAAATGGGCGGATTGCATAAGAAAATGAAAGTAACCGGTACGCTCTTCTTGATCGGTACGCTGGCCATTAGCGGAGTCCCACTCTTCTCAGGATTCTTTAGCAAAGATGAAATTTTAGCGGCAGCGTGGATGCACGGCAATTACGGTTTATTCGTCCTTGCGATCATCGCGGCTTTCTTTACAGCGTTCTACATGTTCCGTTTATACTTTCTTGTTTTTACAGGAGAGGCTCCTGCAGAGCAAAAGAATGTGCACGAATCTCCGCGCGTGATGACGTTTCCGATGATTGTCCTCGGTGTCCTCGCCGTGTTAGCAGGTTACATCAATACACCGTGGTTCGGAACCTTCCTTGGGGATTGGCTTACAAAAGATGTCCAGTTTCAAGTCGAGAAAAGTCATGGTCCTATCTGGATTATGGTTGTTGCGACGCTTATTTCACTAGCAGGTATTTTCTTGGCGTACCTCATGTATGGAAAACGTTCTATTTCCAAGGACTGGGCTGGCGGAAAAGAAACAATGACGTACAGCATATTGAAGGAGAAATATTATATAGATGAAATCTATAGCACTGCAGTACTCCCGCTCGTAAAAGGAATTGCGATTGTACTTCGTTTTTTTGAAACATATATCGTTGAAGGAATCGCACTGTTGATTGGTAGTATAGTACGAGGTACTAGTAGCGGTGGTTCCAAATTACAAAATGGGAAGGTACAAATGTATGGAACAGTGACTGCTGTTTCTTTAGCGGCATTAGTTGTCATTCTGTTATTTACAGGGGGGTATTGGCAATGAATGCATTCTTATTATCGTTCTTCATTTTTTCACCGCTTCTTGGTATTCTCATGCTCGCGTTAACACCTAGTAAAGAAGTAAGAGCAGCGCGGGTTCTCGGCCTATTTGGAACGTTGTTTCCGCTCGGCATCGCTATTGTTCTGGCCAGTACATATGCTTCCGGAAAGAGCTTAACGATGTTTGCGGAAAAGGTAAAATGGATTCAATTTGGGCGTTTTCCAGATGTGGATAAAGAATTTTTTTCCATTTATTATGAGCTTGGCATCGATGGTTTTTCGCTTGTGCTGATGTTCTTAACGGCGCTTTTGGCAACATTTGCTGCGATAAAGGCGTTTTCAATTCAGAAACATGTAAAAGGATTTTATATGCTGCTACTAATACTTGAGATTGGTATGCTAGGTGTCTTTGCCGCAGAAAACTTACTCTTGTTCTTCGTTTTCTTTGAAATTACATTGCCACCGATGTTTTTACTAATTGGAAAGTGGGGGAAATTGAATAGCGAAAAAGCAGCGTATAGCTATTTAATCTATAACGGCATTGGCTCTGCTATTTTACTGATTGCCTTTTCTATCCTCTTTGCGAAAACGGGTACAACGAATATTACAGAGCTAAAAGAGATTTTGACAGGAGCTGAAACGACACCTAGTGGCATGATTTCAGATTCCTTGCAGCTTGGTTTATTCCTTTCTCTTATGATTGCATTTGCAATTAAGCTGCCGGTATTTCCGTTGCATCGCTGGATGGTGAATGTGCACGTACAAGCCCATCCTGCGGCAGTTATGCTACATGCAGGTGTTCTACTGAAGATTGGAGCATATGGGATTGTCAGGTTTGGGAAAGAGTTATTTCCAGAACAGTTTAACGACTTTGCGATAGTGTTTGCCATTTTAGGTGTGGTCAATTTGCTGTATGGTGCGTTTTTGGCACTGGTTCAAACGGATTTCCGAAAAGTGTTAGCCTACTCTAGTATTTCTCATATGGGAATTGTCTTAATGGGATTGGCTGCACTCAATGCAGCAGGTATGAAAGGCGCGTTATTTCAATTGGTGTCCCACGGTTTAATTGCTGCTTTACTGTTCTTCTTGCTCGGCATGATTGAGGAGCGCTTTGGGACTTCTGATATAACCAAGCTGGGTGGCTTGGCAAAACAAGTACCAGTGCTGAGCGGTTTTCTATTAGCCGGAAGCATGGCTTCGCTCGGCCTCCCGGGCATGTCCGGATTTGTCAGCGAATTTCTCGCATTCCTTGGATTATTCCAAACAAAGCCGATCATCGCTGCGATTGGAGCACTTGGCATTATTTTAACAGCGGTATATGTCCTTCGGGCTACCTTGCAAGTTACATTCGGAAAAGGGGACTCGGAGCCGAAGCGGGATGTGCATGGCTGGGAATACGTTCCGATTGTTTTGCTTCTCGCTTGTATTATCGTGATAGGTGTTATACCGGAAATGCTGGGAATGCCGCTGCAAGACACCGTAAAAATGCTGGGAGGTAGATAGGATGGATATGAATACACTACTTAGCTTATCGTGGCATTTAATGACGCCGGAATTTATCCTTCTCGGAGCTGCCATCCTTCTCTCGCTGCTTGATTTATTTTTAAAACCTAGCTTCGATCGGCGCTACTTAGCGCTTGGAGCGATTGGTGCAATTATATTATCACTTGTGGCTTTAATTTCGCTGTATAGTGAGCCAGCTGGAGACATTTTAAACGGATCGTTTGTATTAGATGGATTTTCAAAAGGTTTTAAAACATTATTATTACTTGGAGCAATTCTCGTCTTATGTATGGCGATGAGCGATGACAAAAGGCGGCCAATTCAAGATAAAGGAGAGTACTATTATTTATTTTTAACAGCTCTTCTCGGGGCGCTGTTTATGGCGTCTAGTGTGGATTTTATTACACTCTTTATCGGCTTGGAATTGCTATCGTTGTCTTCGTACATTTTAGTAGGTATACAAAAGGGAAATCGTGCTGCCAATGAGGCAGCGATGAAATATGTTATTAACGGCGGAATCTCTACGGCAATTACGCTGTTTGGAATGAGCTATTTATACGGTATGACGGGATCGACAAATATAATGGATATGCAGCGCCTGTTTATGCAAGGCGTGGATGGAAACATACAGCTTCTGTTAGCGCTGGCCTTCTTGCTTCTGTTCGTTGGTTTGTCTTTTAAAATTGCGACAGTACCGTTTCATATGTGGGCACCGGATGTATATGAGGGAGCGGGGACGCCTGTCACCGCGTTTCTAGGGTCAATCTCCAAAATCGCTGGTTTTATTATGATTGTCCGGCTGTTCCTCATGGTTTTTGCCGGCATACCTGTTAATAGTAATACACAATCACTGCTTGGCAATATGAACATTTATATCGCAGTCCTGGCCGGGATTACAATGATAATTGGTAATACGGCGGCGCTAGGGCAGCACAACGTAAAGCGTCTGCTTGCCTATTCTGGCGTGGCACATGCTGGTTACTTGCTTGTTCCCTTTGTAGCACTATCGCCGTTTATGATGGACAGCATGTGGTTTTATATGTTGGCCTATCTTCTGATGAACATCGGAGCTTTTGCTGTCATTCACGGATTAATCTTACAAAGTGGAAAAGAAAATTTGGAAATCTTCTCAGGTTTGTACAAGCGATCTCCGTTTGCCGCCGTTATGATGACCATCTTTATTTTATCTTTGGCGGGGATTCCAGGAACAGCTGGTTTCATCGGAAAGGTGAATATTTTCTTAGGTGCATTTTTCGTAGAGCCGGCACATTATATATTGGCATCAGTCATGATGGGAACAACGGTTATCTCATTTGTATATTACTTCCGCATTTTGCAGCAAATGTTCTTTCGAAAGGGAAATACGGAAGAACAGGTGAATCTTACATTCAACTTGAAAGTCGTTATTAGTTTTTGTGCGATTGCAACTTTGGTGTTGGGAATATTACCAGCAATCGGCTACAATTTCTTTCATGAATATTTTCCATTAATGAAAGATTTCTTCTTTACTGGGAACGTGGTACAATAGTGAAAATAAAAAAGTGTAGAGATTTCACTCTACGCTTTTTATTTTGGTGCAATGGGAAAAGATAAAACTTTCATCAGTGAAGAGATGTTATCTCTCCGCTAATGGTGAACTCTTGCTAACCGGACTCCTGTAGGTAGTTATTCGTCACCTAACTTCTTTGCTTGTTGTAAACTTTGAGGTGGGGATCATACTGCCTATTAGGGTCGGATAAAGGGAAGCTTCCATTCATGGGGTTTTTGCATTCTGAGTGATAGTAGGCGAAACAAAAGGGGGCGATTTTTTTGGCGCATCTTTTAGGGCAACAAGCACTGATTGCGATTGTGTCGCATTTACTGTTTATTACCATTACGTGGTGGGCTTTGCAAGGCCTCCACATCGAACGCCTGATGAAAGCGGGAAAAGTACTGCAAACAAGGATCCTACTTATTCTTGTTACGATTGCAATCGGGACATCTGTCAGCAACTTTTTCCTTGATTATTTAGGGTATTCAAAGAGTTTAACGTATTTAGTAAAGTAAGCGTATAGAACCTCATATCTCCGTTAACAATGGGGATAGGAGGGGATGAACGTGAGAAAGTTACAAGTAATTCTTATTGTTGTCGTAAGTATTGTCGTATTCTTAGTTGGGTATAAAGAGATAAAGCCCGTAAGTGACGAAGAGAAGATGGAGAATATGATCGCAGCTCTTGAAAAAAATGGAGCACAAATGAAGCGGTGGTCATGGCTAGCACGAGAAACAAGAACCATTTCTAACATACATACGTTTCAAAAACTGTTAAATGAAGTGAAAGAAAATGCGAATATTCAAAATTGGGAATTAGAAGAATCACACGATGGATATAAAGCAACAGCATACAAAAAATTTTCTTCCTATGAAGAACGAATAGTAGTAACGTGGACAAAGGAAAATACTAAAGAAAACACTTTCATTATTTTTGAAATAAGTGGGTCAAAATGGGACTCTAAAATCGTTCGAAAAATGGATAAAATTTTTAGTACAAAACCTACAATTTATACTTGTGTTCAAGGTGTAATGAATGATAAGATTAAAGGTGTTTTGCAAAATAAAGCCAATGAGGTTTTGAAAGATCTTTCAGCAAGAGCGATCGAGAAGATAGAAGAAAGAGCATTTGTGTCAGTCTCCGCATATAATAAAAAGTGGAATGACGCTCTTTCAACAAATAGAGAGAAAATCAATGTGCAAATAGCAATACGTTCTATAGACAACAAAGATATAATTGTGGTTGGCACACCGATCATAACTTCTGAGTATTGAATAGATATTGAATAAAGGACACGGAGGGGAATAATTTGGAAAAGATCATCGTCCGTGGCGGAAAGCGGTTGAACGGCACAGTGCGTGTAGAGGGCGCAAAAAATGCTGTATTACCTATAATCGCTGCAGCCCTATTAGCGAGTGACGGAAAGAATGTACTATCTGAAGTACCGGTTTTATCTGATGTATACACAATTAACGAGGTATTACGTCACTTAAATGCTGAAGTTGTATTTGAAAACAATCAAGTTACAATTGATGCTTCAAAGGATTTAAACATTGAAGCTCCATTTGAATATGTACGTAAAATGCGTGCATCTGTTCTTGTAATGGGACCACTATTAGCACGTAATGGTCGTGCTCGTATTGCACTTCCTGGTGGCTGTGCAATTGGTTCACGTCCAATTGACCAACATTTAAAAGGCTTCGAAGCAATGGGAGCAAAAGTAAAAGTTGGTAACGGATTTGTTGAAGCATATGTAGACGGTCAATTACAAGGCGCAAAAATTTACTTAGACTTCCCGAGCGTGGGCGCAACAGAAAATATTATGTCTGCAGCTGTATTAGCAAAAGGGACAACAGTAATTGAAAACGTAGCGAAAGAACCAGAAATCGTAGACTTAGCGAACTTCTTAAATGCAATGGGAGCAAAAGTACGCGGAGCTGGAACTGGAACGATTCGTATTGAGGGCGTTGAGAAATTATATGGTGCAAACCATTCTATTATTCCTGATCGCGTAGAAGCAGGAACGTTTATGGTTGCAGCTGCAATTACAGGTGGAGACATCTTAATTGAAAATGCTGTACCAGAACATTTACGTTCTATTACAGCGAAAATGGAAGAAATGGGTATTAAAGTTATCGAGGAACACGAGGGCGTACGCGTTATCGGTCCAAATAAACTAAAAGCGGTTGACATTAAAACAATGCCGCACCCAGGTTTCCCAACAGATATGCAATCACAAATGATGGCATTGTTATTAAAAGCTGACGGCACAAGCATGATTACAGAAACGGTATTTGAAAACCGTTTTATGCATGTTGAAGAATTCCGCCGTATGAATGCAGATATCAAAATCGAGGGTCGTTCTGTTATTATGAATGGACCAGGAAACTTACAAGGTGCAGAAGTAGCAGCAACAGATTTACGTGCTGCAGCTGCATTAATTTTAGCTGGTTTAGTATCAGATGGTTATACTCGTGTAACAGAATTAAAACATCTTGATCGTGGATATGTAAACTTCCATGGTAAGTTAGCGGCACTCGGTGCAAATATTGAACGTGTAAACGAACAAGTAGAAGAAGTAACGGAACAAAAAGTATCTGATCTTCACGCTTAAGGGGAATAGTCTCTATGTCTTTCTGACATAGAGGCTATTTTTTTTGGGCTATTACTGTTATAGTCAATAACTTTCTTATTTATGCATGTTCACTTGAAAATAGTTAGAAAATTCTTTCCTTTGAAGCTGTGTCTTGATAGGTCCTAATTTTCTAGTGGCTTTTTCGAGAAGTTCCTCGCACTTTGTTCTAAAAGTTTGTTTCTTTCCATAAAAATGAAATGAATCTAATTTCATAGCGGGGGAAAAAGATGAACATTTCAAAGCCACTTTTTGTTACAGTTGCGCTCTTAGTAGCGTTAGTCATTATCGTACCGAGCATGCTTGTGATTCCGTTTACGGAAGGGAAAGAAAACGAATCGAAAGTAGCTGCGAATCCTTCAGCCGTGCAAAAACAGCCAGCTCCTGCCAAGACAAACACCGCTGTGCAAGTTGATGTGTATCGTAGCGGGCAAAAGAAGGTAGAAACAGTGCCGATGGAAGATTATGTTGCAGGTGTAGTAGCTGCTGAAATGGGGGCAAACTTCGAAATGGAGGCATTAAAGGCGCAGGCATTAACAGCGCGGACATTCGTTGTGAAACACATGCTCAGCGGAAGTAAACAGGAAAACAAAGCGGATGTAACGGATACGGTCGAGAACCAAGTGTACAAAAGCAAAGCAGAGCTCAAAGAGTTATGGGGCAAGAAATACGAAAACAACATGAAACGGATTGAAGAAGCGGTCTCCAAAACAGCCGGACAAGTTTTAACATATGAGGGAAATCCAATCACAGCATCCTTCTTCTCAACGAGTAACGGCTATACAGAGAATGCTGCCGACTACTGGGGCAACGACTATCCGTATTTGAAAAGCGTAGACAGTCCGTGGGATCAAGCTGCTCCAAAATTTACGAGTGAACAAACCTTTACCGTAGCTGACTTTCAAAAGCGCCTTGGTGTGAAAACATTAGGAAATGGAAAGGTTGGTACCATTAAAGGCCGTACAGAAGGAAAACGTGTCAAAGAAGTTGAGTTTCAAGGGAAAGCATTAACAGGAAAAGAAGTCCGTGACAAGCTCGGACTACGCTCCTCTGACTTTACGTGGAAACAACAAGGAAGCAACATTATCGTAACAACGAAGGGATACGGTCATGGCGTGGGTATGAGCCAATTTGGTGCCAATGGTATGGCGAAAGAAGGAAAAGGCTATACAGACATTGTTGCTCATTATTATAAAGGTGTAGCAATTAAGACAATGAATGAGTATGAAGGAAAGTTAATGGCAAGGAAATAAGGCATGGCGCTGTGGCGTCATGCTTTTTGTCATGTTTTGTAGAAAATGAAAGAAATGTTGCTGGCTTTTGTCTCGTTTTGTTGTGTTATAATACAGATGTATGTGTGTATATAAGAATAATACAGGGGGAATGCAATATGATGATGGATGTACCACTTCTCATTCCGGCAATGATGGAACGAGCGGAGAAGTATTTTTCAAAGAAGGAAGTTGTCTCACGTACTGCATCGCGCATTCAAACATTAACATATGGAGAGATTGCAAAGCGGACAAGGCGGCTTGCTAGTAGGCTAAGTAAAATGGGGATTGAGACTGGTGACAAAGTTGGTACAATCGCTTGGAACCATCACCGCCATTTAGAAGCATATTTTGCGATTCCGGGAATCGGAGCTGTTTTACATACAATTAACTTACGACTTTCAGCAGAACATATTTCGTACATCATTAACCACGCTGAAGACAAGATCATTCTTGTTGATGAAGACATGGTTCCAATACTTGAAAGCATTCAACACGAGATTCCTCACGTCAAAGCATTTATCATTATGACAGATGATACTAGACTACCTCACACAACATTATCACCAGCCTATCATTACGATACACTACTCGAAGACGGCGACGAAACATTTCCATTTATAAAAGACTTAGATGAAAAAGCACCTGCGGGCATGTGCTACACTTCTGCAACGACAGGAAAGCCAAAGGGTGTCGTTTATACGCACCGCAGTATTGCGCTTCATAGCTACACGTTAGGACTTGTGGACGGCGGTAACATATCTGAAGGAGACACTTGTATGCCAGTCGTTCCTATGTTTCATGTGAACGCATGGGGGCTGCCGTTTGCAGGTACATGGTTTGGCACAAAGCTCGTACTACCAGGGCCACATTTTAATTCGGAAATTTTAGCCGGGCTCATTGAACGGGAGAAAGTAACCATTACCGCCGGCGTGCCGACAATTTGGATTGGCTTACTACAAGAGCTCGAAAAGCATTCCTATGATATTAGTAGTGTTCGTACCATCTGGTCAGGTGGATCAGCAGCGCCAAAAGGTATGATTCGCACATATGAAGAAAAATACGAGATTGCTTTCCGCCAAATTTACGGGATGACAGAAACGAGCCCAGCTGTTGTCATTAACTGTCCGAAGTCATATCAACGGGACCTGCCAAAAGAAGAATATTATGATTTGCGTTCCCGCCAAGGTTACTTATTCCCAGGTCTTGAAATGAAAGTCATCGGTCAAGAGGGTGAAATTAAGTGGGATGGCGAAGAAATGGGCGAGCTTTGTCTGCGTGGGCCATGGATTGCTGGCAGCTATTATAACGATGAGCGCACGGAAGAAGCGATGAAAGATGGCTGGTTGTATACAGGAGATATTGTAACGGTTGATCCAGAAGGGTTCATTAAAATTGCCGACCGGACGAAAGACTTAATTAAAAGCGGTGGTGAATGGATTTCTTCCGTTGATTTAGAAAACGCCTTAATGGCACATGATAAAGTATTAGAGGCATCGGTTGTTGCCGTTCCACATGAAAAATGGCAAGAGCGTCCGGTTGCCTGCGTTGTCCTGAAAGAAGGACAAGTAGCCTCTCAAGAAGAGCTTTATGCATTATTAGAAAATCAATTTCCAAAATGGTGGATGCCAGATGATATTTTGTTTGTCGATGAAATTCCAAAAACATCAGTCGGGAAGTTTTTGAAGCGAGCGCTGCGCGATCAATTGAAGAGTTATATGGTGAAACAGTGATAATGAAGAAGTTGGATTGCGCCGTTCTTATATTGGTGATTGAATCATGAATGATAGGTAGACAGAAAAGGAGCTAATGCCGTATAGCTCCTTTTTATTTTTGTAATAAATGTAATAATTTTCTATCTTATATTTGGTATAATATGATAAAAAACAATCTGGAGGAGAAAGAATGGCGTTATTCGAGCTAAAACAATTGGGGAAGGCAAATCAGTTGCCAACGATTCAGCTCAAAATTGAAAAAGGACAATGTGTTGTGCTGCAATGTAACAATCATACTGCAAAGGTTTTACATAGCCTTATTATTGGGGAAGAGGAGGCGTCTGTAGGGAGCGTCTTGTTTGATGGAGAGCCGCTGCGAAAACAATGCTATTCGCGTATTGGGTTTTGTTTTTTGAAAGATGAAGCATATGACCGATTGAAAGTGAAAGAATATTTCGCCTTTTTATCAGGTTTATACGAATCGAACATATCGGTCGAAGAAGTTGTTCAGTATGTGGGACTAGTCGATAAGCTAAATATCAAAATCGAAAAGCTGACATTTTCTGAAAAACGGCGTCTGCATATTGGCCGTGTAATGATTCATAACCCAGATCTGATTATTTTTGAAGAGCCTGAACAAAATGTCGATATAGAAAGCACGATTATGATTCGAAAGGCGATTATGAAGTTAAAAGAGCGAGGGAAAGCAATCTTTATTACATCAGCGTTTTTATCTGACGCACTTTCTTTAACAGAAGATGTGTATGTACTCCATCAAGATGGTGTTAAAAAAGTTGAAATTGAGCAAGAAGAAAACGAAGAAGTAGATGCAGAAAAAGTTGTTCAAATGATTCCGCAAATGAAACTCGAACGAATTCCAGCTAAGGTGAACGATAAAATCATTTTAATTGATCCGACAGAGATTCATTTCATTGAAAGTCAAAATGGAATATCGCACATTCATGTTCGTGAAGGCGACTTTATTTGTGCCCTAACATTAAGCGAACTAGAAGAGCGGTTAAAAGGCTTTGGATTCTTTCGATGTCATCGCTCTTACCTCGTGAATTTACAGCGTGTGCGCGAAGTCATCACCTGGACACGGAACAGTTTTAGTTTAATTTTAGATGATGAACGAAAAAGTTCCATTCCCCTTTCCAAAGGAAGGATGGATGAATTGAAGGCTGTCATTGGACTGTAAATGTATGTTGCATTTACCATGATGAGAGAAAGACAGATCCCCTTTTGTATTGAATGGTTAATCCATTGTTTCATTCAAGGGTGATAGTGCTCCAATCGTCCTATAAGCTGTTCCAATGAGATAAAATTATGCGCCATTCACCGGTAAAAATACTCCTTTTACCGGTATTTTACTGCATCCCCCCTTTGTTTTGCATATGATTGAGTCACGAACAAATTAGGAAAAGCAGAGCCGACTGTTCAAGCCTGATGGCTAAGGTTCTTTCGCACAGAAGGTGTTTTTGGCCTTCTCGTGCGGAAGGCTCTTAGACGGAAGGGCTTAGGAGGCGGAGCTAGACAAAATAAAAAAAAGCGAAAGCGGCTAAGCAAGTTGCTGAAGCGAAATGTAACTTATAAAAGAAAAAACAAAGGGGATGGCGAAATGACATTGGCAATTGAAATGAAGGATGTAATGAAAACCTTCAAGGAAAAAACAGCACTTCGAAATGTAAATATTGAAGTGAAGCAAGGGGAAATCTTTGGATTTCTTGGACCAAGTGGATCGGGCAAAACAACAACAGTGAAAATATTAACTTCCCAATTACTTCATAGTGTTGGAACGGTAAGAGTATTAGGGAAAGATATTACAGGACCAAGTAGCGTTGATTATAAACGCATCGGTATTTTAACAGATAACAGTGGCTTATATGAAAGATTGAGTATTTATGATAACTTACTATTATTTTGCGACTTATACGATTGTAAAAAAGAACGAATTGATGAAGTGTTAGCACAAGTGAACTTATTAGAAGATAAAAAAACACCTGTTAAAAAATTATCAAAAGGGATGAAGCAGCGTGTTACGCTAGCGCGGGCAATTTTGCATAAACCAGATATGCTGTTCTTAGATGAACCAACGTCCGCGCTTGATCCAGTAAATGTCCAAAACATTCATAAAATATTAAGGGACTTAAATGCAGAAGGAACAACGATTTTCTTAACAACGCACAATATGGATGAAGCGGAAACGCTTTGTGATCGCATCGCTTTCTTATGCGGCGGAGAAATCGTTGCACTGGATACACCAGAAAATTTACGACTCAAGTATGCGAAAGATAAAATTGAAGTGGTTTTAAAAGATAAGAAAAAAGAAACAGTGCAAAAAGATGAGCTAGGTGCAAAACGTATTTCTGAGTGGATGAAAAACGGAGAGCTGTTGTCCATTCATTCTTATGAGCCAACACTCGGGGATATCTTTATTGAAGTAACTGGGAGGGGATTATAATTATGACATTTTCAATGAGACGATTTTCAGCAATTTTACGTAAAGAGATGCAGGATTTAAAAAATAATGCACAAATTCTATTAATGGCACTCTTGCCAATCGGCCTCTCACTATTTTATAAGCAAATGGATGATGCAAAAGAATTTATGGGTGGCATTGTAATTGTAATGGTATTAAGTATGGTTACAACAATTGCACAGGCAACCCTTATTGCTGAAGAGAAAGAAAAACATACATTACGTGTCCTCATGCTATCTCCAGCTTCTCCTATTGAAGTAATTATTGGAAAGGCGTTACCGATTATCGTTTTAAGTGGTGTTTTAAGTTTCCTAAGCTTATTCTTATTAAACACTTTACATGGTAGTATGTTCTTGTTGTTGGCAGTTATTATATTAGGAACACTATTATTCATCATAGTTGGAACAATCGTTGCCCTTTTAGCTAAAAATTTAGTGCAAGTTTCTGTCATTACGACACCGATTTCAATGATTTTATTAATGGGACCAATATTAAGTGAGCTTGTAAAGAATGAAATAGTGAAAAAAATTCTATCTTATTTACCGACAAATCACATTTTTAATGCAGTTGTGAATGTAATAAAGGGAAAAGGTTTTTCTGCAATAGATACAAGCCTATTAAATATCTCAATTTGGTTAGTTATTTCTATAATCCTTTGCCTTGTCATCTACAAAAAGAAACAACTAGACTAAAAAAACTGAGCCAATGCGCTCAGTTTTTTGATTATTTTATCATTTCCTCGGAAATTTTGTAATTCCTATACATATTTTTACAAAATTTGTCGAAAGATAATTAGTTATAAGTTGTATAGGATGGGGTGATTTTGTTCAAAATGATTGCTGAGGTGATGATAGAATGCGAGGAAGGAATAATAAAAAGTCTCGAAAGGTAGTTCATTTATTTCAAAAACGGTGGGTATTTCCGGCATTGTACATTGCGTGTGCAGCGGTAATTTTGACGGTTGCTCTATGGTTCCAGGCGACTAATCCGAAGAAAGCGCCTGATAAAGAGCAAGCAACGCCGTATAGTCAAAGTGAAAATCCTGCAGTACCCGTAACAAAATCTTCAGAAGTTGTGAAAATGCCTGTTGCAAAGGGCACAGAAGTTGTTGTAAAGAAGAAGTTTTATGAAGATGGAGTAGCAGCAGAGGAACAAGAAGAAGCACTTGTCTTTTATAACAACACATACTCTGCAAATCGAGGAATCGATATTGCTGCGAAAAATGGAAAAGAATTTGATGTTACAGCAGCTTTAAGTGGTACGGTAACGAAAGCGGAAAAAGATGCGCTTCTTGGTTATGTGGTAACAGTCGATAATGGAAATGGTATTACGACGTTTTATCAAAGTTTAGGCAGTGTGAAGGTAGAAAAAGGTGCACAAATTGCACAAGGTGAAGTACTAGGAAAATCCGGTCTAAGCGCAATGAACAAAGAAGCAGGCTCTTACGTCCATTTTGAAGTACGTAAAGATAACGTAGCTGTAAATCCAGAACGTTACCTGAATAAGTCTGTTGCAGATGTAAAAGCGGAAGCTGGCGCAGCAAAATCAACAAACGGCTCTGTTAATGAAAAAGCAACAGAAGAAAAATCAACAAATGGCTCAGCTGAAGACAAGAAAAAAGAAGAAAAATCAACAAATGGTTCAACTGAAGACAAGAAAAAAGAAGAAAAATCAACAAATGGTTCAACTGAAGACAAGAAAAAAGAAGAGAAATCAACAAATGGTTCAGCTGAAGACAAACAAAAAGAAGAGAAATCAACAAACAGCTCAACAGAACCATCTAGTGATTCTTCCTCTACACAAGAATAAACGAAAAAATCAGTTCCCTCTAAGGGAATTGATTTTTTTATTATTATATAAAAATAATCTAGTATAGGTAAAAATATAGTGATAACAAGGAAACTAGACGGAATTCTCGAATATATATAAGGAAAAGGAGGGGATTACTCTGTCATTTGTATTTGTCCTTTCGATTGCTCTTATTTTATTGGTTATTTTGTTCTTATTATATTATTATATCGCCAGTAAGAAAGAAGTTCCCCACCATCAATTATTAGAAAAAGAATGTGATCGTGAAGAATGATGCTCCTATATTGGGAGTGTTTTTCTTTTTGATGTTAGTTTAATTTGTTTTCTTAAGAAAAAAAATTAAACTACATCTATTGGAGTTTCTAATTACAAATGTCTTTAGCGTTTACGAATTCCCAAGGATATGCTACACAGAAAAGTAAACCATTTGAGATTAAACGCTTGTCTATCTCTTCTGAAACTACTATGGACCAATTTACTAAAATAGTTTCTGGTAAGCATAAGGTTGTTGAAAAGTAAAATGTGGGGTACTCGTTTTATAAATATTGTTTAGGCTATATCAAAAGCACCGTAGAATTTTTCTGGAAAATGAAGTGAACCCAAAAAGTTAGACACATATTTTAAGCAGCTAATGAGGAATGCGTTCTGTATTGTACAGGGCTCATTCCTTTTAATTTTGTTTTAATTCGGTCATTATTGTAGTAGTGAATATATTTTTCTAATTCTAATTTAAAATGTTCCATGCTTTCGAACTCTTGTAAGTAGAGTAATTCAGACTTTAATAAGCCAAAGAAATTTTCGATGACTGCGTTATCTAAACAATTCCCTTTACGAGACATACTTTGTGTAATTCCTTTTTCTTTCAATACATGTTGGTATTCCTTCATTTGATAGTGCCATCCCTGATCCGAGTGGAGGATAGGAAATTCACCATCTTTTAATTGTTGAAAAGCCTTATCCAACATCTTTGAGACTAATGGGTAAACAGGACGTTTCTCTACGTTATACGCAATAATTTCACCATTATATAAATCAAGTATCGGGGATAAATATAACTTCTCACCATGTATGTGAAATTCTGTCACATCTGTAACCCATTTCTCATTTGGTTTCGTTGCTCCAAAATCACGTTTTAGTATGTTTGGTGCAATATTACCAACTTTCCCACGATATGAGCGATACTTCTTCATACGGACAAGAGATTTTAAATTCATTTCGCTCATTAAGCGACGAACTGTTTTGTGATTTAATATGATACCTTGATTGCGTAATGTCCACGTAATACGACGATAGCCATATCGACCTTGGTGCTTATGAAAAATCTGTTGGATCATTTCTTTCACTTCGTGATATTTATCTGGGCGATCCATTCGTTTCACCCAGTAATAATAGGTACTGCGCGGAATATCAGCGACTTTTACTAAGTCAATGACTTTAAATTCGTGCCTCAACTCATAAATTATTTGCGCTTTGTCTTGTTCTGTGACTTTTCCTTTTCTTGAATTAAGGCATGTAACTTTTTTAAATACGCATTCTCCATACGTAATCTCTCAATTTCCGCTTTTAATGCTTCTTCTGATCCTTCTACTTGTTGATTGTTCTCTGGCTTCTTTTTCATAGGTGGACGCCCCTTTTCCTTTGGTTGAAGAGCGTCAATCCCTTGTGTTTCAAATAAATGTTTCCACTTCCACACAGTGCTAGAAGTAGGAATATTAAATACCGTAGTGGCTTCTGCGATGGACGCTCCCATCTCGTTTATAAATTTAAGTACGTCCATTTTAAACTCAACAGAGTAATTTGTATATGTCTTTTGAAGACCTGCCAATCCATGTTTTCGAAACTTAGCTACCCATTTTTTTAACATCGTCATATCTACACTATGTTTTTGAGCTATATCTTTAAAGGATTCTATGCCGTTAAGATAAGCGGTAACTGAAGATAATTTGACTTCTAAAGAGTATTTCGTCATAAAAAAATTGCACCTCCAATTGTTAGTCGTGTCTAACAATTGGGGTGCAGTTCAAAATTCTACGGTGCTTTTTAGTTAGACAAGGCACGAATATAACATGCTTTTAGTATTTATCCCGCATTAACGGGCAGTAATACCCCCACTAATCAAAGTTTCACTTTATATCGCACGGAAAAGCATATTAACAGCATAAATATTAGATGGAATGTATGAAATGGTTGTATTTTTCACTTCGGAAATGTAATTTTTGTCATCTTAGTCCGAAAAAATACAGAACTTGTAGCATATAACTGGAATACCAGCAATACAATGGTATAAACCAATGCAAAGAGAGTGTTTGAGGTGAGAAATCGTGAATCATTTCATTATAAATTCCAGAATGTTTAGCGCTTACAAGCAGCACTCGAATTTACTTCTTAGTCATATGCAGCGAGTCTCATTTCACACTTCTCACATCCAATTTAGGGAGGCGAGTGGTGTGCACGATTACATCAAAGAGAGAACTATCAAGATTGGCAAGTATATCGTGGAGACAAGAAAAACAGTTCGTGTAATTGCAAAGGAGTTTGGGGTATCAAAAAGTACAGTCCATAAAGATTTAACAGAACGCTTACCAGAAATAAATCCAGAGCTCGCAAATGAAGTGAAAGAAATTCTTGATTATCATAAGTCGATTCGTCACCTTCGCGGCGGGGAAGCGACGAAGCAAAAGTACCGAAAAGAAGATACAGAAAAAACTGTGCGGCAATAACATGATATTGGCAAACATTCCTTGGTGCTTATGTAACCTTTTCAGAAGAATTCTTTTGCAAATGTTACGTTTTCATTAAATTTATGATAAAATCAGAAATTAGGTGTAAAAGAATTCGGGTGCAACCTGATTTTGAATATCGAGGAGGAAGAAACAGGAATGTTTGCGAGAGATATCGGAATTGACCTAGGCACGGCTAATGTATTAATTCATGTAAAAGGTAAGGGTATCGTATTAAACGAACCGTCTGTTGTAGCAATTGATCGTAATACTGGTAAAGTATTAGCGGTAGGTGAAGAAGCAAGAAGTATGGTAGGACGTACACCTGGTAATATTGTAGCGATTCGTCCGCTTAAAGATGGTGTAATTGCAGATTTCGAAATTACAGAAGCAATGTTAAAGCATTTCATTAACAAATTGGACGTGAAGAGCTTCTTTTCAAAACCTCGCATTTTAATTTGTTGTCCAACAAACATCACATCTGTAGAACAAAAAGCAATTCGCGAAGCTGCTGAACGTTCAGGTGGTAAAACAGTATTCTTAGAAGAAGAGCCAAAAGTAGCTGCTGTTGGTGCTGGTATGGAAATTTTCCAACCGAGCGGAAACATGGTTGTTGATATTGGTGGAGGTACAACAGATATCGCCGTACTTTCCATGGGTGATATTGTTACCTCCTCCTCTATCAAAATGGCCGGCGACAAGTTTGATATGGAGATTCTAAATTATATTAAACGTAGGTATAAACTATTAATCGGGGAACGTACATCAGAAGATATTAAAATTAAAGTCGGTACAGTATTCCCAGGTGCACGTAGCGAAGAGCTTGATATTCGTGGCCGTGACATGGTAACAGGATTGCCTCGTACAATTAAAGTATGCTCAGAAGAGATTACAGAAGCATTAAAAGAAAACGCCTCTATTATTGTACAAGCTGCAAAAGGTGTATTAGAGCGTACACCACCAGAATTATCTGCAGATATTATTGACCGCGGTGTTATTTTAACAGGCGGCGGAGCGTTATTACACGGCATCGACATGCTTCTAGCAGAAGAGTTGAAAGTGCCAGTATTAATCGCTGAAAACCCAATGCATTGCGTTGCGGTTGGTACAGGAATCATGTTAGAGAACATCGATAAATTACCACGACGTGCACTACGATAGAGTTGTGGGTATATATACGAATTAATAAAAGAGTGTGAAGGGAATGTCTCCTTCACACTCTTTTTATTGGCTTTAAAATGGACTTGTAAAAACTTCGTTATAAGCGTTTTCTGTAGGAGAATATGACAAGATTTGTTTATATACCGTCATAGTTTGTCACAGAAAATTGTGATATAATCGTCTTTGTGAATTTCATGTGAATTCTATGTAAATTAAATGTAAATATGTGGTAGAATCACATCGCTGAATTTGGATTACTCTTACCATTTAATAAGTATGGAAGAGTCTATTTTTCGTTTAACTAATTAAAAAATAAAATAAACAACACTTCACAGGGGGGGCACAAGTATGAAAAAGGTAATTACATATGGTACTTTTGATTTATTGCACTGGGGACATATTAATTTATTGAAGCGAGCAAAGGATTTAGGAGATTATTTAATTGTCGCTGTTTCTTCAGATGAATTTAACAAATTAAAAGATAAAAAGTCCTATCATAGTTATGAGAATCGCAAAATGATTTTAGAAGCGGTTCGCTATGTAGACGAAGTGATTCCTGAAAACAATTGGGAACAAAAAACACAAGATGTTGTTAAGCATGATGTAGATGTATTTGTTATGGGCGATGATTGGGAAGGTCAATTTAACTTTTTACAAGATTATTGTGATGTTGTCTATTTACCAAGAACGATTGGGATCTCTACTACTAAAATCAAAAAGGAGCTAGTATTAGTTGCTAGATAATATGTTATGTTTCGAGAAATGATTATAACAGTATACCTAATTTTATTTAAAGTTTTATTTAGCATAGCGAAAGCATTTCCTGTCAAAAATAAAGTGACTTTTATCATGTCTTATGGGGAAAATCTTATCTCTATTTATGAAGAAATGAAGAAACAACAAATAGATTATGAAGTTGTTTTTTTGTATAAATCGACATGCAAGTATGAAGTGAACAATTATCCAGATGTGAAATCATATGCATTTGAAACAAAAAGCATACTACAAACTGTACAATCAATATATCATTTAGCAACATCTAGATACGTTATTATTGATAATTATTTTGGATCGCTGTCGATGGTCCGATTCAAAAAAGGGGTACAATGTATCCAAATTTGGCATGCGGCAGGTGCCATTAAAAAATTCGGGATATTGGCTCCTTCTTTTAAGAAGCGAAGTAAACGAGCGCAAAGAAGATTTTTTAAAGTTTACAATAATTTTCATAAAATTGTAGTAGGCTCAGAAGCATTGGCGGATATTTATAAGGATGCGTTTGGCATACCAGCAAAGAACATATTAAAAACAGGAATTCCGCGCACAGATGTGTTTTTTAATGAGAAGCATCAAAACAGTATTATTACTAATCTTATGTCTAGTAACCCTAATTTGAAAAAGAAAAAAGTAATTTTATATGCTCCAACTTTTAGAGATAAAGAGCTGGAAGATTTTGAATTACATTTAAATATTGATGCGATGTATGAAGCTTTAAAAGGTGAATATATCCTCGTTATTAAACTACACCCCGCTATCAGAAATAAATTGAAATATAAGGATGAATATAAAGGCTTCTTATATGATTATTCATTATATCCTAATATAAATGATTTGTTTTTAGTAACAGATATCTTAATAACAGACTATTCTTCTGTTCCCTTTGAATTTTGCTTGTTAAATAAACCAATGATATTCTTTGCGTATGATTTAAAGAAATATGCAAAGAAAAGAGGAATCATTGGAGATTTTATAACAAATGTTCCTGGACCGACTGTGTATAATTCAGCTGGAATTATTGATACGATACAAAACAATTCATTTAATAGTAATAAGTTAGAGCAGTTTAATGCACGTTGGAATCAATATTCAAATGGGGATTCAAGTAAGAAGTTAGTGGATTACTTGTTTAGCCAAAACGGAATTGAGCTATAAGCTATATTGTAAGTAGCAAGTTGAATGTGGCTAAGTGAGATTCATTAAAATCACTTAGCTTTTTTCATTTATGTATGTAATTTTTATTCTTCCTAATACATTTATCAATGGATATAAAGTGTAGGAAGATAAAGTTTCAATATATTAATTTATAAAACGGCTGATTGTAGTTAGAAGGTGTATAAAAAATATGAGTGTAATCAAAAAGTTAAAAAATCATCGAATAGTAAAGGTTGCTTGTAAAACAATATTTTTAATTTGTAGTCATTTTCCGGCTCGAAAAAATCTAGTTGTTTTCGAAAGCTTTTCAGGCAAGCAGTATAGTTGTAATCCACGTGCACTATATGAATATATGGTACAGCAAAATTTAGATTTCCAAATGATTTGGAGTGTGAATAAAAATTATACAGCACAATTTGAAGAGGCAAACATTCCACATGTCAAAAGGTTTTCAATTCGCTGGTTTATTTTAATGGCACGGGCACAATATTGGGTTACAAATAGTAGGATGCCACTGTGGATTCCAAAGCCAAAGCACACTACTTATGTACAAACTTGGCACGGTACACCACTTAAGAAGTTAGCTATGGATATGAAAGAAGTTCATATGCCAGGGACAACTACAGAAAAATATAAGGAAAACTTTCGAAAAGAAGCACAAAATTGGGATTATTTATTGTCACCTAATGCTTATTCAACAGAGATTTTCCAAAGGGCGTTTCACTTTAAAAAGGATGTAGTTGAAGCGGGGTATCCTCGAAATGATTTTTTATATGTGAACAATGAGTGTAAGAAGATTGAGGAGCTAAAGAAAAAGAATGGTTTACCTGTAGATAAAAAGGTAATTTTATATGCTCCAACATGGAGAGATGATCAATTTTATAGTAAAGGGCGTTATAAGCTAGACTTGCAACTGAATTTAAGCCTTTTACAACAAAAGTTAAATTCTGATTATATCATTTTGCTAAGGATGCATTATTTAGTAGCAGAACAGTTTGATTTAACACCATATAAAGGGTTTGCTTATGACTTTTCTCAGCATGTAGATATTAATGAATTGTACGTACTATCTGATCTGTTAATTACAGATTATTCTTCTGTCTTTTTTGATTATGCAAATTTGAATAGGCCCATTATTTTCTATACTTATGATATTGATTCGTATCGTGATAAGTTAAGAGGCTTCTATTTTAATTTAGAGTTGGAAGCCCCTGGACCAGTCGTTACGACAACAGAAGATGTATTAGAAGAGATACTGAAGTTTGAAACCAATGGACTAGG
Organism: Bacillus sp. DX4.1; assembly: GCF_030348195.1. Taxonomy (NCBI): domain Bacteria; kingdom Bacillati; phylum Bacillota; class Bacilli; order Caryophanales; family Bacillaceae; genus Bacillus; species Bacillus sp. DX4.1. The sequence goes on along the minus strand of NZ_JAUCFT010000008.1, from coordinate 4,766,709 downwards.
CGAATTTGAAAAGAAATATAATACTTTTTATAATAAATATTGTTATTTAGAAAATGGTTTTGCATCTAAACGTGTAGTAGAGAAAATATTCTTTGGAGAGGCATAATAAAATGAATGCAATGATGATGGTATTAAAAGAACAGATAAATAGTCTCTATTTAATTAAGCGTCTATCTATTTATCAAGTCAAAAGTACGAATAAAGATAATTATCTAGGCATCGTTTGGGAAATGTTAAACCCTTTAATTCAAATGAGCATTTATTGGTTTGTTTTTGGAATTGGAATAAGAGGCGGCTCAGGTGTAAATGGTGTTCCTTTTGTATATTGGTTAATTTCTGGTGTAGCGGTATGGTTCTTTATTAATCCTGCGACTTTGCAAGCTTCTAAGTCTATTTATACAAGACTAAACATGATTTCAAAGATGAGTTTTCCGATGAGTGTAATTCCTAGTTATGTAATTATGTCTAACTTTTATCAACATCTAATATTAGTTGGTATTGTTACCGGAATATTTTTAATAACAGGTCAAGGGATATCAATTCATTATATTCAATTGGTATATTATATGTTTGCTACAGTTATGCTTGTCTTTGCATTTTCTTTAATTACTTCTACATTATCTACAATCGTGCGAGATGTACAAATGGTTGTTCAATCTTTAATGCGGATGTTGCTCTATCTAACTCCTATTTTATGGACTCCTGAGAAATTACCGCCAGCATTACAAAAGATTATGCAGTTAAATCCATTATGCTATATTGTCGAAGGTTATCGAAAGGCGTTTTTAGGAACCGGTTGGTTTTATGAAGATATAAAGTACGCTCTCTATTTCTGGGGAATTGTCTTTTTTATGTTATTGATTGGTACAGCAATACATGTGAAATTTAGAAAACATTTTGTAGACTACCTATAATGAGGACTGTAAAAGATGAACTATTCAGTGAAGTTTCATAATGTAACAAAAAAATATAAAATGCATAGTAAAAGCTCTGATAAATTAAAGGATATTATATATCCAAGTGGATTTGGTGAAGACTTTTATGCGTTAAGAAATTTAAATTTTGAAGCCCAAAAAGGTGATGTGATTGGAATTATCGGAGTAAATGGCTCTGGTAAATCGACAATGTCTAATTTAATTGCTGGCATTACACCACCTACATCGGGAGATATTGATATAAAAGGTAAAATTTCACTTATCGCAATATCCGCCGGACTTAATAATCAATTAACAGGTCGAGAAAATATTGAACTTAAATGTTTAATGATGGGTTTAAGTAAAGAAGAGATTCAAAATTTAACACCAAATATTATTGATTTTGCGGATATTGGTAAGTTTATTGATATGCCTGTAAAAAAGTATTCAAGTGGTATGAAATCTCGTCTCGGCTTTGCAATTTCTGTTAATATCAATCCTGATGTTTTAGTGGTTGATGAGGCTTTATCAGTAGGTGATCAAACATTTACAGATAAGTGCCTAATACGAATGAATGAATTTAAAGAACAAGGGAAAACAATCTTCTTTGTGAGTCATTCATTAGGGCAAGTGAAACAGTTTTGTACAAAAGTGTTATGGCTTGAATATGGCGAGATTAAAGATTATGGGCTTATGAAAGATGTTATGCCTAAATATGAACAGTTTTTAAAAGAATTCCGTTCTATGAGTAAAGAAGAGCAACAAAAATTTAAAGAAGAAGCACAGCGGAAACAGGCTGGTCAGGAAATGGAGCAGGAGAATGCTAAGGTTTTAGATACTGCACATACTGGATTAAATCCAAGGAAACGGAAGAAAAAGAAAAAATATATGATTCCATTGGCAGGCTTGGTCTTATGTATCGGAGTAGGGAGTACTGCTTATTTGAAAAAGGATTTGTTTGTCCAGCCTCCTCAGGCGGAAGCTGTAAGTAAAAAGAAACAAGTGTCTAGTGAAAAGAAAAAAAATCCATTGGCAGATTTAGATGTTCGATATGTGAAAATGGCAAAGGCAAAGGTTAGAAGTATGCCAAATCTAAATGGTAACCAAGTAGCTATGATGGAATTTGGTACACCGTTTGTGGTAAAGAAACAGCAAAAAGATGAAAAAAACGATATAAACTGGTTGAAGATTGTATATGAAGATGGGACAGAAGGATGGGTTAGTGAGGGTGTGTCAAGTACGATTCCTTTTAGCTTAGCTTTACAGTATGAGACTATCTCTAACAAGTTAAAGGAGTTATCAGGCTCAAACCAAAACTTTGAAAGTGGTATATCCTTATTAGGAAAGAATCAACAAGATGTACAAAGTATGATAGGGAAGCCAAAAAACACCGAAGAACTATTAGAGGGTACAGTAAATAGTTATGAAAATATCAATGTTCTATATAACCATCAATTCACTGTAAAACAGGTTACAATACAGAATATGTCTATCCCTAAGGCGGCGATGTTAGAGAAGTTAGGTCAAGCGCAATTAGTAAGTGAAGACGGAGCATCATTTATATACCGCTCTGATAAATATGATTTTAAATTTTCATCCGCAGATGGTATAACTGTTAATCAAATATCTATATTTGTACATGCTAATTAAATTGATGAAGTGTTTACATGATTACGGTGGGATTAAAACCTTCGTATATCGCTCATAGTTGAGTTATAACATACAAATTTCTTTAAAATCATATATTTAACTATATGAATTCAATTCGTTGAAATGCTGAAGAAAGAGTGAAGCGAATGGTAAAATCCTCCGGAAAGTTAATTTCTAAAATACGAATAACGTCATTTAAGAAGAAAAAAGGAAAATGGCAATTTGCTATTAGAGTAAAATGTAGAGATAAATGTACGGTCGAGGCCATAACTTTAAAAAAAAGGAACGGAGATAAAGTTTATCAACTCCCGTATCAGGAAAGTAGCGTAAATGAATTTGAAAAAAAGGTTGTCTTTGAAATAGAGCTGGGTCAACTTGAGCTAGGCCCGTTTTTTGGGGATTTTTATGTGCATTTGAGATCCGATGAACTTAAAAGTTATCGAATTAAACATCCCAGCTATATTGTTAATAGAAAGCTAAACAATCGATTACAGCGTGACTATAGTGAAGATGGATATGTAGTATATCCATATGTGACTGTTAAAGGTGGATTAAGCTTACATTATCGAAAGAAAGGGACCTATGACCATTTCAAATATGCCTTAAAAGAAAAGCTGGCATTAATCATATATTATACATTTAAATGGCATTGGGATCGAAAAGGCATTGTATTAGCATATGAGAAATTTAGCCATACCGCACAAGATAATTCTTATTATTTCTTTAAGTATTGCTATGATCATAAGCAAATTCCCAATCTATATTATGTAATTAACAAAAAGTCTAATGACTATAAGATGCTTGAGCGATATGAGGATAAAGTTATCGATTTTATGAGCATCAAGCATATGATTTATCTCCTTGCTAGTACATTTATGATATCTTCTGAGTCAAAGGCACATTGTTATATATGGAAAGAAAACAGAGGAACGTTAAAGAAAGTTATTCATGCTAAAAAGCACGTTTTTCTACAACACGGTGTACTAGGCTTGAAAAAGGTGGATTCAATTTTTAAAAAGGGTAGTCCGAATGGAACGAATTTATTTTGTGTATCTTCGGAATATGAAAAAGAAATTGTAAAACAATTTTTTAATTATACAGAAGATGAAATCATTTTGAGTGGATTAGCAAGGTGGGATTATTTGCAAGATAAGAGTGGGGAGCAAAAACAAATTCTATTGCTACCGACATGGCGAGAGTGGCTAGATGAGGTATCAGAGGAAGAGTTTTTAGATAGTCAATTTTATAGGCAATATGAAAAACTTTTAAATGATGTAACACTCATTAAAAAATTAGAGCAGTATAATATCGTATTAAAGTTTTGTATGCATCCAAGAATTCATGATTCTATCCACTATTTTCATCGAAAAACCCCAAATGTGCATTTTGTTAAATACGGAGAAGTAAGAATTAATGAATTAATTATGGAATCCTCGCTTCTTATAACAGATTATTCTAGTGTTTCTTGGGATATGTATTATTTAAAAAAGCCAATTATTTTCTTTCAGTTTGATCATATAATGAATGGCTATTTAAATGTAGAACATGAATTATTTGGAGATAGATGTATGCATGTGAATGAACTAGTCCAGCTCTTAACTTTCTATATGAACAATGGATTTAAGGAGAAAGAAAGGTATAAATTGCTTAGAAATCGCTTATTCTCATATGTCGATCGAAATAATTCAAAGAGAATTGCCCAGAAGATCCTTGCAAAGAGAGAGCAACTGAAAAACTAAATCCTCCCTTTTTTAGTTAGTTAGGGTTGTTTCGTTATATTGTTAATTAAATAAATAAGTATACTATGCTTGCACTATTTAAATATAATTACAGACTCTCTTCCTAATTATGGTGGTTGGAATAGCTTTTTATGTAGGCCATAAAACATAAATTGTAAATAGAAGAATGAACACCAAGTGGTCGGATAGTGGATTTAACTGTTAACAGATGAAAGGTGAGATTGAATTGAAAGTAAAAGTATTATTGGAAGAAATGAAAATTACTCAAAACGAAAGCATTGAACTTGAAATCTCTATACAAACAGATGGAGATACTAAAGGTGTTTATGAGAGAGTAAAGGAATTATTTATTCATAAAGGAAATTCTAAAAAACAGTTATCACTATCTAGTATGAAAATCCATAAAGATAGAATTATATGTGTTCTACCAATTTCGGGGCTTTCTGAAATAATGAATGATGGAATGTTAAAAATTTCTTTACAACTAGATAAAGATATTATTCTTCTTCACGTATATAACAATTTGAAGAAGGAATTCTTTATATGTCCTGATAATACAATCTTTCAAGTGAATGCGAGTAATTCAGTTGAAAAGCTTGTTGAATTTAGTAGAAAAGATTCTGTAAGTATTGCTGTCTCTGCAAATGAAATTTTTGAAAATGAAGAAAAAGATTTTGTAATACTGGGGGATTTCTCCTCGGAGTCTAAGCGTGGAGAGGTTTGTTTAAAAGAGTTCTTTTTGAAAAATGATCTTACAAAAGAAGTGAAAAACTTAACGGATTTAAAAGTGAATGACAGCACAAATGAATATCAAGTAACGCTGAATTTAAAGGGAAATCCTTTATATGAAGGTAACTGGGAATTATTTTGTGCAGGAGCTCTTAATGGTAAGCCTGTATTAATAAAGGTTAAAAATAAGCAAGAAAGAAAAGTAGTCGGAAGTTATTTTCGTTATAATGAGCAATTGCATTATCATGCGTTTTCTCGTAACAATAAACAGGATTTTATTCTAAAAATTGAAAAGAATACAGAGGAAATGGTTTCTACTAAAATTGAAACTGTAAATTTAGGGAAAAACAAGCTCACTATCGGAGGATTCGTGCAATTTAATTGTATGGTGGATGCGGAAAATCAGATGGTAGAGTTATTGTTTATTAATCGAGATACGAAAAGAGAGCAATCCCACCCTATTTTTATAAAGAATGGTTTCTTTAAAGAGACAATTACTTTTGAAGAAGGTGATTTTTTTGGAGAAAAAGGGGTTTGGGATGTATTCATAAGCTTTAATGTGAAAGGAATTAGAGATAAAGCTCGATTAAATTTAGGTACTAACCCAGATTCTAAAGCAGATTTTGTAATACTACCTAAAACAGTTTATAGTAAATCGGGTGCTATAAAGAGAATTAGGCCATATGTAACTTTAGATAAAAACTTAGCGGTATTAGTTAGAGATGAAGGAGTATGCTGCGATGTTATTAGAGTTGATTATGAAGCGAGTAAGCTAATCGTAAAAGGCTTTGTATGCATTCCAGATGTTAACTATGTTTTAAAAGATGTGTATCTTCATGAAGAATCTATGAATTTAAAAATCAATTGTATAAATGAATTTTCAAAAGAAGATGGAGGCTATTATTTTAATAGCTCATATGACTGGGATTCATTTGATATTGAAAAAATTGGTGAAGTAAATTTAAAATTTATGATCCGTATTGAGAGTAATGGAAATAACATTGAGTTTAGTTTAGCTTCTAACTTAGATGATATAAATAATAAATCAAAGGTTATTATCTATCCGGCATTAAACCGAAATATTAATGGGTATCCGGTACAAATTCATCCCTATTATACAAATCAAAATGAATTATCGGTATCAGTACAAAATTATTTACAAGCATATTGTACTGTAATAGATTCGAATAAGAATAGCATAAAGTTTAAAATTAATTCAAAAGCAGAAGAACAGTTTGAACTACAAGATGTAAAGTTAATCTTTAGGGAAAATAAAACTGGTCACACTGTAACCCAGAGAGGTAAGTTAAATAATCTTAATGAGTATCTATTCTATATTGATTCATCATTTATGAAAGTAAATGGGCTTCATGATGCAGGGCAATGGAATGTATACTTTGGTGCAAATATTAATAATAATGATATTGAAACTAAGGTTCTTTGCGATGACATAAATACTATTAATAGAAACTGTACTTTTAAAGCAAATGCGATAAAGATGGAATGTGGTTTATATTGTTCTATGTTTTTCGATACAAGGAGCAAAATTCTCTTTGATAAAAAGAGTAAGGTAATGTTATTTGAAATAAGAAACTTAAAGGCACATGAAAGAAAAAGAGAAAAAATAAAATTCTTAATGGCCAGAGGGATTGCTAAAGTATGGGGTAAATTTAGAAAAAAACCGGTATGGCTTATCGGAGAGAATTTAGGGGAAGTTGCACAAGATAATGGATTTGCTTTTTTTGAATCTTGTATTAAAAAAAATATCCACGAAGAGACGTATTATGTGAGTAAGAAAAATAATAAAAATATGGATAATCTATTACCATATAAAGATAAAGTTCTGCAATATGATAGCTTTAAGCATCTTGTTTTATACCATTTAAGTGAATATATAATTGTGAGTCATGGAATTAGAGATGCTATTCCAAGTATTGTTCATAATAAAATGGCGAGTAATAAAAAGGAAGTTATCTATTTGCAACATGGCATTACTGCGATGAAAAAATTAAAGTTTAATAGAAATTCATATAATGGGATGATTAAAAAGTTTGTTGTTGCTTCTGAGCATGAAAAAAATATTATGATCAATGAAATGAACTTTAAAGAGAAGCAAGTTATGATTACAGGTTTCGCTAGGTTTGATTCGTTAGTAGATAAAAGTAAGACTAGGAAAACGAGAGAAATTCTTCTTATGCCTACATGGAGAGAATGGATTATTGGCTCGAGAGAAGGGTTTTTAACATCGGATTTCTTTGTACATTACCATGGATTATTACAAGATAAGAAATTACATGATTTGCTTGAGAAACATGATTTAGTACTTAAATTCTTCCCGCATATTGAAATTCAAAAGAAATATAAGGATGAATTTGCATCTTTAAATGAAAGAATACAAATTGTTAAATTGGGAGAAGAAAGTGTAAAAGAATTAATGCAAAATAGTTCTTTAATGATTACGGACTATTCAAGTGTTGTATTTGATTTTAACTATTTGAAAAAGCCAACAATCTTCTATCATTTTGACTTAAATGATTACTTGAAACATAGAGGTTCCTATGTAGATTTAAGAAAAGATTTAGTTGGGGATATTGCACATACAAAAGATGAAGTTATTAAATATGTGAGTGATTATGTTAAAAATGATTTTAAATATAAACCTAAATATAATATAAATTCTAAAAAATATTATGACTATCATGATAAGAAGAACTTTGAGCGGATTTATAACGAAATTAAGAAGTTATCTAATAAAAAAATGTCTAAGTAGTGAGGTGAAGAAAAATGAAAATTACGTTTCTTGTATACAATATTTATGGGATGGGTGGAACGGTAAGAACGGTTGTAAATACAGCCAATTACTTTGCCGCTAAAAACCATGATGTAGAAATTATTAGTGTGAGAAGAACAAGTGCTAAGACGATGTTTGATATTGATAAAAAAGTAAAGATTACTCCAATTTTTGATGCAAGAAGAGGAAAATTATTTGGTAAAAACACACCGTTATATCAAAAAATCATTAAAAGGATACTAATGAAATTCCCTAGTGCCTTTATAGATAAAAGCGAAGATTTATATCATATGTTTAATCTATTTGTAGATCTTAAAATTATTGCAGCACTTAAAAAGATAAACAAAGGGATTTTAATTACGACAACACCTTCCTTTAATATTTTAGCTACAAAGTTTGTAAAGAAAGATGTAATAAAAATTGGACAAGAACATCTGTATTTCGCCGGTCATGCACCAGGATTGCAAAATAAAATAAAGAAACATTATAAAAAGCTAGATGCTCTAACATGCTTAACAGACTCCGAAATTAATGACTATGAGCAATTATTAAAAGGAAGTAAGGTAGATTTATACAAAGTAGAAAATGCAACAGATATTCCGAAAGAAACAGCGGATCTAGATAAAAAAGTAGTTATTGCGGCTGGACGTTATGCTCCTGAAAAGGGATTTGATCTCTTAATTCCAGCCTTTTCTAAAGTTATCAAAAAACATCCCGATTGGAAGCTGAAGATTTTTGGTTCTGGAGTAGAGGAAGAGGCACTTCGCGAAAAAATCTTTGAGGAAAAAGCATATAATAATATTTTCCTTATGCAAAAGACAAATAATATTATTGGTGAAATGCGCAACTCTTCTATATATGCTTTAAGTTCTAGATATGAATCCTTTGGAATGGTAATTATTGAAGCAATGTCCGTTGGGGTCCCTTGTGTAGGTTTTGCATGTACAGGCCCTAGGGAAGTCATTACACATAAAGAAGATGGTATTCTAGTAGAAGAAGGAAATGTAGATGAGCTAGCTAATTCATTAATGACGTTAATTGAGTCTGAAGAATTGCGAAAAGAGTATGGCCGAAATGCTAAAAAGAATGTTGAAAAGTACACATTTAATGTTGTTGGTGGAAAATGGGATCATATATTAGAAGAACAAGTACAAAAAAAGTCAAAAAAGAACGTGAAAGAAATGCTTGTACAGACATCTGTATAAAATACTTTAATATGAAAGAAGCTGGCTCGAAAAGTTGACGAAGAGCTATTGATTAGAGTTGGCTCTTTTTTACCCCGCTATTCACGGACAGTAATGCCCCCACCTCAAAATTTAGTGAAAGCAAAGAAGTTAGGTGGGAGATAAGCTATCCGTAAAAGTCCGATTGGTGAGTGCTAATAATCAGAGGGGGATGAAGAAAGCCTCCAAAAATAATAATTTTTGGAGACTCTTCATTTTTGTATATTTTTGTATGTTTTATAGTTATTGCACTTGTGGATTGACAAACGTTTTTATTTTATCATCGCACAAAAGCATACTTAAAATAGCTAGTATTTCATTCATTGTATTTACAACAACATTATTATGTCTAGTAACATACATTTCATTATTTCCATAAATAAATAGATTTGATCCGTTTTCATTTATTGCTTCTACTAACGGAACAATATGGTCGTCATATAAATTGTCATGTTGTGATGTAACTAAATAAACATTTGGTTTATGTCGACTTTTTTTAATTACATTACCCAAATAGTTATTATAAAAAGCTTTCGTTTCATCTGTAATATTCTCAGGTAGAATATATGTTAGAAAGCTTTTGTATTCTTCAATAAAGTTGTAAAGGTGATATTGTGGGACTGCAGTTAATATGTTTTGAACACCTAATTCATATCCGAAATTTAATGCAGCATAACCACCTTTTGAAGGACCAAAGAAAATAATATCTTCTTTTAAGATTTTATATTCATTAATTTTTAATTTTAAAAATTAATGAATTGCATCACGTACATCAAATTTTCCATGTAGGCCTAAATAATAACTTCCTACGTGTCCTATATCATCTTTAATGTAAATCTTTCTACAATTATAAAATTTCAAACCATCGATTAAAGTGTAAGGATAACGTTGTCGAGCATCATCAGATTTTTCATTACCTAGTGATTGAAAAATTACTAATAATTTTCTTTCCCCTTTATAATTCTGGATTGGATATGGATCTTCCATATAGGTTAGTTCAACACCGTTTTTAGCCTTATAATGCACTTCGATTTTACCGCTCATAATGTGCTCCTTTTATTAAATTTTAAATCATTTTTACTAGTTTAATGTAGTAATAAGTGGGATAACGTAAATAATTTGTATAAATGAACCTGTACTTAAAAATAGAAAAAATCCCCTGAATATGACTGATGGTGTATTGCGAGTGTAATTATATAAGCAACTAGAAAATAGATTTTCACTTTTTAAAATGTTGTATTTTTCAACCGGAAATCTAGCTATTTCTCCATTCTTTAATATGGATAACAGAATGTATCCGAGTTCAGCAAATATGACTAAATCATACTTTTCAAGTCGATTTTTAAAAGAGTGTAGATCCATTCATATCATATTATAGAATCGGTAATTAATTATACAGTTTTTAAATTATATAAACCATAAGTAGTAATCTTTAGAAGAGAGGCTAATCTTTGCAGTAGAGAATAATCTAGTTAGTCCTAAAAATATTACAGAAGGTAGTTTTCTTCTAGAATAGTATGCTTGTTTTGATAAAAATTTTAATTTCTAAATATAACATTTAAGATAATATAAGATAAAAAGAGAAATCAGTAGCAATTTTCGTAAATAACGAGAAAAAACGTGAAATATTAGGTTTTTCTTTCTTATTTATGTCCTTTATAATGGATTGTGAATACGACACTTAAGGCAAATAATACTTTATAAAAATTGCCTTTCCCTAACTTGGGTATACACTCTTTTCGACCTCCGTGTCAGCAATAATAAAATTTTGTTATACTGAAAAGAGTGTATACATTTTTTTGAAACGTTACGAAGCAGGAGAGCCTGGTTCGTCTTTTTCATAATGACAAATGATAAACAAAATGGGATAATAAAAACATGATCTTTAGTGGTATGACCAATTTGGTATGTAAGGAGCGAACAATATGTTAGATATTCAGCAAATTAAAGAAATCATTCCTCACCGCTATCCATTTCTACTTGTCGATCAAATTCTAGAAGTAGAAGAGGGAAAGCGTGCAGTTGGAATTAAAAATGTAACAGCGAATGAAGAATATTTTAACGGACATTTTCCTGATTACCCTGTAATGCCAGGTGTCCTAATCGTCGAAGCGTTAGCACAAGTGGGTGCTGTTGCGGTATTAAAGAAAGAAGAAAACCGTGGCCGCCTTGCATTTTTTGCTGGCATTGATAACTGTCGTTTCAAGCGCCAAGTACGCCCAGGCGACCAGCTTCGTTTAGAAGTGGAAATGACACGTGTACGTGGACCGATTGGAAAAGGAAAAGCAGTCGCAACTGTAAATGGTGAAATTGCTTGTGAAGCAGAAGTTACATTTGCACTTGGGGATAAGAAAGAATAGGTATCATGTAAGCAAAATAGTTTACCTTGGGAGTTGAATGACGAGGATTGTTTTTAGCCCTTGTCATTCAACTCCTATTTTCATGAAATAAAACATCGAGGGATACCTGTTAAAAAACAAAATATATCGTATAATAGTTTTTGACCAATAAAAGATAGCAGAATACATAGAGAATATATTTTTAAATTGCAAGTAGCTCGTATATAAATGGAAAGAAGGTTGAAGTGGTGAAGAAGAAAATCTTACTTTGGATTTTAGGAATTGTAGGTATACTTATAATTGGTGCAGGGGTTTATGCATATAGCATTTATTCTTCTGTTTCAAGTACGTTAGATAAAGTGCATCAACCATTAGATCGTGATCATTCGAAGAAACGTACTGAAGAAGTACAAGTAGCGGATTCAAAACCAGTATCCATTTTACTGCTGGGTGCGGATGAGCGTGCTGGCGACCAAGGTCGTTCAGATTCATTAATGGTAATTACTTTAAATCCAAAACAAAAATCTATGAAACTGTTAAGTATTCCTCGTGATACGTATACAGAGATTGTCGGTAAAGGTAAGAAAGATAAGATCAATCATGCATACGCATTTGGCGGTATTGATATGTCTGTTAATACAGTGGAAAACTTCTTGGATACACCAATTGACTATTATATTGAAGTGAACATGGAAGGTTTTAAAGATATTGTTAATGCGGTCGGCGGTGTAGACGTGAACAATGATTTAGGCTTTACACAAGATGGCACGCATTTTGCTAAAGGTGATATTCATTTAACAGGTGAAGATGCACTAAAATACACACGTATGAGAAAGAAAGATGCACGCGGTGATTTCGGTCGTCAAATGCGTCAGCGTCAAGTACTACAAGCTGTTATTAGTAAAGGAGCAAACGTCTCTTCTCTTGCAAACTACGGTGATGTACTAAAAGCAGTTGAGAAAAACGTAAAAACAAACTTAACACAAGATCAAATGTATGATATGCAAAAGAACTACAAAGTTGCAATACAGAACAAAGAAGAGATTCAAATTAAAGGTGATGGACATAAAGCGGAAGATGGTATTTGGTACTACTATGTGCCTGATCAAGAGCGTCAAAATCTATCAAATAAATTAAAACAACATCTTGAAATAAAAGGAAATTAATCTTTTAAGAAGAACCCAATTGCTTATAAAGCATTTGGGTTTTCTGTAGGATAATAATGAATAGAGGTTGGATCTTATTTATAAATTGATTAATGTGAATTTTACGATTATATTGTTATAATGATAAAATTGGAATAGGTTGTATAATTAGAAGTGAATCTTATATCTTATGAGTTAGGGTGATTATTTTTGAAAAAAGTAAGAAAAGCAATTATTCCAGCAGCAGGTCTTGGTACACGGTTTTTACCTGCAACAAAGGCCATGCCAAAAGAAATGTTACCGATTGTTGATAAGCCAACAATTCAATATATTATCGAAGAGGCAATTGAATCTGGGATTGAAGATCTTATTATTGTTACAGGAAAAGGGAAGCGTGCAATTGAAGATCACTTCGATCATTCCTTTGAACTAGAAGAAAATTTATTATCAAAAGGGAAATACGATCTTCTTGCGAAGGTACAGGAATCTTCAAAAATTAATATACATTATATTCGTCAAAAAGAACCAAAAGGTCTAGGCCACGCGGTTTGGTGTGCACGTAAATTTATTGGTAATGAACCGTTCGCTGTTTTACTTGGTGATGATATTGTTCAAGCGGAAACACCTTGTTTACGTCAATTAATGAATGAATATGAAAACAAGCAAGCTTCTGTTATTGGGGTTCAAACAGTGCCAGAGAAGGAAACGCATCGCTATGGTATTATTGATCCAATTGAACAAAATGACCGTTCTTACCAAGTACGTACATTTGTTGAAAAACCAGCAGCAGGAACTGCCCCATCTAATCTAGCTATTATGGGGCGTTATGTATTAACTCCAGAAATCTTTATGTTCTTAGAAAAACAACAAACAGGTGCTGGTGGCGAGATTCAGCTAACAGATGCAATTGAAAGTTTAAATCAAATGCAACGCGTATTTGCTTATGATTTTGAAGGGAAACGTTATGATGTTGGAGAAAAGCTAGGATTTATTCAGACAACAATTGAAGTAGCGATGCAACATGAAGAGCTAAAACAAGATCTTTTAGACTATATGAATAACCTTTTACAAAACGAGCTTAACCTTACTAAATAGCAGGGCATGAAGTAAATTTAACAACTCATGTATATAAATCCAAATTTAAAAAACGACATAAAACCCTTCTTTTTAGGTGGGAGAGAGCATCCGTTCATGCATAGAAGCGGTCAGATCCTTTTCCTGCCCCATGATAAGTGAAAACAAAGAGAGAAAACGAGTGCAGGTCACCTGTTGTTATCCGCAGCCGCGGCTTATATGTCGAAAAATCAAAATGGATTTATATATTTAAAGAGAATCTATCAATTAAGATAGATTCTTTTTTAAATAAAGTGTTTGTTTGAAAAGTGATTCTTGATATCGTGTAGCTATTTTTGAGGGGATTTATTGGAATATAGAAACAGAAAAAATATACAAGAGGACATTTCTAAGACAAGGTATTCACACAAAAGGTTCTTGCTATGTATGGATGAAGTTGAGAGAATAGCAATTGTGGTAGACTTTATTTAAACGTAGGATATATATCAAAAACTTTACTTATATATAAATACAAATTAAAAAACCGACATAAAACCCTTCCTTTTAGGTGGAAGAGAGCATCCGGCCATACATAGAAGCGGTCAGATCCTTTTCCTGCCCAGACATAGTGAAAACAAAGAGAGAAAACGAGTGCAGGTCACCTTTTGTTATCCATAGCCGTGGCTTATATGTCGAAAAATCAAAATGGATTTATATAATAAGGGCTTCTTTGTTTGAGGAGTTAGAAATAAAATCAAAAACTACTGTTGAAAAATAATCAATGAAAAGGTGAGCGATACGATATGCATTCTATTTTAGTCTGCGGCGGGGCTGGTTATATTGGTTCTCACGCTGTAAAAAAATTAGTAGATGAAGGACTATCTGTAGTTGTTGTTGATAATTTACAAACGGGTCATGAAGATGCAATTACAGATGGTGTGAAGTTTTATAAAGGAGATCTTCGTGATAAAGGTTTCTTAAGAGATGTTTTTAAACAAGAAGAAATTGATGCTGTTATGCACTTTGCAGCGGATTCCTTAGTTGGAGTTAGCATGGAAAAGCCGCTTCAATATTATAATAACAACGTATACGGTGCGTTATGTTTACTTGAAGTGATGAATGAATTCCAAATTGATAAATTTATCTTCTCCTCTACAGCTGCGACATATGGTGATGTGGATGTCGATTTAATTACGGAAGAAACAGTAACAAATCCGACGAATACATATGGAGAAACAAAATTAGCAATTGAAAAGATGCTGCATTGGTATAGCCAAGCTTCCAATTTAAAATATAAGATTTTTAGATATTTTAATGTAGCCGGAGCCGCGCCGAGTGGCATTATTGGTGAAGACCATCGTCCAGAGACGCATTTAATTCCAGTGATTCTACAAGTGGCTTTGGGGCAACGTGAAAAAATCATGATGTTTGGTGATGATTATAATACGCCAGATGGTACATGTATTCGTGACTATATTCATGTTGATGATTTAGTTGCGGCACATTTCCTAGGATTAAAAGATTTACAAAATGGTGGAGATAGCGATTTCTACAATTTAGGAAATGGGAATGGATTTAGTGTAAAAGAAATTGTCGAAGCGGTTCGTGAAGTGACGAATCATTCAATTCCAGCGGAAGTTGCGCCAAGAAGAGCGGGGGATCCAGCACGTTTAGTCGCATCTTCTCAAAAAGCGAAAGAAAGATTAGGATGGAATCCGCAGTATACGGATATTAAAAAAGTGATTGAACATGCATGGAACTGGCATCAAAATCATCCAGAGGGATATGGGAAGTAAGATTTATCCCGCTATTTGTGGACAGTAATATCCCCACCTCAAAGTTTCACTTTATGAAAACATCGTGCAATACATGTTATCTTTTGTCGGCATTCAAAAATATCTAAGTGGAAATGATGTTAAGGAAAATAGAAGCCGTAAATGAATACTATAGATAAAAACTGATTCGAGAGTGATCCTCTTTGAATCAGTTTTTTATTTCTCAACGAAACAAAGAAAATGATGTGGAAAAATTAGGAAAGTGTAAAATGAGAATCCTTTCTAGCATTATTTTTATAAAAAGGATATTATAAAAATGTAGAAAATTTATGATTCTATTATCCAATATAAGTAATAATAGTGATATACTTCTATTTTATGGTAAATAAAAACCTATTTACGACAAATGATATCGAATTTAGTAGTATTCTATTTGTCAATTCTATGAACAATTTTTTCAACCTTTTTTGCTATACAAATGTAAGTTCGGTAATATAATAAATAGTTAGTTATTTATAAACATTACTCGTGCTAAGTAGCAGATTCGTAATGTCAGTTATAAATCTGACATTTTATTTATAGGTGTTTTTTATGACAAATTATTGACAGCTGGAGGAAGGTATGGAAGAAACAATAAGTTTGAAAGAGCTATTTACTATTTTGAAAAAACGACTAGTTATGATCCTCTCGATTTCGATTGGTGCAGCCCTTGTAAGTGCGATTGTAAGTTTCTACTTTATGACACCGATTTATCAATCTTCGACGCAGATTCTTGTTAATCAGAAGAAGCAAGAGGGTGTTTTCCAACCTGGTGAAGTACAGACAAGTCTTCAATTAACAAATACATATAAAGTCATTGTGAAAAGCCCTGTCATTTTAGATCAAGTAAAAGAGAAGTTAAAGCTTAATATGTCAACAGGGGCATTAAATAGCAAAATTAGTGTAGCAAATGAGAAAGACTCACAAGTGATTGCTGTAACAGTTCAAGATGAAGATGCAAAACGAGCTCGTGATATTGCGAACACAACAGCGGAAGTATTTAAAAGTGAAATTGCGAAAATTATGAGTGTAGATAATGTAACTGTTTTATCAAAAGCAGAAGTAACAGAAGGGCAGTCTCCAATCAAACCGAATAAAATGCTAAACGTGGCAATTGCATTTGTAGTTGGATTAATGGCCTCTGTTGGACTAGCATTCTTACTAGAATATTTAGATAACACGTTGAAAAAAGAAGATGATATTGAAAAGCTACTTGGTGTACCTGTTCTTGGTGTCGTTTCTCATATGGAAGAAAACGGTGCAAAAAGTGGTAGTCGATCAGGAGCAAAGAGAGTAGGGGGACAGACAATTGGTTCTTAAGAAGAAAGCATTTCGTGGGCGTCGTCAGCTTATTGCATACGAACAACCAAAATCTCCTGTTTCGGAGCAGTACCGAAATATACGAACAAATATTGAATTTGCATCTATTGATAAGAAGATTCGTTCTCTTATTATTACATCCGCAAATCCTAGTGAAGGAAAGACAACAACAGTTGCTAATATTGCGATTGTCTTTGCGCAGCAAGGTAAAAAAGTATTACTTGTCGATGCAGATTTACGTAAGCCAACATTACATCAAATGCTGCAAATGGATAATCTTTTCGGCTTAACAAATGTATTAACGCGTAGCAAAACACTTGAAACATGTGTGAAAAAGACACAAATTGGTAGCTTAGACTTTTTACCATGTGGGTCAATCCCACCAAACCCAGCGGAATTACTTGGTGCAAGCTCAATGAAAGAGTTGCTTTCGGAAGCATATGGCATGTATGATCTTATTATTTTTGATACACCACCAATCTTACCGGTTACGGATGCGCAAATTATGGCGAATCAATGCGATGCTTCTGTACTTGTTGTACGTAGCGGAGAAACAGAAAAAGATACAGGGTTGAAAGCAAAACAAGTATTAGGTGGTGCAAAGGGTAAATTACTTGGCGTCATTCTAAATGATAAAGAACAAACCGGATCAGAGTATTACTATTACGGTTCGAACTAAATAGATAAGAAGAAAAGGTGAGGATTCATCTTTTCTTCTTCCATTTATATAAATACAAATTAAAAAACCGACATAAAACCCTTCTTTTTAGGTGGGAGAGAGCATTCGGTCATGCATAGAAGCGGTCAGATCTTTTTCTTGTCCCATGCCGAGTGAAAACAAAGAGAGAAAACGAGTGCAGGTCACCTTTTGTTATCCATAGCCGCGGCTATATGTCGAAAAATCAAAATGGATTTATAAAGAATAGATGGAGAAGGGATGTAAGAGAATGATTGATTTACATTGTCATATTTTGCCTAGTATTGATGATGGGGCACAAACAATAGAAGATAGCATTGCAATGGCAAAGGCGGCACGTAAAGAAGGCATTCATACAATCGTTGCGACCCCGCATCATCAAAACGGCGTCTATATTAATCCAGCAGAAAGTATTCTTCATCAGGTAAAGCAGTTAAATGAAGCTTTGAAAGAACAAGAGATCAATTTAACCATTTTACCTGGTCAAGAAGTCAGGTTATACGGAGAATTATTAGAAGACTACAAATCGGGTCATATTGTTACATTAAATCAAATGGATAAATACGTATTCATTGAATTCCCAGCCAATCATGTGCCTCGATATGCAGAGCAAATGTTATATAAATTGCGCACGAAAGGAATCACACCGATCATTGTGCATCCAGAGCGAAATACAGAAATCATCGAACGCCCAGATGTATTGTACAAGCTCGTGAATCAAGGAGCATTGACGCAAATTACCGCAGGAAGTGTAACGGGAAGGTTCGGAAAGAAAATTAAAAAATTTACATTACAGCTCATTGAACATCATTTGACGCATGTCATCGCATCAGATGCCCATGACACAACAACGCGCTCTTTTCACTTACAAGCCGCGTATGAAACGGTAGAAAAGACATTTGGGATTTCTACACTATATAACTTTAAAGAAAATACATATTTATTAATAAGCGGAAAAACAATTTATCGAGAAGAGCCAGAGCGAATACGACGCAAAAAAATATTGGGTCTCTTTTAAAGAAGCAAACATATGGGTGATGCCTCCTAACCGCTATCAATGGAGGTACTCGGTTATGCTGTGGGTATGAGATGATCTCTTACCTTAGACGCCTGTCGTCAAAAGCATGGTGTGAGGTCGGGTTAGATGCCCGTTATTTTATAAATTTTTTATAGAAGTTCTAGCTATATCTTTTTAAGCTTCAGAAGATATGGCTAGGATTTTTATTATATAAATGTGGGGGGCTTTACAGTTGAAGCAAGTAAGAAAAGCAATTATTCCAGCAGCTGGACTGGGGACACGATTTTTACCAGCGACAAAAGCAATGCCGAAAGAAATGTTGCCAATCGTGGATAAACCAACGATTCAATACATTGTCGAAGAAGCAATTGCTTCTGGTATTGAAGATATTATTATCGTAACGGGTAAAGGAAAGCGTGCCATTGAAGATCACTTCGATCATTCCTTTGAACTCGAACAAAACTTATTAGAAAAAGGGAAGTATGAAATGCTTGAAAAAGTACAAGCGTCTTCCAAAATTAACATTCACTACATACGACAAAAAGAACCAAAAGGTTTAGGACATGCTGTATGGTGTGCACGCAAGTTTATTGGCAACGAACCGTTTGCTGTATTACTTGGTGATGATATTGTTCAAGCAGACACGCCTTGTCTACGTCAATTAATGAATCAATATGAAGCAACAAAATCATCGGTAATCGGTGTGCAAACCGTTCCGGAAAACGAAACACATCGCTACGGCATTATTGATCCATTGGAACAAAAGGGCCGCAGTTATCAGGTGAGCAGATTTGTGGAAAAACCAGCACAAGGAACAGCACCATCGAACTTAGCGATTATGGGCCGTTACGTCTTAACACCAGAAATCTTTATGTTCCTAGAAGATCAACAAACAGGGGCTGGCGGAGAAATTCAGCTTACAGATGCGATTCAACGTTTAAATGAAATTCAACGTGTCTTTGCGTATGACTTCGAAGGAAAGCGCTATGACGTTGGAGAGAAATTAGGATTTATTCAGACGACGATTGAAATGGCGTTGCAGCATGAGGAATTAAAAGAAGAATTGATGAAATATATGAGTGAACTTGTACAAAAAGAAACCTTACTTTAAATAAAGTCAGATAGATTTTAACTAAACTGGAAATGAACAGAGGTTTTAATCAGGGGAAATATAGAAGTTGAGTGTTATTTATAAAGTTCTAGTTACATTATTTTTATTTGTGATTAGAATTTTCGTTTTAAAGCTATATAAAGAAAGGAACGTGTGTCTTGAGTTATCAAAAAAGACTCTCACTATTAGTAATATTAGATTCTCTTATTGTTTTAACATCAGTGTATTTAAGTTACTGGTTTATCCATCCTAATGCACTGGATAATATTCCAATGACACTCATCATTAGCTCTATTACATTGCTTTGTAGTCATCATATCTTTGCATCAATTTATAAGCTGTATAAGAAAGCTTGGGAGTATGCAAGTATACGAGAGTTAGAAAACATTTTTAAAGCAGTTACATTTTCTATTATTGTGACCGCAATTGTACAACAAATTATTAACAATGATATCTATTTTCGTATTTTAGCGATTGCGTGGATGCTGCATATGTTATTTATTGGTGGTTCACGCTTTATGTGGCGTACGTTCCGTGATACATATATTTCGAAAAAAACAGATAAAGCACGTACGTTGATTGTTGGCGCTGGTTCAGCAGGAGCGATGGTAGTACGTCAACTTCAAAAAAACCAAGATGCGCATTTAGAAGTGGTTGCGTTTGTTGATGATGACCGAAAGAAACAAAGGTTAGAGATATATGATGTACCTGTTGTGGGAACAACAGAAGACATTCAACAAATTGTCGATAAGTATCAAATTGAGCATATTATAATTGCGATTCCTTCACTTAGCCGTAAAGAAGTCAATGAGATTTTTGAAGAATGTACAAAAACGAAAGCGAAAACACAAATTGTACCAATGCTAGAAGATATCCTAGATGGAAAAGTTTCTGTAAACGAATTTCGGGATGTACAAGTGGAAGATTTATTAGGACGTGAACCTATAAAATTAGATGATGAAGGCATTGGAGAGAAAATTACAGGTAAAACGATTTTAGTAACAGGTGCTGGTGGATCAATTGGATCAGAAATTTGCCGGCAAGTAATGAAATTTAAACCAAGCAAAATCGTATTACTTGGTCATGGTGAAAATAGTATTTATACGATTGAAATGGAATTACGATCACTTTATAAAGATTCAATTGAAATTACAACAGAAATTGCCGATGTGCAAGATCGTAATAAAATGTTTGAAGTGATGGAAAAGCATCAACCATATATCGTATATCATGCAGCTGCACATAAACATGTTCCACTTATGGAACGTAACCCAGAAGAAGCTGTGAAGAATAACATTATTGGTACAAAAAATGTAACTGAAGCTTCAGCTACATTCGGCATAAACACATTTGTTATGGTTTCTACGGATAAAGCAGTAAACCCAACTAGTGTAATGGGTGCAACAAAACGTATTGCGGAAATGATTGTACAACATATGGATACAGTTAGTGACACTCGCTTTGTAGCTGTTCGTTTTGGTAATGTACTTGGAAGTCGTGGTAGTGTCATTCCTTTATTTAAGAAACAAATTCAAGAGGGTGGACCTGTTACTGTTACAGATCCTGATATGGTGCGTTATTTTATGACGATTCCGGAAGCTTCACGTTTAGTTATTCAGGCAGGTGCTTTGGCAGATGGGGGAGAGGTCTTTGTATTAGATATGGGAGAACCAGTAAAGATTGTTGACCTAGCAAGAAACCTTATTAACCTTTCAGGTTACTCTACTGACGAAATAGGCATTAAATTTACAGGGATTAGACCTGGAGAAAAGCTCTTTGAGGAATTATTGAATGATAACGAGGTTCATGAAAAACAAATATATCCTAAAATCTTTGCTGGGAAAACTAGTGATATAAATATGGAGAAGATACAATGTATTTTAAAGGAATTTGAATTATATTCTTCTGAACAAATAAGAGACACTTTAATAGGGTTTGTAAATAAAAATAATGAATTAGAAAGAAATCTAGATACTCAAAAGAGGATATAGCTATATGTATAAAGTGTTGAAAAATAGGTTGGCAAAAAGAAAATTTCTTTCTAGTCTGTTTATGATATTAAGTGGGGCAATTTTAGGACAAATTATTATTTTTGCATCGTCCTTTATTATTGCTAGAATTTATAACCCTAATGATTTTGGCCTAGCAGGGATATATGGCTCATTGCTGTCATTTGTACTAGTAATAGCTTCTTTACGATATGAATCAGCTATCACTATAGCAAAGAATGATGATGATGCATTACATTTAGTAGTATTGTCATTTATTATTGTGTGCCTTATAAGTTTTGCTACATTTATTAGTGTATTTTTACTAAAAGATATTATTGTACATCTAGATAAAGTTAATGCAATAGCAAATTTCTTGTGGGTACTACCTCTAAGTATTTTTTTTATGGGAGTTTATCAAGTTTTAAATTATTGGGCCATACGTAAAAAAAGTTTTCGTACAATAGCGAAAACAAAAGTTAATCAGAGTATAGGACAAGTAACATCTTATGTGATTCTAGGGATTAAATTTAATAGTCCAATTGGCTTAATAGTTGGCGATATTATTGGAAAAGGGTCTGGTATACGGACTTTAATAAAGAGTACATTGAAAGATGTTAATATTTTAACTACTATTTCTGCACAAGGGTTATGGAAAGTCCTGAAACGTTACAAAAAATTCCCATTAATATCGAGTTGGTCTGCTGTCATTAATATAGCAGCTTTACAAATACCTCCTATCATAATGATTGCAATGTACAATCAAAGTATAATAGGATGGTTCGCGTTATCTCAGAAGGTTATCATGGCTCCCTTAGGTATACTAGGTCAATCAGTAGCTCAAGTTTACTTAGGACAGTTGAGCAGTGATATACGCAGTAAGAAAAAAGGTTTGGAAAAATTTTTTCTGAGATTAGTTAAAAAGTTATTTATATTTGGGTTAATTCCATTTTTAGGGATTTTACTTTTAGGTCCTTGGATATTTAAGGTAGGTTTTGGTGAGCAATGGATTGAATCTGGGGTTTATTCTCAATGTTTGGCCCCTATGTATATAGCATATTTTATTGCTTTTCCTCTTTCTCAAACCCTTACGGTATTAGAATTACAAAAACATCAGTTAATTTGGGATACATCTAGGTTTATTGGAGTAATAGTTATTTTTTTCGCAGCAAAAGCTTTGTTTTGGGATCCTAAACTAACTTTATTATGTTATGGAGTGTTTATGGCTCTATCATACATTGTATTATTGATTTTAATTTATTTTAAATTAAAAAAGCTTGATAATACATTGAATACATAGAGTGAATTAGTATGTTTTAGAGGGGATAAAATGAAAAAAATATTATATTTTCCTGTAGCTAAAGAATTTTATTTTGCTCTATTCTTGTTTGCAGGAGCATTTAAACAGGTATCTACAGGATCTTCTTTCTTAGATTTGTCTATGTTAGGTCTTTTATTATCAGCGACTTTAGTGTTAATTGAATTTATTAATGAACCTAAAATTAATAAAAATATTATCCAGCCTGTAGGAATTTATATTTTATTGGCTATACTCATTTTGTTGAGTTTATTTTACAGTAGTAGCCATCTATACGGTCTTGATAAAGCAGTTCGGTTTATATCATTTACTGCGTGGGCATTTATTGGACCATTTTTTATGTTCAAGAAAGAAAGAGATATAGAGAAATTCATATTTTATTCTATTCTTATTTCTGTAATTATGTCTTGTTACGCAATAAAAGATTTAAAGTCGTTATTAGGAAACACATATATTGGCTTTGTTTCTGTGAATGGAGGGAATTACTTATCACTAGGTCGAGTTAGTGCTATGGGAATTCTTTTGATATTACTATTTTATATTATCAGTAATAAAAATCTGATGATTAAAATGATGGCATTTATAGGGATCATACTTAACTTTGTGGCATTATTTGCATCAGGTTCAAGAATGCCTCTAGTAGCTTTAGTCTGTATGTTGATTTATATGGCAATGTCATCTATTAAAATAAAAAAGAAGATTTATGTTAGAAAAGGGTTCAATATGTTTTTTATTGTCATATTATTGAGTGTTTGTGTATTAGGGACATTAGCTAAGGCAGGTGTTTTTGATACTATGATATATAGGTTTCAGGTTCTCTTAACAGATTCAGGAGGTGGAGAATCTGCTGAAGGAAGAACCGATAGATATGATTTTGCTTTTAAATTATTTGCTGATAATCCCATTGTAGGAGATGGCATTGGTGGATTTGGTTATAGCTATAATGATACAGACGCTAGAGGTTATCCACATAATATTTTCTTAGAAATAATATCAGAATTAGGTCTTCTAGGGCTTATTCTCTTTCTATTATTAATATTTAAGTGTATTGTACCTTACTTTTATAGAGGCGGTAAGGATAATAGTATTGGTTACTCCATATTTATAGTATTTTTATTTTATTTTTTAAATGCAAATATCTCAGGGGATTTAAATGATAATAGAGTAATGTTTTGCTTTATGTCTTTAGTATATGTATCTAGTTGCATTACTAGAGTTCCTGACAGAAACCTAAGAAAACTTACTGTAAGGCATGATTTGGGATTTAAGAATTTAAATGAAAATTAATTAAAAATATAATTGTGATTTATTATATATCGATATTAAGGAGAATTGAAAATGAATAACTATTATAAGCAATTAGAAGAAAAAATAGGTAATCGTAATGCCAAAGTAGGTGTTATTGGATTAGGTTATGTTGGATTGCCATTAGCGGTAGAGTTATCAAAATCTGGGTATAATGTATATGGAATTGACTTAGATAATAAAAAGATAGATCAACTTCTAAATAATAATTCTTATATTATTGATATTAGTAATGAAGAAATTGAATTTATAAATAAATCATGTCAGTTTACTCCTACTAGTAATTTCGAAAGTATTAAAGAGTTAGATGCAGTGAGTATTTGTGTACCAACTCCTTTAACTAAGTCTCAGGAACCTGATATGAGCTATATTATTGCTGTAATGACTGAAATTAAAAAATATATGCATAAAGGTTTGCTAATTACGTTAGAAAGTACTACATACCCCGGAACTACTGAAGAATTAATTGAAGAAGAATTAAATAATCAAGGGTATATAGTAGGAGAAGATTATTTCCTATGTTTTTCCCCAGAACGGGTAGATCCAGGAAATCAGCACTATAATACAAAAAATACACCTAAAGTATTAGGTGGAACTACTGAAAAATGTACAAAATTAGGTATGAATTTATATAGTAGTTTTATTGATACTGTAGTTCCTGTTTCATCTCCTAAAGTTGCAGAGATGAGTAAACTTCTCGAAAATACATTTCGTAGTGTTAATATAGCTTTTATTAATGAAATGGCTATGTTGTGTGATAAATTGGGTATTGATATTTGGGAAACAGTTGATGCAGCGAATACAAAGCCGTTCGGATTTATGAAATTCACTCCTGGTCCAGGAATTGGTGGACATTGTATTCCACTTGATCCTATGTATTTGGCTTGGAAGGCAAAAGGTTCTAACTTCTTTAGTCGATTCATCGAAACTGCACAGGAAATTAATAAACATATGCCAGAATATGTTTATAACAAAGTCAGCTATGCTTTAAATACACATCAAAAGTCTGTAATGGGTTCAAGGGTATTATTATTAGGCATGGCTTATAAACCTGATATTGATGATTTACGTGAGTCACCAGGTTTAGAAATTTATGAGTTACTAAGAGATGGTGGAGCTCGTGTTGACTATAATGATCCACATGCTCACTCGTTTAAAGACAAATATGGAGAAAAAGTTGATTCAGTTGAATTAGAGTATTCAAGATTAGCAGAATATGATTGTGTAATTTTAATTACAAATCATAAGGCATATGATAGCGATATGGTGGTTGAAAATAGTAAGTTAATCGTGGATACAAGAAATACTTTTAAAGAGTTTGATGATTCGAAAATTATTAAGCTAGGTGCCAATGAGAAATCGAAAAAAGTTCTTCAAGTACAATGATTTGATAAGAAAGAGGTATTTTTATTAATAAAATACCTCTTTTTTATTAAAATATCAGTATATTTATTGTTATATCTAGTGGGAGTGAAGTATACTTTGAAAGTTTTTATTTTTAGTTCAGTTCATCCGTGGAATGATACACGTGTATTTTATAAAGAAACAGTTAGTTTAGCGAAAAAAGGTTACGAAGTAAAGTTATGTGCTGTTCAAAATAATGTGAAATATGAAGATATGTATGAAAATCTAACAATTGAATATCTTCCTAAAGTAAAAAGGTTAGCAAGACCATTTTTATGGCTGCGCTTGTTTATTAAAGCTTTGCGGGAGAAAGCAGATGTATATCATTTTCATGATCCAGAATTATTAGTAGTAGGGTACTTTTTAAAGGTGTTTACTAAATCTAAAGTCATTTATGATATGCATGAAGATTTTCCTGCTGCTATAAAAAGTAAACCATGGATACCTAAAATTATCAGAGGCAAACTATCCAGTGTAGTAGGTTATATGGAGAAATTTTTAATAAAAAAATGTGATGCTGTGATTTATGCAGAAAAGTATTACAAGAATAACTATGAAGATATAGATATTATAAAAGAAGATATTTTAAATTATCCTCTAGATAACAAAATTTCCATTAATGTCACAAAAAACAAAGTACCTAATATCGTTTATGCGGGTGCAATTAGTAAAACCAGAGGTTTACATGAAATGTTAAAAGTGGCCAAGGAATTAAAAAAAAGAGAGTTCG
Source organism: Bacillus sp. DX4.1 (assembly GCF_030348195.1). Lineage (NCBI taxonomy): Bacteria > Bacillati > Bacillota > Bacilli > Caryophanales > Bacillaceae > Bacillus > Bacillus sp. DX4.1. Next base: position 4,740,421 of record NZ_JAUCFT010000008.1, on the reverse strand, counting down.
AATTCAAAATGATTTTGATTGGAAATTTCTCAGAGCAACTTAAGAAAGAGACGACAGACTTTATTATTACTAATAATCTCAATGAGTATATTGAATTACCAGGAAGGCTACCTTTACACAAGGTATTCGGTTATTATGCACAAGCAGATATAGGACTAGCTATTTTACATCCCGAAAAAAACTATCTTCAATCTTTAGCAACAAAAATATTTGAATATATGTCATTTGGTATTCCAGTAGTTGCTTCTAATTTTCCTGATTGGACAGAGTTAATAGAGGATAGTGAAAGTGGTATAGTTGTTGATCCTTTTAATATAGAAGAAATAACAGACTCTGTACATAAAATTTTAAGTGATAGAGAATTGAGTATACAATTTGGGGAAAATGGCTTTAAAGCTTACCAGGAACAATTTAATTGGAAAGTTGAAGAAAAGAAATTAATAAAGTTATATGAGAGTATTTTAGGAGGGAACTAATGAATATTTTGTATATACATCAATATTTTCAAGTGAACTCTGGTGGGACAAGGTCGTTTGAGTTTTCAAAGTATCTTGCAGAAGAAGGTAATAATGTAACTATACTAACAGGGAATAAAGTTAATATAAATCAGTATGATGGAATTGATATTATTTCAACCAATACGCAGTATAAACAAGGGTATTCTTTTATAAAGAGAGTATATGCTTTTTTACATTTTATGATAAAAAGCATTTTATTAGGGATTAAACAAAAAGACACGGATATAATATTTGCCACATCGACACCTTTAACTATTGGGGTAACAGGATTATTAGTGTCAAAAATTTTAAAGAAAAAATATGTTTTTGAAGTACGGGATGTTTGGCCGGATATACCAATTCAGTTAGGGTTTATAAAAAATAAACTTGTAATTAAAATGCTAAGTAAGTTAGAACTGTTAATTTACAAGCATGCTGCTCACATTATTGTCCTATCAACAGGTATGAGGAATAATTTAATTGAAAAAGGGGTACCTTCAGATAAAATATCTGTAATTACTAATTTAGCCAATAATCATTTGGTTGAAGAGATTGATATGAATAAGAAGGATATTCTTAAGCAATACCCATTTCTAAAAGATAAGTTTGTATGTATTCATTCTGGAACAATGGGATTTGTGAATGGCTTAGAACATATTCTAGAGATCGCAAATGACTATAGGAATGATAATATAGTGTATTTATTGATAGGGGAGGGAAAAGAAAAAGAAAGACTAAAAATGACTAAGGAAAGTCATGGATTGGATAATGTGTATATTTTAGATCAAATGTCTAAGGCAGAAGTTTTAAAATTAGTTAAATTTAGTGATGTGGGAATTATGTCGGTTAGTGATTATAAAATATTACAAGATAATAGTGCTAATAAGTTTTTTGATTATCTTGCTGCTGGAAAACCTATTATATTAAATTATTTAGGTTGGCAGAATGAGGTGTTAAGAAAAGGTAGTGCTGGAAAAGGATTTAAATATCAAGATAGAAAAGAATATTACTCTTATTTAAGAGAGCTAAAAGAAAATAAAGGTTTGTATGAAGAAACTAGTAGAAATGCTAAAAAATTAGCTCAAACACACTATGATTCTGTGAAGTTATCACAAAAATTATATGGAATTTTAAAAGAAATTTAGTTGGGTGATACAAATGAAAAGATCTGTTGATTTCATAATATCTAGTATATTATGTCTTTTATTGTTTATACCATTTTTGATGATAGCAACTTTAGTTAAAAGTAAGTTAGGTAGCCCTATAATTTTTAAACAAAAACGCCCAGGTTTACAAGGTAAACCGTTCTACGTATACAAGTTCCGTACAATGACGGATGCAACAGATAAAGAAGGCAATCTCTTACCAGATGACATTCGATTAACATCATTTGGTAAGCTTCTTCGAAAGTTAAGTTTAGATGAATTACCACAGCTTATTAATGTAGTAAAAGGGGATATTAGTTTAGTAGGGCCTCGTCCGTTATTAATGGAATATCTCTCTTTATATACGCCAGAACAGGCTAGACGTCATGAAGTACGCCCTGGTATTACTGGATGGGCACAGGTAAATGGTCGAAATGCAATTTCTTGGGAAGATAAATTTAAATTAGATGTTTGGTATGTAGATAATCAATCTTTTTGGTTAGATATAAAGATTTTATTCTTGACGGTTGCGAAAGTCCTTAAATCGGAAGGGATTAGTCAACAAGGGCATGTAACAATACAAAAGTTTACAGGATCAAACATAAATAAAGAAGTGGTGAAATGAAACAGATAGCTTTAATTGGTCAAGGTGGACATGCGAAGGTTATTACAGATATGATTCATGCAAATACAGGATATCAAATTGTTGCTGTATTTGATGATAAATACGAAAACCTAAGTAGGAAACAAGGTGTATGCTACGGTCCAATTTCTTCTATTAAGAAAGTAATAGAAGAAATTGGATTTAAGCTTGTAATTGCAATTGGAAATAATGCTGTACGAAAAAGGATTGTTCAGCAGTTAGGATTGGAAGATGAAAGTTATGAGACAATCATTCATCCAACTGCTGTAGTGAGTCAGTCCGCCTCTGTTGGGGTCGGAACAGTTATTATGCCGAATGCTGTTATTAATGCAGATACTGTAGTTGAAAGTCATGTTATTGTTAACACTGCAGCGGTAATAGAACATGATAATCATATTGGTGACTTTGCACATATTTCTCCAAATGCAACGTTAACAGGAACAGTTTTTGTTAATGAAGGTACACAAGTAGGTGCAGGGGCAATCGTTATTCCAAATCGAAAAATTGGCGAATGGAGTATAATTGGTGCAGGAGCAACAGTCATTCATGATATACCATCTTTTTGTACAGCAGTAGGTTCTCCAGCAAGAGTTATAAAATAAGTTACCTTACCATAAGGAGTGTAATGGAATCATGGAAAACAAACAAATCTTTTTATCACCACCACACATGAGCGGAAATGAACAAAAATATGTAAATCAAGCGTTCGAACAAAACTGGATTGCACCATTAGGTCCTAACGTAGATGCATTTGAACATCAAATTGCGGAATATATTGGCGTGAAAAGTGCAGCGGCAGTGAGTGCAGGAACAGCTGCTATCCATTTAGCTTTGGAACTGTTAGGTGTGAAAAGAGATGATACTGTATTTTGTTCCTCTTTAACATTTGCAGCAAGTGCAAATCCAATTGCGTATCAAGGAGCCGAACCGATTTTTATAGATTCTGAGCCTGATACATGGAATATGTCCCCTGTTGCTCTTGAAAAAGCTTTTGAGGATGCAAAAGTATTAGGGAAGCTTCCTAAAGCAGTAATCGTTGTTCACCTATTTGGACAAAGTGCAAAGATGGATGAAATTATGACGATTTGTGATAAATATAGTGTACCAGTCGTGGAAGACTCTGCGGAGTCACTAGGTACAACGTACAAAGAGAAACAAACAGGTTCATTTGGTAAATTTGGTATTTTCTCTTTCAATGGTAATAAGATTATTACTACTTCTGGTGGTGGTATGCTTGTTTCTAATGATGAAGCAGCAATCCAAAAAGCACGCTTCCTTTCTACTCAAGCACGTGATCCAGCAGTTCATTATGAGCATAGCCATATCGGTTATAACTATCGTATGAGTAACATTGTGGCTGGTGTAGGACGAGCACAGTTAGAAGTGTTAGACGATCGTGTACAAGCACGTCGTGATATTTTCGATCGTTATAAAGAAGCTTTAGGTAAATTACCTGGAATTACATTTATGCCAGAGTTCCAAGATGCGGTTCCTAATCGTTGGTTATCCGCATTATTAATTGATGAAAAAGTAACGGGTGCTACATATTTAGACGTAATTGAAGCTTTAACAGCGGAAAACATTGAAGCTCGTCCGATTTGGAAGCCACTTCATCAACAACCTGTATTTGTAGGTTCTAAATATTATACTCACAGTGATACAGAAAGTATTTCTGATAAGCTGTTTAGCCAAGGATTATGTTTACCTTCTGGTTCAAGCATGACAGTAGAAGACCAAGAGAGAGTCATTGCTACTGTTAAAAAAGTGTTAGCAAAGCAAGTTGTAACTAAATAAATGATAAAAAGTGTATTCTTGTTGTGTATACAACACTGATTTTTAAATCGAATTGAGAGAAACCATTGTAGATAAGTAAGAAGTACAGTCTAGAAAGCCCAATTGCCGTTTGTGCAATTGGGCTTTCTTTTATATCAATATAGTACGTAAAAGAACAACTCACCAAAAGAGCGTAAAACTCACTTTCATTTTGCACTAAACAATGTGTTTATATATCATAAATAAAAAATATATCGTATAATAGTTTTGGGCCAAAAAAAGATATAAAAAATGCATAGATAATGTATTTTTTATATTGAAATAAACTAGCGCTGCATACAACTAACGAACTATATTTATTTGATTATTCAAAGTGTTATTATGTGCTACGAAGTTAAAAAAGAGAACAAGTGCTCGAAAGGTAATCTCTATTCATTTGGTATTTTTATACAAGAAATTTTATTAAATTAATGGGTGATACCCATTTACCAAATGAAGAAAATAGTGTATTCTTGTCCATGAGTTAGTCCTTTGTTTTGGGTTTGGACAGGAAATTATCTGTACTTACCATTATAAAGGTTTTTTTTTATGTATTTGTTAATAAGTTGTAACATTAAAAACATTGGGAATAATTATATCACATTATATTAATGCAACGCTAGTAATATTATGCTTAATATAATAAGCTATATATTTTTAGAATAGAAGATATGTCTGATAAAATTATTACTGTTTATATAAATCCATTTTGATTTTTCGACGTATAAGCCGCGGCTATGGATAACAAAAGGTGACGTGTACTTGTTTTCTCTCTTTGTTTTCACTTGGCATGGGGCAGGAAAAGGATCTGACCGCTTCTATGCATGAACGAATGCTCTCTCCCACCTAAAAAGAAGGGTTTTATGTCGGTTTTTTAATTTGTATTTATATAGATGTTACATGCGATCAAATTTGATTTATCTTCAATTTGTATCTGAAGACTTGTTAACCAATTAAATGAGCAGTAGTGGAGGGGAAATATGGAGAAAGAAATAAACTTAAAAAACTTGTTTAATGTTTTAAGAAGGAAATTTTGGATTATTGCAGTGATCACGATATTAGCTGCATTTGTTGGTGGTATATACAGCTTTTTCATGAAAACGCCTTTATATGCGTCCTCCGCAAGAATGCTCATTCCAGCTAATGCTGAAGCTATGAGTACACTTAAAGTAATGATAAAAGAACCCGTTGTTTTAGAAAAAGTAGTTCAGCAACTAAAGTTGCAAAAATCAGCAAGTGCATTAAGTGGACAGATAAGTGTTGGAAAAGTGGAGGAGTCCCAGGTTGTCGTTATAACAGCTACAGATGCTAATCCGGCTCAGGCTGCCAAAATTGTTAATGCTACAGCAAATGTTTATAAAGAAGAAGCAAAAGCTATCATGAATTTTGGAAGTGTCCGTATCTTAACTGAAGCAAATGCACAAGGAAATCCTTCACCAATAAATCTAAATCATGCAAAAGCGATAGAGATGGCTATGGCTGCCGGGCTTATATTGAGTATCGGAGTAGTCTTCTTATTGGATTCCCTTGATGAAACGATTAAATCGGAACGTAACATTGAAAAGCTATTACAGGTTCCCGTTTTAGGAAGTGTTTCTCAAATGAAGAAAAATAATATAGTAGATAAAAAAAGTAAGAGAGAAAGTGTAACAGCTGGGGGGAGAACATTTGATTCGTAATAAAAAACAAAGCCGTATTCTTGATAATAGTCATTTAATTGCTCATATAGCTCCGAAATCGAAGGTCGCTGAGGAATATCGAACAATTCGTACTAATCTTCAGTTTGCATCTGAAACTGATAAAAAACGAACTATAATTGTTACTTCTCCTGGATATGGGGAAGGGAAAACCACTACTGTGGCAAATTTGGCGGTGTCTATGGCTCAGCAAGATGACAAGGTCTTAGTCGTTGATGCGGATTTGCGAACCCCGGAACTACATGCGATTTTTGGAGTGGAAAATAAATCTGGATTAACAAATATTCTAGAGGGAAAAGCAACGTTAGAAAAAGTGGTAAGTCAGACAGAAGTTAAAAATGTACATATATTGACAAGTGGTCCTGAAGTTAATAATCCAGCTGAGATGCTTAGCTTACCATCTATGCAAAATTTAATTAGCAAAGCAATAGAGCAATATGACATTATTTTATTTGACTCTCCGCCTCTTCTGGAGGTAGCAGACACAAATATATTAGCTAGTCAGTGTGATGGAGTATTGTTGGTGTTAAGTTGCTATCAAACTGCTAGTGAAGCAGCAGTCGAAGCAGATAGGGCGTTAGATTTAACAAAAGGAAAGCTTGTGGGGGCTATTCTGAATAAAAAGGTATAAGAGATTTATTAGAATAAGGTATACAGCGCTTTCTTAACCTATGACGTAAATATGAAAAGCTTTTCATACATTTCTTGGTAGAGAATGAAAGACCACCTATAAAAAATTTATAGGGTACGGTGATGTCTCCTTACCGCTATCAATGGAGACACTCGGCCATGCTGTGGGTTATAAAAAACCTTAGACGTTAGTCGTCAAGAGTATGGTGTGAGGGAGGGTTGAATGCCCAAATTTATTTGAAGTTCTTGTCTAGAAAGTCTTTCTAAAGGATTTTGTAGATAGGAACTTTGCATTAGTTGGTTATTGATTACTTTCCTTGTCTATATAAATCCATTTTGATTTTTCGACATATAGCCGCGGCTATGGATAACAAAAGGTGACCTGCACTCGTTTTCTCTCTTTGTTTTCACTATGTCTGGGCAGGAAAAGGATCTGACCGCTTCTATGCATGGCCGGATGCTCACTCCCACCTAAAAAGAAGGGTTTTATGTCGGCTTTTTAATTTGTATTTTTATATATATTCAGCTGGACATATGCAATATATAAATCTGTTAATCCTAAGATAATAATTATGAGGATTTTCTTTTGTTATAAAAAAAATTGAGAGAGAGGGGGCCTATTATGACGTATCGTCAAAGAGTATCCTTATTAATTTTAATGGATTCCTTAATCGTATTAACCACGATTTTCTTTAGTCGCTTCTTAGTAAGTGCTGATTTCAATGTCATAACATTTCCCATCGTAGTGAGTGCAATGACTCTGCTGCTTAGCCATCATATTTTTTCTTTTATTTATAAGCTCTATAAGAAAGCATGGGAGTATGCAAGTATAGGAGAATTGCTAATTATTTTGAAAGCAATCACACTTTCTATTGTCACAACAGCAGTAGTACAACAAATATTGCTTCAAGAGATTTACTTCCGACTCCTTGTTGTAACGTGGATGACCCATATTTTACTGATTGGAGGATCACGTTTTCTATGGCGAATGTTCAGAGATGCTTATATCAAAAAAGGGGACGACAAAAAAAGAACGTTGATTATCGGTGCAGGTTCTGCGGGTACAATGGTCGTAAGACAACTTTTGAATAATAATGACACAGAATTACTGCCCGTGGCGTTCATTGATGACAATACAAAGAAACATGGATTAGATATTCTTGGAATTCCGGTAATCGGAGGAATTGACCGTATTGAATTTGTTGTTCAGCAATTCGCCATCGATAGCATCATCATAGCAATTCCTTCACTTAGTAAGAAAGCATTAAATACGATTTTTCAAGAATGCTCTAAGACAAAAGCAAAAACTCAGATCCTTCCAATGTTGGAGGACTTAGTGACTGGGAAAGTTTCAGTGAATGAATTTCGTGATGTCCAGGTAGAAGATTTATTAGGGCGTGAGCCGGTTGAATTGGATATTGAAAGTATTTCAGACTTTATAACTGATAAAGTCATTTTAGTAACTGGCGCTGGTGGCTCAATTGGATCTGAAATTTGTCGTCAAATTGCAAAATTTAACCCGAAACAATTGGTTTTATTGGGGCACGGTGAAAATAGTATTTATTCCATTGAAATGGAATTGAGAGAGCTATACGGTGACACAAGTATTGTTTTTACTACAGAAATTGCTGATGTACAGGATGATCTGAAAATGATGTCAGTCATGAGTCAATATCAGCCTCAAGTTGTTTATCATGCTGCTGCGCATAAGCATGTACCGTTGATGGAACGCAACCCTGAAGAAGCTATAAAAAATAATTTGATCGGGACAACAAATGTGGCAAAAGCAGCAAGTTGGCACGGAGTTGAGACGTTTGTAATGATTTCTACAGATAAAGCTGTGAATCCGACAAGTGTAATGGGTGCAACAAAAAGGCTTGCTGAAATGGTAATCCAAAACTTAGACAAAACAAGTAATACGAAGTTTGTGGCCGTCCGTTTTGGGAATGTATTGGGAAGCCGTGGTAGTGTTATACCACTGTTCAAAAAGCAAATTAAGCAAGGTGGTCCAGTGACGGTCACTGATCCAAAAATGATTCGTTACTTTATGACAATTCCAGAAGCGTCTAAACTTGTAATACAGGCTGGAGCATTAGCTAAAGGTGGAGAGATATTCATTTTAGATATGGGAGAGCCTGTGAAAATAGTAGACCTTGCGAAAAACTTAATCACGTTATCAGGAAATTCATTAGATGAGATACAAATAAAGTTCACTGGAATGAGACCTGGGGAGAAACTTTTTGAAGAATTGTTGAAAAAAGAAGAATTACATGAGCAACAAATTCATCCTAAAATTTATATAGGTAAAACATCCAATCTTTATATGAAAGAAATCGAAGAAATTATTCAAACATATCCTGATCTTGAGAAATCAAAATTGAGAGAACAGGTATTGGAATTGGCAAATAGCCGTATAGTTTCGCAAAATATAGTGTGAATGTCGATTTGAATACATATGCTTAGACGCGTGTCTTACTATTTGGAGAAATGAAGCATGTACAGGTCACAGATTGATTAGACAGACTATAACAAGTGTAGGGTGATATATGTGGAAAATAAAGTATTATTCTGTGCAACGGTAGACTTTCATTTTAAAGCATTTCACTTGCCATATATGAAATGGTTTAAAGAACAGGGATGGGAAGTTCATGTTGCTGCTGCTGGCAACATGGAACTCCCATATGTGGATAAGAAGTATGAAATTTCTATTCAAAGATCGCCTTTGCAACTTAAAAATATTAAGGCTTATAAAGAGTTGAAAGCTATCATTGATAAAAACGAATATAAAATCATTCATTGTCATACACCGATGGGAGGAGCCATTGCACGTTTGGCAGCAAGAAAATCTAGAAAGCATGGAACAAATGTTTTATATACTGCTCATGGATTTCACTTTTGTAAAGGTGCCCCGCTTATAAATTGGCTATTATATTATCCCATTGAAAAAGTAATGGCAAATTACACAGACTGCCTTATCACAATAAATCAAGAGGACTATGATCTGGCTGTTCATCGGCGTTTCAAAGCAACTAACATTGAACAAGTTCATGGAGTGGGAGTGGACACAGAATACTTTAAACCAGTTGATGAGATTCAAAAGCTTTGTCTGAGGAATGAGATGGGGTATAAGCCTGATGATTTCTTGATGTTTTATGCGGCTGAGTTTAATAAAAATAAAAATCAACAGCTTTTGATTCGCTCATTGGCTTTAATAAAAGATAATGTTCCTAATGCGAGGCTTCTATTGGCTGGGAACGGTCCCCTGCTAGAGGATTGCAGAGAATTGGCTAAACAAATGGGAGTATTTGAAATGGTGGACTTTCTTGGTTATCGGAATGATATCGCGAAGATTTTATCCGCCTGCGATATTGCGGTTGCATCGAGTCTCCGTGAGGGGTTACCAGTTAATATTATGGAAGCGATGGCTTGCGGATTGCCTGTTATAGCCAGCGAGAACAGAGGGCATTTGGAGCTTGTAGAAGATAAAGTAAATGGCTATATCATTTCCGATCAAGATGCTCAAATTTTTGGTTTAAGAGTAGTAGAGATGAACAAATCAAAAGACTTACTTGTGAAAATGGGTATTGAAAGCAAACGAAAAATGCATAAATATTCGATTATTCAAGTTCAATCTGAATTGAGTTCTATTTATGGGAAATACATTCTGGAGGAAACAGATGAAACCGAAAGTCAGTATAATAGTTCCTGTCTATAATGTTGAAACTTTATTAGGAAGATGTTTAAACAGCCTAACGTCACAAACACTTGAAGATATTGAAATCATCATGGTAAACGATGGTTCAACAGACAAGAGTGCAGATATACTTAATGAGTACGCAAAGAAAGATAAAAGAATTATAGTGATTGAAAAAGAAAACGGTGGTGTTTCTTCAGCAAGAAATACAGGCATACAAACCGCAAGCGGGGAATATATTGGATTTGTTGATCCGGATGATTGGATAGACATGGAAATGTATGAAACCTTGTATAAGGAAGCAGTTCAAGGTGAAGCAGACATTGTTATGTGTACATATACTCGTGAATTTGGAAGTCATTCAAAAGAGAAGAAATTTGATCTTCCTGAAAAGGTTTGTTATGAAGGCGAAGAAATTAAAGTAAATGTAATGAGACGCTTAATCGGCCCTATAAATGAAGAGATAGGAAATCCAGAATTCTTAGATGCTTGGGGAACTGTTTGGTCAAAGCTTTATCGTTCTGATATTATTAAAGAAAACGCAATTCAGTTTGTGGATTTAAGTTTTATTGGTACAAATGAGGATTCATTATTTAATATACATACATTTTATTATATTGATAAATTTGTTTTTTTAAATAAGCCTCTTTATCATTACTGGAAGACAAATGCAGCTTCGGTCACGTCTAATTACAAACCGGAATTGATGAACCAATGGTTTAACCTTTATGACATAATCGAGAAATTTTTAGAAGATAGGCAGCTATCAGGAAATTTTCGATTAGCCTTAAATAATCGTATTTGTCTTAATACGCTCGGACTTGGCCTAAATATGATGAGTAAAAGTAATCGCATATCTCCATTCAAGAAATTTAATAGATTAAGTAAAATACTGAATGATAATCGTATAAGGCGTTCTTTTAAACAATTAGAGATGGATCACTTCCCTATTGTTTGGAAGGCGTTTTACTTTTGCGTAAAATATAGGTTTACCGCAGGGTATTATTTTATGTTAGTGGCAATAGATTCACTCAGAAAGATGATTAGATAGGAGTGGTACTCTTGAAACCTATTCGTATACTTCAAGTAGTTACCGTCATGAATCGCGGCGGGCTTGAAACTATGTTAATGAATTATTACCGAAGAATAGACCGTAGCAAGATTCAATTTGATTTTATGGTACATAGAACAGATAAGGGACATTATGATGATGAAATTGAGGGGCTTGGTGGAAAAATTTATCGAATGCCACAGATACGCCCTGGAAATTATCGTCGTTACTTTAAATTACTCAATGAGTTCTTTGCTACTAATTCTGAATATAAAGTAGTACATTCCCATATCAATGAGAACAGTAGTTTTGTATTAAGAGCAGCAAAAAATGCAGGTGTTCCGTGCCGTATTGCGCACAGCCATTTAAGTGATTTAGGCATCGATATAAAACTTCCTTTTCGACTATATGCAAGATCCACAATGAAAGACAATCCGACTGCCTATTTTGCATGTTCAAAAAAAGCAGGGGAATGGTTGTTTGGAGAGAAAAGGGTTAATTCTAATGAAGTGAAAGTTCTAAATAACGCAGTGAATGCTGAAGAATTTAAATATAACGAAAGTAACAGAAATAAAGTAAGAGAAGAAATTGGAGCAAATAATAATACATTAGTTCTAGGGCATGTAGGAAGGTTCAATAAGCAAAAGAATCATGAATTCTTAATAGATATTTTCCAGGCTGTACACAAAAAGAACCCAGAATCCATACTGGTTCTCATAGGAGAAGGTTCCCTACGCCCAAACATTGAAAAAAAGGTAGCTGACTTAGGATTGTCTTCTAAAGTTAGATTTCTAGGAACTAGAACCGATATCCCGAAATTGATGCAAGGATTTGATATTTTTCTTTTCCCTTCACTTTTTGAAGGCTTGCCAGTTGTACTAGTTGAAGCACAGGCTGCTGGTTTAAATTGTGTGGTGTCTGATGCAATTACTAGTGAATCTGACTTGACTGGCCGAATGAAATTTATGAGCTTAAAGAGTCCAACGAAATTATGGGCAGATTATATTCTTTCCTCATCATTGGAGCATGAGGATACAACAAATGTAATGCAAAATATTGGCTATGATACGGCCACTATGGCAAGCTGGTTGACAGATTACTATTATGCACATGCCTATAAATAATAAAAACTTGATGCAGGAGGGTTTGTAATGACACCACTCTTAACCGTTTTTACGCCTACATATAATCGTGCATATACCCTTCATTTATGTTACGAAAGTTTAAAGAGACAAAAATGTAAAGATTTTATTTGGTTAATCATTGATGATGGCTCTACTGATAACACAAAGGAACTTATAGATACTTGGATTGCAGAAGATGTAGTTCCCATCCGTTATCAATACCAAGAAAATCAAGGTATGCACGGAGCACACAATACCGCTTATGAATTAATTGATACAGAGTTAAATGTTTGTATAGATTCGGATGATTATATGGCTGAAGATGCTGTTGAAAAGATTGCTTCATTTTGGAAGACACATGGAAGTAAGGAGTTTGCTGGAATAGTTGGGTTAGATGCAAAACCGAATGGAGAGATCATTGGAACTAAAATGCCATCTAATATTAAAGCTTCCACACTATCAGGTTTGTATGGTCTTCACGGAGTCAGAGGAGACAAGAAACTTGTTTATCGTTCGGAATTGACAAGAAACTCTTTGCCATATCCTATATTTTCAGGAGAAAAATACTGCCCGCTCAGTTATAAGTATATTTTAATTGATCAACAATGCCCTTTACTCATTATGAACGAAGTCTTATGCCATGTGGAATATTTGGATGATGGTTCAAGTATGAACATGATTAAACAATATAAGAAAAATCCGCGTGGTTTTTTATTCTTCAGAAAGGTTGCTATGAAGTATGCTCCTTCTTTTAAGGAGAGATTTCGGGAATCCATACATTATGTATCAAGTAATCTAATGATCAGAAATTATGTTTTTCTTAAAGAATCACCATGTAAGGGTACTACTTTCTTGGCAATACCTTTTGGAATTTTGCTTTATCTTTATATAAAGAATACGAGTAATAGAACTGTTTCGAAGCACCATTAGGAGGGTGACGATATACCGGTAATTGCTTTTTAAGATTGCAATAATTGGTCAATTAATCGTTTAATATATTTATGTGTATATAAATTCATTTTGATTTTTCGACATATAAGCCGCGGCTATGGATAACAAAAGGTATCCTGTACTCGTTTTCTCTCTTTGTTTTCACTATGTCTGGGCAGGAAAAGGATCTGACCGCTTCTATGCATGGCCGGATGCTCTCTCCCACCTAAAAAGAAGGGTTTTATGTCGGTTTTTTAATTTGTATTTATATACATATATCTGTTTTTCCAATGCTTTTGCTTTTCTAAGTTACTTGCTTGTGTGCCGTGTGGAAGGAGTTATGGAATGACTGTATTATGGATAAATCTTTCTGTAGTTTATATTTTATCTTTTTTTGCAAGATATTCTGCAAAGAGCATGAACAATGGGATCGTTCCAGTTCAACCAAATAAAATGCTTAGTTTCTTGGCAATGGCATCTCTTGTTATTGTATCGGGACTTAGAAATAATATTGGTGATACTTATTTTTACATGTATTCCTATTCTCACAATGAATTCGATTGGAAAACTATCGATTTTACAGGGGATTTTGGATTCGATCTTTTACAGATGGTTCTTCAAAACTTCTCAAAAGATCCACAAATAATGGTGTTTATTGTTGCGTTAGTGACAAATGTATTAATTGTAATAACTCTTTATAAATACTCTCGGATGTTTGAAGTAGCTTTATTTGTCTATATTACAGGTGGAATGTATTTGGTATCCATGAACGGGATCAGGCAATTTTTAGCAGCAGCTGTTATCTTTGCAGCCACAAAATTTATTTTCAATGGAAATTGGAAAAAATATATTTTAATTGTACTTTTAGCAGCTACAATTCATAAGTCAGCGCTTGTCTTAATCCCGATTTACTTTTTGGTTAGGAGAAAGGCTTGGGCTTGGGATACGTATATATTGCTTTTCTTCTCAGTCATTATAGTAATTGGATTTAACCAATTCTCAGAAAGTTTGTTCGCGGCATTAGAATCAACTCAGTATGGACACTACAAGGACTTTGCAGAGGGAGGAGCCAATGTATTACGTGTTGCAGTTAGTGCTGTGCCAATAATTATTGCATATTTTGGAAAAGAAAAATTAAGAGAAGTTTTTCCGAAAAGTGATTACATTGTAAACATGTCTTTAATTGGTTTAGTGTTCATGATTATTTCAACACAAAATTGGATATTTGCAAGATTCAGCATTTATTTCAGTTTATATCAATTAATTTTAATTTCATGGATTGTTGTATTATTTTGTAAAAAGGATAGGAAGTTCGTATATTATGGACTTTTATTATGTTATCTTATTTATTATTTTTACGAGAGTGTAATAAGCTTAGGAATCATGTATACAAGTAAATATATATCTTTATAGATTTTTCAGTAACCCCTACTTTTAAGTATAAACTCAAACATATCGGAGAGGGTGTATCAATTGGAGCACGTGAGGAAAATTCCATCAATCATACACTATTGTTGGTTTGGTGGTGGAGAGAAACCCGAGATAGTACAAAAATGCATAGATAGCTGGAAGAAGAACCTCTCAGAATATGAGATTATTGAGTGGAATGAGGACAATTTTGATATAGAATGTAACTTATATGTCAAAGAAGCCTATGATTCGAAAAAATTTGCATTTGTAAGTGATTATGTAAGAGTATATGTTCTTTATAAGTTCGGAGGGATTTATTTAGATACCGATGTAGAAGTATTCAAATCTTTTGATGACATGCTCCATCATGATTCATTTTGGGGGTTTGAGCAAGAGAATTACATAGCGACAAGTACTATAGGATCGATTAAAGGAAATAAGTTAATTAAAATATTTTTGGATTCGTATGAAGGGAAAGGGTTCATCAAAGAGGATGGAAACCATGATGATTTAACCAATGTGGCTATTGTAACTAATATACTAAAAAACGCAGGGTTGGAATTAAATGGAGAATATCAAGAAATAAGTGGAATGGGAGCCTTTTATCCACAAACTTATTTTTCTCCATATGATTATATCAATTGTAGAAAGTTTATAACTGAAAATACGTATGCAATGCATCACTTTTACAAAAGCTGGTTGCCTCCTCAAGTAAGAATCAAGGGTAATATAAAATTAATCTTAGCGAAAATTATAGGCGGAAATAACATTGCTAGGCTAAGAAAATATGTGATAGGAAAAAAAGGTCTTAAGGAGAATACACATGATTAAGGTATTCAAGAAAATAGTTCAAACGATAGTTGCAGAAAGCCGTAATAGAGGACTGTACTTTACTATACTAATGAATATTTCACACTTAATAGCTGTATTAAGAGGCACTTTCTATAAGTTAATATACTTTCGTAATATAAAGTGCTCAGTCTTTTCTCTTCAAGCAAATAGCAGGATTGAGATCTTCAATAAGCGTTCAAAAGTCAATATTGGAAAGTTTGTATTTGTAAGAAAGAATGCTAGCATTAGAATGGACTTTGACGGAGTATTAGATATAGAAGAAAAAGTATTTATTAATGATAACTGTAATATCAACTGTGTAAATAGAATAGCGATTGGAAGAAATACAAAGATAGGACCAAATGTGAGTATTAATGACCACGACCATAATTATAAAAACCCTACAGATAGCCATCTAGTAAAAGGCGAGGTAAAGATAGGGAAGAATGTTTGGATTGGTTCTAATGTAGTTATATTGAAGGATACTGTTATAGGCGATAATACCGTAATAGCCGCCGGAAGTGTTGTGAAAGGGCGTATTCCTTCTAATACGCTGTTTGTGAATAAAAGAGAGAATATGTGTATCGATCGCACTAGTTTAAGCAGCTAATGAAAAGTTTATTCCATATGAATTCACATACTGCGATTGTTTTCATTTACTTACATTAAAACAAAACATGGACGTGAGGAATCGTATGAAAAAAAATGTTTTAATCTCTATCTATGATATGGAAATTGGTGGAATAGAAAGAAGTCTAATTAATATGCTGGAAAGTTTCGACTATGATACATACAACGTAGATTTATTGATATTTAATCATACCGGAGAGTTCTTAAATCTAGTACCTAATAAAGTTAACGTACTACCACAGGTAGGTGGATATACCGTCTTTAGGAAGTCAATTGTGCAATGCATACGTGAAGGATATTTTGGGGCAGCAGTCACAAGAATAATAAGTAAGTATATGGCAGGCAGAATATCAAAAAAGAGACGTTTAAAAGAAGGTTCGGGATATATTCAGATGCAGTTTGTGTCAAAGTATGCAGCATATTTTTTGCCCAAACAGAAAAAAAAGTATGACTTTGCAATTAGTTACGCATGGCCACACGATGCTTTAGCTGATACTGTAAGTGCTGATAAGAAGATAGCTTGGATTCATACGGATTATAGCACACTAGAAATTGATAATAAAATTGATTTTGCTATGTGGAATAAGTTTGATTACATAGCATCTATATCAGATGAATGCACAAGGGCATTCTTGACTGTATATCCATCGCTAAAAGATAAAATTTTGCAAATAGAAAATATTACTTCGCCCAAATTTATTCGGAAGATGGCTGAAGATAATGTAAGTTTTAATAAACAAGGTAACAGCACTTTTAATATTCTATCGGTTGGAAGGTTGTCATATGCTAAAGGGTTTGATGTTGCTATAAAAGCTCTTAAAGAATTACATAATAAAGGGTTAAATAATATAAAATGGTATGTGATAGGATACGGATCAGATGAATCTATCCTTAAGGAACTGATAACAGAACAACAGTTAGAAGACAGTTTTATACTATTAGGCAAACAAACCAACCCATATCCGTATATGAGGTTATGCGATTTATACGTTCAGCCGTCCAGATATGAGGGAAAGGCAGTTACGGTTACGGAAGCTAAAATCCTTGAAAAGCCTATATTGATAACTAATTATCCTACTGCAGCCAGCCAATTAGATGATGGAATTGAGGGCGTTATATGTGATTCAAGTGTAGAGGGGTTAGTCGAAGGTATCGAAAACTTATATAGAGACGATGAGCTAAGGAAAACATTAATCAATAATTTGCGAGATAGAGATTACAGCAATAATGCTGAATTGAATAAGCTGTATAAAATTATCCCGCATTAACGGGCAGTAAGACCCCCACTGATTAAAGTTTCACTTTATAGGCGCCTAACCAATACATACATCAAGTATAGGAGACAACAATAAAGGTGTATTTATGATTATAGCGTAAGAGATTGCTCGTAAAGGTGTGATTTAGGCATGAACCAAAAAGTAAGTGTAGTAATACCAGTTTATAATGCAGGAAAATATATCACTCAGTGCATAGAGTCACTTTTAAATCAGACACTCCAAGAGTGTGAGTTTATATTTATTAATGATGGTTCGATAGACAATAGCAAAGAAATCATTGAGAAGTATAAACAATTAGATGACAGGATAACACTTATAAATCAAGAAAATCAAGGTGTAAGTATTGCAAGAAATATGGGCCTACATTTAGCTGCTGGAGAATATGTCGGATTTGTTGATGCTGATGATTGTATAGAAAGGGATATGTATGAAACACTATATAACTCAGTAAAACAAAGTAATTGTGATGTAGTTATATCAAATTTTAAGGGCGAGACGGAAGGGCATAAGGTAATTACAAAATATCCATTTCCTATAGATATTGTTCTTAAAAAAGATTATATAGAGCAAGAAATATTACCTTATTTCCTTAAGGCAGATAATTTAAATACTGTTGTGAATAAGATCTATAGAAATAATTTAATCAAAGAAAATAACGTTAAATTCCCAAGTGGGATTGCATTGGGAGAAGATGGAATGTTTAACGTTGAATTCTTTAGTATTGCAACTCGTATGAAATATATAGATTATGTAGGTTATCATTATCGGGAGGTAGCTGGTAGTGCTACTAGAAACATATCGGAAAAAGATTATTTTCAGAGAGCTGTAGAAATATATACTATGGAATTACCCCAAATATATACTGATAAGATTGATAGAGTAAGAATATGTGAATTAAAGTCAATAAAGTTTATTAATAGTGTAATGTCCTATATCCATATTTATTTTACGCCATCTAAAGATGTAAGTTTCAGTAGGCGTTATAGATATGTGAAAAATATGATACGAAATAAATATGTTAGAGAAGCATTGCCTATATACTATAGTGCAATTTACAGCAAGCTAGGAAGATATGAGCAGTTTATAATAGATTCGATAAAAAGACAATCAACTGTTGGACTGTATTGCGCTACTGCTTATAGTAGATTCAGAAATAAATAATAGTGAGGGAGTTTATTTAGTATGAAAATTATGATGTTTGCCCACGGTGGCAGTCTTAATAGGGGATGTGAGGCCATTGTTCGTTCTTCTACCAATATCATAAAAGAAAAGGTAGATGAAGCAAAGATATATTTGGCATCAAGTAAGCCGGAAACAGATAAGATTATAACACAGTTAGATGGAATATATGATGGTTCTAACAGTAGTATAGCGAAGTACTCATATGATTGGTGGATGGCTTTACTTAAAGTGAAATTGTTTAATGATGAGTCTTATGCAATAGCTAAAATGGAAGATAATATAATTAAACACATAAAGAATATGGATGTATGCTTATCTATAGGTGGAGATAATTATTGTTACGGGGAGCAGCCCGCCTTGTATGAAATAAATAAAAGAGTAAAAGCACAAGGAAAGAAGTTAGTGTTATGGGGATGTTCCATAGGTGAAGAGGACATGTCTGAGAGAAAATTAGAAGACTTAAAACAATTTGATTTAATATTAGCTCGTGAAACCCTTACCTATAGTATGTTGAAAAATAAGGGACTTAATAATGTTAAATTATGCGCGGATCCTGCATTTACTATGGAAAAAGAAGAATTGGAATTACCTAAAGGGTGGCAACAAGGGAATACAGTAGGTCTTAACTTTAGTCCACTTGTATGGAATAAAAATAAAGATTCCCAAGTCGCAGTAAGGGATCTAATTCATCATATATTAGATACTACCGATTCAACAATTGCTCTCACACCTCATGTTATACAGGATGGAAATAACGATTATGAAGTTCTGTATAAATATTACGAAGAATTCCAAAATACAGGTAGGGTGATTATATTACCAAACAATTTAAATGCAACGCAATATAAGGGGTATATAGCTAGGATGCGATTCTTTATAGGGGCTAGAACACATGCAACGATAGCGGCTTATTCAAATTGTGTTCCAACTATGGTATTGGGATACAGTATAAAGTCGAAGGGAATAGCTAAAGACCTATTTGGAGAAGAGAAATTAGTTTTAAATATAGAAGAAATATCTAATAGTGATAAATTAAGAGCTAAATTCGATGAGATGGTAAGGGAAGAAGAACAGTTGAGAAGAAAACTAAAGCAATCCATACCTAATATAAAAAGAATGTCATATAAATCGGTAGAATATCTACAGGAATTAGCTAAGTAAATCGGGGTATATTATGAAAAAAAATTTATTATTTGTCATGCCTAGTCTGTCTGCTGGTGGTGGAGAGAAGAGTCTAGTAAACTTACTATCTCAAATAGATTATCAGTTATATAATGTAGATTTATTCTTGTTTAACCATGAAGGTATATTTATGGAATTTGTGCCAAAAGAGGTACAAATTCTACCTATACCAGAAACATATAAGACGTTCACCTTACCTTTGTTTAAATCGGTCAAAGAATTTTTATTAAAGGGAGAAATATCGCTAGCCTATAATAGGTGTATGTTCACTATGAAGAATAGAAAAATGAAAAATACATCGATAAGGGAACAATACAACTGGAAATATATTGCTAAGTCTTTGAATGAAATAGGGAAACAGTATGATGCTACTATAGGATTCTTAGAAAAAACCGCTACATATTTTTGCGTAGATAAGGTGAAAGCACATAAAAAAATAGGATGGGTACACATTGACTATAATAAATTAGGGATGGATTCGAACTTTGATGCTTTGTACTTCAGAAAGCTAAACAACATAGTTACGGTATCGGAAGAGTGTGCTAATATCCTAAAAAATAGATTTCCTAATCAAAAAGATGAGGTAAGTGTTATTTATAATATCGTATCACCGACAATGATACATAAAATGGCTAACCAGGAAAATAAGGATGTTTATGTTAAGAAAGATAATGAAATTATTATACTTTCAGTAGGTAGGTTGCACTATCAAAAAGGCTTTGAAATGGCTATAGAATCCTGTAAGAAACTGATAGATAAAGGGTACAAAATAAAATGGAATATTATAGGTGAGGGAGAAGAAAGAGAACAACTGACCAATTTGATAAAAGCAAATAAATTAGAAAACAATTTCAAATTGTTAGGATTAAAGTCTAATCCTTACCCGTATATAAAACAAGCAGATATTTATGCACAAACATCTAAATTTGAAGGGAAATCTATAGCAATTGATGAGGCGAAAATATTGAATAAGCCTATACTTGTTACTGATTTTAGTACTGCGAAAGATCAAATCGACAATGAGAGAAATGGATTAATTGTAGATATGAAGCCAGAGGCTATTGCAGAAGGAATTGAGAGACTTATAAAAGATACAGAATTAAAGGGAAAATTAGTAAGTAACCTTTCGAAAGAGAAATTAGGAACGGAAGAAGAAATATATAAGTTATATGACATTCTATAATGGGTGAAGTTCATGAAAAAAAGTATATTATTTATAATGAATAATTTAAATTGTGGTGGGGCTGAAAAAGCCCTAATTTCTTTATTGGAAGTTATAGATTATTCTGAATACAAAGTAGATTTATTTTTATTTAAGCATGAAGGAATATTTATAAATAAGTTACCAAAAGAAGTTACTGTATTACCGGAACCGATAAAATACAAATATTTTGATATGCCTATAAAAAGGTCTTTAACGGAATTAATGAAAATAGGAGATTTTAAAACGGTATTTTCTAGAGGAATATTAGGGTATCTGGCTAAAACAGAAACGAATGGGGCTATAATTGAACAAAAAATATGGAAATACATGTCAAATTCGATAAGCGAAATCAATAAGGAATATGACGTAGCTATCGGATTTCAAGAAAAGAATCCGATATATTTCTGTGTAGATAAAGTAAAAGCGAAAAAAAAGATTGGATGGATACACACGGATTACAATAAATTAGGGATTGATTATAGTAAAGAAAAATTTTATTTTGGGAAATTAGATCATATAGTTACAGTATCAGAAGAGCTAGTTAACATTTTAAAGGAGAATTTCCCGGAACATGGAAAGAAAATTGGATGTATACACAATATAGTCTCTTCAAGAATGATAAAGAAAATGTCATTAGAGAAAGTTGGCTTTAAAGAAGAGAACGATAGAAGTATATCATTAATTTCTGTAGGAAGATTGGCTAAAGAAAAGGGATTAGATATTTCCTTAGAAGCATTTAATATACTTATAAAAAAAGGGTACGATTTGAAATGGTATTTGATTGGAGAAGGCAACGTAAGAGAAGAACTTGAAAGAAGTATAAAGGAAGAAAAACTGGAAAAAAGAGTAGAGTTATTAGGTATAAAAGAAAATCCATATCCATACATAAAGCAAGCAGATATATATATACAGACATCAAGATATGAGGGTAAATCTATCTCTATAGATGAGGCAAAAATACTGGCAAAACCAATATTAATTACTAATTTTGAAACAGCTAATAATCATATAAGACATAATATTAATGGAGTCATTGCAGAGATGAATCCCAAGTCAGTGGCGGATCATCTTGAGCTATTAATAGAAGACGAAAAATTAAGAAGTAAGTTTATTGATAACCTCAAGAAAGAGGAATTGGGGACAGAGGATGAAGTCGGTCATTTGTATAATTTAATAAATAGTGAAAAATATATAAATACAAATTAAAAAACTGACATAAAACCCTTCTTTTTAGGTGGAAGAGAGCATCCGGCCATGCATAGAAGCGGTCAGATCCTTTTCCTGCCCAGACATAGTGAAAACAAAGAGAGAAAACGAGTGCAGATCACCTTTTGTTATCGATAGCCGCGGCTATATGTTGAAAAATCAAAATGGATTTATATAGTATTTGAAAATAAATTAAGTGATGAAATAAATTTATCGGAGGAAATTATGTTTAATCGGATAAAAAAATCCTTAATGGTAAGGTTGGGAATGGTATCCCTTGAGGATTTAACGGTAGAAGCGTGTTTGCAAAGAGGTATGAAGGTAGGGAAAAATTGTAGTGGATTAGCTGGAAGTACAATTGACTATGCTCATTGCTGGCTAATAGAAATAGGTGATAATGTTACATTTGCACCCCAAGTATATCTCCTTGCACATGACGCCAGTACGAAACGATATTTAGATTATACAAAAATAGCCAAAATAAAAATAGAAGACAATGTATTTATAGGAGCAAGGGCTTTAATTATGCCTGGGGTTACAATTGAGAAAAATGCCATTGTGGCGGCGGGAAGTGTAGTAACAAAATCGGTTCCAGAAGGGTGCATCGTTGGAGGCAATCCTGCGAAAATTATAGGGAAAACAAAAGATTATATTGATAAGCATAAATTAAATCTAAAGACAGCACATAGTTATGATAGAAGCTGGACAATAGGTGAGAATATTACACTAGATATGTGTACTAGAATGTCAGAAGAATTAGGTAGTACTGTTGGATATGTTAAATGAGTATTTAAATTATTTTCACGTTGAAAGGGAAATATAAAGATGATATTTCAAATTTTGGGTTGCATTATAATTTTTATTATTTTAATGACTATTATCATAGATTTAGTACCTGTAATGAAGGATTGGGTACTGAGAATTCACATGGGGAGATATGAGGATAAGTCCCTATGGAATAAGACTATAACTAAAAAAGGGTCTAAGTGGTTATTGAACACACCAAAAATAAAAGTAACAGACAATACAAGATTAGTTGTAATAGACATGTTAAAAGGAAATTATACTAAAAGTACGATACAACATTGGCAAGAAGCATCATTAATATTAGGTTTATCAGAGCACTTAAAACATAATGATGATAAGGAAGTTAAATGTGAGGTTACAAAATTTTTGAATTCAAAATTTGATAGTAGTGGTCAATGGTTAGAAAAACCTAAGCATATAGACGGAGCTATACTTGCTTACGCTATCATGAAGTTGGATTATATTGATGTAAATCAATATAAAAAGGCATTAGATTATACATGGGAAATGATTAAAGATCATATAGGTGAGGACGGCACAGTAGAATATAGAAAGTTTATGAAAAGCTACAGATATGTAGATACTATAGGGTTTATATGCCCTTTTTTAGTTTGTTACGGTACTAGATATAACAAAGAGGATTGTATAGATTTAGCAGTGAAACAAATTAAAGAGTATGAGCAATATGGAATGCTAGATAAACATTCGCTACCATGTCACGTTTACAAGATAGAGAATAAAGTCCCCCTTGGATTATACGGATGGGGGAGAGGGCTTGGTTGGTTTGCTATAGGCCTTATAGATGCTTGGAATGAATTGCCGCAAGATAGTAAATATAAATTTGTGCTCGAAGAAAGTGTTAAAAGATTTGCGGAAGCTGCAATGAGCTTTCAACAAGATAATGGTAGTTGGAATTGGACTGTAACTAGAAGTGAGAGTAGATCTGACTCTTCCGCTACAGCTACGCTAGGATGGTTTATGTTAAATGCTTCAAAGATAAATGGAATTTCAAGTGAATGCATAGATAGTGTAGATAGGGCTATGAATTATTTAATGAAAGTTACAAGAAAAGACGGAGCAGTTGACTTTTCTCAAGGGGATACAAAGGATATAGGAGTATATTCCGTGTTATTTAATATCCTGCCGTTTACTCAAGGGTTCTGCATTAGATTAATCAATTCATATTTAAGTAGGAACTGAACCTTCATCCTCAATACTCATATTTGTATGAGTATTGATAAAGAAAATAAATGATTTGAAAATTCAAATCATTTATTTTTGGAGAAATGAGAAAGGCAGGAATCATATGTTAAACTCTTTAACGTCATTTAGGTTTATTGCTGCGCTAATGGTTTTCTTATACCATATGGGTGTGTTCAGCCAGTATCAATTAGGTTCAGCAGGTGTTCAATTCTTTTTTGTTTTATCTGGTTTTATTTTAGCTTATAACTATCATTCTAAATTTACAGAACTAAATAAACACAGTATCAAAAAATTCTATAAAGCAAGATTTTCCAAAGTATATCCAGTTCATGTATTAACCTTTTTTCTTTCTGCACCATTAGTTATTTTATACTTTCATCCTAATAGTTTATATTTTATAAAACTTGCTTTTATGTCAATCATTAATTTGCTATTGGTACAAAGCTTTGTTCCTAGTCAGGGTACTTATTTCAATTTTAACGGCGTTTCGTGGACGTTATCAGTTGAAGTTTTCTTTTATTTTATGTTTCCTTTCCTGCTATGGGTATTTATGAAACTTAAAGTTAACAAGAACATTATTAAATCAGTATTGATATTTTTGGTAGTATGGATAGTTTTATTTCTATTGAATAAAAACTTGGATGGAGATAATCAATTTTTTATTTGGATATTACATATTTTTCCGGTAACTAGATTGTTCGAATTTTCAACAGGTATGCTTTTGGGATTGATTTATGTTGAAAAATCCGATAAAGCAAACTTTAACAAAAACATATTTACTGTTTTAGAACTACTATGTTTACTTTTATCCATTGCCTTATTATCGTATTCGATAAAATTAGATGTAGGAATTGTTCGCGGTGTTTATTTTGTTCCACTATGGTGCTTGTTAATTTTCACCTTTGCATTTCAATGTGGTATATTTTCAAAATTATTATCACAAAGGCTATTTGTTTACTTAGGTGAAATTAGTTTCTCATTTTATATGATTCACCAAATAGTGATACGATACTTGGATTTTTTGAAGTTAGAAAATACGTATAGTTTTGTGGTTTGTTTAATAGTTTCTTTATTGTTAAGTTCAGTAATTTATCAATTTTACGAAGAGCCGTTACGTAAGAAAATTCGTTTTGGTTTTCAAAAAAAACGTCAAAAGATACAAGTGTCTTCAACAAAAGAATTCCTTTAATAAGGGATTTTTGTAAAGGATTATTGCTAAATGTAGTCCTAGAAAACAAACATTTTCTTCTTCATAGCTTGAAAAAATTGATATCTAAAGATAACAAATAGAATAAAGTTTAATAGATTTAGTAAGTAAACGAGTGCAGGTCACCTTTTGTTATCCATAGCCGCGGCTATATGTCGAAAAATCAAAATGGATTTATATAAAAGATATATTTTCATTTGTAGAAGTTTAGTCTTGAAATAGGCAAACAATTAACTGAAATGATTAACGTGAATAGATGAAAAGAAAAAGTTAGGGTAAAAATGAGGGGATTAAATGAAAATAACAGTATTCACCCCAACGTATAACAGGGGCTATATTATAGAGAAACTATACAGGTCATTACAAGAGCAAACATATAAGGATTTTGAATGGCTAGTCATTGATGATGGATCAAGTGATAATACAGAAGAATTATTTAAGATGTGGAAATTAGAAAAGAATTCATTTTCCATACGGTATTATAAAGTCGAAAACGGTGGGAAACATAGAGCAATTAATAAGGCTGTTGATTTGGCTGAAGGAGAAATGTTCTTTATAGTAGATTCTGATGACCATCTTACGGAAGATGCTTTAGAAAGTATAGTAAGGTGGGAAAATAGTTTAGAAGATAAAAAACTATTTTGTGGTGTTTCTGGTAATAGAGGAGGGAGTGTTAAGGAGTTCTTAGGAACAACGTTTGAAGGTGAATATATTGATGCAACTTCACTTGAACGTAATACATACAATATAACGGGAGATAAGGCTGAAGCTTTTTATACCGATATACTAAGGAAATACAAGTTTCATGAGTTTGAAGGGGAAAAATTTATGACAGAGGCTACAGTATGGAATAAAATGGCCTATGAGGGTTATAAAATAAGATGGTTTAATAAAACAACATATATATGTAATTATCTAGAGGATGGTTTAACCCAAAATATGAAAAGGATATTCGCTGGAAGTCCGAAAGGTACAGCATATTACATAAAGCAGCAAATTGAATTTTATAAGTGTGGTCCGAAAGGTAAATTATCTTATTATAACTTATATTATGATTTTGTTAAGTCTAATCTAAATGTAAAGAAAGCTGCAGAATACTTGGGCATTCAACCAGTTACTTTAATGTCAGCTATCCTGTTGACTAAATGTAAAAAAATTATATCAAGAAGGTCTTAATATATGAGGGTAAAAAATTCCATAATTAATATGTCTGCTGGGATCGGAAATCAAATCATTGTCACATCTTTAAGCTTTATTTCACGAACTGTATTTATCAATACTCTGGGTATTGAATATCTAGGTATAAATGGATTTCTTACTAATATATTATCCATGCTTTCTTTAGCTGAGGCAGGGATAGGTGCTAGCATAATGTACAGTCTTTATAAGCCGGTCGCAGAAAATGATCAAGAAAGAATCAACATACTTATGAGATTGTATCGGAAAGCATATATGGTAATCGCCTTGATTGTCTTGTTACTTGGATTATCATTTATGCCATTCCTTGGATATTTCATTAAAGATTCGAATGTCGAAAATATCCATTGGATTTATCTTATTTTTCTATTCAATACGGTTGCACCCTATTTGTACATGCATAAGAATTCATTTTTAAGTGTTTCGCAGAAGAGTTATATTGTAACAGGAATATATTCTATATCTTCAATTGCATCTGTTTGTCTCAAGATTGGAATACTTCATTTTACAAAAAATTATATTCTATACTTAGTTATCGATAGTGTGATAACAGTCACTACTAGCATTATTTTGGCAATTATAGTCAACAGGATGTACCCATTTTTAAAAGAGAAAGTTTCGGGCGTGTTAGATGCTGAAACTAAAGAGAAAATTGTTAAGAATGTGAAAGCAATTATATTGCAAAACATAGGAAATTACTTAGTATTGGGTACTGATAACATTATTATATCTTCATTTATCAGCGTGGCGGCAGTCGGGCTATATTCTAACTACAATATGTTAATAGATATTTGTAGAAACTTTACTTATCAAATCTTTAATAATACATATCATAGTGTAGGGAATTTAGTAGCAGAGGAAAGCATAGAGAAGGTTTATAGTGTGTATAAAGTCTATATGCTTTTGAATTTTTGGTTATACTCATTCTTCTCCATATTCTTATGTATTATAATAGAACCTTTTATCACTTTATGGATTGGACCAGAGTATCTTATGAGTAAAAGTGTGTTGCTTGTATTAGTAATTATTTTTTATGAAAGGGGCATGAGGAACTCCATAACGACTATAAAAACTACAGCGGGTGTTTTTCATGAGGATAGATATGCACCTTTGGTTCAAGCTGCTGTTAATTTAGTCTTTTCTATTGTGTTAGTTAAATATTTGGGGATAGTCGGTGTCTTTCTTGGTACCTTTGTAAGTGTGCTCACTGTTCCTTTCTGGATTACTCCTTATTTAGTATACAGAAATGTATTTAATAGGCCTGTAATGGAATATTTCTTAAAATACTCCTACTATGCAGCTATAGGTATAGGGACATATCTTATTACAAACCTTGCGAGCAACTTCACGTTATCAAGTAACTTCTTGGAGTTATTGTTAAAGGGAATCATTTGCATCGTAGTCCCGAATGTAATTTATATATCCATTTTCCACAAAACAGTTGAATTTAAATACTTATTTGGGATTATTAGGGGAATTTCACAAAAGTTATTAAAAAAATTCAAGTTAAATAAGAGAATTTCTTATTAATTTTGATTAAGGTATTTAAAAAACCGACATAAAACCCTTTTTTTTATAGGTGGAAGAGAGCATCCGGCCATGCATAAAAGCGGTCAGATCCTTTTCCTGCCCCAGGCCAAGTGAAAACAAAAAGAGAAAACGAGTGCAGGTCACCTTTTGTTATCCATAGCCGCGGCTATATGTCGAAAAATCAAAATGGATTTATATAGAAAGAAAAAACCGCTATATTTTTATAAAAATATAGCGGTTTTATTATTGAGTTTAGGCGCCTAGGATTTCAGAACACGAGGGAATGTATTTATAACATACTGAATGAACGAAATTCATAGAAGAATGTAAGCTACGAATTGCTAAAATTTTATGCAAGAGTAAGGTTGAATTGGAAAAACTCCCCTAAAGGTGGTTGGAAGGTTATAATTCCGTTTTGTGGGAATCACCTCAAAAAATTTTCGATTGGAGTATAATTACTTATGAAAAGACTTTTTGATTTGTTCGTTTCTTTATCATTATTAGTGTTACTGTTACTTCCTATTATTATAGTAGCTGTTTTAGTTAGAGTTAAGTTGGGCTCCCCCATCATATTTAAGCAGCAACGTCCGGGAGTACATGGTACGCCTTTTTTTCTTTACAAGTTTAGATCTATGACTGATGAGAAAGATAGCGAGGGGAATATGCTGTCCGATGATGTAAGGCTTACTAAGTTTGGGGAATTACTTAGAAAATGTAGTTTGGATGAGTTGCCACAGTTGTTCAATGTTATAAAAGGGGATTTAAGTTTGGTAGGCCCGAGACCATTATTAATGGAATATTTGGGGCTATATACAGAAGAACAAGCCAAGCGGCATAATGTAAGACCAGGAATTACAGGCTGGGCTCAAGTGAATGGAAGAAACGCAATTTCATGGGAAGAGAAATTTGATTTTGATGTGTGGTATGTCAAGAATCGGACTTTTTGGCTTGATATGAAAATTTTGTTGTTAACGGCAAAGAAAGTATTTAAGTCAGAAGGAATTAATCAAGCTGGGCATGTGACCATTGAGAAATTTACTGGTACAAAGAACTTTTGAGGAGGTGAGATGAATGCGAATAATCATGATTGGGGCAGGTGGTCACAGTAAGGTCATCCGCGATATTATCCTATCAAATGGAAATTATGAAGTCATTGGACACCTAGATGATGTGTATGAACAATTAAAGGTTGAGGACGGCATTTATTTTGGCCCTATTTCTGCAGCTGTAAAGTTAATGAATGAACATGCAGATACGAAGTTCGTTATAGCTATAGGAAATAACAGAACTAGAAAATTAATTATGGAGCAGTTAGAGATTCCTAATCATCGCTATGTGACGCTTATACATAAGCAAGCTATTGTTAGTTTAAGTGCAAAGATTGGAGTTGGCACAGTTGTTATGCCAGGTGCAATCGTTAATGCAGATGTTGAAATTGGGAATCACGTTATTGTCAATACAGGAGCTATTGTTGAACATGATAATAAGGTAAAAGATTTTGTACATATTTCTCCTAATGCTGTTCTTACTGGATCTGTTACCCTAGGGACAGGAGTACATGTAGGGGCAGGAGCTAATGTAATTCCAAATATTACAATTGGGGATTGGGCTGTTATCGGTGCGGGAGCAACGGTAATCTGCGATATTGTAGCGAATTGTACAGCAGTGGGCATTCCAGCTAGAGTAACAAAAAAAGAATTGTAGGAGAGTGTTTAAAGTGGTATATTCACAGGGAAAAACAAGAATCTATCTCTCCGCTCCACATATGAGCGGCAATGAACAAAAATATATAGGGGAAGCATTTGATATGAATTGGATTGCTCCACTTGGTCCGAATGTAGATGCGTTTGAAAGTGAACTTTCATCCCATGTGGGAGTTCGTGATGCGGCTGCAGTTAGTTCAGGAACCGCTGCTATTCATTTGGCACTTCGCTTGCTGGATGTAAAAGATGGGGATACAGTGTTTTGTTCGAGCCTTACTTTTATAGCGAGCGCAAATCCAATTGTATATTTAGGGGCTACACCAGTATTCATTGATTCAGAACCTGAAACATGGAATATGTCACCACAAGCTTTAGAACGTGCATTGCGTGATGCAAACGAGAAGGAAATACTTCCGAAAGCAGTAATTGTTGTGAATCTATATGGACAAAGCGCTAAAATGGATGAAATTCTTTCGCTATGCAATAAGTACGATGTTCCAGTGATAGAGGATGCAGCGGAATCGCTCGGTTCTTTCTACAAAGGTAAAGCAAGCGGAACATTCGGGAAGTTTGGTGTTTATTCGTTTAATGGCAATAAAATCATTACAACTTCAGGTGGAGGTATGCTTGTTTCAAATGAAGTCGAAGCATTGAAAAAAGCAAGATTTTTAGCTACTCAGGCAAGAGACCCGGCTCCGCACTACCAACACAGTGAATTGGGATATAATTACCGTATGAGTAATATTTTGGCGGGGGTAGGCAGAGCGCAGCTGCAAGTCTTACAAGACAGAGTACAGGCAAGAAGACGAATATTTGATAGATACTACCAAGAATTATCTCATATTCCAGGTATAAAATTCATGCCTGAGTTAGAGAATACTTATTCGAACCGATGGCTTACAGCTCTTACTGTAGATGAAGAAAAAGCAGGGGTATCGATTCAGGAATTACTGAAACAATTGGAAAATGAAAATATTGAGGCACGTCCTGTTTGGAAACCTCTTCATATGCAACCGCTATTTGAGGGGATAACTTATTATCCTCATAGTGATTGCGAAGATGTTGCTAGCAAATTGTTTGAAACAGGCTTATGTCTTCCATCTGGATCAAGTATGACAGAGAAAGATCAGACAAGGGTTATTGCATGTATCAAAAATATACTGACAATAAGTGTTGGTATGTAAAGATAGGTGGGGGATAAACTGCCCGTAAAAGCTTGATTGGTGAAGGCTAATAATTAGTGGGGGATGCAGAAAGCCCCACTGATTAAAGTTTCACTTTATCATTTGTTATTATAGTTACTTAAAAAGATACATAAATATTCGTTTTTTTGAGTATACAGATACTTGACAACATAAAGGTGAAATGATAATCTGAGTTTGTATTCTGTATAAAGAAAATAAACATTTTATTGATATATTAAATTTATCGGTTTTTTATATAAAAAGTTAGATAGCAATATGTTTTATTCAAAGTAAGAGAATCACACCTTTGTCCT
Source organism: Bacillus sp. DX4.1 (assembly GCF_030348195.1). Taxonomy (NCBI): domain Bacteria; kingdom Bacillati; phylum Bacillota; class Bacilli; order Caryophanales; family Bacillaceae; genus Bacillus; species Bacillus sp. DX4.1. The sequence continues at coordinate 4,709,131 of NZ_JAUCFT010000008.1, read as the reverse complement.
TTTTTAAGAATATAAAAATAAAAATGCAAGGGTTTACAATAGGACAGATAGCCTGAATGCTTGAATGTTTCAACTATAAATGGATGTAAGGTTGTAAAATCGGGTTTTAAAATCTGTTATGCGGAAACACGGTAGTTTGAGAAAAGGTTTTATTGGTATATTAATAACATTTTTTGATATATCTGGTAATCGTCTTATCCATCGGGTTTTCCCTTACTTGTCTCGTAGTGGGAGGAAAGAAATGAGTGCAATAACCGGAATATATCATTTAAATGGGGAACCCATACCGTTTGAACATAGTATGGGAATCATGAAAGCTTTATCTCGTTATCCAGCTGACAATACCGATATATGGCACAAGGAAAATATTTTTTTGGGCTCCCATGCACAATGGATAACATCCGAATCTATTAATGAACAATTACCTTACTATGATTATGAAACACAGTTGGCTATAACTGCTGATGCTATTATTGATAATCGCAATGAATTATTTGATAGATTACAAGTAGAACAGGCATACAGAAGAGAGATGCCTGACAGTAAGTTGATTTTGCTAGCGTATCAAAAGTGGGGAGAAGATGTACCAAAGTATCTGATTGGCGATTTTGCCTTTATGATTTGGGATGAGAGAAAACAATTACTCTTTGGTGCACGTGATTTTTCAGGAAGTCGGACTTTGTACTTTTACCGTAATCAAAATCAATTTGCTTTTTGCACCAGCATACAACCATTGTTTTCTTTACCGTACGTCGGGAAGGATTTAAATGAGAAATGGTTAGCTGAATATTTAGCGATACCTAATATGCTTGATACAATAGATGCATTTTCAACAGTCCATAAAAATATAGAACAAGTGCCGCCTTCTCATACGATCTCTGTAATCAATGGAAGGATAAGTCTTTCGAAATATGATACATTGTTTGTAGGGAAACGATTACAGCTTAAATCTAATCAAGAATATGAAGAGGCGTTTCGAGATGTATTTGAAAGTGCAGTCACATCAAGACTACGTACTCATCGCAATGTCGGTTCCCATTTAAGTGGAGGATTAGATTCGGGTGCAGTTGCTAGTTTTGCTGCCAGAGCTCTGCAAAAAGAGAATAAAAAATTATATACATTCAGCTCTGTACCTGCAGAAGGCTTTGTTGATTGGACTCGTAGCCATACGGTTGCTGATGAGAAGCCGTTTATCCAATCTACAGTACAACATGTAGGAAATATTACAGATCATTACTTGAATTTCCCAGGGAAAAGTTCATTTTCAGAAATTGATGATTGGCTTGATATTATGGAAATGCCGTATAAATTTTTTGAAAACTCTATTTGGGTGAAGGGGATTTATGAAAAAGCCCAGCAACAAGGAGTTGGAGTGCTCCTAAATGGGGCAAGAGGAAATTTCACGATTTCTTGGGGGCCAGCTTTAGACTACTATGCGGTTCTATTAAAAAAGTTGAAATGGCTTCAACTTTATCGTGAAATCGATTTATATGGTAAAAATGGTGGAGTGGAAAAATCGAGAATCCTGAAAGTTGTAGGGAAGAAGGCATTTCCGTTCATAAACCGTATGATTTCTTCACAACAGCAATATGAACTGCCAATGTTGATCAATCCAGAACTTGCGAAACGTACAGATGTATTTAACAAACTTGAAGAACATGGCATCAAAAAAACGGGGGCTTCTGTACCTAGTATATATGAAATTAGGCAGAAACATTTTGAACAGCTAAATTTATGGAATACGACCGGTACAAGTGGAACAAAACTGTCCTTGCGCTATGGTTTGCAGGGGCATGATCCGACGAATGACTTACGAGTAATTCGATTTTGTTTATCTCTCCCGCTCGAACAATTCGTTCAAAATGGTTTAAACCGAGCACTTGTCCGAAGAGCGACAAAAGGTTTTCTTCCTGACAAGGTAAGGCTGAATCGGCGTCGGGGTGTACAAAGTGCTGATGTGATTCACCGCATGGTTCCCTCTTGGGAAATATTTATCGGAGAACTTCAGCAGCTTAGTGCGGACCCTGTGGCCTCTGAGTTTTTCAATATAGAAGTTATTAAGAACGCAATTTTGAAGATGCAAGGAAAACCACAACCGGAATATGCATTCGATCCAGATTTCAGAATTTTAATGCGTAGTCTTATCGCGTATCGATTCATCAAGAAATTTATTTGAAAGGAGGTGATACTATGAAACAAACATGGCAACCACCAGTATTAGAAGTGCTTGATATCAACATGACAATGGCTGGACCAGGACTTTCTAAAGTTGACCAAGTCTTTGAAGATGAGGACGAAGAAGGCGCACTTCATTACAGCTAATGCACTAATATTTAAATGAGATTTATATGCTTTACAGCCCTTATATAGTTTAAAAACAGTATAAGGGTTTTTTTTTAATCAATTTTTCAACTATTTGGAGTGAGAAAGATGATACATACTGTAAAGAAAGAGATTTACAAAACCTTCGGATTAACCCTATTAAGTGAGATTCCTCTACCGGAATTGCCTCAAGTAAGCAATTATGAAAATGAAGTAGACGTAAGAATCGAAACTGCAGACTTGTCCAAGTTATGGAGTGAGTTGTCCTCCAAAAAGTCAGCATTCGTAGTCGAAAAAGAATCAATTATGTTCCAAATCCCCGAAACTGCTACGTTTTGTATCCGAAATGGAGAAAAAATTATTGTTTCACCTATGGAAGGGTCTGACCAAGATAAGATTCGACTTTATATTCTTGGGACTTGTATGGGTGCATTATTGATGCAGAGAAAAATACTTCCCCTGCATGGAAGTGTAATAGCCATCAATGGAAAGGCATATGCTTTTGTAGGAAGATCGGGAGCTGGGAAGTCAACCCTTGCATCGGCTCTGCTAAGAAAAGGATATCAACTTTTAAGCGATGATGTAATCGCTGTGTCTCTTTCTGAGGATAATACTCCTTTTGTTACACCATCTTACCCGCAACAAAAGCTATGGAAAGAGAGTCTTGATCAGTTTGGAATGGAAACGACGCATTATCAGCCTTTATTTGAAAGAGAGACTAAATATGCTGTACCAGTTTCATCTAAATTTCTTAATGAATCGTTACCACTGGCAGGTATATTTGAGTTAGTGAAAGTAGAAAATGAGGATGTCGAAATCCACCAGATTGAAGGATTAGAAAGACTGCGTACATTGCTTCGTCATACATATCGGAACTCATTAATCCCGCGGTTAGGGATGATGGACTGGCATTTTATGCAATCTACAAGTATCGTAAACAAGGTAGATATGTTTCAATTGAGGCGCCCTATTTCGAAATTCACGGTGCATGATTTAGTATCCACAATTCTAGATTCTTTAAAAGAGGAGGAAAAAAATGATGAGTAAACAAGAAATTTCATTAAACAGTTTTATCGTACAGGGACAAGAAAATGTAGTGAGCGATATGGATGGAGAGAAAGTGATGATGAGCATCCATAATGGAAAATACTACAATTTAGGAGGGCTAGGCGGTGAAATTTGGGATTTAATTAATGAATTAATATCAGTTGATCAACTAGTTAATATATTAATGTCCCGATATGCGATTGAAGAGGCAGAGTGTAAGAAACAAGTACTCTCTTTCCTAAACCACTTGTATTCAGAAGAATTAATCTTGATCAATGAGAAAGGTTGATTTGTATATAAATACAAATTAGAAAACCGACATAAAACTCTTCTTTTTAGGTGGGAGAGAGCATCCGGTCATGCATAGAAGCGGTCAGATCCTTTTCCTGCCCCGTACCAAGTTAAAAAAAAGAGAGAAAATGAGTGCAGGTCACCCTTTGTTATCCATAGCCGCAACTATATGTCGAAAAATCAAAATGGATATATATAGCTGAATGTTCCAGATTTAATAGATTAGGAGTAGGATCGATGAATATCATAAATAAAGCAAAAGCTTTCTTGTCGTTCGATACGAGAACAAAGGTGTTACTTTTAGAAGCTTTCTTTTATTTAGGTTGGGCTCGTATTCTGAAAAGTATACCGTTTTCTAAAGCTGCTCCTATATTGGGAATTCATATGGCAGAAACATCTTTAAGCTATGATGAATCGGACAAGATTATGTTAAGGAAAATTTCTCAAGCAGTGCATATGATGAGTCGTTATACATTTTGGGAAAGCCAGTGTCTCGTTAAAGCTATTGCTGCAATGAAAATGCTGGAGAAGCGTCATATTGAAAGTACGCTTTATTTAGGAACCGCGAAAGATGAGACAGGAAACATGATTGCCCATGCGTGGTTGCGCAGCGGGCCCTTTTATATTACTGGCGCAGAAGAAATGAAGAGATTCACTGTTGTTGGTAAATTTGCAAGAAGAATAGGGTAAAAAAATCTTGAAGGAGAATGAGATGGATACCGGTTGTAATCTTGATTTGAGCCATTTACCTAAAGAATTGAAATTGTTACTTGAAATTATAAAGAAAGAAGATAAAGATCTACAAACAATCCAAAAAGATTGGTTTATCGATATTGATTGGAACAAATTTTTGAAACTGACGCTGCATCATCGCATGTACCCCCTTATTTATACAAAAATGAAGGACATTGATAAACAGCTAGTTCCTTCACATGTTGTACAAGCGTTAAGTGCATACTCCAAAAGGAATACATTCCACATGCTTCATTTGAGTGGAGAGATGGGAAAGGTAAGTAAATTATTTGCTGAAAACCAGCTCCGTCTCCTATTTTTGAAGGGACCTATTCTTGGCGTAGATTTATATGGAGATATTTCGCTTCGAACATCAGGGGACCTGGATGTTCTTGTTCCTATGGATGATCTTGGAAAAGTGAACGAGTTACTTGTGAAGAATGGTTATATCAAAGAGGATGATTTCCCTACGGTTATGAATGAATGGAAGTGGAGACGTCACCATACAACTTACATGCATCCGATGAGTAAAGTGAAATTGGAGATTCATTGGCGACTACACCCAGGCCCGGGAAAGGAACCGCGCTTCGATGAGTTATGGAAACGAAAAAGAACTAGCCCTATCACAAGTTATCCTGTCTATTTTCTAGGTAGAGAGGATTTGTTTATGTTTCTTGTTTGTCATGGCACTAGACATGGTTGGTCTAGGATTCGATGGTTAGCAGACATTGACCGTATTGTAAGGCAAGAGATGGATTGGAAAGAGCTTAATTTCCTTTTGAAAAAATATCAATGTAATCATCTGGTAGGTCAGGCACTTGTTTTATCTTCTCAGCTGCTCAATACTCCGGCAACAGAAGAGACAAAAGTGTTCATGTCAGGAGAACGATTCACGCAATTAGCGCAAATTGCGATATATTACTTGGAAAGTATGATTAATTTGCATACAGATCCAGTTCCAGAAGAAGTTTCAAAATATCATGAACGGTATTTATATTCGTTAAAGACAAGCTCTCAAAAGTTATTGTTTCATCTCAGTTGGTTGTATCCTTATCCTCAGGATGTGGAAACTTTACCATTGCCAAAACAGTTGCATGTGCTATATTTTCCTTTACGACCTATTTTGTGGATGTGGAGGAAAATGATGGGTCATAAGGAGATGTGAAAATGAGAAATATTTTATACTTTATCAAGCAATTATACTCTTTTACTGGAAACATTCTCATTGTTAATCTCTTGGGAATGGTATCGGTCAGTCTTGTAGAGGGAATCGGCATTTTACTATTAATCCCTATGATCAGTATTAGCGGAATTGCAAAGATGAATGAAGCAGCAAGCCCGCTTTCAGGACCATTAGGATTTCTAAGTGATCTTCCAACAAATTTAGGATTACCACTTGTATTAGGAATATATATCGTACTGGTTGTGGGGCAAGCGATTTTGCAAAGAAACATCACGATTCGCAATGCAAAAATTCATATACGTTTTATTAACCATTTGAGAATGGAAACTTACCGTGACCTGTTGCAAGCCAATTGGAGTTTTTTTGTGAGAAAGAGGAAATCTGATTTGATTAACTCTTTGACAACAGAATTGGGCCGTGTCAGCGCAGGTACGAACTTGTTTTTACAATTGCTTACTTCATTGGTTTTTACATTTATACAGATTGGTTTCGCTTTTTGGTTATCGGCAGATATAACAATCTTTGTGTTATGTTGTGGTGTTGTGCTTGCCTTTTTTTCCCGAAGATTTATTAAAAAATCGAAACGGTTAGGTGGCCGGACCTCAGAGAATTCAAAAGCTTATCTTGCAGGTATAACAGATCATTTTAATGGGATTAAAGATATAAAGAGCAATCTCCTAGAACAATCCCGTATTATGTGGCTGCGTAATTGGGTAGAAGATGTGGAACGTGAGCAGTTTGCATCTATTACGGTGAGAAATAATTCTCAGCTCTTTTATAAGGTCGCATCAGCGGTTTGCATTGCTTTTCTTATTTTGTTATCGGTCAATTTGTTTCATACGAAAACTGAGCAATTATTATTAATTATTCTTATATTTTCCCGATTGTGGCCGCGATTTTCAGGCATACAATCAAACATGGAACAAATTGCATCGAATCTTTCTGCGTTTAAAGATATGCTGGAATTACAAGAAGAGTGTAGGAAAAGTATGGAATTAAAAGATGTAGAGCAGAATTATAATTGTGTGAATCCAATTCAGATAGAACAATCCATTGAGTGCCGAAATATCTCTTTTCGTTACAATAAACAGGATTCTGTATACTCCCTGAAAAATATCAATTTGTGCATTCCATCCAACTGTATGACAGCTATCTCAGGGCGTTCCGGCGCTGGGAAGAGTACATTAATCGATATTGTAATGGGACTTATGCAACCAGAGAGCGGACAGTTATTAATAGATAATAAACCTTTGACAAGTAAGGACCTATTATCATTGAGGAAATCCATTAGCTATGTTCCTCAAGATCCATTTTTATTTAATGCTAGTATAAGAGACAATTTGAGAATGGTTGAGCCAAATGCAAGCGAAGAGCAAATTTGGGAAGCATTGGATTTTTCTGCTTCTGCTGAGTTTGTTAGCAGGCTTCCGCAAGGAGTGGATACACTTATCGGCGATAGAGGAGTCAGACTTTCAGGAGGAGAACGGCAACGGCTTGTTTTAGCTAGAGCGATACTTCGAAAGCCATCCATTTTAGTATTGGATGAGGCGACCAGTGCACTAGATGCTGAAAATGAAGCGAAAATTCAAGAGGCATTGGAAAGACTGAAAGGAAGCATGACGATCATTGTCATTGCGCACAGATTATCCACTATACGGAAAGCTGATCAGGTAATTGTAATGGACCAGGGGCAAATCATTCAGAATGGCAGTTTTGCTCAACTGGCGACAGATAAAAACGGTTTGTTCAGCAGTTTATTGGGAAAACAAGCCGAGGTAAGCCTTTGAGTATTGGCATCTATGGTTTTGACTGATAAAGGCGGGAAATGTACTGCTTTTATTTCTTCAGGACATTTATCCCGCATTAACGGGCAGTAATACCCCATCTCAAGATTTAAAAAATGTAGAAGAGGTGGATAACTGCCGTTTCAAGCGCCAAGTACGTCCAGGTGATCAGCTTCGTTTAGAAGTTAAAATGACACGCGTACGTGGACCGATTGGAAAAGGATAGCTATATATTTAGCAAAAAAGATGACAGGTTCCTTAAAAGGTAACTGTCGTCTTTTTGTATGGAGGATTCGTAATTTTAGGTTTGGGGTGTTTTCTCAATTTCCCCCTTTCTATAATAAAGCAAAATTGAAAAAATAATAATTATGATATATAAATACAAATTAAAAAACCGACATAAAGCCCTTCTTTTTAGGTGGGAGAGAGCGTCCGGCCATGCATAGAAGCGGTCAGATCCTTTTCCTGCCCAGACATAGTGAAAACAAAGGGAGAAAACGAGTGCAGGTCACCTTTTGTTATCCACAGCCGCGGCTTATATGTCGAAAAATCAAAATGGATTTATATAGATTGTAATTGAAAAACTACTTGGTGTCGTTTCTCACATGGAAGAAAGTAGTGTGAAAAGTAGTAGTTTAACAGCACGAGGAAAGTAAGGGGGCAGACAATTGATTTTTAAGAAGAAAGCATCACGTCAACGTCGGCAGCTTATTGCATATGAAAAGCCGAAATCAGCTGTTTCAGAGCAGTACCGAAATATACGAACAAACATTGAATTTGCATCTGTTGATAAGAAGATTCGTTCGTTTCTTGTAACATCAGCAAATTCGAAGGAAGGAAAAACAACAACAGTTGCTAATATCGCGATTGTCTTTGCGCAACAAGGAAAAAAGGTGTTACTGATTGATGCGGATTTACGTAAGCCAGCCTTGCATCAAATGTTGCAAATCGATAATCTTTTCGGTCTAGCGGACGTATTAACACGTAGTAAAAAACTGGAGATGTGCGTAGAAAAGACAAGCGTTGGTAACTTAGACTTTTTATCATGTGGATCAATCCCACCAAACCCAGCAGAATTGCTTGGAGCAAGTTCAATGAAAGGATTACTTTCAGAGGCATATGGCATGTATGATCTGGTTATTTTTGATACTCCCCCACTTTTACCGGTTACGGACGCGCAAATTTTGGCGAATCAATGTGATGCTTCTATACTTGTTGTACGTAGTGAAGAAACAGAAAAGGGTACAGCGTTGAAGGCAAAACAGGTATTAGATGGTGCAAAGGGTAAATTACTTGGCGTCATTTTAAATGATAAAGAACAAACCGAATCAGAGTATTACTATTACGGTTCGAACTAAATAGATAAGAAGAACAGATGAAGAATATATAAATACAAATTAAAAAACCGATATAAAACCCTTCTTTTTAGGTGGGGGAGAGCATCCGGCCATGCATAGAAGCGGTCAGATCCTTTTCCTGCCCCATGCCGAGTGAAAACAAAGAGGGAAAACGAGTACAGGTCACCTTTTGTTATCCATAGCCGCGGCTTATATGTCAAAAAATCAAAATGGATTTATATATATATTGGTATCCATCTTGAGGTGGAAGTTTATAAGATATTTACATTTAAAAATTGTTATTAAGTTATCTTTAACAGGGTTCATTATGATATATTTAAATTATATGATTGTTATAAACAGGAGAAATAACCAGGAATTTCAAAGTTGAGTGAAATTCTTGCAGGTACGAATGATGGTAAACCGACATGATATTCGTTTGGGGATATTGGCCATACTTCAGATCGATTTGTTGTATATACAAAACTTATGTCTAAGCCGAACTTAGAGAAAAAATCGTAGATGAAGTGAGGAGCCCAATTTTCATTTGTTCAATTGGGCTTTTTTGATGTGAAATGATAGGAAGTATATGGAGATAACATTTTGAAATTGATTCTGTTTGGAGTTATAAGAATGAGTAATGAAAGACCGAGAAATAAAAAGTAAATATAATATGGAGGGCTATACTTATGGCAATACTTGTAACAGGTGGAGCAGGATATATTGGTAGTCATACATGCGTGGAATTATTAAATAGTGGTTATGATATCGTAGTAGTTGACAACCTTTCTAATAGTTCAATAGAATCGTTAAACAGAGTAAAAGAAATAACAGGAAAACAATTTAAGTTTTATAAAGAAGATCTTCTTGATTGTGAGGCAATTGATGCGATTTTTGAAGAAAATACAATCGAAGCAGTTATTCATTTTGCTGGTTTAAAAGCAGTTGGAGAATCTGTGAAAATTCCACTTACGTATTATCATAACAATATTACAAGTACATTAGTATTATGTGATGTAATGCAAAAACATAATGTGAAGAAGATGATTTTCAGTTCATCGGCAACTGTGTACGGTATCCCTGAAACATCACCGATTACGGAAGAATTTCCATTAAGCGCAACAAACCCGTATGGTCAAACAAAATTGATGATCGAACAAATTATGCGTGACGTGGCTGTAGCTGATTCCGAGTGGAGTATCGCATTACTTCGTTACTTCAATCCATTTGGTGCACATACTAGTGGTTATATCGGGGAAGATCCAAACGGAATTCCGAATAACCTAATGCCATATGTAGCACAAGTGGCGGTAGGCCAGTTAGCAGAGTTAAGTGTATTTGGTAATGACTATCCAACAAAAGATGGAACAGGTGTCCGTGATTATATCCACGTTGTTGACCTTGCTGATGGGCATGTTAAAGCCCTTGGAAAAGTATTACGAACAGCCGGAGTAGATGCATATAATCTTGGCACAGGTGTCGGTTATAGCGTCTTAGAAATGGTACAGGCATTTGAAAAGGTTTCGGGAAAGTCAATCCCTTATAAAATTACAGAGCGTAGATCTGGGGATGTTGCTGTGTGTTTTGCAGACCCTTCTAAGGCAAAACAAGAATTAGGATGGGAAGCAAAGCGTGGCCTTGAAGAAATGTGTATCGATTCATGGAAATGGCAATCAAGCAATAAGAATGGCTACCAAGAAGTATAGTATATTTGGGTCGAATATTTGGCTTTCTTTGTATTACACAGTAAAAGGAACTCCCCGCTTTATCCATACGCTGGATAAGGCGGGGAGTTCTTTTGTATAGGCAAGACATCATATGGGGAAATATATATGTAAATGTGCTGAAACATAATATAAGTTAGTTGTGGAATTTATTTCCATGTATGATGGATTTGGTACTTTGTTCCTGCATGGGACGATTAAGGCCGATTCTAGAAAGAAGGTTACCGCTATGAAGAAGATTCTATTTTGGATACTTGGTATTATCGGTGTGCTTGTAATTGCGGGTGGCGGTTATGCATATTATATGTATTCTTCTGTTTCAGGTACGCTAAATAAAGTATATAGTCCGCTTGAACGAGATCATTCTGTGAAGCGATCTACTGATGTGGAGTTAGGAGAAGTTAAGCCCGTTTCCATCTTATTGCTCGGTGCTGATGAGCGCGGCACAGATAAAGGGCGTGCGGATTCGTTAATGTTATTGACGTTAAATCCCAAATCCAGTTCGATGAAAATTGTAAGTATTCCTCGTGACACATATACAGAGATTGTTGGAAAAGGGAAAAAAGATAAAATTAATCACGCCTATGCATTTGGCGGAATTAATATGACTGTAAATACGGTTGAAAATTTCTTAGATGTTCCGGTTGATTATTATATTGAAGTCAATATGGAAGGTTTCAGTGATATTGTTGATGCTGTTGGTGGTGTCGATGTTTATAACGACTTGGCGTTTACATTAGAAGGCATGTCATTTGAGAAAGGGAATATTCATTTAAATGGCGAGCAAGCGTTAAAGTATACGCGTATGCGTAAGCAAGATGCACGCGGTGATTTCGGTCGTCAAATGCGTCAGCGTCAAGTGCTGGGAGCTGTTATTAGTAAAGGGGCAAGCGTATCGTCCCTAACAAAACTTGGCGATATGTTACAAGCAGTTGAAAAAAACGTTAAAACAAATTTAACGCAAGATCAAATATTTGATATGCAGAGTAATTATAAATCTGCGATGCAAAATAAAGAAGAGATTCAAATTCCTGGAGATGGTCATAAGCAAGGTGGTATTTGGTATTACTTCGTACCGGACAAGGATCGTCAAGACCTTTCTAATAAGTTAAGAGAACATTTAGAGTTGCCAAAGCAGTAACATGTGTATAACAAGCCCAATTATCTCTCATGAGAAATTGGGTTTTTTTGTGATGGAATGAATAAAAGTGAACAAATTTTAACAGTACTCCAACAGAAGTCCCCTTCCTCAAGCACTTGCAGGGCATAGCCCAGGTGGTAGGGAGGGGATGAATGTTGGACGTGTATAGCACGAAATTTCTATTTCCTTTTTATGTCACATCATGTATGATAGTACTAGAAATAGGTGCGAACATGTATTCTGTTTTGTGTTTAGGTATCTGAAACACTACAACGAAAAAAGAGGAAGGTGATGACAATGTTGCTGAGTCAAAAATACGAAATTTTCCCAACCAAAGAACAAAAAGAAATGTTAGAGCGTTGGCTACAATATTGTCGTCAAACCTATAATTCTGCTCTTTTAGACAAACAGAGAAAAATATACACGTTCTGACATGCAAAAGCAACAAACAATAGATAAGAAGACCTATCCTTTTCTAAAAGAAGTGCCATCACAGCCTTTACAAGAAGTATTTTTACGACTGAAAAAGGCATATGATGGCTTTTTTCGTGGGGATTCCAAATATCCAAAATTGAAAAAGTATAAAGAATATAACAGTCTCACTTTCACGCAATTTGGATTCAAACCGAATGGAAAACACCGTTTTGCAATGTCATTTGCGGATAACCGAAAATTATATAACAAACGACTAGGAGAAATCGATATCCTTCTTCATCGTCCGATAGAAGGAACCATCAAACAACTGATTATTAAACGCCAATCCAAGAGGTGGTACGCTATTTTTAGTGTCGAAAGACAAGCCACACCTTCTTCTATTGATATAGAACAGACAGTCGGTATAGATGTAGGGATAAACAAATACGCTGTTCTTTCAAATGAAACGGCATTTGAAAATCCAAGATTTCTCTGCCGAAAAGAAAAGCAACTTAAAAAAGCACAGCGTAATCTTTCAAAGAAAAAGAAAGGCTCTGCGAACTATATCAAACAAGTAGAACGGATTCGACACCTTCACGAAAAGGTAGCGAACCAAAGAAAAGATTTTTTACACAAATTAAGTTATTACCTTACCCAAGAATATTCGGTAATTTGTATGGAAAATCTCAATATCCGAAATATGGTGCGGAATCGAAAGGTAGCGAAGTCAATTTCTGATGCGGGGTGGGGTGCTTTTCGTAATATGCTGCTGTATAAGTGCGAGAAATTTGGAGGTCTACTTGTGAAAGTAGACCCAGCATACACATCGCAAGATTGTTCTAGCTGTGGGAATCGTGTGAAAAAATCGCTTTCGATTCGGACACATGTTTGTACAAAGTGTGGAACGGTATTAGACAGGGATTATAATGCGAGTCTAAATATTTTGCGAAAAGGGTTAGAGCAATTACTTGTGAGAACGACTGAAACTGTAGGGCAAGATTGTGTCCAAACAGTATAAATGACGCCTGTGGAGAGTATGTAAGACTGCTTGGGTACTCCCAAGCAGCAACGCTCTATGAAACAGGAAGCCCCTTCTTCAAACAACTCGTAAGAGTGTTAAGGAGGGGTCATTCACATTATGAAATCCAGTGATTCACAGATCTGACTATATGTTATGATAAATGAATTAAGTTAGTAACATACTATTTGTAAAGGATATATGAGACGAGTGAAGCTGATGAATAAGAGACAACAAGAAATTTTATATGTTTTGTTATCTAAATCTGATGGACATGTATTAGTGCAAGATCTTGCGGATAGAGTGAGTTGCTCTGAAAAAACAATTCGTAATGATTTTAAAGCGATTGAAGATTATCTTGTGAAATATTCGAATGTACTTCTTGTTAGGAAACCTGGATTAGGGGTGTATTTAAATATTGAAGAAGGTGAAAGAATAAAGCTGTTTAATAGACTTTATAGCGTAAATAATCGTCCTAAATATGAATCTGACGAAGAAAGAGCTCTGCAAATTGCGTATAACTTGTTGATGAATGTAAAACCAGTTACAGCACAAGATATGGCTTCCAAGCATTTTGTAAATAGAGCAACTATAAAGAAAGATTTAGATAAAATTGAGAAGTGGCTGAACCGTATAGATTTAGCATTAGTTTCAAAACAACGAGTAGGCTTAACAATTGAAGGTCATGAAAAAAATAAAAGAAAAGCATTGGCTAGATTATCAGAGTTGATTAACAACCCAGAACTTACGAATCAATTTATTAAAAAGCAATTTCTAAATCATGAGGTTGAATTCGTAATGAATGAATTGAAAGCGTTACAAAAGCGGCATTCTATCTTTTTTACAGATGATGCATTTGAAAGCTTACTCTTGCATACGCTGCTTATGGTTCGGAGAGCGAAACTAAAACAACCGATTTCAGTTTCTAAAAAGGAAATTACGATTATACAAGAAACGAAAGAATATGAATGGGCACTTGAGTTTCTAAAACGATTGGAATTTGTGTTCACTATTCATTTCACAGAAGAAGAAGTGACCTATTTAACAGTGCATATTTTGGGCGGGAAATTTCGTTATCAAGATAGAGCATGGCAAGGAGATAGGCTTGCTGAAAGTAATCCCATTCTTTCTAAGGTTGTGTTACATTTACTGACAAGTATGTCCCAGTTACATAGGATTGATTTTAGTAAGGATCAAACATTAATAGATGGATTGAAGGTTCATTTATATACGACGTTAAATCGCTTGAATTATAATCTTTCTGTATCAAATCCGATGTTAAATGACATAAAAAAAATGTATCCATATATGTTTGACATGTTGATTCAAGTAATAGAGGAAATAAATCGTTTGTTTGAACTTTATATTCCAGAAGAAGAAGCAGCTTATTTAACACTACATTTTCAAGCATCTATCGAACGATTAAATAATACTAGAGGAAAGCTTAAAAATGTAATTATTGTTTGTCATATGGGGATTGGAATGTCCCAGTTATTGCGGACAAAGATTGAACGAAAGTTTTCGAATGTTCATGTGATGGGATGCATAGCAAAAGCGGATTTAGGGGATTATTTAATGCAACATCAAGATGTGGATCTTGTTATTTCTACTATCTCGCTTCCACAGTTAAGGATTCCTCATCTGGTTGTATCTCCACTATTAGAATCGACGGAAGAAAGGAAACTAGAGGATTTTATGAAACAACTTGATGAACCGAAACGTAAAGAACAAAAAGAATTTGCAATGCTCAATTACACAACTCCTTTCTTAGTTTTTTTACAACAGGATGTAGAACATCATTATGAGTTAATTGAAAAACTAGCAAAAGCCTTGCATGATAAAGGTTATGTAGAAAAGGAGTATGCTGACAATGCAATTATAAGAGAAAAAATGTCGGCAACAACTATTGGGGCAGGTATCGCGATTCCTCATGGTAATCCTAAGTTTATTAAACAGTCAGCGATTGCAATTGCTACGTTAAAGAAACCAATTGATTGGGGTTCAGAGAAAGTATCGCTTGTATTTATGCTAGCTGTTAAGAATGATGGACAAGAGGAGACGAAACAATTGTTTCGTGAGCTATCTTTTATAAGCGAACAACCAGCTTTTATTCAAACACTTACGAGAGAAACAAATGTAATGAAGTTTTTATCTTATTTACATGATTAAAGAAAAAGCGAGGCTCGGTAGCCTTGCTTTTTCTGTTTGATAAGGTAAAAGGTCAATTTTTCCGGAAGCTACGGTAAAAAATGAAACTTTTGTCCTTCTGATATTGATATATAGTAAGTGTAGGCGCTTACATCAAGGGTTTGAGGAGGATTAAAATGAAATTGTTAGCGATTACATCGTGTCCGAATGGAATTGCCCATACTTATATGGCAGCGGAAAATCTGCAAAAGGCAGCGGATCGATTAGGGATTAAAATGAAGGTTGAAACCCAAGGTGGTATAGGGGTAGAAAACGAGCTAACCGAACAAGATATTCGCGAAGCAGATGGCATTATTATTGCTGCAGATAGAGCAGTAAATAAAGATAGATTTGTAGGGAAAAAATTGTTGGTCGTCGGGGTTCAAGATGGTATCCGTAAACCAGAAGAATTAATTCAAAGAGCAGTAAATGGTGATGTACCTGTTTATCATTCACAGTCAAAAACGGGTGAAAGTAATCAACAGGAGAAAAAACAAAATCCGATTTATCGTCATTTAATGAATGGTGTATCTTATATGGTTCCATTCATCGTGGTTGGTGGATTATTGATTGCCATTGCGTTAACACTTGGAGGCGAAAAAACACCTGGAGGTTTAGTGATTCCCGAAGGGTCTTTCTGGAAGACAATTGAACAAATTGGCGGTGCATCATTTTCGTTCATGGTTCCAATTCTAGCAGGATTTATTGCATATAGTATTGCAGATAAACCAGGGCTTGTTCCTGGTATGATCGGTGGATATATTGCGGCAACGGGAAGTTTTTATGGAAGTGAAAGTGGTGCAGGATTTATCGGTGGTATTATTGCTGGTTTCTTAGCTGGTTATGTAGCATTAGGAATTAAGAAATTAAAAGTTCCAAAAGCAATTCTACCAATTATGCCAATTATTATTATTCCGATATTTGCTTCACTGATTGTAGGGTTAGCGTTCGTATTTATTATCGGTGCACCTATCGCACAAGTTTTTGAAACATTAACAGCGTGGTTAGCGGGTATGCAAGGAACAAGCTCCATTCTTTTAGCATTAATTTTAGGGGCTATGATTTCTTTTGATATGGGAGGCCCAGTAAATAAAGTTGCATTCCTATTTGGCTCAGCGATGATTGGGGAAGGAAATTATGAAATTATGGGTCCAATCGCTGCGGCAATCTGTATTCCACCAATTGGAATGGGACTTGCTACGTTCTTAGGAAAGGGAAAATTCCAAGCTTCAGAAAGAGAAATGGGGAAAGCGTCATTTACAATGGGTCTATTCGGTATCACTGAAGGTGCTATCCCATTTGCAGCGCAAGATCCACTTCGTGTCATTCCAAGTATTATGGCTGGTTCTATGACAGGTGCTGTTATTGCAATGATCGGTCATGTAGGAGATAGAGTAGCACATGGTGGTCCAATTGTTGCTGTATTAGGAGCAGTAGATAATGTACTTATGTTCTTTATTGCTGTGATTGCTGGTTCCTTTGTGACTGCACTTTTAGTAAATGTGTTGAAAAAAGATATTGCAAAAGTAGATACACCAGAAGTAGAAGAAATGAAAGAAGTTTCGGCAACAAAAGAAATACCACAAGCTCAAGATCAAACAGAAAAAAGCCAAGTAGAGCAAATAGAAATTAAAAAACTAACAGATATCACAAGTTTAGAGCTTATTGATACTGACTTAGCAGGGGAAACACGTGATGACATCATTGATGAAATGATTCAAAAGCTAGCATATGTTGGGGCTTTACATTCCCAGTCGGAGTTCAAACAAGCCATTATGGATCGTGAACAGGAAAGTACGACAGGTATTGGTATGAATATTGCCATTCCTCATGGGAAATCCAATGCTGTCAAAAAACCAAGTGTAGTATTTGGAATCAAAAAATCCGGAGTAGATTGGAAAAGTCTTGATGGAACTGAAGCGAAATTAATATTTATGATTGCTGTACCAAAAGAAAGCAAAGGAAATGAACATTTGAAAATCCTTCAAATGCTTTCTCGAAAACTTATGGATGACAGTTATAGAGAACGGTTATTATCCGTCCAAACAAAAGAAGAAGCATATAAACTACTAGATGACATCGTATAGAGTGGAGAGATTTTAATTATGACTGAACCATTATTTTTTGCACCTGTTTTTAAAGAGAGAATTTGGGGTGGAACGAAATTAACTTCCTTTGGTTATGAAGTTCCAACAGAGAAAACTGGAGAATGCTGGGCCTTTGCAGCGCATCCTCATGGACAAAGCGTTGTGAAAAATGGAGAGTATAAAGGGTTAACTTTAGGGGAATTGTGGAATGAACATCGAGATTTATTTGGAGATGTGAAGGGGGAGCGATTTCCCCTACTAACAAAAATTCTAGATGCAAATCAAGATTTATCAGTTCAAGTACATCCAAACGATGAGTATGCAGGCTTACATGAGGATGGGGAACTTGGCAAAACAGAATGTTGGTATGTGATTGATTGTAAAGAAGATGCAGAAATTATTTATGGTCAGCATGCGAAATCAAAAGAAGAATTACTATCTATGATAGAACATGAAGAATGGGACAAGCTATTGCATCGTGTAAAGGTGAAACCTGGAGATTTCTTCTATGTCCCAAGTGGAACAGTACATGCAATTGGAGAAGGAATTCTTATCTTAGAAACACAACAGAATTCTGATACAACTTACAGACTATATGATTATGATAGAAAAGACTCAGATGGTAATTTACGTGAATTGCATCTTCAAAAAGGTATTGATGTAGTTGAAACTCCATTTACTTTTACTCAGCAAAAGAGTCAATATGCGGACATAGACGATTTGCATGTAACTTCTTTTATTGAATGTCCGTATTTTTCAGTGAAAAAGTGGGAGTTACACGGTTCAGCTCTGTTAAATCAGCAAAAAGGTTTCCTTCTTGTTAGTGTGATTGATGGAAAAGGTGAATTAGTTAAGGAAGATAAGCGTTATTCCTTGGAAAAGGGAGATCATTTTATATTACCTAATAGTTTTGGAGAATACGAGATTACAGGTAATACCGAATGTATTATTGCAAGTATATGATATGATAAAAGAGAGTGTATCGCCGTTCAAATTATGTTCGGCAATACACTCTCTTTTTGTATATGATATTTGCTATACTAAAATGTACCGTGAAAGGAGGATACCTATGAAAATACTCGTAGTCGATGATGAATCAAGCATTCGGAATTTAATTCGCATGCAGCTAGAGATGGAAGGATATGAAGTGCTCACCGCAGCCGATGGCAAAGAGGCGCTGCAAAGGTGGGAAGAGCAGCCGGATGTTTTAATCTTAGATGTGATGCTCCCAGATACAGATGGTTATGAGCTTCTTCGTGTGTTTCGAGAGAAGAAGCGGGATATTCCGGTGTTAATGTTAACGGCGAAGAGCCAGATGAATGATAAATTGCTTGGGTTACAGCTTGGGGCGGATGATTATGTGACGAAGCCGTTTCATCATGCGGAACTAATTCTTCGTATTAAAAATATGGCACGGCGTGTAAGGAAGCAAGAAACGCCTCGTAATCATGCAGTGATTCAAGCTGGCGAATTAATGATTTGTCCAAAGGAACGGAAGCTACGTGTGAGCGGACAAGAAATTGATTTAACGTACCGTGAGTTCAATTTATGTCAGCTGTTTGCCTCCAACCCGCAGCGTGTGTTTATGAGAGATGAGCTCTTAGAGAAAGTATGGGGGTTTGAGTATAGCGGAAATACGAGAGCGGTTGATATTATGGTGCAGCGTCTTCGCAAGAAACTTGGAGCAAGCGGGGAACATATTAAGACGATTTATGGCGTTGGCTATAAGTTAGATTGTTAAAAGGTGATAAGATGTCGTTAAAACGAAATATGGTGCTAGGTATTGCCGGATTGTTAATCCCGATTTTATTTCTACTTTATACAGTGACTTATATTGCACTGGAGAAGAACATGTATCATAGTGCAGCGGGCTCATTGGAGAAGATAAGTGTAGAGGCGCAAATCTATACGATGAATTATTTAGAGAAGGAAGCAGAAGTGGAGACACTTGGACCAAATTCAATGCTGATTGCTTCGTATTTAGCGAAGCGGATGGATGTCCGGGTGCAGATGGTCGGAAAGAATGGGGATGTCGTTGCGGATACGCAAAAAGGAGCATTGCAGCATAAGAATATAGATATGGATAGATCGCTACAGGGGAAGAAGGCTTACGTTTTTGAAAATGGTGATCCAGCGCCATTGTTATTATTTTCGAGCCCTGTTTATCGCGGCAATGAAGTAATCGGAGCTATCCGTTTTATTCATGAGTTACAAGATGAGAAAGAGGTTTTAACGAATGTTAGTTGGACCTTTCTGATTACATCTCTTTGTTTAGTAGCCGGCGGTATTTTCTTTGCGATTCGTTTAGCGAAGTCTCTTCATAAGCCAATTGATCAGTTAAGACAAATGGCAAAGCGGCTTGCGAATGGGGATTATAAAAGTAAAATTGAGCTAACAGAATACGTGGAAATCTCCCAGTTATCAGCATCTTTCAATGCGATGGCTGATGCGATTGAGCTACATATAACGCAACTAAAGGAAGAGAAAGAGAAACAAAAGGATTTCTTGGACCGGATTACGCATGAATTAAAAACACCGCTTACTGCGATTATTGGTTATGTGGATTTAATTCCGAAACTGCAATCCGCACGGGATGTACAAGAAAGTCTTCATTATGTTTCGATTGAAAGTCAGCGCTTATTATCACTCGTTGAGGAGTTGTTACAATCTTCGAAGTATGGGACAAGTACGTTTGAAGTTTCACCAACGATTGTGGATATAAAAGCGCTTGCGGAAGAGGTGATTTCTATTGTGAAACCTCGTCTTCAGCAATATGAGATAGAGGTTGTGACCGAGTTAACGGAAGTGCATGTTGTCGCTGATTTTGATAAGACGAAGCAGATTTTCTTGAATGTGCTTGATAATGCGATTAAATATAGTGATGCGGCGCAAATGCTTATAACTGTCATTGTAAATGAGCATGAGGCTAAGGTTCTAATTCATGATGATGGAATTGGTATGGATGAAAGTGTATTAGCTGAATGGAATCGTTCTCCAGAAGGGAAAGTACTCACTTCTAGTTACGGAAATGGATATGGTTTATACATTTGTCAGGAGATTATGAATAAGCAGGGCGGAAGTATGCGAATTGAGAGTAGTGAGGAAATGGGAACGATGATGCAACTCACTTTCTTGTTACCAAGAAGTTTGGAATATATAAAAAAATTGAAAGCGGTTAAATGATACATTTATGAAACATTTATGCGGTATTTTCGAAACAACGTTTTTTTATCGTGGAGGTAAGCAGAAATGAAAAGGCTATCATTTCAAATTCTTTTGTTTGTCTTTTGTATAATTGCTTCTCTTATTTTGTTTTATGTTTTAGAGAAGCAGCTGTATAACCACGTTACGGTGGTAAATGACAAGCAAGCCGTTTTAGAAAGAGCGAATGAATCCCTTCCTATTGAAGTGAGAGTAAGACATGAGAAGTGGGGAGAAGTAGTTGTAACAGATGAAGTTCGTCTGCATGCGATTATTTCATTTTTTGATCGGATTCGAATGGAACAAACGGAAGCGAAGAGCCATGAACAAGTATTTACTGGAGAAGTAACGTACTTGAATGGACATAAGCGTACTTTTGCAGTAGGTGACTTGTTCCAGTATGAGGAAAGCGTATACGGAAAGAAGGGGACGGATCCAATGATTTCCGCATTCCAAACGTATTTGCTGGGCCTGTATTATACACCGGAGTCTATTAGCGATTTCTTCGCATCAGCAAAGGAAGTCATTGTGCGGCAAGGTGATATAGTACGTTCTACTGATCTTACGCCATTACTTGATTCGATTCGGCAAGCGAAGCAAATCACAGACTACGGAGAAATTCAGAAGCTACTGCAATCGCAGAAAGACCCAATTGCTTATATGACTGCTTATCAAAACGGGAAGCATGTAAAAAATGAACGTAAGGATATTCTTACGATTTCTGTATATCCTTCTTACTTTGTTGTGCAGTATCTTGGCGATAATAATGGGAATGTGATGTATATGAAAGGCTCCCTAGCAGCTCTATTGGTAAAGGAGAATGTTTCATGAGAAAGATAGCCTTTTTCTTATTTTTGCTAATGATCGGAGGAGCGATGTCTAGTTGCTCTCGAGATACAACCTCTATCAAATATAGTAAAAATGGTCTTCCAAATTTGAAGGATCGTCATCTTGTTGCATATGTAGCGGCTCGTGAAGAAGTCGGTGAAGCACTGTTATCATCGTTTTGTAAGTCACGAGGGTGTACGTATGAATTTATTCGTCTTTCTACAGAAGAACTTCTCAGAAGAGTAGAAGAAGAAGCGGGAAATCCGAAGGCAGATATCATCATTGGTGGTACAGTAGATGCGCATCAAATGATGAAGCAGAAAAATTTATCTATACCTGTTACTAGCCAGCATGCCAATCACATTGCAAAAGCTGCTAAAGATAAGGATGGCTTTTGGTATGGATATGAAGTGGAGCAACTGGCAATCGCGATTAATAAAGAGCGATGGAATATGGAAATAGCGCCACTTGGACTTCCCTATCCATCAGGGTGGAAGGACTTATTGAACCATGCGTATGCCGGAAAGATTGTCATGCCTGATCCAAATGTTTCGGGAACAGCATATACGTTGTTCCAATCACTTATCGATACATTTGGTGAGGAAGAAGCTCGGAGTTACGTAAAGAGCCTTGCAGGGCAAGTTGCAGAGGTAACGGTGAATGGTTATATGCCTGCTGAGTATGTAGCAAGCGGTGAATATATGATTGGGATTAACTTCATGGGAGACCAGCGGATGCTTCAAAAACAAGGCTTTCCGATTTTGAGTAAAGTACCTGAGCAAACAGGGTTATCTGTCAATGCGATTTCGAAACTGAAACATGCACCGAGTGGTATTATTGCGGATTTATTTATTGATTATTGTTTATCAGAAGAAGCGGGGCATATTTTAGAAAAAGTTTCGTTTGGCGTACCAACGATGCTTGGAAAGAATCAGAAAGAAATAGAAGGTCAGCCTGTTAGAAGAACGAACAAGAATGTATCAGATAGTGGAGTCATCGAGATATGGAATAGACAACGTCTCTCTCTAAAGTGAGAAAAGGAGAAGAGATACTATGTTTAATTGGCTTAAGGCACCGCCAGCAATCGAACGATTACCGAAGCATATGATTGATAAGTTATATATGATTTTACGTATTCGTGTGTTAGTAGGTATTTCAGTTGGATATGCAGCGTATTATTTAGTTCGCAGTAACTTTACTTTATCAAGTACGTATTTAATGAAAGACTATGGGTTTAGTACAGCGGAAATTGGATTACTAGGATCAGTAACGGCAATTATTTATGGTTTTAGTAAATTCTTTATGGGGAATTTATCAGATAAGGCTCATGCCCAGCGCTTTATAGCGGTTGGTTTATTCTTATCAGGGCTTGTAAATATTTGTTTCGGTTTCGTATCTTCCTTTGGAATGATTGTAACACTACTTGTGTTTAACGGCATTGTGCAAGGTATGGGAGCACCACCTTGTAGTATTGTAATGACAAAGTGGTTCTCGAAGAAAGAACGTGGTACAAAAACAGGGCTGTGGAATATTTCACATAATATTGGTGCGATGCTTGTGCCACCACTTGTAGGACTTGGTGTTGGTATTTTCGGTGAAAATCATTGGCAAGGCGGCGTCTTCACTTTCCCAGCAATTATTGCGATGGTTATTGCAGTCCTTGTTTGGATTAACGGTAAGGATACACCAGAATCCGTCGGTCTTCCTCCAATTGATGAATACCGTAATGATTATGAAAATCTTGAGAAGGCAGACAATGCCAGCAAAATGTCACCAAAAGAAATTTTGGTAAAATATGTATTGAAAAATAAATTTGTTTGGTATTTATGTATTGCAAATGCATTTGTATATTTAATTCGTTTCGGTGTTATTAACTGGGTACCGATTTATTTAACAACTGTTAAAGGATTTACAAAAACAGAGGCACATGCAGCCTTTTCTATCTTTGAAGCAGCGGCGATTCCAAGTTCATTAATCGTTGGTTTCTTAAGTGATAAATTATTTAAAGGAAAACGTATGCCATTATGTATTATTAGTATGGCCGGTGTTGTTATTGGAACGTTAGTATATTGGCAAGCTACGAACATACTTGTTGTGAGTATTGCGGTTTCGATTATTGGTTGCTTAATTTACGTACCACAGTTTTTAATCGGCCTAAGCGCGATGGAATTAGTACCGAAATTTGCAGTAGGTACAACAGTTGGTATGTGTGGTCTGTTCGGTTATGTAGGAGGAAGTCTTGTAGCAAACGCAGCGATTGGTATCATTGTGGATCGCTCTGGTTGGGACGGTTGCTTCATCTTATTATTAGCAGGCGGTATTTTATCAACAGTATTCTTATTTATAGTTCAGCGTGGACATGAGAAAAAAGGCCCTAAGGATCAAATTGCTTAATAGCATATGTAAAGAGAATCTATCAATGGATAGGTTCTCTATTTTTAATCAAACGTTTGTTTAAGAATAGGGAAAGGGTACTTTGTATGCGATTGCTTCCTGTGTGTAACAAATGATTCCCACAAACGTTACGTTTCTTTTACGTTATATATAGAAAGTTAACAATCAATTTACAGTATCTTCAAAAATAAATGTTAAAATTTAGTAGAAGTGAGTAAGACAAATTATATGTATAAAAGGAGATGCTAGTAGTGGGAATCTTTGTATCCGAAGTAGAAACGTTCTATTTATGTTCAGCGACAGTCACACAGCAAGATTGTACATTTGAGTTTGTCGTCCGTAGTACACCAATTGGGATTTCAATTAGTTTAGTAGATGATGGTTATGAGCAAGAGTGGGTTCCGATGAATATTGAAACGTATATGAAAGTGAACAAATGTGAGTTTCCAGATGAAGAGTCGAAAGAAAGATTTAGAGAAGAATGTAATAGTCCAACAGGTTGGATGCTGCAAATGCGAGGCGAGGATTTCGGTGGAGATTTCCATAGAGCGATGCGAGTACCGGAGTATGAAGCATATCAGATGGTCGAAAAAAACATTCCACGGAAGATGCGAAAAGATGTAACGAATGTCCCAATGGATGATGAGTCTGGTGATTCTGAAACCTGGGGAAAACGACCTACCCGCCTTATGTAAGGCGGGTTTTTTAGCTTCCTTAAAATTTTCTTAAAATATAAAGTGTTACATTTCTAATAGTTGGTATTTTTGTTACAATAGAATCATAAGTGTAAAACTTTGTAAGGAAATCTTAATAATGCGAGAAAATTATTTATAATTTTCAGAAAGTTTCACACGATTAAATAATCATTATAATAAGATGTAAAAGGGAGCGAGAATATGTTACCAAATACCGTTCGTACTCCAAATAAGAAGAAGAAATGGATCATCATTGGGGTTATTGCTTTAATTATCGTCGTTGCAGCCGTCAATATTTTTATGATGCAAGGGAAAAAGAAGGGTGAGGCAAAAGCAGACGCTGTTAGCTTCGAAAAAGTAACAGAGCGTACGCTCAATAATACGAAGTTAATTTCGGGACAAGTAAAGCCTGGAAATATTGAGAGCTTCTACGCAGATCCGGCAAAGGGAAAAGTGAAGGATATTGAGGTTAAAGAAGGACAAGAAGTGGAAAAAGGAACGAAATTATTTTCCTATGATAATGAAGAAATCAATTTACAAATGAAGCAAGCTGAACTTGATCAGAAAATGGCTTCTATGCGCTATGATCAAGGGAAAAAGAAAATAGATTCATTGAAGAAAGAAATTAAGAAAGCGAAAGATAGCGGTGCGGGGAAAGAGGTAATAGAACCGTTAGATGAGCAAGTGAGCGAACTAGAGGTGCAGCAGAAAACAACTGAGCTTGAGAAGGAAAAAGGAGAGTTACAATCGCAGGAGTTAAAGAAAAAGCAAAGTGAGCTAACGATATATAGTAACTTCGCTGGTGTTGTGCAAAAGCTAGATAAAGATGCGGCGCAAAGTTCGACGCAAGCAATGGGTGGACAAGGGAAATCATTTTTACAAATTGCATCTAAAGATCCATTCCAAATTCAGGGAACGTTAACAGAGCTCCAAAAATCACAAATTCAAAAGGATCAACCATTTACCGTAACTGCGAAAGCAAATAGTAAGAAGAAGTGGACAGGAAAGATTACAGAAGTGAGCGAGTTCCCGACAAATGCTGAGGTGGCACAAGCAGCTGGACCAGGTGGTGAAGGGTCTCAAAACATGTCTCAATATACATATAAAGCAAGTTTAGATGGACAAGAAGGTTTATCTCCAGGCTATCACGTTTCATTACAAGTAAGCTTAGAAAACAAGAAGATGATTGCTGTTCCTAGTAAGAGCATTGTAGAAAAAGATGGTGATGCATTTGTTTATGTAGAAGAGAAAGGGAAGCTTCGTAAACAAAATGTGAAAAAGGGTTCTACTGACGGCGATTGGACAGAAGCTGAAGGCGTAACAGTAGGACAAAAGGTGGTTAAAAATCCTTCCGACAACGTGTATGACGGAATGGAAGTGAAAGAAAAATGATTACGTTAAATAATATTTACAAGACGTATTATCAAGGCAATCTTGCTGTACCGATTTTGCATGGTATTAGTTTAACAATTCAAAGCGGTGAGTTTGTTTCTATTATGGGACCATCTGGTTCTGGGAAATCGACGCTTATGAATATAATAGGCTGTTTAGATCGTCCAACAGAAGGCGAATATATGTTGAATGACGTGAATATCTTAACAGCAGATGAGGGGAAACTTGCCCTTATTCGCAATGAATATATTGGCTTTGTGTTCCAACATTTTAACTTACTACCACGTCTTTCAGCAGTAGAAAATGTTGAGCTTCCGCTTATATACGGCGGCGTAAAGAAAGCAGAGCGCCGCCAGCGGGCTCTTGATGCACTTGGGAAAGTCGGATTGTCAGACCGAGTAAGTCATTTACCAAGTGAGCTATCAGGTGGGCAAAAGCAGCGTGTAGCCATTGCACGTTCTATTGCAAATGATCCGACGTTTATTATGGCTGATGAGCCAACCGGTGCCCTTGATACGAAGTCTGGGCAACAGGTTATGGATATTTTTACGAAGTTAAATGCGGAAGGTACGACGATTGTTATGGTTACGCATGAAGAGGAAGTTGCAGCATATTCTTCGCGCCGCATTGTTCTAAGAGACGGGAAAATTACTGAAGATAGAAGGTGTGCGGTATGAGTTTACTAGATAGTATAAAAATTGCGCTATCTTCTATTCTAGCTCATAAACTGCGCTCGGCACTTACCATGCTTGGCATTATTATCGGTGTTGGCTCCATTATTACGGTTGTCGCAATTGGGCAAGGCGGGGAAGCGGCATTAAAATCACAATTCGTTGGTGATGGTAATAGTACGGTTCCCATTCAATTTAAAGTCGATATGAATGATCCATATGGTATGGAAGCAATGGGACAACCGCCATTGACTGAAGAAGATATTTTCGAAGTGAAAAAGATTCCAGAAATTGCGCATGTTATTACAACGAACTCAAACATGGAGACACTCGATATCAATGATAAAAAAGACATGGTTAGCATTACAGGGCTAGATAGTGAATATTTTGCGGTAAATAAAGTGAAGGTGCTAAAAGGCCGTTCCTTACATGATACGGATATTGAGCAAGGGAACAACGTTGTTATGATTAGTAAGGGTGTGGAAGAAAAAGTATTCCCAAAAGAAAATCCAGTCGGCAAAATTATCGAGATGAAAGGCCAGCCGATGCAAATTATCGGTGTATATAAGTCGGATAATGAATTTATGGGAATGAGTCCTTCAGAAGCATTAATCCCGCTTACATTATGGCCAACCTTATATGGAACAGATGAAATTCAAAGTATTTCTGTTCAAGCGAAAAATGTAGATGATCTAGAAAAAGCGGGTAAAAAGGCAGCCGACGTATTAAATAGTCGTAAGCCAAGCGATGCTTCCGGTGAATACGAAGTGATGAATTTAAAAGAAATTCAAGAAGGTATTTCGAAGATGACTGGTATTATGACGATGATTATTGGCGGTATTGCTGGTATTTCATTAGTCGTTGGTGGCATTGGTGTTATGAATATTATGCTCGTGTCAGTGACAGAACGTACGCGCGAGATTGGGGTGCGAAAAGCACTTGGTGCAACGCGTAGTAAAATCTTACTGCAATTCTTAATTGAAGCGGTGATGTTGACACTTCTTGGTGGATTAATTGGAATCGGACTGGGTTATGCTGGTGCATACATTGTGTCGAAATTTGCGAACTGGCCACCACTCGTTTCATGGGAAGTTGTGCTCGGCGGCGTGTTATTCTCCATGACACTCGGCATTATTTTCGGATTAATTCCAGCAAACAAAGCAGCGAAACTAGATCCAATTGAGGCACTT
Organism: Bacillus sp. DX4.1; assembly: GCF_030348195.1. Classification (NCBI taxonomy): domain Bacteria; kingdom Bacillati; phylum Bacillota; class Bacilli; order Caryophanales; family Bacillaceae; genus Bacillus; species Bacillus sp. DX4.1. Next base: position 4,681,493 of record NZ_JAUCFT010000008.1, on the reverse strand, counting down.
CGTTACGAATAGTTTGGGAGCGTAGTAGAGGAGGATTTCCTCTACTACATAAATACAAATTAAAAAGCCGACATAAAACCCTTCTTTTTAGGTGGGAGAGAGCATCCGGACATGCATTCCTTTTCCTGCACTATGCCAAGAGAAAACGAGTGCAGGTCACCTTTTGTTATCCATAGCCGCGGCTTATATGTAGAAAAATCAAAATGGATTTATATACACATACATAGTGTTCTAGCGGGTGGTTCACCTCTACTACGAATGGAGGTGAACCGCCCGCTAGAACGGGTTAGATAAATATAAGGAGGTTTTTTAGAATGGAACCGAATGTCAATACACAGAAGGTTGACGGAGAAAAGCCGTCATTACTGGGAATGATTACATCTCCAGGATTACAGTTTGAAAGAATGAAGGCGAGTAATAAGATTTGGGGGATTTTCTTCCTTGTTTCATTTTTACAGGCGCTTGTATCTGGATTGTCTACGTATATATTACAAACAAGTCCTGAAACGATCGCAATGCAGGAGAAATTTGGTTTAGAAGCAGAGCCGATTGGAACGTTGATTGGTAAAGCTGTTGTACAAGGTTTCATTGGTGTAATGATTGGTGCTTTTATTGTAGCCGCTATATATAAAATCTTTATGATGTTTTTTGGCAATGATACTTCTTACAAAACGTTATTAGCGATTATTACTTATTCAAGTATTGCTATGATAATTGGTGGGCTCATTAATTCTGTATTAAGTTTAGTGCTTGATGGTGGATCAGTCTACTATACAAGTTTATCACCTTTATTCGAAGAAGGTACAATCGGTTACGCTATCGGTAATACAGTTGAAGTCTTCTACTTATGGAACCTATTTTTAATCTGGATAGGATTACAAATTACAGCGGGATTAGGAAAAGTTAAAGCAGCGGTTCCAATTGTTATTCTCTTTATTATTAAAGCTGGTTTCATAAGTCTTGTTGCTGTAGTTATGACTGAGATTATGAAGAATATATAAGAAGATAAGAAAGATATGTGTAAAAAAACGGCTCATACAGAGTCGTTTTTTTATTTGTGTGTGTACTTGAAATACATAAGCTAGAATTTCAAATTTCATCTAGGTAAATTTCAAATTCTCTATACGGAATTTGAAATAACCTCCTATGAACTTTTTCATATCTTCTTATATTGTAAAGATACCGCGGAATAACAAAGAGGTATACCTTTTAGAAACGGGCATGATATGAAGCCGATCACTTTTACGGAGACAGTTGTCCTATATGAGAAGATGATTAAAAATCAGATGAAAAAGCTTTGTATTTATCGAGAGTATGAAGAGTATTACCAATGTGGTTTAATTGCACTTTGGCGGGCGTATGAAAAGTATGAGGCGGAAAAAGGGAGCTTTTCTGCTTATGCACTTGTAACGGTGCGCGGATATTTATTAGAGAGATTAAAAAAAGAGCGTCGGTTTCAAGACCGCCATACATGTGTAGAACAGGAAATCTTGCAAAATGTATGTGGAGAGGAGGAGTCTTCAGACATACAAGAATATATGAGTTTGCTAGATGAGAAAGAGAAGCATGTGATCCGGGAACGCTTTTATGTAGGAAAGAAGATGCATGAAATTGCCGATGATATGGAGATGACCTATCATCAAGCACGCTGGGTGTATCGGCAAGCGATGGAAAAAATACGAGCGGCGATGCGGTGAAAAAAGAAGGGAGACAAAGGCATATACTTTGTCTCCCTTCTCTATATGGTTAGTGAACAAAGGGGTTTTGGGCATCTTGCATATTCATTTGACTTAACAGGTTACCAGCTTTCCGCCATTGTTGTTTCATCTTATAACAGGTAATGGGAAGGATTTCGGTTTCGCCGTTGCAAAAATGGAGTCGTGTTTGCTTACTTCCGTACTCTTTAATTTTCTTAATATATTTGTAGAAGACCCAAATACAGTCCCAAGCGGCGGGAGACTTTGTAGGAATGGCACAAATAAAATGACGGTGATCAATCGGGATCGGTGTATTTTGCTGTAAGTCCCATTTTTTCATAATTGCTTTTCGTCTGCCTTCATATGTAGAAGAATTGTGAGCGATGATAATTTCTTTTATTAAGTCTATTGGTGTTTTCAACGAGTAAAGAATACCGTGTGTCGTTTGAATTTTTGTGCGATAAAAAGGATCTCCATAAGGCTGCAGCATCATTGTAGAACTGAAAATAGCATCGAGACTAAATAGGTCATACAAAGTAAAAGCCTCCTTTAATATGGTATATTACATATTTTATTATAACGATTAAATATGAAAATAGTTTTAATTTATTGTAAATATTTAATAAAAATGTATGATATTAGAAAATGAATTTATGAAAGGGAAATTGTCTAATTTGCATTGCATGTACATATGTATAAAAATAGAAATAGTTAGGCGGTGATAAAGTATGAAGCGAAAATATATTGGTGTGGCACTGCTTGTTCTCTTTCTTGTATATTTAGCAAATAGTAACCCGAGTAAAGGGGACTATACAGAATGGGCGGCAAAGCAATTTATGAAGCGCAATGATGTGAATGAGAAGTTAACAGCAATTGAAAAAGAAGATCCAGATGGACTTGTTGGTGAATTGGCGACAATTGGTAAGAAGCTAGCGAAGAAATATGTAAAGCCGCAAGTTGGATTATTAATTGACCATTATACGGAGCGTAGCGATTACATTTTCTTCTCAACATATACGACTGAGCTTACAATTGGAGAGAAAAATTATAAATATGTTTCAGTTGGACTCTCGCATATTTTTATTCCAATTGAAATGCCGAAGAAGGAAGAAGGAACTGCAAAATAATGCAGCTCCTTCTTTTCATTTAAGCCATAACAGCTACTTCTGATACTGTCTTTTCAACGAGGCGTGCTCCTTTTTTACGGGTGTTCGGATCAATAGATAAGAAAATATCCGATGCAAGAAGGGTGTCCATGACACTGTTGATTGTTTCAGTATTCACAGGTGTCGTTGGGTTATCGATGGAAAAGGTTATTGTTTTCCCATCTTCTTTTAAGAAAATGAGCTCAAGTACTGTCATTTCTCTTCACCTCCTTTTGTGAGGACTGTAATACTCCTTATTGATCGGATAAATCCGCTGTGCTAAGGAGCTGAACAGCATCAAGTCGTAATCCCTGTAGCGAAGAGAGTGCATTTGCAACTTCATACGCTTTCGTTAAATCGGCATTTGGTTTTACTTTTTTAAATTGCTTGTTTTTCATGATGCTTTTTCCTTTCTCGTCTGTACCACCATTAAATACAAGTCGTAAGCTCATTTCAGATACAATCGTTTGAATCGCCATCTTTTTCACCTCCTTTTCGTCATATATATAAGAGAGAGTAGACCAATTTTGGCGTGAAATTTTTTCTTTTTTTTGGTACGCTTAGAAGATTAAGAGAGTGAATAGTGAGGAGTTTCTAGAAATGAATCGTAAATGGTTATTTTGGATTCCCGTTTTATTATGGATGGGAATCATTTTTTATTCTTCCGCTCAGCCATATAAGAAGCAGGATATGCGCCCGGAAATTGAAAAGTATGTCAATGTAGAGTTTGTGACAGGCTACTTTTCATGGGTATCTATCGATTATGGCGGAGGGACACCGGTCAGTATTGAAAATAAAGGCGTTGGCGGTTTTATTGAGTTTTTCCTTCGTAAAGGGGCTCATTTTATGGTGTTCTTTATGCTTGGGGCACTCACGTATTATGCATTGCAGTGCTCTGGATTTTCAAGAAAGCGTTCCTTCTTATTTGCGCTTCTTTTCATTGCGGGGTATGCAACATTTGATGAAATTCATCAAGCATTTACAGGTGACCGTACACCGATGTGGCAAGACTCTTTGCTGGATACGTGCGGTGGATTAACGGGAATTACAATAAGTAACTGGTTTTGGAAAAGAAAAAGGAGCTGATCCCTATTAGGGATTGCTCCTTTTTTATATAAATACAAATGAAAAAACCGACATAAACCCCTTCTTTTTAGGTGGGAGAGAGCATCCATTCATGCATAGAAGCGGTCAGATCCTTTTCCTGCCCCAGACATAGTGAAAACAAAGAAAGAAAACGAGTGCAGGTCACCTTTTGTTATCCATAGCCGCGGCTATATGTCGAAAAATCAAAATGGATATATACCGACCGCTTCTGAGAATATATCGGCATTTCGACAAGGTATATCGACCGTTCGACAATATACGATATCACACCAGTTTCTATACACCAAGTAGTTCTTTCAGTTCATCTGTTGATAGTTCTGTCATCCAACGGTCACTTGTGATAATCGCGTTGTTGAGCGATTGTTTTCGCTCTAGCATTTCATCGATTTTTTCCTCAAGTGTTCCTGTTGTAATGAGTTTATGAACGTGTACAAATCGCTTTTGTCCGATGCGATGTGCACGGTCTGTCGCTTGGTTTTCTACAGCCGGATTCCACCAGCGGTCATAATGAATGACGTGGTTTGCTGCGGTTAGGTTTAGACCTGTTCCGCCGGCCTTTAATGACAGGATGAAAATATCGTACGTTCCGTTTTGGAATTGCTCAATCATCTTGTCACGCTCTTTCTTCGGTACACTACCATTTAAGAAGAGAACACGCTGTCCAAACTTCTCTTCTAATATGGTTTTTAGCATATTCCCCATTCCAATATACTGCGTGAAAATGAGGCAGCTTTCATTTTGATCTTTTATATTTTCAATGAGATCCACTAATGTTTGTGTCTTCATGGATCGCTGCACGACATCTTTCGGTGTTGTCTCCTTTAAATAAAGGGCGGGGTGATTACAAATTTGTTTTAGCTTACCCAGCATTAGTAAAATAAATCCGCGTCGTTCAATTCCCGTTAATCCTTTAATATTTTGCAATGTATCTTGCACCATTTGTTCGTATAGTGACGCTTGCTCACCTGTTAGCGGACAGTATGCCTTTTGTTCTTGTTTGTCCGGTAAGTTTAATGCGACTGTTTGATCCTGCTTTGTACGGCGCAGTAAGAATGGTGAAATGAACCGCTGCACTTGCTGGATTTTTGCTTCGTCGCGATCCTTTTCAATCGGCGTTACGAAGCGGCGCTGAAACTGTGATAAGTTTCCGAGATAGCCGTGGTTCAGGAAGTCGAAAATGGACCATAGCTCTGATAAACGGTTTTCCATTGGCGTACCCGTCAAGGCGATTTTGTGATTTGCTCGCAAGTTGCGGACGGCCCGTGATTGTTTCGTATGCGGGTTCTTAATATTCTGCGCCTCATCTAGAATAATCGAATCCCAGCACTGTGTACTCAGTTCTTCTTCATCAAGCTGTGCAAGTGCATATGATGTTAACACAACATCTGTATCCTGGAGAAAGTCTTTAAATGTCTCGCCTTTGGAACGATTGCTTCCATAGTGCAATTGAACGCGTAAGCTCGGTGCAAAGCGCTCAAATTCCTTTTGCCAGTTCCCAAGAACAGATGTAGGTGCCACGATTAATGCCGGCCCTGTTTGCAGCTGGTTTTCTTTTGTGTATAGCAAGTAAGTGATTGTTTGAATGCTCTTTCCGAGCCCCATGTCATCTGCTAATAGTGCCCCAAACCCGAGCTCTCGTAAATATAAAAGCCACTCCACACCTTGTTCTTGATACGGACGAAGTGTGGCTTGCAAGGAAGTTGGCACGGAAACCTTTGGAATGTCTCCGATATGTATCAATTTCTGAAAGAGCTCGTCGTAATAATCATCTAGCTCGATTTCAATGTCTGAAAATGGATTGTCTTCCTGGATGATTTCTGTTTCTGCCGTGTTTGATAAGTGTTGCTGCAGAACGTCCTTCATTTCGAGACCGTATTTATCAGCGCGCTTCATTAGCTTTTTCACTTCTTCAATAAAGGCAGGGTCAAGTCGCATCCATTGACCGTTCAAACGGAAGAGTCGTTTATTTTGTTCTACGAGATCGAAAAATTCTTTTTCTGATAGGTCAATCCCATTGGTTGATACACGCCAGTCAAAATCGACAAGGGTGTTCATGCCAAAGAAGGCCTGCGTCTGGTTTGTACTTTGCTTCAAATGGACACGTAGCTTCGGTTTGGAAGCTTTTAAATTTTGCCACCAAGATGGTAGTAAAATAGAAACGCCAGCCGCGAGTAACTCGTTACTTGCCTCTGTTAAAAAGTTCCATGCTTCCGTTTCGTAGAGTTCATCCCGGAATTGGTCAGCTTCTCGTAACCACGGTACGAGTTTGCCAAAACCTTCTTGAGCTTCGATAATGCGCTGTTCATGACTTTGCCATCGCTTTGGTAATGAATCGGTACCATCGTACACATATGTTCGATGTGCACCACGTTTCGTTGTTGCAATGGTCTCGAGCTTCCACATCTCAAATTCATCTTGTGGTTCTTGCAGGCGAAGGCCGATTGTAAACGGAAGGTCGTCTTCTATATAACCAATTTTTCGCAGCCAATCCTCTTCGTGCATCGCTGTTTCCAGCTGTCTTTTCGTAAAGTCATAATGCTCATATAATCGTTTTGCATCGTTCCATGCATCACTTGAACGGGCATCTTGGCGAATTGTTTCATTGATGGCATCTGAGAAGAGATTTGCCATCGTCTCATCTTCATTTGGAACACCTGTAACTTTCCACGATGGATATTCGCTCCAATGTTTCATATCAGGTAAAAAGTTTCCGTCTACATAAGCATCCCATAATTCTTTTGCGTTTGGCGTGAGTGCAGTAATGGGACCATTCATTTGTAATTTAGCAAAGGAGTTCATCGGTTTTTTGGCAATATACTCAAACGCTTGAATATTTGTCAGCATAATGCCGATTCGCTCTTCTACGGTACCTTCTTTCAAAAAGGTACCGTAGAAGGATGTAGAATGCCATGTGAAGGCATTGCGCTTCCAATCCTCTACAGGTAAGGGTGATCCAGTTTCATCTTCCGCCCAAAGAAACCAACCTGTACTTATGTGCTGGAGTCGAATGGTTACTTCAGTTTGTATGGTCATCGATTAACTTTCCTTTCCGCAGTTCTTCCTGCAATGCCCGCAGGCGTGAATGCAGGCTTGCAATTTGTACAATGAAAACGTCCCATTCATCCGTTTTCTTCAATTTTTTATAGAGCATTCGTAATTTTTTTAAGTAACGAACCGCGCGGCGATAGGATTTTCGATTTCTTTCTTCAATCGCTTGCACCGCGGCGAGATGATAGAGCGGAAGTGCTGCTTCAGGTACTTCTTTTTCGATTTCTTTTAGCGGTTCTTTTAATAACTCAATTGCTTCGAATCCGTGCAGAAGGTGAAGTTCCGTCCACGTATGATATTGTTTTTTTGCTAATACGTATTGTTCATAGCTTGTGAAGCTGTATGGCAACAGTTCTTGCAGGATCATTTCAAGGCCTGCCTGCTCATTTGTGTGCGTCGCATATGTTTCATACATCATGACAAATAAACGGACGATGTCTTTTACAAAAATGGCATCTTTCGTATCTGTCATCGTTTCTTTCACTTGTTTATATGTGAAAGAAAGCCATTTTTTGGCACGCTCCCATTGCATTGTGCTCAGCAAATCTTCCAGCCAGTCAAAATAGAGTCCAACGACCTGCGCAGGCTGTTTTTCGAGTAAGCGCATTGCAGCGTTATCTTCTTGTTGTAGGAAGAGAAGATGTGAGGATGCTAATGCTTTTGAGAGCGGATGGATCTTCGATTCAATTTGTTTCTCTTCTTCTTGTAGCCAAGCCGGTTCTGTTAGTAATTCACCCCATAGGTGCCGATAAATAAAGAATCGCTCCTGTGCAAATGTATCGGTTGAGAAGAAAATGTTATGCACCATACGTGCAGTTTCTTGTAAAATCGGTTTACACTCAGCTGGAATCGACTCTGATTTTAAATCGCGTACGAGTGATTCTACTTTATCGACGAAAAGCCGAACAACGTTAATGGGTTGGTGATAGGAATAGATTTTCTTCGTCTCAAAAGTTTGAATTTCTTCTAATAATTTCTGAAAGCAAAAGAGTGCTCCGTGCAATTTAAATAGCTCATGAATCGCGACAATACGCGGTGCTTTGCGTTCTATTTTCATATAAAAATCCGTGAAGATGCTCATTAGAAAATACATTTGTTTATACGAAAGCCGCGCTTGTTCCTTTTGAAAAGAGTCATATTCAGATTTGAAATACGAGTGCCAACTTTTATAGTCCGTCTCTTCAAATGAGGAAGCTTGTAATACTTGCCGTGCCGTTCGGATTGGAGGGAGAGATGGTTTCGTTTTGTTTTTAAATAATGTTAAAACATCTCCCACTTGCCCGAAGCTAGAAGCTGCAGACAATAATACAGCGAGCATATGCTCACACTGCGTTGGCGCAAAACAATCGCAATAGCTTTCTGAGACATTACGAATGGGAATATGGACGCTATACACATTTCCGCTCGAGTCGACGGTTCCTGATAATGTATAACCGTCGAAATCAACGTTATAGACGAAACCACTGCGGTATAACTGCCGAGCGGTAGCGACATGCTCTTGATCGGCTGCTTGCTGCGGATCAAGCCCCTGTACAAATTCGTTGGCGATCATCATAATTTCATCTTTCGTAATTGAATGTTGCAGCATAATTTTCCTCCGTACAAAAGATTTCTTTCCTTTACCATTATAAACAAAAAGCATACAAAACAGAAAAAATGAATTTCTGAGGATGTATCCCTCTATTCGCGGGCTGTAATATCCCCACCTCAAATTTCTGCAGAAAGCAAAGAAGTTAGGTGGGGGATAAAGAAACCCTCACTGATTAAAGGTTCGCTTTATTACAGTTCCTGCGGATGGGAAATTGGTCTAACGCACTAACATGAAAAAAACTATCTCTTTTAGGAAGAGGTAGTTTTTTTCTGTAATATCGCTTGTACGTAGGGATCTTGTAGAATTCCCTCAATTAACGGAAGCATTTCATCTTTAAAGGGGAGATCAATCGGAAATGGCTTTTGGGAACCTGGCTTGACACCATATTGTACAAGTTTATATTGCACGTGTTCACCGCGCTGTAGTGCGATCAGTTTATAGCGTTTATCATCATGTTCGAGTGAAAAATCAATGGCAATCGCATCGTATGCTACGTCGTCTTTGTATATGTAAGGTTTGGGTGTGCCAATCCAGTCTACTTTTGCGTTTATATTCATTATATGGCCTCCTTTATTGTTCTATTATAGAAAAATAAAAACCAGCTCTCAATAGATGAGAACTGGCTTCACTTTTTAGCAACAATAGCATTATTTTAAAATTTTCACTTTTACGGATTTACGTCCCCAGTTGTCAGCAGCTGAATCAGAACCAACTAGAACGTCGATACGGTTTCCTTTAATTGCACCGCCAGTGTCACCAGCGATTGCTTCTCCATATCCTTCTACCCATACTTTTGATCCAAGTGGAATCACTTTCGGGTCAACAGCAATCATCTTCATGTTCGGGTTTGCTGTTAGGTCATGACCCATTGCAGTTAATACACGGCCACCATATGTGCCACCGTTTTCGCTTGGATGAGCTGTATATGCTGTAGCTACAACTGTTAACTCACGGCCACCTGAAGGTGTGTTCGTTGTTGCTGCTTTTACAGCAGGCTTAGCTGCTGGTTGCGCTTGTGCCTGACCTTTAGCTGGTGCTTCAGCTTTAGCAGGAGCCGGCGTTTCTTGTTTTTCAATAACAGGTGCTGTACCTGTTAAGAAAGGAACATAAACGTAAGCCGTTTTTCCGTTATATTCGAATTGTAACCAACCGTTTTGTACTTGATTTGTTGTTTCGATGATATCATCTTTTTTCAACGTACCAAAAATTTCTGAGTTTGTGTTTGCTTCAGCACGTACGTTTAATACGTTTGTTGTTACATAATAGATGCTTTTTGTAAATTCTGAGCTTACGAATGCGTCTTTACCGTCTAATTTAACTTGTAACCATCCGTTTTGTGTATTTGTAACATCTAATTTATTACCATTTAGTAATTTTCCTACAACTTGTGATTCAGTAGTTGGGTTTTCGCGTACATTTAATACGTCTGTTGTGACAATAGTTTCTGCTTGTGCAGAAGATGTGAAAATCCCAAGACCAAAAACTGCTGCTGTTGCTATACCAATTAGTTTTTTCATGAATAGCCTCCATATGCTTTTGTTTTCGTGCCCTCATTATAGCAACACTTTTTTCGCGGATTTGGGAAATCACATAATTACAAACCATTCGTAATAAGACATTAATACTTTGTAATATAAACAGGGATGAAAGAAAGCGGTTTTCTAGCTAATGCCCTAGGTAGTTTAAAAGACATTTTTCTCTTTTTTAACACGTACAGTTTTTTTCAATAGAGATACTAATGTTTCTGTAATGTTACAAAATGTTTACTGAAGTATTGCATTCCTTGAGTATTATGTCTATTTATGTCTAAAATAGTTATATAAACATAAATATTTTGTTCATTCATTCACAAAGAAATGCTATATCCCAACAAAATAACCGCATAAATGTTACAAAAAGAAAGGATCGTAATGAACAAATTTGTCCTTTTTATAACTGTAACGCACCATTTTTTTTGAAAAAATCTACTTTCCACCCGCATTTATCTCACATTAATATTCCTACCTCAAAGTCCGGCAGGAAGTAAAGAGGTTAGGTGGGAGATAAACTGCCCCTAAAAGCCCGATTCGTTCAGCTAATGATTAGTAGGGGATGAAGAAAACCCCCACTGATCAAAGTTTCACTTTATCCGATTCATCATATTGGAATTTAATTAATTTCACAAAAAAAAGAAACCTATAAAGGGGGATTTGATGAGAAAACTGACAAGAACATTTATCGTCTCATTAGCATTATGTATGACATTTACAATTTGGGGGATTATTCCCGAATCTATAATGGGAAAAGGTAGTTTAGGCAATGTAACGACTGCGATTCAAACCGTGTTAGTTAGTAAGTTCGGTTGGTTCTATATTATTTCTGTTTCGATTTTCTTAGGAATTACGATCTTTTTAATCGTTTCAAAGTATGGTTCGATCCGTTTAGGAAAAGATGATGATGAACCAGATTATAGTTATATGACATGGTTTGCTATGCTATTTAGTGCGGGTATGGGAATCGGTTTGGTGTTCTGGGGCGTTGCGGAACCGTTAAATCATTTATACACGCCGCCGTTCGGAGAAAGCGCAACGGAAGAGAGTGCGCGCCTTGCACTTCGTTTTTCATTCTTCCACTGGGGATTACACCCATGGGGCTTATATGCACTTGTTGCACTGTGTATCGCATATTTTACATTCCGAAAAGGAAAGCCAAGTACAATTAGTGCGACAGTTGGTTCTCTATTTAAGAGTGGCGAGAATGGACGTATTGCACGTACGTTTGATGTACTAGCTGTATTTGCGACGGTATTTGGTGTTGCCACTTCTTTAGGGCTAGGAGCACAACAAATTGCAGGTGGCATCAGCTACTTAACGGCAATTCCAAACTCATTTACAACGCAGCTCATTATTATTGCAATCGTAACGGTTCTATATATGTTATCGGCGCAAACAGGATTAGATAAAGGAATTAAGTATTTAAGTAATGCGAATATTATATTGGCCTTTGCACTTATGGGTATTGTATTATTTGCTGGTCCAACAAACTTTATTATGAATTATTTCACTTCGACAATTGGCTCGTATATTCAAGAATTGCCAAGCATGAGCTTCCGCTTAAGTCCGTTAGATAAAGGTGGGAACCAGTGGATCCAGTCATGGACAATTTTCTACTGGGCATGGTGGATTGCATGGTCACCATTTGTTGGTACATTCATTGCCCGTGTTTCAAAAGGGCGTACCATTCGTGAGTTTGTAATCGGTGTATTACTTGTTCCAACGCTGATCGGTGCGCTTTGGTTTTCTGTATTTGGTGGAACAGGTATTCATATGGAGCTATTTGAGGGTGCAAATATTTATGGTCAAATTAAAGAAATGGGTACAGAAGTTGGTCTGTTTGCTGTATTACATGAAATGGGTAGTATTGGCCCAGTTTTATCTGTTCTGGCGATTCTACTGATTTCAACATTCTTCATTACATCAGCAGACTCTGCGACATTTGTTCTTGGTATGTTAACGACAAATGGGAGTTTAAACCCACCAAATCGTATTAAATTAGTTTGGGGTATTGTACTGGCTGCATTAGCATCCACTCTACTATATGTCGGTGGATTAACAGCGCTGCAAACAGCTTCGATTATTGCAGCCTTTCCGTTTATATTTGTTATCTTCTTTATGGTTGTTTCGTTATTTCAAGAATTGAAAAAGGAAGGTCGTCATCCCGATCATCATAAAGCGAAACTTTAATTAGTAGGGGTATTACTGCCTGCAAATAGCGGGATAAATAATAATAGAAGAAACGAGCTGATTTTGAATCAGCTCGTTTTTTTGTACGTGTATTGTCCTAGAATGTCGAACCATTGATATATCCTCAATATATTGTCAAAACCAATCCATATTTTTGACAAAAAATTGTCGGAAATGTGTTGTCACTTTTCCGTATATGTGTTATATTATTTCCTGTAAGCGATTTCAAACTGAGTTTTAAGCGTATCAAGGGGGACATCTAGAATAATGAAGCGTTACGAAAGAAAGTGGAAGCATATTTGTTTGAAACGTGTGGCACATCGTAATGTGCAAGAAAACACGGAACCAAAAACTGAGAAATATACAGAACAACAAGACAAGCAGTTGGTTTTACAAAAATAGCAGTCACTTTTTCGTATATAAATGAAAGTAACTCGTTCGTTGGGGGATGGACGTGAAATAGCTTTCGACTAAGGGGTATTGTCAGATATATATTTCAAGATAAAAAATAAGCACAGAGCATACGGCGCTCTGTGCTTATTTTTTATACTTAACAGTACTACGATAGAAGTTTCCTTCTTCAAGCATGTGCCGGGCATGGGAGGGGATGAATGGTGGTCGTGGACAGCACGAAGTTTTTATTTCCTTTTTTTGCAACCTAGTGTACGCTAGTGATAGGAATAGAAGCGAACATATATTCTTATTCGTGGCTGTAGGGCAAGGGTGAATTATCATTTAATAAATAAATCATTAGCTTCCTAGGGTATTCGATGTTTGCCATTGCTGCTAATGTGTCCATAATGATAACACCTTCATTATGGGCTGGAATCAGAATATCCACGCTTGGATAATGATCTAATGTGCGATTTCTTAGCTTTCGATTTCGATGAACAAGGCCAGCAATTGTTAGGAAGGAATAATAGATGAGTAATCCTGAAAATAAAAAAGCAGTTCCAAAGGCGTTTGCCGATGGAATAGAGGGGTTGTGCCATCAGGAAACTGTGTCAACTCCACTCGTGTTAAGCATCTATTGAAGATGATGATACACAAGAAACCCCCACTTAAGGAGATAAGTGGGGGAGTTTTTATAAGAACATCATACCAGCAACGGCTGCGTTTAAGAAGTTTGCTAGCGTACCTGCTAGTACTGCTTTAACTCCCAATTGTGCAATCTGTTTACGGCGTGAAGGAGCGAGTGTTCCTGTTACACCTAACTGGATTGCGATAGAAGAGAAGTTTGCGAAACCGCAGATTGCAAATGTTAAAATCATATTTGTTTTATCTGAGAAATCTGCCATGTGTGGTCCTAAGTTTGCATACGCAACGAATTCGTTGATTGCAAGCTTTTGTCCAATGAAGCCAGCTGCTTGTACTGCTTCGTTTGGTGACACACCAATTAAGATGGCAAATGGAGATAATAGATAACCAAGAATTAAATCCAGGCTAAGCTTAATGTGGAACCAAGATCCAACCCATCCTAGAAGGCCGTTTAGTACGGCAATTAATGCGATGAATGCCATTAGCATTGCTGCAACGTTGATAACGAGCTGAATTCCTTCAGATGCTCCGCGTGCTGCTGCATCAATGACGTTTGCATCTTCACGCTCTGTAGAAAGCGTTACATCATTATTTACTTTTTCTGTTTCTGGCATAATTAGTTTTGCGATTAATAAGCTTGATGGAGCTGCCATAATGGCTGCTGCTAATAAATGCTCCAGCGGAATTCCCATTGCTGCATAACCGACAAGAACCGATCCAGCAACGGCTGTCATACCGCTCACCATAATTGCGAAGAATTCACTATTTGTTAAACGTGTTAAGTAAGGTTTGATTAAAATTGGTGCCTCTGTTTGACCTAAGAAAACAGTTGTTACAGCATTTAAACTTTCTGCTTTAGAAGTACCAAGAAGTTTGCTTAGTGCACCACCGACGATACTGATAAACCATTGCATAATACCGAAATAATATAAAATTGCTACTAATGAACTAATAAATACAATTGGAAGTAGTGCTTGAATAACAAAAACAAATCCCCAAGGACCTTTTGCGTTTACTAAATCACCAGCAACGAATCGAATCCCCTCATAAGAAAAATTGATTAGGCTTTGAACACCGTTAGAGGCATATTTTAAACCAGTTTTTCCGGCATCCCATCGTAAAACGACGAATGAAAAAGCCATTTGTAGTGCTAGCGCAATTGAAATTGTGCGCCAATTAATAGCTTTGCGGTTGGAAGATAGTAGAAAAGCAATTGCTAAAATTCCAAGCACGCCGCCAATTCCCCATAAAACATTCATGCAGTATAATCTCCTCTCTCATCGTACAGAAGTATATATAGTAGATGTATATACTTCCATGAAAATAACATCTTAAGTAACGTATCACACCAGACATCGGAGGTCAAACATCTACAAAAAAGTTAAAATAAAAAGAAAATTTAACAAAAAAGCACATATCTATCCTAAAATAATGAAATTTGTTACGATTTTCGAAAAAACACATGATTATTACGGCGTTATAGCATATTTGAGCGAAATATAGTGTATGAAATAAAGAAAAAGCCAAACATTATTCGGAGTATATAAATCCATTTTGATTTTTCGACATATAAGCCGCGACTATGGATAACAAAAGGTGACCTACACCCGTTTTCTCTCTCTGTTTTCACTTGGCATGGGGCAGGAAAAGGATCTGACCGCTTCTATGCATGAATGGATGCTCTCTCCCACCTAAAAAGAAAGGTTTTATTTCGGTTTTTTAATATAGTCTGTGCGGGAATGGTTTACAATCTATGAAAATAGAAAAAGAGTCTTCTAGTAATCTAGAAGACTCTTAAACTATAACTTAAGGAGCTTTTGTGTAACCTAAGAAGTGGCTGCTCCAATAAGAGTTACTTAATGAAGCTACTTTTACGCCATTGTCGCCAGCTTGAATAAATGATCCGCCACCAAGGTAGATACCCATGTGAGAAGGACCAGCTTTATAAGTGTTTTGGAAATAGATTAAGTCGCCTGGTTGTGGATTTGAAGTTTTTTGGAAGCTGCTCCAATATCCTGCTACACTTTGACGGCTAATATTGTGACCAAATTTGTTAAATACGTGGAAAATATAACCACTACAGTCAACACCGTTAGCAGAAGTGCCGCCCCATACATATGGTACGCCTGCCATCGATTTTGCATATTCAAGTAGAGATGATGTATTACCACTGTTGTTATTATTGTTATTGTTATTGTTGTTGTTGTTGTTGTTGTTGTTGTTGCCCGGTTGGCTAGGTTTATTTTCTTGAATACCACCAACTGGTGTTTTAGATAGGAAACGAGTTCCTACATAACCGGTACGACCGTTATAGTTAATTTTGCTCCATCCGTAATGCTCAGATAGAACTTGTACTTTTTGACCTTGTGGAAGAGCACCAATTACACTGTAATTCGTACCTTCGCCACTACGTACGTTTAATGCAGCTGCATTAATGTAGTAGTCGCCAACAACCGTTGGTGGCTTTTGTTCTTGTCCTTGGTCTGGTTGCTCAGGTGTAGTTGGTTTCGCTGTGCCACCTTTTACGAACTTCACAAATTCGCTGTTTACATAGCCAGTTTTTCCGTGGTGATTAATTTTGAACCAACCATTTTCAACGCCAGTTACGTCTAATGTTTGGCCATTTAATACGCCGCCAATAACACTATGATAAGAAGCTGGACCTGTACGAACGCGTAAAGATGTTGTATTTACAACATATGTACCGCCAGTTTGAACCGTTACATTATCATTATTATTATTAGGTTGTTCTTGATTTTGATTTTGATTCTGTTCGTTGCCTTGAACAACATCTGTATTAGAACCGCCTTTTGTTAAGTAGTCCTTGCTAACGTAAGCTGTTTGTCCTGCATAGTTGATTTTAAACCAATCTTGAACTTCGCCTACAACTTTTACAACTTGTCCTTTATGAACAGAACCTAAAGTAGTATGAGAAGTGCTAGGGCCTGTACGAACACGAAGGGAAGATACATTTACTGTATAGTTTCCGCTTGCAGGTTGAGTAACTGTATTGTTGTTGTTGTTATTTGTAGAACCAGCATTTGAAGAATTACCAGATACAAATTGCCCGCTAACGTAACCAGTTTGTCCGTTATGGTTAATTTTGTACCAGCCGTTTTCTTCTCCGATAATTTGTAGTGCTTGACCTTCATACACGCGTCCCATAATAGAACTAGAAGTATTTGGGCTTGTACGAACACGCAATACGTCAGCGGTTACTTTTTTGTTTCCGCTTGTGCTTACTTGTGTACCATTCTTTGCGACAAATTCGCCACTAACGTAACCAGTTTGTCCTTTATGGTTAATTTTGAACCAACCATTTTCTTCTCCAATTACGTTTAATTTTTGACCCTCATATACGCGAGAGATAATGTCATGAGAAGTGCTAGAGCCTGTGCGAACGTGTAATACGTCAGCAGTTACTGTGTAATCTGAATTGTTTTGTGGGGCTGCTTGAACAGTTTGTGTAACAGGTGGTTGAGCGTTTTCGTTAGCTGCTGCATGAACGGTATCCAATGTAGGAGCTGCTCCTCCTGCTACAGACACTGCCGCGAGACCGGCAAGGTATTTTTTCATTTTTGTCGATTCCTTTCTGTCTGTAATTAAAGTGATGAAATATTTACCAACTGTTAAAAATTTTAAGGTGCTTGTCGATTGATGTCAAGGCTTATGAAGGAATCCGAATATGACAAAAAGGATACAAAAAAAATTAAGGTGCGAAATACCACCTTGATTTTTAATGAAAATACATATATTAAAAGTTGATAGGGCATGAATGTCCGTTTTAAGAAGATGTTCAAAAAATCCGATCAAGATTGTCATCCTATTTCTTCGTTTTTTTGCCACTCCGGTACTCATGTAGTTCAATCTACACTCCGTATCTTCCTGGCTTCTGCGTCTCGAACCGCTCGGCTCTCTTTACCCCGCTATTTGTGGGCAGTAATTCAAAATTCGGCAGGAAGTCAAGAAATTAGGTGGGGATAAACTGCCCGTAAAAGCCCGATTGGTAAAGGATAATGATTAGTGGGCGATGAAGAAAACCCCCACTAATCAAAGTTTCACTTTATCCTCCTTTATGAACACGTACTTTAAGGAAAAGGGATGTGAGAAGTAGAAAAACTTTGGACAAACGTTTTTTGTAGTAATTTGGTGATAGGACCGACTTGACCATTTTGAATAGCTGTTCCATCCAGGTGTGTCATAGGCAGGATTTCCAAAGTTGTTCCTGTAAAAAAGCATTCGTCCGCACTGTAAACATCACGAATACTGAACAATTCCTCCTGTAAGGGAATCTGCAGTGTTTTGGCTAAAGATAGAATGTACTGCCGAATAATACCGTTTAAGATTAAGTGATTGGCAGGGTGTGTATAGAGTACGCCATTTTTTACAAGGAAGAAGTTAGAGTGGCTGCCTTCTGTAACGATTCCGTTACGAACAAGGAGCGCTTCTTTACATCCTTTTCGTTCTGCTTTTGTATGGGCTAACACATTCGGCAATAAGTTAAGGGATTTAATATCACAACGAAGCCAGCGTACATCAGGCTCTGATATTGCACGAACGCCATATTCAATCCATAAAGCAGGGCGTTCCTTTATCACAACATAGGCATAGATTGTTGGGGTTGCATCAAAAGAGAATGCGTGTGCACGAGCTTGAACACCTCGAGAAACTTGTAAGTAGACAATTCCATCCTCTTGAAAGTTATTGTTTTCAAGCAATTTGTAGAGCAATGTAATGAGTTGTGCTTTAGAGAAGGGTAATGTTAATTCTATTTCATCCATTGAGCGGTATAGCCTTGTTAGATGAGGATCTAATAGGTGGAATGCCCCTTTATAGATGCGGATTACTTCGTATATGCCGTCTCCAAATTGTAAACCACGCTCTTCTAATTGTATGTACGGTTGATTTTTATTTGTATCAATAATTGCGTCATTCCATAATATGAACCGTTCGTATGCCATTTTACTTCCCGTCCCTTCTCGATTTTATCCCGCATTAACGTGCAGTAATACCCCCACCTCAAGATTCTAAGGAAATCAAAGAAGATAGGTGAAGGATAAACTGCTGGTAAAGGCCCGATTGGTGAGGGCTAATAATCAGTGGGAGATGAAGAAAACTCCCACTGATTAAAGTTTCACTTTATCCCGCACTAACAGTAACAGGGCAAAGGTCGTCCTCCTTATAGTTTTAAAAAGTAAATCTAAAACAAGCTGTCCGTAAGAGTCCAGGGTGCTCAACTAATCATCAGAAAGCTGCTTAATTGATAGAGATTTTACTGTATTTCGCATATACAAATTCGTAAGTGGGAAATGAGAATCCTGCTTTTGTACATAAAAAAAAGCAACATTCATATAGAATGTTGCATAAGGAGGGTAGCTTGTTGCATAGGGATATTGCCCTGGTATAGCCTAGAAATATAAACACCAAACTGACTCGGCTCTACTCAGACAATGGATGCTGCTTTTCAGCAACATCAGAAAGCTAGTTACACAAATGGTACTGTCATCCCAAAGGGGACTTTCCACAAAATCGTGAAATGATAAGTAGGGGATGAACAGAACATTGTTTACAAGGTTTATTATAGAGAAGTTTCGTGAATTTCTTGTAAAAATTTGGTGAAGATTGTGTAATTTTATCCCGCCATTTGCAGGTAATAATCCCTTCATCTTAAAATTTGGTAGGAAATCAAGAAGTTAGTTAGATGGGGGATGAAGACCCTACTAATCCAAGTTTCACTTTATTGCTAAACGTAGATGGAATAGACAAAAAAAAGCGCTGAGATTACTCAGCGCTTTTTTTGTCTTCTTTAATCTTTGTTTTTACTTGACCCGTTTTAATTTTGTTACTTTCAGAGAAGCGAAGTAAATCTCCTTCAATGAGTTTATCAGACATGCGTAGTTCATTTTGTGCACGATCAATCATTGCTTGTGCTTCTTCTTTTGGTACCTCTACTACTTCACCAGTTGTGCGGTTGTAGAAGGTGCTGTTTGTATACATATATTTGTCTGTTACAAAGCTTCCATCGCGAAGGACAACGAATCCTTTATTATCTGGTGAGAATACATCGTGACCAAAATGAATGTCATTGCTTGAATCAACACCAAGTAAGTTTAGAATTGTTGGTTTAATATCAATTTCACCAGTTGGTTTTGAAATTGTTTGTCCTTCTGTTTGACCAGGAACGTGAATGAACATTGGTGTACGTTGTAAGTTCATATGATCAAATGTAGTAATTTCTTCTTTTCCTAAGAACTGTGCCATCGCACGGTTATGATTTTCAGAAATACCATAATGGTCACCGTAGAAGACGATGACAGAATTATCATAAAGACCTTCTGCTTTCAGACGTTCGATGAAGTTTTTTATCGCTTCGTCTAAGTAACGTGCTGTTACCATGTAATCGTCAAATACGCGATCACCGGAGTTGTAAGGTTCAATTAATTTTGTGCTATCGTCGTACGTAAATGGATAGTGGTTGGTTAAGCTAAGAAAGCGTGAATAGAATGGTTGTTTCACTTCTTTTAGCATATCCACTGATTGATTAAAGTACTCGATATCTTTTAATCCCCAGTTTAATTTTGTTTCTGGTGTAATTTTGTAGTCAAGTTCGTTATAGTAACGATCGTAACCAAGTGCAGGATACATAATGTTACGGTTCCAGAATGTTGCGTTGTTTGCATGGAATACAGATGTGTAATACCCTTGCTGACGCAGAATTTCTGGTGTTGCCGTATATTCGTTGTTACCGTGTGTAAAGAATACAGCACCGCGGTCTAATGGATATAGGGATGTATCTACTAAGAATTCAGCATCCGATGTTTTTCCTTGACCTGTTTGGTGGAAAAAGTTCTCGAAGTAATAGCTTTCTTTTGCAAATTGGTTTAAGAATGGTGTTACTTCTTGACCGTTTACAGTTGCACCAATTAAGAATGTTTGCAGTGATTCAAGAGAAACGACAATTACGTTTTTCCCTTTTGCAGTGCCGAACATATTTGGATCTGGCTTGCTTTGTATTGTTTTTACATAGTTTTCTGTTTCTTGTAATTTACTACCATCAGCAAAAGCCTTTTGTGAACTTGATTTTGCTTGTAAGCCAAGATCATATACTTGGTGTGTGTATAAACCTAAGTTTTTCACGAGCATTACGCGGTCAAATGAGCGTGTTAATAGTTCTGGGCGCTCTGTCTCTGCAAGACCTAAGTTTGCGAAGAAAACTGCTACTGTTGCTACGAAATATAGGGAACGCATTGGACGTGACACACGTTCTGTTTTTGCAAAGTTTTTCTTTTTCTTTAATAGAATAGAAAAGATAACAATATCAGCAAATGCAACGATGATTTTGTAATTAAGTAGTTCTTTCACACTGGATCCTAGCTGTCCAAAGTTGGATGTTTGCCCAAGTACCGGTAAAGTAACGAAGTCATTGTAGAATCCGTAGAACATTACGTTACCGACAAGAACGATTGTTAAAACAAAATCAATTCCAAGTGCTATATAGTTACGTTTCTTCCCTTTTGCAAATAATGCTAGCCCCACTAGAAGTAAAGATGCTGCTAATGGACTAATAAATAAGATAAACTCTTGCATGAAAGATTCAAGTTTTAAATCAAAGCTCGTGCGTGTAATAATGTAAGTTTTTAGCCATACGGCTAAAGCAACGAACAAAGTAAAGCGCACATTTGCAAATTGTGACTTTAAAGATTCCTTCATTCATTTCCACCCTTTCTATATCAGGCTTGGTCGATTTTTGAGCGAAAAATGCTAAAATAAAAAATACATAGTTTTCTTTGCCATGAGTAGAATTTTTTATATCTCCCATATACGACTTTAACTATGCATACCCTTTTGTTTTCCTGCCATGTCTTTTGTTGCTTATAAGCATAACGTCATTTTTGTATTATACAACAAAATTCACTTCTTAGGAATACTATAACATTTTACAGTTTTTGTATTTTTTCAATGTTGTTGACAAGGAAAACTTTAACATTGGTTTATATGCTCGTCAACTAGAAAATATAACAAAGATAAGAGAGAATTTTAAGAGAAATAGAACATTTCATATTGAGAAATATGAAATTATGAGAGTGGAAAATGTTTGCGAACACTTGTTCCTTTGTTTGTTGTCTGTTACAATAGACTTTCATAGATGGGCTATGTGTATATTTGATGAACTGTATAGGGACCACGTAAATCTTTTCTTTTTGAAGATACATCTACCTTTCTCGTAAACGAAGAACATAAAACAAGGGGGCTTTTACATGGAACGAAAGTTTTCAGTCGAAGCGTTTTGGAATAAAGTGAAACATGTGGCAAAACAAGCAGGACAATCCGTTATTTATGCGAGCTTATTGCTGCTTTATGTGTTGCAAAGACCGGATGTTCCAAAGCGTGTAAAAGCGACAATTATTGGGGCGCTTGCTTATTTTATTGCTCCAATTGATGCGATTCCTGATTTTATAGCTGGCATTGGTTATACAGATGATTTAGGTGCGTTAACAGCTGCACTTCTGCAAGCATCAATGTATGTAAATGAAGATGTAAAAGAAAAAGCACGGATGAAATTAGCAGGTTGGTTTGGTTCTGATATAGACACATCGTTTATCGATCAAAAATTAGATCAATAAGTGAAAACTGCTGAAATTGGCAGGGGAAACACAAGCAAGGAAGTGGACTATGCCATCAGGAAAAACCCATACAAAAATAAACCTACTTTCTCTTCCGATTGTTTTGTTTATGCTTGTTTCGTATGGACTAACAAATTTTGATTTTTTGCTTGCTTTTGCAATTGGCTTTTTAGCCGGTACGTTTTTTTTAACACCCGATTTGGATATTCATAGTTCAGCCTATAATAAATGGGGCTTGCTACGTATTTTTTGGTATCCGTATCAAACTGTAATGCCGCATCGTTCTGTGTTAACGCATACGATTATTCTTGGTGATTTGCTGCGTATTCTGTACATGCTTATTGTCTTTTCTCCGTTTCTATACATCTTAAATAAAACGGTATTAGACGGACAGCTACTGGCGATTGCCAAGGAGCATGATGTTGCTCTAGCGACATTTGTTATTGGTGTCATCGCTGCAAGTGCGTTACATATTTTGGCGGATCGATTGAATACGCGCCGAAAAAGGCTTATGCGAAGAAAGAAAAAAAGAAGAAGAAGGTAGAGCGCTTGCATATTGCAAGTGCTTTTTTTGTACCATGCTGAGCAGGTAGTGAGGCGTTTAATCAAACGTTTGTTTAAGACGAAATGTGTAGTGTTGATAAGCCTTTCTCACAATTAATCAAACGTTTGTTTAAAAAATGAAAAAGAAATTAAATCGCTTTTTTTCCTATATAAATGTCTTTTGATAGAATCTTTCTTTGACCTCTATTACATGGGGTGTTCCGAAAATTAAGATTGTAATAGTATAAGACCTTAATGGGCAGTAATGTATGCAGTCAACCTGTAGTATGTTATCACGCTCCAATCTTGATAAAAAAGATAGTTTTGGATTAAAGAACACTTAATTTAACGAAAAAATGAGAAAATTCGTCAAAAACATCTTTGTAAAACGAAAATGATATGGTAAAGTAAAAATAGGAAACGTTTTCAGAAAGCGTTTTCTATTTTTGGGCTTAAAGGTATGATGACCGGATAGTCTATTGATAAGGTTATAGGGATTTGAAAACAGGGGGATTACAGAAAGGGAGAAGGACAATGAGTACATGGACACAAGTTTACGATCCGTTTGGGAATATTTGGGTTTCTGCGGCGGTAGCACTTATTCCAATTATCTTTTTTTTCTTAGCGTTAGCCGTTTTTCGTATGAAGGGGTATGTTGCAGGGTTTATCACAGTTGTATTAACAATTCTTGTCGCGCTTTTTGCGTATAAAATGCCGTTTACAATGGCGATGGCAGCAACTGGATATGGTTTTACATATGGGTTATGGCCAATTGCTTGGATTATTATTATGTCGGTATTTTTATATAAAATTTCTGTTAAAACAGGACAGTTTGATGTCATTCGTGCATCGGTTCTTTCCATTACGAATGACCACCGTCTACTCGTGATTTTAATCGGCTTCTCATTCGGTGCGTTTTTAGAAGGAGCAGCGGGATTTGGTGCGCCAGTAGCAATTACAGCGGCACTTCTTGCCGGACTTGGATTAAATCCGTTATATGCAGCAGGACTTTGTTTAATTGCAAACACAGCACCGGTAGCATTCGGAGCGATGGGGATTCCAATTACAGTTGCGGGACAAGTAACGGGGATTGATCCGCATAAAATCGGACAAATGGCAGGACATCAATTGCCGTTCTTATCCATGTTTGTGCCGTTCTTTATCGTATTTTTAATGGATGGTTTTAAAGGTGTAAAACAAACATGGCCAGCACTGTTTGTAGCCGGTGGTTCATTTGCAATTACACAGTTTATTACAGCGACATTTTTAGGACCGGAACTTCCGGACATTACATCAGCACTTGTTAGCTTAGTCTGTTTAGCGTTATTCCTAAAAGTATGGCAGCCAAAAGAAATCTATCAAACGAATCAAGCAAATAGAGAAGCCGCGGCGACAACAACGATGTCATCTATGCCAAAATTAACAGCAGGAAAAGTTGTTAAGGCTTGGTCACCGTTCATTATCTTAACGGTTATGGTAGTCATTTGGAGTCAAAATTTCTTTAAAGCATTATTTGTTCCGGGCGGGGCATTAGAAAGTCTTGTTTTTAAATTTGAAATTCCTGGTCTGCACAATTTGGTTATGAAGGCAGAGCCAATTGTAAATAAACCAACACCTTATGATGCAGTATTAAAGCTTGATATTTTATCGGCAACGGGAACAGCGATTTTAATTGCTTGTATCATTTCTATGTTTGTGCTCAAAATGAGTGCAAAACAAGCGGCCGAAACATTTAAAGAAACATTGCAAGAGTTAAAAATGCCAATCTTATCTATCGGTTTTGTATTAGGCTTTGCATTCATCGCAAATTACTCTGGGTTATCATCTACGTTAGCTTTAGCGCTAGCAGGAACAGGGAGCCTATTCCCATTCTTCTCGCCATTCCTTGGCTGGATTGGTGTATTCTTAACTGGATCAGACACATCTGCCAACGCATTATTCTCCAACTTACAAGCGATTACAGCCCAACAAGTTGGCGTAAAAGAAGTATTACTTGTTGCTGCAAATACAACAGGTGGCGTAACGGGTAAAATGATTTCACCGCAATCGATTGCTATTGCGTGTGCGGCAGTAGGACTAGCAGGAAAAGAATCTGACCTGTTTCGATTTACAGTAAAACATAGCTTATTCTTCGTTACTATTGTGGGTATTATGACATATGTACAAGCATACTATTTAACGTGGATGATACCGTAAGCAAAGAAAAGATGCCCTTTAGATGGGCATCTTTTTGTATATATCATCGCTTGCTAAAATATATCGACTAAACGTCAAAAATCGATATGGGATAGTCACACAAATCTTGAATCATTTCTTTGCATTTTTCAGATTATCATGTATGATGAGAAAGTATTGAAAATTAAATCAGTGATAAACTAGGGGTGCCCAAGAGATGCTTGGGCTGAGAGAGAAGGGCGAAAACTTCTTAACCCTCTGGACCTGATCTGGCTCGTACCAGCGTAGGGAAGTTAACGGCTTTACATAACTATGTCTTATGAGCCAGGTCCTTTTTTTACTATGGACCTGGCTTTTTTATTTTGGCATGCGCTGGCCACTAGTTCTTATTCTCGTCCTTGTCACGTGTAAAGCAGAAGCGGCTCGATCAGAACAAGAGGGGGATGGAGCTTCAGCCGAAGAGGCGTAGTTTGCCTCAGCGGAAGAAGCGAAGCCACCGACTGTTCTAGCCGCTGGAGCTGGATCTCAAGAAAAGCGGAAGCGGCTCATTCAGAATGATAGGGTGATGGAGCTTCAGCCGAAGAGGCGTAGTTTGCCTCAGCGGAAGAAGCGAAGCCACCGACCATTCTAGCCGCTGGAGCTGGATCTCAAGAAAAGCAGAAGCGGCGAAATGTCGCTGAAGTTAGAATCGAATTGTTTGGAAGCTGGTTGGAGATTCCAAGCAAGGTAGGTTTCTTGAAACAATAAAGGGGAGGAACACAAATTATGAAGCAATCTGTTTCAGCTGAGCAAATTGAATTGAAGTCGAGTTTACCAGGGAGTAAGAAAGTCTACGTAGAAGGCACACGTGAAGGTATGAAAGTACCGATGCGTGAGATTGCACAAAGCGAAACAAACGGTGTGCCAAATCCACCGATTCGCGTATATGATACGAGTGGTCCTTATACAGATCCTGCATACAAAGTGGAGCTTGAGAAAGGCATTCCAACGCCTCGTCACGGATGGATTGTTGCGCGCGGAGATGTGGAAGAGTATGAAGGTCGTGAAGTGAAACCAGAAGATGATGGTGTGAAAGCTGCATCGGAACATACACCTGTGTTCCCGCAAATGGATCGTAAACCACTTTGTGCGAAAGAAGGGGCAAATGTAACGCAAATGCATTATGCTCGTAAAGGCATCATTACGTCTGAGATGGAATATGTTGCGATTCGTGAAGGTGTAAAACCAGAGTTTGTTCGTAAAGAAATTGCAGAAGGTCGTGCTATTTTACCAACAAACATTAATCATCCAGAAGCAGAACCGATGATTATCGGCCGTAATTTCCATGTGAAAGTAAATGCGAATATCGGGAACTCTGCCGTATCTTCCTCTATTGCAGAAGAAGTAGAGAAGATGACATGGGCAACGCGCTGGGGCGCAGATACAATTATGGATTTATCTACAGGGAAAAACATTCATACAACACGGGAATGGATTATTCGTAATGCACCTGTACCAGTTGGAACTGTACCGATCTATCAAGCGCTTGAAAAAGTGAATGGTATCGCTGAAAACTTAACGTGGGAAGTATACCATGACACATTAATTGAACAAGCAGAGCAAGGCGTCGATTACTTTACGATTCATGCGGGTGTATTACTTCGTTACATTCCTATTACAGCGAAACGTGTAACGGGAATTGTTTCACGCGGTGGCTCGATTATGGCACAGTGGTGTTTATATCATCATAAAGAAAACTTCCTATATACACACTTTGAAGAAATTTGTAAAATTATGAAACAATATGATGTTTCTTTCTCTCTTGGAGATGGCTTACGTCCAGGGTCGATTGCGGATGCGAATGATGAAGCACAATTCGCTGAGCTTGAAACACTTGGGGAATTAACAAAAATCGCTTGGGAGCATGATGTTCAAGTCATGATTGAAGGACCAGGGCATGTACCAATGCACTTAATTAAAGAAAATATGGAGAAAGAAATTGATATTTGCCAAGGTGCACCGTTCTATACACTTGGACCATTAACAACGGATATTGCACCAGGTTATGATCATATTACATCTGCAATTGGAGCAGCGATGATCGGCTGGTTTGGTACAGCAATGCTCTGCTATGTAACACCGAAAGAGCATTTAGGTTTACCGAACAAAGATGATGTTCGCGAAGGCGTTATTACCTACAAAATTGCGGCGCATGCTGCTGACCTTGCAAAAGGGCATAAAACAGCACAACAACGCGACGATGCACTTTCAAAGGCACGCTTTGAATTCCGCTGGCGCGATCAATTTAACTTATCGTTAGATCCTGAGAGAGCGATGGATTATCACGATGAAACATTGCCAGCAGAAGGCGCAAAAACCGCTCATTTCTGTTCGATGTGTGGTCCGAAGTTCTGTAGTATGAAAATTTCACATGACATTCGTGAATATGCAAAAGAGAATGATTTAGAAACAACAGAAGCAATTGAGCAAGGCATGAAAGAAAAAGCAGAACAATTTAAAGAAACAGGTAGTCATTTATATCAATAATATGGAATGTATCATTCCGAACACCTTTTTACTTGATTGATCACGTGTACCTAACTTAAATATAGAAGCCCCCTTTGCTAAGACGGTAGCAGAGGGGGCTATTATTATTTTTCTTTTAAAAACGTTCGATCTTTTAAGAACAGGTTCCAGAAGAAGATAAAGCCTGGTAGTAAAATCGCGATACCGATTGCATAGAGAACAAGCAGGGCATAGAATGTTTCTTTCGTTGTAAAGCTTGTAAATACAGTAACATCTGGATAGATGATATACGGTAAATGTGCGACGCCGTAAGCGTAACTTGCAAAGGCATATTGTGCGACAACCGCTAAAACAGCGATGCGTGACCAACCAAGCGCATCGTATTTTTTATTCGTCCACCAAAGGGAAGAATAACCGATTACAAACAAAATAAGTGAAACTGTAAACCATGGAAATTGTTTAATTAACCCTTGCATGAGCCAATTTGTTTCTGGGTCCATGACAACAAGAGCAATGATCGCAGTAACGAGTGTTGCTGGTCCAAGTACAATAGCATTGCGCCTGTAAATCCGATACGTATCTTCTGAGCCTTGTTCTCTCGCAAAATCGGCTAGAAAAAGAGAGGAGAGAAATAATTCGGAAGTTAATCCGAATAACATATACCAATAAATAACGGGACTTGATAGAAGCTTCCCGTATAATAGTGTTTCTTTTCCACCAGAGATTGTAATATAAGCACCTTCTGTCACGGGAAGAACGGTGATTAATAGAGCTGGGATTAAGAGCCCGGTAATGCCAGAAATAAGGCGAAGCAAATGCGCGTACTTTGGCAAGGAATAAGCAAAAACCATGAATGTACTACGAATGGCAACAAGGACTAGAATTAATGTCACCGGTACGAACATGACTGTTGCCAATGTGAAAGCTGCCTTTGGAAAGAAGCCAAGAAATGCGACAACGACAAAGACGAGAAATGTATTGGTTACTTCCCAAGTTGGCGATAAGTAACGGTTGGCAAGCTTTCCTGCTAGTGTTGGGTGCTTCGCATATACCATTCCCCAGAACCCAGCTCCAAAATCAATGGAACCTAAAATGCTGTATACAAAGATAATCGCCCATAAAATGATAATGGCAATACTTGCTTCATGCACGTGGCCCACCCCCTTGATGTTGTAGGTCATTCTGCAGTGGATGGCGTTTGAAGAATGTCCGAAGTACGAAAATCGTTAAAGCGCCAAGCCCGATATATAAAATGACAAATAAAACGAACAAAGGTCCGACAAAGTCAGCACGTGTTGCGGCATCCATTGTGCGCTGCATTCCATAAATGGTCCACGGCTGCCGGCCACTACAACTGAAAATCCACCCAAATTCAATGCCGAGCATCATAACTGGACCACATGCGGCAATCCCCCATAGCATCCATTTTGGGAATTCTGTTCCCTTTTTACGATAAATAAAGTACCAATATAAAAGAGAAATTGCGGCTACAGCGAAAGCGAAGACCGCTGTGCCGACCATCAAGTTAAACAGTGTATGGGTGTAAAAGGGTGGCCACGTTTCTTGTGGGAAGTCATTTAATCCTTTTACGACAGTATTTGGATTCAGTCCAACTAACATACTTAACATATTGGGAAATTCCAGTCCGTATTTTAATTCGTGTGTTTCAGGATCAACAACTCCGCCAAGAGATAGCGGCGCGTGTGACTGTGTATCAAATAGTGCTTCCGCTGCTGCTAATTTTTCTGGTGAATGCTTATGTAAAGCGATAGCTGATTCATGCCCAGAGAGCCACAGAATTGCGCCAGTAATAAAGCTGACAGTTAGACCTAAAAACAATCCCTTCTTATGATAGGCAATTTCACGTACACTTTTATTTCGTTTTAGTAATTTAAATCCAGCGATAGAAGCGATGACAGCAGCCCCTGTTGCATAAGCGGTAATCGTAACGTGAACGGAACTTGTGAAGAAGCTTGGATTAAAAAAGGCCTTCCATGGATCCACATTAAAGACGGAGCCATCTGGGTTCATGGAAAAACCCGCTGGTGTGTTCATCCACGTATTTGCGGATGTAATTAAGATAGCAGATGCAGTGGCACCAAGCATAACAAAAAAGAGGGAGATCAATCTCATAAATGGCGGCAATTTATCTGCGGCATACACGTAAATGGACATGAATAAAGCTTCTAAAAAAAAGGCGAAAATTTCAATTTGGAATGGTACAGAAATGACTTGTCCTACAATTTTTGCAAATCCGGGCCAAAGAAGTGAAATTTGTACACCGACAATTGTTCCAGTTGGAATGGCCACGCCAAGCAGAATGGCGAAAGCTTTTGTCCACCGTTTGGCCATGACAGCATAATCTGAATCTTTCTTCCAGTGATATAACACTTCGCTTATAAAAATCATTAAAGATAGTCCGACACCAAGCGTTGCAAATATAATATGAAAAGCTAGTGACGACCCGAAGAAAGCGCGTGATAACGTAACGGTATCCATAATGTTACTCCTCTTCTTTTTTACCATTATTTTCTGATTGGACTGGAAAAATTATTCAAAAAACTGCCAAAAAATATATGTGTATTTTAAAAAGTAATTATGATATCATGATTTCGAAATATTCAAAAAACATTTAAAGACAATGAAAAATCTTTTTATTTGTGTTTTAGGACAAAATCTTTTATAATGCTTATGCGAACGTAAGTTCTGTTCGGGGTAACCGAATAGAAAAGTTCATGTGAAACGGAGGGCATGTTATTATGTATCCTGAAGTCATTAAAAAAATGGCATTTTCGAAAGAGCATAGAGATTTGTTATTAAAGCTATACAATAAGGAAATCACGCGGCGTGAATATGACCATCTTGTACAAGCACTATATCGTCCTACAAAAGAAGTTTGTGAAGGATAGAGATTGAAAGAGACAATCTAATTAGGTTGTCCTTTTTTGTTTCCGTATGCCCTGAAACGATTCGGATTAGCCTTATTAAAGAGGTGAAAAGAAGGACACGCATATTTTTGATAATGTATTACCGTTATTGGCGGAAACAGCAATAAAAACCAGCAAGTAACTAGCTTGCTGGTTTTTATTATAGGATGTTCAAAAAGTCCGGTAAAGATAGCTGCCCTATTTCTTCGTTACGTCGCCAGTCCGGTACTCATGTAGTTCCAGCTACACTCCGTATCCTCCTGGCTTCCGTGCCTCGAATTGCTCGGCTCTCTGTATCCTCCTTTTTGAACACGTACTTTTATCACGCTATTTGCGGGCAGTAATACTCCCCCACTGATTAAAGTTTCACTTTACGCTATTTTTTACTTCGCAATAGCGATAGCGAGGGCATGATAGCTGGCCATTTGAGTGCAGGAACTGGACTTGGACCTGTAATCCATGTATGGAACGGAATCAGGCTGCATACGACCATTGTTGTGATAGATAGTGCCCCGGTACAAAGAAACAGCAGCACACTGTAGAGAATTGAATTTGTTTGCAGTGTGAACATTGAGAGTATTTTAATACTTAGCTGTAAGAAGAAGAAGTGTGCTAAATACGCACCGTATGTATAGTTTCCAATAAAGCGCAATGCTCTATATAAACCACTGCGATGCTGAGCGATTGTAATGGATAAAGCGTACAGTATTAAAATTTCACATACAATGTACAAAAACATGGAAGGTTTTAAATAGGTAGATACCGTGAGATGAATTTCATCCACACCGTGAAAACTAAATAATTCATAATTAATGAATAAGAATAAAATGAAAAATAGAATAGTACAAAGCGGTATATGCTTCATGACGAATGAACGCCAAGCACGAAGGCTAACAGCCGCAATTCCTCCCATGACAAAATAAAAAGAATAGAAGAAGAAGGATCGGTCTGTATAATGTAAAATGCCTGAACGAGTTAATGCTTCTCCGTTAAAGATGTAGTGAGAAGAGTACCACATTAAAAGAAAATAAATCATGGCGAAGACAGCCATGTACTTGTATATATCTTGCTGATTATGTGTCCGTTTTTGAAACCAATAAAAAGTGACGCATAATAGCGGGAACAATAAGTGAATTTGAAACATCATGATGACATACCAAAGGTGAGGTGCAGCTGTTCCAAGTAATAGACTTTTTATTGCACTTTGCATTGTGAGTGCGTCTTTTGTTATGAATAGGTAAATGATAGACCAGAAAAGGTAAGGGGCAAGTAGATTTGCTGTTTTTTCATAGATGTATTCTTTATATAGTATTTGCTTTGTATACTGGCTAATGAGATGAAAACCAACGATAAAGATAAAGGCCGGTGCCGAGAATTTTGCAAGGTTGAATAGCATACCGATAATAATAGATTGTTCTAATACTAAATTGCCTTGGTTCATTGTATATATTAATGAACTTTGCAAAACAACGGCTAGGAAAGCGATGCTCTGCAAAATTTTAAATTCTGGGGCATTTTGTGTCATGATTCCCATCTCCTTTTCCATACATGATTATAGTACGAAGTAAGGGAAAGTACTGTGGAAAGTTTGTGAAAGTTATAACAAATTTGTGGCAGTGATAAAAAAGAGCGTTTGGTTTATGAAAACCAACGCTCTTTTTGTTTATCCCGCATTAACGGGCAGTAAGACCCCCACCTCAAGATTCAGAGAGAAACAAAGAAGATAGGTGGGGGATAACTGCCCGTAAAAGCCCGATTGGTTCAACTAATTATCAGTGGGGGATGAAGAAAACCCCACTGATAAAAGTTTCACTTTATCCCGCTATTTGCGGGCAGTAATACTCCACTGATCAAAGTCTCACTTTATGCAAGTTTATTTTTAACCCAATCTTTACCTTCTACAAGGCGTGCTGTTAAGATCGCACAAACGTTATCACCTGTTACGTTTAACATCGTTGCTGGGGGATCAATAATTGTACTAATCGCTGCAATGATTGGCAGAGCTTCTGGTGGGAAGCCATATAGAGAAACGATTAACATTTCACCAATCATACCGCCGCCAGGAATTGCGCCCATTACTGTTCCAACTAATAGAGAAACAACAAGTGCGATTGCTAACGTTTTTGGACTAGAGAATTCCATATTGAAAATCCCGAATAAGAAGGCGATTTTTATCACGCCGCCTAAAACAGATCCGTCTTTATGAAGAGTAGAACCAAGCAGGACGACTGTTTCACGAATGTCAGAAGAAATACCCATTTTTTTTGTAGCTTCTAGGTTTGCTGGAATACTTGCGGCACTACTACAAGTTGCAAGTGATGTAACGGTAGGAGAGACCATGTTTTTCCAAAAGATTTGTACACCTTGCTTTCGTCCAGCAAGGTAAGCATAAAATGTAAAAGCAACAAAGAAGTATACGATAGAAGCTGGATAGTATACCATTGCTGCTCGGAAATATGTTCCGAGTAGCTGTGGTCCGAATTCACCAACTAAAGCGGCAAAGTATGCAGCAAGTCCAATCGGAGCGTAGTGCATAATGAACGATACAACTTTCATCGAGATCTCTGCACCAGATTGTAAGAAGGTAGCGAATGGCTTTCCTTTTTCTCCTACCGCTGAAGTGGCTACACCCATTAAGATAGAGAAGAAAATAAGGGCAAGCATATTCTCACGAGATAGTAGTTTTGCAAAGTCCGAAACTGTAAAAATACCAACGATTTGATCAGCAACGCTAATATTTGCAACTTTATCAGGTTTTGTTAGTTCTAATACAACGCCGTGTGCTGGTGGGAATACTTTCACAACAATAATCATAAAAATTGCGGCAATAATACTCGTAAATAGGAAAGTCCCAGCCATGCTCGACATAATTTTTCCCAAACGTTTTAATCCATCCATATTGGCAATGGATGAGGCGATGCTAAAGAAAACGAGTGGCACAACAATCGTAAACATTAAGTTTAAGAAAATGTCGCCAAGCGGTTTTAAAGCAACTGCATCGGCACCCATGAAATAACCAATGAAACCACCAATTAGGATGGAAGATAATAAAATAAGTGGAAAGCGATAAGCTTTCATATATATACCCCCCCAATCTATATAAATACAAATTTAAAAAACGACATAAAACCCTCCTTTTTAGGTGGGAGAGAGCATCCGGCCATGCATAGAAGCGGTCAGATCCTTTTCCTGCCTCAGACACAGTGAAAACAAAGAGAGAAAATGAGTGCAGGTCACCTTTTGTTATCCATAGCCACGGCTATATGTCGAAAAATCAAAATGGATTTATATATTTATAAAAAATCATACTGATTTATTATAGCGAGTTGTGCTGCTGTTTACTAGGAAAATGAAGATAGATAGAATAGCGTGAAAAACGAGAACTGTTTGTATTGGGGATTTTTGTTTTTCATGCTCGTCATATGGAAAAAAATCTAGACATATATATTGGTAATCTAGTTGCGATTCGAGCCGGATCAAGCTAGGCATTGTATATAAAAATGGAGAAAGAGAGGAGGGGGTTCGATGAATATTTTACTTTGCTGTGCGGCAGGAATGTCTACAAGTTTACTTGTAACGAAAATGGAAAAGGCGGCACAAGTAAAAGGAGTTGAAGTGAGAATTTGGGCTGTTTCAGGATCGGAAGTACGTAATCATATTGATGAAGCGGATGTATTATTACTTGGACCACAAGTCCGCTATTTACTGCCAAAGATGAAAGAAATGTGTAAGGAGAAAGGAATACCGGTTGATGTTATTCACTCTGTACACTACGGGCTTTGTAATGGAGAAGCCGTTCTACAAGCAGCATTGTTAATGAAGACATAAGGAGAGTGGAGTAGATGATAGGGTTTTTAGAGAAGTACGTGATGCCGATAGCAGGAAAGATTGCAGGACAGCGCCATTTACAAGCTGTTCGAGATGGAATTATTTTAACAATGCCTTTCTTAATTATCGGATCATTCTTCCTTATTATCAGTTCTTTGCCAATACCAGGCTACAATGACTTTATGGCAAATCTGTTTGGAGATGGTTGGCAAAAAGCATTAGGGTATCCAGTTAGCGCAACATTTAATATAATGTCTTTAATAGCAAGTTTTGGAATCGCTTACAGACTTGGGGAACAATATAAAGTTGATGCATTAGCAGCAGGTACGTTATCAATGGTGTCATTCTTGCTGGCGACACCATTCCAAGTTTCACATATGATAACTGGTACGAAGGAGAGTGTGATCGTAGAAGGTGTAATCCCCGCTGTACTAATGGGGAGCCAAGGGTTATTTGTGGCAATGATTTTAGCACTTATATCTACCGAAATTTATAGGTTTATTGTACAAAGAAAGCTGATTATTAAAATGCCAGAAAATGTTCCACCAGCTGTAACACGTTCATTTGCTGCACTCATTCCAGGATTTGTTGTAATAACCGTTGTTTGGATCTTGCGCTTAATTATGGAGCATACTACTTTTGGTAGTATTCATAATATTGTGGGGCAACTTCTGCAAGCACCACTTAGTATACTTGGTGCAAGTCTTTTTGGCG
The DNA here is from genome assembly GCF_030348195.1 of Bacillus sp. DX4.1. Lineage (NCBI taxonomy): Bacteria > Bacillati > Bacillota > Bacilli > Caryophanales > Bacillaceae > Bacillus > Bacillus sp. DX4.1. The sequence continues at coordinate 4,646,829 of NZ_JAUCFT010000008.1, read as the reverse complement.
CGGTAGCGGCGGTAATTATTGTCCATATGCTTTGGGCATGTGGGATTCATGGAGCTGCGATTGTGGGCGGAGTCATGAGCCCGGTTTGGTTATCGTTAATGGATCAAAACCGCATTGCTTTTCAGGCAGGGCAAGACGTACCAAATACGATAACAGCACAATTCTTTGATTTATGGATTTATACAGGTGGCTCTGGTGCCACGCTTGCACTTGTTGTGGCGATGTTATTATTTGCTCGAAGTCAGCAATTAAAAAGTTTAGGTAGGCTATCCATTGCGCCTGGTATCTTTAATATTAATGAGATGGTGACATTTGGGATGCCAATCGTGTTAAATCCGCTTCTTCTTATTCCGTTTATACTTGCTCCAGTTGTTTTAACGGTTGTATCGTATTTTGCGATGGAATGGGGTCTTGTTGCAAGACCAAGCGGAGCAGCTGTACCATGGACGACACCGATTCTGTTTAGTGGTTATTTAGGATCGGGTGGGAAAATTTCAGGTGTTGTATTGCAACTTGTTAACTTTATTTTGGCCTTCCTTATTTATCTTCCATTCTTAAAAATATGGGATAAGCAAAAGGTAGCCGAAGAACAGGGGGAGTAAAGAATCGAAATGGATACGTTAGAAACAAAGGCTTTTCATTTGATTTTGCATGGAGGAAATGCCAGAAGCAGTGCGATGGAAGCAATCGATTATGCGAAGCGAGGAGAGTTTGCCGAAGCGGATGCCAAACTGCAAGAGGCACTGCAAGAATTGCAAGAAGCACATCGCTTGCAAACAGAACTCATTCAAAAAGAAGCAGGCGGAGAAAAGGTAGAGCTTACATTGTTAATGGTTCATGCACAAGACCATTTAATGAATGCCATAACAGTGAAGGAACTAGCGAGTGAATTTGTAGAGTTATATAGGAAGATGTCAGAGAAAGATTAGGCCGTGCAAGTGCAGGGCCTTTTTTGATGTGTGAAAACCAGTCGGTTATGTCAAGAAAGGTACCACTTATGTACATATCCATTTATTTATTCCAAATATATGTAAAAATGAAGATGTAAAGGGGGTGGGAAGCAGTGAAAATTCACATTGAGTTAGACCCATCACAAGATGAAATTGAGATTATTGTAAAGGCAAAAGAAGTAACGGATGAAATACACCATCTTTTAAAAATGATAGAAGGGGGGAATATAAAGCAAATTGTGGGGATATCGGATCAGAAATATTATGTGTTAGAACCAAAAGATATTTATTGGTTTTATGCAGAGGATCGAAAGGTAATAGCACAAACGACGAAAGGGATTCTCGAAATAAAATCTCGTTTATATGAACTCGAAACAAAACTTCAAAGTGATCGCTTTGTACGATTTTCGAAGTCTACACTTGCAAATCTACAGCATGTCACAAGCTTTGAGATGTCCTTTAGCGGCAGTATGTGTGCACACTTTTCAAACGGAATGAAGGAATATGTTTCAAGAAAGTATGTGCCGCTTATTAAAGAGGCTTTTAATATAGGAGGAGGTTAGGAAGATGGTTACATTGTTTGATAGGGTTGGTGCTAAGGTAGTCGCAGGGATGGCGATGGCGATGTTTTATAGCTTATTGTTTTTAGGAATTGGTTATGCGAATGGAATGGATGTATTGCAGACAAAAACATTACTCATCCACCTTGTTACAGCAAATATTGTTGGGCTGATTTTCTCGTTCGCTTCCTTTGTCTTTGAGAAAGAAGAATGGAACATTTTAAAACAAACAATTATTCATTTTATCATTTTACTAGGAACATTCTTGCCAGTTTCGATATGGATTGGTTGGGTACCAGTACGCATTGGACCTATCCTCATTTGTGTAGGTAGCTTTATCATTATTTACTTGATTATATGGTTTGCGATGACAACATATTGGAAGAAAAAAATTGAGGGATTGAATAATCAATTGAAATAAGAAGGGAGTTTCCCTTCTTATTTTTTTAGCATATTAATATGCGGAATATTATCTTCTAAATATACATCTGAAATAGCTTCAAATCCAAATGAACCATAGAACTGTTGTAAATAATCTTGCGCTTGGATTTTTATCGTTGTTTCTTTTAATTCTGTTTCAAGAAAGTGAAGTACTTTTTCGAGTAGCTCTTTTGCAAGACCAGTGCCACGATGCTCCTTCTTCACGAGCACTCTGCCAAAGGAAACCTCTTTATAGGCAACACCAGCTGGTAAAACGCGTGAATACGCAATGATTTCACCATTTTTTTCGAGAAATACATGATGTGCTGCAATATCCTTCCCATCGACTTCTGGATACGGACAGTTTTGTTCAACGACAAAGACATTTGTACGTTCTTTTAATATTTCATATAGTTCATTTGTTGTAAGTTCTTCGAATTTTTTAATATACCAATTCATAAGATTACTCCTTTTTATCCCGCATTAACGGGCAGTAAGTCCCCACTAATGGTAGTTTTACTTTATTTTAACATGTGTCTCATGTTGGAGAGAATTCTTGCAAAGTAAAACGAGCGTTAGCTCATATCGATTATTTCTCCTAGACTACGAACTAGTTTTTTCACTTTATAAAAATATTTTATTTTATTTTCTGTTCTGTTCCTACACACAACTAGACAATCAAACACTAATCCATTTTTATGTTGATATGTACTCATAGTGTGTTGTTTTTGCGACACACTACCCGTGTTTCGGATAACACACACTTTGAAATCGATAACACACAATAAAAACACAAGAAAAAACGTTAATATAAAGCGGTTTCGAAAGTTGGCACGGTACTTGCATTAATAAAAGGCGTAAAGAAAAAACATATAAACAAACAAGTTATACACATAGGGGGAATTAGGAATGAATATTTTACTTTGTTGTTCAGCAGGAATGTCTACAAGCTTACTAGTTACAAAAATGGAAGCGGCTGCAAAAGCTCGCGGATTAGAAGGAAAGATTTGGGCTGTATCTGGGGATGCAGTAAAAAACAACATCGATGAAGCAGACGTATTATTATTAGGACCACAAGTTCGTTACATGCTGTCATCTATGAAAGCGCTTGCTGATGAGAAAAATGTTGGAATCGATGTTATTAATTCAATGCATTACGGCATGATGAATGGTGAAGCAGTTTTAGATCATGCATTAACACTAAAAAAATAATTAGGGGGGAGAAATAGTGCAAAAATTTATTGCATTTATGGAAAAGTATATTGTTCCAGTCGCAGGGAAAATAGGATCGCAACGTCATTTAGCTGCAATACGTGATGGTTTTATTGCAGTTATGCCACTGATCTTAGTGGGTGCATTTGCATCACTAATTAATGGTTTCCCATCTGAAGTTTTCCAAAACTTTATGAAAGATATGTTTGGAGAGACATGGAAACAAATCGGCGGTGGAATGTGGACAGGTTCTTTCGCAGTTTTAGCACTTGTCATAGCGTTTACAACAAGTTATAACTTAGCAAAATCTTACGGTGTTGATGGATTGTCAGCAGGTATTATTTCATTTAGTGCGTTAATTATTCTTACACCAACAACACCGAAAGAAGGCGGCCTCAACTTCCTTTGGACAGGCGCGCAAGGCTTATTCGTAGCAATCATTGTGGCACTTCTTGTTACTGAGGCGTTCCGTTTCTTTGTACAAAGAGAGATTACTTTCAAAATGCCAGATGGTGTGCCACCAGCAGTGTTAAGATCTTTCGCAGCATTAGTTCCAGCGTTTGTTATTTTAACAGTTGTTGCAGGGATACAATTAGCAGTGAAATTAGCAGGTACCAGTGTTCATGAATTTATCTTTAATACAATTCAATTACCGTTACAAAGTTTAGCAGGTACATTGCCAAGTGCCATCGTTATTGTGTTCCTTGTTCATCTTCTTTGGTTCTTTGGTTTACATGGTCCAAATATCGTTGGTGGTATTATCGAGCCATTATACTTACCAGCACTAGAAAAAAATATCAACTTATTCCAAAATGGTACATCTGCATTTGATGTTCCAAACATTATTACAAAACCATTCTTTGATACTTTCGTATATCTTGGTGGTTCTGGTGCAACATTAGCATTCTTAGCTGTTGTATTAATCGTAGCAAAAAGTGCACAATTGCGCGGGGTATCACGATTATCGATCGGGCCTGGTGCATTCAACATTAACGAACCAGTAATCTTTGGTACACCAATTATTTTAAACCCAATTTTATTCATTCCGTTTATTGTGACACCACTTGTATTAGTTATTACTTCTTATACAGCTATTTCTCTTGGCTGGGTACCAAAAACAGTTGCGATGATTCCATGGGCAACACCACCAATCATTAGTGGTTACCTTGTAACAGGCGGACATTTCTCCGGTGCAATTCTACAGTTATTCAACTTTGTAATTGCGATGGTAATTTACTATCCATTCGTCGTGTTATGTGACCGTTCTGTTGTTCGTACTGAAAAAGCAGCAACACAGGGAAAAGACCAATCTGTACCTATGTAATACATGATTGTTCTCACGGACAGCATTGTCCGTGAGAACAATAACTTTATATCTTGTTCAGAAGGATGGCACACATCTGGAAGAACACCAAAACTAAATAAATAAAATCATACTTTAATAGACACGTTCAAACTGAAGGGGCATTTCAATCGGTTGAACTTTATAGAGAGAGGCGGTAAATTATGATGACTACAGCAGAACAAATCCCATTCCAACTTATTTTACACAGCGGTAACGCAAGAAGCTTCGCAATGGAAGCACTTCAATATGCAAAACAGGGGAAATTAGATGCTGCTGATGAAGCAATGGAAAAGGCGAAAGAAGCGATCAATGAAGCACATCATTTCCAAACAGAGCTCATACAATCAGAAGCAAGGGGAGAAAAAACTGAAATTAGTGTTCTCTTAATTCATGCACAAGATCATTTAATGAATGCAATTACGGTAAAAGAATTAGCAGCAGAATTTATCAATCTATATAAAAAGCTTGAAGCGAAAGGGGAATAAACAACATGAGTGGAATTAAAATCGCTACAATTGGCGGTGGATCTAGTTATACACCAGAGTTAATTGAAGGCTTTATTAAGCGTTACGATGAACTTCCTGTTCGTGAAATTTGGTTAGTAGATATTGAAGCTGGGAAAAAGAAATTAGAAATTGTTGGTAACTTAGCAAAGCGTATGGTGAAAAAAGCAGGATTACCAATTGATATTCATTTGACGCTTGATCGTCGTGTGGCATTAAAGGATGCTGACTTTGTAACAACACAGCTCCGCGTTGGTTTATTAGAAGCGCGCGGAAAAGATGAAGCAATCCCTTTGAAATATGATGTAATCGGTCAGGAAACAAACGGTCCTGGTGGTTTATTTAAAGCGTTGAGAACGATTCCTGTCATTTTAGATATTTGTAGGGATATGGAGGAGCTTTGTCCAAATGCTTGGCTTATTAACTTTGCAAATCCAGCTGGAATGGTAACAGAGGCTGTACTTCGCTATACGAATATTCAAAAAGTAGTTGGGCTATGTAACGTTCCAATTGGTATTCGTATGGGACTTGCAAAGCTTCTTGAAGTAGATGAAAGCCGTGTGCATGTTGACTTTGCTGGTTTAAATCATATGGTCTACGGATTGAATGTGTATTTAGATGGCGTAAGTGTAATGGATCGCGTTTTAGAATTAATGACAGATCCAGAAAAGCAAATCACAATGGAAAACATTGCGGCGCTTGATTGGGAGCCAGATTTCATTCGTGCGCTTCGTGCAATTCCATGTCCATACCATCGTTATTACTATAAAACACGTGAAATGCTAGAAGAAGAAAAACAAGCTTCTATCGAAAAAGGTACACGTGCAGAAGTCGTGAAACAATTAGAAGATGAATTATTCGAATTATATAAAGACCCGAATTTAGATATTAAGCCACCGCAATTAGAAAAACGCGGCGGAGCTTATTACAGCGATGCAGCATGTAGCTTAATTACATCGATTTATAATAACAAAGGTGATATTCAACCTGTTAACACAAGAAATAATGGTACAATTGCAAGCTTGCCGTATGATTCTGCTGTTGAAGTGAACTGTGTCATTACAAAAGACGGCCCAAAACCGATCGCAGTGGGTGATTTACCGGTTCCTGTTCGCGGTTTAGTACAGCAAATTAAATCATTTGAGCGTACCTCAATTGAAGCTGCTGTTACAGGTGATTATCATAAAGCGCTGCTTGCTATGACAATCAATCCACTTGTACCATCAGATAAAGTAGCGAAACAAATTTTAGATGAAATGTTGGAAGCACATAAAGAGTATCTTCCACAATTCTTCAAAAAAGTAGAAAAATAAAAAGCGGCGCTTACTGAGCCCGCTTTTTTTCATTTAGTAGGAGGGGAAATACATGATTCGATTAATCGTAAATGCAGATGATTTTGGCCTTACAGAAGGTACCAACTACGGAATTATTGAAGGGCACGTAAACGGGATTGTAAATTCTACAACAATGATGATGAACATGCCAGGAACAGAGCATGCTGCACGCTTGGCAAAGGAATATACAACATTAGGAGTTGGGGTCCATCTTGTATTAACTGCTGGAAAACCTCTTCTTACAGATGTGCCATCACTTGTGAAAGAAGATGGTTTATTTCATAAACAAGCTACTGTGTGGGAAGGCGATATCAATCCAGAAGATGTCGAGAGAGAGTGGACCGCGCAAATTGAAAAGTTTTTATCTTACGGATTAACACCGACGCATTTAGATAGTCATCATCATGTACATTCCTTGCCGATTTTGCATGATGTGCTAGAAAGATTAGCTGAAAAGTATAATGTACCGATTCGCCGCTGCGAACAAGAGCGAGCAGTGCGACCATTTTCTGATGTGTTTTATAGTGATTTCTACAGTGATGGAGTACAGGAGGATTACTTTATGAGGCTGAAAGAACGTGTTTTAGATGGGAAAACAGTCGAAATTATGGTACACCCTGCGTATATTGATCCAGAGCTTGTGAAGCACTCCTCTTACGTGATGGATCGCGTGAAGGAGCTACGAATTTTAACAGAAAGTTCTTTGCCAGAAGGAATGGAACTTGTAAAGTTTTAAATATAAGAAAAGACGACTATCGAAAAGTCGTCTTTTTTATTATAGGAGCGAAAGCATATATCCGCTGAAAGCACCTAGGAGGACAACGGTCCAAGGAGGAGCCTTCCAAAATGCTAACAGGCTAAATAAGAGAGAGGCGATGACAAAATCAATTGTACTCATGATAGAGCTTGTCCAAATAGGGTTGTAGAAGGCAGCTAGTAAAATACCGACAACGGCGGCGTTGATGCCAAAGAGTGCGCCTTGTATAGTTGGCTGACGTCGCAAGTAATCCCAAAATGGCAAAACACCAATGACGAGTAAGAATGCAGGAAGAAAGATCGCAATTGTTGCAAGGATGGCTCCAGGTATACCACCGAGCAAGGTCCCTATATAAGCAGCAAATGTAAAAAGAGGACCTGGAACAGCCTGGGTTAAGCCGTATCCTGCTAGAAACTGTTCTTTTGTCATGATGCCATTTAAAACAAATTCATTTTCAAGAAGGGGAAGAACAACGTGTCCACCGCCAAATACGAGTGCGCCAGAACGATAGAAGCTATCAAACATGGCGATCCAATCGGAAAGTGGTCGTAAGATCGGTAAAAAGAATAATAAACTAAAAAATAATAGAATACATGTGACGGCAATGGTACGTGAAACAGGAATGCGCGTTTCAGTAGCAGGCGGAATCGTATGCTCACGGTATAAGAGCCAGCCGATGCCACCTGCAAACAGAATAAGCACAACTTGTGTCCAAGCACTTGGCCATAATAAAGCAATCGCCGCGGTAATAATGGCAATTGTTGCCCGGTTTCGGTCAGGCGTTAACTTTTGTGCCATGCCCCATAATGCATGGGCAACAATCGCTACAGCTACAAGCTTTAACCCATGAATAAAGCCGGCTTTTGTTACAGAAAATGACTGCAGTAGTAAAGCGAAAAACACAAGGACAAGAACGGATGGAAGCGTAAAGCCAATCCAAGCGACAATTGCTCCTAGTAGTCCTCCGCGTGACAAGCCAATCCCGATACCAACTTGGCTGCTTGCAGGGCCAGGAAGGAATTGACAGAGTGCCACTAAATCCCCATAGCTTCTCTCATCCATCCATTTTCGCTTTTGTACATATTCATGATGGAAATAACCAAGATGAGCGACAGGACCTCCGAACGAAGTGAGACCAAGTTTGAGTGAAACAAGAAAGATTTCTATTAACGAGTGCACGGAATGTTTTAGCGTTTTCAAGTGAACCTCCTAAAGAAGCATCAAATCTACGATGCATTATACAGGACTTACGGTGGTGAATGGAATAACAGGAATGTAATGATTTTGTAAATGTTTCAGAAGAGAAATTAGGTACCTTCATGAAAAAATCAATCGTGAATGAGGCATAATTGATCGTGTCCTAGCCATAAGTTAGTTAAAGAGGATATTCAAAGAGATGTGAGCATTGCGATGAAATTTATATAAGGAGTAGGTTGCTAGCATGATAAAACATTTCTTTGCTAGACTAAAAGGACGATATGAAATACCTCCTGTGAAAACAAAAGCGTATGGCGTAACAGAATTTATCTTTAATGATAATTTTACAAGGATGCATTACAGGATCACATTGAAGGATATTGAGAAGGTAACCGCTTGTCATATTCATTTAGGAACAGCAAAGCAGAATGGTCCAGTTGTTGCATTTCTATTTGGTCCTGTTAAGCCGGGAATTAGCGTGAATGAGGGCGTAATTAGGGGTATGGTAACGAATGAAGATTTAGAAGGCCCTTTGCAAGGAAAGACGCTTGAGAACCTCGTACACGAATTATATGAGGCGAATGCTTATGTAAATGTTCATACAGAGGAATATAAAAGAGGTGAAATTCGAGGAGCGATAAAGGAAATTGATTCATAAGTCTTTTCGTTACGAAATAGGAAAAACTCTCTATCATAAAACATTCCCGTGAAGGTCGAGATTCACAGGAATGTTTTTTATTTTATTCTTTTTTGTCTGGTTGATTTTTAATGAAAAAGTCCATGATATAAAATACTTCATCATCTGGAATTTGTATTTCAAACGTGTTTTCGATGGGTTGCAGTGCTTTTTTAATTTTCATGTACATCCAATATTCATCATGTCTACGCGTTTCTTTGTCGGGATAAGGAAGGAGTTCTTCTCCCTTTTGAAGACGATCAACCATACAGCTCATATGCAGAATAACGCCCATTAAACTATCAGGGTTTAGCTGCAAAGAGATGAGCTCTTGAATTGTATTTAATGAATAACGAATCGTTTTAATCATAAGTGCGCCATCATCGCGCTGCATTTGTTGACCGAGAATATCAGCCATTTTTGCATATGTTTCCTCGTACGTAATCAGCTCTTGAATCGGTTGAATTGCTTTGTAATTCAAGATATCTTGGAAATGGTAGGTTAAGCACGGTACTTGTACATCAAAGTTTGTCACAATACAGATCATATTGCGTTCCTTCTTAATGTTTTCAATCATTTTTGTTAAATCTTTTTCATGAACGATACTTATTGGAATAATTTCAATTAGATCTTTATCAAAGCGTAAATAATTTCCGAGCATTTTTTGAATAGCCAGTGCACTTCCTTCACCTGTTAAACAGGCTGTTAAAATGACCGATTTCATTGGAGTCAATGGCTTTTTCTTCTCTTCTTGTATGTTGAGATAAAACGGCGTTAAGTTTTTCACAGTTTCATATAGCGCATCTAATGAATAGCCAAGCTGAGCTTTTCGGGCTGCTTCTAACACATGCGGTGTGCTCGTCATGGAAAGAACGCGTACAGGAATATGAAATTCTGTCTCTAATATATCCCCGATATAAGCGAGTGATCCCATATCAACAAGCAAGAGAAGTCCGTTGATATGCTGCAAGGTTTTCATGTACACTTTTACTCGTTCTAGGAAGTCTTTTGGTGACTCGTGAAGTGGCATATCAATTCCTGTTACTTCATCAATACCAAGCAATTCGTTAGCGACATTTGCCATTTCCGTTGCAATGCCATTGCCATGAGCAAAAATTAATACTTTTACTTCTGTTTGGGAAGTCGGGATGGAATCAACGACGAAAAACATCGTTAAAAATCCAGCTTCATCAATCGGCATTGTTATTTGTAATTCTTCTTCTAAAAGCTGAATGCCCTGCATCGCTACTGAGAAAGCATCTTTGTATTTCGTACGAATTTGACCTAGCTGCGGGTGATGAATCTGTTTGCCACTCTGTAATCGTTGTAAAGTTGTCTGTACATGTAAACTTAAAGCAAGAAATACTTTTTCATCGAACGTCTTAGCTAAATGTTTTTCTGCTAACGCTGCAATTTTTTCACATACTGCAACAATATTTCGATCCACAATTTTGAAGACGTTTTCATGGTTTGTCTTTTTGGACATTTGATTAAAATAATGGACAAAAAAGCTTTGAATATCATTTTCTATTAGTAGTTCTAATTCTTCTTCCTCAATGCCACGTGCTTGCAGTTCTTCATATTTATGATCGATGTAATCATAAATGGAGGAACGGGTATTTTCTGTTTTGTGCCGGCTCCATCCTTCATCACTTGTAAATACAAATGTCTCATTTGGCACTTGGTACAGGTGTCGACTTTTTCTTTCGATAAACAAGCCTTCTTTCATGTACCATGGTAGGTCGGTACTAGAAACACGGATGTGCTCTCGCTTTTTTGTTACAAAGTCAGAATAGGCTTTGGCACAAGCGATTTGTACATCTGTTTTTAACTGTCCGATGTTGTTTGGACAGTGATAAAAGACGAAAGCGCGCATTGCATTTGGACTGACATGAATTTCTTTTTGCAACCGAATTGCTTCACTTGTAAAAAAGAGTTGTAACAATGCGAAGCGTTCCTGATGAGTCCGCTCACGAAGTGGTGGAAGTGTTACAGTCATCGGAATGCGTCTTGTGAATGTTTTGAGTAAAAATGAGTTTGGTTCTTCTGTTGTTGCGGTAATAATTAATACTTGTGCACGGCGCTCATTCTCTGTTTCTCCTAAACGACGATATACACCGCGATCAATAAATGTAAAGAGCATTTCTTGTCCTTCTGGTGGAAGGCGATGTACCTCATCAAGGAAGAGAATGCCTTCGTGTGCTTTTTCGATTAAGCCTTTTTGATCATTCGCACCTGTATAAGCTCCTTTTTTAATCCCAAAAAGTTGTCCTAGTAGGAGCTGTGGGTTGTTGGCGTAATCAGCACAGTTAAAGACAATGAACGGTGCACCTTTTTGAAGCTGATTCACTTCAATCGCGTATTCATGCATTAAAGAGGCAAACATGGATTTTCCGACACCCGTTTCTCCAAGAAGAAGCGTATGCATGCCGTTTGGAGGATAGAGAACAGCTGCTTTTGCCTTCTCAATCACAATTTTCAAGCTTTGATTTTCTCTTGCAAAGGCATCAAGTGAAGTTTCATCCTGCGAATGCGTTTCCATATGAGCATTCGTTCCTAAATAGAAACGGACGGGACGTGTTCCTGTTTTAGATAAACGGCCATCTTTCACAAGTTTATTTAAATCACTGCTTACATTTGCACGGTCTAACTGTAGAAGTGTAGCAAGTTCAGCTGCTGTTACACCTTCTTGATATATACCTTTTTGTATTGCGTCATAAATGAGGTCCATTCGTTTCATTATTTTTCACCTCGAAACTTCATCACTATTTAAAATTTTACACAAAAATAGGAATTGTGGGAAGAGAAAAGCAGCAAACAGCTTTAGTATCTACTAAAGCTGTTACAATCTTGTGTCCTTCCAGAAGTTTACTTCTACATGAGAAGAAGGATTATAGGGCAGAAGTGTATATCCTTTTGCTAAGAGATAGTCAATTACCTTGGGGAGAATTTGTACGGTAACGTTAGAATCGTGCATTAATATGACCTCTACTTGTTCATCGTTTTGATTCATAATCCGTTCTAGTACAGCTGATGGGTTATGATAGCTTTTCCAGTCATATGTATCGATTGTCCAATCCCACATTTTATATTGAGCGGAAACAAGTGCATCGCGATAATTTTTCTTTAAATAAGGCATGCTACCGTAAGGAACACGAACAAGGTGTGAGTCTAAATTTGTTACATGACGGACGATTGTTCGGGTTTGCTCCATTTCTGCAATCAAAACGGATGGATCGCCATTGTATAAACGTTTTACGTCGTGAGACATGCTATGCAAACCAATATAATGGCCTTCTTGTATAAGTCGTTTTACGGTTTGTGGATAGTGTGAAACTTTTCCACCAATTACAAAGAAGGTTGCCTTCCCATTTTTTTGTTTTAAAATGTTTAAAATTTGTGATGTGTATTTGTTTGGTCCATCATCAAATGTTAAGTACGCTATTTTTTGTGGAAGACTGGAAGTAGTATGAATAGTAGAGCGATGTTCACTTGAGGAGTTAGCGGCTGCTTCAGTATAAGATATAGAACATGTAATAATACTCAAACACAAACAAATACATCGAAACATTTGCTTTGTCATGATACTCACCCTCAGTTTAACAGTCAAAAATGTAAAGAAAGAAATAAAGATACCTTTCCTACTATCACTTTTGTGTCTATATCTTTCTCCAATAGAGGGACTCTCAAACAAACTATATTTTGGAAATAAAAAATGGCATCCTTTCTAGAAAAGAAAGGATGCCATTTGAATATTTTATGAAGATACGGGTTATACTATTTTTATTCTTCGCGCTTTTTTACTTTTTTATAGAAGGCAATAATTGGTTTATAGCGATCGTGCACAAGGCCAATTACTTCTGCTACAAGTTCAGTAAAGAAGATTAAAACGAACAGAAGGATAATGGATAACCATAAAGTTGCACTAGAGAAAATAATAGCATTTACGCTAAAGAAAATACCGAATGCGTAAATGATGAGTACCGTCATACGATGAGAGAAGCCCATTGCTAATAGACGATGATGTAAATGCGATTTATCCGGTGCAGAAATCGGTTTTTTATTGACGACGCGCCTGATAATCGCAAACGTTGTATCAAATACAGGTACGCCTAGAATAATAATTGGAACGATGAAGCTGAATAACGTTACGCTTTTGTATAAGCCGAGTAACGATATGACAGAGATGCAATATCCTAAAAATAATGCCCCTGTATCTCCCATGAAAATCTTTGCTGGATGGAAGTTATAGAATAAAAATCCAATTGTACTTGCAAGGATAATCAATGCGAGTGGCAGAATGATGACAGCGCCAGTACCAATCGGACTCGTAACAGCCATATATGCTAACGTTGCAAGGACGATAGATGAAATTCCAGCTGATAATCCATCTAATCCATCAATTAAGTTAATGGCATTTGTAATACCTACGATCCAAAAGACTGTAATTGGATAAGCAAGTATCCCAAGCTCAGTCTCTCCTAAGATTGGAATATATAGTACTTGAACTAATAAGCCGCTTTTTACAATAAGTGCTGCGACTAATAGTTGGCCACTAAATTTTACTTTTGCAGATAATTCGTACATGTCATCTAGTATACCGATAATAACAATGATGATGGCACCTACACTAATTGACATCATTCTCTGCTCGTATAATCCACTAATGAAATAGCCGACAGCTACGCCAATAAAGATTGCTAATCCACCAAGACGAGGCATGATTTTTTGGTGTACTTTACGTGCGTTTGGCTTATCCGTTGCTCCGATTTTAAATGCTAACTTAATTACAAAGGGAGTAATGACTAGTACGGTAATGAAGGATGCCAAAATTGCATAAATCACTTGTGAGTCCATGAATACCCCACCTTTTATATTTTAACGTAAATTCCTGAAAGTTAATTGAAAATTATGATGTTTATTTTTTGACTCAAACATATGGTATCACAAAAAGACTAGAATTCAATCTTTTTTTCTTTTCACTGTAATTGGAAATAGATAAAATATATGACAAGCCCATGACGAATGTTAATTCATATAAGAAGGTTACAAAATCTTTACAACATACGTTGTAAAGATTTTTGTTTTAAATCATTTGTTTTTTGTTTATATAAATACAAATTAAAAAACCGACATAAAATCCTTCTTTTTAGGTGGGAGAGAGCATCCGGCCATGCATAGAAGCGGTCAGATCCTTTTGCTGCCCAGACATAGTGAAAACAAAGAGAGAAAACGAGTGTAGGTCACCTTTTGTTATCCATAGCCGCGGCTATATGTCGAAAAATCAAAATGGATTTATATAGGTGTAGTACGGCTTACTATGCTGGGCTGAAAGTTATATTTGAATGTTTTTTCTAGCAGGTATTATAGATTGTATGGGCGATAGCGGATTTCTTTATTATAAGTGTTGCACGTTCATATCCGTACGTTCCGCGTTAAAATATGGAAAGTTTTATTTTACAAAATCTTAAAAAAAGAAAGAGAAGACGTCTCATATAATAAAGAAATGAGAAAGCGAATGAACTGTTGTGTATGCGAAGCTAATAAATCATAATCAGGAAATGTGAAGTGATAGTCTTTTTAATCCCGCTATTCGCGGGCAGTAATACCCCCACCTCAAAGTTCTAATAAGAAACAAAGAAGTTAGGTGGGGATAAACTACCCATAAAACCCCACTGATCAAAGTTTCACTTTATGATTGTACGCAAAGTTAAGAAATAAGAGGTGAAGTATGAAAATTACCGTTATAGGTACTGGCTATGTCGGATTAGTCACAGGCGTAGGTTTAGCGACATTAGGTTATCCAGTTACTTGCTTTGATATTGATCAAGGAAAAATTGAAAGAATGATGCAAGGCGAATTACCGATTTATGAACCAGGTCTACAACAATTAGTAGATAAGGCTGTTCAAAAGAAACTTTTAACATTCACATCAAGTCACGCCCAGGCGCTTGAAGGGGTAGATTACTTATTTATAGCAGTAGGAACGCCCTCATTGCCTGATGGAACCGCAGATTTAACTTATATTCGTAATGTGTGTCATGATATTGGAACGTATGTGAATTCGGATGTGATTGTGATTACGAAGAGTACTGTTCCTGTAGGAACTAATGACAAAATAAAGGAATGGATTCTGGAGGAGTTGCCACAAAAACATAGGATACATATCGTATCGAATCCGGAATTTTTACGAGAAGGTTCTGGTGTGTATGACTTTTTTCATGGTAATCGCATTGTAATTGGGGCCGAAAAAGCAGAAATTGCGAAGAAAGTAGAGGACTTATATAGAGAGTTGGCGATTGAAACGTTTGTTACAGATATTCGAAGTGCGGAAATGATAAAATATGCTTCAAACGCTTTTTTAGCTACAAAGATTAGTTTTATAAATGAAATTTCAAATATATGTGAAAAGGTAGGAGCGGACGTGTTAGAAGTAGCGGCCGGTATGGGAAAGGATAAGCGAATCGGTCCACATTTTTTACAAGCCGGTATTGGCTATGGCGGCTCGTGTTTCCCGAAGGATACAAATGCTCTTGTTCAAATTGCAGGGAATATTGCACATGATTTTCAATTATTAAAAGCAGTCATTGAGGTAAATAATAAACAACAAATGATGCTTGTGAATAAAGCGAAAAAGGTTATGAATTTAAACGAGAAACGTATTGCTGTGCTAGGGGCGGCTTTTAAACCAAATACAGATGATATACGAGAAGCACCTTCTCTTCTTATTATCAAGGAGCTTTTAAAGATGGGTGCTAACGTTATTGTATATGATCCACAGGCTATTCTGCATGTGAAGCAGCTGTTTGCGAAACAAGTAGAATATACAACTTGTATGGATGAGGCAATTACAGGAGCGGAAGCCGCGTTTATCGTAACCGAATGGGAGGATATACGGACATATCCTATAGAAAAGTATGTGAAGCTTATGCGTGAACCTATTATATTTGATGGGAGAAATTGTTATAGTCTACAGGATGTTGAGAAATCCGGAATAGATTATTATTCCGTTGGAAGACAAAGGATTCGTAATAGAAAGGCCTCCACAACTTATTAGAAATGCTTCCTTTTATCATCTTGCATTTTCATATATAATGGCAAATAATACTAACATATATGTTATTTAGCGAGAGAAAAGGGGCAATGAAATGACACAACGTTTGAAAGTGATGACGATTTTTGGGACGCGTCCAGAAGCAATTAAGATGGCACCTCTTGTGCTAGAGTTGCAAAAACACCCAGAGCAAATCGAACCGATTGTAACGGTAACGGCGCAGCATCGCCAAATGTTAGACCAAGTATTAGAAATCTTTGGTGTTACGCCAGATTTTGATTTGAATATCATGAAAGATCGTCAAACATTAATTGATATTACAACACGTGGTTTAGAAGGTCTAGATAAAGTAATGAAAGAAGCGAAACCAGATATCGTTCTTGTGCACGGGGATACAACAACGACGTTTATTGCGAGTCTCGCTGCATTCTACAATCAAATTCCAGTCGGTCACGTTGAAGCAGGGCTTCGTACGTGGGATAAATATTCTCCATATCCGGAAGAAATGAACCGCCAATTAACAGGTGTAATGGCAGATCTTCATTTCTCTCCTACAGCAAAATCAGCAACGAACTTACAACAAGAAAATAAAAATGAAGCACGTATTTTCGTAACAGGAAATACAGCAATTGACGCGCTAAAAACAACAGTAAAAGAAGAATATAGTCATCCGATATTAGATCAGCTTGGAAATGATCGTCTTGTATTAATGACAGCGCACCGCCGAGAAAACTTAGGTGAACCAATGCGTAATATGTTCCGTGCGATTAAACGTCTTGTTGAAAAGCATGAAGATGTGCAAGTTGTGTATCCGGTTCATATGAATCCTGTTGTTCGTGAAACAGCAAGTGAGATTTTAGGGGATCATAACCGCATTCATTTAATTGAACCACTTGATGTAATTGATTTCCATAACGTTGCAGCACGTTCATACTTAATGTTAACGGACTCTGGCGGTGTACAAGAAGAAGCACCTTCACTTGGTGTACCGGTTCTTGTTCTTCGTGATACGACAGAACGTCCGGAAGGTATTGAAGCTGGCACATTAAAGCTAGCTGGTACAGAAGAAGAAACAATCTTTACGCTAGCAGATGAATTGTTATCAGACAAAGAAGCGCATGATACAATGGCACAGGCATCGAATCCTTACGGTGATGGCCATGCGTCCGAACGTATTGTTGAAGCGATCTTACAGTATTTCAATAAATAAAAAACAAACAAAAAGAGCTGATTCAAATACCGCTATATTGGTACTAGAATCAGCTCTTTTTTTATCCCGCTATTTGCGGGCGGTAATCCCCCACCTCAATGTTCAGCAAAAAGCAAAGAAGTTAGGTGGGGGATGAAGAAAATCCCACTGAATAAAGTTTCACTTTATTCAAGAACCTGTCTTCATTTGCCATTCTGTATTCGTACTGTTAGATGATGATTGTTCTTGTTTTTTATGAGATGAGTTCGTCGGTGTATTCTCGTTTGTGTTTGTGTTTGTGTTTGTGTTTGTGTTTGTGTTTGATTGTTCTTGTTCTAAGTTTTGCATAAATGTATGACGAACAGCTTGTAGGCTCATTTCATCTGGAATAAAGTAATACACATCGTTTAGCTTTTTGTCTTCACCCTCTAATTTAACTGTTTGTATGCTAGAAGGATCAAATCCGGACAACTTGTTATATAATGCAAGTCCATCAGATATAGGTATATCGGTTTTTACATATTTGCCGATTACGGTTGTTAAATCTTTAATTTTAAAGACTGTCGAAGCAGAGTTTAATTTGTGTACCACCGCAGCAAGTGCTTGCCGTTGTCTTGCAGCGCGTCCATAATCTCCGTTTGGATCTTGTTTTCGCATGCGGACATAGGCCAATGCTTCTTCGCCATCCAGCTCTTGCTTCCCTTGTTTAAAGTTGATTTTTTTGTAATAATCTACATCAGAACGTTCCCAAAAATCGAAAGGAACATCAACAGTAATGCCACCAACGGCATCGACAATACCTTTAAAGCCTTTGAAGTCAATTTTAATATAATGATCTACAGGCACGCCTAAAAAGTTTTCGACAGTTTCCAATGCCATTTTTTCTCCGCCGTAAGCATGTGCGGCGTTTATCTTATCTTTTTGATTTTTTCCTGCAATGGTAACGCGGGAATCACGTGGAATACTCATGAGTGAAATATGTTTCGTTTTCGGATTAACTGTTGCCATCATGAGGGAGTCCGTCCGTCCATTTTGTCCACCTGTTGCATAATCTTCAATTCCCATAATGAGTATACTGAAAGGTTCTTTTGTAATTTCTACATCTCCCGCACGTAATTTTGACTTATCACGAGTAAATCCACTATATATTCCCATAAGAGAAGAGTAGGAATTAAAGAAATAGAGTACTCCGCTACCGATCAGGCTAGTGAAAATGAGAAAGATGAACAATTTGCGTCTCCGTTTCTTTTTAACTCTTCTTTTTTGGAGATGATAATAACGCTCTTCCATACATGATCTCCTTTTATTTTATAAATTATTGTTTTGCTATATCCTGCTCTAAATACAGCATATCGTTTTCTTTAATTGTACATTTCCCATTTGTTAGTTCAATCATCCACTCTGTGAATGCTTGCTTTTTGTCTTCTTCTACATAGGTGTCAAACGTTACGTTTTCTAGGTAATGTATATCTTTAAGTGCGTAAGCAGCGGAGTGACGTAATTCGTTTTCAACTTTTCCGAGTAATGTATAATCTACTTCTGTCTTCATGACACGCATCAACTTACGCTCCACAACACCTACGTGATTCACACCTTCACTTGTACATTTTCCATACGCGCGAATTAAACCACCAGCGCCAAGTTTAATGCCGCCAAAATAACGTGTGATCACAACAACTGTGTCTTTTAGATGACGTTTTTTTAATACTTCTAAAATCGGTACGCCGGCTGTACCACTTGGTTCACCATCATCATTCGCCTTTTGGATTTGATCATGTTCTCCAATTAAATAGGCAGAGCAGTTATGCGTTGCATTCCAGTGTTGCTTTTTTATCTTTTGAATAAATTCTTGTGCTTCGTCTTCTGTTGTAGCCCGGCTTACATAGCAAATGAACCGTGACTTTTGAATAATAATCTCGTGTTCACCGTAGTCTTTTATTGTTAAATATTGTAATAACAATGGTATACGCCCCTATCTTTCAAAATGACCAGTACTTTTTATTGTAAAAGGGCTGGTTTTCAGATTCAAACATTTTTTGTAGAAATATAGCAATTTTTATTATAAATTTAAGCTTTTTGTTGTAAATTGTTGAAATGTTTATTATAATCTTAAATTAGCATTTTTTATACATTAATGCGCCATTTCCTATTTTTATGTACAATTGGATAATAAAAACTTTTTTATAGGGTGGGTACGAAAATGAGAATAGCTATTGTTACTGATAGTACAGCATATATACCGAAGCATATTCGTGAAGCACTTAATATACACATGATTCCATTAAATGTTATTTTTGGTACAGATTCTTATCAGGAGGAAGCAGAAATTACAGCGGATGATTTTTATGTGAAAGTGCGTGAACATGGAGAACTTCCAAAGACTTCCCAACCAGCTATTGGGAAATTTGTAGAGAAATTTGAAGAACTAGCAAAAGAATATGATGCTGTTATTAGTATCCATCTTTCAAGTGGAATTAGCGGTACATATCAAACAGCAACGGCAGCTGGACAAATGGCTGAAGGAATAAACGTATATACGTATGATTCTGAAATTAGTTGTGAAGTGCAAGGGTTCTATGTGCGTGAAGGTGCAAAAATGGCAAGCGAAGGGAAAACGCCAGAAGAAATTTTAGCTCGATTTGATGAAATGAAACAAACAATGGATGCTTATTTTGTTGTGGATGATTTGCATCATTTGCAGCGCGGCGGCCGTTTAAATAGCGCGCAGGCGTTTATCGGCAGTCTATTACAAGTGAAACCAGTCTTATATTTTAGAGATAAAATCATTATTCCGTTTGAAAAAATTCGTACGCGTAAAAAAGCATTGAAGCGTATCGTTGAAATTCTTGATGAGCAAGCAAGTAAAGGTGTACCGATGGAAGCTGTTATTATTCATGCGAATCGTGAAGAGGAAGCAAAAGAATGGCAGCAAGAATTACAAGAAAAGTACCCTCATGTTACAATTCGCATCAGTTATTTTGGTGCAGTAATTGGAACGCATTTAGGAGAGGGAGCACTCGGTTTGGGATGGTATACAAAATAATAGAAATGCAAAAGCTCTCTTGTTGTAGAGAGTTTTTTGCAGATAGATGTATGTGTATTTGACAAGTTAAGATTTGGAAGTGATAAAATATACATAATCTTTCATACGGAAAGTTTTATTACTTACTTTTTATAAGAAACTATTTTATAATAGAGGAGAGGTGAAACGTATGGAGCATAATTCTTGTTTATGTCCAAAGTTTGAATCGGCTTTTACACTTCTAAGTAAAAAGTGGACGGGGTTAATTATTAAATCTTTGTTAGAAGAGCCGAAGCGATTTCGAGAAATTGCGGATATTATCCCAAATATGAGCGATCGTATGTTATCGGAGCGTTTAAAGGAATTAGAGAGTGAAGGTGTAGTCGTACGTTCGGTTTATCCAGAAGTGCCTGTTCGTATTGAATACGGGTTAACAGATAAAGGTAAAGCGTTAGAAGATGTTATGAATGAAGTCCAAAATTGGGCTGAAAAATGGGTGAAATAATAAAAAAGGTGTGAGGAAGTTTCCTTACACCTTTTTATTTGTGTAACAAAGGAATGACATTTCCATAAAAATATTTTTATTTTTAAAGAGCTTTGGAATAAGAAAAAAGGTCATGATATTTTCTTAGGATTCTACAAAATAAAACAAAATCACTAGAATTATTCCAAGAAATTACAAACGTAATATTACATTTATTTTACAAACACGTAACATTGATAAAAAAACTCCCGGATTATGGTATAAATTTTAGTAGATAAATACGGAAAAAACAAAAAGAAAGCGGTGTAAAAAACAAAATGAAAAAACTAAAAATCGCATCTTGCGCATTAGCGGCAGGATTTATGATGTTTTCAGTAGTAACACCAAATGTATTTGCGGAAAAGATTGAGGACGTAAAAACAGAAATTAACTCGCAAAATGACACTTTACATAAACAACAACAAGAACGTGATGAGCTTCAAAAACAAATGAACGAATTAAATAAAACAGTTGAAGGTTTAGATAAGTCTGTCCAAGAGAACGAATCAAAACTTGCAGACACAACAAAAAAAGTTGAAGAGACACAAAAATTAATCGATACAAAAAATAACGATATCGCAAAATTGCAAACGAAAATTGCAAAGCGTGAAGAGCTTTTAAGAAAACGTTTAGTCGCACTTCAAGAGCAACCAAATACGAATGTTGTAACAGAAGTTGTTGTAGGCTCTAAAAACATCGCTGATTTGGTAGATCGTTTAACTTCTGTTTCTAAAATTTTTGAATCTGATGAAGATATCATGAAAACACAACAAGAAGATCAAGCGAACGTGAAAAAAGATGTTGAACTTGTAAAAGAAAAACAAAAAGAATTAAAAGAAGCACAAGTAAAAATCGAAGATGCTAAGAAAGAACTTGACGCTGAAAAAGCGAAAAAACAAACAGCAGTAAATGATTTAAGCGGTAAGATGGATACAGTTGTAAACGGCATGACAAGCACAGAAAATCAATTAAAAGAGCTTGAAAAACAAGCGTTATACTTACAAAGCTTAGCTGAGAAAGAAGCGCAAGAAAAAGCAGCACAAGAAGCAGCAGCGCAGAAACAAGCAGAGCAAGCACCAGCAGCACCAGCGCAAGCACCAGCAGCACCGGCACCACAACCGACTGCTCCAGCCCCAGCTCCAGCAAATAATGGTGGTGGACAAGCTGAAGCTGGAAAAGAAAAACCTAAACCAGCGCCAGCCCCAGCACCAGAGAAACCTGTAACAGGTGGTGTAATTGGTAAAGCACAACAATATCTTGGTATGCCATATGTTTGGGGTAGTGCATCTCCATCAAATGGTGGTTTTGACTGCAGTGGTTTCATTTCTTACATTTATGGTGTAGGTCGTCAAGATGTTGCGGGTTACTGGAATTCTGTTCAAAAATTATCTAGCCCACAACCTGGGGATTTAGTATTCTTCCAAGGTACGTATAAAGCAGGTCCATCTCATATTGGCATTTATGTTGGTAACGGACAAATGATTCACGCTGGTGATAAAGGGATTGCATACTCTAGCTTGAACAGCAGTTATAACCAATCTCATTTCTTAGGTTACGGTAGATTATAAGATTTTTAACTAAATAAAATATGTGTATAAAGTCGATAGCTTACTATTTTAAAAGTAGGTTATCGGCTTTTTTTATTTTTTCTTCAACTTTTGCAAGAATTTGATCGTAGTTCACAGGCGAAACCTTTTGTGCCCTTCATATTTATATAAATACAAATTAAAAAACCGACATAAACCCCTTCTCTTTAGGTGGGAGAGAGCATCCGGCCATGCATAGAAGCGGTCAGATCCTTTTCCTGCCCAGACATAGTGAAAACAAAGAGAGAAAACGAGTGCAGGTCACCTTTTGTTATCCATAGCCGCGGCTTATATGTCGAAAAATCAAAATGGATTTATTTAGTATCATGTAGTTCAAGAATTTAGAAAAAAGATAAACATACTTGATGATGGTCATCTCTTTTAAAAGGAAAGAACCGTATCATAGGAGTGTAAAGAGCAGAAATAAAAAAACAAAAGAAAGAAGTAACCAATTTGGCGAAAGGGCTTTTTCAATTGGTAAAAATCGGGTGTGTTGATTGCGGTAAAAAATTGATAATTAGTTAAAGCATCAAACGAAGTCATATCGATCAAAGTTTTTCCTAGATTAGGAAAAGCCCAGACAAATTCGATGAAACAAAGGCATCTGTAGAATAATTAGAAAAAATTCTGAAGAGCTTGGTACCCGGTTCAATAAAATAAATTGGCTAAATAAGGGGGAGAAAAAATGATTAAAACCATATATAAAAATAAAAATTATATTACTGCAATTTCATTTATATTAATCGTAATTGGTTTTGCTACTGGAGCAATTGGAAATGGTGATATCAAAAATATAATCCTAATCATTGGAACAATAATCGCTAGTATTCCAATTACAATAAAGGCCTATCAATCATTACGTATGAAAGCTTTTAGTATTGAGTTGTTGGTAACAATTGCAGTAATTGGTGCTCTTTATATTCAAGAGTATACAGAGTCAGCAGTTGTTACATTGTTATTCTTATTGGGGGATTATCTAGAAGCACGTACATTGGAAAAAACACGTTCATCTCTAAAGGAATTAGTCGATATGGCCCCACAAGAAGCCATCGTTATCCGTAATGGAAATAATATAAAAATTCCGATTGAAGAAGTAGTCGAAGGAGACCGAGTGGTTATTCGCTCAGGTGGAAAGGTTCCAGTTGATGGAAGGATCTTATCTGGTCAAGCATCATTAAATGAAGCAGCCGTAACAGGTGAATCAGTACCTGTATTGAAAAAATTAGATGATAAGGTCTTTAGTGGAACGCTTGTTGATAATGGTTATATTGAAATGGTCGCAGAAAAGGTTGGCGATGATACAACTTTTGCAAAAATTATTGAATTAGTGGAAGAAGCACAAGAGTCAAAATCAAAAACGGAAAAATTTCTTGATAAATTTTCCGATGTATATACACCAGCGGTTGTTATCTTATCGATTCTAGTCTTTGTCTTGACAAGAGATCTTCAAATTGCCATCACATTCCTTGTAATTGCTTGTCCGGGCGCCTTGGTTATTGGAGCGCCGGTTTCAAACGTTGCTGGAATTGGGAATGGAGCTAAAAATGGTGTTCTGATTAAGGGCGGAGAAATCATGGATAAATTCTCGAAAGTGGACATACTCGTCTTTGATAAAACAGGTACTTTAACAAAAGGGAAACCAGAGGTCACTGATATTCAAACATTTCAAACCATAGATGCTAATGAATTACTAAGATTAGTGGCACAGGCTGAAACTATTTCAGAGCATCATTTAGGTCAAACGATTGTCAAAGAAGCAAAGGCACGAAACTTAAACGTTACGAGTGAACCTGAAGTTGCTGAAGTCATTAAAGGAAAGGGAATTCGTGCAAAGGTTGAGGGCCATGTCTTAGTGATTGGTAACCGTAAATTATTGAACAGTGAAAACATTGAGCTTTCAAATGTCATTGCGAACTATTCAGCCGACCGTGAAAAGGCTGGGAACACCGCTATTTTTGCAGCAGTAGACGGCCAAGTTGCAGGTGTGTTCTCGATTGCTGACCAGATTCGTGAAGATGCACCGAGAGCTCTAGCAGAAATGAGGAAAAATGGTATTAAGAAAATTATCATGTTGACTGGTGATAATCAGCATACAGCTGAATTAGTGGCAAAAAAACTAAGATTAGATGAATACCATGCAGAATTATTACCAGAAGACAAAGTAGAATACGTGAAAAATTTAAAGGAAAAAGGCCTTGTCGTGGCAATGGCTGGGGATGGAATTAACGATGCGCCTGCGATTGCGACAGCTGATATCGGCTTAGCGATGGGCGAAGGTGGTACAGATATTTCAATGGAAACGGCTGACGTCGTTCTAATGGCCGATAAGCTTACGCAACTCTCGCATGCTTACTCTCTATCAAAAGCAACAATTCGTAACATGAAACAAAACACTTATTTCGCAGTTGGAATTGTCTTTGTTTTACTACTTGGCGTATTAAATGGATCTGTACATTTAGCATTCGGTATGTTTCTTCATGAAGCCAGCGTATTACTTGTTATTTTGAATGCGATGAGATTAGTTAGATTTAATCATAGGAGCACAAAAGTAGAAACAGAATTACAAGCTGTATATGCATAATCAAAATTATATAAATACAAATTAAAAAACCGACATAAAACCCTTCTTTTTAGATGGGAGAGAGCATCCGCCTATGCATAGAAGCGGTCAGATCCTTTTCCTGCCCCATGCCAAGTGAAAGCAAAGAGAGAAAACGAGTGCAGGTCACCTTTTGTTATCCATAGCCGCGGCTTATATGTCGAAAAATCAAAATGGATTTATATACAAATGAAAGTTCATTTTGATAGAGGTAGAGGAAGAGATACCTCTATTTTCTCTTCTTTAAAAATTTATTGATGTGATGGACACCAATTCTTTGCTTTTCTTGATATAGATCAAGGTTATTGAGATTGACTCTCAATTAAAATAAAAGAAAAAATAAGAGGTGTTTTTATCATGAATGCTACTTCTTTAATTGCTTATGCAAGTATGAGCGGATTAGATTTAAATGAAAAAATAGCTGTTTCTTTTGGATCATGTGATTCTTCCTATGAACATTGGGGGAGAGCGGTCGATACTTTAACATATAAATTGGCTAAATTAGGTGCAGTGGTCTTTGATGGATTGAAAATAGATCTTGCAAAGGCATATTCTGAGAAGGAACAATGTATCCAATTCGGCCAATCCTTTGTGGGAAGAATGGGAGGTATTTCACTTAAATGAGTACCGTTCAATTGGAATTAAACGATGTTGCCTGTATCGGATGCATCGGGAAAATAAAAAGAAGGATGAAAAAATACCGTGGAGTTGAACAAGTGAAGATTATATCAGGAAGCGGAAAAATGGAAATAAACTTTAATGAAAATATCATCCAATCCGAGGAAATTAACGATAAAATACAAAAATTAACATTTCGTATATTTGATTAAAATTTTCTTGCTGTGACGCGTTATATGATTAAATTGGACCGATCCTTAATTGCTGGGGATATCATTATTTCAGAAGAGGTTGCGAAGTACGCAATCAACCGTGAAAAAGCGGGCGATTTCAATTTAAAAAAATCATATTTTGGGATGTTACAATTATACCTAGGAAATGATAGAAGAAGGTAAAAAACAAGACGACATTTATCCCGCATTAACGGGCAGTAATACCCCCACCTCAAAATTCAGCGAAAGCAAAGAAGTTAGGTGGGGGATAAACTGCCCGTAAAAGCCCGATTGGTCAGGGCTAATAATCAGTGGGAGATGAAGAGAACTCCCACTGATTAAAGTTTCACTTTATCAGACAGCATTCATTCAAAATAAGGAGAGATGACTATGGAAATAAAAAATATTCATACCCATAACAATGCTCATTGTGGTCATCATACGTGCGTTTCGTTGGTTCCAATATTTAATCATTTAGAAAGCAAACAAATGGATGAAATTATGGCAGCAGCTCAATCGATTTCGTACAAAAAAGGGGCAATCATTTACCATGCAGGCGATCAAGCTGATACCCTTTATATTGTAAGTAAGGGAAAGATTAAGATTTATCGACTTTCTGAATCAGGAAAAGAACAGCTGGTTCGGATTTTAAGCCCAGGAGAGTTCACAGGCGAGCTTGCTTTATTTAAGAAGGATTTTTATGAATCATTTGCAGAAGCAATGGAAGAAACCAATGTTTGCATGATTAAGCAGTCAGACTTGCAAGAATTACTTTTAAAATACCCATCCATTTCATTAAAAATACTAAACGAATTTTCAAATCGACTAGAACAGTCGGAAAAACAGATGACTAGATTCGCGACTGAGAAAGTAGAAACACGGTTGGCACATTTCTTAGCCGAATGTTTAAGTGATGATCAATCAACCGAGTTGACACTGCCCATGAGTAGAAAGGATTTAGCTTCTTATTTGGGAACATCTCCTGAAACCATTAGCCGTAAGTTATCTGACCTTGAGATGCAAGGTTATATCAAACAGAAAGCACATAAAAAAATTGAAATTTTAGATTTAGATGGATTGTTGCTTGTCTGAGAGACAAAAATATAATAGAAGCTAAAGCTTCTTAATTGAGTCAATTTCATAATTGCTAAATAAAATATTTAAGCTTACCGAATTTCAACTTGTGTTTTTAAAAAATTAGGCAACTAAATTAAAGTATGTACAACCTGATTGTGAGTGCCAATGCCGAATACTACAGCATGAGAGAGAAAGGGCACATCTAAGATTTGAAGGAGAGGGAAATTTAAAATGTACCCTATAGAGTAGATGCTTAAAAAAGTCTATTCTATAGGGTATTTCTTATACAATAAGAGGAAAATCGGGATTGGGGAAATTATAAAATGAGTAAAAAAGTATCACAAATATTTTCATAAAAAAAGGAGCTATTGCTATGTTTTTATCAAAAGAATTTCTTGCTAACTACAAAAATAAACAAACACAAATGACCGATTTAGGTTCCTTTGTATATACCCGTACTTATAGTAGGTGGTTACCTTCCGAACAAAGAAGAGAAACATGGGTAGAAACACTTGAGCGAGTGATAAATTACAATATTGGATTAGAGCTAAAACACAATCCAAATGCAAATATGGATAAGCTAAAAGAAGAAGCGGAAGAATTGTTCGATAATATGTTCCATCTCAAGCAGTTTACAAGTGGTCGTACAATGTGGATTGGAGGGACACCTGTATCAGAAATGTACCCTACGGCTAATTTTAATTGCTCTTTCTTAGTGATTGATGGGTTTGATGCTTTTACTGAGTTGTTCTATTTACTCATGATTGGTAGTGGTGTTGGGTTTCGTACAATGCCTAATGATGTAGACAAACTTCCAAATTATCGAACAGAGGTTGTTCTATCACATCGAAATTACACCCCTGTCCCTAAAGATCTTCGAAAAGAATTTTCTTTTCTCAAAATGAACGGAAATAAAGCAACGATTCACGTTGGCGATAGCAAAGAAGGTTGGGTTCAATCATTAGGTCTTTATTTTGATATCTTGACGAAAAAAGAATATCAACTCATTACCGATATCGAATTAAATTATGATAGTGTGCGACCAAAAGGGGAGAAACTTGTTCGCTTCGGTGGAAAAGCCAGTGGACATACAAGCCTGAAACGAATGTTCCTTAAGATTGATAAAATCATGAAAAAGGCGAATGGTAAACTAATCCCTATTCATGCATTAGATATTGGTAACATCATTGGAGAAAACGTGGTCTCAGGTGGTGTAAGAAGAACTGCTGAAATCAATCTTTCTGCATTAGAAGATACGGATATTGAATTAGCAAAAACAAATCTTTTTAAAGAAGTAGATGGTGAATGGAAAATTGATATAGAGATTGAACACCGTACTGTATCGAATAATTCTATTTTTTTTGAAAAGAAACCAACCAGAGCTCAACTACATCAATCATTTAAAAATATGCAATTGACTGGAGAACGAGGGCTCATCAATGCTGAATCTGCTCGTAAGCGTAGAAAAGATGCAGAGGGTCTTAATCCATGTGCTGAAATCATCCTTGCAAACAAGGGTCTGTGTAACTTATCTACAGTGAATGTACTTGCCTTTGTTAAAGATGGTGTGTTAGACATACAGGGGTTATATAGAGCATTTCAATTATCTGCTCGTATTGGTCTTCGTATGACATTAGTCGAGTTAGAAATGCCTCTTTGGAACGAACAACAGAAGAAAGACCGCTTACTTGGTTGTTCTGTAACAGGTTGGTTTGATATGGTTGATGCTGTTCATTTATCCATAAAAGAACAACGTATCTTATTACGTCATTTAAAAGAGATTGTTCGGAATGAATCAAACAGTTATGCTGATGAATTAGGTGTCAATCACCCTCTATTAGCAACAACTGTAAAGCCAGAAGGTACGATTTCTTGCTTGCCAACTGTATCTTCAGGCGTACATCGTTCACATGCAGACTATTACATCCGTAGAGTACGCATCTCTGCTTTCGATCCATTAGCAAAGGTCGTGCAAGAATTGAATTATCCTGTATTTCCTGAGAATGGACAAACATGGGATAACGCATCTACGCTTGTCGTTGAATTCCCTGTCCACTCTCCTGCAAAAGTGACGAAACATGATGTATCGGCTATTGAGCAATTAGAAACATATAAAATGTTTCAAGAAGAATATGTTGAGCATAACACATCAATTACGGTAACCGTGCGAGAAGAGGAATGGGATGAAGTCGAAGAATGGGTTTGGAATAATTGGGATTCCTTTGTGGCCGTATCTTTCTTATCTTTATACGACAGTGTATATCCATTAATGCCATATGAAAAAATTTCAAAAGGGGAATATGAGGAACGAAAAGAAAACATGAAGCCTTTTGATGCTTCATTACTAACGAAATACGAGTTAAAAGAAGTCGATTTAGACATTGGAGAAGAAGGTTGCGAAAATGGAGTTTGTCCAATTAGATAATAAAGTGAAACTTTGATCAGTGGGGGTATTACTAATGAAAATATATACAAAAACAGGAGATAAGGGAACAACTTCCCTTATCTATGGGTCAAGGGTTGCGAAAAATGATGCCCGAGTAGAAGCTTATGGGACCTGTGATGAAACGAATTCCATGATTGGATTAGCTCTCAGTTATTTAAATGGAGAAAGTTTTCTTGGAAAAGATAAATTGGAAGATGTATATCATAAAATACAAACCAATCTTTTCCATGTTGGAGCAGAGCTTGCTACACCTAAAGGAAAAGAGGTGAAATGGACGGTTTCCTATTCAGATGTTGAAGAATTGGAACAACAAATTGATGAATGGGATATAACGCTTCCGCCATTAACGAATTTTATTTTACCAGGAGGCCATCCTGCAGGTGCTGCCTTTCATGTAGCCCGGACAACTGCTAGAAGAGCGGAGCGATGTGTGGTTTCATTGGGAGATGGAGTAAATCCTGTTGTGCTTTCTTATTTAAACAGGCTTTCGGATTTATTATTTGTAACCGCTCGTTTTGTGAATGTAATGCTTGGCTTTTCTGAAAAAGTACTACATAAAAGCTAAGGTTCTATAAATTATTGTTGATCACATGTTGTAACGAACCATTGAGGGAGAATTGTCATGATTCTCCCTTTTTTAGATTCCGTTTGGCTAGTAAATTCGTTAAGATCATTTCTTTCCATGCTCAACTAACATAGAAATGCCAATTCCGCCACCTACACATAGAGATGCAAGCCCTAAATGAGATGCTTTTTTTTGCATTTCGTATAACAAGGTAACAAGTATTCTTGCACCAGATGCTCCAATGGGATGCCCTAATGCTATGGCACCACCATTAACATTTACTTTTGCTTCATCAATGTTTAAGTCTCTTATTACGGCGATACTTTGGGAAGCAAAGGCCTCATTTAATTCAAAGAGATCAATATCGTCTAAAGTTATGTCCGTTTTATCTATTAGCTTACGGATGGAATAGTATGGAGCGTATCCCATTAGGGACGGATCCATTCCGATTTCTGTATAACCCTTTATCGTTGCTAAATAAGGGATATTTCTTGCTTCGGCTATTGATTTCCTCATGAGGACAAGAGCTGCCGCACAATCATTAATACCAGAAGAATTACCTGCAGTGACTGTCCCATTTTCGATAAAGGCTGGTTTAAGTTTCTGCAAACCTTCCATAGTCGTATCTTGGCGGACATATTCATCCTCGCTAAATAAGCCTTCTGCCCCTATAGCATTTTTAATTTTTACGGGTATGATTTCCTCTTTAAATTTGTTGCTTCTTTTCGCGTTTATAGCTTTTTTTTGTGAATGTAAAGCAAATTGATCTTGTTCTTCACGAGAAATACGAAATCTTTCGGCTAAATTTTCAGCTGTTACTCCCATATGAATTTGCTCAAAGGCATCGGTGAGGCCATCATGTAAAATACTATCGATCATGTATGTATCACCTGATTCGTGATCCCAGCGATGATTAGGCAAAAGATACGGAGACTGGGACATATTTTCTGTTCCGCCCACGACAACGATATCTGCTTCTCCTAATTGAATAGCCTGATTACCCAGAATGACAGACTTTAGACCCGAACCACAAACTTCATTGATTGTCATAGCAGGTGCTTCATAGGGTATACCCGCGCGTACTGCAATTTGCCGTGCTATATTTTGACCAAGTCCTGCTTGCAAAACATTGCCGAAAATAACAGACTCTACTTCTTGTGTGGAGATGCAGGCTCTGCGGATGGCTTCCTTCACCGTCAATGCACCTAATGTTTCAGCAGATATATTTTTTAAGCTGCCCCCAAACTTTCCGATGGGAGTGCGAACAGCACTAATAATTGCAACTTCTTCCATTTCATAATCCGCTCCTTTATATCAAGATTCTTAAAAGTGTATTCTTCAATTGCTAAGTTAGTTTTTAGGTCTGTTATTCCTTTATCCCGCATTAACGGGCAGTAATACCCTCACCTCAAGATTCAGAGTAAAGCGAGGAAGAGAGGTGGAGGATAACTGCCCGTAAAAGCCCGATTGGTTCAACTAATAATCAGTGGGGGATGAAGGACCCCCCCACTGATTAAAGTTTCACTTTATTGAAACCAAAATTCTTTAACTGTTTTTGACATTCTACTTTCTCTTTTTTTCATACTACTATTTTAATGCTTGTAATGTTTTAAATACTTGATCTAGCTCAAGTAACTAGGATGATCCATTTAGTATAGTAAAGCTGATTACGAATGAAAAAGGCTTCAGTATATTTTATGAAAATATAATATAGAAAGGTCTGAATGTATTTGAAAATAGGAATTGATAAAATCAGCTTTTATACTCCACATCTGTATGTTGATATGAATAAATTGGCTGTTGCAAGAAATGAGGAACCAGAGAAAATCACCATTGGTATTGGACAGGAAAAAATGGCTGTTTCTCCCATTACACAGGATGCCGTTACTTTAGCGGCTAACGCAGTATTGGAAATTTTGGACGAAGATGATAAGGAGAAAATTGATTTTGTCATTTTTGCTACGGAATCGGGCATTGACAATTCAAAAGCAGCAGCCATTTATGTTCATCATTTATTAGGATTAAATCCTAATGCACGCTCGATCGAAGTAAAAGAAGCTTGCTATGGGGCTACAGCTGGCATCCAAATGGCAAAAGGACATATTGCATTAAATCCAGAAAGTAAAGTGCTGGTTCTGGGTTCGGATATTTCCAAATATGGCTTAGGAACACCTGGAGAAGTTACCCAAGGAGCCGGAGCTGTTGCAATTTTAATGAGTGCCAATCCGAGGATCATGACTATAGAAGATTCAAGTGCTTATTATACAGAAGATGTTATGGACTTTTGGCGTCCTTTATACTCTGATACGGCTTTTGTCCAAGGCGAGTATTCTGTTAAACAATACATTGCCTTTTTCCAAAATGTTTGGGGGCAGTATAAGAAGAAAACAGGGTTCGAACTAAAAAATTTTGAATCTATTTGTTTCCATTTACCTTATACAAAGATGGGCTTGAAAGCATTAAGAACAGTAATTGATGAGGGAACGGACGCAGATCGAGAACGACTATTAGCCAAATTTGAAATCAGCAAGAGTTATAACAAGGTTGTTGGTAACATTTATACAGGTGCTTTGTATTTGAGTCTGCTTTCCTTACTTGAATTAAATACAGACATCGAAGCAGGTTCAAGAATTGGCCTATACAGCTATGGCTCAGGGTCGGTTGGCGAGTTCTTTTCTGGCATTCTACAACCTCATTATCGGGATGTTTTACGTACTGATCAACATGCGAAATTATTGTCAGAACGTAGAGAAGTCAGCATTTCCGAGTACGAAGAAATATTCCAAGAAACTTTACTCATTGATGGTTCAAGTGTGATATTGCCTATTGAAAAAGATCCGGCTGTGATTTGCTTAGCAGGGATAAATGAGCATATGCGTCAGTATGTGAATAAAGTGAAACTTTAATATTACTGCCCGCGAATAGCGGGATAAAAACAATTAAAAAGATGGCATCCTTAAGTCGATGATTTGACTTAGGGATGCCATCTTTTTTAACTTAGAAACATAGCCTATCAGCATTTCTCCTTTAATCGTCTGATTTTAGTTTCTTTAAAATTTCTTTTGCAGTAGCTAAGTTCATGTTTTTTTGTTGCTTTAATTTTTCTGAAACATAGTCGATCTCCTTACCTTTAGCTCCGGCATGAATGGCAAGAGATTTCGCTTGAAGACCCATATGTCCTTTTTGGATTCCTTCGGTTACAAGTGCTTTAATGGCTGAAAAGTTTTGTCCGAGTCCAACTGAAACAATAATTGATTCTAATTCTTTCGCACTTTGGTAGCCTAACAGTTGCTTGCTAAATTGGGCAGCAGGATGGATGTTAATGGAACCACCAACGGCACCAATTGGCAAGGGAATGGTCAGACTGCCCATTAAATCTCCGTTTTCTGCCTTACTCCAAGTTGATAGGGAGCGGTATTGTCCAGACCGTGCAGCATAGGCATGAGCTCCTGCCTCAATAGCCCGCCAATCGTTTCCCGATGCCAAAACGACTGGATCAATCCCATTCATAATGCCTTTGTTATGGGTGACAGCCCTGTATGGATCAACAATAGCAAGTTGACAGGCCTCAATGATTCGGTCCCGCACCTCTTCGCCAGAATAGTCTCCTTTTTTCAGTAAAGAAACAGGAATATGACAGCTCGCCGTGGCTAAACATTCTGTTGCATAGTTGGAGAGAATCCCCATTAAGGCTGTTCCATTTGTTAACTCCTCCAGATAGGGTTTAATGGCTTCAACCATTGTGTCAATGATATTTGCTCCCATTGCTTCCATAGTTTCAATATGGAGATGGACGACTAAAAAGGAAGGCGTATTTGCTTTTTCATCTGCGGCAATAGGTCGAATTATGACTTCTTTTGCCCCGCCGTCTCGTTTCACAATGGAAGGATGTGCTTCATTTGCTTTTCGTATAATGTCTGCCTTGTGTTCTATTAATATTTTTTTGGCATATGTCATATCTGGAATATCCTTTAAAGCTACCTGCCCAATCATGGTGCGTTTTTGAATGATCGTTTGAAAACCACCTGCTTGATTAATAATTTTAGCCGCGGAACTGGCTGCTGCGATGACTGAAGGTTCCTCGACGGCCATTGGTACAACATATTCCTTTTGATCAATTAAAAAATGTAAAGCTACACCGAGCGGCAGTTCATAAGTTGTAATTTGATTTTCAATCATATGATCAGCAACTTCTGC
Organism: Bacillus sp. DX4.1; assembly: GCF_030348195.1. Taxonomy (NCBI): domain Bacteria; kingdom Bacillati; phylum Bacillota; class Bacilli; order Caryophanales; family Bacillaceae; genus Bacillus; species Bacillus sp. DX4.1. The sequence goes on along the minus strand of NZ_JAUCFT010000008.1, from coordinate 4,612,787 downwards.
GGGTAGTTGTAATCCATCTTTTAAGAGCATAGCATCTTCTTTAGAGATAACTTTAGCTAAAGCTAATCCCTCAATTCTCTCAACACGATTTTTTTTATAAAATTTATTTAAATATTTTTTCTCCATTTTTTCTCCTTCCGATTTGTTTATGTAAAAAACAAACCTTTCTGTGCAAAAGCTCCTTCAAAACCGAACAGTAGAACTTGAAAATAGTAAAAAAATAGTACATTCATTTTAGTCTATAAAATGAAGCGACTAATTTTAATGGAAAGTAGCTAAAAAAAGCTACTCTCATTGTTTCATAAAAAAAAAATCAATAACTTGATATAGGTCAAAAATAATTTTCGTATGATGGTGTATCATTTTACATGTGGAGTTTAAAAGTTATATAAATACAAATTAAAAAACCAACATAAAACCATTCTTTTTAGGTGGGAGAGAGCATCCGGCCATGCATAGAAGCGGTCAGATCCTTTTCCTGCCCAGACATAGTGAAAACAAAGAGAGAAAACGAGTGCAGGTCACCTTTTGTTATCCATAGTCGCGGCTTATATGTCGGAAAATCAAAATGGATATATATAGTATCAGCTTCATACGAAACCAATTCTCCATGTTTTAGAAAATAAAATGCTTTATTTGCACGAGGTAATAGAAATGAAACAACGTATTAAATACGACGATATAGCACCAGAACCGAGAAATCTCCATCAATAAATAGTAAGGAGAGGAATATTCTACGACTCATGTGACTTCATTATTTAATGAGGGAAACATGTAAAGTTCCCATGTAATGGATCGATTGCCGCAAGGGTAGAAAGCTGGAGAGAATATGAGACGAATTTTAGATATGACAAAAACACTTTTCGGTGTAAACGAGATGAACTTAAACAGAGAAATTATAAAGGCTGAACCATGTAAGAATTGTGGTCGAGAGCTTAAAACCTACAGAGTGAAGCTGGTAGGCGGTCCGAATAAAGGTAAATGTACTGCCGTAACGGAGGAATGCAGTTGCTATTTAGCAAAACAAGCATTAGAAACGGCTATAAGAACAAAAATTAAATATTTTAAAGAGCTATCCACAATTAACCATTCTTTAATACATGCAACCTTGCAAAATTACTCTCCTCATAATGATTCTCAATCTCACGCAGTTAAAAAAGCCATTGAGTTCATTGAACAATTAGCTCAAAATAAAATAGCTCGTGCCATTTATTATGGAGAATCAGGGTTAGGAAAGTCACACTTGTCAGTGGGAATAAGCAAGATTGTCGAAACAAAATTACAAAAAACTTATTTATTTTTAGAAGTTCCAACACTAAAACATATGATTAAGTCTTCTTGGTCAAAAGATAGTGTTTTTACAGAATTGGAAATCATGCGGGCAATTGCTGAAGTGGATTTGTTAATACTTGATGATTTAGGAGCAGAGGGGGACACACCATGGACGAAGGAATTATTGTTCACTATCCTCAATTCCAGATTATCAAAAAGCCTTCTTGTGACAACCAATCTGGAGATCGAAGACATATATTTGGAATATGGGCCTAAAATTACGGACCGTTTGATCCAAGGTATGTCAAAACAGAACATTATAAAAATACAAGGTAGGCATAGCTATCGTTTGAAAGAACTGTTAGAGGATGATTGGTAGGTAATTGAAATGAACCAAACGATCAAAAATAAATTAATGCTTCTTCCTAAGGAGCCAGGGTGTTATTTAATGAAAGACAGCCGTGGCACAATTATTTATGTTGGAAAAGCAAAGGTGCTAAAAAATCGTGTTTGTTCCTATTTTATCGGTTCACATGAGGGAAAAACACGGAGTCTCATTAATGAAATCGAAGACTTTGATTATATTATTACTTCATCCAATACTGAAGCACTTATTCTTGAAATGAATTTGATTAAAGGGAATCAGCCTAAATATAACGTCATGTTAAAGGATGATAAAAGCTATCCCTATATAAAAATTACAGATGAGCGTCATCCGCGTCTTATCATCACCCGGGAACTGAAAAATGATAAAGGGAAGTATTTTGGACCCTACCCGAATGTTAAAGCAGCAATCGAAACGAAAAAGCTACTAGAACATATTTATCCATTAAGAAGATGCCCGCTTTCGTCCAAACGCCCCTGTCTATTTTATCAGTTAGGTCAATGCATTGGTCCATGTGCAAGAGAAGTAAGTGAAACAGAATATAAGGAAGCCATTGACGGAATCGTTCACTTTTTTAATGGCGGTTATAAAGAGATCAAAAGACAATTAATAAGGAAAATGAAATCCGCATCAGAAAGCTTAGACTTTGAGAAAGCAAAGGAATGTCAAAAGAAAATTGCCCAAATCAAAATAGTAATGGAAAAACAAAAAATGCTTACAACTGACGATACGGAAAGAGATGTATTTGGTTATGATGTCAGAAACGGTTGGATGTGTGTGCAAGTATTTTTTGTCCGACAAGGGAAAGTGATGGGACGAGATGTGTCTACCTTTCCGATTTCTGATAAGGCAAACTTAGAATTTTCCACCTTTCTTAAACAATTTTATTTGCGAGACAACATCATGATGCCAAAAGAGGTATTGCTTCCTGTGTCAATTAGTAAAGAGTCAGCGCAGCATTTGCCACAAGTGAAACTAATTGTGCCAAAACGTGGGCAGAAAAAGGAACTGGTGAAATTATCCTGTGAAAATGCTTGTGCTGTGTTAAAAGATAAGTTCTCCTTAATGGATTTAGGAGAAGTGAATACGGAACCTAGAGGAAAAAGACTGTAATAAAAAGAGGTACCGGCATGATTCATAAAAATACTTTTTCCAAAATAGGAAGAGATAAAGAATATACTTCTTCTGTAGAAAATAAACCAAACGCAGGCGAAATCATGGAGGAATTTATTGGATCCGGCTCTTATAAACGCTTAAAAGAACTAGCAAATAAAAATGATTCTATAAATAAAAATATTTATAATCATCTCATTGATCATGAAGCTAAGAGACATGAAATAGGCTGTCATTTGGTTGCTAAATTCATCCCTAAAAAGATATTTAAATATGATTATGCAGGATTAAATGAATATTTAAATGATCGCGGTCTACTTCAGAATCTGACTAAACTCACAAGTACGGATCTTAAAAAAAGTCCTGCCCTGCTTGATTTATTTGAGCCCTACAGATTAAGTCCAGAGTTCTATATAAAGCCTTCATTTAATCAGCTTGGAAGAGAGTTTGTGAAAATAGCAGAATCTGAAGATTTACAGATTACTTTGGAAGAAGCAGCTAAGCAAAAAAGAGATTACATGGATCGTTTAAAGGCTGCTAAATTAGAATATGGTTCTTTAAAAAAACAAATGCAGAATTGTCAGTACCTCAGTACGGTAAGAAAGATTCCCCATAAATATGGTTCTGTTTCACTCATTCAGAAACCATTTATCTATGATAGCCAAAAAATAAGGGATGATTCTTTAATAAATACCTTAATTGAACGTGGGAAACCGGATCTTGATGGGTTAATGCTGTATGTAACGAGAGGGTTTGTATCCTTAAGCGAAATTGAATCATTTCGAACTTTAGTCGATATTCAATTGAATTTTGCTATATTTGATATAAACGATGATGCAAAAATGATGAGCTATTTCTATCAAAAAGCTTTAAGAAGAGCAATTATATAAATACAAATTAAAAAAACGATATAAAATCTTTTTTAGGTGGGAGAGAGGATCCGGCCATGCATAGAAGCGGTCAGATCCTTTTCCTGCCCCAGACATGGTGAAAACAAAAAGAGAAGATGAGTGCAGGTTACCTTTTGTTATCCATGGTCGCAGTTTATATGTCGAAAAATTAAAGTGGATATATATGATTCCAGATTATTTAAGAAATGTCTAAACAGGATATTGTAAGACTAGATGGAAAGCATAGTTATTGTTTAAAAGAATTTTTAGAGAAAGACTGGTGAGTCAGTTTGGAGAGAAGGAGAACTCGTAATGATTACATCTACTCCTAAAGCAGCAGTGGGCTATGCACATAGTAAATTGATTTTAGTTGGCGAACATGCGGTTGTCTACGGAAAGCCTGCGATTGCCATTCCCTTTCCACTGGGGGTAAAGTCTACTATTGAAGAGAAAACAGGGGAGATTATGATTGCCTGTGGTCATTACGTTGGTCCTATTAACAGAATGCCAGTGAAAATGCAGGGGATCGCTGCTTGTATTAGAGCAACGTTGAATGATTTGAAAAAACCTCTTAATGGATTATTGATTCGTCTTCATTCATCAATACCGATAGGCCGGGGCTTAGGATCTAGTGCAGCGATTGCCATCGCCATTGTAAAAAGTTTATTCTCTTTTTATGGACAAAAGGTTTCACAAAAGGAATTAATGGCGCTTGTTGAAATCGGGGAGATTTATGCCCATGGAAATCCTAGTGGAATTGATATGGCTGCAGCATCGAGTGAATTACCGATTTGGTTTAAAAACGGAAAAGAGATACTTCCGCTAAACGTAGGCTCACCCCTTAGTATCGTTGTGGCTGATTCTGGTCGGATCGGGAACACACATACTGCTGTTAAAAAGGTGAGGGAGAAATTTCTCTTAGAGCCGGAAAAAATACAAAGGCCGCTAGAACGGATCGAGAGAATTACACGGGAAGCGAACGGTGCTCTTGCGGATGGGAATGCCTATTTACTTGGCAGATTATTAAATTTAAACCATGCAGAACTCATTACACTTGGTGTTAGCGATGATGGTCTTAATCGATTGGTTGAGGCCGCCCGAAGTGCGGGCGGACTAGGAGCTAAATTGACAGGTAGCGGTCTCGGGGGCTGTGTAATTGCTCTCGCCCCTAATCTTGAGCATGCAAAAGTCATTGCTGGTGCATTAATGAAGGCAGGTGCGAACAAAACCTGGTATTTTTCAACCGATTCTCGTTTTTGTTAGAAAAAATCTGTTTGGAGCGTTCCTTAAGCCGCACAGTTATTTAGTCAACTGTGCGGCTTTTTACTGTTTTCTCCTCCCATTTATCCCGCATTAACGGGCAGTAATACCCCCACCTCAAATTTCTGCAGAAAGCAAAGAAGTTAGGTAGGGGATAAACTGCCCGTAAAAGCCCGATTGGTTCAACTAATAATCAGTGGGGGATGAAGAAAACCCCCACTGATTAAAGTTTCACTTTATCCCGCTATTCGTAGGCAGTAATACCATCACTGATTAAAGTCTCACTTTATTTTATACCCATTTGAAAAAAACAATGTTGATGACAAAAAATTGACCTATATCAAGGTTGAATCTCTCTATCCGCTGTAAGCTTAGATCATTCTTAAACCTTAATTAATAATAATAATCATTATCACAAACGATAAAGAGCTTATTTCTAGGAGGAGTCAAAAAGTATGGCGATACAAGTACAATTTACAAATCATTTAGCATTGAAATATACACAACGTTGGCATGAACTTGCAGAGTAAGAGAAAAGAGCTGCGATAAAGGAAGTAGTTGGGCTATTCGCTAAATACGAAGGAAAAGTTTGGCTGCGGGGGACTTATGTGACACAAGCTTTTCAAGCACATACCGATATTTTACTTTGGATGTGTGCTGATCGTTTTGAAGATATCCAGGATTTACAATTGGAACTGCGCCGTTCTACCTTTGGAAAGGCTGTTGATAGTCCTTATGCCTTTACAGGGATGACAAAGCCGTTTGAATTCTCAGAGCATCCAACTTCCTTCCAAATGGGGACTCCGCCACGGGATTATCTTTGTTTCTACCCATTTATTCGTACTCCCGAATACTACCTGCTTCCAAAATGGGAAAGGAAAGGACTTCTGCATGATCATGGATTAGTAGGTCATGAATTCGTTCCGGGAATTTTAACAAATGCTGTCCACGCATTTGGATTAGGGGATTATGAGTGGCTGCTGTCGTTTGAGACAGATGATTTAGGTCTTTTGGTAGACTGTGTTCGAAGTTTAAGAGATTGTAAAGCAAGATTATATATGAAGCATGAATGGCCATTTATTGTTGGCAGATATTTTACATTAGAGGAAGCACTGTCACAGTATATTTAATGGTTATAGCAGATTTTATTATATAAATACAAATTAAAAAAACCGACATAAAACCCTTCTTTTTAGGTGGGAGAGAGCATCCGGCCATGCAGAGAAGCGGTCAGATCCTTTTCCTGCCCCATGCCAAGTGAAAACAAAGAGAGAAAACAAGTGCAGGTCACCTTTTGTTATCCATAGCCACGGCTTATATGTCGAAAAATCAAAATGGATTTATATATTACTGTTTAAAGCAAATGGTAGTCCTATTACTCTGTTAATCTTTATCATTACATTTAAATTATATCTATTGAGATTACAGAATTTATTTTTAAAGGATGTCGTAGAAACAGTCACCTTTTATTTTTCAAAATGATAAAACTGAAGATAAGTTAATTAAGAACTTTTATGTAGATAAGCAGTACTCGATTAGTTGGTTTTAACCATATTGAAGGAAGTGGTTTATAAGATGACGTTGGAGCTAATGAAAGCGACCGCAAAAGCCTATACCAATATAGCGCTGATTAAATACTGGGGAAAACGGGATGAGTCGCTTTTTTTACCAATGAATAGCAGCCTTTCTATCACCCTGGATAAGTTTTATACAATAACGACCGTTCAATTTTGCCCATGGCTTAATGAGGATATTTTCATTCTTAATAAAGTGATAGCTGGTGAGACTGAAACCCTTAAAGTTTCTCAATTTCTAAATCGAATCAGGGAAATCTCCGGAAAAGAGACCCATGCTATCGTACAATCGACAAACAGAGTGCCTACTGCTTCAGGGTTTGCTTCCTCTGCTTCAGGTTTTGCTGCATTAGCAGCGGCAGCAGCAAGAGCGATTGGTTTAGAGCTAGGGGAAACGGAGTTATCACAACTAGCACGGCAAGGTTCAGGGTCTGCCTGCCGATCCATATTCGGAGGTTATGTAGAATGGAAAAAAGGAAGAAACGAAGATGGAACGGATTCTTATGGAGTGCCTATTGAAGAGAAACAAACCTGGAACCTTAGCATTCTTTCTGTTCTTTTGACAGCCGAACAAAAGCAAGTTTCAAGCCGAGAAGGAATGAAACGGACCGTAGAAACATCTCCATTTTATTCTAGTTGGGTGAGGGAAGCTGAAAAAGATTTGCTTATCGCTAAAGCTGCCATTAAGGAACGGAATTTTAAAAAACTTGGTCAGACTATCGAGGCAAATGCATTGAAAATGCATGCGACGACACTTGGTGCAAAACCACCGTTTTTCTACTGGCAAAGTGCCACAGTAGAGGTGATGGGACAAGTTCAAGCACTCCGAAGCTCAGGAATTGAGGCCTATTTCACGATTGATGCCGGGCCAAATGTCAAAGTCCTTTGCCAACCAGAGGATGAACAGGTCGTTCGTGATAAGCTTTTATCTATACCTTCTGTTCGTGACGTTTATATGTGCCATCCAGGGCCAGGCGTCACGTACTTATCTGATTCATTAAGTTAAAACAAATTGAAAAAATGTTCGGCGATGAATGGTAAAAATCAAAATTAAACCTACTACATGTGAAGGGATGAATGATCGTGACTTTTTCAGGATATCGTGTCAAAGTACCAGGGAAGCTACTTATTGCCGGTGAATATGCTGTTCTTGAACCTAAACAGCAAGCTGTCGTTATGGCGGTTAACCGTTATGTTACCGCTTATATTGAACCGAGCAGACAGAATCAACTTTCCCTTCCCCAGTTAGGGTTGGAACACATTACATGGGATAAAGATGTTCAATTCAATGTTTCCGATTCACGATTGAACTTTATTCAAAATTCGATTGCAATCGTTAACCAGTTCTTATCGGAAAATTCGGTTCCACTGCAGCCATTTCATTTAATCATTAAAAGTGAACTTGATGACCCTTTAACGGGCCGAAAATATGGTATGGGATCAAGTGCGGCAGTAGTCGCAGCCGTCATCTCCGCCATGTTCATGTTGTATGGTAGCAGGATTTCCCTGCCAACACTTGACCAGGTTTTTAAGCTAGCAGCACTTGCTCATTTAAAAACACAAAAAAATGGTTCCGGTGTCGATATTGCGGCGTCCATTTTTGGCGGTATACTTGTGTATTCTTCTTTTCAACCGAGTTGGGTTTTAAATGAATTAGACCAAGGAGTTAGCCTAAGTGAGCTCATTGAGAAACCGTGGCCTAATTTGTCCATTCGTACATTAACTACCCCGTCACAGCTGAAATTATGTGTTGGGTGGACAAAAGAAGCAGCATCGACAGCGCCACTGATTAAAAAGGTCCAAAATTTTCGAGACTGTTATCCACAGGCATATACTCAATTTTTGAAAGAAAGCTCTATTGCTGTAGCCCGACTGATTCAAAGTTTTGAACGAAATGATGAAAGTTTGGCTGTTTCTAGTCTGTTAGAAAACCGGAAAGCCCTATTGAGATTAGCTGAAAAAGCAGAAATCATGATTGAAACAACTAAGCTTAAGGATTTATGCTCCATCGCTGAGCGGTATGGAAGTGGGAAATCATCCGGTGCAGGCGGCGGGGATTGCGGTATTGCGTTGGTAAAAAGAGAGGACCAAATTGAAAAACTGTTTAAAGCATGGCTGGAAAAAGATATAAATCCTTTAAAAGTAACTATATCTCAAACTGGTGTATCGATAACGGAATCTAATTGCGAGCCTTCATTAGAAGAATATTTTAGCTATTCCTATTTATGAGCGAACAGTGTCACTGTTCGCTTTTAATTTGATTTGAGTTTTTTATCTATATAAATACAAATTAAAAACCGACATAAAACCCTTCTTTTTAGGAAGATGAGAGCATCCGGCCATGCATAGAGGCGGTCAGATCCTTTTCCTGATCCCAGACATAGTGAAAACAAAGAGAGAAAACGAGTACAGGTCACCTTTTGTTATCCATAACCGCGACTTATATGTCGAAAAATCAAAATGGATTTATCCCGCATTAACGGGCAGTAAGACCTCCACCTCAAAATTCAGCGAAAGCAAAGAAGTTAGGTGGGGGATCAACTGCCCGTAAAAGCCCGATTGGTTCAACTAATAATCAGTGTGGGATGAAGAAAACCCCCACTGATTAAAGTTTCACTTTATATATAATCCAATCTATTTTCTAAAAGGTTGATTGAGGTCAATTTTTTTAAACATAAGAGGCATTAAGATAGGAGTATAAAACAAAAGGGGGAAAGCAATATGACAAAAGCAGTATTTCAATTAGAACCATTCACATGTCCATCTTGTGTTAAGAAAATTGAATCTACACTTACTAAAAAAGCTGGTGTAGAATCAGTAAAAGTATTATTTAACTTAGGCAAGGTAAAAACACAATTTGATAAATCTCTAACTAATGCAAAAAATATCGAGGAGACGATTAAAAATTTAGGTTATATTGTAATTTCAGCTAAAGTAGCTTAAATCCGTTTATATCAATAGGATTTTAAAGGTGAAAGAACTATATAAATACAAATTAAAAAACCGACACAAAGCCCTTCTTTTTAGGAGGGAGAGAGCATCCGGCCATGCATAGAAGCGGTCAGATCCTTTTCCTGCCCCAGACACAGTGGAAATAAAGAGAGAAAACGAGTGCAGGTCACCTTTTGTTATCCATAGCCGCGACTTATATGTCGAAAAATCAAAATGGATTAATATAAAACACGTGTATAAAGTCGATAGCTTACTATTTTAAAAGTAGGTTATCGGCTTTTTTGATTTTTTACGAGCGGGATAGAAAGGATTATAGTAGAGCAGGGGGTGTTGTTCTATGTTAGAAGGGCGTCAAATGCTGTTAGAAGAACTTGCAATATCAAAAGATAAATTAGCTCGTTTACAAAAACAAGGATATGTTTCTTTCGAACGCGGTGTCGTGCAGACATCTTCACGTTACTTGTGTCAGCGCTGCGGGAACAGAGAACAACGATTATTTGCTTCGTTTTTATGTAAGCGATGTAAGCAGCAGTGTACGTATTGCCGGAAATGTATCATGATGGGACGAGTGGGAGAATGCACAGTACTTGTTCGTGGTATCCGGGATTTAGAAAGAACCCCAGTGCAACGTGCCTTACGGTGGGAAGGAACATTATCGCAAGGGCAGAAACTGGCAGCACTTGGCGTAACGGAGGCTGTGCGGCAAAGAGAATCATTTTTCATATGGGCGGTTTGCGGAGCTGGTAAGACAGAAATGCTGTTTTACGGTATAGAAGAGGCGCTTCGAAAAGGCGAGCGCATATGTATTGCGACACCACGTACCGATGTTGTACTCGAACTATATCCGCGTCTTCAAACGGTTTTTCCGGGCATACCTACTGCTGCGTTATACGGTGGGAGTTTGGAACATGAAAAGGAAGCTAGACTTGTCGTTTCCACAACGCATCAGTTGCTGCGCTATTATCGGGCATTTGATGTCATGATTGTCGATGAAATTGATGCTTTTCCCTATTCTATGGATAGGACGCTACATTATGCTGTCCAGCAAGCGAGTAAAGAGCGAGCAACTCGTATTTACTTAACAGCAACTCCATCCGATAAATGGAAACGAAAACTTTGGAATGGAAAACAAAAAGGTGCTATTATTCCAGGGCGTTATCATCGTCATCCTTTACCAGTTCCTCGTTTTCGATGGTGCGGAAATTGGAAGAAAGCACTAGAGAAAAAAAGAATACCTCGCGTTGTCTTAGAATGGCTCCATATGTATCTCCTCAAACAATATCCCATCTTTTTATTTCTTCCACATGTACGTTATATCGAAGAAATAAGTATGCTGTTAAAAGAATTTGATGTACGAATTGAAGGTGTTCATGCAGAAGATCCAAGGCGAAAAGAGAAAGTCGCTGCGTTTCGAAAGGGGGATATTCCATTGCTAGTAACAACGACGATTTTGGAACGTGGCGTGACGGTAGCAAATTTACAAGTTGCTGTATTAGGGGCAGAGGAAGTCGTTTTTTCAGAAAGTGCACTTGTACAAATTGCAGGTCGTGTTGGCAGAAGCAGTAGCGCACCAAAAGGTGATGTGCTCTATTTTCATTACGGGAAAACAGAGGCGATGTTACGTGCAAAACGGCATATTCAATCTATGAATAAAAGAGCGAAGAAGCAAGGGCTGATTGACTGATGCATTGTTTACTTTGTGACGATGTAATTTCGAACTTTGCTAGTTGGTATTCGTTTTTTGTACAGGCAGAAATGCGTTGTATATGCGAACAATGTGAACAAAAGCTTTCCTATATAGTAGGAGAAATTTGTGACGACTGCGGACGTCCCTTTCACACTCTTTCTCGTGAATATAGAGAAGGGGATATTTGCCGAGATTGTTTAAGATGGAAGGAAGACGAAACATTGCAACCTGTAAAAAATCGATCCCTGTATGCATATAATGATTGGATGAAAGAAGTGTTAGCCCGTTTTAAATTTCGGGGTGATGCTGTGCTCGTTCAAGTCTTTGCAGCTGCCTTTGTCACCTCGTTTCAAAGGTATTTTTCTGATTGTCATCATGTTATTCCAATTCCTCTTAGTGTAGAGCGTGAATATGAACGTGGGTTTAATCAAGCGGAGTTATTAGCCGCTTGTTTACCAATCACAATTTTGCAAACATCTTTAAGTAGAAAAGATATGGAAAAACAAAGTAAAAAAACGCGGATAGAGAGACTTTCACAATCGAACCCCTTTTACTTTCAGAAAGAAGAAACGTTTGCTGGGCAACATATTTTACTCATTGATGATGTGTATACGACCGGGATTACAATCAGACAAGTTGCGCGGTGCTTGTATGAAGCTAAAGCCAAAACCGTTTCTAGTCTTACTCTTTGCCGGGGATAAAGTAAGATTATTAAAGGGTATCCTCACGGTGAGAGAATGTCGAAAAGTACAATAAAAAGACGACAAGTCTTCTTTGACTTGATGGTTTGTCATTCGTTATAGTCAAACTATGGGGCATATGCCCTTATTTTTAGAGTGAAGGGAATGGAATGAACATGCAAGGAAAAGTAAAATGGTTTAATGGAGAAAAAGGTTTTGGCTTTATTGAGCGTGAAGACGGTGATGATGTTTTTGTTCATTTTTCTGCAATTCAGCAAGATGGGTATAAGTCGTTGGAAGAGGGACAAAAAGTTGGATTTGACATTGTAGAAGGCGCGCGTGGACCACAAGCAGCGAATGTTGTGAAGTTGTAAGGGTTATAGAGAATTGTTTCTATACAAACATAGAGCTGCTTTTGTGGCAAGCGTTTCATATAATTAGAAAATCCCCGTAGCGATGCGGGGGTTTTTATTGTAAAGAAAGTATTGTCAAAAAGTTGTTTCTTTTCTGTAACGAATTGTCCATACTTATATCCTTTATTTATGATGTAAATAGGATAAACTGATAGTAGAAACGATGCATCTTTTCTTTTCAACAAAAAACGATAAAAAATTGCAATTTCGCTAACTTTTTCAAAAAAGTTAGAAGGAGTTTTTAACCCTTTGTCGAAAGTGTATACATAGGCTTGAAAGGAGGAATTCATCTATGAAATTCAACATTCGTGGTGAAAATATTGAGGTAACTCCAGCATTAAAGGATTATGTAGAGAAAAAAATTAGCAAATTAGAGCGTTATTTTGATACATTTCCAGAGATTAAAGTTAACTTAAAAGTATATTCTGACAAGCAACGTGTCGAGGTAACAATCCCATTCCCGGATTTATTACTTCGTGCAGAAGAAACTCATAGCGATATGTACGCTGCAATTGATTTAGTGGTTGATAAAATTGAGCGACAAATTCGTAAACATAAAACAAAAGTAAATCGTAAATTCCGTGAAAAAGGATCTACTAAAAATGTCTTCATTCTTCCAGGGCAACCAATGGCTCAAGAGGAAGTTGTAGAGGATGAATTAGAGCTTGTGCGTACAAAACGATTTGATTTAAAACCGATGGACGTAGAAGAAGCGATTCTACAAATGGATATGCTAGGGCATAACTTCTTCGTCTTCACTAATGCGGACACTGATGAAACTAATGTTGTATATGGCCGTAAAGATGGAAAATATGGATTAATTGAAACAAAATAATAAGTAGAAAACGCAGCTGTAATAGGCTGCGTTTTTTTTGATTGCAATTTGCATGCGGAGGTTCAAGTAAGGGTCAGGGAAATATGTGGAGGCTTCTTATTTTTTATTTTAGGATGGTGCACGTGGTCGATTGTTGTCATAGCTATAAAACAAGTGTTACAATTATCATTAGGTTTATACTTTTTTGGGGTTTTTAAAATTAGGAGAGAAAATGGCAGGAAAATAAATTAGCTTTATATAACGACTGATTGGTGAACAGAAATAAATAGCACTGTCGGAAGTTTTATTTTAATAAAAGAGGAGCGTATTTCCCATGATCGGTATTTTAAAAAAGGTGTTTGATATAAACCAACGCCAAATTAAACGTATGCAAAAAATCGTGGATCAGGTAGAAGCACTAGAGTCGTCCATTACACCGCTAACTGATGAACAGTTAAAAGGAAAAACGATTGAGTTTAAAAATCGTCTTACGAAAGGTGAGACAGTAGATGATCTATTACCAGAAGCTTTTGCGGTTGTTCGTGAGGCGGCGACACGTGTTCTGGGTATGCGTCCGTATCCTGTGCAAATAATGGGTGGTATTTCCTTGCATGAAGGGAATATCGCTGAGATGAAAACAGGGGAAGGTAAAACATTAACTTCTACATTACCTGTTTATTTGAATGCTTTAACAGGTAAAGGTGTTCACGTTGTTACAGTCAATGAATATTTAGCACAGCGTGATGCAAGCGAAATGGGGAAACTACATGAATTCCTTGGTCTTACAGTAGGGATCAACTTAAATAGCATGTCACGTGAGGAAAAACAAGCCGCTTATGCTGCAGATATTACGTACAGTACAAATAATGAGCTTGGTTTTGACTATTTACGTGACAACATGGTGCTATATAAGGAGCAACGCGTACAGCGTTCTCTCCACTTTTCCATCATTGATGAAGTCGATTCTATTTTAGTCGATGAAGCACGTACACCGCTTATTATTTCTGGACAAGCACAAAAATCAGCAGAATTATATATGTTTGCAAATGCATTTGTACGTACATTAGCAGATGAAAAAGAGTATTCATTTGACGTGAAAACGAAAAACGTTATGTTAACAGAAGAAGGGATCAATAAGGCAGAGAAAGCCTTCCATATTGAAAACTTATTCGATTTAAAACATGTTACACTTCTTCATCATATTAATCAGGCCCTTCGTGCACACGTTGTTATGCACCGCGATACAGATTACGTTGTACAAGAAGGCGAAATCGTAATTGTAGACCAATTTACAGGGCGTCTTATGAAAGGTCGTCGCTATAGCGAAGGTTTGCATCAAGCGATTGAAGCAAAAGAAGGCGTAGAAATTCAAAACGAAAGTATGACGCTTGCAACAATTACATTCCAAAACTACTTCCGTATGTATGAAAAGTTATCAGGTATGACGGGTACTGCAAAAACGGAAGAAGAGGAATTCCGCAATATTTATAATATGAATGTTATTGTAATTCCAACAAATAAACCGATTGTTCGTGATGACCGTGCTGATTTAATTTTCAAAACGATGGAAGGGAAATTCAATGCAGTTGTAGACGATATTGTAAAGCGCCATAAAAACGGACAGCCTATTCTTGTTGGTACGGTTGCGATTGAAACATCCGAGCTCATTTCAAAAATGTTAACGCGCAAAGGTGTACGTCATAACATCTTGAATGCGAAAAACCATGCACGTGAGGCGGATATTATTATAGAGGCAGGTTATAAAGGTGCAGTAACAATTGCAACAAACATGGCCGGTCGTGGTACGGATATTAAACTGGGGGAAGGCGTAAAAGAAGCTGGTGGCTTAGCTGTTATTGGTACGGAACGCCATGAGAGTCGTCGTATTGACAATCAGTTGCGTGGTCGTTCTGGACGTCAAGGGGACCCTGGTGTAACACAATTCTACTTATCAATGGAAGATGAACTGATGCGCCGCTTCGGTTCTGATAATATGAAGGCGATGATGGATCGTCTTGGTATGGATGATACACAGCCAATTGAAAGTAAAATGGTATCTCGTGCTGTAGAATCTGCACAGAAACGAGTAGAAGGAAATAACTATGATTCACGTAAACAGCTGTTGCAATATGACGATGTACTTCGTCAGCAACGTGAAGTGATCTATAAACAGCGTCAAGAAGTAATGGAATCTGCCAACTTACGCGGCATTATTGAAGGTATGATGCACGCTACTGTAGAACGAGCTGTAGCACTTCATACGCAAGAAGAGATTGAAGAGGATTGGAATATCAAAGGTCTGATGGACTACTTACATGCAAACCTTCTTCAAGATGGTGATGTAGCGGGAGAAGAAATAGGTCGCCTTGCACCAGAGGAAATGAGCGAGCTTATCTTTGCAAAAGTAAAAGAACGCTATGATGAGAGAGAAACAATTCTACCGGAAGAACAAATGCGTGAATTTGAGAAAGTTGTTGTATTCCGCGTTGTAGATACGAAATGGATGGATCATATCGATGCAATGGATCATCTTCGTGAAGGTATTCATTTACGTGCGTATGGTCAAATTGATCCGTTACGTGAATATCAAATGGAAGGATTCGCAATGTTTGAATCAATGATTGCTTCCATTGAAGAAGAAATTTCTCGTTACATCATGAAAGCTGAAATTGAACAAAACTTAGAGCGACAAGAAGTAGCACAAGGTGAAGCAGTTCATCCGAAAGATGACGGTGAAGAGGCGAAAAAGAAACCAGTTGTAAAAGGTGACCAAGTCGGACGTAACGACCTATGCAAATGCGGAAGCGGAAAAAAATATAAAAACTGCTGTGGTATTGGGAAATAAAGAAAAGTGGAGGCGGCTCGTTTAGAATGTGAGGAAGAAGCGAAGCCACCGAGCATTCTAGCCGCCGGAACTGGACAAAAAGAAAAGCGGATGTGGCTCGTTTAAAATCGGAGGACGTTGGAGGCCCTGACAGAGAGGCGCTTTTTGCCTCGTCCGAAGGGGTGAAACGACCGGAGATTTTAGCCACAGGAGCTAGACAAAAAGAAAAGTGAAGCCGACTGTTTAGTCCTGTTGGCTAAGGTTCTTTCGCACAGAAAGTGATTTGTACTTTCTCGTGCGGAAGGTTCTTAGACATGAGGGACTAGGAGGCGGAACTAGACAAAAAGAAAAGCAGATGTGATTCACAAAGTTTTTCTCTAGAAATGGAAAATTTTTAAGGATATCCATATAATAAAAAGAGCTAAACTCTCTCTGTAAAAAGCGGGGAGAGTTTCCCTTGTTTCCATATAAAAGTAACAGTAATTACATAGAGGTGAAGAGAATGGAATTAGTAGAAATCAGACAAGAATTAGAGAAAATGGCTAAGAGATTAGCGGCTTTTAGGGGGTCTCTTTGACCTCCCTGGAAAAGAAAAACGTATCGCAGAATTAGAAGAAGTGATGATGGGTGCAGGCTTTTGGGATGACCAAAGAGGTGCACAAGTTGTTATTAATGAAGCAAATACATTAAAGGATATGGTTGGTAAGTTTACGGATCTCAATGAAACATTTGAAAATCTAGAAGTGACACATGAACTTGTAAAAGAAGAATATGATGAAGAGTTACACGTAGAACTTGAAGCTGAAGTAAAGTCTTTAGTCGAAGAAATGAATGAATACGAGCTGCAATTATTACTGAGCGAAGAATATGATAAAAATAATGCAGTTTTAGAGTTACATCCGGGTGCAGGTGGAACGGAATCACAAGATTGGGGTTCTATGCTGTATCGTATGTATACGCGTTGGGCTGAAAAACGCGGTTTTAAGGTGGAAACATTAGACTACCTTCCTGGTGATGAGGCGGGTATTAAAAGTGTTACGATATTAATTAAAGGTCATAATGCTTATGGCTACTTAAAAGCAGAAAAGGGTGTCCATCGTCTTGTACGTATTTCACCATTTGATGCATCTGGACGTCGTCATACGTCGTTTGTATCTTGTGAAGTAATGCCGGAATTTAACGATGATATTGAGATTGAAATCCGTACTGAAGATTTGAAAATAGATACGTACCGTGCAAGTGGTGCAGGTGGACAGCACATTAATACGACGGACTCTGCGGTTCGTATTACGCACATCCCGACAAATGTTATTGTAACGTGTCAATCTCAGCGTTCGCAGATTAAAAACCGTGAACATGCTATGAAGATGTTGAAAGCAAAGCTATATCAAAAGAAACTAGAGGAACAACAAGCAGAACTGGATGAAATCCGTGGAGAACAAAAAGAAATTGGCTGGGGTAGCCAAATTCGTTCTTACGTATTCCACCCATATTCTCTTGTGAAAGACCACCGTACAAATACGGAAGTTGGTAACGTTCAAGCCGTTATGGACGGAGAAATTGACGCGTTTATCGATGCGTATTTACGTTCTCGCATTTCCTAAGAAAAAAGCCAACATATTGTTGGCTTACATGCGAGGAAAATAGAAAGAATGAAGAAGTATATCTTTTCTTTTATTTAGAAGGAAAGAGCGAGGGAGAGAAGTTGGACTAACAACTTCTCTTTTTGGTGGGCGTAGTTTTATGATACAAGGTCGTATATTGTTTTGTAAAAAGTAGAAAATATAAGAATCACACATGCAATTGATAAGGAAATCATACAAGATTTTCCCTTTATGTTTTTAAGAAACGGATTCTTTGTAATAGTTTGCAGTTGTTCACAGAATTGAAACAATTGCAGAAAAGCGCTGTATTAGTAGGTTTCTTATGTGTGTTGTTAAAATTATCCTGTATAGGTTAGTTTTTCTTTGCTAGGAAAATTATTATAATGCTAGTGAGAGCTCGATTGGTGAGAGCTTCCCATCAGTGGGAGATGAAAAACTTGTCCACTGATAGAAGTTTCACTTTACGAAAAGAAGGGCATTGACAGTGGGGAGCGATATATATGAAAAAGAAATTGTTGGCTATTGTGTTAGGAACATCATTAGTTCTTGCCGTAGGAGCGTGCGGGAAGAAGGAAGAGAGTAAATCTTCGAATCAAGCTGCAAGTACCGATAGTGCTGAAAAAATTTATCAAAAAAGCTGTGCAGGTTGTCACGGTAATGACTTAGCTGGTGTTACCGCGCCTAGTCTAAAGACAGTGGGCGGTAAATATGGAAAAGAAGATATTGAAAAAATTATTACAAAAGGTCGCGGTGCTATGCCAGCAGGCTTAATTCAAGATGAAGAGGCAAAAAAAGTGGCAGAATGGTTAGCGGAAAAGAAATAAGAAAAGCGAACAAAAATTTTAGCAGCAGGAGCTAGACCATAAGAAAAGTGAAGCTGACTGTTTAGCCCTAAGAAATGAATGGAAACTTTAGTCACGGGAATTGATTGCTCAGTCTTAGTGGCTAAGTTTCTTTCTTTTGTATGAAGGTTTTTTTGGGGAAAAGCTAGGTTATAAGACAAGGATTATTTCTCCCGCTATTTGCGGGCGGTAATATCCCCACTGATTAAAGCTTCAGTTTATGATAGAAACAAGCATGTAAAAGCAGATGGACCTACTATGTGATAGTTAGAAATAACCTCTTGTTGACAATAGGATTTTTGGATTACCGCTGTTTTGTCACTTTTTCGCACGTTGTGTAACACAACTGTAATAAAAATGTATCCGAATTGGAAACCGAATAATGTTACAATATAGTTTGTAGAATTTTGCTGAAACATGTACATAAATAGTGGCAAGAGGAAATGTTACTGTTGTTTTGGAACAAAAGACATGCTTCGATAGGTTTGAAGTTACAACAAGATCATAAGTAATAATGGGAGTACTTGCTTTCATGTGAAGATAAGTAGAAAAAGTATGTCGAAAAAAATCATTAGTATTGGGTGATAAATAATGATAACAATGACGAATGTGTATAAGGAGTATCCAAATGGTATGAAAGCCATTGATGGGCTCACAGTTAAAATCAAGCAAGGTGAATTCGTATATGTAGTTGGACCGAGTGGAGCCGGAAAATCTACGTTTATTAAGATGATGTATCGTGAAGAAAAACCATCAACAGGGTCTATTAATGTGAATGGGCTTGTAATTGAAACGTTGGCTGAGCGAGATGTACCTTATTTCCGACGTCAACTAGGCGTAATTTTCCAAGACTTTAAATTGCTACCTAAATTAACGGTATATGAGAATGTAGCGTTTGCTTTAGAAGTAATTGAAGAAGAGCCTGAGGTAATTCGTGAGCGTGTTATGGAAGTATTAGGTCTTGTTGGTCTTGAGGATCGTGCGGATGCACTTCCAAATGAACTTTCAGGTGGAGAGCAACAGCGTGTTGCAATTGCGAGAGCGATTGTGAATCGTCCGAAGGTTGTAATTGCCGATGAACCAACAGGTAACCTTGATATGGAAACGGCATTGGATATTATGAGTATTTTCAAGCGCATTAATGAACGTGGTACAACAATTATAATGGCGACGCATAACTCGGATATTGTAAATACAATTCGCCATCGTGTTATTGCAATCGAAGGTGGAAAAATTGTTCGAGATGAGATTGAGGGAGGATACGGATATGAAGACTAAAACCCTTAATCGACATTTACGAGAAGGTTTAAAAAATCTATCCCGTAATGGATGGATGACATTTGCTTCTGTAAGTGCGGTAACAGTTACATTATTACTTGTAGGTGTCTTTTTAACAGCGATTATGAATATGAACCACTTTGCAACGAAAGTGGAGCAAGATGTAGAAATGCGTGTACACATTGATCCAGCAGCGAAAGAAGAGGATCAAAAGAAATTAAAAGAAGAGATTGGCAAGATTGCAAAAGTAGATTCTATTAAATTCTCTTCAAAAGAAGAAGAATTAAAACGTTTGATTAAAAGTTTAGGTGATAGTGGGAAAACTTTCGAGTTATTTGAACAAGATAACCCATTAAAAAATGTATATATTGTAAAAGCAAAAGAACCAACAGATACAGCTACAATTGCGAAAAAAATTGAAAAAATGCAATTTGTATACAATGTACAATATGGTAAAAATGAAGTGAAGAAACTGTTTGATACAGTAAAAACAGGTCGTAACATTGGGATTGTATTAATTGCTGGTCTTTTATTCACAGCGATGTTCTTAATCTCTAACACGATTAAAATTACAATCTATGCGAGAAGTACAGAAATTGAAATTATGAAACTTGTTGGGGCGACAAACTGGTTCATTCGTTGGCCGTTTCTATTAGAAGGCTTATTCTTAGGTATACTCGGTTCAATTCTTCCAATTGCCGTGATTTTATCTTCTTATAATTCACTTCAAGGTATGTTTAATGAGAAACTTGGTGGAACGATTTTTGAACTTCTTCCATATAGCCCATTTGTATTCCAACTTTCAGGATTATTAATGCTAATCGGTGCGTTAATTGGTATGTGGGGAAGCGTTATGTCTATCCGTCGTTTCTTAAAAGTGTAAAAAGTTGCAAACATAATTCGTACAAGCTTATCATATAGTAGAAATAGGAAAAGGCATCGCACAATGTGTGATGCCTTTTCCTACACCATTGTGTGTTTTGGAAAGGGGAACTCCGCATTGAAACGTAGAGTTGCGATTATTGGAATGATTATGGCATTTTTAGTTGGTGCTGGTGGAATGTTTGCGGGAATGCATGTATTGGGAAGTAATCCATATATGGCGCAAACGATGACAGGAGATAGTACCGGTGTAAAACAAGCGGATTTGAATAAAATTCGTGAGGCGTATGCACTTATTGATTCACGTTATGTGGAAGACGTGAAAGACGACAAGCTTGTTGAAGGAGCAATACAAGGGATGTTGTCCACGCTGAAGGACCCGTATTCCACGTATATGGATAAAGACACAGCGAAGCAATTTAAAGAGTCGCTTGATCCAGAGCTAGAAGGTATCGGTGCTGAAGTGAACAAGACAGATGGTAAACTTATCATTGTATCTCCAATTAAAGGTTCACCGGCTGAAAAAGCAGGTATTAAACCGAATGATCAAATTTTATCGGTAGATGGAAACAGTGTAAAAGATTTATCACGTGAAGAAGCAGTATTAAAGATTCGTGGTAAAAAAGGAACGACCGTTACACTTGAAGTAAAGCGTTCAGGGGTAGTGGATCCACTAGACTTTAAAATTAAGCGTGAAAAAATTCCTATTTTTACGGTGTTTAGTTCTGTAAAGAAAGAGAATGAGAAAAATATTGGCTATATACAAATTACATCTTTCTCTGAAAATACAGCGAAAGAATTTACAGATCAATTGAAAGAGCTTGAAAATAAAGATATGCAAGGGCTTGTCATTGATGTCCGTGG
This sequence comes from Bacillus sp. DX4.1, assembly GCF_030348195.1. Lineage (NCBI taxonomy): Bacteria > Bacillati > Bacillota > Bacilli > Caryophanales > Bacillaceae > Bacillus > Bacillus sp. DX4.1. Next base: position 4,591,453 of record NZ_JAUCFT010000008.1, on the reverse strand, counting down.
AAATCCCGGAGGCTATTTAAATAGTGTTCAAGATATTTTGAAATTAATCATGACAGAGAAAAAGCCAATGATGCAAGTTGAACAACGAAATGGAAAAAAAGAGAAGTTTTATACTTCACTAAAAGAGCGAAAATCATATCCAATTTCAGTATTAATTGATAAAGGAAGTGCATCGGCTTCAGAAATTTTAGCGGGAGCATTAAAAGAAGGCGAAGGGTATGCATTAATTGGTGAAAATACATTTGGGAAGGGTACTGTTCAGCAAGCCGTTCCATTTACAGATGGTAGCAATATTAAACTTACAATGTTTAAGTGGCTTACACCAGATGGCAATTGGATTCATAAAAAAGGAATTGCCCCAACTGTGGAAGTAAAGCAACCAGATTATTATCATGCAACGCCAATCCAAATTGAGAAGACACTTTCTTATAATACAAACGATGTACAAGTGAAACATGCACAAGAAATGTTGAAAAGTTTAGGATATGCAACAGGGCGTGAAGATGGTTACTTTAGTAAAGAAACAGAATCTGCAATAAAAGCATTCCAAAATGCGAACGAAATGGAAGCAACAGGAAAGCTTGATAAAAAGACAGCAGAAGCGATTCAAAATAAAATTATTGAAAAGATTCGTTCCGGTGAAAATGATCTACAACTACAAGCAGCATTAAAATTAATGGCGAAATAATAAAGTTGAACCAATCGGGCATTAACGAGCAGTATTAACCCTACCTCAAAGTTCTGCAAGAAGAAAAGAAATTAGGAGGGGATAAACTGCCCGCGAATAGCGAGAGAAAAAATACAGGCATGTTTTATCGCCTGTATTTTTTTATGCATGTTAAACAAACGTTTGTTTAGTTGTGATAAGATAAAAGGAGATTACTATACAAATGGTGGTGAAGCGGTTCGTGGAGGCATGGTTATTTGAAGTAATAAAAGCGGTTGGGCGTTTTTTCTTGCACCCTGCTGTTTATGTATTTTTTATAAGTAGTATTTTTGTTGGATATTTGCGTGTATTACGAGAACGAAAAGATTTTTCTTTTAAAGTATACGATGTTTGGTTTGAAATGCGGACATCAATGTTCGCTGGAATTGGATATGGTTTTCTTGTATCAGTGATCACAATTGGAGCTGGACTTGTTCTCTCGCAAGCTAGTATATGGGTGATTCTAATTTGGACGCTATTATTTGGACTAGCCGCTCAATATAGATATTTGTCTTCTGCATACACATTTGGTATAGCGATTGTAGCAGCAATGTTATCATCTAAGCTACCCATCCCTTTTTTACAACTTCAAGATGGGGAAGAGCGTACGATTCCTTCTCTTGCAATTTTACTTGGCGTGATGCTGATTGTAGAAGGATTATTGATTTCTAAAAATGCAGTGCGGCATTCAACGCCAAAACTGCGAAAAGGAAAGCGCGGTTTAAATATTGGGTTACATGAATCAAAGCGTTTATGGCTCGTTCCTATTTTCATTCTTGTGCCGGGAGATGCCGTAACACAATTTGTTTCATGGTGGCCTGTCGTTTCTGTTGGCTCACAAACCTATTCTCTGTTCCTTGTTCCATTTTTAATAGGTTTCATGCGAACAATTAAAAGTTATGAACCGACGGAAGCATTATTGTTTACAGGGAGACGTATATTTGGATTAGCTGCCCTTGTTCTGATTTTAGGTGTAGCAAGTTACTGGTGGCCCCTGTTAGCGATTGTTGCGATGGGAGTGGCAATGCTTGGCCGTTTTACAATTTCCATGCAGGAGCGCATAGCCGATGAAACCCGTCCAGCTTACTTTGCAGCCCGTAATGATGGATTGGTTGTGTTAGGTGCAATGCCAAATACAACAGGCGCAGAAATGAATTTGAAGCCTGGAGAGGTCATTACAAAAGTGAACGGTGTCATTCCTATGAGCGTCGAGGAGTTTTACGATGCATTGCAGACGAAAACAACAGGTGCATTTTGCAAATTAGAGGTACTCGATACAAACGGTGAACTTCGCCTTGTTCACAATGCTCTTTATGCTGGTGTACATTATGAATTAGGAATTGTGTTTGTGGAGCAGGAGCATAAATGGGATACGGAAGCTATCTAATATTTTACAGAAAAATAAGAATGAAAAGTGGCCTACGAATTTTCGTAGGCCATTTTCACTTTATCCCGCTATTCGTGTTGTACAAGCGTTTGGGAACGAGAAGTTCGAGAAGGAGCAATTTGCAGTGAATAATGCTCGTTTTCGTACGACAAAGTTAATGGTTTATAAAATTATGGCTTTAAATTCATCGATTAGTTACATGTTAATGCGTCTCGTTACATTCGGATATGAAAAACAAGAACCCATTTTAAAAAATATTGTATTCAACAAGCGCTTGCCGAGCTGTCAGTTGGCCGTACAACGTTAGTTATTGCACATCGACTTGCAACGATTAAAAACGCGGACCGTATTATCGTTGTAAATAAGGATGGAATTGCTGAGCAAGGTTCACATGAAGAACTGATTGAACAAGGCGGAGGTTATAGTAGGTTATATGAAGCGCAATTTAGTTCGTAAGTGACCAACTTCTGCATGATGGGGAATATGACAATACTTTTGAATCTAACAAACTGAAAGATGGATGTTTGGGTAGCTGTCATAAATAAAAGGGTTTCGTATATGTAATTTCATTAAAAATAGCGTACCATATGGATAGGAATTACAAATATACATATATAGGAGGAAGTAAACGATGATCGTAACAACAACTTCTGTTATTCAAGGGAAAGAAATTATAGAATATATTGATATCGTAAATGGTGAAGCAATTATGGGTGCTAATATCGTGCGCGATTTATTTGCTTCTGTTCGTGACGTTGTCGGTGGCCGTGCAGGTGCATATGAAAGCAAATTAAAAGAAGCTCGTGATATTGCGATGGAAGAGATGAAAACTCTTGCGAAGCAAAAAGGTGCGAATGCTATTGTTGGCATTGATGTGGATTATGAAGTAGTTCGCGAAGGTATGTTAATGGTAGCAGTAAGCGGTACAGCAGTACGCGTGTAAGAATAGATAGAAAAGAAGCCGTACTTGGTGCACGGCTTCTTTTTTTTTATGTCGAATTATCGATATTTCTTGGGAAATGTCAGGATGCCTGTCGACATATAGGGAAGACATTAGAGGGCTTCCTTACAATCTTTAATTTGTTCTACTAACTGTTCGTATTCTTTTTCAAGAAGCGCAATGTCATCATGTCGATCGGGCATGGAAATACGACCGATGATTTCTGTTAACTTTGTTTGTAACCGTAACAGTTCTTGCTCGGCAGTGTTTACCGAGGTTTGTTCCGAGCGTTTCATGTACTGCTCGTAATTTCCGTGAAAGAGCCGAGGGGACTCCGTATCTACATGTAGAATGTGGTCTGCTACTGTGTGAATAAACGCTCGGTCATGGCTAATAAAAAGAACGGTGCCAGGATATTCTTGCAACATTTGTTCCAATTCCTCTTGCGTTGCTAAATCTAAATAGTTTGTTGGTTCATCCAGCAGGAGCATGTTGTAGTTTCCTAAAAATACTTTTGCGAGTGCGACCTTTGTCCGTTCACCGCCGCTTAATACATGTACTTGTTTGTGAACATCTTCGCGCCGGAAGAGAAGGCGTGCAAGTATTATTCTTACGAAAGCCTCCGTATAATTCGTTTCTTCCATCACATTTTCTAAAATCGTTCTATCATTTTCTAAGATGGATAATGTTTGTTCAAAGTAACCGATTTTACAACTTTTTGAAAGCTGAATACCTCGCTCTTTGGCAAGAATCATGTTGAACAATGTTGTTTTGCCACTTCCGTTTTTCCCTAAGATGGCAAGTTTTGCACCTGGAGTAATACTGCCGTTCATATTGTGGAACAAGGTACGGTTTCCAAGTTTTTTCGCTGTTTTATTAAATTGCACAGCTGTTTTACTATGAATCGGAGCATGATGTTGTACATCAAATTTTGCATGAGAAAAATCTTTCGGTTTTTCTTTTTTTTCGAGTTGTTCGAGTCTTGTTTCTATTGCTTTTGTTGCTTTCTGTACATTGCCTTGACTATAAGCAGCGTCCGATTTATATAGTTTAGACTCAGAAGAACTAAAGCGGGTTGGGATTTTCGTCATACTAGCAGCACGTTGTTTCCTACCTATGATGGATTTCTCTAAGCATCGCTTTTCTTGTACATATTGCTCATAATCAGCCTGTTGTTCTATCCGTTCCCGTTCTTTTTGCTCTCTATAATTAGCGTAATTTCCTTTATATTCACGAACAACACCATCTTCAATTTCAATGATCTTTGTACAAACTGCATCGAGTAATGTTCTGTCATGAGAGATTAAAACAATTGCCCCTCTATAAGATTGTAGCGCTTTTTCTAATTGCTCTGTACCGTACAAATCTAAATGACTTGTCGGTTCATCTGCAAATAAAATTGCTGCTTCTTGCTCGAGGGCATGCGCAATTTTTAAACGCATGCGCTCGCCGCCGCTCATCGCACTTGTAACGTTAGAAATGTTCCATTTTCCTTTTGTAGGAGAGGAAGCCGTTTCGACTGTATCGTCATTGAACTGAGGAATGATTGCAACAGAGCTATGATGAGTAACGGTACCGTCATCAGGTTCTATTTCTTTACTTAATATTTGTAATAAGGTAGATTTTCCAGCACCATTTACACCGACAATGCCAATGCGATCATGTGCATGGATGTCGAGTGATTGTAATGTAAATAAAGTGCGGTCACCAAAGCTTTTTTCAATGTTACGTGCGAATAAAATAGTCATAAAAAAACCTCCCTAGTTTCACTAGAGAGGATAGAAGTCGCCCATATATGTAAAAGGGTGTACATAAAGAAACGATACACGTATTTTTACATGATCTTGTCAAAAGAAAGTATCGACAAATGGACATACTAATCCTCTTCTAGTTTTCATCATTTTGTTTCACTATGCGTGATGGATGAATAAAAAAGAGAATTAGAACTTCATTGGCCGGGTACCTTCCTTTCATAATCTTACGTTCATTGTATGCGCATACAAATGAATTTGTCAAACCATTTAGAAGCAATAGTGGGTTATTTTGTCTGCAGTAATTCGTTGTATATTTTTACTTTTTCCATTGCTTCTTTATCGTTCATAATTTCATCTGGCGCATTTGCATCTCCGATGATATAGCCTTCAAAAGAAGCGCCAACAAAATCAAAAATGTACTGAAATTGCGCGATAAAAGGTAATGCCTTTAGCTTAGGATTATCACCGCCAACGATAACAACGTACATTTTTTTCCCTTTTATACGATCTTTAAAATTAAGGGATCTGTCGCGTAAGCTTTGTGACCAGCGATCGACGAAGTTTTTCATATGTCCGCTCATTCCGTACCAATATAGGGGCGTGGCAAATACGATTGTGTCATGTTCTAACATTTGTTCTATAAGCTGCTGATAATCGTCGTCTACAGGTTGAAAGCCATTCGCATCATGGCGTTGATCTGTAATGGGATGAACTGTTTGGTCGCGCAAGTAAACTTGCTCCGTTTCAATGCCTGCTATCATCATCTGTGTAAGCGTTTCTGTATTTCCGTTTAAACGTGAGCTGCCGTGTATAACGAACATATTTTATCAGTCCCTTTCTTTACTTTGCTTAAGGAGTGTAACTTGTTTTTGCAAATTTTTTTGAATATGGGAGAGTAAAGAGATTTGTTTTGTGACTTCCATAAGTTTCTCCTCATAGAGAGTGATGATACTGCTGCAAGGCTTCTCATATAAGTGTGGTTCAATTTCTAAACAACGTAGCATACGGGCAGTTTCGTCTAAGTTCAGTCCGAGCTGTAAGTACATTTGAATGAGGTTTACTTTTTCGATTGCCTGCTCATCAAAGTCACGATAACCATTTGCTAGCCGTTTTGAAGGTAACAAACCTTTTTCTTCGTAATGTCGTAATGAGCGTTCACTAACACCGGTTTGCTTTGACAATTCTCCGATTCGCAATATCGTCACTCCTTTCACATTCATTTTAAACCTTCACATTAATGTAAAGGTCAACTATGATTTTTAGAAAATGCTTGTACATGTTTTAAAAAGACTTGAATGGCTTTAGACGGAATAAAGTATTTGCCACGGACGATAGAGAAGGGACGGACGAGTTGTTCATTTGGAATCGGAATGTGAAAAATCTCGTTTGCCTGCAATTCTTTTCGCACGGTCCAATCTGATAATATAGCGATGCCAAGCCCGGCAGCAACGGCTTCCTTGACACTTTGTATGCTGCTAAATGTAAAGTGACGTTTCATTTTTAAATGATGATGATGGATAAAGCGGTCGCTATAGGCGCGTGTTCCAGATCCGGTTTCACGCAGAATCCATACTTGGTCCTGTAGTGTATGTTCATTGATTTTAGCTATGCTTAACAGAGGGTGCTTTGGCGGGACGACGAGCTTCATTTCATCTTCCATAAAGGTTTCCACATCGATATCAGTGTACACGACCTGTCCTTCGACTAAACCGATATCAATTTGATTGGAGCGGATGCTCTGCAAAACTTCTTCTGTGTTGGAGATGAGTGTATGTACTTCTACGCGTGGATTTTCATTTGCATAGTTTGCTAATATTTTGGGGAGTAAATATTCACCAATTGTAAAACTAGCACCGATGCGAAGTGTTCCTGTGACAACGTTATCGAGTTCGTTAATTTCCTGTTTCGCTTCTTCATATAGCGATAGCATTTGCTTCGCATGTATGTATAAAATGTTGCCAGCCTCTGTTACTTGCACGTGCTTTGGAGAACGTTGAATAAGTGTTTTGCCAAATTCATTTTCTAAATTGCGAATATGCATACTGACGCCAGGCTGTGACAGATTTAGTAGTTCAGCAGCACGCGAAAAGTGTTTTTGCTCTACGACAGTAACAAATATTTTTAAAATATCGACGTTCATTTTGTTGTCTCCTTTTGTTTAATAATCAGCTGATCCCGCTTTTCATGCATTGTATCATAAGTTTTCTTGATGATTGAGATTATTTATTGGTATTAAACTTATGATTAGGGTTCTTTTATACTAGAAGTAGAGAGAACATGCATGTTTCAATATGATTATTGGGGTGGTACAACATGGAACAAACACTTGTCATACAAAAGAGGAAGCGTCTCGGTTTTTCGCAAGGAATTGGTATTACCTTGTTAATTGCGATTACGGCAAAGTACTTAGCGCAGCTTCCATTTTTAAATATTATGGGACAATTGGTCATTGCTATTTTGATCGGTATGATTTGGAGAGCGACCATTAGTGTGCCTTATGGAGCGATAGCAGGAACGAATTTTGCAAGTAAAAAATTGCTTCGGTTTGGAATTATTTTACTTGGTATGCGTTTGAATTTAGTAGATATCGCTAAAGCAGGACCAAAAGTGTTGGTCATTGCTGCGATTGTTATTGCATTCACACTTGTTGTTGTATATACGTTAACACGTGTTTTTAAAGTAGAGAAAACACTTGGGATTTTAACAGCATGCGGGACAGCAATTTGCGGGGCGGCAGCGGTTGTAGCCATTGCACCACAAGTGAAGGCGAAGGATGAGGAAACTGCAGTTGGCGCAGCAATTATTGCAATTTTAGGAACAATTTTCACACTACTTTATACATTATTATATCCGGTGCTAGGTTTATCTCCTTATAGCTATGGTGTGTTTTCTGGGGCGACATTGCATGAAATTGCGCATGTTATTGCCGCGGCTGCACCAGGCGGTAGTACGGCTGTTGATATTGCAGTCATTGTAAAACTGACACGCGTTGCGATGCTTGTGCCAGTCGCAATTTTAATTGGATTATGGTTCCAGCGCAGCGAAGGAGAAGGCAAAAAAAGCTCATGGCGTGATATTCCGATTCCGTGGTTTATTTTTGGCTTCCTTGCAATGAGTGCTTTTCATTCATTAGGAATTATACCGGAAGTCGTGGCAGGATATATAGTAACCCTTGCTTACATGCTTATCGCCATGGCGATGGCAGGTCTCGGTTTAAATGTCGAGTTTACGACGTTCCGTAAGTTAGGAAGTAGAGCATTTGTTGCGGGATTGATTGGATCTGTCGCACTTTCTATTGTTGGGTATATTCTTGTATACGTACTAGGTTTTGTGTAAAAGACTTGCAGCTGCAAGTCTTTTTTATTTGGATTTTTGTAAAGATATCTTTACTTAAAACTGGAAAATATTTATAATTAAAGTAAAGATATCTTTACTTTTAAGGTGGAGCCTATGGGTGTAAAAAATAGAATTAAAGAATTAAGAAAACAAAATCATATTACGCAAGTTGAGATGGCAAAAGCGATGCAAGTGACAAGGCAGACGATTGTTGCGATTGAAAACAATCATTACAATCCGAGTTTGGAATTGTCACTAAAGATTGCAAAATATTTTGGGATGAATGTGGAGGAGATCTTTACATTGGAATAAAGACATAAAGATTGAATAGAGGTGGCATACATTGAGAATGCAAGATGAATTTGAAAGACATCAATCAGATAAAGCTTTTAAATATTTAGGTGTTTTTTACGCAATGAGTTTAGCGATATGGGGGATGTACAACCTGATCGTCCATGGAAGCGCGGGTACGCCGTTTGTTCTGTTTGTTGTAGGACAATTTATATATTTATTTGTGAACCATTGGCCGAAATGGAAGTTTGGTAAATGGAAAGAGGATGAGTAACTATATAAATACAAATTAAAAAACCGACATAAAACCCTTTTTTTTAGGTGGGAGAGAGCATCCGGCCATGCATAGAAGCGGTCAAATCCTTTTCCTGCCCCAGACACAGTGAAAACAAAGAGAGAAAACGAGTGCAGGTCACCTTTTGTTATCCATAGCCGCGGCTTATATGTCGAAAAATCAAAATGAATTTATATATTTTGAAGGGGAAATGTACAATGAAAAGACGAGTAGATGAGTATGAGTGGCATATAACAGGTAAAGCGTCTAGATATACATTCATGTTTTATCCCGCATTAACGGGCAGTAATACCCCCACCTCAAAATTCAGCGGAAGCAAAGAAGTTAGGTGGGGGATGAACTGCCCGTAAAGGCCCGATTGGTTCAACTAATAATCAGTGGGAGATGAAGAGAACCCCCGCTGATTAAAGTTTCACTTTACGGTGCATGTTTGCTAATTTGGTCGCTTTATAGCATGATTACAAAGGGAAGAACCGGAATTGAATTTATAATTATGACGGCAGGAACTGTACTATTCTTTTTGATTTGTTCACGAGAAAAGCGGAAGATAAAAAATCTTGAAGACGACGAATAAAGGGGCATACGGGATGGGATTACCGATTTTATGCATTGTTGCAGCTCTGTTTGCATTTATTTGGGGTAGCCAAAATATTGTTCGCAATCCTGTGCCAAGCGCAGTTATTGTGATTGGAGTAGTGGGATTGTCGTATTACTTGCTGGATTTGGCACATTATCATAAGTTAGCAACAAGCATTTTAGTTGGGATTGCTGCTCTATCATGTGGGCGAGTGATTCGAAAAATGTTGTTTCCATAAAAAGCTGTTTACATCAAAGGAGATGTAAACAGCTTTTTATATTTTCTTTTTCATAAAAAATGCTTGAAAGTAACGTTACGTCATCTTTTACAATGGAGAGGAAAGGGTGATGGGAATGATCTCGATTCAGCAGTTGACAAAGGAGACGGGTGTTACGGTAAGGACACTTCGGTATTATGACCAAATTGATTTATTAAAGCCAAGTGGAAAAACAGAAGGTGGACACCGTTTATATAGTGAATCGGATGTTATTCGCTTGCAACAAATTTTATTTCTAAAAGAAATGGGCTTCTCATTAAAAGAAGTTGCGAATATGTTAGTAACGGATGAATTGAGTTTAAAAGAATCATTGCAAAATCAATTGCAATTTGTACAAGAAGAGCAGAAGAAATTCAATCGTATGGAAAAGATTTTACAGGCTGTCGTCTATTCAGCAGAGCTTGAGGGTGAGTTAGATTGGAGAATCATGTTCGAGCTCATTCAACTTTCACAGCAATCTCCTCGTATACGTGAATTGTTTCAAAAGCAGGTGTTTTCAGATGAGGAACAAAAGCTTCTTCACAATTTGCCAAATATGAGTGAGGAAGATGAGAATGTCGGTGAGTGGGTTGCTTTGTTAAAACAATTACGTTGTTTAATGCAAGAGAGAAAGGACCCATCTCATAATGAAGTACAAGAAGCTACCAAAAAATTAATGGAAAAATGTATAGAGATGGCAAATGGTGATGAAGCATTTTTAGATAAATTATGGGGAGTACGAAAGTCGAAAGAGGATTCACAAAAGATGCATATGTATCCAATTGAGGACGAACTTCTGCGATATATGGATGAGGCTTTTCGTATATATGATGAAAAAGGAGGGCGGGAGAAATGAGTGTACTTGCTGAATATCGCTGGTTTTTATTAATTGGAGCAGAAATTGTATTTTGGGTCACGGCGATTAGCTTTTTTTTACTTCGTTACGGGTTTCGATTACGAAAAGCGAGTTTCGTGGCGGGAATCGTATTATTACTAAACGAAGTGTTTATTTTAACGTTAGGTGTGATGGATTACTATGAAACGGGTCAGTTCTCTAACTTTCAAATCATTGTTGTGGTGATATTGTTATATGCACTATTATATGGAAAAAAAGATTTGAAGAAGCTTGATCATCGTATGCAGAGACTGGTGGCAAAGTGGCGAAATGAACCGTTGCCAATTATAGAAGAGCCAGCGGAGCTAACGGGCTGGGCGTATGCGAAGCAAGAACTGGGACAATGGGGTTTACATCTTGCTTTATTTGTTGCGATACATCTTATTTTTTTCTTTATGTACGGGTTGGCACCGTTTGAACAATGGACGAATTGGCTTGAAAAAGGAATTGTTTTAAATGAAGCGGCAAATCGTGTGAGTCAAGTGTGGGGTGTTGTGTTTCTTGTCGATACAGTGATTACATTTTCTTATGTCATTTTCCCAAAAAAAGAAAAGAAGCTGCTGTCCTAATTGGACAACAGCTTTTTATTATGCAACGTCTTCTTTTTGTTTATTTTGCAGATTACTATTTTTATAACCGTAGCTGAAGTAGACAACAAGTCCAATTACAAGCCATACGACAAAGCCAATCCATGTTATTGCTGGTAGCTGCAATGCTAGGTATCCGCAGAATAGAACAGCTAAAGCCGGAATCCATGGTACCAATGGCACTTTAAAGGCACGTGGTAAATCAGGTTGTTTTTTGCGTAAGATGATTACACCAATTGAAACAACGCTAAATGCGAATAGTGTACCTATATTTGTTAATTCAGCTAGTTTGCTTAAAGGAATAAAACCAGCAAAGAAAGCAACCATAGTGGCAGTAATCCAACTATTAAGAACAGGTGTTTTTGTTTTTTTGTTTACGCGAGAAAAAGCTTTTGGTAGTAATCCATCACGGCTAATTGCGTAAAATAAACGTGTTTGTCCATATAACATAACAAGTAGTACCGTTGTAATCCCAGCCATTGCTCCTAAAGAGATAAAGCCAGCAACCCAATCTTGATGAATATATTGTAATGCAAACGCAACAGGGTTCTTTACATTTAACTGATTGTAGGGAACGATTCCTGTTAATATTAATGAAACAACGATATATAAAATTGTACAGATTGTTAAGGAAGCGATAATACCAATTGGCATGTTGCGCTGTGGATTTTTCACTTCTTCAGCAGCTGTTGATACAGCGTCAAATCCGATGTAAGCAAAGAATACAGTTGCAGCGCCAGTTGCTACGCCAGAGAAACCAAATGGCATAAAAGGTGTCCAGTGTTCAGGTTTCACATAAAAGGCACCAACGCCGATGAATAGAAGAACAACAAATAGTTTTATAGCTACCATAATAGTATTGAAGCGAGCTGATTTTTTTGTACCTTTTGTTAATAACAATGTTATTAGAAAAATGATACAGATTGCCGGTAGATCTACGTATGTTCCGGCTGCAGGATTATATGCGCTTGTTAAAGCGGTAGGTAATGTAATACCGAATCCACTTAATAGTCCTTGGAAATATCCGGACCACCCTGATGCAACAGCTGAGGAAGCTAAGCCATATTCTAGAATCAAATCCCATCCTAAAATCCAAGCAATTATTTCTCCAAATGTTGCGTAGCTATAAGTGTAAGCACTACCTGAAACCGGTACAGTTGAAGCGAATTCAGAATAACATAATGCCGCAAATACACAGGCTAAACCTGATAAAATAAATGATAAAATAAGTGCTGGTCCTGCGTGCTCTGCTGCAGCAACACCGGTAAGAACGAAAATGCCGGTTCCAATAATAGCGCCCACACCTAACGTTGTTAGATCGAGTGCACCAAGTTCTTTATTTAAAGAGGCTCCTTTCTTTTGCGACTGTGCTAACAGTGCAGAAATTGATTTTTTACGAAATAAATCCATATAGATCTCTCACTCCCTATTCGTTATAATATTCTGAACATTAATATCGTTTTGTCGTATAATGTCGAATCTTGTAATACGTATTGTAATATGAAAAGTGGGCGTTGTAAATATTATCTTTTTAGAAAATTCTACCTATCTGAAAATACAAACATAGGATATTCCTTGTCGATATTTATATTGCTATATAAATCCATTTTGATTTTTCGACATATAAGCCGCGGCTATGGATAACAAAAGGTGACCTGCACTCGTTTTCTCTCTTTGTTTTCACTATGTCTGGGCAGGAAAAGGATCTGACCGCTTCTATGCATGAATGGATGCTCTCTCCCACCTAAAAAGAAGGGGTTTATGTCAGTTTTTTAATTTGTATTTATATACTTCAATTCATTTCATTTTGAATGGTAGTATAAAGCCGAAACAAGCTGGGGAGGATCAATATGAAAAAGGGAATTGTCTTATTGTGTTTGCTAGTATGTATTGGCAGTTTGGTTGGTTTTTTATTTTCTACAAAACTAGTAGAAAATAGTGAGAAGCATGGTATAGCAAAAATTGATAAAAAGAATGATGTTGTCGGGAAAATTGGTGATGTGACTAATTTAGATAAGTTTCAGCAGTTTTTGACTCGTGTGAAAAGTGGTCAAACTGATCAAGTACGTATTGTGCATTATACAGATGAAGGGGATCCTATCTTTCAAACGTTAGAATACGATGGAATAGAGATACGCTATACTTCAGATAACTCGCAAGATAAATTTGCTGGAAAAGATAAAGGGATTGAGTCCGATACTTGTAAAAAGATAACGAAAGATATACGTGAAGAAGGCATAAGGTATACGCTAAATGATTGCATGAAAGAAGCTGGTCGCAACGGATATGAGTTGTTAAGTGTTCCAGCGAAATGAATCGGATTAAAGAAGGAAGGGACTTACATAAATAAAGATCCTTCCTTTTCTATGTAGATCTTGTCGAATACTTTACCGAATATCTGTTCGTTTTTTTGGTTTTTTTATGTGCGTTCGTGGTAAAATAATAATACAGATTTTTTACGAGGAGGTACGGTGAATTTGGAACATCAATTTGAGATTGTATCAGAATATTCCCCGCAAGGTGATCAGCCGCGAGCGATTGAGCAGCTGACAGCAGGGATTCAAAATGGTAAGAAGCATCAAGTGTTGCTTGGGGCAACGGGAACAGGAAAGACATTTACAATTTCAAATGTCATTAAAGAAGTAACGAAGCCAACACTTGTGATGGCCCATAATAAAACGTTGGCAGGACAGCTATACAGTGAGTTGAAAGATTTCTTTCCAAACAATGCTGTAGAGTATTTTGTTAGTTATTACGATTTTTATCAGCCGGAAGCATATGTACCGCAAACCGATACATTCATTGAAAAAGATGCTCAAATTAATGATGAAATCGATAAACTACGTCACTCGGCAACGTCTTCTTTGTTTGAACGTAATGATGTAATCATTGTAGCGAGTGTTTCGTGTATTTATGGTTTAGGTTCACCAGAAGAATACCGAGAACTTGTTGTTTCCTTGCGTGTTGGTATGGAAAAGGAACGAAACCAATTGCTTCGTGAACTTGTTGATGTACAGTATGGACGGAATGATATTGACTTTAAGCGTGGGACGTTTCGCGTACGCGGGGATGTAGTTGAAATTTTCCCGGCATCGCTCGATGAACATTGCATTCGAATTGAATTTTTTGGCGATGAGATTGATCGGATTCGTGAAGTGAATGCATTAACAGGTGAAGTGCTAGCAGAACGCGAACACGTTGCAATTTTCCCGGCGTCTCACTTCGTTACACGTGAAGAAAAGATGAAAGTTGCCATTGAAAATATTGAAAAGGAATTAGAAGAACGATTAAAGGAACTGAACGATAACGGTAAATTGTTAGAAGCACAGCGAATTGAGCAGCGGACACGTTACGATTTGGAAATGATGCGCGAGATGGGCTTTTGCTCTGGAATTGAAAACTATTCCCGGCATTTAACGTTGCGTCCAGCTGGATCAACACCATATACATTAATAGATTATTTCCCGGATGACTTCTTGATTGTCATGGATGAGTCACACGTAACATTGCCCCAAGTAAGAGCGATGTATAATGGGGATCAGGCGCGTAAGCAAGTGCTTGTTGAACATGGTTTCCGCTTACCTTCAGCGCTGGATAATAGACCGCTTATGTTTGAGGAATTTGAAGAGAAAACCAATCAAGTTGTGTATGTATCGGCAACGCCTGGTCCATACGAACTAGAGCACGCACCGGAAGTGGTGGAACAAATCATTCGTCCGACTGGGTTACTTGATCCGCAAATTGAGGTGCGTCCAATAGAAGGACAAATTGATGATTTACTAGGAGAACTTCACGACCGTATTGCGAAAAATGAGCGTGTTTTAATTACGACATTAACAAAGAAAATGTCAGAGGATTTAACAGATTACTTAAAAGAGGTTGGAATTAAAGTAAACTACTTACATTCTGAAATTAAAACGCTTGAGCGGATTGAAATTATTCGTGATCTTCGTCTTGGAAAATTTGATGTGCTTATTGGTATTAACTTATTGCGAGAAGGACTTGATATTCCAGAAGTATCGCTTGTGGCGATTTTAGATGCGGATAAAGAAGGATTCTTACGTTCGGAGCGCTCGCTCATTCAGACGATTGGCCGCGCAGCACGTAATGAAAATGGTCATGTAATTATGTATGCTGATCGAATTACAAAATCGATGGGAATTGCAATAGAAGAAACGAAGCGCCGTCGTGAAAAACAAGAAGCTTATAATAAAGAACACGGAATTACACCGAGAACCATTCAAAAAGAAGTGCGTGATGTCATTCGTGCAACAACGGCCGCAGAGGATACAGAAACGTATGAAGCAGCACCTGCTAAGAAAATGACGAAAAAAGAACGTGAAAAGACGATTGCGAAGATGGAAGTAGAAATGAAGGAAGCGGCAAAAGCGCTAGACTTCGAGCGTGCAGCTGAACTAAGAGATTTACTACTAAAATTAAAAGCGGAAGGGTGAAGATGGTGAGCAAAGATTTTATCGTTGTAAAAGGTGCAAGGGCACATAATTTAAAAAATATTGATGTAACCATTCCGAGAAATCAACTTGTTGTTGTGACCGGATTATCTGGTTCCGGAAAATCATCTTTAGCATTTGATACGATATACGCGGAAGGACAGCGCCGATATGTGGAATCTTTATCGGCGTATGCACGCCAGTTTTTAGGACAAATGGATAAGCCGGATGTTGATGCAATTGAAGGGCTGTCTCCAGCAATTTCAATCGATCAAAAAACGACGAGTCGTAACCCGCGTTCAACGGTCGGAACGGTTACCGAGATTTATGATTATTTACGGTTACTATTCGCTCGTATTGGGACACCAATTTGTCCAAACCACGGAATTGAAATTACATCACAAACAGTAGAGCAAATGGTAGACCGTGTTTTAGAATATCCAGAACGTACGAAACTACAAGTGTTGGCACCAATCGTATCAGGACGTAAAGGTGCGCATGTAAAAATACTAGAAGATATAAAAAAACAAGGTTATGTCCGCGTTCGTGTGGATGGAGAGATGTTGGATGTATCTGACGAGATTACGTTAGATAAAAATAAAAAGCATTCAATTGAAGTAGTCATTGACCGGATTGTTGTAAAAGAAGGTGTTGCGAGCCGACTTGCTGACTCTCTTGAAAGTGCGTTAAAGCTTGGGGAAGGTCGCGTGTTAATCGATGTCATGGGTGAAGAGGAACTGTTATTTAGTGAGCATCATGCCTGCCCGCATTGTGGTTTTTCAATTGGGGAGCTAGAGCCGCGCATGTTCTCCTTTAACAGCCCATTTGGTGCGTGTCCATCTTGTGATGGACTTGGTGCAAAATTAGAGGTGGATCTAGAACTCGTGATTCCAAACTGGGATTTATCTTTAAATGATCATGCCATTGCACCTTGGGAACCGACAAGTTCCCAATACTATCCACAATTACTGCAATCGGTTTGTAATCATTACGGAATTGACATGGATATGCCGGTGAAGGACATACCGAAAGACTTATTTGATAAAGTATTGTATGGAAGCGGAGACGAGAAGGTTTATTTCCGTTATGTGAATGATTTTGGTCAAGTGAAAGAGAGCGATATTTTGTTTGAAGGCGTGATTCCAAACATTCAGCGTCGTTATCGTGAGACGAGCTCCGATTACATTCGTGAGCAAATGGAGAAGTATATGGCGGAGCAAGCGTGTCCGAAATGTAAGGGTGGTCGCTTAAAGCCAGAAAGTTTGGCTGTTTTTGTTGGTGAAAAAACAATTGCGGATGTAACGAAGTACTCTGTACAAGAAGTATACGATTTCTTTACACATGTAGAGTTAACGGAAAAACAGCAGAAAATTGCACATTTAATTTTGCGAGAAATTAAAGAACGTGTAAGCTTCTTAATTAACGTAGGACTCGACTATTTAACATTAAGTCGTGCGGCGGGATCATTATCGGGCGGGGAAGCACAGCGTATTCGCCTTGCTACGCAAATTGGTTCTCGTCTAACAGGTGTACTTTACATTTTAGATGAGCCTTCTATCGGTTTGCATCAGCGTGATAATGAGCGCCTCATTCATACTTTGCAGGAAATGCGTGATTTAGGGAATACATTAATCGTTGTAGAGCACGATGAAGATACAATGATGGCAGCTGACTATTTACTTGATATTGGTCCAGGTGCAGGAATTCATGGCGGACAAGTTGTATCAGAAGGTCTGCCATCAGAAGTGATGAATGATGACAATTCATTAACAGGTCAATATTTGAGTGGTAAGAAGTTTATTCCGGTTCCAGTCGAAAGGCGTAATGGGGACGGACGTAAAATTGAGATTATAGGTGCAAAAGAAAATAACTTAAAAAATGTGAAAATGTCATTCCCACTTGGTACATTTGTCGCAGTAACGGGTGTATCTGGTTCAGGGAAAAGTACAGTGGTAAATGAAGTTCTGTATAAATCGTTAGCACAAAAATTATATAAAGCGAAAAGTAAACCAGGTGCACATAAGCAAATTAAAGGGCTTGAACATTTAGATAAAGTAATCGATATCGACCAATCGCCAATTGGGCGTACACCACGCTCGAATCCAGCGACATATACAGGTGTATTTGATGATATTCGTGATGTGTTTTCAAATACGAACGAAGCAAAGGTCCGTGGTTACCAAAAAGGTCGCTTTAGCTTTAACGTAAAAGGTGGGCGCTGTGAGGCGTGCCGCGGTGATGGAATTATTAAGATTGAAATGCATTTCTTACCAGATGTCTACGTTCCGTGTGAAGTGTGCCACGGAAAACGTTATAATCGTGAAACATTGGAAGTGAAGTATAAAGATAACAATATTTCTGATGTACTTGAAATGACAATTGAAGATGGCGTGGAATTCTTTGCGAACATCCCGAAAATAAAACGGAAGTTGCAGACGCTTGTAGATGTAGGACTTGGCTATATGAAATTAGGTCAACCAGCAACAACGTTATCAGGCGGAGAAGCGCAGCGTGTCAAACTTGCATCTGAGTTACATCGTCGTTCTACAGGGCGGACATTGTACATTTTAGATGAACCAACAACAGGTCTACATGCTCATGATATTGCGCGCCTCTTACAAGTATTGCAGCGCCTCGTTGAAAATGGTGAAACGGTGCTTGTTATTGAGCATAATTTAGATGTGATTAAGACAGCTGATTACATTGTCGATCTTGGCCCAGAGGGCGGAGATAAAGGTGGACAAATTGTTGCTTCAGGTACACCGGAGCAAGTTGTAAAAGAAGAGTGTTCGTATACTGGAAAGTATTTAAAACAGATTTTAGAGCGCGATACAGCACGTATGAAAGAGAAAATTGAAGAGATTGAAGTGTCGAAATAAGGAGCTAAGCCCATGGGGCAGCTCTTTATTTTTTGTAGTTAATATTTTTTGCAAGGTGGCTGATAGGATGAAAGGTATACAAGTAGGAAGGGAAGAATAAGCTGTTATAGAATAAAAGGCGGAGAATCTCTATTCTACATGGATACTTGGCGTTTGTTTTCTATTAGCGTATGATTAAGTATATATGTTAAAAGGATGTGTAAGAAAATGAAATGGATTATATCACTTCTTGTAAATAGCATCGTGTTAATTGTTGTATCGGGTCTTCTAAAAGGAATTGCACCAGATGCGTTTTACATAGCAAATATACAAACCGCGATTATTGCAAGTGTCATTTTATCGATTTTAAATGTATTTGTAAAACCGCTATTAATTTTAATTACATTGCCAATTACTGTTTTAACATTTGGTTTCTTCCTAATTGTGATTAATGCGATCACATTAAAAATGACAGATTCATTATTAGGTGATGCGTTTAACATATCAGGATTTGGTGTAGCGATTCTTGCTGCAATCTGCATTTCTATTTTAAATATGTTAATTGATAAAGCAATTGTGGAGCCACTATCTGATAAGAAATAAGTGAAACTGACAAACAGAAAAACATTTCATGAGTTACATGAAATGTTTTTATTTTATTTTCTAGAAACGATATTTCTTGTTTTCAGAAAAAAATGGTACAATATCCGGTAGAATGGAATTCTACAGAAAATGAGATTGAACCCGCAGCGGAGTGGAGGTTTACATATGCCCAAAGTAAGAACAAAAGATTTAATTGAACAGTTTCAATTGGAATTAGTAAGTGGTGAAGAAGGAATTCATCGTCCAATTGATACGAGTGATTTATCGCGACCTGGAATTGAAATGGCAGGATTTTTTACATACTATCCAGCTGATCGCGTCCAGCTTCTAGGAAAAACAGAGCTTACTTTTTTTGACACATTAACAAGTGAACAAAAGCAAGAACGGATGCAAGCTCTTTGCACAGAAGAGACGCCTTGTATTATTGTAACTCGTAGTCAAGATGTACCGGAGGAATTACTACGTGCATCACGTCAATCTGGAGTGCCGCTTTTACGTTCTTCACAAACAACAACAAGACTATCAAGTCGTTTAACAAACTATTTAGAGGGTAAGTTAGCACCAACAACTGCTGTTCACGGTGTATTAGTGGATATTTATGGAGTTGGTGTCTTAATTACAGGTCAAAGTGGTGTTGGGAAAAGTGAAACAGCACTTGAACTTGTGAAACGTGGTCATCGCTTAGTTGCCGATGATAGCGTAGAGATTCGTCAAGAAGATGAAGATACTTTAGTAGGGAGTTCACCAGACTTAATTGAGCATTTACTAGAAATTCGTGGTTTAGGTATTATTAACGTAATGACGTTATTCGGTGCAGGGGCAGTTCGAAATTATAAGCGTATTACGCTTGTTATTAACCTTGAGATTTGGGATCAAAAGAAAAACTATGATCGTCTTGGTCTTGATGAAGAGAAAATGAAAATTATAGATACAGAACTTACGAAGATTACACTTCCGGTGCGTCCTGGCCGAAACTTAGCTGTTATTATCGAAGTAGCAGCGATGAACTTTAGACTAAAACGTATGGGAGTCAATGCCGCTCAACAATTTTCTGAGCGTTTAATGAGTGCGATTGAACTAGGGAATCAGGAGTAATTGTAAGAAGGGAGTCATAAATATGTTGTTAGGATCTGTACCACAACTAGATCGCGTGGCGATTCAACTTGGACCATTCCCAGTCTATTGGTATGGGGTTATTATTGGTACAGGTGTATTGCTTGGATTATGGCTTGCGGTTCGCGAGGGTGAACGATTGGGCATTCAACAAGATACATTTGTCGATCTTGTTTTAATCGCTATACCAGTTGCTATTCTTTGTGCGCGAGCATACTACGTTATTTTTGAATGGGAATATTATATGCAAAATCCAAGCCAAATCATTAATATTCGTCAAGGTGGTTTAGCGATTCACGGTGGTTTGATTGGAGCTGTCATTACAGGGGTTTTATTTGCAAAAAAACGTGGTCTTTCTTTTTGGAAGCTAGCTGATATTACAGCGCCAAGTATTTTACTTGGACAAGCGATTGGACGCTGGGGAAACTTTATGAACCAAGAGGCTCATGGCGGTGAAGTGACAAGACAATTTCTAGAAGGTTTACATTTACCAGAGTTTATTATTAACCAAATGTATATTGATGGTGTCTATTATCATCCAACGTTCTTATATGAATCATTATGGAATATCGCAGGTGTTATTTTATTATTGTTACTACGAAAAGTAAATTTACGCCGCGGTGAACTATTCTTTACTTATTTAATATGGTATTCAGTTGGGCGCTTCTTTGTGGAAGGATTACGCACGGATAGCTTAATGTTAGGACCGCTTCGTATTGCACAGGTTATGTCCATCGGGCTTGTTGTCATTTCTATCATTTTCATTATTGTAAGACGTAAAATGGGACAGGCTGATAAAAGATATTTAGAAAACTAGAGAAAAGTAGCATCTTACATGAGATGCTGCTTCTTTCATATAAAGAATTTTTTAGCAACCTAAGAATGAGCAGAAGGGATCGAGAATATGAAAATAAATACAGTGTTATTTGATTTAGATGGAACGTTAATTAATACAAATGAACTTATTATTTCTTCTTTTTTACACACATTAAACAAGTACTATCCAAATGAGTACAAGCGTGAAGATGTATTGCCATTTATCGGTCCATCTTTACAAGATACGTTTGGCTCGATTGATCCAAACCGAGTGGAAGAGATGATTCAATGTTATCGTAAATTTAATCATGAGCACCATGATGAACTAGTCGAAGAATATGAAACTGTTTATGAAACAGTACAAGAACTAAGACAAAAAGGTTATAAAGTTGGAATTGTGACAACGAAGGCGAGACAAACGGTCGAAATGGGCTTACAGCTTTCAAAATTAAAAGCATTTTTTGATGTTGTTGTGACAATTGATGATGTGGAACATGTGAAGCCTCATCCAGAACCAATTCAAAAGGCATTGCAATTACTGGATGCAAAACCGGAAGACACGCTAATGGTGGGCGATAATCACCATGATATTGTAGGTGGACAAAATGCAGGTACGAAAACGGCTGCAGTTGCGTGGACGATTAAAGGAAGAACATATTTAGAGTCATATAAACCAGATTACGTATTAGATAAAATGAGTGATTTATTATCAATTTTGTCTTAAACTACGTGACTGTATTGAAACTGACATCCGCGTTTCGGTTTACCTTCGTTGATGTATCGAACGCTAATGGGTTTTAAAGCCTGTTAGAGCGGGAAATAAGGGGAGAGAGAGAAGTGCGACGTACAACGCGCTATCCTGTTTCAGGAGCAAATTCATTATGGAATGTGTATAAGACGGTATCTTTTTGGAAGGTAATGAAAAACTTTATTATTATTCAAATCGCACGTTATACACCATTTTTGTCCATGAAAAATTGGTTATACCGCACGTTTTTACGGATGAAAGTGGGTAAGCAAACATCTTTTGCAATTATGGTGATGCCGGATATTATGTTTCCAGAAAAGATTACGGTTGGAAATAATTCAGTTATTGGCTACAATACGACTATTTTAGCTCATGAATATTTAATTAAGGAATATCGTCTAGGAGAAGTTGTCATAGGGAATGAAGTAATGATTGGGGCGAATACGACTATTTTGCCTGGTGTTATAATTGAGGACGGTGCCATTGTTTCAGCAGGTACGCTTGTTCACCGTGATGTACCAAGCGGTGCTTTTGTTGGTGGAAATCCGATGCGTATCATTTACACGAAAGAAGAAATGGCAGCGAGAGAAGGATCGTGTTAAAATGTAACATTTTCCTTCTCTTTTTATGAATAAAAAGGAAATATTTGCGTATAATATACTGTTTTGTTTTTCTAGGAATCGTTTATACTTATAAATAGAAGAAAGTATGAACGAAGAAAACAAATAATGGAGGATATATGGGGAAAAATCAAGGGATGTATAAGGAGAGCGGACAAGTTATCTCGTTTAACCAATTAGCCGATTTCTTTTATAAAAAAGGGATGAAATCGTATCGTAATCATAAATTACAAGATGCAATTAAATATTTTCGAAGAGCGGCACAAAGTGAGAAAGAGCCGTTTATTTTATGTCAATTGGCAACGGTATTATCGGAAGTGGGAGAGTATCAAGAGTCTAATCAAATTTTCTTGAAGCTGATTCGTTCTGGAGCGGATATAGAACAATGTTATTATTTTGTGGCAAATAACTATGCATATCTTGGATTGTTTCAGCAAGCAAAGAAGTATGCGGATCAGTATTTAGAAGTAGCAACAGAGAAAGAGTTTGTGGAAGAAACGTTAGAGCTACTAGAGATTATGGACGAAGAAGCATTTGATGAGGAAGAGTTTGAAGATGAAGATGAGCTCATTTTAATGCAGGAGCAGGCGAATCGTTACATTCGCAACGGACAGCTAGAAGAAGCGATTGAGACACTTGAAATCGTGACAAAGGATTATCCGGAATTTTGGTCGGGTCATAATAACTTAGCAATTGCTCATTTTCAATTAGGGAATGTAGATGAAGCATTAAAGTTAACAGAGATGATTTTAGAGAAAAATCCTGGCAATATGCATGCGTTATGTAATACGCTTATTTTTCTATATTCGATTGGAGAGCATAAACAAGCAGAGCATTTAGCAGAGCAATTAGAAACGGTATATCCGATATCATTTGAGCACCGCTTAAAGTTAGGGACAACATTTGCAACAATTGGTCACTTTGCATCGGCTTATAAATGGCTGAAATTATTAAAGCGTCAAGGATATGAGGGAGATGTTAGCTTTTACTATTGGTTTGCATACTCTGCTTATATGGTAAAGGATCAACATACAGCCGAAAAAATGTGGCAGTCTGTTGTAGAATTGCACCCTGATAAAAAAGGGAAAGAACCGTGGAATGCTTTGAATTTAGCTGATGAAGGGCAAAACATTTTGTTCGAGGAATTGCGGAAATCTTTCCAGCAAAGTGAAACGCTAGAAGAACAAATGTTAGCACTGTATTTAATGAATGAACTGACAACACCAGAAAAAATCAGCTTTTTCTTTGATGCGGCGCAGTCTTTGAATCGTGTACCGATTGTTTCACAATTGGCAAAGTACTTCTTTTTAATCAATAGTCATAAGAGTATTACGGCGGAGTTACAACCGTTTGAGCAATGCGTTCGTATTGCAGATGCTCTATATAACTATACGAAAAAAGACGATGAACTGATTGAAGAGTGTTTGCATTTTTGGTTTTGTACATTTATACGTTTATATACATCCGGAACGATGTTTACGAACGTATTTGGCTGGTCAGCGGCAATCGAATATATTGTACGCGGAGAACAGCGAGACAAGATGACACAAGCAGAACTTGGAAATATATATAATGTATCTGTAACAACTGTGAGAAAATATGTGCAAGCAGTAAAACGTACCCATGCATAGGCAAATCATTGGGAAAAACCAGATGTGAACAGTATAATGAGGGTAAGTTATGTGTAGGAATGAATAGGAGTGAAGACTGTGTCAGAAGAAAAAATTTATGATGTTATTATTATTGGTGCTGGACCAGCTGGAATGACAGCTGCTGTTTACACATCTCGTGCAAACTTAAGTACGTTGATGCTGGAACGTGGTATTCCAGGCGGTCAAATGGCGAATACAGAAGAAGTAGAAAACTATCCAGGATACGAACATATTTTAGGGCCTGATTTATCTAATAAAATGTTTGATCACGCGAAAAAATTTGGTGCTGAATATGCATATGGTGATGTGAAAGAAATCATCGATGGCAAAGAATATAAAACAATAGTAGCTGGTAAAAAAGAATATAAAACACGTGCGATTATCGTTGCAAGTGGTGCAGAGTATAAAAAAATTGGTGTGCCAGGTGAAAAAGAACTTGGTGGCCGCGGTGTATCATACTGTGCAGTATGTGACGGTGCTTTCTTTAAAGGGAAAGAACTTGTTGTTGTTGGTGGTGGAGATTCTGCAGTTGAAGAAGGTGTGTATTTAACACGCTTTGCATCAAAAGTAACAATTGTTCACCGTCGTGATGCATTACGCGCACAGAAAATTTTACAAGATCGCGCATTCCAAAATGAGAAAGTAGACTTTATTTGGAATCATACTGTAAAAGAAATTAATGAAGAGAATGGTAAAGTTGGTAGTGTAACACTTGTAGATGTAAACAGCGGTGAAGAGCAAGAGTTTAAAACAGATGGTGCCTTCATTTATATCGGTATGTTACCACTTTCTAAACCATTTACTACGCTTGGAATTACGAACGAGAACGGTTATGTTGAAACAAATGAACACATGGAAACGAAGGTTCCTGGCATTTTTGCAGCAGGAGATGTTCGTGAAAAAATGCTTCGTCAAATTGTAACAGCAACTGGTGATGGTAGCATCGCAGCGCAAAGTGCACAGCACTACGTAGAAGAGCTGTTAGAGGAATTAAAGGCTATAGCAGAAAAATAAAGAGATGGGATGTAACTCCCGTTAGAAAAGAAAGCTACCTTCTTTGGAGGTAGCTTTCTTTTTTGTGGGATTTTTGTTCGAGAGATGTCAAATAATTGTTATTGTTTCATATTTTTGTATTACAAATTATTGCTATACTATAATTTGCGAAAAAAATATTTAACAGAAATGAGGAGTTGATTCAATATGGAATGGCGTAATATATATCGTGGATTTTGTATGGGGGTTAGCGATTTAATTCCTGGTGTAAGCGGTGGAACAATCGCTGTTGTATTAGGAATTTATGAGCAATTGCTTGCAGTAATTAGTGGATTCTTTAGCCGTGAGTGGAAAAAACATTTGGGCTTTTTAATTCCACTTGGTGCGGGTGTGGCCGCAGCGTTTTTAACATTAAGTCATGTGATTAAATATTTGCTGGAAAATCACAATGAACCAACACAATTTTTCTTTCTGGGTTTAATTTTAAGCATTTTACCGATGCTTATGAAAGAAGCAAATGCGAAAGAAACATTTAAAGGAGGACATATTGTTGTATTAATTATTGCAGCAATACTAGTAGCGGTTACAGCCTTCTTTAAGCCAGATAAAACAGCAGATCCAATTACAACGTTAACAATTTTAAGTGCGATTGGATTATTTTTTGCGGGATGGATGGCTAGTATGGCTATGTTACTTCCGGGAATTAGCGGATCATTTATTTTATTAATCATTGGCGTGTATCCAACAGCAATTAACGCTTTAACAACATTAAACCTACCACTTATTGCAGTGATTGGTGCAGGCGTTATGGTTGGATTTGTTGTAAGTAGTAAAGGGATTAGTTATTTATTAGAACACTATAAAAGTGTAACGTTCGCTGCGATTATTGGACTAGTGATCGGATCAATCGCAGTGGTGTTTCCGGGAATACCAACAGGTGGCATGTCGATTGTAACTTCTATTATTACATTTATATTAGGATTTGCAATTGTATCATATTTTAGTAAGAAAAAAGTGATTGAGGGATAGCACTCAATCACTTTTTTTGCCTGGTGGATCACCCGAGTTCCTTCGTTGTGACAAACTGTTTTTGATAGTATAATGAAGTAAGTATAGGACGGAGAGATTCGTCATAAGTAGTTGAGGTGAAGAAGCTTGCAAAGAGTAACAAACTGTGTGTTAATCAAAGATAACGAAGTTCTCCTATTGCAAAAACCTCGTCGAAACTGGTGGGTTGCTCCAGGTGGGAAAATGGAGCGCGGCGAAACGGTAAGAGACTCGGTAGTTCGTGAATATCGTGAAGAAACCGGAATTTATTTGAAAAACCCCTCATTAAAAGGAGTCTTCACTTTTGTTATTCAAGAAGGTGATAAAGTTGTTTCGGAATGGATGATGTTTTCCTTCTTAGCAACAGATTTTGCAGGAGAAAATAAATTGGAAAGCGAAGAAGGCATCATTGGTTGGCATACGTTTGATAAAATTGACGAGCTACCAATGGCACCGGGAGATCATCATATTATTGACTATTTGATTAAAGGAAATGGTATCATTTACGGCACATTTGTATATACACCAGACTTTGAATTACTTTCATATCGATTGGATCCAAGCTAAACTGTCAAGGAGGGATACAATGACAGCACATAATGATATTAAAATGGTAATTATTACAGGAATGTCCGGTGCAGGTAAATCAGTAGCCCTGCAAAGTTTTGAAGATTTAGGCTATTTTTGCGTAGATAATTTACCACCTATGTTATTACCAAAGTTTGTTGAGTTGATGGCAGACTCAAAAGGAAAAATGAATAAAGTGGCACTTGGGATTGATTTACGAGGTCGTGAATTCTTTGATCATTTATGGGGAGCACTAGATGACTTGTCAGAGCGTACGTGGATTATTCCCCATATTTTATTTTTAGATGCAAAAGATAGTACACTTGTAACACGTTATAAAGAAACGAGACGTTCGCATCCGCTTGCAACGACAGGTCTTCCGTTAACAGGAATCGAAGCGGAGCGTAAGTTATTAACGGATATGAAGGCGAGAGCAAATATTGTACTCGATACGTCAGATTTAAAACCGAAAGAATTACGTGAAAGGATTGTTCATCTCTTTTCAACAGAAAGTGAACAAGCATTTCGTGTAAATGTGATGTCATTTGGATTTAAGTACGGCATTCCAATTGATGCAGATTTAGTATTTGATGTTCGTTTTTTACCAAATCCATACTATATTCCACAAATGAAACCATTAACAGGACTCGATGAGGAAGTTTCGTCATATGTGCTTAAATTTAATGAAACACATAAATTTTTAGAAAAGTTGACGGATCTTATTACTTTCATGCTTCCGCATTATAAAAGAGAAGGAAAGAGTCAGCTTGTAATTGCAATTGGATGTACAGGAGGGCAGCATCGATCCGTTACGCTTGCAGAATACCTTGGGAAACATTTGAAACCAGAATATATCGTTCATGTATCCCATCGTGATGTGGAGAAGAGAAAGGGCCATTAAAGGATGAAAAAAGAGAGAAAACCTAGAATTGTCATCATGGGGGGAGGAACTGGACTATCCGTTTTATTACGAGGGTTGAAAAAGTACCCTGTTGATATTACGGCGGTGGTAACGGTTGCTGATGATGGAGGCAGTTCAGGTAGATTGCGTGATGAGTTAGCAATTCCACCTCCAGGCGACATTCGTAACGTACTTGTTGCGTTATCAGATGTCGAACCGCTTGTGGAGGCTTTATTTCAACATCGTTTTACATCTGGAGCAGGATTAACGGGGCATGCGCTAGGTAATTTATTATTAGCGGGTATGACGGCGATCACAGGAGATTTTTTCCACGCTATTACAGAAACGAGTAAAGTGTTGAATGTGCGAGGACGTGTACTACCAGCAGCGAATCAAAGTGTTGTGCTCCATGCAGAACTTGAAGATGGACAAATTGTAACGGGTGAATCGAAAATTCCATATTTCGGAAAGAAGATCAATCGCGTATTTTTAACACCAGGTGATGTCGAACCGTTGTGTGAGACGTTAACTGAAATTCAGCGAGCGGATTTACTTGTCTTTGGTCCTGGTAGTTTGTATACAAGTATTTTACCAAATTTAATCGTAAAAAAAATTGGGGATGCTGTTCTTGCTGCAAAAGCAAAAAAGGTGTATGTGTGTAACGTTATGACGCAAGCAGGTGAAACGATGGGCTATACGGCATTTGATCATGTGCAAGCATTGCATGACCATCTTGGAAAATCATTTATTGATACGGCGATTGTAAATAATCATAAAATTCCTGCTGAATTGCGTGAACTTTATGCAGAGGAAATGTCTGAGCCTGTCGTGGTTGATGAAGATTGTTTTGCTAAAAATCATATTATGTTAATTCAAGATGAATTAGCGAAATATGATGATCGAGTTGTGCGTCATGATACATTAAAATTAGCTTCTATCTTATATTCGTTGTTATAGCATGCGTTATCTCTCCTGAGATAACGCTACTCATTCATATAGGACATGATTTCTTAGGCTACAACATGTTCCCAAGTACAGTATAAGGAGGTGTTACTGTGTCATTTGCATCAGAAACAAAGAAAGAGCTGACAAAGCTTGAAATGAAGGAATGCTGTGAGAAAGCAGAACTATCAGCGTTGCTTCGAATGAACGGATCACTTTCCTTTTCAAACCGTCGTCTTTCCATTGATATTCAAACAGAAAATGCAGCAATTGCGAGACGGATTTATACATTGTTGAAAAAAGGATATGACGTTACGGTAGAATTGCTTGTTCGTAAAAAGATGCGACTTAAGAAAAACAATGTATATATCGTTCGGTTGGTTGAAAAATCTCGTGAAATATTAGCGGATTTGCATATCGTACGAGAGGATTTTTCATTTATTCGCAATATATCTCAGGGACTAATTGGGAAAAAATGTTGTAAGCGATCTTATTTACGAGGTGCATTTTTAGCAGGTGGTTCGGTAAATAACCCAGAAACATCATCTTATCATTTAGAGGTCTTTTCGTTATATAAGGAACATAATGATTCTATATGTGAACTGATGAACGGATTTGATTTAAATAGTAAGACGCTAGAAAGGCGTAAAGGGTACATTACGTATCTAAAAGAAGCAGAGAAAATTACGGAGTTTTTAAATATTATTGGTGCACATAATGCGCTTTTAAGATTTGAAGATATCCGTATTGTTCGCGATATGCGTAATTCCGTAAATCGTTTAGTGAATTGTGAAACAGCCAACTTAAATAAAACAATTGGAGCCGCATTAAGGCAAATTGAAAATATTCGTTATATTGACGAAACGGTTGGGATGGATGTATTACCAGATAAACTGCGAGAAATTGCACAACTGCGTATTAGTTATCAAGATGTAACATTGAAAGAATTAGGTGAAATGGTATCTGGGGGGAAAATTAGTAAATCAGGTATCAATCATCGTTTGCGTAAAATCGACGAAATTGCGGAGAAATTACGCGCGGGGGAACCGGTAGCAAAAAAATAACGGTAAAGGGGAAATGGAGCTGTGGTTCAAAAACGGGTAGAGGTTTCATTAAAAAACGGCTTACAAGCACGTCCGGCTGCGTTGTTTGTACAAGAGGCGAATCGCTTTCATGCTGAGATTTTTATTGAAAAAGATGGGAAAACAGTGAATGCTAAGAGCATCATGGGAATTATGAGTTTAGCGATTGGGTCTGGCAGCAACGTAACCATTATAACAGAAGGCTCAGATGCAGAAGCTGCTTTGGAGGCACTTGCGGCTTACGTACAAAATAAACAGTAGAAAAAGCTATCGCGTCGGCGATAGCTTTTTTTGTAGTTTTTGAATAAAGCTTGATAATCTGTAATTATTTGTTATATTCTTAGTTTTCTTTACTTTTTCTTAACATATGTGTAAACGGGGGTTTACATTATCCATCTATCCTTATAAAGAAATAATTTTATAAGGAGATGCACAAATGAATAGGAAAAAGGTTATATTAGCAATGATTGCTACTCTTATGGTGTGTTCAGCAAAACCAGCCTTAGCTGCTGCAGATGACATGAGCTTCGGTCCTCAAGGTTTCGACCTTCAAGCACACCGCGGGGGAATGGGGCTTACCGTCGAGTCAACGATCGCATCATTCTCTCACGCCCTCGAACTTGGTGTGAGCACACTCGAGCTCGACGTACAGATCACCAAGGACCACCATGCTGTCGTCACGCATGACCGCAAAATTTCGAATAGAAATTGCCAGGATACGAGTCCCGCATTTGCTGGCGATCCAGAGTACCCATACGTCGGAAAGTATATTAAGGATCTTACACTCGACCAGGTTCGTACGCTTGACTGTGGCTCAAAGACCAAGCCGGAGTATCCAGAACAGCGCCCGAGTCCCGGCGCTAAGATGCCGTTGCTTACCGAGGTGTTCGACCTCGTCAAAAGCTACAAAGCTAAGAAAGTGTGGATGAACATAGAGACGAAAGTGGAGGCAGGCGCACCAGAGCAAACTGCTCCCCGCGAAGAATTCGTGCAGATCGTAGCCCGCCAGGTTCGCGAGGCCGGGATGCTCGACCGAGTGTCGATCCAAAGCTTCGACTGGGGCTCTCTCATGCGAATGCGCGAGGTCGAGCCGCGCTTGCCTATCGTCGCACTGACTAATGGTCCGGAGTTCTTGCGGCCTGGACAACCGGGGGCATCTCCGTGGTTGGGCGGAATTGATATCGACGATTTTGGGGGCGACCTTGTGGCAGCGGCCCACTCATTCGGCGCAGACGCTATCTCTCCCGTGCACGGTTTCCCACAAGACGGCAAAGTTACCGACGAGAACTATGTGCCCTACGTGACGGAACAAATGGTACAAGAATCACATAAATACGGCATGAAAGTTATCCCGTGGGCGGCGAACGATGCACCCACTATGCATAAGCTTATAGACGACGGTGCCGACGGGCTCATTACCGACTACCCGGACCGGTTGCGTGAGGTCATGGAGCAGCATGGTTTCAAGCTACCCAAGCGCTACTCGGCTCCCAATAAGTGAGAAACTTAGATCGTAACGCTAAAACTTTTGAAGAAAAAGATACACTTACACAATAAACTTCCTTGTTTAACTAAGGGAGCTTTAATTGAAGAAGAATCACAGAAATGATCAAACATGGAAATTATCGATAAATAAGTGTACCGCTCGTTTAAAAAAAGGCTATCGCATGCGCGATAGCCTTTTGGTGTAGTGACTCTTTTGAATGAGCCGCTTCTGCTTTTAGGTATTATCTAGCTCCAGCGGCTAGAATGGTCGGTGGCTTCGCTTCTTCCGCCGAGGTAAAAAGCACCTCTTTGTCAGAAGCTCCATCCCCCTCCAGCGGCAAGCTCTTCGTGTCTAAGAACCTTCCGCATAAGAAGGCAAAGAGCGCCTTTTATGCGAAAGAACCTTAGCCAGTCAGAGCTGAACCAGCCGCTTCCGCTTTTAGAAATTAACGGTTTGTAAAGATTTTATCAATCAAGCCGTATTCTAGTGCTCTTTCAGCTGTCATGAAGTTATCGCGATCTGTGTCGCGTTCAAGAACTTCTAGTGGTTGACCTGTGCGGTCAGCAAGAATTTGGTTTAATTTCTCACGTAAGAATAGAATACGTTTTGCTGCGATTTCGATTTCTGTTGCTTGACCTTGTGCCCCGCCAAGTGGTTGGTGAATCATAACTTCACTGTTTGGAAGAGCAAAGCGTTTTCCTTTTTCACCTGCTGCAAGTAGGAAAGCACCCATAGATGCTGCCATACCGATACAAATTGTTGATACTTGTGGTTTAATAAACTGCATTGTGTCGTAAATTGCCATACCTGCTGTGATAGAACCACCAGGGCTATTGATGTATATGTGAATATCTTTTTCTGGATCCTGAGATTCCAAGAATAAAAGCTGGGAAACGATTGAGTTTGCTACGTTGTCATCAATTGCGCTACCAAGCATAATGATGCGGTCTTTTAATAGGCGTGAGTAAATATCGTAAGCGCGTTCTCCACGATTTGTTTGTTCAATTACTGTAGGAATTAAATTCATCTGTTATTTCCTCCTTTAAAAGCTTTCTTAGTCTTATCATACAATTATGGTCAATAAAGGTCAAACGAAACCACTTTAAATCAAAAAAATATATAGTTGTACCATGATTTATTCGCTATGTTTTTGGAATTCCCTGCTTATGTATCTTCATCATCATAACCGAATTATATAAATTTAAACGTATTTTATCTAGGAAAGAAAATAGCAAATGAAAGAACGCCTTTATAGTAGAAGCGTTCTCTCATTTGCTATTCTTTTAGAAGGTAAGTTACCTTGTTTAAAATGTCTTCTATTTGCTTCGCATTTTTGCTATACATTTGTCCTGCTGATTTTGATTTTGTTTCTAAAGAAAATAATTCGAGATCCGCATGACATTTTTTTAAGGAAGCTAATAGTAATGGCTTGTTTTGAGGGGATGGCATTTGAATTTTATCATTATAGATGTCGACAGTGAGTTGGCCGTAAGAGTCGACTTGTCCAAGAAAGACATTTTCTATCATAACTCCAATCTTCTCTAACTCAGTGTGAAGCCAAGCGCGATTATGCCCACTAGCTGAAAGTGGTTCATCTAGTACATTTCCATCCATAATGACTGTATGTGTTTCTTTTTCGTTCGGTACTTTTAATCCGATGTCTTTTGCGGTTAGTGGTTGTCTGTCTTTCTTCAATAAGACGTTTAATTCACCGCTTGGTTCTAATACAGCAAATTCGACATCAGCTATGTTAAATATATCTTTTTTTCGAAGGAGTTCGAGCAACTCGTCACTTGTATACTTTTCCTTTTTCAAATTATCTTCAAGTATTTTGCCATCCTTTATAAAAACAGTGGATTTTCCCTCGAAGAAATCTCTTGCTGTTTTATTTTTTAAGGAAATAAGCCCAGTGAGAAAAGGTACGATAGCGAAAACGAGTATACTGGAAACGCCGTGGAAAAAGTTTTGTTCTAGCCCTGTTGATACTTCAGCAGCAATATCACCAATTGTCATGCCAGCTATGTATTCAAAAAAGGATAGTTGAGAGATTTGTCTTTTTCCAAGCCATTTCGTAATGGCGAATAAAATAATTAAGATACACAAAGAACGTATAATGACAAGTGGCCATTCTGGTATGTGAGGCATATGAATTCCCTCCAGTCTGCCTAAAATCCTTTATATTGCGGTTCTTCCCGCTCTAATACTGAAATTCGTTTTTTTAGATCAGCAATTGCGCTATCCATTTCTAACATGCATTCATGGAAAACGCGTTTTGCTTCTTCATCAACAGCGTTTTGTGAAAGTGCACTTAAGCTTGCTTGTGCACCTTTTAAACTAGCGAGACACGTTTTTACACTAGCAACAACAGTCATACAGACACCTCTTATCCTTTTGGTTTGAATAATAATGCGCCGATGAATCCGAAGATAATCGCAGCAGATACACCGGCACTTGTTACTTTAAACATGCCTGTTATGACACCAACAAGTCCATGTTCTGCTGCTTCTGCCATAGCTCCATGAACGAGAGCGTTCCCGAAACTTGTAATCGGAACTGTTGCCCCGGCTCCTGCGAAATCAATTAAGGGTTCATATAGATTGAATCCATCTAATAATGCACCAGCAACAACGAGCGTAGTCATTGTATGAGCAGGGGTAAGTTTACCAACATCGAACATAAGCTGACCGATTACACAAATCAATCCACCGACGACAAAAGCCCAAAAATAGATCATTTATTGTACACCTCCAAATTCAATCGATACTGCATGAGCGATGCACGGAATCGTTTCTTGCTGCTGAAATGTAAGTGGTGATAATAGCGCGCCAGTAGCTACGACAAGTATCCTTTTGAACTCACCTTTTTTCATCCTGTTCAACAAATGTCCGTATACGACTGTCGCTGAACAACCGGCCCCGCTTGCTCCTGCCAATACAGGTTGACCTTCTCTATAAATCATTAATCCGCAATCTTGGAACTGATCACTTGTTATAGAGGTCCCCTGCTTACGCAGTAAATCGAAAGCAATCTCGCGCCCAACATGACCGAGATCGCCTGTTACGATTAAGTCATAGTAGGATGCCTCAATTTGTCTTTCTCTTAAATGCGCTTCTATCGTATCGACGGCAGCGGGAGCCATCGCACCTCCCATGTTAAAAGGATCAGTTAAGCCCATGTCGATCACTCGTCCAATTGTAGCTGATGTAACCTGAGGGCCTTCTCCTTGATCACTTAATAATGCTGCGCCCGCACCCGTTACGGTCCATTGAGCAGTAGGGGGTTTTTGTCCGCCGTATTCAGTTGGATAGCGGAATTGTTTTTCAACGGCAGTGTTATGGCTTGATGCCCCTGTTAATAAATATTTTGCGCCTTTTGCATTTACAATACTTGCGCCGAGAGCAAGGCCTTCCATAGAAGTAGAGCAAGCACCAAATAATCCAATATAGGGAGCGCCGAGTGTACGGCAAGCAAAGCTTGAGGGAGTAATTTGGTTAATCAGGTCTCCTGCTAAAATGAATTGAATATCTTCTTTACGAAGCTTTGCTTTTTCAGTTGCTCGACTACAAGCTTCTTCGAATAAAATTTTATGTGCCTTTTCATAAGAGTCTTGTCCGAGCCATAGATCTTCATGAAGGGTATCGAAATCTTCAGGGATATTTCCGTTTGCTTCAAATGGTCCGCCGATAACGCCTGTTGAGATAATGACAGGTTTGTTTTCAAATACCCATGTTCGGTGCCCTTGTAACATTTACAGTCCTCCCCATTGAACGAGAATGGTTTTAATAATGGCGATAACAAAAGCGGCAAACACACCAAATAAAATAACGGAACCTGCTAATTTAAACATGTTGCCACCTACCCCGAGAACAAAACCTTCTGTCCGATGTTCAATACAAGCAGCTATGACGGAATTGCCAAATCCAGTAACAGGTACAGCTGTACCCGCGCCGCCGAATTGTGCGAGTCGATCATATACGCCGAAGCCTGTTAGTAGCATAGAAATGAAAATGAGTGTAGCTACTGTAGGATTTCCTGCTGACCTCTCGGTGAAATCAAAATAGGTGATATAAAAGGTAGAAATAAGTTGGCCGATTAAACAAATCAGGCCGCCAACAAAAAAGGCTTTTATACAATTTTTTAAAACAGGTCGTTTCGGCTCGCGCTCTTGCTCGAATTTTTTATATTCTTGTTGTACTGGCGATAAATTTTTGTCTTTACTAGGCATGTGAATCCTTCCTTTATAAAGCGTACTGATTAAGTATCAGATTTCATTTCTGATTGGATTGTTTTTAATTGCTTTTTTAATTGTTCTTTGTCTATCTCTTTTTTCTTAATTTTTTTTTCTAGTTTATCTAATAGCGTGAAAATCTTTCGATCAGTACTTATATGAATATCGAGATGTGGATATGCGGATTGCAATTGTTTTTTCATTTTGTTTCGTAACGCTTTTAGCTTAAATCTTTCATGGTGTTCAGGTTTGGCAGCTAAGTAAAGATCAGTATTTGAATTAACGGCTCTTGCATCTAGTAATCCTTCCATGGAAAGAATTTTATGTTTCGCATCGTTTGCGATAGACTGATTAATGGATTCAGCACTTACCTTTTTTAACTGCGAATCCTTTTTCTGCTCGGATTTTTTATCTGCCTCTTTTTTCACCTTTTTATCTAACGGGCTACTGGTACATCCGGTTATTAAATTGAGTAGGAGCACGAATAACACGGTAATTGTGCCAAGTTTTCGCATCGTATCATTCCATTTCTATTGCTTTATCCCGCTCTAACGGGTAGTAAAACCCCGCGCCTCAAAACGCAGAAAAATAAAGAGGTCAGGTGGGGAATAACTGCTCGTTAGGATCGGATTAGTGAGAGGTGAAGAACACTCTCATTATTAGAAGTTTCGCTTTATGTAATTTGAGTTGAAAAAGGATGATATGGAATCATCCTTTTTCGGTTTATCATAAAGTGCATATCAAAATAACTGATGAAATGGTTACTTTATTGTTGTGTATATTGAGGTTCTTCTTGCTGAACTTCCTCAACACGTGGGTTTAAAGAATCAATAATGGATTGTGTTTGTTGAGCTGCTGTTTGAAATAGTTGCTTCGCTTGTTGGTTATCTGTATCAAGAGCAAATCCCTCTAAGCTTGCTTGCGCACTTTTTAATCCAGAAACAGCTTGTTTTAATTTTGTAATTACAGTCATCGATTGAAGCCTCCTTGTGAAGTATGAATTCAAAGATTAGAATCTGTAAAAGAGAGTGAAAATATAATTTCCAAATTAAGGTTATTCGTGAACTATTGCCACTTTGCACTTAATTATCAAGGGAAAAGGAGGTTGAATCGTGAAAAATGAATAAAAAATAGATTTGTGGTTTGAAAAATAGGTTATGTATTTTTTGGATGATAGTAGTTGCGCACATTGGCATAAGAAGATATAATTACGGATATATCATTCATGCGCCCATAGCTCAGTTGGATAGAGCGGTGGTTTCCGGTACCACGTCTGTCGGGGGTTCGAATCCCTCTGGGCGCGTTTTTTTTATTACAGGGCTTGCTGTACTTACATTCCTTCAAGAAATACTTTGGATAAACGTCATACATTCAGCGTTACTGTGAAACGTTCTATTCCAAAGTGGAAAGATTTAGGGTGTTAAGTAAGTGACAGTCAATACATGTACAGAACGTGTTGAAAATGAATAGTAAAACTAGGGAAGCCCCTTGTATGTGATTAGAAATAATCATGTGCAGGGGGTTTTTGTTGTGAAAAGAATCAAAAAAACATGCTGTTGATACAGACATCGTTCTATTAAACAATTTTCAAATCATGAGAATTACAGTAAGAAAAATTGAACAATGAAACACCTTATTGGAATTAGACAAATTATCAGCTATTAGTATTAAAAAAGGAAAACATAATCCTCTCTTGTTATATCTAATTATAAGAGTTACTATTAGTATGTGGTTATAAAAATGTCGATTTGAGAATTTCTTCTATAATGAAAACATCTTTTTTATCGTCTTTTTTCAATATTATTCATTTTATAGTTGTAAGATATAAACAGAATTAATACATATGAAGTAACAATATGTGGAGTGGGTATCTTTGTAAGGATTCTCCTTTCAGGAAACTTATTGTACAATAGAGACGAGGGGGAGATTAGATTGAAGGCAAGTCTTTTACAAGAACAAAGTTTACGTTTGGCCATGACACAAGAGTTAAGACAAGCAATTACAATGCTCCAGTATAATGTGCAGGAATTAACGGAATTTTTGTATGAGCAATCATTGGAAAATCCCCTTATTGAGTTAGGTGGCTTTGAGAGGGAGAAGAAAAAGAGCTCAAGCAAAAGTAAAAGTACAAGCAAACAAGTCGACAATCAAATGGACATTTACAGTGTGAATTCGATAACGATTCAGCAACATTTATTAGATCAAATACAGTATTATAAAATAGATGAAGAGCAACGGAAAACAGCTTCTTTCATCATTATGAACACGGATGAGAATGGTTATTTACAAGAAACAAATGAAGAATTAGCAGAGCTACTTGTCGCGCCTCTTGATGTAGTAGAATGCTCTATAGAGCTTGTCCAGTCATTAGAGCCAGCAGGGGTGGGAGCACGTAATATTCAGGAGTGTCTAGCACTCCAATTGAAGCGCTTACAAAATCAGGATGAACTCGCAGAAATGATTGTGGATGAATACTTTACGTATTTCATTAAGAAAGATTGGCGAAAGCTCATTCATGTCATGAAATGTAGTAATGAAGAATTACAAGCAGCTGTTGATTGTATTACATCATTGCAGCCAAAACCAGGGCTTGCGTTTTCTTCTGAGAAGCCACTTTATATTGCTCCGGATATGGCTGTGAAAAAAGACGGTGATCGTCTTGTTTTACAAATGAACGAACGTAACATGCCGAGAATTGAAATTCATTCAGAATATAGTGCGCTTCTTCATAATAGTGAAAGTGAAGTTGCTTCCTATGTATCTGAGAAGTATCAGCATGTACAGTGGATTATGCGTAGTTTGAAGCAACGAAAACAAACGCTACTGCAAGTAATGGAAATCATTATAGAAAAGCAACGTGATTTCTTTTGGAAAGGCCCAGAGTATTTAAAACCCCTTTCTTTAAAGGAAGTGGCGGAGGAACTAAGTGTACATGAGTCTACAATTAGCCGTGCTACACGTAATAAATATGTACAAACGCCGCACGGATTGTTTGAAATGAAATGGTTCTTTAGTAATGCGGTAGTTACAACAGAAGATGAAGCTGTTTCTACAAAGCGTGTAAAACAATTTATTCAAAAGCTTGTAGAACAAGAAAACAAGAAAAAACCACTTTCAGATCAAAAAATTTCAAAATTGTTAGAAGAAGAGCATGAAATCGTTATTTCTCGTAGAACAGTCGCAAAATATCGAGAACAAATGAATATTCCCGCTTCTTCTCTGAGAAAAACAATTGGATAGGTGAAGATGATGAAAGTTGTTTTATATACGAAAACGGACTGTGGTCTTTGTGAAAAAGCGAAACAGGTTTTGAAAGAAGTGCAACATGTATATTCTTTTGAAATTGAGGAAATAGATATATATGAAGATGATGAACTCTTGGAAAAGTATCAGATTATGATTCCGGTCGTGGAAATCGACGGAAAACAGGCGGAATGCGGTGTCATTCACAAAGATGCCATAATAAACTATATAAACAATGCAGTTAAGAGTTGAATAACTTTCTATCTCCTGTTACAATAATACACGTAGCAGGGATTATTTTTTTAACCCATGTGGGACACAAATTGTCACTACGGGACGAAAGTTGACCACGAAGGGAAATGAACCAATGTAGTGAGGAGAAATGATATGCGCTCATGGATTCAGAATACGAAAAAATTATTACCTGATCTGCTACCTGTTATGCAAACAAGAATGCAAATTCTTCAGCACATTAGGCTCACGCAGCCGATTGGAAGAAGAAACTTATCTGCAAGTCTTGGTATGACAGAAAGAGTATTACGAAGTGAAGTGCAAGTTTTGAAAGAACAAAACTTAGTTCACGTCGCCTCTTCTGGAATGACATTGACAGAAGAAGGAACAGCTTTGGTTCTTGCTTTGGAAGACTTTATGAAAGAAATTTCCGGGTTAAAGGTTTTAGAAAAACAACTTAAGGAAACATTAGACTTGGATGAAGTTTTCGTTGTCCCTGGTGATAGTGATGATTCACCTTGGGTCAAACTGGAGATGGGCCGTGCTTGTGTTACTTGTATAAAAGACCGTTTGACAGCGAATAATATCGTTGCTGTGGCTGGAGGAACAACGCTAGCTGCTGCTGCGGACATGATGCAACTAGATTGCAAAGATTTACATATGCTATTTGTCCCAGCACGTGGTGGAATTGGAGAAGGTGTTGAGCTAGAAGCCAATACGATTTGTGCAAAGATGGCACAAAATACGATGAGTAACTATCGTTTATTGTATGTTCCAGATCATGTGAGCAGCGAAGCATATGCGTCCATTGTGACAGAACCTTCCGTGAAAGAAATTCTTGAGTTGATTCGATCTTCCAATATTGTCATTCATGGAATTGGTGATGCATTAACAATGGCACGTCGCAGAAGTACTTCAGAAGCAGATTGGGTGAAAATTAAAGCAAGTGAAGCAGTAGGCGAAGCTTTCGGATATTACTTCAATGAACAAGGTAATGTCGTTCATAAAGTACAAACAGTAGGGATGCAACTTGAGGATTTACAACATGTATCTCACGTTGTTGCAGTCGCTGGTGGTTCTTCAAAAGCAAAAGCAATACAGGCTGTAATTAAACAAGGGCATACTTCGATACTGATTACAGATGAAGGTGCAGCAAAACAGTTAACAAAGGGTATTACCCTTTAATTAATATAATCCCCCAAGGAGGAAATTCAAATGACTAAAATTGGTATTAATGGATTTGGACGTATCGGACGTGTGGTATTCCGCGCAGCTCTTAACAACCCTAACGTGGAAGTAGTAGCAATCAACGACTTAACAGACGCTAACACTTTAGCTCACCTTTTAAAATATGACTCTGTTCACGGAACAGTAAACGCAGAAGTATCTGCTAACGGCGACAGCATCGTTGTTAACGGTAAAGAAATTAAAGTTATCGCTGAGCGTGACCCAGCACAATTACCATGGAGCGACTACGGAGTAGAAGTAGTAGTAGAATCTACTGGACGCTTCACTAAAAAAGCAGACGCTGAAAAACACTTAGGTGGATCAGTTAAAAAAGTTATCATCTCTGCACCAGCTTCTGACGAAGATATCACTGTTGTTATGGGTGTTAACCACGAAGCATACGATGCATCTCAACACCATGTAATCTCTAACGCTTCTTGTACTACAAACTGCTTAGCACCATTCGCTAAAGTTCTTAACGAGAAGTTCGGTATCAAACGTGGAATGATGACAACAATTCACTCTTACACTAACGACCAACAAATCTTAGACTTACCACATAAAGACTTACGTCGTGCACGTGCAGCAGCAATGAGCATGATCCCAACTACAACTGGTGCAGCTAAAGCGGTAGCATTAGTATTACCAGAACTTAAAGGTAAATTAAACGGTGGCGCAGTACGTGTTCCAACTGCTAACGTTTCTCTTGTTGACTTAGTTGTTGAACTTGACAAAGAAGTAACAGTTGAAGAAGTAAATGCAGCATTCAAAGCAGCTGCTGAAGGCGAATTAAAAGGTATCCTTGGATACAGCGAAGAGCCATTAGTATCTATCGACTATAACGGATGCACAAACTCTTCTACAATCGATGCATTATCTACAATGACTATGGAAGGCAACATGATTAAAGTTCTTTCTTGGTACGACAACGAAACTGGTTACTCTAACCGCGTAGTTGACTTAGTAGATTACATCGCTTCTAAAGGTCTTTAATTCTTAAGTTTATCAGTGATCAATGACAAAACGAGGGAGAGGGTTTGTTCCCTCTCTCTCTTCTTTCGTTTTAGAAGCAAATGTGATAAGCTTTTGAATGGGTTTTGTCAATCCTAACTAGTCGGAGGGAAATCCAATGAACAAAAAATCAATTCGTGACGTAGATTTAAAAGGTAAACGAGTATTTTGCCGCGTTGACTTCAACGTACCTATGAAAGATGGCAAAGTTACAGACGAGACTCGTATTCGTGCAGCTCTTCCTACAATTCAATATTTAGTAGAGCAAGGTGCGAAAGTTATTTTAGCAAGTCACTTAGGTCGTCCGAAAGGCCAAGTAGTAGAAGAAATGCGTCTTACTCCAGTAGCAGCACGTTTAGGTGAGCTTCTTGGTAAAGATGTGAAAAAAGCGGACGAAGCATTCGGACCAGCTGTACAAGAAATGGTTGCAGCAATGAACGAAGGCGACGTATTAGTTCTTGAAAACGTACGTTTCTATGCGGGCGAAGAAAAGAACGATGCAGAACTTGCGAAAGAATTTGCAGCTCTTGCTGATCTATTCGTTAACGATGCATTCGGTGCAGCTCACCGTGCTCATGCTTCTACTGCAGGTATTGCAGACTACCTACCAGCAGTATCTGGTTTCTTAATGGAAAAAGAGTTAGAAGTATTAGGTAAAGCACTTTCTAACCCAGAACGCCCATTTACAGCAATCATCGGTGGTGCGAAAGTAAAAGATAAAATCGGTGTAATTCGTCATCTATTAGACAAAGTAGATAACCTAATCATCGGTGGTGGCCTTGCTTACACATTCGTAAAAGCATTAGGACATGAAATCGGACAATCTCTATGTGAAAATGACAAAGTTGACTTAGCAAAAGAGTTTATGGAACTTGCAAAAGAAAAGGGCGTAAACTTCTATATGCCAGTTGATGTTGTAATCACAGAGGAATTCTCTGAAACTGCAACAACAAAAATCGTGAATATCGACTCTATTCCTGCTGATTGGGAAGGCGTGGATATCGGACCAAAAACACGTGAAATTTATGCAGATGTAATTAAAAACTCTAAGCTTGTTGTATGGAATGGACCAATGGGTGTATTCGAAATGACTCCATTCTCACAAGGTACAAAAGCAGTAGGACAAGCATTAGCAGATGCAGAAGGTACATACTCTGTTATCGGCGGTGGTGACTCTGCAGCAGCTGTTGAAAAATTCGGCATGGCTGATAAAATGAGCCACATTTCTACTGGCGGCGGTGCGTCATTAGAATTTATGGAAGGTAAAGAACTTCCTGGTGTAGTTTGTCTTAACGACAAATAATCAGCAGCTAAGAAAAAGGACGGTGCAAAGCATGCGTAAACCAATTATCGCAGGTAACTGGAAAATGAATAAAACTCTATCTGAAGCAGTTAGCTTCGTAGAGGAAGTAAAAGGTCAAATCCCAGCAGCTACAGCTGTTGATGCAGTAGTTTGCTCTCCAGCTCTTTTCTTAGAGCGTCTTGTTGCAGCAACTGAAGGAACTGACTTAAAAGTAGGTGCACAAAACATGCACTTCGAAAAAAATGGTGCATTCACTGGCGAAATTAGCCCAGTAGCACTTAGCGACTTAAAAGTGAGCTACGTAGTACTTGGCCACTCTGAGCGTCGTGAAATGTTTGCTGAAACAGACGAAACAGTAAACAAAAAAACGTTAGCAGCATTTGAACATGGTTTAACACCAATCGTTTGCTGTGGTGAAACGTTAGAAGAACGCGAAAGCGGAAAAACATTTGATCTAGTAGCAGGTCAAGTAACAAAAGCACTTGCAGGCTTAACAGAAGAGCAAGTAAAAGTAACTGTTATCGCATATGAGCCAATCTGGGCTATCGGTACTGGTAAATCTTCTTCTTCTGCAGATGCAAACGAAGTATGTGCGCACATCCGTAAAGTTGTTGCTGAAGCTGTTTCTCCAGAAGCTGCAGAAGCAGTTCGTATTCAATACGGCGGTAGCGTAAAACCAGAAAACATTAAAGAGTACATGGCACAATCTGACATCGACGGCGCTTTAGTTGGCGGTGCAAGCTTAGAGCCAGCTTCCTTCTTAGGTCTTCTGGGGGCGGTAAAATGAGAAAGCCAACAGCTTTAATTATTCTTGATGGTTTCGGACTACGTGAAGAAACTTACGGGAATGCTGTAGCACAAGCGAAAAAACCTAATTTTGATCGCTTCTGGAACCAATACCCTCATACAACGCTTACAGCGTGCGGTGAAGCGGTAGGACTTCCTGAAGGACAAATGGGTAACTCTGAGGTAGGTCACTTAAATATTGGTGCCGGCCGCACTGTATATCAAAGCTTAACACGTGTTAACGTTGCAATTCGTGAAGGTGAGTTCGATAAGAACGAAACATTCCAAAATGCAATTAAACACGTAAAAGAAAAAGGTACAGCTCTTCATTTATTTGGTTTACTTTCTGATGGTGGTGTGCATAGTCACATGAACCATATGTTTGCTCTGCTTCGCTTAGCTGCAAAAGAAGGCTTGGAGAAAGTATACATCCATGCATTCTTAGACGGCCGCGATGTTGGACCACAAACAGCAAAAGGTTATATCGATGCAACAAATGAAGTGATTAAAGAAATAGGAGTAGGACAATTCGCGACAATCTCTGGTCGTTATTACTCCATGGACCGTGACAAACGCTGGGATCGCGTTGAAAAATGTTACCGTGCTATGGTGAATGGTGAAGGCCCTACTTACAAAACAGCATATGAGTGTGTAGATGATTCATATGCAAACGGGATCTATGATGAATTCGTATTGCCATCTGTAATGGTAAATGAAGATAACACGCCAGTTGCAACAATCAATGATGATGATGCAGTTATCTTCTATAACTTCCGTCCAGACCGCGCAATTCAAATTGCACGTGTATTTACAAACGAAGACTTCCGTGAGTTCGATCGTGGTGAAAAAGTACCTCACATTCCAGAATTCGTTTGTATGACACACTTTAGTGAAACAGTAAAAGGTTATGTGGCATTCAAGCCAATGAACTTGGATAATACGTTAGGTGAAGTTGTTGCGCAAGCGGGATTAAAACAACTTCGCATCGCAGAAACTGAAAAGTATCCGCACGTTACATTCTTCTTTAGCGGTGGTCGTGAGGCTGAATTCCCAGGAGAAGAGCGTATCTTAATTAACTCACCAAAA
This sequence comes from Bacillus sp. DX4.1, assembly GCF_030348195.1. NCBI lineage: Bacteria > Bacillati > Bacillota > Bacilli > Caryophanales > Bacillaceae > Bacillus > Bacillus sp. DX4.1. Next base: position 4,547,435 of record NZ_JAUCFT010000008.1, on the reverse strand, counting down.
GTCGCAACATACGACTTGAAACCTGAAATGAGCATTTATGAAGTAACAGATGCTCTTGTAAATGAAATTGAAAATGATAAACATGATGTTATCATTTTAAACTTTGCAAACTGTGATATGGTTGGCCATTCTGGGATGATGGAACCAACAATTAAAGCAGTAGAAGCAACTGACGAATGTTTAGGAAAAGTTGTAGAAGCAATTCTTGCAAAAGATGGTGTAGCACTTATTACTGCTGACCATGGTAATGCTGATCAGGAGTTAACTTCTGAAGGACAACCAATGACTGCTCATACAACAAACCCGGTTCCTTTCATCGTTACAAAAGAAGATGTACAGCTTCGTGAAGACGGTATTTTAGGAGATATCGCTCCAACAATGCTTACACTTTTAGATGTTGAACAACCGAAAGAAATGACAGGTAAAACAATTATTAAATAATTTAATTACACATATAAAAGGAGAGAAATATTATGCCATCAATTATTGATATTTATGCTCGCGAAGTACTAGATTCTCGTGGTAACCCAACTGTAGAAGTAGAAGTATACACAGAAAGCGGCGCATTCGGACGCGCACTAGTACCAAGTGGTGCATCTACTGGTGAATACGAAGCAGTAGAATTACGTGACGGTGACAAATCTCGTTACTTAGGTAAAGGTGTTCTTAACGCAGTAAATAACGTAAACGAAATTATCGCTCCAGAAATCGTTGGTTTTGACGTAACTGACCAAGCTGGAATTGACCGTGCTATGATCGAATTAGACGGAACTCCAAACAAAGGTAAATTAGGCGCTAACGCGATTCTTGGTGTATCTATGGCAGCAGCTCATGCAGCAGCTGACTTCGTAGGTCTTCCATTATACCGTTACCTTGGTGGATTCAATGCAAAACAATTACCAACTCCAATGATGAACATCATCAACGGTGGTTCTCACGCTGACAACAACGTAGACTTCCAAGAGTTCATGATCTTACCAGTTGGTGCTCCATCATTCAAAGAAGCAATCCGTATGGGTGCTGAAGTATTCCATGCATTAAAAGCTGTATTACATGACAAAGGTCTTAACACTGCAGTAGGTGACGAAGGTGGATTCGCTCCAAACCTTGGTTCTAACCGTGAAGCATTAGAAGTAATCATCGAAGCAATCGAAAAAGCTGGTTACAAAGCTGGCGAGAACGTATTCTTAGGAATGGACGTTGCTTCTTCTGAGTTCTACAACAAAGAAACTGGTAAATATGACCTTGCAGGCGAAGGCCGTGTCCTAACTTCTGCAGAAATGGTTGATTTCTACGAAGGTCTTTGCAACGACTTCCCAATCATCTCTATCGAAGATGGTTTAGACGAAAACGACTGGGATGGCCACAAGTTATTAACTGACCGTCTTGGCAAAAAAGTTCAATTAGTTGGTGACGATTTATTCGTAACAAATACACAAAAACTTGCTGAAGGTATCGAAAAAGGTATCTCTAACTCAATCTTAATTAAAGTTAACCAAATCGGTACTTTAACTGAGACTTTCGAAGCAATCGAAATGGCTAAACGTGCTGGTTACACAGCAGTTGTATCTCACCGTTCTGGTGAAACTGAAGATGCTACAATCGCTGACATCGCAGTTGCAACTAACGCTGGCCAAATCAAAACTGGTTCTATGAGCCGTACAGACCGTATTGCGAAATACAACCAATTATTACGCATCGAAGACGAACTAGGCGAAATCGCTGTTTACGATGGTTTAAAATCTTTCTACAACCTTAAAAAATAATTTAAACATGGTTTCTAACCGTTTAAATTAAGTAATAAAAAACCTCCTATTCATGATAGGAGGTTTTTTATATATTTGTAATGAATGTGAATTAATGTCAATAAGAGGCATAAATATACCATTTATTCATATAGTTTAATAAAAAAATAAAACATAATAGACCTATGACATGTAAAATGATACGAATAGAAAATATTTAAATCAAGAGGAGGAATAGGTTCGTGAGAATAGTTAAACTGAGTACAGCAATAGATAATGAAGAGTCTAATGAAATCACAGAATGGTTAGAAAAGTATATTTTTCCAATTGATTTTCTGGAAGACTGCTACTTTGGTGTAAATACTATTTTATATTCAGTCAATTTAGCCAAGCATCATACAACATTCTATTCAATTGTCCACAACTCCAAACCCGCCACTTTTTCTCCAGATGAGTTAAATACAGTTATATTGGAAGGGTGTAGAAAAACAGGACTAAATGAAGGGTGTTACTATTTTAATGTTAATATTCACGATAATATTGCAAGGGAAGTAGAAAGTATTGGGACATATAGCTTAAAGAGAGCAGACAAGAGCTACGCACTATTTCCGCTGTATTACCTATTAACAGAAAACAGAGCAGTTGAAGGAGGGACAAGTTATACGGGACTTATTGGAAGAAATAAAGATTGGATGCTAACAATTGAATTTAAGAAGGAGATAATCTTTAGAGTACATGGGAGTAAAGAATTTTGTGATGTAGTATATCATGCACTATATAAAATATAAATAAAAATAGAGTGATTTTTTATTGCCTGAAGAAGAACACTAAGTAACGTCTTAGTGTTTTTTTATGCTTTCTTTTGGACAAGTTTTTAGATCATATCCTCTTTATTAAGGACAAGATTATAGGGATATTGTGAACTCGATTAATATATTTAAAGAGGTCTACCCACATTGGGATGTTGCACATTTATATATTTTGAGAACATATCCACTTTGATGGTGATTTCTTTCCTAGAATAGCAAATCCTAAAATTCAGAAAATATAAACTTTTTATATTAGGTCAATGTTTTTGACTTAAATTTCACTCAGAAACACAGTCATATCAACGTTGTAAGCGTATAACATATACCGTTTTCTTTGTCAAGTTGATAAATTGCAGGTTTTTACAATTTATACTATGATAAGGAAGCTAACAGAAGATCGTATATATTATGAAGGATGATGGAGCATGAAATTTACAAAGATTATTGTCCAAGTTGCAGCTCTTTATGTGTTTTACATGATTGGGACATGGGTGCAAGAGATGTTACAGATTCCAATTCCGGGGAGTTTAATCGGAATGTTTCTATTACTTGTCTTACTAGGATTAAAAGTCCTTCCTGTGAAATGGTTCGACTTAGGCGCAGAAACGCTCGTTGCTCTTATGCCGTTTTTATTAATTCCACCGACGATTGGTTTAATGAATTACGGTGCTTTTTTTATGAGTAAAGGAATTTCCCTTTTCATTACTATTGTTGCAAGTACGTTTTTAATTATTATCGTAGCAGGACATACAGGACAGTATCTTGCGAATAGAAAGGAAAAAGAAGTGAAATGAGTAATATAATAATCGGAATTGGTTGGATTATTCTTACAGTCTTACTATATCAATTATCTAAGAAAATTTATCAATGGCTACCAACACCGTTTACAGTTCCAATGCTTGTAGCAACAGCGTTGATGATTGTTTTATTATTAGTGTTAGATATACCATATCAGCAATATATGCAAAGTGGCGGTGGCTGGATTTCTAAATTGCTTGGTCCAGGTGTGGTAGCATTTGCAATTCCTCTTTATAAACAACGTGAAGTTTTAAAAAAATATGTTGTACCGATTGCTGGAGGCGTACTAGTTGGAACAACAGTTGCAATTGCAAGTGACTTGGTTATTGCGACACTTATGGGAACAGATAAAAGTTTAATTTTATCTTCATTACCTAAATCAGTGACAATGCCAGTTGCGATGAGTGTATCAGAACAAGTAGGTGGTATTCCATCATTAACCGCAGCGTTCGTTGTTGTGGCTGGGGTTACAGGAACAATTACAGGGCCGCTTCTACTAAAATGGAGCCGTGTAACAAATTCTGTTGGTAAAGGAATCGGTTTTGGCTGTGCTTCTCATATTATGGGCGTTATGCGTGCAATGAAAAATAATGAGCATGAAGGTGTGATTGGATCGGTAACAATGACATTGACAGCTATATTAACATGCCTGCTCGGTCCATTATTCGCAACATTTTTTATGTAAGATGATGAAATAATTAAGAATGAGAGTTACATGAACGGCTCTCGCTTTTCTATAGGATTTATGCTACATTTAAAATAACTGAATTCTTGTAGGAGGTACGCCAAGTGCATACGTTATTATCAGTTTTACTTATTACCGTATCGATTTTATTAATTGTGCTTGTACTTATGCAATCTAGTAATAGTTCAGGTCTTTCTGGTGCAATTTCAGGTGGTGCGGAGCAGTTATTTGGTAAGCAAAAAGCACGCGGGATTGAAGCAGTCTTAAACCGCATTACAGTTGTTCTTGCTGTATTATTTTTCGCATTAACAATTGGGGTTACGTACTTGAGCATATAAGTTAAGGCTTTGCTTTTTGAAAGATATGGAAAAGGAAGAAGCGTTAGCACATTTGTGTTAATGGTTCTTCTTTTTTTGTATTCCTGTTTAATGGCAGTGAAGAACCAGTTGATAGAAGTTCGCTTTTACTATGTGAAAAAAGTTTCTAATTAGATTATGGAAATGGAACTATGGTAAACTAAGGATAGAAACAATACGACTAGATTACACGAGAGAAAGAGGAGAAGAAGATGAAATTAGCATCTCCGAAACCATTTACGTTTGAAGGTGGAGACCGTGCTGTTTTATTATTACATGGATTTACTGGAAACTCAGCTGATGTACGTATGCTCGGGCGTTACTTAGAGAAAAAAGGCTACACTTGCCACGCCCCGATTTATAAAGGTCATGGTGTGCCTCCAGAACAGCTTGTTCATACAGGTCCCGAGGACTGGTGGAAAGACGTAATGGCTGCATATCAACATTTAAAAGATCAAGGATATGAGAAAATTGCTGCTGTTGGATTATCACTTGGTGGTGTATTCTCTTTAAAACTTGCTTATACGATGCCCATTTTAGGTGTTGTACCAATGTGTGCCCCTATGTACATTAAGAGCGAAGAAATTATGTATCAGGGTATATTGGCGTATGCACGTGAGTACAAAAAGCGTGAGCAAAAATCACCAGAGAAAATTAACACAGAGATGCTTGAATTCAAACAAACACCAATGAATACATTGAAATCACTGCAGGAATTAATTCGTGACGTGCGCAATAATATCGATATGATTTATGCGCCAACATTTGTTGTACAAGCACGCCATGACGAAATGATTAATACAGATAGTGCAAATATCATTTATAACGGTGTTGAATCAAGCTTAAAAGAAATCAAATGGTATGAAGACTCTACGCATGTTATTACGCTTGATAAACAGCGTGATGAGCTACACGAAGATGTATATGACTTCTTGGAGCAACTAGATTGGTAAGATCTAGTTGCCTCTTTTTTTCATAGGACAAAAAGGACGTAAAACCATTCTTTTGGGTGGGAGAGAGCGTCCGACCATGGATAGAAGCGGCCAGGGCCTTTTTTGGCCCCATGCCAAGTGAAAACAAAAGGAGAAAATGAGTGGAGATCTTCTTTTATTTTCATAGCCGCGACTTAGGTATCAGTAAATCGAAATGGATTTATATAGAAATAAACTTTTAAGATGAGAATGAAGCAGCAGAATAAATGATGAAAAACAAGTGCTTATGGAAGTTTCACTTTATACATATGCCGTATTTCGGATACACTAAATAATATAAGGGTTTAAAGGAGGTATTTGTGCTTGGAAGAAATTATTCAAGAACATATTGATAAGTTGTTGTTATTCATGAAAGAAGAAGCGTATAAGCCACTGACGATACAAGAGTTAGAAGAAGCCTTTGGTATTCAAGATTCCGCTGGTTTTAAAGACTTTGTAAAGGCACTAGTTATGATGGAGGAAAAAGGGTTCGTTGTTCGTACACGTAGCAATCGTTACGGTCTTCCGGAAAAGATGAATTTGATGCGTGGTAAAGTAATTGGACATGCACGTGGGTTTGCGTTTGTTGTACCAGAAGAAAAAACGACAGATGATATTTTTATTCCGCCGACAGAATTAAACGGTGCACTGCACGGTGATACAGTGTTAGCTCGCGTTAATTCACAATCGAGTGGTTCTCGCCAAGAAGGTACGATTATTCGTATTATAGAGCGTGGCACAACAGAATTGGTCGGTACATATACAGAGTCTAAAAATTTCGGGTTTGTCCTTCCTGATAATAAGCGATGGACAAGTGACATTTTTGTCCCGAAAAGTGCTTCTATGGGTGCGGTAGATGGTCATAAAGTAGTTGTGAAAATCACAAGCTATCCGCAAGATCGTTTAAGCGCGGAAGGTGAAGTCATTCAAATTCTCGGCCATAAAAATGATCCGGGTGTAGATATTCTATCTGTGATTCACAAGCATCACTTACCATTAGCCTTCCCAGAAGATGTAATGGAGCACGCAAACAGTGTACCAGAAACAATTTCAGAAGAAGATTTAAAAGATCGTCGTGATTTACGTGATGAAGTCATTGTTACAATTGATGGTGCAGATGCCAAAGATTTAGATGATGCGGTAACGGTAACGAAGCTTGAGAACGGTAACTATAAGCTTGGCGTTCATATTGCGGACGTGAGTCATTATGTGACGGAAGGATCTCCAATTGATCGTGAAGCTGCGGAGAGAGCGACGAGTGTGTATCTTGTTGATCGTGTAATTCCAATGATTCCACATCGTTTATCAAACGGAATCTGTTCGTTAAATCCGAAAGTAGATCGTCTAACACTTTCTTGTGAAATGGAAATTAACCATCTCGGTGATGTTGTCAGTCATGAGATTTTCCAAAGTGTTATTAAAACAACAGAGCGTATGACATACTCTGATGTAAGAAGCATTTTAGAGGATGAAGATGAAGCGTTATTGAAGCGCTACGAGCCACTTGTGCCGATGTTCCAAGAGATGGGTAAGTTAGCATCAATCTTACGCGAAAAACGCATGAGACGCGGTGCAATCGATTTTGACTTCAAAGAAGCAAAAGTATTAGTAGATGAAGATGGAAAACCAACAGACGTTGTTATGCGTGATCGTTCTGTAGCTGAAAAGTTAATTGAAGAATTCATGCTTGTTGCTAATGAAACAGTGGCGGAACATTTCCACTGGATGAATTTGCCGTTTATGTATCGTGTTCATGAAGATCCGAAAGAAGATAAACTAGAACGTTTCTTCGAGTTTGTAACAAACTTCGGTTATGCGGTGAAGGGGCGTGCGAATGAAGTACATCCTCGTGCTCTGCAACAAATTCTTGAAATGGTACAGGGGCAGCCGGAAGAAGTGGTGATTTCAACAGTTATGCTTCGTTCTATGAAGCAAGCTCGTTATGACGCGGATAGCCTAGGGCATTTCGGTTTATCAACGGAATTCTATACGCACTTCACTTCACCAATTCGTCGTTATCCAGATTCAATTGTGCATAGATTAATTCGTACGTATATCATTAACGGTAAAGTAGATAACGAAACGCAAGTGAAATGGCGTGAAAATTTACCGGAGATCGCTGAGCATTCCTCTAATATGGAGCGCCGTGCTGTTGAAGCAGAACGTGAAACAGATGAACTGAAAAAAGCAGAATATATGCTTGATAAGATTGGTGAAGAGTACGATGGTATGATTAGCTCTGTCACAAACTTTGGTTTATTTGTCGAACTGCCAAATACCATTGAGGGTCTTGTTCACGTTAGTTATTTAACAGATGATTATTATCGCTATGATGAGAAGCATTTTGCGATGATTGGTGAGCGGACAGGTAACATCTTCCGCATCGGTGACGAAATTACGATTCGCGTTGTTAACGTCAATAAAGAAGAGCGTGCAATCGACTTTGAAATCGTTGGCATGAAAGGCAGTGTGAAACGTAAATTTAAAGATCGTCCGGTTGTCATTGAACAGCCAAAAGGCGGCAGAAAGAAACGTAACGGACGCAGCGATGAACGTAGCAAAGAGCGCGGCAGTGGACGCAGTGGTGGACGTAATAATGAACGCGGTGGTCAAGGAAATGGATCATCTGGTCGTCCAGCGCAAAAAGATGGCAAGAAGCAAAAGCCATTCTTTGAGAATGTACCAGGATTTAAGAAGAAAAAGAAAAAGCGTAAGTAAGAAGATAGTGGCTTCGCTTATATACTAAGCAAGCCACTTCCGCTTTTCATTATCTTTTGTTACAATGATAAAAATAGAGGAGGGACAGATAATGCCAAAAGGTAGCGGTAAGGTTATTGCACAAAATAAAAAAGCATTTCATGATTATTTCATCGAAGAAACATACGAAGCAGGGCTTGTCCTTCAAGGAACGGAAATTAAGGCAATTCGCGCTGGGCGTGTTAACTTAAAGGATGCGTTCGCACGTGTACATAATGGTGAAGTATGGGTACACAATATGCACATTAGTCCATATGAACAAGGGAATCGTTTCAATCATGATCCGCTTCGTACAAGAAAATTACTTCTTCATAAAAAAGAAATCGAAAAGCTTATGGGCTATTCAAAAGAAACAGGTTATTCGTTAATTCCAGTTAGAATCTATTTAAAAAATGGATTTGCAAAAATGGCACTTGGTTTAGCAAAAGGTAAGAAACAATATGATAAGCGTCATGATTTAAAAGAGAAAGAAGCAAAACGCGAAATTGCACGTGCATTCCGTGATCGTCAAAAGATGTAATACAGAAATTTACATTTGTAAAACGGTGCGCATATGATATAATAATTCTTGTAAGGCCAGTTGAACATTGAAAAACAGCTCTTAGTAGCTATCACGATATTTCTTCGTATGCTCCATTTCTATCATGGGGACGTTACGGATTCGACAGGGATAGTTCGAGCTTAGGTTGCGAGTCGAGGGGATCGGCCTCGTTAAAACGTCAAAGCCAATAACTGGCAAACAAAACAATCTTTCTTTAGCTGCTTAATTGCACTAAAGGTTCCTCCCTCCATCGTCCATGTGGTAGGGTAAGGGACTCAAACTAAGTGGACTACGCCGGAGTTCGCCGTCTGAGGGCGAAGGAAGAGAATAATCAGACTAGCAATTCAGAAGCCTGTCGATAGGCCGAAGAGTTCGCGAAATGCCAATATATCGACTACACTCGTAGAAGCTTAAGTGCCGATATTTTTGGACGTGGGTTCGACTCCCACCGTCTCCACCAATACATATTTGGTGGTTTTTTTATTTTGTGTAATTTAAACCATAAGTTGACCATTTTGGACAACTTATGGTTTTATTTGTATTGGGACAATTTATGGTTTCTTTTGTTACATATAAATTCAGAGGATGTTAAGGTTAATTTGTTAGGAATATAATCTTAGCTTGTAATAACTGTTTTTCATTAAGTGTATTATTAATGTCTTATTAAAAAAATGTTTTAGACTATTAAAAAATAGCTGTAGACTGAAAAGGTGTTTTCCATATAGATCATTATTACTCTTGTGTACATATTTCTGCTATTCTTTAACGTCTATAACTAATGTATCAAATAACTTTTCATTAATGTAAACTAGTGTCGCCCATTGATCTGCTTTTGGAAGTATAACATTGGATGGCATTGTTGCATCAGCCCCGTTTGTTGCACCTCCTAGAGTACCATGAGACCACTGAGTTGCTCTTGAATCACTGTCAAAGAATACCTTTTGAATGGCTTTAGTATCTTTATGAAATCCAACAACTGTTACTTTCCCATTCTTAATACCCCAAAAATGCCATAGCCATTTTTCAACTTGATTAACTTTTAAATCTGGACCAATAAAACCTAGTTTAGTCTTATTCCCATTTACTTCAGTTTCTCCTGTGTTGAATGTCGTAACAGTTTTATCCCAATCAATGTTTTTAAAATTTTTTTCAGTAATGTAAGTTGGAGTATCAGCTGGTAAACCTCGTTTCATCACAGTTTGGGATTCCTTAACCTCTACCTTTTGGTTATCAGAACAACCATTTAAAATAAGTAAAGTCCCTATTAGTAAAACAATACTTTTAATATAGACTTTCAATTATATCGCTCCCTTTTTATTGTGACTTTAAAATAAAGTCACGATGTTTGTAAAAAAGTTGCGATACTTTGCTTCTTTCAATTAAAGAATTCCAAGCGAGTTTTAATCAGACTTTTTTATAAAGCTACAAATAGGCCATCCTGAAAATTGTTATTTTGGGATAGTTTCTTTATTTAGTAGGAACAAAGTTATGCTTATGGTGTGTAGTGACAATAAAATTGTTTCATTTACAATAAAGTCGTTTAAAAGATACTAAAGTTCATTAAAAATGGACTTTAGTATAATGAATAGAAATGTACACGTTCATGTAAATGGGGGGAGGAGGGAGGAAAGGTTGTCAATATGAGAAGACTATGGCAGTATATAAGCATATAAGGAACACCCTATAGTTTTTTTGAATTTCAAGTTTGTAATTGCTATTCTTACGAAGTTGTAAAACGGAAATTGAAAATAATTCTTATATATTAGAATTAATGATAACAAGTGGAGGAAATAAAATTATGTCTAATTTACCAAATTGCCCAAAATGTAATTCAGAATACACTTACGAAGATGGAAGTCTTTTCGTTTGCCCAGAATGTGCGCATGAGTGGACTTTAGCATCAGAAACTGAAAATAGTGAAGATACAAAAATTGTTAAAGATGCAAATGGAAATGTTTTAAACGATGGTGATTCTGTAACAGTAATCAAAGATCTTAAAGTAAAAGGAACTTCATTAGTTGTAAAAATCGGTACAAAAGTAAAAAGCATTCGTTTAGTAGATGGAGATCATGATATTGATTGCAAAATTGATGGTTTTGGAGCTATGAAATTAAAATCTGAATTTGTTAAAAAGGCATAAAGTGAAACCTTTAGCAGTAGGGGATTCATCCTACACACTGAAATTCTTGGCTATAAAGTTAAACGTTTATAGATGATCGCAGAAAAATTATAAAAGGAAGCATAACTTTGCATAAAATGCAGGTTTACGCTTCCTTTTTTTGTATGTAAGAATACGTTTTCTCAGAATTATTTATCATAAAGAACAAGACAGAATTGTTCTATCTGTTTGCATTGCAAATTAATCCATTGCTTTTCTCCTCATTATCTGCCAAGCTTAAGAAGATAAAAGACTTCATAGAAAGAAATGAATAGGTGACTAACATGATTGAGATAAAGACTTCTACACTCAGCGATGGAGAGTTCAATAGAGGGGTATTTGCAAAACGTGATATAGCGAAAGGTGAGCTTCTACATGCAGCACCAGTTATTTCTTATCCGAATGAGGAGCATGTTTTCATAGAGAAAACGCTACTTGCTGATTACGCATTTGAGTATGGTATTAACCATACTGCAATCCTTTTAGGTTATGGTATGCTATTTAATCATTCATATAAGCCGAATGCCACTTATGAGATTGACTTTGATAACCACACGTTTAACTTCTTTGCTTACAAGGATATAAAAGCAGGAGAAGAGATACTCATCAACTATAATGGTGAAGTTGATGACGATGAGTTACTATGGTTTGATAAGGAAAAAGAAGAAAACGATAAGTAATAAAGTATGTAAAGAGCACATTCTATTGGATGTGCTCTTTTGTATGCAGTAAAAACTTTGAAAAAAATATAAATTGTTGAAACCAAATAGCTATGTAGGCTATCTAATAAATGGAAGGAGGGATACGATGGACGAGATAAAATTGGTTAAAAAAGCGAGAAAAGGTGACGATGTAGCTTTTGAACAGCTTATTAGTCTACATCAAGACAGGTTGTACCGTACTGCTTATATGTATGTACAGAATAAAGAGGATGCACTAGACGTTGTACAAGAAACAGTGTACAAAGCGTATTTATCCATAGAACAGTTACAGAAACCAAACTATTTTTTGACATGGTTGACACGTATTCTTATACATAATGCCTATCAGTTATTAGGTGAGAAGAAAAAAGTGAAAAAGATAGAAGACGGAAGAGAAGCCGATACATATGAAGCGATGCCTAACAAGTTACATCAAATCGAGCAACATATTGATTTGCAGGGGGCAATTCAAAGGTTGGATGAAAATTATCAAACAGTAATCATTTTATATTATTATTATGATCTTCCAATCAATCAAATTGCTTGGCAAATGAATATACCAGAGGGAACGGTAAAGACATATTTGCACCGAGCGAGAAAGTCGCTAAAAAAATTATTAGGGGGGAGTGATGAGAATTGGATAAACAGTGGTTTGATGACGAAATAAATAAAATTGATGTACCGAAACAAGAACTGAATATGAGTATACAAAAAGGAATTGCTAGGGCAAAGGCAGAAAAACCAGTTAAAAAGATATATAAGAGAAGAAAAATTGCTTTGTTAACTGCAGCTTCAATATGTATAGGTGTACTAGGCTCTGGATTTGTGTTTCCACAAATGAGCCGTGTATTGGCGGAAGTTCCGATTATCGGGAAAATTTATTCGCATTTTCATGATACAATTGGTCAAAATTTATCGGCAAGTAAGCTTGTAACAGAATTAAATCAGCAAGCGGTGAGCAATGGGATTAGCGTAACGATGAACAGTGTGTATTATGATGGTGGTAGAATTGGCGTTACATTTAAAGTAGATAATCCAGATCAAGTAGTGATAAGAAATAATTATGGTAGGGATTTTTATTATGATTTTAAGCTTGTTGATGGGAGTCCGAAATGGATGAGTGCAGCTTCATTTGATGGAAAAATAACAAAAGAAGGTTGGTTTGGGAATATTCACATTGATTATCCAGAAAAAGAGCTTCCACGAAATACAACGTTACCAATTACCATTACATCTATCGGGGACACAAAAGGGACTTGGAAATTTGATATTCCAGTGCAACAATTAGAAAATAAAATTATTAACCCCCACCAATCCATAAGTAGTGAAGATAAAGAACATACATTCAACTTTGAAAAGATTACAGTTGGAAAAGAATCAATTGCAATCGACTATAAAGCAATTTATCCGCTTATAGGGGGGAATGATTTAGCGAGAATTGGAAAAGTGACTGATGATAAGGGAAATGAAATAGATTTTAAAACGTCAGGTATTGAATTTGGAAGAGAAAAAATCGGAAATCAGATAGAATCTGATGAAAGATCTATTTTTGGGAAAATTCCAGTGGGTTCGAAATTTATTACGCTACATCCAAATGTGCGATTGTCTGAAAAAACATCTATTCAGGCCTTAAATAAAAAGACACCATTTGAAATACAAAGTACTCGTAGTGATTTGAAGGTGATCGTTAATAAAATTCAGCATAAAAAACAGCGATTAATTGTGCAATATACACTTCAAAATGTTGATACAAAACATAAATCTATGGACGAATTGATAAATTACGGAGAAGTTATGAATTTAAAGGATTCTTCATATTTGGATAAAGAATTTGCACCAATTGGTCATGTTATAAAGGGCTGCGATGTAAAGGTATTGAATAAGGAAAAGTTACAATTCCAAGCGACATTTAAGTTAGATGGGGAATATGGTGTAAAGAATTTTAGTTTAAAGAATTATGTATTAGATATAGAAATGTCACCATATCATCCTGAAAAGTCATTGCCACCAGTCAAAATTCAATTAAAATAATATGAAAAAGGATGCCCTTAACATATAAGGAGGCATCCTTTTGTGCTTACTTCACACTCCTTTAAACAACTGGCATACAATATGAAATTTCTTTGCAACAGAAAAGAGTGGGTAGTTATATTCAACTCATTCAAAGGTGTTACTATAAAGTGAAATTTTGATTAGTGGGGATTCATCCCTCACCAATCGGGCGTTTATGGGCAATTTAGCCCTCAACTAGCTTCTTTGTTTCTTGCCGAATTTTAAGGTGGGGGTATTAATGTCCGTTAATGGGAGGATAAATTTTCTTCCGTTGTGTCATATATTCTTTTGCATTGCTTTCTTAAAAAAATTATAATTTAATATGAGTATAAACTTTATAAAGTGTAAAAATAAGCTGTATAATATTCAAGTACTTTTATATGAAACGTAAATAGGGAGATATCCGTATTGAAGCTTGCTTAACTATATAAATACAAATTAAAAAACCGACATAAACCCCTTCTTTTTAGGTGGGAGAGAGCATCCGGCCATGCATAGGAGCGGTCAGATCCTTTTCCTGCCCTAGACACAGTGAAAACAAAGAGAGAAGACGAGTGCAGGTCACCTGTTGTTATCCATAGCCGCGGCTTATATGTCGAAAAATCAAAATGGATTTATATATTCTGGCGAACCTATACGATAAGTAACTATCTGTCTCTTTTCAACAATGTTTACAAGATGAAATTACATTTGCGACATTAGATGAACGGGTGAAATAGTTGGAAGAGGATAAGCGGATTGCTTTAAATTTGTTCGAGCTCCCTATAGTATAGAAGATAATACTTTTTAAGAATAATTATTTAGTAGAAATAGAGGAAATATAATATGGATATTCATGTAGTATATAAGCATTTACAGAAAATGCTATCAAAAGAAAACCTAAAAAAGAACGAACCTTTAAAAAAACATACGTATATAAAAGTAGGAGGAAACGCTGATATCTTTGTGACACCTGCTACATATACTGAAATTCAAGGTGTTGTACAATATGCTACTACACACAACATTCCACTTACGCTTTTAGGGAACGGATCCAATGTCATTATAAAAGATGGTGGAATTCGTGGAATCACATTAAGCTTAATCAACATGAAAAAGATTACTGTGACGGAGCATACAATTACAGCACAAAGTGGTGCGGCGATTATTGATGTATCAAGAGCCGCATTAGAACACAGTTTAACAGGACTTGAATTTGCCTGTGGGATCCCTGGAACTGTCGGTGGTGCACTGTATATGAATGCGGGTGCGTATGGTGGTGAGATTGCGCATGTATTGACAAAAGCCATTGTAATGACAAACGAAGGGGAGTTATACCATCTATCAAGAGACGACTTTGATTTTGGTTATCGTAAAAGTACGTTTGTAAACAATCATTACATTATACTGGAAGCGACCTTTGAACTTGTAAGAGGTATCGATAAAGATATTAAAGGAAAGATGGACGATCTTACTCATCTTAGAGAAACAAAACAACCATTAGAGTATCCATCGTGCGGGAGTGTTTTCAAGCGACCGCCTAATCACTTCGCTGGGAAACTCATTCAAGACAGCGGACTGCAAGGAACAAGAATCGGCGGTGTACAAGTTTCGGAAAAACATGCCGGGTTTATGGTGAATGTTGATAATGGAACAGCACAGGATTATGTGGATTTAATTCATTTTGCTCAAAAGACGGTTCAAGAAAAGTTCGGAGTGACATTAGAAACAGAAGTAAAAGTAATTGGCGAAGACTGATTCGATTGTTCAGGAAAAATGATCACAACATCGCAAATGGATGAATGTAAGTAACCGTATCGTGACTATCACAATCGTGTATTTAGCCCTCTAGCAAAATAAGATTGAATTGGCTATTATAGAAATAAGAATTGCTTTAAAATAGGTCTGTATGTAATTGACAATAATATTTTAATTCAATATAATGACTATAATATTATACATAATATACGTTGAAAGAGCCCAGTAGCAGTTTGTCACTGTTATCAAGAAAGCTAGGGGTTGATGCAACCTAGCACAAACAAACTTGTGAATTACACTCTAGAGTATCTTAGGTAATGCTAAGCGGAGTAGCAATCGATACTATTGCTAAGAGTGGTATGAATGTGTACTTATAGTGCTATTCATACAATTTGGGTGGTAACACGGTTAAAAATCGTCCCTATGTCTAATATAGACATAGGGACTTTTATATGTATCAGCATTCATTTGAATTATAAGGAATTTACAAATTAAAGGAGTTGGAAAATATGAATATTATTGATGAATTAGACTGGCGCGATGCCATTAACCAACAGACAGATGCAGAAGGATTACGTAAATTAGTAGAGGAGAAAAAGATTTCCTTGTACTGTGGTGTCGATCCGACTGGTGACAGTATGCACATTGGACACTTAATCCCATTTATGATGATGAAGCGTTTTCAATTAGCAGGACATCATCCTGTTATCTTAATCGGGGGAGCAACAGGAACGATTGGTGATCCAAGTGGACGTCAAACTGAACGCCAATTACAAACATTGGAACAAGTGCAAGATAATGTTGATGCACTAACAGCGCAAATGAAAAAGCTATTCGATTTTGGCGGCAATTGTGAAGTGAAAATGGTGAACAACTACGACTGGACACATAAAATAAATGTTATCGACTTCTTACGTGACTACGGTAAAAACTTTAGTGTGAATAGTATGTTAGCGAAGGATATTGTAGCAAGCCGTTTAGATAGTGGAATTTCATTTACAGAATTTGCATACCAAATTCTACAATCTATGGACTTCCATCATTTATACAAAGAAGAAGATGTACAACTACAAATTGGTGGTAGTGATCAGTGGGGAAATATTACGAGTGGCCTAGATTTAATTCGTAAAAAAGAAGGTCCAGAAGCGAAAGTATTCGGATTAACGATTCCATTACTATTAAAATCAGATGGTACAAAATTTGGTAAATCAGCAGGTGGAGCAATCTGGTTAGACCCTAAGAAAACAACACCATTTGAATTCTACCAATTCTGGGTGAATTCAGATGATCGTGATGTAATTAAATACTTGAAATTCTTCACATTCTTAACGAAAGATGTGATTGATGAACTAGAAGGTAAGGTTCAAACAGAGCCTCATAAACGTGAAGCACAAAAAGTATTAGCAGAAGAAATGACAAAATTTGTTCACGGTGAAGAAGCGTTTGTTCAAGCTGTAAAAATTACACAAGCATTATTTAGTGGAGATATTAAATCATTAACAGCAGATGAAATTGAGCAAGGATTTAAAAATATGCCTACTTTCCATGCTTCAAAAGAAACAAAAAATATTGTAGAGTGGCTAGTAGATTTAGGGATTGAACCATCTAGACGTCAAGCTCGAGAAGATATTAATAACGGGGCTATTTCTATGAATGGTGAAAAAGTGAATGATGTAAACACAGACGTAACAGTGGAAAACTCATTCGATGGCAGATTTATTATTATCCGTAAAGGGAAAAAGAAATACAGCCTAGTGAAATTAGGGGAATGAAGTAATATTTGCATGAGAGAAGAGTAACGATTGTTTACTCTTCTTTTTTTTGTAGTGTTAGCGGGTGGAAACAAATAAAAAAACCCGAATAATGGATTCCATTATTCGGGTTACAGTTCAGATTAATAAGCTAAGCTGAACAGTCCTTTAATATGTGTTAAGTAACGAACGTTACTTGCTTCTTTCATTAGAGATGCTGGAAGCCCTTTAAGTGGAGTTGAACTTGCTCCAATTGTAGCAACTGCATCTTTACGGCCTAGGCTTGCAAGTGTTCCAGAGTTTACTGGTGCAAACTCTTCAAACGATTTGCCTTCTAGGTATGCGTATAGATTGTAGCCGATAAGTTCACCCATTTGCCAAGCAATTTGTGCAGTAGGTGGGTATGGACGACCTTCTGGACCGAAGACAACAGCACTATCGCCTGCAACGAATACGTCTTTATGAGAAGTAGATTGAAGGTATTCGTTAACAGTTGCACGGCCACGATTTACTTCAAGACCTGATTCGCCAATTAACGGATTACCTTGTACGCCACCTGTCCAAACGAACGTATTTGCAATGATTTTTTGTCCATCTTTTAAATCGATTACATTGCCTTCAACATTTGTTACAGGAAGACCAGTTAAGAATTTAACACCGCGTGCTTCTAAGCTAGTAGTTGCACGTTCAATTAAATGATCTGGTAAAACTGGAAGGATTTTTGGACCTGCTTCTACAAGTAATAGTTTTACTTCTTTCGGATTTACACCATGGCTTTTCGCAAGCTTAGGCATAATATCAGCAAGTTCACCAACTAGCTCAACACCAGTTAATCCGCCGCCGCCGATTAAGATAGTAGCATCAGCTTCATTTTTTGTTTTTGCATATTCACGAATACGATCTTCAATATGCTTATAAATTTTGTTTGCATCATTGGCAGATTTTAATACCATGCTATTTTCTTCTAGTCCTGGAATACCGAAGTAAGCTGTTTTACTTCCTAATCCAACTACAAGAGCATCATATGTTAAAGTAGTGCCACCTGCTAGTTTCACTTCTTTTTTATCTACTGAAAATGAATCAACTGTTGCGATTTTAAGATCAATATCAAGGCCTTTGAAAAGTTTCTCAAGCGGCATTGCGATTGCTTGTTCAGAAACGTTTCCTGCTGCAAGGCGATGTAGTTCTGTAATGATTTGGTGTGTTGGATATTGATTAATTACAGTAACTTGTGCTTCAGATTTACTTAAATGTTTGCGAATGTTTAAAGCGGCTAGAAGCCCGCCATAACCAGCGCCTAAGATGACAATTTGTTTTGGCATAGTACTATATCCCCCGTCTTTACTAATTGTAATGTAAGAACTATTTATTATTGCGTTCTGCAGTAATTTGAAGGTAAGCGTTTACAAAGCGAAATAGCTTCTGTGCTTGTGGATCTTTTAGCATTTTTAAAAGACCAAACAGACCGATTACGTCATTGCTTACTTCTGCGCGATCTTTGGCTTCGATAGCAGTTGAAGCAATGTTTTTCACCGTGTCTTTTACAGGTTCTACAATTTCTTGAATCGCTCCAACAGTATCATTCTTTAATACTTCATCAGTAGCGACTGCTTGTGCGAAGTCATAAGACTTAGTTAAGACGTTTACAAGTTCAGTTAATTTTGGAAGTTGCTCTACTAAAGCAGTCAACGATTCTTGAACCTCAGGTTTTAATAACTGATCAAGTACATCAAGTTGTCCTTGGCTTGCAGAAAGTGTTAATGATTCTTGTTCAGGCTTTGTTTGCGTGATTGTTTCTGGCATCTCCAATTCTCCTTTACGATAGCAATGCTTCTGTATTTTTGGGAATAAAACATTATTCCTGATGGGAGGTAAGATTTCTCGATATGAAAGGAATCGAGAAAATTTGCGGAACTTTACACAAAGTTTTACAAATAATAACTTTTAAACTTACTATTAGTAGTGAATGATTCATGATGTCCTATTTGAAGGAGATACAAAAAAATCACCTAATCTGAAATAATAAATTCAAAATCATGATTTCTTACCTGTAGCTTATGGACTTGTCCTGTAAAAGAAGTTGTCTATAAACTTGAACCCTCCTTAACCGGGAAGGTTTTTATAACATACATTATATATTATATACTATATAAACTCAGGTTAACATAAAAATGATTTCTAAGATTTTGACTTCTGCGAATGAATAGGATGATATGCCTATTATATCAATAAAATAAAAAATGAAAAGCTAATCATGATGATGATTAGCTTTTCATTTTTTAGCTTTTTTATTCATCTATTTGCGTTATAAGCATGGATAAATTCCCTTGTTTTTCAAGATGACATTCACCCCAAGAGCAAAGCGAATCAAGGATCACTTCTAAAGACCAACCATAATCGGTAAGAGAGTATTCAACTTTGGGTGGAACTTGATTGTATACCTGTCTTTGTATGACACCATCTACCTCTAACTCTCGTAATTGCTGGGTTAACATCTTTTGTGTAATCCCAGGCATTAAACGTTTTAATTCGCTTGTACGTTTCGTTCCCTTTGTTAAGTGGCAAAGAATGACGACCTTCCATTTTCCACCAATAACCTCTAGGGTTGCTTCTACAGGAATATTATATTGCTTCATAATAAAACCTCCTTTTGATGAATCTTTGTGTAACTGGGTCAACAAAAGAAGCTGTATTCATGTACGTAAAGATCTCTAAGTTACTTTTTAGTGCCTATCGTACTTTAAAGTACGTACTAGTTCTTAGGGTGAATCTATTTCATAATAGCATAGGTAAGAGGAAAGAGAATAGTACGGTACTAAAAAGTATCTATGTTACTTTTTAGTACCTATAGTACTTAAAAGTGCGTTCTTTCTAAAAAGAATGAAACCATTCATAATAGCATTTACGAGCGGTATGAGCTGTTTGGATTCGAAGATAAAAAAGGCCTTTTTATCCCGCATTAACGGGCAGTAAGACCCCCCACCTCAAAGTTCAGCAAGAAGCAAAGAAGTTAGGTGGGGGGAAACTGCCCGTAAAAGCCCGATTGATCAAAGTTTCACTTTATCATGCTGTTATTATAGGTTTTCTTATATTAAGGAGGTATTCGTTTGGGTTCATATATCGTATCTTCTTCAAATTCTCAAACAAATAGAAGAAGTATATTTGCTTTATTGGCATTAGCGATTAGTGCTTTTGGAATTGGTACAACTGAATTCATCAGTGTAGGTTTGCTACCATCTATAGCGAGTGATTTACATGTTTCCGTTACAACAGCTGGTTTAACAGTTTCTTTATATGCATTAGGAGTAGCGTTTGGTGCTCCGATATTAACATCTTTAACAGCTAGTATGTCACGTAAAACGTTATTAATGTGGATTATGATTGTGTTTATTATCGGCAATAGTATCGCAGCTATGGCAACAAGTTTTGGCATGCTACTTGTAGCGCGAGTGATATCGGCATTTTCACATGGTGTATTTATGTCGATTGGTTCTACCATTGCAGCTGATCTTGTATCAGAAGACAGGCGTGCTAGTGCAATTGCGATTATGTTTACTGGTTTAACAGTTGCAACAGTAACGGGTGTACCAATGGGTACATTTATTGGACAACAGTTTGGCTGGAGAGCTTCTTTCATGATCATCGTTGCAATTGGAATCGTTGCTTTAGTGGCAAACAGTATATTGATTCCATCTAATTTACGAAAAGGTGCATCAGCATCATTTCGTGATCAACTAAAAATTGTAACAAACGGTCGATTACTTCTTGTGTTCATTATTACAGCATTAGGATATGGAGGTACATTCGTAACGTTTACGTATTTATCTCCATTACTACAAGAAGTTACAGGCTTTAAAGCAGGAACGGTTACGATCATCTTATTGGTATACGGTATAGCGATTGCAATCGGAAATATTATTGGAGGAAAGCTATCCAATCGTAATCCAATTCGTTCATTATTCTATATGTTTTTCATTCAAGCGATCGTATTGTTGGTATTAACATTTACAGCCCCATTTAAAGTGGCCGGTCTTATTACCATTATCTTGATGGGATTATTCGCATTCATGAATGTTCCTGGATTACAAGTATACGTTGTTATATTGGCTGAGCGCTTCGTTCCAAATGCTGTAGATGTTGCGTCTGCAATTAACATTGCTGCATTTAATGCTGGGATTGCCCTCGGTGCTTACCTAGGCGGTGTTGTAACCGACTCTTTAGGATTAATTCATACCGCATGGGTAGGAGCTATTATGGTAGTAGGGGCAGTTGTTTTAACAGCATGGAGCATGAGATTAGAAAAACAAGATCAAGAAACAGCAACACGTTAACAAGACTCTCAGTTGTAAAAGGATTGAAAAAAAGTTTTGATAATAACATTTAATTATATTATAAGAATTAAATAATAAAAGAGGAGATCTTACTATTATGATGAATAATTTACAGGATACAACAACATTGCATAACGATGTAAAAATGCCTTGGTTTGGCTTGGGTGTATTTAAAGTGGAAGAAGGTCCAGAACTTGTACATGCGGTAAAAACAGCAATTAAGCAAGGATATCGTAGTATTGATACAGCGGCTATTTATGGCAATGAAAAGGCAGTCGGACAGGGAATTCGAGAAGGGATAAAAGAAGCAAGGATTTCAAGGGAAGAGTTATTTGTTACTTCGAAAGTTTGGAATGCGGATCAAGGGTATGAAGGCACATTAGCAGCGTATGAGGAAAGTTTAGAAAAAATGGGATTAGAGTATTTAGATTTATACCTTGTTCATTGGCCTGTAGAAGGGAAATATAAAGAAACATGGAGAGCGCTAGAGACACTTTATAAGGAAGGTCGAGTACGTGCAATTGGAGTGAGTAATTTCCAAATCCATCATTTACAGGACGTCATGCAAGATGCAGAAATGAGACCAATGATAAACCAAGTCGAATATCATCCGCGTTTGACGCAAAAGGAATTGCAAGCTTTTTGTAAGGAACAAGGCATTCAAATGCAAGCCTGGTCTCCGCTTATGCAAGGGCAGTTATTAGATAATCCTGCGCTACAAGAAATAGCAAATAAGTATGGAAAATCAATTGCTCAAGTTATCCTGCGTTGGGACTTGCAAAATGAGGTTGTAACCATCCCAAAATCTACAAAAGAACACCGCATTATTGAAAATGCAAGCATATTTGATTTCGAATTAACAAAAGAAGATATGGAGCGAATAGATGCTTTGAATCAAAATCACCGCGTTGGTCCAGATCCGGATAACTTTGATTTTTAATAGAACGTACAAAAAGAGCGTAAATTTGTGTTTACGTTCTTTCTGTATGTGCGATAAAAACTAAATATTCACACAAAAACATTTACTCTCTATCAAGAATAAGATATCTTTAATTTATAATATAAAAAATCTAGAGTATATAGGGAGAAATACATGAATAGTCATCAAACAAATCATTTTCGTATGTTAATTGTTACAGCGTTATTTGCGGCTATCACCGGTATTCTTGCGCAAGTTACGATTCCATTGCCTCTCGTTCCGATAACTGGACAGACGTTAGCGATTGGTCTTACAGCGACCATTTTAGGTTCGCGTTATGGCACTTTATCTGTATTAGTATATGTTTTAATTGGAGCGACAGGGATTCCTGTTTATGCAGGATTTAGCGGAGGGTTATCAGTTTTGTTCGGACCTACAGGTGGTTTTTTATTAGCATTTATCCCGGCTACCTTTTTAATTGGTTTTGTAACAGAAAAAACAAAGCTTACATTTTGGAATTCGTTAATGGCTAATGTTTTAGGGATGTTTGTGACATTATCTATTGGGACAGTATTTTTAAAATATGTAGCGTCTTTAAGTTGGCAAGCTGCATTTATGGGTGGTTTTGTTCCTTTTATAATTGTAGGTGTAATAAAGGCTGCTTTAGCAGCTTGGATTGGTATTAAAGTGAGAGAAGCATTAGTACGTTCCAAGCTTATATTGCAAGGAAATTAAATGATGTAAAAAGGCATAAATTGGACCAATTTATGCCTTTTTTACGTGTTCTGTGAAAAAATAGTTTATCAACAATGATGCATAAAAAAAACCCTTAACTAGATACTATACGTAGTAAATTCGTTATTTTATTAATCATAATGTAAGGGGTTGTAAACATGAATGTAAAACAATCGTATAAGTTGTTGATTGCCTTATTGAGCGTGCTATTTGTTTTTGTAAACTTACTGTTCCCAATGCAAAAAGCATGGGCAGAAGTAATGGATCATACAAAATACCAAATGGATTGGAGTTATAGTAAATCGTTAAAGAAGCCAATTCGAACGGAGCTTATTAAAACAGCTGATGGTAAAATTGCGTTCTGTTTGGATGTGCATTTGAAATCACCAAGCGGTCAAGATTTACCTGAAATGGGAAAAGTTGATATTGGTGTGTATCGTGTGCTGTTAAATGGATATCCACAAAAGAGTCCACAGGAATTAGGTGTATCGGACTGGAGGGAAGCGCATTATGCAACGCAGCTTGCTGTATGGAATGCGTTAAAACAAATTGACGTAAATGATTTAGAACATCGTAATAAAAATGTGGAAAAAGTAGTGAAGGATATTGTTGCAAAAGCGGCGAGCAGTGAAGAAGTACAAGAGATTACGATGAGTGTTTCGCCTCTAGACAAACAAGAAGCGGTATTAAAAAATGGGTTCTTCGAAACAGGTTTATATACTGTGCAAACAAATGCGAAAAGTGGAACGTATCAAGTTCAAGCAACTGGTGCACCTGCAGGGGTTAAGTTTGTGAATGAAAATGGCGAAACAAAAACACAATTTAATGTAGGGGAAAAGTTCCGTATTTTAATTCCGAAAGAGACAGCATCTGGTGAATTTAGCTTTAAAGTATCCGGGAATTTAACGAAATTACAAGGTATTGCTTATAAAGGAACTCCAACGATTCAAGATGCGGTAGTTCTATTAGAACGTAGTGAAGAGAAAACAAGTCCAGAATTAGTGGTAAGTTGGAAAAAGACCGAAGTTCCTCAGAAACCGAATAAGCCTTCTACACCTTATAAAAGATAGTACAAGTTACAGAAAAGCTGGCATATGTCAGCTTTTTTTATGTTCATGCTGATAAGTGGAGGGTAGTTCTGTAAGGTCAAAACAAAAAAGGCACCTCATTTTGACTAGAGGCGCCTTTTTATTATTCAGCTTCTGATACAACTGTGAAGCGTTCGTTAACGTGTTTTGGATCTTCGATTTCGTCGAGTGTAGCTACAGCATAATCTTCGTAACTTACATAGCTATCGCCTTTTGCGTTAACAAGAAGGTGATCTTTTCCTGCTTTGTAAGACCCAGTGCGTTTTCCAAGTGCGAACAATGCAGAAGGGCTAATGAATGTCCAATTGATTTCGTCTGTTTGTTGTAAAATTTCTAAGTTCTTTCCTTGATTTTGAGCTGTTGCTAGGTATTCTTTAGGAAAACCTGGTGTTTCAAATACGCGCGTTGTTTTAGCTTCATCTACAAATAAGCTTCCAGCGCCGCCAACAACGACTAATTTTGTATTAGGAGCACCTTTCATTGCTTCAATTAATACATTTCCTGCATCGACATGAAGATGTTCTTTACCAGCAGGAGCACCGAATGCGTTCACTACAACGTCAAATACTTGAAGATCATCTGCAGTTAGATTGAATACATCTTTTTCTAAAACATTTACATTAGCTTCTGTAATTTTTGATGCGTTTCTCACGATTGCAGTTACTTTATGACCTCTATCAAGTGCTTCTTTCATAATGCGACTTCCTGCTTTTCCGTTTGCTCCAATAATTCCGATTTTCATAAGGTATACCTCCAAGTTTTCTATAGAATAGATTTTTTAAAATGTATGAATAAAAATGAATAGATATATTTAGTTAGGTTTTTTATAACCCGTTGTAATCATTTTAGTTACAGAATTAAATTTTGTCAATTGGTTTGTTTAAAAATGTAATTACTATGTAGTATGCCTTATTTTATAAGTAAAAAAAGAGTATTTTCGAAGCGTGAAATGGTTACTTCAAAAAATATTATTTTGTTTGTTTATTTTATAAAGTTACATAACGATGTTAGAAAAACTAACATTTGGAAGTTAGGTTTTGTCGGAAATTGTTGATTTTTGAATGTTTTTTGAATATAATTCATCTTATGGAAGTGGAAAGGGAGGTTACAATATGATAGACATTTTAGAAAAGTTCGTCGGGGTAACGAATACAATTCTTTGGTCTTATATTCTTATTGCAATGTTAATTGGCCTAGGGCTCTATTTTTCTTTTAAATTGAATTTTGTACAGATTCGTCATCTAGGGGAAATGGTACGTTTAATGGGTGATGGATTAACAGGGAAGACACGCAAAAAGGGAAGTGTTTCTTCTTTCCAAGCTTTTTGCATGAGTTCGGCGGCCCGCATTGGGATCGGAAACTTAGCAGGGGTAGCACTAGCGATTTCTATGGGCGGTCCAGGAGCAGTCTTTTGGATGTGGGTGATTGCTATTATTGGAGCATCTTCAAGCTTTGTAGAGAGTACGTTAGCTCAAATTTATAAAATAAAAGATGGAAGTGGATTCCGTGGTGGTCCAGCGTATTATATGGAAAAGGGTTTAAATAAACGCTGGATGGGAATTTTATTCTCTATTTTAATTACAATTAGTTATGGACTTATTTTTAACGCAGTACAAGCAAATACAATCACACTTGCTTTCAAAAATGCATTTGGTATTGAGCGTTACGTTGTAGGAATCGTAGTATCTGTATTAATTGCAATTGTTATTTTCGGCGGTGTGAAAAGTATCGCACGTATTTCAGAATTAATCGTGCCACCAATGGCATTAATTTATATTGCCGTAGCTGTTTTTGTTGTTATTAAAAACTTTGCGTTACTTCCAGACGTGTTTACAGAAATCTTTATGAATGCATTTGGTTTCAAAGAAGCGGTGGGAGGCGGCGTTGGTGCCGCAATTATGATGGGAATTAAACGTGGTCTATTTGCGAATGAAGCTGGTATGGGGAGCGCACCGAATGCGGCGGCAACAGCCGATGTGACACACCCTGCTAAGCAAGGATTTATTCAAACAATTGGTGTATTAGTAGATACATTCTTAGTATGTACATCGACAGCGTTTATCGTATTGTGCTCTGGCGCGTATAAAGCATCAAATTTAACAGGGATTGAGCTAACGCAAGCAGCTTTAAGTTCACAAATTGGAGCTTGGGCAAGCAGCTTCTTAGCAGTTATTATTTTCTTATTTGCTTTCAGCTCATTGCTAGGAAACTACTATTATGGTGAAACAAATATTGAATTTATTCAAAGAAGCAAGACATGGTTAACAATGTATCGTTTTGCAGTAGTTGGGATGGTAATGTTTGGATCTATCGCAACGGTACAAATTGTTTGGGATCTAGCTGATTTATTTATGGGCTTTATGGTTATTACGAACTTAATTGCAATTACACTTCTTGGTAGATTTGCATATGCAGCTTTAGCAGATTATATAAAGCAAAAGAAACAAGGAAAAGATCCTGTCTTTTATGCAAGTTCTATTCCAGGATTGAAAAACACAGAGTGTTGGGAAGATTCTGCGGCAGAAAGCGAAAAACAAGTAGGATAATTGAAGTATAGACGAGTATCAGGGTGAGCCTGATACTCGTTTTTGTTATTTCAAAAGTTTTTTATCCCGCATTAACGGGCAGTAATACCCCCACCTCAAGATTTTAAGGAAACCAAAGAAGATAGGTGGGGGATAAACTGTCCGTAAAAGCCCGATTGGTGAGGGCTGATAATCAGTGGGGGATGAAGAAAACCCCCACTGATTAAAGTTTCACTTTATGGTATTGATGAAAACCAATCAAATGTTGTTTCTTCATTTGGATTAAAGCTTGTATACAGTGCAACATTAGTAAGTGTTCTATATAAATCCATTTTGATTTTTCGACATATAGCCGCGGCTATATGTCGAAAAAGGTGACCTGCACTCGTTTTCTCTCTTTGTTTTCACTATGTCTGGGCAGGAAAAGGATCTGACCGCTTCTATGCATGAACGGATGCTCTCTCCCACCTAAAAAGAAGGGGTTTATGTCGGTTTTTTAATTTGTATTTATATATCAGCGATTATTGTGGCTGTTATGTTATAAAGTGAAACTTCTAACAATGAACGATTGTCTTCTTAGATTACCTATATATTTGGTTCGTGAGAGCAGTGAAAAAAGCAATGTGTTCATTGCTTTTTTTTGGTATCTAGTAAGCATAGCAAGAACCGGATTGTGAAGGGGAATCTAAGAGGAGCCGAGAGGGAGAATTTTACATACTATTTTTTGAAAAATTATGTTGCATTTCTTAAAGGTAACGCTTACAATTTGATTGTAGGTGGTATCATTTTCATACTTTAAATCTAGTAGAGAAGAAGAGGCTACTAATTATAAATTGCAATTTATGTAATCGCTTACTTATTTTAGGTTACAGTTTAAAGTAAATAGTATTTTAAGGCTTTTTATTTTTTAATATCAATGGTCAGACGTCATTCGTTGGACGACCAATAACTCATGGGAAGTGGAGGATTCATATATGAAGCTAGTTATGTTTCTAGTCGGTTTACTTGCTGTATTTGTACTAGGTTTCCTTGTAAGTTCAGATCGGAAGAAAATTAAATATAAACCAATTGCAATTATGCTTGTTATTCAATTAGCATTAGCATACTTCTTACTGAACACAAAGATTGGATATGTATTAGTAAAAGGGATTTCAGATGGCTTTGGTTCCATTTTAAAATATGCGGAATCCGGCGTTAACTTTGTATTTGGCGGACTTGTAAATAAAGGAGAGTTTACGTTTTTCCTTTCAGTATTACTTCCAATTATTTTCCTAGCGGTGTTAATTGGGATACTGCAACACCTTAGAATCTTACCAATCATTATTAAAGCAGTTGGATTTTTATTAAGTAAAGTAAATGGTTTAGGAAAACTAGAATCTTATAATGCAGTAGCAGCGGCAATTGTTGGTCAAGGAGAAGTTTTCATCACAGTAAAAGATCAATTAAGCAAGTTACCAAAAAATCGTTTATATACACTGTGTGCATCTTCTATGTCAACAGTATCAATGTCAATCGTTGGTTCTTACATGAAAATGATTGATCCTAAGTTTGTTGTAACGGCACTTGTTTTAAACTTATTTAGTGGATTTATTATCATTCATATTATCAACCCTTATGATGTAAGTGAAGAGGAAGACATTTTAGAATTGCAAGAAGATAAAAAGCAAACATTCTTTGAAATGTTAGGCGAGTACATTATGCTTGGATTCTCTATTGCGGTTACAGTAGCGGCAATGTTAATTGGATTCGTTGCTTTAATTACAGCTATTAACGGTGTGTTTGACTCTGTTTTCGGTATTACATTCCAAAGTATTTTAGGATATGTTTTCTCACCACTAGCGTTCATTATGGGGATTCCAACATCAGAGATGCTGGCAGCTGGACAAATTATGGCGACAAAATTAGTAACGAACGAATTTGTTGCAATGCTTGATTTAGGAAAAGTAGCGGGTGATTTATCAGCTCGTACAGTTGGTATTTTATCTATCTTCCTTGTATCATTTGCAAACTTCTCATCAATTGGAATTATCGCAGGTGCAACGAAGAGTATTGATGGAAAACAAGCGAATGTTGTATCTTCTTTCGGATTAAAACTTGTATACGGTGCAACATTAGTAAGTATATTATCAGCGATTATCGTTGGTGTTATGTTATAAAGTAGGGAAAGCAATGAGCGATATGCTCATTGCTTTTTTGTTTACTCAGCAGGTGGCGTAAATGTGCGCTTTTCTAATTCGGCATCTAACATAAATAGAGCGTTAGAATCACTTGTAATACGTTTTAGTTTTTGGATAATGCTATCGAAAGAGGCTTCTTCCTCTACTTGCTCGTCAACGAACCATTTCAAGAATGTAATTGTAGCATGTTCGCGTTCATCCCAAGCGATATCTGATAGGTTATAAATACGTTTTGTTACTTCACGTTCATGCTCAAGCGCGATTTCAAATGCGCTTAAAACAGATTCGTATTCATTGTTAGGATTTTCAAATCCAGTAATAATAGCACGCTCACCGCGGTCATTAATATAATTGTAAAGCTTCATTGCGTGGAAGCGCTCTTCTTCTGCTTGTACGAGAAAGAAGTTCGCAAATCCATCATAGCTTTCTGCTGTGCAGTAAGCAGCCATTGCCATGTAAACATGCGCAGAGTAAAACTCAAAATTCATTTGATCATTAAGCGTGTCGTGTAATTTTGTAGATAACATAAATTATCCTCCTTCATGTTCATTCTGAAATATTATATCATAATTGATAGATGTTCTCGTTTAGTTTCTCCCGCATTAACAAACAGTAAGATCCCCACCTCAAGATTCAGAGAGAAACAAAGAAGATAGGTGAGGGCTAATGATCAGTGGGGAATGAAGAAAACCACACTGATAAAAGTTTCACTTTATTGGAAACGGTTAGAAAGTTTCTCTACATGTGCCTCCATAATATCTTGTAAGTCTAAATCATATTTTTGAGAAAGAACGATGAGATTAGCTAATACATCTCCAATTTCTTCTTTTAAATCAATCAATAATTCCTCTTCTTGCTTCGCTTGTTCATCAGGGCGATCACGTCCAATTTCAATGGCACGTACAACGCGTGAAACTTCTCCTACTTCTTCAGTTAAGAAATTTAAGCGAATAAAAGAGTTATATTGCGACCAGCTCCGCTTTTCGTAAAATTCCTCAACCCATCTTTGAAATTCGGCTATATTCAATTCTTCCCCATCCCCTCAATATGTTGTACAATGTTCATTGTATCATAACAATATATAGTTTTGGGGTGTGGGTATGAGAAAGATTTGTGTGTTCGCAGGTTCTAACCTTGGAGAGCGAGCAGAGTTTCAAGTACAAGCAAGAAGACTGGGAGAAGTGCTCGTTCAAAATAACTGTGAATTGGTATACGGAGGCTCATGCGTTGGATTAATGGGCGAAGTAGCTAATGAAGTGTTACGATTAGGGGGACGTGTAACGGGAGTTATGCCTCGTGGCTTATTCCGAGGAGAGATTGTACATGAGGGATTAACAGAATTAATCGAAGTAGAAACGATGCATGAACGCAAAGCAAAAATGGGTGAACTTGCTGATGCTTTTATCGCATTACCAGGAGGGTATGGAACGTTCGAAGAGTTATTCGAAGTTGTATGCTGGTCACAAATTGGGATTCATGAAAAACCAGTTGGGCTACTTAATATTGAAGCGTTTTATTCACCGCTATTACAAATGATCGAGCGTGCAGCAGAAGAAGGGTTTATGAATCCATCCAATAAAGAGCTGCTTGTTTCTGCAGCAACTGCTGATGAATTGATTTCCAGCATGAAAAATTATAAACGACCAGTTATGGGGAATAAGTGGAAGCAGTTATCATAAATAAAACCGAGTGGAATTTTCCCACTCGGTTTTTATTATGTGCAGAGTATGTTGTGTGATTTTACGGTTCTGAACGAACTGTTTGCGCTTTTCTTCTTAGTGATTTAAGAATGCGCGTAGCATCCAAGCGTGTTTTTCTAGTTCTGTGTAGATGCCTAATAGTAAGTCAGAGGTCATTTCATCGTCAGTGTTTTGAGCGATTTCCATGCCTTTTTTTAATTCACCTAACATCATTTCATAATCTTTCATAATGGCTTCAACCATCCCTTCTGCAGTTTCTCCGTAAGCTGCTTCCTGAACAGAAGATAATTCTAGATATTCTTTCATTGTTGCTACTGGTTTACCACCAATTGCTAAAATACGTTCAGCGATTTCATCAATGTGTCCAGCTGCTTCTGTATAAAATTGTTCGAATTTCTCATGAAGTGTAAAGAATTGAGGTCCTTTTACATACCAATGGAAGTTGTGTAGTTTTGTAAATAATACGTTCCAGTCTGCTACTTGTTTGTTTAATACTTCGATTACTTGTGTGTTCATATGATCAATCTCCTTTTGAGTTATTATATTATACCGTTTACTAATTTATAATTATTATAATCTAGTAATTGGTATAAATCAACCTTTTTACAATCATTATTTTTGAACATTTTTTGAACAAGATGTAGTGTTATATTGCAGTATGTGTTTATTTTTTACCATATTGTGGCATATATATAGAAAAAGAGAATTTTGAAAGGGGAATGGAGGGTAATGGAACTCCAGTTTCAAAACGTATATCAACAAGCTGGGAATTGGTATGTGTTGGATTCGGAATTTCCTTGGGATATTCAGCAGGTGAAAAAAGATATATTTTCGTTAATTGAGAAGCGCGAAATCCCGGTTATTTTTTGCGATACGTGTGATACAAATGATGTGCTCGTAAATTTGGGAGAAGAGGAAGAAGAATTTTTGTTTCCTTTAAGCGGTTTTTATCATAAAGAAAAACAATTAATTTTTGTTTGTATGTGGGAACAGTATGAGCAAGTGCTCAAAACTTTACTGCATGAATTTCGTCACTCTATGCAACATGAACAAGGTGTATTATACCTCAGTAAGGAAGCTTATGAAGACCGTTGGATTGAACAAGATGCAAGGACGTTTGCACAAAGGAAAATTAATGAATATATAAGAAGAAACATAAATTAAAGAATAGTGATGGTTCAATCACTATTCTTTAATTTACAACTAACTAAAATATAGTAATTGACATTTATGAAGTTTAGGACTAAACTTAAGTCATCAAATAAGCGAGGTGATGGAATGAAAACAGAAGAAAGACTTGGTTTATTATTATGGTTTCGTTTATCTCGCTTTTATAACCGAAGTATTCGCGAGACAAATCAGCATTTGAGAAAATGGGATTTATCAGCTGCACAGTTTGATGTATTAGCCCAAGTTGGAGGACAAGATCGTTTAACGCAGCAAGAACTTGGACGAAAGCTATTTGTTACAAAAGGGAACATCACGCAGCTTTTAAATAAAATGGAGCAGCTGGATTTTATTCGAAGAGAGCAAGAGGGACATGCAAAATATCTTTCGTTAACAGAAAAGGGAAGAGCTTTATATGAAGAGGTTGTTCCACCACAAGAGACTTTTCAAGCAGAGCAATTTTGTAAGTTGGATCGCGGTGAGCAGAAACAATTATTGGAATTACTTCGAAAGTTACAATGATAAAAAATTAAAATAAATATCTCGAATTCGAGATAATATGAGGTGAAAAGTATGTTTAAGAAAATTGATCATAAAAAAATGGGAAGAGCAAATCATGGTTGGCTAAATACACATTTTCATTTTTCATTCGCAGACTACTATAACCCAAATAACATGAAATTTGGCGCACTACGCGTGATAAATGATGATTTAGTAGCAGCACAAACAGGATTTGATATGCATCCGCACCGTGATATGGAGATTATTTCTTACGTTGTTGATGGAGAATTAACACACCAAGATAGTATGGAAAATCGCGGTACAATTGAGCGTGGTCATGTGCAATATATGAGCGCTGGTACAGGTGTATTTCACAGTGAACATAATTTAGGGAATGAAACGTTACGTCTGTTACAAATTTGGATTTTACCAGATCGTGCTGGTTATACACCAAACTATGGTGAGTTTAAATTTGACTGGAACAAACGTGAAAACACATGGTTCCATATGGTCTCTCCAGTTGATGGCGGTGCACCAATTGCTATCCATCAAGATGCAAACTTATATTCTCTTTCATTAGAAGCTGGAAAAGAGATTAGCTTCCCGGTTGGCGAAGGGCGTCAGGTTTATCTTGTGCAAATTGAAGGAAGCAGTGTTGTAAATAGCGAGACTCTTGTTATGCGTGATGCAGCAGAAGTTATTGAAGAGGATGTTCGTATTCAAGCAACAGAGAAATCTCACTATTTAGCAATTGAAATGAAGAAATAGTAAGTAAGGAAAAGGAACGTCTAACATGACGTTCCTTTTTTGTATTAAATTGTAAAATAAATGTTTCTCAACATTTTTGGGTAGGAGTTACTCTCCTTTTTTCGAAATGTATAAGAGTGTCAAAAATTTTCGGGAGAATGGGGAGTGTTAGATTGAAAAAGAAAGTGGTTTCTTCAGCATTAGCTTTATCCGTAATTTTTGGGGGATTTGGTGCATTTGGTGTAACAAAAACACAAGCAGCAGAGCAAAAAATTCAATATCATCAAGAATTCAAAACACCAGCTTACATAGGTGAAGAATGGAAAGCACCGGAAGGCTTAGATAAAAAAGAGACAGTGTTTCAATATTTAGAGAGTAAGAAGGAAATGTTTAAATTAGCAGGAAGTATAGAAAAGCATTTTAACATTGTAGGGGAAGAAAAGGACGCTGAATCTAATACAACACATGTGAAGTTAGTTGAGAAGCATAACGACATCCCTGTGTACGGATCAGATCAAACAATTGCACTTGATAAAGACAATAATGTAAAGGCATTTTTCGGACAAGTTATCCCGAATTTAGAAGATAAAAATATTCCAGCTGCAGCAAGCATTACTGATGAGCAAGCAGTAAATGTTGCGAAGGCTGATATTGAGAAACAAATTGGAAAAGTAGATAAATATGATGGTGTGAAAAAAGATTTATATGTGTATGAAAAAGATGGAAAATACTATCTTGCATACCTTGTAAAAGCATCTATTTCAAAACCAGCACCAGGATATTGGCACTACTTTGTTGATGCAACAAACGGAAATGTAATTGAGAAATACAATGCTGTTGATAACATCAACGGTTTCGGTGAGGGTGTATTAGGGAATAAGGTAACTTTTGAAATTTCACAAGATGCAAAAACAGGTGCGTTTAATTTATTTGATGGCAAGCGCGGAAAAGGTGTTCATACGTTTGACGCACAAAATATGGATGAAAATTGGTTTAATATCTTCTCGCAATGGTTTGGATATACAGGTGAGGAAATAGAAAGTAAATCGAAGTACTTTGAAGATAAAGCTGCTGTTGATGCACACGTAAACGCAGCGAAAGTATATGACTATTATAAGAAGACATTTAACCGTAATTCTTTTGATAATGAAGGGGCGAAGTTAATTTCTACTGTTCACGTAGGTGAAAGTTGGAATAATGCTGCCTGGAACGGGGTACAAATGATGTACGGTGATGGTGATGGAGAAACATTCATTCCATTATCCGCAGGGTTAGATGTTATTGGGCATGAATTAACGCATGCTGTAACAGAATATACAGCGAATCTTGTTTATAAAGATGAGCCTGGTGCATTAAATGAATCATTATCTGATATTATGGGTGTAATGGTCGAGAAGAAAAGCTGGGATCTTGGGGCTGATATTTATACGCCTGGTATAGAAGGAGATGCACTTCGTTCTCTGAAAGATCCAGCATCCATTCCAAACCCATTAAAACCTGGAGAAGGTTACCCAGATCATTACAACAAACGCTATACAGGTCCATATGATAATGGCGGCGTTCATATTAATAGTAGTATTAACAATAAAGCTGCATATTTAGTGTCTGAAGGTGGCGAGCACTACGGTGTGAAAGTAACTGGCGTTGGCCGCGAAGCAACAGAAAAAATTTACTACCGTGCTCTTACAAAATATTTAACTGCAAACTCTAACTTTAAAATGATGCGCCAAGCTGCAATTCAATCTGCAGAAGATTTATATGGAAAAAATTCTAAAGCGGTACAAGCTGTAACGAAAGCTTATGATGCAGTTGGTGTAAAATAAGAAACGAAAAAGACCTGACTTTGATAATGTCAGGTCTTTTTTCTTCCTTTGTTTAATCGCGAATTCCTAGTGCGATTTTCGCCATACGTGACATACGTTCTTTTGACCAAGGTGGATTCCAAACAACATTTACTTCTATTCCATTTACCTCAGGTACATTTGTCGATAATACTTTTTTGACATCCGATACGATTTGTCCAGCCATCGGACAACCGATGGAAGTCATCGTCATCGTAACGACAGCATTATTTTGCTCATCAACTGTAACGTCATATACTAAGCCAAGGTTGATAATATCGACACCTAATTCAGGATCAATAACAGCCTCTAAATTGGCAAATAATTTATCTTCGAGCTCTTGTGACATATATAACACTCCTAATATTAGTGATATCTGTTCTCATTATAAAGGAAATAAGGGAAAGATGCAGTGAAATAGCTCACAGCCTTTTTCGTAATTCTTTTTATACTAATAAGTATGTATAAAGAGGCGATTTTGAAAATAAATTAGAATAAAAATTCTTATAAAAAATAAGAAAATGCTATTGTGTTTTTAGAAAACATCCTGTATACTTCTAATTAGTTGATAATGATTTTCAGTATCAACCAACATTACTCTTCGTTATGTTGGTCATACCCCTTTTGACTGCGTAAGTCAGAGACAAAATGTTGAAATACCTTGTGTCCTATTCTACAGAATTATGGTAATCTCCAACCTCAACTTATATGCGTTAAGCATGCCAAAAAAGAATCCCAATCGTGAAGGGATTCTTTTTTGCATGTGTGCAATTAACTCATTTTGTAGCAATCAATGTATAAAGTCCAGGAATGCGGTTTTCAATTCCTTCTGGAGCAGAGGGAGGGAAGACCCATCGTTGGTGTGGACCACGTTCTTCAATAAATTCTTTAATACGTAGGTTCGTCTGAGCGATTTCTGTAATAATTTCTCCTAACGTCCAGCGGCGAATTTTATTTTTAAGTAATGAGGCTTTCTGTGTTTCATTAAGGAGAATACTGTAAGCAACTTCAACTTCAACAATTTCTTCATGAAAATAATTGCCGTTTGCTAGAAATGTTGTATCATCCATTTCTAGCAACTTTGTATAAATAGGGTGATAGTCACGCAATATAAGCGTACCGCCATCTTTTAGTAGTTGAAAGATAAGCTGAAATAGAGGTTGTAGATCTATAAAGTAATGAAGTACGCCTAGTTCTAATAAAACAACATCGAATGTTTTTGTAGGTTGTATGTCTAGTACATCTGAAACGATGTATTCAATAGGAGCACCTACTGCACTGGCTAATTCTTTGGCATATTTCGCATTGCTTTCAGAAATATCCACAACGGTTACGTCAGCTCCTAGTAATGCGAAGGCAACAGCTTTACTTCCTTTTGAACCAAGTAAGTTGATGATGCGTTTTCCTTGTATACCTTTTATGTATGGTAAGTAATGAGATACTGTATGGGCGGGATCTTTTACTAGTTGCTGAGCATATTCGTGCGGTGTTCCATGCCGACTGGTCCATGCTTCATAAGCGGCTTTATTCCAACCTTCTTTATTATTTGCACTTAATTGTTGTTGGTTCAATGACATCTCTCCTTTCTCTGAACGTGTACTTATTCTTTGAAGATGTTGTATTTCCTGCTTTTACACTAGTTCGGGTGTAGAAGTGTAAAAGAAAAAGAATAAAAATTTGATTTTTCTGTGTATTGTATGTAGAATACATGTTACATATAATATGAAAAGCATTGAAGAGGAAAAGTAGAATGGAATCATTCTTTCCAGAGAGCTTCGGAAGCTGAGAAGAAGCCAGAATATTCATTTGAACAATGGCCTTTGAGCTTCGTCCTGAACTTATCAAATGATAATAGTAGGCGGCGACGAGATTTGGTTCTCGTTATCAAAATCACAGTATAAGAGCACATGTTGCTCCGTACTTGTAGAGGTCAGTTGTGTGAACAACTGATGAAATAAGGTGGTACCGCGACTGTTTATAAAGCCTCGCCCTTATCTTTTTAGAAGATAAGGGCGAGGCTTTTTTATATGTAAAGGAGGAATGAAAGATGAGTATTTTTATTGGTGGAGCTTGGCCTTATGCGAATGGCCCTTTGCATTTTGGGCATGTTGCGAGCCTATTACCAGGAGATATTTTAGCACGCTATTACAGGGCGAAAGGTGAACGTGTTCTTTACATATCAGGGAGCGATTGTAATGGGACACCGATTGCCATTCGGGCAAAACCAAAAGGCGTTACTGCAAAAGAAATTGCTGATCATTATCATGAAGAATTTGAGCGATGTTTTAAGCAGCTTGGTTTTACGTATGATTGTTATACACGTACAGATAGAGAGCATCATCATCAAACAGTACAAAAGATTTTCTTACGTCTATTAGAAGGAGGCTTTATTTATAAAAAGAAAGTTGAACAAGCATACTGCGAATCATGTGTGCAATTTTTACCGGATCGTTACGTAGAAGGAATTTGTCCGCATTGTCAGGAACCAGCACGTGGTGATCAATGTGATGCTTGTTCTGCTATTTTAGATCCACTTGATTTACTGGAGAAGAAGTGTAAGTTGTGCAGAAATATCCCGGCAGTTCAGGAAACAGAGCATTTCTATTTTGCATTGCATCAATTTCAGAAACCTATTGAGGAGGCAGTAGCGGAAGCAAAACAACAAGGGGTATGGCGTGACAATGCAATTCAATTAACAGAGCGTTACTTACAAGAAGGTTTACACGACCGAGCGGTATCACGTGATTTACCAATTGGAGTTTCAATTCCTGTAGAGGGATATGAGGATAAGAAAATTTATGTGTGGATTGAAGCTGTTTCTGGTTATTATTCGGCGAGTAAACGGTGGGCAAAAGAAACAGGACAGGATGATCAAGAATTCTGGAATAGTAGTGCGAAAACATATTATGTGCACGGGAAAGACAATATTCCGTTTCATTCCATTATTTGGCCGGCTGTATTACTTGGAGTAGGAGAGGAAGCAATGCCACGTCATATTGTTTCCAATGAATACTTAACTGTTGAGAAACGAAAATTATCGACAAGTAAAAACTGGGCAGTATGGGTACCAGATATATTAGAGCGGTATGATCCAGATTCGATTCGGTACTTTTTAACGGTAAATGCACCGGAAAATCGCGATACTGATTTTTCTTGGCGTGAATTTATTTATAGCCATAACAGCGAATTGCTAGGAGCGTACGGGAATTTTGTAAGTCGTACATTGAAATTTATTGAGAAATATTATGATGGTGATGTGCCAAAAGGGAATGTAAATCTAGAGCTGAAGGAGAGGGTGGAGGAATTATATCGTAAGGTAGGAAATGCGATTGAGCAAGCTCATTTTAAAGTTGCGTTAGAAACAATATTTGAAACAGTACGATATGCGAATAAATATTTTGATGAGCAAGGGCCGTGGAAGCAAATAAAAGAAAACCCTTCAGGGTGTAACGAGACAATTTACCATTGCGTATATTTTATTGTGAATTTTGCACAGTTGTTACAACCATTTTTACCGTTTTCTAGTGAGAAAGTAAGGGAAATGCTATCTATTTCTCATACAGATTGGGCATGTGAAACTGTTTTCCCAGAGCGAATTAGCAATGTACAACCACTGTTTGAAAGAATTGATGTCGAACAAATTGAAAAAGAAGTAGAAAAGCTATACGCATCATTAAAATAAAGTGAAACTTTAATCAGTGGGAGTTTTACTGCCCATTAATGCGGTATAAAAAAGAGCACATCATGTGCTCTTTTTTATACGCTTTGTTCAATGGTTTGTCTCTTTTCTTTTCGTCTTCAATTTGTGTTCCTGTATTTACGACTTCTAACGTGTAACCATTTGATGTACTCGTGTATATTATTTGGAATATACGATGAAATTACCTTTATGTTTTTTATCATAATTAGATAAAAGTAAATAAATAATAA
This sequence comes from Bacillus sp. DX4.1, assembly GCF_030348195.1. NCBI lineage: Bacteria > Bacillati > Bacillota > Bacilli > Caryophanales > Bacillaceae > Bacillus > Bacillus sp. DX4.1. The sequence continues at coordinate 4,508,713 of NZ_JAUCFT010000008.1, read as the reverse complement.
AATATAGGGAAAGTGAGAAAAGAATAGAAAGTATAACGGATTTTATAAAAAATTTTCTGGTGATGTTTTCTTGCTTGTTTTTACGAATCCAACTTATATCCAATACCTTTTACCGTCTTAATGTATGGAATATTTAATTTTTTCCGTATGTTTTTAATATGAGTATCTATTACTCTTACATCACCATAATACTCATAGCCCCATATTTTATTTAACAAATCACATCTTGATAGTACTTTCCCACGATTTTGTAACAGTGTATACATGATCTCGAATTCTTTCGTTGTTAGTTCAACTTGATTCCCATGAACATAAGCTGTATAGGCTTTTAAATTTAATATAAACTCGTTAAATTGTAGTATATCATTATCATTTTCTAAAGATGTTTGCCTTCTTAGCACAGATTCAATTCGCTTTACAAATATGGTGTAATGAAAAGGTTTTGTTATGTAATCGTCTATTCCTAATTCAAATCCTCTAATTTCATTTTCCTCACTATGTAACCCTGTTAGCATAATAATAGGAACAATAGATTGTCCTCTTATAATTTTACAAACACTATACCCATTTATATCAGGTAGCATAACATCGAGTAGGATAAGGTCATATGAATTTTTTTGAAAAAGGAGTATACCTTCTGTGCCAGTACCTACAACATCAACTCTAAAACTGTGTACTGTTAAAAGTCCTCGTATTAGTTCTTGAATATCTGGATCGTCTTCAATCACAAGTATGTGCTTCACAATCCCACCTCCTAAAAGCACAATTTAACAAGAGTATTTCAGCTTATCGTTCTTGCCGGTTACAATGGTTATTTTCTTTACTACATAATAAGACCCCCATCTTAAGAGTTAAAGACAGAGGAGAGAATACAGTCTAATTCATTTAACTCATTCTTCATGTTGAATAAAGAATGAGTTAAATGAATGGAAGTTTCACTTTATTATATAAATAAATTGATGATTATGATGGTGCAATTGTAATGTTTATTTTGGCAAGTGCGAAGCATGAAATTCTTTATATCTTCGTTTCAATTATATATGTAAAGCTAGCTATTTTGCTACTTTAAATGAAGAAATAAAAGAAGCCAAGAGCAAAGTTCTTGGCTAGGATATAAACTTGTTCTTTAGGGTATTTATCCCGCTATTTGTGGGCAGTAATCCCCCACTGATTAAAGTTTCACTTTATTTTTTTACAACTACAGTAGCTTTTTCTCCAATACGGTCAAATAGCCAATGAATATCTTCGTTATACATACGAATACATCCTAGTGTCGTGTTTTTTCCAATTACTGTGTTTGTATTTGTACCATGAATCGCATATGTTGTTCCCCACGTTTTATTCATATTCAATCCAAGCCAACGATCACCAAGGGGATTGCGTGGATCTCCACCTTTAATATGTCTAGTATAGTAAGGGCGATTTTTTATTTTGTTTACAATGATAAATGTTCCTAGTGCTGTAGGAGTATTTGCTTTTCCTGTAGCGACAGTAAAACGTCTTATAAATTTACCATCTTGATAAAAGTCCATCTTATTTGTACTTGTATTGACAAATAATTTTTGATCTGGTGTAGGAGCCGCTGCCGCTGCCTCTGCTTTTTCATATGGGAATACCCATACACTCAATAGTAAAATAACTAATAATATCTTTTTCATGGTTTTCTCCTTACGGTAATTTGTTTTATTGTTAGATATAGAATTTAAAATAAGAGCGTAAAAAAAATAAACATAAAGAAACATAGATTCTTTGTGTTTTAGACTTAGTAAGCTTGAAAATTATATAATGCTCGATATATATTTTCGTTAATCGTTTCAAAAAACGTTTGTACCTTAAATTTACGATTTAGGTTTTTGTTAATGAATAACCTATTGTTCAGCAACAATTCGCCATTTTTCCCGAAAATTTGTACATGAACAATTATTTCTTCATCATTTTCACAAATAGTAGGAAAAAGGTAATGAAATGCCTGACTAGGAATAATGTAACTTTTACTGTCGATACTGTCAGGTTTATAACTTATACTTTTTTTGATCAAAATCTTTACAGTTTCTCGGCTCACAATAAAGGATAATGTAGTGGACTTCCTTAAGCTTGAATCAAATTCACTTTCTTCACATACATGTAGGCTAAAAATTGTTTCACTTAGGTTGGATTTAGCTTGCGTATGAACAACATTATGAATGTTATATACTTGCAGTTTTCCTCACTCCTTGTCTATATTTTCGAAAATTAAAGCGTGTTTATTTCTTGCTTAAACGTGATACATAATGTGAATAGCGAAATTTCATCCTAAAATTCAACAAAGTCCGATATAATTTTACAATATGAATATGAAGATAATATGAAGTTAATATGAAGCTATTATGAAGTTAATATGGAACTAGTTTAATAGTTAGATATCATACTTAATTATATAAATACAAATTAAAAACCGACATAAAACCGTTCTTTTTAGGTAGGAGAGAGCATCCGGCCATGAATAGAAGCGGTCAGATCCTTTTCCTGCCCAGACATAGTGAAAACAAAGAGAGAAAACGAGTGCAGGTCACCTTTTGTTATCCATAGCCGCGGCTATATGTCGAAAAATCAAAATGGATTTATATAAAACAAATATGTTAGCAATGAAAAATTAGAAGTGAGTATAAATGCGCTAAAGGAATTTGCGGATAATGGATAAAAATATCTATTCTTACAAAAATGTAATCTAAATGTAAGTTATTGTGATAGTTATTTCGACAAAATTTTTATACAATAAAAGTAACAGTTCGTACGTGATTTATGCTGTCAATTAATGAGAAAAGGAGAGGGCGACATGGAGTGGGTTTATGAATTATTTCAGCAATACGGCTATTATGTTGTACTTGTTGGATTGCTGCTGGAATATATTGCACTTCCGTTTCCAGGAGAGCCAACGCTAGCGTATGCAGGGTACCTAGCACATACCGGAGAATTACAATTACCAATTTTAATTCTATTATCATTTATTGGTACGAGTGTTGGGATGACGATTCAATACTTTTTAGGGAATAAACTTGGTATGCCATTTGTGCAGAAATACGGGAAGTATGTATTTTTAACACAAAGAAAAATTGATTTAACAAGAATGTGGTTTGATAAATACGGATATTTTCTTATTTTTATCGGCTTCTTTATCCCGGGTGTTCGTCATTTCACAGGCTATTTTGCAGGAATTATTAATTTACCGTTCCGCCGCTTTGCACTGACAATCTACTCCGGTGCTCTTTTCTGGGTGTCCTTCTTCTTGATCAGTGGCTATTGGTTAGGTGGAAATTTAGATAATATCTTCGGTTTACTTGGACAGCATATTGGTAAAATCATCTTCGGGATTATCGTAATTACAGCAATTACTGTAGGAATTCGTTTCCGCAAACAATTAAAGCGTGTATTTGTACAAAGTGTAAATTAATAGGGAATCTATTCTATGTCGAGAATTGGAAAAGACAGTGCTGACAAGCACTGTCTTTTTTAAATTCTATTTTGACATATATTAACGTCAAAATGACAATGATAATTGACAAAAAGAGGAGAAGTCTTTACAATTTTAACTAAATAAAGGAAAACGAGGTTAGATATGAAGCTTCAAAATCGAGTGAGAGAATTTCGTGCAAAGCACCGAATGTCACAAGGAGATTTAGGAAAAGCAATCGACTCATCACGGCAAACGATCAGTTTAATTGAACGCGGTGATTATGCGCCATCAATTGTTCTGTCGTTAAAGATTGCACATGTTTTTGGGGTAGCGGTTGAAGAGATATTTACGTTAGTGGAGGGGGAAGAGGCAGATGGAGAGTAGGGTGAAACATACAATATTTTCATTGCTGAAGATTTTTAGTGGAATGGTATTTGGTGGTGTAATTGGTTTTATATTAGCAGATGCTTATGTTCCAGGGCCAAGAATAGTACCTGGTTATTTAGTAATTATTGCGCTTATTTTATTGGGTGTAGCGATTATGTATCAGATTTGGAAAACTACACGTATGTTGACTAAGTTACGTGATGAGGAGGAAAGTGCTCAAGGCAGAAGATTAGGAGCACGATTAATTTATTTGCGAATAAGTGAAATCATTATACCGTCTTGGACAGTTTATGCATATATATATTGTTATCGTTCCTATACAGCAGGAACGAGTTTATCATTTGAAGTGGTGAATGTGATTGTTTCCTCAATATGTTTAATTGGTGTGATATCTTTAGGGTTTGTTATGAAAAGTCGATATAATACACTCTATCCAGAACAAAGTGTAACATATTCACAGTCATTGGAGATGTGGGCGAAAAATGCGGATGAAGGACAAACTCATATTGTCCATGAAGCAGGATACAAGGCTTATCAATCTACAAATACGGTACTTGCATGTGTATGGTTTGCAGCGATTGCATATACAATCTTAGGTAAAAACGATTTCTTTTTAATTGGTATTATTACATTTGTTTGGATTTTACATATTGGAAAATACATGTATGAAATGCATAAGAAAATGATTTATTAAAAGAGAAGCAAGAAGAGGATATCTTACGCCGAGTGAGATATCCTCTTCTATTTATGTAATTTTATTAGGTTTCATAAATAAAATGAGAAGAGTAGAATGAAAGAACTTCCTTAATAGGAAGAAGAGAAAGTTTTGGAGGCAATATCTATGGGAATTATTATGCTCATTCTGTTATGTATGTTAATTTATGTTATCTGTAAAGTGGCATATGTATCGCTTAAGCTGTTAGCAATTATATTAGTTATTGTGTTTATCGTTCAATTTGGAGAGAAAATGTTAGGGTTATAGCCTATATATAACTGATTAGGAAAAAGAGGCTACCAAAAATTGTAGCTTCTTTTTTTATTTGTTTATTTTCCATGTAGCAAAACATCGTGGAAACATCTCTGCAGAAAACAGCACATGTATGGTTTCAGATTCCGAGGATTACGGTGTGTCGTATTTTGTAGAAGTGCCGATATATGCCAAGAAGCGGTCGATATACTGATAAAAAAAGCTGGAAGATTTATCTTCCAGCCTTTTTTTATTAAGAATTACTCTCGATCCCGCTACCATTGTCTTCTTCAGGGTCTTGTAATAAGTTAAACACATCAGCTAAGCAAAATGCGATAAACCAAGTCCAAAGACCGTGGAAGAAAGCGGAACTTAATTGTAGTGGAAGCGTGTAGTTCGTCATTAAAAAGGAAATACATCCACCAACAATCCCGATCATGGTTAATAACATTGTTTTTTGAGCATTTTCTTCTGGGTTAAAGAGGAAGAAGATAAATCCGCCTAAAATTGAAGCGCTTACAACAGATTCGATGCCATTAAAAATGATATATTCTCCAAGTTGAATATTTGTCCAGAAACAAATGACACCGCCAATACAAGCGAATAAGGCAGCTATCATGTAGCGTATATATTGATTCATATTCTCATCTCCTTATGTAATAAGATGATTTGGAAGTTCAAAGGTAGGTATAGTAATAGAAGTTGATTTTAGTTGTACGTATCTTTTTATAAGTAAAAAGATTGATAGAAGAATAACCAAGGTGATTGGTTATGTTGAAAAGTTTTTGTACTGTGTGATAAAACAACTGAAAACAATTATATATAAATACAAATTAAAAAACCGACATAAGCCCCTTCTTTTTAGGTGGGAGAGAGCATCCGTTCATGCATAGAAGCGGTCAGATCCTTTTCCTGCCCAGACATAGTGAAAACAAAGAGAGAAAACGAGTGCAGGTCACCTTTTGTTATCCATAGCCGCGGCTATATGTCGAAAAATCAAAATGGATTTATATAGTTATTACGTAAATTTGTGTTGAAATATACCCGACTTCTTGTTTCTTTTTGCTTGTAAAAGTAAGAGAAACTCCCAAGTCTATACATTCATTGTGTAAACCTATTTTTATTATAGCATATTTAGACGAGTAATAATAGGAATTATCTGATTTTGTAATAAGTGTAAAATAATTCGAAGAACTACATTTTATGGATTAATATTCCATTTTGTTGTACAATTAATTTGATTGAATTTTCAGTTAATTAAAGGGGGATAGTTAGATGGGGACACAGAAACAGCACATTATAGTTACACCTACAAAAAGTGTAGGGGTTTCTTTAGTATTGACGTTTTTATTTGGTTCTTTTGGAATGCTGTATTCAACAATTATTGGTGCCATTATTATGATTGTTATTGAGCTAATTGTTGGAATCGTAACATTTGGAATCGGGCTGTTTATTACACATATTATTTGTATGGTTTGGGGAGCTCTTGCAGCTCATAACTACAATCAAAGATTATTGAGTGGGACAAGTACATACACATCGTAAGTTAGGTGATGTAATAAGAAACTTGTATTACCCCTCACCAATCGGGCTTTTATAGGCAGTCTATCCCCCACCTAGCTTCTTTGCTTGCGCTGAATTTTGAGGTGGGCCACAAATAGCGTGATAAATAAAAACGCAAGGAATCCTAATTCCTTGCGTTTTCTCATATACGTTTGAAACGTCCAACAATTTCAACGGTTTCTGTAATATTCATAAACGCATGACCGTCTACTTGACGAATAATACGCTTCATTTCTCCTAATTCGTAACGAGTTACGACAGTGTAAATCATTTTTTTCTTATGGTTGGTATAGCCGCCGACAGCGTCTACCATTGTTACACCACGTATGCCGTGATGCAGTAGTGCTCTTTTAATTTCCTCGCCCTTTTCGGTAATTGTCATAATCGTTAATTTAATATGTTTTGTGTGAACTGCATCAATGACTTTACTGACCACAAAACGGCTAATTAACGTATATAGGGTAATATCCCATCCGAAAATAAAACCAGCGGCAACAAGTAGGATTAAGTTGAAGCCAAAAATAATAGCGCCAATTGAAATATCTCTATATTTCGCTACAATTAACCCAATAATATCAAATCCACCTGTTGAAGAGGCAAATCGGAAAATAATTCCTGATGCAGCACCGCAGATTACACCACCAAATACAGAAGAAAGTAAAATATCATCTGAAATTTGGTGTACCGGGATAATATTCATGGCTAAAGATGATACTGCTACAAAATAAGCTGTTAAAAAAGTTGTTTTCTGTCCTAAATAAAAATAGCCTAGAACAAGAAGCGGGATGTTTAATAAAAAGATAAGTGCACCGATATTATAATGCATTAAGTAACCAATAATCATCCCAACGCCAGCAAATCCACCGCTAATCATATTATGTGGGATAAAAAACATATTCATCGAAATGGCATACAAAATGGAAGCTATAAAAATAACAATCAACTGTATCATGAATTCTAAATGAAATGTTCTAGCTGCTGGGAAGGATAAAAAGGCGGTATCGGGAACGTAATCGGCGTCTCCTAATTGACCCATAGTGTGTTTCATCTCCATAATTCATTTTTGATTACAAGAAGAGAATAATGCTTTTTTCAAAAACTGGCAACCGTTTTATTATAATAAGAAAATTTTATAAATTCCCAAAAAAACAAACCTATTCATCGATTTGCGTGAATATACTAAAGAAAGCGAATACAACCGTTCGATTTGAAAACTTTTTTGAAAAAATATACAAAATATTTTTTATAGGAAATAAAGGGAAATAGAGATCATGTGTGAAATATGCTACAATTGGTCGAGTAAGGATGTGAAGCGATGGAATTTTTATTGCAGGATGCAATTCTATATATATCTGTTGTAACGACAGCACTTTGTTTATTAGAAGTCTTTTTTCACGCTAATGTTTCTCGTTTTGTTCGTCAGCAAACATATGGCGGTAGACAAAAGGTTTTCGCAGTAGTTGATACATGTGAGGAGCATGTAAGAAATAGTCCGCTTTTCTCTATCTTCTATAAATATGGGATGGTCCGTTCAGTTCGCAGACAAGAATCGAGCGGAGAGAGTGATGAGGTCGGTCCATATATGCCAATGTTTCGCTAACTAATTACGAAACATTGGAGGAATGTGAACGTGTTAAAATCATACCGAGCTTGGCTCGTTAGTTTATCATTATTATTTGTTTTTGTTTTATCTGGCTGTAGTAATACAGCAACAATTGATGCACATAGTACCGGGGTTTGGGATCACTATTTTGTTTATCCGATCTCGCTTATGCTTCAATTTGTAGCACATCATGTACCAGGCGGAAGCTTCGGCATTGCGATTATTATCATTACACTCGTGATTCGTACAGCAATGATACCGTTGGCTGTGACGCAATATCGCGTTCAAATGAGAACGAAAAAGATGCAGCCACAGTTGCAGAAATTGAAAGAGAAGCATGGTGATGTTAGTAAAGATATTGAGAAACAAAAAAAGTATCAAAAAGAAATGATGGAACTGATGAACACAAGCGGTGCGAACCCAATGATGGGCTGCTTACCACTTTTAATACAAATGCCTATTTTCTCGGCACTGTATTATGCAATTAGTCGTACGGAAGAGATTCGTACATCTTCGTTTTTATGGGTGAACTTAGGACATGTAGATCCATATCATATATTGCCGATCATTGCTGCACTGACAACCTTTATTCAAATGAAGATTATGCAGTCTAATACGGCGGCAGGAAACCAAGTTCAAATGTTGAAAATACAGCAGTTTATGATGCCAGCCATGATTTTATTTATGGGATTTGCGGCACCATCGGGACTTGTGCTGTATTGGATTACAGGTAATGTATTTATAATGCTTCAAATGATTGTATTGCGTAAAGTAATGGAACGTGAAGAAGGACAATTACAAAAAGCATAGAGAAGAAGCCGCTCTGTTTATGAGCGGCTTTTGTTGTTTTTGAGGCTTTTTTATAACCTCTTACAATATAAGTAAGGGTATTTTTTCTATGTTATATAAAAAACATTCTTGCTTTTTTTGAAAAATTCAATATAATGGACAATAACTACAAAATTCGACAATAATAAGTGATGATGAGGACAAGATTTGTTTTTTACGATTCTCAGAGAAGAAAGCCTTTGGCTGTAAGCTTTCTAATACGAAAAAATGGATTACCACCTCTGAACTGCAGCAGTGAACGAATATCTAGTAATTGCTTGCCGGCAAAAACCGTTATCTAGACTTGAGAGATTGGTGAAGTGTGTTTAATTTTATCAATTGAAACAAGGGTGGAACCACGAATAAAACACTCGTCCCTTTTTTAGGGAGGAGTGTTTTTTTATTTTACTTTTGCATCACACTAGGATTGGAAGGAGGATACGCAGCATGCATCATGATGAGAAAAACAAAATTGGTTTAACGGTGGCACTATCTATCGTTGTAGGGACTATCATTGGATCTGGTGTATTTATGAAGCCAGGAAGCGTATTAGATTACTCAGGGAGTTCTAATATGGCAATTTTCGCTTGGGTAGTAGGTGGTTTGTTAACATTAGCTAGCGGTTTAACTGTAGCTGAAATCGGAGCGCAAATTCCGAAAAATGGTGGATTGTACACGTATTTAGAGGAGATTTATGGGAGCTTTTGGGGATATTTATCCGGCTGGATGCAAACAATTGTATACGGCCCAGCTATTATTGGAACATTAGGTTTATATTTTAGTTCTTTAGTCATTAATTTTTTCTATTTAGATAAAGTATGGAACTTACCGATCGCAATTGGAACAGTTGTGTTCCTTGGTGTTGTCAATAGTATGGGAACGAAGTATGGGGGCATTGTCCAAACAATTACAACAGTTGGAAAGATGATTCCCATCATATTAATTGTTGTGTTAGGTTTTTGGAAAGGGAATAGCGACATCTTTAATGTAGTTGTACCAATATCAGAAAATCAAAGCATTGGGATGGCGATTTTAGCGACTTTATTTGCTTATGACGGCTGGATTTTACTTGCTTCTATCGGCGGTGAAATGAAGAATCCGACAAAGCTATTACCAAAGGCTATGACAGTAGGGATTTTAATTGTAACAGCGGCTTACGTATTAATTAACTTAGCGTTACTGAAAGTATTACCAGCAGCGAAAATTGTGGATCTTGGAGAAAATGCGACAGCGACAGCAGCAGAAATACTGCTTGGAGAACATGGCGGAAAAATCATTAGTATCGGTATTATTATTTCTATTTTTGGATGTTTAAACGGAAAGATTTTAACATTTCCTCGTATTCCAATGTCGATGGCAGAACGTGGACAACTTCCATTTTCTAAGTTTATTGCAAAGGCACATGAGAAATTTAAAACACCTGCAAATGCGATTACTTTTGAAATAATATTAGGTATTATTTTAATGATTATTAGTGATCCAAATAAGCTTTCTGAGATTTCCGTATTTATCATTTATATTTTCTATGTGATGACATTTATTGGTGTATTCATTTTACGAAAACGTAATGAAGGGAAAGAGCGTGCGTATAGTGTACCGCTATTCCCGATTGTACCAATTGTAGCGATTTTAGGGTCACTGTTCGTAATTGGAAGTGCAATTATCAATGATCCGATAAGCTGTTTCTTATCAATTGGTATAGTATTTACAGGACTTCCGGTTTATTGGTACTTGAATAGGAAAAAAGCAAATTAACGTATAAAGTAAAACTTTTCTCAGTGGGGTTTTACGGCCCGTTAGTGCGGGATAAAAGGATTTTGAAAGGAGGTATCTTTTAGCAGATACCTCCTTTTTGTATGATTAAATAACAGGACCTTCATATGGAATGGCTGGCATTTGAAGAAAATCGTATGTGACCATAGCTTCTACTTTTTTGAAATACGCATGAAAACTTTTAGTGAGCATAAGGTTCGAGGCACTGTCTTTTTTGAATGAGAACAATTGCACGTGTATTTTCAAAATCATGTATAGCGACAACAACATCGGCTCTTCGTAAATAGTTCGCATTTTGATGGAACCTTGCGGAAAAATATCTGCAACAAGAGGGTTTTGAGATAACGCCTGTTCTAATCGTTGTACTCTTTGAATAATTTGCAATCCCATGCATGTTCGGTTTCAAGGAAAAAATTACTATAAAAAATAAGGGTTGCGTCCGAGAAATCTTTTGGTTACTATTATTGTAGTAACCAAAAGAGAGCGAGAGAAAGTGTGGGGGGGAACTTGAATTTTCGTGTATATATATTAGCGATTGCGGCATTCGTAGTCGGGACGGTTGAATTAATTATTGGAGGAACACTAGATTTAGTAGCAAGTGATTTAGGAGTTTCCATTAGTGCGGCAGGACAATTAATTACGATATTTTCGATTGTATTTGCTCTTTCTGGACCTGTCTTATTGGCAGTAACGGGGAAAATAGAACGTAAAACATTATATGTAGGAGCATTATGTATTTTCTTTGTTGGAAATGTGATTTCAGCCCTTAGTTTAAATTATATGATGCTGATGTTCTCGCGTGTCATTTGTGCAGCGAGTGGATCCCTTATTATTGCACTATCGGTGACATTGGCTTCTAGTGTTGTAGAACCACATTTCCGTGCGCGTGCAATTGGAATTATTTTTATGGGAATTAGCGGGTCGCTTGTACTTGGAGTACCACTAGGACTTGTCCTTGGGAATGCCTATGGCTGGCGTGCACCATTTGTTTTAATCTCGGTATTAGCGATACTAGCGATTGTTTGCATTTCTTTATTTTTAACAAAAGTTCCACCGGCACCTGTATTGTCTGTACGAGAACAAATTGCTACGTTAAAAGATAAAAAGATTGTAAGTGCACAACTCACATCGTTTCTGTTCTTAACAGGACATTTAACACTATATGCATATTTAACACCATTTTTAAAAGATATCATGCATGTAGAAGCAAATTGGATTAGTGTGTTTTACTTTATTTTCGGAATTGCAGCGGTAATCGGCGGTGGTTTTGGTGGCTGGCTTGCAGATAAATGGGGATCAAAGAAAAGTATTATCTCGATTATTATCGTCTTTGCATGTGCGATTTTTGTATTGCCGATGATGACATTCTCTTTTCCGTTATTTATTGTGATGATGGCAATTTGGAGTATGTTAAGCTGGGCGATTTCACCCGCACAGCAAAATTATTTAATTGAAATTGCACCAGAATCAGCTGGTATTCAGCAAAGTTTAAACAACTCGGCGCTGCATTTAGGGATAGCTCTTGGCTCAACCGTAGGCGGTGCTGTGATTGAGAAATCATCTGTTATCTATAATGCTTGGGTAGGTGGTGGCTTCGTCATTCTTGCACTACTATGTGCAATCTTCTCGATTACGAGAGGGCAATCTACCCATGCAATGAAAAAAGAATCTGTCGTGTGACGGGTTCTTTTTTTTATATGAATGAGGAATAAGGTAGAAAACTGTTAAAAGGGATTGTTACAAATGAATCAAATGTTGCTATAGAGAGATGGAGGAAGGGGAGGATATATAATGATAATGACATCTTTCATGGGTTTTGTTTTTTTCATAATTCCTTTGCTTTTAATTGTATTTGTATTCCGGTGGATTCGCTTCATTTATATGAACTCAGAGGAACAAATCAAACAAAATGAAAAGATTATTGCTCTGTTATCCGACATAAAAAAACAAAATGAAAAATAGCAAAGGAAGAACCTTTACTATTTTTAATATCGCAGCTTCATTAAAATGCTTCGTATTTCCTCATCATTCATAAAGAGATCGTGATGCTTTTCGGTAATTTTCGCAAGAGCAACATCATGATAAAAGAACTCTGTAAAAAATTTCACGAATGGCTGTGACATTGTCTTCATCGCCTGCCAAGATTCTTGTTCTACTCCGGCAAATAAAATTTCACGATCATCAACGATAAGGAGTAGGTAGCGTTCTAACGCGTTATGTTCTTCAGTTGGAATAAGAAAATGTACGTTTTGTAGCTCCGTTTCCACCTCTCCGACGACAAGTGCTTCAATATCTATACCTTGCTTTGCTTTTTCTTCTAATAAGGGAAGATATTCTGAAAACGTATCATTCCAAGCAGAAATCCGAATCGAATGTTTGGCGTCTTCTACAAGTTGTTTACTTTGAACTTGAATAGAAGATTGCATTTTTAAGCTCCAAACACGGTCATCTGTAAAAGATCTTTTTGAAACGGTTGTTTGTAGCTCTTTAATATTAGATTGAAATTCTGCAGTTAATTTTTGAATGGCAAGCTCTAGCGGTAAAGCCGTATACAGCTTTTTCTTTTCCGAGACAGAGTCCATCATCATCCCTTTATCGATGAGGCGTGCTAACACCTCATATATTTTGGCTTTTGGAACACCTGAATATTTGACAATCGTTGTTGCATCTAGTGGTTCATTGCTTGAGACCACTATTTCATATGTTTGGCTTTCATATTGTGAGAATCCGAATTTTTGTAACATAATGCCTCCCGAACAAGTTAGACTCTATAGTAAGAATAAAGAACTATTTGTGTTTATACAAGTGCTACTATTTCTGAGGATGTCTATGCAGCCAAGATATCATAAGTTGTCCCTTTTGAGAAAGTGTCCGCTATAGACAAGAGAATGAACAGAGTGAGAAAAGCATATTGTACAACGTAGAATTAAAGAATAGAGTTAGCAATGACTCTATTCTTTAGCAAATATTTAATTGTGAATGGCTTGGAACGTAAGCGTGCCGTTATTTTCAGATACGGTTAATGTACCACCAATTGCTTGTGTTGAATAGCGTTTGGCTGAGAGGTCTTTCGAACCAAGTTTTTCTAGAATGGATTCTACATCTTGTTCGCTAAGAGGTGAGTCAATACTACGAATGACGGTACTTATTGTGGAGTAGAAAGATTTAATTTGTTCTTTAGAAGTGCCTGATCCGACGATAGCAATAGCGCCAATACTACCATTAGATTTATAAATTGTGATGCCAAATCCGAACTTATTGCTGAATAGTCCGTTATATGTTTTTGCTTGTGGATCTTCTGAATATACTTTTATATTGCTTATATTGATTCCGGTGGATTTTCCAACTGTATTTATCGTATTTACAAAACTCTGCATAGCACGGTCTGTATCAACTGTTGGTGGTGGAGTAGGAGCTGTTGGTGGAGTAGGAGCTGTTGGTGGGTTAGGAGCTGTTGGTGGGTTAGGAGCTGTTGGTGGGTTAGGAGCTGTTGGTGGAGTAGGAGTAGGTTGAGGAACTGGCTTAGGTGCCGGTTTTTCTACTGATTTAGGATCTGGTTTTCCAGATCCGATTTCACATGCGGCTGTTCCGAATAAGAGGGGCGCTGCTAATAATAAAGTAAGAAACAACTTTTTCATGTGTTCACGTCCTTCCAAAAGTATCGGGAATTATGGTGCTTTTTAAAGAGATAACATCACTATATGCATAACTAATTGGTTCGCGTTACAGTGGATAAGCATATGGTGAAAAATAAATTTAACAGTACTCCAATAGAAGTTCCCTTCCTAAAGCATGTGTCCGAACAATATAAACGACGCATGCGGAGAGGATGTCAGACTGATTGGGTATCCAATCAGCCATGCTCTATGAAACAGGAAGCCCCTTCTTCAAACAGCTCATTATATAAATCCAAATTAAAAAACCGACATAAAGCCCTTCTTTTTAGGCGGGAGAGAGCATCCGGCCATGCATGGAAGCGGTCAGATCCTTTTCCTGCCCCATGCCAAGTGAAAACAAAGAAAGAAAACGAGTACAGGTCACCTGTTGTTATCCATAGCCGCGGCTTATATGTCGAAAAATCAAAATGAATTTATATAGAATGTTAAGGAGGGGTCATTCACGGTAGTTATGATTAGTAAAGTGAGAGAGGGTTCTGTACAATAGAAAAGAGAAACACATAGGAGGGAACTATCATGGCAATTGTTGATGTATCGATTATTCCAGTTGGAACAAGTAATCCAAGCGTAAGTGAATATGTAGCAGAAGTACAAAAAGTATTAGAGAAAAATGCTGATCGCGTGAAGTACCAATTAACACCGATGAATACAGTGATTGAGGGAGAACTTCCCGTATTATTTGAAGTCATTCAACAAATGCATGAGGTACCATATTCAAAAGGTGCACAGCGAGTAGCGACAACAATTCGTATTGATGATCGTCGCGATAAAGAAAGTACGATGGAGAAGAAATTAAACTCTGTTCGATCAAAATTATAGAAAAAAGCAGCGATTTCCGCTGCTTTTTTCTATGGATAAATTAGGCAAGACGGGTGTAGCCATGATACACTTTTTTATTATCAATTGTGGAATTTAGAGAAGGAGGAAGAGCGATGAATGATAAGTTTAATGAGCAGTTTGATGGCTTGCTTGAAAAGTATACAGAATTATTGCTAGGAGAAAGCAATGAAGAACGAAAAGAACAGGTGCAAAAATGGGCGTTGTATTCTTACATTGCAAAAACGATGCCTGCACTTGTAAAACATTGGAATGAAACGTATCCAGATGGAAAAGAAGAAATGGTAAAATTGATTGCGGATATTAAACGATTAAATGAAGAAAATCGTAATCATAAATAAGAATGAAAAAAGCTGCTCATTTGAGCGGCTTTTTTCATAGGATATATAGAGATTTTCATGTATCACGGATGGAAAGCACTTAAGCAGCAAATTCGAATGTGATAAATACAGGTGGTTAGTATCGCTATATAATATTTGTCTGTTATTTTACCTGTTTGACACTAAGATAGAAGGAATGGTGCTGTTTTTTAAATTTCCCGTTGAATTGTAAGCGTTTTACATGGTTTTTTTCAGATTTGTCGAAAAATTTTTTGTGTGCTGTTTTTTGCGGTATATCAAGGATTTAAACATTATCATATGAAATTGCTAATTATCTAAATAATTATTTGTATCAAATAATTTTAAAGAATGATATAATTTTGAAGAGGGGTAAAAAACAGATAAATTACAGTCATAGGGGTGGTTTACATGGAACAATTAATGCGCAATTCATTTCTCTTTTTATCAAAAAATAAAGCGCTTACAAAAGTTGCGAAAAAATACGGTTTACGCTTTGGTGCAGGGCGCTTTGTCGCAGGGGAAACGATTGAATTAGCGACCGCTGCTATTAAGCAGTTAAATGAAAAAAATCTTTGCGTTACGATTGATTATTTAGGTGAATTCGTTGATAACGAAGCAGAAGCAAATGAAATGGCAAGCCAGTCTATCGAAGCCATTCGTGCAATTGGACGTGAAGGTCTGGATTCACAATTGTCTTTAAAGATGACTTCTATGGGACTAGACATCTCAGATGATATAGTAATGAATAATATGCGCCGCATTTTAGATGCAGCAAAAGAAAACGGTGTGTTTGTCACGATTGATATGGAGGACTATTCACGCTGCGGCAAAACAATTGATATCTTTAAACAACTAAAATCAGAATATGACAATATTGGTACGGTTATTCAAGCGTATTTATACCGTACAGAGAAAGACATTGAGGATTTGAATGCATACAGTCCTAATTTACGTCTTGTAAAAGGGGCTTATAAAGAACCTGAAGAAGTTGCGTTCCCAGACAAGAAAGATGTAGATGACAATTATAAAAAAATTATTAAAATGCACTTATTAAATGGAAATTATACTGCAATTGCCTCACATGATGATGCAATTATTGAATATACGAAAAAACTTGTCGAAGAGCATAACATTTCGCGCGATCAATTTGAATTCCAAATGTTATTTGGTATCCGCCCAGAGCGTCAGCTTGAGCTTGTAAAAGAAGGATATAAAATGCGTGTATACGTGCCATATGGAAATGACTGGTACGGTTACTTCATGCGCCGTTTAGCAGAACGTCCAGCAAACGTTGCGTTTGTTCTAAAAGGAATGATAAGAAAATAAGCCAAGGAAGAAAAACTTCCTTGGTTTATTTTAATTGTTCGAAAGCGTAGTGGGCCATCTTTTTCGTATCAGGGTATAACTGAGTACGACTAGAAGAAAATACAACGTTAATAACGCGTTTACCATCTTTTTCATCAACTGTTACGACCGTATATTTTCCTAAAGCAGATAAACCACTTTTACTTCCAATTGCATATGAATCATTATAAAGTTCTTCGCGGCCATAGTTTGCGATTTTTGGAGATCGCTGTGAAGTATGTAATGTTGTGCGCGTCGTATTCATATAATCTAGTACAATTGGGTATTTTAATGCTTCTTTCGTAATGATTGCGATATCGTAAGGTGATACCTTATTGCCGAGTGCGTCAGCCCCGCTCGCATTTTTAAACGTCGCATGCTTTGCCCCGAGCTCTTTGGCTCTTTCATTCATCATTTTTACAAACTTTTCTTTTGATCCTGCAATATGCTCTGCAATAGATTCAGCAATTGGATCAGCACTAATGACGAGCATCAGTTTTAATGCTTCATCTCTTTTTAATTTTTCACCAGCGCGAAGTTTAATTTTTTTACTCTGACTTTCGGTTTTTGTAGCATTTTCTGTGACAGTAATTTCTTCATCTTTCTTTACATTCTCTAGTAAAAGAAGAGTGGTCATCATTTTTGTTACACTAGCTGGGTAAGAACGTTCTTGTTCTCGTTTTCCATATAGGATTTCGCCGGTATCGGCATCAATTGTAATGCCGTATTTCCCTGTGATAGCAGGCCCGTTATCTTTAACGTCCTTTTGGCGCTTTGCGTAAGAGAAGAAAATCATACTTGTAAAAAGTGTAGCAATCATCACAATCATGATTATTGTTCGTTTCATCATACAGTCCCTCGTTTGTTTCGCCTTATGTATACAAAATAAATTGGGCAGAAAAGCGGCCCAATATTCATTATGCCACGTTCCCTGCCCAAAGATATAGCGTTATTTTTCACCCATGTTTTGTTTTTTGTATTGTTGATTGTTTCCTTGGCGACCTTTTTCGATGCCACGATCTACTGGACCTGCATTTCCTGTTACGCTAGCAGCACTAACACCTGCTTTTGAAGGGTCTTTCTTAAGCTTTGCCATATAAATTCCTCCGTTTTCGTCAAATTCTAAAAAGAAAAAAGCGTATTCTAGTAAAGAAAATACACAATCATAGGATGTCCAAACGTAAAAAAATAATTTGTTTCAGAAAATTTTATTTTTAAATATATTGCGAAAATTTAAACAGTATCATATATTTATTAGTAGAGGCTCACTCATTGATTGCGACGTACGTCGAAAAATTGAATGAGCATTCATTCAAGAATAAGGGGGAGAAATGGATGTTCCAAATTAAAAAGGCTGCCGTTCTCGGTTCTGGCGTAATGGGTTCAGGGATTGCTGCACATTTAGCCAACATTGGTATACCAACATTATTGCTTGATATTGTACCACCATCGCTTACAAAAGAAGAGGAAGCGAAGGGACTTACGTTAGAACATAAAAGTGTAAGAAATCGTTTTAGCAACGGAGCATTGCAAAAATTATTAAAGCAAAAACCAGCTCCTCTTACAGTGAAACAAAATTTGGCATTAATTGAAGCTGGTAATATGGAAGATGATATGGAACGCCTCGCTGATGTAGATTGGATTATTGAGGTTGTTGTTGAAAACTTAGAAATCAAAAAGAAATTATTCGAAAAAGTAGATGCTGTTCGCAAACCAGGTTCTATTGTGAGCTCAAATACATCAGGCATTTCCGTTGAAAAAATGGCAGAAGGGCGTTCAGTTGACTTCCAAAAAAACTTTCTAGGAACGCACTTTTTTAATCCACCACGTTATTTAAAACTTCTTGAGATTATACCAACAAAAGAAACAGACCCACATGTGTTAGACTTCATGAAATTATTTGGCGAAGATGTACTTGGAAAAGGTGTTGTTACTGCAAAAGACACACCAAACTTTATTGGAAACCGCATTGGTACGTACGGACTACTTGTAACGCTGCAAGAAATGATTAAACGAGGTTATAGCGTTGGAGAAGTAGATTCTGTAACAGGTCCACTAATCGGTCGTCCAAAGAGCGCAACTTTCCGCACATTAGACGTTGTCGGATTAGATACATTTGTACATGTTGCAAACAATGTGTATGAAAATGTGCAGGAAGAAGAGCGTGATGTGTTTAAAGTACCGGCTTTTATGCATGACATGCTTGAAAGAAAATGGCTTGGCAGTAAAACAGGTCAAGGATTCTTCTTAAAACAAGGAAAAGAAATTTTAGAATTGAATCCCGAAACGATGGAATATGAAGCACGTAAAAAATTGAGAGCTGCTTCCGTAGAGTTAAGCAAGCAAGAAAAAGGATTATCAAACAAATTGAAAGCGCTTGTATATGCGAGAGATCGTGCTGGAGAGTTATTGTGGAACATTATCACGCCAACTCTTCTATACTCAGCGAAGCTTCATAAAGAAATTGCAGATGATATTGTTGCAATTGACCAAGCGATGAAGTGGGGATTTGGCTGGGAGCAAGGACCGTTTGAAATTTGGGATGCAATCGGCGTAGAAAAATCCATTCAAAAGATGGAAGAGAACGGGCAAGTTGTTCCTGCATGGGTAAAAGAAATGTTAGAGAAAGGCTTTAGCTCTTTCTATAAACATGATAATGGTGAAAGTTATTATTACGATAACGGTGAATATAAGCTTATTCAGCGTAATAAAAAAGCAATTTCTCTGAAACAATTAAAAGAGAAAAATGGTGTGTTAAAGAAAAACAGTGGAGCGAGCTTAATTGATTTAGGCGATGGCATCCTTTGCTTAGAATTCCATTCGAAGAGTAACGCAATTGGTATGGATATTACGCAAATGATTAATTACGCTGTCGATGAAGTTGAGAAAAATTATAAAGGGCTTGTTATTGGAAATCAATCGAAGAACTTCTGCGTTGGTGCGAACCTTGCGATGATCTTAATGGAAGCACAAGATGATAACTACTTTGAAATTGAGTGGGTCGTGAAAAACTTCCAAGACGCAATGATGAAAATTAAGTACAGCTCTAAGCCAGTTGTAGCAGCACCATATGGTATGACGCTTGGCGGCGGTACAGAAGTTTGTTTACCAGCAGCTAGCATTCAAGCTTCTAGCGAAACGTACATGGGATTAGTAGAAGTTGGTGTTGGTTTAATTCCTGGCGGTGGCGGTAATAAAGAGCTATACATTAAACACCTCAACAAGATGGCAAACGGTGTAGAGTTTGATCTGCAAAAGGTTGCGAATAAAGTGTTTGAATCAGTCGCAATGGCGAAAGTATCTACATCAGCGCAAGAAGCTGTTTCTCGTAACTTCTTAGGCGATAAAGATGGTATTAGTGTGAATGGTGATCACTTACTATATGATGCAAAACAAAAAGCACTTGCTTTATATGAAGCAGGCTATAAAGCACCGATTCGTAAAAAGGTACCAGTTGTCGGTGAAACAGGATATGCAACGCTATTGCTTGGAGCAGAAGCAATGCATCTATCTGGTTATATTTCCGAATATGACTTACACATTGCGAAAAAGCTCGCATATGTCATTGCTGGTGGAAAAGTACCGTATGGAACAGAAGTTGATGAGCAGTATTTATTAGATGTGGAACGTGAAGCATTTATCAGTTTAGTAAGTGAGATGAAATCACAAGCAAGAATGCAGCACATGCTTGTAAAAGGAAAGCCATTACGTAACTAATAACGAGGGGAGATATCGTTCATGAGAGAAGCTGTCATTGTTGCGGGAGCAAGAACGCCAATTGGGAAGGCAAAGAGGGGTTCATTAAAAACAGTTCGTCCTGATGATTTAGGAGCATTAGTAGTAAAAGAAACGTTAAAACGTGCGAATAACTATGAAGGACCAATTGATGATTTGATTTTTGGTTGTGCGATGCCAGAAGCAGAACAAGGGTTAAATATGGCACGTAATATCGGCGGATTAGCAGGACTTTCTTACGATGTTCCGGCTATTACAATTAACCGTTACTGTTCTTCAGGATTACAAAGTATCGCTTACGGAGCAGAGCGGATTATGCTCGGTCACTCGGAAGCAGTATTATCTGGCGGAGCAGAATCTATGAGTTTAGTCCCAATGATGGGGCACGTCGTTCGTCCGAATAGCCGCCTTGTAGAAGGGGCTCCAGAATACTATATGGGCATGGGGCATACAGCGGAACAAGTCGCTGTTAAATATGGAATTTCTCGCGAAGAGCAAGATGCATTTGCAGTAAGGAGTCATCAGCGTGCAGCGAAAGCATTAGCTGAAGGGAAATTTGCTGACGAAACAGTCCCTGTAGATGTAACGCTACGCACTGTTTCAGCGAGTAATAAAATACAAGAAGAAACAATCATCTTTTCACAAGATGAAGGAGTAAGAGCAGATACGACATTAGATGTCCTTGGAAAATTACGTCCAGCATTTAATGTTCGTGGTTCTGTAACAGCTGGTAACTCTTCACAAATGAGTGATGGTGCAGCATCAGTACTTCTTATGGATCGTGAAAAAGCAGTAAGCGATGGCATGCAGCCACTTGCAAAATTCCGCTCCTTCGCAGTAGCTGGTGTACCACCAGAAGTAATGGGAATTGGGCCAATTGCAGCGATTCCAAAGGCGCTAAAATTAGCTGGGCTTGAACTATCTGACATCGGCTTATTTGAGTTAAATGAAGCATTTGCATCTCAATCTATCCAAGTTATTCGTGAACTTGGCTTAGATGAAGAAAAGGTAAATGTAAACGGCGGTGCAATTGCACTTGGGCATCCACTTGGCTGCACAGGAGCGAAACTAACATTAACTCTTATTCACGAGATGAAACGTCGCAATCAACAATTCGGTATCGTTACAATGTGTATCGGCGGCGGAATGGGAGCTGCGGGAGTGTTCGAATTACTATAAAAAGTGGAGATAGCTCGTTCAGAACAGGAGGGTGTTGGAGTTCCTGACGCAGAGATGATTTTTGCCTCTAAGAAAGGAGCGAAACGACCGACTGTTCTAGCTATCGGAACTGGACAAATAAAAAGTGGAGATAGCTCGTTCAGAACAGGAGGGTGTTGGAGTTCCTGACGCAGAGGCGATTTTTGCCTCTAAGAAAGGAGCGAAACGACCGACTGTTCTAGCTATCGGAGCTGGACAAATAAAAAGTGGAAGTGACTAAAGGGTATAAAAAATAAAGGGAGAGCCAGCTTCTCTTGAAACGAGAGAAGCTGCTTATGAAAATATGAAGGAGGAAATTTTCATGGAAAAAACAGTGGGAAGCGCAGTAAAAGGTGGTAGCTTTTTAGTTGATGATATTACAATTGATCAAGTGTTTACGCCGGAAGATTTTTCAGCTGAGCATAAAATGATTGCAAAAACGACAGAGGATTTTATCGTAAATGAAGTTCTGCCAGAACTTGAATATTTAGAGAAACACGAGTTTGATCGCTCTGTGCGTTTATTAAAAGAAGCTGGAGAACTTGGTTTATTAGGTGCTGATGTACCAGAAGAATACGGCGGGATTGGACTTGATAAAATTAGCTCAGCATTAATTGCAGAGAAATTCTCTCGCGCTGGCGGCTTTGCAATTACACATGGTGCTCACGTTGGTATCGGATCATTACCAATCGTATTATTCGGTAACGAAGAGCAAAAGAAACAATATTTACCGCTACTGGCAACAGGTGAAAAATTAGCTGCATACGCATTAACTGAGCCAGGATCAGGGTCTGATGCATTAGGTGCAAAAACGACTGCTCGCTTAAATGCGGAGGGCACACATTACGTATTAAACGGTGAAAAACAATGGATTACAAACTCAGCTTTCGCTGATGTATTTATTGTATACGCAAAAGTTGATGGCGAGCACTTCACAGCGTTTATTGTCGAGAAAGAATATCCAGGCGTATCTACAAGCCCTGAAGAAAAGAAAATGGGTATTAAATGTTCTTCTACTCGTACGTTAATTTTAGAAGATGCATTAGTACCGAAAGAAAATGTACTTGGTGAAATTGGTAAGGGTCATGTTATCGCCTTTAACATTTTAAATATTGGTCGTTATAAATTAGGCGTTGGTACAGTTGGTTCTTCTAAACGTGCGTTAGAAATCTCCGCACAATACGCAAATCAACGTCAACAGTTTAAACAACCGATCGCTCGCTTCCCATTAATTCAAGAAAAATTAGCGAATATGGCAGCGAAAATTTATGCAGCAGAAAGCTCTGTATATCGTACGGTTGGTTTATTTGAAAGCCATATGAGTACACTAACAGAAGAGCAAGTAAAAGACGGTAAAGCTGTAGCAGCTTCTATCGCGGAATACGCAATTGAGTGCTCATTAAATAAAGTATTTGGTTCTGAAGTACTAGACTACGTAGTAGATGAAGGTGTGCAAATTCACGGTGGCTACGGATTTATGGCAGAATACGAGATTGAAAGAATGTACCGAGATTCTCGTATTAACCGTATTTTTGAAGGTACGAACGAAATTAACCGTTTAATCGTACCAGGCACGTTCTTACGTAAAGCGATGAAAGGTGAATTACCACTTCTGCAAAAAGCACAAAAATTACAAGAAGAATTAATGATGATGATGCCAGAAGAAGTGGGCGATGAGCCATTAGCACTTCAAAAATATTTAGTAAATAATGCGAAGAAAATCGGCTTAATGGTAGCTGGATTAGCGGTTCAAAAATACGGTAAAGGCTTAGATAAAGAACAAGAAGTTCTTGTCAACATTGCTGATATCGTGAGCAACTTATATGCAATGGAATCTGCGGTTCTTCGTACAGAAAAAGCAATCAAAGTAACAGGCCTTGAAAAGAATAAGCAAAAGGTTCTATACACAGAAGTGTTCTGTCAAGAAGCGTTCAACGAAATTGAAGCACATGCGAAAGAAACAATTATCGCTGTAGAAAATGGTGATATGCTGCGCATGATGTTATCAGCACTTCGTAAATTTACACGTCATACACCGCTTAACGTAATTCCGAAGAAGCGTGAAATTGCAGCGAAAGTGCTAGAGGATGAGCGTTATACAATTTAATGATTTGGCAAAAAACAGTAGTCGCACCGGGCGGCTACTGTTTTTTATTTTTAATATGTATGTAATTAAAATCTAGGTTATATATTCAAAATAAGAATAACTGGAAAAAAATTCTTGTTAAAACTAATGGTGTTAGTTTTAAGGGAGAGGGATGTTTACGATGCGAATGATTCATGAAAGTACAATTTATCAATTAGCGTTTTTACCTAATTTGTTTCCGGTTAATTGCTATTTGGTGGAGGAAGAAGATGGTTTAACTTTAATTGATGCCGCTTTGCCATATAGTGCAAAAGGAATTTTGCAGGCAGCTCAGAAAATTGGGAAACCCATTACGAAAATTGTGCTAACACATGCACATGACGATCATGTTGGTTCACTTGATGCACTAAAGCAAGTGCTTCCCGATGTTCCCGTTTATATTTCAAAGAGAGATGCTCGTTTGTTAGCTGGGGATATGACATTACAATTAGATGAACCGAACACACCAATAAAAGGTGGCGTATCTAAAAAAGTAAAAACAAGAGCAGATATTTTATTAGAGGATGGAGATCGAGTGGGCTCTCTTTTTGCAATAGCGACGTCAGGACATACGCCTGGTTCTATGTCATTTCTTGATACCCGAAATGATGCATTAATTGTAGGAGATGCTTTTCAAACACGCGGAGGTATTGCAGTAGCGGGACAAATAAAATGGATGTTTCCATTTCCAGCTATAGGAACATGGAATAAAGAAAAGTCATTAGAGAGTGCCAAGAAGCTTCAGAAGTATGAGCCTTCATTACTTGCCGCAGGGCATGGACGAATGATGAAGCAACCGCTTGATGCGATAAAACGTGCCATTATAGAAGCGGAACAAAATTTATTCGATGGAAAGGAAATGTAGCATATGTTGATTTTGTACGCAGACATCCAGGATTGTATGAAGAAGCTACTCTTCTACGAGACTTAGATGTTCAATGGACGGGAGGGAAAATTGTAGATTTGGCAGTTGGCGTGCTCTCCTCATATGACTTGGAAGGAGAAGCAGCACTAAAATAAATGTTTGCAGGACATTTTGGCAGAATGATTTTGGGGAAGGTGGAGTGGTTTTGTTATTGGGGCGGTCGTATTGAGCCACTGGGCGCTTGATTTACTTGTGCATTGCGTTGATTTGTCATTACTTCATGGGAATTTTGGAAACTTTCCATTGCTTGGTTTTGCAGCCTGAGATCGTTACAATATTAGGAAACCTTTTGAAAACCCTTGGAGAGATTCCGAGGTTTTTTTACTTTAGCATTTCATTGTGTACATGGTAGTGTTTCTTTTGGAGATCTGCTACATAAAATGTATACAAACCTAGAAGACATTAAATAATAAGGATGCAAACAATTAATCAATGTAGAAAGGAAGGTCTTTATTATGCCAAACTTAACCGAGCTTGAGCTTGAAAATTTACGCCATATTATTGGGGGACATGGGACAGTTGCGAACAAATTAGATCAGTATGCGCAGCAGTGTACAGATCCTCAATTGAAACAAATGCTACAGCAAGATGCGCAAGCTGCAAGAAATACAAAACAACAATTAATGTCCTTTTTAGGCTAGGAGGGTATCAAATATGAACGAAAAAGATATGGTTAACGATTATTTATCGGAATTAAATGCTAGTTTGACTAGCTATGCGAATTACATAGCAGAATCGAATAACGAAAAGTTACATCAAACGCTGATTCACATTCGCAATCAAGATGAAACAAGACAACGTAACGTATATAAATATGCATTGCAAAAGGGATATTATCAACCAGCTGCCCCTGCCAATCCAACGGTAGTGCAGCAACTGAAAAGTCAACTAAGCGCACAATAATAAAAAAACGAGTGAACATCATGTGATGTTTCATTCGTTTTTTTTATTTTTATTTATTATTTATATATATGTCAAGATGAATATATAAATTTATTTTTTGGTGTAACAAATATGACGAAAAGTTTGTGTGAGATTTCACAAAAAGTACATAAACTTTGCTCGATGATTCACAAAGTATCTATGGTTTCTACAGTGAAAATCTCTATAATGAAAGGTATAAAGGACGAACAATACATAAAATCACATGATTACTTAGGGGAGATTCTTATGAATAGAAACACAAGAAAAATCGCAATTATTGGTACTGGGTTAGTTGGATCAAGCTGTGCGTATTCAATTGTGAATCAAGGTATCTGTGAGGAACTAGCACTAATCGATTTAAATCATGAAAGAGCAGTTGGGGAAGCGATGGATTTATCACACTGCATTAACTTTACAAATACAAGAACAAAAGTATATGCAGGAACTTATGAAGACTGTAAAGATATGGACATTGTTATTATTACAGCAGGTCCAGCTCCGACACCAGGGCAAAGCCGTTTGGATACTTTAGGAGCAAGCGCGAAGATTATGGAAAGTGTTGTATCAGGCGTAATGGAAAGTGGATTTAATGGGATTTTCTTACTAGCATCTAATCCGGTTGATATTATTACGTATCAAGTTTGGAAATTATCAGGTCTGCCAAGAAATCGCGTGATCGGTACTGGGACATCATTAGATTCTTCGCGATTGAGAACAATTTTATCTGAAATGCTGGAAGTTGACCCTCGTAGTATTGATGGTTATGCATTAGGTGAGCATGGTGATTCACAAATGGTTGCTTGGTCTCATGCAACAGTTGGCGGCAAACCAATCTTGCAAATTTTAGAAGAGCAAAAAGAGCGTTTAGGTGAAATTGATTTAGATGAAATTGTAGAAAAAACTGCAAAAGCTGGTTGGGAGATTTATAAACGTAAAGGAACTACTTATTACGGTATTGGTAACTCACTTGCTTATATTGCGAGATCTATCTTTAATGATGACCACCGCGTGATTGCCGTTTCAGCAATCCTAGACGGCGAATATGGTGAATTTGATATTTGTACAGGTGTACCAGCGATTATTACAAGAGATGGTGTGAAAGAAGTTATCGAACTGAACTTATCTGAAGCTGAAGAAAACCGATTTGCAAAATCCAATGATATTTTACGTGACTACATGAAAACAATCGGTTACTAAAATAGGAGAAGGTGAAACAGATGAAGGAATATATCATGTCTCGTGTATTCAAAGGTTCTGCCGGGATTGCACAAGGTATTTTCGTATCCCTCGGAATTGGTTTGCTGATAGAAAATATAGGAAGAATTGTTGATATCCCGATGTTAATTACAATCGGAGTTGTTGCGAAGTCACTGATGGCACCAGCGATTGGAGCAGGGATTGCTTTTATGCTCGGTGCAAATGGACTTGTTATTTTCTCTGCAATGATTGCCGGCGCGCTTGGAGCCGGATCGATTTCGATTACTGAAGCCGGTTTAATTATTAAAACTGGTGAACCAATTGGTGCATTATTAACAGCAACTTTAGCGGTTTATATCGGTAAACGATTAAGTGGGAAAACTGCTTTAGATATGATGCTCGTTCCATTCGCAGCAATATTAGGTTCAGGTGTAGTCGGTATTTGGTTAGCTCAAAATATTAGCCCTGTATTAAATGCAATCGGAGTATTTATTAAAGATAGCTCAGCAGGTAGTCCATTTATCGCTTCCATCGTACTTGCGGTTGTTTGGGGACTATTATTAATCTCACCAGCTTCATCAGCAGCGCTAGCAATTGCCCTTAGTCTAGACGGTGTTGCAGGCGGTGCAGCCCTTGCAGGATGTGTAGCTCAATTTATCGGATTCTCTGTTATTTCTGCAAAAGAGAACAATTTAGGTGGTATTTTAGCCCAAGCGCTCTGTACTCCAAAAGTACAGTTGCCGAATATTACTAAAAATCCAATGATTCTTGTGCCAACTGTTGTTGCCAGCGCAATTGTCGGGCCTGTGTCAGCACTTATTTTCCAATTAGAAGCAGGAAAAGAGATTGCAGGACTTGGGTTAAGTTCTTTTATTGCACCAATTAATTTAATTTCAAATCAAGGATTA
Organism: Bacillus sp. DX4.1; assembly: GCF_030348195.1. Lineage (NCBI taxonomy): Bacteria > Bacillati > Bacillota > Bacilli > Caryophanales > Bacillaceae > Bacillus > Bacillus sp. DX4.1. The sequence goes on along the minus strand of NZ_JAUCFT010000008.1, from coordinate 4,480,949 downwards.
AGTGTTGTACCGGCAATGGTCATTACTTATATCGTAATCCCGGTAGCTGTTTCTTATATCCTTTATATGGTACTAAGAAAAGCAGGTCGTATTAAATCTGGCGACATGACTGTACCACAATCTTAATCGTTAGACTTATTATATTGGAAATTTCCTTTATATAGATAAAAGCAGACTGAAGAAGCCACAGTCTGCTTTTTTTGTTGCATTTTATCCCGCATGAATGGGTAGTCTACCCACACTAATCAAAGTTTCACTTTATAGGGTTGTCCTACAGGTATCGTAACCTTTTCTTTGCGATATGCCAGTAGCAATTGCACGCCGAAGTATAATGTGCTGGCAACTACTATTCCTGACACAGCATCTAAAAAGGCATGTTGTTTTGTGAATAAAGTAGATAGAATGATGAGCATGCCAAAGAAAGTAAGAATCCAATATTCCCACTTGTGTTGTTCTCTTCGTTTATAAGCAGCTAACATAATGACGAATGTTGTTAAGACGTGAATACTCGGAAAACAATTTACTGGTTGATCAATACTATAAATATAGCGAACTAAGTTTGAGAACGCATCTGTTCCTACTACTTCTGGACGAGGTACTGTCGTTTGCCACATGTAATAAATCGAAAAGCACGTAAGTTTTCCAAGAATGATACTGCTTAGTGTAACGTAATATTGCTTGCGGTCAGCAAAACAATAGTAAATTAAAGCACCGTATAAGTAGGGAAACCAAAGTAAATACGGAATAATAAATGCTTTTACAAACGGAATCCAATCATCGACTATTGTTGTGACATCAACAGCTTGGACGCCGGATTTATTGAGTACATCGTAAAGGGGACTTACGAGTACAAGTAGAAATATATAACTTAATGGAAGAAAAGACGAAAGTTTATATTTTTTCATAGTTGTCTCCTATTTTTCTAGTAATGTAAGTAAATCCAATTGATTATTATAATATGGAAAAACAAAATGGGCTATCGATTTTACTTACATTTTTTGAATTAAGCTTACATTTTTGTCACTTGATTTTTGAAATGGAGGGATTAGGGATGAAACGTTTGCTTAGCTTGTTGTTTGTTATATTGCTATGTTTAGGGGCAGCTGGATGTACAAAGAATAAGGATGTGCCAGCTTCCTTAGAGTATAGTGGGAGAGCGTTAGTGATTGGGGTTGTCGGTGAAGCACCAAATGATACGTTTAGAAATATAAGGTTTGTACAGGTGACTTTAGATGAAATGAAAGAGAAATCTGAGGAAGTTGATGGATTTCTCGTTATGAAAGAATATTTTGGGCCAGCATCAGAAGACAAATATACAGATCTATTTTTAACGCTTAAAAAGCCAGTGTTTTTTATTGGTTTAAAGGATAGATCGTATTTGATTTTTATAGAAAAAGGTTTAGATTATAACAATGCACTGGTAAATAAAAAAGGGTTGTATACACAAGGGTTCGTAAACATTGGAAGTGGTGAAGGGCGGTCTTGGAGCACTGGTTTATACAATGATACGATTACGGAGCAAAGTCTTCATAATATGTATATATACGTGTTTCAAACGATTGCAGATTATTTGAGCAGAAAATAAGAAGACCAATAAGCTTCCACTGTCAACTACCCACCACTTCAAACGTTTGTTTAACAGGTATGTTCGGCTTTTTTATCTCGCTATTTGCGGGCAGTAATACCCCCACCTCAAATTTCGACAGGAAACAAAGAAGTTAGGTGGGGATGAAGAAAACCCCCACTGAATAAAGTTTCACTTTATTTGATCAAACGTTTGTTTAATATATGTGTTCGTATACACGTATAAGTCATTATATAGGCATGGGCATAAGATAAAGCAGTATGACATAATATTTTTTAGAAATCAGCCAAAATTATATGTTTTTTTGCAGGATAAATGAAATAGACATCGAAAATAGTTAGAGTTTGGAGAATAATCGTTTGAAATAATAAAATGTTTTCTATATGATAAAGGTAAAGGTTAGTAAAAGTAGGTGAATGTATGTCAGTAACATTTTATTCATATCCAAAATGCGGTACATGTCAAAAAGCAAAGAAATGGTTTGAAGCAAACGATGTGGCATATGAAATGATTCATATTGTTGAGGCTCCACCTTCTAAAGAAGATTTACGTAATTTACATGCAAAAAGTGAATTGCCATTAAAAAAATTCTTCAATACAAGTGGAATGCGTTACCGTGAGCTTGGTTTAAAGGATAAGTTAAAAGAGGCAAGTGAAGACGAAATGTTAGATTTACTAGCTTCTGATGGCATGTTGATCAAACGTCCAATTGTAACAGATGGAAATGATGTAACACTTGGTTTTAATGAAGAGCAATTTGAAAGCGTGTGGAAAAAGTACCAATAAGGTATTTTTACATAATTAATACATTCAGTGGAGGTACAGTCATGAGCATTCCAAATCATTTACGTTACTCTGAAGAACACGAATGGGTAAAAACTGAAGGCAACCAAGTTGTTATCGGTATTACTCATTTCGCACAAAGTGAGTTAGGCGATATCGTATTCGTAGAACTTCCTGAAGTTGGTGCAACAATTGAAGCTGACGAGCCATTCGGAAGTGTAGAATCTGTTAAAACAGTTTCTGAATTATACGCACCTGTAAGTGGTAAAGTTGTAGCAGTAAACGAAAATCTAAGCGACCAACCAGAGCTTGTTAACGAATCTCCATACGAAGGTGCATGGATGGTTAAAGTTGAACTTGCTGATGCAGGTCAAGTAGAAGAGTTATTAACTGCAGAACAATACGCAGAAATGACAAACCAAGACTAAGATAAAAAGGACAGCGAATTCGCTGTCCTTTTTATTTTTATCCTGCGAATAGCCCGATTGGCTTAACTAATCAAAGTTTCACTGTATGTTTTTTTAAAATAAATTCATCGTTTGATCCGCATCTAAACCTTCATATGACTTTCGGTCGAGGCCTTAGCCAACAGCTCCAACGTCCTCACATTCTAAGCAAGCCGCTTCCGCTTTTCTTTGTCCTAGCCCCTCATGTCTAAGAACCTTCCGCACGAGAAGACAAAAAGCGCCTCTACGTCAGGAGTTCCAACGCCCTCTTGTTCTAAACGAGCCGCTTCCACATTTCATTTCAAAAATAAACAGGAAACAACATGAAAAGAACGAATATACTATATACTAAGGTGAGGTTGTATTATAGTTTATGGTGATCGGGTGATGACAAATGGTCTATGTAGAAAAAGTCATTATTGTCGAAGGTAAGTCAGATAGAAGAAAGATTGAATCTATTATTCGAGAACCGGTGGAAATTGTTTGTACAAATGGTACAATTGGTTTGTCGAAAATGGATGAGTTCATTGATCAGTTTTTTGATAAGGAAGTGTATGTTTTGGTTGATGCAGATGATGCTGGTGAAAAGCTTAGAAAGCAGTTTCGCCGAGAATTTCCGCAAGCAGAACATATATACATTGATCGTTCGTATCGTGAAGTAGCGACTGCTCCTTCTAATCATTTAGCGAACGTACTATGGGGCGCTGACATTGACGTTTACACAGAATATTTACGGTAAGGAATGATAGAAGTGATTGACTGGACAGGTGATGAAGCTGTAGCTCTAATAGCAGACCAAGAAAGAACAGTGTTGTATGTGTATACACCAATGTGTGGAACATGCCAATTAGCAAAAAAGATGCTAACAGTTGTAGAAGCTACCATATCTGATTTGAAAATTGGAATGCTAGATTTAAATTATGCTCCATATTTGGCACGGGAATATGCAATAGAAAGTGTACCTTGCTTACTTGTATTTGAACAGGGGACACTGATAAAGAAAATATATGCGTTTCATTCGGTTGAATATTTATATACAGAATTACAATAGGCGGCAATAATATTGCCGCCTCGACATATTTCTGGGGAAATATAACTAGAGAAGTGGAAATCATCCAATATTTGTCGAGAAAAAGTAAAAGGATTGCTTTTGATCAGGATGGAATGGTATTAGGTAGAAAGTGATGTGAAGGATGTGATTGGAATGAAATTATATTCGTTGCTTCAATCATTTGTAACATATGCTAATGCCCAGTATCACCTGGAGCCCCTGCTTCGACAAGGTGAAAAAACAATTAGTTTTACGCTTCATGATGAATGTTATTCGCTCCAAATTTCAAGAGAATACATACAAATCTTGAAAGGGTCAATGGGAACAGAACAGGTCGTTTGTTTTTATGAAGACGACTTACGACGGTTAGTGACTGGAAACGTAAGATTACAAACGCTGTTGCACAGCGGACGTGTTCAATATAATGGGACGTATCGCACAATGTTATTATTAGAATCCGTATTTCATATATGTAAGCCATTACGAGTAGGTGCTTAATATTCAGAAGTTTCATTTTTTCCGAAAGTTTCTGTTGACATATAATTCGTATGTTGATACAATTCATTTCATAAAATAAAGACAATTTCATAAATTACAAATCAGACGAAATTTGAATCTGATTTCTCTTATCAAGAGAGGTGGAGGGACTGAGCCCGATGAAACCCGGCAACCGTCAACTTATGTTGAAATGGTGCCAATTCCTGCAAAGCGAATGCTTTGAGAGATGAGAGGAAAGGATAATGGTATATATACATGTAAACCTTTCTGCTCATTCCAAAAGCAGAAAGGTTTTTTTGTTGTCTGAATGAGGAGGACATTCGGTAACAGAGAAAGCTTTTCAGAGATAGAAAGCCGCGTGTGCTTTCAAAGATCTAGCTCCAGCGGCTAGAACCTCCGGTCATTTCGCTTTCTCGGTCGAGAGCTCCAATGTCCTACGGTTTTGAACAAGCTGCTTACGCTTTTTAAGGAATCCAGCTTTAGCAGCTAGAATGTTCGGTGGCTTCGCTTCTTCCTACGAGGCAAAAAGCGCCTCTACGTCAGAAGCTCCATCCCCCTCACATTCTGAACGAGCTGCTTACGCTTTTTAAACAAAAAGGGGTGAAACAACATGATTTTATTGGAGAACGTAAAGAAAATATATAAATCAAAAAGTGGTGATGTAACTGCTGTAGATGACGCCAATTTAAAAATAGAAAAAGGTGAAATTTTTGGTGTTATCGGATATAGCGGTGCCGGAAAAAGTTCTTTAATTCGTTTGTTTAATCAATTAGAGAAACCAACTTCGGGTCAAATTACAATAGCTGACCGTGTTATTTCTGCTATTACAGGGAATGAGCTTCGAAAGGCCAGACAAGAAATCGGAATGATTTTTCAACACTTTAACTTACTTTGGTCACGGACTGTGCGCGAAAATATTGCTTTTCCACTTGAAATTGCAGGAGTGGAAAAAGAAAAGCGTAGAAAGCGTGTTGATGAGTTAATTGGTCTTGTCGGATTAGAAGGCAGGGGAGATGCTTATCCATCTCAATTAAGTGGTGGTCAAAAGCAGCGCGTGGGTATTGCCAGAGCATTAGCGAATGATCCAAAAGTACTGCTATGTGATGAAGCAACATCTGCACTTGATCCAGAAACAACAGATCAAATTCTAGACTTATTATTAGATATTAATAAACGCCTTGGCTTAACAATCGTATTGATTACACATGAAATGCACGTCATTCGAAAAATTTGTCATCGCGTTGCGGTAATGGAAAAAGGAAAAATTGTTGAAAGCGGTAGTGTACTTGATGTATTCCGTGATCCAAAGCAAGAAATTACAAAGCGATTTGTAAAGCAATTAACAGATTCGGAAGACACAAATGAAACAATTGAAAGTTTATTGGCCAAATATCCAGATGGAAAAGTCATTCGTTTACAGTTTATCGGTGATTCAGTAGAACAACCTGTATTACAGCGATTAATGAGACGTGAGGATATAGAAGTTAGCGTATTACAAGGGAATATTGCACAAACGACAAATGGATCGTATGGGAATTTAATCGTTCATTTGAATGGGGATGATGCAGCAGTTCAACAAGCAATCAAAGGAATTAGACAACAACAAGTAGAGTTGGAGGTGATTGCACATGGATAAGTTCTTTCAAAATATTGATTGGGATGCAATGATTCAAGCAATTGGAGAAACTGTATACATGACGGCAATTGCCGCAATAGCAACATTTATATTTGGCCTCATTCTTGGGTTGTTGCTCTTTATGACATCCAAAGGTAATTTATGGGAAAATAAAACAGTTAATTCTGTAATTGGAACGTTTGTAAATATCTTTCGTTCTATCCCGTTTATCATTTTAATTATTTTACTTATTCCATTCACAAAGCTTATTCTTGGAACAATTCTTGGGGCGAGTGCAGCACTACCAGCCTTAATTATTGGGGCAGCACCGTTCTATGCAAGAATGGTTGAAATTGCCCTTCGCGAAATTGACAAAGGAGTTATCGAAGCTTCAAAAGCGATGGGAGCAAAAACGAGCACAATTATTTGGAAAGTATTTATACCAGAATCATTGCCAGCGCTTGTTTCCGGTATTACCGTTACGACGATTGCTCTCGTTGGTTATACAGCAATGGCAGGCGTTGTTGGTGCCGGAGGACTTGGTACACTTGCTTACTTAGAAGGATTCCAGCGCGGGAATAATGACGTGACAATCGTTGCGACAATTTGTGTTCTACTAGTTGTTTTTCTTATTCAGTGGATTGGTGATTTTGTTACAAATCGAATTGATAAACGATAAAAAATACATCTACTTAAAAAAGGGAAAGGGTGTTTATAACATGAAAAAATTATTACTTACAGCACTTATTACAACGTCAATTTTTGGGTTAGCTGCTTGTGGAGGAAAAAGTGAAGATAAGCTGGTTGTCGGGGCTTCAAACGTGCCGCACGCTGTCATTTTAGAAAAGGCAAAACCGTTACTTGAGAAAAAAGGTGTAAAATTAGAAATTAAAAAATTCCAAGATTACGTATTACCGAATAAATCATTAGCGGATAAAGAGATAGATGCAAACTATTTCCAACACATTCCGTACTTAGAGAAAGAAATGAAAGATAAAGGTTATAAGTTTGAAATAGCGAGTAAAGTTCATTTAGAACCAATCGGTGTGTATTCTCAAAAATATAAAAGTTTAAAAGACCTTCCAGATGGAGCAACAATTATTATGAGTAACTCTATTACTGATCATGGACGTGGTTTAGCGATCTTACAAAAAGAAGGTATTTTGAAAATTAAAGATGGTGTAGAACCTGTAAAAGCAACTGTAAAAGATATTGCAGAAAATCCGAAAAATCTGAAATTCAAAACAGATATTGAGCCTGGTTTATTACCACAAGTGTATAACAACAAAGAAGGCGATGCTGTTTTAATTAACTCTAACTACGCAATTGATGCAAAATTAAATCCAGAAAAAGATGCGATCGCAATTGAAGGCAACGATTCTCCATATACAAACGTATTAGTAGTTCGTAAAGGTGATAAAGATAAGAAGGAAATTAAAGCACTTGTAGAAGTGTTGCATTCTAAAGAAATCGAAGACTTTATTAACAAAGAATATAAAGGAGCAGTTATTCCTGTAAAAGAATAATATGTAAGGAGAGGGCTGGCAAATGCTAGCCCTTTTTTCTTTATATAAATAAGAAGAAAGGTGTATCATAATAGAATGTGAGAGAGAATACTATATATATTTGTGGAAAAATGGTTACTTTTTCTTAGGGTTTGCGATATCATTTTATTTGATATAAAATTAGAATGAGAATAAAATGAGAATGTGAACGTTTTAGGAATTTTTAAAATGTATATAGAGGATTATTGGAGGTATTGAGATGGCTGGTTCTACATTAACGGTTAAAGACTTACATGTATCAATCGACGGTAAAGAAATTTTAAAGGGTGTAAACCTTGAAGTGAAGGGTGGAGAAATCCACGCAATCATGGGACCTAACGGAACAGGTAAATCAACTTTATCTTCTGCAATTATGGGTCACCCAAAATATGAAGTAACACAAGGTAGCATCATCATTGACGGTGAAGATGTATTAGAAATGGAAGTAGATGAGCGTGCACAAGCTGGTCTATTCCTAGCAATGCAATATCCAAGCGAAATTAGCGGAGTAACAAACGCTGACTTCTTACGTTCTGCAATTAATGCACGCCGCGAAGAAGGCGAAGAAATTTCTCTTATGAAATTTATCCGTACATTAGATAAAAACATGGAATTCCTAGAAATGGATCCAGAAATGGCACAACGTTACTTGAATGAAGGTTTCTCGGGCGGTGAGAAAAAACGTAACGAAATTCTTCAATTAATGATGATTGAGCCAAAAATTGCAATTTTAGATGAAATTGACTCAGGTCTTGATATTGATGCATTAAAAGTTGTATCTAAAGGTATCAACCAAATGCGCGGTGAAGATTTCGGTTGCTTAATGATCACGCATTACCAACGTTTATTAAACTACATCACGCCAGACCATGTTCACGTTATGATGAACGGCCGTGTTGTTAAATCTGGTGGTCCTGAGCTTGCACAACGTCTAGAAGCTGAAGGTTACGACTGGATTAAAAAAGAATTAGGTATTGAAGACGAAACAGAAGAGCAAGAAGCGTAAGAGAGGAGCATAAACATGACAATCGGTACATTACCTTTCGATCAAGAAACAATCCGTCAGCGCGCAAGCGAAGTAAACGAAGCTGCTTGGTTGACTGAGTTCCGCTTACAAGCTCTTGCACAAGCAACTGAACTTCCAATGCCAAAGCCTGATAAAACAAAAATTGATAAATGGGATTTTGTTGGAAAAGGCCACACTGCTAAGCAAGAGCCTGTAAGTTCTTTAGAGGAACTTCCAGAAGCAGTGCAAAAGTTAATTGATACAAATAATAGCGTACTTGTAGGACGTACTGGTACAAATGCATTCGTTTCTTTAGCAGATGAAGCAAAAGAAAAAGGCGTTATTTTTACAGATATCGTAACAGCTGCAACTGAGCATGCTGAACTCTTACAAAAGTATTTAATGAAAGATGGCGTGAAAGTGGATGAGCATCGTTTAACAGCACTTCATGCTGCGTTAATCAACGGCGGTGCATTCGTATATGTTCCGAAAAACGTTGTTCTTGAAACGCCACTTCAAGCTGTATTTTTAGTAGACGGTGAAGAAGCAAATGTTTATAACCACGTATTATTTGTTGCAGATGTAAACAGTTCTGCAACATATGTAGAAAACTACGTGGCGAATGAAACTGTTACAGGTATTGCAAATATCGTGGCAGAAGTAATCGTAGAACAAGGTGCACAAGTGAAATTCGGTGCGGTTGATCTATTAGCGAAAGACGTAACAACTTACGTGAATCGCCGCGGTATTGTTGGACGCGACGGCCGTCTAGAATGGGCATTAGGCCTTATGAATGACGGAAATACAATTTCAGAGAACGTAACGAACTTAATGGGCGACGGATCATTTGCTGATACAAAAACAGTAACAATTGGCCGTGGTAACCAAACACAAAACTTTACAACAAAAGTTGTTCACTTCGGTAAAAGCTCTGAAGGCTTTATTTTAAAACACGGTGTACAAAAAGATAGCGCAACATCTATCTTTAACGGAATTGGTAAGATTGAACACGGTGCATCTAAATCAAATGCACAACAATCTTCTCGCGTTCTTATGTTAAATGAAAAAGCACGTGGGGATGCAAACCCAATTCTTTTAATCGACGAAGACGATGTAATGGCAGGTCACGCAGCTTCTGTAGGCCGCGTAGATCCATTGCAACTATACTACTTGATGAGCCGTGGTATTCCGAAGCAAGAGGCAGAACGTTTAGTCATCCATGGATTTTTAGCACCTGTAGTAAATGAGCTTCCAATTGAAGGAGTAAAAGCACAGCTTGTTGAGGTAATTGAAAGGAAAGTTCGCTAATGAATATTCATGAAATACGCAAACAGTTTCCAATTCTTGATCAAAAGGTGAACGGCAAACAACTTGTATATTTCGATAGTGCGGCAACTTCTCAAAAACCAATTCAAGTCATTGAAACGTTAGAACGTTACTATAAAGAATATAACTCTAACGTACATCGCGGTGTTCATACGCTCGGTACGAAAGCAACCGATGCGTATGAAGGCGCACGCGAGAAAGTTCGCAAGTTTATTAATGCGAAATCTATGGAAGAGATTATTTTCACGCGCGGAACAACAACTGCATTAAATACAGTAGCAGCAAGCTATGGTATGGAAAATGTAAAAGAAGGCGATGAAATCGTCATCTCTTACATGGAGCATCATAGTAACATTATCCCGTGGCAACAAGTTGCGAAGAAAACAGGCGCAACATTAAAATATCTTCCGCTTCAAACAGACGGAACGATTTCATTGGAAGACGCTCGTCAAACGATTACGCCAAATACAAAAATCGTTTCCATCATGTATGTTTCTAACGTACTTGGAACGATTAATCCTGTAAAGGAAATTGCAGAAATCGCACATCAGAACGGTGCAATCATGATCGTTGATGGTGCACAAAGTACACCGCATATGAAAGTGGATGTACAAGATTTAAACTGTGATTTCTACGCATTATCCGCTCATAAAATGTGCGGGCCTACAGGTGTCGGCGTATTATATGGTAAGAAAGAATTGCTTGAAAATATGGAGCCAGTTGAATTCGGCGGTGAAATGATCGATTTCGTAGGCTTGCAAGATTCTACATGGAAAGAGCTTCCATGGAAGTTTGAAGCAGGTACGCCGATTATCGGTAATGCAATCGGTCTTGGAGCTGCAATTGATTTCCTAGAAGAAATCGGTCTTGATAATATTGAAAAGCATGAGCATGAATTAGCGCAGTACGCATTAGAAAGACTATCAGAAGTAGATGGCGTTACAATTTATGGTCCAAAGCATCGTGCTGGTCTTGTTACATTCAATATTGACGAAGTACATCCGCACGATGTTGCGACAGTATTAGACGTAGAAGGTATCGCGGTTCGTGCCGGACATCACTGTGCACAGCCATTAATGAAGTGGTTGAAAGCTTCTTCTACAGCGCGTGCAAGCTTCTACTTATATAATACAAAAGAAGAAATCGATACATTTGTTGAAGCGCTAATGAAAACGAAGGAGTATTTCACAAATGTCATTTAATAATTTAGATACGTTATATCGTCAAGTTATTATGGATCATTATAAAAATCCACGTAACAATGGCGTGTTAGAAGATAGTGTTACGGTTAACTTGAACAATCCAACTTGTGGTGATCGTATTCAACTTACGATGAAAGTAGAAGAGGGTATTGTACAAGAGGCGAAGTTTGAAGGAGAAGGATGTTCCATCTCCATGTCTTCAGCTTCGATGATGACGCAAGCAGTAAAAGGAAAGAAAATTGAAGAAGCATTAAAGCTATCTAAAATTTTCTCTGATATGATGCTAGGAAAAGAGTATGATGACAGCGTAGATTTAGGAGATATTGAAGCATTACAAGGCGTATGCAAGTTCCCAGCACGTATCAAATGTGCAACATTAGCTTGGAAAGCGTTAGAAAAAGGTTTAAACGAAGAGAAGTAATGTTAAAGTAGATGGGTTCCTAAACACGAGGTTATCTAAGGAGGGACATACCAACATGGCGAAGCAAATGCCAGATATCGGCGATTATAAATATGGTTTCAAGGACAAAGACGTTTCGATTTTTCGTTCAAAACGCGGTTTAACAAAAGAAATCGTAGAAGAGATTTCACGTATGAAAGAAGAACCACAGTGGATGTTAGACTTCCGTTTAAAATCACTGGATTACTTCTATGAAATGCCAATGCCACAATGGGGCGGCGACTTAAACGACTTAGATTTCGATGAAATTACGTACTACGTAAAACCATCTGAGAAATCTGAAAAGTCTTGGGATGAAGTACCTGATGAAATTAAAGCAACATTTGATAAATTAGGTATTCCAGAAGCTGAGCAAAAATATTTAGCGGGTGTATCTGCACAGTACGAATCTGAAGTTGTATACCACAACATGAAGGAAGACCTAGAAGCTTTAGGAATCGTCTTCAAAGATACAGATAGCGCGTTAAAAGAGAACGAAGATATTTTCCGTGAGCATTTTGGAAAAACAATCCCACCAACGGATAATAAATTTGCAGCGTTAAACTCTGCAGTTTGGTCTGGTGGATCATTCATCTACGTTCCAAAAGGTGTAAAAGTTGATACACCACTTCAGGCGTATTTCCGTATTAACTCTGAAAATATGGGACAATTCGAGCGTACGCTTATTATCGTAGACGAAGGCGCACACGTACATTACGTAGAAGGTTGTACAGCACCTGTTTACACAACAAACTCACTGCATAGTGCGGTAGTAGAAATCATCATTAAGAAAGATGCATATTGCCGTTATACAACAATCCAAAACTGGGCGAACAACGTATTTAACCTAGTTACAAAGCGTGCGGTTTGTGATGCGAACGCAACGATGGAATGGATTGACGGTAACATCGGATCTAAATTAACGATGAAATATCCAGCTGTTATCTTAAAAGGCGAAGGCGCTCGTGGTTTAACATTATCTATCGCGATTGCTGGTAAAGGCCAACACCAAGATGCTGGTGCGAAAATGATTCATTTAGCACCAAACACATCTTCAACAATCGTTTCTAAATCGATTGCAAAACATGGTGGTAAAGTAACATACCGTGGTATCGTACAATTCGGACCAAAAGCGACAAACTCTCGCTCTAATATCGAATGTGACACGTTAATTATGGATAACCAATCTACATCTGATACAATTCCTTACAACGAGATCAAAAACGATCACGTTTCACTTGAGCACGAAGCAAAAGTATCAAAAGTATCAGAAGAACAATTATTTTACCTAATGAGCCGCGGTATTTCTGAGCAAGAAGCTACAGAAATGATCGTAATGGGCTTCATCGAGCCATTCACTCGCGAACTTCCAATGGAATACGCAGTAGAAATGAACCGTCTGATTAAGTTTGAGATGGAAGGTTCTATCGGTTAAGACCTCAAAAAGCCCGTCACATTAACGTCTGTGACGGGCTTTATTTTAGGGACTTATTAGACAGCCCCATCATTTTTTATTGGATATTTTCTAAAATCATTGGATCTTTAATTTTCTCGTCTTCACTAAACAATAGAATTTTCGACATAATTTCTGCTGTACGTGGATCTTCGTCAGCAAATGGTAGGAAGATCCGTCCTCGATGCTGCGAAGGCACAGCGATGACTGGGATCATTTGTCCACCGATTTGATGAATGACACCACTCCCTAAGTGAATCGAATACTCTCCAAGTTTCCCTTGAATAATGGCATGATGGCCTTTCACCGAAACATTGTCGATTTTTAGAAGTTTCATTAATTCTTCTACGATTGCTGCACGCGTTTCGATTGTCGAATGACTTGCTTCTGGATCGACGCCACCAACATGTGCAACACTCACAACTAGATCCACATCTCGCATAATTTCTGAATACACAATCGGTGGAATATCTTCTAAATGAAGTGTCTTATCTGTTCTACGATGATAGAAATAAACATATTCTAAAGTTGGACTTTCGATATCAGCAGGTGTAAACCAATCACACATCGCATAGAGCGTTGCAACAATATCTGCATCATAATGAATTTTTCGTAAGCCTGCATCGTACGTTACACGCCATTGTCGATTTTTTAATAAAGCCACCGTTTTTTGAGGTTGAATTTGATGCCCCGCATATCTTCTTGATTTTGTTGCTTCCCGTTCATCCGCATTCACTAAATACAACTCGCGGAATACTTGTTTAAATGGTTGTTTCATTTCTTTTTCAAAAAGATCATGTTGGAAAGCACGCCATTGCTTAGCTTCATAAAGATGATAAGGATGCGCTAAAATTGCTGTTTCGTCTGCATCAATTTGCAATAAACCACCTTTTAGTATAAGCAATCCATCTTCTTTAACATACCCTAGATGCTGGTCCACTTTTACAACTAATGTCTTTAATAAAGGTGCAATAACAGGATGTCGAAGCAATTCTTGAAGTTCGCCAAATTGAAAAGCTGTACTTGTTTCCATCGCCTCTTCCAATGATTTTTTGGAGCGTTTTTGTTGCTCACGCATTTCTTTTCGAATTTCTTGAAACTTCACGACCTTCGCATTCTTTTTCAAACGAGTAGGCACAGACTTTAATGTTTTTCCTTCTTTTTGGACAATGAGTTGAGCGACTCCTAATGAATCAACCTCTAACCACATTTCGACATCTTCAATCTGCGTAGGTTTCATGTAAGCTGCACGCTCTTTTAAGCTAAACAACTCCATTTTCCAGATAAAGCGTGTCACATCATCAAACCCTGCGTTTCGTGCTAAATTCGCTAATGCTACTCGAACAGCCAAGCCTTCACTTTCCCGCCGTTGTGCACCAAATTGTTTGCTCTCCTTCAAGAATTTTTGTAAAAATTTGTATCGTTTCCATGCATCTTTTTCAGGAATTCGTTTGCTTAACGGGATTAATCCAACACAGCGCAATTTATCTTTATTTCGCTTGTCTTCAATTTCTTCTAATAAAGGTTTTAGACGTAATTTCCCTAGTACCGCATCTGCAAACAATTGTGCTCGACGATGATTAGAACCTTCTGAAGCATATTTTGCACTTTCATATACTTGATTAAATCGTTTTTTACCGATCTCTTTGTATGCTTCTTTGAACCAATTCAAATCAAAAACACCATCATTAAAATCTTCTTTAGACAAGCTTGAATAATGACTAATGACATTCATTTCGTAAGAGTTTGTATCGTCTGATGCATGCGCTTTGAAATACCATGCAGTGCTCAATAATCCTTTCCATCCTACATATTCACTTACAAGTGGAATCCATTTTGGAGAATACATCATCGCATCCAATAATCGTTCATCTTCGATTTTATACGGTACAAGTGCAGCTTTTAAATCTTCAACCGTCTCCTCTTTTTTAGGCGAGCTTATCTTCATCAATTCGGAAAAAATCTCACGTTTCGTATATTCCGAACTCCATGTATAACCTCGAACATATTTTAAACCGTCCATCAAAACAAGGAGATTCACAAATGTTTTGACACCAACTACTTCGCGGAAATTTCTCGAAATAAAGCTACTCACTTCAGTTTCTGAATCGCCACGTGTCAATTCAATTTCTAATAGACGTGTCATGATTCGTTCATAGATTTCTTCAATGAAAGGATATTTTTTCTGTAACGCTTCACGTTTCGAACGTTCAAAAATGACTTCTAACGCATTCGCTAATTGGTTTTTTTGAAAAATTTTGGCAAATAGTGCATCCTCTGTTAACAAGCCTAAATCAATAGCACGGCAGAATTCTTCAATTTCAAGGTTAATAATTGCTAATTTTTCTTCGTTTTCTTTTTGCATACGTTGAGTAAGTTCCCAATGAACTGCTAATCTTTTTTCAAAATCTGCATCTGTTAATTCTGTAACTTTGAGCTGTCTAAAATAACTTTCAATCAAACGATGCTCATGAAATGGATTAGGATCGCCCCATGATGAAAGGATATTTTTCGTATGCCAGTCCTTCAAATCAACCTTTTGGAAAATCTCGATACAAGCCTGGTAGAAAAAATAAAAAACATTTTCTTCTTTTTCAAATAGGAACTTTCGTTGCATTATAGAAAGTAACTGATTGATTGTCGGCGTATAAGGCAATTCGCTAAATAATTGATTTAACTTATCAGCTTTTTCTAAATCAAAAAGTTGCTCAAATAATGGAAAAGCTTCTGGATGAACCGTTTCTTTCCAAGAGCGCTTACTATAATAACTTTTATACTTATAAAGCTGGATATATTGACAATCCCACCATGTTAATTTCACTTCTTCCATCCAAGTCTTCCACAAATCCGCGAGTGGATAGTGATGCAAATACGGCTCTTTTCTAAATTCTTCTGCATGATCATATAAAGGGGCAATTCGCTGATTCCCTAAAAGCAACTCAATTCTTGTCCCTTCCATGTTTGCCGTTTCATATGCATACATGCGATTCTCATGGATTAAATCTGATAATTTTTTCATTTTTTCCATTAAGACATCCACATCAAAGTCCATAAGAGCCTGTAGATAAATTGGTTCAACTTCTTGTAATCTCGGAATCTTTGATGTGTCATAATCAGGCTTATATAAGCCGAAGCCATTTTTTCTTGTGTATTGATGTGTATCTGCCTTTAATAAATCTTCTATTATCGTAACTTCCTTTGCTGTTGGTTTTGCTAATTTTTCTGTATAGACCGCTATATCTTCTTGCGTACAGCGCTCTTCTTTTAGTATCGTTGATAAGAGGCTTAAACCGCCAAGTCGCACATCCTGTTTGCGATCAGCTAAAAGTGTTGGAATCGTTTCTTTCAAAAACTCATCATCTTGTGCAATCAAAATCTTTAAAGCAAGTTGACGTAAGCTTCCTGTTTTCAGTGCCAAAATTTGTACGATTTGCTGACGTTCTTCTTCATCCAATGTTAGCGTTCTAATCTTTTGTAATGCTTCTTCACGATTAGATAGGCTTCGATCTTTTAATGTATTAAATAAAAATTGTCGCTCTGTAGGAGATTGAATTGTTTTTGGCAAAAAGCTTAATAAATTCGCGCGATTATCAGATGACATCTCATCTGCATGCTGTAAAATTTCCGTCATCCATTCTTGGTTCTGTTGAACATGAGCAATCAACATAGCGAGATTCCATAAAAACTCTTTTGATAATTCCGTATGAATCCATGGGAAAGGCTTTCCTTCTATCGTATGGCTCACATTTTTCAATTGTTCACGAATGGTATGAATACGCTTATATAATTCTTCTGAAAAATGAAGCATGAAATGATAGTCTTCTTGAAGCTTCCCTTCATAAAATACATGATTATATGAAGGATAACGCATACTTGCATTTGTTGGAATTAAGAATGGTAATGCAAAAGCTAACACATCTAAATCCTCTGTTTGAAAAATTAAAGGCTCTACAAGAGGATAAGCAATCTCATGATCTTGCAACGTTTTTAAGAAATACAATGCAGATAATTGCTGATGTTTTTTCTTTCCTAATAACTTTTGTACTTCTTCTAAGACAAGTTCTTTTGATTGCGTTGCTTTTGACCAAAGTGCCGCATAATTTAAAATCAAATCCTCCGATTCGATGCATTCCTCATAGATCATATCGCCTTCAAATAATGCAAGTGCAGTCGTAAATGTTTTTCCAATAATTTTTTTATCTTCCACCTCATAGCCAAGTCCCATCCATGTGCTGATTGCACGTTGTACAGAAGAAAAACGAATCAAATCATGTTCCTGAATCAAGCGCATAAAATAAATTAATGATGATAAGGTTCCGCGATCAACCGTTTCAAGTATAGCCTGACGAAGCCCCTCTTGGCGTTTTGCGGCAAGCAATAATTTTCCAAGCCCTTCAATCATGCGTTCATTATCACTTTGAACGATGGCTTGAATAATCGCATGCCGTAATGTTGCAACTTGATTTTCACCAAATAAAATTTCCTCAACTGCTTCTTCATAAACACGATTCTTTTGACGCAATTCGTATGTAACTTTGGCAAGAAAATAAGCAGTCGTCACAACTTTCACATTTGTTTTTTTATGTGCATACCACGTAATCGCACCCGAATATTGATGTTGAAATTGAGATAAATTCATCAAGACATCTAGAACATCTACCTTATTATTATGTGGTAACGCAACTAAAAGAGCAGCAATCGTATGGGCATGATCGACGACAGGCTTTTCTGACTTATAAGAACGTCGATAATATCCAACTTGATAAGAGATTGTCCTTAATTGTTCTAAAAAACCGTAAAATTCCTTTACCTGCTTCTCATCATCAATAATTGCTCCAACCGCTACCCCTAGTCCCTGCTCCCAAAGTGTTTCAATTTGTGTGGTATTTTCACTTTTTAGTGTCAATGCAAAGTTTGAAATCTTATCGTATTGATAAATTTGATGATTTTTCTCGGCCAATTCCTCGATTCCCATAATGTTTTTTACAATCTCAAGACTTTTGCCCTCTAATTGTTGTAGCAATGTTTCATTCATAATCTTCTCTCCTTACCAAGCTCTCCCTGCAAGCATTGTTAATCGAATAAATGTTAAAACATCCTCGTCCTTTAAATCTAAAGGTGCATCCAAATCGCTTATTTCTTCATCACCTACGAGTACACAATAAAGCCCATCCTCAAAACTTTGAATCGCATTTTGAATCGCTTCATTCAAATCCTGTTGATTTTCATTTTTACGCTCACCAAAACCAACCCTGCCATTTCGTGCTGCTTCTTCTAAATCTTCATACACAAGATAAATCCAAAGCGCTTCTTCCAGCGGCTTTTCATTATAGACCTTTACTTGTTGTGTCACGATTTCGATAATTAATTCACGTAAATTCGTCATTTGCCCGATTTCTAATTCTTGCAATTGTAAAACGGGTCTGCGTTTCCCGATGGACTTTACACGTGTATAAATCTTCAAACAAATCCCCCGTTGTTTTTTATTCTAATATACAAAAAAATACATGTTAGGTCTATTCGTTTTTTAATAATTCTTAAAAAATGAACAATAGTTTTTTATTATGATTCAATTTGATTAGCTAATTTACAAAAACATTGATATATAAACATTTTGTTTTGATTCGATATGATTGGTGAAAATAAACAAATTCGAAATGGAAGGTTCTATTGGTTAATATTTAAAGTGGAAGCGGCTCGTTTAGAGTGTGAGGGGGATGGAGGTTCTGACGTAGAGGCGTTCTTTGCCTCGCAGGAAGAAGCGAAGCCACCGAGCATTCTAGCCGCTGGAACTGGATAATAAAAGAAAAGTGGAAGCGCCCTGTCACACAGGGCGCTTTTTTAGTGTGTGGTAAATATATCGTCGGAAGTGGAACAAAAATACTTACAAACTTCCATTTGCTTGGTTCGTTTTTGTTTATGGCGATCATGCTGAATATGAGGCCGAGGATGATGCAAGCGATGCTAGTAAAAAAGAAAATGATTGGTAAAAAGTTTGAATTTGCCGCAAGAGCATAACTAAGCGAAAATAAAACAACTCCAGCTAATGTAATCCATAGAGAGAGAAAGCTATATTTGTTAGACAAATGAGTCACCTCCGTACATTTATTGTAAAAATTTTCTAATTGAAAGGTATCTTTTTGCTTTTTCATTCAATGAGAGTACAATGGATAAATGAGATGAAAATAGCAAGAAAAGGCGAAAAGTATTTACAGGATTCTTGCTTGTATATAGCGTAAAAAAGCAGTAAGGAATTGAGAGGAGGTTTTTTCTCTGAATATGGATAAAGAAACAATCATTCACCTTTATCATACAAACGATATACATAGTCATTTTGAAAATTGGCCACAAATTTCTCGGTTTGTGTTAGAAGAGAAAAAGCGTCGTCATGCGGCAGGAGAAACAGTGTTTACGTTAGATATTGGCGATCATGTTGATCGTTTTCATAACATAACAGAAGCGACAAATGGAAAAGGAAATACAAAATTATTAAATGAAGCGTTATATGATTATGTAACGATTGGAAATAACGAAGGCATTACGTTAGCAAAAGAGCAGTTAGATCACTTATATGATGAAGCTAATTTTGAAGTGCTAGTGGCTAACTTATTTGAAATGGATGGAACACGTCCAAGTTGGGCAAAACCATATATACTTCAAGAGTTAGAGAATGGAATGACAATTGCTTTTATAGGCTTAACAGTGGCTTATCCTGACTTTTATGCAGTATTAGACTGGCATATTGAAGACCCGATTTTGCATTTAGAGTCAATTTTGGAAGAAGTGAAGGGAAAAGCAGATATTACGGTTGTTCTCTCCCACCTTGGGAAGCATGCAGATGAACATATGGCTGAGAATTATAATATTGATATCATTTTGGGGGCACATACGCACCATTTGTTTGAGCGCGGTGTACTTGTCAATGGAACGCTTCTTTGCTGCGGAGAGAAGTGGGGACATTACGTAGGTCATGTGCAGCTTACAGTGGATCCAGTGATGAAACGAGTAATAAAAAAAGATGGAAGAGCGATTAGCGTAAAGCGTCTGAATGCATATGGAGATGAGTTGCCATCTATTGAAGCATTGCAGAAAGAAAGCCAGCTGCTTATGGCAGAACCAATCGTTGATTTAAAAGAACCGTTGCCTATTGATTGGTTTCAGGAGACACAGTTTGCCCATATGTTAGCAAGCACGCTAAGAAAATGGTGCAGTGCTGAAATTGGAATGGTCAACGCAGGTGTATTATTAGAGGGGTTAGATGAAGGGGTTGTAACACGAGGAGATATCCATCGTATTTGTCCACATCCCATTAACCCGTGCAGCCTTCAAATGAAAGGGAAGACATTGCGAGAGATTATTTTAAAGGCACGTCGCCCCAATATGGAACAACTCGAAGTAAAAGGATTAGGCTTTCGCGGAAAAGTCATGGGGAAAATGATTTATGATGGCGTAGAAGTGATACCGGATACGATTCCAGGAAATAAAATTTTATTAGAAGATGTATTGATTAACGGAGAGTCGTTGGATTTAGAGAGAGTATATACAGTCGGAACAATTGATATGTTCACGTTCGGTTATTTATACCCAGAACTAGCAACCCTCCCTGAAAAGCAATACTATATGCCAGAGTTATTACGTGATGTTTTAACAGAGACATTACTGACATATGCATCATCTATAAAATTATAGAGCATCTTTGTAATACGATATTTATTAATTTTCATAAACTGTCGAAAAGCAGCAAATCGACAGTTTTTTCATTTGTCACACTCATTTTTATCCTTTCATAAAGATAAAAGAAGAGAGGAGTGTGAACGATGGTAAATGTTGAACCGATTATCATTGATAATCATACATTTATAGCAGTTAGCGTCAAGCTGCCAAAGACAAACTTGCTCGCCGTTATGAGCGATAAAGGATATATTATGTGCGGGGCTTTGGATGTTGGGTTATTAAATGAAAAGCTAGGTGACCGCGGGATTCTTGCTGGCCGTGCGGTTGGCGTTAGAACCATTGAACAGCTGTTAGAGGCACCACTTGAATCTGTAACAATCGGAGCAGAGGCATTAGGAATTTCAGCTGGAACAATTGGAAAAGATGCGTTATTAAAAATGATATAAGTATATATCGTCCCTCTTTCTTGCATAGAAATAAAATAAGAAGGAGGGATTTGCTATGCGTGCATTTCGCCCAAAAGCTTCGCGATTTCGAAAAGGACCGCTTCCTTTTCAGTATGTGTTGCTTATTTCGTTTATCATTTTTTTGCTGCTAACTCTGCAAGGATTATGGCTTGTGAATAAAAATATTCAGCCTACATTGATAAAATATGCAGAAATGCAGACGAAGAAAATGGCAACCGTTGTTATGACAAAAGCGGTGAAGGATCGGATTAATGAAGGATTTGATGTCGATTCATTAATGAAGGTTCAAAATGATAAGAATGGAAAAGTATCAACAATTGATTTAAATACAAAGCAAGTGAATGAGATTTTAACATCAACTACAACGTACATAGAGAAATATTTGCATCAAGTGGAGAACGGTGATGTGAAAGCACTCGGTCTTCTAGAAGAAGGAGGGGCATCGATGTCGGTCCCTCTTGGACGAATAACAGACAATGCGTTGCTTGGTAACATAGGGCCGGATATTCCGATTGACTTTACAACAATCGGTCATGTGGGTACAGATATTAAACAGAAGATTGAACAGCATGGTATTAACAATACAGCTATTAAGATTGTGATGGAAGTGGATGTGACGTTACAAGTGATTATCCCATTTCGCACAAAGGAAATCACAGTGAAACAGCATATTCCCATTGCGACGCGAATCGTGCAAGGAGAAGTACCTGCATACTATGGAAGCGGGAGCGTTGTCGTACCGAATAATAAAGACAAAAAAGCGGATGAGTAAGCTATCCGCTTTTTAAATTGCGTTTTTAGGTATACTCATTATGTCTGGTGGAATATAAAAGATAACTGCAGCTATGCAGCTGCGGTTATCTTTTTAAATTTGCGCGTTCTTTTCGTTCCCATAGACTTAAATGCATATATGGATCAAAGGCCCACTCACTGTAGCCATTGTCTTTATATAGTCCGAAATGCAAATGGGGCGGGAATTTACCCGCTGTGCCGGGAGGGCCATAGCCTGTGCTGCCAACAAAGCCAATCACGGTTCCAGGTTCTACAATTTGTCCAAGCTCTATCTGTTTGGAAAAACCACCTAAGTGTGCGTAATAGTGATAGTTATTATATAAATCACGAATGCCAATACGCCAGCCACCGAGACGATTCCAGCCTTTTGTTTCAATAATGCCATAGCAAGTCGATCTAACAGGTACCCCATATCCTGCAAAAATATCGGTTCCTTCATGCATGCGCCTCCCGCCAAAGCTACGTCCAGCCCCAAATGTACTGCGGTAGCTATGATCGCTACGAACGGGAAGAGGAAAAGCGTTTCCTTCTAGGTTAATACGACCGTAATGTTCATACATACGAGCATAACCCATAATTAATTCAACCGTTTTGGCGCGTTGATAATATTCCCAAAGCATAATTTTAATATGATCTTCTTTCGTCCCTTGCTTTCTTAAAATGGAAGCCATTGTATATAAAATATCCCGATCATGATTTGAATTTGCGAATCCATCATGATTACCATCTAAGCCAATTCCTCCAAATAAAGAAATGGTATGGGGTAATGTATCATTGTACGTGGAATTGGCGGGTCCAGCCCATATTTCTGGTTTGAAATAAATAGAAATGATGGCATCGGTTTTTTTCGGAATATCACGACGTACGCTGCGAATATTTTGCTCATACTGATCAATTGCGGCAAAATAATACCAAGGGACGCCGGAAGTTTGTTCGGTTTCTTTATATAGTGTCATGCGCTTCTCATATATGTTTTGTTGATCGGCTTCACCGTACACAACTCCTTGCTGAAGAAGAAAACAAATAGAAAGCAGTAGGAAAAGTTTTCGAAGCATGAAAATGAACTCCTTTCACAACATCACTCTCTTTAGTGTGGGATATACGAGATATTTCATTATAGGGAATCATTGGGAAAACTTCTCCCGCTATTCGAGGGCAGCGATATCCCACATTAAAATTCTGTAAAAAGAAAAGAAGTTAGGTGGGGGATAAACTGTACGTAAAAGCCCGAATGGTTCAACTAATCATCAGCGGGGGACGCTGATGGAAGTCTCGCTTAATTAGAATCTTCATTTGAGCAAATCGCTTTCATACGATAGAATAGATATGTTACATTGAAAGAAGCGAACGCGGTAAACTATTTCATATTGTGCGGAGTTGATAACATGACAAAACAAACAGAATACAAGCGCAAGCCCGAATGGTTGAAAATTAAGTTAAATACAAATGAAAACTATACAGGCTTAAAGAAAATGATGCGCTCTAAAAAGCTTCATACAGTTTGTGAAGAGGCAAAATGTCCCAACATTCACGAATGTTGGGCTGTTAGAAAAACAGCAACGTTTATGATTTTAGGTGCGGTTTGTACACGTGCTTGTCGTTTTTGTGCGGTTAAAACAGGCCTACCAACGGAGCTTGATTTACAAGAGCCAGAACGCGTAGCAGATTCTGTAGAACACATGGGCTTAAAACACGTTGTTATAACAGCAGTTGCACGTGATGATTTAAAAGATGGCGGAGCAGCAATATTTGCCGAAACAGTGCGTGCTGTTCGTCGTAAAAATCCGTTTACGTCTATTGAAGTTTTACCATCTGATATGGGCGGTGTAGAAGAGAACTTAAAAATGCTAATGGATGCACGTCCGGATATTTTAAACCATAACATTGAAACAGTAAGTCGATTATCTGATCGAGTTCGCGCTAGAGCAAAATATCCTCGTTCATTAGAGTTTTTACGTCGTGCAAAAGAAATGCAACCTGATATCCCAACGAAATCAAGTATTATGGTGGGATTAGGTGAAACAAGAGAAGATTTGATTGAAGCAATGGACGACTTACGTGCGAACAATGTGGATATCTTAACACTTGGTCAATATTTACAACCATCTAAAAAACATTTACCAGTTATTAAATACTACACACCAGCTGAATTTGCAGAGTTAAAAGAAATTGCGCTTAGTAAAGGTTTTAGCCACTGTGAAGCTGGTCCGCTTGTTCGTTCTTCTTATCATGCAGATGAGCAAGTACGTTCTGCAAAAGAAAATATAGCACAGGCAAAATAATGAGAAAAGAGAGCTGATGATTCAGCTCTCTTTTTTATATTCTAAAACTGCATTTTTACATGTGGATAAAATCTTTTTTAATTCTTCTGTGGATAATTCAATTGTAAACTCTGGGACACCTGGTGAAATTAAGATTTTGTCGTAAGCGTAAATGGAATGGTCCACAATAATTGTTACATCCTGTGAATAACCGAAAGGTGCAACACATCCAGGAATACAACCTGTTTGTTCTCTTAGTTCATCAGGTGAACAAAGAGACAGACGTTTCCCAGCAATTTCTTTTATATCGTTCATATTGAAACGTATATTTTCTAATGTGAATAGGACATAATAGAATCCGGATTTTGATTTTAAAAATAAGCTTTTACTTGGAGCACCCTGTAAACCGAGACGTTCTCGAACGATCCGGTCCGCTTCGTAATCTAAAACCGGTTCATGTTCAAATTTCTCATAGGAAACATTTGTTTTATGTAATAAGGAGATTACTTCTTCGTACATATTGCAGTTATACCCCTTCCTTATATTTGTTTCATGTTCATCATCATCTTTTCAAATTTTTTTGCAGTTAAAATTTCATGAGTTAAAAATTCTCCATTATAAAAAGCCCCGTACGTTGTAAAAGCACAAGGAGCATTTTGTGCATCTTCTCGCGATGTCAACTGAATACATTCGAAAGCAATGTTATACTGCTTTGTAACGTCTCTTAATTCCTGATTAATGTAATAGTCGGTGAAGGGACATTGATTCGTATAATAGACAACTAATCCGTTCTGATTTGTAATCTTCATTTCTTTTGCACTTGCTTTAAATTGCGGAGTAGGAGCATCTGGATTGAATTTATAAACAAGCAGTTCAAAATAAGGCGGTGCCGTATCGCATACTTGAAACCCTTTTTTCTTAAAATAGTTACTATCTGATAAATACGGACGCTTTTTATTGCTTGAAATGACCACAATTCCGTGTTTTCCCTTTTCTTTTGAGTCTTGTATGCACGCGTCTAGTAACTGAGCGCCATAGCCTTGCCCTTTAAAACGTCCAGACACCCAAAAGCAGTTCACGCATGTGTATCCGGCTGCAGAGATAGGTACCCATGCATATTCGGCTGGAAGGTATTCAATAAAGACCTTTCCTTTTGCATCTAGCTTTTTGAAAACAAGTCCTTCTTCGAGACGATTTTTTAGCCAATCTTTTTTTAGCTCCACACCACGTTGCACTTTCTTGTCCGAAATGGCACAGCAAATATGCTCAGTTCCTATGTTATGAGCGTCTAGTGAAACGAGTTTCAATTGTATCCCCCACAATCTGTGGATTGTCGTTTGTTCATTAACTGTAATTTCATACACATCTGGATTACTTAAGTTTTTCCATGTGTCATAAGTAAGGTTACAGTATGTTCTTGCTTTAAAATATCGTGGATGACCGATGCGACTCGGTCCATACCTCACTTTTTCAAGTTGACCGTAACATACTTCGACAAGCAGAAAACAAAGTCCTTCATAAAGTGAAATTTCCATCAGTGGGGGTCTTACTGCCCGTTAATACGAGATACAGGATACAATAAAAAAGCTAAGTCATATTGACTTAGCTTGTAATCGGTTCTGTTGTAAGCTTTTCTTTCATTTTACGAATCACGATATAGGCACAGATTCCGAATACGACCATTAGACCCTCTGTGACAAACAAGTTAATTTTCCCTGCTTGATAGAGTGCTGCAAAGAAGTCTACAAATGCATGGAAGAGGACAGCGTATAAAACGAAAATATATTTCTTTTGTTTCACACCGTATAATACAAGCATTGTGAAGGCGATTTGTAAAATGAGTGCCATGATTCTTTCTAGACTACCAAACCAATATAAGTAGGCCGGAGTGTTGATTAAAGCATCTTGTACTTTACTGAGCTGTGGGGTTTGCTCAATGAGCTTTGAGAAGGTGCCATTGTTAATAGAAAAGGCAAAGAACAGACTTTGAATACCAGCTAGCGCACCGATTAAAATGGATTCAATGCCGCCATGCCCAAGTCCATAGGCTAGCCCATCTCTATAATCTTGATATTTCTTTAGTAAATAGAAGAAGGCAACAAAGCGTCCAAACTCTTCAAAAATGCCGGCAGCAAGGCCACCATAAGTTGCATAAATGAATGGGTTTTTTAATAGTTCATGTGTCACCGGATTTCCAAGAACAAACATGTGAAGTGTCTTCTCTAAAATTTGTGAAAATCCGATAAAAATAAGAATACCAACACCAATCACTTTAAAGGAAATCTGATATTTTTTTCGGAAATAAACGAGAACGATAATGGGCACAAGAACAGAGAGTACCAATTGAATAATCATACTGCTGATCACAGCATTTGAAACCATATTTTTCACCACTTTCTAACGTGTGTACTCCTATATTATGCATGAAAACCGGGGAAATGTGGAGGGAACTGCTTCTAGTTAAGGGGCAAGGAATAGAAAAAGGGCGGTAAAAACCGCCCGTAATGCAAGTCTTATTTCTTTATCATATCATTTAGCGTCTCTGTTTGATTATTATTCAAATGCGGATTTTTGCTCATTTCCCGTTTTAGCATATCAAGGCTCTGTGTATATTCTTTATCATTTAACGTACCAGATTGTAGCCCTTGAATTTGGGAAATCAACTTTTGGTCTGTTGAAACATATGCTTTATAATAGCGAGGAACGATGGACAAAGCCGTTTTATATACTTGATCTGTTACAAGAGCAGGATCTGTTGTTTTGGCCCGATATACAACGAATACTTCATCATCAGTGACGAGAGTAGCGGCATTTGTTACGTCAGGGAGTTTCACTGTCATATCTGTAATCATTTCGGCTACCTTTTTACGGTTAATGGCACCTACTTGTCGGTTAGATACTTCATTTTTTTGTTTATGAGAGTAGCCAACCCTTGTTAGCCTAGTATTTGTTTGTTCCGTATGATACATGTCATCTTTATTAGAGACAAGAACACGACTGCCTTCTTCTCGTTGCATTTCCGCTTTATTTGCTGATTGACACGCTGCAAATAAGGTAAGAGTGAGGAGAGAGAGAACGAGTTGCTTTTTCATTAAAAATCACCTCCTTCTCTATAGCATTTGCTACTTTTCATTTTTGTACATTTGAAATTGTTGGTTTTTTCCCTTTGTGATACGATAAAAAGAAGAATGCTTAGAAAGGAAGTCAATTATGGAGCAAAAGCAGGAGATTCACACTACAGTTTCCATCAATAATGTTAATTACGAAGTAATCAAAGATTATCGTAATGGTTTTCGTGAAGAAGCATTTAAAGAACGCTATGCAGAAATTTTAAATAAATACGATTATATCGTAGGTGACTGGGGATATGATCAACTCAGGTTGCGTGGTTTTTTTGATGATAGTAGTCAACGTTCAACGTATGATACGAAAATTAGTACATTATCGGAGTATTTATACGAGTACTGTAATTTTGGGTGTGCGCACTTTGTATTGAGAAAAGTAAAGAAATAAAGTGAAACTTTCATCATTGGGGGCTTCATCCCCTACTGATGATGAATTGAACGAATCGAGATTTTACGGGCAGTTATCGTCCACCTAACTTTTACATCTTGAGGTGGGGGGACTGCCCGCTAATGCGGGATAAAAAAGAATTCCTCTTACACAATGTAAGAGGAATTCTTTTTTATTCAAATATTTTTTCGTAGCAGTTATACCAATTATAGGGCACAGGCTTACTTGCAAAGTAGATGGCTCCTCGGCACGTGTAATCATTTGTTTCATATAGGCGTAATGAAACGGGATTGCCTGTAAAAGCATCTAGGCGTATTTCTGTATATTTATTTTTCTTCGCATAGTCCTCCCAAAAGGATAATAGTATTTTGCTATATCCTTGCCCTTGGGCGATAGGATGGATGACAAAAGAATGAACAATGAGAAAACGACCATCTGTTTTCGACCAATCAATGAGTGTATACTCAGGAGATTGCCATTCGTTCAAAACGACGGCACCAACGAGAGAAGTATCCTTAAATAGACAGTAGAGTTCATGATTCTCTAAGTGATATGCAATTGATTCTCGCGTTGGATAAGAGTCATCCCACTGGTAAATCTGTTTCTGTAGCAGGCTTTCTTTACACTTTTGGTACATCATATTTAATTCATCAAGCAGGTAAGGCGTACCTTTTGTTATTTTTAACATATGTGTCTCCTTTACAAGCAAATCGAAATAAGATCACCTTCAGAAAGCGTTGCATTTGGTTTCATCTTTTGTCCATTCAAATGAATGTGTCCGCTTTTTATTTTTTCTACAATTGCGGTGCGGCTCCAGTCTGAAATATATGCTGCCAGAGCTTTGTCGATGCGATGGGAGCCAAAGACCATCTCTAACAGGATTGTTATTTCAGTAGTGCCAGCATCTTTATATTGCATCATCGAGATGGTATTTGCTGTTTCATTCCATTCTTCTTGAAACATATCCAGTGTTTCTACATGCTCTGAATACGTTTTATAAATTTGGAGTTTCTTATTCCACGTATGTCCTTTATGACATTTATAAATCGCAAAACGGTAAATGTTTTTCCCATTTGCGTTATGCCGACGAATGCGTGTAGCAGTAAAAAGGGTGGTGTACCCACAATTTTTACAATGCTTTTCAACAGTTGTTTCTAATTCACTTTGATATAAATTCCAAGAAAGGTGTACTTTCTGCATTTTCCTTCACCTCGTTTTATGGTAAAGGAACGTAAGACAGCTATTTGGATGTCTTGCAGTATGAGAAGGAAGGAAATAGACAAAAATAAAAGGAGACCCTTTAGAGGAACCTCCGTAAACATCATACTACAGATGTGCTACGCTCCTTGTAATGGGTATGGGCAGACTACTCCCTTGAAAAAGCACGCTGCTTTTTTGAGAGTAATGCTATCCAGTTGCTGGTCCATTACAAAGTAAATGTTGGCATACGTAGTAGACGTCCTTTCTATCCAAATAGATTTGCCTTTTAGTATAACATAAAAGATTGAAAATTCGAAATTTAATATGTGAAAAAATACCAGCTATCGTAATAGCTGGCGCAAGAAATCATATAAGTTCAAATAAAAATGAGCGTAGTTCTTCTGCATTTTCTTCAGACATAGAAAATGCATGCTCTAAGTAGCCCGGTTCGTTTAAATCGTCACTGCCAATAATCGCAAATTTATTGCGCTGAATATCCAGGACAATTGTTTTACCATAATGACGATCAGAGTATAGAAGCGCTAAATCGTGACGCTCATTTTCTCCCATAAAGCTAACGAAACGTGTTTTTGTGTCTACTGTGTCATCATAAAGAAAAAAACGTTCTCCCATACATTCGACTCCTTTTAAATATCTAAATTTAAGTGAGGCTTATGGTCTAAATGGTGATGCGTTTTAATAAAGCGTACCGTTCTTGTTTTATAACGCATAACGATAGAATACGTTTCTGCTAAATCTCCGCCAAGGAATTTTACACCATCTAATAACTCGCCAGCAGATACGCCTGTTGCTGAGAAGATTGCATCTTCGCCAGATACTAAGTCATCTAACATAAGAAGTTGACGAGGATCCTCTAGTCCCATTTTACGACAACGTGCTTCTTCTTCTTCATTCATTGGAACTAAGCGTGCTTGCATTTCACCGCCAAGACATTTCAGTGCTGCGGCAGAGATAACGCCTTCTGGAGCACCGCCAACACCAACGAATAAATCGATACCTGTTCCTGGAAGAGCTGTTGCGATTGACGCACCAACATCGCCATCACCGAATAATTTTACACGTGCACCTTTTGCACGTACACGGTCAATGATTTCTTGATGACGTTCACGTTCTTGGACGATAATCGTTAGGTCACGAATTTTTTTATTGTTTGCTTCTGCTACAATATCAATTGTTTTTTCAATTGGATCATCTAAGCTAATTTTACCAGCTGCTTTTGGACCAACCGCGATTTTTTCCATGTACATATCCGGAGCATGAAGAAGGTTTCCTTTATCTGCGATTGCAATAACTGCCATTGCGTTTGCATGGCCTTTTGCAACGATGTTTGTACCTTCTAATGGGTCAACGGCGATATCTACATCTGGACCGTTGCCTGTCCCTAGTTTTTCACCAATATATAACATTGGTGCTTCATCAAGTTCTCCTTCACCAATAACAACAGTACCTGCCATGTTTACTGAATCAAACATATCGCGCATAGCAGTAGTTGCTGCGTCATCTGCTTCGTTTTTCTTTCCACGGCCCATCCATTGTGCTGATGCAAGGGCTGCTGCTTCTGTTACACGGACAATTTCTAATGCGAGTTCACGTTCCAAGGTGACATTCCTCCAATTTCGAAAATCATACAGTTATAACTATAACAAAGAACGGGGAAAAGGTGAATTCGAAAAATTGTCGATTTTTTCAGAAGAAACGGTTACAATTAAAATGTAAATGCTTTTATTTCCAGGTGGGTGATATTCATGTACTTTGTAGATCGAAAAAAAATAGAACAAATGTTAACATGTTTAGAACAAGTGGTAGATACATTTCAAGAGAAGCAACAATATAAGACTTCTTTTGAATATTATGCGTTAGAACGTATGTCGCATCTTATCATTGATTGCATATTAGATGTTGGAAATGCAATGATTGATGGGTTTATTATGCGCGATCCAGGAAGCTATGAAGATATTATTGATATTTTAATGGACGAGAAGGTAATACGTAATGAAGAGGGGGAAGGAATCAAGAAAGTGATTCTTCTTCGTAAAATGTTGATGCAAGATTATGTAGAAATGAACCATGAAGAGTTATATAGAACAATACAAAAACAAATAGCCATAGTGCAAAACTATCCTGCAAATATTCGTCGTTATTTAGAACAGGAATTAGGACCCGTTTCCGCGTTTGTACCAGAATAAGGTCCCGCAGTATCCCCATCTATCTTTTTGCTCAGATGGGGATTTTGTACTGTTATTAGAGCGAGAGAAAAGGGAAGGAAAGAAGGGAAAAAAATGGGGGAAGCACGTACAACGAAAGAGGAGATTGTACAGCTTTTAAAAGTAAAAGGGGAACAAACTGTAGCAATGCTAGCTGAATCTTTACAAATCACCGAAATGGCTGTACGTCGTCATTTAAGCAAGTTAGAGAAAGAACAATTGATTCATTCAAAAATGATGAGACAACACGTTGGACGACCTACATATGTATATGGTTTAAGTGAAAAAGGGGAAGATTTGTTTCCGAAAGAGTATAAACAGTTTGCGTTAGATATACTAGAGGAATTACAACGTATTGGCGATGAAACAATTGTGAAAGCGATTTTACAAGCAAGAACAGAGCGGATGGAAGAACAACTCCAAAAGCGAGTGAGTCGTCAAGATAAATTGATAAATAAATTAAAAGAAGTGGCTTTTTTACAAGAGAGAAATGGGTATATGGTACAGGTGAAACAAGAAGGCGAAAACTCTTTCATCTTACAAAAACAAAATTGTCCATTAATGACCGTTGCTGAGAAGTTTCCACAGCTTTGTGTAGACGAGAAAAATATGTATCAGCGATTGTTTTCTTCCGCAAATATGAAAGTGCTATCTAACATGTGCGACGGAGATTGTCACTGTTCATATCAAATACAAGAAAAAAAATGAACGTTATGAGACGCTTTTGGATAAAGCGTTTTTTTCTTTTATGAAAAGGGTTAATATAAGAAGGGTGTTGCAGGTTAAATAAAACTTTCACAAGTGTCCGCTATGACGGGACAAAAAGGAGAGACATAGTAGATGTATAAAGGCTATTTAATCGATTTAGACGGTACAATGTATCGCGGAGAAGAACAAATTGAAGAAGCAAGCGATTTTGTGAAAGCATTGCAGGAACGTAATCTTCCGTATTTATTTGTAACAAATAACTCAACGCGTAAACCGGAACAAGTGGCAGAAAAGCTTGTTCGTTTTGATATTCCAGCTAAGCCGGATCAAGTATTTACAACGAGTATGGCAACAGCGAACTTTATTTATGAGCGTAAACAAAATGCTTCAGTTTATATGATTGGTGAAGAAGGATTACATGATGCACTTGTGGAAAAAGGGTTCGAGCTTGTGGATGAAAATCCTGATTTTGTTGTTGTTGGA
Organism: Bacillus sp. DX4.1; assembly: GCF_030348195.1. Classification (NCBI taxonomy): domain Bacteria; kingdom Bacillati; phylum Bacillota; class Bacilli; order Caryophanales; family Bacillaceae; genus Bacillus; species Bacillus sp. DX4.1. The sequence goes on along the minus strand of NZ_JAUCFT010000008.1, from coordinate 4,448,678 downwards.
CTGGATCGTGAAATTACGTATGAAAAACTGGCAAAAGCCTGCTTGGCAGTACGCAGTGGCGCGACATTTATTTCAACAAATGGGGATATTGCCATTCCAACTGAGCGTGGTTTACTGCCAGGAAACGGATCATTAACATCTGTTGTCACAGTATCCACAGGCGTAGATCCAATTTTTATCGGTAAACCAGAATCCATTATTATGGAGCAAGCGTTAAAAGTACTTGGCACATCAAAAGAAGAGGCGTTAATGGTTGGGGATAACTATGATACCGACATTCTAGCGGGGATCAATGCTGGCATGCATACTTTACTTGTCCACACTGGAGTCACATCTGTGGAGAAATTAACAGAATATGATGTGCAACCAACACAGGTTGTGCATAACTTGACCGAGTGGATTGAGAAGATGTAAGAAAAACGAGATAACAGTTGTTATCTCGTTTTTCTTATTAAAATACTCGGTTCACTAATTCTTTCACTTCTTCAAGGTACTGCTTTCTCGCTGCATCATCCACAGAAGGGACGCTTGTATAAAATGTGTGTTCCAATGTTTCAATACCTGTAAAATCAAAAATACCCGCATCAGTTGTTTTCTTCATTGCTTCAAACATACCGTTTGCTGTATAAGCTTCTTTCGTATTTCCCATTGTGGATAATAGCAAGCCTTTTTTACCATTTAATAACTTTTCAATGCCATTTTCACTGTAAGCATACGCAAAGCCATGGCTGAATACGCGATCAACGTATCCTTTTAAGATTGCAGGAAGGCCTGCCCACCAAACTGGATAAATAAATATAATGTTATCTGCCCAAGCAATATGTTTTTGTTCTTCTTCAATTTCAGCTGGCGTATTTCCTTGAGAAAATGAAATGAAATCATCAGTAGCTAATACAGGATTGAAGTTTAAGGCATATAAATCGCGAACGCGTACTTCATGACCTTTTTCTTCTAATTGTCCTTGTACAGTTTCTAAAATTGCATGGTTAAAGCTTTGTGGATTAGGGTGTGCATAAATGATTAAATGTTTCATGTTTGTTCCTCCTATTTGTGGATATGTTGATAGTTTGCTCGAATGATAACGAACCCATATAAATACAAATTAAAAAACCGACATAAAACCCCCACTGATTAAAGTTTCACTTTATCAACAGGGATGTGAAAGGCATGCTTAATATCCACAGCGCGTAATGGACCACCGTGACCAACAAATACACGGTTCGGTTGATAACCTATGACTTTGTGGATACTATTGTGGACTTGTTCAATATCTTCTGCAAAGTAATGGATATTTGGTATGTGAGAAGAAAGAATTCCCCCTAAATGTCCACCCATTAGTAAGTCACCGATAATTACGTCATGATTGGCTAACATGATCGATAGTGAGCCAGGTGTGTGACCAGGAGTATGTATGACTCTACCTGAAACGCCGTAATCTTCAAGATTAAATTCGCTACGGATGATAATATCTGGTTCGAAGCTTTCCGTTTTTCCATGCAAGAAAAGCTTTAAGAGTTTTCCAGTAAACCTTGTTGGATGTAGTGCAGGATCTTTCCCGTTTTGTAATGCAACGTGGTCCAAATGATGAATGGCAACTGGGACGTTTAATTTTTGTTTTAAAGCTCTTGCGCTTCCGAAGTGATCAAAATGTCCATGTGTTAATAAGATTAACGAAACATCTGCTGGAGAGATGTTTCGTTGTTCGAGTGCTTGTAAAATACGAGTCTCATTTCCGGGTCTACCTGTATCCACAATAATGGTCTTATCGCCACGAAGGAGAAACGCGTTGGAAAAGCCTAATGATAATTGTTCAATCAAAATAACACCTTCTATACGTTATAGCAAAATTCGCTTCTCTTTCGCTTCCTTTATCCACAGCGGAAGTTCATTTAATAGCTGGTTATATAGTGTTTCATCTGTTGTTTTTTCAATATCTCGAATGTGAAAAAAGTTTGCGTTGTCGATGAAGCGTCCATCCATTTCATCGAGTTTTCGAAGAACATCAAATTTGCCGTTTCCAATCCCAACAAACTGCCAAAAAATTGGCTTGTTAGAGGAGGATACTACTGGCTTTTGAATGCCTTTTTTACAACCACCATCGTTAATAAAAATAACAAAGGCTGGTTCTTCACTTTTCTCTTCCATGGTATACTTTTGAATCACATCTTCCATCACTTGTGGTTCGTCATTTCGGCCGAATTTATGAATGGAATTGTTATTTAAGATATGCTTTTCTACATAACCAGCAAAGTCTTTTTCAGTAACGGCTGGTAATCTAGAAAACTCATTATCATACACCCAAATATCTAGTGCACCATCATCATCAAATTGACTTGCAACAGCAAGGATGCGTTCCACAACTTCTTGGACAGTACCGTTTCTATATAAAGTTCGCATCGATCCGGAAATGTCTAAAACGAGTGCAACTTTTGCCACAACACCTGTTAATTTCTTTTTCTCTAATACAACACGTACAGCTTCTTTTCTTAATGTGATAGTACTCAATACAATCGCCCCTTTTTTTGTAATGTAACAAGGATGTTGACTCTTGAAGTATGTATAGATTACGCAGTTGGAAGAGAAGTTTGGATAAGTTGAAGAGCTCTGTTTACAATTTCTTCAGCTGCGTATATACCAAATTCATTTGTTTTTGTAATGTGAGGTAGTAAACTACCTTGTTCTGTTTCTAGTTCACCATGTAGGGGAGCAAAAGCATGATTTGCCCCTTCTAGCATGCATAAATCAAGTAAGGAATCTCCAGCTGTAATTACGGTTTTGGTCGCGGTGATTTGTTTTAAATACGCGACGGCATCCCATTTGTTCACTGGCTTTGGAACAAAGTATAATTTTCTGCCTTGCAGTGAATAATTCCACCCTTGCGTGTCTAACCATGCTGTAAAGGAAGCGAGCTCTTTGTAGGGAATGTTTTCTCGGTCAATTATGCAATAGTGAAATAAGTCATCTGCTGTTTTTTGTGATAGCACCCATTCTTCATGAGAAATATTTTGAAACTCCTTTAGAACGTCTTCTTTTGCCATACATTCTGTTGTGATCCGTGCTTGTATGTTGTTTTTCCAAGCAGTATCCTGTTTGCCGTTGTGAAGAATATTGCCGCCATTACTTGTAACAGCATATTCTGGTACAACATCCTTTTGAAACAGCGTAATACGTTGGAACTGCTCGATTGTTCGCGTTGTGACCGGAATAAAGTGTGCTTGTGATTGTAACTTTTGCAATAAGGAAATTGTTTCATGCGTAATAAAAGAGATTTCTTTTCCATCTAATGTTTCGATAAGCTGAATATGCACATCGTCTATATGCTTTCGAAATGATTTACGAGAATAAATAAGCGTTTGATCAAGGTCGCTTGCGAAAATCATGATTGGTTCCTCCTTAGCGGTTGAATTAATCCGCAGCATGAGTACGTCATATGTTTATATATTTCAATTGGTACATTCAACTCTTGTGCAAGAAGCAAAATATGCTGTAAGTCAGGATTGTTTTCTTCGCGAATCAAAATTTTCCATGGTATCCGTCTTAGTAGAACACGTGTTGTTTCTCCGACGCCGGGTTTAATCAAATTGATATCATCTATTTCAAATTGTTTTTGAATAGAAGTGATATTTTGTAACCCTTGCCATGATGGTTCTGTATATGTAGCGATGATATGCTCCAGTTGCGTTTTAATCTCATCACCAACATCAGGATATAACGTTGTAATTTCTTCGATAAATAAATTAGACAAGTCTTCTTTTTCTAGTTCTTTATAATATTTGGCACCATGAAAATCATTAGGGCCAATATATGCCTCATTTAAGACTGTGCGGCTTACTAATCCTGAAACTGTTGCGTTCAAACAGGCGCTTGGAATGAGGAAATCTTCACGTGTCCCATATATAGCTGTGCAATGGCCAGGGTCAGCAAGCACAGCCATACAGTCTGAAATGTACTCATGATACTTTTCGTTAAATCTATGCACAGATTGACGAAGCTCTTTTTTGATGGCACCTTTGCCGGTCCATCCATCAATAAACTGAATCGTTTGATTCGGGTGTTTTTGCAAAATATATTGAAGGGCATTTTCATCAATGCCGCGTCCACGAATAATAGATATACTATAATGTGGTAGGTCGAGATTATATTGATAACGTATGTATCGTTTTATTAAAACACCAATTGGAGTACCAGCTCTTGCTAACGAGACGAGAACAAGATTCGTTCCTTTTGTCTTTACAATTTGTTCTGCAACTACACCGGCGGCAACTGCTAATTTGTGCTTATATTGCTGTAAGGAAGTGAAGAATAAGTCCATATACTCTTTGGATGGCTTGTATTCAATTGGAAGCATCTCAGAGTAGTGCGTCCCTGACTGAATGGCTATCTCTCTTTGGTCTGTTGAGCTTTCTACAATGATATTACTAATATCTTTTAATAGAAAGATAGCATCATCGTCAGCGTAACTACCAATGCGCTGCAAAGTTTTTGATTGGGTCATATTTCTTCACCTTCGCTTTCTGCTAAATTGCTAAATGAAACGATATGAATGAGTGGAATCATCTTTTGTAATTGCCCAAGGAGCGGCAGTAAGCACTCTTCTTGTAGATTTCGTTCGATAAAGAGAAAGACTTCGTCATAATTACCGGGCTCAATGTTATAAAAATAATTTGTCACCGCTTTGTCTTCGGGACTTTCATAGGAAAAACGGCTATGAATCGCATATTGTGCCTCGGCATAAGGATGAATGGGACTGCGTGTCGTTGATTGGTAAGAAACGTTTGCACCCATTTCAGCGGCGACTCGCATCGGTATATACATAAACTCGCCAGTTCCTAAACAGAGAGTGTTTTTGCCTTTTCTTTTTTCTTTTAGTTGCTTGCCAACTTTCTTGGAAAATGAATGCAGACTTTCTTGCTCATCTGCCGAAATACCGAAACGACCTGTATACTTTGTATAAGTAATGTCATGTTCAGGAGATGTATACGGCAGGGAGGGACAAGAAATAGAATACCTTTTTATGTCCGTTTCAAGCTCTGGATGAGCTACTAGATCATTTGGCTTAGAAGTAGCAATTGGGCTGCCGATAACGTCGATAGATCCCCCTAATAGGGATATAACGTGAATGGTTATATTAAGCTGTTTCTCTAATTTTACAAACTGTTCTCGGTGCTTATTTGAGCGCCAATCTAATAAGGAAGCAACAACATATTCTTTTCTTGGAAACTTTTCTTGAATAGATTGAATGATATTTAAGGCTGTTTTCCCTGTTGTCATTTCATCATCGACAAGGATAATCGGATTTTCGTTTTGAAAATAACTATTGTCCACATAGCAGCGATGAGATGTCGCATGGGAATGTTCTTCTTCAAATGTAATGATAGGATCAATTTGTGAAATAGTTTCCCTTGTTGTATGTACATACTTTGCATTTTGGAAGCATTGAAACATAGCGTGACCTAATGCGGTAGCCGTTTCTGCAAAACCGATAAATAGGACTTCTTTTTGCAGAGGAAATTGATATTGTAAAATAGCCTGTAACTCATAATCTGTACTTTTTTTCGTTGAGATGATTTTGAGAATCTCTTTTTGAAATGGATGGTTTGTATTGTGCATCATTTCCATATATCTTGCAGCAAGAGCACATCCTCCTGCTAAAGAGACAGCTGGTGAAATAGGAAGATGTTTTCCTAAAATGGTACTGACAAATAAAAAGCCACGTTTCTTATTGATTCTCGCTGCCATTTGAAACAGATGTTCTGGTGATAAAAAATATGGATTATCGCACACTTCTATATGAACTGTTATTTTATTTAAAATTTGGTACGTGTACATTTTGGTTTGATGTTTCGGTAAGGAGATCGATGAAAGTTTGTTGTTCATGTAGCACCCCGTAAATAGTAGATTTCAGTATTGTTTTACGCGCCCAATTATAATGGGGCTTCACTTCATTCATTTTGTTGGAAAAACTACTTTTCATAACACCGTTATACGTGTGAGCATTTTCGAAAATAGCCATCGCATCTACATAGTCTTCTAGTGTTACAACATGTAAAGCTTGTACGAGTTTAATGTGAGAAGGATGAATGACTGTTTTTCCGACCAATCCATTTGCTTGATCAAGCAAGACTTCATGAATCAGACCATCCTCATAACGATGAAGCATTTCTGTTCGCATTTTTAGTCCATCATTGCCAAGTGATTCACGAAAGGGTGTTTGGCGAAGTTGTGGCTTTAAAACGCGTTGCTGATTTCCGAAATACTCCCACACTGGTCCCGATATGACATACTCATCTGTTGACCTAGAAAAGATATTGATAATGTCAGAGATACAATCACGAATAACAGAAATATCATAGATTGTTGTAGCACTGTTTCGGCGAATGCCAAATATGCCTGAAAAATCGGTAGCACCAATTCTTACATTTAGAATGTAATCCCGGTAAGAATCGAGTATTGCTTTGATTGCTAATAATGCTTCGGTACGCGTTTCTTTATACATAATTTCAGGGGATTCTAAAATAGGCATCCCATAAAGTGAAAGTGAATAGTGTTCATTTATATGCCTCAGTTCATGAATATAAGACATTCCGTTAGCAGGAGTGAATTTAGGAAAGACAAATCCACTTATGCAATGAACAGCACTGCCTAGTTCATGAACGAGTGAGCGCATCTGTTTTGGCTCGCGAATACGGATGAAGAGAAGCGGTACGTCTGCTGAATGAAGCTTATTTGCATCAATCATATGCGCGAGTGTTTGCATTTGTATAACGATATTTTGCTCCGCACGTTCCACATCTCCATCGCTAATGGAATCTTCTAAACAGAATACGATAGATGTGGTACCTTCGTGTTTTTTTGTTGCAATTTCTTGAGCAATGTTCTCTCTTGTTCCAGGTGTGTATAGCGTAGCACCTAATGCATAGGCTAGTTGTTCTTTTGTTATATCCTTCGAAAATTCAATCGGTTCCTGATAGAAAAGCTTTTGCCTTTCCTCAGGAGACAAATATGCAAAATGCTTCAAATTCTCACCACCTTATTTTGAGCCAGCGACCCAGTTCATCCCCCATTTGTAATGCCGATCCATTTCTTTGTGCCCCTTAAAATATTTCACGAGCCTTTGTACCTTGAATGTCTCATCATTTACATTTTCAAGCATTGCCACGGCACAAGTATTAAATCCATTGCGGTGTTCATCCATTTTTACGATAATATCCGGTCCATTTTGCTGTTTCAATGTGACGACACCATCAACTTGTGACCAGTTTGCAATGCCCTCGTATATATAAGAGAAAATTAATATTCTTTTGATTTCATGAACCATATCTCCGTTGATGCGTAAGTTTTCACCGTTTACTGAAGCACCCGTACGGTCATCTTGATCTAAATGAATGTAAGGTTCGTCATAAAATGAGCCAAATATATTTCCAAGCGGCTGTACGACGTCTTTCCAACCATCTTTAAATTCAAATAAGCAGCCTAAATCTAAATCTACTAGAGAGGAGCCACCTGCCATTAAGGATGTGAAGAATCCTTTTTGTTTCTGCTCCTTTTGTTTGCTCCAGTTTAGGTTCACCGCGATTTCTCCAAGCGGTTTGTCTGTTTTTTGTAAGTTAATTGTATCGCCTGATTTTTTTAATTCAATTTTAGAAAGATTAATGTTTTTTGGCATAGATAAGGGATTAATTTTCGGTTCTAATTTTTGAAAAAAATTAGAAGGTGTATGTAATGCTCTGAACTGCTGGGAAAGGTTGATAAGGCCACCTTGTAAACCTCTGCCGACCGCACCGAATTTCCAATCTCCTTTATAACGATAGATTTCCCCGATGATAAGAGCTGTTTCCGAGGAAAACTCTTTCTCAAGATTATAGTGGAACAGTTCTTCGTCGGTTGCGGCGTTTATGATGCGGACGTAAGAGCGGTTTACTTGACCGAATGTTTGCATGCGAGCTACCGCATCGTGAATGGTAATTGTTAGCATAATTCGTTCGATATGAGATGGAAGTTTTTGAAGTGAAATTGAAATTTCTTCATCATCTCCGGCCCCTGCACCCGTACGATTATCTGGTGACAGCGTAATTGCTCCTTGCAAAGCTGTTCGTTGGTTGTAGTATACGATATGTTCTAAATCTGCAATGCGCCCATTTTCGTCTAATAAAAGAGCGGAGGCATCTAAATCGAATGCATGTGAACTTGATTTCGGAGAGAGATTCCATCCAAGACCAATTTTGATATGAGTTAATGTAGGATTCGTTTTTGTTAAATCAACCTTTTGCCCTTTGCGTAATTGTAGTGTCATTTTGAACTCACCTCATTTACAATGATTAATGCAATCGTAACATGCAAAGAAAAGTTTTCCAATTTCATCTATTAAAAATTTACAAAATTTTTAAAAATAAAAGATGAATTGCATGATTAATGTAGAAATTTGTTAGTAATAGGATTTCTGAAAAGAAATGAGGAGAAAAAGAGCATATGAATATACACAAACTGACAGAAGCGGAAGCAGAAGAAATTAATGCATGGAAGTACGAAAAACCGTACTCGTTATATAGCTTTTCAGGTAGTGATGAAGCGTTACATGAACTCTTAGATGGTACATATTATGGATATTGCAATGAGCAGGGGGAATTGATAGGATATTTTTGCTGTGGAGAAAATGCACGAGTTCCAGGAGGAAGGGAAGCGAAGTTATACACAGGAAAGCATGTTGTGGATATCGGACTTGGAATGAAACCTGTGTTAACAGGAAAAGGGATGGGGATATCTTTTTTACAAACTGGATTACAGTTTGTAAAAGAAAAATTCCAGCCGAAAGTGATACGTTTAAGCGTCGCAACCTTTAATAAACGTGCAGTTACATTATATGAAAAAGCTGGTTTTAAAACTGGACCAACCTTTGTAAGTCGAAAAAGAGAGTTTATGTTAATGACATATGATGTAGAGTAGAAAAAACCAACTTCTTTTCATGGAAGTTGGTTTTGTTTTTTATCCCGCTATTTAGGGGCAGTAAGACCCTTACCTCAAGATTCAGTGAGAAACAAAGAAGGGATGACTGCCCGTAAAAGCACGATAGGTGAGGGCTAATGATCAGTGGTGGATGAAGAAAACTCCCACTGAAAAAAATTTTACTTTATTCTGCATGCTCAGCTCGGTGTGCTAAACGACTTGATGCAGCAGCGGCAATTGCTCCTACGATATCATCAAGGAATGTGTGAACTTTTCCAGATGATTTATCATTTAAAGCTTCTAAAATTCCTGGTTTTAATTTATCGATATATCCAAAGTTTGTGAAACCAATGGAACCGTACACGTTTACAATAGAAAGGGCAATTACTTCATCGACACCATATAAGCCTTCGTCTCGTTTTACGATATCTTGTAAAGGCTCGCTTAACAGTCCTTTTTCGGCAAGGACATCTAATTCAATACCTGTGATCAATGCATTTTGTACTTCACGTTTGGATAAGACACGTTCTACATTATAGCGACATTCTTCCATCGCTAAATTTGGATGATATTTTTTTTGAAGAAAATGAACCAGTTCCGCAATATCATCAATTTTTACTCCGCGCTCTTGTAGTAATTGCAATGCTCTTTCTTGTAGTTGATTGGATCCTTTCATGTTATCACCTTTTTTTCTTTTTAGTATTGTATACGTTTAATTGCTTTATCATGTGCATAGGAATGAAAGTCGAGCACAAGCTCATATATATAAAGAAAAAACATAGGTGGCGACTTTGATGATTCAGCATATTTATGAGCATTATCAGATGCATGTCAAAGAATTAATCCCCCTTGGCCCCTATAAAAGCTTTTGGATTCGTAATAAAATTTATGTACTTCTTCCGATTGGAAATATGGAGGAAGAAGAACTTGTTGAAATGAAAAAATTAAGCGATTATATGAACCAGCAGGGGGATATTACCGTTGCGACTTTCGTTCCGACTATACACGGTTACTATGTAAGTGAGATAGAAGAGAACAATTATTGCTTATTAAAAGGCATGCGCATGTTAGATCGGCATGCAACTTCGCTAGGAAGCGAACTTTCAATATTTCATAAACGAGGAGCCTTTTTTCCGGAAGAAGTAGAACAGTTAAGTCGCATTGGTGAATGGAAGGCATTATGGGAAAAAAGACTCGATCAGTTAGAACGCTTTTGGCAATCGCAAATTTCTAATCATCCATCAGATGTATTTGATCAACTATTTATTGAATCATTCCCTTATTATTTAGGAGTTGCTGAAAATGCCATTCAATATGTTGTTGACACCGAAATAGATGATACACCGCAACTTGCAGATGCAGCAACCATTTGCCAAGAACGATTGACACCTTTATTATGGCAGCAAACGAATAAATTAAAAATCCCCATTGATTGGGTATACGATCATCCGAGCCGTGATTTGGCGGAATGGATTCGATATGTGTCGATGGAAAAAAAGGAAAACTGGGAACAAACTATTTTTCAGTTTGTAACAGACTATGAACGAAATTATCCGCTCTCTTCTTTTGGTTGGCGTCTGTTATTTGCACGTCTTCTTTTCCCTCTTCGCTACTTTGAAACAGTAGAAGGATATTATTTAACAGGAAACGAGGACCAAAAAAGTCTATACCGCGATCGTTTAGAAGCTATTTTACATGATGTGAATCGCTCTGAAAAATTTATGAGGCACTTTTATGAATCCCTTCGCTTGCCTGTTGATAAGTTAGGGATTCGTAAATTAGATTGGTTATCCTAACAGGTGTTGATCCGGCAGTAATACCTTCCTGATCAGAGTTGCACTTTATAAAAAAGAGACCAGTAGTGGTCTCTTTTTTATGCTTCGCGTCTCTAAACGAGCCGCCTCCGCTTTAAATTATCCAGCTCCAGCGGCTAGAATAGTCGGTGGCTTCGCTTCTTCCGTCGAGGTAAAAAGCACCTCTATGTCAGAAGCTCCATCCTCCTCCTATTCTAAACGAGCCGCTTCCGCTTTAAATTTAAAATACTTGTTCTACTTCAATAACGCCTGGTACTTCTTCAAGTAGAGCGCGCTCGATACCAGCTTTTAATGTGATTGTAGAACTTGGGCAGCTACCGCATGCACCCATAAGGCGTAATTTTACAATACCTTCTTCAATATCTACTAATTCAACGTCACCGCCATCACGAAGTAAGAACGGACGTAATTTATCTAATACTTCTAGTACTTGTTCTTGCATATTTGGGTTTTCCATTTTTATCGACTCCTTTCATCAGTTTTATTATAATCAAGATACAGAGGAAAATCTATTTTTTCTGTTCTTGTTTTATTGTCGAAATATTGTATCATGTTTACAACGTGTTTTTTCAGTATAGGGGACAAGAAACAGATTTGTAAAGGTATGTGCTTATAAGATGAAACTTCCATCAGTGGGGAATTACCACTGTTAGGCAGTTGAGGTGCAATCGGACTCTTACTGGCGGTGATCTTATTTGAAGTGAAGCCAGTAGAGCGGGGAATGGGGGAGAGATGATGGTGAAAGTTCATGTATATGGGGCAAAAGTAATTTGTGCAAGCTGTGTTGGCATGCCATCTTCAACAGAAACATTTGAATGGCTACAAGCGGCGATTGGTCGTAAGTATGAAGGACAGGAAGATAAATTTCAGTTTGAATACATTGATATTCAGGAGCAGCAAGAAGATGAGGAGAAACAAGCTTTTGCTGAGCGTGTAATTGAAGAGGACTTATTTTACCCGGTTGTTCTCGTAAATGGAGAAATTGTTGGAGAAGGAAATCCTCGTTTGAAGGATGTATACGAAGAAATCGAGAAATATTTATAATACAAAAAGCCTTTGCAACCTACATGGAATTGCAAAGGTTTTTTTATTAAATACCGATAGAGAAATATTAGTAGGTGGAAGTGTCATCTTGTTATGGAAAGGATGATAGATGTGAAAAAAGGTCTTGCTCTAGGAATTTTAGGTTTCCTTATTGTTCTTGTTGTTTCTTATTGGAAAGAGGACTTGAGTATTGTATATTGGTTAGCTGGATGCTTTAGTTTGTTTTTAATAGCCAATGCGGTAGCTCTTTTAGTAGATGGATTTATTTTAGGGGCACGCGGTACATTTTTTTCGGCAAAACCAACACGTAAAGTGTCTCGTTTTCAAGCTGCAAAAACGTATGCGTTTGCGGCAATTTCCAATGTCATAACTGCTTTAGGGGGGTATGTATGGGTATCGTAAAGGAATATTCAATACCAGAAGAAGTGAAGAGTCTATTAGATCAATACGTGAATGGGCTTCAAGGCATTTTGGCTAATGAAAAGTTAATTGGCGTGTATGTATACGGTTCAATTGCGCTAGGTGCATTTCATTTAGAAACGAGTGATGTTGACTTTGTAACAGTGATAGCAGAGCCAGTAAGCGAAGCCGAGAAAATACGAATAAGTGAGCTGCATAAAAAACTGAGTAAAAGTACGTTAGGAAAACGAATGGACGGCATGTATATTCCACTTGCTGATTTAGGAAAGTACAATGAGGAAATGCCGCAGTATGTCTATTGTGCTGATGGAAAGATTAACGTAGGTCACTGGGATGTGAATGCTGTTACATGGTGGATGGTAAAAAATCGTGGTATTACGATCATGGGAAAAGAAGCAAATGAACTCCCGTTTACAGTTATATGGAATGATGTTGTAGAAACAATGAAATATAATGTGGAACAGTACTGGAGTCAAAAAGCATCGCGTCCATACTTATTTTTAATTGAAGAGTGGGTAGAATCCGCTGTTGTAACGATGGGACGCATTTTATATACGTTAGAACATGAAACAATTGTTTCAAAAGATAAAGGATTACAGTATATAATGCAATCATCTTCAGAGGAATGGGAACCGCTGTTACAAGAAGTGCATCGTATACGCCATAATCAAAGAGCGAAACGAAATATTTCGAGATGGAAGCGAGCGAACATGACGAAGGTGTACTTGCTCAGTGGGATAGAGGAATGTAAGAAGAAGTGGGAAAGATAAAAAGAGTTCACAATAGGATGTGAACTCTTTTTGTATTAAATATTTTTCCAACGCTCTAATTTATGAATGTTTCGTGTGAACAATTTAGATAAAAATCTAGGGAAACCAAATGAAACAATCTTATTTTCAACAAGCTGTTTCATTTCATCTACTGTGATATGAGGTAGAGTGAATTCGCCAATTTCATAGCAATGGCTACAATATGTTGTGCTTTTTTCACCGTTGTTTTCTGTGCCGCCACCTTTTTCGTCTTTTGAAAATGGCATACCGCAACTTTGACAATTTTTATGTTTTTTCATGATAACCGCCTCTAAATATATGTAGTCCAAATGATTATAGTATGATTCCTTTAGAGATACAACTTACCTTTAGGATTCCATTTGTTTCAATTGGCACCGTCTATTAAAGAATGTTTTATATCCAAGTTGTAAAAAGATAATAACGGAGAAGGCAGTACTTCCAGAAATACCAAGTGTAATTGCAATTTGATATTGAATGGCGGTAAGTGGTGAAATACCTGATAAAATTTGTCCTGTCATCATACCTGGTAGGGTGATAATTCCCATTCCAACCATGGAGTTAATCGTTGGAAGAATTGCTGAATCGAAAGCATCTCGAACAAGTGGAGCAGCTGCTTGTTTTGGAGTTGCGCCAAGCATAAGTGCACCTTCAATTTGCGCGTGCCTTGATTTCACATTGTTTAAAAATGAATTTGCTCCAAGGGATATACCTGTCATTGCATTACCAATTAGCATTCCTGCAATAGGGACAATATATTGAGGGGCATACCAAGGATCATGTCCGATAATAACAAAAATAAATAATAAAAGCGGCCCGAGTGATCCGGCAATCATCGAAAGGGCGGCAACTTGTTTTAATTCTTTTGACATAGGTATATTCACACGCTTATAGATGTTGAATATAGCAAAAGTTGTAATAGAAGTAATAATGGCAATTGTATAGAATGGATTACTATTTTCAAATATGTACGTGAGTATGTAGGCAACAAGTACAAGTTGAATTGTCATGCGTAATGTAGCGATCGTAATTTGTTTTTCACGAGGTATACCCTTTAATTTTACAAGGCCAATTAAAATAATAATAAAAATATATGCAGCAGCAAGCTGCCAAATTTGTAGCTCAATAACGCCCTTCAAGTGCGCGCACTTCCCTTCTGATAGCACCTTTTGTTTTACTTATTTCGATAATATCGTCTGCAATTTCTTCTGGGAGTTGTTGTGAGTGGGTAATCATGACAATCGTTTTCTTTTTTTGTTGGGCAATTGCAGCAAATTGTTTCATTACGCGTTTTTCTGTATCAGCATCTAATGCAGAAGTCGGTTCATCTAATAAATAAACTGGAGGATCCATAAGTAAAACACGTGCTAAAGAGAGCCGTTGTTTTTCGCCACCGGATAAAGAAGACGCATTATCCTCTAAGTCCTTTTCCAAACTTACAGCCGCTAGAGCTTGTTGTAATTGTTCATCAGAAGGAAAAGGCTTTTCTGAAAAACGAAGTCCGATTAACAAATTATCTTTTACCGTCTTTTCAAATATAGGTGGTGTTTGTCCAAGCATAACGACTTCACGGCGTAATTGAATGGGCGGATAAGAAGAAATAGGTGCTCGCTTATAATGAATAGAACCGCTTGTGGGTGACTGCAGATCATTTAACATACGGAGCAACGTGCTTTTACCGCTTCCACTCTCGCCGATGATACAGGTGATCTTTTCTTTGTGAATCTCTAAGTAAGGAATTTGTAGAATGTCTTTATATGTGACGCCCTTTAGTATAAACATAATCTTCCCCTTTCTAATTCTATTAATATCCTATCAAAAAAGGAGGGAAATATATAAATTCATTTTGATTTTTCGACATATAGCCGCGGCTATGGATAACAAAAAGTGACTTGCACTCGTTTTCTCTCTTTGTTTTCACTATGTCTGGGCAGGAAAAGGATCTGACCGCTTCTATGCAAGGCCGGATGCTCTTTCCCACCTAAAAAGAAGGGTTTTATGTCGGTTTTTTAATTTGTATTTATATAGAAAAAAACAAGAGCAATTGCTCTTGTTTTTCTTTTTAACCGTTATGGTATTTGTACATCCAAAGAATCCCTGATTTTAATAGACGAGGTACACGTCCCATTAAGGGTTGATTTGCTAATAATCCGAAACCATGTTTTTTACCGAGAGAACCGAGAACCCCTTTTAATTTAATAACGGGTAGTTCATCTGGAAGTGGTTCATTATTCCATCGTTTTAATAATATTTGGACAATTTGCTCACCTTGTCCCTCGGCAAGTTGAGCGGAAGGTGCATGTGGTAAGGCTGCACAATCGCCTAGAACATATACATGTTCATTTTTCGGAATATTGTGATATTTCGTTAATATAACCCGTCCACTACTATCGTGCTCAACCGGAAGGTTTCGAACGACTTCATTTGCTTGAATACCAGCTGTCCATACAATTGCATCACATTCAAGTGGTTCACCATGATTGTATACAACATTTGGTTCTACTTTCGTAATGTTAGAGTTTCGAATAATAGTAACATTATGTTTAACGAACCATTCTTCTACGTATCTACTTAACTTCTCAGGGAATGGGAATAAAATGCGATCCTTTCGATCGAATAAGTAGATCTTTAAATCTGAACGACTTTCGCGAAGTTCACTTGCAACTTCGACACCGCTTAAACCAGCACCGACAACAGCAACTGTTGCATTTGGTTCTAAGCCATTTAATTGTTGGTATGTTTTACGAACTTGCTCAATGGATTGAAGACTATGCGTATATTCTTTTGCCCCAGGAACATTATGATATTTATCTTCACAGCCAAGCCCGATAATTAAGTCATCATACTGGACAACTTCACCGCCATCAAGATGAACGGCTTTGTTTTCGAGGTCAACATTCGTTATTGTGCCGTATTGAATGTTGAGACGCGGATGTTCTGGAAATGGAATACGAATATGCGTTTCCGAGATCGTACCCGCAACTAATGCATAATATTCTGTTTTAAAACAGTGATACGGTACTTTGTCGATTAATGTTACTTGAACATCATCTGGAAGTTGATTGTTTGGAAGAAGCCGCTGCAGAATTCTCATTCCACCGTAGCCACCACCGAGTAGTACGAGGTGCTTCATGATGGATTACCCCTTTTCTGTTGAAATATCCCCTAATCACACAATTATATATTAAAAAAATATTTTGACTTTACTCATTCAAATTATATCGAATTTGTGAACAAATAACAATGCATGAATGCATACTCTGTTGTACAATAAGAAGAAAAGTAGAAGCGGCTCGTTCAGAATGTAAGGAAGAAGCGAAGCCACGAATATTCTACACGCTATAGTTACTATATCAACAAGAAATAGCCTTAGGCTTACTATTATAGAACATTTTTTTATAGAGACAGGGGGGAGAGGTTTGATTAAGCCATTAATCGAATTTTGTGTGGGGAACCTTGCGAGTGGTTCGCAAGCAGCACTAGAAAAATTAGAAAAAGATCCGAATTTAGATGTCATGGAGTATGGTTGTCTAGGGTATTGTGGCATTTGTTTTGAAGGGCCATTTGCACTTGTAAACGGAGAAGTAGTACAAGGTGCAACAGTAGAAGAACTTGTAAAAAACGTATATAACTACTTAGATGAAAATCCCATGTTTTAAGGCGTTGCAAATGAGCAACGTCTTTTTTATTCCGTCGAAACTTGTGTTTCTAATGATTGTTTCCTCAGAGTAGAATTCCCCTTGGAGGAAATGCTAACACAGAATTTGAATCTTTGAGGTGAGTGGGGGTTACTGTCCATTAGTGCGGAGTAAAATAAAAAAGGCCCTTTTTTATAGAAGGGCTTTTTTCTTACACAAATTGTGCAAAGACGGCGAATAGTTAGGAGCCGTCAAATATGGGAATCGGGACATTCTTATTGTGTTCCAAAAGCATGCATTTTATACTTAAAACAACAAATTTTTTTTGGAGTGAGCCGAGATGAAACAATTTTCTTTTACAAAAATGCATGGACTTGGGAATAATTATATATATGTAAATATGTTTGAGGAACAAATTGCAGAGGAAGAACTATCTTGCGTTGCTGAAAAAGTTTCGAATATCAATACAGGGATGGGGTCAGATGGCATGATTTTAATTTGTCCATCAGAAGTAGCACCTGTGAAAATGCGTATGTTTAATAAAGATGGTTCAGAAGGAAAAAGTTGCGGGAATGGACTGCGCTGTGTTGCCAAATATGCTTATGAACATAAGTTAGTAGAAGAGACTGTTTTTACAATTGAAACATTAGCTGGTATTGTAACAGCAGAGGTGACAGTGGAAGATGATGTTGTTACTTTAGTTACAATTGATATGGGAGCACCACGTTTAACGCGTGCGGATCTACCGATGCTTGGAAAAGGAGAGACACCATTTATTCGTGAAGACTTTCTATATAGTAATCATCGCTATATATTTACAGCTGTTTCAATGGGGAATCCACATGCGGTTATTTTTGTTGATGACATTGAAGAAGCACCGCTTACAACGTTGGGTCCAGTACTAGAGACACATGAAATGTTCCCAGAAAGCGTAAATGTAGAGTTTATTGAGATTGTAAACAATTATGAAATGAATTTTCGTGTATGGGAACGTGGATCAGGTATTACACAAGCGTGCGGAACTGGAGCATGTGCTGCAGTTGTAGCGGCAGTTTTAAATGGAAAAATGAAACGAGAAGAAGAAATTACGGTTCATTTAGCAGGTGGAGATCTAATGATCACGTGGACGGAAGAAGGATCAGTTATGATGAAAGGTCCAGCGGAAGTCATTTGCCACGGAGTATATCAGTACAAGATAGAAGAGTAAAGATGTATAATAGAACGCGAGAAGAAAGGAAGGTGAATTCTATGATTAATGTAACAGAGCAAGCGGCATATCAAATTAAAGATATGTTAAAAGATGCCGAAGATGGAGAGAAATACGTTCGTCTTGCTGTGCATGGCGGTGGATGTAGCGGTCTTTCTTACGGTTTAGGATTTGAAAGAGAACCAAATGAAGACGACACAGTTCTTGAGTTTTTCGGTGTTGAATTTGTTATTGATAAAGAAAGTGCTCCGATTGTAAAAGGAGTAAATATTGATTATAAGCAGTCAATGCTTGGCGGCGGGTTTACGATTGATAACCCGAACGCTATCGCATCATGCGGTTGCGGATCATCTTTCCGTACAGCATCAAATGCTGGTAAGCCAGAAGAGTGCTAAAAAATAGCCTTCTCACAATAAAGTGAGGAGGCTATTTTTGTTTTCTTACAAAAGTGTAATGTTCATGTCATGTTTTTGAATTTCTCCTAAGAACAAACGACATTATGATAATAGCATGATAAAAAACACATGAGGTGAATGACATGAAACGATATATTGCACTTTTTAGTATTTTAGTCGTATTTGCAACGATGTTAGCAGGTTGTAACTTGAACCGTATGGGGAAAGATTCATATTATGTTCAGATTACAGTTGATGGGAAAGAGAAAAAAGGGAAAGCGGATAATGGTGAACCATATACAAATTATGAATATAAGACATCAGGGTTTGATGAAGATGGTAAAGAAAAAACAATGGAATTTAATGCTAATAAAAATCTTCGCAAAGAAGCATTTTTATGCGTATACTACTCTGATAAAAAAGGTGTAACATCTTGGGAAGAAGTAAAGAAAGAGGATATCCCAGCAAAAGTGAAAGAAAAATTAGGTGTGAAATAAACAATAAGCTTGCTCTATAAGTAGAGCAAGCTTATTGTTTTGCAAAATCTTCTTCTGAAATAACGGTAAAACCATGGCGCTTAAATAAGGAAGTTGTAACGCCGTATCCGACTTGCTTCTGTCCATTAAATTCTCCTGTATAAATTGTAGAACTACCACATGATGGACTGCGTTCTTTTAAAATAATATATTCTGGATTTAAATGTTTAATTTGTTTTAATGCTTCATAAGCCCCTTGTACGAAAGCTTCTGTTACATCATTTCCGTTTTTATCCATTACCTTTGCTTTTCCATCTAAGACATCGTCGCCATTACCACCAACAATTTCTGCTGATGGACGCGGTGTAGGTAATCCTCCCAACACTTCTGGACAGATAAGAACTGTTTCTTCTTCCTGCAAGAGTTTTTCAATTTTGGCAATGAGATTATCATTTCCGTCGTATCGACATGCGATGCCGGCTAAACAGGCACTAACTACAATCATATATTCTCCTCCTAGTAGAAAAGCACTCATATAGAGTGCTTTTAATCAAACTTCCGTACAACCGGAATACGAATTGCAATAAATAATACGAATAGAATTACGGCAATGGCTCCGCTTCTCATAATCGTAACAATGGGAACGCCTGCTGCTAGTGTAAGTGATGTCATAGCGTAAGATAGTGGGATAAAGCCCATCGATGATAGCATGAGTAAGCTCATGACACGTCCCATCATTTCTTCTTTTACAGTAGATTGAATCATTGCCATTAATGGAACGATTGCCATAGCAATTGTAATGCCATAAAAGCAACCTGCAAGAATTGCTTGCAAAAGTGTTGTGCTGAAGTTGATGGTTAGGAAGAAGACACCTGATAATAGCATCATGATGATGCAAAATAAACCGCGTCTTCGATTAATATTTCGGAGCCCCACAATTACGGCTCCAATCGCCATTCCGCCCCCAACAGCTGCTTCTAAGTAGCTAAATTGTAGAGAGTCGCCGTGCAATACGTTTTTCACAAACAGTGGAAAACCAACTTGCATCGGACCAATTAAAAATAGATTTAAAAATGCACTGCAAATAAGAAACGTTGATAAGAATGGAGATTCTTTTACATAAACAATACCTTCTTTAATAGAGGTAAACATCCCTTTGTTTTCGTTCGTTTCTTCTTGTTGTACACTCGCATGGATTTTTTGGACAAGTATGGCGGCGATTAGTAATAGAAGAATTGCAATTGTAAAGATCGTCTCATAGTTACTAAATTTGATAAGAATTCCACCAAGTACAGGGCCTAGAATAACCGATGCTTGATTTGTCATTTGCGTGAGTGAATTTGCCTGTGTCAGGCGATGCTTATCAACGAGCTCTGGTAAAATGGATCCGTCTGCTGACCAGAAAAAAGCATCGGCTAATCCGAAAAATAAAGCAAATAGAGCAAATGTGTATAACGTAACGTGACCGACAATAAACCAAATAAGGATGACGGTTACTAGAAGGGCACGTACAATATTGGAGTAAAACATAATATTCTTTTTCGGGAATTTGTCTGCCATAGCACCGCCAATAATCATAAAGATAAGGCGTGGGACGCTAAGTGCGACAAAGACAATGCCGAGTGAAGCTTCTAGATTTAATGTTTTTGCTATGTACCATGTTTGGGAAAATGTGAAAAAGGCTAAAGCAAAGCTTGAAAATAGAGTAGCTGCCCAGAGAAATAGGAAGTTTGTATTTTTTAACAAAGGTGTTCCGCTTTCTGCTGGAGCAGGTTTGTTTTGTTGTAATTCCTCCATATTGCTTCCTTTCTATGTACCAATTTTGAATGGATTAAAATCCTCTTAACACTCGTTGTATACAGTTTCTAATATTTCTATACTGTACTTTTTAATTGTAGACAATAATAGCACATTTGCCCAGTAGATTTTTAAGGGCAAAAAAATAAGAAGATGCGGAAAGCACCTTCTTATTATATGAATTAAGCCAATGCAATATAAATATCAACTTGCGCATCGTTTGGATCGATAGCTCGTTCATCATACAGCTCAAAATCTGTTGTGAAAGCACGTTTGTTTTCTTTCGACCAGTTCCAAATGTCTTGCCATGCTTCTATAATGACTTCGGATACTGGACCTTTGCGCGTTGTAAATACCGCATATGTACCAGCAGGTATTGTAAGGGATGTCATATTTTCAGGAATTGTGTTTAGTGATGAAACGGACATACCGATTGTATAAGCGTAAGCCCCTGTTTCATCGGATTCATAATTTGAATATAATGCTAGTGTTTCGTTTTGTTTACTTTTGTTAGGAATTTGATCTGTTATTTGGTCTTGGCAGTAGTGGATCCATAGTTGAGGGATCTTTCCTTCATTGGACATTTCAATGTCATTTTTTGTTGTAACGGAAATGCCGATGGCTTGGAAAGCTTCTTTTTTTACAATCTTTGGTTGAATCATTTTTATATTCCTCCCTTTCACTAAAAAAGAACAAATGTTCTGTTTTTAGTGTACCATAATTATACAGATAAAAGGAAGAGATTGTTTATTAATTTAGAATAAATGTTAGGGTGACAAGAAATAGAGTGCAAAGGAGGATGCAAATACTTCTTATTTTTGTTGTAGGTTAAAAGGAACATATACCGAACAGGTGAATATAGAACAGCATCAATTTGAGGTGAAACTTACTGTTACAAAGAAGAATCAATCATTTGCAAAGACATTAAAAGAAATTGCACACTTCTCCAGGAAATATGAAAATGACCATGTTGAAGTAAAAGAAATTGTGAAATCAGGGAATGTAAAGAAAAAGGAGAATTATTTAATCCTCCTTGCTATTTCTAGAGATTTAGATAATCTTGGTGAGGAGCTACTGTATTAAAACGGACTCTTTCGCAAATGTGAACTATATTCTGTAAAATAGTCTAATAAAAGAATCTTTTTTAACCCAACAATCTGGGGGAACGGTTGGAATTTGAAGAGGGCTTATCTACAGTTTGACGTTGAAAGAAGATACATTGTAAAAATTATAACTCTTGCAAAAAACGAATGAACTTCTTCAAACTGTGTGTGTTCTGTTTTTTACGCTTAATAACAAAATTTATCTCGATTCTTTCGGATAATTCCTGATAATGAATTGTTTTTGTCTTTGTTCGGCTATATATAATATCTGCCGGGATTACGCTAATACCAAGTCCATCATTAACAGCCTGCAGAATAGATTCAAGGGAATCAAATTCCATTATATTTGGCTGATCAAGGTTACTTGTATGAAACAAATCTAGTAGCTTATTTTGATATATACAACTTGGATTACTATTCACAATTAAAGTCCGATTATGCTGCGTTTCAAGTTGAGCTGTTTTTGGCGAAACGAGCACGATATTTTCAAAATAACTATAAACAACTTCGAACTGTAAATCATTATAGGAACCGTTTAGAAAAATCCCATCAACTTCTCCATAAGAAAGCATTTCTTGCAACCTGAGATTTTCACTTGTTTTTATTTTCACATCAATATTTTTATGTGACTTCAAAAAAGAAGAGAGTAGCTTAGGAACTTTAACAGCAGAAATTGTTTGAGATGCTCCAATTGTTAAAGATTCTCTCCACTTCTTAGGGTTTATTTCTGATTTAGCTTTATCCATTAAAAGCATAATTTGATTTGTATAATCTAATAAGACTTTTCCTTGCTCAGTTAACGTTACTCCTCTGTTATTACGCTTCAATAATTTGACGCCTAGTTCATCTTCTAAATTTTTTATTCGCTGGCTTATATTAGGTTGTACATATCCTAATTTTTCGGCAGCTCTAGATATCGATTGTAGTTCTGCAACATGTTTAAAAATCCACAAGTCATGACTGTCCAAAAATAAATCCCTCCACTGATATCATTTAAAATGATATCGGCCTCATTATTCAGTATTATACTCCTCAAATGAACGAAGATACAATGGAATCAAATCAGATAAGGTGAGGAGAGTTTAAAATGGATGTAAAAGATAAAGTAGTAATTATAACAGGTGGTGGTACTGGTATCGGAAAGGCTGTGGCTTTGAAATTAGCAGATGCAGGAGCAAAAGTTATTATTAATTATAGCCGTTCAGAAAAAGAAGCGTTAGAAACTGTTAATGAAATTAAACAGCGAGGAGGTACAGCACGCGCTATTAAGGCAAATGTAGCAAAAGAAGAAGAAGTGAAGGCGATGGTATTTCAAACTATCCAATTCTTTGGGACAGTAGATTGTTTAGTGAACAATGCTAGTATAACAGCCCAAATACCTATGGATGACTTAGATTCTGTAACAGATCAAGTGTGGGATTCCCTTTTCAATGTAAACGTAAAAGGGATGTTTCATTGTGTAAAAGCTGTTGTTCCTTATATGAAGAAACAAAAATCCGGTGCGATCGTGAATATGGGGAGCGTTGCCGGGATAACTGGATTAGGTTCATCTATACCGTATGCAGCAACAAAGTCCGCCATTCATACAATGACAAAATCGTTGGCAATTGCATTAGCACCGGATATCAGAGTAAATAGTATTTCTCCTGGTGCAGTTCATACGAAATGGTGGTCAGGTAATGAAGATAAGATGTATCAACTTGCGGGAAGCTTACCACTTAACAGAATTTCAACACCGGACGATATTGCAGAAGCTATCCTGTTTCAATTGACTCAGGAATCTATTACCGGACAGGTATTTACAATTGATAATGGACAGACGCTTTAAGATTATAGCGTATTATATATGGCATAATGCACGTAATAACGATTTTTATCTATAGAATGAAAAAGACGCAATTTCTGTTGTGGAAATTGCGTCTTTTCTATCATATTTATAAATTAAAACATGCTAGAACTATGCATTGGTTGAAGCTTTGCATTTGGATCGAAGTAAGCTTTTGCATTGTTTACTGCTGTTGGTGCTTCACCGAAGCCACATGCAATCAGCTTTACCTTTCCTTCATATGTACAAATGTCACCAGCTGCATAAATACCAGGGATGTTCGTTTCCATTTTAGAGTTTACAACGATGCTGTTCTTTTGAATGTCTAAGCCCCAGTTTTTAATTGGACCGAGAGAAGAGACGAAACCGTAGTTAACGATGACATCATCAACGTCAATAACAACTTTTTCTTCTGTTTTCACATGTTGCAGAACAACTTGTTCAATTTTGTCTTCGCCAATTAATTCAACTGGAACGTAAGGTGTTTTTACGTCTGCACGAGAGTTCATTAAGTTTTCTACACTATGCTCATGTGCACGGAATTTATCACGTCGATGAACGATTGTTACTTGTTCAGCGATTGGCTCTAACATCATTGTCCAGTCCACTGCAGAGTCACCACCGCCAAATACAACAACGCGTTTGCCAGCAAATTTATTCATATCTTCAACGAAGTAGTGTAAGTTTTTCTTTTCGAATTTTTCTACGTCATCTAATTCTAAACGGCGTGGCTGGAATGCACCGTTACCAGCTGTAATAATGACAGACTTAGAATAGTGTGTATCTTTATTTGTTACAAGTTTAAATACGCCATCAGCTTGCTTTTCAAGTGTATCAACTGCTTCTTCTAAGCAAACTGTTGGTTCAAACTTTTTCATTTGTTCTTTCAAATTATCAACAAGCTCTTGCGCACGTACTTTCGGGAATCCTGCAACGTCATAAATATATTTTTCAGGGTATAGCGCGGACAATTGTCCTCCCAGCTGTGGTAAGCTTTCGATAATTTTTACACTTGCTTGTCTCATTCCGCCATAAAATGCTGTGAATAGTCCCGTTGGACCGCCACCGATAATCGTGATGTCATACACTTTTTGATTTTCTGCCACTATTTATGCCCCCTATAGATGGAATTTTGATATTGATTCCATATACTTTTTATATGTATACGGAAATCCTGCAAATGAGATTGCACTTTAAAATAAATGATATCATATTTCAATTGAGAATACTTCAGAAAACGACTGAATTGTGTGTAAGCTTTTGCATAGAGAGACTAGAAATGTATAAAATATAACAATAGGAAAATACATGAAAAAAAGGCTTAAAAATCCTTGAAAACGCTATGTTATTTTAAAATATCGATAATTCTCTAGATGCTTGAATTATGAAATGAAACCGACTAATATAGGAAAGTATTATGTTAATTTTTTATGACAAATTTCGTACGATTTTTTGAATACGTTTTGTTATTGTTAAGAATGTGAGGAATTCCACATTCTTGACAATTTAAGTGTTTAGCACTTTGTTCTTATTTTTAGTTACTATTATATAAAGAAAAGGGTTGTGATTTGGTGAAGACTCCAAAAATCGTAGTTTTAGGTGCAGGTTATGGCGGGATGATTACGACTGTTCGTCTGCAAAAAACATTATCTGTAAGTGAGGCTGAAATTACGTTAGTAAACAATAACAGCTATCACTACCAAGCAACTTGGTTACATGAAAGTGCAGCTGGCACATTACATCATGATAAAATCCGTCTAGATATTCAAGACGTTATTGATACAAATAAAGTAAACTTTGTACAAGATACAGTTGTAGAAATTAAAGCAGCTGAAAAACGCATTATCTTAAACAATGGTGAATTAGAGTATGATTACTTAGTAATCGGTCTTGGTTTCGAATCTGAAACATTTGGTATTAAAGGATTGAAAGAGCATGCATTCTCTATCACTAACATTAATGCAACACGTCAAATTCGTGATCATATGGAATACAAGTTCTCTCAATATGCGACTGAAAAACGTGATGAGTTAGTTACAATTATTGTTGGTGGCGCAGGCTTTACAGGTATTGAGTATGTAGGTGAGCTTGCAAACCGTATTCCTGAACTTTGTAAAGAGTATGATGTTCCACGTGAAAAAGCACGTATCATTTGTGTAGAAGCTGCTCCAACAGCACTTCCTGGTTTCGATCCAGAATTAGTTGAGTACGCTGTAAAACAGTTGGAGAAAAAAGGTGTAGAATTCCGCATCGGTACAGCAATTAAAGAAGCAACTGAAGAAGGTATCATGGTTGCAAATGGTGACGATGTTGAATTACTTAAATCTGAAACTGTTGTTTGGGCGGCAGGTGTTCGTGGTAATGGTATTGTGGAAGAGTCCGGTTTTGAAGCAATGCGCGGACGTATTAAAGTTGATGAGTTCATGCGTGCTCCAGGTCATGAAGATGTATTCATGGTTGGTGATGCTGCATTAATCATTAACGAAGAAACTAATCGTCCATACCCACCAACAGCACAAATTGCAATTCAAGAAGGTTACAACATTGCACATAACCTAGCTGTTTTAATTCGTGATAAAGGCGAAATGCAAAAATTTGCATTCGACAACAAAGGTTCTGTATGTTCATTAGGGCATGACGATGCAATGGGCGTTGTTATGGGTAAAAAGTTAACGGGTTGGAAAGCTTCTTTCATGAAGAAAGTAATTGATAACCGTTACCTATTCTTACTTGGTGGGCCTTTATTAGTTATTAAAAAAGGTAAATTGAAATTCTTTTAATATATAAATATAAATGAAAAAACCTTTCTTTTTTGATGGAAGAGAGCATCCAGCCATGTGTAGAAGCGGTCAGGGCCTTTTCCTACCCCATGCCATGTTAAAACAAAGGGAGTAAACGAGTGGAGATCCACTTTTGTTTTCACAGCCGTGTTTTATATGTTGGAAAATCAAAAGAGGTATATAGTAGAAAAAAAAGCAGAAACGGCTATGAGTCGTTTCTGCTTTTTTCGTGTAGTACAAGTTTTTCTTAAACTTCTATTTCATCGTACATTTAGTGTATAAGTAGAAGTTCTTTTTGAGCGAAAAGCAACAAAAAACCAAATTACATTTGTGATGGATACTGCTGCGCAAAGAATGATGACTCCTAAGAAAGAGGAGGCGTTATAGTCACTTACGCGTATTACAATAAATACGATTGCAAGTATCACGAGATGTATGAATAGCCCCATACCGCAAAGAAAAGCCATGATGAATCGCATTGCCTTTATTCCTCCTATATAAAGAAGTAGAGGTACGATATAAAATAGTAAAATCATGCCGATTGATTTCCACATGCCTAAAGAGTTAAATTTATTTGCATTAGGTCCTAAATCAGCAAGTGGTGAAAGTGAAGTGGCAATTAAGAAAGAGCAGAAGAGTAATGCGGAAACTAATGCTATAAATACAATACTGGATTTTTTTGATTGATTTCTCATTTTACTTTTTACTCCTTTCGCAATAAATAGGTATGATGTAATATTCAAGGAAGAATTTTGAAGTAATTCGAGACCTTTCTACAGATAATTAATACCCTATATTCACATTATATCAAATATATGGAAATTTATAAATGAGGTAGAAGAGTAGAAAAAAATGTAGTAACTAAGGAACAAGGAAGATTATATTATTCTCACTGAAAAATATAGTATAATATATAAAAAAGAATGAATATTCTGTTCGTTTGTTCGGGAGGGGTTGCAGCATGGGGAAACGTGGGAATGTTTGGTTAGCTGTAAGTGGACTTGTAGCCACGAAAGATGGCAGATGGCTTTTCGTAAAGAAAAAATATGGCGGGTTAAAAGGGAAGTGGTCATTGCCAGCCGGTTTTGTTAATGAAGGCGAAACGATTGATGAAGCCATCAAACGTGAAATTTTAGAAGAGACAGGCGTTGTGACGAGTGTAAAAGGTGTTATAGGCATTCGGTCGGGTGTCATTCGAGATGAAATTAGTGATAACATGATCATCTTTTTACTGGAGCCTGAAGGAGAAGAAATTATTGTTCAGGAGAAAGAACTATCTGAAGTGGCATTTTTATTCCCGAAGGATATCGCATATGATGAAAGCGCTTCAGTATTAATTCGTTATTTATTAGAAGATATGTCAGCGGCTCCTCTCACAATGGACACAACATTAAATCCAGGAGACCAATTTGGATATACAGCGTATCATGTGTTTACGGCAGGAGCGAAGAAATAGAAGGTGGGGGAAAAAGATGAGCATACCGGTACTACTTATTTCAATGATGTTGTTTTTTATCCTTTTTTTTGGAATTGGTTTTTTACTAAATATGATTTTACGCGCTACGTGGGTGATGCTTGTCATTTATCCACTTGTTTGTATGTTTATCATTAATAAAGCAAGTATTTGGGACTATTTTTCACAACCGAAAGAAACATTTTCTTCATTTGGAACAAGTGTATCGCATCTTGGACAAGCGGATCTTTTTATTCTATCGACAGGATTAATTGGAGCGATTTTGTCCGGTGTCATAATAAAGAAGCTGCGCCAAAGTGGCTATCAAATGTTTTAATCTCCAGTTTACTGGAGATTTTTTTGCATATTTTCTTCTCGTATAGGGAACTACTAACGATGAAGGAGTGTGGAATGTTAAAATGTTAAAACGATATGGTATTCGCATTATGATGACTTGTTTACTTGTAGCAGCATTATGTGTGACATGGCAAGCACTGACAGGACTCTCTTTTTTAGATGCTGTACGAACATATCAAGAGAGTAAAGTGCAAGAAGTACACGCAGCGGAGATCGAAAAACAGGTTGTTCCAAGTAAAGAAGTGATAAGTGCTTTAGAGCAGGCAAACGACTGGTCTAAATATCGTGTAATGGAAGTCACAGCAACAGGTTATACGTCGGGTATGGAGTCAACGGGTAAAAACCCCGGACACCCACAGTATGGCATTACGTATTCAGGGGTGAAGGTAAAACGGGATTTATATTCCACAATCGCAGCTGATTTGCGTGTCTTTCCAATTGGAACCATTCTCTTCATACCAGGTTATGGATATGGTGTTGTAGCAGATAAGGGTGGCGCAATAAAAGGAAACCGACTTGATTTATATTATGAAAAGGTTCGGGATGTATATAGTCAATGGGGCAAGAAAAAAGTAAATGTATATGTTGTAAAGATGGGGAACGGAAAGTTAACGGAAGAACAGTTGACGATGCTCAATCAAGATGAAACCATGCAGGTGTTCCGTGGACAATATTTAAAACAGAGATAGTCTAGTGAGATTAACACTAGACTTTTTTATTTTTCATGGCCACAATATATATAAATACAAATTAAGAAACCGACATAAAACCCTTCTTTTTAGGTGGAAGAGAGCATCCAGCCATGCATAGCCGCGGTCAGATCCTTTTCCTGCCCAGACATAGTGAAAACAAAGAGAGAAAACGAGTGAAGGTCACCTTTTGTTATCCATAGCCGCGGCTTATATGTTGAAAAATCAAAATGGATTTATATAGTAAAGTGAAACTTTCATCAGTGTTTTGTTTTTTTTCATCCCATACGAATGATTAGTTTTCACCAATCGGGGGTATTACTGCCCGTTAACGCGAGAAGAATTTGAATTATCGCATTTTCAAGAAAATACAGTTATAATAGAACAAGATAAATCTAGGGGAGGGCTGAACATGTTTCAAGTACAAAAAAAATTAGTAAGCCATGAAGCAGTAATCGTTGCTTTATTTGAAGAAGAAAAAGCGAGCAATTTTGTAAAAGAGTTGGACGAGGCCTTTGATGGACAATTACAAGTTTTATTAGAAGAAAAAGAGCTTTCAGCGAAGAAAAAAGCTATTTCAAAAGTACATAGCTTAGGAAAAACAGATGTAAAACGTTATTATTTTGTTGGTCTTGGCAAAAAAGAAGCATATACAACTGAAACATTACGCGCGGCGCTTGGTAAAGTGTTTAAAACATTAAAAGCTGCAAAAGTACAAGATGCTGCCTTTTTACTTGATTCCTTTGTAACGGATAAAATGGAAGCAATTGATGTTGCACATATTGCAGCTGAATCATACTGCCTTGGTACATATGAATTACAGACATATAAAACAAATAAAAAAGAGATAGCACAGTTAGAAAGTTTCGCAGTCATTACAGTGGAAGAGCCAAAAGAGATCGAAGCTGCATTAACAGTAGGATATGTTCATGGACGTGCTACAAACTCAGCTCGTACACTTGTGAATATGCCACCCAATGTATTAACAGCAACAACACTCGCGGAGTATGCTGTTGAATTAGCTGAAAAATATGATATGGATTATAAAGTTCTTGAAAAAGAAGAAATGGAAGAGCTAGGTATGGGTGCACTGCTTGCGGTAAACCAAGGGTCTACAGAACCACCTAAAATGATCGTTCTTATTTATAAAGGAAAAGAAGAATGGACGGATGTCGTTGGCTTCGTCGGAAAAGGGATTACATACGATACAGGTGGTTATTCTCTGAAACCACGTGAAAGTATGGTTGGGATGAAAACAGATATGGGCGGCGCTGCAGCTGTACTTGGTGCCATGGAAATTATCGGTGAACTGCGCCCTGAACAAAACGTAGTGGCTGTTATTCCATCGACTGATAATGTAGTGAGCGGCACTGCTTTTAAACCAGATGACGTTATTAAAGCTATGAGCGGTAAAACAATTGAAGTATTAAATACGGATGCGGAAGGACGCTTAGCGTTAGCTGACGGTCTTACGTATGCGAAGAAACTTGGTGCAAACTATCTTGTTGATATTGCAACATTAACAGGCGGTGTGATTGTTGCGCTTGGAAACCATACAACAGGTGCGATGACAAACGATGAAGCGTTGTTTGAACAAGTATTAGAAGCATCAATGGAAACAGATGAACCAGTTTGGCAATTGCCGATTTTTGAACGTGATAAAGAGCGTGTTCGCAACAGTAAATTTGCAGATCTAAACAATTCACCAGGTCGTGAGGGTCATGCGGTAATGGCTGGAACATTCCTTGGTGAGTTTGCAGAAGAAACACCTTGGGTGCATTTAGATATCGCTGGAACAGCTGATACAAAGAGTGCACATGATTTAGGTCCAGCGGGAGCAACAGGTGCGATGGTTCGTACACTTGCAACGCTTGTTGAGCGTTTTAATAGCGAAGAATAGAAAAAGGAGCAAGTCCACATCGGATATATATCTTGTGGACTGCTCCTTTTAAATTTATAAAAGTATTTGCCAACTAAAAAAAACATATGATGATGTTGTAACTAGACTACAGGTTCCATATGTGATGAGTGAAATTCCATGCACTCATAAACGATACAATAGCAAATAAAATAATTAAGACACCCCGAAGTGGTTTAGGTAAAACGATTGCCATAATAGCATAGAGTGGGAATAAAACACTCAAATATCTCAGTGTACTATGCATTGGCATACCACGGGTACCAAAACTGAATGTGAAAATAATAGTAATAACAACAAATAGAATTGCACCGAGGCTCTCCCATTTTACATTGGATCTTAAACGCCAAATGCTTACTGTTCCAAAAAACGCAAATAGTACTGCTAATGTCCATAATCCTTGTCTAATCTCTCTTATGTCGATAGCAAATTCAGCGTGAAATCCTTCAATAATTTGAATCCATGGTAAAACTGAATAATGATCCCAGTTCTCTTTTTGGGTGGTTGAGAAGACCATTGGATCTCCGAAAGTGTAATATAAATATATCATGTAACATACTAAACCGATTGTACAGCTAATTCCCCAGAGTAAAGAGTTTTTCACCATTTTCCAATCTTTTTTCCATAATGAAAGTAGGAAAAGAACCAGTGGGAAAATACCAAATATTAAAGAATTTGCTCGGGTTGATGTTAAGATTGCGGCAAATAGACATGCGTAAAACCACTTCCCTTTTACTGCCATATGAAGCGATGCAAGAGAAAAAAGAACAGTCCATACTTCTGTATAAAGTGTAGCATAATAGATAGCGCAAGGGTTTACGGCAAAAAACCAAATTCCCGCCTTAATTTGAGAATTAGTCATGTTAAAGCGTTTGAAGAATTCTCTTAATAAATATAAACAAATGAAAAATGCAATTTGTGTTATTGCAATGACAATATAGGGACTCCCAAAGATTTTAAGTAAGATTGGTACAAATGGAAAGAATGCTGCGGCTTTTTCGGATTCATATCCGTTTTCAGCGATACCGATGTACCAGTGACTATCCCAATTGATTAATGCATGTTTTAAATGTTCTAATGTCATTCCTTCTTGAATGTTGTTATAGTATGGCAATAGAATTGCAATAATTAATAGAAGATAATGTACGAGAATTGGCTTAAACCACCAAGCTTTTTCGATCGGTATTTTCTTATGTAAATTCATCTTCTGAAATACGTTGTTCTTCATGGGTTTTACTCCTTATCTCGTAGAAAATAAATAGGATGATAGTATTTCCGTAATATATGCCTTGTAATTTATAAACTCATGTATCTTGTATTTGTATAAAATATCATTTTTTATTTTTAGAGAAAAGAAAGATGAAGCTAAACTGCATATTAAGTTAATCTAAATGTTTATGATGAGTACATAGATAGTGGTAGTAAAAATAACCGAATGGTAAGTCATTTCTCAATAGTGAACGATTCTTAATTTCAAAAAATAAAGAAACTGACTTCTAAAAGAACGATAAGTTCGTTTTTAGAGGTCAGTTTTTCATCTATTTATTATATCCAACTATTTCATTTGTATCTATGTCAACATATACTTCAATATTTTTTGGAGCGCTTGCATCAGAAGGAAAATGAATGAGATAGACTGCTTTTCCTTCATAAGCTTCATTCGTTTGATGACTATTATATTTATGCAAAACAGTTTTTGTCATAGTAGCATTTTCCCAATCTCCAATAATGTTTTGCTTTTCTTGATTGGATAATTGATTCCATACTTCTTTTTTGACACTTTTTTCTGCTTCATGCGTTTGAGGTGAAGAGTTTTCCGATAAGCTTGGATCGATACAGCCTGTAAATATAAAAAAAGTAAAGAGCATTGTAATGAATAGATAGAATATGTGTTTCATGATACATCGCCTCTCTATCTCTAATGATGTACAATATTCGGTTTTTAAACTGAAAATTCCTGTTTTATTCTTAAAGGAGTGCCAGAGTAGTTGTTAGCAGCCGCTATAACGTAAATGTATATAATGTTCCAGCTAGTGCAAAAGATGTTTTTCCAGTTTCTTCAGATACAACAAGGACAAGAGCATCGCTTACTTCAGATAGTCCGATTGCTGCACGGTGACGTGTTCCTAGCTTTCTGTCAGTTGCTGAAGCTTGTTGTGATAATGGCAAAATGTTCGCTGCTGATATAATATGGTTATCTTTCACAAGAACAGCTCCATCATGGAGGGAATTTCCAGGATAAAAAATAGATTCTAACAAAGGAACGGTTAAATGAGCGCCGAGCTGTGTCCCTGATTGAATAAATGGTTTGAGTGATTGTTCTCTTTCCACGGCAATTAGTGCACCGTGTCTTCGCTCCGATAAATGCTGAATTGCTGTTAGTAAATGAATGTAACAGTTTGTATAGGGAGATAAGTATGTTTTGACATAGTAAGAAGCGGTGGTTGCTTGAATATGGAGTAACATTTTTTGGATATCTTCAACTTTACATAAAATACATTCATCGTTGTGATCTAATGCGATCTTCATACTTTGAAGAGTATGTGCAATGTCTTCAATTGTTTCTTGAATATGCAGCTTCATTGTTGTTGTTAGCGCCCATTCTTGCATTGTATTCACCCTGTTTAAAAATATATTTGTTACGTATAGTTTTTCGTTGTACGCGGAAAGTATGCGTAAAGGAAGAGATATGTTTATCCCACTATTTGTGGGCGGTAATACCCCCCTTAAAATTCAGCAAAAAGCAAAGGAGTTAGGTGGGGGATGAAGAAAACCCTCATTGATTAAAGTTTCACTTTATAAAAAAAGAGCAGTAAAGTATCGAACCAATGGAAAATAATATTTTGTTAAAATATAAAATATTATTGAGGAAAGCGCTGTTTTTTTCATATAATGAGATTATGTTTGACTGAGAGGAGAGATTTAAATGGAATGGAAAACAGAATATGAACGCTGGAGCAATTTTGCGAATTTAGATGCAGAGTTAAAGCAACAACTAGAAGAAATGAAGCAAGATCAAAAGAAAATTGAGGATAGCTTCTATAAAAACTTAGAGTTCGGTACAGGTGGTATGCGCGGTGAACTTGGTGCAGGAACAAATCGTTTAAATGTGTATACGGTACGTAAAGCAACAGAAGGCCTAGCACAATTTATTGAAAAACAAGGTGATGAAGCAAAAGCACGCGGTGTTGTAGTTGCGTATGATTCTCGTCATAAATCTCCAGAATTTGCGATGGAGGTAGCAGCGACACTTGGTGCTCACGGCATTAAAACATATGTATTTGAAAGTTTACGTCCGACACCGGTGCTTTCATTTGCAGTTCGCTATTTACATACATATAGTGGAATCGTTCTTACAGCGAGTCATAATCCGCCAGAATATAATGGTTATAAAGTGTACGGAGAAGATGGCGGACAGCTCCCACCAAAAGAAGCAGATGAATTAACTTCTTACGTAAATGCTGTAAGTGATGAACTAGTAGTAGAAGTTGCTGATGTTGAGCAATTAAAACAAAATGGTTTATTACAAATTATCGGACAAGATGTAGATGATGCATATTTAGAACAATTAAAAACAGTTATCATCAATCAAGAATTAGTGCAAGAAGTAGGGGGCGATTTGAAAATTGTCTTTACACCTCTACACGGAACATCTAATATTCCAGCTCGTCGTGGTTTAGAAACAGTTGGATTTACAAATGTTACGGTTGTAAAAGAACAAGAACAGCCAGATCCAAACTTCTCTACTGTAAAATCGCCAAACCCAGAAGAACATGCTGCTTTTGAATTAGCAATTCGTTACGGTGAAGAAATTGATGCAGATATTCTAATTGCAACAGATCCAGATGCAGATCGTCTTGGTGTTGCAGTTCGAAATCATGCTGGTGAGTATCAAGTATTAACAGGAAATCAAACAGGTGCTGTAATGCTTGATTACTTATTATCTCAAAAGAAAGAAAAAGACCTTTTACCAGCAAACGGTGTTGTATTAAAAACAATTGTTACTTCAGAATTAGGACGTACAATTGCAAAAGCTTATGGGCTGGATACAATTGACACATTAACTGGATTTAAGTTTATCGGTGAAAAGATTAAACAATATGAAGAAAGTGGCGAATATGCATTCCAATTCGGTTATGAAGAGAGCTATGGTTATTTAATTCGCTCGTTCTGCCGTGATAAAGATGCTGTTCAATCGGTATTGTTCGCATGTGAAGTGGCAGCATATTACAAATCACAAGGAAAAACATTATATGATGGATTGATTGAAGTATTTGAGAAATATGGATATTTCCGTGAAGGACTTGTTTCTCTAACGTTAAAAGGAAAAGACGGTGCAGAGCAAATTCAAAATATGATGACATCTTTCCGTGAAGAGCGACCAGTGGAAGTAGCTGGTTTAAAAGTTACGATTGCAGAAGATTATAAAGCGAGCATTAGAACAAAAGTAGCAGAAGTAGCAACTGAAGAGATCTACTTACCAAAATCAAACGTATTAAAATATTATCTTGAGGATGGATCTTGGTTCTGCCTACGTCCATCAGGAACAGAGCCGAAAATTAAATTTTACTTTGGTGTGCAAGGGGACTCTTTACAACATAGTGAAGAGAAACTTGAAAATATTAAGAAAAACGTTATGAATCGCGTTCAATAACAAAAGAGAAAAAAGCATGAACATGTATTTGTTCATGCTTTTTTCTCTTTTTATGCTGCATTAACAGGAAGGGATTACCATCTCAAGAGACAAAGAATCGCAAAAGACAGCGGGTAGAGAGCGCCTCTCCTCTACTGTTAAAATTGTCATTTTTTTGACATAAAAAGGAAATGTAAAAAGTATGTAGGGGAAAGTTCAGCATGAAATATTTAACTATTTGTGATAAACTTTTAATTTGTATGTATGTAAATATCTAATGATGATTAGGACAAACTGTGATGAACTAATTATTAATTCAAAAAAAGAGAGTTGAGCGTATGAAAGCATCTATTAAGCATTATGTGTTTTTACATGTCGCCTTTTTTTTATATTCTATTATTATGGTTTATATGAAATGGGCAGCACAATATCCAGTCGGGTCCATTGCCTTTTTAATTGCCTATGTGGTCCTTGTCATTCTTTTGTTTGGTTATGCAATTATTTGGCAGCAAGTAATCAAACCGTTTGAAATATCTAAAGCGTATTCACACCGAGGTATTATAATTTTATGGGGACTTATATGGTCTGTAGTATTCTTTGGTGATACTGTGAAATGGAACAATCTGCTTGGCGCAGCTATTATTATTGTGGGGATTGTTGTGGTGGTGAAAGATGAATAAATATGTATTGCTGTATATTTTTGGGGTTGTTTTGGCGAATTATTCGCAAATTTTATTAAAGAAAGCGACTTTGTCGGTTTATGATACAAAGTGGAAAGAATATGTAAACCGTTATGTAATTGTGGGGTATTCTTTATTTGTGATAAACGCAGGTTTAAATGTGATTGCTATGAAAGGTGTTCCTTTAAAGCAAGCACCTGTTATAGAGTCACTTAGTTATATCATTATTTTAGTATTTGGATGGTATTTTCTTGGTGAAAAAATCACGAAAAGGAAAGTGATAGGGAATATTATCATTATACTAGGAATTGCGGTGTTCTGTATTCAATAAAAATAGAGGGAGTATGAAGGATTTTATGAGGAAAAAAACAAAATGGTTTATTAGTTTTTTTGTAATATTTGCGATCTTGTTATTGTATACAAGTTCCAACTCCAGCATTTTAAGAGCAGAGGGCGGGAATTTTAAAAATACAAAAGAAGGTTATCGGCTGCAACAAGGAGATACGATTACGCAACAATTATCTAATCACCATAAAGATATGAGTGCAATTTCGGTACATTTCAATTCTGATGTGAAGCAAGCAAATTTCCATGCGAAATTAAAGTTGATCACCAAGAGTGCGAATGAAGAAATAGATGTTACTTCGGACATGTTTACAGAGGGAGGAGAGCTGAATATTCCTCTAGCTGAAAATATTCAAAAAGAAGCAACTGATTTAAAAGTAGTGCTAGAGCAAGTTAAATTTGATGAAAATAAGGGTATTTATATAACAACAGCTTTCCCTATAGAAGATAGACTTTTAAATGTGAATGGCGAAGTGAAAGAAAATAAAGTACTAGCTGTTGACTATACATTATCATCCTTGCCATATTGGAAGATTGGTGTGATTGTAGCTCTATCATTGTTAGTCGCAACTTTACTATTATGGGTAGGAAAGCGTATTGTGGTTGAATATATCTTAATCGCAACAATTTTTGGTAGCTTCTTTGCTATCTTTACTCCTATTCATCAAACTTCTGATGAATGGGTTCATTTCTTAAAAAGTCAAGATGTAGCGCAAGGCAATTTTATTACACCGAAACATGATGGTAATGTAGGATATTTCGTTTCACAAAAAATATTAGACACGTATCTCCATCCAGTTAAACGGGATGAAAAGATGAATCCAGATGTAATTGATTATGTGAAACAATTTAGTATTAGGCCTGATGCACCAAATAAACAAGTGTTTGAGCCGCAAGCAACAACTGCCGTTTATACAGTTATACCGTATATTCCACAGGCTATTGGTATTAAAGCAGCTATGTTATTTGATACAAATATTTGGACAGCAAATATACTGGGAAGAATAGTTAACCTGTTGGCATTCATTGTAATGTCTGCATATGCTCTTCAAAAAATGCCTGTTATGAGACGGACATTTATGTTCTTTATGCTAGCTCCGATTATTATGTTCCATGCGGCGAGCTTATCTGCTGATGCTGTATTAATGGGAGCAAGCTTTATATTCATTGCATTGTTAATGCGTTTATGGTTCCACAATGAACCGCTTAAAAAATCAGAGTTTATTACAATGGCGATAGCCGGAATTGTAATGGCGTTATGTAAGTTTACGTATTGGCCACTTTTATTACTTATGTTATTTGGCGGAGTGGACAAATATGGAACGAAAAAGAAGTTTTGGTTATTCAATGTGGGTGTGACAGGTATTGCGGCACTATTTGTTGCGGGATGGAACATATTCGTAATGAAGTATGTTGGTGATGGCTTAAATAGCGGGAACGTATCGGCAACAGGCCAAATCTCTTACATGTTACATCACCCACTTGAAGCACTCAAAGTATTTATTCGCTCATTTGATCATGGCTTAGATGAGTGGATTGAAATGTATAATGTCTTTGGCTTCTTATCTACACCACTTAAAGGAATTCTATACTTGTATCCGATTGTATTTGTAATAATTTCAATCATTGATCAAAAAGAGGGTGTTCCTAAGTTAGACTGGATGAAAAAATGGAGTCTAAGATTTTGTATTGCTAGTGTAACTCTACTTGTTATGCTAAGCTTGTATATGACATGGACAACAGTAGGAAATCCATATATTTTTGGAATTCAAGGTCGTTACTTCATTCCAATCATTCCATTTATTCTACTATTAGTTCAGCAATATTTTAAAGTTAATGTTGAAAAACCGAATGTAGATACATTTGCGAGTAAAGCAGCGATACTATTCTTGACATATGCATTTGTATTTTGGTTTGGGAAGTTGTTTTAATTAGAAAAGCAAAGAGAGGGATTTCATTTGTCTAAAAAAAAACTTATTATTATTCCCGCTTATAATGAATCAACGAACTTAATTCACGTTGTAGAGGATATAGAAAAGAATGCTCCAGATTTTGACTATGTCATTATTAATGACTGTTCAAAAGATGATACAGAACAAATCTGTAAAGATAATAACTTTAATTATGTAAGCTTGCCAATCAATTTAGGAATTGGTGGAGGAATGCAAACTGGATATAAATATGCTCAGCGTTATGGGTATGATATTGCTGTACAATTTGATGGTGATGGTCAACATGATGCTGCATATTTAGGGGCACTTCTTCAAGCGATGGAGAAGAAACAGGTTGATATGGTTATTGGATCTCGATTTATTAATAAAGAAGGTTTTCAGTCTTCTTTTACAAGACGATTAGGGATTCGCTTTTTTGAAAAGCTAATTAAAATTGTATCTGGGAAACAAATTACGGATGCAACTTCTGGATTTAGAATGGTGAATCGGAAGATCATTAATGAATTTTGTGAGTATTATCCAAAAGACTATCCAGAACCAGAAAGCATTGTGTCTGTATTAAGAAACAATTATAGAGTAGAAGAAGTTCCTGTACTTATGCGTGAGCGAATTGGAGGAACATCTTCGATTGTAAACTATAAAGCAATTTACTACATGATTAAGGTAACACTTGCGATTGCAATTGATAGATTGAAGCCTAAACGAAAGGAGAATGTTTCATGACAATTCGCCTTCAAATTTTAATTATTTTAGGTGTATTAGTAGGGTTAATTGTTTTTACGAACTTAGTTCGTAAAGAAAAATTAGAATTAAAATACGTACTTACATGGTATGGCGTATTAATCGGTATTGTAATTATCGGTATTTTCCCGAAAACAATTGATGCTGTTTCATACTTATTAGGCGTGGCGACACCAATTAATGCGCTGTTCTTTTTCGGATTTCTTTTTGTTACATGTGTATTATTCTTCTTAACAGTAGTTGTATCAAGATCCTCCATCCGGATTAAAGAATTAACACAAATTGTAGCAATTTATCAGCATGAAAATGAAAACATGAAAAAGAAACTAGATACAGTTAGCACTAAAGAACAAAAACAAAAAGTAACTGTTGAATAATGAATCACTAAAAAAGAAGCCATTAGTATGTACATATTAATGGCTTCTATTGTATTTATCCTTCATTAATGAACATTTATTCGCCATACAAGTTATTTTTTGAATGGTTTGAGTGCTTAAATAATCAAAAATAAAAATAGTGACCATAAACAAAGTGTATAGAGAATGAAATGTAAAATAGCTATAAAGAAGTGACCTTGACGAATAAAGAGACAATCATGTAGAATTTGTAGGAAGTGTCATTTGCAATTAGTGAAAAAAGTAACATGTAAAAAAAATGTAATGTGACACATAGATTAATAGATATATAATATAAGAAGTTATACCTTGTATAAGGAAAATTCTTATAGAAGAATAAAATGTATCCAATAAATATGGTTTGACAGGGTAAATTAATAAAATAATGACTGTATGGATGTGCATGTAAGCCAACAAAGAAAGAGGTTATAAGCATGAAAAAAGTAAGAAAAGCGATTATTCCAGCTGCTGGTCTTGGGACACGCTTTTTACCAGCAACGAAAGCAATGCCAAAAGAAATGTTACCAATTGTTGATAAGCCAACAATTCAATATATCGTTGAAGAAGCTGTAGCGTCTGGTATTGAAGATATCATTATTGTTACTGGAAAAGGAAAACGTGCGATTGAAGATCATTTCGATAATGCGTTTGAATTGGAACAAAACTTATTAGAGAAGAAAAAGTATGAGCTACTTGAAAAAGTACAGGCATCTTCTAAAATGGTGGATATTCACTACATTCGTCAAAAGGAACCAAAAGGACTAGGGCATGCTGTGTGGTGTGCACGTAAGTTCATTGGTGATGAGCCGTTTGCTGTCTTACTTGGAGATGATATTGTACAAGCTGAAACACCATGCTTAAAACAATTAATTGATGAGTACGAAAAAACACTTTCATCTGTAATCGGTGTACAAACAGTACCTGAAAACGAAACACATCGTTACGGGATTATTGATCCATTAGAAAAAGATGGACGTCGTTATCAAGTAAAACAGTTCGTTGAAAAACCAGCTCAAGGAACAGCACCTTCAAACTTAGCAATTATGGGTCGCTATTTATTAACACCAGAAATCTTCAGTTTCTTAGAAGAACAACATATCGGTGCTGGTGGTGAAATTCAATTAACAGATGCCATCCAACGTTTAAATGAAATTCAACGCGTGTTTGCGTATGATTTTGAAGGAAAACGTTATGACGTCGGCGAAAAGCTTGGTTTCATTCAAACAACTATTGAAATGGCATTGCAGCATGATGAGTTAAAAGATGATTTATTACAAATTATGCAAGAGCTTGTAAAAGAACAAACGAACGTAATTAAAAATTAATTCATGTATAAATGTGTGTGGGTAGACATAGTGAATTGGAGAATGAGGTATTCTAAGGAAAACATCCAATTTACTATGTCTAATCTGTGCTTATAAATTAGTCTTTATTTGGAAAGTTTGAGAAAGAGAGGGGTACCTTCTTTGAAGACCATTACTATTTTAGTACCGGCATACAATGAAGAAGATGTATTAGAACAATTGTATAACCGGTTAACAGGCGTAATTGGAAGCATTCCTAATTACGATTTTGAAATTTTATTTGTCAATGACGGTAGTAAAGATAATACATTAAATATTATTAAAGAATTTCGCTTACATGATAAACGTATTTCATATGTAGATTTATCTCGTAATTTTGGGAAAGAGACCGGAATGATTGCTGGCCTGGATCATGCGATCGGTGATGCGGTAATTATTATTGACGCTGATTTACAAGACCCACCTGAGCTTATCCCGGAAATGATTAAATATTGGGAACAGGGTTATGATGATATTTATGCGAAAAGACGTTCTCGTGCAGGTGAATCTTGGGCAAAAAAATGGACAGCTGGTAAATTTTACGGTTTGTTAAAGAAAACGACAAGAATCCCTATTCAAGAAAATACAGGAGATTTCCGTTTACTAGATCGTCGTTGTGTGGAAGCGTTAAGGAAAATTCGTGAAACACAGCGTTACACAAAAGGAATGTTTAGCTGGATTGGTTACAATAAGAAAGAAATCTTATTTGACCGTGATCCACGTGCAGCAGGTGAAACCAAGTGGAATTACTTCAAGCTCATTGATCTTGCGATTGAAGGAATTACATCCTTCACAACAGCTCCATTACGTCTTGCATCATTCGTAGGATTTACCGTATCATTTGGTGCGTTTTGTTTTATGATTTGGATTATCGTTAAGACGCTTATGTATGGTGAATCAGTAAGTGGATATCCATCTATGATGACTGCCATTTTATTCTTAGGTGGTGTACAACTAATTTCCATTGGAATTATTGGTGAATATCTAGGGCGTATTTTTAACGAAACGAAGCAGCGTCCACTATACTTTGTAGATGAGTATAATGACGATAAAGTAACAAATTTAGATGACGATAAAAAAATGGCGAAACTATATAGCGTAGAAGATCATAAAGTAAAATCAAATCGTTAGGAGATTGGAAACGTGAATAATAAAGCGAAAGAAATCTTTAATTATTTGCTTTTCGGTGGTTTAACGACGCTGGTTAACATTGTAACGTATTTCGTTTGTGCAACGTTAGCTGGAATGGATTACAAAGTTGCAACAACAATTGCATGGATTGTATCTGTACTGTTTGCGTATATTACAAATAAGAAATATGTATTTAACAGTCAACAAACAAACTTTATTCATGCAATAAAAGAGTTTGTCTACTTTATGGGTTTCCGCGTCTTATCGTACTTCATTGATATTGCATCAATGATTGCTTTAATCGAATGGCTAGGTATGAATGATTTAGTAGCAAAAATTATCGCAAACGTCATTGTTGTCGTCGTGAATTATTTTGCAAGTAAATATATTATCTTTAAAAAGAAGACCGATGTAAAACAAGGTCAAAACGCATAAAAAACAAATGGCTTGGCTTTATGCCGGCTATTGTTTTTTTATACATATATTTTTTTATAATGAATAACGAATTAGGAATGATATGGAGGAGTATAATGCAACAGCTGCTAGATTTGTTTAAGAAAAAGAAGTTTTTATATGCATTCGCTTTTTTACTTCCGTTTTCCATATATAGTGTGATTTTTATGTTGCTTGGTGTTGCACCATTTGGACAAAAATCAATTCTTGTTACTGACTTGCATTCGCAATATGTACAGTTTTACACATATTTATATGATGTTTTGAAAAACGGAAAAAGCATATTTTATAGCTGGGAAGGTGGAATGGGACTTAATTTTATTGGTGTATTTGCTTATTATTTAGCAAGTCCATTTTCTATTTTAATTCTCTTTTTTGATCGCTCGCACATTCCGGAAGCGATTATGTTGATGACGTTATTGAAGGTTGGATTAGCTGGTGTAACGATGACATATTATTTAAGTCATATGATGAAGCGTCGAGAAATTACGATGGCACTATTTTCAACTTTTTATGCATTAATGTCATTTGTAACAGTGTATTCGTTTTGTGTTATGTGGTTGGATGCGATTTACTTACTGCCTCTTATTATGCTAGGTGTTGAAAAGCTGCTAACGCAAAAAAAATATGGATTATTTATATTTAGTTTAGCACTTACATTTATTACGAATTTTTATATTTCCTTTATGGTAGGGATTTTCACATTCATTTATTTTGTGGCACGTTATTGTGTGCTTTACGATGTTCGAAATATAAAGCTGTTTATTCAAAAGTTCTTTTGGTTTTGTGCTGGAACAGGCTTAGCAGCAGGAATGTCCGCTTTTATTACGTTACCAACGTATATGGATTTAAAGAGTAATTTTGTTGAGCGTGCAAAGATTCCATTTTCTACAGCGTTTAATTTTGATCCATTTGATTTTTATAGTCGTTTCTTTAATGGAGTAATTGATACGACAGTAAATGGAATGCCAAACGTCTATGCGGGTGTCTTAACAGTATTACTTGTTCCATTGTTCTTTGTTACAAAGAAAATTGCGTTAAAAGAAAAAATTGTATATGGGGCAGTCTTACTGTTCTTGATTCTTTCTTTTGAAATTCCATTTTTAAATATCGCTTGGCATGGTTTTGAACCGCCGACGAATTTCCCATATCGCTATTCATTCACCTTCTCTTTCGTGCTTATTTATGTAGCAGTTCGAACATTTATGGTGTTTGAAGAGGAGTTAATACCGGCCTTAAAAAAGATAGTATTCTTTAATATATTCATGCTACTGTTACTAGGGAAAGTAGCACCTAGTTATATGCAATCTAATAAAATAATGGTCAATGCCTTTCTTATTGTTGTATATGCTTTATTGTTATATGGAAAAGTACGCCTGAAAAAAAATAAAGCTATTCTTTCCTTTGCCCTAGTTGCTGTAGTTGGGCTAGATGTTGCACTTAATACAGTATATATGATTAAGCTAATGGGCTATGAATACGGTTATATTAATCGCCAAGAATATGCCTCTCCATATCCAAAGTATGAAGAAACGATTCAGAAAGTAGCAGAAAAAGATAAAGGTCTCTATCGTATGGAAACGACAAGAGGTGTGACATGGAATGATGCCTTGCGCTTTGGATATAAAGGTATCACGCATTTTAATTCCGTAGCAAATGGACACTTAAACTTATATATGCAGGACTTGGGATATGGTTATTTAGAAGCATTAATTTTACAAAATGGTAAAGGGATTGTTTCAACTGATGCCTTGCTTGGCATGAAATATATGATTTCAGATGAGCCGTTAAATAAACATGGATGGTCAGAAATTGATCATGTTGGAAGTAATTATGTGTATGAGAATAAAAATGCTCTTCCGTTTGGATATATGGTAAATAAAAATGAATTTGATACAAAAGGAAAAGATAAGTTGAAAGTTCAGAAAATCAACTATACAAATTCTT
The DNA here is from genome assembly GCF_030348195.1 of Bacillus sp. DX4.1. Lineage (NCBI taxonomy): Bacteria > Bacillati > Bacillota > Bacilli > Caryophanales > Bacillaceae > Bacillus > Bacillus sp. DX4.1. Next base: position 4,404,411 of record NZ_JAUCFT010000008.1, on the reverse strand, counting down.
TTGAAGAACAAAATAAATTCATTGGCAAATTAGAAGGAAAAGATGTTGACTATTATAAGCCACTTGAACCAAGCTCTCTAGAATATAATAACTTGGCTGTCGTAGAGAGCGAAAAAACGAAGAAAGAATTAGCTGCCGAAAAGAAAAAAATGGCCCGTACAAACCAAAAGCCAATTGAATTGATAAAACAACAAGAGGGAAAAACAGCTAGCATTAAATATGTATTTGATGTAAAAGGAAAGCAACAGCTGTATACGAAGTTACGTGTAGAACCTACTGATGTTACAAAAGTATACGTAAATGGACAATCACTTGGTAAGAAATTCACTGAATATCCTCGTTACTATTGGAACAATGGTATTTTGGATCTAGGTTATTTTGAAAATGAAAAAGTAGAAGTTGAAGTAAAGGTAGATCGTTCTTCGGTTGAGATAGAACAACAATTATTCTATGGGCTTGATGTAGAGTTATTTGACAAACGGGTGAATGAATTAAAACAACAGCCATTTGACGTAACGAACTACACAAGTCGCAGTGTATCAGGAAAAATTGATGTAAAAGAAAATGATTTTCTTTTCTTATCTATCCCATATGATAAGGGGTGGAAAGCAACAGTTGATGGAAAAGATGCAAAGCTACTGAAATTAAATGATGCATTCCTTGGGTTAGAATTATCAAAAGGAACACATACAATTGAATTGAAGTATACATCTCCAGGATTTATAGTAGGATCCATCATTTCTGTTATTAGCTTCCTTGCAACGATGATGTTTGGGTTAATCATGAGGAAGAAGAGGAAGTAATGTTGTAAGAAAATCCTCTCTAAGTAGGGATAACAGAACCTGCTTTGAGAGGATTTTTATATATTTGTTGACGTGAATTCATAGTAGTATATATGAATAAGCTAAAATGGGAGCGTAAGATGATGAAAATATTAAGGAGTTTATATGGTATTCTTTTCTTCTTAGTTCCATTTGGAATATTGCTTACCAGTTATGCTTTGTTTGGTGTGTATCCATTTGGAAAGTATTCAGTGCTAATTAGCGATTTGAATACACAGTATGTTCAATTTTATACTTATTTGCACAGTGTATTTACAGAAGGAACAAGTTTACAGTACACAATTGAATTAGGTGGGGGTAGTAACTTTATTGGAACGTTCGCCTATTACTTATCAAGTCCATTCTCTGCTCTTCTGTATTTCTTTAATAAGGAGAGTATTCCAGAATTTATTTTTCTGATTACACTTTTAAAAGTAGGGTTTGCAGGTGTAACGTGTGGTTGGCTTTTACGTTATTTAGTAGGGAAAGAACATAAAGGTTTATTATTGTTTTCTACAGCTTATGCATTATCTGGTTACGTGATGGCATATTCGTTTCATGTAATGTGGCTAGATGGTATTGTACTATTACCTGTGATCTTAGTAGGTGTTGAAAAACTCCTACAAAATCGAAATATTTTTTTCTTTACCATCTCATTAGCAATTATGTTTATTGCTAACTTCTATATTTCGTTTATGTTAGGAATCTTTACATTCCTTTATTTTATTATTCGTCTTTTTTCAAATTATGATATGAAGAATATTAAAGAATGGGGTAAATATTTTATCTTATTCTGCATTGGAACAGGGCTAGCGGCAGGAATGGGAGCTTGGATTATCCTTCCGACTTTTGAGGCTTTAAAAAATAGTCCGTATAGTGTTAATTCAATGCCTTTTACATTCGAATGGAACTTAGATTTATTCGTTTTTTATTGGAAATTGTTATCTGGAGGATATGATTCAAGTTTATTTGGTGCCCCTAATGTATATGTATCGACACTCGTATTGGTGTTATTACCCCTCTATTTTGTAAATAAAGAAATTAAGAAAAAAGAAAAGTTTCTATTTATATTTCTATTTCTATTTTTAATTTGTAGTTTTGCAATTCCATTTTTAAATCTAGCGTGGCATGGAAATAAACCACCAAATGCATATCCACATCGTTTTGCATTTACTTTTGTTATGTTAGTTATTGTAATGGCAGCACGTGTGTTTCAACTGCTGAATCACAAGTATATTATGCCATTATGGATTTTTTATGCAATACACCTTATTTTATTGTATAGCTTGTCTGTGAAAGATTATGAAGTAATTCATAATGATATTTTAATTTTTAATGCTTTGTTTATCACGATTATTACTGTTGTGCTACATATTAGAATGATAAAGCCGACATTGTCTAAATTAACAACATGTGTGTTATTGGTTTGTTTAATATTTGATATTGGTTTAAATACAAGTACTTATATTCGTGGGCTACATAAAGAAATGAACTATGCCAAACGTGAAGAGTATCAAATAAACAAAGAAACTAAAAAGGCAGTTCAATATGTAAATAGAATCAATACAGAGAATATGCGTGTAAGTTCCAAATATTTCCGAACGTTAAATGATTCGTTACAATATAATTATCCATCTTTCCAGACTTTCAATTCAATGGCAAATGGTGGTTTCCATCGTTTCTTAAAGAAAACCGGATATTCCACATCTCCAGACTTTTTAGTAGCAAATAATCATGGTGATACATTATTATTGGATGCTATTTTGAAGATTGGTTATAAGCTTGAAGATGGAAGTGTTCCGAAATATGGTTATGAGAAAATCAAACAGTTTGATTTTGTGAATGTATTCCAAAATAAAAATGTTGTCCCATTTGGCTATGCAATTGAACAGCCACCTTATGAGGATGAAGAGAATCCTTTCATTTTACAAGAGAAATTAATTGGTGTAAAAGAAGGAACGTTATTCAAAGAGTTAGCAGAACCGAAGATTACTTTAAAAAATATGTCTGTTGTTTCGCAAGAAGAAGGCAAATATGAAAAAATCGATAAATCAGCACCAGGATATATTACTATTCAAGTAAACATACCAAAAGAAGTGCAATTATATGGGTTAGCTGAAGGAATTGAAAACTGGAAAGAGATATCGGTAAATGATCACTATGCTTGTTATTTGCCACCAGACGTAGAGAAAACATTAACTGATTTCGGGTATTTTCCTTTAAAAGGTGTAGTAACAATGAAGATACAGGTTGAAAATGAAGATGTCTTTACTTTGAAAAGGTTAAGATTATATGGATTAGATATTGAAGAATTCAATCAGACAATAGCTGATCTGCAAAAAACTACAATGAAGGTTACTGAAAATACAGGAAAAATGGTTAAGGGAAGTATTCAATTAAACCAAGATGCAACATTTGTATTTCCAATTCCTTACGATATGGGATGGAAAGTTACTGTTGATGGGAAAGAAAGCACAATGGAGAAAGTTGCTGGTGGGCTGTTAGGTGTTAAAGCCGCAGAAGGGAAGCATGAAATTGTGCTCACATTCGATTCACCAGGTTTAAAAATAGGTATAATCATTTCAATCATAAGTGTTATTCTTACAGGATTACTTGTGGTTTGGCAAATTAAAGTATTCAGAAAGAAAGCGAAATAAAACGTGAGAAAGCTACTGAAAATATCAGTAGCTTTTTTGCATTCTTGGATATAAATATCCAACTGTCAAAAAGAAATACATCATAAACGGAGCAATTTCTAAAATGTTATAAAACGCACTACCAACAATGGCTCCAACCATTAAATAGAGTACTAAGGGAGAAATTTTATGCCCGTTACGATATTTCCACAGAATGGATAATACTCCAAAGACGAAGGTGAAGATAAGAATTGTTCCGACTATACCTGTTTCAGCAAGAATTTGAATGTACTGGTTATCGGAATAAAAATTCCATGTAATTTTATATTGTTCATAGATTGGTGATGAATATGTTTGAGTGGCTGCATCCCCAAATGTTCCAAAGCCATATCCAGTAATCGGTTTGTCTTGGAAAATTTCCAGTGTTTTTTTCACATAATAAATACGTCCATCTTCCTTACTTAGTTCAACAGTTTCTTTTGATAATGCTTCTGAAAAGCGCTTAGATCCGATAGATTCTCCTTCTAAATAGTTTGTCATTTTAGATATACCAGTGGCGCATAGAAAGGAAATAAGAACGATAGGAAGTAACGCTTTCCAATGCGATGCGCCTCGATGTATAACGATATAAAGAATTAAAAAAATGATAATTGTTAAAAATGCCCCGCGTGAATATGTTAACCATAAAGTTGTTGCTATAAGTGTAAGGCCTGTATAGATCAAATACTTCATTTGTTTTGAGGTATTTCGCAACAAACACAGCGAAATTAAAAAAGCTAACGTCAAGTAAAGCGCTAATTCATTTGGACCGCCTATCATCCCGTATATACGGATTTTATTGGTTGGAGCTAGTACAAGCTCTTTCCATGCTTCTGGAAGCCCTATGCTTCGTAGTGATAGCTTTTCAACTAAACCATGTATTGAAATGATAGTGGAAGCGATAAAAGTAGTTTGTGCAAAAAATAATAAATCGTCATTATGAAAAGAGATACGGGTCGCAATATAGAATACAAAATAAAATAATAGAAGGGTATGCAATTGCATCATAATTGCCATCAGTGAAACATTATTAACAAAGCCGAGAATCGCACCAAATAAGCAAAATAAAAAATATGCAATTTCAAAGTAATGAAATGAGAATAATTTTGAAACGCTATGGCGATATTGTAAAAATACTTTGCATAATAAAGAAATAATAATGAAAAGACCAATAAATTTTAGTCCAGCATTATAGGCAACAAGGAAGGGACGCATCGGAATAAATAATAGTAAATAAGCAATACCGAGCTTTTCATCTCGAAAAGCAGAAACTGCTAGTACAACTGAAATGAATAGCCCGGTATAAGGTGATGAAAAGAATAATCCTAATGTAACGAAGAGAATGCTTAGTACTATATAATGGAATCGAGTTAGATGTGTCATATAGAATCTCCTTTAACATGATGATGGTATGCGATAAATGTTTGTTACTTCTTTCACCATTTTAGGGAAGGTGAAGTTTTGTAAGTAATACTCGCGTCCGCATTCTGCTAAGGAATAATAAAGTTGTTCGTCTTGTAACAACTTTGCTAATGCTGTTGCTAATTGTTCCTCATCTCCATATGGTATGGAGATACCGGATTGATTCGGGACAATGACTTCAGGTAAACCCCCAACGTTTGTTGCAATAACAGGTTTTTTCATTGCGATCGCTTCAATCGCAACATAAGATAGTCCTTCATTTTCAGAAGGAATTACGACTACATCATGTTCCTCATATTCTTTTATGATGTTATCTTGAAACCCCTGTAACGAAACGTAATCGTTTAATTGTAATTTCGTAATTAAGTTGTGTAATTCACTTTTTAAGGGACCGTCTCCAATTATGTTACATTGCCATTGTAAAGATGGATGTAGCTCTCTTAATTTTTGCAAGCCTCTTAATAAGAAGGGTTGTCCTTTTTCTTTACTCAATCTTCCGATTACAGCGATCTTCATTGGTTTATGGTGGACTGGTAGAGCATTTGTATATGGATCATGTAAACCATTATAAATAATTTTTATTTTTTCTTTTGGAACGCCTTTTTGAGTAAGCTGTTGTTTCATAAACTTTGAAATACAAATAATGGTATCGTTATAACGAGTGAAAAAAGTATTGCTCCATCTTAAATGATATGCCATTTGAACATCCACATGATATGTCCAAATGACACGCACGGGAGCACCAAACATTTTTGCTAAAATCGCAATGTAATTTTCACGCAAAAATTGTGTATGAACAATGCTTACTTGTTCTTTTTGTATAACCTTTTTTAATTTCCTTGCAGCTTGTATATCAAAAGGATGGTGCATCTCTATACGGTATATTGGTATGTTTAGTTTTTCAAACTTATGTAAGAAAGGACCGGGAGTAGAATATACAAGAATACAACGTTTTGGATCAACAGCTTGAATTAAATCTAGGACGTATTTTTCTGATCCACCATCCCCGACGTAATTCAAAAGGTACATAATTTTATTCATTTATATCCTTCCTTTTACCTAAAAATAGCGATAGCAATTGTTGTAGCTCCTTTACCTTTAATATGTAAGTAATGAGTAAGTAAACGATAGCACCAACTGTTATTGCTAATAAGATAAGAAACTTTGTGTCATGTGAGAAATGAAGCAGCAGTTTGGAAGCATACAAACTTACAAAAGATGCAACGGTACATTTTAACAAGAAGCTAGCGTAATGCAAATTTATCTGTTCTTTCTCTTTCATGCACTTTTGAAGCATCCATAATAGCATAAATACTGTGCTAGCCGATGCGATAGAAGTAGAAAGGGCTGCACCAGCTAAGCCTATATAAGGAACAAGTATAATACATAATATAACATTAATAATCATGGAAACAATAGATGCGTACATAATATATCTATTGAGCTTCAGAGAAAATAGTAAGCGATCGAGTAAATCTTTTAACGGTTGCATAAGAGCGGCTAGTGAATAGAACTGTAAGGCAGTTGCCGTCAGTATAATGGAATCTCTTTCAAAAGCACCGTAGTTATAGATAACCTTCACAATTTCTTCAGTGAAAAAGGTAAAGTAAATAAAAACTGGAATAAATAAAAATAACAACACTTTAAGGTTTGTTTCCATTAGGCGAATAAACTCTTTCCAGTTTTCTTGATTTACATATTCGACAAATTTAGGGTACATAACTGTTAAAACTGGTGCAGCAATTAATCCGAGTGGAATAAAATATAACTTTTGAGAATAGTTGAGAGCTGCAATAGAACCTTCTTTTAATCCAGAAACTAATGTACGGTCTACAAGTAGGTTAATTTGAACAGATGTACTTGTAATAAAAGCAGGAATGCTTAAGGACATCATTGTTTTTAGAGAAGGATCTTTCCAATCGATTAAAAACTGATAGCGATACCCTTCATGCTTGGAAGCAAAATAAACAAGCATAGTTTGCACAATATTTCCGATAATAACTCCTAATGCAAGTGCATAAATTCCAATCCATTGTACCAGTAGAACGAAAACAAGAAGAGTAATACCATTTAGTACAACCCATTGCATACTTGTAATCCGAAATTTATGTAAACTATTTAAATAAGCATTAAAGATATCAATAAAAAATGTACAAAATACAGTTGGAAAAATAATTTGCAGCAGATAAGCTGATAATAGTGCTGTTTGCTCAGGGAGACCATGTGCAAACATCTTAATGAAAAAATGTGGTTGCAGTTCAATGAGCAAAAGCGGAATAAAGAATATAAGAAGAACTATATTTAAAAAGTTATTCATAAATCGATACGCTTTAAGAGGGTCTTTACCTTTTAATTCCATAAAAATTGGAATAAATGAAAAAGCAAAAGCACCGGTTATACCAGTAAAGACAATTGTTGGTATGTTTAAAGCAACAACGTATGCATCTACAGCATAGTTTGTACCGAAATAAGCTCCAAGTGTGACTTCTTTTGCAAACCCAAGTAGTTTTCCTAAAGCTGTCCCAAGTGTGAAAAATAGCGTTACAATGAGAAATCTTTTTGTCTTATCTTGAGAGGCTTCCCTAATCATTTATAATCAATTCCTTATTCTATTTTAAGTCTTTTTCAAGCATAATTTATTTATATGTAAAAATCAAATATATGTAGGGATAATAGGAGATGTTTCGTACAAAAAAGGATACCACCCAATAGGATGATATCCTTTTTAGATTCCGCTAACATCTCCGCTTGAAAGAAGTTAGGGAAGAAGAGTCCGATTCGTTCAAAACAACAGCAGTATCACTAATGAAAGTTTTCTTCATTCCTCACTGATTATTAGCCCTCACCAATCGGACTTTTACTGCCTGTTAATGCGGGATAAAGCAGAATGACCATGCTGATAGGCAGAACGGCAAATAGCATAGTATATACGAGGTGCAATGACTGCACCGATGATTGTAAAAATGATATCTTTGATAGCAAACCACATCATGATAATCCAAGCTGCTTTATAGCTCATGTTTCCCCCGCCCCAGCCATTTACAGCTGCGTACATATATGTAGTTCCAATCACATACGTTAAAATGATGCCAGCAGCAGAAGCAATTGCAAATGTGCTAAACCGCGGTTTTTCTTTTTGCTCAACAAGTTTTCCTGATACATAGGCCACAATAATAAAGGCGATAATGAAACCGCCAGTAGGACTTAATAGTGCTCCAAATCCAGCTTCAAATTTTGCAAAGATTGGTGCTCCTGAAATGCCAACTAACATATAAACAATCATAGATAGGGCACCAAGCCTGCTTCCGAGAAGAAGACCTGCTAAAATGGCGAAAAATGGTTGCATGGAAAGTGGAACTCCTGCTACTTGTAAGAATGGTGCCCAAGATGTGATGTTAGCACCAATTGCCATGAGGGCAACAAACATTGCGGCTAATGCTAAATCTAAAGCACGTAATCGTTTCATATTGTTAACCTCCTGTTGATTTTCGGTTAACAATATCGTAGCTAATTTTTTTATCTATTGTCAATTAAAATGTTTTGAAAATTTGGTTTTAGTACGTCCCGTAGTAATGTGTATGGAATGCGAAATTGTGGAATACCACTTGCGTAAGGAGCAATTTCATACAGTGGGAAATAGATGACAAGGTTCTCGGGTTCAAGAAAATAGTGAAAGGTCTTTGCATTCATTGCTTTTTCAGCTGCATCTGGGAAATAGATGTTTTCATTTTGTTTTATTTGTTTTATGATCTCTGTTCGAATGACATCCTTATACGCACTGTCTTTTTGAAATAAATCAGCTAAGCTCAATATTTTCTTTTCTTTCAAATCAAATGTATTTGCCCTCCATGTATAGATACCATGCGCGCCGCCAGTGTACTGATAATAATTTACATACAAGCTTAATAAGGGTGATCGCTGCAATGTCACTTTATAATCGACGTTCGCAACATATGGATGAAAGGTTGCATTCGTTTCTTTTGCTTCATTGTAATACCTTTTTGCTTCTTTTTCTAAGTTTGTTTTAAACCGATGTGTAGTTGTTTTATAATAGGTATTTAATTTTTTTTGAAATTGTTGATCATAAAAATTGCTAAAATACGGCCTACTTATTTGGTATTCCAAATCAGGTTTCTTACCTTTTTGGGTGACAGTATGGATGTCAATTGTCAAGTTAGGGGCTTTGGCTGCATTCGTACAATTTGGTACAATAATGAGCGAGGAGAACAATAGAAGTAGAATAAAGTAACTTTTTTTCATCTAGCTGTAACCTCCTTATATTGATGCTATATATAGTTTGAAAATACATAGGGAAAATTATGCATTTTTGATAAGTGAAAGGAGAGAGTCGTATGCCAAAAACATTAATGGAAGCGCTCGGGATTGAACTTTTAGAAATGACGGAGGAGAAAGTTGTAGCAACAATGCCAGTAGATGGGCGTACACATCAGCCATTTGGCTTTTTACATGGTGGTGCATCTGTTGCTTTAGCGGAAACTGTTGCGAGTGTTGGATCATACAATTTGATTGATCAAGAAAAGTGTATTTGTTTTGGACTTGAAATCAACGCCAATCATCTTCGTTCTAAACGTGAAGGGTTAGTGACTGCAATTGGAACACCGATTCACAAAGGACAAACAACGATGGTTTGGGATGTTCGGATTATTGATGAAGAGGATCAGCTGTTGTGCATTTCAAGGTGTACTGTTGCTATTAAAGAAAAAAGAGGCCAATAGAGAAATCACGTCGTAATAGGTATAGTAATTTCCCTATTGGAGAGTTATCAAAAGTATTTTGAAAGAGGTTATATATGTGAAAAAAAGGCATCCCACTGGTGGGTGCCTCTTTTCTTATTTTCTTACCTTTGGAATTAAATCCCCTTCTAAAAATAAGTCAGAAGTTGTTAACCTGTAATTAGCATTCTCAAAATCTACCTTTGATAATCCATTTTCTTGTTGCTCCGTTTTAAAGTTCCATACATTCTCTTTCTTAAAAGAGCCAGTTGTGTTTAAGAAGATATAATCTCCTTTTGCAAAGGAACCATCTCGGAATGGGACATAGTGATTTTCGCTATTTTGATCAAATAAAGGCTGTCCTAAAAAATATTTATCGTCTTGTGAAACTCCTAATAAATATAAAAGTGTCGGTGAAATATCTAAATGTCCACTTGCTTGTTCATCAACTACACCTTGTTGATTTGCGAGTGCTGTGCTATGAATCAGGAATGGTACTTTATCAAATTGACGATCAAATTGTTGTGTTAATCCGATTCTTTCTAATTCCTCTAACGGTAATCCGGCATCATGGTCACCATAAATTGCGAATAGGGAAGAATCGTACAGACCTTTTTCTTTTAGGCTCTCAATGAAAGTTCCAAGAGCCTTATCGAAATAATGAGCAGAGTGAAGGTAATTGCCCATTAATGAGCCCTCTAAATCTCCAAGTTGCAACTCTCGGTGCTCTGGTGGTAATTCAAAAGGATGGTGATTAGTTAATGTGATTAAAAAGCTGAAAAATGGTTGTTTTAAATTTGGTAACGTATCTCCCATTTGATTTAGAAAGTCCATATCAGATAATCCCCAGCCTAGATTTTCCCCAGGATTTAAATTGCTTGCAAATAAAGATTTTTGAAATCCTAGATTTCGGTGCATAAATGCCCGGTTCCAAAAACCACCATCATAGCCATGTGCTGATAATGTAGAATATCCATGTTCCCCTAAAATGAATGGTAATCCTTCAAAAGTATTATCTGCAAAGTTAAAGTAAATACTTCCGTTAAATCGTGATGGATGCATGGAAACTAAAGTTGTAAATTCTCCATCGGATGTTCTTCCTTGGTCTGTTTGATCAAAAAAGTTAGGGAAGTACACACTTTCCTTTTTTAAGCGGTTTAAGTTTGGTGTAATTTCCTGACTATCAATGGTTAAATCAACGACAAAGCTTTGAAGAGATTCAGCTTGAATAAGAATGATATTTTGACCTTTTGCTTTTCCAAAAAGATCTCCTTTACTAATACCGTTGTTTTGATCATGATACCATTGTTTTATTTCAGTTACTTTTTCTGTAGAGACTTCTTCTTTTAATATCATGTTACTAATGTACTTATAAATATCAAAGACGTGATAGTTAATAATACCTAGATGATCTGCAACCCACGTATTTGCAAAACGAGCATTTGTAATATTTGCCCCCTCTACATATTTATACTTCTCTCGAAGTGGAATACATATAAGTAGTACAATTATTAAAAATGTAATCACGTGATTGATAAAGCGTTTAGAGTGTGAAAACCAATTTTGTCTAGACATAATGATGTAAATGATGATTAATAAAGGAATATCGGCAAAATAAATGATATCTTTTATTTCGAATAATGTCCAAATACTATCGGCTAAACTAGATACTTGTCCGAATTGTTTAATCAAGCTGATAGAAAGTAAATCATGAAAATAGCGATAATAAATGATATTAGAGAGCAATAATAAGCTAATTGAAAGATCTAATATAAAGATTGAGATAATGCGCCATTTTCTAGAGAAGAGGTGAATAACCGGTAATAAGAGTAGCACTTCAAAAAAGGTAAATCGTATTACAATTTCTTGTGGGTCAGCAAAAAGCGAACTAAAAAATAAGTTTAGCTTCCACAAAAGAAAAATTGTAAAAATAATAAGGTCTAATTTTGTTACTGTAAATCTTTTTAAATATGATAATAATGTAGACATAAAAAAACTCCTTTTTCTATGAATCCCTAGTTGCAAAAAAAAAAAGCTTATAATGAATTGCTTTCATTATAAGCTTTTTTTAATTGTAACATGAAATAAGGAACATTCTCTAGAAAATGAGAAGCGATTGCTTCTATTCTTGTAATGTACCCCGCTATTTGCGAGCAGTAATATCCCCACCTCAAAATTCAGCAAAAAGCAAAGAAGTTAGGTGGGGGATGAAGAACCCCCCACTCTGATTAAAGTTTCAATTTATATTAAAATTGAACTTTCTTCTCTAAGAAGCCTTTTAATTCACTAATTGGCATACGAACTTGCTCCATTGTGTCACGGTCACGCACTGTAACAGCTTTGTCTTCAACTGAGTCGAAGTCATATGTGATACAGAATGGTGTACCGATTTCGTCTTGACGACGGTAACGTTTACCGATAGAACCAGTTTCGTCGTAGTCAACTACAAAATCTTTTGCAAGTTCTGCGAACACTTCTTGAGCACCTTCAGATAACTTTTTAGATAATGGTAAGATTGCTGCTTTATATGGTGCTAAAGCAGGGTGGAAACGAAGAACCGTACGAGAATCGTTCTCTAATTGTTCTTCTTCGTATGCATCACATAAGAACGCTAATGTTACGCGGTCTGCGCCAAGAGATGGCTCGATGCAGTATGGTACGTAACGTTCATTCGTTTGTGGATCTATATAGTTAAAGTCTTCGTTAGAATGTTCCATATGACGTTTTAAGTCGAAGTCTGTACGAGATGCAATACCCCAAAGCTCGCCCCAGCCGAATGGGAATTTAAATTCAATATCAGTTGTTGCGTTACTGTAGTGAGATAATTCTTCTTCACCATGGTCACGAAGACGCATGCTTTCTTCGTTCATACCAAGTGTAAGTAGCCAGTTTTTACAAGTATTACGCCAGAATGTGAACCATTCTAAATCTTCACCAGGTTTACAGAAGAATTCAAGTTCCATTTGCTCAAACTCACGCGTACGGAAAGTGAAGTTACCAGGTGTAATCTCGTTACGGAAGCTTTTACCGACTTGGCCAATACCAAATGGAAGCTTTTTACGCATAGAGCGTTGTACGTTTTTGAAGTTTACGAAAATACCTTGTGCTGTTTCAGGGCGAAGGAAGATTTCGTTTGTGCTAGATTCTGTAACACCTTGGAAGGTTTTAAACATTAAGTTGAATTGACGGATTTCTGTGAAATCTTCGCTGCCACAATCTGGACACTTTACTTCGTGTTCTTTCATTAATCCAGCCATTTGATCGAAAGTAAGACCGTCAACGATCATCTCAATACCTTTTGTATCTAAAGCGTCTTCGATTAATTTATCAGCGCGATGACGTGCTTTACATTTCTTACAGTCGATCATTGGATCGTTAAAGTTACCAACGTGACCAGATGCAATCCAAGTTTTTGGATTCATTAAAATTGCTGCGTCTAAACCAACGTTGTATGGAGATTCTTGAATGAATTTTTTCCACCAAGCTTTTTTAACGTTATTTTTTAATTCGATACCAAGTGGACCATAGTCCCAAGTGTTTGCAAGACCACCATAAATTTCAGAACCAGGGAAAACAAAACCACGATGTTTCGCTAGGTTTACAACTTGTTCCATTGAATACATAATAAAATCCTCCTTTGGTAAGTTAACGTATTGGCGATGACAGGGTGTACTTGTCGAACGGATGATTCTGAGCAAGCCGCTTGCGCTTTTCCATGTCTAGCTCCAGCGGCTAGAATGTTCGGTGGCTTCGCTTCTTCCGCCGAGGCAAAGAGCACCTCTATGTCAGAAGCTCCATCCCCCTCACATTCTGAACAAGCCGCTTGCGCTTTTACATACAAAAAAGCTCGTCTCTAGGCATATTTGCCTAGGGACGAGCTTGTATACCCGCGGTTCCACCCTAGTTGATGTGTGAATAACACAACCACTTTATCACGTATTGCTCAAGACTGCCGTTTCCTTGCTGTTTCAGGCTTTCACTGTCCCTGAATCGCTTCGGTGCAAGTACTTATAAGTCCGTCATCGCTACCATATTTAAATAATAGATGTCCATATTCTATCATGTTCCTTTTTAAATCACAATAGAGGAACATATGTAATCCAGCATATATCTATTATGGAGTTTTACCAGAATTTCGTTTCTTTATTCTTGTACCGCGCTCATAGTTGGACCGATATGTCTTAATGCTTCTCGTTTACTTAATGGGGAAAGTTCATTGTGTTGGACAAAGTCCCAAACGACATCTGGGCTTGTTTTTGCATATTCACGAAGTACCCAGCCGATTGCCTTTTGAATGAAAAATTCTTTTGAATGACTGAGTTGTCCAATGATTGAGAAAAGAAGTTTTGTATCGGTTTGTTCTTTATATTTTAGCTGAAATAAGATTGCAGAACGCTGTAACCATATGTTCTTTGAGGCAATCCATTTCGGGATATATGTTTGAATGGCATCAGGGTGCTTTAGAAAGATTGATCCAAGGAATTGAGGAACAAGTCCATCTACGGAATCCCACCATGATTTCGTTGTAATGAGTTCCTCTAAGAACGGGATATGGGTATCATCGAGATGTTTTTTATATTTTTGTAATACGTCGAGACTGGCGGCTTGAAATTCACGTTCAGGTAAAGACCAAAGTTCACGAATGACTGCCGGAAAGTCTGTTTTGTCTGGAAGGGTATGTAATTGTATAACTTCACGTAATAGTTTTCTTCTTTCCGGTGCTTGAATACCGAGAAATGGGAAGTGATTTTTCATATAACGAGCCATGGGTTCTGCTTTTTCTAGGTTCTGATGTGCAATGAAATGTTGCTTTAGGGCTTCTACAAATGGGTGCATAAAATTGTTCTCCTTTCTTGCTTCTTTTTCATATTATACAAAGAAGGGATATGAATTTAAAACATAAACAATGGATATGGGAAATATGATGGGAATAGAGAGGGGGGGTGTATTATGGAAGAGCAAGGTGTACTAGCAGGTTTATTCGCACTTGGTTTTTTTGTTGTTTTTATCATTTTTATATGGGGAATTCTTTCTTATTTATTAACTGCATTTGCATTGTATACGATGGCAAAAAATGAAGAAGCTGACGATGCTGTTTTTGCTTTTATTCCTTTTTTAAATAGTAAAGTATGTGGCGATTTAGTAAGAGAGAAGTTACCTGCTTCTTTGAAAGCAGATGCGGGTTGGAAAGTGCTTGGCGTATATATCGCATGTTTTATTTTGAATTTTGTCCCGATTATACACGTTTTAGCAAGTGTTGTAACGATTGTTCTTTCGATTTATTTGATATATGCCGTTTTAGATCGATATGGTACGAACGCGGTGTTATTTACGATTTTACACGTGATAACATGCTGTATTTTCCTTCCAATTCATCTATTTGTAATTCGAAAAGAGACACCGAGGTATTAGAAAAAGCGGAAGGGCTGCCCTTCCGCTTTGTATGTCTAGCTTCAGTGGCTAGAATCTCCGGTCGTTTCGCCCCCTCGAACGAAGTAAAAAGCACTTCTCTGTCGGGTGCTCCAACGTCCTGCGATTCTGAGCAAGCCACTTCCGCTTTGTATGTCTAGCTTCAGTGGCTAGAATCTCCGGTCGTTTCGCCCCCTCGAACGAAGTAAAAAGCACTTCTCTGTCGGGTGCTCCAACGTCCTGCGATTCTGAGCAAGCCACTTCCGCTTTGTATGTCTAGCTTCAGTGGCTAGAATCTCCGGTCGTTTCGCCCCCTCGGACGAAGTAAAAAGCACTTCTCTGTCGGGTGCTCCAACGTCCTGCGATTCCGAGCAAGCCACTTCCGCTTTGTATGTCTAGCTCCAGTGGCTAGAATCTCCGGTCGTTTCGCCCCCTCGAACGAAGTAAAAAGCACTTCTTTGTCGGGTGCTCCAACGTCCTACGATTCTGAGCAAGCCACTTCCGCTTTGTATGTCTACATCAAATAACGTAAGTAAATATAAATATGAGAAATAATTAATGACACAATCATAATTGGAAAACCAACTTTTAAGAATTCCATATAGCTAAATTTGTGTCCTTCACGGTTTGCGATTCCAGCTACGATTACGTTAGCGGAAGCTCCGATTAATGTTCCGTTTCCACCTAGACATGCTCCTAATGCTAATGCCCACCATAATACATCGATTTGTGCATCAGAAGGCGACAAACCAAGTCCGACTGCCATATCGTTAATAAGTGGAATCATTGTTGCAACGAACGGAATGTTATCAATTGTTGCTGATGCAATGCCGGATACCCATAAAATAAGAATGGATGCATGGGAAATATCTCCACCTGTTAAACTAATTACTTTTTGAGCTAACATTTTAATGAGTCCGATATCAATCAATCCACCAACAAGTACAAAGAGACCGGCGAAGAAGAAGATGGTAACCCACTCTACGTGAGCAAATACATCTTCAATTTCATGCTCTTTTACACCAATTAGCATTAAAACAGTAGCGCCTGTTAAAGCGATTACGGCTGCATCAATGTGGAAAATAGAATGAGTCATGAAACCAAGGATTG
This sequence comes from Bacillus sp. DX4.1, assembly GCF_030348195.1. NCBI lineage: Bacteria > Bacillati > Bacillota > Bacilli > Caryophanales > Bacillaceae > Bacillus > Bacillus sp. DX4.1. The sequence goes on along the minus strand of NZ_JAUCFT010000008.1, from coordinate 4,388,241 downwards.
TAAGTCCAAGTACAATTAATGATTTTTTCATGAGTACAGCATCTTTAATGTATTGTTTTTCATCTAAGCTCATTAATTTTTTAATTTGTACAGGATCAGCAATGAGTTGTTTACGATACATAAAGTAAATCATCGTTGCGATAACAGCAATAATAATGATTACGATTGGCGCTAAGTTAAATAAGAAAGCGTTAAAATCTAAATGCTTATTTGAAGAGCCAATCATAATGTTTGGTGGATCACCAATTAATGTTGCAGTTCCTCCAATATTTGAGAAAATAATTTCGGATAGTAAATATGGAACAGGATTTACTTGTAAAATACGCGTAATAGATAGGGTAACTGGAACAACAAGTAGTACCGTTGTTACGTTATCTAAAAATGCGGAACCAAGCGCGGTAAGCAAAGAAAGAGAAATTAAAATACGAATTGGATTTCCTTTTGCTTGTTTAGCAGCTTTAATAGCAACATATTGGAATACGCCGGATTTACTTGTGATGTTTACTAAAATCATCATACCGATTAGTAGCGTAATCGTTCCCCATTCAATATGTTTTGTGAAAGCATTGTGCAGATCAACAACTCCAAAGATTACCATAAGCGCTGCACCAAGAAGTGCGATGACAGCACGATTGATCTTTTCTGAAATGATAATGGCATATGTAATTAGAAAGACTGCGATAGCAAAAAAATATTGCCAGTTTGCGATTTCTTGCGTTGTTTCGTGCAAAAATTCCATCTCCTTTTGGGTAACTTTTTTAATGCGTCATAAAAATATGTATGACACACACTTAAAGCCATTATAAAGTAGAAAAATGTCAGATGTAAATGAAAGCGTTTGTTTTGTCGTATTTTCTGTACAAATGATTTTTTCTTATTTTTAAAAATATTTGCGGTTATTTGACATATACATAAGATACATCCTACCTGAATGTATAAAGGGATTTTCAGCATAAAAGCTATGCATTCGAGCCTGTTCGTGTTTAATCGTTAAGTTTGAAAGGGATGCAAGTAGACGAAATGATAAGGAAGGGATTGTATGGATGAACAACAATTTTTATTTTTGGATTTTGAGTTCACGATGCCTCAAAATAGAAAAAAGCCAAAGGGTTTTTTTCAAGAGATTATTGAAGTTGGGCTTGTATCAGTTGTTGATTGTGTATTGAAAGATACGTATTCATCATATGTGCAGCCACAGACTTTTCCTTCTTTAACAGAACGGTGTAAAAAATTTTTGAAAATTAACCAAGAAGCAGTGAACGGGGGAATCTCATTTATCCAGCTTGTCGAGAAACTGGCTCAATATGAAAAACGTTGTCAAACAACAGTTGTAACGTGGGGAAATATGGATATGAAAGTGTTAAAACATAATTGTGCAGCGGCGGGTGTACAATTTCCTTTTTCAGGGCAGTGCCGAGACTTATCGCTCGAGTATAAACGTTTCTTTGGAGAACGAAACCAAACTGGGTTATGGAAAGCAATTGAAGCGTATGGAAAAGTAGGGACGGGGAAGCATCATTGTGCGCTAGATGATGCGATGACAACATATAATATCTTTAAACTTGTGGAAAAGGACAAAGAATATTTAGTTAAGCCAGCTCCGCCAACTCTTGGTGAACTCGTAGATTTTTCAAAAGTATTAAAGAAAGTCAGTACACAGTAACGACCAAATTACAACATATGTAATTTGGTCGTTTTGTTTTTTTCTGCTGTTCGCGGGCAGTATCCCTCACCTCAAAGTTCCGCAAAAAGGATAAACTTCCTGTAAAAGTCCGATTGGTTGAACTAATGATCAATGGGGATGAAGAAAATCCCCACTGATTAAAGTTTCACTTTACAGTTTGTAATCTTGTTTTAATTGCTGAAGCGTTTGTAAACTACGCTGTGCAAAGGGAGAATCGTCTTCTTGGAATGTAGCCATTTGTGTTTCCAATGCCATTTGCAAAGATTCTTTATAATCCGGTACGCTACCTTCATACTTTTTCACCATTTGCTGCGGAATATTTGTTTGCTCTCGAAATGCTAGAGCACGTCTTTCATGGAAAAACAGTACATCAGCCTGCTTCACATTATGTAAATCACCTTGCGTTGGATGCTTTAAAACGGCTAATACTTTGACAACGTATTGTGCAGGACGGATATTTGTAATTTCACCAATATACTTTCCTGTTTTATAGATGCCAGTAACAATTTCACCAATTTGCAATGTTTCGTTCATATTTTTCACCTCAAGTTTATAGTAAGAAATGTGAAAAAGAGAGTCAAATAAAATATTTATCTGAATTTTATGTATAATAGATTGTAGAAAGTAAAAGACAAGGGAGTGTCCTTTATGATGCCTTTATATTTTCCGGAAGATAAAACAGAGTATATTATACCAGCAATTGTTTGTTTTTTATTTATAATCGGTGCGATTGCAACATGGCGTATGTTTATTCGCGTATCGAAGCGAGAAGCGGAGCGCATGCAGAAGCTGGAACAGACGTTATTAGCCGAAAAGAAACGCTGATTTGTTTTTGTATGTTTCCCTTTAAGCTCGGACAATCTAAGGGCAGAATGTATCTTGGAGGGAATTGTTATGAAAAAACAGCTTTTATTCGGTTGTTGTATGCTGTTTCTTGCAACAGGTTGTGCAAAGGGAACCCCAAAAGAAATTGATGTGCAGTTATATAATGCCTCTGGTGATAAAGTAGGCACAGCGAAAGTAGCGCAACAAACAAGTGGCGTGAAAGTATCCATTAAGGCAGAAGGATTCACACCGGGACCTCATGGGTTACATATTCATGAAATTGGGGAATGTAAAGCCCCTAGTTTTATTTCAGCTGGTAATCATTTTAATCCAAATGAAAAGAAGCATGGACTCATGAATCCCAAAGGTGCAGAAAATGGAGATTTACCTAATGTAATTGCAGATGATAAAGGTATGATTAAAGCGGAAATTCAAGCGCCTCAAGTATCTCTTGAAAAAGGGAAAACAACGATACACCAAAAAAATGGTGCGTCCATTATTATTACTGAAAACCCTGACGATGGTATGACACAGCCTGCTGGGAATTCAGGAAACAGGATTGCTTGTGGTGTAATTGTAGAAAAGGTATCCGCTGCTAAGAAAAAATAGAAGCTACCGTTGCAGAGGTAGCTTTTTCTGTTTTTATCTCGCTATTCGCGGGCAGTAATTCCCTATTAATCAAAGTTTCACTTTATCATGAAAATGTATATTGGAGTCTGTGAAGTATTTCTTCTAAGGTTGCTCTTGGACAGCCAATATTTATACGAATATGATGTTCTCCACCAGTACCGTATTTTTCTCCAGGATCGACGATGATTTTTCCCTTTTCTTCTAGTTTTTTTGTTCGTTCTTTCTGAGAAAGATTTTGGCGTGAGCAGTCGATCCACAGTAAAAAGGTACCTTCTGATTGAATGACAGAAAGTGCAGGGATATGCTGTTCAATAAACTCACGAGCGAAACGAGCATTTTCTTCTATATATATAAGTACTTGTGTTAACCATTCATTACATTCTGTATAAGCACTTTGCATAGCTGTGTAAGCGAACGTATTTAATCCGTGAAATCCTTGTCGTTGTTGTACTGCTGTAAAAGCATGGCGAAGTTTTTTATCTGGAATAATAATAGCAGATGCTTGTAAACCTGCGATATTAAATGTTTTACTTGGAGCGATGCAGGTAATGGTGCGCAAAGCTAATTGTTCTGATAGAGAAGCGAATGGTGTATGTGTATGATTAGAAAAAATAATATCTGCATGAATTTCATCTGCTATAACTGTTACATTATATTGATTGCATAGTGCCCCGAGTTGTGTGAGTTCGTTTTTTGTCCAGACGCGTCCAACTGGGTTATGGGGACTGCAAAGTAGCATAAATGTAACGCCTTGCTGAAACTGTGCTTCTAAATGCTCAAAATCCATTACATATGTACCATTGTGAAAACGTAAGGGGCTTTCGCATACATGTCGTTGATTCTTTGTGACCATGTCAAAAAACGGCGGATAGATAGGCGGTTGCACGAGAACAGTATCGTTCTCGTTTGTCAAAGCTTGCACAGCCACGCTAAGAGCTGGAACAATCCCAGCACTAAATACAATCCATTCTTTATTTATATCCCAATTGTATTTTGTTTTTGTCCAATGACAAATGACATCTGTCATCTCCTTAGGCGGCAGTGTATATCCGAAAATAGGATGCTGGAGCCGTTTTTGTAATGCAACTTGAATTGGTTTTGGAATCGGAAAATCCATATCTGCAATCCAAGCGTGAAGAAAGTCTTCATTTTGATAGGTATCCCACTTTGTACTATGGGTACCACGGCGATTTAGCGTCTTGTGAAACTGTTCCATATTTCTTGCTCCCTTCTTCTTCAGTGTAGCATCTTGTGAAAGTTCCCTTATTTCTTCTAGCATAGCTGATATGATACGATAAAGAAAAGAGTGAAAAATAGGAAAAGGCGGGAAGTAAATGGGGACATACGAAAAGATGGTAGAACTGGTGAAGAATTGGGATCCCTTTCAAATGGGACCTGAATTTTATGAAACGGAAGCAAGCGATGTTGTGTACGTGGTAAGTGCATTTGATGATCCAAAATACATTGCAAAAAAAATACAGCATATTTACTTTATGTCATTTGAAGAAATCCCATCCATTGAGAAATGTGAGAAATTAACGAATGAGCTCTTAGTATTAAAAGAAGGTGGAAGCTGTTCATTGTAATAAGTAGGAGTTTACTCCTGCTTATTTTTTTATTTCGTATTAACGTGCATTACCCCCACCTCAAAGTTCTGCAGATAACAAAGAAATTAGGTAGGTAAGAAACAGCCCATAGGAGCCCGATTTGTTCAACTTTTCTCAGTGGGGATGAAGAAATTCCTACTGAGAAAAGTGTCACTTTATAAAGATGTAATGTAAATAGTGAATACAATATATGGATCAGACTCTAATAGCCTGTTAGAGCCTGAATGAAGTAACAGTTTACTGTGCAGAAAATGTGATGATTTCTTCAAATACATGCTGCGGCTTTTCTTCGGGTAGTAAATGTCCGGTATTTTCGTATGAAATAAAATAGGAGTTAGGCAAGTCTTCGTGTAAGCGACGACCGACGTGAACTGGAACAACGCGATCTTTTTCGCCCCAGATAAGTAGAGTTGGGGTTTCGATTTCACGTAATTCAGCTGATGATAAATCTCCCTCGCGATCTCTAATCATTCGAGTTAAAGCGGGGAAAATTCGATTATCATAAAAGGGGGCAGCATAGCCTTCCATCATTTCATCATCAATTAAAGAATGGTCATGAACAACATTCATTAAGTTGTGAACAATTCCTCGTCTTATGATCCAGTTTTTCACGTAAAGATGAAAAAAAGGCAAATAGGAAGAGTAGATAAGCGGTAAATTCGCACGTGTTAAATAACTGGAGCTACATAGTAATATCGTTTTTGTAATTAAATCGGGGCGTAACCGGCTTACATATAGTGAGACTTGTCCACCCATTGAATGACCGACTAAAACAATATTCTGCAATTGTAAGTATTCGATTAGGTTGATGATAATAGTAGCTAAATTATGATAAGAATACGTGAAATGATTCGATTTATCACTTTTTCCAAACGGTGGCAAATCAAGAGCAATAACGGTTCCTTCTTTCGTAAGGAGCGGAATTAAATGTCGGTAGCTAAACGAGGACGAGAGAAAACCGTGAATGAGTACGAAAGTTGGTCGTTCTTTTTTATTGCTGTGTTCATATAACTCGTAATGAACGATAGTACCATGAGTGGAAAAAGTGGAATAAGGAAGCTCTGTCTCGTGTTTCATTTTTGTCACTCCATTGATTTTTGTTCATATCATCTCCAGCACGAAAAAAATTATGTTAACAAAAAAAGGTAAGATGGGAGTCCATCTTACCTTTTGTGTATTTGAATTTTATCCACGTACAACATTGGGTGGCGTTTGTCCTTGTAATCCTGTCACTAAATTTTTTGCTGCTGTCATCGCCATGTTTTGTCTTGTTTTTAATGTAGCTGATCCAATGTGCGGCAGAGTAACGACATTTGGTAAAGATAAGAGTGGATTGTTTATTGCAACTGGTTCTTGTGTAAATGTATCAATGCCTGCGGCAAAGATTTTCTTTTGCTGTAAGGCATCAATTAATGCAGCTTCATCCACTGTTTTACCACGAGAAGCATTAATAAAGATTGCCGTTTCTTTCATTATTGAAAATTCTTTTTCGCCAATGAGGTGATACGTTTCTTCTGTTAAAGGAGTAAGAAGAATAATAAAGTCAGATTGCTGTAGCAGTGTATGTAAATCGCAATATGTTGCATCAAATTTTTCTTCTGCATTTTCTTTGCGGCGCCGGTTGTAATAAAGAATATCCATATCAAATCCGAATTTTGCTCGCTTTGCAACAGCTTCTCCAATTCGGCCCATTCCAATAATGCCAATGGTTGCATGGTGTACATCTAATCCGAAATGTTCTTGTTTAATTTCAGCATTCCAGTTTCCATTTTTTACGTAAGAATCGAGCTCACATATGCGGCGGCCAGCCGATAGCATAAGAGCAAAAACAAGGTCGGCCACTGTATCGTCTAATACGTAAGGTGTATTGGTTCCGATGACATTTCTGCTTTTCATCGCTTGTAAATCGAAGTTATCATATCCAACAGAAATGTTGCTAACCACTTTGAGGTGAGGAGCTGCCTGTAATAATTCTTCGTTAATTTTTGATCCGAAATTGAGTAACCCATGTTTATCCTTTATTTTTTCTAATAGAATATCATGCGGTATTTTTTCACTATTATCCCACTTTTCATATTCACAATGCTCAGAGATATATGTTTCTACAAATTCTGGAACACGTTCAGCAATAAATACTTTTGGTTTCACAGTTCCATCCCCTTTCTTTTTTTATTTTTACATAATTCTCTAAAAAAATCTTCTTTTCAAACATAAAAGGGTATCTGTATAATTTAGAAACAAACGAAAGGAAGGGTGAAGAGTACGATGACTGAAAAAGAATTAGAACTATTAGCTTGTCTTGAGAAAAATAGCCGTTTATCTGTGGAAACGTTAGCGAAAATGCTAAATATAGAACTAGAAGAAGTAAAAATGATGATTGAGAAATTAGAAAGGGAAGAAATCATCGTTGATTATGTTACGCATATCGATTGGACAAAGGTGAAGGAACATACAGGGTTAACAGCGATGATTGATGTGAAAGTTACACCAAAGCATGGGGTAGGTTTCGATTCTGTTGCAGAGCAAATTTATCGCTATCCAGAAGTGAAATCCGTTTATTTAATGTCAGGGACATATGATCTTTCTATTACATTAGAGGGAAAAAGTATGAGTGAAGTTGCAACATTTGTTTCAGAAAAGTTAGCAACAATTGAATCGGTTGTTTCAACAACTACACATTTTATTTTGAAAAAGTATAAACATGAGGGCATTATTTATGACAAAACTGATGATGATAAACGAATTGTGGTGACACCATGAACCAGTTTGAACTATCAAGAACAGCACAGTCTTTACAACCATCCGGCATCCGCAAGTTTTTTGATTTAGCAGCTGGTATGAAAGGTGTTATTTCACTTGGAGTTGGAGAGCCAGATTTTGTTACACCGTGGAATGTAAGGCAAGCGTGCATTCGCTCATTAGAAGAGGGATATACATCATATACTGCAAATGCAGGATTACTTGAACTACGTCAAGAAATATCAAAGTATCTTCAAAAGCAATTTCATGTTTCATATGATCCAAATGAAGAAATTATTGTCACAGTTGGAGCGAGCCAAGCGTTAGATGTTGCAATGCGAGCAATTGTAAATCCTGGTGATGAAGTCATCATTATTGAACCAAGCTTCGTATCCTATGCACCGCTTGTTACATTAGCTGGCGGCGTGCCAGTAGCGGTTGCAACTTCTTTAGAAAATGCATTTAAAGTGCAGCCAGAACAAATTGAATCGGCGATTACAACGAAAACAAAGGCAATTTTACTTTGTTCCCCAAACAATCCGACAGGAGCACTTTTAAATCCATTAGAATTAGAGAAATTAGCGAAAATTGTAAAAAAATATAATCTTATTGTACTATCTGATGAGATTTATGCAGAACTTGTTTACGACGAGGCTTATACGAGTTTTGCTAGCATTACCAATATGCGGAATCATACTATTTTAATTTCTGGTTTTTCAAAAGGGTTTGCTATGACGGGATGGCGCCTTGGTATGATTGCTGCTCCTGTTCATTTTACGGAATTGATGCTGAAAATTCATCAGTATTCGATGATGTGTGCACCAACGATGTCTCAATTCGCAGCGTTAGAAGCACTTCGCTTTGGTAACGATGAAGTGATTCGCATGAGACAAAGTTATAAAAAACGACGTAACTTTATGACGACCTCTTTTAATGAGATGGGTTTAACATGCCATGTACCAGGTGGAGCATTTTATGTATTTCCGTCTATTTCTTCAACGGGTCTGTCCTCAGCGGAATTTGCGGAACAGTTGCTTTTAGAAGAAAAAGTAGCCGTTGTACCTGGAAGTGTATTTGGTGAGAGTGGAGAAGGATTTATACGTTGTTCCTATGCGACTTCACTTGAGCAACTTATGGAAGCGATGAAGCGAATGAAACGATTTGTAGAAAATAAAAAAAGGACAAAACAGAATACGTTTTGTCCATAAAAGGGGGGGAATACTAGAAAGCCATGTGTTAGTATTCTATCCCAATATTTAAAAATTATACGTAGTAAGGAAAATTTTTTCGTGACTTTTGAATGAAACGGAGGCTGGTGGTATAATTTACTAATATAAACTGGTAAATGTATAGGAGTGTTTCTTATGTCAGAACAATACATAACAGGAGTGGTTGTGAAAGGGAAAGTGACTGGAATTCAAGATTACGGTGCATTTGTAGCATTGGATGCAGGAACGCAAGGTCTTGTGCATATATCCGAAATTACAAATGGGTATGTAAAAGATATTCATGACTTTTTAAAGGTCGGGGATGCAGTAGAAGTAAAGGTACTTTCAATTGATAAAGAGCACGGAAAAATGAGTTTGTCGTTAAAAGCAGCTAAGCGAAAGCAGGGAAAGATCCTTGTGCCAAATCCATCTGATAAAGGATTCAATACATTACGTGAAAAATTAACAGAGTGGATTGAAGAATCGCAGCTCACAAAGTAAAAGAGGATAGCTTAGCTATCCTCTTTTACTATAGTTATGATATATATTGGCAAATATGATTGCATGCAATCATATTTGTATGTCGGATGGAAAGGGAGAGTCGTTGATATAGTGTGTTTTCTTAAATCAATATTGAGTTAGGATTATCGGACTTCGCGTGTTTCTGGACGTGTTTCAAATGCTTCAGATGGTTTAAATAATAAACCAAGGTTAATTAATCCAGAAATACCAACGATACCATAAATAATTCGCGCAAGGGCTGAACCTTGCCCGCCAAAGATTGCTGCTACTAAATCAAATTGAAAGAACCCGATAAGTCCCCAGTTGACGGCACCGATTACAGTAAATACTAATGCAATACGTTGTAAAGTACTCATTTTGAATAGTACCTCCTTAAATTTGAAGCATGAGTAAATAAAAGCTTCTTTATATCCAGCTCTCATGAGTGTTAAAAATTCACCATAAAGTTCGAAGTTTCACTTTATGTGAATTGCTTCTCTAATAGAATGCATATATTTTGCGGTTCTTATGCAAAAAGAATTTTTATCCTGCTATTCGCGGGTAGTAATACCCCGATTTGTTCAACTAATGATTAGTAGGGGATGAAGAAAACTCCACTGACCAAAGTTTTACTTTATTATAAATTGTATATACATCTATACAGAAAGTGACGTATTTTCATGCAAAAAATGAACTTTTTTCAAAAAATAAATAATGGATACGTTTACAATTCTCCAATCGCTTGATTTACAACTGCAGTTTCGCTAAAGTGAATACAGAAATACATATACATAATTGGAGGGAAAAAGATGAGCACACACGTAACGTTCGACTATTCTAAAGCGTTATCGTTCATCAGTGAACAAGAACTAACTTATTTACGTGATGCAGTAAAAGTATCACATCATGCAATCCATGAAAAAACTGGAGCTGGAAACGATTTTCTAGGTTGGATAGAACTTCCGCTTCAATATGATCGAGAAGAATTTGCTCGCATTCAAAAAAGTGCTGAGAAAATTAAAAATGACACGGACATCTTACTTGTTGTTGGTATTGGTGGTTCTTACCTAGGAGCACGTGCAGCAATTGAAATGTTAAACCATTCTTTCTATAATACGCTTTCTAAAGAACAACGCAAAACTCCACAAGTGCTATTTGTTGGACAAAACATTAGCTCCACTTACATGAAAGATTTAATGGATGTATTAGAAGGTAAAGATTTCTCCATTAACGTCATTTCCAAATCAGGTACAACAACAGAACCTGCTCTTGCATTCCGCATTTTCCGTAAATTATTAGAAGAGAAATATGGAAAAGAAGAAGCACGCAAACGTATTTATGCAACAACTGATAAAGCGCGTGGTGCTTTAAAAACATTAGCTGATGAAGAAGGATACGAAACATTCGTAATTCCAGATGATGTTGGTGGCCGTTTCTCTGTATTAACACCAGTTGGTTTATTACCAATTGCAGTAAGTGGTTTAAATATTGAAGAGATGATGCAAGGTGCGGCTGTGGCTCACGATGATTTTGCAAAGTCTGAGCTTGAAGAAAACCCAGCTTACCAATATGCAGTTGTACGTAATGCTCTATATAATAAAGGAAAAACAATTGAAATGCTTGTAAACTATGAGCCGGCACTTCATTACTTTGCTGAATGGTGGAAACAATTATTTGGTGAAAGTGAAGGAAAAGATCAAAAAGGAATTTTCCCATCCTCAGCAAACTTCTCAACTGACTTACATTCATTAGGTCAGTACATTCAAGAAGGACGCCGCGATCTATTTGAAACGGTTCTAAAAGTAGGGAAATCTACACATGAACTAAAAATCGAATTAGATGAGAGCGATTTAGATGGATTAAATTATCTTGCTGGTGAAACGGTAGAATTCGTTAACACAAAAGCATACGAAGGTACATTACTTGCACATAGCGATGGCGGTGTACCAAACTTAATCGTAAACATTCCAGAATTGAATGAGTATACATTTGGTTACCTTGTGTACTTCTTCGAAAAAGCATGTGCGATGAGCGGCTATTTACTAGGCGTAAATCCATTTGATCAACCAGGTGTAGAAGCATACAAAAAAAATATGTTTGCTCTTCTTGGAAAACCAGGATTTGAAGAATTAAAAGCACAGCTAGAAGAACGTTTGAAATAAGAAAAGTGGAAATGGCTCGTTCAGAATGAGAGGGGGATGGAGCTTCTGAGTAAGAGGTGGTTTATACCTCGCAGGAAGAAGCGAAGCCACCGACCATTCTAGCCATTGGAGCTGGACAGTAGAAAAGTGAAAGCTGCTTATATGAAAAGAGGTGTTAGGAAAATCCTAACACCTCTTTTGTTATTTCAATATCTTATAGGGCATGCTAGAAAAAAATATTGCGGAAAGGATGAGAGATTTGATTCCAATTCAATCGGATTTAGAGGGACATACATATGCTCTCTTCAAATTGGAACAAGTATTAAAACCGCTTGGTTATACAATCGGCGGAAATTGGGATTACGATAAAGGCTGTTTCGATTATAAAATAGATGAGGAAGAGGGGTATCAATTTTTACGGGTACCTTTCACAGCGGTAGAAGGAGAGCTTGATGTGGAAGGGGTAGTTGTTCGTCTTGATCAACCATATCTTCTTTCCCATATATATCAAGACGAACTAGATGATCAGGCTAATACGTTTGCAGCAGGGGTAACAGCATTAGACCAATTTGCAGAGCCGAAAAATCCTGATGGCGATATAGAAGAAAAGTACATTGAGATTGGAAAAGTATTGGTACGAGAAGTGGAAAAGCACCTTTTTAATGTTTAATGACGATGAATATATCTCCTTCAGTAATTACAAATGAATGGACAGGATTAATATGATATTGTCCATTACGCTGTATACCTAGTAATAGAATGTCTTGTTTTAAAAATGAATTACTGCAGAACTCAAATGTTTTCTCAAAGTATGTTGAAGCAGTGTTTAGAAGTTGTAATTTATTTTCTGTAATTTCATTGTAAAGTGTAAAGAGCACACCAGAAATTGAAGGAAATAAAAGAGAAGCGGTAAAGACATAACTTGTTAATTTATTTCCTTCAATAATTTCTGTTGCTCCTGCCCTTGTGGCATTTTGAATTTGATCAGAAGTAAGTAATTCCACAATACAGTAAATAGTAGGATTTAATCCTTTCGCGGTTAAAATATTTAAAATGGACTGTGTATCAGCTAAGCTTTCGCTTTTTTCTTTGTCTGCTGTGACTAAGATTGTATGGGCTGTACTGATATTTGCTTTTAGTAGAGTATGATCATGGTGCGGACAACCTTTAATAAATTGAAGATGCTGAAATGATTTTGGGAGCATTGGGAGCGTTTCATCTACGAGTACAATATCGAGATTTGGTTGCAAAGCATGCATTTGACTAACAACATGTTTTGCCCGTTCATTCCAGCCGACAACAATCATATGTCCATGACAAGAAGCTGCCTCTTCGCCTTTTATTTTCATATATTGTTTGCTAACCATCTCGGTAGCGAATGATACCATATAGTAAGAACCAAATCCGGTTCCTAATAAAATGAGAAGCATTGCGACAAGTTTCCCTAGAGGTGTGTGTGGAACGTAATCGCCGTATCCGACAGTAAATGTTGTGACAAGCGCCCACCATATGCCATCAAACCATGTGGAAAAGTGTTTTGGTTCTAACTGATACATGAGAAAACCAAAAAAGACAATAAGTATGATAATTAAGGTAACTAAGCGGACGATAATCGAGTTTCGAAATGCGTCTAAAATGCTGCTTCGTGAGTTCAAATTTGTATTCCTCCTCATTCCATATAGCTACATTGTTGCCATTATGAAAAAAAGAAAAACTCTCCTTCGTATAAGAGAGTTTTTATCCGGATGGATGTATGAAGGGGCATGAACACATGTTATATGCTCTCCACTTCAGTTTGTTGTACACTTTCGAGGCGCTGAATCGCATAATACACATCTGCTGTATGCTTTTTTTGATCAACAGACAGTTTTAATTGTAAGAAGTGAGAGCCGTTTTCTAATGCTTTCAATTTTATGTTCTTAACTTTAATATCCATCTCTTTTATTTCGTCAATAACTGTAGGGATTTTGTCCATTCTACTCACAACAAGTTTTACAGCAATTTCTCTCTGCCGAAATGATTTGGGTCCTAAAAATTTCATTGCTAATGGAATAAGCTCGACACTAATCATAAGAAAGCACATTCCGAAAATTGCTTCTAGATAAAAACCAGCTCCTACAGCAATACCAATACCAGAGGCTCCCCAAATCATAGCGGCTGTAGTCAGACCTGCAATACTGTCGTTTCCTCTTCTTAAAATAACACCGGCACCTAAAAAACCGATTCCGGATACAATTTGAGCAGCTAGGCGAAGTGGATCCATGGTGATACGACTGGAATGAGGTAAATTATAAGCAGCCTTAATAGAAACAATAGTAAGGAGACAACTAATAATAGAAATAACTAAGCAAGTTTTTAAACCAAGGGGTTTTCGTTTTAACTCCCTTTCTAAGCCGATGGCAAATCCCAAAATAGCAGAGAGGCCTAGCTTAATTAATAAATCGGCATAGTCCATGTTTTTACCTCCCTCTTAAATCTATTCTGCTATAACAGCAGCAAAACTAGGTAGATGGAAGTTTCGCTTTATAAAGTGAAAGTTTTAAATCGTATAAGAGTTTCACATTAAGATGATGAGGATTGAGATAATATAGCGGTAAGAAATGAAGGGAATAGCCATGAAAGTAAGTTTTCTTATGTAAGGAAAGAGCCGCTTTCTTTAAGTATATGGTGTGGAACATAAAAGTTGGTTACTTTTAAAAAAAAATTCAAAAGGGTGTTGCATTTCGTTTTTTTACATGCTATATTAATAACCGTCGCCGATGCAAAACAGCAGAAAGCGACAAATAAAATTAAAAACTTGGTTGACATCGAAATACAAGGATGTTAACATAAGGAAGTCGCAAATGAGCGGCAAACAAGTTCTTTGAAAACTGAACGAAACAAACAACGTGCAACGTCAATTTTTATTTTTATGATGCTAGACAAACTAACTTTATTGGAGAGTTTGATCCTGGCTCAGGATGAACGCTGGCGGCGTGCCTAATACATGCAAGTCGAGCGAATGGATTAAGAGCTTGCTCTTATGAAGTTAGCGGCGGACGGGTGAGTAACACGTGGGTAACCTGCCTACAAGACTGGGATAACTCCGGGAAACCGGGGCTAATACCGGATAACATTTTGCACTGCATGGTGCGAAATTGAAAGGCGGCTTCGGCTGTCACTTGTAGATGGACCTGCGTCGCATTAGCTAGTTGGTGAGGTAACGGCTCACCAAGGCAACGATGCGTAGCCGACCTGAGAGGGTGATCGGCCACACTGGGACTGAGACACGGCCCAGACTCCTACGGGAGGCAGCAGTAGGGAATCTTCCGCAATGGACGAAAGTCTGACGGAGCAACGCCGCGTGAGTGATGAAGGCTTTCGGGTCGTAAAACTCTGTTGTTAGGGAAGAACAAGTGCTAGTTGAATAAGCTGGCACCTTGACGGTACCTAACCAGAAAGCCACGGCTAACTACGTGCCAGCAGCCGCGGTAATACGTAGGTGGCAAGCGTTATCCGGAATTATTGGGCGTAAAGCGCGCGCAGGTGGTTTCTTAAGTCTGATGTGAAAGCCCACGGCTCAACCGTGGAGGGTCATTGGAAACTGGGAGACTTGAGTGCAGAAGAGGAAAGTGGAATTCCATGTGTAGCGGTGAAATGCGTAGAGATATGGAGGAACACCAGTGGCGAAGGCGACTTTCTGGTCTGTAACTGACACTGAGGCGCGAAAGCGTGGGGAGCAAACAGGATTAGATACCCTGGTAGTCCACGCCGTAAACGATGAGTGCTAAGTGTTAGAGGGTTTCCGCCCTTTAGTGCTGAAGTTAACGCATTAAGCACTCCGCCTGGGGAGTACGGCCGCAAGGCTGAAACTCAAAGGAATTGACGGGGGCCCGCACAAGCGGTGGAGCATGTGGTTTAATTCGAAGCAACGCGAAGAACCTTACCAGGTCTTGACATCCTTTGAAAACCCTAGAGATAGGGCTTCCCCTTCGGGGGCAAAGTGACAGGTGGTGCATGGTTGTCGTCAGCTCGTGTCGTGAGATGTTGGGTTAAGTCCCGCAACGAGCGCAACCCTTGATCTTAGTTGCCAGCATTTAGTTGGGCACTCTAAGGTGACTGCCGGTGACAAACCGGAGGAAGGTGGGGATGACGTCAAATCATCATGCCCCTTATGACCTGGGCTACACACGTGCTACAATGGACGGTACAAAGAGCTGCAAGACCGCGAGGTGGAGCTAATCTCATAAAACCGTTCTCAGTTCGGATTGTAGGCTGCAACTCGCCTACATGAAGCTGGAATCGCTAGTAATCGCGGATCAGCATGCCGCGGTGAATACGTTCCCGGGCCTTGTACACACCGCCCGTCACACCACGAGAGTTTGTAACACCCGAAGTCGGTGGGGTAACCTTTATGGAGCCAGCCGCCTAAGGTGGGACAGATGATTGGGGTGAAGTCGTAACAAGGTAGCCGTATCGGAAGGTGCGGCTGGATCACCTCCTTTCTATGGAGAATTGATGAACGCAGTTCATCAATATACGTTGACTTGTTTCGTTTCGTTCAGTTTTGAGAGAACTAAATCTCTCGAAATGTATGTTCTTTGAAAACTAGATAACAGTGTAGCTCATATTTTTTTAATTAATTTTGGTTAAGTTAGAAAGGGCGCACGGTGGATGCCTTGACACTAGGAGTCGATGAAGGACGGGACTAACGCCGATATGCTTCGGGGAGCTGTAAGTAAGCTTTGATCCGAAGATTTCCGAATGGGGAAACCCACTATACGTAATGGTATGGTATCCTTACCTGAATACATAGGGTATGGAAGACAGACCCAGGGAACTGAAACATCTAAGTACCTGGAGGAAGAGAAAGCAAATGCGATTTCCTGAGTAGCGGCGAGCGAAACGGAATCTAGCCCAAACCAAGAGGCTTGCCTCTTGGGGTTGTAGGACATTCTATACGGAGTTACAAAGGAACGGGGTAGACGAAGCAGCCTGGAAAGGCTCGTCATAGAAGGTAACAACCCTGTAGTCGAAACTTCGTTCCCTCTTGAATGTATCCTGAGTACGGCGGAACACGTGAAATTCCGTCGGAATCTGGGAGGACCATCTCCCAAGGCTAAATACTCCCTAGTGATCGATAGTGAACCAGTACCGTGAGGGAAAGGTGAAAAGCACCCCGGAAGGGGAGTGAAAGAGATCCTGAAACCGTGTGCCTACAAATAGTCAGAGCCCGTTAATGGGTGATGGCGTGCCTTTTGTAGAATGAACCGGCGAGTTACGATCCCGTGCGAGGTTAAGCTGAAGAGGCGGAGCCGTAGCGAAAGCGAGTCTGAATAGGGCGTTTAGTACGTGGTCGTAGACCCGAAACCAGGTGATCTACCCATGTCCAGGGTGAAGTTCAGGTAACACTGAATGGAGGCCCGAACCCACGCACGTTGAAAAGTGCGGGGATGAGGTGTGGGTAGCGGAGAAATTCCAATCGAACCTGGAGATAGCTGGTTCTCCCCGAAATAGCTTTAGGGCTAGCCTTAAGTGTAAGAGTCTTGGAGGTAGAGCACTGATTGAACTAGGGGTCCTCATCGGATTACCGAATTCAGTCAAACTCCGAATGCCAATGACTTATCCTTAGGAGTCAGACTGCGAGTGATAAGATCCGTAGTCAAAAGGGAAACAGCCCAGACCGCCAGCTAAGGTCCCAAAGTGTGTATTAAGTGGAAAAGGATGTGGAGTTGCTTAGACAACTAGGATGTTGGCTTAGAAGCAGCCACCATTTAAAGAGTGCGTAATAGCTCACTAGTCGAGTGACTCTGCGCCGAAAATGTACCGGGGCTAAATACACCACCGAAGCTGCGGATTGATACCTATGGTATCAGTGGTAGGGGAGCGTTCTAAGGGCAGTGAAGTCAGACCGTAAGGACTGGTGGAGCGCTTAGAAGTGAGAATGCCGGTATGAGTAGCGAAAGACGGGTGAGAATCCCGTCCACCGAATGCCTAAGGTTTCCTGAGGAAGGCTCGTCCGCTCAGGGTTAGTCAGGACCTAAGCCGAGGCCGACAGGCGTAGGCGATGGACAACAGGTTGATATTCCTGTACCACCTCTTTATCGTTTGAGCAATGGAGGGACGCAGAAGGATAGAAGAAGCGTGCGATTGGTTGTGCACGTCCAAGCAGTTAGGCTGATAAGTAGGCAAATCCGCTTATCGTGAAGGCTGAGCTGTGATGGGGAAGCTCCTTATGGAGCGAAGTCTTTGATTCCCCGCTGCCAAGAAAAGCTTCTAGCGAGATAAAAGGTGCCTGTACCGCAAACCGACACAGGTAGGCGAGGAGAGAATCCTAAGGTGTGCGAGAGAACTCTGGTTAAGGAACTCGGCAAAATGACCCCGTAACTTCGGGAGAAGGGGTGCTTTCTTAACGGAAAGCCGCAGTGAATAGGCCCAAGCGACTGTTTAGCAAAAACACAGGTCTCTGCGAAGCCGTAAGGCGAAGTATAGGGGCTGACACCTGCCCGGTGCTGGAAGGTTAAGGAGAGGGGTTAGCGCAAGCGAAGCTCTGAACTGAAGCCCCAGTAAACGGCGGCCGTAACTATAACGGTCCTAAGGTAGCGAAATTCCTTGTCGGGTAAGTTCCGACCCGCACGAAAGGTGTAACGATTTGGGCACTGTCTCAACCAGAGACTCGGTGAAATTATAGTACCTGTGAAGATGCAGGTTACCCGCGACAGGACGGAAAGACCCCGTGGAGCTTTACTGTAGCCTGATATTGAATTTTGGTACAGTTTGTACAGGATAGGCGGGAGCCATTGAAACCGGAGCGCTAGCTTCGGTGGAGGCGCTGGTGGGATACCGCCCTGACTGTATTGAAATTCTAACCTACGGGTCTCATCGACCCGGGAGACAGTGTCAGGTGGGCAGTTTGACTGGGGCGGTCGCCTCCTAAAGTGTAACGGAGGCGCCCAAAGGTTCCCTCAGAATGGTTGGAAATCATTCGTAGAGTGCAAAGGCATAAGGGAGCTTGACTGCGAGACCTACAAGTCGAGCAGGGACGAAAGTCGGGCTTAGTGATCCGGTGGTTCCGCATGGAAGGGCCATCGCTCAACGGATAAAAGCTACCCCGGGGATAACAGGCTTATCTCCCCCAAGAGTCCACATCGACGGGGAGGTTTGGCACCTCGATGTCGGCTCATCGCATCCTGGGGCTGTAGTCGGTCCCAAGGGTTGGGCTGTTCGCCCATTAAAGCGGTACGCGAGCTGGGTTCAGAACGTCGTGAGACAGTTCGGTCCCTATCCGTCGTGGGCGCAGGAAATTTGAGAGGAGCTGTCCTTAGTACGAGAGGACCGGGATGGACGCACCGCTGGTGTACCAGTTGTTCTGCCAAGGGCATAGCTGGGTAGCTATGTGCGGAAGGGATAAGTGCTGAAAGCATCTAAGCATGAAGCCCCCCTCAAGATGAGATTTCCCATAGCGTAAGCTAGTAAGATCCCTGAAAGATGATCAGGTTGATAGGTTCGAGGTGGAAGCATGGTGACATGTGGAGCTGACGAATACTAATAGATCGAGGACTTAACCATATAATATGAATGCTTGTGTTATCTAGTTTTGAGAGAATATAAAAAAACTTGTTGACTTTTTAAATCAATCAAGTATAATAATGATTGTCTCAAATAAATATAGTCTGGTAATGATGGCAGAGAGGTCACACCCGTTCCCATACCGAACACGGAAGTTAAGCTCTCTAGCGCCGATGGTAGTTGGGACCTTGTCCCTGTGAGAGTAGGACGTTGCCAGGCAAAGTGGAGGATTAGCTCAGCTGGGAGAGCACCTGCCTTACAAGCAGGGGGTCGGCGGTTCGAGCCCGTCATCCTCCACCATATATTGCCGGCTTAGCTCAATTGGTAGAGCAACTGACTTGTAATCAGTAGGTTGGGGGTTCAAGTCCTCTAGCCGGCACCAGTAACTATGGCGGTTGTGGCGAAGTGGTTAACGCACCGGATTGTGGCTCCGGCATTCGTGGGTTCGATTCCCATCAGTCGCCCCATTTTTTAAAAAAGATAATATGCGGGTGTGGCGGAATTGGCAGACGCACCAGACTTAGGATCTGGCGCCTTTGGCGTGGGGGTTCGACTCCCTTCACCCGCACTTTTAATTTTATAACTCATACATGTCTTGCGGAAGTAGTTCAGTGGTAGAATACAACCTTGCCAAGGTTGGGGTCGCGGGTTCGAATCCCGTCTTCCGCTCCAATTTTCAATATGACATGCCGGGGTGGCGGAACAGGCAGACGCACAGGACTTAAAATCCTGCGGTGGGTGACCACCGTGCGGGTTCGACCCCCGCCCTCGGCACCATATGCGCCCGTAGCTCAATTGGATAGAGCGTTTGACTACGGATCAAAAGGTTAGGGGTTCGAGTCCTCTCGGGCGCGTTTTTTCTTAACGGGAAGTGGCTCAGCTTGGTAGAGCACCTGGTTTGGGACCAGGGGGTCGCAGGTTCGAATCCTGTCTTCCCGATAGTTAGTCATGGGGCCTTAGCTCAGCTGGGAGAGCGCCTGCCTTGCACGCAGGAGGTCAGCGGTTCGATCCCGCTAGGCTCCACTTAACTTTATTATGGCGGTGTAGCTCAGCTGGCTAGAGCGTACGGTTCATACCCGTGAGGTCGGGGGTTCGATCCCCTCCGCCGCTACCATAAAGGACCTTTAGCTCAGCTGGTTAGAGCAGACGGCTCATAACCGTCCGGTCGTAGGTTCGAGTCCTACAAGGTCCACCATTTAAAGTAAATATCTCGGAGGTATACCCAAGTCTGGCTGAAGGGATCGGTCTTGAAAACCGACAGGCGGCGAGAGTCGCGCGGGGGTTCGAATCCCTCTACCTCCTCCATTTTTTCTAAAAGAATATTGTATCGTCGCGGGGTGGAGCAGTCTGGTAGCTCGTCGGGCTCATAACCCGAAGGTCGCAGGTTCAAATCCTGTCCCCGCAACCAATGGTCCCGTGGTGTAGTGGTTAACATGCCTGCCTGTCACGCAGGAGATCGCCGGTTCGACCCCGGTCGGGACCGCCATTTATTTTTGGCTCGGTAGCTCAGTCGGTAGAGCAGAGGACTGAAAATCCTCGTGTCGGCGGTTCGATTCCGTCCCGAGCCACCATTATATTTCATTTGGTGATTGCTTATTTTGTTTAAATGAGCCATTAGCTCAGTTGGTAGAGCATCTGACTTTTAATCAGAGGGTCGAAGGTTCGAATCCTTCATGGCTCACCATTTTTATGCGGGTGTAGTTTAGTGGTAAAACAAGAGCCTTCCAAGCTCTGGTCGAGAGTTCGATTCTCTTCACCCGCTTTTGGTTTTGGGCCTATAGCTCAGCTGGTTAGAGCGCACGCCTGATAAGCGTGAGGTCGATGGTTCGAGTCCATTTAGGCCCACCATTATTCCGCAGTAGCTCAGCGGTAGAGCTATCGGCTGTTAACCGATCGGTCGTAGGTTCGATTCCTACCTGCGGAGCCATATAGAGAAGTACCCAAGTGGCTCAAGGGGCTCCCCTGCTAAGGGAGTAGATCGCTTACGCGGTGCGAGGGTTCGAATCCCTTCTTCTCTGCCATATATTTTGGCCCGTTGGTCAAGCGGTTAAGACACCGCCCTTTCACGGCGGTAACACGGGTTCGAATCCCGTACGGGTCATACGAAAAGAGATAGCATAATCTGCTATCTCTTTTTTTATTTAGTATAAAATGATGTTTCTGAGGTGTCTTTATAATTTGTAACATTAATGATTGTTTGTAAAATAGATTCCCATATGTGAGGATCATCGGGTAAAAAATGTCCTGCATCTTTTATATAGTGGGTTGTTACATAGGGAATATCTGCTGCTACTTTTTTTATTTCTTCTATGGAAGCTAAAGTGTCAGCTGTACCATGCCAAATATGCATAGGGATAGAAATATCTTTAAAAGTGAATCCCCAAGATTTTGCTAAGAGTGCAGGTTCTGTTACAGCTTCATCTACACTATTTCGCAGAGCTTCTTTCATATGAATCATAGCTACTTTAATATCTTCATCCGTTTTGATGAACTGTTGGTCCCATTTACATAAATGGGTGTCACCTTTTTTCATTGACCGTATATATCTTTCAGGATTCTTTTCCATTTGCTTTTTTTGTGAACGATAAGCCCATTTTAATATCCAAGGTAATCGTTTGGAGATAAAGAAAGCGATTCGATTTTCACGGCACATGCTAGCTGGAGGCTTCTCATTTTCAAATGGAGCTACACTAGAAACCATATTTACGCATTGCAAACGTTCAGGGATTTTGTAAGCACAAGCTGCTGCATAAGCTCCACCGCCTGATACACCTATAATAGAATAAGTTTGAAGCTGTAGTTGATCTGCTAGCTCATTCACATCATCAGCCCAATCTAAAACGGTTCTATTACGTTTTGGATCAGAGAGTCCGTATCCAGGTCTATCTATGGAAATAAGCCGTATGCCTAATCGCTTTGCAACCATATCATCTTTCAATGCCCAAATTCTTGAACCAGGTGTACCATGGAACAGCATTACTGGCAATCCATTTGTTTGTCCATACTCTATATATGCTAAAGTGCGTCCGTCTTGTAATGTTATAACATGATCCTTCATTTTATTCACTCCTTATCATATCAATTAAACCGACCGTTCAGTCTAATTTTATAATAGGATTGATCTATTTGTAAATACTGGGATTTATTCCGCGTTAACGGGCAGTAATATCCCCACCTCAAAATTCAGCAAAGAACAAAGAAGTTAGGTGGGGGATGAAAAAAACCCACTGATTAAAGTTTCACTTTATTATTGGTCAGAAAAAGAAGATTTTTTCCACTTACTTTTAAGGAACAAATTGTGAGAGCGCACTGAAATAAGCTTTTTCACAATCTAAAGAAAAGGCTTCCATTGAGATTGATTCCATACCTGATACGATAACTTTCTCCTATCTGTGAAAAAGTTCACAAATAGGTCATAATATGTGAATGCATTCACAATGATTCGTGCTACAATATGAATGTAAGGAAGTTAAACAACATTAAATTAGTATTTTAATTAATTACTTAAATGACAATAATAAAGAAGTGAACAATAGAGAGGAGAATTTATCATGAAAAAAGGTATCAATCGTGTAGTATTAGTAGGAACAGGTGCTGTAGGTTGTAGTTATGCATATTCTATGATTAACCAAGGTGTAGCTGAGGAATTCGTTCTTGTTGACGTAAATGAAGCAAAAGCAGAAGGAGAAGCAATGGATTTAAGCCATGCAGTTCCATTTGCTCCAGCACCAACAAAAATTTGGAATGGTAGTTATGCAGATTGTAAAGATGCAGATCTTGTTGTTATCACTGCTGGATTACCACAAAAGCCAGGTGAAACTCGCTTAGATTTAGTTGAAAAGAATACAAAAATCTTTAAACAAATCGTTCGTGGCATTATGGATAGTGGATTTGATGGTATCTTCTTAATTGCAACTAACCCAGTTGATATTTTAACTTATGTAACTTGGAAAGAATCTGGATTACCAAAAGAGCGCGTAATCGGTTCTGGTACAACTTTAGACTCTGCTCGTTTCCGCTATATGCTAGGTGACTACTTAAATGTAGATCCACGCAACGTTCACGCATACGTTATCGGTGAACATGGTGATACTGAGCT
Source organism: Bacillus sp. DX4.1 (assembly GCF_030348195.1). Classification (NCBI taxonomy): domain Bacteria; kingdom Bacillati; phylum Bacillota; class Bacilli; order Caryophanales; family Bacillaceae; genus Bacillus; species Bacillus sp. DX4.1. The sequence goes on along the minus strand of NZ_JAUCFT010000008.1, from coordinate 4,365,259 downwards.
TCCGGTTTGGAGCCACACTACAGTAGGTGTACAAAAACTAGAAACAATTTTAGCGAACAATGAACAGTATAACCAAAATGATTTAGATAAAATCTTTGTAAATGTACGCGATGCTGCTTACCATATCATTGAGCGTAAAGGTGCAACTTACTACGGAATCGGTATGTCACTTCTACGTGTAACTAAAGCGATCTTAAACAACGAGAATAGCGTGTTAACTGTATCTGCATACCTAGAAGGTCAATACGGCGAAGCTGATGCTTATGTAGGTGTACCGGCTGTAATTAACCGCGAAGGTGTTCGTGAAATTGTTGAGCTTGAGTTAAATGAAGAAGAAAAAGCGAAATTTGCTCATTCTGTAAAAGTATTAAAAGAAACTATGGCACCAGTACTATAAGATAAATTGTTCAGAAGTGGGGACTGCTTCTCCCTTCTGAATTTTTTATATAAATTCCTTTTCCGGTTTCCCTGTATATCCCCAAGTATACACTCTTGCTGGAAAGGGTCGATTATAGCAAAACGCACTCTATGTTAGGATAGAGTGCGTTTTTGTCTTTGTTACGTGAATGGATGGCTTCATATTGACCAAAATTCATATTTGTTAGAACATGAATTTTTGGTTCGCTTTCTTCTGCTTTACTATCTCCAATTGTAATTGTAATTGTAACTGTAACTGGAAAAGAAACTTGAATACCATTAGCCACAGCATTGTTAATAGTAGAAGATGCTGATGTATAGAAAATTCTACTGTGAATGATCCCTTCTTAACACTCTAATGAGCTGTTTGAAGAAGGGATTTCCTGTTTTATAGAGCTTTGCACATTGGGTACCCAATGAGTCTTACAGGCTCTCCACGGGCAGTAATACCCCCTACCTCAAAGTTTTACTTTATGCTGTGCATTACACATGTTTGAGGGAGTGGACTTCTGTTGGAGTACTGTTAAAAATTATATTCAAATAAAACGCTTTCAATGAATATTCGTCAAAATTCGATATTTTCTATCAAATATGCCAGTATTTTCTTTGATTTTAATGAAAAAACGTATATTTATTTAAAATTCCACAAGGATATTTCAGTTTATTATCGAATAGTGAATAGTATTAAAAATTCTGTCATCTTAGTGAGGTGAACATATTGGATGTAACAAATTGTATGGAAGAAGGATTGTATGAGTTTCATAAAGAAGGGTGTTATGAGAGTTATAACATGTTTGGAGCTCACCTTGTAACAGAGCATGAAATACAAGGGGTACGTTTTACAGTATGGGCTCCTCATGCGAAAGTCGTAAGTGTTGTCGGAGATTTCAATGAATGGGACAACGAAAAAAATAGGATGGTAAAAATGACAGAGCAAGGTATTTGGTCATTATTCATACCGAAACTGGAGACATACGAAATATATAAGTATGCAATCAAAACTTCTGGTGATGAAATAATTTTAAAAGCAGATCCATATGCAACATATGCAGAAGTACGACCAAATACGGCATCTGTTATTTTTGATATAAAGGGATATGAATGGGATGATAAAAATTGGTTTCGAAAAAAGAAGCGAAAGCTAATTTATCAAGAAGCAATGGCAATTTATGAATTGCATTTTGGTTCATGGAAAAAGAAAGAAGATGGCTCGCTGTACTCGTATCGAGAAATGGCAGAGGAGCTTATTCCTTATGTAGTGGAGCATCAATTTACTCATATTGAAATCATGCCGCTTATTGAGCATCCGTACGATCGTTCTTGGGGATATCAAGGTACTGGATATTATGCGATGACGAGTCGATTTGGTACACCGCATGATTTTATGTATTTTGTCGATGAATGTCATAAATATGGGATCGGTGTCATTTTAGATTGGGTACCAGGACATTTTTGTAAAGATGCCCATGGGCTGCATTTATTTGATGGAGAACCAACGTATGAATATAGGGACTCTGATGTACAGGAAAATCATGTTTGGGGAACGGTAAACTTTGATTTAGGAAAACAGGAAGTCCGAAACTTTTTAATTTCAAATGCACTGTTTTGGATGAAACATTATCATATTGATGGTTTTCGTGTTGATGCAGTTGCAAATATGTTGTATTGGGAAAAGGATGGAAAGCAACAAAGTAATGAGTATGCGGTCGCCTTTTTGCGCCAATTAAATGAGGTGGTATTTGCTGAGGATTCAACATTTCTTATGACCGCTGAAGATTCAACAGCTTGGCCACTTGTGACTGCTCCAACGTATGAGGGCGGACTTGGTTTTAATTATAAGTGGAATATGGGCTGGATGAATGATGTACTGAAATATATGGAATGTGCACCAGAATATCGTAAATATATTCATGAGAAAATGACATTTTCTTTGCTATATGCTTATTCAGAAAACTTTATTTTACCTTTATCCCACGATGAAGTTGTTCACGGGAAAAAATCGTTATTAAATAAAATGCCGGGAGATTATTGGTCGAAGTTTGCGCAGCTTCGTTTATTGTACGGATATTTCTTCACACATCCAGGGAAGAAATTGCTCTTTATGGGTGGTGAATTTGGACAATTTGATGAGTGGAAAGATCTCGAAGATTTAGATTGGAACTTACATGATTTTGAAATGCATGATCGTATGCATGATTACTTTAAAGAACTCATAGCATTGTATAAGCGCTCAAAGCCACTTTGGCAATTAGATCATTCACAAGAAGGATTTGAGTGGATTGATGCAGATAACCGAGAACAAAGTATTTTTTCATTTATTCGCAAAGGGGAGAAAGAGGAAGAGATCCTTGTTGTTGTATGTAATTTCACAAATGCTGTGTATGAAAACTACAAAGTAGGTGTACCAGCATTTCAATATTATAACGAGATTTTAAATAGTGATGATCCGGTATACGGCGGTTCAGGACAGGTAAACAAAAAACGGTTAAAGACGATTATAGAGTCGTATCATAATCAGTCTGCTCATGTAGAAATAACAATTCCACCATTTGGCGTTTCAATTTTACGGCCAGTGAAAACGAGAAAGGGGAGCAAAAAACAAGATGGTTCAAAAGCAGACTTGCGTAGCGATGTTATTGGCAGGGGGAAAAGGTAGTCGTTTAAGTGCGTTAACAAAAAATTTAGCTAAGCCAGCTGTTCCATTTGGCGGTAAATATCGAATTATCGATTTCACATTAAGTAATTGTGCAAATTCTGGAATTGAAACGGTCGGGATATTGACGCAGTACCAACCGCTAGAGCTTCATAATTATATTGGTATTGGGAGCGCATGGGATTTAGATCGTGTCAATGGAGGGGTAACTGTACTTCCGCCGTATGCGGAATCTTCTGGTGTGAAATGGTATACAGGGACGGCTAGTGCGATTTATCAAAACTTGAATTATTTATGTCAATATAATCCAGAATATGTTCTGATTTTATCAGGTGATCACATTTATACGATGGATTATAGCAAAATGCTGGATTATCATATTGAAAAAGAGGCAGACGTTTCTATTTCTGTTATTGAAGTACCTTGGGAAGAAGCAAGTCGTTTTGGAATTATGAATACAAATGAAGAAATGGAAGTTGTTGAGTTTGAAGAAAAACCACAATATCCAAGAAGTAACCTTGCATCGATGGGGATTTATATTTTTAATTGGTCTGTTTTGAAAGAGTATTTAGAGATGGATGCAAGAAATCCAGACTCGAGTAATGATTTTGGAAAAGATGTAATTCCACTTTTATTAGATGAAAAGAAGAAATTAATGGCGTATCCATTTAGTGGATATTGGAAAGATGTTGGTACGGTGAAAAGTTTGTGGGAAGCAAATATGGATTTGCTTCATGAGGAATCATCTTTGAATTTATATGACCGTGGCTGGCGTGTGTATTCTGTGAATCCCAACCAACCACCGCAATATATTTCTGAGAAGGCAAAGGTAGAGGAATCATTAATTAATGAAGGCTGTGTAATTGAAGGGGATGTAGCGCATTCTGTTCTATTCCAAGGGGTAACAGTTGGAGAAGGAAGTATCATTAAGGATTCAGTTATTATGCCAGATGCTAAGATTGGCAAACATGTAGTCATTGAAAGAGCGATTGTTGGACCTGAAATGATTATTGAAGATGGAACGATTATTCGACCAGAAAAAAATATGGATGAAGTTGTACTTATAGCAGATGGGAATTAATTAAGGAGGATGGGATGAATGGGAGAATCAATGTTAGGAATTATTAATGCAACTGGAAGTTTTCCTTCCTTACAGAAAGTAACAGGCCACCGTTCACTGGCAGCATTACCATTTGGGGGACGTTATCGTCTTATTGATTTTATGCTTTCTAATATGGTAAATTCCCATATTCATAGTGTAGCGATTTTTACCAGTCATAAAAATCGTTCCTTAATGGATCATCTCGGATCAGGAAAACAATGGGATTTAGATCGAAAACGTGACGGCTTATTTTTATTCCCTCCTAATTGCCAATGTGATCAAGATGAGTTTGGTTCCTTTGCTCATTTCCGTAGACATATTGATTATTTTCTACGAAGTAAACAAGAGTATGTTGTTATTACAAACAGCCATCTTGTAACAGCATTAAATTTTCAAGCTGTACTAGAAAGACATATACATACCCGGGCAGATATTACGGAAGTATGCCATGAAGGAGTATCACTGCAAACATATGTATTAAAGAAGGATTTATTGCTAGATTTATTTGAAACGTATAAAGAACAGAAACATTATAGTTTATTTGATGTTGTTAAGGAAAAACGTGGGGAATCCTTATATATTGGGACGTATGAACATACGGGCTATGTAGCGGTCATTGACTCGATTGAGAGCTACTATAAACATAGCTTAGAAATTTTACAGCCTTCTATTTGGAAACAGTTATTTACGAAAGAAGCTCCAATTTTTACAAAGGTTAAAGATGAACCGCCAACGCGCTATATGAAAGGTGCTCAAGTACAAAATACGATGATTGCAAATGGTAGTGTAATTGAAGGGCAAGTGGATCAAAGCATTGTATTCCGTTCTGTAAAGATTGGAAAAGGGTCTATTATTCGCAATAGTATTATTATGCAAAAGAGTCAAATTGGGGATAATTGTATACTAGATGGCGTTATCCTTGATAAGGATGTAAAAATTGAAGATGGTGTGATCTTAACGGGAACGGCTCATAACCCGTATGTTGTAGAAAAAGGTAGTGTACAGAGTCATAACATAACTAGTTATTCATAAAAGCTCTGTACAAAATGGTAGTAGGCAAGATTTTCACAAGTTGTGATAACCATCAGCGGGGGAATGAGGCTCCCACTGATGGAAGTTTCACTTGTTAAAAATAGTAGCACAATTTTTAAAATTCGAAGGGAGGAAGCTGTAAGAAAAGCAATGAGGGTATATTTGTTTTTCATGCAGTGGAACAACACGTGAATATTTTATTTGCAGTATCAGAATGCGTACCGTTTATTAAATCGGGAGGCTTAGCAGATGTGGCGGGTGCACTTCCAAAAGAACTGAAAAAATTAGGGGTGAATGTCCGCATTATACTTCCAAATTACAGTCTAATTACCGATCACTTGCGAGAAACATGTACGCTCCATAAGGTAATCAACGTTCAGCTTGGTTGGCGAAATCAATATTGTGGGATTTTAAAAGGAGAACAAGATGGGATTACTTATTATTTAATTGACAATGAATATTATTTTAACAGGGATTCGCTCTATGGGCATTACGATGATGGGGAACGCTTTTCTTTCTTTTCCAAGGCGGTATTAGAGTCTATTCCACATTTAGATTTCGAAGTGGATATTCTTCATTCTCATGATTGGCATACAGCGATGGCTAATTTTTTATTGCGCGAACAATATGGAGATCAGCCATTATATAAACATATTAAAACGGTTTTTACCATTCATAATTTACAGTTTCAAGGTGTATTTCCACCTGTGGTTATGCACGATTTATTGAATCTTGGTGATGAATATTTTCATAGTGAACAGCTCGAATTTTATGGGAATGTCAACTTTATGAAAGGTGGCATTATTGCTTCGGATTGCATTACAGCTGTTAGTCCCACTTATAAAGAAGAAATTCAATATCCATTCTTTGGAGAAAAGCTAGATGGTTTATTGCGCAAATATAATGATAAGCTCATTGGAATTATAAATGGTATTGATACGGTTGTTTACAATCCGCAAACGGATCCATTCATTACCGCCCCATATGATGCCAAAACATTATTTAAAAAACGAGAAAATAAATATGCTTTGCAGCGTTATTTTGGTTTACCTGAAAAGGCAGACACACCAATTGTTGCAATGGTAACACGCTTAACAAAGCAAAAAGGTTTGGATTTAGTCCGCGGTGTGTTCCATGAAATGATGCAAGAAAATGTACAATGTATCATTTTAGGATCAGGGGATGCCGAATATGAACAGTTTTTTGAAAGAATGGCATGTGAGTATCCAGAAAAAGTAAAAGTGTATATTGGCTTTAATGAAGAGCTGGCACATCAAGTATATGCGGGTAGCGATTTATTTTTAATGCCATCATTATTTGAACCATGTGGCTTAGGACAACTGATTGCACTGGCATATGGTGTTATTCCGATTGTAAGGGAAACAGGAGGATTGAATGATACGGTTCAGTCTTATGATGAGAAAACTGACTCTGGAAATGGCTTTAGCTTTACAAATTTTAATGCACATGACATGTTACATACGGTTCGTCGTGCACTAAAGTATTATCATAACAAACCAGTGTGGAACGGGCTTGTAAAACAGGCGATGACAGAAGATTACAGCTGGAAAAAGTCAGCACGTCAATATAGCGAGTTGTATAAAAGTTTGTTGGATCATTCCTAAGAGGTGAAAAAAATGTTTACTCATACAGAAAGCTTTAAAGCAGCCTTTTTAGAAAAACTAGAAACAATGTATGGAAAAAGTTTCAAAGATTCTACAAGTCGTGATCATTATAATACACTTGGGCATATGGTACGTGAGTATATGAATCAGCATTGGATTGCAACGAACGAAAGATATAGGGCAGGGAATCAAAAGCAAATGTATTACTTATCGATTGAGTTTTTATTAGGTCGTTTACTTGGTAGTAATATGCTCAACTTAGGGATTCATGATGTATGTGAACAAGGGCTAGCAGAGCTGGGGATTTCCTTGCAAGAATTAGAAGAGAGTGAAGCGGATGCTGGACTTGGAAACGGAGGGCTTGGACGTTTAGCAGCCTGCTTTCTTGATTCCCTTGCATCTTTAAACCTCCCAGGACACGGATGTGGTATTCGTTATAAACATGGTTTGTTTGATCAAAAAATTGTAGATGGGTATCAAGTGGAATTACCAGAGCAGTGGTTGCAACATGAAAATGTATGGGAAGTTAGAAGGCATGACCAAGCAGTTGAAGTAAGCTACTTTGGACAAGTGGAAGCAGTGCAAATCAATGGCCGCCTAGAGTTTCGGCATACAAATGCGGAAGTGATTATGGCAGTTCCATATGACATTCCGGTTGTTGGATATGAAACGGATACTGTGAATACACTTCGACTTTGGAATGCAGAGCCGGTTCCTTTTCCGCAAAATTGTAAAGATGTTTTGAAGTATAAACGTGAAACAGAAGTCGTGTCGGAATTTTTATATCCGGATGATACACATGATGAAGGGAAAATATTACGGTTAAAACAGCAATATTTTCTTGTATCATCAAGTTTGCAAAATATTGTTCGTTTGCACCGGGAGCAAAACGGTACACTTCGAAATTTGCATGAAAAAATTGCAATCCATATTAATGATACCCATCCAGTACTTGCAATTCCGGAATTAATGCGCATTTTATTAGATGAGGAAAAGATGGGCTGGGAAGATGCATGGTATATCACAATGCATACGATTTCTTATACGAATCATACGACATTATCAGAAGCGCTAGAAAAGTGGCCAATTCATATTTTTCAGCCGTTATTGCCGCGGATTTATATGATTATTGAAGAGATCAATGAACGCTTCTGTCATGAATTATGGGAACGGTATCCGTATGATTGGGCGCGAATTGAAGACATGGCGATTATTGCACATAATCTTGTGAAAATGGCTCATTTAGCAATTGTCGGGAGCTATAGTGTAAATGGAGTGGCTAAAATTCATACGGAAATTTTGAAACAACGTGAGATGCGTTTGTTTTATGAGTTTTATCCGGAAAAATTTAATAACAAAACAAATGGCATTACGCATCGACGCTGGTTGTTAAAGGCCAATCCGCAGCTTTCTAACTTGATTTCAGGAGCAATCGGAACAGAATGGATGAAGTATCCAGAACAATTGCAAGCATTGCAAAGCTATCAGTATGATACTGCTTTTCAAGATCAATTGCATGCTGTAAAGCAGCAACGTAAAATGATATTGATGAAGCGAATTGCAGATAAAACGGGGATTCTCGTTGATCCACATTCTATTTTTGATGTGCAAGTAAAACGATTACACGCTTATAAAAGGCAATTATTAAATGTGCTACATATTTTATATTTGTACAATCGTTTAAAAGAGGATTCGAGTTTTTCATTCTATCCACGCACATTTATTTTTGGAGCAAAAGCATCACCAGGTTATTATTATGCAAAAAAAATTATTAAATTAATAAATGAACTTGCTCGAAAAGTGAATGAGGACCCGTATGTTAGTCAATATATGAAAGTTATTTTTCTAGAAAACTATCGTGTCTCCGTGGCTGAAGATATATTTCCAGCAGCAGATGTGAGTGAACAAATTTCGACGGCAAGTAAAGAAGCATCTGGAACAGGGAATATGAAGTTTATGATGAATGGTGCCATTACGTTAGGGACGCTAGATGGGGCCAATATTGAAATAAGGGAAAAAGTGGGCGAGGATGCTAGCTTTATTTTTGGTTTAACAGCTGAGGAAGTGTTACATTATTATCAGAATGGTGGGTACCGGGCGAATGAGTATTATCATCATAACTCACATATTAAAAAAGTGGTAGATCAGTTAACAAACGGATTTTTCACAAACGCTGGAGCAGAGTTTGAAGCGATTTATGATTCGCTTGTCATTCAAAATGATGAATACTTTGTTCTTCGTGATTTTGGGCCGTATGTAGATTGTCAAGAATCAGTGGGAAGAACCTATGAAAATCGTAGAAAATGGCTGGAAATGTCCATTATAAATATTGCACAATCGGGTTATTTTGCGAGTGACCGTACAATTTTACAGTATAGTAAGGAAATTTGGGGAATTGCTAACAAAATGCATGCAAAGTAAAACAGCTTGGAGTTTTCCAAGCTGTTTTACTTTATCCCGCTATTCGTGGGCAGTAATACCCCCACCCCAAAGTTTAGCAAAAAGCAAAGAAGTTAGTTGGGGAATGAAGCTCCCTGATAATCAAAGTTTCACTTTATTATACTGCTGCAACATAAGGAATCTGTGTATATAACATACCCTGACCATCATATTCCTCTGTAACAAAGTATGAGAATGTGAAGAAACCCGTAGCACTAATAAGTAAAAGAAGAAAAAATGCAAAAATAATTTTTAACATGTTTGGTCCCCTCATCCTAAAATAGATACTCTTATTATTATAATATATTATTCTTGTTTACCCCAATGATTTCCAATTAAAAGAGAGAAGTGAGACATGCTTTATATGTTGTCATAGAATGGTTTTTTATAATAGACTTCATATTTTTAGCAAATGTCATACTATGGTGAACATGAGAATATTCCCATTCTTGATCGTTAAACTGTACTTTACGAGGAGGAAGAAGTGGGACGACATCAAATAAATTAACGAGGCGAAAGCTACTGGCAACTTGTATTTTATAATAATTTCGAAAGGCAATATCCCCAACCTTTGGGGAGGCAAAGGTATAGAGGCTGCATCGTGAGAAAGAAGTATTTACGCGTGCATCTAATATGTGAAGTGCAGCAAGGGCCCCTCCTAAACTATGCCCTGTAACAAGAAGTGTTTTATGTGATGGCAAAGATACGAGCATATCCATAATGGAATCACGACAGGATTCATAAATAGAGAGGAATCCATTGTGAACGTTCCCACTATTGAAGGAATAAGGATAAGGTTTTTGATTAACAAGAGAATCAGTAACCCAATTCGGATCAGATTGGGTTCCGCGAAATGCGATAATGACGGTGTCTTCAGATTCTAGTATGAAGCCGAACCATTCTGTTGTCTGAATGGATTTTGCTTGAAAGCCTTGTACATATTGAAACCCGTCAGGTATTTGAAAAATCCCGTTTTGCTTATATTGTTCATATGTTAATTCACAGCATGTGGCTAACAATATGGCAGTATCTTTATCAAAGGATAAAGGAGTACGCATTAAGGAAGCCCTCCTTAAGAAGAAAGTATAGTTCAATATATGAGTTAAAGGAGGGAATCATTCTTTGAGTAGCTTTAAAACAAAGCGAGATGAAAAAATGAACATTTTTGCGACTTAACACTTGAACCTTCAGTTACGTGAGGTAGTATGATCTGGGTAACCACATCGGTAAAAAGAATGTAGGGGGAAATAACAGATGAGTAATAATGAAGGTTATTCAATTGGAGAGTTTTCGAAAAGAACAGGCACATCAATACGGACACTACATTATTACGATGAAATTGGATTACTCACACCTGAAAAACATCCTAGTTCCGGACATCGAATATATAAAAGTCAAGACATATTAACGTTGCAAAAGATAGTAAGTCTTAAATTTTTAGGATATAGTCTAGATGAAATTTGTGTAATGGTGAATATGTCTAGCTTTAGCGTAAACTTAAAAGAAACATTACAGAATCAAAAGAATGCTTTTGAAGAAAAAAGAAACATATCGAGGCTTCTCTGAAAGCAATTAATCGAACGATTATTTTGTTAGAGGAAGAAGGGAAAGTAGATAGTGACATTTTAATGAGTTTAATCAGTAATATACAAAAAGAAAGTGAACAACGTTTATGGCTTGAAGAATATATGTCTAAGGAAGTCATTGATCAATTATATAATAAATCTGAAGAAGATATGGTGGAATTTGATAAAGAATTTATCCATTTGTCTAAAGAGGTAAAGAGATTATTTGGAAGGCCAGTTCATGATTCAGAGGTACAAAAGCTTGTCGATAAACATATGAAGGCAACTCTTACATATGTGGGTGAAAAAGCGTTATATTCTCTTGGGGAATTAGAGCATATGGAAGAGCAGTATGAGAATATGATTCCGTCTCCGTATACAAAGGAAGAAGAGGAATGGTTAAATCAGGCAATGGAGAATTATATGATTCAGAATGGTATGTACAGTCCATGTGATGAAGAAAAAGATAAATGATTCTTTAAAATGAAAAAGCAAACCGCTCTCCTTATGAGATGTAGCGATTTGCTTTTTTTTGTATTGAACGATTTTACTCTTTACCATCTAGAAGACGGCCAAGTCCACCTAAAACGCTACCTTCACCACTACTTTGAGCTCCTGGACTCGTAATACGCTGTGCTAAGCGGCTTAATGTTAAGGATTGAATCCAAACCGTTCCGGGACCTTCTAATGTTGCAAAGAATAAGCCTTCTCCGCCAAATAAAGCAGTTTTTACATTGCCTACGAATTGAATATCGTAATTAACATCTCTTGTCATTGCAACGAGGCAACCTGTATCAATGCGCAATTTTTCACCAGGTTTTAGTTCCCGTTTGTACACTGTGCCACCTGCGTGCATGAAAGCAAGTCCGTCACCTTCAAGCTTTTGCATAATAAAGCCTTCTCCGCCGAAAAAGCCACTGCCTAGTTTTTTTGTGAATTCAATGCCGATAGAGACACCTTTTGCAGCGCAAAGAAAAGCATCTTTTTGACAAATAACTTTGCCATTATATTCTCTTAAATCAACAGGAATAATTTTCCCAGGGTATGGTGCAGCAAATGATACGTGACGCTTACCGTGTCCGGTGTTTGTAAATACGGTCATGAACATGCTTTCGCCTGTAACGAGACGCTTTCCAGCACCCATTAATTTACCGAAAAGGCCACTTGATTGTCCGCGGCCATCACCAAATATCGTTTCCATTTCAATATGATCTTCCATCATCATCATTGCCCCAGCTTCTGCAACGACGCTCTCCTCTGGATCTAATTCAATTTCTACAAATTGCATATCATCGCCATACAATTTATATTCAATTTCATGTGCTTTCATCATCTTCACCTCGAATGTAATATATAAGTATATTGTACAGAAATTATGGATTTTAGAAAACTTAAGTTTTGTTAATTTTCTAATGAAAAGTGGAAGAAATTAAAATTTTTAGGTTCTATCTGCATGTAACCATTATATTTCCTTAGAAGAGGAAAAGAAAATTTTGAAATGAAAGTGTTCTCATTTGACGTTTTCTATATACCATGATATAGTGAAGTCACTATTGAGCTACATAATGTGGTACGGAAATAAAGCGTGTTTACTTCAAGGCGTTAGGCTTGTGATACATTCATGTCCTTTATATCCACCTTTTCATGTGGATTCATAGTTTCATTTTTATTTAGGAGGTACATGACATGCAAACAGGTAAAGTAAAATGGTTTAACGGTGAAAAAGGTTTCGGTTTTATCGAAGTTGAAGGCGGAGAAGACGTATTCGTTCATTTCTCAGCTATTCAAGGCGAAGGCTTCAAAACTTTAGAAGAAGGTCAAGAAGTTTCTTTCGAAATCACTGAAGGTAACCGCGGACCTCAAGCTGCTAACGTTACTAAAAACTAATTATGCGAAAAAAGCATTCCGAAATTCGGAATGCTTTTTTTATGATTTCGAACCAGATTCATCCGAAGAAAGTTCACCTTTATATGTTCTTTCCTCAAAATCATCAAGCATTTGTTCATACTCTTCATGTTCTTCTGTTGCATACACTTGTAGATTCTTTCCATACATATCTGTTCCGATAAAATTCTCGAAATCTTCTACATAACCACGTGGCTCTTCCGCATCTACATACATCTCATCGAAGTTTTTGGAATCGCGGCGTTCCAAATCAGATGGTGTTTCTGACGTTCCGTATAAAGCAACATCTTGCCAAGCATCTTCTGCATCGTATCCAACGGCGCTGTCCATATCATATTTACCAAACGGTGGTTCTATTAATTCTTCTTCAACCGGACGTGCCCCTAAAATTAATTTATTATGCGTATGTTCGATACAGGTTGTTGCAGTGGGCATTGCTTCTAATCGTTCCAGTGGAATTGATTCGCCGGATACTTCACAAATCCCGTATGTGCCCGTCTGTATGCTTTGCAGGGCATGTTTTGTATCTTGCAGTTGTTTATGCCAAAATTCAACGAGTCCTAAATCTTTTTCTCGTTCATATAATTCGGTACCCATATCACCTGGATGATTGTCGTAGGCAGATAATTCTCCAACAGATTCACGTTCGGATGCCCGGTCTTCGCTCTCATGATTTTGCAAAGTTTGTTCCAGTTCTTGTTGTTGCTTTTCTAAAATGGATTTAAAATGATTTAGCTGTTGTGGAGTTAACATAATGTCCACCTTCCTACAATTCGGTTTCCTTATGTAGTATGGGCTGGAATGCAGGAATTATGAATTCAAAAAAAAGGAGCGAAGTCGCCCCTTTTTTATCTCGCTATTCGTGGACAGTAAAAGCCCGATTGGTTCAACCAATGATTAGTGCGGGACGAAAAAAATACTGATCAAAGTTTCACTTTATAGGAAATATCCAAGTAATAAACCAATCCCCATTAAAAATCCAAAGATTGTATTTGTTTTTGCTGTAGCAATCATAGCGGGTACCATTTCCATTGGAATGCTTTTTCCGATAAATCCTTTTGTCGCTTTAAATGCTTTTGGCGCACTTAGGAAAACGATAAGCATCCATGGTGATACAATCCCGACAATAATTAGGCAAATCGTCCAAATGTAGGAAATGATAAACATAGAAGCAAGAACACCAACAGCGTTTTCACGCCCAACGATAATTGCTAACGTGTTACGACCATTTTCTTTGTCTCCATCTAAATCACGAATATTGTTGGAAAGTAAAATTGCTCCAATCAAAATTGCATTTGGAATGGATAGTAAGACTACTTCTGATGTTACAGTTCCAGTTTGGATGAAAAATGAAATGCCAATAATAATAATACCCATAAATAATCCTGCTGTTAATTCCCCAAAAGGTGTATAGGCAATTGGAAGTGGACCACCTGTATAAAGGTAGGCAACAGCCATACAAACAAGTCCGATTGCGGCTAACCACCAGCTAGAATTCATACAAATATAAACTCCTAATAACATGGCGATACCAAAGAATCCAAATGCTAAATTGAGCACTGTTTTTGGCTCAATACCATCGCGGACAATTGCGCCTCCGATGCCAACCGAACCTTCATGATCTAATCCTCTTTTATAGTCAAAGTATTCATTAAACATGTTTGTCGCTGCTTGAATGAGAAGACAAGCGAGAAGCATGATAAAGAAAAGAGGAAGATGTATTTGATTTATGCCCCCTACTTGCATTGCATAAGCTGTTCCGATAAAAACAGGAACAAAAGCTGCTGTTAATGTATGAGGACGTAATAAACTCCACCAAATGCGCCAGCCCGTTTGTTTATTTGGTTTTGGCGACATAGGAGAAGAATTCGTTTCTACTTTCATTTCCATGTTGAATCCTCCTTGTCACGTAATGTACACAATTAAGTGTAGGAAAAGCATCATTTAGTGTCAACGTTTATTTTCTAGGAAGAGAAGGTGAATTTCTCAGAAATGCTAAACGTTGACAGGGCTTTCGTTTGAGGTGTATCTTAAAATCAAGCGTATTTATGACTATTTTTCGCCCATAGGGGGGAGACTTTGTGATTCAAACGAAACAAAAAGATTTACAAGAAGTGATTTTCACAGCTATTCAATGTGCGACTAATGAAAAAGTATTGGTCAGTTTTGTAAAGCAGATAGATTGGATGGATCCGCTTTTTTTCTATGCAGCAGGAAAACAAGTTGCATATGAAAATAGATGTTATTTCGCAGACCCAGCTCAGCATGTGATTTTTGCTGGAATTGGTTCTGCTTTCACTATAGCAAACTCTTCTGATAAACGCTTTCAAACTGCTCGTGAAGAGTGGAGTAAGGTGCAGGAGAAGGCAATGATTCACCGAGACGTATATGAATTTGGAACGGGTCCACTTTTATTCGGTGGCTTTTCATTTGATCCACAAAAAGAGCAAACAGGTCTTTGGAAAGAATTTAAAGATACAACATTGTCGTTACCAGCTTTTCTGTTAACGGTAAAAAATGAGAAAGCATGGCTAACAATTAATACATTTGTCTCAGCTGAAGATTGTGCAGAGACGGTTTATGAAGAGATTGTCTCTTTAGAAGAAAGACTTTTAGAAGAGAGTAAGCGTCCGCTTACAGAAGCAAAATTAACGGTAACTTCTAAAGTAGAAGTTGATCCAAAGGGCTGGATGAGTGCAATTGTAAAAGTGCAGGACGAAATGAAAAAAGGAAGTGTACAGAAGGTTGTATTAGCAAGAGAACTAAAACTGATGATGGATCAAAGTATTGATTCTGCTTCTGTTTTAGAAGCGCTCCGCATCGGACAACCAGATTGCTACATATTTTCCTTTGATTATAAAGAGGCTTGCTTCTTAGGAGCAACGCCTGAGAGATTGATTCGAAAAGAAGGCGGGAAGTTTACGTCTATGTGCCTTGCTGGTTCTATTGGTCATGGTGCTTCTATGGAAGAAAGTAAGCAAAATGGTGATGCACTTCTTCATGATGAAAAGAATTTAGCAGAGCATGGTTATGTAGTTAACATGATTCGGAGCGTATTAACAGAGCATTGTGAATCCGTTAATATTCCGCAGCATCCAGGATTATTAACAACAAAAAATTTACTACATTTGTATACACCAGTTGAAGCGAAAGGTGATGCATCGCTTCTGACGATGGTAGAAGAATTACACCCAACACCAGCCCTTGGCGGTACACCTCGCCTTGAGGCGATGAAGCTCATTCGTGATGTAGAGTCATTAGACCGAGGATTGTACGGAGCGCCGATCGGCTGGATAGATGACAAAGGAAACGGTGAATTTGCGGTAGCTTTACGCTGCGGATTATTGAACGGTGACAGGGCATCCTTATTTGCTGGCTGCGGTATTGTTATCGATTCAGTGCCACAGCTTGAATATGAAGAAACAAGTTTGAAGTTTAGACCGATGCTTGGTGCTTTGGAGGAATTAATGAAATGAATAATCATATAGAAGCATTATCATATTATTTAGGCGCGTTTGTTGACGAACTGGCGCGTCTAAATGTATATGATGTTGTAATTAGTCCAGGTTCGCGGTCAACGCCGTTAGCTTTACTAATGGAACAACATGAACACATACAAACCTATTTGCATGTGGATGAACGATCAGCTGCCTTTTTCGCGCTCGGTATTGCGAAAGCGAAGAAACGTCCTGTAGCGATTTTATGTACATCAGGAACAGCGGCAGCGAACTATTATCCGGCTATTTGTGAAGCATTTCATTCACGAGTACCGCTACTTGTATTAACAGCAGACAGGCCGCATGAATTGCGAGATGTGGGAGCACCGCAGGCGATGAATCAGCTGAATTTATATGGCTCCTTTGTGAAACAGTTTATGGAGATGGCTCTTCCGGAAGCGTCAGAACCAATGTATCATTATGCCCGTATGACGGCTGGGCGCGCTGTTGCAAGCGCATGCTTTACACCAAAGGGACCTGTCCATATTAATTTTCCACTTCGGGAACCGCTAATTCCTGATTTCTCTTTAGAGAATTTATGGGAAAAAGGTCGAGGTGAATATACAGGGGCAGTTCATCAAGGAAACATGACGATGAAGAGTGAATATGTAAGTTCTCTTATAGAGCGCCTTTCGAGCATGGAAAAGGGGCTTATTGTTTGTGGAGACGATAGCCATCCAGATCTTGCTGAAGGTATCACGCAGTTTGCTGAGCAAACTGGATATCCAATTTTAGCGGATCCGCTTTCAGGTCTTCGCACTGGAAATCACGATAAAGCGATGGTGATGGACTGCTACGATACATTTTTACGAAATGAATTGCTAAAGGATACATGGAAGCCAGATATTATTATTCGTTTCGGTGGTATGCCAGTTTCAAAAGCATTAACGCAATATATAAAGAAACAAAAGACAGCTGTTCATATCGTTGTGGATGAATCAGGAAAATGGCGAGATCCTGCTCTTATGGCAACGGAAGTGATATGTGCAAATGATGTAGAGTTTTGTAACCAACTTGCAAGCAGCATCGCTAAGAGAGAAGAGAATGATTGGTTCCAGATGTGGCAACATATAAACGAAAAAACGAAGGAACAACTTCGTGAAGTTGAAACATATGAAACAGCATTTGAAGGAAAAGTGATTACAGATCTTATACATGTTTTACCAGAGAAAGCGACTTTATTTGTGAGCAATAGTATGCCGATTCGTGACACAGATACGTTCTTCTTTACCACAGATAAGCAGATCAATGTGATGGCAAACCGTGGTGTGAATGGTATTGATGGTATTATTTCTACAGCATTAGGTGCGAGCACTGTTTGTGAACCACTTGTATTAGTTGTCGGTGATTTAGCATTCTATCACGATTTAAATGGGTTACTTGCAGCAAAATTACATCAGTTAAATATAACCATTGTTGTTGTAAATAATGACGGTGGCGGAATTTTCTCCTTTTTACCGCAATATGAGAAAAAGGAGCACTTTGAAGCATTATTTGGGACACCGCTTGGACTTGATTATGAGCATGTTGTGAAAATGTATGGTGGTTCATTCACGCGTGTAAATGGATGGGAAGCATTTCGTCATGAAGTACAAAAAGGAACAACTGAAAAAGGCTTACACGTTGTGGAAATTTGTACGAACCGAGAAGAAAACTTACGGATGCACCGTGATTTGTGGGCAGATACATCGAAGGCTGTTACTACACTATTGCAAGGTGAAGCGAAATGAGTGTAATGCTGCAAGGTGTGACGTATGAATATGAAGTGGTCGGGAGTGGAGAACCACTTCTACTTCTTCATGGTTTTACGGGTAGCATGGAGACGTGGCGCACATTTATCCCTTCATGGAGCAAACAATTTCAAGTTATTGTAATCGACCTTGTTGGACACGGGAAAACGGAAAGTCCAGAACAAATCAAACATTACGACATTCAAAATGTTGCTTCCCATATGATTGCATTGCTAGATCACTTGCAAATTCAAAAAGCTCATATACTTGGGTATTCGATGGGTGGAAGACTGGCGATTACAATGGCATGTTTACATCCAGAACGCGTTTCCTCTCTTTTACTAGAGAATTGTACAGCAGGACTTAGGTCAGAAGCAGAGCGCAAAGAACGCCGTGAAAAAGATAAACAGCTTGCGGATAGAATTGAACAAGAAGGCATAGAAGTCTTTGTGAATAAATGGGAAAACATCCCGCTATTTGCTTCGCAAAAAAAATTGTCATTACATGTACAAGAGAAGGTTCGAGAAGAGCGCCTTTTGAATAATCCGAAGGGGTTAGCAAATAGTCTTCGCGGCATGGGAACGGGAGCACAGCCTTCTTGGTGGGAAGAGCTGTATCAACTACAAATGCCTGTCTTGTTAATGAATGGAGAGTATGATCAAAAGTTTTTTCACATCTTAATAAACATGCGAAAACATATCCCTCATGCGCAATTTATAAAAATTGATGGGTCTGGCCATGCAATTCATGTGGAACAACCGCAAAAGTTTGATACAATAGTAAAGGGATTTCTCAAAACCATACAGTGATACTTTCTTCTAGGAATTTTTCCTTTAAGGAGGAGCAGAACTTATAGAGCGTTAGCGTACGAGTTAGATTGAATGGCTAGCGAAATAAAAAGGAGGTAATAGTATATGACAGTTGAATGGGTAAAAGAAGGTAATTACGAAGATATCATTTATTCCACATACAATGGTATCGCAAAAATTTCGATTAACCGCCCTGAAGTACATAATGCATTCCGTCCAAAGACGGTAATGGAGTTAATTAATGCATTTGCACACGCTCGCGATGATGCAAATGTTGGTGTTATCATTTTAACAGGTGAAGGTGGACGTGCATTCTGTTCTGGCGGTGACCAAAAGGTTCGCGGTCATGGCGGATATGTTGGTGAGGACCAAATCCCACGCTTAAACGTATTAGACTTACAACGTTTAATTCGTGCAATTCCTAAACCAGTTATCGCAATGGTAGCAGGTTATGCAATCGGTGGTGGCCACGTACTTCACATCGTATGTGACTTAACAATCGCAGCAGACAACGCTGTATTCGGACAAACTGGTCCTAAAGTAGGTAGCTTTGATGGTGGATACGGTGCTGGCTATTTAGCTCGTATGGTAGGTCATAAAAAAGCACGTGAAATTTGGTATTTATGCCGTCAATACAGTGCACAAGAAGCACTTGATATGGGCTTAGTAAACACAGTTGTTCCATTAGAACAACTTGAAGAAGAAACAGTACAATGGGCACAAGAAATCCTAGCAAACAGCCCAATGGCACTTCGTTTCTTAAAAGCTGCATTTAACGCAGATACAGATGGTTTAGCAGGTATCCAGCAATTGGCTGGCGATGCAACGCTATTGTACTACACAACTGACGAAGCAAAAGAAGGCCGCGATGCGTTTAAAGAAAAACGTAGCCCGAACTTTGATCAGTTCCCTCGTTTCCCTTGAGTCAACTACCCACCACTTAAATGCTAACGCTTTTTGAAGTGGGAGCTTGTAAAAAGCTCTAGTTGTCTAGCCTCGGTCCTTTATGGACTCCGTTCGTAGGTTGCATACCCAAGAATGATTCCCTAGTTCTTGGCTCTATGGTGGCTCTGTAACAGTTCTGATTGGGAAGGAACGGTCAACCACAAGTCTTCTTGTGCAAGAAGTTGCCAACACTTACAAACATTGGCGAAGGGAAACTACATCCTATGGGATGGGCAAAACATGCGTGTATTTGCCAAGAATTACTTTAGGTAGGCTATGCTTAACCGAAATTCATCCCCATCTTACCGCTGGGCTATTGCCTGTTACACGCTTGAAGATGGGGAACTCTTTCGGAAATAGATTAAAAGCAGAACCAAAAAACAAGAGACTTGATGAATTTACATCAAGTCTCTTTCTGTAATGAAAGGAGATTATATAATGGAGACGATGCCCAATTGGTTGATGCAACGTGCATTTTTAACACCAGAGCGCACTGCAATTGAAGCAAAAGAGGAAATTATCACATTTTTAGAACTGCATGAGAAAGTATTATCCGTTTGTGAACACCTTTCACATTTGCATGTAGAAAAAGGTACAAAAGTGGCTGTTCTGATGAAAAATAGTATGGAGATGATTACGGTCATTCACGCCCTATCTTATATGGGGACGGTTGCTGTATTACTAAATACACGTCTTTCAAGAGAAGAGCTACTTTGGCAAATGGAAGATGCTGAAGTGTTTTGTTTACTGACAGATCAAGAATTTGAGACGAAACAAGTACCTGTATATTCATTTGTAGAATTAGTAAGAGGGCCGAAGCAAGCGGCGAGCGTGCAAACGGAATTTTCTTTAGAGCAGGCTATGACGATTATCTATACATCAGGTACAACGGGAAAACCAAAAGGCGTTATATTGACATACGGTAATCATTGGGCGAGTGCAGTTGGATCATCTCTTAATTTAGGGCTTCGTGAAGAGGATTGTTGGTTAGCATGTCTACCGCTCTTTCATGTAGGTGGATTATCCCTTTTAATGAAAAATATAATATATGGCATGCGTATTTTACTTGTTCCGAACTACGACCCAGACTTTATTCATACCGCTTTGCAGACGCGAGGGGTTACGATGATATCTGTCGTCTCTAAAATGCTGACAGACCTATTAGAGAGGCTGCAAGAGGACACATATCCAAAATCCTTACGGTGCGTATTATTAGGCGGAGGACCGGCGCCTAGACCGTTATTAGAGACATGTGTAGACAAAGGGATTCCGGTGTATCAAACGTATGGTATGACGGAAACATCTTCGCAAATTTGTACGTTGGCAGCTGATTATATGTTAACGAAAGTTGGTTCAGCAGGAAAACCACTTTTTCCATGCCAACTTCGCATTGAAAATGATGGAGAATTGGTCCTATCTCACGTTGAAGGGGAAATTGTTGTAAAAGGCCCGAACGTGACGAGTGGTTATTTTAAACGTGAAGAGGCAACTCGTGAAACAGTGCGAGATGGTTGGCTTCATACTGGCGATCTTGGGTATTTGGATGAAGAGGGCTTCCTATATGTACTAGATCGCCGCAGTGATTTAATTATTTCAGGCGGAGAAAATATTTATCCCGCACAAATTGAAGAAGTTTTGCTTGCTCATTCTGCAGTTGGTGAAGCGGGTGTTGTTGGAAAACCGGATGAAAAGTGGGGACAAGTACCCGTTGTCTTTATCGTCAAAACAGAGCATGTAACCGAAGAAGAAGTCATTCAATTTTGTGAAGAAAAGTTAGCACGATATAAAATACCAAAAGAAGTGTATTTCTTATCTGAGTTACCACGTAACGCTTCAAAAAAATTACTAAGACGGGAATTGCGGCAGTTACTGGAGGAAATGTAGATGAGAATAAAAAAGGCGACGCTTTATATAACAGAAATGCCTCTTGTGATTCCTTTTGCAGCAAGTTACGGAACATATAAAACGCGTGAGAGCATTGTAATTGAACTAGAAGATACGGATGGATACATCGGCTTTGGAGAGGTAGTTGCTTTTTCAGAACCATGGTATACAGAAGAAACGGTGACGACAGCGCTTCACATGCTGCAAGATTTTTTATTGCCGGCTCTATCGGGAGCTGAGATTACACATCCGAAAGAAATACCTCATGTCTTCCACCATATAAAACGTAATCGGATGGCAAAAGCGGGTGTAGAAGGTGCTATATGGGATTTATATGCGAAACGTCAAAATCAATCATTGGCTACAGTTCTTGGTGGTACACAACGAGAAATCGAAGTCGGTGTTGTGATTGGTTTAGATACCGTTCCCAATATGTTAAATCGAATTGAAGCATATGCAGAAGAAGGCTATGGGCGTTTTAAAGTGAAAATAAAGCCGGACCTTGATTATGAGTTGCTGAAGGAAATCAGGAGGGTCTTTCCAGAGATTCCATTAATGGCCGATGCAAATTCAGCGTATACGTTAGCGGATATTGAGCAATTAAAGAGGTTAGATGAGTTCCAATTAATGATGATTGAGCAGCCTTTAGAGGATAACGATTTTCTTGATCATGCCAAACTACAAAAGCAGATAGAAACACCGATTTGCTTAGATGAGAGTATTCATAGCCTAGGAGACGTAAGAGTAGCAATTACACTTGGGAGCTGCCGTATTGTGAACATTAAACCTGGACGAGTTGGTGGATTAACAGAGTCGATTCAAATTCATGATTATTGTCAGCAGCATGATATACCTGTTTGGTGCGGCGGTATGGTGGAGATGGGAATTTCACGTGCACAAAACATTGCTTTAGCATCTTTGCCGAACTTTACAATTCCAGGTGATATTTCTGCTTCTAGTAGGCATTGGGAACAAGATATTATTACGCCTGAAGTGATGTTGCAAGGTGGAAAGGTTCTTGTACCTGAGAAAGCTGGGTTTGGATATGAAGTAAACCGGGTAAGACTAGAAGAAATCACAAAGCAACGCATTGTATGTGAGAGGTGAAGTCATGCAAGAGCAGGAAAAAATATTCCGCAATATACAGGTACGTCTATTAGCGACGCCATTTGTAAAAATTGCATATATTTTTGGTTCTCATGCACGAAAGGAAGCGACAAAGAAGTCTGATTATGATATTGCTATTGAAACAACCGATTGTAGTACTAAGGAGTTTCAATGGCTATGGCTTCAATTAATGGAAGATATAGAGGGAAGATATAAAATTGATGTAGTTCATGTAAATACGCTCTCTAATGAACAATTAAAGAAGCGTATATTTCGAGAAGGAAAGCTGTTTGTGCAGCGTATATAAAGAGCCTACGATGATTTAACATCGTAGGCCTTTATATTTTCTTCATCCCCACTGATGGAAATTTTACTTTATTCATAAGTCCAGGGCACTGTCGTATCTTTTAACGAAATGAGCCTGTTTTTGGGAAAAACAAGCTTCCTATTTCCTTTGTAAACATAATATACATTGAATCCGCTCATTTAGAACATGATAGGATCCCCTTGTTATATGAATGATACTAAAGGAGGAATAGAGTAATGAGTGAAAAGTTTGATGACAGACACGATGATAGACACGAACACAGACGCGAACATAGACGCGAACACAGGCACGATCACAGATGCGATGACAGACACATAAGACACGGCTTCGGCGGTGGCTTTGCGCTTCTAATTGTATTGTTTATTTTATTAATTATCATCGGTGCTAGCTGCTTCGGTGGTGGCGGCTGTGGTTACGGCGGTTACGGCGGCGGTTATGGCGGCGGTTATGGCGGTTACTGTTGCTAATCTAAAAACTATAGAAAATAGCCTTGTGCAGTGTGCACAAGGCTATTTTATTCACAGTTTAATACGCTGTGATAATTTTTTGATATAAAGTGAACGAATGAAGAAAAAGAAAATGATCTCGACTATACCGAACAATACGAAAACAAATATCAATTCTTTTGCTAATGGAAGTGCGAGTGTACTTTGTAAAAATTTAATAGCAAATATCGTGTGAATCGAAGCGATGATATAAGGAACAAAGAATAAAATAGCAAGCTGAATCGTAGCTGAACGAACCATCTCTGTTGCTTGTAAGCCGATCTTTGTAATTGTAATATATTTCTCTTCTTCTCTCGTTAGATCAGTGTACATCCGGAAGTAGAGTACACTAGCTGCTCCAATAAAGAAGATGACACCGAGAAACGTACCGATAAAGAAATCGGCGACATTGCTTTGTTTAGCATGATGTAGTTCATCACTAGCTGTGAAAATACGGAATGGAGGTTCTTTTTGTGTGCCGTCCTCTTGTTCTTCAGGTTTAGAAATATTATTTCCGTCTTGATTAATAACTTTTAATATATTTTTTGTAGGTAAAAGTGTATTTTCCCAATCTTCAACTACATAATTATAGATTGTCACAGTTTCGATATGAGGAATCATCGTCTCAACTACATTATCTTGCATAACAATCATTTGAGGAAGTGCAAATTGTGGCTCAAGTGTTTGTTCGGAAAAGCCTTTTATATGAAATGTTTTTTTATTAGATTCTATTGTAATAGTTTCTCTTTTTAGAAAAGGGTTTGTAAATAAATTTAACGTAGTCGGTGAAAATTTAGAGATAACATACGTTTCCGTTTCGTTCAGTTGGATCCCCGGTCTGTTTAGTAGTCTAGAAAGGGTATTATAATCACTTTCTTTCATAATCATAATATCATTTTCGAAAGCTTTATCTTTTAGAACAACAGACCTATGCTTTTTATATTGAAATTGATGATTCGTTAGTTCTTTTTCAATTGTAGCAGTATGCTTTTCTTCTAATGGATTTTCGCTATTAGATATATACGTGAAAGGCATTGGATACTCTTCTAGAATAGATTCCTTTGTGTAATTGTGCATTGCAAACAGTGATGTAATAATTGTAAAAGCAAGTGCGGATAGCATTGTTACAATGAAGAGCATATTAATATTGCCACGGGTACGTGCCGCTAAATCAGAGATCCAAAGCATATTAATTTGTTTCATGTAGAAACGGCGTCTCTTTTTCAATAGCCAAATGAAAAGAAAAAGGGTTTGTGAAAATAGTAAATAGGTTCCGATTGTTACCAGTGGCAAAATGGCGAAGATTGTAAGAAAGGCAGTGCCGTTTTTAATACTTTCTTCTGTTATATAATTTTGCGGGAATCCTGCAATATAATAACATGCCCCTAAACAAGTTAAACCAAAAAGAGAAATGATGATAGAAGGTCTTTTCTCTTTTTTATTTTGGATATCCCCTTTTGTTAAACGCACTGTTTTACGTGTGCGAATTAATATAGGGGTAAATGTAGAAACGATAAAGAATAAGATAATAAATGTAATGGTTGTCATTGTAATGGCCTCTGTTGGCCAATATAAATATAGTCCTTTTGCACCGGTTAATTTTGAGGTAATCAATAGAAAAAAGTTAGAAAAGACAAGCCCAACCTGAATACCAACAAAAATCGATAATAACCCGATTATCATATTTTCCATAAAAACAAGTCGCTTTAGTTGTTTCTTTGAAATACCGAGAATCGTTAAAATGCCAAATTGTTTTTTACGTACTTTTAAAAATGTCCCGATAGAATAAAGGAGAAAAAAGAACGAGAACATGACGATGACAAATTGGGCCGTCCCAATTAAATTCATAAGAGGTCCTCGCTCTCGAAAATCTTGTAAGCCTTGTAATTGCGGATGATATACATATACAGCAAACGAAAAGAAAACCATAATCGAAAAGGCACTGCTTACAAAATAGGCGAAATATGCTTGGGAGTTACGTGTGACATTTTTAAATGCAAACTGCCAAAATGTCATCCACGTCGTCCTCCTAGTAGCGCTAACACATCTAGAATTTCTTGATAAAACTTTTCACGATGCAGGCCACGGTGTAATTCGTTATACAGTCCTCCGTCTTTAATAAAAATGATACGGTTGCAGTAGCTAGCCGCAAATGGATCATGTGTTACCATTAAAATAGTAGCCTGTTCTTCTTTATTTAACTTTGTAAAAAGCTCCATTACATCGATAGCAGCCTTGGAATCTAAATTTCCTGTTGGTTCATCAGCGAGTAATAAAGAAGGGTTATGAATAACAGCGCGAGCTACAGCAGCACGCTGGGCCTGTCCACCAGAAACCTCAAAAATTCTTTTGTTTAAAATGTGATCAATTCCAAGTTTCTTTGAAATAATATCGAGCTTCTCATCCATTTCTTTAAGGGGAACATTGTCTAATGTTAATGGCAATACAATATTCTCACCGATTGTTAACGTATCTAATAAATTAAAATTTTGAAAGACAAATCCTAATTCTTGCCTGCGGAAAATCGCGAGTTTCTCTCTGCGAAAAGTGTGCGGTTGTTTTCCGTTAATAAAAACTTCACCCGATGTAGGAGTATCAATTGTTGAAATTACATTTAATAAAGTAGATTTACCGCTTCCTGACGGCCCCATAATTGCGACAAACTCACCTTTATCTACATGTAAATTAATATTTTTTAAAGCGGTATGAGGGACTTTTCCCTCATACACTTTTGAGACATTTTGAATGTGTAATACTTCTTCCATAAAACTCACCTTTCTATTTCTTAAAGCTTAATATGTTGAGATAGTTTTTGCATATATAGGGAACGAATTAACAAGAAAAAGATAATTTCAACCGTGCCAAAAATCATAAGGACAACTGTAACCTCAGCAAATAATGATATATTTATGACTTCCTGTAACATTTTTGTGGCAAATATCGTATGGATGGAAGCCATAATGTACGGAACAAAAAATAAGATGGCCAGCTGAATGGTAGCAGATCGTTTCATTTCAGATTCCGTCAAACCAATTTTTGTAATCGTAATATATTTTTCCTGTTCATTCGTTAAATCCGTATACATACGGAAGTAAAGTACACTTCCGGCACCAATAAAGAAAATAACACCAAGGAAAGTACCGATAAAGAAGAATGAAGCAGCTCCTAATTTGATTTCGTATAGTGAATTACTAGCTTCTATCCCTATAAATAAAGGTTCTTCAGATGTGATACTCTTTCGGTCTTTCTCCAATTTTGTTATAAACTCCGCTGCGATTTCGTGTGTTTGCTCCCAATTTTGTACTTGAATGCTATACAGTTCCATATGTTTTATGCTACTAGATAAGGAACGTACTGTATCGTTAGATAAAATTAACAATTGTGATGTCATTCCAGTTGGGATTATACTAAAATCTTCATATCCTTTTACATGTAAGGGAAAGGAATTTTGAGAAAGTGTAATGCTTTTTTGTTTGAACCTTTCTTCCAGTGGACCCAATAGGCTTTGATATCCATGTCCAGGGAGGATGTATGTTTCATTATCCTTTACAGAAAGGTGCTTGAGATTTAAAGCAGTAGCAAGCTTGTTATAGTCACTTTGCTTTAATACATACGCATCTCTTCTATATGGAGTCAGTTCATCTTCTTCCAATGATACTGCATATAAATCGGTTTTGTATGTTTTATATGTAAAGTCCTCTTGACTCAATCGTTGTTCTAACCAGTCTATATGTTGAGAGGCCATTGGATTTGCATCGTATGAGAGATAGGTAAATGGGAAAGGTTTATTTTGGGTTGCATCAAATTTTATAAATTTCCCAAACCCATATATGAATGTAATCATTGTAAATGCAAGAGTAGATAGCATCGCTACAATAAACAGCATATTAATATTTGTTCGAATGCGGCTTGCCAAATCTGAAATCCAAAGCATATTAATTCGTTTCATATAAAATTTCCGTCTCGTTTTCAAAATCCGAATGAGCAGGAAGCTAATTTGTGAAAAGAAAAAGTATGTTCCGATTGCTACAAGTGTTGGAATGACAAAAATACTAGAGACAATGTATATAGCACCTATTTCAGTACCTAGTGATATAAAATATTTTGGATTCCCTGCTAATATATATCCAGACAGTAAACATGTAGCTCCAAAAAGAGAAATCAGTATAGATGGTTTTCTCTCTTTTTGCTTCATGTTTCCTTCTTTTAAAAGACGTACAGCTTTCCTTGTGCGAATGAGCATGGGAGTAAAAGCAGAAACAAAGATAAAGAGTCCAAGAAAGATGGCTGCTGTTAAAATGATGGCACCTGTTGGCCAATATAAATACAGTCCTGGAACATGTGTAATCTTCGCTGTGACTAATAAGAAAAACTGTGAAAAAACAAGTCCCAATTGCATTCCAAAAAAGATAGATAATACTCCAATTAACATATTCTCCATGAAAACAAGACGTTTCAATTGCTTTCTCGATATTCCTAAAACGGTTAAAACTCCAAATTGTTTTTTACGAACTTTTAAGAAAGTACCGATGGAATAAAGCAGAAAGAAAAAGGAAAAGAACACAATGACCACTTCTGAAAATATCATTAATCCCGCAACTTCGTTCATAGATCCAAAGTTTTGTAATCGAGGATGGAATAAATAGACTGCAAACGAAAAGAAAATAGCAATTGAAAATGAACTGCTTAAGAAATAAGCAAAATAAGCCCGGGAGTTACGAGAAACATTTTTAAATGCAAACTGCCAAAAAGTCATAATGTATGCCTCCCCGGTAAAAAAAATTTTTACATGTGTTGTAAAAAATGTATGAGAGTGATTTCTCATACATTTTTACCAAGTGTTTTATTTTCATCAATGTATCACCTTTCATGCCCATTCACTTGATTGTTCGCAGCGTTATGGAAGATGATTTTGATGCTTGTACCTTTGTCTACTTCGGATTCTAATTTCACAGAATGTCCTAAATAAGAGCAAATTTTACTTACAATATAAAGTCCCATACCAGTAGATTCTCCAAAGATACGTCCATTTTTTCCTGTATAAAATGGTTCAAATACTCTTCGAATATCTTCCTGCGGGATACCGATACCTTCATCACGAACTTCTAAAATGATATCTTTGCTGTTTTGGTAAGCAGATAAGAATACTTTCTTTCCTCTTTCCCCAGAATAGCGAACAGCATTTGTCATTAATTGATAAATAATAAACTTTAACCATTTCGCATCAGAAGCCACCCTCAAATCTGAATGGACTTCCAAAACAGGAAAGACACCATTCCGAATGAACAGTTCTTTTAAACTGTTTATATTTTTTGTTACGGCATCTTTTAATGAAATAGTTTCCACATGAAAATCTTCATGGAAGTTATTTAATCGTGCCATATATAATGCCATATCAAGTCCTTGATTTAACTTTTCCAGTTCTTGTTTATACTTTGGAATGAGGTGCTCATCTTCCATTTCAAGCACCATAAGCTGCATAACTGAAACGGGTGTTTTCATTTGGTGCACCCAGTGGTTAATAAATAATTGATGCTCTTGTTGTTTTACTTCATATGATTGCAATTCTTTTTGGAAAAGACGATATTGCGTACGAACAAGCTCATTTACACCATGAGGCAGGGGAGCTGTTGCTCTTTCAATAAATACATCTTCCATTTTTTCAGGTGGTTCGCTTAATCGATTGTATAATCTGCGATTACGGACATAGCGATAAGCAAGGAAACAGATGAATAAGTACATACTTAAAACAATAAAGTAAAATTTATTGTTCTGAAATCCATCGACTGCATCATAAAGAATAAAAATGATACCAAAGTTTAACGCATAAAGAACAAAAAATGCAAAATGATCACGTAAAAATAATTTCATTCTTATTCACTCCAAGTTGCGTTAAAACGATACCCTAATCCGCGTACTGTTTCAATGGCATTTTCAATACCAAGTTCAGTAAATTTTTTACGAAGGCGCGTAATATTTACGTTTAATGTATTTTCTTCAACGAAGCTTTCATCATCCCAAAGTGCAGCCAATAAATCTTCACGGCTTGCTGTGCGAGGATGTTTCGATAACAACATTTCCGCTAAAATTGCTTCTTTCTTTGTTAGTAATACTTGCTCAGTGCTGAAGTGAAGTTCTGGACGTTCAGGGTATAATTTTAAACCTGCTACGTCTACAATACGTTCTGAAACATTTGGGGCATAGTCACCGTAAATGCGGCGTAGTTGGCCTTTAATTTTTGCCATAACAACATCATAGTGGAACGGCTTTGTAATATAATCATCCGCCCCGCTCTCAATCGCCATAATTTGCTCCATTTCGCCAGCACGAGCCGAAATGAAAATGATTGGACAAGTAGATTCATGACGAATTTGACGGCACCAGTAGAAGCCATCGAATTTTGGTAAGTTTACATCTAATAGAACAAGATGTGGTTTTACTTCATTAAAAGAAACCATAACATCATCAAAATTATCAGCAACGACTGCATCATAGCCGTATTTTTGAATGTGAGTTTGAAGTAAAGATGAAATATTTGGATCGTCTTCAACGATTAAAATTTTGTACATATGTGTTTTCCTCCTCAAAACAATTGTAGCTATAGTGTACCATGTGTTTCATGTCTTTTCATTATGTTGAAAGGGGTGCCCTTAAACAGTATAGGTTAAAAATGGAAAAAGAAAAAGAAAAAGAACATGGATACAATTGACAATTCAGATTCTTCATTTTATTATTTAGATAAATATCTAAATGTCTAATTATTGAAAGGAAGAACAGACATTGAATCAAGCATTTAAGGCATTGGCAGATCCAACAAGGCGAAAAATTTTAGACTTATTAAAAGAAAGTGATTTAACGGCTGGGGAAATTGCAGAACACTTTAATATGACAAAACCAAGTATTTCCCACCATTTAAACGCACTGAAGCATGCAGAGCTCATACAAGATGAAAAAAGGGGACAGTTTGTTGTGTATTCCTTAAACACGACTGTTTTTCAAGATTTATTAACCTGGGTGTTTACGTTTACGAATAAAGGGGGAGATGGAAGATGAAGAAGTATTTGTTTCCGTGGATTTTCATTATTGCGGTTGCAATTGGTTGGTATATTGCTTGGCCGTATTTACCAGAGCAGATTCCGCGTCATTATAATATATCCGGTGAAGTAGATGGGTATTTTTCTAAAGTAGAGGCGGCCTCTGTTTCAATAGGAAGCATGATACTGTTCTATATTATATGGATATTTATGGGGAGAATTGATTTAACGAAGGGTAATCATAAACAACATGCTAAAGCCCTTTCTATGACAAATCATGCTATTCTTTTTGTAGTTTTTGGATGTAATATATTCGCAGTGTTAGCTTCATCTGGATATATTGTCTCAGGTTCAATAGCATTTAATTTTGGATTAGGGACGATATTTCTTGTAGTAGGTAATTATATGCAGCAGACAAAGCCAAATGGTTTTGTAGGAATTCGAATGTATTGGACATTAGAGAATCCAGAAGTATGGCGTAAAACGCATCGATTTGCTTCAAAGGTATTTGTAATTGGGGCAATGTTTATGTATGTTGCTGCAGTATTTCCTGATCCTATCAATATGTTTAGTGCAGTTGGAACTATATTATTATGCGTTATTATCTCAACGATAAAATCATATTCCATTTATAAAGAAGAAATAAGAATATAAGTGAGTATCCGCACTTTGGGGTAGGTTGGAAGTAATAAAAGTAGGTATTTCGTAACGCCTCAGCCGTGCTAGTATTCATATTTTCTATATTTTAACGGGTAATATTATAGTGAAAAAGATATTGATAACTGTATAAATTAGGCTTCTATTGTGATAGAAGCCTAATTTACAGCATCATATTTAACGGTTAATTAAAGATTGGTGTAGATTTTAAAGTTGGAATATTTCGATAAAAGATATTTTAGTTTTGTAGAAGTGCTTTACTAATATTTGATCATTAAGTAGTAGATATTTTTAATGTAAATTAAATATATTTAGTTGATTCTATACTAGTGCAGATAGTTTGGAGGAGAGAATATGTTAGAAATCATAAATTTTAGCAAAACATACAAAGGTGGTAGGAAAGCAGTAGATAATTTGAATCTTACTGTTCAAGCAGGAGATATTTTCGGATTTATCGGACACAATGGTGCGGGGAAAAGTACGACGATTAAGTCGTTAGTGGGTGTTATAGATTTCGAAGAGGGAGAGATTTTTGTTGATGGACATTCAGTAAAAAAGGACCCTATTGCGTGTAAGAAAGTAATGGCATATATTCCTGATAATCCAGATTTATACGAACAATTAACAGGAATTCAATATTTGAACTTTGTTGCTGATGTTTTTGGAGTGTCTGCAAAAGATAGGGAAGAACGTATAAAAAAATATGGAGATGCCTTTGAGATTACGGCGTATTTGGGAGATTTAATATCTTCCTACTCACACGGTATGAAACAAAAAGTAGCGATTATATCGGCAGTTTTGCATAATCCGAAATTATTAGTTTTGGATGAGCCTTTTGTTGGTCTTGATCCAAAGGCGGCTATCGTATTGAAGAATATTATGAAGGAGCTTTGTGAAACAGGCAGTGCTATTTTCTTCTCTACCCATGTCTTAGATGTGGCGGAAAAATTATGTAATAAGATAGCAATGATAAATAAAGGAAAACTGGCAATTTCGGGGGAAGTGAAGTCTCTAATAAAGGAAAATTCATTGGAAGAGCTCTTTATGAAGGTGCTTGATAATGAAAAATAACTGTCTAACTCTTCTAAAAATCAGGCTGATAACGCAGCTTGGTCTAAATACTTTTAAATATGAAAAAGATAAGAAAAAGAAGCAGAATAAAATTTTAATTTCAGCAACTATTGCCCTTGTTGGTGTAATGTTGATGGTATATTGTGGAACCACAGCATATGGATTGGTGAAACTTGGGATAGGCGAAGTCATTCCAGTCTATGCATTAGTTCTTAGCAGTGTATTAACTTTGGTTTTCACCATGTTTAAGGCGAATGGAGAGCTTTTTGCCTTTAAGGATTATGATTTCGTGATGTCATTACCGATTCGTGTAAGTACTATTATTACTAGTAGATTTTTGTATTTATATGTGCTAAATACGGTCTTTTCAATCATAATCATGCTCCCAATGGGCGTTGTTTATTGTATATATGCGAAACCATCAGCCACTTTCTACTTTATGTGGTTCATAAGTCTGTTTACAGCATCTTTAATTCCAACAACGATTGCGGCAGTTTTTGGAGCATGTATTACGGCAATCGCTTCTAAATTTAGAAATGCGAATAGAGTAACTACGATTTTAAGTTTTATGGTAATTGTTATATTTAGCTTTTTCATGATAAAAATGAGAAATACTAACTATAGTATTAATGATCTTAATGGGATTGGAGCAATCGTTTCGGAGCAATTGACTAAAGTGTATCCGCCCGCCAACATTTTTCAAAAAGCAATTGTGGATGCTGATATTGGAGCTTTTATCATATTTGTTGGAATATCAATTATTTGGTATTGTCTCTTTGTAAAAATACTCTCTCTTAAATATAAGCAAATCAACACAGGCGTTTCTACGTATCATATGCGTTCAAATTATAAGATTGATAGTATGAAAAAAGAAAAAGTATTGGTTGCATTATATAAAAAAGAACGGAAGCGTTTTTTTTCTTCTCCAATATATGTGATAAATATTGGTATGGGAGTTGTGATTGCAATGGCCTTCTCACTCGCAGTGGTTGTGGTAGGACCAAGTCAATTAATAGGATATCCTGGAGTCGAAACGATTTTGCCAAGGATTGCACCATTTGCGATTTCAGCAATGATTTCAATGACATGTACAACTTGTGTGTCATTGTCGTTAGAGGGGAAAAATGTATGGATCATCAAATCATTGCCTCTTACACCCAAAGTTATTTATGACAGTAAGATTCTTATGAACCTTTCGCTGAGTATACCTGCATCGGTCATTAGCGCTATACTTATGATTATAGGTTTAAAACCAGATGTTTGGACTTCTATTTTAATAGTAATTACCCCACTAACGTATTCATTTTTTTCAGCGATATGGGGGGTCTTTATTAATAATCGATTTGCTTATTATGACTGGGAGTCAGAAACTCAAGTAGTGAAACAGAGTGTGGGATCTTTTGTTGGCATGTTTGGAGGCTTGATTATGGCTGGCATACCTGCCTTGCTAGTAGGTACGGTTACTATATCGAACTATAGGGTATTTACTTTTGTAGTTGTTGTAGCACTTTCTATTATTAACACGTTACTGTATAACAATGAATCTAGAAAAAGTATAAAGTGAAACGCTAGTACTAAGTTTGTAATTCATAATTGAATCGTAACTATATTCTAAAAAGCACTCATTTATAAGATGGGTGCTTTTTTTACCTTACAGAATTGTAAGGTTCATGTAATGAGAATGAATAGATGCCTCTATACCCGAATGCTATAGTAACAAAGTAGTTATTTCATCATGTTAAGTTTAGTTTCTTCTGCTGGTTGCTCTTACATAACTGTCATGTTTGTGTAAGAAACATCGATAGTGACAACAGTAGAAGTGAGATATAGTCAGAATAGAAATGAGATGAAGTGGGGGATATAGAGATGAAAACAGTATTAGAAGCGAAAAATATTACAAAAGTGTATGACACTGGTGGAAATAAATTTGAAGCGTTAAAAGGGATTAACTTACAAGTACAAGAAGGCGAGTTCGTTGGGATTATGGGGCCGTCCGGATCTGGTAAAACAACATTATTAAATGTTCTTTCTACGATTGATAATGCAACGAGCGGTGAAATCTTAATTGATGGAAAAGACATTGTGAAAATGAATGATGATAAATTAGCGTTGTTTCGTCGTGACCATTTAGGGTTCATTTTCCAAGATTATAACTTATTAGATACGTTAACGGTGAAAGAAAATATTGCACTGCCACTTGCGTTATCAAAAGTGAAAGCGAGTGAAATTGATCGCCGCGTTCTTGAGATTTCCAAGAAGTTTGGCATTGATCATATTTTGAGTCAATTTCCATACCAAGTATCCGGTGGACAGAAGCAGCGCTGTGCAGCATCTCGTGCGATTGTTACAAGCCCCAGTATGATTTTTGGGGATGAGCCAACAGGTGCATTAGATTCAAAATCAGCAACAGATTTATTAGAAAGTATGAAATCACTAAATGAATACGATAATTCAACAATCTTAATGGTGACACATGATGCATTTGCAGCAAGTTATTGCAAACGTGTTATTTTCATTAAAGATGGTGAGTTATATAAAGAGTTACACCGAGGAGAATTAACGCGTAAACAATTCTTCCAACAAGTATTAGACATGATGTCCACAATCTCCGGGGGTGCAATAGATGACGTTATCTAGCATTGCCCTCCGCAATATACAGCGGAATTTTAAAGATTATTTTCTATACTTTGCTTCCATGATCTTTAGTATTGTTATTTACTTTACGTTTAAGGCACTAGAATACAATTCGCAGATGGAAAAAGCAGCGGAAGGATCGAAGAAGATTAGCGGTGCTTTCCAAGTTTCAAGTGTAATGCTCATCATTTTCGTTGCGGTATTTATTATATATTCTAATGGTTTCTTTACACGTAAGCGTAAAAAGGAAGTTGGATTATATTCGTTACTAGGAATTCGTAAAAAACAAATTGGTAAAATGTTATTTTATGAAAATATGTTGATGGGGTTAATGTCATTAGTAATCGGGATTGCAATCGGTAGTCTATTTTCTAAGCTATTCCTTGAATTATTAGTAAGCATGATGGGATTAAACTTAAATGTTCATTTTGAAGTACCGATGGGTGCAGTTATTGATACAACGTTTATCTTTTTTGTCATTATTCTATACACATCGTTCCAAGGCTATCGTTTAATTTATCGCTTCAAATTAATTGAACTTTTCCATGCTGAGCGCGAAGGTGAATCAATGCCAAAAGGATCGGTTATTATGGCATTAATTTCAGTCTTCTTAATCGGTTCTGGTTATTTCTTATCACTGACATTTATGCAGGCAGTTAAATATGCTGACTTTATGATGATTGCTTTTTACATTCTACTGGCAACTGTACTTGGAACGTATTTACTGTTTACGTTCTTTACAGTGTTCGTATTAAAAAGAGCGAGAAACAAGAAGTCATCATTCTATAATGGAATGAACATGGTAACAACATCTCAGTTGTTATACCGCATTAAAGGAAATGCAAAATCACTAGCAACAATTGCGGTATTAAGTGCCGTTACGTTAACAGCGGTTGGGACATCTGTAACGATGTATTACAACACATTTAAACAAACGAGGGATTATGCACCGTACAGCTATTCTTACGAGAAAAAAGATGCGGTATTAGATAATAAAGTAAATGCGATTTTGGATGAAGAGAAGCAAAATCATCCCGTAACGAATCAAGTTGAAGTTGAAATGGTTTCTGTTAAAGGAAAGTTTGAAGGCGAAAAAGCAGATATGGGTATGAATACGAATTACTTAGTTACAGAGAAATATCAGCTTGTATCGCAATCAGCTTTCAATCAAACTGCAAAAAAAATGGATGTAGATGCTGTAAGTTTGGCGGCTAACGAAGCGTTCGTATTTGATGGCATGTATATAGAAGGTCATGAATTTAGTACGATATATAAAGGGAATAAAGCGGTATTCCCAATTGGCAATGAGACAAAGACATTAACGATTAAAGGTGCTGAAGGACGTAACTTAACGAACTTAGGTGAATTATTCGTTGTTGTACCAGATGAGGTATATGACAGTGCGAAAAAAGTAGCTGGAACACGCATCGTTAAGAATATCGATGTAAAAGATGAGAAGAATAGTAAAGTACTGACAGAAAAATTAAAGAAAGTGATGCCAGCTGGACAATCAGAAGTTGCGGTACCTTTCAATGATTTCTACACCGGTTTCCATGGCATGCTTGAAGCAACGGGCTTAATGATGTTCATTGGTCTCTTCCTAGGTCTTGTGTTCTTACTAGCAACAGGTTCTATCATTTACTTCAAACAGTTAACAGAAGCAAGTGCAGACCGTGATCGCTACGTAGTACTTCGCAAAGTCGGAGTTACAAAAAAAGAAATGAAAAAAGCGATTGCGAAACAAGTAAGATTTATCTTCGCGATTCCATTAGTAGTAGGGATTTGCCACAGCCTATTTGCGTTAAAAGGTTTATCAACGTTAATGCCATATGAAATCTTGATTCCGTTATTAATGAGTATCGGTGTGTATGGCGTTATTTATATTGGATATTACTTCTTAACAGTTCGTTCTTACTTTAATATCGTGAACTCGAAGTAATGAAAGAAGCAGCTATTGTTACAGGCAATAGCTGCTTTTTTATCCTTTCCAATATAAGCGTCTGTTATTTCATAGAACTGCCCTGGTTTTAAGATATTCATAATGTGTTCTAAATCAACTTTGATGTACTGAGACTGTTTTTTTTACTGTCCCATTTCGAAAGTATTCAGGAAACTCATTTTTGATATACACCATATTATTTAATTTAAGCCGCGATATATAATACACGCCACGTTGGTCCATTTGATCTAAATCGTCCAGTGAATAATAGCCTAAACCCCGAATACATAGGTCGCCAGGTCGTAATGTCGCTAAACACTCTGTTCCAAAGGTCTTCTGTTGTGATACCTACTTATCTTTAGTCAACTTCCTCATTATTTTCTATAAACATTTGAACTTGACAACTATAGGATTCTGTATTGAAGAAATCATTAAATAACTCCACTTCAATAAAACCTTTAATTTTTAAATTATTTTCTTTTACATATTTAACTATTTTTCTTCTACGTTCCTCCTCATTATCTTTACTATAGGCTAAAGTTAAATACTTCCCCTTTGGTAATATTTTTATATTTTGTTCAACTTCTATATTAGAATTCCCTTGAAATCCACTAAAAACATATTTTGGTTCTACATTACCATCTGAATTAAAGTTATATATGATTCCTCTTTCCATTGACATTTTCCACTCTTTATCTTGAATGATTTTCTCTAAGTCTGAATAGTAAAGTAGCTCCTTTAAACTTCCTACTTCTTTACATGGTGCTACAATTACATAGCGCTGTTCAAAGAATTTAATAGATATTTCATCATTATTTAATATATCCTTAGAATTCTCTACCTGCGTATTTAAGGTATCAATGCTTTTGATTATTTCTTGCATTTTATTTATGTTTTCTTCTGCTTCATATCTTTTTAATTGTAAAAATTTTAGTAATTTATCAGTATTACAGTCTTTAAAAATCTCTTGAAGTTCTACTATACTAGTTCTTAACTCTCTACAATTTTTTATAATATCTATATAAATAAATTGATCTATAGAATAATATCTATAACCTGTTATTTCATCAATATATCTTGGAATGAGAATACCTATTTTATGGTAATATCTTAACGCTTTTATTGTAATGCCTTTCATTTTAGCAACTTCCCCAATAGAAAATAAGTTTTTCACCCTAATCACTTCCTTTATATTTTTTCTCATTGACTCTCCCCTTAGAGGAGACCTTATTATCATAATAAGCTATTTGCAATACTATATATATACATTTTAATTTTTCGACATATAAATCGCTGCTATGGAAAATACAACATGACCGCTACTTGCTTACTCCTTTTGTATTAAACCTTGCATCTGACCGCCTAAAAAGAAGGGGGTTTTTATGTCGGTTTTTTAATTCGTATATAAAAGGGAGTTTATAAACATGGATGAAGTAATGTATAGAGGTCTAGTTAAAGAGGATTATGAATCTGTTAAAGAATTGATTGGTGAAGCATTTGGCTTCAATGAATTTATTAAAGATAGGAAATTTTTAGATTCAATATTAAACATCTATCTACAAAGTTGTATTTTAGGAAGTTCATTTAGCAAAGTAGCAGAAAAAAACAATAAGATTATTGGTGTTATTTTGGGGGATTCAAAAAAAGACAAAAATCGTTTAAAGAAAGCTCATAATACTTTAAGTCTTGCCTATACCATGCTTAAAGTGCTCATGGCTAATAAGGAGAATAAAAAATTCATAAAAGAATTCTCAAAAGTTCAAGACACATATAAAGAACTTATACAAGGAAAAGAAGATGATTTTCAAGGTTCTGTACAGTTATTTATTGTATCAGGGGAATCTAGAGGTCTTGGGGTTGGAAAGGCTCTAATGAATCATTTGTCTAATTATATGAAAAGTACGGATGTGAAATCTTTATATTTATATACAGATACTAGATGTAACTATGGATTTTATGACAGCCAAAACTTTGAACGTATAAATGAAAAAGAAATTTATTTTGATTCAATTCAAGCAAAACTTAATGTATTTTTATACTGTTATAATTTTTAACTAATAGGGGTAGCATCATGCCCATCAACTCAAAAAAGTATCCTCCTCTCCAAATAATAAAAAACGTTATTCTTTCTAAACAAGTTAGCTGAGAAAGGATGACGTTTTCTTATGAATCTACTGATCCAACATCAGAAGAGCTATATTTGTATTTACTGTATTGACATTAAAGTAACTTGAATGTTTACACTACTTATTAGTACAATAAAAAGTTTTTTTACGATTGTATTTAACTAACCATAGAATGAGGGAAGTAACATGATTGTAGGTAACAGAAAAAAATTATCTTTAGCCTTAGTATTATTCAATTTATTTATTGTATTTTTAGGCATTGGTCTTGTTGTTCCCATAATGCCATCTTATATGAAGACATTACAATTAGGTACTGACATTATGGGATATTTAATTGCTACGTTTGCATTTGTTCAACTACTAACATCTCCTATTGCT
This sequence comes from Bacillus sp. DX4.1, assembly GCF_030348195.1. Classification (NCBI taxonomy): domain Bacteria; kingdom Bacillati; phylum Bacillota; class Bacilli; order Caryophanales; family Bacillaceae; genus Bacillus; species Bacillus sp. DX4.1. The sequence goes on along the minus strand of NZ_JAUCFT010000008.1, from coordinate 4,325,897 downwards.
GGAGTATGGGTAGATACATTTGGTCGAAAGAAAATGATTATACTGGGATTATCCCTTTTTTCTTTCTCTGAATTTTTATTTGGAGTTGGAAATCATATATGGGTATTATTTCTTTCTAGAGCATTAGGCGGTATTAGTGCCGCATGTATGATGCCGGCAGTTACTGCTTTTATAGCTGATACAACTTCATTAGAAAACAGAGCAAAAGCATTAGGGTATCTATCAGCATCTATCAGTGCAGGGTTCATCATTGGCCCTGGGATTGGTGGATTTATATCTGATTTTGGCATACGTGCACCGTTCTTTTTTGCAGCTGTGATTTCCGGTATCGCTGCGTGTTTTTCAGTATTCATTTTGAAAGAACCTGTGTCTAAAGAGCAACGAAATAAAATGAGAGATAACAAAATACAAATAAGCTTTTTACAGGAAATTAAACAATCTTTTCACCCTTTATACTTTACCCCACTATTACTTGTCTTTGTTCTAGCATGTGGTTTATCAGCTTATGAACATATGTTTAGCTTTGTTGTTGATAAAAAGTTTGGTTTTACGCCCAAGGATATATCAACAATTATTGCAATAAGCGCCATATTAGGAGTAGTAGTACAAATCTTATTCTTTGAAAAACTAGTAAAAAAATTTGGTGAAAAAAGAATCATTCAATGTAGCCTACTCATAGCTGCTATATATATTTTTGAGTCTGCATTTATTAGTAATTATTGGGCACTTATGATTGTAACGTTTATCGTTTTTTTGGCATGTGACTTACTTCGGCCGGCAATCACAACGTTACTTTCTAAAATAGCTGGAGAAAATCAAGGATTTGCCGGAGGGATGAATTCTACTTATACAAGCCTCGGAAATATGGTAGGGCCAGCACTGGGAGGTATCTTATTTAATGTAAATGTTAATATTCCATATATTTTTGCGGGATTAATTCTTACTGCTGGTTTTGGCATAACTGTATTATGGAAGAGTAGAGCAAAACTGAATTAACATTTTTTGTACCAGAATTTAATGTAGTTCCTAAAAAAACCTGATGAATTGAACAAATAAAAGAATTGTAACCACGAAATATAGTGTGGTGAAAAGATATTCACTAATATATTATTATGATATCTAAATAATAATATATTAATTTGGAAATTGAGGTGAACATTATGGAAAGTTTAAAAATATTGAAATTTAACATATGCATTTTTGGGATATTATTTGTTACTAATAGCATTGACTTTATTTCTGAATTGCTAAAAGAACACACATTCAATTGGTTAGAGTTTCTATGTGCAATTGGATTTTTATTTGTATTTATAGTAAATTCGTTAGATCTTAAAAATAAAAATTATGAAACTCCATAATAATAAGAACCTACTAGAGGTACCGCCACATCGCTATCAAGCTAACAAAATAAGATACCCCCTAAAATGAAAAAATACGCTATTCTTTCTGTAGAATCATAGGAAAGGATGGCGTTATTTATATTGGATATTACTTCTTAACAGTTCGTTCTTACTTTAAGATTGTGAGCGGAAAATAATGAGAGAAGTAGCTATTGGTACAGTTCTTATTATATAAATACAAATTTAAAAACCGACATAAAATCCTTCTTTTTAGGTGGGAGAGAGCATCCGGCCATGCATAGAAGCGGTCAGATCCTTTTCCTGCCCAGACATAGTGAAAACAAAGAGAGAAAACGAGTGCAGGCCACCTTTTGTTATCCATAGCCGCGGCTATATGTCGAAAAATCAAAATGGATTTATATAGTAAATAAAGAAAAGGCTTTGCAAGGTACGCAAAGCCTTTTTTGTACCTTTTATTTTAGATTCACATTTAGGAAATGGAATTGTATCGTAGGTAAGGAGAAAGAGAAATCCCTAAATGAGGGGAATTTCACTTTATTTGACTTCATAGTTGAGGAATGTAGGAAATGAAAAAAATTTAGTTATTTTATAGCTTCTGTAATAGGCGTTCTCCGCTTGTCATTTTACCTTTACATAAAGGACATTTTGGCTCTTCATCAAAAGAAAAGTTTTTACGCATCCATCCTAAACAGTCTTCCGTTTGGCATTCCCATACAGCTGTTTCCACGGGTTCTTCTACAGGGGTATTATTTCTTTTCCAATACATGAAATCGCTCCTCTTAAGTAAAGTATCATTCTTTAAAAAAATAAAAAGGTTGTTAACGTTTTTGTGTTAACAACCTTTAATACTTTTAATTATAAAGTTTTTTTTATAAAAATGCGAACTTTAATAATTTCCAACACATAACGGAGTGAATTATCCCGCTATTTGCGGGCAGTAATACCCTCACCTTAAAGTTCTGCAAAAAGCAAAGAAGTTAGGTGGGGATAAACGGTCCGTAAAAGCCCGATTGGTCAGGGATAATGATCAGTGAAGGATGAAGAACCTACCACTGATTAAAGTTTCAGTTTATATGAAACAGTTCAGTCTATCTATTATTTATCTGTTGCAACCGCCGCGATATATGGAAGGTTACGATATTTTTCTGCACAGTCGATGCCGTAGCCAACGATAAATTCATCCGGAATTTGGAAGCCTACGTATTCTGCTTTTAAATCGACTTTACGGCGCTCTGGTTTATCAAGTAATGTACAGAACTTCAATGTTTTTGGTTTATGCATGATGAAATGGTCTTTTAAGAAGTGAAGCGTTAAGCCAGAATCGATAATATCTTCCACAACAATTACATTTTTACCTGTAATGTTCACATCGATATCTTTCAATAATTTTACTTTTCCAGTCGATTCTGTTTGGTTACCATAACTAGATGCAGAGATAAAGTCGATTGTTACCTCGTTTTTAATGTGGCGAATTAAATCAGCAGCAAAGACGAAAGAACCTTTTAATACAGCGATAACAACGATTTCTTCTCCTGCAAAATCGCGCTCGATTTGTAGCGCAAGTTCTTTTACTTTTGCTTGTAATGTTTCTTCAGAGATTAAAGTATCTTTTATTTCAATATTCATTGGGATCCTCCTACAGTGTAAAACTTATGAACATTTTGACTGTAAAGGATTGATGCGCAAAAGTCAAAAAAGATAGATGAAAAATGGACTTTGGATTGTATTAGAAACGTTCTGTCAATAACATTGAACCAACCTTGTGGTTTTTAGAAAAGTAGTGACAAAATATGATATACTAAGCACGATAAGAGAGCGCTTCCATAAAGGGATGGTAGAAATGAAGAAGAAGCATTACACATACGTTACATTTACAAAATCGTTAATGTTAACAATTGTTCTTGGCTTGTTAGCTTATATCATTGATGAACCAATTATCCGTATTTCATTGATTGGGATGACCTTAATTATTGGAGCGATTGCACATGGAATGCTGATGCAGATGCGTGAAACTGGATTAGATGAAATGAAAGAGTATATAGATAAAAACTAAGTGTAATAGTTTGCCTTCATTTATATAAATGGAGGTTTTTTTATTTCTTACAAAAATGTAAGGTATTTTGTAAGACAAATCGATAGTTGAGAAGCATAGTTTTGTATACACTTACATATGTAAGGTAAAAAGGCAAACACATTTTAGGTAAGGCAAGTTTTAGGCACTATATGTGAAAAGGAGTAGGAGGGAATGGAAAAACGTTGGACGACCCTTGCTTTGTTATCAACTAGTCATACTGTTACGTTAGCAGAAGATATGAGTTTTTCGTATTTGTTTGATCGAGAAAAAGATCATTCTTCTTTAAAGTTTACAATGAAGTGGTGTAAATGGAATGAGCATTGTAAAACGAGAGAAGAGACCCCTAATAAAGAGCGAAGAGTCATTTTTACAAACCCTATTAAAGCATGGGGTGTTCAGCGTCATAAGTGTAATGTCAATAATCACTTAAAGAAAACTGAGCCGAGACAAATAGTTATCGTTCCGGACCCACCTATTCTAGAATCACAAGAAAGTAACAAATAGAAACTGAGACACAGAAAAAGCATTGTAGAGAGAATCTACAATGCTTTTTTGTTCTTTTTGGATCCACTTTAAACGGAAAGACATGCTATTCACAATAGGAAAATTTTATATTTTTAATATGAATTTAATCTTTAAAAGAAATCCATTTTATCTGCATCTCATATTTACATAACAGATATATCCTATTAATACATCCAAGATGATGTGAAAAAAGTATAAAAGGAGAGAAATAAAATGAAAAAAAAACTTTTACCAATCTGTGCAATGGCACTTTTATCAGTAGGGTACTCATCGGTAGCTAGTGCATCTACTGGAACAATGACAAAGGAAGAAGTAGCAGCACAAGCGCAAGAAAAGCAAGATATGGCGAAAAAAGAAGCAGCAATTCAGGAACAACAAAATCAAGATAAGATGAAAAAAGAAACAGCAATTCAGGAACAACAAAATCAAGATAAGATGAAAAAAGAAGCAGCAATTCAGGAACAACAAAATCAAGATAAGATGAAAAAAGAAGCAGCAATTCAGGAACAACAAAATCAAAATAAGATGAAAAAAGAAGCAGCAAAGCAAGTTACAAAAGGTGAGAAACTACCAAATACAGCATCAAATAGCGTAACAATGATGGTATTAAGCGCGTGTCTTGTAGCGTTAGGATCAGTATTTGGATTTACTCGCCGTAAAATCAAAGCGTAAAACGAATTTCTTATTAGCCTATGGAAAGTAGGATAATTTCATATATTAAAAATGGTAGGATAACCCTACCATTTTTTGCATGGAGGGATTAAAAGTGAGACTTGTAAATCGTATTGGATTATGTTGTATGATAGTTGGTATTTTTATGGGAACGTATTATTTTTTTGAGTGGTACAAAGGGAAAAGTGCTGCGCAAGATTTAACGACGGAAGAAATAAAGCATTTTGAGAAGATAGAACCAAAACAACATTCCGCGGAAACGCCTGTGAATTCTCAAGTACCATCCTCTCAAATGCAATATAAAGAAGGGGAGAAAGTAGCTATATTAAATATCCCAAAAATGAAGAAAAAGTTTTCTGTATATTGGGGAGCGAATGATACCACGTTAAAAAAAGGAGTAGGTATGTTTGTGAGTGATATTACAACTGCTCCATCTGAAGGGGGTCATACCGTACTGAGTGGACATCGCGATACTGTATTTACAGAGCTAGGGGAGCTTAAAGAAAAAGATAGCCTTATTGTAGAATATGATAATAAGATTTACACGTATGGAATTCAAAAAATGTGGATTACACATGCAGATGATCGTACAGTTATTGTAAAGAAAGAAGAACCAACATTAACGCTGACAACTTGCTATCCATTCGATTATATAGGTGATGCACCAGATCGATATATTATTGAAGCGAAGTTAATTCCTAGCGATCCGAAAGTGAAATTACAGTAATCTAACTGCTAAATATTTTGGAATCAAAAAGAAAAAGAAGATAATCTGTTGCTTAGAATGAGAGAAGGGGAAATAAAACATGACAAAAACAATTTTAATTGTTGAGGATGAGGATATTTTACGTGAAATTTTGAAAGATTATTTTTTAAATGAAAAATATAAAGTACTTGAGGCAAGAGACGGGAAGGAAGCGTTAGTCTTATTTGGAGAAGAAGAGGTTCATTTAGTAATTCTTGATATTATGTTGCCAGAATTAGATGGTTGGTCTGTTTGCCGAAGAATTCGTAAGACATCTCAAGTTCCAATTATTATGCTGACAGCACGTGTAGATGAAGATGATACGTTACTTGGATTTGAGTTAGGTGCAGATGATTATGTAGCAAAACCATATAGCCCGCCGATTTTATTAGCAAGAGCGAAGCGACTGCTGGAAAGTAGAGAAGCTATAAGTGAATTTTCGAATAATGATAATGATACGTTATCTATTCATGGGATTTGCGTCCACTTTCCATCACGTATCGTCACGATAGATGGGATCGATATTAATTTAACGCATACGGAATTTGAGATATTAACGTATTTCATGAAGAATCAAGGAATCGTTCTAACAAGAGAGCAATTAATTACAAGAATTTGGGGATATGAATTTGCTGGTGATGATCGGACAGTGAATAGCCATATCCGTAATTTAAGAAATAAATTAGGGGATAAAGCGAAGTATATTATTACTGTTGTTCGAGCGGGCTATAAATTTGAGGGGAGTCTATGAGAAAAGGGATTGTACTAAAATTATTTATCCTTACAACAACCTTATGCATGTTGATTTTAGCAACGATTTTTATTGGACAAACGATATTCTTTAAACAATATTATGCGAACAGAAAAGTAAATGATATTCAAACGAACATAAGCTCTTTTGAGAGAGGATATTTGAATAGCGGAGGTAACATAGAATCAATTCGAAAACTTGAGCAAGATTTTTATCGAGAAAATAATACGTGGATCACAACATTAGATAGCGATGGGAATTTAAAACATGCCGAAGATTTTTATTTAGAAGTAAAGCTGGATCGACTGTCCCAGAAAGAGTTTGGAAAAACAAACATTAAAGTTCCTCTATATAATCTTATGGGGATAGAAGAGGTTGAAAATGAAAAACTACCACATTTTTCAGGATTACAAATTTCTGTTTATGGAATAAATAGGGATTCTACATTCGTTCCGGCTGGATTAAATCTATACAAGGGAGGGACAAATTGGTCCAATAAACCCCTGAATAAGAAAATAAATGATATGCAAACTAAAGTTAAAGAAGAAAAGAAAAGTGCTGCTCAAGTTCCTAGTACTGCTTTTTTAGGAACTATTACAAAAATTCAACTACCTGATAGCAAAGGAATGTCGAATTTCCTTTATAAAAATACTCTATTTTTGGAGAGTATAAAAGAGTTTCAAGCAAACTTACTGTTAAATGAAAGTAAAGATACCAATGATTCCTTACAGATAATTGACTATGAAAAAAATGATATAAAATATAAATGGTTAATAGAACCGATAAAAGAAAAAGATGGCTCATTCACATATGTATTCGCAATGGCCTCCTTACAGCCAGTAGATGAAGCAGTACAAATGGTAAAGGATTATTATGTATATATCATTGCGTTTGTATTAGTACTGATTTTTCTTGCTTCTTTCTATTATTCAAAACAAATTGCAAAACCGTTATTACGAATAAATGATACAACGAAAAAAATTGCACATTTAGATTTCACGGAAAGAATCCCGATTACTTCAAAAGATGAGATTGGAGATTTATCGAAAAATATTAACATGCTATCTAATACACTACATTCACATATTGGACAACTGGAACAAGACATCGAAAAAGAAAGAAAGTTAGAAAACACACGGAAAGAGTTTATTGCAGGTGTATCACATGAACTGAAAACTCCTCTAAGTATTATGAAAAGCTGCATTTCTATCTTAAAAGATGGGGTCGCTGAGCATAAGAAAGAATATTATTTTCAAGCAATGGAAAAAGAAGTAGATAAGATGGATATGTTAATTTTGGATATGCTGGAGTTAGCTAAATTTGAATCCGGCACATATAAAATGAAAATAGATGCTTTTTATATTGATGAAGTTATTGAGCAAATATGTGAACAATTATTAGTAGAGATAGAAAAAAAGGAACTTCATGTTTACAAACATGTATCTCCAGCCCAAGTTGTCGCAAATCAGCATCGCATTGAACAAGTAATTGTCAATTTTATAACGAATGCAATCCGTTATACGCCGGAAAAAGAAGATATTATTATTTCCACAATAGATGAACCAAATCGAGTTAAGGTTTGTATAGAAAATAAAGGTGCTCATATTCAAGAAGAGCAATTAGATAAAATTTGGGATCGTTTTTATCGGATAGATACGGCTCGTCAGCGTTCAAAAGGTGGAACGGGGCTTGGGCTTGCCATTTCTAAAAATATTTTAGAACTTCATGGCGTAGAGTATGGTGTAAATAATACAGAAGATGGTGTGCTGTTTTATTTTTATTTACAGAAAAAAGTGTAGAAAGGACATTCTACACTTTTTTTAATTTTTTTTGATAGTATCTTTATCTTATCTTTATGTTTCAAACGTATAATTTCAATAGAAAATGAGTTTTTTAAGGAGTAGATTAGCCGTGAATAGCAATTTACTAAGTATAGTGGTCTTTATTTTCTTTTGTGCATTTATCGTATTTATTATTGATATAACTCATTAAAAATCTATTAGTAGAAAATATAAAGATACAGTGTTGTAGGTTGAAAATTCTCCTTACTACAAGGATATCCTTATAGAGGGAGGGGTACCCTTCTTATATTGGTATGTAGTGTTTCTGAAAATATAGTTTGATTTAGTGAAAAAGAAGAGTGCCATTTAGGCACTCTTCTTTTTTGAATTCATATGATGTGCACCAATGCTTTTGAATAAGCGAGGTGATGTTGTAAATAAAAGGAGTAGTAACACTGTACATAACCCGAAAGAAGCAAGCATGGTACTACCGTTGACGATTAACGAATATAGGAAAGCGGACTGTCCCGGTGGTGCATACTTTCCAAAGAAGATAACGCCAGCAATAAAGTGACAGAAATAGCGGGCAAAGCTACCGATAAGTGTAGCAACTATAATATAGGCCATTGTTTTCTTGCCTTGACCATTTGCTAGTGTTTGCTGGATAGGTTGATAAAATAAACCAGAAAAACCAATACATGCAAATGCAATAAAGTACTCAATAAACGCTTGTACAGGCGTTAAAATATAGGCATCGCCGACTACGATTTGTAGTAGTCCCCAAATTAAGCCTCCTAAGAAAGCCGTTTTAAATCCCCAGCGGTAAGCGATAATAAAAATAGGAATCATAGCAAATGAGATAGAACCGCCTGTTGGAAGTTTAATCGATAGTGGTAAAATGTCGATGATCAAGGCAAAGGCTGCAAGAATTGCAGATTCAATCATCGCTTGTAAATTGGTGTTACGCATATTGTCAGTCCCCCTAAATCTAAATTGCACAAAAAAGAAGAATTACCATAGGGAGATATGAAATACGTAAGTAGAGAATGATGAGGTATGTATTTCAACGTTTGCACAATTCCTACGTTAGCATTAACTAACAGGTTCAAAGGGTCGGAACGAAGTGTTCCCTCTCAGCAACGAGGCTCCCCCTGTGATAACGAGATTCTTTATTTGTTAGGTTCATTGTAATGGAAATGGATGAAAATGACAAATGAATATTTAGTATTTAAATATAATTGTACGAAAATGTTAATAAATATGAAGCAAAAAGATATAATACAAGATAACAAGAATATGATATAATTTTCTTGAAAATAATTATCATTCTCTTCTAAGGAGGGAAATTATGAGCTTAGTTGATATTAAAATAGGTGAAAAGGTATTAGTGAAAAATATACAGTCGTTAGATAAGTTGTTAAAACGTAGATTAGCTGCGTTTGGTCTTTTAGAAGGAAGCGAGCTTCGTATAAAACAAAAGGCAATGTTCAATGGCCCTTGTACATTAGAGTGCCGTGGACAATTAATTAGTATTCGTCATTGTGACGCGAAAATGATAAAGGTGGAATTAGCGTGAATAAGGTTGCTTTGCTAGGGAATCCGAATACCGGAAAAACATCATTATTTAATGCGCTTACTGGTTCATATGAATATGTAGGGAACTGGAGCGGAGTAACGGTAGAAAAGAAAGTTGGTAAGTTAAAAGATAAACAAGGAACATTGATTGATTTACCAGGCGTATATGACTTAAATCCGGTTTCCCGTGATGAAGGAGTCGTTACAAAATTTCTATTAACAGAAGAATTTAATCATATGCTAAATATTGTAGACTCTTCTCAATTTGAGCGTAATATGCACTTGACTGTGCAATTATTAGAATTTGGTAAGCCACTTTCTATCGGGTTAAATATGGTCGATGTGGCGAAACAGCGCGGGATTATAATTGATGCAAAAAAACTAGCAGAAATGCTCGGTGTAACAGTCGTTCCTGTTGTTGCGAGAAGTGGAAAAGGCTGCGATGAATTACTAGCTACTCTCCATGAGAGTGGGAAGAAGAAGGGGAAAACTTTTATTCTTTCTTACGGTAAAAGCGTAGATGCAGGCATTACACAATTAATGGACATATTGGGGCAAGCAAATTATAAGCATCCAAGATGGCTTGCACTTCAATTTTTAAGTAATAACGAAGTAGTAGAACAAGAATTGAATACATTGTCTATTTATCAGGATCTTGTAGCGATTCGATCGGCGTTAGAAGTGGAGTTTGATGTAGCGTTGGATCAGCATATTTACAATACACGTGCAGCGTATATTGAAAAGTTAAAAACAAATATTATTCAGCATGAAAAGGAAGGGGAAATTCCTTTTTCAGAAAAAATCGATCAGTTAATTACACATAAAGTTTTAGGACTTCCAATCTTTTTAGCAGTTATGTTTTTTATTTTTCAGGTTACGTTTACGTGGATTGGGACACCTTTATCGGATATACTTGATGGATTTCTCGGTGGGCAGTTCACAGATTGGGTCACAGCAGGACTCGCAAATATCGGGGCATCTGAATTTATTCAAGCTCTTGTTACAGAAGGGATTATTGCTGGTGTTGGAGCTGTATTAGTATTCGTTCCACAAATTTTTGCGTTGTTCTTCTTTATTTCGTTATTAGAAGATTCAGGTTATATGGCACGAATTGCCGTTGTAATGGACCGTATTATGGAGTACTTTGGTTTAAACGGAAAAGCGTTTATTCCGATGATCATTGGTTTCGGTTGTAACGTACCAGGGATTATGGCAGCGAGAACAATTGAACAAGAGAAAGAGAGATTGCTTACCATTTTAGTAACACCATTTATGTCTTGTTCAGCACGTTTACCTGTATATGCATTATTTGCGGGAGTCTTTTTCCCTCATAGTCAAGCGATGGTCGTATTCTCTTTATACATTGCAGGTATTGTACTAGCACTCTTAGTTACAAAGGTAATGTCTCTTACCGTTTTAAAAGAAGAAAAGTCTATTTTTGTTATCGAGCTTCCACCTTACCGTGTGCCACAAGCAAAAACATTATGGCTTAGTACTTGGGAAAAAGGAAAAGGTTTCGTACGTAAAGCAGGTACGTTTATCTTTGGTGGTTCTGTCGTCATTTGGTTACTCAACTATGCTGGTCCATCAGGATTTGGTGTAGATATGGGAGATAGTTTCTTAGCGATGATTGGTGGTTTCGTGGCACCAATTTTAGCGCCGCTCGGTTTTGGAACATGGCAAGCAGCGGCGTCATTATTAACAGGATTTTTAGCAAAAGAAGTTGTCGTTTCTACAATGGCAATCATTTATGCTGTTAAAGAAGATGTATTAGGAAATGTAATGGGCGCGCACTATACTGCATTATCAGCATATGCGTTCATGTTCTTCATTTTGTTATACGTTCCATGCTTAGCGACAGTTGCTGTGATTCGCCGTGAAACAGGATCTGTAAAGTGGACGATTTTCTCTGTTATTTATCCACTTATTGTTGCTTATGTGTTAACGCTCATTATATACCAAGTTGGATCCCTACTCGGATTCTAGAAGGAGATGTATCATAATGATAGTCAATATTGTAATCGGAGCGGCCATTTTTGGATATGCAGGATATACGTTAATCAATTTTGTAAAGAGAAGTAAAAAAGGGAAATGTGCAGCATGTTCGCTGAATAAGTCGTGTCAGTCAAATAGTTGTAGTCCTGATATGACTGCTCATAAGTAGTTAAACGGAAGTTAATCTAGATATTTTATCAAAAGTCAAGGTTTTAGGTAATTAACTTAATACTAAAGGTATATAATGTTACACATTATATACAGTAAAAGAGAAGGATAGATACAAGCAAAGAATATTAGCTTTATCTATCCTTTTTTGTATTACATATGACCTCACTCACACAAATGTTTGACTAGACGACAAATGTCTATTTTCCTTGTTCTTTTTTTATAATGGGAGAGCTCTCGTCTTTGCGTAATTCAAAAAATTCATTTTTGCACAGGTATTTAAAAATTTTTTGTGTAACTTGTTCCTCTTGATGTAATAAGAAACGATGATCAAAGGCATAGAAAGATTGTCCCTTAATTAATTTCACATAATACATCATACATACCTCCACTATATCAGGATATGGATCTAAATAGTTTTTATTAGAATAACCTATAAATTGGTTATTTATGCCAAAATATTAAAGGGATTTATCAGTGGTTTTTACAAATGGAAGTTTCACTTTATCGGGTTGTAAAAAGATAGGAAGAAAAGGGATCTAGTAAATAATTATATGCAAGCACTTTCTTAAGATAGATAGGTTAGGTTCGTTAAAATATAAAAGGGAGAAGAATGATAAACATTCTTCTCCCTTTGTGCGTAATTAGGGTTGCATTATTAATAGATATGCGTTGTTATGAATCGTTGGATGAACAATTCACCTTTATAATTATAACAAAATAAACCGTTTGTGTTTTATGAAATATTGCATATTAAAATGTATTGATATGCACATAAACGCTTACTATAATAGAGATATAAAGATTCACTACATTTTAATATAAGATAAAAGGAGGTAAATAGTATGGAAATCGCAATCGCTGTTTTAAAATTTATAGGTGGAGTAATTCCAATGGTACAAGAACTTTTAAAAGCATTCATGTAAGTTTATTATTTTGCACTTATCTGTAAAAATTATCGTACAAATGATCTGTATATCAAAGGATAATTGATGTGCAGATCATTTGTGTGAGCATTTTTAAGTTTAATTACGGCATTAATATTTTTGCTACCTATAATGATGGATTATGTGAACTAGGATCCCCTCCAAAGTATTTTGCTGGAGGGGATTTATATATACTCTTATTTTTGCAACCTTTCGGTTCTCTCATTCGACTATATTAGTAAAGGGAAGAAAAAATAAAAATGGACATAGCCTATCTAGTAAAACAAGCAAGAAAAGGAAATGATCAAGCGTTTGAACAACTCATTGCTTTTGTTCGCCAAAAATAAGAATTATAATTAACTACCATATTAAATAGATATTAAATCAAAATTGACGGGCTAATCATTCCGGAAAGTAGCAAGATTGTAGGATATAGAAAGTAAGTATGTAGTATGAGGAAATGTTGTGAAGAGAATGTCATATTATAGTTTGTATGTTCAAGGAATAACATGTAAGGACATTTTAGTTTTGTTATAATAAACACATAGGCTTTGAAAATGAATATTCTTACTGTAAAGGAAGATTTATCTCGCTATTCGCGGACAGTGAGCCCCGCTTCAAGATTTAGGGAAGAACAGAGAAGATAGGTGGGAGACAGCTGACCGTAAATGCCCGATTCATGAGGGCTGACCATCAGTGGGGATAAAGCTTCCACTGATGGAAGTTTTACTTTATTTAGTTTTACGGGAATTGAATTTGAAATATGAGATAGTCCATAGGAGGAATCTGAATGTCAGTTTTTAAACGATTAAGAGATTTAACGATGTCAAATGTGTATGCATTGATTGAAAAGGCGGAAGATCCAGTTAAGATGACGGATCAATATTTACGTGATATGCAAGAAGATGTACAAGAAGCTGAGAAGAGTGTAGCAGCTCAAATTGCGCTTGAGAAAAAGTTTAAATTATTATATGAAGAACAAGAAGCTCTTGTAAAGAAACGTGAAGAACAAGCACATATGGCTGTTCAGGCAAATAATATTGACCTTGCACGCCGTGCTCTAGAAGAAAAGCAAAATGCAGAGCAAAAGATGAATGAATATAAAGCAAGCTATGAACAAAATAAAGCAGCTGCTGATAATCTTCGCGCGAAATTAGAAGAAATGCGTAAACAATTAACAGAGCTAAGAAATAAACGTGAAACGCTTGTAGCGCGTGTAAATGCAGCGAAAGCACAAAAAAATATTAATAAAGCAATGTCTGGATTTGATGCAAATACAGCAAAAGCTGGGTTAAGTCGTATGGAAGAAAAAGCTCTTCAATTAGAGGCAGAAGCAGAAGCAAGTGGAGAAATCTACAAAAAAGAAAAATCATTAGATGAGGAATTCGCAAGTCTAAATAAAAACTCAGTTGTAGATGATGAATTAGCCCGTATTATGAAGCAGTATGAGAAATAATATGAAATGTTAATAAGTGTGGCATATTACTGCTCGTTCATGCGGGATAATATAGTGTAAGCACTTTTTATAGAGAATGTATGGAAAGAACCGACATGTCATAGAAATAAACCATGTCGGTTTTCTATTACCCATCATTAACAGGCAGTAATCTCTCCCCTCAAAATGCAGCACAAGCAAAGAAGTTAGGTGGAGGAGAAACTGCCCATAAAAGCCCGATTGGTGAGGGCTAATAATTAGTGGGGAATGAAGAGAACCCCCACTAATTAAAGTTTCACTTTATTTTGCTAGAGGAGGTTTTGGAATGACATGGATGAATGTTTTAGCCATGCTTGTATGGACAGGGGCAAGTGCGGTTCTTTTATTTCTACTTATGTGGATTGATTCTATTTTTACAAAATATAATGATTTAGCGGAAATCAAAAAAGGAAATATAGCTGTCACAACTCGCTTTATTATGAAGCTTTTTGCACAAGGATATATTTTGTCACAATCGATTACGAAATCGAATGATTTATGGCAAGCATTACTTGCATCCGCTGTTTCTTTTGTTATTTTATTAGTGGTAGAAATGTTTATTGAACTCATTTTGAAAAAAATAGTTGGTTTAGATTTAGAAGAGGGAACGAAGCAAGGGCATGTAGCACATGCTTTGTTAGCTGGTTCGTTACATATTGTCGGAGCCTTCATTTTAGCAGCGTGCCTATAACGAGAAAAGGAGGGATAGCTCCATGAGTTTATTCAAACGTATTAAAAATATAATGAAAAGTCCCGAGCCTGCGAAACCAGAGAAAACTTTACTCACGTTAGCGCCTGGGGATATGATTGAAGTTTCATTAGTGATGTACGAACTGATTGGAAAAACAAGTATGCATTCTCGTGGTGAAATTGTTTTAACATTGCAGGATGGAAAGACAATTCGCTATTTAAAAATTGAAAACCGTGAAAGCACTTATTATAAACTGTATGCACCAATCGATGGGCGTTTAGATTCTATAAATGAGGTTCCAACGACAATTGAAATGGATGATATAGAGTATCATATGGAAGAACAATATAATGGACGCGTTGTTGTGATGGGGAAAACACCGTTTGCAGTATCTGATGAACAACACGTGTGGGAGTTTCAATCCGACAACCGGAAGCTACTTCGTATAGAGTGGCAAGATGGGCGTACAATGATGTATGAGGGAGAATCGATTCTTTCTGCTGATGTACAAATTATAAGGGCGACGTAAGGGGGCGTAATCATGTCAAACCGATTGTTTACCATGATTAAATCGTTCCTAATCCCTATTCTTGCCATTGTGACTTTACTGGTAGTTGCTGGTTTCGTTTTATCGGGATGCGATAATGAGAAATCCATTCAAGACCGTTACCCGTTAGAGTCCGTTGCAAAAGACGGCAAGCAAGAATCATATGTATATAGGGCCGCCAATCGCTCTGTTCCTGAAGTTGCGAAGGAATTAATTGATGAAAAGGAACCAAAGCAAGCGTCTAAAGAAGATGAAAATCAGATGTTCCTTGTGTATTCTGATAAAATTTATAACCTTCAGAAAGATAAAGAGAAACCATCTGATACGTTAGTTGAGATAAGTAACAAAGAATTTGTTCGTCAAAATTATCAACCATCTTTCTTACAAGGTTATATTTTAGCAAGTATATTAGATGACATATTTGATTCGCGTAAATCCTATCATGGAGATTATCGCGGATATACAGACCGAAAAAATCATAAACCGGTTATTCCAGAAAGGCCGCCTACACAGGAAGAGAAGAAGACACCGCCGCCTATTACGAAACAGGGTAAAGGCTCTATTATTAAGAGAAGTGATAAGATACAAGAACCAAAAACATCTGTAGGTGATAAAGGGAGTATTACAGAAAAAGGAAGTAAGACTGTCCCGCCATCTACTGAAAATAAAGGGAAAATCATAAAATCACCTGGTAATTCAGGTGGATCAGATGTAAAACCAAAATCATCGATTAAAAGCCCGCCGCGAAATACATCTCCCCCTAAAACAAGGGTTGGCGGTTCAGGGAAAATTACGAAGAGAAGATAAAGTGAAAGCCCAAGAAGCAAAGAAGATGCTTCTTGGGCTTTTCTGTTATTTATTTTCACTTAAAAATTCAAGAACTTTGTTGAAAGTTTCTTGACCTGCTGGTGTATTCATTTTAAATTGAAATTCATGTGCTAACTCACCAGCAATATTTTTATCAAAGAAGAGACTGTCTACAGGGACTCCTTTACTTTGTAAAGTAGAAGCTAATTCTTTCCCTTGATTCTCGAATGATGCAGTATTCCCATCTGTGATAAATGCTGGTGGATAATCTTTTGTAACATGATTTATAATTGAAGCGATCTCCATTTCAGGTGATTTTTCGAAGTCTTTCTTCCCAAAATAAGCCCAACCAGTGGTACGCATAAAGTCTTGTATTACTTTAGTTGTTTCCATCTTAGCTAACGCAGGCATATTATATGGACCGCAAAATAGCAATACACCCTTTATTGTAGAAGGATTAACAATAGCGTCAATCTTCGTTAATTTTGCATACTCAGGGGATGTTTGAATATTAACGAATTGACCAGATATTTGTGCCCCAGCAGAATCTCCTGCAAAATAAACATTGTCTAGTTTTAATGTACTTCCCGAAAGAAGTCCCCATCTTCAGGCGCGTGACGGGCGATAGCCAAGCGATAAGGTGGGGATGAATTTCGGTTAGGCATCGCCTAACTGACTTGTAAGAATAACCAATTATGATTGTGGTGCATACATTTAATATCCGATATATTCACTTGTTTATAAGATTTAACAGGATTTTGTATATAATGGCCGTCCAAATCTTGCACATACACCATCTTCCCTGTAAATCCTGTCACGAATCCTATTTGTCCAAACGCTTTCACCTTATCACCTAGATACATTGTGCCTACATACGGTGTATTTTTATTATTTCTTTTCGCTGTTCTATTTTTCGTTTTTCTTCCTTTTCTTGCAGTTGCTTCATGTAATGACCGTTTTTTCTTTCTAAATTGCTTGATGCGAAATTCACCACTTTGCTGATATTCTCGTAATTGTTTCGGATTAGTAATCGCAATGGCATCATTATAGTGTGTTTTAGATAAGTCTAATTCTTTTCGCTTCGGTGTTGTGTAACTACCATACGTAATCTCACAATCTAAGCGCTTCATAATTTGAAGCCGCAAAATATTCATAAAGGCTGTCTCTTTATACTGTTTTGGTTTCTTAAAAACGTACTTGATTTTCCCTTGGTGGAATTTTTCATGGCAATCTTCATGTACTGTCATGAGGTTATCTGCCATATCTGAACCGCCATTACGCCGCTCAATTATATGGTGCGTGTGCAAAATGCCACCTTTTTTCTTACAGATTTGACATGTATAATGGTCTCTCGCAAACACATAGTATCTTGTATTCCAAAAGCCAAATGCGTCTCCTTGTTGATACGCTTTCCCTTGTATATCAGGGTTCTTTAGTTTTTGTACATCAAACTTGCCGACTTCTACAATGACTTTTGGTGAAGGTAATAGCGATTTGAATGTCTCAATCCAATGAATGATGTTATCGGTTCGACTTTGAATCGATGGTGGAAGCCAGCCATCTTTCTTTTTTCGATTGAGAAAGCGCGCTTTTCGGTAACGGGTTTTACGTTGTCTTCGGCTTCTACGTAATGTGGCTCTAAGAGTAAGGTTCTCTTTCACATCCTGACGTAATTCAATGGTTCCTTTCACTAGTACTTTTTCCTCTGTTGTAATTGCGATCCCCACATATTTTGCACCGCTATCGAAACCGATTGTAACAGGTTGTACTATTTCACCAGTCGCATATTGCAATTGAATGGTAAACGGTGTGTAACCCATAATCTTAGCTTTTCCTTGTTTGAGAAGAAGCCGTGCCTTACGAGTACTGCAAGGCATGAGCGGTTCTCCTCGTAAATTCTTGACAAATACACGCATGTTTTGTCCCTCCTAAGAGTTTGTTTCCCTTCGCCAATGTTTGTAGGTGTTAGCAACTTCTTATGAAAGAAGGCTTGTGGTTGACCGTTCCTTCCCAACCAGAACTGTTACAGAGCCACCATAGAGCCAAGAACTAGGGAATTATTCTTGGGTATGCAACCTACGAACGTAGTCTACAAAAGGCTGAGGCTAGACAACCAGGGCTTTTTACAAGCCCCCACTTCAAAACGCGTTAGCGTTTAAGTGGTGGGTAGTTGACTTTATATTTCTCTTCATTCTCTTTTATATATTCATAAGCCTCACCAAGTTGGAATACTGGAGTAGGATATTCTTTTTTAGGAGCAAGAGCATAGTTTATATTCACGACTGTATAACCACGAGCAGCTAATTCCACTGCATACCCAGTGATTTGTGATTTATCTCCACCTACAAATCCATCTCCATGTACCCAAAAAATAACAGGTGTTTTTTCTGTATGATTTTTCGGATAAACGATGTCTAATGTGCC
The DNA here is from genome assembly GCF_030348195.1 of Bacillus sp. DX4.1. Classification (NCBI taxonomy): domain Bacteria; kingdom Bacillati; phylum Bacillota; class Bacilli; order Caryophanales; family Bacillaceae; genus Bacillus; species Bacillus sp. DX4.1. Next base: position 4,307,381 of record NZ_JAUCFT010000008.1, on the reverse strand, counting down.
ATCTGGAAATTTAGAATTATAATCGATATCCTTAACAGTTTTTGTTTCTTTTAAGGCATTGTCATAGTTATCAGATTGAGCAAACATTCCCTCTTCAAATGCTTTTTTAATCAGAAATGCCTTTGGAACGGGTGAAAAATTCCAATAACTTACTCCCGCAAGAACCAATCCGAGAACAATTAGGATAGATATAAAAATTCTTTTTTTCCATACTCCTTTAGATTTTTGTTTTTTTATTTTCATAATAAAATTAGCTTCATTCCTTACTTTATTATTACGATAATCATACGTGAAAGCTAAAGTTATAAGCAAACTTATGTTGAACCAGATTTGGAAAATGTATTATAAGAATTTCCTTTATGATTTAGACGTAGCTAAGTTAACAATAAAATTATAGATGGTAAATATGTGTAGCCTTGAAATAAAGTTTGATTAAACTAACTCTACAAACGTTGATAAAAGAGCAAATAGAAAAAGCGTGTTTTGAAAAAAAGATTGATCAAAACACGCTTTTAATATATTCAATTGAATCATTTTTTTATAAAAATGATTGATCATCTCTGTGACTGTTATTCCATTAAATGGCTCTTTAATGGAATAACATGACTGACATTTTTAAACAACTCTACTGTCACTTACACTACTATCAATACTACACCTCGTTGAGCCACATTATTACAGATTTATTGATGTAGTTGAGATGGACTCACTTTTTGAATTTGAACAAGTATGTCAAACGATTTACCTAATGATATATCAACAGTTGTTGGTATGTCAGGGCCTTCGGTAGTTATTCCAGGAAAAATTGGATGTTGTTCGTTTAACCAAGTTTTTGTCACTCCGTTTGCCTTACGTAAATCAATAAAAAATTGGTCTTTTTTGACTTGTCCAAAGATGTAGTTATAACTGTTTGGATCATCTGATTTTAATGTTCCATATGGGCCAAATTCACGGTTACTATTATATACATTATATCGTCCTTCATAAACAGATGTTCCAATAGATATATACCGTTTTCCATAATGTTCTGCTAAATGTTGCCCAGCTACTTTAGGGTATATAAAAGGTATCATATTTGTTTTCGAAACGTGTCCATTATGTCCCCATACAATTGTTTTTCCTAAATGTTCTTCTGTCCACTTCGCATTTTCATACATTGCAATATCATGTTTCAAAAAAAGATCTGACGGTTTATCAGGAAATGACGCTAACATTGTAGTAAACTGCTCAATAATACGGGCATTTTGTTTTATCCATGCGAACTCTTTGGATTTTCTATTTAGATTACTTTTATTTTGTTCTAATAAAGCACTGATTTGTTTAGCATCTGAAATATATTTTTCTTTATTTTCTTTCGTAAGGCTGCCAAAGATATTAATATCCTTTGTTACAGGAATAAGGCCTTTTATCTTCTCTTCTACACTAGGCACAAGATCTGGATTGTTTCTTTTTACATATTCTGTTATATTATTATAAACATTTTCGTTTACTGATTGTATATCCATCCCAATGACACGCACTTTAGATTTATGTTTTGGATCAGCATTATATTGTTGTATCCAATTAAATAGATTTACTATTTCTTTCGTGTTAAATTCAGGTGATAGATGTTGGCTTGGGTTCCCTTTACCAGTAAGAACATAACGATCAAGTTCCAAAGCTCTGTCCCATCCCTCTTCTAAAACTAAGTTGGTAAAGCCCTTTTCAGATACTAAATAATTAACAATGCGGTGTTTCATTGTAAAAACTTCATGAGCCCCATGCGTAGCTTCACCTAAACCTACGATTGAAGCTGATCCTACCATATTCTTAAGTGGTTTTAAATCATTAAGAGATGCAGTTGGATTAGTTGTTTTTAAAGGCTTTGCATGCTCTGCCAACCATTCGGCTATTTGATTTGTATTGTAGGGAGCTGTAACAGAAACTTCTGTTTTCGAAGTTGCATAAGTACTTTCTACAAAATTAGTCATATTAATCTTCCTCTCACTGTTAAGATAAATTTATTCTAGCTCCTAAAACTCACTTATTTCTTAATAGATTCTTAAGAAACCCTTAATTTACTCATATCAATACAAAAAACAAAATAACCTGCCATCCCAAAATACAGGGAGCAGGTTATTTTGTTATTCATTTCGCAAGCTTAATGCTCAAGTTAGTCATTTTTTAAACGGTTAAACTTTATTTAAAAGCTACAATATGAGGAGGGACTTCGTTTAACTGAAGCTAGATTAGAAAAGAGTTAAATATGAGTAGAACACCGATTCGTAATGCCCTGTCTCGTTTAACATCAGAAGGATTTCTAAAACATTAAAGTCATTGTGGGATAACTGTCGCAAAAACAAAATTTTCATTTGAAGATATCATTAAATTTTTAGAAATTCGTTTGTTATTTTTTAAACTTTCCATTGAAAAAGTTATTAAAAGTAAGAAAAGCTTTGACATAGTCAACTTAAGAAAATGCGTGAGAGAACTTCCAAATGCTTTAGAGAATGATGATGCCGAAAAATTTCATAATACTTTGTGGAACATACATGAATTATTACTGTCTCCAGCTGAAAATAAAACGATTATGCAAGTGATGCAAGATATACAAGAAAAGAAACTACTAGGTTCTGTAGAACTTACATATATGAAACGAAAACCATATGAAAGTGAACTACTTGGTCTGATGACAGATTTTCTTATGCATCTGGAAGAAAAAGAATATGAAAAAGCGATTCAAACTTTCGAACAGATTAATAAGGAAATTACTTTAGGGTTATTATAGAAATTGGATGAGTCAAAAAGAGAAATAAGTTAATATGATAAATCAGAAAGCCTTCCTCAAGAGAGGAAGGCTTTTCTGATTTAAGTTAGCTAACTAAAAAGCTAATAGCCGTTATGATTACAGAGAATCCTAAAACAACTCCTACGACCTTAGTATGACGCTTACGGCTCATAACAACGATCGCAATATACTCTCGAATCATTGCATTTGGCCAGTAATAGAAAGCGGTTTTTGATGCGATTCCTTGGCTATTGAGGCCAGCTTGTTTTGCATATAAGCCAGCACGGAAAAGATGGAAATTGTTCGTTGTAAAGATACTTCTATACTTGTCTTTTAACGAATCCATGATTTGTTTTGAGAAGAGCATGTTTTGATACGTATTTACAGAACGATTTTCTTGTATTGTATGTTCAATAGGGATGCCTTTTTCAACAGCATACATTTGCATTGCCTCTGCTTCAGGAAGATTCTCATCTGGTCCTTGTCCACCGGAGAAAATGATTGTAGGCGGAGAAGCGACAACTGCTTGTTTCCAATAGAAATCGATAGCTTTATTAATTCTGCTTGCTAAAAGTGGTGGCACTTTATCATTGATTAATCCACTGCCAAGAACGATAATGAAATCTTGGTTACGTCTCGGTCTGTTAAATTGATACAGAAAATAAGCTGTTAAGAAAGTTGATAAGTGGAAAAAGAAATATACAATAATGAAAGATACTCCTGCAAAAATCGGCTGGAAATGGGGAGATAAAAATCGAGTTGGATCCAATAGTGAGAATAGTATAGTGCATAAAATGCCTAGCCCAGCAATCAAAGTTAAACAGTTAGAAAAACGTCGTCCTTCTTTTCGCATTAGAATTCTTGCATTAAGAAATAGTCCAACCATTAATGCAAATACGCCAAAGGTTAATATCAAGAAAATGATTATAAATGGTATAATTGCAATAACTCTAAATATCGCATTATTTGAACTGAAACCTAAATAAAGGACAAGGATAAGGGATGAGCAAAAGAATAAGTTAAATAAAAATCCGATTATTAAACTTCGAGGATCTCTTAAATAAAAGAATAGAAAAATAATAAGTAAAATAAGTGTAATAACTCCAAAAAACATAACTTTTGTAAACACCTCAATTTTTATATAATTGTTATAGATCAAAGTTTCACTTTATTGTATATTACATTATCCAAAAAAAATATAGTTAGAAAAATAAATGTTTTAAATTTTCTCAATAAACAATATATATAGAAGTGGTAAAATATATTCAAAGCGATATATTAAAAGTAAAGTGGTTTAAGTTAGGGAAGGGCACTCTTTGGAGTGTCTTTTTTTTTCTAAACATGCTATTTTTTTAGGCATTCTTCATAAAATGAAAAATAACATAATGAAAGTGAGTGATACGATGCCTGCTGTTATCGATGGTGTGATTATAGAAAACTGCAATGGAACAATCAATCTAGGTGATAAATACAATGTACACCCAATAGAACACACGAAATCATATAATGGTTCTGGATCATCTAATGTGGGATTTACTTTGAAAGCCTTTAATGGAATTAGTACTACAGATGTATATGATAATGATATGTATGATCAAGTAATACAATCTACGCTATAAGTTATATAGGTGAAATTGCATAGATATAAATACAAATTAAAAAACCGACATAAAGCCCTTCTTTTTAGGTGGGAGAGAGCATCCGGCCATACATAGAAGCGGTCAGATCCTTTTCCTGCCCCGTGCCAAGTGAAAACAAAGAGAGGAAACGAGTGCAGGTCACCTTTTGTTATCCATAGCCGCGGCTTATATGTCGAAAAATCAAAATGGATTTATAGAGGTAATCATACATGTAGGCAAAAAAGACACTCATTCCGAGTGTCTTTTTTGTATTTTAGTGATACCCTTTCGCAGAATCCTTATGAATTTTTTCTTTAAAGATTGTGTAGCTCCATAGCTGATATCCGATAACGATTGGTACCATTACCATCGCGACGAAGAACATAATTTTTAAGTTTAATTCACTGCCGGCTGCTTGATATAAAGTTGTGCTATAGGCATCGTTAATGCGTGATGGCAACATTCTTGGGAACATGCCTGCAAAACCAGTTGTCATAAACATTGCGATTGTTAGACAAACAAATGTGAATGCGAAACCAATTTTGTGTTTTAAAATCATAATGATTGTTAGGACACTCATTAACATTGCTAGTAGCGGAAGAATGAATAGTACAGGATATTCCGTAAAGTTTTGGAATAAGTTTGTACGATTTGCAGTTGCAACGTAGAATATTGCTAAAATAATTGCCGATACCATCGAAAATGGTTTTGCAATTTTATAAGCACGATCTGATACTTCGCCAGACGTTTTAATCATGACCCAAAGTGCACCAGATACGACAAAGATTGCCGTGAAGAAGAGCCCACCTAAAATGCCGTAATGATTTAATAAACTAAATAATGTTCCTTCATAGCCGTCTTTCCCGATTTGCAGTCCATAGTATAGATTTGCAAATGTAACACCGAATAGGAAAGCAATTAAGAAGCTACCAATTGCATATACCCATTTACAAACACTCTGCCAAATTGGTGAATCATCTTTATGCATAAATTCAAGTCCTGCTGCACGAGCGAAAAGAGCTAATAGTACTAAAAATAATGGTGTATATAAGTAACTAAACATATTTGCATATGTGATAGGGAAAGCGGCAAATGTTGCACCGCCTGCTGTAATTAACCATACTTCATTGCCACCCCAGAACGGTCCGATCGCTTCTTGCATTTGATTGCGTTCTTTACGATCTTTTGTAACGAACGGGAAAATCATTCCGTTACCGAGTGCGTAGCCATCGAGAATAAAATAAACTGTCCAAATCACGCCCCATAAACCGAACCAAATGACTGCAAGCATATCATGAGACATGAGCTGCACCCCCTTGATTAGATTCTTCTAATGCCGTTGGTCCTTTTTTCGCGAACTTCAGCATGAGGTATACATCGGCGATTAAGAGCAATGTGTAGAATAATATTAAGCTAATTAACGAGAACCAAATTTGTGGTACTGAAATTGGTGAGACAGATTCAGCGGTACGCATCAATTTGTATACTGTCCATGGTTGACGCCCTGCTTCTGCAACAATCCAACCAGCATTAATTGCTATATATGGAAGTAAGACAGACCACATTGTAATTTTTAAGAATCGTTTTGAGTTTTCTAGTTTTCCTTTACGGTTTAAATAGAAACCAAACCATGTTAGTGCCATGAAGAATACGCCAAGTGCGACCATTAAACGGAAGCTGTAATAAACAAGATTTACGTTTGGACGATCTTCTTTCGGAATATCTTTCAAACCGACAATTTCTCCATCAAATGAGTTTGTATAGAAGAAGCTGCCGAGTTTTGGAATTGTGAAAAGTTCGAAGTTTTTCTCGGTTTTCACATCAGGAATTTGAATGATTGAGAAACCTTGGCCTTTTCCAGTTTCCCAAACTGCTTCCATTGCTGCACCTTTTGCAGGTTGCATTTTGGCAGCGAAAGCACCGGATTGGTGACCGATGAAAGGTGTTGCAGTTGCTGCTAATAACCCTAAGATTAATCCGAATTTAAAGGATTTCTTAAAGAATTCCACGTTATTTTTGCGTAACAAATGATAGGCACTAATCGCCATAACGAAGAATGCTCCAACAATATAGCACCCAACAACTGTATGGAAGAACATATGCCATGCATATGGGTTTGTTACAAGTGCCCAAAAATCATTTAATTCAGCACGGTTGTTACGTATCACGTAGCCAACAGGGTTTTGCATAAAGCCGTTTGCTGTAATAATCCAAAGAGCGGAAATATTGGTTCCAAGTGCGACCATCCACATACAAAAAGCACGGAACTTTGGTGAGATTTTATCTTTACCGAATAACCAAATTCCCATAAAGGTAGATTCTAAGAAGAAAGCAACAAGTGCTTCTATTGCGAGTGGTGATCCGAAAATATCTCCCATATATTTCGAGTACTCAGACCAGTTTGTTCCGAATTGGAACTCCATCGTAATCCCGGTTATAATCCCCATGACGAAGTTAATCGTAAATAGCTTACCCCAGAAATTTGCCATTTTCCGATACGTTGGATTTAATGTACGTGCATATTGTGTTTCCATACACGCTACTAAAATAACAAGTCCGATTGTTAACGGTACAAACAAGAAATGATAGAAGATAGTAATTGCAAATTGAAAACGACTCAGTAACAGAACGTCGGACATAATAAAGATTCACTCCTTTTTAACATTATCTACATATAGTTTATAGTGAGAAGATGAACAAAGTGGAGGGGAGTTGTTACAGAGGTGTGTGTATATTTTGAAAGAATTATGTCGGTTATCTGAAAAAATCATATATTTACAATAAAGTAATATACTTTTGGGATTTTTTAGATTTTGATACACTTAGTATGTAGTCTAAATGAGAGAAAAGAGGGTCTTTTTACTATGAAGTCATTAGAAGAAATTTTGCAGTACAATGAAAAATTTGTTGAAGAAAAAAAATATGAAGAGTATGAAACTGGGAAATACCCAAACAAAAAAATGGTTATCATCTCTTGCATGGATACACGCCTTGTTGAATTATTACCAAAAGCAATGAATATGCGTAATGGTGATGTGAAAATTATTAAAGTAGCAGGCGCTGTTATTTCACATCCATTTGGAAGTATTATGCGTAGTATTTTAGTTGCCGTGTATGAGCTTGGTGCAGATGAAGTATGTGTTGTTGGTCACCATGATTGTGGGATGACAAAAATTCAGGCGAGCAGTACAATTGAAAAAATGAAAGAACGCGGCGTGACAGAAGAGAAATTAGATATACTTCGTTATTCTGGGATCAGTTTAGAGAGATTTTTACAAGGGTTTTCTAGTGTAGAAGAAAGTGTAGAGCACAGCGTTTCTGTACTTCGTAACCATCCGCTACTTCCGACAGATGTTCCTGTACATGGTCTTGTAATTCATCCTGATACAGGTAAATTAGACCTTGTTGTGAATGGATACGAAGCTTAGTTTTCTTTTTCCTTTTTGTCCGGGACGGGATCAAAGCCTCCTGGATGAAAAGGATGACATTTTAAAATGCGCTTTATTGTCAGCCAAAAGCCTTTTAGTGCACCATGTTTTTGAAATGATTCTAGTCCATATTGAGAACATGATGGATGAAAGCGACATGTTGGTGGTGTCATCGGGGAAATGAACTTTTGATAAAAGCGTATGATACCAATAAAAATCTGTTTCATAACGATCTCCTTTTCAGCATATTCTTCTAGTATTATAGCATGACTGTACATAATGCTTTACTATTTGCGAATTCCGTTATATCATATTGGATATAACGGAATTAAAATGAAAGCGGGAGAGATGATTATGCCATCAGTAGAAAGCTTTGAATTAGATCATACGATTGTAAAAGCACCTTATGTAAGACATTGTGGTGTTCATAAAGTGGGTAGTGACGGTATTGTAAATAAATTTGATATTCGTTTCTGTCAGCCAAATAAACAAGCGATGAAACCGGATGTTATTCATACATTAGAGCATTTATTAGCATTTAATTTACGTAAATATATTGATCGCTATCCACATTTTGATATTATTGATATTTCACCAATGGGTTGCCAAACAGGATATTATCTTGTTGTTAGTGGTACGCCAACAGTTCGTGAAGTAATTGATTTATTGGAACTTACACTAAAAGATGCGGTACAAATTACAGAAATTCCAGCTGCAAATGAAACGCAGTGTGGTCAAGCGAAGCTTCATGATTTAGAAGGAGCAAAGCGCTTGATGAATTTCTGGTTAAGCCAGGATAAAGATAAACTTGAGAAAGTGTTTGGTTAATAAATAGAGAAACTGCCTGTGAAAGGGCAGTTTTTTTATTTAGCGAAGAAATTCTACTATAGATACGTACAAACAAAGCCCAGAAACAAAGAAACAGGCAATGCCTATGAATTTACGAGTAGCCTTTATTAATCGTAAGCACAGAGAGTACTAATATGATTACAACGATAATAACCGCGATGATTAATATTTTGATCATTCTGAAATCACCTTTTCTTCATTTTATCATGAAACAGAACGATGATTTACATAATTTTGTAATTGTTGAAAACAATAGAAAGTAAAATGATGAAAGAAGGGACGTTATATGGATAAGAAAACCTACTATATATCGGTAGGGAACGGCGAGATTTCACAGGTGAAAACGGCAGATACGTATAACTTTGCCATTCAAGCGACAGATGAAGAGATTATCGAGCTACGTGAATATTTTGATCAAGCATATCGCGAAGATCTTGGTTCTTTTGTGCGCTCGCATGTGCCATTTGTCGAGTATCATCATGATTCCAATAACGATCGGTATGATGAACAATTACAAAAAGCATATAAGCTTATTTATGATCTAGGGGATCACGAAACGAAAGAATTAGTCGCGCAAATGGGAATAATCAATGGATTGTAATCGTATAACATTATGCATACAAGCCAGAATGTGCTACAATTTGTGGTAAGAAAAAACTTGTAACCATCAATAGGGGAGTAATGGCATGTATACATTTAAAGATTATTACCACAACACTGTACAATTATCGTTTGAACGTTACCCATTTTCTCCTGAGCCAAAGCATGTTTGGGTTGTATGCCGGTACGGGGATCAATGGTTATTAACGCATCATTTACGTCGCGGTCTTGAATTTCCAGGTGGCAAAGTAGAAATTGGGGAAACACCGGAAGAAGCGGCAGTTCGAGAAGTTCATGAAGAAACCGGCGGAATTGTTTCTGATTTAACTTACATAGGGCAATATAAAGTATCTGGAAAAGACAAAATAATCATTAAAAATATTTATTTCGCAACAATTCGTGCAGTAGAAGCACATACGCACTACGAAGAAACGAAGGGATCTGTTTTATTAAAAGATATCCCGAATAATATCAAAACTGATAGAAAATTTAGTTTTATCATGCGTGATGACGTATTAGCACGTACAATGAAACATATAGAAGAACTCGGCTGTTTTACGAAGTAAAGGAGCCGAGTTCTTTTTGTTTTGTCTAAGAAATTTTGTAATACTATATTCTTGAATGAGCTGAGCATAACGATCATATTGCTGACTTATAAAATATTGCAAAGAACGACGTCGATCTAGTAATGTTCCATCTAAATCAAATATATAAATTCATTTTGATTTTTCAACATATAAGCCACGGCTATGGATAACAAAAGGTGACCTGCACTCGTTTTCTCTCTTTGTTTTCACTATGTCTGGGCAGGAAAAGGAACTGACCGCTTCTATGCATGGCCGGATGCTCTTTCCCACCTAAAAAGAAGGGCTTTATGTCGGTTTTTTAATTTGTATTTATATAGTACCGCACGTAGCATATTACAGCCTCCTAAAAAATAGTAAACCCTTTCAAATAATTATCGCATATTTTCAAAAGAATGATTATGATATCTAATAAGAATGGAATGAGGGAGGTCTATATGGGGAAGTTTTATGTAAAACTATTATGTTTTCTCATGGGAGTTTATTTCATCGCAGGTTGTAGCAAAGCGGTAGATGTCGCAGAGGAAAAAGAAATATGTAAAAACCAAGAAGAGTGCACTAGGATTGGCGATGAAATGGTTCAAAAAATAAATAAAAAGATGGAAGGCATTTCTAAGCTGGAAGAACCTGTAGAGGATATAGAAAGTATAGAAGAAATTAAAATGATAGAACAAAAGAAAGATGACGTTGAAAGTTATTTCTTTCTAGCATCTTATTACATTGATAATGAAGAAATAACAGATCCTTATTTTGAAAAGCTAGATAAGAAGCGTTTAAATAAAGTATTTGCTGAGGATAAAGAAGCAAAGGATGAAGTTGTCACACAGCATGAAGATATGGATTATCATGGAACATTATGGGAGATCTATCGTACACTCATACCCGCTAAATATCGAGAAAGTATGAAAGAGTTTGCTATTGTAACAGATGGATATGATGGTATGGTTGCTCATGTGGCACAAAACCCAGAAGAACCAAAGGACTGGGTATTAAGTTTAGATACGCTTGATTCAGGTGTGAATATAGAGGAAGTGATGAAGACGTTAATTCATGAAACGGCTCACGTGTTAACGTTAAATGATGCGCACATTCCGGTAGATAAAAAGTATTTACAAGCATTCGAAGAAGATAAAGATATTTCCTCTTATAAAGAAAAATGTAAAAATCTTTTCTTGCAAGAAGGTTGTACGAAGGCGGATTCCTACATAAATAAATTTCATGAATCGTTTTGGAAACAAATCGAAAAAGAATGGCAAGAGAAACAGATTGAAACAAATTTAGAAGCACAAATACAATTTTTTGAAGAAAAGCATGATCAATTCGTTTCGGAATATGGAACAACCAATGTAGCAGAGGATATTGCTGATACATTTACAGCGTTCATTTTACAAGATTCAAAGCAAGTGAAAGAGGGCGAAGAGTTAAAATATAAAAAGATGGCGTTCTTCTATCAGTTTCCTGAGCTTGTAAAAATGCGAGCAGAAGTGTTAACTGGCTTATATAAAATTTCCAAGGAAGTAAAAGAAATATAATAAAGAAAAAGAGCTGACTCAAAAAAACTGGTATTATCCCCTCATAGTAGACAGTTGAAAGAAAGTTACTGTACTGTTTATTATGGAGGGGATTTTTTTATGGGGAAAATTAGAAGAACTTTTTCGATTGATTTTAAAATGAAAGCTATTGAAATGTACTTACATAGAGGAATGGGTAGTAAATTAATTGGAAGGGAATTAGGAGTTACATATTCAGTTATAGACAGATGGATTAAAAACTACAATAGTGAGGGTATTCTTGGCCTACAAGAAAAACGAGGGAGATCTAGACAAACAAATGCAAGTTCAATAAAAACAAGTCATGATGATAGAATAGAACGATTAGAAGTAGAAAATGCATACTTAAAAAAGCTCTTAGCTGCGAAAAAGGAGATGAGGTCAAAAGAGACAAATCAATAGAATACGAGATCATTCATACATTAAAGCATAGCTTTCCAATTGTGTTTCTTTGTGAAATTGCGGGGGTCTCAAGAAGTGGATATTACAAATGGGAAAAAAGAAGAACTAATCCCTCTGAAAAGATGAAGGAAGACCAATTTATTATGTCCAAAATAGTGGAATGCGAACTAGATCCAGATATAAATGGTAGTTTTGGTTATCCAAGAGTTTGTACATGGCTCAAAAAGTATTGTGGTTTACAGATAAATCATAAAAGAGTGTACCGTTTAATGAAGAAAATGGGGATACAAGCTAAGATTCGAAAGAAAAAGTGGAGGCATTTTGGCTTAAAAGAACAATGTGTCGTATCAAAAAATCGTTTAAACAGGGAATTTTCAGCCAGCAAGCCAAATGAAAAATGGGTTACAGATATAACCTATCTCACTTTTAACGGTAAGCGTATGTATCTTTCAGTGATAATGGATCTTTATAATAACGAAATTGTAGCCTACCAAGTAAGCGAAAGCAACAATTTAAAATTAGTTATAGACACAGTGAATAAGGCCTTAAGAAAAAGAAATGTCCACGGAACAGTATTACATAGCGATCAAGGGTATCAATACACGTCCAAAAAATACAACCTATTACTTAAAAAATACAAAATGAATGTAAGTATGTCTAGGAAGGGCAATTGTTATGATAATGCATGTGTAGAGAGTTTTTTTAGTCATTTTAAGACAGAATGTTTTTACAGAAATGAGTTTCATGAAAAAGAGCAAGTTTTCAAAGCCATTAGAAGATATATGAGGTATTACAATAACAAACGATTCCAAAAAAAATTAAACAACCTTAGTCCTGCTGAATTTGGAACTAAGGCTGCTTAATGAAAAGGCATCTAATCTTTTACTGTCTACTTGACAGGGGTAAGACCAAACATTTTGGGTCAGCTTCTTTTTCTCGTCTTCACTATAAGCTTCTCAAAACCTTCAACGAACACATACATGAGCGTTGCGAGGACACATGTGAGTAAAACACTTAGCAGGACAAGTGTAAAGTTAAATACTTGGAATCCGTAGCTAATTAAATAACCAAGCCCTTGCTTTGAAACAAGAAGTTCTCCGAAAATGACCCCAACCCAAGATAATCCAACGTTTACTTTTAGCGTTGAAATGATTGCAGGGAAGGAAGAAGGTAAAATGACTTGTTGATAACATTGCCATTTACTAGCACCGAATGTGTCCATTACTTTTATATAATTTGAATCAACTTCTTGGAAGGCGCTGTAAATGACAAGAATGGTAACGATAATCGAAATAATAACGCCCATTGCGATAGAAGAGGAGATGTTCGGACCAAAAATAACGATAATAATCGGACCAAGCGCTACTTTTGGCATCGCATTTAAAACAACAAGATACGGATCTAATACACGGGCTAACAGTGGCAACCACCAAAGGATTGTCGCAATGAAGGTGCCGAGTGCGGTTCCCAGTATAAATCCTACACTTGTTTCAAGCAGTGTCGTCCACATGTGAACCAAAAGTGATCCATCGCTCCATTTACTCAAAAATAATTCCCAAATACTTGATGGAGAGCTGAAGAGAAGGGGATCAATCCACTCTTGTTTACTTGCAATTTCCCATAAGGTAAAGAAGAGGATCATAAGCAATAACTGTAAAGTTACAGCCATCCAAGTGCGCTGCCGTTCTTTTTTTCGAAACTGTTCATGTAATGCTTTTATATTAACCAAGGCGTTCAAGCTCCTTCCATATGACTTGAAAGAGAGCGGGAAAGTCAGGATGCTGCCGTGATTCTAACGGTGACAAGGAACGAATGCTATCCGGTACGGTAAAGGTTTGTGCGATTTTTCCAGGGTTTGCTTGCAGTAAATAAATGCGGTCGCTCATGGCAATCGCCTCTTCAATATCATGTGTTACGAGAAGGGATGTTTTCTTATATGTTTGTAATAGAGAGAAAACGAGTTCCTCTAATTTTAATTTCGTTTGATAGTCAAGTGCTGAAAACGGTTCGTCAAGTAAAAGTATTTTCGGATTCGTTGCGAGTGTACGAACGAGTGCTGCCCGCTGACGCATGCCGCCAGATAATTCTCGTGGATATTGTTTTTCTACCCCTTGTAAGCCAACTTGTTGTAAGAGCTGCAATGTATGATTTTTCGCGTCGGACTGATATGTTTTTGTAATGTGAAGTCCAAGCATAATATTTTCTTCAATCGTTTTCCAGGGGAACAAATAATCTTGCTGTAGCATATAGCCCATGGAAGACGTGGATTTTATAATCGGCTCCTCATCAAGAAGGACGATGCCTTCAATGGGTTTTACTAAACCTGCAATAATAGAAAGGAGCGTTGTTTTTCCGCAGCCGCTTGGGCCAAGAAAAGAAATAAACTCGCCCTCTTCTACGTGTAAATTAATATCTTCTAAAACGAGACGAGCATTTTCTTTTGCAAAAAAGCAATGGAAAACGTTAGCAATCTGTAAAAAACTCATAGGATTCGCCTCTATTTCTTAATAACGCTCTCGGCAATTTTTGTATTAACGAGCGCCTCGTGTGGGGCTTCTTTTTGTAATTCGCCAGCTTCCTTCATAATCTTTTGCAACTGTTTCCATTCTTCCGCGTCTAATAATGGATTTGTCGCATAGGAATGCTGTTTTTTGTAACGCTCAATTACTTTTACGGTAATATCTTTTGAAGTATCTTTAAACAGTGGTGTAACAGCTGTTGCGATTTCTTCAGGGCTATGTGTATCGACCCATTGCTGTGCTTTGTATAATGCACGCGTGAACTTCTCAGCAGCCACTTTGTCTTTCTTTAAGAAACTTTGTTTTGCCATAAAGGTTGTGTACGGGACAGTTCCAGACTCAGCGCCAAAAGAAGCAACGATGTAGCCCTTTCCTTCTTTTTCAAAAATGCTTGCTGTCGGTTCAAAGAGCTGTACAAATTCCCCTGTACCAGATGCGAAGGCATTTGCAATATTTGCAAACTCAATGTTTTGTACTAAATTTGTATCTTTGTGCGGATCAATACCATTTTTTTTCAGAACGTATTCACCGACCATTTGCGGCATACCGCCTTTTCTTTGGCCAAGGAATGTAACACCTTTTATATCGTTCCAATTAAAGGAGTCTAATTTTTTGCGTGAGACAAGAAATGTGCCATCTGTTTGTGTGAGCTGTGCAAAGTTAATAATTGGATCCTTTGCTCCTTGTTGATGAACATAAATAGATGTTTCGGAACCGACAAGTGCGACATCAATCCCGCCTGATAACAGTGCAGTCATCGTTTTATCGCCGCCAGCCGTCGTTTGCAGGTCAATGTCTAGCCCTTCCTCTTTAAAGAAGCCCTTTTCCATGCCGACATATAGCGGTGCATAGAAGAGAGAATGCGTGACTTCACCGACGCGAATCTTTTGCGTCTGCTCTGTATCATCTTTTTTATTACACGCCACAAATGTAAAAACGGTAAGGACAAGTATACAAAAAACAGCTATACATTTTTTCAATATCAGACACCTCCTAGAAATGGATCTACTGCCATGATATGTAGGTAAGTGCCCAGATGTGAGTGGACAGAGGAGGGATTTTTTGGGAGAAATAGAAGTACAAATATAAGGGGTGATTGAGATGAAATATGAATATGATGATAACATGCATTTACATCTCGACTATTTTGGAGAGGAGTATGATGTGGAATCGGTTGCTTATAAGAGAAAGAGCGAAGATGTGTGGGATGTCTTTTTTAACTTTGCTTTTTACGGGATTCAGCCAATACGAGTACAGGAAGATGCATATATGGACGATTATTCGGGATATCACGTGTGTTCCATACCTGTCCATGATTTAAGCTGGGAATTTGGAAGTGCAAAGTTTGAAGAATGGTTACTGAAAAATCGTATATTAGAGAAGGTAATGAAGAAATAGGGATTTCATTTATATTATTAAAGAAAAAGATGGATACAGTTAAAGATTTGATTGAGGAATGGATAAAAGAAGAGGCGAAGCGGCATGTACTAGAAATACTTATTTTTAGCCCTTTCATTGAAATTTTGGTACTTACAAGTTTTCTAGTGCTCATGTAAAGAGATGAGTTTTTATTCACAGTTTAAATGGAAAAAACAAAAAGTCATTCTAATTAGAATGACTTTTTGTTTCCCTAGTAATAAGTATTTAACATGTAGTGAGAGATTGTTAGAATAAATAATTCTACTTGGACACAATTAGAATCACTACATGCTCAGTATAACATATACAATTAAAGGATTTTGTTACATATTTTTGAAATTTCGTTTAACAATGCTTTGATTTTTGTGAAAATTATATAGCATATTCGTTTCGCGGAGAAAAAACTCTAGAATGTTACTTAGATTAACTGCTTAATCTGAGTAACAGGATTACTAAAAAACTAATCATTGTCTTCCGTTTTAATGTGTTTACTACGCATTGCAAAGTAAATGGGAAGACCTAAGAGAGTTAGTCCTATTCCACATGATGCTAATAAGGTTTGCGTGAATAGCGTATTAATAACGATGAATAATCCGCTTAAAATAGCGATGATCGGGATAAATGGGTATAGTGGTACTTTGTAAGGACGCTTAAGTTCTGGCTCTCTCTTCCGTAAAATGAATACAGCTAGAAATGTCAGTGTATAGAATATCCATATAACAAATACCAACATATCTGTTAATGTATTAAATCCGCCTATAAGCATCATAATTGCAGAGACCAATAAGATAAAAATCCCGCAGTTATAAGGAATGCGGCTATTTTTAGATAATTTAGCGAACCAGTTGCTGAAAGGTAATTTGTTTTCTATTGCCATTGCATAAGGAATACGCATACCAGTCATGATATAGCCATTAATAGTCCCGAATACTGAAATTAAGATACCGATTGTAACTAGTTTTCCGCCAATTGAGCCGAAAATAATTGTTGCTACTTCAGATGCTGGTGTATCAGTTCCTGCAAGTGCTCCTGCAGACATGACCATTAGGAATGCGATATTGATTAGTAAGTAAACGACCGTAACAGTTGATAAGCCTAAAACAATCGCTTTAGGTAAGTCTTTTTTAGGATTTTTCATTTCTCCAGCGATATTACCAACATGAATCCATCCATCATACGCAAACATTGTTGCAAGTAAGCCAGAGCCAAGGGCAGAGATGAATGATTTATCTGGTCCTGCTTCTATTGGGAATAATTGAAAAGTTACATCACTTTTGTGTAGTAATCCAAAAATAATGAGAAGAGCTAAAGGGAATAATTTGCATATTGTAGAAACGACCTGAATTCCTCCGGCAGCTTTAGCCCCCAAAAAATTCATGAGTGTTACAAAAGTTGCAGTAAAAACAGCGATACCAATAATCAGCATTTTATTCTCACTCGCATCTAATCCGAATAAGCTAACTGCTTGTGTACCGAAAATAATGGCAAGTGCAGCAATGTTTGCTGGAAAATAGATTACAGTTTGTGCCCATCCTAGTAGAAAGGCAATTAAATCACCATAAGTCCGTTTTAAATACGCCATCATTCCACCTGTTTTTGGAATAGCTGCAGAGAGTTCAGCCGCAGTTAATCCAGCGCAAACAGTCATGATGCCTCCTATTATCCATGCAAGTAATCCTAAGCTTCCAGATCCTGTTACGCCATATAATGCAGTTGGTTTAAAGAATACACCTGCGCCGATAACTGTACCAATAACAGTCATCAAAGCTGAAAAGAAGCCAATCTCTTTTTTTAGTTGTTGCTGTGACAAAAGAATCCCTCCTCGATTAAAAGATCATTTTTTAATTTCCGTTTTAGAAATCCACATACATTATGTGAAGTGTTTCACATAAATAAAAATAGAAAAGACATTTAATGAAACATTGTATGAGAATGTTTACATTAATTAAGGTGATTCAGTATAGAGCCCTAATTTGTTGTTATATTTGAATAATCATTTTATACGTACATCATATTTTTTTTACACAGAAAAGTAAACAATAAAAATAAAGATTAAATTATCGAAATAATCAATCGCAGGAAGTCTATTATTAGTAAGCAATGTATATTGAAAAATGAATAGAGTACAGATGATTGATCGTATAAAAGTTCGCTGTATAGATATCTAAGTAGTTACAAAAAAAATATTTTTGTGTATATTAACAAGATTTATATAATTAGAATTTAATGATTTGAAAGAATAATAAAACAATAAAATCATGTGAAATATTTCACATGATTTTATTGACATGCTATTTATTGTGGTGCTATCGTGTAAGTGTAATAGCTTATAAGAAAAAATAAATTATATCGCTATAACTATGTTATTCTATTTGATATTTTTATTTATATGTTTCATCACTTTCATTTCAATAACATAACAAGCCATGTAATTTATATTAAATTCAAAAGGGTGTGTTAATGTGAAGATTGGAGTAGTTAAAGAGATTAAAAAAGGAGAAGCCCGTGTTGGGATGACCCCTGAAAATGTTCAAAAATTAGTTATAGATGGACATCAAGTATTAATAGAAAAAGATGCAGGTGTAGGATCCGGTTATACAAATGATGAATACATAGGTGCAGGTGCACGTTTAGTAAACCAAGATCAAGCTTGGGATGTTGATATGGTGGTAAAAGTTAAAGAACCACTAGCTGAAGAGTATAAGTATTTTAAAAAAGATTTAATTGTATGGGGATTTTTACATTTAGCAGCTTCAAAAGAATGCGTTGAAGCAATGAAAAAAGCGGGAACTACTGCAATTGCAGGAGAAACAATTAGCGAAAATGGTGTTTTAACTCTATTAAAACCTATGAGTGCAATTGCTGGTCGTCGTGCAGTATTTATGGGAGCTTACTATTTGGAAAAGCAACATCAAGGAGAAGGGATTTTATTATCAGGAATAGATGGTATACCTGCTGGTAATGTTGTGATTTTAGGTGGGGGTAATGCTGCGATTAATGCGTGTGATATGGCTATTGGAATTGGTTGCTATGTAACTATTTTAGAACTAAACAAAAAACAAATTGAGTATTTAAAAGATAAATATACCAATGCTCCAGTTAAGGTTTTTGAATCTAATACTGAAAATTTAGAGAAGTATATAAAAGAAGCAGACTTATTCATTTCAACAATCTTAATACCAGGTTCTAAGCCACCAAAAATTGTTAAAGAATATATGGTTCAATCAATGAAACCTGGAAGTATCATAGTTGATATTGCAATTGACCAAGGTGGTACAGTAGAAACAGTTGATCACTATACAACACATAATGATCCTGTATTTATTAAACATGATGTACTACATTATGCCGTACCAAATATGCCTGGAGCCACCCCACGTACTGCTACTATGGCGTTAGCAAATGGAAATATTGAATATTTATTAGCAATTGCTAAAGATGGCTTAGAAGATACAATTAAAAATAAACCAGCATTAGCATATGGTATAAACATCTATAAGGGAACTATTACCTATGAAAATTTAGGAAAAACGTTAGGGCTAGATTATAAGCAATTGAAGGAAGTGTTAATATGATTAACAAAACATTGCCATTACATATTGTTGATATCAAAAAAGCCAAACAAGTTCTTGATGGAAATGTTCGTAAAACGCCTTTAGTTAAATCCTTTTATTTAACTAGTAAAACGGGTGGAGAAATCCATTTGAAATTAGAAAATATGCAATTAACGGGTTCCTTTAAATTTCGTGGTGCATTTAATAAAATTTCACATTTAACAGATGAAGAAAAAGCACGTGGTGTTATTGCTTGTTCAGCTGGTAACCATGCACAAGGTGTTGCACTATCTTCACATTTACTTGGTATCAAAAGTAAAATTGTTATGCCAACTTCTGCACCAAAAGCAAAAGTTGATGCCACAGAAGGTTATGGTTCAGAAGTCATTTTATATGGTGACACTTTCGACGATGCAAAAGCTAGATGTGAGAAAATTACAAAAGAGACTGGAGAAACATTCTTACACCCATATGATGACGTCGATGTAATGGCAGGTCAAGGAACAATTGGTTTAGATATTCTTGATGACATGTGGGATGTTGATACTGTAATTGTTCCAATTGGCGGCGGCGGACTTATTTCAGGTGTAGCTGTTGCACTTAAATCATTTAATTCTGCTATTAATATAATTGGTGTTCAAGCGGATAATGTTCACGGAATGAAAGCTTCTTACGATGCGAATAAAATAGTAGATCATTATGTGGCACCAACTATGGCAGATGGATGTGCAGTTAAAGTTCCGGGAAGTTTAACTTTTGAGATTGTTAAAGAATTAGTTGATGATATTGTAACTGTATCAGAAGAAGAATTAGAATTGTCCATGAAAGATTTACTACAACGTGGTAAAGCAGTTGTAGAAGGTGCAGGAGCATTAGCTACAGCAGCCCTACTCGCAGGTAAAGTTGATAAATATATAAAAGGTAAAAAAGTAGTAGCGGTTGTATCAGGAGGAAATGTTGATTTACAACGTATTTCAAATGTGTGCGAACATTTCTTTGCCAATGAAGTAAAATAACATTGAAAACAGTGTTGATATAAAAATAAAGTTGCGTAATAGTTTCATAGAATATAAGAAGAGCTAAGAGAGAAAACCTCTTAGCTCTTCTCAGTAAAAGGGGCATACAACGTGGATTTATGGTTCCACTTGTACCAATCTTACCGATTATTTCAATCGCATGTTGTCTATTCTTAATGGTTAACTTGCCGTTACAAACGTGGATCTATTTTGGGATTTGGTTAGCAATCGGGGTATTCGTATATTTTACTTATTCGATAAAACATAGTCATCTAAAAGAAGATGGAAGTTCGAAAGATAGCTTTAAAGAAGTAAATTGAGATAGGGACAACTCTCAAAAAATTAAATAGTAGGTTTTAAAGTATTACAATTTCTTTTTATCCCGCATTAACGGGCAGTAATTGGACAAATTGGTCAGGTTCACAGTGTTGGTTAATAAGAAAAGAGGATGTCCTAAAAGTAAAGCTTTTAGGGCATCCTTTTTTTTACTTCGATGAGTAGGAAGTCATTACAAGAGAAAGTTTATTCATACAAACTATTCTATGATACCGGAGGACATGATAAAATTCTATATATTGCGTATGTAATCGTAAAAAAATAAGTATTTTTGTTGGTGCGTTTTGTAATATGTTTGTAACTTTTTCATTTTGCATTTATTTTATACTTTTTAGGTGTAAAACAGAAAGAAACGATTGATAGAATCTTATATTGTAGGTATTTTTCTGAATTTTTGGATAGATATGGAGGGGACTGTGAATGCCCACACCAATAAAAAAAAATAGCCGCTATATGGTTGGATTAGATAGTCTAAGAGGCCTAGCTATACTAGGTGTTATTTTGTATCATATCAATTTTAATTGGATGCCTGGGGGATTTCTAGGTGTTACTGTATTTTTTGTGCTTTCTGGTTATTTAATTACGGATATTCTTGCTGCTGAATGGATACGAAGTGAGAAAATTGATTTGAAGAAGTTTTGGCTCAGTAGAGCAAAGCGATTACTTCCTGGAATGCTTGTTATGCTCATAGTGGTCTTGGCATGGATTACAATTTTCCATAGTTCTTTGCTAGGAAAGATGCGTGGAGATTCACTCGCAGCTTTATTATATTTCAGTAACTGGTGGTATATTTACCATAAAGTATCATACTTTGATAGCTTTAGCCAACTTTCTCCGCTGAATCATTTTTGGTCGTTAGCTGTTGAAGAACAGTTTTATGTAATCTGGCCGTTTATGATTAGCCTAGCATTCCGTTACATAAAAAAGCAGTCGCGCATCATTTTATTCATTCTTCTAGGAGCAATTGCCTCAGCGTTAGCAATGGGAATCATGTATGAACCAGGGGCTGATCCGAGTAGAATTTATTACGGTACTGATACAAGGGCTTTTTCATTACTTATTGGCGCAGCACTGGCTTTAATTTGGCCGAGCAGAAGGCTTGCTCATAGAATTTTGCCGCCAGCACGTCTCGTTTTGGATATTATAGGCGGGATTGCTTTAATCGTCATTCTCATTATGTTTTGGAAGACGAATCAGTATGATCCTTTTCTATACCGAGGAGGAATGGTCCTTTTATCGGTTGCGACTGCCTTGTTAGTAGCAAATCTTGCTCATCCTACAAGCCGAATCGCTAAAGTTCTAAACTTTAGACCTTTACGGTGGATGGGTGTACGATCTTATGGAATATATCTTTGGCATTATCCGATTATTACATTGACGAGCCCGCAAGTAAGTACGGGTGAATTTCAGCTTACGAGGGCGATTTTGCAATTTGTACTTATTATATTTGTTGCACAAATTTCGTGGAAGTTTATTGAAAATCCAATACGTCAAGGGGCACTGAAGAATGTTAGTTTCAAGAACTGGAGAATAAGAAATTTAGTATTAGGTGGTAAGCTAGCTTTAGTAAGTGCACTATTAATTTCTGCGATAGCTGCTTTTGGTTTAACAACGGCTAGCCAGGCAAAGAATAATCCGAAGAAAGATACAGCGGAAACGGTGCAACAAGAGCAGCCTAAACATCCAACTGTAGTAAGAGAGGAACCACCTCAAAATAAAGAAGAAAAAGAAGCCGTTTCTTCAAAGCCTGAAGAGCCTCTAACCGTTACGGCCATTGGTGATTCAATTATGATTGACATTGCTCCATATTTGAAAAATACTTTTCCTAATATTAAGATTGATGCAGAGATTGGTCGACAAATGTCTCAAGCAATTACTGCGGTAGAGAAAATGAAGAGTGAGGGGAATTTAGGCAATCGTGTCATTATTGGATTAGGTACCAACGGAGCTTTTACCAATGATCAATTGGTATCACTAATACAATTGATCGGGAATGAACGTAAAATTGTGTTAATCAATACAAGGGTACCACGTCCATGGGAATCATTGGTTAATCAAAAATTAAAGGAAGTAGCATCAGCTTACCCAAATGTGACGTTAGTCGATTGGTATTCAGCAAGCGCTGGAAATAAGACGTACTTTGAACCAGATGGCGTACATTTAACGAAAGTGGGTGCAGAAGCATACGCTTCACTTGTAGCAAATCAACTTAATCGTTCTAATGAGTGATTCGATTCAATCAAGAATGTTAAGAACCCTGGTATAACTGTAAAATGGTATTTGGCTTGATTTTGAATAGAATCACTTACAAACAGATTCGTGTATGTATCCTTAATAAGATGTTTTTTTATGATATTAGGATCATTAAAATATAACCAAAAAAAGAACTTGTAGCATATCTACAAGTTCTTTTTTTGGTTATATTGGATAACAGGGTAATTAAACAAAACAGTTTAACAGGGAGTGTTACTTAGGAACTTATAAGTCTAGTATATAACAGGTCGCAACATTTGCATGAGTTTAGTATTGAAAATTATGTGAATTTAAAAATTCGCGAGTATATATTTCATAAACTCCTCCAATTAGTCTCGCATACTAAACCCAATTACTTTCTTTGTTTCCATATCAACAATTGCATCTAAATTACCTAGACTTGGAGAGCGATTGGATGAAAAGGAGACGCGGTATACTTCTTTTCCAATATAAGATGAATCTTTTACAGAAGATATTCCTGATTGCAATGCTTCGATTGTAACTTTAGCATTTTTCCAGTCACCAACTACTTCTTCTTTATGATGTTCAGATAATTGATCCCATACGGCTTTCTTTATTTTGTCATCTGGATTATTTGTACATGCGCTTAACAGAAAACACGCAACAGCTATGATACTGAATAAGAATATTCGGATACGCATTTAATACCACCATTTTTTCTGGGGTAGTAAAACAGTGTCTGCATTGAAATTTTGTATAAACCAGTCTCGCATCAATGTTTTCTTCACTAAGTATTCAGAAGCGGAATGGGAAACACCAATGAGTGACATATTCGTTTGTGTGACATAATCTTCAATTAATGAATATTGATATCGTCCATATTTGTTATCGATATGGCAATGAATTTCTCCTGTGATATATGCTTGCGCCCCTTTTGTTTCTGCTTCTTTTAGTAGATCAACTTTATCACCACATCCAGCAATAATGGCAACTTTCGTAATTGCTTCGTGTCTTTTTCCTTCAAAGTCTATATATGGAATCTCAAACATTTCTTGTAGGTGCTGCTCAAGAACACTCGTTGTTGTTTCAGAGATTTCGCAAATTAGTCCAACTGGTTCATCCGTTCCGTTGTAGCAAAATCCATCTACTACATGTGCTTGCAGTGCTTTGGCAATAGCGAAGCTTGTTCCGTAAGTTTGATGGTGGTCCATAGGAACGTGACATGTGTATACAGATAGTTCTTTTTCCTTGATAGCCTGTAGGTAGCGAGGCGGGATGGAGACAAAGCCTCTACCTGATTTTCCAAGTGGATCACCGCATTCCATAACAAGTGGATGATGCATAAACAATAGATCTCCTGGCTGAGCCTGCGTGATAAACTTTTCAAGGACATCATCTGTTGGGAATACTGCTAAAAAGATGGTATTTACTGTTTCGGCACCTTTCATCATTAGACCGTTAAAATAAGTAACAAAATCAGTTTCGAAGAATTGTTGCCAAGGGAACTTAATTGAATCATATACAGCAGGAATAAAGCAGCTGAAGGCAGTGTCCTTTCCGTACTTTCTAATTTGAAATAAATCATCTAATGCGTGTTGTACTTCTTGTAAAGTTGACATTGTACATCCTCCTTTATCCCGCATTAACGGGCAGTAATACCCCCACCTCAAAATTCAGCAAAAGCAAAGAAGTTAGGTGGGGGATAAACTGTCCGTAAAAGCCCGATTGGTTCAACTAATAATCAGTGGGAGATGGAGAAAACCCCCACTGATTAAAGTTTCACTGTATGACATATATTGTATATTAGTCTTAATTTTCTGTATACAATAAACGGATAGAATTCACAAAAAGGATGGTACAATATAAGAAGTGCTATGTAATGACGTAGGAGGAATAATATATGAATGTTACCGTAACAGATGCAGCATATAAAAAAATTGTGGATACGATTCCAAGTGAGGCAAACTACATAAAATTATTTTACGATACAGAAGGATGCGGCTGTGTAATGTGTGGGATTATTGACTTAGTTGCTGTATCAGAAAAAGATGAGCGTGATGTGGATATTGCATCAAACAAGTTCCAGTTTATTGCGGATCGAACAAAGCTTGTTTTCATGGATGATAACTTGACTGTTGATTTGCATGAATCAGGGGGGCATTTTCAATTAAAAAGCTCGAGTCAATTTTATAATCCAAACATGAAACTTCATATTAGAGTGTAATTGATTTAGAAGGAGCGAATTGTGTGCTCCTTTTTCTTATGAAACTTTGTTATATAAATACAAATTAAAAAAACGACATAAACCCCTTCTTTTTAGGTGGGAGAGAGCATCCGGCCATGCATAGAAGCGGTCAGATCCTTTTCCTGCCCCAGACACAGTGAAAACAAAGAAAGGAAACGAGTGCAGGTCACCTTTTGTTATCTATAGCCACGGCTTATATGTCGAAAAATCAAAATGAATTTATATAGTTAATAAAATGTACACTAGATTGAATTTTCTGTATAATTTTATTTGCGGAGGGGATTGCACATGAGAAAATGGGGGATTGAATTATTACTGTTAAGTGTTGTCATCATTTGGGGTGTGAATTATACGATTGGGAAATATGGACTCGAGGAGTTTACGGTGGTTGAGTTTACCGCACTCCGTATGGTTTCAGCAGCACCGCTATTATTATTGCTTACATTTTATATTGAAAAATCATTGTACATGGAGCGAAGAGACGTACCAAGACTAATTGTTGTTAGTATTGTTGGTATAATATTGTATCAAACATTATTTATGGAGACCATCAAATATACTTCCGCGACGAACGCTTCGTTACTCATTTCTATTTCACCTATTTTTACAACGATGTTTGCAATTTTTTTGAAACAAGAGAAATTTTCCTCACGAAAATTAGTTGGTTCTGTTACAGCTTGTATTGGTGCGGCACTGGTTTTAGTGGCTGGACATTCGCTGGCGCAATCTTTTTACGGAAATGGAATTGGGCTTATTACATCTATTTGTTGGGGACTGTACCCAGTATTAGCAGCGCCACTTATCAAAAAGTATTCGGCACTGCGCGTGACTGCATGGTCAGCTGTTGTTGGGGCGATTCCGCTCGTTATACTGAGCGGGTGGTATATTGTTTGGTTGCCGTTTCGGATTGAAAATGGAATTACATGGTTCGCGCTATTATATTCTATTTTTTTTGTAACGGTATTTGGGCTAGTCATGTGGTATGTAGGGATTCAAAAAATCGGTGCGTCTCATACGATGGTGTATATGTATATTACACCGCTTGTGGCGGTTGTATTTGCGGCTGTATGGGCAAAAGAGCAAATATCATTGCAGCAAATCATTGGCGGATGTATTATTTTTCTCGGATTATGGTTTGTGAAGTCTGAAAAGTTGGAAGAACAGCCAGTTATACAAGAAAATATATCAAAATAGGAAAACAGATCAGAAATGATCTGCTTTCCTATTTTTTTATTTTAGGTAATAAAATTAGAAACAAAATAGAGGTAATAAACGGAATTAAGTTGAGAAAAGGTAAGCGGAAAAATGCGATGAGTATCATACCAGTAAGAAGAACACCGAGGACTGCATAGAAAATGCTATGGTTTTTTGTGTACCAATATAAAGTTAATCCAATAAGTGCCGGAATGAGAAAATGAATGAGAGCTATTAAAAGGTAAATCATCATACGCCCCCTTTCGTTTTGTACTTACTACATCATATCCACTTTTTTATAGATTGATATCTTTTTTTTTATGAATCTAGAAAAAATGTTTGCAAAAACGTCACAATTCGCCCTACGTTCATAAAAGAAATCTTGTATAATATTATTTTCGAAAAATATTTTAACACTATAAAAACTATGTTTATAGTGTTTTTTCTTTTGAACGTAACAGATAAGATCTGATGATAGTTGTAAAGGAGAATCGCATGATTAGTATGTCATTACGAGCATTTAAAGTACAAATGTATTATTTGTTAGGTGCTATGTTATTAGGATGGGCAATCACACCTTTTTCTGCTCATTTTTTAGGTATAGGAATTGGTTTACTTGTTAGTATGTATTGTGTTTGGATTTTAGGAAGACGTATTGAAAAGCTTGGAGATAGTATTGTAAAAAAGAGCAAAGCACCATCACTAGGTATGATTAATCGATTTGCTGCAGCAATACTAGGTGCTGTTATTATGTATGAAATTGAACACCATATGGTCATGTGGGCATTTGCTGTTGGGATTATGGGTGGTTATTTTTTAATTGTGATTAACTTAGGATATTACAGTATGAAAGATGAGAATAAAGTGAAACTTTGATCGGTGGGGGACATTCCCGACTGATTATTAGCCCTCACCAATAGGGCTTTTACGGACGGTTTAGCCCACTTAACTTCGTTGCTTCTTGCAGAATTTTAAGGCGGGGGTATTACTACCTGTTAATGGGGGATAAATAAAAGAAAGAGGCTTACGAGTTTTTCGTAAGCCTCTTTTTTATCTAAGTGTGTGTGATTGCAAAGCCGCATGGGTTTTGTCGGTGAGTACGCAGACTTTACAATAACAGCATACTTATTCATATGAGTAAGGGGTATTTCAACAGTAAAATTCAAATTAAGCGATTGGGCCACCAAGTTTTATGATATTTTCAGAAACGGTATCAAACTTCTTGAAGTTTTCTTGGAATTTACCTGCAAGCTCATTTGCTTTTGCGTTGTAAGCAGCTTTATCAGCCCATGTTTGTTGAGGCATTAATACTTCATCAGGTACACCTGGTACATGAAGTGGTACTTCAAGACCAAAGATGTCATGTTTCACTGTTTCAGCGTTATCAAGCTCACCGTTTAATGCAGCTTGCACCATTGCACGAGTGTAACCTAAGTTCATACGTTTACCAACGCCATATTCGCCGCCAGTCCAGCCAGTGTTAACTAAGAACACTTTTGCATCATGTTTCTCAATTTTTTCACCAAGCATTTCTGCATAACGAGATGCATCAAGCGGTAAGAATGGAGAACCGAAGCAAGTTGAGAATGTAGCTTGCGGAGATGTAACACCACGTTCTGTTCCAGCAAGTTTACTAGTGTAACCGCTTAAGAAATGATACATAGCTTGCTCTTTTGTTAATTTACTGATTGGAGGTAATACGCCAGACGCATCAGCTGTTAAGAAAATGATTGTATTAGGATGTCCTGCAACGCTTGGTAATACGATATTATCGATCGCATGAATTGGGTATGCAGCACGAGTATTTTCTGTTAATGCTGTATCATTATAGTCTGCAATACGTGTATTTTCATCAATGACAACGTTTTCTAAAACAGATCCAAATGTAATGGCATTAAAGATTTGTGGTTCTTTCTCTTCAGAAAGGTTGATACATTTTGCATAGCAACCGCCTTCAATATTGAATACGCCGTTATCAGACCAGCCGTGTTCATCATCACCAATTAATTTACGGTGTGGATCAGCAGATAATGTTGTTTTACCAGTTCCAGATAAACCGAAGAATAAAGCAACGTCACCTTCTTCACCTACGTTTGAAGAGCAGTGCATAGAAAGAATGTCTTGTTCTGGAAGTAAGAAGTTCATAATAGAGAAGATTGATTTTTTCATTTCTCCAGCATACTCAGTACCACCGATTAATACGATACGTTTTTCAAAAGACACCATAATAAATGCTTCAGAATTTGTACCATCAATTTCTGGATCTGCTTTAAAGTTTGGTGCAGAGACAATTGTAAATTGTGCTTCATGATTTTTTTCTTCTTCTTCAGTTGGGCGAATGAATAATTGATGTACGAATAAATTATGCCATGCGTATTCGTTAACAACTTGAATTGGAAGACGATAGTTATGGTCAGCACCAGCGAATCCTTTAAATACGAATAATTCTTCTTTTTCTTTTAAGTATTCCAATACTTTCGTATATAATTTATTAAAATGTTCTTCAGAAATCGGTTGATTCACAGGTCCCCAAGCAATTTTATCCGCAACCGATGCTTCTTTCACAATGAATTTATCTTTAGGAGAACGTCCTGTATATTTTCCTGTTGAAGCAGAAACTGCACCAGTAGAAGTTAATTTTCCTTCATTTCTCATTAGTACTTTTTCCACTAATTGTGGAACACTTAGTTGAACCTGTGCATTGCTTCCGTTCAGTAATTCATGTAATCCAATTTGGACATTCACAGTACTCATAGTTACATACCATCCTTTTTTTATTTAATGAATTATTTCTCGTAATCCCCATCAAGAGTATAACACAATTATATAAATAATGTATACTATTTATTTGTTTTTGTTTGTGCGAATGTATTATTGCTTTTCTAGATATTTTATTCGATAAAAAATATGAAAAACTTGTAGGAATATGTGAATATTAATTGACAAATAAATATCATTTCTTTAGTATAGGTTGGGACGGATACTCTCTTATCCCGAGCTGGCGGAGGGACAGGCCCGATGAAGCCCAGCAACCTCACTTGTACGGTAAAAACAAGTGAATAGGTGCTAAAACCTGTGCGAGGCTTATTGGTCTCGAACGATAAGAGTAAAGGGCAAAAAGCAGTATGCAAGTAGCAAATTAAACCTTTCCTCTATTATAAATAGGAAAGGTTTTTCTTTATACTTGTGGGAGAATATATGAATGTCGCAGTTTGTGGCAAATTAAGGATGAGTTCCGTACAATATATACAATTACTGTAGGGAGGTTTACCCCATGACAAAAAAACGTCATCTGTTCACATCTGAGTCTGTAACTGAAGGACATCCAGATAAGATTTGTGACCAAATTTCTGATTCAATTTTAGACGCGATCTTAGCAAAAGACGCAAATGCACGTGTAGCTTGTGAAACAACAGTAACAACTGGTTTAGTATTGGTAGCGGGAGAAATTACAACTTCTACTTATGTAGATATTCCAAAAATCGTTCGCGAAACAATTCAAGGCATCGGCTATACGCGTGCAAAATACGGATTCGATGCAGAAACTTGTGCAGTTTTAACAGCTATCGATGAGCAATCTGCTGACATCGCAATGGGTGTTGACCAAGCGTTAGAAGCGCGTGAAGGTCAAATGACTGATAAAGAGATTGAAGCAATTGGTGCGGGTGATCAAGGTTTAATGTTTGGTTTCGCATGTAATGAAACAAAAGAATTAATGCCACTTCCAATCTCACTTGCTCACAAATTAGCTCGTCGTTTAACGGAGGTTCGTAAAGATGAAACATTAGAATATTTACGTCCAGACGGTAAAACGCAAGTTACAGTTGAGTATGATGAAAATGGTAAACCAGTACGTATCGATACAATTGTAATTTCTACACAACATCATCCAGAAGTTACATGGGAACAAATCGATAGCGACTTAAAAGAGCACGTAATCAAATCTGTAGTACCAGCAGAATTAATGGATGAAGAAACGAAATTCTTCATTAACCCAACTGGCCGTTTTGTAATCGGTGGACCGCAAGGGGATGCTGGGTTAACAGGACGTAAAATTATTGTTGATACTTATGGTGGATATGCTCGTCACGGCGGCGGTGCATTCTCTGGTAAGGATGCAACAAAGGTTGACCGTTCTGCAGCATACGCAGCTCGTTATGTTGCGAAAAACATCGTA
The DNA here is from genome assembly GCF_030348195.1 of Bacillus sp. DX4.1. NCBI lineage: Bacteria > Bacillati > Bacillota > Bacilli > Caryophanales > Bacillaceae > Bacillus > Bacillus sp. DX4.1. Next base: position 4,276,908 of record NZ_JAUCFT010000008.1, on the reverse strand, counting down.
GCAGCTGGTCTTGCTGAAAAAGCAGAAGTACAACTTGCATACGCAATCGGCGTAGCGCAACCAGTATCAATTTCAGTTGATACATTCGGCACTGGTAAAGTATCTGAAGATGTATTAGTAGAACTAGTACGTAGCAACTTCGATCTTCGCCCAGCTGGTATTATCAAAATGTTAGACTTACGTCGCCCAATTTACAAACAAACAGCAGCTTACGGCCACTTCGGACGTACTGATGTAGACCTTTCATGGGAACGTACAGACAAAGCAGCAGATTTAAAAGAGCAAGCTAGTCTATAATATAAGAAGAAAGAGGCTTTGCGCTGGGCGCAAAGCTTCTTTTATTTATAGAAGTACATGAAGTTGTCTTGCCTATATGTTTTTAAAGTGATGATTATCCTATCACTTATCGTCATATCGTTCTACTTCACCTCATTGTTATTTCTTTTCACTAATCCAACGCATGAAGTGTAGTTTGGATTAGTGAAAAATACCTTTTTTTGGATATTTGATATTGTATCATGGTATTTTAGTGACTTTGTAGATATTTCTATTTTTGTGATGTGCCGCACATTTGTTAGCGGGTGTATGGTTTATGATAAACTTTAGAGAAGTTCATAAGAGAGGGAGAATGACAATGAGCGTTACAGAACATAAAAAACAGGCACCTGCACAGGTTCGTTGCAAAATCATTACAATTTCTGATACACGAACAGAAGAAACAGATAAAAGCGGTAAATTATTACACGAGTTATTAATGGAAGCTGGTCATGAAGTGACAGCTTATGAAATTGTAAAAGATGATAAAGAAAGCATTAGGCAGGCGGTATTAATAGGTTATGGGCAAGAAGATGTAGATGTTGTGTTAACAAATGGAGGAACAGGTATTACAAAACGTGATGTGACGATTGAAGCTGTTTCGGCATTATTAGATAAGGAAATTGTTGGATTTGGTGAGTTATTTAGAATGATTAGTTACTTAGAAGATATCGGTAGTGCAGCAATGCTAAGTAGGGCAATTGGCGGAACAATCGGAAGAAAAGTTGTCTTTTCTATGCCAGGTTCAACAGGAGCGGTTCGTCTTGCAATGAACAAATTAATCTTGCCAGAGCTGGGGCACATTACATTTGAGTTGAACCGTCAATGAAACGTATTGCAGGAATTATTTTAGCGGGAGGGCAATCCCGGCGTTTTGGAGAACCGAAAGCATTGGCAGTTTGGCAAGGTCAAACATTTATAGAGCATATTGCTACGGTGATGCAATCAGTCGTGCAAGATCTGGTAATTATTAGTCATGCTGATACGAAAGAGCAAATCACTACTTTAGTTCATGCACAAGTAGTAGAAGATATTCCTCTATATAAAGGAAACGGTCCACTTGCAGGAATTATATCAGGAATGGAGTGCGTGGAGGCAGAGTGGTACATTATTACCCCGTGCGATACGCCGAATGTTTCAAAAGAGTGGGCAATGGCGTTAGTAGCACGAATGAATGAAGAATGTCAGGCGATTGTTCCCATTATAGATGGAAGAAAACAACCGCTTTTAGCCGCATATCATCACCAGGTAAAGGACAAAGTGTATGCATTGTTGAACGAAGAAAAAAGAAGTATGGGGCAACTTTTATCACAATGTAATGTACAGTATGTGATGGAGGAAGAGTTACATTTGCCAAAAGAGTTGTTTTTAAATGTAAATACAAAGGAAGAATATGTTCGATTACAAAATAAAAGGTGAAGTTAATCATCTATTGGCATAATGAAACAAGGAGCTTATCAGCTCCTTGTTTCATTATGCGAGTAATTCTGTTTTATTTTGTTGGAGGGCGTCTTCATACTGCATAATTAAGTCATTAAAAATCTCATCCCAGCTTTGTGTTACAGCATAGGATTTAGCCGCTATCTGCATTTCTGTACGCATTTCTATGTTATCTAGCAATGTATAAATAGATGATAAAAATGAATCTGGATTTTTAGATTCACAGAGGAAACCAGTTTTTCTTTCTGTAATAATATTTTTAACACCGCCCGCATTTGCACCAATAACAGGGGTACCGCATGCGAGTGATTCGAGCACAACATTGCCGAATGTTTCTGTTGCAGAGGGAAAGACCATCATATCAGAGCAAGCATATGCCTCTGCCAACTGTTCTTCTTGTAAATATCCAGTAAACGTTACTGCACTTGGTACTGCTTCACGCAATTCTTCCGCAAGAGGGCCATCTCCTGCAATGAGCCAATGAATATCATTTTCTCTCTCTTTTATTGTTGTTTGAATGAGTGTACGAAGTGTGTTGATATCTTTTTCCGGTGCGATGCGACCGACATAGGAAAGAATATAGGGTGCGGTAATATTATATTTTTTTCGAAATGCTTCTTTATTGTACCCTGGATGGAATATAGAGCAATCAACACCGCGGCTCCATATATGTAAATTGTGAAATCCCTTTTGTTTTAATTGCTGCAATGTTTCATGAGATGGGACGAAGTTTTTTTGCATGGTACTATGAAACCACTTTAAATAGTTCCATAACATATTGGAAAACAATTCGATTTTATAATATTGTAAGTACGCATCGAAGTCGGTGTGATAGGAACCGACAAGAGGGATGTTTAATTTTTTTGCGTAATACATGCCGCACAGTCCCATATTAAAAGGAGTGGCAACATGAATAATATCAGGCTGAAAATGGAGAAGTTCCCGCTTGATGCGTGGGGTTGGAAAAGCGAAGCGACATTCTGGATAGAGTACTTTTAGCGGAATACTTTTCATTTTATTCACATTGGCTACAAAATCATCTTCTGCTGTATGTTGCGGTGCAAATACGGAATAGGCGATGTTTTGCTTTTGTAAAAAATGAGTCAAGCGATCGAGTGTTTTTGCAACGCCATTAACTTGTGGTGTAAATGTATCGGTAAATATGGCGAGTCTCATCAAATCTCTCCTTTACAAAGCTCTGACAGAAATATTCTCAGAGCTTTTCATTATATAAAAAACGGAATGAATTGATAAAAAGAAATAATGCCAGCAAATGTGCCTAAACACATACCTACAAATACATCTGATGGATAATGAAGCCCAAGATAAATGCGGGAAACGCCTACACTAATTGCTAATGGAAGTAGAAAAATAAACAAATTTGGATCGTAACAAATGAAAGGAACGATAAATGAAAAAATAGCTGTTGTGTGACCGGATGGAAAAGAATGATCAGTTAATGGATGTAATGGATATTTTGCATCTTGAATTGTTAAATAAGGCCGTTTACGCGGGTACCATCTTTTTAAAATTTGTACTGGAATATGACTGAGTGCTAATGCAATTGCACTTGCAATTGCAGCACCATGCAAAGAGCCTTTTGAAAATAAAAGAAAGCATAAAGCGAGCGAGATGGAAAAACGAGCCCCGCCGATATGTGTAATGGTACGAAAAAAGACGTTTAATACTTTTTGCTCAAAGTAACGATTAATTCCCTTGAAAATGTAACATTCTATTTTATATAAGGAGCTGACGGATTTTACCTTCACGAAATCTCTCCTCCTCGTTTATATATATTGAAATCTTATCTTTTATTTTAATAAGATTTTATTGAGGGAATAATAAGGTTTTGTAAAGAAAAGGTAGAGTTTTATCAAGAAAAAAAGCTGCCGATATAACGGCAGCGATAGAGACTATCCCGCATTAAAGAGCAGTAATCATCCACCTTAAAGTTCTGCAAGAAGTAAAGAAGTTTAAGATGGCGGAGAAACTGCCCGTAAAATCCCGATGAGTGAGGGCTAATGATCGATCTGTAGGGATGAAGAAAACGCTCCGTTGCTCAAAGTTTCACTTTATTTTTGCAGTGATTTATAATATTGTCCTTTTTCTACATATTGGCGACGGATGCGCGCCATATCTTTACGGTCTTCGTCTGTTAATTCACGAATCACTTTTGCTGGACGGCCGAATGCCAGTGTATTGGGAGGGATTTTCTTGCCTTGTGAAACTAAGCTACCAGCACCAATAAAAGCACCTTCACCAACTTCAGCACCATCTAAAATAATGGACCCCATCCCGATTAAAGCATCTTTTTTTAGTGTACAGCTATGTAAAATGACTTGATGTCCAACTGTCACATCATCTTCTAAAATAAGAGGATAGAGCGGACTTTGATGAAGCGTGCATTGATCTTGTACATTGACCCGGTCTCCAATTATCGTTTTGGAAACATCACCACGGATAACCGTATTAAACCAAATACTTGATTCTTCGCCAATTGTCACATCGCCTGTAATAGTAACGTAGTCAGCGATAAAAGCACTACTCGCAATTTTCGGATTTTTATCTTTGTAAGGATATATCATATAAAGCCTTCCTTTCCTAGAAACTATTCTTAGTGTAACAAATTACAATACGGAGTGAAACGGAGGATTTTTCATGTGGAACTATGAAGCAGAAGAGGCGAAAGCTGTGCTCGTCATTGTACACGGTGCGATGGAATACCACGGACGTTATGAGGCGTTTGCTGAAATGTGGAACCATTTCGGTTATCATGTGGTAATGGGTGACTTGCCAGCTCATGGAACAACTTCAAGAAATAGAGGACATATTGATTCGTTTGATGAATACATAGAGGAAGTCAAAACTTGGGTAACAGAAGCGAAAAAATATAAGTTACCTATTTTTTTATTCGGACATAGTATGGGCGGATTAATTTCAATCCGTATGATGGAAGAAACTAAGATGGATGATATACAAGGTATCCTATTAAGTTCCCCGTGCTTAGGGGTGTTATCTGTACCAGCAGCACCGCTTCGCGCAATTTCAAAAGTGTTAAATGTCATCGCACCGAAAATGCAATTTCAGTCTCATATTACAGTAGAAATGTCTACGCGAAATAAAGAAGTTCGAGATGCGATGGAAAATGATTCATTGTTCTTGCGTAAAGTGTCAGTTCGTTGGTATAGTGAATTGATAAAATCTATTGAAATTGCTCATGAAAAAATAGCTGAATTTCCAGATGTTCCGCTCTTGCTAATGCAGGCGTGTGAGGATAAACTTGTAGATAAAACACGTGTCCGTGAATGGTTTGATAGGCTGAAAATAAATGATAAAACATACAAAGAATGGCCGAAATGTTATCATGAGCTATTTAATGAGTATGAACGAGATGAAATTTTCACCTATGCGAAAGCATTTACTGAAACACATGTAAATAACATAATAGAAACAAATAAATAATGAAATGGATAAGCAGTACTATTTCTTACTTATTTGTACATTTGATAGAGGAGATGAAGGAAGAAGTGAAAGTACCGAGTAACCCCATAACGCTCATGGCGAAAGTATACCGCGATGTGTTTCCGGTTGTACACCATGAGCTAGCAATGTGGAAAGAGCGTGCCTACCATATTCCTAATGATGAGCTTCATAGCCAAGCGATTGCAAGTATTGAGAATAAAACGTTTCATTGTGAGGGCGGTGGTATTTTAGCGCTGCTTGCCAATGGACATCGCGAAGAATGTATTCGCTTTATTGTAGCGTATCAAACGATTAGTGATTACTTAGATAACTTATGTGATCGCAGCACATCGCTTGATCCAAATGATTTTGCCGCACTGCATGAATCAATGCTGACGGCATTAACGCCAGAGAGTGAAGGAAGCAATTACTATCGTTATCGTGATGATCAAGACGATGGTGGTTATTTGGATGAACTTGTTGCAACATGTCAGGATGTTTTAAAGAATACAAAACACTATGACAAAATTGCCCCAATTCTTCACGAACTCGCTTGTTATTATTGTGATTTACAAATTCATAAGCATGTGAAGCAAGAAGAGAGAGAACCGCGTCTGCAAACATGGTTTGAGGCTCATAAGGAAAAGTTACCACCGATGAGTTGGTTTGAATTTTCAGCATGTGCAGGATCAACGCTTGGGATTTTCTGTCTTGTGGCGTATGCGTTTCATGATGAATTATTGGATGAAGATATTGCGAAGATTAAGCAAGGCTATTTCCCATACGTACAAGGGCTTCATATTTTACTTGATTATTTCATTGATCAAGAAGAAGATCGACTTGGCGGGGATTTAAATTTCTGTAGTTATTATGAGAATGAACATGTAACATTAGAGCGACTCAAGTATTTTGTTCTAGAAGCAGAACGAAGTATTGAACAATTACCGCATGCAAAGTTTCATCGTCTTATCAGCCGCGGTTTATTAGGGATGTATTTATCTGATCAAAAAGTATCGCAGCAAAAAAACATGCAACATATGGCACGGCGCATTGTGAAATACGGGGGATTCACTTCACGATTCTTCTATTGGAACGGGAAGATGTACCGAAAGAAAATGGCGCAGTGATGAAGAAAAACCACTCTTTTTAGGATTGTAAAAAGAGTGGTTTTTTCTATTTAAATTCGTTGTCTTAATACACGAATTGTAACTGCATTTCCCGTCATAACTACAGCCATCCAAATAGTAACATATATTCTCATAAATTCTAGGTCAACATTTGCATATCTAGAAAGAAGAGAGTAAGTGATAAAACCGAAAAGAATAAAAACAAAAGAAACATTAAAAGCTTTTCCGAGAATTTGTTGCCCGCGCTCATCTTTACCCTCTGAAAAAGTGAAACCTACAAAAATACCACATGCAATACAAAAAATGATTGTTGCTGCAATGAAAATTGTATCCCCTAACATCATTATTCCTCCAAGTATTGAAAAATGTCTGTAATTTCTACTTCAAATAATTTTGCAATTTGAAAAGCAAGCATAAGTGAAGGATTGTATTTATTGCTTTCTAACGAATGAATTGTTTGTCTACTGACACCGAGAATCTCAGCAACATACTTTTGTGACCAACGTCGCTCGGCTCGTAACAAATATAAGTTATTTTGCAATGTTCCCTTTTTTCCCATAAGCACCTCCGTAATGACTGAAATAAATTACTTATGTAATATATTTTTAACTTACGTATAAAATATATTACATTCAGTTCGAAGTGTCAATTTAAATATGAAATTTATGGTAAAATATAGACGAGGGAGTGATAAAATGAAACGTTTGTTGCAAAAATTATATGAACATATTGATATCGTATTGTTGGTTTGCCTTTGTGTTTCATTTACTCTTGGAATTTATAACATGGCAACGAAAATGGGTGGGCCAACAACAATGGATTATGTTGCACATGGAATATTAGGAATCATTATTATTGGATTGATTTATTTTTTAGCTAGTGAGAGAAAAAGAAAAACTGAATCATAGATAGAAAAATAAAAAAGCATTTGTACACAAAAAGATGTACAAATGCTTTTTTATTTGAGGAGGTTTGAAAATGGATAATCAAATACAACAGACGATTATGAACAAAATTAACACTGTTTTTATTCACGTAAAAGATTTACAAAAAGCAGTAGATTGGTACGCTGATGAGCTCAATCTGTTTTCGTTCATATGTATTTTCAAAAAAATTTACATCTCAGTTATTGATTCTCTAATAGATAAATACTTTTTTACAACGGCCCTTGCAAGACAGGTAGAAGAATCAACAAAGCAAATGTTATTCGATTTCTTATCTAATATAACATTCAAATCTGTACATGCTATGATTACGGCATCTACAGTAGTAGCTAATTCTGTGCAGAGCTGACTCCACAATTGAATGGAATCATTCATTTGACCTATTTTTATTTTTGATATGATTATATTTATATCAGTTTGCCAACTGTTTTTATAAATATAATTCATACCAAATTTCAAAAAAGCCTCTTGATACATGCCAGACTGAACGGTAGCATCGGTAGCTAAAAGGGCTACTCTCTTTGCGTGATTAGGTATTTCTTTTATAGTCTCATCCACCATGTTTAATAGAGGAACTGAAATCGAATTCTTTACCTGATTAAAGTAGAGATGTGCCGTATTACAGGGTATTGCAATAAAGTTGATACCAGTACTTTCAAGCTTTTGTGCACCATGTATAATGGCTTTTTCCATGTCGGTATGATTAATAGGTCGATCCATGTAGAATGGCGTTGGACATGAATAAATCATCATATGAGGAAAGTCCATGTCGTCTTTCGCACCATAAATCTCTTGGCACTGTTCGACTACTGTATCAATGAATGGGCCTGTAGATTTTGGTCCCATTCCTGCTAGTATTCCAATCATAGTTGTACATCCTCCTGTAAAATCCATTTAGTAATTCTAACTCTATGGATTCTTGTCTTTGTTTAAAAGTTCCTTCTTTAAAAACGTCTTTTCCGAACAAGATAAAGAAATAAAGCAATTAATACAAATGAATATACAAGCGCCCATGCAGTGAGCCAAAGTGTATGCGAGAGCAATTCCTGCTCATAATGCCCTAGCACCATGAAACTGTCGATAGGCGGGAAAAACCATAATAGTTCTGGCGTCTCTTTTTTTAGACGAATTGACGCAATCGTGATAAGTAGTACAAAAGAAAGGCTAAGCCAAGCGGTACTTGCTTTTTTGATGATGTTTCGTGTAAATAATGTTGCGATTGAAATACCAAGTATAGATAAAGAAATGTGTGCAAGGATACCAATTATAAATAATGACATTGTCATTTTTTCATGAAACATATCAAAGACAATTGGATATATAACAGATACAAAGGACAGGAAGCTACAAATGAGAAGCACTGTTACATATTTGCCAAGATATAGGGTGTGTATATTTTTTGTATGAGAAAGGGTAATTTGTTCTTGAACAGGGTCTTCCGTATGAAACAGTGTCACGGTAATCCAAGCTGAAAGTAAGTAGAGCGGAAGTGCTGTTTCTAAATATGCTGGAACAATTGGATTTGGTTTATAGGTATAGACAAAAAGTAAACTTACAATGTACATCGCGATGGGCGGAACGTACTTATATGACTTTGTATAATCGAGAAAATTGTAACGAATGAGCGCGAGCATAAAGAGCCTTCTTTCGGTTTAGGAATTAGGGTGTAACAACGTAATGAATGCTTTTTTATGTAATAAATATTGAAGTATATCGCCTGTGTAATTCTTTTCAATTTGTAATTGAATGAGATACAGTTTTGCGTTATATGCGACATGTATGTAGCCGGATTGCTTCTGTAATTCTGTGATAGAAAATGTGTGAGGTACAGTTGCTTCTATATAGATGTGCTCTTTCGGAATTTTATCGCATAGTAAAAGTTTATCCTCTGCAATCGTATGATTAGCTAATGTCACAATTCGATCTGCAAAGTTTTCTAGTAGCTGCTTCTCATGGCAAGTAAAGAGAACGGTGAGACCTTGTTGTTTCAATGTGAGTAATACATGTTCAAGTTCTTGTTGGGACCTTGGATCAAGTCCAGAAAGGGGTTCATCTAAAATTAATAAATCAGCATCACTTAGAAGTGCTTGCATGATGCCTGTTTTTTGTTTCATTCCTTTTGAAAAGTTTTTTATAACGGAATGATCGGCATGTTCCAAATGAAAAAGTTTTAGTAGTACGGGGATTTTATTTTGTAAATAGTCTTTGGATAAGCCATGAATACGGCCGAGATGATACAAATAGTCTTCGAGTGTAAAACGAATATCTTCTGGGAAATGTTCAGGTACATATCCGATTTGTATATCTGACTTTCTTTGGATTGTTCCTCCTGTAGGAGCAATAAATCCAGCGATGATTTTGAGTAAAGTGCTTTTTCCAGTACCATTGCCACCAATAATGGCAACCGCTTGTCCCTTTGGAATAGACAAATAAATGTTTTCTAGTATAAGCTGTTTGCCATATTTCTTTTTTATCTCCTTTAGTTCTATCAACAAAATAGTTGCCTTCCTTCTTCAGAGTGTTTATATATCCATTATATGGTAGGTTTTGTTCTTGAGACAATAAAAAAGACGTGCATACATTGCACGTCTTAGCGTTTCTCAATCGCCACAATAAATGGTGGATGATTTTGTTGATTGATAAATCCATATCGGAGTACGTGTGCTTGTTTTTGATCAAGCTCTTCTGCAAACTTCACAACGGCATCGCGTTCTACTTGTCCTTCTGGGTGTCCATGATAGATGACAAGGACGATGATGCCTTCTGGTGCCATCACTTCTAATAATTGCTCGATAGCAGAAATTGTAGAGTTTGGTTTTGTAACGATATGTTTGTCACCCCCGGGAAGGTAACCTAAGTTAAAAATTGCTCCGGTTACATTTCCTTTTGCCTCCTCTGGCAATACGGATAACAAAGTATCATGACTATCATGAACGAGAACTGTTTGCTCTTCGAGTCCTTTTTCTTTTAGCCGAGTAGCTGAGCTTTCAATAGCTTCACGTTGAATATCAAAGCCAAAGACTTTGCCGTTCTTCCCGACAATCTCCGCTAAAAAGCAAGTATCATGACCATTGCCAAGCGTTGCATCAATCGCATAGTCGCCTTCTTTTACAGCAGTTTGCAGTAGTGTACGTGCAAATGGTAAAACACGCTCTAATTTCATAATGACTTCACCTCATTTGCATATTTCCCTTGCCAAGTGCCGCGGCGTACAAATTCTGCATCGATGGAATTTAATACTTCCCATTTTTTTAAGCTCCACATTGGACCAATCATTAAGTCTGGTGGACCGTCACCTGTAATACGGTGCACAATGACGTCTGATGGGATGATTTCAAGTTGATCGACAACAAGACTTACATACTCTTCAAGAGAAAGGAATTCGAGTTGTCCTTTTTCATATTGTTTCACCATCGGCGTTCCTTTTAATAAATGAAGCAAATGAATTTTAATACCCTGAATATCAAGCTTTGCTACTTCACGTGTTGTTTCCATCATCATGTCGTAATTTTCAAGAGGAAGGCCGTTAATAATATGGGAACATACGTTAATATTATGCTTACGGAGTTTGTTCACGCCTTCTACGTATGAAGGATAGTCATGCGCGCGGTTAATCAGGTTAGCTGTACGCTCATGAACAGTTTGTAGTCCAAGCTCCACCCAAAGATACGTACGTTTATTTAAATCCGCTAAATATTCCACAACATCGTCAGGTAAACAATCTGGACGAGTGGCAATAGAAAGACCAACAACGTCATCTTGTTCTAAAAGCGGTTCGAATTTTTCTTTTAACACTTCTACTGGAGCGTGTGTATTTGTGTATGCTTGGAAGTAAGCGATACATTTTCCATCTTTCCACTTCTCATGCATTTTTTCTTTCATTTCATGATATTGCGTTACAACGTCGTCACGGCGATCACCAGCAAAATCACCAGAACCAGCAGCACTACAAAATGTGCAACCACCATATGCCACTGTACCGTCACGGTTTGGACAATCAAAGCCAGCGTCTAACGAAACTTTAAAGATTTTTTCACCAAATTCCTTGCGTAGATGATAGTTCCACGTATGGTAACGTTTATTGTCATTTGTATATGGAAAAGGGTTTTGAACTTTCATGCCTATATTCCTCCTAAATCTAAGGGCGTACATGTAAAAACAAAATCCATTATAACATACTCATAAGGTTGATATGGAAGGGACACACTAAAGGGGAACTAAAGGCAAGGAGGCTGTATAATGGCAGAGCGTCAATCACTTGAAACATATATTACACAAGCAGAGCAAGCGATAGAATATGCAAAAGAGCAATTAGATATCGGAAGTAGACAAGAGCATTACAATACAATGGAATACTCCGATGCACAATTACAATTAGAACAGGCTTATAATGATTTACAAATCATGCAGCAACATGCAAATGATGAACAGCGTGAGCAGTTAAATCGTGCACGTATGGCAGTTCGTCAGTTGCAGCATCAAATGATTGTTACACCGCACTAATAAGGAGTGAAAGAAATGGCGAAGCGTTCGGATCAAAATAACCCAGAACAAAAAACACAAAATGGACATAATGCTGAATTTTCCAATGAACTCGATCCAGTTGTAGAAGCGAAGCAACGGAATCGTAAAAAAGGACAACCGCAAAAATCAAAACAATCAGAGTAAGCCAGGTCGCAGTATGACCTGGCTTTATTTTTTGATCTTACAAAAATAGAGCGTTTTTTCTTATTGTATAAACAGTAACTTTTATTTCAAAAATATATTATACTTAATGACCTAGAAAAGATTTGGAGGAATAAACGATGATTGCGCATATCGGCACAGTAGCGGTTTACGTAGATGATCAACAAAAAGCACTTGAATTTTGGACAGAGAAAGCAGGATTCGAAGTATACCGTAATGATCCAATGGGGCCAAATGCAAGCTGGATTGAAGTAGGACCAAAGGGCACTCGTTCTCACTTAGTTATTTATCCAAAAACAATGATGCCAAATGCCAATGAATTAAAAGCATCCATTGTATTCGTAACAGAAAACATTACAGAAACGTATGAAACAATGAAGAATAACGGTGTGGAATTTACGCAAGAACCAAATGAAATGGCATGGGGCACATTTTCTATCTTTAAAGATAACGAAGGTAATGAGTTTGTTTTAAAGGGTTAATTTAATAAAAATAAAGGCTGAGCTTGTATGGGCTCAGATTTTTTATGTTTAATATTATAATTTGAATTTATAAATATTAATTATGGGAATATGTGGTACATTTAATAGAGAGCGAAATATTGAAATTATTGATTTGTTTATCCCGCATTAACGGGCAGTAATACCCTCACCTCAAAATTCAGCGAAAGCAAAGAAGTTAGGTGGGGGATAAACTGCCCGTAAAAGCCCGATTGGTTCAACTAATAATCAGTGGGGGATGAAAAAAACCCCCACTGATTAAAGTTTCACTTTATAAAAGCACGGCGAGGAAAAAGAAAAGGGGAGGGGATATAGATGAAAAATACGATGGAAACAAGAGTTGCTAATGCACAGGAAAAGCTCAATGTATTTGGGAGTAAATCTTTTTTACAACCAGTTATTGCCGAAAGTATCCGTGTGAAAGGCGTTGCATCTTTTAAAAAGGATGTACAGGCTAATGAATTCAGTATAATCGGGGACTGTGTAATTCGAGGAAGTTTAATTGCTAAAAGTTTTAGCAATTCTGGTGCATGCAAAATTGAAGGGGTAAGTCAGTTTAGCGAAATGAAAAACACTGGTAGTTGTAAAATAGGAAAAATACAGGCAAAACATATACACTCATCGGGTACTTTATCGCTGAAGGAAGATGTGCATACAGAAACACTTACAGTACAAGGATCTGTGCGAGTACATGGAAATCTACAAGCTAAAAAGATTGGGATACAATTTATTACACCTAGTGAATTGCAAAATGTTGAAGGGGATATAATCATGATAGCGCCATCTCGTAAATTTATATCTCTTACAAATTTCATCCCAGGCATAAAGAAAACAATTACTTGCAAAACCATCAAAGGAAACGACATTACTTTGAGTAAAACAGATGCATCACTTGTATCTGGCCATAATATAAAAATCGGTCCAAATTGCACTGTGAGTGAAGTTGAATATAGCGGTACATTAGATGTGCATCCAAGTGCAACAATTGGAAAGATAACACGTCTGTAATGTAACTTTTTCGCAAAATGAAAGTATCTATCCTGAAATAACAAACGGCTCCATATGTTACATGTTTACATGTAACATATGGAGCCGTTTGTTTATATTACAAAAATGTAAGGTAAATGTAATGTTAACCGATGGCAGATAATGCCTAAAAATAGCAAAATAGGAACAGGAAAACAAAGAGGAGGATATATATGAAAACACCAGTTGTAGACGTGAAAAACGTCAAAAAAGTATACGGTAAAAAAGGCGAAAGCCAATCACATGCATTAAAAGGCGTTTCGTTCTCAATTCAAGAAGGCGAATTTGTTGGAATTATGGGACCATCTGGTTCAGGGAAAACAACATTACTAAATGTAATTTCGACATTAGATAAAGCGACGGACGGTGTTGTTGAAATTGCAGGTACGGATATTACAAAAATGAAGCAAGGTGAGCTATCTGATTTTCGTTCACAAAAACTAGGATTTATTTTCCAAGACTTTAACTTGCTAGAAAACTTATCAATCTATGAAAACATTGCATTACCACTTTCTTTGCAAGGCGTTCCGTCTAGAAAGATTGGACCAAAAGTAGAAAAGGTAGCGGGAATGTTAGGAATTTCAGAAATGCTTCAAAAGTATCCATCTGAAGTTTCAGGTGGACAAAAGCAACGTTCAGCAGCAGCGCGTGCGCTTGTACATGAACCAGCAATTATTTTAGGTGATGAGCCAACAGGAGCACTTGATTCTAAAAACGCAACTAGTCTTTTAGATGCGATGACAAATTTAAATGAAGAACAAGGTGTGTCTATTATGATGGTTACACATGATCCGTTTAGCGCAAGTTACTGCCGACGTATTCTATTCATTCAAGATGGAGAATTATATAAAGAAATTCACCGCAGTGGGACGCGTGAAGCGTTCTATAAAGAAATTTTAGATGTGCTTGCAGACTTAGGCACACAAAAAGCATAAGAAAGGAGGCACAGACATGTTATTCAAACTTTCCATGTCAGGACTAAAAAGTAAGCTGAAAGACTATATCGTCTTACTTGTTGGTCTTGTAATGTCCATTTCAATTTTTTATATGTTTCAAACGCTAGCACTGAATAAAGCATTTATTGAAGCGAATTCTGTAATTAGCAGTATTCAGTTCGTATTCCATGCTGGTGCAGTACTATTAGCTATTATTACATTCTTCTATATTTTATATGCCAATTCTTTCTTACTATCACTTCGTCAAAAAGAATTCGGTATGTATATGATGTTAGGAGCAAAAAAACATAAGGTTACATTGCTTATGTTTATTGAAACAATTGTATTAGGAATTGCATCTCTTGTAGTTGGTATTGTAGTTGGTGTAGGGCTAGCACAAGGAATTGGTAAACTACTTATGCAGCAGCTTGAGTTTACTGCAGGTGGTTACCATGCATTTTATGTTCCATCTACGATTGTTACTTGTATTTTCTTCCTTGTACTATTTGTTTTATCAGCAATTATGAATAGTATTAAATTATCACGTATTACGGTTCTACAACTGGTTCATGCAGATTCCAAAACGGATCGTGTTTCTGTAAAAGGAGCAAAGACTGTTGCACTTGCATTCGTTGGAATTATTCTATTAGCAATCGGCTATGCTTCTATGGTTTACATGGATAAGTTGGCGCAATTCGGGATTATTATTGCATTAATTACCGTAACGTCAGGAACTTACATGTTATTTGGAACGTTCCTTCCGCTTATTATTAAAAAGTTAAAAAGCAATAAAAAACGTAGTGAAAAAGGACTTAATGCTTTTACATTTGCACAATTAAACTTCCGTATTAATAGCTTAACAAAGGTACTAGCGACAGTAGCTATGCTAGTTGCTCTTGGAGCAGGCGCAATCTCTGGTGGTATGGCGTTCAAAAATAACGTTATGCTTACTGTCGATGGTTTTGCAATTTATGATGTCGCAATTCATAACCCAACAGCAGAAGAAAAGAAAATTTTAGATGGTATTACATTTAAAGAGAAAAATGAATATCGTTACAAAGTAGATGATAAGTTCGTTTACTACTTAAAAGAAGACCTAGAAAAAAATCGTCCATTAGTACAGGATGGTGTAGGAAAAGAAAGTGTTGGTAAATTTAAACCTGTTTCTGAAGATCTTCCAGTAGGTGCTATTTCAAGATATAGTCAAGAAAAAGATGCGAATGCAAAGGTAATTCCGGAAAAGTGGGATAATGCTTTAAGGTCTATCCAGCCGTTCTATGTACATCCTGATCAAACAATCAAAATTGTAGATAAAAAGATGTATGATGGTGTACAAGGTAAAGAAGGCGTTGCATTACTTGGAAAAGTAGATAATTTCTTAACATATAAAAAAGAATGGAAAAAAATTGACGAGTTGCAGATAGCTAAATATAAAAACGTAAAAGAGGGTTCCTTGCAAAGTAAGAACCAACTGTATACTGGCTTTTACGGCATTGCAAGTGGAACAGTATTTATGGGCTTCTTCTTAGGAATTGCTTTCCTAGCAATGATGGCAAGTTGTTTAATGTTTAAGATCCTTTCCGGTGCATCAAGCGATATTACGCGTTATCAAATGCTTCGTAAAATCGGTGTTCGCCGTGAATTATTAACAAAGTCAATCTATAAAGAGTTATTCTTAGTGTTCTTATTCCCGGCGATTGTGGGTATCGTTCACGTATTAGTTGGGATGAATATTTTCGGTTTCATTTTACTTGATCCGTACTTCCGTATTTGGCTTCCAATTGTTATTTTCGTAGTCATTTACGCGATTTACTACTTCATTACAGTTCAATTGTATAAAGGAATCGTTCTTCCAAAAGAGGAATAGGGTTTTGAAAAGAAGTCGAACTAGATGATTACATCTCGTTCGACTTTCTTATTTTATTTAATTATACTGATATACCGATTTATATAGTTCCACTGAAACCAATAACAATATTAAGAGTTGTAAATCAGTATTTCCCTGATGCTACCATAATTTCCGAAAATAACATTACACATATTGTCATGAAAATTTGAAATCATTGTGACGATTCAAAAAAATGCGAACTTGTATGCGTTTTTAATTTATCATGTAATTGTATTTACAATATTACCTTATATGAGGAATAAAGTTCGGGTGCAAAACGTTTATAGCACATAGAATTCTAGAATAAATATTCAAAATTTAATCCAGATAATGAACTTATCGCAATATTGCGTAGAGAGTATGCAAATTTTATCCCGCTATTTGCGGGTAATAATATCCCTACCTCAAAGTTCTGGAGAAAGCAAAGAAGTTAGCTGGGAGATAAACTGCTCGTAAAAGCCCGATTCGTGATTAATGATCAGTGGGGGATGAAGAAAACCCACACTGATAAAAGTTTCACTTTATTGTTGTACCAGAACTTAATTTATCATTTGAAATTACGCTAAAAAAGATAACGATAATATCTCAATATGTAGGTAATATGAAGGAGGAAATTTAGAAATGGGACTATTAGTAAAAACAAGAACGTTAAACGCGTTATTACAAAGTGCAGCAGGACAAACTGTAAACTTTAGAGAAATGGCAGATACAATGTGTGAAGTAATTGAAGCAAACGTATTCATAGTAAACAATCGTGGTAAGTTATTAGGATATGCAATTCATCAACAAATTGAAAATGAGCGCATGAAACAAATGCTTGCGGGGCGTCAATTCCCAGAAGAATATACACGAAGCCTATTCAATATTACAGAAATATCTTCAAACTTAGATGTAAATAGTAAATATACAGCGTTCCCTGGAGAAAACAAAGAATTGTTTGGTCAAGGCTTAACTACCATTATACCAATCGTTGGTGGTGGCGAGCGTTTAGGTACAATAGTGTTAGTTCGTACCCATCAAGAGTTTTTAGATGATGATTTAGTTCTTGCTGAGTATAGCTCTACTGTAGTAGGTATGAAAATCTTACATGAAAAAGCGGAAAAAGTTGAAGAGGAAGCTCGTAGTAAAGCCATTGTTCGAATGGCAATCCGCTCATTATCATACAGTGAGTTAGAAGCAATTGAGCACATTTTTGAAGAATTAGATGGAACAGAAGGATTACTTGTTGCAAGTAAAATTGCTGACCGTGTAGGTATCACTCGTTCTGTAATCGTAAACGGATTTCGTAAACTCGCGAGTGCAGGTATCATTGAATCTCGTTCTTTGGGTATGAAAGGAACACGTATTAAAATATTAAATGACGAGTTTTTACAAGAACTTGCAAATTTAAAAACTAACAATAAGCACAGAAAAATAATTTAAAATGGAGCTGTCTTTTTTAGCAGTAATACCCCCACCTCAAATTTCTGCAGGAAGCAAAGAAGTTAGGTGGGGGCTAAATAATCAGTGGGGGATGAAGAAAGCCCCTACTGATAAAAGTTTCACTTTATAAGTTGGGAATCGACTTCTTTAACCAATACAAATTTATCTTGCGTATGTATCCCAGTTGTATTTTGTAGAATCGTCGATATATTTATCTCGGCCAAATGAGCACGATTTCATGATATTATCAGAATTTCACCAACTATTAATCAGTTGCCTTCCTATTTAAAAACGACTACAATTTTACTGTTATAGTATAGGACGAAAGAAACAGAATAGGAGGGGAAACTATGCCAAGGAAAGTATGGCTATTAGTAGCTGGGATGATCATTAATGTCACGGGTGCTTCTTTTTTATGGCCTTTTAATACAATTTATTTACATGATCATTTAGGAAAATCATTATCTGTGGCCGGAATGGTATTAATGATTAACTCGCTCACTGGTGTAATCGGTAACTTGCTCGGTGGTGTGCTATTTGATAAATGGGGTGGATATAAATCTATTTTAGTTGGAATTATCATTACATTAGTATCGATTCTCGGCCTTGTATTTTATCATGGCTGGCCATTATATGTCGTCTGGCTTGCATTAATTGGATTTGGTTCTGGTATGGTATTTCCATCGATGTATGCGATGGTTGGAACGGTTTGGCCAGAAGGTGGCCGGAGAGCATTTAATGCGATGTATGTCGGACAGAACGTTGGGATTGCCGTTGGAACAGCATGCGGTGGTTTAGTTGCTTCTTACCGTTTTGATTATATTTTCTTAGCGAACTTTATTTTATATTTTATTTTCTTTTTAATTGCCTTTATTGGCTTCCGTGGTATGGAAGACAATAAAGAAAAGAGTTTACAAACACCAGAGAAAACGAAGAAAGCATGGTCGCTTACACCAGGATTTCGTGCACTTCTTATTGTGTGTGTCGCATATGCTTTATGCTGGGTTACATATGTACAGTGGCAAGGTGCAATTGCAACGCATATGCAGGAGTTAAATATTAGCTTGCGTCATTATAGTTTATTATGGACGATAAATGGGGCGATGATTGTTTGCGCACAGCCACTTGTAAGCATGATCATTCGAGCGATGAAACGTTCTTTAAAGCAACAGATTATGATCGGAATTTGTATTTTTGCTGCATCCTTTATTGTGCTCAGCCAAGCGCAGCAGTTTACGATGTTTCTTGTCGCAATGGTAACATTAACAATTGGTGAATTATTCGTATGGCCAGCTGTGCCAACGATTGCAAACATATTAGCACCAAAGGATAAAATCGGTTTTTATCAAGGCGTGGTTAATAGTGCAGCAACTGTTGGGAAAATGTTTGGACCTGTTGTTGGCGGAGCGATTGTTGACATATATAATATGGAAGTATTGTTCATTGCCATAATGGTAATGCTTGTAGTAGCGATATTAGCAGCGAGTATATATGATAAACGAGTAAAAGTAGAAGAAACTGCCCAAGAAAAAATTGCAGTTTAGTTTGACGGAACATGTAACATGTTTTAGAATATATGTAATATAACTTATATGTAATAACAGTGAGAAGGAGTAGTAGTAATAGAAGCTGGTTTAGAGAGTTGACGGTCGGTGCAAGTCAATCCACGTTTCATTATGAACTCGCCTTTGAGTTGCAGTTGTGAAATGAAGTAGCAATTGCCGTCTATCCACGTTACGGATCTAAGCGAATGTATATATTAGTGCTTGTTCAAAAAGGAGGATAAAGAAATGCGACAGCTATCTTTACCGGGCGTTTTGAATATCCTCTATTACATTAATTTAGGGTGGTACCGCGGGAATCTATAACCTCTCGTCCCTTTTCTGGGATGAGGGGTTTTTTGTATTTTAGGCGGTGAAAATATATAGAATTTGAATGGAGGGTGTTTAATGAGCTTTAATCATCAAGAGATTGAGAAAAAGTGGCAAGCGTATTGGGAAGAGAATAAAACATTCCGTACGCCAGATGAAACAGACAAACCGAAATTTTATGCACTAGATATGTTCCCATATCCATCAGGTGCAGGCTTACACGTAGGGCATCCAGAAGGATATACGGCAACAGATATTTTATCTCGTCAGAAACGTATGCAAGGCTATAACGTTCTTCATCCAATGGGATGGGATGCATTCGGTCTTCCAGCAGAGCAATATGCACTTGATACTGGAAACAGCCCAGCAGAATTTACTGAGAAAAACATTAACACATTCCGTAACCAAATTAAATCATTAGGTTTCTCTTATGATTGGGATCGTGAAGTAAATACAACGGATCCAAGTTATTATAAATGGACACAATGGATTTTCTTAAAGCTATATGAAAAAGGTTTAGCTTATGTAGATGAAGTACCAGTAAACTGGTGCCCAGCACTTGGTACAGTACTTGCAAACGAAGAAGTAATCGATGGCAAGAGTGAGCGCGGTGATCATCCAGTTGAACGTCGTCCAATGAGACAATGGATGCTAAAAATTACGGCGTATGCAGATCGTTTACTAGAAGACCTAGATGAGCTTGATTGGCCGGAAAGCTTAAAAGATATGCAACGCAACTGGATCGGTCGTTCTGAAGGTGCAGAAGTACACTTCAATATTGACGGTACAGAAGAGAAATTTACAGTTTTCACAACGCGCCCAGATACACTATTTGGTGCAACATACTGCGTATTAGCTCCAGAGCATACGCTTGTTGCTGGGATTACAACCGCAGATCAAAAAGAAGCAGTGGAAGCATACATTGACTCTGTAAAAGCGAAAAGTGATTTAGAGCGTACAGAGCTTGCAAAAGAAAAAACAGGCGTATTTACAGGTGCTTATGCAGTTAACCCAGTAAACGGTGAGAAATTACCAATTTGGATTGCTGACTATGTTCTTGCAACTTACGGAACAGGTGCAGTAATGGCAGTTCCAGCACATGACGAGCGTGATTATGAATTTGCACAAACGTTCGAGCTTTCAATGAAAGAAGTTGTAGAAGGCGGAGACATCACGAAAGAAGCACATACAGGTGATGGAGCGCACGTAAACTCAGCATTCTTAGATGGGTTAAACAAAGAAGAAGCAATTGTAAAAATGATTGAATGGCTTGAAGTAACAAGCGCAGGAAATCAAAAAGTAACATACCGCTTACGTGACTGGTTATTTAGCCGTCAACGTTACTGGGGTGAGCCGATTCCAATTATCCATTGGGAAGATGGCACAATGTCAGCTGTAAAAGAAGAAGAATTACCATTAATTCTTCCGAAAACAGAAAACATCCGTCCTTCTGGTACAGGTGAATCGCCACTTGCAAATATTGAAGAGTGGGTAAATGTTGTAGACCCTGAGATTGGAAAAAAAGGTCGCCGTGAAACAAATACAATGCCACAATGGGCAGGTAGCTGTTGGTACTATTTACGTTATATTGATCCAACAAACAGCGAACACCTTGCTGATCCAGAAAAAATAAAACAATGGCTTCCAGTTGATATTTATATCGGCGGTGCAGAGCATGCGGTACTTCATTTACTATACGCACGCTTCTGGCATAAAGTGTTATACGATGTAGGAGTTGTTCCAACGAAAGAGCCATTCCAACAACTATTTAACCAAGGTATGATCTTAGGTGAAAACAACGAAAAAATGAGTAAATCAAAAGGTAATGTTGTAAATCCTGATGATATCGTAGCAAGCCATGGTGCAGATACACTTCGTCTATATGAAATGTTTATGGGACCATTAGATGCTTCGATTGCTTGGTCTGAAAATGGTCTTGATGGAGCTCGTCGCTTCTTAGATCGTGTTTGGCGTCTATTTGTTCAAGAAAACGGTGAACTAAGCGAGAAAATTACAGGTGCAGCAAACAAAAATCTTGAAAAAGCGTATCATCAAACAGTGAAGAAAGTAACAGAAGACTATGCAGAGCTTCGCTTTAACACTGCGATCTCTCAAATGATGATGTTTGTGAATGATGCATATAAAGCGGAATCACTTCCAAAAGAGTATGTAGAAGGTTTCGTGAAAATGTTAGCACCAGTTGCACCGCACGTTGCGGAAGAGCTTTGGAACAAGCTTGGATATAACGAAACGATCACATATGCAAGCTGGCCAACATTTGATGAGTCTAAACTTGTAGAAGACGAAGTTGAAATCGTTGTTCAAGTAATGGGTAAAGTACGTGCGAAGTTAACAATGAAAAAAGATGCATCAAAAGAAGAAATGGAACAACTTGCAATTGAAGCAATTCAAGAGCAAATTGAAGGGAAAACAGTACGTAAAGTAATTGTTGTTCCTGGAAAACTTGTTAATATCGTTGCAAATTAATGAGAAAGAGCAGTCCTGTTAAGGGCTGCTCTTTTTTTTTAGAGACAACTAAGGAAATAGCGGAATTCAAGTATAGACAAACACCTATTCTTTCTTATGAAATATGATAACAAGGACACATTAATTTGCGAGAAAGAGGTGAAAGAAATGAAAGGGATGGATAATAACGCACCGTACGGTTTTATGCCACATTTGATGGACGGACATGATGAATATTCACATATGTTAATGGGAGGAACGCACGGTGGAATGCCTACATCTGTTGCGGGAGTTCAAACTGGAATCCCAACATTCGTAGGCGGAGCACAAGGCGGGGTACCTGTAGGAGCACCAACTACATTCCCAACATTTGTAGGAGGGGCACAAGGCGGAGTGCCTGTAGGAGCACCAACTACATTACCTACATTTGTAGGCGGAGCACAAGGCGGAGTGCCTGTAGGAGCACCAACTACATTTCCTACATTTGTAGGCGGCGCACAAACAGGATTTCCTGCACCAAGTGCTCCGCAGTCAGGGTTTGGTGGTGCTTTCCCTATTCTAGTAGGAGGAGTAGGTACGTCTCCGCAAGTGATTCATGGTCATCACCAGCACCATGGTCATCACCAGCACCATGGTCATCACCAGCACCATGGTCATCACCAACACCATGGTCATCACCAACACCATGGTCATCACCAGCACCATGGTCATCACCAGCACCATGGTCATCACCAGCAACACGGTCATCACCAGCACCACGGTCAACATCAGCACCACGGTCAACATCAGCAACAAGTACATCACCAACATCATGGCCAACATCAAATTCATCCGCAAGCTGTTCTTTATCAAGCGCAGCACCATGGTCATCACCAACACCATGGTCAACATCAGCACCACGGTCAACATCAGCACCACGGTCAACATCAGCAACAAGTACATCACCAACACCATGGTCAACATCAGCACCATGGCCAACACCAACAACACGGTCAGCAACACCAGCATCCAGTATGGTATGGCGGGGCTGGAAGTGCTGGAAGTACTGCAGGAACAGCTGGAGCGGCAGGGCATGCTGGACATGTGGAACATTAAAAAATTAAATAAACAACATATTAAAAAATTCTCTTGGATGTAAGGGGATTTTTTATTTTGGGAATAGTAAGGGTGAGAGGAGGTGCATTACATATGGGAAAAGGTAGAAGCAATAATGCTGGTAAAAAGCAACCGAATTTCGATGATTCATCTAATTTCTCTAAAGGGAAACAAAGTCAAACGACAGAACCGAAGAAGAAATAAAGACAAACTTCCATCAGTGGAGGTTACAGTACGTTAATGAGGTATACAGGAAAAGGAGCTATCTATAAGGATGGCTCCTTTTCGTATGAAGCAGGACAGTTAAGAGTGAGGTTAGATGCTTGATCAATTCTGTGCGGAGCTTTGCTTTTGTCTTTGAGGTTTTTTTTGTGCGTCCATGTGTTCTTCTTCTCTATATTTTTTAGCAAATTATTATATTCTCAGTGTTAACCGAAATTCGTGGATATAATTTGAAAAGTAAAATATGGACCTAGTGATCTTATTTCTCAACCGAGTTTTTTTATATTATGTAGTATAATTAATTATATAAAAATTCAGATAATAAAGGGGGATAATCTATGTCTATAGGAAAAATCATTTATTATCATCGTAAAAAGCAAAATAAGACACAAGAACAGCTTTGTCACGGGATTTGTTCTATTACTCACCTGAGTAAAATTGAAAACAATTGCAAAGAAGCAAATACAAAAACATTGCAAATGCTATGTGAAAGATTGCAGATATCAATTGAGGAAGAGAATAAAAAAACACAGCTTTTAAAATGGAAGCTGGAACTTTTCAACGATGCTATGGAACGGCTTCATAAAGAGCAAGCGGCAACGTTATATAAAGAACTATCAGAACAGAAAGAATATGTTCAATGCACGGAGATGATATATGTATACGAGTTATATATGCTTCGTTACTTATTATTCTTGAATCAATTCTCGGAATTTAAAAAAGCATCCTCAAAAATGAAAAGGGATGTAACAAAATATTCTTCATATGAACTATATCTATGGACTTTCCTTCAAGCTCTTTATTATGGCCGAACAGAACGATATGTACAAGCGCTCGAAATTCTGAATCGTATAGAAGAAAAAGCAGAACAGTACAGCGAAAAAATCACTGAGTATTATTACTATAGATCGACAATGCATGGCCATTTGTATCAGTATTCTTTATCTATTCATTATGCATACAAAGCATTACGTATTATGCAAAATACGAATAACATTTTGCGCATTGTATATATCAAGATGATTATCGCTGTAAATCTCATATACATGGGCGAATTTGAAGAGGCAGAACAGATGCTTATTCCCGTTTTAAGTGATGTGGAACTACTGCAGGATACAGGAATGAAAGCAATAGCTCTTCAGAATTTGGGTTTTTTATATTATAGACAAGGTGACTCTAAAAAGATGTTCGAATATTACTCTCAAGCTCTTGAATTAAAGAAAAAACATACAACCTCCTATTATGTGACAGTCTCAAGTATGGCAGAAGCACTTATCGAATTGAATCAACATGAAAAAGCAGCTGTACGATTAAAACAAGAATTAGATTCCTTTCAAGACCGCAAATCATCAAATTATATAGAGCTAAAAATAATGTATCTTGAAGCTCTTGGCAATCAAAAGACGCTTGTTCAATATTTAATAAAGTATGGGCTGCCGATGTTAGAGAAGCATATGAATCTCAGTAAGATGATAAGGTATTTAGATATAGTGATATTATATTATAAGGAAAAAAAAGATATCTCTTCCGCGAACTATTATTTGCAAGCATCCAACCGGATTCTTAAGAAGTTACTTTTTAATGCCGCAAACCCTGCGATGCTTGGGAATTTGGAGGAGAATAATTAGTATTTTGATAGATGAAAAGTCCAATTGGTGAGAGCTATATAAATACAAATTAAAAAACCGACATAAAACCCTTCTTTTTAGGTGGGAGAGAGCATTCGGCCATGCATAGAAGCGGTCAGATCCTTTTCCTGCCCAGACATAGTGAAAACAAAGAGAGAAAACGAGTGCAGGTCCCCCTTTGTTATCCATAGCCGCGGCTTATATGTCGAAAAATCAAAATGGATTTATATAATTATCAGTGGAGGATGAAGGAAACCCCCACTGATAAAAGTTTTACTTTATTATTTTCATGATTAAAGCTTGAAATTATTTTGTCTGTTGATATTTTCCCAAGTTTAAAACATACAATACGCTATGTTTTTTTTGTTTTTTCGAGAAAAACCTCCTGCAAAGTATAAGATTAGACTGTAAATGACAGTAATTTTCCCAATAAACAGATTTTTCCGACTTATATATAATGAGATTACATAAAGGAATAGATTAAAACATTTCTGCTAAGTAAAGCGTTGAAAAAGTAATAATCTTATATAGAGAGAACAATTGTAAATGGGGGGAAACAACATGAAGGGGAAGAAATCTATTAAAATTCTTACAGGAGCATTGGTTGCTGGCATGCTATTATCATCTGCTATCCCGTATAACGTATTGGCGGAAAGTACGTCTAAGATAGAGGGAATTGCTGATTCGAAATCTGTATTGAGCGGTCTTACAAAAGAACAGAGAGCCGCTTTGAAAACATTAGATGCTAGACCGGAGTTTACGATTTCTCCAGATGTCAACACAACAACTCCTGATAAAGTGAACGTTATTGTGGAGTTTAAACAAGCACCTGCCAAAATTGAAATATTAAAGCAGACAGCTAAAGGGAAGAAAATGACTCTTTCTGCTGCAGAAAAAAAAGTAGAAGAATCTCATCAAGAGTTTAAAGGAATACTTCAACAATTACAAAAAAAGAAAGATGTGGAGAAGGACTTTCAATCTTCCAAGATTACAAGAGAATATAAAAACGCATTCAATGGTGTGGCAATGACATTGCCTGGAAATACAATTGAAGATTTAGTGCGCTCTGGTGTTGTCAAACGTGTTTGGAAAGATTCTGATGTAAAACTTGATTTGCCAAAAGAAACAAATAAGGCCACTGTACAGCCAAAGATGATTGATAGTGTTCCGCAAATCGGCGTGGATAAGCTTCATGCAGAACATATAACAGGTAAAGGCATTAAAGTCGGTGTAATTGATACAGGAGCTGATTATAACCATCCTGATTTAAAAGATGCGTATAAAGGATATCGTGCGCAAGCTGGGGTGGATTCAAAAACAGTTGACCCGAATTCTGTAAAAGGCTGGGATTTCATTGATAATGATGCCGATCCAATGGAAACAACATATAAGGATTGGAAAAATTCAGGAGGGGCTCCTGAAGTCAATAATGGTAGTGCCTACTACACATCGCATGGAACACATGTATCCGGTACAATTGCTGCAGATAAGAAAAATACTGTAGATTACGCCGTAGAAGGGGTAGCTCCTGATGTAGATTTGTATGCGTACCGTGCGTTGGGTCCATATGGAGGCGGGAGCACGAATGGTATTCTTGCTGCTATTGATAAGGCAGTGAAAGATGGTATGAACGTCATCAACTTGTCATTAGGTGCATCTATTAACGATCCTTTATATCCTACATCGGTAGCATTAAATAATGCAATGTTATCTGGAGTTGTAACGGTTGTGGCAGCTGGAAATGCAGGGCCTGGAGAGGGAAGTCTTGGATCGCCTGGAGCCGCAGCTCTTCCGATTACAGTTGGTGCAAGTGATTCTGCTGTAAGCGTACCAACATTTACAGGGGATGTAGGAGATTTACGTATAGAAAAGATGATGCTCTTAGGCAAAAGTTTTACGGACAAGCTTGAAGATTTAAAAGGACAAGCATTACCTATTGTATATGCAGGGCTTGGAAAATCAAGTGATTTTACTGGGAAAGATGTGAAAGGAAAGCAGGCGCTCATCCAACGTGGTGAGATTACGTTGGATGAAAAAATTAAAAATGCTAAGCAAGCAGGCGCAAAAGCTGTGATTGTGTACAACAATGTGGATGGTGAAATAACAAGTTATCTTGGAGAAAGTACATCATCGATTCCATCTTTCCGCTTAACAAAAGCAGATGGTGAGAAACTGCAAGCAAAAGCAGCGCAAGGAGATGTGACCTTTACATTTGGAGAACTGAGTAACACAAAAACAGAAGGTGATCATTTAGCAGATTTCAGTTCCCGAGGCCCGGCAAATAAAACAGATGATATTAAACCGGATGTTGTAGCGCCGGGTGTGTCTATTTTCTCTACTGTTCCTGAATATATAAATGATCCAAAAGATGGCGACAATTATACGGTAGCATATGGGCGTATGTCTGGGACATCGATGGCGGCTCCTCACACAGCTGGGGTAGCAGCATTGATGTTACAAGCGCACCCGGACTACAGCCCGTTTGACGTGAAAGAAGCACTCATGAACACAGCAATCGATTTAAAAGAAGAGCGTTCTGTATACGAAATGGGAGCGGGAAGAATTGACGCGTATCGAGCAGTGCATGCAGATACCTCTATTGAGGTTATCGACAAAACATCGAATATCGAGAATGGTCAAGCGGTGGAAATTGAAGAGAAAACTGGCTCTATTGCATTTGGCCGTAAATATCAATCGAAAAATTCTTCAATTACAGAAAGCAGAAAAGTTGTGATTCGAAATAATAATCAACAAGAAGCAAAAGAGTTCAAAATTGAAGTAGAGTATTCATCGGAAAATGTAGGCGTGCAGGATGCAGCAAAAAATGGTGTGAAATTAAACGTACAGGAGTCCATTAAAGTAACTCCGAAGACATCTGGAGAAATTAATCCTGAAATTTTCATTCCAGAAAATGCGGAATTGGGTAGATATGAAGGATATATTCACATTACAAACAAAGATAATGAAAAAGAAACATATCAAGTTCCGTTTGCCGTTCGCTTAACAGAGCAAGGGCTTGCATCTGTAAATTTACTTCGAGATACGATGGCGACGGATTTGACGAAATGGCATTCTTTTATGGACGGACCGTTCTCACCGGTGTCATTTAAATTGAATAGTCCACTGGAAACGATTGATGCGATTGTGAAGGATCGAAAAACAGGAAATGCGTTGGGGCTTGCTGGCACATTTGACGCAAGCAATAAGACACCTAATAAAGAATATTATATTCTATATGGAATGATGGGGAATGTGCTTCCATTTACAGGTGATCCGAATCATCCGATTGGGGATAAACCTGTCACGTTGCCTGATGGGGATTATGAACTTGAATTTATCGGATACGATAAAGAAGGAAAATCCTATACAAAAGGTGACACGATCATGATTGATAATGTGGCGCCAGAAATGAAATTCAGTGATGTAAAGCCTGGTGTCCATGAAATTGGTGAATCCATGTTTACAGAGGAAGACGGACAACGTGGATTTTGGGTACATGGCAATATTTATGATGCTGGAATAGATGCGTTAAAGGCAAAAGGACTTTCGTATGATCAAAAGGCGAATAAAATTGTATATTTTGAAAACTCTTTTTTCCCTTCTGGTACATTAAATTCGATTCAACCAAATGGTGACTTTAAATTCGGGGTAGCACCAGAAGAAGTGAACCAACCGTTAAATTTAAGTTTGTTTGGATTGGATGCTGCGACAGCAGGTGATGTAATTCGTGGATATCAAAGATATACATTCGTTAAAGAAGGAACAGAATATGCTGCACCGAGTTATAACAAGGATAAAGTTAAATTAGGTGACAAAATTACGATGACTTTGAACTTAAATAACGTGAAACAGCTCCTCTCTGGTAGTTTTGAAGTGCCATATGATAAACAATTTTATAAATTTACAGATGTCAAACCAAATGCTGCACTTACAAAATACGCAGAAGAGCATGGATTAAACGTGAAGCTTTCAAATCCAACTATTACTGAAGGTAATGTGAACAATATAGTGAAAGTTGCTGCGTCTTTAGAGGGGAATGGATTTAAAGGGATAGATGAAGATATTCCTTTTTTAGATGTTACATTTGAAATAACGAACGATGAATATCATATGGAGCTAGCTTCATTTAAACCAGAAAAGTTTACTTATACAAAATTAGGTGCAGCAGAAGCAGTTACAATTCCTGTTTTTCAAGATAAAACGTTTATCTTCGCTTCAAAACATTCGAGAATTAGAGGATATATTAAGGCAGAAGCTTTCCTTGCCCCAGAAGGCTATCCTCTTAACAACGATTACACGAAATTAGGTGCAAAAGTATATGCCGTGTCTGGAGATGGGAAGAAATATACAGGAACAATCGACAAAAATGCTCTATTTGAGATTCATAATGTTCCTGTTAGTGATAAAGAATATGACATTATTGTAGAGATGCCGGGTCATCTGCAAAGTAAACTTACAACAAAAATCGGTAAAATAAGCGATGGGGAGCTAGTCGGACAATATTACACTGCGTATATGGATAATAATCTTGCTGGTGATCTAAACGGCGATAAGATGATAGATATTAAAGATGCGAGAATAGCAGCTCTATCTTATGGGAAAGAGAAAGTATCAGTAGCTGATGGTGACATTAATCAAGATGGTGTAGTGAATGAAACGGATATTCGTTTCATTGAAAAGAACTTCTTGAAAAAGGGAACTGATGCAAAGCCAAATCAAAAACCAGCAGAAAATGTTGGACCAGTAACATTGGAGAAAATTCTGCGTTCCATCGGACTGGAGCCAAAAAATAAATAAATATCATTGTACATTTTAATAGAAGGATTCTAGAGATGACTCCATACGTGTGCACATAACCTGATAGATTTTGAATGATTGACACGAGAAGTAAAAATCGGAGACGCTCTAAAATGACGTTTCCGATTTTTCATATTTTTGTATTTGAAGATAGAAAGAGTGGCGTGAGATAGAAATGATTCTAAAATTATTTCAATTCGTTATCATGCATGTGGGAGTAATTCATTTTTATAATCTGAACATTTAGATTTTTAGAGGGGGATTAAAATGGGGATAAAACAAAAATTAGGTATGGGTGTTGTATCTGCGGCGCTTGGTTTAACTTTAATTGGAGGCGGAACGTTTGCGTACTTCAGCGATAAAGAAGTAACAGAAAATACTTTTGCGGCAAGTACTTTGGACTTAAGCGTTGATCCGCAAGTTATCTTGAACGTGGACAAAATAAAACCAGGCGATGAAATGGAGCGAGGCTTCCAATTAATTAATAACGGGACTTTAAAAATTAAAGATGTGCACCTTCTTACTGATTACACTGTAACAGATGCAAAAGGTGACAATGGAAACGCTGATTTTGGCGATCACATTCGCGTAGATTTCTTATGGAACTTGGATAAAAACAGTGTTCCTATATGGTCTACTACATTGTCTGAACTAAAGAAAGCGACGCAAGCTGGTGACGTTCTTAATCTTGTAGAAAAAGATATTGTAAACCATGAAGGGGATGGACTTGCTCCGGGTGATGATGATACTCTTTATGTGAAATTGACATTTGTTGATAATAAAGAAGAGCAAAATATATTCCAAGGAGACACGTTGAAATTGAACTGGACGTTCAATGCGACTCAAACAGAAGGAGAAGAAAAATAAGCTTAAATGGAATGTATTCAGGCGGGAGAAATCCTGCCTTTTTTAGTGGAGATTGTTATTGAACAATCATCATCGTTTTGCGTAAAGAGTCTCTGAAAAGAATAATAACGATTGAAATCATCGAACGGATTTACAGATTAAAATATCAAATCAATGTAGAGGCAATTCGATATTTTGCTTAGGTAATTATTTTACACCCACCTGAGTAAGAGAAAAAAGTAATTCAGGGAGAGGCTTTTATACCACTATTCGCAGGCAGTAATACCCCCACCTCAACATTTAGCTGAGGTGGGGGATAAACTGTCCGTAAAAGCCCGATTTGTGAGGGCTAATAATCAATGGGGATGAAGAACACCCCACTGATTCAAATTTCACTTTATTTCCCTGCTTTTTCTAATGCTTCTTGACGTTGACGCTCAATTTCAGCACGAAGCTGTGGTTCTGGTGCCTGCCAGCCTTCTGGTTTTAAAATTTTGCCGTCGCCTTCACGGAAACGTGGTTTTCCATCAGGGAATAGTTTTGCCATATTTGCATTGTTTACAATTTCAAATCCCTTATCTGGGCGCACTCCCATTTCTGCAAATGTTCCGAATGCAAAATAAATAAGATCAATCAATGCATCATATTGATCTTCTACAGTATTTGCTTCTAAAAATTCTTCTAGTTCTTCTTGCATAAAGCTTGCGCGGATTTTCGCGCGCTCTTCTGTTAATTTCGTTGGTACATCTGCAACAGGGTGTCCGAATACTTCATGCATTTTTGCAACAAGTTCGTACCCCTTATCTAAACCTTTTTCGTTAGCCATGTTGTTTCATCCTTTCGCGTTTTGTGCCGAATTTCATTGTAACATAAGGAGGGAGTGTAACGAAAAGAATAGAATAGAAAAAGAACATCCTATATGAAATAAGATGTTCTTTCCCTATTCTTCTTTCTTTATTAAAAATGATAAAACAAGATCAATCCCAAATATCCCAACAAGTAGCATCGGTACAACAACAAGTAAATAACGTGTGAAAGAAACATTTTTTAAGTATGTATGAGCAAATAAAAAGACGCCGAGAAATAGAATCCCATTTAAAATAGGCTTTACTAACTTTTTGGACATAAGCTCCCCCGTAAATCTCTTTTTTCTATATGTAAGTGCTATCAATAAAAACTCCTCTCTCCGTTGTATCATGTTGGAAAGAGGAGTTCAATCTTTATCTGACATTTAGTGAAGCATATTTTTTTAAAATATGCAGGTTCAGGTTATTCAATAACACCTGAATTTGTAATATTGACTTCGTATTTCACTTTAATGGGAACGTCCTTGTACATCTTTTTCCATTCCTCTAACTTGAATGGCCGATAATTTTGCCGGAATTTTGCTCCGAGACCAAGCGGATCAACATTTAGAGATTGAAATTTTTTGATGAGTTTTGTGGCTGTAATATTTAATTGATTTTCAACCTCTCTTGATATTTTTTTTGTGTTCTTTTTATTTTCTAGGTTTACTTGTTTTGAAAGTTCTAGAATGCGTGCATCTATTTTTACTTTAATTAAAAAGGAAGGTTTTCCATTTTTTATATTTATAGTGTACGTTGGTTTGGAATGTATGTTATTGATCAGTACGTATCCATTATTACTTTTAAATTCTTGTGAATCTAACCGATGTTTTTCCAATAACCCTTTAAATATGAACATATCTTGTTGATCAATTTTTCCGACATACTTATCCTTTTTTAAAAGCCCAATGCCAGTGATTTTGATTTTGTCTTTACTCTTTTTTAGGATAGGCATATAAGAATCTTGGCCTTCACGATAATAACGAAATGCACCTAAATGTAAATTATCAGTTGGTAAGGAACCTGTTTGCATGTTATGCTCTAACATTTTTGTTATATAAATAGCAACATTAGATGAAGTTGTATATTTTCCTTTTAACAGCTCAAGTCCATTTCCTTCTAATAATCCAACATACAATGAGTTTCCGATGCTGACATCACGAGCCAGTGTGTCAAAGGAGGTCGACAATCCTTTTTTGGCAATTCTTGTAGTAAACAAAGCAATGCGCATTTGTCCGCTTGCAAATGGTTGAGAAGATTCCAAAGAAGTATCAGCTTTTACTTGTTTAACGGCATTTCCTACTCCTTCGTAGACTTGTACTTTATTTCCTTTTCGCTGTATAGGACAAACCAATGTCACCTTTACTTTATTGTTTTTTGCTGTATCAAAAACAACCCCTTGAATTAACTGAACATCATCAACAATATTTTTTTGCAAACAGCCTGTTATGGTGAACAAACAAATACATGAAAGAAGAGTTAGTTTTCTCTTGATTTTTTCCATTTTTTTTTCACCCACACGATAAGAAATAAGATTGGGATGTAAACATACATAAGCCAAAGACTAGTTTTGGAAATATAACTAATAAAATCGTTGATATCGTGCCTGTTTGTTAAAAGTTGTGAAACAATAATGGTAATTAGTATGAAAGAAAGTAAAATGTATTTTTGCTTTACATGAAAGATTTCATGCGTTCCTCTTGTAGCAGCCCATAATGGAAGAATAAAACTTGTAAGAATTACAAGTGCATAGCCGGAGATGGCAATGTATTCTAGACGTTCGATAAAGGGTAATTTAATAACTTGTGTCATTGAAAGCTGAGACCAAATTGTTTTTGATAACTGTTTTTCGCTAAAAAAAGCAAATGCCAACAATGTACTATATAAATACAACAGGTTAGAAAATAATACACCATATTGTGCAAATTTATGAGATTTCTCGGGATTCTTCACAAATGGGTATATCATAAGAAAGATTTCAAAGCCTGTCATAGTATAAGTTGACAATTGAGATGCTTTTAAAATATCTCCAAAAGAATGCGAAAAAACAGGAAGTAAATTTTCCCAATGTGCGTATCGCAACATAAAAAAACTAAGAAAAATATAACCTAATGTTCCCATGATTGAAAGTACACAGATACCGGTCATGACGCGAAATCCTGATGAGATGACGTAGTAACTTAATAAACATAAAAAGATTGTGAACATCCAAGTGGACCCGGTAGGAAACATCCATACTTGAACAATCTCAACATACGTTCGAACAACGGATATACTCAAAGCGAAAAAATACAGCATGAATACAATATTAATGCCATTACCGAGCCACTTTCCAAAGGTTTGCTGATGAAGATCTATTAGGTTGCCTTTTGTATTTTTTAATAAGTAATACATCATCCAAACGAGAATGTGAATGATGATTCCTGTGATGAGAACACCAATCCAAGCGTCGTAGCCCGCAGCTTTGGCAATAATGCGTGCAAACCCGAGAACTCCAGCGCCGAACTGTGCACTATGAACTAAGAAGAAAACAAATATAGGTGATACTTGATATTTTGTTTTGACTTTACTCATATGTGCACCTCGTTTCTTATTCATCAAAATCAGATGTATGTTTTGTTGAAATCCCATTTGCTGATTTTTTTACGTGTTGCGGCCTTGCTTGGATATCTCTTGTATCAATCATAGATAATGGAAAACGAATCCAAGAGTCTTTTAGTGCTTGTCGCCTTGCTGGATAAAAGAGTGCAAATGGTTTTCGTAAAGAAGAAAGCCTGAATAGATGTGTAAATAAAAAAATAAACCCAAGTGAAACTCCTAATAGTCCACCTAATTCTGCAAATAAAAGGAATGGAAATCGTAGTAAACGGACTGCGTTCCCCATCTTATAGATTGGTGTGATAAAGGAAGCTAACGCGGATAAGGCGACAATGATTAATAAAATATTACTTGTTAGTCCTGCTTGAACAGATGCTTGTCCGATTACGATACCGCCTACAATACCAAGTGTTTGTCCAACTTTCATTGGCAATCTTGCCCCAGCTTCACGCAATAAATCGATAGCCAGCTCTAGGAAAATTGCTTCTATAAGAGGAGGAAAAGGGACCTGTGCCCGAGATAAAATTAACGTCTCTAGCAAATCGCTCGGAATTAATTCGTAATGATAACTTAAAATAGCGACGTATAGTGGAGTAGCACAAATTGAGAAAAGTACAGCAATGAGTCGTAAACATCTAGAAAATGTAGCGTAAAGCCAAGAGACATTGTAATCCTCTGGTGAAACGAAAAAATCAAAGTATGAAACAGGAGTGAGTAAGACGTTTGGTGAACCATCCACAAAAATAGCAATTTTCCCATCGATTAATGCGGTTGTTACTCGGTCTGTACGTTCTGTATTAATAAATAATGGGAAGATTGATTTTTCTCCCATCAATTCTTGAATAAAGGAGCTGTCGTTAATTTGATCATATTCAATTATACGAAGCGATTCTTCTAAATAATCAACACTGTCTTTTTCAGCCAGATTCTCTAAATACATCATCACAACTTTTGTTTTAGAGAATTTCCCAATTATAACTTCCTTTGTTTGTAGTGCTAACACCGGAAGGCGTTTACGTACTAAGTTAATATTGGTATCAATATCTTCTACAAAGCCCTCTTGAGGACCGACAACTGTAGATTCGTTTAATGGAACAGTTGGTGCCCGATAATTATCAATTGCGATATTTGCGAGCATACATTTCTGATCTTGTTCATGTAACTGTATAATAGCGTGCCCTTTTAGAACCATGTCTTCTATTTTTTGGAGGTCATTTGTAATTGTAATTCCACTCATTGGAATATGTTCTTTTAACTCTTCTAATGTTGAGCATGTGCGTTCTAATAAAGCAGGCATTAAATATTTTTGGAGCTTTTCTCCATCAAGAGATGGACGATAATAGGAAATCCAATAGGGCATCGCCTCATCATCTGATGTGTGATAATTTACAAAATCACTAGATGTTTTAAATTTTTCCAGTAACTCTTGTAGAGAATGAGTAGTCTTGGGTTTTGGTTTACTAAAATCATAAATACTATTATGACCACTAGTATCTTGATGATTCGTTTGGTTTTGCTGTTGATCTTCTTCTTGTTTAGCTCGATCGTCAGTTTGACTTTGCTGTTGTTCTTGATTTTGATTTGTGGTCTGAATTTGTTGTTGATCTTCTTCGGCTTGATTGTTAATTTGAACCTGTTTATCCTGTTTGTCTTGGTTTGTAGATTGAACTTGCCCTTCTTCTTGCTCGGTTGGATCGCTAGCTTGGTCTTGCTGTTGTTCTTGATTTGTTTCGGTAAAATCCGTATCTTCACTCTGTTTTCGTTTACGAAACCATTTCCATAGCATGTGTATTCCCTCTTTAATGATGTAAGATAATGTTAGTTTGTGGGAATTTTTATATATTATGCACCTATTTATCCCGCATTAACGGGCAGTAATACCCCCCACTTCAAAAATCGGCAGGAAGTAAAGAAGTTAGGTGGGGGATAAACTGCCTGTAAAAGCCCGATTGGTGAGGGCTAATAATCAGTGGGGGATGAAGAAACCCCCCGCTGATTAAAGTTTCACTTTATGAAGAAGAGAGAATGATTGGTTTATCATCCAATCTGTTCTAAAAAGAAGGGGTTTCTTTCGAAATGTATAATAGTTTCGGTAGCAAGAAAATTAACTCCTCATGATTGGACCAAGTTTACAATTGCGTATTTGTTGTTTCTTAACTTCTAGAAGCAGAAGGTGCCAGAAAAAATTTCAATGTAGGGGGATAGTCTATGTTATATGTGAAAAAAGAAACATTTCACTTAGAAAAGTTTACATTTGAAAATGGCATAACGCTACCTGTTCAAGTTGGATATGAAACATACGGTAAGTTAAATAAAGAAAAATCAAATGTGATTGTAGTCTGTCACTATTTTAGTGCAACGAGCCATGCTGCAGGAAAATATACAGAGGAAGACGAGCTCCCGGGTTGGTGGGATGAACTTATAGGACCGGGAAAGGCAATTGATACAGATCAATATTTTGTGATTTGTACAGATAATCTTTGTAATGTACAAGTGAAAAATCCATATGTTATCACAACAGGACCAAAGTCAATGAATCCAACAACTGGATCCCCGTATGCGATGGACTTCCCAGTATTTACATTTTTAGATGTAGCACGTTTGCAATATGAATTAGTGCGGGAGATGGGAATTACAAGATTGCATGCGGTAATTGGACCATCAGCTGGAGGGATGATCGCTCAGCAGTGGGCTGTTCATTATCCGCATATGGTGGAGCGGATGATTGGTGTCATTACAAATCCACAAAACCCAATTGTGACGTCTTTTAATGTATTGCAAAATGCGATTGAAGCAATTCAACTTGATCCAAAGTGGGATGGAGGAAACTATGGAGAAGAACAGCCGACGAAAGGATTACATTTGGCAGGGAAAATGATGTTTGTAAATGCGTTTGATGCTCATTATTATGAAACTACATTTCCGCGTAAGCGTGCGGAAGTAGCACCTTATGTGGATGTATCTACGTTGACATCATTTGAGCAAAATATAAATGAATTAACTTTAAATAATATTGCTTTTGTTGATGCCAATTCATGGTTGTATACAGCGAAAGCAACATTATTACATGATATTTCACATGGTTTTTCTTCTTTAGAAGAAGCACTTTCTCAAATGGAAGCAAATGTACTTATGATTCCATGCAAACAAGATTTACTCCAGCCATCTCGCTATAATTATGAAATGGTAGAATTGTTGAAGAAAAAAGGAAAATGTGCGGAAGTCTATGAAATTGAAAGTATAAAAGGCCATATGGCTGGGGTATTAGATGTTCATTTATTTGAAAAGAAAGTGTATGAGTTTTTGATGGGAAAGGTATCTAGTTGTGTGTAAAGAAGACGAAAGTATGATGGAGGATATGTACAGTAGGCTTTATCCGGTAAGAATCAAATTGGTTTAAGTAATCATCGATTGGGAAGGAAGCCTGACTGTATTATGTTATAGACTTTTTGCGATTGGCCTATGTGTTATTTATACAAAAGTTTTTTTACTTTCTTTGCTTACACTATTTTTCATTATATTAGATTGAAAAGTATAAAATAAACAGAGCTATAGAATATGTAAGCGAAAGACGTATGTAGAAATTGATAGTCCAAGGAAAGCCATACCTAGTAGTAGAAAAATGAATGGCACTTCTTGAGAGGACTTGGTCTTTTTTCTCTTGTTAAATGCACCGAGTGTGCTTAAGGAAAAAATCAAACAGACGATACCTATAAAGAAAAGCAAAAGTGTCATATAAAGCCACTCCTTTCGTAAAACAAGTATATTGAGAATACAATGTAAGAGTCTATTTTGTAAATGGTGTAAATTTACAATTGTGTTGAGAAATAATGGAGGAAAGAAAGCGTCAATTCTTTGCGTTCATGCTTTTGCGTGCTAAAATTGGTGATGAATCGATGCTGCTTTATGGGAAACTAACTTTTCTAATGATAAGATTTTAAGCAATTAAAAAAGAGAGGGAAAGCAATTGCCCATAGAAGTAAGAATCCACAGTGAGCCTGAAGGCAAATTTCACTGCGGGGCGTAATATCCCACCTCAAAGTTCAGCGAAAAGCAAAGAAGCTAGGTGCGGGATAAACTGGCCGTAAAAGCCCGATTGGTAAGGGCTAATAATTAGTGGGGATGAAGAAAGCCCCTCACTGATTAAAGTTTCACTTTATAAAAGGAGGAATTGTAAATGTCTGATATAAAAACAGTTACAGGACAAGAAGTGCAAGAGCGTTTAGAAAAAGGGGAAACATTATTTTTAGTGGATGTACGTGAAGATGAAGAAGTTGAGTCTGGGAAGATTCCAGAGGCTGTACATATTAAAATGGGAGATATCCCGAACAAAGTAGATTTCTTTGATAAAGAAAATGAATATATTTTTATTTGTCGATCAGGAATGCGTAGTGAAAATGTTTGCCATTATTTAAATGAGCTTGGATACAAAACAGTTAATATGGTTGGCGGTATGCTACAGTATGAAGGTGAAATTCAATAATTGGTTTGTAAAACTTGAAACGTGTCTGTTTCAAGTTTTTTTCTTTTGCATACAGTGTACGAAGAGGATATTTTCTATAGAAGAGAGGGAAGCTCATGAGTGCGTTTTTTCGTAAGATTAAAATTATAAATAATCGAGGAGCAGTAAATGTAGGTGATCGTTATAATATTGAACCATTTTCTGCAGTAAAATTGTATGCTGGCTCGGGAGGCTCGAGTTTTGCTACTTTCCTAAATGGAAAACGTATGCCAGCAGTTGTACCAAGAGGTACAGTATTTATCCCTCCGTTAGAAACGAGTGAACTAACACTAGGCGCATAATAGAAAGGTTGAATGCCAATGCCTGCAAATATTAAGGAATTTGTAATTGTGAATAATTATGGGAATTTATTTACAGGAGATAATTTGAGGGATACTTCATTTGTTGCATCTAAAATATATAGCGGTTCAACAGGACCAACTTGTATTGATGTTGTAACTGTAATTGGAACGGAGACGAACCTTTGCTTGAATCCAGGAGATACCGTAACTACTACCTATACGAAAGGATCTGCAGCAGGAATAAGTACTAGTAATGCATCTAATATCAATACTTCAAGTGCGAATATAGCAGGTACCATGCAGTCTACTCCTAATACAGATAGCCTTGATTCTGTACCAGGTTTATAAAAAAATCCCCTGTAGAGGCAGGGGATTATTTCTTCATTTGCAGCGGCATACGTTTGCGGTAAACCACATAACTACGGCGTAAATATTTAATTGGAGCACTAAAAACATGCACAAGTCTTGTAAATGGCCATGTAGCAAAGAGTCCCATCGCTGCAATGATATGAATTTTAAACCAAAGAGGTACTTCCATCATATATTCGACTTTCGGCTGAAAAATAAAGAGACTGCGGAACCATGGTCCAATTGTTGTACGGTAATCAAACCCTTTTGGGTCAATATTTAAAAAGGTTGAAGAAAGTCCTGCCAGCATAACAATGAGCAATAAGATGAGAGCAACATAATCTCCTGTTGTACTTGTTGCGATAATGCGTTTTACTGTAAATCGGCGATATGTTAAAATAACTAGCCCAATAATAGAAGCAACGCCTGCAGGAAGTCCGAAGCTAATTGCCATTATATGATACGTATGTTCAGAAATACCTAGTAAATTGTATACTTCTTCTGGAATTAAGATCCCCATAACGTGTCCGCCGATTACGAATATAATCCCAAAGTGAAATAACAGACTTCCAATTCGGAGCAGTTTTTTCTCTAACAATTCACTAGATTTAGAGGTCCAGCCAAATTGATCGTAGTTGTATCTGAAGATGTGTCCACCAATGAAGATTGCGAAAATGATATAAGGGAACAGCACCCATAAAAATTGATCCATCATTTTTACGACACTCCTTTCTAGTTCGTTTGTAATTCCCACGCATTAATAGCGAGTAGGATGGAAGCTATAATTGGCTCATACATAGAATTTGCATCTTGTAACTGTTCATGTAGTGCTTGTATATTTGTAACGTACTTATTCATAATTGGTTTACTATCTTCTTCATCTGCATTCGCAAGAAATTCTAATAATAGCGGTAAATAATCCGGCAGTTCTTTATCTGTTACAGCAAAGCCAGCCTTTTTATAGTGCTGTTTTAACTCTAATAATTCAACGCCGCGTTCCCGTTGTTCACCTGTATTCATATAAGTAAGATACAGGTTTGTCTTCTTTCCGAAGTCGAATGTGTATACGTAAGAGTCGATGAGTTGATTATTTGTTTTTTCTTGCACTTGTTTTATGAAAGCTGTAAGTGTCGTGCGAATTTCTTCATGTGTAATCGTATCGATATTTTCTTGTAGTTCTGATAAAGCCTCTCTCCACCCTGATTCAGGATAGGAGAGAAGAAAGGAAGAACAAGAAAAAGCCGTTTGTAAACTCTGTTTCATATTTGTTACCTCCTGTCATTTAAGAAATCGTCGTACAAGCACCTGGACCACCTGCGAAGGAAAGACCACAGCTTCCTTGCTCGCTATACAGGTCTGCTACTTGCTCACGGTGAGACGTCGGAATGACAAAGCGATCTTTATATTTTGCGATGGCAAGAAGGCGATACATATCTTCCACATCTTGTTTTGTTAGGCCAAGTTCTTTTAACACATCTTCATTTGGTTCTTTATTAATTTGGAGTGCTCTCATATGAGCACGCATCACGGCCATTTTTTTCAATGTAAGACGAATGTGCGATTCATCGCCTGCAGTGAGTAAGTTAGCTAAATATTCAATTGGAATACGCATATTATCGATAGCAGGGAAAATCTCTTCTGCTTGCCAATTGCTTCCTTTACCTTCTACCATGTTCATAATTGGGCTTAACGGTGGAATATA
This sequence comes from Bacillus sp. DX4.1, assembly GCF_030348195.1. Taxonomy (NCBI): domain Bacteria; kingdom Bacillati; phylum Bacillota; class Bacilli; order Caryophanales; family Bacillaceae; genus Bacillus; species Bacillus sp. DX4.1. The sequence goes on along the minus strand of NZ_JAUCFT010000008.1, from coordinate 4,235,942 downwards.
CCAAACCATCGGCATAGTGCGATATTCTGGGTGAAGAGGAAGTGCAATTTTCCAATCAATAATCATTTTATAAATTGGTGATTGCTGAGCTGCTTTGATCCACTCTTCTGGAATACCTTGTTTTATTGCTTCAGCAGCTACTTCTGGATCGTTTGGATCTAAGAAGACAGTAAGCTGAGATTCATATAAATCTTTTTCATCCTCTACAGAAGCAGCTTCTTTTACCTTGTCAGCGTCATATAACATGACTCCAATATAACGGATACGTCCTACGCATGTTTCAGAACAAATTGTTGGCATACCAGCTTCGATACGCGGGAAGCACATTGTACATTTTTCAGCTTTATTTGTTTGCCAGTTGAAATATACTTTTTTATATGGGCAAGAAGATACACAGAATCTCCAAGCGCGGCATGCGTTTTGATCGACAAGTACAATACCATCTTCTTCACGCTTATACATCGCCCCAGATGGACAAGAAGACACGCAAGATGGATTTAAACAATGTTCGCAAATGCGAGGTAGATACATCATAAAGACATTTTCAAAGTCTGTTTTAATCTCTTCTTCCATTTTCTTTACGTTAGGATCTTGCAAACCTGTTATATGTCCACCTGCTAAATCATCTTCCCAGTTAGGACCCCATTCAATTTTATCGATAAATTCACCAGTAATTGCCGATTTTGGGCGAGCTACAGGTTGATGCTTACGCTGTGGACTATTTGTTAATGTTTCATAATCATAGTTCCAAGGTTCAAAATAATCATCAATGGTAGGTTGATCTGGGTTATGAAAAATGTTCGTAAGGCGTTTCATTTTTGAACCAGATTTCAGCTGGAGTTCACCTTTTTTTAATTCCCAGCCGCCTTTATATTTTTCTTGATCTTCCCACTGTTTTGGATAGCCGATACCAGGTTTTGTTTCTACGTTGTTGAAATACATATATTCAGCACCTGGACGATTTGTCCAGGTGTTTTTGCATGTTACGCTACAAGTATGGCAGCCGATGCATTTATCTAGGTTCATTACCATTCCGACTTGTGCTTTAATCTTCAAGCCAATCTACCTCCTTCAGTTTACGGATAACGACGTTTAAATCACGTTGGTTCCCGGTTGGGCCATAGTAGTTAAAGCCATAGCTTAATTGACCGTACCCACCAATCATATGTGTTGGTTTGACATGAATGCGCGTTGGACTATTATGTGTTCCTCCGCGATTACTTGTTAAGTTTGTACCAGGCACGTTAATATGGCGATCTTGTGCGTGATGCATAAAGGCCATTCCTCTTGGGATACGATGCGTTACGACAGCGCGTGCTACGACAACGCCGTTACGGTTAAAGCATTCAATCCAATCATTATCAGCAACGCCAGCTTCGGCGGCATCATCTTTGTTCATCCAAACAGTCGGACCACCACGGAACAGTGTTAACATCGGTAAGGAATCGAAGTACATACTATGAATCGACCACTTATTATGCGGTGTTAAATAGTTGAGTGTAATTTCTTTTCCTTCTACTTCAGGACGCGATTTACGGAATGGCTTATGCTGCAGAATTGGCTTGAATGTTGCCATTGTTTCACCAAACTCTTTCATCATGTCATGATCTAAATAGAAAGATTGACGTCCAGTTATCGTTCTCCAAGGAATAAGGCGCTCGACATTTGTTGTAAATGGTGAGTAACGGCGTCCGCCTTTTTCAGAACCTGAGAAAGCAGGAGAGGTAATAACTGTTTTTGGCTGTGCTGTAATTTGGTCGAATGTGAAGCATTCTTCTTCGCGTTCTTCCGCTAAATCACGCAGTTTTAAATCTGTTTGTTTTTCAAGAGCTTCCCATGCTTTAACGGCCATATGCCCGTTTGTTGTAGAAGAAAGCGTTAAGACTGCTTCCGCTGCGTGGATTGCTTCTGTTATATCAGGGCATCCTTTTGCAATCGAATCAGTGCGATTTACACCTAATTTGCTCTTTAATTGCTCGTATTCTTTTTCGGCTGACCAGGAAATGCCTTTTGTACCAATTGTTTTAAGATTTGGTCCAAGTGCAGTCATTTTGTCATAAATCGTTTTATAATCATACTCCACAACCTGAATTTTCGGCATTGTTTTACCTGTAATTGGTTCGCACTCACCTTTACTCCAATCTTTAATTCGGCCAAGCGGTTGTGCTAATTCTTGCGGCGTATCGTGAAGAAGTGGTGTCGCCACAACCTCTTTCATTGGTTCAAGATCGAGCTCCTGGGCTAAATCAGAGACTACTTTTGAAAGCGAGGTGAAAATATCCCAGTCAGAACGTGCTTCCCAAGGTGAACCGATTGCTGGATTGAATGGATGTACGAACGGATGCATATCAGTACTACTTAAATCGTGTTTTTCATACCAAGTTGAGGCAGGAAGGACGATATCAGAATATAGTGCTGTTCCGGCCATACGGAAATCTAGGTTGATTAATAAATCAAGTTTTCCTTCAGGTGCTTCTTCACGCCACTTGATTTCTTCTGGTCGTAATGAATCATTATCATCATTCAGTAATCCATTTGTTGTGCCTAGTAAATGTTTTAAGAAATATTCATGTCCTTTACCAGAACTTGAAATTAAGTTTGCGCGCCAAACAAATAAGTTGCGCGGGAAGTTATTTTTGTTATCAGGGTCTTCAATTGCAAATTTCAGTTCTTTTTCTTTTAGCTTTTGAGCAACGTAATTCCCGATTTCTTCTTGGGTTGTCGCTCCAGCAGCAACTGCGTCTTTATATATTTCAATTCCACTTTTCTCGAATGTTGGATAAGAAGGTAACCAGCCAAGACGAGCCGCTAACACATTGTAATCACCGTGATGTTGGTAACGAGAGTTTCCGACAATTGGTGATGCCAAGTGTCCAACTGGTGTATCTTCATAGCGCCATTGATCCGTTACAAAGTAGAAGAAGGATGTACCATTTTGTAGTTTTGGTAAAACTCCCCAATCTTTTGCTGTTGCGACGGTTTGCCAACCTTCTGCTGGGCGTAATTTTTCTTGTCCAACGTAATGCGCCCAACCACCGCCGTTTACACCTTGTGCACCAACGAGAAGAACAAGATTGAGAACAGCACGGTAAATCGTATCAGAGTTAAACCAATGGTTAATACCAGCACCGACAATAATCATCGAGCGTCCGTTTGTATCAACTGCGTTTTGAGCAAATTCACGGGCAATCTGAATAACAAGTTCTCTTTTTACTCCAGTCATTTTTTCTTGCCATGCTGGTGTAAATGGCACATCATCATTAAAGTCTTTCGGTTCTTGACCACCAAGTCCGCGGTTGACACCGTAGTTTGCTAAAGTTAAGTCGTATACAGTTGTAACGAAAATATCGCCTTCTTGTGTAGCAATTTTTTTCACTGGAATTGTACGCTCTAATACTTTGTTTCCGTCATCGGAGAAATATGGAATTTGTACAGTTCCCACTGCATCTTCCATACCAAGTAAAGAAAGACGTGGATCAATTTTTTCACCTGTTTGTTCGTCTTCTAAGCGTAAATTCCATTTCTTTTCGTTATCCCAGCGCGATCCCATCGTGCCATGCGGTAGTGCGAAATCATTCGAATTATCGTTCCAAAGAATTGGTTTCCATTCACCAAGTTTTGTTTCACGACCAATATCAGTAGCGTTTAAGAAACGATCTGCAACGAATTGGTCTCCTTGCTGTTTTAGTGTGACAAGGAATGGGAAATCAGTATATTGCTTTGCATAATTTGTGAAGTATTCCACTTGTTTGTCCACGTAAAACTCTTGTAAAATGACGTGACCCATTGCCATTGCAAGAGCACCATCTGTACCTTGTTTTACGCTCATCCAATCATCTGCAAATTTTGTTGATTCAGCAAAATCAGGACTTACGGAAACGACTTTCGTTCCTTTATAGCGTACCTCTGCTAAGAAATGAGCATCTGGTGTCCGTGTCATCGGTACGTTTGAACCCCATGTCATAATGTAACCAGAGTTGTACCAATCACTACTTTCTGGAACATCGGTTTGATCGCCCCAAATTTGTGGTGAAGCTGGTGGTAAGTCAGCGTACCAATCATAGAAACTAAGCATTGGGCCGCCCATAAGATGCATAAACCGGCTACCAGCAGCATAGCTTAACATAGACATTGCTGGAATTGGTGAGAATCCGACATTTCGGTCTGGACCATATTTAGTTATCGTATAGAGCATAGAAGCAGCAACAAGTTGTAATACTTCTTTCCAATTTGCGCGAACAAATCCACCTTTACCACGCGCCCCTTTATACGTGCGTGCTTTTTCAGGATTTTCTACGATGCTTTTCCAAGCGTCTAGTGGTGATTTATGATTTTGAAGTTCCTCTTGCCACATATTCCAAAGGACGCCGCGTACATATGGGTATTTCACGCGAAGTGGACTATAAATGTACCAAGAAAAACTTGCTCCACGTGGACATCCTCGTGGTTCAAAATCAGGCATATCAGGGCCAGTAGATGGATAGTTAAGTTCTTGGCCTTCCCAGGTTACGATTCCATCTTTTACATAAATGTTCCAGCTACAAGAACCAGTACAGTTTACACCGTGTGTAGAACGGATTACTTTATCATGCTGCCAACGCTTTCTGTACACATTTTCCCATTCGCGGTCTTCATATGTTTCTTGTGTATGATTGTCGTTGTAGCGATCTATTGGAGAAAAATATTTTAAACGTTTCATTAGTGCCGAAGGTTTCTTTTTCATACTGTTCACTCCTTTATTACGTCTCTCTTGCTTACTTTTACTATAAGAGAGCGTGCAAAATAGGGATGTGATATCTATCACAGTTCAACAGATTGTCAAAAATCAGATCAGTATCAAAAGATTTCCAAAAAGTTGTGATTTTTTACACATCACAGAAGGATTTTTTTATGTAGAGTAAAGGAGACAGAAAAAAAGAGTAACATCTCAAATAGAGAGGCTACTCAATACTACAAACAGAGGTAGGACAATCTTCACAAGCAATTTCACATTTTAAGAATTTTAAATCATGAATGGTAATTTTTCCTTTATAAATAGAAATGGTACCTTGTTTTTTTAAATCATTTAACATTCGATTTACGCTTTCACGTGAGGTTGCGCAAAAGTTCGCAAGCTCTTGATTTGTTAAGGGTAAATCGATGAGAATCCCATTTTCTTTTAAAACACCATAACTATTTGTCATACGGATAAGGGTAGAATACAGCGCGCCTTTTTTGCCATGTAACACTAAATCACGGAATTTTGTTTGCATTCTTCTGAGATGTTCGCTAATCCATTTCATAAATTCAAATACAAGAGTGGGCTTTTGGAGCAATGCCTTTTCTAAGGCATCCCGTTTAATGACTCCCACCTCAACGTCTTCAAGGCACTTCGAATTTAATAAATACTTTGCATTCTCCGTAAACAATGTTAATTCCCCGATAATATCATGCTGTGAACAAATGCGAAGTGTTAATTCTTGCCCGTCAGCACTAATTTTACTAATCTGCACTTTTCCAGAGTGAACGATATAGAGTTCGTTCGCTTCCATACCTTCTTGGAAAATATAACTTCCTTTATTCATCTGCATTTTATATTCAACAGATGCAAGTAATTCTTTTAAATCTTTCGATAATGCCGTATGGTTTGTCACAGCAAGCACCTTTCTTCTTAAAGCAGTCTATCCCCTATTGTGGATGTAATTATGGTAAAAATGCAAGAAATATTTTCAATATAGTATAAGCGATAAGCTGATTTTTATCTGTGAGCAAGCGCATTTTTAGATTATTTGATCCATTCAACAACCTGATCCATTGTTTGACGAGTTTTTTCACGCTGTGGTTCTTCTGTACGATAACCGAAAGCAACTAAACAAGAGACTCCAAATGTATCTTCTGAAATAATCCCTTCTTCTTTTAAAACCGTTGCTACTTTTTCTTTATTGAATCCTTCAATTGGACAAGAATCAATGCCAATCTGAGCAGCTGCAGTCATCATATTACCGAGAGCGATGTATGTTTGCTTAGAAGCCCAATCAAACATTGCGCGATCACTTTCTAATAAGTGAAAATCGGATTCTTGAAATGTCTTATAAACACCACTTTTCATTGTGATGACTTCCTCAGGAAGGTGTTGAACATGTTTCATGAAGTTTGAAATATAGGAAGAGTTATAGCGCATCTCTTCTTGTTTGCGAGCTAATATAACAACAAAATGGCTCGCTGTTGGTAATTGTTTTTGAGCACCCCAGGATACAGGGAGAAGTTTTTCGCGAAGCTCTTGATTTTGAATCACAACAAACTTCCAAGGTTCGAAACCAAATGAACTTGGAGAAAGGCGACCAGTTTCTAAAATAAAATGAAAATTTTCATCAGAGATTTTTTTATTTACATCAAATTCTTTACACGCATGTCTAAAGTGATAAGCTTTTAAAATTTCTTCTTTTGTATGTTCCATTTAGATAACCACCCTTTGATAATTTACTTTTTTTTAGTAAGTTGATTACAAAATAGATTCTACAATAGTACAATGAATGATGTAAGTACGCACATTTTTAGCATATAGTATCAATTTGTATACTAATGGAGAGTGAAGAAATGGAAAATAAAGATATATATCGTTGTTCGGTAGAATTAACGTTAGATGTAATCGGTGGGAAATGGAAAGGAGTTATTTTATTTCATTTAATTAATGGGGAAATTCGCTTTAATCAATTTTTACGATTGATGCCTGGTATTACTCAAAGGATGTTAACAAGACAATTAAGAGAATTGGAGGCTGATGGCGTTATCCACCGTGAAGTATATAAAGAAGTACCGCCGAAGGTTGAGTATTCATTAACGGAATTTGGAAAGTCGTTAATTCCAATTATTGTAATGATACGTGATTGGGGAGATCAGTATCGCGCACAAATACAAATGGATACAGAATAGATATTTCCTCATCTTTCATAATAAGTTGAAAAATTTCATATAATATAAACTTCTGTCTTGGGATTGTGAGGTCTCAAGGTTTCTATATAAATACAAATTAAAAAACCGACATAAAACCCTTCTTTTTAGGTGGGAGAGAGCATCCGGCCATGCATAGAAGCGGTCAGATCCTTTTCTTGCCCAGACATAGTGAAAACAAAGAGAGAAAACGAGTGCAGGTCACCTTTTGTTATCCACAGCCGCGGCTTATATGTCAAAAAATCAAAATGGATTTATATATTTAAAAAAATGAGTGTAAGGAAAAGATATATAAGAAGTTTCAATTTGTAAAAGGTAATTCGCATAGAAATGTGAACAAAATTCGAACGGATTTGTGAAGATTTTTTGAATGGAGAATGCAATGTGAGAAATGTCACAACGTATATCGCTCTTCTTTTTTATGATGAAGGCACATAAAAAAAGGAAAATCAATAAAGAACTTGAGCAGAAACATCGCAGTTTAAAAATATATTATAATAGAATGAAGATAGATATGAATTTAGCAGAAAAGGAGGGGTGACGATGCGCGAGAAGATTAGAGATTCCTTACAACGTCCACTTCAAGATTTACGCATCTCTGTCATTGATCGTTGTAACTTTCGGTGCACATATTGTATGCCAGCTGAAGTGTTCGGGCCTGAGTATGCATTTTTACAAGAGGAATTTTTGCTTACATTCGATGAAATTGAACGATTAGCAAAATTGTTTGTTAGCATGGGCGTAAAGAAAATTAGGCTTACGGGCGGTGAACCATTACTGCGTAAAGACTTAACGCAGCTCATTGAACGGCTTGTGAAGATTGAGGGTTTAACGGATATTGGGCTGACGACAAACGGTATTCACTTAACAAAGCAAGCGAAGGCGTTAAAAGAAGCAGGATTACAACGAGTGAATGTTAGTTTAGATGCGATAGAAGATGATGTATTTCGCAAAATTAATGGCCGGAATATTAGTACAAAACCTGTGCTAAAAGGGATTGCGGCAGCAAAAGCGGCAGGACTTGAAGTAAAGGTAAATATGGTTGTGAAAAAGGGAATGAATGATAGTCAAATTCTTCCGATGGCCGCTTATTTCAAAGAACAGGAAATTTCGCTTCGCTTTATCGAGTTTATGGATGTCGGTAGTACGAACGGATGGAATTTTGAACAGGTGATTACGAAACAAGAATTGATTGAGAAAATCGGCCGAGTATACCCAATTGAACCTGCTGAACCCCATTATTTTGGAGAGGTTGCCAAGCGTTACCGTTATGTTGGAAGTGATGTAGAAGTCGGATTTATCACTTCAGTTTCTGAGTCTTTCTGTTCTTCTTGTACGAGAGCACGGCTTTCGGCAGACGGTAAGTTTTATACATGTTTGTTTGCAACGAAAGGAACAGATTTACGGACTCTTCTTCGAGAAGATATTTCTGATTCCGATTTATTAAAGATAGTGCAAGATGTATGGAGATACCGAAAAGATCGGTATTCAGATGAACGAACGGAAGAAACTGCAAAAAATCGTCCAAAAATTGAAATGTCTTATATCGGAGGATAAAGAAAGGGGGATGAAGCGTGCAGGAGCGTTACTCAAGGCAAATATTATTTTCTGGGGTTGGTGAAGACGGGCAACGAAAGATAAGAGAGAAGCATGTACTTATTATCGGTGCTGGTGCACTCGGAGCGGCAAATGCAGAAGCGATTGTCAGAGCAGGAATTGGAAAACTGACGATTGCTGACCGCGATTATGTCGAGTGGAGCAACTTACAGCGACAGCAGTTATATACAGAAGAAGATGCAAAGCAGTATAAGCCGAAAGCAGTTGCAGCGGCCGAGCATTTAGGGAAGATTAATTCTGAAGTAGAAATCGTACCAGTCGTAACAGACGTTACAGTGCAAGAAATGGAAAAGTTAATCAAGAGTGTGGATTTAATACTAGATGCGACCGACAATTTTGATACACGCCTTCTTATAAATGATATTTCACAAAAATACAATATTCCTTGGATATACGGAGGATGCGTTGGAAGCTACGGGGTCACATATACAATTCTTCCAGGAAAAACACCATGTTTTCGTTGTTTGATGGAACATCCAACGAGCGGAGCAACATGTGATACGGCCGGAATTATACAACCAGCTGTACAAATGGTCGTTGCGCATCAAGTGACAGAAGCTTTGAAAATATTAGTAGAAGATTTTCAGTCACTGCGGGGAACGATGTTATCATTCGACCTTTGGAATAATCAACATATGGCGTTTAAAGTAAACAGACAGAAAAAGGATACATGCCCATCTTGCGGAAAGCTGCGTACGTATCCAAGTTTAACGTTTGAATCGCAGACGAAAACAGAGGTACTATGTGGCCGAAATACGGTTCAAATCCGCCCAGGGATACCGCAACTTTTTAATTTAGAAGAAATTAAAAAGCGCTTACAAAAAAGTGTGGATGTAAAAACGACACCGTATTTATTGTCGTTTCCGATTGACGAATATCGTTTTGTTCTATTTACAGATGGTAGGGCATTTATTCATGGGACAAATGATATGCAAGTTGCCAAGCGATTATATGCCCGTTATATAGGATGAACCTAAAGGAATGTCCTTTAGGTTCGGGGAGAAGGGACGAGTTAGGAAAGTGAATTTCTTACGTAATCTCCACTTTTTCCACCTGTTTTTTCAAGCAGGTATGTCTCGCCAATAACCATGCCTTTATCAACGGCCTTACACATGTCATACACAGTAAGAGCTGTTGCAGAAGCGGCCGTTAAAGCTTCCATCTCAACACCGGTGCTACCTTCAGTTTTTACTTTTACTTCAATTCGTAAACGGTGTTGCTCTTCAGTAATTTCCCAATTGAAGGAGACATCTACTCCTTTTAAAAGTAAGGGATGACACATTGGGATAATATCAGCAGTGCGTTTCGCGGCCATAATACCCGCAATTTGTGCGACTGCTAATACATCGCCCTTTCCAATTTCATTATGAGAGATTTTATTGTAAATTTCTTTCGTAACAAGGATGCTAGAGCATGCAATTGCTGTTCGCACTGTAACTTTTTTATCGCTAATATCGACCATTTTGGCACGACCTTGGTCATTAAAATGAGTGAATGAAGACATGGAATTCCTCCTTGAAGTAATTGCTAGTATGATTAGCATTGTACAATATAAAGTGTAACCAAGATGTGATATTTTGCAAATATGGGGTGAAAAAGAATGCTAGAAAAACGATTTCCAATTCCTGTTGCTGAAGCAGTCGCGCGTGTGATGAAATATGCGCAGCAAGGTAAAACAGAAAAGGTTTCTATTATCGAAAGCTATGGAAGAATTCTTGGGGAAGATGTTGTAGCAGATCACGATGTCCCGCATTTCGATCGCTCTCCATATGATGGATTTGCGATTCGGGCGGAAGATACAAAAGAGGCGAGTGGCGATCACCCAATTGAATTTGAGGTAATAGGTGAGATTGGAGCTGGCGCTGTTTTTACAGACGAAGTGAAGGCCTTTCAAGCTGTTCGGATTATGACAGGAGCAGCCATTCCAGAAGACTGTGATGCAGTTGTGATGTTAGAACTCACGGAAGGGTTTGAAAGAAGCGGAAAAACATACATGAAGCTAAAGCGCACCTTCGCAAATGGTGATAATGTTTCATTCAAAGGTGAAGATGTAAAACAAAATCATGTACTTGTAGAAAAAGGTACGGCAATTAATCCAGGTGTAGCCGCACTTTTGGCAACGTTTGGCTATAGCTCAGTAAAGGTTATCAAACAGCCGATTGTTGGGATTGTCACAACGGGAAGTGAGCTGTTAGATGTACATGAACCGCTTGAACCAGGAAAGATTAGAAATAGCAATTCATATATGATTGCAGCTCAAATTGCTAGAGCTGGCGGAAAAGTACGGTATTATGGACAACTTGCTGATAATTTAGAAGCTTGCTATGAGGCTGTGAAAGCAGCGACTGATGAAGTAGACATTCTTATTACAACCGGCGGTGTTTCGGTAGGTGATTATGATTACTTGCCTGCTATTTACGAAAAGTTAAATGCCAATGTTCTTTTTAATAAAATAGCGATGCGACCAGGTAGTGTAACAACGGTAGCTGAAGTAAATGGAAAACTGTTATTCGGCTTATCTGGTAACCCATCTGCCTGCTATGTTGGATTTGAGTTATTCGTTCATCCGATTATTCAAACGTTCCTTCATGTGAAAAAACCACATGCATATCGCGCAGACGCTATCTTACAGAAAGACTTTTCAAAAGCAAATCCATTTACACGGTTTGTAAGAGGAAAAGTAGAAATCATCAATGGTCAGTTGCAAGCGATGCCAGTTGGTTTAGATAAATCAAGCGCGGTTTCTTCTCTTGCAGATGCGACGGCTTTTATTGTATTGCCAGGAGGAACCAGGGGGTTTGAGGCAGGAATGCCAGTTTCGGTATTGTTACTAGAATCGAGCCAAGGAAGTGAGTGGCCGTGGGCAGAACCGCTCCAATCTTACAAATAGTAGGTTATCAAAATAGCGGGAAAACGACGCTTATGGAGAAGCTGATTCAAGCTTTGACATATGAAGGAATGAAAGTGGCCACAATTAAGCATCACGGACATGGTGGCTATCCGGAAGTACCGAAAAAAGATAGTGAACGCCACTTACAGGCGGGGGCTGTCGTGAGTAGCGTAGAAGGAGCGGGATTATTATCACTATCTGCTCTTCATGATAAGTGGTCCTTACAAGAAATCATTCGTTTATATACATTTTTCGAAGTAGACATGATTTTGATTGAAGGGTACAAAAAAGAAACGTATCCAAAGATAGTGTTGCTTCGAACAGATGAAGATCTTGCTTTGCTAGATAAAGTAGAGAATGTGATGGCAGTCATTACATGGAATGGAATTACACAAAGGCTACAAAAAACATATAAAACATTTCATATAAAAGAGGAAGAATTATATATGGAATGGTTCGTCCAAATGGTAAGGGGTGCAAAATGACACAAACGCATTATGAAGTAATAGATACACCTATTTCGATTGAAGAGGTAACAAATAAAGTGATTCGTCGTGAATGCGGTGCTGTGACAACTTTTATTGGCACTGTGAGAGAATTTACGAAAGGGCGTCGTACATTATATTTAGAGTACGCAGCTTATCATACAATGGCAGAAAAAATGCTTGCGAAAATTGGTGCTGAGGTGAAAGAGAAATGGCCTGGGACACATGTTGCGATTACACATCGCATCGGTACATTGCAAATTTCTGATATTGCCGTTGTTGTTGCTGTATCAACACCGCACCGAAAAGCAGCCTATGAAGCAAATGAATACATCATGGAACGCATTAAACAAATTGTTCCGATTTGGAAAAAGGAGTTTTGGGAAGATGGCGATTCATGGATTGGTGATCAATTAGAAAAAACACCGTATCCAAACGGAGAACCGGGAAAGGAGATGAGGAAATGATTCAAGTATTATTATTTGCGCATTTGCAAGAAGAAGCGGGAACAAATGAGCTAAAAATAGATTGTGAAAATATTACCGTTGCAGAATTAAAAGATATCCTTACAAAGGAACATCATATAGCAGTTTCAGGGGAGATTATGGTTGCTGTAAATGAAGAATATGCAAATGAAGATGACAAAATACAAGCTGGTGATGTTGTAGCATTGATTCCACCAGTGAGCGGTGGTTGATTTTTTCCTGTCTAATCATGCTCTATCATGATTAGACAGGAGGGAAACAATATACATTGTGAAATATTGAACAAAATAGGAGGCGGAAAGGATGAGAAGTCCGAATTTTCAGTTAGGTTTACAAACTTCTAATCTTGTTATTGGTTTTATGGTATGGGTGATTTTATCTTCGTTAATGCCGTTTATTAAAGTAGACATTGCGTTAACGGTAGGACAAATTTCCCTTGTTACAGCAGTACCTGTTATTTTAGGATCGGTACTTCGGATCCCAATTGGTTATTGGACTAATCGTTACGGAGCAAGAAAATTATTTTTTATAAGCTTTATTATTTTATTATTCCCTGTCTTTTATATTAGTACTGCGAGTACTATGATGGATTTAATTATTGGTGGTTTATTTGTAGGAGTTGGCGGAGCTGTATTTTCTGTTGGTGTAACGTCCTTGCCGAAATATTATCCGAAAGAGCGTCACGGTTTTGTGAATGGGATTTATGGTGTGGGTAACGCTGGAACAGCAATTACCTCTTTCTTAGCACCTGTGATTGCAACTTCATTTGGTTGGAGAACAACTGTACAGTGCTATTTAATTTTACTTGCTGTGTTTGCACTTATGAACTTTTTATTAGGTGATCGCAAGGAGAAAAAAGTGAATACACCATTAATGGAACAAATAAAGGGTGTATACAAAAATGAAAAGCTTTGGTTCTTATGTATTTTCTACTTTTTAACATTTGGATCGTTTGTTGCATTTACAGTATATCTACCAAACTTTTTAGTATCTCACTTTGGATTAGAAAAAGTAGATGCAGGCATGCGGACAGCTGGATTCATCTTATTAGCAACAGTAATGCGTCCGATTGGTGGATGGCTCGGCGATAAATTTAATGCTTTTAAAATATTAATGCTTGTATTTATTGGTTTAACGTTATCAGGTATCATTTTATCGTTTATGCCAAGTATGAACGTATATACATTTGGTTGTTTACTTGTCGCGTTTTGTGCGGGAATCGGGAATGGAACAATCTTTAAACTTGTGCCGATGTACTTTTCTGAGCAAGCGGGAATCGTGAATGGACTTGTCTCAGCTTTAGGAGGATTAGGTGGTTTCTTCCCACCATTAATTTTAACCCTATTATTCCAATTAACAGGTCATTATGCGATTGGATTTATGGCGTTATCAGAAGTCGCACTTGCTTGTTTAATTATTACAGTGTGGATGTATAGTCAAGAAAAGTTGTTAATGATGTTGAATCGTAAATAATAGAAAATAGAATAAGCGATTGTCACTCATCGGTATGGATGATTCGTTTAGAGAAAATAGAAAAAGATGTCTGTATGATCACTGATACAGGCATCTTTTTCTATTTAGAAGCTTTATATGCAAAAAAAAATAGCTTTCAGCTATTTTTAGTTTACATATAAAGCTTCTATCTATTTGAAAAATAGGAAACGTTTTTTTAATGATTCATCGTATCATATAACAAATCAGTTGCTTGATTTTCAGAGACGTCTTGTACGAGTGCAACTTCACTAATTAAAATTTTTCGTGCATTATCTAGCATTTGTTTCTCACTCGCATTTAGCGCTCTCTCTTTATTTCGATGTATTAAATCACGAACCACTTCAGCGCCTTCTTGTATTTTGCCCTTTTTCATTTTTTCCATGTTTATCGTATATCTTTGCTTCCAGGAGAGTGAGTGGTCTGGTTCTCCATTGTGAACGACACATAATACATTTTCTAATGTATCTTTGTCGACAATACAACGTATGCCTGAACTTTCGACTTTATCCATAGGAATCATCACTTGCATATCACTAATGAGCATGTTGATAACACAATACTGACGTGTTTTTCCTAACACTTCTTTATCCTCGATCGCTTCAATTACACCTGCCCCATGCATGGGATAAACAATTTTATCACCAATTTGAAACAAATCATCCACCTCCATATGTGGTAACCTTCTCAAGTATAACATACGAATCTGAAAATATCAAATTTATTATATTATCATGAATTTGATATTGATGTCAAATATTTTTTGTGATCATTTTGCATATTTTTTATTTGTTATGTTGGGTGGTAAAAATGTCATCTAAAAACGTGGCGAAGATGAAGAAAAAGAAGGTTTTATTTTGTCAAGAAGTGCAAATGTCAAAAGAATGAGGAGAGGGATGCATATAGGAAAAAAGACAAAGAGTCATGATGGGTTTTTATTCATAAAATATAAAATCGCTAATAAAATAAATCTAAATCCGTTCTTTTTCGAAAGGAGGGTTGAAGGTGGGACGCACAATTAAAATTGATATTACGAATAAGGTAGTTGCAAAATTTAAAACGGATTATTTGGAATTATATTCTAGTACATTTATGATTGGTAAGTTTTATGTCTATACTAAAGATAAGCAATATGTGTTAGAAGAAGGATACTTATATGAAGATGGTAAGTTTTATCGCATCATAGATACGCACCGTGGTAGGAATCCGGCAGTAGAGGGCTGCGATCTAGGATGGTGTTAATATGATTCGCGTAAAAATGTTTGATGAAAGCCACGAAAAAGATTTGGAAGATGCAGTGAATACATTTTTGAAGAAAATGAATGACGAACAAGTAGTAGATATTAAATATCAAGTGGCTGTATCCATTAATGATGATGAAAATCAAATTTATTGTTTTTCGGCGATGGTTGTATATAAAACATAAAAAAGAGCTGGGGAGCCAGCTCTTTTTTATGTTTTTAAGGGGAAGTTATATGGATTGGCAAGTCGTTCATAATCGTTTGTGGATATTCTGTTTTAGTTAGCGAATCATCTTGACTTTCTTGTGTTATTTCAGTATTACACATTCCTAAATGGTACATTTCTCCTAAAAATGGATCGATATAAAAGCCGTTTTTAAAGATTTTATCCCTAGTATTTTTTTCATTATGAATTTCAGAGCAGTTGATGCAATAGTACATGTTAGCCATCTCCTTCATTTATCCCGCATAAGCAGGTAGTAATTTCCTCCAAAGAGGGGGGGAATACAAAAATGTTTATATGGGTTGTAGAGTATACCTCTTCTGTTATTTACACATATCTCGCCCATGCAAGTATGTTTTTGTCGCGAGGGAAGGCAGCGAGGTTACAAACTAATGCTAAGAGCAAAATATGGCCTACTATTTCTCAGTATGAATGAAGAGATTTCGTACGAAGAGAATTTTTTTATTGAACTGCTTTTGTGAGTATATTATGAGGAAATGTTGAGCAGGGTGTTTGTCCTGTTGAAAAATGTTGAGAATTTCTCAACAATCATTGAGAAGTATATGAAGAAGTTGTATGAATGAAAACATGAGTTAGAGGAAGACTGCTATTGATTCAAAAAAAGTGGTGGAACGAACAGATCATGTATTTGAAAAAGAGATGTAATGCAGTGAAATCATTATTGGGCTTCGTATGGAACAAAATGACTCATTTCTTTTCATATAGACATATCTTGACGTGAAACTAAAAGGTGTTATATTATAAAAAAATAAAACCAAAAGGTGTTATATTTTAAGTGAAAATGAAGGAGAGCTATTATGGAAACAAATCATCAAAATACATTACAAGACATTAAGCAAACGGTTATTCTTGAAGCGTCTATTCAAAAAGTATGGAGTGCGGTATCTACTTCGGAAGGCATTGCGTCTTGGTTTATGCCAAATGATTTTGAGCCAAAGGTAGGACATGAATTTCATGTGCAATCACCTTTTGGACCATCTCCATGTAAGGTGTTAGAAATTGATGAACCTCATCGTTTATCTTTTTCCTGGGATACAGATGGTTGGGTGATTTCATTTGTTCTAAAAGAATTAGGCGATAAGACGGAGTTCACTCTTATTCATGGCGGATGGAAACAACCTGATGCAATTCTTCCGAAAGCGAACGAGAAAAGCTCTGTGATTCGCGATAGAATGGGCAATGGCTGGGTAGCAATTGTAAATGAAAAACTGAAAAAGGTTGTTGAAGGATAAGTGTCCTCATCAGCAGCAAAATATGATGTTTTTCAAGCCATTGCTGATCCAACACGCCGAGAAGTACTCCGGTTATTGATTGAAAAAGAATTACCGATTTCTAAAATAACAGCTCATTTTCCGATGAGTCGTACAGCCGTTGCGAAGCACCTTCACATTCTTTCAGAAGCGAAATTAGTAAGTGGAAAAAAGGTAGGAAGAGAAAAGTTGTATCGGTTACAACCTGAACCGTTAGCAGAATTAAAACAGTGGCTTTCGTTTTACGAGCAATTTTGGAATAATAAGTTGTCGATGCTTAAACATGTGGTTGAAAATGAAGAGTAGGTGTTGGTGTATATTGTCGAAGAGTCGATATGTTGTGTCGAAACACCGATATATATATGATTTCCGCCGATACATAAAAAGAGGATGATCGTTACAAACGATCATCCTCTTTTTTATTGTCCGGTAGCTTCCGTTTTATTTGTAGCTGGTTTTAACATGAGCCATCCGATGAATAATGTAAGCAGTGCTAATACGAATGTTGACATATAAATAACATGCACGCTCGAAGCTAATGCTTCTTGTGATTCTGTTACTACGTTCGTTGCAGTCCCATGACCTCCAGAAGATACGAGATCAAGGTTTTTGATGCCTCGTGCATGAATCATCGTATTAAAGATTGTTCCAAAGACAGCTGCACCTAGTGTTTGGCTAAATGTATTAATAAATGTGTTTAAACCGACTGCTGTTCCGCGTGTATGAGCTGGGACAGCTGCTTGAATCGTTACCATGTAAATTGGTGTAATGAGCCCCATTCCTAAACCGAAGAGCCCTACTGCAACATAAATAAGAAATGCTGGTGAATGAGTCGATAATGTAAACAATAAGAAGGTAGCAATTGATAAGATGCTGGCTCCCAGTAAAATAATTTGCTTTGTTTGTAACTTACCAACTAAATTACCAGAAAGAATAGCACCGACTGTCCACATAACGGGAATCGGCATAAGAATAAGGCCAGCTTCTGTAGCGTTTTTTCCTAATACACCTTGGCTCCAAATTGGAAGATACATTGTAATACTAATGATCATCGCACCAGCAATAAGTGTTAATATGTTTACAGTGGATAACGTACGATTAGAGAAAAGTGTTAACGGAATTAATGGTTCCGGAGACTTTTTCTCGATGAATAAGAAAACGATAAATGAAACAACCGCAAATAATAATAGTCCAATAATCGTTATGTCTCCCCAGTTTTGCTTACTGCTTCCCGTTAAGAGTGCATATAGTAAAGCAATTGTGCTAAGTGAGAAGATAAGAGCACCAGGATAATCGATATGGTGCTTTGCTGGTTTAATCGATTCTTTGTAGGAAATTACAATCATGGCGCAAGCAAGAATTCCAAATGGAACGTTTAAGAAGAAGATGTAGCGCCAAGAAAGGGAATCAACTAAAAATCCACCTACTAACGGTCCAACAACACCTGAAACGCCCCAAACAGCACTCATCCAGCCTTGTGCTTTTGCACGGTCTTTCGCCTCGCTATATAAATCACCAATAATCGTCATTGTAATTGGCATAACGGCACCGGCACCTATACCTTGCAGAGCGCGGAAGAGAATTAATTGCTCCATAGACGTCACGACTCCGCACAGCGCAGAACCGATTAAAAAGATAGCTGCACCAATTAGCAGCATTTTTTTACGTCCGAATAAATCGGCTAGCTTTCCATAGATTGGAGTCGAGACAGCTGTTGCTAGCATATAGATCGCATATACCCAGCTAACAAGTTCAACGCCAGATAAATCACTCGTTATACGAGGGATAGCTGTACTAACAATCGTTCCTTCAACAGCAGAAAGGAACGTCATTAACATTAAAGATATCATGATTTTTTTTCTCATATAATTTCCCCTTTGCCCCGCGTTAACGGGCAATAATCCCCCCACCTCAAGGTTCAGAGAGAAACGAGGAAGATAGGTGAGGGACAGCTGCCCGTAAAAGCCCGATTCGTTTAACTAACCATCAATGGGGGATGAAGAAACTCCCCCACTGATGGAAGTTTCACTTTATCCCTTTTCGAATATTCAACATTATAAAATATAAAGGTACTAAGCTATATAAAGCAACAAAAAAGAAACAAGAGTGGAAAGAATCCACCCATGTTTCTTTTTTAGTACTGTATTTTCGCGTTTTGCCCTGCAGTTGTTCCGGCGATTCGACCAGTGACAAGAGCAGAAGTAATATTATATCCACCTGTATATCCGTGAATATCTAGAATTTCTCCGCAGAAGTATAATCCATTCATTAGTTTGGAAGACATTTCTTTCGGATGAATTTCTTTTACAGAGACACCACCACCTGTAACGAATGCTTTTTCAAGCGGCTGTGTTCCGTTTACTGTTAACGTAAATTCCTTGAAGTCTTTGACAAGTGCGCGGATTTTCTCATGAGAAGTTTGTCCGGCCTGCCCACTACCGTCGATTTCATTTTTCTCTAATAGGAACAAGAAATAACGTTCAGGAACGTAGCCTTTTAAAACATTTTTGATTCCTTTTTTCGGTTCTTCTTTAATTTGTCTCATCATGCGCTGGAAGAGCTGTTCACTATTTTCGTCTGGCAGTGCATCGATGCTCATTTGCACAGTATTTGTTTTAAACTTTTTCATCGTTTTAATAACAAACTGGCTACAGCGAAGAGCGGCAGGTCCAGAAATACCGAAATGGGTAAAAAGCATATCCATCGTATGTGATTCAACAACTTTTCCCTTTGGGTTTAATACGCTTAGTGTTACATCACGTAAAGCCAATCCTTGTAGTGTACGTTCACGGATAAATGGTTCATTAGAAGTGATGGGTACTTCAGTTGGAAAAAGCTCTGTAATGGTATGCCCAGCTTTTTCAGCCCAAGCGTATCCGTCTCCAGTGGAACCTGTGTGAGGTACGGATTTTCCGCCAACAGCGATAACCACATGTTTTGTTTCAAGAACCTCACCAGTTTGCAGCACAACAGCTTTCGTTTGCCCATTTTCGTATTCTACTGTTTGAACAGGTGTATTGGTACGCATCGTAACGCCTAGTTCCTTCATTCTTGTTAATAAAGCGTCAACAACAGATTGTGCTTTATTTGATACTGGGAACATACGACCATGATCTTCTTCTTTTAGCTGTACACCAAGCTTCTCGAAGAATTGAATAATATCTTCATTATTAAAGATAGAAAAAGCACTGTATAAAAAGCGTCCGTTTCCTGGTATATGTTTGACAATTTCATCAAGTGGTAAACGATTCGTAACGTTACAGCGTCCACCACCAGAAATAGCAAGTTTACGTCCAAGTTTATTCCCTTTATCAAGAAGCAAGACGCGTGCGCCTTCTTCAGCAGCACCGATAGCGGCCATTAATCCTGAAGGACCGCCGCCGATGACAATAACATCATAATGCATAGTATATCAACCTCATTTTCTTCATTCACTGCCTAAAAGAATAGCATGTTTTCATTGAAAAGAAAAATAAGGTGAAGTACTGTTTCTATGAGAAATTGTGGTACAATACAAAAGTTAGAGTTCAGCGTTTTTTATATGTAGGAGGATACATTATATGTCCGATTCAAAATTTCTACGCGGAACGCTTATTGTGACACTAGGAACATTTTTAGTAAAGTTCTTAGGCATGATTTACGTCTTTCCGTTTCATGCATTAGTTGGCACAGAAGGCGGAACGCTATATACGTATGGGTATATTCCATACACCATCTTTTTAAGTATCGCAACGGCCGGGGTACCGCTTGCCGTTTCCAAGTTTGTTTCGAAATATAATGCACTTGGAGATTATAAAACGAGCCGGAGAATGTTCCGTTCGGGAATGATCATGATGATTATAACTGGAATACTTTCTTTCCTAGTGCTCTATATGACTGCACCATTATTTGCAGAGGCAATGCTTGGTAAAAAAAGTTTACACAATAGTATAGAAGACGTTACGATGATTATTCGTCTCGTTAGTTTTGCACTTATTGTTGTACCGGCAGCAAGTTTAATTCGTGGTTATTTCCAAGGTCACCAATCAATGGGACCAACGACCGTTTCGCAAATCATTGAACAAATTATTCGTATTGTCTTTTTATTAGCGGGTAGTTTTATCGTGATTAAAGTTATAGGCGGATCGGTAGCGGCAGCTGTTGGGGTTGCGACGTTTGCAGCTTTCATTTCAGCAGTTGGTGCACTCGGTGTACTAATTTGGTATTGGATGAAACGCAAAAATCATTTAGATCAATATTTGATTGAACAAACCGCACCAGAATCGACAGTAAGTACAGTTCAATTATTTAAAGAATTATTTGCTTATGCGATTCCGTATGTTGTGGTTGGTTTAACGATTCCTCTGTATCAACAAATTGATACACTGACGTTTAACTCGATTATGCAAGCGATTGGACAAGGTGACATTGCAGAGCGAGCTCTTGGTATTTTTACAATGTGGACCCATAAATTAATTATGATTCCAGTTTCACTTGCGACAGCATTTAGTTTAACGCTTGTCCCAGCTATTACAAAATCATTTACAGAGAGACAATTTCGATATTTGAAACTACAGATTACGCAAACATTCCAGGCAAATATGTTTCTAACATTACCCGCAGTTGTCGGCATTTCTACACTGGCTTATCCAATCTATACAGCTTTTTACGAAGCTGATCCGTTAGGTGGACAAATACTCATGTGGTATGCGCCAGTTGCTTTGTTATTTGCTTTATTTACAGTAACAGCGGCAATCTTGCAAGGCATTAACCAACAAAAACATGCAATCATTGCTCTTGGTATGGGAGTTATTTTAAAGTTTCTAGGTAATGTTGTTTTGATTCGTTATTTTGGACCAATTGGGGCGGTCGTGGCAACAGGTGTTGGATTCTTAGCTTCCATTTGGTATACGAATAAACAAATTCGAAAATACGCACACTACTCATTTGGTGTTGTATATAAGAGAACATTCCAAATTGCAGTATTGACAGTTACAATGGTTATTGCTGTTAAACTATCAGGGTGGATGCTTTCTTTCATACTTCCATATGAGACAAGCCGCTTTGCAGCTCTTGTTACCGTTGCAGTTTGTGCAATATTTGGTGCTGGTGTATATGGATATTTAGCACTTCGTACAGGTGTACTTGAAAGAGTATTTGGCGGAGAGTTTTTAGAAAAGATTCAGCGCAAACTTGGCGGTAAACTAAAATTGAAAATAAAAGCGAAAGGGGCGTAATAACGTCCCCTTTTTCTATGATAAATAAAGAAGGTGAATGAAGTGAGATTAGATAAATTATTAGCAAACATGGGATATGGTAGTAGAAAAGAAGTAAAGAAATTATTAAAAGATGGTGTTGTGAAAATAGACGGGACATCGGTGAAAGACGCGAAATTTCATGTGAATGTAGAAGAACAAGAAGTTACAATTCACGGTGAGACTATTGAGTATAAAGAATTTGTCTACTTAATGATGCATAAACCTCAAGGTGTAATCTCAGCAACAGAAGATGAGAATCATGAAACAGTTGTTGATTTATTAGAATTGGAAGATGCTATTTTTGATCCGTTTCCAGTAGGAAGACTTGATATTGATACAGAAGGTTTTCTTTTATTAACAAATGACGGGAAGCTAGCACATCAATTGTTAGCTCCGAAAAAACACGTACCGAAAAAGTATTATGCAGAAATAGCTGGGAAAGTAACGGAAGAAGATGTAGAGGCATTTGAAAGAGGAGTTATTTTAGATGATGGCTATGAAACAAAGCCAGGATATCTTACGATTTTAAAAAGCGATGACGTCTCTGAAATTGAACTTGTAATTACAGAAGGAAAGTTCCATCAAGTGAAGCGTATGTTTGAAGCTGTTGGAAAAAAAGTTGTCTATTTAAAGAGAACAGAGATGGGACCTTTAGTGTTAGATGAAGAATTAGAACTTGGTGAATATCGTGAATTGACAGATGAAGAAGTGGAAATGCTGAAAGAGTTCCGTATTGAGACCGATTCCAAAGAATAAAAAGAACCCCTTTCTTAATTGTTAGAAAGGGGTATGTATTATATTTTGGATACAATTATTTACATTACGAAGTCATTCTCACTTTCTTTCCTGTTGTTGTCCACTTACCGCGGCAAGGGCTATACACGAGCTCATTAAACTGCAACACATTCAGATCACGTTGTATCGTTCGTGGTGTGATCCCGAACTCATCTACAAGGTCTTTCGTCGTTACCGTACCATTTTCGTTAATGTACATATAAATTGATTTAATGCGTGTTAGCATACGAGTAGTTGTAGGTTTCAAGAGAAAACCGCTCCTCTACTAGTTTTTTTGACCCATTCAGGAAAGAAGGTCTTTACTTACATTGTACTCCATCTGACAAAATTCATGCTCTAACTTACTTAAATTTTACAAAAGTTTAACAAATAATGAAATCTGAAAATATTGGTAGCTGATATTCTATGTCTCTCGTATCAACTACCACATAAATTTCTACGTAAAACGTCAAATTCCTGCAAAATTTTTTAGAAAAATAAAAGAAAAACTAATGAAAATTATCTGAAATATTAAAATCATTCGTTATCTAATACACTCGTATTGGCATAAGAGATTTTCGTTTGCTATGATGAGAGAGAGAATAGAGAAGAAGGTGAAAGGGTTATGTCAGCAATTAACTGGACACAAGAAGTTGAAAAGAGAAAAGATGCAATGATTCATGATGCACAGCAATTTTTACAAATTAAAAGTGTATGGGAAGAAGAAACAGCAAAAGAGGGTGCACCGTTTGGAGATGGTGTAGCCAAAGCATTATCTTTCATGTTACATAAAGGGGAAACAGATGGGTTTATTTCCAAAAATTTAGAAGGCTATGCAGGCCATCTTGAAATGGGACAAGGAGAAGAACTAATCGGTATTCTTTGTCATGTTGATGTTGTGCCAGAAGGAGACGGTTGGACAACGCCTGCTTATAGCGCGGATATTCGTGATGGAAAGATTTTTGCACGTGGTACAATTGATGATAAAGGGCCGACAATGGCGGCTTATTATGCAATGAAAATTGTAAAAGAACTAGAATTACCACTTTCTAAACGTGTTCGCATGATTTTAGGAACGGATGAAGAAAGTAATTGGAAGTGTGTAGATCATTATTTTAAACATGAAGAAATGCCAACGATGGGATTTGCACCAGATGCAGATTTTCCAATTATTAATGCTGAAAAAGGGATTTCTGATATACAAGTTGTGCAAAATCATACGGAAACAACAGGTGGAGAATATGAATTAGTTTCATTCTCTTCTGGTCGTCGTTTAAACATGGTTCCAGACTTTGCGGAAGCAGTTCTTGCAGGAGAGAACGTGGCAAAAGCTAAAGCTGCGTATGAACAATACTTACAGAAAGCTGGGAAAACAGGCGCGGCAAATGTAGAAGGAAATACTGTTACATTGCAAGCAGAAGGAATTTCAGCACACGGTTCTACGCCTGAAAAAGGAGAAAATGCTGGTTTATTGCTAGCCAACTTTTTAAAAAAGATTGCTCTTGATGGAAAAGGTGCATCATTTGCTGCATTTGCAGCTGAAACATTTACGGATGATACACTTGGAGAAAAAGCAGGCATTGCTTATGAAGATGAGATTAGCGGGCCGCTAACAGTTAATG
The DNA here is from genome assembly GCF_030348195.1 of Bacillus sp. DX4.1. Taxonomy (NCBI): domain Bacteria; kingdom Bacillati; phylum Bacillota; class Bacilli; order Caryophanales; family Bacillaceae; genus Bacillus; species Bacillus sp. DX4.1. The sequence goes on along the minus strand of NZ_JAUCFT010000008.1, from coordinate 4,211,676 downwards.
TAGGTCGTCTCTCTTATACGAAAGAAGAAGGCGGTAAACTAGGTTTAAATGTACGCTATCCGGTAACAACAAATTTTGAAGAGACAATGCAAAAACTAAGAGACTATGTTAGCACAAAAGATTTCCAAGTAGCTGATTTTTCTAATTCGCGCCCCCATCATGTTGATAAAGAGCATGTGTTAATTCGCACATTACAGCGTGTATACGAGGAGCAAACGGGAGAGAAAGCGGAACTATTAGCGATTGGTGGTGGTACATATGCTCGTTCATTACAAGCAGGTGTAGCATTTGGTCCGTTGTTCCCTGGAAAAGAAGAACTTGCTCATCAAAAAGATGAATATATTGAAATTGAAGATTTATTAAAAGCAACAGCGATTTATGCAGAAGCAATTTATGAACTAGCAAAATAAGGTGAAACTTCCATCTGCGGGGCTACATCCCCCCCACGGCTAGTTTCGTTTGTAACGATACATGACCGCTCTCTATTTAGGGAGCGGATTCTTTTTACTTTTTTCTTGTTTACTAATTTGCCAATGTAGTTCTATATTACTGCATTTCATCCCGTATTAACGAGCGATAATATCCCCACCTCAAAGTTCTACAAGAAAAGAGGTTAGCTCGGGGATAAATTGCCCGAAAAAGCCGGATTCGTACGGGCTAATGATCAGTGGGGGATGAAGAAAACCCCCACCGCTCAAAGTTTCAATTTATATGAATGAGATAAAGAAGGAAAGCAACAATAACAGAAAGGAGAAGATGGAAATGGTGAAACATTATTTTGTGGCGGTTACTTTACCACAACATATAAAAGAGATCCTTGGGAGCTTTAAAGAGGAAATGAAAGGTGAGTTACCCTTTCGCTCATGGGTACATCAAGAGGATTATCATATGACACTTGCTTTTTTAGGGAGTGCAAGTGCGGATCAGCTTGCAGGAGTAGAAAGGGGCTTACAACAACTCATATCTACGGAAACATTTCCCCTTACATTGCAAGGGTTTTCTACATTTGGGGTTGCGGAGCATCCGCGTGTGTTTTGGGCAGGTGTTAAAGAAAATTCAGCTTTATTTCAACTACAAAAGCAAGTACATACGATGTGTGAGAGAAACGGTTTTACCCTAGAAATACGTCCGTATCATCCGCATATTACTGTTGCTCGTAAGTGGATTGGAGAAAATCAATTTGATCTTAAGCGTTTGAAACAAATAGATACGGCTTTATTTCAAGTTGATACTGTTACACTGTATGAATCGCAGGTTAATCAAACCCCAAAATATAAGCCGATTTATGAAATAAAGTTACATACATGTAAAGCTTAAAAACGTTTCTTACAATTGTGAATATACTATAGAAAATAGTTATTTGGTATTTAGAGCCTGATTGGTTCAATTCATCTTTAGGAGAAACAAGTTTCTTCTAAATGAAGTTTCACTTTAATTCCGAGAATGATGGTGATTTTTTATGCTGAAAGTGCAACGTCCATTTGAAGCCTATTTAGATGAAGTGAATAAGATTACAATTTTGCTCCCGCATGCGTATGGAACAAGCCGGACATTTTTTGTACATGACGAAAATCATGTGTGGGAGCTTTCTATTGTTAAAACGCTTTCTCTTTCAGGTGTAACAAAGTATGAAAGTTATATAGAGCATCCGCTTGATGTAGGCCAATCTTATACAGTGCGAGATGAGCGGAATGAGGAAACAGATTTACAAATCGGAGCGGTTATTCGGACAGCTGCATTCGATGAGAGATATTATTATGACGGTACGGATTTAGGAGCTTGTTACGGAAATGAAGCAACGACTTTTAAAGTGTGGGCACCAACTGCAACGCTTGCGAAAGTACGAATTTATAAAAATGATAAAGAATATACAGATCATGAAATGAAAAGGGAAGAGAATGGTGTTTGGTTTCAGGATTTACATGGTGATTGGGAGGGAGCACAATACACGTTTCTCGTTTGTATTAATTTAATATGGCGAGAAGCTGTAGATCCATATGCGAAATCTGTATCAGTGAATGGTACGTATGGAATTGTGATCGACCTTACGAAAACATGTATGGAAGAACAAACGTCATTAACTGAACTTGCTTCTCCAACGGATGCAATTCTTTATGAAATGCATATTCGCGATGCTACAATGCATCCAAATAGTGGTGTGAAACAAAAAGGGACGTATGTTGGATTAGCGGAAGAAAATACGAAGGGAAAGCTGGGAACGGCAACTTCTTTTTCATATATAAAAGAATTAGGTGTCACGCACGTTCAAATATTACCACTGCATCATTTTGCAGGAGTGGACGAAGCAAACCCACTTGAAGCTTATAACTGGGGATATAACCCATTATATTACAATGCTCCAACAGGAGTATATGCAACAGATCCATTCGATCCTTATAACCGAATTCTAGAGTGCAAACAGCTCATTCAGATGTTCCATAAACATGGACTTCGGGTGATTCTGGATGTTGTGTACAATCATGTATATGAACGAGAAACGTCTTCCTTTGAAAAACTCGTGCCAGGATACTATTTTCGGCACGATGAAAATGGTATGCCCTCAAATGGAACTGGCGTCGGGAATGATCTAGCATCCGAACGAAAAATGGTGCGGAAATTTATCATTGATTCTGTTTTGTATTGGCTTACTGAATATGGAGTAGATGGTTTTCGATTTGATTTAATGGGAATTTTAGATGTAGAAACAATGAATGCACTGCAAAAGAAAGTAGCGGCTAAAAAAAAGGATGCGCTGTTATTGGGAGAAGGATGGAATTTACAAACGCCACTTCCAGCAGAAGAAAAGGCAGTGCTATATAACGCGAATAAAATTCCGAAAATTGCACAGTTTAACGATCAATTTCGTGATGCGATAAAAGGCAGCACGTTTGATGTGAGTAAGCGTGGATTTGCATTCGGAGGAAGTGTAGATCCGAAGCATCTGCAATATGTTTTAACAGGAAGTCTTTCGCATGTAAAAGAACAAGGGCTATTTATAGAACCTGTTCAAACGATTAATTATGTCGAATGCCATGACAATATGACGATGTGGGATAAATTGGTGTGCAGTAATCAAGAAGCCGAGCATATACAAAAACGTCGTCATCGTTTAGCGACAGTGATGACGTTACTCGCACAAGGTATTCCGTTTTTGCATGCAGGACAAGAATTTTACCGTTCAAAGAATGGAAATGAAAACAGTTATAATGCGCTTGACGAGATTAATCAAATAGATTGGGATCGAAAAGAAAGAGAAATGGAAACGATCGCTTATATACAAGGAATCATCGCAATTCGCATGGCACACGGGGCATTTCGTTCACCAAATTCTGACTTAATAAAGAAACATATGACCTTTTTGCAAACGCCTTCTTCTATCGTTGCTTACCGTCTGCAGCATGTCGAGCAATTTGGACCTTGGAAGGAGATTGTCGTTTTGTTTCATAGCGGATTACAATCAGAAACGATTTCTCTACCAAAAAATGAAATGTGGTATGTATTAGCAGATGATAAAGTAGCAAATGTACAGCCGATTTCTGCATTTCAAGGAAATGAGCTGCAAATGGCTCCGATTAGTTCGTATATAGTGGCGATAATGTGACAAATCGCCACTTGACGATGAGAATGTAATAAATGTAGAATTGATAAAGGTGACGATTTTGATAAGTTGCCATTCTATCATTGATTTTATAAAATAAAGTAAAAAGATTGGGCATTTTGTTTGTCCTACTTTTTTGGCATGTGCCAAGATTTCTTTTTCTTTCATTCAATTACGGTATGTGTTCAAAAAGGAGGATAAAGAGAGCCGAGTAGTTCGAGGCGCGGAAGCTAGGAGGATACGGAGTGTAGATGGAGTTACATGAGTACTGGGCTGGTGACGCAACGAAGAAATAGGGCAGCTATCTTTACAGGACTTTTTGAACATCCTCTTACAATAAAAAATATTTATATGAATCCACAACAGATTCAAAAGATGTTGCGGTTTTTCTTTTCATAACTATAAAAGATAAGGATTTGTTAACGGGTAATGAATATGGAATGGTTGGAACAATTATTAGGAGAAGAGTGGGGAATTATACCAGCTGGTGGGGCGACAGGTGACGCTTATATTGCGCAGAATGGGCAGCAAAAGTTATTTTTAAAGCGGAATACATCGCCCTTCTTGGCGGTATTGTCAGCAGAGGGAATTGTTCCAAAGTTACTTTGGACAAGAAGAGTAACAAATGGTGATGTGATTTCAGCACAAAAATGGCTTCCAGGACAGAAACTAGAGCCAGAGGACATGAAGCTAGAACGTGTTGCGAAGCTTTTAAAAAAAATACATTCTTCTAAAGCGCTTGTGCAGATGATACAAAGGCTTGGTAAGCAGCCGTTACATGCGCAAGATTTGCTGCAAGAAGTACATTTTATTTTAAAAGATGATATAAAAAAAGACGAAATCATTCATAAAGGACTTCAGTATTTACAGAAGTCCCTTGTGAATGTGGAATATGATGAGCTTGTCGTCTGCCATTGTGATGTAAATCATAACAATTGGCTATTATCAGATGAAAATGAATTGTTTTTAATTGATTGGGATGGGGCAGTCATTGCGGATCCTGCCCTTGATATCGGTATGCTATTATATTGGTATGTGCCCCGTGAACAGTGGGACGAATGGCTAGGGTATTATGATATTGAAATGACTGACTCACTGCTTTATCGTATGAAGTGGTATGTTGTGGCACAGTCTATCATTTCTATTCAATGGCATACGACAAAAAATCAACAAGTAGAAGTTAAATATTGGCATCAATATTTAAAACAACTACTTGCTTCTGAGTAAATTTAAGAAAAACTATCCATTCCAGAAATCCATTGTGAAAGTTGCTCTTGATTGTTGGAAATATGATTGTCTAAATCAGGAGAGTATTTACCCGATTGACTATAATAATATACATCGTTTAGCATTGCTTTCACATCGCTATTCACATTATCGTTTACAAGCAATGATTGAATGAGGCGTTCTAATTGTTCGCATTCAGAAACTGTTCCACAGCAATCACTTTGGTGATTGACTAAAATATCTTTTAAAATTTCTAATTGATGTTTTTGATTAATCGGCATGACTGGATCATCCTTTCGATTGTTGTTCTACTTGAACAAGTAAGAGAAGTGTTCTGTTTCGTCATGAAGTAGTTAATCATAGGCTAACAAAACTTCTGTATCCGAATGGAAGTTTCGTTGTATGCTCTTTATAGTCTTTATCAAAATGATACATCTTATACTTGAAAGAAACGGACCGAGTGCTCGTACGTACTTGGTTTTTTGTTTGATATATTCATTTTTTATCCCGCTATTCGCATGCAGTAATACCCCCACCCAAAGTTCTGAAAGAGGCAAAGAAGTTAGGCAGTGGGGGATGAAGAAAAACCCACTGATTAAAGTTTCACTTTATTAAAACAGTCGGTAAGCTGAGTTACAAGAAAGTAATCTACTGAAAAATATGAGTGATTCAAGAAACGATTTGGGAGAAGAACATTCTACAATAGCTAAATAAAGAGAGGAAGACAACTATGCGCTTAAGACATAAACCATATGCAATGGATCGAATCAATGAGTATTCGCAGTTTGTAATTGGAAATCCGGAGGAGCACCGCGGCAATTGGCAAGCGTTGTTTGAAAATGACCATCCGATTCATATTGAAGTTGGAACAGGACGTGGTCGCTTTGTTTATGAAATGGCGAAAGCAAATCCACATATTAATTACATTGGGATTGAAAAATTCACAAGTGTTATCGTAGATGCACTAGATAAATTGATTGAAGAAGAAGTACCGAATTTAAAGTTAATTAATAAAGACGCTGAAGATTTAACTGTCTTTTTTGCAGAAGGTGAAATTGACCGTGTTTATTTAAATTTCTCAGATCCATGGCCGAAAAACCGTCATGAAAAACGTCGTTTAACATCTGAAATATTTTTACGCAATTACGAAGAAGTGCTTGTAAAAGGCGGAGAAATTCATTTTAAAACGGATAACCAAGCGTTATTCGAATACTCGCTTATGAGCATGGCCGAGTATGGCATGTTATTAACATTCCTTAGCTTAGATCTCCATAAGAGTGATTTTGAAGGTAACATTATGACAGAATACGAAGAGAAGTTTTCTAGTAAAGGAAATCGTATTTATCGCGTAGAAGCGAAGTATCGTACGGAACCTGTGCAGTAATGCACAGGTTTTTTAACATTGTATAAAGACTTTTTTTTCTGAATTTTATGTTAAGATTAAAGAGAAAAGGGGAGTGGAAAATGGAACGTTTACAAGTGGGAGAAATACAAGTGACATGGCTACATGGAGGAAATACGCATTTAGATGGAGGAGCGATGTTTGGCGTTGTGCCGAAAGTGCTTTGGTCACGTAAATATAAACATAATGATACAAATCATATTTGTTTACGAACAGATCCATTGCTTTTACAAACGAAAGATGGAAATATGCTGATTGATTCAGGCATAGGAAACAATAAAATGAATGAGAAGATGAAGCGAAATCAAGGAGTGACAGAAGAATCATCGGTTGAACAGTCACTTAGCGAGCTTGGCTTGAAAAATGAAGATATTGATTATGTGTTAATGACGCATCTTCATTTTGATCATGCATCAGGCTTAACGAAATGGGAAGATGATAAGCTTGTTCCAACATTTCCAAATGCAAAAATATATGTGTCACAAACGGAATGGGATGAAATGAGAAATCCTAATATTCGCTCACGGAATACATATTGGAAGGAAAATTGGGAGCCGATTGTGCAGCAAGTCGTTACTTTCCCAGAGGAAATTCATGTGACGGATGAAGTAAGAATGGTACATACAGGTGGGCACAGCGATGGACATGCGGTTATTGTGGTTCAAAGTAAGGAAGAAACGTTGCTACATTTAGCGGATCTTTTACCAACGCATGCCCATCAAAATGTACTGTGGGTTATGGCGTACGATGATTATCCAATGACATCAATTGAACATAAGCAAAAATGGATAAAGTATGGCACGGAGCAAAAGGCATGGTTTACATTTTACCATGATGCTTATTACCGGGCTGTGAAGTGGAATGAGGAAGGAACTATGGTAGAGAAGGTAGAGCGAAAAGAAGTAGATGTATCAAGTGAAGTGTAAGACTTTTATATTTTTTATCCCGCTATTCGCGTGCAGTAATATCCCCACCTCAAAGTTCTGCAAGAAGCAAAGAAGTTAGGTGGTGAATAAACTGCTCGTAAAAGCCCGATTCGTGAGGGCTAATAATCAGTAGGGGGGGTGAAGAACCCCCCTACTGATTAAAGTTTCACTTTATGTTCTCTTTCAACTGCCAACTACGTAATTGTAACTATTTGTCGAAAGAATCATCTTTAAAATATTCTGAAAATTGTTATAATATCCCTGAGTTACTACATTATTATGCGTTTTACAGTGTAAGCATTTTATTTGAAAGGGGGAAACATATTGTATATGACGATTGGAAAGCTGCTTGAATTGACTACTGGAAATTATCCAGATAAAGAAGCGATTGTTGAACCGAAAAAAAAGATTCGCTGGACGTATACAGAATGGAATGAACAGGTGGACAAGCTAGCTCATGCACTTCAAAAAAGTGGTATACAAAAAGGTGACCGCGTCTCGACATTTCTTTTTAATAGTAGTGAACTAGCAACTACATGTTTCGCTTGTGCAAAAATTGGAGCCATATTTAACCCAATTAATTTTAGGCTAAAACCACAAGAACTCATTTATATATTAGAAGATGCTTCGCCAAAAATCGTACTTTTTGAACAGCAATTATCCTCTCAAGTACAAAGTATTCATAAACAATTTCCTCATATTCAGTTCTGGTACATTGACCAAAATCATCCACCGTTTTCTATTTCTTATGAAGAAAAATTATCCAATGCATTACCGAAATTTAAAACAGTAGAAGTAAAAGAAGATGATATTTGTTCCATTATGTATACAAGTGGAACAACTGGTTATCCGAAGGGAGTACTCCACCGTCATCGAGAAATTATTGATCAAAGTTTAATAGGGATCGCATATTTACATTATACCGAAAATAGTCGTGGTCTTGTAACAGCGCCGATGTTTCATTGTGCTGAGCTACATTGTTGCTTCGTTCCAAGGGTACATAGCGGCGGAGCGAATATTATTCTGCACCATTTTGATGCGAAGAATGTGCTTGAAACGATTGAAAAAGAGAAAGTTACTGTTATGTTTGCGGCACCTACAATGTGGAATATGATGTTGCAGGAAGATTTAGTACAGTATGATTTATCTTCTCTCAGGTACGGTTTATATGGGGCAGCTTCAATGGCACCGGCACTTGTAAAAGCTTGTGATGAAAAATTGAATGTTTCATTAGTACAAGCTTATGGTATGACAGAAATGGGACCGGCAGTTACTTTTTTACGAGAGAATGAGCAGCTTTCTAAAGTAGGTTCTGCAGGAAAGGCTGCCTATAATCATGAAATTCGTATTGTTCGTCCAAATGAAGAAGGGCTATCTGAACCAAATGATATATTACGACCGTATGAAATCGGAGAAATTATTATGCGAGGTTCCTGTTTGATGGAAGGGTATTACAACGATGAAGAGGCGACAGCAAAAGCATTATATAAAGGATGGTACCATTCAGGAGATTTAGGTTATGTAGATACAGATGGTTATTTGTACATTGCAGACCGTGTTGATGATATGGTCGTTAGTGGCGGAGAAAACATTTATCCACGTGAGGTCGAGGACTTTTTGTATACACATGAAAGCATTCTAGATGTTGCGGTGCTTGGAGAAAAAGATGAGATTTGGGGAGAACGTGTCCTTGCATACATTGTTTCAAAAGATCAGTCTCTTACCGAAGAGATGTTAGATGAGTATTGCAAAACAAGTGACAAGCTTGCTGATTATAAACGTCCGCGCCGCTATGTATTTGTTGAACAACTGCCAAGAAATGCGAGCGGTAAAATTCAAAAATTTATTTTACGCAGCCAAGGGGCAGAAGCGAAGGCTAAGGGGAGAATACGATGAGACATAAGTATTTACAGGAAGAGCATCACATTTTTCGTGATGCCTTTCATAAATTTTTAGAAAAAGAAGCATATCCATACTATAACGAATGGGAAAAAGAAGGAATGATTCCTCGTTCTTTATGGACAAGTATGGGGAATAAAGGCTTTCTTTGTCCAATGGTAGATGAGCAGTATGGTGGAGCGGGTACTGATTTTGGATATTCGGTTGTCATTAACGAGGAACTTGAAAAGGTTGGATCAAGTTTAATTGGAATTGGTTTGCATAATGACATTGTTGTTCCATACTTCACGCAGTATGGAACAGAAGAACAAAAGCAGCGTTGGTTACCAAAATGCGTAAGCGGCGAATATATAACTGCAATTGCGATGACGGAGCCAGGAACAGGTTCTGATTTGGCGAGTATTGGAACAACTGCAAAAAAAGAAGGCGATTATTATGTCGTGAATGGTGAAAAAACATTTATTACAAATGGTATTCATGCGGATTTAATCGTTGTTGTTTGTAAGACAGATACAAGTGTCAAGCCAGCTCATCAGGGCATGAGTTTACTCGTTTTAGAAAGAGGAATGGAAGGATTTAAGAGAGGGAAAAAACTTAAAAAAATCGGCTTACATAGTCAAGATACAGCAGAACTTATTTTTGAAGATGTAAAAGTTCCTGCTTTGAATTTGTTAGGAGAAGAAGGGAAAGGCTTTTATTATCTCATGGAAAAGTTGCAGCAAGAACGTCTCATCGTTGCAGTTGCTGCTAAAACAGCGGCAGAAGTGATGCTACATGTAACGAAAAACTATGTACAAGAGCGAAAAGCATTCGGAAAAAATATAAGTGATTTTCAAACGGTACAGTTTCGATTAGCAGAGATGTATACAGAAATTGAAATTGGTAGAACATTTGTAGATGACTGTATTGCTGCTCATATGAATGGTGAGAACATCGTGACAAAAGTATCGATGGCGAAGTGGTGGTTAACAGATCTTGCAAAAAAAGTATCAGCAGAGTGCGTACAGCTGCACGGCGGATATGGATATATGGAAGAATATGAGATTGCGCGACGTTATCGTGATATTCCAGTAAGCACGATTTATGCTGGAACGAATGAGATTATGAAAAATATTATTGCGAAAAGTATGGGCTTATGATGCTGAAAGGAATAACAGTTGTTGATTTTTCTCATTACTTACCAGGTCCGTATGCCGCGCTGCGCCTTGCTGATTTAGGTGCAGAAGTAATCAAAGTAGAACCGCTTTATGGTGATTTAGCAAGAGGGTTGGAGTCAGATAATCAGGCGTTTTTTTATGCAAATAATCGTAATAAGAAAAGTATTGCAATAAACGTAAAGCATCCAGAAGGAGTAGCGGTAGTGAAAAAACTTCTTCAAAAAGCTGACGTTTTAATAGAAAGCTTCCGGCCTAACGTAATGAACCGTCTTGGCCTTGGATACCAAGAAGTTAAACGGATAAATAAAAGTGTCATTTATGCTTCATTAACTGGATATGGACAAAAGAAAGAACATTCGAACCTTGCAAGCCACGATATAAATTTTATGGCAGTAAGTGGCGTATTAGCGCAGTTGAAAGATCAAGAAGGCATCCCGGTTCATCCCAAAATTACCCTTGGAGATGAGGTAGGCGGAATGATGACGTCAGAAAAAATTATGGCAGCATTGTTTCAAAGAGAGCGAACTGGGGAAGGGAGTTATCTCGATATTTCCCTTGCAGATAGCTTAATGATGTTAATGAACAATCATATTATGCTTGAAAAAATGTATAACAAACGTCATGGGTTAGATTTACTTAGCGGTAAGATTATATGTTATTCCATCTATGAAACGAGTGATGAAAGGTTTGTTGCGTTTGGAGCAGTTGAACATAAATTTTGGCATTCCTTTTGTGAAGCGGTAGGAAGAGTAGAATGGAGCGATAAGCAATATGAACTAGCTCAAGATGGTCAAATCATTTATGAGCAAATGAAAGTAATCTTTGCTAGTAAGCCATTGGCGTATTGGACGAAATTTGCGATAGAAGTGGATTGTTGTTTGGCGCCTATTTTGGAGACAAATGAATTATCGTCGTCACCATTTACAAGACATCTAGTAAACGAGAAAGGATATGTATTTACACATACGAGTCACACATTTACGAATCCGCCAAAGCTTGGTGAGCATACAGAAGAAGTGTTGCAAAAACTTGGATTATCAAAGTTAGAGATTGAGAGGTTGGAACAATTAGATGTGATTGGGCGAGTTCGTGTATGAATAATTAGAGAGATCCATTGTTCACTAATGTGTAAGAATATTTCGAAAAAATGATTCGTTTTTGAAATGAATTCTAAAGGAGTAAATATATAAATACAAATTAAAAAACCGACATAAAGCCCTTCTTTTTAGGTGGGAGAGAGTATCCGGCCATGCATAGAAGTGGTCAGGGTCAGATCCTTTTTCCTGCCCAGACATAGTGAAAACAAAGAGAGAAAACGAGTGCAGGTCACCTCTTGTTATCTATAGCCACGGCTTATATGTCGAAAAATCAAAATGGATTTATATAGAAAATAATTATAGGAGGAAAATAATGATTCAAAATATCGCAGTAATTGGTGTAGGGATTATGGGGAGTGGGATTGTCCAAGCGTTAGCAATGGGCGGTAAATATGTGAAAATGTATGACGTATCAGAAGAAAGTTTACAAAAAGCGTATGGAGCTATTACGACAAGCTTGAGTCGGTTCGTGAACGCAGGGCGTATGACAGAGGAAGATAAAAATAGCATTCTAACTCATATTACTTCTACAGTTATACTGGAAGAAGCTTGTCAAAATGTAGAGCTTGTTATTGAAGCGGTACCAGAAAAATTACAGTTAAAGAAGGAGATTTTTCAAAAGCTAGATTTGTATACATCGCAATCTACTATTCTAGCAACGAATACGTCTGAATTAAGTGTAACTGCGATTGCAAGTGTAACAAATCGTCCAGAGAAAGTAGTGGGGATGCATTGGTTTAATCCCGCTCCTGTTATGAAGCTCGTTGAGATTGTACGAGGAGTGGTTACGGCAGAAAGTACGATACAAGCAGTAAGAACAGTGTCAGAAGAAAGCGGGAAAGAAACGGTTGTTGTGAAAGATATGCAGGGATTTGTGACGTCACGGGCAATTGCTATTCATATGTTAGAGTGCATGCGTATGTATGAAGAAGGAATCGCAAGTAAAGAGGATATTGATAAGGCGATTAGGCTTGGCTTGAACTATCCAATGGGACCATTTGAATTAGCAGATTATGTAGGTTTAGATACGATGCTATTTGCGAGCGAAGGACTAATGGAAGCATTTGGTGATAGATTTAGAGCACCGCAAACACTTGTGAAACTTGTAGAAGCAGGACAGCTTGGCAGAAAAACTGGTAAGGGTTTTTATGATTATCAAAAAGGGAAAGTAGGCGAGAAAATATGAAGCGGGACGTTGTCATTGTTGAGGCTGTACGTACGCCAGTTGGTAAAAGAAATGGGGCGTTTCGTTTACTTCACCCAGTGCAACTTGCAGCAGTTGCACTGGGTGAAGTAACAAAACGGGGGAATATTGAGAAAGAGCTCGTAGAAGATATTGTTATGGGGTGTGTAACGCCAATTAACGAGCAAGGTTTTAATATCGGGAGACTTTCGGCACTTGAAGCGGGTTTTCCTATTACAGTTCCAGCGGTAACGATTAATCGGCTTTGTGGTTCTGGGCAACAAGCTATTCACTTTGCCGCGCAAGAAATTAAATCAGGGGATATGGATATTACGATCGCGGCTGGTGTTGAACATATGACAAAAGTTCCTATTTTAAGTGATGGAAATGAACAGACAATCCCAAATAGTCTTCATGAAAAGTATCAATTTGTGCATCAAGGTGTATCTGCTGAGATGATTGCTGAAAAATATGGTATTACCCGTGAACAGTTAGATACTTACGCGCTAGAAAGTCATAGACGAGCACTTCAAGCTATTGAATCTAGACACTTTCAGCGAGAGATTGTACCACTGCGCGGTGTAGATAAAGAAGGTAATGAAATATTAGTTGAAAATGATGAAGGTCCGAGAAGGGATACTTCTTACGAAGCGCTAGCCAATTTAAGAACAGTATTTAAAGAAAATGGAGCGATTACAGCAGGAAATGCAAGTCAAATTAGTGATGGTGCTGCAGCAATCTTGCTGATGGATAGTGAAAAAGCTAAAGAGCTAGGTTGTAAAGCGCGTGCTCGTATTATTAATCAAGTGGTTGTTGGTTCTGATCCGACGATAATGCTTGATGGCGTTATCCCTGCGACGAAAAAGGTGTTACAAAAATCAAATTTAACAATTCATGATATGGATGTTGTAGAAATCAATGAAGCATTTGCATCGGTTGTTTTAGCATGGCAAAAGGAAATGGAAGCAGATTTACAAAAGGTGAATGTTAACGGTGGTGCGATTGCATTAGGTCATCCACTTGGGGCAACTGGTGCAAAATTAATGACTTCTCTTCTTCATGAATTGGAGAGGCGGAAGGGAAGGTACGGCCTACTGACAATTTGCATCGGACATGGGATGTCAACAGCGATGATAATTGAAAGAATGTGAAAAGGCGTGCGGAAATTCATCTGCACGCTGCTATCCCGCTATTGGCGGACAGTAATACCCTCATCTCAAAGCTCTGTAAGAAGCAAAGCAGTTAGGGGGATTATTACTGTCCGTAAAAGCCCGATTGGTTAGGGCTAATGATTAGTGGGGGATGAAGAATCCCCCACTAATCAAAGGTTCACTTTATGTTTTCGGATTTTTCGAGTTCTTTCAAGCAGCTTTTACTTCTAAAACAGTACCTGTTTTTGCATCTACTAAAAATTCAAATCGTTCTTGTATGTCGTTCATCATTGTTGTGAGACCGCCACGATATACTTCGTATGCGACATCGTATTTTTCAAATGTCTCTGGAACCATATGTACCCAAGAGCCAGTAACTTCACCTTTATGACTTAATGCTTGTTTCACCATTTTTAATGCTTTTTCTGAAGAAATATGGGATTGTTCTTGAACTTTGTTTGCAACAAGATAACCAGCTGCAAATCCTACTCCAAGACCAGCTAGTAAACCCTTCCAGTTCATATATTCACCTCAATTCTATGAAATAGTATGTCAATAATAAGTATAATGCAATTCAAATGAAAAAAGAAGAAACTAGAAACATTTCGAAAATTTCGTTACAATAAAAGAAGCATTCTACTAAGGTTTGAAGGAAGGGAACTTCGTGAATAAAGAGACATTAGAGTTATTTCGTACATTAACAGAATTACAAGGTACTTCAGGATTCGAACATGATGTACGCCACTTTATGAAACAAGAGTTAAGTAAATATGCAGATGAAATTGTACAAGACGGATTAGGTAGTGTGTTCGGTTTGAAAAAAGGGGATGAAAACGGCCCGCGCGTTCTTGTAGCTGGTCATATGGATGAAGTTGGCTTTATGGTCACGCAAATTACGAAAAACGGGATGATTCGTTTTCAAACGCTAGGCGGCTGGTGGAGTCAAGTATTGCTTGCGCAGCGTGTGCAAATTATGACGAAGAATGGTCCGATCGTTGGGGTTGTTGGTTCTATCCCACCCCATTTATTAAGTGACGCGCAGCGTGCCAAACCGATGGATATAAAAAATATGTTAATTGATATAGGTGCAGATAGCTATGAGCAAGCACTTGAAATTGGTGTAAAGCCAGGACAGCAAATCGTTCCAATTTGTCCATTTACGCCAATGGCAAACGAAAAAAAAATTATGGCGAAAGCTTGGGACAACCGTTACGGTTGCGGCCTTGCGATTGAATTGTTAAAAGAATTAAAAGATGAAACATTGCCAAACACGTTATACTCTGGTGCAACTGTTCAAGAGGAAGTTGGGCTTCGTGGAGCACAAACAGCTGCGAATATGATTCAACCTGATATTTTCTACGCTCTTGATGCAAGTCCTGCAAATGATGCATCTGGTGATACAACACAGTTCGGTCAGTTAGGAAAAGGGGCATTACTTCGTATTTATGACCGTACAATGGTAACACATAGAGGAATGCGTGAATTTATTTTAGATACAGCAGAAACACATAATATTCCATACCAATACTTCATTTCACAAGGTGGTACAGATGCTGGTCGTGTACATACAAGTAACTCTGGTATTCCATCAGCAGTAATTGGTGTTTGTGCTCGTTACATTCATACACATGCTTCTATCTTACATGTTGATGATTATGCGGCGGCAAAAGAATTGATTACGAAACTTGTAAAAGCAACAGATAAAACAACATTGGAAACAATTAAAAACAACGCTTAAAAGAAAGGGCCGTCTTCGGCCTTTTCTTTTCGTATATATAAATACAAATTACAAAACCGACATAAAACCTTTCTTTTTTAGGTGGGAGAGAGCATCTGACCATGCATAGAGGCGGTCAGTGCCTTTTTTAGCCCCATGCCATGTGAAACCAAAAGGAGAAAACGAGTGGGGGTCTTCTTTTGTTTTCGTAGCCGCAATTGATATGTTGGGAAATCAAAAAGGATATATGGTGAGGAACTGATAAAAAAGCATTCTTTTAAGGCGGACGGTTCCTTTTTTACTTCATACAGAGTTAAAAATAAAGAAAGAATAAGAGTGTCAATTATCTTTGGTTCTTTGTAGCACTGATTTATATAGAGGTGAACAATATGAAAGTAGCAGTCGGATCGAAAAATCAAACAAAAGTAGGAGCCGTACAGGAAGTATGGAAAGAGGCGAATATTACTTCTGTTTCTGTTCCTTCAGGAGTAGCAGCACAGCCGTTTTCTGATGAAGAAACGATGCAAGGGGCAATCAATAGAGCGAAGCAAGCGCTAAAAGAAGAACAAGCTGACATCGGTATAGGACTAGAAGGCGGTGTAATGAAAACAGAGCACGGTTTGTTTATGTGCAATTGGGGTGCTTTAGCGACAAGCGCGGGAAAAGTGTTTGTTGCGGGCGGTGCGAGAATTAAGTTGCCTGATGATTTTCTTGTTCCTCTTGAGAGGGGAAAAGAGCTGAGTGAAGTGATGGAGGCATTTGTAAAGCGGAAAGATATTCGTAGCCATGAAGGTGCGATCGGAATTTTTACTGATCATTATGTTGATCGGACACAATTATTTGTACACGTTGTAAAGCTGTTAGTTGGACAATATAAGTATGATGAAAAACAAGCATAAATCTTGCACAGTGCGTGATGTATGGTAGTATAAAAGAAGATTAAACATGAAAAGATACACTTCGTTAGAGGAGGAAATATAGATGAAATCATTAGAAAGTATGGAGCAATTTCAAGAGTTAAAAAATGAAGAGAAAGTCATTTTTATGTTCTCAGCAGAATGGTGCCCAGATTGCCGTTTTATCGACCCATTTATGCGGGAAGTAGAAGAGAAATATAGCGATTTCTCATTTTACTATGTAGATCGTGATGAGTTCATTGACTTATGTATCAAATTAGATGTATTTGGCATTCCTAGCTTTGTAGCGTACAATAAAGGGGAAGAAACTGGACGCTATGTAAACAAAGATCGCAAAACACAAGAACAAATTGAAGAGTTTATTGAAGGGTTAAGATAAGGCGATATCGCCAATTGAATTGTAAGAAACAACCTCTACCTTCGCGGGGGAGGTTCTTTTTTTGGAAGGGAGGCAAACGAAATGAAAATGACAAGCAAAAAGATGAAAGAAGAGTTAATGACTAGATTGGCTCGTCCAGAATGGGAATTTCATTATGATAGCGAAAAAGATACACTTCGTATTGAACAAAAAGATACGAAAAAAGGAATTAACGTTTCGCTCCCAGGAGTTGTGGCGAAATGGGAAGTGAAAAAGGAAACGGCGATTGAAGAGGTTGCGTATTACGTAGAAGAAGCACTGCTTGCTATGCATAAAGAAGAAAGTAGTGCAGCAAAAATTTTACCGGTTATTCGCTCTACTTCTTTCCCAAAGCAAGCGGAAGAAGGAAATCCATTCCTCATGACCGACCATACAGCGGAAACGCGCATTTATTATGCATTAGACTCGAATAAAACATATCGACTCATCGATGAACGTTTATTACAAAAACTAGGACTTACCGAGCAGCAAGTACGTGAGATGGCATTGTTTAATGTTCGTTCATTAAGCTATACGTTTAAACAGGATGAAGTAGCTGACAATACATTCTATTTCCTAAATACAAATGATGGCTATGATGCAAGCCGGATTTTAAATGAATCGCTATTACAAACGATGCGTGAGAAGATTTCTGGCGACATGGTTGTGGCTGTTCCGCACCAAGATGTATTAATTGTTGCTGATATCGTGAACGAAATCGGTTATGATATTATTGCACAAATGACAATGAAGTTTTTTGCAGAAGGTCATGTTCCGATTACATCACTTTCATTCGTATATGAAGATGGGGACTTTGAGCCAATCTTTATTTTAGCGAAAAATCGGAAGCAGACAAATGGAAAAGAGAAAGGATGAACGAAGTGAACGTTTTTTACAACCTTGAAGGAATTGGCGATACATTAATTGTTGCCTTGCAAGATATTACATTAGAAAATCGTACATTTGACCGCAAAGGAGATGTTGCTCGCGTTTATGATCGTGAAAGCAACGTAACAGGAGGATTTAACCTCTTTAATGCGTCTTCTTATGTAGAAGTAAAGGAATCTGGAAACATTACTTTAACAAAAGAGCTTGTTGAAAAAATCAATGAGATTTTAGCAAAGAACGGCTTTGAAGAAAAAGTAGAAGCAGACCTTTCACCAAAATTTGTTGTTGGTTATGTAGCTGAAAAAGAAAAGCATCCAAATGCTGATAAATTAAACATTTGTAAAGTAGAAATCGGTACAGATACATTACAAATCGTATGTGGCGCACCAAACGTTGATGCGGGACAAAAAGTTGTTGTCGCAAAAATCGGTGCTGTAATGCCAAGTGGTATGCTAATTAAGCCAGCTGAGCTTCGCGGTATTCCATCCGCTGGAATGATTTGCTCTGCACGTGAATTAGAGCTTCCAGATGCTCCGCAAGAAAAAGGAATTCTTGTGTTAGAAGATGGCTATGAAATTGGACAAGAATTTACATTTTAATCTCATACATTAAAAATGGTCTCATTATAATAATGAGACCATTTTTTTTTCGCAAAAATATGTTTGTATTGTAATGATTATTTTTAAAATTTAGATTGTATTTCAAAAACAGATTAGTTAAAATTTAGAAAAATATAAAGTGAAACTGCCATCAGTGGGTAGCTTCATCTTACACTGATGGCAGTTTCACTTTATAACGAGTGTGTAAAGCGGATAGGAGATGCACAATGAAATATATAAAGGGTATGTTTACGATTGTATTACTCGGGGTATACGTGGTAGCGTGCTCTAAGGAACCGACAAAAGATATCTCGAAAACAAAAGAAGTTTCTTCTGTACAAGAAGAAACTAAAAAGGAAGTAGAACAAACACAAGAAGCACCTTCTTTACAACAAAATGAAGAGAAAAGTGTGGAGACAGATCCTTCAGCACAACAAAAGGAAGAGCAAGCAGAAAAAACTGAGAAAGCCCCTGCCATAAAGCAAGAACAACCAAAGTTTATTGTTGTTATCGATCCAGGTCATCAGCAAAAAGCAAACTTAAATCTAGAACCAATTGGTCCAGGTGCAACAAAACAAAAGTATAAAGTGACCGATGGAACGACGGGTGTTGTTACGAAAAAGAGAGAATCCGAGCTTGTGTTAGAAGCCGCTTTTATATTGAAAGAAATGTTAGAGGCGAAAGGGTTCGATGTGCGAATGACAAGGACAACACAAGATGTAAACATGAGCAATAGAGAGCGAGCAACATTTGCTAATGAACAGCAAGCTAATTTGTTTTTGCGTCTTCATGCAGATGGCTCTGAAAGTCCAGCGCAAAAAGGTTTTGCTGTTTTGACTCCCGCAGAAGGAAGTGAATATACAAAAGGGATTTACGAAGAAAGTTTACAAGTTTCTCAGTTTATCATCAACAGAATGAAAGAAAACAAACAAGTACAAGTAAATGGGATCAAGTTCCGTGATGACCTGTCAGGATTCAATTGGTCAAAAGTCCCGGGTGTTTTACTTGAGCTTGGGTTTATGTCCAATTCTGAAGAAGATCAGAAACTATCAGATCGGAACTATTTAGATCCTTTACTACAAAATGTAGCAGATAGCGTAGAAGAATATCAGAAAAGTAAGAGCTAAACAGCAGTCCCATCTATTTGAGACTGCTGTTTTTTTACTGTAGCACTTATGAACAATTCGGCTAGAAAATTCGAATATCATAGGATAAAATGCAGGAGCGTAATTTTACCTGCACTTTTTGCCGAATGCTGATACAATAAAGGGTGTTACTATTTAGTAGAAAGAGTGGTAAGCATGTTAGATTGGATGAAAAAGCTGTTTAACAAAGAGGAACAACAGGAAGAAAAAACAGTGGTTAATAAAGAAACACCGATACAAACTGAAGGTAAGCCAAGAATTCCTCGTGTAAACCACTACACTGAAGCAAGAGAAGCGCAAATGTCTAGTCGAAATGCAGGTGTAAAATGCCGTTTCCCATTAATACCTGATGAGGGATTTGATGAGGAGAATGTAGAAGAAACGTTGCATTTTCAGCAGCAATTTGTACAACGACCAACACCGAATAGGGAGAGACGTAGGCACCGACATGTAGAAGTAGAACAAGTCGATACAGTCATAGAGCCGGTAGTTGAACATGTCGTGAAGAAGACTTCTATACCAGTGCAAGAGAGTAGCCGAAGACCGTTTCGTCCAACAGAAATGATTTCGCCTATCTTTGGATATAATCGTCCATCGGTAGAAAATCAGGAGGTTCAGGTGGAAGAAAAAGAAACGGAAGATCTTGAAATATGCGTAGAAGGAAAAGCAGTCGTTGATGCTTGGTTGGAGAAAAAAGGATATTCTCTGTCTGATGTATCAGCAGTACCTAATCAATCTGCTGAGAAGCAGCAACAAGAGGATATGCCAGAACATGATGCTGCGCAACAACAAAAGAGCTCAACAGAAGAGAAATCAGTTGTTGATGAATGGCTGGAGAAAAACGGTTATGTTTCCGATCTTTCACTTACTCCATCAGAAGAACAGGAAGATGTGGATGCATTTGCTCAACCTCGTGCAACCTCAGCTGAAAAACAAATTGGAGAGCACGAAAGCACAGAGGTAGGAAAAAAAGAGCATACTGTTGGAATCATACATTCAGTTGAGCATGAATCAGATGTAGTGGCGTTATCACAACATGGTGACGAAGTAGAGGAAGAATCTTTACAAGATGAAGTAATAGATCTTACTGTAGAAAGTATGAATACAGTATTAACAGAAGAAAATGAGTGTAAGAAAGAAATAAAAGAAGAATCCAAAGAAGAGCTAGTTGAAACAGTAGAAGAATCCGAGGAAGAAGAGCCTGTTGAAACAGTAGAAGAATCCGAGGAAGAAGAGCTAGTTGAAACAGTAGAAGAATCCGAGGAAGAAGAGCTAGTTGAAACAGTAGAAGAATCCGAGGAAGAAGCACCTGTTGAAGCAATAGAAGAATCCGAGGAAGAAGAGCTAGTTGAAATAGTAGAAGAATCTGGGGAAGAAGCGTCCGTTGAAACAGCCGAAGAATCCGAGGAAGAAGAGCTAGTTGAAACAGTAGAAGAATCCGAGGAAGAAGAGCTAGTTGAAACAGTAGAAGAATCCGAGGAAGAAGAGCTAGTTGAAACAGTAGAAGAATCCGAGGAAGAAGCACCTGTTGAAGCAATAGAAGAATCCGAGGAAGAAGAGCTAGTTGAAATAGTAGAAGAATCTGGGGAAGAAGCGTCCGTTGAAACAGCCGAAGAATCCGAGGAAGAAGAGCTAGTTGAAATAGTAGAAGAATCCGAGGAAGAAGCATCTATTGAAGCGATAGAAGAATCCGAGGAAGAAGAGCCTGTTGAAACAGTAGAAGAATCTGAGGAAGAAGCGTCTGTTGAAACAGCCGAAGAACCGGAAGAAGAGATGCCTGTTCAAGCAAGGGAAGAATCAACAGAGCAAGAGTCTTTAGAAGGCACAATTATCACAGAACAAGCGGTGATTTCTGCACAAGGGACAATCGTTTCTGAAACAGAAAGAAATGTGTTACAACCGTCTGCCGTAGCAGATGAACAAACAAAAGAAGCTGTTCAAAATTTTGCAGATGTATTAATAGAAGAAGCAGAAGAGAAACAAGAAGTTGTTTTGGAGCAGTCTGTGAAGCAAATAGAAGAACCGAAGCGTGAGAAAAAGCGTCATGTACCATTTAATGTTGTGATGTTAAAACAAGATAAACGTAAACTCATAGAGAAAAATGTAGCAGGAATGAAAGTATCACAAGCTCCTACGCAACAAATTGTGAAGCAGGAATCCAATACTTTTGCTGAGCAAACATATGTGAAAGAGCAACCAGTACAACAAGTGGAAGCAGAAACGTTTGTGAAAGAGCAACCAGTACAACAAGTGGAAGCAGAAACGTTTGTGAAAGAGCAACCAGTACAACAAGTGGAAGCGGAAACGTTTGTGAAAGAGCAGCCAGTACAGCAAGTGGTAGTAGAAACGTTTGTGAAAGAGCAGCCAGTACAACAAGTGGTAGTAGAAACGTTTGCGAAAGAGCAGCCAGTACAACAAGAAGTAGCAGAAATACAAGCTACACAAGGGCAAGAAAAAGAGTACGTTGTAAAAAAACAAGAGCATCATGATATACGTAATGTTTTACAAACGCCGCCAAAATATGAATTCCCATCGTTAACACTTTTGACAATTCCAAGTCAGTCGACAACGAATAATACGGAATGGTTAGAAGAACAAAAGGAATTATTAAATACAACATTTAATAATTTTCATGTGGGGGCTAATGTTATAAATGTAACACAAGGACCCGCTGTAACTCGTTTTGAAGTGCAACCGGAACCTGGCGTGAAAGTAAATAAGATTACAAACTTAAGTGATGATATTAAATTAAATTTAGCGGCGCGAGACATCCGAATTGAAGCACCAATTCCAGGGAAGAGTGCAGTCGGAATTGAAGTGCCAAATAAAGAAAGTAAACCAGTATTTCTACGAGAAATTTTGAGAAGTCCTGTGTTTACAAAGAGTGAATCACCGCTCACAGTTGCGCTTGGACTTGATATTTCTGGAGCACCAATCGTAACGGATCTTCGTAAGATGCCGCACGGATTGATTGCTGGTGCGACTGGATCAGGAAAAAGTGTATGTATTAACGCGATATTAACGAGCATTTTATATAAGGCGAAACCGCATGAAGTGAAGTTGATGCTTATTGATCCGAAAATGGTTGAACTGGCACCATATAACTCTATACCACATCTCGTTGCACCGGTTATTACTGATGTGAAGGCAGCAACAGCAGCGTTAAAATGGGCTGTAGAGGAAATGGAACGTCGCTATGAATTATTTGCACATGCAGGTGCACGTGATTTAACTCGTTATAACACGATTATGAGTGAACAGGAGATTCCAGGTGAGACACTACCGTATATTGTGATTGTCATTGATGAGTTAGCAGATTTAATGATGGTCGCTCCTGGTGATGTAGAAGAAGCAATCTGCCGCATCGCTCAAAAAGCACGTGCTTGTGGAATTCATTTAGTAGTTGCAACGCAGCGTCCTTCTGTGGATGTTATTACAGGCTTAATTAAGTCAAACATTCCAACTCGTATTGCATTTACGGTATCATCGCAAGTAGACTCACGTACGATCATTGATATTGGTGGAGCCGAAAAATTACTTGGCCGTGGTGATATGCTATTTTTAGGAAACGGTACGTCAAAACCAGTTCGTGTGCAAGGGGTATACGTTTCAGATGAAGAAATTGAAAGATCGGTCGCTCATGTGAAAAGCCAAATGAAACCAAACTATTTATTTAAGCAAGACGATTTGTTGGCAAAAACAGAACAACATGAAGCGGAAGATGAACTGTTTTTTGATGCTTGTCAATTTGTTGTAGACCAAGGGGGAGCGTCCACATCTTCTGTGCAGAGAAGATTCCGCATCGGCTATAATCGTGCGGCACGTCTTATTGAAGAGATGGAAGCGCAAGGGATTATTTCAGAAGCACGCGGAACAAAACCGAGGGATGTCCTTATTACAGAAGATGAATTTGCTGCTATGCAGGATACGAATGTATAAGGAAAGGTTTTGCTGTATACTAAGAGAAAATGTTGGATAGTAAGGTAGGGAGTAAAACGACATGAAAGAAATAGAATTAAAATTACAAGGTGAAATCAATCGACTAACAAATAAAACATTTAAATTTGATGAACGAGTGGGAGAAGGCTGGTTTTCTGCCGTTTACTTTTTAAAAACTCGTGATATTATTCAAGAATTTCGCCCAAACAGCTTTGTGACGATGCAATTTTTCCAGAAAGAGCATGCAGTACTTTGTGGAACAGATGAAGTATTAGCACTCTTACAAACATTTGCGGAGCATCCGGAAGAGTTGGAAATTCACTCTTTAAAGGATGGCGATAAAGTCAATCCGTTTGAAACGGTTTTAACAATTCAAGGACCGTATGAATATTTCGGATTTTTAGAAGGTGTAATTGATGGGATTTTAGGTCGTCGTACATCTGTTGCAACGAATGTATATAATGTTGTACAAGCAGCACGTAGCGGGGAAAAAGAAAAACCAGTTATTTTCATGGGTGACCGTGATGATCATTATACACAGCAAGCTGGCGATGGCTATGCGGCTTATATTGGTGGTATGAGTGCACAAGCAACGCATGCGATGAATGAATGGTGGGGCAGAAGTGGAATGGGGACAATGCCTCACGCACTAATTCAAATGTTTAATGGGGACGTTGTAGAAGCTGCAAAAGCATACTATGAAAAGTTCCCAGAAGATGATTTAGTTGTACTCATTGATTATAACAATGATGTCATTACGGACGCGCTTCGAGTTGCACGCGAATTTGGATCGGAATTAAAGGGTGTGCGTGTCGATACGTCCCGTACAATGATAGACCAACACTTTATTCGTCATCCAGAAGTGCTTGGAACATTTGATCCACGCGGTGTAAACCCATCATTAATTTTTGCACTTCGCAAGGCGCTTGATGAAGAAGGATACCAGCATGTGAATATTGTTGTAAGTGGCGGATTTGATGAAAAACGTATTCGTGATTTTGAAGCGCAAAATGTTCCTGTAGATATATATGGAGTAGGAAGCAGCTTATTAAAAATGAATATTGGTTTTACTGGCGATAATGTGGAGTTAAATGGGAAACCAGAAGCGAAAGCTGGCCGTAAGTATCGTCCAAATCCACGTTTAGAACGCGTTCAATTACAGAAAAATGAGAATGTAGAATAAAAAGGAAAAACTGATAGGGAATTGACCCTATCAGTTTTTCTGTTATCATAGTATAACGGATTGTTTTTTGCTATAATAGGTTTGTTATGGACGTATAAGAAGTACGTACATGTTTGATTAAAAATGTAAGTTGATTACCAAAATAAGAAAAGATTCATATACTGTCTTATAGATAGACCGTTGTATTAGTTCGAAATGTTGGAGGTTCTTTAAGATGACAGTTTACCATTTTGTAGGAATTAAAGGAACAGGAATGAGTTCATTAGCACAAATTCTTCATGACATGAAGCATACTGTTCAAGGTTCTGATTTTGAAAAGCGTTTCTTTACACAAACAGCGTTGGAAAAACGTGGAATTTCCATTCTTCCTTTTGACAAAAATAATATTGAAGAAGGACAAGTGGTTATCGCAGGAAACGCGTTCCCTGATACGCATGAAGAGATTGTAGCAGCAAAAGAATTAAATATCCCTGTACATCGTTACCATCATTTTTTAGGGGAACTTATGAGTAAGTATACAAGTGTTGCCGTAACAGGTGCACATGGGAAAACATCAACAACAGGTTTATTAGCTCATGTGATGCAAGGTGCACACCCAACATCCTATCTTATTGGAGATGGAACAGGGCATGGGGTAGAAAATAGTAAGTATTTTGTGTTTGAAGCATGTGAGTACCGCCGTCATTTCTTGTCGTACTATCCAGACTATGCAATTATGACAAATATTGATTTTGATCACCCAGATTACTTTGCAGACATTAATGATGTATTTAATGCGTTCCAAGAGATGGCATTGCAAGTGAAAAAGGGAATTATTGCATGTGGTGATGATGAAGAACTTCAAAAAATTCAAGCGAAAGTACCTGTTATTTTCTATGGTTTTGGTGAAGATAACGATTTCCAAGCACGTAACATTCAAAAGAGAACAGATGGCACTGTGTTTGATGTATTCGTTCGTAACACGTATTATGAAACATTTAAAATTACAGGCTACGGCAATCATAGCGTACTAAATGCATTAGCGGTTATTGCCCTTTGTCATTATGAACACATTGATGTTGAAGCAGTAAAATATCAGTTAACAACCTTTGGAGGCGTAAAGCGTCGCTTTAATGAGAAACCGATGGGAGAACAAGTCATCATTGATGATTATGCACACCATCCAACAGAAATTAATGCAACGATTGAAGCTGCTCGTCAAAAACATCCAGAGCGTGAAGTTGTTGCGGTATTCCAGCCACATACATTCTCACGTACACAAAAATTCCTAGATGAGTTTGCAGAAAGCCTAAGCAAAGCAGACCAAGTATATTTATGTGATATCTTCGGATCAGCACGTGAAAATAAAGGTGAATTAACAATTCAAGACCTGCAGCAGCGCATTGATGGTGCAGAATTGATTACAGATACAACAACAGATGTATTAAAGAAACATAAAAACGGCGTTCTTATTTTCATGGGCGCTGGTGATATTCAAAAATTCGAAGCTGCTTACGTGGAAGAAGTGAAAGTTGCGGAGAAGTAATAAGGAGAAGACGTGCAGCTATTGCTGCACGTCTTTTTTTGTGTCGAAGCGTTTGCTTTCATTACGATTTCTTTTATCCCGCATTAACGGGCAGTAAGACCCCCACCTCAAGATTCAGAGAGAAACAAAGAAGATAGGTGGGGGATAACTGCCCGTAAAAGCCCGATTGGTTCAACTAATAATCAGTGGGAGATGAAGAAAACTCCCACTGATTAAAGTTTCACTTTATGCAGGACAATGTAGTATCAATCATAGAAGTTCCGCTATTAGCATGGCTGTCTATCTTATTTATGGCAATCGGAATGAGTGTACTCGGTTACTTGTGGTGGAACAAAGGGATAGCGCAAGTTGGAGCGGCAAAAACATCATTGTTTTTTAACTTAGTTCCTGTTGTTACAATGCTCATCTCTTTTGCAGAAGGAGTAAATATAACAGCTGTGCAATGCTTAGGAATGGTTTTAGTCATTGTAGGAGTTCTTTTCTCTTCTGGATTTCTTACTTTAAGAACGAAAAAAGAAAGTGTGAATATATAATCCTTAACAATCTATATCCTTAAATGTTAGAATAATAAGAAAAAAGGGGATAGAGGAATGTTCACACTTCGAGTCGATGATGAAATCGAACTTCAATTACTAGAAACACATCATAAAGAAGAGCTGTATCAATTAGTAGATCAAAACCGAGAGCATTTAAGAGAATGGTTACCATGGGTGGATTTCACAAAATCTGCTGAAGGATATAACGAAATCTTTCCAATGTGGTTACATCGTTTTGCTGACGGAAACGGCTTTGAAGCAGGTATACGGTATAAAGGGAAACTTGTTGGAATGGTTGGTATCCATGAAGTGAATTGGGGTAAGAAAGCAACAAGTCTTGGGTACTATCTTGCAGAAGAAGCGGGTGGAAAAGGCATTATGACGCGAAGTGTAAAAGCAGTGCTTCGTTATGCGTTTGAAGAATTAAAATTAAATAAAGTAGAAATTCACTGCGGTGTAGATAATCAGAAAAGCCGGGGAATTCCAGAGCGACTTGGTTTCAAATTAGATGGTATTATGCGAGATGGAGAATGGTTATATGATCATTTTCATGATATTGCAGTGTATAGCTTATTAGTTTCGGAATGGAAGGAGATTGGATGAGTAATAAAATTTGTATTACACAATATGAAAGTAAGCATCAATCTGAAGTAGTGGAGTTAATTATTCACATTCAACAAAAAGAATATAATGTCCCCATTACAAAGGAAGAGCAACCAGATTTACTAGAAATCGAACAGTTTTATCAAAGAGATAACGGGAATTTTTGGGTGGCAACGTATGATGGGAAAGTAGTTGGAACTGTAGCCTTATTGGATATTGGAAATAAGCAAGTGGCCTTGAGGAAAATGTTTGTGAAAAAAGAATTTCGGGGTAAAGTGTGGAATACGGCGAGTATGTTACTGCAAACAGCGATTGCCTTGGCAAAAGAAAAAGGATTAGAAGGAATCTATCTGGGAACAACAGTACAATTTTTAGCGGCACATCGCTTCTATGAAAAGAATGGGTTTCAGAGTATTAGGATGGAAGAGTTACCAGAGAGTTTTCCGGTGCTTCAGGTAGATAAGAAATTTTATAAGTACAATGTGTGAAAAATAGATATCATTCAAATTATGAATGATATCTATTTTGTAATCAAAGATGTATTCGAAAATTGTGGTATAATTTGGATAAGAGGTGATGATATGAACTTTTCTATTCAAAGAAGCACACCAATTATGACTGTTGTGAGTGTAATGCTGATTCTTATGATTGTTTTACCAATCGGAATGCTTATTACAAACAAAGGAAGTTGGGGATCAGCTCTGATAGGGGGCACAATTTGTCTCATTGTAAATGTGCCGCTTGTTTGGGATGTTTTTATTCAGAAACATACAGTGGAAAACGGTGTATTGAGATATGGCATATTGAATGATGACATTGTATTATTTGATATAAGAATTGTACGCCAAGTTGGTAAATCACTTGAAATTACAACGAATCAATATAAGGTGCATATGATTGCAATACCGAAAGAGACAGAAAAGCTGTTGTCACTTATTCAAAATGCAAATCCACATGTGAAAATAGATGTGAAAGCATAACGGGAGGCGAGTGATGAAACAGATAAGGCTGTTATTTTGTTTTGAATTGTTGATGGTACTGGTCGTTTGTGTCAGAGGGCATGTACGCTGGGGCTGGCCTTTATATTTGTCGATAGCAGTAGGCATTTTAGCAGTTGTAATTTTGTTTTATTATCATTCTCGTCAAACCCGAAGGAAAGAACATAAAATTGAAAAGTGAAATAAGTAAAAGAGCCCTCTTTTTAGAAGGAGAGCTCTTCTTCATTTTATTTTAAGTTCTCAGGATTTAATGCTTCTAATTCAGGTACAACAAAACGGCCATCTTTACGGATTAATACGTCGTCGAAGTAAATTTCGCCGCCGCCGTATTCAGGACGTTGGATGCATACTAAATCCCAGTGGATGTTAGAGTTGTTACCGTTCCATGCATCGTCATAAGCTTGTCCAGGTGTAAAGTGGAAGCTACCGTCGATTTTTTCATCAAATAGGATGTCGCCCATTGGATGTAAGATGTATGGATTTACGCCGATTGCAAATTCTCCAATGTAGCGTGCACCTTCGTCTGTATCGAAAATTTTGTTAATACGTTCTGTATCGTTTGCAGTTGCTTCAACGATTTGTCCATTTTTAAATGTAAGCTGTACGTTTTCAAATGTATAGCCGTTGTAAGGAGATGGTGTGTTGTAAGATACTGTACCGTTAACAGAATCGCGAACTGGTGCAGAGTATACTTCGCCATCTGGAATGTTTAAATGACCGGAGCATTTAATAGCTGGAATATCTTTAATAGAGAAAGTTAAATCAGTTCCAGGTCCAGCAAGGCGAACTTTATCTGTTTTGTTCATAAGTTCAACAAGGTTATCCATTGCTTTATCCATTTTACCGTAATCTAAGTTACATACTTCGAAGTAGAAGTCTTCAAACGCTTCTGTGCTCATTTTTGCAAGCTGTGCCATAGATGCATTTGGGTAGCGAAGAACAACCCAGCGAGTCTTTGGAACGCGGATGTCTCTATGTACTTTTTTACCAACTGTTTGACCGTGAATCTTCATGCGTTCACTTGGAACATCAGCTTGTTCGTTAATGTTATCGCCAGAGCGAAGACCGATATAAGCATCCATGTCTTTCATTACGCTTGCTTCATAGGCAGCGATTTGCTCGAAGTGTTCTTCTGTTGCACCCATCAATAAAGAGCGGTCTACTTGATGATCTTTTAATGAAACGAATGGGAAACCACCAGCGGCATATGTTTCTTTTACAAGTGCTGTTACGAGTTCTTTTTGTAAACCGAAGTTTTCGATTAATACTTTTTCGCCTTTTTGTAAGCGGATTGAGTAGTTAATTAAATTTTTCGCTAATGTTTCAATACGTGGGTCTTTCATGTATAAAGCCTCCCTACTAGTTATCCCGTTCTAATGGACAGTAAAACCCCCACTTCAAAATTCAGGGAAGGGATATAGTTGCACATTAGAGTACGGTTGGTGAAAGCTCTCTATCAGTAGGAGATGAAGAAAATTCCTACTAATAGAAGTTTCGTTTTATGTATCCTCCTATATTGTAACCTACTTGCTGGAATTTGTTTAATGGTTTGTGTTACATTTGACAAACAAATATGAAAATTCTCGCGAAACTGTAAGGATTAGAACGAAACGGAAAATGATTGTATAATAGGAGAAAGTATGAAAAAGATAAAGGAAGTGATGAAATGCAAGTTCTTTTATACGTAAGTGCAGCCATAATTGCAATTGCTTTTGCTGTATTGGTGGTGTATGTATGTAGAACGTTACTATCCGTTCAGGGGACGCTTGAAAACGTTGCAAGCACACTGGAAGGATTAGAAAAACAAATGCAAGGGATAAGCGTAGAAACAGAGCAATTATTACATAAGACGAACGCATTAGCTGACGATATTCAACAGAAATCTCAGTCGTTAAATAAAGTGGTAGAAGGCGTAGATGGAATCGGAACGACAATTCATTCTTTAAATACGAAACTTCGTAATGTATCAGATTCTGTTACAAATGAAATTGAGAACAATGCGGACAAAGTTGCACAAGTTGTGCAGTGGAGCAGTGCAGCGATTGAAGTGTATAATCATTTTCGGGCCAATAGGCAAGAGAAGAAAATAGAAAAAGCTGAGAAAAAGTTGGAGAAAGCAGAGAAAAAAGAGAAGCGATCTAGGCTTCCAATTCGTATGAGAGGTGAGTAAAATGAGCATGACAAAAGTAGAAACGATTGAACAATTTGAAGCGTTATTAGAAACGAAAGAGCCTTATATTCTTTTTAAACATAGTACGACATGTCCAATTAGCCAAGGTGCTTTTACAGAGTTTCAAGCATATTGTCAGGACGGACAAATAACTCCTGCGTATTATTTATACGTACAAGATGCGAGAGCTATTTCGAATCGTATTGCAGAGCACTTTGGAATTAAACATGAATCACCGCAAGTATTGTATATAAAAGATGGAACAGTCGCATGGCATACGTCCCATTGGAAGATTAAAAAGCAATCGTTGGAAGAGAATGTGAAGTAAAAAAAGCAAGCGAATTCGCTTGCTTTTTTTACTTTCGAAAATGGCATTGACGATTGCTATTATTTCGAATTAAAGTAAGGGAGAGAAACGATTCCATATGCAATGCATGGCGGAGTATATCATGTGACAACTGCATATGTATTGTATATAATGAGTTATCCCGCACTAACGGGCATAAGAGCCCGATTGGTTCAACTAATTTTTGCTGGGGGATGAAGCCCCACTGAGAAAAGTTTCACTTTATCTTACGAATGATAATTACGTATTTTCACATATATATAACTTTGAAAGAGGTGGCTTTTCTATGGCATCACAAGAGCTAGATCGCTTACGTTCTCAAATTGATGAGATTAACATGAAAATGTTAGAATTACTAAATGAACGAGGACGTCTTGTGCAAGAGGTCGGTAAATTAAAAGAAGTACAAGGTGTAAAACGATTTGATCCTGTACGCGAGCGTAAAATGCTGGATTTAATTGCGGAAAAGAATAACGGACCATTTGAAACATCTACACTTCAACATATTTTTAAGCAAATTTTTAAAACTGGCTTAGAATTACAAGAAGATGATCATCGTAAAGCGCTTCTTGTTTCACGTAAGAAAAAGTCAGAAGATACGATTGTTGATATTAAAGGTGAAAAAATCGGTGATGGTAATCCACACTTTATTATGGGTCCATGTGCCGTAGAAAGTTACGAACAGGTGCGCCAAGTTGCAGAAGCGATGAAAGCACAAGGTTTGAAGCTGATGCGCGGCGGTGCGTTTAAACCTCGTACATCACCATATGATTTCCAAGGCCTTGGATTAGAAGGTCTGAAAATTTTACGTCGAGTCGCTGATGAATATGATTTAGCGGTTATTAGTGAAATTTTAAATCCAAATGATATTGAGATGGCACTGGATTATGTCGATGTGATTCAAATCGGTGCTCGTAATATGCAAAACTTCGAGCTGTTGAAAGCTGCTGGATCTGTGAAGAAACCAGTATTATTAAAACGCGGTTTATCAGCAACAATTGAAGAGTTTATGTATGCGGCAGAATATATTATTGCCCAAGGAAACAGCGACATTATTTTATGTGAACGCGGCATTCGTACTTATGAGAGAGCAACGCGTAACACGCTAGACATTTCCGCTGTGCCGATTTTGAAGAAGGAAACACATTTACCTGTCATTGTGGATGTAACGCATTCTACGGGCCGACGCGACCTCTTATTACCAACTGCGAAAGCAGCGATGGCAATCGGGGCTGATGCGGTTATGGCTGAAGTACATCCAGACCCAGCTGTCGCATTATCTGATTCAGCACAACAAATGGATATTCCAGAGTTCAATGAGTTTATGAAAGAATTAAAAGCATTTCGCGGCAGATAATCTAAAGTGCATACAAGGTCTATGCGGCACTTGTTGCATAGACTTTTTTCAAAAAATGCCCTTTTTTACATAAAAAATACGAAAATATAAGAAAAAAAGCGAATTTTTTCGAAACTTTGCGGGAACATATTGTATGAGCCCGTATTTATATCGTATCATTAGTAAAAGGACTCGGGACGATTGGTGACATCTTCAGGTAGAGTTGATGTCTTTTTTTCATTCAAGTGAACCGATACATAAATATAGATAACATATATATAAGGAGTGTGCGAAGAGATGAACGTAACAATCTATGATGTAGCGCGCGAAGCAAATGTCTCAATGGCAACCGTATCACGTGTTGTAAACGGTAACCCAAACGTAAAGCCTACAACAAGAAAGAAAGTATTAGAAGCAATTGAACAACTAGGCTATCGTCCAAATGCAGTTGCACGTGGACTTGCAAGTAAAAAGACAACAACAGTGGGTGTTATTATTCCAGATATCTCTAATACGTTTTATGCAGAACTTGCACGTGGGATTGAAGATATTGCAACAATGTACAAATATAACATCATTTTAAGTAACTCTGATCAAAACAAAGAAAAAGAATTTCACTTATTAAATACAATGCTTGGTAAACAAGTGGACGGTATTGTGTTTATGGGAGAAGATATTACAGATATTCATGTAGAAGAGTTTAAAAAGTCTCCTGTACCAATCGTACTTGCAGCATCATTTGATGAGAAAAATGAAACATCGTCTGTAAATATTGATTATGCGCAAGCTGCATACGATGCAATGAAGCATTTCTTAGATCAAGGTCAAACACGTATTGGTTTCGTTTCAGGTCCTTATGTGGATAAAGCAGGAAGTGCAAAAAAATTACAAGGCTACAAAAAAGCGTTGGAAGAAGTTGGCATCGCATATGATGAATCTCTTGTAATCGATGGAGATTACACATATGATTCAGGTATAGAAGCATTTGAAAAGCTATGGGAACTTGATCAAAAACCAACAGCAATCTTTGTATCTTCAGATGAAATGGCATTAGGTGTCATCCATGCTGCACAAGATGCTGGCTTAAATGTACCGGAAGATATAGAAGTACTGGGCTTTGACAATACTCGCCTTGCAATCATGGTTCGTCCGCAGCTTTCTACAGTTGTACAACCAATGTATGATATCGGAGCGGTAGCAATGCGTTTATTAACAAAATATATGAACAAAGAAAAAGTAGAAGATCATACGGTTATTTTACCTCACCGTATTCAATTTAGAAGTTCAACAAAGTAGGAATAGGAAAAACTCACAGTATTGCACTGTGAGTTTTTATTTTCACATAAATAACTTAATCCATCATCATATATTATAACTATTTAACAAATACTTTCATTATCTCATTTGCTGAATTTGTATCCAAACGCCATTGATTTTTCCCGAATTTGATCATGTTAATCGTTACTATTTCTTCGGTACCTGAAGTTTTTGCTTCTGGTATTATTTTTATTAAATAATCAAATAAACGGTTTTCTAATTCATCTTGGGTAATATTTGGATTCTGGCTTGCAATCATTCTACCTTCGCTTTCAATTTTAGGTTTCAACTCACTTAGCATAAGTGGTTTAGCTTTTAATTCCACCTGTGCTTTATCATCTCTTGTAGATAATACTTTCGTTTCAAATTTTACATTTTGCTGAAATGCTACTTTTAAAACATTAAAGTAATTTATAAGTGCTTGTTCATTAATTCGATTGCTATATGTTCGTACAGTTGATTCTTTAAAACCATCTTCTACATCACGAACAAATTGAGCACCTTCTTCGCCTGTCAAATCATTAATTTTTTCAACGTCTTTATTATAATAGGCAGCATTTAAATATGCAGTTAGAGCCTCAGCAGGTTTTTGTAACTCTTTTGATTTTTTCACTAATTCTTTTCCTTGAATTTTAAAGGAAACCTTCTCTTCTTTATCTTTTTGCGGATCAATAATGTATTTTTTGTAAACTAATTCATAAGAAGAAGCTTCGTTCACATAATAATAAATCGATCCTGATACTTTTTTCCCTTTATCCACATCACCTGATTTTAAGAAATCTTGATCACTCGTATAAAGAGGTTTCATTTTTTCATCATTTTCATACAGTGAAAAATCAGTTGGCATTATTTGAATTGTCTTATCACCTGTATTTTTTAAACTCACTTCAACTTTTAGAATTTTTTCATTTGTTGGTTTCGAATATTGTTCTGGTAACACAAACGCTGCACTTTCTAATTCAAGTTCAACATTTTTTGATTTTGCAGTGTCACCTACTTCATATACTTTTTTCTCTTTTGATTCTTTTGATTCTTTTACTTCTGTCGAACTTTTTGATGAATTGCACCCGCTTACAAAACCTACTGTAAGAAGAGTTGCAAGACAAATACCTATGAACTTTTTCATTTGCATATTATGTCTCCACCTTTTTCCCTAAAATACTTTAATATATTATCTTTAATCCCTTTCCAATTTTATAACAAAACACCAACATTTGTATATAGTGTACCATTCATATTTTGATAAAATAAAAAAATGTTAACTATATAAATCCATTTTGATTTTTCGACATGTAAGCCGCGGCTATGGATAACAAAAGGTGACCTGCACTCGTTTTCTCTCTTTGTTTTCACTATGTCTGGGGCAGGAAAAGGATCTGATCGCTTCTATGCATGGCCGGATGCTCTCTCACACCTAAAAAGAAGGGTTTTATGTCGGTTTTTTAATTTGTATTTATATATAATATCGCACGAGTTACTATAACCTTGCTTATCGGTATCAATAAAAAAAGGTTCATCTCGTATTTCCCTTATGTAAATTATGTAATTACAATCTTGTCTAATACTTTATTAGATAGGATGAGGATAGAAGGAAGAAAGTGGTTGTACCGATCAAGTTTAGTTACAACATTTTTTTGGGACACTACCTTCTCAAGAATAGAATTTCACTATTCTTGTGGTATGTCATGTATAATAATGATAAAAGGTATGTGAGGGGGGAAAAGAGATGATCGTTCTTTGGATGATTACGCTTTGTACGACAGCTTTTTTTGCATATATGACGTTAATACAAAGAGGCCTAAAGCGCTTTATTCCAGGAAGTATTCTTGCAGGAATTGCCCTTATCACATATGTAACTTCTATTTTTATTGAAAATATTTCAGTAGGCTGGAGCGCAAGTTTTGTATTTTTTTCGATTACATTGTTTGCAGGTGCAATAGTGGTTTTAATGGTTGCTGGTATTATTTTGTTTATTCATATGAATTCGGAAACATTATAAGATGAAAATTGCATCTGAGGGGTCTACTTCAGAGTATATAAATAAAGAAAGGCATGAACATCCTTGATGTTCATGTCTTTTGTCCGTTCAATTATGCGTTGTCTTTTGATGCATTTTGTTGCTTCAATAGGTCGCGAATTTCGCCAAGAAGTACTTCTTCTTTTGTTGGTTCTGGAATTTCTTCTGCTTTTTCTTCTTCTTTTTTGAATGATAGCTTGTTGAAGAGCTTAATGAACATGAAGATAGAGAAGGCGATAATAAAGAAGTCAAAAACGGTTTGAATGAACGCGCCGTATTTTAATGTTGCTTTCCCCACAGGGTAGGATAGACCTTTGAAATCAACGCCACCTAATAAAATTCCGATCAATGGCGTAATAACATCATTTACTAATGAAGAAACAATTTTACCAAATGCACCACCGATTACAACCCCGACAGCTAAATCAACAACATTCCCTTTTAAGGCGAACTTTTTAAACTCGTTCCACATTTGTGATTCCCATCCTTTCCACGATTCAGTATGAAATTTATAATTTCTATCAACATATTCTATAGAAATTTGTGCTAGAAATAAAGGGGAAATGGGAATGAAAGTAAATTCAGAAAACTGCATGCGCTTTATTCTTTAAAAGCCCAATTGGTGAGGGCTGATGATCAGTGGGGGATGAAGAAAACCCCCACTGATTAAAGTTTCACTTTATCTTTCTATATGAGATTGTAATAGTGATTGAAGCATCTGCTGTGATTTTAACCCTTCTAATCCATCAACCATTGGTTTTGTATTACCTTGTACACAATCGATGAAATGGTATACAGCACCTTCAAAACCACGCTGTTTTAACGTTGTTTCCCATGAAGGTGACCCATTTTGTGTAACGCTATTATCTTGTTCTACTTCTAATGTATTCATATTTTTCACACGAATAATTTTACCAGTTGTAACAAGCTCGATTTGTTCTAAATTCGTACCAGCATGGCGATGCATAGCGGTAGATAGTAATGTACCGTTCGTACTTGTATAGGTATGATGTCCATAAAGGAGTTCATTTTTCTCATTTACTTGTATCATATCGTGTACGAGGTGAAGGTCACCATTTGCTAACCAGCGAGCTGTATCGACGATATGTAAATAATCATCAAGCATTGTAAAGTCATATGTATATGGTCCCACTTTGTTTGTACGATGTTTTTCAATACGAATCCATGATAGATCATTTGCGTGTTCTTTTGCTGCAACATACATAGGAACGAAGCGACGATTGAAGCCAACCATAAGTTTTCGATTATACTTTTCACTAAGTTCTACTAGTTTCTCAGCTTGTTCCACAGTAGCGGCTAGTGGTTTATCGACATAAACATCGATTCCTTTTTGAAGAAGTTCAGAAACGATTTCATAATGAGTCGCAGTGGAACTATGTACAAACATTGCGTCGCATTCTGAAGCGAGTGTTTGTAGGTTAGAGAATTCTTGAATACGATATTGCTGGCAAATGAGCTTACGTTTATCAGGATTTGGTGTAAACGCTCCTACAAATGTCCAATCTGTTTCCTTTGTAAGTGTTGGAAGGTATGCTTTTTGAGCAATGCTCCCAAGTCCAACCATACCAATACGAGGTTTGTTCATGTGTTTTCCCACCCTATAATGAATTTATATCTGTTGTCTAATCTTGTAGTTATGTGTGACAAATTTAATGTAGCATAGCTAGTGAATAGAAACAAAAATTTAGTGTTGCGTGAGTTTACTCATATAGAAATGGAAAATGCTTGAGCTTCTGTATGTGAAGTTCAAGCATTTTTTTGTGTAATAGAATAATAAAAGCTTTTTATAACAGATAAAAAGTTAGTTTTTTCTTCTAAGAATGGATAATGATTGCTATTTTTAAATGAAATAAATATAGAGCTTGGTAAGTTGTAGTGCTTCTTTTACTACTTCTAAATCTTCAATCGTTTCTCTCATACTTAATTCTTTTTCAGTTCCAGATTTTACAGAGTGTCCAGCGTCCCTTAAATTGATAAGAAATACTTGGTGGGTATGAATAAAACTCTCAGCAAAATAATCACCCGTTTTATTAAATTGTGAGTAATGATGTGTAACACAGCGTGGTTCGCCATCTCCTCTTATAAAGATTTCAAAAATACCGCGTTTCGTGTGTATCAATTGCTGTTTCCACATAAATATCATCCTTCATGAAATTAGAATAGGAGAGATCTCCTATTCTAATGGTTTAATACAAAGCTTTTTTTGTATTATTCCGAATAATCTCAAGAGATTTTGCCACTGTTAATGCATTCTTCTCTTCAATTTCTTGCTTTCGAGGGATGGGGTTATACATGTTGTTCGGATCTTCCCATGTGAGGGGAAGTTCAACTGGTGCTTGTCCTTTCCAAGCTTCGATCCATTCTGGTGGGAGATAACCTGAGATGTTTTGGATGTTGTTCATTTCTAACCAAATGAGTGCCCAGGCTCTTGGGACGACGCGCCATATGTCGTAGCCACCACCGCCAACAGCAATCCAGCGACCGCCGCAGTATTCATTAGCAATTTCGCGTGCAAGCTTTGGAATCTCACGATAAATTTGTATAGTTGAACAAAGATGAGTAAGAGGATCATAATAGTGAGCATCAGCTCCGTTTTGCGTTAAAATAATATCCGGTTTAAAGTAAGCTGCTACTTCTCTTACAACGGTGCGATAGGATTGTAAAAAGGATTCATCTTCTGTAAAGGCATCCAGCGGAACGTTAAACGAGTAACTGTAGCCAACACCTTGACCACGTTCGTTTACGGCGCCTGTTCCAGGGAATAAATAGCGTCCTGTTTCATGTAGTGAAATCGTACAAACGTTGGGATCATCATAAAAGGACCATTGTACACCATCACCGTGGTGCGCATCTGTATCAATATATAAAACACGAAGACCGTATTTTTTCTGCATATATTTAATTGCGATAGAACTATCATTGTATATGCAAAAGCCGGATGCTTTGCCGCGAAAACCGTGGTGTAAACCACCACCTAAGTTTAAAGCATGTTTTGCTTTCCCTGAAAGTACTGTATCGACCGCGGTTAATGTTCCACCAACAAGCAGGGCGCTAGCTTCGTGCATGTGAAGGAACATTGGTGTATCTTCTGTTCCAAGCCCGTAGGACATCGCTATCGACTTTTCTAATTTTCCTTCTCCAGCACGTTTTACCGCATTTATGTATTCCTCTGTATGAATGAAAGCAATTTCCTCATCTGTTGCCATTCGTGGTGGAATGACTTGAGAAGGATGAATGAATCCACTCTTTACTAATAAATCATAGGTAAGTGTAACGCGAAGCTGATTAAAAGGATGTTCAGGGCTAAAGGAATAGCCCCGAAAATCATCTGAATAAATGAAGGCGCTCTTCATGCCTGCATCCCCATTATATTTGGCCATAAAACATGGTAGCCTTTTTTCTCTAACTCTTCAATTACCCTTAGAGGATTCATCGTTTGGATGCGGAAAACGAGTACTTTAGCGCTCTCGTCTTTTGCTGGATAGACGAGAACGCTCACGATATTAATATGGAGCTCACTAAAAATAGCGACTACTTTTCCAAGAATACCAGGTTCATTTTTTACTTGAATTTCAATTTGTGAACTTGGCTGATGAGCACCTGTTAGCTTGACAAGTGTGTGCAGCACTGTGGATTCTGAAATGATTCCAACGAGCTTTCCGCCCTTTGTAACAGGAAGGCACCCGATTTTGTTTTCGAAAAATAAAGTTGCAATTTCTTCAACAAAATCAAGAGGATGGCATGTCATCACAGGTTGTTTCATAATTAATTGGATGGGTTGTTTTAGCATATCTAGTGAAACCTGTTCATCAAGAATGGACGGACTTGCATCTCGTACGTCGCGGTCGGAAATAATGCCGACTACGTTGTTGTCATGATTGACAATGGGAATGTGCCGAATGTTATTTGTGCGTATTGTCCGTATTGCTGTTTCTATCGTATCATCTGGGTGCAGTGCTATTACATCATGATTCATAATTTCTTCTACAATCATTCTATATGCCTCCCTTCTTAATACATAAAACGATTTTGAAAGCGTAAGCGGTCAAATGCTTGGATGGAATTTGTGTCTACCCGATTGCCGATGCGAACCATTAAACAGTTGGCTGGATGCGAACAAATTTCTGGATCATCTGTTGCCATCCATTCTAAGCCGCCGGCATTCATCATTTTTTCCATTACTTTGCGGTATTCCCAAACATTTAAACCAGTTTGTTTTAAATCCCAGTGCCAATAATATTCAGTCGTTAATATAATATAATCTTCCATATGGTCATCCATCATGGAAACTTCTAATAGATTTTTTCCGACAGAGCACCCACGAAATGCTGGAATGACTTCGATTGCCCCAAGCTCAATTAAATTCTCCATGTTTCCTTCCGACCATCGTTCTAGCGGATCGGGATATAGGTATGTAACATAGCCAACAATTGTTTGTTCGTGTCTCGCAATAATGAGACGAGCTTCTGGTAATTTAGAAATTTCGACAATTGCTTTATATTGTTGATCAGCAGGACGAAACGCAACTAAGTCTGAATGAAATTCATACATTTTGAGATTATGTGTAGACACAGGTCCTTCAATCACTAAGGTTCCTTTTGCTGTTTTTAAGTTTCTTGCATTATATATTTTTTTATGAATCAACGTTTTACTCACCACCTTGAGGGTTTGTGAATCTACTATATATCGTACTTTATAATATATGCGATGTGAATCGAATTTTGTCAGTAAAAATTTGTCTAAAAATCAACAAATATACTGAAAATTTTAAATAATGTTATTATAATAGATAATAGAATACATAGGAGGGGGATGTAAAGTATGAAAGTAGAAACGCTTCCGGTCATTAAAGGAGAAAATAATTTGTTGAATTATGAAGAAACATATGCAAACTTTAACTGGGAAGAGGTTAATAAAAATTTTTCTTGGTATGAAACAGGCCGAGTAAATATGGCATATGAGGCAATTGATAAACATGCGAAATCTGATCGAAAAAATAAAGTGGCGCTTTATTATCAAGATGGTTCGCGTAAAGAAAAATATACATTTAAAGAAATGAAGGAATTCTCTAACAAAGCGGGTAATGTCCTGAAAAACTATGGTGATGTGGAAAAAGGAGATCGCGTTTTTATTTTCATGCCGCGTTCACCAGAATTATATTTTGCACTTCTTGGTGCAGTAAAATTAGGGGCAATTGTTGGTCCGTTATTTGAAGCATTTATGGAAGGCGCAGTGCGTGATCGCTTAGAAGATAGTGGAGCAAAGGTTTTAATTACAACACCTGAATTGTTAGAACGTGTACCACTGAATGATTTACCAGCGTTAAAAACAGTCTTTCTTGTTGGTGATAATGTAGAAGAAGGCGGAAAGCTTGTTGCTTTTAACTCATTATTTGAACAAGCTTCTAATAAGCTGCAAATCGAATGGCTGGACCGAGAGGATGGATTAATTCTTCATTATACATCTGGTTCTACAGGAAAGCCAAAAGGTGTTCTTCATGCACAAAATGCAATGGTGCAGCATTATCAAACGGCAAAATGGGTGCTTGATTTAAAAGAAGACGATGTATATTGGTGCACTGCTGACCCAGGCTGGGTGACAGGAACTGCTTATGGTATTTTTGCACCATGGTTAGTAGGCGGCTCAAATGTTGTTTTAGGAGGACGTTTTAGCCCAGAGACATGGTATGAAGCGTTGCAAGATTACGGTGTAACCGTTTGGTATAGTGCACCAACAGCATTCCGCATGTTGATGGGAGCAGGAGAAGGAGCGATTAAGAAATACGACTTATCAGCGCTGCGCCACGTGTTAAGTGTTGGTGAACCGTTAAACCCAGAAGTAATTCGCTGGGGAATGAGCGCATTCGGCCTTCGTATTCACGATACATGGTGGATGACAGAGACAGGTGGACAAGTTATTTGTAACTATCCTTGTATGGAAATTCGCCCTGGATCAATGGGGAAACCAATTCCAGGTGTGAAGGCAGCGATTGTTGAT
Organism: Bacillus sp. DX4.1; assembly: GCF_030348195.1. Classification (NCBI taxonomy): domain Bacteria; kingdom Bacillati; phylum Bacillota; class Bacilli; order Caryophanales; family Bacillaceae; genus Bacillus; species Bacillus sp. DX4.1. The sequence continues at coordinate 4,170,385 of NZ_JAUCFT010000008.1, read as the reverse complement.
AATGAAGGCAATGAAGTACCGCCATATACAATGGGGAATCTAGCGATTGCGAAAGGCTGGCCATCGATGATGCGCGCAGTTTGGAACAACCCGCAAAAATATGAGTCTTACTTTATGCCAGGTGATTGGTATGTATCAGGTGACTCTGCATATATGGATGAAGATGGTTACTTCTGGTTCCAAGGACGTATTGATGATGTAATTATGACATCTGGTGAGCGCGTTGGTCCATTTGAAGTAGAAAGTAAATTAATTGAACACCCTGCTATAGCGGAGGCTGGTGTAATTGGTATTCCAGACCCGGTACGCGGAGAAATTATTAAAGCGTTTATTGCACTACGCGCAGGATACGAAGCATCTGATGAGTTGAAAGAAGAGATTCGTCAATTTGTGAAAAAAGGCCTTGCAGCTCATGCGGCGCCGAGACAAATTGAATTCCGAGATAAATTACCGAAAACGAGAAGTGGTAAAATTATGAGACGTGTTTTAAAAGCGTGGGAGTTAAACTTACCAACAGGCGACTTATCTACGATGGAAGATTAAGCAAGAAAGGTCTGAATCATATATGATTCAGACCTTTCTTGTTTCAGTTATTGGGAAATGCTATCATAATAACGAGGAACTTATATATACGTGTTTAATAAGGGGATGTTATTGTGAGAACTGAAAAAGAAAAAATGATACAAGGTGAAATGTATGTGGCTGCTGATTCAGTGCTAGTACAAGAGCGAGAGCATGCTCGTATATTAACAAGAAAACTAAACGAAACGGTAGAAACGAAATACGAAGAACGTCGTTTAATCGTAAAAGAGTTATTTGGATCAAGTGGGGAGAATATTCATGTCGAGTCTGCTTTTAAATGTGACTATGGCTATAACATTCATGTTGGAGAAAACTTTTATGCGAATTTTGATTGTGTGATTCTAGATGTATGTCCTGTTACGATAGGTAAGAATTGTATGTTAGCTCCGGGTGTCCATATTTATACAGCAACACATCCGCTTGATCCGATTGAACGAGCTAGTGGTACTGAATTTGGAAAGCCGGTCATAATGGGTGATAACGTATGGATTGGTGGAAGGGCTGTTATTAATCCTGGTGTAACGATTGGACATAATGCAGTTATTGCCTCAGGTGCTGTCGTAACAAAGGATGTGCCTGATAATGTGATAGTAGGAGGAAATCCTGCGCAAGTGATTAAAAAAATAAAATAATTTCTTTTGAACCGTTTGCCTCTGTCGGTTGTATAAGTTTATGACATGATAGATTAGGGTGTTAAGTGATAATAAAGTTGTTTAATTTACAATAAAGTTATTGAAAAAATAAAATAGTTGTTTAAAGACATAGGTGGTATGCAATTATTCATACTGCCTATTTCCATTTCATGTGTAATTAAAGTTAGAATATTTCGGTATTTATTAATTTAAGAATTGAGTAGGTTAACTAACAAATAAAATTAATGGGGTGATGCTTTATGTTCATAGTGGTTTTTATTTCAGCACTGTGTGGATTAGTTAGTGTGGTTGTTTCAACAATTTTTGTTGTAAAAGCGTCAAAATCTAAGAACTTAGAAAGAAAATGATAAATGTAGGGGGCTATTATTCAATTTTCGACTCTCGAATTAAACAACTTTATTAATCGTTCTTTAGAGAATAGTTCACACAAGTATTAACTTTTAACCAGCTTTAAAAGCCTTATATTATTCAAATGATTGGTAGACTACGGTATTTTTCAAGATAAAATTAAACGACTTTATTGTTTCTTTACATAGGGGGGCAATTTATATGGCGAATAAATGGATGTTTACTTTGGCTTTATTAGGCATTGTAGTGGTAGTTACTTGTGGTATGTTGTTACCTATTGCGATTGGATTTAAGGTTTCAATGATTGCAGTAGGGATTATAATGATTATCATATTTTCTATTATCATACCATTTGATAGAAAGTACATCGTTCGAAAAAATGGATTTAAAATCGATTTTACAAAAACAAAAGTGTATTTTCGCTGGAATGTATTTGATACAATTTCCGTCTGTGTTGCGGTGTATGCTTGTATATGTGTTCAGGTGCTCAATTTATTAGTTTCAAGTGGATTTACAATTCAAAACCCATATGTACAGTTTTTTACGAATCAATCACAAATTTGGACATTAGTCGCAAGTATTTATTTAATTAGCCGAGTCTCTTTAACGTTAAAGGGAATAAAGGAGATTAAAAAACATGGCGCAGATTGGGATTGAGGAAGAACTCATGCTTGCATATCAAAATGGAGATAAGCAGGCGGGAGAAAAACTATATGTCTTAATCAAACCAGCGTTATATATTTTTTTATATCGTTTTAATCGTGATGAGCAATTAAGCATAGATCTCGTTCAAGATACGTTTCTTACATTAGAACGGAAGAAACATATGTATGAGCTTAACAAAGGAAAGATCAAAACATATTTGTTTCAAATTGCATACCGGCTCATGATTAATAAATTGAATCGCAGAAAAAAATGGCGGTCTCTTCTCCCGTTTTTTGTTCCGATTCAAGAGAAGGAATTTTCAAATGAAGATCGTCTTACTGTTCGGGAAGCGGTTTTGAAAGTTCCTGAAGAACAGCGCGCCGTTATTATTCTTTCTTATTACCATGATATGCCTCATAAAGAAATTGCAGCCGTACTTGATATCCCAGTGGGAACAGTTAAATCGAGACTGCATAATGGTATCAAAAAATTAAAACAGCTGCTGGAGGTGGATGAAATTGAACGAAAATCCCTTTGATAAAGAGTATACATTGCAGCAGCATTTAGATAGCGATCATGTTGAAGTTCCTGAATTTCCAAGGAAGGCTAATTTCGGAGATCGATTTTTACGTTTTTTAGCATCGCCTGCGAAAGACCCGATTGAAGCGACGATTGGCAACGATCTATCAATCGTTTTTCATATATCTCTATTAGCAAGTGTTCCCTTTCTTTCTTTCATTACGATATTGATTGCCAGTCTGTAAATCAATTTGCTAAACTCGAGAGTAGCGAACTACCTATTAGGTGAAAAAAAGCGGTAATGTGAAAAGAAACGTGTACAAGAAAGTGTACACGTTTTTTTATTCTCTTTAAAAATTCATTGGTGTGATGTACAGCAATTCTTTACTTTTCTTGATATAGATCAAGGGGATTGAGAATGAAAATCAATTAAAATAAAAGAAAAAAATAAGAGGTGTTTTTATCCCGCTATTTGCAGATAGTAATATCCCTACCTCAAAATTCTAAGTGGTGAATGAGGTAAACCTCTACGGATCAAAGTTTCCCTTTATATAAGCTGTTTATGCTAGGGGATGGAGGGTGCTATGTTATAATGACGATTGAATAAGTCGGTGGCACAAGCTATATCGATTCATTATCAGTGCAAAGAGAGGAGCAAGAAAAATGAGAAAAAGTAAATTATTCATTACATCCTTATTAATGATTATAACGATGTTTGTTTTTGCGGGATGTCAAGGTAAACAAGATGAGGCAAAGAAAACAGATACGAAAGCGCCTCAAGTAACAATTGAAGTAACAATGGACAACGGGAAAGAAACTGTTGCGAAAGAAAAAGTAAAAGTGAAAAATGGTGAGAAGTTATACGACGCAATGAAAGAAAACTTTAAGGTTGAAGACCAAGATGGCATGATTACATCTATTGAAGGAAAAAAACAAGATGTGAGTGCAAAGAAATATTGGATGTTTGACGTGAATAAAGAACCCGCAATGAAAGGTGCAAAAGACATCGAATTAAAAGATGGTGATGTGATTACTTGGGATTTGCATGAAGCTAAGTAATAAGTTTCAGTATATCCCATTAACTAATGTGAGAAGTATTGTATTAGTAGCAATGTTAGCTAGTTTAACAGTTGCGGGACGCCTTATATTTGCATTTATTCCAAATGTGCAACCAATGACAGCGATTATAATTATTATATCACTTATAATGGGGAGAAAATATGGGGTCATTATAGCTATACTATCAATGATTTTATCTAATTTAGTATTAGGAATGGGATGGTGGACCATTTCGCAAATTATTGGATATTCAATTATTGCATTGTTAACTGGTAGCATAATGCGTTCTTTATTTGAACGTATCCCACATATTGTAATGAGTTTATATGCTGCATGTATGGGGTTATTATATGGTTTCATTATGGCACTTTGGCAAGCGCCAATTTACGGTTTTAAATATTTTTGGGCGTATTGGCTTGCTGGAATACCGTTTGATCTATATCATGCAGGGGGGAATTTCGGATTTTATTTTGTGTTAGCTCCAGTTTTAATTCCGTTATTGAATAAACGATTAGAAAAATATTATCGCGTAACAATTTAAAGAGAAGGCTTTGTAGAGAGAATCTGCAAAGTCTTTTGTTTTAAAATTTTCTGTATGTTCATATGGAATTCATAAGAAAGAGGTATGATGTATGTATTCCAATTGATAGAAGGGTGTGATAAAAAATTATGTCACTAGAAGCGTTAATTATCTTTTCTTTGCTGAACGCAGGTCAGTTAGCAGGGAACACTCAAGGTGAAGTTCAACAGAACCCAAAGGATGAATATGTGTATATAGAAAAACAAGACGATGGTAAATAAGACTATTTTATATATAATAACGAAAAAAGCCGATCCAATTGATCTAGATCATTATGTTTTTATGAAGAAAAAATGGCATGTTTCTGTGGGAGTAATGATTAGAAGGGCATACAATTTAGGGGTAATCACTTTCAATCAATATTCGTATTTGCAAAGACAAATGAGTAAAAATGGTTGGAGAAAAAAAGAACCACTAGATGGACAATCTAAGCCTACAAGCCCAGTTTTAATTAAAAAATCAATTCTTACATTGCTTGAAAATGATGTTTTTGATGGTAATAGCATTTTAGCATTTTAGAAGAACTTTCAAACGAGTATCAATTAAGCCTACGTGAAGATATGTTTGAAGCATTGACTGGTTTAGAAGAAGGGACACTTGCTAAATTTAGAAACGATAGTTCTAATGTTGTATTAGCATTGAAAAGAAATACTAATATTATATCGAATAAGACAGTATAAAGTTTAGATAAATGAAGAAATCCGGCTCTTGTGAGTCGGATTTTCTTTTTTTTACATTTAAGATAAAATTGCCTTTCTTAAATATAAAATTATGAATAGATAGGAATTAATTCTTGTTTAAAATCTTCATACATACCTAAAGCAATTTTAAAAATTTTTTCTAAGCTGTCATAATCGCTAAATAGTACTGGCTTAATTCTAGTATCTGGAGAAATTAAAAGTCTTGAATATAGACTCCATGGACTACCTAATCTTAGTTCATCATTATGATAAACTACCCAAGTAAAATCCAAAACGTTTACTTTAATACCAATATTAAAATAAAATAAATTTTCTTTTTTATCACCTATTTCTCCAACTTTTAAAAATTTTTCTTTTTTATCATAAACTGATTTATAACCTAGCTTTTCAAGTATTTGTTGAATTTCTTCAATATTGGGATTAGGAATGATTTCTTCGGCATCATAATTTTCTCTTGAAAAAGAAGAAAGTTCTGTGTATCTATTAACAAAGTCAATTTTTTTTAGTGCTGTTTCTATTTCAGGTTTTAATTTTAAGCTCATAATTATTCCTCCCTAAATCTTAATGTTACACCGTATTCTTCAGCTATTTCTTTATACTTTTCTATAATTAGATCGAATAAGACAATATAAATGGATTATGCTAACATAGCTGTAATTTTTAAAGAACACTGAATGATTGATTAAAATTATTCAGTGTTCTTTTTTTAGTATTTGTTGATTTATTGTATCAGTAAATTTTCCAGCTGAAAAAAGAAGGGACATTAGCTCTTACACTAAACATTTTCCCTTTTTATTATTCCTCAATTTTAGGAGTTTCTTTTACAAGGTTGCTTCTGAATCCCATACTTCAACAAACTCAAAACCTTTTAAATCACTTTTTAAAATTGTATTTCTAAATTCATCTGATACAAAAACAGAAGGAATGTATAATATTTCATTTAAGTAAACTTTAAAAATTGTTTGGTTTTTAACCATATTAGGTAAAAATACGTATTTTTTGAAATCTATTACTAAGCCAGAACGTAGTTTCTTTAATATAGCTTTTTCGTAGTCAATTGCATCTATTGCATTTAAAACGTTAATTATATAATACACTTCTCCCGTCACATTATGAATTAGTGGAAGAAATTCCACATTGTTGCCAAGCGTAGGCCCTAAGAATTGTTTAGCTTTCTCACTAACCATTGGTGTGCCAATCTCTCCCCAAAAATGAGGAAAATCACTGTGATGTCCTTCTTCTACACATTTAATGCGTATTTCTCCCCATAAATCAGATGCTTTTACTGCTGAGTCAATTTTTCCTTCAAAATACTTTTTCGAATCTTCTTCTAAATTCAATAGTTGAAAGGATTCATAGTCATCAAATGAACTCTTTAATTCCCAAATTTTCATCTTTTTCCTCCTACCGTTTTACTTTACGTAGGTTGTCACATTAGCGAAAGGTATTTTGAAGTTCGTTATCCATTCTTTCAAACTCGTTAGCTACCGAATGAATATTATCGACCGCTTGTTGAAAGGCGGCGGAAAATTGTTTCGTCAAATCTAAAACTTGTTGGTTCGCTTCTTGTGCTTTGGAGTTAACAGATAGTGTTGTACGCGTCGCCTTTTTTATGGAACGATTTGTTGCACTTTGGATGGTATCCGAAGCTGCTCTCATCTGCGTAGCGATTTGTTTTGCCGCTTGAAAATTACTTTGAAATTGTCCCATTGTTTAAATCCTTTCTATTATGTTTATGGAAAATTATACTATATTCCTAGGTTTCTCCATTAGGGTTTATGTTGATAATGAAAAAGGATATATAGTTAAGGTAAATCTAACAATAGAACAATGGAGAACGTTTTTTTACATCTTTAATATCAGCTGCAAGAGAGTTAATTTTAAAAAGAAGATTGAAATAGAAGAAACTTCAAAAAAAGAAGATGAATAACATTCTTGATATTAAGATAGACGAGCAGAAGATTGAAGAACTTTTCTTAGAAGAGTTGCGAAAACGTCTAAATCAAATTGAACAAAGAAAAACATTTTGGGATATGAAAGAACTATGCAGACAAACAAGTATGAGTGGAAATACCATCAGAGAAAATTTCTTTTATGATGAACGCTTTCCGAAATATAAAATAGGTGGAAAGTGGTATTTTCCAGCATTAGAAGCAGAAAAGTTTCTTCTTATGTGGATAAAAGAACAGTGAAAAGTAAAAATGAATTGTATTGTCGAACATGTGTGAATGGCAGCAGTTTTTGTATTTAAATTTATTAGGGGAAATAGCATTTGCCCACGCTTATTTTATCCAAAAAGTCCCCCAAAAACCTCCCCCAGATCATTAATTTTATTTAAGTTATTTTACAAACCATAAAAATAGAAAAAACCCTAGAAACGTTGTAATAACGCTTTTTCTAGGGTTTTTAATACTGTCATCTACTAAGCGATTGAATTAACGAGAGTAGTACTCTACGATTAACGCTTCGTTGATTTCAGCAGCTAATTCAGCGCGCTCTGGTAAGCGATTGAAAGTAGCTTCTAATTTATCAGCATCGAAAGTTAAGTATTCAGGTACGAAATTGTTAACTTCGATCGCTTCTTTAACAACAACAAGGTTGTTAGATTTTTCGCGAACGCTGATAGTTTGACCTGGTTTTACACGGAAAGATGGGATATCAACGCGAGCGCCATCTACCATGATGTGACCGTGGTTTACTAATTGACGAGAAGCGCGACGAGTGCGAGCTAATCCCATACGGTAAACTAGGTTGTCAAGACGAGCTTCAAGAAGGATCATGAAGTTTTCGCCGTGTTTACCTGGCATTTTACCTGCTTGATCAAATGTGCGACGGAATTGACGCTCAGTCATGCCGTACATGTGACGAAGTTTTTGTTTTTCTTGTAATTGTAAACCGTATTCTGAAAGTTTCTTACGTTGGTTCGGACCGTGTGGACCTGGTGCGTAAGGGCGTTTTTCTAATTCTTTACCTGTGCCGCTTAGAGAAATTCCAAGACGACGAGAGAGTTTCCAAGCTGGACCTGTATAACGAGCCATAATTGACTCCTCCTTTAGTGTTTTTATTTTCGTAAAATAAAAACAGACGTAATCGACATTTATGCGCATTTTGTTTTCATGTACCTTCGCTCCAGCAGCAGGGAGTTACGAGATACACCTCAAGTAGAGGAACAAAATACAAACGATAAACTCATATTACAAGGCTGCCTTTTTATTTTACACAAACGCTATTATATCTTTTTGATGAACTTTCGTCAAGGGAGTTGTTTTTTGTTTTGTACATCTAAATTTTGGGAAAATGCAAGGAGGAATTCAAAACAACGCTATGGAAAGAGTAGCAACAAAGAGAAAACGCTTACATGAAATAAAAAGTATAAGGGGGATGTTTGTATGAAAAAGAAGCATATGGAAACGGAGCTCATTCATCATGGTTATAATCCTACTTTGCATAAGGGGAGTTTAACGCCTCCGCTATTTCAAACTTCAACGTATACATTTGAAACAGCGCAGCAAGGAGAAGCAAGTTTTGCTGGGCAGGACGCATCTTATATTTACTCGAGGCTTGGAAATCCGACTGTTGAATTGTTTGAAGACCGAATGGCAGCTTTAGAAAGGGGAGAAGCTGCTCTGGCGTTTGGATCTGGAATGGCATCTATTTCTGCTACACTGCTTGCGTTTTTACGTGCTGGAGATCATATTATTTGTTCAAATGGATTGTATGGATGTACGTATGGATTTTTGGGGGTATTAGAAGATAAATTCATGATTACTCATTCATTATGCGATATGGAAACGGAAGAGGATATTCAAACGAAAATTCTTCCAAATACAAAATTGATTTTTGTAGAAACACCGATTAATCCCACGATGAAGCTTATTGATTTAGAGAAGGTTATCAAAGTGGCAAAACAAAATGGCTTACTTGTTATTGTAGATAATACATTTTGCTCGCCATACTTACAAATGCCTCTTGAGCTGGGGTGCGATGTCGTTCTCCATAGCGCTACAAAATATATTGGTGGACATGGAGATGTTGTTGCCGGTGTTACGGTTTGTAAAACGAAAGACTTAGCTGAAAAGATTCGCCCGATTCGAAAAGACATTGGTGGAATTATGGCACCGTTTGATGCATGGCTCTTACTACGAGGATTAAAGACGCTAGCGGTAAGAATGGATCGACACTGTGATAACGCTGAAAAAGTCGTGAAGTTTTTACAAAATCATGAAAGTGTAGAAGCGGTGTGGTATCCAGAGGGAGACCTAGCAGCTCAACAAATGAAACGTGGGGGCGGTGTTATTTCATTTGCAGTGAAAGGTGGAAAAGATGAGGCTCAGGCTTTGATGAATGAATTGCAATTTATTACGATTGCAGTCAGTCTAGGGGATACAGAAACATTGATTCAACATCCAGCAACAATGACACATGCTGTCATTCCAGCAGAAGTTCGTCATAAGATGGATATTTACGATAACTTATTACGATTGTCTATCGGCTTAGAAGCATGGGAGGATATTATTGGTGATCTAGCGCAAGCGTTGCAAAAGAGAGAGGCTGCGTTTTCTAATGTAAGTGGGCAGTGAAAGTAAAAAAGCCATCAGTAAACGGTGCGCGCGAACTGATGGCTTTTTTATTCCGCTATTCGCGGGATTCGTGCGGGCTAATAATCAGTGGGGATGAAGCTCCCCCGCTGATCAAAGTTTCACTTTATCTTATTCATTAAACTTTACTACATATGTTTTAGGAGCGTTTCCACAAATTTCTCCAAATAATGTTGGTCAACTTTGTCGAAACGATTTTTTTCGGGACTATCAATATCTAGTACACCGATGACTTCACCGTTCCTAATAAGCGGTACAACAATTTCGGAATTAGAGGCGCTATCGCAAGCGATATGACCTGGGAATTGATGAACATCTGCAATGAGCTGTGTTGTTTTTGTTTCAGCTGCTACTCCGCAAACACCGCGTCCGAATGGGATGCGAACGCATGCGGGCATTCCTTGAAATGGCCCGAGCACTAATTGATTTCCTTCGGTTACATAAAAACCAACCCAGTTAATCCGCTCTAAAAACTGATTGAGCAGTGCAGAAGCATTTGCTAAATTTGCGACTACATTTGATTCGCCTGTAAGTAGTGCATCAATTTGTTTAATTACAGTTTCATACTGCTGTTCACGTGAACCTGCATAGCTTTCTTTTGTAAACATGGAAACGTCACCCTTTCTATCGAGAAATGTAAAGTCATAGCGAAATACGCTGTATTTCATATGACTTTGTCGATAGAAAATTAAAGGAATTTGTCTTAAAAGTCAAGAAATTTAATCTATAGCTGTTCCATGAAAGGAAGTGAGCACATGAAGCAGACGAAACAAAAGATTATCGATGCGGCAATTTCTTTGTTTTATGCGAAAGGATATGATGGAACGTCGGTGCGTGATATCGCAAAGCGAGCGGATGCAAATGTGGCTAATATTTCGTATTATTTTTCTGGAAAGCAAGGGTTATTAGAACAGCTTATAACGGACTTTTTAGAGGGATATCTCAAAGTGATTGAACGGTCATTTGAACAACGGGAGTATTTGTCGTCAAAGGAAGTTATGTTACAAATTGTACGAGGGATTTTACGCTATCAATTTGAAAATCGAGAGCTCACTCGTTTCTTCTATCGGGAACTTTCATTGGATACAACATTAATTCGAGAAGTGATGACGATTTATTTTTCTAAAGAAAGATATTATATAGAGCAAGTAATTAGACAAGGGCAAGTGAAGAAAGAGTTTCAAAAAGTATCTTTTACAATGTTTATGACACAGCTAAAGGGCATGATGAACATGCCATATTTGTATCCGCAATATATAACGGAAGTGCTACATTCATTTCCGTCAGAAACATTCTTTTTGGAAATGTATACGAAGGAAGTTGAGCAGTGGATGGAACTAGCACTTTGTTTAGAACAAGTGTATTATCCTTTGCCAAGAGCTGTTCATATTTGAAATACCCCCACCTAATGGACTTGAGGTGGGGGTATTGTTCTAGAACGTATCTTTTATGAGAGCTTAAGAAGCTTGTGTTGTCATACATGACAAAGCACGTCAATGGTAATATTGCGGTTGTTGGTAACAAAATCAGATTACCGAAACTTGGACTCGTTCGCTTCGCGAAAAGTCAGGAGGTAGAAGGGTATATTTTGAGTGCCACAGTAGGGTGAAATCCAAGCGGGAGGTACTTTGTGTGCTTTTTGCTGAATTTTTGGGTGAGGGTATTACTGCCCGCGAATAGTGGGATAAAGGTATGTATAACCGAGATGATGATCAAATTGTGTAAGACGAAAATAGATGTGAAAAAGAAAGATACAGAAATTCCTAGAAGGTGATATTACAAAAGCAAGAAAAGAAACATGAAATTTTAAAAAAATTAGGTCAAAAACACGTCATTACATGATATGATTAGAACATTGTTAGTTGTTAAATATAGGGGATTTCCCTTTTTATACATAATGCCTTCCATTTCATAAACGGAACGGACAAAAAAAGAGGTATAATAGGAGGCTTTTTTGCATGGATTCTATCCTGACGATCGTTATCATCGTAGTAAGCTCTATTCTATTACTGCTCATGATAGAGCTCGTGATAAGAAATCGTTTATATAAAGATCTTGAAGCACTAGAGCAGTGGAAACAAGAAATAAAAGATAAACCTGTGGCAGATGAATTGAAACGGGTTAAAGAGTTAAATATGACAGGGCAAACTGAAGAACTATTTGAAAAATGGCGCGAAGAATGGGATGAAATTGTTGCAAACCTTCTTCCAAAAGCTGAGAAAGCATTGGAAAGTGCACAAAAATCAGCCTCACAATTTTCCTTCCGAAAAGCAAAACATGCGATGAATGAATCCATTAGTGGTTTAGATGAAGCGGATAACCGCATTACAGATATTTTAAACGAGTTGCAACAATTGTTAGAGAGCTATGAGAAAAATAGTTCGGAAATTGACGGCTTACGTGATACATATCGCAGTATGAAAAAGAGTGTCCTCGCTCATCGTCATATGTTTGGCGAAGCAGAAAAGAAAATTGAAGAGCTGCTTGATGCAGAGTCAAACAAGTTCCAAGCGTTTGAAGAAGCAACAGAAAATGGTGATTATTTAAAAGCGCGCGACATTGTAATAAGCTTAGAAGATGGATTATCAAATTTAGAAATCATCATTCATGAAATTCCTGATTTGTTAGTAGAGTGTCAAGCGACATTACCGGTACAATTAGATGATTTATTACAAGGTCATGACGATATGAAGAAGCAAGCGTATGTATTAAATCATTTGGAAATCCCTAAAGAAGTAAGAGATATGAATAAACAACTACAAACATGTCTGATGGATTTACAAGAGTTACATATAGCAGAAGCAAAAGAGAAAATAGAAGCTTTAAAAACGAATTTAGATACGCTGTATGATCAGTTAGAACAAGAAGTGCATGCGAAGTATTACGTGGAACAAAAAACTGTTACTGTATACGAAGATTTAGAGCAAATGCGCGAACAAACAATTGAAACAAAATCGGAAACACAATTTGTTAAGCAAAGTTATCAATTGCAAGATAAAGATATTGAATCACAAAAAATCATTGAAAAACAAATGCACATTTTAATGAAACGTTTTGAAGTGTTGCAATTACGTATTGCTGAGCAAGATATTGCGTTCTCTGTTATTCGCGAAGAGCTAGAAGAAATTTATGAGCAATGTGAAACATTGAAGGTACTTCATGTTGAATATAAGGACATGTTACAAATGATGCGTAAGGAAGAGTTTGAAGCGCGTGAAACATTACATGAAATGCGCCAAATGATTGTGGAAGCAAAACGCTTTATGCAAAAGTCTAACTTGCCTGGTCTTCCAGATAGTATTATGGATGATTTGCAAAGAGGACAGCAAGCGATGCAAGGTGTTTATGAACAGTTAGAATTAAAACCACTGAATATGAATGTTGTAAATAGCATGTTAGAAGAAGCATTTACCATGGTAAATGGTGTGTATGAAATGACACAAGAGTTAATTGGACAGGCACATTTAGTAGAAAAATTAATTCAATACGGTAACCGTTATCGTAGTCATGATCTGGAGCTTGCACATAGCTTAAATGAGGCAGAGAGATTGTTCCGTGAATATGAATATGATGCAGCTTTAGAGCAAGCAGCTTCGGTTCTAGAACAACTTGAGCCTGGAGTTGTACAAAAAATTGCTGAATTTGTTGATGGTGAACAAACCCCTTAATGAAAAAGGGGTTTGTTTTTTTATCATATTGTGTAAATTTTGAGATGATGTTGCTATAATAAATAGCGGAATACCGGACGGTTTTTCGTTTCAAAATACAAACGTATGCTTCTGTATTTAAAGAATGGAACCTAGGAGTATCTTTAGCGTAACTGCATGTACTTGTGATATGATTGTACGATGCGATATCGCTGAAAGGGGAAGAACGATGATCTATTTTGATAATAGTGCGACGACGAAACCATATCCAGAAGTCCTTCAATCTTACGTAACGGTTGCCGGAAAATATTTTGGAAATCCTTCTTCTATTCATTCGCTTGGAGGAGAAGCAGAGCGCTTATTAACGCAATCTCGAACGATTGCAGCACAGCTTCTTCGTGTTAAGCCTTCAGAGATTATCTTTACATCGGGCGGAACGGAAGGAAATAACCTTGCGATTAAAGGAATAGCGATGAAGAATCGTTCTCGTGGCAAACATGTCATTACAACAAATATTGAACACGCGTCTGTGTTTGAAGCATATAAACAATTAGAAGGACTCGGTTTTGAGGTTACCTATTTACCTGTAAATGAGCATGGTATTGTGTCTGTAGAAGATGTGAAACGAGCACTTCGTGAGGATACAATCCTTGTTTCCGTTATTCATGTCAATAACGAAACAGGGGCGATTCAACCTGTTTCTGAAATTGGTGAATTGTTAACTGATTATCCGAAAGTACGCTTTCATGTTGATCATGTACAAGGAATTGGAAAAGTACCATTAGACCTTTACGATTCTCGTATTGATCTTTGTTCTGTGTCAGGACATAAATTTCATAGTGTAAAAGGAACAGGACTGTTATATGTGCGTGATGGTGTAAGGTTAGATCCTATTTTATCAGGCGGTCAACAAGAGTTGCGTTATCGTTCGGGAACTGAGAATTTACCAGGAATCGTTGCGATGATAAAAGCGTTGCGAATGACCATGGAACATGGGCAAGAAAAAATAGCACATTTACAAAGTTTACAAACAGAATTGGTTCGCTTCTTTGAGGAGATGGATCATGTTACGATTAATACGCCGCTTGCATGCACGGCACCACACATTTTAAATGTGTCGTTTGTTGGCTTAAAACCGGAAGTAGTCGTACATGCTTTAGAAGAACGTGACGTATATGTATCGACAAAATCAGCTTGTTCTTCAAAAGCAAATGAAGTGAGCCGGGTGTTATTGTCAATGGGAGTGCCGCATGCAGCAGCAGCAAGTGCGATTCGTATTAGTTTAGCACCGGAAAATACGATGGAAGAAGTAACACAATTTCAAGAAATTATAAAAGAAACATTGCCAAAATTATATGAAGTGATGAGGTAAAGAAACATGATGACATATGAATATATTTTAGTTCGTTATGGAGAGATGACGACAAAAGGAAAAAACCGCTCCAAGTTTGTTAGTACGTTAAAGGATAATGTTAAATTTAAGTTAAAGAAATTTAAAAACTTAAAAATCGATGCAACACATGACCGTATGTATATTGAGCTAAATGGAGAAGATCATGAAGCTGTTGCAGATAAATTACAAGATGTATTTGGTATTCATAAGTTTAACTTAGCGATGAAGGTACCAACGGATTTAGAAGAGATTAAAAAAGGTTCACTCGCTGCTTTCTTGCAAGTAAAAGGTGATGTGAAAACATTTAAAATGACGGTTCACCGTTCTTATAAGCGATTCCCAATGCAAACGATGGAATTACTGCCGGAGATTGGTGGTTATATTTTAGAAAATACAGAAGACATTACAGTGGATGTTCATAATCCAGATGTAAATGTTCGTGTAGAAATTCGTAGTGGTTATAGCTACATCATGTGTGATGAGCGCATGGGAGCAGGTGGACTTCCAGTTGGTGTCGGCGGAAAAGTAATGGTGCTACTTTCTGGCGGAATTGATAGCCCGGTTGCAGCTTACTTAACGATGAAGCGTGGTGTATCAGTAGAAGCAGTTCACTTCCATAGTCCGCCGTTTACAAGTGAGCGCGCAAAGCAAAAAGTAATTGATTTAGCACAAGAGCTAACAAAGTATTGTAAACGTGTGACGCTTCACCTTGTTCCGTTTACAGAAGTGCAAAAAACGATTAATAAAGAAATTCCATCTAGTTATTCAATGACGATTATGCGCCGTATGATGATGCGTATTACAGAACGTATTGCAGAAGAGCGTAATGCGCTGGCTTTAACAACTGGGGAAAGTCTTGGACAAGTAGCAAGTCAAACCTTAGATAGTATGCATACAATTAATGAAGTGACAAACTATCCAGTTATCCGTCCACTTGTTACAATGGATAAGTTAGAAATCATTAAAATTGCAAATGAAATTGGAACGTATGACATTTCAATTCGCCCATACGAAGACTGCTGTACAGTATTTACACCAGCAAGTCCGACAACAAAACCAAAGCGTGAAAAAGCAAATCGTTTTGAATCGTATTATGACTTTACACCACTTATTGAGGAAGCTGTAGCGAATACAGAAAAAATGGTATTACAAACAGTAGAAGTGGCTGAAGAAGAGAAGTTTGAAGATTTATTCTAAAAGTGCTTGTTCAAAAAGGAGGATAAGGAGAGCAGAGCGGTTCGAGGCGCGGAAGCCAGGAGGATACGGAGTGTAGAGTAAACTACATGAGTATCGGACTGGCGACGTAACGAAGAAATAGGGCGGCTATCTTTACTGGACTTTTTGAACACCCTTTAAAACCATAAATTACCATCAATAGATATGTATGAAGCTATATGGTTTATCACACTCTATACTCACAAGGAGGTGATACCATATGGCAAGAAGCACAAACAAATTAGCAGTGTCTGGTGCTCAAGCAGCATTAGACCAAATGAAATATGAAATTGCACAAGAGTTTGGTGTTCAACTTGGAGCAGATGCAACATCTCGCGCTAACGGATCTGTTGGTGGCGAAATTACAAAACGTCTAGTTTCACTAGCTGAACAACAATTAGGTGGTTTCCAAAAATAATCCCATATACGATGGCTTAGAAGGAGCGGGTTTCCCGCTCCTTCTTTTTGTTCACACTGAGAAAAGTTTCACCTTGTCGACATGTGATGAAAAATTTGTCAAAAAAAGAAGGTTCAAAATTTACTGAAAATTCTTTATTATAGAAGGGAGGCATAGAGAAAAAGGAGGATGTTTATGAATAGAGAAGAATTGTTAGCGCCACCGTCGTATAACTTAGTTGCAGAGATTGAGAAATATACGAATGAAAAGCAGAAGCTTGCTTTAATTTGGCAAGATGAAGAAGGGAATAGACGAGAGGTTACGTATTTGGAATTAATAAAAGGTGCGAATAAAATTGGAAACGCTTTTATAAAGAGCGGATTGCAAAAAGGGGACAAGCTTCTCATTATGATGCCCCGTCTTATTGAAGCCTATATGACATATATTGCGGCGATTAAAGCGGGGTTTGTGGTCATTCCAAGTTCAGAGATGCTCCGAAAAAAAGATATTGAATATCGTATTCGTCATGGGGAAGTAAAAGCGATCGTTAGTTACGAGCCTTATATCGAACAATTTGAAGGTGTCGAGATGATGGACTCACTTCAAAAATTCGTATTGAGCGAGCGGTCAGTAGAGGGATGGATCAATTTACAAGAGGCATTAGAAACAGAAAGTGATGAATTAGAAATCGCAAAAACGGACCGAGAAGATATGGTCTTTTTGTCTTATACATCAGGAACAACAGGGAATCCAAAGGGGGTCGTCCATACACATGCATGGGCATATGCGCATTTGCGTACAAGCGCTCCAAATTGGCTTGGAATTGAAGAGAATGATGTTGTATGGGCAACGGCTAGTCCAGGCTGGCAAAAATGGATCTGGAGTCCGTTTCTAGCGACGCTTGGTTCAGGGGCAACAGGATTTGTATACCACGGTAAATTTGAACCAAAAACATATTTACAGTTATTAGATGATAATAAAGTAAATGTACTTTGCTGTACGCCGACAGAATATCGCTTAATGGCGAAGGTGGAGGATTTACAGCGATATCATTTATCGGCTTTACATAGTGCTGTATCGGCAGGAGAACCGCTAAATCGAGAGGTGATTGAAACATTCCAAAACCATTTCAATCTTACGGTTCGCGACGGGTATGGACAGACGGAAAATACGTTGTTAGTTGGCATCATGAAAGGAATGGAAATCAAACCGGGTTCGATGGGAAAACCAACGCCAGGTAATCATGTAGATATCGTAAATGAAGAGGGACAGCCTGTACTTTCAGGCGAAGTTGGAGATATTGCTGTTCATATTGAAACACCAGCACTCTTTAAGCAATATTATAAAGATGATGAGCGGACAGCGATGCAATTCCGCGGTGATTATTATATTACGGGTGATAAAGCGAAAAAAGATGAAGACGGCTATTTTTGGTTTGAAGGCCGCGGAGATGATATTATTATTAGCTCTGGTTATACAATTGGGCCGTTTGAAGTGGAAGATGCGCTTGTTAAACATCCGTATGTAAGAGAGTGTGCCGTTGTCGGAAGTCCAGATGAAATACGAGGGAGCGTCGTGAAGGCATTTATCGTCTTAAGAGAAAACGTACAAGAAAACGAAGAAATATTAATCCCTTTACTTCAAGAACATGTTAAAGAGTTAACAGCGCCGTATAAATATCCTCGTAAAATTGAATTTGTAGACGAACTACCAAAAACAATTTCTGGAAAAATTCGCCGTATTGAATTGAGAAAACAAGAAATGGAGTTAGCATCAAAGTAAGAAAGATGGTGTTAATGCAGAGGGTTACTAATTATTGGGAAATAAGGAATATTTCATTTTTACGCTTAAAAAGGCAGGATAGTTGTATTAAGTTGTTGTATACGTATGTAATATATGATATCATCAAAAAACGGAACGTATGTTCCGTTTTTTGTGGTTAAATATGATTGTTTAACAGCTACCCAAAAAATTAAAAAAAGAGGTGTCTTTTATGATTTTAGGTATTAACCCGTATTTAGTTTTGAATGGTAATGGACAAGAAGCAGTTAAATTTTATGAAAATGCATTGGATGCAAAAGTTGAAATCATTCAAACTTTTGGAGAAATTCCTGAAAATCCAGAATACCCTATCTCAGATGAAGCGAAAGACCGTATTTTACATGCGCATTTAAAAGTTGGTAACACTGATCTTATGATTTCTGATACATTCCCAGGTCAACCATACGAAACTGGATCACAAGTAACGATAGCAATCAGAATCAGCGATGTAGAAAAAGCCAAAGAAGTATTTGGAAAATTACAAGATGGTGGTCAAGTAGTAATGCCACTTCAGGAAACTTTCTGGAGCCCATCATATGGACAAGTGAAAGATAAATTTGGCATAGAATGGCAAATTTCAACACTTGTTGCTGATAATAATTAACTTTCTTTTTAAAAAGCACCATGTTACTCAAAGTGGTGCTTTTTTTGTATGTAAAGTTATCGTTCTTCTTCAATTAACCAGGTGTCGAGTGTTTTATAAGTCAAATTGAGAGCAGTAATGGCTTCACCTCAAAATGCAGTAAAGGCAAATATATTTCATGAGGAATGAAGAAAATTCCTACTAATTAAAGTTTCGATTTATAGGAGAATTGTCTGCTTTTTTTCTTCGCTTCAATTTCGTAAACTAAAAAGAAAAGGAGATGAGGGTATGGGGGAGATTTGGCACGATGGAAATATTTACACAATGAATGAAGAGGAAGAAAAGGTAGAAGCGGTTTATATAGAAAACGGTATGATTATTGATACAGGTGATAAAGAAGATTTAGAGAGTCGTTATCGACCAGAGAAGATACAGCGTTTAGAGGGGAAAACGATGATTCCAGGTTTTGTTGATAGTCATATGCACCTCATTGGACATGGAGAGAGACTGCTTCGGCTAGATGTCTCCTCTTGTATATCTTATCAGGAAATGCTTGCGCTCGTCGCAGAGCGGGTGAAAGAAACGACAAAGGATACATGGATTATTGGCGAGGGCTGGAACGAAAATAACTTCACGGATACAAAAAGTGTCCATGTGCGTGATTTAGATGCTATTTCTAAAGAGCATCCCATTTTATTAAAACGTGTTTGTCGCCACGTTACATGGGTGAACTCTTACATACTACAAAAAGCGAATCTAACATCAGAAATGTTAGATCCAAAAGGCGGGAAGATTGGCCGTGGGCTATCAGGTGAACTCACTGGGCTTTTATATGAACAAGCACAAGATTTAATTAAGCACGTTCAGCCTGAAATAAATGAAGCTTATTTACAAAGAGCATTGCAAACAGCGGTTCAAGATTGTTGGAAATATGGCCTAGTAGGCGGGCATACGGAAGATTTAAATTATTATGGTGGTTTTCGAAAAACGTATAACGCGTTTACAGATGTGATTAAGGAAATGCCATTTAAAGCTCATTTACTTGTACACCATGAGGTAGCAGATGAACGAAAAGAATATGAGAGCCAGCATTATATTGAATTTGGAGCGATGAAGATTTTTTCAGATGGTTCTTTTGGCGGACGAACAGCGCTATTAAGTGAACCGTATGAAGATGCGAAGGAAACAAATGGCGTAGCAATTTTTTCTCGTGAAGAGCTTGCGGAGCTAGTAAAGAAAGCACGTACCTTACATATGCCAGTTGCGATTCATACGATTGGTGATCTGTCGCTTGAGTATGTAATTGATGCGCTGGAGTTATATCCACCTGCAGAAGGATTGCGTGACCGCATTATCCATTGCCAGCTTGCTCGTGAAGAGTTAATACAGCGTATGAAACCTTTGCAAGCTATTGTCGATATTCAGCCTGTATTTGTCTCTTCTGATTTTCCATCAGTAATTGAAAAATTAGGGGAGCGTCGTCTTCGGTATGCATATGCATGGAAAACACTGCTCAGTGCAGGACTACATTGCAGCGGTGGATCAGATGCACCAATTGAACAAGTAAATCCGCTTTTAGGAATCTATAGTGCGGTAACGCGGAAAAGTTTTATTGATGGAACATGTTACATACAAGAAGAACGACTATCGGTATTTGAAGCTGTTTCCTTATTTACGACTGGAAGTGCATATGCAATTGGAAAAGAAAACAAGCGTGGTAAAATTGTAAAAGGATATGAAGCGGATTTTACCATATTGGACCGGGATATATTTGAAATTGAAGCAGACGAAATAAAGGATGTACAAGCGGAGATGACTGTGATAAATGGTCAAGTTGTATACAAAAAATAAAGCTTGCCGGGGGATTCTCCGGCAAGCTTTATTTTGTTCTTATAAAAACGTTCTTTGTACTTTTTCCCAGAACGAATTATTTTTTAGTTTTACTGTTTTAATTTCTTTATCACTTAAGCGAACAACGGCTTTTTCGACTTGTTTAATGCTAAGTGCTTCGTTATCCATTCCGATAACAGGATAATCGTTACCATCTGGAGCGAGTTTCAATGTTAATGTTCGATCGTGATTTAAAATGAATGGTGATCCAAGTGTGCGGTATGTGTTGTTGTTTAAAGATGCAAGTTCGCTTACTTGGAAACATGGAATTAATGGATCGACAACTGCACCATGCAATGATTTGTTATATGCGGTACTTCCTGTCGGTGTAGAAATGACTAAACCATCGCCTCTAAACGTTTCAAAATATAGATCATCCACGTGTACATCGACTACAAATGTTTTAATGATACTTGAGCGTAAAGAAAACTCATTCAAACAATAGAAAGATGTAGTATGATCAACATCTACTTGAATTGTTGGATATTTGCGCACTTCAATTTCATTTTTTGTAATTTCTTGAAGGGCATTATCAACATGGTCAATATGGAAATCACAGTAGAAAGAAATTTCATCTTTTGTGGAAACGCCTGCGTATAAGCAATCTTCTCGGAAACCGGTTTTACGAACGGCTTGTAAGAAGGTCCCGTCATCTCCAACGCTGACGATAGCGTTTGCAGTTTTTGGATGATCTAATATGGTAAATCCATTCTCCTCTAAAGTACGATATATTGGCTTCATTTTTTCGATAAGTGTTGCTTTATCATCACCATAAAAGAAAAATAAATTGCGACGATCTGCCATTATGTATCCCTCCATTGCAGTAAAATTTTCTGGTCCTAATGATTTCGATAGGTATTCATTAGAGCAATCATCAGTGAGGAAAATACATCCTGATGATATGTTCAAATAGTATATTTCGATATAAAATGCCAAAATACCTCTTTATTTTTAGAAAAATTTCTATATTCAATTTTGTTTTAATTTGTTTAATCTTATTTAAACATGTCGATAATGGATATGGAATGAAAGGATGGTACGGATGAAGTGGCTTGCAATCGGAATTGGGATTGTTATATTGCTTATTTTAGTTATATTGTTGTCGAAAATCTCGTTGAAAGCGACGTTCTTATATTCAGAAATGGAAAAACAATGTTTACTTCAAGTGAAAATATGGATGATTCACTATACGTTTGATGTTTTAGAAAGAATGGAGAAAATGGACAAAAAGACTGAACAAAAAATTGAAAAAGCGGAAGAAGATGGCGGTATTGAAAATAAAATAATGGCGCAGCTTGATACGATCGGAGAATTGATAAAAAGGTTGCAAGAGATCCATACTATTACTAAAGATTTTCTAAAAAAAGTGAAAATCAAAGGGTGGAGATGGCATTCGCAAATTGGAACAGGGGATGCAGCTAGCACTGGAATCGTAACAGGATATGCATGGTCGACAAAAGGAATGGCGGCTGGAATTATAGGACAATATATGCATATTATTGATATACCAGAGTTTGAAATTACACCTGTTTTTCAAGGAAAGGGATTCGCATCGAAATGTGAATTAACAGCATCCTTTCATATTTATCGTACAGTGAAAGCTGCACTTAAACTGCTCATATTTATGAGAAAACAACGATCAAGCATGACAGAAAAATCTGTTCAAACATAGGGGGGATATAATGGAACACCCAATTCAAGGATTGATGACAACAGCAATGCAGCATTTAAAACAAATGACTGATGTAAATACAATTATTGGAGATCCCATTAAAGCAGCAGACGGAAGTGTTATTTTAACGGTTTCGAAAGTTAGCTTTGGCTTTGCAGCTGGCGGGAGTGAGTTTGGAAAAATTGAAAGCATTGGCCGTCATCCATTTGGCGGAGGAAGCGGCGGCGGTGTTTCCATTAATCCAGTTGCATTTTTAGTTGTAAATGGAGAAGGTGTGAAAGTCCTTCATTTAGACAAGCAAACGCATGTTATTGATAAAATAATTGAATTAGCACCGCAAGCTGTTGATAAGGTAAAAGAAATGATGGAGAAACGTAAAGGTGACGAACCAGAATTTCAAATTTAGTAGTGAAAAGAAGCTAATCGATTGGTTAGCTTCCTTATTTTTTTGTAAATAAAGCGATTTTGTTTGCATTCTGCATAGGGACAAACTATCATTTACAGTGTACATATTTTGTTTAAATAAGGGAGGATTTTTAAGTGGCAAATGTAACTTTTAAAGGTAACCCAATCACTTTAGTTGGAACAGAAGTTAAAGTAGGCGATCAAGCGCCAAACTTCCAAGTGCTAGCAAACGACTTATCTCCGGTAAGTTTAGAAACATACAAAGGTGAAGTGAAATTAATTAGCGTTGTACCATCAATCGACACAGGTGTATGTGATGCACAAACTCGTCGTTTTAATCAAGATGCAGCTGGCATTGAAAACGCAAAAGTATTAACAATTAGCGTTGACTTACCATTCGCTCAAAAACGTTGGTGTGCAGCAAACGGTTTAGAAAACGTAGCAACACTTTCTGACCACCGTGACCTTTCTTTCGGTGAAGCTTATGGCGTTGTAATGAAAGAGCTTCGTTTACTTGCTCGTGCGGTATTCGTAGTAGACAGCAACGATAAAATTGTTTACGTAGAATACGTAAGCGAGGGCACAAGCCATCCAAACTATGAAGCGGCATTAGAAGCAGCAAAAGCTGCAAAATAAAGTGAAGAGCGAAAAGCGGCCTCTTAAAAAAGAGGTCGCTTTTTCTTTTGGGAAAAAATTAGATTGTGGTATGATATAAGTTATGTGTATTTGATAGAAGGAGGAATATTTGTGAGTCAGACAGTAGAAACATTATTTTCTATTTTTGATTCTTCTACCGTAATTTTACGTAAAGAATTGGATGTAACATATTTAGAAGCGCTTGTGGAAACGGGAGATAACCTGTTTGAAGGAGCAATTCTGCAAGAAGAATTATCTGAATCAACAATTGAACGATTAAATCGTGAATATAGTAAGTTTAATGAAGAAACATATAAAAGCGAGGAAATTCGCAAAGCATTTCAGCTTGCCATTTTAAAGGGAATGAAAGAGGGCATACAAGCCAATCATGAAATGACGCCTGATGCAGTTGGTATGTTTATGAGCTACTTGTTCCATAAATTTATGAAGGATCAAAAAGAAATCACGGTTTTAGATCCTGCAATTGGAACAGGAAACTTAATGACAACGATCTTTAACAGTTCTCAAGAAGGTACAACGATAAGTGGATTTGGGGTAGATGTAGATGACTTGCTCGTTAAACTTGCCCTAGTTAATGCGAATTTACAAAAACAATCCATCGAGTTTTTCAATCAGGATGGACTAGCGCCGCTTTACATTGATCCAGTTGATGCAGTTGTTTGTGATTTACCAATCGGTTATTATCCAAACGAAATTGGTGCAAGTGAATATACTTTAAAAGCAGATGAAGGTATGTCTTATGCACATCATCTTTTTATTGAGCAAAGTGTAAGGCATACAAAAGAAGGTGGCTATTTATTTTTCCTAGTACCAAACTTCATTTTTGAAAGTGACCAAGCGCCGAAACTTCATGCATTTTTCAAAGAAACATGTTTTATTCAAGGACTATTGCAGCTTCCTGTTTCCATGTTTAAAAACGAAAAAAATGCAAAAAGTATATTTGTTCTCCAAAAGAAAGGTCCGAATGTAACGATGCCAAAACAAGCGTTGTTAGTGGAATTACCTAAGTTTTCCAATATGAAAGCTATGGAGAATATGATGTCACAAATGAACAACTGGTTTGCAACACATAAATAGTTATGTGTGCAACAGTATTAGCTGCTTATATAGTACAGTTTTATATTTTGTACAACAACTCTGAATATATACACGATAAAAGTGAATTTTTTTTGAATCTGTAATATATATTTTTTCTTGGTGTTACAATTTTTTCACTTGAAATATATGTCGTACGATGTTTAAATTAAACTCGTGAGTATAAAAGTTACTAGAAATGAAACGTTTTCATTTCTGTTGACTTTAATCAGATAAAACAGAGCGGTTTGTGGTCTCATCCACACAACTACCAAGAGAAAAAGGGGCGAAAGACTAGATGTCAAAAATCATCGCGATTAATGCAGGAAGCTCTTCCTTGAAATTCCAATTATTCGAAATGCCAAGTGAAACAGTATTAACAAAAGGTTTAGTAGAACGTATCGGTTTAGAAGATAGTATCTTTACAATTACTGTGAACGGCGAAAAACAAACAGAAGTAACAAGTATACCAGATCATGGAGTAGCAGTTAATATATTACTTAACAAATTAACTGAAAACGGAATCGTAAAATCTCTTGATGAGATTAGTGGTATCGGTCACCGCGTTGTACACGGCGGTGAAAAATTTGATGATTCTGCTTTAATTACTGACGAAGTATTAGCGGAAATTGAAAATTTAAGCGAATTAGCACCACTTCATAATCCAGCACACGTTGTTGGTATTAAAGCGTTCCAAGCAGTACTTCCGAACATACCAGCAGTTGCAGTATTCGATACAGCATTCCATCAAACAATGCCGGAAGAATCTTTCTTATACAGCTTACCATATGAATACTATGAGAAATACGGCATCCGTAAATACGGTTTCCACGGAACTTCTCATAAATATGTAACACAGCGTGCAGCTGAATTATTAGGTCGTCCACTTGAAAGCTTACGTTTACTTTCTTGCCACTTAGGTAACGGTGCAAGTATTGCAGCTGTAGAAGGTGGAAAATCTATTGATACTTCTATGGGCTTCACTCCACTTGCTGGTGTAACAATGGGTACACGTTCTGGTAACCTTGATCCTGCGTTAATTCCATACATCATGCAAAAAACAGGACAATCTGTAGAAGAAGTTCTGAACGTATTAAACAAGAAAAGTGGTATGTTAGGTCTTACTGGATACTCTAGTGACCTACGTGACATTATTGCGAAAGAAGAAGAAGGCGATGAGCGTGCGAAAGTAGCACTTGACGTATTCGTAAGCCGTATTCATAAATATATTGGTTCTTATGCAGCTCGTATGAAAGGCGTTGACGCAATCATCTTTACTGCTGGTATCGGTGAAAACAGTGCAGTTGTACGTGAGCGCGTATTAGAAGGCCTTGAATTTATGGGCGTATACTTTGATGCAAAACGCAACAATGTATTCGGTGAAGAAGCATTTATCAGTTTCCCTCACTCTCCAGTAAAAATTATCGTAATTCCAACTGACGAAGAAGTTATGATTGCTCGTGACGTATTACGTCTTGGAGATATTGGTTAATTCGTCTGAAAAAGCGGAATCCTATAGGATTCCGCTTTTAATTTTAGTTGTAAGTAATTCGGTGAGTCTGTTTAGGTATAATATTTTTTCCTGATGCAGAAATACTTTAACAGTAATCCATTATGACTTCAAATGCCTTTGTACGTGGATACATGATTCCCCTTATACATTGGATAAATATCTATTTAGATTAGCATATTTGTGAAGAAATAGCGGAAATATGTTACAATATGAAAAAATTGAGCGAGGTGGTTGTTACGATGCTATCGAAGCGAGAACAAGCCATTTTACAAGATATTAAATATTGGGAACAGCAATTGTTGGAGCAAGAGTCTACCGATTTTCAAAAGATGTTTGATAAATGGTTACATGTTACATTTGCCAAATTGCCGGAGAAAAAGCGCAGCGATTTTATGATGAAAGCAGATGGATGGTTATTCCATCTCCATGCATTTATTCAAAGCTCGCAGTCACAGCTTGATGCACGCAATCGTATTTTAGGAACGGCACGGTTATTTGATGACTCCATTGAGCAAATGGAGGATATGAATTCATTATCAATCGACCAATTAACATACATAGCAGAGCAGCAGACAGCACGACATCGTCTTTATTCCTTTGTACAGGGCGGTGCAACAGGAGTCGGTGGCATGTTATTATTAACCGCAGATTTCCCAGTGATGATCGGGCTAAATGTGAAAGCCGTTCAGCTCATTGCGACATCATTTGGTCATGATGTAAATAAGCCGTATGAAATGATGCTTGCATTAAAGGTATTCCATGCAGCGTTATTGCCGGCACGGTTACAGCAATATGCTTGGTATAATTTGCTTCAGGAGCTAGAACAAGAAGAGGCAGCACCGTTCTTTTATGAAGGAGACGAAGAAGTATTAAACCCAGCTTCTGTACAAGTTGTGTTAAAACAAATTATGAAGACATTTTCAATTTATGCACTGCGTCGTAAGTTATTTCAAGGGATTCCAGTATTGGGGATCGCGATTGGATCCACGGTGAATTACCGCTTAACACGTAATGTAACGGAATTTGCAAATCGATTTTATCAAGTACGTTACATATTAGAAAAGGAAAAAGCATGAAAAAAGCGAGAGGCCGGAGCCTTTCGCTTTTTTTAGTTTGTTGCATGTTTTTTGGACATTGGAATAGATACTGTTTCTTTTTCTGCTCTTGGATAATAGATCAAATCCAACGCTTTTGCTTGAATGGCAATTGAAAGAATTGTAAAGGCAATTTCTGTCCATGTTAAATAATATAATGAAAGTGCAATGACAATCGCGTCAAGGGCGAAGAAAATTTGACCAACTGTAAATCGTGTTTTGTTACTCAACACAATCGTTAAAATGTCGTCTCCGCCAGTTGCACCACCGAATCGCAATATAAAACCGAGTCCAATACCAGCTAACGCTCCGCCTACTACTGCGGCTACAAATAAATTATTGGATAAATCCACCGTGAAAGGAGAATAGTTTTCCATTAAAGAATAAAATACTCCAAATGAAATCGAACCCATAAATGAATAACCGACCATTTTTTTACCTAAAAATGTAGCACATAGTAAAATGACTGGAATATCCATTAAAACAGTTGAAATGGACGGTGAAATATCAAAAAAGTTTTGTATAAATAACGCGATTCCTACAAAGCCACCTTCTGTTAAGTGGTTTTGAAAATGAATGTGATATAGCGTTGCAGATAAAATAAATGAACCGATTAAAACCATAAAAATTTCTTTAATAAATTGTCGACTTTGGATGTTCCTCATCGTTATTCCTTCTTTCCGTAGTTAGTAGCTCATTGCTCTTTTATAAACTAACTACGCCTACATAGCAGCTAGTTAGTTCATATACGCCTAACTACGCTATATATCACTGAAGAAATAACGAATTATCCTCTCGTCCATCAATTCTCCCTACTTTCGTTTTAGTTTAGGCTTAAAGTAGACTAAACAAAACTTGGAGTAGGATTTGTCATTTAGCAATCCTGCTCTCTTCCTTGTTTTGCTTAGCTTAGCGAGTATATAACAACCTAAACAAAACGCTATGTGTAAGAAGAGTCTTTTTTTTGCCAAATTATCCTTCGGGCAATCATAATTTCCCCACTCTCGTATTTTTTTCGCTAGACAAAAGTATCTAAGCTGAAAAACACGCTACGTGTAAGATTCGTCAATTCGATGCCACATGCTCCTTCGAGCGATCATGATATCTAAATCCTTTCTATAAAGATTTTATACTATTATATCATACTTTCTGAAAATGTATGTTGATGGAAGTCGACAATAACTGAAGAAAAACCTACATAATTTGCAGTTTGATAGGGTGTGGTTTTTAGTTTCTTTTACTTTTGTAATATAACCTTATTTATCACAATTTAAGGGGCGATAGGACCTCATCTAATAGTTGGACGATAACCGTTTATAAACAACAGAAGTGAAAGGAAGGTCGAATTTTAAGGGATATCAGGACCGAATTAATCCTTTTGATGATGATTTTCGTTCTTTTTCGTTTTGTCTTTAAAAAAGGCATCCCAGCTAATGACACTAAGAAAAGTTAGGATAATAATGAACAAAGGTTTCATGCTATATATGTTCCCTTCAAAATAGGATTTTGTAGTTAAAGCTCTTTTATTTATTATATGAAATAAATAAAAATATACGTGAAGGCTTGGTGAAAATAGATGAAAATCTCGTGTAGAAATGAACAATATAAAGCTATCTGTAGATACCGAATATTTATCCCGCATTAACGGGCAGTAAGACCCCCACCTCAAGATTCAGAGAGAAACAAAGAAGATAGGTGGGGGATAACTGCCCGTAAAAGCCCGATTGGTTCAACTAATTATCAGTGGGGGATGAAGAAAACCCCCACTGATAAAAGTTTCACTTTATCAGAAGAAATAATTCCATCCTTATTTTAATTTGGGAAAGGTGAAGATGAAACAATTACAATGGATGAGAAAACCATTGAATTACCTGATAACCGTTTGAATGAACCGAATTTATTAGATCTATATGAAAAAGGCTGGAATTATTATCAAAAAAGCATCTATATGTAGATGCTTTTTGTTTGACTTTTTTTCAATAAAGAAAGCGAATATGATGTATTTTATCCTGCATTAACGGTCAGTAATGCCTCACTAATCAAGGTTTCACCTTATTGATGTGCCTTCCCATCAGATATATTTTGAGTGAGACGATACCAAAGCCATAAATCGTTAATAATGGAGGCGAGGTCAGCAATTTCTGAATTGAGTCTACAGGAAATTTCAAAGTTTTCTTCGTTATTTAATTTATATTGTTTTTGATTAATACTATGCTCAAGATCTTTTATACGATCAGGTATTTTTCCACGAATTTGTTCCCACTTTAATAAAATGGCATGTTGTGTATTTTTAGGGATTTCTTCCCAGTCTTCTTGTAATTCAGGGACTTCAATCTCTAGATGTGCATCATATGTGAAATAGTGTTCCATATACATACCTCCATTTCCTTTTTCCATTGTACCGAAAAAAAGAAAGAAGTTCGACGGAATTATTTAAAAAAATATTTGCTAATATCCCTTGATTCATTTTGTAAAAGATGGTAAAGTTTGAATTAATATTAATAACAATGAATATTTATTCTTTAGGGGGATATAAAATGGAGAAGAAAAAAGTTGTGTTAGCTTATTCCGGAGGTCTTGATACTTCCGTTGCAATTAAATGGTTACAAGAGAAAGAATACGATGTTATTGCACTTTGTTTGGATTTAGGGGAAGGAAAAGATTTAGGGTTTGTTAAAGAAAAAGCACTTTCAGTAGGTGCTAGCAAATCTTATATGATTGATGTTCAAGAAGAGTTTGCGAATGAATATGCATTGATGGCGTTACAAGGCCACACGTTATATGAAGGTAAATATCCACTTGTTTCTGCATTATCTCGCCCGTTAATTGCGAAAAAACTAGTAGAAATTGCAGAACTCGAAGGAGCAAGTGCGGTAGCACATGGATGTACGGGAAAAGGAAATGATCAAGTTCGTTTTGAAGTGTCAATTCAAGCATTAAATCCGTATTTAGAAGTGATTGCTCCGGTACGTGAGTGGAAGTGGTCTCGTGAAGAAGAGATTGCGTATGCAAAAGAAAATGATATACCAATCCCAATCAATTTAGATAGCCCGTTTTCCATCGACCAAAACTTATGGGGACGCAGCAATGAATGTGGTATTTTAGAAGATCCGTGGGCAGCGCCGCCAGAAGAAGCATATGAAATGACATTAGCATTAGAAGATACACCAAATAAACCAGAGTTTGTGGAGATTGGATTTGAAGCAGGCGTACCAACAACATTAAATGGTACTACTTATTCATTTTCAGAATTAATTAAAACGTTAAATTCTCTTGCTGGAAAACATGGCGTAGGACGTATTGACCATGTAGAAAACCGTCTTGTCGGTATTAAATCACGTGAAGTATATGAATGCCCAGCGGCAATGACGTTACTTACAGCACATAAAGAGTTAGAAGATTTAACGCTTGTAAAAGAAGTAGCTCACTTTAAACCAATGATTGGGCAAAAATTAACAGAGTTAATTTATAACGGTTTATGGTTCTCACCTTTAAAACCAGCACTTGTTGCTTTTTTACAAGAAACACAAAAATCCGTAACAGGTACAGTACGTGTGAAATTGTTTAAAGGTCATGCAATCGTAGAAGGTCGTAAATCAGAATACTCTCTATACGATGAAAAATTAGCAACATATACAGTAGATGATGAATTTAACCACGATGCGGCAGTTGGCTTTATTTCTTTATTTGGTCTTCCGACAAAAGTATATAGTCAAGTGAATCAAAAGAAGGTGGAAGTGTGAGCAAGCTTTGGGGCGGCCGTTTTACAGAAAAAGCAGAGGAGTGGGTCGAGGAGTTTGGGGCATCCATCTCCTTTGACCAACAATTAGTACTTGAAGATATACGAGGAAGTATTGCGCATGTAACGATGCTTGCGAAATGCGGTATTGTTACAACTGAAGAGGCGGAAAAAATTAAAGAAGGTTTACAACATTTGCTGGCAAAAGCAAAAGACAATAAGTTAACTTTTTCTGTGGAAGCTGAGGACATTCATTTAAACATTGAAAAAATGTTAATTGAACAAATTGGTGAAGTAGGTGGTAAACTTCATACGGGAAGAAGTCGTAACGATCAAGTTGCGACGGATATGCATTTATACTTGCGCAATAAAGTGCAGGATATCATAAAAGCTGCCAAACAATTGCAAGTGGTCTTTGTCCACCAGGCTGAGGAGCATATTGAAACCATTATGCCAGGATATACACATTTGCAGCGTGCACAGCCAATCTCTTTTGGCCATCATTTGTTGGCATACTTTTGGATGCTAGAGCGAGATGTGAATCGTTATGAAGATTCATTGAAACGAATCAATATTTCTCCACTTGGTGCAGGGGCACTGGCAGGGACAACCTTTCCGATTGACCGTGCATATAGTGCAGAGCTTCTTGATTTTGAGGGAATCTATGAAAATAGTTTAGATGCGGTTAGTGATCGTGATTTCATATTGGAATTTCTTAGTAATTCTTCTATATTAATGATGCACTTATCTCGCTTTTGTGAAGAACTTATTTTATGGAGTAGTCAAGAGTTTCAGTTTATTGAAATGAGCGATCGCTATGCGACTGGAAGTAGCATTATGCCACAAAAGAAAAATCCTGATATGGCAGAACTCATCCGTGGTAAAACAGGGAGAGTATACGGCAATTTATTTAGTTTGTTAACGGTAATGAAAGGATTGCCACTCGCTTATAATAAAGATTTACAAGAGGATAAAGAAGGAATGTTTGATACGGTGAAGACGGTAGAAGGCTGCTTACACATTATGGCTGGTATGCTGGAAACAATGACCGTAAATAAAGAAAAAATGGGTCAAGCCGTGAAGCAAGACTTTTCAAATGCAACGGAAATTGCTGATTATTTAGCAAGCAAGGGACTGCCGTTTCGACAAGCGCATGAAATTGTAGGGAAACTTGTTCTTCATTGTATTGAAAAAGGAATCTATTTACTAGACTTACCATTAGCAACGTATCAAGATATGAGCCCATTATTTGAAGAAGATTTATATGAAGTTCTTTCGCCTTATGCAGCTGTGAAGCGTCGTAATAGTGCAGGGGGAACAGGATTTTCTCAAATAGAAAAAGCTTTGGAAAAAGCGAAAATGATAGTAGGAGAAACTGTAAAGAGCTAAATCTATATAAATTCATTTTGATTTTTCGACATATAGCCGCGGCTATGGATAACAAAAGGTGACCTGCGCTCGTTTTCTCTCTTTGTTTTCACTTGGCATGGGGCAGGAAAAGGATCTGACCGCTTCTATTCATGGCCGGATGCTCTCTCCCACCTAAAAAGAAGGGTTTTATGTCGGTTTTTTAATTTGTATTTATATATACTTAATAATTATTAGAGGATATTATGTTCAATCCAAGAGCATGTATCCTCTTTTTTTATGCATAATAGACTTCTTATCTACTATGTATAAAATATTTTAGAGAGAACAGTTTATTATAAAATGTATGGCAGTACTTTTAGATTTCTATACTATATTCATGCATCATTTTATAATTATTTTCAATGATTATAAAATGATGTTTCTCATGTATCGCTAAAAGTTGAATTGCCTGAATTAGGTTAGGATACTTGGCTATCGGATCTAAAAACACAATGTGTCCCGCAATATCTTCTTCTATATTTTTAACTAATGCTTTTATTTCATTTGTCTCGTTCAACAGCAAACGCTCTAATTCTTTCCCATCCATAGAATGGCGTATCTTTTTTGAGGGTACTAAAATCCAAGGGGCTTTCATCCCTCTTCCGTTTTTTTCTTTAAATTCTGCATAAATGTCATGTATTTCAGTTGTAAAGAGCGTATTTCTTTTCATTTTGGCATATGGAATAAGGACTAAAGAAAATTTAGTCGCGACTTTAAGCATTCTTAAAATTAAATATAAGTGATATAAATGCTCTCCAATAGACCATTTTCCATCTTCTTTTCGATACCATAGCTTTTCTTGTGACAGCAATTGTATTTTAGGGAGAAATTGACATCTTTGCTGATGTAATGCGTGAAAATGTTTTGATATACTTTCAGATTTCATTTATCAGAATCCTCCATTCTATTACACACTAAATCTTCAAGCATGTGACAAGTGACGTTCTAGTGATGAGGTGAATTTATGTATTCGTTTTATTTTTCCTAATTATATCATTATTGTAACTATTCCGTGTTTCGGAAGAGGGATATATGTTGGAACAACTCTAGTTCATATAAGATAGTATGCTTGAAAATCTAAGTTTGATAGGCTTGGGGTCTTACTGCCCGTTAATACGGGGTAAAATAAAAGCCTGGAACATATTTGTGCAAAGTGTGGAACGGTATTAGACAGGGATCATAATGTGAGTCTAAATATTTTGGGGAAAGGGTTAGAACAATTACTTGTGAGAACAACTGAAACTGTAGGGCAAGGTTGTGTCCAAACAGTATAAACGACGCCTGTGGAGAGTATGTAAGACTGTGCTTGGGTTACTCCCAAGCAGCAACGCTCTATGAAACAGGAAGCCCCTTCTTCAAACAACTCGTAAGAGTGTTAAGAGGGGGTCATTCACGTGTTATTAACAGTTCGGTCTTAATAAACTGCAACTGTACACTTTTTCATTATTCATACTTGTGCCTATCCTCTGTAATACGAATATACTCAATATCCATTAAATCACGCAAAAGAGCCCCATGACTTACTTCAACACCATGTCTTTCTTTGAAGTGCGAGCAAATTGTATCGAGCATTTCGATTTCTTTTTCACTTACATCCAAAATAATACGTTCATGATCTCCCATACATTATCCCTCGTTTCTTTTTTATTAATGTAACCAAACAGATATATTCTACCCTTAGTATTCTAAATTATGTATGTTGATGTAATTGTTGGAATAAAAGGGAAGGGGGAATGGTGAGGCATATTCATTTTATAACTCTGCCAATTGGCTACATCTATGTGCTTTTGCTTCGAAAGAAAATGACGGAGGATGCTAAGTAGACATATTTGGTGGTAGCTACGCTTATGATGGGATTCTGGTCGCTCAAGTTTCTACCTCCATATTTGTATGCGATTGTCATAGTCGTCATAGCATGTCTTATGTTTATTGGGAAATATGTAAAATAAAAAAACACCAAATCTTATACGGACTTGGTGTTTTCGTTATCTATTAAAGATTACCTTGTTCTTCTTCACCGCGTACAACAAGGACATCGCATTTCGCATAGCGAATAATATGCTCAGAGACGCTACCGATTAAGAAACGTTCTACAGCATTTAAACCAGTCGCACCACACATAATTAAATCCACTTTATGATTTGGAGCAATTTCTTTTGAGATTTTAGATTTTGGATTACCAAATTCTAATACAGTTTCTACTTTTTCAAGACCAGCTTCAGTTGCAGTTTTTTTGTAGTCTTCTAATAAATCTTCTGCGAATAGATTTGCACGCTCAGCAATCGCACGGCTGTATGCCTCTACTGCAGAGTATGCTTTTACATCAACGATATGAGCGATTGTTAGTGTTGCATCGTTACGCTTTGCAACTTGAATGGCTTTTTTAAATGCTTTTTCTGCTTCTTTGGAACCGTCCACTGCAATTAAAATATTTGTATATGTATTATTCATTGTAGATTCCTCCCAATTTGTTTTTATAACCCTTTACAACTTAATTATAAAACAAAATATGGTAACGTGCTTACCAGAAACGTTACAGAATTTTGAAAAGTCTGTTTCAATTCTTTTTAGTTGTAATTGTAGTAAGAACTTGTTACATATGAAGTATAGCAATTTAAAAGGAGGCATGTTTGTGAGACACGCGCTCATTACAGCCGGTACGAAAGGTTTAGGAAAGCAAGTAACAGAGAAATTATTGGCTAAAGGATATTCAGTGACCGTAACATATCACAGCGATGTAAAAGCTGTAGAAAAAATGCGAGAAAAATATAAACATATAGAAGAACGGCTGCAATTTGTCCAAGCGGATGTCACGAAAAAAGAAGATTTACATAAAATAGTAGAAGAAGCAATCGGCCGATTTGGCAAAATCGATTTTTTAATTAATAATGCAGGGCCTTATGTATTTGAACGAAAAAAGTTAATTGATTACGAAGAAGATGAATGGGATGAAATGATACAAGGAAACCTAACAGCCGTATTCCGTTTATTAAAGCTCGTCGTTCCTGTTATGAGGAGACAGCATTTTGGCCGTATTATCAATTATGGATTTCAAGGGGCAGATAGTGCGCCTGGATGGATGTATCGATCAGCATTTGCAGCCGCGAAGGTAGGACTTGTTTCGTTAACAAAGACAGTTGCTTATGAAGAAGCGGAAAATGGTATTACAGTGAATATGGTTTGTCCAGGAGATATTATTGGTGAAATGAAAGAAGCTACTATTCAAACGGCCCGGATGATAAAAGATGACAAAACGCCGATTGGTAGGTCTGGAACAGGTGAAGATATTGCGCGAACAATTTCGTTTCTATGCGAAGAAGATTCGGATATGATTACAGGCACAATTATAGAAGTAACAGGGGCAGTTGATGTTATTCATCGTTATCGACAAAAATAGATAAATACAAATTAAAAAAACGACATAAAACCCTTCTTTTTAGGTGGGAGAGAGCATCCGTTCATGCATAGAAGCGGTCAGATCCTTTTCCTGCCTAGACACAGTGAAAACAAAGAGAGAAAACGAGTGCAGGTCACCTTTTGTTATCCATAGCCGCAGCTTATATGTCAAAAATCAAAATGGATTTATATAGATAAAGTGAGTGGGGCGAACCAATTGGGTTTCTACGGACAGTGTATCCCCCATCTAGTTTCTTTTCTTTTTTTCATCTTGAGAGGGGGATATTATTGTTCGTTAATGCGAGGTAAATTCTATCGGAAAACTTGCATTATTTTTGTCAAATATTGAAATTTTATGTTAAAATATAAGAGTAGCGAAAGCGCTTTAAAAACTATGATTCAGGGGTCATTTTATAACTCAAGGGGGAATTAGTAATGCGTATCGGTATTCCAACAGAAATTAAAAACAATGAAAACCGTGTGGCAATGACGCCAGCCGGTGCTGTACATTTAGTACACAATGGTCATGAAGTTTTTGTTCAAAAGGGTGCAGGTTTAGGATCTGGCTTTACAGATGAAGAATACGTACAAGCTGGAGCAAAACTTGTTGAAACTGCTGAAGAAGCATGGAATCAAGATATGGTTATGAAGGTAAAAGAGCCAGTAGAAAGCGAATATGGTTATTTCCGTGAAGGTTTAATTTTATTCACATACTTACATTTAGCTCCAGAACCAGAATTAACAAAAGCATTAATTGATAATAAAGTAGTATCAATCGCTTATGAAACGGTACAATTAGACAATCGTTCTTTACCACTACTTGCACCTATGAGTGAAGTAGCTGGTCGTATGTCTGCGCAAATTGGTGCACAATTCCTTGAAAAAAATAAAGGCGGCAAAGGTATTTTACTTGCAGGTGTTCCAGGGGTAAAACGCGGAAAAGTAACAATTATCGGCGGTGGCCAAGCTGGTACAAATGCAGCGAAAATCGCAGTAGGTTTAGGTGCTGACGTAACGATTATCGACTTAAGTGCAGAACGTCTTCGTCAATTAGATGACATTTTTGGCAACCAAGTAAAAACGTTAATGTCTAATCCATACAACATTGCACAAGCTGTAAAAGAATCTGATCTTGTCATTGGTGCAGTATTAATTCCAGGTGCAAAAGCGCCAAAACTGGTAACAACAGAAATGATTCAATCGATGGAACCGGGTTCTGTTGTAGTAGATATTGCGATTGACCAAGGTGGTATCTTTGAAACAACTGATCGCATTACAACTCATGATAACCCAACTTATGAAAAACATGGCGTTGTTCATTATGCAGTTGCAAACATGCCTGGTGCAGTTCCACGTACATCAACTCTTGCATTAACGAACGTAACAGTGCCGTATGCAGTACAAATTGCAAACAAAGGCTACAAACAAGCTTGCTTAAGCAACTCTGCATTATTAAAAGGTATTAATACATTAGACGGCTATGTAACATTCGAAGCAGTTGCAGAAGCACACGGATTACAATACGCTGATGCGAAAGAGCTTCTTGAAAAAGCTCCTGCTTTATCATAATAGAAATGATTATGAGACCTTCCTTGTATAAGGAGGGTCTTTTTTGTTATTTAAATATTAGAAAACATATTGTGCAGTTTAAATGAAAGAAATTATAGGTAGCGGGGATATATTACTGGAATCTTATCATTTGGTGTGCATATTTTCTCTTGTTAATGCGATTCTTTTTATGATAGTTTGGAATTATATAGAAAATATGTGTATTAGAAGGGGGGATTTGATGGGGAGAAAGAGTAACCGGAAAAAGCGAAAGAAACAAGGTTATACGGGTTCCGATAAAAATGGCAACATTGTAGTAAAAAAGAAGCCCAGATCTAAACTTGTAAATGGTCTTATAGATGCAGCGAGCATTATTTATTTTGTTACTGGGATCTGTATCTTTGTTTATTTAGGGAATTTGGAGGTTCCATCTGTTTCTTTACATATAATGATGATCGTTGTTTTTATATTAATAGCAATTGCCTTATATGTTCTAGTGTTTGTAGAATTACTGTCGTCAGGAAGGGATGAAGGGAGTTCAAAGAGAAAAAAAGGTTCTTCTTATTCTTCAAGCGGATTTATGGACTACAGCAGTAACGACTGTAGTAGTTCAAGTGATGGAGGAGATTGTGGAGGTGGTGGAGATTAAAACTGAAAGTGATTTATTTTGAAATATTCCATTATTCAGAATGATGGAAGCTGTCACCAATAAAAATAGATTTGTAAAAAACGAGAGCATTAGAATGGAATAGAACGTCGCTGAAAGAGTGCACGGAAGTAGTAAATGAATTAAGGGGTGGGGATAAAGATGGAAAAAGTAAACCTATTAGAACTCACAAAAGATATTACAGAACAACATAAAAATTTTGTTGTATCAAATGTGAATAGCCATTGTTTACGGATTGCGGTTTTTACAGGGGAATATGATTGGCACTTTCATTCTAATTCGGATGAATTATTTATCGTATTAGAGGGAGAATTACTTATCGATTTTCGAGACCGAGATCCAGCTGTATTAAAACCGAATGATTCAATTTTAATTCCGGCAGGTACCATTCACCGAACAAGGGCAATTAAGCGCACTGTGAATCTTTGTTTTGAAGACTTAGAGGCAGATACGGTTATTGTGGAGAATGTATGAGAAGGTTAGCTTTAGCAGAATATTATACGATTCTTCCGGTTTTAGAAGAGAACAAACAGACAACCACTTTTGCCTATGCGGTATGCGATCAAATGATAGATGGTGAGATTTTTGTAAATGAGAGAGTAACAGCAGGAATGATTGCGACTGCTAATGGGATTTATTATTTGTTTGGAGATACTCATGATCAGGATTTTCAGCACGCTTTGTTTTTGTATATCCAAAAGGCCGTGTTAACAAAAGAGAAACGATTCACATTATTTGTTTCTAGCATAGATTGGGAGACTATTATTGAAAATCATTTCAATGATTCTTTTAGGAAAATCCCTCGAAAAACATTCCTGTTTCAGAGGGATATCTTTGAAGATAGAAAAAGAGAATTAGATGATTCTACATACAAGGTAATGAGTATGGATAAGAACGTAATAGAAATAAGTACTGAATTTACGGATCAGTATTATAAAGAATATTGGGGGGGAAAAGAGGAATTTTTGAATCATGGTTTTGGATTTTGTATTGTGCAAGATCAAAAGGTAGTGGCTGAATGTGCCTCTATTTTTAAAAGTAATCATTTTGCTGAAATTGATATCGCAACACATCCAGACCATCAAGGAAAAGGGCTAGCGCGGTTAGTTGCAACTTATTTCATAGAACATTGCATACAAAATAATATTACGCCATGCTGGGATTGTAATATGGATAACATTCCTTCGCAAAAATTGGCTAGTAAACTAGGGTTTGATCATCCAGTGGAATACGTTTTATATGTACGTAAGAAGGTAGAGGGATAAAATATGAATGTGGAATTAACAAGATTCAAAGTGAAGCCAGGAAAAAGTCACCGTGTTGATGAATGGATGAAGCTTCTAAATGATCATATGAAAGAAGTACTTTTGACACTAAACGACGAGAAAATGTATGTAGAGACAATTTTCCGGGAAATAAAAGATGGAGAAGAGTATCTATATTGGTACTCTGTTCAAGGAGAAGGCGGGATGGATGTCGAAAATTCTCAGCATGAAATTGATAAGAAGCATTTAGAGTTTTGGTATGAATGTATTGATGGGGAAACACCTGCTGTTGATATGAAAACAGAGGTTGTAATGATTCAAGATGTTGTTAAAGAAGCGATGAAATAATAGAATAGTATTCTTTACATGTAATGAACAGAGCGCATCAAAATGGATGGGCTTTTTTGTTTGCGGAAATTTTTTTGGAAAAGTTGTATACATTTCAAGCTCTCAAACGTTGAGTATATAGAAGGGAGAGCAGAATGAGCCATGATACGTTTGAATCATTATTAATAGAAAAGTCAAAAGCTGTGTATAGATACTTAATTAAGATTGGCGTCGGAAAAAAAGAAGCAGAAGATATTGTACAAGATACGTTGTATAAAGCTCTTCTGCTCATGGAGGAAATACCGTTAGAGCGATTAACACCGTGGTTATTCCGCGTTGCGATTAATCTACACCGCGATTTATATCGAAAAGAAAAACGATTAAATCCAGTTGCAATTGAATCGGTGGTCTTGATCGGTCAAAAATCATTAGAAGAAGTCCTTTTGACAAGCGAGTTTCAAGGAGAAGTACAAGAAATATTAGAGACGATGACAGAAGATTATCGGCATATGTTATTGCTGAAATATGAGTATGAGCTCTCTTATAAAGAAATCGCCGTTTTGTTAAGTATGAAAGAAGAAACAGTGAAAACAAGTTTGTACCGAGCACGAAATCAATTTAAGAAATTGTATAGGAGGAAAAATGATGAGTCGGAAGGACTTTGAGCTTGATATGGATAAGAAGCAGATGAAGGCTTTGATGAAGAGAGCGAAGCGGAAACAGCTTTTGCGAAACTGGATTATCTCTATTTGTTCCTCTGTTGTAGTTATAGTAGGCCTATTTTTAGGAACAACATATTTTTCTCAACAAACTTTTGAAAGAATGGAAAGAGAAGTGAATGCATTACATATGGTTCAAGGGCCTAATATACGTTTTAGTGGTACACTTTCTTTAAGTAATGGTATGTCAGGGCGAACAGTTATGTATAGTTCTTATAAAAATATAGAGGGACAGCCAGTAAAATGGGTAGATGAGATGTATGAATCAGGTTTATGGAATTATAGGATGAAGCACTATAATGGCGATCTTGTTAGATTAGATGAGGAAGAAGTCAATAAAGAGGGAGAGGCTGTTACGTTACCAGATTATAATGTCCAAACAATGCAAAGGGAAATGAGATTTTATTTACCGTTTGTTACATATAAAAATTATGTGAATGATTTAAATAACATTGGAGAGTTACAAAATAAAGTTGCGGAAGTAGGGTTATCTTTTGATAAAGCATATACAGCTGAGCAAGTTGTGGAGATGTTGCCAAAAGATATACAACCTGTTTGGTTTTGGGCTGATACATATAATGACAAAAAGGCTGATACTTATGTAGGATTAAAAGATCCTAAGAGTGGTGCAGTATTAAATGCCGAAATGGCTATAAATGTATTTGGGTTTGAAGGAAGTTATGCAAAAGTACAAGAAAATATTAAAAATGATCTAACAAGAAACTCAAAAGAATTTCTGTATCAAATGAAGTATTTAGCGGAGAATAGTGAGGGCATACCAAATGATTATTTTGATAAATACTATAAAGAAATAAAGAATACTCCACCAAAAGACCTACCAATCTACGGCGTAGTCGTAACAGGAAAGACAGAGGAATTACAACAGTTGCAAGGGGCTCCATATATAAAGGCAGCTGTAAGAGGTGTAACGGTTGAGAAACAGTGACTATCACTGATTAATGAGAATAGTTAGATAATTCATGTTATAATATGGAGAAAGGGGGCCAATATGAAGCAAATACATGGGGCAGTCTACATATACATAACGATGTTTTTTGTTGGAGCATCTTATTGTTTAGGACATTCATACTCGCACCCGATTTTAACCTTTTTGAATGGGGCTTGTATGGCAATTGCGATTTTTGTACACCTTTTCTCAGTTTGGATTGTAAAGTTTCAATTGAGTATTAGTGAGATGGAAGAAGGCACTTTTTGAGTGGCCTTCTTTTTTAGTAGTATCTGTTTAACTCTTTTAATAATATTTCAATTTGTTTCTCCGCTTCTTCACATATGGATAAGGCTCTTAATCTAAAGAACAAGCTTCGTAAGAACGATTTTACATTTCCATATAACGTTTCATAAGGCACAATAGATAATTCTGTTTTTTGAACTTGCATTTGATGTACTAAGGAATGAAGCGATGTAATGAGTTCTTTTTCATCTAAACCATTTTGTAACATAGCGAC
This sequence comes from Bacillus sp. DX4.1, assembly GCF_030348195.1. NCBI lineage: Bacteria > Bacillati > Bacillota > Bacilli > Caryophanales > Bacillaceae > Bacillus > Bacillus sp. DX4.1. The sequence continues at coordinate 4,128,802 of NZ_JAUCFT010000008.1, read as the reverse complement.
GATAGGATAGACAATTCGTTCATCTTCTTCATATTTGTAATAGATTGTATGTACATTTACTTTTGCTAACAAGGTTTGTAGTATTTCAGGATAATAGGAGGCTTCAAGTTTCGGATTTTTCACTAGTTCATCGAATGTATCGGAGACATGAGCGATGCTATGAGCCCAGCCTCGATCGTTAACATATCCACGGAAATCATGTTCTTGGTTCATGTATAAAACTAATTTGTCTTTCACTTCTAATATGTCAGACTGTGCTAAGAAGTTATGCTTTGTATCAGCATTTAGAATTAAAGCAATTAATAGTGTTGTAAATGATCGAGTAAATACAGCGTCCGTATCGTCTGTGTGAATTTTGTAAAATAAATATTGTTTGCTTACACTTTGGGATAATAATTGCTGTAATTGCATGTGTGCAATATGGTCGTTTGCTATTAGATGCCAAAAGGTCGTATAGATTAATTTGTCTCGTAAATAACCATCGGATGCACCGATATGTTGTAGCATGTTCGAACTTAAATTATCAATGTCTATAGCGGAATCTATAGCGTAATGATTCGCGCGTAATTCTTCTAATTGTTGCTGGAGTTGTTTCATAGTCTGCCTCCTTTTGATAAGGTATAAGAAAATTCAGTTATTTAAAAACAGAAAGGTAGCGATAAAGCTACCTTCTTTCTTATTTCACAAATTGTAATTCTTTCGGGAATTTTGTTAAAATTTCCACGCCGTCTTTTGTTACGTAAATATCATCTTCAATACGAACACCACCGACATTTGGTACGTAAATGCCTGGTTCGATTGTGAAGACCATTCCTTCTTTTAATGGAGATTGGTTGCCTTCTTTTACATCTGGATATTCGTGTACGCTAATGCCGAGTCCATGACCAAGGCGGTGTGGGAAGAATTCGCCGTAACCTGCATCTGCGATAACAGAGCGAGCAGCACGGTCGATTTCACCAAATGTAACGCCTGGTTTACATGTTTCAATTGCTTGTAATTGTCCTGCGAGTACAGTGTTATAAATGCGAGTTTGTTCTTCTGAAATATCGCCAAACGCAACTGTACGTGTAATGTCAGAACAGTAACCATCAATAATTACCCCTAAGTCAAACAGTACAAAGTCGCCGCGCTGCATTTTGTTTCCACCTGGTATACCGTGTGGTAGTGCAGAATTTGCGCCTGTTAATACCATTGTGTCAAAGGACATTTTATGTATGCCTTTTTTCTTTAACTCATGCTCGATAATTGCTAAAACTTCTAATTCACTGCGGTTTTCCTCGATGGCATTTACACCAATTTCAACAGCAAAGTCTGCCATGTAAGCGGCCTGACGTAAAATAGAAAGTTCTTTTTCATCTTTAATTAAACGAAGTTCGCGTACTTTTTCTTCAGCAGATTTGAAAGCTGCTTTTGGGAATAGTTTTGTTAATTCTTCATAGCGTTCTACATTTAAATGTTCTTTTTCAATTGCAATTGCATTTGCATCAATGCCGCGATCTGCGATTGCTTTCGCAATCATGTCCCATGGCTTGTCTGTATCAGTAAATCCAATGATTTCGTGTGCCCAGCCAGCGTTTCGAGCTTGGCCTTCTTCCATTTTAGGGCAGATTAAAATTGGTTCTTTTTCTTGGAATACAAATAGACCGAGTAGTCTTTCGTGTGGTTCACAATGGAAGTTCGTCATGTAGAAGACGTTCGGTGTAGAAGTTAAGAATGCAGCTTCCACATTTTTTTCTTGTAGCCATTGCATTAATTTTTCTAATCTAGTATTCATATATTTGCACCTCCGAGATTTCCGTTACATGTATAACTTTACATCGGATGAAAGCGTTATGACAAGTGAATCGCTATTTGAAAAGACAGGAAATTATGAAATCATGTAGAATAAAAGGTGTGAATGTAAATGAGGGAGGAATGTAAAGAATGAAAATATCTTATCACGGCCATTCAGTTGTGAAAATTGAAACGAATGGAAAAGTTATTTTAATTGATCCGTTTCTGACAGGTAATCCGAAAACCGATTTAAAAGCTGAAGAGGTAAAAGTGGATGTAATTATTTTATCGCACGGTCATGGCGATCATGTCGGCGATACAGTAGCACTTGCAAAGAAAAATAATGCAGTTGTTGTTGCACCGTTTGAACTTGCGACATTTTTAGGATGGCAAGGTGTAAATACGCATCCAATGCACATTGGTGGTTCACATGTATTTGATTTTGGAAAGGTGAAATTTACACAAGCATTCCATGGTTCTAGTTATATTGATGAAGATAACAAAACGATTACATATACAGGGATGCCAGCAGGAATCTTATTCACGGCAGAAGACAAAACAGTGTACCATGCAGGGGATACGGCGTTATTTTCTGATATGAAACTGATTGGCTCTCTCAATCAAATCGATGTGGCATTTTTACCAATTGGTGATAATTTTACAATGGGACCAGAAGATGCTGTGCTTGCAGCAGAATGGATTGGGGCGAAAGTCGTTGTCCCAATGCACTATAATACGTTCCCTGTTATTGAACAAGATCCACATCTTTTTGTAGGGAAATTAATAGGTAGTACCGGAAAAGTGTTAGAAGCCGGGGAGGCTATTACATTATAAAAAAGAAACCCTTCATTTGGATACAAAGTGAAGGGTTTTTTATGTGTGTAGTACAGGTTTGAAAGTCTGTGTTTGTTTTGGTGTTTCTTTCGTTTTTGGTAGTTCTTGTTCCGGTGTTTCATTTAACTCCATTGCAACTCTTTTTCCGTCTACGAATGCTAAGAATACTGCACCTACAACTTCTAAAAACTTTTTCATATCGCATCGCTCCTTTGTTTGATTTCTTGTCTTTATTGTACCTCTGAAGTTAGGGGCAAACTATCGAATGAGATGACAATAGCATTACCCTGTTGTAAGAGTCATTTTGTTATAAAAAAAATAGTACAGGTATATAAAGATACAGTGTAACAGTTTGGAAAATATAGTATACTGAAATACAACACACGAAGAATTTAGGGAAAAGAAAGTATGGTGAAACCATTTGGCTACCAAACATAATCAAATTTTAGAATATATCAATAGTCTGCCGGTAGGGCATAAAATTTCTGTGCGTCAAATCGCAAAAGAATTGAGTGTAAGTGAAGGGACAGCTTACCGTGCGATTAAAGATGCGGAGAATAAAGGGTATGTTAGTACAATTGAACGGGTTGGTACAATACGTATTGAGCAGAAGAAAAAAGAGAATATTGAAAAACTGACTTTTGCAGAAGTTGTCAATATTGTTGACGGTCAAGTACTTGGCGGAAGAGAAGGATTACATAAGACACTAAATAAATTTGTCATCGGGGCGATGAAGTTAGAAGCGATGATGCGTTATACAGAAGCAGGGAACTTGCTTATCATTGGGAATCGTACGCAAGCACATCAATTGGCGTTAGAAGAAGGAGCTGCTGTATTAATTACAGGTGGATTTGATACAGAGGAACATGTGAAAAGGTTAGCAGATGAGTTAAAGTTGCCGATTATTTCGAGTAGCTATGATACGTTCACGGTGGCGACGCTTATTAACCGTGCAATTTATGATCAACTTATAAAAAAAGAAATTGTACTCGTTGAAGATATTTTAACACCGATTGAAGAGACTTTATGTTTAAAGCCTAGCGATACAGTAGCGCAATGGCATGCGTATAATGAAGAGACGATGCATGGGCGTTATCCAATTGTTGATGAAACGAATAAGGTGCTAGGTATTGTAACCTCAAAAGATATGATTGGTGTAGCAAAAGAAATGCCGATTGAAAAGGTAATGACAAAGCAGCCAATTACGGTAAATGGAAAAATGTCAGTTGCAGCTGCGGCACGTATGATGGTGTGGGAAGGGATTGAACTTCTTCCTGTTGTCGAAGATGGAAATAAACTTCAGGGGATTATTAGTCGTCAAGACGTATTACAAGCATTGCAAATGATTCAACGTCAACCACAAGTAGGAGAAACGATTGATGATATTGTGACGAATCAATTTGTAAATCCGAAAGAAGCAAAACAAGAACAGAGTTATCAATTTTCTGTGACACCGCAAATGACGAATTCAATTGGAACATTATCATACGGTGTGTTTACAACGATTGTAACGGAAGCGACGAACCGCGTGATTCGTGCACAGAAAAAAAGCGATTTAATTGTTGAAAACTTAACAATTTATTTTGTAAAGCCAGTTCAAATTGATAATATTGTATCCGTGCATCCGAAAGTATTAGAAATTGGACGTAAATTTGGTAAAGTCGATGTTGAAGTACAACACGAAGGAAACGTTGTTGGGAGAGCATTGTTAATGGTGCAATTAATTGATCGTTAAGCATAAGAAAGAGCTGAATGTAGAATTCCATTTTAGCGGGAGTTTGATTCAGCTCTTTTTTTGTAGAAATGCATGAATACAACTAATGATAATGAGATTGTGGGAAAGATTATATTCCATGAAGTGAAGGTAATATTGGAGTCGGGATCGTAATGTCTCATATGCCAAATTTCATATAAACCATTTAAAATGAGGGTTATAATAGGGGCTACGAAAGTTTTCTTCGTAAATATGGAAATCAATATACTTAAGCAAATGACGACAAGAGTGACAATGAATAGTTGCATAAGAAAAGGATTGATTTGATTAATCAAAATTATAAAGCTTCCCTCTGTTTGGTAATTTATAGTATAATTTAATTGTCAGATAATTGATGTGTAAAAAGAAAAAGGATGGTGTTCAATATGTCATCAGCTTGGCTCTTTTTTGGTAGTATTGCATTGTTTTATTTTCTTATTATGATACCTATTCAATATTTTTATATTGAAGGGTTAAATGAACAAAGGCAAAGAACGAGACGTTCACAAAAAGAGCTTTATAAAAATATGTCTTTTGAAGAAGAGCAATTACATTTTCATGTGCAGGGAAACCCTTGTAATATCCCTCCTGCATTTGTTGCATATATGATTTTGAAAATGAAGGAACGTAAAAAAGCATCAGAATAAATTTCTGATGCTTTTTATATGGCTCACATTGCTTTGTAAGATTCGGCTTCTTTCACCGCAAGCGGCAAGAAATGTTTATACTGACGGAATCCATTAAAACTACTCGCACCGCCAAATAAGATAAATAAAACGCCGACGATGATACGTGCGGTCGAGAGGTCTAAGAAAAATTGATTTACGCCAAACAATGTAACGAATAGGCCGAGTGCCATTGCTGATTTTCCCGAAAGCCATCCTTTTTCCATTGGACGGTTTGTACGAAAATATTTTGTTTTATAGAAGAGATACAACATAAATGAGACGATAATACAAAAGACTAATACTGGCATGATATAATCCTCCATCGTTTTGTATAGAATGTATCTCCAAATGTGTTTTATGTGTTGGCAAGGAAGTGAATGGAGATAAGAGAAAAAAGTTATTATCGGAAGTTTCACACTATTATTATAAAGCAATTGTCTCCTTGTATAAATCGTTTTACGTTATAATGAAGGATAAAGTGAGACTTTAATAATAAATTGTGTGGAAATCGATTAAAAGGAGACTATTACATATGCATGAACCAATTTTAGCAGCGATTAAACAGTTTGATACTATTATTATTCACCGTCACGTACGTCCAGACCCGGATGCGTTAGGATCTCAATGTGGTCTTGGAACGATGCTACAGCAATCGTTTCCAGAGAAGAAGATTTATATGGTTGGATACAGTGAACCATCTTTATCCTATTTACGCGTGATGGATGAAATCGATGATGAAGTGTATGAAGATGCTCTTGTTATCGTTTGTGATACAGCCAATCAAGAACGTGTTTGTGATCAGCGTTATACGAAAGGGAAGATGCTCATTAAAATCGATCATCATCCAAATGAAGATCCGTATGGAGATATTACGTGGGTTGATACGACATCAAGCTCTACAAGTGAGCTCATTTATGAGTTTTATTCTTACGGAAAAGATAAAGGTTTAACATTAACGAAAGAATCAGCTCGTCTTATTTTAGCAGGTATCGTTGGAGATACAGGGCGTTTTTTATTCCCAAACACATCTGCAAGGACGCTTCGTTTTGCATCTGAGCTTGTTGAAATGGGTGTGGAGTTTCCTGCATTATATAATGAAATGTATAGGACGAAAGAACGAATTGCTCGTTTAAATGGATATATTTTACAAAACTTTACGATGACAGAAGAAGGGGCTGCGTATATAAAGCTTACAAAAGAAGTACTAGAGCAGTTTGATGTACTTCCTTCTGAGGCATCTGGTGTTGTTGGAGCGCTTGGAAATATTGAAGGGTTACAAGCTTGGGTTCTATTTTTAGAGGAAGAAGATGTGATCCGTGTACGTCTTCGTTCAAAAGGGCCAGTAATCAATAAGTTAGCAATGCAATATAACGGCGGAGGTCATCCGATGGCTTCTGGTGCAAAAGCATTTTCTTGGGAAGAAGCGGATCGTATTTTTGCTGACTTACGTGAAATATGTAAATGACAAGAAAGGTAGAGCATCGCTCTACCTTTCTTGTTTTATATTGATGCCAATTTCGAGTACAGTATCAAAAGCTATCGTTTCAATTTTGAAACGGTAGCTTCGGTCATAATGTTTATATACTTTATTTTCAATTGTTTTCTTTAGTAGTTCTTTATTTTTTGCTACGCTCTGCACATTTTTTGTCACGAGATGCTGGAGGTCGTCTTGAATAGAAGTGATGATATTTTCGAGTGTAACACTGTCTAAATCATATTTATCGTGATTTGAAATTTCAATTTTAATTTCTTGAATGGTTAAAAGGCTCTTATTTTCTTCGTTTAATTTATTACGATCTTCTAGGAGGACATGTAGCCTCTGTTCTTGTTCATTAATTATTTTTTCTTGTTTCCCAATTGTACGTGCTTGATCTTCCTGAAAAACGCCATATATGTACAAGAAAATAATCCAGCTTAAAATCCCTCCAACAGCAGCGCCGCCCAAGAACAAATACCACCGTTTGGCGATAGAAGCACTTGGAACTTTCATACATGCTCCTGTGTAATCCATTTAATAATAATAAGTCCTGTTTGCATCCCGCCTGTTGCAAATAAAATAAGTAAAACTTGTTTAACAATATCTTTCATATCTCCTTCGAAAAAACTTCTTTCAAAACTATAAAATGTATCAAAAGTTCCGCCGATTGCCGCAACGAGTGCCCAAATTCGTAAATTTTGTGAGAATTGATTAATCATCGTAAGAGGAGGTTTTCCAACAAGGAATGCTCCAATGCCTCCGATTAAAGAACCACCAATCATTACCCCAAAGGCAATAAAGTAGCTTGTGATGAGAAGAGCGAAAAAAGTTTGTCTTATCTCCATCATTATTCCCCTTTCTTCTTCATGTATATGGACAAAGTATAAGAAGTATGTTTTGATTTCCGCTTTCGTCATCACCTATAATGAAAGTAGTCATACAGGTAAAGAGAGGGTACAAAAGTGAAGTTTGTGCATTTACAATGTCAAACCGTTTATAGTTTGTTAAAAAGTGCTTGTAAAATTGATGAGCTTGTAAGTCGAGCAAAAGAGCTTGGTTTTTCATCGTTAGCAATTACAGATGAAAATGTGATGTACGGTGTGATTCCATTTTATAAAGCATGTAAGAAAGCTGGTATTCAGCCCATTATTGGATTAACGGCATCTGTTTTTAATGAAGAGGAAGACCAGTCATATCCGCTCGTTTTACTTGCGGAAAATGAAGCTGGTTACGAGAACTTATTGAAAATTTCTAGTACGATTATGACAAAGTCAAAAGATGGAATTCTGAAAAAGTGGCTTGCTCATTATGCGGAAGGAGTACTTGCCATTTCTCCGGGAAAAGATGGGGAAATTGAACAGCTGTTATTACAAGGAAAAGACGAGGCTGCTGAAGAAGTAGCTAGTACGTATAAAAATATGTTTGGGAGCTTTTATATGAGTTTGCAGCATCATGCGATTCAAGATGAGTTATTGCTGCAAGAGAAATTACTGCAATTTGTAAGCTCTATGAAACTTCCAGTCGTTGCTACAAATGATGTTCGTTATGTAAAACAGAGCGATGCGCTTGTACAGGAGTGTTTATTATCGGTACATAGCGGAACGAAAATGACCGATCCAGACAGGCCAAGATTGCAGACGGATCAGTATTATTTTAAGTCATCTGCTGAAATGGAAGCCCTATTTTCTTCCATGGAAGAAGCGCTTCATAATACAGCTGTTATTGCGGATCGTTGTCATGTGGAGATTCCGTTTCATGTCAATCAATTGCCGAAATTTCCGGTCCCTGCTAACGGGACATCTGGTGCATATTTACGCCGTATTTGTGAAGAGGGCTTACAGAAACGATATCAAGTGGTAGAAGCGGTACATAAGAATCGTTTGGATCATGAACTCGGGGTTATTTCTCGCATGGGATTTAGCGATTATTTCCTCATTGTTTGGGATTTTATGAAGTATGCTCATGAGAATGGCATTTTAACGGGGCCAGGTCGTGGTTCAGCGGCGGGTTCACTCGTTTCTTACGTATTAGAGATTACAGATATTGATCCGATTCAGTATGATTTATTATTTGAACGATTTTTAAATCCTGAGCGCGTTACGCTTCCAGATATTGATATTGATTTTCCGGATATCAGACGTGAGGAAATGATTCGTTATGTAAAGGATAAATATGGTCAGCTTCGCGTTGCTCAAATTGTTACGTTTGGAACACTTGCTGCTAAAGCAGCGATTCGAGATATTGCGCGTGTAATGGGGCTTCAGCCGAAAGATACAGATTTATTTTCAAAACTCATTCCGTCTCGCATTGGTATTACACTAGAAGAGGCATATGAAGAGTCACAGGGACTTCGTGAGTATGTGCAAAGTAATTTGTTATATGAACGCGTTTTTGAAATTGCAAAACGTGTAGAAGGCTTGCCGCGCCACACTTCTATTCATGCAGCTGGGGTTATTATGAGTCAGGAACCTCTGACGGGAAGTGTCGCGATTCAGGAAGGACATAACGATGTATATGTAACGCAGTATCCAGCAGAAGCATTAGAAGAACTCGGATTGTTAAAAATGGATTTTCTCGGTCTCCGCAATTTAACGCTACTTGAGAATATTTGTAATTTCATTGTTGAAACAACGGGGAAACAAGTGGATATACGACGTTTACCTCTTCAGGATGAAAAAACATTTCAGTTGCTTGGAAGAGGAGATACGACAGGCGTTTTTCAGCTTGAGTCAGCGGGAATGCGGGGTGTATTACGTACACTAAGGCCAAATGAGTTTGAAGATATTGTGGCTGTCAACGCTTTATATCGTCCAGGACCGATGGAGCAAATCCCAGTTTTTATTGAATCAAAGCACGGGAAGCGACAAATTCATTATTTACATCCGGATTTGAAACCAATTTTAGAAAGTACGTATGGCGTTATTGTATATCAAGAACAAATTATGCAAATCGCCTCGCGCTTAGCGGGATTTTCACTTGGAGAAGCAGATTTATTACGACGTGCTGTTAGTAAGAAAAATCGGGACATTTTGGATCAGGAACGGACGCATTTTGTACAAGGCTGTTTACGAAATGGACACGATGAAACATCGGCACAGCAAATGTATGACTTAATTGTTCGCTTTGCGAATTATGGTTTTAACCGAAGTCACGCTGTGGCGTACAGTATGATTGGCTATCAGCTTGCTTATTTGAAAGCAAACTATCCATTGCAATTTATGACAGCACTATTATCAAGTGCAATTGGAAATGAAGATAAGATTGTTCAGTATATCCGTGAAACAAAGCGAAAAGGTTTTCGTGTTTTATCTCCGTCCCTTCATAGAAGTAGTGATCATTTTCAGGTGGAAGGAAATGCAATTCTATATAGTTTGCTTGCAATTCGTAATATAGGGATGGCGACAGTGAACGCGGTGATTGAGGAGAGACAGAAAAAGCCGTTTCAAGATTTATTTGAGTTCTGCGTACGTATGCCGGCAAAGTTTGTGACTGAGCGCAATTTGGAGACGCTGATTTGGGCTGGCTGCTTCGATGATTTTCAAGTGTCACGTGCATCCCTTTTTGGCAGTATTAAGGGCGCGTTAGAATATGCGAGTTTAGCTCGTGAAATCGGTGAAGACCTTGTACCGAAGTCAGAGTATGCGCAAGAGATAGATCTATCTTTCATTGAGCAATTAGATAAAGAGAAAGAGGCACTTGGCTTTTATTTATCAAGTTATCCCACTGCGCAGTATGCAAAATTAATTAAGCAACTGGAGATTCCGACGCTTGCCCAAGCGATGAAGCAGCAGCGGAAAGTGCAGCGAACAATTGTATATTTGACAAGTATAAAAGTCATTCGGACGAAAAAAATGCAAAAAATGGCATTTTTAACGTTTTGTGATCAAAATGATGAAATGGAAGCGGTTGTATTTCCAGAGACGTATGTTCATTTTGCTGAGAGGCTACAAGAAGGAGCGGTTGTTCTACTAGAAGGGACTATTGAACAGCGAAACCATAAGTTGCAATGGATTGTGAATGGTATTTATCAGTTAGAACAGATGGATGTTTACGATGAAATGGAAGAAGCATCTATTTATGTGAAAATACCATCTCAGTATGAAAAAAGAGTATTTAACAATGTCACGAAAATATTATTTCATTATTCAGGTTTTGCGAAAGTACTAATTTATTATGAAAAAGAACATAAAATGGTACAATTGTCTCGTAGTTTGTCAATCCATCCAAGTGAAGAATGTTTACAAGCGCTTCGCGAAATCGTCGGTGAGGAAAATGTTGTTGTGAAAATATAATGGACAATTTCCCTGTTTTTCGATTATTATAGTAGTAGCGTTCGTGGTCAGACCACTTGGAGAGAATGATATGCAGCAAGAACAAATTGAGGAGAGTGGATAGTTTGTCAACACTTCGTGAAGAAGCACTTCACATGCATAAAGTGCATCAAGGAAAATTAGAAACTGTATCAAAAGTAAAAGTAGAAAATGCAAAAGATTTAAGTCTTGCGTATTCTCCAGGGGTTGCAGAACCTTGTAAAGATATCTATGACGATAAAAGTAAGGTATATGAATATACGATGAAGGGTAACATGGTAGCAGTTGTAACTGACGGAACAGCTGTGCTTGGTCTTGGAAACATCGGACCAGAAGCATCTCTTCCAGTAATGGAAGGTAAGGCAGTATTATTCAAGAGCTTTGCTGGCGTAGATGCATTCCCAATTGCCCTAAATACAAACGATGTAGATAAAATTGTTGAAACTGTAAAATTAATGGAGCCAACTTTTGGTGGCGTAAACTTAGAGGATATTGCAGCACCAAACTGCTTTATCATTGAAGAGCGCTTGAAAAAAGAAACAAACATTCCTGTATTCCATGATGATCAACATGGAACAGCTATCGTAACAGTAGCGGGTCTTGTAAACGCACTTAAGTTAGTTGGAAAGAAAATGTCTAATATTAAAGTTGTAGCAAGCGGTGCAGGAGCAGCGGGGATTGCGATTATTAAACTTTTATATCGTTATGGTGTACGCGACATTATTATGTGTGACAGAAAAGGCGCGATTTACGAAGGTCGTCCTGTCGGCATGAACCCTGTAAAAGACGAGGTTGCGAAATATACAAACAAAAATCGTGAAGAAGGTTCTTTAGCGGAAGTTATTCAAGGGGCAGACGTATTTATCGGTGTATCTGCAGCGGGTGCGTTGACTGAGGAAATGGTTCGTACAATGAACGAAGATGCAATTATTTTTGCAATGGCAAATCCGGTTCCAGAAATTATGCCGGAAATTGCAAAAGCCGCAGGAGCAGCTGTTGTTGGAACTGGACGCTCTGATTTTCCAAACCAAGTAAACAATGTACTAGCGTTCCCTGGTATTTTCCGCGGTGCACTTGATGTACATGCAACACAAATTAATGAAGAAATGAAAGTAGCGGCTGTACAAGCTATATCAGAGCTTATAACAGCTGATGAACTAAACGCAGACTATATCATTCCAGCTCCGTTTGATGCGCGTGTAGCGCCGCAAGTGGCGGCTTACGTTGCGAAAGCTGCGATGGAGACTGGTGTAGCACGTCGTCAAGTAGATCCAAATGAAGTAGCTGAGAAAACAAAAAAATTAGCGATGATTGGTAAAGAATAAGCGAGGAAATTCAATTGACATCATCAAATACAAAAGTCTATCTTGAAATTGTAAAAAAAATCCGTTCGATTATGGAAGAGGATGGATTAGTGGCAGGAGATCGCTTGCCGTCTGAACGAGAGTTAAGCTCACGTTTAAATGTGGGACGTTCTTCTGTACGAGAAGCATTGCGAGCATTAGAGCTCGTAGGGTTAATTGAAACAAGGCGAGGAGAAGGGACGTTTATTCGAAACTTTTATGATAATGGCCTTGTACAATTAATTGCACCGTTTTTACTACAGGATGAGAAAACAATTCGTGATTTGTTACAGACGAAACGATTGCTTGAAAAAGATGTTCTTCGCATCGTATGTGATTTACCGAAGGAAACGTTTTCTGTGGTGCTTAGGATGTTACACCAAGTGCTTAAGGACAACGAAAGCTCTATTGATGTGTTTCATCAAACGTTTTTTAAAACACTTATTGAACAAGTGGACAATTATTTATTGTATCGTATTTGGATGATTGTAAATGATTATGTTGCAACTCTTTCTTGTCATATTTCGCTAGAATCTATAGAAATCTATAGAAAGCTGTATGAAGTATTAGAAGCGAAAAATGAAGAAGAAGCGTTGAAAATCTATGATGAATTAGTAGAAAACATACAGTTTCACTCGTAGTGTATAAAATTTGTCGAAATGACCATGACACGTTATGACAAACAATTTAGCGCATAGCGGTTAAAGTTAAACGTAAAGAGAAAGGTTATTAGTGCGTGTTCAAAAAGGAGAATAAAGAAATGCGACAGCTATCTTTACCGGACTTTTTGAATATCCTCTAGTAGACAGATTGAGAAGACAAGGCTAACATCAAACTTCGGTGTTAGCCCCGTTTTCTTCCTACCCTAACCTTAGCTCTCAACAAAGGGGGTCAAATTGTGCTAAGAGATTTATTCGTAAAAAAGAAAAAATATGCTGCAATTCCTTCAGAACAAGTACGAAGAGATGTACCGGATGGCGTTATGACAAAATGCCCGAAATGTAAGAAAATCATGTATACAAAAGAGCTTCTTAAAAACTTAAAAGTATGCGTGAACTGTGGCTATCATCATCCGATGAATGCATGGGAACGTCTTGACAGTGTATTGGACGAAGGTTCATTTCGTGAGTATGACAAAGAGATGGTTTCGTTAAATCCACTCCAATTTCCAAACTATGAGGAGAAATTAGAGAGTGATCGTAAGAAAACAGAATTAAACGAGGCAGTTGTGACAGGCGAAGGAACAATTGATGAGATGCTTGTTGTTATTGCAGTGATGGATTCTAGATTTCGAATGGGCAGCATGGGCTCTGTCGTAGGTGAAAAAATTGCACGTGCAGTTGAAAAAGCATACGAGCTACAAGTGCCGTTCATTATCTTTACTGCATCGGGCGGTGCACGCATGCAAGAAGGCATTTTAAGCCTAATGCAAATGGCAAAAACGAGCGTAGCTTTGAAAAAGCATAGCAATGCCGGAGGATTATTTATTTCTGTTATGACGCATCCGACAACGGGTGGTGTTTCAGCAAGTTTCGCTTCACTTGGTGATTATAATTTAGCAGAACCAGGTGCACTTATCGGTTTTGCTGGTAGACGTGTGATTGAACAAACGGTGCGTGAGAAATTGCCGGAGGATTTCCAAACGGCAGAGTTTTTACTAGCGCACGGTCAATTGGATGCGGTTGTGCATCGTGATGATATGAAAGATACGCTCCGTAAGGTTTTAGAAGTTCATCAGGGAGGGGAAGCGGCTGTATGGCAGAACTAGAATTTGAAAAACCAGTTGTTGAGCTAAGAAATAAAATCTATGAGCTGAAAGAATATACGAAAAACACCCAGATGGACTTCAGTGAGGAGATTCGTATTTTGGAAGACAAGCTAGAAAATTTAGAGGAAGAAATATACGGCAATATGAAAGTATGGGACCGCGTTCAAATTGCTCGTCATGCTGAACGACCGACGACGCTCGATTATATTGAGCACTTATTTACTGATTTTTTTGAATGTCATGGAGATCGTCTATTTGGCGATGATGCGGCGATCGTCGGCGGCATTGCGAAATATCATGGAATGCCTGTAACAGTCATTGGGCACCAGCGCGGGAAAGATACGAAAGAAAATATTCGTCGTAATTTTGGGATGCCTCATCCAGAAGGATATCGAAAAGCACTGCGTTTAATGAAACAGGCTGAGAAATTTAATCGTCCAATCATTTGCTTTATTGATACGAAAGGTGCTTATCCTGGTAAAGCTGCTGAAGAACGTGGACAAAGTGAAGCGATTGCGCGTAATTTATTTGAAATGGCAGGACTGACAGTGCCTGTTATTTGTATTGTAATTGGTGAAGGTGGAAGTGGCGGTGCGTTAGGTCTTGGAGTAGGAGATTACATTCATATGCTAGAAAATTCCACTTATTCTGTAATTACCCCAGAAGGAGCAGCGGCAATCCTTTGGAAAGATGCAGGAAAAGCGAAAGAAGCTGCTGAAGCGATGAAAATTACAGCAGCTAATTTGAAAGAATTGGGTGTAATTGATGAAATTATTCCGGAAGCGCGAGGCGGTGCGCATCGCAATATTTTGAGGCAGGCAGAAAATATTGACCTTATGCTGAAAAAAACATTCCAACAATTAAAAGGTGTTTCAAAAGATGAACTGATCGAAAATCGTTATGAAAAATATATGAAAATTGGGCAAGTTTCGTTTTCAAACGCTTCCATTTGGGTAAAATAAGAAAAGCGTGCGTTCCACTTCGCGAATGCACGTTTTTCTTGTGAAAAGACACATCTTCTCCATTGTGTTTTTATATTTTTTCGTGTTATTTTATTATAAGGTAAATAATCTTTATGAGGTGAGTACAAATGAAACGTATTGGTGTATTAACAAGTGGTGGAGATTCACCTGGTATGAATGCTGCCATTCGTGCGGTTGTTCGTAAAGCAATGTTCCATGACCTGGAAGTATATGGTATCTATCATGGATACGCAGGATTAATTTCTGGTCATATTGAAAAATTAGAACTTGGTTCTGTTGGCGATATTATCCACCGTGGTGGAACAAAATTATATACAGCAAGATGTCCAGAGTTTAAACAACCAGAAGTACAACTACAAGGTATTGAGCAATTAAAGAAACTTGGTATTGAAGGACTTGTTGTTATTGGTGGCGATGGTTCTTACCAAGGTGCTAAAAAATTAACAGAGCATGGCTTCCCTTGTGTCGGTGTACCAGGTACAATTGATAATGACATTCCTGGCACAGATTTCACAATCGGTTTTGATACAGCGTTAAATACTGTAATTGATGCGATTGATAAAATTCGTGATACAGCTACATCTCATGAACGTACATATGTTATTGAAGTAATGGGTCGTCACGCTGGCGATATCGCATTATGGGCTGGTTTAGCTGATGGTGCGGAAACAATCTTAATCCCAGAAGAAGAGTATGATATGGAAGATGTTATTGCTCGTCTAAAACGCGGTAGTGAGCGTGGGAAAAAACATAGTATTATTGTGGTAGCTGAAGGTGTTGGTAGTGCGATTGAAATTGGTAAACAAATTGAAGAGGCAACACAATTTGATACTCGTGTTACTGTGTTAGGTCACGTACAACGTGGTGGATCACCAAGTGCACAAGACCGTGTATTGGCAAGTCGTCTTGGTGCAAGAGCAGTTGAACTGTTACTTGCAGGACAAGGTGGACGTTGTGTAGGTATTCAAAATAATCAACTTGTTGATCATGATATTATCGAAGCGTTAGCGCAAAAACATACAATTGATCAAGATATGTATCAATTGTCAAAAGAATTATCCATCTAATCGAATTAATGTCGGATATTTGGGAACGGTTTCATAATTTTCGGAGGTGCAATATGCGTAAAACAAAAATTGTATGTACTATAGGTCCTGCTAGTGAAAATATTGAAAAATTAGAGCAATTAATTGAAGCGGGGATGAACGTTGCTCGTTTAAACTTCTCTCATGGTAGCCATGAAGAGCACGGAGCACGTATCGAGAATATTCGTAAAGCATCAAAGAAAACTGGTAAAACAGTAGGGATCTTACTTGATACAAAAGGCCCAGAAATTCGTACGCACGATTTCGTAGACGGACAAGCTGAATTAGTAACAGGTGCAGAAGTTGTTATTTCTACAGAACAAGTATTAGGAACAGCTGAAAAGTTCTCTGTATCTTATGCAGGTCTTTATGATGATGTACACCCAGGATCTCGCATTCTAATCGATGACGGCCTTATCGAGTTAGAGGTACTAGAAAAAGAAGACGGTGATATCCGTACAAAAGTATTAAACAGCGGCACTGTAAAAAATAAAAAAGGTGTAAACGTACCAAACGTAAGCATTAAGCTTCCTGGTATCACTGAAAAAGACGTAAAAGACATCATCTTCGGTATTGAGCAAAAAGTTGACTTCATCGCAGCTTCTTTCGTTCGTAAAGCGTCTGACGTATTAGAAATTCGTGAATTACTAGAAGGTCATAATGCGCAGTACATTCAAATCGTACCAAAAATTGAAAACCAAGAAGGTATCGATAACATCGATTCTATCTTAGAAGTTTCTGACGGTTTAATGGTAGCTCGTGGTGATATGGGTGTAGAAATTCCGCCTGAAGAAGTACCATTAGTACAAAAACGTCTAATCAAAAAATGTAACGTATTAGGCAAGCCAGTTATTACTGCAACACAAATGTTAGATTCTATGCAACGTAACCCTCGTCCAACGCGTGCGGAGGCGAGTGACGTAGCGAATGCTATCTTTGATGGTACAGATGCAATCATGCTTTCTGGTGAAACTGCAGCGGGTCTATACCCAGTAGAAGCGGTAACAATGATGGCAAATATTGCAACACGTGTTGAAAAATCTTTACAATATGAAGATATGTTCAAAAAACGCATTAAAGAACAAACTGCAACAATTACAGATGCAATTAGTCAATCTGTTGCACACACAGCGATCGCTCTTGAAGTAGCTGCAATCGTTGCGCCAACAGAAAGTGGCCATACTGCGAAAATGATCTCTAAATACCGTCCGAAATCTCCAATCTTAGCTGTAACATCTGACGAGCAAGTATGTCGTCGTCTTGCACTTGTTTGGGGTGTACAAGCGTTTATGGCTGGAAAACGTGCAGCATCTACTGATGAAATGTTAGATACTGCGATTCAAACAGGTATGGATGCAAATCTAATCGGTGTTGGTGATACGGTTGTAATCACTGCTGGTGTACCAGTTGCGGAAACTGGCACAACAAACTTAATGAAAATCCATGTTGTTGGTGAGCAAATTGCTAAAGGACAAGGAATTGGCCGTAAATCAGCAAAAGGTAAAGTAGTTGTAGCGAAAACAGCTGAAGAAGCTGTAGCGAACGTAACAGAAGGTTCTATCCTTGTTACAACAAGTACTGATAAAGATATGATTCCTGCAATCGAAAAAGCTGCAGCTCTAGTGGTAGAAGAAGGTGGCTTAACAAGCCATGCAGCAGTTGTAGGTGTATCAATCGGTATTCCAGTTATCGTTGGTGTTGAAGGTGTAACAACAACTTTAATCTCTGGCCAAGAAGTAACAGTTGATGCAGCGCGTGGAATTGTTTATAATGGACATGCGGAAGTGCTATAAGAAGTAATATGGAGAGAAGGATGGGAATCCTTCTCTTTTTTTTACAATTTGAAAACAAAAATATTCTGATAAAGTGAAACTATCATCGATGGGGCTTTTACGGCCTGCTAGAGTGAGAGAGAATGGTATGAGGGTTGTTCCTCCTTTCCTTATTGATGGAAAGCTTGTATACTAGGTTGTTATATAAATCCATTTTGATTTTTCGACATATAAGCCACGGCTATGGATAACAAAAGGTGACCTGTACTCCTCTCTTTGTTTTCACTGTGTCTGGGCAGAAAAAGTATCTGACCGCTTCTATGCATGGCCGGATGCTCTCTCTCACCTAAAAAGAAGGGGTTTATGTCGGGTTTTTAATTTGTATTTATATAGTTTTAAATTGAAGGTTTTACCCCGTTATTCGCGGACGGTAATCCCCCACCTCAAAGTTCGACAGGAAGCAAAGAACTTAGGTGGGGGATAAACTACCCGTAAAAGCCCAATTGGTGAGGGCTGATAATCAGTGGGAGAAGAAGAAAAAAACACTGATAAAAGTTTTACTTTATTGACTGTTAAAATGAGATAAAGGGGTGAGTAAATGAAATGGTTTCTTTTTCTCTTGATTTTAATTCCGGCTATTGAAGTAACTGTATTAATCGGATCGAGTCATTTTATAGGAATGTGGCCAACATTTGCTATGATTGTGTTCACCGGTGTTATAGGTGTTTATTTGGCAAAGCGACAAGGTTTTGCGGTATTAAGAGAGATTCAATACCGATTAAATAGAGGTGAATTGCCAGGAGATGCTGTATTAGATGGTATTTTTGTTTTTATAGGCGGGATCCTCCTATTGGTACCTGGATATGTGACGGATGTAATAGGGATTATTCTTATATTCCCTGTAACGCGAAAGCCGTTTAAACTAATGATGATAAAGTGGCTACAGTGGAAATTAAGTAGAAATACAACAATTATCGTTCAAAAATAACACTTGAAGTGGAAGTTACTTCAAGTGTTATTTTTTTTCAAAACTAAAATGTATATTTATTCACTTGAATAAAAAGGAAGAAAAGGGAAGAATCTTTATACGTTATGAAGAATAAAAAACCAAAAATCGGTTTCGGAGGTATAAAAACAGTCTATTTCAATAAAAAAGAAGGTGATTATCCACTATATATGGACGATCACCTTCTTTTTTTGTCTGTATGAAAAGAGGGATGCTATTTGATCATTTAAAGCAGATGTTTCTCGACGGTCTCACTAATTTCATCTTTGCTATCCTTTAATAAACTTCCACAAATCATGAAACACACGAGCTTTGTGTAATGTATTTAATAGCACTAAAGTGACTGGACCGATAATTAAACCTAAAAATCCATATAATTTAAATCCAACAAATAATGCGATAAGTGTTGGCAATGGATCGAGTCCGATATTAGAGGATAATACTTTTGGCTCCATTAATTGTCTTTGGACAATAACGACGATATATAAAATGAGTAAACCGATTGCGAACGCTGTATCTCCTGTGAAAAATATATAAATAATCCAAGGAACAAAAATAGCTCCAGTTCCTAAATAAGGAAGTAAATCCACAATACCTGTAATGAGAGCAATTGTAATTGCGTATGGTACGCGTAAAATTAATAGCCCGATTAATACGATAATTGTCGTCATGGAGACAAGTGTAAGTTGTGCTTTTACAAATCCAAATAAAGCTTTTCGTAAATCGAAAAAAATGGTCTTTCCATATCCATGTATACGATTTGGAAGCGATTTTTTAACTCTATGGGCAAGTGTGTGCCAATCGAAACTAATAAAGAAAGTTGCTAATAAAACGAAGACAAGGACTGTTAACGTTGTTGGAAGTGCGCTAATAAAGTATGTTAATCCACTTATAATAGCGGTTAACAGATCTTTCATTTGCTTTGTTGCTTCTGTTCCTAGATTTTGAATATTTTGTGTAATCGTATACTGCTGCGATTCGCCAAGATGATTAAATTTAGAAATTAAATCATCATATAAAGGCATAATATTGTTGAGCGCAAATTGTTGTGCATATTGTATAATGGCTGGAAGTTTATCTGTGACAACTTGTAGTAAGTAGGTTGTAGCGGAAATAACTTCTGTCACAATGTACGTAACGAGACCCACAATGGCACCGAAAACAAGAATTAAGCCGACGAGTACTGCTAAGGCACGGGGGAATTGAAGTTTTTGATTGAGAAAATTCACGACTGGATTTATCAAATAAGCAAAGGCTAAGGCAATGATAAATGGGTATATAAGACCGGAAACATACAATAGTACATAAAACCCAATTATTGCTACTGCAATGACAAATAAAAGTCGTAATATAATATACAGTAAATTTCGATTCAAAAGTGCTTACCTCCCATTCCGAATTGTATTGTGTTATATTGGAATGATGGATTTATCCCGCTATTCGCAGGCCGTAACAACCCTACCTCAAGATGCGAAGAAATGCAGAAGATAACTGCCCCTAAAAGCCCGATTGGTGAGGGCTAATTATTAGTGGGAATGGAGACTTCCACTGATAAAAGTTTCGTTGTATCTACCTTTATTTTACCTGTTTTTTCTAAGAAAAGAAAGGAGAGCAACGTCCCTTTTCCGCTAGGAGAAAAGGTTTTATTGGTATAAAAATATCTGATCATAGCTCATCGGTGGGTTTCGTTTATCCCACTATTCGCGGGCGGTAATACCCCCGCCTCAAAATTCAGCAAAAAGCAAAGAAGTTAGGTGAAGGGTAAACTGCCCGTAAAATCCCGATTGGTGAGGGTTAATGATCAGTGGGGGATGAAGAAAACCCCACTGATAAAGGTTTCACTTTATCATCAGCACCCATTAACGACAAAATCAGTGTAAATTATGTATAACGATGTGTTTAACAGTAATTTCATTTGTGAATGCTTTCATTATTTTCAGAAAGGAAGTGCAATCATGATTAGTCAATCAACGTTATTTTTATTCATATTACTTATTATTGGACTTGTTGCGAAAAATCAATCACTAACTGTAGCTGTAGGGGTTTTATTCTTATTAAAATGGACGTTTTTAGGAGATAAGCTTCTTCCGTATATGCAAACGAAGGGGATTAATCTTGGAGTAACAGTTATTACTATTGCTGTTCTTGTCCCGATCGCTACTGGTGAAATTGGATTTAAGCAATTGGTTGAAGCAACTAAATCGTATTATGCGTGGATCGCGCTGGCCTCAGGGATAGCAGTTGCTCTTCTTGCAAAGGGTGGCGTACAACTGTTAACAAGCGATCCTCACATTACGACAGCGCTTGTATTTGGGACAATTATAGCGGTGGCATTATTTAATGGAGTCGCTGTAGGACCGTTAATCGGAGCGGGAATTGCCTATGCAGTGATGAACATTATACAGATGTTTAAATAAAAAATTTTATTGTAATATAAATTTTTTGAATTCTTTCCATTCACAAAAGTCAGATAATTGTTTATAATAGAGTTAGAAAACTTTTTAAAGGCTACATAGCAGCAAAGATTTACACCAGATAAAATAAAAACAACATAAAACAATTTTTTATTGATATTGTTTTATGTTGTTTTTATCATAGACTCTTCGAAACTAGTTTTCCTCACCATCTGTTGTTCTAAGCGTGAGGATTCGGGGAGAAACTCACGCTCATGCTTTGCGAAAAGCAATGGAACTACATGATGGGAACATCACAACAAATTTGCATGATCGTGCATTTTGCTTGCCTAAAGAGTGAACGGGCGTTCATAATTTATAAGGAGAGCAAACAGATACAAAGGAGCAGGGTTGGGAGAATTTTTAGGAAAAGGAGAGAGTGTTATGACTGTTATTCGAGGTTTAGAAGGGGTAGTAGCAACAACATCATCCGTGAGTTCTATTATTGATGATACATTAACTTATGTTGGGTATAATATTGATGATTTAGCGGAAAATGCTACGTTTGAAGAAGTAATATATTTATTATGGCACCGCAAGCTTCCAAACGAAGAGGAGCTAACGGAGTTAAAAAAGATGTTATCTGAAAATTCTAAAGTTCCGAGTGAGATTTTAACATATTTAAAACAAGTAGATTTAAAGGTTGCGCATCCAATGACTGTTTTACGAACAGCGATTTCCATGTTATCATTATACGATGAGAGCGCTGAATTAATGGATGAGAAGTCCAACTATTTGAAAGCGGTTAAATTGCAGGCTCAAGTAGGAACTCTTGTTGCAGCTTATGCAAGAATTCGCAAAGGTTTAGAAGTAGTTGAGCCACGAAAAGATTTATCGCTAGCTGCAAACTTTGTTTACATGTTAAATAACCGCGAACCAAATGAAGTAGAAATTGAGGCTTTCGATAAAGCGCTTGTGCTTCATGCGGATCATGAATTAAATGCTTCTACATTTACAGCGCGTGTTTGTGTTGCTACACTTTCAGATGTATACTCTGGTATTACTGCAGCAATTGGTGCACTGAAAGGTCCTCTTCACGGCGGGGCAAATGAAAATGTAATGAAGATGTTGAAAGAAATTGACGAAGAAGAAAATGTAGAATCCTATATTCATAATGCGCTTCAAAATAAAGTTAAGATTATGGGATTTGGTCACCGCGTATATGAGCATGGTGATCCACGCGCGAAACATTTACGAGAAATGTCTAAGAGATTATGCGTGCTATTAGGGGAAGAAAAATGGTATAATATGTCTATCAAAATCGAAGACATTGTAACAAAAGAAAAAGGTCTTCCACCAAATGTCGATTTCTATTCTGCTTCCGTTTACCATTGTTTAGGAATTGATCATGATTTATTTACACCAATCTTTGCAATTAGTCGTATGTCAGGCTGGTTAGCTCATATTCTAGAACAATATGAAAATAACCGCTTAATCCGTCCACGTGCTGATTATAATGGACCAACGCATCAACGATACGTTCCATTAGCACAACGATAAGTAAAAACACTATTTGGATAGTGTAAATACGCTTTCAAAAGTCTGATTTTTTCGCAAAGATATAATGATTGGAATATTTTAATTTGACTAACGGTTTGAACTGAGGGTTTAATCCCTCAGTTTCATACATATGAAATTTCACACATGGGGGTTATCACAGTGACGACAGGAGAAAAAATTACTGTAACGAATGGTGTTATGAATGTACCAAACAATCCGATTATTCCTTTTATTGAAGGGGATGGCATTGGACCAGATATTTGGACGGCTGCATCTCGTGTACTAGAAGCGGCTGTTGAAAAAGCTTATGATGGTGAGAAGAAAATCGTTTGGAAAGAAGTGCTTGCTGGAGAAAAAGCATTTAATAAAACAGGCGAGTGGTTACCAGAAGAGACTTTAAATGAAATTCGCGAATATTTAATTGCAATTAAAGGCCCGCTTACAACTCCTGTTGGTGGTGGTATTCGTTCTTTAAACGTAGCGCTTCGTCAAGAATTAGATTTATACGTATGCCTACGTCCAGTTCGTTACTTTGAAGGTGTTCCTTCACCTGTAAAACGTCCGGAAGATACTGATATGGTTATTTTCCGTGAAAATACAGAAGACATTTATGCTGGTATTGAATATGCGCAAGGGTCTCCAGAAGCACAGAAAGTGCTTGAGTTCTTAAAAGAAACAATGGGTGTAAACAAAATTCGCTTCCCAGAAACATCAGGAATTGGTATTAAACCAATTTCAGAAGAAGGGACAAAGCGTCTTGTTCGTGCCGCAATTCAATATGCAATTAACGAAAATCGTTCTTCTGTTACTATTGTTCATAAAGGTAACATTATGAAATTTACAGAAGGTGCTTTCAAAAACTGGGGTTATGAAGTAGCGGAACAAGAATTTGGCGATAAAGTATTTACTTGGGCTGAATATGACCGTATTGTTGAAAAAGATGGTAAAGATGCAGCGAATACAGCGATGGCAGTAGCTGAAGAAGCTGGTAAAATCATCGTAAAAGATTCTATTGCAGATATCTTCTTACAACAAATTTTAACACGTCCACGTGAGTTTGATGTTGTTGCAACAATGAACTTAAATGGCGATTATATTTCTGATGCACTTGCAGCACAAGTAGGTGGCATTGGTATTGCACCTGGTGCAAATATTAACTATGTTACTGGACATGCTATTTTTGAAGCGACACATGGTACAGCTCCAAAATATGCAGGTTTAGATAAAGTAAATCCATCTTCTGTTCTTCTTTCAGGAGTATTATTATTAGAACATCTAGGTTGGAATGAAGCGGCGAAATTAGTAACTGCTTCAGTAGAAAAAACAATTGCTTCAAAAGTGGTAACATATGACTTTGCACGTCTAATGGATGGTGCAACAGAAGTGAAATGTTCCGAGTTTGCTGATGCACTTATCAACAATATGGATGTAGCGGCAATCAAAAACGCATAATTCAAGGTGGGGGAGAAGTTATGACAATCAAACGCAAAAAAGTTTCAGTCATCGGTGCAGGATTTACAGGAGCAACAACAGCATTTTTATTAGCTCAAAAAGAGCTTGCAGATGTTGTATTAGTGGACATTCCACAGCTGGAAAATCCAACAAAAGGGAAAGCGTTAGATATGTTAGAGGCAAGCCCTGTACAAGGTTTTGATGCTAACATTATCGGCACATCTGATTACGCAGATACTGCTGATTCTGACGTTGTTGTTATTACAGCAGGTATCGCACGTAAACCAGGTATGAGCCGCGATGATTTAGTAGCGACAAACTCAAAAATTATGAAAAGTATTACGCGTGATATTGCAAAACATTCACCAAACGCAATTATTGTTGTATTAACAAATCCAGTTGATGCAATGACATATTCTGTATTTAAAGAAGCAGGCTTCCCGAAAGAACGCGTTATTGGTCAATCGGGAGTATTAGATACAGCTCGTTTCCGTACATTCATCGCACAAGAATTAAACTTTTCTGTAAAAGATATTACAGGATTTGTTCTTGGTGGACATGGTGATGACATGGTACCACTTGTTCGTTATTCTTATGCGGGTGGTATTCCATTAGAAACATTAATTTCGAAAGAACGCTTAGAAGCAATTGTAGAACGTACACGTAAAGGTGGCGGCGAAATTGTAAGCTTACTAGGAAACGGTAGTGCATATTACGCACCAGCTGCTTCTTTAGTTGAGATGACTGAGGCGATCTTAAAAGATCAACGTCGTGTATTGCCAGCTATCGCATACCTTGAAGGTGAATATGGTTATAGCGATTTGTATTTAGGTGTACCAGTTATTTTAGGTGGTAACGGAATTGAAAAAATTATTGAATTAGATCTTCTTCCTGAAGAAAAAGCAGGATTAGATCGTTCTGTAGAATCTGTGCGTAATGTCATGAAGGTTCTTGTTTAATAGAATATAAGTAAGGAAAAAGATTCGGGGCCCCGAATCTTTTTCCTCTATTTGGCGGATTGTTTTTTTAAAATAATATGAAAACGCTATCATTTTTTATATCCTATGATAAGAACCTATATTTGCAATATACTTTGCTTCATTATAGTAGTGACTCGAATAATATATCGCCTTTGGTAGGATAATAAAATAAAACTTTTCTCAGTATGGGGATCCTATTCCCTTGCTATTTTCTTTGAATCTCTTGGAATAGTAAGGTTGGGGTATATCCGCAAATAGGGAGATAAAGTAAAATTCGGAGGGGGTTGTAACATGTTAAAGAAAAAAGTACAAATTGGTCGTCGAATGGATGAAATTACAGTAGGAGAGAAGTTATCCATCACTGAGAAAATTGAGGATAAGGATTTGTTATTGTACTTAGGATTAACAAATGATTCAAATCCATTATATATTCAGCATGATTACGCATCCCAAACTCCGTATGAAAAACCGATTGTACCAAGCATTATGTTAACGGGTATGATTACAACAGCAGTCACGAAATATTTACCAGGTCCAGGTAGTCATGTTGTCAAGAAAGATCTTACTTTTGTGAAACCTGTACACCATTATGAAACATTGCAAATTCATTTTGAAGTTATGGCAGTTTCTCAAGAGGAGCACACGATTGATATGCGTGTATTCGCTTATGATGAAAAAGAAGAAGTGGTTGTGAAAGGTGTATTGACGGTAACACCGCCACATCATTTAACGTCGATTTTGGAAAGAACATTAGATAATTTTTAAAAAAACAGGTGAGAAATCACCTGTTTTTCTTATCACGGACTAATAAATAGTAATGTCTACACTTGGAAAATTTTCACTTCATCCACGAGGCCAGAGTATGATAAACACACCAATCAGACAAACGGCTGCACCGGCCCAGTCAAATACATCGGGTGCTTTTTTATCTACCATCCATCCCCAAAGTAAACTCATGATAATAAATACACCGCCATAAGCTGCGTATACGCGGCCGAAGCTAGAGAATACTTGAAAGGTAGCAATAACACCATATAAGCATAAAATAATGCCACCGATGAGACCAACTCCGATGGAACTGCCTTCTCGCAGCCATTTCCATATGAGATAGCCGCCACCAATTTCAGCTAATCCTGCGACAATAAAAATAATACCTGCTTTAAACATAAAAACTTCCTTTCTCTATCGTTGTCGTCTGAAAGAGGCGAATGGATTTAACTTTATCCCGCATTAACGGGCAGTAATACCCCCACCTCAAAGTTCTGCAAGGAGCAAAGGAGTTAGGTGGGGGATAAACTGTCCGTAAAAGCCCGATTCGTTCAACTAATGATCAGTGGGGGATGAAGAAAACCCCCACTGATCAAAGTTTCACTTTATGTATTACTGCCTGTAATTGATCAGGGCTAATAATCAGCGAGGGATGAAGAAACCCCCATTGATTAAAGTTTTACTTTATCTTCTTGTATAACTATAGCACAATCGTATGAGGGTGATGGACAATTCTATTGAGAGGGCAATTGTTTTCTAGTATGATGGGAATAGTGGGGAAAATACTAGGATGAAGAAGGTTTCAAGTCTATAACTTGGAGGAAGAGAATGAACAATCGAATTTTAGTCGTTGATGACGAGGAGTTTATTTTAACTTTAATTGAATTTAATTTACAGCAAGCAGGATTCGAAGTCATAACAGCGATGGACGGAGAAGTGGCACTCCATAAAGCGATAACTGAGCGTCCAGATCTGATTATATTAGATTTAATGCTTCCGAAAATGGATGGTATGGAAGTATGTAAAGAATTGCGATTGCAGCGCATTATGACGCCAATTTTAATGTTAACAGCAAAAGATGACGAGTTTGATAAAGTGTTAGGTCTTGAACTTGGGGCTGATGATTACATGACGAAGCCGTTTAGCCCGAGGGAAGTTGTTGCACGTGTGAAGGCAATTTTACGTCGTACAAAATTGCAAGATGAGCAAGTTTCAGAAGTGCAGGATGAAAATAGTATTACTATTGTCGACCTGAAAATTTTACCTGAATTTTATGAGGCGTATTTCAAAGGAGAAAAATTAGAATTAACGCCAAAAGAGTTTGAATTGCTTGCATATCTTGCAAAGCATAAAGGACGTGTATTAACGCGTGATCAGTTATTAAGTGCGGTATGGAATTATGATTTTGCAGGAGATACAAGAATTGTCGATGTTCATATTAGTCACTTACGAGATAAAATTGAAAAGAATACGAAAAAACCAACGTATATTAAAACAATTCGTGGATTAGGTTATAAATTAGAGGAGCCAAAGGGGGATGAATAAGTTTCGCTCGAGGCTTCTCTTTACATTTGTTTCTCTTATTATTCTTATTTTAGTCGGACTAGGAGTATTGCTGGAAACGGTGTTTGAGAACTATTATATTGACCGTACGCAAGAGAGAATGGTCAAAGAGACAAGATATGTTGCTGAATTAGTAGAAGCAGAAGGAATTGATAACGTTCTAAAAAAACCGAATATTTTTGAAAAATTAGAAGAACAAATTTCTGTTTCAATTACGTTTGCCGATGAAGCAAAGAAAGTTCAATATAATAGAAGTAAGCAATCTAAATTAGATAAAGCGGTGATTGAAGATCTTTCTTCTGAAATAGCAAAACAAAAGAATAGAGTCATTACGAAGGAAACAAATGAAAAAAATGTATTTTACCATGCGACGTTTGTTCAAGATGAACATGGAAAGCAAGGATACATCATTATAAAAAGTACAATTGCTCCTTTGAAGGATATTCATCAAAAAACGTGGGGCCTATTAATTATCGGTTTTGTTATTGCTTGTCTTGTTGTTGTGTTTCTTGGTGTGAAAATTACGGGGCAGTATATTCGGCCGATTGAGTCCGTTACGAAAGTAGCGATTGAATTAGCGAAGGGGAATTATAAGGCTCGTGCGTATGAAAACCATTCAGATGAGACAGGGATGTTAAGCAAGGCGATTAATATTTTAGCACGTAATTTACAAGAGATGACGCTAGAACAAGAGATGCAGCAAGATCGTTTGCATACACTGATTGAAAATATGGGGAGCGGTATGATTTTAATTGATAGCCGCGGCTATATAAGTCTTGTAAATCGTTCGTATAAAGAAATATTCCATGTAACGGATGAAGAATATATGGATCGCCTTTATTATGAAGCTTTTCTACATGCGGAAATTATTGAACTTGTAGAAGAAATTTTCATGACTGAGGTGAAAGTGCGTAAACAAATGCTCTTACCGCTTGGAATAGAACGGAAGCATTTTGAAGTGTACGGTGCGCCGATTATCGGGACAAACCATGAATGGAAAGGGATTGTTCTCGTATTTCATGATATAACAGAGCTAAAGAAACTGGAACAAATGCGTAAAGACTTTTTAGCGAATGTTTCACATGAACTAAAAACACCGATTACTTCTATTAAAGGTTTTTCTGAAACGTTACTTGATGGGGCGATGGAAAATCAGCAGTTTTGCGAGCATTTCTTACACATTATTTTAAAAGAAAGTGAGCGTATGCAAGGCCTAATTGAGGATTTATTAGATTTGTCTAAGATTGAACAACAAGGTTTTAAATTAATCATGGGTACTGTTGAGGTAAAAGGATTACTGGAAGAAATTCAAATGGTAATGGAAAATAAATCGCAAGATAAAGAAATTTATTTACATGTTGATGTACCAAGAAATGTTTCAGTTATAGGAGATCCAAGTCGTTTGAAGCAAATTTTTATCAATTTAATTAATAATGCGATTTTGTATACGCCAGCAGGAGGTACTGTGTCTGTGCAAATGTTACAAGATGAAAATAGTGCATATATAAAAGTATCTGATACAGGCATTGGAATTAGTAAAGAGGAAATCCCACGTATCTTTGAACGTTTTTATCGCGTAGATAAGGCAAGAAGTAGGAATACTGGCGGAACAGGCCTTGGGTTATCGATTGTGAAACATTTAGTGGAGGCGCATCAAGGAACTATTACTGTTGATAGTGAAGTAGGGGAGGGCACAACATTTACAGTTGTTTTACCGAAATCGGATTCAGTAAATCGCTCATAGGTTGGATGGTTTGTTAGAGAGGGATTCATCGGTATATAAATCCATTTTGATATTTCGACATATAAGCCGCGGCTATGGATAACAAAAAGTCGCTTTCTCCCTTTGTTTTCACTTGGCATGGGGCAGGAAAAGGACCTGACCGCTTCTATGCATGGCCGGATGCTCTCTCCCGTCTAAAAAGAAGGGTTTTATGTCGGTTTTTTAATTTGTATTTATATATTTACATTATATTAACAATAGCTTCACTTAATATTAATAAAGTTCTGTTAATATAATAAGTGAAAACCCCTTCATCCAAGGAGTAATTTTGGACGAGAATAGATGCTCTATTCTCGTCACTTCCCTTTTTGTAACAAGTAGTATCTTTGCTTTTGAAGTATCTCCATGTAACTTATGTCAAAAATAGTATGAGGATATTTCAAATGCATGCACTATTATGAAAGCGTCTCCCTTTATGCGTTTAAATATATACGCTAGAAAAGACCGTTATTTTTCTTCTCTCTCTTAGTCATGTTAATATAGAGAGAAGGAAAAAATGGTCTTTTTCTATATGAAGATGTTCAAAAAGTCCGGTAAAGATAGCTGTCGTATTTCTTCGTTACGTGGCCACTCTGGTACTCGTGTAGTACAATCTACACTCCGTATCCTCCTTTTTGAACACATACTATATGTAAAAAATCGTTTTAATTTTGCCTGGGGAGGTTTCTAATTTGAAAAAAAAGGTCGTTTTAGTCGATGGAAATAATATCGCGTATCGTGCTTTTTTTGCACTGCCGCTTTTAAATAACGACAAAGGTATACATACGAACGCAATTTATGGTTTTACGATGATGCTGATGAGAATATTAGAAGAAGAAAAACCAACTCATATGCTTGTTGCATTTGATGCGGGTAAAACAACATTTCGTCATAAAACTTTTAGTGATTATAAAGGAGGACGTCAAAAAACGCCACCTGAGCTTTCTGAACAATTCCCGTTTATTCGTGAATTGCTAGATGCATTTCACGTTCCGCGTTATGAGTTAGAGAACTATGAAGCGGATGATATTATGGGAACATTAGCGACAGAAGCAAGTGAACAAGGTGTTCATGTAAAAGTCATTTCCGGAGATAAAGATTTGCTACAGCTTGTTTCTGACAATACACTTGTGTGTATTCCGCGTAAAGGGATTACTGAAGTAGATGAATATACGAAAGAGGCCCTGTTTGAGAAATATAGTTTATCTCCAAAGCAAATTATCGATATGAAAGGGCTTATGGGAGATCAATCAGATAATATTCCTGGTGTTCCAGGTGTCGGTGAGAAGACGGCGATCAAATTGTTAACACAATTTGAAACGGTAGAAGCTGTGTATGAAAATTTAAATCAAGTGAGTGGGAAGAAATTAAAAGAAAAATTAGAAGCGAATAAAGAGCAAGCGTTAATGAGTAAAGAGTTAGCGACAATTATTACAGATGCGCCGATTACGGTGCACTTAGATGATATCGAATATAAAGGATATGAGGCGAACGACGTTATCCCGATGTTTGAGAACTTAGGATTTACGTCTCTTTTAAATAAGCTTGGTGTGACTGCTGAAGAAACCCCTTCAGCTGAATTAAATGATATTTCATTTGAAATTGTGGAAGAAGTAACTGAAGAAATTCTTCAGCAAGATAGTGCATTACTTGTAGAAGTGCAAGAAGATAATTATCATAGAGCGGATATTCAAGGGTTTGGTATTCAAAATGAAAATGGCTGCTACTTTATTCAGGCCGATGTTGCACTGCAATCTGAAGCCTTTACGAACTGGCTAGCAAATGAAGAGATGAAAAAGTACACGTTTGATGCAAAGCGTGCCATCGTTGCATTAAAGTGGAAAGGTTATGAAGTTCAAGGAATTGATTTTGATTTATTAATTGCTGCCTATTTACTTGATCCTGCGGATACAGATAAAGATTTTCGTGCTGTTGCGAAAATGAAAGAGACACATGCTGTTAAGTCAGATGAGGAAGTGTACGGAAAAGGAGCGAAACGTGCTGTTCCTGAACTTGATGTGGTAGCGGAGCATGTGGCGCGAAAGGTGCATGTATTATATGATGTACAGCAAACGTTTGTCGAAGAACTGCAAAAAAATGAACAGTATGAATTGCTTACAGAGCTAGAAATGCCACTTTGCCGTGTACTAGCAGAAATGGAAGTAAAAGGTGTGACTGTTGATACGGATCGTTTGCGCAGTATGGGAGATGAACTAGTCGGACGATTGAAGGGAATGGAACAAGAAATTTATGAGCTTGCTGGAACAGAATTTAATATTAATTCACCAAAACAGCTCGGTGTTGTTCTATTTGAGAACTTAAATTTACCAGTTATTAAAAAGACAAAAACAGGTTATTCTACATCCGCTGATGTGCTTGATAAGCTAATGGAGCATCATGAAATTATCCCTAAGATTTTACATTATCGTCAACTTGGCAAATTGAATTCTACGTATATTGAAGGGTTATTAAAAGTTGTTCATGAAGATTCGTCTAAGATTCATACACGCTTTAATCAAGTATTAACGCAAACAGGTCGATTGAGTTCTACAGAACCTAATTTGCAAAATATCCCGATTCGTTTAGAGGAAGGAAGAAAAATTCGTCAAGCGTTCATTCCGTCCAAAAAAGATTGGGTAATGTATGCAGCGGACTACTCGCAAATTGAGCTGCGTGTATTAGCACATATCGCAAAAGATTCAGGGTTAATTGAAGCGTTCCAACGCGATATGGATATTCATACGAAAACAGCAATGGATGTTTTTGGTGTAACAAAAGAAGAAGTAACAGCAAACATGAGACGCCAAGCAAAAGCGGTTAACTTCGGAATTGTATATGGCATTAGTGATTATGGACTGTCCCAAAACTTAGGTATTACACGAAAAGCGGCAGGGGAGTTTATTGAGAAGTATTTGGAAAGCTTCCCTGGGGTAAAGGAATATATGGATGACATTGTCCAAGAAGCGAAACAGCAAGGATATGTTTCTACTTTATTAAAACGCCGCCGCTATATTCCGGAAATTACGAGCCGTAATTTTAACCTACGTGGCTTTGCAGAACGTACTGCAATGAATACACCAATTCAAGGAAGCGCAGCAGACATTATTAAAAAAGCGATGATTATTATGGATGATCGACTGCGAGAAGAAGGATTACAAGCACGTCTTCTTCTGCAGGTACACGATGAATTGATTTTTGAAGTGCCAAAAGAAGAAATAGAGAAACTAGAGAAGCTTGTACCTGAAGTGATGGAACATGCAGTTGAACTTTCTGTTCCGTTGAAAGTTGATTATTCTTCCGGTCCCACTTGGTATGACGCAAAATAAGGAAGTGATGAAATGCCTGAACTACCAGAGGTTGAAAATGTAAGAAGAACACTCGAAAACCTTGTATCCGGAAAGACGATACAAGATGTAATTGTAACGTATCCGAAATTAGTGAAAAGGCCGGATGATGTAGAAATTTTTAAAGAAATGTTACGAGGCGAAAAGATTGAACGGATTGAAAGAAGAGGGAAATTTTTACTTCTTTATGTAACAAAGTATGTAATTGTTTCACACTTGCGTATGGAAGGGAAATATTTGCTTCATCAAGAGGATGAGCAAATAGATAAACATACGCATGTGCGTTTTCAGTTTACAGACGGTACAGAGCTACATTATAAGGATGTAAGAAAGTTTGGTACGATGCATCTCTTTAAAAAAGGTGAAGAGTTTGATCAAATGCCACTTGCAGATTTAGGGCCAGAGCCATTTGATGCTGAACTGACACCAGGATATTTACAAGAAAGATTGCAAAAAACAAACCGTAAAATAAAAGTTGTATTGCTAGATCAACGTCTTTTAGTAGGGCTTGGTAATATATATGTAGATGAAGTATTGTTCCGTTCTGGAATTCATCCAGAACGAGAAGCTTCATCTTTAACGGAAGCTGAAATAGAAAAGGTTCATGCGGCAACAGTTGCAACCTTAACAGAGGCAGTGAAGCGCGGCGGAAGTACAATTCGAACGTATATCAATTCGCAAGGGCAAATTGGTTCGTTCCAAGAGCTTCTGAATGTATATGGAAGAAAAGGTGAGCCATGTGTAACTTGTGGCACTGTAATTGAAAAAACAGTTGTTGGTGGACGTGGGACTCATTATTGTCCTAATTGTCAGCCTGAGGACTAAGAAAGATATTTTTTCTAATAACATCGGATAGGCATTTGTCATATACATACAGCAAAGCTATGTATAGGGAAGGAGCTTACCGATGTATCATTATTTCTCACTTATTTTATTAGCTTTTACATTAAGTTTAGATAGCTGTAGTGTAGGGCTTACTTATGGACTAAGGAATGTGCGAATTCCATTAAAGTCGATATTGATCATTGGGGTTTGTTCGGCGGCAGTGATGCTCATATCCATGGGGATTGGGCATATGATTGCCAAAGTTTTTTCTCCAGTTATTGCGACGCGCATTGGTGGGTTTGTTCTCATAGCCATTGGTGCATGGGTAGTATACCAATTTTTTCGAAGTGATAAAAAAGATGATCCGCAGCAAGAAGAGAAAGTTTGGAAACTAGAAATTGCTTCGCTTGGATTGGTTATTCAAATTTTACGGAAACCGACTGTTGCTGATTTTGATAAATCAGGTACAATTTCTGGTGGAGAAGCTCTGCTCCTTGGTATTGCTCTTTCGGTGGATTCGTTTGGAGCTGGGATTGGTGCATCCTTACTCGGATATGCGCCAGCGATGATGGCAGTGTTAGTTGCAATTATGAGCTCTTTGTTTTTGTTTATCGGAATGAGACTAGGAACTGTTTTATCAAATATGCGGTGGTTACAAAAATTTACGTTCCTGCCTGGAATTTTACTCATTATTATTGGAATTTGGAAAATGTAAGTGGAGGCGTGGAACATCAGTTTCACGTCTTTATTTGTGAGGAGGAAGTTTAATGACAGTTGTGATTGGATTAACGGGAGGTATTGCAAGCGGGAAAAGTACCGTTTCACAAATGTTTCGTGAGCTGCACATACCTGTAATTGATGCGGATATTATTGCAAGAGAAGTTGTAGAACAAGGAAAAGAAGCATATAAAGAAATTATAAAGGTATTTGGGGAAGAAATTTTGCAAGCGGATGGAGAGCTGGATCGTCAAAAGTTAGGAAGCATTGTATTTTATAATAAAGAAAAACGATTGCAGTTAAATCAAATTGTTCATCCCGCTGTACGAAAAGAAATGAACGCCCAAAAGGATATGTACATAAGGGAAGGAATGCAAGCGGTTGTGTTAGATATTCCGCTTTTGTTTGAAAGTAAGTTAACTACTCTTGTTGATCAAATTTTGCTTGTATCTATTAATCCGAATACACAATTGGAGCGTTTGATGAAGCGTAACGGATTCTCAGAAGAGGAAGCAAGAGCGCGTATAGATTCACAAATGCCTTTGGCGGAAAAAGTAAAATTAGCTAATAAGGTCATTCATAATGATGGCACAATTGCAGAGACGAAAGTCCAATTACACAATATTTTAATGGAATGGAACATTATTAAATAAAAAATTGAGAAATTAATGAAATTGTTTAGTGACATATCTTCTTTTTGTGTTATACTATTATTGGGATTGGAGATAAATAGTATAACGCATTCAAGGGGGATAACATATTATGATTCGTGTGGCAATTAATGGGTTTGGACGTATTGGAAGAATGGTATTTCGTCAGGCAATAAAAGAAAGCGCATTCGAAATTGTAGCCATTAATGCGAGCTATCCATCAGAAACACTAGCACATTTAATCAAGTATGATACAGTTCACGGCAAATTTGATGGAACAGTGGAAGCATTTGAGGATCATTTATTAGTGGATGGGAAAATGATTCGCCTTCTAAATAACCGCGATCCAAAAGAATTGCCTTGGAAAGAATTAGGAGTAGAGGTTGTAATTGAAGCAACAGGTAAATTTAACTCTAAAGAAAAAGCAATTCTTCATGTAGAAGCTGGGGCGAAGAAAGTTATTTTAACTGCACCTGGTAAGAATGAAGACATAACAGTTGTAGTTGGTGTAAATGAAAAACAATTAGACGTTACAAAGCACATTGTTATTTCAAATGCATCTTGTACAACAAACTGTTTAGCGCCTGTTGTTAAGGTGTTAGATGAGCAGTTTGGAATTGAAAACGGTTTAATGACGACTGTTCATGCTTATACAAATGACCAAAAAAATATTGATAACCCACATAAAGATTTACGCAGAGCACGTGCGTGCGGACAGTCTATTATTCCAACAACAACGGGTGCTGCGAAAGCGTTAGCAAAAGTTCTTCCGCATTTAGATGGAAAACTTCACGGTATGGCACTTCGCGTTCCAACACCAAACGTGTCTCTTGTTGACTTAGTAGTAGATGTGAAACGTGATGTAACAGTTGAAGAAATTAATGAAGCGTTTAAAACAGTTGCGAACGGTGCAATGAAGGGGATTGTGGAATTTAGCGAAGAACCTCTTGTGTCTATCGACTTTAATACAAATCCTCATTCTGCTATCATTGATGGTTTATCTACAATGGTAATGGGTGAGCGTAAAGTGAAAGTACTTGCTTGGTATGATAACGAGTGGGGTTATTCTCGCCGTGTTGTGGATCTTGTGACGTTAGTTGTTGGTGAATTAGCAAAACAAGAAAACGTACAACACATTTAATGATAATAAGAAAAAAGGCAAGCGATTGCTTGTCTTTTTTTATTTTTTTCTGAAAAGGGAAAAGTTATATAAGTATAAATTTTTGAATCGTACATACTTAGAAGTATTGTGGATACTGCATTTTTGAATCTTTTATTTTTTTCCGAGAAAAGTAAAGAAGAAAACATCATGAAAAATTGAAAAAACTGTTGTTGCAAAATGAAAATAAACAAAGTATACTAACACTCGTAAACTTAAGAGCTGAGGTAGGTAGTCACTACTTAAAGGGTTAGGACCTCTCCGGACTAACTTTCCCCCGTGGTAGTGGAGCAAGCCAAATTGCAAATTAGTTTTCAATTCGAACAGTTAGATTAAATTTACAAGGGGGAACTGTAGAATGGATACTATGGACACTATGGGTCGTCACGTAATTGCCGAACTTTGGGATTGCGATTTCGACAAGCTTAATGATATGCCGTTTATTGAACAATTATTTGTGGATGCAGCACTAAGAGCAGGTGCTGAAGTGCGTGAGGTTGCTTTTCATAAGTTTGCTCCGCAGGGTGTAAGTGGAGTTGTTATTATTTCTGAATCTCACTTAACAATTCACAGCTTTCCAGAACACGGTTATGCGAGTATTGATGTGTATACTTGCGGGGATCGTATTGATCCTAATGTCGCTGCAGAGTATATTGCAGAAGGTTTAAATGCGAAAACGCGCGAGAGCATCGAGCTTCCTCGAGGCACAGGTAGCTTCGAAATTAAGCATAGAGAGACAAAAGCTCTTTAAAAAAGAACATAATTGATTTAAAATGTAAAGAGGTGTATAATGCACCTCTTTTTAGTTTATAAAAAAATGAGCTGGTAGAATGGATAGACTGTTTTTGAAGGCTTGTCACTCGCTATAAAGTGGTAAGCAAATACAAATAGGCTATATAATAGTATATATATATTTATGTGTAGGTGAAGCGAGTAGAGATTAAATTGCAAAGGAGTGAATGAGTTGCGTTGTCCATCCTGTTTTCATAATGGTACAAGAGTATTGGATTCACGTCCGGTAGATGAAGGACGCTCCATTCGAAGAAGAAGAGAATGCGAAAGTTGTTTAAATCGATTTACAACATTTGAAAGAGTAGAAGAGCCGCCTCTGATTGTGGTTAAAAAAGAGGGAACGCGAGAAGAATTTAATAAAGAGAAAATTTTACGCGGCTTAATTAAGGCGTGTGAAAAAAGACCTGTATCGCTAAAACAATTAGAAGAAGTAACACAAAATGTAGAGCGTGAACTGAGAAATTTAGGGATGTCAGAAGTGCAAAGCGATATGATTGGTGAAATGGTAATGGAAGCACTTCGTACTATTGATGATGTTGCTTATGTACGTTTTGCTTCAGTGTATCGACAATTTAAAGATTTAAATGTATTTATTGAAGAATTAAAAGATATATTGCAAAAAGAGCGAAAATAAAGTGAAACTTTGATCAGTGGGGAGATTACTGCCCACGAATAGCGGGGTAAAAGAGCTAGAAGCGTAAGCTATTAGCTCTTTTTCACTAATGGTTTATAAGTTGAATGTGATGTACAAATCCTTCACAATGAAAAGTAGACCCGGATGGGGAACTGGATAGAATGGAAGAAAGAAAGGAATTGTAAGGATGGAAAAACAGTCATGGATGGAGCTATTGCCAATTGACCGTTATAAAGTAAGTACAAAAGGATTGCTGCATAGTTATGATCGAAAAGTATTAACGATGTTATACCAACCGTTAATAGGTAGCAAATCTTTTAGCTTATACATGACGCTCTGGGGAGAGCTTGAACAGGATCGTGTATTTGGAAAAGAGAATACGCATCACTCTCTTATGGTGACGATGCAAATGCAGCTTCCTGAAGTGTATGAAGAACGGGTAAAGTTAGAAGCAATTGGGCTTTTAAACGTGTATATTAAAAAAGAAAAAGATATTCGAATGTTTATATATGAATTGCAGCCACCGTTATCACCCAAACAATTTTTTGATGATATTGTTATGAGTATCTTTTTATATAACCGCTTGAGTCGTACGAAATACAATCAAGTAAAGCGATATTTTTTAGAAGAAGAATTTGATTTTGCTTCCTATGAAAATGTTACACATTCCTTTAATGATGTATTTGGTTCTTTTAATCCAGGACAATTTGAACATGCACAAGAGGAGCTTCGTATTCCGAATACAACAGCTATGCCTGGAAATGAAGAAGGGACCGCACCGAAACTTTGGAATGATTTCTTTGATTTTTCTCTGTTTGCAGAAGGGCTATCGGCTCTTGTACCACGCAAAGCGATCACGGACCAAGTTCGTGAATGTGTAATTACGCTTTCTTATGTGTATGGTGTCGATTCTATGTCGATGCAAAATATTGTACTTGGTGCAATGACAGAGGGGCAAACGATTGATATGGAGCGGCTGCGAAAAGGAGCGCGTGATTGGTATCAATTTGAAAACGGACAAGCGCTTCCGGTGCTAAGTGAACGGACACAGCCTCTTTCTACACGCACGATGAAAGAGAAAGAGCCGTCTACACAAGAAGAAATGTTAATTAAACAGCTGGAAGAAATTTCGCCGAAACAACTGTTAAAAGAAATTTCAGGCGGTGCAGAAGCAACAAAAGCGGATTTACAAATCGTTGAAGAAGTCATGATCAATCAAAAGCTTACACCAGGTGTTGTCAACGTACTTATTTATTATGTGATGTTACGTTCTGATATGAAGTTAGCCAAAACATATGTTGAGAAAATTGCTGGACACTGGGCGAGAAAAAAGGTTGGTACTGTAGCAGAAGCAATGGCATTAGCGAAAGAAGAAAATCGTCAATATCAAGAATGGGCAGAGACGAAGAAAAAAGGGCGCACATCGAAGAAAACAGTGCGGAAAGAAATGGTACCAGATTGGCTGAAGGAGCAAGCGCAAGAACAAGCACAAGAAAATGAAGCGCCAAAAGACAAGCCAAGCAAGTTAGAGGAAGAGCGAAAAAAATTAGAAGAAGAATTGAAAAAGTATAAGCATGATTAATAAAGGAGAATGAACTCTCTTTGAGGTGAAAGAATGGAACGTATGCAAAATACATTTACAAAGTTGATGCAAAATGAAAATTTTAAGAACAGATATGAAGTGTTAAAGGCGGAAGTGATGGCACACCCTCGTGTAAAAGAGTTTATAGAGGAACATAAAGGTGAAGTGACGACTTCTATGGTAGAACGCAGCCTTGTAAAATTGTATGAATACATTGGACAAAGTGTTGGATGTAAAGATTGTCCGAACTTAGAGACCTGTAAAAATATGATTCAAGGATACGAGCCGAAACTTGTTATTCAAGGAAAGATGATTGATATTCAGTACGATCGTTGTGTTCGTAAAGTAGCTTATGAGGAAAGAAAAAAACAAGAGAAGTTAATTCAAAGTGTATATATGCCAAAAGATATACTGCAAGCTTCTATGTCTTCGCTTGATTTATCAGATGGAGATCGTTTTGAAGCTATTCGTGCTGCTACTGAATTTTTAGGTGCATATGAGCCAGGTAAAAAAGTACAGGCATTATATTTCCACGGACCATTTGGGGTTGGGAAAACGTTTATTTTAGGAGCGATCGCGAACGAATTGGCGCAGCGTAAGGTAAGTTCTATGATTGTATACTTACCAGAATTTTTGCGTGAAATTAAAAGTTCTCTGCAAAATAATACGATTAGTGAGAAGATTGATGCGGTGAAGTATGTACCAGTTTTAATGTTAGATGATATTGGAGCGGAAGCGATGTCAAGCTTTGTACGTGATGATGTGCTTGGAGCCATTTTACAATTCCGTATGCTTGAAAATTTACCGACGTTTTTCACATCTAATTTTGACTTTAAACAATTGGAGCATCATTTAACATATACACAGCGCGGTGAAGAGGAAGAAATGAAAGCGGCCCGGATTATGGAGCGAATTAGATATATGGCGAAACCTGTTCCAATTACAGGGAAAAATCGTCGTCATACATAAAGTAAAGCTAATCGGGCTTTTACTGCTCGCGAATAGCGGGATAAAGAGCAAGCTGAGAGCTTGCTCTTTTTTTGTTATAGCGTTTGTTTTCTTTCAAAGATTAGTTCGAAATATTCAGCTACTCCGTATGCTTGTGTTACTGGGGCGAAGATTTGTACGAATCACCATCCTTCTTTTGCGTACTTTTTGATGACTTCTTGATATTCCTCTTCGGGCTTAGAATTCACAAAACCTGATTTTAACTTGATTCTGATAAAGTGAAACTTTGATCAGTGGGGGTTTTTTTCATCCCCCACTGATCATTAGTTGAACGAATCGGGCTTTTACGGGCAGTTTATCCCCCACCTAACTTCTTTGCTCCTTGCAGAACTTTGAGGTGGGGGTATTACTGCCCGTTAATGCGGGATGAACTCATATTCGTATATTGTATCTTTACCTCTTATATATCAATCCATTTTGATTTTTCGACATATAAGCCGCGGCTATGGATAACAAAAGGTGACCTGCACTCGTTTTCTCTCTTTGTTTTCACTATGTCTGGGCAGGAAAAGGAACTGACTGCTTCTATGCATGGCCGGATGCTCTCTCCCACCTAAAAAGAAGGGTTTTATGTCGGTTTTTTAATTTGCATTTATATAACTTAATGATTAAATTATACAATAAAATGATACAAGCTACTATGAATCTGAAAATTCATAGTAGCTTGTATCATTTTTTATCCACTCCCTTAATATATATAAAATTAGCAAGGAATATAAAGTGAAACTTCCATCAGAGGGGAGGATTCATCCCCTCTGGTGCTTAGTTGAACGAATCGGGCTCTTATTGGCAATTATCTCCTACCAATCTCCGTTGCTTCCTCACAATCTTCAGGTGGGAGTCTTACTGCCCGTTAGAGCGGGATAAAAGGGGGGACAAAAGTGATTGAAATCTGCTTCGAAGAAAAAAATGATGCTGTGCACGTATATCAAGAACTTATTAAGCGAACGGAAGAAGTATATAAAGAAACGAGCGTCTATGTATATGAACAAATGGTGATTGTTCATATACCGATACGTGAATCATACTATATCGAGAAAGTGTTAATACCAGTACTTGTTCAATTTATTATAAATGTAAAACAAAATGAATGGCTGTATGCGATTTTGAAAGAAAAGTTTTTTTATGATGAGGAAGAAGAATGTAATCAAATTCTACATATGGCAGACTGCATTTTAAATGGAAAACGAAAAGGCGTCACATATGATTTGACGCGTAACGTGGTAGAATCTGGGATTACGTCTTCTTTAAAAGGGTGGTTAGGCGATCCGCTCTCATTTTCTTTTTCATCTTATATTCGTTTTCGTTTGCAGAAATATAGGGAGGTGGTGCATCGTCTTGCAGAGGTTGCAATTGATGAATATAAATTAGAACAAGAGTATCAAATGTTCGTGGAAGTACTTCGGCAACAAGTGAATAGTCGAAAGCCACGTTTATCCTGTCTTCATCTCGTTTTTGACGATAGTTTTATTTTTTATAATGAAAAAGGGGTACGTTTAAAACAAGAGAAGTTGGTCCGATATATAGATGAAGAATTATTAATACAAAAAGATGTTCACATTGATACAAATGTCATTGCGCCGCTTTTGTCCATCGCACCGGGAATGATCTATTTGTATACAAAAGAGCAAGATCATAATATGATTGTTACCCTTCAAAATGTATTTCAAGAACGAGTCCAATTATATGCGCTGCATGAATTCGAACATAACGTGAAAAAATTTAAAAATAAGGGGAACGCCCTTGATTTTCTAAGTTTTTGAGCATATAATTACCTACATAAATGAAATATATTGAAATGTCACGATGAGGACATGAGTAATTTACTACGATTTTCAGAGAGGGAAGCCTTAGGGTGTGAGCTTCCTAGTACGGGTTTATTACTTACCACCTCTAAACTTTAGCAGTGAACGTTTTTTCTAGTAATTGCTAACGGCCAACACCGTTATGTTGAACTTGAGCAGTTAACAGGATTGTTAGCTGGAACAAGGGTGGAACCACGAATTCAACACTCGTCCCTTTTTACGGGATGAGTGTTTTTTATTTTGAAAAAAAAAGGAGTGACCAGTGATGGCAGATGTAGTTAAAATTACTTTCCCTGATGGAGCTGTGAAGGAGTTTCCAAAAGGAACAACAACTGAAGAAATCGCAGCTTCTATTAGCCCAGGCTTAAAGAAAAAAGCTGTGGCTGGTAAATTAAATGATGAGATGCTAGATCTTTGTACACCAATTGAAGAAGACGGTGCAGTTTCTATCATTACATTAGATTCTGAGGACGGCTTATACATTCTACGCCACTCAACAGCCCATCTTTTAGCACAAGCGTTAAAACGTTTATATAAAGATGTAAAACTTGGTATTGGTCCAGTTATCGAAAATGGCTTCTACTACGATATCGATATGGAAGAAGCAATTACAGTTGAGGACTTCCCAAAAATTGAAAAAGAAATGCAAAAAATTGTGAACGAGAACTTAGAAATCGTTCGTCATGAAGTACCGCGTGCAGAAGCACTTCGTCGTTACGAAGAAATCGGTGATGAGCTGAAATTAGAATTGATTAACGATCTTCCAGAAGATGCAGTTATTTCAATTTACGAACAAGGCGAATTCTTCGATCTTTGCCGCGGTGTTCACCTTCCATCTACAGGGAAACTAAAAACATTTAAATTGTTAAGCGTTGCAGGTGCTTACTGGCGCGGTGATAGTGACAATAAAATGTTACAACGTATTTACGGTACTGCATTCGTGAAAAAAGCAGAATTAGATGAGCACCTACGTATGCTTGAAGAAGCGAAAGAGCGCGACCACCGTAAATTAGGAAAAGAGCTAAAATTATTTACAAATAGCCAAAAAGTAGGACAAGGATTACCACTTTGGTTACCAAAAGGTGCAACAATTCGTCGTATTATCGAGCGTTACATTGTTGATAAAGAAGCAAGCTTAGGATATGACCACGTATATACTCCAGTATTAGGAAGCCGAGCGCTTTATGAAACTTCTGGTCACTGGAATCACTACCGAGATGGTATGTTCCCATCAATGCAAATGGATAATGAGGAATTAGTACTTCGTCCGATGAACTGCCCGCACCATATGATGGTTTATAAAAACGATATCCACAGCTATCGTGAATTACCAATTCGTATTGCGGAGCTTGGAACAATGCACCGTTATGAAATGTCTGGTGCACTATCTGGATTACAACGTGTACGCGGAATGACTTTAAATGATGCGCATATTTTCGTTCGTCCAGACCAAATTAAAGAAGAGTTAAAACGTGTTGTAAACTTAACACTCGAAGTATATAAAGACTTCGGTTTAGAAGATTATTCATTCCGTTTATCTTATCGTGATCCAGAAAATACTGAAAAGTATTATGATGACGATGAAATGTGGGAAAAAGCACAATCAATGTTAAAAGAAGCGATGGATGAAATGGGTCTTGCGTACTATGAAGCTGAAGATGAAGCAGCATTCTATGGTCCGAAACTTGACGTTCAAGTTCGTACTGCACTTGGAAAAGACGAAACACTTTCAACTGTACAATTAGACTTCTTACTTCCAGAACGCTTTGAATTAACTTATGTTGGTGAAGATGGTAAACCTCATCGTCCAGTTGTTATTCACCGTGGTGTTGTATCAACTATGGAACGTTTCGTTGCCTTCTTAATCGAAGAGTACAAAGGTGCATTCCCAACATGGTTAGCGCCAGTTCAAGTACAAGTAATTCCAGTTTCTCCGCAAGTACATTTAGACTATGCGAAGAAAGTACAGGAAGACTTGCAACGTGCTGGTATCCGTGTTGAAGTGGATACTCGTGAAGAGAAAATCGGTTACAAAATCCGTGAAGCACAAATGCAAAAAATTCCGTATATGCTTGTAGTAGGTGACAATGAAGTTACTGAAAACGGCGTA
Organism: Bacillus sp. DX4.1; assembly: GCF_030348195.1. NCBI lineage: Bacteria > Bacillati > Bacillota > Bacilli > Caryophanales > Bacillaceae > Bacillus > Bacillus sp. DX4.1. The sequence continues at coordinate 4,084,926 of NZ_JAUCFT010000008.1, read as the reverse complement.
AACGTACGTAAATATGGTGAACAAAAATCAGAAACAATCGCATTAGATGCCTTTGTTGATATGATTAAAGTAGAAGGAAAACGCTAATAAAAAGTCGCGGCATGCCGCGACTTTTGCTTTCTTCTTGTAAGAAGAAAGTATGGTTATCGAAACTAGAAATAATAACCAAACTATACTTATCATAAAAAACTATTGCATGTATTCGTGTTGTTTGTTACAATATTTCTTGTTGTTAGTAAAACACGTCATCTTGACAGACGTTATGTCCTATGGTAAACTCATCAAGGATAATAGAATATTGTTTTGTGAAACAAGTAGAAGCACCCGCTTCTCACCTGATTGACGCATATGCAGTTAGCAGGTAAATGTATTTCTTACTAAAGATCTTACAAGTGTGGGTGCCGTGTGCCCGCACTTTTTTTGTTCGGGTTCTATGGTCGCAAAACGTGTTCTGATAAAATCTTGGAGGTGGCTTACTATTAGCAAGGATATGATGATTAACGAGCAAATTCGTGCACGTGAAGTACGTTTGGTTGGTGCAAATGGTGATCAGCTTGGCATCAAGTCTCGTAATGACGCTTTAGACTTAGCTGCAAATCTTAATCTTGATTTAGTATTGGTTGCTCCAACAGCGAAACCACCAGTATGCCGCATTATGGACTACGGTAAATTCCGCTTTGAGCAACAAAAGAAAGAAAAAGAGCAGCGTAAAAATCAAAAAGTAATCAGCATGAAAGAAGTTCGTTTAAGTCCAACAATTGATGAACATGACTTTAACACAAAACTTCGTAATGCTATCAAGTTTTTAGAGAAAGGCGACAAGGTTAAAGCATCAATTCGCTTTAAAGGACGTGCCATTACTCATAAAGAAATCGGTCAACGTGTTTTAGATCGCTTCTCAGAAGCTTGTGCTGAAGTTAGTACAATTGAATCTAAGCCTAAAATGGAAGGACGTAGTATGTTCTTAGTTTTAGCACCGAAAAACGATAAGTAATAGATAGAGGAGGAAATACCTATGCCTAAACAAAAAACTCATCGCGGCGCTGCAAAGCGTTTCAAAAAAACTGGATCTGGTAAACTTAAGCGTTCACACGCTTACACAAGCCATTTATTCGCTAACAAATCTACAAAAGCTAAACGTAAACTACGTAAAGCTGGTGTAGTAAGCGCTGGTGACTTCAAACGCATTCGTCAAATGCTTGACAACTTAAAATAAGTTCGGCTGATATATAGAACAAATAGGAGGTAATATTATGCCAAGAGTAAAAGGTGGTACGGTTACTCGTAAACGTCGTAAAAAAGTTATAAAATTAGCAAAAGGTTACTACGGTTCTAAAAATACATTATTTAAGGTTGCTAACCAACAGGTTATGAAATCTTTACTATATGCATTCCGTGACCGTCGTCAAAAGAAACGTGACTTCCGTAAATTATGGATCACTCGTATCAACGCAGCTGCTCGTATTAACGGTCTTTCTTACAGCCGTTTAATGCACGGTTTAAAAGTTGCTGGTATCGAAGTTAACCGCAAGATGCTTGCTGACTTAGCTGTTCATGACGAAAAAGCTTTCGCTGAATTAGCAACAGTTGCAAAAAACAACTTAAACTAATTGTTTAAAAACCTTAGAAGATTTTTCTTCTAAGGTTTTTTTATTTGAAATTTTTTTAAACAAAGAATAATTACTAAAATTCACAAAAAATTCAAATATTAACCAAATCAACTCCTCTTTTATAAGAATATATGCATTAATATATTAATGAAAACCTTTTCAAAAAAAGTGAGTGAAGGAGGAGTTCATTTGAAAGCAGCTGTTGTGAATCAATTCAAAGAGCAATTAGAGGTGAAAGATGTACCGAAACCGAAAGCGGGATTGCGGGAGGTACTCGTACATATTCAAGCTTGTGGTGTTTGTCATACTGATCTACATGCCGCACATGGAGATTGGCCGGTAAAACCGAAGCTTCCTCTTATTCCAGGGCATGAAGGTGTTGGAATTGTTCAAGAAGTTGGTGAGGGCGTCACACATCTCAAAGTGGGTGATCGTGTTGGAATTCCATGGCTCTATTCAGCATGTGGTCATTGTGAATATTGTTTATCAGGACGTGAAACACTTTGTTTAGATCAACATAACGCTGGTTACTCTGTAGATGGTGGTTATGCAGAATATTGCATAGCTGCAGCTGACTATGTCGTGAAAGTGCCAGAAAACCTAAATTTTGTGGAAGCTGCTCCGCTATTTTGTGCAGGTGTGACAACTTATAAAGCATTAAAAGTGTCAGAAGCAAAACCAGGTAACTGGGTGGCTGTTTTTGGAATTGGTGGTCTTGGTCATTTAGCTGTTCAATATGCAAAAGCAATGGGATTACACGTAGTAGCAGTTGATACAGTTGATGAAAAACTCGAACTCGCAAAAGAACTCGGTGCAGATTTAGTTGTGAATCCACTTAAAGAAGATGCTGCCCTTTGGATTCATGAAAAGGTAAATGGTGTTCACGCTTCTATTTGTACAGCTGTTTCAAAACCAGCATTTGACCAAGCTTATCGTGCGGTTCGCCGCGGCGGCTCATGTGTAGCGGTTGGTTTACCGCCGGAAATGATGGAAGTTCCAATCTTTGATACTGTGTTAAATGCAGTAAAAATTGTTGGTTCTATCGTTGGAACGCGTAAAGATTTACAGGAAGCGTTGCAATTTGCAGAAGAAGGCAAAGTAAAAGCAATTATTGAAACGCGACATCTTCACGAAATTAATGACATCTTTGCAGAGATGGAAGAGGGAAAAATTAACGGACGCGTTGTATTAGATATGACAAAATAAGTATAAAAAATGTAACAATACAGAAGAATATACAGTGAAAAAGTCGGAGGAAGTTCCTCTGGCTTTTTTCTTACCGTTCTATAACCTTTTCTAGTGTAAACGACACTGTTATAATGGAAGAATCAAGTAAAAATTTCATCAGCGGTTTTTTTCATACTTCACTGATGATTTAGTAGAACGAATTGGTGTTTTATTATTCGTTAATACGAGATGAAATTGCCCAATTTGTTGTTTTTTTATAATTACCATGAGGTAGAACAACATTGTATAATTTTTGATACGATGTTGGAGGAGGAAGATAGAATGGATTTACTACAACTATTTAAGTTACAAAAAGAATTAGATGATCGTATTATAAAAGAACATGACTTACAACCGAAGAAATTATTAAAAGAAAAAATGTTAGCGCTGCTTGTTGAAATTGGAGAACTTGCAAATGAAACACGTTGCTTTAAATATTGGAGCAAAAAACCAGCAGCTGAGCGTTCAGTTGTGCTAGAAGAATATGTAGATGGCCTACATTTTATTCTATCAATTGGAATTGATTTAGGAATTGATAAAAACTTCTTGTTTTATAAATGTGCCCAAACAAACAAAACACAGGTTGAAATTTTCTTAGACACATATACGAAAGTGATTCGTTTTACTGATCAGCCGTCTATTACAAATTACATTGAATTATTTACGAGTTATCTTCGTTTGGGACAAGCTCTTGAGTTTGAACAAGAAGAAATTGAAAAAGCATATTTAGATAAAAATCAGGTGAATCATGAGCGTCAAACACAAGGGTATTAATATAATTTTGACCATTCCGGTTTACTTTGTACCATGAAGTGAATGAAGAAAAAGGAGGGTATTGGAAATGAAAAAATTAGATGCGACATTGACGATGCTAAAAGAATTAACGGATGCACGAGGTATTGCAGGTAACGAACGCGAACCTCGTGAAGTGATGAAAAAGTATATTGAACCGTTTGCAGATGAACTTTCTACAGATAACTTAGGAAGCTTAGTTGCGAAAAAAGTAGGGGAAGAAAACGGTCCGAAAATCATGGTAGCTGGTCATTTAGATGAAGTCGGTTTTATGATTACACAAATTGATGATAAAGGTTTCCTTCGTTTTCAAACGGTTGGCGGTTGGTGGTCACAAGTTATGCTCGCGCAGCGCGTAACAATCGTGACACGTAAAGGCGACGTAACGGGTATAATTGGTTCAAAACCACCGCATATTTTGCCAGCAGAAGCTCGTAAAAAACCAGTTGAAATTAAGGATATGTTCATTGATATTGGTGCTTCTAGCAAAGAAGAAGCAATGGAATGGGGCATACGACCAGGGGATCAAGTTGTACCATACTTTGAATTCCAAGTGATGAACAATGAAAAAATGTTGCTTGCAAAAGCATGGGATAACCGTATTGGCTGTGCGATTGCAATTGATGTGTTAAAACAATTGAAGGATGAAAAACATCCAAACGTTGTATATGGCGTTGGAACTGTGCAAGAAGAAGTAGGTCTTCGCGGTGCGAAAACATCTGCTCACTATATTAAACCGGACATCGCTTTTGCAGTAGATGTTGGCATTGCTGGTGATACACCAGGAGTTACTGAAAAAGAAGCGCAAAGTAAAATGGGCGATGGACCACAAATCATTTTATATGATGCATCTGTGATTGGCCATACAGGTCTTCGTGACTTCGTTGTTGATGTTGCAGATGAATTGCATATTCCATATCAATATGATTCTGTAGCTGGCGGTGGAACAGACGCAGGGGCAATCCACGTTTCTGTAAACGGTATTCCGTCGATGGCAATTACGATTGCAACGCGTTATATTCATTCTCATGCTGCAATGTTACATCGTGATGACTATGAAAATGCAGTAAAACTAATTGTAGAAGTTATTAAACGTCTTGATAAAGAGACTGTACATAACATTACATTTAATTAATAGAAAAAGCGAAGGGATGTCCCCTTTGCTTTTTTTATTTTAAAAAGGTCTTTCTAATCCAGCTGCATTATGGGCTCCTAAAACAATTAAACGTGATAGCTGCATCGCCATAAAGTAGGGTGTATAGATCATACCTTTTCTTAACCAGGACCTAATTATTCCAATATGTGCACCTGTTACATAACTAATGAGAATATCCCGCGGAACCATGAGTTCTTCTTCGTTTGGTTGTGAAATAGACAGGCTTAATGTTAAATGTGTTTGAATTGCTTTCATCATTTTAAATGAGAAGTTTCCTGCTGCGTTGTCTCCAAGCATTACGTTATAAAAGGTAGCGTTCTCAGCGATGTGTTCAAACAAGGCTAGAGTAGTTGGGGGAGGGGCATCAAATGTAAGTTGGAAATCTTCTTTTTTTGGCCTCTTTGGCGCAATCACTTCAGTTAACTTTGCTAACATTTCCTCTATGCTTTTATTCAATAAATCGTACTTATCATGATAATGACTATAAAAGGTAGCGCGATTAACAGGAGCGCGTTCAGCGATGTGCTGCACTGTGACATTTTCAAAGCCTTTTTCGCCTACTAAAGCGACAAAAGCATCTTGTATTAACTGTCTCGTTCGTTTTACACGTGGATCGTTTGTATTTTTAATAGACATTTTCTGTCTCCTTGCTGAATTTTTTCTATTTAAGCAACATGCATAGGGCTTCGTGTTGGATAACCAACATATGCAGGGAAATTGTCGGTTGTAGATTCAAAATAATTATTTATAATTATAAACGATATTCCTTTAGAAAACAGCACCGCCAGCATGCAAGAAAAGAGTTGTTTGCATAGCGAAAGGTGTGCTTTTTTTAGTTAATTGTTAATATAATTAACAATTAAAGAGTATAAACAAAAGGGGTAGAATAGTTTAGAAAAAAATTATATGCGATATAAGGAGAGGAATGCAATGAATCAGTTTCGAAGAATGGTGATTATCAACATTATCACATTGATTGTATTAGTTGTCGGCGGTATCGGCGGTTATTACTACTACAACCAAGCGGAAAACTATTTAAAAACAGATAATGCAAAAATCGATGGGAAAGTCATCCCGATTGCATCACCAGTAGCAGGGAAATTAACAGAATGGAAAGCTGAAGTAGGGAAGAATTACAATGAAAATGATAAATTAGGTGCTGTTTCTGTAACAGGTCCAAATGGTGAGCAAACAATGGATGTGACAATCCCGCAAAATGCAACAGTTGTTCAATCAAATGCAACAACAAATGCGTTTGTTGGAGCAGGTAACCCGATTGCGTATGCGTACGATATGAACGATTTATGGGTAACGGCAAACATTGAAGAAACAGACATTGATGCTGTACAAAAAGGCCAAGAAGTAGACGTTTATGTAGATGCATATCCTGACACAACGTTAACAGGAAAAGTAGAACAAGTTGGATTAACAACAGCAAATACGTTCTCTATGCTACCATCAAGCAATGCAACAGCAAACTATACGAAAGTAACACAAGTTGTACCTGTTAAAGTTTCTTTAGATCATAGCAAATCAGTAAATATTGTTCCTGGAATGAATGTGACAGTTCGGATTCATAAGTAAGGAGGGAAGATGAAATGTCCTCAATTATAATTGCAGGGTATGCACTATTTTGTATAATCGTCTTCTTCCTTGTAAATCGTCTTTTACGAAAGAAAAAAACGAACGCGGGAGAAGAACAAGTCCCAGCGGTAAGTAAGATAGAAGTAAAGCAGCCAGAACAAGAGGCTTCAAATGTAGTCGAATTAGAAACATCAAAGCAAGAAACACAGAAGCTTGAAAAAGAAACACCAAAAAAACAATTACCGGTAGCTGATGTCAATGTTAAAGCAGTTGTAGCGGTATTAATTCTCGGTATGTTCGTTTCGATTTTAAACCAAACAATCATTAATGTTGCATTGCCTCCATTAATGAATGAGTTCAACGTATCAACTTCAACAGCACAATGGTTAATTACAGGGTTTATGCTTGTGAACGGGATTTTAGTGCCGATTAGTGCCTTCTTAGTTTCCCGTTTTACATATCGTAAATTGTTTGTAGCGGCTATGCTATTTTTCACTGTAGGATCTATTGTTTGTGCCGTCTCTGGGAACTTCACAATGATGATGACAGGACGCGTGATTCAAGCGGTTGGTGCTGGTATTTTAATGCCGGTTGGGATGAATATTTTTATGACTCTTTTCCCGCCGCATAAGCGCGGAGCTGCGATGGGATTACTCGGAGTTGCGATGATTTTAGCACCAGCTATTGGACCAACCGTTACAGGCTGGGTCATTGAAAATTATAACTGGAACTTAATGTTCTACGCGATGTTCGCCATTGGTTTAATCATTACATTATTAGCTTTAAAGTTCTTTACATTAGCTCAGCCTGTTTCTAAAACAAAGCTGGATATGTTTGGCGTTATTAGTTCAAGTATTGGGCTTGGAAGCTTACTGTACGGATTTAGCGAGGCTGGGAATAATAGCTGGAGCAGTGCCGAAGTTGTTATTTCACTTATCATCGGTATAATTGGTTTAGCGTTATTCATTTGGAGAGAGATGACAACGGATAACAAAATGCTTGATTTACATGTGTTTAAATATCCAACGTTTACTTTTACATTATTGATTAACGCGATTGTAACGATGGCACTATTTGGCGGGATGTTATTACTTCCTGTATATCTGCAAAATATTCGCGGCTTTACGCCAATTGAATCAGGTCTTCTGCTTCTTCCAGGCTCATTAATTATGGGGATGATGGGACCAATTGCAGGGAAGTTATTTGATAAGTATGGCATTCGTCCGTTAGCAGTAGTTGGATTAGCAATTACAACGTATGCAACGTATGAATTTACAAAGCTATCAATGGATACACCATATAGTGTAATTATGACAGATTATATTATACGTTCATTTGGAATGTCATTCATTATGATGCCAATTATGACAGCTGGTATGAACGCGTTGCCGATGAGATTAATTTCTCACGGTACAGCAACGCAAAATACGTCAAGACAAGTAGCTGGTTCGATTGGTACAGCGATCTTAATCACAATTATGACGCAGCAAACAACAGCACACGTAGCAGATTACGGAAATATGTTAACGCAGGCAAATCCAATTTTAGTTGATAAAGTACATGGAATGGGGCAAAGTTTAGCAGCGGCCCTAGGATCAGCACAAGCTGGAGATGCGATGAGCTCGCAACTATTATTCGGACAAATTTCGAAGCTATCTGCGATTAATGGTATTAATGACGCATTCTTAATTGCAACAATATTAGCGGGTATTGCTTGGGTGTTATCATTCTTCTTACAATCAGGTAATAAGCCAAACCGAAAAGCAGGGAATTAATTTTCTCTGCTTTTTTGTGCGTTTTTTAGTTGAAAGAAAGATGAAAGTTGACATATAGTAAATATAATGTTTATCATATTTGTGTATTGTAATTGTTTTTAATTGTTTATAGTAAAAAAATATTTACTAATTTATTGTTGTTCTGAAAGGATAGTGATTTTTTGAATACAAGAAAAGATAAGATAGCTCAAAGTTTTGTTCAACTTCTACCTCTTATATATAGCAGTTTAAATCAAGAGGAAGTGAATAAAGTACCTTCGAAACAGTCGGATTTAACGCATCTTCAATCTCATATATTAGAAAGCTTAATTCACGTTAATGAAGGAGTATCAATATCAGATCTCGCTAAAAAGATTAATATATCAAAGCAACAGATGACGCCTATCGTTCAGAAGCTTGAAGAAAAAGGATATATCGTTAAAGTACGAGATGTGAACGACAAACGATCTTTTAAAATCATGTTATCCGAAGCCGGGAAAGAAACTATTACTGCTAGATGGACAGAACTTTACCATTTGTTTTGTGAGAAACTCGATCAATTGAGTGATGAGGATCAGGGCGATTTAGAGTATGCGCTATATAAAATCAACCGTATCTTAGAAAAACTAAATTAAGGAGGAATAAATGAATGGATACACGTATGAAATATATTGTTAGAGGTATAATTGTAGGTGTTATTGTTGGCTCATTTCTTGGAAAGATGCCATTATGCATTTCTCTTGGTGTAGCATTCGGCATTTGCTTCTACACACTCTTTAGAAGAAATAATGAGAATGTGAATTGAAGTTATGGAAGTATTACAAAATGAAAAGTCCTGTATGATTAAAAGACATACAGGACTTTTTTATAGGAAATAGTAATTTTTTTATTGATGGCTTATTAGAAAATCAAAAAGGCATAGACATCATTTGATAGAAAATAACCCCGAGTACTCCTACAGAACAAATGATAATCCCCATATTGCGAATACTCTTAATTTGGTTACGTATTCCACTTATGCTTGCTAACAAGCCAGCTAAAGCGAAAATACTCCAGTACATAATAGTTGAAATCGGGAAAGTTCTCTCGGCATCATCCCCCATGCCCCAGAAAATAAAAGGCATAACGACAAATGAGAAACAAACAAGACCCATTACAATAACAAATAGTTTTCGATGTTTTACCCCGGCAATAATTAAAAAGATTCCCCCAGCAATTCCGCATGATACCAAAACTGGCATAAAGAAAATCCAAAGTAGGCTCCAAATTTCCATATAAAAATTCCTCCTAATTGATAAGTTATATTTTACAACAAGAGGTTTATTTTGGATATTATTAAAATTATATGGATTTTGATAGAAATGAGTAATGGGGAAACGAATTAATAAGTGTAGAGCGTGTTAGAAAGGAGGGGGCGTATGAAAATTACAGAAGAAAATGTGGTCAAGCAATTAAGAAAGCGAAATGAAAAAGCATTATATTTTGTCATTGATCAGTACGGTGGACTTATACGGAGTATCATTCGAAAACATTTATCTTCTTTAGAGGATGTACAAGAAGAATGTATGGATGATATATTGCTAGCAATTTGGGATCATATCGACAAGTTTGAGGAAGAGAAAAATACGTTTAAAAATTGGCTCGCAGCTGTTACGAAATATAAAGCAATTGATTACTGCCGGAAGTATGCAAAAATAGCAGAGCGGCAAACTGTTGAACAAGCTGATGACATTACTGTAGAAAATAAAACGCTAGAAGATAAGGTAAGCAGCGAGATGGAGCATATGCTAAATCATTTAAAGAAAGAAGATAAAGAGATTTTCGTGAAGCGCTATGTAGAAGAAGATAGTGTGGAAGAGATTGCGAAAGACATGGGAGTGCAGCATTCCTTTATATATAATCGTTTATCAAGAGGTAGGAAGAAGCTTCGGGCGTTATTTACTGACAGTAGAGCGAAATAAGAGAAAGGAGAGATGAAAGCGTGAAAGATTCATTTGAAATGTTAAATGATGTTTCCATTGATTTGAACGAATATGAAGAGTGCCAGTTAAGTGATGTGGAAAAGAAATGCATCAAAAAACGTTTAAAATATAAATTGAAAAAGAAGAAAAATCATGTAAAGAGAAACACTGCTATCGTTGCTTCAGCAGCTATTTTATTTTGCATTGGGATGACCGTAGATATGCGTGGTATTGCGGATATACCTTTCGTTGGGAAGAAAATAGAAGACTTCATTGATAGTAAAGGAAAATCACTAAAGGAGTATACAACGACTGTTGGACAAACGGTATATGATAAAGGTGTTGAAGTACGCCTTGATGAAATCATATTCGATGATGAGGAGCTTCTTGTTAATAGTACATTCAAGTCAAACGAAATAGATTTATCAAAAGCAAGTCCGATGTTAGCTGTTTATGTAAATGGAGAAAGGTATTCAGGTGGTGGATTGAAGATTGAAAAGTTGAATGACTATACGTATACATTCTTTTATTCTCATAATATGCGAGATATAGATATGAGCAAAGAATTAGATATGAAAATTGTTTTTGAAGATATTCATATGATGAATGATGATCCTATGATTAAAGGGGAATGGGGATTTTCAGTGAAGGCTTCTGGTGTGAAGGTAATGTCTGACATTAAAACCATACCAATTCATAAACAGTTCGAATTAGAGAATGGTCAAAAAATTGAAGTGACAGATTTGAAAATTACGCCAATATCAACAAAATTAAATTATAAAATATCAAATAAAATAGACTACCATGTTTTTTTTGATGCTAAGGACCAAGATGGAAATAAATTGGAGTTCACCGGCGGCTTTACCAATGAGAAAAATAGTTATGTACGTTTTGAAAAGTTAAGCGATAATGTGAAGAAATTGATTTTTACGCCAGATACAATGCCTGTTAAAGAAAGAGGGGAAAAGACAAGGTATGATAAGGTGTTAGATGAGGAAACTTTTGAGGTCACTATAAAATAGTAAAAAAGAGGTATCGCTACGCAGCGATACCTCTTTTCCTTATAAAAATGCAAGTGTATTATTCATCATATGGAATAACATCGCTGGGATAATAGAGTTTGTTCTTTTGCATAAAACAGCCATCAATATTCCCATAATGAAAGTGACGACCATTACACCTAGTGAATACGTATGAGCAATTCCAAAGATGAAGCTTGTTCCAATTGCTGCTAGCCAAAATGGAAAGCGTTGCTGGAAGAAACGAAGGATAATTCCGCGGAAGATAAGTTCTTCAAAAATGGGAATGAATACAGCAGTTCCTATAATTAATAGAAATTTATATTGTTTTAATATATCTAAATTCAAAGCGGAAGACTGCTCCTGTGTAGCGTCCGGAAATAGATGTGTCAGTATCAGTGAGCCTAGAATGATATTTAAGGCGAAGAAAAGAAGTAAGTATACATATGTACTGCCCTTCTTGAGTGCCTGGAAGTTGAAAGCAGGTAATAACAGTCTTTTAATTGGTTCGTATTTATAAATGAACAATAATAAAATGAGTAGCTGTAATAAAGCATTTCCGGTATTTCCAATTGATTCATACAGAGCGATTTGTTTTTTGTCCGTAACGCCTTCACTGTAAATCATAAGCGGAAGTATGATAAATAATCCGCTTATGATTCCTGTCCCGAAAAAGGCAAATAAAGCAGAACTGATAAATTGGCCCCATGTTATAGATTGTTTTTGCTCATATGTGAGTTGTGTAGTCGAATGCATATATCGAATCCTCTCTTTTATTTATATATAAAATTATACACATTTTAGATAAATAGTGTCATTGTCGAATATTACATAATAGTTCGAAATTTTATAGTCAAAATAAAAATCACCTCAGCTAATGCTAAGGTGATCATATGCTTGCTATTGTTTTAATCCTTGTTCAAGCGTCTCTAACATCTCATGCTTTTCATTCTCATCAGCATTTTTCCAAATGACTTCAAATAAAACGCCAAGCCCTGGAAGCATTTTTTCTTCGCCGCTTTGAATCGCATCTACAATTGTTTCTTGTAATTGGCCTTGTGTGTTTCCTGATACGTTTGCTAATACAGCACCGCGTAAATTAAAACTCATCATTTTCACCTCTTCATATGAATTGAAACTGACGTTAGTTTTTGTTCTTTTTTGTGTAAATATGTATGAAAAATAGGCTATAATGAGAATACAAGAAGAGAGGGAATGCATAGAATGAAAAACATTGATTCAGTACAGAATACGCGTGTGAAGCAGTGGAAAAAGCTGCAGACGAAAAAAGAGCGCGATCAAAAAGGGCTATTTTTTGTGGAAGGCTTTCATTTAGTAGAGGAAGCTTTAAAAGCAAAGGTAGTAACAGAACTTATTATCGGTGAAATGACAAGTATTCCAAGCGAGTGGAATGTAGACGATGTGGAAATGTACATCGTGTCTGAACCAATTTTAAAAGTATTACGTGAAACGGAAACAACGCAAGGGGTGTTTGCTGTTTGTGAAAAGCAAGAAAAGCATGCTGAGCTTGCAAATGGGAAGTTTTTATTATTAGATGGTTTGCAAGATCCTGGTAACTTAGGCACAATCATTCGTACCGCAGATGCAGCTGGTATTGATGCTGTTGTTCTTGGTGAAGGATGTGTGGATGTATATAACGGAAAAGTACTTCGCTCAACGCAAGGCTCTGTGTTCCATTTACCGATTGTAAAAGGAAACTTAGAGGAGTGGGTAGGAAACTTACAAGAACAAAATGTTCCTGTATATGGTACAGCCCTTGAGAATGCAGTTCCATATGGAGAAGTGACACCAACAGGAAGCTTTGCTTTAATTGTTGGGAATGAAGGAAACGGTGTACGCCAAGAGCTTCTTGCTCAATGCAATCAAAACTTATATATTCCAATTTACGGAACAGCAGAATCATTAAATGTTGCTGTAGCTGCCGGTATTTTAACGTATTATTTACAAAGCCAGGTTGCGAATCGATAAAAAACTTCTTATAATAAGTTGAAGTACATGTTCAAACAAAGATACGGAGTAGCGACGTAATGAAGAAATACGAAAGCTATCTTTACCGGACGTTTTGAACATCAGTTAAAAGTGAAATAGTTAAAAACGATGATAGAGAAGAGTAGCTTGCAAAATCGCCATATAGGGAGAGAATGCCGTAGACTGAAAGCATTCTTATGGTAGCTGTAAGTGAATTCACCTCTGGAGTTGACGCCAGGACCATTTGTAAATGTAAAGGCGCTCCGGCTGAAAAGCCGTTACAACAACGAAGTGGGCAGACTTGTTCTGTCAATTTAGGGTGGTACCGCGAATTTACCTCGTCCCTTTTTAGGGGATGGGGTTTTTTTATTTTTATTTACATTTTTAAGGAGGTTTTAAAATGGAAGCACGTTTAAAAGAGCTTAAGCAAAAAGCACTTGAGCTAATCGAGGAAGCGAAAGAGCTAAAAGGCTTAAACGATGTACGCGTTGCGTATTTAGGAAAAAAAGGCCCGATTACAGAAGTATTACGCGGCATGGGGAAATTATCTCCAGAAGAGCGTCCGCGTATGGGGGCGTTAGTAAATGAAGTACGTGAAGCCATTCAAACACGTTTAGAAGACAAAGTGAATCATTTCGAAAAAGCGGTAATTGAAGCGAAATTAGCATCTGAAACAATTGATGTAACATTACCAGGTCGTCCTGTAAACACAGGTTGTCATCACCCGTTAACCGCGGTTGTTGAGCAAATTGAAGATGTATTTATCGGTATGGGGTATGAAGTAGCAGAAGGAACAGAAGTAGAAAAAGACTACTACAACTTCGAAGCATTGAACTTACCGAAAGATCACCCAGCGCGTGATATGCAAGATACTTTCTACATTACAGAAGAAACATTGCTTCGTACGCATACATCTTCAGTACAAGCAAGAACAATGGAAAAGAATGCAGAAAAAGGCCCAATTAAAATTATTTGTCCTGGTAAAGTATATCGCCGCGATGATGATGATGCGACGCATTCACACCAGTTCATGCAAATTGAAGGTCTTGTTATCGATAAAAACATTCGTATGAGTGACTTAAAAGGTACACTACAAGTATTTGTGAAAAAGATGTTCGGTGAAGATCGTGAAATTCGTCTTCGCCCAAGTTTCTTCCCATTCACAGAGCCATCTGTTGAGATGGATATTTCTTGTATGATGTGTCACGGAAAAGGTTGCGGCACTTGTAAAGGAACTGGCTGGATTGAAATTTTAGGTGCGGGTATGGTTCATCCAAACGTACTTGAAATGGCTGGCTATGATTCAAAAGAATATCAAGGCTTCGCATTCGGTATGGGTGCAGAGCGTATCGCAATGTTGAAATACGGCGTTGATGACATTCGTCATTTCTATACAAACGATGTACGTTTCTTACAACAATTCAAACGAGCGTAAGGAAAGGAGAGGATAAATATGTTCGTATCATATCGTTGGTTACAAGAGTATGTAGATATTAAAGATGTAACGGCACAAGAATTAGCAGATAAAATCACGAAAAGTGGTATTGAGGTAGAAGGCGTTGAAGTATTAAATAAAGGTGTAAAAGGTGTTGTAGTTGGTCACGTATTAGAGTGTGAAAAACACCCAGAAGCGGATAAATTAAGCAAATGTCAAATCGACATCGGTGAAGAAGAGCCTGTACAAATCATTTGCGGTGCTCCTAACATTGCAAAAGGTTTAAAAGTACCGGTTGCAAAAGTTGGTGCTGTTCTTCCTGGTAACTTTAAAATTAAGAAAGCGAAACTACGTGGTGAAGCATCTCACGGTATGGTTTGTGCCCTGCAAGAGCTTGGCATTGATGGGAAATTAGTTGCAAAAGACTATGCAGACGGAATTTACATTTTCCCAAGTGACGCAGAAGTTGGTGCTGATGCACTAGAAATCTTAAACTTAAATGATGAAGTGTTAGAGCTTGGTTTAACACCGAACCGTGCGGATTGCTTAAATATGTTAGGTGTTGCATACGAAGTAGCGGCGATTTACGGCCGCGAAGTAAAACTTCCAGCAGCAAACTTACAAGAAGTGGCAGAAAAAACATCTGATCACATTTCTGTAAATGTAGAAGCAACAGAACAAAACCCATTATATATTGCAAAAATGGTGAAAAACGTAAAAGTTGGTCCATCACCAATGTGGATGCAAACGCGCCTTATGGCAGCGGGCATTCGCCCAATTAGTAACGTAGTTGATATTACAAACTACATTCTAATTGAATACGGTCAACCATTGCATGCATTTGACTATGATAAATTAGGCTCAAAAGAAATCGTTGTTCGTCTAGCAAAAGAAGGCGAAACAATTCAAACATTAGATGACCAAGAGCGTAAATTGCATGATCATCACCTTGTCATTACAAATGGTACAAAAGCACTTGCTGTTGCTGGTGTGATGGGCGGAGCGGATTCTGAAGTTGATAACGATACAGTAAACGTTCTTATCGAGTCTGCATACTTTGCAGGTCAAACCGTTCGCCGTACATCAAAAGACTTAGGTCTTCGCAGTGAATCAAGTGCACGTTTTGAAAAAGGAATCGACCCAACACGTACGTTCGAAGCAATTCAACATGCAGCAGCTTTAATGGCGAAATATGCTGGTGGAGAAGCATTAGAAGGCGTAGTAGAAGTTGATAACTTACAAGTACAAGAGCGTACAGTGTCTGTTACAGCTGAAAAAGTAAACCGTGTATTAGGTACAGAGATTTCTGCTAGTGAAATGGGTACAATCTTCACAAACTTGAAATTCCCATTCACAGAAGTAGAAGGAACATTCCATGTAAACGTACCAGCACGTCGCCCTGATATTACAATTGCAGAAGACTTAGTAGAAGAAGTAGGTCGTCTGTACGGTTACGATCATATTCCAGTTACATTACCAACTGGTACAATGACGCGTGGTAAATTAACAGTAGCACAAACAAAACGCCGTAAAGTACGTCGTTACTTAGAAGGTGCTGGCTTATATGAAGCAATCACATATTCATTAACAAGCGCTGACAAAGCAAAACAATTTATGGTTGAGCCGAACGAAAAAGCTCCTGTTAATCTTGCACTTCCAATGAGTGAAGAGCGCAGCCAACTTCGTTTAAGCTTAGTCCCACAATTGCTAGAAGCAGTTTCATATAACAACGCTCGTAAAAACGACAGTGTTGCCTTATACGAAGTAGGTTCTATCTTCTTACCAACAGCAGAAGGCGAGCTTCCAAAAGAAGAACAGCATCTTGCAGGTGTGATGACAGGTCTTGCACTTCATCATGCATGGCAAGGTGAGAAAAAAGTGGCTGACTTCTTCGTTGCAAAAGGTGTGTTAGAAGGATTATTCGACGTACTTGGCGTTACAAACAGCATCACATATGCACCAACAAAACGCGAAGGCATGCACCCAGGACGTACAGCCGATATCTTACTAGACGGAGAAGTAATTGGTTTCATCGGTCAATTACACCCAGAAACGCAAAAACAATTAGATGTGAAGGATACATTTGTATTCGAATTGTCTCTTGTAAAAGTATTTGCTGCAGATACAGAAGATACTTACTACAAGGCAATTCCACGTTTCCCATCTATGACACGTGATATGGCAGTTGTAGTAAGGGCAGAAGTAAAAGCTGGCGAAATGAAGCAAGTAATTGCAGAAGCTGGCGGAGAGCTTCTGAAAGAAGTAACACTATTCGACTTATACGAAGGTGAAAAAATGGAAGAAGGTAAGAAATCACTTGCATTCTCTATGAACTACTTCGATCCAGAACGTACATTAACAGATGAGGAAGTAACAGTAGCACATAGCCGTGTATTAACAGCGGTAGAAGAAAAGTTTGGTGCGGAATTACGTAAGTAATTTTTAAGTGCGAAAGGGAGGATTATCACTCATGATAGGAGTGATAATCCTCTTTTTTTATTCCATTATTCCGATACAATAGAATGAGAAGTTGTGAAGCTACTACAGACAACTTGCATCTTTCCCGCGAATGTAGTACATTAATCTTAGTTTAACAAAATGAAAAACGATGATAAGGAAAAGTAGTATATACTATAATCCAAAGCGAGTCAGGGACGGTGAGAGCCTGATGAGGCGGTATATGTGAAGAACACCTTGGAGTTGCTAACCGAAATTGAAGCATGTATTCAAGAGTAGACTTAGACGGGAATCCGGCCTGTTACAAACCGGGAAGTATGTAATACATACGAGCTAAAGTTGGTCTTTATGACAAATTGGGTGGTACCGCGAAGTTTAACCTTTCGTCCCTTTACGGATGAAAGGTTTTTTTGTATTTAAATATAGGAAAAGGAGCAATTCAATATGGAAAACACATTAGTAAAAAGTCTGTATAGAGAAACAGAAAAATATGTTGATCAAAAAGTAAAAGTATCTGGTTGGATTCGTAACCTACGTGATTCAAAAGCATTTGGTTTCATTGAATTAAACGATGGTAGCTTCTTCAAAAGCGTTCAAATCGTTTTCGATACAGAATTAGAAAACTTTAAAGAAATTGCGAAGCTTCCACTTAGCTCTTCAGTTATGGTTGAGGGGCTTCTTATCGCAACACCATCCGCAAAACAACCGTTTGAAATTAAAGCGGACAAAATTGAAATTGAGGGATTATCAGATTCTGATTACCCACTTCAAAAGAAACGCCACACGTTTGAATACTTACGTACAATCGCTCATTTACGTCCAAGAACAAATGCATTCTCTGCAACATTTAGAGTGCGTTCTATCGCAGCGTTTGCGATCCATCAGTTCTTCCAAGAGCGCGGATTTGTACATGTTCATACACCAATTATCACTGGTAGTGATACAGAAGGCGCAGGTGAAATGTTCCGCGTAACAACACAAGACATGAATAACGTACCAAAAGGTGAAGATGGACAAGTTGATGAATCAAAAGACTTCTTCGGTAAAGAAACAAACTTAACAGTAAGTGGACAATTGCCAGCTGAAGCTTATGCATTAGCGTTCCGAGATGTATACACATTCGGACCTACATTCCGTGCAGAAAATTCAAACACAACTCGCCACGCGGCTGAGTTCTGGATGGTTGAGCCTGAGATTGCATTTGCAGAATTAGGCGATGTAATGGACCTTACAGAAGATATGCTGAAATATGCAATGAAATATGTATTAGAGCACGCGCCAGAAGAAATGGAATTCTTCAACAGCTTTGTTGATAAAACAGTTCTTGAGCGTATGAACAACGTAATCAACGCTGACTTTGGCCGCATCACATATACAGAAGCAATTAAAGTGCTTCAAGAATCAGGTGCAGACTTCAAATACCCAGTAGAATGGGGCATTGACTTACAAACAGAGCACGAAAGATACTTATCAGAACAAATCTTTAAACGTCCTGTATTCGTAACAGACTATCCAAAAGATATTAAAGCATTCTACATGCGTATGAACGATGACGGTAAAACAGTAGCTGCTACTGACCTTCTAGTTCCTGGCATCGGCGAATTAATCGGCGGAAGCCAACGTGAAGAAAGAATGGATGTTTTAGTGGACAGAATTAAAGAATTAGGCATGAATGAAGAAGACTACTGGTGGTACTTAGAACTTAGAAAATACGGCGGTACAAAACACGCTGGATTCGGCCTTGGTTTCGAACGTTTCCTAATGTACATCACTGGTATGGCAAACATCCGTGACGTAATTCCATTCCCAAGAACTCCAGGTTCTGCGGAATTTTAAGATATGCCAAATGCGAGAGGGCTATCCTCTCGCATTTTTGTATGGATTCTAAACGTAAAGGTTCAGAGGTTTATAATCATGCCCTTCTTCTCCTGCATAGTTTCTCACCTCTAAGTAAAAAGTAACGTTGGAGGTGAGTACAATGGGCAAAAAAGTTAAAACAGATCATTCTAGATCCAGCCTGGGTTCTCCAGAGGTCGAAGGGCAGGGAACTACTACACACGAAACGGGTTCTTATAAAGTACCTTCCTCAAATAAGAAGCAAAAACGAAGCTAAACATATAAAGAAGAGTAGTCATGTTGACTACTCTTCTTTATATGTTTTTACTTTCTTTATCTTCAATTTCTTTTACAACTTTATCTACATCTTTGTCTAGGTGATCTATATAAATCCATTTTGATTTTTCGACATATAAGCCGCGGCTGTGGATAACAAAAGGTGACCTGCACTCGTTTTCTCTCTTTGTTTTCACTGTGTCTAGGCAGGAAAAGGATCTGACCGCTTCTATGCATGGCCGGATGCTCTCTCCCACCTAAAAAAAGGGGTTTATGTCGGTTTTTTAATTTGTATTTATATAAATAGAAAAACCATAGTAAGCTAATGAACACGTAATAGATTGCCATGATACAAAGGTGATCTGTTACGTTCTCTAATGAAGATTTAGAAGTGAAAAGGGCTCTCCAGGAAAGAGAGATAATAAAGTAGGTAAGAGGGCCAAGTGAACTACCCCCACTTAAATTCTAATGAATTTTGAAGTGGGGGCTTCTCAGTTCCACGACGAAAGCAACCTTTCGTCTCCCTGAGCGTTACTTCGGGTTATTCCGCCCCTAGATGTCCAACGCTTGGACGTTCTTTTTTACGGTTGATATTTTACGCAGGAACCGAACGGCTTGGTTTTCGCACTGTGTTTTCTTCCTACAACCTTATATATCAAGTTATCAAAGAACTTCATGTGTCTAGTTTATCAAAAATCTTTTGGTTGTGCCAAACCGAAATTCATCTCCCACCCAGCGTTGGGCTATCGCCCTGCACACGCTTGAGGAAGGAGAATTCTTTCGGATAGAGTGTTAAAAAGGAACAAAAAGCTAGCGTTTGAAGAGAAAAAACGAGAACATGATCAGGAACAGCACCTTTTTTGTTCAATAAGGAGTAAACAAGGCGAAAAGAATACAATTCTCTTCGCCTTGTTTAGTTCATTTATATATTGTCGATACTGAAAAATAGCTATTTCTTCAACAAACGGAACGCCTTTTCTGTATTTGCAAAATGAAGCTTCACGAATTCAGGAAGTCTGTCTTTTCCGAGTTTTTGAATCAATTTCGCTGCCGCAATATCAACTTGCTTGCCAGCACCTTTAGGGAGCGGCATTCCTGCTTTTTTGCTTAGCTCATCAAACTGTCTCACGAATGAATAACGAGCTAAAATGGATGCTGCTGCAACCGCTAAATGTACACTTTCGCCTTTCGTTGCAAAATATACGTCTTCACGCTGTACATTTTTTTGCTTTGCTAAATATTTATAGTATGTATCGGGCTGTGTAAATTGATCGATTAAAATTCCTTCTGGCTTTATCGGTGCTATTTTTGCTAGTAAGTTTGTAATGGCTTTATTGTGCAGTAATGCTTTTAACTTTCCTTGATTGTTTCCTTTTTCGAACATTTCATTATATTTTTCATTGTGCAGTATAAGGGAACTATAGGGAACAACAGAAAGTAGTTGTTTTGCAATCTCAGCAATTTGCGTATCATTTAAGTTTTTAGAGTCTTTTACACCAAGTTCTTTTAACAAAGGAATTTGTTTTGCATCTACATATACAGCAACAACTGTCATTGGTCCGAAGTAATCACCTGTACCAACCTCATCTGATCCAAGGATGGACATTGTCCCAATGGAAGTAGGGGGCGCATAACGATGTGCATTTACCGTTTTTTTGACAAGAGATTTAGGTGTTTCTGAAACGCTTTGCCAGCGTGCAGATTCTTCCTGAGCACGGCCACCTTGAAACATCACTTTTCCGGATTTGTAGGCAGTAATTGTACAAGATGGAACTTTCGCCATAAATACACCGCCTTGTGGAACCTTTGGGCTAATTACTTGCTTGTATTGTTGTTTCATGTTCTCGATTGTTGCAGAATTTGTTTGTATTACGATAGAATTTGACAAAATGGTCGCTCCTTTTTATTTATTGATATTTTTATCATATCGGATTGTTCTTTCTGTTTCCATATTATGATGGTTCATGGTATGATAATCTTTAGGATTCTGTACGTGATTGGAGGCCAGTGAGTTGTCACAACAAAAAGGAAATCGAAGTCGAATTAATGTAGAAATTTATGGCCAACAATATTCTGTTGTTGGTGATGAGAGTACAAGTCATATCCGCATGGTCGCAGCGATTGTGGATGATAAAATGCGCGAACTCAATGCCAAGAATCCTTCTCTTGACACAAGTAGACTAGCGGTGTTGACGGCGGTAAACGTCGTACACGATTACATAAAATTAAAAGATGAACATGAGAAATTGAAAGAAAGTATGAAACAAAAAGGAATGGAATAACATGATTGATATCATTATCATTTTACTGCTTGTTATGGGATTTTTCCTCGGCCTAAGAAGAGGATTTGTATTACAACTTGTAAAGTTAACAAGCTTTATTATCGCATACCTTGTTGCATACTGGTATTGCAAAGATTTAGCGCCAGCACTTGAAAAAATAATTCCGTATCCATTTGGTAAAGGTGTATCTGTTCCAGAATGGATTGATGCGAATAATATAGAAGTGGTCTTTTATCAAGCGATTGCGTTTATCTTGTTATTTATTATTACAAAAATCGCACTCGCATTGCTTGGGAATTTACTGAATATGTTTACGGAAATTCCAGTTTTAAAACAAGTTAATGCAGTTGGTGGAGCTCTTCTTGGCTTTTTAGAAGTGTATATTATTTTGTTTGTCTTAATTGTAATTGGAAATATACTTCCAATCGAACAAGTGCAAACACCACTACAAAAATCATCGATTAGTAAAATAATAGTAGACGATACACCGATTCTTTCTGAAAAGGTGAAGGAACTATGGCAGACAGGTAGCAGAGTATGACTTCTCTTTTTCAGAAAGAGGAGTTTTTTTCTATGAAAGAAAGGCGGGAGAAACATGAAAGTAAACAAAAAACAAGTCATTCAATTACTGGAGACAATCGGCCTTTTTATGGAGCTAAAAGGCGAGAATCCATTTAAAATAGCAGCGTTTCGTAAGGCTGCAGCAGCATTAGAAAGCGATGATCGTAGCCTTTCTGAAATTGAAGATTTTACGAAAATTCCAGGCATCGGAAAAGGAACTGCAGCCGTTATTGCAGAATATATCGAAGCGGGAACATCCGAAGTGTTGCAAGAGCTTGAAAAAGAAGTGCCAAGCACTCTTTTGCCATTATTAAAATTACCAGGTCTTGGCGGTAAAAAAGTAGCGAAGTTATATAAAGAGCTTGGCGTTGTAGATATAGAAACATTACAAAAAGCTTGTGAAGAAAATAAAGTACAAGCACTTGCTGGATTTGGTAAGAAAACAGAAGAAAAAATAGTAGAAGCAATCGCTCAAGTTGGTTCTCGTCCGGAACGTTTACCGATTGCAATGGTGCTTCCTATTGCCGGGGAAATAGAGAAGAAATTGTCGAATGTACAGGAAATTATTCGTTTTTCTCGTGCCGGCAGTTTACGACGCGTTCGCGAAACAGTGAAAGATTTAGATTTCATTATTGCAACGACAGAGCCTGCAAAGGTGCGTGAGCATTTACTACAGTTTGATAATATGATTGAGGTCATTGCAAGCGGAGATACAAAGGTATCTGTTCGTCTTCAATATGAATATGATATTTCAATCGATTTTCGTCTTGTAAAACCGGAAGAGTTTATTACAACGCTTCATCATTTTACAGGTTCTAAAGATCATAACGTAACAATGCGTCAAATTGCGAAAGATAAAGGTGAAAAGATTAGTGAGTATGGTGTGGAAAACTTAGAAACAGGTGAAGTAAAAACATTTGAAACAGAAGAAGCGTTTTTCGCTCACTTTGGCTTGCCATTTATTCCACCAGAAGTGCGTGAAGACGGGAAAGAGATCCAACTCATTAAAGAATATCCAAATTTAATTCAGTTCTCTGATGTGCAGGGTG
The DNA here is from genome assembly GCF_030348195.1 of Bacillus sp. DX4.1. Classification (NCBI taxonomy): domain Bacteria; kingdom Bacillati; phylum Bacillota; class Bacilli; order Caryophanales; family Bacillaceae; genus Bacillus; species Bacillus sp. DX4.1. The sequence goes on along the minus strand of NZ_JAUCFT010000008.1, from coordinate 4,061,938 downwards.
ATTTACATATGCATACGACATGGAGTGATGGTGCATTTTCCATTGAGGAAATGGTACAAGCATGCCGTGCGCGTGGATATAAATTTATGGCGATTACCGATCATTCTCAATACCTAAAAGTAGCGAATGGATTAACGAAAGAGCGTCTTCGTGAACAAGGAAAAGAAATTGAACGCATTAATGAAAAATACCCGGATATCACAATTCTACGTGGGATTGAGATGGACATTTTACCAGACGCAACGCTTGATTTTGATGATGAGGTGTTAGCAGAGCTTGATTATGTCATCGGTGCGATTCATTCCAGTTTCTCACAAAATCGTGAAACAATTATGAAACGCTTGAAAGCAGCGATTGAAAACAATCATGTCACAATGATTGCTCATCCGACAGGTCGTTTACTTGGACGCCGCGTGGGGTACGATGTAGATACAGATTTACTAATTGAACTCGCGAAAGAGACGGATACAGTACTGGAGTTAAATGCGAATCCGAACCGCTTAGATTTAAGTGCGAAGCTGCTAAAACAAGCACAAGATGCCGGCGTGAAAATTGCCATTAATACGGACGCTCATACACTTGAAATGTTAGAAGACATGGAAATTGGTGTAGCAGCAGCACGTAAAGGATGGATTCAAAAAGATACAGTAATTAACACATGGGACATTGAACGTTTATTAGATTTCATTAAACGGAATAAGTAACACAAGGGGGACAGGCAGCTTATGTTAGAACGAACGTTGCGTGTATTAGAGTATGACAAAGTAAAAGAACAATTACTTGAGCATGTTGCATCTTCACTTGGTCGTGATAAAGTGAAGCAACTTGTACCAAGTACAAATTATGAAGAAATCGTTGAACTGCAAGATACGACGGATGAAGCCGCAAAGGTAATCCGGTTAAAAGGACATGTGCCGCTTGGCGGGATTTTTGATATTCGTCCCAATGTAAAGCGTGCGAAAATTGGTAGTATGCTAAGTCCACATGAACTGCTTGATATAGCAACTACGATGTATGGTAGTCGCCAAATGAAGCGATTCATTGAAGATATGGTGGAAAATGGCGTTGAGCTTCCGATTTTAGAAACGTATGTAGCGGGCATCGTCTCTTTATATGATTTAGAAAAGAAAATTACAAATTGCATCGGTGATGGCGGTGAAGTGGTCGATAGTGCAAGTGATAAACTGCGCGGGATACGCCAGCAAATTCGTAGTGCTGAAAGCCGCATTCGTGAAAAACTTGAAAATATGACGCGCTCTTCAAATGCACAGAAGATGTTATCAGATGCGATTGTTACAATTCGTAACGATCGCTACGTTATTCCTGTAAAACAAGAATATCGCGGCGTATACGGTGGTATTGTTCATGATCAATCAGCTTCTGGACAAACGTTATTTATTGAACCACAAGTCATCGTTGAATTAAATAACGCGCTGCAAGAAGCACGTGTGAAAGAAAAACAAGAAGTTGAACGCATTTTAATGATGCTGACAGAAGAAGTAGCAGCAGAAGCAGATATCGTGTTAGGAAATGTAGATATCATTGCGAATCTTGATTTTATTTTTGCGAAAGCACTCTATGCGAAACGATTAAAAGCAACAAAACCAATCGTCAATAATGATCGTTATATGAATTTACGAAAAGCGCGTCATCCACTTATTGATCCAAAAGTAATTGTGCCAAATGACATTGCGCTTGGAAAAGACTTTACAACAATCGTTATTACAGGGCCGAATACAGGCGGTAAAACGGTTACGTTAAAAACAGTCGGAATCTGTGTATTAATGGCACAGTCTGGCCTTCACATTCCAGTGCTCGATGAATCAGAAATTTGTGTGTTTAAAAATATTTTTGCTGATATCGGTGATGAACAATCGATTGAACAAAATTTAAGTACGTTCTCATCTCACATGGTAAACATTGTAGATATTTTAGAACGAGCTGATTTTGAAAGCTTAATTTTATTTGACGAATTAGGTGCCGGAACAGACCCACAAGAAGGGGCGGCTCTTGCAATTTCTATTCTAGATGAAGTATATAACCGCGGGGCACGTGTTGTAGCAACGACGCATTACCCAGAATTAAAAGCATATGGTTACAATCGTGAACAAGTGATTAACGCCAGCGTTGAGTTTGATGTAAATACGCTGAGTCCAACATACAAATTGTTACTTGGTGTACCAGGGCGTAGTAATGCTTTTGAAATTTCTAAACGTCTTGGTTTATCAGATCGCGTCATTAATCAGGCCCGTAGCCATGTGAGTACAGAATCAAATAAAGTGGAAAATATGATTGTGAAGCTTGAAGAAAGTCAGAAAAATGCAGAGCGCGAACGAAATGAAGCAGAAGACCTTCGGAAGCAATCTGAAAAACTTCATCGAGAGCTGCAGCGTCAAATTATTGAATTTAATGAAGAGCGTGATGAAAGATTACTAAAAGCACAAAAAGAAGGCGAAGAAAAAGTAGAAGCTGCGAAAAAGGAAGCAGAAGAAATTATTCACAACCTTCGCCAGCTTCGTAAGGCACAGCTTATCAATGTGAAAGATCATGAGCTGATTGAAGCGAAGAGCCGCCTAGAAGGGGCAGCGCCAGAGCTTGTAAAAAAACAAAAAGCAAAAGTGAAAAATACAGCGCCAAAACAACAATTGCAACCAGGCGATGAAGTGAAAGTAGTAACGTTCGGCCAAAAAGGACAGCTGCTTAAAAAGGTAAGTGATAATGAGTGGAATGTTCAAATTGGAATTCTGAAGATGAAAGTAAAAGAATCCAATATGGAATACATTAATACGCCAAATCCTGTTGAGAAAAAAGCAGTTACAACGGTAAAAGGACGAGACTATCACGTTTCGTTAGAACTTGACCTTCGTGGTGAACGCTTTGAAAATGCGATGGCACGTGTAGAAAAGTATTTGGACGATGCACAGCTTGCGAGTTATCCGCGCGTATCAATTATTCACGGAAAAGGAACGGGAGCACTGCGCCAAGGTGTACAAGATTACTTGAAAAAACATCGCGGCGTGAAAAATTTCCGCTACGGTGAGATGGGCGAAGGAGGCCTCGGCGTAACAGTTGTCGAATTGAAATAGCAGAAACCGACAAAGGGGTAAACGTATATGTTTATGGACAAACTTGCAAAAGTATTGTTAGCTTGTTGCGGAGCATTTTTCGTAATTGGGGTTATTTATTTAATGGTTTTTGCGAAGTAAGAGAGCGTCAATTCTCGGCAGTGTGAATACCGCTGAGATTGACGCTTTTTCTTTTTGGATAATCTATATTTTAAAGTTGATATACGAAAGGAATACTTGATGAGAATAAACCAATTTATAAGTGAAGCGAGGTCGTGCTCGAGGAGAGAAACGGACAGGCTTATTAAAGCAGGGCGAGTTTCTATTAACGGAGAAGTTTGTACACACGGTGATATTGTAGCCCATGGCGATATTGTACGGATTGATGGAAACGTTGTTGAAAGAATAACTAAAGAGAAAATCTATATTGCGTTTCATAAGCCGGTCGGCATTACTTGTACAGCTGCGGAGCATATTGAAGAGAATATTATTGATTACATTAACTATCCAGAACGAATTTTCCCCGTTGGACGTTTAGATAAAGCGTCAGAGGGATTGATTTTGTTAACGAATGATGGAGCGATTGCCAATCAAATTCTACACGGAGATCATGAGCATGAAAAAGAGTATATTGTGACAGTGGATAGGCCATTTACAGATTGGTTTATTGAAGGAATGTCACAAGGCGTGAAGATTAGAGATGGCATGACGAAGCCGTGTAAAGTGACAAGAGTAGATGGATCGACATTCCGAATTGTTTTAACGCAAGGAATGAATAGACAAATTCGCCGTATGAGCAGAGCGTTTGAATATACAGTAACTAGGCTAAAGCGTGTACGAATTATGAATATTAAGCTTGATGGATTAGAGGCCGGAAAGTGGCAGAATGTAACGGATCAAGAGTTGCAAGAACTGGTGCAGCAGCTATAAGGAGAGGGCTTTCCTGAAAAGGGAAGCTTTTTACGTCGATTTATAGTTAACAAAGTTATATATCAATATCATGAAACATACTTGTGGGAAAAGAACAGAGGATTAATAAGGAAGAACAACAATTATATAAATACAAATGAAAAAAACGGCATAAACCCCTTCTTTTTAGGTGGGAGAGAGCATCCGGCCATGGTCAGATCCTTTTCCTGCCCAGACACAGTGAAAACAAAGAGAGAAAACGAGTGCAGGTCACCTTTTGTTATCCATAGCCGCGGCTTATATGTCGAAAAATCAAAATGGATTTATATAGAAGACTTACTATTATTTAAATCGTCATAGTGATGGTAGTCTCTCCTTCTCAACATTGTCCAAATATGTAACAGTTGAACCAGGAGACGAGCTCGTTGTGCTAGCAAAACAATAATATGGTATAGTGAAACGAGGCTGTTTTTTAAAGCCCTGTTTTATTTTCAAATGCTTCCTAAAATAGAAAGGTTTTCATGCCTTTTTGAATAATTGAAAGCATCCAAACTGAAAGGAAGACATTACATGCGATCAGAAGTGAATGTAAAGATAAAAACAAAATTTATAAATGAGCTTAAAAGTGGTTATCCACTTATTTTAAAAGATGCAATTCATAATGTGAATGATGTGAGTGAAGAAGGTACAATCGTAAAGATTGTTGATGAAAAAAACAAATTTATCGGTAAAGGGTACTACGGGAAACAAAACAAAGGATACGGCTGGATTTTAACGAGAAAAGAGCAGGAACAAATTGACCAAGCCTTCTTTGAAAGAAAAATCAAAACTGCTATACATAAGCGTCAACGTTTTTATGATGATGCTGATACAACAGCATTCCGTGTTTTGAATGGTGAAGGTGATGGCATTGGCGGTTTAATCATTGACTATTACGCTGGCTATTATGTACTGAGCTGGTATAGTGAAGGGATTTATACATTTAAAGACGAGATTATTCGTGCACTAGAAAATGTGGCGGAGTTTAAAGCGATCTATCAGAAAAAACGATTCGACACAAAAGGGAAATATATCGAAGAGGATGACTTTGTCGTTGGAGAACGCGGTGAGTTTCCGATTATCGTAAAAGAGAATGGTGTAAACTTTGCTGTATATTTAAATGATGGTGCAATGGTAGGCGTGTTCTTAGACCAGCGTAATGTTAGAAAACAAATTCGTGATCAGTATGCAAAAGGAAGAACAGTTTTAAATATGTTCTCCTATACAGGTGCTTTCTCGGTATTTGCAGCGTTAGGCGGAGCCACGAAAACAACAAGTGTCGATCTTGCAAATCGTAGCTTAAGTAAAACGATTGAGCAATTTAGCGTCAACGGCATTGACTACGAAGCACAGGACATTATCGTTGAAGATGTGTTTCATTACTTTAAATACGCAGCGAAGAAACAGCTCAAATTCGATATGGTTGTGCTAGATCCACCAAGCTTTGCGAGATCTAAAAAATATACATTTAGTGCAGCGAAAGACTATAAAAACTTACTAAAAGAAACGATTGCAATTACAGAAGATAACGGTATTATCGTCGCTTCCACAAATTGCAGTACATTCGGAATGAAGAAATTTAAAGGTTTTATTGATACAGCATTTAAAGAAATGAATGGAAAATATAAATTGTTAGAAGAACATTCCTTACCAGAGGATTTCCGCACAATTGAGCAATTTAAAGAAGGCGACTATTTAAAAGTTGTATTTATTAAAAAAATTAAGGGATAACATAGTAAGAAAAGGAGCTCATTTGAAGATGAGCTCCTTTTCTTATTGTACAATGTGCTGAACTCTTCCAACTTGCCCATCTTGCAATCGCACTTTAATACCATGAGGATGAGAAGGCGATTTTGTTAAAATATCCTTTACAATGCCTCGCGTTAGTTTTCCAGTGCGCTGATCTTGCTTTAACACAATATCAACTTCAAGACCAGGTGATATGTTTGCTCGTTGTTGTCCGTTCATTTATACACCTGTACGTCTACGTTGATTGTTCGTTTTCTTTGTTTGCTGACTTTGTAATTTTTTCGTTGCTTGATTTTGCCCTGCAGCATTTGAGCCATTTCCATTTCCTTGCTTTTTCTTCGCAAGTTGTTCACGCATTAAATCAGCTAAGCTTACTTTTTTATTCTCTGACATGGTAAAACTCCTTTATATTAGGTTAATTATAAACAATAGTAGCGAATTCCATCATAACATTGTTGTGAAAAGAAATGAAGTCGGATTGAATTTTCATATAATTCTTTTCACTCTTATCTACTTCGGTTACAATTGAATTGTTAATGTTTGTAAAAAAAGGGGATAGAAACATGTCACATCATATTTTGCTTGTCGAAGATGACGCTTCAATTCAAGAAATGGTTGAAAAATATTTAACAAAAGAAGGCTTTAGCATAACAATCGCATCTGATGGAGAAGAAGGGATCATAAAATATCTAAAAGGTTCATTTGATTTAATCATTTTAGATATTATGATGCCAAAACTAGACGGTTTAGAAGTGGTGAAAATTATTCGTGAGAAAAGTGCAGTGCCGATTTTAATGATGTCTGCAAAGGATACGGATGTTGATAAAGCGGTAGGATTAGGACTTGGAGCAGATGATTACATATGTAAGCCATTTTCCATGATTGAGCTGGCAGCACGAGTAAAGGCAGGAATTCGCCGATCTACAACATATTCAGCTCCAGAAAAAAAACAAGACGATATGATTACGATTGGTGATTTGAAGATGGATATAGCTAATTTTATCGTTCAAAAAAAGGGAGAAACAATTAAGCTTACTTCAAAAGAATTTGAGATTTTAAAGCTATTTGTGAAGAATCAAAATCGTGTATTTACAAAAGCACAAATATACAGTTTCATTTGGAACGAAGAATACTATAGTGATGACAATGTCATTAATGTTCATATGCGAAGATTGCGGGAGAAAATTGAGGATGATCCATCAAGCCCGCAGTATATTAAAACGTTATGGGGCATTGGCTATAAGCTGGAAGTGATGTAAAATGGTATTTTTTTTAGCGGTTATTATTTTCATATTAGTAGGTATTATTTATTTTCAATATCATGTACAGAAAAATAAAAGTGCAAACTTACGTTATGCATATGCAAAGTTACAGGAAATAGTAGAAAAGCAAACGGGTGAAAAGCTGCTAGTTGTGACAGATGATAGAGAGTTACAATCGTTGTTAGTCGTTATTAATCATTTATTAGATGCAAAACAAAAAACGAATGCTGATCATGCGAAGGTTGAGATTTCGATGAGAAAGATGCTTTCGAATATCTCGCATGATTTAAAAACGCCGCTCACTGTTATTCTTGGGTATACAGAAATGTTAAATACAGATAAAACGATGAATAAAGAAGAGCAACAAGCATTGCTAGAAAAGGTACATGTAAAAACTCTAGAAGTCATGGAACTCATTCATAAATTCTTTGATTTAGCGAAATTAGAGTCAGGTGATAAAGAGATAGAGATGACAAGAGTCAATATGAATGAAGTGTGCCGAGAAAAGATTTTATCGTTTTATGATTTATTGACGACAAAAGGATTTGATGTACACATTGATATACCAGAGAAGAATGTATATGCACTTGGAAATGCTGAGGTGTTAGGTAGGATATTAAATAATTTGCTATCGAATGCCATTGCATATGGGTATGATGGGAAGACACTTGGTATTACATTAAGAAGTGATGATATGTGCGCTTATGTGGATGTATGGGACCGAGGAAAAGGAATTGATGAATCTCACATCGATAAAGTATTTGAACGCATGTATACGTTAGAAGATTCCCGAAATCGATTGTATCAAGGGAGCGGCCTTGGGCTTACCATTACAAAACGACTCGTGGAAGCATTAGGCGGAGAAATTCATCTGTCTAGTACGCCATATGAAAAAACGATATTTACGGTTATGTTAAAAAAAATGAAGTTTTAGCTTGTAGAAAAGAAGATTCTACAAGCTTTTTTTGAACGTAAGAAATTTGTAAGGAATGAGTAAGAAAAAAGAGATGTTCATTTCTTACAATAAATATATAAAGCGGAAGCGAAAGGGGAAAATGATATGACTTATATATTAAAAACAAATGGGCTAACAAAAGTGTTTCAAGGTAAAGAAGTCATTTCAGGGGTTAATATGCATGTGAAAAAAGGGGAAATATATGGCTTTTTAGGACCAAATGGTGCTGGTAAAACAACGATTATGAAGATGATCACCAATTTAATAAAACCAACAAGTGGGGATATTGAAATTTTCGGTGAAAGATTAACAGATACATCCTATGATGTGTTAAAACGAATGGGAACAATTATCGAATATCCGATTTTTTATGACAAGTTAACAGCAAAAGAAAATTTATATTTACATTGCGAATATATGGGTTACTACGACAAGAAGGGGATTGAGCATGCATTAGATCTTGTTAATTTACACAACGTGGATAATAAGAAAGTAAAAGATTTTTCATTAGGGATGAAACAAAGGCTAGGTATTGCTAGAGCAATTTTGACAAAACCAGAGCTCTTAATTTTAGATGAACCAATTAATGGTTTAGATCCAATTGGTATTAAAGAATTGCGTGAACTATTTAAAATGCTTTGCAAAGAATATGGAATTACCTTATTAGTTTCTAGTCATATTTTAGGTGAAATGGAGCAAATGGCAGATACAATTGGGGTCATTCAAAATGGGAAGCTAATAAAAGAAGTTTCAATGAAGAGCATTAACGGAAAACAAACAGAGTACATTGAAATTTCTGTTCCAGATGTGAAACGAGCAGCTTATATTTTAGAAAATAAACTTCGCATAACAAATTACAAAATTATGAGTGAAAGTATGATTCGCGTGTATGAAATGACAGCGACGCAGCAAGAAATCTCTAAAACACTTATTATGAATGATGTGGGAATTGAAAATATTAACAAGAAGCATAGCTCATTAGAAGAATATTTCTTAAATCTCATGAATGGAGAGGGAATTCGTGCTTAATTTAATGAGATTAGAGCTTATGAAATGTAAAATTGGGCCTGTTATTAGAGGGGCGCTTCTTGCGATTTTTATTGCTTCTATATTTCTTATATTAATAATGTTTGATGGGGAAATAAATAGCTATGCTATTGCATTTCAATTTATTGATACTTTTTCACGAGCGGTATTTATGATTTTCGGAGCAAGTTTAATTGCAAAATTTATTATTCAAGAATTTCAAAATAAGACGATGACAGTAATGTTCATGTATCCGATTAATCGGAAAAAGATGATGATCGCAAAAATGCTCATTATTATTTTTTTTACGTTTTGCGCTATTGTGATTTCAGAAATTATTCTCTTTAGTCTCATTTACGCCTTAAATCTGTATCATCCAGCGATCAAAGAACCATTGGCGATGTCGATTCTAGCCCAGACCGGAGCGAAATTATTTGTAAATGCACTAGCTGCAACGGGAATTAGCTTAATACCGCTCTACTTTGGAATGAAGAATTATTCAGTCCGGAAAACATTTGTATCTGCAATCGTTGTTATGTTTTTGGTTACTGCTAGTTTGAATGGTGAAATTTCATTGTTTAGTTTTATCGTGATTCCTATTACGTTAGCGTGTATTGGTTTATTCATTGCTTATATGGCAGTAAGAAAGATTGAACAGATAGACTTGTTTAAATAAAATAGATGAACTAGGAGGGGGATATTTATGCTACATCTCATGAAATTAGAAATGAAGAAATTTAAGCTTGGGTGGTATGTGAAAGGTGCGATTATCACAAACATAATTATTATTACATTATTTTGTTTGATTAACTATATAGAACAAATAGAACAAACGGAAGGGGCCGAGATGATTAAAAGCTTCCCAGACGCTTTTATACTGATCGGTGGAATGGTACGAGGAACGTTTATTGTTTTTGCAGGGGTATTAATTACAAAATTAGTAATTGAAGAATATAAAAATAAAACCATATTGATAATGTTTTCCTATCCGGTTAATCGAAAGAAGCTTATTGCTAGTAAGCTATTAATTACAGCTTTGCTGACGTTTACCACGATTTTGATATCTAACATTGTTGTAGCAGGCACAGTGTTTATATTAAATAGTTATGTTCCGATTATTCCAGATTCAATAACGGTAAATGAGTTTATGAAAGAAGTTATAAAAATGGTTCCTTTTGCAATTGCAGCTGCAGGAACAAGCTTAATCCCATTATATTTCGGAATGCGTAAATATTCTGTGCCAGTCACAATTCTCTCTTCCTTAATTGTTGTGGCGATTGCATGTCAGAGTCAACCACAGTTCTCGGTAGTAACCTTCATTCCACTTCAGTTAGGGCTTGCGGCTATTGGGGTTATGATTGCTTACTACGGCATTCGAAATATTGAGAAAGAAGATATAGCGTGATCAGAAGAAGTAAAAAGAGTTGGTATGAAACCAACTCTTTTTACTTGTATGTATGCCTCATGGTTACTCTGTAAATTTATAGTGTTTACTTAAATACTCTTGAACTCCCGGAGAAATGTCAAAGTGATTAGGTCCTTTATATCCGATATCAAAGTGCTCCCCTTCATTTGTTTCAAACGAAATCGTATAGGTACCCATTTTACCATTGAAAGAAGTATTTTTTACTTCTGCATCTAGATTGAAGTAATTAGTAATATAAGCTTTTGATTCTGATATAGCTGTTTGTTTTTCCCATGGAGATCCATTAAATGCGAAATAAAGGAATACTGCAACAGTTCCAATAACAATAGAACTCAATACAATTGCTACGTTTCTTTTCGTTCGTTTTCTCTCTTTTTTTGTATCCATTTTATTCACTCCATATGCCTGTATATAAACCTACCTAAACCAGAATATACCAATTTCAATTGTGTGTCATTGCTAAAAAATATTGTATACATAGTAGAATAAAGTTTCACATGAAACAAGTTACAGAAAAGACAAGGTATTCAATTACCTTGTCTTTTTTATTTTCATAACATATTACTACATTTTCGGAGCTTCCATCCCCGCAGCAGCCCATTCTTCTTTTGCAGGTCCATAAATGCCAGGAACTTTTAACCCAGCTTGACGCATGAGTACAGTCATTTGTCCACGGTGATGGTTTTGATGGTTAATGACAGTCATTAAAAACATAGAATTTGGCATTGGACGTCCAAAGAAGTCATTGATTATTGCTAAGTCTTTATCTGTCCATTGGCTTTGAATGGCTTCTACAAAAGCATTGTTAACTTCACGATAGCCATCTGCGATAAGTTGAGCGGAAGTTGGAACAGGATAATCCTTCGTTTCTCCTTCAACTTTTAACCCTGAACCCGCTACAATGATTGGAATAGCAGTAACGATATGCCAAGCAATTCTACCTAAAGTCCAATGCCCAGGTACAATCTCTTGTGTTAACGATTCATCAGTTAATGAATCCAATACCTTTTGCGTAGAATCTGCCTCGTATTTCCACGTTTTTAAAAAGCCCTCAATTGTTTGATACATGTTATCCCCCCTATGGTTACATTCATATGGTAAATTCGAGAGATGTGGCGTCTTTCCTTCTCTGTTTATTTTTCATGAATAAATTTCTGTCAGTGCTACAGTATGAGTGGAAATATATATGTAAATCCAGGGGGATTTTGATGAAAATGTCAGACCCCCCTGATTAAATTTTCACTTTATAAGGTTGTTCCATAGTTCTCTAGATGAATCGCGTAGTAAAGTGCTGGGTGTGTTGAATGATACATTTTTCAATTTCATGCAACCATTTTAAGTTACAGAGAGTCTAATAGTTGTATAAAAACATAGATAATAGATTTTTTAGGGAGGAATTTCAAATGGAGCTGCACATAAAGCGAGCTCAAAAAGGTGATGAAGAAGCCTTTATTGAGGCAATTGATACAATTATGCCGCAAATGTATAAAGTGGCAAAAGTTCGCCTGAAAAGCGAGGAAGATATAGGGGATGCAATACAAGAAACGATTCTTGCTGCCTTTACAAATCTCAAAAAGTTAAAAGAACCGCGTTATTTCAAAACATGGATTACGAAAGTATTAATCAATAAATGCAACGATATGATACGGAAAAATAAAGTGTTATATGTAGAAGATTACGGGGAAGTAGGGATTGAACATGCAACGAAAGAAGGCGTTGAACAAAAGCTCGAATTTGAAGATGTACTAAGTCATTTAAATGTAGAGTATCGACTGGTTATCGTACTCTATTATGTTAACAAATTTACGACAAAGGAAATAGCAGAGGTTTTGAGCGAGAAAGAGGGGACTATCAAGTCTAGATTAAGTAGAGCAAGGCAACAGTTAAAGGAATATTATTTGAAAGAAGAACAAGGATTTGTAAGCAATAGGGGGGATTTGAAATGAATGATCAATTTGAGCGTCAGCTAGAAGAATCATTAAATGAAAATATAACAATTCCTGATAGCGTTTTGAAGAAAAAACAGTTTGCTTTCGAGGAGATTAGAAAAAGCAAGAAACAAAAGCAAATATCCTCTCATAAAAAAATAGTTGCAGCAATTATTGCAGGAGTAACGATTGCTGGAGCAAGTACTGGAATTGGGATGTATGGCGATTCAGCATTGGCTATGGTAAAGGAAGCTTTTTTCACAAAAGATCGAGGTGTTCAAAAAGCGACAGATAATGGATATATGCAAAAAGTAGACAAGAATAATATTATGGAAGATAGCGGTGTTGCAATCCAAATTAAAAATGTTTTGTATGATAAATCAAAAATAGCGGTTTCTTTACAGATTAAGTTTGAAGATAAAAGTTTAATAAATAAAATGACAAAATTAATGATGACGTACGATTTAATGGATGATAAGGGAAGATATATAGAAAAGTCAGATACTACAGTAGGTTTAACATCTGAAAATAGTAAATTAGCGGCGGCATCAGATTGGAGTATGCAAGTGAATGAAAAAGAAGGAGAAGTAACTTATAATTTAATATTCTATCCTATGAATCCAATTGATAGTATTGAAAGCTTGCATTTTAATATTAATTCTATACAAATATTCACACCATTAGAAAATAAGGATCCTTCCTTTAGGACGAAAGCAGAAGCTAAATCAAATATAGTAAAAGAAAATATTGAGGCTGGGCATAAAGAAGGTATGCAGTTAAATAAAGAGATTCAGGGAAAATGGCAAGGGAACTTAAAACTAGATTCAAAATTTAGAGGGGATCAGGAGGTTAAGTATATTCCTCAACAACAACTTGAATCTGTAAAAATATCATCTGCTGAAGTATTACCAACAGGAATGAATATCACATTTGAACATGAATTTTCCGAAGATGTTGAAGAGATAAAGCGAAAGGTAAAAACAATTGATAGTATTCTCCTTATGGACGATAAAGGAAAAACATATAAATCAACGTTGAAGGGATATTCAAGTGTTCGAGATAATGGCATATTATTTAAAGTAAAAACTTTTGATATTACCTCTTTTGATGATATTGGGGATTTTAAAGTGTTATTGAAAGATGTGGATGGAAAAGGTGTAGTAATTGATTTGGTACGGGAAGAGAAAAAGTAATGCCGATTACAAGATAATTCATAAAAAACGAAGGATCTCTTTACTTAGGAGCCTTCGTTTTTTACTAACATCAGATACTGTTTTGGCGACTGAGTTAATATGTGGTGAACTCTGTAAAAAGAGGATTTTGGTACAAATTCAAATTATCGATCACCTTTTTTTTTACATAATTAAATTGTAATGATCCAAATTTAGCATACTGGAAAAGTAATAGCGGAACAATAGTTTGAATATTATGATTGTAACGCAATTGTGACTATAATATAATGAAAATAAGTAATATGAATGGATATTCATTTTACATGTGTAAGAAAAGAAAGGGGGAATGAGAATGGAAAGGCCGTGGCTACAAAGTTATCCAAAGGAAATTCCGCATACAATTTCTTACGATATTCAGCCACTTCACGTATATTTACAGCAGATGTCTTCTCAATATCCTAAAAAGAAAGCGCTTCATTTTTTGGGGAAGGATATTACGTTTTCAGAGTTGGGTCGTAAGGTGAGACAGTTTGCAAATTATCTTCGCAAGCTGGGGTTACAAAAAGGTGACCGAGTTGCGATTATGTTACCGAATTGTCCGCAAGCTGTGATTGGATATTATGGTACGCTACTCGCAGGTGGTATCGTAGTACAAACAAATCCCCTGTATACAGAGAGAGAGCTAGAATATCAGCTCCGTGATTCTGGGGCGAAAGTAATTCTTTGTCTCGATTTAGTCTTTCCAAAAGTCACAAATGTACAGTCGTCCACCAATATTGAACACATTATCGCAACGCGTATTGCAGATTTTTTACCATTTCCAAAAAATCTATTATATCCATTTGTACAAAGGAAGCAAACCAATCTCGTTGTAAAAGTCAGTGAAAGTGACACCATTCATATTTGGAAATCGGTAGAACGAGAAAGTGATGAAGCGGTGGAAGTCTCTTGTGACCCTGAAAATGATTTAGCACTCCTGCAATATACAGGGGGTACGACAGGATTTCCGAAAGGAGTCATGTTAACGCACAAAAATCTTGTATCGAATACACGAATGGGTGTGCATTGGCTGTATAACTGTCAAGAAGGAGAAGAAGTGATTCTTGGTGTGCTTCCATTTTTTCATGTATATGGGATGACAGCTGTTATGAATTTGGCAATTATGCAAGGACATAAAATGGTGATTGTTCCAAAATTTGATATGAAAATGGTATTTGAAGCGATTAAAAAGCATCAGGTTACATTATTTCCTGGGGCCCCAACGATTTATATTGCGCTTTTAAATAGTCCACTGCTTCAAAAGTATGATCTTTCTTCCATTCGTGCTTGTATTAGTGGTTCCGCCCCACTTCCAGTTGAAATACAGGAGAAATTTGAGAGCGTTACAGGTGGAAAGCTGGTAGAAGGATACGGTTTAACAGAATCATCCCCTGTTACACATAGTAATTTTTTGTGGGAAAGACGTGTGCCAGGAAGTATTGGTGTACCGTGGCCGGATACAGATGCTCGTATTATGTCACTTGAAACTGGAGAAGCGTTGTCATCTGGTGAGATTGGTGAAATTGTTGTAAAAGGTCCACAAGTAATGAAAGGATATTGGAATAAACCGGAAGAAACAGCAGCGGTATTACAAGACGGCTGGTTACACACAGGCGATGTTGGTTATATGGATGAAGATGGTTTTTTCTATGTGAAAGATAGAAAGAAAGATATGATTGTTGCTAGCGGTTTTAATGTATATCCTCGAGAAGTGGAAGAAGTATTATATGAGTATGAAAAAGTGCAAGAAGCTGTTGTCATCGGTGTACCAGACCCATACCGCGGAGAGACAGTAAAAGCTTTTATTGTAATAAAAGAAGGTCAGTCTTGTTCTGAAGAAGAGTTAGATCAGTTTGCTCGTAAATATTTAGCTGCGTATAAAGTTCCGAAAGTATATGAGTTCCGGATTGAGTTGCCAAAAACAACAGTTGGAAAAATATTACGTCGTGTTCTTGTAGATGAAGAGCTGAAAAGGCAGGAGGATGAGCAAACGGGCTAAAAGCCCTTTCTTTTTGGGAAGATGTCATTGACAATTTTGAGAATAATCAGTATTATATGGAATATGAATGATTATTCATTCAGTCAGTCATCTTCTCGAAGGGGACAGTAATGTGAAAAAAAATCGACCAAAATATAATCAAATTATTGATGCTGCGGTTATTGTAATCGCAGAAAATGGATATCATCAAGCGCAGGTTTCGAAAATTGCCAAACAAGCTGGTGTTGCCGATGGAACTATTTATTTATATTTCAAAAATAAAGAAGATATACTAATATCCTTATTCCAGGAGAAGATGGGAGAATTTGTTGAAAAAATTCGGCAAAAAACAGCAGGAATTGAAAGCGCTGTAGCGAAGTTATTTATGTTGGTAGAAACGCACTTCTTGCTACTTTCGCAAAATGATCCTCTTGCTATCGTTACTCAACTAGAGCTTCGCCAATCCAATCAAGACTTACGTTTCAAAATAAACGAAGTATTAAAAGGATACTTACAAGTCATCGATGAAATTTTAGAAACGGGTATAAGGCAAGAAGAATTTCGAGTAGATTTAAATGTTCGTGTAGCGAGACAAATGATCTTTGGAACAGTAGATGAAGTTGTGACCAATTGGGTAATGAGCGATCATAAGTATAATTTGGTCGCACTTTCAAAAACGGTGCACGAGCTGCTGGTTTCAGCTTGTGGTTATCGTCAATAATGGGAGGGATCATATTGAAATTCCTATCTATAACAGTGGAAGATTATGTAGCGGTTGTGAAGTTAAATCATCCGCCAGCTAACGCTATGTCTTCACAAGTTATGCACGACGTGACTGAGTTAATTGATCAGGTCGAAAAAGATGAGAGTGTACGCGTTATCGTTCTTCATGGTGAAGGACGCTTCTTCTCAGCGGGAGCGGATATTACAGAATTCACTTCTGTTGAAGAAGCGAACCAAGCAGCAAAGTTAGCACAGCTTGGACAAGTTACCTTTGAGCGTGTAGAAAAGTGCTCAAAACCGATCATTGCAGCGATTCATGGAGCAGCACTTGGCGGTGGACTTGAGTTTGCTATGTCTTGTCATATGCGCTTTGTAACTGAAAGTGCAAAGCTTGGTTTGCCAGAGTTAACGCTTGGCTTAATTCCTGGATTTGCGGGTACACAGCGTTTACCACGTTATGTTGGCAAAGCAAAGGCTTGTGAAATGATGCTAACAAGCACTCCAATTACTGGTGCACAAGCATTGGAGTGGGGACTTGTAAACGGAGTCTTTTCGGAAGAATCACTCTTAGAAGAGACACTGCAAGTAGCGAAGAAAATTGCTGGGAAAAGTCCAGCAACGGTTCAAGCTGTACTAGAATTGTTGCAAACAACAAAATCTTCGCTTTATTATGAAGGGGTACAGCGCGAGGCACAATTATTTGGTGAAGTGTTTACGAGTGAAGACGGAAGAGAAGGTGTAGCAGCGTTTTTAGAAAAGCGTAAACCTTCTTTTAGTGGTAGGTAGTCCAATTATTTTTTAGCATAAATTAACAGAATATTAAAATTGACGGAATCTTTCTGAAAAACAAGGGGGTAAATGGAATGAACATCTACGTACTCATGAAACGAACATTTGATACAGAAGAAAAAATCGTAATTAAAAACGGTGCAATTTATGATGGCGAAGCGGAATTCATCATCAACCCTTACGATGAATATGCGATTGAAGAAGCAATTCAAGTAAGAGATGCAAACGGCGGTGAAATTACAGTTGTAACAGTTGGCGGTGAAGAGAGTGAGAAAGAACTTCGAACTGCGCTAGCGATGGGTTGCGATAAAGCGGTTTTATTAAACATTGAAGATGATGTTGAGAATGGCGATCAATTTACAACAGCAAAAGTGCTTGTTGAGTATTTAAAAGACAAAGAAGTAGATTTAATTTTAGGTGGAAACGTAGCAATTGATGGTGCATCTGGACAAGTTGGACCACGTGTAGCTGAAGCGCTGAATATCCCGTATGTAACAACAATTACGAAGCTTGAAATTAACGGTACAAACGTGAAGATTGAGCGCGATGTTGAAGGGGATACAGAAGTGATTGAAACGACATTACCACTTTTAGTGACGGCGCAGCAAGGTTTAAATGAACCGCGTTACCCATCGCTTCCAGGTATTATGAAAGCGAAGAAAAAGCCGCTTGAAGAACTAGAATTAGATGATTTAGATTTAGAAGAAGAAGATGTAAAAGCGAAAACAAAAACAATTGAAATCTATTTACCTCCTAAGAAAGATGCTGGGAAAGTGTTACAAGGCGAGCTGCAAGATCAAGTAAAAGAACTTGTATCGTTGCTCCATACAGAGGCGAAAGTAATCTAAAAAAATACGAATTTATATACGCAGGAGGGAAAATCAATGGCTCGTAAAGTATTAGTAATGGGTGAAGTTCGTGACGGATCTCTACGTAACGTTTCATTTGAAGCAGTAGCAGCAGCAAAAACAATTGCAGAAGGCGGTGAAGTTGTAGGTCTTCTAGTTGGGGAGAGCGTTGCATCTTTAGCAAATGAACTGATTCATTACGGTGCAGATCGCGTTGTGACAGTTGAACATGATAAATTGAAATCGTATACATCCGATGGGTATGCGCAAGCTTTTCTTGCTGTACATGCAGAAGAAAAACCTGAAGGAATTGTGTTTGGACATACAGCACTAGGTAAAGATTTATCACCAAAGTTGGCTGCAAAATTAGAAGCTGGTCTTGTCTCTGACGTTACTGGATTAGAAGTTGCGGGTGGCAACGTTGTATTTACACGTCCAATTTACTCTGGTAAAGCGTTTGAGAAGAAAATTGTGACAGATGGTGTGTTGTTTGCGACAGTTCGTCCAAATAACATCGCGCCGCTTGAAAAAGAAGAAGCACGTACAGGTGATGTGTCTTCTATTACAGTTGATGTAAAAGATTTACGTACGATTATTCAAGATGTTGTCCGCAAAACGGCAGAAGGTGTTGATCTCTCTGAAGCGAAAGTAATTATTGCGGGCGGCCGTGGTGTGAAAAGTGAAGAGGGCTTCAATCCGCTTAAAGAATTAGCAGATGTGCTAGGCGGTGCTGTTGGTGCATCACGTGGAGCTTGTGATGCGGAGTACTGCGATTACTCACTGCAAATTGGGCAAACGGGTAAAGTCGTTACACCAGATTTATACATTGCATGTGGTATTTCTGGCGCGATTCAGCATTTAGCAGGTATGTCCAATTCGAAAATAATCGTTGCCATTAATAAAGATCCAGAAGCAAGTATTTTCAAAGTAGCTGATTATGGTATTGTTGGCGACTTATTTGAAGTAGTTCCTCTTTTAACGGAGGAGTTTAAAAAATTAAAAGTACATTCATGATTTGAGTAACCCTTGAGTTCCAAGTGAAATGCCCCTATATATAGAAAGGGCGAGAGGTCCCTGCCTCTCGCCTTTTTAGCGTTGATCCATGATTTGTATATAGTATAAAGGCACGTTATTTTGTTACAATACATAATGATACATAATATTCGCCACGTATATAAGTTAATGATATACTTTTGGTAGAAAACACATAAAGGAGGAAATAAAATGGCAATTGTAAACGCAACTGACCAAAACTTCGCAGCTGAAACAAGTGAAGGTATTGTATTATTAGATTTCTGGGCACCATGGTGTGGGCCTTGTAAAATGATCGCTCCTGTATTAGAAGAAATTGATGCAGAATTAGGCGGAAAAGTAAAAGTAGTAAAAGTAGACGTAGACGAAAACCAAGAAACAGCTCGTAACTTTGAAGTAATGAGCATTCCATCTCTTTTCGTATTAAAAGATGGTAAAGTGGTTGACCAAGCGTTAGGTTACAAACCGAAAGAAGCGTTAGTAGAACTAGTTTCTAAACACTTTTAATACATGAAGTCCAGCATATATGCTGGACTTTTTTTATTGGTTGAAATTACCTCCTGATAATATGACAACAGATATGAAATTTTTGTTGACACTTATCATAAGCGGTTTTATAATCAATCTGACGGTAATGAAAATCACTATCATTTAGATGTGTAGGGGGAAGTCATTCATGACATTGAAGTTAAAAGTATTATCTGCAGCAGCAGTGGCATCTCTTCTTTTTGCAGGTTGTGCGAAAGAGGAAACAAAAAAATCTGAAGCACAAGAAAAAAAGACAGAACAATCTGCTAAGAAAGAAGAGAAGAAACAACAAGAAGTAGATTTTGTACAAGCTTATAAAGATGGAGTGGCTGAGCTTGAAAAAGCGAAAGACGGTAAAGAGGTTGACTTTGATAAAGTAACAAAGTTATATAAAGAAAAATTACAATCTCTTGTCCAAGGTCGTGATGGTGAATTTAGTGAAAAAATCGATCCAACAATTGTAGCTGCTTTAGAAGCAGGTAAAAATAAAGAAATGGAACCAATGGTTGTAAAACAAATATTTGATAAATTAATGCAAAAAGAATTTTTCCAAACGATGCGTCATGATTTCAAAGAAGCGGATGAAAAGTGGAGTAATAAAGACGATGTGAAAAAAGAAATGGACGAAGCGCTTGCGTTTTATAAAGGTGTAGAAGGCACAGTAGGAAAACGTGATACAGCATATGGTACACAAATGGCGGATGCAATTCAAGGCGGCTTTGCTGAAATGAAGGCGGCAATTGACAAGGATGATAAACTTGCATTTGCACTTGGTAAGCAAGTTGTTGATAAAACGGTAATGAAGACATTCTATTTAGCGACAGGTGGAGTTCCACATGGTTATGCTACAAAAATGGTAGAAGCAGCTAAACAAGATGAGAAAAAAGCGAAAATTGAACAAGCAGAAGGATGGGCATTTTATCAAGCCATCTACCCGTATATGAAAAAAGCAGCTCCTGAAGATGCGGACTTTATCTTAAAGCAATTTGATTTACAAACAGATGTGAAAACAGTTGATGCAAAAGCAGTGAATCAAGCATTTGTACGTGGATTCGCAAAAGTCGCATTAGGTGAGTATAAAGAAAGCCAAGAGAACTTTGGAAAAGATAAAGGTCCTATTACAGCATTAGAGGGTGCGTTATTCATTAATATCATTGAAAATGATTTGAAAACAGTGCTTGGTGAGCAGCAAACAGCTGATTTAACAAAAGCGGCACATTCTTATTTAGAAGCAGTAAAAGCGAAGAAAAAAGATGAGGCTGATAAATTATTATCACAGATTGAGCCTGTATTAAATAAGGCTGTTGAAGCAGCGAAATAATCTGCTCATACGTATGTCTTTTTGAAGAAACCTTGTCTTGACAAGGTTTCTTCTTTTACATAGTGTGGTAGAGGGTGGTGAAATGAATGAAAGTATTAATTACTGGAGGAGCAGGTTTTATCGGAAGTCATCTTGCTTTAAAACTGTTAGAGCAAGGAAAACAAGTCGTACTACTAGATAATTTCCACTCCTACTATGCAAAATCAAGAAAACAGTTTCAGCTTGAACAAGTGCAGCGATATGGAACTGTCCCATTTTACGAGTGCGATATTTTGCATAAAGAAGATGTGAAAGCTGTTATGCAGCAAGAAAAGGTTGATGCAGTAATTCATCTAGCTGGATTTCCAGGGGTGAGACCGTCGCTTGAAATGCCAGGTGCTTATGTTGATATTAATATAAAAGGGACGAGTAACGTATTAACATGTGCGGGAGAAGAAAATGTAAAACATGTCATCGTGGCATCCTCTTCTTCTGTGTACGGAGAGAAAACGGGAATGCCTTTGCAGGAGGAAATGGCAAATGGTCGAGTTTTATCTCCTTATGCAGCATCCAAATACGGAGCGGAATCGCTTTGTCATGCTTATCAATATATGTATGGATTTCAACTAAATATTTTACGTTTCTTTACTGTATATGGTCCATGGGGGCGTCCTGATATGGCAATCGCAAGCTTCATTAGAAAATTGCTAAATGGCGAAGAAATTGTTGTATATGGAAAGGGAACGGGCCGAGATTACACGTACATTGATGATATTACGGAAGGAATTGCTCTTACGTTAGAATCGAGTAGAAGTGATGTATACAATCTAGGATCGAATGCACCGATTTTAATGACAGAATTACTTGCGCAGTTAGAAAAGCATTTCCCATTGATGCGTGTAAGAAGAGAGGCGCATCGTAAAGGGGATGTGACATCGACGTGGGCTGATATTTCGAAGGCGAAAGAACAGCTTGGATATGAACCTCGTGTATCTTTTGCAGAAGGGTTGGAGCGAACGATTGCTTGGGCGAAACAATATCCGGATACTGTTTAATCTTTGTGGTATTTTCTTGTTATGTGTTTTTTTGGTCATATCGTGGAAATCGTTTGAAGCGTCTTCTTTGTGGAGACAACTATATGGATTATGGAAACATCCTTATACGGTAGTGCTTCTTATTATGATATATGGTGTTGCATTTTTCTTTCGTGCTTATGCATGGAAGCTATATCTTCACCATCATATTACAATGAAAGAGTCTTTATATGGATTGTTTTATAGTTTATTTATTAACCACGTTTCTCCATTGAAAATAGGGGACGCTGTTCGCATTGCGATTATTACAAAAGAAAAGAAAGTGACATTAGGAGAAGCAACACAATCAGTTGTTGTGCTCCGTATATTAGATTTGCTTATCCTTGGTATATTTGGAGCCGTAGGGATGTTTATACTGTGGGGAGATATTTTGCTGAATGCTCCCGTTATCCTCGCTTGTATATGTATCGGAATTGGTATGTTGTTTCTTTTGCATAAGAAAGCACCGCAATTTGTAGAGAGTCAGTGGAAGCAATTAAAGGCGATTTTGTTTACAGTACAAGGGATCATCATTATCTTACTGATTGTAATAAGCTGGATTTGCGAAGCTTTTGTTATATATGAAATTGCGAGTTCTCTTACATTTATACAAGCGATTTGGGTCAATAGTGTGACCATCGCAGGGCAAGTATTTCAATTAACGCCAGGCGGTATTGGGACATATGAAACGGTAATGACGTTTGCACTAAGAGCGCTTGGTGTAGGATCGGTAGAGGCGTATGAGTGGTCATTAATGAGTCATGGATTTAAGTTTATATTTTCTTATGGTGTGGGCGCACTTTTACTCGTTTTATATCCGATGGAATTGCGTTCACTTGTTAGTCAGAAGGGAGAAAACATCCGGTGGAAGAAGTAAAAAAGGCATCAAAATTTGAAAAGGTAGCAGCCCGCTGCTGGAACTTGCTGAATGAAGGGAAACCATTTACACCGATTTTTGTATTCGGTACATTTTTGTTGTTTTCTATCTCACAGTTTGGACAACCTGATTTTGTCCCAGCATTTTTTAGCAGTTTTTTCCTCATTGTACCTTTACTTGTTTTATATTATTTATTTGATTTTCCATTGTTTTTACGAAACTATCTATGGTTTCCGTTTGTTGCTTATTTAATTGTATTTAAAGTGGTCCATTTGCCGCTATTCTTTTTTGCATTAGGGTTATATTTCTTCTTTACAATTTTATTTTGGGGAACGTTGTATTATCATTTGCGAATTGGTACGTCGTGGTTGAACTTTACACGGTTTTGGAAGCTTGTTTTAAAAAATAGTGATTCTACAAGCGGGAATGCACAAGAACAAATGCCAAAGTTTTTACTACTACTTTCGCTTTGGTATTATTACTATGATTTCTTCCAAGAAGGCGGTACGTTTAGCGGTGTAGATTGGAGAACGCTTCTTATATTTTATGGTGCTCTTCTCGTATATACGCTTATATTACACCGTAATTTATTTGATTGGCAGCCAAAAGCAATTGCTAGCTATACGGAAAATATGCCTGAAAATCAAGAGGCATTAAATGAAAAAGTAGTTGTGATTGTGATTGATGGTATGCGAAAAGATCGTTTTGAGGCGGCACATACACCGTATTTAGATTCACTTCGAAAGCAAGGGACCGAGTTTTTAAATATGGAAACTGTATATCCAGCTCGTACGGTTGTATGTTTCTCCTCTATGTTTACAGGAACGTATTCATTTGAGCATGGTATTAAATCGAATATGGTTTGGAAGCATGGAGTGAATGTAGAGAGTATTTTCGATTCTCTTCGTAAAGTAGATAAAACAGGGAAAATGTTAGCAGTTGCTCATTTAGTCGACGCGTTTGGCGATGATGTGGAAACATTTACGGCTGTAATGAAAAATGATGTTGTCGACTCGAAAATTATGGAGAAAGCAAGAAAGATTATGGATGAACAAGATCCTGATTTATTTATCGTCCAGCTTATTTCTACAGATCAAACAGGTCATAGTCGCGGCGTATTATATGATGAATATTTACAAAAAATTCATGAAGCAGATCAGCATGTGAAACAGTTTATTGAGCATTTAGAGAAAACAGGAAAAGCAGAAAATACGACATTCATCATTTGCGCAGATCATGGACAAGCAGATGGAATTGGTGGTCACGGTCATTTAGATGAGGGTGAGCGGTTTGTTCCATTCTTTATGTACGGTCCTCATATCGCACAAGGCGTAAAAGTAGAAGAGAAGAAGAGTCTTGTTTCTATGGCACCGACAATTGCCTACTTATTAGGAGCACCGTATCCGTCTCATAGTCGTGGTCCTGTGTTAGTAGAAGCGTTAAAGGAGCAGGAGAGGGAATGAAAGTAATCGTTTTTATACCGGCCTTAAATGAAGAGGATTCTATTGCAGATGTCATTCGAAAAGTGCCGCGTCATTTTCATCCGAATGTAACGGTAGAAGTACTTGTCATCGATGATGGCTCAACTGATCGAACAGTAGCTGTTGCAAAAGAAGCAGGAGCTGATCATGTCGTTTCATTTGCAAAAAACGGTGGGCTTGGCGCAGCTGTTCGAGCGGGTTTGCAGGAAAGCTATCGCCTTGGAGCTGACATTAGTGTAATGATTGATGCTGATGATGAATACCCAGCTGACGAAATTCCAAATGTACTTGAGCCTATTTTTGCAGGAGAAGCTGATTATACGATGGGTTCTCGTTTTCGAGGGACGATTCGAGGAATGAGATTACATCGACGTCTTGGGAATTACTGCTTTACAATGTTGCAATGTTTGTTACTAAGGAAGTGGATTCGCGATGGGCAATCCGGTATGCGTGCCTTTTCTAGACAGGCGATGGAACATGGAGAAATTATTCACGATTATAACTATGCTCAAGTTATTACTTTGAATTTAGTCCGAAAAGGATTTCGAGTACAAGAAGTACCGATTACGTATAAAGTACGAGAAACAGGCGAGTCTTTCATATCTTTTCGTAAGTATATGACGCGTGTGTTTCCGGCTATTTGGAAAGAAATGACACGTTCAGTAGAGAAAGTTACAATCAACTATGCTGCGCATGTATTAAAGGAAGATAAGAAATGTTCGTAATGAACATTTCTTATCTTGACAATGAAAATGATAATAATTATCATTAAGTTCAGGAGGAACGTTCATGAAAAAAATTATTATATCATTATTTGTTAGTATTTTCTTAATATTCTCAATCCAAACAAGTGCATTTGCTTATTCGTATGGAAATCCAAACGAAGAGAAAGTTGCAGAGGCATATAAGCAAATGGTTGCAAAGTTAGATGAAAATCCGGCCAACTTTAAAGAGGCTAAAAAAGCATATGAAAATGTGCAAGAAGAAATTGATCAGCATATGGGAAAAGAACCTTCTAAAGCAATGATGAAGGACTTCGATAAACAAAATAAAGAGGATATTATTGCTGATATGCAAAAAATTCTTGCGCTTAATATTAATCGTCGTTTAACAAATGTTGATGAGAGATTTAAAGACTATGATACAAGCAAGCGTTTATTAGCAAAAGCATTTGCTACATATGAAGCGTTATCGCCAGTTGTTGGTGAACGTAATAAAGAGTTAGATACGAAGCTAAAGGATGAATTTAATAAAGCATTAGAATCATTAGGAAACCCAGGGTTATTTGGGGTAGGTCAAAAAGAAGCCAATCAAGATGTGTTTAAGCAAAGTAAAGATAATATTCTAAAGAGTTTACAGAGCGAGTTCAAAATTAAAGACTTTAAAGTGGGTCACTTTAGTGCAAGCGGTCAAGAAGATAAAGCCGCTTCTGATAAAACAAAAAAGGCAGAGTGGACAGATTTAAGTAGTTTGAAAAACTGGGCTCCAATTGCAGTTATTGTACTTATACTTGTTGGAGTCATTGTATACGCAGTAAGAAAACGTAAGTAAGGATAAGGGGGAAGAGCGATGCAACTGCAGGCATTTCTCATTACATTTCGTGAAGTATTAGAAGCATTGCTGATTGTCGGGATTATTACAACCTATTTAAAACGTACAGATAGTAAGCAGTTTGTGAAATATGTTTGGGTGGGAGCAGGGCTTGCCGTTGTAGCAAGTTATATTGTCGCTCTTGTTTTCCAAGTTGTATTTACTGGCTTTGCCGCAATGGGAAGTGAGATGTATTTAAAAATATCAATTATTTTTATTTCCGCCATTTTACTTACGCAAATGGTATTTTGGATGGCAGAACATAGCAAGAATATGAAAGTCAATATGGAAAGTAAAATGAGTCAGTATATTACGGCTGGAAATGTAATTGGTATGGTTATGCACTCTTTTCTTGTTGTACTTCGAGAAGGTGTAGAAACAGTGTTTTTCTTTGCAGCGATTACAGGAGGAAACATCGGAGAAGCGATGAAAGGCTGGGGAGCTATTTCAGGTTTACTCGTTGCAGCTGTTGTTAGCTACTTATTCTTTAAAGGAACGATGCGTATTTCACTCAAAGTATTCTTTAAAATAACAGGTGCATTTATCGTCTTAATTGCAGCTGGTCTTCTCGTACAGGGCGTTTCTATGCTTCAGGATTTAAAAATACTCGGCAGTGTTATGCCACATGTATACGATATTACATGGTTATTACCAGAGCACCCGATTGATTATGCTCACTATTTGCGTGATCATGGTACTGCACCGCTCCTTTCAGGTGATATTGGTATTTTCTTAAAAGCATTTTTAGGATACTCGTCAATGCCATCTCTTGAAGAAATACTTGTGTATATCGGGTATTTTGTTGTGTTGTATATGTTAATCGTCTTTAAAAAGCCTGTTAAAAAAGATCAAACAATAATCGAAAAAAATAAGTCAGTAAGCTAAAAGTACAAGGAGTTTCCTTGTACTTTTTTTGCAGAAAGGAAATGAGATGAAACAAGTATTACGTATATGGGCTGTTGTCCTGTTTACAAGTGCGATTTGTATTCGGTTTTTCTATGCGAGTCCGTTTGCTGCAACGTGGGACGAAGTTGATTTTGCGCTTGCACTAAAACAATATGACATATTAGCAATGCAGCCCCATTTCCCAGGCTATCCTTTTTTTATTTTAGGGGGAATGATAACACATCTCTTTATAGAAAATCCTGTGCAATCGTTAGGGATTTTTAATGCCATCATGGCACTCGGCGCAGCTTTTCCGATGTATTGGATTGCGCGTCATTATGTAAGTAAAACGAGCGCTCTTATTGTTGTAGCTGTTTTACAAACGAGCGGCTATTTCTCTATTTTAGTAACGCAGCCTATGTCAGAAGGAGCAGCGTTAGCGATCGTATGGTGGTATATATGGAGTGTAGAACGAGCTTTTCGTACAAAGAGTTTTCAAGCTCAATTTTGGCCATTAATCTTCTTTGCACTATTAATGGGTATACGCTTATCATATGCACCATTTGGGATAGTACTTGTTTTGTTATTATGGCAGCAATGGCATGAAGAGAAATGGCGGTGTATTATCCTATTTTGTACAGCTGTTCTTTCACAGCTTGTTTGGATTGGTGCACTTATTTGGAATATCGGTGGGATAACGGGGTTATGGAAAATCTCTTTCGGATTTGTAGAAGGCCATTTTACTGAATGGGGCGGAGCGATTACAGAAACAAGTGAGCCATTTGTTTCGCGTCTCTTTCGCTTACTTTCCGAAAATATTGTATTTGCAGGAATTGGCATGCATTCATACTTCCTCACAGGCTTCTTTCTTTTCTTTTTGTTTCTATTTGTTTTACAATGGAAGAACATACGTTGCTATCCAAAGGTTTTAATCGCTCTTGTAAGTGTATATTTTCTTTGGAATTTACTTGGACAAAATATTGATAAACCTCGTCATTCTTATCCGATTGTAGCGATGTTACTTTGCGTACTTGCTATTTCTTGGTTAAAAAGGAATCGTGGTATTTTATTGCTGTTGTTTGCAACCAGCCAACTTATGATGAGTATACCGCTTATGAAGGAACAACAAGCGGAGGTGCCGGCAACATATCAGCTTGCGTCATATTTAGAGGAAAGACAACAGCCGTTTATTGTATACACGTGGGAAGAGACGAGGGTTATGGAATATTTGCAAATGCCATATGAACATAAACGTTTTTACACATATTCCTATTTTTTACAAGATAAAAAATATCATAAAAATGATACGATATACGTTACGAATCATCTCATTGAAGGATTTCAAAAGCAAGGGATCAATATAGAAGGACAGGTTGAAAAGGAAGCTGTCTTTTATTCCAATCGATTATTTGATCCTGTTTATCATAAAATAGTTTTATATAAGTGGAAAAAGTAAGAGAGGAGAAAGTGAGTGCACAAGCATTTAAAAGAAAAATTAGCGATTTTACCAGATCAGCCGGGCTGTTATTTAATGAAAGATAAACAAGGAACGGTGATTTATGTCGGCAAGGCAAAAGTCTTAAAAAATCGTGTGCGCTCGTATTTTACTGGCTCACACGATGAAAAAACATTACGTCTCGTCGGAGAAATTGTGGACTTTGAATATATTGTTACCTCGTCGAATTTAGAGGCACTTATTTTAGAATTAAACTTAATTAAAAAGTATGATCCACGATATAACATTAAATTAAAAGACGATAAAACATATCCATTTATTAAAATTACAGCGGAAAAACAACCACGTTTACTGATTACGAGAAATGTGAAAAAAGATAAAGGGAAATATTTTGGTCCTTATCCGAATTCACAGTCAGCATATGAAACGAAAAAGCTGCTTGACCGGATGTATCCACTTCGTAAGTGTAGCAACATGCCTGATAAAGTTTGTTTATATTATCATATGGGACAATGTTTAGCACCTTGCGTTCAAGACGTAACAGCTGAACAAAATAAAGAAATTGTGGATGAAATTACAAAGTTTTTAAATGGTGGTCATAAAGAAGTACGATCGGAACTAGAAGCGAAAATGTATGAAGCATCGGAAAAATTAGAGTTTGAGCGTGCAAAAGAGCTGCGTGATCAAATTGCTCATATGGATGCTATTATGGAAAAGCAGAAGATGATTATGAGCGATTTAGTTGACCGAGATGTCTTTGGCTATGCGGTTGATAAAGGGTGGATGTGCGTACAAGTTTTTTTCATTCGAAAAGGAAAGTTGATTGAGCGGGATGTCTCTATGTTTCCGATTTATGACGAACCAGAAGAAGGGTTTTTAACATTTATTGGACAGTTTTATGAGCAAAGCAATCACTTTAAGCCGAAAGAAATTGTTGTATCAAGTAGTATTGACCCTCAATTGATAGAAACATTTTTAGAAGTGGAAGCGACGCAACCAAAGCGTGGAAAGAAAAAGGACCTTGTTGAGTTAGCGATCAAGAATGCGAAAATCGCTTTGCAGGAGAAATTTTATTTAATTGAACGTGATGAAGAACGTACGATTAAGGCTGTTGAAAATTTAGGAGTGCAACTGGCGATTGAAACACCTTATCGTATTGAAGCGTTTGATAATTCGAACATACAAGGAACGAATCCTGTTTCAGCAATGATTGTCTTTATTGATGGAAAACCAGCGAAAAAAGAGTATCGGAAATATAAAATTAAAACAGTACAAGGACCAGATGATTATGAATCTATGCGAGAAGTGGTACGTCGTCGTTATACGCGTGCTCTCAAGGAGAGTTTGCCACTTCCTGATTTAATTGTCATTGATGGCGGGAAGGGTCATCTTGCAGCGGTGGGAGATGTACTTGAAAATGAGCTTGGTTTATTTATTCCAATGGCTGGACTTGTAAAAGATGATAAGCATCGTACGTCTCATTTAATAATTGGTAATCCACCTGAACCTGTTATGCTTGAGCGAAATAGTCAAGAATTTTATTTACTACAGCGCATTCAAGATGAAGTGCATCGATTTGCAATTACGTTTCATCGTCAGCTTCATGGGAAATCTGTCATTCAATCAGCGCTAGATGGCATTCCTGGCGTAGGAGAGAAGCGAAAAAAAGTATTGTTAAAACATTTTGGTTCGCTAAAAAAAATGAAAGAAGCTTCTGTTGCGGAAATTGTAGAGGCTGGAATGCCACAAAATATTGCGGAGACGATTCATTCGTATTTAACTGACGAGAAGACATTGTAGTTTACAATGTCTTCTATTTTTTGGTATAATTTCAGAAGATTTTAAAAAATAAAATGAATACTTATACAAAAATATATAAATCCATTTTGATTTTTCGACATATCAAAAGGTGACCTGCACTCGTTCCTCTCTTTGTTTTCACTTGGCATGGGATAGGAAAAGGATCTGACCGCTTCTATACATGGCCGGATGCTCTCTTCCACCTAAAAAGAAGGGTTTTATGTCGGTTTTTTAATTTGTATTTATATAAAAAGTCAACTAAACCTATATGTCTAGTTGACTGCCAATGTGCATCCTATACCTCGACAGGATCTTTCACGTCCCATTTCACAAGAAATGTAATAGAATCTGAACGTTTCTTTTGTTCTTCATATGATTCTGCAACAACGTTTCGTTGTTTTTGAATTTGCTCTGCAACAAAGCCAGTTTCTAACTGGTAAGAAGAATGTCTCTTTTGCTTTTGTCGCTCTGTAATGAGCGGGCTTGTTAGGTGAAAGTGCATTTCACGGCGTTTATGCTCTATGATGCTTAAACTGCCCCAGCCAGCCTTTTCAAAAAAGTGAATGACTTCTTCAATTGTATTTAGCGGATATTTTCGTGCTAAATTTCTACCGGCCCAGTATAAAATGGCATCTAATTCGCTACCGATTAAATCTGGGAGTAATTCTTCACGCAACAATTCATAAGCGAAGGCGTTCAATGAAATGTCTTGTAAAGGTGTCATGTCAATTGTATGTTTGTTCACAATATTCCCCTCTTTCTATAGGGATTATTATATAACATTTCTCATTTATAAAAACAGAACTTTCTTTGGAAAAACCTAATATATAGGAAGAAAAAAAGAATACGTAAATTCTATGCAAATTATGTACAAATTATGTATACGTTTTCTTGACGCTTCGACAAAAATAGGAGTAAAATGAATTTGTTATCAAATTATGCTGAAATATTTCGAATAATTTTTTCAGTTTCTCTTATAGCAATAGTGAGAAAACGTTATTGCTATAAACTAATACTGGAAGCAGCAGTTAAATATTCAAGGGGGGTAATGGGGACATGAAAGGCCGCGAGTATACTTTTCGAAAGTGGCACTCATTAATGGGAGTCATCCCGGTTGGTGTCTTTATGATGCAGCATTTAGTAGTAAACAACTTTGCAACAAGGGGAGCGGAGGCTTTTAACAAAGCTGCTCATTTTATGGAGCTCCTTCCATTCCGGTATGCGCTAGAAATCTTTGTCATCTTTTTACCGTTGCTGTACCATGCTATATATGGTTTATATATTGCGTTTACAGCAAAAAACAATGCGAAATCTTACAGTTACTTCCGTAACTGGATGTTCGTCTTGCAGCGTTTCACAGGTGTGTTCACGCTCATTTTCTTAGCTTGGCACGTCTGGCAAACACGTATTCAAGCCGCATTAGGAACACAGGTAAATTATGATATGATGGCAGATATTTTAAGCAATCCAGCTATGTTTGGCTTCTATTTAGTTGGGGTTGTATCGACAATTTTCCACTTTGCTAATGGCCTATGGACATTCTGCATTAGCTGGGGAATTACAGTATCGCCACGTTCACAACGTATCTCTACTTATGTAACATTAGCTATTTTCTTAGGTTTATCTTATGTAGGTGTGAGTGCATTACTAGCGTTCATCGATCCACAGCTAGCAAATCAGTAAGGAGTGGGAGAGCATGAAAGGGAAACTTATAGTAGTCGGCGGTGGCTTAGCCGGCTTAATGGCAACGATTAAGGCAGCAGAAGCAGGGGTAAACGTGGAACTATTCTCCTTAGTACCGGTGAAACGTTCTCACTCTGTATGCGCACAAGGTGGTATTAACGGTGCCGTAAATACGAAAGGTGAAGGGGATTCTCCATGGATCCACTTTGACGATACAATTTATGGTGGTGACTTCTTAGCGAACCAACCGCCGGTTAAAGCGATGTGTGACGCAGCGCCTGGTATTATTCATTTAATGGACCGCATGGGTGTTATGTTCAACCGTACAGAAGAAGGACTTCTTGATTTCCGTCGCTTCGGGGGAACACAGCATCACCGTACAGCATTTGCTGGTGCGACAACTGGTCAACAATTATTGTACGCATTAGATGAGCAAGTACGTCGTCATGAAGTAGCAGGACTTGTAACGAAATATGAAGGTTGGGATTTCTTACGTGCTGTTATCGATGATGAGGGTGTATGCCGCGGAATCGTTGCGCAAGACTTACAATCTATGGAGATTAAAAGTTTCCAAGCTGATGCCGTGATTATGGCAACAGGGGGCCCTGGTATCATCTTTGGAAAATCAACAAACTCTATTATTAATACAGGTACAGCAGCATCTGCTGTATATCAACAAGGTGCATATTATGCGAATGGTGAGTTCATTCAAATTCACCCAACTGCAATTCCTGGGGACGATAAATTACGTCTGATGAGTGAATCAGCACGTGGTGAAGGTGGACGCGTTTGGACGTATAAAGACGGTAAGCCATGGTACTTCTTAGAAGAAAAATATCCTGCATACGGAAACCTTGTACCTCGTGATATCGCAACGCGTGAAATCTTTGACGTGTGCGTAGAACAAAAATTAGGTATTAATGGTGAAAACATGGTATATCTAGATCTTTCTCATAAAGATCCGAAAGAACTAGATATTAAGCTTGGCGGAATCATTGAAATCTATGAAAAATTCACAGGTGACGATCCTCGTAAACTACCGATGAAAATCTTCCCTGCAGTTCACTATTCAATGGGTGGACTATGGGTTGACTATAAGCAAATGACAAGTATTCCAGGGTTGTTTGCAGCAGGTGAGTGTGATTACTCTATGCACGGTGGTAACCGACTAGGTGCTAACTCATTATTATCAGCGATTTACGGTGGTATGGTAGCGGGACCAAATGCAATTGAATATATGAAAGGTCTTTCAAAATCATCTGATGCTGTTTCATCTGCTCTATATGAGCAAAATGAATTAATCGAAACAGAGAAATTTAACAATATTTTAACGTTAGATGGTAATGAAAATGCATATGTTCTTCATAAAGAGCTTGGAGAATGGATGACAGACAACGTAACCGTAGTTCGTGAAAATAAAAAGTTATTAGAAACAGATGCAAAAATTGAAGAGTTGATCGAGCGTTATAAACATATTAACATTAACGATACAGCAAAATGGAGTAACCAAGGCGCTTCGTTTACACGTCAACTTTCAAATATGCTTCAATTGGCGCGCGTTATTACAATTGGTGCATATAACCGTAATGAAAGTCGCGGTGCACATTATAAACCAGAATTCCCAAATCGTGATGATGACAACTTCTTAAAAACAACAATGGCGAAATTTGAGGGAGCAGAACATGCGCCAGCATTCCATTATGAAGACGTTGATATTTCATTAATCAAACCACGTAAGCGCGATTATTCATCAAAACATGATGTAGCTGCTAAGGGTGAAGAGAAGGGGGATAAGCAACATGTCTGAGAAAACAATCCGCCTCATCATTACGAGACAAGATGGACCAGATGCACAACCGTTTGATCAAGAATTTGAAATTCCATATCGTCCAAATATGAATATTATTTCGGCTCTTATGGAAATTCGTCGTAATCCTGTTGATGCAAAAGGAAATGATACAACTCCTGTTGCGTGGGATATGAACTGTTTGGAAGAAGTATGTGGTGCTTGTTCTATGGTAATTAACGGTAAACCGCGTCAATCATGTACAGCACTTATCGATAAATTAGAACAACCTGTTCGTTTAAAACCGATGAAGACATTCCCAGTCGTACGTGATTTACAAGTTGATCGTAGTCGTATGTTTAATGCTTTAAAACGTGTTAAAGCTTGGATTCCAATTGATGGTACTTATGATTTAGGACCAGGACCAAGAATGCCAGAGAAAAAGCGTCAATGGGCATATGAACTTTCAAAATGTATGACCTGTGGTGTTTGTTTAGAATCATGCCCGAACGTAAACAGCAAATCGGACTTTATTGGACCAGCGCCGCTTTCACAAGCTCGTTTGTTCAATTCACATCCAACTGGTGAAATGCATAAAGCAGATCGCTTACGTGCGATTATGGGTGATGGTGGCCTTGCAAACTGTGGTAACTCACAAAACTGTGTGCAATCTTGTCCAAAAGGTATTCCGTTAACAACATCAATTGCAGCATTAAACCGTGATACAACGATTCAATCATTTAAAGACTTCTTTGGTAGCGACAATAACTATTAATCTATATTGCCTCTTCGATGCGAAGAGGCAATATTTATATAGAATTTTATTATCTTAATTTTTTGTTTATTGCGAAACTTGAGTTCAGGAGTACGCTATTTATTAAAAAGGAAGAAAGGGAGAGAAGATTATGAAGAAGATTTCTTACATTGAAGACTTTGAGAAATGGGAAAGTAGTTTTTCATTTTATATTCCTGTTAAGGTTCGCTTTGGTGAAACGGATATGTTTGGGCATATGAATAATGGTGTTGCTTTTACATATTTTGAAGAAGCACGTATTGAATTTTTTAAAGAGCTTGGCTTTATGCAAGAATGGACACATAAAGCGTCCGAGACGATGATTGTCGTTGCTGATCTCCAATGTAATTTTTTAAAGCAAATTTTCTTTGATGAACACTTAAAGGTATATGTAAAAGCTGAAACAGTTGGGAACTCTTCTTTAGATTTACACTATATGGTCAAAAATGAAGCGGGAGAAGTTTGTCTAGTCGGGCGTGGAGCAATGGTACAGGCATCGAAGAAGACGGGAAAAGGGGTACCTTGGCTCGAAGAATGGAAACAAAAGTTATTACAATAATTGGACATAAGAAAAATAAGAGAGCATCTCGCTCTCTTATTTTTCTGCACCCATTGCTTCTTCTAATGTCAGGTGATGTTTATGTAAGTATGTAGCATATGGATTGCCAACATAGCGAAGATGCCATGGTTCATATGCATATTCTGTCATATCCGTTTTATCCTCTAAATAACGAATGACGAAGCCAAATTCATGAGCATTTCTTGCTACCCATTTTCCTTCCTCAGTTTCCCCGAAGATAGGTTCTAATTGAAATTTGGCTGATTTAGAACTAATATCCATTGCAAGGCCTGTTTGATGCTCGCTTGTTCCAGGAACTGCACTAACTGAATCAGCTTCAGCTTTTCCTTGACGTTTGATGTACGTATTATGTAATGACTGTTGGCGCTTATAAGAGCGATAACCTGATACAGCTGTAAGTTCTAGACCTTGCTCTTTTGCTGCTTGGAACATCTTTTCGAGAGCGTCTGCAGCATCTTTACGAAGTAATGTTTTTTCTTTATCTTTTGGACTTGTAAATGGTACGTTTGGTCTAGTTAAATCGTCTGGTGTATAGCCATCTGGTAATTTACGATGTTTATTTACTAATACAAGTGGTGAATCTGGATTATTAACAAGAGAAAAATTCTCATCTATTTTTTTTGCAGTATGATTTGCCTTTGGAAATGATGGCATCGATTCCTTCGGATGTCCAGCATGTTTGGGTGTTTCTACAGCTTTCGCTTCATTATGTAGTGAAGAACTTGAGCCAAAATAAGCGAAAGTTGTAATGCCAATTGCAGCAGTGGCTACAGAAATAATAATTATTTTTTTCATAGAACTGTGTCCTCTCAATCCTTTCCTGGTATTTGTCCAATCTTTTTCATTATAAGTCTAGCAACTATAAAAAGAAATATAAGAGTCATAACGTAATAGAATTGCAAAGAAATTGTCAGAAATTGTACTATTTTGCCATTTTTATTTATCATGCATGAATGAATGAGCAGTAAAACCCCACCGATTAAAGTTTCACTTTATATTGTTTGTATATGTCTATAAATGAATGTAAGGGAATCAGGAAATGGGGATAAAAATAAAGGATGGTATATACCATCCTTTATTTTTCAACATTTATTTATTTACTTCAAATGATTTTAAGTTATCTTTGCGAATTTTATCTTTTTCTGCATCAGATCTTTTAAAGTTGTAATCATATAAAGCACCTTCCCAATCTCCATACATTGGATTAGGGAAAATGATAAATTTATCACCAAATTGTGCTTTTGTTTCTTCAACTGTTTGATTGCGATTTTTTACAGATTTTCCATCAAAGCCAGTGAAGTCAGATAAGTTGTCACCGAAGAATAGGACGATATCATGTGACTGTGAAACGAGTTCACGACGTTTTTCTTTCCCTTTTTCTTTCGGATCTTGTAGTAAAATATGGTCTTTCGTTGCTTGCGGAGCACCGACGCGCTCAAGGTTTTTAATTGTTGCATCTAATTGATTTGTTTTACGGTTCGAAACGTAATAAATGTCTACACCTTTAGACTCTGTATATTTTAAGAAATCAATTGCGCCAGGAAGAGCTGCTGCTTCTGCTTTATTAATCCACTCATCCCATTTATAAGGATAGCCCTTTCCTTCTTTTACAGTCATAGCTTGGTGAGGGCTGTTATCTAAAACAGTTTCATCTAAGTCTAGTACAATTGCTGGTTTTTTACTTGTACCTTTTGCAAGAGCAGCATCGAGTTTTAATTGACCGATGTTATAGCCTTGATAGTACAATGCTTTTGTTTCACCAGCTGTTTGATACCATAAGTCGGCCATCAACTGCTGGTCTGTTAATTTTATTTTTTCTTCTTTTGCCACTGTTTTCTCAGTTGTTCCTGAACATGCTACAAGTGATGTAGAAAGAACTGCTACAGACAATAAAGTGGTAATACCCCTTTTCTTCTTCATATGTACCCTCCTTGATGTAAGTAAATCAATTATAATTATATATTAAAATGTAATGTTTTAAATGGTTTTTTTATATGTATTTTTGCATATTATTATTTATATAGGAAGTAGTATACCCAATACGATAATGAAAAGTAAGATAAAATGTAATGGAATATTGACAATGTATTTTGTCAGTATGACAATTATAATTGACAAAATACATTTTGTTATTTACAATTTTAACTAAATCAAACAAATGATGGTTTGGGAATGAAACAACGGAGGATAGGTTGTACGTCAGAGATATAGATTTATAAAAATTAATTAATCTTAATATAAAGATTAATTTTTATATTTGCTATATAAATCCATTTTGATTTTTCGACATATAAGCCGCGGCTGTGGATAACAAAAGGTGACCTGCACTCGTTTTCTCTCTTTGTTTTCACTGTGTCTGGGGCAGGAAAAGAATCTGACCGCTTCTATGCATGGCCGGATGCTCTCTCCCACCTAAAAAGAAGGGGTTTATGTCGGTTTTTTAATTTATATTTATATATAATTTGTTTTTATTCAACATACCATTTAGAAGATTGAAAGAATCAATAAGAAGCGGAGGGCTTGTACTTGAGTTTACAAATTCAAAACTTAACGAAAATATTCGGTGAATCAAAAGCAGTCAATCAATTGCAAATTTCATTACCAAAAGGTGAAGTACTAGGACTACTTGGGCGAAATGGAGCCGGGAAAACGACAACTATAAAAATGTTACTCGGTTTATTAACTCCTAATGAAGGGTCGATTACGTGGGACGGAAAAGCAATCTTTCAGAGTGGTGTAACAATTGGGTATCTTCCAGAAGAAAGAGGATTATACACAAAAAGTAGAGTCATCGATCAGCTTCGCTATTTTGGAAGATTAGAAGGAATGACAAAAAAAGAAGTGGACCGAGCAATTGATCATTGGTTAGATAAATTAGCAATTCCAGAATATAAGTATAAAACGGCAGGAGAACTGTCGAAAGGAAACCAGCAAAAAATCCAATTAATTGCAGCACTCCTTCACGATCCAGAACTACTTATTTTAGATGAGCCGTTTAGCGGATTGGATCCTGTAAATGCTGGTATGCTCGCGAATATTATTGAAGAACAAGTGCAAAAAGGAAAAACAATTATTTTATCAAGTCACCGTATGGAACAAATCGAAGCCTTTTGTCAGCATGTTTGTATTTTGAAGAAAGGGGAAGCCGTTGTCGAAGGGCATTTAAGTGATATTAAAAAAGAATATGGTTTTCGTAATTTAACAATTGAAGATGAATTAGAAAATGAACATGCTTTGCAAGCCTTGAAAATTTCATATGAAAAAAATATTGGTCTTCTTTACATAAAAGTTCATGATGATACAGAAGCCTTAGCCATTTTACAAAAGTTACAAAAACAAGGCGTGCATTTACGTCAATTTAAAATGTTAGAACCGACATTAAACGAAATTTTTGTAGAAAGGGCGAAATAACAATGCGTAAATTTACTCATGTATTTTCATTTTATTTTAGGGAATCATTTCTTTCTAAAAAATCATTGATTACGAGTGGGATTTTATTTTTAGTTGTGTTTGGAATTTTTGCTTTTAATCATTTTACTTCTGATGGAGATAAAAGTGAGGATGAAGATAAGGTTGCAGTAGTAATGGAGAGTTCTACATATAAGGTGCAAGAAGATGAGTTAAATAAGTTACTCCCATCAGCGAAAGCAACGGTAGGTGAAAAATCCGAGTTTGATAAGTTACGTAAGCAAGTCGAAGAAGGAGAGTTAGACGGTTTATTTCATGTGACGGATAAGAATGGGATTCCAGAAGTGACGTATATGTATAATGGTTTCCCAAGTCAAACAACTTCTACAATTATGGCGAGTTATTTGAAGCAGCAATATACAGAAGTGACGATTGCGAAAAATAATGTTTCACTGGACATAGCGCAACAATTACAAATCGATATTCCGGTGAAACAAGAAGCAATAAAAGATCGTACGACTTCTTTCGGCATTGCATACTTCTTTACATTCGCACTGTACATGTTTATTATCGGGTTTGGAAACGCAATTGCGATGAACATCGCGTCTGAAAAGGCATCTCGTGTTATGGAAGTGATGCTTCCAAAAGTAAAACCGCTTACGATGATGTATGCTAAAATTTTAGCAGTTGTTTCAACAGCTTTATTACAGATCGTTATATTGGCATGCGGTTATCTCATTCCATATGTATTGGGATGGGTAAATTTAGAGAATGCTTCATTATTTGGAGTTCCAATTGATTTTACAAAATTAGATGTAAAAGTGATCAGTATGTTCCTAATCTATTTTGTTACAGGATATTTATTATATGCAATGATGTATGCAGCTGCTGGAGCAGTTGTGTCCAAAACAGAGGATTTACAAGCCGTTTCCTTCCCTGTAATGATTTTAATTATGGCTGCATTTTTCATTAGTATAAAATCATTAGGTGATCCAAATAGTACTATCGTTGTTATTAGTTCGTATATCCCATTCTTTACTCCAATGGTCACATTTTCACGTATTGTAGCTGGTGAAGCGAGTGCTTTAGAAATTAGTATCACGTTAGCCATTTTACTAGTAACGATTGGTATTCTAAACGTTGTTACAAGCCGTATTTACGTAAATGGCGTGATGAATTACTCTGATAAAGTGAAATTTAAAGATTTAGCGAAATTTATAAAGCGTCAATAGTAGTGAGAAGTATGGTTTTCTAAGGGAAATCATGCTTTTTCTTTATGTACGAAGAAGAAATAGTATATAATAGAAAGTATCGTCTTTAGATAGAATGAACGTAAAGGAGGGGCATACAGATGGGAATTAGTAGCCGTTTTACAGTAGGTGTTCATATGTTAACGTTACTTGCGATAGATAAAAACTCTCGCTGTACCTCTGAATGGATTGCGGGTAGTGTGAATACAAACCCGGTTGTGATTCGCCGCATTACAGGAATGTTAAAGAGAGCAAAACTCGTTGATGTACAAGCCGGAAAAGGTGGTACGTCACTTGCTCGTGGATTAGATGAAATTACATTACTTGATGTATATAAAGCAGTGAAAGTGGTAGAAGAAGGGCATCTATTCTCTTTCCATGAGAATCCAAATATTGAATGTCCAGTTGGATCTAACATTCAATCGGTACTAGAAATCATTTTAATGCAAGCGCAAGAAGCGATGGAAAATGTACTTGCGAATGTAACAGTCGAACAGCTTGTTACAAATTTAGAAGCGAAAATTCAAAAATAAAAAGAAGCGAGCCCTATTTAAAAAGGCTCGCTTCTTTTTTGCTGTTTTCTAATAATAAGATTGCAAATTCTATTTTTCTGTATTTAATACGAATTTTCCTACAAGAGCGGCAATAATACCACCAAGAAGCGGTGCAGCGATAAAGACCCATAATTGAGATACAGCTTCTCCGCCAGCGAATAAAGCTGGTGCTAAGCTACGTGCAGGGTTAACAGAAGTTCCTGTTAATGGAATACCTAATAAGTGAACTAAAACTAATGTAAAACCAATTACTAGTCCAGCTAAAGATGCGTTACCATTTTTTCCTGTTACTACGATAATCACTAAAACAAAAACAAACGTTAAAATAAATTCAACTAAAAAAGAACCAGATAAACCAAGATTTCCAAAACTATTTTGTCCTAAATTATTTAAAGATAGTTTAGATGATTTTAAGATTGTTACTAACGTTGCAGTTCCTAAAGTAGCACCTAACACTTGAGCTAATAAATAATAGCTAAGTTCCATAGCATTCATTCGTTTATTTACGAACATGGCAATTGATACTGCTGGATTTACGTGACATCCAGAAATCGTTCCAATACTATAGGCCATAGCAACAATTGATAACCCAAAGGCCATAGCAATTCCTAAAATTCCAATTCCTTCAATTCCGCCGCCTAAAACAGCTGTTCCAGTTCCGAATAATACTAGTACAAATGTACCAATAAATTCAGAAATTGCTTTTTTTAACATAATTTACCTCCTTGAAATACACACGAAGCGTATTATATCATATAATTATGTGTTGCCAATTAGAACTATAAATAAAAAATTATTCTGATAAGATATAATATAAAGATTTAGCTATATACATTGCCAATAAAATAGAAAAAGCGTGATTCTTGAAGGAGAATCATGCTTTTTGTCTATCCTTGTATGAACGGGCAGTAATCCCTCTGCTGAAAGTAAAGAAGTTAGGAGTGGGGTGAATTTCCAGTAAAGGCCCGATTGATGAGGGCTAATAATCAGTGGGAATGAAGAAAATCCTACTGAAGAACATTACACTGTATTATGCCGTTTTCTTTTGTTTAGCGATGGAAACTGATCGATTTAAAATGCTGTTTGCGACCATCCCAGCCATAATAATTATCATACCAATGAGAGATAATCCAGCAGGAAATGAACCGTTTAAGAAGATAATTTCACCAAGAACAGTAAATATCATCGTCCCAGCTTGTGTTGCTTCCACTGCACCTAATAAGGCAAGGTTGTTTTTTGATAAGTCTGTTGCGAAGAAAAATGTCATTGTAGCGATGACTCCTGAACATAATGCTAATAAAAATCCTTGTAGCATTTGTCCTGAGGTTGGAATTCCTGTTGTTGACCAACCGTATATCGCAAGAATAATGGCAATTGGAAGACTGCCAATCGCCATCCCTAATACACGCTGAAATGTATCAAGACGTCCGCTGGCGACTTCCATCATTTTTCGATTGCCAAAAGGATATAAGAAAGCTGCGATGACAACGGGAAGAAAACCAGATAAAAATTGAGCGACTGTAATATGACCAGCCTCTGTTGCTTGCATACAAATAACCCCAATTAAAATGAAAAGTGAGACAAATAAACTACGAAATGGAATTTTTCCGCGGACACGTTTTGATCCTGTTTTTGTTTCAATTGTAATAAAAAATAATGGAGATAATAGCAAACCAGCTAATATTGTAATTTGCCACGTACCTGCAACAAGCCAAGCTGGATTAAAAACTGCGGCAAAGCTTAATAAAGAATAAAACCCGATGCCTGCTAATGAGCCCCATCCTAACCAAGCAAAAGGATGTTTTCGCATTTCTGACCATAAAGGCCCAAGATTTTTGCGGAATAGAACGATAAGGAATAAAATAGGCAACGCGAATAAAAAGCGGAAGGAAGCGGTCCAAGCCCAGCTTGTTCCAGACACATTCATTGCTCTGTTAATAATAAATGTAGCAGAGAAAAAGGCCGATGATAAAAGACCTAATAAAATTGCACGCATAACGAGTGAGCACTCCTTTCAAAAAATGAGATGATAATGTATATTATGCTATACTAAAAATAAATAAAAGTAAATTATTTTATACTTTAAGGTGGTTTTTCTAAAGGATGAGGGAAAAAGAAGATATGCAAACGAAAGAAGTAATTCAACAAGTTGGTCAGCTGTTACGACAAATTCGAAATGAACAAAAGCTAAGTTTAGAAGAATTGGCTAAAAAGACAGGTGTTAGTAAATTAACGTTAGGAAAAATTGAAAGAGGTGAAACGAATCCAACATTAGGTGTGATTTGGAAAATCACGAAAGGATTGTCGATTCCATTATCGAGGCTTATGGTTGTAGGAGAAACTGTAACCATTTCAAGATGTGGCGAAAGGTTTACTGTTGATGAAGGACAAGCATGGCGATTAGAAACGATGTTTCGGTATACGAAAGAAACTGGTATGGAAATGCATCGAGCTTGTTTGCAGCCAAAAAGTAAATATAAACCAGAGCCTCACCATGAAGGAGCGATTGAATTAGTGACAGTCATGAGAGGACAAGTGTCTATTCAGGTTGAAGACGATGTATACGAATTAAACGAATTCGATTCGATGCAATTTGAGGCAAATAAAAAGCATAGCTACACAAATAACGGAGACGAAGTTGCCGTCTTACATTTAACAATGAAATATTTAGCATAAAAAAGGCACCGGGTGGCTGAAGTGAACCCAAAAAGTTAGACACATATTTTAAGCAGCTAATGAGGAATGCGTTCTGTATTGTACAGGGCTCATTCCTTTTAATTTTGTTTTAATTCGGTCATTATTGTAGTAGTGAATATATTTTTCTAATTCTAATTTAAAATGTTCCATGCTTTCGAACTCTTGTAAGTAGAGTAATTCAGACTTTAATAAGCCAAAGAAATTTTCGATGACTGCGTTATCTAAACAATTCCCTTTACGAGACATACTTTGTGTAATTCCTTTTTCTTTCAATACATGTTGGTATTCCTTCATTTGATAGTGCCATCCCTGATCCGAGTGGAGGATAGGAAAT
Organism: Bacillus sp. DX4.1; assembly: GCF_030348195.1. Taxonomy (NCBI): domain Bacteria; kingdom Bacillati; phylum Bacillota; class Bacilli; order Caryophanales; family Bacillaceae; genus Bacillus; species Bacillus sp. DX4.1. The sequence goes on along the minus strand of NZ_JAUCFT010000008.1, from coordinate 4,018,923 downwards.
TCACCATCTTTTAATTGTTGAAAAGCCTTATCCAACATCTTTGAGACTAATGGGTAAACAGGACGTTTCTCTACGTTATACGCAATAATTTCACCATTATATAAATCAAGTATCGGGGATAAATATAACTTCTCACCATGTATGTGAAATTCTGTCACATCTGTAACCCATTTCTCATTTGGTTTCGTTGCTCCAAAATCACGTTTTAGTATGTTTGGTGCAATATTACCAACTTTCCCACGATATGAGCGATACTTCTTCATACGGACAAGAGATTTTAAATTCATTTCGCTCATTAAGCGACGAACTGTTTTGTGATTTAATATGATACCTTGATTGCGTAATGTCCACGTAATACGACGATAGCCATATCGACCTTGGTGCTTATGAAAAATCTGTTGGATCATTTCTTTCACTTCGTGATATTTATCTGGGCGATCCATTCGTTTCACCCAGTAATAATAGGTACTGCGCGGAATATCAGCGACTTTTACTAAGTCAATGACTTTAAATTCGTGCCTCAACTCATAAATTATTTGCGCTTTGTCTTGTTCTGTGACTTTTCCTTTTCTTGAATTAAGGCATGTAACTTTTTTAAATACGCATTCTCCATACGTAATCTCTCAATTTCCGCTTTTAATGCTTCTTCTGATCCTTCTACTTGTTGATTGTTCTCTGGCTTCTTTTTCATAGGTGGACGCCCCTTTTCCTTTGGTTGAAGAGCGTCAATCCCTTGTGTTTCAAATAAATGTTTCCACTTCCACACAGTGCTAGAAGTAGGAATATTAAATACCGTAGTGGCTTCTGCGATGGACGCTCCCATCTCGTTTATAAATTTAAGTACGTCCATTTTAAACTCAACAGAGTAATTTGTATATGTCTTTTGAAGACCTGCCAATCCATGTTTTCGAAACTTAGCTACCCATTTTTTTAACATCGTCATATCTACACTATGTTTTTGAGCTATATCTTTAAAGGATTCTATGCCGTTAAGATAAGCGGTAACTGAAGATAATTTGACTTCTAAAGAGTATTTCGTCATAAAAAAATTGCACCTCCAATTGTTAGTCGTGTCTAACAATTGGGGTGCAGTTCATGGCACAGGTGCTTTTTTAGTACGAACGAGGCATAAGCAGCATACAAATAAAATAAGCTAAAAAGCCTGTTCCGAAAAATAGAATTGCAATTACCCACAGAATACGAATCATACTTGTGCTTATACCAAAGTATTCTCCTAAACCACCGCATACACCAAACAATACCTTATCTACTTCTGATTTACGTAACTTTTTGTCCACGATGGAATCCTCTCCTTGTTTAATCACCATGTTGTCTATTTCTATGTATCGGTGATATCTTATATTTTTATCTTACATGGAAAAAAGTGCGGAAACTATCGAATTATATTACATTTTTTTGAGGAAAGATTACAGTTTTGTAAGAGAGATATTTAAATCAATATGCACCTAAAAAGAAGTAGTAGAACACTTTTCTTTTTAGGTGCATATTTTCATGTTTGTTATTTTCGAAATCGATAGGGGACTGTAGTGACAATGACATTTTTCTTATACAAAAGATATACGCGGAGTAATACGCTGGATTGATTGTGTAAAACGTTATGCCAGCTCTTTTTTGTAATGAACTGCGGAATCAGTACAGTAACGAAATAATTTTTTTCTTGTGCTTTATGCTGAATAATGGTGATTAATTTTGCGATGGGCCGCATTAAACTTCGGTAAGAGGAAATGGATGTAACAAGACGAACATGCGGTTTCCATTCCTTCCATTTTTCCTGCATCTGCATTTCACTTTCTTTATCGAAAGCTACATAAACGGCGATAACCTGGTCACCAATCGTCTCTGCATAATTGATGGATTGTTCCACTACTTTTGTAATGCCAGCAATAGGCACAATTACGACATTGCCAGTCATTTTTTCTGTGATTTCATTGATGCGAAGCTGTTCGCCTACCGCAACATAATGATTATGAATACGATGGAATATGAAAACAATGATCGGTAGGAAGATAAGAACGGACCATACGTGCGTAAATTTTGTAATGAAAAAAATGAGAAGTACGGTTAACGAGATGAGAGCGCCTAATAAGTTTGTTAGTAATTTTGGTACCCATCCTTGTGGCTTTTCTCTGAGCCATTTTATAATCATGCCTGTTTGTGACAAAGTGAAAGGAATGAATACACCGACTGCATATAACGGAATTAATTGCTCGGTTTTACCTTGAAACGCAATGATTAAAAGGATAGAACTGATACCTAATGTGATAATGCCATTTGAATATCCTAAACGATCCCCACGCATTAAATACATACGCGGCATGTATTTATCTGATGCTAAATTAAATGCTAAAAGCGGAAATGCTGAGAAGCCTGTATTGGCAGCTAACACTAAAATAAGCGCAGTTGTTCCTTGAATAAAGTAATATACAAAATTTCTTCCAAATATATCAGAAGCGATTTGAGAAACAACAGTCTCATTATGTTTTGGAGCAATTCCGTACCAGTAGGCTAAAAAGGTAATGCCGGTAAATAAAACGGCTAGAATCGTACCCATTATAACTAATGTTTTTGCTGCGTTTTTCGCAGCTGGTTCTTTAAAGTTTGGAATTGCATTCGAAATTGCTTCTACTCCTGTTAAGGCAGAACATCCAGATGAGAATGCTTTTAATAAGAAGAACAGCGTAATGCCAGGTACGACAGTCCCAATCGGTGTATGCAAATTGGCGGGAGCTTGTCCGGTAGTGATTTTAAAAATACCTACAATAATTAAAACAACAAGTGCGAACGCAAAGAGATAGACAGGATATGCTAAAATCGAAGCGGATTCTGTCACGCCTCTCAAATTCAAAATGGTAATGAACAGGACAAGTACTACAGCGATAGGAACTGTGTACGAATGCAGAGCCGGAAAGGCGGATGTAATGGCATCCGTTCCAGCTGAAACACTTACTGCTACGGTAAGAATGTAGTCAACGAGCAGTGATCCTCCGGCGATGAGTCCGGCGTTTGTGCCTAAATTTGTTCTCGAAACAATATAAGCACCGCCTCCGTGGGGATAAGAATAAATAATTTGTCGGTACGATAAAATGAGTGCTGTTAATAAAATGAGAACCCCGATTGCAATGGGAATCGAGTACCAAAAGGCAATGGCTCCAAATGCTGCAAGAACAATTAAAATTTGTTCTGTTCCGTAGGCCACAGAAGAAAGAGCGTCAGAAGAAAGGATAGCGAGTGCCTTTAATTTGTTTAACTTTTGTTCTCCGAGTGCCGTTGATTTTAGTGGCCTGCCGATTAAAAATCGTTTAAATGCTGAAAACATAATGACCCCACCCACATATAAATTTTATACAAAGCTTGTTGTTTTACGGATACATTTCTATTTGATAGTATGGACGTCTTTAGAATGAATCTTTCTAAAAAACATGAGGTAATAAATGGAGTGCTGTAAGGGGAGAAAGAAAAGAAGACCCTTATTGATGGAAGTAAATACTTACGAACATCGGAAGGGTCTTGCAGTCGTATTTCGATAGATGTCTATTGTGAATGAAGTTGGTTTTGTATCCATCGTAGAAGAGGAAGAGTGATATGAGATGAATAGCTATATTTATTCCGCATTAACGGGCAGTAATACCCCCCACCTCAAAGTTCAGCAAAAAGCAAAGAAGTTAGGTGGGGGATGAAGAAAACCCCCACTGATTAAAGTTTCACTTTATTATGAACGTATTAAGGTCTAATATTTAGCAAGGAAATATGTAATAAATGGGAGTCTTTATTTAGTGATACGTTTTTGCTGGTTTTGAAATGTAAACAGATCTTAAATAACGTATGAAATTTAGCCTATTTTCATTCACCACCTGCACATTCTGTTCATACAATATCTTGACTAAATAAACACCCAACTTACACACGGACAGCTCTAGCTTAAGCAAGGAGGGTTATACCAGTTGAAGGAAAAAGCATATCAATCTAAACCATTACTCACAAAGAGAGAAAGAGAAGTATTTGAATTGCTGGTTCAAGATAAAACAACGAAAGAAATTGCAAGTGAACTTTTTATTAGTGAAAAGACCGTACGTAACCATATATCAAATGCAATGCAAAAGCTAGGGGTTAAGGGACGTTCACAAGCGGTTGTCGAGCTTCTTCGTATGGGAGAACTCGAACTATAATAGATGAGCCGATCTTTTATAAAAGATCGGCTATTTTTCTGTCTTGCAAATTGCGCAGAAAAGGAGCAAAATAAAAAAGTCCTGGTCTATGCTGGTACATATGTGAAAAATCTATTAAAATAGGTGCTTTAATCTAATAGGATTAAAGTATGTAAGATATAATGATGTCCAAAATAAGATTATGAATGAGAAAATAGGTGATTGTTTTGAATAGAGCGATTGGTGTCATTGATTCGGGAGTAGGAGGATTAACAGTAGCGAAAGAGTTAATTCGTCAGCTGCCAAAAGAGCGAATTATATATTTAGGAGATACAGCACGTTGTCCGTATGGTCCACGTTCTCGCGAGGAAGTGCGTCAATTTACATGGGAGATGACGGAGCATTTATTGGCACTTGATATTAAGATGCTAGTGATTGCTTGTAATACTGCAACAGCAGTTGTACTGGAAGAGATGCAAAAGAAATTGCCGATTCCAGTAGTGGGCGTTATTCATCCAGGTTCACGTACTGCTTTAAAAGTGACGAATACGTACCATGTTGGCATTATTGGGACGATTGGGACGGTAAAAAGTGGTGCATATGAAGATGCGCTAAAGTCAATTAATAATCGTGTCATGGTCGAGAGTTTAGCATGTCCTCCATTTGTTGAGCTTGTAGAAAGTGGAAACTTTGAGAGTGAAATGGCGTATGAAGTCGTGAGAGAGACGTTGCAACCACTAAAAACAACTGAAATCGATACACTTATTTTAGGGTGTACACATTATCCAATTTTAGGTCCAGTTATTAAGCGAGTAATGGGAGATAAAGTGCAATTAATTAGTTCTGGTGATGAGACGGCTCGTGAAGTGAGCACGATTTTATACCATAGTAAAATGTTAAATGAAGGTGAAGAACAAAGTGATCATCTTTTCTTAACAACGGGAAAAATAGATTTGTTTAAAGAAATTGCTTCTAAATGGTTCGGACAACCAATTGAAAATGTAAAGCATATTAGTTTGTAATGTTTTCTAGTGATAAAGTAAATGAATTTATAGAGTAATAACCAGATGTAAAAACTCCTGAATAAAGTCAGGAGTTTTTTTATTATGTTTAAAAAATCACTGAGAAGAGAAGTTGACATTGCTTGTTCTAAAACTATAAAAAGCTCGTATACATATACTACAAACTTAGAGTTTAGGGGGAAATGGTATGCCTAAATCCACTTTGAAATGGCTTGTTTGTGTTACAGTAAGCGCAGCTTTATTAACAGGATGCGGTTTGTTTAATAAGGAAAAGGAAACGGAACAAATTGATCCACCGAAAAAGGTCACATATACAGACGGTGAGAAGAAAGAAACTGCAAAGCAAGGGCAAACAAAGAAATATGATTTATATCTCGTTGATAAAAATGGTTATGTTGTGCCGCAGACGGCAGAATTACCTGTTCCGAAAGGGAATGCTGTTGTGAAACAAACATTGGAATATCTTGTGAAGGATGGTCCGGTGACAAATATGTTGCCAAATGGTTTCAGGGCTGTTATTCCAGCCAATACAAACATGACAGTAGATGTGAAAAAAGATGGTACAGCGGTTGTTGATTTTTCAAAGGAAATTAAAAATTATAAAAAAGAAGAAGAACGTCAAATTGTTGAAGCGGTAACGTGGACACTAACGCAGTTTAAAGATATTAAGCAAGTCAAGTTTCAAATGAACGGTAAAAATTTAGAGGCAATGCCTGTAAATGGTACGCCAATTGGTGAAGGAGTTAGCCGTGCGGATGGTATTAACTTCGATGATGAGCAAGTGACAGATGTTACAAATACAAAGCCGGTAACACTATATTTCTTAGCGCAAAGCAATAAGCAAATGTACTATGTACCTGTAACACGACGTGTGGCAGAAGGGACAGAAAATGAAGTAGCAACAGTTGTTAAAGAGCTTGTGAAAGGACCGTCTAAAGCATCGTTAGGAAATGATTTTAATGCTGATGTGAAACTAGTAAGTGAGCCGAAATTACAAGATGGAAAGGTCACATTGAACTTTAATGAAAATATATATGCAAATAAAGAAAAAAATATGATTTCAAATTACGTATTACAATCCCTCGTTCTATCTTTAACGGAAAAACAAGGTGTAAAAAATGTCTCAGTTGAAGTGAATGGGAAAGCAAATCTTGTTACAGAAAAGGGACAGAAACTAACAAAGCCGGTTGCTCGTCCACAAAACGTGAATACAGGTAGTTTTTAATCGTAAATAATTTGATATACTTATGTAAGAAAGGGGAATTGCTTTTTGTTCCCCTTCTTCTATTGTTATACATAACATAAATTTAAAATGGGCTATACTAACAAGTAGCAATTACGAGGGGGTTATTTTATGCGAGTAGATGGTAGACAAGCAGCAGATTTACGCCATGTACATCTTCATACAAATTATTTAAAACATCCAGAAGGTTCTGTTCTCATTGAAGTTGGCGATACAAAAGTAATTTGTTCAGCAACGATTGAAGAACGTGTGCCGCCATTTATGAGAGGCGAAGGAAAAGGTTGGGTAACGGCGGAATATGCGATGATTCCACGTGCGACAGAACAGCGTACGATTCGTGAGTCTAGTAAAGGGAAAGTGACAGGACGTACAATGGAGATTCAACGTTTAATTGGACGAGCATTGCGTGCTGTTGTTGACTTGGAAGCGCTTGGCGAAAGAACGGTTTGGATTGATTGTGATGTCATTCAAGCAGATGGTGGAACGCGAACAGCCTCGATTACAGGCGCTTATGTTGCAATGGTATTAGCGTTTGAAAAGTTATTAGCGGCGGGAAAAGTATCTAAAATTCCGGTAAAAGACTATTTGGCTGCAACATCGGTTGGAATTGTTGAAGAACAAGGTGTTGTATTAGATTTAAACTATGCGGAAGATTCCAAAGCTGATGTTGATATGAACGTCATTATGACGGGAAAAGGACAGTTTGTTGAAGTACAAGGAACTGGAGAAGAAGCAACATTTAGCCGAGCTGAATTAAATGAATTGTTAGATGCAGCCGAGCAAGGTATTTTACAGCTTGTTGAAATTCAAAAAGAAGCATTAGGTGACATCGTAACTCACATAGAGTAGAGGTGAAGAAGTATGAAACAAGTCGTTGTAGCAACGAAAAATATTGGGAAAGTACGTGAATTTGCCGAGTTATTTGAGAGATTTGATCTAGAAGTAAAATCTCTTCATGATTTTCCTCATATTGAGGAAGCTGAGGAAACTGGTGAAACATTTGAAGAAAATGCAATTTTAAAAGCGGATAGTTTATGTAAGCAATTAAATGCAATTGTTATTGCTGATGATTCTGGTCTCATTATAGATGCTTTAAATGGGAATCCAGGTGTGCGCTCTGCACGTTACGCTGGTGAACCAAAAGATGATCAGGCGAATATACAAAAAGTATTAACAAAATTAGAAGGCGTTTTGATGGAGAAACGTACAGCTCGTTTTTATTGCGCCTTAGCGGTTGCTTTTCCAGAAGACGATAAAGAACCTGTTATTGTAAACGGAACATGTGAGGGTAAGATCTTAGAACAGGCTCGTGGTGAAAATGGCTTTGGTTACGATCCGATTTTTTATGTAGAAGAATACAAACGTACGATGGCTGAGTTATCTTCTGATGAAAAAAATGAAATTAGTCATCGTGGCCGTGCCCTTCGTAAGTTAGAAGAAAAAATCCCGGTATGGTTTTTAGGAGAAGAATAAGGGAGAGAGACCGATGAGAGCGTTAATTGTAAGCGATAGTCACGGTTCTACGAAAGAGCTACAGCAATTAAAAGAAACGTATGCGGGAAATATAGATGTCATGATTCATTGCGGCGATTCAGAGTTGAAACCAGAGCATCCAGCTTTGCAAGGGTTTGAAGTTGTAAAAGGAAATTGTGATTTTTACAATGGATTTGAAGATGAAATCATTACTGATGTAAATGAATTACGGTTCTTGCTTACACATGGACATCGATACAATATTAAAATAACACTGCAAACATTGTTATATCGAGCAAAAGAAGCGGAAGCGAATATTGTATGTTTTGGACATTCTCATATACTAGGAGCTGAAATTATTGATGATATTTTGTTCATCAATCCTGGAAGTGTTTTGCTCCCACGCTCACGAAACGAAAAAACATTTGCCCTGTTAGAAGTGAATGCAAAGGAAATTGAAATTCGCTTTGAGACATTAGAAGGAAAAGTTGTGGCACAAAAAACTTTTCAAAGAGGATAAAGAATTTTATCCTCTTTGAAAAAAAGTTTGAAAAAGTGTTGACTTCATTCGGATGTCCGAATATAATAAGGAATGTCGATAAGACGTGATTACGAAATACAAACAAAATTATGCGGGTGTAGTTTAGTGGTAAAACAAGAGCCTTCCAAGCTCTGGTCGAGAGTTCGATTCTCTTCACCCGCTCCATGTCCCAGTAGCTCAGCAGGATAGAGCAACGGCCTTCTAAGCCGTCGGTCGGGAGTTCGAATCTCTCCTGGGACGCTAAAAAAACCTTGTTATCTTTTGATAACAAGGTTTTTTATTTGTTTACAGGTTGTATCTGCTTTGGTGCAATCCAATAAATTGGTAGTGCTAATACGAACGGCAGGATAGATTGAGAAGCGTATTGCAAAGTACCGCTAGAAAAATAGCTCGTACTTCGGAACGTAAGCCGATCGATATGAAAACTATAACCAAACGCATAGAATGTTATTATTGCAAGTAGATAAAAAGTCAAAGGAATGATGAGTTTCATTTCATTAGCCTCCATAAATTCATAGAAAAAGGTAAAGAACTGTAAGGAAGATTCTTTACCTTTTGTCTCTTATTTCAGATTAATTGTTAATAAATTTCTCGAACACAAATCCGAAATCTTTTACATTGTATTGCTTTTTCGTATCAACAAGCCAATTAAAAGCAGTTTGATTGATTTCTTTAAATTGTTCAGCTAAATTGAGCTGAGCATTTGTAATGCGGCTGAATGTAGAAGAAGCCATATCTAAACTTTTATGTGCATACTGCAATGTAATTTCGTTTTCGTGTGAAATTTCCTCGATTTTTAGAAGGGCTTTATATAGGTCTTTTAACTCTTCAATGTGCTTTTTATGAACATCGATTGAATAATATTCATCGCCCATATGAAATTTTATTTCGACATCTAAATCAATCGTTCCAGCGGTTTCTAACGCTACATTTGTAATTTTATATCTGCTATAACTATAGCGGCGAAGTGTGCGTTTTTTACTTGCTGCGCTCGTTCCATCTAAGTGAATTAAACCTTTGTTTGTAAAGCAATATTCATCCGATTTTGATTTAATGAGAAAATAAATTTTTTCCCCGTCTTCATGCATCACATAATCATCAGCATCAACTTTATCATAATCCTTTGGTGTAATAACGGAACCTACATCGCTTAATCCAAGAACATCAGCAGCTACTTTTTTAAACATATATATCATCCCCTCTATTTTTGAATTCTGAATTGCATAGAAATATTTTAACATGTTTAAAAATCATATTTAATAATAATTTTGAAATCTTACAATTCTGTAAGGTAGATGTAAGGAAGTTCGATGGTAACAATTGGTCAATTCTTTATAATTGAGAGTAACAAAGATGAAACGGGGAGGAAGAAAAGATGAAAGGATTAGTGGTAACAGCTTTAACAGTAGCTTTTGGAGTTGTTGCATATGAAAAATTAACAGATGTAATTGATGTTGTAAAACATTTAGTCGCATAAAGTGAAACTTTAATCAGTGGGGGTTTTCTTCATCCCCCACTGATAATTAGTTGAACCAATCGGGCTTTTACGGGCAGTTTATCCCCCACCTAACTTCTTTGCCTCCGCTGAATTTTGAGGTGGGGGTATTACTGCCCGTTAATGCGGGATAAATAGGATTTGTAATGTGGGAGAAAGGGCATGGTTAAATGGGATGGAATGGTTATTTGGAATTATCGGGTTCTGTAGTGTCATACTAGTATTATTTGTTCCAACTGGGATATTAAGTTCAACCACAAGTTTATTCTTTATGAGCTTACTTGTCTGCATTATGCTTATTATTATGTTTCTTATGAAGCGAAGTAAGCCAATCTTCTTTTTTAGCATGATTGTTGTTACAATTATTGTTCTCCAAATTATTAGCCTTTTTGTATATCCTGCAATTATAAGCGCTTTCCATTGATGGAAAAAATCCTCTGCATCACTTGCTGAGGATTTTTTGTATAAATAGAAGTTTGTTGTTTGATAATACCCTTTTTTATCATATAAATTAAATATTTCTATATTTCAAACAAGTATATCCTGAATGTTGTTTTCTCTGCGTTCATTTGTTATATTTACTTTGAACATGTTTAAAATCTAGAAAAAGAGGCGGACGTATGGATAAAAAAGAAAATACGGTCGTATTGTTTCCACAGTTGTCAGAGCGTTATATTGACGAAGGATTTATTGCGCTGCGGGAGCGGAAGTTTGAAGAAGCATTACGATGCTTTGACATATTGAGTCAGTATAATGCCGGAACGGAACAAACAGAACTAGCTTCAGTTATTTGTTTATTAGAATTAAAGCGAATGGAAGAGTCGAAAGAACGATGTGAGAAGTTGCTTGACACCGGAACAGCTTTATTCGGAGATATTCTTGAAACATACGTGACAATTTTAGTACAAACAAATGATTATGAAGGTGTGATTGAAACTGTTGAGGCTGTTTTGCAAACAAAGGAAATAACAGTAGAAAAAAGAGAAAAATTAGCCCAGCTTGCTCTGTTTGCAGAAAATATGCTAAATGATGAGGGTTCTATACAAATAGAACAGGATTCTTTGTTTGATCAAGAAGAATTTTTACAAGCATTGCATTCTGAAAGTTTTGGACAGCAATTGCGAACGATTAATAACCTTTTACCGAGGCATTTAGAGACAGCGTTGCCGGTTTTACGTGAATTTCTATTGGATGAAACAAAACATCCATATTTGAAAACTTCTATTATATACATATTAGTGGAAAATAAAGTAGAAGAAGAGATAGAAGTAGAAAAATTTGGGGATAAAATAACGGTTATTCCAACTCATTTACATCGGAATGAGGAATTTACCAATCAAGTTTTACATACATTATCTGCTAGAATTGAAAGTGAAAATCCAACAATGTTTGAAACAATCGTTACATATTGGGGAGAAATGCAAACAAGTATTTTTCCGTTTCCGTTATTGACTGATAAAGTAGAAGTGTGGGCGGCTGTTTTAGAGAGAATTGGAAGAAAGCGCCTCGGTATGATGATTGATGAAAAAGAACTTATGATGGAGTATAACATTACCATTGAAGAATTTCATATTGCCTATCAATGGTTTTTACGTATTGAGAGAGAAGGGTATTTACCCGTATAATTATGAAAAAGAATGGTTCAGTTATTGAAACGAGAATATTCTATGTTATAATGTAAGGGTTGCAAAAGGCTGAATTCTGCCTTTTTGTAAGAGAAGAGAAGCGAAGCGTGATTCTCTTACTTAATATGTTTCATATTATTCTCGAACAAAATATACCGTATTTGTCTTATAGACAAATAGTAGATTGAGAATTATTTATCTAAAGGCTTTTGCTAAAGGATAACAAAGCTGAATAAATCAGCTTTTCAATGCGTTTATTGTTTCTAAAAAGAAACAATAAAAACCTCAATCTTTAGAGGTATGTGCATACATTATTATAGTTGGAGGGAAAGAATAAATGGCTGCAAAATGGGAAAAATTAGAAGGTAACGTAGGCGTTTTAACAATCGAGGTTGATGCTAAAGAAGTAAACAACTCTATCGACGCTGCGTTCAAAAAAGTTGTAAAAACAATTAACGTACCAGGTTTCCGTAAAGGAAAAATGCCTCGTCCGTTATTCGAACAACGCTTTGGTATTGAATCTTTATACCAAGATGCTTTAGACATCATCTTGCCAAAAGCATACGGAGAAGCAATCGATGAAGCTGGTATCTTCCCAGTTGCTCATCCTGAAATCGACATCGAGAAGTTCGAAAAAGGTGAAAACTTAATCTTTACTGCAAAAGTTACTGTAAAACCTGAAGTAAAATTAGGTGAGTACAAAGGCTTAGCAGTAGAAAAAGTTGAAACAACTGTAACTGACGAAGATGTAGAAAACGAATTAAAATCTTTACAAGAGCGTCAAGCTGAGCTTGTTGTTAAAGAAGAAGGCACTGCTGAAAACGGCAATACAGCTGTAATCGACTTCGAAGGTTTCGTTGATGGCGAAGCATTTGAAGGCGGAAAAGGCGAAAACTACTCTTTAGAAATCGGTTCTAACACATTCATCCCAGGTTTTGAAGAGCAATTAATTGGTCTAAAAGCTGGCGAAGAAAAAGAAGTTGAAGTATCATTCCCAGAAGAGTATCATGCAGCTGAACTTGCTGGTAAACCAGCAACATTTAAAGTAACAATTCATGAAATTAAATCAAAAGAACTTCCTGCTTTAGATGACGAGTTCGCTAAAGATGCAGACGAAGAAGTAGCAACTCTTGATGAGTTAAAAGCAAAAATTCGTACAAACTTAGAAGAAAGCAAAAAGCATGAAGCTGAACATAAAGTTCGCGACGAAGTAGTAGAAAAAGCTGCTGCTAATGCAGAAATTGAAATTCCAGAAGCTATGATCGACACTGAGTTAGATCGTATGGTTCGTGAATTTGAACAACGTTTAAGCCAACAAGGCATGAACTTAGAGCTTTACTACCAATTCACTGGTACTGACGCTGACAAATTAAAAGAACAAATGAAAGAAGATGCACAAAAACGTGTAACAATCAATCTTGTTCTTGAAGCAATCATTGAAGCTGAAAACATCGAAGTTACAGAAGCAGAAGTAACTGAAGAGGCTGAAAAAATGGCTGCAATGTACAATATGCCAGTTGATGCTATCATCCAAGCTCTTGGAAGCTTAGAAGGTTTATCTGAAGACCTTAAAGTTCGCAAAGCTGTAGATTTCTTAGTAGATAACAGCAAAGCTGCATAATAAAATAACAAGGCACGATTTTGATCGTGCCTTGTTTTATAAATATAAATATATTTATAAAAATTTTCGATGAAGAAGGAAAAGATCCTTCAAAAGTCGAATATACATATTTCAAAAGTTTTAAAAAAGTTTTTATTTGTACATAACTAGTCATATTATTTGTATTTCTTGCTGCGTAGTGACATAATATGTATCTACATACGATACATGTATCGTGTACATACGAGGGCAAGATGTTAGCACTTTGTAAGGGGTGTGAAAATATGTTTAAATTTAATGATGAAAAAGGGCAATTAAAATGTTCTTTCTGCGGTAAAACGCAAACGCAAGTTCGAAAGCTTGTTGCTGGTCCAGGTGTCTACATTTGTGATGAGTGTATAGAGCTTTGTACAGAAATTGTACAAGAGGAGCTTGCAAAGGATGAAGAAGTAGAATTCAAAGATGTACCAAAACCAGTAGAAATTCGTGAAATCTTAGATGAATATGTAATCGGACAAGATCAAGCGAAAAAAGCATTAGCGGTGGCGGTATATAATCATTACAAACGCATCAATTCTAATAGTAAAATTGATGATGTAGAATTGGCAAAAAGTAATATCGCACTTATCGGGCCAACAGGTAGTGGTAAAACACTATTGGCACAAACATTAGCGCGTATTTTAAATGTTCCATTTGCAATTGCGGACGCAACATCTTTAACAGAAGCTGGATACGTAGGTGAAGATGTAGAAAACATCTTACTAAAACTGATTCAAGCTGCTGATTACGATGTAGAAAAAGCTGAAAAGGGAATCATTTATATTGACGAAATTGACAAAGTAGCACGTAAGTCAGAAAATCCGTCAATTACGCGTGATGTATCTGGTGAAGGTGTGCAACAGGCACTTCTGAAAATTTTAGAAGGTACAGTAGCAAGCGTTCCACCTCAAGGTGGTCGTAAGCACCCACACCAAGAATTTATTCAAATTGATACAACAAACATTTTATTCATTTGCGGTGGTGCGTTTGATGGCATTGAGCCAATTATTAAACGTCGCCTTGGTGAAAAAGTAATTGGTTTTGGCGCAGAGAAGAAAATTGCTGATGTAAATGAAAAGCATGTGTTATCTCATGTATTGCCAGAAGACCTTTTAAGATTTGGTTTAATTCCAGAATTTATTGGGCGTATTCCAGTTATTGCAAACTTAGAACCGCTTGATGAAGGTGCACTTGTTGACATTTTGACAAAACCGAAAAATGCACTTGTGAAGCAATTCCAAAAATTATTGGAGCTTGACGATGTAGAGTTGGAATTTGAAGAAGGTGCACTGGTTGAAATTGCGAAAAAAGCAATTGAACGTAAAACAGGAGCACGTGGGCTTCGCTCCATTATTGAAGGCTTAATGCTAGAGGTAATGTTTGAACTTCCATCTCGTCAAGATATTGAGAAGTGTATTCTTTCAAAAGAAACAGTAGCAGACAATGAACCGCCGAAATTAGTGCTTCAGGATGGTACTGTACTTGATACAAAAACATCTGCATAATGTAGAAAGAAACAGCAATTTTTATAATTGCTGTTTCTTATTATGTTTAGCTCTATTCCTCCCAGGGGATACTGATAGGTAAAACACAGCGGGAGGAAATGAAGATGAGCTGGACAAATATATTTTTACTCGTTCAACTTGTTTTTGGCGTAATTGTCGGATTATATTTTTGGCATTTGCTCCGAAACCAGCGAACACAAAAAGTTTCAATTGATAGAGAATCGAAAAAAGAATTAGAACAACTTCGTAAAATGCGTGAAATTTCTTTGACAGAACCGCTTGCTGAAAAGGTGCGCCCTACAGCTTTTTCAGATATTGTCGGGCAAGAGGATGGGATCAGGTCGTTAAAGGCTGCGCTTTGTGGACCAAATCCACAGCATGTCATTATATATGGTCCTCCTGGAGTAGGAAAAACAGCGGCGGCACGACTCGTGTTAGAAGAGGCAAAGAAAAATCCAAAGTCCCCATTCCGTATAAACGCAACATTTATTGAACTTGATGCAACAACCGCTCGTTTTGATGAGCGTGGCATTGCTGATCCACTAATCGGTTCGGTTCACGATCCAATTTATCAAGGTGCAGGTGCAATGGGTCAAGCAGGGATCCCACAGCCGAAAAAAGGTGCGGTGACAGATGCACATGGCGGCATTTTGTTTATTGACGAAATCGGTGAATTGCATCCAATTCAGATGAATAAAATGTTAAAAGTATTAGAAGATCGCAAAGTGTTTTTGGAGAGTGCATACTACAGTGAAGAAAATTCAATGATTCCGACTTACATACATGATATTTTTCAAAAAGGCTTACCGGCAGATTTTCGCCTTGTTGGAGCAACAACTCGTTCTCCAGATGAAATTCCTCCTGCCATTCGCTCGCGTTGCTTAGAAGTTTTCTTCCGTGAACTTGATACAGAAGAAATTCAGGAAGTAGCTAAAAACGCAGCAGAAAAAGTGGAGATGGAACTTGGAGAACAAGGTGTTGAAATGATTGGGATGTATGCCCGTAATGGAAGGGAAGCCATTAATCTTGTACAAATTTCTGCAGGGATGGCAATTAATGAAGAGCGCTCTTTTATTAAAGATGAAGATATTGAATGGGTGCTTCATTCTAGTCAGCTCACTCCAAAATACGAAAAACGGATTTATCCGATTCCAAAGATTGGTCTTGTAAATGGCCTTGCGGTATATGGTCCTAATACAGGAACGCTACTAGAAATCGAAGTAACAGCTATTCCAGCTAGAGATGAAGGTACCGTAAATGTTACCGGTATTGTGGAAGAAGAGAGCATTGGTAGTCAAACGAAATCGATTCGTCGTAAAAGTATGGCGAAAGGTTCTGTTGATAATGTTGTGACAGTACTTCGTTCCCTGGACTTGTTACCGGAAGGGTACGATATACATATTAATTTCCCAGGTGGTGTTCCAATTGATGGACCATCTGCAGGAATTGCGATTGCGACTGGTGTGTACTCTGCCATTCATCGTATGTATGTAAATAATGAAGTAGCGATGACAGGTGAAATAAGCATTCATGGTGAAGTAAAACCAGTTGGTGGCGTATATGCGAAAGTGAAAGCGGCGAAAAAAGCTGGAGCGAAGAAGGTCCTCATCCCTGCTGAAAATATGCAGCCGTTTTTATATACGATTAAAGGTATCGAAATTATTCCTGTTCGAAAGGTCAAGGAAGTATTTGCGCTAACATTTGTACAAGAAGAATTGCATCATGAAGGAGAGGTACGTTTTTCTGTTGATAAAGGTGATGCACAATCAATGTAAAGTGAAGGTTCATACGGGCAGTTTACACGAATAGGGACACTAAACTACTGTCCGTTAGAGCGAGGAAATATTTGCTAGACTTCGTTTAAGTTTGTATGCTTAAGCGAAGTCCCTTTTTCTTTTGTGGGTAAAGAAAAAAATGGGAATTTTTCAGCTGTAGAAATCTCTGCAATTGCATCAAGGGGTATTGTAATATAAAATAGTTGAACAGAGAGTTTAATTTATTATGGAGGTGCTACTATGTCTAGTATGAATACAAATGAAAGAATTGTGCCCCTCCTACCATTAAGAGGCGTTCTCGTATATCCAACGATGGTTTTGCATCTTGATGTAGGACGTGATAAATCGATACAAGCACTAGAGCAGGCAGCAATGGATGAAAATATTATCTTTTTAGCAATGCAAAAAGAAATGAATATCGATGATCCGAAAGAAGACGACATATATAGTGTGGGTACGGTAGCAAAAGTAAAGCAGATGTTGAAATTGCCAAACGGAACGCTGCGTGTCCTTGTAGAAGGTTTACATAGAGCAGAAGTAGTTGAGTTTCTTGAAGAAGAAAACATGGTACATGTTTCCATTCGGACAGTTACAGAAGAAGAAGAAGGCGACTTAGAAGAAAAGGCCCTTATGCGCACGTTGCTTGAACACTTCGAGCAATATATTAAGGTTTCTAAAAAGGTGTCTAATGAAACGTTTGCAACAGTAGCGGATGTAGAGGAACCAGGGCGTTTGGCTGATTTAGTTTCTTCTCATTTACCAATTAAGACGAAACAAAAGCAGGAAGTTTTAGAAATTGTATCAGTAAAAGAAAGATTACATACACTTATTTCAATTATCCAAGATGAGCAAGAACTGCTTAGTTTAGAAAAGAAAATCGGGCAAAAAGTAAAACGTTCGATGGAACGTACGCAAAAAGAATACTTCTTGCGCGAACAAATGAAGGCGATTCAAACAGAGCTTGGGGATAAAGAAGGTAAAGGTGGCGAAGTCGAAGAACTTCGTGGCAAGATCGAAGAGGCAGGAATGCCGGAAGAAACGAAGCAAGCAGCTTTAAAGGAATTAGATCGTTATGAGAAGTTGCCAGTAAGTTCTGCAGAGAGTGGTGTTATACGCAATTATATTGATTGGTTATTAGTTCTCCCGTGGACAGAGGCAACAGAAGATATGATCGATCTTGCTCGTTCTGAAACGATTTTAAATAGAGACCATTACGGACTTGAAAAGGTAAAAGAACGTGTGCTAGAATATTTAGCTGTGCAAAAACTAACGAATTCCTTAAAAGGACCAATTCTTTGTTTAGTTGGCCCTCCTGGAGTGGGGAAAACATCGTTAGCTCGTTCTATTGCAACATCGTTAAACCGTAATTTTGTCCGTGTCTCACTTGGTGGTGTTCGTGATGAATCTGAAATTCGTGGTCACCGTCGTACATATGTTGGGGCAATGCCAGGTCGTATCATTCAAGGAATGAAAAAAGCAAAAACAATCAATCCAGTCTTTTTATTAGATGAGATTGATAAAATGTCTAATGATTTCCGTGGTGATCCATCTTCTGCATTGTTAGAGGTGTTAGATCCAGAGCAAAATTATAACTTTAGCGATCACTACATCGAAGAGCCATATGATTTATCGAAAGTGATGTTTGTGGCAACTGCAAATACGCTTGCGAGCATTCCAGGACCGCTTCTTGATCGTATGGAAGTGATTTCGATTGCTGGCTATACAGAGATTGAAAAAGTGCATATTGCTCGTGAACATTTACTTCCGAAACAATTGGAAGAGCATGGTTTACGAAAAGGTAATCTACAGGTACGTGATGAAGCGCTCTTAGAAATTATTCGTTACTATACACGCGAAGCGGGTGTTCGTACGTTAGAGCGTCAACTTGCAAAGATTTGTCGTAAAGCAGCAAAAATCATTGTATCAGAAGAGCGTAAACGTATTATTGTAACAGAAAAAAATATTACCGAGCTACTTGGTAAACATATATTCCGTTATGGACAAGCCGAAACGAGAGACCAAGTTGGAATGGCAACTGGTTTAGCATACACAGCAGTTGGCGGTGATACACTTGCGATTGAAGTGTCTACCATGCCAGGAAAAGGGAAATTGATCTTAACAGGGAAACTTGGAGATGTTATGAAAGAATCCGCACAGGCTGCATTTAGTTACATTCGATCTCGTGCAGAAGAACTTCATATCGAGCCAGATTTCCATGAAAAACATGATATTCATATTCATGTTCCAGAAGGAGCAGTTCCAAAAGATGGTCCATCAGCTGGTATTACGATTGCAACGGCACTTATTTCAGCGCTGACAGGCATTCCTGTAAGCAAAGAAGTTGGTATGACGGGTGAAATTACGCTTCGTGGCCGTGTATTACCAATTGGCGGTTTAAAAGAAAAAACATTAAGTGCTCACCGCGCGGGCTTAACGAAAATTATCTTGCCGGCAGAAAATGAAAAAGATTTAGATGATATTCCAGAAAGCGTAAAAGAAAATCTTACGTTTGTGCTTGTGTCTCATTTAGATGAAGTATTGGAGCACGCATTAGTAGGAGTGGAAAAATGAAAGTAACAAAAGCAGATATTGTAATTAGTGCTGTAAAACCAGAGCAATATCCAGATGTGGACTTACCAGAAATTGCATTAGCTGGTCGTTCTAATGTTGGAAAGTCTTCCTTTATTAATAAAATTTTAAATCGCAAAAAGTTAGTGCGTATTTCTTCAAAACCAGGAAAAACGCAAACATTAAACTTTTTCCTAATTAATGAAATGATGCATTTTGTCGACGTGCCAGGCTATGGATATGCGAAAGTATCGAAAACAGAGCGAGCGGCATGGGGAAGAATGATTGAAACATATTTTACAACGCGTGAACAGTTGGATGCGGCTGTATTAGTAGTTGACTTACGTCATTCACCAACAAAAGACGATGTAATGATGTACGATTTCTTAAAGCATTATGAAATTCCAACTATCATTATTGCAACAAAAGCTGATAAAATTCCAAAAGGAAAATGGCAAAAACATTTGAAGGTTGTGAAGGAAACGCTTGATATTGAACAGGGTGATGAAGTTGTACTATTTTCATCAGAAACAGGACTTGGGAAAGATGAAGCATGGAAAGCCATTCATAAGTTTACAAAAACAAAAAACGCGTGACGATGATTCGTCACGCGTTTTTTTTGTCTTAAAGTACGTGTTCAAAAAGGAGGATAAAGAGAGCCGAGCAGTTCGAGGCACGGAGGCCACGAGGATACGGAATGTAGGTTGAACTACATGAGTACCGGAGTGGCGACGCAACGAAGAAATAGGGCAGCTATCTTTACCGGACTTTTTGAACATCTTCTTAAAGTACGTTTAATGTAACTTCAATATTCCCTCTTGTTGCTTTTGAATACGGACATACGCCGTGTGCTGCTTCTACTAGTTGCTGTGCCTCCTCATGAGAAACGCCCCCTACATGTACATCAAGCACAGCAGATAAGCCAAAACCACCATCAGTATCTTTACCAATTGAAACATGAGCTTTCACTTCTGTGCTTTCTACTTTTACACGTTTTGTGCGAATAACAAGTTGCAGGGCGCTATCGAAGCAAGCTGCATAACCAGCTGCAAATAATTGTTCTGGGTTTGTTGCTTCTCCGCCCATACCGCCTAATGCTTTTGGCATTTTTACATCAAGGTTTAGTATGCCGTCTTCTGAAACTACTTTTCCATTTCTACCACCTGTTGCAGTTACTGTTGCTGTATATAATTTTTCCATGCTTATTCCCCTTTTCCATCATTGATTGTTTTCATTGTTTCAATTAATTTATTTAATTGAATTAATAAGGATTGATACTCTTGTTCTGTAATTCCTAAATTTGTAGCCATCGTTTTCGGCAATGAACATGCTTTGTCTTTTAACGCGTGTCCTTGTTCAGTTAGTTCAATGCATACTTTTCGTTCATCTTCTGTCGAACGAACGCGTTTCACTAACTGCAATGCTTCCATACGTTTTAGCATGGGCGTTAATGTACCGGAGTCTAAAAATAGACGTTCGCCAATTTCTTTTACGGTTAATCTATCTTGCTCCCATAAGACTAGTAAAGTAATATACTGCGGATACGTAATGTTCATTTTTTCTAAGTGAGGGCGATAAAAACGCGTTACTTCTCTCGAACAAGCATAAATAGAAAAGCAAAGTTGATTATCAAGATGTAAAGGATTATCTTTCATGAGCACCTCTCCTTTTAAGTTGTGCACAATTTAATTTTGTAAAATCAATATACCGAAAAAGAAATAGAATGTCAAATACATTGCAACGAACTGTCAGTGAGAAACTTGATTTCCAATCTTTTTCATTCTTAGGAACTTGAAGTGGGGACAATGATTACTTGTATGAAATAAAAACAATTGTGCTATTTTGGAACAAACATACATATTTTTCTTCATTATGAACGAAGATAGGAAAAGATAATCTTTCTATTCTTATGGAATAGTTTCCATCACTTGATTCTGACAAATTTTTTTGGTAACGTACAAATAGAGTTATTATTTTATAATGATTATAAAGTGAACCTTCCATTGGTGAATGAATTCTTATTTTTTCATTAATGATTGTTGAATCAATAAAAAATTTGCATGATGTTCACACGATTGTCAGATTCATAACAGGAAAGTTGTATTATGATAGTAGATAAGGTGAAAAAACGGTGAAGGGGGACATGCTGCGTGCATATTCTTGTTGTTGGTGTAAATTATCGAACAGCCCCTGTAGAATTTCGTGAGAAACTAACATTTCAGGCAGCAGAGTTAGAGCAGGCAATGACAACATTACAAAACCAAAAGAGCGTGTTAGAAAATGTCATTGTATCAACGTGCAATCGCACTGAGATTTATGCTGTTGTCGATCAATTACACACGGGACGATATTACATTAAGAAATTTTTAGCTGACTGGTTTCAGCTTGAGATAGAAGAGATTTCTCCGTACTTGTCTATTTTTGAACAGGACGGTGCCACTGAACATTTATTCCGTGTAACATGTGGACTAGATTCAATGGTGGTTGGTGAAACACAAATTTTAGGACAAATTCGTGACAGTTTCTTGCAATCACAAGATGTAAAAGTCACAGGCACGATCTTTAACGAATTGTTTAAACAAGTGATCACGTTAGCAAAGCGTGCTCACTCAGAGACAACAATTGGCGAAAATGCGATGTCTGTTAGCTATGCAGCTGTTGAACTTGCAAAGAAAATTTTTGGTGATTTAACAGATTGTCATGTTTTAATTCTAGGTGCTGGTAAAATGGGTGAACTTGCACTGCAAAACTTATATGGAAGCGGCGCTCGCAAAGTGACGGTTATGAACCGTACTTTTACGAAAGCTAAAGTGATGGCTGAGAAGTATATGGGTCATGCGAAACCATTAAGTGAGTTGCAATGTGCGCTCTTGGAAGCGGATATTTTAATTAGTTCAACAGGAGCTACCGATTATGTCATCACGAAAGAAATGATGGCACGAGTGGAGCGCATGCGTTGTGGTCGTCCACTATTTATGGTTGACATTGCTGTTCCACGTGATATTGATCCAGCGATTGATGAGCTAGAAGGTACCTTCTTATATGATATTGATGATTTACAAGGTGTAGTAGAAGCTAATCGTGCCGAACGCTTGAAAGAGGCAGAGAAAATTCAGCTTATGATTGAAGAGGAAATCGTCATATTTAAAGCATGGTTAAATACACTAGGCGTCGTGCCGTTAATTTCAGCTCTTCGTGATAAAGCGTTAGCAATTCAAAGTGATACGATGCAAAGTCTTGAACGGAAAATTCCAACACTTAGTGATCGTGAGAGAAAAGTGATTAGCAAGCATACGAAAAGTATTATTAACCAAATGCTGAAAGAGCCAATTTTAGTAGCAAAAGAGTTGGCAGCAGAAGAGGGAGCTACAGAAAAGCTTGCTTTATTCGCAAAAATTTTTGATTTAGAGGTACAAGAAGAAATCGTGGAACATATAGAAAAGTCGGGACAAAAACGAGTGTGGACAGCATCCGTTCCATCTTTATAACCCGGAAGGATGATCGGATGAGTTTTTTAAATAATAGTATTATTTATCATATCGCAATTATTTTATATGCTTGTAGCATTAGTTTATATTTCATAGATTATTTCCAAAGTAACCGAAAGGCGAACCGAATTGCCTTTTGGTTACTTTCTATTGTATGGATATTGCAATCCGTTTTCATGTTACTTCGGGCGACAGAATCAGAAACGAATTCGATTTTAACTTTATTGTCGGGAATTTATTTTTATGTGTGGTTATTGATTACAATGTCATTAGTAATCAATCGAGTTATGCGCATTGACTTTTTAGTATTTTTTACAAATGTCATTGCTTTTGGCGTAAGCGCTTTTTCTATTTTTACTCCGCTTGGAAAAATGTCGCCAGTGTTAGCTCATCAATTAGTGTCAGAACTCGTATATGTGCATGTAGGTATGGCGATTATTTCTTATGCGACATTTACGGTGTCGTTTATTTTTTCCATTATGTACTTGCTGCAATATCGCTTATTAAAACAAAAGAAGTGGAATGCAAGATTGAGACGGCTTGGAAACTTACCGAAGCTTGAGTCGATGTCATACGGTTTGAATTTATTTTCCGTTCCTTTTTTCTTGTTAGCTATTTTGCTTGGCTGTATATGGGGATATGCAAAATTAGAGAATTTTCATTGGTATGACACGAAAGTAATCGGATCTTTTGTTGTTTTGTTTGTATATTGTGCAGGTCTATATTTACGTGGATCAGACACATTGCAAGGTAAGAAGATTATCAGCTGGAACATTGGGGCATTTCTCGTTATGTTAATTAATATTTTTCTATTAAGCAGTTTGTCCAATTTTCATTTTTGGTATTTATAATGAGGAGAGAAAATTATGCGCAAAATTATTGTAGGTTCAAGAAAGAGTAAGCTAGCATTAACGCAAACAAATTGGTTTATTGATCAGTTAAAAGCGCTTGGTTTACCATATGAATTTGAAGTGAAAGAAATTGTTACAAAAGGCGATGTGATTTTAGATGTAACACTTTCAAAAGTAGGCGGAAAAGGTTTGTTTGTAAAAGAAATTGAGCATGCGCTAATTACAAAAGAAATCGATATGGCCGTACATAGTATGAAAGATATGCCAGCTGTACTTCCAGAAGGATTGACAATTGGATGTATACCAAAGCGTGTAGATCCGCGTGATGCGTTTATTTCAAAAAACGGGGAATCATTCGAAGATTTAGCAGAAGGTGCAATCCTTGGTACAAGTAGTTTAAGACGCAGTGCACAGTTATTAGCTGCTAGACCAGATTTACAAGTAAAGTGGATTCGTGGCAATATCGACACGAGATTACGTAAATTAAAAGAAGAAGACTATGATGCAATCATTTTAGCGACAGCTGGATTAACGAGAATGGGCTGGGCGGATGATGTGATTACAGAGCACTTAAATGAGAAACTATGCGTACCAGCTGTAGGGCAAGGAGCTTTGGCAATTGAATGTCGCGAAGATGATGAAGAATTATTACAATTACTAGCACATATGAGTGACGGTGTAACAGAACGAACTGTTGCAGCAGAACGTGTATTTCTTCATAAGCTTGAAGGTGGATGCCAAGTACCAATTGCCGGATATGCAACGCTTCAGGATAATAATGAGATTGAGTTAACGGCTCTTGTCGGTTCTGTGGATGGTTCTGTTTTGTTAAAAGAAACAGTCGCAGGTGTTGATCCAGAGCAAGTTGGATTAGAAGCAGCGGATCGTTTGATTAAGCAAGGAGCAAAAGAGCTCATTCTCGCTGCGAACAAGGAGCAACATTAAATATGAATGCTCTTGCTGGTAAAACAGTACTGATTACACGTGCTCAGCATCAAGCAAGACAAATGAGTGCAGCGGTGACAAAAGAGAGCGGAATTCCATTGGAGATTCCGCTTTTGCATATGGAAGGCGTATCTCGGTGGAATTTTCAAGGTGTATCTCAGCACCTGCACTTGTATGACTGGATTATTTTTACGAGTAAAAATGGTGTGAGCTTTTTTTTAGATGGTTTGTGTAAGAGGGTGCCATCTACTGTGCGTATTGCTGCAGTAGGTGTGAAAACGAAACAGGAATTAGAAAAAAGAGGCTATCAGGTTCATTTTGTTCCAACAGCGTTTGTTGCTGAAGCTTTTGCAGAAGAATTTGTAAGAGAATTAAACGGGACAGAACGCATTTTATTTCCAAAAGGGAATTTAGCTAGAGATGTTATTCCGAATAAACTCCGGGGATTTGGAGTGCTTTTAGAAGAGTTTGTCGTATATGAAACTAAAACAAATGATGGGAAGCAGCAAGATCTCATTGCAGCTCTAGAATTAGGTAAGGTAGATATCGTTACATTTACGAGCCCTTCTACCGTTGTAAGCTTTGTGAAATTACTTGAGGGCACAAACTGGAGAGAATGGATAAAAAAATGTACAATTGCTTGTATAGGGCCGATAACAGAGCAAGAGGCAAGGCGTTATTTTGCATCTGTCATCGTTCCGGAAGAATACACTGTGGAATCGTTAATACAATGCATTTCCAACCCGAATTTAAATGTATAATCTAAATAAAAAGAATGGGGATAGAAATCTATGAGTTCTTTACAATTTAATCGTCATCGTCGTTTAAGACAAAGCGGAAGTATGCGTGCGCTTGTACGTGAAACATTTTTACATACAGAAGATTTTATTTATCCTATTTTTGTACTAGAAGGCGAGAATGTTCGTAACGAAGTTTCTTCTATGCCAGATGTATATCAAATTTCTTTAGATCTTCTGCAAGCTGAAATGCAAGAAGTTGTAGATTTAGGTATTCGTTCTGTTATCGTATTTGGTCTACCTGCTGAAAAAGATGAAGTTGGATCTTCAGCATATTGTGAGCACGGCATTGTACAACGTGCGATTAAGCAAATTAAAGAGCAATTCCCAGAGTTAGTAGTAGTTGCCGATACATGTTTATGTCAATATACAAGCCATGGACATTGCGGCGTTATTGAAGACGGAATCATTTTAAATGATGAATCGTTAGAGGTTCTTGCAAAAACAGCAGTAAGCCAAGCGAAAGCAGGAGCAGATATTATTGCCCCATCTAACATGATGGACGGCTTTGTAGCAGCAATTCGCCATGCATTAGATGAAAATGGCTTTGCGCACGTACCAGTTATGTCATATGCTGTGAAATACTCATCAGCATTTTACGGTCCATTCCGCGATGCAGCTCATGGTGCTCCGCAGTTTGGGGATCGTAAAACGTACCAAATGGATCCAGCAAACCGCATGGAAGCCCTCCGTGAAGCTGAATCAGATGTAATGGAAGGGGCGGACTTCTTAATTGTAAAACCAGCTCTTTCTTATTTAGATATTATTCGTGATGTGAAAAATAATTTCAATTTACCGATTGTTGCTTATAATGTGAGTGGAGAATATTCTATGATTAAAGCAGCGGCGCAAAGTGGTTGGATTAACGAAAAAGAGATCGTACTTGAGAAATTATTAAGCATGAAGCGTGCAGGAGCAGATTTAATCATTACATATCACGCGAAAGATGCAGCAAGATGGTTACAAGAAGGAGGTGCACAATAATGAAAAAGTTTGATAAATCCATTGAAGCATTTGAAACGGCGCAAGATTTAATGCCTGGTGGTGTAAATAGCCCGGTTCGTGCTTTTAAGTCTGTCGGTATGAATCCGCTGTTTATGGAGCGTGGAAAAGGCTCTAAAGTGTACGATATCGATGGGAATGAATACATCGATTACGTATTATCATGGGGACCATTAATTCATGGACATGCCAATGAGCGTGTTGTGGAATCATTAAAAGCTGTTGCTGAAAAAGGGACGAGCTTTGGTGCGCCAACAGAAATTGAAAATAAATTAGCACAACTTGTTATCGAGCGTGTGCCATCTATTGAAATTGTACGTATGGTAAACTCAGGCACGGAAGCAACAATGAGTGCACTCCGTTTAGCACGTGGGTATACAGGACGTAATAAAATTTTGAAATTTATCGGTTGTTATCATGGTCATGGTGACTCATTATTAATTAAAGCGGGTTCAGGTGTTGCAACGCTTGGTTTACCAGATAGCCCAGGTGTACCAGAGGGTGTAGCGAAAAACACAATTACAGTAGCTTATAACGATTTAGAAAGTGTAAAATATGCTTTCGAACAATTTGGTGATGATATTGCTTGTGTTATCGTAGAGCCAGTAGCAGGAAATATGGGGGTTGTACCGCCGCTTCCTGGATTTTTAGAAGGGCTTCGTGAAGTGACAGAACAAAATGGCGCATTGCTTATTTTTGATGAAGTTATGACAGGATTCCGCGTTGCTTACAACTGTGGACAAGGATATTACGGCGTAACACCTGACTTAACTTGTCTAGGAAAAGTAATCGGTGGTGGTTTACCGGTCGGAGCATACGGTGGTAAAGCGGAAATTATGCGCCAAGTTGCACCGAGCGGACCGATTTACCAAGCAGGTACATTATCTGGTAACCCTCTTGCAATGACAGCGGGTTATGAAACGCTTGTGCAATTAACACCAGATTGCTATCAAGAGTTTGAACGTAAAGCGGAAATGTTAGAAAACGGATTGCGTAAAGCGGCTGAAAAGCACGGCATTCCACATCACATTAACCGTGCGGGTTCTATGATTGGTATTTTCTTTACAAATGAAACAGTCATTAATTACGAGACAGCAAAATCTTCAAACTTAGAATTCTTTGCGGCATATTATCGTGAAATGGTAGAACAAGGTGTGTTTTTACCACCTTCCCAATTTGAAGGATTGTTCTTATCGACGGCACATAGTGATGCTGATATCGAAGCAACGATTGCAGCAGCAGAAATTGCGATGTCAAAATTAAAAGCATAATCAGGTTATAAAAGTCGCTCTCCATAAGGTGAGCGATTTTTTTATTCATAAAGTTACTCTCATACACATAAACCTGTAATGACATATAGTTTGAGAGGGGGAAACAGAGGTGGCAGCAGATCAGCATACTTCATTGCGGTTTTCATTAAAAGAATCGGTTTGGTTCCAAAAGGGACAGGAAGTCGAAGAACTTCTGTCAATTTCATTAGATCCAGACGTTGTAATAGAAGAGCTTGATTATGAAGTAATTGTAAGAGGACAGTTGGATTTAACGGGAGAATATGTTGCAAAACAAGATGAGACAGCGTTTTCGCTGCGAGATCTTTCTCCAGCGAAATCAATTGATTATGTAGAAACACGAGAAGATGGTGTAAATGAGCTTGTACACTCTTTTCCGTTAGAAATTTCTATTCCGAAAAATCGTGTGAAACAGCTTGAAGAATTATATGTTTCAATTGATGAATTCGATTATGAATTAAAGGAAAACGGATGTTTGCAACTATTAGCTGATATATCAATCTCAGGTTTATGTGATGAAGAGAGAATACAGGAAGAAGTAATAGAGGTTGTGGAAGTTGAAAGAGCTGAAGAAACTGAAGAAGTTGAAAAAATTGAAGAAATTGAAGAAGTAACGGCACACACAAAAGATGATGAGTGGGAAGATTATGCTTTTGAACCGTTCCAACTTGAGGTACGTAAAGAACAGGAATTAGAAGAGGAAGAAGAGAAATTTGAAGAACATGAGGATGAACAAGAACGGGAAGAAGAATCGAAAGAAATCACACCTCAGTTTGAATTATTTGGACGAAAACATATAAAGAAAGAGAAAAAGGAGTCGCAACAGGAAGAACAAGTGGAAATGTCTTATTCCCAGCGGGATGAAAATGCATTATATTTAACAAAATTATTTACGAAAGAACCGGAAGAAGAGTTTACGAAATTGCGTATATATTTCGTCCAAGAAGGAGATACGATTGAATCAGTGGCAGAGCGTTATGATACTTCTGTTCAGCATTTACACCGTGCTAATCAAACAGATGATATCTATTTAACAGCAGGGCAAATTATATATGTACCTGTGTCAAAAGCAAAGACAAAGTGAGTGAAGAATTTTCTTCCTCACCTCTTTTCTTTTATCCCAATCTAACAGCCAGTAACCCCCCTGTCTTAGCATAGAAGAAGCTTGGTAGGGGAATATTGCCTTGAAAGAAAAAACGCCCAAACGGGGTGAAATGAAAAGAATTTCACTTTGCGTTTTTGAATGAGAAAGGATCAATTGTATGGATATGGAATTGCGAGATCGTTATTCACCAATATTACAGCGATATCAATTGGCTCCTGAACATATGGAAGAGCACGGGAATGTCATAAAAATTTATACGAATCAAGGTCCATATGCATTGAAAAAATTACCGACTCAGCGTTTAGAACGAAATAATTTAATGTATCATGTTCAATTTTTACGTGAAAAGGGGTTTACACATTATGCACCGATTTACCATGCTGTAGATGGCAGACATATTTTGAGTGATGGGACATATAATTATTATTTAATGCCTTGGCTACAGCGGGCTGAGGGAAATGGAGAGGAAAATGATCAATATCATAAAATGTTTCAGACACTAGCAACGCTTCATCAAAGAACGGTGAAAGAGGAAACATATACGGAAGAAGCGCTAGAGAAGCATTATACGAATGTATCCGATCGCTGGGAGCAAGATGGGAATTTGTTGGAGAAATTCCTTGTAGAGTCTGAAGCAAAATGGTATATGTCTCCGTTTGAATTACAATATTGTACGTATTTCCATCATGTACTCCGTGCACGTGAATTTGCAACGAAACAGTTAACAGAGTGGCATGAAGCGATGAAAGAGAAAGAAAAAACAAGAGTTTCTTTTATACATGGAAATGTATCGATGAATCATTTTTTATTTGATCATGAACGAAATGGTTATTTTATTAGTTTGGAACGGTCGCAATTTGCAACGCCAGTTCAAGACCTTGTCCGTTTTTACTCCCGCTCGCTTAACACGTATCCGATTGCGAGAAATGACCGCTATGAATGGTATCAAGTGTACCAAAAATATTTTCCGTTTACGAAAGAGGAGCAGTTACTTATGTTTGCTTATTTGGCGTATCCATCCCCGTTTATTCAGCAAATCCATTCCTATACAAATACAAAAAATAACCGCAATGACAAAAATGAACTACATGGCGTGAAAATGTTACAACAAACACATTGGCTGGTAAGTAATATAGAATATTTTGTTTCGCAGTTACAAGCCACGCAGCAACAAGGAAATGAATAATAGCCGTAGTCTCAAGAGCCCTGAGATTACGGCTGAAAATGTAAGCGAACTGTCGCTACAACCAAAATAATAAGGATGATAAAGTCTAAAAAAGTAGGAAATAGTAAAGTACGAATCCCTTGGAAAATGGTGAGTGGAATTGCAAAATCAGAAAACATTGTTTGTAAATTTCTAACCCATGAAGGGGCTGAAAAATTGTAGCTGCGTCGGTATCGTCGCATAATCATTCCCCCGTACAGAAAACTTTGCGCTGCACATCAATTTTTTTATCATATGTGAAAGGTGAAGGCACTATTACAGTATGCAGGGTAAGTACCCAAGGTGCTTGTGCTGCACTTTTTTCATTTTTTTACATATGTTACAAAAAACTTGGTTAAGTTCATTGATAATTACAAGAGGTGCGAAAATAAGAAAATATTGAATCTAATAATCGTATATAAATTCATTTTGATTTTTCGACATATAAGCCGCGGCTATGGATAACAAAAGGTGACCTGCACTCGTTTTCTCTCTTTGTTTTCACTATGTCTGGGCAGGAAAAGGATCTGACCGCTTCTATGCATGGCCGGATGCTCTCTCCCACCTAAAAAGAAGGGTTTTATGTCGGTTTTTTAATTTGCATTTATATAGGCGTTTGATAAAAATCATTTTTATCTTGACGAATGTGGTTTCGTTTTTTACACTATTGTATATAATAAATAACAATTATATAAATGCGTTGAAGGGGAAGAGTATAACATTAAACGTCTGCAGAGAGGAGAATTATTAGCTGTGAAATTCTCTAGATAGTTATGTTAGAAGGTAGCCCTGGAGCATCTTTTCTGAACGGAATCATTCTCATTAGGAAAAGACGGATCTGTCCGTTATCAACTCAAGAGTATAAGCAAATATTGAATTTGTTTGTAAATAAAGGTGGTACCACGATGTCCCTCGTCCTTTTTGGATGAGGGGCATTTTTTATTTTAAGGAGGGAAAATAATGTCAAACACGGAAAAGAATTTACCGACTAAATATGATCATATGTCCGTTGAAGAAGGCCTTTATAAATGGTGGCTTGATGGCAAATATTTCGAAGCAAAAGGAGATGCGGAAAAACAGCCGTATACAATTGTAATTCCACCTCCAAACGTAACGGGTAAGCTGCACTTAGGTCATGCTTGGGATACAACACTTCAAGATATTTTAACGCGTACAAAGCGTATGCAAGGTTACGATGTATTATACCTTCCAGGAATGGACCATGCTGGTATTGCAACACAAGCGAAAGTAGAAGGGAAGCTTCGTGAAGAAGGTATTTCACGTTACGATCTTGGCCGTGAGAAATTCCTTGAAAAAGCATGGGAATGGAAAGAAGAATATGCTTCTCACATTCGTCAGCAATGGGGGAAAGTTGGTTTAGGATTAGATTACTCTCGTGAGCGCTTTACATTAGATGAAGGTTTATCTGATGCAGTTAATAAAGTATTCGTTCAATTATACGAAAAAGGTTTAATTTACCGCGGAGAATATATTATTAACTGGGACCCAGCAACACGTACTGCACTTTCAGATATTGAAGTAATTCATAAAGATGTTCAAGGTGCGTTCTACCATATGAACTATCCATTAACAGACGGTTCTGGTCACATTCGCCTTGCGACAACTCGTCCAGAAACAATGCTTGGTGATACAGCGGTAGCAGTTCATCCAGAAGATGATCGCTACAAACATTTAATCGGAAAAACAGTTACGCTTCCAATCGTAGGCCGTGAAATTCCGATTATTGCTGATGAGTACGTAGAAAAAGATTTCGGTACAGGTGTTGTAAAAATCACACCAGCTCATGACCCGAATGACTTTGAAGTAGGTAACCGCCATGACTTACCACGTATTCTAGTAATGAACGAAGATGGCTCAATGAATGAAAAAGCTGGTAAGTATAACGGTATGGATCGTTTCGAATGCCGTAAGCAATTAGTAAAAGACTTGCAAGAAGCAGGCGTATTAGTAGAAATCGAGCCTCACATGCATGCGGTTGGTCATAGTGAACGTAGCGGAGCAGTTGTTGAGCCTTATTTATCAACACAATGGTTCGTAAAAATGGCACCACTTGCAGAAAAGGCAGTTGCATTACAACAAAAAGAAGAAAAAGTAACGTTCGTACCAGATCGTTTCGAGAACACATACTTACGCTGGATGGAAAATATTCATGACTGGTGTATTTCTCGTCAATTATGGTGGGGACACCGCATCCCAGCTTGGTATCATAAAGAAACTGGTGAAGTATACGTAGGTACAGAAGCACCAGCAGATATCGAAAACTGGAATCAAGATAATGACGTACTTGATACATGGTTCAGCTCAGCGCTATGGCCGTTCTCAACACTTGGTTGGCCAAATGAAGAGGCAGCAGATTTCAAGCGTTACTATTCAACAGACGTTCTTATAACTGGTTATGATATTATCTTCTTCTGGGTATCTCGTATGATTTTCCAAGGTTTAGAGTTTACAGGAGAGCGTCCATTTAAAGACGTATTAATTCACGGTCTTGTTCGTGACGAGCAAGGGCGTAAAATGAGTAAGTCTCTTGGTAACGGTGTTGATCCAATGGATGTTATTGAAAAATACGGTTCAGATGCAATGCGCTTCTTCTTATCAACAGGAGGTGCGCCAGGTCAAGATTTACGCTTCAGCATGGAGAAAGTAGAATCTACTTGGAACTTCATCAATAAAATTTGGAACGCATCACGCTTCGTATTAATGAATATGGATGACATGAAGTACGAAGACATCGATTTAACTGGTGAAAAATCAGTTGCAGATAAGTGGATTTTAACTCGCTTAAATGAAACAATTGAAAGTGTAACGCGTAACATGGATAAATATGAATTTGGTGAGGTTGGTCGTGCATTATACAACTTCATTTGGGATGATTTCTGTGACTGGTATATTGAGATGGCCAAGCTTCCATTATACGGTGAAGATGAAGCAACGAAGAAAACAACTCGTTCTATTTTAGCGTATGTACTTGATCAAACGATGCGTTTATTACACCCATTCATGCCATTCGTAACAGAGAAAATTTGGCAACACTTACCTCATGAAGGTGAATCTATTACAGTAGCAGCATGGCCAACAGTTCGCGAAGATTTACAAGACAAAGAAGCAGCGGCAGAAATGCACCTTCTTGTTGATATCATTCGCTCTGTTCGTAATATCCGTGCTGAAGTAAATACACCAATGAGCAAAAAAGTTCAAATGCAAATTAAAGCAAAAGACGAAGCGGTACTTGCGCAGCTTACGAAAAACAGCTCTTACATTGAGCGTTTCTGTAATCCAAGCGAATTAACAATTCAAACGGATTTACAAGCTCCAGAAAAAGCGATGACTGCAATCGTATCAGGTGCAGAGTTATTCTTACCGTTAGCTGATCTTATCAATCTTGACGAAGAGAAAGCACGTCTTGAAAAAGAACTTGAGAAGTTTGATAAAGAAGTAGAACGCGTACAGAAGAAACTTGCAAACCAAGGTTTCGTAGCAAAAGCTCCAGCGGCAGTTATTGAGGGAGAGCGCGCGAAAGAGCAAGATTACTTAGAAAAACGCGAAGCAGTTCGCCAACGTCTAGTTGATCTTCAAAAATAAAATCGTTCCAAAGAGACTCGCCATATTGGTGAGTCTCTTTTATTTGCGTATAATAGAATAAGGGCAACCTATTGCCCTTATTCTTTTTTTGTCGATTTGAAAGGGGAATGGCACGCGTGGTACATACATACGAAGAAGCGATAGGCTGGATACATAGCCGATTAAAATTTGGTATTAAACCAGGATTAGAAAGAATGCAGTGGATGCTAGAGGAACTTGGAAATCCAGAACGCCATATAAAATGTGTTCATCTTGCCGGAACAAATGGAAAAGGTTCAACTTTAACATATATGCGTTACATGTTTGAGGCAGCAGATTATAAAGTTGGGACGTTTACTTCTCCGTATATTGAAACGTTTAATGAACGCATTGGCATTAACGGCATGCCTATTACTGATGCGGAAATTACAAAACTAGTAAACATGGTGAAACCCGTTGTTGAAAAGTTAGATGAGACAGATTTAGGAGAAGCGACAGAATTTGAAATTATTACAGCGATGGCGATATGTTACTTTGGTAAAGTGAATTTCTGTGACATCGTCTTGTTTGAGACAGGACTTGGTGGTCGCTTTGATTCTACAAATGTCGTTCATCCCGTACTTACTGTTATTACAAATATCGGTCATGATCATATGCATATTTTAGGAGATACGTTAGCGGAAATCGCCTATGAAAAGGCGGGGATTATTAAGTCTGGTGTCCCTGTTATAACGGGAGTTCAAGAGCAAGAAGCATTACAGGTTATTCAAGAAGTTGCAAAGGAAAAAAAGGCGAAACTCTATGAACTTGGGCAGCAGTTTACAGTGGTGCATCAACGTTCTGATGAAGACGGAGAGAATTTTGCATTTTCTTGCCCGTTTTCTTCGTATGAAGAAGTTCGCATTGCGATGAAAGGAAGCCATCAAGTTCGTAATGCAGCACTCGCCCTTATGGCGATTATGTATATTAGGACATATCAATCATTTTTGATTGAAGAAGAGCATATTCGAACGGGGTTAAGTAAGACGTATTGGATTGGTCGCTTTGAACAGTTGCAGAACAATCCAGATGTGATTATTGATGGTGCTCATAACCCAGAAGGAATTACGAGTCTTGTTGAAACAGTTCGTGCTCATTACAAGCATAAAAAGGTCGTTGTTTTATTTACAGCACTTGGTGATAAACAGTTAGACAAAATGGTTGGAGAGTTAGAAACGATTGCGGATGAACTGATCTTTACAACATTTACATTTGATCGTGCTATTTCTGCTGAACAACTTGCAGCTTATTCGCATAAGGAATCGAAAGAAGTCTTTGAGAATTGGCAAGAAGCAATTGATACGAAGATGAGAGCACTTCAAGAAAATGATGTTTTCATTATAACGGGCTCACTTTATTTTATTTCAGAAGTTCGTAAATACATACGTGAAAGAACTAGACAGTAGGTGCTGTCTAGTTTTTTTGTTCTACAAATGAAGACGAATGCATACATATAAGATAACTATATGGGACAATTTGACGAATCCCAGTGACAAATAACTCGGTTTTTTTTGAAATAAATATGATACGATGCGGACAACGATAAGAGGTAAGGAGTGGAGCTATGGACAAGCAATCACGAAAAATCTCAATTAAGGTAAATGGAACGGAAGCAAAGTATGAAGAGAAGAAGGAAAAAGAAGAGTTTGACTGGATGCTAGTAGACGGTGCGCCACCACATAATGTGGTACCATTTCAAAAAACAAAATTATCTTCAGTGAAAAAATATAAAAAGAAATGGAGCAGTGCAATTATCGTAACAGTTGCGACTGCTATAGTAATTGGTACATTTTTTGGCATGGGAATGCTACATCTTTTAACAGGACAAAAATCAGGTGGAGAATCGGTGGCAACGGTAACAAGTACAGAAAAGAATAGTGGAACAGGGCAAAAAGAGCCAGTAGATGCAGAGAAAAAAGAAGAAGTAAAGCCAAATGCAGGAAGTGCTGCTGCCTTAGCACCCCTCACGTTGTATTTCGTCCAGGGTGGCTTGTATTCTACACAAGAAAAAGGACAGGCATCGCTTGAAGAATGGAAAAAGAATGGGAATGCTGCAGCTATGAAACCAACTGATGATAAATATTCACTTGTAGTTGGAATTGCAAGTGATGAGGCATCCGTAGATAAATTAATGGCACAATATAAGCAAGACGGTATATCGGTTGTGAAAAAGAAATGGGAAATTACGGATCAGGCATTGTTAAAGAAGGATAAAGAATACGGTTCATTGCTTGTAAAGTTACAGTCCATATACGCACATTTTGTGAAATATACGTCTGATGTACAAGTTGGGAGTAAAGGGAATCAAAAAGAAATGGCGGCGATTGAAAATGAATGGAAGGCGATTAAAAAAGAGGGCGATGCTATCAAACGAGAGGATATAAAAAAACTATATACGTATGCATCGGTGGCCGTGCAGACGATAAAAGAAGAGAAAAATGATAAGGAGACGATAGCGAAATTAAATCAAGTTGTCATTGATAGCTTGCTTTCTTATGAAAAAATGGTTTCGCAAAAAGTGAAATAATAGGATAATAAACCGAAGAAGAAAGAAGTGTACGGTACTTCTTTCTTCTCTTTTGTACTTTACTAGGAGTGATAAAAATTTCACTTTATGAAAAAGAAAATGATATTTTTAAAATTTGTGGGGAAGATATTCATTTGATACGATTAAGTTGTATTTTCCTGTTAATTTTAAAAATGAAAAGGAGAACATATGAAAAATCTTATTTTAGCTTCTGGGTCCCCTCGTCGTAAGGAGCTACTTGAACTTGTAGATATATCTTTTGAAATTGTTGTGAGTGAAGTAGAAGAAGCAATTGGTGCGTATTCATCGCCTGCTGATATCGTAATGTCTCTTGCATTGCAAAAGGCATCAGCTGTAGCAGAAACATATGGAGATAGCATTGTATTAGGAGCGGATACAATCGTTACATACGAGTCACGTATTCTTGGAAAACCTGCTGATGAGGCTGAAGCAAAAGAAATGTTGCAGCTGTTATCAGGAAAAACACATGAAGTATATACAGGTGTTGCACTTGTTTCAAAGGAAAAAACAACAACTTTTTATGAGCGTACTGAAGTAACATTTTGGGATCTAACAGAAGAGGAAATCGATGCGTATATCAGAACGAAAGAGCCCCTTGATAAAGCTGGAAGCTACGGTATTCAAGGAAAGGGAGCAGTTTTTGTTCATCATATGCAAGGCGATTACTATAGTGTAGTTGGTTTGCCAATCGCGCGTCTCGTTCGTGAATTAAAACAATTCGATAGCGATGCGCCCCATGCGTAACAGTTGCATGGGTTTTCTTTGCGAAAAATTTGTAAAGGAGTGACAATATGAACGGCATTCGTGATGTTTTGAAAGAGGAACAGCCACGGGAGCGTATATTGCTAGACGGAGCAGACAGTTTGTCGAATAGAGAACTTCTCGCTGTTTTACTTAGAACTGGTTCCAAAGACGAATCAGTTCTAACATTAGCGGGTCGAATTTTGCATCATTTTGACGGATTACGAATGTTAAAAGATGCTACAATAGAAGAGATGACAAGTCTTCATGGTGTAGGATTAGCGAAGGCATCTCAGCTTATTGCTGCTTTTGAACTCGGAAGAAGAATGGTACGTTTAGAGTATCAAAATAGATATAGCATTCGTAGTCCAGAAGATTGTGCAAGTTACATGATGGAAGAGATGCGTTTTTTACAACAAGAGCATTTCGTTTGTTTGTATTTAAATACAAAAAATCAAGTGGTACATCGTCAAACAGTTTTTATCGGGAGTCTAAATGCCTCAATTGTACATCCACGTGAGGTGTTCAAGGAAGCTTTTCGCCGTGCAGCGGCCTCTATTATATGTCTTCATAACCATCCTTCAGGAGATCCAGCGCCGAGCCGTGAAGATATTGAAGTGACAAAACGATTAGTAGAATGCGGGAGGATTATTGGGATTGAAGTCCTGGATCATATTATTATTGGCGACCATAAATTCGTGAGTTTAAAAGAAAAAGGTCATATTTAAGACTATTCTTTTTACTTATTTTGTTTTATAATGTGTTTTATGAGTTTTTTGTAGACATTTGTCTACAATGCAGGATAGAAAATATAAAAAACGTACTGTTTTATTATAAATATAAAGTAAGAAAATGAGTCCGTGAAAATGAGAAAGGAAGATATATGACATGTTTGGATTTGGTGGTTTTACTCGTGATCTTGGGATAGATTTAGGAACAGCGAATACGCTTGTATACGTGAAAGGAAAAGGTGTGGTTCTACGTGAACCTTCCGTTGTAGCATTGCAAACGGATACGAAACAAATCGTTGCAGTTGGTGGCGATGCGAAACAAATGATTGGTCGTACACCAGGAAACGTAGTGGCTCTTCGCCCGATGAAAGATGGTGTAATTGCTGATTATGAAACAACAGCAGTAATGATGAAATACTATATTCAACAAGCACAAAAATCAAATGGATTTTTCTCTCGTAAACCTTATGTAATGGTATGTGTACCATCAGGTATTACTGCTGTAGAAAGACGTGCAGTGATTGATGCAACTCGCCAAGCAGGCGCACGTGATGCATATCCAATTGAAGAACCGTTTGCAGCAGCAATTGGTGCAAACTTACCTGTTTGGGAACCAACGGGAAGTATGGTTGTCGATATCGGTGGCGGTACAACAGAAGTTGCAATTATCTCTTTAGGCGGGATTGTAACAAGTCAATCTGTTCGTGTTGCTGGTGATGATATGGATGATTCAATTATTCAATACATTAAAAAAGGTTACAACTTAATGATTGGGGAAAGAACAGCGGAAGCATTAAAATTAGAAATAGGTTCTGCTGGCGAGCCAGAAGGTATTGAACCAATGGAGATTCGCGGCCGTGATTTAGTAAGTGGTTTACCAAAAACAGTTTTAATTAAACCTGAAGAAATTGCAGAAGCATTAAAAGATACAGTAGATGCAATCGTAGAATCTGTTAAGAATACATTAGAAAAAACGCCACCTGAATTGGCAGCGGATATTATGGACCGTGGAATTGTATTAACAGGTGGTGGTGCATTACTTCGTAACTTGGACAAAGTAATTAGTGATGAAACGAAAATGCCAGTTCTTGTTGCAGAAAATCCATTGGATTGTGTAGCGATTGGAACAGGTAAAGCGTTAGATAATATCGATCTTTTCAAAAATGCTCGATAATATTTCAAAATAAAAACCAATGAAATTAAGAGGGTGTGAACGTGCCACAGTTTTTCTTAAACAAAAGATTAATTGTTTTGTTAGTTAGTATTATTCTTCTCGTGGCATTGATTGGAATCTCATTGAAAGAACGGAAAAGTTTAACATGGCCAGAGCAGTTTGTAAAAGATACTGTCGGTGTTGTAGAGCGTGTATTCCAAAAGCCAGCGAATTATGTTGCCGGATTCTTTGAGAATGTAGAAGATGTAAAGCGCACGTATGAAGAAAATAAAACACTAAAAGAAAAATTAGATAAGTATGCGGAGTTATCCGTAAAAGTAAAAGATTTAGAAAAAGATAATGCAAATCTACGTGAAACAATTGGTAAAAAAGATTCTCTTCGCGACTATAAGCCGATTCAAGCAACTGTCATCGCACGCAATCCAGATAAATGGTATGACTTAATCGGAATTGATAGAGGAGCACAGCAAGGAATCCAAAAGGATATGGCTGTTATGACTTCAAAAGGACTAGTCGGAAGGGTAAAAAGTGTTTCTCAATTTACATCAACAGTAGAATTATTGAGTTCAATGAATCGAACAAATCGTATTTCTGCTGTCGTGGAAGGACAAGAGCGTATTTTTGGATTAATAGAAGGATACGACAAGGAAAAACAAACGCTTATTTTCACAAAAATTCCATCTGACGTAAAAGTAGAAAAAGATCAAACGGTTGTGACGTCTGGATTAAGTGATATTTTCCCGAAAGGATTAGTAATTGGGAAAATTGTAGATGTTGCACCAGATCCATATGGATTAACACAAACAGCTTACGTAAAACCTGCAGCGGATTTAAATGACGTAGACCATATTATGGTTACAAAGAGAGTTATGCCGTCAGCAGTGTTAGAACAATAAGGAGGGAGAAGAGATGACTATTTTAAAAAGGACAATTCTTCCTCTCCTGCTTCTTTTCGTATTTTTATTTGAAAATATGTTTTCTACTGTGGTTCCAACAGAATTGTTTTGGAAGGGCAGTATTGCATCGCCGCATTTTTTTATGATTGTACTATGTTTTATTACCGTTTATTTTAGCCCATTGCAAGGTATTTACTATGGGCTGTTATTCGGTTTTTTATTTGATACTGTATATACGGAACTTGTTGGTGTATATATATTTGCTTATCCAATTTTAGCGTATCTCGTTTACAATGCGATGAGAGTTTTACAATTGAATTTATTCATTGTTTCTTTTATCGTGTTCGCGAGTATTGCAGCATTAGAGTATTATGTATATGGATTTTTAACGTTATTAGGTCGTATTCATGTACCAACGCATATCTTTTTCTCTGATCGTCTCCTTGCTACGTTATTGCTAAATGGAATTTTCTTATTGCTATTTTGTTTCCCACTGAGACGATATCTTGTGCGTCTTTCAAAAGCCACGGAGGAAAAAGAAAAAAGGATTTTCTGACTTTATGTCGAATTGAATCGGTGGGGTGAACTTTAGTGGAAGAAAAAAAGCAACAAAATGTAACGATAAAAGGGACAAAAGATGGACTGACACTGCACCTTGATGATTGCTGTGCATTTTCGGAATTACTGCAAGAACTGGATGAAAAACTTTCAACTCATTATTACGATGGCGATGGACGCTCCTTAATCGAAGTGCATGCCAAAGTTGGCAATCGCTATTTGACAGAAGTACAACAGGAAGAGCTTCGTACTTTAGTTCGTAATAAAAAAAATCTTGTTGTTGATTCGATTGAGAGTGATGTTATAACGAAAGCAGAAGCTGTAGCGTGGAAAGAAGAAACGGAAATTGTCCCTGTTTCCAAAATTGTTCGCTCAGGTCAAGTGTTGCATGTAAAAGGAAATTTATTATTAATTGGAGATGTTAATCCAGGCGGAACGGTTATCGCTGGAGGAAATATTTTTGTCGTCGGAGCATTACGAGGTATTGCACATGCAGGATATTATGGGGATGCAGAGGCCGTTATTGCGGCATCGGTGATGAATCCAATGCAACTTCGAATTAGTGATGTGACGATGCGGGCTCCGGAAGAGAAAGAAGACGGAGCAGACCCGGCAGAATGTGCGTATATTGATGAGAACAATCACATTGTTGTCGATCGCCTTCAACTTCTCACTCATCTTAGACCTAATTTAACAAAGTTAGAAAGGGGAATTGTATAGCTGTGGGAGAGGCAATAGTAATTACATCTGGAAAAGGCGGAGTAGGAAAAACTACAACGTCTGCAAACATTGGTACAGCCTTAGCATTATCCGGAAACAAAGTATGTTTAATTGATACGGATATTGGCCTAAGAAACTTAGACGTAGTAATGGGGCTGGAAAATCGTATTGTATTTGATCTTGTTGATGTCGTCGAAGGGCGTTGTCGTTTACATCAGGCTCTTATTAAAGATAAGCGCTTTGATGAGCTCTATTTATTACCTGCAGCACAAACGAGTGATAAATCAGCGGTAACACCTGAACAAATGGATGAGTTAATACAACAATTACGTCAAGATTATGATTACATATTAATTGATTGTCCTGCCGGTATTGAGCGGGGATTTAAAAATGCGGTAGCAGGTGCGGATAAAGCAATTGTTGTAACGACACCTGAAGTATCTTCTATGCGTGATGCAGATCGCGTTATTGGACTTTTAGAAAAAGAAGATATTGAACCACCAAAACTTGTTATAAATCGTGTACGTAGTCATATGCTACATGAACAGGATATGCTGGATGTAGATGAAATTGTACGTACACTTTCAGTTGAGTTACTAGGTGTTGTCGAAGATGATGATGCAGTTATTCGCGCTACAAATACAGGAGAACCTGTAGCATTGCAGCCGAGTGGCAAAGCAGCCCTAGCTTACCGTAATATTGCAAGACGTCTGTTAGGTGAATCTGTACCGTTACAGGCGTTTGAACAGGAAAGACAATCTGTCCTTACAAAAATGAAAAAATTCTTCGGAATTCGTTAAAAGCACTTCGCATGTATGCGAAGTGCTTTCTTTTTTCTTCTCATGAATATCTTGGTTAGACAACTCATACATATGTACAAACCATATAAAGTTCAACTGACGATAAGTGGGAAGGAAGAGCCTTTACTGCACTGCTGAAAGTTTCACTTTACCCTGCTCTAACGGTCAGTAATACCCTCATCTCAAAGTTCTGCAGGAAGCAAAGAAGTTAGGTGGGGATAAACTGTCCATCAGAGCCAGATTGGTGAGGGCTAATTCTCAGTGGAAGATGAAGAAAACCATCCACTGAGAAAAGTTTCACTTTATTTCCCTCTTTTATAGGAGGAGGGAAAAGGAAGGGGACAGGATGAAGAATAGACGTGTAGATGAGATTCGAAAGCGGATTGCGAAGAGAAAAGAAGAGCAAGAGCGAACGGAGGAAGAACAATATTTTTTCCAAGGGGATTACGAGGGGGAAACATTACTGATTGAAGAAGGTGAAAAAGAGGTACATCCGCTATTTCGCAAGGATGTATTTTTATTTAAGTTTTTACTAGCAGCAATTTTCGTTCTCGCCGTAGCCATTTTATTTAAAAACGCACCTTCCTCTTTTGATGGGGCACGAACAGTTATAAAGCAAGTCATGGAAGAAGAGTTTCAATTTGCTGCTGTGTCAAAATGGTATGAAGGACAATTTGGAAAGCCACTTGCCTTCTTACCTTCAAGTGAAAAGAAGCAGATAGTGAAGCAAAAGGATTATGCAGTCCCAGCTTCCGGAAAAGTGATGCAAAGTTTTCAAACGAACGGGCAAGGGGTATTTGTACAAACAGCTGCGAATGCAATGGTTGAATCAGTAAATGAAGGCATTGTAATTTTTGCTGGGAAGAAAGAAGAGTTTGGAAACACTGTTGAAATTCAACATGCAGATGGTACGGAATCTTGGTATGGAAATCTAGGTGAGACATCTGTGAAACTATATGATTACGTAGAGAAGAAACAAAAGGTTGGAACGGTTGCTACCAGCACAAATGAAAAGAATGGAAAATTTTATTTCGCAATAAAAAAGAATGAAA
The DNA here is from genome assembly GCF_030348195.1 of Bacillus sp. DX4.1. NCBI lineage: Bacteria > Bacillati > Bacillota > Bacilli > Caryophanales > Bacillaceae > Bacillus > Bacillus sp. DX4.1. Next base: position 3,976,349 of record NZ_JAUCFT010000008.1, on the reverse strand, counting down.
AATTTATCGATCCAATTCAGGTGATTTCATTTGAGTAAATATAACGAAGTATTGTCAAAAATTACGATACATCCTTTATTTTGGGGTATTATAGCAATCGGGATTTTTACGGCACGTTTTAAAGAGTTACTTATTTTGTTTTGTATTGTCTTTCTGCATGAGTTAGGGCATGCGTTCGCTGCTGCCCATTATAAATGGCGTATTAAGCAAATACAGCTCTTGCCATTTGGCGGGGTAGCAGAGCTTGAGGAACATGGGAATAAACCGTTGAAAGAAGAGCTAATTGTTGTGATAGCAGGTCCCATTCAACATGTATGGATGGTAGGGTTAGCCTATGTATTGTATACGGCAGGATGGGTGGGTGAAGAACTTTATCATTTTTTTGTATGGAATAACTTAATTATTTTATGTTTTAATTTACTGCCGATTTGGCCTTTAGACGGAGGAAAGATTCTCCTCAATGTTTTATCTCAGCACCTTCCTTATTTACAAGCACATGAAAAAATGATGAAACTATCATGTGTTTTTTTTAGCGTGATACTAGGATGGCAACTGTTTTGGAATAGTAATAATATTATGATGTGGATGTTACTTCTGTTTTTAGTTATTTCTCTATACCAGGAGTGGAAGAAACGTCATTATGCATTTATGCGTTTTTTGCTAGAACGTTATTATGGAAACAAACGAGGTATTGAAAAGATTGCTCCGATTGAGGTGACAACGGAAGATCGGTTATTTACTATTTTTACACAGTTTCGTAGAGGATACAAACATTCTATTGTCGTCCGTGGAAAAGATAAAGAGCACTATACATTAGATGAAAATGAGCTACTTTACGCGTACTTTACTGAAAAGCGAACAACTTCATCTGTAGAAGAGTTGATTGGTTAGTGTTGACGATGGCACTAACCTTTTATATTGTAAAGAAAAAAGAAAAAGTGAGGAAGACATCTTGAAGACGTTATACATCAACTACATCGGTTCGGAAAAACGAGTTGCTGTAGAAGAAGAACAAGAGATTGTTGAACTTCTATGGAAAAGAAATGAAGAGCAAGAAATTGTAGGACATATTTTTGTTGGCCGTGTGATTCGGACCATTGCTGGAATGAATGCTGCTTTCGTAAATATTGGCTTAGAGAAACAAGCATATCTCTCTTATGATGATGTCCCAGCATCATACCGGGTGCACGAAGGCCAAGCATTGCTTGTACAAGTTGTGAAAGAAGCAATTGATACAAAAGGTCCGAAACTAACAGCAAACATAGAATTCACCGGAAAATATGTCGTTTATATGCCTTATGACGAAATGTGTGCAGTTTCCCGGAAAATAAAACAGACCAAGAAACGACAACAATTGCTTGAGATTCAAGTGGATGGTGGGGGAGGATATATTTTTCGCTCAGCATGTGAACGAGGCCCTATCGATGAAATACAGGCTGAGATGAATCATTTTCAGCAGCTATTTGAGGAACTAAAAAAGAAGGAAAAACAAGGAAAGGCACCACTGTTACTTCATCGTCCAGCAACATTTTTAGATCGAGTGTTTCAAGAAATTCCAATTGAAAAAATTTCAAAAGTAATCGTAGATGCACACAGTGTGCTAAAGGAGTTAGAAGACAAGGTAGGAAAAGAAAAAGTGTCGCTATACAAGGAAAAGTCCTCCTTGTTTAGTCGATATGGTGTAGATCGCGTTATTGAAAAAGCACTGCAAAAAATAGTATGGCTACCAAATGGATCCTATTTACTCATTGAACAAATGGAAACGATGACTGTCATCGATGTGAATACTGGTAAATTTACGGGAAAACAGAATTTACAAGATACGGTGTTGCGCACAAATGAAATAGCTGCAAAAGAAATTGCTCGTCAATTACGTTTGCGGGATATTGGTGGTATGATTTTAATTGATTTTATTAATATGAAGAAGCAGGCGGATAAGGAAAAAGTTAGAGAAGCTTTGATGGCATCTTTGCAGAAGGATAGTACATATACGAGAGTGCTTGGTTTTACGGAACTAGGTATTTTAGAAATGACACGTAAGCGCAAAAAACATTCGCTTCGTGATGTATTATTAGAAGACTGTTCTCGTTGTCAAACGACCGGCTATGTGGCTTCTTATGAAACAATTGCATATGAACTGGAAAGAGAGCTCATTGCATATAGTGGTATGGATGATGAGGCGGTTTTAATCGCAGCGCATGCGGATGTACAAAAAACCTTTTTACATAAAGGATTGCAAAAAAACATACCATTTCAGATTCATTTCATAGATGAGAAATCTGCGAAATATTCTATCGTCCGTTTTGGAACAAAACAAGAAATTATGGAACGGAAAAATAGTTAGCAGAACATTTATTGACAACCGCCAATGTTTCATGATAACATCTTTATGTTATAGTTTATAGCACCTAAACTGCTATATGCTACAACCGCACAGGACAGGTTCTAAAAAGACATGCTATGTCTACCTCGTTTTGGCGAGTCTTAGTAATTATGAGGAGGTGCAAGTATGTACGCAATTATCGAAACAGGTGGAAAACAAATTAAAGTTGAAGCTGGTCAAGAAATCTACATTGAAAAATTAGATGCTGAAGCTGGTGAAACTGTTACTTTTGACAAAGTTCTTTTCGTTGGTGGCGAAAACGTGAAAGTTGGTAGCCCAGTTGTAGAAGGTGCAACAGTTACTGCGAAAGTTGAAAAACAAGGTCGCGCTAAGAAAATCATCGTTTTCAAATACAAAGCGAAAAAGAACAATCGTAAAAAACAAGGTCATCGTCAACCTTACACTAAGCTTGTGATTGAAGCAATCAACGCTTAATTCTGGTCGATATGATTAAAGTTACGATATGTCGCACGAAATTAGGAAGTATCCAATCATTTAAAATGACCGGACATGCCAACTTTGCACCGCATGGACAAGACCTTGTCTGTTCTGCGACAACGGCGGTTGTGTTTGGATCTATAAATGCAGTGGAAGTACTTTGTAATGTGCAGGCAACCATTGAACTCGGAAGTAATGGCGGATTCCTAACGTATGAAGTTCCTAATGATTTAGATGCTTCTACAGGAGAAAAAGCACAGTTACTTTTAGAAGGCATGGTTGTTTCGCTTAAGACGATTGAACTTGATTACGGAAAATATATCCGATTAATAGAAAAAGTGCAGGAGGTGTAACGTATGTTAAGATTAGATCTTCAGTTTTTCGCATCTAAGAAAGGTGTAGGTAGTACAAAGAACGGTCGTGACTCTCAGTCAAAACGTCTTGGTGCTAAACGCGCAGATGGTCAAATGGTATCAGGTGGTTCAATTCTTTACCGTCAACGCGGTACAAAAATTTATCCAGGTGTTAACGTTGGTCGTGGTGGCGATGACACTTTATTCGCGAAAGTTGACGGCGTAGTACGCTTCGAGCGTCTTGGCCGTGACCGCAAACAAGTGAGCGTATATCCTGTTGCTCAAGAAGCATAAGAAACTCACGGAAAACTCTAACCTGAGTGCAGGTTAGAGTTTTTCTATATTAAGGGGTATCTGGATGAAGGAAAAATGGACAATTATAGATGCGCTGCGTCATTCGAGACATGATTGGCTCAATCGTATGCAGATGATTAAAGGAAACCTTTCGCTTGGAAAAGCAGAAGAGATTCATGGACTCATCGATCGTTTTGTCCAAGAAGCGAGACAAGAATCTAATCTGATTGGGCTGTCGATGCCTATGTTTTCAGAATGGATTTTAACATATAATTGGAAACAGCAACCGTGCTTATTGGAATACGAAGTATTAGGGAAAGTACATAACTTATCTCATCTAGATGAGGTAGTTTGTACATGGACGAATCAATTTTTCTCAATACTCCAGCATAGTTTAGACGTTTATGTCGAAAATTATGTTTGTATCACAATTGAATGTAACGCGCAGGATGCTCGTTTCTTTTTTGATTTTCGTGGTAAGCTAACAGATGTAGAAGAACTACAAACGTGGCTTGCAAATCAAGATGATGAATGGTGTTCCATTTCTTATACAGTACGAGATGAAGAAATCTCAATTATATTACAACTAATCGAAAAAAGTGTGGTGAGATAATGTTTGTAGATCAGGTCAAGATATATGTAAAAGGCGGCGACGGTGGAAACGGAATGGTTGCGTACCGTCGTGAGAAGTATGTTCCAAAAGGTGGCCCAGCAGGTGGCGACGGTGGTAAAGGTGCAGATGTTGTTTTCGTTGTAGACGAAGGATTACGTACATTAATGGACTTCCGCTATCAGCGTCATTTTAAGGCAGATCGCGGTCAACATGGAATGAGTAAAGGTCAACATGGCCGAAAATCTGAAGATTTAATTGTAAAGGTTCCGCCAGGTACAGTTGTAAAAGATGAAGCTACTGGTCAAATTCTTGCGGATTTAGTAACGCATGAACAATCAGCAGTTATCGCAAAAGGTGGCCGTGGTGGTCGTGGTAACTCACGTTTTGCGACACCAACAAACCCAGCTCCGGAAATCGCTGAGAACGGGGAACCAGGTCAAGAGCGTGATGTAACGTTAGAATTGAAAGTGTTAGCTGATGTTGGACTTGTTGGCTTCCCAAGTGTTGGTAAATCAACATTATTATCTGTTGTATCATCAGCACGTCCGAAAATTGCAGAATATCATTTTACAACAATTGTTCCAAACCTTGGTGTTGTTGAAACAGGTGATAATCGTAGTTTCGTTATGGCTGATCTTCCAGGACTAATTGAAGGAGCACATGCTGGTGTTGGGCTTGGACATCAATTCTTACGTCATATTGAGCGTACACGTGTTATCGTGCATGTAATTGATATGTCTGGTTTAGAAGGTCGTGATCCGTATGAGGATTACGTAACAATTAATGGCGAATTAAAAGAGTACAATCTGCGTTTAACAGAGCGTCCACAAGTTGTTGTTGCAAACAAAATGGATATGCCAGATGCAGAAGAAAACTTACAAGCGTTTAAAGAAAAAGTGGGCGATGAAGTTAAAATCTTCCCAATTTCTGCAGTAACAAGGCAGGGTGTTCGTGATTTACTATTCGAAGTAGCAAATCTATTAGAAACAACACCAGAATTCCCAATACATGAAGTTGCAGACGAATCTGAAGCAAGCGTAATGTACAAATATGAGTCTGAAGGCTCTAAATTTGAAATTACACGTGAAAGTGATGGTACGTTTGTTATTTCTGGTTATGATATTGAGAAAACGTTCAAGATGACAGACTTCACTCGTGATGAATCTATACGCCGATTTGCTCGTCAAATGCGCGGAATGGGTATTGATGAAGAACTTCGTGCTCGCGGTGCACAAGACGGTGACATTGTAAAAATTCTTGAATATCAATTTGAATTTATTGATTAAGACTGCCAAAATACGGCAGTTTTTTTTATAATAGAGAAAGAAGTGAATATATCCATCGTTCACAGGTAATAACTCCCGTTTTAAGTTTCAGAAAAATCAAAGAAATAAGTTGTGAGGTAACTGGCTGTGAAAGCAGGAATCCTGGCTGATGAAAGTTGCACTCTACAGCAAGAAGAAAAGGGTGGGGTTTTATGTATAAAATATTAATTGTAGAAGACGATGAAAAGATTGCTCACATTTTAGAAGAGCATTTAGGGAAATATGGGTATCAATCGTTTCGTGTGGAAGATTTACGCCATATAAAAGATGAATTTGTAAAAATAAATCCACATTTAGTCTTACTGGATATTAATTTACCGTACTTTGATGGGTTTTACTGGTGTCGTCAAATTCGGACTGTTTCGAACGCACCAATTATTTTTGTTTCAGCACGAACGGGCGAAATGGATCAAGTGATGGCAATCGAAAATGGTGGGGATGATTATATTACAAAGCCATTCCATTTAGATATTGTGATGGCTAAAGTGAAGAGCGCACTGCGACGCGGATATGGGGAATATGCGGGGTCCGCAGAAAGCGACTGCTTTGGTGTAAGTGGATTGTTGTTATTTCCATCACAACATACAGTAGAGTGGCAAGGAAAACAAATCGAGCTGACCAAGAACGAATTTTATTTATTAGAATGTTTAATGAAACAGGCAAATCAATACGTAACACGAGAAGAGTTATTAGAGGCGTTATGGGATGAAGTAGCTTTTGTTGATGATAATACATTAACGGTGAATGTAAAGCGAGTACGAAAGAAGCTAGAGGAACTTGGGATTACAGATGCAATTGTAACAAAGAGAGGGTATGGATACGCACTTCTTACAGAGTGGGGAGATGGGCATGAAGCTTAAGAGTTATCTTATTGATCGTTTCGCTTTAATCGTTTCGTATATTGCGAGTCTTTGTTTGTTTGGATTTATGTTACAGCTACAAGAGCTTTTAGAGAAACAGTCGATACAGTGGAGTACATGGTTGTACGGTTTCTTATTGGCGACTGTAGTATTTATCGTGTATCTTATTTATGATTATCGAAAACGAAGTGTGTTTTTAAACAGAATAGAACAATATATTGCTGAAGGGCACACATTGCATGATTCTTTACTTATTGATGCTTCCTATACGTCTGAACAAGAAACAATTGTTGAAGCATTTACATTGCTAAGACAACAATATATGAATCAAGTACATGAGCAGTCTGCAAAAGAGCAACAGCAAATCATTTTTATGAACCAATGGATTCATCAAATGAAAACACCGATTTCTGTCATTGAATTGCTATTGCAAAAATTAGGACAAATGCATCGAGAGGCAAGAGGAACAATTGAAAGTATTCGAGAAGAAAATAATCGGATTTTACATGGTTTAGATTTAGCATTACATATGGCGAGGCTAGAACAGTTTGCGAAAGATTATAAAATAGAGGTAGTAAATGTAGTAGATGTTGTTCGAGAAGTTATTAATCAACATCGAAAAGCCTTTATCCAATGTTCTGTATATCCGAAAGTTATGTTTTCAGAAGAGGCATGTATGATAGCGTCTGATCGAAAGTGGCTTAGTATTGCAATCAATCAAATTGTTATGAATGCAATAAAGTATACAAAAATCTCTCAAGCTGATAAAAAAGAAATTCAGTTTCAGATAGAGGAAAAGGAACAGAAAGTCTTATTACATATTAGTGATAACGGAATTGGTATTCCAAAACAAGACATCAAACGGGTTTTTGAACCGTTCTTTACAGGAACGAACGGACGGAAAACAAGAGAAGCAACAGGTATGGGATTATACATTACAAAGGAAATTTGTGATAATCTTCATCATGGAATTCAGGTGCAATCAACTGAGGGAGAAGGCACAACATTTACATTCCAATTTGCAAAAGACGAAGAATATCATACATTAATGAGAAAAATGACAAAATTGTAAGATAACAACGGGTTTTGTAAGGAAAATCACTCGTTTCTTTTTCTTATTTTTTTTATAGTAAATGTAAGAAGAAAACGCATAGGGGGATTAGAAATGAGTGTTCTTGAAGTAAAAGGTTTAACGAAGGTATATCAATCAAAAGGTTCAGTGGCAACGACCGCTTTACATGATATAAATTTCAAAATTGAAGAAGGCGAATTTGTAGGAATTATGGGGCCTTCAGGGAGCGGGAAAACAACGCTTCTCAATTTATTAGCAACGATTGATAAACAAACATCTGGTCATGTTTATGTGAACGGTGAAGAAATTAGTCAAATGCGTGCCGCAAAATTAGCAGCGTTTCGTCGTACGCATTTGGGATTTATCTTCCAAGATTTTAACTTGCTAGATACATTATCTATTAAAGAAAATATTATTTTGCCTCTTGTCATGGCAAACCGTCCTGTGAAGGAAATTGATACAAAGGTGCTTGAAATCGCGAAGTTCTTAAACATTGAAGAAATTCTAAATAAAAAAGTATATGAAGTATCAGGTGGACAGCAACAACGTGCCGCAGCTGCGCGTGCAATTATTCATGAACCTACATTAATCTTAGCGGATGAGCCGACAGGAAATCTAGATTCTAAGTCAGCAAAATCACTAATGGGTGCACTGCAAGATTTACATGAGCAGAAAAAAGTAACGATTGCAATGGTAACGCATGATCCGGTAGCCGCTAGCTATTGTGAGCGTATTCTCTTTATCCGCGATGGAGAAATTTTCTCGGAAATTCATAAAGGAAAAACAAAACAAGCCTTTTTCCAAGAAATTTTAGACGTACTTGCGATGCTAGGAGGAGAATACCATGAACTTTCGCCAGCTCGCGCTTAATAATGTAAAAGGAAATTGGCGTAATTATAAAGCGTTTCTTATTAGTAGTTGTTTATCAATTTTAGTTTTCTTCATGTATGCTTCCTTTATTTATCATCCAGATGTGGTGGATGGGAGTATTGGTGGAAAAGCAATGATTGCTAAAGGCTTAGAGGGAATCAACTATATCGTCGTTATTTTCTCAGCACTATTTATTTTGTATTCTAATACAACATTTTTACGAGCGAGAAAAAAAGAATTTGGTTTATTAACGTTAATAGGTGGCACGAAAGGTCAACTTGGTCGCATGATTATATTAGAGCAAATGATGCTTGGTGTGATATCTATTATAGTGGGAATTGCACTTGGTATGCTCTGTTCTAAACTTTTCTTTCAGGCGCTTAGCGTACTACTTGGCATTGATAAAACATTGCCACTTGTATGGAATGGGAAAGCAGTATTAATAACAGCGGGTGTGTATTTTATTCTCTTTTTCCTTTTATCATTATTTGGAATCTGGACGATTGCACGCTTACAAATTATTGATTTACTACGAGATGCAAGAAAGCAAAAAGTAGAGCCTTTTGCATTTACATGGTTATGTGTCGTCGGTGTATTATGTATTATTGTAGCGTATGTACTTTGTTTTCAAGTTACAATTATGACTTTTATTATGTATTTCTTGCCAATTGTCGGGCTAACAATTGCCGGAACATATTTGTTATTTACACAAGGTAGCACCGTAGTATTAAAAGCATTACAAAGACGAAAAAAATCATTTTATAAGTATCCGAATATGTTTGTGCTAAGTAATTTAATTTATAAAATGAAAGATAATGCACGTTTTCTCTTTGTTATCTCTATTATTACAGCGATTGTTTCTTCAGCAATTGGTACGTTGTATGTATTCTTTGAAGATATGAGTTATAAAACAGTAGCTCAAAGTCCACATGCTATTTCATATGTGGAAAAAGGTGTGAATTCTCATGAGGTTCTTGATGAGAAAAGTGCTCAAAAATTAATGGAGCAGCACGGATTTGAAGATGCACGGAAAGTTACTGTTATTAGCATCCCAGCAAAGTATAAAATGAGATGGATGAATAATGAACGAGAATTGGGAATGCTCATTATGTCAGAGAAAGAATTTAATAAAGAAGCGCGTAAGCAAAAGAAAGAAGAGATTCATAATAAAGCGGGTAGCGGTACAATGGTAATGATTGATATGGTGAAAGATTTTGTACAGTTAGATTTTAATAAATCATTTGAGTTTACGGTTCAAAATCAACCAGAAAAATTAAAGTTAAATAAACCATATACAGACTCGGTATTTAATGATGATAGCTTATTTATTGTGACGGAAGAAGATTACGCGAAATACGCGGCGGCTGTACCAGATGCTGAAAAGACGAAATATTATGGATACTATATTGAAAACTGGAAAGAAACAGAGAATCTTGTATTAGATTTGAAAAAGCAAATTGCACCAGAACAGCAGGAGAAATTTCATAATTCTATTCTTACTTATAAAGCTATAAAAGAACAAGGTGCGATCACGATGTTCATTGGTTTCTTTGTAACAGTACTCTTCTTCTTCTTTGCTTGCAGCATGACATACTTTAAATGGTTTAATGATAAAGAACAAGATCGCATTCAATTCAAATCGTTAAAACGAATTGGTATGACTGATAAAGAGATTCATAAAATTGCAATTCGTCAGATGGGAGCAATCTTCTTTATCCCAATTCTTATTGGTACTGTGCATAGCGGATTTGCTCTTCATACATTAGGGAAAATGCTTTATTTAGATTTATGGAAATCAGGTGCGATTATTATCGGGGCATACATTTTAGCTTCGGCAGTCTACTTTGCAATCGCGCAAAGAGGATATTTAAAACACGTAAAAAGCTAGGGAAACCTCTAGCTTTTTACATGTGTAACAGGTTACAGAGGGGGATGAAGATGAATGTTCGACAATTGGCAATGCAAAATATAAGAGGTAATTGGCGCAGTTATAAAGTATTTTTCTTAAGTAGTTGTTTTGCTATATTTGCCTCTTATATATATATGGCCGTGATTTTCCACCCCTATATGCAACGTAATATGTGGTATCAGAATGTACAATGGGGACTTATTGTATGCAATATAATTGTTATTTGCTTTTTTATTTTATTTATTTTGTATTCGAACTCCATTTTCATACAAACACGCAAGAAAGAATTAGGGTTATACATGTTAATGGGAGCAACAATGTCTAATTTGATCGGTATGATTATGGCGGAACAAATGGTGATGGGACTTCTTGCTAATGTTTTTGGTGTAGGTATTGGAATGGTATTTTTAAAGCTTTTCTTTATGATATTTGGTATGTTACTTAAATTTCCTCAGGAACTACCTCTTATTTTTGATATAAGAGCTGTCATGATAACAGTTGGTACATATTGTATCATATTTTTTGTTTTATCTTTCATTAGTGCACTACGTATATGGAATATAAAAGTAATTCGTTTATTAAAGGAATTTCGTACGGAGAAAAGTGAATCAAAAAATTCAAAGTGGCTTTGTTTGCTAGGTTTTATTTGTTTAGGTATAGGCTATGGCTTAGCGTCACAAGCGACGATGATGACGATTGCTATCTATTTCATTCCGGTTGTCATTTTGGTATCCTTTGGCACATACTTTTCGTTTACACATGGGATTATTCAAATATTACAAATGATAAAAAGTAGTAAAAAGATTATGTATAGATACCCTTATCTATTTATAGTGAATCAATTATTTCATAGAATGAAGGAAAATGGGCGCTTTTTCTTTCTTTTATCAATGGCAACAACCGTTGTCGTAACAGCAACCGGTGCAGTGTACTTGTACTTTTCAAGCATGCAGGAAATGTGGCGCGGAGGTGGAGCACACGCTTTTTCATATGTAGAAAAAGGTGTCCATTCAAGTGAAATAATGGAGAAAGGGACAGTTGAGAATTTGTTCCGTAAATATGGAATTCATAAATTTCGCTATACAACTTTTGTAGGTTTACCAGCAACATTTCAGTCTAATAATAGGGAAGATACACCGGCAACTATAATAGGTGCGAGTGAGTATAACAAAGAAGCGAGAGAGCAGGGGCAGAAGACGTTTCATCCGAAAATAGAAACTGTTACACTTGTTTATTATGATAAGTATGATGGACCAGCATTGTATGATAATAAAAAGATCAGTTTGCATGTGTTAGGACAAACGATAGATTATAAATTCAATGGACAGAAAGGCGGCACGCTATTTAATAATCATAGTTCTCAAATAAATGGAATGTTTTTTATTATGAATGACAAAGATTTTATGAATCTAGCGGGTCAAATTTCCGATTCTGAAAAATATGTATATCATGGTTATACGTTAGGTAATATAGAAAATACAGAGAAATTAAACGAAGATTTACGAAAACATATTAAGCAGAATAGTAGCGGTGCATTTCGAAATAATATGGAACTGTATGTGAAGATGAAAGAAGGCGGAGACATTACTTTATTTATTGGTTCGTTTATTAGTATACTATTCTTCCTTACTTCATGTAGCATTGTTTACTTTAAATGGTTTCATGATATTGCATATGATCGAAAACAGTATCATGCATTACAAAAGATTGGCATGACAAAAAGAGAAGCATATAAAATTACTCGTTGGCAATTAGGTATATTGTTTTTTTCTCCTATTTTAGTAGGAAGCATGCATAGTGCGGTTGCTTTATATACGTACCATAGAACAATCTTTATAGAGGGTTCATTTCAAAAAGTATGTTTTGTGATTATGTTTTATCTTGTAGCATGCACCATCTATTTCTTCTTCGCCCAAAAAGAATATATGAAACATATAGATTAGCAGATGCTAGTCTTTTTATAATATTCAAAATTTACATAGAAGAATACAAATATTTATGGTATAACAGTAAGAAAACGAAAAAGAGGGGAAAAGACGATGATTCGAGTTGGCTATTTAGGACCAGAAGCAACATTTACAAATATGGCGGTGAGTCGTTTTTTTCCGAAAGCAGCCCATGTTCCATATCGGACTATTCCTGATTGTATGGATGCAGCAGCAAATGGGAATGTTGATTTCGCAGTTGTACCACTAGAAAATGCAATTGAAGGATCGGTTAATATTACGGTTGATTATCTTGTGCATGAACAGCCGCTTTTCATTGTAGGAGAAATTACAGTACCTATTCAGCAGCATTTGCTCGTTCATCCAAATTATGAAAAGGTTTGGAATGAAGTATACGCTGTGCATTCTCATCCACATGCGATTGCGCAGTGCCATAAGTTTTTAAATGAAAAATTAAAGGGTGTAACGGTTCGCGATATGACATCGACAAGTGCAGCAGCGCAGTATGTGAAAGAGCATCCAGAAGAGAAAATAGCGGCAATTGCGAATGAAGCAGCTGCAGAGAAATATGATTTAGCGATTGTGCAGCATAATATTCATACGCATAAAAACAATCATACGCGTTTCCTTGTGTTACATAAAAAACAGCGGGCGCTATTACCCAAAAATGGGGAGAACCGTGGAGAGAAAACGACGCTCATGGTAACGTTACCTGCTGATTATGCCGGAGCACTTTATCAAGTATTATCGGCTTTTGCATGGAGAAAGTTAAATTTATCAAAAATTGAATCCCGTCCTATGAAAACGGGGCTTGGCAATTACTTTTTCTTAATTGATGTCGACAAGACGTATGATGATGTGCTACTGCCGGGGGTAACAATGGAGCTGGAGGCACTTGGTTTTTCTGTTACGGTACTGGGAAGCTATTCGTCATATTGGCTATAACGTAAAAACCCCATTGCATGTGCGATGGGGTTTTTTATCCCACATTAACGGGCAGTAATACCCTCACCTCAAGATTCAGAGAAAACAAAGAAGATAGGTGAGGGATAACTGCCCGTAAAATCCCGATTAGCGAAGGCTAATCATTAGAGGTGATGAAGAAGATCCCCACTGATTAAAGCTTTACTTTATTTCCCGTTAATTTTGTAAGACGGTCTGTTAATTGCTCATACCAAACTTCTGCTAGTTCCGGAACGGCAAGAATCTTTTCAATACTCTCTTTATCTTTTCTTCTATGAAAATACACTTCGTTAGAAAATAGAATAGAAACTTGATTTGGATGACGCTCTAGCAGTTGAATCTGTGAGTCTTTTCGAACGATTCCCTCTTGAAGAACACGGCATAAATAGCCAGTGTAACCTGTTTCCACAATGCGAGGTAAAATGCCAGGGATGCTAAGTCTTTTGGAAATGGTACTGCATGGTACTCTTCCTTGTGTCACTTGAATAATGGCATCGCCTAATTGATAGGTATCTCCAATGAAAACATCATGCTCTAACATATTCGTAACAGTAATGTTTTCGCCAAATGTGGAGGAAGGTAGAGTTGTTTGGAATTCTTGTTCCCATAATGCGTAATGTTCATGTGGATATACACAAACGGCACGATCTGGACCACCGTGAAATCGTAAATCAGCTACGCCATCTCCACGAAAGCCATCTTTTGATAGAAATGCTTCTTCGGTAAGCTGTTTACAGATTCCCGTCGTCATTTCTTTTTCTTCTCCATATTGCATTTGTTTTGGTTTGCCGATGCTAAAATGAACGAGTTCAATTCCCATATATTCGCTCCTTTATAATTGTTTTCCATAGTATATCATGCTAATGATATACAAAAGCACAGAGAATCTGTTAATCCTCTGTGCTTCTGATTAATAAACGAGAAACCCAGCCCGGTCTAGCGCTTCGCAAGCAGCGTTTAATTTTGCAGTAGAATCAGCTTCAATTGTATGTAAGTGAATGCCCTCAGTTAATTGTGATAAGTAGACCGCTTTTGTATCTTCAATCTTTTTTAAATATTGTTCGACATCAAAGCGGTTGCCAACCATAATAGAAGCTGTTAAGTCGCCGTATACAGGATGTTCTATTTTCACATCTTTAATTGTAACCCCGTGATCGACAAGCGTTGTTAGTTCTTGGCGGACTTCTTCTGGTTTATGCTGGCAGACGATGACACGTTCAAATGTATTTTGCTTTGCCTGCGGTTTTAAATATAAGTACCCTTGTGCAGTTGCGATAATTGGTTCATTTCGCGCTTTTAGTAAAGAGATATCTTGCACAATTATTTGCCTGCTGACATTCGTTTTCTTAGATAATTCATTCCCAGATAACGGTTCATCTGCAGCAAGGAGCCATTGTAAAATGAGTTGCCTTCTTTCTTCTCCTAAAATCTTTTTTTGATCATTTTGCCTCATTATGATTTAACACCTCTATAAAATTGATTTCCAATTGTGTTTAGTGCATGAATGGTTGTATCAATTTGGTCCATCGTTGTGTGACGTCCAAATGAAAAGCGGACGTATTGTTTTGCCTCTTCATACGTTTTTCCAATTGCAAGCATTGTTTTTGAAGGTTCTTGTTTACCAACTTGACAAGCACTTCCTGTTGAAATGGCAATGCCATGGCGATTGCATTCTAACATTGTGTACTGACCTTCTATTCCTTTTATTGTAACCCCAATAATGTGGGGTAAACAAGAAGCAGAATGACCTTCCACTTGAATTTTCGGTGAAATAGTCTGCAATTGTTCGATAAAATAGGTTCTGAGCTGTTGGAAACGTGTGCGTTCTTCTTCACGATGATCTAACATATGTTGTGCCGCTGTAAGAAAAGAAGCGATGCCTGGAACGTTGACTGTACCCGGTCGAAAGCCCTTTTCATGAGATGTGCCGGGAAACACTTGTCCCCAGCGAACTTGTGGATTTATATAGCAAACTCCAACACCTTTTGGCCCATAAATCTTATGTGCGGAAACAGAAATGCTATCAATTTGCATCGTTTCTATATCAATTGGAAGTTTGCCAAATGTTTGTACACAATCTGTATGAAATAAAATATGATGTTTTTTTAGCAATGCCCCAATTTCTGCGATGGGCTGAACGGTTCCAATTTCAGAGTTTCCGTGCTGAATGCTTGCTAAAACAGTATCTTTTGTAATTGCTTCTTCTAAAGCCTGAAGATTAAGGAGTCCCTTTGAATCGACGGGAATTTCCGTAATTACATATCCTTGGTTTTTCAGTAACTGAAAGTAGTTTCGAATGGATGCGTGTTCCATTGATGTTGTAATAATGTGCTTTCCGTTTTTTGCATTTAAAAGTGATTGGATTGCGAGATAATTGGACTCTGAACCTCCGCTTGTAAAAAAAACCCCTTGTTCTTTTCCTCCAATCATAGGTGCAAACGATTGCCGGCACACTTCTAGTAAAGACGAAGCTGTTCCTCCAATATCATGTAAACTTTGTTCATTACCAAAGTACTGCTGAGCTGCTTTCGTATATGTTTCAATCGCTTCTTTGCTCATTGGTGTTGTCGCTGCATAGTCAAGATATATCATAATGCATAATCCTCTCTTTGCTAGAGTTACATTCATTTTTGTCCTGCTCTAACGGTCAGGACTCCTTGGCAAAAGGAATTGAGGAGGGGACACTTCTTGTTAAATCTCAATGAATCAGTGCTAACAATTAGTAGGAAGGAAATCCTACTGATTGAAATTTTTAGTTTTAAAAAAACTCTTGTCATTATTTTAAAACTATGTAAATATAGGTGTCAAGACAGTTGTTAAATGTAAACTAGGGGGCAATGATAATGCCGAGTGCAGATGTCTTAATTATCGGAAGCGGTGTTGCAGCACTCAGTGCTGCGAGAGAGATTTGTCACGAAAAGAATGTGATGATTATCACAAAAAAAACGAAACGAAATAATAATACACATTTAGCGCAAGGCGGGATTGCAGCAGCTGTTGCTACATATGACAATGCGAATGATCATTACGAAGATACGCTTGCGGCAGGGTGTGACTATAATAATGAAGAATCTGTTCGTTATTTGGTAGAAGAAGGGTCGAAGGAAGTTCGTAAACTAATTGCAAACGGTATGCGATTTGATGAAGATGAACAAGGGCTTCATCTTGGCAAAGAAGGCGCGCATCGAAAACGACGCATTCTACATGCAGGAGGCGATGCAACAGGAAGAAATTTATTAGAGCATCTCATTGGGGAAGTAGCTCCATACGTCACAGTAGTGGAGCAAGAGATGGTGCTCGATTTAATTATAGAAAATGAAATATGCTGTGGTGTTTTGACACGTGATAGTGAAGGGAGCATACAACGTTATTATGCTGACCATATTGTGTTAGCTACAGGCGGTGTAGGGGGAGTTTATGCGTTTACATCTAACGACGAGACAATTACGGGCGATGGTTTAGCGATGGTTTACCGAGCTGGTGGGGAACTTGTCGATTTAGAATTTATACAATTTCATCCAACGATGTTACATGTAGGTGGACGTTGCTGTGGACTTGTTTCAGAAGCGGTACGGGGAGAAGGGGCTGTCCTTTTAAATGGGAAAAGAGAGCGCTTTATGATGGGAATCCATCCGCAGTGCGACCTTGCACCGCGTGATATTGTTGCTCGTGCCATTCATGAACAATTACTAGTTGGTGAAAGTGTATACTTGGATATTTCTTCGATTCAAAACTTTGAAGACCGTTTTCCAACTGTATCGACATTATGTCAGCAACATGGCGTGGATTTGAACAAAAAAATGATCCCGGTTGTACCGGGTGCTCATTTTCATATGGGGGGCATTAAAACAAATTGTGACGGGGAAACGTCAATTTCTCATTTATATGCTGTTGGTGAAGTAGCGTGTAACGGTGTTCACGGTGCGAACCGATTAGCAAGTAATTCATTGCTAGAAGGGCTCGTATTTGGAAAGCGAATTGGAAAACATATTTTAACTCATCCAGCGTTAGGAAATGTAAACAAAAAAGAAGAAATAAAGGGAACGTCCCGATTCCATAAATTTCCGACGAAACAAGAGATACAGGCACACATGATGAAATATGTAGGAATTGTACGGACAGAAGAGGGATTATCGTATGCAAAACAATGGTTTCGGCAGTATAGTGTTCAGAACATTCAGCTACCATATAGCACCCTTACAAATGAAGAAATAACAATTATCAATATGTTAACGGTTTGCCAGTTTATTACGGAGGCAGCATTACAAAGAAAAGAGAGCATAGGTGGTCATTATCGTGATGATTATCCGGCAAGAAATAAAGTAACGAAGGAAATTATTATTGCTAAGAGAAAACCAGAACTTGTGTAACGAGGGGAAAAGAGGGGTTTTATGAATGCGTTAAAGGTAAAAGAAGCATTGAATCGATTTTTTTTAGAAGATATTGGTGAACGTGATGTCACATCTCAACTTATTTTTCCAGAAAATCTGCAAGCCAGGGGAACATTTCTTGTAAAAGATACAGGTGTATTTGCGGGAACTACGGTAATTGAACAAGGATTTCGATTACTAGATGACAGTACTAAAGTTACTTTGCATAAAAAAGATGGGGATGCGGTAGAAAAGGGAGAAATTTTAGCGACTGTACAAGGGCCGATTGCTTCTTTATTAACAGCAGAGCGCGTAATATTGAATATTATTCAACGCATGAGCGGTGTGGCGACGATGACCCGTAGTGCAGTGGAGGCGCTTCAAAGTGATCATACGCGTATTTGTGATACGAGAAAAACGATGCCAGGACTGCGTATGTTTGATAAATATGCAGTTGTTTGTGGTGGTGGGTATAACCATCGCTTCGGATTATATGATGGTGTCATGATTAAAGATAACCATATTGCTTTTGCTGGATCCATTACAAAAGCGGTGACATCTGTCAAAGAAAAGCTTGGTCATATGGTGAAAGTCGAGGTGGAAACGGAGACAGAAGAACAAGTACGGGAAGCCGTTTTAGCAGGAGCAGATATTATCATGTTTGATAATCGTACGCCAGAAGAAGTTCGCGCATTTTCTAAGCTTGTGCCAAGTGCAATTGTCACGGAAGCTTCGGGCGGGATTACAATTGAAAATTTAGCGAAATATGGTCAAACAGGGGTAGATTACATTTCATTGGGACTATTAACACATTCAGTGAAGGCATTAGACATTAGTTTTAACATTGAAGTATAAAGAGGGCGGCAAGAGGGGGAGATTACAGATGAATATTTTAGAGAAAGTAGAGCCAATCGAAACGATATTACCAGAGTGTTATCAAACGATGTCAGTGAAAGAAATGGAAGAACGCGTTCGTGAAATTAAAGAAAGGTTAGGAACAGCGCTATTTATTCCAGGACATCATTATCAAAAAGATGAGGTCGTTCAATTTTCAGATGCTGCGGGAGATTCCTTACAACTCGCACAGGTGGCAGCTGGCAATAAAGCCGCAAAATATATTGTGTTTTGCGGCGTGCATTTTATGGCTGAAACAGCAGATATGTTAACGACAGATAAGCAAGTCGTCATTTTACCAGATATGCGTGCTGGGTGTTCCATGGCCGATATGGCCGATATTGAACAAACGGAACGAGCTTGGAAAGAACTCCAGCAATTATTTGGAGATACGATGATTCCACTTACATATGTCAATTCTACAGCCGCAATTAAAGCATTTTGTGGTCGGAACGGTGGTGCGACTGTAACATCTTCAAATGCCCAAAAAATGGTATCCTGGGCATTTACACAGAAAGAACGTCTTGTGTTCTTACCAGATCAGCACTTAGGGAGAAATACAGCATATGATCTTGGGATTCCATTAGACAAAATGGCTGTTTGGGATCCGCATACGGATTCATTAGAGTATGATGGGGATATAGAAGATGTTAAAGTGATTTTATGGAAAGGGCATTGTTCTGTTCATCAAAATTTCACTGTAAAAAATATTGAAAGTGTGAGAAAAAATCAGCCCAATATGAATATTATTGTTCATCCAGAATGTTGTTATGAGGTTGTAGAAGCTTCTGATTATACAGGATCAACAAAATATATCATTGAAATGATTGAAAAAGCACCGTCTGGAAGTAAATGGGCGATTGGTACAGAGATGAATTTAGTAAATCGTATTATTAAGCAGCATCCCGATAAAGAAATTATTTCATTAAACCCATTTATGTGTCCTTGTTTAACGATGAATCGTATTGACTTACCTCATTTATTGTGGGCGTTAGAAAAGATAGAACAAGGAGAAGAAGTAAATGTCATTCAAGTGGATAAGCGAATCACAAAAGAAGCAGTGCTCGCATTGAATCGTATGTTGGAGCGTGCATAAAGTGAAACTTTGATCAGTGGGGGTTTTCTTCATCCCCACTGATCATTAGCCCTCACCAATCGGGCTTTTACGGGCAGTTTATCCCCCACCTAACTTCTTGACTTCCTGCCGAATTTTGAGGTGAGGGTATTACTGCCCGCGAATAGCGGGATAAAAGCGGCGGATTCTCGTCGCTTTTTTTATTTGTACATAATCGGGCGATTAGGAGCATACATTGTGTTGAAGAAATCATTGTATTTATCCCGCATTTATGAAGCATTCGTTATTTTTCGAATGGTAAGAGTCTGAATGGTTTGATTAACCATATAGGGGAAAAATATGTTCCTGATAGGGAAGTTTTATCTTAAACTGCATCTATTTATAGATAAGTTATACAGGAGGGGGAAAATTTGAAAATTCATATCGTGCAAAAAGGGGATACCCTTTGGAAAATTGCGAAAAAGTACGGAGTGGATTTTGAAACATTAAAACAAGCGAATAAACAGCTTAGTAATCCAGATCTCATCATGCCGGGTATGAAAATTAAAGTACCATCCAGCAGTGTTCATATGAAAAAGAATCCGGGCGCTGGCTCAGTCCCTCCAAAAGAATATGTAAAAGAAGTACAACAAAAAGAGTTTGCAGCGACGCCTACACCGCTTTCGATAGAAGAGGAAGAAGAAATAACGTATCAACCTGCTCCAATTACAGAACAACCTGCTATGCAGCAGACACAAAAGGAAGTGCAAGTAAAGCCGCAAAAAGAAGTGCAAGTAAAGCCGCAAAAAGAAGTGCAGAAAGAAAAACCAATACAAAAAGAAGTACCTGTACAAAAGGAAAAACCTGTAGAAAAACTGCCCGCTGTAGAAAAACCGGCTGTTATAGAAAAGCCACCAGTTGTACAAAAGGTAGAAAAGCCTGCACAAAAAGAACATGGAAAGTTCTCAGTGAACATATTACCACAGCCGCCACAACCGCCCATTAAACCTGCAAAAGAATATAAAATTTCAGATGTATTAAAAAAAGGAAGCGAGTTACTTGCACCGCAAATTCATAAGATGAAGCCTAACAATATGATTTCACCACAAACAAAAAAAGAGAACGTGAGCAATGTGATTTCACCACAAGTGCAAAAGGAGAACGTAAGTAATGTTGTTTCACCACAAGTGCAAAAAGAAAACGTGAGTAATGTTGTTTCACCACAAGTGCAAAAAGAGAACGTGAGTAATGTTGTTTCACCGCAAGTGCAAAAAGAGAACGTGAGTAATATAATTTCACCGGATGTAACAAAAGAAAATCTTGTTATCCCGCAAATAACACCACCAAATATAATGCCAATGATGGATAATAACCAACCACCAAATATAATGCCAATGATGGATAACGATCAAATGCCAAATATAATGCCAATGATGGATAACGATCAAATGCCAAATATAATGCCAATGATGGATAACAATCAAATGCCAAATATAATGCCAATGATGGATAACAATCAAATGCCAAATATAATGCCAATGATGGATAGTAACCAAATGCCAAATATAATGCCAATGATGGATAGTAACCAAATGCCAAATATAATGCCAATGATGGATAGTAACCAAATGCCAAATATAATGCCAATGATGGATAGTAACCAAATGCCAAATATAATGCCAATGATGGATAGTAACCAAATGCCAAATATAATGCCAATGATGGATAGTAACCAAATGCCAAATATAATGCCAATGATGGATAGTAACCAAATGCCAAATATAATGCCAATGATGGATAGTAACCAAATGCCAAATATAATGCCAATGATGGATAGTAACCAAATGCCAAATATAATGCCAATGATGGATAGTAACCAAATGCCAAATATAATGCCAATGATGGATAGTAACCAAATGCCAAACATAATGCCAATGATGGATAGTAACCAAATGCCAAATATAATGCCAATGATGGATAGTAACCAAATGCCAAATATAATGCCAATGATGGGGCACAATCAAATGCCTATGTCGTATCAACCGCCGATGATGCCACAACCATATCCATATTATCAAATGCCATATCAACATCAGCAAAATCCATATTATCAAATGCCTTACACGCAAGGCGTGCCGATGATGCCGCAACAAATGCCAATGCACGATATGCAATATACCTCCATGCCAAATATAATGCCGATGGAGAATAATGCCCCGCCAATAATACCAGCAGAAGAAGATTGCGGATGTGATGGGGAAAGGGCGTTATATAGCCCGCAGCCTGGTATACCATATTATCCGGCCTCTCCATATCAGCAACCACCGCAAGTTGCATATACACCGCAGCCTGGTGCGATGTATTAT
Source organism: Bacillus sp. DX4.1 (assembly GCF_030348195.1). Lineage (NCBI taxonomy): Bacteria > Bacillati > Bacillota > Bacilli > Caryophanales > Bacillaceae > Bacillus > Bacillus sp. DX4.1. Next base: position 3,954,639 of record NZ_JAUCFT010000008.1, on the reverse strand, counting down.
CAGCCAGAACCACCAGCTATTTTTGGAACACCGCCTACAGAAGATGATGAATAAAAAGAGAATTCTTTTGAATATCAGGAAATAATACGAAAAGGTTTTCAGTGAAATATTGACAGTGTAAAAACCTCCTTTGTTACTCATGATAAGAGGGAGCTTTTCGAGAGAGAAGTTCATCCTAACAAGGGGGGTTTTTGTATTGAACAAAAAAATCAAAATTATTACTGCTTCTTTGTTAGTTACCAGTGCGTTAGCTGCATGTGGTACGACTAAAAATAAAAGTGCGATGGATGATCGTAATGCGGCTTACAATTATGAGCGTACATCGTATGGTACGCATCCGTATAGAAATGATGTGACGCGTACAGATCGTTATACCGATTATGTGACATACCGTAACGACAACAGAACAGATAATTACGGAAACGTGAAGTATTCAAGAATTAATCAGGATATTCGCGATCGTCGTAATGACGTTGGATATAATTATTACCGTGATGTAAATTACAACGGCCAAATTGCAAATCCACATCCAACTCGTAACATTACGATGAACAATTCGTATATCAACAATGACGGAAAAACAGCTGAAGCAATCACAAATCGCGTAAAGCGTATGAATAATGTGGATCGTGTTTCAACTGTTGTGTACGGAAATGACGTTGTAATTGCGGTAAAACCACGTAATACAGTGACAGATGAACAAGCAATGGCAAATGAAATTCGTCAAGCTGTTGCCAATGATGTGAAAAACAGAAATGTTTATGTAACTGTAAAAAATGACATGTTTGAACGTGTTGATACGATGAGCACACGTTTACGTAATGGAACAGTTACAAACAATTTAAATCGTGACATAACGGATATGTTCCGAGACATTCGTGCTAGCCTTACTGGTACAGTGCGATAACAAAAAAAGAGGGAGGGTTAACCCTTCCTCTTTTTACATACACATAATAAATGTTTTTGAGTAGTATATTTAATTGTAAAGGATTACTTGTATGGATTATGGAGAACGATGTTAGAAGTGATTGAATTGTGGGCAGCAGATATTGTAAAAAAATGGGGGGGTCGAAAATATAAAAATGTTAAAATAAAATTAAATTATATTTCTACAAGTAGAAATTATGATAATTCCACAGCCATTGAATGAACTAACTGGCGATGATTTAGAAAAATAATGATGATTCAAAGCAGGAGATTATAAAAAAATATAATAAGTGAATGTTTTTTCTTTATAAAGTAAGTAACGGAATAGGGAACTAAGAAATATAAAAAGAATTTGATATTTGAATGAATCATGTTACATATTTTGCGATACGAGAAAGCCCCTGCAGGACTTTAGTCCGCCTTTAGGCATGGGATGGAATTATCGATTTTGCATCGCAAAACATGTTAAAATTTATTTATAGTCATGCAAAAGACTCTAAAACGATCATGTTCTCTGAAAAACGAATATTGTATGAGGTTGCACGAATCAATTTCATTTCGTGTGTAAAACAATATGTGTCGTCAAGAACAAGACGTTAAAACATAATGGAGAACCCAAAAATCTGTACGGTCTGTCATGGGAGTGGTGATGACACACCGCAATCTTGCACGTCAGCGATACCAGAAATGGACTTCGCCTTTGGTAGCAAGAATTCCACTGACGTTAGTCAGCTTGCGGCTTTAGCCGTGGGAGTGTCAAAAGCTAAAATATCATTTAGTTGTTTTCGAGAATGATACTAATAGAGTGCTATTTGAGAACCGGAAGTAAAAGGATATAAAATATTTCTATGATTATCTTGCTTTCCTTTCATATTAATGTTATATTAGCAAAGCGATGAGCTAATTTACGTAAGACGAGAGATATGCTTAAGTGCTAAACGCGCGAATGTGGTCGCCCGGTTTCTCGCCGTAAACGCATCAAGACGCCTGCTATGCAGGCGTCTTTCTTATTATATAAAAATATATAAAAAAGGCAGGTAAAGGTTCAACTTTACCTGCCTTTTTTATGTCCAGCTCCAGCGGGCTAGAACCTCCGGTCGTTTCACGCTCACGGTCGAAGCAAAAAGTACTTCTCGTTTGAGAGTTCCAACGTCCTATGATTCTGAACGAGCCGCCTCCGCCTTTCGCATGGATAAAACATCTATTTCCGGAAAAACTGTAAATGGAAGTTTTATTTTACCTAGAAGAGGTGAGCGGAAATGAAGTTCATGATGGTTGCAGTTCAAGTGATGATTGCTATGTTTTGTTTGTATCATGGATCAAGCGTTACAACTGCGGCGATAGTGCAGGATGTAACGCAAAAGGAACCTCAAATTACGATTATGTTAGAGCGTGTGTATTTAGATGGAGAAGTAAGTGAGGAGATTTTCACTGAAAAGGTAGTGAACTTAGAGAAGTTTCTTCAGGAGTATAGAGAGTGGCAGCTTGTTGATCGAGATGACGTGCAGATTGTATTACAAAAGAGGATGGATGATATTTCACCATTGTTAAAAACAAGCGGATATTTTGGTGTTTCAAAAAATGGGATTTTGCAAATATTCAACGGTGTACCGAAGAGTGATAATGCGATTCAATCGTTTTTTCAAATTGATATGAAAAAGTTAGAAAGCTATGAGCGTGAACAACTAAAACGAGGAATTCGTATAAAATCGAAAGAACGGTTTGTGAAAACAATTGAAGAGATGAAGCAGTATGCAGTGCAAAGTAGTAAAAACAGCAGCTCGAGATGAGCTGCTGTTTTCTCTTCATCAAATAGTTTGCTTACTTTTGTTTTCGGCCGTTCTTTCGATTGTGCTTCTTTTTTTAGAAGAACAACAAGGAATATTATAAATAGAATAGAGAACATTCGTTGGGGGTATTCTCGCTTTTCTATCATTAAGTATGTTAAAATGGAATACATGATTTGAGAGGGAGAGATCGTATTTTGTATGAATATATTACAGGTTATGTGGAACATGTAGGACCAGAATATGTCGTTCTTGACCATAATGGAATTGGCTATCAAATTTTCACGCCAAATCCGTATGTATTCCAAAGAAGTAAGCAAGAAATTCGTGTATATACATATCATTATGTGAGAGAAGATATAATGGCCCTTTACGGATTTAAGACACGTGAAGAGCGTTTATTATTTACAAAACTTTTAGGTGTATCGGGGATTGGACCAAAGGGTGCACTAGCAATTTTAGCCTCAGGTCAAACAGGACAGGTTGTCCAAGCAATTGAACATGAGGATGAAAAATTCTTAGTGAAATTCCCGGGTGTCGGAAAGAAAACAGCACGTCAAATGATTTTAGACTTAAAGGGCAAATTAGCAGATGTTGTACCGGATGCTTTTGTTGATTTATTCTCAGATGAAGAGCGTTTTGATGAGAAGAAAGGATCATCCGCTGAGCTGGATGAGGCTTTGGAAGCACTGCGCGCACTTGGTTACGCAGAACGAGAAGTTTCCCGTGTTGTACCAGAATTGTTAAAAGAATCACTTACGACGGATCAATATATTAAAAAGGCACTTAGTCTTTTACTAAATGGTAAGAGGTGAGTAGAATGGACGAACGTCTCCTCTCAGGAGAATCTGCATATGAAGATGTGGACTTAGAATATTCGTTACGGCCACAAACGTTGCGTCAATATATTGGCCAAGATAAGGCAAAACACAATTTAGAAGTATTTATTGAAGCGGCGAAAATGCGTGAAGAAACGTTAGATCATGTTCTGTTATATGGGCCACCAGGACTCGGGAAAACGACATTAGCAAATATTATTGCGAACGAAATGGGCGTTAATATGCGCACAACGTCAGGTCCGGCAATTGAACGACCAGGGGATTTAGCGGCAGTATTAACGGCGCTTCAACCTGGCGATGTATTATTTATTGATGAAATTCATCGTTTGCATCGCTCAATTGAAGAAGTGTTATATCCAGCGATGGAGGATTTCTGTCTTGATATTGTGATTGGAAAAGGCCCAAGCGCACGTTCTGTTCGGCTAGATTTACCTCCGTTTACGTTGGTTGGAGCAACAACGCGTGCAGGTGCGTTATCCGCACCACTTCGCGATCGTTTTGGGGTGTTGTCACGATTAGAGTATTATACAGTTGATCAGCTTTCGGCAATCGTAGAGCGTACAGCAGAAGTGTTTGAAGTTGAAATTGATTCTTTGGCCGCTTTAGAAATTGCTAGAAGAGCACGAGGTACACCTCGTATTGCAAATAGGTTACTTCGACGTGTTCGTGATTTTGCACAAGTTCGAAGCGATGGAACGATTGCAATGGAAATTACGCAAATGGCATTAGAATTACTGCAAGTAGATAAACTTGGCCTTGATCATATTGACCATAAATTATTGCTTGGAATCATTGAAAAGTTCCGTGGTGGTCCAGTTGGATTAGAAACAGTTTCTGCAACAATTGGGGAAGAGTCTCATACCATTGAAGATGTGTATGAACCATATTTATTACAAATAGGTTTCTTACAACGAACACCAAGAGGACGCATCGTCACACCACTTGCATATAAACATTTTGGAATGGAAATGCCGCAAGTATGACGGATATGCCCAAATTGCTTATAACAGCTGGTGTCCTTCTTATTATTGTTGGGTTAGCTTGGAAGTTCGTAGGAAGGCTTCCAGGCGATATTTTTGTAAAAAAGGGGAGCGTTACCTTTTATTTTCCTATCATTACATGTATTGTGATAAGTATTGCATTATCTTTTGTTATGTATATAATAAATCGATTTAAATAGAAATAGGTGAACATAGTTATGGATATTAATCTGTTTGATTTTCATTTACCAGAAGAACTTATTGCACAAACGCCGCTTGAACAACGCGAAACATCAAGATTAATGGTGTTAGATCGTGAAACAGGTGAGATTGAGCATAAGCATTTCACTGACATCTTTTCTTATTTACATGAAGGTGATTGCCTCGTGCTAAATGAAACGAAAGTTATGCCTGCTCGTTTGCACGGTGTGAAAGAAGATACAGGTGCACACATTGAGGTTCTTTTATTAAAACAAGAAGAGGGAGACCAGTGGGAGACACTTGTCAAACCAGCGAAACGTGTAAAAGAAGGAACAGTGATTTCTTTTGGCGAAGGAAGGCTAAAAGCAACTTGTATTGGAACAGCTGATCAAGGTGGTCGTCAGCTTGAGTTTTCATATGATGGTATTTTTTATGAGATTTTAGATGAGCTTGGGGAAATGCCACTTCCTCCGTACATTAAAGAGACTCTTGAAGACCGTGACCGTTATCAAACGGTATATGCGAAGGAAATTGGTTCTGCAGCGGCACCTACAGCTGGACTTCATTTCACAGAAGAACTGTTAGAAAAATTGAAGAAACAAGGCGTTCATTTAGCATTTATTACGCTTCATGTTGGCCTTGGTACATTCCGTCCTGTTTCTGCTGATATAATTGAAGAGCATCATATGCATGCAGAGTATTATCATGTGTCAGAAGAAACAGCAAGCCTATTAAACCGCGTTAAAGAAAAAGGTGGGCGCATTATAACGGTTGGGACAACGTCAACGCGTACGCTTGAAACGATCGTAACGGATCATGATGGAAAGCTTTGTGCTGCTTCTGGATGGACCGATATCTTTATGTATCCAGGTTATGAATTTAAAGCAATTGACGGTTTAATTACAAACTTTCATTTACCAAAGTCAACATTAATTATGCTTGTGAGTGCATTTGCAAACAGAGATAGCGTCCTTCATGCTTATAATGAAGCAGTAAAAGAGAAATACCGTTTCTTTAGCTTCGGTGATGCGATGTTCGTTGCATCTCATTCTAAAGTAGGAAACAAATAAAAAGGAGTAAATATATGACAGCAATTCGTTATGAATTCATTAAAACATGTAAACAAACGGGTGCCCGCTTAGGTCGCGTCCATACACCGCACGGTTCATTTGACACACCAACCTTTATGCCAGTTGGAACACTTGCGACAGTTAAAACAATGTCACCAGAAGAGTTAAAAGCGATGGATGCGGGTATTATTTTAAGTAATACGTATCATTTATGGCTTCGTCCAGGTCATGAAATTATACGCGAGGCAGGCGGCTTACATAAATTTATGAACTGGGATCGTGCGATTTTAACAGATTCTGGCGGTTTCCAAGTATTTAGTTTAAGTGATTTCCGCCGCATTGAAGAAGAAGGCGTTCATTTCCGTAATCATTTAAACGGAGACAAGCTATTCCTATCACCAGAAAAGGCGATGGATATTCAAAATGCACTTGGATCTGATATTATGATGGCGTTTGATGAATGTCCACCGTTCCCAGCAACTTTCGAATATATGAAAAAATCTGTAGAACGTACGAGTCGCTGGGCAGAACGTTGTCTAAAAGCACATCAACGTCCACAGGACCAAGGTTTATTCGGCATTGTACAGGGCGGAGAGTTTGAAGAACTGCGTCGTCAAAGTGCACGTGATCTTGTTTCAATGGATTTCCCAGGTTATGCAGTGGGTGGTTTATCCGTTGGAGAACCGAAAGACATTATGAATCGTGTGCTTGAATTTACAACGCCGCTTCTTCCAGACAACAAACCACGTTATTTAATGGGTGTTGGTTCTCCCGACTCATTAATTGATGGTGCGATTCGCGGGATTGATATGTTTGATTGCGTATTACCAACTCGTATTGCGCGAAATGGTACATGCATGACAAGTGAAGGTCGTTTAGTTGTGAAAAATGCGAAGTTTGCAAGAGACTTTGGTCCACTTGATCCAAATTGTGATTGTTACACATGTAAAAACTATTCTCGTGCGTACATTCGTCACTTAATGAAATGTGACGAAACGTTCGGAATTCGTTTAACGTCTTATCACAACCTGCATTTTCTGTTAAAATTAATGGAGCAGGTGAGACAAGCCATTCGTGAAGACCGTCTTGGTGATTTCCGTGATGAGTTCTTTGAACAATATGGCTTTAATAAACCGAATGCTAAAAACTTCTAATACATATAATTAAAGGAGGAACAAAACATGAATCCAGGTATGATGAATATTGTCATGATTGTTGCGATGTTTGCGATTTTTTACTTCTTATTAATTCGCCCACAACAAAAGCGTCAAAAGGCAGTAGCACAAATGCAAAGTAACTTACAAAAAGGTGATGCAATCGTTACAATTGGTGGATTACACGGTACAATTGAATCTGTGGATGATACTATGATTGTGATTAAAGCTGGTGGATCACACCTTACATTTGATCGCAATGCAATTCGCGAAATTGCGAAGAAGTAATAAAAAAAAGCCCTGCATATGCAGGGCTTTTTTTAATCAGCGCGTTTTCCGAGATTTACACCAAATATGCCTCCAATTGTACTTGCTCCCATTAATGCAAGTTGATAGAGAAGCTGTGAATTGGATAAAGCGTGTGAAAAACCTAAATAATTGACGAGAAAGACAAGGATAGTAAATGTAAGTCCCGTTGTCAATCCTACAAGCCATCCTTTTCCGTGTGCTTTTATTCCAGCAATAAACCCGGCAACGAAAGTCGAAAGAATCGCAAGTACAAAAAGGGTAATGTTCAATGTACCTTCATTAATATTTGTGAATTTCAGTAATAGAGCAATTAACATACTAGCAACACAAGCCAGTATCAATAAAGTGACGATACCAAATCCAATGGCTGCAGATAATTTTTTCGTTCCATCCACCACGCATTCCTCCTTTTTAATACAAGCATATTTTCATTTCGTATAAGTTAGACTAGTTTCTTTTTTGAAGGGAATCCTATTGAATAGAAAATTGTATGGAAAAGGAGATTAGGTGATGGAATGGCTTGCGATAATAGGAAGAACTCTATTGTTATACGTTGTGATTTTAATTATCTTTCGCTTTATGGGAAAACGTGAAATTGGAGAACTGAGTGTATTAGATTTAGTTGTCTTTATTATGCTTGGAGAAATGGCTGTGGTTGCGATTGAAAATACAGATAAACCTCTTTGGCATCAGCTTGTTCCTATGGTATTGCTTATGTCTGTTCAAATTGTTTTATCAATCGTTTCTTTGAAAAATCAGGGCATTCGTCATCTTATAGAAGGAGAACCGGCTATTATGGTAAATGCGGGGAAGATTGACGAGAAACAAATGCGAAAGCAACGTTACAACATAGATGATTTACTGATGCAGTTACGTGAACAAGGGGTCGGTGATGTAAGAGATGTAGAGTATGCAATTTTAGAACCGTCTGGAAAATTATCTATCTTTCAAAAGCAAAAGAGTAAGAAAAGTAAAAATGATACACCGATTTTTTCATTGCCGCTTATTATTGATGGTGAGATTCAACATAAACATTTACAAATGATTGAACATACGGATGAGTGGCTTTTAGAGAAATTAAAGAATTTGGGGTATAACGATGTCAATGTCATTTTGTATTGTAGTTTTCAAAATGGACAGTTTTTTGTTGATGTAGAAGAAAAATGAAAGCCTGCCGTTTTTTAGAAACGACAAGTTTTTTGTTCGTAAGGTTATCCCGCTATTCACTTTTAGTAAAACCCTCACCTCAAAGTTCTGCTAAAAGCAAAGAAGTTAGGTAGAGGATAAATTGCTCATAAAAGCTCGATTGGTGAGGGCTAATAATCAGTAGGGAATGAAGAACCCCCACTGATCAAAGTTTCACTTGATAACATTATTTTAAAAATGAAAGTTTACGAAGAATAGGAAAGCGTCGTAATTCTTCTTTACGAATGAGTTTAAAAACAAGTAAGAGAAGGATATAAAGTATTGTAGTTAATGTAATTTCCCATAATGTTTGTATACTGAGTGAAGGTGCAAAAATAATATATTTATGGATATAAAATCCGAAAGCTCCTGCGATAATAATGGCGATCAACCCATATATATAATCTTTTATATAAATCGTGAATGTAATTTTTTTTAAGACTGTTGCGTAGTGCAGTAATGTGACAATGACAATGTTAACAGCAATAGCGAGAGCAACTCCCATCATTTGAAACTCTGGTCTTGAAGCAAGTACGAAAATGACGAGTAGTTTAACGATGGCCCCGACAAATGTGTTCATCATCGCGGCGCGTGCTAAATTTAAAGCTTGCAAAACGGATGTAAGAGGACTTTGAAAATAGTGAAATAAAAAGCAAGGTGCAAGTAATTGAATAAAGAGAGTTGCGCTATCTGAACCATACATAAGCGTTAAAATAGGTGAAGCGAATACATAGAGAATGACGACTGACCAGCCGCCTGTAATAAGGGAAATGCGCAATGCTTGTTGCAAGCGATGCTCGACTAATCGGTATTGTTTTTTTGCCATTGCTTCACTAATGGATGGCACGAGTGCTGTAGAAAGAGCATATGTAATAAAAGCTGGCAATGATAAAAGTGGAAAAGCATAGCCGTTTAATATTCCATACTGCTGCGTAGCGACTGAGGCGGCAACACCAGCAATTGCTAAGCTTTGCATGACGACAATTGGTTCGAAAAAATAAGAGATCGATCCGATTAAGCGACTACCTGTAGTAGGAAGCGCGATTTCCATGAGTGAATGGAAGGTGTGTTTACTTTGTTTTATAGTTCCGACAAACCCAGAGCGTATGGAAATATGTTTTTCACGCTGGAATAAGGTTAGTAGAAATAATAAAGAAGCGACTTCACCGAGTACGGCTGATAGCATAGCTCCTGCAGCGGCATATTCAACGCCGTAAGGTAAAAATAACCGAATACATACTGCGATAATCGTAATGCGGACAATTTGTTCTAGTACTTGTGCATACGCACTTGGTTTCATATTTTGTTTTCCTTGGAAATATCCCCGTAGGACAGATGAAACAGCAATGACAGGGACAACAGGTAATATTGCTATTAATGGATAATAGGTTCTTTTGTCAGTTAATAATGTTTCTGCTAAAATCGGGGTAAGGAGCATAATCCCAACGGTTAAGATGATGCTAATTACAGACGTTACAGCTAATGAAACGGTTAGTATTCTCTTTATTTTTTGTTTATCATTTACTGCTTCTGCTTCCGCGACAAACTTCGCAATAGCAACAGGAAGTCCAATTTGTGTTAACGTAATTGCTAAAATAAAGGTGGGGACAGCCATCATATAGAGACCGACGCCTTCTTCTCCTAAAATACGTGCCATTACAATTCGATTTATAAATCCGAGAATTTTTGTAATAAAACCAGCTAACATTAAAATAAATGCCCCTCGTAAAAAGCTTTGTCTCGTCATGGTCTTCTCCTACCTTCTCAAAATCAATGGAATGATTTACAATAATTTATATGCACTTACGAGACAAGAATGACAAGCATTTAAGATGAGAAGCATATAAAGAGTGAAACTTCTATCAGTGGGGCAGCATCCCCACTAATGGAAAGTCCTCACAAATTGGACTCTTAGGGGCAGTTATTCCCGACCTAACTTCTTTGCCACCTCATCATTTTGATGTAGGGATATTGCTGCCAGTTAGAGCGGGATAAAAGCGACTTTTGGTGCTGAAAATAAGAAGGAGATGTGATGGTAGTGGTTGGAAAAGAGGATTTAATTGAAGCCTATCGCGAACAGTTACAGGTCGTTTTAGAAAGCAAAGTAGAGGAATTTCAACTGTTTGGTTATGACCGAGTGACGATTGAAGACGTTTGGACATGCTTAAAAAACCGAAAATGGAAAAAAGTAAGTAATGATGTTAGATTATATGAACTTGTGAATGATGTGTTAACGTTAACAATAAATGAGTATATGACATATTTAACAGTGGAGGCGTATCAAGCGCCGCTTTGGTCATTTGAAGAATATGAAAATAAATAATCGGCTGTAATTGGTTTGTTCTTCCTTTTGCAGTATAATGATAGGTATTGATAAAGAGGAATGTATTATGTCAGAGATTTTACGTAAAGGAGGTAGAAAGTCGAAATTATAATGGTTTGTAGGAAACAATATAGGTTGTGATGGTACGTCCATACATTGTGTAAGCGGCGTAGGTGTCATGTAGAACTGAGAGGTTGCCTATATTGCTAGAAGTAAGCTAGCAAAGAGGATGTTAAAAATCTACAGAAAGGAAGTCTACTAACTAGACAAACATACATGGTAATTTTTGTTAGATAACGTGTATGTGTGAAAGAATACCTGCAGAGCAAAACGAACGATGGTTGCGTGTAAGTGGCAAGATCGGATTCATGAAACAGGAAATTGTCTAGCGTAAATGAATTGTAATATTTGTTTATGAATTTAGTAGCAGGAACAAGGTACATATGGCAAAGCGTAGCACTAGAATCGTCGCCTTTTTTCTCATCGTATTATTAATCGGTGGAATTATCGGTGCGACTGGAAAAAACATAACAAAAGGAATTAGTCTCGGACTAGACCTTCGCGGTGGCTTTGAAATCTTGTATGAAGTAAAACCAGCGAAAAAGGGAGATAAAATCGATCATGATGCACTTGTAAGTACAGTAGGTGCTCTTGAGAATCGTGTCAATGTCCTTGGTGTAAGTGAGCCAAACATTCAAATCGAAGGGAAAGATCGAATTCGTGTACAGCTTGCTGGTGTAAAAGATCAGCAAAAAGCACGTGAAATTTTATCTACGCAAGCGAAATTAACATTCCGTGATGTAGATGATAACCTTCTCATGGATGGAACAGATTTAAAAGGTGGCGGAGCGAAGCAAACGTTTGATGAACAAGGCCGAGCAAGTGTTGGACTTACATTAAAAAGCGCTGATAAATTCCGTGCAGTAACTGAAAAAATATCTAAAATGCCACCACCAACAAACTTAATGGTGATTTGGCTTGATTTTGAAGAAGGCAAAGATTCTTATAAAGCAGAGTCTGCAAAACCAAATCCGAAATTTTTATCAGCAGCAACAGTAAATCAAGTATTTAACCAAGCCGAAGTATCTATCGTAGGTGGAAACTTCACTGTTGAAAGTGCAAAACAGCTTTCATCTTTATTAAATGCTGGTGCACTTCCTGTTGATTTAAAAGAAATGTATTCTACATCTGTTGGAGCAAAATTTGGTGAACAAGCATTGAAGCAAACGATTTTTGCAAGTGCAATCGGGATTGCTATTATCTTCTTATTTATGCTTGTATTCTACCGCTTACCAGGACTTGTGGCGGTTATCATGTTAGGCTTATACATTTTCGTTACATTGCTTATCTTTAACTGGATGCACGCTGTCCTTACATTACCAGGTATTGCGGCCTTAGTGCTCGGGGTTGGTATCGCGGTTGACGCGAATATCATTACATACGAGCGATTAAAGGAAGAATTACGAATCGGTAAGTCGATGATGTCAGCGTATCGTGCTGGTAATCAACGTTCGTTGACAACGATTTTAGATGCGAACGTTACAACAATTGCAGCAGCTGGTGTGTTATTCGTTTATGGTACAAGCTCTGTAAAAGGGTTCGCGACAAGTTTAATTGTAAGTATTTTAGTTGGTTTCATTACAAATGTATTCGGTACTCGCTTCCTACTTGGATTACTTGTGAAAAGCCGTTACTTCGATAAGAAACTTTCTTATTTTGGTGTGAAACAGAAAGAAATTACGCCGTTGTCAAAAGGTGTAGAACATGCACCAACGAAATTTGATCGTATTAACTTTGTAAATATTGGTCACAAGTTCTTCTTATTCTCAATTGTAGTTGTCATTGCGGGAGCAATCATACTACCAATTTTCAAAATGAACCTTGGAATTGACTTTGCAAGTGGTACACGTATCGACTTACAATCAAACCAAGCGATTAGTGTTTCACAAGTGCAAAAAGATTTGCATGAGCTGAAAATTGATGTAAAAAAAGAAGATATTGTACCAACTGGAGGCGACAATAAAGGATTTGCTGTTCGTACAATAGGTGTTTTATCGAAAGATGAAATTGCAAAAACAAAAACATTCTTCCACGATAAATATGGTACAGATCCGAATGTAAGTACAGTTTCTCCAACAATCGGGAAAGAAATTGCACAAAATGCATTTCTCGCGGTTATGATTGCCTCAGCGGTTATCATTTTATATGTGAGTATTCGTTTCCGTTTCACATATGCGTTATCTGCGGTAATAGCATTGTTGCATGATGCGTTCGTTATGATTGTTGTGTTCAGTATCTTCCAATTGGAAGTAGACTTAACGTTTATCGCTGCGGTATTAACGATCATCGGTTATTCCATCAATGACTCTATCGTTACGTTTGACCGAAACCGTGAGCTATATAAACAGAAAAAACGAATTCGTGATTTGAAAGATTTAGAAGAAATCGTAAACTCAAGTATTCGTCAAACAATAGGTCGTTCTATTAATACTGTTCTAACAGTGCTGTTCCCTGTTATTGCACTGCTTATTTTTGGTAGTGAATCGCTTCGAAACTTCTCAGTTGCATTAATGGTTGGATTGGTTGTAGGTACGTACTCTTCTGTCTTCGTTGCTTCTCAACTTTGGCTAATGTTTGAAAATCGCCGATTGAAAAAAGGTAAAGGCAAGAAAAAAGTAGACAATGAAGTATCTGAACCACAAGTGTAAAACTTAGAACAGAGCATGTGAAAAAAGATGATGCCTCTTTGGAGGCATCTCTTTTGCGTTTACGGATACAATAAAGTGAAAACAAAAAGGTATATTGATGAAAGAAGGATTTTGTTTATGGAAAAAGATGAACGTTTTAAACAGGCAGAGTTTGGGGCACTTGTTGGAATTGTCGGTAATATTGTGCTAGCGATTGTAAAGGCTGTCATTGGATATATTGGCAATAGTAAGGCGCTTCTTGCTGATGCGGTTCATTCTGGATCAGATGTAATTGGCTCATTAGCTGTTTTATTTGGATTACGTGCAGCAAAGCAACCACCTGATGAAGATCATCCGTATGGTCATGGAAAAGCGGAATCGATTTCTGCAATTATTGTAGCGGTCCTTTTATTTATTGTTGGGATTCAAATTGCAATCTCTTCTATAAAAGCTTTTTCGCAAGTACTTGAACCGCCACGCTTAATTACAGTGATTGCTGTTCTTCTTTCGATCGTTGTAAAAGAAGGCATGTTTCGGTATAAGTATCGATTGGGAAAAAGGATAAATAGTGATGCGATTATTGCAAATGCATATGAGCATCGTTCGGATGTATTTTCTTCTATCGCAGCTTTAATTGGAATTGTTGCAGCGATTATCGGGGATAAAATTGGTTTAGAGTGGCTTGTATATGCCGATCCAGTTGCGGGATTATTTGTTTCGCTTCTTGTTGTTAAGATGGCGTGGAGTATTGGGAAAGAAGCAATTCATACAACACTTGATCACGTGCTTCATGAGGAAGATGTTATTCCGCTAAAAGAGTCAGTCTTGCAAGTAGAAGGTGTGAAAAAAATTGGTTCGTTATATGCAAGAGAACATGGCCACTATGTCATTGTAGATATTAAAGTGTCTGTTGACCCCTATATAACAGTTGAAGAAGGACATGGCATTGGTAAACGTGTGAAAGAAACGTTAATGAAGCAAGACAATGTACAAAATGTTTTTGTTCATATTAACCCGTATTCTCCTAATTGATATGGATACTCTTCAAAGGGGCAGTAAGGTGGTTGATGAATTAAAGGAGCAACTGTTTGTGCTGAAGGGTCCGCTTGGTTTAACCAACGAGAATGAAAGGAATTGTCACCCCTTAATCTGTCTAGTATAATGGACGGGTTAAGGGGTGATTTCGTGTTACAAGCGAAGACGCGTTGGAAAGAAAAACATTATAACGAGGAGATTGTGAGTCAATTAGCGAGTAAGCTTCAATTGACCCCTCTTGTTACCTCGTTATTCCTCAATAGAGGTTTAGATACAGAAGAAAAGATTATGGACTTTTTAAATACAGAAAAGCAAGAGTTTCATGATCCATTTTTACTTGAAGGTATGGACCGTACGGTAGAACGCGTGCAACAAGCGATTCAGAACGGTGAACAAATTTTAATTTTTGGTGATTATGATGCGGACGGTGTGAGTAGTACGACCGTCTTGTTTCTCGCTCTTCAAGAACTGGGAGCAGATGTTGAGTTTTATATTCCAAACCGATTTACAGAAGGGTATGGACCGAATGAAGCGGCATTTCGCTGGGCACATGGTGCTGGATTCTCGCTGATCATTACTGTCGATACAGGAATTGCAGCTGTTCATGAAGCACAGGTAGCGAAAGACCTTGGCGTTGATCTAATTATTACGGATCATCACGAGCCACCGCCAGAGCTTCCTGAAGCATTGGCGATTATCCATCCGAAGCTAGAGGGTGGTGTGTATCCGTTTCATTATTTAGCAGGTGTTGGTGTTGCATTCAAAGTAGCGCATGCATTACTGGGCCGTGTACCAGAACATTTATTAGAAATTGCTGTCATTGGTACAGTAGCGGATTTAGTATCGCTTCACGGCGAAAATCGATTGCTCGTGCAGCGTGGGTTGAAACAAATGAGAGCAACAAAACGAGTTGGCTTACAAGCGTTATTTAAAGTAGGAAATGTTTCGCAAAATGAGATTACTGAAGAAAGTATTGGATTCTCACTGGCGCCGCGTATTAATGCGGTCGGTCGCTTAGAAGATGCAGCTCCAGCAGTTCACCTCCTTCTATCCGAAGATCCAGAAGAAGCGAAAGAATTAGCCGCTGAGATTGACGAACTAAATAAGCTTCGAAAAGATATTGTGAAGCAAATTACGGAAGAAGCAATTGCTGAAGTAGAAAACAACTATCCGCCAGAAAAGAATAAAGTATTAGTGTTGGCAAAAGAAGGATGGAATCCAGGTGTAATTGGAATTGTTGCTTCTAAATTGGTAGAGCGTTTTTATCGTCCAACAATTATTTTGAATATCGATCCAGAGAAACAAACAGCAAAAGGATCTGCTCGAAGTATTGCTGGCTTTGATTTGTTTGCTAACTTATCGGACTGTAGAGAGTTATTGCCTCATTTTGGTGGACATCCGATGGCGGCAGGGATGACGCTTCATATGCATGATGTAGAGGAACTACGTCGCCGTTTGAATGAACAAGCAGAGGCTATTTTAACGGCAGAAGATTTCATTCCGATTACAACTGTTGATGCAATTTGTAAAGTAGAGGATGTAACACTTTCTGCAATTGAAGAAATGCAAAAACTCGCACCGTTTGGCGTTGGGAATCCGAAGCCTCGTATTGCAGTGCAGGATGCGGAACTTGAAAGTATTCGTGCTATTGGTTCTGATGGCTCCCATTTGAAAATGGCGCTTCGTGATGGACAAGCAACGCTAGATACAATTGGCTTTGGGTTTGGTGCTTATGCGAAAGAAATTTCTCCAGTTGCCCGTGTATCTGTTGTGGGAGAAGCGTCGATTAATGAATGGAATAATTTCCGAAAGCCGCAGCTTATGGTTCAGGATATTGCTGTAGATGCTTGGCAATTATTTGATTGGCGTAGCATGCGTAATGTAGAAGCGAATATAGCGGAACTTTCACTTGAAAGAGTAACAATGATATATTTTTCTGAAGAAGTATTGAACAAGTTTTCTTTAGAAATGTATAAGGAACAACTTCAGCATGCTTCTGAAGTGACGGAGCTAGAAGATCGATATGTTGTATTGCTAGATTTACCACCTACAACTGAAGAACTTAGTAAGCTATTTATGGCTGGGTTCCCAGCGCGTATTTATACACTATTTTATCAAGAGAATAATCATTTATTTAGTACAATTCCAACAAGGGAACACTTTAAATGGTATTATTCCTTTTTACACCAAAAAGCACCATTTTCCCTGCGACAACATGGTGAACAACTATGTCGTCATAAAGGTTGGTCAAAAGATACAGTAAATTTCATGACACAGGTGTTTTTTGAGTTAGAATTTGTTACAATAAAAGACGGTGTTATTTTTATAGCAGAAGAAATGAAAAAGCGTGATTTAATTGAATCGAACACATATCGTGAGAAAATGAACCAACTGCAATTAGAAAAAGAATTGGTTTATAGCACGTATCAACAATTATATACATGGTTTGAAACGATTCGTAATCATAAAGAAATATAATAGTTAAGGCAAAGGATTTGTATTTACAGACCTTTTATATTTGAGGAGGATTCATAAAATATGGATTTTAAGCAACATATTGCAATTGTACCGGATTATCCGAAAAAAGGTATTGTGTTTAAAGACATCACACCTTTAATGAATGATGGGAAAGCATACAAAGCAGCAACAGATGCAATCGTTGCTTATGCGAAAGACAAAGACATCGACGTTGTAGTAGGACCAGAAGCACGTGGTTTTATTATTGGTTGTCCAGTTTCTTACGCATTAGAAGTAGGCTTTGCACCAGTTCGTAAATTAGGGAAATTGCCGCGTGAAGTCATTACTGTAGACTACGGTAAAGAATACGGAAAAGATGTTTTAACAATCCATAAAGATGCGATTAAGCCGGGTCAACGTGTATTAATTACAGATGACTTATTAGCGACAGGTGGAACAATTGAAGCGACAATTAAGTTAGTGGAAGAGCTTGGCGGCGTTGTGGCAGGAATTGCATTCTTAGTAGAACTTACTTACTTAGATGGTCGTAAAATGTTAGACGGTTACGATGTATTAGTATTAGAAAAATACTAATTATTATATAGGTAAAACTAGGGCGATAGAAAAAGTACCCGTGAATCTCATTGAGAGGAGCGGGTACTTTTGTATCATTGTACAAAAAGGTATAGTGAAATATCTGTAAAATCTTTTCCTTTTCACAATTCACAATCATTAGGTTATAATGATAGAATAAAAATTATTCTAATGAGTAAAAAAAAGAGGACTAATTTTCAATAAAAGGTGATTCGATGGCAAATGAGCAAGTACTAACAGCTGAACAGGTACTCGAGAAAGCGGGACATTATTTAGCGGACGATGATATTGAACTAGTAGCACGTGCCTATGAATATGCACGTGAGGCGCATAGTGAGCAATATAGAAAATCGGGCGAACCATACATTATTCATCCGATTCAAGTTGCAGGTATTTTAGTTGATTTACACATGGATCCATCTACAGTATCAGCAGGTTTTTTGCATGATGTAGTAGAAGATACCGAGATTACATTAGAAGATATTGAACGGGAATTTAGCAAAGAAATTGCAATGCTTGTTGATGGGGTTACAAAGCTTGGGAAAATTAAATATAAATCTCATGAACAGCAGCAAGCAGAGAACCATCGCAAAATGTTTATCGCAATGGCTCAAGATATTCGGGTTATTTTAATTAAATTAGCTGATCGTCTTCATAACATGCGTACGCTTAAGCATTTGCCGCAAGAAAAACAGCGTCGTATTGCAAATGAAACTTTAGAAATTTTTGCTCCTTTAGCTCATAGACTCGGAATTAATACAATTAAATGGGAGCTAGAGGATACAGCACTTCGCTATTTGAATCCGCAGCAATATTATCGCATTGTCAATTTGATGAAGCGTAAGCGTGCAGAGCGTGAAGAATATTTAGAAGAAGTGATGACAGGAATTCGCGATAAGTTAAAAGAAGTGGCGATTCAACCAGATATTTCAGGACGACCAAAACACATTTATAGCATTTATCGTAAAATGGCACTCCAAAATAAACAATTCAATGAAATTTATGATTTGTTAGCTGTTCGTGTTGTAGTAAATAGTATTAAAGATTGTTATGCGGTGTTAGGTATTATCCATACGTGTTGGAAGCCAATGCCAGGTCGTTTCAAAGATTATATTGCAATGCCGAAAGCGAATCTGTATCAATCTTTGCATACAACTGTGATCGGACCAAAAGGTGATCCGCTTGAAGTGCAGATTCGAACGAAAGAAATGCATGAAATTGCGGAGTATGGGATTGCTGCACACTGGGCGTATAAAGAAGGAAAAGTTGCCGAAGCAACGGGGACACTTGAGAAAAAATTAACGTGGTTCCGTCAAATATTAGAATGGCAAAATGAGGCTTCTAATGCCGAAGAGTTTATGGAATCACTAAAAATTGATTTATTCTCTGATATGGTGTTTGTTTTCACACCAAAAGGGGACGTAATGGAATTGCCGCTCGGTTCAGTTCCAATTGATTTTGCTTACCGTGTCCATTCTGAAATTGGGAACAAGACAATTGGTGCAAAAGTAAATAGCAAAATGGTGACGCTGGATTATAAATTAAAAACAGGTGACATCATTGAAATTTTAACGTCTAAACATTCATATGGGCCAAGCCAGGATTGGGTAAAACTTGCTCAAACATCTCATGCAAAAAATAAAATCCGTCAATTTTTCAAAAAGCAACGCCGAGACGAGAATATTGAAAAAGGTCGCGAGCTTGTTGAAAAAGAGGTACGAAGCTTAGAGTATGAGATGAAAGAAATACTGGCACCTGATAATTTAAAACGAGTGGCTGAAAAGTATAATTTCGCCAATGAAGAAGATATGTTTGCTGCAGTTGGATACAACGGAATTACTGCCGCTCAAATCGTAACAAGGTTAACGGACAAGTTCCGCAAACAGCGTGAAGAAGAACAAGACATTGTTGAAGTAAAAGAAGTTCGTAAGCCGATGAAAATTCGGAAGTGGGATTCAGGTGTGAAAGTGAGTGGAGCGGACAATTTGTTAATCCGTTTATCTAAATGCTGTAACCCGGTTCCAGGTGATGATATTATCGGATATATTACGAAAGGTCGAGGTGTATCGATTCACCGTAGCGATTGTGTCAATGTGCATACGGAAGAAGCGCAAGAGCGTCTATTAGAAGTAGAGTGGGAAGGTAATTCAGAAAAAGAAATTGAATATAATGTTGATATTGAAATTTCTGGATATGACCGTCGTGGCTTATTAAATGAGGTCTTGCAAGCTGTAACTGAAACGAAAACATATATTTCGGCTGTTTCAGGTAGAAGTGATCGCAATAAAATGGCGACAATTAATATGTCCATTTCTATTCGCAATCTACATCATTTGAAAAAAGTTGTAGAACGTATTAAACGAGTTCCGGAAATCTATGCGGTACGCCGCATGATGCATTAATAAGGAGTGTATACGATATGAAAGTTGTCTTGCAACGATCAAAGGAAGCGTCTGTTACAGTAGATGGTGAGATTGTAGGACAAATTCCGTTCGGTTTAACATTATTAGTAGGCATTACACATGAGGATACAGAGAAGGATGCAACGTACATCGCTGAGAAGGTTGCAAACTTACGTATTTTTGAAGATGAAAGCGGGAAAATGAATCATTCTGTGCTAGATATGAATGGACAAGTTCTTTCCGTTTCACAATTTACATTGTATGGAGATTGTCGTAAAGGAAGACGTCCTAACTTTATGGATGCTGCTAAACCTGACTATGCAGAGACGTTATATGATTTCTTTAATGGAGAACTTCGTAAGCAAGGATTGCATGTGGAAACAGGGCAATTCGGAGCAATGATGGATGTTTCTTTAATTAATGATGGTCCGGTGACCTTAGTTTTGGAAAGTAAATAATGGTGATTGAAGGAGCTAATACAAAATTCTGCTTGAATAGGATTTTATTTATTAGCTCTTTTCCTTTTTGATTTTTGTATAACCTGTTCATCAATATGGAACACTGTCAATAAGAAGTCCATTATTGAATGTGAGGGATATACGTATGCGTATGAATGAAAAGGGGCACTCTGTTACGGACGGAGCAAATCAATTATTTAATGTAAATTTCCATGAGTTTATTGCAAAAGAGCAGAATAATACATCACTTGAGCTTGCTTCTGAATTTGGTATTTCATTACAAGATGTAAAGCGGTTAAAGAGGCAGATTGAACGGTCCTAAGAGACTTGACAATCGCCCTGAACAAACGTATAGTAATTCTATATTTACATATGAATAGAACCGATGATAGAGAAGAGTAGATGAGAGACACATGAAAAGAGAAGAAATGTCCGGGGCTGAAAACATTTCTATATGATGACTGATCGAATGACACTCTGTAGGTTTCACTTTGAACAGCAATAAGCTTAGTAGAGGGTGAACGCAATTTAAGCGTTATTAAAAAAGTGGAAGCATACGTGCTTCAATTAGGGTGGCACCACGGGTATAATACTCTCGTCCCTACTGTGTATTCAGTAGAGACGGGAGTTTTTTATTTGCAATAAAATTATAACTATTTGAGGAGGAACTGAATATGTCTATTCAAATCCCACGCGGAACGCAAGATATTCTTCCAGGAACGGTTGAGTTATGGCAGTATATTGAAGGGCAAGCACGCGAAATTTGTCGTCGTTACAATTATAAAGAAATTCGCACACCAATTTTCGAACACACAGAACTATTTTTACGTGGTGTTGGTGATACAACAGATATCGTACAAAAAGAAATGTACTCATTCCAAGATCGTGGAGAGCGTAGCTTAACACTGCGTCCAGAAGGAACAGCACCTGTTGTGCGTTCTTACGTTGAAAATAAAATGTATGGTGATGCAACACAGCCAACGAAATTATATTATATCGGTCAAATGTTCCGTTATGAAAGACCACAAGCGGGTCGCTATCGTCAATTCGTACAATTTGGTATCGAAGCAATCGGTAGTAATGATCCAGCAATCGATGCGGAAGTTATTGCGCTTGCTGTAGAATTTTACCGCGGCATGGGCTTAAAAAATATTAAAGTTGTACTAAACAGCTTAGGTGATTCTGCGAGTCGTCAAGCACACCGTGAGGCATTAATCGCTCACTTTGAACCTCGCATCGGTGAGTTCTGTTCTGATTGCCAGTCTCGTTTAGAGAAGAACCCACTTCGCATTTTAGATTGTAAGAAGGATCGCAATCATGAATTAATGAGCACAGCGCCGTCTATTACAGAATATTTAAATGAAGAATCAACAGCATACTATGAAAAAGTACAAGAGCTATTAACAATGATGGATGTTCCATTTGAAAAAGATCCAAATCTAGTACGTGGTTTAGATTACTATCAGCACACTGTGTTTGAAATTATGAGTGAAGCAGAAGGATTCGGTGCGATTACGACATTAAGTGGTGGCGGTCGATACAACGGACTTGTACAAGAAATCGGTGGACCAGAAATGCCAGGTATCGGTTTTGCAATGAGTATTGAACGTTTAATTATGGCGTTGAAAGCTGAAAACATTGAATTACCAATTGAACATAACATTGATTGTTATGTTGTAGCGCTTGGAGAAAAAGCAAAGGATCACGCTGCGAAAGTTGCATTCGATCTTCGTAAAGCTGGATTATCAGTTGAAAAAGATTATTTAGATCGCAAAATGAAAGCACAATTTAAATCAGCAGATCGTTTAAATGCGAAATTTGTAGCTGTATTAGGGGAAGATGAGCTTGATAAAGGCATCATTAACTTAAAGAATATGGCAACAGGTGAGCAAGAAGAAGTCGCATTAGATGTATTCGCTTCATACGTAGCAGAGAAATTAATATAGGAGGAACGAACAATGGCTGAAAGAACGCATGCATGCGGAAAAGTAACAGTAGAAGCAGTTGGACAAACTGTTCAATTAAAAGGTTGGGTACAAAAGCGTCGTGACTTAGGTGGATTAATTTTCATCGATTTACGTGACCGTACAGGTATTGTGCAAGTTGTATTTAACCCAGAAACATCAAAAGAAGCACTAGAAGTAGCAGAAACAATTCGTAGCGAATATGTGTTGCACGTAGAAGGAACAGTTGTTGAGCGTGGCCAAGGTGCAATTAATGAAAATATGGCAACTGGACGCATTGAAGTACAAGCAACGAAAGTAAATGTATTAAATGCAGCGAAAACAACGCCGATTATCATTGCAGATGATACAGATGCATCAGAAGATGTTCGTTTGAAATATCGTTACTTAGATTTGCGCCGTCCTGTGATGTACAACACATTTAAAATGCGTCACGATGTAACAAAAACAATTCGTAATTTCTTGGATACAGAAGAGTTCTTAGAAGTAGAGACGCCAATCTTAACGAAAAGCACGCCAGAAGGAGCACGCGACTATTTAGTACCAAGTCGTGTACATGAAGGCGAATTTTATGCGCTTCCGCAATCTCCGCAGCTATTTAAACAGCTTCTTATGGTCGGCGGATTTGAACGTTATTATCAAGTAGCACGTTGTTTCCGTGATGAAGATTTACGTGCGGATCGTCAACCAGAATTCACACAAATCGACATCGAGGCATCATTCTTAACACAAGATGAGATCTTAGAGATGATGGAACGCATGATGACGAAAGTAATGAAAGAAGCGAAGGGTGTGGAGGTTAAAGCACCATTCCCACGTATGAAATATAGTGATGCAATGGCTCGATATGGTTCTGATAAGCCAGATACGCGTTTTGCAATGGAACTTACTGACCTATCTGAATTTGCAGCAGGTTGTGGCTTTAAAGTGTTTACAAGCGCTGTAGAAACTGGTGGACAAGTAAAAGCAATCAATGCAAAAGGTGCAGCGAGCAAATATTCTCGTAAAGATATCGATGCATTAACTGAATTTGTAAAAGTATATGGAGCAAAAGGTTTAGCTTGGTTAAAAGTTGAAGAAGATGGCTTAAAGGGACCGATTGCGAAATTCTTCGGTGAAGAAGATGCAAGCGTACTAATGAGCACATTAGAAGCAACTGCTGGTGATTTATTATTATTCGTTGCTGATAAGAAAAGCGTTGTTGCAGATAGCTTAGGCGCACTTCGTTTACGCCTAGGTAAAGAACTTGAGCTAATTGATGAAAGTAAGTTTAACTTCCTATGGGTAACAGATTGGCCACTTCTTGAGTACGATGAAGATGCTGATCGTTACTTCGCAGCGCATCACCCATTCACAATGCCATTCCGTGAAGATGTCGAGCTGTTAGAAACAGCACCAGAAAAAGCACGTGCACAAGCATATGACCTTGTACTAAATGGTTATGAGCTTGGTGGTGGATCACTTCGTATTTACGAGCGTGATGTACAAGAAAAAATGTTCAAAGCACTTGGTTTCTCACAAGAAGAAGCACAGGAGCAGTTCGGTTTCTTATTAGAAGCATTTGAATATGGTACACCACCACATGGCGGAATTGCATTAGGTTTAGATCGTCTCGTTATGTTACTTGCAGGTCGTACAAACCTTCGCGATACAATTGCATTCCCGAAAACAGCAAGCGCAAGCTGCTTATTAACAGATGCTCCAAGCCCAGTTGCAGAAGCGCAGCTTGAAGAGCTATATTTACAATTAAACGTAAAAGAAGAGAAGTAAGAACGAATCCTAGATGGTTATACTAAAGCCATCTAGGATTTTTTTTAGGGTAGTGTTCTTAAATTTCATTGTATATTGTAAGTTTACAAAGGTAAAAATGAAAAAGCTGGTGCAATACCAGCTTTTCGTTTTGATCAAATGAATATTAGTGGAGCCCTTTCATGAAGCTTTGAATTTTTGTTGATAGCATAAATAATGTTATACTTAATACGATAGATATAGCTCCAATAACTCCAAAGTAAATGATTTCTGTTGCAGGATTGTATAATTTTACAACCTGTGCATTTATAGCTTGTGCGGATGCAGTAGATAAAAACCATAAACTTATTGTTTGTGCTGAAAACGCAGCTGGAGCTAATTTTGTTGTTATTGATAATCCTGCAGGTGATAAACAAACTTCTCCAATTACTATTAACAAAAAGCTAAGAACTAACCAGATAGGACTTACTAGAGAATCTGTACCGTTAATATAAGCAGGAATAATCATAATCAAGAATGATAATCCAGCAAAAAGTAATCCGATAGCAAATTTATTTGTAGTAGAAGGTTGGCGTGTATTAAGTTTTACCCAAACCCATGCAAATAATGGTGCCAGTATTACTATAAATATAGGACTCAATGATTGAAACCAGGCAGATTGTATTTTGAATCCAGCAAATTGTAACTGGGTCCGCTGATCGGCATAAGTAGCTAAAATAATTGCACCCTGCTCTTGTATAGCCCAAAACATTGTAGCTGCAATAAATAACGGTATATAAGCAAGAAGGCGAGAGCGTTCAATTTTTGTAGTTTTTGGACTACGATACATATAAATGAAGTAGCAAATAGGAATAATAATTCCTAAAATACTTATTAAAAAAGTAAAACGATTAATAGTTAATAACCCAGTGGGTATTGTAACAGCACATAAGAATATTATAACAAGTATACTTATGCTAAATTGTTTAAGTGTTTTCTTTCGTTCAATACTTGTTAAAGGGTTTGGGATTTGTGTACCAGCTAAACCAAGAGTCTTCTTTTTCGTAAACACGAATATTGATAAGCCTACCATCATACCAACTGCCGCAATTCCAAAACCAAGATGGAAATTATATTGTTGACCTAATGTACCAACAACAAGAGGAGCTACAAGAGCACCTAGATTAATGCCCATATAGAAAATGCTAAACCCGGAGTCTCGACGTGTGTCTGATTCACTATATAAATTTCCAACAATACTAGAGATGTTTGGTTTTAATAATCCTGTTCCAAGTATTAAAAATATCATCGAAATAAATAAAGTAGTAATACTACCTGGCAGTGATAGAATAAGGTGACCAACCATAATTAAAATGCCGCCCCAAAAAACAGTTTTACTTGAACCAAGTAGACGATCAGAGACCCAACCACCAATAATACTGGACATATATAATAGGGATCCATAAATCGCCATAATCGAGGTGGCAGTAGCTTGATCAATCCCTAATCCGCCTTTTGCAATGGAATAATACATATAGTAAAGTAATATGGCCCTCATTCCATAATAAGAAAATCTTTCCCAAAATTCCGTAAAGAATAAAGTAAATAAACCTTTAGGATGTCCAAAAAAACCTTTTTGTGGAAGACTCTCAATAATTTCGTTTTTTTCTTTCAAATCCATAATGTTATCTCCTTAATATATTTAGATATTATTTCAGTATAACTTAAGGGTTTTGATTTTAAAACAAATTTTTAAGTTTACTTCATCTAGTCATTGAACGATTCGGATTCCTTTGTTATGTTTTTGGAATATGTATTTTTAGGAATTCTATAACTTTTTCTATACAAATAGTCGGAAAAACGCTAGAATACATGGTAGACCATTTTTGTAATAGGAGTGTAGAGCTGAATGTTACATCAATTTTCACGTAATGAATTAGCCTTCGGAAAAGAAGGGCTTGAAATATTAAAAAATAGTACAGTTGGTATTCTAGGAATTGGCGGCGTAGGCTCATTTGCAGCAGAAGCTTTAGCACGTTCTGGTGTAGGACGCCTTGTGTTAGTTGATAAAGACGTTGTTGATATTACAAACGTCAATCGCCAAATCCATGCATTAATTTCTACTGTTGGCCGTTCAAAAGTAGAATTAATGAAAGAGCGTATTGCCGATATTAACCCAGACTGTGAAGTCATCACATTAGAAATGTTTTATACAGATGAAACATATGAAGATTTCTTTAAATACGGTTTAGACTTCGTAGTTGACGCATCTGATACAATTACATTCAAAATTCATTTAATTAAACAATGTTTACGTAGAAAAATTAAAATGATTTCAAGTATGGGTGCAGCAAATAAAATGGACCCAACTCGTTTCCGCATTGCGGATATCTCGAAAACACATACAGATCCAATTGCGAAAGTTATTCGTACGAAGCTTCGTAAAGAAGGCATTAAAAAAGGTGTAAAGGTTGTTTTCTCAGATGAAAACCCAATCGTTATTCGTGAAGAAGTTCGTAAAGAAATTGTTCCAGACGAAAATGCAAAAATTCGTAAAGCGAAATTACCACCTTCCTCAAATGCGTTCGTTCCATCTGTGGCTGGTTTAATTATGGCAAGTTACGTTGTGCGTGAACGTTTGAAACACGTAGAAGTAAAACGTGTTGGACAAGAGTGAAAGATAAAAAAGCGTATGTTCCATTAGGGGGACATACGCTTTTTTGTGATTGTATAACCGAGTTGTTGAAAGCTATTTACTATTAATCTAAAAATTGTTGATATTTATATAAATATCAACAATTTTTTTGCGAAAGAGGTGGTGGAATGAAGTTTACACGATCTGTTGTACGTTTCATATTGTTTGCTTGTCTATTATTGCTTTCCGCATGTAATCAATATGAAGATTATTGGGTGTTAGAGAAATCAGGGATAATGACGTTTTTTGTAAGTCGTTATCCCTCTGTTTTTTTAGGAATGATTCGGTTCAGTGACAATAATACATAATAAAGGCTTATGAAAGGAAAGCGGTAGGCTTCCCTCATAAATAGTAGATTGAGCCAAATGGAATTGTTGAGAAATCAGCTGGATATATATCTTGATGTATGAAATGCATAGGATGATGATAGTATTGTACGATGGGATGGTGATAGTACGGCATAGATTGCACTGCATGATAAACTGCATGAAGTGTCTCTTGTGCCCCAGCTAGTGTGATGGCTGAACCAACTTGCCTTTCGTTGTTAAAGTAATGATTTATCACAATGATTCATCTCACTTTTTTATAATAGTTGAATTACCTTTTACATGTTATGTCTATGTACTGAACCAGGTGTTTTATTTCATTACCTGAAGAGGAAGTAGTCTTATTTATTGTGAGATAATATCTAAATTTCCGTTCTGATCCATCTTAAAAATAGGTGCAATCTGTTCCTCGTGGCCATCTAGCAGAACAAGTTTCCGAGCGCGATCCATAATTCTAACGAGTATTTCATAATCTTCTTGCACAGCTTGTTGTTGTTTCGTAAGTGCTGCAAGTTTTGTTTCCAATTCCGTATTTGTCTTTTGTAATGTTGTGAGTTGTAGGTGCAATGTTTCATTTTCAGTTTGTAACTTTGCTAGATGGGGACTGCTTTGTTCCAGGTTTTGCAGAAATGAGACAACATCTTGCATTGTAAGTGAAGGTTGCTTCGTTATAAGTCCTTCTGAAAACTCAGCATCAATTACGACGTGTTTCTTCGGCTCTGGTTTTAATAGCTGTTGTGTCTCTTCATTTGCAAGAGAACGTTTGAACTCTTTTCTTTGTTTTTTTGCAATTTGTACAGCTTCTTCGTAATTTTGCCTAACTTCTGCATTCCAGCGGAAACCGCAGGCGGCAGAAGTGCGATTTAATTCATCGCCAACTTCATCGAATGCTTTTAACTGTGTACTGCCTTTGCGAATGTGACGTAAAACGGTTTCTGCTAAAAGGAGATCTTCTTCTCCCGTCCATGCATCTTGGCGTGTTTTCATAAGCGAAACCTCCATATATCATGTCGTTTTCGCTTATATTACCCTTTTGAATTACTTTTATGCGAACTTTGCAATTTTTCATAGACAGAGGAGAGTGCTTGTTCGAACTTCCCTGTTTTTTTTGGTTTATAGTATTGTCTGTTTTTAATTTTATCAGGTAAGTATTGCTGCTCTACCCAGCCGTTTGGATAATCATGTGGATATAAGTATCCAATTCCTCTACCGAGTGTTTCTGCACCTTTATAGTGGTTATCTTTTAAATGACTCGGAACATCACCAGTTTGTCCATTTCGTAAGTCGTGCAGTGCTGCATCGAGAGCTTTATAAGCTGAATTTGATTTTGGTGACAAACAAAGTTCAATGACAGCATTTGCAAGTGGAATACGAGCTTCCGGGAAGCCGACGCGTTCCGCTGATTCAATGGCAGCTAGTGTTCGTTGTCCTGCTTGTGGATTCGCGAGTCCAATATCTTCATATGCCATAATAAGAAGGCGTCTGCCAATGCTCTGTAAATCACCAGCTTCAATGAGTCTTGCTAAATAATGAAGTGCGGCGTTGACATCACTTCCGCGCACTGATTTTTGGAAAGCAGATATGACGTCATAATGAGCATCGCCCCCTTTATCATGAACGAAGCTTTTCTTCTGTAAGCATTCTTCCGCAATTTCTAGCGTGATGTTGGCTGCCTGGTCATCTGTTGTAAAGCTAGATAAGACAGCGAGCTCAAGTGCATTATAAGCAGAACGCATATCTCCTCCTGAAGCATTTGCAAAGTGCTGCAATGCATTGGCTGTAACAGTTACATCATACTCACCGAGCCCTTTTTCTTTGTTGTCTAGTGCTCGTTGTAAACCAATTAAAATATCATTCCCTGTTAACGCATGCAGTTCAAAGATTTGACATCGGCTTCGAATGGCAGAGTTAATCGCATGAAACGGATTACTTGTTGTGGCTCCGATTAATGTGAGAAGGCCGCTTTCTAAATGTGGTAATAGAAAATCTTGTTTTGCTTTATCTAGGCGATGGACTTCATCTAATATTAAGACGAGATGACGATGCATTTTTGCTTCTTGCACGACTACTTCCATATCCTTTTTATTATGAGTAACAGCATTTAATAGACGAAACGGTGTTCCGGTACTGCCAGCAATTGCACTAGCAATCGATGTTTTTCCTGTACCCGGAGGGCCGTATAAAATCATAGATTGGAAATGGTTCGCTTGTACCATTCGCCATAAAATTTTCCCTTCTCCAACTAAATGCGTTTGTCCGATCACTTCTGTAATATTTGTCGGCCGCATCCGATGTGCAAGTGGTTGTTTCATTATGACCGTCTCCCTTAGTTTATAGTCTGTTTCTATGTTATCATTTTTTTAGGGGGGAAATGAAATTCAGCACAGCTGTATGAAAGTGATTACAAGATGATTTTTTTCATTTTTCTATTTATTGTAATAATTCCCGAGTTTTTCAATGTGTTTTTTTCCCGTATTAACGGGCAGTAATATCCCCACCTCAAAATTCAATAAAAGAAAAGACGTTAGGTGGGGGATAAACTGCTCATAAAAGCCCGATTGGTGAGGGCTAATAATCAGCGGGGGATGAAGCTTCCTGCTGATTAAAGTTTCACTTTATGTTATCATTTTGAATACACAAGTTGAAATTTCTTATAATACTATATTATGCTATAATTTCATAGGATTTTGATTTTTAAATCGTGTTTTTCTTACGAATAAAAGAATAACTGACCAATAGAAGTGAAATTTTGAAAAGAGGTGCGGAATAGATGAAAATTTCAACAAAAGGCCGTTACGGTTTAACAATTATGATTGATCTTGCAAAAAAATTTGGCGAAGGCCCAATTTCATTAAAATCAATTGCTCAGGCACATGATTTATCTGAGCATTACTTAGAGCAATTAATTTCTCCCTTGCGTAACGCTCGTCTTGTGAAAAGTACACGCGGTGCATACGGTGGCTACGTATTATCTGATCAACCAGTAAACATTACAGCTGGAGATGTCATTCGGGTATTAGAAGGCCCAATTAGCGTTGTTGAAGTGCTAGATGAAGAAGAACCAGCACAGCGTCAGCTTTGGATGCGCGTTCGTGATGCGGTGCAAGAAGTATTAGATAGTACGACATTAGAAGACTTAGTGCGTTATGAGGAAGAAAACCATGGGGGTTATATGTTTTACATTTAATTCCTTGTGAAACGATTTGGAAAGAAGGAGATATGATGGAACGCATTTACTTAGATCATGCTGCGACATCTCCGACTCACCCAGAAGTAGTCGAAAAGATGATTCCATTTATGACAGAAACATTTGGTAATCCGTCTAGTATTCATTTTTATGGACGTCAAACTCGTCATGCGGTTGATGAAGCAAGACGTACATGTGCACGTAGCATTCATGCAAATCCCAATGAAATTATTTTTACAAGCGGTGGTACAGAAGCTGACAATTTAGCACTATTAGGTGTAGCTCGTGCAAACCGTAGCAAAGGAAATCATATTATTACGACAGCGATTGAGCATCATGCGATTTTGCATACATGTAATGTGTTAGAGCAAGAAGGTTTTGAAGTAACCTATTTGCCGGTTGATGCAACAGGTCGTGTTCGTATCCAAGATGTAAAAGAAGCATTAAAAGCCGAAACGATTCTTGTTTCGGTTATGTTTGGGAACAATGAAGTTGGTACTGTTCAACCAATTGCGGAAATCGGGGCTCTATTGAAAGAACACGATGCCTATTTTCATACAGATGCGGTACAAGCATATGGTTTAACAACAATTGATGTGAAAGAGCTTGGCATCGACTTATTATCAATCTCTGCACATAAAATTAATGGTCCAAAAGGTGTTGGTTTTTTATACGCTGGAGGGCAAGTGAAATTTGGGCCGCTATTGACAGGCGGAGAGCAAGAGAGAAAACGCCGGGCTGGCACGGAGAATGTACCAAGTATTGTTGGGTTGCAACAGGCGATTTTATTAGCGGAACAAACGCGTGAGCAAAAAAGTGCCCAATATGAAGAATTTAAAGATATAATGGTATCTGTCTTTAAACAAGAAGACATTACTTTTGAGGTAAACGGAAGCTTAGAACATCACTTACCACATGTGTTTAACGTTAGTTTTTCAGGAATGGATATAGAACCGTTTCTTGTGAACTTAGATTTAGCAGGAATTGCAGCGTCAAGTGGTTCTGCTTGTACAGCTGGTTCTGTTGATCCATCACACGTACTGGTAGCGATGTTTGGAAAGCAGTCCGATCAAATACGTTCATCCGTACGTTTTAGCTTTGGCTTTGGTAATACGAAAGAGCAAGTCCAAAAAGCAGCGTACGAAATAGTGAAAATCGTGAAGCGATTAACACAAAACTAGCATGGGAGGTGACATGATGAACAAACTACCTCACGAAACACGCGTTGTCATCGGGATGTCCGGTGGCGTCGATTCATCTGTAGCAGCGCTACTGTTAAAAGAGCAAGGCTATGATGTAATCGGAATTTTTATGAAAAACTGGGATGACACAGACGAGAATGGTGTATGTACTGCGACGGAAGACTATAATGATGTCATTCAAGTATGTAATCAAATCGGCATTCCTTATTATGCAGTAAACTTTGAGAAGCAATATTGGGATAAAGTATTTACGTACTTTTTAGATGAGTACAGAGCTGGGCGTACTCCTAATCCAGATGTAATGTGTAATAAAGAAATTAAATTTAAAGCATTTTTAGAGCATGCGATTGCGCTTGGTGCAGACTATGTAGCAACAGGACATTATGCACGTGTCGCTTATATGGATGGCGAATATAAAATGCTACGCGGCGTTGATGATAATAAAGACCAAACTTATTTCTTAAATCAGCTGAGTCAAGAGCAATTATCAAAAACAATGTTCCCGCTTGGTGAGTTAAAGAAGCCGCAAATTCGTGAAATGGCGAAAGAAGCTGGTTTAGCAACAGCGACGAAAAAAGATAGCACAGGTATTTGCTTTATTGGTGAGCGAAACTTTAAAGACTTTTTAAGTAATTACTTACCAGCACAACCAGGCGTGATGCAAACATTATCTGGTGAAGTAAAAGGAAAACATGACGGTTTAATGTACTATACAATTGGCCAACGTCATGGTCTTGGCATTGGTGGCAATGGTGATCCATGGTTCGCTATTGGAAAAAACTTGAAAGAAAACATTTTATATGTAGACCAAGGGTTCCATAATGAGCTGTTATATGGTGACGAAGTATTTGCTACGAATGTAAGCTGGGTAAGCAATGAGCCAAAAGAAAAAGAATTTAAGTGCACAGCGAAATTCCGCTATCGTCAAGCGGATAATGATGTAACAGTTCAAATTGTTGACGAGAATACAATTCGTATTCTTTGCGATGAATCAATTCGTGCCATTACACCAGGACAAGCAGTTGTCTTCTATGATGGAGATGAATGCTTAGGCGGTGCAACGATTGATGAAGTATACAGTAATGGTAAGAAACTTGATTATTTAGGATAAGAGGAAGTTCAAAAAGTCCGGTAAAGATAGCCGCCCTATTTCTTCGTTACGTTGCCAGTCCGGTACTCATGTAATTCGAGCTACACTCCGTATCCTCCTGGCTTCCGTACCTCGAACTGCTCGGCTCTCTTTATCCTTCTTTTTGAACATACACGATAAGAAAGAAAAAACCTCTGCCTCGTACCGGTCAGAGGTTTCTTTTTAGTAAACGCGAATTTTTGTTCGCTGTGAAAATAGATTCTTTGTTATAATTCGTATAGAGGTGAAGAATATGTCAAATAAGCTTGAAATAGGCATTCAATATATGCAAGAAGGAAATTGGGAAGAAGCAGCTAAAAATTTTACAGAAGCAATTGAGGAAAATCCAAAAGATGCACTTGGATATGTAAACTTTGCAAATTTATTAGATGTACTTGGAGACAGTGAGCGTGCAATTGTATTTTATAAACGTGCGATTGAATTAGATGAAAAGTCCGCTGCTGCCTATTATGGATTAGGAAATGTATATTATCAGCAAGAAAAATTTGCAGAAGCAAAAGAAGTATTTGAACAAGCAATGCAAGTTGGGCTGCATACGGCGGACGTTACATTTATGCTAGGGATTACCTACGTAGAGCTTGGAAACGATCGCCTTGCTCTGCCGTTTTTACAAAGAGCGGTTGAACTAGATGAGACGGATGTTGAAGCCTTATTCCAATGTGGATTATGTTTTGCAAGACTAGAGCATATTCAAGAAGCAAAACCTTACTTTGAAAAGGTATTACAGATGGACGAAGAACATGCAGATGCGTACTACAATTTAGGTGTAGCGTATGTGTTTGAAGAAAATAATGAGAAAGCACTAGCGCTGTTTAAGAAGGCTACCTTGATTCAACCGGATCACTTTTTAGCAGGTAATGGGATTCGTTTGTTAGAGCAAGAGGTATAAATGAAACTTCGATTAGTGGGAGCTTCTTCATCTCTCACTGATTGTGATTTGAATGAATTTGATTTTAATGGACAGTTATCCCCCATCTAACTTTTTTGTTTCCTCTAGATTTTGAGGTGGGGGTTTTACTGCCCGTTAGAGCGGGATAAACCGGAAAGGAGAGGAAAGATGGGAAATCAACATGCAATGGATTTGTTTGAGGAAGAGCAGAAATTTATAAAAGCACAAGTTCTTCACACCATTTTTCATAACGAAGAAAACCTCTATTCCGTTGTCAGTATGAAAATAATTGAAACGAATGAAACATACGACGAAAAAAAAGTGATGATAAACGGCCACTTTCCTCGTATGCACGAAGATGAAGTGTTTACGTTAACAGGTCACTTTAAAGATCACCCAAAGTACGGAAAACAATATCAAGTTGAAACGTTTAAAAAAGAGTTACCCCAAACAAAAACAGGAATGGTGCAATACTTAGCCAGCGATTTATTTAAAGGGATTGGGAAAAGAACAGCCGAAAAGATTGTGGATCATCTTGGAGAACATGCCATTTCAAAAATTATGGATGATCCGGCCGCGTTAGAAGGCGTTGTAAATAAGCAAAAAGCACAAGAAATATACGATACAATCATCGAGCACCAAGGCCTTGAAAAGGTGATGAGCTTTTTAAACAGCTATGGTTTCGGAACGAAGCTGTCTATTAAAATTTATCAAACATATAAAGAGATGACGCTAGAAGTCATTCGTAATAATCCGTACCAGTTAATTGAAGAAGTAGATGGCATTGGTTTTGGAAGAGCAGATGATATCGGAAGGGCACTTGGAAAGTCCGGTAATCATAGTGACCGTGTACGTGCAGGTTGTTTCTATACACTAGAGCATGTTTCTCTGCAAGAAGGTCATGTATTTATGGAAAAAGGGCAGCTCGTTCGAGAGACAATTGAACTTTTAAATAATCAAGATGCAGCGGTTACGGAAGAAGATATACTGCAATGCATTGAAATGATGCAAGGCGAAGGTAAGGTGATCGTGGAAGACGAGCGGATTTATTTAGCTTCGTTATTTTATTCCGAAAAAGGTGTTGTGACATCAATTCATCGTTTGATGGATCAAGAAGAGACGCCCTCGTTTCCGGAAGCGGAGCTATTATTGACATTAGGTAAAATTGAAGAGCAACTAAGCGTACAGTACGCCCCGCTTCAGCAAGAGGCGATTCAAACGGCTCTTCATAAACCGATGATGCTGTTAACAGGTGGACCAGGAACAGGAAAGACAACGGTTATTAAAGGGATTGTTGAGATGTATGCATCTCTTCACGGACTATCTTTAAATCCGAAAGATTATAGTGATGATAATCCGTTTCCTATTCTGTTAACAGCGCCGACAGGACGAGCAGCAAAACGGATGAGTGAGTCAACCGGGCTTCCAGCTTGTACGATTCATCGTTTGCTCGGCTGGACACCGGAAGGTTCGTTTCAACGTAATGAGAATGATCCAGTGCAAGGGAAACTACTTATTATTGATGAGTTTTCTATGGTTGATATTTGGCTTGCGAATCAGTTGTTCAAATCATTGCCATCTACGATTCAAGTCATTGTCGTAGGTGATGAAGATCAGCTGCCATCGGTTGGACCTGGACAAGTACTAAAGGATTTATTAGAAGCAGGTGTGATTCCGACAGTGAAGCTGACAGAAATATATCGCCAAGCAGAAGGTTCATCTGTTATTCAGCTTGCTCATGCGATAAAAAAGGGAACATTACCACCTGATATGACGCAAAATAAAAAAGATCGCTCGTTTATTGGATGCACAGGGGCTCAAATTGTTGAGGTTGTAAAGCAAGTGTGTGAAAATGCAAAAGTAAAGGGCTTCAGTGCGCGTGATGTACAAGTGTTGGCTCCGATGTATCGGGGGCCAGCTGGTATTAATGTGTTAAACGAAGCATTGCAAGAAGTGTTTAACCCGAAGAAAGAAAAAAGCAGAGAAATTGCCTACGGTGATGTCGTATACCGCGTGGGAGATAAAGTACTGCAGCTTGTGAATCAACCGGAAAGCCAGGTGTTTAACGGTGATATAGGAGAAATTGTCTCGGTGTTTTATGCGAAAGAAAATGTAGAGCAGCAAGATATGGTGGTCGTTTCGTTTGATGGCATTGAAGTGACGTATATAAAGCCGGATTTAAACCAAATTACTCACGCGTATTGCTGTTCCATTCATAAATCACAGGGAAGTGAATTCCCAATTGTTATCATGCCGATTGTAAAGAGCTATTATCGTATGCTTCGCCGTAATTTAATCTATACGGGCATTACAAGAAGCAAAAAGTTTTTAATTATTTGCGGGGAAGAACCTGCCTTTCGATCTGGTGTGAATCGTCTAGATGATGCGCTTCGACAAACGACGCTGTGCGATCGTTTGCAAGGAACGCAAGGGCAAGTGCAAGTGGAGACGATAGATGGTGAGGAAATGGATGTGGAAAACATTTCACCGTATGATTTTATGTAGCGAGGTGAAATTATATAGTGAAACTTTCATTTGCGGAGACCTCTGTATAAATCCATTTTGATTTTTCGACATATAAGCCGCGGCTATGGATAACAAAAGGTGACCTGCACTGGTTTTCTTCTTTGTTTTCACTTGGCATGGGGCAGGAAAAGGATCTGACCGCTTCTATGCATGGTTGGATGCTCTCTCCCACCCAAAAAGAAGGGGTCTATGTCGGTTTTTTAATTTGTATTTATATAGATAGCTATGGTTGCCGCTCGCTAATTGAGTTCTTATCGTTAGTAGAAATTGCTTTTTAGAACTAGTGCGAGGAAAGTGTAATGCGGTTCTTTAGCATGTATAAATGAATGCAGTTTGGACATAATGGCGAATAGAATACGGGAGTTGTAAGGAGATGAACGCCATATGTTCAGTTGTCCAAATTGCAAAGGAAAAGACATTGGAAAAATAGGTGTCAACCAATTTTATTGCTGGAACTGCTTTATTGAATTATCGGTTTTAAAGGGGAAAATCCATACGCATCAAGTGGAAGAAGATGGTTCGCTCAGTTCTCTTGATGATTTATTTGATGAGAATGAACGGACAATCGGATAATCAAAAGGGGGATTTACCTTGAATATACGGTCATCATTAATCGCATTAGGTATTGGAGCTGCGGCATATCAATATGCACGTAAACAAGATGTTTTTTCAAAGCGAAATGTGAAAAGAGCACGTAAAATGATTAAGTCCTATTTATAATTATTAAGGTAGAGTGAAACCTTCATTAGTGGGGGATGCCTTGTTAAAATAAAAAACTCCCTTATTTTTGGGAGTTTTTTACGTGGCTGTATAGAGATAAAAGAGTCCAATTTCAGAGAAAAGATGAGAAAGTCCATAGCAGCCAAGTCCTAATACTCCATAGTACCAAAGTTGTTTGGCACGTTCTTTTCGTGAAGATTGAATAAAGAATCCCTTCCAAATACCAAATCCGATACAAATCCATTCTAATATCATACAAAGTGCTGAAAGACTTAGCATGAACCAAACCATTTTGTTCCTCCTCACTTTATTTTCTATATCGTCCAAGTGGTTGTCCTTATCATGTTAAGTATATGTATGCTTCTCATAAACAGTATGGTCTGTATGAAAATATTTTAGTACGGTGAGGTTTTTTAAATTTTTACACATAACCTGCTCTATTTCTTTTCACAATAAGGATAGAGGAGGTTTTTCTGTTGAAGAATCTTAAAATTATTTGGATTTATCGATTAGGTTTGTTGTTATTATTATTTCTTTGTTTGTTTGTTTTTTTAAAAATTAAACCGCTGTGGGGACCCGTTTTATTTGTGTTTAAAGTAGCGATTACCCCATTTTTTATTGCCTGTTTTATTGCCTATTTGCTGCATCCTTTAATTGAAAAGTTACATAGAAAAGGGATGCCGCGCACAATTGCTATCTTGCTTATCTATCTTCTTTTCTTTGGTGGACTTGGTTATGGAATTTATAAAGGGACACCAATTGTGATTGCGCAACTGCAAGGAATCAATGAGCAATTTCCGCAATTTATGAAAATGTATGATTCGTGGCTCGATGGGGTTTCAGAACAGACGGAAAATTTTCCGGCGTTTATTCATGAAAAAGTAAAACAAATATTTGTTGGTATTGAAATGAAAATTCAAGCGCTGTTAAATAAAGTGATGAGCACAGCACGTGGTGTTCTTGATTCGCTTCTTCTTATTTTCTTAATTCCGTTCATTGTATTTTACATACTGAAAGATTATGAGGAATTTTATCATATCTTTTGGAAGTTAGTTCCTAGTAAATGGCGGAGTGATGGCCAGCTATTGGCAAAAGAAATTGATAAGTCACTTGGGAATTATATTCGCGGCCAGTTATTCGTTTGCTTAGTATTAGGGGGAATGTCTGCTCTTTCATTTTGGTTTATTGGTATGAAATATCCACTGTTACTTGGCATTATTATTGGTGTAACTGATATTATCCCGTACTTTGGACCCATTCTGGGAGCGATTCCAACGTTAATGATTGCCGCGACGGTATCAACAAACCTGTTGATTAAGGCTGGCATTGCCCTGGCGATTTTGCAATTTGTTGAAAGCAATATTTTATCTCCTTACATTGTTGGAAAGTCATTGCGTATGCACCCTGTTGTTATTATGCTTGCTCTCCTTGTTGGAGGGGAGATAGGGGGAATCGTGGGGCTTTTACTATCAGTCCCTATTTTAGCGGTAGTTCGGACAATTGTCGTTCATATAAAGCCGCTTTGGAAACATTGACAAATGGAAACGGATTCGCTACAATTTTTGCATATAGTATAAATTGATGACGGAAAGAGTATGTTACAGCCCATTTTTAGAGAGAGGCTTCCATAGGCTGAGAGAAGCTTTAAATGAAGGGTGACAGAACGCTAGTCCTGAGAGCAGCTAATCCCTGCCGTTTTGCCACGTTACGGCACCATGAGGTGATGAATCGAGAATGTATAGCTCGGTTCGTAATTAGGGTGGTATCGCGAGTTAACTCTCGTCCCTTCTATAGGGACGAGAGTTTTTTGTTTTTTATGGAATTTCTTAAAGGAGGAAATATAGATGAAACAGTTAACAGGAGCACAAATTCGTCAAATGTTTTTAGACTTTTTCCAAGAAAAAGGACATGCAATTGAACCAAGCGCATCATTAGTTCCACATGAGGATCCATCTCTTTTATGGATTAACAGTGGTGTAGCGACACTGAAAAAATATTTTGACGGTCGTGTTATTCCGCAAAACCCACGTATTACAAATGCACAAAAATCAATTCGTACAAACGATATTGAAAATGTAGGGAAAACGGCTCGTCACCATACTTTCTTTGAAATGTTAGGCAACTTCTCAATTGGTGACTATTTTAAAGAAGAGGCAATCACATGGGCTTGGGAATTTTTAACGAGTGACAAATGGATTGGCTTTGATAAAGAACTACTATCCGTAACGATTCATCCAGAAGATGAAGAAGCGTTCCAAATTTGGAACGAGAAGATGGAAGTACCGAAAGAACGTATTATTCGTTTAGAAGAAAACTTCTGGGATATCGGGGAAGGCCCAAGTGGACCGAATACAGAAATTTTCTACGATCGCGGAGAAGCTTACGGAAATGATCCAAGCGACCCAGAATTATTCCCGGGCGGAGAAAACGAGCGTTACTTAGAAGTATGGAACCTTGTGTTCTCACAATTTAACCATAACCCTGACGGTACATATACACCGCTTCCAAAGAAAAACATTGATACAGGTATGGGTCTAGAGCGTATGACATCTATCGTTCAAGACGTGCCAACAAACTTTGACACAGACCTATTTATGCCAATGATCGGTGCAACAGAATCGATTTCTGGTGAGAAATATCGAGGTGGCGATGTAGAAAAAGATATGGCATTTAAAGTAATCGCTGACCATATCCGTACTGTGACGTTTGCTGTTGGTGATGGTGCTCTTCCTTCTAACGAAGGTCGCGGGTATGTATTACGTCGTTTATTACGCCGTGCTGTACGTTATGCGAAGAAATTAAACATTAACCGTCCATTTATGTATGAGTTAGTACCAGTAGTTGGAGAAGTAATGAAAGATTTCTATCCAGAAGTTCTTGAAAAGAAAGATTTCATTGCACGCGTTGTGAAAAATGAAGAAGAACGTTTCCACGAAACACTTCATGATGGCGAAGCAATTTTAGCAGAAGTAATTGCAAAAGCAAAAGAAGAGAATTCAACTGTGATTTCTGGAGCAGATGCATTCCGTTTATACGACACATACGGTTTCCCGATTGAATTAACAGAAGAATATGCAGAAGAAGCTGAGATGACAGTTGACCATGCAGGATTTGAAACAGAGATGGAAAAACAACGTGAACGTGCACGTGCTGCTCGTCAAGATGTAGATTCCATGCAAGTGCAAGGTGGGGTACTTGGTGAGATTAAAGTAGCGAGCGAATTCGTTGGTTATGGCACGGTAGCAACAGAGAGTAATGTCATTGCACTTGTGAAAAATGGTGAGTACACAGACAGCTTACAAGCGGGTGAAGAAGGACAATTAATGTTAGATGTAACACCATTCTATGCTGAGAGCGGCGGACAAATTGCAGACCGTGGTTACCTTCTTGCAGACGGTGTGAAAGTACTTGTGAAAGACGTACAAAAAGCACCAAATGGTCAAAACTTACACAAAGTTGCTGTGGAAGAAGGAACATTAACGAAAGATGCAGCGGTAAAAGCTATTATCGATACGCAAAATCGTAGTGG
Organism: Bacillus sp. DX4.1; assembly: GCF_030348195.1. NCBI lineage: Bacteria > Bacillati > Bacillota > Bacilli > Caryophanales > Bacillaceae > Bacillus > Bacillus sp. DX4.1. The sequence goes on along the minus strand of NZ_JAUCFT010000008.1, from coordinate 3,914,315 downwards.
CGTTGTGAAAAACCATACAGCAACTCACCTTCTGCACCAAGCGTTAAAAGATACACTTGGCACGCATGTAAACCAGGCAGGTTCTCTTGTAACGACAGAACGTTTACGCTTTGACTTCTCTCACTTTGGTCAAGTACAACCTGACGAACTTGAAAAAATTGAGCGTATCGTAAACGAAAAAATATGGGAAAGCATTGCTGTTGAAATTTCTCAAAAAGCAATTGCAGAAGCAAAAGAAATGGGTGCAATGGCACTATTTGGTGAAAAATATGGTGATGTTGTTCGCGTCGTACGAGTAGGCGATTACAGCTTAGAGCTTTGCGGTGGTTGTCACGTTGATAACACATCTTCTATCGGGATTTTCAAAATTGTTGCTGAGTCTGGTATTGGAGCTGGAACACGCCGTATTGAGGCAGTAACAGGAAAAGCTGCATACGAACTAATGAATGAGCAAGTTGGTTTATTAAAAGAAGCAGCAAACAAAATGAAAACAAATCCGAAAGATATTTTAACAAGAGTAGACGGTCTATTTGCTGAAGTGAAACAGCTTCAAAAAGAGAATGAATCTCTGGCAGCAAAACTAAGCAATATCGAAGCTGGAAACTTAACAGATACAGTTCTAACAGTAGATGGTATTAATGTACTCGCAACGAAAGTAAATGTTGCAGACATGAATAACTTACGCACAATGATGGATGACTTGAAAACTAAATTAGAGTCTGCAGTTGTTGTATTAGCAGCTGTAAATGATGATAAAGTGAATATTCTTGCTGGTGTAACGAAAGACTTAATTGAAAAAGGTTACCATGCTGGTAAACTTGTCAAAGAAGTAGCATCTCGCTGTGGCGGCGGTGGCGGTGGCCGTCCTGATATGGCACAAGCTGGTGGTAAAAACCCAGCGCAAGTTGATGATGCACTAGCATTTGTAGAAGAGTACGTTAAATCTGTTTCAAAATAAAGAGAGAGTAGTGTACAATGGTAGGGAGAGGAGAAGTTCTTCTCCCTATACTTACTACTAAAGTGAGGTGCTTGAAATGGACGGTTTTGATAAAACAATGAAGTTTAACTTCCAAGATGAAAAACAGAGTGTCCATGTGAATGATGTACTTTTAACTGTGTATGATGCACTTCAAGAAAAAGGATATAATCCGATCAACCAAATTGTCGGTTATTTATTAAGTGGAGACCCAGCATACATACCTCGTCATAAAGATGCACGCAATATTATTCGTAAGCTAGAACGTGATGAATTAATTGAAGAACTTGTGAAGTCCTACTTGAAACATCATCGTGAGGAGTAATTTATGCGTATATTAGGTTTAGATGTTGGTACAAAAACAGTCGGTGTTGCAGTCAGTGATGAAATGGGCTGGACAGCGCAAGGCTTGGAAACGATTAAAATTAATGAAGAACGAGGTCAGTTTGGTTTTGATCGGATTACTGAGTTAGTAAAACAGTACAATGTGGACAAGATAGTAGTGGGATTGCCAAAGAATATGAATGGTACGATTGGTCCACGTGGCGAAGCTTGTCAGCAATTTGCAGAAAACCTACATGAGCTGTTACAATTAGAAATTGTAATGTGGGACGAGCGTCTGTCAACAATGGCAGCGGAACGTCTACTCATTTCGGCTGATGTTAGCCGGAAAAAACGAAAGCAGGTCATTGATAAGATGGCAGCTGTCGTGATTTTACAAGGATACTTAGATAGTAAATAAGAGGTGACCAAAATGGAAGAAAATCAAATTACAATTGTTGACGAAAAAGGTAACGAACATTTATGTGAAATTATTTTCACTTTTGATGCTGAAAAATTTGGCAAAAAATCTTATGTAGTCTTCTCTCCAATCGGTGAAGTTGACGAAGATGGCGAGCAAATTTATGATGCAATGGCTTTTGAGCAAAATGAAGAAGAATCTGGTGGAACATTACTTCCAATCGAATCTGAAGAAGAGTGGGAAATGGTACAAGAAATGTTTAACACGCTTGCTGAAGAAGAAGAAGGCCAAGAATAATTTTACGAAAAGATGGACTGCGAATGCAGTTCATTTTTTTTGTATTTAAACACACCATGACAGATTTATTGTCGAAAAGGCGTAATTATTTATAGTATAATAAGACGGATTGTAGAAAAAACAGAAAACCGTCTATCAGGTATAGATGTAGTTGCTGTGATTTTGTAGGTTGTTGTATAGAGTACGTATATACGGTCTACAATTGAATAAGGAGGAAAGAATTTTGGTAGCTAATCAAGGAAAGAAGAAGCGCAGAAGAGGGTTTTTAATCGTAATTATTGCGCTACTCGTAGTCTGCGGTTCTATCTATGCTTATATTTCATCAGCATTAAAACCGTTTGATATTGGAAATAAAAAAGAAATTGAAGTAGAGATTCCGAAAGGATCATCTACAAGTAAAATTGGAGAAATTCTTGAAGAAAAAGGGATTGTGAAGAACGGGACAGTATTTAGCTTTTATGCAAAAGCTAAATCCAGAAATTTACAAGCTGGTACATACTTGTTACATCCATCTATGAATGTGGATGAAGTAATGGGAGAAATGTCATCTGGAAATGTGCACCGTCCGGTTGCTTATAAATTAACGATTAAAGAAGGCGCACAAGTTGTTGAAATTGCAGAGATCATTGCAAAGGAACTGAATTGGAATAAAGACGATGTTGTTCGCCAATTAAACGATAAGGCATTTGTACAAAAGTTGCAGCAAAAATATCCGGTATTATTAACGAACAAAATTTTCGATACCAATATTAAATATCCGTTAGAAGGTTATTTATATCCGGCAACGTATTCTTATTATAAAAAAGAGATGACTTTAGAAGAAATTGTGACGCCGATGCTTGAAAAAACAAATAAGTTAATTGTTAAAAATGAACAAAAAATGAAAAAAAAACAATGGGATGTTCATCAATTATTAACGTTATCTTCTTTAATTGAGGAAGAGGCGACAGGTTACACGGACCGACAAAAAATATCCAGTGTATTTTATAATCGTTTAGTAAAAGGAATGCCATTGCAAACAGATCCGACGGTGTTATATGCGCTCGGAAAACATAAAGAGCGTGTAGTATATGAGGATTTAAAAGTGAATTCTCCATATAATACATATGTTGTAAAAGGGTTACCAGTTGGGCCAATTGCCAATTCGGGTGAAAATTCTGTACAAGCGGCATTAGAACCTGAAAAAACAGACTATTATTATTTCTTAGCTGCACCAAGTGGTGAAGTATATTATGCAAAAACGTTAGAAGAGCATAATGCATTAAAACAAAAATATATTACACAAAAGAAATGAAAATGGGAGGGGAAGCGAAAAGATTCGCATATCCCTCTTTTTTGTGATAGAATGTATCGGGTTAAAAACTGGCAGAAGAATCGTTTTTAATATCAAAACGGGACGTACAAGCTAAGGGTGAGCGGGCTTGTATTTTTATTGCATTCTATGTGTGAAGAGGCAAGGCTTGACGCGTCATAGAGGCACTTCTCCATGTAAATAAGGAGGACCATTTATGGAGGATGCAGTTAACGAATACTTACTATCATTTATTGATCCGAAAGATGAACTTATTCTTGAAATGGAACATTATGCAAGTGAAAATCATGTGCCGATTATGGATCGTCTGGGAATGGAATTTATGTTGCAATTTTTACGATTAATTGGTCCGAAAAGCATACTAGAGCTTGGGACGGCCATTGGTTATTCCAGTATTCGTATGATGCAAGCTATTCCAAATTCTCGCATTGTAACAGTAGAGCGGAATGTAGATCGATATGAAAAAGCACTTGAATATATAAATCGTTCTCCTGTAAAAGAACGTATCTCAGTTATTTATGGAGATGCGTTAGAAACGGGTGAACAAGTGAAAACTCATGGAACATTTGATGTTATTTTTATTGATGCAGCAAAAGGACAATATCGTCGCTTTTTTGATTTATATGAGCCGTTATTAAATCCGGGTGGTGTTATTATTTCAGATAACGTCATGTATCATGGGCTTGTAACGACAAAAGAGAAGATTGAAAATAGACGTACGCGTGGTTTGATTCGTCGTATTAAGACGTATAACGAATGGCTTATGAACCATGACGGATATGATACAACTATTTTCCCAATTGGTGATGGAGTAGCAGTAAGTAAAAAGAGAGGGTGACGCATTATGAAAAAACCTGAATTGTTAGTAACGCCAAGAGCGTTGGTGGACATTGAACCTCTTGCAAAAGCAGGAGCAAATGTAGTGGTGATCGGTGAGCAAAAGTTTGGTTTACGTTTAGCAGGGGAGTTCTCTCGTGAAGATGTGAAGCAAGCGGTACACATTGCGCATGAGAATGATATGAAGGTATATGTAGCAATGAACGCTATGTTCCATAATGAGAAAGTGGAAGCCTTAAAAGATTATATTGCATTTTTACAAGAAGTGCATGTAGATGCAGTTGTATTTGGAGATCCAGCTGTGTTAATGACTGTGCGTGAAGTAGCACCGAATATGCAAATGCACTGGAATACAGAAACGACAGCAACAAACTGGTTCACATGTAACTACTGGGGCCGAAAAGGTGCAAAACGTGCTGTGCTTGCACGTGAATTAAGCTTAGATGAAATTGTTGAATTAAAAGAAAATGCTGAAGTGGAGCTAGAAGTACAAATTCACGGTATGACATGCATGTTCCAATCGAAGCGTTCATTAGTAGGAAACTACTTTGAGTATCAAGATCGTAGTCTGGAAATTGAAAAGAAAAAGCATGAAGAGAATATGTTTTTACATGATCCAGAACGTAATAATAAATATCCAATTTATGAGGATGAAAATGGGACTCATATTATGAGTCCGAATGATATTTGTTTCATTGATGAGTTAGATGAACTAATCGATGCTGAAATTGATAGCTTGAAAATTGACGGTGTGCTGAAAAGTTCCGAATATATTATTGAAGTGACAAAGAAATATCGTAAGGCCATTGATTTATGTGTAGAAGATCGCGATGCGTATTATGACATGAAAGACGATTTATATAAAGAAATAGAAGAAATTCAACCAGTAAATCGTCCGTTAGATACAGGATTCTTCTTTAAAGAAACGGTTTACTAAACGAGGAGGATGTAGGAAATGACTGTAAAAGAAATTTCACGTGTAATCGATGGAAAACGCGTTATTGTGAAAAAACCTGAACTGTTAATCCCTGCGGGTAATTTAGAAAAATTAAAAGTAGCTATCCATTACGGTGCAGATGCTGTATATTTAGGTGGACAAGAATTTGGTCTTCGTTCAAATGCAGGTAACTTTACGTTAGAAGAAATGGCAGAAGGCGTTGAATTTGCAAAGAAATATGACGCGAAAATATATGTAACAACAAATATCTTTGCTCATAATGAAAATATGGATGGGCTAGAAGACTATTTAAGAGGGATTGAAAAAGCTGGTGTAACGGGTATTATCGTTGCGGACCCGCTTATTATTGAGACGTGTAAACGTGTAGCACCTTCTGTTGAAGTGCATTTAAGTACACAGCAATCACTATCCAACTGGAAAGCAGCGCAGTATTGGAAAGAAGAAGGCTTACATCGTCTTGTATTGGCTCGTGAAGTAGGCTATGAAGAAATGAAGGAAATTAAAGAAAACGTTGATGTTGAAATTGAAGCATTCGTCCATGGTGCAATGTGTATTGCGTATTCTGGAAGATGTACATTAAGTAACCATATGACAGCACGTGACTCTAACCGTGGTGGTTGTTGTCAGTCTTGTCGTTGGGATTATGACTTAGTTCAAACAGTATCACAACATAAAGAGGCAGAAGAACTTCCTTTATTCCAAGAAGGCGATGCACATTTTGCAATGAGTCCAAAAGATTTAAATCTAATTCTTTCGATTCCGAAAATGATCGAGATTGGAATTGACAGCTTAAAAGTTGAAGGCCGTATGAAATCCATTCATTACGTAGCAACGGTAGCAACTGTATATCGCAAAGTAATTGATACGTATTGCGCGGATCCTGATAACTTTGAGTTTAAACAAGAATGGTTAGACGAGCTTGATAAATGTGCAAATCGTGATACAGCTCCTGCATTCTTTGAGGGAGTTCCTGGGTATCAAGAACAAATGTATGGAAATCATAGTAAGAAAACAACGTATGATTTCGCTGGTTTAGTGTTAGATTATAATGAAGAAACAGGCATTGTAACGTTAGAGCAGCGTAACTACTTCAAACCAGGTCATGAAGTCGAGTTCTTTGGACCAGAAATAGAAAACTTTACACAGACGGTGGAAAAAATTTGGGATGAGGATGGAAACGAATTAGATGCAGCAAGACATCCGCTGCAGATCGTGAAATTCAAAGTGGATCAACCAGTGTATGTGAACAACATGATGCGAAAAAGCATACTTCAATAAGAAAGAGTGGTAGTTGAATGGGGACGAACAAGCCTGTTGTAATTGGAATTGCTGGTGGTTCAGGATCTGGTAAAACAAGTGTAACAAAAGCAATTTTTGATCATTTTCATGGTCATTCGATTTTAATTTTAGAACAAGATTATTATTATAAAAATCAAGATCATTTACCAATGGAAGAGCGTTTAAAAACAAATTATGATCACCCATTAGCATTTGATAATGATTTGTTAATTGAGCATTTAAATCAATTGCTTGCATATGAGCCAATTGCAAAGCCTGTGTACGACTATACATTGCATACACGTTCGGAAGAAATTATTCCAGTTGAGCCGAAAGATGTAATTATTTTAGAAGGTATTCTTATTTTAGAAGATGAACGTCTTTGTGATTTAATGGACATTAAATTATTTGTTGATACAGATGCTGACCTTCGTATTTTACGTCGTATGCAGCGAGACATTAAAGAACGCGGCCGTACAATGGATTCCGTTATTGAACAATATGTAAATGTTGTGCGTCCAATGCATAATCAATTCATTGAGCCTTCGAAGAAATTCGCGGATATTATTATCCCAGAAGGTGGACAAAATCATGTTGCTATCGATATTATGGTTACAAAAATTGCAACAATTCTTGAACAAAAAGTGAATTTGTAATAGCATAGTAAAAGATATACGATAGGAAGGGATTTTTTCCCTTCCTATCGAATACAATGAAACATGCCAACCTCACCTTTCTGTAGGTGAGGGCATATTTATATCAACTTTCCATACATATCTTCTTTATATAAAGTGAAACTTCCACCAATGAGGGAGTTTCTTCATCCCCCATTGGTGGTTAGCCTTCACCAATCGGGCTTTTACGGGCAGTTATCCTCCACCTGTCTTCCTCGCTTTCCTTTGGAGTTTGAGGTGGGAGTTTTACTGCCCGCAAATAGCGGGGTAAGGAAGAATTGGGAAAATACGGGGTTGTATGTGACAACTCCACTAGTGTCATTGCGCTAGAAACCTCCGCTATATGATAAGGCGGAGGAGTTTTCATATTGAACTCCTCTTTTTTTCAGGGGATTGGTATATAAAAGGAGTGGAAAACATGGCAACAGAAAAAACATACCCTATGACACTTGAGGGGAAACAAAAGTTAGAGCATGAAGTTGAACAATTAAAAACAGTAAGACGTAAAGAAGTTGTAGAGCGTATTAAAATTGCGCGTAGCTTCGGTGACCTTTCTGAGAACTCTGAGTACGATGCAGCGAAAGATGAGCAGGCATTCGTAGAAGGTCGCATTACACAGCTGGAAAATATGATTCGTAACGCAGTTATCATCGAAGATAACGGTGAAGTTTCGACAGTCGTAACATTAGGTAAAACAGTTATTTTTAAAGAATTACCAGGTGGGGAAGAAGAAGCTTATACAATCGTTGGTAGTGCGGAAGCAGATCCATTTGAAGGTAAAATTTCTAATGATTCTCCAATCGCAAAAAGCTTACTTGGTAAGCAAATTGGTGAAAAGGTAGCGATTCAAACACCAGGCGGAGAAATGCAAGTTGAGATCGTCTCTGTAAAATAATAAAAAGGTTCCTTCATATTCGTATGAAGGAACTTTTTTATTTGTTTATCCTTCTTATTAAGCCCACGTTCTCACTATTTTGAATGACCAGATGCATGAGAGAGAGGAAGAAAATTATCCTACATTATCATATTTTTTCTTTATTCGACAAAATATGATAATGTAGGATCTTTAATTTTGATATCATAATTGGGGAATTTCCATATTTTGAAATGGGAAGGGATTTTAAAAGGGGATAAGAGAGAGGGACTATTTATGAAAAAGAAATTATTTGTAGTACTTATTTGTAGCGCAATGATGACAGGATTAGTAGCATGTGGATCTAGTGAGACAACAAGTGCATCAAACGAATCGAAATCGAAACAAGAAGAGAAAAAGGACGAAGCAACAACTTCGCCTTCAGAAAGTACAACGAATACAAAGGAAAAAGCAGAATTAGATAAGAATAAGGATAAAAAGAAATTCGAGGATTTTGATCTAGAGTACCAATTAGCTATTGTAATGCAAATATTTCAGGATGTGACGATTAAGTACGATTATGCGATTGGTAATCCAGAATATCTGTTACGGGATACAATGGATCAGAAGGCAATAGATGATATGAAGAATATGTTACAAGAACAGGCGAAGAATAATGATAAACTGTTCAAAGATGAAGTGAATGAAGCGTATACTTACTTAAAACAATCTAAAGTAAGTAATAAAGATGAAATTCAAAAGTTAATTGACGCAGAAAATGAATATTTAAAGATAGTAGACAATATGATTGCATGTATTGATTCTGTAACGGTTGAAAACGCGAAAGAAAAAAGAAGTGAAATGCAGGCTTTACAACCGGATTATTTAAAAGCAGCGGCTCAAGTAACAACTACTTCAATTGAGGTTGCAAAAAATTCAGGAATAGATGAAGAGAGCTATAGGTCAATTCTTAAAAAATTTCTAAAGCAGCCACAAAATCAATAATCAATAATCAATAATACAAGAGTAATACAAACTCTAATCATATTTCGGTTTGTATAAAAAGAATAACACCTCGTCTAAACTGAAATAGACGAGGTGTTTTGTTATGAAAATGAAGCGGAGAATTATAATCACTTTACTCTGTTTTACGTGTGTGATGCTTGTATTACTTGGTAGGCTAGCGCAAATACAGCTTATAGCTACTGAGTCATTTACTGATAGGAATATCAATTTACTTGAAAAAAGTGTTGCTCAGCGGACACAGTCGGTAATAGTAGATGATGGACGGGGGCATTTTATTGATCGAAATGGAGAGGAACTTGGCGAAGAAAGATATCCAGCTTTAATTATTTTCCCATTTTTACAAATAAAAAATGACATGTTAGAGAAAGTAGCGCATATCATTGGTGTGTCTAGACAAGATATTAGAGCGCAAATGGAAGGTAGAAGTAAGCCATTTATATTTCAAAGAGGTAATCGACTGTTTCAATTAACAAAAGAACAAATGGAAAAGGTGAACAGCACTGATATGTTAGGTATGGTAGCAACCGAAGTAAGAATGCAACGAACCTCAGAAGCAGAGCACCTTATCGGTGTAGTTGGGGAAAATGAGAAGGAATTTAAAAAACGATATGAGAAATTAAAAAAGTTATCTAGCCAAACTCCTATTGGTATTTCTGGATTACAGCAATCATTTGATGAGTTTTTAGTTGCAGATGGGGAAGCAAAGTTACTATATCATGTGGATCGACAGGGAGAACCGATTTTTGGAAAGCGGGTTAAATATACCTCTCCTGCTAATCCGTTTTATCCAGTGACAGTCCAAACGACGATAGAGAGGACGTTGCAAAAAAAGGCTGAAGAGGTTGTACAGAAATACAAATTAAAAAAAGGGGGGCTGCTACTGCTTGATGTAAAAACGAATGAGATAGTAGCAATGGTGAGTAAACCCTCTGTGCAGATGAATGGCAACCAGGCATATAAACAAAGGATGGAAAATCAAATGCTTACACCGCATTTCCCAGGTTCTGTGTTTAAAACCGTTATTGCAGCTGCAGCAATTGATTATGATCTTGTTCATCCTCATCGTACGTTCGATTGTGATACGGATCCATATGGAGAGAATAAAGCAGAAATAATGATGGGGAAGCGAACCTTTACAGAGAGCTTTGCAAGAAGCTGTAATCGAGCATTTGCTGTGCTTGGTAATGAATTGATGAAAAGGGATAAAGAAGTAATAGAGACCTATACAGAGGCTCTAGGGGCAGGTAAAACGGTTGGTTGGAAGGGAACGGTCTTTCATACTTCTTTATTTAAACAATTAGCAGAAGAAAAGGAATCGGTAGTTTGGAAGGATAAAGAGAATAGCAGAAGTCAAAAAGCAATTGCTCAAACGGCAATTGGTCAAAAAGATGTACGATTATCGCCATTGGCTATTGCAAACATGATGGCGACTATTGCAAGGGGTGGGGAGAAGAAAGAAATAAAAGCGGTCAAAGAAATTCGGTATAAAAATGGAACAACTTTATATCGTTTTGAAGATCATACATTAGCAGGAAAAAGAGTTCCATATCATACAGTGAAAAAAGTACAAGAATTATTGAGAAAAGTTGTAACGATGGAGCATGGAACGGGAAATTCTTTTCAATCATTGCCGTTATCAGTTGCTGGAAAGTCCGGAACGGCACAAACAGGGAAAGAAAACCGGGTAAATCGCTGGTTTGCTGGTTATTTTCCGTATGAAAACCCGCGATATGCTTTAGTTGTTGTCGATATAGAAACAAATAGTGAACAAAATATTGTAACGGCAATTTTCAAAGAATTTGTACAAGATATTGCTCAGTGGGAGAAAGACATGAAGTAATATTGCCATCATTAGGCCTGTATCCCTGTATAATCGAGTGCAAGCTGACAGTTATTCTCCACTTCATTTCTTTCATTGTTATTATTTGAAATAGGGCATCTACAATATGCTAAAGGAAATAAATGCTACTAAATGTTTTCATTTCGTGAAAATATCGCGGTAATAGTTCAACCTTCTTGCATTTAATGTTACAATAGCAAGTAGAAAAAACTGCATGGAGGTTTGAAGAATGGCAGGAGGATCTAGATTCCAAAAGAAACAACAAAAACGTCGTCAAAACGGTGTTTTAAATATCGCAATTGCTATCGTATTATTAACAGTAATTGTTGTAGCATATCAGTTAATGTTTACTTCTGATGCACCAGAGCAAGCGTCTTCTCCAGACAAGAAAGTATCGCAGCAAACAACGAAAACTAAAGAAGCTGCGAAAACAGAAAACAAAGAAGAAGCTAAGTCAGAAAAACAGGCGAAATTAGAAAAGCAGAAGAAAGAAGAGGAAGAAAAGAAAAAGGCTGAAGAAGAGAAGAAAAAAGCTGAAGAAGAAGCAAAGGCAAATGAAAAAGTAGCGGCTGAAAAAACACAACCAAAAGCAACGGAAGCGTATACGAAGCCTTCATGGAAGCCGATCGGTACAGAACAAGGTGCATCACCAGCAATGACATTTCAACAAGGAACAGCAGATTGGAATGAGATGAAACAAGCAATTTCCTCTGCAATTGAGGTTCCAGTAGAACAATTGGTCATTCACCGTATTGGTAATAACGGTCAGCAAAAAGCATATGGTAATGTACAAGATAAACAAACTGGTAAAAAATATTATGTAAATATTGATTGGGTAGAAAATGAGGGTTGGAAGCCAACACTTGTTCAAACTCTAAACTAAAAGAGAGAGGTTATTACAACCTCTCTCTTTTTTAGCGCATTTTTTTTAATTTGAAATGAACAACTGCACTATAATAGGGTCTTTTGCTATCAGAATCGACTACCATTTGATGAGAAATATGATGAACTTCCAGCATGAGTGCTTTGTTATTGTCGATTTGTTCATTAATTTTTTTTTCTAAAGAAACTAAGTCTGATGCTTCGAAAAATTCTACTTTATCTTCCAACATTTCAAAGGTAAATGACACGAAAATCGCCCCTTTCTGCATAATCTAGTTAAGTGTAACAAAGAAAAGAAGGAAATACCATTTGCATTTCAATTGACATTTTTGTAAAGAGAGCATATCATACTGATAAAACCGATAAGAAAAAGGGGAATTCATATGGGTACAGAATTTAATGGTTTATTTGACGAATGGGCTCATACGTACGATTCATTCGTACAAGGCGAAGATATACAATATAAAGAAGTTTTCGCCCATTATGAGGAGATTTTAGAGGATGTAGTAAACAAATCATTTGGAAAGGTATTAGAATTTGGTGTTGGTACCGGCAATTTAACAAACAAACTATTACTTGCTGGGCGCACCGTTTACGGTATAGAGCCGTCGCGTGAAATGCGTACGATTGCAAAAGAAAAGCTTCCGAAAGAATTTTCAATTACAGAAGGAGATTTTCTCAATTTTGATGTTCCAAATTCTATTGATACAATTGTGAGCACCTATGCATTTCATCATCTAACAGATGAAGAAAAAGACGTAGCAATTATGAAATATAGTCAATTGCTAAATAAAGGTGGTAAAATAGTGTTTGCTGATACAATATTTGCAGATCAAGAAGCGTATGATAAAACTGTTGAAGCCGCAAAGCAAAGAGGGTTTGACCAGTTAGCAAACGATTTGCAAACAGAATACTATACACGTATTCCGATCATGCAATCTATTTTTGAAAACAATGGCTTTCATGTAACATTTAACAGACGAAATCATTTCGTATGGGTGATGGAGGCAACTAAGCAATAGGAAGAGGGATTAGATTGAGAATTGCTGTAATTGGAGCAATGGAAGAAGAAGTACGTATTTTACGTGATAAACTAGAACATGCAGAAACAGAAACGGTTGCAGGCTGTGAATTTACGAAAGGAACATTAGCGGGACATGAAGTAATCTTGCTGAAGTCTGGTATTGGTAAAGTGAATGCAGCTATGTCAACGACAATTTTATTAGAACGCTATCAGCCTGAAAAAGTGATTAATACAGGTTCAGCTGGTGGTTTCCACCAGTCTTTAAACGTTGGAGATGTTGTCATCTCAACTGAAGTACGTCATCATGATGTTGATGTAACTGCATTTGATTATGAATATGGTCAAGTGCCAGGAATGCCAGCAGGGTTTACGGCAGATGAAGAACTAGTTGCATTAGCAGAAAAATGCATGCAGGCCGAAGAAAAGATTCAAGTTGTGAAAGGCATGATTGCAACAGGCGATTCATTCATGAGCGATCCAAACCGCGTTGCTGCAATCCGTGAGAAATTTGAAAATCTTTATGCAGTTGAAATGGAAGCGGCGGCAGTTGCACAAGTATGCTACCAGTATAAAGTGCCATTTGTAATTATTCGCGCACTTTCGGATATTGCTGGTAAAGAATCAGATGTTTCTTTTGATCAATTTTTAGATCAAGCAGCGCTTCATTCCACAAACTTCATTGTAAAAGTATTAGAAGAGTTAAAGTAATGTAACAAAAAGGCAACTGTCTGATATAAAGAAAATACATACAGTTGCCTTTTCTTTATTGGTAAGTAAGGGGGAGAACACGATGAAGGTGTATCGTGGAGTTCATGAACTAATCGGAAATACGCCGATCGTAGAAATTACTCGTTTTTCACTTCCAGAGGGCGTTCGATTATTTGCTAAGCTTGAATTTTATAATCCAGGCGGAAGTGTGAAGGATCGCTTAGGAAGAGAATTGATTGAAGATGCACTCTCGAAAGGGCTTGTCAAACCAGGTGGCACCATCATTGAGCCGACAGCAGGAAATACTGGAATTGGACTGGCACTTGCGGCATTAGAGCATGATTTACATGTTATCGTTTGTGTCCCAGAAAAGTTTAGTATTGAAAAGCAAGAGCTGATGAAAGCACTCGGTGCAACAATTGTGCATACACCAACTGTAAAAGGAATGACAGGCGCAATTGCTAAAGCAGAGGAATTGAGAAAAGAGATCCCTAATTCATATTCGCCAAGTCAGTTTGCAAATGAAGCAAACCCACGGGCTTACTATAAGACGCTAGGTCCAGAATTATGGGAAGCGTTGAATGGAGATATTCATATATTTGTAGCAGGTGCTGGCACAGGTGGAACATTTATGGGGACTGCATCTTATTTAAAAGAACAAAATAGTGCGATTAAGACGGTTATTGTAGAACCTGAGGGATCTATTTTAAACGGTGGTGAAGCTGGTTCACACGAAACAGAAGGAATTGGTCTTGAATTTATACCGCCATTTTTAAAAACATCCTATTTTGATGAAATTCATACAATTTCTGATCGAGATGCATTTTCGCGTGTAAAACAGTTGGCTCAGAAGGAAGGGCTTCTTATAGGTAGTTCTTCAGGATCCGCGTTTCATGCCAGTTTATTAGAAGCGGAAAAAGCAAAACCAGGTACAAATATCGTGACCATTTTTCCAGATAGCAGTGAACGTTATTTAAGTAAACATATATACAAAGGATGGGAATAAAAAATGAGAGCAAAAACAAAATTAATTCATGGTATTCGTATAGGAGAACCTTCAACTGGATCTGTAAATGTACCAATTTATCAAACGAGTACGTACAAACAAGAAGCGGTCGGTAAACATAAAGGATATGAATATTCACGTACAGGGAATCCAACACGTTCAGCACTTGAAGAAATGATTGCAGTGCTAGAAAACGGTCATGCAGGATTTGCCTTTGGATCAGGAATGGCTGCAATTACAGCAGTTATCATGTTGTTCTCTAAAGGAGACCATGTCATTTTAACAGATGATGTATATGGCGGAACATATCGTGTCATAACGAAAGTATTGAATCGCTTTGGTATTGAACATACATTTGTAAATACGACAAACTTAGAAGAAGTAGCGGAAGCAGTTCGTCCAAATACAAAAGCAATTTATGTTGAAACCCCAACAAATCCACTATTAAAAATTACAGATATTAAACAAATTTCAGCATTTGCAAAAGAAAAAGGTTTATTAACAATTATTGATAACACATTCATGACGCCATATTGGCAGTCACCAATTTCTTTAGGGGCAGATATTGTACTTCATAGTGCGACAAAATATTTAGGTGGGCATAGTGATGTTGTTGCTGGATTAGTCGTTGTAAACAGCGCACAACTAGCAGAGGATCTTCATTTCGTACAAAATTCAACAGGTGGTATTCTTGGGCCACAAGACAGCTTTTTATTACTACGTGGCTTAAAAACATTAGGGGTACGTATGGAAGAACATGAGGCAAATGCACGTGCAATTGCTGAGTTTTTAAACAATCATCCAAAAGTAAACAAAGTATATTATCCAGGGCTTGAAGCACATCAAAATCATGCGCTTGCAACAGAACAAGCAAACGGATTTGGTGCAATTATCTCATTCGATGTGGACAGTGAAGAAACGTTAAACACGGTACTTGAGAAATTACAGTACTTTACACTTGCTGAAAGTTTAGGAGCGGTAGAAAGTTTAATTTCGATTCCATCTCAAATGACGCATGCATCCATTCCTGCAGATCGTCGTAAAGAGCTCGGTATAACAGATACATTGATTCGTATTTCTGTCGGTATTGAAGACGGAGAAGACTTGATTGAAGATTTAGCACAAGCGTTAGCTTAACATATAAATACAAATTAAAAAATGACATAGAACCCTTCTTTTTAGGTGGGAGAGAGCATCCGGCTATGCATAGAAGCGGTCAGATCCTTTTCCTGCCCAGACATAGTGAAAACAAAGAGAGAAAACGAGTGCAGGTCACCTTTTGTTATCCATAGCCGCGGCTTATATGTCGAAAAATTAAAATGGATTTATATAGAAAAAGCACTGCTGAATGGTGAACTGCACCTCCAATTGTTAGACTATGTCTAACAATTGGGGTGCAGTTCAGAATGGAGCGGTGCTTTTTCCATTATTCTACTTTAAAGTTTGTGAAATACTTCACAAAACAGACACACACAAATAAAAATATTTCGTGTATAGTAAAATCATGAAACGAGGTGCTTCACATACAAATATGTGAATAGTTTCACAAATAGTGGGATTCATGTAGGAAAAGTAATTCTATTTTTTTTTAGTTGTTAGGGACGTATTAAGACCCTGAGGGACTTTTTGTGGCCTTATAGCAGAATAGGAGGAATTTACATGGTAGTCAAAGAGAAAGTTGTAAATGAAATGCAAGAAGTAACAGAAATGATTGATACGTTAGTAAAGAACGGTCAAGCAGCTTTACAAGCATTAGAGACGTTTACGCAAGAGCAAATTGACAACATTGTACATGAAATGGCACTTGCGGGTGTAGATCAGCATATGCCACTTGCGAAAATGGCTGTTGAAGAAACGGGCCGTGGTGTTTATGAAGACAAATGCATCAAAAATATTTTTGCAACTGAATATATTTGGCATAGTATGAAAAAAGATAAAACGGTAGGAATTATTCGTGAGGATCCTCATGAAGAAATAATAGAAATCGCAGAACCAGTCGGTGTAGTTGCTGGGGTAACACCAGTAACGAATCCAACTTCGACTACGATGTTTAAAGCGTTAATCTCAATGAAAACAAGAAACCCAATTATTTTCGCATTTCATCCTTCTGCACAAAACTGTTCGATTGCAGCAGCTAAAACGTTACGTGATGCGGCAGTGAAGGCAGGTGCGCCAGAGAACTGTATTCAATGGATTGAAAAACCTTCTGTTGAGGCAACGAAGCAATTAATGAATCATGAAGGTGTAGCGCTTGTTCTGGCAACGGGAGGCGCAGGTATGGTGAAATCAGCGTATTCTACCGGTAAACCAGCTTTAGGAGTAGGACCAGGTAACGTTCCATGTTATATGGAAAAATCGGCACATGTGAAGCGTGCTGTAAATGATTTAATTTTATCCAAAACATTTGATAACGGTATGATTTGTGCTTCTGAACAAGCAATTATTGTAGATAAAGAAATCTATGATGATGTGAAGCAAGAAATGATAGGAAACAATTGTTATTTTGTAACAGAAGACGAACGAAAAAAATTAGAGAAGCTTGTTATTAATGAGAATACATGTGCAGTAAATAGTGATATTGTTGGAAAATCAGCACATTATATTGCCGCATTAGTGGGGATTACTGTACCGGAAGACACAAAAATGCTCGTAGCTGAAATTAAAGGAGTCGGTGCAGCATATCCGCTATCTCGTGAAAAGCTTAGCCCAGTATTAGCTTGTGTAAAAGCGAATTCATTAGAAGAAGGATTTAAATATTGTGAAGGAATGCTAAACCTTGGTGGTTTAGGGCATTCGGCAGTAATTCATTCTGCAAATAAAGAAGTGCAAAAACAATTTGGTTTACGTATGAAAGCATGCCGACTAATCGTAAATGCTCCGTCAGCACAAGGTGGAATCGGTGATATATATAATGCGTTTATTCCATCGCTTACACTCGGATGCGGATCATATGGGAAGAACTCTGTTTCTCAAAACGTGACGGCAACACATTTATTAAATATAAAAAGACTTGCAAGCAGAAAAAAGAATATGCAGTGGTTTAAACTGCCGCCCAAAATTTATTTTGAAAAACATGCAACAGGGTATTTAGCAAATATGCCGAATATTTCGAGAGCATTCATTGTAACAGACCCTGGCATGGTAGAGCATGGCTATGTGGATACAGTAACGCATTATTTACGTCAACATATGAATGATGTAAAAGTAGAGGTGTTCTTTGAAGTAGAGCCAGATCCATCAGATGAAACCGTATTTAAAGGGGCAGACATGATGCGAAGTTTTAAACCGGACGTTATTATTGCTCTTGGCGGTGGATCGGCAATGGATGCAGCAAAAGGAATGTGGCTATTCTATGAGCATCCAGAAACAACATTCTTTGGGATAAAGCAAAAATTTTTAGATATAAGAAAGCGTACATGTAAATATCCGAAACTTGGAAATAAAGCGCAATTTGTTGCGATTCCAACCACATCAGGAACAGGTTCAGAAGTAACTCCATTTGCGGTTATTACAGATAAAAAGAACAATATAAAATATCCGCTTGCAGATTATGAACTAACACCAGACGTGGCAATTGTTGACCCGCAATTTGTAATGACGGTACCACCGCATGTAACAGCAGACACTGGAATGGATGTGTTAACACATGCGATTGAAGCGTACGTGTCTATTATGGCAAATGATTATACAGATGGTTTGGCGTTAAAAGCGATTGATCTCGTATTTAAATATTTACCAAGAGCATACAAAGATGGAAATGATGAAGAGGCACGTGAGAAAATGCATAACGCTTCAGCAATTGCAGGAATGGCGTTTGCTAATGCATTTCTTGGCATTAACCATAGCTTGGCACATAAAATTGGACCGGAATTTCATATCCCGCATGGTCGTGCCAACGCAATCCTAATGCCGCATGTAATCCGCTATAATGCAATTAAACCGAGAAAGCATGCATTGTTCCCAAAATATGAGTACTTTGTTGCAGACGAGCGTTACGCTCATATCGCAAGAATGATTGGACTTCCAGCAAGCACAGTGACAGAAGGCGTGGAATCATTAGTACAAGCCATTATTGCACTGGGAAAAGAATTAAATATTAATATGAGTATTGCTGGACAAGGTGTAGAGCAAGAAACATTTGAAGCAGTTGTTGGTACGTTGGCTGAACGCGCATTTGAAGATCAATGTACAACTGCAAATCCGAAATTACCACTTATTTCAGAATTAAAAGAAGTGTATATACAAGCCTATCAAGGTGTGTAACGCATGAGAAAGAGCCGTGCTAGAAACGGCTCTTTTTTGATGGGAATCTTCTCCCTCATTGGCTGTATTTGCATGCCTACGAAACTATTAGAATATGATACAGTTAAAAAGAGGAGTGATATAAGTATGAAAGAAATACAGCAGAAAATAGCAGATTATATTCGCTTCGGGCAAGTTCTTCTCGCAGTTGGTGCATTTTTAATGATTGGTTTATTGCTTCCGAATGGGGAAAGAGAAACAATGCAACTTTTTGCGATGATGGGTGTGATCGGTGCATTTTTAGGAGGCTCATTTTACTTTTTTAAACGTGCAAAAGAAGTACGTGACCAGTTAGAGGAGAGCGAATATGAGTAAGCATGATAGGTAAAAAACGCTACGAAAAGAGTGTATCTTGTAGTAGTGTTTTTTATTTTTTGTATATTTTTATTAAAAATGTATGCGCTTCATATTGACAATGATAATCTTTATCAATTAAAGTGGAGTAGTAGTTAGTGATTGTCATTATCAATTAGGGGTGGGGAAATGAAAAAATATATAACGCTGTTTACAGCGATTGTTTCTATTTTTTTCTTGTTAATTGGTTGCAGTGCAAAGGACAACGAAAAAGCATCTGCAACAAAAACAGAAAAAGGAAAAAAGCAAATCGAGATTACAGATTTCTCAGACAGAAAAGTAGTCTTTAATAAGGTACCGCAAAGTTTTGCCACACTGAGTGTAGGCGATATGGACATCATTCATGCATTAGGTGGTAAAATTATAGGTCGTCCAGATACAAAATTAGCACTTTCTGATGAGGTAAAGAGTGCACAAGTGATAGGGAACGCCCATCAGCCAAACTTTGAACAAATTGCTAGTTTGAAGCCGGACCTTCTTGTAGCGAATAATGGATTTCAAAAAAATATCCCAATAGTTGAGGGGCAAGGAACAAAAGTAATGATTTCCTCAGCAAATTCTGTAAAAGATATTCAGAGGAGTATTGATATGTATGGAACGATAATGCAAAAAGAAGGAAAAGCAAAAGAGTTAAATCAAAACATTACAGATCAAATGAAAAAATATGAGAAAAAGAGCGATGCAAAAGCATTGCTAGTATACGGAGCACCAGGTACATATTTAGCAGCATTACCAAATTCGTTATCAGGTGACATTCTAGAGAAAACGGGCGGGAAAAATATTGCTGCTGAATTCCCAAAAATGAAAGAGTATCCGCAATATGCACAGCTAAGTGTAGAACGTATTATCGAAGCAAATCCAGATATTATTTTCTTAATTACACATGGTGATCCTGCAGGTGTGAAAAAAGCATTTGAAGGGGAAATGATGAAAAATGAAGCGTGGAAAAACTTAGAAGCAGTAAAACAAAACCGCGTTGTCATTTTACCACCTGATTTATTTGGTTCAAATCCAGGAACAAAGGTAACTGAGGCAATGGATTTTATGTATAAAAGTATACAAGCTGTAAGGAAATGATGGGCATGCAAAGTAATGCAGTAGTAAAAGAAAAGACGCATCCTTTTGCAAAGAAAAGATGGATATTAACGGTCACTTTAGTTTCTCTGACCGCTCTTGCCCTCTTTTATGGACTTATTGCAGGGAGTTTATCCTTTTCATTACAAGACATTGTAACAGGAATACAAGATGAAAATTCAACTGTACACCGAATTGTATGGGATTTACGTATTCCTCGTGTGCTTGTTGGATTTGTAGTTGGCATGTGTTTAGCGGCATCGGGCTCTTTGCTGCAAGGAGTCATGCGTAATCCACTTGCTGATCCAGGTATTATTGGCGTTTCATCAGGAGCAGGACTTGTTGCCATTGTTATTATGATTTTATTTCCACAGCATATGGCGTTTCTTCCACTTGGAGCATTTTTAGGAGCCTTTATAACAGCAATGGTGATTTATGCTCTATCTTGGCAAAAAGGCGCACCACCATCTCGCATTGTGCTAGTCGGTGTTTCTATTAACGCTTTAATTGGTGCTGCAACGTCAGCGTTAATGTTATTACATAGTGATAAAGTACAATCCGTACTGCCGTGGCTAGCAGGTGGAATTGGTGGTGTAAGCTGGGCACATTTTAATATGATTGTTTATTATGCAATTTTCGCTCTTGTCTTAGCTTTCATAGGCATTAAACATATTCGCGTTCTTATGCTTGGAGATGAGATGGCAAAATTGCTCGGGCATAATGTAGAACGTAGTCGTTTCTTTTTAATTGTTGTAAGTACACTATTAGCTGGTATTGCTGTTAGTGTTTCCGGTTTGATTGGTTTTGTCGGACTCGTTGTTCCTCACATGTTACGTCTACTAGTCGGAAATGATTATCGGTATTTGCTACCGTTATCTTGTTTAGGTGGTGGGGTATTACTTGTCTTTGCAGATGCAATAGCTCGGAGCTGGTTTGACCCAATTGAATTGCCTGTTGGAATTTTACTTTCCTTCTTAGGTGGTCCGTTCTTCTTATATTTAATCCAGAGGGGAGGAAAACAAAGTGCTTTCCGTTAAAGAGGTGTCTTATGCACATTCAGAGCGATTTCAAATTCAAAATATTAATGTACATATTAAAGCCGGTGAAATCGTTAGTTTAATTGGCCCAAACGGCTCAGGGAAGTCTACACTATTACGTTTAGTAGCGAGATTACTTGATCCCGGAATTGGTGAAATTATTTTGGATGGAAAAAACATACATGCGATAAAAAGTGCAGATGTTGCAAAGAAGTTAGCGATGTTACCACAAATGCATGATCATCAGCTAGATTTAACAGTTCGAGAATTAGTAGAGTTTGGAAGGCAGCCTCATAAATCATGGAATAGTCGTTTTGGAAAAGAAGATGAAGATATTGTGGAATGGGCATTGGGCGTAACGAAGTTAGAAGGATATGAACATCGTCTCTTACATTCTTTATCGGGTGGAGAGCGGCAGCGTGCCTGGATTGCTATGACATTGGCACAGCGCACAAATGTCCTCTTGCTAGATGAACCGACAACCTTTTTAGATATTGTCCATCAGTTGGAAGTGATGGAACTCGTGAAGCGGTTAAATGAAGAATTTGGGATGACGATTGTGATGGTTCTTCATGATATTAATCAAGCAGCTCAGTATAGTGATCGTTTACTGGTGTTAAAGCAAGGGAAAATTCAATATGACGGGGTACCAGAATGCGTGTTGTGTCACCAAATGTTTCAGCAAGTATTCGGAATTGAGGTCGACATTTTTCAAGGAAGCGAAAAACCATTCTTTACTCCGAAACGAATTTGTGAAAAAGGAGAAGAGCGATGCAAGCAGAACATTGTATTACCACTGAATTAGTAAGAGAATTTGTTATGGCAGCTCATGGGAATTTTGAAAAATTACAAGATCTTTTAGCGGAATACCCAAGCTTACTCCATGCTTCTTATAATTGGGGTGGTGATGACTGGGAAAGTGCTTTAGGTGCAGCAGCACATGTTGGGCGCAAAGACATTGCAACCTATTTATTAGAGAAGGGGGCACGTATGGACATTTTTGCAGCGGCCATGCTTGGGAAACTTGAAGTTGTCCAAGCTATTTTAGATGTACAACCAGAAGCAATGCATATACGTGGTCCACATGGGATTCCGCTTATTCAGCATGCAAGAATGGGTGGGGAAGAAGCACAGCACGTTTTTAATTATTTAATGAGTTATAAATAGCCGCAGATGTTAGGTTCTTATGTGCGGTAAATCTTCCACTTTTCAAAGTGGAAGATTTACCGCCCGTTAGAACGGGATAAATAATCTAGTATACTTGTGAAAATCCTACACCCCCCTCATTGTAGTTTTCTTTATACTAGTTATGATATGGATGCAGTAGTTATTTACAACTTTGTAAATGACTACTGTTCTTTTTTTGTTTATAATTTCCATAAGGGGGGAGACGATGTTTCATACAGACCGGTTACAATTTCGTAAATATACAATGGATGATTTAGATTTTTACGCTTCTTTATGGGGAAACGAGAAAGTTATGCGTTACATTGGGACTGGGACCCCTAAAACATATACACAATGCAAAAAAAGTCTTGAAAGCTGGGTTTTTCCTAATTATAAAAACGGTCTAGGTTTATTTCTCATGATCGAAAAAGATACAAGTACACCGATTGGTCATGCCGGACTTGTCAGGCAACAAGTAGATGGAAAAGAAGAAATCGAAATTGGTTATTGGTTGCTTCCAGAGTACTGGGGAAAAGGTTATGCAAAGGAAGCGGCGACAGCTTTTCGAGATTATGGCTTTCAAGCATTAAGGCTAAATAAGCTTATTTCTCTTATTAATCCCGATCATCCATCTTCAATTTTTGTTGCTAGAAAAACAGGGATGAGTTATGAAAAAACAGCATCGTTCCATGGCATAGATGTACTTGTATATGCAATAAAAAAAACAGGCTAAAGCCTGCTCTTTTAAAGAATAAGTCCACTACATACCATTAATATATTTAGAACTACATGCCATATAATAGCTGGAATGATACTATTTGACTTTACAACAATTCCTCCATAAAACACACCAGCTAAAATGAATGCAGTGCAAATATTCCAAGGAAAACCTAAAGAGTAATGCTATAGTCCAAAGCCAAGGCTTGTCAGAAAAACAGCCCATCTTTCACCAAAATGATTTGTAAAATGATGCAGTAATATCCCTCGCCGAATGCATTCTTCTAACACACCATTGATTATTGAAAACAATAAAGCAAATAACAAAATATGTTGCATATAAGGAAGTCCTTTTTGAAATAGGAAAGGTATAAATGTGATAATGTTGATAGAAATTGCGATGATGAGAAACACGCGAATTTTCACTCTATGAGGTCCGCTCCAGATGAATGGCATAGAAAGGGTATTGTTCCAGTATGGTCGATTCCAATAGAGAGAGTGTGGCTGCTTACGTAGGAGACCATCTATGAAAATTGGTATAAAAACTAGAAGTAAACAAAGACGTTTAACAACAATTGTTAGTTCTCTTGAAGAAAAGGAAACATGGTTCATTGCAAATAAATAGAGGGAAAATCCAGTTCCGAATAATAGAGTAATCCACTATTAGTTTGTACAGCAATCATGAGCATTGTAAAAGAAAGCAGTAATAAAGGTTTCTCCATCTTTTTTTCCCTTTAGGAAAGGGTAATATTTAACTACTGAAGAATGTTATATAACAATAAAGGGGGAATTAGATGTATATTTATCATAATGGTCTTATTATTCGCGAAGGAACAACAGGTGTACCAGCGTATGCAATTAAAAGTTTATTTGAAGATGCAGGCTGGAGCAACCAGCCAATTCCGTCTTGGCAAAGCGAAAAATTTACCATCGCATTTGAAAATTCAACATGGGCTTTTACGATTTGGGATGAGGAAGAAATGATTGCAATGGTACGAGTGATTTCTGATCAAGTCATGGTTGCTAATATAGTAGATTTAGTTGTGAAGTGTGAATATAGAGGAAAAGGACTAGGAAAAAAACTTGTTGCCCTTTGCATGCAGAAGCTTCCTCACGGAGATTGGTTT
The DNA here is from genome assembly GCF_030348195.1 of Bacillus sp. DX4.1. Classification (NCBI taxonomy): domain Bacteria; kingdom Bacillati; phylum Bacillota; class Bacilli; order Caryophanales; family Bacillaceae; genus Bacillus; species Bacillus sp. DX4.1. The sequence goes on along the minus strand of NZ_JAUCFT010000008.1, from coordinate 3,890,124 downwards.
GCTCATACATCTGCTAATAACTTTGATTTTTATCGGAGTTGTGGTTTTGAGGTGCGAGATTTATCGCAAAATGGGACGTGTGCTTATTACGGTTATAATGAAGCAAAAAAAGAGGGGCATCGATAACTGTAATTGATATGAAAGAGACTATAAAAAGGGGTTGCCAGTGTTGGCAAGCCCTTTTCCGCTTATATAAGGATGATATGTTTACTGTATAAAAAGAAGTAGTGAGTTGCGAAAGAGAGAATAACTAGAAAATAAAATGAATTATGATTCATTTTATTTTTTCGGTATGGTAAAATTGTAAAGAAAATTCAGAAATTAAAGAGGGGGATAACATGAATATAAAAGTAGGGGATATGTTTAAGTATGAAAGAACTTTTACAGAAGAAGAGGTGCTCGAATTTGCTCATCTCACAGGTGATAAAGGAAGACACCATATGGAACATGATGAGCAAGGACGCTTAATGGTGCATGGTTTATTAACTGCAAGTATAGGAACGAAAATTGGCGGAGATTTACATTACATAGCAAGAGAGCTAGGAAGTGAGTTTATTAGGCCGGTTTTTACAGGGGATACAATTACTTGTGAGTTAACCCTTACAAGTGTTGAACAAATGGAGGGATATAAAAAAGTAGCTATACAGTCGGTTTATCGGAATCAAAAGGGGAAAGAGGTATTAGTAGGAACAAGTCATGGAATTATACGTGAGTAATTGTTGAACCTTTTTTGATATTTTTTCAAAACAGGATTTTTATCCGGCTATTTGCGGGCTGATTAAAGTTTCACTTTATATTGTTTACATATAATGTAACGTTTGTGCAAAATAAAAAAAGCATTGCAAACAATATGTTTGCAATGCTTTTTAGTATACACGTTTCCGATTTTCTGCGTGGCTAGAGATGAGTAATAATGCGGATTCTTCACCAATATTACGTACAATATGTGGAACACATGCATTCCAAGAAAATGAGTCTCCTTCTCCCACAATTACAATATCTTCTCCGTGCTGCACTTCTAATTTTCCTCGTAAAACAAGATGGCATTCTTCGCCTTCGTGAGCATTTGGTGTGTTTTCTTTAGGGAAACCGACAGGGATTTCTACTAATGATAAACGAAGACCCCCTTGTTCAGCAACGTGCTCAATTTTCTGCTGGTCTTTTCCATACACACTGTATTTTCGTTCTTCTTTTTTTATAATTTTCAGGCGATCTTTTTGCTCAAGTAACAAATAAGGGAGGGGAACGTTTAAGAAATTAGCAATTGTTTCTAAAGTTGAGATGGATGGGGATGTCTTATTATTCTCGACCTGGCTCATAAAACCTTTAGAAAGTCCTGTTCCTTCACAAATTTGAGCAATTGTTATGCCTCTACGCTGACGAATTTCACGTATTGAAGAACCGATATTCATACTAATCAAGCTCCTTTTTGTAAACAACTATTTGTATCATAGCAAATATTGTTCATTTTTTCTCAAGAAAAATGAATTGACGAATAAAAAAATTTATTGTATGTTTCTTAATGTGAATAAAAGTTTTATATAACAAAACTATAAAGGAGAGAAAGAAATGAATCAACATATTGGTAACTTAATTATTCGTATCGTGTTAGGGGTAACGTTCTTCATGCACGGTTTAACAAAATTCCAATCGGGAATTGACAATATTGCAGGATGGTTTACAAGTATTGGCTTACCAGGTGGTCTTGCATACGGCGTAGCAACAATGGAACTAGTTGGTGGTCTATTATTAATTGTCGGTTTAGGTGTAAGATATATTGGATTATTATTTGCAGTAGTTATGGTTGGAGCAATTGTAAAAGTGAAATGGTCAGCTGGTTTACTAGGAGATGGAAAGAATCCTGGATTTGAGTTAGAACTTGCATTATTAGCAATGGGTCTTTACTTATTTGTTGCAAAAGCTGACGGCTTTGTAGATAATTTCTTAAAAGCAACTGTATTGAAAAAAGACTAACATAAATGTGTGAAAGCTTAAAATATATTGGCACAATTGCTACACACAAAGATGGGTATTACAAATGGGAAACCCATTCGGTTATTGTATTTCATTTATCCCGCTATTTGCGGGCAGTAATACCCCCACTTCAAAATTCGGCAGGAAGTCAAGAAGATTAGGTGGGGGATAAACTGTCCATAAAAGTCCGATTGGTGAAGGCTAATAATCAGTGGGGGATGAAGAGCCCCCCCCCCACTGATTAAAGTTTCACTTTATCGGAAGAGAAAGGGAAGCCTATGTTTAGGCTTCCCTTTTATTTTTCATTTTCTTACAATCGCTTTTTCATTTTGTAAAAAGAGTTCATTAAATTGTTTTGCAAGCTCAAAATCAAGTTTTGTTAAGCCTTTTGCATTCCATGATGACAAAGTAATAATAACTGCTTTATACTGGATAAGGATAAATGGGTGGTGATTATGTTCTTCTGATAGTTTGGCGGCTTCAGAGACAAATTCGACACCTTTTAAGTAGTCGGAAAACATATATTTTCTTTCAATCCATTTTTCATCTTTCACTGTCCATTTATCCAACTTCATTAATTCCTCTTGAACTTCTTCATCTGTTAGTCGTTGCATTATTTTTCACATCCTTTATTGGAAGTAAAGAAAGACCGTTGTTAATTAGACGTTTTACAGATTCATTTTCTGTGAAATTTGAGAGCTGTTGTAATAATGCAGCAGATGTTTCATGTCCTTTGTTATGCTCTAAAAGTAATTCTAAAATTTCAAGACGAAGCAACCATTCTTTTTCGTAGAACTGATTCAGAACTTGTTGAATTGCTACTAGCTGTTCTACATGTGAATCTTGTAATACTTCTTCGTTTCGAATATCACGAACCGTTTGATACATACGATCAAGCTCAGTTAATGTAAGTGGTGCTGGTTTTTCTTCTACTTCTTCATCCATTGGGAAGAATGCGGCTGCATCTGCTGCACCAGGGAATACGGAAGTGATTTTTGAACCAACCGCCATATCAAATGCGCCCCATGAAGCATCAAATAATAAACGATCTTTCCAAGTGACTGTGCAATCTGTAAATGAAATAATTGCCACTTTTTCTTCGTTTTTCACAATGTCCGTTACAGTACCTTTTACGTGTACGTCACTTGCAAAGGAAAGTTCAATCGTATTACCAATGATAATACCTAATGATTGTAACTCTGCATCTGTACAAGCTTCTAATGCGATATTATTTTCTAACAATCCAACTGGCGTACCAAAGCCATCTTGATGTACAGCTGTAGAATGATTCGGTAATTGTTTATTATTTAGTGCTAATGCTGTTGGTGTATTTGTTTTCATGTAAATCACTTCACCCGCATCATTTTGAATTGTTTCTGCAAATGTACCTGTAATTTGTAATCCACTACTTAGTTCAGCAGTTGCAGTGTTTTCAGAGCGAATGGCTTTTTCTAATCCTTCTGTACCACCCGTCTTGAAAGCCATTGTTTCAGAGAAGTTTTCAAGTGCCTCTGTTAACTCTTCAAATGAATTGCATACAAATAGCTGAGGTTGCATCTTTGTAACATCATAAGTTGTTTTTGTACAAGCTTCGATTGAGAATGGAACTTTTTCTACAGCGTCTGTTAAGCAATGTTTGCTTTCACCAACGGAGGAAAGAAGACCAGCACCGTAAATTTTCGGGTTATCTATATCTCCAATTAATCCGTATTCTACTGTCCACCAGAAGAGACGAGAAATTTGTTCTGCTTCTGATAAGCCAGAAACAAGTTTTTGCTTTTCGATTACTTCGTTTTCAGCAGCTGCCACTTCTTCAGGTGTAGAAGTAGGACTTTCTTTCACAATTGTTAACGTACGTACAGCTTCAAAAGCATCGTGTTCCTCTTTTGTTGAGAATGCTTTCGCTCCAATTTGTCCAAATCGTTTTACATATTTTGCATATGTAGAATCAAGCAAAATCGGCGCATGGCCAGCTGCTTCATGAACGATATCGGGTGCTGGTGTATACTCGATGTTTTCTACTTTACGAATATCTGTTGCAATCGGTAATAAACCATGTCCTTGGAAATCAAAAAATGCTACGCCAGGAATAAGTCCGTCAATTGTTACTGCGCCCCAGCCGCTTGGAGCTAGGCATTCATTCATTTCTTCAACCTTTGGAATTGCATCTATATTAATACCAGATGATTGTAGTCCGTTTACATAGGCTGGATGCGCAACATCTTTTAAAAAGCTATGATTTTGTCTCATAATGTAACGCCAAACAGCATGGTTAATTGGTGTGTATTGATCGTAATGCTGCGTGGATACAAATGGTTTTAAATGTGATGGGATTTCTGTTTTCTTTGTCATTAAGACATCCTCCTTTTTATCTGTAAAAATTATTATGTTCCGTATGACATAAATCACCCCCTTTCAACAATTGTAAGCGCTTATAAAATTTTATCATAAGATTCGGAATTATTTAATATTTTCTTTTGTGAGAAATAGAAAAAGCCCCTATCGGAAAATCCGATAGGGGCGAAAAAATCGCGGTACCACCCTACTTGTAAGCAATCATGTGCTTACTTCTCACTTATGATAACGGAAAAAAATCCGTCTTTTCCTTCATGCCAGTACGGCACTACGAAAAAGAAGCTCCAGAATTGTAATTCGCACTTGTATATGTACTGATTCGCACCAACCATCAGCTCTCTAAAACAGGGATATAAGTTACTACTGTGATTCTTTCAACGCGTAATATATGAAATTGTTTAAAAGGGGAGGACGCAAAAAAGCCCCTATCGGATTTTCCGATAGGGACGATAGAAATCGCGGTACCACCCTACTTGTAAACAGAAAAATTGTTTACCACTCACTTTAAGATAACGGAAAGATCCGTCTTTCTCTTCATGCCAGTACGGCACTACGGGAAAGAAGCTCCAGAATTGTAATTCACGCTTGTATATGTACTGATTCGCACCAACCATCAGTTCTCTGAGACAGGGATATAAGTCGCTACTATGATTCCTTCAAAGCTTGTTTATAATTCGTTCAACTAAACTATGTTTTGTATTATAAAACTATTAATTGAAAGTTGTCAACAGTGAAAGTGAAACTTTTATTAGTGGGGGGATTATTATGCGGTAACGCTGATGTAGTTTTTTCGTCGAAACTCGCCTACTATCATGTACCAACTGTCTCAAAATGTATCGCTAATTTTCTCGTATTTGTTTCAGAAAAAACAAAAAGGATGCTGGTTGAATCATAAATTCGACAAGATTCCGTGTAATCCTCTCGGGATTTAAACTATTTTAAAAATTTCTTGGGGAATATCGTAAATCAAAATGATATTTTGTTGGATTTTAATGAAATTCGTATATGTTGGATTTGATTCGAGGAATGCTATGAAAAATGAACAGGGTGGGATTATACAGTGAAAAAAATTATGGCGAGTTGCTGCGTATCTGTATTTTTATTTTTTCTTATGATATCAATTGGCACTGCGGAGAGTAAGCAACTTAAAGTCGCTTTTATTCGTAATCATGACCTTTGGATAAAGATAGGTGGGAAAGAACAACAAATCACAAAAGTGGAGTATATAACAAAACCCAAATGGTCACATGATGGAAAATGGATTGCATATGCTAAAGGGGAAGAAAAACAGCGGCTCGAGTTGTACCGAGTGGCTGATGGGAAAAAGATTATCCCATTTCAAGAGGAAGCAACAAACTACCAATGGTCACCGGAAGAAAATACAATTGCATTTGAATTTACCAGCACATTAAACACATTTGATACAGAAAAAAACAATGCAACCTTTGAAAATGTATCGTCAGGTGTGGGAGATTATGCATGGTATCCAGATGGGAAGAAATTTCTTGTGTCCTCTACTGCTCATTTACTTCCGACAGGATGGACAGGAGCGCAGCTATATGAAGTACAAGTTGATGCTGAGATGGATCCACATAAAATGAAGCACCTGTACTCATTGCCGAGCGAACATGATTCTTTTCTAGGTTATGTTGCAAGCGGATTTAAGTGGTCTCAAAATCAGAAATGGATTGCATTTTTAGCGGTTCCAACTGCTTCATGGTCTACGGATAGTAATACACTTTGTCTTTTGAAAGCAGATGGAAGTCGCTTTGAAATGGTAGATGAAATGCTGCTAAATAAGAAATGGTTTCAATGGAATCCATTGAAAAATGTACTAGCTTACATAGAGGGAAGTGGAAGATTTGCGATAGAAAATAAACATTTGAAAGTAAAAGAGTTACCTGTTCTTCAGCAAGATACCTTCACTCCAAAAGGGTATGTCGATTGGGATTTTACATGGAATAGTAATGAACTGATTACGCTTTCAAGGGCGAAGGAAATGGAATGGTCAAACGAACAAGAAAAAAGGTCATTACCTTCTTTATACCAAGTAAATATTCAAACAAATCGACAGCGTCAAATTACAACTCCTCCAAAAAAATATGGAGATTACAATCCGCTCTATATAAAACGTGAAAATCAGCTGACATGGATGCGTTCTGATCGTAAACAAGCGGATATGTGGGTTGCGAATGGGGATGGATCGAAAGCGAAGAAATGGATTGAAAATATAGATGTACCAGTGGGGTATTATGAGAAATTTGATTGGGAAGATGTTGTTTCTATACAAGAATAGATAGGAATTCTAGTTCTTTATCCTTAGAGATAAAACACTTTTGTACTTAAAGAAAAACACCTCTTTGTATCCAATTTGGAAACAAGGGGTGTTTTTCCTTACTACGATGGCACTTTATTTGTGTGTTTTATTTGGCTTTTTTTTGCCTGGATTTCCTTTACCTTGGTGTTGTCTGTTTTTTTCATCTTTCTCTTGTTTCTCGTGTAACGTTTCTAAAAAATCATTTGAGTTGCTCATGGATGTATCCTCCTCAATTATCTTTTTATCCTTTGTTACTATAACCATTTCAGAGGAAAATCATGAGTTAAAATAAAGCACGATTCAATATTTATATCATTTACTGTATTTGTTAAATAAATGATAAATCCTTTTTAGTTTTAGGTAGTAAGCAAAGAAATTACAAAAAATTCAAATTGAAAAAGAAGATGTTCGAAGGAAGAAACAGACATACAAAGAAGTATAAGAGGATATGTAGCAAAAGAAAGATAGGAGAAAGGACCTTATCTATGAAACTTATTTTTGTAAGACACGGTGAAGGAGAGCATACAAAAGGTTTACCTACGAGCTTGCAAGTAGAGCACCCATCTTTAACGAAAAAAGGGGGAAAACAAGCAGGATTGCTTCAAAGAAGTTTACCACTGCAAGACACAGATATAGTGATAGCCAGTCCAACACTTCGAACATTGCAGACTGCGACGATATGGAGCGAGCAAGTATCTTGTCGCAAATTAACCCATCCTCTTATTTCTCCTCGTATTTTTCCATATCGTGAAGGCACGGGAACATTACCCTGTGACCGTATGTTTAGTCAAAGAAAGATTCAAAATTCCTTTCCACATTTTTCGGTAGAAGAAAGTAAAAATAAATTGTTATGGACCAATGGAATCAATACAATTTCGGAGAATGAGTTTCGTAATAGAGCTGATTATTTCATAAAGTGGTGTTATACGCTACATGCTGAAAGAATTTGTATCGTTTCTCATGATGGGACGATCACAGCATATAGGCAGCATGTGAAGAAGCAAGTATTAACGAGAGAGGATTTTTTAGAAGAGACGGGAATATACGAAATAGAATTATAGCAATAGTGAAGAGGAGTTAAGTTGAATATTGCATTAGTAAGCGCGTTTCATATTGACTACACAAATTTTTTACAAAAATATTAGTGAAAATCATTTTCAATTGTGGTATGATATGTTCAAGTTTTTACGGGATAATGAAAGTAACTATAAAATTATTAGTTTAAAACATTCTATGTAATTGTCATGAAATATTCATAATTAACGAATGGAAAATTAGTAACTAATGTTATTATAATACTGTAACTAACTTGATTACAATCCTAGGAGGACTATATGGTTATTCAATTTTTGAGAGAAAACAAAGCAGTTTCGGTTGTATTAGCGGTCTTACGTATTTATCTTGGATATACGTGGTTGATGGCGGGGATTGGTAAACTAAAAGGAACTGGATTTGATGCAACAGGGTATTTACAAGGAGCAATTGAAAAATCAAAAGGAGCACAACCAGCAGTACAATCTTGGTGGGCATCATTTTTACAAGATTTTGCAATTCCGAATGTTGATTTGTTTAACACACTCGTAACATGGGGAGAAATTTTAGTCGGAATAGGTTTAATTGTAGGTTGTTTAACAAAAACAGCTGTATTTTTTGGTCTTGTAATGAACTTTTCCTATATGTTTAGTGGGTCTCTAGGTGTGAATCCACAAATGGTAATCTTGTCTATGTTCATTCTTGTTGCTGGTATGAATGCAGGAAAACTTGGAATTGATGGCTGGATTGTACCAAAATTATTAGGATCGAAAAGTCAAAAACGACAAAAGCAAGCTGCTTAAGATATAAAACGGGTATCTCAAAAGGTGAGGTACCCGTTTTTGTTACTTCGTTGTTTGAATCGGATCTTTTTCAAAGAATTCTTTTACATATCCCATAAATTCTTTCGGTTCTTGCCGAAATGGAGCGTGATAGCCCTTTTCTATAATATGGAAGCTGCTGTTTTTTAAGAACTGGTGGTAGGACTCTCCTTCTTTCCATGAAACACTATCGTCATTTCTACCCCAAATAATTAAGGTTGGAAGTTTGATTTCACTCGCATTAATCTTAAGACGTCTGGGCCACATTTTCATTTGTGCATAATGCTCTGTATCATCACGCTTAAATTTTACTTTGCTTTCATCATAATCCGTAATAGAAGAAACAGTATGTAAATCATTTGATAACTGTGGCTTAGGTGATCCTTTTCTATTCGTTAGTGATCCGGCCCCTGTAGCATCCGTTAAAATGAGATGGGTAACTGCATCTGGATATAAGTATGTTAAATTAAGAGAAATTTCTCCTCCCATGGAGTGACCAAGTATTGAAAATGTATTATAGCCTAGTTTTTTCATTAATTTATAATATAAGTTTGCGTGATTGGGAAAAGAATATGGAAAATCCATCGGTTTGGAAGAGCGTCCAAATCCTAAAACATCAACGGAAATAATCGTATGATCTTTTGCTAACTCTGAATAAATATCACGAAAGCCGTTGGATGATCCGCCAAACCCATGAAGCATAAGTAACGGTGGCTTTTTTTTACCGATTTGTTTAAAGTAAATGGTTTGTCCATCTATTTCGATCATTTTTTCATCTGTAGTCAATCTGGTTGCAATTGTATCTTTTACTTGTTTCACTTGTTCTGCTGGTTTTTCTGTTGCACTGCATCCCACTAATAATGTAAGAGTAAGGCAACTCACCATAAAATATTTAAGCCGGTTCAAATAGGTGTCCCCTTTCTAACATACCGCTGTATCCATCATAGCAAACAATATATTACGATTTCCAGAAAGACGACTTCCATTTTTTATCATAAGAGGTGAAAGAAGTGTTTCCTGGAAATTTTCTGTTTGAAGGTATTCACGAAATGTAAATTGTGAATGCGGAATATCAATACGAATTGTTCCGTTCCAGGTTTTGCAAATCGTTTGTAATACATGTATAGCATCTTCTTCATGATTGGCGATAAGAGGTGTTACGCAGAGTGTATCGCCTTTTTGAATGCATAATGCGAAAGCTTCTATTCTATCGTTTCTTTCTATTTTGAATGCGAATGTTGCTCTATTTAGTAATAGCGAATAGAGGTGCGAGCGGTGTGCACCGGTTGCTATTTGATCGAGTTTAATGAGAGATTCAAGATCATGTAGATGAACTTGTTTCAAATGAGAAGTATTTATAGGTGTATGTGTAACAAGTTTTTCAAAGCGATGGATCGTTGTGGTTGTCGTAAAACCATTTGATTGATATAAAGGTACGCCAACGTCTGTTGCGATGAGCATAATAGGAAGTGAAGCTGGTGCTATTTGTGTGCAAGTATCCAATAACATACGGCCAAGTCCTTGTTTCTGAAAGTTAGGATGAACGATTAACATACCGATAGATGAAAAACCAGACTCAAAAGGAAATACCCCGCCAGCGGCAATTAGCGTTTTATTATGTATACACCCAAATAGCGTTCCTACTGAAAGATACATTTCAAATTGTGTTTTCATAAATGATTCATGCTGTAACCATCCTACAGCCTTGCAAAGGGAAAGTAGATCAGGAATATTAGATTTATTTAGTTGTTGTATCTCCATATAGAATCACCACATTTCTAACTTATTAAAAATATTTTATCATGAAAAAAGTAAATATTCGGATATTAATAGCTAGAATGTAAAGTCGCTGTTTTTAATTCATCGAAATCCACATCCTTTGACGTATATTTTGTAAAGGGGATCGAACTTGATGCCATAAGACAAGAATATACAAATTATAACGAAAATTTACATAACTTAACAAAAGATTTACATATAACAAACTTTTCCTTAATAGTTTTCCTTTAAATTGGGTAGTGGAAACTTAATAATCTATTAGGGGGACGTTAAAAGTGAAAAAGTTCATGAAGAAAGCATGGCCATTTGCAGTTGTTACATCGTTAGCACTTACTTCGGTAGTAACGTGGGGCGTTACACGTTCAGATGTGATTAAGGCAGACGGAACAGAAAACAATGCAAAAATTAAGAACGTAATTGTTTTAATTGGGGATGGCATGGGACCTTCGTATATGACTGCTCATCGCTATATGAAAGACAATCCAAAAACGTTTGAAATGGAAAAAACAGAATTTGATAAGCATCTTGTTGGGACACAACTAACGTATCCGGAAGATGAACACCAAAATATTACGGATTCCGCTTCTGCAGCAACGGCGATGTCAGCAGGAATAAAAACATATAATGCGGCAATTGCGGTTGATAATGACAAGACAGAAGTAAAAACAGTCCTAGAGCAGGCGAAAGAGAAAGGGAAATCAACAGGTTTAGTTGCAACCTCGGAAATTACACATGCAACACCAGCGGCTTTCGGTGCTCATGATATTAGTCGTAAAAATATGGATGCTATTGCAAATGACTACTTTGATGAAAAAATTAACGGAAAGCATAAAGTAGATGTTCTTCTCGGCGGTGGTGTAAATAACTTTGTGAGAAAAGATCGCAACCTTACAGAAGAATTTAAGAAATCTGGTTATAGCTATGTAACAGATCGTGAGCAATTATTAAATGATAAAAATGATCAAATTCTTGGGTTATTTGCACCAGGTGGCTTAGATAAAATGATTGACCGTACTGAAAAAACACCTTCATTAGAAGAAATGACAAATGTAGCAATCGATCGTTTAAATAAAAATGACAAAGGATTCTTCTTAATGGTTGAAGGTAGCCAAATTGACTGGGCTGGACATGATAACGATGTCGTTGGCGCTATGAGTGAAATGGAAGACTTTGAAAAAGCGTTTAAAGCAGCAATTGAATTTGCGAAAAAAGACAAGCATACATTAGTTGTTGCTACAGCTGACCATGCTACAGGTGGATTCTCTCTTGGTGTAAACGGTGAATATAACTTTAATGCAAATGCACTAAAAGCTGCAAAACGTACACCAGACTTTATGGCAAATGAAATTGCAAAAGGTGCAAATGTAGAAGAAACATTGAAAAAATACATTGATTTACAATTAACACCAGAAGAAATTAAATCTGTAAATGACATCGCTCCATCAAAAGATGTAACAAAAATTGATAATGCAATTGAAGAAATCTTTAATAAACGTTCATTCACAGGTTGGACAACAGGAGGACATACCGGTGAAGATGTGAATGTATATGCATTTGGACCAGGTAAGTACTTATTCTCTGGTGTTCAAGAAAATACAAACTTAGCAAAACGTGTCTTTGATATTGTTGGTGGCGGTGACCCTAATAAAGGTAGACGCTAATAGTGAAAGAAAGCGAGGCGGTTTGCCTCGCTTTTTCTTTTTGGAGGGATGTATGATGCAACAATTCATTAAGAAACTAGGTGTTTTCGCTGCATTTGGGTTATTACTAGTAGGATGTCAGTCGGAACAAGAAAGTCAAGAGAAGGATATAAATAACAAAGTAATAGCACACCAAGAAGCTAAGATAAATGTAACAAAAGAAGACGAACAAGCGATTCGAACAGTCATTGAGACATTTATCCAAACGACAAATGAAAAAAACTTTGAACAACATATGGCATTGTTCTCGACAAAAATTGTAGGTGCTGAAGATTTGCGAACGCAAAAAGAAGCCGAATTTCAGAGAGAAAATAGAAAAGTTGAGTTAAATAATATACAGGTGAAAAATGTTAAGGAGAGTTATGTTGTAGCTGAAACGGAAGAAAAAGAAACAAGAAATGGTGAATCTCTTCAGAAAAAGGTACGTTATGCACTCGGAAAAGAAGATGAGAATTGGAAAATAGAAGAGGTTCGTGTGATAGAAAAGAAATGAAGAAAGGTTCTCGTATAAAGAGAACCTTTCTTTTTATAGTGGTAATAAAATTTGTTGTGAACAAGCTTCAATCTCATCGATATCTTGACGGATTGTAGCCATTTTATTATCAAGCTCTTCCGCTTTTATTGCTGCATCATGAAGTTCACTCTTTAAATAATCGGGAATATTTCCTTCATATTTGTAATAGAGTTTATGCTCTAAGCTTGCCCAAAAGTCCATAGCAAGTGTACGTAATTGAATTTCAGCAAAGACGTCTTTTGTACCTGAATTTAATGCTAATGGGTACTTAATAATCATATGCAGGCTTTTATAACCATTTTGCTTTGGATTTGCAATGTAGTCTTTTACCTCTACAATTTCCATATCCTCACGATTTTCGATTACTTGCTTTAAGTAGTAAATATCTTCTACAAAGCAACATGTAATACGAATACCAATAATATCTTGTAAATGAGTTTGAGCGTTCTTAATCGTTGGTGCTAAATTCTTTCGCTCAAGCTTTTTTATAATACTGTCAGGTTGTTTTAATCTTGTTTTTATATGTTCAAACGGGTTATAGTCTTCTAAAAATTGAGCTTCCCGGTTCATAATTTCGAATTTTGTTTTTAACTCTTCTAGGGCAAATGTATAAGGTAATACAAATGCTTTCCAATAGTTAACGGTTGATTGATTATATTCCATTTATATACACACCTTTTCAGATTTACAAATCAGGTTGTTTTTCACACTAAATACCAAACCATGTAAGCACATGCTGCAAATGATGAGATCATAAAACGATAGCTTGTTTTCATTTTTTTCGCCTCCTTTACAAATAGCGTTCATATATCAATAAAGTGAATTGTTAGTAAGGTTACTATGTACACTTCAATATTAATAGATTGATGTGTACTTCGTATGAACTAATTGTTTCAGCTTTTTGTCTTTTTAGAATGATTACTAGTAAGTACATCTTGAAATGGAGAGGTAAGATGTATTTTTATAGTGTCATTGACAAATCGAATCATAGCATTTAATAAATAAATCGCAATCATTACGTTTTATTTGCGGGAGTTATAAGTGGGAGATGAAAATATGCGTGTAAATATTACATTAGCCTGTACAGAGTGCGGCGATCGCAATTATATTTCGAAGAAGAATAAACGAAATAACCCAGAGCGGATTGAACTAAAAAAATATTGTCCACGATTAAAGCGAGTAACACTGCATCGTGAAACGAAGTAAGTAAAACAGCTAGATTGTTCTAGCTGTCTTTTTGTAATTTCTCATGGGAAAATATGGTATAATTTACAGCGTGAAAAGAAGGGAGAGTGTTTAATGAATAAAACGAATGAAGAACGAAAAAGGCAAGTCGCCCATATCATCGAAATTTCGAATGAATATAATCTTGTCGTAGATGATAAAACAGTAAATGAACCCTTTCATTTATTATTTTGGGAACATCAAGATAACAATGAGAAACAAATACGTATTTGCTTAAATAGATATACAGGTGAGTTGATTGAGTTAGATATAGATGATGAAGAATTTTTTCAAAACAGTGATGAAGTAATGCGTGCAAAAAAAGCAAAAGAAATAGCTGATTCATTTATAAAGCAATATATTCCGCAGTCATATGAAGCCTATACAGTGGTTTATGTGAAAGAATGGCGTGGAAAGCAAGAGGTCCATTATTCTCAAGAAGTGAATGGTTATTCTTTACCGCATACAGGTTGTAAAGTGCGTATCCATCCATATGGAAGAATTATAAAGTTTCGTAACCATGGAGTGAAAGAAAAGCCAGTGTGGCCAGCGTCAATTGTAGAAAAAGAAATAGTAGTGCAGCAATTGAAAAAGAGACAAGATATGAGACTGGTGTTTGCACACCTACTTCCTGAATTATATGAATATGAGAGTGGAAAAGAAGCAAGCGGATACCGACTGGTTTATGAACCGGTACCATCAATTGCTTTTATTGATGCGTGTACAGGAAAGGACAAACATGATAAGAGCCATTATGAATCAGCTCCTACGATTGCAGTAAGTGCGCCGAAGTATAAGCAAACCCCAGAAACAGATATATATAGTTTACTTGCATTGGAAGAGAGAGGTCTTGTGAAAGTGTCTGAAGAAGATTCTGATACAGAGAAAAAGATGGTGTTTGCTCCTAAAGAATCACTGCAAGGTGAACAGGAAGATAATGAATATTCATTAGATGTTTTTTCTAAAAAGCATTTACTTATATTACGATATGGAAATCCTGTTATGGTCAGAATCGACAAAAAGACAAATGTATTGCTCCACTATTTTAGTCATGGACAAGAAGAGGGAAAAGAAACATTAACGCGAGAACAATGTTTAGAAAAAGCACTTCAGTTTTTAGGACAAGTCATTCCAAATGCTGAACAATATCTTCGTCTTTGGGACAATTATGATGAAGAGGATAGCTCAGGTAGGTTTCACTTTGATTTGTATATAAATGGAATTCAGATTAATAGTGAATTAGTCATGATTCATATAGATGCGGGAACTGGTGATGTTACGATGTATAGCGGTGTGTCTCCAAGTGTGATAGAAGAGCTGCTTGTTTATGAAACCAATGCAAAAGTAAGAAAAGAACAAGCGTTAGAAACATATCAAAATGCACTTCGTGTAGAGTTGGAGTGGTTTGATACTGGTGATGATAATCAATCCAAGTATGAGCTTATTTATAAGCAAACGACAACAGAGAGAAGTGAAGCTTATTCTATCGATTATTTTATGAGACGGGAAATGCGGTACATTGACGCGCATACTGGAGAGGCGATTTGGAGTAAACGGGATTAGTCGTAAAAAATTCTTGCGGTTATGACGTAAGAATTTTTTTAGTGTATCGTTATTCTTAGGTAGGTACAGACACAAACAATCACACGCCCACATACATATAGTAAAGACCATTATTTTTGCGGAGGTGAAGAGTTTGAGTCTGTTCGCCGCAATTGGATACATGATTCGCGAAGTGTTTGTATTTGTTTCTTATGTCAAAAATAATGCATTTCCACAGCCGTTATCACCAGATGATGAAAAAAAGTATTTAGAACTTATGGGGCAAGGAGATGCACATGCGAGGAATCTTTTAATTGAACACAATTTAAGACTTGTAGCGCATATTGTTAAAAAGTTTGAAAACACAGGCGAAGATTCGGAAGATTTAATTTCTATTGGAACGATTGGGCTGATTAAAGCAATTGAAAGCTATTCTCCAGGGAAAGGGACGAAATTGGCAACATATGCAGCTCGCTGTATTGAAAATGAAATTTTAATGCATCTGCGTGTGTTAAAGAAAACAAAAAAAGACGTATCACTTCATGACCCGATTGGACAGGACAAGGAAGGAAATGAAATATCTTTGATAGATATTTTAAAATCTGAAGCAGAAGATGTAATTGATATGATTCAGCTCAGTATGGAACTGGAAAAGATTAAAGAGTATATAGATATTTTAGATGAGCGAGAGAAAGATGTGATTGTAAATCGATTTGGCCTTGGTCTTGATAAGGAAAAAACACAACGGGAAATTGCAAAAGAACTTGGTATTTCAAGAAGTTATGTCTCCCGAATTGAGAAGCGGGCATTGATGAAAATGTTTCATGAATTCGTGCGAGCAGAGAAGGAAAAGAAGGGAAAGTCATAGGAATGAGTCGTACGGTTGCGATTGGATTGCAGCCGTTTTTCTTTTTTGAATAAAATAAAGCAAAATTTGCATGAGTCGTGGGGGTATTACGGCTTGTTAATGCAAGATAAATAAGAAACTCCTATAAGAAATGTCTGTTCACTGTTGAAAATGATGGGCTCTATCTGTAATATTAAAAGGTGCTAAAGAATTTAAGAAGGCTAATTGGAATTCATTTAGTCTTAAGAAGCCCGATTGGCTCAGCTAACCATAGGTGGGGAGAACATCCACTTATGGAAGTTTCACTTTATGATATAGAAAGAAAAGAAGGGGAAACTAAGCTTAAGTGTTAGATTAAGGCTTATTAGGAGGGTTCGCGGTTTGCGACGTACGTTATATCGATTCATGATTGAACTTACCAATGGACGTTTTACTTCTTATGTACTGCGCAAATTTGCACAGTCTCGTTTGAGTTCGATTATCATTTCATCCTATGCAAAAGTATTTCAACTTCAGCAAGATGAGATGGAGAAGGATTTAAAAGAGTATCGAACACTGCATGAATTATTTACGCGTAAGTTAAAAGAGGGAAAACGATTCATTGATGCAGATGTATCTAGTATTGTAAGTCCTGTTGATGGCGTTTTTGCTGACTATGGGCCGATTGAAGAGACGAAAACATTCGATATTAAAGGCAAGCGTTATTCTATTGTGGATATGCTAGGTAATGAGAGCCGAGCAAAGCGATATGCAGGTGGTACATACATGGTTATTTATTTAAGCCCCAGTCATTATCATCGCATTCATAGTCCGCTTTCGGGTACTGTGACAGAGCGCTTTGTACTTGGTAGAAAATCATATCCTGTTAATGAAGCAGGCATGAAATATGGAAAAGAACCGTTGTCAAAGAATTATCGTTCTGTAACTGAGGTAGATAGTAAAGGGAAACATATGGCTCTTGTGAAGGTAGGCGCTATGTTTGTAAACAGTATCGAGCTTCTTCATGAGAGAAGTACTGTTCAAAAAGGTGAAGAAATGGCATACTTTACATTTGGATCAACAGTTGTATTACTGTTTGAAAAAGAGATGATTGAAGCTGATTCAACACTAACGAGTGGACAAGAAGTTCGTGTTGGTGAAAAAATCGCAACTCGATTATCCCATACTAACGGGCAGTAAAATTCCTACCGCCAGCTTATGAAGAATCAAAGAAGTTAGGTGGGAGATAACTGCCCATAAGTACCCGGTTGGTTCAACTAACCATCCGTGGTTGATGAAGAGCTCCCACAGATGGAAGTTTCACTTTATAAAAGAGCCATCTCAGAGATGGCTCTTTTTACAAGTGAAGCAGTAATCTATATGTACTTAAGACGATTTAACAAGCTTGTCCTCTAATGATCGCCGAATAATTTCTTGTTTTATAAGTAAAATGAAGTCGGGATTTAATTTTAGTTCTTTTGCTTTATAATAAGACTCAGTGAGTAATTCCGTAGATAACTGTTCCATATGTTTTGCCTTCAAGGTGAGCCACCTCCTGCGAAAAGGATAGGTTCTTTGTTGCATCTACTGTATCAAAAATCTTTTGTTGTCACAAACAGGTGGTTATCCACACAGTGTCGTGGATAAGATGTGTATGAATTGTTAATAAATTCATAATTAACTGATAAATGAGTGTGGAAAATGTGTACAATTTTATCCACAAGCAAGCTATCGAAAAATGTTGTCGAAAAATTTTTCCCTGCTCTAACAGGCAGTAGTGTTGAAAGGCTCGAGAAGAATAGCTGCCTGTAAGAGCCCGATTGGTGAAACTAACCATTTTGAGAGAAAATCGCTCTCGAAATGGAAGTTTCACTTTATAAAACTCCTCAAAGAGGTGAAAGAAATTGAAACTATTTTTACCAAATGAATACGTGAAAAACGTATATCATATTCAACCAGAAGACTTAAAAGAACGCGGGATAAAAGGGATTATTACTGACTTAGATAACACTTTAATTGAATGGAATCGTCCCGATGCAACACCACAGTTGAAACAATGGTTTTTGGAAATGAAAGAGCAGGGCATTCAAGTGACTGTTGTTTCGAACAATAACGAGCAACGTGTAAAAGACTTTGCAGATCCACTCGGTATTCCTTTTATTCATAGTGCCCGTAAACCGCTTGTTCGTGCTTTTAAACGAGCAATTCAAGAGATGAATTTACAGGCGGATGAGGTTGTTGTAATCGGAGACCAACTGTTAACGGATGTACTTGGCGGCAATCGAGTTGGTTTGTACACGATTTTAGTTGTACCAGTTGCACAAACAGATGGGCTAGTCACACGTTTTAATCGGAAAATTGAACGAAGAATTATGAGAAATATGAAGAAAAAAGGTTTAATTCACTGGGAGGAATAAAGTTTGACTGAAACAATTAAATGTATTGGCTGCGGTATAGAAATTCAAACAGAAAATAAAAATGAAGTAGGCTATGCACCGGCTTCGTCTTTAGAGAAAGAACAAGTCATTTGTCAGCGTTGTTTTCGCTTAAAGCACTATAATGAAATTCAAGATGTGTCTTTAACAGATGACGACTTCTTACGCATTTTAAATGGTATCGGACAATCGGATGCACTCGTTGTTAAAATTGTAGATATTTTTGATTTTAATGGTAGCTGGTTACCAGGATTACATCGTTTTGTAGGGAACAACAAAGTGTTGCTTGTCGGAAATAAGGCAGATTTAATTCCAAAATCGGTAAAGTCCGATAAAGTAAGACATTGGATGCGCTATAGTGCAAAACAACTTGGATTGAAACCAGAAGATGTTTTTTTAATTAGTGCAGAAAAAGGATTGGGTATTCGCGAACTTGCTGATGCGATTGAACAGTATCGTGATGGAAAAGATGTGTACGTTGTCGGTTGTACAAATGTTGGGAAATCTACATTTATTAATCGTATGATCAAAGAATTTAGTGAGGAAACAGAAAATGTGATTACAACTTCTCATTTCCCTGGGACAACGCTAGATTTAATTGATATTCCATTAGATGAGACATCTTCTTTATTTGATACACCGGGTATTATTAATCATCATCAAATGGCACATTACGTTGGAAAAGAAAGCTTAAAGCTTATTACACCAACGAAAGAAATTAAACCGATGGTGTTCCAATTAAACGAAGAGCAAACATTATTCTTCGGCGGATTAGCAAGGTTTGATTATATAAGTGGTGGTCGCCGTGCATTCACTTGCCACGTATCAAACCGTCTACCAATTCATCGTACGAAGCTTGAAAAAGCAGATGAACTATATGAAAAACATGCTGGAGAATTATTAAATCCACCAACTCCAGAAGAACTAGAAAACATGCCTGGGCTTGTGAAATACGAATTTAATATTCGTGAGCCGAAAACAGATGTTGTATTTTCTGGATTAGGCTGGGTTACTGTGAACGAGCCAGGAGCGAAAATTGTAGCGCATGTACCAAAAGGAGTTAGTGTTTCATTACGTAAATCTTTAATTTAAACTGGAGAGAGCTTATGAAACAATTATATGGCGTAATTGGAAATCCAATCGGACATTCATTATCACCGTTCATGCATAACGATGCGTTTCAATATTGCGGTATAGATGCTCATTATCACGCGTTTCGCGTAGAAGAGAATGCGTTGGCAGAAGCGGTGAAAGGGTTGAAGGCATTAGGAGTTTCGGGCTTTAATGTAACAACTCCGCATAAAGTTTCTATCATGGAGTACTTGGATAACATTGATCCGTTAGCAGGGCAAATTGGTGCTGTTAATACAGTGCTCCATAAAGACGGAAAATTAATCGGCTATAATACAGATGGAATCGGCTATGTACGTTCATTACAATCTATTAGTAAAGAGCCCTTGCACCAAAAACGTATTTTATTACTTGGTGCAGGAGGCGCATGCCGTGCTATCTATTTTTCACTTATAGATGCAGGTGTAAAAGAAATTGATATTGCGAATCGTACAGTGGAAAAGGCAGCCCAGCTTATTGCTGGATGTCAAACGAATATTGGGTCGCATGCTCTTTCTTTAGAGCAAGCAACACAAGAGCAAGTGAATTATGATATTATCATTCATACAACGACGGTAGGTATGCATCCACATGTAAAAAATACCCCTCTGCAAATTGGTTCTCTCAAACAAGGAGCAATTGTTTCGGATATTATTTATAATCCGTTAGAGACAAAGTTACTGCAAGATGCTAGAGCGCAGGGGGCAATTGTACAAAATGGAATTGATATGTTTGTTTATCAAGGAGCACTGGCGTTTGAAATGTGGACAGGACGCTTACCAGACATTGAACGAATGAAACAACTAGTAACGAAAAAGCTTGGAGGCTAAATATATGTTAACAGGAAAACAAAAACGATTTTTACGTGCGAAGGCACATCACTTAACACCGATTTTTCAAGTAGGAAAAGGCGGCGTAAATGAAAATATGGTAAAACAAATTGGAGAAGCATTAGAAGTTCGTGAGCTATTCAAAGTGAGTGTACTACAAAACTGTGAATTTGATCGTCATGAAGTTGCAGAAGAACTTGCGCAAGGGGCAAGAGCAGAAATTGTACAAGTAATTGGAGGCACAATTGTTTTATACAAAGAGTCAAGAGAAAACAAACAAATCAAACTTCCATAAAGGGAAAGTTTTCCGGATTGAATGTGTATAGATCGTTTCCACAATCCATGCCCGTTACGTGCGGGATAAAGTGAAACTTTCATCAGGGGATGCCCTGATGATTAGTTGAACCAATCGGGCTTTAACATGCAGTTATCCCCTATATATCTTGAATTTTGAGGTGGGGTCTTACTGCCTGTTAATGCGAGGTAGAAGGGGGAGTTTCCTTTGAAAAAGGTTGGAATCATTGGCGGTACATTCGATCCGCCGCATCATGGACATTTGTTGATTGCAAATGAGGTATACGATGCATTGCAGCTTGATGAAGTTTGGTTTTTACCAAATCAAATTCCGCCTCATAAACAGGGGCGCAGTATTACAAGTGTAGAAAATCGATTGAACATGTTAGAGTTAGCAATTGAACAAGAGGATCATTTCTCCGTTTGTTTAGAAGAGCTGAACCGTGAGGGCCCATCCTATACGTATGACACTATGTTACAATTGACTGAGAAGCATTCGGACATACAGTTTTATTTCATTATTGGCGGAGATATGGTGGAGTATTTACCAAAATGGTATAACATCGATGCATTACTCCAGCTCGTAACATTTGTTGGGGTTGCGAGACCGGGTTATACATTGCATACGCCTTATCAAATTGTCACAATAGAGATTCCGGAATTTGCCGTTTCTTCTTCGCTTTTACGTGAAAGATTTGTGAAGAAGAAAACGTGCAAGTATTTGCTTCCGAAACAAGTACAGGCATATATTGAGAGGAATGGGTTGTATGGATCGTAAGCAAGCACTTGAAATTGTGAAACAACAAATGCATGAAAAGCGTTATATTCACACAATTGGCGTAATGGAAACTGCAATTGAACTTGCGAAGCTATATGGTGTTAATGAGAAAAAAGCAGAGATGGCTGCTATTTTTCATGATTATGCAAAATGTAGACCGATTCAAGAAATGGAAGACATTATTAAACGAGAAGAATTGCCAAAAGATTTACTTCAGTTTAATAAAGAGTTATGGCATGCTCCGGTTGGGGCATACTTAGTAGAAAAAGAAGTCGGTATTACAGATCATGAAATTTTACAAGCCATTACATATCATACAAGCGGTCATGAAAGTATGACGATGCTTGATAAAGTTATTTATGTGGCGGATTATATTGAACCGGGTCGTAAATTTCCAGGTGTTGAAGAAGCACGTAAATTGGCGCGTGAAGATATAAATAAAGCATTATTATTTGCATTAAAGCGCACGATTCAATTTTTAATGGAAAAGGATCAAACCATTTATCCGTTAACATTTCAAACATACAATGCGGCCCTAAAGGAGGAAATTACTGAATGAAAGATAAAGAACTATTAGTATTGGCAGCACAAGCAGCTGATGATAAAAAAGCAGAAGATATGGTTGTATTAAATATGCAAGGTATTTCGCCGATTGCGGATTATTTCATTATTTGCCATGGGAATTCAGATAAACAGGTACAAGCGATTGCTCGTGAAATTAAAGCGAAAGCACATGAGTTTGAAATTGATGTGCAACGTATGGAAGGTTTCGATGAAGCACGCTGGGTTTTAGTAGACCTTGGTGATGTAGTGGCGCATGTATTCCATAAGGATGAGCGTAATCACTATAATTTAGAACGTCTATGGGGCGATGTACCACGTGAAGATATTACAAAAGAGTTAAGCCAATGAGATACGAGCAATTTGCTTTGCTATATGACGAGCTCATGAACGATGTTCCCTATGATAAATGGGTAGAATTCACTGAGGAAAGCTTACGGCAGGCAAGGATGAAAGACGTGAAAATTCTTGATGTAGCTTGCGGAACCGGGAATGTAACGCTTCCACTTGTCAAGGAAGGTTATGACGTCATTGGCGTTGATCTTTCGGAAGAAATGTTAACAGTTGCACAACAAAAGCTTGGGGAAGAAGGGCACTTTATTCCCTTTTATCAACAAGATATGCGTGAACTGGATGTTCCGGGTGAGTTTGATTGTGTGACGATTTTTTGTGATTCATTAAATTATTTATTGCAAGAGGAAGATGTGCAAGAAGCGTTTAGACGTGTGTTTCATCATTTGCGAAAAGATGGTTTGTTTTTGTTTGATGTACACTCATTTTATAAAATTCATCATGTGTTTCAAAATGAAACATATACAGTGAATGGTGAAGAAGTTGCTCTTATTTGGAATTGTTTCCCTGGTGAAGAGCCAAATAGTGTTGAACATGATCTTACATTTTTTGTGCAGGATCAAGAGGCGGGAGTGTATCATCGTTTTGATGAATTTCATATGCAACGTGCATATTCTGTTGAATTGCTGACGAAATGGCTTGAAGAAGTTGGATTTACAGTGCTTCGTGTAACGGGTGATTTTGAACGCACGGAAGTAACAGAACAAACAGAACGAATCTTTTTTATGGCGAAAAAGAACGGCTAAACAAAAAAGCAACCAATTTGGTTGCTTTTTTGTTTAGAGTGGAATATGTCAATTTACGTATAGAAAGAGTTGAAAAAGATGCATGTAAAATATAAAAAAATGTTAAAACGAAATGTACTGTGAAAAAAGATAAGAATCAATAAGAGGATTTTGTATAATCATGGCGTATTATTTACGTGTGCTTATTAAATTGCTTTTCGACCTTTGCTATATCTTCATCGTATTTTTCATGTGTCCGCTCGAATAACTTCTCAAACATATCTCCAACGTGATCTTCTAAAATGCGAATCCCTTCTCCGGTAATACCGCCTTTTACGCATACTTTCTCTTGCAGAGTTGGTAATGTGAAAATTCCTTTTTCTAGTAGTTTCCCCATCCCAATAATCATCTCACTTGCTAAAGTAGTTGCTTCTTCATGGGTAATATTGGTTTTGTCTACAGCAGAATCGATGAAACATTGTAATAAATAGCTGAAGAATGCAGGTCCACAGCTTGCGATATCAGATGAAACTCGTGTGATATCCTCTCGAATCACAATAGGGGTGGAAATATTTTTAAATAAACGAAGCAACTTTTGTTCCCATTCGTTTGAACAGTTTTTTCCAAATGTAAAAAGTGAAGCACCAGAGAACGCTCGGTTGGTGATGCTTGGAATAATACGTGCTACGTGACACGGTACAATCTTTTCTAATTGAGAAGCTGATATTGGACTTGTAATAGAAACAAGGCATTTTTCATTTGTAAAATGAGCGGCGTGTTTTGTCAAAATCGGATATATATCTAAAGGCTTTACACAAATGAAAATAAGTTGTGAACGCTCAATTACTTCTTGTATCGTCTTTGCTATATGAATAGAAGGATATTTTTCTTTTATATGATATGCTTTTGCGAGCGTACGATTAATAATAGTAAGGCACGAAGGCTTGACAGCACGGGTTTCCAAGCATGCATCGATGAGTATGTTCCCCATGTTCCCTGTCCCTATGATTCCTATGTTCAATGTTTCATCCCCTCCTTCGTAACATCTTTCTCCTAAACAATATGAATCATGTTGTGAAATTATGAATTGGAGGTATAAAATGATGATGAATTTTCAAAAGAAGTGGTTTGCTTTATTAGGGGCTATCGGAGTAGTTTTTTTATTATTTATATGGCAGACAAAGCACCAACCTAAGCAGCAAGTCGTAAAACTGGAAACAAATGAGAAGGCTGAAGAGAAGAAAAGTAAATTGAAATTAGAAGAGTCAAAACAACAGAAAAAAACAATTATGATTGATATAAAAGGAGCTGTGCACCGTGAAGGCGTATATGAGTTGCAAACTGGAGCACGTGTAAAGGATAGCATTGAAAAAGCAGGAGGTTTTTTACCAGAAGCAGATGTAGCAAAGGTGAACTTAGCGCAGGTCGTTCAAGATCAAATGCTACTTTATGTTCCGAAAAAAGGAGATCAGGTACAGGGAACTAGTCCGTCTTCACAACAAGAGGAGAAAATTCAAATTAATGCTGCATCAAAAGAGCAGCTTGAAAAAATACCGGGTATTGGACCTCGAAAAGCAGAAAATATTATGAAATATCGTGAGCAGCGTGGGCCGTTTCAAAAAGTAGAAGATTTATTGGAAGTGGATGGAATCGGAGAAAAGTCTCTTGAAAAAATAAAAGATCAAATAATTATTCCATAAAAGATTGACGAACTTTTTCCTCTTTCGCTACACTACAAGTACGTGTTCAAAAAGGAGGATAAAGAGAGCCGAGTAGTTTGAGGTGCGGAAGCCCGGAGGATACGGAGTGTAGATTGGACTACATGAGTACCGGAGTGACGATGTAGCGAAGAAATGCGACAGCTATCTTTACCGGACTTTTTGAACTTCCTTTATAAGTAGATGGAAAAGTAGGTGAAGATATGGAACGAATTTCTTGGGATCAATATTTTATGACGCAAAGCCATTTGTTATCACTGCGTAGCA
Organism: Bacillus sp. DX4.1; assembly: GCF_030348195.1. NCBI lineage: Bacteria > Bacillati > Bacillota > Bacilli > Caryophanales > Bacillaceae > Bacillus > Bacillus sp. DX4.1. The sequence goes on along the minus strand of NZ_JAUCFT010000008.1, from coordinate 3,864,971 downwards.
CATGTACAAGGCTTGCGGTAGGGGCGACAATTGTTCGTGATAAGCGAATTATTGCAGGTGGATATAATGGTTCAATTACAGGTGGTGTGCATTGTATAGACGATGGTTGTTATGTCATTGATAATCATTGCGTCCGTACCATTCATGCGGAGATGAATGCGCTGTTGCAATGTGCTAAATTTGGTGCAAAAACAGAAGGTGCAGAAATTTATGTCACGCATTTTCCTTGTTTGCAATGCTGTAAAGCGATTATTCAAAGTGGTATTACGGCTGTGTATTATGCGCAAGACTATAAAAACCATCCGTATGCTGTTGAATTATTCCAGCAAGCAAATGTAGAAGTGAAGCATGTCCCGCTTGAATATGATATTACAACGTTAGAACAGCAACAACGTATTATACAAGTAAAAGAACTTTTTGCATCTTTAGAGAAAGATGATCTTACAATGGATGAATTACAACAAGTATTCGCTAAAGCAAAGGGTATGCTGTAAGTGCTTGTTCAAAAAGGAGGATAAAGAGAGCCGAGTAGCTCGAGGCGCGGAAGCCGGAAGGATACAGAGTGTAGATTGAACTATATAAATACAAATTAAAAAACCGACATAAAACCCTTCTTTTTAGGTGAAAGAGAGCATCCGGCCATGCATAGAAGCGGTCAGATCCTTTTCCTGCCCAGACATAGTGAAAACAAAGAGAGAAAACGAGTGCAGGTCACCTTTTGTTATCCATAGCCGCGGCTTATATGTCGAAAAATCAAAATGGATTTATATACATGAGTACCGGAGTGGTGACGTAACGAAGAAATGCGATAGCTATCTTTACCGGACTTTCTAAACATCTTCTGTAAGGGGGGAGTATGAGTTGCGTGGACAATGGGGGTATGTTGCAATTTCGTTTGCTATAGGGATTGCAACAGCCTGTTCCTCATTTTCAATGTTGTATATGAGTTTGTTTGGCTGTTATATCCTGTTTTGTATATATCGAAATTCTCGTCAAGTCCTCCTTATATGTATCCTCACATATATAGTTAGTTCTTTCTACGTTTCATATATAGAAAGGAAAAACCATCCTCGACAATCTTTAAACAGTGAAACTGTAAAAGGTGTTATTCAAACATCCCCTCTGATAAACGGTGATCGACTTTCTTTTCAAATAGAGGTAAGTGATAGAGATACGTTGCAACTCTTTTATAAAATACAGTCGTATGAACAAAAAGAAAGCTTGAAGCAGTTGCGGATTGGCATGAGCTGTACGTTCAATGGGAAATTAAAGGAACCACCGCAGGCACGGAATTTTTATGGGTTTGACTATCGTGATTATTTATACAAGCAACAGATTCATTTTTTATTTGAGGCGGGAGCGATTTCAAATTGTGTGCAAGAATCTTCAACGTTTATGCAGTGGATATTTTCAATGCGGCAAAGCGCGGTTTCATCGGTTGAAGAAATGTTCCCCGGACAAACTGGAGCGTTTATGAATGCTTTAGTATTTGGAGATCGGCAACTGATGTCATTTGAAGTAGAAGAACAATATCAACAATTTGGTCTTATCCATCTTTTGGCGATTTCAGGTTCGCATATTGTGCTGCTAATTGCAATTGGGTATTTTATTTTACTGCGAATCGGAATGACACGGGAAATGACCACGATTTGCCTCATTGTTTGTATTCCTTTGTATATGTTTTTAGCAGGGGCTTCTCCATCTGTCGTACGAGCCTCTGTAACGGGGGTAATGTTATTAGCTACATTGATGCATTCTGTTCGTGTTTCAAGCTTAGATGCCCTTAGTATAACGGCTATGCTGATGTTTTTATATAACCCTTATGTGTTATTTGATATTGGATTTCAATTTTCGTTTGTTGGTAGTTTTGCACTATTACTTTCAGCGAGTCGGCTTTTACATCGTGAAAATGGCCTCATTCGAAATGCAATCTATCTTTCGGTTATTTCACAGCTTGCTAGTACTCCTATTTTATTATATCATTTCGGTTATTTTTCCCCATACAGTGTTCTTCTCAATATGATATATGTCCCGTTCTTATCTTGTTTTGTGTTGCCTTGTTGCCTTGTTATTCTTGTTTGTATGTTAGTTGTCCCCTCTGTATCTACATGGATTGCGCATGGATTATCAGTGTGTTTAACGTTTTCAAATGATGTTCTTCAGTATTGTGAAACCCTCCCGTTTATCCGTCTTATTTTTGGGCAACCCCCTCCGTTCCTTGTGGCTGTATATTGTTTTAGTATTATTTGTGTATTCATTTTTTGGGAAGGATTGATTGGGAAGAAATTTCGGCTTCTCTTTGTGAGTCTTTTTCTCTGTATCAGTATATGTCATTACATCTCTTCTTATTTTCGTGCCAGTGGAAGTGTTACTTTTATTGATGTTGGACAAGGAGATGCGATTTTGATCCGTTTGCCGTATGAAAAGGGGGTCTATCTCATTGATACAGGGGGAACCCTTCCGATAAAAAAAGAAAAATGGCAAAAGAAAAAGCATGAGTTTTCTGTTGGACATGATATACTCCTTCCGTTTTTACAAAAAGAAGGTGTTAGAAAGATTGATAAGCTAATTGTAACGCATGGGGATGCTGATCATATGGGAGCAGCAAAAGAGTTAGTACAGTCTATCGCTGTGGAAGAGATTGTATTTGGAACGAAGATAGCAGAAACACCGCTAGAGAAGGAATTGAAGCGGTTTGCCAAGCAAAAGCATATACGGACGAAAATTGTAGGGAAAGGGGAAAGTTGGCGAGAGGGCGGAGCATTGTTCTCTGTTTTATTACCAGAAGGACGAGAGAAGGGAGATAATGATACATCGATTGTGTTACAGGCCAAATTAGGTGGATTCACATGGCTGTTTACAGGGGATTTAGAGGAAAAAGGAGAAAAAAATTTCATAGAGCAGTATCCACAGTTACAAGCTGATATTTTAAAGGTGGGTCATCATGGGAGTAAAACATCATCGTCATCCGTTTTTTTAGATCATATTCAGCCGCAAAAAGCGATTATTTCGGTAGGAGATCGGAATCGCTATGGTCATCCGCATCAGGAAGTTTTAGAGCGTCTTGTGGAAAGGGGCATTGATGTATGGCGAACCGATGAGCAAGGGGCTATTGTATATATTTTTCAAGGAGAACGGGGAACGTTTCACAGTAAATTGACATAGGATGAAGCATAGTAAAAAAGAAGGCTGCTATTAGCAACCTTTAAGATGAAGTTCAAAAAGTCCGGTACTCATGTAGCGCAATCTACACTCCGTATCCTCCTTTTTGAACACGCACTTTAAGAACCAATAAATTTAATAATTGTAGCAATAATAAAAAGTGTTGCGAAAAAACCAAATGAAACGATAAAACCTACCCCTGAATCAATAGCGTCATTGCGTTTGCTTTGAACGTTTTGTTCAAATTCATTCATTTAGAATCCCTCCCCCAACATTCCATTTTAGTATAAAATATTGTCAGAAAAAAATCTACAATTTCCATATGAAGATAATATAGAACATATTCATTTGAAAAAAAGGAATGCATTCCGTACGAATAGTGAACCGAAATTTCATTTATTTCACTAACGATCCGTATAGATAAAAAAATCTACAATGATGGAAGATACATTTCTCGACTTATTAGCAAAATAATAGTTAACTTCCAAGTGTGTTAACAGTTGGCATTTATACTTATACAACTACTGTAAATAATACAAGTAAGGTGGTCACCGCTCATCAATAAGATTCCCGGGGCTTATTGAGTGGCGTTTTATATAGATAAAGGGGCAGGTAACAGCGCCTGTTCCTTTGTACTTACTTGTAAAACGAAAGATACCGCATTAGTATAAAGATATATTGTTGAGTTAGGGAGTAGGAAAAGTATGAGTGATATACATAAGAAAATTAAAAAAAAGCAGTTTGCACCATTGTACTTATTATATGGAACAGAAGCGTATTTTATAAATGAAACGATAAAGCTTGTAACATCTGAAGCATTGGCTGAAGAGGATCGAGAGTTTAATGTTGTAACGTACGATTTAGAAGAAGCGTACTTAGAAGACGTGATAGAGGATGCACGAACGCTTCCTTTTTTTGGAGAGCGCAAAATAATACTTATAAAGTCTCCGTTATTTTTAACATCACAAAAAGAAAAATTAGAACAAAATATAAAGATTTTAGAGGAGTATATTGCTGAACCATCTCCCTTTTCAATTGTTGTATTTGTCGCTCCATATGAAAAGCTAGATGAACGCAAAAAAATCACGAAATTATTAAAGAAAACAGCTGATGTAGTGGAAGCAAATGCGATGCAAGTACAGGATGTCCGTAAATGGATTGTAGCCCGTGCAGACGAAGTGCATGTTCATATAGAGGAAGCAGCCGTTAGTTTACTTTTAGAGCTTGTAGGGGGCAACGTAACGATGCTGTCGAAGGAAATGGATAAGTTGACCCTTTATGTTGGTATGGGCGGTGAAATTACGACAAAACTCGTGGCAGAGCTTGTGCCAAAATCAGTCGAACAAAACGTATTTGCTTTAACAGAAAAAGTAGTAAAAAAAGATATTGCTGGTGCTATGCAAATTTTAGACGGATTGTTTACGCAGCAAGAGGAGCCGATTAAACTATTGGCATTATTGGTAAGTCAATTTCGCTTATTGTATCAAGTGAAAGAATTGCAACAGCGCGGATATGGACAAAATCAAATTGCCTCACATATTGGTGTCCATCCGTACCGAGTGAAATTAGCGATGAATCAAACGAAATTCTTCTCATTTGAAGAATTGAAAAAAGTGATTTTTGAGTTAGCTGAAGCAGATTATAGTATGAAGACGGGGAAAATGGACAAGAAACTTGTTTTAGAATTTTTCTTAATGCGTTTAAATCAAAATGGATAAAATAAAAGCGGAGGCAGTTCGCTCAGAATCGCAGGTCATTGGAGCACTCGACCGAGAAGCGCTCTTGGCTTCGATCAAGAGTGTGAAATGGCCGGAGATTCTAGCTGCCATAGCTGGATAAAATAAAAGCGGAGGCAGTTCGCTCAGAATCGCAGGTCATTGGAGCACTCGACCGAGAAGCGCTCTTGGCTTCGATCAAGAGTGTGAAATGGCCGGAGATTCTAGCTGCCATAGCTGGATAAAATAAAAAAAGTTCATGCCATTCGTTGTGTGGACTTTTTTCTATGCCATGGAACAGATTGGTGTAAATAAGAGAGGGGAATACAATGGAGTTTTCTTCATTCCCTGCTGATCATTATCCCTCACCTAACTTCTTTGCTTCCTGCCGAAATTTAAGGTGGGGATATTACTGACTGTTAATACGGGATAAATAAAAAAACGACCCAAATGGATCGTTTTTAAACGCCTTACGCGTTTACTTTTTTCGCTAAGCGAGATTTTTGACGAGAAGCAACGTTTTGGTGGATAAGACCTTTACGAGCTGCTTTGTCAAGTTTTTTAGAAGCAGTTTTGAAAGCTTCTTTAGCTGTTTCAAGATCGTTATTAGTAACTAAAGCTTCTACAGTTTTAACAGCAGAACGCATGTCAGATTTGATAGAAGCGTTATGTGAACGACGCTCTTCGCTAAGTTTAGCGCGTTTGATAGCAGATTTAATGTTTGCCATACTTTTCACCTCCCTGGTGCGATCGAGTGACTCGATACTTACATAGAACAAGTGATATTCTATCAAACGGAGAAGATAATTGCAATAGTGAGATCAATGAAATTTCATGTAAGGGAAAGAATGACTGTATATAATTTTGGGAAATCTAACGATATTTACTATTAATCGCGGAGGAGATACGATGAAAGAACCATTGGATTTAAGTAAATATGCTGTTAGGACAGACCTTGCAGTAGAGGCGCATCAAATGTTACAAGAACGTCAGCAAGAACAAACGGGAATTCAAGGCGTTATTGTAAAAGAGCGAGAAGAAGAAGGAATTATCATTACAAAAGTAATCATTGATGAGAGTGCTTCTGAATCAATGGGCAAGAAACCTGGAAATTATTTAACGCTTGAAGTGCAAGGGATTCGTCAACAAGATACAGAATTGCAGAAAAAAGTGGAACGTATTTTTGCGAAAGAGTTTTCTTATTTATTAGAAGAAATTGGAATTAACAAGGAAGCAAGCTGTTTAATTGTTGGATTAGGGAACTGGAATGTAACACCGGATGCGCTGGGACCGATCGTTGTAGAGAATGTGCTTGTGACGCGCCATTTATTTAAGTTACAGCCTGAAAGTGTAGAAGAAGGGTTTCGGCCCGTCAGTGCGATTCGACCAGGTGTGATGGGGATTACAGGTATTGAAACAAGTGATGTCATTTACGGCATCATTGAAAAAACAAAGCCGGATTTTGTGATTGCAATTGACGCCCTTGCTGCACGTTCCATTGAACGCGTAAATAGTACGATACAAATTTCAGATACAGGTATTCATCCAGGGTCTGGCGTGGGTAATAAACGAAAAGAGTTGAGTAAAGAAACGCTTGGTATCCCCGTTATCGCAATTGGTGTTCCGACAGTTGTTGATGCGGTTTCGATTACGAGTGATACAATTGATTTTATTTTAAAGCATTTTGGACGTGAACTGAAAGTAGGAGACAAGCCGTCTCGTTCTTTATTACCAGCTGGTTTTACATTTGGAGAAAAGAAGAAATTAACGGAAGAAGATATGCCGGATGAAAAAAGCCGAAATATGTTTTTAGGAGCAGTAGGCACGTTAGAAGACGAAGAAAAGCGAAAATTGATATATGAAGTATTAGCCCCACTTGGTCATAATTTAATGGTGACACCAAAAGAAGTGGATGCATTTATTGAAGATATGGCAAATGTAATCGCGAGCGGTTTAAATGCGGCGCTGCATCATCAGGTCGATCAAGATAATACAGGAGCATACACGCATTGACGAAAAGGAGCGAACAAATTTGAGTCGATTTACGCTCCGGTGTATGAGTATTGTCATTCTCTTTCTTTTTGTCATGTTCGTTGGTATGGGAATCACGAACTATGGTTTAAAAAGTATGAAGGGTTATCGTAATCCAACGTATGAACAAATTGCTCACATGACAGGAACAGCGAATGGAAGCGTTGAGACAGAGATTTTAGGAGGGGTGTTTTCGGCTATTGAAAAGCAAAAGCAGCTGGAAGGTCTGAAGAGCTTTAATGTTATAGAAGGATTTGGGAGAGGACTTGCATCATTCACTCAAAATATTGCTCGGTTTAGCACAGACACAATAATTGGAAAGATAAAAGAGATTTTTTACCAATTTGAAGAATAAAAAACGGTTGTCTTATCTTAATTGTAAGACAACCGTTTTTCTGTTGGAAAAAGATTTGTCTCTTATACTTTACTTGCATATGATAAAAACAGGATGATTTGTCTTTCACATGGCACGAGTTTTCATTGAATCTTTGCTGTTGTATTGATATAATCAGTGCTAGTGTATATTGGCGAGACTATTAGGAGTTGAGAACATAGATGAATAAAGAAGAAAGAGCAAAAAGGCAGTCCAAAATTCGTAACTTCTCTATCATTGCTCACATTGATCACGGAAAATCAACGTTGGCAGATCGTATTTTGGAGAAAACAAACGCGTTAACACAGCGCGAAATGAAAGCTCAATTACTTGACTCTATGGATTTAGAGCGCGAGCGTGGAATTACAATTAAATTAAATGCAGTTCAATTAACGTATAAAGCGAAAGACGGCGAAGAGTATATCCTTCACCTTATTGATACACCAGGACACGTCGATTTTACATACGAGGTATCTCGTAGTTTAGCGGCTTGTGAAGGTGCGATTCTTGTTGTCGATGCAGCGCAAGGGATTGAAGCGCAAACGTTAGCAAACGTATATTTAGCACTTGATAACGAGTTAGAAATTTTACCGGTTATTAATAAAATTGATTTACCAAGTGCAGATCCAGAGCGCGTACGTCAAGAAGTAGAAGACGTAATTGGTTTAGATGCATCAGAAGCTGTACTTGCTTCAGCGAAAGCTGGTATCGGAATCGAAGAGATTTTAGAGCAAATCGTTGAAAAAGTACCAGCTCCAGCAGGGGACTCTGAAGAACCGTTGCAATGTATGATTTTCGACTCTTTATATGACCCATACCGTGGTGTGATTGCTTACATCCGTGTTGTAAACGGTACAGTAAAAGTTGGCGATAAAGTACGTATGATGGCGACTGGTAAAGAATTTGAAGTAACGGAAGTAGGCGTATTCACACCGAAAACAACGCAACGCGAGGAGTTAACAGTAGGTGATGTAGGATTCTTAGCAGCATCTATTAAAAACGTAGGCGATACGCGTGTTGGTGATACAATTACACATGCAAAACGTCCAGCTGCAGAAGCGTTACCAGGTTATCGTAAATTAAACCCGATGGTATTCTGTGGTTTATATCCAATCGATTCTGCACGTTATAATGATTTACGTGATGCGTTAGAAAAGCTAGAATTAAACGATTCTGCTCTTGAGTTTGAACCAGAAACATCTCAAGCACTTGGATTTGGTTTCCGCTGTGGATTCTTAGGATTACTTCACATGGAAATTATTCAAGAACGTATTGAGCGTGAATTTAAAATTGATTTAATTACAACTGCACCAAGCGTTATTTACAAAGTGCATTTAACAAATGGAGACGAGATGATTGTAGATAACCCATCTAATATGCCGGATCCTCAAACAATCGATCGTGTGGAAGAACCATTTGTAAAAGCGACTGTTATGGTTCCGAACGATTACGTTGGAGCTGTAATGGAAATTTGCCAAGGGAAACGTGGTACATTCTTTGATATGCAATACTTAGATGAAACACGTGTTACGTTGACATATGAAATTCCACTTTCTGAAATCGTATACGACTTCTTTGATCAATTGAAGTCTAATACGAAAGGTTATGCATCATTTGACTACGAGTTAATCGGCTATAAACCGTCTAAACTTGTGAAGATGGATATTTTATTAAATAACGAAAATGTGGATGCTTTATCTTTCATTGTGCATCGTGATTCTGCATATGACCGTGGTAAAGTAATCGTAGAAAAGTTAAAAGAGTTAATTCCAAGGCAACAGTTTGAAGTACCTATTCAAGCGACGATTGGGAACAAAGTTGTAGCGCGTTCTACAATTAAAGCGATGCGTAAAAACGTACTTGCAAAATGTTACGGTGGTGACATTTCTCGTAAACGTAAACTTCTTGATAAGCAAAAAGAAGGTAAAAAACGTATGAAGTCTGTTGGTTCTGTAGAAGTACCACAAGAAGCATTTATGGCTGTATTGAAAATGGATGATAATTAATAAAACAAAAAGAAGCCGTTTGTACGGCTTCTTTTTGTTAGTATGCTGAAAGTTAGGAGACTGTCGATGTCTGAGAACATTCGAAAAGAAATTCAAGATAAAATTCAAAATGGTGATTTTAATTGTGAGAAGGAATTGACGCTTTCTATTATTAGTGGAAAGTGGAAGGTTGTGATTTTGTGGCATTTAGGAGTAGAGGGATCCCATCGTTTTAGTGAGTTACAACGTTTGTTTCCAAATATTTCACATAAAGTATTGTCCAATCAATTGAAAGAATTAATAGAAGATGGAATTATTAATCGTGCTGTGTACCCGGAAGTACCTCCGCGCGTAGAATACTCTATGACGGACCTAGGCATGACACTTTTACCAATCGTTGAAATGATGTATGATTGGGGGAAAATGCGAATGGAACAAATTCGCACAGGGTTATAGAAGTAAATAAGCCTCTGAAGTGTGGTTTTTTTTAGAAAGGTAGGAGCATAGTTTGATACAAGCTGCATATATTCATATCCCATTTTGCCAGCATATTTGTCACTATTGTGATTTTAACAAAGTATTTATTGAACGTCAGCCGGTTGATAAATATTTACAATACTTAGAGAAAGAAATTATAAATACAGTCGAAAAAGTACCATTTGAGAACATGAAGACGATTTTTGTTGGCGGTGGAACGCCAACGGCACTAAATATGGAACAGACAGAAAAACTACTTGCTATTATTAATCGTCGTTTACGTCCATTTGCGCCGAATTGTGAAATAACTTTTGAAGCAAATCCGGGAGATTTACCAAAAGAGAAATTAAATCTTCTACTGGATGGCGGTGTAAATCGGATTAGTTTTGGTGTTCAAACTTTCCGAGATGAATTGTTACAGAAAATTGGGCGCGGACACACGAAGGAAGATGCATTCTTAGCGATTCATGAAGCGCAGGAAGTTGGTTTTACAAATATTAATGTCGATTTAATATATGCACTGCCAACACAAACGATAGAAGATGTAAAAGAAACGTTGGAAATTGCATTCACACTTGGTGTACAACATTTCTCTGCGTATTCCCTTATTGTTGAACCGAAAACGGTCTTTTATAACTTAATGAATAAAGGGAAATTGAGACTTCCAGGAGAAGATCACGAAGCAAAAATGTATGAAATTGTGATGGACGAAATGGAGAAACATGGTTATAAACAGTATGAGATTAGTAATTTTTCAATAGAAGGCTATGAAAGTAGACATAATCTCACATACTGGAATAATGAAGCGTATTATGGTTTTGGAGCTGGAGCCCATAGTTACGTAAATGGTCAACGGATTCAAAATGTTGGACCGTTGAAACAATACTTCTCCAAAATTGATGAGACAGGATTCCCGTATTTAGATATCCATGAAGTAACAAGAAAAGAACAAATGGAAGAAGAGTTATTTTTAGGATTGCGAAAAACAGCAGGAGTTTCTAAGTTAGAATTTATGAAGAAATTTGGCGTAGAGATGAATGAAATATTTGGGAAGCAGTTGCTCGATAATAAAAAACATGGATTGCTTGAGGAAGCAAATACACACGTCTCCCTAACAAGAAAAGGAAAGCTACTCGGGAATGAAGTGTTTCAATCATTTTTAATGGATTAACTTGGTATAAAGCGATTGGTAAAAAGTTTCATTTCCCCTGCTCTAACGGACGGTACAAAGAAGTGAAGCGAGGGGAACCGTCTGTTAGAGCTCGATTGGTTCAACTAATTAGCGGTGGGAAAATCACCTCTGCTAAAAGTTTCACTTTATTTCATGACGTTTCCGTTGACAATTGAATGTCAATTTTGGTAAGTTATTAATAGATTTAGCACTCGAAGACAAAGAGTGCTAACAGAGGTGATGATGAGATGCTTACGGAACGTCAGCTCTTAATTTTACAGACGATTATCGATGACTTTATCGGATCAGCGCAACCTGTTGGATCAAGAACGTTGGCTAAGAAAGAAGAAATTACATTTAGTTCAGCTACTATTCGAAATGAAATGGCTGATTTAGAAGAACTTGGGTTTATTGAAAAGACACACAGTTCTTCTGGACGTGTCCCTTCCGAGAAAGGGTATCGATTTTATGTGGATCATCTTTTAGCACCGCAACATGTACCGAGTGAAGATATTGTACAGATTAAAGACCTGTTTGCTGAAAGAATTTTTGAAGCGGAAAAAATTGCACAGCAATCCGCTCAAATTTTATCAGAACTTACGAATTATACGGCGATTGTTCTTGGGCCAAAAGTGAGTACAAATAAGTTAAAAAATGTACAAATTGTTCCACTGGGTCATCAAACAGCGGTCGCAATTATTGTCACTGACACAGGACATGTGCAAAGTAAAACGATTACCGTTCCGGAATCTGTTGATTTATCAGATTTAGAAAAAATGGTTAACATTTTAAATGATAAGCTATCTGGTGTACCGATGGCAGAATTGCATAACAAAATCTTTAAAGAAATTGTGATGGTTCTGCGTCAATATGTCCACAATTATGATAGTGCTATGAAAATGTTGGATGGTACATTTCAAGTTCCTTTGTCGGAAAAAATATATTTTGGTGGAAAAGCAAATATGCTTTCACAGCCGGAGTTTCACGACATTCAAAAAATGCGCTCCTTGCTAACAATGATTGACAATGAAGCTGAATTTTATGATATTTTGCGCAACAAGCAAGTGGGCATTCAAGTGAAAATTGGCCGTGAAAATTCTTCGACAGCTATGGAAGATTGCAGCTTGATTTCTGCAACGTACTCCATTGGAGAGGAACAGCTTGGAACGATTGCAATTCTAGGACCAACGAGAATGCAATACTCTCGCGTGATTAGTTTGTTACAATTGTTTACAAGACAATTTACAGATGGTTTAAATGGATTTTATAAATCAAAATAATAAAAACTACTGGCAGTGCATTTTTTCACTGTTGGTGTGTAAGTATACAAATTGTGCTCGGATTCGCGCGTTTTGTGCGGGTCCTGTGCTTTTTAAGGAGGTGAAATTTGTGGAAGAGCGTAATGAACAAGTGGTAGAAGAAGTAAAAGAAGCACAAACAGAAGAAGCTGTTACAACAGAAAACAGTGAAGAAACTGTAGTAGAAGAAAAAAGTGAAGCTGCTCTTTTACAAGAAAGAGTAGATGAACTGCAAGCGAAACTGACGGAAACGGAAGGTCGCACGCTTCGTTTACAAGCTGATTTTGAAAACTATAAGCGCCGCGTTCAACTTGATAAGCAAGCGGCTGAAAAATATAGATCACAAAGTCTTGTGTCAGATATTTTACCAGCTCTTGATAACTTTGAAAGAGCAATGCAAGTGGAAGCAAATGATGAGCAGATGAAGTCCTTATTACAAGGAATGGACATGGTATATCGTCAATTGTTAGAAGCGCTGACAAAAGAAGGTGTTGAGGCGATTGAAGCGGTTGGAAAACCGTTTGATCCGCACGAACATCAAGCTGTTATGCAAGTAGAAGACAGTGCATTCGAATCAAACGCGGTCGTAGAAGAATTCCAAAAAGGTTACAAGTTAAAAGATCGTGTGATTCGCCCATCAATGGTAAAAGTAAATCAATAATTACATAAATGTAGGAGGTTTCGCCATGAGTAAAATTATCGGTATTGACTTAGGTACAACAAACTCTTGTGTAGCTGTTATGGAAGGTGGAGAACCAAAGGTTATCCCAAACCCAGAAGGTAATCGTACAACTCCTTCTGTTGTAGCTTTCAAAAATGAAGAACGTCAAGTTGGGGAAGTTGCGAAGCGTCAAGCAATTACGAACCCAAATACAATCATGTCTGTTAAACGTCATATGGGTACAGACTACAAAGTAGAAGTTGAAGGTAAAGAATATACACCTCAAGAAATTTCTGCGATTATTTTACAAAACTTAAAAGCTTCTGCTGAAGCATATTTAGGTGAAACAGTAACGAAAGCAGTTATTACTGTACCAGCATACTTCAACGATGCAGAGCGTCAAGCGACGAAAGATGCGGGCCGTATCGCTGGTTTAGAAGTAGAACGTATTATTAATGAACCAACAGCAGCAGCGCTTGCTTACGGTCTAGAAAAACAAGACGAAGAACAAAAAGTTTTAGTATATGACTTAGGTGGCGGTACATTTGACGTATCTATCCTTGAGTTAGCAGATGGAACATTTGAAGTTATTTCAACTGCTGGTGACAACCGTCTTGGTGGTGACGACTTTGACCAAGTTATCATTGACCATTTAGTAGCTGAGTTCAAAAAGGAAAACAACATTGATTTAAGCCAAGATAAAATGGCACTTCAACGTTTGAAAGATGCAGCTGAAAAAGCGAAAAAAGATCTTTCAGGTGTAACACAAACACAAATTTCATTACCATTCATTAGTGCTGGAGCTGCTGGTCCATTACACTTAGAATTAACTTTAACAAGAGCGAAATTCGAAGAACTTTCAGCTAACCTTGTTGAAAGAACATTAGAACCAACTCGTCGTGCGTTAAAAGACGCTGGATTTGCTCCAAGCGAATTAGATAAAGTTATTCTTGTTGGTGGTTCTACTCGTATCCCAGCTGTACAAGAAGCAATTAAACGTGAAACTGGTAAAGAACCATATAAAGGTGTAAACCCTGATGAAGTTGTAGCGTTAGGTGCTGCAGTACAGGGCGGCGTACTTACTGGTGATGTAAAAGGCGTTCTATTATTAGACGTGACTCCACTTTCATTAGGTATTGAAACAATGGGTGGCGTGTTCACAAAATTAATCGAACGTAACACAACAATCCCAACAAGTAAGTCACAAGTATTCTCAACTGCTGCTGATAACCAACCTGCGGTAGACATTCACGTATTGCAAGGCGAGCGTCCAATGTCAGCAGATAACAAAACGTTAGGTCGTTTCCAATTAACAGACCTTCCACCAGCACCACGTGGTATCCCGCAAATTGAAGTAACATTCGATATTGATGCGAACGGTATCGTAAACGTACGTGCAAAAGATTTAGGAACAAGTAAAGAACAAACAATTACAATTCAATCTTCTTCAGGTCTTTCTGATGAAGAAGTAGATCGCATGGTAAAAGAAGCAGAAACAAATGCTGATGCTGACCAAAAACGTAAAGAAGAAGTTGAGCTTCGCAATGAAGCTGATCAACTTGTTTTCCAAACAGATAAAGTTGTAAAAGATTTAGAAGGTAAAGTTGATGCAGCTGAAGTAGCGAAAGCAACAGAAGCAAAAGATGCATTACAAGCGGCAATCGAGAAAAATGATCTTGATGAAATCCGTACGAAAAAAGATGCACTTCAAGAAATCGTACAACAATTAACTGTAAAATTATATGAGCAAGCTCAAGCTGCTGCAGGAGCACAGCAAGCAGAAGGCGCACAAGGCAATGCGGGCGCAAAAAATGACAATGTAGTCGATGCTGAGTTTGAAGAAGTAAAAGAAGACAAGTAATAAGTAAAAGAAAATAAGTAAGATGACAAAAAGTCAAAGTCAAGCGTGCCTTGGCTTTGGCTTTTTTCACGAATAAAGTACTTGGTGTATGCGAAGTCTTTCGCGTGAGAGTCTAATGTTTTTCTTTTTGCAGACTGTAAGTGAGGAAACGGTGTTGCAAAGCACTTTCTTTCGGTGTTAAAATTACGTTTATGTGAAAGGATTCGGGGGTTGCAAATTTATGAGTAAACGAGATTACTATGAAGTACTAGGCATTAGCAAGGGTGCTTCAAAAGATGAGATTAAAAAAGCATATCGTCGTTTGGCGAAGAAATATCACCCAGATGTAAGTAAAGAAGAAAATGCAATTGAAAGATTCAAAGAAGTACAAGAAGCGTACGAGGTATTAAGTGATGATTCAAAACGTGCGCAGTACGATCAATTCGGTCATGTTGATCCAAATCAAGGCTTTGGCGGCGGTGGCGACTTTGGTGGTGGCTTCGGTTTCGAAGACATCTTTAGCTCATTCTTCGGCGGCGGTGGCGGTAGACGCCGTGATCCAAATGCACCGCGTCAAGGAGCAGACTTACAATATCAAGTTTCTTTAAACTTTGATGAAGCCATTTTTGGTAAGGAATTCGATATTGAAATTCCGGCGGAAGATCCTTGTGATACATGTCATGGTAGCGGAGCGAAACCAGGAACTTCAAAAGATACATGTAAGCATTGTTCAGGAACAGGGCAAGTGAGTGTAGAACAAAATACGCCTTTCGGTCGTATTGTAAATCGTCAAGCTTGTAAACATTGTTCAGGAGCAGGGCAAATTATTAAAGAGAAATGTACGACATGTCATGGTTCTGGAAAAGTACGTAAGCGTAAAAAAATTAACGTTAAAATTCCAGCAGGTATTGATAATGGTCAACAAATTCGTGTGACTGGTAAAGGTGAAGCTGGTGTGAACGGCGGACCGGCTGGGGATTTATATGTTGTAGTTCATGTACGAGATCATGAATTCTTCCAGCGTGATGGTGATCATATTATATGTGAAATGCCATTAACGTTTGCACAAGTAGCACTTGGTGCTGAAGTGGAAGTTCCGACTGTTCATGGAAAAGTGAAATTAAAAATTCCGGCAGGAACACAAACAGGAACAGAATTCCGCTTAAAAGGAAAAGGAGCTCCAAATGTGCGCGGATACGGTCAAGGTGATCAGTATGTAGTGGTTCGTGTTGTCGTACCAACGAAATTAACATCACAGCAAAAAGAACTACTGCGTGAATTTGCTGGTCAAGAAGATCAAGATGATAGCCTATTTAGAAAGCTTAAACGAGCTTTTAAAGGGGAATAATGGAAATAAAAAATGGAGTTGGTAAATTGTGAAATGGTCAGAAATTAGTATTCATACAACAGAGGAAGCAGTGGAAGCAGTCTCTCATATTTTACACGAAGCAGGAGCAAGTGGTGTAGCAATTGAAGATCCGGCAGAATTAACAAAAGAGCGTAAACAACAATATGGTGAAATTTATGCGCTTAATCCAGCTGAATATCCGGAAGAAGGCGTTTTGATAAAAGCATATTTCCCACAAACGGATTCTTTACATGAAACAGTTGCAAGTGTAAAATCATCTATTGATGCACTTCCTTCTTACGACATCGAAATCGGTACAGGACACATATCTGTTAATGAAGTAGATGAAGAAGATTGGGCTACTGCTTGGAAAAAATATTATCACCCAGTTAAAATTTCTGATACATTCACAATCGTACCAACTTGGGAAGAATATACACCTTCTTCAGCAGAAGAAAAAATTATTGAATTAGATCCAGGTATGGCGTTTGGTACAGGAACGCATCCGACAACGACAATGTGTATTCGTGCGTTAGAGAAGACAGTTAGGCCTGGAGATACAGTAATTGATGTTGGAACAGGTTCTGGTGTATTAAGTATTGCGGCTGCAAAACTAGGTGCATCATCTATTCAGGCATATGATTTAGATCCAGTTGCAGTAGAAAGTGCGCAGGTAAATGTGCGTTTAAATCACACGGAAGATACTGTAACAGTTGGACAAAATAGTTTACTGGAAGGTATTGAAGGTCCTGTTGATTTAATTGTAGCAAACTTACTTGCGGAGATTATTCTTCTCTTCCCAGAAGATGCAGCAAAAGTTGTGAAGCCAGGTGGGTTTTTCATTACATCCGGCATTATTGAGATGAAGGAAAAGGTTATAACGGAAGCGTTAGAACAAGCAGGTTTCACAATCGAAGAAGTATTAAGAGTGGAAGATTGGGTAGCAATCATTGCACGTAACGCGTAATATATAGTGTTTATTTTATAATGAACGGAAGAGTCTCTCGCTTTGTGTAGTGAGGGACTTGCCGTTTGTTATGTTAAAATGATAACGTTTCGTTCCTTTCGTAAGTGAATACTTACGAAAGGAACGAAACCCTACTAAGGTGATGAGATGCAACGTTATTTTGTAGAAGAGAAACATGTAAATGATGCAAGCATTCGTATTGTAGGTGATGATGTACATCATATTGCCAGAGTGATGCGCATGTCAGCAGGAGACTACGTTTATTGCTGTGTTAACGGGAAAACAGCAAGATGTACAATTGCTGAAATTACCAGTGAATTTGTGGATACGGCTATTGTAGAATGGATAGAGATGTCAAGCGAACTTCCGGTGTTCGTGACGATTGCAAGTGGACTGCCAAAAGGAGACAAGCTTGAGCTAATTTTTCAAAAAGGAACTGAGCTTGGAGCAGCTGCATTCTTACCATTTCAAGCATCTCGTTCTATTGTAAAATGGGATGCAAAAAAAGCAGATAAAAAAGTTGAGCGTTTGAAAAAAATTGTGAAAGAAGCAGCAGAACAATCACATCGAAGTGAAATTCCGGATGTATATGCTCCCGTATCATTTAAACAGCTTCTTGCGATGAGTAATGATTATGATGTTTGTCTTGTTGCGTATGAAGAAGAGGCAAAACAAGGTGAAAAATCTAACTTTGCGCAAGCTTTAGCGAAACTTGAGCCTGGCCAAAAACTATTGCTTGTATTTGGCCCAGAGGGTGGTTTATCAGAGGAAGAGATTTCTGCGCTGCGTGAACATACATTTGTAGCATGTAGTTTAGGACCAAGGATTTTACGAACAGAAACGGCACCGCTTTACGCGTTAAGTGCCGCTTCGTATCATTTTGAATTAATGGGGTGATTATCGATGGCAACTGTTGCGTTTCACACGTTAGGTTGTAAAGTAAACCACTATGAAACAGAAGCAATTTGGCAACTGTTTAAACAAGGTGGTTATGAGCGGACTGAATATGAAAAGAAAGCTGATGTGTATGTAATTAATACATGTACAGTAACAAATACTGGAGATAAAAAAAGTCGCCAAGTAATCAGACGTGCTGTACGTCAAAATCCAGATGCGGTTATTTGTGTAACAGGTTGTTATGCACAAACATCTCCAGCGGAAATTATGGCGATTCCAGGTGTGGATATCGTTGTTGGTACACAAGATCGTGAAAAAATGCTAGGGTATATCGAAGAGTTTCGTAAAGAACGTCAGCCAATCAATGCTGTCCGTAATATTATGAAAACGCGTGTATACGAAGAACTTGATGTACCATACTTCACTGACCGTACACGTGCATCTTTAAAAATACAAGAAGGTTGCAATAATTTCTGTACGTTTTGTATCATTCCTTGGGCGCGTGGTTTAATGCGTTCTCGTGATGGTAAAGAAGTAATCCACCAAGCGCAGCAATTGGTAGATGCTGGTTATAAAGAGATTGTCTTAACAGGGATTCATACAGGTGGATACGGAGAAGATATGAAAGATTATAACCTAGCTGGATTACTTCGAGATATGGAAGCGCAGGTGAACGGTTTAAAACGTCTGCGTATTTCTTCAATCGAAGCGAGCCAAATTTCAGATGAAGTGATTCAAGTGTTAAATGATTCTAAAACAGTTGTACGTCATTTGCATATTCCGTTGCAATCTGGATCTAACACGGTATTAAAACGTATGCGACGTAAATATACGATGGAGTTTTTCCAAGAGCGCTTAGATCGATTGAAAGAGGTGTTACCGGGCTTAGCAATTACATCAGATGTAATCGTTGGTTTCCCTGGTGAAACAGAAGAAGAGTTTATGGAAACATATAATTTCATTAAAGAAAATCGTTTCTCTGAACTTCACGTTTTCCCTTATTCAAAACGTACTGGAACACCAGCAGCACGTATGGATGATCAAGTTCCTGAAGATGTAAAAAATGATCGTGTACACCGCTTAATTGAATTATCTAATCAGTTAGCGAAAGAATATGCTTCTCGATTTGAAGGAGAGGTCCTTGAGATTATTCCAGAAGAGCCATTTAAAGAAGCAGATCGTGAAGGATTATATGTAGGGTATACAGATAACTATTTAAAAGTTGTCTTTGAAGGATCTGAAGAATTAATTGGTCAATTAGTAAAAGTGAAAATTACAAAGGCTGGTTATCCATATAATGAAGCACAATTTGTTCGCGTTCTTGAAGATACAAATAAAAAAGAATCGGCAAGTGCGTAATGAAAAAGCATGCAAATGAAAAGGGTTTGCATGCTTTTTTCTTTGATGGAGAAGTTAAGATATGAAATCACAATTTTTTATGATATAATGCTAGCGGTTACAGTTGTCAGACAACTGACAGGTGTAAAAGCTTGTTAGTGGAGAAAGGGGTATATTAAGAATGAACTATGCAAAATTAATTGACCACACATTATTAAAGCCAGATACAAAAAAAGCAGCAATTATTACGCTGTGTGAAGAGGCGAAGCAACATGACTTCGCTTCTGTATGTGTAAATCCTACTTGGGTTGAAACAGCAGCTGAAATATTAAAGGGTACAGATGTAAAAGTTTGTACAGTAATTGGTTTCCCACTTGGAGCAAGTACACCAGAAACAAAAGCATTTGAAACAAAAGATGCAATTGCAAAAGGTGCAACGGAAGTTGATATGGTAGTTAACATTGGTGCATTAAAAGATAAAAATGATGAGTTAGTAGAGCGTGATGTTCGCGCAGTTGTAGAAGCTGCAAAGGGAAAAGCGCTTGTAAAAATAATTATTGAAACATGTCTATTAACAGAAGAAGAGAAAGTTCGTGCTTGTGAACTTTCTGTAAAAGCGGGCGTAGACTTTGTAAAAACATCAACTGGCTTCTCAACAGGCGGTGCAACGGTAGAAGATGTAGCACTAATGAGAAAAACGGTTGGACCAAAAATCGGTGTAAAAGCATCTGGCGGCGTACGTAATGGACAAGACATGGATGCGATGGTAGAAGCAGGTGCCTCGCGCATCGGTACAAGTGCAGGCGTAGCACTTGTAAGCGGAAAAACAGCAACAACTGATTATTAAAATAAAAGTGGAAGCGGCTCGTTCAGAATCGGAGGGCATTGGAGCACCCGACAGAGAGGCGCTTTTTGCCTCGACTGAGGGGGCGAAATGACTGGAGATTCTAGCAGCTGGAACTGGATAAGTTTAAAAACGGAAGTGCCCTGTTTAGACCCGACTGGCAAAGGTTCTTTCGCGCAGAAGGCGTTCTTTGCCTTCTTGTGTTGAAAGTTTTTGGACGTGAGGAACCTGGATCATGTGAAAGTGATTATTTGATTTTGAAGTCGAAAGCTCTTTCGTATAGAGAGCTTTTTGTTTTTGTATAAGAAATTGGATATTCGTGCAAAATCAGGTTAAGTTACATTGTAATAGATTTTCATCTTTTACATGTATGTATTTTGATAAAAGAAGAGCACTTGCTCTTCTTTTATTCTGTCAAATAGTTGACCTGAAGTGACAAAATGTATTATAATCGTAAAAGACATGCTGAAGAAGTGTTTCTTTTTGCATGCTGAATTTAGTATGTAAGTGTGATGTTTCGGAGGGAGGGAAAGAGAATGTCAAAAACAGTCGTTCGTAAAAACGAGTCTTTGGAGGATGCACTTCGCCGTTTTAAAAGATCGGTTTCTAAAACTGGTACACTTGCTGAAGCAAGAAAACGCGAGTTTTATGAAAAACCAAGTGTAAAACGTAAGAAGAAATCTGAAGCGGCAAGAAAGCGTAAGTTCTAAGAGAGGGTGTAAATTATGAGTCTTCTCGGTCGTTTAAACGATGATATGAAACAAGCGATGAAGAGTAAACAAAAAGAAAAATTAACCGTCATTCGTATGGTTAAGGCTGCTTTGCAAAATGAAAGTATTAAACTGCAACACCCTCTTACTGAAGAAGAGGAATTAACAGTTTTAACTCGTCATGTAAAACAGTGTAAGGACTCCCTCCTTGAATTTAAAAATGCTGGTCGTGAAGACCTTGTTGATAAACTGAAAAGTGAAATTCAGATTTTAGACACGTATTTGCCAGAGCAACTAACGGAAGAAGAATTAGCAAGCGTAATCAAGCAGGCTATTTCTGAAGTTGGTGCTGCTTCTAAAGCTGATATGGGTAAAGTGATGAGTGCTGTTATGCCGAAAGTAAAAGGAAAAGCAGACGGATCACTAGTAAATAAGCTTGTTTCACAGCTATTAGCATAAAAAAGCGTCTCATGAGAAATGAGACGCTTTTTTATGCTTTTTTCTGTTTGGACGTGATATTACAAGTTCTTTTTTCATACATATGGGATGAGAGGGGGGTCTTGGAGATGAAGAAATTATTACAAATGAAAAATTGGCTTACAAAGCAGATAGACCTACCAGTGGATGTACTAATGGATCTACCTCGTATTACCCTTGTCGGGCAAGTACATATTTATATAGAAAATCATCGAGGGTTATTAGTATTTACAGATAGAGAAGTCCGGTTGTTATTAAAGCATGGGCAACTATTAATTAAAGGACAGTCATTTGTTATAAAAACGATTCTGCCGGAAGAGCTTTTACTAGAAGGGATAATTGAACAAGTGACGTTTTTAGAAAATGAGAAGACAGATAAATAAAGTGAAACATCCAGAAGTAGTAGGTGCCGATTCATCCTAAATTTGTTGTTAGTTTTCATCAATTAGAAGCTATTCTCCTTCTAACTTCGTTGTTTCCTCTGCATTTTGAGGTAGGGCTTACTACCTGTAAGAGTTGGGGAGATTTGAATGAAATGAGCGCATGCGGCTAGTGTGTTTTTCTTCTTGTTTTGCTTCTTACTAGTCATCCCGCTATTCGTGGGCAGTAATATCCCACCTTAAAGTTCGGTAAAAGGCAAAGAAGTTAGGTGGGGAATAAACTGCTCGTAAAAGCCCGATTGGTCAGGGCTAATAATCAGTGGGGATGAAGCCCTCCCACTGATTAAAGTTTCACTTTATTTGAGTATGGGAAAGTGAAGAGGGTGCAGGTAAGCGTTGAATAGATTCTGTACCTTCTCTAGAAAAATAGTGGGGGCGAGCGATGAAAAATCAATGGTTTACACGATGGCTTGGGTATGTAAAAGTGCGGATTGAAGGCAGGGGAGCGGAACGCTTTATTAATGAGTGTGTGCGCAGAAACTTGCTTGTGTGGGATGTGAAGAAGGCTGCGGAAGATACATTGGTATTTTGTATGTTACTTCGTGATGTGAAGCGGCTGAGACCAATTTATCGAAAAAATGAATGTAAGTTATATTTTATTGGTCGTTACGGATTCCCTTTTTGGAATAAACGTTTGCTGCGGAATAGCGGCTTTTTGATTGGTTTTCTCATATTTTTTTTCGGTGTGATAGTGTTATCGAATATGGTATGGAAAATTGAAATTACAGGGGCGAAGCCGGAAACAGAATATATTCTCATGAAAGAATTGGACAAAATGGGAGTGAAAAAAGGCAGGCTGCAATTTCAAATGCCTAGTGTAGAAGATGTTCAGCGTCATTTGACGGATAATATTAATGCAATTACATGGGCTGGGCTAGAGATAAAAGGGACAACGTATCACTTTAAAATAGTTGAAAAAAATGAACCAGAGAAGGAAAAAGAACAGAAACCGCAAAATTTAGTTGCAAAAAAAGAGGCAGTGATCACAAAAACATTTGTGGAAATAGGGAAATCGGTTGTAATGAAAAATGATTATGTACAAAAAGGACAACTTCTTGTATCAGGGGTGTACGGAAATAGTGATAATCCAACAATTGTTTCTGCAAAAGGGATTGTATTTGGAGAAACTTGGTACAAGTCTGAAGTGACAGTTCCTTTGAACACAACATTTCAAGTGTATACAGGAAATTCATATAATGAACATTATATTCGGTTTGGGAGTGCTAAAATAAAAATATGGGGATTTCAGCATGATAAGTATAAGCGGTCTCAAACTGAAAAAGTGAAGCATGATGTAAAACTTTTTGGTTTTACACTCCCTGTTGCCTACGAGAAGGAAATTGTGCGCGAAGAGGAAGAAGTGAACCGTGAATATACAGAAAAACAAGCGATGCGAGAAGCGAAAGAGATGGGGGAAAAAGAACTAAAGAAAAAATTGGATGAACATGCTATGATTGTAAGTGACAAGATTTTGCATAAAGAAGTTGAGGCAGGTCATCTAAGAGTAGCATTACATTATACAGTGATTGAAAATATCGCAGAACCACAACCGATATCTGAATCCGACATTCAAGGAGAATGACTAATGGTAGAACGATTAGTAGAAATGAATCAACAAGTAGAGAACCATAATGAAGCAATTGCTCTGTTTGGAGTAAACGATGCAAATTTAAAAGTAATGGAACGAGAACTTGCTGTAACTATTGTAACCCGAGGTGAATCTGTTCGTGTATCTGGAACGGATGAAGCTGTGATCCTTGTTGAAGGGATATTACAGCAACTCCTTGCTGTTATTCGTAAAGGTGTATCAATCTCTGAACGGGATGTAGTATATGCAATTCAACTTGGGCGGCAAGGAAAAATAGCTCATTTTGAAGAATTATACGAAGAGGAAATTTTTAAAACAGCAAAGGGCAGATCGATTCGTGTAAAAACGATGGGACAAAGGCAATACATTCATGCGATGAAGAAGAATGATATTGTATTTGGAATAGGCCCTGCTGGTACAGGGAAGACGTATTTAGCTGTAGTAATGGCTGTGCGTGCGTTAAAACAAGGCTATGTCAAAAAAATTATTTTAACAAGACCTGCTGTAGAAGCTGGAGAAAGTTTAGGTTTTTTACCAGGTGATTTAAAAGAAAAAGTAGATCCATACCTACGTCCGCTTTATGATGCGCTTCATGATATTCTTGGGCAAGAATACACGCAGCGAATGATGGAAAGAGGTACAATAGAAATAGCTCCACTTGCATATATGAGGGGCCGGACTCTAGATGATTCTTTCGTTATTTTAGATGAGGCACAAAATACAACTGGGGCCCAAATTAAAATGTTTTTAACTCGTTTAGGTTTTAGTTCGAAAATGGTTGTTACGGGGGACCCATCGCAGGTCGACTTACCAAAAGGTGTAAAGTCTGGATTGTCAGTTGCGGTAACTGTATTATCTGGCGTGTCAGGTCTTTCGTTTGTTAAATTGGAACAATCCGATGTTGTAAGGCATCCGCTTGTGCAGCGTATTATCGAGGCATATGATAAAATGGAATGATCCTATTTGAAAGGATCATTTCTTTTTGTATGTTAGAGATAAATGAAAAGGTTGGCGAATAGCTTGTTTTTTACTATCATTAAAGAATGGTCCCTACACTAACGGGTAGTAAAGCTCCCGCTCAAAGAGGTATGGTAGGGGATAACTGTATCTATGAGTTCGATTGGTGAGGGCTAACCTGCGGTAGGACATGGAGAAAATTTATACTGAAGGAAGTTTCACTTTATGTCTGGAGAGGAGAAGGTATTGCAATCATGTCAAGGTCTCAAGAAATTTTTAAGTGGTTTCGTAATATACAACATTCGAAAAAACTAAGCTGGATTTCTTACATTTTATTAGGGGCAGTGTTGTTTTTTGCACTGATGAACAATGTAAAACCAGAACAACTAGATGTTAAAATGCTATCTATTTCAAAAAAAACAATCCACTCTCCTGTCAAAATTGAAGATAAAGTAACGACGGAAAAGAAGAAGAGAGAAGCAGCTCAAAAGGTTGAGGATCAATATACATATCGAAGTGATTACAAGCAAAATAAAGTCGATATTGTAAATTCTGTATTTGATGCGATAAAAGAAGTAGATGCTGATATAAAGGCTACTGGTCCTGATGAACAGAAAAAGATTTCTGCTGCGGACCGATTAGAAAAGTTGAAAAAGAAATTGCCTACGGATTTAACAAAAAGCTTGTCAGATTCGGTATTATTAAATTTTGTGAATGCAGAACCGGATCAGTTGACATTGGCAAGGGATGCAGCGGTAACAGCAATTAATAGTATAATGACTTCGCATATTAAAATGGATGAAGAAAATGATGCGAGAGAGCGATTTGTTACTGAAATACGCAATGTTAATGTGAGTAGCGATTTAAAAGAAGCGCTTAATGTGTTTGGGAAATATGCAATTACAGCAAATTATTTCTATGATTCAACTTCTACAAAAGAACAGAAAAAATTAGCGGAAGACGCAGTTGCACCAGTTTATATTCTTCAAGGGCAAATCCTTGTGAAGGAAGGCGACACAATTACAAGAGAAGTGTATGATCAGTTGAAATTAGTGGGGCTACTTGAACAAGGGAATACATTCCAACCATTTGTAGGATTAGCACTCTTTATTGGTGTACTCTTATTCTTCACGCATAAGCAGTTTGAATCGTTTTTAAAATTAAAAAGAGAAGAAAAACCATATATTTTAGCCTATACAACAATTGTAGCCATTACAGTTGTATTGATGAAGATTATTAGTTTGTTTCAAAAATTAGAATACGCTGGTATCGCTTATATTGTTCCGGTTGCAATGGGGACGATACTTGTCAAGCTAATGATTGGTGATCGCTTTGTTTTCATAACGAGTGTGATTTTCTCAGTGTGCGGTAGTATCTTGTTTAACGAAGGCGTAACGAGTACGCTGAATTACAATGTTGGGATCTATGTTTTGCTAAGCTCTTTATCTGTTAGTATCTTTTTGCGAGAAAAAAATCGACGCACAATGATTTTACAAGCAGGTATACTTGTGTCTGTTTTAAACGTAGTTGTGTTGGCTGCGTTATTGCTAATACGTAATGGTAATTTTTCGCCTCTTGAAATTGGATCACAATTATTAATGGCTGCTGCTTCCGGAATTATCTCATCCATTTTGGCCATGGGAATTTTACCATATTTAGAGAGTGGTCTTGGAATTGTT
Source organism: Bacillus sp. DX4.1 (assembly GCF_030348195.1). Taxonomy (NCBI): domain Bacteria; kingdom Bacillati; phylum Bacillota; class Bacilli; order Caryophanales; family Bacillaceae; genus Bacillus; species Bacillus sp. DX4.1. The sequence continues at coordinate 3,839,013 of NZ_JAUCFT010000008.1, read as the reverse complement.
TCGAGTATGAAGCTGATGGAGCTTTCCAGTCCAAACCATCCACTCCTTCGTAAAATTTTATTAGAAGCACCAGGAACATATCATCATAGTGTAATGGTTGCCAACCTTTCTGAAGCGGCTTGTGAGGCTGTTGGTGCAAATGGTGTGTTAGCGCGTGTTGGTGCATACTATCATGATATTGGTAAAACGTTGCAGCCGCGTTTCTTTATTGAGAATCAAATGGGCATTGAGAATCCGCATGATAATTTGGATCCTGAAACGAGTAGAGACATTATTATCGCTCACGTTACAAATGGAGTAAAAATGCTAGAAGAACATCATATCCCGCAAGAAATTATCGATATTGCAGGGCAACATCATGGGACGACATTACTGAAATATTTCTACTATAAAGCAATAAAAGAAGACAAAGAAAAATATACCGAAGCAATGTTCCGTTATCCAGGTTCAAAAGCGACATCAAAAGAATCAGCTATCGTTGGGGTTGCGGATAGTGTAGAAGCAGCAGTGCGTTCTATGAATGGACCGACACCGGAGCAGATTAATAATTTGGTTCAAAGTATTATTAAAGATCGTTTGCAGGATGGACAATTTAGTGAATGTAATTTGACATTTAAAGAATTACAAATTGTTGGGAAAACATTATGTGAAACGTTAAATGGAATTTTCCATTCTCGTATTAAGTATCCGGAACTGCCGGAAGAAAAGGTGACAGAATGAGTTTATTAATTGATTTTTTTGATGAAACAGAAGAAGTAAAAGAAGAATATGTGAACATGATTGGGCAATTGCTAGAGAAAGCTGCACAAATGGAAAATATAGAAGATGGAACAGAGCTTTCTGTTACATTTGTTGATAATGAACGCATTCAAGAAATCAATCGTGACTATCGCGATAAAGACCAACCAACAGACGTTATTTCCTTTGCGATGGAAGATATGGGTGAAGGTGAAATGGAAATTGTCGGTGTGGAAATGCCCCGTATGCTAGGGGATCTTATTATTTCGATTCCAAGAACGAAAGAGCAAGCTGAAGAATATGGACATTCCTTTGATCGTGAGCTAGGATTTTTAGCGTTGCATGGATTTCTGCATTTACTTGGATACGACCATATGACGGAGGAAGATGAAAAGATAATGTTCGGAAAGCAAAAAGAAATTTTACAGGCTTTTGGATTAGGTAGATGAAAAAAGGGAAACTTATAAATAGTTTTGGGTATGCCATAGCGGGTATATTCTTTTGCCTTCGTCATGAGCGAAATATGCAAATTCATTGTTTGGCCGCAGTTATTGTTATATGCTGCGGCTTTTATTTCCATGTTACGACACTAGAGTGGCTTATATTATTAATTGTGATTGGAATTGTAATGTGTTTGGAAATGATGAATACGGCGATTGAAAAAACAGTCGATTTAGCTACAGAGGATTTTAAACCGCTTGCTAAAATTGCTAAGGATGTTGCTGCTGGTGCAGTGTTATTATTTGCGGTTATAGCCGTTATAATTGGTGCTATTATCTTTTTACCTTATATGGTATAGTTGCATTCCAAAGCCTTTATAACGCTTTGGGAGGGTGTTAAAATCGCCACTGATGGAAGTTTTCAATTTAACTTTTCACATCGTGAACGGAAAGGATGCGAGAGTATGAACAATAAAGAATTAATTCAAGAAGCAATCGAAGCACGGAAACAGGCATATGTACCGTATTCTAAGTTTCAAGTTGGGGCTGCTTTATTAACAGAAGAGGGAAAAGTATACCGTGGGTGTAATGTTGAAAATGCGTCATACGGATTATGTAACTGTGCAGAAAGAACAGCTTTATTTAAAGCGGTTTCTGAAGGAGATACAGCATTTGCAGCAATCGCGGTTGTAGCGGATACAAAACGTCCGGTACCTCCTTGTGGAGCGTGCCGTCAAGTTATGGTAGAATTATGTAAACAAGATACGAAAGTATACTTATCAAATTTAAATGGTGACATGGAAGAGACGACAGTCGGAGAATTGTTACCAGGAGCATTTAAAGCGGAGGATTTACATGAATAGAAAAGGTTATAAATCAGGTTTTGTCTCCATTATCGGAAGACCCAATGTAGGGAAATCAACATTTTTAAACCGTATTATCGGTCAAAAAATTGCGATTATGAGTGACAAACCACAAACAACACGTAATAAAATTCAAGGTGTGTATACAGAAAATGATTCGCAGGTAATCTTTATTGATACGCCAGGAATACATAAGCCACAGCATAAGCTAGGCGACTTTATGGTGAAGATGGCTCAAACGACATTAAAAGAAGTTGACATTGTTTTATTTATGGTCAATGCAGCTGAAGGGTTTGGTCGTGGTGAAGAGTTTATCATTGAAAAATTACAAGAAACAAAGCAACCTGTATTTTTAGTGATCAACAAAATTGACCAAGTTCATCCGGAAAAATTGCTAGAATTAATTGATCAATATCGTAAGCTGTATGATTTTGCAGAAATTGTACCGATTTCAGCGTTAGATGGTAACAATATTGAAGCGTTAATTGGAGCAATTAAAAAATATTTACCGGAAGGACCGCAATACTATCCAGAAAACCAAGTGACGGACCATCCGGAACGATTTATTATTGCGGAGCTTATTCGTGAAAAAGTGCTGCATTTAACACGTGAGGAAGTACCTCACTCGGTAGCGGTTGTTATCGATGCGATTCAAAAGCGTGAAGGCGGAGCGGTTTATGTAAACGCGACAATTATTGTAGAGCGTCCATCACAAAAAGGAATTATTATCGGGAAGCAAGGAAAGATGCTGAAAGAAGTTGGGAAGAGAGCTCGTTTTGATATCGAAGCACTTCTCGGTTCAAAAGTATTTTTAGAGGTATGGGTAAAAGTGCAAAAAGATTGGCGTAATAAAATGTCCCATCTTCGCGATCTTGGTTTCCGTGAAGATGAATATTAATAAAGAGCTTTATCCCGCACTAGCGGGCAGTAATACCTTAACCTCAAACTGATGAGTAACCAAAGCATTTAGGTGGGGGATTAACTGCCCGATTGGTGAGGACTAATAATTAGAAAAATTTTTCTCACATGAAAATGGACAAAATGGGTCATTTTAATAACAACAAAAGAAATTGGTTTATATGCTACGCTTACTGAGAAAGGTGGATTCTTATGCTAGATTTTACCTGGAAATTTTTCTCCAAGACAGGAAGCATTGAAACGTATTTGCTTTTGAAGGAAATGGAAAAAGACGTAAATGATGAAATGGATCAACATGACGAGGAGCTAGCGCATCTAGACTCTCCAATTTCTTGACCCGTTTTGTTCAAACCTTGGATGGTGATGAACATGTTTCAAAAGATTGAAGGGATTATCATCCGGACCACAGATTACGGAGAAACAAATAAAATTGTCACGATATTCTCTCGTGAGCTTGGAAAAGTAAGTGCAATGGCGAGAGGTGCGAAAAAACCAAAAAGTAGGCTAGCGTCTATTTCGCAACTTATGACTCATGGTTACTTTCTAATTCAAATGGGGTCTGGACTCGGGACTTTGCAACAAGGTGAAATAATTTCATCCATGAAAGAAATTCGTGAAGATATATTTTTAACTGCGTATGCATCATTTATTGTTGAGTTGACTGATAAAGCAACGGAAGATAAAAAGCATAACCCATATTTATTTGAGATGCTATATCAATCACTGCATTACATGTGTGAGGGTGTCGATCCTGAAGTTTTAGCGTTAATTTATCAAACGAAAATGCTTCCGGTATTAGGTATGCAACCCTATTTTGATACATGTGCTATTTGTCATCAAGAAGCAGATTTTGTCGCCTTCTCCGTTCGAGAAGGCGGTTTTCTGTGTAAGCATCATGCTGAACAAGATCCATATCGCATTCCGGTTGGGGAGGCTGTTCATAAATTACTGCGCCTTTTTTATCATTTTGATTTAGCTCGACTTGGTAATGTGTCAGTAAAAGATGAAACAAAACGGCAAATGCGTACAGTATTAAATACATATTATGATGAATATTGTGGAATTTATTTGAAAACAAGGCGTTTTCTGGAGCAACTTGATAAATTTCAAATATAATGAGGACCATAAACGGGTCCTTTTTACATACTTTCTTTTTCGAAAAGCATATTTAGTATATAATATTTAAGAGATAGTATAACTTTTTTCGTTTTGTATTGAAGGTGGTGATTATCATAGAACTGAATAAACGGCAAGAACATATCGTTCAGATTGTAAAAGATCACGGTCCTATTACTGGGGAGGCAATCGCCGCGCAATTAAATTTAACACGAGCGACGCTTCGGCCCGACTTAGCTATTTTAACGATGGCTGGCTATTTAGAAGCACGTCCACGTGTCGGTTATTTTTATACAGGAAAAACCGGAGGGCAGCTATTATCAGAAGCTGTCAAAAAAATTAAGGTGCAAGATTATCAATCTAGGCCAGTCGTTATTGATAAAAATGTTTCAGTATACGATGCGATTTGTACCATGTTTTTAGAAGATGTGGGTACTTTGTTTGTTGTAGATCAAGCTACGTTTTTAGTCGGTGTAGTTTCTCGTAAAGACTTATTACGAGCAAGCTTAGGAAAGCAGGATTTAACATCGTTGCCGGTTAATATTATCATGACAAGGATGCCAAATATTGCGATGTGTCATCGGGAAGATAGTCTATATGATATAGCAATGGAATTAATAGAAAGACAGATTGATGCTGTACCAGTTGTAAAAGACACGAAACAAGGTTTAGAAGTTGTCGGTCGAATTACAAAAACAAATATTACGGGTGCGTTTGTAAATTTAGTAAATAATGAATAAGTGTAATTTGTTTAAAGTGAGGTAATGTAATGAAGAATAAGATCGTATATGTCGTATCTGACTCTGTGGGAGAGACGGCTGATTTAGTTGTTCGAGCTGCAATGGGCCAGTTTCCATTTGCTCCTGATATTAGACGTGTACCGTATGTAGAAGATACAGGGACATTAAAAGAGGTTATTTCGATTGCTAAAAGTAATCGAGCGCTTATTTGCTTTACGTTAGTAAAGCCTGAAATGCGTCAGTATTTGTTAGCAGAAGCAGTGAAAGAAGGCGTAGAGGCTTATGATATTATAGGGCCTCTTATTGATCAAATTGAAGCAATCACAGGTCAAATCCCAAGATATGAACCGGGTGTTGTCCGAAGATTAGACGAAGAATACTTCAAAAAGATCGAAGCAATTGAGTTTGCTGTCAAATATGACGATGGTAGAGATGCGCGTGGAATTCTTAAAGCAGATATCGTTTTGATTGGTGTATCACGCACATCAAAAACACCGCTTTCGCAATATCTTGCTCATAATAAGAGATTAAAAGTTGCAAACGTACCGCTTGTACCAGAAGTGGATCCTCCAGAAGAATTATTCCGCGTTGCAAAAGAAAAATGTTTCGGTTTAAAAATTACACCGGATAAGTTAAATCATATTCGAAAAGAACGATTAAAGTCGCTTGGTCTGAGTGATGGAGCAACTTATGCTAATATTAATCGTATTCAAGAAGAAATTGATCACTTTGAGCGAGTGGTAGGCAAAATAAACTGTCAAGTAATTGATGTTTCAAATAAGGCGATTGAGGAAACGGCGAATATTATTGTGAATGCAGTGCAAAACCAAAAAATGTTTTAGCACATTTACCAAAGGTGAATGTGCTTTTTTCGCTCATAATAATTTTTTAAAGGATATGTAGCGAAGTTGAGGGAAATATATTATAATAAAAAATTGTGATAAAAACGTATATTTTACGTTTAGACTTTAATTTTTCAGAATAAACTAGGGATAGGATTTACGGGAAAGATCTCATTTACGTAAAATCGACAAAAATCTAATCAAGAAAACGCACATTATGGAAGGATTCACAGAAGGGATGTAGAATACAGAAATATGCAAAACATCAGTAAAATTTTAGTTGATGCAGATGCATGTCCTGTGAAGGATGAAATTGTGCAAGTTGGAACAAAATTTCATGTCGAAATTTTGTTTGTCGCATCCTATGCCCATCGGTCGAGCAAACAGCAAGGTAATTAGATCTATGTAGATTCTGAGCGAGATGAGGTAGATTTTCATATCTATAAACTCGCTAAAGCTACAGATCTCGTGATCACACAGGATATGGGGCTTGCTGGTCTTCTGGTGAAAAAAGGAGTATATGTATTATCTCCGCGAGGCACATTTGTGACAGATGAGCAAATGGATACGATTTTATATAGTCGATATGTATCTGCGAAATTACGTAGACAAGGGACCTATACAAAAGGTCCAAAATCATTTTCTAAGCATGACCGGCAATGTTTTTTAACAAATTCAGAAAAAATATTGTCGAATTATAAAGGAATTCTTTAATTTGTATCGAATACAAAATACGACACGGAGATGGAGTTATGGGGAACAGAATTCCCGAAGAAGTTGTTGAACAGATTCGGACATCATCTGATATTGTGGAAGTGATTGGTGAATATGTTCAACTCAGAAAGCAAGGGCGCAATTATTTTGGGCTTTGTCCATTTCATGGCGAGAACTCACCTTCATTTTCTGTTTCATCTGACAAGCAAATTTTTCATTGTTTTGGATGTGGAGAAGGAGGAAATGTTTTTTCGTTTCTCATGAAGATGGAAGGACTCTCTTTTATAGAGGCCGTACAAAAGCTTGGAGAAAGAAATAATATTCCAGTTGTCGACTATACGTCAGGGCAAGAACAGCAAGAAAATATATCTGATGATAGCGTCATTATGTTACAGGCGCATGAACTTTTGAAAAAATACTATCACCATCTTTTAGTAAATACAGAAGAGGGAAATCAAGCTCTTGCTTATTTGCTAGATCGAGGTATTACAAAAGAGATGATTGCAAAGTTTGAAATTGGTTATGCATCTCCTGCTTGGGACGCAGCGGCGAAAATATTACAAAAAAGAGGATTTTCGCTATCGACCATGGAACAAGCTGGATTGCTTGTGCGGAGTGAAAAAGATGGTAGTCATCATGACCGTTTTCGAGGAAGAATTATATTTCCGATTCACACCTTACAAGGGAAAGTAGCAGCGTTTAGTGGAAGGGCGTTAGGGGATGATACCCCAAAGTATTTAAATAGCCCAGAAACACCTATTTTCTATAAAAGTAAGTTGCTGTACAATTTCCACCAAGCCCGGCCATTCATCAGAAAACGAGGACAAGTTGTTTTATTTGAAGGTTATGCGGACGTATTAGCTGCTGTAAAAAGTGGTGTTGAAGAATCCGTTGCAACAATGGGAACAGCTCTAACAGAAGAACAGGCGAAACTTCTGCGACGCAATGTTGAAACTGTTGTTCTTTGCTATGATGGTGATAAAGCAGGACGAGAAGCGACGATGAAAGCAGGGCAATTGTTATCACAAGTTGGTTGTCAAATAAAGGTTGTCTCATTGCCAGATAAGGTTGATCCTGATGAATACGTACAACAATATGGAACAGCAGCTTTTGAAAATCTTGTAAAAGCTAGTATAAGCTTTGTAGGATTCAAAATAAATTACCTTCGTTTAGGGAAAAATTTGCAAGATGAGTCTGGTAAAGAAGCTTATGTAAAAAGTGTTTTAAAAGAGTTGGCGTTATTACAAGATGCCATGCAAGCAGAGTCATATTTAAAATCATTATCGCAAGAGTTTGCTTACTCAATGGAAACACTTTTAGGTCAATTACACCAATATCGCAAAGAACAAAAGATACAGCAAAAACAAACGAAGCAAATTTCTAAGCCTCCTCAAATTGTTCATGCTAAACCAAAGTTTTCAGGTTTTGAAAGAGCGGAAAGAGAGCTCATTTACCATATGTTGCAAAGTGCAGATGTTGCTTTCCGTATTGAACCTTATATAGAAGATTTCCATACGGAAGAACATAAAGGGATTTTATATGAACTATACGCATATTATGAAAAGGGAAATGAACCTTCAGTCGGTAATTTTTTGAGCTGGCTCTCTGATGAGAAATTGAAAAATATTATAACCAATATTTCAACGGATGAATTTATTAATCCAGAATATGCAGATGAAGTATTACAAGGTCATTTAGAAGCGCTGCGGCGCCACAAGCAAAAACTTAAGAAGATGGAAACCATCTTTGTATTAAAGCAAATGGAAAAAGCAGATCCAGTGGAAGCTGCTAAATTTTATGCAGCGTATTTACAAAATCAGAAAGCAAGAAGATAGCTTTTTGTATAAAATTTTATTATAATGAATGTTTGTATCTCGCGTAAGGAGGGGAACAAATGGCTGATAAACCAGCTCGTTCTAAACAAATTGAAACTGATATGACCCTTGAGCAAGTGAAAGAACAACTCACTGAGCTCGGAAAAAAACGTGGCGTTCTTACATATGAAGAGATTGCAGAACGCATGAATGGATTTGAAATTGAATCCGACCAAATGGATGAATATTATGAATATTTAGGTGAACAAGGGATTGATCTAGTTGGTGACAACGAAGAAGGTCCTAATACTCACCAGATAACAAAGACAGAAGAAGAATTCGATTTAAATGATTTAAGTGTGCCGCCAGGTGTGAAAATTAATGACCCTGTTCGCATGTATTTAAAAGAAATTGGTCGCGTCGACTTACTGTCTGCAGAAGAAGAAATTCGACTTGCAACACGTATTGAAGAAGGCGACGAAGAAGCAAAACGCCGTCTTGCAGAAGCGAATTTACGTCTTGTTGTAAGTATTGCTAAACGATATGTAGGCCGTGGCATGCTGTTCTTAGACTTGATTCAAGAAGGAAATATGGGTCTAATAAAAGCTGTTGAAAAGTTTGATTATCGTAAAGGCTTTAAATTCAGTACGTATGCGACTTGGTGGATTCGTCAAGCAATTACACGTGCCATTGCAGACCAAGCAAGAACAATTCGTATTCCAGTTCATATGGTTGAAACAATTAATAAATTAATCCGTGTACAGCGTCAATTGTTACAAGATTTAGGACGTGAACCATCTCCAGAAGAAATCGGAGAAGAAATGGACCTTGCGCCAGAAAAAGTACGCGAAATCTTAAAAATTGCACAAGAGCCAGTTTCTCTTGAAACACCAATTGGTGAAGAGGATGATTCACATTTAGGCGATTTTATTGAAGACCAAGAAGCAACATCACCTGCGGACCATGCAGCGTATGAATTGCTAAAAGAGCAGTTAGAAGATGTGTTAGACACACTAACAGATCGTGAAGAAAATGTTCTTCGTCTTCGTTTCGGTTTAGATGATGGACGAACTCGTACGCTTGAAGAAGTTGGGAAAGTATTCGGCGTAACGAGAGAACGTATTCGTCAAATTGAAGCAAAAGCGCTTCGTAAACTAAGACATCCAAGCCGTAGTAAGCGTCTAAAGGATTTCTTAGAATAGGTTTCTTTTCAAGTTTACTTCACAATTGTGAAGTAAACTTTTTTATTTTGTTAATTTTTGTTAAAATTTAGCTATCAGTAGCGATTACAATTCTTGTAATTTATTTTACAGAATTGTCTTTTGATTTGCAAATGCTCATTTTTCGATTTTTCGAGTAATTTCGTTTATTCTATACAAAAATATATGTAGAAAAGAAAAAAATATGATGAGAAACGTTGAGATTTATCAAAATAATATGTGATAAAATAGTAAGAATCAATAAACGGAATTTATGTAATATTTGAAACAACTGACAGTTTTGTCTTTTCTGATAGAGCGTTTTCAAGTACAATAGAAATAACTGAATCATCTAATTATTAGGGGGTATAGAGGGGGGAGAAGAAATATGAAACGTAATCCGTTGATTCCATTTGCTCTCATTGCTGCGCTAGGTATTGTCATTATGTTTGTCTTTTCGTTTCAGGGATTGAATAAATCAAAAGAGCTAGCTGATGCGAAAAATAATGGGGGAAAAACAACACAAGCGGCATCAAAACCGGAAGATATTGTTAAGCAAAACTGTACGAGCTGCCATGGGGATCAGTTGCAAGGGGCAGTTGGACCGAACTTACAAAAAGTTGGTGGGAAACTTTCAAAGGATGAGATTAAAGAAGTAATTTCAAAAGGAAAAGGAAATATGCCTGCAAACTTAATTCCAGCAGATCAAGCTTCTAAAGTGGCAGATTGGTTAGCGAAGAAAAAATAAAGGTTTATACATAGAAGCTCTTTGCTTATAAGCAAAGGGCTTGTTTTTCTTTTCTTTCTAAAATACGATTACTTATAGAGGATGTTCAAAAAGTCCGGTAAAGGTAGCTGCCCTATTTCTTCGTTACGTCGCCACCCCGGTACTCATGTAGTACAATCTACAATCCGTATCTTCCTGGTTTCTATGCCTCGAACTGCTCGGCTCTCTTTATCTTCCTTTTTAAATATGCACTTATAAAGGAATTGAAATTTTGTTTCTTTACTTGCAACAACTACTGTTAATTCATTATCATGGAGAAAGACTGACAAGAGAAGGAGTAATGGAAATAAATGAATGAAGTAAAGCTTTCAAAAAGACTAGAAGAAGTGGTACGGGAGATTCCAGTTGGATCTACGATCGCGGATATTGGTTCAGATCATGCTTATTTACCGTGCTATACGATTATAAATAACATTGCTACAAAGGCAGTGGCAGGAGAAGTGGTAGATGGACCATTTCGTTCTGCACAGGCCACGGTAGCGGAGTGTGGCTTACAAGAGAAAGTGGATGTTCGTAAAGGAAATGGTTTAGCAGTTATTACACCGGGAGAAGTAGATGTCATTACAATCGCTGGTATGGGCGGAGCATTAATTCGTGACATTTTAGAAAATGGAAAAGAAAAGCTAAACGGTGTGACACGGTTAATTTTACAACCAAATATTGCTGCACATCACATTCGTGAATGGTTTGTTGAAAATGGTTGGGAGCTTATTCATGAAAAAATTATAAAAGAAGACGATAAGATTTATGAGATTGTAGTTGGAGAAAAAGGTGACCCACTAGCCCCTTATCATGAAAACAAACAAGCCAACTTATTTATCGGCCCCTTTTTAATGAAAGAAAAGAGCGATACATTTGTAGAGAAATGGGAAAGTGAACTGAAAAATTTCCAAAATATTATCAAGCAATTAGAGCGTGCGACAGCATCAGAAGATACGAAAGTAAAACGTGAAGAAGTATTAACGAAAATGAAAATGATAGAGGAGGTCTTATCATGAGTAAAATTCCAAATGGTCATGAAATTATTTCTTTATTTGAAGGGATGTATCCGAAGCATTTAGCAATGGAAGGCGATAAAATAGGTTTGCAGATTGGTGCATTAAATAAACCTGTCCGGAATGTGCTCATCGCCCTTGATGTAACAGAAGAAGTTGTAGAGGAAGCGATTAACAAAGAAGCAAATGTAATCATTGCCCATCATCCGCTTATTTTCAATCCACTAAAAGCAATTCATACAGACAAAGCGTATGGAAGAATCATTGAAACATGCATTAAACATGACATCGCTGTTTATGCAGCGCATACAAATGTGGACGTGGCAAAAGGTGGCGTTAACGATTTACTTGCCGAAGCGTTAGGGCTACAACGTACAGAAGTGCTTGTTCCAACATATGCAGAAGAAATGAAAAAAATTGTTGTGTTTGTTCCAGTAACGCATGTAGATGCTGTACGCACGGCTCTTGGTGACGCTGGAGCGGGCCATATCGGCAATTATAGCCATTGTACGTTTAATAGTGAAGGTACAGGAACTTTCATACCCAAAGAAGGAACAAACCCGTATATCGGCGAGGTAGGACGCTTAGAACGTGTGGAAGAAGTTCGGATTGAGACGATTATTCCAGCGTCCTTACAACGAAGAGTGGTGAAAGCGATGTTAGCTGCTCATCCGTATGAAGAGGTTGCGTATGATATGTATCCGCTTGATAATAAAGGTGAGACATTAGGGCTTGGTAAGATTGGATATTTACAAGAGGAAATGAGCCTACAGCAGTTTGCGGAGCATGTGAAACATTCACTTGATGTAAAAGGTGCACGAGTTGTCGGGGCATTAGATGATAAAGTACGAAAAGTAGCGGTGCTTGGTGGTGATGGGAATAAGTACATCAATCAAGCGAAAATGAAAGGAGCCGACGTGTATGTAACGGGCGATATGTATTATCATGTTGCACATGATGCGATGATGCTTGGACTAAATATTGTTGATCCGGGCCATAACGTTGAAAAAGTTATGAAACAAGGTGTACAAAAACAATTGCAACAAAAAGCAAATGAGAAAAAGTTTGCTGTGCAAATTCATGCTTCCAGATTACATACAGATCCGTTTACATTTGTATAAAAAATCCGTTGCTATGTAAATAGCAACGGATTTTTTTATTGTTTTTTTACTTTTACACGTGGCAAGATTTTTTGAAGCGGTACGTTTCGTTTGCGTTCCCACGTAGCTGGATTCATTGGATCGTACTGTTCTAAAAAGGCAATTACTTCTTTTGTAATTGGCGTTGGTGTAGAAGCACCTGCTGTAATCGCGACATTTTCGATACCCTGTAGCCACTCTAACTGAATTTCACTTACATCCGCAACGCGGTATGCTTTTGTACCAGCAATTTCTTGTGATACTTGAGCGAGTCGGTTCGAGTTGTTACTTTTTGGATCACCAACAACGATTGTTAGGTCAGCAACATCCGCTTGTTTCGCGACTGCTTCTTGACGTACTTGCGTTGCTAAACAAATTTCTTTATGAAATTCAGCGGTTGGAAATTTTGCTTGGATGTCCTCCATAAGGTGCTGAACGTCCCATTGACTCATCGTTGTTTGGTTGGTAACTAAAATTTTGTCAGTTGGAATTTCTAGTGTCTCCAAATCAGCTGCTCTTTCAATGAGATGAACGATATCAGGAGCGATTCCAACTGCGCCTTCTGGCTCTGGATGCCCTTTTTTTCCAATATAAATCACATGGTAGCCTTCTGCTTTCTTTGCTTCAATTAGGTCATGTGTTTTTGTCACATCTGGACACGTTGCGTCGATTGTTGTTAAGCCTTTTTCTTTTGCACGCTGTTTTACTTCTGGAGAAACACCATGTGCGGTGAAAATGACCGTGCCGGAATCGATTTGATCTAAAATCTCTAGTCGACTTGGACCGTCTAACGTAATGATGCCATCTTCTTCAAATGCATCTGTTACATGTTTGTTGTGAACGATCATGCCTAAAATATAAATAGGTCTAGGTAATGTTTTATCTAGTGCCGCGTTGCGTGCAATGACCATTGCATCTACAACACCGTAGCAATAACCACGAGGGGAAATTTTAACAATCTTCATATGAGTAATCCTCTCCTTCTAAACAAGGAATCCTTTTGTGCATAGTCCATTACATTATAAAGGAGGAGCGGACAGAAAACAAAGGATTGTTGTTAGACATATAGTCTAGGCTTAGGTGTCGGAAGTGGGATATTCTCTTCTGGATGTTCTTTTTCAGCAACTGGTTTCATTACCATTTTCTTTTTTTTACGAGGGGGTGGTGTAGTTATCACTTCCACTTCTTCCGTTTGTTCTTCGGTAGCACCTTTTCTGGAAGTGAGAATTTTTACGATGCTTGGTATACTGCGAACGATAGGACCGTATTGTTCGACGACAGGACCGACTGATTGGGCTACTTGGACAGCTTTCTCGACGTTATTTAACATACCGGTAGGATTGGAAAGCAAGTTAGAAAAGAAGCCACCGATGCCACCAGCACCAGATGCGACTTCTGCTGGACCACGCATTTCATTTGGTGCGTTCATTTGCGGGGGCATCATTTGCTGCTGATGTTGCATGTGTGGTTGGTTTTGTTGATAGTGCATCGCTGGTTGTTGCTCCATTTGTCGATAGGGCGGGACCATTTGCATATACGGATGGGTGGGATCTTTTTTTTGGAATAGCTTTGAGAGAAAGCCTTTCTTTTTTTGCATCATAGGAGGTAAATTGGGTATTGGGTATGGTGTATAGTGCTGTTGGCGCTGCTGTACATACATTTGTTGTATAGGGGATTTCGGATACATACGAGAAATCCTCCTTTCTTCAGTTAGGTATATACACATACAGTATGCAGTGAAAAGAAAGAAGGTTAGTTTTTGGATGGAAAACCTAAACTAAAGATGGATTTTACTATTAGACTTCGATATAATGGAGACTTGACTGATTTGTGCGCGCAGTAGAAATTTAAGAAAGAAGGTGGAACTTATGACAGTACAAACATTTACACAATATAATTTTCAACCATTTTTAATAGATGCAATTCGTGAACTACGCTTTTCGGAGCCGACAGGAATTCAACAGAAAATTTTTCCGGTTGTAAAAAAAGGTGCGAGTGTAATCGGGCAGTCCCAAACGGGTTCTGGGAAAACACATGCATACTTACTTCCAACTTTAAATCGAATCGATGCAAGTCGAGATGAAGTACAGCTTGTCATTACAGCTCCTACTCGTGAGCTAGCACAACAAATTTATCAAGAGATTGTAAAGCTTACGAAGTTTTGTGCAGAAGACCAACTGATTACAGCACGTTGCCTTATCGGAGGAACGGACAAACAACGATCTATCGAAAAGCTTAAAAAGCAACCGCATGTTGTTGTTGGAACACCAGGGCGTATTAAAGATTTAGTAGAAGAAAAGGCGCTATTTGTGCATACGGCTTTTGCTATTATTGTCGATGAAGCAGATTTGATGCTTGATATGGGATTCATTCAAGATGTAGATAAAATTGCAGCTCGCATGCCAAAAAATTTACAAATGCTTGTCTTCTCTGCGACAATTCCGCAAAAATTAAAGCCTTTTATGAAGAAGTATATGGAAAATCCAGAGCATATTCATATTAATCCAAAGCAAGTTGCAGCAGGGAATATTGAACATTATTTAATTCCTTCTAGACATCGTAACAAGATTGAATTAGTGAAAAATATGTTGCTTCAATATAAGCCGTATTTAGCAATCATCTTTACAAATACGAAGAAGAAGGCTGACGAAGTTGCAGACGGATTAGCAGAGCGTGGATTAAAAGTCGGACGAATTCATGGAGATTTATCGCCACGTGATCGTAGAAAAATGATGAAACAAGTTCGGGACTTAGAGTTTCAATACATTGTTGCTACAGATTTAGCAGCACGTGGTATCGATATTGAAGGGATTAGCCATGTCATTAACTATGAACTTCCATCCGATCTAGATTTCTTTGTTCACCGTGTAGGAAGAACAGCTCGTGCAGGATATTCTGGCATTGCAGCGACTATTTATGAGCCAGCAAATGAAGAAGCGTTAGACAGTTTAGAAAAACAACGTAATATCACATTTAATCATGTAGACTTACGCGGAGATGAATGGGTAGATTTAGGTGAACGTCGTCGTCGTAAAAGTCGTAAAAAACCAAATAATGAACTAGATGTTATGGCAACAAAAGTTGTTAAGAAACCGAAAAAAGTAAAGCCTAACTATAAGAGAAAACTTGCGACTGAACGTGAAAAAGTGAAGAACAAGTATAGTAATAAAAAAAGATAAGGGCATTCCTTATCTTTTTTATCTTATATGGGGGAAGTGGAATCTCAGCTTGTAAGAACTGGCTTGATTCTAGCCATCGGTGGGGAAATTTACTGCTGGTTTATTTCTTTTTGTGAGCGAACAATTCACTACATAGTTCTACAACTTATGCTATTATTATAGCTATTGCATATTGAAGAGGTGATTATATGTTGAAGATTGGGTCTCATGTTTCCATGAGCGGGAAGAAGATGTTATTAGCAGCCAGTGAAGAGGCTGTTTCATACGGTGCTACAACATTTATGATTTATACAGGTGCACCGCAAAATACGAGAAGAAAACCAATTGAAGACTTAAATATAGAAGCAGGACGTAAACATATGGAGTTGTATGGTATTGAGGAAATTATTGTCCATGCACCGTATATTATTAATGTTGGGAATACAACAAAACCTGAAACATTCCAATTAGGCGTCGATTTTCTTCGTATGGAGATTGAAAGAACGTCAGCATTAGGAGTAGCGAAGCAAATTGTACTACATCCAGGTGCTCACGTTGGCGCAGGTGCTGAAGCTGGTATTCAACAAATTATTAAAGGGCTAAATGAAGTAATAACGCCAGAACAAACGGTGAATATCGCGCTAGAAACAATGGCTGGAAAAGGAACGGAATGTGGACGTAACTTTGAGGAAATTGCGAAAATTATCGATGGTGTAAAATATAATGAAAAGCTGTCTGTATGTTTTGATACGTGTCATACGCACGATGCAGGTTATGATATTGTTAACGATTTTGATGGCGTGTTAAATGAATTTGATAAAATCGTTGGGATTGATCGCTTGCAAGTATTGCATATTAATGATAGTAAAAATGTACGTGGTGCGGGAAAAGACCGGCATGAAAATATTGGTTTCGGTCATATCGGTTATAAAGCACTGCATCATATTGTGCATCATCCGCAATTACAGCATGTACCGAAAATTCTTGAAACACCGTATGTCGGTGAAGATAAGAAAGATAAAAAACCACCATATAAGTTCGAAATTGAAATGCTGAAGAGTGGTACATTTGATGAAAGTCTTCTTGAGAAGATTAAAGGGTAGTAAAGGAGGGGGGATCCCCTCCTTATTTTAATAGCTGCTGAAATAAAATGTTTACTTGCTGAGCAGTAGCGGGAGAAGTTACTTTTGCGATTTTCTTTAAAAGTTCCAATCTTTCCTGGGTATCATAAATATTAATATTTTTTCCTTTCATTAAAATGACGATTCGATCTGCTTGTTCCGTTGTAATGGGAACTTCATATTCTTTGCTATATTTTAATAATTCCTGTGTTGAAATATGATTTAGCTTTTTGTTTACAATGTGCTTGATGAGGTTCATTATGTAGCCCTCCTTCAGTCGCTCTTATATCGAAATATATGTATAGATAGCTTGTATATATTCACGGTACAGTTGTTTTTTTCATAGAGAAAAGAAGAATATGTTATAATGAGAGAACAAAATTACATAAAGGAACTATAAGGAGGGCTTATGTCGCAGAAACAACATCGAAAAGAAAGTATTATTCATCTTATGTATCGTTTAATTATGATTGTCTTTGGAGCAACATGTGCAGCGGTAGCAATTGAACTATTTTTAATGCCAAATAAAATTATTGATGGTGGTATTATCGGTATTTCCCTCATATTAGATTATCTTACACCTAACATATGGTGGTTAAGTTTTTCTACGTTGGTTGTAATCCTCAATATACCGTTTATGTATTCTGGTTATAAACAAATCGGTAAGACGTTTATGTTATCCTCAGCTTTTGCAATTGTCGCTTTAGCTTTTATTGAGACGACACTCCATTCAGTTAAACCTTTTACGACAGAACCTATATTAGCAACTGTTTTTGGCGGTCTTATTTTAGGAATTGGTGTAGGGATTGTCATTCGCCATGGTGGTTCATTAGATGGAACAGAAATTATGGGGATTTTATTAACAAAAAAATTACCGTTTTCTGTTGGCGAATTTGTTATGTTTGTGAACTTATTTATTTTTGCTTGGGCAGCTTTTGTATTTGGCGTCGAACAAGCAATGTATTCCGTTATGACGTACTATATCGCATTTAAAACAATTGATACCGTCATTCAAGGATTAGATGAGACAAAAGCAGTCATGATTGTATCGGACCATTATGAAGACGTATCGAATGCCATTTTACATCGCCTTGGTCGTGGGACAACAAAGCTTGTTGCTAAAGGTGGTTATACGGACAACGAGAAAGAAGTTATTTATGCAGTTGTTACGCGTCTTGAGGTAACAAAATTAAAGACAATTGTTCATGAAATTGATGAAAATGCCTTTATTACGATTATGAATACACAAGAGACAAATGGTGGGAAATTTAAATCAGCAATTCACTAAAAAGTACGTGTTCAAAAAGCAGAGAGATTTTCTCTGCTTTTTGTTATAATAATAAGGTTGCTTAAAGTGCTTGTTCAAAAAGGAGGATAAAGAGAGCCGAGTAGTTCGAGGCACGGAAGCCAGGAGGATACGGAGTGTAGAGTGAACTACATGAGTACCGGAGTGGCGACGTAACAAAGAAATACGACAGCTATCTTTACCGGAGTTTTTGAACATTTTCTTAAAATAAAGAATAAATTTTAGGGCAGATTGGTTTACAACTCGTGGTAAGCTATACTATAATTCAAATAGAAGTAAATCGGAATCATTCTGAATTAAAATAGGTGAGATGCTATGAATAATATATTAGAAATTGAAGGATTGACATTTCGGTATGAAGATCGAAATGTGTTAGAAGATATTAATTTGCAAGTTCCTAAGGGAGCTTTTTTAGGTTTGGTTGGACCGAATGGATCTGGTAAATCGACCCTATTAAAGTGTATATTAGGTGTTTTGAAGCCGAAGAAAGGGAGTATTCGGTTATTTGGTATTGATAGCAAGAAGTTTAAAGAGTGGAATAAAATTGGCTATGTTTCACAAAAGGCTAACAGCTTTAACTCTGGTTTTCCAGCAACTGTCTTTGAAGTTGTTTCAATGGGGCTTGTTTCAAAAAAAGGCCTATTTCGTTTCTTGAAGAAAGAAGATAAAGAAAAGGTTACAAAGGCAATCGCAGATGTAGGAATGAGTGAATTTCAAAATCGTAACATCGGAGAGCTTTCCGGTGGACAACAGCAACGTGTGTTTATTGCACGCGCGCTTGTAAGTAATCCAGAATTACTGATTTTGGACGAGCCTACAGTGGGGATTGATGTAAAGAGTGTAGAGAGCTTTTATGAGATACTAGAAGATTTAAATAAAAAACTAGGTATCACATTGATTCTGGTTACACACGATATGGGAGCTGTAACAGAGAAGGTGACGCATGTTGCATGTTTAAATCAGCATTTGCATTTCCATGGAAATGTTGAGAAATTCCGAGAGTTAGAAGATGCAGAAATGTCGATTTTATATGGACATCATGTTCATCGTTTAGAACATGATCATGAGCATCACGGGAGGATATAATGATACAGGATTTTTTACAATATGATTTTTTACGCAATTCTTTATACGCTGGTATTTTAATAGGGCTTGTTGCCCCGTTAATCGGTGTATTTGTTGTCATTCGTCGCATGTCACTGATTGCAGATGCTTTAAGTCATGTGACATTATCAGGGATTGCCGCAAGTTTGTTACTAGAAAAAACGATTTTTACAGGTGGTTTTTTAAATCCGTTATATATGGGAATGATTTTTTCGATAGGCGGAGCACTATTAATTGAAAAATTACGTACTGTATATAAGCATTACCAAGAATTAGCGATTCCAATTATTCTTTCAGCAGGGATGGGAATCGGAGTTGTTTTTATTTCACTTGCGAATGGATTTAATACGGATTTATTTAGTTACTTATTTGGTAGCGTGAGTGCTGTAACAAGCACGGATTTAATTCTTATTGGTATTGTAGCAATCGTAGTTATTGCAACAATTATTTTATTATATAAAGAGTTATTTTTATTATCATTTGACGAGGAATATGCTGTATCAACAGGTCTTCGTGCTAAATGGATTCACTTTATTTTTATTATTTTAGTTGCGCTTGTCATTGCAGTATCAATGCGTGTTGTTGGGGTTCTTCTCGTATCATCCCTAATGACGTTACCAGTTGCCGCAAGTATCCGCATCGCAAAAGGATTTAAACAAACAATTTTCTTTTCCATTTTATTTGGTGAAATTTCCGTGATAGGTGGGCTGTTTGCTTCTTATCAGCTTGATTTAGCTCCAGGTGGTACAATTGTTATGCTAGCGGTTCTTATTTTAATCGGTGCAATCTTATGGAAGAAGAAAAAAACTGCATAAAGTAGGGATAGTTATGAATCTGACTGAAGCTTTACGTCTTATGAAAGAAAAAGGCTATAAACACACTGGAAAAAGGGAAGAAATGTTACGTTTATTTGCGGTTCATAATCGTTATTTAACCGCAAAAGACGTTTTAGAGCATATGAAGGATGATTACCCAGGACTAAGTTTTGATACAATCTATCGTAATTTAACGGTATTTGCTGAAATTGGTGTGCTAGAGCAAACGGAATTAAAGGGAGAGAAACATTTTCGCTTTACATGTTCTGTTATGGAACATCACCATCACTTCATTTGTTTAGATTGCGGTGGTACGAAAGAAATTACATCATGTCCAATGGAGTTTATGAATAAAGACTTTACGGGTTATGAAGTAACAGGACATAAGTTTGAGATATATGGACGTTGTCCGAAATGTGCAAAATAAAAAGCTTGTCAGTTGTTAAACTGACAAGCTTTTTATTATTTTTCTTGTTTTTCTTTTTCAAGATTTGCAGCCATTTCTGCAGCGATGACATCGATTTCTTTTTTCAGTTCTTCTACCATTGTTTCTTCTGGTACTTTTCGAACAACTTTCCCTTTACGGAATAATAGACCTTCTCCGCGCGCGCCTGCGATACCAATGTCAGCTTCACGAGCTTCACCAGGTCCGTTTACAGCGCAGCCAAGTACAGCAACTTTAATTGGTACTTTAAGTGTGGAGATGTATTCCTCGACTTCATTTGCGATGCTAATAAGGTCAATTTCAATACGACCGCAAGTCGGGCAAGAAATCAGTGTAGCAGCATTAGATGCAAGGCCGAATGATTTTAATAGTTCGCGTGCTACTTTTACTTCTTCAACGGGATCAGCGCTTAATGAAATGCGTAGTGTGTTCCCGATACCTTTACTTAAAATGGCCCCAAGACCAGCGGCACTCTTTACTGTTCCTGCAAATAGTGTTCCGGATTCTGTAATGCCTAAGTGCAGAGGGTAATCGAAAGCACGTGCTGCTTTTTCATATGCTTCAATCGCTAAATTTACATCGGATGCTTTCATTGATACGATAATATCATGAAAATCTAAGTCCTCTAAAATCTTAATGTGATGTAATGCACTTTCCACCATGCCATCAGCTGTTGGGTATCCATATTTTTCTAAAATGTGACGCTCTAATGAACCAGCGTTTACGCCGATACGAATTGGAATGCCGCGCTCTTTTGCTGCATTTACAACTGCTTCAACTTTATGGCGGCGTCCAATATTCCCTGGATTAATACGTACTTTATCAATACCGCCTTCAATTGCCTTTAATGCTAGGCGATAATCAAAGTGAATATCAGCAACAAGCGGGATATTAATTTGTTTTTTAATATCAGCAATTGCATTTGCTGCGCGTTCATCTGGAACGGCCACGCGGACAACTTGACAACCGGCTTCTTCTAAACGTTTAATTTCAGCAACTGTTGCTTCTACATCATGCGTTTTTGTTGTTGTCATACTTTGTATAATTAATTCATTATTACCGCCAATTGTTAAATTGCCGACTTTAACAGGACGTGTTTTTGTACGATGAGTCATTTCATTCACGAATAGATCGCTCTCCTTATAAAAGAAGTTTCTTATTTTGCAGCCTAATATCGAGTATATTGTATGTGATATAAGACAATTAAAACCCAATTGCTCGGTTTCACTTTTACTATTGTATCAGCGGCTTTATACAATTGACAAGGATTATGTGATTGTTCATTGATATAATGGAAATTTGTAAGATTTCCCAATCTGTATTTTGGTAGCAGACGTATTTTTATTTAACTGTTTAAAATCATCGATTACCTTTTCAATAGAAGGAACTTTTTTCTTATTAATTGCTTCTGTAACTGATAAAACGGTATCACCTGTTTTTACTTCAATTGTTTTATAGGATGTATCTATCTCTTTTTTTGAAGTTTCTTTTTTTACTGGTTGAGCCGCAGTTGTTTTTTTGTATGTATTTAACATCGGCAAGGTACCAATTTTTATATCATAATAAAAAACGTAACCAAGAACTAATACAAATAAAAGCATACCAAGTCGCTTCATATTTCTCACTCCTTTGTTGAGAAATATATGCTTGTCCAAAAAAAAAATGCCAAAATGGCATTTTTTATAGTTCAGCTTTTTCTTTTGGTTTTGGTATTTCTTTGATTATTAAATAAAGGACGGTTAGAATAACAGCAGTGTAAAGAAAGAATGTTCCTGGTACATTTATTTTTAATAAGTCCATAATCATAAAGAAGACGGTTGGAATTGTATAGCTGTAAGCAGTTAATGTCCAAGTTTGTTTATAAGATAATTTACGTTGACCACTCATCGCAGAGCCGAAAAACGCTAATAATGTAACTCCAAGGAAAGATATGAATAATTGGAAGAGATAGATCAATGCTCCTATAACGAATATAAGAATTGGATAGATACTATCCACAACAGAAACAATGTCCTGAACATCTTTTTTCTCAAAAGTGGTGCCTCCCAATTCGCCATAAGAATAAGTTTGAGTTTGGTTATTATTATTAGTCACAACCTTATCTTTCAAAATGAATATTCCTTGTTGGTTGGTATATTCATTCGTATCCGTTGCTTTAGGATCAAATACGAAAATGAAGTTTCCATCTTCTTTTACAATGGGCTTGTCAATATCTGCTTGTAGCTCACCATTCACAACTTTAAAGTCAGGAATATCTTTTTCAATCGCTCGATTCACAACATTAAAAAGATCTTGAATGGCACTTCCGGTTGATATAGTCTGTGGTACGGTAGCGATCAAGCACAGTAGCATTATGTAAAGAATCGTTTTCCCGATTTTTTGAAAACGAAAGAGCGCCATGTCTTTTGGCGAATATAAGCTTTTAAATAGTTGTGTAAATATGGACATACATTCACTTCCTTAATTATGTATTATGTACTATGCGCTAATGTATAAAATCATTGTAACTTACGTATCTAAGGAATCACAAGCTATATCGTGTTTGGTATACAGTGGAACTTTCATTTATCCCGCATTAACGGGCAGTAAGACCCCCACCTCAAGATTCAGAGAGAAGCAAGGAAGATAGGTGGGGATAACTGCCCGTAAAAGCCCGATTGGTTCAACTAACCATCAGTGGGGGATGAAGAAAACCCCCACTGATGGAAGTTTCACTTTATCTCGCATTAGCAGGTAGTAATACTCACACTGACTAAAGTTTCACTTTATGTGGAGCTTAGCTCCAAGTGTCCGTTCGTGAAAGGTGAAAATACGATTGACACTTTTCTTTTTTATATGGTAAATTTATCTTACATTTCTTATCCATATACTTGGCAGTAGCTTAGTGGTAGAGCTATTAGCTGTTAAACAGGGATTGGTCGTAGGTTCGAGTTCTACCTGTGGAGTTGTTGCGGTGTAACGCAGCTGATTAGAGCGGTGAGACTTTAGGTTTAATTATCTCCGCTGCTCATATTTCTTGGACCCTTAGCTCAGCTGGTTAGAGCAGACGGCTCATAACCGTCCGGTCGTAGGTTCGAGTCCTACAGGGTCCATGTCCATTTCAAATTTTTATGACATAGGTGATATGCTTCCTTGTAGAAGGAAGCTTTTTTTATGAAATGTGTGAGCATTTTGTTTGAAAAGAAATGGGAAATTTGCTACGTTAATGATAGCAAGGCAACATGATTTAATTTGTTTTCACTCCATCATAATTGGGGTAAAATGAATTTGTATGCCAAGTCATTTTTCGGCAATACATATAAATGGGAGGAATGTAACAATGGCAAAACATGAATTACCAAATTTACCTTATGCGTATGATGCGCTAGAACCTCACTTCGACAAAGAAACGATGAACATCCATCATACAAAACATCACAATACTTACGTAACAAACTTAAACGCTGCATTAGAAGGTCATGAAGAATTAGCTGGCAAAAGCATAGAAGAATTGGTTACAAATTTAAACGAAGTACCTGAAGCAATTCGTACAGCAGTACGCAACAATGGTGGCGGACATGCAAATCACTCTTTCTTCTGGACAATCTTATCACCTAACGGTGGTGGACAACCAGTAGGTGAACTTGCATCTGCAATTGAAGCGAAATTTGGTAGCTTTGATGCATTCAAAGCAGAATTCGCTAAAGCTGGCGCAACTCGCTTCGGCTCTGGTTGGGCTTGGCTTGTAGTAAATAACGGTGAATTAGAAGTAACTAGCACACCAAACCAAGATTCACCTTTAACAGAAGGTAAAACTCCAGTTGTAGGTTTAGATGTTTGGGAACATGCTTACTACTTACATTACCAAAACCGTCGTCCTGACTACATCGGTGCATTCTGGAACGTTGTAGACTGGAACGCAGCTGAAAAACGTTACCAAGACGCTAAATAATTTCGCTTTATAATTTTTTAAAGCGAATGTTAAAAAAGCTAGGAGGCATTTTCTCCTAGCTTTTTTGTTTACTTTCTTTTACATAATTGTGTTCGTCTTTGGAAGAATAGAACATGAAGTAAAGGAGAGTTAGCTATGAAGTGGAAACATATAATTGGCGATGTTGAGGTGAATCGTGATTTAGTATTGTTACTTGTTATGGGGGGATTATACACGTTAGCGATTTCCTTATCCAATACGTTTGTTAACATTTATTTATGGAAGCAAACACAAAACTATTTGAATATTGGATTGTACAATTTGGCAAGTGTTGTAATGCAGCCGTTAACATTTCTCCTTGCAGGAAAATTGGCAAAGCGGATTGATCGTGCAATTTTACTGCGAATCGGTGTAGGAACATTAGCCGCTTTTTTTATTGTTGTTTTACTAACTGGAACACATGCCTCGCAATATATTTTATTAATCGGCAGTCTTCTTGGAATTGGATATGGTTTTTATTGGCTTGCATTTAATTTGCTTACATTTGAAATTACTGAGCCTGAAACACGTGATTTTTTTAATGGTTTTCTCGGTCTACTGACATCCTTTTCTGGAATGATTGGACCGATTGCAGCGGGATATATGATTTCGCATATGGATAAGTGGAGTGGCTATACCGTTGTGTTTGTTCTTTCGTTAACCTTATTTACAATTGCCGTTGTCATAAGCTTTTTTTTATCAAAAAGAGAATGTGAAGGGCGCTATGAAATTGTTCAAGTGTTAAAGGAGCGAAAGCACGATAAGAACTGGGGGAGAATTACACTTGCTCACTTTTTTCAAGGCTTAAGAGAAGGAACTTTCATCTTTGTTATTTCTGTATACGTCTATTTAGCATCAGGAAGTGAGTTTGCTTTAGGAAAGTATAGCTTAGTTAATTCAGCTGTATCGTTTGTATGCTACTATTTGGTTACTCGTATGCTAAAAAAGGAATGGAGAAAAAAAGCGATTTTGCTTGGCGGAATTATTTTATATGCCGTTGTATTTTTAGTCATTTTTCAAGTTACATATGTAAAATTGCTCATTTACGCAGCATGTATCGCAATTGCTTATCCAATTCTACTCGTTCCATATGGATCCATGACATACGATGTGATTGGAAGAGCAAAGAAAGTAAAAGAGTGGCGTGTCGAGTATATTGTTGTTCGTGAACTATGGTTAAATGGAGGAAGAATATGCTCGGTTTTAAGTTTTTTATGTGCAGTATCATTTTTTCCGCCAGAGAAAAGTTTACCGGTTTTATTATGTATTCTCGGAGTTGGACATTTCCTCATTTATTTTGCAGTTAGAAATGTCAAATATGAGGATCAAAAAAGGAATGGAACAAGTATTCCAGCCCCTGAAACAACACCAAATCATACCGAACGAGAAGGTTAACTTCTCTGCAATTTTATGCTAGAATAAAAGGACATGTAAAACAGTAGTGAGGACACCTGTAATAAGGTGTCCCTTTCACATTACATAGCTGTTGGTAGAGGGGGTTCGTATGAGTAAGAAAAAGAAAAAAAAGAAGACCCACGTTCCGTTTAGGCTAAACGTGTTGTTTTTGTGTGTGTTTTTAATGTTCTCAGCGATTATTGTAAAGCTAGGAATGGTACAAATTGTACATGGTGAAGATTATAAAAATGAGGTTGAGCGAAAGGAAAACTTAACGGTAAGTAACCCGGTTCCACGGGGGAAAATCTTTGACAGATACGGTCGTGCTGTTGTAGATAATACTCCTCTTCGTACTATTACGTATACAAGAATGAAGGGATCAACTTCAGAAGAACGTTTAGAAACAGCGAAAAAGCTTGCAAAGCTAATCGAAGCAGCGCCAGATAAATTAACAGAGCGTGATAAAAAAGACTATTGGATTTCTTTACATGAAAAGGAAGCAAAAGCAAAAATTACAGCGAAAGATCAAGCTGAATTTAAAGAGAAAAAAATTGATGATAAACAAATGGCAGAGCGTCAACGTAATCGCGTCACAGAAACAGAGTTGAATGAATTAACGCCTGTAGATTTAGAAGTACTGGCGATTAAGAGCAAGATGGATAGCGGATATGCGATGACGCCGCAAATTATTAAAAAAGATGTAACACCAGAAGAGTATGCAATCGTTAGTGAAAATTTAGCATCGCTACCTGGCATAGATACGACGGTCGATTGGGATCGTAATTATCCGTATAATGATATGTTCCGCACGGTACTGGGTGGTGTAACAAGCTCAGATGAAGGTTTACCAAGAGAACGGTTAGATTATTATCTTGTTCGAGACTATAATCGTAACGATCGTGTTGGTAAAAGTTATATTGAGCAGCAATATGAGGATACGCTTCATGGTACGAAGGCAGAAGTGAAAAATATTACAGATAAAGACGGTAATATTCTCGAAACAACGTATGTTTCAAAAGGACAAAGCGGTAATAATTTAACGTTAACGATTGATATGGAACTTCAAAAAAAGGTTGAAGAAATTATTGAAAAAGAAATGAAAGCAGCTAAAGCGATGGGAACGGCTCCTTATATGGATCGTGCTTTCGTCGTGATGATGAATCCGAAAAATGGTGAAGTATTATCGATGGCTGGAAAGCAGTTTGTCAATGAAGATGGAGAAACGAAAATAAAAGACTATGCACTTGGTACGATGACAAGTTCATATGAAATGGGTTCTACAGTAAAAGGGGCAACTGTGTTAACGGGTTATCAAACAGATGCGATTCAACCGGGATCTGTGCTTGTCGATGAACCGATTAAATTCAAAGGTACTCAGGTGAAGAAATCATGGAAAACATTTGGTGCAATTAATGATTTAACAGCTCTTCAGCGATCCTCTAACGTATATATGTTTAAGATTGCTATGAGTATGGCTGGCGTATCTTATGTTCCAAATGGTACGCTTAGTGTTAAAGAAAAGGATTTCGATACAATGCGTTATTACTTTAGTCAATTTGGTTTAGGAGTTCCAACCGGAATCGATTTGCCTAACGAAGTAGCTGGTGTAAAAGGTATGAATGGACAAGCTGGTAAATTGCTCGATTTAGCGATTGGACAGTATGATACGTATACACCGCTTCAATTAGCACAATATGTATCTACAATTGCAAATGGTGGATATCGTATGAAGCCGCAAATTTTGAAAGAAGTACGCCAACCAACGACGAAACCAGAAGATATAGGCAAAGTTGTTCAGTCTGTGGAACCGCAAATATTAAATCGTATCGATATGAACCCAGATTACATTAAACGAGTTCAAGATGGATTTAAGATGGTAACGCAAACACATGATGGTACAGGTTACAGTAATGGTGGCTTTGCAGGTGCGACATATGATCCGGCTGGGAAAACAGGAACTGCGCAGGCTACGTATGCAGGTCCAGATAAAACTGTTAGAGAGCGAAATGGTGGTCAATCACCAAACACCTGGAACTTAACGTTCGTTGGATATGCTCCTGCATCAGATCCTGAAATTGCTTTCTCGGTTGTTGTTCCTTGGTTATCTAATGATCAAAACCCAGTTAATAAAAGAATTAGTCGTGAAATTACAGACGCCTACTTCGACTTGAAAAAACAAGAAGTAACAGGTGAAGCGCCAAAAGAAGAAAAAGGAAAAAAAGCGAACGAAGAAGAGTAAAAAATATATAAATTTGGCACACTATCTGAAAAGATAGTGTGCTTTTTTTTTATCTCTTGCATATATTTTAGTAGTGGTGGACAAGCCGATAGCGTGAGC
The DNA here is from genome assembly GCF_030348195.1 of Bacillus sp. DX4.1. NCBI lineage: Bacteria > Bacillati > Bacillota > Bacilli > Caryophanales > Bacillaceae > Bacillus > Bacillus sp. DX4.1. Next base: position 3,811,077 of record NZ_JAUCFT010000008.1, on the reverse strand, counting down.
ACAGCGATTTTGAAATAGAAAATGAGAAGTTTAGTAATACCTCCACCTCAAAGTTCAGCAAGAAGCAAAGAAGTTAGGTGGGGGATAAAGAACCCCCATTGATCAAAGTTTCACTTTATTGTAGTACGCTATGTTGAACTTTACAAAACTTTTACAAATTATTAAAACCGAATTAATAGTTCGGCATTATTCTTATATTTGTAACCCTGTTATTCAGGATACTTCTAGGAGGAAACACACGTGAAATGCATGAGGAAACATATAAAGGTTCTGGTGATATCAACATGTTTCATTTTTTCTTGTATACCTAGCGGATATGCGGCTGATGGAATGGGGGAAGTGAAGATTGATGGATCCTCAACCGTTTTCCCCATTATGGAAGCAGTAGCAGAAGAATATACAAAGAAAGAGCCACGTGTAAAAATTTCTATTGGTATATCTGGGACAGGAGGAGGGTTTCATCGTTTTGGAAAAGGTGAAGTGGATATTAATAATGCTTCACGCTCGATGAAACAAGCCGAAAAGAAATTCATGAAAGAAAAATCTATTTCGTATACACCGTTTGAAATTGCTTATGATGGTCTCACAATGATCGTGAATCGTCAGAACACATGGGCAGATAATATGACGATAGAAGAGTTACGCCTGTTATGGAGCGAAAATGGAAAAACGAAAAGATGGTCACATATTCATCCGAAATGGCCCCATGAAAAGGTACAATTTTACGCACCAGGTGTAGATTCAGGCACATATGATTATTTTCAAAGTACCGTCTTGCAAAACAATCGTCTTGCAAAAACGGTTTCTTTATCTGAAGACGATCATGTAATCATTCAAGGTGTGATGCACGATCAAAATGCAATTGCATTTGTTGGATATGCGTACTATATGGCGAATCGAGATAAAGTAAAAGCAATAAAAGTAAACGGTGTATTGCCAACAAAAGAAACCATTCAATTTGGGACATATAAACCGCTGTCCAGGTCATTATATGCTTATGTAAATCATGCTTCTATTCGAAATAAGAATGGTGTGGCAGATTATGTATCATTTATGATGCGACATGGGGGAAGGCTTGTTGAAGAAGTTGGTTATGTAAAGTTACCGCAATACAAATATAATGAACAGCTGCGAATGTTAACAGAAATACAAAGATAACGTTGAGATGGAAAGGGGTTTTCATCTTTGGCTCGTAATGACAAGAGTCAGATTACAATTTCTGTTCAACATTTGATTGAAAGAAATACAATCAAAAGAAAAAAAACGCAGCGAATCAATCAAATGGTTCCGTTCCTATTAAAGATCATTGCTAGCATATCTATCGTTACAACAATTGGAATTATTGTTACGTTAGCGAATGAAACAGTCATGTTTTTTCGTGAAATACCGATTTATTCGTTTTTCACAGAGAAAGAATGGTTACCTTTTTTTGAAGATCCAAAGTTTGGTGTGTTACCACTCATATGTGGAACGGTACTTGTAACAACCATTGCTATGGCAGTTGCCATTCCAATTGGATTGGGATGTGCCATATTCTTAAATGAGTATGCTTCAAACTTTGTAAGAAAAGTACTAAAGTCATTGTTGGAACTATTAGCGGGCATTCCTACAATTGTATATGGTTTTTTTGCTTTAACGGTTGTAACACCTAGCTTACAGCGTATTATTCCAGACTTACAGTTTTTCAATGCGATTAGTCCCGGTATCGTCGTTGGGTTTATGATGGTGCCAACGATCGCTTCTCTTTCAGAAGATGCGATGAGGGCTGTGCCACGCGGGATAAGAGAAGGTTCATTTGCTTTAGGAGCGACTCGTTTTGAAACGGTGCGACAGATTATATTTCCAACTGCTTTCACGGGCATTATGGCAGCTATCGTATTAGCAGCTTCACGTGCAATTGGAGAAACGATGATCGTTGTGATTGCAGGTGGTTCAACGCCGAATGTATCGCTTGATCCGACGCATTCCATTCAAACGTTAACAGCTTACATTGTACAAGTGAGTTTAGGAGATGCACCTCATGGAACGATCACATACTATAGCATGTATGCTGTAGGAGCGACGTTACTTATGTTTACACTAATTATGAATATGATTTCACAGCAGATTATGCGTCGCTTTAAGGGGACGATATAAGATGGGAATGTTAAATCATAAGAAAATAAAAAGAAATATGGTAGCTCGTTTTTGGAAAGATCGAATGTATAAGTCGCTTTTTTATATGGCAATGTTATTTTCGATTTGCATATTGGTCTTGTTGCTTTATCAAATTTTTGAGAAGGGTATGGGTTACCTTTCATTGGAATTTTTGATGAACTTTGCTTCACGTAATCCGAAGCAATCTGGTATTGCAGCTGCATTGGCAGGAACAATTTTATTTATGAGTATTGTCATACCGGTTTCTTTTTTATTTGGTGTAGGGACAGCTCTTTATTTAGAGCATTATGCGAAGCAATCTGTAATGACAAGGATCATACAGTTAAATATTCAAACACTGGCTGGTGTGCCATCTGTTGTGTTTGGATTGCTTGGTTTAACCATTTTTGTATATGGTTTTCAGTTAGGTGAGAGTATATTAGCGGCAGCGCTCACAATGAGCCTGCTCGTGTTACCGACTGTTGTGGTGGCGGGACAAGAGGCAATTCGTATGGTGCCACATTCCTTGTTAGAGGCTTCGTATGGAGTAGGGGCAACGAAATGGCAAACGATGTATCGCATTGTGTTACCAACTGCTTTGCCGGGGATTTTAACGGGCTGTATTTTGGCATTATCGAGGGCGATTGGAGAAGCTGCACCGCTTCTTGTTATTGGGGCACTTGCTTTTGCAAATTATATCCCACTTAATATGTTTGATAAATTTACTGTTTTACCAATTCAAATTTTTAATTGGATGAGTAGACCACAAGAGGAATTTCAACACGTAGCAGCAGCAGGTATGATTGTTTTATTAATATTGTTGCTCTTCATGAATGCAGTTGCCATATGGGTACGAAATCGTAAGTAAGCAGGAAGTGGATGAAAGGGGAATTCAAAATGGTAGCAACGATAGTAAATGTACAGGTGAAAAATGAAGCGAAAGTTACACCAGCAACGAAGAATGTTGTATTTGATACAAAAAATTTAAACTTATGGTATGGGGAAGATCATGCATTAAAAGATGTGAACTTAAGTATTCATGAGAATGAAGTAACGGCAATCATTGGGCCAAGTGGTTGTGGGAAATCAACGTATTTAAAAACGTTAAACCGTATGGTAGAGTTAGTGCCGATTGTTCGAACAACTGGAGTAATTGAGTATCGAGATCGAAATATTTTTGAAAAATCATATCCTGTTGAAGAACTACGTACGCATGTTGGAATGGTATTCCAAAAACCAAATCCATTTCCAAAATCCATCTATGAAAATGTTGCATATGGGCCGAAAATTCATGGTGTTCGTGATAAAAAAACACTTGATGAAATTGTTGAAAAAAGTTTACGTGGTGCGGCGATTTGGGATGAATTAAAAGATCGATTACATGATAATGCATATGGCTTGTCTGGTGGACAACAACAACGTTTATGTATTGCACGTTGTTTAGCGATTGAACCAGATGTAATTTTAATGGATGAACCGACATCAGCGTTAGATCCAATTTCTACATTAAAGGTTGAAGAATTGATCCAAGAGTTAAAGAAAGATTTTAGTATTGTAATTGTAACGCATAATATGCAACAAGCGGCACGTATTTCTGATAAAACAGCTTTCTTCTTAAGTGGTGAGGTTGTTGAATATACAGATACGAATAAATTATTTACAACTCCAACAGATAAACGAACAGAAGATTACATTACAGGACGATTCGGTTAATACTGTCCTTTCTATGACATGAGAGAAAATGCCCCTCTTATTATTAAGGGGCATTTATTACTTTTAACAGTTAAAGGAGGAAATAACGTGGTACGGGAACAATTTCATTACGACTTACAAACATTGCAACAAAAGGTTATTGAACTTGGTGAATTGGCAAGAGAAGCACTTTCTATTGCGATGGAAGGGCTTCGTACAAGAGATGTAGAAAAAGCACTTGAAGTAATTGATGGTGACTATCGTATGGATAATTTGGAAGAGGAGATTAATGATCTTGCACTTATGTTAATTACAAAGCAGCAACCTGTTGCAAGTGATTTACGAAGAATTTTTATTTCGATTAAAACAGCAACGGATATAGAGCGGATTGCAGATCATGCGGTAAATATTGCAAAATCAACCATTCGACTTGGAGAAAAAGATGTATCTGTTAGCCTGCAGAGTATAGAAGAGATGTATACGATTGCAACGGATATGTTAGATTTGGCATTGAAAGCGTATCAAGAAGAGAATTTAACATACGCTAAAAAAATTGCGGAAATGGATGATTTCGTTGATGAAATATACGGGAAAGCGATTCGTGAATTTATATCTTCCGTTCCACAGCATCCTGAAGCGATTACACAAATTACACAGCTATCTTTTATTGCGCGTTACATGGAACGAGTAGCAGATCATACTACAAATATTGCTGAAAATGTTTTCTATTTGGTGAAAGGGAAACATTATCTGTTAAACGAATAACAGGGGGACTAGCAGGTGATGCTCTATCACCTGCTTTTTTTAGTCAAAACATGACAAAAAAAGCTCGTTGTCTCCTGCTATCTATGATGATAAGATGTATGATAATGTGTGATATAGCAAGGTAATTGTTAGATGAGGGAACCGGATTTTTATGAGTACAGCAACTAAATATATGTTATTTATCCCGCATTAACGTGCAGTAATCCTCCCTCAAAGTTCTGCAAGAAGCAAAGAAGCTAGGTGAGGAATAAACTGCTCGTAAAAGTCCGATTGATGAGGGCTAATGATCAGTCGGGACGAAAAAAGAAAGCGTTTACTTTTCTGAGGGTGTAACAGAATAAAACGAAAGAGTTAATTTCTTCATAAGTGACATACATATGTTATACAAAGTCGTTCAACATTATAAAAGTGGAGGATGAATGTATATGAAGGGGGTTATTTTAGCAGGAGGAAAAGGAAGGCGTCTAAGACCATTAACATGTAATCTTCCAAAACCAATGTTACCGTTAATCGAAAAGCCGGTAATGGAATATAGCATTGAATTATTGAAATGTCATGGTATTAAAGAAATCGCGATTACTGTTCAGTATATGAGTACCGCTATTCAACATTATTTTGGTGATGGTAGTAAATGGGGAGTAAAGTTGCATTACTTTGAAGATTCTCCACCGCTTGGTACGGCAGGAAGTATCAAACAAGCTGAGGAGTTTTTAGATGAACCTTTTGTTGTCATTAGCGGAGATGCATTAACTGATTTTGATTTATTAGAGGGAATTGAATTTCATCAATCTAGTAATCGAATGGTTACAATGTTTGTCAAGGAAGTACCAAATCCACTTTCATTTGGCTTAGTTGTTATGAACGAGCAACATGAAATTGTACGATACATTGAAAAGCCAAGTTGGAATGAAGTGATTTCAAATGTTGTAAATACTGGAATTTATATTATGAACCCCGAAATTTTTTCTTACATTCCACCGGAGCAATTTTTTGATTTTAGTCATCATGTATTTCCTTTATTAGAAAATAAAAAAGCGATGTTTGGATATGTAGCACAAGGATATTGGTTAGACATCGGTACGTTTGAACAATATCGACAAGCACAATTTGATTTACTTACGAAGAAAGTGCAAGTGCCGATTTCTTATACCGAAGTGCTACCAATGGTGTGGATGGGCGAAGAGGTAACGATTGAAAAGGGGACGAAAATTCACGGACCTGCTTTTATTGGAGAAAGAGCAACGATTGGAGCGGGCGTTATTATTGAACCTTATTCTATCATCGGTAAGCAAAGTATTATAGCAGATTACACGCACCTTAAAAAAAGTATTGTACTTTCGCATACGTATGTAGGAAAACGCTGTGAGTTGTTGGAAACGACTGTTGGAGAAAGTACAGTTATTGAAGAAGACGTTACTTTATTTGAGCAAAGTGTTATAGCGGATCGTTGCCGGATTGGAAAAAATACAGTGATAAAACAAAATGGAAAGGTATGGCCCTATAAAGTCATTGATAGTCATTCTATTATTGCTTCATCTGGGATTACTGAACGTGAGAATACATCAGGTTGGTTACAAAAAAGTCGTGTAGTAGGCAGGAGTAATATAGAGATTACACCTCAAGTCGTTGTGAAAGTAGCAATGGCATATGGTTCTCTTTTTTCGAAAGGTGAGCGTATACTGGTTGGGAGTCAAACGGATGTAGCAGCAGATGCTTATAAAAAATTATTTTTACATGCGATTCATAGTGTCGGCGTGGATACGATGGAGTGTCAAGAAATGAACGACTCGGCCTTTCGATATACGATTAGCGAATTGGGATGCTCAGGAGGAGTTTTTGTTCGTCAAGAGCAAGAGGAAGGAATTGTGATAGAGCTGTATGGGAGGCAAGGAACGAGGTTATCGTATAAACAGCAAAAAGAGATCGAGCACTTGTATATGTCAGAGTCATTTCATTACGTATACAATAAAGAAATAGGACGAAATGAAGTGGTGCATGTTTGTTTAGAAAAGTATGTTGAAAAAGTAGCTTCTTATTTAGATATTGCTAGCATACAAAAGCAACAGTTTCACCTACTCGTCAATAAACGGGATGAAATGTTTCAGCCGTTACTGTTATCTTTCTTGCAGAAACTTGGTTGCACGATAACGTGGATTTATGCGGATGGACAAAAAGACCACATTAAATTACTAATGAAGTCTAGCAGGGCTCATATGGCCCTCATGGTTTACGAACAAGGAAGTACATTTGAATTATATGATAATCAAGGTAAAATTTACCGGAATACAAATTGTGAAGAAATAGATGTACCGGATTTATTACTTGAGACAGCCGAATGTGTATATCCATTATCACTAAAACTAGGGGAGTGTTATCTTCTTTTTTATATGCATAATGAGAAAAATGAGTCTCAGACAAGGTGGCAGCAAGATATTTTATATCGCATCGGAAAATTATTTGAATTGATTGCAAGGCAAGGGAAAACTGTATCCGTTATGTTAGAGCAATCTTCGCCGCTATATTTATTATGTGATGAAGTTGTGTGTGCGTGGAAAGAAAAAGGGAAAGTAATGGGAATGTTATTGCAAGATATGGAAAAAAGAGAAGTAGAAATATTAGAAGGAATACAGTTCAAATATACAGAAAAAGAGTGGTCGTATATAGTTTCTGATACAAAACAACCTAAATTTCTTGTATATTCTCATGCGAGAAACCCAGTAATAGCAAAGGAAAATATGAAAACTCTTATAGAAAAAATTAGACAATATCAAAAGGTGTAGAATTTTTATTTTAAAAGTGGTATTATGGTATAGTCTGATTTAAGTTATTAGTGACTGGAGGGAAATAAGAATGCGTGTAAATATTACTCTAGCATGTACAGAATGCGGAGATCGTAACTATATCTCAAAGAAAAATAAACGTAACAACACTGAGCGTCTTGAGCTTAAAAAGTATTGCAAGCGTGACAAGAAGTCTACGTTACACCGTGAAACAAAGTAAGCAGTAGGAATATTTTCCTACTGTTTCTTTTTTATCTTGCACTAACGGGCAGTAATACCCCCACCTAAAATTGATGAGGCACCAAAAAAATTAGGTGGAGGATTAACTGTCTATAAGAGCCTGATTGGTGAGGGCTAATTCTCAGTGAGGAATGAAGAAAACCTCCACTGATAAAAGTTTCACTTTATAGGGGGAGAATCGTGTGAAAGAGGAGAAAATACGATTACGTAAACAAATATTAAAACAAATGAATTCTTTACCGAAAGAACAGTACAAAACTTTATCAGAACAAATTGTGGCTTCTTTATATGAACAAAAAGAATGGATAGAAGCAAAAACAATTGGGATTACTCTTTCAATGGAACACGAAGTGAATACATATGAAATGATTGAAAAGGCATGGCGAGAAGGGAAAAAGGTTGTTGTCCCAAAGTGCAATCGAAAGACAAGAACGATGACCTTTTATCAGATTACAGACTTTGAACAGTTAGAAACCGTATATATGAATTTACGCGAACCGATACCTTCTATAACAGAAGAAGTGGAAGCACAAGAGATCGATCTTCTTTTTGTGCCTGGGGTTGCTTATACAAGACGAGGAGATCGTATTGGATACGGTGGGGGCTATTATGATCGTTACCTTGTAAACTATAAAGGGAAAACGCTATCATTGGCTTTCGGATTTCAAATTGTCGAAAATATTCCAATGGAACCATTTGATCAAGTCGTACAAAAAATTATTACAGAAAAAGAAACAATTGTTCAATTTTGACTTGTATAGACAAATAAAAATTGACGAGGCTTTTTCTTGTTGATTATAATAAAATATGTGAACGTTTTCTTATTATATTTCTATAATAAGTGGATATAGAGGGTGATGACATGATATCTATTTATGATATTCAGCAATTACTAAAAAAATTTGGAACGATCATTTATACAGGGGATCGAATTGCAGATTTACAATTGATGCAAGATGAGCTTCGTGAATTAAATCAATCACAGCTGATTGAGCCAAGAGACTATCAAACAGCCTTATTTTTATTGAAGCAAGAGATTCAAAAAGAGATGAACAAGAAATAGATAAAGGTAGGTTAGCGAAATGGAAGAAAAATGGTTAGCTGGCGTTGATCTCGGTGGGACAACGATTAAATTAGCATTTATTAATGTATACGGTGAAATTTTACATAAGTGGGAAATCCTAACAAATAAGAGTGAGCAAGGGAAACATATTACATTAGATGTGGCGAAGGCAATTGATAAAAAGTTAGAAGAACTAGGAGAATTAAAAAGCAAGCTAATCGGTATTGGTATGGGTGCTCCTGGTCCTGTGCATGTAGCTTCTGGAACAATTTATGAAGCGGTTAACTTAGGGTGGAAAAACTATCCGTTAAAAGACTTATTAGAAGTAGAAACAGGTTTACCTGTTGTTGTTGATAATGATGCAAACCTTGCGGCGCTTGGTGAAATGTGGAAAGGTGCTGGCGAAGGAGCGAAAGACCTTGTTTGTATGACACTTGGAACAGGTGTTGGCGGTGGTGTAATTACAAATGGTGAAATTGTACACGGTATAAGCGGTGCTGCTGGTGAAATCGGACATATTACAGTGATGACAGAAAATGCATTTCCTTGTAACTGCGGCAAATCTGGATGCTTAGAAACAGTATCTTCCGCAACAGGTATCGTACGTGTTGCCATGCAAAAATTAAAGGAGACAGAAGAAGCAAGTGTACTTCGCTCTATGCTAAAAGAAGAGGGACGTATCACATCTAAAGATGTTTTTGAAGCACTTGGACAAGGTGATGCTTTAGCAGCTCAAGTTGTTGAAAAAGTAGCTTCTTATTTAGGATTAGCAGTAGCTAACCTTTCTAGTACGTTAAACCCAGAAAAGATTGTAATCGGTGGTGGCGTATCGAAAGCAGGCGATGCATTACTGCAACCAATTCAACGTTATTTTGAGCAATATGCATTCTCACGTGCTGTGAAGAGCACGAAGTTAGCAATTGCAACACTTGGTAACGATGCAGGTGTGATTGGCGGAGCTTGGCTTGTAAAGAAACATATGTATGAAGCGAAATAAAGTGAAACTTTACTCAGTAGGGGACTTTATCCCCCTACTCCGTATTAGCCCTGACCAATCGGGCTTTTATGGGCAGTTTATCCCCTACCTAACTTCTTTGCTGTCTGCTGAACTTTAAGGTGGGGGTATTACTGCTCGCGAATAGCGGGATAATGAGAAAAGGAAGGGAGAACCCTTCCTTTTTTTATGCGAAAAATCATGTTGGATAGTAGAACTGTAAGTGAATTAATGAGTTGGTGGGTAGCCATTACCGAGGACAGTCATGATTGTAAACCACCCGAAAACAAGTACGGTTGCGACAGAAAAACCACCCGCCAGCATATTTTTTTCACGTAACGTTCTAAGAGTAGCGAAGACAGCTAACAGAGTGACTAACGCAAAAATGATAACTAGACCCATACATATCCCCCTCTGCTCTCTCATTCTTTCGTTTGAGTTTTTGTAATATTTCTTCATTTTAATTGTACATGTTTTACAAAAGATTGTCGAGGTAACATCGTTTCTTTTCCTAAGAGAAAGAAATGTTGTATCATAAAAGTAAGTTTAACAACTGGAGGAGATCAAAAAATGAAGTGGATACAAATGCCATTAGGCCCATTACAAACAAATGCATATATTTTAAGCAATGAACAAAAAGAATGTATTATTTTCGACCCAGGTAGTGAGGGTGAGAAACTTGTAACGTATTTGAAAGAAGAACAATTAAAGCCGCTAGCTGTGTTGTTAACACATGCTCATTTTGATCATATCGGTGCGGTCGATGCAGTGCGAGATGCCTTTCAAATTCCGGTATATGTGCACAAAGTAGAAGCGGATTGGTTAGGAGATGGTGCTGTAAATGGTTCACAAATCTTTATGATGAATCGTAGTATTACAGCAAAGCCAGCTGACCATATGATTGATGAAGAAGGAACGTTAACAATTGGATCTTTTACATTTGAAATGTTTGAGACACCAGGGCATTCTCCAGGAAGTATCTCATATTATTGTAAAGAGGCAAATGCCGTATTTTCAGGAGATGTATTATTCCAAATGAGCATTGGTCGTACAGATTTACCGGGTGGTAGTTTTGCCGAATTAATTGGAAGTATTGAAGAAAAATTATTTGTATTACCTGATGATACCGCAGTATTATGTGGACATGGTCCAGAAACAAATATTGGTTTTGAAAAAGAAAATAATCCATTTTTACAATAAGGAGTACAGAAGGATGGAGCACGTTCTAAGAGGAGCGATGAAGAGGGAGATAGATTACTCAATTTCATATTGTACATATATGAGCCTTGCATTATATGATGCTGAGCACGGATATTATATGAAAGAACGTGAGAAGATCGGGAGAGAAGGGGATTTTTTTACAAGTAGTAATGTCTCTTCTGTATTTGCGAAGACGTTCGCTCGTTTTTTTATTCGGCTTGTAGAAAACGGGGAAGTTCCTCCTCACTTTTGTGAAATTGGTGGAGGAACAGGGAAATTTGCCTATGATGTTTTACAGGAATGGCAATCACTATCCCCGGAAACGTTTGCGAACTTACGTTATTCCATTATTGAAGTGAGTCCCTTTCATAGAAAGCTACAAAAACGTCAACTTTCCTCATTTCAACATGTTTCACAATATACATCCTATGAGGAATTAGGAGATTCTTTTGCGGGTATTGTTTTTTCAAATGAATTGTTTGATGCGTTTCCTGTTGAAGTTATTGAGAAGCGAGGGAGCAACTTGTATGAAGTGCGCGTTACTTATAATGATGAAGGTGAGCTTACGGAAGTGCTACGACCGCTTAAAGATGAAGCAATACGGTGTTATTTACATAGGCATCATATAGAACTCTATGAAGGACAGCGCTTTGAAGTGCCAGTTGCTATGGAATTTTATATACAAGGGATTACAAAATGGCTCGCAGAAGGACTTTTCATAACGGTTGATTATGGGTATACAAATGCAGAATGGATGCATCCTGCGCACCGACAGGGGAGCTTACGTGGATATTATAAGCACAGGCTTGTTCATAATCCACTTCGATATCCAGGAGAGATGGATATAACAACACATATTCACTGGGATGAATTGAAAGAAATTGGAGAAGAGCGAGGCCTTCATACAGTATGGCATACAAAGCAAAGAGAGTTTTTACTAGCAGCGGGTATATTTGAACAGCTAGTGGATCATCAAGACCTTGATCCTTTTTCTGAGAAACAAAAACAAAATCGAGCGATTCGTTCCATGATTTTGCAAGGTGGGATGAGTGACGCCTTTGATGTTGTTGTGCAGAAAAAAGGTATACCACATTTAAATTTGAATCGTTATTTGTATGTATAGTAAAAAAAACAAGACACAGAAATTTGCTGTGTCTTGTTTTTTGATACGACTTTAGGATATATAGTATTGTATATTTTCTCTCATGATATATATTTATATTAAAGATATGAGATGGAAAATATAGAATACGTCCCTTTTTTGTTTGGTTACCCCTAACCTAGTAATACACGAACAAGTTGAATGATTGTTTCATTTTCTACTTTGTAGTAAATTTCCAATCCTTTTCTTTCACTTGAAACAATTTTAGCACTTTTTAATTTTGCTAAATGTTGTGAAATTGTGGATTGTGGCATGTTTAAGCCAGTGTACATTGTAGAAACGTTGCTTGGACCACGTTCAATTAATCCTTTTACAATACATAAGCGAACAGGATGAGCAAGAACTTTCAATAGTTCTGCATTGCTTTCATATACTTCTAATTCCTTTTGAAAGGTTTCTAACATGTTCTTTTCCACCTCCATGTGGCTGTTATACCATACTATACATACCAAAAATCTAAAGAAAAGAAAATAGTTGTTGCAGAAAAAATGCTCTAAAGTAAAGAAACTGTAAGAAAAGAGACCATGATGTAAATAAATTAGATAAATTTGTAGGTTTTGTAACAAGCCGTTTTTTTAATAAAAGGAAAGATATGTTTTGAAAGTAAGACGATATAGCTATACTTATATCACGATTTTATCATGATTTTTTCGTTCTTTCAAATTAATATACAAAATTTTTTAAATAATAAGAAAAAGGGATTTGTTATTATTTTATAGAATATAAATCTGGATAGGAAGAAGGGATAGCATGAAAATAGAGTTTTTAGGAACAGGCGGAGCAGTACCGATACCAAGACCAGGGAGCTATAGTAAAGTAAGTAAGGAAGCGCGGGAAAAAGGTGTCCCTTATAGCCGAATGGGTCCAAGTGTGTTTATTCATGACCTCCGTCTATTAATTGATACACCAGAGGAGATACGCCTGCAATTAGAGCGTTCTCATATTGAAAAAGTAGAAGCAGGTATTTATTCGCATTGGCATCCAGATCACACGATGGGAAGAAGAATTTGGGAAACAATGGCGTTTGAAATAAATAGAACATGGGGAACAACGGTTTATATACCAGAGCAAGTAGCGGTAGATATGAAACAATTTTTAGGTTCATGGGATCATTTACAGTTTATGCAACAACAGGGATGGATTGATTTGAACGTATTACAAGATGGACAATCTTTCGTAAAGAATAAGATAAAAGTAACACCATTTCGTCTATATGAAGAATATGTGTATGCATTTTTATTAGAAGAAAATGATAAAAAGGTGTTAATTGCACCTGATGAATTATATAGATGGGAGCCCCCAACACATTTGATTGGAAATTTAGATTTGGCGGTGTTGCCAATGGGAATGGTCGAATTTAGTTGGAAAACGAAAGAACGCCTGAAAGATCGTACTTTTATTGAAAGTATACGTGAGGCGACTTTTGAAGATACATTAGCGGTTGCAAAACAGTTACAAGCAAAACAAACGATTATTACACATATTGAGGAAGTTGATAATCTTGGTCATGATGAGTTACAAGAGATAGCGGCGGATCTTCAAAAAGAAGGTTTCAATATTGTTTTTGCATATGATACAATGCAGATTGAAATCTAAAAAGAACCTGAGCCTTGTAGGTTCTTTTTAGCGTTTTATCCTTATGTTCAAATGAATTTAATTAGAATGGTCTTATGCTTTTACAGGCTCTTCTATATAAGAAAGCGCATGTTCAAAATCGGCAATTAAATCATTTACATTTTCGAGACCGACTGATAAGCGAAGCAATGAATTAGAAATGCCTCGTTCATCACGTGCTTCTTGTGATAGTGCTGCATGTGACATTTTTGCAGGATAGGAGAGGATGGATTCAACGGCTCCTAAACTAACAGCAAATACAGGAAGCTTAATTTGGGATAAAAGTTGTCGCAAGGCATCTTCAGACTGCAGCGTAAAGGATAGAACAGCACCGGCAGATGTTGCTTGGGCTTGCTGCGTTTCGTATCCTGGATGAGATACTAAACCAGGGTAATATACGGTTTGTATTTTCGGATGCTGTTGTAAATAATGTGCGATTTTGCTGGCATTTTCTGCAGAGTGTTCAAGCCGAACATGCAATGTTTTGAGTCCACGAAGTACAAGAGAACAATCTTGTGGCCCTAATATAGCGCCAAATGCATTTTGTAAAAAACTAAGTTTTTTTGCAAGCTCTTCATCTTTTACAACGGCCAATCCAGCTGTAACATCACTATGACCGGCAATAAATTTTGTTGCACTATGGAGTACAATATCCGCTCCGAGTTCAAGCGGTCTTTGGAATAGTGGCGTTAAAAATGTATTGTCAACAAAGGTAAGTGCCCCAGCGGATTTTGCTAGCTCACAAATAGCGCGGACATCAGTCACTTTTAATAATGGATTTGATGGTGTTTCAACATAAAGTACTTTTGTATTTGGTTGAATTTTGCGTTCCACTTCTTCTATATTTGTCATGTCAATGAATGTATGCGAAACACCATAGCGAGAGAGCACCTCAGTTACAATGCGATAAGTTCCTCCGTATACATCTTCTGAAATAAGAACATGATCTCCTTGTGATAGAAGTAGAAAAGCCGTAGAAATCGCTGCGATTCCAGATGAAAAGGCAAATCCTTTTGATCCACCTTCTAATAAAGCAATGATGTCTTCAAGTGCAGCGCGTGTTGGATTACCAGATCGACTATAATCGTATTTTCCAAACGTATCTACATCAAATTGATGAAATGTCGATGTATTATAGATGGGAACGTTAACAGCACCTGTTTGTGAATCATGTTTATATTGGTTATGAAGTAAGAGTGTATCTAGTGAATAACTCATATTCTAACACCTTCTTTTACATGTTTAATTGCTTGTTGTAAGTCTCGAATTAAATCATCGCTATTTTCAATGCCGACGGAAAAACGAAGGAGGCGATTACACACGCCACGTGCTGTTCGTACTTCTTCTGGTATATCAGCATGCGTTTGCGTCGCGGGATATGTCATTAAACTCTCGACTCCGCCGAGACTTTCTGCAAATGTAATAAGAGATAAAGATTGTAAGAATGGATCAATCCACTTTTCATCGCGAAGGCGAAATGAAATCATACCTCCTCTTCCTGGATAAAAAACATCGGTTACACCGTCTTCACTATTCAAATAAGAAACGAGTTTTTTCGCATTTTCCTCGTGTTGTTTCATGCGAAGTGCCAATGTTTTCATGCCACGAATGAGTAGCCAAGAATCAAATGGACTGAGTACAGCACCGGAAGCATTGTGATAGTGAGCAAGTTCTTCACATAAAGATTTGCCTTTCGCAATTACGAGTCCGCTTAAAACATCATTGTGACCACCTAAATATTTCGTTGCACTGTGCAATACAATATCAGCACCTTCTGTTAGTGGTTGTTGTATATATGGCGTATAAAACGTATTATCTACGATTAGAAGTAAACCGTGTCGCTTTGCGACAGCTGCAACAGCAGCAATGTCTGTTACTTGCATTAATGGATTTGTTGGTGTTTCTATAAAAATAGCTTTTGTCTGAGAAGAGATTGCTCGTTCTATCTGCGCGATAGATTGCGTATCTACGTATCTACATCGAATATTCCACTTGTCTTCATGTTCAGAAAAGAGACGATAGGTGCCTCCATATAAGTCTTCTGATACGATAAGCTCATCACCAGAACGGAACAGTGAAAGAACGAGAAGAACAGCTGCCATTCCGGAACTACAGGCATACCCCTGATCGCCTTGTTCTAAATCAGTGATGGCATGCTCTAATAGAAGACGTGTTGGATTTCCTGTTCTTGAATAGTCAAAGCCAGTGGATTTTCCAATTCCTTCATGCCGATATGCAGTTGAAAAGTAAACAGGTGGATTAACTGTTCCAGTTGTTTTTTCACTCCGATTTCCAATTTGGGCAAGTTTTGTTTCGATTGTTGACATGTATAATTCCTCCTTATATAAAGTGAAACTTTCATCAGTGGGAGCTTTGCTTTATTCCTCACTGATTATTAGCCCCCACCAATCGGGCAGTTTATCCGCCCTGGGATATTACTGCCCGTTAGTGGTGATAAAATAAAAAAAGCCTTCTAAGAAGAAGGCTTTTATGCGAATATAGTCTTCTTCTTATCTGTCAAATCTTTTCACAATTTGCTGGAATTAGCACCTTATTAACGATCGCGTTAATGGTTGCTGAGGTGTCAACGGGCCAGTCCCTCTACCTCTCTAGATAAGAATATTTTGTATGAAATTTTATTATGTTTTTAACTTTACAATAAAAGTTATGTGAATTGCAACTTTATTTTAAATAATTTTTATTTTCTATCTAGTATTATTGACTTTTATTTTCCCTCATGCTAAATTTATGAGAAAATTAACAAAGATTGTTAAAAGGTACACGTATTTCCTTTTAGTAACATAATTAAATAATAAAGACGAACTCTTATTGAGAGCGGTGGAGGGAAAAGGCCCTGTGAAACCCAGCAACCTTCAAACAGAATGTTTGAAACGGTGCTAATACCTGCAAAACAACTTGTTTTGCATGATAAGAGGAGGATTGATGATGTCCCCCTCTTCAAGGCGAAGAGGGGTTTTTATATTGATAGAAAAGAGGGAGACAGGTGAAATTACTAGATTTATTGTCAAAAGGAATTGTTATCGGTGATGGAGCAGTCGGGACATTGTTACATTCTCATGGTTTGCAAAGTAGTTTTGAAGAGTTAAATCTTTCTGATCCAGATCGTATTATATCAATTCACAAACAATATGTGGCTGCTGGCGCGGATATCATTCAAACAAATACGTATGGTGCAAATGAAGCTAAACTGCGCATGTATGGTTTGGAGAATCAGGTTGTCAAAATTAATAAGGAAGCGGTTAAACTTGCAAAATCGGCAGTGACAGATAGAAATGCAATTTTAGGGACAATTGGTGGAATGAAACATATTGGAGCGGTTACAACGACTGATATGGAACGTGAGTTTATGCTACTTGAGCAAGCGGGTGCCTTGCTTGAGGGAGAGGTTGATGGACTGTTATTAGAAACATTTTATGATGAATTTGAATTGCTGCATGCTGTTAAGGTGTTGCGGAAACAAACAAACATTCCAATTATTGCACAGCTTGCTCTTCATGAAGCTGGTACAACACAAAACGGCAATGATGTAAATGAAATATTGGCTCAGCTTCTAGATCACGGGGCAAATGTTGTTGGGCTAAACTGTCAATTAGGGCCACTTCATATGACGGAAGCTTTCAAAATGATATCGATTCCGAAAAACGGTTATTTGTCAGCTTATCCAAATGCAGGTCTTCCAAACTATGTAGAAGGGCGTTATGTATATGAAGGCAGTCCAGCGTATTTTGAAGAGATGACACCAAAGTTTATTGAGCAAGGTATCCGTTTGTTGGGAGGGTGTTGTGGAACAACACCCGCGCATATCCAGGGGATGAAACGTGCTCTTGAAAATGTAATACCCGTTACAGAAAAGCAGGTTGTCCAGCGGCCACAAGTGATTCATACGCAAACGAAACGCGCTGGTAATCATGTTACGCTTGCCGAGAAAGCGAAGAAACAAACGACGGTTATCGTTGAATTAGATCCACCGAAAACATTGGATACACAACGCTTTTTTGAAGGAGCAAGAGCATTAAAAAGAGCTGGGGCAGACGCTGTTACATTAGCGGATAATTCTTTAGCATCACCGCGCATTTCTAATATGGCCATGGGCGCATTATTAACGAAACATAATATCCCCGTGCTGACACACTTAACATGCCGGGATCATAATGTAATTGGTTTGCAGTCTCATTTACTTGGATTGTCTGCGTTAGGTATGGAAGAAGTACTAGCTTTAACAGGTGATCCAGCACGCGTTGGTGATTTCCCTGGAGCGACTTCAGTATATGATTTGTCTTCCATTGAATTGACTAAAATGATTAAAGAAATGAATGATGGACGTTCTATTTTAGGGAAGTCGATTGGTCCCGCTACACGATTCTCAGTTGGAGGAGCTTTTAATCCAAATGTGAGACATTTGAAAGCCGCTGTAAAACGAATGGAGAGAAAAATTGCAGCGGGAGCAGAGTATTTTTTAACACAGCCAATTTACGATGCAGCATTAATTGAGGAAGTATATGAAGCTACAAAACATTTAGAACAACCAATTTTTATTGGGATTATGCCACTAGTAAGTAAGCGGAATGCTGATTTTTTACATTTTGAAGTTCCCGGAATCACGCTCCCAGAAGAAATCAGAACGAGAATGGATGGTCATGAAACATCGCAGGCAGCAATTGAAGAAGGAATCCGTATTTCACAAGAGTTAATCGATGCTGCTATGAAATTCTTTAACGGTATTTATCTCATTACACCATTTTTAAAATATGAAATTACAGAGCAGCTTACTGGGTATGTAAGAGAGAAGCAAAAAGCGAAAGAAGGAATAAATCTATGAGACCAATACAAGAGAGATTACAACAGGAAATTTTAATTTTAGATGGTGCGATGGGGACGATGATTCAGCAAGCAGATTTAGTAGCGGAAGACTTCGGAGGAGAAGAATATGAGGGATGTAATGAATATTTAGTGAAAACGCGCCCGGATGTCATTTTACAAATTCATAAAGAATACATCGAAGCCGGTGCGGATATCATTGAGACAAATACATTTGGAGCGACCAATATTGTATTAAGTGACTATGAATTATCTCATTTAGATGAAGAATTGAATGAAATAGCAGCGTTGCTAGCAAAACAAGCGGTGATAGAGAGCGGTAAGGAAGTATACGTCGCTGGTGCAATGGGGCCAACAACGAAAGCGATTAGTGTGACAGGCGGCGTGACATTTGATGGGCTAATCGAAGCGTATACGAGACAAGCGCGAGGGTTATTGCGAGGCGGTGTGGATGTATTGCTTGTGGAAACGAGTCAAGATATGCGAAATGTGAAGGCTGCTTGTTTAGGAGTCCAGCAAGCCTTTACGGAAACAAAACAAACGGTGCCGCTTATGATTTCGGGAACAATTGAACCGATGGGAACGACTTTAGCAGGTCAAACGATTGAGGCATTTTATTTATCAATTGAGCATATGAAGCCGCTATCTGTCGGTTTGAACTGTGCAACTGGTCCAGAGTTTATGCGAGAGCATATTCGTTCTCTTTCTGAATTATCGGAGTGTCACATTTCATGTTATCCAAATGCAGGTCTTCCGGATGAAGATGGACATTATCATGAATCGCCAAAATCACTTGCCGAAAAAGTGAAATTATTTGCAGAAGAAGGTTGGGTAAATATTGTCGGCGGGTGTTGTGGAACAACGCCAGATCATATACGGGCGATCAAAACTTCACTTGCAACATTACAGCCACGCGTGAATCATGTGCGAAAAGGCCATGGAATTAGTGGCCTTGAAGCAATGCAATATGATGATTCCATGCGGCCATTATTCGTTGGCGAAAGAACAAACGTTATTGGATCAAGAAAGTTTAAACGATTAGTTGCAGAAGGGAAATTTGAAGAAGCGGCCGAAATAGCGAGAACACAAGTAAAGAAAAATGCTCATATTATTGATATTTGTATGGCTGATCCAGATCGTGATGAAATAGAAGATATGGAAAACTTTTTGGCAAAGGTAACGAAAGTATTAAAGGTTCCAATTATGATAGATTCAACAGATGAAAATGTAATGGAGAAAGCACTTACATACATACAAGGTAAGGGTGTCATTAACTCTATTAATTTGGAAGATGGAGAAGAGCGCTTTGAGAAGGTTACACCACTTATTCGAAAATACGGTGCTGCTATTGTAGTTGGAACAATTGATGAAGAAGGAATGGCAGTAAGTGCAGAAAGAAAATTGGAAATTGCAAAACGAAGCTATGAATTGTTAACGACGAAATATGGTATACGTCCATCAGATATTATTTTCGATGCCCTCGTTTTTCCAGTGGGAACGGGTGATGAAGAATATATCGGTTCAGCGGCAGCGACAATTGAAGGAATTCGTCTCATTAAAGAAGCATTGCCTGAGTGTTTAACCATTTTAGGTGTAAGTAATATATCGTTCGGTTTGCCACCAGCGGGCCGTGAAGTGTTAAACTCTGTCTTTTTATATCATGCGACAAAAGCTGGGTTAGATTATGCTATTGTGAATACAGAAAAATTAGAGCGATATGCTTCGATTTCAGAAAAAGAAAAGGGAATGGCAGATGCCTTATTATTTGAAACAACGAAAGAAACATTAGAAGAATTTACAAACTTTTACCGCAATACGAAGAAGAAAGAAACCGTTGTACAGGAGAAACTAACGCTTGATGAACGACTAGCAAATTATATTATAGAAGGAACAAAGCAAGAGTTACACGAAGACTTACAGCTTGCTCTCACTGAAGGGAGAAAGCCGCTCGATATTATTAATGGGCCACTTATGACTGGGATGGATGAAGTAGGTCGTTTGTTTAATAACAATGAGCTGATTGTTGCCGAAGTATTGCAAAGTGCGGAAAGCATGAAGGCAGCTGTGGGATATTTAGAGCCCTATATGGAATCGAGTGACAGTGCAAAAAAGGGAACAGTATTGCTAGCGACTGTCAAAGGTGATGTGCATGATATTGGTAAAAATCTCGTGGAAATTATTTTATCTAATAATGGCTATGATATTGTGAACTTAGGCATTAATGTTCGTTCTGATCGCATTGTTCAAGAGGTAAAAGAAAAGAATCCAGATATTATCGGACTGTCGGGCTTACTGGTAAAATCAGCGCAACAGATGGTAACAACTGCTGAAGATTTAAAGGCTGCGGATATTGATATTCCCATTGTAGTAGGTGGTGCAGCATTGACGAGAAAGTTTACAGATAATCGTATTTCTCCTTCCTACAATGGTCTCGTGTTATATGCAAGTGATGCAATGACGGGATTGGATCTTATGAATCGATTACAAAAAGAAGAAGAACGAGAAAAAATGAAACAAGACAAAAAAGAACGTCACCTTCATGTTGTGAAACCAGTGGAGAAAAAAGTCGAAATACCAGCTGTGATTGAAAAACTGCCGTCGGCGCAAGTGATGGTACCAGACTCAACAAAAAGAGTCGTACTTCGCGATATTCCGGTCTCGCATCTTGCACCATTTTTAAACCGACAAATGTTAATTGGACACCACCTTGGTTTAAAAGGAAGTGTAAAAAAATTGTTACAAGAAGGCGATAAACGAGCAAACGAATTAAATAATTTAATTGATGAATTATTACAAGAAGGTCAATCTTGGCTTCGTCCAAGAGCGGTATATCAATTCTTTCCTGCACAAAGTGATGGACAAAATATTATCATTTATGACCCGGAAGATCATACTCGTGTACTGGAACATTTTACTTTCCCAAGACAAGGGAAAGCACCGTACCGTACATTAGGAGATTACTTGCGCCCAGTTGGAGATGAAATGGATTATGTCGCATTTTTATCTGTCACAGTTGGGCAAGGAGTTCGTGACATTGCTGAAGAGTGGAAAGAGAAAGGAGATTACTTACGCAGTCATGCGATTCAATCATTAGCCTTGGAATTAGCAGAAGGACTAGCAGAAAAAACACATATGTTAATTCGCGATCGTTGGGGAATTCCAGATTCGCCGGCAATGACGATGGACGAACGATTTCGTACAAAATATCAAGGAATTCGTGTTTCTTTCGGATATCCTGCCTGTCCAGAGCTTGCTGATCAGGAAAAATTATTTCGCTTAATTCATCCAGAAGAGATTGGAATTACCTTAACAGAAGGATTTATGATGGAGCCGGAAGCATCCGTAACGGCGATGGTATTTGCTCACCCCGAAGCACGATATTTTAGTGTACTATAGTGTAGAAGGGGGAGACGTATGAAAAAGATAGTCTTTACAGGCGGTGGTTCAGCAGGACATGTGACACCAAACTTAGCACTTATACCACATTTACAAAAGATGGATTGGGAAATTTCTTATATTGGTTCTCATCAAGGGATTGAAAAAACGATTATAGAACAAGAAGGGATTCCGTATTATGGTATAGCAAGCGGTAAGCTACGCCGTTATTTTGATTTGAAAAATATAAAAGATCCTTTTCTTGTTATGAAGGGCGTAATGGATGCGTATGTACGTATTCGAAAACTAAAACCTGATGTTATTTTTTCAAAAGGTGGTTTTGTTTCTGTCCCGGTGGTAATTGGTGGATGGTTGAACCGTGTGCCTGTTTTCTTGCATGAATCAGATATGACGCCTGGGCTTGCAAATAAAATTGCACTGCGTTTTGCTTCTAAGATTTTTGTTACGTTTGAAGAAGCAGGGAAGCATTTGCCAAAAGAAAAAGTCATTTATACGGGATCACCTGTGCGTGAAGAAGTGCTGCAAGGGAATCGTGAAAAAGGTTTGCGTTTTCTAGGGTTCCATTCTCAAAAACCTGTTATTACAGTAATGGGAGGAAGTCTAGGGGCAAAGAAGATTAATGAGGCTGTCCGTGAGGCATTGTCAAAGCTTCTTGCAAACTATCAAATTGTTCATCTGTGCGGAAAAGGAAACCTGGATCAGCAGTTGCATGATATGAAAGGGTATAGACAATTTGAATATGTACATGGAGAATTACCTGATTTATTAGCAGCAACAGATTTTGTTATCTCACGTGCGGGATCAAATGCTATTTTTGAATTTCTAACGTTGCAAAAGCCAATGGTCTTAATACCTTTATCGAAGACTTCAAGTAGAGGTGATCAAATTTTGAATGCAAAGTCATTTGAAAAGCAAGGCTATGCAACAGTCTTATATGAAGAAGATGTAACAGTTACATCTCTTATGAAACATATAGAAGAGTTATACCATAATCGTGAAAATTACAAAAAAGACATGAAAAAGTATAATGGAAAAGAAGCAGTGCAAACAATCATTAAATATATTACAGAGACATGATTTTGAAAAAAATCATGTCTTTTTTTAGTAGAACAAAAGATTCGAAGGATTACTAAATTTATGTTACAATAACAAAGATTTGACAGGGGGATTCCAGTTACTTAGGCGTAAAAATACGAATGGATTAGGAGTGACTGTGTTGGAGCTGAGCCTCTATGAAAATACTGCTCTTATTGTATGTTTTGTGTTGTACGTTGGTAGTGTTATTATCTACATTGCAAGAAAATTTTCACAAGAACGAAATCTAGAAAAATCGGAAATAACAGCTGAGTTAGAAATGTTAGCCGATGAAAGTGATAAAAAACAAAAAATAAGAGAGAATCATTCAACTACCCACCAATTAAACGCTAATAAGCTTTGAAGGTGGTAAAAGATCATCCTCTTTTGTTGTCGTGAGCGCTAACAAGGAGTTTCCCTTCTGTTTTATATAATTAAGGAGCTAATTCGTATGAATTTCTATATTGCATCAGGCTTTCAAAATAAATATCTTGTTCAGTTTGTGGCGAGCAAATTGAAAGAGGCAGGATGGCAGCATACATATGATTGGACAAAAAATGAAAAAGCAACACATGCAGTGCAGTTACAGGAAATTGGTCAAGCAGAAAGACAAGCGATAAAAGACGCTGATGTTTTTCTGCTTTTATTGGATGGAGGAAAGGGTAGTCATACGGAGTTTGGTATGGCACTTGCTTGGGAAAAGAAAATATATATGTATCATGAAAATAATCCACTGCAAACAACGTTTTATCATTTACCAGAAGTGAATATGTTTCAAGGGGAAATAGAGCAGTTTATTTCATATGTAGTGGAAAAGGAAAGGGTATAATAACAGTGACTCAAAACATTCATATGCCTCGTACTTTACAAAAGTATGGATATGATTATAAACCGTTTCAAAAGTGGGAACAATGGACGCTGTTAGAAGAACCTAGCCCTTATATCGCGGTATGTGAGGGAATACAAATAGAAAACAAAAGAAAACTGTAGTGGAGATTAAGCAGAAAAAAGGAGTTACAAACATGAAATTAGAACAAGGATGGCAAACAAGTTTCTTAACAGTCGTACAACAAAGCGAATTTAAAAAAGATGCACTTCGTAGTCAGCTATTATTTATGGACGGAGAAGAAATAGAAGAGCTTGTTGATGATTATGGATATGAAGAAATCATAAATCGTGAACATGATGAGGAAGTAGCGGAAATTTTAGGAGATGAGCTCTTTAGTGAAATGGAACGTCACGTATTCTTATCTGCACAGTCTGAAGAAAAACTAATTTCATTTCTAAATGGATTAGGGTTTCACGTTTTAGATTGGATTGTTCTTCTTGAAACAGAATTTGGCATTGATAGTGCTTTATTTACATCGGATGCAGTGAAAATGCTAGAGAAACGTTTACGTCAGTTTCCATATGTAGAAGAGAATAAAACGATTTTCGATATGACAGTAGACGAAGCGATGGACCTATTAGAAAATATCACGGGTGTACAGTTGAAAGAAAAGATAAATATATAGTGAGCCTTTCAGTAGTGGGAGATAAAGTGAAACTTTTCTCAGTAGGGGTCTTACTGCCCGCGAATAGCGGGATAAATGAAAAAGAACGTGCTCATCACGTTCTTTTTTTACATTATAATAAGTTTGTCTGTTAGTCTCCGTTTTCCAGCAAGAACTGCATTTAAATACTCCACTTTTCGTATGCAAGACTGAATGTGCTTTTCGACCTCTTGTAACTCTGCTTGATGATGCGTTTCAATGGGATGAATTTGCACATTAAACTTTTCAAATTGGCTGCTGTATGTGATTTCAGCATAGCCACTCATAATATCGGTAGGATTATGAAACAAAAATTGTTTTGTCTCCTCGCAGTATGTAACTTCTTGAAATCCATATGATTTTAGTGCTTCAATGATTTTTGTAATAATTGTTGTATCCATTTTTCTCCCTCTTTACGAAATTATCCTTTTGTATTATAACATAAATCACAAATAAGAAAGCGCTATCATCATTGTTTATCTACAATTTTTATATATACTTAACAAAATGAAATAAATAAAAAATAATTGTAATAAAGTGAGGCTTCCATCTGTGGAAGGGATTCATCCCGGCGGATAATTAATTGAACGAATTGGGCTCTTGCGGGCATTTTTTCTTCAATGCGTGACTTTTTTGAATTGAGGGTAGGGGCTTACTGACAGTTAGTACGAGGGAAAGTAAAAAAGTAGGGACTTTTTTCTTTTTTCATCATATATATACAGAAATGGTGCAAATAAAGTGAAACTAATAGTGCTCAAATGGGCAGTTTTCCCCTACCTAACTTTTTTGCTTCTTACAGAAATTTGAGGTGGGGTCTTACTGCCCATTTGAGTGTGGTAAAAGAGGTGAGAATTTTGAATTTTGATATTACAGGACAAAAAGCATACGTAAAGGACGGACCATATCGGAATCAAGTTGGGATTGTGAAACGAAAAGGTGTGCAGGAAAACCCGGATTTTATAATTGTTATTGATGATAAGGCAATCGATGTTGAATTAAAAGATATCGTTTTACTAGGTGTAGATGTGCGGCAATTTCATGAATGGTGCGATCAAAATGGATATTTGTAAAACGGACGGGCTTAAATGGGGCGCATACTTTTAAAA
Organism: Bacillus sp. DX4.1; assembly: GCF_030348195.1. Taxonomy (NCBI): domain Bacteria; kingdom Bacillati; phylum Bacillota; class Bacilli; order Caryophanales; family Bacillaceae; genus Bacillus; species Bacillus sp. DX4.1. The sequence continues at coordinate 3,785,484 of NZ_JAUCFT010000008.1, read as the reverse complement.
AATAAAGGAGGTTTTCCTGTAGTGTGGCTGTTCCTTTCGCGAGTGCAAGTATATGAAAGGAGAATCCTAGAAAATAACAAAACAAATAGAGTGTGAAATCGTATATGCTTTTTGCACTCTATTTATCCCGCTATTTACGGGCGGTAATACCCCTACCTCAAAGTTCGGCAGGAAGCAAAGAAGTTAGGTGGGTGATAAACTGCCCGTAAAAGCCCGATTGTGAGGGCTAATCAAAGTTTCACTCTATCATTGCTTCAATTAAGCGAAATATATAAATCCATTTTGATTTTTCGACATATAAGCCGCGGCTATGGATAACAAAAGGTGACCTGCACTCGTTTTCTCTCTTTGTTTTCACTTGGCATGGGGCAGGAAAAGGATCTGACCGCTTCTATGCATGGCCGGATGCTCTCTCCCACCTAAAAAGAAGGGGGTTATGTCGGTTTTTTAATTTGTATTTATATAGATATCTAGGTTGTAAACAAAGAATTTAATTGGACTTATGTAAAAACATATGAAATAGGAGGGTATGTTCCTTACTTTAGTTGTAAAAGAGGCGGCTGAGACAAACTAATTGATGAAGATAAAGTAAATCGTTCAATAAAAAAACACTTGGATCTGTTTATCCAAGCGTTTTTGCGTGTTTTTTGTTAGGATGCAACTTCTTCTGTTTTTACATCCGTTTGATTATACATATCATGGTCTAATTCACCAAGCCATTTGCTAGAAATAAGACCAGCTGTCATTGATCCACTTACGTTTAAAGCTGTACGTCCCATATCAATTAACGGTTCAACAGAGATTACAAGAGCGACAATGCCGATTGGTAAATTCATCGTGGAAAGTACGATTAGGGCCGCAAAGGTTGCGCCACCACCAACGCCGGCAACACCGAATGAACTAATAGCAACAACGGCAATTAACGTTAAAATAAATTGTGGCTGTAATGGATCGATTCCAACAGTTGGAGCGACCATCATAGCAAGCATGGCTGGATAAATACCTGCACATCCGTTTTGACCAATGGATACCCCAAAGGAAGCTGCAAAGTTTGCGATTCCTTCTGAAACACCAAGTTTCTCTTTTTGTGCTTCAATATTTAACGGCATTGCACCGGCACTAGAACGAGAAGTGAATGCAAATGTTAAAACTGGGAATACCTTTTTTAAATATTGAATTGGATTTAAACCAGATAAGGCAATTAACAATAAGTGAATGATAAACATAACAATGAGTGCTACATAAGATGCAAGAACGAAGTTGCCGAGTTTTAAAATCGCACCCACATCACTACCAGCGACTGTTTTTGTCATAAGAGCAAGCACGCCGTATGGAGTAAGGCGTAAAATTAATGTTACCATACGCATCACAATTGCATACACAGCATCTAGCATCTTTGCAAATAGTTCTGCTTGTTCTGGATATTTTCTTTTTACTCCGATAAAAGCGATCCCAATAAAAGCTGCAAAGATTACAACCGAAATGGTTGATGTTGGACGTGCACCTGTTAAATCAAGAAATGGATTTGTAGGTAATAGTTCTAATAATTTTTGTGGAATTGGTGTTTGTTCGATGGAAGTAAATTTCTCTTCCACTAATTTTAAGCGAGCGGATTCTGCATCACCTTGTTGTAATCCAGTTGCTTGTACGTCAAATCCTGCACTTGCTGCGATACCAACCGCAGCAGCAATACCAGTTGTAAGTATTAAAATACCAATAATAAAACCACTAATTTTACCAAGTTTTTTTGTTAACTTTAATTTCGTAAAAGCTGAAATGATAGAGACTAAAATAAGGGGCATAACAATCATTTGTAGCAATTTCACGTAACCACTACCGATTAGGCTAAACCAGTTATTAGATTCAATAATGACTTTAGAAGTAGGATCATAGATAAATTGTAATATAAGTCCAAATGTAATTCCGATCCCTAATGCAGTAAATACTCGTTTATTAAAAGATACATGCTTGCGTTGCATATAATACAATAAGCCAACTAATACGAGCATGACCGCAATATTAATTCCAACTAACAGTGTATTCATGTTATTTCCCCTCTTTCCGATCTGTTATATAAACTATATTTCAAGAAAACCTATAAGTCAACTAGGGAATTAAAAAAATTAAAAAGATGGCAAATTGCCATCTTTTTAATGTGCTGCACCAGGGGTAAGAAGAAATGTCGTATAGTATGTAAATCCAATGAAGAAGACGGTTAAATATGCCCCAAATACGTATATATACATACGTTCTGTCAATTTTAAATAACTTAAAAGTACAAAGAATCCTGTTTGTCCTAGAAACAATAGTGCAGTTGCGTACATATCCCCTAAGTAAAACATAACCGAGAAAATTCCAGTCCAAAAGCCGAGAACGCGAAACATGCGCTCCATGCAATTCCCCTCCTTTTCTATAAAAGTAAACCTCTCCTCATTATAGTTTATTTTTCTTACTATTGTAAACATTTGCAAAAAAAGAAAAGAAGTTGACTTCTTTTCTACTCACTTTAACGGAGAATGAGTTTTATCCCACTATTTGCGGGCGGTAATACCCCCACTGATTAAAGTTTCACTTCATAGATGGATATTATAATTACATGATTTACACCCGTCTAATAAGCTCTCATTTCGTGTTAATTCCATGTTTGGGAATAGGATTTCAAAAATTCCTTTCATCATATCACCATGCATGTTACAAACTTCTTCTGGGTGGTGAATGGCAACTTCTTTAAATGGACAGTTATGAACATCATAGAAAATTTTTGTGCCCTCTGTGCTTAATTCAAAAGAAGGTGATAAGCCAGCAGTTGCTAATGCCTCTTTGGCAATTTGTATTTTTTGCTCTAGCGTTAAAGAAGCCTCACTAATATTTAAACGCTGCATATGCTGTTCCATTAACTCTGTACCAAATTGTTTACCAGTTTCATATAAAGCTTTTTCACCAGCTGCACCAAGGCTAATTAATGTATTAAAAGCAATTTTTGCAAGTAATTGATAATCACGGAATGGAAATTGTAGCTGAATCAAGTCGTCAGATAATGCATATAATCTGCTGGGTCTACCACCTTTTCCTGTTTTCTTTGTTTCCGATTTCAACATATTTACATCTTCTAATTTAGATAAATGTAAACGGGATACGTTTGGATGTATAGTAAACTCATCTGCGATTTCTTGTACTGTTACGTAATTATGTTTTTGAGATATATATTTATAAATATAATAACGAGTTGGATCAGATAATACGCCTGTAATTTTTAGAGCTTGTTCCATAAGAATCTCCACCTTTTATCACTTTATCCAAGATAATAACATTATAATATAGATAACGTTACGTATAGGTCATTTTAGATGATAATTCGGAAATTGTTCATAATTTCACAAATGTATTTCCCTTTTTGTTATAGCAAAAGAGGAAAAGTAAGCTTTGAAAAAACAAAATTCATTATTTTTCTTTTTAGGATTCTCATGATATATACATAGTGAGGAGGAGATGATGATGAATGCCGTTGAACGTTTTGCCAATACAATCATGAAAGAAGCGTGTGTATTACAAGCATCAGATTTACACATTGTACCGCGGCAGGAAGATGCAGTTATACAATTGCGTATTGGAAAAGATTTAGTAAAGAAGCATTGTATTGCAAAAGAATTTGGAGAAAGACTTGTTTCGCATTTTAAATTTTTAGCGTCCATGGATATAGGTGAAAGGCGTAAGCCACAAAATGGGTCACTGTATTTACAAATTGATGGACAAGAAGTACATTTACGCCTCTCTACATTGCCGACGGTTTATCAAGAAAGTCTTGTCATTCGCTTGCACTTACAAGCGTCAGTTCAGCCACTTTCCCACCTCTCTTTATTTCCAAGCTCAGCAAAAACACTTCTCTCTTTTTTACATCATTCTCACGGACTGTTAGTTTTTACTGGACCAACAGGATCAGGAAAGACCACAACGATGTATGCTCTTTTAGAAGTAGCGAAAAAACAACAAACACGTCGTATCGTTACGCTTGAGGATCCAATTGAGAAACGAAAGGAGGGGTTATTACAAATTCAAATCAACGAAAAGGCTGGTATCACGTATACAACAGGTCTAAAAGCAATTTTGCGTCATGATCCCGATATTATTTTAGTTGGCGAAATTCGTGATGAAGAGACAGCAAAGGTAGCAGTGCGTGCTAGCTTAACAGGTCATTTAGTTATGACAACGTTGCATACAAATGATGCGAAAGGAGCGGTGCTACGTTTCATGGACTATGGGATTACGCTACAAGAAATTGAACAATCATTACTCGCAGTAGCAGCACAGCGTCTCGTCGAATTAAAATGTCCATTTTGCAAAGGAAAATGTTCGCCGTTATGTAAAGAGATGCGTCAAGTACGGCAGGCGAGTATTTATGAGCTATTGTATGGCCATGAACTGAAACAAGTCATTCGCGAAGCAAATGGAGAACATGTAACGTATCATTATGAAACACTGCAGGAGTGTGTGAGAAAAGGGTATGCCTTAGGCTTTTTAGAAGAGGATATGTATGTTTGAACGAAAAGCATGGAGGTTATATGAACAAGTATTGTTATTAAAAAGACTTGGAGAATTGTTAGAAAAGGGCTATTCACTTCTACATGCATTAGAGTTTCTTCAGTTTCAGTTATCTTCTCAAAAGCAAATACAATTGCAGTATATTGCCGAAGAACTAAAAAAGGGGAAGAGTTTGCATGATGCTTTTCACCAACTTATGTTTCATCCAGACATACTAAGCTATTTATTTTATGCACAGCGACATGGTGACGTTTCTTTTGCATTGCAACAAGGAAGTGTACTACTGCATAGGAAAGATAAACATCAAAAAGATATGATGAAAGTACTCCGTTATCCCATTTTTTTATCCCTTTTCTTAGTGGGAATTCTCCTCGTGTTCAATCTTGTGTTACTTCCGCAATTTTCAACCTTGTACAGCTCTTTGCAAGCTTCTTCCTCTTCTTTTACTGATTACATTATGTTGTTTATTCAAGTGCTCCCATATATGATAGCTGTTTTTTTTCTCTTAATTGTCCTTGGAACATGCATATATGTGTTTTATATAAAAAAACTTCCTCCGGTTCAAAGAATGAATGTTTTTATTCGCCTTCCCCTCATAAAGCCATTTCTTATTTTAATAAATTCTCATTATTTTTCCGTTCAATTAAGCGGATTATTACAAGGTGGTTTATCAGTACTTGAGGCTCTTACTTTAATGATTGAACAAAAGCATCATCCGTTTTTTCAATGTGAAGCTGCTCGTATTGAAGAGTCATTAATAGCGGGAGAACAGTTGGATTCTATCATTATGAAGAGTCGTTATTATGAGCGTGAACTGTCTTATGTCATTGCTCATGGACAAGCAAACGGAAACTTAGCGACAGAATTGGGTGATTATAGTGAATTAACAATTGAAAAAATGGAAGGGAAGGTCAATCGTATTTTAGTCATTATTCAACCGCTTTTATTTACATGTATTGGCGTAATTGTTGTCCTGATGTACTTAGCCATGATTATGCCGATGTTTCAAATGATGAATTCTATTTAGGAGGCGATTTGAATGAATAATGAAAAAGGGTTTACCCTATTAGAGATGTTATTAGTCATGGTTGTTATTTCTGTATTATTATTGCTGATTATTCCGAACGTGGTGACGCAGCGTTCTTCTGTACAAGGCAAAGGTTGTGATGCTTACGTGAAATCTGTAGAAGCACAAGTACAATCCTATCAGTTGCAAAATAATAAAGTGCCAACAGTAGATGATTTAGTAAAAGAAAAATATATTACTTCAAAAACTTGTCCAAAAGGGGAGGAAATTAGCATTTCGAGTGAAGACGGTACAGTATCCGTTGTTAAGTCATGAAGCAAAATGGATTTACGTTTTTAGAAATGCTTCTCGTCTTATTTATTATTTCCATATTAAGCGTTGTCACATATTTTAATGTTTCTCCTTTATATGAAAAACAAAAAGTGGAGCAGTTTCTGAAACAATTTTCTCAAGATATTCTTTTTATGCAGCAGTTAGCAATGAGCCATCGTAGTCGTCATACATTACGATGGTTTCCTGAACAACACATGTATAGCATTATGGAGGCGGTAGAGCAACGTCCCATTATTGTTCGAGATTACGAAGCGGATATAAAGGTTGATTTACATACCTTTCCAAATCCTATGACCTATAATGCAAGTGGAAATATAAACCAAGGTGGTACAATCTTGCTTACTTATCGCGCGCGCGCATATGAAATTGTATTTCAGCTTGGAAGAGGGAGATTTACGTATCGTGAAGTGCCAAAGAGGATCAGTTATGCTCGAAATGCTCGTATCCTTAAGCTTATTAATGATGGCAGTATCGCTATTGCTTCCGCAGACACTTCTTATCATGCAAGAAAGAAAAAATATCCAGATTCGGTATAAAGCACAACTATTGTTGAAAGAGGAAGCTGCTATCTATACGTATCAAAATCATCAGACGCAGCAAAAAGAAACGACTATAGATGGTACCGTATATAGAACGTATTGGCGAGGGGAAGAGGTCTGTACGTTTTGGAATGATGTCAAACAAAGAAGGATGGAACAATGCCGCTATGCGAAAAAGTAGAACGATAGAGGCAGGATTTACATTGTTGGAAATGGTGTTATGTTTGTTGTTTTTATCCGTTTTCGTTCTTCTTGTACCGCGTCTTCACAGTTTATTTATTGAAAAACCATACTCGAAACAAATGAACAGTTGGGAATGGGATGTGTTTTTAGAACAAGTACAACTAGAGTTTCGAGAAGTACAAGCTGCAAAAAAGGGAATAATGCCTAATGAACTAGAGAAAATGTTTTTTAAAATAAGTAATGATGGTACCGTAACGTATGAAATATCTGGAAATGATGTTGTAAGAAAAGTAAATGGGGCAGGTAGAGAAGTGTTATTGCAAAAAGTAAGCACGATTTCTTATGAACTGACGCCATATGTGTTATCCATACATGTGCAGGATATAAGCGGTAAGGTGCACCATGGTGTGGTGACACGTTATGCTGCAATTAAGGTGCTGACATGAAGAAGCAAGATGGGTTCGCAATGCCAGGAACATTAATTCTTCTTTTTGTACTATTTTCTTTTTTTATCTATGAGACGAATATGTTGCTGTCAGATCAAAAGTTTTATGCAGAAGCAGAACAGAAGTTTGCCTTGGAAGAACTCGTAGATCAAGCGGCTTCAGATATAAAACAAGATTTGCAGCAAAAAGAACAAAATGGTGTGTTTTCATTCCTGTATGAAAAAGGTGAAGCGAATGGGAATTATGTATTTGAAGACGAAGTTGTCTTTGTTACGTTTCAATGTGTGACAAAGCAAAAGCGAGCATATAAAGCGAGTTTTCGTTATAATACAAAGAACAAAAGCGTTATGAATTGGGTAGAAGAGAGGGAATGAAATGCAGGCCATTTATATAACAGGTTTTATGGGAGCCGGAAAAACAACAATTGGAAAAGCGTTAAGTGATAAACTTGGGATTCCTGTGGTGGATACGGATCAAAGAATTGAAGAGAAACATGGGAAATTGATTCGTGATATTTTTGCTGAAGAAGGAGAAATCAGTTTTCGCCAATATGAAAGCGCAATGCTTCAAGCTTTACCAACAAGCGATATCATCATTACAACTGGTGGAGGCATCGTTGAAAGTACGAATAATAGACAGTGGATGAGTGAGAATGGAATCGTTGTGTATTTATATTGTGATCCATATGTGATTGCAGAGCGTCTGAGTGAAGATACGACACGTCCTTTATTTCAAAAAGAGAATATAGAAGCGTTTGCCCAGAAGTTTGAGAAGCGTCGATCCCATTATGAAGAAGCAACTGTGCATATTGATACAACGAATAAAAAAGTGGAAGAGATTATTGAAGAAATACAACGCAAGATTAACGAATAAAAAAGTGGACATACTAATCAAGTAGAGGTGATGATATGTCTACTAATGATTATGTGCGTTTTATGACACAACAATTTGTATCGTATATGGATGCTCCAAAAGAGGATCGAAAGCAAAAGAAAGAGCAGCGTCGTGCTGAAAAAGAACCGTTTTTAAACAGATGGTTTGGCGTTATGCCGCTCAGTGCAGCTTTGTTTTATCAAAAAGTAAAGACAAAGAGAAAGAAATCAAGTTAATATAAATTGGAATGATTTACCTCTAGTAATTAAACTAAGTGGTATAGTAAAATTTTTGTGATGAGTGTATACTCGTCATCGATTCGACAGATAAACCTATAAAAATCCCCCTGTGCATGTATTGTACAGGGGGATTTTTATTACTTCTTGTTAAAGCCTTTACTGTGTGGATTCTTTCTGCTCGGTTACTAGGTTTATTTTGTTACTCACCCACACAAACCCTACTCCAATGCAAATGGAAATACCCCAACCAACTGCAGTCATAATAGCTCTCATTTCGCCGTATCCTTCTACTCCAAAAACAGAAATAAAATAGATTTTTAAACAGCTTTTTGCAATGAATTGGAGACCGAAAAACAATGTTAAATATTGCAAGGCTGGATATATGCGTTTGTCACGGTAAAGTGCACGGCTTTCATCTCGGTCATGGCCTTGAAGTACTGCGATATCAGCTGCGAAATATAACATGAGTGGTTTCTTAATAAAGATCGTACAGATAACAACTAATCCGAGCACGATATGATAGTATACGTCGTTCCAAAGCATCTTTTCAGCAGAACCAGACAGTAGGTCAACGGTAGTGTTGGCGATAAGGGTAATAAGAATAAAGAACCCAGTAACGTGAAACTGCTTTTCTTTTTTAAAACAATAGAGTGTATAAAGAATGCCAGGTACAGAAGAAATCAGCATCGCGTAATAGGGATCAATATATGTTTTAGCAAATTTCCAAATGACAAAAGGGAAGACGAGATAAAAGATTATATCAAATAAGACTTTCTTGTTTTGTTTCATTTTATAATAGGCCTCCTTAGTATAGGTTATATTGTACAATACGATGTCTGAATATTGTACAAAATTAGTTGATAGTCAACACTAAATTAAAATAATTTTAATTTAGTGTTGACTTTAATTTAATAACTTGTTTATAATACGAATTATAATAATTATAATAATTATAAATTAGAAATGAATCTCAATTAAATTTTGGAGGATGAATATAGATATGACAAAACGTTTAGTTGGAAAACAAGCACCGCGTTTCGAAATGAATGCAGTGATGCCAAATAAAGAATTTAAAAATGTTAGTTTAGAAGAAAATATGAAAAATGATAAATGGACAGTATTATATTTCTATCCAATGGACTTCACTTTCGTTTGTCCAACAGAAATTATTGCACTATCTGATCGTTACGATGAATTCGAAGATTTAGACGCAGAAGTAATCGGCGTTTCTACAGATACAGTTCACACACATTTAGCATGGATTAACACAGACCGTACAAAAAACGGTTTAGGCGACTTACGCTATCCATTAGCTGCTGATACAAATCATGTTGTATCAAGCAATTACGGTGTGTTATTAGAAGATGAAGGAATTGCACTACGTGGATTATTTATCATTAGCCCAGAAGGTGAATTAATGTACCAAGTTGTTCACCATAACAATATCGGACGTGAAGTAGACGAAGTTCTACGTGTGCTACAAGCATTGCAAACAGGCGGACTTTGCCCAGCAAACTGGAAACCAGGACAAGAAACACTATAAGTAATAGGAGGAATGAGTTGAATGAAATTACGTGAACAAATGCCAGCATTAGAAGGTGCAACAGAAGTTTTGAATGGCACAGTAAAGCGCGAAGAGTTAATCGGGGAAAAGCCAACACTTATTCACTTTTGGTCTGTAAGTTGCTACTTATGTAAAGAAGCAATGCCAGAAGTAAATGAACTACGTGATGAGTACGATGATCGTCTAAATGTTGTCGCGATTCATATGCCTCGCTCAGAAGAAGATTTAGATTTAGCGGTAATCGAAAAAATGGCAGAAAGCCATGATATTATTCAACCGATTTTAGTTGATAGCAAACATACGATTACAGATACATTTGAAAACAAATATGTTCCTGCCTACTATGTATTTGATAAAGAAGGTCAACTTCGTCATTTCCAAGCAGGTGGAAGTGGTATGCCAATGCTTCGTAAACGCCTAGAGCGTGTATTAAACGAAGCGTAAGTCGTAGTTTAATAGAATGGAAACAAAATAAAAAAGATTGCCCCTAGCGTGGTAATCTTTTTTATTATATAATAATTAAAACGCTTTCATTTCTTAGTGTTTGTTCACAAAATTGACGAAAACTTACATTATTCCTATCGTCATGTTGTTTTATAATGAAACTAATCATCTATACATGCATACAATATTGTGAAAAAAATAACATAAAATAATCTATATAAATGTAAACGTTATCAAAAAAAGAGAGGTGGAGGCAATGAGTAAATTTTTCTTTAATCATAATCCCGCAACATTAGAAGACGGAAGGCTTGTAGAATACGCTGAAATTATTTATGGAGAAGGTGGCCGTTCTGTATTAGAAAATCTAATGGTGAAGGCATCTATCAGATTGCGTGATCGTTATCCGCATAAATCTGACGAACAGATTTCTGATCTCGTAAATCAAGGCTTACATGATATGTTTCAAAAATATGTGAAGGAATAAGAGGAGCAAAAGGCTCCTCTTATTTGTTTGTATAAGGAACGCGTATCTAGCTGAAAATAAAAGGGAATCTATCGTGCATTAACGGGTAATAAGATTTTTCACCTTAAAATTCAAGGGAAGTGAAGAAGGGTAACTGCCCGTAAAAATCCGATCGATTCAAATAACCCTAATTAGGGAAGTTTCGCTATAGAAGAGTAAGGGGGGAAAGAGATGAGTAATGGAGTAGGTCGTTCGAAAAAAAATCTTCCAACAGATGCAAATCATGTGAGCGCGAAAGATCGAGAATATCAAAAGCGTATGACGAATAAACAACAGCAAGAACATAATGATGGACGGAAGTATAACGGGAAAATATAGGAAAAACTCCTTCTCAAAGAGAAGGAGTTTTTCTATGAAAGAAAATGATTGGCTGTTACATAAAAAAGTCCACCATTCATAATTTGCATCGTAATGCGCGGCTCATATTGTTCCTGTAGTGCTTGTTTTTCGATCTCATAGCTTTCTGGAAGTTCTTCACTTTCTTCGTAAAAGCGGTTGAGAAGTTGTAAGTCGTGATTCCAGCGTACGTTTGCTTCCTCAGCCCATGTATGATCATCTGTTTCAATAAGTCCTTTCAGTGCGTCTTCTACCCGACTTAATCCGCTTTGCGGTTTAATAATGGGAGTAAGCGTAAAGCAGAAATCTGGTATTTTAGGGGTGAGACGGATCTTTGCTAATGTTTCGTGAAAGTTTGTAATCATTGTTCCAGAGATAAGATGTATGCCAATTGAATGAAGCATATCTTTTTTTCGATCACATTGATAGCATACTTTTATATTTACACCGAGCCATGGGTGAAGAGGGGTATGGGTATTCCCATTTGGACTTACTTCTTCAAATAAACGTATGTAAGAACCGAGTTCTTTCGTTGTTTGAAAGATTTGATGCAAGCGAGGCGAGCCATAGTGAATAAGCTCACCCTCTTTTTCTTCACACTTTGGATCTGTAATGAGCGTAAGGCGCATCGGATTTGGCGTACCACCCGTTTTCTCAAGATAATGCCAGTAAAAAGGGCGGTTCATGAGCAATTTGTCCATTTTGATTGTTAACTGCACATCTAATAGTTGTGGTGAACGCTGTAAAATTTCACAGTCGTTTGCTTCGAAAAAATTCCATAAATAATCATGAATTTCATGTTGCTGCATAGCCTTGCACCTCAGCTTCATTTCGTTTTGCAAAGTCGATGATAGATGTTAAGTTTTCCATTTTGATTCGAATCTCTCCTTCGCTCTTTGACTGTGCGAAAATTTCTTGAATATGAGCATCGATATTTTTCATATTAATTCTTGTTAAAATTTCATCTAGTTCGCCAATCACTTGCTCAAATAAGTTGATTTTTTCATACAACAGTTTCAAAATATGTTCTTCTACCGTATGTTTTGTCGCTAAGTTGTAAATGTGCACATCGTGTTTTTGCCCAAGGCGGTGAATACGGCCAATTCGCTGTTCAAGCCGCATCGGATTCCATGGTAAATCGTAGTTAATCATATGATTGCAAAATTGCAAGTTAATTCCTTCACCGCCAGCTTCTGTTGCGATTAATACTTGTGCATGATTTTGAAATAGTTCTTTCATCCAATCTTTTTTTCCTCGTTTAAATCCACCGCGAAATGGAACAGATGAAATGCCGTGCTGCTTTAAAAACCATTGTAAATACATTTGAGAAGCTCTGTATTCCGTAAAGATGACGACTTTATCATCAATTTCTTTAATCAATTCTAGCGCTTGATTTGCTTTCGAATTAAAAGGAATGTGATTAATTTTATCCATCAATACATCGATATATGGATCTGGTATATAGTCTTTATTTTCTTTTTGTCTTTTTTCAACATGCTTTTTGAGTGAAAAATAAACAGCTTCCCGGCTACTACATACTTCTCGTTTTAGTGTTAATAATGAGAAAGCAGAGCTGAAAGCATCTTGTCCTTTCCAATTTTCAATCGCCTTGTATAATGCTTGTTCTTCCTCGTTAAAATCAACAAAGATTGTACGAACATGCCTTTTTGGCCAGTCAATTCCGGTATCATGCCGGCGATTCCGGACCATGACTTTGTTGATGAGTGCTTTTAAGTCTTCATCAGATTGTGCCGAACGATTTTTTGAAGCATAGTATTCTTCGAAATTGGCTTGATTTCCTAAATGACCTGGTTTTAATAAGGAGACAAGATTAAAGATTTCATCGATTCGATTTTGGACAGGTGTTGCTGTTAGTAATAAACAAAACTTCTTTTTTAATCGCTGTGCAAATTCATAGTTTTTTGTTTTATTATTTTTTAGTTTATGTGCTTCATCAATAATAATTAGGTCATATTCTAAGTTTAAAACGATGTCGCGGTGCGGAGATCGCTTAGCTGTATCAATTGATGAAACAATGACATCGGCTTGTTCCCATGAATAGCTTTTTTTCTGAGCGACAGCGGGAATAAAAAACTTTGTATTGAGTTCATATGCCCACTGTGAAACGAGAGAAGCGGGAACGAGAATAAGCACTTTTTTTACAAGACCACGCACCATATATTCTTTTAAAATAAGACCTGCTTCAATTGTTTTTCCAAGTCCAACTTCATCCGCTAGTATCGCTTTTCCATTCATTTTTTCAATGACGGTCCCAGCGACTTCTATCTGATGTGGAAGCGGTGTAAAGTGTGATAAATGTTTGGGCGCTTGTAATCCATCAAATGTGGGCACAAGTAATGATTTTTCTGTTTCGTAAGCTAAATGAAATAACTCCCAATTTGTCCAAGGACCGTCCTCATCGATGCGCTTTAAAAAATTTTCTTGCCACGTACGATCTACTGATATCTCGACATTCACGAATACTCTCCCACCTTCTGTATATTGAAACTGTTATTGATATGCCATCCAAAACGAATCGCTAAATTTCACCCCAAACTAATTCTTTTAGGGTACAAGTTTTCCTGATTATTAGAGATGAAAAAATTCCAAATTATTTTTTATGCTAGAATATTGATGAAATAGATCGAAAAATGTTAGGATAATGATGTGAAATGTGTGGAATCTTTCGTATTTTATCCAAGAAAGTATGTTTTTATTTACGCTTTCATTAAAAAATAGCGTGAGATTCCGTATATCCTATCTTTTCAGAATTAAAAATGTTTAGATATGGGAAAACAACTTTTATTGATTTGTCATAGACAGCATAAGGGGGAAAGAACATGATTACATTACAACGTACACCGCTATTTGATGTATATGCGAAGTATGGCGGGAAAACAATTGACTTCGGTGGTTGGGAGCTACCAGTTCAGTTTTCAAGCATTAAAGAAGAACACGAGGCTGTTCGTAGTGCAGCAGGCCTTTTCGATGTATCTCATATGGGAGAAGTAGAAGTAACTGGTGCAGATAGTTTAGCATTTTTACAACGTGTTGTTACAAATGACGTTTCTACCTTAAAGGTAGGAGGAGCACAATATACAGCAATGTGTTATGAAAATGGTGGTACAGTAGATGATTTATTAATCTACAAACGCGGTGAAGAAGACTACTTATTAGTAATCAATGCATCAAACATTGAAAAAGATTATGAGTGGTTAGCATCCCATGTAATTGGTGATACGAAAGTAGTCAATGTTTCTAGTGAAATTGCACAGCTTGCAATTCAAGGACCAAAAGCTGAAAGTATTTTACAAAAAGTTGTGTCAGAAAATTTGAAAGAAATTAAGTTCTTTAAATTCAAGAATCCTGTTCTTGTAGACGGCATTGAAGCGCTTGTATCTCGTACTGGTTATACAGGTGAAGATGGTTTTGAAATTTATTGTAAGAGTGAAGAAGCTGCGAAACTTTGGGAGAAACTTCTTGAAGTAGGAGCAGAAGACGGCTTAAAACCATGTGGTTTAGGGGCACGTGATACACTTCGCTTTGAAGCAACACTTCCGCTGTATGGTCAAGAACTATCAAAAGATATTACACCAATCGAAGCTGGAATTGGTTTTGCAGTAAAACCGAACAAAGAAGCGGACTTCTTTGGAAAAGCAACATTAAAAGAACAAAAAGAAAATGGTGCACCTCGTAAATCAGTCGGTATCGAAGTAATTGAACGCGGTATCCCCCGCACTCATTATCCGGTATATGTAGGCGATAAAAAAATCGGGGAAGTAACAAGTGGTACACAATCTCCAACGTTAAAGAAAAATATTGGTTTAGCACTAATTGATGTAAAATACGCAGCAGTTGATACAGAAGTAGAAATTGAAATTCGTAACAAACGCGTGAAAGCAGTAGTCGTTCCAACACCATTTTATAAACGTTCCAAGTAACCATGGAGAGGGGTAGATTTCATGTTGCATCGTTATCTTCCAATGACAGAAGAAGACAAAAGAGAAATGTTACAAACGGTTGGTGTTCAATCGATTGATGAACTATTTTCTGATATTCCAGAAAGTGTTCGTTTTAAAGGGGAATTAAAAATTAAACAAGCAAAATCAGAACCAGAGCTTTTAAAGGAACTGTCTGAGCTTGCTCGCAAAAATGCGAATTTAAAAGACTATGCTTCCTTCTTAGGAGCAGGTGTATACGATCATTATGCACCAGTAATTGTTGATCATGTTCTTTCCCGTTCAGAATTTTATACAGCTTATACACCATACCAACCGGAAATTTCACAAGGGGAATTACAAGCAATCTTTGAATTCCAAACTATGATTTGTGAATTAACGGGAATGGATGTAGCAAACTCCTCTATGTATGACGGAGGTACAGCGTTAGCAGAAGCGGCGATGCTAGCGGCAGGACATACACGTAAAAAGAAAATTCTTGTTTCTAAAGCAGTTCATCCAGAATCAAGAGCAGTTCTTGAAACATATGCAAAAGGTCAGCATCTTGAAGTTGTTGAAATTGACTATAAAGATGGTGTAACAGACTTAAATGTATTACAAAGCGAAGTAGATGATACGGTAGCTTGCGTAATCGTTCAATATCCGAACTTCTTTGGACAAGTGGAGAAATTAGCTGATATTGAGAAAATTGTTCATCAGCAGAAATCATTATTTATCGTTTCTTCTAACCCATTATCACTAGGTGCATTAACATCACCAGGAAAATTTGGCGCTGATATTGTTATCGGTGATGCACAACCATTTGGTATCCCAACACAATTTGGTGGACCACACTGCGGTTATTTCGCAACAACAAAAGCATTTATGCGTAAAATTCCAGGGCGTCTTGTAGGACAAACTGTGGATTCAGATGGAAAACGTGGCTTCGTATTAACACTACAAGCTCGTGAGCAACATATTCGTCGTGATAAAGCGACATCTAATATTTGTTCAAACCAAGCATTAAATGCATTAGCAGCTTCTGTTGCAATGACGGCTCTTGGTAGACAAGGTGTGAAGGAAATGGCACGTCAAAACATTTCTAAAGCACAATACGCAAAACGTCAATTTGAAGCAAAAGGTTTCACAGTGACATTTGCTGGCCCATTCTTCAATGAATTTGTTGTAGAGTGTAAACGTCCAGTACGAGAAATAAATGATGCATTAGTACAAAAGAATATTATCGGTGGTTACGACCTTGGTCGTGATTATGCAGAACTAGCAAATCATATGCTTCTAGCTGTAACAGAACTTCGCACAAAAGAAGAAATTGACACACTTGTAAACGAAATGGGGGCTATCCAATGAAGAACCAAGATCAATCACTTATTTTTGAAATGAGTAGAGAAGGCCGAGTAGGATATAGCTTACCCAAATTAGATGTAGAAGAAGTAAAATTAGAAGATGTGTTTGGCAGCGATTATATTCGTACAGAAGATGCAGAGCTTCCAGAAGTATCTGAACTGGATATTATGCGTCATTACACAGCACTTTCAAACCGTAACCACGGCGTTGACTCTGGATTTTATCCATTAGGATCTTGTACGATGAAATACAATCCAAAAATCAATGAAAATGTAGCTCGATTCCCTGGTTTTGCGCATATTCATCCACTTCAAGATGAAAAGACTGTGCAAGGTGCCCTGGAATTAATGTATGACTTGCAAGAACATTTAATCGAAATTACAGGAATGGACACGGTAACACTTCAACCAGCAGCTGGTGCACATGGTGAATGGACAGGCTTAATGTTAATTCGTGCATATCATGAAGCAAACGGTGATCATAACCGTACAAAAGTTATCGTTCCTGACTCTGCACATGGAACGAACCCAGCATCTGCAACAGTAGCTGGTTTTGAAACGATTACAGTAAAATCAAATGAACATGGCCTTGTTGACTTAGAAGATTTAAAACGTGTTGTGAATGAAGAAACAGCAGCACTTATGTTAACAAATCCAAACACACTTGGTTTATTCGAAGAAAACATTTTAGAGATGGCAGAAATTGTCCATAATGCAGGCGGTAAATTGTATTATGATGGTGCAAACTTAAATGCAGTACTAAGTCAAGCACGCCCAGGAGATATGGGATTTGACGTTGTGCATTTAAATCTTCATAAAACATTTACGGGTCCACATGGTGGCGGTGGCCCAGGTTCGGGTCCAGTAGGTGTAAAAGCTGATTTAATTCCATTTTTACCAAAACCAATTTTAGAGAAAACAGAAAGTGGTTACCACTTTAACTACGATCGTCCACAAGCAATTGGACGTGTAAAACCGTTCTATGGTAACTTTGGCATTAATGTTCGTGCATATACGTATATTCGCTCTATGGGCCCAGACGGCCTTCGTGCGGTAACAGAATATGCAGTATTAAACGCAAACTATATGATGAGAAGATTAGCGCCATTCTATGATCTTCCATTTGATAGACATTGTAAGCATGAGTTTGTCTTATCAGGCCGCCGTCAAAAGAAACTCGGCGTACGTACGCTTGATATTGCGAAACGTCTGCTTGATTTCGGCTACCATCCACCAACAATTTACTTCCCATTAAATGTGGAAGAATGTATTATGATTGAGCCGACAGAAACAGAATCAAAAGAAACGTTAGATGGCTTTATCGATAAGATGATTCAAATTGCGAAAGAAGTAGAAGAAAATCCAGAAATTGTACAAGAAGCACCCCATACAACAGTGATTAAGCGTCTTGATGAAACAATGGCTGCTCGTAAACCAATTTTACGCTACCAAAAGCCAGCTCCTGTACAAGTTTGAGCAAATATAAAGTGAAACTTTGATCAGTAGGGGGCTTCATCTCTACTGATCATTAGCCCTCACCTAATTTCTTTTCTTCCTACAGAATTTTGAGGTGGAGGTTACTGCCCTCAAATAGCGGGGTAAAAGGATAACGAAAGGAACTCGCCGTGTGCGGGTTCTTTTTTTGTGGAGAAATGTAGCAGAAATTATGAAAATAATGTTAAAAATTCTTATATTTTATGTAATTTTGAAGAAGAAAGGGACTTTCGCAACATTTTTGTTGAAAAAGTCAGTTTGATAAAATTGTGTATTTTTGTTAGAATTTTATTGAAATTAAGAGGGTGTAATGAGGGGAAATAACTCATTTTTACGTATATGTGAAAAAACAAACAAGGCGGGGTGGGAGAATGAGCTATAAACGTTACAGGATGGTGTATCATTTAGAAAATGGAAAAACCATTAAAGATATAAAAGAATTTTATTATCGGGATCATGGAAAAATGTTAGAACGTGTGGCACATCGTGTGATGGATAATAGGCAAGTAACGGCGATTGATCAAAAAGGAACCATTATTCCGATAGCTTGTGATGACATTATAACGGTGGAACTGGATTACATAAAAGAAAGTTAGTCTTGAGTCATATCGAATTATTCGATAGAATATACAGTTGAATGGTGAAGTGAAAAGAGAGGAGTTTATTATGGGTAGTACAAGACATTTTTATATGTTCGTTTTAGCTTTTGTACTCGTTGTGGCATTAACGATATATTTAATCGTTGATAGCAGCTGGTACAATACAGTGCATCCAGCATTTCTTATTTTCATGTATGTAGGAATTGCTGTTGTAAGTTTTGGGATGAGAGATGAAATGTTAAATCGCTTTGAGAAGTGATACATATACAGAAGACCAACAGGAAATTGTTGGTCTTTTTTTCTTGTCAAAAATAGGATGCTGTGTATATACAGTGGAGGGAAACATAAATATTATGATTTCAAACTCTTTACCTGATCCTATTTATCAAAAAATAAACAAGAAAACTCCATCTTCAAAACGTTTAGAGCATAGCCAAAAGTTTCAAGGGAGATGAATTTCTATCTAGTCCGACATGTATGGTTTGTGTAAAATGTTTCAACATATCGGCAATCTAAAAGAAGTACGTGTTTCTCCTGCTTATGGGAAGTTTAAAGTGGAAATTTTGTTACAGAACAATCCAAGCAAGCATCTGAACAAGTAGACACTAATCGATATATGAGTATTGATTTAGGGGTCGATAACATTGCGACCATCACAACCAATATAGGGGCGACTCCTGTGTTAGTAAAGAGCAACGTTATCAAATGCATCAATCTTCCTATTCGGAACTGTTTTCGTAAAGACAGGCAGTGTAATTAGAAAAAAAGAAAATCGTACGTTATAAAAGGTGTCTCATTACGAGGCGCTTTTTCATTGTAATGTATTTTGCGTGAGCACCTTATACACAGAAACTGTACTTGGAATATCTTTAGATGTATGTAAGGCCAAGCTGAAAAACACAACGAAGATGATAAGTAAGAAAAATAACAATAGCATATGTTTATGTATGGAATTTTGCATATAATCAGCTCCTTTTTATGTAGTATGTCTAAAAAAGAAGATGATATGAAAAAAGACAGCTACTTCTTTTCAGAAGAACTGTCTTTTGAGAAAGCTTTGTTCCATAGCTTGGCGATACTCCAAATGATAATAATTGCAATGGAAGCGAAGATTGACCCAGCAACGGACGCGAATGCCAGCGTTATGTTTGGAAGAAGCGAAAGAACAGAAATTACTTTGTGAAAAAGCCACTCAATTATATGAAAGCTAATTTGTAATAGAAGGACTAGTGCAATCATAATTCCTGTTACAATCTGTTTTCTTTTTTCTTTCCACATGATATTCATTCTGTTAGGCTAGTAGCTTTAAGCCAACCGCACCGCATAAAATGCAGCTTAAGAAAGCAAGACGACGCCAATCAGCGGATTCGCGGAAAATAAGGATACCAAGCAGTGCGCTTCCGGCAGTTCCAATTCCTGTCCAAATCGCGTAAGCTGTTCCCATTGGCAATGTATCCATTGCGAGTGATAAGAAGAAGAAGCTCACGCCGAAGTTTGCAATTAAAATAAGCTTTGGTGTCCATCCCTTTTTTTCATTAGCTACCTTCATAAAGAGAACACCAATAACCTCACAAATACCAGCAATAATTAAAAATACCCATGCCATTTTTATGCGACCTCCTTCTCTTCTTGTTCACCCGTTACGCGTTTTAAACCAATAACACCAACGAAAATTAAAGCGATAAATAAGACTTTTACAATTGAAAATGGTTCTCCAAAAACAAAAATTTCTGTTAGAACGATGCCACCAGCTCCGAGCCCTGTGAAAACCGCATATACGGTTCCAACAGGGAGTTTTTTATAAGCTTTAAATAAAAGGACAAAGCTAATGGCGATTGCGAGGGCAACACCAAACCATTCTAGTGGTGTTGTCGCATGCTTAAGTCCAATGACCCAAAAAATTTCAATGATTCCAGCTAAAATAACATAAATCCATTCCATCATTCATTCTCCTTCCTACCAGTCGTTAGGTAAAGGGCTGAAAAATGACGCACTGCCTAGTAGCAATCCGTCATTTTGCAAGGCCCCGCCAAAATACCTTCCAAGAAGCGTTTAAACGGGTCTCAAAGCGATTTAAACCTGCGTATAATAGTTCTACCATAAGACCGTCAAGTAAGCACAAATACGCTTCTAGCGCCTCTTCTACATTCGTGTTATACAGTTCGTTTCGCTCGTTTGCTCGTTTGAATACAGGAAGTAAAAGTTTCCCGACATTTGCAATATGAGCATTTGCTTTTATCACGATTTGCTCGCGAAACGCATCAGGTGGAAAGTAAGAAGTGCGCAGCCAAAACATTGCTTCTTCACTTTCATTAAAGCGGCGTGCATAACCTTTTAAAAGGTTCACGAGTAACGCCTCCGTGGACGCTTCTGAAAATTGTTGTATATCTTGCTTGAAGCATTGTAAATCCTTTTGCAGGGCTACTTCTAAGCAGATAAAATACAACGCTTCTTTCCCTTTAAAGTGTGCGTAAATCGATGGTTTTTTAATCCCAACATCCTGTGCAATGTTTGCCAACGAAGTACCTTCATAGCCGTAGCGTGCGAAATGCGAAAGTGCTACAGCCTTAATGCGGTTTGCTGTCATTTTCATCCCCTACCTACCGTTCGTTAGTTTCAGTATAAAAGATAGAAAAAATAAAGTCAACACGAATCATTCTTTGTACAAGGAGTATCCATGAATAAGATACTCCTCATACGGTATGTCGTTCAATTAACTGGAAAGGAAGTTCTTCTGAATCTCCTGTAATTTGTTCTCTTTGTATTTGTTTGTGAAACAAGGAAAAAGCACGAGCTCCCATTGTTAAACCAGGATGTTCGATAGTCGAAATTTCTAATGCTTCCGAAATTTCATGATTATCAAAACCGAGAATAGCTAAATCCTCTGGTACACGTAGTCCTTGTTTTTTTGCTTCTGTCAATAAACCTGCAGCAACTTGATCATTTGCTGCAAAAATTGCCGTTGGACGCTCTTTCATTTTTAAAATGCGTTGAATCACTTGTGCTCCGTCATGTATATTGTAGCATTGGTAAAACATCCAGTTCGGTTGTGCTCTTTTTCCTGCCTCATGAAGTGTATCAAAAAAGGCTTGTTCTCGCTGCTTTGTATTGACGCTGTTTTCACGTGCTAAGCAAATGCCAATACGCTCATGGCCTTTTTGGAGTAAGTATTCTGTACCAATGTGGAATCCTTCATAGTGATCAACATAAACGGATGAGATGAGAGGATGTTGCATCTTTTCACATGAAATAATAGGAGCAAATTTTGCGTACGGTTCAATAGCATCCCAAGAACTTGTACGCGAACAAATAATCATGCCATCAAATTGTTTCATCTTCATCATTTCAAGAACACGAATTTCTTCAATGCTATCGTAATTCGTTTGACAAAGGTTAATGTGGTAGCCAGCAGCTAATGCTTCATTACCAATACCTTCAATGATTGTGCTGAAGTAGGGTAAGTTTACGAATGGAAGCATGACACCAATTGTAAATGTCTTACCTTTAATTAGATGAATCGCATTGATATTTTTCGCATAATGTAATTCTTCAACAGCATCTAATACACGCTTTCGTTTTTCATCGCTAACATAAGGATGATCATTTAAGACGCGTGAAACAGTCGTTATAGAAACCCCTGCTGTTTTTGCAATGTGCTTCATGTTTGCCATATAATTCACCTCTTATTGTATTATAAAAGGAAATCCGCAAAAAGGGTGGGGAAAAATTTCTTGACCTGAAAAGCTTTTCATAATTTATGTTGTAAACAAAGCTTTCCGTTATTTGCGTAACCTTGTTTATGGGGCGTGAGAATAGTGGGAAGTATTTTTTGTCTACATAAATCCATTTTGATTTTTCGACATATAAGCCGCGGCTATGGATAACAAAAGGTGACCTGCACTCGTTTTCTCTCTTTGCTTTCACTATGTCTGGGGCAGGAAAAGGATCTGACCGCTTCTATGCATGGCCGGATGCTCTCTTCCACCTAAAAAGAAGGGTTTTATGTCGGCTTTTTAATTTGTATTTATATAGTTATTCTTTATGTCAAAATGTACGAGATAAACGAGGGAAATTTTCAAAGGGAGAACGGACAGAGAAAGCGAATATGAACATAACATACAAACGCTTTGTTCGTTAGAGGAGCGATAAGAAAGGGCGGAAACAAATTGAAAAAAAGACTCATTTGTTTCGTGTTTTCTAGTATTATGCTTAGCTCATGTTCTTTTCAACAGACGATGACAGAAGAGAAAAAGTTTGTGGAAAATAAGGATGCAGCTGCAGATCGTGTATCTGATCCTGTTTTGTTAAAAGATGCGAATAAATATTTTCCAACCCCATTTAAAGTCCCTAATTTTTTACCATATGAAATCACACATGATGTGAATGCAACAGTGAGAACGATAGGGAAGAAGAACGCTGTTTTAACAATTAAATATAAGCAACAGGAAAAAGGTAGAAAAGATTATGTAGAATTAACAGTTGCAAACTTTTCGTATAGTTTTCCTTATATTGTGGAACAAAATCGATTTCATGAGCAAATGAAATTAGAAAATGGTTCAGCAGCCTATTTTAAAAACCGGGATGAAATAGAGAATGGAGAAGAGTTCGCAACGCTTATATGGAAGGATAAAGGATTAGAATATCAACTTTTGTACCGTAACATAGAGCCACAAGATGGAGAAATAGTAAAACAAAATTTAGTGTATATTGCAAATAACATGGAAGAAAAGAACTAGCTGACGAATCAAGCTAGTTCCTTTTTTATTAATTTTTCTTTTTAATTTTGCCTGTCCAAGATTTAAAGCCACCTTGCAGCTGGTAGAAATCTTTGTAACCTTGTTTTTTTAGAAATTGTGCTGCACGACCTGTACGGAAACCGCTTTGACAATATAAATAAACAGGTTGATCTTGACGAAGTTCTTTGTAACGAAGGCGTATTTGTGATAATGGAATGTTACGAGCTCCTAAAATATGACCAGCGTTGAATTCATCTGCTTCACGAATATCGATAAGCTGTGCTTTACGGTAGCCAGAGCGGAATTCTTCTTCTGAAAGTGTTTTAATTAATTTTTTCTGATAGAAAAACATCCATGCAGAGTAGCCGATGAATGCTAAGATTACGGCTAGTATAATAATAATATTTGTTGACA
This sequence comes from Bacillus sp. DX4.1, assembly GCF_030348195.1. Classification (NCBI taxonomy): domain Bacteria; kingdom Bacillati; phylum Bacillota; class Bacilli; order Caryophanales; family Bacillaceae; genus Bacillus; species Bacillus sp. DX4.1. The sequence continues at coordinate 3,761,893 of NZ_JAUCFT010000008.1, read as the reverse complement.
CGATTCTATCGCTCCCTTTTTTCTTATCCTACTTTCAATATTATAATGCCCATATGTATTTATGCAACAAGTTCATGCGGTGATAAGAAGAAATTTCGTATTCTTTCACAAAGTTTGTCGAATTTGATAGACTATAAATTGTGAAAAATAATTGGTTATATGAGGTGTACGATGGGAAAAGAAAAATGGTGTTATATTAACTCTGGTCAATGTTCACCGGCATTTAATATGGCGTTAGATGAATGTTTGTTAAATTGGCAAAGTGAAAAGAAAATGCCACCGACAATTCGTTTTTATGAATGGGAAGTGCCAACATTAACAGTTGGCTATTTCCAACGTGTTGAAAAAGATATAAATATGGATGAAGTAAATAAAAAAGAATATGGATTTGTACGTCGTCAAACAGGCGGTAGAGGTGTGTTGCATGATAAAGAATTAACGTACAGTGTTATCGTATCAGAAGATCATCCAGACATGCCAAAAACGGTTACGGAAGCGTACCGTGTTATTTCACAAGGTTTACTGGAAGGCTTTAAAGCGTTAGGACTTGAGGCATACTATGCTGTTCCAAAAACAGAAGCTGATCGTGAAAAGTTGAAAAATCCACGTTCAGGTGTGTGTTTTGATGCGCCATCTTGGTATGAGATTGTTGTAGAAGGACGGAAAATTGCTGGAAGTGCGCAAACACGTCAAAAAGGTGTTATTTTGCAGCACGGTTCAATCCCGCTCGAAATTGATTTGGACGAGCTATATGATTTATTTTTATTCCCAAATGAACGGGTAAAAGAGCGTATGAAGAGTATGTTTTCTTCGAAGGCTGTTGCAATCAATGAATTAACAGATCGTACATTTACGATTGAGCAGTTGATTGAAGCTTTCCAAGTTGGATTTGAAAAAGGGCTAGATGTAGAGCTTGTGCCATATGAGCTAACAGAAGAGCAACTGCAAGAAGTACAAACATTAGCAAAAGAAAAGTATGAAAGTGATGAATGGAATTATAAAAAATAAGGAGATGGCATATAGCCATCTCTTTTTTTATTCCGCTTTAACGGGAAGTTTGATTGGTGAAAATTAACCCTCAGTACGGGGGAAGAAAAACCCCACTGGGAGAAGTTTTATTTTATAGTAAATTCATTACTTTTTCTACTTTGATTCCTTTTTCCTGTAAAGAACGTAGGCGACTCACAACGTCCATAATTTCTTTATCGAAAGTAACGCTAATACCTTGGTTTTGTAATTCTTCTTTTAAGCTTTCGATGGAATCATCTATATCGATACCAAGTTCATAATCTTGGCATACTTCTATCGTCTTTTTTACAAGTTTTACATAGTTTTCTTGTAATTTTGGATTTGCTTCAGTTGAAGCTGTTGGTTGTGCTTTAGTTGGTGCAATTGTTTCTTTTTTTACGACTGGCGCAGGTGATTCTTTTTTGATAGGCGCTGGAGTAGGCGTTTTTACAACGGGTTCTGCACGGACTGGCTTTGGTGTAGGAACCGGAGTAACCGGGCTAGATGTTACAACAGGTTTTTCTACACGTGTAACAGGTTTAGAAACCGGTGTGACCACTTTAGGAGCCTCCACAATTGCTTCTTTTTTAGGAGCAGTTTCTACTGCTTCAGGTGCTACATTCTGTTCTTGTTCGGCAGCTTCTTTATTTTCTTTACTCCACATTACGCGTTCAATTTGTAGTGAAACATTATTTTTATTCATTGCTGTTAGAGTAACTTTACCAACTTCAGCGTTGCCGGTGAAATCAACAATTTTATAAATAACGCTTTTATTCCAATCTACGTTTCCGCTCAAAAATAATTCTTCGTTACATTTTGGCGTTAAGCCCTCGATTTTAATTTCTGCGTTTACACCGTTTTCACTATATACCATAATTAGCGAAGCATTTACATCTTCATCTGCTAACATCAGTTCACGTACCATTTTGCCGGTGCGTACTTGCGTTTTCTTCTTAAGTGACATCTAATTTCCCCTCTCAAAAATTCAATAATAATAATAAAAATCGTATAACGAAAAATAATTGCTCACGAAGAAATATGATACCGAGAATAAAAGCATCAAGTCAACAATTTACTTTAATTATTTTATATTTTTCTTGTTTCTTTATGAATTTTTTTAATTTGTAAAATTAGACAGAAGAAAAAAAGCCTGTGGAAAAGTTTGAATAGCGTTGTTAATCATTCTGCATGTACTACGCAGCTTCTTTTTATATTTCATGTTTTGGGACTTGTTTCCACTCTTGTCATGATATCTTTTCTGGTGTATCATTTTATTGATTGCTTAGTGCGGAAAATATAAAATGAATTGGATGGAGGAAACCGATGCCTACCCCTAGTATGGAAGATTATATTGAACAAATTTATTTGTTAATTGATGAAAAGGGATATGCCCGCGTCTCTGATATTGCTGAAGCGCTTAGTGTACATCCATCCTCTGTAACGAAAATGGTACAAAAATTAGATAAAGATGAGTATCTCATCTATGAAAAATATAGAGGACTTGCATTAACAGCAAAAGGGAAAAAGATTGGGAAGCGTCTTGTATATCGTCATGAATTACTAGAACAATTTATGCGTATTATTGGCGTGGATGAGAGTAAAATTTATAATGATGTAGAAGGAATTGAGCATCATTTAAGTTGGGAAGCGATCGATCGCATTGGTGATCTAGTACAATATTTCGAGCAAGATGAGCTTCGAATCGAAAAGCTTCGTGGTGTTCAAAAGGCAAATGAAGAACAGGGAAAGTGAAGGGAACAAGAGATGTTTCCTTTTTTGTTTGTAAAAGGAAATTGCTTTTTGGCGTTGAATGTATAGTAGTGTGAAATATACTCGTAAAAGGCGGAATAATAATGAAGGCAATTATCTTTGATTTTGATGGATTAATCGTAGATACAGAAACCATTTGGTTCCAAGCTTTTCAAGAGGTTGTCCGCGAATATGGTGGGGATCTGCCACTTGAAGAGTTTGCAAAATGTATTGGAACAACAGATGAGGTGCTTTATACATATATCGAACAACAATTGAAAGAGAATTTTCATAAAGAAGTGCTAGAAGAAAAAGTTTCTATTATGCATCGAGAAAAAATGAAAATGCCAGTAGCACGCGATGGTGTGAAAGAATATTTGGAAGAAGCGAAAAGTTTAAATTTGAAAATTGGTTTAGCTTCTAGTTCTTCGAGAGAATGGGTTGTCGGGTTTTTGCAAGACTTAGGCATCCGAGAGTATTTTGAAGTGATTAAGACAAAAGAAGATGTTGAGAAGGTAAAACCGGATCCGGCGTTATATAAAGCGGCTATCCTAGAATTAGGCATAGAGTCTTCGGAAGCTGTCGTGTTTGAGGATTCTGTAAATGGAGCAAAGGCGGCGATTGCAGCAGGCTTAAAATGTGTCATTGTTCCAAATGATGTGACGAAAGCATTGGTGTTTGAAAATCATCATCTTCGTTTAGAAAGTATGAAAGAAAAAAGTTTAAAAGAAGTACTTCAACATATTATGGCGTTATAAGCTAAAAAAAGACCGCATTTCCTAAAAGGAAGCGCGGTCTTTCTTTTTATTTTTCTTACCTTCAATTACTGTTAAATGAGATTGTTTTCGCTTCCGCTTTAGCAAGGGTTGATTTCCTTTTTTACCTTTGTCATCAGGAGCGTTTCGTTTTAATAAAGAATTGCTTAGAGGTGCTACATTTTGCTTTCCATATTTTTGCTTGGACTGTTTCGCAGCACGCTTATAGGAATTTTGTGAATTGGCTGAACCGCTGGAGTTTGTAAACATTTTATATAATAAGTAAAAGACACCAACAACAACTAGCATTGTGACAATGTTTCTTACCACTCCATATGGATCTGTAATTGCCGACATGACAAGACCAAATATTGCTAACCCAATAATAACTAAAAATAAAGCGAACATAAACGAACGACTGTTCATAAGGAACACCTCCTAAAAAACATATATTAAAATTAGTTTATTAGCGGCAAGGCAAGGAGTTGAATAACATTTAGAAAAAATTATTGTTGTTTGTTTTCTAAACGCAATAATTCTTCAAATGATGCAATTGCAACTTCAACTTGATCATCTGCTGGTTCTTTCGTTGTTAATAATTGTAGCCATAATCCTGGGTATCCTAATACGCGCAGGACTGGAATATCTCGTAAACGGTTCGTAAACTGCAATACTTCAAACGAAATCCCAAGAACAACTGGAATGAGTAAAATACGGTTTACAACACGGACCCAAAGTGGATCAGTTGGAACGAGAAAGTAGACAAACATTCCAATAATGACTGTAAATACAATAAAGCTGCTACCGCATCGATAATGCAGGCGGGTTTGTTTTTGCACATTTTCTACTGTTAGCGGAAGATTATTTTCGTAAGCATTGATGACTTTATGTTCCGCACCGTGATATTGAAATACACGCTTAATAAGCGGAGTTAGTGACACAATGTAAATATAACTAAGCAATAAGAGAAGCTTAATGATACTTTCGACAATAATTTGCCCAGTGTGCGATGGAAAAATGGGTCTTGTTAATTCTGCCAAAAGGGCGGGTGCAGCCGTAAAAATGATTTTGCCGAAGAGGAATGATAGGACTCCGACTGCCGCTACTCCTAGTATCATCGTTAATTTTGACTGTTCTTCTTTTTTCTGTGCAAGCTGTTCATCTTCTTCAGGATGGACATCAAATCGTTCAGAAGCAAAGTTTAAATGCTTTGCTCCATTGGCACTTGCATCAATAATGGCAGCGATGCCGCGTAGAAAGGGAACCTTTCTTAACATAGATGATATTTTATTACGAGCGCGTGGTAATCGATAAAATTCAATTGATTTATCTTTACGGCGAATCGCCGTAACAGTATATTCTCTACCGCCAAACATAACTCCTTCTATGACCGCTTGCCCGCCGTATATTTGTTTTGTCTCCTCTGCCATGTTAACACCAACCTGTATTTGTTTCTCTCTTATGTAGAAAAGAGGCAATTGTCACACTTGGTTCTGTCATTGTGAGATTTGACAATCACCGAGTTTCCTTTATTTTATCGACAAATACAAGCTGCTGACAAGGAAAATTGTTACGGAAGGCAGACATTTCTTATTCTTTTTATAGACAAATTTCGCAGTATTTAAACATGCTTCAAAATAGTTTCGGACATACTAGTAAGCGGAGGTGTCGATGTGACGCAAGAACAGTCAATAACAAAGAAGATTGTGCAAATTGGATTATTTGGTGGATTATTTTGGGGAGGCGTGTGGTATTTCCTTCATATTTTTTCATTTACCGAAGCTGGGCCGAACTATTTACTCTTACCTTTTGCTTTTGGAACTTGGAAAGAGGGAGTTTGGGGAAATGTACTTGCTATTGTTTTTATGGGGATTCTCTCCATTATTGTGGCATTTCTCTATAAAGCTACTTTTAAAAAATTTGAAGGCGTACTGCCAGGGATACTATACGGTTTCTTTTGGTGGGCCATTTTATTTTTAGGGATTGGTTCCATCGCCCCTGTCATTAAAAGTGCACTTCAATTACCGAAAGGAACAATTGTGACCACAATATGTATCTTTATTTTATATGGCGTATTTATCTCTTACTCCGTTGCATTTGAGGCGAACAATATGAATCAAGGGGAAGGGACTGAGAAGACAAACTATTCAAATAAGTAATAGGTATGTTAGAATGTTGTATAGACATTCTTTATATTAAGGGGTTAAGGTATATGAAAAAGTTGCTCCTCGTTAACGGTCCTAACTTAAATCGTCTCGGTGTTCGAGAAGTGAATGTATATGGAAAAGGAACGTTAGCATCGCTAGAAACAGAGATGAAGCAAGAAGCAGAAAAATTGGGAGTGGAGTTAGAATGTTTTCAATCGAATCATGAAGGTGCTCTTATAGACATCATTCACGAGGCCGATGATATATATGAAGGAATCATTCTAAACCCAGGAGCATTTACGCATTATAGTTACGCGATTCGAGATGCGATTGCGAGCGTTTCGATTCCGGTCATTGAAGTGCACATTTCTAACATTCATCAGCGCGAATCGTTTCGTCACGAATCGGTGACAGCACCGGTTGCCGTGGGGCAAATTGTTGGATTTGGTTTCTATGGCTATAAGTTAGCGTTATTTGCATTAATGGAAAAACTCAGGGAGGCATAACCAATGGAGAAAATTACAAAATTAAGAAGTGCATTTGGGGAAGCTAGTATTGACGGTATTTTATTAACGAACGAGTATAGCCGCAGATACATGACGAATTTTACAGGAACAGCCGGCGTTGTATTAATTTCAAGTGAACGCGCGCTATTTATTACAGATTTTCGTTATGTAGAACAAGCACAAAAACAAGTGGTTGGCTATGAAATTGTACAACATACAGGCCCAATCCTTGAGGAAGTTGCAAAACGCGTGAAGGAGTTAGGAATTCAAAAGCTTGGTTTTGAGCAAGATACTCTTACATATAGCTCTTATACAGCACATAAAGACGAAGTTGAAGCGGAATTTATTCCAACTTCTGGTCTTGTAGAAAAGTTACGCTTGATTAAGACGGATTCAGAGATTAAGATATTAAAGGAAGCTGCACAGATTGCAGATGCTGCCTTTGAACATATTCTATCATTCATTCGCCCAGGAGTATCTGAAATTGAAGTGTCAAATGAACTTGAATTTTTCATGAGAAAACAAGGAGCAACATCTTCTTCGTTTGATATTATCGTTGCTTCGGGACTTCGTTCAGCGTTGCCGCACGGTGTGGCATCTGAAAAATTGATAGAAAAGGGAGATTTTGTTACATTAGACTTCGGTGCTTATTATAAAGGATATTGCTCTGACATTACTCGTACGATTGCAGTCGGCGAACCATCTGATAAATTAAAAGAAATTTACAATGTCGTTTTAGAAGCGCAGCTGCGCGGAGTAAATGGCATTAAAGCTGGTTTAACTGGTCGTGAAGCTGATGCATTAACACGTGACTACATAACGGAAAAAGGATACGGTGAATATTTCGGACATTCTACTGGTCATGGCGTAGGTCTTGAGATTCATGAGGCACCGGGCTTAGCATTCCGCTCTGAAACGGTACTTGAGTCAGGAATGGCTGTGACAGTAGAACCGGGCATTTATATTCCAGGTGTCGGCGGTGTACGTATTGAAGATGATATCATTGTAACAAGCGAAGGTAATGAAGTAATAACGAAATCTCCAAAAGAACTTATTATTTTGTAATACACAGGAGGATTTTTCGCATGATTTCAGTAAATGATTTTCGTACAGGTTTAACAATTGCGGTTGACAACGGCCTTTGGCAGGTTATGGAATTCCAACACGTAAAACCAGGTAAAGGTGCAGCGTTCGTTCGCTCTAAATTACGTAACCTTCGTACAGGTTCTGTTCAAGAAAAAACATTCCGTGCTGGTGAAAAAGTAGAAAAAGCACATATCGAAAACCGTCGTATGCAATACTTATACGCGAGTGGAGACTCTCACGTATTCATGGATAACGGAACTTATGAGCAAATCGAACTTGGGGAAGCTCAAATCGAACGCGAATTAAAATTCTTAAAAGAAAACATGGAAGTATTAATCATGACATACCAAAGCGAAGTGCTTGGCGTTGAACTTCCTAACTCTGTTGAGTTAAAAGTTGTAGAGACAGAGCCTGGTATTAAAGGTGATACAGCTTCTAACGTAACAAAACCAGCTACATTAGAAACTGGTCTTGTTGTACAAGTGCCAATCTTCATTAACGAAGGTGAAATGCTTATCATCAACACTGGTGAAGGTAAATACGTTTCTCGTGCATAGTTGAAAAAAGCACTCGTGATTATCACGAGTGCTTTTTTACATGAAATAGGGAAGATAATAAATAATGCTTGTAATAAGACTGATTAATAAAAGGATAATAGTTCCAGATATGTATGGATTTAATGTAACTTGGAAAGCTCTTATCTCTCCTGTATTTACCCCGGTTAGTCCTTTGTTTAAAGCATGATCCATGTTGGCGTTACGGTTAATATTCAATTTGGTTAACCAAATGACAGCGAAAATTGCTAAACTCCCGAGAAAAAAAGTCTCCATAAATGACCAGCCCACTATTTTTGAAAAAAAGTATATGCCAGTCAATTCTAAACCGATTGTAATAAAAAATTTAACTGCTTTCACATCTAGCCCTCCTTCTTTTCTCTTGTTCTATGTTGGATCCAGCTTAAAAAGTTCTCACGAGATACAACGTGTAACACGCAAGGAGAGTTTGTTTCGGCCTTTAATGCGGCATACTCCTCTGGAAATTGTTTTTCAACATGCAATGAAATATAAGGCAACTTCTCTTGCGCTTTTTGAGAACGAACATTTGTTGTTTTTGCACCAGCAAATACATATGTAAGATGAAGATTTTCAAACGCAATCTTAAAAATTTCTTTTTTAGCAGCCTCGTTGTATCCTTGTCCCCAATATGGATAACCTAGCCAACTGCCGATATGAGATCGTTTTAGTTCATGATTAATATGTTTGAGAGAGGTGATACCAACTACGTCTTGACTTACGTTTAAAATTACTCTTGAAAGGGATTTCTTCTGTTTTTCTTCTTCAATTGCAAAGTGAATGAAACGCTTTGTGTCTTCTATCGTCTCTACTTTTAGTCCTAATGCTTCTTTTACATGGGCATCACTTGATAGCCTGAAAATTGTGTCCGCATAGCATAAATTGAGGGGCACTAATGTTACATGTTTCATCATAATCCTCCTGTCTCTTTATTAAATATAGCATATATTAATTATAATATTCTGATTAAAAAGATAGTTATCGTAAAAAATTATGTTTTTACTTCTGAAATAGACAACCTATGCATATGGTTGTACAAATATATTCTTTTTGGGAATGCGGTTTTTCAGTAAGATGAGAAGTTGTTTCGAAGTAATTGTTAGGAGAGAAGGTGAGAGGATGAAACAGTGGCTAGCGGCAATCGAAACATCTGTACTTGTGATGGGGCTTCTCAGGCTGTTTTCAGGTAGCGTGGAGGTGTTGGCCGCTTTGCTTATGCTTTATGTTAATGATGCAAAAAAAGCATTATTTATAAACGGCATGTTGGCGTTTGTTGGACCGACTGTATTAATCATAACGATGTCAATCGGCATTGCGAGCGTTGCCAGTGAAATTTCCTTTTTAAAGCTCTTTTTTCTGACTCTTGGAATCGGTTGTATTTTTATTGCCGTGTTGAAATAGCAAGTCAAGTATGGTGGGGAGAATCCTATGAAAGAAGTGTTAGAGGTTTTGCCAAAGCATATGAAACAGTTTATTGAAAACTGTAAGCAATATAGCACATTAGAAGAAATTCGTGTTCGTATTGGGAGACCGCTTGAGTGTATAGCGCATGGAGAAGTGTATTTTTATGACTATATCGTTACAGCAGAAGATGCAATTTACTTACTAAATAAGCTCAGTCAGTATTCGATTTATACAATGGAAGAGGAGCTAAAGAGAGGGTATGTTACGCTGCGCGGTGGACACCGGATTGGTTTAGCCGGAAAAGTGATTACGGAAAAAAGTACGGTGAAAATGATTCGTGATGTTTCGTCATTTAATATTCGAATCGCACGACAAAAAATCGGAATTGCTGAACCGCTCTTGCCGTACTTATACCACTCACGTTGGTTTAATACGATGGTAATTGGACCGCCGCAAACAGGAAAAACAACACTCTTACGTGATGTCGCCCGTTGTATGAGTCAAGGAGTTGCTTCTCATAAAATCCCTTCTTGCAAAGTAGGGATTATTGATGAGCGATCTGAAATTGCTGGATGTGTGAAGGGGATTCCACAATACGAGTTTGGACCGCGTGTTGATGTGCTTGATGCATGTCCGAAAGCGGAGGGAATGATGATGATGATTCGTTCCATGAGCCCAGATGTACTAATTGTTGATGAGATTGGACGCAGGGAAGATAGCGAAGCGATTATGGAAGCGGTGCATGCGGGTGTCCAGCTTTTTATAAGTGCACACGGCTTTTCATATGAAGATGTCATAAAGCGGCCGTCTTTAAGAGCGATTATGGAGTTAGGTGTGTTCGATCGCTTTGTGGAATTATCAAAAGCGCGAGGACCCGGAACAGTTGTGCAAGTGAAAGATATACATGGGAAACCTGTTCTAAAGCAAGGAAAGGTGCCGAGCGTATGATGAAAATTTTTGGTGCTGTCTTAATTGTAGCAGTTACCACCTTGTTTGGTTTTTCTTATGCAAAGCGATATAGTGAACGACCACGCCAACTTCGGTTATTAAAAGCAGCGCTACAATCATTAGAAGCTGAAATTATGTATGGGCATACACCTTTATCAGAAGCAGCTGAACGCCTTGTGAGACAAATGCCGAAACCTTTAAATTGGATATTTCGTAGCTTTTCTAAACGTCTAGAGCGCGGTGAGCAAACCGTTAGAGAAGCTTGGATTGAAAGCCTACAAGAAAATTGGAAACTAACCGCATTTAAACAAACAGAGTATGAGATTTTACAGCAATTTGGTGAAACGTTAGGGCAGCATGATCGCGAATCACAGCAAAAGCATATTCGTTTATGCATTACCCATTTAGAAAGAGAAGAGGGCGAAGCAAAAGCGATGCAGCTTCAATATGAAAAGATGATTAAAAGTTTAGGTGTATTAATAGGACTGCTCATCGTAATTTTACTGCTATAGGGGGGAGAAAGACGATGTCTATCGATGTTGGATTGATATTTCAAATCGCCGGAATTGGCATTGTTTTAGCATTCATTCATACGGTACTCAAAGAATTAAAGCGAGAAGATATTGCAAATTGGGTCATTCTTGTCGGTTTCGTTGTTATTTTATTCCATGTTGCATTTTTGATTAATACTTTGTTTGACAAGATTAAAAGCGTCTTTCTCTTTCAGTAAAGGAGGCGATTCGAATCGAAATTTTACAAATTGTCGGATTAGGCCTCGTCGCGACATTTTTAGCGGCTGTGTTAAATCAACATAAATCTAGTATGACCTCATTATTTATTGTATTCGTTGGTAGTGTTATGTTTCTTCTACTAATCGATCAAATTCATTCCATCTTAAAGATGATTGAGAGAGTTGCAAGTGAAGCAAAAGTAAGCAATGTATATGTCGAAACGTTACTAAAAATCATTGGAATTGCCTATATTGCTGAATTCGGAGCGCAAATTACAAAAGATGCCGGACAAGGTGCGATTGCTTCAAAAATTGAACTAGCTGGAAAAATTTTAATTCTTGTCATGGCAATTCCAATTTTAACGGTTGTTATAGAAACAATTCTCGGTTTTTTACCTACGGGATAAGGGGGAGTGAATGTTGCGAAAGCTTGGAACAAAGCTGCTGTTTGCTTGCTTCCTTTTCTTTTCTTTACCAATTGTCGTACAAGCTTCTCCTGTAGAAAAAAATGTTGTAAATCAGCAGTTGGATAAGCTTGGAATCGAAGATGTGAAACAGTATTGGGATGAGATTGTCACAAAGTATGGCGGCTATTTACCGGAGAGTCAAAAGGGAAGTTTTATGGAGTTTGTAAAAGGAGAAAAGGAGTTTTCTATAAAAGAATGGATGCTTGGTTTATTAAAATATTTATTTCATGAGCTCGTTGCAAATGGAAAGCTGCTTGGGACGCTCATTATGCTCACAATTTTTAGTGCGCTTTTACAATCTTTGCAATCTGCTTTTGCAAAGAGCAGCGTTAGTAAAATTGCGGATGCAGTTGTATATATGGTGCTCATTATTTTTGCTTTAAATAGCTTTTATGTTGTGATGACGTATGCACGTGAAACGATTCAGACGATGGTGGATTTTATTTTAGCCTTGCTACCAATCTTGTTGGCTCTTACAGCAACTGGAGGCGGTGTGGTATCTGTATCTTTTTTTCATCCGATTATTATTTTTTTAATGAACACAAGTGGGTTACTCATGAATTATATTGTACTCCCACTTTTATTGCTTGCGACAATATTAAGTATTGTAAGTACAATGAGCGATCAATATAAAGTAACAAAACTGTCCAAGCTTTTGCAAAATATAAGCGTTGGAATTATCGGCATCTTTTTAACGGTTTTTCTCGGTGTTTTATCCGTACAAGGAACTGCAACGGCTGTTGCAGATGGAATTGCCGTGAAAACAGCAAAATTTGTAACCGGTAACTTTATTCCTGTGGTTGGAAGGATGTTTACGGAAGCGGCAGATACGGTTATTAGTGCTTCCGGGTTGTTGAAGAATACGGTTGGAATTATCGGGCTCATTATTTTATGTTTAATTGTTGCTTTTCCTGCAATTCAAATCTTTTGTATTGCGTTTATTTATAAATTTGCTGCAGCGGTACTACAACCAGTTGGCGGGGGCCCTATTATTCAATGTTTAGATATTATTGGGCGAAGTATTATTTACGTATTTGCTTGTTTAGCCATCGTATCCTTTATGTTCTTTCTAAGTATTACCATCATTATTGCGGCAGGGAATATTACGCTCATGATGCGATAGGAGGCGGAGGACATGCAATTTATTACAGAGTGGATTCGAAATATTATCGTGTTTTTACTGCTAGCTACAATACTGCATCTCATTCTTCCTAATTCGAATTTACAGAAGTATGTCAAGTTTGTTGTAAGTTTATTGTTAGTCGTATTGATTTTAACGCCCCTCTTTAAGTTATTACAAACAGATGTGAACGAAGTCATTGCGAACTTTAACCAAGAGAAATATGCAGCAGGTGGAACAACAGAAAATTCAGTTGATGCAAAGAAAAAAGAAATACAAGCCTCACAACGTGCATATAATTTAGAACTGATGGCTGTCCAAATGAAAAAACAAATCGGAAAAGAACTAGAGAAAAAGTATGGCATGGCAGTATCAGATGTAAAAGTAATTGTGTCAGAAAATAAGACAGAAGTAAAATCACCGAAAGATATCCAGTCTGTTATTGTGACGCTACAACCAGCTGAATCTAGTAGACAAGGGGCAATTGAAACGGTAAAACAAATTGAAATTAATACGAAGGAACCGAAGAAAAGGACGGAAGAGACTAACGCAGAAATGAAGCAGTTCTTTTCAAATCAATGGCAGCTAGAAGATAAACAAATTCAAGTTCAAATGGAAGGGGGGACAGGTAGAGTAAATGAACAACAACAATAATAATGATAAGTTCTCATTTCTTCGCAACTTTTTTAAAGGAAACGAAAAAGATAACAAGGATGAAAAAGAGAAAGGGAAAAAGGTGACGCCGAAATTTTTGCTTGTCCTACTCATACTAGGAATGCTGCTTATGTTTTCTAGCAATCTCTTTCAAGCGAAAAAAGAAGAAGTCCCTGTGTTCAAAGAGAAAACAGGACAAGAGTCACCGAAAGATGTACCAACCTTTGGACAAAAGAGTAGTGATAACATGTCTATCGTAGAAAAATATGAAAAAGCATATGAACAAGAACTGAAAACAGCGCTAGAAAATGTTACGGGGGTAAAAGATGTGTCCATTGAAATTAATTTGGATTCATCTGAAGAAAAGATACTTGAAAAAAATATTGTGAAGCGATCACAAACTACTGGTGAAACCGATAAAGCAGGAGGCAAGCGGCAAGTGGAAGATGAATCGCTTGATGAAAAGACAGTAATTATTCGTGAAGGGGATAAAGAAACTCCGATTATACTGCGAACAGAGAAACCGAAAGTACGAGGTGTCCTTGTCGTAGCGAAAGGAGTGGATAATCTACAAGTAAAAGGAATGGTGAAAGAAGCGGTAACGCGTATGCTCGATGTTCCGAGTCATCGCGTAGCAGTATTACCAAAAAAGAGTTAGGGAGGAAATAAAGTGTTAAAAAAACAAACGGTTTGGTTATTAACGATGCTGAGTTTAGTAGTTGTACTGTCTGTCTATTATGTAACAACACCTGAGAAATTGAATCAAGTTACACCAACAGCGAGTGATAAGTTTGGGCAAGAAAAGCAAGGTGTTGAAAAAGAAGTGACAAAAGAAACAACAACGGAAACTACGAATAAAGAAACGGATAAAAAGGAAAATGGTAAAAAAGAAACAAGCAAAAAAGAAACAAGCAAGAAAGAAAGCAATGTAACAGTGCAGTCAAGCGATGATAACTTTACAGCAATGCGTTTGAAAATGGATGATCAACGTAGTGAAGCGAAAGAAAAGCTGCAAGAGGTTATGAACTCAACAAAATCTTCTGCCGAGCAAATTAGTAAGGCGAAAGAAGAGTTTAATGCTTTAAATGATGTAGCGGCAAAAGAAACATTACTCGAAACAGTAATTAAATCACAAGGCGGTTATAAAGATGCGCTTGTAAGAGCGGATGGAAGTGATATTAAAGTAACGGTAAAAGCAGCAAAACATTCACAGAAAGAAGCAAATAAAATTATTCAACTTGTTCGGAGTGAAGAAGGGTTAAAAGATGTAGGCGTTAAATTTGACGTAGCAAAGTAAATGTATATATCAATCAGTGGTGAAATAAAAAGGCTATCGTTTTCGATAGCTTTTTTTAATGTCATATGCTTGTTGTTTTTCTGTTTTTTCAGTAGGAAAAGGAGAAATTCGTTGAGAGTAAAAGATCAAAGGCTCGTGACAATGATGATTACTTTTTCCAGATTTTAACTGAACGAAAAGAACAATAATCCAAACCATAACAGCTGGTATGAAGAGGATAAGCCATAACATATTTCCGCACCTCACTATATATTACTGTACTTTGAACATACTATTCTTATATGAAGGAAATATGAACGGCGTGTAAATAAAAAAATAATAATTGGTAAAAAATATGTAGCCATTGATGGATAGAGGTGAGGGAGAACAACAAGTGTGAACAGTTTGGAGCATAATTTATCATAAAGAAAAAACATGTTTTTTTTGAAGTGGTCTTGCCAATTTTGAGTGAAACTTGGTATTATTACTAGGTGATAATTTTTTGTTGGAATATTATTTTTACAGGAGTTTCGATTTATCGAAAAGAAATATAAAGTTGGAATGTTAAAAATATTTATCGTAAGATGAGAGTAACAAAATTTCTATTAGTGAGTTTTATAGGAATGATTTCTCTAATAGAATCGATCGTACTTTTTACAGATAATGCGTATAGTTATGTTAATAAGGTTCTGTAAAAGTATGATAAACAAGTGCATGGGAGTGGATTTTATATGTTTAAAATTCAAGAAGTTCGTGAATTAATTAAGTTAATTGATAGTTCTAATATTGATGAATTTGAATACAAAAAAGATGGCACTACAATTAAAATGAAAAAACGCGGTCATGAAGTTGTTTCAGTGCAGACAGCTTCAGTAACGAAGCAGCCTATACAAACACAAACGGTAGAATTGGAGACAGCAGTAGCTCCGGCACAGGTGGAAACACCGAAACAGGAGGAAAAACAAGCAGTTCAAGCTGGAAATTTACATAAAATTACGTCCCCAATGGTTGGAACATTCTATGCTTCTTCTTCGCCTGATACATCTGCATATGTAAGTGTTGGTGATCGTGTATCGAAAGAATCTATTGTGTGTATTATCGAAGCAATGAAGTT
Source organism: Bacillus sp. DX4.1 (assembly GCF_030348195.1). Lineage (NCBI taxonomy): Bacteria > Bacillati > Bacillota > Bacilli > Caryophanales > Bacillaceae > Bacillus > Bacillus sp. DX4.1. Next base: position 3,746,357 of record NZ_JAUCFT010000008.1, on the reverse strand, counting down.
GTTTAATGAGATTGATGCGGATATTGAAGGAGAAATCGTTGAAATTCTTGTTAACAATGGACAACTTGTTGAGTATGGACAACCGCTATTTCTTGTAAAGGCGTAATAAGGGAGTCTTTGTGATGATAAAAAAAGTATTGATAGCGAACCGTGGGGAAATTGCTGTACGAATTATTCGAGCTTGTAAAGAGATGAATATCGAAACAGTTGCGATTTATTCAGAAGCAGATAAGGAATCGCTTCATGTGCAGATCGCAGATGAAGCATATTGCGTTGGACCAACGATGTCGAAAGAAAGTTATTTAAATTTAACGAATATTATTAGCGTTGCAAAACTAACAGGCTGTGATGCGATTCATCCTGGTTATGGATTTTTAGCAGAAAATGCTGATTTTGCAGAACTATGTCGTGAGTGTAATTTGATTTTTATCGGACCAAGTCCAGAAGCAATTTCAAAAATGGGCACAAAAGACGTTGCTCGTGATACAATGAAAGAAGCAGGGGTTCCAATTGTTCCGGGATCACAAGGGATTATAAAAAACACAGAAGAAGCGATAGAACTTGCAAATAAGATTGCATATCCCGTTATTATTAAAGCGACTGCAGGTGGCGGTGGAAAAGGAATTCGTGTTGCACGCAATGAAGAAGAGCTTGTAAAAGGGATTCAAATTACACAGCAAGAAGCTAGTACCGCTTTTGGAAACCCTGGTGTATACTTAGAAAAGTACGTAGAAGATTTCCGCCATGTTGAGATTCAAGTAATGGCAGATTCACATGGCAATGTCATTCATTTAGGAGAGCGTGATTGTACAATTCAGCGCCGTTTGCAAAAACTATTAGAAGAAAGCCCTTCTCCAGCTCTTGATGCTGGTATTCGTCAGCGAATGGGTGAAGCGGCAGTGAAAGCAGCGGCAGCGGTTGATTATACAGGTGCTGGTACGGTTGAGTTTATTTATGAATATAAAACGAAAAGCTTTTACTTTATGGAAATGAACACACGAATTCAAGTAGAACATCCCGTTACAGAGCTAGTAACTGGAGTAGATTTAATTAAAGAACAAATTCGTGTCGCTTCCGGAGAAGAGCTATCGTTACAGCAAGAAGAAGTACAATTTAACGGTTGGGCAATTGAATGTCGAATTAATGCGGAAAACCCTGCCAAAAACTTTATGCCATCTCCAGGTAAGGTAGAAATGTATTTACCACCAGGAGGATTTGGTATTCGCGTCGATTCAGCTGTTTATCCTGGTTATTCCATTCCACCTTATTATGATTCGATGATTGCGAAATTAATTGTTCACGGGAAAACACGTGAAGAAGCAATTGCAAAAATGAAGCGAGCACTTAGTGAATTTGTCATAGAAGGCGTACATACGACAATCCCGTTCCATTTGCAATTGCTAGATCATCCTGATTTTATAAAAGGGGAATTTAATACGAAATTTTTGGAAGAGCATGAACTTGTGACGCAGTGATACATTTAAAGGAGGTTTTTTTTCATGGCTGAACATATGTTAGATATGGGTCAAGATACAACTCTTGGAAAAGTAGAAATTGCACCGGAAGTAATTGAAGTAATTGCAGGCATCGCTGCTGTTGAAGTAGATGGTGTAGCGGCAATGCGTGGCAACTTTGCTACAGATGTTGTTGAGAAGTTAGGAAAGAAAAATCATGGTAAAGGCGTGAAGGTTGAATTAGTAAACGACGACATTATCGTTGATGTTTATGTTCTCATGTATTTCGGTGTAGCCATTCCAGTTGTTGCACAAAAAATTCAAGATAACATTCGCCAAGCGCTCTTTACAATGACAGGTCTTGAGCCAAAAGAAGTGAACGTTCACATTGTTGGCGTAACATTCGAAACGCAAAAAACAGAAATCGAGCCAATGTAACACTGAAAAGGTGCCTCGTCAAATAGGCACCTTTTTTATCGTTTCATTTTCTTCACAACTAAACCTTCTAATTATTATATTATTTCAAAAAATAAGAATATACACAGAAAGATACTCATTTTTCAAAAAACGTACATTGTGATATGATATGGAACCTGAAGTTAACCTTTTTATTATTTTTCAGCCTTGTAACTCGTGTATCAAACGATAAATTGTGGTATTATCATTGTATTATAAGGTTGAAAAATCAATGAAAACTGTAAGAGTAAGTAAATTGACGGCTTATAAATTATAATAATATAACAAAACATAATGAAAGACTTGAAGTATAAAGGAGAGTTACAATGAAACGTAGGACGGCTAGAGAAAGAGCCATGCAAGCATTATATCAAATGGATATTACCGGAGAATTAGATCCGAAAGTAGCGGTGGAAAATACGCTAGAAGAAGGCGAAGAAACAAATGAGTTTTTAGAATCACTTGTCTTTGGTTGTGTAGAACAAAAAGAGACAATTGATGAATCTATTCGTCAAAATTTAAAAAAGTGGAAATTAGAACGTATTAGTATTGTGGATCGCAGTATTTTACGTCTAGCTGTGTATGAAATGAAGTACATGGAAGAGATTCCACACAATGTAACAATTAACGAAGCGATTGAAGTGGCAAAAACATACGGGGATGATGAATCTCGTCGTTTTATTAACGGCGTTTTATCTAATATAAAAGATACACTGTAATTTCTTTAAGGGGGAATCTTAAAATGGTAGCAGTAATCATCAAAGGAAATGAAGTTGCGGAGAAAAAGCGAGTACAACTAAAAGAAGAAGTTGTAAAGTTGAAAGAACAAGGGATTGTACCAGGACTAGCGGTTATTTTAGTTGGAGAAGATCCAGCTTCTCATTCCTATGTGAAAGGGAAAGAAAAGGGCTGTGAACAAGTTGGGATTTATTCAGAGTTAATTGAGTTTCCAGATACAATTACAGAGGAGCGTTTGCTAGCTGAGATTGATCGCTTAAATGAAGATGACCGTATTAACGGTATATTAGTGCAATTACCTTTACCGAAACATGTTGAAGAAAAAGCTATCATTGAAAGAATTTCGCCTGAGAAGGATGTAGATGGTTTCCATCCAATTAGTGTTGGTCGTATGATGACAGGGCAAGATACGTTTCTACCATGTACACCACATGGTATTGTGGAGTTAGTAAAAGAGACAAATCTTGATATTTCAGGAAAACACGTTGTTGTAATTGGAAGAAGTAATATTGTAGGAAAACCAGTTGGTCAGCTATTTTTAAATGAAAATGCGACTGTAACATATTGCCATTCTAAAACAAAAAATATAAAAGAGTTATCAAAGCTAGCTGACATTTTAATTGTGGCAGTTGGAAGAGCGAAGATGGTAACAGCTGATTATATAAAAGAAGGCGCAGTAGTAATTGATGTTGGTGTCAACCGTTTGGATACAGGGAAATTATGTGGCGATGTTGACTTTGAGAATGTCCTGGATGTAGCAGGTTATATTACCCCTGTTCCAAAAGGAGTCGGTCCAATGACGATTACAATGTTGCTTCATAATACAGTAGAATCTGCAAAACGCGCAGGTGTTGTTTGTAAATAATTTGAATCGGCTATGAGGAGAGAAAGATGGAAAAGCAATATTTAACCGTTACAGCATTAACACGCTATATGAAAACAAAAATAGAGTACGACCCGCATCTGCAGTCTGTTTGGTTAAAAGGAGAAATTTCAAATTTTAAATTTCATAGCCGTGGTCATATGTATTTCACATTAAAGGATGAAAATGCAAGAATTGCGGCGGTTATGTTTGCGGGTCATAACCGCAATATCAAGTTTAGACCAGAAGATGGAATGAAGGTACTTGTAAAAGGGAAAATTTCTGTCTATGAAGCAAGTGGTTCATACCAAATTTATGTTCAGGACATGCAGCCTGATGGTGTTGGTAATCTGCACCTAGCTTATGAGCAATTAAAGGTTCGCCTGGAGGAAGAAGGTTTGTTTTCTCGCGTTTATAAACAGCCGATGCCAGCGTATGCAAAAACAATTGGTGTCATTACATCACCAACAGGAGCAGCAATTCGAGATATTATAACGACGATTACACGCCGTTATCCAATTGGAAATGTTATTGTATTTCCGGTACTTGTACAAGGGGAGTCTGCGGCTCCCTCGATTGTACAAGCGATTCGAAAAGCAAATGTGATGAATGATATAGATGTACTCATTGTTGGACGTGGCGGTGGTTCTATTGAAGAGCTGTGGGCTTTTAATGAAGAAATGGTTGCACGGGCGATTTTTGCAAGCAAAATCCCAATTATTTCAGCGGTTGGACATGAAACTGATTTTACAATTGCTGATTTTGTTGCGGATTTACGTGCGCCAACCCCAACAGCAGCAGCAGAACTTGCAGTCCCGAATATACTTGAATTAGAGGAGAAAGTGCTGCAACGTACACTTCGTTTACAAAGAGCAACGAGAGAGATGTTACATAAAAAACAAGAACGACTACAAGTACTGCAAAAATCGTATGCGTTTCGCTATCCAAGGCAGCTGTATGAGCAAAAGGAACAGCAGCTAGATCGAACGCTTGAGCAGCTTATACTAGCAAAAGAACGTTATGTAGAGAAAAAGGTAAATCAATTGCAACAATTCTCATTTTATTTAGAAAAACATCATCCTTCTCAAAAGATTGCGCAAACAAAGACGGCGATTGAAGCACTGCAAAAGCAATTGCAACGTGAAATGCAAACAGTGCTGCAAACGAAAGAGTTTACGTTTGTGAGAGCAGCGCAAAAATTAGAAGCGTTAAGTCCACTTAAAGTGATGATGAGAGGGTATGGGCTTGTATATAGTGAGAAAAAGCAAGTTTTAAAAAGTGTGAACGATGTCGGTGTTGGTGATGCTATTTCAGTACAATTACAAGATGGGATACTAGATTGTAACGTACGGGGTATAGAGGAGCGTGATTTGAACAATGGAAAATAAATTAAGCTTTGAAGAAGCGATCTCGCAGCTTGAACATCTCGTTTCTAAGCTTGAACAAGGCGATGTTCCTTTAGAAGAAGCGATTTCCTACTTTAAAGAAGGTATGGAATTGTCTAAGCTATGTGATGAGAAATTGAAAGATGTACAAGAACAAATGGCAGTTATACTCGGGGAGGATGGAGAACTCCGACCATTTACTGCTTTAGGAGATGAAGCATAGTGGTATATGGAGCTTTTGATGCTTTTGTGAAAGAGAGTAAGACTTTCGTAGAAGAACAGCTTGTACGCTATGCAAATCAATTACAATGTCCAAATGTGCTTCGCGAAGCGATGGCATATTCATTGGAAGCGGGCGGGAAGCGTCTCCGTCCGTTACTTTTATTTGCAACGTTGCAAGCGTTTGGAAAAGAAAGAGAACTTGGAATTGGAGCAGCTTGTGCTCTTGAAATGATTCATACATATTCGTTAATTCATGACGATCTGCCATGCATGGATGATGATGATTTAAGACGAGGGAAGCCGACAAATCATAAAGTATTTGGTGAAGCAATGGCTGTTTTAGCTGGTGATGGGTTGCTAACATATGCCTTTCAAATTGTGACAGAGTATGACCACCCAGAAATCTCTGCCCAAACAAAGCTAAGGCTTGCACTGGAACTTGCAAAAGCAGCAGGACCGGAAGGAATGGTTGCAGGGCAAGTGGCGGATATGGAAGCAGAAAGAAAACAGCTTATGCTTGAAGAATTAGAATATGTTCATAAGCATAAAACGGGACGGTTATTAGAATTTGCTGTATTGGCAGGAGCGTTGCTTGCAGGAGCTACAGTAGAACAAGAAAAAAATTTGATTACATTTGCAAAATACATTGGACTTGCCTTTCAAATTCGAGATGATATTTTAGATGTAGAAGGAACAGAAGAAGAGATTGGAAAGCCAATTGGTAGTGATGTCTCAAATGAAAAAAGTACATATACAACGTTATTTACTGTAGATGAGGCAAAACGTATTTTAGAAGAAACGATTGTCAAAGCAAAAGATGCAATTGCATCTTTACAATTACAAGACGAATATTTACTATCTATTTGTGATTTAATTGCAAAGCGCAATAACTAGTATAAGAGCGTTTTCATTTGTTGAGTCATTCATCATTTTATGGTATAAATGTAGAAAAAGGTTTTTCTTTTCTTGTTATTGGCAAAAATAAACCTAGATCACGTTGCCGTTATCACTTTGTGTTAGCGGCTCTTTTTTCATCGTATAGAAAAATTACTATCAATGGAACCTTCCATTTCTATCGATGATAAGTTGAACCAATCAGCTTCTTATGGAAAGTGATTTTCCACTTTCTCTGAACATGGAGAAGAATTGCTTACTGTCTGCTAGAGCAGGATAAAATAAAGCAGAATTTGAAAGATAGCGAAGTATTTCTTGTGTTGTGTAAATATTTTTTATAATATTTGACATGTTGACAGATTATGAAACGAAAGTGAGTGATCCATGTGGATCTAACGCAAATTCAAGACCCTAGTTTTTTGAAAGATATGTCTATCAATGAACTAGAGGCATTGAGTGAGGATATTCGTAAGTTTTTAATTGAAGAGCTCTCTCAAACAGGTGGACATATTGCTCCTAACTTAGGTGTAGTAGAACTCACAATTGCTTTGCATAAAGTATTTGATAGTCCGAAAGACAAATTTTTATGGGATGTAGGACATCAATCCTATGTGCATAAAATTTTAACAGGGCGTGCAAAGGAGTTTGGCACATTAAGACAATATAAAGGTCTGTGTGGTTTTCCAAAACGTTGCGAGAGTGAACATGACGTATGGGAAACCGGTCATAGTTCGACTTCATTATCTGCTGCAATGGGAATGGCACTAGCACGTGATTTGAAGAAATCGAAAGAGTATGTTGTACCAGTTATTGGAGATGGTGCATTAACAGGTGGAATGGCCTTAGAAGCACTCAACCATATTGGGCATGAAAAAACAGATATGACGGTTATCTTAAATGACAATGAAATGTCGATTGCTCCGAATGTTGGTGCCCTTCATAATGTGCTTGGACGTTTACGTACTGCTGGAAAATACCAGTGGGTAAAAGATGAACTTGAGTATTTACTAAAGAAAATCCCGGCAGTGGGTGGAAAAGTTGCAGCAACTGCTGAGAGAGTAAAAGATAGTTTGAAGTATTTACTTGTATCAGGTGTCTTTTTTGAAGAGTTAGGATTTACGTATTTAGGTCCTGTTGATGGTCATAATTACGAAAATTTATTTGAAACACTTCAATATGCAAAGAAAACAAAAGGCCCAGTACTTGTCCATGTTATTACGAAAAAAGGAAAAGGGTATAAACCGGCCGAAAGTGATGTTATCGGAACTTGGCATGGAACAGGAGCATACAAAATAGAATCTGGTGATTTTGTAAAACCGAAAGAAGTTGCACCGGCCTGGAGTTCTGTTGTAAGTGAAACTGTCCGTAAGCTTGCAAGAACTGATGAACGCATTGTTGCGATTACACCGGCAATGCCAGTAGGCTCTAAGCTTGAAAAATTCCATCAAGAATTTCCAAATCGTATGATTGATGTGGGAATTGCTGAGCAGCATGCAACAACAATGGCTGCTGGAATGGCAACACAAGGAATGAAGCCTTTCTTAGCAATTTATTCAACGTTTTTACAAAGAGCATACGATCAAGTTGTACATGATATATGTCGACAAAATTTAAATGTCTTTATTGGAATTGATCGTGCTGGATTAGTTGGAGCTGATGGTGAAACGCATCAAGGCGTATTTGATATTGCGTTTTTACGTCATTTGCCAAATATGGTACTTATGATGCCGAAAGACGAAAATGAAGGTCAACACCTAGTGTATACAGCGTTGCAATATGAGGATGGTCCAATTGCACTACGCTATCCGCGCGGGAATGGTCTTGGAGTCCCGATGGATGAAGAGCTAAAGGTTATTCCAATTGGGACATGGGAGACGCTCAAAGAAGGTACACAAGCGGCAATTTTAACATTTGGTACAACAATTCCGATGGCAATGGAAGCGGCAGAGCGTCTTGAAAAAGCTGGAGTTTCTGTGAAAGTAGTGAATGCACGTTTTATTAAACCGATGGATGAAACGTATTTACATGAGCTACTTGGAAAAAACATGCCAATTTTAACAATTGAAGAAGCCTGCTTAATCGGTGGATTTGGTACAGGTGTAGTAGAATTTGCTTCAGAGCATGGTTATCATCAAGCTTTAATTGAACGAATGGGTATTCCGGATCATTTTATTGAACATGGTAGTGTCTCCAAACTATTAGAAGAAATTGGTTTAACGACAGAGGCTGTTGTGAACCGTATTCATACAATGATTCCATCAAAACAAAAAAGGGCGTAACAAATGAGTGTAAAAAAAGAAAGAGTAGATGTACTATTAGTAGAACGAGGGCTTATAGAAACGCGTGAAAAGGCAAAGCGTGCTGTTATGGCAGGGCTTGTATATGCAAATGAAATGAGACTCGATAAGCCAGGGGAAAAAATTCCGCAAGATACGCCAATTACGGTAAAAGGACAAGTGATGCCGTATGTGAGCCGAGGCGGTTATAAACTAGAAAAGGCATTAGAGACATTCCATCTTGATCTCCAAGATAAAATCATGTTGGATATTGGTTCATCAACTGGTGGCTTTACCGATTGTGCTTTGCAAAATGGGGCAAAGCTGTCCTATGCTTTAGATGTAGGATACAATCAACTTGCATGGAAGCTTCGGCAAGATGAGCGTGTCGTTGTTATGGAACGAACGAATTTCCGGTATGTAACACCGGCTGATTTAGAGCGAGGATTGCCGCAGTTTGCTAGCATTGATGTTTCGTTTATATCATTAAAATTAATTCTTCCCGTTTTAAAAACAATCCTTACTCCAAATGGTGATGTTGCAGCGTTAATTAAGCCGCAGTTTGAAGCAGGACGAGAACAGGTTGGGAAGAAGGGAATTGTCCGCGATCGTAAAGTACACGAAGCGGTCGTAGAAATGATTGCCCGATTTGCAGTGCAAGAAGGATATGATGTTGAAAACTTAACATTCTCTCCGATTACAGGTGGAGATGGCAATATTGAGTTTTTAATTCATTTAAAATGGCACGGAGAACGCGAGAACGGTGAGAATCACTCTCCGATGTCTGTAGAGCAAATTGTAACAGAAGCTCACGCAGCTTTAAAACAAAAAGGAAAGGAGGAATAACAGTTGTTATTCCTCTTTTTGTTGGAATTGTATAATGATTGTAAAAACAATTATGTACAAGTAAACGATTATACGTTAACATAAATAAGTGAAGTATACGAATACTTAAACTAAGGTAAGAGATAGTGTGAGGTGCAAATGTATGAATAAAGGTCAGCGCCATATTAAAATCAGAGAAATTATTGCGAATAAAGAAATTGAAACACAAGATGAATTAGTTGATATTTTACGTAATGAAGGCTTTAACGTAACGCAAGCAACAGTATCACGTGACATTAAAGAATTGCACTTAGTAAAGGTGCCATTACACGATGGTCGCTATAAGTATAGTTTACCAGCAGATCAACGATTTAATCCGTTACAAAAATTAAAACGCAATCTTGTTGATTCGTTTGTGAAATTAGACACGGCAGGACATATGCTTGTGCTAAAAACATTACCTGGTAATGCGCACGCGCTCGGGGCACTTATTGATCATCTAGAATGGGATGAGATTGTTGGAACTATTTGTGGTGATGATACTTGCCTGATTATTTGCCGTATGCCTGGAGACACAGGTGTTGTATCTGATCGCTTCTTAAATATGCTGTAACAAAAAGAATCTTGTCTACTTTTTTGCTAAAGACAGCGGAAAGTAGGCAAGATATTTTTGTTATGGAGAAAATGGATGAAAGCTAAGTAGGATGTATGGTTTTTCCAGGCTGCTTTACAGAAATGAGTACATTGACCGGTAAAACGAATGTTTGGTACAATGGAGCGGGCTAGAAGAGCCGGTTTTATATACAACATATATAAGATAAACATTGAGTGATATTTGCTCAGCGAAAGCCCTTTTTAGGGGATTAGTTTATAACGAGGTGAATGGAGCATTGTTATCGGAATTATCGATTAGAAACTTTGCTATTATTGAGTCATTAAATATTTCTTTTCAAAAAGGTTTAACAGTTTTAAGCGGTGAAACAGGCGCAGGAAAGTCGATTATTATCGATGCGATTAGCTTGCTTGTTGGAGGTCGTGGTTCAGCTGAATTTGTACGGTACGGTACAGATAAAGCTGAAATTGAAGGGCTATTTTACGTGGAAGATGAAAAGCATCCATGTATTACGAAAGCTGAAGAGCTGGATATTGAGATTGAAGATGGAATGATCATTTTAAAGCGTGACATTTCCGTTAACGGAAAAAGTGTATGCCGTGTCAATGGAAAGCTTGTTACATTAAGTATATTAAAGGAAATTGGTAAAACGCTTGTAGATATCCATGGACAACACGAAACACAAGATTTAATGAATGAGGAACGTCATTTGTTTATGCTCGATCATTTTGATGGAAATCGTATTGTCAATCAGTTAGGAAAATATCAAGATGTATATGGTGAATATGAGCAATTAAAGAAGCAATTGCGATCTTTGACGGAAAATGAACAGCAAATGGCACATCGTCTAGATTTAATTCAATTCCAATTAGAAGAAATTCGAAATGCAGATTTGACAGTGGATGAAGAAAATGAATTAGTTGAAGAACGTCTTAAAATTTCTAATTTCGAAAGAATCTACAAAGCACTTGGTGATGCATACCGTTCACTAAATGAGGATGGATGTGGTCTTGATCATGTGCGAAATGCAATGGGGCAAATGGAAAGCATTACGCATTTAGATGAGGCATATCAAGAGAATTATGATACGATTGCAAATAGCTATTATGTATTGGAAGAAGCTGCATATCAGCTTCGAGAAAAGCTGGATATGATGGAATATGATCCAAATCGTTTGGATGAAATTGAAACACGTTTAAACGAAATTCGTATGTTAAAGAGAAAGTATGGAAATACTGTAGAAGAGATATTAGTGTATGGAGATAAAATTGAGCAAGAAATTTTTACAATTGAAAATAAAGATGTGCATATTGAAACGACGAAAAAGAAATTAAAAGAATTAGAAAAAATTATTTTAAAGGAAGCAACAGTGTTAAGTGATATGCGTCATGATCTTGCAGAGCGCCTAACCATTGCTATCCATCAAGAATTAAAAGAACTATATATGGAAAAAACAAAATTTGAAGTGAGAATCACAAAAAGAGAAGGCGTTGTCGATGATCCTCTTGTAGAGGGTATTCCAGTGAAACTCACATCAGATGGATATGATCATGTAGAATTCTATATTTCAACGAATCCAGGTGAACCGTTAAAACAACTTTCAAAAGTCGCTTCTGGCGGTGAGTTGTCCCGTATTATTTTGGCGTTGAAAAGTATTTTTTCTAAGCACCAAGGCGTTGCATCTGTCATTTTTGATGAGGTAGATACGGGTGTGAGTGGACGAGTTGCACAAGCGATTGCTGAAAAGATTTATCGCGTATCCGTAAACTCACAAGTGCTTTGTATTACGCACTTACCTCAAGTAGCGTCGATGGCAGATTCACATTTATTTATTCGTAAACAAGTTGCGAACGATCGTACGATTACATCAGTTACTGTGTTAAGTACGGATGAAAAAGTAACAGAAATTGCTCGTATGATTTCCGGTGTAGAGATCACGGATTTAACGACGGAACATGCAAGAGAGTTGCTCACGCAAGCGCATCGTTTTAAACAGACAGCAGAGGCTATCCAATAATGGATAGCTTTTTTGCTCAAAATATGATTTCTTAATTCTTCCGGTTATAAACAAAGCGTTGCAAGGAGAAATTAAAAAATGAAGCCATTAGGCTGAATGTGAGGTAGGAGCGAGGAGAGTGAATGGATTGAAATCAGAGCAATTTCGAAAAATAATAGGTCTTTGTCTCCTTGTTTCGCTAATTTTTATCGGATGTTTTAAACCGTTACGTACGTTTATCACATTTCCAAAACAACTGGTTATCTTTGAAGGACAACAATCGGAAGTAACATCATTGCCTGTCTTTCAAGCTTCATCGACAAATCAAAGCATTTTTACAGTAAGTTCTAATACGAAGCAGCATGAAGGGCTCACACTAAATTCGCATCAAAACGGCGAGGCGGATATGGTCTTTCAGCTTGCTGGCTTTCCTGTAAAAAAAGTAAATGTAAAAGTGTTAAAAGACTTTAGAGTTATTCCAGGTGGACAATCGATTGGAGTAAAGTTAAATACAAAAGGTGTACTTGTGGTTGGGCATCATTTAATTCAAACAGAAAGAGGGAAAGTATCTCCTGGAGAGTTAGCAGGTGTACAAGTAGGGGATATGATTACAGAAATTAATGGGAAGACAATTGAGCGCATGAGTGATGTAGCACCTTTCATTCATGATAGCGGGAAAACAGGTGAACCACTTAACCTTGTCTTATTACGAGATGGTAAATATATTCGAACGAAATTGACGCCAGAAAAAGATAATGGTGAAGCATCTTATCGAATTGGTTTATATATTCGTGATTCAGCAGCTGGTATCGGGACAATGACTTTTGTTCATCCAGATTCCATGAAATATGGCGCACTTGGCCATGTGATTTCGGATAATGATACGAAGAAACCAATTCAAGTAGAAGATGGACAAATTGTTCGTTCGACAGTTACTGCTATTGAGCGTGGTAGCAATGGGAATCCAGGAGAAAAATTAGCAAGATTTTCACCAGATCGTGAAATAATTGGTAACATTACAACGAATAGCCCGTTCGGTATTTTTGGGAAATTAAATACTGGAGTGAAAAATGGTGTCATGGATAATGCGATGCCGATTGCTTTGTCTAACCAAGTAAAAGAAGGGCCGGCAAAAATGTTAACAGTCATTGATCAAGATAAGGTAGAGGCATTTGATATTGAAATTATAAGTACTGTGCCACAAAAATTTCCGGCTACAAAAGGAATGGTTGTTAAAATTACAGATAAACGCTTATTAGAAAAAACAGGTGGCATTGTCCAAGGGATGAGTGGTAGTCCTATTGTTCAAGGTGGGAAAGTAATTGGTGCGGTAACACATGTATTTGTAAATGATCCAACTTCAGGGTATGGTGTTCATATCGAATGGATGCTACATGAAGCGGGAATTAATATTTATGAACAAGAGAAAAAAGCAAGCTGACAAAACATCAGCTTGCTTTTTTCTTGAGAAATTCGTTGAAATGTTGTAAAAGCTCCGCAAGAGCTGTTTTTTGTTGTAAAATGAAAGGAAAGAATAAACATTTTATTGTAATCCTGTGAAGGAATGTGTAAAGAAAGAAAATAAATGAGCGATAAACATATTTTTTTGTGATTTTATTGGAAGTTAAGAAACTTTAAAGGGAATTTTCACACAATTGTCGAACAATTCATGTAGCCTAGAAGCTTACACATGTCGGGAGAATCAATTCGGTAAGGGAGGAAAAGCAGTGGAAAAAATCAAAGTATGTCTTGTGGATGATAATAAAGAACTTGTATCAATGTTAGAAAGTTATGTTGCTGCTCAAGATGATATGGAAGTAGTCGGAATTGCTTATAATGGTCAAGAGTGTTTAAACTTACTAAAAGAAAAACAACCAGATGTGCTTGTTTTAGATATTATTATGCCACATTTAGATGGCCTGGCGGTACTAGAAAAAATGCGAAACATTGAACGACTGAAGCAACCCAATGTCATTATGCTAACGGCGTTTGGTCAAGAAGATGTAACGAAAAAAGCAGTTGATTTAGGTGCTTCTTATTTCATCTTAAAGCCATTTGATATGGAGAATTTAACGAGTCATATTCGTCAAGTAAGCGGTAAAACGAGTACTACAATTAAACGCCCACTGCCATCTTTCCGATCTGCAACAACAATAGATGGAAAACCGAAGAACTTAGATGCAAGTATTACGAGCATTATTCACGAAATTGGTGTGCCAGCTCATATTAAAGGATACATGTATCTGCGAGAGGCAATTTCTATGGTATATAACGACATCGAACTACTTGGATCTATTACGAAAGTCCTATATCCAGATATCGCGAAAAAGTACAATACAACAGCAAGCCGTGTTGAACGCGCAATCCGCCATGCAATTGAAGTAGCTTGGAGTCGCGGGAATATTGACTCCATTTCGTCCTTATTTGGTTATACAGTATCCATGTCAAAAGCGAAACCTACGAATTCCGAATTTATCGCCATGGTTGCGGATAAGTTGAGACTTGAACATAAGGCGAGCTGAGGATAGGTATATTAAGGGCTTGAGAGTATTTCATAACAAAATTTAATAGCCAAAAAATTACATATGTAAGCAATAAAGTACATAGGTAATTGGCGGTTAATTTTAAAACCTCCTATTTATTGGATTGAAATTTTTATTCCAATAGCTAGGAGGTTTTTTTTTTGTATGAATAACTTTCAGATGAATGTCGAAAATTTTTTACTTCATTGACGTTGAATCGCGTTTAGGCATGAAACCAATTGATATGCGTAGCCGTCGTTTGGTGGATTACAACCCAGCACAAAACTATTATAAAGGGCTTCACCCAATCATTACCGTTGAGAATGTTCGTGCGGCTTATTACGGAGAATTAGATTATTACACAAAACAGTATGCAGAACAAAAATAACGAAATTATAGAAAAAGCAAGTTTCGTGCTTGCTTTTCTTTTTATAGAATCAAGATTATTTTAAAAAGTATTTTATTCTTTATTTTTCTTCTTTTTTTTCTATATTCCATTCATCGCCCCAATAAATTTCAATTGTATCTCCCGCTTGCATATTTTTATAAGCAGGTATTTCAACTTTAATCCCTTCAATTACATCTTTTTCATCAATTGTGTTATTTGTTTGAGGCTGTAATTTCTTTTCTGAATCATTAGATTTATTAGTAGTCATACAACATCTCTCCTGTTTAATTAAATAATTACTACGCACCCCGATATTATTTCTGTTTTATGTAAACTTATACCTTCCACATTAATCAGTATTATTTAGCGTCGTTATGAGGATAATATGGGCGTTTAAAGGACGGTGCATCATGACCCCACTATGTCTTCGCGAGTTAGTGTGACAATTTAACAGTACTCCAACAGAAGTCCCCTTCCTCAAGCACGTGCAGGGCATAGCCCAGATGGTAGGGAGGGGATGAATGTTGGTCGTGCATAGCACGAAATTTCTATTTCCTTTTTATGTCACATCATGTATGATAGTACTAGAAATAGATGCGAACGTGTATTCTGTTTTGTGTTTAGGCATCTGAAACACTACAACGAAAAAAGAGGAAGGTGATGACAATGTTGCTAAGTCAAAAATACGAAATTTTCCCAACGAAAGAACAAAAAGAAACGTTAGACCGTTGGCTCCAATATTGTCGTCAAACCTATAATTCTGCTCTTTTAGACAAACAGAGAAAATATAAAGAAAACAAACAATCCTATACACGTTCTGACATGCAAAAGCAACAAACAATAGATAAGAGGACCTATCCTTTTCTAAAAGAAGTGCCATCACAGCCATTACAAGAAGTGTTTTTACGACTGAAAAAGGCATATGATGGCTTTTTTTGTGGGGATTCCAAATATCCAAAATTGAAAAAGTATAAAGAATATAACAGTCTCACTTTCCCACAATTTGGATTAAAACCAAATGGAAAGCATCGTCTCGCCATGTCTTTTTCTGACAATGGAAAGCTATATAGCACAAAGCTAGGAGAAATTGATATCCTTCTTCATCGTCCGATAGAAGGAACCATTAAACAACTGATTATCAAACGCCAATCCAAGAGATGGTACGCTATTTTTAGTGTTGAGAGACAAGTTGTACCTTCCTCTATTGATATGGCAAATACAATTGGTGTAGATGTTGGACTAAACAAATACGCTGTTCTTTCAAATGGAACGGCATTTGAAAATCCAAGATTTCTTCGTCAAAAAGAAAAGCAACTGAGGAAAGCACAGCGTAATCTTTCGAAGAAAAAGAAAGGCTCTGTGAACTATAACAAACAAGTAGAACGGATTCGACACCTTCACGAAAAGGTAGCAAACCAAAGAAAAGATTGTTTACACAAATTAAGTTATCATCTTGCCCAAAAATATTCGGTGATTTGTATGGAAAATCTCGATATCCGAAACATGGTTCGGAATCGAAAGGTAGCGAAGTCAATTTCTGATGCGGGGTGGGGTGCTTTTCGCGGTATGCTTCTGTATAAGTGTAAGAAATTTGGAAGTCTACTTGTGAAAGTAGACCCAGCATACACATCGCAAGATTGTTCTGGTTGTGGAAATCGTGTGAAAAAATCGCTTTCTATTCGGACACATATTTGTGCAAAGTGTGGAACGGTATTAGACAGGGATCATAATGCGAGTCTAAATATTTTGCGAAAAGGGTTAGAGCAATTACTTGTGAGAACGACTGAAACTGTAGGGCAAGGTTGTGTCCAAACAGTATAAACGACGCCTGTGGAGAGTATGTAAGACTGCTTGGGTAACCTCCAAGCAGCAACGCTCTATGAAACAGGAAGCCCCTTCTTCAAACAACTCGTAAGAGTGTTAAGGAGGGGTCATTCACTTTGCATACTATTTCTTAGTGAGTGACATAATGTCACGGGCTATTTTTCAAAGGCGGAGCTATGTATTTGACACCCCGTACCTTATTTCTAAGCCCGCTAGTATAAACGGTGGGGATTGTTACGGTAGGTTAGTAACGTGTGTCAGTGCGGCTACTGAACTACTACAGACGTAGTCTATAACAACCTGTTAATGCCTAAATACCGCAAAGCGTTGGGCTTACGATGTATGGTTAAGCGATGGTATGTCCTGCCCCCCTACATTATAATCATTGTTATCTAATAGTATTATGATGTATCATAACTCCATCGTTTATGATACAACTATTCTAGTTAGATACTTACAATAGTTTAGTATTGATTTAATAATGATTCGTTTGTCTCATAACTTTGTATCAAAACCTTTTAATATATTTTGTTTTAAATTATAAAAAATATTTATTATTTCTTCGTTCATCCTTCGATTGTTGTACATTATCAACATAGTAATGAGACATTAAATAAATTATGTATATAAAAATTTAAACATTCTGAAATTACATTCACGGCGGGGGACGCCGCCCTTAGTTTGCGGGGTAAAGGGTTCTGAAAATACACAAAGCAAATTTCGGGCAGGAACGAGAACCCGCGATCAGTAAACGTTAAACAAAATTTTATAACAAAAAATTACTCGGTTTTGGGAATCAACATCTTCGAAATTGCCCAATCCATGTCTTCGGGTATGTCATTGCTTCATCGTGTATAACGAATAAAGGAATCTTGTCGAGAATGAATCATTATTTTCTCCTTTTTAAGTCGTATTCTACGTTATAAAGCTGAACCAAAAGAAAATTTAACGAGACATGCCGAAGACCTTTTTGGTAGACGACTTTCTCGTTTTGCTAACATTGTATGAAGGAGTGTAATACTTTTGAGGGTACAAGAAATAATAGAACGGCTGAATAGTGGGACCACATTGGTAAACTTAGCAAAGGAAATAAACGTTTGTAAGAATCGGTTAAGAGATGCGTTGTAAGAATTGGAGTTCATTTATAATGTATTAAGCGGAGAATGGGTATTTAAAGGGATTATCTCTAAGTATTTTGCTTCATCTATATTTGAATTCGTTCCACCAAAAGATAAAGTTATATTTTCAGTAGAACAGCTTTTGACGCTGAAAAATCTTGCTAACAAACAGATGAGTGACCAGAAGACTGACAAATGTAGAGACGAACTATACAACAGAATTACAAGCATGCCTGATGAGGGTATGTATTGCACCAACATATTGATAAAGAAGTCTGTAGGACACCGACTAGATACCTTTGCAAACAAATTGAAGCTAAATGAAAGTGATATTCTTTCATTGGCGTTATCAGATTTTCTTGATAGGTATGAGATTAATTAAGTAGGTTAACCATACATTTTTTTATTAATCACAAATTATGTGTCACAAAATGATAGCACTCGTACGAATAGAGGATGTAAAACAAAAAACATCTATTCGGAGGTATTTTATAATGACAAATTTAATTAAGAACGAAGAAACTTTTATTATTGACGCTAACGTTCGTGAATCTTACATGAACCGAGTGGACATATTGGAAAGAGTAAAAGGATTATTACTATTACCAAATTTAGAAATGGCAACGACACAACAAGTTGCTGATTTTTATGAAGTTCCAGTGTCTACTTTACCTACTGTCATATTGGAAAATAAGGATGAATTAGTTTCGGACGAATATATCAGTCAGACAGGGAAGGAAATTAAGGGTAACTTAGGCAGTCCGAAAAACGGACGCACTAACATCGTTAATAAACGTGGTCACTTTTTAATTGAAACGGATAATGGCTTTGGTAAAATGTCGAACAATACATGCGATCTTACGCGTTGGAATGCTGTTAAGAGGCAGCGACATCGCAAAGGAAGTCCGTACACAACTTTTAAACATTGAAGAGAAAACGACAACGGAAGTTAAAGTCGCGGATATTAACGAGGAACAAGCGTTACAAATTGCCGTAGGAAAAGCCCTTATGACGGGGGATATAAATGGATTGACACAAGCCACAACAGGTCTAATGGCATTTAAAAATCGCCATACTGCTGAAGTGGAAACCAAAATACAAGAACAAAAGGTGGTTATTAAAACGTTAGCTAAAGAGGAAGTACAATATAAAGCCCCTGGAAGGCTTCTTCTTAAACTGGTTCGTCACTATTCCATAGTTGTTCACGGTACTATTAGTGCAAATAGAGGGTGGATAGACTGGTCTTACCCCTGTCAAGTAGACAGTAAAAGATTAGATGCCTTTTCATTAAGCAGCCTTAGTTCCAAATTCAGCAGGACTAAGGTTGTTTAATTTTTTTTGGAATCGTTTGTTATTGTAATACCTCATATATCTTCTAATGGCTTTGAAAACTTGCTCTTTTTCATGAAACTCATTTCTGTAAAAACATTCTGTCTTAAAATGACTAAAAAAACTCTCTACACATGCATTATCATAACAATTGCCCTTCCTAGACATACTTACATTCATTTTGTATTTTTTAAGTAATAGGTTGTATTTTTTGGACGTGTATTGATACCCTTGATCGCTATGTAATACTGTTCCGTGGACATTTCTTTTTCTTAAGGCCTTATTCACTGTGTCTATAACTAATTTTAAATTGTTGCTTTCGCTTACTTGGTAGGCTACAATTTCGTTATTATAAAGATCCATTATCACTGAAAGATACATACGCTTACCGTTAAAAGTGAGATAGGTTATATCTGTAACCCATTTTTCATTTGGCTTGCTGGCTGAAAATTCCCTGTTTAAACGATTTTTTGATACGACACATTGTTCTTTTAAGCCAAAATGCCTCCACTTTTTCTTTCGAATCTTAGCTTGTATCCCCATTTTCTTCATTAAACGGTACACTCTTTTATGATTTATCTGTAAACCACAATACTTTTTGAGCCATGTACAAACTCTTGGATAACCAAAACTACCATTTATATCTGGATCTAGTTCGCATTCCACTATTTTGGACATAATAAATTGGTCTTCCTTCATCTTTTCAGAGGGATTAGTTCTTCTTTTTTCCCATTTGTAATATCCACTTCTTGAGACCCCCGCAATTTCACAAAGAAACACAATTGGAAAGCTATGCTTTAATGTATGAATGATCTCGTATTCTATTGATTTGTCTCTTTTGACCTCATCTCCTTTTTCGCAGCTAAGAGCTTTTTTAAGTATGCATTTTCTACTTCTAATCGTTCTATTCTATCATCATGACTTGTTTTTATTGAACTTGCATTTGTTTGTCTAGATCTCCCTCGTTTTTCTTGTAGGCCAAGAATACCCTCACTATTGTAGTTTTTAATCCATCTGTCTATAACTGAATATGTAACTCCTAATTCCCTTCCAATTAATTTACTACCCATTCCTCTATGTAAGTACATTTCAATAGCTTTCATTTTAAAATCAATCGAAAAAGTTCTTCTAATTTTCCCCATAAAAAAATCCCCTCCATAATAAACAGTACAGTAACTTTCTTTCAACTGTCTACTATGAGGGGATAATACCAGACCTTCGCCGTCATCTTGTAAACAAGTTGGAGAAAGGGATTAATCTGAAGTCTCGAAGGACTAATGCAAGAAAAAGTAATCCTAGGGCTTCATACATAAGTGTTATCCATCCTGAAGAATTTAAAATCATTATTCCTGCAATGGTGGGGATATGTGTGAGTAGTGGCGTGGACGTTTCTGATATTATGAAAGATGCCCAAGAAGTATTGCAAGAAGCTGTGATTTAATTCGTGGCTTTTATTTTTACAACAAAAAAGAACGCCTAGTGTGAGGGTTAGCGTTCTTTTTCTCGTTAATTAAATTGCTTCGCTGTGTGTATTCGTAGGTGCAGGTGGTCTTCCATGGTCATAAGCAGGTGAACCAGTGTTACCATCAGCGTTTGCAGGTGCACCACCATAATCACCATGTTCTTCTAGTTTACTTATACCCCCTGTGTGTCCTTCTGAGTAAGTAGGTGCAGGCGTATCACCTACGTTGTACGCTAAATCTGGTCTTTGAGGTGCTGGAGTGTCACCTTTGTTTAATGTCGAAAATTCTAGGTTGTTGTTAACTCCAAAAGCCATAATTCCAGCTAACGCTAATCCTGTTATGGTTAATCCAATCTTTTTCATTACTTTAACGCCCCTTTAGCTAATAATTTTTTTCTCGCTTCATTACTCATGTAGAAATATTTGCTTGCTTTTACATGGTTTTCCTCAGCATAAAATTTATTTGCTAGTCGTTCTGCATATTCTTCAATACAATCCCATAATTCTTCTTTTTTAAAGTATGAAACTCCTGCTAATACAGCAGTTTCTAATTCTAGAGTATTAGAGGACTTGTTTAATTTTTCTAAAATCTTAAAGCGATATTGATACTCTTTGTTTTCTAACTCGTTACAGATGGTTAAACCTTTTTTGATTAATTGAGATGCAATTTCTGTTTCGCCTAATTTTATATTTTCATCAGCTTGTAAATATAAAGCTTTAAAATGGTTTGGCATATTTTCCGTAACTTCTGATAAGTGACGAATTGCTAAAGATGAAAGATTCTGATTCGCATACATTAATCCGATGTTATTTCTAACACGTAGTAGTAATGTTTTTTCATTTTTCTTGTTTAGGCTATCTATAGCAGTGTTAAAGCTTTCTTCGGCTTGTTCAAATTGTCTTAAATCTATACAAGATAACGCAAAAATGTTATCACATAAAGCTACATTGATTTCGTAGCCCACATGTTTAGAAAATATATCTTTTGCCATTCGTACGTAGTCAATTGCTAAAAGTGGTTTGTAAACTTGATAATAGAACGAAGCCAAACGATAATTAAACTCCGCTTCCTCTAATTCGTTGGATACAACATACATTAATAGCTTTTCTGCTTTTTCAAAATGTTCTCTCGCTTCATTGTAGTCTGCAAGAATTGTGCTGTGAACTGCTTTGAAGAAGTGGTAATAATAAGAAAGAAAGCTGTTATTAGGTATTTTGAAGGAATTAATTTTATCGAAGCTATCTTTTGTGATGTTAAGTCCATCTGTTAATACTTTATATCTGAAATCTAGTAAGGAGTAATATAATAATAAATTTTTATCTTCTTTTATATTAGTAATCTTCTCTTCAATTTCTGTTTTTAAGTTAGTTGCTTTTAATTCCTGTTGCTGTAACATCGCCTGATACCAGTCATTTAGCAACTTTGTAACCTGTTCATTCCCCTTCATTTGAACGTTCATGAAATCCCCTCTCCTTTTTTGAATATTCTTATAAACAATGATAGCAAGAATAAAATGTAATAGAAATTGAATTTCAATATTTCTCAACATTTGTTTAACAATTTTATTTTCAATTATATAACTAATCGTATTCATTCACTTTACTCAGTAAATTCAAATATTTGGTACAGTGAAATAATTCTATACGAAAGAATTAAATATGGAATGGACGGCTTCTTAAGTGCTGTCTTTTTTAAGCGATAAGAGACGTTGGTGTACGGTTTTTCCGAACGTGGGAACGACCTAACACCACACTAAAAACTTGAACAGGTGAGCCTATCCAATGTCGGAAAGTAAGGCGTAGACACGTTATACGCGTTCCCTGTTGAGCTTGTGTCTAGTCTAGGTGAGGACTGCCATAAAAGGTCCGGACGGTTGCTTGGCGTACTAAGGTACGGGTAGCGATGAACAAAGAAAGACGTAATTAGGTTACGAGTAATTAAGGATAACGTCAGTAGTACGATTCCTTCCCTAAGTCTTTCGGCAAGTAGGACAAGCGTTGCTTGTAAAAAGTTCGTTGTAGGTGAAGACCGGCGTTCCAACAGCACTGATAGATTCTTTAATTGAATTTATATAATCTGGATTGCTTCGATCCGCCATTAAGTGTAACGCTTGTTCTATGTGTCTGTTTACGAAGGTTTTGCTACTTTTAAAGTTAATGGCATTTTCAATAGATTCAATTTCTTGTTGAGAATTAATTCTAACAAGAGTTTTATCGGCAAATCTATACGTGGATAATTCGCGTTCTAAGATTCTATTACATTCTGTTTTAAATGCATTAGCTATGAGATCCGATTTAAAATTTTGAGTCGTAAATTCGATAAAATCATAAACTTGATACCATTCCATATTCATAAAATCTTTTTCTATTTTCTTGAACCAGCTATGAAAACTATTCGGTATTTGGGTTAAAGGGCGTTTAAAGAAATTATACCATTGATTTACAATAAACCTATTGAAAAAGTCCATAGGATTGTACACAGTGATATATGCTGATCGGTCTTTTGCTATCCCAGGCGCCTGAAAAATTCGCGTATCAAAAATAACTTTGGGTCTAAATTACGAGATAATACTCTACGTTTTATGAGTTGTAAATCGTTTTGAATGTATTTGTATTACTTCGGATATACGTACTCAATTTCGCTGATAAATTTCTAGGGAAACCGGCTTTAAAATGCAAGATAATGGGGAAACTTAGTAAACTCCAAAAGAAATATGTATTAGATTTCAGCTAGTGATGTGTATGTTTACATGAAATAATAAAGAAAAGCCGACTCCTTGTCAGGAATTGGCTTTAATAAATACCTTACTCTAGTTAGAGTCATGGTTTCGCAAGTAATTTTCATACTCTGCTAACCATACTAACATCAAGTTTTTTAATTCAATAGTTTCAATTTCACAAGTATTTTCTTCATCTTCATAATAACGGTGTATAATTTTTGTGTAATCTGCTTTTATTTCTAAGTTACAACTATTTCCGCTTATCTCAAGAAAATCTAATTCTCTATTTAATACTTTATCTAAATACTGTATACCATGATTGCTATGAATATCATCTTCTAATAAATCTGCAACTAAAGAAATTTTTTCTGGTAGTTCAATCATTAAGGTATTCAAGGGACCTTCATAAATTCTATATGTATATTTCATAAGCAAATATTGTCTCCTTTATAAATTAATAGAGTGGATTTCGACAAAGAAAAAGCACCCAAATGAGTGCTTTTTCTTTGTTAGTATCCGAATCCGCCACCGCCGCCCCAACAACTACATCCAATAATGATTAACAGGATGAACAGCACGATCAGTAAAGCGAATCCGCCACCAAATCCAGATCCCATGTTTCTTCCTCCTTTTGTTAAGGAGATAAAACTAATAGGTGATTGACTGTTTAACGGATTCACATTATAGCTTATGTTTAGTGATGACAAATGAGCAGGTCCTTTAAAGAATAAAGAAAAGACACTCAAATGAGTGCCTTTCTCTGACTTGAAACCACTTTAATTTTAATAATATCGACTCAAATCTATTTTACCATATTTATCTATATTGTTTGTTGAGAAAATCCAATTCAAATCAGTATTTTAATTCTAAGTTTTCTTTCTAATGGCAAGTATGCTGGTGATGAGATAGCTAAGAAAAACAAAACCGAGGAACAAGAATATATCTTACATTTCTTCGGTGATGAAGCTATGAAACTCCAAGATAAGCAATGGAATACAGAAAATCGATTATAATTGAGCCATAGAAGTGAGCTACGAGTTTTTCGTGGTTTATTTTTTGATTTTTTTATGTACTATGTTTATCCCGCATTAACGGGCAGTAATACCTCCACCTCAAAGTTCGATAGGAAGCAAAGAAGTTAGGCGGGGAATGAAGAAAACCCCCACTGATTAAAGTTTCACTTTATTAAATGGGTTTTATCTCGATATAAAATGTACGTGATGAGTAAAGAAGTCGTTGTATTTGAGTAATTTTGCATATTTTATTGAAGAATTCTCGCGTGATATAATAAAATGAGGAAAAATACAGTGTGTCATAATAAAAAGCCCTGTAGAACAGGACTATATTATTCTTCGTCTTTCGATTGTTTTTCTAACTCAACTAATTTTTGAATTAAAATATGTTGAGGCATATGCATAAGTTGCTCAAGAGGAACACCAAGAGCTTTTGATAATCGAACTGCCGTATCTGGAGAAATTTGTAATGGTTTCATAGAAGTACCTCCTTTTTCGTATAGTATAGCATAAGATTGGGGGAGAGAGGATGACTCTTATATTTGCACACCGCGGGGCTGCGGGAACGTATCCAGAGAATACGATGATTTCATTTGAAGCAGCGGAATCGTTTCGAGCAGATGGTATTGAATTAGACGTACAATTTACGAAGGATGGGAAAGTTGTTGTTATCCATGATGAAACGGTCAATCGTACAACGAATGGAAAAGGTGCTGTTCGAAATTATTTATATGAAGATTTACGGAAGTTAGATGCAAGTTATACGTTTTTTGAGAAGGTAGGTTTTTGCCACATTCCTTTATTAGAGGAAGTGCTAGAGTGGCTCGGATCAAATCAATTGTTACTGAATATTGAATTAAAAAATAATAAAATACCATATCGTGGTTTAGAAGAAGAAGTCATTACACTTGTACGAAAGTATGGATTAGAGGAGCGGACGATTTTCTCTTCTTTTAATCATTACAGTATGAAAAAATGTCATATGATGGCTCCCGATATCCAAACAGCGATTTTATATCGGGAAGGTTTACATAGCCCATGGGCATATGCACAAAAAATGGGGGCTAGTGGTATTCATCCTAATTATCGTTATCTTCCTGATGGGATTGCAAAACTGACAATGGATAGTGGTGTGGATGTTAGGCCGTATACAATTAATGATGAAACAGTTATGCGTAAATATTTTGATATGAATATTTCAGCGATTATCACGGATTATCCAGAAACAGCGAGAGCGTTATTACAAATAAAAAAATGAGACCTGCTAATTTGATAGGTCTCATTTTTTTATTTTGACGTTTTGTATTACCTACGAAAACGCGCTTGTACTTTATTGCGTTTTCGATCACGATGTAAAACAAAACCACCAAAGATGAAGAAACCAATTCCGAAGGAGAAAACGCCAATTAAAAATTGTAACCATAATACAGGAATTGGAGATAAAAGAATGCCAAATACAGTATCCCTCATCAATTTAATACCTAGCACTGCTAGTAAAATTGGAATGAGTGCTAATAGAAGAGCGAGGTAACGCTGCATAGAAAACGCTCCTTTTCAGATAATTTCGTATATATCAAATGATGTTATATGTAAAGGGGATTTGTCAAGTGATTGCTGAACGAGTAAGATAAAGGTGTGAAAAATTTTGCAGAGATACTTCGAGGGGAAGGATCGTATGAAACAAAAAGTATTAATTATTGGAGCGGGTGAAGGGGGCAGCACGATTCTTGACCTGCTGCAAAATTCAAATATATTTGAGGTTGTTGGAATTGTTGATATAAATCCAGATGCGAGGGGACTGCAGCTTGCCAAACAGCAGAATATTGCAATTGGGAGCGATTGGGGAGCGTTTCTTACAGAAGATATTGATGTGATTTTTGATATGAGTGGAGATTATCATTTATATAAGGTTCTGTTAGCGAAGAAACAAGAGCATATGCTTCTTATACCAGGAAATGTCGCGAAAATTGTTACGAAGTTGGCCCATGAGAAAGAAAAGTTAATTGAAAAGCTGAAAGAACAAACGCAGCAAGGAAATTTGATTTTAAATTCTACACATGACGGGATGATTGTTATTGATCAAGAAGGGCATGTGCGATTGTTTAATAAGAGTGCAGAACGAATGACAGGTTATAAAAATGAAGAAGTGATAGGGAAATATATTTTAGAAGTGATTCCAACAAGTAAATTACTTCGTATTATGCGAACGAAAAAAACAGAAGTGAATCACGAGTTAACGCTAGATAATGGAAAGAAAATCATTTCAACACGCATTCCAATTTTAAAAGAAGATGGAGAAGTACAAGGGGCATTTGCTATTTTTAAAGATATTACAGAAATTGTTGATTTAGCAGAAGAAGTTACTGATTTAAAAGAAATTCAAACATTGTTAGAAGCGATTATTCATTCGTCTGAGGAAGCAATTTCAGTTGTGGATGAACAAGGAAGAGGGCTCGTCATAAACCCTGCTTATACGAAGTTAACAGGTCTTTCTGAGGAAGATATTATCGGGGAACCGGCAACTACTGATATTGTAGAGGGCGAGAGTATGCATATGAAAGTGCTTCGGACGCGAAGAGCGGTGCGAGGTATACATATGAAAATCGGACAGAAAAAGCGCGATGTAATTGTGAATGTTGCACCGGTCATTGTTGATGGGATATTGAAGGGGAGCGTCGGTGTGATTCGCGATGTATCCGAAATTCAAAAGTTAACACACGAATTAAATCGAGCGAGACAAATTATTCGGACTTTAGAAGCGAAATATGCATTTGATGATATTGTTGGAACATCCGATGAGACGATGGCTGCAATTGAACAAGCGAAGCTCGGGGCAAATACACCGGCAACTGTGCTGCTGCGCGGAGAGTCAGGAACTGGAAAAGAGTTATTTGCACATGCGATTCATAATGGGAGCAATCGGAAATATAATAAATTTGTTCGCGTGAACTGTGCGGCTATTTCGGAATCTTTATTAGAAAGTGAATTGTTTGGTTATGAAGAAGGGGCATTTTCCGGTGCGAGACGAGGCGGTAAACGAGGCTTTTTTGAAGAAGCAAATAACGGTAGTATATTTTTAGATGAAATTGGTGAATTGTCTGCAAGTACACAGGCGAAGCTATTGCGTGTGTTGCAAGAAAAGGAAATTGTAAAAGTTGGAGGAACGAAGGCAATTCCCGTTAATGTTCGGGTCATTGCCGCAACGCATGTGAATTTGGAAAAAGCGATTATAGAAGGTGGATTTCGAGAAGATCTATATTATCGTTTGAATAAAATTCCAATTCAAATCCCGTCTCTTCGGCAGCGGAAAGAAGATATTCCTATTATCTCGGAAAGATTGATTCAAAAAATTAACCAAGACTACGGCCGTAATGTAGAAGGGTTAACAGAATCAGCAATTCAATATTTACAATCGTATGATTGGCCGGGAAATGTACGTGAACTGGAGAATATTTTAGGGCGAGCTATTATTTTTATGAATTATAACGAAATGTATATTGATGTACATCATTTGCCGTCATTGCACAAAGAAGATCAAGTAGATTTGAAAGGAAGTAACCTCCTTCCGATGTTAGAGGAAAAACCTCTGGATGATTTAGTGGCTGAATTTGAGGGGAGTATAATTTGTGAATATTTAGAGAAATTCAATGGGAATAAAACGAAAACAGCACAAGCTTTAGGAATTTCCGTTCGAAACTTATATTATAAGCTAGAAAAATATGACCGTGCAAAAAATAGCATGCAATAAATTGCGTACCGTGCAATTTATTGCATGGTTCAAATAAAACGACAATTAAAGACAGAATATTGTATAAATTTTCAAAGTATTGATTTCACTGTGTTTTGTATGCGTTTTCATAATTGGTATGACCAATATAAAAAGTTGGCACGGTATTTGCTTATTAAATAGACGAGGGACGATGGAAAGGGTTGATTACAAAATATGAAGTTACGAAACCTAATCGATCAAACAGCTGAGCAGCCAAAAAAAACGGTTGCTGTAGCAGTAGCTGAAGATCATGAAGTGATTGAAGCAGTAGCTAAGGCAATACAATTACAGTTAGCTCAATTTCGTCTATATGGGAATCAAGAAACAATTATAAGTATGTTACAAGACCATGGATTACAGCCTTCAGAACATATTGAAGTGATTTCAGCTTCATCAAATGCTGAAGCTGCGGAACTCTCTGTAAAAGCTGTAAGAAGTGGCGAAGCAGATGTACTTATGAAGGGGAACATCCCGACAGCAAGTATTTTAAAGGCAGTATTAAATAAAGAGTGGGGACTTCGTAAGGGCAGTGTGCTATCACATGTTGCGGCGTTTGAAGTTCCGAATTACGATCGCTTTATTTTTGTTACAGATGCAGCCATGAACATTGCACCTGATGTACAACAAAAAGCTGCTATTATACAAAATACTGTGGAAGTTGCCCGGGCAATCGGAATTGAATTGCCGAAAGTGGCTCCGATTGCAGCGGTAGAAGTTATTAATCCAGCAATGCAGGCAACAATTGATGCGGCGATGTTAACACAAATGAATCGCCGTGGCCAGATTAAAGATTGTGTTGTTGATGGACCACTTGCTTTAGATAATGCTGTATCACAAATTGCAGCAGAGCATAAAGGCATAGTAAGTGATGTAGCAGGTAAGGCAGACATTTTACTCGTCCCAACGATTGAAGCTGGAAACGTGCTATATAAATCACTCGTCTATTTTGCAAATGCAAAAGTAGGAGCGATGATTGCAGGCGCGAAGGCACCGATTGTTTTAACATCACGTGCTGATTCAGCGGAAACAAAAGTATACTCATTAGCATTGGCAGTTGCGACTGCTTCTAAATAAACCAAAAAGGGTAAAACAATTAGGGGGAAATGACAATGACATTAGAAATCTTCGAATACTTAGAAAAATATGATTACGAGCAAGTAGTATTTTGTCAAGATAAAGAGTCTGGCTTAAAAGCAATCATTGCAATTCATGACACAACGCTTGGACCAGCTCTTGGTGGAACAAGAATGTGGACATATGATTCTGAAGAAGCGGCGATTGAAGATGCATTGCGTCTTGCAAAAGGGATGACATATAAAAATGCAGCAGCTGGTTTAAATCTAGGTGGTGCAAAAACAGTTATTATCGGTGATCCACGTAAAGATAAAAGTGAAGCAATGTTCCGTGCATTAGGACGTTACATTCAAGGTTTAAATGGACGTTACATTACTGCAGAAGATGTTGGTACAACAGTTGATGATATGGACATTATTCATGAAGAAACTGATTTTGTAACAGGTATTTCGCCTTCATTCGGTTCTTCTGGTAACCCATCTCCAGTAACTGCATATGGTGTTTATCGCGGTATGAAAGCAGCTGCAAAAGAAGCATTTGGTACAGATAGTTTAGAAGGTAAAGTAATTGCTGTTCAAGGTGTAGGTAACGTAGCGTACCACCTATGCAAACATTTACATGCTGAAGGTGCACAATTAATTGTTACAGATATTAATAAAGAAGCGGTACAACGTGCAGTAGAAGAGTTCGGTGCGACTTCTGTTGAACCAAATGAAATTTACGGTGTAGAATGTGACATCTACGCACCATGTGCATTAGGTGCAACAGTAAATGACGAAACAATTCCACAATTAAAAGCAAAAGTAATTGCAGGTTCTGCAAATAACCAATTAAAAGAAAATCATCACGGCGATACAGTTCATGAAATGGGAATCGTATACGCACCAGACTATGTAATTAATGCAGGTGGTGTAATTAATGTAGCGGATGAATTATATGGATACAATAGAGAGCGTGCACTTAAACGCGTTGAATCTATTTACGATACAATTGCAAAAGTAATTGAAATTTCTAAACGTGATGGTGTGCCAACTTATGTGGCAGCAGATCGTCTAGCTGAAGAACGTATTGCAAGCTTAAAAAATACACGTAGCACATACTTACGCAATGGTCACGATATTATTAGCCGTCGCTAATCTTATCTGTACAATTTATACAAAAGCTGTGGTTACCTCTCGTGAGGTTTCCACTGTCTTTTGAATTCAAAGGTGGAGGTATCAACATTGTCCTTAAATCGAATCCTTGTTATTAATCCGGGTAGTACATCCACAAAAATAGGTGTTTTTGATAATGAGAGACCCGTTTTAGAAGAAACAATTCGTCATGATGTAGAGAAAATTGGAAAATATAAACGTATTATTGATCAATATGAATTTCGAAAAGAAACAATTTTAGAAGTTCTGCATTCTCATGGCATTAACATTTCGAAATTGAATGCTGTTTGTGGTCGCGGGGGATTACTTCGTCCGATCGAAGGCGGTACGTATACTGTAAATACAGCAATGTTAGAAGATTTAAAGAATGGGTATAGTGGGCATCATGCTTCAAACCTTGGGGGTATTTTAGCGTATGAAATTGCTTCTGGATTAAACATTCCAGCATTTATTGTCGATCCGGTAGTTGTTGATGAAATGAACCCGATTGCTCGCATTAGCGGGATTGCTGGTATGGAGCGGAAAAGTATTTTTCATGCACTAAATCAAAAAGCAGTCGCGCGTAAAGTTGCGGAAGAGCTAGACCGTAAGTATGAAGATTTGAACCTGTTAATTGCTCATATGGGCGGCGGTATAACAGTGGGTGCTCATAAAAATGGAAAAGTAATCGATGTAAATAATGGTTTAAACGGAGAAGGTCCATTTAGTCCAGAACGTGCGGGTACAGTGCCAGTTGGGCAATTAGTGGAAATGTGTTTCTCTGGCGAGTATTATCGTGATGAAATGATGAAAAAGATTGTTGGACAAGGTGGATTGGTTAGTTTAATCGGTACAAACGATGCAATTAAAGTCGAGAATATGGTTGAGCAAGGTGATCCGGAAGCGACGCTGATTTACAAGGCAATGGCATACCAAGTTGCAAAAGAAATTGGCGGGGCTAGTAGCGTTCTTCATGGAAAAGTAGATGCGATCGTTTTAACGGGAGGACTCGCATATAGTAAGATTCTTGTTGATGAAATAAAAGACCGTGTTCATTGGATTGCAGATGTAATTGTACATCCTGGAGAAGACGAACTACAAGCATTAGCAGAGGGCGCACTTCGTGTTTTACGTGAAGAAGAAGCTCCAAAAGAGTATGTTGTACGAGAAAAAGAAACGGTAGCTAGGGGTTGAGAATATGGCAAAAGAATATGATTTAGTCATCGTTGGCGGCGGTACTGGTGGATATGTTGCTGCTATTCGTGCATCACAACTAGGACTGAAAACAGCACTTGTTGAAAAAGATAATCTAGGTGGTACTTGTCTACACAAGGGGTGTATTCCTAGTAAAGCGTTACTGCGCAGTGCCGAAGTTTTTGCGACTGCAAAAAAAGGGGAAGAGTTTGGCGTTGTAACGAGCAATGTAGAATTGAACTTTGCGAAAGTGCAAGAGCGTAAAGAAAAAATTGTAACGCAGCTTCATAAAGGTGTTCAACATTTAATGAAGCAAGGTAAAATTGATGTGTTTGAAGGTATTGGCCGAATCCTTGGACCTTCTATTTTCTCTCCAATGCCGGGAACAATTTCTGTTGAATTAGCGAGCGGAGAAGAGAATGAAATGTTGATTCCGAAAAATGTTCTCGTTGCAACGGGATCACGCCCAAATTCTTTACCAGGTTTAGAACTTGATGGTGAATATGTAATGTCATCTGATCATGCCCTAAAAATGGAAGCGCTTCCTGATTCTATCATTATTGTTGGTGGTGGCGTAATTGGTATCGAATGGGCATCTATGCTTGCTGATTTCGGTGTAGAAGTCACCGTATTAGAATATGCAAAACATGTTCTGCCACTTGAAGACCAAGATGTTTCAAAAGAGATGCAACGTCTTCTGAAGAAAAAAGGAATTAAAGTTGTTACTAGTGCAAAAGTATTGCCAGAAACGTTGGTAAAAGATAATGGTGTACGAATCCAAGCAGAATTGAATGGTGAAAATAAAGAATTTTCGGCTGAAAAAATGCTTGTATCTGTAGGAAGACAAGCAAACACACAAAATATTGGCTTAGAAAATACAGATATCGTTGTGGAAAAAGGATACATTCAAACAAATGAATTTTATCAAACGAAAGAATCACATATTTATGCTATTGGCGATGTAATTGGTGGCTTACAGCTTGCGCACGTTGCTTCTCATGAAGGCATTGTTGCTGTAGAACATATTGCTGGTAAAGAAGTAACGCCAATTGATTATTCTATGGTATCGAAATGTGTATACAGTAGTCCAGAAGTTGCTTCTGTCGGTTTGACAGAACAAGAAGCTAAAGACAAAGGGTATCAATTAAAAATAGGTAAATTCTCATTCCGGGCAATCGGGAAAGCACTTGTATATGGAGAATCAGATGGATTTGTCAAACTTGTTGTTGATGAAGAAACAAATGACATTCTTGGTGTTCATATGATCGGTCCACATGTAACGGACATGATTTCTGAAGCAGGTCTTGCAAGAGTACTTGATGCAACACCTTGGGAAGTTGCACATACAATTCATCCGCATCCATCATTATCAGAAGCAATTGGTGAAGCTGCATTAGCAGTAGATGGAAAAGCAATACATGCATAAAATGTGGATTTAGGAGGGTGTTAAAATGGCAGAAGTAAAAGAAAAGCGCCATGAAGAGCTTGGCTTAAGCGATGGGCAAGTATTAGAAATGTATCGTACGATGTTGCTTGCACGTAAAATTGACGAACGTATGTGGTTATTAAATCGTGCAGGGAAAATTCCATTCGTAATTTCGTGTCAAGGGCAAGAAGCAGCGCAAGTAGGCGCAGCATTTGCACTGGATCGTGAAAAAGATTATGCATTGCCATATTACCGTGATATGGGTGTTGTACTAGCGTTTGGTATGACGGCAAAAGAGCTTATGTTGTCTGGCTTTGCAAAAGCAGGAGATCCAAACTCTGGTGGTCGTCAAATGCCTGGCCACTTCGGTCAAAAGAAAAACCGTATTGTGACTGGTTCATCACCGGTTACAACGCAAGTACCTCATGCAGTAGGGATTGCATTAGCAGGGAAGATGGAAAAGAAAGATTTAGTAACGTTTGTTACCTTTGGTGAAGGTTCTTCTAACCAAGGTGACTTCCACGAAGGTGCTAACTTTGCTGGTGTGCATAAATTACCTGTTATCTTCATGTGTGAAAATAATAAGTATGCAATTTCTATCCCAGTTGAAAAACAATTAGCATGTAAAAACGTATCAGACCGTGCGATTGGTTACGGTATGCCAGGATACACAGTGGATGGCAATGATCCACTTGAAGTATATAAAGCTGTAAAAGAAGCAGCGGATCGCGGACGTCGCGGAGAAGGCCCGACGTTAATTGAAGCGGTATCATACCGTTTAACGGCTCACTCTAGTGATGATGATGATCGTGTATACCGTGATAAAGAAGAAGTAGAAGAAGCAAAGAAACAAGATTCAATCTTTACATTTGCTGCTTACTTAAAAGAAGTTGGCGTGTTAACAGAGGAGTTTGAAAAACAAATGTTAGATGACATCATGCATATCGTAAACGAAGCAACAGAATATGCAGAAAATGCTCCGTATGCAGCACCTGAAGATGCATTGAAGCACGTATACGCAGAATAGGGGGGAACGTTTCATGGCTGTAATGTCTTATATTGACGCAATTACATTAGCAATGCGCGAGGAAATGGAACGCGATGAGAAAGTATTTGTATTAGGAGAAGATGTTGGTAAAAAAGGTGGCGTATTTAAAGCAACGCACGGCTTATATGATCAGTTTGGTGAAGAGCGTGCGCTTGATACACCGCTTGCAGAATCTGCAATTGCTGGGGTAGCAATCGGTGCAGCAATGTACGGTATGCGCCCAATTGCTGAAATACAGTTTGCTGATTTCATTATGCCAGCAGTAAACCAAATTGTTTCTGAAGCAGCAAAAATTCGTTACCGTTCAAATAATGACTGGACTTGTCCAATCACGATTCGTGCACCATTTGGTGGTGGCGTTCACGGTGCTTTGTATCATTCGCAGTCTGTAGAAGCAATGTTTGCAAACCAACCAGGTTTAAAAATTGTCATTCCTTCTACACCATATGATGCGAAGGGTTTACTAAAAGCAGCAATTCGTGACGAAGATCCGGTATTGTTCTTTGAACATAAACGTGCATACCGCTTAATCAAAGGCGAAGTGCCAGAAGATGATTATGTATTACCAATCGGAAAAGCAGACGTAAAACGTGAAGGTGATGATATTACTGTTATCACGTACGGATTATGTGTTCACTTTGCTCTTCAAGCGGCTGAGAAATTAGCACAAGATGGCATTTCGGCTCACATTCTTGATTTACGTACTGTATATCCATTAGATAAAGAAGCGATTATTGAAGCTGCTTCAAAAACAGGTAAAGTTCTTCTTGTAACAGAAGACAATAAAGAAGGCAGCATCATGAGTGAAGTAGCAGCAATTATTGCAGAAAACTGCTTATTTGACCTTGATGCACCAGTTGCGCGTCTTGCAGGGCCAGACGTTCCAGCAATGCCATATGCACCAACAATGGAAAAATTCTTTATGGTAAATCCAGATAAAGTTGAAAAAGCAATGCGTGAACTTGCGGAATTTTAATCGGGGGGACTATACATGGCTGTAGAAAATATTACAATGCCTCAGCTTGGGGAAAGTGTAACGGAAGGTACAATTAGTAAATGGCTTGTAAATGTTGGCGATCACGTAAATAAATACGATCCGCTTGCAGAAGTAATGACGGATAAAGTTAACGCAGAAGTACCGTCTTCTTTCACCGGAATTGTGAAAGAGTTAGTCGCTGCTGAAGGTGATACACTTGCTGTAGGTGAAATCGTTTGTGTAATCCAAGTAGAGGGCGCAGACGAAGTAGCTGCAACAGCAGTGGAAGAGAAAACAAAAGAGGAACCAAAAGCAGAAGTAGCTTCATCCGAAAAAGCACCAAAAGTGAAGCAACCAACTGATGGGAAACCTCGTTTTTCACCAGCTGTATTAAAACTTGCAGGTGAACATAATATTGATTTAGATTTAGTGGAAGGTACGGGAGCAAATGGCCGTATTACACGTAAAGATATTTTAAAATTAGTGGAGTCTGGAAATATTCCACAAGTAGGTGCTAAGAAAGTGGAAGTTGTTACGCCGGCGTCAACACTACAAGAAGCGCCAAAAACAGCTGCACCAGTAGCTACGAAAACAGAAGCAGCAAAACCAGTATCTGTACCAACAATGCCTGGAGATATTGAAATTCCAGTTACAGGTGTACGTAAAGCAATCGCTGCTAATATGTTGCGTAGTAAACATGAAGCACCACACGCTTGGATGATGATTGAAGTGGATGTAACGAATCTTGTAACATACCGTAATTCAATTAAAGGCGAATTTAAAAAGCGTGAAGGCTTTAACTTAACGTTCTTTGCATTCTTCGTAAAAGCAGTTGCACAAGCATTAAAAGAATATCCACAAATTAATTCGATGTGGGCTGGCGATAAAATCGTTCAGAAGAAAGATATCAACCTTTCTATCGCTGTTGCAACGGAAACGGAATTATTTGTACCGGTTATTAAACAAGCTGATGAGAAAACAATTAAAGGCATCGCTCGTGAAATTACGGAACTTGCAACAAAAGTACGTACAAAATCATTAAAAGCAGATGAAATGCAAGGTGGTACATTCACAATTAATAACACAGGGTCATTTGGTTCTGTTCAGTCTATGGGAATTATTAATCACCCACAAGCAGCTATCTTACAAGTTGAATCTATCGTAAAACGTCCAGTAATTATGGATAACGGTATGTTCGGAGCACGTGATATGGTTAACTTATGCTTATCACTTGATCATCGCGTACTTGACGGCTTGATTTGTGGTAAGTTCTTAGGTCGTGTAAAAGAAATTCTTGAAAATGTATCAGAAAATAATACGTCTGTATATTAATAAAAAGCTCGCGTTTGCGAGCTTTTTATATTCCTCAATTAATCTTCTATAGATGAAATAATCCCTTTTCTTCTTTGTTTAACCATGAAATTCAAAGTTTATTCCGCTATTTGTGGGCGGTAATCCCCCCACCTCAAAGTTCTGCAAGAAGTAAAGAAGTTAGGTGAGAGATAAACTGTCTGTAAAAGCCCGATTCGTGCGGGTTAATGATCAGTGGGGGATGAAGAAACCCTCACTGATCAAAGTTTTATTTTATTTCTCAATGCTAATCTTACAATGAATATCAATGTATGATGAATTTACGAAAATGCATTGCTGCTATCTTGTATATAAAGATACAATAAGTAAAGAATACTTTTTTGGAAAATTTTACTGATGTAACTGTAGGATAATAGCTTGTATTGTATAAGTAAGAAAGTTATTCTATATAAGGATTTTATCCCGCTATTTGCGGGCAGTAATCCTCCTATCTCAAAGCTCTGCAAGAAGCAAAGAAGTTAGGTGAGGGGATAAACTGTCCGTAAAATCCCGATTGGTGAGGGCTAATGATGAGTGGGGGATGAAAAAAACCCCCACTCATCAAAGTTTCACTTTATAGATTGTGTGCATTCACATATCGTTATGTATAATCAGTCGTCAAAACATGAAGGTTGTTGACTCCTGGTTTTTTATTTGTGCTTAACAACGATTCAGGAGGATATCATATCATGAAGAGAAGTACCGAGTTTCTAAAGAGTTTAGATGTGAAGTTAATTTTAATCCTGTGTGTTTTATGTGTAACTAGTTTAGTTGCCATATATAGCAGCCAACAAACAGGGCAGTATGGAACGCAAAACTTTGCTATGAAGCAAGGGGTGAACTATTTAATAGGAATTGTCCTGTTACTGCTCGTTGCGAGTATCGACTTAGATCAAATTCAAAAACTCGCTTGGCCATTTTATATTGTTGGTTTTGCTTCTATTGTAATACTACGTTTATTGCCGGTTTCAAGTTTTACACCTGAAATCTTAGGTGCAAAAAGATGGTATAAATTACCATTTATTGGAGCGGTTCAACCATCTGAGTTTTTTAAAATTGCATTGCTTATTTTAGTTGCTAGTTTAGCAGTGAAGCATAATGCGGCATATGTGGTACGAACATTTAAAACGGATTTATTGTTGGTTGGAAAAATTATTTTAGTATCGATTCCACCTTCACTTTTCGTATATCAGCAGCCTGATACAGGGATGGTTTTCTTATACGCTGCGGCTATTGCATGTATTCTTTTTATGTCAGGTATTCAAAAGAAACTCATTGCAATATGTACAGTGGTTCCATTAACCATTTTGTCTACGTTAATATTTCTATTTCTGCAATATCCAAATATTATTTTTAATAAGTTGATTCCTTTGTTAAAACCGCATCAACAATCACGAATTTTAGGATGGTTAGCACCGTTTGATTATACAGATCAAGGCTATCAAACGCAGCAATCAATTTTAGCGGTTGGTAGTGGAGGAATGGAAGGAAAAGGATTTGGATATGGAAACGTCTATATCCCTGAAAAACATACAGATTTTATTTTCGCTACGATTGCTGAAGAAGGTGGATTTTTAATTGCAGCTTTCATTGTGTTTATGTTTCTTCTGCTTATTTATCGCACAATTCTAATCGGGTATGCAGCAGATGACCTGTTTGGTACATTATTATGTGCGGGAACAATCGGTATTTTAACCCTGCAAATCTTCCAAAATATCGGTATGATTGTTGGGTTAATGCCAGTAAAAGGAATTGCCCTTCCATTTTTATCATATGGAGGAAGTTCCTTGTTCTCTAATATGATGTTAATGGGGCTTATATTATCGGTACGAAAGACATACAAAAAGTATATGTTTTCAGTGAATTAAAT
This sequence comes from Bacillus sp. DX4.1, assembly GCF_030348195.1. Taxonomy (NCBI): domain Bacteria; kingdom Bacillati; phylum Bacillota; class Bacilli; order Caryophanales; family Bacillaceae; genus Bacillus; species Bacillus sp. DX4.1. The sequence goes on along the minus strand of NZ_JAUCFT010000008.1, from coordinate 3,708,420 downwards.
CATATTGATAGAGAAAAAAACTGATTCGTTCTTATGCGAATCAGTTTTTTTGTACATAGACAGCCTTCATAATCACAAACTAAAGAAATACAGTGTTTGTGAGGAGTGAGCTTCATGCATATGCATATTTTTGAAGGGACACATCATCTCTCTAATGTAGAGTGGGTAATTCGTGCTGTATTGGCATATATCTTTTTAATTATTATTGCCAAGGCAATGGGACAACGCTCTATTGCCCAGCTTCGTTTTTTAGATGTTGTATTAGTTTTATTGCTAGGTGGAAATATTTCAAATGCACTGTCAGATGAAAAGGTAGGTTTGCTTGGCTCGATGATTACAACATTTGTTCTCGTAGTTCTTCATATCGTAAGCTCCATTTTGATGTTAAAATGGGATCGGTGGAGACGCTTTTTAGAGCCTGCCCCCATTATCCTCATACATAATGGTTCTGTTGATTTTAATAATTTAAAGAAAGCCCGCATTACGGTAGAATATTTGTTTTCAGAGCTGCGTTTACAAAGCATTACTGATGTTCAAACGATAAAATTTGCATTATGGGAAGCAAGTGGAGTTGTTTCCGCATTTCAGTATCCACAATATGAAACAGTTTCTCGGCTAGATATGAAAGTAACTGGAACACAAGCATCTGTTACATTTATTCTTGTGAAGAATGGAAAGATTCAAAAGGATGCTCTAGCCTTATTAGGAAAAACAGAACAATGGGTAAGAGTACAATTGTCAACGAAAGTACCGATTCACTCTATTCAATTAGCAACGATAGATGAGAATGAACAAATCAATATAGTGTTAAAAAAATGAAATATATACGCATTTCTCCATTTTATACATATGATACAATAGTGTGGACAACGAAATACAAAAAGAAGGGTTTGTTTCGATGGGATATGTAGAAGAGTTACGAAAAGTAGTTGGTCATCGCCCTTTAATTTTAGTCGGTGCTGTTGTTCTTGTATTGAACGAAAATGGACATGTGTTATTGCAGCAAAGAACGGAACCGTATGGGAAATGGGGCTTGCTTGGTGGCTTAATGGAACTTGGAGAATCCCCAGAAGAAACAGCGTGTCGGGAAGTGTATGAAGAAGCGGGGATTCATGTAAGAAATTTGAAGCTCATCAATGTATATTCTGGAGCTAACTATTTTATAAAATTAGCAAATGGTGATGAGTTTCAATCTGTCACGACGGCATATTATACAGACGAGTATGAAGGTAAGTTTTCTGTAAATAAAGAGGAGGCTGTCGAGCTGAAATTCTTTCCAATTACAGAGTTACCGAAGTATATTGTAGGATCACATAAAAAAATGATTGAAGCCTATGGAGAAATCGTAAAAAACAAGTAAAATATTATATAATAGTGATAGAAATGCAAAAACACAGTTCCGGTTGGTAGTCCGGACGCATGACTTCATGTCAGTAACCTTCCCCCTCCGGGATGTCCAGTATTTCTGAATCGTTTTTAAAGGAGGGGCTGTTGATGAAATTGACAGTATATCATGATGGTCAGTATTTTGTAGGGATGATTGAGCACGAAGAAAAAGGGAAACTGTATGCAACGCAGTACATGTTTGGTACTGAACCATCTGATGAAGAAATACTTTTGTTTGTAAATGATACGTTATTACCGTACTTTAATCGCTTTGCTAGATGTGGCGTAGACATCAAAGAGAAAAAACGTCCGAAAGGTATAAAGCGTATCATTCGCCAAGCAGCAAAAGAAATGAAAACAACATGTTTTACGAAAGCTCAAGAGGCAATTAGTTTATCGTACGAAGTGCATAAACAAGAAAAACGAGCGCAATCTAAAGAGCAGCGTGAAGCAGAAAAACAGAGAAAACGTTTGATGAAAGTGCAAAAAGCCAAGCAAAAGCATCGCGGACATTAATAAAAACGTCTTAAAGCTTCTGTTCTAGGACGTTTTGTATGCCGACACTAGGGATAATACAAGTAAGTTTACTTGTATTTCTGAAACGGTTACTGGTAAGATACAAATAGATAGATTTGAGGAGGGAAAACATTGATGAACTTTAACTTTTTTATGAATGATGTTGTCCGTCAAGCGCGTGAAGAAATCGTATCCGCTGGCTATACAGAATTAACAACCCCAGAAGCGGTTGATGAATCATTACAGCAAAAAGGTACAACACTTGTGATGGTAAACTCAGTATGCGGTTGTGCAGGTGGAATTGCACGTCCAGCTGCAGCACATTCCGTACATTATGATAAACGACCAGATCATCTTGTAACTGTATTTGCAGGACAAGATAAAGAGGCAACAGCACGTGCACGTGAATATTTTGAGGGGTATCCACCATCCTCGCCGTCTTTCGCGTTATTAAAAGATGGAAAGATCGTAACGATGGTAGAACGCCATGAAATTGAAGGTCATGAGCCGATGCAAGTGATCTCAAAATTACAATCTTACTTTGAAGAGAATTGTGAAGAACTGTAATATAATTATAAAAAAGCGGTACGTACACGTATAAGTGTATGTACCGCTTTTTTTAGTCATAGATTATGAATTTTAACATGCATAAAAATATATTTTTATGCACATTTTTATACAAGAAATACATATTGAATGGTGTTAATTAGGATTTTTTAATTTATTTTTATTTTAAATGTTGCATAAAAATAAAAAGACTGCTACAATACAAACATCGAATAAAAATTCTATAAAACTTTTAAATATACATTATTAGGGGGAAGAAACATGAAGAAGGTATTATCAATTTCATTTGCACTTATTTTAATTATAAGTATGTTTAGTGCTTGTAGTAAGGGAGAAACAAAGGAAGCGAATACAAATAAAAAAGTACTTGTGATGGGGACTTCAGCAGATTATAAACCATATGAATATGTAGAAGCTTCAAAAAGTGATGCAATCATCGGCTTTGATGTTGATATTGCAAAGTATATTGGGAAAGAACTTGGTTATGAAATAAAAATAAAAGATATGGATTTTGGAGGATTGTTAGCATCTCTTAGCTCGGGAAAAGTTGATTTCGTTATGGCAGGAATGACCCCAAATCCAAAACGTAAGGAAAATGCGGATTTTACAGATATTTATTTTGTTGCTAAAAACATGATCGTTTCGAAAAAGGATTCTGGTATTAAATCATTACAAGATTTAAAAGATAAAAAAGTAGGAGTACAAACAGGTTCTATTCAAGAAGAAAAAGCAAAGGACTTCAAAAAACAAGTAAACTTCCAGGCGGAGGGGCGTGACCGTATACCAGAAATCGTACAAGAAATTCAGGCTGGACGTTTTGACGCTGCTATTTTAGAAGATACAGTTGCTAAAAATTATTTAGATAAAATGAAAGATTTAGAAGGAATTGAAATCAAGGAAGCTCCAGAAGAAGTAGGAGCAGCAATTGCCCTTCCGAAAAATAGTGATAAAACAGCAGAATTTAATAAAGTAATTAAGAAAATGCAAGAGAATGGTGAAATGGATAAATTAGTGAAGAAATGGTTTGGCAGCGGAAAGTAAGCTGCCTTTCTATTTTCTGTGAGAGGAATGACAAAAGATGAACTTAGACTTTTCAGCAATTACTCCGTCGATACCATATATATTAAAAGGCTTAGAGGTAACACTAAAAATTGTAGCTGTATCTGCTTTGATTGGCTTTGTATTAGGGACGTTATTAGCGCTTTGTAAAATTGCTAGAATACGAGTTTTAAACATTGCTGCTGATATATACACATCGATATTTCGTGGTACACCGCTCGTTTTGCAATTAATGATTATTTATTTCGGTGTTCCGCAAATGGTTGGGTATGATATACCAGCTTTTCTAGCAGCGGTGCTCGCATTTAGTTTAAACTCAGGTGCATATATGTCAGAAGTAATCCGTGCAGGTATTCAAGCGGTTGATAAAGGACAGACAGAAGCTGCGATGGCACTAGGTATTCCATATGGAAAAATGATGCGGAATATTATTTTACCACAAGCATTAAAAAATATATTACCAGCGCTTGTGAATGAATTTGCAACACTTACGAAAGAATCGGCTGTAGTGACAGTAATTGGTGCGACAGACTTAATGCGCCGTGCATATATTGTAGGCGGTGAAACATTTAAGTATCTTGAACCGTTACTATTTGTCGGACTTGTTTACTATATTCTAGTAATTATTCTTACAGTTGTCGGGAAAGCAATTGAAGGGAGAATGAAAAAAAGTGATTAAAATAGAAAACCTTCATAAATCATTTGGACAAAACGAAGTATTAAAAGGAATTACAACAACGATCAAAAAAGGTGAGGTTGTCGCTATTGTTGGCCCATCTGGATCAGGGAAATCAACATTTTTACGTTGTATGAATGTATTAGAAACACCGACAAGTGGTCAAATTTGGATTCATGATGAAGAAGTAACAAATCCAAAAACAAATATTATGAATGTACGTCAACATGTTGGGATGGTGTTTCAACACTTTCATTTATTTCCTCATATGACTGTATTAGAAAATATCATGTATGCACCAGTAAACGTAAAAGGGGTAGCGAAGCAAGACGTGGAGAAAAAGGCAAAGGAACTTCTTGAAAAAGTAGGGTTACTGGATAAAAAGGATGCGTATCCAAATCGTCTTTCAGGTGGGCAAAAACAGCGTGTAGCGATTGCTAGAGCACTTGCGATGGAACCAGAAGTGATGTTATTTGATGAACCAACGTCTGCACTTGACCCAGAAATGGTGAAAGAAGTGCTAGAGGTAATGAAATCGTTAGTGACAACGGGCATGACGATGGCAATTGTCACACACGAAATGGGATTTGCGAAAGAAGTGGCAGATCGTGTACTCTTCTTAGATGGTGGAAAGCTCGTTGAAGATGCAAACCCAGAGCAGTTTTTTACAGCACCAGAAAGCAAGCGGGCGCAAGAATTTTTACAAAAAATATTGTAGCATGTAAAAGTTACGTGAATAATAGGAGGAAAAGGATGACAGTCTGTCATCCTTTTCTTTATACTTATTGTAAGAATAAGTTTGTACATATGGGAGAAATTACATGTTTAAAATCGGATATCGCACAGTGAAAACAGCAGTTGGAACAGGTGTCGCAGTTTTTATCGCTCAGCTTTTAGGGTTAGAATTTTATAGCTCTGCTGGGATTCTTGTTATTTTGTGTGTACAAAATACGAAGCGAAAATCGCTTCAAGCATCATTGCACCGATTTTTAGCCTGTTTATTATCGATGGCTTTTTCATTTTGTATTTTTGAAACAATCGGTTATACGCCGCTCGCCATTAGTTTGTTACTTCTTACATTTATCCCAACAGCTGTCATGTTTAAAATTCAAGAAGGTATCGTTACAAGTTCAGTTATTGTGATGCATTTGTATTCGTTAAAGCATATTACATGGTCGGCTATCGGGAATGAAATTGCGATTTTAACAATTGGAATTAGTGTGGCGTTGTTAGTGAATCTCTACATGCCAAGTGCTGAAAAGAAATTAAGAGGGTATCAGAAAAAAGTAGAATCTAATTTTAAAACCATTTTATTTGAGATGGCAGTATATTTGCGAAATCGTGATAGTACTTGGAGTGGGAAAGAATTAATTGAAACAGAGGAAATGTTGAAAGAGGCAAAAGAATTATCTTTTAAAAAACTTGAGAATCAATTTATGCGTGAAGATGACTACTATTATCGATATTTTGATATGCGTATGCAACAATTTGAAATTTTAGAACGAATCATGCCACTTGCGGCGTCCTTATCATGGTCATATGAGCAAGCTGGTATGATTGCAGAAGTGATTGAAAATGTCGGGAACTCTATTCGTCCCGAAAGTACAGGTTTAATCTCGCTTAGACAATTACAAGAGATGAGAGAGATTTTTCGGGAAATGCCACTTCCGGAGACACGTGAAGAATTTGAAATGCGGGCGAAGCTTGTTCAACTTGTTTATGAGATGGAACAATATTTACTCATTAAAAGTCGGTTTAAAGGGAAGAATAACGTAAAAGAACTTATATAGAAGGTAGGAATGGACTATGTCGTATCTTCTGTCCTTACTCTTATGTATTTCTCTTTCGCCGATTTGGCCCCTTGGCGATAACCCGCGTGCTGGGGATCCGTTTCTTATTGTGAATAAGCAAACGAATAAGCTTGCTTATATTGATGATGGGAAAATTCAAAAAGTTTTTCCTGTGGCAACAGGAAAAACAAATGATTTAACACCTGAAGGTACGTTCGATATCATCTTGAAAGCGAAAGACCCCTATTATATTGCTAAAAATATTCCTGGTGGTTCACCAAAAAATCCTCTTGGTTCAAGGTGGATGGGATTCAATGCACGTGGTACAGACGGTAGTAAATATGGCATTCACGGTACAAATCAGCCAAGTTCAATTGGAAAATACATTTCACAAGGCTGTATTCGCATGCAGAAACAAGATGTAGAATATTTATTTGATCGTATTCCAATTGGAACAAAAGTATCGATTGTAAAATCGAAAAAATCATTTCAACAACTTGCAAAAGAAAAAGGGGCAATTGCTTATGAAAGGGTTAACAATACAAGTTGGCTTTTTCTTTCTCTTTTAGTACCTGTTCAAAAAGGAGGATAAAGAGAGCCGAGTAGTTCGAGGTGCGGAAGCCAGGAGGATACGGAGTGTAGATTGAACTACATGAGTACCGGAGTGGCGACGTAACGAAGAAATAGGGCAGCTATCGTTACCGGACTTTTTGAACAGCTTCTTTAACTTGTCTTGACATGTGTACATATACATGCGTTAATGAAGTTATACATAGATGATGTAAAAAGGAGCTGCTTGTATGTATTTGAATCCAAGGCTTTCTTATATGCAATTTTTCATCGGCTTTCTATTCATTGTAACTTTCATATTGGCAACCTTTCATATATGTTCTTTTCTCTTGTCCATCGCATTCATTGCACTTCTTAATTTTACTTTTGTAATAGGAGCTTTTCAGCAAAAGTATTACACTAGTTTTGTCATGGCACTTGCAATGGGATTTTCTTTTAGTATTGTAGCTCTTGTACTCCTAATTAAATAAAACATCTATCAATGGAAAAGCTCCACTGATCATGTAGGAACATAATCGTGTTTTAATAGGCCATTTATTCTCTATCTAGGGGGATAAATGGCCTATTCGTATTTCAATATGTATGAAAAGTAAAAAAAGGACGAATGGCATCGCCCTTTTACCAAAACATACTTGCGCCAGCAAGTAATGTTGTTACAAGCATGGAAATTAACATAACGTAAATCATAACTTTTTGAGTTTTTTTGTTCATCATGGGCCTCCTCACGAATCTTTCTTATCTATTGTATCGAGAAATGGAAATGTGGACAAGGGCATAGATGAGACAAAATTCGAGAAGGGTCTCTAACATTCAACAGGAAAATTCGGAATAAAGAGAGAATATAAAAAGGTATGAGTGAAGTAAAGGGGATATAACTTGATTGAGAAAACGGTTTAAATCATATGATCTTTTCCTTTTATCCCACTATTCGCGGACAGTAATACCCCACCTCAAAGTTCAGCAAAAAGCACAGAAGTTAGATGGGGGATAAACTGCCCGTAAAAGCCCGATTGGTGAGGGCTAATAATCAGTGGGGGATGAAGAACCCCCACTGATTAAAGTTTCACTTTATGTTACATGTAACATCGTGAGTAGTGCCCTCTTATAAAAGTTTTACAAGATGAAGAATGGAGATACGATGATGAAAATATACGAAACAGAACGTTTACAATTGAGAGAGATCGATGAGTCGTATACAGAACAAGTTCTTCAATATTACGACAAAAATCGCGAGTTTTTAAAAGCGTGGGAAGAATACCGACCAGATGATTTTTTTACAATGGATTATCAAAAGAAACGATTGCAAAAAGATAGAAAAGAGTTTATAGAAGGGAAAATTATTCGATTATGGATTTTTAAAAAAGGCGATGATACGAATATCATTGGTTGTATTTCTTTCAATTTAATTGTGCGTGGGATTTATCAGTCTTGCGTTCTTAGTTATAAATTAGACAAAGAGGAATTGAATAAAGGGTATACGACAGAAGCGCTTAGAAAAGCAATTGATGTCGCTTTTCAAGAATTTCAGTTACATCGTATAGAAGCGCCGATTATGCCTCGTAATTTAGCGTCGATACAAGTCGTAACGAAGATTGGTTTTCAATATGAAGGTGTATCACGAAAAATGCTAATGGTGAATGGGGTTTGGGAAGACCATATGCGCTGGGTGCTTTTAAATGAGTAGAAGAAAACAGAAGGTTATCTAGATGGATGAACCATCTGTTTTTTGTCTTGTCTTTCGAAACTTTTGCGAAATTCTGTTATAATTAACATTGTTACATACATAACGCAGTGCAGGAGGCGCATTCTTATGATTAATCAAGAACGTTTAGTAAATGAATTTATGGAGCTGGTGCAAGTAGATTCCGAAACGAAATATGAAGCGGAAATTTGTAAAGTGTTAACAGAGAAATTTACTGCTTTAGGTGTTGAAGTATTTGAAGATGACACAATGGGTGTGACTGGACATGGTGCTGGTAACTTAATTTGTACTCTACCAGCAACGAAAGAAGGAGTAGATACAATCTATTTCACTTCTCATATGGATACAGTAGTTCCTGGTAAAGGAATTAAGCCTTCTATTAAAGATGGTTATATCGTATCAGATGGTACTACAATTTTAGGATCAGATGATAAAGCTGGATTAGCATCTATGTTTGAAGCAATCCGCGTTTTAACAGAAAAAAATATTCCTCATGGAAAAATTGAATTTATTATTACAGTTGGTGAAGAATCTGGTCTTGTTGGTGCAAAAGCATTAGACCGTGAACGTATTACAGCGAAATATGGCTATGCTTTAGATAGCAATGGAAAAGTTGGCGAAATCGTAGTTGCAGCACCAACACAAGCAAAAGTGAATGCAATTATTCGTGGGAAAACAGCTCATGCTGGTGTAGCACCAGAAAAAGGTGTATCCGCAATTACAATTGCAGCAAAAGCAATTGCAAAAATGCCACTTGGTCGTATTGATTCTGAAACAACTGCAAATATTGGTCGCTTCGAAGGTGGCACACAAACAAATATCGTTTGTGACCATGTAACAATCTTTGCAGAAGCGCGTTCTTTAGTAGATGAAAAAATGCAAGAGCAAGTTCGCAAAATGAAAGATGCATTTGAAACGACTGCAAAAGAAATGGGCGGTCAAGCAGATGTCGAAGTAAAAGTAATGTACCCAGGATTTAAATTTGCTGATGGCGATCATGTTGTAGAAGTGGCAAAACGTGCTGCTGAAAAAATTGGTCGTACACCTTCCCTTCACCAAAGTGGTGGTGGAAGTGATGCGAACGTAATTGCAGGCCATGGTATTCCAACGGTAAACTTAGCAGTTGGTTATGAAGAAATTCATACAACCAATGAAAAAATTCCTGTTGAAGAATTAGCAAAAACAGCTGAATTGGTTATTGCGATTATTGAAGAAGTAGCGAAGTAATTGCATTATATAGGAAAAAGAGCGTGTAGGCCATAAAAGGCTTATACGCTCTTTTTTTATTGATCACTTTGATTCAATAGCTTTGACTAAACGAATCAACCAGTATAAAAAGATCCACGGGAGTATATACAGCGTTGAAATCTTTAATAAGTAAGGGAGAAGCGCAAACGAATTAATATTGAATATTGGAAGTAGCAAATAGTTAATAGCAATTATTAATATAATGACTAAGAATGTATAATTGAGTTTACTATAGCTTTTCATGTCTTTCTTTTTTTACATAATTATCCATTGTTGATTAAAGTATATAAAAAAATATAGTTGGAAAGAACATATTTTTTTAATGGTTAAAAAGCTTCACTGTTTTCGTAAAAAATTTTTGGTATAATAGGATTGAGAACAAATGTTCTCGAGGGGGTGAGTTAAATGCGGGAAATGTATCCAAAAAACGGTCGTGTAATTTTACATGTCGATATGAATTGTTTTTATGCATCAGTAGAAATCGCACATGATGAGTCGTTAAAAGGAAAACCGTTAGCCATTGCAGGAGATGAAAAAGAGCGGAAAGGGATTATTGTGACGTGCAGTTATGAGGCAAGGGAAAAGGGTGTACGTGCAACGATGCCGATTTGGGAAGCGAAGCGATTATGTCCTGAATTAGTTGTAAAGCACCCTAACTTTGAATTGTACCGCGAAGCATCATTTGCGATGTTTCAAATTCTTTCCCGGTTTACTGAAAAGATACAGCCTGTTTCAATAGATGAGGGTTATTTAGACATAACAGACTGTTATGGACTAGGTTCACCTCTTGAGATTGCTCAGATGATTCAACAAACGTTATTAACCGAATTACAGCTTCCGTGCAGCATTGGAATTGCTCCTAATCTTTTTCTCGCAAAGACTGCCTCAGATATGAAAAAACCACTTGGTATTACAGTACTTCGTAAGCGTGATGTTTCTGAATTACTTTGGCCACTCCCAGTTGAGGCAATGCATGGAATTGGTAAGAAAACGGCTGAAAAATTAAAAGAAATTCATATAGATACCATTGGCCATTTAGCCAATGGTAAAGAGCATGTGATTCGTTCTAAAATTGGAAATCATGGCGTTGATTTACAAAAGCGTGCAAAAGGTATTGATAATCGAGAAGTGGACCCGAATCAAATGGGTCAATATAAAACAATTGGAAATTCAACGACATTTTCAAAAGATATGGATGAAGAGAAAGCATTGCTTGATATGCTAGAACGATTAGCTCAATCTGTTAGTAAACGGCTACAAAAACGTGCGCTCGTAACATATAACATACAAATTATGATCAAATATTATGATCGACGCGCAGTTACGCGAAGTAAACAATTAAAAAATGCAATTTGGGAAGAGTGTGATATTTTTCAGGCCGCTTCGCGATTGTGGAAGAAACATTGGGATGGTGATCCGATTCGGTTACTAGGTGTTACTGCTGCTGAATTAGAGTGGAAAACAGAATCGATCAAGCAACTAGATTTATTTTCATTTGAAGAAGACGCGAAAGAAGAACCGTTGTTAGCTGTCATTGATCAAATTAATCATAAATATGGAACACCTATGGTCCAGCGAGGAAGTCAATTATTTCGTAAACAAGAAAAGTCTTTTCAACAGCAATTGGAAAATAAATTTATGTAGCAAAATCCCCACTCCAAAGCGTTTTGCGGTGAAGTGGGGAAAGTTTTAGCGAGCGTTAGGAAATACTCTTCGAACGGCTTCCGAAAATTCTTCAAATAAACCTGTTACTGGTTTGTCGTTTTCAATTTTTCTTGTATAGTCTCTCATTCGATCTACAAAATCAGGGTTTGATGATACAAATACATTGCGAATATCTGGGTCTGTAGCTCTTACTTGATCAGCAATTTTGTTCTCTAATTGCTTTGTGATGTCGCCCTTTACTCCATCGCGCAAAACGACTGCAACATAGGCATTTTTGTTTGTGACAATTACATTTGCCCGTTCGACTTCCGGTAATTCAACAATCCGATCAGCGGCCTTATTTGCTACGTGTAGACGTGTTTCATTATTATTGACACCATCTGTATCATTTCTAACCCTTTGAAGATCATTGTTGTTGCCTTCATATCTAACATTTCGCACTTCGTTTTTTCCACGATTATCCAGTGCCTTATTTTTTTGATTTCCTGCACATCCAAATAGTGAAATAATTGCCAAAGAAACGATCGTAAAAATCTTTAACGTTTTCAATGATAACCCTCCTTTATGATACTACGTTCTTAAAATGACCAGTTGTATATTTATTATGCATAGGAATGATAAAGTGAAACTTTAATCAGTGGAGGGTTACTGATTATTAGCCCTCACCAGTCGGGCTTTTACGAGCAGTTTATCCCGCACCTAACTTCTTTGCTTTTTGCTGAATTTTGAGGTGGGGATATTACTGCCCCAGAATAGCGGGATAAAAGAAGAGTTAACGGATTGATATATTCATGAGAACGTAAAAAGGTATCGAAAGTCGATACCTTTTTTTTGTTTAGTATTTTAATACATTATGAAATAGAAGGATTTTCATAAATTATAATCTCTGAATTGTTTGGTGTAGAAATACGCTGTGCATAATATGTGATGGACGAAGAAATATATTCCGGTAATGTTTGGCTTGTATGCAAAGATGTATACTCCTGAATTAGTTCTTTTAAAATAGTCCATTGTAATTGTGCTGGATGGTCAGAAACGAAAGAACTTACCCAGCGATCAAATGAAGAGGACAAATCAGTTTGTAAGCGAAATACTTCTTTCATAGTTTTAAGCTCCCTTTATATATGATAAAATTATTTTACTACAAAACACGAATGATTGTTAAGTTTTTTGTTCTAATGTTCGTGTTATATAGTCGTCTAGATGAGTGGTTTGTGAAAATTCATTTGCCATTTGAAATAACATTCCGTAAGATGAAGGATAGATAATATAAAGAGCTGGAGGAAAGAAAGTGGAATTTGTGTTTTTAGGAACAGGTGCTGGCGTTCCTTCAAAAGGAAGAAATGTTTCATCTATTGCTTTGCAATTGTTAGAAGAACGAGGTGAAACGTGGCTATTTGATTGCGGTGAAGCAACGCAACATCAAATTTTACATACATCGGTGCGTCCGCGCCGCATTGAAAAAATATTTATTACGCACTTGCATGGCGATCATATTTTTGGATTGCCTGGTTTACTAGGTAGCCGTTCCTTTCAAGGTGGAACAACACCATTAACAGTGTACGGACCGAAGGGAATTAAACAATTTATTGAAGTGGCGTTGTCAGTTAGTACAACACATGTTAAATATCCACTTGAAATTGTTGAAATTACAGAGGAAGGTCTCGTATTTGAGGACAAGCAATTTTATGTGGAAACGAAGCGATTATCACATGGGATTGAATGTTTTGGATACCGTGTTGTAGAGAAAGATATACAAGGGCACCTTCTTGTTGATAAGTTGTTAGAAGCAGGAGTGAAGCCGGGACCAATTTTTAAACGCTTAAAAGATGGAGAAACAGTTGAGTTAGAAGATGGAAGAGTATTGCATGGAAAAGATTTTATCGGTCCGCCACAAAAAGGGAGAATCATTACCATCTTAGGTGATACACGTTACTGTGAAGCAAGTAGACAGCTTGCACAAGATGCTGATGTTCTTGTTCATGAAGCCACGTTTGCAGCGGAAGATGTAGAGCAAGCACATAATTACTTCCACTCTACAACAGAGCAAGCGGCTCGTATTGCATTGCAAGCAAATGTGAAGAGGTTAATTTTAACACATATTAGTTCGCGTTATCAGGGAGAAACATATAAAGAGCTTTTACAAGAAGCACAAGCATTATTTTTGAATACAGAAATGGCTCTGGACTTGAAATATTTTCATGTAGATCGTTAAACTTTTTTACAAAACAATGGCAAAGTACAATGTACAATTGCCATTGTTTTATTTAGGATAAAAAATTTTTATTTTTATGAACAGAGGAAACTGTTATCATCGTATGGTTACACGAGTCTGATACAGACGTGGGAAAAGAGTGGGCTGGATAGGATAACAATAAAGGCTATTTTTTATTTCAAAAAACTGTTATATAAATAACACTTGTATTGTTACTACAAGGGAAGAGTAAGGGGTTTAAATTTTCAATTTTAAAAATTTAATAAAAGTAAGCGTTTTATAAAAAACGAGCTATAATGAGGGCATATTACAATTCATTGTGAGTTACAGGCATGCCTTTTATCCATTTATCGTAACGAAACGAAATGGACTAAAAGGAGAGAGGACATCATGGAAATTATTAAAGGAACCTTATTACTATTATTCGTACTAAGTCTTTTTTCACTCTTTAGTTTCAAAGCACCAAATGGTATGAAAGCAATGGGAGCATTAGCAAACGCAGCCGTAGCGAGTTTCTTAGTCGAAGCGTTTCAACTATATGTTGGTGGGGATTTAATCGGTATACCGTTTTTAAAAGAAGTCGGGGAATCCGCGGGTAGCTTAGGCGGAGTTGCTGGGGCAACTCTTGTAGCATTAGCAATGGGTGTATCACCAGTTTATGCTATGCTTGTAGGGGCTTCTGTGTTAAAATTTGGATTGCTACCAGGATTTATTGCTGGTTATCTTATTTCGTTTTTAGTAAAGCAAATTGAAAAGCGTGTACCAGAAGGATTAGATTTAATCGCATGTATCGTAATTGCAGCACCATTAACAAGGTTGATTGCACAAGGTATGGATCCAGTCGTAACAGCGACATTGAAGCAAATTGGTGGTGTCATTACCTCTGCAGCTGATACAAACCCAATTGTAATGGGGATTATTTTAGGTGGTATCATCACGGTTGTTGCGACAGCACCGTTAAGCTCTATGGCGTTAACAGCACTTCTTGGTTTAACAGGTTTACCGATGGCAATTGGAGCGTTGTCAGTGACGAGTTCATCCTTTATGAACTATGTATTCTTTAAACGAATGAAGTTTGGTGATAAGCGTACGACAATTGCCGTTGCAATTGAGCCATTAACGCAGGCAGATTTAATTTCAGCAAATCCAATTCCTGTGTATGTTACAAACTTTATTGGCGGCGCAACAGCAGGCGTTATTATTTCAATGTTTGATCTTATTAATAATGCAACAGGAACAGCGACACCAATCGCGGGACTTATGGTTATGTATGGTTTTAATGACCCGATGAAAGTGACATTGTGTTTCTTATGTATTATGGTGTCTGGTATTGTTTCAGGATATATCGGTTCGCTTCTATTTAAAAATTATCCAATTCGAACAGCGGCACAAATTCGCGGTGCGAGTGGGAAAGCAACAGAATCGGCAGCTTAATAGAATAGTAGTAAATTAATTTTATCCTGCACACAGGGGAGAGGAAACAGCTGCCCTCAGTAGGAGAAATTTCATTTTATAGCATGAAAATGTAGGGGGAATCATGATGAAATATCGTTCAGTATTCGATATTATCGGTCCAGTTATGATTGGTCCGTCTAGTTCACATACAGCAGGGGCAGCGAGAATGGGGCAGATTACTCGCCAACTTTTCCGTCATGAACCGGAAAGAATTACAATCTCGTTATACGGTTCATTTGCGAAAACATATCGTGGTCATGGTACAGATGTGGCGCTTGTTGGGGGGATATTAGGATTTGAAACAGATGATACACGTATTCCAAGTGCACTAGAAATTGCAAAAGAACGCGGGATTGAAGTGGATTTTATCGAGGAAGAAGCAAATGCACCTCATCCAAATACAGCGAGAATTCGTTTGTATAAAGGAGAAGAGGAAATCGAGGTTGTCGCTTGTTCAATCGGTGGTGGCAAGATTGAAGTCGTGGAATTAAATGGTTTTGATTTACAACTATCTGGAACAAGTCCGGCACTTCTTATCGTCAATAATGATCGCTTTGGAGCAATTGCATCTGTAGCTTCTATACTTGCGAAACACGAAATTAATATTAGTACAATGAGTGTATCGCGTAAGGAAAAAGGAAGAAGAGCGCTTATGATCATTGAAACAGATGAATTATTGGCAGATGAAGTTATTGAGGAAATTAAAGGGCAATCAAATATTTGTCAAGTTACCATTATGGATTAATTGCAGGGGGGACACATCATGTTTCGGAACGCAGCGGAACTAGTGGCACAAGCTAACGAAAAGAATGTAAAAATTGCAGAAATTATGATTCAATGTGAAATGGATACAAGAAGTCTTTCTCGTGAAGAAGTGCTTGCAGGCATGGAGAGAAACTTAGTTGTAATGGAACAAGCGGTTGAACGTGGTATTCAAGGTGTGAAATCTCCAACGGGCTTAACTGGCGGTGATGCGGTAAAAGTACAAGCGTATATGAAGAGTGGAAAAGGGTTATCTGGACACACGATTTTGGATGCAGTGAGTAAGGCTGTTGCGACAAATGAAGTAAATGCAGCAATGGGAATTATTTGTGCAACACCAACAGCTGGATCGGCCGGAACTGTGCCAGGTGTACTCTTTGCTTTGAAGGGAAAATTACAGCCAACGCGTGCAGAAATGATTGAGTTTTTATTTACTGCAGGCGCATTTGGTATGGTTGTTGCCAATAATGCTTGTATTTCCGGTGCAGCTGGAGGCTGTCAAGCTGAGGTTGGCTCAGCAAGTGGTATGGCAGCTGCAGCAGCTGTGGAAATGGCAGGAGGAACGCCAGAGCAAGCAGCAACTGCTATGAGTATAGCCTTGAAAAATATGCTTGGCTTAGTATGTGATCCTGTTGCAGGTCTTGTAGAAGTTCCTTGCGTAAAACGGAATGCGGCAGGAGCATCGAATGCTATGATTGCGGCAGATTTATCACTAGCTGGTGTAACAAGTATGATTCCTTGTGATGAAGTAATTGAAGCGATGTACCGTATCGGGCAAACAATGCCGGTTGCATTGCGCGAGACAGCTGAGGGTGGACTTGCTGCAACACCGACAGGTCGCCGTCTACAGGAAGAAATTTTTGGTAAGCAAAATAACTAAGTGAACCTTGCTCATTTGAGCAAGGTTTTTTAATATCTATTTACGAATTGTTCTAGCGCTTCACCGAGTTCGTAAGATCGTTTGGTTGCTTCCTTTATACATGATACAAGGGCTTTTTGGAATTCTAAACTTTGCAAGACTTCAATGCCAGCCTCAGTTGTACCACCTGGCGATGTGATTTCTTTTCGTAAAATAGAAGGATGTTTCGAATTAACTTTTAACATTTCTGCAGCACCAATCATTGTTTGTAAAATAAGTGCTTTGGCCACAGATTCTTCTAAACCAATTTGTTTTGCTGCTTCTTCCATCGCTTCAACGACATAGTATACATAAGCAGGGCCACTTCCTGATAGTGCAGTGACAGCATGCATATGTTCTTCTTCTACAACCGAAACAAGACCAATTGTCTCAAATAGAGATTTTGCAATATGAATATGCTGTTCTGTTGCGTGTACCGATGAAGAAATTGCTGTAGCTGATTTTAAAATAGCTGCAGATGTATTTGGCATCGCACGTATAATCGGAACGTTTTTTTGTAGCAGATTCGTAATGGATGCAGTAGAGATACCCGCTAACAAGGAAATGATGAGTTGATCGCTTGTTATGTATTCCCGGAGAGGTACAATTGCTTCAGCAACGTCCTTTGGTTTCATCGCAAGGAAGATAATATCTGCATGGGCAAGCAGCTCTTGCTTATTATGTGTTCCTTTTACACCATACTGAGTATGTAACTCTTGTAATCTTGTTTCATTGGAACGGTTGCTAACTGTAATTTGTTCACCTTTTACGACGTTAGCATCCAATAAGCCAGCAATGATTGCTTCAGCAATCGAACCAGCACCTAGAAAGGAAATATTTTGAATGGACATGGTGACCCTCCTTTATTTTTTATCCCGCATGAATGGGCAGTAATCCGCTACCTCAAAGTTTGGCAGAAAGCAAAGAAGTTAGGTGGGGGATAAACTGCCCGTAAAAGCTCAATTGGTGGGGACTAATGATCAATGGGGATGAAGAAAACCCCACTGATCAAAGTTTCACTTTACTGAGATTATGTATATGAGAGAAACTTATAAATTTACATACATTCGCTTTTTTATAGAAAACACCTTCTTTTTGTCTGAAAATAATGACAAATTTTTATGGAAGTTGTAAACTGAAGGAAGATTCATTTTTTGATACGGAGAGATAGAGGGGGCATGAACATGGCGGCAATTCATCGAATGGAGATTCCTGTTCCATTTGCAGTTGAGACAGTCAATGTGTTTTTAGTAGAGGGAGATTCATTAACATTAATTGATACAGGGACAAAGACAGAAGAGTCACGAATTGCTTTAAAAACCCAATTAAAAGCTTTAGGATACATGATTGAAGATATTGAAACAGTTGTGATTACACATCACCATGCTGATCATTGTGGACTGTTGAATGTATTTCCTGAGAAAACAAACATTGTTGGACACCCGTGGAATGAGCCGTGGATTACGCAAAATCCACAATTTTTAAAACGCTATCATCGATTTTTTAAAGATACAGCATTGCAGTTTGGTGTTCCAGAGGCTTTCTTACAAGATGGAGCATCACTGACGGGAACACTTAAGTATAGTTGCAATCGTTCACTTACACATACTGTACGAGAAGGTGGCATCATCGACTCATTACCAGAATTCGCGGTTATTGAAACACCTGGGCATGCTTCCACTCATATTTCGTTATATCGGGAGCGTGATGGTTTGTTAATTGGTGGTGATGCATTAATCAGTCATATTTCTTCTAATCCAATATTAGAGCCACCGTATGAAGGACAAACGGAGCGTGCACACCCGTTACTACAGTACAATGAAACATTAAAGCGTTTAGGTATGATGAATATTTCACGCATTTTATCAGGTCATGGAGATGACATTGTGGATGTGAAAATTCTTGTAAATGAAAGGTTACAGAAGCAGGAAACGCGAGCATTTAAAGTGTTGGATTTATTAAAAGAAAAGCCAATGACCGCATTTGAGGTATGTGTAAAATTATTTCCTGTATTATATAAAAAGCAGTTGCCGCTTACGATTTCTGAAACAGTTGGACAATTGGACTATTTAGCATATAATCAACAAGTGATGATTGATGAATCATCGCCGCAGTTGATTTATTATGCAAAGTAGGTGGCAGCAATGGCAGCACGTTTACAAGAAAAAGTAATCGTTATTACAGGGGCTTCTAGTGGAATTGGAGAACAAGTTGCAATGCAAGTCGCAGCGCAAGGAGCGATTCCTGTATTAATGGCTCGTACCGAAGAGAAATTACGAGCGCTAGCGCAAAAGATTAAAACGACATACAATACGTCTTGTTATTATTATGTGATAGATGTAAGTCAAGAAACAGAAGTAGAAACTGTTTTTGCACAAGTGTTACAGGATGTTGGACAGATTGATATATTGGTAAATAATGCAGGATTTGGTATTTTCAAAACATTTGAGGAAGCATCTATGGCTGAAGTGAAAGATATGTTTCATGTCAATGTTTTTGGCTTAGTCGCTTGTACAAAAGCGGTGTTACCTCACATGGTTGAAAAAAATAGCGGACAAATTATTAATATTGCTTCGCTAGCAGGGAAAATTGCAACGCCAAAATCAAGTGCATATGCAGCAACAAAGCATGCTGTGTTAGGATTTACGAATAGTTTACGTATGGAGCTTACGAATACAAATATTTATGTAACAGCAATCAATCCAGGCCCGATTGATACAAACTTTTTTGAAATTGCAGATCAATCAGGTACATATGTAAAAAATATGGGCCGTTACATGTTAAAGCCGATGTATGTAGCGGAACAAATTGTCAAAGCAATGCAAACGAAAAAACGAGAAGTGAACTTGCCGAAATGGATGGGGGTAGGACCAAAATTCTTTGCACTATTCCCAGGCCTTTTTGAACGTATAGCAGGTAAATCATTAAGCAAAAAATAAGAGCTTTCCACATGGAAAGCTCTTATTTTTTATCCTCTATTAACGGGCAGTAATACCCCCCGCTGATTAAAGTTTCACTTTATGTTCCAGTAATATATTCATAAACAATATCCTCAATTGCCTCGTATACATCGATGTCAGGGTGTGTACAAATCATTGTTTTGATACTTTGAATCAATACTTCGTAATCTTTTTCTGAAATAGGCTTACATTGATATTGCCCAAAACTTTTTATCATCATTTTCCCGATTAATTTTTCATTCATGTTTTTCCTCGCTCACATGTATATGTATTGTTTTTATTGTACTTGAAGTATAGAGAAAATGCTACTATACATCATTTTTGCATAAAAATCCATTGGTGATTATTATTTTATTAGAAAAACTATATATTTTATAACGTTTTAAAAGTTTTAAAAATTTATAAATATTTAATTGACTCTATAAATATACAATATTATAATCATACTTACATTTAAAGAATCGATATAAGGAGGAACTTATGAAAGCGGCGATTATTGGAGCAACAGGATATGGAGGTATTGAATTAATCCGATTATTAACACATCATCCGCATTTTTCGATTGCATCCCTTCACTCTTTTTCACAAGTAGGAGAGCAAATGACAAATGCATATCCGCATTTGCGAAATTTTCTCGCTCATACATTACAAGAAATCAATGTGGATGTGATAGCAAAGGAAGCAGATCTTGTATTTTTGGCGGCCCCTGCAGGGGTTTCTACAGCAATTACCCCGAGTCTACTAAAGGCTGGTCTAAAGGTTGTTGATTTATCAGGAGATTTTCGAATGTTAAACGCTTCTACATATGAAAAGTGGTATAAAAAGCCAGCTGCTGGTGAAGAGATACTTCAGCGAGCTGTATATGGATTAAGCGAATGGAAAAAGGATGCAGTGAAAGGGGCTGAGCTGGTTGCAAATCCAGGATGTTACGCAACAGCAACATTACTAGCAGCTGCGCCATTAATGCTTAACGGAATAGTAGAGGAAGATTCGCTTATTATCGATGCAAAATCAGGTGTATCAGGTGCGGGAAAAACACCGGCAACGATAACTCATTTTCCAGAGTTATATGACAATCTTCACATTTATAAGGTAAATGAACATCAACATATTCCAGAAATTGAACAAATGCTTACGCAGTGGAATGAACATACAATGCCGATTACATTCAGTACACACTTAATTCCAATATCGAGAGGAATTATGGTTACTCTCTATGCAAAAGCAAAGCGAGGTGTTCATACTCAAATGTTGCATCAGTTATATGAAGAGAGTTATTGTCATACTCCATTTGTTCGTATTCGTAAAGCGGGAGAATTTCCAAGTCCAAAAGAGGTGAGAGGATCAAATTATTGTGATATTGGAGTGGCTTATGATGAACGAACAGGGCGCATTACAATTGTTTCTGTCATTGACAATATGATGAAGGGTGCTGCTGGGCAGGCTGTGCAAAATGCAAACCTATTAATGGGGTTGGAAGAAACAGCGGGATTACAGTATATGCCGCTCTATCCATAAGGAGGAAGAAGAATGATTGGGACAGATTTCATTATAAAAGTGCAGAGCGGGTCAATTGTAACGCCAAAAGGCTTTTCTGCGATTGGCATTCACGCTGGATTAAGAAAAGAGAAAAAGGATATCGGAGCCATTGTTTGTGAAGTCCCTGCTAGCTGCGGAGCTGTTTATACAACAAATCAATTTCAAGCGGCTCCTTTGCAAGTTACAAAAGAGAGCATTGGGATAGAAGGGAAGCTGCAGGCGATCGTTGTAAATAGTGCCAACGCCAATGCCTGCACAGGTGTACAAGGATTGCATGATGCATATGAAATGCGAGCGTTAGCGGCAAAACAGTTCCATGTCCCAGAGAAGTATGTAGCGATTGCTTCAACAGGTGTAATTGGAGTGCCTTTGCCGATGGAAACAATTCGCACTAGTATTCCATCTCTCGTACCAACGAAAGAACAAGAGAAAGCAGCTACATTTTATGAAGCAATTTTAACAACGGATCTTGTTACAAAACAATCTTGTTATCAGCTTACGATTGAAGGAAAAGAAGTTACGATTGCTGGAGCGGCAAAAGGATCGGGCATGATTCACCCTAATATGGCTACGATGCTTAGTTTTATTACAACAGACGCAAATATAGAACATGATGCACTGCAGCAAGCATTATCGCAAATTACAAATCATACATTTAACCAAATTACAGTGGATGGAGATACGTCTACAAACGATATGGTCATTGTGATGGCGAGTGGATTGTCGGGAACAAATTCTATAAATACAAATCACCCGGAGTGGGAAAAGTTTACGACAGCACTGCAAAAAGTTTGTGAGGATCTGGCAAAGCAAATTGCGAAGGATGGCGAAGGGGCTACAAAATTAGTCGAAGTGAATGTTTACGGAGCACGAACAGTAGAAGAAGGAAATATGATTGCGAAACAAATTGTTGGCTCAAGCCTTGTAAAAGCAGCCATATATGGTGAAGATGCAAATTGGGGTCGGATTATTAGTGCAATTGGTCAAAGTGGTGTGGTGATTGAACCAAATGCTGTCGATATTATGATTCAATCCATCCGGGTGTTACGAAGCAGTGAGCCACAATTGTTTTCTGAAGAAGAGATGAAACAAAAGTTAAAGCAATCTGAAATCGTCATTGATGTACATTTGCACCTTGGTGAAGAAAAGGGAAGAGCTTGGGGCTGCGATCTAAGCTATGAATATGTGAAAATTAATGCTTGTTATCGCACGTAAGGAGAGAAGAGATGAAAGAGTGTATCGTAGTAAAATGCGGCGGTAGTATGTTAGATCGTTTAGATAGTGTGTTTTTCGGGTGCATAGAGCAACTGGTGAAAAAGTATCATGTCATTGTTGTTCATGGTGGCGGGCCTGAGATTGATGCGACGCTGAAGCGATTCAATATTCCAATTGAAAAGAAGAATGGCTTACGTGTGACGACGAAAGAAGTAATGGAAGTCGTTCAAATGGTATTATGCGGCAGTATAAATAAAAAATTGGTGCTGAACTTTCAAAAACATCACTTGGATGCAGTCGGCATCTCTGGGTGTGATGGGCAGTTACTTCAAGTTACACCACTTGGACCAAAATTTGGGTATGTTGGGGAAGTTAGATGTGTTGGGACTTCACTATTAAAAACATTACTAGAACGCAATTATATTCCTCTTATCGCGCCGATTGGACTGAGTGATGGTAAATTATATAACGTAAATGCAGATACTGCTGCAGCGGGAATTGCTGCTGCGATGGGAGCAAAAGAACTACTTTTTATTACAGATGTAGATGGTGTGCTGTGTGAAGGAAAACTGGTAAAGCAAGCTGATGAATCAGAGCTTCTACACCTTATTGAACAAGGTGTAATTACAGGCGGAATGATTCCGAAAGTGCAGGCAGCTCTTACATCATTACAGATGGGAGTCCATCATGTCAGTATTGTAAATGGAACAAAGCATTTTATAGAGGAAATGGGAGAGTGGCGAGGAACGACAGTAATAAAAGGGGTGAATATAGTATGACGAGTCATATATTTCCGACATATGGTAGACGTGGCATCGAGATTGTGAAAGGTAATGGAACAAAAGTTATGGATGGAGGTGGAAAGCAATATTTAGATTTTACTTCTGGCATTGCTGTATGTAATTTAGGACATTGTCATCCTAAGGTCGTAGAAGCGACTACAAAACAATTGCAGGAGATATGGCATATATCAAACCTGTTTCCACATACAGTCCAAGAGGAAGTGGCTAGATTATTAACAGAAGAGCGCGAGTTAGATTATGTGTTCTTTTGTAATAGCGGTGCAGAGGCAAATGAAGCGGCACTTAAGTTAGCACGTAAGTATACAGGGAAGTCTCTTGTTTTAACATGCCAACAATCGTTTCATGGGAGAACATTTGGAACGATGAGTGCGACTGGACAAACGAAAATTCAAGAAGGATTTGGGCCACTTCTCCCATCTTTTTTACACGTACCATTTAATGATATAGAAGCGCTGCGAGAGGTAATGAATGAAGAAGTGGCGGCAATTATGGTTGAAATTGTGCAAGGAGAGGGCGGGGTTTTACCTGCGGAGCTTGCCTTTTTGCAAGAAATTGAGCAGTTATGTAAGCAATATGGCGCCCTTTATATTGTTGATGAGGTGCAAACAGGAATGGGGAGAACAGGAACGCTGTTTGCTTATGAACAGACGGGAACATCTCCGGATATTGTTACGACGGCAAAAGCACTTGGAAATGGTATCCCGGTTGGAGCGATGCTTGGAGGAAAAGGACTGGTGACCGCTTTTACAACAGGTACGCACGGTTCTACGTTTGGCGGAAATTTTATTGCGATGGCAGCTGCAAAAGAAGTATTACAAATTATAAAAAAACCTTCTTTTTTACAAGAGGTAAAAGAGAAGGGGAAATATTTATTACAAAAAATAAAAATGGAATTACAGGATATAGAGTGGATCACAGAAGTTCGAGGAAAAGGGCTTATGATTGGAATTGTTTGTACGTGTGACGTTACACCGATTATAGAACAATTAGAGAAAGAGGGACTTCTTGTCTTGCAAGCAGGAGCAAATGTTCTTCGAATTTTACCGCCACTGATTGTAACGAATGAAGAAATGGATGAAGCAGTACATATAATGAAGCGAGTAGCTCGTACACAAAAATTACCGATATCGTAAGGGGGAAATACTATGTCAACTGTACAAGTACCGAAATTACAAACAAAGGATCTTTTAACATTAGAAGAACTGACGCAAGAAGAAATGGTAGCGTTAATTGAATTTGCAATTCATTTAAAAAAGGAAAAACATTCACTTTTATTAGAAGGGAAAATATTAGGGATGATTTTTGATAAACATTCAACTCGTACGCGTGTTTCTTTTGAAGCGGGGATGGTGCAACTCGGTGGCCATGGAATGTTTTTAAGTGGAAAAGAAATGCAGCTTGGAAGAGGAGAAAGTGTTTCAGATACGGCAAAAGTACTGTCTCACTATATTGACGGAATTATGATCCGTACATTCTCACACGCCGATGTAGAAGAGCTAGCAAAAGAGGCAAGTATTCCAGTTATTAATGGGTTAACAGATGATCATCATCCATGTCAAGCATTGGCCGATTTGATGACAATTTATGAAGAAGTTCATACGTTTAAAGGAATCAAGCTTGCTTACGTAGGTGATGGAAATAATGTTTGCCATTCGTTATTGTTAGCGAGTGCAAAAGTCGGTATGCATATGACAGTAGCGACTCCACTTGGGTATGAGCCGAGTGAATGTATTATGAAACGTGCATTAGCAATTGCGAGTGAGACAGGAGCAACGATTGAAATCATGAATAATCCAGAGCAGGCAGTGAAAGATGCTGACTTTATCTATACGGATGTTTGGATGAGTATGGGGCAAGAAAATAATGAGGAAAAATATACGTTATTTCAGCCGTTTCAAGTGAATGAGCAGCTCGTTCAGCATGCAAAGAAAACATATCGTTTCTTACATTGCTTACCGGCTCATCGTGAAGAAGAAGTGACAGGGACTATTATAGATGGTCCGGGGTCTGTTGTCTTTGAGCAAGCTGGTAATCGATTGCATGCACAAAAAGCATTATTAGTAAGTTTATTGCAAAATGTGAAAAAACCTTCCTAATGTGGGGAGGTTTTTATGACGAAATGTCTGATGTATATTTGGCGATTATTATTTATATCCTTTATAATGTAGGAAAATTCTTATTAAAGAGATGATAATCGTGCAAACAAGTAAAAAAACATATTCTTTTTTTCAACGTATATGGCGAGCAGTAAAGCTGAACTATTATAAATTGCTGCGTTCATCAGAAGGGGCTAAATCAGTGTCTAGGGGTTTTGCTATTGGGTTTGGTTTGGAAATGCTTGTGATTTATACAGCGTCGCTTGTCTATCTTATTTTTTACCCAATTGTACGTATAGCAAAAGGGTCGTTTCCGGCTGCGGTTATTGGAAATATTATCGGGAAAGTGACATTTCTTCCAGTATTTCTTTTTCCATTTGCATATGCACTTGGAAAAATCCTGTATCCCTTTGAAGTAAAGGTAATTCATCATAAACCATATACGATAGCTGATCTTTTCTCCAGTAATATATTCATGATGTTAAAGAGCTTACTGCAGAGTGAAGTATATGTATTAATTGGAATGACGATTTTTGGTGTGGTATTTGGGGTTATTTCCTATTTTGTCGTGTATTATTTATATGAAAAAAATCGTAAGTTGCGGTTAACAAAGAGAAAAAAGCGTGTTAGAGAACCGCTTGTACAAATATAAAGAATGTCACATTCATTTTCGACCTTGAATATGCTTAAAAAAAGGGGGAAAATGAATGTTTTTTTATTATGTACCTCGGGTATATCCGTATATGACCTATTACCCTGTTCCGTACACAAGACAACAGTTTGAACCAGTTCAGCCAGTTCAACCAGTTCCATCTTCTCAGGAACGAAAGCCTTACTTAACAACATGGCCGTATTCAAATGTATATTATGGAAACTATTATGAATCATAAAGCTGCTTCCAAAAGAAGCAGCTTTACACGTTTGTTTTTAATATTAAATTTTGAATCGTTTGAAGCGAATGAATCAATTGTTCTCGGTCACTTTCAGATAATGTTTGGAAATTTTCTTTCAGTTTGTCTAAAATGAATTGCTGATATTGACTTACTAATGATTTCCCTTCAGTTGTAAGAGAAATTAAAATGACCCGTCGATCTTTTTCGCTATAATGACGCTCTATAAGTTCCTCTTGAATAAGTTTATTTAAGAGAGGTGTCATGTTGGGCCGTGAAATCGCTAATCGCTTTCCGATTTCTGACACTGCTAATGTGCCACGGTCATGCAATAACAGTAGCACCTGTGTATGTGACGGTGGCATGTGCCTTTGAGAAGGAAATTCTCCAGGAAGCATAAACTTGCGATAAAAAAGAGGCACTAACGAAAGAAGATGATCAACAATACGTTCCCACTCACGTGATGCCATATAAAGGCCCCCTTCCATTCTCATTGTATCAAAAAATGAGAATGTGTAAAAATAGAATTGTTCGTTATTTTATTAATATTTATAGGATAATACTTGTTTAGTAAACGTATTGGCAATAATTTCATAACCTTTGTCATTTGGATGTACCTGATCGTACAGTAATTCTTTTTTATCATTAGGTAATAATTTCCGAACAGGTAAGACGATAGATGGAGGATTGGCTTTGGAAATAGAATAAACGGAATCATTCCAACCATCTAAAAACATATCTGCATAAGAAGCAATTGAATCATCGAGTTTTAAAGGATTATAAAGCTCTGATAAAACAAGTAAAGCGTTTGGATTAATAGAGCGAATTGTATTTACAATTTCTTTTAAATCTTTTTCAAAGTGTCCTTTTTCTGTGTTTAGCATTTTAATGCCGTCAATGACACCGACATTTCGATTTAAACGTAATACATTATTTCCGCCAATACTAATTGTAATCAAATTCGAGTTTTTAATTTTTTGCTGCACTTCCTCTGAATGAATCATTTGAACAAGACGATCCGTTGTTAAACCATTCACACCGAGGTTTTCCACTGTAATTGGCTTATGAAGCTGTTCTCCTATTTGATTAGAAGCAATTTGTACATATCCTCCTTGCGTAGATCCATAGCCTTTTGCAAGAGAATCACCTAATACAAGATGATAAAAGGAATTGTTTGTTTGCTTATCAATCCAGCGAGGAGCTGATGTTGCAGGTTTTTCTTTTTGCTTATTTGTCTCATCGTTCTTTTCGAAATACGAATAAGAAATGATTAGAAGGAGGAGACAAAGTATAGTTAAGATGACTTTTTTCATAAGTTTATCCTCCTTGTAATTGGTTATTTTATCATATTCAGCCATATAAGCAATGGAAGGTTATATTATATCTTTATGAAAATTCTATAAAAAATTTACGGAAAATTTGTAGAAGTGTGTCAAAATTTATTGACGATATGAAACCCTGTTCGGTATGATAATGTCAGATAAGTGAAGATATACCAATTTAATGGGACGGAAAAAGAGAATATTGCTTGAGAGAGCTGCTCATTAGAGGGGAATAAAGGTTTCACTTTATAAGGGGGATTTTTTGTGAAGAAATCAAAGAAAGTGTTTGCAGGAGCAACACTTGCGTTAGGTGTTATGGCACCGCAAGTATTGCCGACGATTGCCCATGCAGAAGGAGAGGGACAAGCAGAGGCAAGTACTGTAAAACTACGTATATTAGAAACGTCTGATATTCATGTGAACTTAATGAATTATGACTATTATCAAACGAAAACGGATAATAAAGTCGGTTTAGTCCAAACTGCGACTCTTGTAAATGAAGCGCGTAAAGAAGCGAAAAACTCGGTACTATTTGACGATGGGGATGCATTGCAAGGAACGCCGCTTGGGGATTACGTAGCACAAAAAGGGCTGAATGGCAATTATGTGCATCCACTATATCGTTTAATGAATATAATGAAGTATGACGTCATTTCTCTTGGGAATCATGAATTTAACTATGGCTTAGATTACTTAAATAAAGCGATTGGTAAAACGGAATTTCCTGTTATTAACTCAAACGTATATAAAGATGATCATGATAACAATGAAGAAAACGATCAAAACTATTTTAAACCATACCATGTATTTGAAAAAGAAGTAGAAGATGAAGCTGGTCAGAAACATAAAGTGAAAGTCGGTGTAATGGGCTTTGTACCACCGCAAATTATGAGTTGGGATAAAGCGAACTTAGAAGGAAAAGTAAAAGCAAAAGATATTGTGCAAAGTGCGAAGAAAATGATACCGAAAATGAAAGCTGAAGGTGCGGATATTATCGTTGCATTGGCTCATTCAGGTATTGATACAAACGGATATAATGTTGGAATGGAAAATGCATCGTTTCATTTAACTGAAATTCCTGGTATTGATGCAGTATTAACAGGGCATTCACATACGGTTGTAACCGATACATTTAATGGCGTTCCAGTTGTTATGCCAGGTGCATTCGGAAGCAATCTAGGTGTAATTGATATGCAGCTGAAACAAGTAAATGGAAAATGGGAAGTCCAAAAAGAAAAATCTGTTCCAACTGTCCGTCCGATTGCAGATGCTAAAGGAAATGCGCTTGTACAGTCTGATCAAAAATTAGTTGATGCAGTGAAAGATGATCACGAAGCAACGATTAAATATGTGAATACACCAGTTGGTAAGACAACAGCGCCGATTAATAGTTATTTTTCACTTGTACAAGATGATCCATCGATTCAACTCGTTACGAATGCTCAAAAGTGGTATGTAGAAAAGGTGTTTGCAAATCCACAATATGCAAAATATAAAGATATACCAGTATTATCAGCTGGCGCACCATTTAAGGCTGGTGGTAGAAACGGAGCAACATATTACACAGATATTCCAGCAGGAACACTGGCAATTAAAAACGTTGCCGATTTATATGTATATCCGAACACATTATATGCGGTAAAAGTAAATGGCGCACAAGTAAAAGAGTGGCTGGAAATGTCTGCAGGTCAGTTCAATCAAATTGATCCAAAGAAAGCAGAAGAACAACCGTTAGTGAATTTAGGCTATCCTACATATAATTTTGATGTTTTAGATGGTGTGAAATACGAAATTGATGTGACGCAACCAGCAAAGTATGATAGAGACGGAAAAGTAGTGAACCAAAATGCGAAGCGTATTGTAAATGAAACATATGACGGGAAGCCGTTAACGGACGATCAAGAATTTATTGTCGCGACAAATAATTACCGAGGTAGCAGTCAATCATTCCCTGGTGTGAGTAAGGGAGAAGTTGTTTATCAATCTCAGGATGAAACGCGCCAAATCATTGTGAAATATATGGAACAAACACCAGTTATGAATCCGACAGCAGATCAAAATTGGGCATTTAAGCCGATTACTGCTGAAAAATTAAATGTTACATTCGACTCTTCACCGAATGCACAAAAATATATTACAAAAGAAGGAAACATTTCTTATGTTGGTCCATCAGAAAATGAGTTTGCTAAA
This sequence comes from Bacillus sp. DX4.1, assembly GCF_030348195.1. Classification (NCBI taxonomy): domain Bacteria; kingdom Bacillati; phylum Bacillota; class Bacilli; order Caryophanales; family Bacillaceae; genus Bacillus; species Bacillus sp. DX4.1. The sequence goes on along the minus strand of NZ_JAUCFT010000008.1, from coordinate 3,678,896 downwards.
TATGCAATTGACTTAACGAAAAAAAATGAACCGAATGGTGAAAATAAACCAACACCACCGACTGGTGAAGGAAACGACGGGGATAAGCCAACACCACCGACTGATACCGGAAACAATGAAGAAAAACCAACAACTTCTGATAATGGAAATGAACAAAAACAAGATGAAAATAAAGATACAACAAAACCAGCACAAGTTGTTCAGGAAAAGGAAACAAATACAGTAGAACGAGACCTTCCGAAAACAGGAGCAAATATTTTCTCTACAATAGGAGCAGGTCTTGCATTTATCAGTGCAGGTATTTTCGTACTCTTTAGAAGAAAAAAATCAAATCAATAAAGTAAAACTTGCATAAGTTTAGAACAAAAAAAGGATGATTGCCAGCAAGATTAGGCAATCATCCTTTTTCTATATATATATATTAAGACATTGATACTGATTTTTCTTTCTTCCATGAAAGGCCAAAGCCTGTAAATCCAACAATGATTGTCACAACTGGACAAGCCAGGCAGAAGATTGCGTATGGGACATACTCAATTGTTGGAACGTTTAGTACACTTGCTAAAAAGACACCACTTACACCCCATGGTACAAGCGGATTAATTACTGTACCAGCATCTTCTAACACGCGTGATAAATTGCGACGTTTTAGTCCGACTTCATCGTATTTGTTCGCAAATGCTTGCCCTGTTAATACAATGGATAAGTATTGCTCACCAAGTAAGAAGTTAACACCAATTGCTGTTGCTGCAGTAGAAATAATTAAACGTGCACTCGTTTTAACAAAATTAGCAATGATGTTCATAAGCTGTGCGATAATGCCCATTCCTTGTAATAATCCACCCATACAAAGAGCTAGAAAAATAAGTGCAATTGACATCATCATACTTTGTAAACCACCGCGTGTTAATAAACTATCAATATCTTTTATACCTGTCTGAGATACATATCCATCTTGCATCACTTTCATTAACTCAGCAAGAGATGTACTCGGTTTGAAAATAAATAAGATGATAATTCCAGCTACAATTCCGGCAAGTAAAGTTGGAACAGCTGGTACTCTTTTAAAAGCAAGTACGAACAGTAATAGAATAGGAATGAGTGTGAAAATCGAAACAATCGTATTCTCTTCTAATGTTTTTGTAAAGGAAGAGAATTCAACATTCCCAGAAGCACCGCTTCCTAGAATGAAAAAAGCGATAAAAGCGATAATGAAAGCGGGAATTGTTGTCCAAAGCATATTACGAATATGTTCAAATAAATCCACTCCTGTTACAGCAGGTGCTAAGTTTGTTGTATCAGATAGAGGAGACATTTTATCTCCGAAGAAAGCGCCGGAAACAATTGCACCAGCAACAAGAGCTGGGTCGTAGCCAAGAGCACTACCCATTCCCATAAAGGCAAGTCCTACTGTTGCTGCTGTTGTAAAGGCACTACCAATACTTGTTCCAACAATTGCACAAACAACAAAGACTGTAGGTACGAAAAATTTTGGAGATACAAGCTGGAAGCCGTATACCATTAAAGTTGGAATTGTCCCAGCTGCAATCCAAACACTAATTAATACACCAACGAGTAAAAAAATGAAAATGGATGGAATACCAGCTGAAATGCTGTTTGTCATTCCAGTTTCCATATCAGACCAAGATATTTTTTTTATGAATCCAAAAGCAAGTAATACGATAATACCAAATAAAATAGGAATGTGCGGTGATGCTTGTAATTCAATTACACTAAAGCCAATACAGAAAAAGATCAAAAGTGTTAAAAGAATAGACTCGATTTTTGTAGTCATTGTTAAATCCCCCTGTGTAAAAGTTTCCTTTTTATATAAAATTCGCCAATATTGTGTATTTCCTTCTAAAATTTAGAATTTTTTGACAAATTACCGGTAATTGTTTAACACCATAAAAAAACGCCCCTGCAATAAATGCAGGGACGAATAGCTCGCGGTACCACCCTAGCTTGTAAAATGAAAGTAGCACAAAATAGAGGAACGCACATGTAACCAAATAAAATAAAAACGCCCCTGCAATAAATGCAGGGACGAAAAAATCGCGGTACCACCCTAAATTGTGAAACAGTTTCATTTCACCACTTTGCAGAAATAACGGTCTATAACCGTCTTTTACTACTCCGATTGTTTCGTAAAAGAAGCTCAAGGGGGTAATTCATACTTCGCTCTGTACTGGTTCGCACCGACCACCAGCTCTCTGAAATCAAAAAACGGAATACTACTAAATCCTATCATCGCCGATTCATATGATGTTAGTTAAATTTTTATCACATATCTATCTAACATGTCAACATATATTTTTATCATTTTCCATCATAGGATTAATAACGGAATATTCTTTTATTTTTCATTTTGTGCGTTATAATGAAAAGAGAAAGGAGGGGGGCAATGAAGAAGAAAGTGTTTCTTTTTACTACGTTACTCACAGTCATTGGTAGTGCTGGAATTTATACAGCTTTTGCATCATCTCCCGATCAGCCAAAACAAAAGATAGAGCAGAAAACACAAACAAAGGAATTAGAAAAAGTAAGAGAGGAAAAGAGAACGAAGGAAACTGCTGATAAACTTGATGTTTCAATAGAAGGGAAAACAGAGAAAGAACTTCAGAAAGAGTTAAATACAGCTCGATTTGAGAAGCGTCATGAATTACTGAGAGACTATGCAAAGCAACTTGGAATTGATACAGAAGGAAAAAAAGATGAAGAGATTATTTTGGAAATTGGAAAGATACAACATGGAAAGTAGAACGGCTTATCTTATGATGAGTCGTTCTTTTTTAAGAATATTATTGTTCAAAAAGAATTGACAGCATTTTAATTATAATGTTAACTTAATTTATACGAAAGTTAACATTAGGGGTGACAATTGTGACTGTTAGTAGTAATACAAGTAAAGAAACAACTTATACATATGAAGAGTTGGCTGAGAAAAATAAGGCGTATGTATGGCATCCGTTTACGCAAATGAAAGATTATTTAGCGGAAGATCCCGTTATTATTGAGCGGGGAGAAGGTCGTAAATTATATGACGTAAATGGAAATGGTTATTGGGATGGTGTCTCATCCATTTGGCTAAATGTTCATGGACATCATGTGCCAGAATTAGATGATGCAATTCGTGAACAATTAAATAAAATTGCACATTCTACCATGCTGGGGCTTGCCAATGTACCATCGATTTTACTTGCCGAAAAAGTCATTGAAGTTGTTCCAGAGGGATTGAAAAAAGTATTCTATTCGGATTCTGGTTCTACAGCTGTCGAAATTGCGATAAAAATGGCTTTTCAATATTGGCAGCATAAGGGGAAACCTGAAAAACAAAAATTTATTACATTAAAAGAAGCGTATCATGGCGACACAATTGGTGCTGTGTCGGTAGGAGCAATTGACTTGTTTCACCAAGTGTACAGTTCGCTCTTATTTGATGCGATAAAAATGCCATATCCATATACATACCGTTCTCCTTATGGAAATGATAAAGAACAAATTGTTCGAAAACATTTGGAAGAAATGGAAGAGCTATTAAAAGAAAAACATAGCGAGGTTGCGGCAATTATTGTTGAGCCGTTAATGCAAGGTGCAGGCGGCATGATTACAATGCCAAAAGGTTATTTAAAAGGACTTCGTGATCTTTGTACAACATATAATGTTTTATTTATTACAGATGAAGTGGCGACAGGATTTGGCCGTACCGGAAAAATGTTTGCTTGTGAACATGAAGATGTTACTCCTGATATTTTAACAGCAGGAAAAGGTTTAACAGGCGGATATTTACCAGTGGCAATTACTGTAACGACAGATGAAATTTACGATGCTTTTCTAGGTAATTATGAAGAACAGAAAACATTTTTCCATGGTCATAGTTATACAGGAAATCCACTAGGCTGCGCAGTGGCCATAGCAAACTTAGAACTTTATGAAAAAAGGGATCTTGTAGAAGGTGTTTCGCATAAAGCAGCATATGTGGAAAAACAATTGGAAGCACTTTATGCATACAAGCATGTCGGGGATATTCGTCAGTGTGGACTGATGATTGGAATTGAACTCGTGAAAAATAAAGAAACGAAAGAGTCGTTTGATTGGACAGAGCGAGTAGGAGTGGCAGTATGTAAGCGATCTAGAGAATTGGGAATGATTTTACGTCCGCTTGGTAACACGATTGTGTTTATGCCACCGCTAGCATCTACGATAGAAGAGATTGATGAAATGATTCGCATTTTATATCAAGCAATTGCGGATGTTACGGAGGGAGAATAATGAGCGGCTTTTTTATAACAGCAACAGATACTGAAGTCGGAAAAACAGTTGTTACAGGAGCGTTAGTAGGAATGCTAAGAAACCGCGGCTATAACATCGGGGTATATAAGCCGTTACAAAGTGGACATGTTGCTTCTAATCCAGAAGGAGATGCGTTTAGATTGAAAGTGGCATCGGGTGTAACGACAGCGGAGGAGAGAATTTGTCCCTATTCTATTGAAGAACCTCTTGCGCCGAGACTCGCGATGAAACGAGCGGGAAGAGCTGTGCACTTAAAGCAAATTATAACGTATTACCATGAACTGTTAAAAGAATTTGATGGTTTATTTGTAGAAGGAGCGGGGGGGCTTGCTGTTCCTTATACAGAAGATGCACTTGTAGTGGATTTTGCTAAGCAACTACAGTTGCCGTTGATCATTGTTGCCCGTCCGACACTTGGGACTGTTAATCATACGGTTTTAACAATCTCCTATGCAAAGGCGCATGGCTTATCTGTTGCTGGTGTCATTTTATCTGGCTGTAAAGAACATGAAAAAGAGAGGGTATTAGAGAATAAAGAAATGATAGAGGAATTAAGTGGTGTACCCGTTCTAGGTTTATTGCCAGCCCTTCGTGAAGGTTTTACTCGAGATGAATTGCTATATGCAGCAGAGGAGAGTATTGCGATTTCAAAATTAGAGGAGTTATTACGCAATGAATCAAGCGTGGAAAACACATTTTCAATCTAAATTAAATCGTTTGACGGAAAAATCACAACATCGCCGATTGTTTGTAACAGAACAGTCAGACGAAGCTTGGCTCGTTCGTAACGGACGAAATATGCTAAATTTAGCTTCTAATAATTATTTAGGCTTAGCTGGGGATGAACGATTAAAAGAAGCGGCAATCGAAGCGACACAACAGTATGGAGTAGGAGCAACAGCTTCAAGGCTCGTTGTTGGGAATTATCCATTATATGAAGATGCTGAGCAGTGTTTATGTAAGTGGAAAGAAACTGAAAGTGCGATGATTGTAAGTAGTGGATATACAGCAAATCTTGGTGCGATTTCTTCGTTAGTAAGCCGCCATGACATCGTTTTTAGCGATAAATTGAATCATGCAAGCATCGTTGATGGAATCGTCCTGAGTGGTGCGGAACATAAACGTTATCGTCATAATGATTTAGAACATTTGGAAAAGTTGTTACAGATAGCGCCTGTAGCGAAGAGAAAATTAATTGTAACAGACACTGTTTTTAGCATGGATGGTGATACCGCGCATTTAAAAGATTTAGTTATGCTTAAAGAAAAGTATGGGGCTTTTCTGATGGTTGATGAAGCGCATGCGGGAGGTATATACGGAAAGCATGGTGCAGGGTTGGCTCATATTGAACAAGGACTTTCCGAACAAATTGACATTCATATGGGAACGTTTAGTAAAGCGTTAGGGTGCTATGGTGCTTATCTAGCAGGCAATGAAATCTGTATAGATTATATGAAGAATGTGATGAGAAGCTTTATTTTCACAACGGCGTTACCGCCAAGTACGCTTGGAGCAATCAAACGCGCAATTGAAATTGTAAAAGAAGATGAACAACGTCGTCAACGACTTTTGGAAAATGGCACGTATTTTCGCAATGCTTTACAAGAAGCTGGTTTCAATATTGGTGATAGTACGACACATATTGTACCAGTTATTGTTGCATCAAATGAAGCTGTGATTCATTTTAGTGAGAAATTGCAGGAAGCAGGAATTGCTGCGATTGCGATCCGGCCACCAACCGTTCCATATGATAGTTCACGCATTCGATTTGCAGTTACGGCTCAGCATACAAAAGCTGATTTACAATGGGCAATTGACCAGATTGTAAGAATTGGCAAAGATGAGGGGGTAATGATATGAAACAGACTCACATTGTTCTGATTCCTGGATGGGGAATGGAAGAACAAGTTTGGGATTCGTTACTCCCGTATTTTCAAGAGTATGCAGTTCAGATTGTTGAATGGCGTGATGTAAAAGAACTTAGTGACTTTGCAGAACGAGTGATAGCAGCCACGAAGGGGCAGGAAACGATCTTGATTGGCTGGTCACTCGGTGCATTAGCTGCTCTCCAAGTATGTGATAGGGTACAGATAGAAGGAATGATTTTAATAGGTGGTACAGCAAAGTTTACCGTGAGTGAGGATTATGAGGACGGATGGAAAGGATCTTTTGTAGAGCGAATGAAAAGAAGCTTGGTAAAGCAAAAGGATGGCACGTTGAACCGTTTTTATAGGAGTATGTTTGCGGAACAGGAGACACAAGAAAGCGAATGGTTTATGAGCATTGTGGAAGGGTTTCAAGGAGATTCTATTGATTCTTTGCAAATTGGACTCGACTATTTAATAGAAGCGGATGTGAGAAGTAAGCTAGAGCATATAAAGGCACCTATATTACTTCTTCACGGAGAAAAAGACACGATATGTCCACTTTCTGCTGCTCACTATATTCAAGAGAATACGAACGCTACGCTTAAGGTGATACAAGGAGCCGGGCACGCACTTTGTACGACAAATTCGGAATATTGCGCAAACGAAATCAATCAGTTTGTAGAGGGGATACAACATGATCAATAAAACGTTATTACAAAAACGATTTAACGGGGCAGCTGTATCCTATGATCAATATGCAAATGTGCAAAAAAGGATGGCGCACCAATTACTTTCTACAATGAAAGAACGGTATGACAGGGTGTCGTCTATCCGTATTTTAGAACTTGGATGTGGCACAGGTTATGTGACCGAGCAGCTTGCAATTTCTTTTCCAAACGCAACAATTACAGCGGTTGACTTTGCTGAAAGTATGGTTGCAGTTGCCAAAATGAGAAATCATGTAGAATCAGTTACATTTCGCTGTGAAGACATTGAAAAGCTTACATTAAATGAAACATTTGATGTCATCATCTCTAGTGCAACATTTCAATGGTTAAACGATCTGCAAGCAACGGTCAAAAATTTATATCGTCATGTATATGAAAATGGCTTGTTGTTATTTTCGACGTTTGGGGATCAAACGTTTCAAGAGCTGCATACATCATTTCAGCGTGCCAAAGCAGAACAAAGTATGCAAAATAGCGTTGCTGTTGGACAACGTTTTTTGACGAGAAGACAATTGCAAGGCGTATGTGAAAGTGTAACAGGGGATGTTCATGTTGATGAAACATGTTACATAGAAAGGTTTGCTACAGTTCGCGGATTTCTACAGTCCATCCGGAAGGTAGGAGCGACGAATAGTAATGCAGAGTCCTATTGTCAAAGCCCTTCTATCTTTCGGACAATGCTTCGCATATACGAAAGAGATTTCACGGAAGAAGGAGAAATTGTAGCAACGTATCATGCTTTATTTGCGTATATTGAAAAAGAGGGGAAGAGAAAAAATGAAACAAGTACAAACGAAAACAGATTGGAAACAAATTGCATCTGAAGTTGTAGAAGGAAGAAGCATTACGAAAGAAGAAGCTGTAGCGATTTTACAGGCAGACGATACAGAAGTGTTAGAAATTATGAATGCTGCATATATCATTCGTCACCATCACTTTGGTAAAAAAGTAAAGTTAAATATGATTATTAATACGAAATCTGGATTATGTCCAGAGGATTGTGGATATTGCTCACAGTCTATCGTATCAGAGGCGCCAATTGATAAGTATGCATGGTTAACACAAGAAAAAATCGTTGAAGGTGCACACGAAGCAGTTCGCCGAAAAGCAGGTACATATTGTATTGTTGCTTCTGGACGTCGCCCAACTGATAAAGAGGTAAATCATGTCATTGGTGCGGTAAAAGAAATTCGTGATACAACAGATTTGAAAATTTGCTGCTGCCTCGGATTTTTAAATGAAGATCAAGCAGGAAGGTTAGCAGAAGCGGGTGTTCATCGCTATAATCATAACTTAAATACACATGCGAATAATTATGATAGTATTTGTTCAACACATACGTATGATGACCGCGTTGACACAGTAGAAAAAGCAAAGCAAGCTGGTATTTCTCCATGTTCGGGCGCGATTTTTGGAATGGGAGAAACAATTGAACAGCGAGTGGAAATTGCGCTTGAATTACAACGTTTAGATGCGGATTCTATTCCATGTAACTTCCTTGTTTCTGTGAAAGGTACGCCGTTAGAAGGGCAAAAAGAATTAACGCCGGTAGAATGTTTGAAGGTGCTAGCAATGATGCGCTTTGTTAATCCATCAAAAGAAATTCGTATTTCTGGTGGTCGCGAAATCAATTTGCGTTCCGTGCAGCCACTTGGTCTGTTTGCAGCAAACTCTATCTTTGTTGGTGATTATTTAACAACCGAAGGACAGGAACCAACAGCTGACTGGGGTATGATTGAAGATTTAGGATTTGAAATTGAAGAATGTGCACTATAAAAAAAGAAAGCTCCTTTGGGGCTTTCTTTTTTTTGTAAATAAAATGGAATAAAACGCTTAGAAACCTTTATCCTGCTATTCGCGGGTAGTAATACCCTACCTCAAAATTTGGTAGGAAGTCAAGAAGTTAGGTGAGGGCTAATAATCAATGGGAGATGAAGAAAGCCCCACTGATTAAAGTTTCACTTTATATGATTGGTTTTCTAACAGAAAAAACACAATGTGTGGACGCATTTTCCAATCCGTAATTGTACATAGTAAAAGAGTAATTCATATCGGTTTGGAGGATCTCGCATGCACAAATATATATTAGCTATTATGACTTTTCTTATTTTATTAAAGGCAATTAGTGCTGATCCAGTTAAGGTAGCTGAAAATCCAGAGCAGAAAGAAATGCAACAAAGAATTGAACAGCATTTTCGAACTAAAGCTGAGCATCTTGGCATTGAGACAGAAGGAAAAGACTTAAAAGAAGTACGGCAAGAACTTCATATCGTGCAAGAAGAAAAGAAACGGGAAAATGTTTGGAGAACGGCACAAAACCTTCGCATAGCAACTGAAGGGAAAACAATGAATGAATTAATAAAAGACGTACGAAAAAAAGTTAAAAAATAAAGGAGGCCGAAGCCTCCTTTTATTTTTATGACCATTGTTTTGATAAGTGTGCCATTTCAATGGCAGCAACTGCGGATTCATAGCCTTTGTTACCAGCTTTTGTACCAGCGCGCTCAATTGCTTGCTCAATTGTTTCTGTCGTTAATACACCGAAAATAACTGGGATGTCCGTTTGTAGTGATAGAGAAGCAACACCTTTTGCAACTTCATTACAAACATAATCATAGTGCGTTGTAGCACCGCGGATCACCGTGCCAAGTGTAATGACAGCATCATATTTTCCGCTGTTTGCCATTTTTTTTGCGATTAATGGGATTTCAAATGCACCTGGCACCCATGCAACATCAATGCTACCTTCTTCTACACCGTGGCGTTTTAAACCGTCTAACGCACCGCCTAATAGTTTGCTCGTAATAAATTCATTAAAACGTCCAACGACAATCCCTACTTTTAATCCTGTACCAACTAAATGACCTTCGAATACCATAATTTTATCTCTCCCTTAATGTATTATAAATTTAATAAGTGACCTAACTTTTCCGATTTTGTTTGTAAATATGCTTTGTTTTCTTCCTTTGTTGGCATTTGCAAAGGGACGCGTTCGACGACTTCTAAAGCGTAACCTTGTAAGCCTGCAATTTTTCTTGGGTTATTCGTTAATAATCGCAATTGTTGTAAACCTAAATCTTGTAATATTTGAGCGCCAATACCGTAATCGCGAAGATCTGCTGGAAAGCCTAGTTTTTCATTTGCTTCAACTGTATCGAATCCTTCTTCCTGCAGTTTGTATGCGCGTAGTTTATTGAGCAACCCAATACCACGGCCCTCTTGGCGCATATAAAGAAGAACACCTTTTCCTTCCCGCTCAATTTGAGCGAGAGCGGCATGAAGTTGTGGCCCGCAGTCACAGCGGCAAGAGCCGAAAACATCGCCGGTTAAACACTCAGAATGGACGCGGACGAGAATAGGTTCACCTGTTGAAACGTCGCCCTTGATAAGAGCGATGTGCTCTTTCTGATCCAGTGAATTTGAGTAACCGATTGCGTGAAATGTACCAAAATCGGTTGGTAATGTAATTTCAACTTCGCGTGTTACGAGTGTTTTGTGATGACGGCGGTAAGCGATTAAATCTTCGATTGTAATCATTTTTATATCAAATTGTTTTGCAACTTGTAATAAGTCAGGAACTCGTGCCATCGTGCCATCTTCTTTTATAATTTCACAAATGACCCCAGCTGGTGCCGCTCCGCACAGTTTTGCTAAATCAACAGCTGCTTCCGTATGTCCAGCACGGCGAAGAACGCCGCCCTCTTTTGCGATTAACGGAAAGATATGGCCAGGTCGATTAAAATCTGTTCCTTTCGAGTTTGGATTTAATAGCTCACGTACAGTTGTTGCACGTTCGTAAGCACTAATACCGGTTGTTGTAGAAATATGATCAACACTCACTGTAAACGCAGTATGATGAGAATCAGTATTATGAGCAACCATAGGTTCTAATTGTAATCGATCTGCACATTCTTCTGTAATGGGTACGCAGACGAGACCACGGCCATGTGTAATCATAAAATTAATAGCTTCGGGCGTAATATACTCTGCTAAAGCGATGAAATCACCTTCGTTTTCTCGGTGTTCATCATCACATACAATAACAACTTTTCCTTGTTTTAAATCTTCTAGTGCTTCTTCAATACGATGAAACATTGTGCTTCCTCCTTATAGAAATCCGTTTTCTTGTAAAAAGCCTTCTGTCACTGAGTTGTTTCGCCTTGTAGGCTGTAGCACAAAACGCTCGATATATTTCCCGATCATGTCGCATTCTATGTTCACGATATCACCAGCTGCTTTTCCGCCTAATATAGATTCACTTAGTGTGTGTGGAATGAGCGAAATTGTAATAGAAGAATCATCAATATCAAAAATCGTTAAGCTTGTGCCGTCAACAGCAATCGATCCTTTTTGTAAACAATAGCGGAGCAATGTGTCTGGTATTTCGATTTTGTAATAAACAGCATTGTACTGTTGTTTTTTATTCAAAATGGTTCCAATGCCATCGATATGTCCAGTGACGAAATGCCCGCCAAAACGACCGTTTGCTGCGATAGCACGTTCTAAATTCACTTTAGAACTGCGGCTTAGCATTCGGAGTGACGTAGATTTCATCGTTTCTGGCATGACATCAACAGTAAAAGAATGTGCTGTAAAGGAAGTGATGGTTAAACATATTCCATTAACAGCAATGCTGTCGCCTAAGTTTGCATCTGATAAAATCGAAGATGCGGTAATTGTCAGCTTCATCGATTCTCCGCTTTTCTGCATATTTGAAATGGTTCCAAGCTCTTCTACAATTCCTGTAAACATTCAGACACCTCATTTCGCACGGTAGCAACGATTTTTATATCGTCACCAATTTGCTCCATCGTTTGAATTTGCAAGGAAAGAGCGTCTTGTAGTTTTAAAAAACCATTGCCTCCAAACCATGTCGGTGCTGTTTTTCCACCGATTAGTTTCGGGCTTATATATGTCACGAGTTCATTGAAACACTTTGCTTCTAAAAAGCTAGCATGAACCGATTGTCCCCCTTCAACAAAGAGTGAAAGGATGTGTTTCTCTCCAAGAAGGGAAAGAAGGTCACGTATTTCAATATGGCTCGTTTTCATTCGCAATACAGATACCATCGTTGATTCGTATGCTGTTATTTTTTCTTTTTCCACGTCTTTTCCAACAATAATCCATGTTGGTGCCTCTCCATCTGTGATGATATGTGAGGAACGTGGAGTTCGTAAGTGTGTATCTAAAATGATTCGAATTGGATGCTTTCCGCTGTTTGGAAGGCGTGTTGTTAACTGCGGATTATCAGTAATGACAGTATTTACACCAACAAGAATAGCGTCGTGTTCATGCCGATATTGATGAACGTCCGCGCGAGCAGCTTCACCTGTAATCCATTTGCTATCTCCAGTAGCAGTTGCTATTTTTCCGTCTAAGCTCATCGCTGTTTTTAACGTCACAAATGGCTGTTTTGTATTCATGTAGTGGAAAAAGTAGCGATTTAATGCGATTGCTTCTTCCTCAAGGACGCCAATTGTTACAGCGATGCCCGCGTCTTGTAAACGGCTTGCACCGTTACCTGAAACGAGTGGATTGCTATCTAGTGCTGCAATTACAACTCGTTTCACTTGCTTTTCGATCAGTAAATCGCAGCAAGGTGGAGTTTTTCCAAAATGACTGCATGGCTCTAACGTTACATATACAGTGGCGCCTTTTGCTTTGGCTCCTGCCATATGAAGAGCATGAACCTCAGCGTGTTCTTCACCTGCTCGTAGGTGTGCGCCCATTCCAACGATGTTCCCATCTTTTACAACAACAGCACCGACCATTGGATTTGGACTTGTTTGCCCAGCTGTACTTTTTGCTAATTGCAGAGCAATTGTCATATATTCTTGATCAGTCATACGTTTCACCTCTCCTAAGAAAAATCAAAAAACCCCAAGGATAATAAAATCCTTGGGGTTTGGGAGACGTGATTTCTAGAAATATAGTCCGAATACGAGAGTATAGTTAAGAAACCTAGCAATAATTTGTATTTTCGCATTAGAAATAAACCTAGCAAAATACAAATTTTTTACAAGCTAGTCGTATCTTTTTATTTCAGCATAGAAACATAGGTATATAAAAGAAAACATATACAGAGATTCAAAAAGAATCAGTAAAAATGTGTATGCTAAAATAAAAGTGTATTCGATATATATAAGCACTAGAAAACATATCCTTCTCCCATCCAGACTATACTGTCGGCTCTAGAATCTCACTAGATCCACCGTTTTCGAGTTGAAAACGGGTCACGGACTTAGAAGTGTGCACTTCATCACCGCCGGTTGGGAATTTCACCCGACCCCGAAGGATGCTGTTTGCTCACATTATAGCACACAAAAGAAAAAATGTTAGTAAAAAATATTCGAATGTGAAGAATTGTGTGAAAATGAAGGGGAACTTTAATCAGTGTGGGTTCATCCCCCAGGGGGTATTACTGCCCGCAAATAGCGGGGTGAATTTTGCTATACTAGTATGGGAAAGATTTCAGTATGTGCATAAATTGAGGTGGAAATATGAAATATATTGCAGTAGGAATGGGAGGCATTATAGGTGCTTTAGCTCGCTATGGATTAGGACAATGGATGGGATCTACATCTGTAGATGCTTTTCCGTTAGCAACGTGGTCAGCAAATATGATTGGTAGTTTTTTATTAGCATTTTTAACGATGTATTTGTTTCGTATGAAACATGTTTCACTCGTTATGACAAGTGCGATTGGAACAGGGGTTATCGGTTCTTTTACAACTTTTTCGACATTTAGTGTAGAGACGATGAAACTATTACAGCATGAAGCTTTTATGATGGCTTTTTACTATGTAAGTACAAGTGTAGTTGGCGGATTATTATTATCTTTACTCGGGTTTTATCTTGGGAATATGTTGTATGAACGAAGCGTGAAGAAGGAAGGAACGCTATGAATATTTTACTTGTAGGAATCGGTGGTTTTTTCGGAGCGATTGCTAGATTCTTCATGGGCAATGCAATGAAAAAAAAGTACGGAAGTTTGTTTCCATATGGAACATTATTTGTGAACGTATGTGGTTCCTTTTTACTCGGTCTATTGTACGGAGCTGAGGTTAGTAGCATGTGGTTATTATTATGTGGAACCGGATTTATGGGGGCGTTTACAACCTTTTCAACATACAAACTTGAAATCGTACAATTTATACATAAACGTGAAGGACAAAGGGCCGTATTGTATTTGGTAATGAGCTATATCACGGGAATTGGTTCGGCATTCCTAGGCTTTTATATAGGGGGTATGTAAGAAGCACGCACATTGATTTGTGCGTGCTTCTTTCGCTATTATTCTCCTTTTGGTGCTCGAACAACAGATTCAAATTTTCCTTTATGTGAAGCATCACAATATGGCATGTTTTGCGACAAGCCGCAGCGGCATAAAGAAAATGCCGGTTTTGCCGGGAAAGCATTACCTTGTGAATCGATTAGTTCCACATCCCCTGTAATGCGAAACGAACCGTTATCATTTACTTTAATTTGTACTTTTGTCAATGTTATCCCTCCTTCCCAAACGCTTATGTTTATCATATAATTACAGGAACCGCTTTACAATAAGAAAACGATACTTTGTATACGGTAGAAGAGAATGTTATAATAACGTTTATAATTGAGATATAGTAAGGTGAAGAAGCATGAATAAACAAATACGTTCATTACAAACGATCGCGGACGAGCGCACTTGGGTATCATTTTTAAATGATAATCATCCATATAGCTTACTTCATTGGTCGATTGCTGGAGTGCAACAAGAAGCAAAAGACGTTTGGCTACTGCAAGATGAAGTGACATTTCAGACGACAGAATTTCAAACGCTTGATGAAGCGGTGACATGGATTTCTGAAAATATGGAACAAGTTACAGACGTTCTAGCATAGGAAGATATGAAAAGAACAGGCTTACGCAAGCCTGTTCTTTGTTTTATTTACATATGTTCCTAAAAATTGATCAACCGCAGCTTCATATTCTTGTTTATTTTCGTTATAAGAGCAAGCGTGTGCACCATGCTCTGCAATAAAGAGTTGTTTGTTATTTTCTTTTGCTTCATACAATGCTTTCGTCATATCACATAAAATATAGTCATCTTCTTTGCTGTGAATAAAGAGCACTGGATTTTGTATATTTTTTACACAATCAATCGGAGAAACCTCGCGAATTGTATAGCCATCACGAACTTTTAACAAGGCGTTTGCTAATGGTAATAGCGGCCATTTTGGTAGGTGAAACTCGACTTTTAAACGATGATGTAGCTGATCGTAAAAGTCGGAAAATGGACAATCGGCAATGTAAAAATCAGCACCGTCTTCTACCATACCTGCGTATTGTAACAATGTCGCAGCTCCCATGGATTCCCCGTGAATACCGAGTGTAATATTCTTTCCAAAACGTTCTTTTAACCAATCGACTACAGTTTTTAGGTCATACTTTTCATAGTAGCCATAACTTGTCGTTTTCCCACCGGTTTTCCCGTGGCGACGATGATCATAAATAAACACGTTATACCCTCTGTTCAAAAATAAATTGGCATATTTGACAGAGTTTATTTTATTCACGGTTACACCGTGGCAAAAAATCATAAATTTATTAGAATTACCTGCAGAAATGTAGTATCCGTGCATGTCGTATCCGAATTGAGAAGGGATAAAGACTTCTTCTTTTGGAATAGATTCAAAATCTTCTACGCGAAAATGTTTTTTGGTTTCACGTTCTAAAATTTCTTCCTCTGATTTCTTCTTTAAGTACATCACTTTATTGGTAAAGAAAATACTGATACCAATTAACACTCCTAATATGGTTAGCAATGCTGTGAAAAATCGTTTCATGCTTTAACCTCCATATAACTGCATATGATACAATTATTGTATCATAATGATGGGAAAAGGGGAGTGATAAAGCATGTTTCACATACAAAAAATAACAAAGGAAATGAGAGAACATATTGGACAATTCATGTGTGAGAATTGGGGGAGCTCATTGATGGTTTCACGTGGACAGGTTCACCAATTAGATCAATTACCGGGTTTTGTTGCAATTGAAAATAACAGAATTATAGGAATTATTACATATCAAATAAAAGAGAAGCATTGCGAGATTGCCTCACTTGATAGTTTTCAGGAAAATAATGGGATTGGAACGAAACTTGTAGAATGTGTAATCGAGTTTGCAAAAAGACAGTTTTGTAAAAAGGTATGGCTTATCACAACAAATGATAATACAAATGCACTTCGTTTTTATCAGAAGTTTGGTTTTAAAATGACAAATTTATATGTAGATGCAGTGAAAGAAGCACGGAACATAAAACCAGAAATTCCGCTTATTGGCTATGACAACATTCCAATATTACATGAGATTAAATTAGAATATTTTTTTTGTAAGATTATTGATTAAATATAGTGAAAAAAATATACCTATTATATAAATAGGAAGTATTATTTTTATAGGGATTAAATGGTATTTTAAACGTAAATAATTGTAGGATGAACCGAATTTGATAATTTCACAGACTAGTAGAAGTTGTATATAATTAATCCGATGAGTAAGATGAGAAAAGGAGAGATGAGATGGAATTTTTCTTCCAAATAGCGTTGATTTTGTTAAGTACGAAACTTGCAGGTGACATCAGTGTCAGGCTAGGGCAACCGTCTGTACTTGGAAAATTGATTATTGGTATCGTTATTGGTCCAGCTTTATTAGGGTGGATTGATAATTCAGAGTTAATTAAGCAGTTAAGTGAAGTAGGGGTTATTCTCCTTATGTTTATGGCTGGTTTAGAAACGGACTTAAAAGAATTAAATGAAAATCGTAATTCTTCTTTAGCGGTTGCGGTTGGTGGAATCGTTCTTCCGTTTGTTGGTGGTTATGTTGCAGGGCTTGTTATGGGCATGGAACAAGGAAATGCTGTCTTTTTAGGATTGCTTCTTTGTGCAACGAGTGTTAGTATCTCTGTGCAAACGCTTCGGGATTTAGGAAAAATGAAAACGCGTGAAAGTACAACGATGCTTGGAGCAGCTGTATTTGATGATATTCTAGTTGTTATTTTACTAGCCTTTGCCATGAGCTTCTTAGGTACAGGTGATGTAAACTTAACAATGATTATCTTGAAAAAGGTTGTCTTCTTTGCGGCGATTATCCTAATCGGATGGAAGGGCGTTCCGATGATTATGCGCTGGTTATCTCCATTACGCGTATCAGAATCCATTATTAGTGCAGCTCTTATTATTTGCTTCGCTTTTGCGTACTTTGGCGAATTATTAGGAATTGCGGGGATTATCGGAGCGTTTGCGGCTGGGATTGCTATCTCCCAAACAGATTATAAACATGAAGTAGAAAAGAAAGTGGAACCAATTGCTTATGCGATGTTTGTTCCCGTATTCTTTGTAAGTATTGGGATGAATATTACGTTTGCTGGTATTGGTGATAAAATTTGGTTTATCGCTATTTTAACAGTGATTGCTGTACTAACAAAACTAGTTGGATGTGGTTTTGGTGCACGGATGACAGGATTTGATTTCCAGTCATCTACAATCATTGGAGCTGGAATGGTTTCTCGGGGTGAGGTTGCTCTTATTATCGCAGGGCAGGGACTTGCTTCTGGATTGCTAGCACAGGACTATTTCACGGCAATTGTCATCGTTGTTATTTTAACGACAATGATTACACCGCCTATGTTGAAAAAGACATTTACAGTGAAAGATAGACAGTTAAAACAAGAGAGAAGTGCTTAATAAGCGCTTCTTTTTTTTATGTAACAATTTTCAGAAATATAAAACAATAACCTTGACGAATGTCAGATTTTGTTTTAGGTTTAAACTGTAAGCTATTACCATATTAAGGGGTGACGATGTGGCAACAATACGTGATGTTGCAAAGTTGGCAGGTGTTTCAGTCGCAACCGTTTCACGAGTCATTAATGAAAAAGGATACGTACATGAAGATACAGTAAAACAAGTAAAACAAGCAATTGAAGAATTACAATATAAGCCAAACGCAGTAGCGAAGGCATTGTTTAAAAAATCTTCGACGATGATTGCTATACTTGTATCAAATTTACAAGATCCATCGTATATAACCTTGCTTCGTTCGGTAGAAGAAGCTGCCTATAAAGAGGGCTATCAAATTGTTGTTTGCAACGTAGAAAATAAAAGTGGATACATAGATATACTTTTGCAAAATAATATTGCAGGAGTCATTATGACGAGAGAGGTATCTGCACACCTAGACGAGCTTTCTATTCCATTTATTGTACTGGAGATGGAAGAACAACAAGTTGTCTCTGCTTATTATGAAAGTGCTAGAAAGGCTGTTGTTTTATTAAAAGAAAAAGGTTGCCATTTTGTTGCTTATATACAAGAAGAGGCAGAAGCTGATGTAATGGAAGAGCACGTATCGGGTTTTTTAGATGCTGTTTGGGAAGAACAAATTGCTTATCGGGAAGAACAAATAACTGCTCATGAGGAAGAGAGAGAAAGAGAAATCATCGAAATATTACGGAAGCATCCTTATATAGAAGGCATTGTAGCTTCTAGTGATGCTGTTGCGATTTCGGCAATTCGTGCGGCGAAATCTCTTGGCATTCATATACCAAAACAATTACAAGTGATTGGTTTTAAAGGGAGCTTGCAAGGTGAAGGGATTACTCCCTCTTTAACGACAATCGGAAGTTCTATTGATAATCAAGGAACAATTGCAGTGCAGAAGTTGATGGGGAAAATAAAGAAGAAACAAGTAAGACGTGAGGAATTGGAAAATGATTTTATCTTAATTGAGCGTGAATCTACAAAGTAAAAGGTGCGTCTGTGAAACGCACCTTTTTTCTTATAGAGTGCTTTTCGTGAAATGTAAAAGGTATATAAATACAAATTAAAAAACCGACATAAAACCCTTCTTTTTAGGTGGGAGAGAGCATCCGGCCATGCATAGAAGCGGTCAGATCCTTTTCCTGCTCCAGACACAGTGAAAACAAAGAGAGAAAATGAGTGCAGGTCACCTTTTGTTATCCATAGCCGCGGCTATATGTCGAAAAATCAAAATGGATTTATATAGTAATGGTTGTTACACGTGCGAAAAGGTTAGCTCTTTTTTTATAGAGCATAGAGTGCTTGCAAAAAGTTCATGTTCTTCTAAATTTGGAGAATGGGCTGAGTTTGGGAACCAAATCATTTTTTTTATCGGTGCTTGAATCATATCGCAATATTGCTGTACAAGTGCATAAGGTGTTTGATAGTCGTAACGGCCAGAACAAAAATAAACGGGTACGGAAAGAGTTGAGATTGTAGAAAAGAAATCCACTGTGAGCATTTCCTCCCACAACGTCCCTGATTTTATATTTCCTGCGAGAAACTTCAACCAATCTAGCCATGTATATTCAGAAGAAAGTAGCCCTTTTCGAATAAAAGAAAACGAAGTTCCACTTTGAACCGCACCACCAAATGTACCAAGCCATCTTCTTTGAATGATAAGACGCCGCATATCTAAAAACGGAGGTTTGCCTAGTTTTGTTAGAGAAGTCAATGCCCGTGCGTGTCCATGTTTTTTTGCAGAATGAATTAAATGTTGATACAACAATTCTTCGTTTTGTTTCATATGTACAATCTGTCCGATTCCAATATATGCTTCGATGTACTTTGGATATTTCTTTGTTATTTGTAGACCAATAATACTTCCCCAGGAATGACCAGCGAGAAATAGTTTTTGTTTTTTAAACCGAGAAAGTAGATATTGAATGATTTTATGAGCATCTGAAACAAATTGTTCAATTGTGAATGGTGTGTTTATATCACGCCATGAAAAGGATTTGCCAGCTCCGCGCTGATCCCAATTTACAACGATAAAATGTTTTTCTAAGTTTTCCTGAAAATGGCGAATAAATCCAATTTGCGCCATGCCAGGACCGCCGTGACAGCATAATAAAATAGGCTGATTCACGTCTTGACCGCGTATGAGCAGAGCTTGTTTTCGATTGTTAATCGTAACGTTTTCTATCGTGGCGACGCTATTAGGAATTGGATTCTTCTCTTTGTTGTAAAAGGAAGGAGTGCGGCTACGGAAAAGCATAAAAAAACCTCCTTTTCTTAAATGGTGTGCACTGCACGGTGCTGTAATTTCAGCATATACTGTTAAAAAATTATTGTATCATAACATGCCGATCTAATTTCAAGTATGTAAGCTCAGAAAGGAGGGAAGAAGTGACAATTGGAGAAATTATAGATCGTTTAAATAAGCGTGAACCACTTGCAATGATTGCTAAACGCCTCGAAATGAGCCCATATACATTGTCAAAAAAGCTAAGGATGATTGGATACGAATATGACGGTGAGAAAAAGAAACGAATATTTATTGGAGAAGGAGAAGAGCCGCGCCATTTATATCTTCAAGAAGCTGCTGCACTTCAATATGTAAAAACAGATTATCAAGCACTCATTTATGAGCAACTGCAGAACATTTATGAGTTGCTTCGAAAAAGAGAGGAACCCTTTATAGCGAAAACGGCAAAAAGTGGTGAAAAGAAGAAGCGTAATTTCTCTATATGTACGGAAATTTTAGAGAAATTAGACATTTTGTCGCAGGCAAGAGGTGTTTATAAATCCAAAATTGTGGAAGAAGCTTTAAAAGAATATATACAAAAATATGAAGAACTTGATGAATTGTATAAAGATAAATAAAAGAGAGAAGTCATGCAACTTCACTCTTTATCCTGCTATTTGAAGACAGTAATACCCCCACCTCAAAATTCGGGAGAAAGTCAAGAAGTTGGGTGAAGGCTAAGGATCAGTGGGGATAAAGAACCCCCCCACTGATCAAAGTTTCACTTTAATAGAAAACAAGCACTTATATTAAGAAAATCTGGATTGCTATAGAATCCCAATTCGTTTAATTGACTCTTTTTATTCTCCCGTCAATTATAGCTTGAATAGGCTCTTTCGTTTGTTTTACATAATCAACTAATGCTTCAAAATCATTTGGTCCTGTTTCGGCATTTTTTCCGTTTTTAAAGGATACAAATCCATCTCCACCAGAAGCAAGGAAAGCATTGGCTACAACTGTGTAAGTTTCAGAAGCAACAAGTTCTTCTCCGCTTGTTAAATGAATATTTGTAACCTTTTCTCCATCTGGTTTATGTTGATCCCAAGTGTATTGAATACCTGAGATTTGAAGCATTCTCGTTTTGTCTTTTTGCCATTGTTGATTTAAAATGTCATGAATATCTTGACCAGTTAAATTGACTTTTATTAATTGGTTTCCAAACGGTTGAATCCCGTATAATTCTCCCCATGTAATATCGCCTGCATCTAAATCATTACGAATTCCACCAGGGTTCATGAGCGCAATTTGTCCGTTCATTGTTTTGCGCTGTGCATCAGCAATTAAGTTACCTAGCGTAGATTCGCCAGCAGCATTTTGTGTCCGATTTAAAGGAGCGGCAGATTTTCCGACAACTTCATTGACAAGAGGAGCTATTTTTTCAGCATATTGGTCCATTTTCTTTTTTATTTGTTGATCAGGTTGTATGCCGTCATGGAATGTTGTAACTACTTCAGCTTTTTTCTCTACGATATCTTTCGTTTTACGATCAATTTTCACATCAACATCAGCAAAAGCCATGCCATAGGAATTTGCTTGTACGATGAGTTTGTTGTTGATTGTTCCGTTTACATAAGTATGGCTATGACCACCGAAAATAACATCTACTTCTGAATCTATTCCTTCTGCTAAGCGAACGAGATCGCCTTCTGTAGTTCCACTTTCGTCTGTAGTTCCCGGGTTATGTGCGAGTACAACAATTGATTTAACTCCAAGTCTTTTTAGTTGTTTCGTAGACTTATTGATTGCTTCGACTTCATCAGTAATCTGTACATTTTTCAGCATGGTAGGCATGACAACATTAGGAGTATCAGTTGTTACAACACCGATAAAACCTACGGGTACGCCTTGGACCATCTTTACAGTAAATGGTGGTAGAAATAAGCGACCGGTTGACTTATTGTGGACATTTGCAGCAACATAAGGGAAATTTGCACCTTTAAAATCTCCTGTTTTTTCATGGTATCCGCCGTAAATGAGACGACGCATTTCGTCAAGGCCTTCATCAAATTCATGATTTCCAATTGTTCCAACATCAAAGCCTAGATCATTTAAGATTTCAATGGTTGGTTCATCTTGTAAGAGTCCAGAAACAGGCGGGCTTGCTCCTACCATGTCACCAGCATGGACAAGTAATGTATTGGGATTTTGTTTCTCTCGCTCTCGTAAATAAGAAGCGAGATATTCGATGCCACCAGCCTCTTTGTTATTTACTTTTTTTACTGTGTCTAATTGACCGTGAAAATCATTAACACCAAGCATTTGAACATCAATGTAGCGATCTTGTTGTGCGGATGTCTGAGTTGGAGGTGCAGCAAATACGGTTGAAAACGTAATGGTACTTAAAACAGCGACGACAGGAATGACTTTTTTCCACATGATTTTTTCTCCCTTTTTAAAATATGACATCATACGACACTATTTTAATAGATTAAGAGAGAATTTTCTATAGAAATTCAGTTTATTATAAATATTAACAAAATATTATCTTTTCCTTTACATTTTTACAAATTTCAAATAATAGAAAAAGGAAAGAATTGAAAGTGAATATTTCTTTTTTTATTGTCGAGAGTCTACTATTTCCCCTATAATGGAGAAAAAAGTAAAAGGTGAGCAGTATGAAGAAAAAGAAACAAAGACAAATGCAAAGACAAACACAAACGAATCAAACAGAAAAAGAGTCCATTACGATTGGTGATCAACTGAATGAGGCGTTAATGCATCAATTAAAGAGCAAGAAGAAAGAATTGCAAGTGAGAGAAGAACAAAAAGAAGTGGAAGAAATAGAAAGAAAGCGCAAAGAGCAGCGAGAACGTGAGAAAAATAAATCGTTTGAAGAGCTGTTAAGTGAAAGTAGCCTTACATGGAAAGACTTTAAATAACTTTTAAAAAAATCATCAGGAGAAATCTACTGATGATTTTTTTAAACGCTTTGAGGAATAAATAGGTTAGAGAAAAGGGGATTGGGATGAGAAAAATTGAAGTGGTACCATATGAAAATCATTGGACAGAAAAGTTTCACCAAGAAGCAAAGCGCTTAAAAGAAGCACTACCAGAACTTGTTAAAGTACATCATATCGGTAGTACATCTGTCCCTGGGTTAGCGGCAAAGCCAATTGTTGATATGATTATGGAAGTAAAGCAGATTGAACGAGTAGATCAGTGGAGTGAACATTTTAGAGAGCTAGGGTACATACCGAAGGGGGAAAATGGTATTTCAGGTCGCCGCTTTTTTATTCATGGCACAGAGGAAAAACGATCGTATCATTTACATGTATTTGCGACTGGAAATCCAGAAATTGTACGGCATTTAGCATTTCGAGATTATATGATGGCACACTGTGAAGAAGTGGAAGCGTATGCGACGTTAAAGCGAGAGCTGGCAGAGAGATTTACATATGATGCAGAGCAATATGTCGAGGGAAAAGATGAGTTTGTTCGTAACATAGATGAAAAAGCAAAAGAGTGGATGGGAAATAACGCGAGCGAGTAAGCACGCGTTATTTTTATTAGGGAGGGGGGAAAAGTGAGAAAAATTATGATTATTGGTTCTGGAGGTGCAGGGAAATCTACGTTTTCTAGGGAGCTAGGAAATTTGTTACACATTCCTGTATATCACCTTGATGCACTTTATTGGAAAGAAGATTGGGTGCTAGCAAGTCGAGAAGAACAAATACAGGTGCAAAGAGACTTAGTAGCGCAAGATTGTTGGATTATAGATGGGAACTATGGTTTTACAATGGATATGCGGTTAGAGGCGGCTGATACAATTATTTTTGTTGATTTACCAAGAATACAGTGCTTATATCGTGTAGTAAAAAGAAGAATACAATACCATAATAAAACGCGCCCAGATATGGGAAAAGGCTGTGATGAACAATTGGATTTCGAGTTTTTGAAGTGGGTATGGACGTATTCAAAAGTAAAACGACCTGTCATTTTGGAAAAGCTACAAGCTGTATCAGCTGAAAAGGACATAATTATTTTTAGGTCTTCAGCCGAAGTAGCGAAGTTTCTAGAGCAACTGTAACATGTGGAAGTTTCACTTTATAAAAATATTATGTAAACTAGGTGTATCTTTTGACTTTTTATTTTTTTCCTGTTCAAATAAAGTGATGGTTATTGAAAACGAATGGTATCTGCTTGCATGTAAGGTGCAGGATAGAAGAAGGAGGAACTGTTATGCATATTCCAACAACTACGCTTCATAATGGCGTGAAAATGCCAATGCTCGGTTTAGGCGTGTATAAAGCGCAAGAAGGTGAAGAAGTAAATCGAGCAGTAAAAACGGCTTTAGAGGTTGGTTACCGTTCTATTGATACAGCCACTGTATATGAAAATGAAAGCGGTGTCGGCGTGGCGATTCGTGAATCAGGAATTGCACGTGAAGAACTTTTTATTACAACAAAAGTATGGAATGATGACCAAGGGTATGAAACGACGCTTCAAGCATTTGAAAAAAGTTTAGAAAAGTTGCAAATGGATTATGTGGACTTATATTTAATTCACTGGCCTATACGCGGAAAATACGTAGATACATATCGTGCTCTTGAGAAGCTATATGAAGAAGGAAAAGTACGTGCAATTGGCGTTTCTAACTTTCATCAGCATCATTTAGAGCAGCTGCTGCCCAATTGTAATGTGAAGCCGATGGTGAACCAAGTAGAACTTCATCCAATGCTTGCACAGTTTGAACTGCGTGATTTTTGTCAAAATGAACAAATTCAAATGGAAGCATGGAGCCCGTTAATGAGAGGTGGGGAAGTATTTCAGCATCCAATTATTCAAGAAATTGCTAGGAAATATGGAAAAACACCTGCACAGATTATTTTACGCTGGGATATTCAGAGCGGAATCGTTACAATTCCTAAATCTGTTACACCATCTCGTATTAAAGAGAACTTTACTATTTTTGATTTCTCCTTAACAGAAGAAGAGATAAAGAAAATTGATACGCTTGATCGTAATTTGCATGTAGGAACAAACCCTGATAAATACGATACGATGTAAAAAAACGCTACCAAAAGGTAGCGTTTTTTTAGCGGTGTAATACATATGTATCATTTTTGACAGCAGCTTGAATTTGTCTGTATTCTTCATTTGTTAACGGTGGCTGATTTCCAGCTCGTACATTTTCTCTTAGTTGTGTAATTGAGCTAGCACCTGGAATAACAGTAGCAACAGCCTGATCATGTAAACAATATTGAATAGCCGTCTCTGTTAAGGAACGTTCTTTAGTAATCTCTTTTACAGTAGTTACTGTTTCTGTTAACTCATTAAAAGAATAAGAAAGATAATCTTTTTCTTTTACCTTTTCTATCTTTCTTTCATTGTTGTCAGTTAACAAACCTTTTGCGAGTGGCCCACGAGCAATAACGCTAATTTGATTGTCTCGAAGTAGTGGAAACCATTCTTCAGGCCGGCGATTTAATAGGCTGTACTCCATTAATATGCTAACGATATTGGAGCGTTTTGCATACTCACGAATGACATTTGGACGGATAGAAGAAATACCGTAATGACGAATGACACCTTCTTGTTTTAATTCTTCAAATGCTTCAATGGTTTCATCGATATGATCTTCAATTGTACCGCCGTGTAATTGATATAAATCAATATAATCTGTTTGTAAGCGGCGTAAGCTTTCTTTTACTTCCTCTTTTATATAGGCTTTAGAAGGGTCCCAAGACCATCCATTTTTATCCGCTGTCCAGCGGTTTCCTACTTTCGTAGTGAGAACAATTTGATCACGTTTCCCTCGAAGTGCTTTGCCAACAAACTCTTCATTTTGGCCATAGTTGTACAAGTCTGCTGTATCTAAAAAGTTAATTCCTAAATCAATTGCTTCATCAATGATACGGATGGCCTCTGTTTCATTGGTGCCAAGAGACATACAACCTAGTCCCATTTCAGTAACATATAAATCTGAGTTTCCTAATTGTCGTTTGTTCATGGGTCAACCTCCTTACTCTTATTGTACGAGAGCGTAAAGAGGTTGACAAACAGTTTACTTCTCGTTACCTGTTATCCAGTCTTGAATAGTGTGATATCGTTTTTCATATTGTTTGAGTGCATGTCTAATTTGCCAAGCTTTGCCGACCAGTGTGATACGATTTGACAAAATATAAACCTTCATTTTTATCACGCTCCTTTCAATGTGGTAAAATGTATGAAGAACGATTAGGAAATAGAACAAGGAGATGAAGTCTTGTGAGTAATCTTGCAGAGAGAACAATTGCAACTGAACCGATTTTTGATGGAAGAGTTATTAAAGTTCGTGTTGATGAAGTAGTATTGCCAAATGGAGAAATGAGTAAACGTGAAATTGTAAATCATCCTGGTGCAGTTGCGATTATTGCTGTTACAGATGAAGGAAAGATTGTACTTGTTGAGCAATACCGCAAAGCGCTGGAAAAAGAGATTGTTGAAATTCCAGCTGGGAAACTAGAGCCAGGGGAAAAACCAGAAATAACTGCGGTTCGTGAGTTGGAAGAGGAAACAGGTTATGTGTGTGACAGCATGGAATTTGTTACATCGTTTTATACATCACCTGGTTTTGCGGACGAAATTTTGTATGTATATAAAGCAACAGGATTAAAGAAAAAAGAAGATAAAGCAGCTTTAGATGAAGATGAGTTTGTGGAATTAATGGAATTGTCATTAGAAGAAGCAATTTCACTTATGCAAGAACAACGTATTCATGATGCGAAGACGATATTTGCACTACAATATTTACAATTGCAAAAATAAACACTCGCCTAAGGCGAGTGTTTTAATTAATTTTGGCATATACACGTGTGTCGCGTAAGCTACCGTCTAGAGCAAGAAAGTCATTTTCTAATGTACCTTCTAAAATAAACTCAAGACGTTCTGCTAAGGCACATGCATTTGCATTTGTAGCATCACAGCGAATTTCGATGCGTCTAGAACCAAGTTTGTCGAAAGCGAACTGAACAGCACCTTTTAATGCTTCTGTCATATAACCTTGTTTTGTATAAGAACTATGCAGCCAGAAGGTAACAGAAAACTTTGGAATATTCCAGTTTTCTGGGTGAAGAGTAAGGGCCCCGATAAATGTACCTGTTACTTTATCGTATAAGTGAAAAGCTAAAGTTTCACGAAGTAAAAATTGTCCGTGTGCTTTTCTAACCGCTTCTTCGGCAGTTTCTTCTGTTTCGGATGTGATTGGCATCCAAGGTTGTAAGTCTTCTAAAGAAGCTTGAATTGCTTCATATACTTCTGTTCCATCGCCTGGGAACGGTTTACGTACTTGTAGGCGCTCGGTTTGAAATAATGTTGGAAAATCTAATAATAATGGTTTCAAGCAAAATCCCTCCTATTCTCTACTTTTAAGTTTAGCAAAGTCGAGCGGAATTTCAATGTTAATTCGTCATACTTTTTTTCTTTCTTTCATACATTTTAGTAAGAGTATGAACGGAGGGAAGAAAAATGTTGCGAAAAACTTGGCAAGAACGTGTAATCTCTCATATACAAGAAAATTCTTCGCTTTATATATTTGTTTCTGTTTTGTTATTAATGGGTGTAGTATTCGGAGCTATTCTTGTAAATAGCTTGCAGGTGAATCAAAAGCAGGATTTATCTTTTTATTTGAGTCGTTTTTTTGGACAAGTTTCCAAAGGTGAATTTGCAATTGCAGGCGAAATGTTTCGAGAAAGTTACTTTTCGCTATTAAAATACATTGGATTTATTTGGATTTTAGGGATTTCTATTATTGGATTACCGCTCATCTTCCTTTTATTATTTTTAAAAGGAGTAGTTGTTGGATTTACAGTAGGATTTTTAGTGAGTCAGCATGGTTGGAATGGATTGTTGTTAGCATTTGTATCTGTGTTGCCGCAAAACTTAATCATTATTCCAACGTTTCTTGTGATGACGACAATTGCAGCAAGTTTTTCCTTACGAATGATAAGGCATCAATTTATTCGAAAAGTAAATGAGCCACTATTGCCGATGTTAATTCGCTACACTTGTTTTTTTCTTATCATCGGTGTTGTGTTAGCGGTTGCTTCTAGTATAGAAGCGTATGCTTCACCAGTTTTAATGAAAGAAGTCGTGGAGACTATTAATAAAAAATAAATACTACTTGAGAATAATTATCAAGTTATTTTGATTGTCTTTTCTTTTGACAGTAGCCCTTCTTCTGATATAATGGTGTAAGAGTGGCGAGGAGGGAGTAGTACCGAATGGAAGAAAGAATTGAACGAATTAAGAAGCAATTACATGCAGCGAGCTATAAATTAACACCACAACGTGAAGCAACAGTTCGTGTGCTGCTAGAAAATGAAGAAGATCATTTAAGCGCAGAAGATGTTTACCTCCTTGTAAAAGAAAAGTCGCCAGAGATCGGACTTGCAACCGTCTATCGAACTTTGGAGTTATTATCCGAGTTAAAAGTTGTCGATAAGATTAACTTCGGTGACGGTGTTTCACGCTATGACTTACGTCAAGAAGGTGCACAGCGTTTCCATCATCATTTAATTTGTACACAATGCGGTGCTGTACAAGAAATCCAAGAAGATCTACTCGGTGAAGTAGAGAAAAAAGTAGAACGAGACTGGAGCTTTAAAGTAAAAGACCACCGTTTGACTTTCCATGGAATCTGTAAAAATTGTCAAGAAAATGAAACGAATGAAAAATAACCTTTTCCTATTTTGCTAGGGAGAGGTTTTTTATTTGAATCTAGGTATAAATCGTGGAGAGCTTGGCATATGTTGTAATAATATATATTTTGGAGGAGTTTACAATGCGCCGAGCTCTAAAGCTGACTTTTGATGGGATGAAAGTATTTTTATTATTTACGGGTTGTACGATTATGTTTTATTTCGCTATACTATGGGTAAATGAAGAATATGAGAGCTATCATCGTTATGAAAAACCAAAAGAAGAGACAGTAGAAAAAGTATCAGGGAATGAAGAACCGGCAAAAGATACTTTTGTAAATAGAATAATTTTTTTCTATGAAAATGGGGAGTAGTGTAGATTGGAAGATCAATTAAAAGATTTTATTCATTATATGGTTGTCGAAAAAGGACTAGCAAAAAATACGATTGTATCATATGAGCGAGATTTGAAAAGTTATGTGAAATATTTACAACATGTTGAGCAAATCAAAACGTATCATGAGGTGACACGAATACACATTGTTAATTTTTTGCAGTATTTAAAAGAGAACGGGAAATCATCAAAAACACTAGCTCGTCACATAGCGTCTATACGCTCGTTTCATCAGTTTTTATTACGTGAACGAGTGGTTGAACATGATCCATCTGTACATATTGAAACACCTCAAGGCGAGCGGAAGTTACCGAAAGTGTTGTCAGTAAGTGAGGTAGAAGCGTTACTGCAAACGCCAAAAGTGACAAGTGCATTTGGTATCCGTGATAAGGCGATGTTAGAGCTATTGTATGCCACTGGACTCCGTGTTTCGGAATTGATTGCATTGAATTTAGATGATGTTCATTTAACAATGGGATTTGTTCGCTGCATTGGGAAAGGAAATAAAGAGAGAATCATTCCTCTTGGGAGTTTAGCAACAGAAGCAATTCAACATTATATTGAAAAAGGAAGAACAGAACTGCTAGGAAAAAAAACAGTAGATGCACTTTTTTTAAACCATCATGGTAATCGCTTATCCCGTCAAGGTTTTTGGAAAATTTTAAAACGACTAGCGAAAGAAGCAAATATTGCAAAAGAACTTACGCCACATACACTCCGTCATTCTTTTGCAACGCACTTATTAGAAAATGGCGCGGACTTGCGTGCTGTACAAGAAATGCTTGGACATGTAGATATTTCAACGACGCAAATTTATACGCATGTTTCAAAAACTAGATTAAAAGATGTATATAAACAGTTTCACCCAAGAGCATAGTCCTAGCTATGCTCTTTTATTATTTGAAAATATAAATCACAATGCACTTCACAAAAACTTCACAAACATTTCGTACATTGTTTTCAGTAGAAGGCTAGAATTTGACCAGTCATTTCCTCTATACTAATGAAAGTATGAAGGAGGAAGTTATGATGAAAAAATTAGTAATTACTTTATTTATCGCGATGCTAGCGTTAGCTGGCTGCAATACAAAAGCAGATGAACAGTCAAAAGAAAAGAAAAAGATTGAGGAAGTAAAGGTAGAGGTAAAAACAAACCCAAAAGAACTTAAGCCGAATGAAAAAGTAGAAGTACAGGCACTTGTTACACAAGGGAAAGAAAACGTAACAGATGCCGATGATGTAAAGTTTGAAATCTGGAAAGATGGCGAAGAAAAACATGAAATGTTAAACGGCAAGCATAAAGGTAAAGGGGTTTATGCAGTGGATAAAACATTCCCATCTGACGGTGTGTATCATGTTATCGCACATACAAATGCACGTGAAATGCATGTGATGCCAGAAGTGAAAGTGGCTGTAGGTAATGCGAAAGTAGAAGATACAAAGAAAGAGAACAGTGGACATGAAGCAGGTCATGGTGATCATAAAAGCGACACGATGATTCATCTTATGGCGGGTGATGTAAAAGCAAATGCTGAATCTACAATGAAAGTACATTTAAAACAAAAAGACGCAGCGTTAACTGGTGCTGAAGTACAACTTGAAATTTCGAAAGACGGAGTAGCAAAGCATGAATTTATTCCAGCTAAGGAAGGTAATCAAGGCGAGTATGTAAGTACACATACTTTTAAAGAAGCAGGTACGTATAAAGTGAAAGTTCATGTAAGAAAAGGTGAACTACACGAACATAAAGACGAAACAGTAGAAGTAAAATAAGGAGTGGCTCTTAGAGCTGCTCTTTATTTTTATATAAGGAAATAAATAATAATTTCATTAGCACTTCGGTACAGAATGGATTACAATAGAAAATGTGAAAGAAAAAAGAATTTCTTCGAAAATCACTTAAAAAGAAAGCGTAAACATGTTATGATACCCATATGAGATGTCTGACATCTGACTTAGAGAAAAAGGGAAGTTTTTACATCATTTTGAACATACTACATTAAGTGGAACTGAACATATAGGAGGTTGCAGTTGTGAATAAATATAAACGTATTTTCCTAGTGGTAATGGACTCCGTAGGAATTGGAGAAGCACCGGATGCCGAAGCATT
The DNA here is from genome assembly GCF_030348195.1 of Bacillus sp. DX4.1. Classification (NCBI taxonomy): domain Bacteria; kingdom Bacillati; phylum Bacillota; class Bacilli; order Caryophanales; family Bacillaceae; genus Bacillus; species Bacillus sp. DX4.1. The sequence continues at coordinate 3,647,796 of NZ_JAUCFT010000008.1, read as the reverse complement.
TGGTGATCTAGGTTCTGATACATTTGGTCATATCGCTGAGCATATGAATGGATTACAAATGCCAAACATGGTGAAATTAGGTCTTGGTAACATTCGTGAAATGAAAGGGATTTCAAAAGTAGAGAAACCACTTGGTTATTATACAAAAATGCAAGAGAAATCTACTGGGAAAGATACAATGACAGGGCACTGGGAAATCATGGGGCTTTACATTGATACACCATTCCAAGTATTCCCGGAAGGATTCCCGAAAGAGCTACTTGATGAGTTAGAAGAGAAAACAGGTCGTAAAATTATTGGGAATAAACCAGCTTCAGGAACTGAGATCCTTGATGAACTTGGTAAAGAGCAAATGGAAACAGGATCTTTAATCGTGTACACATCAGCAGATAGCGTACTACAAATTGCAGCTCATGAAGAAGTGGTACCACTTGAAGAGTTATATAAAATTTGTAAAATTGCACGTGAGTTAACATTAGATGAAAAATATATGGTAGGTCGCGTTATTGCTCGTCCATTCGTTGGAGAGCCTGGAAACTTCAAGCGTACACCAAATCGTCATGACTATGCATTAAAACCATTTGGTCGTACGGTAATGAATGAATTAAAAGATAGTGAATATGATGTTATTGCAATTGGTAAAATTTCTGATATTTATGACGGAGAAGGGGTAACAGAGTCTCTTCGTACAAAATCTAACATGGATGGAATGGACAAGCTTGTTGATACATTGAATATGGACTTTACAGGTCTTAGTTTCGTGAATCTTGTTGATTTTGATGCGTTGTTTGGTCACCGCCGTGATCCTCAAGGATACGGAGAAGCGTTGCAAGAATATGATGCACGCCTTCCAGAAGTATTTGAAAAACTAAAAGAAGATGACTTGTTACTTATTACAGCAGATCATGGTAATGATCCAATTCACCATGGTACTGACCATACGCGTGAATATGTACCATTACTAGCATACAGCCCAAGTATGAAAGATGGCGGACAAGAATTAGCAATTCGCCAAACATTTGCTGATATAGGTGCAACAGTAGCGGAAAACTTTGGCGTAACAATGCCGAAATATGGAACAAGTTTCTTAAACGACTTGAAAAAATAAGGGGGATAACATAATGAATCGTGAACTTATTACAAAATCAGCTGCATACTTAAAAGGAAAATTCCAAGAAACACCACAGGTAGGACTTATCCTTGGTTCTGGACTAGGTGTACTAGCAGATGAAATTGAAAATGCAGTAACAGTACCATATAGTGAAATTCCTGAATTTCCTGTTTCAACTGTAGAAGGCCATGCTGGTCAACTTGTATTTGGTACACTTCAAGGAGTTACAGTAGTGGCAATGCAAGGACGTTTCCATTATTACGAAGGATATGACATGCAAAAGGTAACATTCCCAGTTCGTGTTATGAAAGAGCTAGGTGTAGAAACAGTGGTTGTAACAAATGCTGCTGGCGGTGTAAATACAGCATTTGAACCAGGCGATCTTATGCTTATTTCAGATCATATTAACTTCATGGGTCATAATCCATTAATCGGACCAAATGATTCTGAAATGGGTGTACGTTTCCCTGATATGTCTGAATCGTATAGTAAAGAACTTCGCGCAATGGCGAAACAGGTTGCAGCTGATTTAAATATTAAAGTACAAGAAGGCGTATATGTCGCGATGACAGGTCCTGTATATGAAACACCTGCGGAAATCCGTATGCTTCGTACACTTGGCGGAGATGCGGTTGGGATGTCAACTGTACCAGAAGTTGTTGTAGCACGTCATGCAGGTATGAAAGTACTTGGTATCTCTTGTATTTCAAACATGGCAGCTGGTATTTTAGATCAACCGCTTCATCATGATGAAGTAATTGAAACGACAGAACGTGTAAAATCTAATTTCTTAGCATTAGTAAAAGAAATCGTAAAACAAATGAAGGGGTGAGTTCACAATGAGAATGGTGGACCTAATTGCAAAAAAACGTGATGGACATACATTAACGACAGAAGAAATTAACTTTATTGTAGAGGGCTATACAAATGGTGATATTCCAGATTATCAAATGAGCGCATTTGCAATGGCGATTTTCTTCCAAGATATGAATGAACAAGAACGTGCTGATTTAACGATGGCAATGGTGAATAGCGGCGATACAATTGACTTATCAGCGATTGAAGGGGTAAAAGTAGATAAGCATTCAACAGGCGGTGTTGGTGATACGACTACTCTTGTGTTAGGTCCATTAGTGGCTGCTTTAGATGTACCAGTTGCAAAAATGTCTGGCCGTGGATTAGGACATACAGGTGGTACAATTGATAAATTAGAAGCAGTACCGGGATTCCATGTGGAAATTGAAAATGACGAATTTATTCGTCTTGTAAATGAAAATAAAATTGCTGTTATCGGCCAAAGCGGAAATTTAACACCTGCTGATAAAAAGCTATATGCACTTCGTGATGTAACAGCAACAGTAAACTCAATCCCGCTTATTGCAAGTTCTATTATGAGTAAGAAAATTGCAGCCGGTGCGGATGCAATCGTACTTGATGTGAAAACAGGTGCGGGCGCATTTATGAAAACGGATGAAGATGCGAAGCGTTTAGCAGAAGCAATGGTACGCATCGGTAATAACGTTGGTCGTAAAACGATGGCAGTTATTTCAGATATGAGTCAACCACTAGGTGAAGCAATCGGTAATGCACTAGAAGTAAAAGAAGCAATCGATACATTGCAAGGTAAAGGACCGAAAGACTTAGAAGAGCTGTGTTTAACACTTGGAAGTCAAATGGTATATCTTGCTGGAAAAGCTTCTTCTTTAGAAGATGCGCGTGAAAAGTTAATTGAAGTGATGAATAATGGAAAAGCGCTAGAATCATTTAAAACGTTCCTAGCAGCACAAGGCGGCGACGCTTCTGTTGTTGATGATCCTTCTAAGCTGCCACAAGCACAATATAAGATTGAAGTAGAAGCGAAAGAAGATGGATATATATCTGAAATTGTTGCCGATGAAATTGGAACAGCAGCGATGCTTTTAGGTGCAGGTCGTGCAACGAAAGAATCTGAGATTGATTTAGCAGTTGGACTTATGCTTCGCAAAAAAGTAGGCGAAATCGTGAAAAAAGGTGACTCACTTGTTACGATTTACGCAAACCGTGAAAATGTAGAAGATGTAAAGGCAAAAATTTATGAGAACATGAAAATAGCAGCAGCACATGTTGATGCACCAAAATTAGTGCATGGTATCGTAACGAAATAAGGTTAAAAAGCTAAGGAGTCTTCTCCTTGGCTTTTTTTGCTATTTTTTGTTTATAATAATAATGGGTGAAATTATGATAAGAATTTGTGCAGTAACGAAAGAAGATGAAGTATTATATGATGTTTCGTTAGAAGATACAGAGCGAGAAGATGTTATATGGTTTTGGCTTGATTTATATAAGCCGACAAAAGAAGAGTATACATATATCTTACAGGAGCATTTTAAATTCCATCCCCTTGCGATTGAAGATTGTGTAGAATATGTACAGAGGCCGAAAGTTGATTTTTATGATGGCTATAATTTCTTAGTTCTTCATGCATTTGGAGAAGATGGATTAGAGCCACATGAAATTGATTTATTTGTTAGTGAGCGTTATATTGTGTCTTTCCATTTTTCGCATAATAATGCGATAGAAAGAGTATGGACGAAGCTTGGAGAGAGGCAACGAATTAAGAAGAGTCCTCTGAATGTTGCACATACAATTATTGACCAAATTGTCGATGATTACTTTGCACCGGTTTACTATATTGAAGATCATTTAAATGCAATCGACGATAATTTAACAGGGGATACAGCAGGAAGAGTATTAGAAGAGGTATTTGATATTCGTGCTGACTTGTCAAAGCTTCGCCGTACAATCATCCCGATGCGTGATTTGTTATATCGTATTTTAAATTCGACACGCTTTTATGGTGTGAGCGATCATGAAATTTATTTTAAAGATATTCATGATCATTTGCTGAAGCTTTCAGAAATGATTGAAGCAAGCCGAGAATTAACAGCGGATATTCGGGACAGCTATTTTTCATTGAACTCGCATCATATGAACAATATTATGAAAACATTAACGGTTTTCTCGACCATCTTTATGCCATTAACATTCATTGCAGGGGTGTATGGGATGAACTTTGCGCATATGCCAGAGCTAGCAGGGAAATATAGCTATTTTATTTGTTTAGTCATTATGGCACTAATTGGCGGAGGAATGATGGCCTGGTTTTATAAAAAAGGGTGGTTTAAATAAAAAAGCGCTGGGGAATTCCCAGCGCTTTTTTAGCCAATAGCGTGTAACACAAACATGGCTAAGAATAGACATGTAATAATATACATGGACGGTGCGACTTCTTTATGCTTTCCAAGAGCAATCTTTAAAATAGGATAAGCAATAAATCCGAACGCAATACCATCAGCGATGCTATATGTGAGCGGAATCATAACGATGATTAAAAATGCTGGAAATCCTTCTGAAAAGTCATTTAGAGGGATTTGTTGAATGTTTGTAATCATCAAGCCGCCAATAATAATTAAGATTGGTGCAATGGCACTATCAGGAATTAATTTTACAAACGGAAGAGCAAACAGTGATGCAAAGAATAACATCCCTGTAACGATAGACGTCAGACCTGTCTTACCGCCTGCTGTAATACCCGCGGCACTTTCTACTGTTGAAACGGTAGGGCTTGTGCCAAATAGACCACATGTCATTGCTGAGATTGCATTTGCTTGATAAGCACGTGGGAATTTACGATCGTCTTCTAGTAAACCGTGTAAAAGCCCCATGTTCTCAAAAATAAGCACCATGCTTAATGAGAATGTTGCAATCCAAAACGGTAAGGAAGAAAGCTTTCCAAAAGACATAGCTCCAAATACATCCCCATAGTTAGCGAATGAAAATGAGCTGCTTCCTACTTGGCTTGTATCAACAAGACCAAATAGCCATGCAATACCAGTCCCAATTGCAATCGTCCATAAAAAGTTTCCACGTACGTTACGAATGAATAAAACTAGTGCCACAATAAGGGTAAGCAGTGTTGCAAGAACAACTGGACTACTTAATTTTCCTAATGCAACAGCAGTGTTTGGATGCGAAACGACTAGACCACCTTTTTGCAAGCCAATGAAAGCTAAGAATAAACCGATGCCGACAGTAATTGCTTCTTTTAATGACTTTGGAATTGATAATGAAAGCGTGCGAGCAATCGGTGTAAACGCGGCAATTGCAAAAATAATACCAGCGATAAAGACAGCTGCTAAAGCTTCTTGCCAACTTAATCCAAGCGTATGCACAGCTGTGTACGTGAAGAATGCATTTACACCCATACCTGGTACAAGAATGACAGGTGCATTTGCCCAAAATGCCATCAGTAGACATCCGACAAACGAACTGAAAACAGTTGCCAAAATTCCAGCCTCAAGCGGAATACCGGCATCTGATAAAATTGACGCATTGACAATCATAATATAAACGATTGTGAAAAATGACGTCACTCCAGCCATTATTTCTTGTTTTGACGATGTGTGGTGTAGGTTTAATTTAAACGTTCTTTCAAGTATTCCTTTCATGTTAAACCTTCTTTTTCATATCCCTCTCCCACCCGTGATATCCCTTCTGTAAGGGTTCACCGTTCTTTATTATATCAAAACAAAATGTTTTTACAACAGTGAAAATGAGAACGGTTACTTTTTAAATTATTATTACGTCACAAATAAGTAAAAATAGCGCGAACAGAAGAAATAACCTCGAGTTCCCCTGATTGAATTGGCGGAGCGGCTTGTGCATGTAACGTAGCATAAGAAACGACTTCACGCGGTATTTGTGCTGATTCTTCAACGAGGGAGAGAGGGACTGGATTGATGTTTAGATTATATGTACTCGCAATGGCACGAGCTTTTTCCTGTGCATGTTGCACCGCTTGTAATAGTGCTTGCTGATAGTATGCATTTGGATGGGATACACGAAACCGTAATCCTTTTGCGACATTTGCTCCATTGGTAACTGCTATATCATATACTTCCCCAGCTTTTTGAACATTTAAAACGGTAATTTCATACAAATGTTCAACTCGATAGCCTTGTAATAATTGTTTCTCATTCATATGTTCATATTGCGGTGTAATTGTATAAGAGATTGTTTCTATATCCTTATCGGCAATGCCCAGCTGTTTGAGTGCGTCGAGTAGTTGCCTGGATTGGATCGCATTTTCTTCCTGCGCTTGTTTCACATTTTTATTGTCACTTCTAACGCCGATGGTTAACACGACGACATTTGGTTTGACTTTTACAATTCCTTCTCCTTGCACAGTGATGGTAGCTTCTTTTGCATTGCGGATATCAAGTGAATATGGATTCATACCAACTTGCATTCTCGCTCACCGTCCTTTCTATATGTATATGAACGAAAGGAAAGAAAATTTAATGAAATAAGTTACAGAATTGAAAATCATGGGGAAAGAAAACATATACAATGTAGGTATTTATAGATTATAATATGTGTAAATATTATAAAAAAAGGGTCGAGGCTAGTGAACGAAAAAAGAGAAGCGCTTATTTTAGATTTATCTACATCATTTCGAAAAATGATACGTTTATTACAAAATGATATTAATGAACTTTTTTCAGAGTATATGCCATGGAATGAGTTTTCTGTACTACGTGCATTGTTTTGGAAAAGTCCACAAATGGCATCGCAAATTGCAAATGAAGTCAACGTTACATCTAGTCATATTACAGCGGTAACAGACCGTCTTGTTCGTAAAGGCCTTGTCACGAGAAAACGTTCTGATTCCGACCGCCGCATTGTGTACCTAGAAATTACAGATCGTGGAAAAGAAGTTGCGGAAAAGCTTGAAAATGTACGAAAAGAATATTATAGAGAGAAATTTCAAGGATGGAGCGATCAAGAAATTGAAATGGTGTTAGATTTATTTGGTCGCGTATTATAATAAATGAGGATAGGAAGCAAAGTGCTTTCCTATCCTTTTTCTTTTGAATAAAACTATTTTGAAATTCCGATACTTTAACTAAAAAGTATCGGAGGAAAAATAATGAAACAAATTGTTTCGCTTATAATCATTATAGGAAGTTTTTTTTGCTTTAGTAAATTGATGTATGCTGATACGCCCATTCAAGTTGTGCAAAAAGAAGTGCAATACATTGCGAATGATAAGCCGGTATTATATTCAAAGTTATGGGTTCGTTCTATGCAGAATACAGTGTTATTCCACCATAGTGATAACATCCGTCATAAAGATACGCTGCGCAATGTGACAAGTTCATCTCTTGTAAAAGTGAAGCAGTTACCATTTGCAAAAGCATCGGTGTACATTCCAAGATTATCTCAATATGTTTCAAGAGCCGGAAAAGAAAATATTCAAGTTTACTATGTTGCGGTAAGGTATAAAGTGAAAAAGGAAAATCCATATCAATTAAATGGAATGAATTATTTCCTCCAAGTATTTGTGAAAGAAAAAGGAGATTGGAAAATTGCTGAAAGTGTGGTCGCACCGACAGATCAAATTGTTGAAAATGGTGATGGGTTTGGGATGATGGAAGAGAAGCAGTATGGAGAAAGACGAGAGAATGTGAAATAACCTCCTCGGGGGAGGAGGTTATTTTGCATGTAAAGAAAGCTTATGCTTTAACAGTCGGTGTAAGATAGCGTATGTCAGTATGCCAGATCCTATAAAATAAATATAGTAAAGCGGTAAAGAATCACTGCCGTCAGTAAAAACAATACCGCCAAGAAGTGCGAAACAAATAGAAGTACATATTGAAAAATATACATGAAGCTTTGGATATAGCAGTATTTTTCCGTTATGCTCATTTGGAGCGCGCGTATATAAATAGGTTCCTAGCGGAAGACAAATGAGTATATAGATAGTAGGACTTATGAGTGTCCAAACAGACGAGATATGATGGTAAGTAGGTCCTTCCTGTATGTTTCCGAATTCATCTTCTATAGGTTCCCTTTGTGAATTATAGTCGTAGTTAATGCGAAAATGATTAAGAGGAGCTACCATACTTGCATTTTCTGTATAAGTTGCGTACTTATTATAATTATAATTGTATTCCTTTTGCGATAAATCTACATGTAATGCAAAGAACGGGAACACTAGCTGGAAAATATATAATGGGAAAACTATGAGAATATAACTTAACGCACTTTGCGAGATGATGTTTCCTGTAATTGTTCCAATAAAGAGTGTGAACGTATAGACTGCAATTAATGTAATGATTGTATGTATAAAGTATGAATGAAACGGCGAAAATGATTGATATTGAGCATGTATCGTGTTCCTGTAGATGATATACATAAGAAGCCAATTGAAGCTAAGTGCACTCACAATATGAACGGTACCCAACAACCATTTGGATAAAAATAGGTACGACCGTTTAAAGGGCATAGACCAAAGTAAATCGATTGTTTGATTATTGCGTTCCCATCCTATTAATAGGGTAGCTAATCCGATTAATAGAAGAGCAGGAAATAGTATGGTGTCAGCTCCTCCTAAATGATACATATAATAAGGGTCATCTTTTTTTATACGAAAATATTCAGCCATTTGCTGTGCGTGTGTATAATATTTATAGGGCAACGCGTATAAAATACTTAGCCAAAAGAGCCAAATAACATATTTTCCTTGTTTATAATTTCTAAGCCATAATGCTTTATGAAACATGTAGGTCACCTCAAATAATACTTATTTTTCCTGCTTTAATCACTATCGCTATTTTCCGCCAAAAGAAAACTTTAATTTTAGTAGGCGAGTAAAAACGAAGTAACTCATAATGCTGGTTATGAAAAAACCGACGTAATAAGCAAGGAGTGCATCTCTTCCACCGAGTAACCTTCCGCCAAACAAAGCAAAACAAAGAACGGTGCAGAACATGAACCATTTCTGTAACCCCGGGAACAATAATATTTTTCCGTTTTGTTCGTTCGGAGCACGTGTATAAAGAAAAGTCGCAATCGGTAAAAAGGTAATAATGTAAGCAAATGGTGTTAAGAGTCTCCAAGGAGAAGAAATAGATGTAAATTCCATTGGATTTTCCTGTGGTAAACTAGAAATTTTATTTCCTTGGTCATCAAATTTTTCTATAGGGTGGTAATCAAAATTAATATTAAAAGATTCTAATGGTGAAACGATATCCAGATGTTGTAAGTACGCATGAGTTTTCCGTTCTATTTCGCCCATGGCTTCTACTGACCCTTGTGTATGGGTGTAAACAAACCCGGATATTAATAATACTAAACCGTACGGTAGAAATAATAGAATTGCAGTTAAGCTGCTTTGTGAGAAAATATTTCCGGTAATAGTGCCGATAAATAAAGCAAATGTATAGGTCGCAATAAGTACAACCGTAGCAAATAAAAAGTACGTGTGGAACGGAGTGAAGATTTGATATTGATCGTGAAACGATACGTTCTTTATTTCATACATACTTATCCAGCAAATGATATTTACTGTAATGATATTCAAAACGCCAAACAACCATTTTGTTAAAAAGATATCTTTTCGCTTAAACGGCATTGATAACAAGAAATCAGTAGATTGATTGTTACGTTCCCATCCAATTAAGAGGCAAGCGAGTGCAATGAGAATGATACCCTGTGCAAAGGTAGTTTCAAGAGCATCAAAGTAGTAGGAATAATAATAAACATAATCATCAATTTTCATTTTTGAGCTATTAAGTGCCATTTGTGCTTTATTATAATACTGGTACGGTAGCAAATATAAACTACTTAACCAAAACAGTAGAATAATATATTTTCCTTGTTTCCACTGTCGCATCCATAACGCTTTATGAAACATGTGACCCCTCCTCAAATGTCGTCACAAATACATCCTCAAGTGACATTGGTAATTCTTCTATTAAGAGAGGCTGTTCTTTATGAAATTTTTCTAATGTAACTGCCACGTTGCCTTCGATTAAGATGGTGTACACTTTTCCTGTTTGATTTAATATTTTTATATTACATAAATTCTCTAGCTTTTGTGGTAGCGACCGTTCGTATGCCACTTGGATTTTCGCATAGCAAGATTTTGTATCTTCTAATGTTGTGATGGATGCAACTGTATGATCTTTTAAAATGATGATTGTATCTGCGATTTTTTCTACTTCATCTAAGTGGTGAGTAGAAATGAGAATTGTAATCTCTCGTTCTGCTACTTCTTCAATTACAAACTGAAGGACTTGTCTTTTTACAATTGGGTCAAGTCCATTTGTTGGTTCATCTAAAATAATATATTCTACGCCTGTACAAAAAGCCAAAATGATAGCAAGCAATGCTTTCATACCTTTTGAATAACTGCGAATTCGTTTATTAGGTAAATTAAAGCGTTCCAATAGTTGATAGAAATAGTTTTCGTCAAATGCTGTATAGACTGCTTTATAAAACTTCGCGATTTCTTTTACTGTATACCCATTTAATATATTAGTAGAATCCGGTACATAGGCGACCTTTTGTTTGATTTCAGGGTGTTTATGAACATCCATATCGTCATATGTAACAGTTCCTTCATCTGGGTCTAAAATACCAACAAGTGTCCGGAGTAAAGTTGTTTTCCCCGCACCGTTTCTGCCAAGTAATCCAACAATACTTCCTTTTTGTAATGTGAAAGAAATATTGTTTAATACGACTTGATTATCAATGGTTTTCTGGATGTTCGCCACCTTCAGCATGTGCGTTCCCTCCTAATTCTTTATAGTATGAATCAATCCAATCATGAATTTTTTCTTTTGAAATACCGAGGTAAGAAGCTTCTAGTAATAATTGATGAAATTGTTTTTCAACCATAGCGATTTTCCTTTCATCCAATATTGGTGTAATCGATTGGGAAACAAATGTGCCTTTTCCCCGCAATGTTTCAATAATCCCTTGTCGTTCTAATTCTTGATAAGCTTTGCTGACTGTATTTGGATTAATGACAAGTAATGAAGCGAGTTCACGTACAGATGGCAATTTATCGTTTGGCGCTAACATCCTTTTTAACACCAGTTCTTTTATATTTTGAACAATTTGTTCCCATATCGGAGTGTTGCTTCTTGGGTCAAGTTGAATGTGCAAGAGCAATGTCTCCTTCCTGATGAAATTTAAGTGTACTATACGGTGTAATACACTTAATACAATATATGCAGTCAAGTCGTTTGTCAATATGAATTTATAGAAAAATATGGTATAAAAACATATTATTTGGAAAAAATAGGTTTGATATAGAATGGAGGGTTAGTCATGAAGCGAGTTGTTGGAGTACTTGTTTGTTTCATGTTGTTTCTTTCCGCTATTCCAGTTGGTTTTGCACAGTCTGAGAAAACGCAGCCTGAAAAAACAGCGGTAGAAACGAAGCCAAAGTTAGCGGAGCAAGCATCGTCAGCAATTGTCATTGAGCAAGATACAGGTAAAGTTTTGTTTGAAAAAAGTCCGAATGAAAAGTTACCGCCTGCTAGTATGACAAAGATTATGACGATGCTGCTTATTATGGAACAAGTTGAGAAGGGAAAGCTAAAGTTGCAAGATAAAGTGAGAGCGAGTGAACATGCAGCTTCAATGGGAGGATCACAAATTTTTCTTGAGCCTGGTGAAGAAATGACAGTGAATGAAATGCTCAAAGGAATTGCAATTGCATCTGGAAATGATGCATCTGTTGCTGTTGCAGAGCATATCGCTGGTTCAGAAGAAGGTTTTGTAGACATGATGAATAAAAAAGCAAAGGATTTAGGACTTAAAAACACACATTTTCAAAATCCAACCGGTCTTCCAGCGAAAGATCATTACTCAACAGCACATGATATGGCAATTATGGCAAAAGAGTTGATGAAGTATCCATTAATTCGAAAATATACAGGGAAATATGAGGATTATTTACGAGAGGATACAGAGAAAAAGTTTTGGCTTGTGAATACAAATAAATTAGTTCGTTTTTATCCGGGCGTGGACGGAGTAAAAACAGGATTTACGACAGAGGCGAAATATTGTTTAACAGCTTCAGCAGAAAAAAATGGAATGCGTGTTATCTCTGTTGTGATGGGAGCGCCAACTTCAAAAGAGCGCAATAATCAGGTAACAAAGCTCCTTGATTATGCATTTGGCCAATATACAACGAAGAAGTTGTATAAGAGAGGCGAAAAAATTAAGACTGTCAACGTGGGAAAAGGTAAGAAAGAAAAGGTAGATTTAATCGCATCCGAAAATGTATCGCTTCTAATGAAAAAGGGCGAAAGTATGGATAAGGTAAAACAAGAAGTTATTGCTGAAAAGAAAGTAAAGGCGCCGATTAAAAAAGGCGATGCACTCGGTACACTTGTTGTCAAAAAGGGTAAGGATGTTTTATTAAAGCAAACAATTGTGGCAAAAGAAGATGTTGCCGCAGCAAGCTGGTGGGAATTATTTAAGAGAAGTTTTGGGATGTTTTCAACATCAAAATAGCGACAAATGCATTGCCGCTTTCCTATTGCATACATGAAAAAAGTAGAATAATTGCTGAAAGATTCACATTATGACGAAATAGTACTTCTTTTGTCAAGGGGAAGGATTCTTATTTTATTTTCTCGAAAACTTATGTAAATGAGTAAAGTTTGAGCATAAGGAGGAAATCGTGTGAGTCTTTCCATACATTTAGAAGTAAAGCGTGACGTCTTATGTGTTCGGCTAGCGGGCGAACTAGATCATCATACTGCTGAAGAGTTGCGAGCGAAAGTAACGGATATGATTGAGACGCATCGTACTCATCATATTGTATTAAGTTTGGAGCAATTGACATTTATGGATAGCTCTGGTCTTGGCGTTATATTAGGCAGATATAAACATATTAAAGGTTTAGGAGGAGAAATGGTCGTTTGTGCAATTTCTCCTCCTGTGAAACGTTTGTTTGAAATGTCGGGTCTGTTTAAAATTATTCGGTTAGAAGAAAGTGAAGCGCATGCGCTCGCGACGTTGGGGGTGGCATAGATGAGAAATGAAATGAACCTTCAATTTTCAGCATTAAGTCAAAATGAATCGTTTGCTCGCGTCACGGTTGCTGCTTTTATTGCACAACTGGATCCAACGATGGAAGAATTGACAGAAATTAAAACAGTTGTGTCTGAAGCGGTCACAAATGCAATTATTCACGGATATGAAGGGAATGCAGAAGGCGTTGTTCACATTTCAGTGATTTTGGAAGAAGCAATGGTGAAACTCACGATTCGAGATGAAGGGGTTGGCATTTTTGATTTAGACGAGGCAAGGCAACCTCTTTTTACAACTAAACCTGAATTAGAGCGTTCCGGAATGGGATTTACTATCATGGAAAATTTTATGGATGAAGTAGAAGTTATTTCAAACGAATCTTTCGGGACAACAATCCATTTGACGAAGTACTTATCAAATAGTAACGCTCTATGCAATTAAGGAGAATCGCCTATGGACATAGAGGTCAGAAATGAGAAGAAGAAGGCTCAGTTAAAGGACCACGAGTTAAAAGCGTTAATTCAAAAAAGTCAAAGTGGAGATCAACAAGCAAGAGATGTTATTGTCCAAAGCAATATGCGTCTTGTATGGTCGGTTGTACAGCGGTTTCTAAATCGGGGATATGAACCAGACGATTTGTTTCAAATCGGCTGTATTGGCCTCTTGAAATCGGTGGACAAATTTGATTTATCTTTCGACGTGAAATTTTCAACATATGCAGTTCCGATGATTATTGGAGAAATTCAGCGATTTTTACGTGATGACGGTTCAGTAAAGGTCAGTCGATCTTTAAAAGAAACCGGAAATAAAATTCGAAAAATGAAAGATGAGCTCTCTAAAGAGTATGGACGAGCTCCAACAATTACAGAGGTTGCGGAAGCGCTTGAACTTACGCCGGAAGAGGTTGTTCTGGCGCAGGAAGCGAGTCGGACCCCATCTTCCATACATGAAACGGTTTATGAAAATGATGGAGATCCAATTACTATATTGGATCAAATCGCGGATCAGACCGAAACGAAATGGTTTGATAAAATCGCCTTAAAAGAAGCAATTCTAGAATTAGATGAGCGCGAGCGATTAATCGTATATTTGCGTTATTACAAAGACCAGACACAATCAGAAGTAGCTGAGCGAATTGGGATTTCGCAAGTACAAGTATCAAGGCTTGAAAAGAAAATATTGAAGCAGATGAAAGATCGAATAGATGAATAGCCATCTATTCGATTTTTTTTATTTTTTCTAAGAAACGGTAATAATTCAGTTCAAGCTTTGATGGGAGCAAGATATGGAAGAGTTTCTCTTCCATAAATAGGGATGAAGTTAATGCCAATAGGAATGTCAATTTTTTCTATTGTTGTTATCCTTTCCATAATAAAAAAATTTCAATCATTAGAAAATATTTACTGAATTTATTGAATATTTACTAAATTTGAAATATAATCCAAGTATAACTTGTCATAAAGGGGGAAGAAAACATGGAAACGAGGCAACAATGGGGAACGAGAGCTGGATTTATTTTTGCAGCAATCGGTTCTGCCGTTGGACTGGGGAATATATGGCGTTTTCCGTACACGGCGTATGAAAATGGGGGAGGAGCATTCTTTTTACCGTACTTATTTGCGTTATTAACGACTGGTATCTCATTATTAGCTTTTGAATTTGCTCTTGGACATCGTCACCGTGGATCAGCACCACTTACGTTCTTTCGCATAAGTCCGCGTGCTGAATTTATTGGTTGGTGGCAAATGGCGGTTACATTTATTGTTTCAACCTATTACGCGGTTATTATTGCTTGGTCCATTTCCTATACGTACTTTTCGCTTACTGGAGCGTGGGGGAAAGACACGGAAGCATTTTTATTTAAAGAGTATTTACAAGTTGCGGATAAACCGGGACAATTTGGAGGTCTTGTGCCCGAAGTATTGATTCCACTTGCGCTTGTATGGATTATTGTGCTAGGTGTTGCGTTTAAAGGGGTTAAGAAAGGCATTGAAGTAGTAAATCGTATTTTTATCCCTCTTCTTGTCGTTATGTTCCTCATTATTGTTGTTCGTGCTGTTACGATGGAAGGTGCTATGCAAGGTCTTGATGCCTTTTTTAAACCAGATTGGAGCCGTATTTTAGATGGAAAAGTATGGCTTGCTGCTTACGGGCAAATTTTCTTTAGTTTATCTTTAGCGTTTGGAATTATGATTACGTACTCTAGTTATTTACCGAAAAACTCTGATACAACAAATAATGCGTTTATTACTGGATTCGCGAACTCAGGGTTCGAGCTGTTAGCTGGAATCGGTGTCTTTGCTGCACTTGGCTTTATGGCAAATAACATGGGGGTTCCGGTTGATAAAGTAGCAAGTGCTGGAGTGGGACTCGCGTTTGTTGTATTTCCGCAAATTATTAACGAGTTACCTCTGTCACCACTATTTGGCGTTTTATTCTTCTTGTCGTTAACTGTAGCTGGAATTACATCGCTAATTTCGTTAGCGGAAGTGTGTTTTGCAGCTGTTTCTGAAAAATTTAGTTTAAGCCGTCAAAAAACAATTGGGATTATGGGAACGCTTCTCGTACTTGTTTCGCTTGTGTTCGCAACGCGTGGTGGACTTATGTTCTTAGATGTTGTCGATTATTTTGCCAACAACTTTGGATTGATTGTAATTGCATTGGTAGAGGTTGTGACTGTTGGATTGATTCTTCGCCGTTTGCCAGTCTATCAAAATCATGCGAACTTTACATCAGATATTAAGCTAGGAATGTTTTGGAGAGTAAGTTTACTCGTTATTACACCGTTGATGTTAGGGTATATGTTAATTGATGGATTCATTCAAAATATTCAAAAGAACTACGGGGATTATCCAACAGAGTTTGTTGTTACTTATGGCTGGGTGCTTGCGGCAGCATTTCTTGTAGTCGCATTGATTATTAGTCTAAAAAAGTGGAATTCACAAATTCATTCAGAGTCTGCTCAGCTTGAAAAAGAATGGAAAAAGCGAGGTGCTTCGTAATGAGTGGATCAGCAATTATGATGATGATAATTGGAATAGTTATCATTTGGGGTGGCTTAGTTTTAAGTATTGCAAATTTATTTAGAAAAAAGAAGGCGTAAATCAAAAACATCTGCACTGTTCTGGTGCAGATGTTTTTTTTGTGAAAAAAAGTTGTATTAGAAAATTTTCCAGAAACCATACTACAACTACGAGGAATAGTGAAGAGGTGAGCTCTGAGTGGAACAAACAATCTATCTCAAAATGCGAAATCGTCTGCAAGTATCCCCTTCATATGAAGTGAAGATTGAGGATATTGCACAAGTAGTCGGAGATACCAGTGTTGTAGCAAAAATAAAAAAGCAGCTCGTATATAAAATTACACAGCGTGATAAAACACATGTAGTAATTGATGCTATGAAAGTTATTCAAATGATTCAACAAACTACGCAGCATGTACAAATTAATTTGTTTGGACCGGCGCAGACCCTTGTTGAAATTGTCTATGAAAAAAAGAAAGTAAATCCTTTTTTCTTTGCGATAGTTTGGATTTTGCTTTTTGTCGGGGCGGCTCTTGCTATTATTTATTTTCATGAAGATGTAAGCATGCAGCAAGTACATCAACGGTTGTATTACATGGTTACAGGAAAGTTCAGCAACAAGCCGCTACTTTTTCAAATTCCATATTCTTTAGGGCTTGGCCTCGGGATGATTTTGTTTTTTAATCATGTATTTCAAAAACGAATTAATGAAGAGCCGAGTCCGTTAGAAGTTGAAATGTTCCAGTATCAACAGTCTCTCGATCAATATGTCATGATAAACGAGAATAACGAGAGTGCAAAACAACTTGCAGATGATTGAGTATGGAGTGGTAATGATCGTTGGATTAGCTGGTGGGATTGCGGTTGGAGGAGGATATGTCGCATTTCTAGCCGTGCTTGGTGTCATTCCACGGTTAGCTCAATTAACGAGAAGTGGTCATCGTATTCAATTTTTTGAATGGGCTGTTATTTTGGGTTCTCTACTCGGTGCATGGTGCAGCTTGAGGGATGTAACGTTTCTAGCATCGCAGTACTGGCTCATTATACTTGGTTTATTTTGCGGTACGTTTGTTGGAATGCTTGCTGCTGCTTTAACAGAAGTATTAAATGTTTTGCCGATATTGGCAAAAAGAGTGGGCGTTGATGGGAAGATTGTCATTTTACTTGTTGCACTTGTACTTGGAAAAGTAATCGGTTCTTTATTTCATTGGATTTATTTCGCAAGGTAGGAGGGTATAATATGACACAAAATAAATTAAAAGATGATTATACAAATAAAATAAAAGATTATCACCCGAAACCAAATTATGTCATGAACTGTGTGAAGGCTTTTGTTGTGGGGGGACTGATTTGTACAGTAGGCGAGGTATTGATGAAGTTTTATATGCATTATTTTCACTTTAGTGAGCAAGAGGCCGGAAACCCTACTGTAGCAACTCTTGTATTATTATCTGCTCTGTTAACGGGGGTTGGTGTGTATGATAAAATCGGTCAATTTGGAGGAGCTGGTTCTGCCGTTCCAGTTACAGGATTTGCAAATTCAATGGCAAGTGCAGCAATGGAGCACCGTAGTGAAGGGATTGTACTTGGTGTTGCTACAAATATGTTTAAACTTGCTGGAAGTGTAATTGTATTTGGGGTTGTGGGGGCGTATATTGTTGGACTCATTCGATATACATTTCAACTTTTGATGTAGCCAAAGGAGGATGGATATGAGATTGACAGGGAAGCAAACATGGGTATTTCAAAATAATGTATTTGTGAATGCAACAGGTACAGCTGTCGGTCCAAAAGAAGCGGAAGGTCCTCTTGGAGATTGTTTTGATGTTTCGTATGGTGACTTGCACTGTGAGGAAGAGAACTGGGAGCTTGCTGAAAGAAGGCTTATGAATGATTCAATTCAGCAAGTAATACAAAAGGGAAATGTAATGCCTTCGCAAATTGATTTCTTTTTAGCAGGAGACTTATTAAATCAGACAGTTACAGCGAATTATGTGGCCCGAGATCTCGGAATTCCTTTTTTAGGTATGTTTGGTGCTTGTTCCACATCGATGGAGACATTAGCAGTTGGAGCGGCCTTTATTGATGGAGGATTTGCGAATCGTGTGATAGCCACGGTGAGTAGTCATAATGCGACAGCAGAACGTCAATTTCGCTATCCAACGGAATATGGTGGTCAAAGGCCAGGGACAGCGACATCGACTGTTACAGGAGCGGGAACAGCTTTAATTAGTAAAGAGCGGAGCAGTATTAGAATAACGGCTGCAACCATTGGAAAAGTGCAAGATTTAGGAATCACAGACCCTTTTGATATGGGATCAGCGATGGCACCTGCTGCTGCACATACCATTCAACGGCATTTTGAAGATTTACAGAGAAGTGCGGCTGATTATGATCTCATTGTTACTGGAGATTTGTCAGGGGTCGGGGCACCTATTACGCGGCAGCTTCTACTAGAGGAAGGGTATGATTTGGGAAATGTATATAATGATTGCGGCTTAATGATCTATAGTGAGCAGCAGCAAGTTTTTGCGGGGGGAAGTGGATGCGCTTGTTCGGCAGTTGTTACATATGGTCATTTATTACAAGAAATGAAAAAAGGAAATTTACAACGCATTTTTGTAGTAGCAACAGGAGCTTTATTAAGTCCAATTATGATACAGCAAAAAGAAACCATTCCAACGATTGCACACGGTGTTGTATTTGAAAGAGTCAAAGGGGTGTGAATTGTGGATTTTGTATATGCATTTATTGTTGGAGGAACAATTTGTGTAGTCGGACAACTTTTGTTAGACTTCGCAAAATTAACGCCTGCACACTTGATGGCGACTTTTGTAGTAGCTGGGGCCATTTTAGATGGCTTTGGATTATATGACAAACTCATAAAATTTGCAGGTGCAGGTGCAACGGTTCCCATTACAAGCTTTGGGCATTCCCTTTTACATGGAGCACTGGAAGCTGCTGAAAAACATGGGTATCTAGGGATAGGAATTGGAATGTTTACATTAACTTCCGCAGGTATTTCAGCAGCAATACTATTTGCGTTTTTAGTAGCACTTATATGTAAACCGAAAGGATAAATCAAATGAGACGAAGGGTTATTTTGGTGACAGATGGAGACGAATATGCACAGCGAACAATCGCATTTTTGGCAAAAGAGTTTGGAGGTCGATGCATTTCAGCATCGCAAAGCAATCCAACAAAATTAACGGGAAAAAAGATTGTTGAGCTCATTATGCAAACGCCATATGACCCTGTTTTTGTCATGTTTGATGATAGTGGATATATCGGAGAAGGTTCAGGTGAACGGGCGTTAAAGTATGTAGCGACACATAAACAAATTGATGTACTTGGCATTTTAGCTGTTGCTTCTAATACGCATCATTGGGAGTGGGCACGTGTTGATGTAAGCGTGGATCGGGAGGGCCGATTAACAGAATACGGTGTTGATAAATTTGGTCTTCCTGATGGTGAAATTGGCAGGATTAACGGAGATACAATTTATTGTCTAGACGAATTAAACGTCCCTGTCATTGTTGGGATTGGTGATGTTGGGAAAATGTGTGGAAATGATGAGTGGAAACGAGGATCACCAATTACGAAAAAAGCGATTCAATTAATTTTAGAGAGGAGTGGATTTTATGACGAAACAGAAAAAAGTTAATATCCCGATTTCTTCCTTTTTGAGTGATAATGAAAATTATTTAAAACAAACAGTGGGACTTGGCGTTACATTTGATGTCGGGATTCGTAAGTTTCAAGTTCTTGATAAAGAAATTGGTGTCTTATTTGTAAATGGGTTATGTGATACAAATTATATCATTCCAATTTTGGAAGAAGCAGTGGATACAAATGAAATTCGAGACGTTACAGAAGATACGGTTAAGCTGTTAGAAAATCGTCTTATTCATCAACAAGTAAGCAAAGTAAAAACGATGGATGATGTGATTGTACAAGTATTGTGTGGGCTCATTATTATTTTTGTAGAAGGTGAAACAGAAGCTTTTGCTATTGATGTCCGTAGTTATCCGGGACGAACACCAACAGAACCAGATACAGAAAAAGTTGTTCGCGGAGCAAGAGATGGTTTTGTAGAAAATATTATTGTGAATACAGGATTAATAAGAAGGCGTATTCGTGATCCACGTCTTCGTCATGAAATCATTCGGATAGGAGAAAGGTCACAAACTGATATTTGTGTTGCATATGTACAGGATGTTGCAAATCCCGATTTAGTTAAAATTATAAAACAAGAGTTGGAAAATATCGAGGTTGATGGGATTACAATGGCAGATAAAACGGTGGAAGAGTTTTTAGTAAAGCAAGGTTATAATCCTTTCCCTCTCATTCGTTATACAGAAAGACCAGATGTAGCAACCAATCATTTATTGGAAGGTCATGTATTAGTTATGGTTGATACATCTCCAAGTGTTATGATTACGCCAACAACGTATTTTCATCATGTACAGCACGCAGAAGAGTTTAGGCAAAATCCAGCGGTTGGTACATTTTTACGCTGGATAAGATTTGTTGGTATCTTATTTTCACTGTTTTTGCTGCCTTTTTGGCTCGTATTTGTTTTAGATCCAACATTATTACCGGAGAAAATGGCTTTTATTGGACCGAATAAAATGACGCACCTATCTATTTTATTGCAAATTATTATGGCGGATATTGGGCTCGAATTTTTAAGAATGGCAGCGATTCATACCCCAAGTTCGTTATCGTCAGCTGCTGGTCTTATTTCAGCAATTTTAATCGGCCAGATTGCAATTAATGTTGGGTTATTTGTTCCAGAAGTTATTTTATATACAGCACTTTCAATGATTGGATCATATGCAACACCAAGTTATGAATTGGGGTTAGGAAATAAAATAGGAAAATTGTTTGTAATTATTTTAACAGGCTTATTCCATGAAATGGGATTTGTTATTGGGATGACAATGTTAATCTTATTTTTAACATCTATTAAAAGTTTACAAACACCATATTTATGGCCGTTCTTACCATTTGATTGGGGAGCGTTAACGAAGATTTTAATTCGCCCAACAATGTCTAGCTTAAAAGTGCGTCCTAGCATCGTGCATCCACAAGATATTCGTAGACAAAAATAAGCAGGATTTTATTCCTGCTTATTTTTTGTTATAAATTTATTGTTTTGTAACAAAAACCTAACAATTCTTTCGTACAATTAGAGTAGACATTGTATAGGGAGGGGAAAAGGCATGATTAAATTATTCGTAAGTGACTTAGATGATACGCTCGTTTATAATGCGAACCGTATTCATAAAGAAGATAAAAAGGCACTCAGTTGGCTAGCGGAAAAAGGGACGAATATTTGTTTTGCTTCGGGTCGTTTTACACACCGTATTCATGATGTGGTTAGACAATTTTCGTTCCCGTATTATACAACGGGGCTAAATGGAGCGATTATGTTATTACCAGACGGACAGATGCTGCATGAATCGACGTTTAATGACGAAGTTGCCCAGGAAATATATCGATATATACATGAAAAAAGACTGGCTGATATTGTATGTGCAAAAGAGCAAAGATATACGAAAAAGAAAAATAAACATCATCATTTATTTGAAGAATATATGGGTGTACAAATTGCTGAAATGGAGACGTTAGAAAAAGAATTTGGCAAAACGATTCATCCTGCGAAGTTATTTGTGTACGGGGAAGAAGAAAAAATTGTTTCGTTAGATCAAGAGTTAAGAGAAGCATTTCGTGAGAAGGCTGAAGTTTTTATTTCCGGCAAACGATATGTAGATATTATGCCAATTGGTATTAGTAAAGGAAGTGCTCTGAGGCTTTTAATGGAACATTTGCAGATAGAGTCACATGAAGTGGCGTGCATAGGTGATTCTTTCAATGATGTTTCCATGTTTACAGTAACACCGCATTCTTTTACGCTTCATCATGCGCATCCATATGTGAAGAACCAGGCACAGCATGTTGTTCGTTCTGTAGAGGAAGCAATTATGAAACTACCGTTACTTGTATAAGAAAAAAGCTCGTCAATGACGAGCTTTTTTAATTAAATAATGATTTAATAAAGTCAATAAAGCTAGAGAATACACCTTTTAGCTTTTCTAAAAAACCTTGTCCTTCTTCAGATCCTAAAAAGGCAGAAACGTGTTCTTTCGCTTTATTTAACTGGTCACCTACTTGATTCCAGTCAATGTTTAAGTTTTTCATTTTGTCAAACAGCGCAACTAAGTTATTTAATTGCTCATCAGTTAGCGTAATTCCAAGTTGATCAGCAATTTTTTTAATAAGTGCACGTAAGTCTTCTGTTGTCTGAGGTTGTTCTTTGGCAATTTCTTCTTTTACTTTTGCTACAAGCTGAACCGCTTTTTCCTCACCGATTTGATCACCAAGTTTTGCAGTTTGTACCATTTCTTCATTTGCTACTTTTTTTACTTCTTCAGGAATTTCTTTGTTTGCTGTTGTTTCGTAAGCTTTCATCAAACCAGTTAAAGCAGCAGTTCCTGATACTTTAAAAGGTGCGGTAATTTGGATTTCGGCATCTTTTACACCAGCTGTAATTAATGCGTTCGTATACATTGCATCTGTTACCCAATTAATATTATTTGTTCGTACAATAAGACCAGACCTTGGTTTCGTATACGTAATCATGGAAGAGGAAATAGCTTTCGTTCCAATTTGTGCTTTTGGCACAACACCATCTAAAAATTTATGTTCTTCTGCATTAGATACTGTAATGATCTGCGCATCTTTTGGTGCTTTCATTTCTTTTAAAAGTTGTTGTTTTTGTTGTTCAGATAAATTTTCTCCTAGTGTAACGATTGATTCTCCCTCAATCACGTCTGCAAATGAAGCTGTTGGAATCATAAATACCATAACAGCTAATAGCAGAGCTAATAGTTTCGTTTTCACCAAAAATCGCTCCCTTTCTCTTTATGAAATTTTCGGGCAACAGAGTAATTATAGTATATTTTTTAAATTTGTCATCCGTCTTCTTGGTGATTTTAAAAAAGAAGTATACAGATTGTCGGATTCTTTTTGTTTCTGGGCATGAATATGGTAATATAGTGCTGAGATAGTTGAAAGGAGACATATACGTATGAAAACTTTAGGATACATATTAATGGAAAATGGTGAAAAAGTCGAATTAGAATTTTTCCCAGAAGAAGCACCAAAAACAGTTGAGAACTTTAAAAAATTAGCAAACGAGGGCTTTTATGATGGAGTTACTTTCCATCGAGTTATTCCTGGTTTTGTAAGCCAAGGTGGAGACCCAACAGGAACAGGAGCAGGTGGTCCTGGTTATTCCATTCCATGTGAAACTGATGGAAATCCTCATAGACATTTAGTTGGATCACTTTCTATGGCGCATGCTGGCCGTAATACTGGTGGTAGCCAATTCTTTGTTGTTCATGAGCCACAACCGCACTTAGATGGCGTTCATACTGTATTTGGTAAAGCCACAAGTGGCATTGAAACAGTGTTAAACATGCGTCAAGGCGATGTAATGAAAGAAGTTAAAGTTTGGGAAGAATAAGTTAAAGAGAGCGTTATGCGCTCTTTTTTTATTTATCTCGCTATTCATGGGCAGTAATGCCCCCACCTCAAAATTCTGTAAGAAGCAAAGAAGTTAGGTGAGGGATAAACTGCCTGTAAAAGCCCGATTGGTGAGGGCTAATGATCAGTAGGGGATGAAGAAAAAGCCCAAGAAGAAAAGTTTCACTTTATAAACAGGAATTTGTAGGCATCATGAAGTAAATGATAGGTAGAGGGAGCAAATAACGAAGGATAACGAAACGTCTTTGCAGATGGGGTTTACTTTGACTATGAGAGCAGTCTTTAGTAACACGACATATGATACAATGAAACTTTCATCAGTGCGAAATCAGGAACTCTTATACATTTGACTTTCCTATGTTCTCTTTGTATGATTATCAAGTTGTTTTGGCGGCTCTTCTCACTATAGTGAAAATATTGTAGAATAGACATGGTATAGAAATAGTGGTTGAGGGGATACATGGTTTGTAACTTTTGTAAGAAGGGATAAGGTTTATGTTAATTCGTTTTAAAAAAAGTTATGAAAAGATTGCAATGGGGCTTCTTTCTTTTATGCCAACCGAAAAAGATGTAAAAAAATTACAATTGACAATGAAAGAATATGACGTAAATGATAGTTGGCAATTGTATTTATGGAAACAGAACGATGATTTTGTCGGGATACTCGGGGTTATAAAGAAAGAAGGAAATGTATTAGAAATTCAACATCTTAGTGTGAATCCATCGCATCGTCATATGGGGATTGGTACGAAGATGGTTCAAGAATTGAGATTCAAGTTTCAAGATGTTACGATTTGTGGTAATGAACAAACTGCTAGTTTTTGTGAAAAATGTAAGGGATTTGAACAGAATATACATTCGTAAAAGCAGAGATACGATTCATGTTATCTCTGCTTTCTTTTTTTTAGTTGTTCGTTTCGTTCGGCGATTACGTCGCTTCGGTTACGTAACGTATGTTTATGGACAATATATTCAGTTTGTATAGAGGCAGTATCTTTCCAAAGCAGGCCCTTTTTTGTGCATAATTGTATGCATGTTTGTTCTAATGTAGCATCCGCAAAGGGTAAAAATAGGTGTGCGAAAGGTTCGCCGTTCTGGGTGGACTGTAAGTGGTTTTTGAGCAAGGGTATTAGTTTTCGGTGGTCTAGACCATATGCGTGTATTTGGTCACCTTCTTTTTCTAAAATCGAGATTGCGCTTTTCATCATTCGTACTGCACCGTTCCAATTCGAGCGTCTATGGTGATATAACGAAACGGCAATTTGAATAAAACCAACCAAGTAGTCGTCACGCTCTCCACGTGGTTTTAATTTCCAGTATTCTTCTAGCACTTCATGGCACTCAAAGTAATCATAATCTCCATGAAAATGAATTAAAAATTGTATGTATGCTGTAGGATACATCCTTTTTCGCTCCTGTCTAAACAATCTTATGTACAGTTTATCATAAATAATAAACGACTAGAGTATTCTCTAGCCGCTTATTATATTCTGCATTAGCAGAAGCAAGCCGCGCCTACAATGATTAATAAAATAAATAGCACGACAAGTAAAGCGAAGCCGCCGTGAAAACCATCAACATGGCCCATAGTTTTTAACCTCCTACATTCTACTTCTTACACTGCTATCATATGAAGAGGGTGGGCATTGTTGCGTAGGCAGGCGTCTATTTTTAACTAAATTTCTGAAAAAGGTTGGATAGAACATAAGTATGCTCTATACTTATGTTGTTATAGAAAAAATGTGGTGGGATGCTTTGTGCAGTACAATTTTAAAGTAGAGGCTTTCGAAGGGCCTTTAGATTTATTGTTACATTTAATTCATCGTTATGAAATTGATATATATAATATTCCTGTAGCGGAAATTACAGAGCAATATTTATCCTATATCCATACGATGAAAGAATTGCAATTAGATGTTGCAAGTGAGTATTTAGTGATGGCTGCAACGCTATTACAAATTAAAAGTAAAATGTTGTTACCGAAACAAGAAGAAGATGTACCTGATAATGGTGAAGACTTTATAGATGACCCTCGTCAAGAATTGATGGAGCGGTTAATTGAATATAAAAAATATAAGCAAGTTGCTACGGAATTAAAAGAGAGAGAACAAGAAAGAGCACAGCTTTATACACGTCCACCGATCGATTTTACATCGTTTCAGCAAGACGAAGATACAAACCTGCCCCTTGATGTCACACTTTATGATATGCTGGCAGCGTTTCAAAAACTTATACGTCGAAAAAAAATACAACGCCCGGTAACAACGCGGATCACTCGTCAGGAAATACCGATTGAACAACGCATGACTGACATTTTAAAGCAGTTAGAAACAGTGGGCGGTCGCCAAAGCTTCTATGATTTATTTGCTGATGAAGAGCGTGAAGTTATGATTGTAACGTTTTTAGCAGTGCTCGAACTAATGAAAAATCAACAAATCGTCATTGAGCAAGAACACAATTTTGATGAAATCTTTTTATCACGCATTATCGGGCAGTAATACCCCCACTGATTAAAGTTTCACTTTATCCCGTTCTAACGAGCAGTAAGGCCCCTATCTCAAAATTTAGAGGAAACAAAGAGGTTAGGCGGAAGATAACTGTCCATAAGAGCCTGATTGGTAAGGGCTAACAATCAGTGGGAGCTGAAAAAACTCCCACTGATTGAAATTTCACTGTATCTTGCTTGGAACAATAGAAGGAATGTTGGACCGGACACGCTATACTGTGATTCGGTTTTTAGTATGTATATTTTGTATGAAAAAGATATGAGAAAGGAGATTGTCCGTTGGATAGAAAAGAACAGATGGCAATTATTGAGGGACTTTTATTTGTTGCAGGGGATGAAGGAATTTATCCGGAACAAATTGCGAAAGTACTCGAAATTGAAAAGAAAGATGTAATTGAGATTGTTGAGGAAATGCAAAGAGAATGTGAAAGTGTGCAGCGAGGTTTACAAATCGTGCAATATGCAAAGGTGTATCGCCTTGCTACAAAAAAAGAGCACGCAACGTATTACCAAAAGTTAATGGATACACCAACAGCAGCCTCTCTTTCCCAGGCAGCTCTTGAAACATTGGCGATTGTTGCGTATCGTCAACCAATTACAAGAACAGAAATGGAAGAGATTCGAGGTGTGAAAACAGATCGTGCCTTGCAAACGCTAGTTTCGCATTTACTTATCAAAGAAACAGGCAGAGCAGAAGGGCCAGGTCGTCCTATTTTATATGGTACGACGAAAGAGTTTTTAGATACGTTTGGAATGCGAACGTTAGAGGAATTGCCTTCTCTTTCTGAAGAAAATGAAGAAATGAATGAAGCAGACTTATTCTTTGGATCCTTACAAGAATTGTCAAAATCGTAGCTTAGCACTTTGCTAAGCTTTTTTTGTATATGAAATACATAGAGCGTCATACTAAATGAAAAAAGGAGACGAGCTATGAAAGGTGTACGAATGATTCTATTGTTAGTTTCTGTTTTATTGTGCTTTACATTAAACAGTGCATTTGCAAAAAGATATGTGACATCCGTTCATACTGCTGCCTCCTTTTCTATGCCACGTCCACATGTAGGGAGAATGAAGATTAGTTTCTTTAAGGTAGGCCAAGGGGATGCAACACTCATTTCTTTACCTAATGGTCAAACAATGTTAATCGATGGAGGACCTTATGGGGCAGGTGAGGTAATTATTCAAAAATTAGTTGAAAAAGGAATTAAGCATTTAGATGTTGTCATGGGTACCCATCCAGATATGGATCATATAGGTGGATTGATTCCCATTATAGAACAAATGCCAGTTTCACTTGTATTAGATAGTGGGAAACTATATAGTTCCTTTACATATCATACATATAGGAGAAGTATTAAAAAGAGAGGAATTCCGTTTGTTCGTGTCAAACAAGGACAGCATATTCCACTAGATCCCCATGTTTCTATACAGGTATTAAACGATGGGAAATCAAAAATGGAAAACAATGAATCCTCTATTGTTTTAAAAATTAGGTATGGAAAAGCTGATTTTCTATTGATGGGAGATGCTGATGTACAGACTGAAAATAAGATAATAAAGCAGTATGATGTGCATGCAGATGTTTTAAAAGTAGGGCATCATGGATCATATACTTCGACTGGAGAACGTTTTTTAGCAAAGGTGAGTCCGCAAATTGCTATTATTTCCTATGATAAAAAGAATCCGTACGGACATCCACATCAAAGTGTAGTAAAAAGGTTAAAACGATATGGTGTGCTGATGTATACAACTGATAAAAAAACGATAGAAATTGAAACAGATGGAGATCATATTGCAATGTGGGGAAATATGCCCCTCCCATTGTTAAAGTAACTGGCATATAGTTTTTTCGTATATTTTTATTATATAGTAAAATACACGAGAATAAATGAGAGAGAAGGAACCACTGATTAAAGTTTCATAAAGTGAAACTTTAATCAGTGGGGATAAAAGGCTCAATGTCTCCTTTTGGAAAAAGTGAATCACATATATTATAATTAGAAAAGAAAAGTAAATTTCCTTTTTTCGATTATGAAAAAGGAAATTTACTTTGAATGTCTAGACAACTACTCGTGTATATATTATGATGGGAATAGGCAAATAGATAATAATAATAAGTAGGTATTTCATGGGAAAGGATCGATGAAAATGAAAACGCAAGTTGTCATCAATGCCAACATTTATACAGGTCACGAAGTAATAGAAAGTGGATTTATTCGTTATACAGAAAAAATTGAAGAAATTGGTTTGATGGCTCAATATGTATCACAAGAAAATGAAATTGTTTTTGATGCACAAGGAAAGATTGTGATTCCGGGTATGATCGATATTCATATTCATGGTGGATACGATATTGATGCGATGGATGCAAATAGCGATGGTTTAGTAACTCTTGGTAAAGAAATGTTAAAAGAAGGAGTTACAACTTACTTCCCAACAACAATGACGCAAGCTCCAGAAGCGATTGAAGCAGCTTTAAGTGCTGCAAAAGAAGCGAAAGAAAAAGGAGCGCATTTTGAATATATTCATTTAGAAGGACCGTATGTTTCAAAAAAACGTGCAGGAGCACAACCTCTTGAGCACATCGTCCCAGCGAATATTGAACAATTTAAACAATGGCAAGAAGCAAGTGGTAATTTAATTAAACTAGTAACGTATGCACCAGAAGAAGAAGGTGCAGAACAATTTGAACAATATCTCGCTGAAACTGGTGTAGTTGGCACAATAGGTCATACAGATGCAATTGATGCGCAGTTGAAAAATAGAAATATTACGCATGCTACTCACTTATACAATCAGATGCGTGGTTTACATCACCGTGAACCTGGTGTAGTTGGTCATGTGTTATTAAATCCAGATGTAATGGTTGAAATTATTACAGATGGCATTCATATTCACCCAGATATGGTGAAACTAGCATACAAATTAAAAGGACCTAAAAAAGTAAGTGTCATTACTGATGCGATGCGTGCTAAAGGTTTAGAAGAAGGCTTATACGAACTTGGTGGACAGCCTGTACATGTAAAAGGTGGAAGTGCACGCTTAGAGGATGGAACATTGGCTGGTAGCATTTTGAAAATGGATCAAGCGTTCCGAAATATAATTGCGTTCACAGGATGTTCTGTGGAAGAAGCTGTCCTTATGACATCTGTTAACCAAGCAGAAGAGTTCGGATTAAGTAATAAAGGTGCTTTAGAAGCAGGAAAAGATGCAGACTTTGTTGTGATGTCTGAAGATTTACATGTATATGATACGGTTCGATTAGGAATTCATATGAAAGAAGGGAAATAAACTGATGAATATTATCGTTGTAAAAACTCCAGAAGAATTAGCTGAAGCAGGCTTTAAATTAATTGAACAAGTTGTGACTTCTAAAGAAAATCCAACATTAGGAATGGCTACAGGAAGCTCTCCACTTGGGATTTATGCAGAAATGAGAAAAAATAAACTTGATACAAGTCATGTAACCACTGTAAACTTAGATGAGTACGTAAATTTACCACATGAAGATAAAAACAGCTATCATTACTTTATGCAAGAACAGTTGTTTGATCATCTTCCTTTCAAAGAAACTTATGTACCAAACGGGATGGCAAGTGATTTGAAAGAAGAATGCGAGCGTTATGAAGGCATTCTAACAGCTAACCCAGTTGACTTACAGATTCTTGGAATCGGTGAAAACGGTCACATCGGATTTAACGAACCAGGGACATCATTTAATTCTCCAACTAACATTGTAGAATTAACAGAGTCTACTCGCCAAGCAAATCTTCGCTTCTTCGAAAAAGAAGAAGATGTGCCAACTCATGCGATTACAATGGGTATTGGAAGCATTATGAAAGCGAAACAAATTCTACTTGTTGCTATGGGTCCAAAAAAGGCAGAAGCAATCAAAGAATTATTGCAAGGTGAATATAGCGAAGCGTGTCCTGCAACAGTTTTACAACGTCATCCGAATGTAATCGTAATCGCAGATCCAGAAGCTCTATCTTTATGCAGTGAGGCGATTGCTGATGAACATCGACAAGTATTCACCATTTCCGATCTATTATCAGATTCAAGAGTGGGTGAAACAGCTAATTGAGGACGGCGAATGGAAGCCGGGAGATAAAATTCCATCTGAGAATGAACTATGTGATAAGTTCGAAGTAAGTCGTATGACAATCAGACAGGCGATTAATAACTTAGTGGAACAAGGATATTTATATCGAAAACGTGGAATTGGAACGTTTGTCCAACTTCCTAAAGTAGAACAGAAGCTGCAAGGTATGACTGGATTTACAGAGGATATGATTTCCCGTGGCATGAATCCGAGCAGTGAATTGTTAAGCTTCCGCATGGTTTCCGCTACTGCTAAATTAGCAGACCGGCTTAGAATACAAGAGGGGGAATCGGTTTATGAAGTGAGGCGTATACGCTTAGCTGATGAAGAGCCGATTGCTTTTGAGACGACATATTTGTCGCCAGCTCTTGTAAAAGATATTAACGAAGAAATTTTACAACAATCTCTGTACGAACATTTAGAGAAGAAGTTAGGCTTTAAACTTGTTCGTGCTACCCAAGCAATTGAAGCGTCAATTGCAACGGATGACGAAGCAGCACATCTGCATATTCCGAAAAAAGCACCTGTACTCGTTATGAGACAATGGTCGTATGCAGATGGCGAACAGCCGTTAGAATACGTAAAATGTATTTATCGCGGTGATCGTTATAAGTTCATTACAAATATTTCACGAAATAAGTAATACACTTTATTTTGTGAAATAAGGTGAAGTTTCGATTCATCGGGCTTTTCAGGAAATAAAAAATACGACTCACTCCTTATAAGGAGTGAGTCGTATTTTTATGTTGTTTTGCATTGTAAGAAAGAACGTACCCTACAGCATCTTTTACGGAAGAAACGACATGTTGTGCGTGTTCTTTCACAGCATGATCAGCTTGTGACATTGCAAAGCTGTGTGGTGTTAACGAAAACATGGGAATATCGTTGTAAGAATCACCGATGCAAGCAATTTCTTCAGGACGAATTTGAAATTCTTGTAATAAAATGGAGATAGCAGAACCTTTACTAATATTTGGTGGCATGACATCTAAGCATTGTTCAGCAGAAATAAAAGTACTGACTTTTCCATGGAATTTTTCATCAATTTTTTTCTGTAGGACTTGTAAGTCTTCCTTTATACCACCGACAGAAATTTTATTTGGAAAGATTGTATCATCAATTTTTTGTAACAAGTTTGGTTCTTCAACAGAAGTCATCGTGACTTGCTTTTCCAGTTCGTGAATAAAAGGCGTTTTTTCTTCAATGTAATAATTATGCTCATCACTCACATAACGAAAGTAAGGCGCTTCTTTTGTCATAGATAATAAATCAGGTAAAATATTGGAGTCAAATGTTGCTGATAATAATTGTTTATCTTCATGGGTATATACAAACACACCGTTTACACTAATGCGATGGAAGTTTGTACCGACCTCTTTCATTAATTTGGCAATTTCATTATCAAGTCTCCCGGAAGCGAAGCAAAGAATCACATTTTGCTCAGCAAGGCTGCGCAGTGCAGTAATATCTTGATCGTCAATGATACCTCCGTGTTGCATCATGGTACCGTCAATATCGCTAACAAACATTTTAATCATAGTTGTTACTCCTTTCTATGTACAGCTGTTCTTACATTATACGCATCTCATACAATCATGTCTAAAAAACGACATTTTCTAAAATGGTAGATGTTTTACATTGACGAAAAAGAAGAATGTTCTGTAACATAAAAGCAAGCTTTTTAAGTGCGAGGGTGGTGTTCTATGAATAATTGTCTAGAAATTAAAAAAGTTTTAAATAATAACGTCATCATTGCTACCCATCAAGAACATGAGGAAGTAGTAGTGATTGGAAAAGGAATTGGGTTTGGGAAAAAAGCAAAAGAAATGTTAGAAGCAAAACAGATTGAAAAGATGTTTGTCTTAAAAAATGAACGTGATCGTGAGCAATATAAACTTTTAGTTCCTCATATAAGTGAGAAGCTAATCGAATTAATGAACGAAATTATGTTTTATATTCAAGAAAGAGTAGAGTCTCCATTAAATGAACATATTCATATTGCATTAACAGATCATATTGCTTTCGCGATTAAGCGATTAAAACAAGGATTTACGGTAGATAATCCTTTTTTAGTTGAAACAAAAATAATGTATCCAAAAGAATATGAAATTGCCGAGGGAGTTGTACAATTTATTAATTCTCGTTTGAATATTGCGCTTCCAGAAGGTGAAGTTGGATTTATTGCACTGCACATCTATAGCTCCATTACAAACTCAGAAGTATCTTCTATTAATCAAAATTCACGTCTCATTACGCAGCTTGTTTCAGTAATCGAAACCAACTTACAGCTTGTAATGGATAAAGAAAGCATTCATTACTTACGTCTTGTTCGCCATTTACAATATGCAATAGAGCGGGTAAAAAGAAAGGAAAAAGTGGAAGAGTCACAAAGCTTTGCGGATCTTTTAAAAGCGGAGTACCCAGCGTGCTATAGTTTAGCCTGGACGCTTGTAAAAATTATGCAAAAAGAGTTACAACTTCCCGTATTTGAAGCTGAAAGTATTTATTTAACGATGCACTTGCAAAGATTAGTAAAAGCCGAACAGGCGTAAAAAGTCTTTAAAATTTGTCGGAAATGAAAACGTTCAAAAAAATGATTGAATCGCTTACAATTGTTATGTATAATAAGTCATGCAAAGTTATACAAATTTCGACAAACACCTTGAAGAAAATAACGAAAACGTTTGCTTGAAATAGTGAACTTATATGTATACCTATTTTTGACACGTGTTACTGATTCGATCAGGCATGAGTGGAGAAAAGTTGGGAATGTAAGCTAAAGAAAAGGATATACTACCTTTTGTATAGCTACTGTTCTATCTTTTTTTCCTCATGCTTTTTTGGCGTTTGTCGAAAAATTAACCATATATAAAAGAGAGGAAGGGTTTCCATGTTTAAGAATATCTTTGGTGTTCTTCAAAAGGTCGGAAAAGCGTTAATGCTTCCAGTAGCGATTTTACCGGCAGCAGGTATTTTACTTGGATTTGGTAATGCATTTCAAAATCCACAGTTAACAAATCTTATCCCTGCTTTAAAGGCAGATTGGTTTGTTCTAGTAGCAAAAATTATGGAACAATCTGGTGATATTATTTTCGCAAACCTTGCATTATTATTCGCAGTAGGGGTTGCCATCGGGTTAGCAGGTGGAGACGGAGTAGCTGGGTTAGCAGCCTTCGTTGGATACTTGATTATGAACAAGACAATGAGTGTCTACTTAGGAGTAGAAAAATTTGTTACAATTGTAAGTGACAAAGTTCCAGTTAAAACTGGTTTTACAGATCAAGCATATGCAAATGTATTAGGTATTCCG
Source organism: Bacillus sp. DX4.1 (assembly GCF_030348195.1). Classification (NCBI taxonomy): domain Bacteria; kingdom Bacillati; phylum Bacillota; class Bacilli; order Caryophanales; family Bacillaceae; genus Bacillus; species Bacillus sp. DX4.1. The sequence continues at coordinate 3,614,320 of NZ_JAUCFT010000008.1, read as the reverse complement.
ACACTTCAAACGGGAGTGTTTGGGGGTATTCTTGTAGGGATATTAGCAGCATATTGTTATAATAAGTACTTTAATATTGAATTACCATCATATTTAGGATTCTTTGCGGGTAAACGTTTCGTGCCAATTGCAACAGCAACATTTTCTTTAGTATTAGGTATTTTGATGTGCTTCATTTGGCCAACGATTCAAGGTGGGTTAAATACGTTCTCGCATCAAATGATTGATGCAAATAAAACATTAGCGGCATTTGTGTTCGGTTTAATTGAACGTTCCTTAATTCCATTTGGATTACATCATATTTTCTATGCACCATTCTGGTTTGAGTTTGGTCAATATACAAATGCGGCGGGTGACATTATCCACGGTGACCAAAAGATTTTCATGGCACAATTAAAAGACGGTGTAGCATTAACAGCTGGTACATTTACAACAGGTAAATATCCGTTCATGATGTTCGGTCTTCCAGCAGCAGCGTTAGCAATGTATCATGAAGCACGTCCAGAAAATAAAAAATTAGCAGCTGGTATTTTAGGTTCTGCTGCGTTAACATCTTTCTTAACAGGTATTACAGAACCACTTGAATTTTCATTCTTATTCGTAGCACCAGTATTATTCGGAATACATGCTGTATTTGCTGGTTTATCATTTATGACAATGCATATTTTAGGTGTTAAAATCGGGATGACATTCTCTGGTGGTTTAATCGACTTCATGCTATTTGGTGTCTTACCAGGTCGTACAGCATGGTGGTGGGTAATCGTTGTCGGTCTAGTACTTGCAGTTATTTACTACTTCGGATTCCGTTGGGCAATCCGTAAATGGAATTTAAAAACTCCAGGTCGTGAAGTAACAACAGATACTGATGGCGCAAGAAAAACAGAAGCAGGCGAACTTCCACGTGAAGTGTTAGTAGCGCTTGGCGGTAAAGAGAATATTGCTTCTTTAGATGCTTGTATTACACGTTTACGTGTTCAAGTCAACGAACAAAAAAATGTAAATAAAGATCGTTTAAAAGAACTTGGGGCAGCGGGGGTACTTGAAGTTGGAAATAACATTCAAGCAATCTTCGGACCGAAATCTGACACATTAAAATCACAAATTCATGATATTATGTCAGGTCGTACACCTCACGTTGAAAAAGAAGAACCTGTAAAAGTAGAAGAGCCAGTTCAACAAGCAGATATCAATGAAACAATTGTATCTCCAATTGAAGGAAAACTTTTACCGATTACAGAAGTACCTGATCAAGTATTTTCAGGGAAAATGATGGGAGACGGATTTGCAATTGAACCAACAGAAGGAACAGTCATTTCTCCAGTAAATGGTGAAATTGTAAATGTATTCCCGACAAAACATGCGATTGGTATTCAATCTGAAGGTGGAAAAGAAATTTTAATTCACTTCGGTATTGATACTGTAAAATTAAATGGTGAAGGCTTTGAAGCGCTTGTCGCTCAAGGTGATAAAGTAAAACAAGGACAACCGTTATTAAAAGTAGATTTAGCATTTGTAAAAGATAATGCACCGTCTATTATTACACCAATTATTTTTACAAACTTACAACAAGGACAACAGATTGAGTTGAAAAAAGAAGGTAATGTCAAGAAAGGTGAAACAGCTATTATTGACATTCAGTAAGAATTTGACGCAAAATGTTTATAATTATAATGGGCGATGTGGTTGACCGAACATCGCCTATTATATACAATATAGATGGTGTAGTACTAACGTCTATACAACTAAAAAATGCTGTACTTAAAGGAGATAGATTATTATGGAAAAAACTTTCAAAGTAACTAGTGACTCAGGAATTCATGCTCGTCCAGCAACTTTACTTGTGAACACTGCAAGCAAATTTGGTGCTGATATTAACTTAGAATATAATGGTAAAAACGTAAACTTAAAATCAATCATGGGCGTTATGTCTTTAGGTATTCAACAAGGCGCGGAAATTAAAGTCACTGCGAATGGTGATGATGCAGCTCAAGCACTAGCAGCTATCGAAGAAACTATGAAAAATGAAGGTTTAGGAGAATAATGACTCTTAACATTCAAGGGATCGCTGCATCAAGTGGGATTGCTATTGCAAAGGCTTTCCGACTTGAGAATCCTGAATTTAACATTGAAAAGAAAACGATTACGAACGAAGCTGCGGAAATCGCACGCTTAGACGCTGCGCTTGAGAAAGCAAAATCTGAATTAGAAGCAATTAAAGATCACGCTTTTGCTGAGCTTGGTGCTGATAAAGCAGCTATTTTTGAAGCTCATTTACTAGTATTAAACGATCCAGAACTAGTAAATCCAGTAAAAGATAAAGTGAATAATGAAAAAATCAATGCTGAGTTTGCAATGGATGAAGTTGCAACAATGTTCATTAGTATGTTTGAAAACATGGATAATGAATATATGAAAGAGCGTGCAGCAGATATTCGCGACGTAACAAAACGTGTGCTTGCACATTTATTAGGCATTAACTTCTCAAATCCAAGCACAATTTCTGAAGAAGTAATCATTATTGCAGAAGATTTAACACCATCTGATACAGCACAGTTAAACCGTAAATATGCAAAAGGTTTCACAACTGATATCGGCGGACGGACATCTCACTCTGCAATCATGGCTCGCTCTATGGAAATTCCAGCTGTTGTTGGTACAAAAGTGGCTATGGAAAAAATCCAAAATGGTGATATCGTTATCATCGACGGTTTAGATGGAGCAGTTATTGTGAACCCATCTGAAGAAACACTTCGTACTTTCGAAGATAAGAAAGCAAAATTCGAAGAACAAAAAGCAGAATGGGCAAAACTAAAAAATGAAGCAACTGTAACAAGCGATGGACATCATGTTGAGCTTGTAGCAAATATCGGAACACCAAACGATGTACAAGGTATCATTGACAATGGTGGAGAAGGCGTTGGTTTATACCGCACAGAATTCTTATACATGGGCCGTGACAATCTTCCAACAGAAGAAGAGCAGTTCGGAGCGTATAAAGCAGTTCTTGAAGGTGTAAAAGAAGGTCAACCAGTTGTTGTTCGCACACTTGACATCGGTGGAGATAAAGAGCTTCCATACTTACATTTACCGAAAGAAATGAATCCATTCTTAGGCTACCGTGCAATTCGTTTATGCTTAGAAGAACAAGATGTGTTCCGTACACAACTTCGTGCATTACTTCGTGCAAGTGTGTATGGTAACTTAAAAATTATGTTCCCAATGATTGCAACACTTGATGAATTCCGTCAAGCGAAAGCAATTCTGTTAGAGGAAAAAGAAAGACTTGTTCAAGCTGGTACAACTGTTTCTGATGCTATTGAAGTTGGTATGATGGTAGAAATTCCTGCTTCTGCGGTATTAGCAGATCAGTTTGCGAAAGAAGTTGATTTCTTCTCTATCGGAACAAATGACTTAATTCAATACACAATGGCTGCAGATCGTATGAACGAACGTGTAGCTTACCTATATCAACCGTATAATCCATCTATTTTACGTCTTGTAAAAATGGTTATCGATGCTGCTCATAAAGAAGGAAAATGGGCTGGTATGTGTGGTGAGATGGCAGGAGACGCGCTTGCAATCCCATTATTACTTGGATTAGGATTAGATGAATTCAGCATGAGTGCAACATCTATTCTTCCTGCAAGAGCACAACTTCGCAAGTTGTCAAAAGCACAAATGAAAGAGTTAGCACAAAAAGCTTTAAACATGTCGACTGCTAAAGAAGTAGTTGAACTTGTAAAAAGCATCTAATAAAAAAACCTGAGCCGATTTGAAATCGGTCTCAGGTTTTTTTATTAATACATGCAGGTTGATTATATTAACTTAAAAGATTAGAAATAGACTACTTAAATTGCAATCGCAATTATATCCTCTGGGCAAACACGTAATAACCCTCTAAATTTGTTTCTGTTACTGTTATTGTTACACTTTCCATCGTCATCCCAATCTTTTCTATTGTCCTGGTTGGAGAATAGAGCCACTCCACAGGAAAATCCTTCAAATATAACGTTACGGAACGAACCGTCATGTTTAATTCTTAGAAGAGAAATTTTTGGTCCAATTGAAATGTTACGAAGGACATTACGGAAATCATCTCTCTTACAATCTCTAAAATCGTCACGACATCCAAAAGATCCAAATATAATTCTCATCACCCCCTTCACATTTATAATGTATGTAAGTTGCATATGTGGTGATTGAACAGAGCGTGGAATTTTTACTGGGATATTTTCTTATTTTAATAGCCCAAATGGTTATGTATTACTTTATGTTAATTTTATGATGGACAAATGCCTAGAGTGTGATGGATAGAAGGGTGTATGTACTAAAAAAGACCACCTTTATTTATTAGAAAGGTAGTCTTTTACGCTTTTTTACTTTTATATAAAACGATTGCATACACAGGAAGAGCCAGAAGTAATGGTACGATAAATCGTGAAGTATGTAGTCCTTCTTCTAGCTGTAGTGCTTTGTCTTTTGGAAATTGTAGCAATGAAATATTAGTGGCATCTCCAACAAAGTATAGAAGCAGTACAGTTACAGCGTAGCATAAAATTGCAATAAAGCTCCCATATGAATTCAATGAAAATCCCTCACTTGTTATCTATTTGTTATTATTGTATCACAAATGTAACAAAAAAACATCCCAATATCCCAAGGGATGAACACAGTTCGACAGAATACGTCATTTTTAGATGCAAGTAAGAAATGGACTATTTGTTATTTTGTGATAAAATGTCGTTTTATATATGGGAATATTACAAGGGAATGACAAACAAAATAAAAACGAAGGTGAATCCCCTTCGTCTCTGATCACGTACTAACGGGCAGTAATACACCTCTTCAAAATTTTGAAGGGGAAAACTGGCTATAAGAGCCGATTTTTTCAACTAATTCTCAGTGAGGGTGAAGAAAACCCCCATTGAGAAAAGTTTCACCTTATTTTGCCCATTCTACTACTTGGTCTACCTTCATACGTGGTGCTGGATGTCCTTTTAATGTAGATTCACCAATTGTAATAAGCATGATTGGTACATAACGAGAAGAAACATTGAATTCTTCCATTAGTGCTTGTGGATTAAAACCACCAATTGCGCAAGTATCCCAGCCAGTTGCTTTTGCAGCAAGCATAAGTTGCATAGCTGCTAGGGAAGCATTAGAGAAAGCGGCATCACGTGGATATTGTTCACGTTGGTATGCGGATTCAATGTTCTGTGCTAAGCGTTCTTTTGCTTCTTCTTTCATAAACCCTTGCTCAACAATAGGTCCGTACACAGGAGCAACATTTTTATTTGCTTCTAGGTCACCTAAAACAGCAACTACTGCAGAAGCATCTAAAATTTGTTGTTGATTATAAGCGATTGGATGCAAACGACTTTGTACATCTTCACCTTGGAAAACAAGAAACTTCCAATGCTGTAAGTTCCAAGCGGATGGCGCCTGTCCAGCTGCTTTTAAAATTTCTTGTAATTCTTCTTTTGAAATTTCTTTCTCAGGGTTAAATGCACGATTGGATGTGCGCTCGTATAAAACAGTAAAGAAATCTTGCTGTGTCATAATATATCCTCCAGATTTTGCTTCGATTTGTAAAAGTTCAAATGTGAAAATATTCTTCACTTACATTTTGTAAGTTATTACTGTAAAAGAATATAATATCTTCATTTTAATTGTCAAGTTTTTTAAGAATAGAATAAGAGTACGTGTTCAAAAAGGAGGATAAAGAGAGCCGAGCAGTTCGAGGTGTGGAACCCAGGAGGATACGGAGTGTAGATGAAACTACACGAGTACCGGACTGGCGACGTAACGAAGAAATAGGGCAGCTATCTTTACCGGACTTGTTGAACTTCCTCTAAGAAAAGGCATTCGCACAAACATTGTTATTATTGTTGTCATACAATAAAAAGATGATTCAGAGCTTAAGAAACGGTATTTAAAGTAAACCTCCCGTCAGTGGGAGAGTTCCTCGTACCTGCTGATGCTCAGCCCTCAACAATTGGGTTCTTTTGATAACTATCTCTTGTAAAAAAGAATAGTGGGGAATTCAGTAGAACAGGATATATGAAGTGAGTGAAGCCCAGTGGTGAACATACTATATTTTTTGTTAGAGAATACGGTATTTCAAAACGTATTGCAGGATCTCAGTGTCAATGTACTTTATATAGAAGAAGGTTGTAATCACCAACATACTGTTGCGAATGTACAACCAAAATGTATGTTTTTAGCAAGTAGTTTCGAAGAAGGGAAAATGTTGTTTGAAAAAGTGCAGCCACAAATCGTAATTATATATGTATCGAATGGTGCGCAAGTAGAGTATATAAAAAGCATGTATAATTCACAGAGCTCTTTTATTATTATTTGGGATCAGCCAGTTACATCGAAATTTCTAGAATTGCTTACAATCGGGATACGAAATATTGTTATAGCTCCTATTACTCCTCAGGCTGTCTTAGCAGAGGTGAACAAGAGTGTCTATCAATTATCTTTACTACAGCAAGTGATGATACAGCAGGAGCTGCTTCAAATGATGTTTGATTTTCAAAATGATTTATTATTTATTGTGGAAGATGATGAGATTGTTGACTGTAATACAAATTTTTTACGCTTTTTTGGATATGAAGACTTATTTTCATATCATGAGCATCATATTATATTTGCTGAACACTTTGTACAAGAAAATGGATACTATGCAGCAAGTCATGATATCACTTGGCTAGATGATTGTTTATCTCAAGCGAGAAAGATTAAAATGTATAATGATGCGGGGGAAGAGTTTGTCTTCTTATTGCGAGCTGCTTCTTTACCAGAAGATTTGTCCAGGTTTATTGTTAGATGTACAGATATTACTGAATTGGATGAAGTATATCAAGAGCAAGAACGTTTGGCGACAATGGATTCTTTAACAGACATATACAACCGCTTGAAGTTTCAACAGCTATTGGAAGAGATGTGGGAAAATGGACAACGAATGAATCAAACAATAGCGCTTATTTTGTTTGATATAGATGATTTTAAAAAGGTCAATGACACATATGGTCATGATTTTGGTGATTTAGCATTAGTTCAGTTAGCAGAACTTATGAAATCTAAACTAGCACCTCATCATATTTTTGCAAGGTGGGGAGGAGAAGAGTTTATTATGCTAGTGATGAATACAACAGAAAAAGAAGCCTTTCAAATTGCAGAATCGCTGCGTTTTTTCATTGAAACAAAACAATTTTCTGGGATTTCGAAATTAACAGCAAGTTTTGGAGTTGCTTTATGTGAAAAAGGGATTACAAAAGAAGAGTTAGTGCAGCGAGCTGATGTTGCATTATATGAAGCAAAAAAAAATGGGAAGAATCAAGTTCGGTTATATAGAAAAGAAAAAATGTGAATTTTTCGTAACAAAGTGTTGCGATTTTTTTTTGTTGACCGATAATAGAAAGAAGGGGGACCATTTATTATGAAGTAACCTTGGAGGTTTATTAATGAGAAAAAGATTGATGATTATGGTTTTTATTTGTTTTATCATAGGTGGAAGTATATATTTATTTTGGAAAGAAACTGTGAAGAAAGATTTTCACGCTTCAAAAGTAGCCCCTTCTGTTGAAGCACAAGTACAAGGAAATACAGAAAAAGAGAAGGAGCCATCCATTGATTATGCAAGTGTGGCACAAAAATTAGATCAATATTTACAAGAAAAAGGGTTTAATGGGACAGTTCTTGTTGCAGATAAAAATCATATTGTACTCAATAAAGGGTATGGATATGCAGATGTTCAAAATAAAATTGAAAATACGCCGCAAACAAAATACAGAACGGGCTCGATTACAAAAATGACAATATCGACCTCGATTTTGCAGTTACAAGAAAAAGGGAAATTGAATATTCAAGATAATGTAAATAAATATATCCCTTCTTTCCCAATGGAAAAAAATATTACTTTACAACAATTATTGACACATACGTCAGGATTGCCGAGTAAAGGAACGGGAAAAGTAAATGCAGCATCGCGTTTAGATTTAGTGACATGGATTGGGAAACAAAAAGTTGATTTTCCACCGGGGACAGGTTGGGGATATACGGATTATAATTATATGGTGCTAGCTTATATTGTAGAAAAGGTTTCTGGTCAACCAATAGACAAGTATATAAAAGAACATATTTTTGTACCAGCTGGTATGCATGAAACAGGTATGGGAAATCAAGTGCCAGGTGATGTGAATTTTTCGAAAGGATATAAACAGAAAGAACAAAAACTTGTACTAGCACCAAAATTAGCAATGAATTGGTTATATGGTTGTGGTGAAATGTATACAACTGCTACGGATATGAAAAAACTTGATGAAGCTATTATGAGTGGAAAGCTTTTTTCATCACAAAGTTTACAGCAGATGATTACACCACCATCAGGAAGAAACTATGGATTTGGTTTCTATGTTAATCCTGACTACTATCATAATCATGGTGTAGTTGCTGGGTGGAACACATTTAATAATTTTAATTGGGATCATCAAATATTTGTAATCCTATTTTCAAATGTGCAAGATGCTATTAACGATGATTTTAATAAGGAATTCCGAAAGATGGTAAGTGATTTATTAGAGAAAAGGGGATGAGTGGATGAAACAAATATTGTCATCAGCTGCGATTGGTTTTATCGGTACAGGTGTTATGGGGAAAAGTATGGTACATCATTTACTACAGGGTGGTTATACAGTATATGTATATAACCGTACGAAAGAAAAAGCAGCTTCTTTATTAGATGCTGGAGCACACTGGTGTAATACACCAAAAGAGCTGGTAAAGAACGTGGATGTTGTCATGACAATGGTCGGTTATCCGCATGATGTAGAAGAAATCTATTTTGGAACAGAAGGAATTCTGCAGCATGCAAGCGAGGGAACTATTGCGATTGACTTTACAACATCCACACCAACTCTTGCGAAGCGTATATATGAAGAGGGAAATAAAAAAGGTGTGTATACGCTAGATGCTCCTGTATCTGGAGGAGATATTGGAGCGAAAGAAGGGCGACTTGCAATCATGATTGGTGGAGAGCAAGAAGTATATGATGCATGTTGCCCTCTATTTGAGCGATTGGGAGAAAATATTAAGCTGCAAGGAGCTGCGGGAAGCGGACAGCATACAAAAATGTGTAATCAAATTGCGATTGCTTCTAATATGATAGGGGTTTGTGAAGCGGTAGCTTATGCAAAGAAAGCAGGTTTAGATCCAGATAAAGTCTTGCAAAGTATTTCAACTGGAGCCGCTGGTAGTTGGTCTTTAAGTAATTTAGCTCCGCGTATGCTGCAGGAAGATTTTGCACCAGGGTTTTATGTAAAACACTTTATGAAGGATATGAAGATTGCGTTAGATGAGGCTGAGAAATTAGATTTACCTGTACCAGGTTTAACTCTTGCGAAAGATTTATATGAGCAATTAATACAAGCAGGCGAGGAAAACAGTGGAACGCAAGTATTATACAAAAAATACATAAAGTGATTGTTCAAAAAGGAGGAAAATGATGAACTTAGAAAAGTTTGACGGAATGATTGATGCTGTACAACGTGCAAAGTGTATAGAGATTAATGAAAAGCAACGAGCTGCCTTTAAACAAAAATATGATTTTGAGCCATCATTTGAATATGGACGTGATGAGACAAGACGTTATGTAATTCGCACAACAAAGAAAATGCTAGAAGAAATGGAATTTTATTTAGCTTTAAAGTACGATCGTGAGGGTATTGATTTATATATGCATGCTGAGATTGAGGAAACATGTTATGTGTCTGTTAGTTATGGAGAGGACGCGCTTCATTTACAAGAGCTATTTCAGTTTTTAGAAGAGAATAAATAAAAAGTCCCCGTTTGAGGACTTTTTATTTTGGTCTCAGTAACCGTTACATATAGGTGGAAGATAATGATTTGTCATAGTAGGATTTATAGGGTAGATTATTTGTGAGGATATAAAAAATAGCAGTGAAATTTTCAGTTTATTATAAGCTTGAAGCACGGCGAGATCTTTCAATTGGAAATGGAATGATTTTGGCCATATGATTGCGGCTAAATTGTTTTGTGCGAGCGTGGCGTAATATATAAAATGCAAAGAGTATACCAACAGGAATAGCACCGTACAAACCAAAAAATAAAGCGCTTACAGAAGATGCGACAAAACCCATCATACCGATTTCTAATTCCTCCATAATCGCCCCCAGAATTGCAGGAACAGCACCACAAGTAACACCGATTACAAGTGCCATAATTAAACTCATGTTTTTCCCCCTCTATTTGCAATTTTAGTTTCTTTTTCTATTATTTGTATTATAGCACATTTTAAACAGAATTTTCAGAAAAAGTTCAAAAAATGTTCAAATTTTTTTGGAAAATACACTTGATAAAATTAAAAGTGAGGGAAATGTTGTATTCCGAAGAAAAGAACAAAAAATCAGGCTTATTTCACTACAGTGAAATAAGCCTGTTCTATAGGAGGATGTATATATGTAGAGTGAATAAAAGGTTGGAAAAGGGGTACCAATTCCTTCTATTCAACTAACTACCTTAGTAAATAGGAACCCAGCCTTCTGCTGTAACAAAAATACGAACTGCTACAACTTGGCGATCATCTTGCAATGTAAAATAATGTCTTGCATTTTCAGGTACAGAGATAAGATCACCAGGCTCAAGTTCAATATCAAAGAAACGACCATCCTTGTCTTCAATGGCAAAGATGCCATGTCCACAGACGATGAAGCGAACTTCATCATCTGTATGATGGTGTTCTTGCTTAAAGTTGATTAATAACTCATCAAGATTTGGCGTCGCGCTTGACAGTGAAATGACATCATGAGCTTTATAACCACGACGCGCTGAAACATCAGCAATTTCCTCAGAAAACGCTGTTAAAATCTCTTCTTTGTTTTCATCTGTTAAGGTGTAGTTTTCTTTTAAATGAGCTGGAAGTTTTGAAATATCCCATTTTTCATATAAAATACCCTCTTCTTGTAAAAATTGCTCAACTTCCACTTCGTTTTCAATACGAGTGTTGATTTCATGAATACGAATTTGCGCCATTAGAAATGCCTCCTTGAATTGATAATAGTTTGATATGAAATTGGAATAAAAACTCATATGCTTCTAATCTTTTTTTAGCATCAAAGCTATCTTTCCCCCAAACTGTAATGCCATGGTTGCGAATTAATATAGCTCCTGTATCTTCATGGATATGTTTATGGAATTCTTTCCCCAAGGTTGGAATGTGAGCATGATTTTCAATAATCGGGATCCGGATAGAGGCTCCTTCTTCCCATATGTTGAGTGCTTTAATAATTTCTTGATTAGAAAGCAAGACTTCTTTGTCATATACGTTTGTAATCACATTGTTATCAGTCGTATGGACGTGCAAGACACATCCAGCTTTTGTATAGTTGTAAATGTGAGTGTGTAGCAATGTTTCTGCCGAAGGTCGTAGATCTGTTTCTAAAACAGCATTTCCAGTTTGATCAACTAATAGAAAATCATCAGGTGTTGTTTTTGTTTTATCTCTACCGCTTGCTGTAATAAGAAAGGTAAGCGGGGTTTCACTCACTTTTATTGAAATGTTTCCACTTGTAGCGGGAAACCAGTTACGATCAGTTAATTCCTTTTTTAATTCACTCAGTTCTTGCCATTGACGAAAGAGTTGTTTCATTTTCTCACCTCCAACAATTGCTGGACTTCTGTTTGTACGTCATAAAATGTTTCAAAGTATGTATAGGGAATATGATGTTCTTTACATTTTGTAGTGAGAAAATCACGAGCAAATACTTTGTTAGCAAGTTTTGCTGCTTGTAAATCTGTAATCGAATCACCGATTACAATGTTAAAATCACCTTGTGAACCGAGTTGATGAATAAGTGTTGACTTACAAAGACCACATTTATTTTTACAATGCTCATCACACGGATGTGGCCAGTTCACCTTAATTGTTTCACCTGAAAAATCAGTCGTATTACAATAAATGTGGTTTGGAGCAATTAGTCCTTCAAGAAGAGGGTGGATGAAAAAATCCATTCCTCCTGATATAATATGAAATGAAATATGGTTTGTTTGAACAAACTGTACAAACTCTTGAAAGCCAGCTCGAATAACTGCGGTTTCTTTTATGAAAGTAGTTATATCATCTCGTAAATTAGAAGGTAAGAGAGAAAATAGTTGCCCTACACCTTCTTGAATAGAAATCTCTTGTGATAAAATTTTTTGTTTAATTGTTTCCGCTTCTGGCGGAGCAAATTTCTCCATAATGGCAACGATATTATCGTTATTTGTAATTGTGCCATCAAAATCACAAAAGATTCGAATGCTCATGATTTCACCTCGCCAGATGGATTGCCCCATAATTGCAATGCTGCATGTAAATCAGTATCGTCCACTTCATATAGTGGCGTTCCGTGTAATGTTGCACGGATAGCTGCTCGAAATGCTTTTCCGCCACCCTGTGCACCAGCTAGATGACCATGAATACCGCCACCTGCGTTAATGACAACATCTGTGCCAAAATCACGAAGGATAAAGGGAACAAAGCCAGGATGAATACCGGCTGATGGGACAGGGAAACTACGCTTCAACGGTTCATTCTCATCAACGAGTGTTTTTGAGACAAGAAGCGCTTCTTCTTTCTCCAGTGCAACACTGCCGTATGGAGATGGGAATAAAGAGAAATCTGCACCAGCATAACGAAGTAGTTTCCCAAGTAGTAACGGAGAAGAGAATCCGTATAATTTTGATGAAGTATAAGCACCGCTTACGGCAGGATGAGCCATAATGGGGATTGATATATCATCATCTTCTGCAAGTGATTGAAGTACGTCTAATCCATAAGAGAATACATTGAATAGAAGAACATCTGCACCAGCCAGGGCAGCACGTTTCGCGTTATCTTTTAAATCATATGTGCGTCCTGATAAATTAACCGCATATAACGTCCTATGACCATATGTTTCATATACAGACTGTAACACTTCTTTTCCTGACTCAATCCGCTGTGTAAGTGGCGTTAATGAATTTTCAAATAAAATTTCATCATCTTTTACGATATCTACACCACCGTTTGCTTGATCACGTAATTGCGTTTTTAAATATCCGATGTTGCGACCAATCATACCTTTAAAAATGCTCATAAGAAGAGGACGATCATGAACTTGTAAAAGATTTCGGATTCCTTCAATACCGAACTTTGGACCAGGGAATGCCGCTTTTAAGTCATCTGAAAATGTTAAATCGATAAGTTTTACTTCGCCATCTAGTGATAATTTTCCGAATGCTGTTGTTAAAATCGCTGGTAAATCAGGACTGAAATTTAGCGCTGGATAATGAATTTTAATCAGCCCACGTGTAACTTTTTTACCAAGATAAGAATTAACATGTTCTTGTTCTGTTAATTCTTCGACACCAATGACAGTGCCTTTATGTTGTTTTAATTGTTCTTGTAATAAATGTGGTAAATGTGTCCATGAACCAATCGTTAAACCGAGTGCAATTTGCTCTGCTTTTTGCATTAAATTGTGAGAATCATCATGGATTAAATATGTTGCTGTTATTCCGCTCATTTTCATAACCTCCTAGTTAAATAAAAAAACCTCTCAGCTAAGGAGAGGTTTTTTTACAACCAGCTCCTTATCTGTCAGCATAATGCTGCGAGAATTAGCACCGTGCCTACAATTGTAGATCGGTTGCCGGGTTTCATCGGGCTCGTCCCTCCACCTGCTCTTGATAAGAAGTATTTAGAAATGTTTAAATTTTTTCGATATCTGAATTTTTTCACATTGCATTTAATTTGTCAACGATTTTTTAAAAATTTTTAATTTCTGGATGCGTTGGACAGCTTCTTGCAATCGCTCTTCTGTATGTAATAATCCCACGCGTACATAGCCTTCTCCATGTTCACCAAATCCAATGCCAGGAGCAACTGCTACGTGTGCTTTTTCTAACAATAAGTCAGCAAATTGCACTGATGTAAATCCATCAGGGACGGGAAGCCATGCAAAAAACGATCCGTTTGGTGCGACAACATTCCAGCCGATAGAGCGGCAAGCTGTAATGAATGTGTTTCTTCGTGATTCATAGCGTTCTACCAGTTCATTCACGCAAGATTGTGAGCTTAATAGTGCTTCACGAGCAGCTTCTTGTACCGCACCAAAAATACTGACATACATATGGTCTTGTAGCAAATTGATTGTTTCAATTACACTTTCGTTACCGATGGCAAAGGCAATACGCCAGCCAGCCATATTAAATGTTTTTGATAATGTATAAATCTCGATTCCAACATCCTTCGCGCCTTTTGCTTGTAGGAAACTCGTTGGTTTTTTACCGTCAAAACCAATTGCTCCGTAAGCAAAATCATGTACAACTAAAATATCATGCTCATTTGCAAAAGAAATCGTTTCTTCAAAAAATTCTTTTGATGCAGTAGCACCAGTTGGGTTGTTTGGATAATTTAAAAACATTAATTTTGCTCTATCAGCAGTGTTGTGGTCGATTTTTGTATAGTCTGGTAAAAAATCATTTTCTGCTAATAATGGCATGGTTTCAAATTGTGCTTTCGCTAAAGCGACGCCTGACAAATAGTCAGGGTATCCGGGGTCAGGCACGAGAATCGTATCGCCAGGATTTGTGAAACAAAGTGGTAATTCGACAAGTCCTGCTTTACCACCAAATAAAATAGCTACTTCTGTTTTTGGGTTTACTTCCACACCATATTCGCGTTTATAGAACGTAGCGACGGCTTCTTTTAAGCTTTCATGCCCACGAAATGGTGGATATTTATGATGAACTGCTTTTTCTGCCGCATGTTGTAAAGCTGTTACGATATGTGGCGGTGTTGGTTGATCTGGATTTCCTTGTCCTAGATTAATAACATCGTGTCCTGCTTGCACCACTTTATTTACTTTAGTGACGAGTGAAGCAAAAAATTGTGTTGGTAATGATGTTACAATCTCGGAAGGTTGAAAATGTTTCATACTTTCCACCTCTTTTGAAAGTTGTTACAATTCTAGTGACAAATAATATAACCTTTCCAACTTTTTGTAAAGAAAAAAATAAAAGAGAACGGGGCGGACAAAATGAAAATTGCTTGTGTTCAAATGGACATTGCTTTTGGTGATGTGGAAAAAAATATTAAAAATGCAAAGAAGAAAATAGAAGAAGCGATGAAAGAAAATCCAGATGTGATTGTATTACCAGAACTTTGGACAACGGGCTATGATTTACAAAGGCTTACCGCAATTGCTGATCAAGCCGGAGTGCAAACAAAACAACTTCTTTCAGAATGGGCGAAGCAGTATAGTGTAAATATTGTTGGTGGCTCCATTGCGAAACAGACTGATCAAGGTATTACCAATACAATGTATACAGCCAATCGCGAGGGACAACTGCAACATGAGTATAGTAAAGTGCATTTGTTTCAATTGATGGATGAGCACAACTATTTAATAGCTGGTGATGGAACGGGAGAGTTTACACTTGATGGTGTGCAGTGTGCGGGTGTAATTTGTTATGATATTCGTTTTCCAGAATGGATGCGTGTTCATACTGCAAGAGGAACAAATGTATTATTCGTTGTAGCAGAATGGCCGCTTGTCCGTTTAGCGCATTGGCGTTTACTTCTTCAAGCGAGAGCAGTTGAAAATCAATGTTATGTTGTGGCGTGTAATAGAGCTGGACAAGATCCAAATAATGTGTTTGCTGGTCACTCTCTTATTATTGATCCATGGGGAGAAATTGTAGCGGAAGCAGATGAAACAGAATCTATTTTGAATGGAGCGCTGGATTTAGAAAAAATCAATGAAGTACGAAAAGGAATTCCTGTCTTTGCTGATCGCCGTCCAGATCTATACAAATAAAGTGAAATTTTGATCAGGGGAATTTTACGGGCAGTTTATCCCCAAGCAAACTTCTGTGTTTCCTGCCGGAGGGGGGATTACTGCCCGTTAATACGGGATAAAAATGTTGACAAATGATTTTTATTCTTGTTATAGTCTTCATCAGAAACTTGAAAATTCAAATATCGCAACTCTTATCAAGAGCAGGTGGAGGGATTTGGCCCGATGAAACCCAGCAACCGACCGTAATACCATTGTGAAATGGGGCGCGTATGCGCCATTAAGGCACGGTGCTAATTCCAGCAGAAAGGAAAGCTTTCTGACAGATAAGAGGGGAGAAGATAAACTTCAAACCTCTTTCGTCGTTGAAAGGGGTTTTTCTTGTGATGAAAAACCCTGAAATTTAAAAGGGGGAGAAGAAGATGGGATATCAATCATTAACAGAAGAAACGGCAATCCAATATGTAAAAGAGCATGGGTATTTTGAAAAAGGTGCAAAGGTGACTTGTCATGAAATTGGGGATGGAAATTTAAATTATGTGTTCCATCTTCATGATGGGGATCGCGGTATCATTGTAAAACAGGCTCTTCCATATGCAAAAGTCGTTGGGGAAAGTTGGCCACTTTCATTAGGACGGGCGACAATTGAAAGCCAAGCGCTGCAGATTTTTGGGAAATATGTGCCTGAATATGCACCGAAAGTATATGGTCATGATGAAACGCTGGCTGTGACGGTAATGGAGGATTTATCGAATCTTACAATTACCCGTAAAGGATTGATAGAGGGCGAGGATTATCCGCTTTTATCACAACATATTGGTCGTTTTTTAGCACATGTCCTTTTTTACACTTCAGATTTTGGGCTGCAATCAGAAGAAAAGAGAGTACTAGATGGTCAGTTTGTGAATCCTGATCTTTGTAAAATAACGGAAGATCTTGTATTTACAGATCCATTTGCAAATTCTACTACAAATGATTACGAAGAAGCACTGCAACCTGCCCTAGATGAACTTTGGTGTGATAAAAAACTGAAATTACAGGTAGCGCAGTATAAATATAAATTCTTAACGAGAAAAGAAGCGTTAATTCATGGAGATTTACATACAGGAAGTATTTTTTCTTCTCCATCAGAAACGAAGGTGATTGATCCGGAGTTTGCAACATTTGGGCCGCTTGGATTTGATCTTGGACAATTTATTGCGAATTTGTTGCTAAATGCGCTATCACGAGAAGAAGAGAAAAGAAATATACTATTCTATCATATCGAAAAAACGTGGAGTAATTTTGTAGAAACCTTTACAAAACTATGGGTATTAGAAGGAGTAGAATCATATACGAAAGAGAAACAGTGGTTAGCGATTGTAATGCAAAATATTTTTGCTGATGCAGTTGGATTTGCTGGTTGTGAAATTATTCGACGAACAATTGGGTTAGCGCATGTAGCTGATTTAGATGGAATCGTGGACGAAAAAAGAAGAATTCAAGCAAAAAAACAAGCGCTATATTTAGGTCGAGAATTATTGTTACATGAAACGACAGGTGCAGATATCCAGGTGTTTCAAGCGTTATTTCAATGTATTGTATCAGGAGAGGGAGTAAGAATATGAGCACAACAGTTGCTGTTCCGCGTTCTGTAAGCTGGAAAGGGAATTCTATCGCTGTATTAAATCAAACGAAATTACCACATGTTGTAGAATATAAAACACTAACTACGATTGAAGATGTGTGGAAAAGCATCGTTATGTTAGAAGTGCGCGGAGCACCAGCCATTGGAATTACAGCTGCATTTGGCTTGGCACTTGCTGCTAAAAAATATGATGTTACGAATATCGAAGACTTTCAAAAACAATTTAAAAGAGACTGTAACTATTTAGCGACATCACGCCCAACCGCGGTTAATTTATTTTGGTCAATTGATCGGATTACTGCTTCTATTCAGCATGTAACAACAATTAAAGAAGCAAGAAAGAAACTAGAAGAGGAAGCACTTCAAATTCAGCAGGAAGATGAAAGAGTGTGCCGTAGCATTGGAGAGAATGCGCTGACACAGTTTAAAGATGGCGACCGTATTTTAACGATTTGTAATGCAGGAAGTATTGCAACGGCGCGCTATGGAACAGCGTTAGCCCCGTTTTATATCGGAAAAGAACGAGGCGTAAATCTACACGCATATGCATGTGAAACAAGGCCTGTCCTACAAGGTGCACGTCTTACTACATGGGAGCTAAAGCAAGCGGGTGTTGATGTAACACTTATTACAGATAATATGGCAGCACATACGATTCGGAAGAAAAAGATTGCTGCAATCATTGTGGGGGCAGATCGAATTGTTGCGAACGGTGACATAGCAAACAAAATTGGAACATCAAATTTAGCTATACTAGCAAAATATTTTCGGATTCCTTTTTATGTAGCTGCCCCACTTTCTACATTTGATATTACAAAGAAAACGGGCGCTGAAATTGTTATTGAAGAACGAGATGAATCTGAGGTTACAAAGTTTGACGGGAAGCAAATTGCACCAATAGGTATTGATGTATACAATCCGGCATTCGATGTGACGCCGCATGATCTAATAACAGGGATTATTACCGAAAAAGGAATTTTACAAGGAAATTATGAAGGTGAAATTGCTTCATTATTTAGAAAAACAAGCTGATGGATGTTAGCTTGTTTTTTTTGCCAATTTCCTTTGCTTCCTCTTATTTATATAGAAGAAAGGAGGAGAAGCACATGGAGGAATGGATATCTATGGTTGGCAATGTGGGGTTTCCGATTGTTGTGACGCTATATTTACTGCATCGCATTGAAAGTAAGTTAGATGGAGTGATTGTAGCAATTGAGAAGCTCCCACAGCAAATGACAAGATATGAGGATCCGAATGAAACGAGGTAACAGAACAGGCTTATGCATGTAAGAGCATAAGCCTGTTTGGTGATCTAAAAGATAAAGTGAAACTTTAATCAGTGGGAGTTTTCTTCATCCACGACTGATTATTAGCCCTGACCAATCAGGCTTTACTGCCCGCAAATAGCGGGATAAAAAACTACTGCGCTGTGTATCCACCATCAACAACAACAGCTTGTCCAGTTACACCTTTTGTTTTTTCGCTTGCTAAAAATAAAGCATAATCGGCAATTTCTTGTGCTGCCAACAAACGTTTTTGTGGAACGAGCGGATAAATGACCTCTTCTAATACACGTTCTAGCGGCACATTCCTTGTTGTTGCCAAATCTTGTAGTTGATTGCGAACAAGCGGTGTATCGACATAGCCTGGGCAGAGGGCATTTACAGTAATTCCATGTTCTGCACCTTCTAAAGCAGCCACTTTTGTTAAGCCAATAACACCGTGCTTGGCACTATTGTAAGCAGATTTTCCTGCAAAACCAACAAGTCCATTAATAGATGCAACATTAATAATTCGGCCATACTTTTGTTTTTTCATAATAGGGAAAGCGCGTTTAATCGCAATGAATGGTGCGATTTGCATAATTTTAATGAGCTGTTCAAACTTATCTGTTGGAAATTCTTCAATAGGTGAAACGTGCTGCATACCAGCGTTATTGATTAAAACATCAAGTGAATCCCAGTGTGTAACAGTTTCAGAAATAGCTTGTGAAATTTCTTTTTCAGACGTGACATCACATTTCATTCCAATTGCTTCATACCCTTCTTGACGTAACTGCTCGGCAGCTTCTTTGGCACGATCTTCAAGGCGGTCACTGATTACAACTTTCGCACCTTCCTTTGCGAAAGCTTTCCCCATTTCATAGCCAATTCCGCTTGCGGCACCTGTTAAAAATACAACGCGATTCGTGAACATCAAGTAAGCACTCCTTTATTTGTAAGATTAGTCTTAATGCTCTATTTAGAGAAAAAACAAAGGAAATCCTGCAAACATCTGGAAAAAATATGTTTAGCTATTTTGCTTTACAAAATAGCCTCTGCTATACTACTTTGTTTTACAAGATACTTATGCTTATCTATCTTGTAAAACAAGATAGAGGGAGGATTTAAATTGTGTCGACAAGTCAAATGCTAAAAGGGATTCTTGAAGGATGCCTTCTTGCCATTATCTCTGAAGGAGAAATATACGGATATGAAATGAGCGAAAAATTGGCGCAGTACGGTTTTACAATGGCAAGTGAAGGTAGTATTTATCCCGCATTAACGGGCAGTAATACCCCCACCTCAAATTTCTGCAGAAAGCAAAGAAGTTAGGTGGGGGATAAACTGCCCGTAAAAGCCCGATTGGTTCAACTAATAATCAGTGGGGGATGAAGAAAACCCCCACTGATTAAAGTTTCACTTTATCCGTTATTAATTCGGATGCAAAAAGAGGGGTTAATTGTAAGCACAATGAAGGGATCTCCATCTGGTCCAAAGCGAAAATATTATACATTAACAGAACAAGGTGAAGATGCACTAGATGAATTTATGGAACGCTGGGAAGCGATGCAAAGTAGCGTGCAACGCTTACTGGAAGGAAAGGGGGGAAGGAAAGCGATATAGAGGTGTTTTTAGAAGATGCTGAAATCACTTCTTTTATGGAAGATGAAGACTATTTTGGAAATTTGTTAGATAATACATCAGGATATGTATTTTTATCCTGCTATTCGCGGACAGTAAAACTCCCACCTCAAAATTCAGCAAAAAGCAAAGAAGGTAGGTGGGGGATAAAGCACCCCACTGATTAAAGTTTCACTGTATGGACTGGAATATATTATTTTAACCGTAACTATCATCGTTACGGTCTTTCTTTGCGCAATAAAGGGCTTTGTAAAGATAACTCTCGCTGTTCTTTTGTTAATAAAGAATCAACATTAACTATATCAGGACGAGGAACGATAGGATGCATGAGGTTTGTAGAAGATGGATGGTGTTCAGAGCCTGTTAGAGAGTGAGGATCGGCATGTGTAAGTTTTCCTTGAATACGCCTTGTAAATAAAATATGACCGAGCTCGTGAGCGAGTGTGTATATGTTTTTTGAAGGGGAGGCAGCGTTTGTAAGTATGATATAGCCTGTAATGTTCTGTCGCATGGCTAACGAGTAAGCACATGCAATAACGGATTGCTCTTTAAAATAATTGCTCCCAATATAACAAACATAAATATCGCAATCTGGCGTTTCTGATAAACAAGCATTAAATAAAGAAGAAACCTTTGGTTGTTTTTGAATAGACTCTAAATAGCTAATTTCACTATCGTGAAACCGAAATGCTTCATCTAATATAATGACATCTATAATTTGAAATGAAATTGGTTTCCATATAGATTCAGCAATTGCTAAATCTTTTGCAATGCGGTCATTTGCAATGTTGGAGCCTGGGGTAATACAAATACATATATTGACGTATGGATACATCCTATACACCTCGAATGAAAAAACGGTTAATTGCTATACTGTATGTGGGAGAGGGGCGGTTTGTATGGAGTAAATGCCTACAAAGTGAAACTTCTACTAATCGTTAGAGTGGGACAAATGTATGACTTATTTATTTTGAGCCGTAAATAATTAACAAAATAAGTCAGAAAATATTCATAGTTCAATAAAGTTATATTT
The DNA here is from genome assembly GCF_030348195.1 of Bacillus sp. DX4.1. Taxonomy (NCBI): domain Bacteria; kingdom Bacillati; phylum Bacillota; class Bacilli; order Caryophanales; family Bacillaceae; genus Bacillus; species Bacillus sp. DX4.1. Next base: position 3,592,915 of record NZ_JAUCFT010000008.1, on the reverse strand, counting down.
GTTTCTTTCTGGTATAGTAAAAAGAAAGGGGGAGAATACATGTATACATTTAAAATTGTTTCGGATCGTGAAGCTGTTTATCAGTTTGCAAGTTATGTAAGAGTGGTTCAAGGGGTAAAGGATGTATATGTGGAGGTCGGTGAATCTTTGTATGAACATCCACTTATGAAATTTTATGTACATATAACAATTGAGGAAGTATATGAAAAAACAAAAGCATTACAAGAAATTGCACGTTTAGTAGAATTAGGACGTTTTACATATGTTCATTATCGTAATGAAGAGATTGAGAAAGCATTTGAAGATGTGAAATATGAAAGCTTTCGTGGTTAGAAGTAAGAAAAAGGAAGTAAATGCTTCCTTTTTTTATTGGGAAGAATATTTTCAAATACATAGAACAAAAAAATAAGGAATTTTGCTATGATAAGGAAGGAGATGAAAGGAGAATTATGCAATGGGGTATATCGAAGAGTTACGAAATTTAGTCGGTACTAGACCGCTTATTCTTGTAGGATCAGCAGTTATCATTTTAAATGAAAAGCAAGAGGTGTTGCTTCAATATCGTTCGGATACGTATGATTGGGGAGTACCGGGTGGTGCAATGGAACTTGGAGAAACAACGGAAGAAACAGCTCGGCGAGAACTGTTAGAGGAAACGGGATTAGAGGCTGAGGCATTACAGTTTCTCGGTGTTCTTTCCGGTAAAGAATTGTATTATCGCTATCCGAACGGAGATGAAATTTTCAATGTCATCAGTCTTTTTCAAGCGCACCATGTGATTGGGAAAATGAAGTGTGATGAAGAAGGATTAGATATTCGATATTTCCCTGCCGATAAATTACCGAAATTAAATAAAACGACAGAAAAAATCTTACAAAAATTTTTATATGCATTAACGGAATAGAGAGGTGGAATCTCTCTATTTTTTCGTTCTCTCTATTTTCTCTATTCTTACTATATTAAATATTTTGATTTTTTAGTATGCTTGTAGTATGATAAATCTAGATATACAGCTTATGTTATTCCATCCGAAAATTTACTAGGGACATAAGAGAGGGGCAAGTGCACGATGCATAATGTGGTAATTACAGCTGCAGTTCGTTCGCCAATTGGAACTTTTGGAGGAGCATTAAAAAATGTAAAACCAGTGGAATTAATCGTTCCTGTACTTCAAGAAGCTGTAAAAAGAGGTGGAGTGGAACCGCACGAAGTTGATGAGGTAATTTTAGGGCATTGCATTCAAAGAACAGATGAAGCGAATACCGCTAGAACTGCCGCGTTAGCAGCAGGATTTCCTGATACTGTAACAGGCTATACGATTCAGCGTCAATGTTCTTCTGGTATGCAAGCAATTATGTCAGCAGCAATGCAGATTCAATTAGGAGTAAGCGATATTGTCGTAGCAGGTGGAGTAGAAGCGATGAGCTCTAGCCCTTATGCATTAAAGCAGCATCGTTGGGGACAACGTATGCAGCACGGAGAAATTCGCGATATGGTGTGGGAAGTATTGGAAGATCCGATACATAACATTATGATGGGTGAAACAGCAGAAAATCTTGCTGAACAATATAAGATTACAAGAGAGGAACAAGATGAGGTCGCATTGCGTAGTCATCAACTAGCCCTTCAGGCAATTGAAGCAGGTTATTTTGATGAACAAATTGTTCCGATTACGATAAAAGAGCGTAGAAAAGAAGTTGTGTTTGCAAAAGATGAGCATCCACGTGCAGATATTACACAAGAAAAATTGGAAAAGTTAAAGCCAGCATTCCGTAAAGGTGGTACAGTAACTGCAGGGAATTCATCAGGTATTAATGATGGAAGTGCAGCCTTAGTATTAATGAGTGAAGAAAAAGCGAAAGAAAAAGGATTGCAGCCGTTAGCAAGAATCGTTGGATATTCTGTAGCAGGTGTAGATCCAAAGATTATGGGGATTGGACCAGCACCAGCTATTCGCAAAGGCTTAGAAAAAGTGAATTGGTCAGTGGAAGACGCTGACTTATTAGAAATTAACGAAGCTTTTGCAGCACAATACTTAGCCGTAGAGAAAGAGCTTGGTTTGAACCGTGAGAAAGTAAATGTGAACGGAAGTGGCGTTGGACTTGGACATCCAATTGGTTGCACAGGCGCTCGTATTACTGTCAGCTTAATTCATGAATTAAGAAGACAAGGTTTAGAAAAAGGAATTGCATCTCTTTGTGTCGGTGGCGGCATTGGAGTAGCCTTGTTTATAGAAGCATTATAAAAAGAAGCAGCATGAGCTGCTTTTTTTTTTTTTGATGTAGAGTAGTTTAAAATAGATATGTATAATCATTTTCGGTATTCTCTTATACTATGAATGAAATAGATGATGAAGCAAGCGATTCCGGTCTTCAAAAAAGAGTTTCATTGTCTGGTAATGTTCTGTTTCTTCTAAGGCTACTTTACTCATTCCTTCTTGTGTTAAAGAATATATACTGGCATTTGGATACGCCATCAAAAGAGGGGAGTGCGTTGCAATAATAAATTGTGATTGCTACTGGGCTAGCTCATGCATAGGGATGAGCATCGAAAGCTGACGCATCGGTGACAAAGCTGCTTCAGGCTCGTCTAAAATATACAAGACTTTTCCTGAAAATTACATATGGATTGTATCATTTTTAATATGAATATCAGAATGTGGAAATAAGCCTTGCATAAGGATAATTGTTGTCGTTATGATGAAGTGAGGCTTTTATAAGTAGTTTTTTTGGAAGTGTCGAGGGTCTATAAAAGAAGTAGATTCTACACCAGCGAGAAAGAAGTGGAAGTATTGGGGTTGGTTAATGGTTATGGCACTAGGGTTCTTTATTGTCCATACGTTGGTAGACACATATTTTCAAATTCTACAAATAGGGAGTATAATATATAAATACAAATTAAAAACCGACATAAAGCCCTTCTTTTTAGGTGGGAGAGAGCATCCGGCCATGCATAGAAGCGGTCAGATCCTTTTCCTGCCCCATGCCAAGTGAAAACAAAGAGAGAAAATAAGTGCAGGTCACCTTTTGTTATCCATAGCCGCGGCTATATGTCGAAAAATCAAAATGGATTTATATAGTATCAGCAATCACAAGTATTTTTTGTGGACTTTTCATTGTTTCGGCAATATACGGGACAAGAAATGATTCGTGTTATCGAGTTTGATTATGAATTAGATTGTTAGGAGTAGAGTGATGAAAGCGTGGAAAAGTATTTGTATTTTATGTAGTTTTATAGTTTTATTAAGTGGTTGTTTTCATAAAGAAGAAACGAAGGAAACGAAGGAAATAAAGAAAGAATCAATTCCAGAAACAACTGAATATGGTGGCAAGGAATTGAAAAAAGTTGGACAGGCTGTAAAACAAAGAGGATGGGGGACATTCAAATTAGAACAAATGAAACAAGTGAATCAAATATTTGAAGTAGCCCCAATGAAAATTCATGTACAAGATGTAAAAGTCATTGCATTATCACATATGACTCAGGATGCAAAAGACACATTGAAGGTATATACAGCATTAACTCCGGAAGAAATACAACGTAGACTTGGTGATGGAGTGAGCCGAGAAGATGCAGAATTATATGCTTCATTAAGCGGAAAAGACATCAGTGATACAGTACGCTATGTCGAGATTTCATACAAAGTAGAAAATAGCGGTGATAAAGAAATACAGTTTTTCTCCATGAATGATGTTATCATTAATGAAGATCAACAATTTAACGTGCCGACTCAAAACTTTTTATACGGAGAGGATACGTTAGTTGGTACAAAAGGTGTGACGAGAGCAGACTACAAGCCAGGTGAGACACGAGAAGGAATCATTGGGTTATTACTTAATGATGGAAAAAAAGAGATTACCCAAATAGACTTTACAACAGATGCTGTTGCAATGGGCGATACACATGAAAATGTGTCTGAACCGAAAAAATTCACCATCTCACTTTCAAAGTGAGGTGGTTTTTTGCATGGAAAAAGAACAGGAAATCTGTCGTATGGAAGCGAATGTAATAGGAATAGAGTGCAAAGGAGGAAGTAAAAGTGGAAAAAAGATGCTATGAATGCGGAAGTAAAGAGATAGAAAAGGGAACAGTAGCCCCGAGTATGGAAAGTCAGCTTACTTTATTTGCACAAACTGTGGCGGAGATAGAGGTTTGTAAAAATTGTGGTGCGGTTATTACGATGAAAGGTGAGCATCCTGATTATCATGATAAACGCATGAAATAATATCAAACATCGTGGGAGAAGATATTCATTCACAATGCTTGGAACAAACAGCCAGTTCTATGATTTTGCTGACTGTTTGTTTTGTTCATTTATATATGTTTCTACGGTTTGTAATGATTTGGAAATTCGGAACGCTTCCTTTTGCTCTTGAAATTGTTTTTCGTTATAAGGACCAAAACGGCGATTATTTTTCACGTCAATAATCCAATAATGCTCGTTTTGTTTATTTGCAATCGTTGCTTCTGGGTTATTTGGGTCTGATTTTTCTTCAAGTTGTTTTACCATAATATATATATCATCCCATGCAATTTCTACAATTTTTGCTGGAATATATTGCGTAGCATATATAGCGTCTTGCTTTGGCAAAAGTTCAAATGCACTTCCGGAAGTATTAACCAGTTCATATTCATCGTTAATGGTGTAAGCGGAATGAGTAGAATTCGCTGTGCAACCAGTCAGCAATATAATAGCAAATACGATTATCCATTGCTTCAATATGATGTCCTCCTTCTAAAACGCTGTTGTAACACATTGTACAAGAAAAGGGAAAGAAACGCCAATATATGAGTTATTTACAATGTTTTTTAGAAATGTTACGATGAAAGAGGTAAAGAAGGATACGAAGGAGTCGACATAAAATGAAGTTAAAGATGCATCGTCCAGCGGTGGTAATGAATCGCCTAGGTGCCTCCATTATTGATATGTTTTTCATTTCTGTTATGTACGGTGCGGTTGTGGCACTTGCAACGGGAAACTATGGTGCCATCTTCAATCGCTTTAATATTAGTCTGGGCGACTATCGATACGACCTTGTGCTTGTATTTATATTAATGGCTGTATATTTTATTTTCGTGCCATTTGTTTGGAACGGTTGTACAATAGGTAAAAAAATTACGCGCACAAGGCTTATTTCACTAACAAGTGAAAGGATAACAATACAAGCGTTGATAGCTCGATTTTTTGTATTGTTAATACCAAACATATTGCTGCTTGGAATTCCATCAATTGTTAATGTGTATATGATGTTGTTTCGTCATGACAATTGTGGTTTTCATGATTTAATTATGAAAACGAAAGTGATGAGTATCGTATAGTCCGTGAAGGTTCAAAAATTATCAAGATATAAAAGTTAAGAATCCTAAAAATAAAGGTAAGCACGTATTAGATATGTTTAATATGTGCTTACCTTTTGTAATGAGAAAGGTAAGTGAGAGGATGCATAAATATTTATTAAAAATATTTTATTTCACCCTAAGTTTTTACAATATTCGATAAATTAAGTTGGTATAATGGAATTTATATAGGACGGGCATCTCCTATATAGTACCCTCCATATTAGTTAAGGATGTTTTAGAAAGTAAGGAATACCAAACTTTTTAAGACATCCAATTTTTTTGTTGTAATAGATTGGAAATTAAGAAAGTTACATAATAAATAAAAAGATAGTGTCATATAACAAGGGGGAGGCCGGAATGGCAGGAGGAGACTTAATTTTTTTGGGGATACTTATTTTTATCGGTCTTGTTTTTGATCAATATAATAGTAAGAAAAAAGAGAAAGTCAGTAAGTGGATAAGCGTTTACAATGGTGAGGGTGACCTTTTTCCTGCTTGCAGATATAACAAAGAAAGGAGTATACTGATGACGGTAAGACTTACAGAAGGGGTAATGACGATGAAACTTGCAGGGAAAGTTGCCGTTGTAACTGGTGGAGGTATCGGTATTGGCCGTAGTACGGCTCTTTTGTTGGCACAACAAGGTGCAAAAGTAATTGTAACGGACATTGATCAAGAAAGTGGACAAGCAACAGCTGAGGAGATTGTAGGTTTAGGCGGAGAAGCGCTTTTTGTTGCTCATGATGTGGAGAAGCAAGAAGATTGGAAATATGTTATAGAAGTTGCTATTACAGCTTATAAAAGCATAGATGTCTTGTTTAATAATGCTGGCTTATATAAAGTAGATTCTATTTTCTCTCGACAACAAGAGAACGATTCCAATGTATTTTGTATTAATGATGTTTGGATAGAGATAAAGCAATTAACGTCATCTTTTATGAAACAGCAAGAAGAAGTGAGGTTAACCGATTTACCTATTTTTGGTATTATTAGGATGAAAGAACAATCATTTCATGCAGTAGGAACCCTAGTATAATAGTAGAAAACCGCCCTCGATTTATATGTGGACGGTTTTTTTGTATTTATCCCGCTATTAACGGGCAGTAATACCCCGATTGGTTCAATTTTTCTTAGTGGGGATGGAGAAAAATTGAACTTTAGCGAATTCGTTTTTCTGTTTTTGCATCAAAGAAGTGTGCTTTATTTACATCAAATGCAAGTTTAATTGTATCTCCATGTGTAAAGGTATGTCTAGCGTCAACGCGAGCCGCAAAATCTTGATTTCCGAGTTTCATATATAAAATAGATTCCGCACCTAATAGCTCGGCAACATCAATTTGTGTTGTAAATGTTGTGTCTTGTGAAGCTTCCAAAAATAAAAGCTCATCATGAATATCTTCTGGACGAATTCCTAAAACAATTTCTTTGTTGATATAACCTTGTTCACGCAGTAGTTTCATTTTTCCTTCGGATACTTTAACTTTTATTTTATTGTCTATAACAAAGTGATGTCCTGTTAATTGACCACGGAAAAAGTTCATCGCAGGTGAGCCGATAAATCCGCCAACAAAAATATTTTCTGGTGTTTCATATACTTCCTTTGGTGTACCAATTTGTTGGATTTCCCCATCCTTCATAACGACAAGGCGTGACGCCATTGTCATTGCTTCTGTTTGATCATGTGTAACATAAATAGTTGTTGTTCCAAGGCGATGATGCAGTTTAGAAATTTCAGAGCGCATAGCTACACGTAATTTTGCATCAAGATTTGATAAGGGTTCGTCCATTAGGAAGACTTTTGCATCACGAACAATTGCACGTCCTAACGCGACACGTTGTCGTTGTCCCCCGGATAAAGCTTTCGGCTTTCGATTTAAATATTCTTCCAGTCCTAATATGCGAGCTGCATCTTTTACCCGGCGGTCAATTTCATCTTTTGGTATTTTGCGTAGTTTTAAACCGAACGCCATATTGTCGTAAACACTCATATGTGGATAGAGTGCATAGTTTTGAAAAACCATTGCAATATCCCGATCTTTTGGAGGGACATCATTCATCACAGTTCCATCAATTGAAAATTCTCCCTTTGAAATATCTTCTAAACCAGCGACCATTCGTAATGTTGTTGATTTTCCACATCCAGATGGACCAACGAAAACGATAAATTCTTTATCTTGTATATGTAAATTGAAGTCTGTTACCGCCGTTACGTTATTGTCATATATTTTATAAATGTTTTCTAACTTTAGTTCTGCCATGATTTTTCCTCCCAGTGAAAAAAGTATGCAAACGTTTTCTTTGAATTCATTATAAACGAATGTAAAAGAAAAAGAAATATAAACGATGTAAAAAATAAAACGTTTTCATAAATTTGCTAGGGTGGATACATTCTTGCTAGAGGATCTATAAATATAATGATTGTAAGGTGGTAAGAGCGATAATTACATTTTTTTAAATGGTATAAAAAATTGTAAGCGCTGTTTTCATTTCTGTTAAAATCTGATATGATTCATTAATGAAAACGTTTGCGCCTGTTTTTGAATTAAATAATGAAATGGGGTAGCATGATGGAGAAACAATGGTGGAAAGAAAGTGTTGTATACCAAATTTATCCGCGTAGTTTTATGGATAGTAATGGTGATGGGATTGGTGATCTTCGTGGTATTATTTCAAGGCTCGATTATTTAAAAGAGCTAGGCATAGATGTTATTTGGTTATCACCAGTTTACGAATCACCAAATGATGATAACGGCTATGATATTAGTGACTATTGCAAAATAATGGATGAGTTCGGAACAATGAGTGATTGGGAAGAGCTACTAAGTGAAATGCATGCACGTAATATGAAGTTAATGATGGATTTAGTTGTTAATCACACTTCAGATGAACATAATTGGTTTGTTGAATCACGTAAGTCAAAGGATAATCCATATCGAGACTACTACATTTGGCGTCCTGGGAAAAATGGAAAAGAGCCAAACAATTGGGAAGCCGCATTTAGTGGATCTGCTTGGCAGTATGATGAAATAACGGACGAATATTATTTACATTTATTCTCTAAAAAGCAACCAGATTTAAACTGGGATAATGAGCGAGTACGAAAAGATATTTATGAGATGATGAAGTTTTGGCTTGAAAAAGGGATTGATGGTTTCCGTATGGATGTCATAAACTTCATTTCTAAAGCAGAAGGGTTACCAATTGTGGAAACAGAAACAGAAGGTTACGTATCGGGTCATCGATATTTTATGAACGGACCAAATATTCACCCGTATTTACATGAAATGAATGAAGCGGTGCTGTCTCAATATGACATTATGACGGTCGGTGAAATGCCAGGTGTAACAACAGAAGAAGCGAAACTGTGTACAGGAGAAGAGCGTCAAGAATTACAAATGGTATTTCAGTTTGAACATATGGATTTAGATTCTGGAGACAACGGCAAGTGGGATGTTAAACCATGTTCAATCCTTACGCTAAAACAAAATTTAACAAAATGGCAAAAAGCGCTAGAACAAACAGGATGGAATAGTTTGTATTGGAACAATCATGATCAGCCTCGCGTTGTTTCACGCTTTGGTAATGATACAACTTATCGTGTCCAGTCCGCTAAAATGTTAGCAACGGTACTTCATATGATGAAAGGAACACCTTATATTTATCAAGGAGAAGAAATTGGGATGACAAACGTTCAATTTGCGTCTATTGGTGAGTATCGTGATATTGAAACGCTGAATATGTACCGTGAAAAAGTGGTTGAACGTGGTGAAAATCAAGAGGAAGTGATGCGAGCTATTTACATAAAAGGACGCGATAACGCCCGAACACCAATGCAATGGGATGACAGCGAACACGCTGGATTTACAACAGGTAAACCATGGATTCAAGCAAATCCTAATTATACAGAGATTAATGTGAAGCAGACACTACAGGATTCAAATTCTATTTTTTACTACTATAAGAAATTGATTGAACTGCGTAAGCAACATGAAATAATTGTATATGGTACGTATGATTTAATTCTGGAAAACCATCCATCTATTTTTGCTTACATAAGAACATGGGAAGATGAGAAGTTAGTAGTAATTGCAAACTTTACAGAGGATCAATGTGTATTTGAATTACCAAAAGAGATAGCGTACAATCAAGCAGATTTATTCATACACAACTATGCTGTGCAAGATGAATCAATCGAAAATATATCATTGCAGCCATATGAAACAAGAGTGTATAAATTGAAATAAACAAAAGCCTTGTGTAATTTTTTTACACAAGGTTTTTGTTTATGTTACCATTTTAAAATTGAAAATCCGTATGCAGGGAGGGAGACTTGTAGTGATTTTGTTTCGGCAGAAAATTCTTCTCCGGTATAAAGATTTACAATTTTTTTACTAGTGATATCAAATGGTATAGGAGCGATAATTTCGTTATTTGTAGGATTTAAAACGAAAAAGATTGTTTCTTCTTCTTGTGTCTTCGTATAAGAGATATAATTCTGCTCATTATTGGCTTCAATGCATGTAAATGTCCCATGTCCACCAAATGCTTTATATTGTTTTCGTAGTGAAATTAATGTTTTTATATGTTGGAATAATTCTTTGTCTTGTTTGTCTTCATCCCACACCATACACTTTCGGCAATCCGGATCCATACCACCATCCATTCCGATTTCATCACCATAATAAATACATGGTGAACCGATAAAGGAGAGCTGGAATACATAGAGTAACTTCATTTTATCCTTATTTCCGTTACAGGTTGTTAAAATTCTCGGTGTATCGTGACTGTCTAATAGATGAAAAGCAGCCTCGTTTACATTCATGGAATAGGAGTGAAGTGACTCTGCAATTTGCTCCATAAATTCACTTGCTCGAATGGTTTCATTTGCAAAATAAGAAAGAAGAGCGTTTGTAACAGGGTAGCTCATTACAGCGTCGAATTGATCGCCTTGTAGCCATGGAAGAGCATCGTGCCAAATTTCGCCTAAAATATATACATCAGGATGAATTTCTTTTATTTCACTTCGGAATTCTCGCCAAAATGTATGATCCACTTCATTGGCCACGTCAAGTCGCCAACCATCAATGTGAAACTCTCGTACCCAATAACGCCCTACTTCAAGTAAGTATTCTTTTACGTCTGGATGAGCCGTATTTAATTTTGGCATATATGGTGTGAAAGCAAAGGTATCATAATTCGGTAGTGGTTCTGTTATAAGTGGAAAATCATGAATGTGAAACCAGTCTTTATAAGAAGATTGCTCCCCTTTTATTAGCACATCTTGAAACTTATCGAAAAAGTAACCGCTATGGTTAAAAACAGCATCTAGCATCACTTTTATACCGCGCTGATGGCAGGCTTCAACCAGTTTTTGAAATGTTTCTTTCGTCCCAAATTGTGGATCAATTTCCATATAGTCAATTGTGTCGTATTTATGATTGGAGTGAGCCGTAAAGATTGGGGTAAAGTAAATACCGGAAATACCAAGGTCTACAAGATAATCAAGATGATCTATAATACCGGCAAAATCACCACCGAAAAAGTTAGCTGCAGTCGGAGCAGTACTATTCCAAGCAAGGGTATTAGCTGGATCGCATGTAGGATCTCCATTCGCAAAGCGTTCTGGAAAGATTTGATACCATACTGTATCTTTCACCCATGAAGGAGCTGTAAAAACATCTTTTTCATGTACAAATGGGAAGCAAAAGTAATGGCCAATATCGTCAGTAGGGGCCTCAGAAAAGAAACCGCGTTCTGTATAAACGATAGATTCTACTTTGTTCTTCAGTTCAAACCCATAACGTAAGCGCTTAAATTTTGGTTCGATCGAAACAAACCAATAATCAAATAATTCCGTCGAACCACTTTTTTTCATTGGCATTTTTGTTGTTAGCCATTTTCCGTCCTGCCATTCATATGGATCACCATAAATGAAGGATATGGTATCAACATCATCTTTTTTTGTACGTAACCGAATATGAATCATTTTTTCATTGTAAGCGTATGCGTAATTATCTTTTGGTCTATGGTATATTGCTTCTTTAAACATATAGAAAATCCCCCTTTGATAATCCTATAAATAAGATTATATTGCAAACGATTGCCTTTTGTATAATCTTGATATTGTTTATAAGGGTAGTATTCCTTTCGTGTAAAGTCAATGATTATAAACAATAAGCCCATAAATTTTTTGAAAAATAAAGAAAGATAATATTTGCAAAATCTATAAAAGAATGTATAATGATAGACAAATAGCGCAAACGTTTTCATAGATTAGAAAGTTGTTTGCGCTTCTATTAAACTTGTAAGTGCAAACGTTTTCATTTATTAAGATATTACGTACATAATTCAGGGAGGTTTTGAGGATGAGGAAAGCGCTATCATTGTTAACGGTCTCTGCTTTGGCAATTGGTATGTTGTCTGCATGTGGTCCGAAAGATTCAGGGAAAAAGGAAGCGAGCAAGGAGAAGAAGGATTATGATCTTCTTGTTTGGGAAGATCTCAAAAAAGGTGTTGCTTTAGAACCAGCAGTAAAGAGCTTTGAAAAGAAATATAATGTAAAAGTAAAAGTTGCAGAAATTCAAATGACAGATCAAACGAAAAAGCTGCGTCTTGATGGACCAGCAGGCACAGGGCCTGATGTTGTAACATTACCGCATGACCATATTGGAAATGTTGTTACAGAAGGTTTAATTGACGAAGTAAAGGTTGATGATGCTGTAAAGAGCAAATTTACTGATCTATCTTTAGAAGCGCAAACATATAAAGGGAAATTATATGGATTGCCGAAAGCGATTGAGACACCAGTTTTTATTTATAATAAAAAGCTTATGCCAAAAGCACCAGAAACGATGGACGAGCTATACAAATTCTCGAAAGATTTCACAAAAGATGGAAAATATGGATTTTTAGCATTAGGAGATAATTTGTATTTTGCTAATGCATTTATGGCTGGTATGGGAGGATATGTATTCGGTGAGAAAGATGGGAAACCAAATACAGCGGATATCGGATTAAATAGTAGTGGAGCAGTACAAGGTATGGAATACATTCAAAAATGGTACAAGGAAAAGCTATTCCCGAAAGGTATCATCGGTGAATCTGGAGGGGCAGCTGCTGATGGATTGTTTAATGAAGGAAAAGCTGCGTCTATTATGAACGGTCCATGGGCATTTCAAGCGATGGAAAAAGCCGGAATTGATTATGGTGTAGCACCGATGCCGAAATTGCCAAATGGTGAACCGATGAAAACATTTGTTGGTGTAAAAGGATGGCATGTAACAAGTTTTTCAAAAAATAAAGATTTAGCAACAAAATTTGTTGATTGGGTAACAAATGAAGAAAATGCTAAAATTCGCTATGAAAAATCAAAAGAAATTCCTCCTGTAAAATCATTAATGGAAGATCCAATTATTAAGGAAAGTGAAGCTGCAAAAGCGATAACTACACAGGCTGCAACTGGTATCCCAATGCCGAACATTCCAGAAATGCAAGAAGTATGGGAGCCATCAAGATTTGCATTAGAGCTACTTGCAGCGGGAAAACAAGAACCAAAAGCAGCACTTGATGAAGCGGTCAAACAAATTAAAGGAAATATTGAAGCGAACCATGGTAAGCAAAAATAATATAGAATTCGTGTCTCTTGTAAATGAGGGACACGAATTCTCCTCCTTCCAAGGGGAAGAAAAAAGGGGGAAGAACAATGCAAACATCCTTTGAACCAGCGAATGAAGTAACCGGATCAAAACATCGAAAAACAGCGGCAGCGCTGTCAATCATTCCAGGTATCGGACAACTGTATAATAAACAATATGTAAAAGGTATTATCTTTCTTGTACTAACTTGCTCATTTTTTGTAGCGTTTGCTGATTTGTTAAATATAGGATTGTGGGGAATTGTAACGCTAGGTACAGAAGTTCCTCGTGATCATTCTATTTTTCTACTGGTAGAGGGTATTTTAGCACTTATTGTTATTGCATTTGGGTTAGGAGTATATGCTTTTAATCTATATGATGCCTATCAAAATGGGAAGAAACGTGACGTAGGAATACCGCTAAACTCTGTGAAGGAACAATATCACCATCTATTAGACCAAGGATTCCCATACCTGATGGTTTCACCAGGGTTTCTACTACTTATCTTTGTCGTTGTGTTTCCGATTATTTTTGTTCTATTAATTGGATTTACAAACTATGACTTATATCATTCTCCACCTGCAAAATTGGTAGAGTGGGTTAGTTTTAAAAACTTTATTGATATTTTCACATTACCAATGTGGAGAGATACATTTTTAAGTGTATTATCTTGGACTGTCATTTGGACATTTATCGCAACGACGCTGCAAGTGGCACTTGGTATTTTCTTGGCAATTTTAGTAAATCAACCAGGGATTAAAGGAAAAGCAGTGATTCGGACAATCTTTATTTTACCTTGGGCAGTTCCAGCGTTTGTATCTATTCTCGTATTTGCTGGTATGTTTAACGAATCATTTGGGGCAATTAACAATCAGGTGTTGACTCTATTTGGAATCGAAAAGATAGCATGGATGACAGATCCATTTTGGGCAAAAGTCGCTTTAATTTTCATTCAAACATGGCTGGGGTTTCCGTTTATTTTTGCGATGACGACAGGTATATTGCAATCGATTCCAGGTGAATTGTATGAAGCGGCTACAGTAGATGGTGCAACAGCTTGGCAACAATTTCGTAAAATTACATTGCCGCTCGTTTTATATGCAACTGCACCGATTTTAATTACGCAATATACGTTCAACTTTAATAACTTCAGTATTATTTATCTGTTTAATAGTGGTGGTCCGGCTGTATCAGGACAAAATGCAGGTGGAACAGATATTTTAATTTCCTGGATTTATAAGTTAACGATGACATCAGCTCAATATGGGAAAGCGGCAGCACTGACGCTGATTTTATCGTTAATTGTTATTACAGTTGCTTTATGGCAATTTAAAAGAACAAAATCATTCCAAGAAGAGGATATGATGTAAATGAATATAAAACGACAGAAGATGTTACGTCTTTCATTAAGTTATTTCGTCATTTTCGTTATGTGTGTCATTATTTTCTATCCATTATTATGGATTGTTGGTTCATCATTTAATCCAGGTGATAGTTTGTCGGGATCAAGTATCATTCCGAAAAATGCAACGCTAGATCATTATCGAGAACTACTTGATCTTTCCAAAAGTAATTATTTACTTTGGTATAAAAATACGTTGAAAGTTAGTGTTTTGACAATGATTTTCTCTGTATTGTCGATTAGTTTTACAGCATATGCATTTTCAAGATATCGTTTTGTAGGGCGAAAAAACGGTTTAGTAACATTTTTAATTCTGCAAATGATTCCAAACTTTTCAGCGTTAATTGCACTATATATACTAGCGCAGCTAACAGGATTAATTGATACACATCTTGCATTAATTTTAATTTATGTCGGCGGTGCAATTCCTATGAATACGTGGCTCATGAAAGGGTACTTTGATACCATTCCAAAAGAATTGGACGAATCAGCTCGTATGGACGGAGCAGGTCATTTTCGCATCTTTTGGCAAATTATCATGCCACTCGCAAAGCCAATTGTTGCGGTTGTAGCATTGTTCACATTTATCGGCCCATTTACTGACTTTATTTTAGCAAGCATCATTTTACGTACGCCAGAAAATTATACGTTAGCAGTTGGATTGTACGAAATGGTAGCGAAAAAATTTGGTAATGAATTTACAACGTTTGCAGCGGGTTCTGTATTAATTGCAATACCAATTTCCATTTTATTCTTATCACTGCAAAAATATTTTATTTCCGGTTTAACAGCTGGAGGAACGAAGGGATGAAAATGGGACTTTATGTCCCATTTCTCTTTTTATCCCACATGAACGGGCAGTAAGACCCCCACCTCAAGATTCAGAGAAAATAATGAAGGTGGGAATAACCTCCCGGAAAAGCCCGATTGGTGAGGGCTAATTATCAGTAGGGGATGAAGAAAATTCTCATTGATAAAAGTTTCACTTTATAGAAATGATGAGAATTTTCCATATTATAAAATATGTTTTTTATCGGGATTGATGTGACATAGGAATTGAAAGATATGAAAAAAATATTTTATAGTATAGGAAAATAAAGCTATATCCTTTACAATACATGGAGAGGGAAAAGGTAGGTTTGGGTTAATAGAGGTTTCTATATGAATGGTACAAAAATAGATGTAACTTATATAAATCATGTAAAAAAGAAGAGAGAAGGAACAAATTTATGACAGTTACAATTAAAGATGTGGCAAAAAAAGCAAATGTTGCTCCTTCCACTGTTTCGCGTGTTATTGCGGATAATCCAAGTATTAGTGAAAAAACAAAGCGTCGTGTACGTAAAGTGATGAATGAGTTAGGATATCATCCGAATTTAAATGCAAGAAGTCTTGCAAATCAAACGACGAAAACAATTGGACTTGTTATGCCAAGTTCTGCAAGTAAAGCATTTCAAAATCCATTTTTCCCAGAGGTTCTTCGAGGAATTAGTTCGTTTGCGCATGTAGAGGAATATTCCTTATATATATCAACTGGAGAAACGGAAGAAGAGATTTTTAATGGCGTTGTAAAAATGGTACAAGGTCGTCAAATTGGAGGAATTATTCTTCTGTACTCACGTGAAAATGATCACATTATCCAATATTTACAGCAACAAAATTTTCCGTTTGTCTTAATTGGAAAGCCATATGAAAGAAAAGATGAAATTACATATGTAGATAATGATAATTATACAGCTGCCAGGGAAGTAACGGAATATTTGATTTCACTAGGACATAAGCAAATTGCCTTCATTGGTGGAGGTTCAGATTTACTTGTTACGAAAGATCGTTTAGCTGGAATGAGTGATGCTTTGAAACTAGCTGATGTTCCTTTGCCGAAGGAATATATTTTACATTTTGATTTCTCAAGGGAAAGTGGTCAGCAGGCTGTAGAAGAGTTAATGGCACTTTCAAAGCCACCAACGGCGATTATGGCGACAGATGATTTAATTGGACTAGGAGTTTTAAGTGCGCTATCGAAAAAGGGATTTGTTGTGCCGAAGGATGTTTCGATCGTTAGCTTTAACAATGCTTTATTATCTGAAATTGCAAGCCCACCACTTACAACAGTGGATGTAAACATTTATCAATTAGGGTATGAAGCGGCAAAAGCTTTAGTTGACAAGATAGAACACTCAGAATCAATTACGAAATGTATTATCATCCCACATAAATTATTGAAGCGTCAAACTTGTTTTAACAACATATAAAAAAGCTAAGAGAGGAATCTCTTAGCTTTTTTGCTGTAGGAATTGTTCTAAACGGTCGCAGCCTTCCTTTAATGTTTCCATACTATAAGCGTAAGAAAGACGAATATAACCTTCTCCATATTCTGAGAATGCTGTTCCAGGAACAACAGCAAGTCCGGCCTCTTTGACAAGTTGAACTGCAAAATCAAAGGATGAAGATGTTAAGTTTCCAATGTACGGGAATAAATAAAACGCACCTGTGGGCTTTTCTACAGTTAAGCCCATTTGAGTCAGACGACTGTACACGTAATTCCGACGGTTTTTATATTGATGACGCATCATTCGCGGTGCATCCTTTGCAGCTGTTAATGCTTCAATCGCAGCATATTGTGCAATTGAAGTTGCGCATGTAACGTTATATTGATGAACTTTTAAAATATGCTTTGCTAAATAGTCTGGAGCAAATAAAAGACCAATACGCCAGCCTGTCATGGAATGGGATTTTGATAAACCATTAATGACAATTGTTTTATCACGCATTTCGGGAAAATGAGCAATGGACGTATGATCATCTTCATATACAAGTTCACTGTAAATTTCATCAGAAAGGATGAAAATATTTTTATTTTTTAAAACAGCTACAATGTCTGTTAATTCTTCTTTTGAAAGTGTTACACCAGTTGGATTAGAAGGATAAGGTAAAACGATGCATCTCGTTTGATCTGTAATCGCATTTTCAATCGCAGCAGCTGTTAAGCGAAATCCGGTTTTACGAACATCTACAAAAACAGGTGTTGCACCACACATCCGAATAATAGGCTCATAGCCAGGGTAAATAGGAGCAGGTAAAATAACTTCTGTGCCTTCTTCTAAAATCGTACGGAACGTAACATCGATTGCTTCACTCGCACCGATCGTAACGATTGTTTCGTCTTCTGGTGAATAGTGTAAATCGTAACGTTCTTTCAAAAAATTACAAGCCGCCTTGCGTAATTCTAGCAGCCCAGCATTATGTGTATAGCTCGTAAAGTTTTCTGTAATTGCCCGTTTTGCAGCTTCTTTTACTAAAGAAGGTGTTGGGAAATCGGGTTGTCCAATTGTTAGAGAAATGAGATTATCATAGTTTTGAATCATATTAGAGAACTGACGGATACCAGAAATTTGAATGTCCTTTACTCTAGGATTAATGAATTGTTCCATTTTGTCTCCCTTTCTTCCGTTGCAAAATTTCTTTTATTTTACCATATTTTTTATATCTTCGCCTTTTAAATACGTGTTCAAAAAGGAGGATAAAGAGAGCCGAGTAGTTTGAGGAACGGAAGCTAGGAGGATACGGAGTGTAGAGTGAACTACATGAGTACCAGAGTGACGACGTAACGAAGAAATAGGGCAGCTATCTTTACCGGACTTTTTGAACATCCTCTTTAAGCATATAAAAAAAGGCCGCTTAATGCGACCTTTTTAATAACCGTATGCCCAATCTATCTCATCTTCATTCCAAAGAACAGAAGATACCTTTCCAAGATGCACAACCGATGCATCGACAGCGCATGTGCAATGTTCTTCTCCAGTTTGTTCTTGTAGTTCCTCGTATACTGATTTGTCAACATTTTCGAGAACAACCAAATTTTCCTCATTTAAAACAAGCGTAGTTCCTGCCATATTTATCTTCCTCCTACTAAAATAGTGGTCACTTATTTGTAAACAGAGATAGTATGGATTATATGCCGTATGCTGTTATAATTGTCCATTCACTGGACTGTTTTTTGTTTTATTTTCTTTATCCGTATTCATTGTATACTGCCTAGCCGTAATTTGGTACAGGGTTTACAATCATTTCGGAAAGTTGTAACATTTCTTAACTATTCTTCACAAATGATTTACAAAAATGTTGAGAAAAATCTAAATTTTAAAACAAAAATGTCTATAAAATGATATAATCATATCAAAATACATATAGGGGATGAGAGGGTATGGTGCTTATCCGTGACTTAATGATTCAAGTTGCTATCATTATTCTGCCACTATTTTTATATGAAGCGATTCGCCTAAATCGTTATCAAAATACGCTTCCAAAACCCAATCGCTACTTTATTATGTTTTTATCAAGTATTACGCTTGTTCTTTCCATGACGTATCCCGTTTGTTTTGGCAATGTTTGTGGTTATAATTTTCACCAAATTCCGATTATCAGTGGATTTTTGTATGGTGGTATAGCGGGAATCATTCCAGCTTTTATTTTTGTTATATACGATTGGTTTATGCATGGCCTAAATTGGTTTCGAATAGTAGAAGTTCTGTTTCTTGCAATTATTCCTCTATTGTTATCTAAAAAGTGGGCCATTTTCCCAAGGGATAAGAAGCTTATTTTATCCTTCATCATATCATCTTTATATGTGCTCGTCTGTTTAGTATTTGAGATGTTTGATGTGTTGCTAGGAACAGGCTTTACGCCACCTATGTCTCATTTATACAGCGGATACATATTTGCTTCTCTTATTATGATTATGACAATGGTATTTCAAGTGTACTTAACAGAGTATTTAAATGAAAATGCGCTGCTGCGTACAGAAATGCAAAAGTCTGAGAAACTGAATATCATAAGTGAGCTAGCGGCAAGTGTAGCACACGAAGTACGAAATCCTCTTACAGTTGTTCGTGGCTTTATTCAGCTGTTAGAGAGTACAGAAGATGTAAAGAATAAGGATTATATGCGTCTTGTATTGGCAGAGCTAGATCGAGCTGAACAAATTATTTCGGATTATTTAAATTTAGCCAAGCCACAAATTGATAAAAAAGAACACATATGCTTATCGGCACAACTCATTGAAATGACTACTTTAATGTCGTCATTTGCTGCAATGCAAGGTGTCTATTTACAAGTTGAAATTTCTGAAAATCTGTATACGATTGGCGATAAAACAAAATTAAAACAAGCAATTATGAATATTGTTAAAAATGGGATTGAAGCGATTCAAGAAAACAAAGGGTATTTAAAAGTAACCGCTGTTCAACAAGGTAATGTCATTATGATACGAGTAAAAGATAGCGGTGTTGGGATGACGAAAGAACAGCTAGCGAGACTTGGGCAGCCTTATTATTCGCTAAAAGAAAAAGGAACTGGTCTAGGACTGATGGTAACGTTTAGTATTCTACAGGCACATAATGGTACGGTTGAATATCAAAGTGAGAGTGGAAAAGGAACAGAAGCAATTATTACGTTGCCAGCTGTCATAAATAAGGAATAAAAGTTACCGAAATGAGGTAACTTTTTTTATTTATTCATTTCATTTGCTTTTTCAGATTTAACCCGGACAAATAAATTTTTAAATGATTGAAAGAAGCTTTGTTCTTTTGATGCGGCTATTAATCGTTTTGTTTCTTGAATTTCACGAATGACTTGCATGAGTTGATTGTCTCGATTGCTGTCCTTATTGTAAACGTGATTGACAAGCTTATTTATCTTTTCTTCTTGCTTCGATTCGCGTTTATACATATGATTCATTAATAAGTCCATTTTTTCTTTTTGTAGAGCATCTGTTTGGACAGCGTGATCGACAAGGTCTTGCAGCATATCTGCTTGTTTTTCTTCTTTTACATAGACTTGCTGCATTAATTCATCCAGTTTTTCATCTTTTAAACGGTTTTGAGTAATTAAGGTTGAGTTTTGATGAATAATAGCTTCATTTAGTTGTGCGAGCATCTCAAGTTTTAACATAAATTCTTCAAAGTTTCGCCCTTCCTCTTTCGCTTTCACTTCTTGATTCTGTT
Organism: Bacillus sp. DX4.1; assembly: GCF_030348195.1. NCBI lineage: Bacteria > Bacillati > Bacillota > Bacilli > Caryophanales > Bacillaceae > Bacillus > Bacillus sp. DX4.1. The sequence goes on along the minus strand of NZ_JAUCFT010000008.1, from coordinate 3,572,538 downwards.
TTAGGATGGGGGCGGGTGGGGTGTTTTTTTCTTTTAAAATGATGGGAATTGTTTCTGTGATGTCTTCTTGTAAAGTGGCTGCTCGTTCATGAATTGATTTTAAGAGTTGCATATCATCCATTTTGTATATACGAGCATCAGCGGTTTTTGCAATTGTATAACCATGTTGCTCTAAAAGTTGACTGTATTTTCGAACTATATGTTTCGGGATTCCGGTTTTATTTGTGACATCCTTCGTTTTATATATTGCCTCCATGACGTTTCCTCCCCAAAAAGTATCGTATATACCAATTCCATTTTTTATTTATACTTCCTTTAAAAAAGAATGTCGGAAGGCTAGAAGATTTCTACATGATTAGTGAGAAGTTGCATAAAAATGAATGTTTTTGGCGTAAAGAAGAAGAAGAGCGCAAATAATGTCTGAAAACATAAGCTTGGTAAGTTTGTTATAATAGCCTAGAATGAGAAAAGGTTTTTGAAAATGGAGGTACATATATGAAGCAATTAAAAGGCATTATTATTTCAATTATCACGATTCTTTCTATCTTGGTTGCTGTTTATGAAGTCTTCATACCAACAGAACCAAAGAGTAAGAAAGAATCCGCATATGACCAAGTTCTAGATTTTCCAAAAGAACGTTACCCTGAAACTGGAAAGCATATTGCAGATGCAATAAATGAAGGTCATTCTAAGGTGTGTACGATTGATCGAAATGGTGCAGTTGATAGAAGAAAGCTGTCTTTAGCTCCGTATCCAGCAAAAAAAGGGTATGACCGTGATGAATGGCCGATGGCAATGTGCAAAGAAGGTGGAAAAGGTGCACATATTGAATATATTAGTCCGGGTGATAACCGAGGTGCCGGTTCTTGGGTTGGGAATAAGTTAGACAAATATCCAGATGGCACACGTGTGAAATTTGTGGTGAAATAGCAGATAATGATTTGAGGCGAATGGACTGAAAGTAAATGATGGAAAGGAATGGCATGCATGGAGTTAACAATTTCCTACTCACAATTAATCGTTATGAATCATGAGGAAGAACAACCGTATGTAGAATGGACGGATGAAGATTTCGAGAGAGGGTATGCCGAAACGGATGGTACCATTATTTTTGAAACGCTCTCTGATTATACGTGTGAAATTGCTGCAGTTGTTGGGAAGCATGTAGAGAAAGAAGGAGTGATGAGAACGATATTAGCGCCATTTACTGTGCATAATGATGGCGTTTTTATAAGCAGTATTCTTTCTAATAAATTACATATTTCGATTCCACAAGGCGCATATATACTAGTTGTGCAAGCAATTCCACTTGAAGAGCCGACAGAAGATGAACTTTATAAAGTACAGTATGAACTGTATTTTGAAGAGAGAGAATGATAACACCGCCGCAAATATATAAATACAAATTAAAAAAACGACATAAAACCCTTCTTTTTAAGTGGAGAGAACATCCGGCCATGCATAGAAGCGGTCAGGTCCTTTTCCTGCCCCATGCCAAGTGAAAACAAAGAGAGAAAACGAGCGCAGGTCACCTTTTGTTATCCATAGCCGTGGCTTATATGTCGAAAAATCAAAATAGATTTATATAGAGACGAAAGCAAGTTGAAAATTTCATAGCATAAAAAATGAGGATGCCCTTTTTGGACATCCTCATTTTTTAATTATACATTTGTTTTTAGAAGTTCACGTGCTTGTTTTGCAGCTTGAACCATATGTTCCAGAGCAGGAATAACTTCTTCTGTTCTTCTTGTTTTTAAACCACAATCAGGATTAATCCAGAAGTATTTCGGATCACATACTTTTAAGGATTGTTCTACAATTGTATACATTTCATCTTTACTTGGAACACGAGGGCTATGAATATCATAGACTCCTAGGCCAATTCCTTTTTCATATGTCGTATGTTCCAATGTGTGAATGAATTCGCCGTGACTTCTTGATGTTTCAATAGAAATAACGTCGGCATCTAATGCACGAATTGCATCTACGATATCTTCGAAGTTACTGTAACACATATGTGTATGAATTTGTGTTTCATTTGCTACAGAAGAAGTTGCTAAAAGGAATGATTGAACAGCCCATGTGATATATGCTTCCCAATCTTTTTCTTTTAGCGGCATTCCTTCGCGAAGCGCTGGCTCATCGACTTGAATAACACGGATACCTGAAGATTCAAGTAATTTAATTTCATGACGAAGTGCTAATGCGATTTGGTAGGAAACTTCTTTTCGTGAAATATCATCTCGAACGAATGACCAGTTTAGAATCGTTACAGGTCCTGTTAGCATACCTTTTACAACTTTATTTGTAAGGCTTTGTGCAAATGCAGTTTCTTTAATTGTCATTCCGTTAATAAAGGCAACGTCACCATAAATAACAGGTGGTTTTACACAACGAGAACCGTATGATTGCACCCAACCATTTTTTGTGAAAGAGAAACCAGCAAGTCTTTCTCCGAAGTATTCCACCATATCAGTTCGTTCAAATTCACCATGAACGAGCACATCAAGGCCGATTTCTTCTTGATATCGAATCCATTTTTCTGTTTCCTTTTCAATAAATTGTTCGTATTGTTCATTTGTAATATCACCATTACGCCATTGTTTACGTGTTTGACGAACTTCAGTAGTTTGTGGAAAACTACCGATTGTTGTTGTTGGTAACAATGGTAATTGTAATGCAGTTTGTTGCACAGCATAGCGTTTTTCAAATGGAAGAGGTCGAGAGAAGTCTGCTTCCTGAAGCGCTGCTCGTGATGTTTTCACATCTTCACGATTACGTGCAGCTGAAGAACGAATTGCTTCATGGGCACTGCGATAAGCTGTAAGTTCTGTACTTATGCTTTCTACACCATGTGCAAGTGCTTGTTTTAAAATAGTAAGTTCTTCTAATTTTTGGTTTGCAAATGCAAGTGCATCATATAATTCTTTTGACAGGTGCGTTTCTTCTGTCTTGTCAATTGGAGTATGTAATAAGCTACAAGAAGGCTGGACAATCCAATCTTTTGGCGTAACATGCTCTTTTAATGTCTCGAATAAAGAAAGAACATCATCAAGATCTGCCCTCCAAATATTACGGCCATCTATACAACCTACAGCTAAAATTTTATCGGATGGGAATCCGTGTTCTAAAATTGCTTTTACATTGCCTTCTTTACCGTGAACAAAGTCCAATCCAATGCCGGATACAGGGAATGTAATAATCTCTTCATAGTTTTCTTCTACACTATCGAAATAAGTTTGTAAAATAAGAGATACATGTGGTACTTCTTTACGAATTGTTTCATAAAGTTCTTTCGCTTGTGCGATTTCTTCTTTTGTTAAAGACGCAAAAATTGGTTCGTCAATTTGTACGAAGCGTGCACCAGCATCATGTAATTCAGTTAATAGCTGTACATAAGGTGCAACCAGTTGTTGTAGAATTGTTGGGAATTGATCTTGTTTATAACCTTTTGCTAATTTTAAGAATGTATAGGGTCCTAATATTACTGGTTTCCCATCTACTCCTAGTTCTTGTTTTGCTTCTTCATATAAACGAAGAGGACGGTTATCTTTTAAAGAGATCTTTAACCCTTCTTCATATTCAGGAACAATATAATGATAGTTTGTATTAAACCATTTTGTCATTTCAGAAGCGACGTGATCTTTAGAGCCACGTGCCATCGCAAAATATACATCAAGATAAGACGTAAACTCAGAAAAACGGGATGGGATAAAACCGAGCATATAAGCTGTATCCAGTACATGATCATAGTATGTAAAATCACCAATTGGAATTAAATCAATTCCTTTTTCTTGTTGCGTTTTTACATGTTGAAGACGAATTTCTTTCGTGTTCGTTAAAAATTGTTCTTCATTAATTTTGTTTGCCCAAAAAGCTTCCAATGTTTTTTTCCATTCGCGGTGTAATCCAATGCGCGGATACCCCAAGTTACTCGTTTGAATCACCATTTAAATTTCCTCCCTAATTGAAAGTAAGCATTTCCGTTTACTCGGAAATGCTCTTAACGAAAAGTATATAGGAGCAGAAAATACTCCATTTCCGTTAAAAACACCTCCTCATCATCCGTGAGTCTATCAGTGTTGTTAAAATAGGCAGGTCTCCTGGCTGATGCTTCATACGAGTTCTTTCACCTTCCCGTTTTCACAGTGGTATAGGAAAGAGCTCTCTGCACTTACAGTGGCGGGACCGCGTTGGATTTTCACCAAACTTCCCTTTTAAACACGAAATAAAAAATTTCGCGTACCTATTTTCCTTTTTGAAAGGAATTTAACAAGCGAATATGATATTGAAACAAATTCTAACATAATTTTTTGAATTTTGTCCACTGTTTTGAAATAAGAATATTCTGATTTAAATTGGCATTTTTTAGAGGAATGGAAACTATTCTTTTACTGTGTAAATCGTTTTGCTTTTCTATAACAGATTGGAAGAAAAATAGTATGGATTGTTTTTTATTGCGTTTTAATGGTCAGTCATATCTTAGTTTAAAATGAGAGAAGAGGGGAAATGGAAAATATAAGAGCCTGATTGGTTGAGGGTTTATCAGCAGGAGATGAATACTCCCATTGATAGAAACGCAACCAATCGGGCGGTAAAGCCCCCGCAAATTCATATAGGACAAAGAGGTTAGGGGGAGGTGACTGCTCGTTAGAGCCTTCCCTTTATGTCTGTGCCGATTTCGGAAAGACGTCCAGCACTTGCATCTTTATGTAGTTCATTTAACCAACGTAACTCAACAGAGATGTGTTCTATAACACTTGCTAAAATATATAGCTGTGCCCGTGGAATGTTTATTTTACTGCGTTCGTATATCATTTTCATCGTATGTAAATATTGAATTGTGTCATTTCTCTTTTTCTCTAAAATAGGAATAATTGCTTCTTCATCTCCAAAATGAGCAAAAGAAAGAGCTGAATAAATTGGTTTGTATATTTGATTTTTGGCCTCAAATTGCTTTAATAAAAGAGTATGAAAAAGGTCTTTGCCGATATCGGTAATATGGAAAATGGTTTTATCTGGTCGGTTTGTATCTCGGACCACATTTGTAATCGCAATCGCACCTTGTTTTTCTAATTGTTCAAAAGCGTAATAGAGAGACCCTTTTGCATATTTAATATAACAATCCATTTGTCGTTCTTTCATTGTATGCTGTACTTCGTATGGATGTTTGTCTCCTTCGAGTAATAAGCCGAGAATGACTAATTTCATGCTCATGCTGTCTCAACTCCTAAAATAAACTTTATACATATTATAAACGGTATATCTCTTTCGATAAAGAGGTATACCGTTTCCTTGTACTACTATTAACTTACTTGTTTTTGTTTTTTACTTGTTCCAATTACGAGACGTTCTTTTCCCATTAATATGATACAGATAATACTTAAGATAGCAGGAATAAGAGCCCAGAAAAACGTATCAGCAATGGATGTTGCCAAAGCTTGTTTAATTCCACCTAATATTTGTGGTGGGATTTTTTCGGCAGCATTTGGTGATAATAAAAAGCTTGTGTCTCCATCTTTAGGTGCCATCTTAGCTAACTCTGGAGGGAAAACTGCTTTTAACTTATCAGTAAAAATGTGATTTTGTATTGTACCAAAAATGGTAACGCCGAGAGTCATTCCGAGAGAACGGAAGAACGAGTTTGTTGATGTAGCAGAACCACGATCACGCATTTCTAAATTATGAATGGAAGACATACTTAAAACAGAGAAAGAGAAGCCGACTCCGAGTCCAGCAAGAATCATAAAGATTGTTACGAGTGTACGTGGTGTCTCCATCGTTAATGTGCCAAGTAAATAGATGCCAAGCACAAAGAAGATACCAGATACAATCATAATATTACGGTAACTTGTGCGTGTTGCGAGTTGTCCGCCTACTTGGCTTCCAATTACAGATCCTACCATCATTGGCGTTAAAATTAATCCTGCATTTGCTGCGGATCCACCGAGAACACCTTGCACAAAGATAGGAATGTAAACTGTGCAAATAATAAAAGTTGCCCCATAGAAAAATGCAACACCTTGACTTGCTGCAAATAAAGGCTTTTTAAATAAGTGGAAAGAAATAATTGGTTCTGTTGCTTTTCGTTCTACGAAGAAGAAGATAATAAGCATAGTAACAAATGTTGCAAATAAGCCAAGAATCATATTGGAATTCCATGCGTATTGCTTGCCGCCAAGTTCTAGAGCAAACATTAAGCAAATAATACTTACCACAAGTGTGATAGCACCAGCCCAGTCAATTTTTTGTTTTCTATATTGTAGGGATTCTTTGTAATACTTCGAGATGAAAAAGAAGGAAATGAGCCCTAATGGAATATTGATATAAAAAACCCAGTGCCAGCTTATATAATCTGTAATATATGCGCCTAATAATGGGCCAAATACACTTGATGTTCCAAAAACAGCTCCGAATAGTCCTGTCATTTTACCGCGTTTTTCCGGTGGGAATATATCATACATAATGGTGAAAGCGATTGGCATAAGAGCACCGCCACCAATTCCTTGAATCGCTCTGTAAATGCTTAACTGTTCAATACTAGATGCTGTGCCGCAAAGTACTGAACCGAGTAAGAAGAGAAGTAGTCCGCCGATGTAAAACCGTTTACGTCCATACATATCAGATAGTTTTCCGAAAATCGGCATTCCTGCCATTGTTGCTACCATATAAGCTGAAGTAACCCAAACGAATTTATCAAATCCCCCTAGGTCTCCAACAATTGTCGCCATGGCAGTAGCAACGATTGTATTATCCATTGCTGCCATTAAAATACCAAGTAACAATCCGGCGACAACAAATTTCGTTTTACTTGCTTTGTTTTGAGATGTTTGCTCTTCCAAACATACCCCTCCTTTTATAGTAAGATTAAATTTTCCTTAATGAGACATTATTTTCTCCATAAGGAGTCGTTCATAATCAATTAGGTTCTTATGTACGGTTGTGATTCCACCTAGGCTGTTCGCATTTCTATCACCAATCGAACTTTTACGGGCAGTTGTCTCCTATCTAACCTCTTTGTTTTTTTGAATTTTGAAGTGAGGAGTTTACTGTTCGTTAGAGTGGGATAAAATTGAGATGGTGGTTTCAATGTAATAAAGAACAGAAAGTACAATTCATATTATAGTCAAATTTGACTAAAAGGCAAATTTTTTCTTCCGGCAAAATTCTCTTTATTTCATAGATCTAAGAAGATAATTGATGAATAGTATGGTAATTAGTGGAGAATAGATTGGTATATAAAACATGCTATGAAAAATGATTCATAATATAAGAATTGATGAGGCAGAATGACACTTTCTAATAGGCATAGGGAAGGGGGCATTATTCTTCATTCCAAAAAGCTGTACAGTATTGTACAGCTTTTTAGAATGGTTTTTTTATTGAATGGTCGAATAAAATATAAAAGAAAGGTGAAAAAGGTGAAAGCCTATATTCTCGTCGAAAGAAGATAAGGGGAAGTCTAAAGTAAACTGTTTTGGGGAAAGTATCTTACTGCTCATGAGAGCAGGATAAATTTGTTAGGCAATATCATCTGGAATGAGGTGAATTTCTATCATGAAAAGTTGGAAAATGATACCGAAAGAAGAGTTTCCTCTATTTTCACAGCCTGTTCTGTGGCTTGGTGGTGACTTTAAAGGGGTTACAAGTGAAATCTCTACTCCAAATGTAGAGGTAACATTGCAAGTTCGCAATTTGAAAGAGAAATCCTTTTCACATAAACTTGTTTATGATGTGCATGAGATTTTCTGTATTCAACTTGAGGTCAAAAATATAAGTGGTGAAGGGGTTTCTCATATTCTCGTCAGCCATATGATTCGTGATCACTTTGCATATGTACCTAGCACACTACAAGCGAATAAAGGGAGAGGAGAATTTTTATTTCAACTTGTGCGATGGCGAATTGATACGTTGCTACCGAATGAAAAAGTGCAATTAATTTGTCAATTGAAAGTCATTCGTATACCGATTCCTTCTAGCATTCCATTACGTGCTACGTATACATTTAAGCATAAGGACCTAGTATATGGTCCATTTCAAACAAAAGATGTGATATTGATAAAAAAATAAAAAGGAACCACGATGCTGGTTCCTTTTTAATGAAGGTTATGCTTTTTCAGTAACTCTTTTTGTTCCAGGCCCTTTTTTCCTACATAGTTATTTTTGTATCCAAAGTATAAAATGAATAAAAATGAAGCGACATTTACAATCGCATCAATTTGGTCATTTGTAATAAAAGTAAGCCCAAATGATTCAAATAATAATCTTAATGATAAGGGAAAACCAGTAATAAAACGAATAATATCTGAAACGTTTTCACCTTTTATCATGTTCGTCTCCTTTTGATAAGGTATATATAATATACATATGAAATAAAAAAGAAAATGAATACAAGCCTGAGAAAAAATGTATGGAGTGGTGCGTACATTTTTTTGTTTTGTAAAAAAACATTATTTATATCGAAACATACGAGATAAAAAGTTAAAACAATTGCTTCAAAACGTGGAAAATATCATATTGAAAACGGTTCGAAAAAGCGATGTCGTTACACGTTGGAAAGACAATAAGTATGTGCTTGTGGCTGTAGATAATGGATATGAACAATCAACATTAATAGATAGATTGCTAACAAATGTAACAAAGGAACTGCAGAATGATGTTGTGAATATCACAATTTTGTTTGGGGTTGCGACATATCCTTTAGAAGGAAATTCATTTGAAAATTTATTTCATACAGCACAGGCTCGTCTGTATAAAAATGGAGATGTGAAAACTATGGGATTGTAACAGTTCCTTCTCTTTTATTACAATTTTTTTGTTTTTTTGTAACAAAAGACTTTTAAAATATATTCAATCATCATATAATTATGTTTGGATGTGTCAGTACATTTTGCACAATGATTTCTTATTTTAAAAGTGTAGAGGTAAACAATCTCTACACTTTTCTTTTTAAGGGAAATAAAAGAATATTTGTAAATTGTTGCAAGCGAGACTTTACACTGTGTAAAATGAACAAGAAAAGATTAATAGATAGATGGAAAGGGAATGATAGAATGATAGACGTTAGGAACTGGCGCTCATCAATGGTTAAGCGGCTGGTTATCATTGCTATTGCAATTTGCGCTATCGCAGTAGGGTTTTTCATGTTTCAATCCATTACGTCTCCTGCAAAAGCTGTAGCAAATCAAGAAAATCCGATCCAACTTGCTAGTGAGCAAACGAAAGTTAAAATGGATAAAACAGCACCGGTGAAATTTAATGGACAAGTGCGCAAGGTAGCCTACTTAACTTTTGATGATGGACCGAGTAAATTTCAAAAAGAAATTTTAGATATTTTAGAGAAAAATGAAATAAAGGGAACATTTTTCATGATTGGTAGAAACATTCCATCTCATAAAGACAGTGTAAAGCGTTTAGTAAAGGAAGGGCACTATCCTGGTGTTCATAGCATGACACATAATTATGCGAAACTTTATAAACAAGGACAGTTTGTTGAAGAGATGAAACAAGCACAAAACATAATGAAAGATGTTACCGGCATTCACCCTAAGCTTGTTCGCTGTCCATATGGAAGTATGCCAGGACTGAATCAAGCATTGCGTGATCAAATGGCAATGGTTGACATGAAAGAATGGGATTGGACAGTTGATTCATTGGACTGGAAATTACCCGGGGATCCGAATGGTATCGCACAAAATGTAGTTTCTCATGCACAAAAAGAACGCGAAATTATTTTAATGCATGAGAAGAAACAAACTGTGCAAGCATTACAAACAATTATTGATGATCTTAGCAAAAAAGGATATGAGTTTGAAGTATATGAGGAATCCGCTCATTTCCCTTTGAATTTTTGGCATGACGATCGTATATAAGTAGGAGGAATAGACGTTGAAATATAAAAAAATAGCACTTGTAACTGCTTTATCTATGACTTTATTAGCTGGTTGCTTTGGACCGAAACCAGAAGAAGAATTATATGTAGCATTTGAAAATGCTGCAAAGCAAGAAAAGCCGATGTTTGAAGATACAAAAAAACTAGAGACTTTAGAAAAACAAGGTCAAGAACTATACGCTCAAATTGTACAAGAAGGTAAAGACAACAATCAAGCTGTCAAGGAAAAGTTAGATCAGGCAGTGAAGAATACAGAAGAACGTGGAAAAGTAATGGATAAAGAAAAAGAAGCGTTGAATAAAGCGCAAGAAGAAATCAAATCAGTTGATGAACACGTAAAAAAAATCGAAGATAATAAGTTGAAACAACAAGCAAAAAAAGTGCAGAATGCCTATGAAAAACGACACGATTCGTTTAAGAAAATGTATGATGTCTATAGTAAATCATTAAAACTAGAAAAAGAATTGTACACAATGCTACAAGATAAAGATGCGAAATTAAAAGCAATTAGTGATAAAGTAAAAACAGTAAACCAATCTTATAAAGACATTGATACTGAAAAAGATAAATTCAATGAGTATACAAAATCGTATAATGCAGAAAAAGTAGCATTTTATAAACAAGCGAATATTAAAATAAAAGAAGAGAAAAAATAAAGCAGGTTTAGCCATTATGGCTAACCTGCTTTATTTTTTTGTATACGTACGTCGATACCAAGGGATGGGTTCACTTAATTTTTTTTCTTGTCTAAGTGCCTCAGCACCAATATAATCTTGAAGCGTCTTTTTTGCTGTTGCTAAAGATAGAGTTGTTTTGGGGTTTCGATAAGAAGAGTCGAGACTACCAAGATGTGAGAGGGTACGAAAATCATCTTTTGTCGGAGGAATATGAAAATAATAGTCACCTACTCGAACGAGAACATCGGATTGTTGCTGACTAAAACGAGGGTTTTTGGAAAAGTGTAACCCTTCTTTTATTGCTTTCTTTTCTATAATTAAACGTTCTAAAGCAGTCTTTTTTAACCAGTATAAATATTTAGGATTTGTAGCGGATTTTGCATGCCGATTCACAACGAAAATAGATTGAGCCAATCGATCAATAGATTGTTGTTTATAGGGATGAGACTGTGGGTGTGAAGGTTTCATAGTGAGACCCCCTTTCTAGTTTTCATTATTATAGCATAAATAAAAGTAGTTTTATTATATATAAAAAATGATTGTATGTATTTTCAATATTAAAGTAATATTGTTACAAAAAACAACTATTTTGTATAATAGTGATAGAAATGGTTTTGGGAATTCAATAATGAAAGAGTGAGAGCAATGAAAAATATATTGAAACAGCAATATGCCATTATTGACATCGGCTCAAATACAATGCGATTAGTTATTTATGAGAAACAAAACGGGGGATTTTATAAAGAAATTGAAAATACAAAGGTAGTTGCACGTTTAAGAAATTATTTAATAGATGGTGTACTAATAGAAGAAGGAATGGAGTTACTGCTTCAAACATTACTTCAATTTCAAGAAAGTACAAGGTTTCATGGATTACATAATGTGCTTTGCGTGGCGACAGCGACAATTCGACAAGCAAAAAATCAAGAGGAAATTAATAGGCTTGTGGAAGGGAAAACCGATTTTATACTTCGAATTTTATCGGAATATGAAGAAGCACGTTATGGCTACTTAGCGGTGATGAATTCAACCTCTTTTACAGAAGGTATTACAGTTGATATTGGGGGTGGAAGTACAGAGGTTACGTATTTTCGAAACCGAGAAATTGTAGAATATCATAGTTTTCCTTTTGGAGCGCTTTCCTTAAAACAACAATTTATTCATCATGAGACACCAACTACGGAAGAATTAGAGGAATTGAGAAAATATTTATGGTATCAATTTCAAGCGTTACCTTGGTTAAAGGATAAAAAGTTGCCCCTTATTGCGATTGGTGGAAGTGCACGAAACATGGTGAAAATTCATCAAAATTTAATTTCTTATCCAACAGCCGGATTGCATTTATATAAAATGAAAGAAGCTGACATTAAAGATGTACAAGAAGAACTGAGAGCGCTTCCTTTTACGGAATTACAAAAGTTAGATGGTTTAGCGAAAGATCGTGCAGATACAATTATTCCGGCAGTGGAAGTGTTTTCTACATTAACAACTATCGTACAAGCTCCTTCATTTATATTGAGCCGGAAAGGGTTACGAGAAGGGGTTTTCTATGAGGAGTTGACAAAGAATTTAGGTGTTTCTTATTATCCAAATGTAATTGAAGAGAGTTTGCACTTATTATCTCACGAATATGAAATGGATATGAGATTTGTTGTGCAACTGATTAAGCAGGGAACGTTAATTTGTAAAAAACTTGAAGAGTGCAAGGTTGTTTCTTTTACAGAGAAAGATTGGGATATATTATATCAAGCTGCAAAAGTATTTAATATTGGAAAATACATAGATGCAGAGGCAAGCCGTCTACATACATTCTATTTATTGGCGAATAAAACAATTGATGGCATGATGCATAAAGAACGTATCAGATTGGCGCTTATCGCATCTTATAAGTCAAAAATGTTATTTAAGCAGCATTTGAATCCGTTTGAAGGTTGGTTTGATAAAAATGAACAGAGAAAGATTCGGTTGTTAGGGGCAATTTTACAATTTTCTGCTGCTTTAAATGTAAGACATCGAGATCTTATCGAAGCGATTCAAGTAAAAAAAAATAAGGAGGGACTTGTATTTTACATTATGTGCGAACAATCGGCTTTAGCTGAAAAAGTACAAGCCGAAAAGCAGAAAAAACAACTTGAAAAAGCATTAAAGATGAACATCGAATTAGTATTTGAAATGAAATGTTAAGAAGTACGAACTTCTTTACAAAAATTTTACAGTTTAACAAATTGGAATTTGCTACAATAAATGTAATTAAATTATATTGAAAAAGTTTCAAGGGGAAGTGTGAAGAAAAATGGAAATGATCAAGGGGAATCTGGTGAATTTAAATGATACTGCTTACTACAATAACCGTGAATTAAGCTGGCTTGCTTTTAATGAACGCGTGTTGCAAGAAGCGCAAGATGAAAATAATCCGCTATTAGAAAGACTAAAGTTCATCAGTATCTTTAGTTCGAATTTAGATGAATTTTTTATGGTACGTGTTGCAGGCTTGAAAGATCAAGTAAAAGCGGGATTTAATCAACCAGAAAATAAGGCTGGATTAACATCAAAACAGCAGATTAATAAAATTGCTGTGAAGGCACATGAATTGATGAAGGTTCAGTATAATACATTCAAAAATACTGTGCTGCCAGCTTTGGAAGCTGAAGGAATTGAGCCGTTAACGTTTCATGATTTAACGAAAGAACAGCGTGAATTTATTGAAGAGTACTTCGATGAACAAATTTTCCCTGTACTAACACCCGTTGCAATTGATGCATACCGTCCGTTTCCGATGTTATTAAATAAAAGTTTAAATTTGGCTACCATTTTATATGATGAGGGACAAGCGGAAGAAGAAAATAGAACAAAACTTGGAATTGTTCAAGTTCCATCATTACTAGAACGTTTCATCTTCTTGCCGAGTGAAGATCAAAAGCAAAAATTTATTTTGCTAGAAGACGTAATTAGTAGTTTTACTCATAAGTTATTTACAGGATATGCGGTATCTTCTGTCACTCGTTTTCGTATTACGCGTAATGCTGATCTAACCATTCACGAAGAGGGAGCACGTGATTTATTAAAAGTTATTGAAAAAGAGTTAAAAAAACGTAAATGGGGAGCGGCTGTTCGTTTAGAAATTGGAAAAGAACATGTAGATGAGAGGGTTTTATCTTTACTATATGAAGTATTAGAAGTGAAAGATGAAGATGTATATCTAATGGATGGACCATTAGATTTAACATGTTTGTTTTCACTATATAAAAAATTGGCTCCTATATATGAACATCTCATTTATCCAGCTCTTATTCCACAGCCACCTCAAGATTTAGGTGATGAGGAAGACGTATTTGAAAAGGCAATCGAACATGATATTTTACTGCATCATCCGTTTGAATCTTTTCAGCCTGTGGTTGATTTCGTGCGTGATGCAGCGGATGATCCTAACGTATTGGCCATTAAACAAACGTTGTACCGTGTAAGTGGGGATTCTCCTGTTATACAAGCGTTAAAGATTGCTGCAGAAAAAGGGAAGCAAGTAACGGTTCTTGTTGAATTGAAAGCTCGTTTTGATGAAGAAAATAATGTTCATTGGGCAAAGGAACTAGAGCAGGCTGGTTGTCACGTTATTTATGGTGTTAGCCATTTGAAAACACATAGTAAAATTACACTTGTCGTGAGACGGAAGCATGGTGCGATTGAACGATTTGTCCACTTAGGTACAGGGAATTATAATGATGCTACTGCAAAACTATACACAGACTTTGGCTATATTACATCTCGAAAGGAGTTTGGAATTGATGCAACAAACTTCTTTAATTATTTAAGTGGTTATACGACAAAGCCACATTTTCATCATTTGTCAGTTGCTCCATTTGATATACGGAATCAGTTTATTGAATTAATTGATGAAGAGATGCGTTACCATAAACAGTACGGTAATGGACATATCATTGCCAAGATGAATTCCTTAACAGATAAACCACTCATTCAAAAGTTGTATGAGGCATCTCAAGCTGGGGTGAAAGTTGAACTAATTGTAAGGGGAACATGTTGTTTACGTCCTGGTATTGGAAATGTAAGTGAAAATATTCGTGTAATTAGTCTCGTTGGGCGTTATTTAGAGCATAGTCGCATTTATTATTTCCACCATAATGGAGAAGAAAAGGTCTACTTATCTTCTGCAGATTGGATGACACGGAACATGGAAAAACGCGTAGAAATTTCATTTCCAATTTTGGGAGTTGAAATGAAAGCTAGAATTAAAGCAATATTACAGCTTATTTTGGCAGATAATGTAAAAACGCGCGAGCAACGTAAAGATGGGGAATATTATTATGTAATAAGTGATGGTTCGCAAGAAATTGATAGCCAAGTGAAACTGTTTCAAATGGCTTATCAAAATACCGATGCAGAATAATGTGTGATGGTGTATGAAAGAGAAGTGGCACCCCCTTTCAAAATGATAAGGTGAACATCTCTTTATAGTAATGAATGAAAAAAGCCCCTTATGAAAAAAGCCTCTTATGAATAAGAGGCTTTTTTCATAGTTTTTGGTTTGTCTCAATCTAACGGCAGTAAACCCCTGCTAATAGAAGTTTTACTTTATATTAATAGTAATACGGTTGTTGGCAAGGACCTCCATAACAAGGATACGGTGTAGGCGGATATGGTGAAGGTGGGTATGGTGGATAGTAAGGTGGTCTAGGACCAAATGCCAATGCTCCGCCAATTAAACCACCAGCAAGTCCTGCTAAAAATGGAACACCGAAAAATGGTAAGAAGCGTGAGTCGCCTACTGGACCAATGGGTGCTGAACGAACTGGAAAGGGCTGAAGATATGGGTACATGTAACAACCTCCTTTATTGGACTCATTGTTATCATATGGGAAAAAGAGATGGATGAGCGAGTACAAGAAAGGATATAGTAGAAAATAGGCAGTTGTACGTTATGGGTGCTGAAGAGTAAAGACCGTAATTTCCGGTCTAGCCATAAAACGGAATGGAACTCGTGTCGTTCCAAGGCCACGATTTACATATAATAGTAGTGAATGTGCTTCCTGAATGTGATAAAAACTTTCAATGTAGTGCTTTGCAAGCGTTGGTGTAACAATTGCTCCGAAGAAAGGTAGTTGTACTTGTCCGCCATGACTATGTCCAGAAAGTTGGAGATTTACCGGGAAATTCGCAATTTTCGGCGCTATGTCAGGCTCGTGTACGAGTACGATTGTATACAGTTCCTTTTGTGCGTGTTGTAATGTCGCATCAATTTCTGGATTACCAAGAAGCATATCGTCAATTCCGAAAATAGAAATTTCACTATCGTCGAATAGGTGAATACGTTTTTCGGCATTTTGTAGTACTTCAAAACCTGCTTCTCTCATAATTTGACTATAGTATTCTGTTCCGTATCCACCGTGATCATGGTTTCCGTAGATTGCAAATTTTCCAAGAGGGGCACGAATGTTTCGTAAAATAGAAGAAACAAAAGGCGTTTCACTATATGTCTGATAATCATCGATTAAGTCACCGGTGAAAAATACAATATCCGGCTGTGTCTCATTTATTTTGGAAACGATTTTAGACAGCTGTTGGAGTGAAAAATAGTACCCTAAATGTAAATCACTAAATTGAACGATTTTCACGCCGTGAAAGTTTTTAGGAATGAGTGGAGAACGAAGGGAATGATGGGTAAAAGAAAGAAGGCGTGGTTCTATATATTTCGCATAGTAATAGCCTAAACCAGTTGTTGCACATGTGTAAAAGGATGTACGTATAGCCGATTTTATAAATTTCCTTCTTGTTAATCGATTCATATTCATATGAGAGAAACTATAAGAGAAAAATATAATGAGAAGTAAACTCTTATAGCGTCACTACAGCTCTCCTCTCCTTGTATTCACTTTTCTATATAAATACAAATTAAAAAACCGACATGAAACCCTTCTTTTTAGGTGGGAGAGAGCATCCGTTCATGTATAGAAGCGGTCAGATCCTTTTCCTGCCCCATGCCAAGTGAAAACAAAGGGAGAAAACGAGTGCACGTCACCTTTTGTTATCCATAGCCGCGGCTTATATGTCGAAAAATCAAAATGGATATATAGAGCATGTAAGGCTGTAAGCTTTTCGTGATGATAGGGAATGAAGAGAATGGCCACGAATGCTAGTTTTTGTTGTGTTTTTAAGATTCCATTACAAAGTTTCAAGTGTAAAATTGCTGTAAATAGGATAAAGAATCTATATTGAATAGTATCATTTTATTAAAAGATATCAGAAAAATTTAAAAATATAAAGATTTCTATTAAATAAAGTGATAAAATGAATACATATTCATTTTTGGGGAGGGGAAAACTTGAAAGAAAAAGTAGCGGTAATTACAGGTGGTTCAAGTGGAATGGGAAAAGGAATGGCAGCTCGTTTTGCAAAGGAAGGTGCGCGTGTTGTTATTACAGGACGTACGCTAGAGAGTCTAGATGAAGCAAGGAAAGAAATTGAGCAGTTTCCAGGACAAGTGTTAACTGTACAAATGGATGTTCGAAATATAGAAGATATTAAACGGATGATTGAACAGATTGATGAGAAATTTGGACGTATTGATATTTTAGTAAATAATGCAGCGGGTAATTTTGTTTGTCCTGCCGAAGACTTATCAATAAATGGATGGAATTCCGTTATTAATATTGTATTGAATGGAACGTTTTATTGTAGCCAAGCAGTAGGGAAGTATTGGATTGAAAAGGGAATAAAAGGGAATATCATTAATATGGTTGCGACATATGCATGGGATGCGGGACCTGGAGTGATTCATTCTGCAGCTGCTAAAGCCGGTGTGCTAGCAATGACAAAAACGCTTGCCGTTGAGTGGGGACGTAAATATGGCATTCGTGTCAATGCGATTGCTCCTGGTCCAATTGAACGAACTGGCGGTGCTGATAAATTGTGGACTTCAGAAGAGGCTGCAAAACGTACTTTACAAAGTGTCCCTCTCGGTCGTCTTGGTACACCGGAAGAAATTGCGGGCTTAGCTTATTATTTATGTTCCGATGAAGCTGCATATATAAATGGCACGTGTATGACAATGGATGGTGGACAGCATTTACATCAGTATCCATTCTAAAGGGATTATGTAAAATGTGACGGTTTTGTGACGTATGAAAGAAAAGTATTTACAAGAGGTGAGTTGTAAGGTATATTTAAGACCTCTTTTTTCTTCATAGTAGAATTGCTAATTCCCCTTAGCATTTTACCCCTCTAATCCCTTCAGGAGAACTGAAGGGATTTTTTATTATTTTTCTATACATATCATGTTATAATTTTTGAAAAGTAAAAGGAGGGAAACATTGTGGTAGATGCATTAGATGTAATGAGTAACTTGGATAAAGTCCTTCCTTACTATCAAGCTATTTTTAGTGCTGATGAACATACAATAATTGGATATGAGGTAGTAGGGCGTATCCAAACAGAGGATGGTTTACAAAGTCTGTCTTCTTTTTTTCATGACGATTCAATTCCAGGTGAGTTTCAACTAGAGGCGGATAATGTCATTGTAGAAAAAGCGTTGGAACGATATTTAGAAACAGATCAAAAGTTTTTATTGTTTATACATCGCAATGCGAATATATTAATGAATGATGAAGACGAAAGTTTACTTCATTTATTGTTAACGTATGAAAAGAAAGGGTTAAACCTACATCATATTGTATTAGAAATAACGGAGCATGATTGTATGGAAGACATAGAACAATTTAATCACTTACTTTTATATTACCGTACATATGGAATTCAAATTTCAATTAATAAAATCGGCACAGGTACAAGTAATCTTGAGCGTATTAGCGTACTAGCGCCTGACATCTTAAAAGTTGATTTAACGAATTTAAGGCAAACCGCACTTTTACAATCGTACCAAGATATTTTATATTCATTATCGCTCTTAGCAAGAAGAATTGGTGCAACATTATTATATGAAGAAATTGACGCTTTTTACCAGTTGCAATATGCGTGGAAAAATGGCGGAAGATATTACCAAGGGAATTATTTAAAAGAGTTTTTACCTGATTTTATAGAAGCTGACATTTTGAAAGAGCGTCTTCGAAATGAATGTCATCAATTTATTCAACATGAAAAGAAAAAACTTCAAAAAATTTATCAATTAACAGAAACATTGCGGGATCATGTAGGAAATGTGCTGTCTAAACATAAAAAAATTGATAATTTTAATAATTGGCTATTAAATTTTAGTCAACAAGTATCACATTATAGCTTTCGAATTTTTATTTGTAACGAAGATGGATTTCAGCAATCAGGAAATATCATGAAACAAAATGGTAAATGGGTTTTAATGCCGGAGTATTATATGAAAAATTGGAGCTGGCGTCCCTATTTTTTAGAAAATATAATGAAAATGCGTTTTGAAAATAAAGCAAGGCTTTCTGATTTATATGCAGATATAGAAACTGGAGAAATGGTACGAACATTTTCCTTTCCGATTGATGATGAACATTTCTTATTCATTGATTTGTCTTATGAATTTTTATACGAAGAAGATGTTTTATTTTAATGCGCGAAGCGATTCGTGCATTTTTTTTGTTTTTTTTATCATAAATTGGTAATAGTGAGAAAGATGGCAAAAATGCTGTCTATCATTGTAAAGATTTTACGAACGAAACATCCCCTTTCTTTGCATAATCATTGTTACAATGAATACTACAAAGACAAGCTTTTTAAAGGAAGGTGAAAGAATGAAAAAATATGGAATTTGGTTTGTACTATTTTTATGTGTTACCTTTCTAGTTGGATATAGTGTTACAACGGTTCTCGGT
Source organism: Bacillus sp. DX4.1 (assembly GCF_030348195.1). Lineage (NCBI taxonomy): Bacteria > Bacillati > Bacillota > Bacilli > Caryophanales > Bacillaceae > Bacillus > Bacillus sp. DX4.1. The sequence goes on along the minus strand of NZ_JAUCFT010000008.1, from coordinate 3,553,165 downwards.
AAGGAAGAAACAAAAGTGGATCGAAAAGAAGTATTTACAACAATTCAAAAAGGATATGAGGTACAATTTTCAATTCGGGGAAAACATTTATCAACGAGTAAAATGATTGATACACTTTCACCATATTTTACAGATAATTTCCTTCAAGTCTTTACAGATGAAAACAGTCTTGATACAAAACAAAGTGGTGAATATTTATTGCCTACAAAAGAAGCTCCTTTTTCTTTTACTTCTCAAACAAAACTAGTATATGACGAAGAACACCGTATTTTATACGTATATGAACGGACGAAGAATGAGCAATATCAAATTATTATGTTACAAAAAGATGCAGGTAAGTGGAAATTAGCTGGTTATCATGAGAACCAGCAACTTTTGACAGAAATGAAAAAATTACAAGAATTGCAAGAATAGGAATAGGTGTAAAATCGCCTATTCCTGTTCCAGGTTTAATAGCTGTTGTAACTTTTCAATTTGAAAACCAGCGATAACTTCTCCACCAATGACAACAGTGGGTGTTGAATAGGAGTCATAATCATGTAAAAGGCGGTTGCGAGCGGCAGCGTCTTTTTTTACGTCAAATTCTTCGAATGTTACGTTATTATGTTTTAAAAATTCTTTTACAATTACACATGGCGGACAATCCGGCTGTGTATAAACCTCTATTTTTTTCATCATAAAGCCTCCTCTATTTCTGCTTTTTATTATATTCTGCAGCTATAAAAACTGCAATAAAGTTCAACTAATCGGATTTATCCTCCACCTATTTTTTACACTTGTTTAAATCTTAAGGTAGGGTTTTACTACTTGTTAATGCGGAATAAAGAAAGATAAAGATTTTCTTTCGGGGTTTTACACCTTTTTTCGACAAATTTTAGTTGAGTTTCTGGCCAAGAACCTTTATCCTAGAGTGTGGAACATTTTTTCTGTTATGACGGATAGAATGAGTATAGCTGTAAAACCTATTGGTAGGCAGATTAGAGAAAGGGGAGATTTCATGTCTCTACTCCAAGGAATTTTAACTCGTCTTGTTAGTCTACAAGAACAAGCTGAAAGCGGTGAAGTAGCACAACGCTATTTTGAAGTGAACGGTGAACGCAAATGTAGCGTAAAATATTTTGATAAAAGTGATATGTATGAGTTGGAAGTGTATCAACAAGGTGAAAAACCACAAGTGTATCAATTTGATAACATTGACATGGTTGCGATCGAGATTTACGATATTATTTCTTGATACATACGAAGAAGGTACCGCTAGGGCGGTACCTTCTTTTTTATAGGCAGTAAAATTGCAACTTAAAGGTTAGAGAATTAGATGTATAAGATTTTTTTGTTATTCCTACACTGGTATAAAGTGAAACTTTGATTAGTGGAAGGTCTTCATCTCCTGCTGATCATTAGCCCTCACCCATCGGGCTTTTACGGGCAGTTTATCCCCCGCCTAACTTCTTTGCTTCTTGCAGAACTTTGAGGTGGGGGTATTATTGCCCGCGAATAGCAGGATAAAAAGGAGAAAGGAAAGTGGGAAAATGGAGAAATTACCGATTGTTGTTTGTCCAAAATGTCATACGTCATCTGAAATTGTGCATGTATTAACTGCTCAATCTAACCAAAATGTTATTTATACATGTCCATCATGCAAGTATTACATTCGAAATATAGAAACGAATAAAGGATAATGAAGTCATAATTTGCTCTTTTGTCCCATACATTGAGAATACAAAAAGTCTGTCTAATTGAAGGGACGTGACTGTATGAACGGAGAGCACCGATTTGATAATCTATCCGAGCAGCATATGGATTTTGAAAGAGTTTTTACGCATATTTGTAAATTTATTGAAAGAGATCCGCGCAATTTATATCGACTATCTATCGGGACAGACTCACAAGCACACAAAAAAGATACTCGCTTTATTACAGCAATCCATCTTCATCGTGTTGGGAAAGGGGCGTGGGGATGTTTACGACAAAAAGTAATATATAAAAAGCCACCTACTTTACGTGAAAAAATATATTTAGAAACGCAGTTTAGCCAAGAGGTTGCATGTTTGTTTACACCAGATCATATAAGGCAGATATGGGATTTACTACATCCATATGGTCATGAAGGTGCTGGATTTGTAATGGAAATTCACTTAGATATCGGAAATAATGGATTAACAAAAGAATTTATTTTGGATATGACAATGAAGGTGAGAGCGATGGGATTAACGGCAAAAATTAAACCAGATGCTTATGCTGCTTTTAGTTATGCAAATCGCTATACAAAATAAAATAATACTGAATTTTTCATCTATTAAATAAAGAAAATGTTTTATATAATAAATAATAAGGAAAAGGGAATAAGGAGAGGAGCATATGAAAAAGGAAGTTGGTTTAACAAAAGAAGAACAAAATATACTGTTAGACGTTTTATTTGGTCAAAATTACGCTAGTGAAATTCTTGCTGCTGAGATTACGGATATTGAAACGGGTTTAAAAAGAGTAGACATTTCCCAATATAAACAAATGACAAGATTATTTAACCGTTTGAAAAATGAAGGGTACTAAGCGCTACCAGAAAGGTAGTCTTTTTTTTTGTTTCTATGGTAAAATAACTGAGTGTCTTTATTTTTTTTATATAAAAAAATAAAGACAAAATAATAATGTGAAAACGCTATCATATGATGTGAATAGAAGTGGGAAATAAAGTGTAACTTTCAATACTGGAGAGGATTGGCCGAAATAATAAGATTTTTATGGATTGTTACGCCTTTAGACGTATTGGAACAGATTGAAAGTGGATTTAGATTCAAAGCAGTGATAAAACATGAAATGTATATCAGAAACCATGTAAGCAGGAAAAAAGGGATAAAAGTGGGGGATTTAATATGATTAGTATTCCAAAAGAAGAATTTCAACAAGTGCTTGTAAAAGATTTAATAATTTCGTCTGAAAAAGTAGCACATGTTCAAATTGGAAATAGCTTAGAGCATGCTTTGCTTGTTCTTGTAAAGTCTGGATATTCTGCGATTCCTGTTTTGGATTCAATGTACAAGTTACATGGATTAGTTAGCACTGCGATGATTTTGGATGGAATTTTAGGATTAGAACGCATTGAATTTGAAAAGCTGGAGGATATGAAAGTCGAGCATGTTATGAAGGATGATATTCCGCGTCTTCAGCTAGATGATTCATTTGCGAAAGCATTAGAAATGACAATTGATCATCCGTTTATTTGTGCGGAAAACGATGAAGGGTATTTTGAAGGCATTTTAACAAGGCGTGCGATTTTAAAACTGTTAAATAAAAAAGTGCGACAATATAATCGCTAAAGGAGTGTGAGCGACTTCGAGGGAAAAAGTGAAGTCGCTTTTTTATCATGTAACTTTGTTTTGATAAAATACATAATGACTTTGACACTTTACAGGGTGTAAAAAAGCAGTAATGGATAAAATTATAGTGGATTTGTAAGTAAATAAAAATTCCATTTATTCCGCTATTTGCGGGCTAATGATTAGTGAAGGGGAGAACACCCCACTGATTAAAGTTTCACTTTATCAAGAGTTCTTAAAAGTGGTAACATAGATGTCGCATTTTTTTGAACAGTACATATATATTGAGGTTAGATGGTTACATGTGAGATAGGAAAGAGGGAGAAAGTTGCAAATTGATGATTTTCAAATGATGGTTGTTTTAGCACAGGAATCCAATATGAGAAAAGCTGCGGAGCGTCTGTTTGTTTCACAGCCAGCGTTAAGTCAACGCTTACAATCAATGGAAAAACAATGGGGAATGAAATTCTTTATTCGCTCGCAAAAAGGGTTAACAATTACACCTGAAGGAGAGAAAGTAGCCAATTATGCGAAAGATATGCTGCAAAGGGAAGAAGCGATCAAGAGTGAATTGGCGGTATTTCACACGGAAACATACGGTACTTTAAAGTTAGCTGTCGCTTCTGTTATTGGTCAATACTGGTTACCACCTGTTTTAAAGAGGTTTGTACAAAAGTACCCATTCGTAAAAATCTCTTTATTTACAGGCTGGAGTAGTGAAGTGCAAAAGCATTTTTATGAAGGGGATGTCCATGTAGCCATTTTGCGAGGGACACAAGAGTATAAAGGATATAAACAGCAATTATTTGAAGATGAGCTATATTTAGTTGATACGGATATTAAAGATATTTCCATGTTAAAAGATACAAATAAACCATTCATTCAATTTAAAAGTGATTCGACATATTATGGACAAATACAAAATTGGTGGTATGGTTTGTTTTCTAACCCCCCAAAACGAACGATTGTTGTCGATCAAATTGAAACATGTAAGCAGCTTGTTTTAAATGGGATTGGTTATGCACTTTTACCGTCTACTGTTTTAAAAGAAGTGAGAGAAAAGACATATAAAACACCGGTACAATTGACGCGCGAAACGTGGTTATTGACAAGTGAGTCAGCGAGGCAACTAAAACAAGTGCAAGCATTTTTAGAAATTATCGAAGAAATTCAAGCCCAAAAATAAGATTATTATCTTGCGGGGAGCTCTTGCGTTTGGTAGAGTAACATTATAAATGGATTTAGGAGGCAACAAGCATGAAAATGATGGATGCAAACGAAATTATTTCGTTTATTCAAAAAAGCGAGAAGAAAACTCCTGTAAAGGTATACATAAAAGGGGATTTAAAAGAAATTACATTCCCGGAAACAGTACAAGCTTTTGTAAATAAAAAATCAGGTGTATTATTTGGAGAATGGTCTGAAATTAAGGCACTTCTTGAAGAAAATAAAAAGCACGTTGTAGATTACGTTGTAGAAAATGATCGTCGTAACTCTGCAATTCCAATGCTCGACTTAAAAGGTATTACAGCACGTATTGAACCAGGTGCAATTATTCGTGACCATGTTGAAATTGGTGACAATGCAGTTATTATGATGAATGCAACAATTAACATTGGTGCTGTAATCGGTGAAGGTTCTATGATTGATATGAATGCAGTACTTGGTGGACGTGCTACAGTAGGTAAAAACTGTCACGTTGGTGCTGGAGCTGTCCTTGCAGGTGTTATCGAACCACCTTCTGCAAAACCAGTTATCGTTGAAGATGATGTTGTAATTGGTGCGAATGTAGTTGTTTTAGAAGGTGTTACAGTAGGTAAAGGTGCAGTTGTTGCAGCGGGTGCAGTTGTAACAGAAGACGTGCCACCATACACAGTTGTTGCAGGAACACCAGCACGTGTTATTAAAGAAATTGATGAAAAAACAAAAGCAAAAACAGAAATTAAACAAGAGCTTCGTCAATTAAACCCAGAAAAATAAAAACAGAAAGCGTAAGGGCAAATTCGCTCTTACGCTTTTTTATAAATGGTGGTGGAAATATGACAGTCAGTAAATTTGTGGAAATGCGTAGAGAGTTGCATCAAATCCCGGAACTAGGGTTTCAAGAATGGAAAACACAGCAATATATTTTAGATTATATTCATACCCTTCCGAGTGAATATCTCGAAGTGAAAACATGGAAAACCGGTGTAATTGTAAAAGTAAATGGAAAAAATCCTGAGAAAACAATCGGTTATCGTGCAGATATTGATGGCTTACCGATTTCAGAGGAAACAGGATATGAATTCTCTTCCATACATGAAGGGCTGATGCATGCGTGTGGTCATGATTTGCATACAACAATCGGTCTAGGACTCTTAACAGCTGCTGTAAAGGAAAGGGTAGATGATAACCTTGTCTTTATTTTTCAACCGGCCGAAGAGGGGCCAGGTGGCGCTCTACCTATGTTAGAAAGTGAAGAGCTGAAGATGTGGAAGCCTGACATGATTTTGGGCCTTCATATTGCACCCGAGTATCCAGTAGGAACAATAGCAACAAAAGAAGGATTGCTATTTGCAAATACATCAGAATTATATATTGATTTGAAAGGAAAAGGTGGTCACGCAGCATATCCGCATACAGCAAATGATATGATTGTTGCTGCAAGTCACCTTGTCACACAGCTTCAATCCGTTGTTAGTCGTAATGTGAACCCCCTGGATAGTGCAGTTATTACAATTGGTAAAATTACAGGCGGAACTGTACAAAATATTATTGCAGAGAAGTCTCGCTTAGAAGGGACGATTCGAACATTATCAGTTGAATCGATGAAACGGGTAAAAGGTCGTATTGAAGCGATTGTTGAAGGGATTGAAGCTTCGTTTCAATGTGAAGCATGTATTGATTACGGAGCGATGTACCATCAAGTATATAATCATGAAGCATTGACGCGAGAATTTATGTCATTTGTGGCGGAGCAAACAGATATGAACTTGATTACATGTACCGAGGCGATGACAGGAGAAGACTTTGGATACATGCTTCGCGATATTCCAGGGTTTATGTTTTGGCTTGGTGTAGATTCTGAATATGGCTTACATCATGCGAAACTACAACCAAACGAAGAAGCGATTGAACAGACAATCGCATTTTTAGATCAATATGTAAAATGGAAAGGGAACAGAGGATAATACCTGTTCTTTTCCATAGGAAAAATTATTGTTTACAATGCATTTTTTTTGTAATTCTAGAACAATACTTTATAATGGTAGATGGGGGAAAAAGTTGATAGTGAGTTATTTTATAATAATTATCAAATAACATTGACTAAAAACTGATTTCTCTTATATAATACAAGAGTAGACAATATATGATAAAAAAATTTACGGAGGTTGATACATATGGCAGAACGTATGGTAGCAAAACAAGCGCCACGCTTTGAAATGGACGCTGTTATGCCAAACAAAGAATTTGGTAAAGTAAGCCTTGAAGAAGTTATGAAGCAAGACAAGTGGACAGTACTTTTCTTCTATCCAATGGACTTCACTTTCGTATGTCCAACAGAAATCATCGCACTTTCTGAGCGTTACGATGAATTCGAAGATTTAGATGCAGAAGTAATCGGTGTATCTACTGATACAATCCACACTCATTTAGCTTGGATTAATACTGACCGTACGAAAAACGGTTTAGGTGATTTAAAGTATCCATTAGCAGCTGATACAAACCATGTAGTAGCTCGTGATTATGGCGTATTACTTGAAGAAGAGGGTATCGCACTTCGCGGTTTATTCATCATTAGCCCAGAAGGCGAATTAATGTACCAAGTTGTACATCACAACAACATCGGACGTGAAGTTGATGAAGTAATCCGTGTTCTTCAAGCTCTTCAAACTGGTGGACTTTGTCCAGCAAACTGGAAACCAGGTGAAGCAACTTTAAACGTTTAATCTTAATGTAAACAACAGGAGGTCTAACAATATTTTGTTAGACCTTTCTCTACATCTGTAAAGGGGGAAAATCATGAAATTACGTCAACCAATGCCTTCTTTAGACGGTGCAACAACAATATTAAATGGAGAAGTAGTGCGAGAATCACTAATTGGTGAAAAGCCAACACTCATTCATTTTTGGTCAGTAAGTTGTCACTTATGTAAAGAGGCTATGCCAAGTATTAATGAATTCCGTGATGAATATAAAGAGCAATTAAATGTTGTAGCGGTTCATATGCCACGCTCAGAAGAAGATTTAGATCTAGAACAAGTAGAAGCAGTCGCAAAAGAACACGGAATTATACAGTCTATTTTAGTGGATAATCAGCATGCGATTACAAATGCATTTGAAAATGAATATGTACCAGCATATTATGTATTTGATAAAAATGGTATGCTTCGTCATTTCCAAGCAGGTGGAAGTGGCATGAAAATGCTAACAAAACGAGTAAATCGTGTGTTAGATGAAGCAAAAAAAGAAGATGAATAAGTAAAAAAAATCCCGCTTTAAAGTGAATGGGTATAAGTGGGGCTTTTATAGAGTTCGTTAAAAACCTCCTCTTTGTTAGGAGGTTTTTATTTTGAGAAAGATACTCTTACTTTTTGTGCTGTAATCGTCTTTTTTGAGAGGGGAGGAAGGAAAAAGTTAAGAGGTAGCCTTGTTTGTCAGATTAACGATTCATATGAGGAAAATAACCTCACTAATGTAAGTTCCACTATACGTTTTGGTTTACTTTTTATATAGAAAATGTGTAAAATCAATGTGATACATAGAAAAAGGGTGGGGAATAAGGTGCAAATTGGTAGTGTAATTTTATGTTTCTTTTTATATGCATATGTTATTATTGCAGCGGTTTATTTTGGGATAAGCTTTTATGCATATCGCCTAACGAATAAACACGAGTATGAAGAAACATATAAGTGGGTGAAAGGTTATTTATCCCCTGTATTAGAAATTATGAATGGATTTGTTCTTTTTTTATTTATTGGTTTAATTGCTTTTTCCACAAGTTTAGTTGGAAATAAGACAACTTTATTCGTAATCGGTACGATTATTTTTATGCTATTAGGTATTCGGATTGGAAATGCTGTATTTTGGAATGAGCGAAAAATTGACGGCTGGACAGGGATGCTTATGCCATGTATGTTAGCAGCTATTGTTACAAATATAGAACATGAGTATTTTCAGCTTCATTTCTGGCTAATCATTGTGTTAACGATTTTTTCTGTTCTGTATATCAGTACAACCTTTTTAACGTATTGTGCAAGCGAAAAAGGTGATACAAACGGAGTCAAATTTTTTCGGAATCAAGCGCTATTCTGGAGTGTTCCGACAATGCTGGTCATTGCAATTATTGCGCTTGTTGTAAACGGATATAATTTTGTGGGTTGGAAAAGCTTTTTGGAAACATGGTGGATCTTTATAGTTTCTTTTGGTGCGTTCTTGGGAGCAACTCATTATTTATTTCATCAGCATCATTATAAATGGGCACTCTTATTTGCTTTTACACAGCTCTTATTTGCCTTTTTTGGACAAGAAACACTATTATTTGTATTTCAAACGTTTAGTTCGTTCGGCAACATCTTTATTTTTGGGATGCTTGTTTGTATCATTGCTTTTTATTTACAACAATATTTCTATATACAAAAGCAAAAGTAAGTATGAATCGGTAATCTTTGTAGCGAATATAAAGTGAAACTTTGATTAGTGGGGGTATTATTGTCCGCAAATAGCGGAATAAACTATGCTACAATGATAGTAAATAGGACTTGATGTTATTGGAGGAATTCATGTGAGTGAGAAAGAAAAAGAATTTGCTGTCATCGGCCTTGGGCGTTTTGGAGGTAGTATTTGTCGTGAATTGGCTCAATTAGGTATGGAAGTAATGGCAATTGATCTTGATGAAGATAAAATCAATGAATTTGCGAATATCGCTTCTCACGCAGTCATTGCAGATTCAACTGATGAAATGGTTTTAAAAAGTCTTGGAATTCGAAACTTTGATCATGTTGTAGTTGCAATTGGTGATAATTTGAATGCGAGTATTTTAACGACATTGATTTTAAAAGAACTTGGTGTGAAAAATATTACTGTCAAAGCTCAAAATGATTATCATGAAAAAGTGTTAACTAAAATAGGAGCGGATCATATTGTTCATCCTGAGAGGGATATGGGCAAACGAATTGCAAATAACATTGCTTCAAGTAACGTGTTAGATTACTTAGAACTTTCAGATGAACATAGTATTGTGGAGATTATTGCAAATAAAAAGATTGATGGACATTCTTTAATTGAATTAGATATTCGTGCGAAGTTTGGATTAAACATTGTAGCGATTAAACGAGGAAAGGAAGTAATTGTTTCTCCTCGTGCTACAGAAAATATTCAATCTGGAGATATTTTAATTGTAATTGGTCATGATGATGAAGTGAATCGTTTTAAACACTTCTTGAGATAAAGTAAAACTTTAATCAGTGGGACTTCATCCTCCGCTGATTATTAGCCCTCACCAATCGGGCTTTTACGGGCAGTACCTAACTTCTTTGCTTCTTGTCGAACTTTGAGGTGGGGGTATTACTGCCCGCAAATAGCGGGATAAAGAAGCCCAATATAGAAAAGGACAATGCTCAACATCATGAGCATTGTCCTTTTTCTTATATTTCCATAATGATTGGTAAAATCATTGGACGACGTTTCGTTTTTTCGTATAAGAATGGTGCCAATGTATCTGTAATTTCATTTTTAATTTCAGACCATTGTGTTGTTTTTCGCTCCATTACTTTTTCTAGATGAGTTGTAATTAATGATTGTGCATCGTTAATTAAATCGCTGCTCTCACGCATATAAACGAATCCACGAGAGATAATGTCAGGTCCAGCTGCAACCGTAAACTCTTTCATGTCAATGCTCACAACCACGATAACGAGTCCTTCTTCCGAAAGAATACGACGATCGCGTAATACGATATTGCCAATATCACCGATACCATTTCCGTCAATATAAACAGAACCAGATGGGATTTTTCCAGCGATATTTGCTTCATCTTCGCGTAGGGCAAGAACATCACCATTGTCCATAATGAAACAATTTTCTTCAGGAATGCCACAATCATTTGCTAGCTTTAAATGCATGCGTTGCATACGATATTCACCGTGAATTGGCATGAAGTATTTCGGTTTAATAAGACGTAGCATTAATTTCTGCTCTTCTTGTCCACCGTGTCCACTTGTATGAATATTTGAAAGCTTACCATGGATGACATCAGCACCAGCACGATACAACATATTAATTGTGCGGCTTACGCTGACTGTATTTCCTGGAATTGGTGAAGAAGAGAATACAACTGTATCACCAGGAATGATTTGAATTTGGCGATGTGTACCGTTAGCGATGCGAGAAAGTGCTGCCATTGGTTCACCTTGACTGCCTGTACATAAAATAACAATTTTATTTGCTGGTATACGATTCAGTTGAGACGCTTCCACAAATGTATCTTTTGGACAACGAATATAACCAAGGTTTTGACCAATCTCAATTGCTGATTCCATGCTTCGACCGAATACGGCAACTTTACGATTATTTTCTACAGCTGCTTCTACAACTTGTTGCAAACGATGAATATTTGACGCAAATGTTGCGAAGATGATACGACCTTCAACTTTGCGGAAAATATCTTGAATGCTTTCGCCAACGCGTCGTTCAGACATAGTAAAGTTTGGCACTTCACTATTTGTACTATCAGAGAGTAGACAAAGAACACCGGCTTTACCGATTTCCGCCATTTTCGTTAAGTCTGCTGGTTCGCCAACTGGTGTAAAGTCAAACTTAAAGTCACCCGTATGAACGATTTGTCCTTGCGGTGTTTTTACGACAACACCGTACGAATCTGGAATACTGTGCGTTGTACGGAAGAATGAAACAGATGTCTTTTTGAATTTAATTACATCGTTTTCTTGAATTTCGTAAAGCTTCGCTTTACGAAGTAATCCGTGTTCTTCTAATTTGTTTTTAAGTAAGCCAATTGCTAATTTCCCACCGTAAATCGGGATGTTCACTTGACGTAATAAATAAGGGATACCACCAATATGGTCTTCGTGACCATGTGTAATGAATAGACCTTTAATTTTATCTTCGTTTCGTACAAAATAAGTGTAATCAGGGATAACATAGTCAATCCCTAGAAGTTCGTCTTCTGGAAACTTAATTCCAGCATCAATTATAATAATTTCATCTTGAAATTGAACAGCGTATGTATTTTTGCCGATTTCACCCAGTCCGCCAAGGGCGAAAACAGCCGCTTGATCATTTTTTAGGAATTTCATAAATTATACAATCTCCGTTAATGTTAAATCAGCATTTTGCTTTTCGTATTCAAGATGAGCGCCAGTAACAGATTGGACAAACTCGATATTATATGCGAACTTTTGTAATTTTGTACGAACGTCTTTTTCGGATTCAGCTTCTAAATATAGTACCTTTGTATTTTCACGTACAGGAACTTCAGTCAGTTTTTGTTGATAAAATACTTTAAAAATCATTGGAAAAACCTCTCTTTTTCTATGTTTTGCATTATCTGTTACCTATTATAAAGCAAACAGTGATGATTTTCATGTTTTTTCGATGAGAATGAAGAAAAAGCCCAAAATGGGCACGATTTAAGCGATTGTCTTTTTACGAACTAACTCGTTTAAATATCGTTTTAACTTTTTCTGCAGCTTCTTCAGCATGATTGCTCCTTCCTTTCCTTACTTCAAACATGCATATTTATCCCGCTCTAACGGGTTGTAACCCTTCATCATTCATGCTTTGAAAAATCATGGAAGATAAATAGAGGCTTGCTGTCCAGTTGGGCTCGATACATTTCATTCGCTTTTGTAAGGTGATATCGTGTGTACTATTTAGTCCGCTCAAACAGGAAGTAAGCTCCTGCTTATGGTTATAGTATGAGATATATTAGAAAAGAAAATTCATTCGAACCGATACCAGCATTCTTTTGATAGTATATGCATATTTCATAAATAAGGTCAGAAAGTGAACGCTTTCTTCACAGATGTTTTATATGTTATACTTTTTTTTAGTGTTTGAAAAGAAATAATCCAGATAGATACATAGAAGTGTTAGAAAGGATTTTGCAAATGAATGATAAAATCGTCTTTTTTGATATTGATGGAACATTACTAGATCATGACAAAAAAATCCCGCAATCTACAAAAGAAGCGGTATGTGCATTGCAAGAAAAAGGAGTGCATGTAGCAATTGCGACAGGCCGTGCACCTTTTATGTTTGAAGATATTCGCAAGGAACTAAATATTCATAACTATGTAAGTTTCAATGGACAATATGTTGTATTTGAAGATGAGGTTGTATATAAAAATCCATTACACCCTGATACGTTACGTACGTTTACGACGTTCGCGAAACAAGAGGGGTATCCTCTTGTTTACTTAGATCATGAGGATATGAAAGCGACAGTAGAATATCATGATTATGTAAAAGAAAGCTTCGGAAGTCTGCAATTTGAACACCCAGTATATGAACCGAAATTTTATGAAAATCGGGATATTTATCAAACGCTTCTTTTCTGTCAAGCTGGTGAGGAAGAGAAGTTTATTCATGATTATCAAGACTTTCATTTTATACGCTGGCATGCGTATTCAATGGATATTATCCCAAATGGTGGTTCCAAAGCAAAAGGAATTGAAAAATTCATTGAAAAATTAGGTTTCAAGCGTGAGCAAGTATATGCTTTCGGAGATGGTCTAAATGATTTAGAGATGATTGAAGCAGTAGGAACAGGCATCGTAATGGGGAATGGGCATTCTGAATTGAAAAAGCTTGCTAATTATGTCACGAAAAATGTTGATGAGGATGGTATTCTTCACGGCTTACAGTGGGCCCGTTTATTATAAAAGTGATGTGGAAACCATTTCACACAGGGTGAAATGGATTATTCTGTTATTAGTTATAAAAAAGGTAGAAGCAGGAGCTTCTACCTTTTTTATTCCACTTTAATGGACGGTAAGACCTTAAAGTGGGAGTTTTTATCTTTCGAGTGGATTTGCACCATCTGGAGTTGCTAATGGGTTTTCTTTATTAATATGATCATAGAACATAACGCCGTTTAAATGATCGATTTCATGTTGAAATACAATTGCTGGTAACCCTTTTAAACGTAATTTTATTTCTTCACCATCGACGGTTGTCGCTTTAACTGTAATTCGTGTATAGCGGGGAACATAGCCAGGCACTTCACGATCTACGGATAGACAGCCTTCGCCACCTGATAAGTACGTACGTTCAACAGAGTGACTCACGATTCTAGGGTTGAATAAAGCGTAGCTATATAATGTTTCATTTGAATCTGTAACATGAACAGCAATCATCTTTTTTGAAATGCCGATTTGTGGTGCAGCTATCCCAATTCCTGGACGTAAGTTATATTTTTCAACCATTTCAGGGTTTTGACTGTTGATTACAAATTCAATCATTTCTCGTAGTGTATGTACATCTTCTTCGCTTGCTGGCAGAGGTACTTCTTCTGCCACTGCTCGTAAAATGGGATTTCCTTCACGAATTACATTATCCATTGTAAGCATATGCAATCTCTCCTTTCCTCTTTAGTCTACCAAAGGACATGAAAAAAGTCATGATAAAGTGAACGGTCTATTCATGCGGAATAGTTGACCTGTTTCAGGTTTATCCCGCTATTCGCGGACGGTAATACCACCACCTCGAAGTTTTGCAAGAAGCAAAGAAGTTAGGTGGGGGATAAACTGCCCGTAAAGGCCCGATTCGTGCGGGTTAATGATCAGTGGGGGAAAGAAAACCCCACTGATCAAAGTTCCACTTTATTCTTTCTTTTTCAATTATTTCATATGTAGTATAAAAAAGTTACTAATTCTCAAGAATTGAAAAAGAAAAGACGGCAAAGCCGCCTATTTCTTTTTATAGTTGTTTTGTTTTACGTTAACGAATGCAGGCAGCGCCAACGATAATTAAAAGGATAAACAACACAACGATTAAGGCAAAGCCGCGTCCAGACCCTCCACCGCAAGAACCACCATAGCCACCATAGCCATACGTAGGACATGGGTAAGTTGTTGGATAACAACACGTGTATCCGTACATGAGATGACCTCCTTTATCATTTCCCGCTAACAATTGCGGTTACTATAATGTATGGAGGGCAATTAGAAATGTGTAGACATTTGCCTAGAAAGGAAGAAGTGGTTGCATATTTTTATAATAAAGAGAGAAAAACTAAAAAGAATTAAACCGTTTACATATTATTCTACGATCAAAATATGGATGAATAGGGAATAATATAACAGGAGGTTATTGCCTACTAATACAGATGTGAAAATAAAAACACGTACTTGTAGCGGAAACCTCAGTGATATTCATAAAAAAATCGTAACCAAAGTAATTGACATCGTGATTAGAATAGTTGTAAACTAAAAAACGTGATCAAGATTGTATTAATATGTTTTTGAAAAAGCATTAGTACAGATTGTTAGGTACACAAAATTATTCTCAACCGACAAGCATCCTCGTCGGTTTACATCGTTACGTTTTTTTTCTAGCCAAGTGCTAGTGAAAGCGTTTCAGAATATGGTTCAAGAGAGGAAGAGGTGAACGGAATGGGTACTAAAACAAAAAAGACCCTATTTAATGTTGATGAGCAAATGAAAGCTATCGCAGCTCAGTTTGAAACATTACAAATTTTAAATGAAAAAGGCGAAGTTGTGAATGAAGCAGCAATGCCTGAATTAACTGATGATCAATTAAAAGAATTAATGCGCCGTATGGTGTATACTCGCGTACTAGATCAACGTTCTATTTCTTTAAACCGTCAAGGACGTTTAGGTTTCTACGCACCAACAGCTGGACAAGAGGCTTCTCAATTAGCGAGTCATTTCGCACTTGAAGCAGAAGACTTCATCTTACCAGGATATCGTGATGTTCCACAATTAGTATGGCATGGTTTACCATTATACCAAGCATTCTTATTCTCTCGTGGACACTTCATGGGTAACCAAATGCCTGAAAATGTAAATGCACTTGCTCCACAAATCATTATCGGTGCGCAAATCATCCAAACTGCTGGTGTTGCGTTAGGTATGAAACTACGTGGTAAAAAATCTGTTGCAATTACTTACACTGGTGACGGTGGCGCTTCTCAAGGTGACTTCTACGAAGGAATGAACTTTGCGGGTGCATTCAAAGCTCCAGCAATCTTCGTTGTTCAAAACAACCGTTATGCAATCTCTACTCCAGTAGAAAAACAATCTGCAGCAAAAACTGTAGCACAAAAAGCAGTTGCAGCAGGTATCTACGGTATTCAAGTAGACGGTATGGATCCATTAGCTGTATATGCAGCAACTGCTTTTGCTCGTGAGCGCGCAGTAAACGGTGAAGGTCCTACTTTAATTGAGACTTTAACATTCCGTTACGGTCCACATACAATGGCTGGCGATGATCCAACTCGTTACCGTACAAAAGATATCGAAAACGAATGGGAACAAAAAGATCCAATCGTACGTTTCCGTACGTTCTTAGAAAACAAAGGCTTATGGTCTCAAGAAACAGAAGAAAAAGTAATCGAAGAAGCAAAAGAAGATATCAAACAAGCGATTGCTAAAGCTGACCAAGCTCCAAAACAAAAAGTAACTGATTTAATGGAAATCATGTACGAAAAAATGCCTTTCAACTTACAAGAACAATATGAAATTTACAAAGAAAAGGAGTCGAAGTAAGCCATGGCTCAAATGACAATGATTCAAGCAATCACTGATGCTTTACGCGTTGAAATGAAAAATGACCCTAACGTACTTGTGTTTGGTGAAGACGTTGGTGTAAACGGTGGTGTATTCCGTGCTACTGAAGGTCTACAAGCTGAATTTGGTGAAGGCCGTGTAATGGATACTCCACTTGCAGAGTCTGGTATCGGCGGACTTGCAGTTGGACTTGCACTTGAAGGTTACCGTCCAGTTCCAGAAATCCAATTCTTCGGTTTCGTATATGAAGTAATGGATTCAATTTCTGGTCAAATGGCTCGTTTACGTTACCGTTCTGGTGGACGTTGGACTGCTCCAATTACAGTTCGTTCTCCATTCGGTGGTGGCGTTCATACTCCAGAATTACATGCTGATAGTTTAGAGGGATTAGTGGCACAACAACCTGGTTTAAAAGTTGTTATCCCATCTACTCCATATGATGCAAAAGGTCTTTTAATCTCTGCGATTCGTGACAACGATCCAGTTATTTACCTAGAGCACATGAAATTGTACCGTTCTTTCCGTCAAGAAGTACCAGAAGGCGACTACACAGTTGACTTAGGTAAAGCTGATGTGAAACGTGAAGGTACAGATGTATCTGTTATCGCATACGGTGCGATGGTACATGCGGCATTAAAAGCTGCTGAAGAACTTGAAAAAGAAGGTATCTCTTTAGAGGTTGTTGACTTACGTACAGTTCAACCATTAGATATCGAAACAATCATTGCTTCTGTTGAAAAAACAGGTCGTGTAGTTGTAGTTCAAGAAGCTCAAAAGCAAGCTGGTATTGCAGCTAACGTTGTAGCGGAAATTAACGACCGCGCAATCTTAAACTTAGAAGCACCAGTTGTACGTGTTGCAGCTGCTGATACAGTATTCCCATTCTCTCAAGCTGAGGGCGTATGGTTACCAAACCATAAGGATATTGTTGAAGCTGTTAACAAAGTAATGAACTTCTAATTTTAGTTTCATGTGCAAAAGAAATCAGCACATGTTGATTTCTTTTGCAATGTTCAATAATAATGCATAAATTGCACAGGGGGACGAAATCCGTGGCATTTGAATTTAAATTACCAGATATCGGCGAAGGTATCCACGAGGGTGAAATCGTAAAATGGTTTATTAAACCAGGCGATGAAGTAAACGAAGATGATGTACTTCTTGAAGTACAAAATGATAAAGCAGTAGTAGAAATTCCTTCTCCAGTTAAAGGTAAAGTACTTGAAGTACTTGTAGAAGAAGGCACTGTTGCAGTAGTAGGAGATGTTCTTATTAAACTTGACGCTCCTGGATACGAAAACCTTAAATTTAAAGGTGACGATCACGACGAAGCTCCAAAAGCTGAAGAAGCAAAAGAAGAAGCTCCAGCAGCGGCAGCTACTCCAGCAGCAGCTGAAGAAGTAGTTAACGAGCGCGTAATTGCTATGCCATCTGTTCGTAAATATGCCCGTGAAAAAGGCGTAGATATTCACAGAGTAGCTGGTACTGGTAAAAACGGTCGCGTTGTAAAAGCTGATATCGATGCATTTGCAAATGGTGGACAAGCAGCAGTGACACAAACGGAAGCTCCAGTAGCAGCAGCTCCAGCAGCAGCAAAAGAAGAAGCTCCAAAAGCACAACCAATCCCAGCTGGTGAATATCCAGAAACTCGTGAGAAAATGAGTGGTATCCGTAAAGCAATTGCAAAAGCAATGGTTAACTCTAAACATACAGCTCCTCACGTAACATTAATGGATGAAGTAGATGTAACAGAACTTGTTGCTCATCGTAAAAAGTTCAAAGCAGTTGCAGCTGACAAAGGTATTAAATTAACTTACCTTCCATACGTTGTAAAAGCTTTAACATCTGCATTACGTGAATTCCCAATGTTGAACACTGCTTTAGATGATGCATCTCAAGAGATCGTTCACAAGCATTACTTCAACATCGGTATTGCAGCTGATACAGACAAAGGTCTTTTAGTACCAGTTGTAAAAGATACAGATCGTAAATCTATCTTCACTATCTCTAACGAAATCAATGAACTTGCTGGAAAAGCTCGTGACGGTCGTTTAGCTCCAGCAGAAATGAAGGGTGCTTCTTGCACAATTACAAACATTGGTTCTGCAGGTGGACAATGGTTCACTCCAGTTATCAACCACCCAGAAGTAGCAATCCTTGGTATCGGTCGTATTGCTGAGAAACCAGTTGTGAAAAACGGTGAAATCGTTGCAGCTCCAGTATTAGCATTATCTCTAAGCTTTGACCATCGTTTAATCGACGGTGCAACTGCTCAAAAAGCATTAAACCAAATTAAACGTTTATTAAACGACCCACAATTATTAGTAATGGAGGCGTAATAACAATGGTAGTAGGAGATTTCCCAATTGAATTAGATACAGTCGTTGTTGGTGCAGGTCCTGGTGGATATGTTGCAGCAATTCGCGCAGCACAATTAGGTCAAAAGGTAGCGATTATTGAAAAAGCTAACCTTGGTGGCGTATGCTTAAACGTAGGGTGTATTCCTTCTAAAGCATTAATCAATGCAGGTCATCGTTATGAAAATGCAAAACATTCTGATGACATGGGTATTACTGCAGAGAACGTAACAGTTGACTTTACAAAAGTTCAAGAATGGAAAAACGGCGTAGTTAAGAAATTAACTGGCGGTGTGGAAGGCCTTCTTAAAGGTAACAAAGTTGAAATCATTCGCGGCGAAGCTTACTTCGTAGATGCAAACACATTACGTGTAATGACTGAAGATGCAGCACAAACATATACGTTTAAAAATGCTGTTCTTGCAACTGGTTCTACACCAATCGAAATTCCTGGATTCAAATATTCTAAACGCGTTATCAACTCTACTGGTGCTTTAAGCTTACCTGAAATTCCTAAAAAACTTGTTGTAATCGGCGGCGGCTACATCGGTATGGAATTAGGAACTGCATACGCTAACTTCGGTACAGAAGTAACTGTAGTAGAAGCTGGCGACGAAATCTTAGCTGGTTTTGAAAAAGCAATGAGCACAGTTGTAAAACGTGCCCTTCAGAAAAAAGGAAACGTTAAAATCCATACAAAAGCTATGGCTAAAGGCGTTGAAGAAACTGAAAACGGCGTAACAGTTAGCTTCGAAGTAAAAGGCGAAGTACAAACTGTTGAAGCTGATTATGTATTAGTAACTGTAGGTCGTCGTCCAAATACTCAAGAAATCGGTCTTGAGCAAGTTGGTGTTAAAATGACTGACCGTGGCATCATCGAAATCGATGAGCAATGCCGTACAAACGTACCAAACATCTACGCAATCGGTGATATTGTTCCTGGACCACCATTAGCTCACAAAGCTTCTTACGAAGGTAAAGTAGCTGTTGAAGCAATTAGCGGTCATGCATCAGCAATCGATTACATCGGAATTCCAGCTGTATGCTTCACTGACCCAGAATTAGCATCTGTTGGTTATACAAAGAAACAAGCACAAGAAGCTGGAATGGAAGTAGCAGTTTCTAAATTCCCATTCGCTGCTAACGGTCGTGCATTATCTTTAAATAGCACAGACGGTTTCGTACAACTTGTAACTCGTAAAGAAGATGGTCTTCTTGTAGGTGCACAAGTTGCAGGTGCAGGTGCTTCTGATATTATCTCTGAGATTGGTTTAGCTATCGAAGCTGGAATGACAGCTGAAGATATCGCTCAAACAATCCACGCTCACCCAACATTAGGTGAAATCACAATGGAAGCAGCAGAAGTTGCTCTTGGAATGCCAATTCACATTGTAAAATAATAAAGCTAAGTAAAAAGAAAACCGTCTCTTATATACTAAGAGACGGTTTTCTTTGTTATATTGTAAGCGAATGTTTCATATAAAAAAACGTCCACTAGATTCATCTTGAGAATAGCGGGGCATCTTTTTATATTATGTAATGATTTCATTTAAACCCCATATATTGTAATAATATAGAGCATGTCAAAGGAGAAGGTTTCATGAAAATAATACATGTTATATTTTATCATTTCCTTTTATGGAGTGGATTTTCAATTGTATTATCTTTATCGAACGGTGATAAATTCCATTATAAAGTGATGCTCTTTTTTGTGTTTTTTTATTTAGCATATGTGATTGCGTGTGTTGTACTGTATTCAAGAAAAAAGGCATTGTTTCTCACACTTACACACAGTATATTATTTTTCGTAATTTCGTTTCTTTTTTGACGAATTAACGTTTGTAAAAATACATCGTTCTTCCATTAAATAATCGTAATTCCCCCTCTAATTTCTTTGCTAAAAAACGACAAAACTCATTTGCTTTTCCTTTATCTCCAAATGTTGCAGTAGAAGGCAACGAAATTTGAACGAATGTTTGCTCATTTTCTGTTCCAACGCCCACATAAATAGAATCATATCGATCATGATTAGATTTTAGTTGAAGTGTAGTGTCTGACGTATCAAGTATTTCATATGGAAAGGCAGCGTTAGTGTAGGAAAAGTTTACTTGTACACCTGTTTGAGACGTAATTGTTTTATAGTAATGAAAAAGTTGTTTCACATCTTCTAATGAGACAGATTGTTGTTTAGATTTAGGTACAAGTTTAATAAATGCATCTTGCATAATCGTTCTCCCCCTGACGTAATATATATTATTATTTTAGCATTGTTGTAAATTTTTTGACAATTTAAAAGGGATATTTCTTTTTTTTGTTTAATATATACAAAGGACGACTTTCAGAAGAAGAAAGGAGGAAGTAAATGTTTGAAAAACTGTATGATGAACATGAAAACGTAAAAGTTCGTTTCCTTGGATTTATGACAAATGAAAACCGTTATGATTTCGGGGTGATTTATACAAATATGTTTTTTGGAAAACCGCTTGTTGTTTGCATGCAAACAGGCCGAGCGACTCTCCTTGGACAGGATGATGTAGATAATGTTCAACATCTGCAAGAGGTCTTTAAATTACAATCAGAGGAAGAAGCGGATGATCTCGCGCAATTTTTTAAGTTTTTAGTGCCACCTACTTCTTTGCATGCCGAATATGAAGAATAAAAGATAGAAAGCAGTCGTACATATAAGATATGACTGTTTTTTTTATTCCATTATCCCATACTAATTAAAATGAAAATAAATTAATGTGACATACTAAAAAACTATTGACGAAAAAAGTATAACATATTAAAATGAAGACAGAAGGTTAAAGCGGTTACAAAAAAGTTAAAGCGGTTACAAAAAGTTTTTGGGATTATAAACTTAGGGGGAATTTTAAGATGGGAACTATCGTATGTCAAGTTTGTGAAGACACAATCGCACACTTTGAGGATGAAAAAGTAACAGTACTTTACGGAAAATGTGGATCTTGCGGATGTGATCACAAGGAGCATACTAAAGCCCAGTAATTATAAAGGACGCTTGTAAGTATAAAAGTTTTTGGGACCATAAACTTAGGGGGAATTTTAAGATGGGAACTATCGTATGTCAAGTTTGTGAAGGTACAATCGCACACTTTGAAGATGAAAAAACAACAGTACTTTACGGGAAATGTGGATCTCATTGCGAATGTGATCATAAGGAGCATACTAAAGCCTAATAATATAAAAAAAACGCCTGCAGTTGCAGGCGTTTTTTTAATAGATACTAGTTGTATGACCGATTGTTGCAACAATTGCATCATCTCGAATGGGAGTAAAGCTCAGCTTTGTTTGTAGCTTGTTAGGGGAAGTATATTGGCTCATGAAGCGACTATCTATACGTGTAATAAAATCTGTTAAGTATGCTGATATGAAGGCGTACGGGATTCTCCGTTCGTTTAATAAGTAAATGATTTGATCTTCTGTTTTTACTCCTACACCGTGCCCGTAAAAAAAGAAATTTCCTAAATAAATGGCATTCTCTCCTTGCCATTCAATCGCTGATGGTTTTACTTGTGGATTTTTAAAGTAGACAAGGTCGCCAGGAACGATATCTCCACCTGTTTTCGTTATAAGCTTTAAATCTTTGTCATAATCCCATGTATATAGTAGAAGGTTTGCGAATAAGTGATTAAATGTTTCTTCGTTATACAGCCCTAAAAGGGCTTTATAAAAAATAATGATCATTGCTGTTGCACATTCCGTTCCATACTTTTTCCCATTTTTAAAAATATCTCGTATGGCAACAGATGGTGCTAGATTTGAACGAAGTTGAAAACCTCCGAGTGGTGTACGCTCCCAAAACTCAGGATTGCAATATGATTCTTGGAATGTACGAAACTGGAATCCACTCTGAAAAAGTTCTAAAGCGGATGTAATAATGTTGATTCGTAGATTAATATCAAAACTGAGTTCATCAGCTGTTCGAAATGAATATACTTCTTGATTTCCGGTCATTATGGCTAAAATTTGTTGCTTTTCAGCAAAAAATGGTTCATTTTCACTCGTGATATAAGGATGTACAATAGAGCGACCAATCACAATCATAATTGTATCCCCACCTATACGTTACATTCTTTAGTATCGTATGAATAAAAGAAAAAAGGGTGAAAAAAAAAGCCCATCAACTGATAGGCTTATATTCTTTAATGACGCGTAATGTTTGTAATGTCATATCTTCAGGACCTTGTACCGGTAGTCCAGCGTCTAAGTTTTTATGAATGTAGTCTAAGTTTTCTTGCGTAATAATTTCACCAGGGGTGAAGATTGGAATACCTGGCGGATAAATCATAACAAAATCAGCTATAACACGACCGGCAGCCTCTTCAAACGGAATGACTTCTGTTTCTGAATAAAAGGCATCTCGAGGAGAGAGAGCAAGTACAGGGATTTCTGGAATTTCAACTTGTACTTGAACGCCTTTGTCTGCTCTATGTTTAAATGCAGTTGCTAGCTCTTCTAAAGCATGGATGAGCACATTAGTTTCATTCTCTGTATCCCCTAATGTAACGAGACATAGAATGTTATATAAGTCTGAAAGCTCTACTTCGATATTGTAATGCTCCCTTAACCATAACTCTGCCTCATGGCCTGTAATGCCTAAATCTTTTACAGATACAATTAGTTTTGTTGGGTCATAGCTAAAAGTTGCATCTGTACCTAGCATCTCTTTGCCAGGACAGTAAAGATGTTCAATATTGTTTACAGCGCTTCGGACATGCTCTGCTAGCTGAATTGTTTGTGTAATTAAATTTTTCCCTTCAGTCGCAAGGCGTTTTCTTGCAACGTCTAGAGAAGCTAACAAAATATAAGAAGTTGATGTGGTTGTAAGCATGCTAATAATGGATTGTACATGTTTTACATTCACAAGACCTTCTTTAACATTTAAAATAGAACTTTGTGTTAATGAGCCGCCTAATTTGTGAACGCTTGTTGCTGCCATATCTGCACCAGCTTGCATAGCTGACATCGGTAATTCATCATGAAAATGAATATGAACACCGTGAGCTTCATCTACTAATACCGGTATATCGTAGGAATGAGCTAATTCTACAATTTGTTGCAGGTCTGCAGCAAATCCAAAGTAGGTTGGATTGATAACAAGCAACCCTTTTGCATCTGAATGTTCTTCAAGTGCTTTTTTTACTGATTGAATTGTAATCCCATGTGAAATGCCGAGTTTCGGATCAATTTCAGGATGAATAAAAATCGGTTTTGCACCTGAAAAAATAATAGCTGACATAACAGATTTATGAACGTTACGTGGTACGAGGATTTTATCGCCAGGACCACAAACACTCATCACCATTGTCATAATTGCACCGCTGGTTCCTTGTATGGAGAAGAAGGTATGATCTGCACCGAATGCGGCTGCAGCTAAATCTTGAGCTTCTTTAATCATACCTTTTGGATGATGCAAATCATCGAGCGGTGCAATATTAATTAAATCAATTGATAATGCGTTATGCCCAATAAATTCGCGAAATGCAGGATCCATGCCTTGCCCTTTCTTGTGACCTGGAATATGGAACTGAATTGGATTTCGCTTGCTGTGCTCTACTAAAGCAGTAAACAATGGTGTTTTGTATTGGGACAATCTATACACCCCTTCTTTTCGTGATATTTATAGTGTTTGTTTTATGTTTATCTTGTTCAACAAGAAAGTTATCTCCCATTATATATAACCA
The DNA here is from genome assembly GCF_030348195.1 of Bacillus sp. DX4.1. Classification (NCBI taxonomy): domain Bacteria; kingdom Bacillati; phylum Bacillota; class Bacilli; order Caryophanales; family Bacillaceae; genus Bacillus; species Bacillus sp. DX4.1. The sequence goes on along the minus strand of NZ_JAUCFT010000008.1, from coordinate 3,529,040 downwards.
TCTATAAGAACTTGATTCGTTCTACTCACCATCTATGTGGAAAACTTAGGAAATGGAAGTTTCACTTTATTTGCTATAAAACAAAAGCATTATATCACCAATAACTATAGATGTATAGAAAAAAATATTGGTTTTTATCCCACATATAATTGATAGTAAGTTTACAGTTGTACTACTTAAAAAAATGAAAGAAGATAGAGGCATTCTATTGCTCGTGAGTAGCTATTAATAAAGAAGGCAATTCCATAAAAAAAGAGAAATAGTGTATAATGCAAAGTGGCTACAAATATAGAGAATGAAAGTCTCGCTTTATGAAGTAGAGCAACTATAAAACAACAGGAAATAAATGAGGTGTAAACATGGAATATCAATATCCGCTTGATTATAATTGGTCAAATGATGAAATGGTCGCGATTGTTACATTTTACGAAGCGATTGAAAAGGTATATGAAAAAGGAATTGCGAGAGAAGAACTGATGAGCCTATACCGTCGTTTTAAAGAAATTGTACCAGCAAAAGCAGAAGAGAAGAAAATTGATAAAGAGTTTCAAGAGGTGAGTGGCTATTCGATATATCGAGCGATTCAAAAGGCAAAACAAGTAGAAGAAAAAGCAATTGTTAAAATGTAAAAAAATTTTGAAAAATAAAATTCAAAGTGCTATAATGGATAAACAACCAAAACGGACAATATAAATATTGTCCGTTTTATACTATCGATTACAAATTGTATATAAAGGAAGGAGTGATTGCATCGTTGCCTCGATTTTTGCAATAAATTGTTCATTGGTAAGTGTTGCAAACTCTTCTGGGGAAACGTGAATACCAACTAATAGCTCTGCTTTTTTGACAGTAGCTAAGCGTTCAATCATTTTTTGTAAATCGTCTGTTTCGAGCGTATTATGTGGTTTCACAACCGATTTAGTATGGTCAATGGACCAAACGAAATCATTTGGTATATTTGTTTTTAAATCATTTAAATGTTCTAAGAAGGCGTGAGCCGCTTCCACTTTTTGTGGACACTCATAGATTAAACCAAAGTATATGAAAGCATGGGTACCCCATAGACCAATTTGAAAATGTGGTAGCATTTTATATCCGCGTTTATTTGTTGAAAAAGCAACCCAAGTATCGTTTGGTGGATTGACTTTACGACGTGCATGTTTCGCTACATGGTAGAAAAAAGATTCACCAGTTTTTTCGGATAAAAAATGAGAAAATCGCTCGCCTAGAGCATCTAATTTCGGATGGATATTCGTTTTAATAGCGTTCATTCGTTCTTCAAGACCATCGACAGAGAAGACTGCAAAGTCATTTTCTTTAAATGTTTGTAATGTCATGACGGTTCCTCCAACTCCTAGTTTGTTTTCATTTTAGCACAGCTTGTACTATTCATAAAAAAAGAGCTCAAAAAAATTTAAGTAAAAAAACATAAATTTGTTGCATAGATGATTTATCCAACATAATATAGTATAAAACAAAAAATCAGAAAATTGAGTTAATTCTAGTCCAAGGGCAGGCGAATATTGGGAGGAGGCAAACAAAATGAGACAGGTGATTAATGCATTAAAGAGAACAGATGCTGAAAAGAGAATTCCGGTGTTAAGATTAGAATTAGATTATGAATTAGCAACGCTATATGATGCGATGATGGAAAATGATAATCTAAAGAAAGAAGAGTGTGTGCAAAAATTAGAAGTGTTAAGACTTGAAATGATCCGTTTAGAAGCGTAATAATAGTATATGTATAAAATTTTTGTTGGTGCGAACCTTATAAAGGGTTCGTTTTTTCTGTGAACAGTACAGATCGGAGTGTTTAAACATGCAAGAGGTATGGAAAGAGATTGATAAACATGCAAAACAGTGGATTCGAGAAGCTGGTGAACGATTGATGGCATCCATGCAGCAAGCGCTTATTGTGGAGGCGAAGTCAAATGCTGCTGACCTAGTAACAAATATGGATCGAGAAATAGAACAGTTTTTTATTGGGAAAATTAAAGAAACATTTCCAAACCATTATATTTTAGGAGAAGAAGGGTACGGAGATGACATTACTTCTTCAAATGGGGTTGTTTGGTTAATTGATCCAATTGATGGTACGATGAATTTTGTGCATCAAAAAAGAAATTTTGCAATTTCAATTGGCATATATGAGAATGGTATCGGAAAAGTTGGCCTCATATATGATCCAGTACATGATGAACTTTATCATGCTGTAAAGGGAGAAGGGGCCTTTTGTAACGGAGTATTAATTCCTATTCTAGAGGAAGGTACAGTAAATCATGGGATCATTGCCTTAAATGCAACGTGGCTTACAGATAATCCACTTCTGAATATGGAGAAAATGATGCAGCTTGTGAAGGCGGCAAGGGGAACGCGCTCGTATGGCTGTGCAGCATTAGAGATGGTATATGTTGCAACAGGACGATTGGACGCCTATGTGACGCCGAGATTGTCTCCTTGGGACTTTGGCGGGGGAATGATCATTGTGGAAGAAGTCGGTGGTAAAGTAACGACATTTACAGGTACCCCACTTTCCATTGTTGAAAAGAGTAGCGTATTGGTTGCCAAGCCGGGAGTATATGATGAATTATTACAATATGTATCACAGTAACAAAAAAGTAAGAGGCCGATAAAATCGCTTCTTACTTTTTGATGTTACTGTGATTTTCGCATTTTGCGTTTTGTCATAAATCCATATCCGATAGTAACAAATGTACCAATGATGCAAATAATAATACCGATTGGACTATTTTCGGCAATCATGATTCCGATACCAATCAAGAAAATAACACCGATAATAGCTGTCAGTAAAAAGCGATATTGAATGTGTTCCATATCTTCACCCTCCAATTTCATTTTACTTTCACAAAAGTAAGAATACAACTATATTTTCATTCTAGATTTTATTTTGATTGCCATGTATCCCCTTCACTCTTATAATAGAGAAGGATTAAAAAGACACTAGGAGTTGGAAATGTTGAAAAAACGACAAGATTTACGTAATATAGCAATTATCGCCCACGTTGACCATGGTAAAACAACACTTGTTGACCAATTATTACGTCAAGCGGGGACGTTCCGTGCAAATGAGCACGTAGAAGAACGTGCAATGGATTCAAATGATTTAGAAAGAGAACGCGGTATTACGATTTTAGCGAAAAATACAGCGATTCATTATGAAGATAAAAGAATTAACATTTTAGATACACCAGGACACGCTGACTTCGGTGGTGAAGTAGAGCGTATCATGAAAATGGTTGACGGTGTTTTACTTGTTGTTGATGCATATGAAGGCTGTATGCCACAAACACGATTCGTTTTAAAGAAAGCGTTAGAGCAAAAATTAACTCCAATCGTTGTTGTAAACAAAATTGACCGTGACTTTGCTCGCCCAGATGAAGTAGTTGACGAAGTAATCGACTTATTCATTGAACTTGGTGCAAACGAAGATCAATTAGAGTTCCCTGTTGTATTTGCATCAGCAATGAACGGAACTGCAAGCTTGGACTCAAATCCAGCAAACCAAGAAGAAAATATGAAATCATTATTCGATACAATCGTTGACCATATTCCAGCGCCAATCGATAATAGTGAAGAGCCACTTCAATTCCAAGTAGCGCTTCTTGACTATAATGATTATGTTGGTCGTATTGGAGTTGGACGTATATTCCGCGGTACAATGAAAGTAGGACAACAAGTTGCTTTAATGAAAGTTGACGGTAGTGTAAAACAATTCCGTGTAACAAAATTATTTGGGTATATGGGATTAAAACGTCAAGAAATCGAAGAAGCAAAAGCTGGAGACTTAGTTGCTGTTTCTGGTATGGAAGACATTAACGTTGGTGAAACTGTATGTCCAGTTGAACATCAAGATGCACTTCCATTATTACGTATCGATGAGCCAACACTACAAATGACATTCCTAGTAAATAACAGCCCATTTGCAGGTCGTGAAGGAAAATATATTACATCTCGTAAAATTGAAGAACGTCTTCGTTCCCAGTTACAAACAGATGTTAGTTTACGTGTAGATAATACAGAATCTCCTGATGCTTGGATTGTATCTGGACGTGGAGAATTACATTTATCTATCTTAATCGAAAATATGCGCCGTGAAGGATATGAATTACAAGTATCTAAACCAGAAGTAATTATTAAAGATATCGACGGCGTAAGATGTGAGCCAGTAGAACGTGTACAAATTGACGTACCAGAAGAGTATACAGGTTCTATTATGGAATCAATGGGCGCACGTAAAGGTGAAATGCTTGATATGGTAAATAACGGAAACGGTCAAGTCCGTCTTACGTTTATGGTTCCAGCACGTGGCTTAATCGGTTATACAACAGAATTCTTAACATTAACACGTGGATATGGTATCTTAAACCATACATTTGATAGCTATCAACCAGCACACGCTGGCCAAGTTGGCGGACGTCGTCAAGGTGTTCTTGTATCATTAGAAACAGGAAAAGCAACACAATACGGTATTAGTCAAGTAGAAGACCGTGGTGTTATTTTCGTAGAACCAGGTACAGAAGTGTATGCAGGTATGATTGTTGGAGAACATACACGTGAGAACGATTTAACAGTTAACGTTGTAAGAATGAAACAACAAACGAACATTCGTTCTGCAACGAAAGATCAAACGGCAACAATGAAAAAACCACGTCTTATGACATTAGAAGAATCACTAGAATACTTAAACGAAGATGAATTCTGTGAGGTAACACCAGAATCAATCCGTCTTCGTAAAAAGATTCTTGATAAGAGTGAGCGCGAAAGATCTGCTAAGAAAAAGAAATCTGTAGAAGCATAAAAGAATGTGTAGCTGCCTTTTTATAAAAAGGTAGCTTTTTTTGAAATTATATTTTTTCGAAAATTTAATCTTTTATCTAGACAGCACTTTTTTTGCAAGGTACTCTTATAGTAGGCGACATATTAAGTGAAACTTCCATAAATAGGCATTGATGGTGAGTGGAATGAATCGGGTTCTTATGAGTAGTTATCTTCCATCTGTCTTCTTTGATTCTTTTGTGTGTTGAGATGGAGGACGTATTGTCCGTTCGCGCTAGATAAAGGGGGGAAGTATAGTGGCAGAGAGAATGTCATTTTTTGCAAAGTTATGCAATGTTGATGGGAATCCTGAAGTAGGTATGTGGCTTCTTTACGTTACAATGATCATATTAAGTGCTATCGTGTATAATTTAGGGTTTGCTAGAAAGCTATCCATATTAAAAAATGTCATAATTTATATAGTATTAGCAGCTGGTTGCACTGTTTTAACTTTTTTTGCGGTTTTTTTACCAGTAGGAGAAGGACTTGTTGTTGCAGCTATTGTGCTCGGTATTTATAAATTACGTTTACGTCAAGCAAAGCAACAAAAAGTAAGCTAAAGGGGGAATATTTGATGCGATCTGTACAAGATGCATTATATAATTGGCTAACGATTAAGACTGTTGCGGAAGCTCGTCCACATGATGAAGCTGCACAAGAAACATATTTGCTGTTTCGGAACATGTTACATGAAGATCATTATGTAACAGATGTGGCAGTGGAAAAGAAAGAGGATATGTATTTTGTTACATACGAACAAGAAGGTGAAAAGAAATCTACAAGATTTCCACTGGAACTAATTGATTGTTTTTTAGATCAAATGAATCGGGAGCCAGAGAAATATAAATAAGCCCTTAGCGGAATAAGTAAGGGCTTATTTCACATTTTACCACTCATCTTCTACCGTCTTATCACGATAGAGGTTAAACTTTCCAGTTGCATGACGTTCCGTTGTACGTTCTGCGATACGCTCTGTACATTCCATGCACATATATGTATGAATAGGACGGTTACGAAGCCGTTTGGCTATAGGGTTTTCGTCATCTAACTCTTCTTTTTTATCACAAAGAATACATTTGACTCTCATCTCGTCACCTCAATACGAATTCTATCAATATTAGTATATCATGTAAGTTCAATGTTTTTGAACTATAGGAGAAAAAAATAATATTTTCGCAATTCGAAAAATACGTTATCATAAAGATAAAGAAAATATTGGAGGTGGAAATATGGCAAATGTGGTAGAACCTGCATTAACAGATTCTTTAGTACAATCTTTACGTGAGGAGAATATTGTTACAATTGCAACGACTGATTACGAAAAAGCTGTTCCAAATGTAAGTGCTATTTCATGGGTATATGCAATGAATGAGACAAGTATTCGATTTGCAGTCGATCAACGTTCTCGCATTGTGGAAAATTTACGCCATCATGCAACGCTTGTATTAACTGTAATGGCAAATGAATCTGTATTTTCCATTAGCGGTAAAGCAAAGATTGTAGCAGATCGAATGGAAGGAATTTCGCTCAAGTTAACTTTAGTAGAAGTATCTGTTCAAGAAGTACGTGATGTGATGTTTTATGGAGCAAAGCTTACTATTGAACCAAAATATGAAAAAACATACGATCCTCGTGCTGCTGCAAAACTGGATAATCAAGTTTTAACAGTGATGAAAGAATTGTAGAGAAAAAAGAGTGGGCACTATGCGTGGTTCATTCTTTTTCTTCTACTTGATCCCGCGCTAATTCTTAATGAGAATGAAGAAAAGTTCCGCATTATATGAATTTCTATTCTACCTCATTTATACATTACATATAATTATAACAATGGTTCGTCCATATAATGGATGAAACCCTTGTTCTACAAATTTAAAAGTGGAGTCAGGGGGTAACAGGTTGGATAAAATTTATGTGTTAGATACGAATGTACTTTTGCAGGATCCGTTATCTATTTTTTCTTTTGAAAAGAATGAAGTAGTTATTCCGGCAGTTGTGTTAGAAGAGGTGGATTCGAAAAAACGCTATATGGATGAGGTTGGAAGAAATGCACGATATGTATCTAAATTAATAGATAAATTCCGTGAACTTGGAAAACTGCATGAAAGTATTCCTCTGGAAAATGGAGGAACATTTCGTATTGAATTAAATCACCGTTCATTTGTTCAACTACAAGATATCTTTGTTGAGAAAACAAACGATAATCGAATTTTAGCAGTTGCAAAAAATTTATCATTAGAAGAGCAGGCGAAAGAGAATGGAAAGTCTGTCATTTTAGTAAGTAAAGATGTGTTAGTTAGAGTAAAAGCGGATGCTCTTGATTTGCAAGCTGAAGATTATTTAAGTGATCGTGTAATTGAAGTGGAAAATATATATACAGGATTTTTGGAAGGTTACATACCAAAAGAGTCATTAAATCATTTTTATGAAAAAGGAGAGCTTCCTTTATCTGAAATTGCGAATCATCCTTTTTATCCAAATCAGTTTGTCGTTATGAAAGATGCATTAGGTGGTTCGAGCTCTGCGCTGGGAATTGTTGATCATTCAGGGAAAAACGTAAAAAAACTTGTTTTTCATAATGAACAAGTTTGGGGTATTCGTCCGCGAAATGTACAGCAAATTATGGGGCTAGAATTGTTGCTTCGTGAAGATATTCCGCTCGTGACATTAACGGGTAAGGCTGGCACTGGTAAAACGTTACTTGCACTAGCTGCAGGACTTATGCAAACAGAAGATTTAGGATTGTACAAAAAACTTCTCGTTGCCCGTCCTATCGTTCCTGTTGGAAAGGATATTGGATATTTACCAGGAGAAAAACAAGAAAAGTTGAGACCGTGGATGCAACCTATTTTTGATAATCTAGAGTATTTATTTAATACAAAAAAACCTGGAGAATTAGATGCAATTTTAGCAGGTATGGGATCCATTGAAGTAGAAGCGCTTACGTATATACGAGGACGAAGTATTCCAGATCAATTTATTATTATTGATGAGGCACAAAATCTAACGAAACATGAAGTGAAAACAATATTAACGCGAGTTGGCGAAAGAAGTAAGATTGTGCTAATGGGAGATCCACAACAAATTGATCATCCGTATTTGGATGAATATAATAATGGTTTAACATATGTTGTAGAAAAGTTTAAAGAGCAAAAAATTAGCGGGCATGTGAAGTTTGTAAAAGGTGAACGTTCTAACTTGGCACAATTAGCAGCAGATTTATTATAAAAAGGAGTGGGCTTTTCGCCCACTCCTTTTTTAGATAATTGTAAATCTGCGGATATTTCGAATTGGATTGCTAGCATTGGAGCCATCACCAAAGTATAGGTGAACAGGTCCATCTTCTCTTAACGGTTTTCCGTCTTTTGAAAAACCAAGGATAGCAGTTTTGCCTGCTTCTAATGAAATTGTTATCGTATCAAGTGTTGTGTGAATTTCAACGTGCGTTGCCTCACTTGTAATCTCGGCATTTTGTAAAAATGGTTGAAGAGGTATGCCGAACGTGCCTGTAATCATTTGTTCCTTTTTGAACTTTTTCACACTTTTATTGATAGGTGGGAAAGCTGCTCCATCACGAATTTCTCGATCCCAATGCTCTGAAGTATGTTTTAGATAGGTCTCTAATTCAGACTGTTCGTCTCTTGTTTCTGTAAAATAAGTTGTTAAGTCTACTTTTCGATCATCAAAAATCCAAACGCTCGGATCAATGGTAATAGAAAAGCGTACTTTCCCGTTTATAAATAAAATTTCACTCATTGTTGTTCCCCCATTTGTATTATACTCCCACTTTTCAGTATAATAGCACTAGAGACGATTGTCACAAAAAATGTTTCTATTGCAATTTATTAAAACTATCGCTAATATTAATAGATAGGATAGGGAGAGTAGGACGGAAACGGAGGGAATCAATTTGGCGTCTGAGACAGTAGTAAATCATCAGGAAAAGGCACTTGCCCTTCTACAAGCGGATGCGGAGAAGATTTTAAGACTTATTAAGGTGCAAATGGACCACCTTACGATGCCGCAATGTCCATTATATGAAGAAGTGTTGGACACACAAATGTTTGGATTATCCCGTGAGGTTGATTTTGCGGTTCGTCTTGGTCTTATTGCAGAAGAGCAAGGAAAAGACATTTTAGGAGAGCTCGAACGAGAGCTATCAGCACTTCATGAAGCTTTTACTAACAAACAACAATAACGGGTTCAAATAAGGGGGCTCAAACTGACCAGTTTGAGCTTTTTTGTACGAAAAATGAATTTGTATAATAAAGCAGGAAGAGTTCCACTACATATGGAATACAACAGTTAAAATGAAAATAGAAAGAGGATATTGAATGAAAAAAGTATGGAAGTCAATGGATTATTCATTATTGCTTCCTCTTGTTATTTTATGTGTACTGGGAGTTATAATGGTATACAGTGCAAGCTCTATTGTAGCGATTACGAGGGCGGAAAAACCGGCTGATTTCTTTTTTAATAAGCAATTATTTACACTAATTGGTGGAACAATCATAGGATTAGGAATCGTAATGCCAATACCATTCCAATTTTGGAGAAAGCGAATTATTGTATTACTAGTCATGGCAGTTAGTATCATATTGCTAGGATTGGTATTGGTGATTGGGAAGAAAGTAAACGGCGCGCAAGCTTGGGTATTTGGTATACAACCCGCTGAATTTGTTAAAATTTCTATTATTATCGTATTGGCCCGATTCTTTGCAAGAAAGCAGGATACAGATACGCCAGTTTGGCAAGGATCAGGTGGAACAATTCTTTTCGTAGCATTAACACTGTTTTTAATTTTAAAGCAACATGACTTAGGTACAGTTTTATTAATAATAGGAACGGTTGGAATTATGTTTCTCTGTTCAGGTGTTCCTGTAAATATGTGGATAAAACGTTTGTTGTTAACTTCTATTATATGGGCCCCGCTCATATACTTTATTGGTAACTATACATTGGACCCGTATCAAAAAGCACGTTTTGCAGTGTTTTTAGATCCATTTCATGATGCGCAAGGGAGTGGATTTCAACTTGTGAACTCCTTTATTGGAATTGCTTCAGGTGAATTAGATGGGAGAGGTCTTGGAAATAGTATACAAAAGTATGGATATCTACCTGAACCACATACGGATTTTATAATGGCAATTATATCAGAAGAACTTGGTTTTATCGGTGTAGCAATTATTTTAATAAGTTTGCTACTGATTATTATTCGTTCTTTTCGGATTGCTCAAAAATGTAAAGATCCGTTTGGAAGTTTAATTGCAATAGGTATTGGAAGTCTAATTGGTATACAGACATTTGTTAATATTGGTGGTATTACTGGATTGTTACCTCTTACAGGGGTACCTTTACCATTTATCAGTTACGGAGGTAGTTCTCTATTAGCGAATTTAATTGCGATGGGAATATTACTAAACTTAGGTAGTTATGTGAAACGACAAGAAAAGCAGCAAGAACAATTGAATGAAAAGAAACAACAAGGTGAACGGCATCTTGTTGTTGTTAAATAAAAAAAGCTTTGTGTTTTAATGACACAAAGCTTTTTTTATTTATCCATTCTAATACGTTATACTTTGAATGTGATTCGGAATAAAAGTATGACACATTGGAATAAATGTGTTTTACAATAGGGGTGTCAGAAAATAGAGAGTTATGCTATACTATTTTTGTGAAACAAATTGATCAGAAAACTTATCATTTGTTGAAAAATAAGGTATGATGTATAAAAATAAGTGAAGCTTTCTAGTTATGATGTATAAAAGAAAGTGAAGAACTTCACGCTCACTAGAACGTGAAAATATGTAATCTCTAGAGTGGTAGTAAAGTAGAGGGGGAAAATCATGACAAAGCTGCAACGTATTCAAAAAGTATTAGTAGCTAACCGTGGAGAAATTGCAATTCGTGTGTTCCGAGCTTGCTCAGAACTTGGGTTAAGTACAGTTGCGATTTATTCAAAAGAGGATAACGGTTCTTACCATCGCTATAAAGCAGATGAAGCTTATTTAGTAGGGGAAGGCAAAAAGCCAATTGATGCATACCTAGATATTGAAAACATAATTGAGATTGCAAAAAGCAATAAGGTAGATGCTATTCACCCTGGATATGGTTTTTTGTCAGAAAACATTCAATTTTCGAGACGCTGTGAAGAAGAAGGGATTATCTTTATCGGGCCAAAAAGTAAACATTTAGATATGTTTGGAGATAAAGTAAAGGCAAGAACACAAGCGCAATTAGCAAATATTCCAGTTATTCCTGGTAGCGATGGACCTGTTAATTCAGTAGAAGAAGTTGAAGTGTTTGCTAAGAAGCATGATTACCCGATTATTATTAAAGCTTCCCTTGGTGGTGGCGGTCGCGGTATGCGTATTGTGCGCAGCAGTGATGAATTAAAAGAATCCTATGATCGTGCAAAATCAGAAGCAAAAGCAGCTTTTGGTAATGACGAAGTCTATGTTGAAAAGTTCGTTGGAAAACCTAAACATATAGAAGTTCAAATATTAGCGGACGAAGAAGGAAATGTTGTACATTTATATGAGCGTGATTGCTCTGTACAACGTCGCCATCAAAAAGTGGTAGAAATTGCACCAAGTGTATCGCTTTCTGATGATCTTCGTGATCGTATTTGTGAAGCGGCAGTTCAGTTAACGAAAAATGTAAATTATTTAAATGCTGGTACAGTTGAATTCCTTGTAAAAGGTGATAATTTCTATTTCATTGAAGTAAACCCACGTGTACAAGTAGAACATACAATTACAGAAATGATTACAGGAATTGATATTGTTCAGTCTCAAATTTTAATTGCTGATGGACATTCTTTACATAGTTCAAAAGTGAGCATTCCAAAACAGGAAGACATTATTGTGCATGGATATGCAATTCAATCTCGTGTAACAACAGAAGATCCGCTTAATAATTTTATGCCTGATACAGGGAAAATTATGGCGTATCGTTCTGGTGGAGGTTTTGGTGTGCGTCTAGACACAGGGAACAGTTTCCAAGGAGCTGTTATTACACCATACTACGATTCATTACTTGTAAAAGTAACAACTTGGGCACTTACATTTGAACAAGCTGCTGCGAAAATGGAACGTAATTTAAAAGAATTCCGTATTCGTGGTATTAAAACAAATATTCCATTCTTAGAGAATGTAGTTAAACATAAAAACTTTTTATCAGGGGAGTATGATACATCATTTATTGATGCATCACCAGAACTTTTCGTATTTCCAAAACGTAAAGACCGTGGAACGAAAATGTTAAGCTACGTTGGTACAGTGACAGTAAATGGTTTCCCGGGAGTAGGAAAGCAAGAGAAACCAATTTTCTCAGAGGCTCGCATTCCACACGTAAAACATTATGAACCTGTTCAAAGTGGAACGAAACAAATTTTAGACGAACGGGGAGCAGATGGACTAGTAAAATGGGTGCAAGAGCAAAAGCGTGTATTACTAACGGATACAACATTCCGTGATGCACATCAATCCCTACTTGCGACACGTATTCGTACAAAAGACTTACACAAAATTGCTGAACCAACAGCAAGAATGTTGCCGAATTTATTCTCATCTGAAATGTGGGGCGGTGCGACGTTTGATGTTGCGTATCGTTTCTTAAAAGAAGACCCGTGGGAACGATTATTAGAGCTTCGTGAAAGAATGCCGAACGTTCTATTCCAAATGCTTCTTCGTTCATCGAATGCAGTTGGATATAAAAACTATCCAGATAACCTAATTCAAAAGTTTGTGGAATGTTCAGCGCAGGCTGGTATTGATGTATTCCGTATTTTTGATAGCTTAAACTGGGTGGAAGGCATGAGAGTTGCAATTGATGCTGTAAGAGACAGCGGCAAGATTGCAGAAGCAACAATGTGCTATACAGGGGATATTCATGATCCAATGCGTAGTAAATATGATTTGAATTATTATAAAAACTTAGCAAAAGAATTGGAAGCGTCAGGAGCACATATTTTAGGGATTAAAGATATGGCTGGATTATTAAAACCAAATGCAGCTTATGATTTAGTTTCAGCATTAAAAGAAACAGTATCGATTCCAATCCATCTTCATACGCACGATACAAGTGGAAATGGTGTATTAACGTATACGAAAGCAATTGAAGCAGGTGTTGATATTGTTGACGTGGCAGTAAGTTCAATGGCAGGATTAACATCACAACCAAGTGCGAACACGTTATTCTATGCATTAGGTGGAAATGCAAGACAGCCAGACGTTGATGTGAATTCATTAGAGAAACTTTCACATTACTGGGAAGATGTTCGTAAATATTATGCACCATTTGAAAGTGGTATGAATGCACCTCATACAGAAGTATATATGCATGAAATGCCGGGCGGACAATATAGTAACCTTCAACAACAAGCCAAAGCAGTTGGGCTAGGAGATCGTTTTGATGAAGTAAAAGTTATGTATCGCCGTGTAAATGATATGTTTGGTGATATTGTAAAAGTAACGCCATCATCAAAAGTTGTTGGTGATATGGCACTGTTTATGGTACAGAATCACCTAACAGAACAAGATATTTATGAGCGTGGACATTCATTAGACTTCCCAGGCTCTGTTATAGAAATGTTTTCTGGTGATCTTGGTCAACCATATGGTGGTTTCCCAAAAGAACTACAAGAAATCATTTTAAAAGGAAAAAAACCATTAACGGTAAGACCGGGTGAATTGTTAGAACCGATTGATTTCGATGCTTTAAAAGAAGAATTATTCCATAAAATCGGTCGCGAAGTGACTATTTTTGATGTTGTTGCATATGCTTTATATCCAAAAGTATTTATGGATTACCAAAAGGTAGCGGGACTTTATGGCGATGTATCTGTACTTGATACTCCAACATTCTTCCACGGTATGAGACTTGGTGAAGAGGTTGGCGTAGAAATTGAACGTGGTAAAACATTAATCGTTAAATTAGTTTCAATTGGTGAGCCACAACCGGATGGAACGCGCGTCCTCTACTTTGAATTTAACGGACAACCACGTGAGATTGTTGTGAAAGATGAAAGTGTTAAAGCGACAGTTGCACAGCGTGTGAAAGGAAACCGTGAAAATCCAAATCATATTAGTGCGACGATGCCAGGAACTGTGATTAAAGTCGTTGTGAATGAAGGCGATGAAGTGAAAAAAGGCGATTCTATGGCAATTACAGAAGCGATGAAGATGGAAACTACGGTTCAAGCGCCATTTAATGGTATAGTGAAAAAAATGTATGTAAAAGATGGCGATGCAATTCAAACAGGAGATTTACTGATTGAATTGGAGCAATAATCAACAAGAAAAGAGCTGCTAACAAGCAGCTTTTTTTGTATACAAAAAGAATAACTTGCCACTACGGCAAGTTATTCTAGGAAGATGTTCAAAAAGTCCGGTAAAGATAGCTATCGCATTTCTTCGTTACGTCGCCACTCTGGTACTCATGTAGTTCAATCTACACTCCGTATCCTCCTGGCTTCCGTGCTTCGAATTACTCGGCTCTCTTTATCCTCCTTTTTGAACACGTACTATAAGGATTGTTTATTTTGTGTAGTAGATGTATCCTTTGTCTCTACTGCGTTTGCTTTGCTTCGCGTACCAAGCATGACTAAATAACATAAGATAGCAAAGAGGCAAGAGATAAAGAGTGAGTGTAGAAGTGACATTAGCAAGCTTGCATTTGTATATACAACTAAAACACCAACAATTGCTTGAAGAGATACGAGAATGAATGATGTAATCCAGCCCCAATAGACAACTCTTTGTTGTTTATAATGACGAATTGCAATCACTGTAGCGTACAAAATCCAAGCGAAAATTAACATAGCAGCAACACGGTGTCCCATTTGAATCCATTCGTGAAACTGGGTAGGCCATGGTGTATTCTTGCTGCATAGAGGGAAATTGGGACATGCTAAGCTTGCACGTTCATGACGCACTAGCGCTCCTGTATAGACGACAATATAACTGTAAATTGTTACACCATAAATATGAAACTTCATTTTTTTGTCCATAATAAGAGAACGAGCATCAAACTTCTTGTCGATTTCGAAAATAAGAAACGTTAGTAAAATTACGGAAGCGAATGAAATTAAAGAAATACCAAAATGAATAGCTAATACGGCAGGTATTTGTCCCCAAACAACTGCAGCTGCCCCCATCAATGCTTGCGCAACTAAGAATACGAAAGACAGAATAGCGAGCGTTTTTGTTTCTTGTACATGTTTATAATATTTCCAGGATAAGATACAAAGAAGTGTAACGAGAATTCCCGCAGATCCTGATGTTAAACGGTGACTTAGTTCGATAATTGTTTCCATTGATAAATTAGAAGGAAGGAATTCACCATGACAAAGTGGCCAAGATTTACCACATCCTTGCCCGGAACCTGTTTTTGTAACCAATGCTCCACCCATTAAAACGAATAATAAGTCGAGACTTGTTATGACTGCTAACAATTTAATAAAACGTTGCAATCTGTTTCACCATCTTTCTGTTATGAAGTTATTGTGAAATACTTTAATTCCATCAATGTTTTTGGAATTAAATGCGCTACAGTCCTATGATATATAAAAAATAATAAAATAGCAAAGGTATGAGAAAGAGATATAAAGTGCTTTCAAAAAATAAAAATTGGAATAAAAATCACTAATTTTAGGGAGAAATGTCTCTATTATGAAAAGAAATGGGGGGAGAATGCATGCCAAATATGACAAAATAGTTTATTATAGAAGAGAATCTCGTGTTATGATATGGAGTAATAGGTAAAACTTTTTGTGGTTCGACACAAAAAGTTCATGTTTTCTTCACAAAATGTTCGGGAAATATGTTTTAATATACTCGAGTATTAGCGTAGATTAGTAGTAGAATGAGAAAACAACATTTCTACTGTAATAATATTGCTATATAGAAGCGTGCTACTTCCATGAAGTAAAGACGTAAAAAGAAGGATGAAAGTTTTATGAGGGGGTTGAAATGATGAACCATGCAACAAGTGAATTGCATGATGAGTCAGCTGTAACGAAGGTACCGGAAACAACTCGTGTACAAGATTTATTAGCGCTCGTTAAGATTGGAATTGTAAAATCAAATACGCTTACTGTATTTACAGGGGTATGGTTGGCTTTACATTTTAATGGATTAAATTTTTTGAACCAATTAGATAAAATGTTTTTTGTAATCGCAGGTTCTGCACTAATTATGGCAGGAGCATGCTGCTTAAATAACTATATTGATCGAGATATTGATCACTTAATGGAACGGACAAAAAACCGTCCGACAGTAACTGGAAAATATAAACCTGGATTTGTATTCACATTAGGCATTGTATTATTGCTTCTTGGATTGGTATTCTTATTACTGACAACGCCGATGGCAGCATTTATTGGTTTTATTGGTGCTTTCACATATGTTGTTCTATATTCATTATGGACGAAACGAGCATATACACTTAATACAGTAGTAGGTAGTGTATCTGGAGCGGTTCCACCTTTAATTGGCTGGGCGGCAATTGATCCAAGTTTAGATCATCCAATTGCTTGGATGCTATTTTTAATTATGTTCATTTGGCAAATTCCACACTTCCTCGCTCTTGCGATGAAACGTGTTGAAGAATATCGCAATGCAGGCATTCCGATGCTTCCTGTTGTATATGGATTTGATATTACAAAACGTCAAATTATGATTTGGACAGTATGTTTATTACCGCTTCCATTTTATATGAGTGCACTTGGAGTAACATTTATGGTAATTGCAACATTGCTTAACATCGGTTGGATCGTATTAGGCTTCTATGGTTTCCGTAAGAAAGATGACATCAAATGGTCCGTACAAATGTTTGTTTACTCCTTGAATTACTTGGTAATCTTATTTGTGTCAATGATTGTAGTTACATTCTTCTAAGACAACGACATGAGGGGATTTCTTTACGTTGAGATTTACTTTACTTACTATAAAGTACAATCTAATAAACAAAGAAAGTGGGGGTTGTTTGTATGAAGAAACAGTGGCGACTGCTTTCGTTCGTTTCACTGCTAGCTTTACTGTTAGGGGGATGCGGTAAAGCTTTTCAATCTACTTTGATTCCGCAAGGCGAAGTAGCAAAAATGCAATATGATTTATTGCTGTTAGCAAGTGCAATTATGATAGGTGTCGTACTTGTAGTTACAATTATTTTCTTGTATGTAATTGTGCGTTTCCGTCAAAAGAAGGGACAGGAAGATTATATCCCGAAGCAAGTTGAAGGAAATCACAAGCTAGAAATTATATGGACAGTCATTCCGATTTTACTTTTACTCGTATTGGCTGTTCCAACTGTTACATATACATTCAAACTTGCTGATGTAAGTGCGATGGAGAAAAAGAATATTGATAAAGATACAATCGTTGTTGATGTAACAGCGAATCTTTATTGGTGGGAATTTTCTTACAATGGCGAAAAGTTAGTAACTTCGCAAGATTTAGTCATCCCTACAGGTAAAAAGGTGTATCTGAATTTGAAAGGTGCCGACATTAAACATTCATTTTGGGTCCCATCTTTAGCTGGAAAAATGGACACAAATACGGATAATGTCAACAAAATGTGGTTAAAAGCAGATAAATCGGGCACTTATAATGGCTTTTGTACAGAATTTTGTGGACCCTCGCATTCTTTAATGCAATTTAAAGTAATAGCTGTTGATGAAAGCGAGTACAAATCTTGGATTGCTGGTATGAAGAAGCTTGATGGTAAGAAAGAAGTAGCTTCTACACAAGCGCAAGAAGGAAAGGAAATTTTCAATAAAAGCTGTATTGGTTGTCATGCAGTTGGATCAAATGATAGTAGACCACCTTCAGCACGTATCGCGCCAAACTTAGCAAACTTTGCTGATCGTGATATGGTTGCCGGCATTGCCGAAAATAATGAGGAAAACTTGAAAAAATGGTTAAAGGATCCTGAATCTATGAAACCAGGCAATAAAATGACTGGTAAATATGGCAACCTAACGGATGATCAAGTAGAGGCATTAAATGCTTATTTGAAAACGTTAAAAGTTGAGAAGTAAAGAGGGATTATTTGCGAAGGGGAGGTTGAAAACGTGAGTTCTGTAGCAAAAAAACAGGGGATGGGCGCTGTTATATGGGATTATTTAACAACAGTGGACCATAAAAAAATTGCCATTCTCTATTTAATTGCAGGTGGATTGTTTTTTATCATCGGCGGAATAGAAGCACTATTTATCCGTCTTCAATTGGCAATTCCAAACAATGATTTTCTCGTTGGAGATGCGTATAACCAAGTATTAACGATGCACGGTACAACAATGATCTTTCTCGCAGCCATGCCGCTTGTGTTTGCATTTATGAACGCTGCCGTACCGCTTCAAATTGGAGCACGTGATGTTGCGTTTCCATTTCTAAATTCACTTGGATTTTGGTTATTTTTCTTTGGTGGTGTATTTTTAAATTTAAGTTGGTTTTTAGGAGGAGCACCTGATGCGGGGTGGACATCCTATGCATCTTTAGCGCTTGCTTCGAAAGGACATGGTGTTGACTTTTATGTATTAGGACTTCAAATTTCGGGGATTGGAACATTGATAGGAGGAATTAACTTCCTTGCTACCATTATTAATATGCGCGCCCCTGGAATGACATATATGCGCATGCCAATGTTTACATGGACAACATTTGTAACATCTTCACTCATTTTATTTGCCTTTCCGCCATTAACAGTTGGATTGGGATTACTTATGTTAGATCGCTTATTTGGCACAAGTTTCTTCAACCCGGCGTTAGGTGGAAATACGATTATATGGGAGCATTTATTCTGGATCTTCGGTCATCCAGAAGTATACATTCTTATACTCCCAGCTTTCGGAATATTCTCAGAAATCTTTGCCACATTCTCTAAGAAGCGCTTATTTGGATATTCATCTATGGTATTTGCAACAGTGTTAATCGGATTTTTAGGCTTTATGGTTTGGGCGCATCACATGTTCACAGTTGGTCTAGGACCCGTCGCAAATGCCATTTTTTCAGTTGCGACAATGGCGATTGCAGTTCCGACCGGTATTAAAATCTTTAACTGGCTGTTTACAATGTGGGGCGGAAGTATTCGTTTTACAACGCCAATGATATGGGCGGTTGCCTTCATCCCTTCATTCGTTATGGGTGGTGTAACAGGGGTTATGCTTGCATCAGCTCCGGCTGATTATCAGTTCCATGATAACTATTTCGTAGTTGCACATTTCCACTACGTAATTGTTGGTGGGGTTGTATTTGGATTATTAGCAGGTGCACACTATTATTGGCCACTTATGTTTAACAGAGTACTAAATGAAACGCTTGGGAAAATTACGTTTTGGTTGTTCTTTATTGGTTTCCACTTAACGTTCTTTATTCAGCACTTCCTTGGTTTAATAGGTATGCCACGTCGTTATTACACGTATTTAGAGGGGCAAGGGTTGGAACTTGGTAACTTAATTAGTTCGATTGGAGCAGTCTTTATGGGGCTTGGAACGATTGTTCTCTTATACAACGTAGTCAAAACGTCATTATCTAAAGAGAAAGCGGGACGCGATCCATGGGATGCTCGTACGTTAGAATGGACAATGCCGGCACCTACACCAGAGTATAACTTTAAGCAATTACCGTTTGTTCGTGGATTAGATCCATTTTGGATTGAAAAGCGTGAAGGGAATAAGGAAATGACACCAGCAGAACCTGTTAGTGACATTCATATGCCAAATGCTTCATTCTCACCATTTGTCATTTCGCTTGGATTGTTTATTGCAGCATTTGGTGCAATGTATATGCAAGGTGGAAAAGATAAGTTTTGGTTGGTAGTCGCGATTATCGGACTTATCATCACATTTGGTACGATGTTCCTTCGTTCGGTAATTGATGACCATGGTTATCATATTCATAAAGAAGATTTAGATGATAAGGGGGGCAAGGCGTAATGCATGTAGAGGAAAACTTAACAAATGAAACATTTCCAGCAGAGCCTGAAAAAGCAACCCTCGAGGGGAAAAATAAGTTTGTTGGATTTTGGCTGTTTCTGGGAGGCGAAACTGTCTTGTTCGCTTCCTTATTTGGAACATATTTAGCCTTGAAAAATTCTACAAATGGTGGCCCCTCATCGCAAGAAATGTTCCAAATGCCACTTGTGTTTATTATGACAATGCTTTTATTAACAAGTAGTTTAACGAGCGTTTATGCGATGTATCATATGAAAAACTTTAACTTTAAGAAAATGCAGTTTTGGTTAATTGTAACGGTATTGCTTGGTGCGGGATTTCTAGGGTTTGAAATTTATGAGTTCAATCATTATGCGCATGAATTTAAACACACGATGCGAAGCAGTGCATTCGGTTCAGCGTTTTATGCACTTGTTGGGACACATGGATTACACGTATTATTTGGATTATTGTGGATTTTAACGTTAATTTTTCGCAATGCGAAGCGTGGTTTAAATTTATATAATGCTCCAAAGTTTTACGTCGCATCAATTTACTGGCATTTTATCGACGTAGTTTGGGTGTTTATTTTCACTGTAGTATACTTGATGGGAATGGTGGGATAAACAATGGCGACAAAACAAACAAATACAAGTAATCCAAAGGTAGATCTTGTGTATCGCAGAAGAAAAAGTGCAGAGGAAATGAGACATCAAGTTGTCACATTTGGATTAATGATTTTTTTAACGATTGTAGCTTTTGTAGCAGTCGCTTATCCGAAAACATTTAGTCCTCTTTTCTCTGTACCATTTATTTTACTGCTAGCGGTCATTCAAGTTATTTTTCAGTTATATTATTTCATGCATATGAATCATAAGGGGCATGAAGCAGCAACCTTTTTCTTATATTCAGGATTGTTAATAGGGTTGTTAACAATTTTGGCTTTTATGACGATTGTGTGGATTTAAATAGAAAAGGAGGGGAGTTGAAGTTTTCTTCACTCCTTTTTCCTATGAAGGTAAAAAGTTCATACAGAAAAGGAGGGTATGATAGCAATGAGCAACTTATGGATATTTGGTTTTGAAGCGTTATGGAGCCCGATTTTTTTACTGTTTATGGTTGCTATCCTTATCTGTTACTTTCTCATTATTGGGCCGTATAGAGAACGGTTTAATAATGCGGAAAAGGTAAGCAAAAAACAAATCTTTTATTTTACAACTGGAATTGCCCTTTTATATTTTGTAAAGGGAGGACCTATTGATTTACTTGGACATATTATATTTAGTGCGCATATGTTTGAGATGGCTGTGATGTATATTGCGGTGCCACCATTATTATTATTAGGAATACCAGTTTGGTTGTATCAATATATTACATCTTTTCGTACTGTCCAAGTCGTGTTAATCATGTTTACAAAACCGCTTATTGCATTGTTTGTATTTAACGGATTATTTTCTATTTATCATTTGCCAGTTGTTTTCGATGCGGTAAAGCAAAGTCAAGTTGCCCATCCTATTTTTCTTGCTGTATTGTTCTTTACTGCAATGACGATGTGGTGGCCGATGTTAAATCCATTACCAGAGTACCAATCATTAAGTGAGATAAAGAAAATAGGATACATGTTTGCAAATGGCATATTATTAACGCCAGCCTGTGCGCTAATCATTTTTGCTAGTGAATCGTTGTTTGCTACATATACAGATCCGAGCGCGTGGATGAAAGCGATGGAACTATGTGTCCCTGCTGGAACAT
This sequence comes from Bacillus sp. DX4.1, assembly GCF_030348195.1. Lineage (NCBI taxonomy): Bacteria > Bacillati > Bacillota > Bacilli > Caryophanales > Bacillaceae > Bacillus > Bacillus sp. DX4.1. The sequence continues at coordinate 3,507,520 of NZ_JAUCFT010000008.1, read as the reverse complement.
TGACTGATCTAAATATTACTGGACCAGACTTTTTACATTGGATGTCGATTGTACAAGATCAGCAAACAGGCGGTGTTATTATGAAAATTGTCCAGGAAATAGTGTACGGTACAATTATTGGATATGTATTTTTTAATTGGGTACGAAAAGAGCGTAAAAAAGATGAAGAACAAATACATGCTGTACCTCCTTATTTACAATCAAAATAGCGTGATGATTCGTATAACGTATGTGTAAATACTTCAACGAAAAAGAGAAGTGAAATGACTTGTGACTACCCTGTGAAGAATAAATGAGACTCCTTCAAACAGTGCGTTAGAGTGTTAAAGGGAATTGTGTTTGCGTAATGAATAGGGATTTTAAAATATAGAGTAAGAAAGTGAGGATTCTTATTGTGAATCCTCACTTTCTTTTTATGTAGAAATAGATTTTTTATTGTTCTCTGGAAGGAAATATACCATTTGAATAAATAAAAAATAAAGAAGAGAATTAATGAAGGGGAGAAATGATAGAATTTTCTGCTATTTAATGTTACGATGGACATGTTACTTAATTGGATAAAAATAACATCGTTAAGATAATCTCGTAGAGAGCAGTTGTACTTGATTTATTGACAAAAACAGATAACTGTTTTTTCTGATTTTTATTAGGTTTCTGTAGAGAGGTTTATGAAAAGGTGGATCTCTTTATTAAACATAAACTATTTTAAGGGGGATTTTTTTATGGGTAGTAGCGGAAGTATGGTAAAACCAATAAATGGATTTTTAACAGCTTTAATTCAATATCCGGTACCAGTAGTAGAATCACGAGCAGATATTGATAAACAAATTAAACAAATTATTAAAACTGTTCATTCAACAAAAGCTGGTTATCCTGGATTAGAATTAATTGTATTTCCTGAATATAGCATGCAAGGACTAAATACAAAAAAATGGACAACAGAAGAGTTTTTATGTACTGTTCCAGGAGCAGAAACAGACTTATTTGCCCAAGCGTGTAAAGAAGCGCAAGTCTATGGTGTTTTTTCTATAATGGAGAAAAATCCGGATGGTGGAGATCCGTATAACACTGCTATTATTATTGATCCTCAAGGAGAGATGATTTTAAAATATCGCAAATTAAACCCTTGGGTTCCGGTTGAGCCTTGGAAAGCTGGGAACTTAGGATTACCTGTTTGTGAAGGACCAGGTGGTAGTAAATTAGCTGTTTGTATCTGTCATGATGGCATGTTCCCAGAAGTTGCTCGCGAGGCAGCCTACAAAGGTGCCAATGTTCTAATACGTATTTCTGGATACAGTACGCAGGTGAGTGAACAGTGGATGTTAACGAATCGTTCGAACGCATGGCAAAATTTAATGTATACATTATCAGTGAATTTAGCAGGGTATGACGGTGTATTTTATTATTTCGGTGAAGGACAAGTATGCAATTTTGACGGAACTACTTTAGTGCAAGGTCATCGAAACCCATGGGAAATTGTTACTGCGGAAGTATATCCAGAATTAGCTGATCAAGCTAGAATAAGTTGGGGTCTTGAAAATAATATTTACAATTTAGGTTCTAGAGGATATGTATCTACACCGGGTGGGGTAAAAGAAAATCCATATACATTTGTAAAAGATTTAGCAGAAGGAAATTACAAGGTGCCATGGGAAGATAAAATCAAAATAAAAGATGGGTCGATTTACGGATATCCAGTTAAAAAGACCATTCATTCTTAAGGCATGATACAAACCTTAAACTTATTTTTAGCAGGTTTGTTATATGTCCAAAGTGTAGGCGTATAAATGTAAAGTAGTGTGTCAGGTTAGAGTAAACCAAGAAGGTGTATCAATTTGATACACCTTCTTGGTTTATTCTATAATTGCTAATTCTGTAAGCTCTTTTTCAATATTTTGAAGTAGTTGTTCACTTTTCTGAAGCACATTTGTAGGGAATTTTTCGTTCTCACCATATTCTACGCCGTGTGGATAATAATGTTTTCCTAAAAGTGGCTCAATCAATTTGATTTGTGCATGTCGACCGCCGACATCACCTTCAACAGCAAAACCTCGTACTCGTAAGTAGTATACATCTGTTAGTATTTCAAATTTATAGTCGTATGTAACACGTTCATAATCCCATTGTCCAGCAAGTACGAAATGATGATTTTGCATAACATCGGTTAAAAGTGCAAAATCAATAACTGCCCCTATAAGTTTTGAATTTGTAAACTGCATGAAATCCCTCCTTATTTGTTATATAAAAAATCCCTTGATTTTATAATAGTATGAATAATAAGAAATCGCAATTCATATTGAGGGAAAAGGGAGAATCTCGGCTTTTTTCATAAAAATATGATATAGTGAAAATAGTACGGTACACACAAAATAGAAGAAAAGTGTTTGTGTATATCTCAATTTGATGTTCGACCAGGAGGTATATCGTTTGAAGAAGTTATTGCGTATCGTAATCATTACAATTTTTATTTTAGCGATTGACTTATACGGGAAATTACTCGTTTCGCAATATATATTACAACCATCTCATTCTAAGCAAGAACAGAAGATCGTTAAGAAAAAACAACAAACAAATGAAGAGTTTCCTGAGACAATTTCGCAATTAATAGGTGGGGATTCAGAAAACTTATTAGCGAGATGGGGAGAGCCTGCCCGAATTGAGCCTTCAGCATATGGCTACGAATGGTGGATCTATAATCAGGATCTATCACGATATGTGCAGTTCGGTATTGCTGAACATAAAATTGTAACAGCGTATGCTGCTGGAGATCAAGTTGATATAGCGCCATTTCATATGAATGAAAAATATGAAGAAGTGTACAAAAAAAATTCATTCTCCCATGAAATTTCTCTAAAAAAAGGAAGAAACAGCTACCAATTTGAATTGTCTGATACTGAAATTGTGGAACAACCACTTGTATCTATGGAAAAAGGTGGTTGGGCACAGTTATATTTTGATCATTTCACCCATGAGCTTGTTGGAATTCGTTATATGGATGATGAAATATTAGTTCAGCAAAGGCCATATCAGCTTGTGTATTCTGGAGAATTAAAAAACGCACAGCCGCTGTCAGCAGAGAAAATGACGCAAGTAGAACATGGAAATATGCAACAAATTTTAGATTTGACAAACATTATTCGTAGTCGTCATCAATTGTCATTATTAACATGGGATCAACGAACAGCGGAAGTGGCATTTGGACATAGTAAAGATATGAAAGAGAATAATTATTTTTCGCATGACTCGCCAAAGTTTGGGACATTAGGAGATCGATTACAACGTGGACAGGTAGCATTTCAACTCGCGGGTGAAAATATAGCAGCACAGCATAATGATGGAATTGCTGCGATGCATGGCTGGTTGAATAGTGAAGGACACCGGAAGAATTTGTTAAATGAACAATTTACTGAGTTAGGTGTGGGGGTGTATGATAAATTTTATACCCAAAATTTCATTCGAAAATAAGCAAAGGTGCATGAATCGTCTAAAAATAGGCGAACCATGTGCCTTTTTTTTCTTACAATATAGTAGATACATCTGAAGAGGTGAGGATTATGACAACAACGAAAGGGGCTTTACATCCTTCTGTTCAACAATTTAAAGAGTTTGTAAACCATCACCCTAAAATGGTTCATGATGTTCGAAAGGGTCAAAAAACATGGCAACAATTTTATGAAGAATGGTATTTACTTGGAGAGCAAGATGAAATGTGGAAGGCTTATAAAGCGGATGGAGAAGCGCTTGCTTCACCTGTACAAGAAAAAAGTGATGAAAAAACAGCTGATTTGATGGGACAAATGGTATCTTTTTTCAAAAAGTTAGATGCAGAGCAAATGCAGCAACATTTGGAAAATGTAACGAATGCGATTGGAAGTGTACAGCAAGTCATTCAGCAGTTTCAAGGAAATCGAACACAGACGCAGCAAAGAACTTCTGAAAATAATCCATTTTTCTTTCAAAAAGACTAGGAGGAAAAGAGGATGAGGGCAGAACTTGTTGAATTTCTAAAATCTAATGAAGATTTAGAACGCTATATTCGGGAACAACCATATTGGTATCGGAAATTGTCACGTAATCCAAAGGAAAAGGATGCATTTGAACTAGCTGCATTACAGCATTTTAAAAAGACCATTCCAGATAAAGTAGCGAAATTTCAAAATCAATTAAGTGTCGCGTCTATTATGATTGACATGTTTCAATATATGAAACAGCAAAATACAACGTAATTGGAAGGAAAAAATATGTCCGTCATGCGAAACTTTTGTTACAATAGAAACGGATTATTGAAAAAAGGAGTTACAGCATGACGGAAATTTGTTTAGTACGACATGGACAAACTGATTGGAATTTTCAAGAGATTATTCAAGGGCGTGAAGATATTCCGCTAAATGAAGTAGGGAAAAGACAAGCGAGTCAAAGTGCAGCTGCATTGCAAGCAGAAACATGGGATGTTATCATTAGCAGCCCCTTAATAAGAGCTCATGAAACGGCACAAGCGATTGCGAATGCTGTTGGGATTCATTCTATTCTTCTCGATGAGCGTTTTGTAGAGAGGGATTTTGGAGAAGCTTCTGGAAAACCTGTTCCTACAGTTCGACAACTTATTGCAGATGGAAATGTAGAAGATATGGAAACAGATGAAGAAATCGTAGCTCGTTGTTTTGAGGCTTTGCAAGATGTTGCTCAAAAGCATACGGGTAAGCGGATTATTGTGGTTGCACATTCTCATGCGATTAAAGCAATTTTACATGCGATCTCACCGAATGAGATTACATTTAAAACCCCATTAAAAAATGCATGTATTAGTTATGTAAAAGAGAATGATGGGAAATGGGATGTGCTACAATATAACATTGCAGGACATATTTGTCTGTAATGTATTCGATAAGAGTCCGATTGGTTTAAATTCCATAAGTGGGGACAAAACCTCCACTTATGGAATTTTCATTATATACCACTTTACGGGGGAGTGAACTCTTATGGATAGAAGTTTTATTTTATCCCGCTATTCGCAAGCAATAATATCCCCACCTCAAAATTCTGCAAAAGGCAAAGAAGTTAGGTGGGGGATAAACTGCCCGTAAAAGCCCGATTGGTGAGGGCTAATGATCAGTGGGGGATGAAGAATCCCCCCACTGATCAAAGTTTCACTTTATGTGTGAGTAAAGCAGTGAAATTAGTAGTTCTGTTTTAAATATGTTATGATGAATACTCGGAGGTGTCTCTCATGATCGTAGCGACGCTTGAAGGCGTAATGATTTTAGACAAGGCAGAACAGCTTGCGAAAGCAGTTGTTTGTTCAGATATAGCAGAGAGTTATCGCGAGTGTTATAAGGCATTACAGGAAGATCGAGAAGCTCAAACATTAATTGGTCAATTTACAGCGATGAAAGAGCGATATGAAGAAGTGCAACGCTTTGGAAAATATCATCCTGATTATACTTTTGTTTCAACAAATATGCGCGAACTAAAGCGCTCTGTGGATTTGCATGAAAAGATAGCTGCTTTTAAAAAGGCAGAAAATACTTTACAAAAATTATTAGATGAAGTCAGTGTAGCGATTGGTTCTCAAGTATCATCTGCTATTAAAGTGCCAACGGGAAATCCGTTCTTTGACGCAGGTGGCTGCGGAGGCGGCTGTGGCTCTGGTGGTGGTTGTGGTTGTAAGGCGGGGTGATGTGCCCCGTTTTTTAGGATATTGAAGAAAACGTATACAGAAGATTGTTCTACAATGTACTATAATTTCACAAATTTCTGATTGCTGTTTATACGATACAAGAATACAAGCATATAAAAGGAGAAGATGGAGAAAATTATGTTCGGGCAACGACAAAGTATGATTGTTTATTTACATTCATTGAAACATGCTAAGATTTTAAGGAAATATGGTAATATTCATTACATATCAAAGCGGTTTAAATATGCAGTTGTATATTGTGACATGGAACAAATAGAGCACATGATGCAAAAGTTAAATAAGCTTCCTTTTGTAAAAAAAATAGAGCCGTCGTATCGCCCGTTTTTAAAAACGGAATTTGAGAATTCACGACCAGATCGTGCGAAAGAATACGATTATAGTTAAATGGAAAAGCCCCCACCGTGATTGGTGGGGGCTTTTCTATAGTCTAGCATGAACAGACAAGAGTTCGATTAGTGAGGGCTAACCCTCAGCTGAGAAATATACTGAAGGAAGCTTCACTTTACCCCGCTCAAACGGTTGGTAAAAAGCAAGGACAGGGAGGTAAAGCGAACTAACCGTAAGAGCCCGATTGGTTCGCTTTACCGCATTGGTGGAATGAAATGATTCATTCGTAAAATACCGATGAGATGATTAAAATATAGTTCCTTTTCTGGAAAAGTTGTAGAAGGTTTTACAGTGAAAGAAGTAACTTTCTTTCCGATTTGCTCAGCAGTTTCTTCAAATAAAACAATGCGTTTGCTTTTTTTATCTTCAAGTACAGGAATTCCCTCGCGACATATGTATAGGGGCTGGAAATCACCGCTTGTTGTCGGATTAAGAATAACAGCAAGAGAACATACTGTTTTTTCATTTTTTGTTGTTTGAAATTGCAACATATGTGATACACGATCCTTATTTGCTTTGGCAATTTCAAGTAATTCATATAAATCGGAGTATCCTTCTCCTAGTTCAATAAAACGTTGAATCATATCTTTTCCTCCTCTTTCTTTTACTGTATCATTTCATTTTTAAAATGAAAAGCAAGCAAAGAAAAAAACCCTGCAACGCAGGGCCCTTCTTACACTAGTATATACTAGCAAGAAGGAAAAGGGAGAGGAGAAACCGGAGGAAGAACTTATGGGGAAACGTAAGTCTTCTCCGCGGTTGGCAACAACATCGAAGGTGATGTTGTTATATTTATTTATGTCCAATCTATTTGAAGATATACATGGTGAAATTAAATTTTATCGTAGGCTTTTTATTTTTCTTTCTTATATTTTATGATAGGATAAAAAAAGATGAATATACACATGGGATTACTGAAAGAAAATTGTATGATGAAAAGGTAGTTTTTCAGTAAAATAAAGTGGGTTTTATTTTAGTGGAAACTGACTTTTCTTTGTAGTACGAATGGAAGTTGATTATCTCTTGATAGAGAAAAAATAATTCCTGAAAGTAGGGAGTTTGATAGCGGTTATGAGAATGGATATTCGTTTGTAATAATCGCTCGATAGATTGAAATGAAGGTAGTGACAACAGATGAGAGTAGTTTCTGGGAAATGTAAAGGACACCCTTTAAAAGCTGTACCAGGCAATACAACGCGTCCAACAACCGATAAAGTAAAAGAAGCAATTTTTAATATGATCGGTCCTTATTTTGAAGGCGGAACCGCACTTGATTTATTTGGAGGCAGCGGTGGGCTTGGAATTGAAGCGCTTAGCAGAGGGATTGACAAAGCTATTTTTGTTGATCGTGATAATAAAGCGATAAAGGTAATCCATCAAAATTTAGAAAGCTGTAAGGTGCAAGAGCAAGCTGAAGTGTATAGAAATGATGCAGAGCGTGCTGTAAAGGCGTTAATTAAACGCGAATTGTCATTTGATCTTATATTGTTAGATCCACCGTATAAAGATCAAAAAATTATTTCTTTGATCAGTGTAATGGAACAGCATGGTTTGTTAAACGATGATGGTTTGATTATGGCTGAGCATGAAGACGGTGTAATCTTACCGGATACAATAGGGGGACTTGTAAAGGTAAGAGCTGAAAATTATGGTATTACTGCAATTTCGATTTATAAGCATGAAGGTGAGGGGACCGAATGGCAAGCATAGCAATTTCTTCAGGAAGTTTTGATCCGATTACCCTGGGGCATTTGGATATTATTAAAAGAGGCGCAAAGGTATTTGATGAAGTATATGTTGTTGTTTTAAATAATTCGTCCAAGAAACCGTTCTTTTCAGTGGAAGAACGTTTAGAATTAATTCGAGAAGCAATAAAAGATATTCCCAATGTAAAAGTTGACTCACATAGTGGATTGTTAGTTGAGTATGCGAAAATGCGTAATGCGAACGCGATTTTACGTGGTTTACGTGCGGTGTCTGATTTTGAATATGAGATGCAAATTACATCAATGAATCGTAAGTTAGATGAAGATATTGAAACATTTTTTATCATGACAAATAATCAATATTCATTTTTAAGTTCAAGTATTGTAAAAGAAGTGGCTCGCTATGGTGGAAATGTAGCAGGTCTTGTTCCTCCAGTTGTAGAGCGTGCTTTAAAAGAGAAGTTTCAAACCCCGTTAAGATGAACGGGGTTTTTCTTTATTCATAAGGCGTAAGAATAATAAAGTCACATATAGATATAAACAAAACAGTGTAAAAGTAGGACCGTAAGTGATTAATAAATCCCACCCCTTTAAAAAGACGGAAGAATGATTGGATAAAAAAACAGGAATATCTTCTTGGTTGGGTGAAAAAGAATGCAGGTTTTCATAAAGTGGTTTCCAAAATATAAGTGTAAAGATAGGTGCAAGAATACTCTGTATAATTCGTGCAAAGAAGTATGGTTTAAAGCGAATATCAGTCTCTGCTAAAATACTTGCGACTTGAGCTTGGATAGAAAGGCCGCTAAATGCGAGTATAAAGCTTGTTACCATTGCTTGTTCGAGGATTGTAGTCTGATTGGTTTGACTAATCATTTGGCTTCCAAGTGTCATTTCGAAAAGACCCGATAAGATGGGTGTGCTAAAATGTGGTGAAAGTTGGAAGAATGTTAAAAGTTGTTGCATAATAAAAGCAAGAGCCGCTGTGATTTGAAAGATAGTAATCATTTTACTTAAAACGGAGAATAAAATAATAAATCCGCCAATCATAAGTAATGTTTGAATAGAGGATATAATAGCATCACCAAGTAATTTTCCAATCGACCTTTTTTCTTGCAACCGTGTTTCATGAAGAATAGAAAATGCGTGTTGTAATGGACGTTTTTGTATGCGTTTTTCTGTTTTTATGTACTTTGTTTTGTTGCCGTAAAAACGCATGAGTAAACCGACTGCAAAATTGCTAATATAATGAGCTGCGGCTAATATAAAACCCAATCTTGGATTGTTAAAAAAACCGATTGAAACAGCACCAAAAATAAATAACGGATTGGAAGAATTTGTGAATGACACGAGGCGCTCTGCTTCAATTTGTGTCAATTGATTACTTTGACGGAGCCTGGCACTTAGTTTTGCGCCTGCTGGAAAGCCAGAAGCCATTCCCATGGCCCAAACAAATCCGCCAATGCCGGGCACACGAAAAAGCGGGCGCATGAGAGGTTCTAATAGTATACCGATAAACTTCACAACACCTATACTAATTAATAGCTCTGCAACAATAAAAAAAGGCAGTAGTGAAGGAAACACAACTTCCCACCATATATTTAATCCGCGAATAGAAGATTGTAAGGCGGCTTGGGGATGAAGTACGAGAGAAAATGTTAGAAACATCATGGCTATGGTGAGAAAAGCTGTTTTCCATTTTTCATACATTTTGTCGTATCCCCCTTTGTCCCAAAACGTTCATTTCAGTATACGTGGATACATGGCGAGTTTAGACCATAAGTATGAAAAGAGAGTGAAAAATTTTTGAGGGTGAGAGAAATGAAAGAACCGAAAATTGGTTTAGCTCTTGGGTCTGGAGGTGCGAAAGGCTTCGCACATATCGGCGTAATTAAAGTATTACGAGAGGCGAATATCCCAATTCATATGATTGCTGGAAGCAGTATGGGGGCATTAATCGGTACTTTTTATGCAGCAAGTTGTAACGTCGAGAGGCTCTATCGTATGGCGGCATTATTTAAACGGAAATATTATTTAGATTTTACTGTGCCGAAAATGGGATTTATTTCTGGAAAACGTGTAAAAGATATGATTAAAATGTTTACATATAATAAAAAATTAGAAGAGTTAGATATCCCAACTGCAGTTGTGGCCACTGACATTTTAAAGGGGGAAAAGGTTGTATTTACAAGCGGTTCTATTGCTGATGCCGTGAGAGCAAGTATTTCTGTTCCGGGTGTATTTGTACCAGAGAAAATAGACGGTCGGTTATTAGTGGACGGCGGAGTTATTGATCGTATTCCTGTATCTGTCGTAAAAGAGCTGGGTGCTGATATTGTGATTGCTGTAGATGTATCACCTATTAAAGTGAATGGAGAAGTGACATCCATTTATGATGTCATTATGCAGAGTATTGAAATTATGCAGCATGAACTTGTTGTTAATCGGCAAATCGCTTCAGATTTAATGATGCGTCCGGCAGTAGAACAGTTTAGTTCTCGTGCTTTTACAAATATTGAAGATATTATTCGAGTTGGAGAAGAAGAGGCAGAAAGACATATTCAGGAAATTTACTTATTAATTGAGCAGTGGAAGGAGAAAAATAATGTTTAAACGGTTTCGGTTTGTATATGCACTTTTAATTGGGGTTATATTAGCAATGCTACTTGTGTATGTTCGCCTTCCATACTATATTACAAAACCAGGTATGGCGGAAAAGTTAGAACCATATGTACAAGTTGATGGTGGAACTAAAGAATCAGGAGACTTTATGCTCGTAACGGTTTCAATGGGACGTGCAAATGTTGTGAATTTTTTATCCGCAAAATTTAATAAGTATAATCAAATTTTTAAGGAAGAAGAGATTTTACAACAAAATGAAAGTGACGAGGAATATCAATTTCGCCAAGTATACGCGATGAAAGATTCTCAAAATGCAGCGATTTATAATGCATACAAGCGGGCGAATCGTTCTGTGTCATTCCAAAATAAAGGGGTATTAGTAGCTGGAATTACAAAAAATATGCCTGCGGAAGGAAAATTAAAACTTGGAGATATTATTGTAGCTGTTGATGGGCAATCCTTTGAAACAGCGGAGCAATTTATTGCGTATATGAAAGGAAAAAAAGAAGGTGAAGCAGCAAACATTGAATACGTGCGGGATAAGAAGCCGCATACAGAAAAACTAACATTAAAACCAATTCCTGAAGATAAGAGTCGTGCAGGAATCGGGGTTTCTATTATTACTGATAAAGAATTAATAGTCGATCCAAAAGTGAAAATTAATGCAAATGATATTGGGGGGCCTTCTGCTGGATTAATGTTTACGTTGGAAATTTATAACCAGCTTGTAAAAGAAGATATGACAAAAGGTCATGAAATTGCTGGAACAGGAACAATCAATGAAAAAGGAGAAATAGGCCCAATTGGTGGTATCCAACAAAAAGTAGTTGCCGCTCATGATGCAGGAGCAGAAATATTTTTTGCTCCAAATGAAAAAGGGGCACCGAAATCGAATTATAAGGAAGCGATCATAGCAGCTAAAGATATTAAAACGAAGATGAAAATTGTGCCGGTAGATACGCTGGATGATGCATTAGCATACTTAGAAAAAATGACAGAAAAAAAATAAAACCTCTCGTTTTAGAGAGGTTTTTTTATGTAGCGAATAAGATGAGTATATAGGGATAAAGAAAAATATGTTGTTCTGCTTACATTAGCTGTAAGAACGTCCTCGCTAAGTTTATAGGGCTGGAGTCTAATTGGATCAAATGAGCTAACAGAGAGTGTGTAGAACTCACTTAGAGGGAATAAAGTTCACTTAACAAGGGGAGATTTCATCTTATAGAAATTTCCCGGTTATTTCATCATATCGAATGGGATGATGTGTGATGTCTTTTTTTATCATTTCGGTCCGCAAAGGTTCTTGTAGGATAGAAAAATAAACAGCGTTTGCTTTTCGTTCTATATCTAGAATGGGATGCTGGAATGTCTTTGTATGAGAAAGAAGTGGCAGCTCTATTTTCTTTTTACTATTTGAAATATAGGTTTGTCCTTTTTGAGACATCCCCAGTAGACGAACGTATGCTGCATGCTCTTGTATGTTTGCTTGTTTTATCTCTTCTTTTGTCGTATTTGTTAAAATATGTGTACATGCTCGCTGCAGCCTGGTCCATGTATAACGCTTCGTTTTTAATGCTTCCATAAATGAAAGAAATGACGAGGTACCTTGCATTTTAGATAAAATACGGTGTTCCAATCCTTCCTCGATTTCATATATATGTTGTAGTTCGGATGGAGACATTGTCATAATTTTATATTTTAAGAATGGGAAATATTTTTCCCAATTATGTAGACAGTGATATGTATGTTTATATTGCTCTAAAAGAGCGGCGGTGCTGTTTGGTACAAATGGATAGATGGTTGTAAATGAGCTGTTTTCACTAAACAATTGCTTCCGGATACTTGTTGCACTTGCAATGTGCTCGTCTTGAAATGTTTCATCGTGATAATGAGAAGCAAAGCGCTTTATTGTATACGCCTTCATTGTGCTTTTTTGTGAAAGGATAGCGTCAATATAATGTAAGCCTAATATGTTGTTTGGCTGAGACATATCAACGGTAGCTATGTTTTGCTGGATGTGTGAAAAAGCTTCAGAAGTTGCTTTTGCATAACTATTTCCCGCTTTCATAAATTGCTGCACAAAACGATTAAAATTATCTTGTTCTTCTTGGCGTAAAGAGAGTGTGTTATAAAAGTTTTGAATATGTCCATTTTCACTGCCAAAGCAAATTTCAGAGACACCAAGAGCGTCTAAAATAGAAACGGCCCCGTTTGCAAATGTTTCAGCTTTTTGCGTTGCAAATGTATAGGGGAGCTCGACGACGAGATCAACGCCACCAGCTAATGCCATCTTTGTACGATACCATTTTGATAAGAGAGCTGGCTCACCGCGTTGTAAAAAAGCTCCGCTCATGACAGCGATGATAATGTCAGCCTGTGTTAATTTTTTTGTTTGTTGCACATGATAAGCATGACCGTTATGAAATGGGTTATATTCAACGATAATACCGCTAGCCTTTATGATAATCTCTCCTTTCGATGTAGCATCTTTTCTCAAAACATGATAATCTATATATTATTTCCTATAATGACTTCATTATAGTGTAAAGAAAAAACATTGACAAATATAAAATGGCTAGCTATAATTTTGTTTGTTGCCTTGAGGTGATATGATATGAAATGGTCCATCCATCAATTAAACAAATTAAGAAATAAAGGATTGACATTGGATGAGATGGTAGATGTAAGTGAGCTAAAAGAAGTCGAGAAAGATATTCGTGAAATTAAACCTGTTCATGTAACAGGTAGAGTTGATTTTGGCTCCAACAAGTTTACGTTTCATCTACATATAACTGGAAGCATGGTCTTGCCATGTTCTCGCTCTTTAGTAGATGTAACATTACCATTTGACATGAAAACAATTGAGGTGTTTCAAACTTCCGCAGAAGTAGCAGAAGAGTATGAAACGGAAGCGGAAATCCATCGTTTAGAAGGAGAAGTACTTGACTTACTCCCTATAATCAAGGAAAATATACTTTTGGAGATTCCAATGCAAATTTTCAGTGATGATGTTTCCGGTGGAGCACCGTCGAAAGGTCAAGACTGGCAAGTGATTTCGGAGAAAAACGAAGAAAAGACTGTTGATCCAAGATTAGCAGGACTTGCAAAGTTTTTTGACAAATAATCGGAAGACTGGTTCAGGCCTTCAATATGAAAATAACTTTTTCTTTTAAGGAGGTGGGAAGAATGGCTGTACCTTTTAGAAGAACTTCTAAAACAGTAAAAAGAAAGCGTCGTACGCATTTCAAATTATCAGTACCTGGTATGGTAGAGTGCCCAAGCTGTGGTGAAGCGAAATTAGCTCACCGTGTATGTAAAGCATGCGGTACTTACAAAGGTAAAGAAGTAATCAGCAAGTAATTGCGGAAATAAACGCAGAAGATATTCTTCTGCGTTTATTTTTTTTGTCTTTTTTTCCTATTAGACGAAAGAGGCGGTTTTTTCATTTTTCTCGAACATAATTTTGTGAAGTGAAAGGAGAAATGAAGTGTGACGAAGTTTCTAATAGAACGCAGAGAAATAGATATTGTTCGGGTTACATTAAATCACCCTAAACGTCATAATGCGATTGACTATGAGATGATGAATGATTTAGAACGTGCTCTGTAAGAGATAAGACGGGATATGAAAATAAAAGGTGTTGTAATAACAGGGAATGGAAGGTTGTTTTGCTCAGGAGGAGATTTAGAGGCGTTTCACGGGCTGTAAACAGAGGAAGCGGCTTATGTATGCTAGAGCGGATGGGAAGGGGTTTGTATGGAATTATGACGCTTCCTGTGCCTGCAGTAGCACTTCTAAATGGAGCGGTAGTTGGAGGCGGATGTGAACTTGCTGCGGCATGTGATTATCGTTTTGCTTCTAAAGATGCGATTATTGGTTTTATACAGGGAAATTTATGAATCATAACAGGGCGGGGGGGAGCGGTCATACTACATGAGAAGGTTCGATACGATCAGGCTGTGGCTTTGCTTTGCTCAGCACGTCGCTTTTCTGCCGAGAAAGCACGTAATTATGGATTTATACATGAGATATTTGAAGGTAATGTAAAGGAGGTATGTCAAAAATGGTTAGGGGAGATGTTAATTCCAAGCACAAAAGTGCAAAGAGCATATAAGGCTGCTGCGATTAGAAAGTGGAGAGAAAATAACTTAAGAGAGCGGATGGAAGAAGAAATAACAGAATGTGCACGTTTATGGGGATCCGAAGAGCATAGTCAGGCTATTGCAACGCTTGTAAAGAAATAGAAAAATATATTCTTTGCATGTTAATAGTCTATCTTTTCTAGTAACTGCATATGTTTAATAAAAAATGCATAAGGAGGACTAGAAGGATGGCGACAACAAGACAAGATGCATGGACTGATGATGAAGATTTACTTCTGGCAGAAGTAGTACTCCGGCATATTCGCGAAGGTGGCACGCAGCTGTCTGCCTTTAAAGAGGTAGGCAGAAATTTATCTCGTACACCTGCAGCCTGTGGATTTCGATGGAATTCTTACGTTAGAAAGCAATATAAGGAACGTATTGAAGAGGCGAAACAAATACGAAAAATAGAAAATTATGATGTGCAGCAACCGAAAAAAACAGAGTTTCCTTCAGTATCCATTACATTAAACGATGTCATTGTCTTTTTGCAAAAATATAAAGAAGAAAAAGAGTCAAAAGAATTGCAGCAAAAAATCGAATTGTTACAAAAAGAAAAAGAATGGCTTCTTAAGCGCTTATCTGTATATGAGGAAGAATATCGTACTTTACTGGATTACATTGATAGAAAAAGAAATGTGATGGTACTAGAAACAAAAGAAAGAGATGTTATTCATGAGCATGAAGCGTTAGAAAAAGTGAAAAAATAAAAACAGCTGTTATACAGCTGTTTTTATTTTAAGCAGATTCTTCGTTTGTAACCGCATTCAAATTAGCTTCTGGATACCAAATATAAAATTCGTGATCGGCGGTTAGTACATTTTTGAAATTTAGTTTATCCCAAAATGCAGCGGATTGGATCCGAGCTGTAGTTTTAATTGGAAATTGTAGTTGCTTTGCATAACTAACGAGCATTTTGCCAAAACCTTGTTTTTGATAAGTTGGCAATACTTCAAGTTTAGAAAGCTCTACGTAAGGTCCAGTGATTTCGAGATTCGCTTCACCATGTCTCCTCATGTACAAACTCATACGTGCGATGAGAGATCCTCCGTAGTAAATTCCGTAAAATGGAGATTCGCTATCATTTTCAATAATATTCGATTGTAACTCTTCAAACATAGATAGCTCTTGAGCGCCACAGCCTTTAAATTTTTTAAATTCTTCTAATGTTTTATAATTGATGAGCAAGCGCTCGACTTTTGGGAAAGTCATTTTATCACATCCTTTTCTTGTCTTGAAAATAAAGAAAAGTATAAATATTTTCAATTATATTATAACTCATTTTTTCACTTTTATGAATAGAATAGAATAATTCTTTCGTTATTTTTAAAAAAAATTTGCTACACTAGTCTTATAAAGTGAAACTTTTATCGGTATGGCGATTATGAAATGGAATTGTTACTCGGCAGATTGTGAGCTAGAAGAAATTAAAAAATTATTGAAAGTGTTACAGCATGATGAATGGAGAGGAGGAAGTCAGGAGACCTAGGACTGATTGTGAGGCTTTGTCTTTCACACGATTGGCCTGGGGGCTCTTGCGTGAATAGAGATGAAAATTGGAGTTATTGGTCCAGGGGCAATTGGCCTTCTTTTTGCGTTTTATCTAAAAAAGAATAAACAGGACGTTACATTGTATACAAGAACGATAGAACAAGCTGAAAAATTAATGGAGGTTGGTGTAACGTGTTTTCGGCATGGAAAAACGGAAACAGTATTTCCGGATGTTAAGCCTTTAGAGAAAGTGGCAGATGATCGAATGGATTATATGTTAGTTGCTGTGAAACAATATCACTTAGAACATATACTGCCTTTTATAAAAGGGCAGCAGCGGCTTGTTTTTTTACAAAATGGGATGTCTCACCTTCATCTATTTCAAAAGATGAAGCATGAAAACATAGCGGTTGGTATCGTAGAGCATGGTGCGAAGAAGGAAAATGATGATACAGTACACCATACAGGAGTAGGAGTTACAAAGTTTGGATTTGTTCGTGGTGACAAGGCACAATTTGAATCGTTATTTCATTGTTTTTCCTCAGAATTGTTTCCACTTCAGATTGAAGAGGATTGGAAAAGCACAATGTGTAATAAACTGATAGTAAACGTTTGTATTAATCCGCTAACAGCTTTATTTGGCGTGCAGAACGGAGAATTGTTAACGAATCCATTCTTTTATAAAGTGATGGAGCAAGTATTTCAGGAAGTTATTTTTCTTGTAGAAGAGGAGAAAAAGGAAGAGTTGTGGCAATTCGTTTGTAACGTATGTGAAAGTACATCGAGTAATATCTCTTCTATGTTAGCTGATGTGAAGAATCATCGGAAAACGGAAATTGATGCGATTATCGGTTATACGATAGAGGAAGCTGAGAAGCAACAAAAGCAAGTTCCTATACTTAAGTTTTTACATCATTCGATAAAGGGATTAGAAGTATAAGAGATATTCTTTGCTTTTGCATCAAACATTGACTACAATGTGGGTTGGTGAGAGAACAGGATATGAAAGGAAGAATTATATGGAGATAAAAAAAATCTCTGTTCCACTACAAGGTGTTGTAGCGGACTATATGAAAGATAGTAAAGAGATTCAAGCGTGCTTTGATTATCCGTTGACAGAAGATGGATTTAGACAGCGACTGCATGATTTACGTGATAAACAGTATTTCCGTCAAGATTTGGTGGCGCATTTATTACAATATAATACAAATTTGCATGCTGGAGACCATACACTTCGGAATATTCAAGCATTGGCAGATGAAAATACATATGTTGTTGTCGGAGGGCAGCAAGCGGGCTTGTTAACTGGACCTCTTTATACAGTGCATAAAATTATCTCGATTTTACAGCTTGCTAAGGAAAAAGAAGCAACTTTAGGAGTTCGTGTTGTTCCTGTTTTTTGGATTGCTGGAGAAGATCATGATATTGATGAAATTAATCATGTGTTCGTAACAAAAAATAAAAAAATAAAAAAGACAATTTTTCACGATCGACATCCGAAAAATGCGAGTGCATCTGAATCTGATCTTTCAATCGAAGATTGTAAAAAGTGGATAGAGGAAATTTTTAAAACGTACCCAGAAACGAATTTTACAAAGGATGTATTACAGTTTGTAGAAGATGCCCTGCAAAATTCTCATACATATGTAGATTTCTTTGCGCGGCTCATAATGAAGTTGTTTGCAGATTCTGGTTTAATTCTTGTCGATTCCCATCATCCAGCGCTAAGAAAATTGGAAGTTTCCTTTTTCAAGCAAATCGTAAGCTGTTACAAAGAAGTGCAGGTTGGACTTCAGAACCAACAGCAATTACTGAGAGAACAAGGGTATAAACCAATTATTGAAACGAAACATAGTGCAGTTCATATTTTTATGCAAATTGATCAAGAACGTGTGTTGTTAGAAGAAGAGAATGGCCAATTTGTTGGGAAAAATGGCGTATATTCGTTTTCATATGAAGAATTAATAGATGAAATGGAAAAAAATCCGGAACGATTTAGCAATAATGTTGTGACAAGACCACTTATGCAAGAATACGTATTTCCAACATTAGCGTTTATTGGAGGCCCGGGTGAAATTGCTTACTGGAGTGAATTGCAGCAAGTATTCCATGCGTTTGGTTTTCAAATGCCCCCGGTTGTTCCACGTCTCACAATTAGTTATATGGAGCGTGATATTGCAACGGATTTACAAGATTTACAATTACAAGAAAGTGATCCGTTTTTAAATGATATGGATATACTTCGTGAAAAATGGCTTTCTAATCAAGGAGAAGAGCCGATTGATTGTCAATTTACAGAGACGACAGAGAAAATAGTTGCGCTGCATACCTCCTTGCAACAATTTGTAAGCAAAGTAGATCCTGGGTTACAGCAATTTTCTAAAAAAAATGAACAAAAGATTATAGAGCAGCTGCAATTGTTAGAAAGAACGTTGAAACGAAATATTGAAAAAAAGCACGAGGTAGAGCTCAATAAATTCCGCCGTTTACAATATGCACTGCGTCCTTTAGGTGCACCGCAAGAGCGCGTATGGAATATATGTTATTACTTAAATCAGTTTGGTTTAGATTTTGTAGAACGAGTGATGAAGCAATCGTTCGCTTGGGATGGAAAACATCATATTATAAAACTGTAAAATCTTGCTCTTAGGAGCAGGATTTTATTTTTGTTTTGTGGAATTACCTGTAAAATCAATTCATTTCTTTTTGCGTAGTTTACCTTCAAAAAAGGATGCAAGTTCGATATTGACACCGAAAAAGCATGCATATGACAAAATAGAACAAAATGTAAACGTATTATTATGTTTTTCGACAGGTTTTTATGTAATTTACCGCAAAAGATGATAAAATTTAGTATATAATAAAGGGAAACTTCGATTAGTAGATATTTCATTTCTACTGACGATTAGTTGGATGAATCAAGTCTTTAGGGGGCATGACTTTCCCCTGACGATTTCTCGTAAGGTTGAGTTGGAAGGAGTATGGCTAACTAGAGCGAGAAGAGACGAATTCAACGTATTATTTTGCAAAAAGTAGGTGCAACAATGTTTAAACACGTAACAGTTCTTTTAAAAGAAACAGTAGATGGTTTGGATATAAAGCCGGGCGGTACATATGTAGATTGTACGCTGGGCGGAGGAGGACATAGTTCTTATTTATTATCCCAGCTAACAGCAGGAGGAAAGTTAATTGCATTCGATCAAGATGAGATTGCCATTCAAAATGCAAAAGAAAAATTTTCTTCTTATGGTGAACAATTTATAACAGTGAAAAGTAATTTTCGCTACCTGTCAGAAAAACTACATGAATTAGGAATTACAGAAGTAGATGGCATTCTATTCGATTTAGGAGTTTCATCCCCACAATTAGATACACCAGAACGTGGTTTTAGTTATCATCATGATGCGCCGCTAGATATGCGGATGGACCAAGATGCCCCATTAACGGCATATGACGTTGTAAACAGCTGGTCATATGAGCAACTCGTAAGAATCTTTTTCCAATATGGTGAAGAGAAATTTTCAAAGCAAATTGCAAGGAAAATAGAAGCGTATCGCGAGAACAAGTCGATTGAAACAACAGGGGAGTTAGTAGAATTAATTAAAGAAGGAATTCCAGCCCCAGCGCGTAGAACAGGTGGTCACCCTGCGAAACGAGTATTCCAAGCGATCCGTATTGCGGTAAATGATGAATTGAAAGTATTTGAAGAAGCGCTGGAATCAGCGATTGAAATGATCAAGCCTGGTGGAAGAATTAGCGTCATTACATTCCATTCGTTAGAAGACCGTATTTGTAAAACGACATTTAAACGAAATAGTACAACACCAGATCTTCCACCAGGATTACCAATCATTCCTGATGAGTTTAAGCCAAAGTTAAAACTGATTACAAGAAAACCAATTTTACCTTCTGAGTTAGAATTAGAAGAGAATAACCGGGCGCGCTCTGCGAAGTTACGAATTGCTGAAAAGCGATAAAAGGGAGAGAGAGGTATGACAAATTTAGCTGTAAAGTATAAACAGCAACAAGAGCAAGTGCAGACTCAGGTACCCCAGCAGATGGTACAACCTAATGTGAAAACAAAAATCACAAGAATTGAGAAGTTGTTGTATGTTGCTTTTATTGGCTTTTTATTATATGCCTGCATTGCTTTTATTGGAAATAAAGCAGGATTATACCAAGCCGATGCTGAAACAGCACAAATGGAGAGTACAATTGTTAAGCAACAAAAGAAAAATCAAGAATTACAAGCTGAAGTGGAAAAGTTAAGCCGTTATGAACGTATCGCAGAAATCGCAAAAAAACACGGGCTAGAGATTAATGCGAATAACGTGAAAGGTCTAGATTAATATAGGTGTGAAGCGAATATGAAGAGAAATATGAATAAATTTCATACTAATAAAGGAGCAGGTTACTTTATGATATTTTTCCTCCTGCTCTTTTTTCTGTTGTTAGCCCGTTTCTTTTTTATTCAAGCAACAGGAACAGTGAACGGTGAGGATTTAAAGAAACTTGCAAAAGAAAAACATAATAAAAACGGTGTACTTGAAGCAAACCGTGGAACGATTTATGATCAAAATGGTTATGTGTTGGCTCAAGATGCGAATTCATATAAGATCGTGGCTGAGTTAAAAGGTGAAAAACCTGTAAAAGACAAACAGGATGCTGCTAATAAAATTGCAGGTGTACTTGGAAAGAATGAACAAGAGATTTTAGAGTATTTAAATAAAGATAAAAACCAAGTGGAGTTTGGATCGATAGGGAAAAACTTGACGAAAGAACAAAAAGAGCAAATTGAAGCTCTTCGTATAGATGGCATTTCATTTGTTACGGAAAAAGCGAGAGTATATCCGAATGGAGACTTTGCTTCTTATGTATTAGGTTTTGCTAAACCTAATGACGTAGGGATTGCAGAAGGTAAATTTGGACTAGAAAAGAGCTTAGATAAATATTTACGTGCTTCGAATGGAAGCGTAGCATATACAGGAGATCGTAATGGTATTTCTCTTGAAGGTGGAAAAGCAGATGTAAAACCACCGAAAAATGGTGATAATGTGTATTTAACGATTGATCAGCGTATACAAGGATTTTTAGAAGAGGCGATGGTAGAAGCTGATAAACATTATGAACCTTCTATGTTGATTGGAGTTGTAGCAGATCCAAAAACAGGAAAAATTTTGGGGATGTCGAGTCGACCTAGCTATGATCCAAATGAGCGTGATATTCAATACTTTTTAAATGATCCAATCGCAAATGCGTATGAACCAGGGTCAACAATGAAAATTTTTACATTAGCTGCTGCAATTAATGAGGGCGTATATAATGGACAGGATTATTATCAATCCGGTACATATACAGTTGGTGATCGCATAATACGAGATCATAACAATGGTGCTGGATGGGGTTCCATTACGTTTGATGAAGGTGTCGAGCGTTCTTCCAACGTTGCATTTGCAATTTTAGGAGATAAGAAACTGGGACCGGATCGTTTCCGTCAATACATTCAAAAATTTGGAATGGATGAAAAAACGCATATTGATTTGCCTGGTGAAGGTGAAAATACAATTTTGTTTGATAAACAAGTTGAGCAAGTGACAACAGCGTTTGGGCAAGGGTCTACTGTTACACCAATACAGCTTGTACAAGCTGCGACAGCCATTGCAAATGATGGGAAAATGATGAAGCCATATACAATTGATCGCATTGTGGATCCAATAAATAATAAAGTCACATTGCAGCATAAACCAGAAGAAGTAGGACAGCCGATTACAAAAGAAACAGCTGCACAAGTAAGACAATTATTAGAGCGCGTTGTTACATCACCAAAAGGAACGGGGAATGCGTACAAAATTGATGGGTACTCTGTCGGAGGAAAAACGGGGACAGCGCAAATTCCAAATGGAAAAGGCGGATATATGACTGGAAGAGAAAATTACATTTTCTCATTCCTTGGTATGGCCCCTATGGATGACCCGCAGTTAATCGTATACTTAGCAATTAAACAACCGAAGTTGAAAGATAACGAGTACGGAGCACAACCGCTTGCGGAAATGTTTAAATCTGTAACGAAAAATAGTTTAGAGTATTTGAAAATTAAACCGCATGAAGTGAAAGAGCCGAAGAAATATGTAAAACAGCAGCAAGCTACGGTTCCTGATGTACTTGGAAAATCGATGGAAGAAGCGAAAGCGACGTTAGAAAAAGCAAAATTCCGTCCGATTATTTTAGGCGAAGGTAAAGTGAAACAACAAGTGCCGAAAGCGACTGAAAAAACATTGAAGGGCGATCGAATCTTCTTAGTGGGAGATAACCCGGTTATGCCAAACATACAAGGATGGGCACTTCGTGATGTTATGAATTTAGCGAAAATGTTAAATCTTAATTTGACACCGTCTGGAACAGGATATGTGACAGAACAAAGTGTGGCGGAAGGAACACCGCTGCAAGAAGGAACGGAATTAGGCGTAACATTAGTGCCGCCGCTTGAGCCACAACAAGAGGCCGAGAAAGAAGAAGGTACGTAATGTGAGGAGAATCAAGAGGTTCTAATGAAACAAGTACAAGCATATATTGGAACAAGCTAGGCGTAAAGGAGGGCTTGTTCCGATATGCGTGTATCGAATGTAACTGTTAGAAAGAGACTTATTTTTGCGCTTGTATCAGGTATACTCATTTTTACGATTATTGATATTCGCCTTGGGTATGTGCAGTTTTTTCTTGGGAATATGTTAACAGATCGTGCGAAAGATTCGTGGAGTCGTAATATTACTTTCGAACCTGAACGAGGGAAAATTTTAGATCGCAATGGTGTGGAGCTTGCAACAAATAAAAGTGCACCAACTGTCTTTGTTGTACCGAGGCAAATCGAAAAACCAGCAGAGACTGCAGAGAAGTTAGCTGCAGTTTTAGGTGTGGAAAAAGAGGAAATTTATGGTCGTATTACAAAAAAGTCATCTATTGTAAGGTTGGATAAAGGCGGAAGGAAAATTTCGCATGATAAAGCAAAGGAAGTGCGAGCGTTAAGTTTAAAAGGAGTTTATATTGCCGAAGATTCTATTCGACATTATCCATTTGGAAAATATTTATCACATGTATTAGGTTTTGCTGGCATTGACAATCAAGGTCTTATGGGATTAGAACTGAATTATGATAAAGAGTTAAATGGTGATAAAGGACACGTTCGCTTCTTTGCAGATGCGAAAGGACAACGAATGCCGAATATAGGTGATGATTTCAAAGAACCGGAGGATGGTTTGGATTTAAAATTAACAATTGATGCTCGTGTTCAAACGATCATGGAACGAGAACTCAATATTGCAGAAGCGACATATAATCCAGATGGTATGATTGCGATTGCTATGAATCCGAAGAATGGTGAAATTTTAGGGATGTCCAGTCGACCAAGTTTTGATCCGGCAGACTTCAAAAGTGTTTCCCCAGAAGTGTTTAACCGAAACTTGCCTGTGTGGAGTACATATGAGCCGGGATCGACATTTAAAATTATTACATTAGCAGCTGCTTTGAATGAAAATTTAGTAGACTTAGAGAAAGATACGTTTTATGATGATGGAGCAGCTGAAGTCGGTGGAGCCAGATTGCGTTGTTGGAAAGCTGGTGGGCATGGCAGCCAGACCTTTTTAGAAGTCGTTCAAAATTCTTGTAACCCAGGATTTATTGAACTGGGGGACCGTCTAGGGAAAGAAAAGTTATTTCAATATATTCGTAATTTTGGATTCGGACAAAAGACAGGAATTGACTTGCAAGGAGAAGGCAGAGGGATTTTATTCGACTTAAAAAAAGTTGGGCCAGTTGAACAAGCGACAACTTCTTTTGGGCAAGGAGTATCTGTTACACCGATTCAACAAGTTGCTGCAGTGGCAGCGGCTGTAAATGGGGGAACATTATACCAACCATACATTGCGAAAGAGTTTGTTGATCCATCGAATAAACAAGTTGTGAGTAAGAAAACGCCGGTAGCGAAGAAAACGGTTATTTCCAAGGAAACATCAGAAAAAGTTCGTTATGCGCTAGAGAATGTTGTAGCGAAAGGTTCTGGTAAAGGAGCTTATATTGATGGCTACCGCGTTGGTGGGAAAACTGGAACAGCTCAAAAAGTAAAAGATGGAAAATACTTAGATAATAACTATATTGTGTCGTTTATTGGATTTGCTCCAGCAGATGATCCTCAAATTGTAGTATATGTTGCTGTTGATAACCCGAAAGGGATTACGCAATTTGGTGGTGTTGTCGCTGCTCCAATCGTTGGAAATATTCTTCGTGATGCACTTCCTGTTATGGGGGTAGAACCGCGAAAAGAACAGATTGAAAAAGAATTCAAATGGGGCGACACACCTACAATAGAAGTTCCTGATTTAGTGGGGATGAAGAAAAAAGATTTACAAACACAGCTTGTAGATTTACAGCTCGATGCAAGCGGTGAAGGAGAGAAAATTATTGAACAATCTCCCAAGCCAGGTACCAAAGTAAAAGAAGGCTCAAAAATTCGAATTTACTTCGGTAATTAAGAGTAAGGGATTGTATTTTATGATACAATTGGTGGAAGTTGAGTCAATATATGTTTTCATAGAAATTTGGTTTCTATGAAACAAGAATGTATCTCTCCTAAAAATAAGAGATAAAGTGAACATTCCGTCAGTTGAGGCTATATTTTTCACTGATGGAGGAGCCTGATTTATTGGGCTATTAGGGAAATTTCCCCCGTCTTACTTCTATGTGTTTTTTTATGAACTTAAGATGGGGGAACTTACTACCCATTCAGTAGGGTATAAATAAACAAGTAGAGAGGATTTAGTGAAATGAAGTTGCACACACTTGTATCATGTTTGCATGATTTTCCAGTTGTTCCAAAAGAAAACCCAGAAATTACATCCATTGAAGCAGATTCACGTAAAGTGACAAATGGAAGTGTATTTGTATGTATGAAAGGGTATACGGTTGATAGCCATGAATTTGCTAAGCAAGCAGCCGCGCAAGGTGCGGCTGCTATTGTTGCGGAAAGACCGATTGATGTTGACGTTCCAGTTGTACTTGTGAAAAATACCTTTCGTTCGTTAGCTGTTTTAGCTGATTATTTCTACGAGCAGCCAACGCAAAAATTACATTTAATTGGGATTACAGGTACAAATGGAAAGACAACAACATCGCATATTATGGATGAAATTATGCGAGCACACGGTCATAAAACAGGGCTGATTGGAACGATTAATATGAAAATCGGTGATGAAACATTTGAGGTGAAAAATACAACGCCAGATGCACTAACGCTTCAACAAACGTTTCATCGCATGGTTGAGCAAAATGTGAATAGTGCAGTGATGGAAGTTTCTTCACATGCATTGCACCTTGGTCGTGTACATGGCTGTGATTATGATGTTGCAGTATTTACAAATTTAACACAAGATCATTTAGATTATCATAAGACAATGGAAGAATATAAGCATGCGAAAGGTTTGCTTTTTGCCCAGCTTGGTAATAGTTATCATCATAATCGTGAAAAGTATGCTGTATTAAATCGTGATGATGAAGCAGCTGAAGACTATATGAGAAGTACTGCTGCCACTGTTATTACGTATGGTATTGATACGCAAAGTGATATTATGGCAAAAGATATTCAGATGACAAGTGGAGGTACAACATTCAAGCTTGTTACGCCTAATGAAAGCACCAAAATTACAATGAAATTAATCGGAAAGTTTAATGTATATAATGTATTAGCAGCAACAGCAGCAGCTCTTGTTTCCGGTGTGTCTTTACAAACAGTTATTGATGTTGTGAAAAATTTAAAGGGAGTTCCAGGACGCTTTGAAGTTGTTGATGGCGGGCAGGATTTTACAGTTATTGTAGATTATGCACATACACCAGACAGTTTAGAAAATGTATTAACGACAGCGAAGCAATTTGCAAAAGGGAATATTTATTGTATCGTTGGTTGCGGTGGGGACCGTGATCGTACGAAAAGGCCAATTATGGCAAGTGTTGCGGCGGAGTTTGCAACGCATGCAATTTATACATCCGATAATCCAAGAAGTGAAGATCCAAAAGCAATTTTGGATGATATGTTAACAGGTGCAAAAGGGAATAATTATGAAGTAATTGTCGATCGGAAAGAAGCTATCTTCTATGCAATTTCAGAAGCACAAGCAGAAGACATTATCATTATTGCTGGAAAAGGCCATGAAACATATCAAATTATTGGAAAAGAAGTACATCATTTTGACGATCGTGAAGTTGCCCAAGAGGCAATTGCACAACGTTTAAGCCACAAAGAGTAACAACATGAGAGGGGGACTACATGTGCTTGAACAAGGTTTATTAATAACGGCTGGGGTAGCATTCTTAATTTCTGTTGCCCTTTCGCCACTGTTTATTCCATTTTTACGTCGTCTAAAGTTTGGACAGAGCATTCGTGATGAAGGTCCAAAATCACATCAAAAGAAATCAGGAACGCCGACGATGGGCGGGATTGTCATTTTTGTTTCCATCATGGTTACATCAATTATCATGATGTTTAAGTTTGAAAAAAGTTCAGATACGTACTTATTACTTCTCGTTACATTTGGATATGGATTAATTGGTTTTCTGGATGATTATATTAAAGTTGTTAAAAAAAGAAATCTCGGTTTAACATCAAAACAAAAATTAGTAGCACAGCTCTTTATTGCAGTAGCGTTCTTTATTATTGCAATTGGCCAAGGCTTCGACACGCATATAATGATTCCAGGAACAGAGGTCAAATTTGATTTACACTGGGCATATTTTATTCTTGTTCTTTTTATGCTAATTGGGGGATCGAATGCGGTCAATTTAACCGATGGCTTAGACGGGTTATTATCAGGAACAGCGGCAATTGCATTTGGAGCATTTAGTATTATTGCAGTGGCTCAAGACCAATATGCGATAGCTATTTTCTGCATGTCAGTTGTAGGAGCTGTACTTGGATTTTTAGTGTTTAATGCAAATCCTGCTAAAGTATTTATGGGAGATACTGGTTCTCTTGCTTTAGGTGGTGCAATAGCTGCTGTGGCCATTTTATTAAAACAAGAGTTATTACTCGTTATAATTGGCGGCGTGTTTGTAATGGAAACTTTATCTGTTATCATTCAAGTTATTTCATTTAAAACGACAGGAAAGCGTGTCTTTAAGATGAGCCCCCTGCATCATCATTATGAATTATGTGGTTGGTCAGAATGGCGTGTTGTTGTGACGTTTTGGTCTGTAGGGTTCTTATTAGCAGTATTAGGAATTTATATCGGGGTGTGGATGTAATTGAAAACTGTAATTGACTATCAAAATAAAAATATTCTTGTATTAGGTATTGCAAAAAGTGGTTATGCAGCAGCAACCTTATTAAAAAGCTTAGGAGCAAATGTCATTGTAAATGACGGAAAGTCATTAGCTGACAATGTGTTAGCTGCAGAACTACAAGCGAAAGGGATGGACGTTGTCTGCGGCGGTCATCCATTAGAGCTATTAGAAAGAAATATTTCACTTGTTGTAAAAAATCCAGGAATTCCATATTCCAACCCATTGCTTGTTGCAGCAAAAGAAAAACAAATTCCAATTGTGACAGAAGTGGAGCTAGCGTATCGCATTTCAGCAGCACCGTTTATTGGAATTACGGGATCTAACGGAAAAACAACAACGACAACATTAACGTTTGAAATGTTACAAGAAGGACAAAAACACCCTGTTATTGCTGGGAATATTGGGACTGTCGCATGCGAAGTAGCGCAGCAAGCGAAAGAAAACGAAGTAATTGTAACCGAGCTTTCTTCGTTTCAGTTAATGGGAGTAGAAATGTTCCAACCGAAAATTGCAGCATTTTTAAATCTGTTTGAAGCACATTTAGATTATCATGGTACGAAGAAAGAGTATGGTTTGGCGAAAGCGAATATTTTCAAAAACCAAACTGACACAGATTATAGTGTAATTAATGCGGATGATGCGGATGTAATGGCGCTATCAGCAAATAGTAAAGGACAAAAAGTGTTCTTCTCAACTTCAAAAGTGATTGAAGACGGTGCATACATAAATGAGGATGCTCTTTACTTTAAAGGTGAGAAAGTCATTGATGTTCAAGATATCGTTTTACCTGGTAAGCATAATTTAGAGAACATTTTAGCTGCAATGAGTATAGCGAAATTACTGGGTGTGGCAAATGAAGCGATTATTGCAGTGTTGAAACGTTTTGCAGGTGTAAAACATCGTTTAGAATATGTGACAACAATTCAAAATCGTAAGTTTTATAACGATTCAAAAGCAACAAATATGTTAGCGACAGAAAAGGCGTTATCTGCATTTACGCAGCCTGTTATTTTACTAGCTGGTGGCCTTGATCGCGGAAATGAATTTGATGATTTAATTCCTTATTTGGGGCATGTAAAAGTATTACTAACATTTGGACAAACGGCACCGAAATTAGTAAAAGCTGCTGAAAAAGCTGGAATAGACAAAATTGAAAGTGTCGATAATGTAGAAGAAGCTGTAGAAAAAGCGTACGCTCTTTCTACAGATGGAGATGTTATTCTTCTTTCACCAGCATGTGCAAGCTGGGATCAATTTAAAACCTTCGAAGAAAGAGGAGACATTTTTATACAAGCTGTGCATAGACTAATATAAAGTGAAACAAAACATCAGTAGGCTAACACCTACTGATGTTTTGTTACATAGAAATAAATGCTTCTTTAAAAGAGGTGATGTTCATTGCCAGTAAAGAAAACGCCTGACTTTATTCTCATTATCGTTACCTTATTATTGTTAACGATTGGAATGATTATGGTTTACAGTGCAAGCGCTGTTTGGGCCTCCTATAAGATGGGTGACTCATTCTTTTTTGCAAAACGACAACTATTATTTGCTGGACTTGGTGTAGTCGCAATGTTTTTTATTATGAAAATTGACTATTGGGTGTGGCGTACCTATTCAAAAGTTATTTTACTCATCTGTTTTATTCTGCTCATTCTTGTCCTGATTCCAGGGGTTGGACTAGTACGAGGCGGAGCACGAAGTTGGATTGGAATCGGGGCATTTTCAATTCAACCCTCAGAATTTATGAAATTTGCGATGATTATTTTTTTAGCGAAATTTTTATCAGAAAAGCAAAAAGTGATTACGTCTTTTAAAAAGGGATTACTCCCAGCACTTGGTTTTGTATTTGTTGCTTTTGGCATGATCATGTTGCAACCAGATCTTGGTACAGGAACGGTAATGGTTGGAACGTGTGTGGTGATGATTTTTATTTCAGGAGCACGTGTTTTTCATTTTGCAATGTTAGGATTAGCAGGATTAGCAGGATTTGTAGGACTTATTGCATCTGCACCGTACCGAATGAAACGAATTACATCCTATTTGGATCCATGGGCGGATCCACTCGGCAGTGGGTTTCAGATTATTCAATCATTACTTGCGATTGGACCAGGTGGTTTGTTTGGTCTTGGTCTTGGACAAAGTAGGCAAAAATTTCTGTATTTACCCGAGCCACAAACTGACTTTATTTTTGCTATTTTATCCGAAGAATTAGGTTTTATTGGTGGGTCGTTTGTGTTATTATTATTTAGTCTGTTATTATGGCGCGGGATTCGTATAGCATTAGGAGCGCCTGATTTATATGGTACTTTTTTAGCAGTAGGTATTGTGGCGATGATTGCGATTCAAGTGATGATTAATGTTGGTGTTGTAACAGGATTGATGCCTGTTACAGGAATTACTTTGCCATTTTTCAGTTATGGTGGGTCAAGTTTGACCTTGATGCTAATGGCGGTTGGAGTATTATTAAATATAAGTCGTCACTCTCGCTACTAAACCCTGTTTATATGACAGGGTTTTTCGTGTGTCAAAAACGGAAATTATATCATTGGTATATGAATAAATTAAGATGAAATTAGAACAGAGAAGCGGAGGAATTTGTAGTGCGAGTATTAGTCAGTGGTGGTGGAACAGGCGGTCATATTTATCCAGCCCTTGCTTTAATTAGAGAAATAAAAAAACTACATCCTGAAGCACGATTTTTATACATTGGTACAGAAAATGGACTAGAGAGCACGATAGTTCCAAAAGCAGGAATACCGTTTCAATCTATTGTCATTAGTGGATTTAAACGTAAAGTATCCTTGGATAATGTGAAAACAGTGATGCGTTTTCTAAAAGGTGTGCAAGATAGTAAACGTTATATTCGTCGTTTTAATCCAGATGTGGTCATTGGGACAGGTGGCTATGTATGTGGACCGGTCGTATATGCGGCAGCCAAATTAGGTATTCCAACAATTGTACATGAGCAAAACAGTGTACCTGGCGTGACAAATAAATTTTTAAGCCGTTATGTGGATAAAGTAGCTGTTTGTTTTGAAGCAGCATCCGAACATTTTCCACAATCTAAAGTTGTCATGACCGGAAATCCACGTGCATCAGAAGTAATGAACCAAAACGGTATGAAAGGGAAGCAATCTGTAGGACTATCCCTTTCTAAAAAATCTGTACTTATTTTTGGGGGAAGCCGCGGAGCAAGGCCACTTAATGATGCATTTATAGAAGCAATTGAACAATTTGGTAACAAAAATTATGAAGTATTGTATATCACAGGTGAAGTGCATTATGATAAAGTAATGGAGGCTGTGAAACAAAAAGGGAATCCAAACAATGTAATCATTAAACCGTTTATTCATAATATGCCAGAGGTTCTTACTGGTGTGGACCTTGTTGTTTCACGTGCTGGGGCCACAACACTGGCAGAGTTGACCGCGCTCGGAAAACCAAGTATTTTAATTCCGAGCCCTTATGTGACAAATAACCATCAAGAAAAAAATGCAAACTCTGTTGTCGATAAGGGAGCAGCTAAAATGCTTCTTGAAAAAGATTTAACAGCTGAAACCCTTCTTCATGATATCGATGAAATTTTATTAGATACACAAATATTACAAAATATGAAACTAGCTGCTAAGCAGTTAGGAATTCCGGATGCAGCAAATAGGTTATTTGAAGTGATGAAAAAGCTTTGTACAAAATAACGTTAGGTGAATGCCCTGCATACTACTGTAATACGGAGATTTAATATGGGGGAGATCATCATGAAACAATTAGCAAAAGAACTGATGGAAGCAGAAGTTGGTAAAGTGTTAGAAAATGAATCGTTAGCACGTTATACAACTATGAAAATAGGAGGACCAGCTGACATTCTAATTGTGCCAAGCAGCGTTGCTGGTGTGGAGAAGGCTTTAGAATTAGTGGGAAAATACGAAACAAAGTGGACAGCAATTGGACGTGGTTCCAATCTTTTAGTATCGGACAAAGGAATTGAAGGTGTTGTGATTCGTCTAGGAGAAGGATTAGATCATCTAGAAGTGGAAGGAACGACTGTACGAGTAGGAGGGGGCTATCCTCTTATTAAGCTGTCTACATTACTTAGTCGTCAAGGATTGTCAGGATTAGAATTTGCTAGTGGTATTCCAGGAAGTGTTGGCGGGGCTGTATATATGAATGCTGGTGCACATAAATCTGATGTATCAGAAATTTTGACGAAAGCCCGTATTATGTTTGAAGATGGTACCATTGCATGGGTAACAAAAGAAGAGTTGGAATTCTCTTACCGTACTTCTATTTTACAAACAAAACGTCCTGGGATTGTATTAGAAGCAGAATTGAAGTTAACAGAAGGAAATCGTGAAGAGATTGTTGGCGTAATGCAGAAAAACAAAGACTATCGCCGTGAGACACAACCATGGAATCATCCGTGTGCAGGTAGTATTTTTAGAAATCCACTACCTAATTTCGCTGGAGATTTAGTAGAAAAAGCTGGCTTACGCGGTCATCAAATCGGCGGGGCGAAAATTTCTGAAATGCATGGGAACTTTATTGTCAATGCAGGATCAGCATCAGCGCAAGATGTACTAGATTTAATTGCATTTGTCAAAAAAACAATTAAAGAAAAATTTGATGTAGATATGCATACAGAAGTAGAAATCATTGGAAGATAACTGTTGTCTGTTCCGCTCATTATCATTTATGATATAATAAGAAGATAAGAACGGCATGCGTAACATGCCGTTCTTTATGTTACATAGGGGGATCGTACATGAAAAATAGTAAAGTTATCAAACTACAAGATCGTGTACCAAAATTAACAAATCAAAAGAAAAAGAACAAAAAGCCAGTCAATAATCGATTAATTTTATATGTATCGATTTTATTTTTATTAGTACTTTTTTTAATTTATTTTCGGTCTCCATTGAGTAATATAAAAAAGATAACGGTTCTTGGGAATCATTATATGACAGATGAACAAGTAATGAAGGAATCTGGCATTACATATGAAACAAGTTATTTTCGGGTGACGGCACATAAAGCGGAAGAAAATTTAACGAAACGAAAAGAAATTAAGAAAGTAAATGTCAAAAAACGCTTCCCAAATAAAATTGATATCCAAATCGAAGAATATGTAACGATCGGTTATATGAACAAAGAGGGCCAATTGCAACCGCTTTTAGAAAATGGTAAAACGCTTGAGGTATTCCCTAATGGAAAATTACCTGTTGCTGCTCCGATTTTCGCACCGTTTGAAGAGAAAAAAATGAAAGAGCTAATTGCTGAATTAGAAAAATTAACACCGACTATTCTTCGCTCCATTTCTGAAATTCATTATGCGCCGACGAATTCGAATGAAGATCATCTTACGCTGTATATGAATGAGGGCTATGAGGTCAGCACGACCATTCAGGATTTTGCAAAGCGTATGGAAGCGTACCCGCTTATTATAAAAAATATAGAGCCAAATAGAAAAGTACTAGTTGATTTAGAAGTTGGTGCATTCATTAAATATTTAGATGAGGAAGAAAAACAGTAGAATAGTGTGTAAGTTTTTTAAAAATATAACAACGATACACACGTGTGCACTCTCTTATACATTTATTTATTATAATGATCCATTAGATGAAAAATATCCCAATTTTCCCCGATTCATGTAAGGATTGATACAAGTTTAGCTTTTCTACGAGTACATCTTAGTGTAGACTTATACTTGGCGGTAATCTTTGCGTTTGAAGTAGAGTTATTTTAAAATAAAGCAGTCATTCACGGATTACTGCTATATAGATGAGTGAATGTTAAATAAAAATAAGAAAAATACAGGGTTAAAAAAGGGAAACGCATAAAGACGTTGAATATTTTTCTTATAATATAGTAAAGCTGCGATTGTTGTTCCATATATTGAATTGTATGGTATAAATAAAGAAGGAGGTGCCAAAGAATGAACAGCAATGAAATATATGTTAGTCTTGACATCGGTACATCCAATGTTAAAGTCATCATTGGCGAAATGGTTAATGATGGTTTGAACATTATTGGTGTTGGAAACGTAAAATCAAGTGGTTTGAAAAAGGGCTCCATTGTTGACATAGACGAGACTGTTCGATCAATTAAAAAAGCAATTGAACAAGCTGAACGTATGGTGGGGATTCATATTGAACACGTTGTTGTAGGTGTCAATGCCAACCAAGTACAGCTTCTTCCTTGTCACGGAGTAGTCGCTGTTTCAAACGAAGATCGTGAAATCGGAAATGAAGATGTCTTACGCGTTCTGGATGCAGCACAAGTTGTATCGATTGCTCCTGAACGTGAATTTATTGATGTGGTACCTCGACAGTTCATTGTAGACGGTCTTGACGAAATTAACGATCCACGCGGGATGATCGGTGTAAGGTTAGAAATGGAAGGTACATTAATTACAGGCTCTAGAACGTTATTACATAATTTACTTCGTTGTGTAGAAAAAGCGGGCCTCGAAATTGTTGATATTTGTCTGCAACCATTAGCTGCAGCAACGGTTGCTTTATCTTCTGATGAGAAAAATAGAGGAGTTGCTCTAGTTGATATTGGAGGAGGTTCTACAACTTTATCAATTTTTCAGGATGGAGAGTTACAAGTAACGAGTGTATTGCCAATAGGTGGAGATCATATAACAAAGGATATAGCCATTGGATTGAAAACTTCAACAGAGAATGCTGATCAAATTAAACTGAAATATGGACATGCTTTTTATGATACTGCGTCTGAAGAAGAGATGTTCACGGTTTCTATTATGGGAAGCGATCAAACAGAACAATATTCTCAATTAGAATTATCTGATATTATTGAGGCACGCGTAGAGGAAATTTTGATGCATATTCAAGATGAAGTAAGTAAACTAGGCGTAAAACATGTAGCATCTGGTTATGTACTTACTGGTGGTATTGCCTCTATGCCTGGTGTTCTTGATCTTGCATATGATATTCTACATGAAAATGTTCGTATAGCAACACCAGATTATATTGGCGTTCGTGAACCCCAATATACCATTGGAGTTGGATTAATTAAACATTCCTATCAAAAGGCTAAATTGCGAGGGAAAAGTGTGCAGGACAAGCAAGAGCATTTTGAGCCTGTACCAGCACCAGTTCCGGTGCAGCAGCAGCCTATGAAACAAAAAAATCGTAATCAAAACAATAATAATGAAAATGATGAACGCATGATGTCAAAAGTAAAACGTGTATTCCGATATTTGTGGGATTAAAATTGGACACGAAAAATGAGGTTCTAGGGGGATTTCGACATGTTAGAGTTTGATACTACTCAAGATCAATTAGCGAATATAAAAGTTATCGGTGTCGGTGGTGGCGGAAATAACGCCGTAAACCGTATGATTGAACACGGCGTACAAGGTGTAGACTTTATCGCTGTGAATACTGATGCACAAGCATTAAATTTATCAAAAGCTGAAACAAAAATGCAAATTGGTGGAAAATTAACACGCGGGCTTGGTGCTGGTGCAAACCCTGAAGTAGGGAAAAAAGCCGCTGAAGAAAGTAAAGAACAAATCCAAGAGGCACTTCGCGGTGCAGATATGGTGTTCGTAACAGCTGGTATGGGCGGTGGAACTGGTACAGGTGCAGCTCCAGTTGTCGCACAAGTTGCAAAAGAGTTAGGAGCATTAACCGTTGGTGTTGTAACACGCCCATTTACATTTGAAGGTCGCAAACGTGCGACGCAAGCTGCGACCGGTATTGCGGCATTTAAAGAAAATGTAGATACTTTAATCGTAATTCCAAATGATCGCTTACTAGAAATCGTTGATAAAAATACACCGATGCTTGAAGCATTCCGTGAAGCGGATAACGTATTGCGTCAAGGTGTTCAAGGTATTTCTGATTTAATTGCTACACCTGGTCTCATTAACTTAGACTTTGCAGACGTAAAAACAATTATGTCTAACAAAGGTTCCGCTTTAATGGGTATCGGTTTTGGTAGTGGCGAAAATCGTGCAGCAGAAGCGGCAAAACGTGCAATTTCTAGTCCGTTATTAGAAACATCTATTGATGGCGCACAAGGTGTTATTATGAATATTACAGGTGGCTCAAACTTAAGCTTGTATGAAGTACAAGAAGCAGCAGATATCGTAGCTTCAGCTTCAGATCCAGAAGTGAATATGATATTTGGTTCTGTAATTAATGAAGGCTTAAAAGATGAAATTGTTGTAACAGTAATTGCAACAGGTTTTGATGATAGCATTTCCATTCAGCCACCAAAACCGTTTACTCGTCCTACAACTGCTACCAATCATGCACAGCAACAACAACCTGTTGCTCAACCACAAAAACAACGTGAAATAAAGCGTGAAGTGAAACGTGAAGAGCCGATTGCGCATGATCGTAATACAGATTCGGATGACATTGATATTCCAGCATTTTTACGTAACCGTCGTAGACGATAAAAGAATATTGTGCTAAAACAAAGAAGAATATAGCGTGCTGTTCAGCATGAAAAAGAAGACCTTGTAATGGGTCTTTTTTTTTATCCCGCTATTCGCAGGCGGTAAGATCCTACCTCAAGATTCAGAGAGAAACAAAGAAGATAGGTGGGGGATAATTCTTAATGGGGGATGAAGAGATCCTCTACTGAGAAAAGTTTCACTTTATTACCTTCACGACAGATTATGTCTAGAAACCACAAAATAACAAAAAAACCCCTCCGCAAATTGACACACTTTCCTATTGGATATGCTTTATACTAGTCTCAACTTATAAAAAGAGGTGAACTGTTTGGTTGTTTATGCCGACATTGTTTGGTTGTTAAACCTCTGTATTGATTTTCTTTTACTTGTATTAACTGCAACTGTATTAAAAAAGAAGGTCAAAAGATGGAGGCTTGTACTGGGGGCATGTATTGGTTCAACAATTGTTATCTTTGCCTTTACACCTTTGGCAGCTACTATGACACATCCAATCATGAAACTGCTGTATTCATTACTCATCGTGTATGCAGCATTTGGGTTTACTACTTTTCGAGATTATACACAAACGGTCTTCACCTTTTATTTTGTGACATTTATGGTAGGTGGCGGATTAATTGGAACTCATTTTTTTCTTCAAACAAATGAGATGGTAAATGGGCTTATTTCTACCAAATCAATTTCCTATGGTGATCCGGTGAGCTGGATTTTTGTTATCTTCGGATTTCCGATTATTTACTATTTTTCAAAAAAACGCATTGCAAATGTTGAAGTGACAAAAATTCATTATGAACAAATTGTAAAAGTGAATATTAAACTAGCTGAAAATGAAATTGAACTAGATGGATTGATTGATAGTGGAAATCAACTTCATGATCCTTTAACGAAAACACCTGTTATGATTATGCATGTTTCATCATTAGAGCATTGTTTACCAAAATGGTTAACAGAACAAATTTATGTAAAAACAGAGATTCCACAAATTCCAGAAACAGATTCAGGGTGGGCAACCAGGCTGCGCTTAATCCCCTTCCGGGCTGTAGGGGTGGATCATCAATTTTTATGGGCGATTAAGCCGGATAGCGTTCAAATTCATCACGAAGGTAGCGATATGATTGTAAGTAAAGTATTAATCGGATTAAATACACAGCAATTGTCTGCAAACGGAGAATATCAATGCATCATACACCCAAAAATGTTGATATCACAAAAAGTAACAATTGCTTAATAATGAGAGGTGGGAGAGTATGTTAAAACTGAAATTTTATTTTATTTATCTTTGGTATAAAGTATTGCTGAAATTAGGAATTAAGACCGATGAAATTTATTACATTGGTGGAAGTGAGGCATTACCACCGCCTTTGACGAAAGAGGAAGAAGAAGTTCTTTTAAATAAACTACCAAAAGGAGATCAAGCAGCAAGGTCATTATTAATAGAGCGAAACTTGCGTCTTGTGGTGTATATAGCTCGTAAATTTGAAAATACAGGAATTAATATTGAGGATTTGATTAGTATTGGTACGATTGGCCTCATTAAGGCAGTTAATACGTTTAATCCTGAAAAGAAAATAAAGTTAGCAACCTATGCATCACGTTGTATAGAAAATGAAATTTTAATGCATTTACGTCGAAATAATAAAAATCGTTCTGAAGTATCATTCGATGAACCGTTAAATATTGATTGGGATGGAAATGAACTGTTACTATCCGATGTTCTTGGGACTGATGAAGATATTATTACAAAAGACTTAGAGGCCACGGTAGATCGACATCTTCTCATGAAAGCACTACATCAATTAAATGACCGTGAAAAACAAATTATGGAGCTGCGCTTTGGGCTCGCTGGAGGAGAAGAGAAAACACAAAAAGACGTGGCAGATATGCTAGGAATTTCACAGTCTTATATTTCGCGTCTGGAAAAACGAATCATAAAAAGGCTTCGGAAAGAATTTAATAAAATGGTATAAAGTGAAACCTTGATCAGTGGGGGTCTTCATCCCCCACTGATCATTAGCCCTCACGAATCGGGCTTTTACGGGCAGTTTATCCCCCCACCTAACTTCTTTGCTTTTTGCTGAACTGTGAGGTGGGAGTATTACTGCCCGCAAATAGCGGGATAAAGTAAGCATTTCATCGGTTGGTATGATCTGCACGAATACGTAATAAAATGTATATGTAGTATGTAACTGTTTTTAGGGGTATCCGTCTGGTAATAATGGAGAAAGTGAGTCTTTTAGAGATCGTATTTTTGTAATGAGGTGAATGAAACCAATCGGTATTCCGATTGGTTTTGTTGTATTTTTTTACAAAGTGTGTATAGATGTGTTTGTTTGAAGAGCAGAAAAGCCGTATGCATAAAATTCCCTCCAAAGGAGATACTTTACACTGTACAGCAACTCCCGATAGGAGGGAACACTTTGACGAGAAACAAAGTAGAAATTTGCGGTGTTGATACAGCTAAACTTCCAGTACTAAAAAACGAAGAGATGCGTAAATTATTTCGAGAAATGCAAAGTGGAGAGATAAGCGCAAGAGAGAAATTAGTAAATGGAAACTTACGTCTTGTACTGAGCGTCATCCAAAGATTTAACAACAGAGGGGAGTTTGTTGATGATTTATTCCAAGTTGGCTGCATTGGACTTATGAAATCCATTGATAACTTTGACTTAAGCCAAAATGTCAAATTTTCAACATATGCTGTGCCGATGATTATTGGAGAAATTCGAAGATATTTGCGTGATAACAATCCAATTCGTGTTTCTCGTTCTTTGCGAGATATTGCGTATAAAGCATTACAAGTACGAGAAAAACTTATTGCTGAAAATTCGAAGGAACCAACGGCAATGGATATTGCAAAAGTGCTTGAAGTTACACATGAAGAAATTGTGTTTGCTCTTGATGCCATTCAAGACCCAGTTTCGTTATTTGAACCTATTTATAATGATGGGGGAGATCCTATTTTTGTGATGGATCAGTTAAGTGATGATAAACAAAGGGACGAGCAATGGGTCGAAGAATTGGCGTTGAAAGAGGGAATGAAGCGATTAAATGAACGAGAAAAAATGATTATTCGTAAACGATTCTTTCAAGGAAAGACACAAATGGAAGTTGCTGAGGAAATCGGCATTTCTCAAGCGCAAGTATCCCGTCTTGAAAAATCAGCAATTAAACAAATGAATAAGACAATTCAAGGATAAGATCTCATCATTCATGATGAGATCTTTTATAATGAACAAATCACATTCCGTTCATAGAGAAGATGGGGTGTTCATATAATGGCTTTAAAGGAGGGAATGGCAATGATACGGATTTCAGAGTTTCAAATGAAGGATGTTGTGAATGTATCGGATGGAAAAAAACTTGGGAATATTGGTGATATTGATATTGATATGCAAACAGGGAGAATACAAGCGATCATCATTTCAAAGCAAGCTCGTATGTTAGGCATATTTGGAAAAGAAGCGGAATTTGTCATTCCATGGAAACAAATTTTGAAAATTGGCGAAGATGTTATCTTAGTTCGTGCAGATCATGTCAATTCTGTAACAGAACCAATACAAACACCGACAATTTCTTAAAAAATATTACAAATTCTTCTTTTTTTTATGTTGTCATTATGGAAAAATAAAAGTATGGTAAAATAGACAGGAAGTACCATACTTTTTATGTTATTTTATTATAAGGAGCCGCTTTATGAGAGAACCATTTATATATGAGGACGGTATATTGTATTTACAAGCATGGAAAGAACTTGGAAACATTACTGCTGGATTTACGACAAAAGAAGGCGGGATAAGTACAGGGGCTTTTCATGCGATGAACTTGGGATTACATGTAAATGATAACATGGAGAATGTTCATGAAAATAGACGTATTTTAGCGGACAAGTTACAGAAACCATTAGAAAGTTGGATTTGTTCAGAACAAGTTCATGATCATTACGTTGAAAAAGTTGGACAGCAAGAAAAAGGGCGAGGAATCTTCTTATATGAAGACGGTATTCCAAATACGGATGGTATTTATACGACTGATAAAGATGTGTGTTTAACATCTTGTTATGCTGATTGTGTTCCACTTTATTTCTACGCACCCTCACATGGAATGATAGGCCTTGCACACGCTGGATGGAAAGGAACTGTCAAAGAAATTGCGAGAGAAATGATCCAAAAGTGGAAGGAAGAAGGAGTACCAATTCATGAGATTCATGTTGCAATTGGACCAGCTATTGGGGCGTGCTGTTATGTTGTCGATGATCGTGTGTTATCAGCAGCAAAACGAGCACTAAACGGACCTGCTCCATATAAAGTGATTTCAGACGGACAATATGCAATTGATTTAAAAGAAGTCAATCGCTTATTATGTATACAAGCTGGCGTAAGAGAAGAACATATTGTGATGTCGTCTCTTTGTACAAGCTGTGAAGAACAATTGTTTTTCTCGCATCGCCGTGATCAAGGGAAGACGGGAAGAATGTTGAGTTTCATAGGCTTTAAGGAGGATTGAAAACAGTGGCAGTACAAGAGAGTTTAGCAATTGTACAAGAAGAGATTAAAAAAGCATGCGAACGAGCAAATCGTTCGTCAAAAGAGATTAAGCTCGTTGCTGTAACAAAAACAGTAGGAATCGAAAAAACAAACGAAGTAATAGAAGCTGGACTTACTGATTTAGGTGAGAATCGTAATGAAGGTTTTATATCAAAATATGAACATTTTGGCTCAAACGTAAATTGGCATTTCATTGGTTCATTACAAACGAGAAAAGTAAAGGAAGTCATAAATGAAATTGATTATTTGCATTCATTAGATCGCCTTTCACTCGCAAAAGAAATCCAAAAACGTGCTACAAAAACAGTTCGATGTTTTGTGCAAGTTAAAACGTCTTCTGAAGAATCAAAGCAAGGATTACAGGTAGAGGAAACGATTGCGTTTATTCGTGCGTTGCAAGAGTTTGATAAGATCGAAGTTGTTGGATTGATGACGATGGCACCATTTTCAGGTGAAGATGAAGAGATTCGTCGTTGTTTTCAAACATTGCGCGGGTTACAAAAACAGGTGCAGGAACTACAATTGTCATACGCTCCGTGTGAAGAGTTATCGATGGGGATGTCAAATGACTATACGATTGCAATTGAAGAGGGTGCTACATATATTCGTTTGGGAACGATTTTAGTAGGAAAAGCGTAGAAGGAAGGAGAATATTATTATGAGTTGGTCAAAAGTAAAATACTTCTTTTTTGACACACCGGAAGAGCGAGAAGCTTATGAAAAGGAGCAAGAAGAAATGAAAAAACAACAGGATCCTCAGCAGCAGGATATCCCACTTGCAAAAGTACAGCCAAAGCAAAATATCGTGAGCATTGAAACGGCAAAGCAATCCTCTAAAGTTGTTTTGTTAGAGCCGCGCACATATTCAGAGGCGCAAGGTATTGCGGATCATTTAAAGGGAAGACGAGCTGTTGTTATTAATTTGCAAAGAATGTCAACAGATCAAGCGCTGCGCATCATTGACTTTTTAAGTGGTACTGTATACGCTATAGGCGGGGATATTCAAAAATTAGGGCCGAAAACATTTATATGTACACCTGAAACTGTGGATATTGTTGGAGCGATTTCTGAGTTATTCGGTGAAGAGGAAGATACAAATATAAAGAGGTGGTAATACGCCATGACAATGATTTTACAAGTATTGCTCTATTTAATACAATTTTACTCCTACGCGCTTATTATCTATATTCTTCTCTCTTGGTTTCCAGGGGCAAGAGAATCAAAATTTGGTGATTTCCTTGCACGTATTTGCGAGCCATATTTAGAGCCATTCCGGAGGTTTATCCCGCCATTTGGTGTAATGGATATTTCTCCAATCGTTGCAATTATTGTATTGCGATTAGCTAGCGGTGGTTTAGTAAGCCTATTTCATTATTTCCTGTAGTAAGAGGTTGAACCAATGAGCATCTATGAGCATTTTAGACCCGATGAAGAGGTCTTTGTTGATAAAGCGTTAGAATGGAAACAAGCAGCTGAGGAGTATCATCAAGTAAAATTAACTGATTTTCTTGATCCACGTCAGCAGCAAATTGCTACTATGGTGATTGGAAATCAGGGGGATGCTGCTTTACAGTTTTATGGTGCTGCGCCAAAAGCGGAAAGAAAAAGAGCTCTTATTTATCCTAATTATCTTGAGTTAGATGAAGAAGAGTTTCAAGTAGAAGTATTAGAAATTGACTATCCTTCCAAGTTTTATACGCTTGAACACAGGCAAATATTAGGCGCATTTATGTCTCTTGGTTTAACAAGAGAAAAATGTGGTGATATTTGGCTTCAAGAAGATCGTGCCCAAATTGTAGTTGCAAAAGAAGTTGTTTCATATATTGAAATGAATTTACAATCAATAGGAAAAACGAAGGTATCACTGAGTTCGGTACAAGTAGAGCAAGTATTGCCTTTGCAAGAGGAATGGATAGAACAATCTGGAACTGTTTCGTCACTCCGATTAGATGTCTTACTAGCTGAAATGCTTCATATATCCCGGCAAAAAGTACAGCCGCTTATTAAAAGCGGTCTTGTGAAAGTGAATTGGAAGGTCATAGAACAAACTGCCTATGAATGTTTCCCAGGGGATGTTTTTTCAGTTAGGGGATATGGCCGAAGTAAAGTATTTTCTGTAGAGGGAAAAACGAAACGCGACAAATGGAGAGTTTTGTATGGTATACTAAAATGATTGGTTTTTTAGAAGGAAAATCTCTTATTTTGTCGAAGAAAAGATATAATTAAAAAGGAAAATTTAGATAACTATTTGGAGGTGGCGTTTGTGCCGTTAACACCATTAGATATTCATAACAAAGAATTTGGTCGCGGATTCCGTGGCTATGATGAAGATCAAGTAAATGAGTTTCTTGATCAAATCATCAAAGATTATGAATTGGTCATTCGTGAGAAGAAAGCATTAGAAGAAAAAGTTGCGCAACAAGAAGGTAAGTTAGATCATTTTTCTAACATTGAAGACACATTGAATAAATCTATCGTTGTTGCACAAGAAGCAGCAGAAGAAGTAAAGCGTAATGCACAAAAAGAAGCAAAATTAATTGTCCGTGAAGCAGAAAAAAATGCAGATCGTATCATTAACGAAGCATTAGTAAAATCAAGAAAAGTTGCATTTGACATTGAAGAGTTGAAGAAACAAGCGAAAGTGTTCCGTACTCGTTTCCGTATGCTGTTAGAAGCACAGCTTGAAATGTTAAACAATGATGATTGGGACAAGCTTATTGAATTAGAAGACGAAGTGGACGAACTGTTGAAGAAAGAAGAAACAGTGTAAGCTTGACGTTTTTCTCATTATTACATATAATTTTAAACAACATATTTATTAAGAAAAACGAAGATAGGGATAAGTACTTTTTTCATACCTTATATAGCGAACTGAGGATGGTGTAAGCTCAGGATAAGGAGAGAATGGAATATCACCCTGGAGTTCCGCGCTGAACAATGAGTAAGCGTAGGCGTGTATTCGCGTTAAGAATGTAAAGAGGACCAGTGCATTTATGTATGGTCTACTAGGGTGGTACCGCGGGAGACTTTCTCGTCCCTTTTTGGGGATGAGAAGGTCTCTTTTTTATTCCATTTATTAAGAAAAAATGTCTTTCTTTTATACATTCAAGGAGGAATTGAGCATGGAGTACAAAGATACATTACTAATGCCAAAAACAGAGTTTCCAATGCGTGGGAATTTACCGAAACGTGAGCCTGCGATGCAAGAAAAATGGGCTGAAATGAATATTTATGAAAAAGTACAAGAACATACAAAAGGTCGTCCTTTATTTGTATTACATGATGGTCCTCCATATGCAAATGGTGACATTCATATGGGCCATGCGTTAAATAAAGTATTAAAAGATTTTATTGTCCGTTACAAATCTATGACTGGATACTCTGCACCATATGTACCAGGATGGGATACACACGGCTTACCAATTGAGCAAGCTTTAACAAATAAAGGGGTAAAACGTAAAGAAATGACAGTTGCAGAGTTCCGTAAATTATGTGCAGAATATGCATATGAACAAGTGAACCGTCAACGTGAGCAATTTAAACGCCTTGGTGTACGTGCAGATTGGGATCATCCTTATATTACATTAGAGCCAGCGTATGAAGCGCAGCAAATTAAAGTGTTTGGTGACATGGCGAAAAAGGGTTATATTTACAAAGGACAAAAGCCTGTTTACTGGTCTCCAACAAGTGAATCTGCTTTAGCA
Organism: Bacillus sp. DX4.1; assembly: GCF_030348195.1. Taxonomy (NCBI): domain Bacteria; kingdom Bacillati; phylum Bacillota; class Bacilli; order Caryophanales; family Bacillaceae; genus Bacillus; species Bacillus sp. DX4.1. The sequence goes on along the minus strand of NZ_JAUCFT010000008.1, from coordinate 3,463,455 downwards.
GAAGCAGAAATTGAATATCAAGATAAAAAGTCTGCATCTATTTACGTAGCATTCCCTGTAAAAGATGGAAAAGGCGTTTTAGAAGGCGACGAGAAATTTATCATTTGGACAACAACACCTTGGACATTACCAGCAAACCTAGGTATTTCCGTTCATCCGGAGCTTGAGTATAGCATTGTAAAAGTAAACAATGAAAAATATATCATCGCTTCTGAACTATTTGAAACAGTGGCAAAAACATTAGAGTGGGAAAACACAGAAGTTGTTAAAACAGTAAAAGGTAGCGAACTCGAATATACTGTAGCACAACATCCATTCTATGACCGTGATTCTCTTGTTATGCTAGGTGAGCACGTTACAACAGATGCTGGTACAGGGTGTGTACATACAGCGCCTGGACACGGGGAGGATGACTTCCTTGTTGGTAAACAATATGGCTTGGAAGTTCTTTGCCCAGTTGATGATAAAGGTGTATTAACAAGTGAAGCACCTGGATTTGAAGGTTTATTCTATGATAAAGCAAATAAACCAATTACGGAAAAATTAGAAGAAGTTGGCGCGTTATTAAAATTAACATTTATTACGCATTCTTATCCACATGACTGGAGAACGAAAAAACCAATTATCTTCCGTGCAACAGCGCAATGGTTTGCTTCTATTGAAGCGTTCCGTAGTGAACTGTTACAAGCTGTTGAAGAAACGAAATGGGTACCGGCATGGGGCGAAACACGTCTTCATAACATGGTTCGTGACCGTGGTGATTGGTGTATTTCTCGTCAACGTGCGTGGGGTGTACCAATTCCTGTATTCTATGCAGAAAATAACGACCCAATTATTACAGATGAAACAATTCAGCATGTAGCAGATTTATTCCGTGAACATGGTTCTAACGTATGGTTTGAACGTGAAGCGAAAGATTTATTACCAGCAGGCTTTACACATCCATCTAGTCCGAATGGTGAATTCCGTAAAGAGACAGATATTATGGATGTATGGTTTGATTCTGGATCTTCTCACCAAGCTGTGTTAGAAGAGCGTGATGACCTGCAGCGTCCAGCTGACTTGTATTTAGAAGGATCTGACCAATATCGTGGATGGTTTAACTCTTCTTTATCAACAGCGGTTGCGGTAACAGGTAAAGCACCGTATAAAGGTGTACTAAGCCATGGCTTCGTACTAGATGGTGAAGGTCGTAAAATGAGTAAGTCTATCGGAAACATTGTTGTACCGAAAAAAATTATGGATCAATTAGGTGGGGATATTTTACGTCTATGGGTATCTTCTGTTGATTATCAATCTGATGTACGTATTTCAGATGATATTTTAAAACAAGTAGCAGAAGTATATCGTAAAATTCGTAACACATTCCGTTTCTTATTAGGAAACTTAGCTGATTTTGATCCAAGTAAAGATGCGGTAGCATCGGCTGAACTTCGCGAAGTAGATCGCTACATGTTAGTGAAATTAAATGACTTAATCACAAAAGTGAAAGAAGCATATGAAACGTATGAATTTGCTGCTGTATATCATGCAATTCATAACTTCTGTACAATTGATCTAAGTTCATTCTATTTAGACTTTGCAAAAGATATTTTATATATTGAAGCTGCAAATAATCATGAGCGTCGTGCAATTCAAACAGTGTTATATGATGTTCTTGTTGCATTAACGAAACTTGTAACGCCAATTTTACCTCATACAGCTGATGAAGTATGGCCATATGTACCTGGTGCAGTAGAAGAGAGTGTTCAGCTTACTGATATGCCAGAAGCAGCCAAAGTAGACGGTGCTGAAGAGTTAAAAATAAAATGGGATGCATTTATGACACTTCGAGATGACGTTTTAAAAGCGTTAGAAGCTGCCCGTAATGAGAAAATAATCGGTAAGTCCTTAAATGCAAGCATTACGCTTTACCCAACTGTAGAAATGAAACAAACGTTAGAATCAATTAGCGAAGATTTAAAACAATTGTTTATTGTTTCTGATTATAAGCTTGGTGGAACAATTGAAGAAGCTCCAGCAGATGCACCAAAATATGAGCACACAGCTGTTGTTGTAGCGCAGGCGGCTGGTGAAACATGTGAACGTTGTTGGGTTGTTTCTGAAACAATTGGTAACGATGCTGATCATGAAACATTATGTGAGCGTTGTGCGACAGTTGTAAAAGAAAATTATGTAAAATAATTGTACGTGAATAAAAACTGACTGCTTATCATGGCGGTCAGTTTTTACTTTTATAAATAGAAATTATTTATCCCGCTATTCGTGGGCAGTAAGATCCCCACCTCAAAGTTCTGCAAGAAGCAAAGAAGTTAGATGGGGGGATAAACTGCCTGTAAAAGCCCGATTCGTGAGGGTTAATGATCAGTAGGTGTTGAAAAATTCCTCCACTGATCAAAGTTTCACTTTATCTCTTTCCTAGGCAGGAAAAATGTGTGTGCGGTAAGGGAGCTTATTTCGGATACACTAACGGTACATTGCAGCCGGGAGGAATGTACACGTGAATGATATCTATATGGAAATTAAGCAAGAATTACAATTGATGAGGAAAGAACTACAGGAGCGACTGGCAAAAGAAGCGATGCACACCTATCATATGGAATTTGGACAGGAATTGGGATATGAGTCCACGCGAAATTCTAAAAAGAAGTTGTTATTACATGATATGAGAGAAGATTTAAAAGACGTAGAGCGAGCGCTATTTAAAATGGAAATTGACATGTATGGTGTTTGCGAAGAAACAGGAAAAAATATTCCAGTAAGGCAAATGAAGATGATGCCAACCGCTCGTACGATTTGTGAATTCCTATATGACAAAGTGAACGTGCTATAAGTGCTTGTTCAAAAAGAAGGATAAAGAGAGCGGAGTAGTTCGAGGCACGGAAGCCAGGAGGATACGGAGTGTAGAGTGAACTACATGAGTACCAGAGTGACGACGTAACGAAGAAATAGGGCGGCTATCTTTACCGAATTTTTTGAACATCTGCTATAAGCACAACGATATTATAGTACCTTTTTTCATTTTATTTTATTCTTCCGCAAAGGTTCATTGTGAAAACATAGCAGCTATGCTAAAATTTTGAGGTACACTGTCTTTGTGGGGGAAATGAAAATGATATATTACTTAATAGCATTGTTTGTTATTGCCATCGATCAAATATCGAAATGGTTGATTGTGAAGAATATGGAATTAGGTACGAGTATACCGATTATTGATAATGTGTTATACATAACATCTCATCGGAATCGAGGAGCTGCCTGGGGCATTTTAGAAAATAAAATGTGGTTCTTCTATATTATCACAGTTGTTTTTGTTGCCTTTATCGTATTTTATATGAAAAAATACGCAAAAACAGATAAACTCCTAGGCATTTCATTAGGTCTTATTTTAGGCGGAGCAATAGGTAATTTTATTGATCGTGTATTTAGACAAGAAGTGGTGGATTTTATTCACGTGTATATTTTCTCATACAACTATCCAGTATTTAATATAGCTGATTCAGCTTTATGTATTGGTGTTGTATTAATTATTATTCAAACCCTATTAGAAGGAAAGAAAATGAAGGAGTAATTGAATGAGCGAAGTAGTACAAGTAACAGTTACAGAAGAACAAAAAAGTGAGCGAATTGATAAGTTTGTTGCAGGTGTGAACAATGAATGGTCACGCTCACAAGTACAACAATGGATTAAAGATGGTGTTGTAACCGTAAATGGAAATGACATTAAAGGAAATTATAAAGTAAAGGTAAATGACGAAATTGCAATTGCAATTCCAGAACCAGAAGAACTTGATATTTTGCCAGAAGATATGAACTTAGAAATTTATTATGAAGATGCAGATGTACTTGTTGTGAATAAGCCACGTGGTATGGTTGTACATCCAGCACCTGGACACACAAGGGGTACGTTAGTAAATGGATTGATGTATCATTGTACAGATTTATCAGGAATCAATGGTGTAATGCGTCCGGGTATTGTACACCGCATTGATAAGGATACTTCTGGTTTATTAATGGTTGCAAAAAATGATATGGCGCATGAATCTCTTGTGAATCAGCTTGTAGCAAAAACGGTAACAAGACGCTATAAGGCAATTGTTCACGGCGTAATTCCGCACGATAAAGGAACAATTGATGCACCAATTGGTCGTGATAAGAAAGACCGTCAAAGTATGACAGTTGAGGATAAGGGAAAGAATGCTGTAACACATTTTCATGTGTTAGAGCGATTCAACAACTTTACACTTGTCGAATGCCGTTTAGAAACAGGGCGTACGCATCAAATTCGTGTTCATATGAAATATATTGGTTTTCCACTTGCAGGAGATCCAAAATATGGTCCGAAGAAAACAATGGATATAAATGGACAAGCACTTCATGCTGGAATTTTAGGATTCAATCACCCGCGTACAGGAGAATATATCGAGTTTGAAGCACCGATTCCACAAGTATTTGAAGAAGTTTTAAATGATTTACGTAAATAATATTGACAAAACCGAAAAAAACTGCGATACTAACAACAGTTAAATAATGATCCTTTAACACAGCCCCGTGAGGTTGAGAAGGTAACGGTTTGAAATGCTTAGGGTATGCTTATACCCTTTTTCAAAAAATCCTCTCGCACACGACGAGAGGATTTTTTTTATACCATTCCTCTCACGCAAGAAAAAGCTTGGAGGTGCAGAATATGGAAGAAAAAGCAGTTGTTCTAGATGATCAAATGATTCGCCGCGCTTTAACACGCATTAGTCACGAAATTGTGGAGCGTAATAAAGGTGTTGAGAATTGTGTTCTTGTCGGGATTAAAACACGTGGTATCTTTATCGCACAGCGTTTGGCAGAACGTATCGGGCAAATTGAAGGGAAAGAAATGGCAGTAGGGGAATTAGACATTACGTTATACCGTGATGATTTAACACTACAATCCAAAAATAAAGAACCGCTTGTAAAAGGTTCTGATATTCCAGTAGATATTACAAAGAAAAAGGTCATTCTTGTTGATGATGTACTATATACAGGTAGAACGGTTCGAGCGGCAATGGATGCTCTGATGGATCTAGGTAGACCATCACAAATCCAACTAGCTGTTCTTGTAGACAGAGGTCACCGTGAATTACCAATTCGCGCTGACTATGTTGGGAAAAACATTCCAACATCAAGTGAAGAACGTATTGAGGTTGATTTGCAAGAGACAGATCAGCAAGATCGAGTAAGCATATACGATAAGTAAAGCCCTTTTAAATGTGGTCCCGTGAGGCTGCCAAAGGGTCTTGACTTTCATATGTCAAATTTGACATATGAAAGTATAGGACTCTTTGTGCACAGGGCACAAAGAGTTTTTTTATTGCGAAATTTTCATACTGAAGGAGGATGCAACAATGGAGCAAAAGCCAGTGTTAGACATTCATGAAGTACCGAAACCGGGAAAATGGTTATTTTTAAGTATACAACATTTGTTTGCGATGTTTGGATCAACAGTGCTAGTTCCGTTTTTAACAGGATTGAATCCATCAGTAGCTTTAATCTCAAGTGGATTAGGAACGCTAGCGTTTCTTCTTATAACAAAAGGTCAAGTACCAGCATATCTAGGATCATCATTCGCGTTTATCGCACCAATTATTACAGCAAAGACAGCAGGTGGACCAGGGGCGGCGATGCTTGGTGGTTTACTAGCAGGACTTGTTTACATCTTAATTTCACTTGGAATTAAGAGGTCTGGATCGAATTGGATTATGAAGTTACTTCCTCCGATTGTAGTTGGTCCGGTTGTAATGGTTATTGGTTTAGCTTTAGCGCATACAGCGGTTAATATGGCAATGAATGGTGCGGATGGCAAGTATAATTTTACACACTTTTCAGTAGCACTAGTAACACTAGCGATTACAATCATTTTCTCCATATTTGGAAGAGGGTTTTTCAGTATCATACCGGTCTTACTCGGGATTATCGGAGGATATATCTTCGCTTACTTCCAAGGATTAGTAAACTTAAAGCCGGTGGCTGAGGCGAAATGGTTTGATGTACCAGACTTTGTAGTACCGTTTGTAACTTATACTCCAGAGTTTTCATGGAAGATTGTACTCTTAATGGTACCAGTTGCACTTGTAACGATTTCAGAACATATCGGACATCAAATCGTACTTGGAAATGTTATTAACCGAGACTTAATTGAAAAACCAGGCTTGCATCGCTCGATTTTTGGAGATGGTGTTGCAACATTAATCGCCTCTGTAATCGGAGGGCCACCAAATACAACGTACGGTGAAAACATTGGCGTACTCGCAATTACGAGAGCATACAGTGTGTACCTATTCTTTGGATCAGCGGTATTCGCAATCATGTTCGGGTTTATCGGAAAGATTTCAGCGCTGATTCATTCGATTCCAACACCAGTTATGGGCGGTGTATCAATCCTGCTCTTCGGTGTAATTGCATCAAGTGGTTTACGCATGATGGTAGATGAGAAAACAGACTTAAGCGATAAACGAAACTTAATAATCGCATCGGTGATTCTCGTAATCGGTATTGGTGGTGCGGTACTTCGTGTCGGAGAATCATTCCAAGTGGAAGGGATGGCATTAGCGGCAATCGTTGGGGTACTGTTACATCTAGTATTACCTGAAATGAAACAAAAAGAACAATCAAAGCAGATTGCTTCATAAAAACAACCTTTTAATTCAGTCCTGTGAGACGGAAAAGGGTGGCTACTTTCTGGCACCCTAGTCTCACATGACTAGGGTATTTTTATGCAGTTATTGTTATATAAATACAAAGATGTTATCATAAAAATCAGAAAGATGAGGGATGACAATGAGCCATTTGTTAACGATGAGTGAATTATCGGAGTTAGAGATTTCAGAAATCCTGAAAGACGCAGAAGATTTCGCGAATGGAAAAGAGAGAAAAACATCGGAGCAAACATTTGTAGCAAACTTGTTCTTTGAAAATAGTACGAGAACAAAGTTTAGCTTCGAAGTTGCCGAGAAGAAATTAGGGTTGGATGTTTTAAACTTCTCTGCAGACTCTTCTAGCGTACAAAAAGGAGAAACATTATACGATACGATAAGAACACTAGAATCAATCGGAACAAAAGCAGTAGTTATCCGCCATCAACAAGATCGCTACTTTGATGAGCTAAAAGACAATGTAAATATTCCAATCTTAAATGCCGGAGATGGATGTGGAAATCATCCAACACAATGTTTACTCGATTTACTAACGATTAAACAAGAGTTTGGAAGATTTGAAGGATTAAAGGTTGCGATTGTTGGAGATATTCGTCATAGCCGAGTAGCTCGCTCAAATGCTGAAGCATTAACAAAGTTAGGAGCAACAATCTACTTTGCTAGCCCAGAAGAGTGGAAAGATGAAACAAACACATTTGGAACATACAAAGATTTAGATGAACTTGTTCCAGAAGTTGATGTGATGATGTTATTACGTGTACAACATGAACGTCATGATCATTATGAAACAGACATCATGAAAGAGTATCATGTAGAGCACGGATTAACGATTGAACGCGAAAAAAGGATGAAACAAGGAAGCATTATTATGCACCCAGCTCCTGTAAACCGTGATGTAGAAATTGCAAGCGAGCTTGTTGAGTGTGAGCGTTCTCGCATTTTCAAACAGATGGAAAATGGAGTTTACGTAAGAATGGCTGTACTAAAACGCGCATTACCAAATGTATTAGGAGGAATGAAACATGAATTATTTGTTTAAAAATGGACGTTATCTAAATGAAGAAGGAAATATTGTAACAACAGATCTTCTTGTACAAGACGGTAAAATTGCGAAAGTAGCAGAAAATATTACGGCAGAAAATGTTGAAGTAATAGATGTAAATGGAAAATTAATCGCACCTGGATTAGTGGATGTACATGTGCATCTTCGTGAACCAGGCGGTGAACATAAAGAAACAATTGCAACAGGGACACTCGCAGCTGCAAAAGGTGGATTTACAACGATTTGCGCAATGCCAAATACCCGCCCTGTACCAGATAGTAAAGAACATATGGAAGATTTACAAAAACGAATTCAAGAAAAAGCACATGTAAATGTACTGCCATATGGGGCAATTACAGTACGTCAAGCAGGTGCTGAAATGACAGATTTTGAAACATTAAAGGAGCTAGGCGCATTCGCGTTCACTGATGATGGAGTTGGTGTACAAGATGCAAGCATGATGCTTGCAGCGATGAAACGTGCAGCAAAATTAGATATGGCAGTCGTTGCGCACTGTGAAGAAAATACGCTTATTAATAAAGGTTGTGTACATGAAGGGGAATTTTCTAAAGAACATGGCCTAAACGGAATTCCATCTGTATGTGAATCCGTACATATTGCTCGTGACATATTACTTGCAGAGGCAGCTAATTGTCACTATCACGTATGTCACGTAAGCACAAAAGGATCTGTACGTGTCATTCGTGATGCAAAACGTGCTGGAATTAAAGTAACAGCAGAAGTAACACCGCATCACTTAGTACTATGTGAAGATGATATCCCTGGTGTTGACCCAAACTTTAAAATGAATCCACCGCTTCGCGGAAAAGAAGATCATGAGGCGTTAATTGAAGGATTATTAGATGGAACAATCGATATGATTGCAACGGATCATGCACCGCATACGGCAGAAGAAAAAGCACAAGGAATTGAAAGAGCACCATTCGGAATTACTGGTTTTGAAACAGCGTTCCCGCTTCTTTACACAAACCTTGTGAAAAAAGGAATTATTACATTAGAACAATTAATTCGATTCTTAACAGAAAAACCAGCTGATACATTTGGCTTAGAAGCTGGTCGTCTGCAGGAAGGTAGAGCGGCAGATATTACAATTATTGATTTAGAACAAGAAGAAGAGATTGATCCAACAACATTCTTATCAAAAGGAAAAAACACGCCATTTACAGGCTGGAAGTGCCAAGGATGGCCGGTTATGACAGTAGTTGGCGGTAAGATCGCATGGCAAAAGGAGAGTGCATTAGTATGAAAAGACAGCTTATCTTAGAAGATGGAACAGTATTAATTGGAAAAGGCTTCGGCGGAGAAATTGAAAAATCGGGGGAAGTCGTATTTACAACAGGGATGACAGGATACCAAGAAACATTATCTGATCCATCATACTGCGGTCAAATCGTGACATTTACGTATCCATTAATCGGAAACTACGGGATTAATCGTGACGATTTTGAATCGATTCAGCCATCTGTACACGGCTTAATCGTTAACGAGATTTGTGATCACCCATCTAACTTTCGTAACGAAATCTCATTAGATAAGTATTTACAAGGAAGAAATATTCCAGGATTAGCAGGAATTGATACAAGAAAATTAACACGAAAAATTCGTCAATATGGAACACTGCGCGGACGTCTTTGTAATATGGATGCAGATGTAGACTACATTGTTAGTCAACTAAAAGCAACAGTATTTACAGATCATGTGAAGCGTGTATCTACAAAAGACCCATACCCAAGTCCAGGACGTGGATACCGTGTTGTTCTTGTTGATTTCGGTATGAAGCACGGCATTTTACGCGAATTAAATAAGCGCGATTGCGATGTGATTGTTGTGCCATATAACACAACAGCAGAAGAAATTCTACGTTTAAGTCCAGATGGAATTATGCTCAGTAACGGACCTGGAGATCCAAAAGATGTACCTGAAGCAATCGAAATGCTGAAAGGGATTCTTGGGAAAGTACCATTATTCGGAATTTGCCTTGGCCACCAATTGTTTGCTCTAGCATCTGGTGCAAATACAATCAAATTAAAATTTGGTCACCGTGGTTTAAACCATCCTGTAAAACATGTAGCAACAGGAAAAGTTGCTATTACTTCTCAAAACCACGGCTATGCAGTAGAGGGAGAATCAATAAAGAGTACAGATCTTGAAATTACACATGTTGCCTTAAACGATGGCACAGTAGAAGGCCTTCGTCATACGAAGTTCCCAGCATTCACTGTACAATATCATCCAGAAGCATCAGCAGGACCGGAAGATGCAAACAACTTATTTGAAGATTTCCTAGCAATGATTGAAAACTTTAAGAAAGAAGGGGAAGAGTTATGCCAAAACGCCTAGACATTAACACCATTTTAGTAATCGGATCAGGACCAATTGTAATCGGGCAAGCAGCGGAGTTTGATTACTCTGGAACACAAGCTTGTCAATCTCTTAGAGAAGAAGGTTACAAAGTTATCCTTGTTAACTCTAACCCAGCAACAATTATGACAGATACTGCAACTGCAGATAAAGTATATATTGAACCATTAACATTAGAATTCGTAAGCCGCATTATTCGTAAAGAACGCCCAGATGCAATCTTGCCAACACTTGGCGGACAAACAGGTTTAAACATGGCTGTTGAACTTGCAAAATCAGGTGTACTAGAAGAGTGTGGAGTTGAAATTTTAGGAACGAAATTATCAGCAATTGAACAAGCGGAAGACCGTGATTTATTCCGTACATTAATGCAAGAATTAAACGAACCAATTCCATCTAGTACAATTATTCACACGTTAGAAGAAGCACATGAATTTGTAAAAGAAATTGGTTATCCGGTTATCGTTCGCCCAGCATTTACAATGGGTGGAACAGGCGGCGGAATTTGTAATGATGAACAAGAACTAATTGAAATCGTCTCAGGTGGTTTAAAACATAGCCCAGTAACACAATGTCTACTAGAAAAAAGCATCGCAGGTTGTAAAGAAATTGAATATGAAGTAATGCGTGATGCAAACGACAATGCCATCGTAGTATGTAACATGGAAAACATCGACCCAGTTGGCGTACATACAGGGGATTCCATCGTTGTTGCGCCAAGCCAAACGCTAAGTGATCGTGAATATCAAATGCTTCGTAACACATCATTAAAAATTATTCGTGCACTAGGCATTGAAGGTGGATGTAACGTTCAGCTTGCACTTGACCCATATAGCTTCCAATACTATGTAATTGAAGTGAACCCACGTGTAAGTCGCTCATCTGCACTAGCGTCTAAAGCAACAGGTTACCCAATTGCAAAATTAGCAGCGAAAATCGCAGTGGGTTTAACGCTGGATGAAATCATCAACCCGGTTACACAAAAAACATATGCATGCTTTGAGCCAGCATTAGACTATGTGGTTTCCAAAATTCCACGCTGGCCATTTGATAAGTTTGAATCAGCAAACCGCACACTCGGTACACAAATGAAAGCGACTGGAGAAGTTATGTCTATCGGTCGTAACCTAGAACAGTCATTGTTAAAAGCAGTTCGTTCTCTAGAGCTTGGCGTTTATCACCTAGAGCTGGATTATCTAAAAGAACTTGATAAAGAAACAATGAAAAAACGCATTATAAAAGCAGATGATGAACGCCTGTTCGTAGTAGCAGAAGCGATTCGTCAAGGTGTAACGAAGAAAGAAATTAATGAATGGTGTGAAATGGACTTCTTCTTCTTACAAAAAATCGAGAACATCGTAAACATGGAATGTAAAGTGAAAGAGTATGTAGGCGATATGGAAGTGTTACAAGAAGCGAAAGTAATGGGCTTTAGCGATCATTATATTGCAGCAGCTTGGAACAAAACAGAGCGTGAAGTATACGACATGCGTATAGAAAACAACATGATACCAGTATACAAAATGGTAGATACTTGTGCGGCAGAGTTTGAATCTGCAACGCCATACTACTACAGCACATATGGTGATGAAAACGAATCAATCGTTACAGATCGCAAAAGTGTAGTTGTTCTTGGGTCTGGTCCAATCCGTATCGGTCAAGGTGTTGAATTTGACTATGCAACAGTACACTCTGTATGGGCAATTAAAGAAGCTGGTTATGAAGCAATTATTGTGAATAATAACCCAGAAACAGTTTCAACAGACTTCAGTATCTCTGACAAACTGTACTTTGAACCACTAACAATTGAAGATGTCATGCACATTATCGATTTAGAGAAACCAGAAGGTGTTATCGTTCAATTCGGTGGACAAACGGCAATTAACTTAGCTGCTAAATTAGAAGAACACGGTGTGAAAATTTTAGGAACATCACTTGAAGATTTAGATCGTGCAGAAGATCGTGATAAATTTGAAGCAGCATTAACAAAATTAGGTATCCCGCAGCCAGTTGGTAAAACAGCAACAACGGTAGAACAAGCGGTAGCAAACGCTGAAGAAATTGGTTACCCAGTACTTGTAAGACCATCTTACGTACTTGGCGGACGTGCGATGGAAATCGTCTATCGTCAAGAAGAACTATTGCACTACATGAAAAACGCAGTAAAAGTTCACGCTGAGCATCCGGTACTAATTGACCGCTACATGGTTGGGAAAGAAATTGAAGTAGATGCAATTTCTGACGGTGAGAATGTATTTATTCCAGGTATTATGGAACATATTGAGCGAGCTGGGGTTCACTCTGGTGACTCGATCGGCGTATATCCACCGCAAAGTATATCCGAAAAAATTAAAGAGCAAATTATCGAAAATACAATTTCTCTGGCAAAAGGACTAAACATCATTGGTTTACTAAATATCCAGTTTGTAGTGTTCAAAGATGAAGTGTATGTACTAGAAGTAAATCCGCGTGCGAGCCGTACGGTACCATTCTTAAGCAAAATTACAGGCGTACCGATGGCAAATATCGCAACGAAAGTTATTCTAGGTGCATCATTAGTAGAGCAAGGATATAAAACAGGTTATCATCCAGAAGCGAAAGAAGTATATGTAAAAGCACCGGTATTCTCCTTTGCAAAATTGCGTTCTGTTGATACAACATTAGGACCTGAAATGAAATCAACAGGGGAAGTAATGGGGAAAGATTTAACGCTTGAAAAAGCATTGTATAAAGGACTTGTTGCTTCTGGAATCAGCATTCCAACACATGGATCTGTTATTATCACTGTGGCAGATAAAGATAAAGAAGAAGCAATGGAGATCGCAAAACGCTTCCATGAAATTGGCTATAACTTATTAGCGACAGCAGGAACGGCGAAATCATTGACAGAACAAGATATTCCAGTTCAAGTTGTAAACAAAATTGATTCTGAAGACTACAACTTACTTGATATCATTCGTCAAGGAAAAGCACAATTTGTAATTAACACATTAACAAAAGGAAAACAACCAGCGCGTGATGGCTTCCGTATTCGTCGTGAGTCTGTAGAGAATGGTGTTGCATGCTTAACATCACTTGATACAACAAGAGCGATTCTAAGAGTATTAGAATCTATGACATTCTCTGCTCACGCAATGAAAGAAGTAGCGCCAACAGAGCGTCACGAGGTGATACATGCATGATGCAAAAGCAAAATATGGTTGTCGTTAACCAAATAGAAATCGCCAAAAACATTTACGAATTAGTGCTCCAAGGTGATTTAGTGCAGCAAATGAACGAACCAGGGCAGTTTGTACACATTAAAGTAGCAGAAGGCATTACGCCTCTGCTACGTCGCCCAATTAGTATTTGTAATGTTGATCAAGAGAAGAACGAATTTACAATGCTTTATCGTGCGGAAGGACAGGGAACAAAAACACTAGCGAAGAAAAAACAAGGTGAACTTGTAGACGTATTAGGACCATTAGGTCATGGATTTCCTGTAGAAGAAGCGGAAGCAGGACAGACAGCTTTATTAGTAGGAGGCGGAATTGGTGTACCTCCACTTTATGAGTTATCACAACGTCTTGTTGCAAAAGGAGTACGTGTTATTCACATCTTAGGATTTCAGTCAAAAGATGTTGTCTTCTATGAAGAAAAATTTGCAGAGCTTGGTGATACGTATGTAGCAACAGTCGATGGTACACACGGTACAAAAGGATTTGTAACAGATGTCATCGATGAATATGGAATTGACTTTGACATTTTATATTCATGTGGACCTCTTGCGATGCTACGTGCATTAGAAGGCCGTTATAAAGAGAAAAAAGCATATATTTCACTTGAAGAACGTATGGGCTGCGGTATCGGAGCATGTTTCGCTTGTGTATGTCACCTGCAAGAAGATCCAACTGGATATTCTTACAAGAAGGTGTGCAGTGACGGTCCGGTATTTCCGATTGGGGAGGTTGTACTATGAACAGATTGCAAGTTGACTTACCAGGATTATCGTTGAAGAATCCAATCATCCCAGCATCTGGCTGTTTCGGATTTGGTCGTGAGTATGCACAATTTTACGATTTAAGCGTACTTGGATCAATCATGATTAAAGCAACGACAGAACAACCTCGTTTTGGAAACCCAACGCCTCGCGTTGCTGAAACACCAGGCGGAATGCTAAATGCAATCGGTCTGCAAAATCCAGGTCTAGAAAAAGTGATGAGTTCAGAATTACCATGGCTGGACCAATTTGATCTGCCGATTATTGCAAACGTTGCTGGTTCACAAGCAGAGGATTACGTGGCGGTTGCCAAAGAAATTTCTAAAGCACCAAACGTTCATGCATTAGAGTTAAATATTTCTTGTCCAAACGTAAAAACGGGCGGTATTGCTTTTGGGACAGTGCCAGAAATTGCTGCGGATTTAACGAAGCGAGTGAAAGAGGTTTCTGAAGTTCCAGTATATGTAAAATTATCACCGAATGTGGCAAACATTGTTGAGATTGCAAAGGCAATCGAAAATGCTGGTGCAGACGGATTAACGATGATCAATACATTGCTTGGCATGCGTTTAGATTTAAAAACAGCAAAACCAATTTTAGCAAACCGTACAGGTGGACTATCCGGACCGGCAATTAAGCCAGTTGCGATTCGTATGGTGCATGAAGTAAGTCAAGCTGTTAACATTCCGATTATCGGAATGGGCGGTATTGAATCGGCGGAAGATGTAATTGAATTCTTCTACGCTGGTGCAAGTGCGGTTGCAGTCGGAACAGCGAATTTTGTTGATCCGCTCGTATGTCCGACGATTATTGAAGAATTACCAGCACTTTTAGATGAATTAGGATTTGAACATATTTCGGAATGTCAAGGAAGGAGCTGGAAATAAACATGTCACAGTCGCTAATCGTTGCACTGGATTTTCCAGGTAAAGCAGAGGTAGAACAGTTTTTAAGTCACTTTGAAGAGGAACAATTATTCGTCAAAGTTGGTATGGAACTGTTTTACAAAGAGGGACCTGCTATTATTACTTATTTAAAGGAAAAAGGACATCAAATCTTTCTAGATTTAAAACTTCATGATATTCCGAATACAGTGAAAAGCGCAATGCGCAGCTTAGCTAGTTTAGATGTCGATATGGTAAATGTTCATGCTGCTGGGGGAAGCAACATGATGAAAGCAGCGCTTGAGGGATTAGAGGCAGGTAAACAAGAAGGAAAAGAGAGACCGATTTGCATTGCAGTTACACAACTAACAAGCACATCGGAAGCTATGATGAAAAAAGAGATTGGTATTGAGAAAACGTTAGAAGAAGCGGTTGCTCATTATGCCAAATTAACGAAAGAAAGCGGACTAGATGGCGTTGTTTGTTCAACGCTGGAAGTACCAAAATTACGTGAAGTATGCGGGAGTGCATTTGTAACAGTAACACCGGGAATTCGTCTTGCAAGTGATGATGTGAATGATCAAGTGCGCGTAGCAACGCCAAAGCGTGCTCGTGAACTTGGTTCAAGCTACATCGTAGTAGGACGTAGTATTACGAAGGCAGAAAATCCGCTTGCAGCGTATAGAACAATAAAACAACAGTGGGAAGGTGTAACAATATGAAAAAAGAAATCGCATCTCATCTATTAGAAATTGGAGCAGTATTTTTACAACCAAACGATCCATTTACATGGTCTTCTGGCATGAAATCACCAATTTATTGTGATAATCGTTTAACGTTATCTTATCCGAAAGTACGCCAAGCGATTGCAGCAGGATTAGAAGAGTTAATTCAAGCACACTTTCCTACTGTAGAGGTTATTGCAGGAACAGCAACAGCTGGTATTGCGCATGCAGCTTGGGTAAGTGACCGCATGAACTTACCAATGTGCTATGTACGTAGCAAAGCAAAAGGTCATGGTAAAGGAAACCAGATCGAAGGCAAAGCAGAAAAAGGTCAAAAAGTAGTAGTAGTAGAAGATTTAATTTCAACAGGTGGCAGTGCCATTACTTGTGTAGAAGCACTCCGCGCGGCAGGTTGTGAAGTATTGGGAATCGTATCAATCTTCACATACGAGCTTGAAGCAGGAAAAGAAAAATTAGCAGAAGCGAACGTAATATCATACTCTTTAAGCGACTACAGTGCACTTACTGAAGTAGCAGCAGAAAAAGGGATGATTGGTCAAGCTGAAACGAAGAAATTGCAAGAATGGCGTAAAAATCCAGCTAACGAGGCTTGGATTACAGCGTAACAAAGAAAACACGACCGTGGGGGGAAACTCGGTCGTGTTTTTTTATGGGTAAATAATTTGTTTAGAAGTAAAAACAAAAAAAGATGGAAGGTACATAGTTATTGTTTTCTTTCTACAGCTTTATTCCCTTTTATAAATAATAAAGTCATATAAGAAACGATAAATGAAAAAATACTATACATACCAACCCAAAAGAAAAAGGACGGACTAAACATTGTAACTCCTAAAATAAGAAAAATGGCAAACGTTACAATGGGCATAACATAATACGTTTTTGTTATACGAGTTCCAATCACTGAAATGATAAAAATAAGCAATGGACAAATAAATAAGACGGAGATAAATTCACTCATGGTCATGTCCTCTTTTCTTAAGAAGTGATTCGTTTCTCGTAAACGTTTTGAAGTATTGTTAAAAAAGTGAATGAAAAGTTATTACTAGATGATGATGGATCTAAAATATAAGAAGGTGCTACCTCGTTGCGAGATAGCACCTTTTTTATCCCGCTATTCGCGGGCAATAATACCCTCACCTCAAGATTCTAAGGAATAGGTGGGGGATGAAGAAAACCCCACTGATTAAAGTTTCACTTTATTGCTTCACCGAATGAGCTTTTTGCATCTTTTTAATTAACCGAATTTGTCCGCGATGATTTAGTTCATCTTCAAAGACGTGAAACCATTTGAAATAATTGTTTGCTGGTTTGTCATGCCAAAACGGCGTTGTTTTATAGAGCCATTCATCTGGCAGTGATTGAAACGTTACGATAGTTTTAGCGCGGACTTCTTGCAACGTATTTATGTAGTAGTCTATTGGGTGGTTTTTAATATTTTGACGTCCAAGATCTCCTAATTCAATTCCTGGTAACCAGCGCTCTAATTCAGCTTTCGTGGGCTCTCTATCTTCAAAGGTATGAATTTGATAGTAGTATTCAATTGCAGCCATATGATAGAGGAGCATGCCAATTGAATTTGCTTTATCATCGTACAAATAATCGAGTTCTTCAATCGTTAAATCTTGTACAGCCCGTAACGTTGTAGAGCGAGCGTAATTCATCATCGAAACAAGTTTGGAAAACTCCGCGTTTAATCCGTCGATCTTATCAATTAAGAAATTCAATATAGTTTCCTCCCAGAAAAAGATTTCTTCATTAAAAGATTTCTGTGTGTAGAAGGAAATTCCTTTTTCGGATAATCATACGGAATAAAGAAAAACCCCCCATTACAAGCGAAATCATCGCTAAATGGGGGGGCTTACATATAATTGGATACTTTTTGAACAATATATTGTAGTGTTGATTCCATTTTCGTATCGTCGACGTCGTCTCTATATTGATAATGAATAATTTGATGCTTTTTGAGTATGTAATAATCAAAGAGTGCTTGATATAGTGTCATATTGTTTTGAATTAAAATAACTGGTTCAAAGAGTTTCCGCAGCAGTATATCATCCTGTATAAGAATAAGTGCTGGATTTATAGCATTGAATACTTCTTTTTTTATATGTTCTTCATAAAATTTCTTTAATTTATTATTGCGTTCGTTTTGAGCCTGTATGATTTGCTCATATAGAACTAATGAATTGTTTTTTAAATCGGATAAAAACGATTCAGAGATGTAAAAAGAGATGAGTAATGACTGTTCAAATGTTTTTTGAAATCGCTCTCCAAATGGAACTGTCTCCTCAAAAATGGTTTGATCAATGCTGGTAATATATTCGGCATAAATTTGGACGATGTATTGGATAATCTCATCTTTTGATGAAAAATATTTGTACATAGTTGCTTTACTAATATCCATATAACGTGCAATGTCATCTGTTCGCAACGGACTTATTCCTTGCTTCTTAACGATAGGTAATAATTTATAAATGAGCTTTTTTTTCATTTCTACTTGATTATCGGCATTGTGATTTAACATAACAATCCTCCTTGTAACTCATTTTATTATAAATAATTTTATTAAGTTATACAAATTAAACTACAAATATATAATGAACTAAAAATGCAAAAATAGTTTACTTGGTATGAATGGTGTGTTATTCTCTTTTCACACCATTTTTTCGAAAGAAGGAGAGCTTATGAAAAAGAAGGAATTGGGTTCACAAGGATTAGAAGTATCGGAAATGGGATTAGGGTGTATGGGAATGTCTGAATTTTATGGTCAGACAGATGAGGTAGAAGCAACAAAAACAATTCATCGTGCTCTGGATCTTGGAATTACAATGTTCGATACAGCCGATATTTATGGATATGATGAAGAGGGAATTGGAACAAACGAAAAGTTAGTCGGAAAAGCATTGAAGCAATTCCGTCAGGGTGTAAAAATTGCAACGAAGTTTGGGGCACTGCGAAATGCAACAGAAGCACTCGGATACAATGGTTCACCTCAATATGTGAAAGAAGCATGTGAAGCAAGCTTAAGAAGATTAGGAACGGACTATATTGATTTATACTATTTGCATCGTGTTGATCCCGATACACCAATTGTAGAAACAGTAGGTGCAATGGCTGAGTTAGTTCAGGAAGGAAAGGTACGTTATATTGGACTATCGGAAGTGACAGGAGAGCAATTAAAAGCAGCTCATGCTATTCATCCCATCTCAGCTGTCCAAACAGAGTATTCCCTTTGGTCTCGCGATCCTGAGAAAGGTATTTTACAGGTATGCCGTGAGTTAGGTATTGGGTTTGTGCCGTATAGTCCACTCGGTCGCGGGTTTTTAACAGGAAATTTAACAAGCCGTGATCAATTAGCACCAAATGACTGGAGATATTATAACCCGCGTTTTTCAGAAGAGGCGTTTGCTTCTAATATGAAAATTGTTGAGGGAATTAAACAGCTTGCGCAAGAGAAGGAATGTACGCCAGCTCAATTAGCGCTTGCTTGGGTCGTTGCACAAGGTGAGGGAATCGTACCAATTCCAGGCACAAAACGAGTAAAGTATTTGGAGCAAAACGTAGCGGCTATTGAAATAACTTTAACAAAGGGAGAGTTAGCGTACTTAAATACCATTGCACCAATTGGTGATACGTTTGGTAATCGGTATTAAGATTGGTAATCATATAAAGAATCAATTGAAAAGATAAAGGGCGGGATTACGTGCATACAGAAAGCAGTCATTTTAGAAATGAATCATTTGCTAGAACGTTAGTAAAATCATTACGAGGAGAACGCGGGCATATTCCAATTAAGAATGCAATTGAAGATATAGATTGGGAACTATCAGGAAAGCAGATAGAAAACATTCCGTATTCTATCTATCAATTATTGAAGCATATGATATATTGGCAAGACTTTCTTTTACTTGGTTTGCAAGGTGAAAAACCACAATTGCCAACGGACGTGAAGGAGAGCTGGCCGGTTGAACATATGGCAAAGAGCCAAGAAGAATGGGAGGAAGTTATCGAACAATTCCTATCAGGAGTAGACACAGCTTGTACTATTGCCCAAACAACAAAACTAGATGAAGATTTAGCGCAATATCCAGATGTAACTCGTGCAGATACGTTGCGCAATATTGCTTCGCATAATAGTTATCATTTAGGAGAAATCGTATTGCTGCGTCGTTTATTGGAGGCTTGGCCTCCACCTAGTGGCGGTTATCCTATTTGAAAAATCATGAATGTAACATAGTTGAGTTTATCAATCGAGAATTTGTGTTTTTATTAAAGGAAAATAAGAAAAGTAAAAGAGGTGCTATCCATTTATTATGAAATGGATAGCACCTCTTTATGATGTTAAGCCTTTAATTTCATTACCGTATCCGCATCGGGTGTTACATACAAGGTTTGTTGATTATCATAGGTAACAAAACCAAGCTTCGCACCGCTTGGTTTTTTCACATGACGAATTTTTGTGAAGTCAACTGGAACAGAGCTAGATTCTTTTGCTTTACTGTAATAAGCAGCAAGTTTTGCGGCTTCTAATAAAGTTTCCTCAGAAGGTTCTAATGAACGAATGACAACGTGTGAACCTGGAATGTCTTTCGTATGTAACCAAATTTCATCACGACGTGCGAATTTAGTTGTTAAATAGTCATTTTGTTTATTGTTTTTACCGACTAAAATCTCTGTTCCATCGCTTGCAATATATTTATCTAATACAGGTTTTGTCGGTTTTTTCTTAGCATTTTTGGATTTGCGATTACGAACATATCCTTCTTCAGCTAATTCTTCACGGATTTCTGCAATATCTTTTGAAGAGGCAGCTTCCATTTGTTGCAGTAGGCTGTCAAAGTAAAGAATTTCTTCATTTGTTTTTTCAATTTGTTCGGTAACAATTGCGACAGAATTTTTTGCTTTTTGATACTTTTGGAAATAACGCTGTGTATTTTGTGATGGTGTTCGCAGTGGATCTAACGTAATTTTTACCGTTCTGCTATTTTCATCGTAGTAATTGATAACCTCAATTTCTTTGTCACCTTTTTTCAATGCATACATATTAGCAGTAAGTAATTCACCGAATAATTGATATTTATCGGCTTTGCCAGCGTCTTGCAATGTTTTTTGTAATTTAATTAATTTCTTTTCGTTTTTTGTTTTTTCATTGTGCATAAATCGTTCTAAGTCATGTGATTGCTGTTTCACACGATCGCGTTCTGCTTTTCCAAAGAAGAAGCGATCTAGCAGTTCACTTACAGACGAGAATGCTTTTTCTTCACCTTTTAGATGTGTAAGGGGGAATAAGTAAAAGAATTCTTTCCCGTTTGCCGTTATCATTGTTGGCGTATACTGATGTGATTTCAGCGATTTTTGTAATGTGAAAAATGCTTCTGATAATGCATTTTCATTTACCATGCCAGCTTGTGTGACCACTTCTTTTGCAAATAGTGGAGAAATCCCCATAAAGGATTGAACAAGTTGTTTATCCATATTTCCAGCTAAAAAGTCTAACGGTCTAATTAATTCTTCTTTCGTTTCAATCTGTAAAGGATTCTTTTTATGCTGCGCTGGTGGTGCGATATACTCTGCTCCAGCATATACAGTACGGTGACGGTTTACTGCTAAGGAAACGTGTTTTAAGCTATCCAAAATCATATTTGTTTTGAAGTCTACTAAAATAATATTGCTGTGACGACCCATAATTTCAATGATTAATGTTTTTACTGATTCATCACCAATTTCGTTACGGCTACGAACCGTAATTTGAATGATTCGTTCTAAATCAATTTGTTCAATCTTTTCAATAAATCCACCTTCTAAATGTTTGCGAAGCAACATGCAAAACATAGGCGGCAGAGCAGGTGAGTCATAACTTTGACTTGTAAGATGCATACGCGCATATGTAGAGTGGGCGGAGAGAAGTAGCTTTTGATTTTTTCCGTTTGCCCGAATATGTAACAGAATTTCATATTTAGACGGTTGATATATTTTGGAAATTCTTCCTGTTTGAAGAGAATTTGCAATTTCATGTGTAATCGCTCTCGTAAATAATCCATCGAATGCCATAATGAACACTCCTTTCTAACTAAATGTTAATTATAGCATTTTTTTGGACGAGGCTGAATAAGCTTTCATTAGAGCATGTCTGCAATCAGGAGGTCGATAGCGAGATGAATTGGTATGAAATGCGTGCACATGAAGTAGAAGAAAGAACGAATACGAATGTAAAGATAGGGCTCACAGAGCAAGAAGCAGAAGGTCGATTAAAAAAGTTTGGCCCAAATGAATTGCAAGAAGCAAAGCGGCCTTCTGCACTCGTTGTATTTTTGGCACAGTTTAAAGATTTTATGGTACTTGTCTTATTTGGTGCAACAATTATTTCAGCATTTTTAGGAGAGTATATCGATGCAATTGCTATTGTAGCAATTGTAATTATTAATGGGATTCTCGGTTTTTTCCAAGAGAGAAAAGCAGAAAAATCACTGGAAGCTTTAAAGGAATTAGCTGCCCCGCAAGTTACTGTTTTACGAAATGGAAAATGGATAAAAGCGCCGTCAAAAGCTCTTGTTCTTGGTGATGTGATTAAATTTTCTAGTGGAGATCGTATTGGTGCTGATATTCGTCTTATTGAAGCATCAAGTTTATACATCGAAGAATCGGCGTTAACAGGGGAATCTGTGCCTGTTCAAAAGAAAGTAGAAGCATTACAAGGTGAAAGTGTTGCGATTGGTGATCAAAAAAATATGGCTTTTATGGGAACGATGATAACGAGAGGCTCAGGGGTAGGCGTAGTAGTAGGAACAGGAATGAATACTGCCATGGGACAAATTGCAAATATGTTGCAAAATGCAGAGCAAATGGAAACACCTTTACAGAGAAGGCTAGAACAACTTGGGAAAATTTTAATTATTGTTGCGCTTATTTTAACAGCACTCGTCGTACTAGCAGGGGTTTATCAAGGGAACGAAGTATATCACATGTTCTTAGCAGGTGTGTCACTTGCAGTCGCTGCGATACCTGAAGGTTTACCAGCTATTGTTACAGTTGCTTTATCACTCGGTGTACAGCGTATGATTAAAAAAAGAGCAATTGTGCGAAAACTACCGGCTGTAGAGACACTAGGGTGTGCTTCGGTTATTTGTTCGGACAAAACAGGGACGATGACGCAAAATAAAATGATGGTTACGCATTTGTGGTCAGGTGGAGAGACATGGCATGTAACAGGGCAAGGCTATGAACCCACTGGATCATTTATGAAAGATGAGCAGAAGATTGATCCGACATCTGCCCGTTCTCTATATCAATTATTAACGTTTGGTTGTTTATGTAATAATGCCAACATTATGAAGAAGAAAAAAACGTATATCTTAGATGGAGATCCGACAGAAGGAGCACTTGTTGCCGCGGCGATGAAAGCGGGTGTATCACGAGAAGCTTTAAAAGGGAAATTTGAAATCATTCGTGAATTCCCTTTTGATTCAACACGGAAAATGATGAGTGTCATTGTTCGTGATCGTGACGGTAAAAAATTTGTAGTAACAAAGGGAGCGCCGGATGTCCTCTTACAAATGAGTCAAACTATTTTATGGGGAAATAAACAGCAGCCGTTAAGTGAACTGTATCGTAACGAAGTGCAAACGGCTATTCATAATCTTGGAAGTCAAGCACTTCGGACGATTGCTGTTGCGTTTAGACCTTTAAAAGTCACAGATCAAATTGAGCATGAACGAGAAGTAGAAACAGATTTAATGCTTGTTGGCATACAGGGAATGATTGATCCGCCAAGACCAGAAGTAAAACAGGCGGTACAAGAGTGTAAAGATGCTGGTATTAAAACGGTGATGATTACAGGAGATCATAAAGTAACAGCGATGGCAATTGCTGAACAGTTAGGCATTTTACCACCGAATGGCCGTGTTGTGGAAGGTGTAGAGCTGGCAAAAATGTCTGTCGAGGAGTTAGAAGATATTGTAGAAGACACATATGTGTTTGCCCGTGTGTCTCCTGAGCATAAATTGAAAATTGTGAAGGCTCTTCAAAACAAAGATCATATCGTAGCGATGACAGGGGATGGGGTGAATGATGCCCCAGCAATTAAAACCGCTGATATCGGTATAGCAATGGGGATTACGGGTACGGATGTGGCGAAAGAAGCTTCGTCTCTCGTACTGCTAGATGATAATTTTGCTACTATTAAAGCAGCAATTAAAGAAGGAAGAAATATATATGAAAATATCCGAAAATTCATTCGTTATTTATTAGCATCAAATGTTGGAGAGATTCTTGTTATGTTATTTGCAATGCTGCTAGGATTACCGCTTCCACTCGTTCCTATTCAAATTTTATGGGTGAATTTAGTGACGGATGGTTTGCCAGCGATGGCGCTAGGGTTGGATGCTGCTGAGGGAGATGTGATGAGGAGAAATCCACGCCATCCGAAAGAAGGTGTATTTGCGAGAGGGCTTGCTTGGAAAATCGTAAGCCGCGGCTTTTTAATTGGCATTGCAACGTTGCTTGCATTTATCATTGCATATAATCAGCATCCGAATGAATTGAAATATGCACAAACAGTTGCGTTTGCAACACTTGTATTAGCGCAGCTCATTCATGTGTTTGATTGCCGAAGTGAACATTCTATTTTTCATCGTAATCCGTTTGGAAACCTGTATTTAGTTGGAGCGGTAATCATTTCAATGTTATTAATGCTAGTTGTTATTTATTATCCACCGTTGCAACCAATCTTTAGTACAATGCCAATTCAGGCGAGAGACTGGCTACTGATCGTTGGTTTATCTTCCATTCCAACATTTTTGCTAGTCGGTTCTTTACTGACACGTAAAAAAGAGAAAAAGAAGTCCATGATTTATAAACGAGGTATAAACTTGAAATAGTCAATGATATGAAAATGTGATATAATTTACAAAAGGTAGTAGAGTTGCATCTCTATTACCTTTTTCGTTGAGTTATTTCATGGCTTGGATGTGATAAAGATGATTTCTAGTATGACAGGATTTGGACGAGCAAAGGTGGAAAACGATGCTTTTCAAATTATAGTAGAAATGAAGTCAGTGAATCATCGCTTTTTAGAGATGAACATTCGACTTCCGAAGCAAATGATGGTATTTGAGGATAAAATTCGTAAGTTGATTGCTGAACAAGTTCGCCGCGGACGTATTGAAATGTCTGTTACTATTGCAGGTGAAGGGCTTGTTGAACGAAAATTACGTGTGGATTGGCCACTTCTGGAACAATATAAATCCATTATGGAAGATGCAAAAATGAAATTCCAATTACAAGATTCCATTACATTACAACAATTAATGACAATGCCAGAGGTAACGGCAATTGAAGAAATGGAAAATGTAAACGAACAATTTGAAGATAGTTTATATGAAGCTGTTCGCCAAGCTGCTCATATGTTGAAAATGATGAGAGATGGTGAAGGGAAACGATTACATAAAGATATAGAGCACCGTCTACAAGAGATTCACAATTGTGTAAATGCGATTATTCCACATGCACCAATTGTGATTCAAAAGTACCGGGAACGATTGGGAAATCGTTTAAAGGAATTACATAATCAAGAGTTAGATGAACAACGGTTGCTAACAGAAATAGCTATGTTTGCAGAGCGTTGTGATATTCATGAAGAATTAGTTCGTTTACAAAGCCATTTAGATCAATTTAATGAAGCATTACAGATTACGGAGCCCATTGGTAGAAAAATGGACTTTATCGTACAAGAAATGCATCGTGAAATTAACACGATTGGTTCAAAGGCAAACGACCTAACAATTTCAAAATATGTTGTAGAAATGAAAAATAACCTTGAAAAAATTCGTGAACAAGTACAAAATATTGAGTAGCTGTCAAAAAAGTAGATAAAGTTATACGTGGTGGAGAAATCGGATAGACTTACTAGGAGGCGCAAACTATGGCCATGCGGTTTTTAAATATTGGATATGGGAATATCGTATCTGCTCATCGAATTATTGCTATTGTAAGTCCGGAGTCAGCTCCTATTAAACGAACGGTACAGGAAGCACGTGAACATAACGTGTTGCTTGATGCTACGTATGGGAGAAAAACAAGGGCAGTTATTGTCATGGATGATGGGCATATTGTATTAAGTCCAATTCAGCCTGAGACGATTGCACATCGTTTAAATAATAAAGAAGATTTAAGTGAGGAAGGGTAGGTTTTACATATTTATGAGAAGTAGAAGAGGGTTGCTCATCGTTCTTTCAGGACCTTCTGGCGTTGGGAAAGGGACGGTTCGAAAAGAATTGTTTAGCCATGAAGATGCAAAGTTACAATACTCTATTTCAGTAACAACACGTAAACCACGTGAGGGTGAAGTAGACGGCGTGGATTATTTCTTTAAAGAAAGAGAAGAGTTTGAAGAAATGATTCGTAACGAAAAGTTGCTTGAATGGGCAGAGTTTGTTGGGAATTATTATGGGACACCAGTCGATTATGTAGAACAGACATTGCAGCAAGGGAAAGATGTGTTCTTAGAAATTGAAGTGCAAGGCGCACTTCAAGTAAAGAAAGCATTTCCAGAAGGCGTATTTATCTTCTTAGCTCCTCCAAGTTTATCGGAGCTTAAGAATCGTATCGTTGGCCGTGGTACAGAGACAGAAGATGTCATTCAAAATCGTTTAACAGTAGCAAAAGAAGAAATCGATATGATGGACGCTTATGACTATGTTGTAGAAAATGATCAAGTAGAGCTTGCTTGCGAACGTATTAAGGCCATTGTAGTTGGTGAACACTGTCGCCGCGAGAGAGTAGCAAAATATTACAAAGAAATGACGGAGGGTATATAATATGTTAAATCCATCAATTGACTCATTATTAACAAAAATCGACTCTAAATATACATTAGTAACAGTAGCAGCGAAACGTGCTCGTGAAATGCAAATTGCTGATAATTGTGTGATTGCGCAACCTGTATCTCATAAATGTGTGGGAAAAGCACTAGAAGAAATTGATGCAGAAGTATTAAGCTACGAGCCAAGCGAAGAGAAAGTGTCTGAATAAGGCATTCTCTTCGACAAATGAAAACATAGACATTATACTTTTCTATGTAACGGTAACAACCTATTTACAAGTAGGTTGTTATTTTTTTACGATAGAGACGGAACAAAAAAAGACTTTTGTTTGATGGAATGCTAGCACTGACTAGCTGGAATTACTACATTTCAGCAGAATAAGTTTTAAAAGAAAGAGGACGAGTCATATGCTAAAAGAGAAAAAGATACTTCTATGTGTGACAGGAGGCATTGCTGTCTTTAAAGCAGCTGCTTTAACAAGTAAATTAACGCAAGCAGGAGCACTTGTAAAAGTAATGATGAGTGAGTCAGCGATGAAGTTTGTGACACCTCTTACGTTTCAAGCGCTTTCTCGCCACGATGTATATATAGATACATTTGATGAAAAAGATTCTGCAGTGATTGCACATATCGACTTAGCAGATTGGGCAGATGTGGTACTTGTTGCACCAGCAACAGCGAATTGTATTGGAAAACTTGCAAATGGCATTGCAGACGATATGATTACAACAACAGTATTAGCTACTACGGCACCGGTCTGGATTGCACCTGCTATGAATGTGCATATGTATGAAAATAAAATTGTTCAAAAAAATATGGTAACGTTAAAAACCTTTGGATATACATTTATCGAACCTGGAGAAGGTTTTTTAGCTTGTGGATATGTTGCAAAAGGCCGATTAGAAGAACCGGAGACAATTATCGCTCGATTACAAGAGGCTTTTGCACAAAATAAGCCACTGAAAGGAAAAAAACTTTTAGTGACAGCAGGACCAACGCGTGAAAAGATTGACCCCGTTCGTTTTATGACGAATTTTTCATCAGGAAAAATGGGATATGCTTTAGCAGAAATTGCAGCAGAATGGGGTGCAGAGGTCATCCTTGTTTCAGGACCAACGGCGTTAACACCGCCTGCGAATGTAACAACTGTACAAGTGCAGTCGGCACAGGACATGCTAGAAGCGGTGCTACGTAATTATCCCAATATGGATGTCGTAATTAAAACAGCTGCAGTAGCAGATTATCGCCCGAAGTTTGTCTATGATGAGAAGATGAAAAAGAAAAGCGGCGATGCTGTTATTGAGTTAGAAAGGACGACAGATATTTTAAAAACGCTAGGTGAGAAAAAAGAACATCAACTGCTCGTTGGTTTTGCGGCTGAAACAACAAATGTTGAAGAATACGCAACGAAAAAATTACGTGAGAAAAATGCTGATATGATTGTGGCCAATGATGTGAAGGCAGTTGGTGCGGGATTTGGGACGGATACGAACATTGTAACAATGTATAAGAAAGATGGAGAAATTATTGAACTACCACTTTTAACAAAGCGAGAAGTAGCTCGTAAAATCGTAATGCAAATTGAAGCGATGTTAGAAGAGGATCACGCATGAAATTTGCCAGTGTAATTGTTGATGTACCGGCACGTCAAACGGATAGACCGTTTGATTATATCATTCCGAAGAAATGGGAAGATCTTGTGCAAAGGGGTATGCGTGTAGTCGTTCCATTTGGTCCGCGGAAACTGCAAGGTTTTATTATTGAAATAAAAGATTCAGTGGATGTAGAAAGTAAAAAATTAAAGGCATTATATGAAATATTAGATGTGACACCAGTTTTAAATGAAGAGTTGTTAAAGCTTGGGTTTTGGCTCACTAATGAAACGTTATGTTATACCATTTCCGCTTTTCAAGTTATGCTTCCAACTGCTATAAAAGCGACTTATAAAAAGCAATTACAGCTTCATAAACCTAAAGAAGTAGCTAATGAGGTTCGTGTTTTATTTCAAGAGAAAGAAGTGATAGATTGGGAAGAACTTGGGGCACATCCACATATATATCGTATAGTACAAAAAGAGATTGTAAACGGTACGATTGAAGTTGTGTACAAAGTAAAGGATAAAGTACAAAAGAAAAAACAAAGAGTGGTTCAGCCTGTGATTCTTCAAGAACAATTAGAGGCAGCAGCATATGAGCTGAAAAGTAAGAAGCAACAAGACGTACTTTATTATTTTGTAGAAAATTATCATAGCGTACCATTAAAAACGTTAACAGAAGAACTGCAAATAACAGATGCGCCGGTAAAGTCACTTGTGAAAAAAGGGTTACTCTCAGAAAAGTATGTGGAAGTATATCGTAATCCTTATGACGATGATGCATTTGAACAGACAAAGCCATTTCCGCTTACAACTGAACAAGAGCAAGTGATTACACCTATTTTGTCATCTATTGCAAATGAAATGCACAATTCATTTTTACTATATGGTGTAACAGGAAGTGGTAAAACCGAAGTGTATTTACAATCAATTGATGCGGTATTGCAAAAAGGAAAAGAAGCGATTGTGCTCGTTCCAGAAATTGCGTTAACACCGCAAATGGTAGATCGTTTTAAAGGACGCTTTGGTTCTCAAGTTGCTGTTCTTCATAGTGCGTTATCAGTTGGGGAGAAATATGATGAATGGCGTAAAATTTTACGAAAAGAAGTCAAAGTGGTTGTGGGAGCACGATCTGCCATTTATGCCCCTTTTGAAAATTTAGGTATTGTTATTATTGATGAAGAGCATGAATCTAGCTATAAACAAGAAGACAATCCACGATATCATGCGCGTGATGTTGCGATTTGGAGAGGGCAATATCATGGCTGTCCAGTTGTGCTCGGAAGTGCCACACCGACACT
This sequence comes from Bacillus sp. DX4.1, assembly GCF_030348195.1. NCBI lineage: Bacteria > Bacillati > Bacillota > Bacilli > Caryophanales > Bacillaceae > Bacillus > Bacillus sp. DX4.1. Next base: position 3,434,021 of record NZ_JAUCFT010000008.1, on the reverse strand, counting down.
CGAATCATTTGCTAGAGCAAAGAAAGGTGTCTACGAGCTGTTAACAATGCAAAAACGTATGAATGAACAAGCGTTGCCTACAGTGGAGATTATCGATATGCGTGAAGAATTGCGCGATGGGAATCGTTCGATGTTTTCTAAGCTGCTTCATGAAAAAATAGCGGATCGATTAGAGAAAAAGGAGCAAATGGTTCTCTTTTTAAATAGAAGAGGACATTCGACATTTGTCATGTGCCGTGATTGTGGCTATGTGGTACAATGCCCACACTGTGATATTTCACTTACGTATCACAGGATGAATAATCGTTTGAAATGTCACTATTGTAGTTATGAGGAAAATTTACCAAATGCTTGTCCTGCTTGTAATAGTTCCTATATTCGGTTCTTTGGAACAGGTACACAAAAGGTGGAAGAAGAAATTACAAAGTTGTTTCCTGAAGCACGTGTCATTCGAATGGATGTTGATACGACAAGTCGTAAAGGGACGCATGAAAAGCTGTTAAAAGCATTCGGTGAAGAGAAGGCGGATATTTTACTAGGGACACAGATGATTGCAAAAGGTCTTGATTTTCCAAAAGTTACACTTGTTGGTGTATTAACCGCTGATACGATGCTACATTTGCCAGATTTTCGAGCAAGTGAAAAAACGTATCAGTTATTGACACAAGTAAGCGGACGTGCTGGACGTCATGATTTGCCAGGGGAAGTTGTAATTCAAACGTATACACCGGAGCATTATAGTGTAGAACTAGCAAAAGATCAGCAGTACGATGTGTTCTTTGAACGAGAGATGCACATGAGGAAAATGATGCAGTATCCACCCTACTACTATGTTGCTCTTGTAACAGTATCGCATCCAGAATTATTAAAAGCAGTGCAAGTAACGGAAAAAATTGTCAGCTACTTACGGCAACACTGTTCACCGCAAACCATGATATTAGGTCCGGTTGCATCAGCAATTCCAAGGATAAAGGATAGATATCGCTATCAATGCATGATAAAATACAAACGGGAACCAAACTTAAAGTACGTGCTCAGAATGGTAAATGAACATTATCAAGCAGAAATGCAAAAAGAGCTACAGATCTCAATTGACTTTAATCCAACAATGTTAATGTAGCGGAGGGAAATATGGCAGTTTTAGAAATTGTAAATCATCCAAATGAAGTGTTAGAAACCCCATGTGAACGGGTTATTAACTTTGATAAAAAGTTAGTGAAGTTATTGAAAGATATGCACGAAACAATGTTAGTTGCAGATGGTGTCGGTTTAGCTGCACCGCAAGTCGGTGTAAGTTTGCAAGTGGCTGTTATTGATATCGGCGATGATACTGGAAAGATTGAACTGATTAATCCAGTTATTTTAGAAAAACGTGGTGAACAAGTAGGTCCCGAAGGCTGCTTAAGTTTTCCGGGGCTTTATGGTGAAGTAAAGCGTGCGGAATATATTAAAGTACGCGCTCAAAATCGTCGTGGTAAAGTATTTTTATTAGAGGCCGATGATTTTCTAGCACGTGCAATTCAACATGAAATCGATCATTTACATGGTGTATTGTTTACATCGAAAGTGACGAGATATTATGAGGAAAATGAATTAGAAGAGATGTAAAAGGAGCGGTTTTTGAATGGTGAAAGTAGTATTTATGGGAACACCGGACTTTTCTGTACCGGTGCTTCGTCGTCTTATTGAAGATGGATATGATGTGATTGGTGTTGTGACGCAGCCAGATCGTCCAGTGGGCAGAAAAAAGGTTATGACGCCAACTCCTGTTAAGGTAGAAGCGGAAAAACATGGTATTCCAGTGTTGCAACCGTTAAAAATTCGTGAAAAAGATGAATATGAAAAAGTGTTGGCCTTGCAGCCGGATTTAATCGTGACAGCTGCATTCGGACAAATTGTACCAAACGAAATTTTAGAAGCACCAAAGTACGGATGTATTAACGTCCATGCTTCATTACTCCCAGAACTTCGCGGTGGTGCACCAATTCATTATTCCATCATGCAAGGAAAAGAAAAAACAGGTATTACAATTATGTATATGATTGAAAAATTGGATGCTGGTGATATTTTAACGCAAGTAGAAGTTGAAATTGAGGAACGTGAAACAACAGGTTCATTATTTGATAAATTAAGTGAGGCTGGATCACATTTATTATCGAAAACAGTGCCGCTTTTACTACAAGGGAAATTAGAACCTATCAAACAAAATAATGAGGAAGCAACTTTTGCATACAATATTAAACGTGAGCAAGAAAAAATTGACTGGACGAAAACAGGTGAAGAAATTTACAATCACATTCGTGGCTTAAACCCTTGGCCGGTTGCCTATACAACTTTAGCAGGACAAGTTGTAAAAGTATGGTGGGGTGAAAAAGTTCTAGTAAAAGAGCAAGCTGAAGCGGGCGCAATTATAGCAGTTGAAGAAGATGGTTTTGTTGTGGCAACAGGAAATGAAACGGCAATCAAAATTACTGAATTGCAGCCATCAGGTAAAAAACGTATGAACTGTGCACAATTTTTACGTGGGACAAAACCTGAGATTGGCACGAAGTTAGGAGAAGAAGCATGAGGCAAAATGTTCGTGAGTTAGCCCTTGATGGTTTAATACAGGTAGAAAAAAGCGGTGCATACAGCAATTTACTTTTAAATAATTTGATTGAAAAAAGTGAGATTGATAAAAAAGACATCGGCTTATTAACAGAAATTGTATATGGAACGATTCAACGCCGTGATACACTTGATTACTACTTGCAACCATTTTTAAGAAAAAAAGTAGAGGCATGGGTAAAAGTTCTATTACGCCTTTCTTTGTACCAGATGTTATATTTAGACCGTGTTCCAGAAAGAGCGGTCATTCATGAAGCGGTTGAAATTGCAAAGCGTCGTGGTCATAAAGGGATCGCAGGAATGGTCAATGGGGTACTTCGTTCTATTCAGCGTGAAGGTGTTCCATCTGTGGATGAAATCGAAAATCCAGAGAAGCGACTTGCAGTTGCAACAAGTCACCCTGAGTGGCTTGTTCATGAGTGGGTAACAGCATATGATCTAGATACGGCACAAAAAATGTGTGAAGTGAACTTGCTTCCACCTGTTTCGGCTGCGCGTGTAAACGTGGCAAAAGGAACGGTAGAAGAGGCTATTACCTTACTGCAAAATGAAGGTGTACAAGCGAAACGTGGCGACTTATCAGAAGATGCCATTCAAATTGAAAAGGGAAATGTAGCGCATACAGAAGCGTTCCGACAAGGTTTTCTTTCCATTCAAGATGAAAGTTCTATGCTTGTTGCACGTGCCTTGAATCCAGAAGCAGGAGATACAGTTCTTGATAGCTGCGCTGCTCCAGGTGGAAAAACAACGCATATTGCAGAACTGTTAAATGGAACTGGGCAGGTAATGTCACTTGATTTACATCCACATAAAGTGCGTTTAATTCAGCAGCAGGCGAAGCGCCTTGATTTAGACAACGTGGAAACAAAAGCGTTGGATGCAAGAAAAGTACAAGAGCATTTCGAAAACGAAAGCTTTGATAAAATATTAGTAGACGCACCGTGTTCTGGGTTTGGTGTAATACGCCGCAAACCTGATATTAAATTAGGTAAAGGAAAAGAAGATAGCGAAAGACTATCGACAATTCAGCTAGCGATACTAGAAAAAGTGGCACCTCTTTTAAAAGAAGGCGGCCGACTCGTTTATAGTACGTGTACAATTGAAAAAATAGAAAATGAACAAGTGATAGAGCAATTTCTACAAGCACATCCTGAATTTGAATGGGATTCTACTGTGAAAGAACGCATGCCAGAAAAGGTAAGCCCGTATATAAATGAAGGGCAATTACGAATTTTACCGCATTATTTTGCAACTGATGGCTTTTATATTGCTTGTTTAAGAAAGAGGGTGTAGCATCATGGAAACGACTGTAAAAAAACAAAAGAAAAATCTAGAAACAAAAAAAATGTCTATTTATTCTTTACAACTTCATGAGATGCAAGATTGGTTAAAGGAACAGGGAGAACCTACATTCCGTGCAGGTCAAATTTTTGATTGGTTATATAAAAAACGTGTGAAAAATTATGAGGATATGACAAACCTTTCCAAAGGATTGCGTGATAAATTGTCGAATTCCTTTGATATTACTACTTTAACTACGTTAGTAAAACAAACATCTTCCGATGGTACAATTAAATTTTTATTTCAATTATATGATGGCTATTCCATTGAAACGGTATTAATGCGACATGAATATGGAAATTCCATTTGTGTAACAACGCAGGTTGGTTGCCGAATTGGTTGTACGTTCTGTGCATCAACGCTTGGTGGTTTAAAGCGTAATTTAGAAGCTGGAGAAATTGTGGCACAAGTTGTAGAAGTACAGCGTGCGCTCGATGAAACAGAAGAACGTGTTAGCTCCCTTGTTGTAATGGGGATTGGAGAACCGTTTGATAACTACGATCATTTAATGGCATTTTTACGCATTGTAAATCATGAAAAAGGAATTCATATCGGTGCGCGTCATATGACGGTTTCAACTAGTGGAATTATCCCGAAAATTTATAAGTTCGCTGAGGAAGATTTACAAATTAACTTTGCGATTTCGCTGCACGCTCCTAACTCAGAATTGCGTTCAAAATTAATGCCGATTAACCGTGCTTATAAGCTACCTGATTTAATGGAAGCTATAAAATATTATGTAAATAGAACCGGGCGTCGTATTACGTTTGAATACGGTTTATTTGGAGGAGAAAACGACCAAGTTGAGCATGCTGAAGAACTTGCTCAACTGTTAAAAGGTGTTAAATGTCATGTGAACTTAATTCCGGTTAACTATGTACCGGAACGCGACTACGTGAGAACACCACGTGAACAAATTTTCCTATTTGAAAAAACGCTAAAAGATCGTGGTGTGAATGTAACGATTCGTCGTGAACAAGGACATGATATTGATGCTGCCTGCGGTCAGTTGCGTGCGAAGGAGCGCAAAGAAGAGACGAGGTGACAAGATGAAAACCGTATTTCTATCGGATAAAGGAAAAGTTCGTCAACATAATGAAGATAGTGCAGGAGTTTTTCAAAATTTAGATGGAAATATATTGGTAGTAGTAGCTGATGGAATGGGAGGTCATCGAGCAGGCGATATCGCTAGCTCGATGACCATTCAATTATTCCAGGATTACTGGAAACAATCCTATAATATGGATACACCAAAAAAGGCAGAGCAGTGGCTACATACGCATGTCGAGATGATTAATGAACGAGTATATCAGTACTCTAAGAAGCATACAGAGTGCAGTGGAATGGGGACAACAATTGTTGTAGCTGTTTGTACAGCAGGATTTGTAACGATTGGACATATAGGAGATAGCCGTTGTTATATGGTATCAGATGGACATATATCGCTTGTAACAGAAGACCATTCACTCGTAAATGAACTTGTAAGACATGGAGAGATTTCAAAAGAGGATGCGGAATACCATCCGAAAAAGAATGTGCTATTACGGGCACTTGGAACAGAAGAAAAAGTTGAATTAGATGTCAAAACATTAGTGTTAGAAGAAAACGATCAACTGCTTCTTTGCTCTGACGGATTATCAAATAAAGTTGCAATGGATGATATGAAAAAGATTTTGCAATTAAACCAACAACTAGAGACAAAGGGAAAACATCTTGTTCAACTTGCAAACGATCTTGGTGGAGAAGATAATATTACTCTTGTCATTGTTGATTATGCGGATTCGGCAAACGAAAGTAGGTGAATTACAACGTGATGATTGGAAGACGCCTAAATGACCGTTATAAATTGCTGAAAATGATTGGCGGCGGCGGAATGGCCAATGTATATTTAGCTCATGATGATATACTGGGCCGGGATGTAGCGGTAAAAATATTGCGACTCGATTATGCAAATAACGATGAATTTATTAAACGTTTTCATCGAGAAGCGCAATCTGTCACAACGTTGTCGCATCCAAATATTGTGAATATGTATGATGTTGGGGAAGAAGATGGCATTTACTATCTTGTCATGGAATATGTCCCGGGACAAACATTAAAACAATACATAAATCAGCGAGGGCTGCTACCTATAGGAGAGGCTCTTGATATTATGGAGCAGTTAACATCTGCAATGGCACACGCCCATCATTTTGAAATTGTACATCGAGATATAAAACCGCACAATATTTTAATTCGAAGTGATGGAATTGTAAAGGTGACGGATTTTGGAATAGCGATGGCAACGAATGGTGCGACAACAATTACGCATACGAATTCAGTCCTTGGTTCTGTTCATTATTTGTCACCTGAACAAGCGCGCGGGGGAATAGCGAATAAACAATCAGATATATATTCTCTTGGAATTGTCATGTTTGAATTGTTAACGGGACGCCCGCCATTTTCTGGGGAGTCTGCAGTTGCCATTGCCTTAAAACATTTACAAAATGAAACACCATCTCCGAAACGATGGAATCCGGATATTCCGCAAAGTGTGGAAAATATTATTTTAAAAGCGACTGCCAAAGATCCATTTCATCGTTATCAATCTGTAAATGCGATGAAGCGAGATATTGAAACAGCATTATATCCAGAGCGAATTAATGAGCAGCCGTTCTATATACCTGAAGATATGGAAGCGACAAAAGCAATTCCAATCATTCAACAGGAACATTTACTGGAAAATCTGAGTGATGAAACAATCATACTAACTGAAAAGAAGACGGATGAACAGACGAAAGATGAGCAAGTGAAACCCAAAAAGAAAAAACAGCGAAGTAATAAATGGTTTAAAGTTTTAATTACAACATTTCTACTTTTAGCTATTGGTACTACGTTAGCTCTTACTGTAATTCCAGGATTCTTTATACCGAAAGATGTGAAAGTTCCGGATGTGTCCGGTATGAAATATGAAACTGCGGTCAATTCTCTTGTTGAGAAAGGGTTTGAGGTGGCCGAACCTAATATTGTCTATACAGATGATATGGAAGCTGGGAAGGTCATTAAAACAAATCCAGTAGCAGGACGTGTTGTGAAGGAAAATACAAAGATTACCATTTATCAATCTGGTGGAAAACAGAAGAATAAAATGCGTAATTTAATTGGTAAAGATTTTGAAAGTCTGAAGAATGAATTAGAAGGACAATATAAAATTGTTGTTCCTTATTATATTGAAAGCGAAAAGCCGCAAGGTGAAATTGTAGAACAAACGCCAAATGCAGATGAGCTGATTGTAGAAAATGAGCAAGATATAAAAATTTGGGTAAGTAAAGGTCCTTATCAAATTCGCCCTGTTGACTTTTCAGGGTGGACAGAAAATAGCGTGAATAGCTATTTGAATGAGAAAAAAATTATCCCAGATATAAAAAGGGAATATTCAGATACAGTTGATAAAGGGCTGGTGATTTCGCAATCCCCAAAACCAGGGACACCATTAAAAGAAGGGGATAAAGTAACAATCATTGTATCTGCTGGACCGAAACCAAAAGTAACGAAAACTGTAAAAGTAGATAATATTGCGATTCCATATGAAGCTTCTCTAGCTGGTGAGAAAAAAACACAAACAGTTGAGATCTATAAAGAAGATATGCAGCAGAAGATGGATAAGCCAATTGAGACGCGAACGATAACAGAATCCGCTACTATTTCTCTAGAGTTTGTAATTGAAGAGGGAACAAAAGGACATTATAAAATTGTTCGAGATGGAACAACTATCATTGATAAAGAAGTGTTATATCCAGCTCAATAAAGGTGAGTCTCCATTCGTTGGATTCCACCTTCTTTGTATGATGAGTGGATCCTATTGCTTCTATACGCTACGAGAATTTAAGTTGCGTATCTTGGGCTCTAGCAGATAGTAAAGCTTTGCTACTCAAAACATAGAGGATTAAGCAAACTCTGAACTGATGAATGTATAACTTTAAACAGTTAGTTACAAATTGGATTTATATAGAATAAAGGAGGATTATATGGCAGAAGGAAAGATTATAAAAGCTTTAAGTGGTTTTTATTATGTACAGCATGAAGAAGGTATTACGCAGTGTCGTGGCCGTGGTGTATTCCGAAAAAATAAAATTACACCACTTGTTGGAGATCAAGTCATTTTTCAAGCGGATAATCCGAGTGAAGGGTATGTTTTAGAGGTTTTTGAGCGTAAAAATGAACTTGTCAGACCACCAATCGCGAACGTCGATCAGGCGATTCTTGTTTTTTCTGCAGTTGAGCCAGATTTTAATCCGGGATTATTAGATCGCTTTTTAGTATTAATTGAATTTCATAACATTACACCTATTATTTGCATTAGTAAAATGGATTTAGTAGATGACAAAATGCGAGAAACGGTCGAATCGTATGCAAATGATTATCGTGCAATGGGATATGACGTATTATTTACTTCTACAATCGCATCGGACAGTATTGATATTTTAAAACCATTGTTAGAAGGTTGTGTTTCTGTTGTTGCGGGGCAATCGGGTGTAGGAAAATCATCAATGCTAAATGTACTACGTCCGGATTTAGCATTGAAAACAAACGATATTTCAACTCATTTAGGCCGCGGAAAGCATACGACAAGACATGTGGAATTAATTGAAGTGGGAAGTGGTCTGATCGCAGATACACCAGGTTTTAGTTCTCTCGATTTCATTGATATAGAAGTAGAAGATCTTACACATTGTTTTCCAGAGTTGAAAGAAGAGAGTCAATACTGTAAATTTAGAGGGTGTACACACCTTTCGGAACCGAAATGTGCGGTAAAGGCAGCGGTTGAAGAAGGTAAGATTACTCGTTATCGTTATGAAAATTACAAACAGTTTGTAGAAGAAATTAGAGAGAGAAAGCCGAGGTATTAATCATGATTAAAATTGCACCATCGATTTTATCAGCAGATTTTTCGAAATTAGGGGAAGAAATTAAGGATGTAGAAAAAGGCGGAGCGGATTACATTCATGTTGATGTAATGGATGGAAATTTTGTTCCGAACATTACAATCGGTCCATTAATTGTAGAGGCAATTCGTCCGATTACATCTTTACCATTAGACGTACATTTAATGATTGAAAATCCTGATAATTATATTCCTACTTTTGCAAAAGCAGGAGCAGATATTATTACTGTTCATGTGGAGGCTTGTCCACATTTACATCGTACAATTCAATTAATTAAATCGCATGGTATTAAAGCAGGAGTCGTTTTAAATCCGCATACACCAGTTTCTATAATTGAACATGTATTAGAAGATATAGATATGGTATTACTTATGACAGTAAATCCAGGCTTTGGTGGGCAGAAATTTATTCATTCTGTATTACCAAAAATTAAGCAAGTTGCAGAAATGGTCGCGGAACGCAATTTGCAAGTAGAAATTGAAGTTGATGGTGGTGTAAATGCTGAGACTGCTAGGCTTTGTGTGGAAGCAGGAGCAAACGTCCTTGTAGCGGGTTCTGCAGTATACAATCAAAAAGACCGTGGTGAAGCAATTCGAGTAATTCGTGGATAAAGATACAAGTAACACTCATGACTTGAGAGTTTTATGACCGTTAGAACGGGGAAAGTGTGAAAAAGGCAATCTACCGACTGGCAGATTGCCTTTTTTCTATAGAAGGAGAAGAGAACATGATTATTCATATTTTAGCTGGTGGACCCGTCGAGTATTGTGCGGATTTCTCCAAATATAAAAGTGAAGAGGTTGTATGGGCTGCGGTAGACCGAGGAGTGTACCATTTATTGCAGAGAGGGATCATACCATCAGTCGCTTTTGGTGACTATGATTCAGTTACAGCTGAGGAATTAGCGTGGATGCAAAAACAAACAAGTGAGTTACATATTGTTCCACGGGAAAAGGATCAAACTGATTTAGAAATTGCAATTAACTGGGCATTGGAGCAAAAGCCAAAACTAGTTCGTATTTTTGGTGCTACAGGTGGAAGGCTTGATCATGGTTTAGCGAACATACAAATGCTGCTAAAAGGTTTGCATGCACATACTGAAATGCATATTGTTGATAATCAAAATGAAATAGCTGTAAAAAAAGAGGGTACATATATAATTGAGGCAAATAAACAGTTTCCATATGTATCATTTGTACCGGTTACGGAAATTGTAAAAGGCATTACACTTCATGGTTTTAAATATCCTCTTACAGATAAAACGATAGAATGGGGATCGACACTTTGTATTAGTAATGAACTCGTTGCGGAAAAAGGTACTTTTTCATTTACTTCTGGCATATTAATGGTGATAAGAAGCGCTGATTGAAGAAACACTTTTGCTGCTTGCGTCATATAGTAAACAAGTGGAGTAATGGGGATTAGGAGGGAAACCATGAGATTTTATACAATTAAGTTGCCAAAATTTCTTGGTGGAATTGTTCGTGCGATGTTAAATACCTTTAAAAAGGGATAAAAAAAGCGCCTATTACCGGTGCTTTTTTCATGGAGATAATAAAAAAAGAGCCTATAGGCTCTTTTTTTTATTATTAAACACGTTCAATTTTACCAGATTTTAACGCTCTAGCAGAAACGTAAACACGTTGAACTTTACCGTCGATGCGTACGCGAACTTTTTGAAGGTTAGCGCCCCATTTACGTTTTGTTTTGTTCATTGCGTGAGAACGTGAGTTCCCAGAACGAGATTTTCTTCCAGTAATAGCACAAACACGAGCCATCTATATTTCCCTCCCTTAACTACCGTAACATACGTATTTTTTTCAATGTTAGTCTTTTATGCGATGCTAAAAACACTACTATAATTTAACACAACTAAAAAAAGAATGCAACAGTGTACAAAAAAGAAATCAAGAAAAATTACTTGACACTATATGAAAGGAAAGAAAAGTAAAAATCAAGAAAAATCACTTGACATATTATAGTGATACATGTTGTATAATAACAATGGACTATTGTGCTCATCATAAAAAGTGCTACTTTATTGTATAAATGTGAGAGCGAAAAGAAAGAACGATGGAATTTTCTTTGAAAAGATTATATGATAGTAACTAAAGTAGTCTAGCTCACTTTCACCATTTCTGAAGGGGGAAACGAGATGTCAATTGAAATTAAAACAAAGTACGGTCAAATTGATATTAGTACAGAGGTAATTGCAACAATTGCTGGAGGTGCCGCGGTAGATTGCTACGGTATCGTTGGTATGGCTTCAAAAAACCAATTAAAAGATGGATTAACAGATATTTTACGAAAAGAAAACTTCACTAGAGGCGTTATCGTTCGTAAAGATGAAGATGAAGTACATATTGATATGTATATTATCGTGAGCTATGGTACAAAAATTTCAGAGGTAGCACACAACGTTCAAACGAAAGTGAAATATACACTAGATCAAACGGTAGGACTAGCAGTAGATTCTGTGAATATCTATGTCCAAGGAGTTAAAGTAATAAACTTGTAATGTGCATTAAGGAGGAAGAACTGTGTCAATTCAAAAAATTGATGGAAAACGTTTGTCACAAATGATCATACAAGGAGCGAATAATTTAACAAACAATGTTCAGCTTGTTGATGCTTTAAACGTTTTTCCAGTTCCAGATGGCGATACCGGTACAAATATGAACTTATCAATGACTTCAGGTGCGCGCGAAGTGAAAGAGAAACCGTCACAACACGCTGGTAAAGTCGGAGTAAGTTTAGCAAAAGGATTATTAATGGGAGCACGTGGTAACTCGGGTGTTATTTTATCTCAGTTGTTCCGTGGCTTTTCTAAATCAATTGAACAAAAAGAAGAGTTAACAACAGCTGATTTTGCAGCAGCTTTAGAAGCTGGTGTAGAAACGGCATATAAAGCGGTTATGAAACCGATTGAGGGAACGATTTTAACAGTTGCAAGAGAAACGAGTAAACATGCAGTCACAGTTGCGAAAAAACAGCGCGACTTTGTTTTGTTTATGGAAGATGTTGTGAAAGAAGCAAATGCATCGTTAAATCGTACACCAGATCTATTACCTGTATTAAAACAAGTTGGTGTTGTAGATAGCGGTGGTAAAGGCCTTGTTGTAGTATATGAGGGCTTTTTAGCTGACTTAAAAGGAGAAACAATTTCTTCTGATGCACCAGCACAACCATCTATGAATGAAATGGTACGCGCAGAGCATCACCGTAGTGTACAAAGTCAATTGAGTACAGAGGATATTACATACGGATATTGTACTGAATTTATGGTGAAATTGGAGCCGGAAAAAATGAAAGAACATAATTTCTCTGAGCAAAAATTCCGCGAAGATATTAGTGCATATGGTGATTCGTTACTTGTTGTATCAGATGAGGAAGTTGTAAAAGTTCATATTCATGTAGAACATCCTGGAGATGCGATGAACTACGGGCAACGTTACGGTAGTTTAATTAAAATCAAGGTAGAAAATATGCGTGAGCAGCATACTGCTTTATTGGATGAGCCGGCACCAATGCATAAGGAAATAAAACAACCTAAAGAGAAACAAGAGTACGGCATTGTAACGGTAGCGATGGGATCGGGTATTAAAAACCTATTCGAGAGCATCGGCGCGACACAAGTGATTGAAGGTGGCCAAACGATGAATCCAAGTACGGAGGATATCGTAAAGGCAATTGAAGAAGCTAACGCTGAAAAAATCATTATTTTACCAAATAACGGGAATATCGTGATGGCAGCAGAACAAGCTGCGTCTGTCGTTGATCAAGATGTTATCGTTGTTCGTTCTAAAACTGTTCCGCAAGGGATGGCTGCTATGCTAGCGTTTAATCCTGCAGGAACGTTAGAAGAGAACGAAGAAAGCATGAAAGAAGCACTTGCTCATGTGAAAACGGGTCAAATTACATATGCAGTTCGCGATACAGAAATTGACGGTGTAGCAATTCAAAAGAATGACTTCATGTGCATTGCAGACGGCAAAATTGTCTCTACAAATGGAGACAAAGTAGCTGCAGCTGAGCAATTGCTAGTAAGTATGTTGGATGAAGATTCTGAGATTTTAACGATTCTACAAGGTGAAGATGCAACTGATGAAGAAGTTGCTGTATTAGCTGCATTTGTAGAAGAAAAATTCGAAGATGTAGAGGTAGAAGTTCACCAAGGAAATCAACCTGTATATTCTTTCATCTTCTCTGTAGAATAAGCTGAAATTCTTGTTTTTGTTGAGGAATGAGCTGTTTATCTGCTAATGAGTGAGGGCTAGCGACGGGATGTTGTCAGTGGCTCTTCTTCAAAAGGCTAGCATAATGATGATAAAGAAGAGCCTTGCTGTTATAGTGAGGCTCTTTTCTTTCGTATATATTTCTTCGTTTTGTATATCGCTCGTGGAAAGTTTGGAAGGTAACGACGCTGATGAAAGTTTCACTTTATGAGACCTCGCTGAATGAATTGGTTCATACTCATAGTTGTCCCTTATTCAGTTTGCTGATTTTCAAATATGTTGTAAATAGGTGTTTGGAAGTATCAGAAAAAATGTTACATACGACGGATAGCGTGAAGAGTATATGAGAGTAGTTTCGCTTAGAATGCCTATGATAAAATAGAAATGGTAGAAGAGAGCAATTATAAGTTGTGTGTAATTGCTATGAATATAAGTATAGAAAGTAGCGATATAGTGACAATAAGAAAATGATGTGACGGAGCGTGAAAATCTTGAATGAAGTTGTGCAAGTTCCTGTGACGGATGTAAAGGGAATCGGGGAAGAGACATCTGAATTATTACATGAGATGGGGATTTATACAGTTTCCCATTTATTAGAGCATTTTCCGTACCGTTATGAAGACTATGCGATGAAGGATTTAGCAGAAGTAAAGCACGATGAACGAGTGACAGTAGAAGGAAAGGTGCATAGTGCTCCCTTATTGCAATATTACGGAAAGAAAAAATCGCGTCTCACAGTTCGTGTTCTTGTCGGACGTTATTTAATTACGGCTGTTTGCTTTAATAGGCCGTATTATAAGCAAAAATTAAACCTGGAAGAGACGGTAACGATTACTGGTAAGTGGGATCAACATCGTCAAACCATTTCTGTATCTGAGCTGCACTTTGGTCCAGTGGTACGACAGCAAGAAGTAGAACCGGTGTATTCTGTAAAAGGAAAATTAACAGTGAAGCAAATACGCCGTTTTATCGCACAAGCACTAAAAGAATATGGTTCTACTATAACAGAAGTATTACCGGAGGGTTTGCTAGGGCGTTATAAATTATTACCACGTTATGAGGCGCTTCGGGGGCTGCATTTTCCTGTTGGACAAGAAGACTTGAAGCAAGCACGTCGCCGTTTTGTATATGAAGAGTTTTTCTTATTCCAACTTAAGATGCAAGCTCTTCGTAAAATAGAAAGAGAGAGTTCGAAAGGAACGGAAAAAACAATTTCTACCGAAAAATTAGAAGAGTTTATCGAGGCACTTCCGTTTCCACTAACTGGTGCTCAGCGCCGCGTTGTTTCTGAGGTTATGAAAGATTTACAGTCTCCATATCGAATGAATCGATTGCTGCAAGGAGATGTAGGGTCTGGGAAAACAGTAGTAGCTGCTATTGCTCTTTATGCGGCGAAGTTAGCGCATTACCAGGGGGCGCTAATGGTTCCTACAGAAATTTTAGCAGAGCAACATTATCAATCGTTAGCAGATACGTTTTCTCATTTTGGTATGAGTGTTGAATTATTAACAAGTTCAGTAAAAGGAGTGCATCGTCGTGAAATTTTAGCGAAACTCGAGCAGGGAGAAATAGATATTCTTGTTGGAACGCATGCCTTAATTCAAGATGAGGTCGTTTTTCACAGGCTAGGACTTGTTATTACGGATGAACAGCACCGTTTTGGAGTGGCGCAGCGCCGCGTCTTGCGGGAAAAAGGAGAAAGTCCAGATGTGTTATTTATGACGGCAACTCCAATCCCTAGAACGCTGGCAATTACTGCTTTTGGAGAAATGGATGTTTCGATTATTGATGAGATGCCAGCTGGCCGTAAAGTAATTGAAACATATTGGGCGAAACACGACATGTTAGATCGTGTTCTTGGCTTTGTTGAAAAAGAAGTGAAGAAGGGAAGGCAAGCTTACGTTATTTGTCCACTAATTGAAGAATCTGAGAAATTGGATGTGCAAAATGCAATTGATTTGCACAGTATGCTTATGCATCATTATCGAGGGAAGTTTCAAGTAGGGTTAATGCACGGGCGCCTATCTTCAAAGGAAAAAGAAGATGTGATGGGGCAGTTTAGTGAAAATGAAGTACAAATCCTTGTTTCGACAACGGTAGTTGAAGTTGGTGTTAACGTGCCAAATGCAACGGTTATGGTCATTTATGATGCAGAGCGTTTTGGTTTATCTCAGCTTCATCAGCTTAGAGGGCGTGTTGGGCGTGGAAATGAACAGTCTTATTGTCTTTTAATTGCAGATCCAAAATCGGAAACTGGGAAAGAACGCATGCGTATTATGACAGAAACGAATGATGGATTTGTATTATCGGAGAAAGATTTAGAGTTACGAGGTCCTGGAGATTTTTTTGGAATTAAACAAAGCGGTCTACCAGAATTCAAGGTAGCTGATATGGTACATGATTATCGAGCGTTAGAAACGGCAAGGCAAGATGCAGCTTTGCTCGTTGATTCAGAAGCATTTTGGCATAATGAACAATATGCTGCTTTGCGTGTTTATCTAGAGGGAACAGGTGTGTTCCAAGGAGAGAAGCTCGATTAAAAGTAGAATGCATAAAATTTTTGTTGCATTCTACTTTTAATGATTATATACTACTGTTAGTACCTAGTCATAAAAATGGATGGTGCGGTATGAAAAAGAGAAAAAGTAAAAAAGAAAGACAAATGTTATTACAACAAACGATAGAAACGAATCCGTTTGTCACGGATGAAGAATTAGCAGAGCAGTTTCAAGTGAGCATACAAACAGTTCGCCTTGATCGCATGGAATTATCTATTCCTGAATTAAGAGAGCGAATTAAGCATGTGGCGACGAAACAACATGAAGAAGATGTAAAATCCTTGCCTCTAGAAGAGGTAGTTGGAGAAATTATTGATATAGAATTAGATAGACACGCAATTTCCATCTTTGAAGTAAAGGTGGAGCATGTGTTTAAACGAAATCAAATTGCACGTGGGCATCATTTGTTCGCCCAAGCAAACTCACTAGCTGTTGCGGTTATTGACGAAGAACTCGCTTTAACTGCAAAGTCTACCATTCGATATATTCGTCCTGTAAAATTGGGAGAGCGCATTGTCGCAAAAGCACGCGTTGAAGATGTTGAGAATGATAAAGGTTGGACGGTTATCAAAGTGCACAGTTTTGTTGGAGAAGAACTTGTTTTTTCAGGCACTTTTGAAATGTATCGATCTAGTAATTATAGTGAGGAAGGTAATAATTTATGAAAATCGCAATAGATGCAATGGGCGGAGATCATGCTCCAAAAGCAGTCGTATTAGGAGCAATGAAAGCAATTAGTCAGTATTCAGATTTACATATTACATTGGTAGGAAAAGAAGATGAGATTCGTAAATATTTAACGAACGAAGAACGCATTACAGTGCTTCATACGGATGAAATCATTGAAGGAACAGATGAGCCTGTAAGAGCGGTTCGTCGCAAAAAGAAAGCTTCGATGGTGCTTGCAGCGCAGCAAGTAAAAGAAGAAGCGGCTGATGCTTGTATTTCGGCAGGAAATACAGGAGCTCTTATGGCAGCTGGATTGTTTGTTGTAGGACGTATGGAAGGGATTGAACGCCCAGCATTGTCACCTACAATGCCGACAATTGATGGCAAAGGGTTTGTTATGTTAGATGTTGGAGCAAATGTTGATGCCAAACCAATTCATTTATATCAATATGCTGTCATGGGTTCTGTATATGCCGAAAAGGTAAGAGGAATTGATAATCCACGCGTTGGTCTTTTAAATGTTGGGACAGAAGATGGAAAAGGAAATGAACTTACAAAACAAGTATTTGCAATGCTGAAAGATGCCCCAATTAACTTCGTTGGGAACGTTGAGTCAAGGGACTTATTACAAGGTGTGGCAGATGTAGTTGTATGTGATGGATTTACAGGAAATGTAGCGTTAAAATCACTTGAAGGAACAGCGCTTGCGTTATTCTCTATGTTAAAAGAACAATTAATGAGTTCGTTTACAAGTAAATTAGCAGCGGCGGTTTTAAAACCGAAGCTTATGGTATTGAAAGATAAAATGGATTATTCGGAGTATGGCGGTGCGGCATTGTTTGGATTAAAAGCACCTGTCATTAAGGCTCATGGTTCTTCCAATGATCAATCGATTTTTAGTGCGATTCGTCAAACGAGAGAGATGGTAGCGAAAGAAGTAATTCCTATGATTTCAAACGTAATGGAGAAAGAGCCACTTCAATAAGAGGAGGGTTTGAAATGGGAAAACTAGCATTTCTTTTTCCAGGTCAAGGTTCACAAATAGTTGGAATGGGACAACAATTAGCGGGAAATGATAAAGAGGTTGCGAAAGTATTTCAGAAAGCAGATGAAATTTTACATGAGTCTCTTTCATCATTAATTTTTGAAGGGCCTCAGGAGAAGTTGACAGCAACGACAAATGCACAGCCGGCGTTATTAACAACGAGCATTGCTATTTTAACAGCTTTAAAACAATATGACATTACGCCTGATTATGTGGCAGGACATAGTTTAGGTGAGTACAGCGCACTCGTTGCAGCAGGAGCATTGTCATTTGAAGATGGTGTATACGCTGTAAGAAAACGAGGCGAGTATATGGGAGAGGCTGTTCCAAACGGAGAAGGTGCAATGGCCGCTATTTTAGGAGCAGATCCAGCAATGCTTAAGGAAGTAACAGAAGAAGTTACAAAAGAAGGTTATGCTGTGCAAATTGCGAATATGAATAGTACAAAACAAATTGTAATTTCTGGGACGAAGCAAGGTGTAGAACTAGCTTCGCAAAAGGCAAAAGAAAACGGTGCGAAACGTGCGATTCCGCTTCGTGTTAGCGGTCCGTTTCATTCATCATTAATGAAGCCGGCAGCTGAGAAATTTCAAAGTGTCTTAAATGAAATTGCAATTCAAGATGCAAAAGTCCCGGTTGTTGCAAACGTTTCGGCAGATTGCATCACTCGTAAAGAAGAAATTCAAGAAAAGCTAATTGAACAGCTCTATTCACCTGTTTTATGGTACCCGTCAATTGAACGTATGGTGGAACATGGTGTGGACACATTTATTGAAATTGGACCTGGGAAAGTTCTTGCTGGCCTTATGAAATCAATTGCTCCTTCTGCAAAGGTATATGCGATATATGATGAGGAGACGTTGAAAGAGACCATTTCAAGTTTGAGAGGAGAAAGCGGATGTTAAAAGGGAAAGTTGCATTAGTAACAGGTGCATCACGCGGGATTGGCCGTGCAATTGCTATCGATTTAGCAAAGCAAGGTGCAACAGTTGTAGTTAACTATGCTGGAAATGAACAAAAAGCAAACGAAGTTGTGGATGAAATTAAAAATCTTGGTTCTTCAGCAATTGCAGTACAAGCAAATGTTGCAAATTCTGAAGAAGTTACAAATATGGTGAAACAAACTGTAGATACTTTTGGACAAGTCGATATTCTTGTAAATAATGCAGGTGTAACGCGAGATAATTTATTGATGCGTATGAAAGAAGAAGAATGGGATACAGTTATTGATACAAACTTAAAAGGTGTTTTCTTATGTACGAAAGCAGTATCGCGTTATATGATGCGTCAGCGTCACGGTCGTATTATTAATATTGCTTCTGTTGTTGGGGTTACAGGAAATCCAGGACAAGCAAATTACGTGGCAGCGAAAGCTGGGGTTATAGGGTTAACAAAGACGTCTGCAAAAGAATTGGCTAGCCGTAATATAACAGTAAATGCCATTGCACCTGGGTTTATCGCCACAGATATGACAGAGGTATTAGCTGAAAACTTGAAAGAAGAAATGTTGAAAATAATTCCTGCTGCGAAGTTTGGAGAAGCGCAAGATATCGCGAATGCTGTAACATTTTTTGCTGCTGATCACAGTAAATATATTACGGGACAGACGCTACATGTCGATGGCGGTATGGTAATGTAACAAAAGAAACGAGGAAAGAATTGATTTTGCCTAGTTTTTTTGTACAATATTTAATATAATATTGAGGGGAGGTGAATGGAAAATGGCAGATGTTTTAGAGCGTGTAACAAAAATCATCGTAGATCGTCTTGGAGTAGACGAAACAGAAGTAGTACAAGCTGCTAGCTTTAAAGAAGATTTAGGTGCAGACTCCCTAGATGTAGTAGAACTTGTTATGCAATTAGAAGATGAGTTTGAAATGGAAATTTCTGATGAAGATGCTGAAAAGATTGCTACTGTTGGCGATGCAGTGACTTACATAGAGAGTCATCTATAATGTTTGAGTGAAGTCCCGTTTTATAGCGGGGCTTTCTCGGCTTATATCTGGAGGGACCTATGCCGTACCGAAAATATAAAGAAAAAAAATATGAAACAAAATATCGTGAAGCTTTTAAAACGTTTCAACAAAAAATAGGTATTACGTTTACGGATGAAAAATTATTGATTCAAGCATTTACGCATTCATCGTATGTGAATGAGCATCGAAAAAAGCCACATGAAGACAATGAACGTCTTGAATTTCTTGGAGACGCTGTATTAGAACTAACTGTATCGCAGTATTTGTTTCAAAAATATCCGACAATGAGCGAAGGGGAATTAACTAAGCTGCGTGCAGCTGTTGTGTGTGAACCATCTCTTGTCCGTTTTGCTAATGAAATGTCATTTGGTAACCTCGTTCTATTAGGAAAAGGGGAAGAAATGACGGGTGGACGTGAACGACCAGCTTTATTAGCGGATGTCTTTGAAGCGTTTATTGGTGCCCTTTATCTTGATCAAGGATTGGATACAGTTTGGGAATTCTTAAAAGAAATTGTATATCCAAAAATTAATGAAGGTGCTTTTTCTCATGTGATGGATTATAAGAGTCAACTGCAAGAATTAATTCAGCGTGATGGTAGCGGTAACATTGAATATCAAATTCTGCAAGAAAAAGGACCAGCGCACAATCGAGAATTTGTGTCACGTGTAACGTTAAATAGCGTGGCTTTAGGTCTTGGAAGCGGTAAGTCTAAAAAAGAAGCAGAACAGCAAGCTGCTGCAGAAGCATTGAAAACATTAAAAGAACAATTATAAAGAAGCATAAGGAATCCCCCTTTAAATGAGGGGGATTCCTTATGTATAGAATGAAACTTTATCCCGCTATTCGCGGGTAGTAAAACCCCGATTGGTAAGGGCTAATAATCAATGAGGGATGAAGAAAACCCCCACTGATTAAAGTTTCACTTTATTAAAAAAAGAAGAGCTCATTCTTACTTGTATATAAAAGATAAATATAGATCCGTATTTTAGGTTGTTTTTTGGGACACATGGAAAGATATCGTCTATGACAACCGAGAAAAGGGGGAAGGCCTTTCGTGTTTTTAAAGAGATTAGAAATAGTAGGATTTAAATCTTTTGCAGAGCGTGTATCCGTTGACTTTGTTCCAGGTGTAACATCTGTAGTTGGTCCAAACGGAAGTGGAAAGAGTAATATTACGGATGCGATTCGTTGGGTGCTTGGTGAACAATCTGTAAAATCATTACGCGGAGCAAAAATGGAGGATGTAATTTTTGCTGGAAGTGATACGCGTAAAGCGGTTAATGTTGCAGAAGTAACATTAACCTTAAATAACGAAGATCAGCGTTTGCCAATTGAATATAACGAAGTGAGTATCACGCGCCGTGTCTCTCGTTCAGGAGATAGTGATTTTCGTATTAATAAACAGTCTTGTCGTTTAAAAGATATTATTGATTTATTTATGGACTCTGGTATGGGACGGGAAGCTTTCTCAATTATTAGCCAAGGGAAAGTTGAAGAGATTTTAAGCAGTAAATCAGAAGAGCGTCGTGGCGTATTTGAAGAAGCGGCAGGGGTGTTAAAATATAAACTCCGTAAAAAGAAAGCCGAAGGAAAATTAGCGGAAACGCAAGAAAATTTAAATCGTGTGCAAGATATTATTCACGAATTAAGTAGTCAAGTGGAGCCACTTGAAAGACAGGCATCGATTGCGAAGGATTATCTTGAGAAAAAAGAAGAGTTAGAAAAAGTAGAAGCGGCTCTCATTGTATATGAAATTGAAGAATTACATGAAAAATGGGAAACACTTCGCAAACAGTTTGGACATAATAAAGATGAAGAAGTCAAAATGTCAACGCACTTACAAAAAAGTGAAGTAGAGTTAGAAGAATTGCGTGGTCAACTGCAAGCAATCGATGAATCAGTGGATTCGTTGCAAGAGGTTCTTCTTCTTTCTAGTAAAGAGTTAGAGAAATTAGAAGGGCAGCGTGAGTTGTTAAAGGAGCGAAAGCAAAATGCAACTTCGCATTGCGAACAGCTTGAGCAATCTATTCGTGAGTTAACAGGAAAAGTTGGAACGTACGATGGGGATATTGAGGCAAGCACAGAAGAACTAATGAAATTTGCGAGCCGAGTAAAAGAGTTAGAACAGAAACTACAAGACAACGAGAAGCTTCTTTCTGCATATGCAGAAGATTTGGAAGAACAAATTGAACATTTAAAAGGTGATTATATTGAGCTTTTAAATCGACAAGCAAGTTATCGTAATGAACTGTCTATGTTAGAGGAACAATTCCAGCAACAAAATTCTAAAAATCAACGTCTTGATGAAGAAAATGCAAAGTATGTACAGATGCGTATGCAAATTTCAACAAAAAAAGCAAAGCTTGTAGAGAATTATGAACAAGTAAAAGAGAAAATTGCAAACACCATTACAAACATACAAAAGACGGAAGATACGCTTGGGAAATGCAAAGCGCAATATAGTGAAAATGAAACGAAATTGTACCAAGCGTATCAATTTGTTCAGCAGGCTCGTTCCCGAAAAGAAATGCTAGAAGAGATGC
Organism: Bacillus sp. DX4.1; assembly: GCF_030348195.1. Classification (NCBI taxonomy): domain Bacteria; kingdom Bacillati; phylum Bacillota; class Bacilli; order Caryophanales; family Bacillaceae; genus Bacillus; species Bacillus sp. DX4.1. The sequence continues at coordinate 3,412,119 of NZ_JAUCFT010000008.1, read as the reverse complement.
AAGAAGACTATTCAGGATTCTATCAAGGTGTAAGGGAAGTATTAAAGGCACGTGATGGTCGGCTTCATGGAATTGAAGGTGCGGTAGCTGAGCTTCTTACTGTGCCGAAAGAATATGAAGTGGCAATGGAGATTGCACTCGGTGCAGCGATGCAACATGTTGTTGTACAAACAGAAGAGCATGCTCGTCAAGCGATTGCCTTTTTGAAACAAAACAGGCATGGTCGTGCGACATTTTTACCGCAAGCGGTTATAAAAGGTAGATCGTTATCTTTTGATCAGCAACGCACTGTAAACCAACATCCATCATTTATTGGAGTTGCAGCAGAGCTTGTACATTACAACAAAAAATATGAAAATATTGTTTCGAATTTATTAGGAACAGTAGTTGTTGCGAAGGATTTAAGAGGGGCGAATGAATTAGCGAAGCAATTGCAATATCGCTACCGCATTGTAACGTTGGAAGGTGATGTTGTAAATCCGGGTGGCTCTATGACCGGTGGAGCTGTAAAACAAGCTAAATCTTCTTTATTAGGACGTCAGCGTGAATTAGAAGAGTGGAGTAAGAAGCTTACTGACATGGAAGAAAAGACGTCTAAGCTAGAAAACTATGTGAAAGCATTAAAACAGGAAATTCAAGAAAAAGAATTGAAAGTGAAAGAATTGCGTCACAATGTAGAAGAAGAGCGTGTAGATGAACAAAAATTAAAAGAAGAAGTAAATCAACTAAAATTAGAAGAACACCGTATAAATGATCGCTTATCTATCTATGATTTAGAAATAGAAGGATTTTTACAGGATCAAGTCAAAATGCAAGGGCGAAAGCAAGAGCTGGGAAAAATTTTATCGGGTCTTCAAGAAGAAATTACACAGCTTGATGAAAAAATCGCTGCTTTAACGAAACAGAAGAGTGAACAGCATTCTTCGAAAGAAAAAGTGCAGACGGAAATGACGGAGTTGAAAGTACAAGCGGCAGAGCAACAACAACGTTTGTCTAATCAAAAAGAGAAAGTAGATCGTCTGACGAAAGAGCAAGAGGAAGCAGAGCGGACACTTGTGAAAACGAAAGAGGATTTAGCGTTCTTAAAACAAGAGATGACATCAAATTCAAGCGGTGAAGAACAAATTACGAATATGATTCAAAAGAAAGCGCATGATCGGAATCAGACATCGGAATTAATCAGTTCTCGTCGTGAGCAACGCCTTACGCTGCAAGAACGAGTAGAGCATTTAGATCGCGAAGTAAAAGAGACAAAAGGGCAACATAAATATATACTCGAGGTTTTAAAAAATCAAGAAGTGAAAATCAATCGTCTTGATGTTGAATTAGAAAATAGATTGCAACATTTACGTGAAACGTATACCATTTCATTTGAAGCAGCAAAACTGAAATACACAATGACGATGCCTGCAGAAGATGCACGTAAAAAAGTAAAATTAATCAAGCTATCAATCGAAGAGCTAGGCACGGTAAATCTTGGAGCGATTGATGAGTATGAGCGTGTAGCAGAGCGCCATACGTTCTTACTGGAGCAACGGGATGACTTAGAAGAAGCGAAGTCAACGTTGCATCAAGTCATTACTGAGATGGATGAAGAGATGAAAAAACGTTTTTCTACTACATTCCAAGCGATTCGTACAGAGTTTCAAGCGGTCTTCTGTGAATTATTTGGTGGTGGCAGAGCTGATTTAGTGATGACAAACCCACAAGATTTATTAAATACTGGCATTGATATTGTAGCGCAACCACCTGGTAAGAAATTACAAAATTTAGGTTTGCTTTCAGGTGGAGAACGCGCTTTGACAGCGATTGCTTTGTTATTTGGTATTTTAAAAGTACGACCTGTTCCGTTCTGCGTGCTAGATGAGGTTGAGGCGGCTCTTGATGAGGCGAACGTAGCTCGTTTTGCACAGTATTTGAAAAAGTTTAGTGATGAAACACAGTTTATTGTCATTACACACCGAAAAGGTACGATGGAAGAATCTGATGTACTATATGGGGTAACGATGCAAGAGTCTGGTGTTTCTAAGCTTGTTTCTGTGCGTTTAGCTGACGAAGAAGAGGTTGTTACGAATAAATAGGAAGGATGGGAAGAATGAGCTTTTTAAAAAAACTGAAAGAAAAGATTTCGAAACAAACGGATACAGTAACAGAGAAATTTAAACATGGACTAGAAAAAACGAGAAATTCGTTTGCGGAAAAAGTAAATGATTTAGTGTATCGCTACCGCAAAATTGATGAAGATTTCTTTGAAGAACTAGAAGAAATTTTAATTGGTGCAGATGTTGGTGTTGGGACAGTGATGGAACTCATCGAGCAGCTGAAGGAAGAAGTGCAGCGCCGAAACATTCAAGATCCGAAAGAAGTACAAGCAGTCATTTCTGAAAAGTTAGTGGGCATTTATAAAGGTGATACTGACTTTAGTAATGAAATAAATGTGCAACAAGATCAATTAACGGTTATTTTATTTGTTGGGGTTAATGGTGTTGGGAAAACAACAACAATTGGAAAAATGGCTCATAAATTTAAATCGGAAGGCAAGTCTGTATTGTTAGCAGCAGGAGATACGTTCCGTGCAGGAGCGATCGAGCAGTTAGAAGTATGGGGTGACCGTGTAGGTGTTGAAGTCATTAAACAAGGATCAGGTTCTGATCCAGCGGCTGTTATGTACGATGCAGTTCAAGCGGCAAAAGCACGTAAAGTAGATGTGTTATTATGTGATACAGCAGGTCGTTTGCAAAATAAAGTGAACTTAATGAAAGAGCTGGAAAAGGTAAAACGCGTGATTGAGCGTGAAATTCCAGGTGCTCCTCATGAAGTATTGCTCGTAATTGATGCAACGACAGGACAAAATGGTTTAAGCCAAGCGAAAACATTCCGTGAGGCGACAAATGTTACAGGTATTGTCTTAACGAAATTAGATGGAACCGCTAAAGGTGGTATCGTATTAGCGATTCGTAATGAGATGAATGTACCCGTGAAGTTTGTTGGTCTTGGAGAGCAAATGGACGACTTACAGCAATTTGATCCGGAACAATATGTCTACGGTTTGTTTGCAAATCTCGTAGAAACAGAAGAAGCATAAGAGGAAGAAGCGGCGTAACCGCTTCTTTTTTATAAAGTGAAACTTTAATCAGTGGGAGTTTTCTTCATTTCCCACTGATTATTAGCCCTCACCAATCGGGCTTTTACGGGCAGTTTATCTCCCGCCTATCTTCCTTGGCTTCCTTAGAATCTTGAGGTGGGGGTATTACTGCCCGTTAATGCGGGATAAAATTTTATACGATGTTAAGAAAAAAACTTGACACCCTTTTCTACTCCATGTAAACTAATGCATGTAAAGGGAAATCACTTAACAAAGGATGATCCAACATGCTCGAGAAAACAACGAGAATGAATTATTTATTTGATTTTTATCAATCGTTGTTAACGCCAAAACAAAGAAGTTATATGTCGCTTTACTATTTGGATGATTTATCTCTTGGTGAAATTGCAGAAGAATTTGATGTAAGCCGCCAAGCCGTGTATGATAACATTAAACGGACTGAAGCGATGCTTGAAGAATATGAAGACAAATTAGTATTACTTCAAAAGTTTCAAGAGCGACAGCGACTTGTTGCAAAGCTAAAACAGCTACTCAGCGAAGAAGAGCATGTAAATGAAGAAATGAAACAAGTTGTTGAAGCTATCGAAAAATTAGATTAGGAGGGCGGCAATATGGCATTTGAAGGATTAGCCGACCGACTTCAACAGACAATGCAAAAAATCCGCGGCAAAGGGAAAGTATCCGAAGCCGATGTAAAAGAAATGATGAGAGAAGTTCGTCTTGCTCTTTTAGAAGCAGACGTTAACTTTAAAGTAGTAAAAGATTTTGTAAAGCGTGTGTCTGAGCGTGCTGTCGGACAAGATGTAATGAAAAGCTTGACACCTGGACAACAAGTTATCAAAGTTGTACAGGAAGAACTTACACAATTAATGGGCGGGGAACAAAGTAAAATTGCTGTTTCCACGAAACCACCAACTGTTATTATGATGGTTGGATTGCAAGGGGCAGGTAAAACGACAACAACAGGAAAACTTGCGAATTTGCTTCGTAAAAAGCATAATCGTAAGCCGATGCTTGTTGCAGCTGATATTTATCGTCCAGCAGCTATTAAACAGCTTGAGACATTAGGGAAGCAATTGGACATGCCTGTTTTCTCATTAGGAGATCAAGTAAGTCCAGTTGAGATTGCGAAACAAGCGATTGCGAAAGCGAAAGAAGATCATCATGATTATGTTTTAATTGATACAGCAGGTCGTCTGCATATCGATGAGGAACTAATGGGTGAATTAGCGCAAGTGAAAGAAATTGCTAAGCCAGATGAAATCTTCCTTGTTGTCGATGCGATGACAGGGCAAGATGCGGTAAATGTTGCGCAAAGTTTCCATGAACAGTTAGGTTTAACGGGTGTTGTTTTAACGAAGTTAGATGGTGATACGCGCGGTGGTGCGGCATTATCTATTAAAGCTGTTACAAATACACCAATTAAATTTGCTGGTATGGGTGAAAAATTAGACGCAATAGAAGCCTTTCATCCTGAGCGCATGGCATCCCGTATTTTAGGGATGGGCGATGTTTTAACGTTAATTGAAAAAGCGCAAGCTACAGTTGATGAAGAAAAAGCAAAAGAGCTTGAGCAGAAAATGCGTACGCTTTCGTTTACGCTAGATGATTTCTTAGAGCAACTTGGACAAGTGCGTCAACTTGGACCGCTTGATGAATTGCTTGGAATGCTTCCTGGTGCAAATAAAATTAAAGGGCTAAAAAATGCGCAAGTTGATGAAAAACAAATTGGGCATATTGAGGCAATTATACGCTCTATGACAAAAGTAGAGCGGGAACAACCGGAAATGATCAATGCTAGTCGTAAAAAACGCATTGCCAAAGGTAGCGGTACAACGGTACAAGAAATCAATCGTCTATTAAAGCAGTTTGAAGATATGAAAAAAATGATGAAGACGATGACAGGCATGCAAAAAGGTAAGAAAAAAGGACTAGGTGGATTGAAGTTTCCATTTATGTAAGGAAAAAAAGATGGCTCTGTTAAGAAAAAATACTTTACAAAGCATTAGTCTTTTTGCTAATATAATTATCTGTGTGAAATAAATTCGGAGGTGCTTTATAAATGGCAGTTAAAATTCGTTTAAAACGTATGGGAGCTAAAAAATCTCCTTTCTATCGTCTAGTTGTTGCAGATTCTCGTTCTCCTCGTGACGGACGCTTCATCGAGGAAATCGGTACTTACAATCCGGTTGCTCAACCAGCTGAAGTGAAAATCAACGAAGAAGCAGCATTAAAATGGTTAGGAAACGGTGCGAAACCATCTGATACAGTTCGTAATCTTTTCTCTAACCAAGGTATCATGGAGAAATTCCACTTATCTAAACAAGGTAAGTAATTGAGACAATGGCTATGAACAGGTTAATCGAAACGATTGTCAAGCCTCTTGTCGATCATCCTGAAGATGTAAAGGTTACACAGGAACTGTGCAGCGGAGAGATGAAGTATCGATTAACCGTACATCCTGAGGATGTGGGCAAGGTCATTGGAAAGCAAGGGCGAGTTGCAAAAGCAATTCGAATGCTCTTGTATTCAGTGGGACATCATAATCATGAAAAAGTTACACTGGAAATTCAATAAATGTAAAAAGGGCGAGGATCTGTTCCTCTCCCTTTTTTAACATTTCAAGAGAAATTGCATGTTCCATATATGGAATGGAGATGCTTAACTTATATAGAAAACAGGGGTGACATGCTGTTTATGACAAAATGGTTTAATGTAGGGAAAATTGTAAATACTCATGGAGTTAGAGGAGAAATACGCGTCATTTCTCGTACGGATTTTCCAGAAGAACGCTATAAAGTAGGAAATGTGTTGTACATATGGAATGATAAAGGAACGGAACCACTTCCTGTAAAAATAACTTCTCATCGTCAGCACAAGACATTTGATCTATTAACGTTTGAAGGTTATAACAATGTAAATGAAGTGGAACAATTTAAAGGCTCCCTATTAAAGGTACCTGAAGATCAACTTGGTGAATTAGCTGAAGGTGAATACTATTACCATGAGATTATTGGCTGTACTGTTGTAACAGAAGATGGAGAAACATTAGGGGAAATAAAAGAGATTTTATCTCCTGGTGCAAATGATGTATGGGTGATTAAGCGTCCAAAAGGACAAGAACTTTTAATTCCGTATATTGACGATGTTGTACTGCAAGTAAATATTGAAAATAAATTAGTAACCATTCATGTAATGGAAGGATTGCTATAATGAAAATTGATATTTTAACATTGTTTCCAGAAATGTTCACTGGTGTGTTCGGGTCTTCTATTTTAAAAAAAGCACAAGAAAAAGAAGCGGTGGAGCTTCGAGTTGTGAATTTTCGTGATTACACGACAAGTAAACATAATAGTGTTGATGATTATCCATATGGGGGCGGGGCTGGAATGGTTTTGACTCCGCAACCTATCTTTGATGCAGTAGAGCATTTAACAAAGGAAACGGAACGTAAACCAAGGGTTGTGTTAATGTGTCCGCAAGGTGAGCGCTTTACGCAGAAAAAAGCCGAAGAATTAGCACAAGAAGAACATGTTATCTTTGTGTGTGGTCACTATGAAGGATATGATGAACGGATTCGTGAGCATCTTGTAACAGATGAAATCTCCATTGGGGACTATGTGTTAACGGGTGGAGAGTTAGCGTCTATGGTCATTACGGATAGCGTGGTGCGTCTTTTGCCGGACGTACTGGGAAATCAGCATTCCCAAGTGGAAGATTCTTTTAGTACAGGCTTGTTAGAACATCCGCACTATACGCGTCCTGCTGATTTTCGTGGCATGAAGGTGCCAGATGTGCTTATGTCTGGAAATCATAAACATATCGACGAATGGCGGCATAAAGAGTCACTGCGTCGTACGTATACACGTAGACCGGACTTATTGGAAGAACGTCCTCTATCGAAACAAGAAGAAAAATGGCTTAAGGAAATCAAAACAGATAAGTAACGACTTCATATATTTGCTATTGCAACAGAACTAGCAATATGCTATTATAACATTTGTGCTACTCAAAGAAGTAGCCGTATTAACGATGTTCCGCTGTAATTTAGTATAGACTTTGCAAGAGCATCTGTTTAAAGGAGAGAATTGAATATGCAACAATTAATCACAGAAATTACAAAAGGCCAATTGAAAACTGACCTACCTTCATTCCGTCCTGGTGATACTTTACGTGTACACGTAAAAGTAGTAGAGGGTACTCGTGAGAGAATTCAGCTTTTTGAAGGTGTTGTAATTAAACGTCGTGGTGGCGGAATCAGTGAAACGTTCACAGTTCGTAAGATTTCTTACGGCGTAGGTGTTGAACGTACATTCCCAGTTCACACACCAAGAATCGCGAACATCGAAGTACTTCGCCGTGGTAAAGTACGTCGTGCTAAGTTATACTACTTACGTAACCTTCGCGGTAAAAAAGCGCGTATTAAAGAAATTCGATAAGACATGTATGGGAGCTTGTAATTGCACAAGCTCCCTTTTTCCAATCTATATGGATTTTTGATATAATACGGGCAGCTTACATAACTGTGGAGGGGAAATGCATGAAGACAGAAAAGAGCTCACTTTGGGAATGGATAAAAGCGATTTTAATCGCTGTTGTGTTAGCGGTTGTGATTAGACAGTTTTTCTTTGCACCAATTCTTGTAGATGGTGTATCGATGTCACCGACACTTCATGACCGTGATCGAATGATTGTAAATAAAATTGGCTATCACATTGGAGAGCCAAAGCACTTTGATATTATTGTGTTCCAAGCAACGGAAGACAAAGATTATATTAAACGTGTTATCGGTTTGCCAGGTGATCGCATTGAATATCGTAATGATAAGCTCTATATTAACGGAAAACCTTACGAGGAGCCGTATTTAGAGAAACAGAAAAAACAGCTTGCTGATGGACCTCTTACATATGATTTTAAGCTTGAAGAAATTACAGGTAAAACAACTGTTCCAAAAGGTCAATTATTTGTATTAGGCGATAATCGTCGTTTTAGTAAAGATAGTCGTACAATTGGGACAATCTCAATCGACCAAGTAATTGGAGAAGCAAATATGTTATATTGGCCATTAAAAGATGCACGTATTGTGAAATAAACGAAAAAAGAAGGTGGCAACATGGTAATTCAATGGTTTCCAGGACATATGGCAAAAGCGAGACGTCAAGTAACAGAGAAGTTAAAGTTAATTGACGTTGTTATTGAACTCGTAGATGCTCGATTACCTTTATCTTCCCGAAATCCGATGATTGATGAAATTATTACGCATAAGCCAAGATTAGTTGTTTTAAATAAAGCAGACATGGCAGATGATCGTGTAACAAAGCAATGGATCACTTATTTTGAAGAAAAAGGTCATAAAGCAATTTCGATTAATGCGCAAGCTGGACAAGGTATGAAAGAAATTACAGCAGCATGTAAATTACTTGTGAAAGAAAAATTTGATAAAATGATCGCAAAAGGGATTAGACCAAGAGCAATTCGTGCTTTAATCGTTGGAATTCCGAATGTCGGAAAATCTACGTTAATTAATAAATTAGCGAAGAAAAATATTGCAAAAACTGGCGATCGTCCAGGTGTTACAACAGCTCAGCAATGGATTAAAGTAGGTAAAGAAATGGAATTGTTAGATACGCCAGGTATTTTATGGCCGAAATTTGAAGACGAAATGGTTGGACTTCGCCTTGCGACAACTGGTGCGATTAAAGATTCTATTTTAAATTTACAAGATGTAGCTGTGTACGCACTGCGCTTTATGGAGAAGTATTATCCAGAACGTTTAAAAGAGCGTTATAAATTAAATGAAATTCCAGAAGATATTGTGGAACTATTTGATGCGGTTGGAAAAAACAGAGGTTGCTTAATGGGCGGCGGAATGATTGATTATGATAAGACATCAGAACTTATTCTACGTGAACTTCGCGGTGGTAAACTTGGGAAAATGACATTTGAAACACCAGAAGAATTTGTAGAAGAGGTATAAAGACGTGCGTTTGTACGTCTTTTCTTTTTTGCGTTATTTTTGATTACGCTTTAACGGTAACCATTGCTTTAAAAATGAGAGGAAGCGGGTACATTCACCGTAAGAATCCAGTTGTCTATCGACGAGAGAGAAGACCTTGATTAATAGAAGTTTCACTTTATAGAGAAATAGTAGATGTATCATTCGCTGTTGGAGCGCACTTTACAGGAGGACACACAAAATGCAAAAGCTAACGATTCAAGAAGTAGAATGTTTATTGCAAGAAATTACAGCAGAAGCAGATGAACGTTTTCAACTGTTAGTAAAGGATGAGCGAAAAGGCGTTCAAAAACAGATTGTGAAATGGCGTAAGCAAAAAGAACATACGGAAAAAGAAAGAGAACAATTTATAGTGATGTCTAAGTTTGAACAGGCGTTACGTAAAAAGGGAATATCGTATATTGCTGGAATTGATGAAGTAGGAAGAGGACCATTAGCAGGTCCTGTTGTTGCAGCTGCTGTCATGCTTCCAGAGGATTTCTATATGCCAGGGTTAAATGACTCTAAAAAGCTGAGTGAAGCGAAGCGTGACCGGTTTTATGAGGGGATTCAAGAACATGCACTAGCGATTGGAATCGGAATTATACCACCTCAGGTAATCGATGAGATAAATATTTATCAAGCAACGAAACGAGCGATGTTAGATGCCGTTGCAAACTTATCATGTACACCAGAACATTTGCTCATTGATGCAATGAAACTTCCCACGCAAATTTCGCAAACGTCTATTATTAAGGGAGATGCGAAAAGTATTTCTATTTCAGCTGCATCTGTGATTGCAAAAGTAACACGTGATCGCATGATGAAGGAGCTCGGGAAACAATATCCGCAGTATGGATTCGAGCAACATATGGGTTATGGAACGAAGCAGCATCTACAAGCAATTGAAACACACGGTGTGTTAGAGGAACATAGAAAAACATTTGCTCCAATTAAAGATACGAATAAAGAATAAGCTGTGAATCCATAGCTTATTCTTTATTTTTGTATACTAACATTACTATTTTCAAAAAAGAATAAAGCGATTTCAGTTTTCTGACACTTTATTGTAGACAGCGTGCCAATCATTTTATACAATGGCAATGTAGTGTTTTTTAAACATTAAAAAACTTTTCGAGTAAAACAGGAAAATAGGGGAGGATGGGACCATGAATATCCATGAGTATCAAGGTAAGGCAGTCCTTAGAAGCTATGGGGTTAGCGTTCCGAACGGGAAGGTTGCCTTTACAGTAGAAGAAGCTGTAGAAGCAGCGAAAGAACTAGGAACGAGTGTATGTGTAGTAAAAGCACAAATTCACGCTGGCGGACGCGGCAAAGCTGGCGGTGTAAAAGTTGCGAAAAATGTAGAAGAAGTTCGTACATATGCGGAAAGTATATTAGGTACTACACTTGTTACGCATCAAACGGGTCCTGAAGGTAAAGAAGTAAAACGCTTACTTATCGAAGAAGGATGCGATATTAAAAAAGAATATTATGTTGGTCTTGTTTTAGACCGTGCAACTTCTCAAGTTGTTTTAATGGCGTCTGAAGAAGGCGGAACAGAAATTGAAGAAGTAGCAGAAAAAACACCAGAAAAAATCTTTAAAGAATATATCGATCCTGCAGTAGGTCTGCAAGGATTCCAAGCACGCCGTATTGCGTTTAACATCAACATTCCAAACAAGCTTGTAGGCCAAGCTGTGAAGTTTATGATGGGCTTATACCGTGCATTTATTGAAAAAGACTGTTCTATCGCAGAAATTAACCCACTTGTAACAACAGGTGATGGGAAAGTTATGGCGTTAGATGCAAAATTAAACTTCGATTCTAATGCGTTATACCGCCATAAAGATATTTTAGAACTTCGTGATCTTGATGAAGAAGATCCAAAAGAAATTGAAGCTTCTAAATATGACCTAAACTATATTCCTTTAGATGGAAATATTGGTTGTATGGTAAATGGTGCCGGCTTAGCGATGGCAACGATGGACATTATTAAACATTATAGCGGAGATCCAGCTAACTTCTTAGATGTTGGTGGCGGTGCTACAGCTGAAAAAGTTACAGAAGCTTTCAAAATTATTCTTTCTGACAAAAATGTAAAAGGTATTTTTGTTAACATTTTCGGTGGCATTATGAAATGTGATGTAATTGCAGAAGGTGTTATCGAAGCGACAAAACAAGTCGGTCTTGAACTACCACTTGTTGTTCGTCTAGAAGGTACGAATGTAGAGTTAGGGAAGAAAATTTTAAATGAATCTGGTCTAAATATTGTTGCAGCAGAATCTATGGCGGACGGTGCACAAAAAATTGTTTCACTAGTGGGCTAATAGAAAGCGGGGGAGAAAAATGAGCGTATTAGTTAATAAAGATACAAAAGTTATTGTACAAGGTATTACAGGTTCTCAAGGTGTATTCCATACAAAACAGATGCTTGAATATGGTACGAAAATTGTCGGTGGTGTAACGCCTGGTAAAGGTGGTACTGACATTGAAGGTGTACCAGTATTTAATACAGTAGAAGACGCTGTAAAAGCAACAGGTGCAAACGCTTCTGTTGTGTATGTTCCACCCGCTTTTGCGGCAGATGCAATTATGGAAGCTGTCGATGCAGAGATTGACTTAGTAGTATGTATTACAGAAGGTATTCCTGTATTAGATATGGTAAAAGTGAAGAAATACATGGAAGGTAAAAATACACGTCTTCTGGGACCAAACTGTCCAGGTGTTATTACGCCAGATGAATGTAAGATTGGTATTATGCCAGGATATATTCATAAAAAAGGTCATGTGGGTATCGTATCTAGATCTGGTACGTTAACATATGAAGCTGTACATCAATTAACACAAGAGGGTATCGGTCAATCAACTGCAGTTGGTATCGGTGGTGACCCTGTGAATGGTACAGACTTTATTGATGCTTTAAAAGCATTTAATGAAGATGAAGAAACACATGCTGTTATTATGATTGGTGAAATCGGCGGAACGGCAGAAGAAGAAGCTGCTGAGTGGGTACAAGCAAATATGACGAAGCCTGTTGTTGGCTTTATCGGTGGCCAAACAGCGCCTGCAGGCAAACGTATGGGCCATGCTGGTGCAATCATTTCTGGTGGTAAAGGTACAGCTGCTGAAAAGATTAAAACAATGGAATCTTGTGGTATTAAAGTTGCTGAAACACCAGCTGTTATGGGTGAAACATTAATCTCTGTTTTAAAAGAAAAGGGATTATTTGAAACTTGTAAAAACTACTAATCTTTTTGAAAGGCACCTTCGTTTAGAGGGTGTCTTTTTACACATTTTACTGTTAACATAATAAAAATTATGGGTAAGGAGAATGAATGTGAAAAATGAGAGATTACTTCATCTTCATTATATGTTGGCGGATCATTGGAAAGCGTTAAATCAAATATTAAAAATAGATCCAGATATAAATCGTATCTATACGTTTAGCTCCGCTCAATTTAAAAAGTATGCGGGACTATCTTCGGAAAAATCCTCTGAACTTACTTCTTTCTTGCAAACATCAACTCCTGCCACTTGTATACGCCATTTAGAAAAAAATCACATTTTCTATGTCACGATATGGGATGAAGATTACCCACCATTACTACGTGAAATTTCAGATCCACCGTATGTTTTATATGGAAGAGGAAAGAGGGAACTATTAGCAAAAGATAATAAAATTGCAGTTGTTGGAACAAGAAATCCGTCTTTGTATGGGAAAGATAGCATACAATCTATTTTACAACCGCTTTTATGCAAAAAATGGATGATTGTTAGCGGATTTGCAAGTGGAATTGATACGTTTGCTCATGAAATTACAGTCCAGCAGCAGAGTCCGACTATTGCTGTGTTAGGACATGGACTGCAGTATATGTATCCGAAGGAAAATCACCTGCTTTATGAAACGTGGAAAGAACACATGCTCCTATTAACAGAATATCCACCCCATTATCCTCCGCGAAAATGGTATTTCCCAAAACGAAATCGAATTATAAGCGGTCTTAGTAAAGGTGTATTAGTTGTGGAAGCGAAAGCGCGGAGCGGCTCACTCATTACTGCTGACCTCGCTTTAGAACAAAATAGAGAGGTGTTTGCTGTTCCTGGTCCTATTTATGCAGAGGGTGCAGCGGGAACGAATCAGCTCATTCAGCAAGGAGCAAAACTTGTTCAAAAAGCAGAGGATATTCTAGAAGAATTTCTAAATTAACCTTATATTTTTATGTTTTTATTAAACAATTATTGACAAATGGTAGATTAACGCTGTATGGTATACTCATTCTTGATTGACAAAAACAAGAGAAATCACTAAGATTAATGAAGACTTGAATCCACCTCTTAAGGAGGCACTAGCATGTCAGATTACCTCGTAATCGTGGAGTCGCCTTCTAAGGCGAAAACCATTGAGAAATATTTAGGGAAAAAATACAAAGTCGTCGCGTCTATGGGACATGTTCGCGATTTACCTAAAAGCCAAATGGGGATCGAAGTGAAAAACAACTTCACCCCGAAGTATATTACCATTCGCGGTAAAGGTCCTGTCTTAAAAGATTTAAAAACGGCAGCAAAAAAAGCAAAGAAAGTCTATCTCGCAGCCGATCCAGATCGCGAAGGAGAAGCGATTGCTTGGCATTTAGCGAATACGCTAAATGTAGATGTCGAGTCAGATTGCCGTGTTGTATTTAACGAAATTACAAAAGATGCAATTAAAGAGTCATTTAAACACCCTCGTGCAATTAATATGGATTTAGTAGATGCACAACAAGCAAGACGTATACTTGATCGTCTTGTTGGTTATAATATTAGTCCTTTATTATGGAAGAAAGTTAAAAAAGGATTAAGTGCAGGACGCGTACAATCTGTAGCGGTTCGCTTAATTATCGATCGTGAAAAAGAAATTCAAGCATTTATCCCTGAAGAATTCTGGACAATCAAAACGGAATTTGTAAAAGGAAAAGACACATTTGAAGCATCTTTTTACGGTATAAACGGGGAAAAGGTTCAGTTAACAAATGAAGAGCAAGTAAATGACATCATTGAAAAGATGAAAGACAATGCATTTTCAGTTGAAAATGTAACAAAAAAAGAGCGAAAGCGTAATCCTGCACTGCCGTTTACAACATCGTCTTTACAGCAAGAAGCTGCACGTAAATTAAATATGCGAGCAAAGAAAACAATGATGCTTGCACAGCAGCTGTATGAAGGCATAGATATTGGAAAGCAAGGAACTGTAGGTCTTATTACGTATATGAGAACAGACTCAACACGTATTTCAGAGACTGCTCAAGGAGAAGCACGTTCTTATATTACCGAAGCATTTGGTTCAGATTACATAGGAACAGAGAAAAGGAAGGAAACGAAAAAGGCAAATGCGCAAGATGCGCATGAAGCGATTCGTCCAACTTCTGTAATGAGAAAGCCAGATGAGTTGAAAAGTTACTTAAGTCGCGATCAGCACCGTTTGTATAAGTTGATCTGGGAGCGATTTGTTGCAAGTCAAATGGCATCTGCTATAATGGATACTGTTACAGCTAGACTCATTAATAATGATGTTCAATTCCGTGCAAGTGGATCAGTAGTGAAATTTCCTGGTTTTATGAAAGTATACGTGGAATCAAAAGATGATGGTGCGGAAGAGAAAGATAAAATGCTTCCTCCTTTAGAAATAGGAGAGACGGTATTTTCAAAAGATATGGAACCGAAGCAGCATTTTACACAACCGCCACCACGTTATACGGAGGCTCGTTTAGTTAGAACGTTAGAAGAGCTTGGAATCGGTAGACCGTCTACATATGTACCGACACTAGAAACGATTCAAAAACGAGGTTATGTTGGTTTAGATAATAAACGATTTGTTCCTACTGAGCTTGGTCAAATTGTAATTGAACTTATTTTAGAGTTCTTCCCAGAAATTATTAACATTGAGTTTACTGCTAATATGGAGCAAAATCTTGATGAGGTAGAAGAGGGAAAAGCGAATTGGGTAAAAATTGTCGATGATTTCTACGTAGGTTTTGAGCCGCGTTTGGAAAAAGCGGAGAAGGAAATGCGTGAAGTAGAAATTAAAGATGAACCTGCTGGGGAAGACTGTGAATTGTGCGGTCATCCAATGGTCTTTAAAATGGGTAAATTCGGGAAGTTTATGGCTTGTTCTAATTTCCCAGATTGCCGCAATACAAAACCGATTGTGAAAGAAATCGGTGTAACGTGTCCGAAATGTGATAAAGGACAAATTATTGAACGTCGAAGCAACAAAAAGAAACGTCTTTTTTATGGATGCGGTACGTATCCAGAATGTGACTTTGTTTCTTGGGATAAGCCGATTGGTCGGAAATGTCCAAAGTGCGAAGGGATGCTCGTAGAGAAGAAGTTGAAAAAAGGTGTTCAAGTACAATGTATTTCTTGTGATTATGAAGAAGAACAACAAATGTGAGCGTAACTGCTCACATTTTTTTCGGGATAGAAAAGGAATGGTGATATATATGACAACACAAGTAGTAAACGTCATTGGAGCAGGTCTTGCAGGAAGCGAAGCTGCTTATCAAATTGCAAAACGTGGTGTCCAAGTAAGGTTATATGAAATGCGACCAGTGAAGCAAACACCAGCACATCATACAGATAAGTTTGCTGAACTTGTATGTAGTAACTCGCTTCGTGCAAATACATTAACAAACGCTGTTGGTGTAATTAAAGAAGAAATGCGTCTTATGGATTCTGTTATTATTCGTGCAGCGGATGAATGCTCTGTACCAGCAGGGGGAGCTTTAGCGGTGGATCGCCATGAATTTGCGGCAAAAGTAACAGAGTATGTAAAAAATCATCCGAACGTAACGGTAATGAATGAAGAAATTACAGAAATTCCAGAAGGACCGACTGTTATCGCAACGGGTCCGCTTACTTCTCCATCGCTTTCTGCACAACTAAAAGAGTTAACGGGTGAAGATTATTTTTATTTCTATGATGCTGCTGCACCGATTGTTGAGAAAGACAGCATTGATATGAATAAGGTGTACTTGAAATCCCGTTATGATAAAGGGGAAGCGGCGTACCTGAACTGTCCGATGACAGAAGAAGAATTTGATCGTTTCTACGAGGCTTTAATTGCTGCAGAAACAGTTCCGCTGAAAGAGTTTGAAAAAGAAGTTTTCTTTGAAGGGTGTATGCCGGTTGAAGTAATGGCAAACCGCGGTAGACAAACATTAGTATTTGGACCAATGAAACCAGTTGGATTAGAAGATCCGAAAACAGGAAAAACGCCGTATGCGGTTGTTCAATTACGTCAAGATGATGCAGCGGGAACGCTTTACAATATTGTCGGTTTCCAAACACACTTAAAGTGGGGACCGCAAAAAGAAGTGTTGCAATTGATTCCTGGATTAGAAAATGCAGAAATTGTACGCTACGGTGTCATGCATCGTAATACTTTTATTAATTCACCTAGGTTACTTCGCCCGACATACCAATATAAAAATCGTGATGATTTATTCTTTGCTGGTCAAATGACGGGTGTAGAAGGGTACGTAGAATCAGCTGCTTCAGGACTATTAGCAGGTATTAATGCAGCACGCCTTGTTAAAGGAGAAGAGCCTGTTGTTCTACCTCCTGTAACTGCAATGGGAAGCATGGCAAATTATATCACTGCAACAAATCCTAAAAACTTCCAGCCGATGAATGCGAACTTCGGTTTATTTATGCCACTAGAAAAGAAAATTAAAAAGAAACAAGAACGCAATGAAGCGTATGCAGCACGTGCTTTGGAAACAATTCAAAATTTTGTAAATATTTAGTTAAATTTCTTGCAAAGGTTACTAAGTTGTGATACGATTTAGTAGCCTTTATTGAGGTGAGATGTATGGATGTGAACAATTTGTTACAATTATTCGTCGGATATTTACAAATTGAAAGAAATTATTCAAAATATACAATTGTAAGTTATCAAAATGATGTAGAACATTTTGTGCAATTTATGGAGCGAGAAGGCATATCCTCTTTTTTAGACGTTACATACATAGATGTTCGTTTATACTTAACAACCTTGCATGATGAACAGTTAGCCCGTAAATCTGTCGCAAGAAAAGTATCAAGTTTACGAAGTTTATATCGCTTTTTGATGCGTGAAGGATATCGAGAGGATAATCCGTTTGCACTTGCGTCACTCCCCAAAAAAGAATGGTCAATTCCAAAGTTTTTGTACGTTGAAGAGTTGGAAGAATTGTTTGAAGTTTCTGATACAGAAGAGCCGTTAGGACAAAGAAATCAAGCTTTGCTGGAGCTTATGTATGCAACAGGGATCCGTGTAAGTGAATGTGTAAGTTTACAACTCACTGACATTGATTTTTCCGTTGGGACAATTTTAGTGACTGGGAAAGGCAAAAAGCAACGATACGTTCCGTTTGGAAGTTATGCACAAGATGCTTTAATTACGTATATAGAAAACGGGAGAAAGAAGTTAGCTAAAAAAACAGAGGAACACTCTCAAATGGTGTTTTTAAATGCAAAGGGTACGCCGTTAACAGATCGAGGTGTCCGTTATATTTTAAATGAACTCATTAAGCAAGCTTCTCTTACAATGCGAATCAGCCCACATATGCTAAGACATACTTTTGCTACACATATGTTAAATGAAGGGGCGGATTTACGAACTGTACAGGAGTTGTTAGGGCATGAAAATTTATCAACGACGCAAATTTATACGCATGTTTCAAAAGAAAGATTGCGTTCTGTTTACATGAAGCATCACCCACGAGCATAAATTGCTTTTAAAAGCTATAAAAACATATAAAGGAGTTTTTTCTATGGGAAATTTCCATGCTACAACGATATTTGCGATTCACCATAATGGAGAGTGTGCAATGGCTGGTGACGGGCAAGTGACGTTTGGAAACGCTGTTGTAATGAAGCATACAGCACGTAAAGTCCGAAAGCTATTTCAAGGAAAAGTGTTAGCTGGATTTGCTGGGTCTGTTGCGGATGCATTTACTCTTTTTGAAATGTTTGAAGGGAAATTAGAAGAGTATAACGGGAATTTACAACGTGCTGCAGTTGAGATGGCGAAACAATGGCGAGGCGATAAAATGCTACGCCAATTAGAAGCGATGTTAATTGTTATGGATCAAACAACGTTACTTCTCGTATCGGGCACAGGAGAAGTGATTGAGCCGGATGATGGTATTTTAGCAATTGGTTCAGGTGGGCATTATGCGCTTGCAGCCGGTCGTGCTTTAAAACAACATGCGAGTGAATATTTAACAGCAAAGGCGATTGCAAAAGCAAGTTTAGAAATTGCTAGCGATATTTGTGTGTATACAAATAACAACATTATTGTTGAAGAATTGTAGAATCGTAAGGGAGGCATTTCATATGCATTTACATTTTACCCCGCGTCAAGTTGTAGAGAAGTTGGATCAGTATATTATTGGTCAAAAAGATGCGAAAAAAGCGGTTGCAGTAGCACTGAGAAATCGATATCGCCGCAGTAAGTTAGACGAAAATTTGCGCGATGAAATCGCTCCGAAGAATATTTTAATGATCGGACCGACAGGGGTTGGAAAGACAGAGGTAGCACGACGAATGGCAAAGCTCGTTGGAGCACCTTTTATTAAGGTTGAAGCAACAAAATTCACAGAAGTTGGCTATGTGGGTCGTGACGTTGAGTCTATGGTGCGTGACCTTGTAGAAACGTCAGTTCGAATCGTAAAAGAAGAGATGATGGTCAAAGTCAAAGATAAAGCTGAAGAACAAGCAAATCAACGACTTGTAGAAATTTTGGTACCAAGTCCACAAAAACAATCTGGATTTAAAAATCCGTTAGAGATGTTATTTGGCGGAAACCAAAATACAAATCAGACAACTGAAACGCAAGATGATATGGAAATTGAAAAAAAACGTCAAGATATCGAAAAACAACTTGCTTCTGGTCTGCTTGAAGAGGAAATTGTATCGATTGAAGTTACGGAGCAACAGTCTTCCATGTTTGATATGCTTCAAGGAACAGGTATGGAACAAATGGGTATGAATTTCCAAGATGCATTAGGGAGTTTTATGCCGAAAAAAACAAAAAAACGCAAACTTTCTGTGAAAGAAGCAAGAAAACTCTTGACAAATGAGGAAGCACAGCGCTTAATTGATATGGATGAAGTTACACAAGAGGCTGTTTATCGTGCTGAACAGCTCGGGATTATTTTTATTGATGAAATTGACAAAATTGCTGGTAAGCAGTCGAATAGCGTGGACGTATCGCGTGAAGGTGTACAACGTGACATTTTGCCGATTGTAGAAGGTTCAAACGTTGCAACGAAATATGGCTCAGTAAAAACAGACTATATTTTATTTATTGCAGCTGGTGCTTTTCATATGTCCAAACCTTCTGATTTGATTCCGGAGTTGCAAGGAAGATTTCCAATTCGAGTTGAATTAACGAAATTATCAGTGGATGACTTCGTGAAAATACTTGTGGAACCGGATAACGCTTTAGTGAAACAGTATATAGCATTATTAGAAACTGAAGGTATAGAAATTGAATTTTCAGACGAAGCTATTCGTAAGATTGCTGAGATTGCTTTTCAAGTCAATCAAGATACGGATAACATTGGAGCAAGAAGACTTCATACGATTATGGAAAAACTTCTTGAAGATTTATCATTTGAAGCATCTGAAATTACGTTAGAAAAGATAACGATAACACCTCAATATGTAGAGGAAAAATTAGCGACAATTGCTAAAAATAAAGATGTGAGCCAGTTTATTTTGTAATAGTATCATCAGGTGACTCGCCCTAGTTTCCAAGTGATGAAAAATATGTAAGTAACATGTAGGAGGAACTTTTGAAATGGAATTATTAGCAAAAACGAGAAAATTAAACGCGTTATTACAAAGCGCAGCAGGAAAACCTGTAAACTTTAGAGAAATGTCAGATACAATGTGTGAAGTAATTGAAGCAAACGTATTTGTTGTAAGCCGTCGCGGTAAATTATTAGGATATGCAATTCATCAACAAATCGAAAACGAACGTATGAAACAAATGCTTGCAGAGCGTCAATTCCCAGAAGAGTATACACAAAGCTTATTCCACGTAACAGAAACATCTTCAAACTTAGGTGTTGAAAGTCAGTACACAGCATTTCCTGTCGAAAATAAGGAATTATTTGGTCAAGGCTTAACTACAATCGTACCAATCGTTGGTGGTGGTGAGCGTTTAGGTACATTAGTGCTAGCTCGTCTTGGGCAAGAGTTTTTAGATGATGATTTAATTCTTGCTGAGTATAGCTCTACTGTAGTAGGTATGGAAATTCTGCGTGAAAAAGCAGAAGAAATCGAAGAGGAAGCTCGTAGCAAAGCAGTTGTTCAAATGGCAATCAGCTCATTATCATACAGTGAGTTAGAAGCAATCGAGCACATCTTCGAAGAGTTAAACGGAACAGAAGGTTTACTTGTTGCAAGTAAAATTGCTGATCGTGTAGGTATTACTCGTTCTGTAATCGTAAACGCACTTCGTAAATTAGAAAGTGCGGGCGTAATTGAATCGCGTTCTTTAGGTATGAAAGGAACGTATATTAAAGTATTAAACGACAAGTTTTTACAAGAACTTGCGAAATTAAAAACTAACTAATTGTTAGGGAAAGCTCTCTTCGTATGAGGAGAGCTTTTTTTATTCTATAAGAGACTCATTGTCTCCTAATAAGTAATAAATCCCTCTGCTAAAAGAAGGCCCACTTTATCCCGCTATTCGTGGGCGGTAATACCCCCACCTCAAAGTTCTGCAAGAAGCAAAGAAGTTAGGGTGGGGATAAACTGCCCGTAAAGGCCCGGTTGGTGAGGGCAAATGATCAGTGGGGGATGAAGAAAAGCCTCACTGATTAAAGTTTCACTTTATAATAGTAGGGACGCTTAAAGTAGAAAAAGAGTGGTAATACTGAAAGTGAACTTTTGAAATGGACGTGTAAAATCATAATAAAAAAAGAAAGTTTTACAATGTTCGTATTTTCAACTTGATTGTGATATTTCATTATGATATAGTAATCAGTGGTGTCAGTACAAAGTACACACGTTTACTGATTTAAGTGTTGGTGCTACGCTTGTAGTTTCACTTAAAGATGAAGTGAACGGAGGATATCAGAAACCATTTAGGAGGAACAAAATCATGGCAGTAATTTCTATGAAACAATTGCTTGAAGCAGGTGTTCATTTCGGACATCAAACTCGTCGTTGGAACCCAAAAATGAAACGTTACATTTTCACAGAGCGTAACGGTATCTACATCATCGACTTACAAAAAACTGTGAAAAAAGTTGAAGAAGCTTTCAACGTAATGAGAAACATCGCTGCAGAAGGCGGTAACATTTTATTCGTTGGTACAAAAAAACAAGCACAAGAAGCTATTAAAGAAGAAGCAACTCGTGCTGGCATGTACTTCGTTAACCAACGTTGGTTAGGTGGAACGTTAACAAACTTCCAAACAATCCAAAAACGTATCAAGCGTCTTAAAGATATCGAAAGAATGCAAGAAGATGGTACTTTCGAAGTACTTCCTAAGAAAGAAGTTGTTCAACTTAAAAAAGAGTTAGAACGTCTTGAAAAATTCTTAGGCGGTATTAAAGATATGAAAGGTCTTCCAAGTGCATTATTCGTAGTAGACCCTCGTAAAGAGCGTATTGCAGTTGCTGAAGCACGCAAATTACACATTCCAATCATCGGTATCGTTGATACGAACTGTGATCCAGACGAAATCGATCACGTAATTCCAGCAAACGATGATGCGATTCGTGCTGTAAAACTTCTTACATCTAAAATGGCAGACGCGATCCTTGAAGCAAAACAAGGTGAAGAAACTGTTACTGCGTAACAAATTTGGAAAGGTGATAAGGGGTTCGGCCTTTTATCACCTTTTTTAAGGTATATACATATTTTAGGAGGATGAAAAGTATGGCAATTACTGCACAAATGGTAAAAGAACTTCGCGAAAAAACTGGCGCAGGTATGATGGACTGCAAAAAAGCTTTAACAGAAACTAACGGCGACATGGAGAAAGCAATTGACTTCTTACGTGAAAAAGGTATTGCGAAAGCTGCGAACAAAGCAGACCGCATTGCTGCTGAAGGTTTAACTTATATCGAAGTAAATGGAAATGAAGCAGTTATTTTAGAGCTTAACTCTGAAACTGACTTTGTTGCTAAAAACGAAGGTTTCCAAGCATTAACAAAAGAATTAGCTGCTCACTTATTAGCTAATAAGCCTGCAACTATTGAAGAAGCTATGGCTCAAACAATCGGAAGCGAAGGCAAAACAGTAGAAGCTCACATCAACGAAGCAATCGCTAAAATTGGTGAAAAACTTACACTTCGTCGTTTCGAAATCGTATCAAAAACTGATGCTGATGCATTTGGTGCTTATCTACACATGGGTGGCCGCATTGGTGCACTAACAGTTCTTGAAGGAACTACAGAAGAAAATGCAGCAAAAGACGTATCAATGCACGTTGCAGCTGTTAACCCTAAATACATCGACCGCGATGCTGTAACAGCTGAAGAGGTTGAGCATGAGCGTCAAGTATTAACGCAACAAGCGTTAAATGAAGGCAAGCCTGAAAAAATCGTTGCAAAAATGGTTGAAGGTCGCCTAGGTAAATTCTTCGAAGAGATTTGCTTACTTGATCAAGCTTTCGTTAAAAACCCTGACTTGAAAGTTCGTCAATTCGTAGAGTCTAAAGGTGGCACAGTACGCGGATTTGTTCGCTACGCTGTTGGTGAAGGTATTGAGAAGCGTGAAGACAACTTTGCTGAAGAAGTAATGAACCAAGTAAAAGGTAACAACTAATAAAGACTAGGGAACACATTGTGTTCCCTTTTTTAAAATAAAGATGTAAGCAATTGGAGGTTCATTATGAGTCAACCGAAATATAATCGTGTCGTTTTAAAGCTGAGCGGTGAAGCTTTAGCTGGTGAAAAAGGGTTTGGCATTAACCCATCTGTTATTAAATCAGTTGCAGAGCAAGTGAAAGAAATCGCTGAATTAGATGTTGAAGTTGCAGTTGTTGTTGGCGGCGGAAACATTTGGCGCGGGAAAATTGGAAGCGAAATGGGCATGGATCGTGCAGGAGCAGATTACATGGGCATGTTAGCGACAGTTATGAATTCGTTAGCTCTTCAAGATAGCTTGGAGAATATCGGCATTCAAACACGTGTTCAAACTTCTATTGAGATGCGTCAAGTGGCAGAGCCTTACATTCGTCGTAAAGCAATTCGTCACTTAGAGAAGAAGCGTGTTGTTATCTTTGCAGCGGGTACAGGTAACCCTTACTTCTCTACAGATACGACTGCGGCATTACGTGCAGCGGAAATCGAAGCTGATGTTATTTTAATGGCGAAAAATAATGTAGATGGTGTTTATAGTGCAGATCCAAGTGTGGATCCAACAGCAACAAAATATGAGTCACTTACATATTTAGATGTATTAAAAGAAGGTTTAGGTGTAATGGACTCTACTGCTTCTTCTTTATGTATGGACAATGACATTCCATTAATTGTATTCTCTGTTATGGAAAAAGGAAATATTAAACGTGCCGTTCTTGGCGAAAATATCGGAACAATTGTAAGGGGGAAATAAAAATGGGACAACAAGTATTAAAAGCAACAAATGAAAAAATGGAAAAAGCAGTTTCAGCATACTCACGTGAGCTTTCAACAGTTCGTGCTGGTCGTGCAAGCGCAGCTGTATTAGATAAAGTACAAGTTGATTACTACGGTGCGCCAACTCCGGTTGTACAATTAGCAAACATTACAGTACCGGAAGCACGCTTACTTGTAATTCAACCGTATGATAAATCTTCTCTTGGTGATATTGAAAAAGCGATTTTAAAAGCAGATTTAGGTCTAAATCCTTCTAATGATGGAACAGTAATTCGTATTGCGTTCCCTGCATTAACAGAAGAGCGCCGCCGTGATCTTGTGAAAACTGTTAAAAAATATGCTGAAGAAGCAAAAGTAGCAGTTCGTAACGTACGCCGTGATGCAAATGATGATCTTAAAAAACTTGAAAAATCTGGCGATATCACAGAAGATGACTTAAGAGGATATGCAGAAGATATCCAAAAAGAAACAGATAAATATATTGCAAAAGTTGACGAAATCGCGAAAAACAAAGAAAAAGAAATCATGGAAGTGTAATAGCGATTCCTTCGCAAATATGACCCTCTTCTTAAGGGGGTCTTTTTACACTTTTAGGCATACGTCTGCTTGTTGGAGGGTATGAATGATGTTTAAAAAGCTTCCTTTTTTTAAGGGCAAAAAGATCACATCGTTTGATCATCTCATTGAAGAAGCAAAAAAGGGACATATCCCAGAGCATATTGCTATTATTATGGATGGTAATGGAAGATGGGCAAAAAGAAGAGCGATGCCTCGCATTGCAGGACATCATGAAGGGATGCAAGTTGTAAAAAAAATTACAAAGTTTGCTAGTAAACTTGATGTGAAAGTACTGACCCTTTATGCCTTTTCTACAGAGAACTGGAAAAGACCGAAAATAGAAGTCGATTATTTAATGAAGCTTCCAGAAGAATTTCTAGGTGCATTTTTACCAGAGTTAATTGAGGAAAATGTACAGGTCCGAGTAATTGGGCAAAAAGATCGTCTTCCTACGCATACGCGCAGAGCAATGGAAAAAGCCATGGAAGATACAAAAGAGAACACAGGATTAATTCTCAATTTTGCGTTAAACTATGGAAGTCGTGATGAAATTGTTTCTGCTGTGCAAAATATGATGAAGGATAACGAAGAAGGGAAGATTCGTTCGACAGAAGTAAATGAAGAAATGATTTCTTCTTACCTAATGACGAGAACATTACCTGATCCGGACCTGCTTATTCGTACGAGTGGGGAACTTCGTATTAGCAATTTCATGCTATGGCAAATTGCATATTCAGAACTTTGGTTTACGGATGTATATTGGCCGGATTTTACGGAAGAACATTTACTAAATGCAATTACAGACTTTCAACATAGAGGACGCAGATTCGGGGGCGTGTAGAAAGAGAGGGCTTGGTAGTGAAACAGAGAATTATTACTGGAGTGATTGCTGCCGCACTATTCATTCCCATCGTATTTTACGGTGGCGTGCCTTTTACAGTTTTAGTGTATGCACTTGCTTCAATTGGACTATATGAATTAGTTCGTATGAACAAGCTTACACTTCTTTCGGTGCCGACAGTTTTAGCTGCATTATTACTGTGGATTATTTTAGTTCCAAGTAATGCACTAGGAATGTTTGATTGGATTGGATTAGATAAATTAGAAATCACATTTGTGATTGTTTTGTTACTTTTATCATATACTGTCCTTTCGAAGAATACATTTACTTTTGACAATGCTTCATTTTTGCTTATGGCAACGACTTATGTTGCAATGGGATTCTTATATTTGAATGAAACAAGAATCGCCGGGATTCATTATGTGTTTTATGCATTATTTGTCATTTGGGCAACGGATTCAGGTGCATATTTCATTGGAAAAGCAATTGGAAAAAGAAAATTGTGGCCAGAGATTAGTCCGAATAAAACGATAGAGGGCTCATTGGGCGGTATTATTTGTGGGATTGTAGTTGCTTTTGTATACAACATGTTTTTCCAAGTTCATGGGAACATTGGGATGTTAATTGTTGTTACGATAGCCATTTCAATTTTTGGACAAATTGGTGACTTAGTACAATCCGCATTTAAGCGCCATTATGGTGTGAAAGATTCAGGTACAATCTTACCTGGACATGGCGGAATATTAGATCGAACAGATAGTTGGTTGTTCGTATTACCTATTTTACATTTCTTACATTTCATTTCATAAATGAACGAGGGGTTGGAGTAATGAAAAACATTAGTTTATTAGGTGCAAGTGGATCGGTTGGAACGCAAACATTGGACGTATTGCGCTCGCACCCAGACCAATTCCGTCTCGTTGCTTTTTCTGTAGGGAAAAATATTGACCATGCAATACAAGTTATTCAAGAATTTTCTCCTCGTCTCGTGTCAGTGCAAAGAGAGGAAGATGTTGTACGGTTGCAATCTGTTTCTGGAAATACGAAAGTCGTATACGGTGAAGAAGGTCTTTTAGAAGTAGCCCTTCATTCAGAGGCAGAGGTTGTTGTAAATGCTGTTGTAGGAAGCGTAGGACTATTGCCGACATTACGCGCAATTGAAGCGAAAAAGACAATTGCAATTGCGAACAAAGAAACGTTAGTAACAGCTGGACATTTAGTAATGGAAGCTGCACAAAAGCATAACGTGTCCTTACTTCCTGTAGATAGCGAACATTCGGCTATTTTTCAATGCTTGAATGGAGAAAATGAAAAGCGGATCTCTCGCCTAATTGTGACAGCATCCGGTGGAAGCTTTCGTGATAAGACGAGAGATGAATTGCATCATGTGACAGTAGAAGATGCACTTTGTCATCCAAACTGGTCAATGGGTTCGAAAATTACAATTGATTCTGCTACAATGATGAATAAGGGATTGGAAGTTATCGAAGCACATTGGCTTTTCGGTATTCCTTATGAGCAAATCGATGTTGTTTTACATAAAGAGAGCATCATCCATTCTATGGTTGAATTTAAAGATCGCAGTGTAATGGCACAACTTGGTTCACCTGATATGCGTGTACCAATTCAATATGCACTTACATTTCCAGATCGTTTACCACTTCAGAATACAAAACAGTTAAACCTATGGGAAATAGGAACATTACACTTCGAGCAAATGAATCAAGAGCGTTTCCGTTGTCTCCGTTTTGCATATGAAGCAGGGAAAACAGGAGGAAGTATGCCAACTGTGATGAATGCGGCAAATGAAGCTGCTGTAGAAGCTTTTTTACAAAAGAAAATCGGTTTCCTAACAATAGAAGACCTTATTGAAAAAGCAATGCACCATCACAATGTCATTGCACGTCCGAGCTTAGAAGAAATTCAGGAAATCGATGCGGCCACAAGACGGTTTGTGATGGAACAAATTTAGCAAAGGTGGTTATGGAATTGAATACAGCGATTGCCTTTATATTAATTTTCGGTGCACTCGTATTTTTCCATGAGCTAGGGCATCTATACTTTGCAAAACGAGCGGGTATTTTATGTCGCGAGTTTGCAATTGGTTTTGGACCAAAAATATTTTCGTTTGAAAAGAATGAAACAGTTTATACAGTTCGACTACTTCCGCTTGGAGGCTATGTTAGAATGGCTGGTGAAGATGCGGAAACGGTGGAATTAAAACCAGGGAAAAAAGTTGGACTTGTTTTAAATGAAAACGACGAGGTTATGAAATTAGTTTTAGATCAGCGTGAAAAGTATCCGAATGTTCGTGTGATTGAAGTGGAACAAGCAGACTTAGAACATAATCTCACCATTTCTGGATACGAAGAGTATGAGGAAGATTTACAAACATTTCGTGTGAATGAAAAAGCACGTATTGTTTCAGCGGGGGAAGAAATACAAATCGCTCCGTTTAAAAGACAGTTTGGTTCTAAAACGTTAGGACAGCGAGCGTTAACAATTTTTGCGGGTCCTGCTATGAACTTTATACTGGCATTTGTTATCTTTGTCATCATTGGATTGGTACAAGGGATTCCTATTGATAAGCCGATGATTGGGAAAGTAATGAAAGATAGTGTTGCAGAGCAGGCAGGATTAAAGCAAGATGATACGATTCAAACGATTAATGGTAAAGATACAAACACTTGGCAAGATGTTGTAACAATCGTACGTGAAAACGCAAATAAAGAAATTACGATGAAAGTACAACGTGACGATAAGCCATTTACTGTAAAAGTAACGCCTTCTGCTGATAAAGAGGGCAAGGAGGAAGTTGGTAGAATTGGTGTATACTCTCCAGTAGAGAAATCTATTTTTGGTTCTATTAAATCTGGATTTGAACAAACATATACATGGACAAAAATGATTTTTGTTTCCCTTATTCAATTGGTAACAGGACATTTTTCGATTAATGATTTATCTGGTCCAGTAGGTATTTATAATTTAACAGATCAGGTGGTAGAGTATGGGCCGATTCGTGTTCTTAGCTTAGCGGCTGTTTTAAGTATAAACCTTGGTTTATTTAACTTATTGCCAGTTCCAGCTCTTGACGGAGGACGCCTTTTCTTCTTCTTAATTGAAGCCCTGCGCGGGAAACCGATTGATCGCCAAAAAGAAGGAATGGTCCATTTTATTGGCTTTGCTTTATTAATGCTACTTATGTTAGTTGTTACATGGAATGATATTCGGAAGTTTTTCTTATAAATTGAAACTTCTATCAAAGAGAGTTTTCTTCATCTTCCACTGATAGAAAGCTTTCAACAATCGGACTCTTTGGGGCAGTTATCTCCCACCTAACTTCTTTGATTTCTCTGGATCTTAAGGTGAGGAGGGACTGCCCCTTAGAGCGGAATAAAGAGGTGCTAATAGATGAAACAAAGTATGGTATTTAGTCCTACACTACGTGAAGTGCCAGCTGACGCTGAGATTAAAAGTCATCAGTTATTACTCCGTGCAGGATTTATGCGTCAAAATGCTTCAGGTATTTATAGCTTTCTCCCACTTGGCTTGAAAGTATTGCATAAAGTAGAACGTATTGTTCGAGAAGAAATGGAACGAGCAGGAGCAGTGGAACTATTAATGCCAGCTCTTCAAGCGGCTGAATTATGGCAAGAGTCGGGCCGCTGGTATTCTTACGGTTCCGAATTAATGCGTATGAAAGATCGCAATGATCGTGAGTTTGCTTTAGGAGCAACGCATGAAGAGGTAATTACTGATCTTGTACGTGACGAAATTAAGTCCTATAAAAAATTACCTTTAACACTATATCAAATCCAAACAAAATTCCGTGATGAGCAACGACCTCGTTTTGGCTTGCTACGCGGAAGAGAGTTTTTAATGAAGGATGCATATTCTTTCCATGCGACGCAAGAAAGTTTAGATGAAGTATATAATCGTCTTTATCAAGCATATTCGAATATTTTTGCTCGTTGTGGTTTGAATTTCCGCGCAGTTATTGCTGATTCTGGAGCAATGGGCGGAAAGGATACACACGAATTTATGGTATTATCCGATGTTGGAGAAGATACAATTGCGTATTCTGATACATCTGATTATGCTGCAAATATTGAAATGGCACCTGTTGTCACTTCCTATGAAAAACGTGATAAGGCGGAAAAGGCACTTGAAAAAGTAGTAACGCCAGATCAAAAAGCAATTGAAGAAGTGTCTGCATTCTTAAATATTGAAGCATCAAATTGCATTAAATCTATGGTCTTTAAAGTAGATGAGAAATTTGTCGTTGTACTTGTTCGCGGAGATCATGAAGTAAATGATGTAAAAGTGAAGAACGTATACGGTGCTTCAGTTGTAGAACTTGCTTCTCATGAGGATG
Organism: Bacillus sp. DX4.1; assembly: GCF_030348195.1. Taxonomy (NCBI): domain Bacteria; kingdom Bacillati; phylum Bacillota; class Bacilli; order Caryophanales; family Bacillaceae; genus Bacillus; species Bacillus sp. DX4.1. The sequence continues at coordinate 3,382,620 of NZ_JAUCFT010000008.1, read as the reverse complement.
TAAAAGAGTTGTTACAATGTGAAATTGGTTCTTTAGGACCGATTGGTGTAGCAGGAGATGTAGAAGTAATTGCTGACTATGCTGTACAAGCAATTGTGAATGGTTGCTGTGGTGCAAATGAAGAAGGTTTCCATTATGTGAATGTAAATCCAGAGCGTGACTTTAAAGTAAGTCAATATACAGATTTACGATTCATCCAAGAAGGAGATCAATCTCCAGATGGAAATGGAATAATCCGCTTTGCACGTGGCATTGAAGTTGGACATGTATTTAAACTAGGTACACGTTATAGTGAAGCAATGAATGCAACGTTTTTAGATGAAAACGGAAAAGCTAAGCCACTTATCATGGGATGCTACGGTATTGGGGTATCTCGTACAGTAGCAGCGATTGCCGAACAATTTAATGATGAAAACGGTTTGACTTGGCCAGTAGCTGTTGCACCGTACCATGTGCATGTGATTCCAGTAAATATGAAATCTGATGCACAACGTGAAGTAGGCGAAAACATCTACAGTTCATTACAAGAGCAAGGTTATGAAGTATTATTAGATGATCGTGCAGAGCGTGCAGGTGTAAAATTTGCTGATGCTGATCTATTCGGTCTTCCAGTTCGAGTAACGGTTGGTAAAAAAGTCGATGAAGGTATCGTTGAAGTAAAAGTACGTGCTACAAATGAATCTGCTGAAGTAAAAGTTGAAGAACTTCACACATACATTGCAAATATTTTAAAATAAGACGAGGTACCTCATTGTGAGGTACCTTCTCTTGCTATGTGAAGTGAAAAGTTATCAAATGGAAGGAAGAAATCTTTCCTTGCTGAAAGTTTCAATTTATAATAGCGAATGGAAGGAGGTTGCTTATGTCGTTAACAAATGAACAACAAGAACGGTTTCAAATTTTATTGCAGCAGTTGCAAATGCCGGAAAACCTTGTAAGTCAATATTTGCAAGGCGGTGGTATTCAAAGATTGGTTGTTGATAAAATAAATAAAAGTTGGCATTTTGATTTACAAGTGCCGCGCATTTTGCCAACAGATCTATATGAATTGTTAGAAACGCAGCTCAGGCAGTCGTTTTCACATATTGCAAAAACAACTTTTGCATTAGAATCAGAGAATAAACAATTTACGGAGGAAGAGGTACAAGCATATTGGCCACTTTGTACAAATAGAATTACATTTTCTCCTATGTTTGCATATTTAAAAAAGCAGCTTCCACATGTGAATGGGGTCAAGCTGTCGTTAAATGTAAATAATGATTTAGAGGCTACAACATTGAAGAAAAATCTTACGAAACCAATTGGAGATCAATATGAAACATTTGGGTTCCCACGCTTTCAGCTTGAAACAAATGTAAAACAAAATGATGAGGAAGTTCAAAAGTTTCGTGAACAAACACAGCAAGAAGACCGTCAGCGTGTCATCCAAGCCATGGAAGAAATGGCAAAACGACAAGCGGAAGAGAGTGACACAGTACATGAAGGGCCAATTGTACTTGGATATCTCATTAAGCCTGATGAGGAGATTACACCACTTCGCGAAATTCAAGATGAAGAAAGACGAAAAACTGTACAAGGTTATGTCTTTCATGTGGAAACGAAAGAACTTCGAAGCGGCCGTACGTTATTAACGTTAAAAATAACAGATTATACCGATTCAATCATGATTAAAATGTTTTCGCGTGATAAAGAAGATATTCCGCTCCTACAATCATTGAAAAAAGGTATGTGGGTGAAGGCACGTGGATCGGTACAAAACGATACGTTTGTTCGTGACTTAGTTATGATTGCCAACGATATTAATGAAATTACAGGCCCGTCTCGTAAAGATAAAGCCGATGAAGGAGAAAAACGGGTAGAGCTTCACTTGCATACACCGATGAGTCAAATGGATGCAGTCACTTCAGTATCTAGACTTGTTGCTCAAGCAGGGAAATGGGGACATGAAGCGATAGCAATTACAGATCATGCGGTTGCACAGTCCTTCCCAGAAGCATATTCAGCCGGGAAAAAGGCAGGAATAAAAGTGATTTATGGTGTAGAAGCTAATCTTGTAAATGATGGTGTACCGATTGCTTATAATGAGGAACATCGTTTATTGGCAGATGAAACATACGTTGTCTTTGACGTAGAAACGACTGGATTATCGGCTGTGTATGATACGGTCATCGAATTAGCTGCTGTAAAAATTAAAGACGGCGAAATTATTGATCGATTTGAATCTTTTGCAAATCCGCATCAACCGCTATCTGCAACAATTATTGAGTTAACGGGTATAACAGATGATATGTTAACTGATGCACCAGAAGTAGAAGAAGTATTTAAAAAGTTTGAGCAGTGGATGGGCGATCATACGCTTGTTGCACATAATGCAAGCTTTGATATGGGCTTTTTAAATGTTGGGTTCAAGAAAAGTGGATTAGAAAAACCAACAAATCCAGTTATTGATACATTGGAGTTAGCTCGTTTTCTATTTCCAGATATGAAGAATCATCGCCTAAATACGATGTGTAAAAAACTTGATATTGAATTAACACAGCATCACCGTGCGATTTATGATACAGAAGCGACGGGTTACTTACTTGTCAAAATGCTAAAAGATGCGATTGAAAGAGGATTTGAATATCACGATCAATTAAATGATAGTATGGGACAAGGTGATGCGTATAAACGCGGACGTCCAAGTCATGTGACGTTACTTGCCACATCCGATGTAGGTTTAAAAAACTTATATAAACTTGTTTCATTTGCACATTTAAACTACTTTTACCGTGTGCCTCGCGTTCCGCGCTCATTATTGAAGAAATATCGTGAAGGTATATTAGTTGGTACAGCTTGCGATAAAGGTGAAGTGTTTGAAGCGATGATGCAAAAGGCACCAGAAGAAGTAGAGGAAATTGCACAGTTTTATGATTATATTGAAGTTATGCCGCCAGTAGTGTTGCGACATTTAGTGGAGCTCGAGCTTGTTCGAGATGAAGGACAGCTAAAAGCGATCATTTCTAACTTAGTAAAATTAGGTGAAACGTTAGATAAACCTGTAGTTGCAACAGGAAATGTACATTATCTTGATCCGGAAGATGCCATGTATCGTAAAATTTTAGTGAGTTCGCAAGGCGGGGCAAACCCATTAAATCGTCATTCTCTGCCGCCTGTGTATTTCCGAACAACAGATGAAATGTTAGAGTGCTTCTCCTTTTTAGGGGAAGAGAAAGCAAAAGAAATTGTTGTTACAAACACGAACAAGGTTGCATCGATGATTGGAGAAGTTCATCCCGTAAAAGATGATCTATACACACCGAAAATTGAAGGTGCAGATGATGAAACACGGGATATGAGTTATAAAATGGCACGCAGTATCTATGGTGATGAATTACCAGAAATTGTAGAAGCCCGTTTGGAAAAAGAATTAAAAAGTATTATTGGACATGGTTTTGCCGTTATTTATTTAATTTCACATAAACTCGTGAAAAAATCACTTGTAGATGGCTATCTTGTTGGTTCACGTGGATCTGTAGGTTCATCATTCGTTGCAACGATGATGGAAATTACGGAAGTAAATCCATTGCCACCGCATTATATTTGTCCAAAATGTAAGCATTCTGAGTTCTTTAATGATGGATCTGTAGGTTCTGGTTTTGATTTACCTGATAAAGATTGTCCAACTTGCCATGTGCCATATGTAAAAGATGGACATGACATTCCGTTCGAAACGTTCCTTGGATTTAAAGGAGATAAGGTACCGGATATAGATTTGAATTTCTCCGGGGAATATCAGCCACGTGCCCATAACTATACGAAAGTACTGTTTGGTGAGGATTATGTATACCGTGCTGGAACAATTGGTACAGTTGCGGAGAAAACAGCCTATGGTTATGTGAAAGGTTATGCATCAGATCATAACTTAACAATTCGAAATGCTGAGGTTGATCGGCTTGTTGCTGGTTGTACCGGGGTAAAACGTACAACAGGGCAGCATCCAGGTGGTATTATCGTTGTACCTGATTACATGGACATATTTGATTTTTCACCAATTCAATTCCCAGCAGATTCAGTAGGGGCGGAGTGGAGAACGACACACTTTGATTTCCACTCGATCCATGATAATTTGTTAAAACTTGATATACTTGGACACGATGATCCGACCGTCATTCGTATGCTCCAAGATTTAAGCGGAGTTGATCCGAAAACAATACCAACAGATGACCCCGAAGTGATGAAAATCTTCTCAGGACCGGAGTCTCTAGGGGTTACAGAAGAGCAAATTAATTGTAAAACGGGTACACTCGGTATACCGGAGTTTGGTACAAAATTCGTACGACAAATGTTAGAGGAAACAAAACCGACGACATTCTCAGAGCTTGTCCAAATTTCTGGATTATCTCATGGTACGGACGTATGGCTTGGTAATGCAAATGAGCTCATCTATAACGGTACATGTACGCTGAGCGAAGTTATCGGTTGTCGTGATGATATTATGGTGTATTTAATCTATCAAGGATTAGATCCATCATTAGCGTTTAAAATCATGGAATCAGTGCGTAAAGGTAAAGGTGTACCTGAAGAATGGGAAGCGGATATGCGTACGAACAATGTACCTGGTTGGTATATCGATTCATGTAAAAAGATTAAGTATATGTTCCCTAAGGCACATGCGGCCGCTTATGTACTAATGGCTGTGCGTATTGCCTATTTCAAAGTACATTTTGCACTCTTGTTTTATGCGGCATATTTTACAGTTCGTGCAGATGACTTTGATTTAGATGCGATGGTAAAAGGTTCCGCATCGACCCGCGCGAGAATTGATGAAATTGCGCAAAAAGGTTTAGATGCTGCACCAAAAGAGAAAAGTTTACTGACAGTGTTAGAAATGACACTTGAAATGTGTGAACGCGGTTATTCATTCCAAAAGGTTGATTTATATCGTTCAAGTGCAACTGACTTTATTATTGATGGGGACACATTGATTCCGCCATTTAATGCAATACCTGGTCTTGGTACAAACGCTGCGTTAAATATCGTATCAGCGCGTCAAAATGGTGAGTTCTTATCAAAAGAGGATTTACAGCAGCGTAGTAAAATTTCTAAAACAATCATAGAGTATTTAGATAGTCAAGGTTGTTTAGGTGATTTACCAGATCAAAACCAGTTATCACTGTTCTAGTAGGCAGGAAAATTCTTTGCAAAACGGTATTTGCTATGTTATACTATTAACCGAGATAACCATGTCATGTATATTTTGAAAAAAAAGAGTGGGGAAACCCACTCTTTCGTGTTACTATCTATGTTTCTATACATATTAGGTGAGACATTTCTGTCGTATATACATAATTTGTTACAAGTTTTACTTCTTAAATTTGGTAATACTAAGACAGATATTCCCTGCTTAACGGCAGGGGCTTTTGTTAGCTAACGAGAAAGAATAAGATAGACCGCGATCGAACAAACGGAGCGGAATATTTTCTTTCGAATGGTACATGGCGGCAGAAAGGAGGCTGTTTATGGATAAGAAAGTCACAGAAGTTGTTGAAGCACTTGCACAGCCGATTGTTGAAGAATTAAATCTTGAACTTGTAGATGTAGAGTATGTGAAAGAAGGAAAAGACTGGTTCCTACGCATATTCATCGATTCTGAGACAGGAATAGATATTGAAGAATGTGGTGCGGTAAGCGAACGTTTAAGCGAAGCTTTAGATAAAGAGGATCCAATTCCTCACCTTTACTTTTTGGATGTATCGTCTCCTGGAGCAGAGCGCCCATTGAAGAAAGAAAAAGACTTCCAGCAAGCGGTAGGAAGACAAGTGGCAATTAAAACATATGAGCCAATTGATGGTGAAAAAATGTTTGAAGGAAAGCTACTGTCATATGATGGTATAACAATTACACTATTATTAACGATTAAAACACGTAAAAAGGAAATTCAAATTCCAATGGACAAAGTTGCGAAATCGCGACTTGCCGTTACGTTTTAGTTAGAAGGGGGATCTTCATGAGCACGGAGTTGTTAGATGCTTTGCTCGTATTAGAATCAGAAAAAGGTATTAGCAAAGATATTATTATTGATGCGATTGAAGCAGCTTTAATCTCTGCTTATAAACGCAATTTTAACCAAGCACAAAACGTGCGTGTTAGCTTTAACCCTGAAGTGGGTACAATTCAAGTTTTAGCACGTAAGGATGTTGTAGACAGTGTGTTTGATCCACGTCTTGAAATCTCTGTAGAGGAAGCAAGACAGATTAATCCGAACTATCAAGATGGCGACGTATTAGAAATTGAAGTAACGCCAAAAGATTTTGGACGCATTGCAGCACAAACAGCAAAACAAGTTGTAACACAACGTGTACGTGAAGCGGAACGCGGCGTTATCTATTCAGAATTTAGCGACCGTGAAGAAGACATTATGGTTGGTATTGTGCAGCGTCAAGATGCTCGTTTTATATATGTAAGCTTAGGGAAAGTAGAAGCATTACTACCTGTAAGTGAGCAAATGCCAAACGAACAATATAAACCACATGACCGCATCCGCGTCTTTATTACAAAAGTAGAAAAAACGACAAAAGGTCCACAAATTTATGTATCACGTACACATCCAGGCCTTTTAAAACGTTTATTTGAAATTGAAGTGCCAGAAATTTATGATGGAACGGTAGAAATTCGTTCTGTAGCACGTGAAGCAGGCGATCGTTCTAAAATTTCTGTATATGCAGAGAATATTGATGTTGATCCAGTAGGTTCTTGCGTAGGTCCAAAAGGACAACGTGTACAACGCATTGTAGATGAACTAAAAGGTGAAAAAATTGATATTGTTCGCTGGTCAAATGATCCAGTTGAATATGTAGCAAATGCTTTAAGTCCATCACAAGTTGTAAAAGTACTTGTGAATGAAGAGGAAAAAGCAACGACTGTAGTTGTTCCAGACCATCAACTTTCATTAGCAATCGGTAAGCGTGGACAAAACGCAAGACTTGCAGCGAAATTAACGGGCTGGAAAATTGATATTAAAAGCGAGTCTGATGCGAAGCAACTAGGCATAGTAACAGAAGAAGACAACATGATCGCATTCGATTCAGCTGAAGACGAAATCGAATAGAGGTGATGATTGTGAGCAATCGAAAAGTTCCGTTACGAAAGTGTATTGCAACACAAGAAATGAAATCTAAACGCGAGCTCGTTCGCATTGTTCGTTCCAAAGAGGGCGAAGTGTCAATTGATGTAACTGGAAAAAAATCAGGACGCGGTGCATATTTGTCAAAAGACAAAGAATGTATACTACAGGCTCAAAAGAAAAATGTTTTGGAACATCATCTAAAAGCGAAAGTCGACAGTTCTCTTTATGAAGAGCTTCTTGAGCTTGTTGAGAAGGAGTCGAAGTAAGTGTCCGATTGGAAATCTTTTTTAGGACTAGCAAACCGTGCTCGAAAAATCATTTCGGGTGAAGAACTTGTTTTAAAAGAAGTACGAAATGGGAAAGCAAAGCTCGTATTGCTTTCTGAAGATGCGTCAGCGAACACAACAAAACGTATTACTGATAAAACAACGTACTACAACGTACCAATGAAAAAAGTCGAAAATCGACAACAATTAGGGCATGCGATTGGGAGAGAAGAGCGAGTCGTTGTAGCCGTGTTAGATGAGGGCTTTGCGAAAAAGCTGCGTAGCATGCTCGATACAACTTACCGGGGGTGAAGGTATGAGTAAAATTCGAGTATATGAATATGCGAAGAAACACAATGTCTCAAGTAAAGATATTATTACAAAACTAAAAGAAATGAATATTGAGGTCTCCAATCATATGACAATGTTAGACGATGAAGTAGTAAATAATTTAGATAATCAATATAATAATGAAACAGAAAAACCTTCTGTTGCAGATGAGTTTGAAGTAGAAGAAAAAGTTGTTCGCAGTAAAAAGAACAGCAATAATAAGAAGAAGAAAAAAGGCAAAGGAAATGAAGACAAACGTCAAGAAAACTTTGCTGGAAGACAACCAACACAAACAGTAGAGACACCGGATAAAGTTACTTTCTCTGGCACTCTTACAGTAAGTGAACTTGCAAAAAAACTAGGAAAAGAGCCATCTGAACTTATTAAAAAGCTCTTTATGCTAGGTATTATGGCGACAATTAACCAAGATTTAGATAAAGATACAATTGAGCTAATTGCTAGTGATTACGGTATTGAAGTAGAAGAAGAAGTGGTTGTTAGTGAAACAGAATTTGAAACTTTCATGGACGAGCAAGACAATGAAGAAAACTTAAAAGAACGTCCAGCGGTTGTTACAATTATGGGACACGTTGACCATGGTAAAACAACACTACTTGATTCTATTCGTAATTCAAAAGTAACTGCTGGTGAAGCTGGTGGAATTACACAGCATATCGGTGCATACCAAGTTGAAGTAAGTGACAAGAAAATTACGTTCTTAGATACACCAGGTCACGCAGCGTTTACAACAATGCGTGCACGCGGTGCGCAAGTAACAGATATTACAATTCTTGTTGTTGCAGCTGATGACGGTGTTATGCCACAAACAGTTGAAGCGATTAACCATGCGAAAGCAGCTGGAGTACCAATTATCGTTGCTGTGAATAAGATGGATAAACCATCAGCAAATCCAGACCGCGTAATGCAAGAGTTAACAGAGTACGAATTAGTTCCAGAAGCTTGGGGCGGAGATACAATTTTCGTACCAATTTCTGCAATTCAAGGCGAAGGAATTGACAACTTGTTAGAAATGATTCTTCTTGTAAGTGAAGTAGAAGAATATAAGGCAAATCCAAATCGCTATGCAGCTGGTACTGTAATCGAAGCACAGCTTGATAAAGGTAAAGGAACAATCGCAACATTACTTGTGCAAAACGGTACGCTTCGAGTAGGAGATCCAATTGTTGTTGGTACATCATTCGGCCGTGTTCGTGCGATGGTAAATGATATTGGTCGTCGTGTGAAAGTTGCTGGTCCGTCTACTCCTGTTGAAATTACAGGCTTAAACGAAGTACCACAAGCCGGCGATCGCTTTATGGCATTTGCTGACGAGAAGAAAGCACGCCAAATCGGTGAATCACGTGCGCAACAAGCATTGGTTGCACAACGTGGTGAAAAATCTAAATTAAGCCTTGAAGATTTATTCCAACAAATTCAAGAAGGCGAAATGAAAGAAATTAACTTAATTGTGAAAGCAGACGTACAAGGTTCTGTAGAAGCAATGGCAGCATCACTTCGCAAAATTGATGTTGAAGGCGTAAAAATAAAAATCATTCATACAGGCGTAGGTGCAATTACAGAATCTGATATTATTTTAGCTTCTGCATCAAATGCAATCGTAATTGGATTTAACGTACGTCCTGATGTAAACGCGAAACGTACAGCTGAATTAGAAAATGTTGATATTCGCTTACACCGCATTATTTACAAAGTAATCGAAGAGATTGAAGCAGCAATGCAAGGTATGTTGGATCCTGAATTCGAAGAAAAAGTAATTGGGCAAGCAGAAGTTCGTCAAACATTCAAAGTTACTAAAGTTGGAACAATTGCAGGCTGTTATGTAACTGATGGTAAAATCACACGTGATAGCGGCGTGCGTATCATTCGTGATGGCGTAGTTATTTTCGAAGGACAACTTGATACGTTAAAACGTTTCAAAGATGACGTAAAAGAAGTTGCACAAAACTATGAGTGTGGTATCACAATTGAAAGATATAATGATCTTAAAGAAGGGGACATCATTGAGGCATACATTATGGAAGAAGTGAAGCGATGATTATCGCTTCACTCTCATTTGAGTGTATGATTTATGATGTGCATTCTTTAAAAGAGAAACGAGCAATTTTACAGCGTGTTTTAACTCGTGTGAAACAAAGGTTCAATGTATCTGTTTCAGAAGTTGGACACCAGGATGTATGGCAACGTACAGAAATTGCAATCGTTTCCGTATCCTCAAATCGTGTTGTCTGCGAAAAAGAAATGAATCGTGTACTTGCGTATGTTGACTCATTTCCTGAGATTGAACGTACGATAACACAATTGGAATGGTATTGAATGAGGTGATTAGTTATGAAGCTACGTGCAAATCGCGTGGGCGAGCAAATGAAAAAAGAACTAGGCGAAATTATCAGTCGCAAAATTAAAGATCCACGTATCGGTTTTGTGACAGTAACAGATGTGCAAGTAAGTGGGGATTTACAGATTGCCAAAGTATATATTTCTGTTTTAGGAGACGAACAACAGAAAGAAAATACATTAAAAGGCTTAGCGAAGGCAAAAGGTTTTATTCGTGCTGAAATTGGGCAGCGTATTCGCCTTCGTAAAACACCTGAAATTACCTTTGAATTTGATGAGTCTATCGCTTATGGACATAGAATTGACACGCTTTTACATGAAATTAATAAAGACGGTAAACGCGAAGAATAATGGATAGACAATTGTCTATCCATTTTTTCAATGGGAAGTAATTTTTGTATACAAGTGCGTGTTCAAAAAGGAGGATAAAGAGAGCCGAGCAGTTCGAGGCGCGGAAGCCAGGAAAGTGCGGCGTGTAGATTGACCTACATGAGTACCGAATTGGCGACGTAACGAAGAAATGCGATAGCTATCTTTACCGGATTTTTTGAGCATTCTCTACAACAGTATAACGATGAGGTGAACATATGGAAGGTGTATTATTACTACATAAACCAAAAGGCATGACGTCACATGATTGCGTATTTAAGTTAAGAAAGATATTAAGAGAAAAACGTATAGGTCATACAGGTACATTAGACCCAGATGTGACAGGTGTATTACCAATTTGTGTAGGGCGTGCTACAAAAATTGCGCAGTTTTTAACAAGTGAAACAAAAACGTATGAAGGTGAAGTTACCCTTGGTTTCTCAACAACGACAGAAGATGCTTCAGGTGAAGTTGTGGAAAAACAAGATGTAAATCGTATTATTACACGCCAAGAGGTGGAATCTGTATTAGCGGAACTAACGGGGACAATTGAACAAGTGCCGCCGATGTACTCAGCTGTAAAAGTAAACGGAAAGAAACTATATGAATATGCCAGAGCTGGAAAAGAAGTAGAACGTCCAGTACGTACGATTACAATTCATGAATTTGCGCTACTTGATGACCGGGAAGTGTTTGAAGGAAAGGCGGTTTCATTCCGTTTCCGCGTTACGTGCAGTAAAGGAACATATGTGAGAACGTTAGCTGTTATGGTTGGTGAAAAGCTTGGTTTCCCGGCACATATGTCACATCTTGTGCGAACAGCATCAGGAGAATTTAACTTAGAAGATTGCATATCATTTGAAGAAATTGAACAAACGGTGCAAAATGGAACAGTGGATTCTATTTTTATTTCCATTGATGAAGCATTAAGTAAGTTTCCAAAAATGGTTGTAGATGATGAGCAAGCAGAAAAAATAAAAAATGGCATGTTTTTAAAGAATGAGTTGCAAGTGACAGCGCCATTTATTACAGTATTTGATACAAATGAACGTTGCTTAGCAATTTATGAACATCATCCAAAGCACCCTGGAATGTTAAAGCCAATGAAAGTACTTGTGAATAATCAAGAACTACAGCTATAATGAATTATTAGAAGAATTATTACGGAAAAGGTGGATTCAAGCGTGAAACTCATTCATTTAACTCATCCCCATGCACAAAATAAAATAGAATTACCGCCTACTGTAATGGCATTAGGATATTTTGATGGCATTCATTTAGGACATCAGCGTGTAATTCAAACAGCAAAAAAGATGGCGGACGAAATAGGATGTAAAAGTGCTGTTATGACGTTTCATCCACACCCATCTGTTGTATTAGGGAAAAAAGAAGCACATGTGGAGTACATTACTCCAATGAGCATAAAAGAAAAAGTAATTGCGAGTTTAGGAATTGACACGTTATACGTTGTGAAATTTGATGAATCATTTGCTAATTTGTTGCCTCAACAATTTGTAGATGAATATATTATTGGGTTGAATGCAAAACATATTGTAGCTGGCTTTGATTATTCGTATGGACGTTTAGGAAAAGGAACGATGGAAACTTTGCCATTTCATGCAAGAGGGGAGTTTACACAGACCGTGATTGAAAAAGTAGAATTTCAAGAAGAAAAAGTAAGTTCCACATCATTACGAAAGTTGATTCGTAATGGGGAAATGGAAAAAATTCCGTCTATTTTAGGCAGGGCCTATACTGTGGAAGGAACTGTCGTTCACGGAGATAAACGCGGACGTCAAATTGGTTTTCCAACAGCAAATGTTGCTTTAAAGGATGAATATCTTCTGCCACCTGTTGGTGTATATGCGGTGAGAATGAAAGTAAATGATGAGTGGCATGATGGCGTATGTAACATCGGCTATAGGCCAACATTTAAAGAAGAGCGCCAGCTTTCTATTGAAGTACATCTACTTAATTTCCATCAAGATATATATGACCAGTCTGTTGTTGTGGAGTGGCGTGTGCGTATTCGGGAAGAGAAAAAGTTTAATGGTATCGATGAGTTAGTTGCGCAGATCGCGAAAGATAAACAGACGGCGCAAGAATATTTTAGCACTGCAAAGAATATACTTGCTTTTTCAAATGAAAAGTAGTATTCTATGTTATGTACTTTATGACAACCATTGCTTGGCATTGCGACTCACCGACGCTTGCTAGGTAATTGGGGGTTTAATAATTAGGAGGTGAAATAGGATGGCTTTAACACAAGAGCGTAAAAATGAAATCATTGCACAATTTAGAACTCATGAGACTGATACTGGTTCTCCAGAGGTTCAAATTGCTGTCCTAACAGAGCAAATTAACACTCTAAATGAGCACTTACGTACTCACAAGAAGGATCATCATTCACGTCGTGGTCTATTAAAGATGGTTGGTAAACGTCGTAACTTACTTACTTACCTTCGTAACAATGACATCACACGTTACCGTGAATTAATCACAAAGCTTGGCTTACGTCGATAGTCAAAAAAGCGGGAATATTCCCGCTTTTTTGTTAGGTAAAAATATATCTTCTACTCTTAATAGCTTACTTATATTTCGGTAATACTAGAGGAAGAATATTGTGATATATTATCCATTTACATAGAAGAATTGAATATTTTAATATTTTAAATTGAGAGGGGTACTTAAATGAGTCACGAAAAGCAAGTCTTCTCGATAGATTTAGCTGGTCGTCAGCTTACAATTGAAACAGGTCAGCTTGCAAAACAAGCAAACGGAGCAGTATTAGTAAGATATGGCGACACAGCGGTTCTATCTACAGCAACTGCATCAAAAGAGCCTAAAAATGTAGATTTCTTTCCATTAACAGTAAACTATGAAGAGCGTTTATATGCAGTAGGTAAAATTCCAGGAGGCTTCATTAAACGTGAAGGTCGTCCAAGTGAAAAGGCAATTTTAGCGAGTCGCTTAATTGACCGTCCAATTCGTCCACTTTTCGCAGATGGTTTCCGTAACGAAGTGCAAGTTGTCAGCATCGTTATGAGTGTAGACCAAGATTGTTCTTCTGAGATGGCAGCTATGCTTGGTTCTTCTTTAGCGTTATCGATTTCAGATGTGCCATTTGAAGGTCCGATTGCTGGCGCGACAGTTGGTCGTATTGACGGGAAATTTGTTATTAACCCAACAGTAGCACAACAAGAACAAAGTGATATTCACCTTGTAGTAGCTGGAACAAAAGATGCAATTAACATGGTAGAAGCAGGAGCTGATCAAGTACCTGAAGAAATAATGTTAGAAGCGATTATGTTCGGTCATGATGAGATTAAACGTCTAGTTGCTTTCCAAGAAGAGATTGTACAAGCAGTTGGTAAAGAAAAAACAGAAGTGAAATTATATGAAGTAGATGCTGCAATCAATCAAAATGTACGCGAAATGGCAGAGAAAGATATGCATGCTGCGATTCAAGTATATGAAAAACATGCACGTGAAGATGCAATTAACGAAGTGAAAAAGCGTGTGATTGAGCACTATGAAGCAAATGAAGCTGATGGAGAAACATTAGGACAAGTAAATGAGATTTTATATAAAATTGTAAAAGAAGAAGTACGTCGTCTTATTACAGTTGAAAAAATCCGCCCAGATGGACGTAAAGGTGACGAAATCCGTCCTTTAGCATCAGAGGTAGGAATTTTATCTCGTACGCACGGTTCTGGTTTATTTACACGTGGACAAACACAAGCGCTTAGTATTTGTACGTTAGGTGCATTAGGCGATGTGCAAATTTTAGACGGTCTTGGTGTAGAGGAATCAAAACGTTTTATGCATCACTATAACTTCCCGTCCTTTAGTGTTGGAGAAACAAGACCAATGCGTGGACCTGGTCGTCGTGAAATCGGTCACGGTGCATTAGGTGAACGTGCGCTTGAACCAGTTATTCCATCCGAGCAAGACTTCCCGTATACAGTTCGTCTTGTATCAGAAGTATTAGAATCAAATGGTTCTACTTCACAAGCAAGCATTTGCGGAAGTACGTTAGCAATGATGGATGCAGGTGTTCCGCTTAAAGCACCAGTTGCTGGTATTGCAATGGGGCTTGTGAAGTCAGGTGAGCACTACACAATTTTAACTGATATCCAAGGTATGGAAGATCACTTAGGTGATATGGACTTTAAAGTAGCAGGTACAGCTCAAGGTGTAACAGCGCTACAAATGGATATTAAAATTGCTGGTTTATCTCGTGAAATTTTAGAGGAAGCATTGCAACAAGCAAAAGTTGGCCGCATGCACATTCTAGATCATATGTTATCTGCTATTGCCGAGCCTCGTAAAGAGTTATCTGCGTATGCTCCGAAAATTATTACAATGACAATTAATCCGGACAAAATCCGTGATGTTATTGGACCGAGCGGTAAGCAAATTAACAAAATTATTGAAGAAACTGGCGTGAAAATTGATATTGAACAAGATGGTACAGTCTTTATTTCTTCTATTGATCAAGAGATGAATGAAAAGGCGAAGAAAATCATTGAAGATATTGTTCGTGAAGTACAAGTAGGCGAAATTTACTTAGGAAAAGTAAAACGCGTTGAAAAATTCGGTGCTTTCGTTGGATTATTTAGTGGTAAAGACGGTCTTGTTCATATTTCTGAACTTGCACTTGAACGTGTAGGCAAAGTAGAAGACGTTGTGAAAATCGGTGACGAGATTTCAGTAAAAGTTATCGAGATTGATAAACAAGGTCGTGTAAACTTGTCTAGAAAAGTATTGCTTAAAGAAGAGCAAGAAAAAGAAGCTGCAAAAGAAGAAGCCTCAAAACAAGAAAATGAGCAAGAGCAAAAATAAGTGAAAAAGCCAGTAATCCTGGCTTTTTTTTTATTATATAAAAACATTAGACGGAGAGATTTTTGTAGGAAATGAGGTATAGTTTTACTGAGAACGCTCAAATTAACAAGGATAAGAAGAAAATGGATTATTTCTTTTTGTATAGTTAATGGGAGGGTTTATATGAGAACTCGTATATTTTTATTTATATCTATATTATTATTCTGTATGGGACCATGTTCATATGCGGTATTTGCAAAAGACCATCTTTACGAAGAAATTCAGAAACAAGCGAAACAGTATAGAATTGCCCCGCAAAATGCAGTCATTGATAAGATTTGGAAAGCAACACCGGGATATAATGGTAAAGAGGTTGATATTGAGGCATCATATCAAAATATGAAGAAGGTCGGTGGATTTGACGAAAAGCAATTTGTATATCGGGAGGTTTCACCCCACACACACTTAGCAGATTTATCACCCTCTCCTATTTATCGGGGGCATCCACATAAAAAAATGGTGGGTTTAACGATAAATGTTGCTTGGGGAAATGAGTATCTTCCTCGTATATTAGAGACGCTACAAAAACATGGTGTAAAGGCAACTTTCTTTTTGGAAGGTCGTTGGGTGAAAGAAAATTTAAGGTTTGCGAAAATGATTGTGGATGCAAAGCAAGAGGTAGGAAATCACTCCTATACACATCCTGATATGAAAACGCTATCTGCAGGAGCGATACATGAACAATTACAGAAAACAAATCAAATTATTGAGGCGGTAACGAATCAAAAAGTACGTTGGTTTGCACCTCCAAGCGGAAGTTTTCGTGAAGAAGTTGTTCAATCGGCTGCTAATTTGCGAATGGGAACGATTATGTGGACAGTTGACACGATTGATTGGAAACGACCGGAACCACAAGTGCTTTTGCAGCGCGTTATGAGTAAGGTGCATCCAGGGGCAATTGTGCTCATGCACCCTACGTCATCAACAGCACACGCATTAGATACGATGATTTCACAGTTGAAAGAACAAGGTTATAAAGTAGGAAATATTACAGAATTACTAGATGAAAAGCGAATCGATTAAATACATTTGCATGACATTCGTCTTTAAACTTGTTATCATTAAGTAATAGAAAATTTTTATAGAGAAACTGGCATTAGGAGGAAGGTTTTTGATTAAAAAATATACTTGTAAAAATGGAGTAAGAATTGTAATGGAGAATATTCCAACTGTAAGATCTGTTGCAATTGGAATATGGATTCATGCGGGATCGAGAAATGAAAATGAAAAAAACAATGGAGTTTCTCACTTTTTAGAGCACATGTTTTTTAAAGGGACAGAGACACGCAGTGCGAGAGAAATTGCAGAATCATTTGATAGCATAGGTGGTCAAGTGAATGCATTTACTTCAAAAGAATATACGTGTTACTACGCAAAAGTGCTTGATGAGCATGCGAACTATGCACTAGATGTTTTAGCAGATATGTTCTTTAACTCAACATTCGATGAAGAAGAATTAAAAAAAGAGAAGAATGTTGTATTTGAAGAAATTAAAATGTATGAAGATACACCAGATGACATCGTACATGATATGTTAACGAAAGCGACGTATGAAACACATCCACTTGGATATCCCATTTTAGGAACAGAAGAAACACTTGAGACCTTTACAGGAGATACGCTTCGTCAATATATAAAAGATCATTATACACCTGAAAATGTCGTTGTTTCGATTGCTGGGAATATTGATGAAGCATTTGTTCAAACAGTGGAACAATATTTTGGGAATTATGAAGGAACAACGAATCGTGAACAAGTACATAGCCCAACTTTTCATTTCAATAAAGTAGCCCGTAAAAAAGAAACGGAGCAAGCTCATTTATGTTTAGGTTTCCAAGGACTGCAAATGGGTCATGAGGATATTTATAACTTAATCGTATTAAATAATGTATTAGGCGGTAGCATGAGTAGCCGTTTATTCCAAGAAGTGCGTGAGCAACGTGGCTTAGCGTATTCCGTATTCTCTTACCATTCTTCTTATGAAGATACAGGGATGTTAACGCTTTACGGCGGAACAGGAAGTCAACAATTAGATACTTTATATGAAACAATGCAGGAAACATTGGAAACATTGAAAAATACAGGTATTACAGAAAAAGAATTGGTTAATAGTAAAGAGCAGCTTAAAGGAAACCTTATGTTAAGCTTAGAAAGTACGAATAGCCGTATGAGCCGTAATGGAAAAAATGAATTACTGTTGAAAAAACATCGTTCGCTTGATGAAATTATTGAAAGCGTGAACCTTGTTACAAAAACGAATGTAGACGAGTTGATTCGTAACATGTTTACAAACGAATTTTCTGCAGCACTCATTAGTCCAACTGGCGAGCTTCCAAAAGGAATGAAATAAAGTGAAACTTCCATTAGTGGGGTTTCATCTCCTGTTAATAGTTAGTTGAACACTACCTGTTAGATAAAAATAGCCGTATCTCATTATAATGAGATACGGCTATTTTTTTGGTAAACCTGTTACAAACATCAAAGACTTCTGGTAATGGAAGTTCATTCAATCTTCTTGGTATTTTTTAAAGACATGCAGAATACGTAGTTATTATAGAGTGGAATTTGAGATATGCATTTCATAGATGATTGTAAAGGAGAGAATGATATGCGTTTAAGTGAATTAAGTGGAAAAGAAATTGTGGATTTAGAACGCGCAGAAAAAATGGGAGTTTTAGGTCACGCAGATTTAGAAATAAACGAGAAAGATGGAAAAATTCAAGCTCTCATCATACCGGTGGGGAAATGGGGTGGATTTAAAAGAGAACAGCAGGAAGTACGGGTAGAATGGAGCCGAATTAAAAAAGTTGGGCATGATATGATTATTTTTGATCTTGCAAATCATTCAAGTTCGCAGTGAAAGATAACCGTTTTGGTTGTCTTTTTTTTATTCTGTTTTAACAGGTAGTCGTATCCTCAACTCAAAATACAGAGAAAGCATAGAAGTTAGGTAAGGATGAAGGTCGCGACTGAAGGGGAAGGTTACTTTATCTCACTATTCGTGGGTAGTAAGACCCCACCTCAAGATTCAGAGAGAAACAAAGAAGATAAGTGGGGAATGAAGAAAACCTTCACTGAAAAAAGCTTCACTTTATAGAAGTGTAGATATTTGGAAATGGTGTATGCTTTTTGCTTTTCAATCACCTCTGACTCGTACATTACATATGATGTGGAGGAAAAAGAAAAAGTAGGCGCTTTTCTTATAAATGAAAGAAAAAGAAGGTGAAGTAGGGAATGTTGACTGAGATGCACATTGCTGTCATAGGTGGAGATGCAAGACAGCTTGAAGTGATTCGGAAGTTGGTTGAACTGGATGCGAAACTTTCATTGATAGGATTTGATCAACTGGATCATGGTTTTACAGGGGCAGCAAAAGAGAGTATGCAAAATCTAGATTTCACTTCTTTAGATGCAATTATTTTACCGGTGGCTGGAACAAATGCAAAAGGGGAAGTAGATACTATTTTTTCAAATGCAAAAGTTTCTATTACGAAAGACCAGATTGAAAAAACACCAGCAAATTTTACTATATATTCAGGTATTGGAACTCCGCATTTAGAGGATATTGTCTCTGCTACGAGTCGAAAGCTTGTGAAATTATTCGACCGTGATGATGTGGCTATCTACAATTCTATTCCAACGGTAGAAGGAACGATAATGATGGTCATTCAACATACAGATTATACCATTCATGGGTCGAATGTAATGGTTTTAGGCTTTGGTAGAACGGGAATGAGTGTAGCAAGAGCTTTTCAAGCATTAGGAGCTCATGTCAAAGTAGGGGCGCGGCGTTCAGAACACATTGCTCGTATTTCGGAAATGATGTTATCTCCTTTTCATATGAAGGATATTGAGAAAGAAGTGTGTGATGTTGATATTGTAATTAATACGATTCCACATCTTGTTGTAACTGCAAATGTGATTTCACGTATGCCAGCTCATACCCTAATTATTGATTTAGCATCTAAACCTGGTGGAACAGACTTTCGTTATGCAGAGAAGAGGGGAGTTAAAGCGTTGTTGGCACCTGGCCTTCCAGGAATTGTTGCGCCAAAAACGGCAGGACAAATCTTAGCGAATGTTCTTTCTCAACTATTATTGACCGATATGGAAGCAAGAGAGGGGAATGGAAAATGAGTTTAAACGGCAAACGAATTGGTTTTGGATTTACAGGGTCTCATTGTACGTACGCCGAAGTAATGCCGCATGTAGAGAAAATCGTCGCTGAAGGAGCAGAAGTATTGCCTGTTGTATCATATACGTTGCAAACGACAAATACAAGATTTGGTGAAGGAGCAGAGTGGATTGAAAAAATCGAAGCGATAACAGGAAATAAGGTGATTAATTCGATTGTAGCAGCAGAGCCACTTGGTCCAAAAATCCCCTTGGATTGCATGATTATTGCCCCGTTAACAGGAAATTCAATGAGTAAATTTGCAAATGCAATGACAGATTCTCCAGTATTAATGGCAGCAAAGGCGACACTTCGAAATGGAAAGCCGGTTGTGTTAGCTGTTTCCACAAATGATGCACTTGGACTAAATGGTGTGAATCTCATGCGTCTCATGGCCACGAAAGATATTTATTTTGTACCATTTGGGCAAGACGCGCCGGAGAAAAAACCAAATTCAATGGTAGCACGTATGGAACTTCTTCAAGATACAATTGTAGAAGCGATGGAGGGTAAACAACTACAACCTGTAGTTGTAGAAAAATTCAGATATATGAATTAAAAAACGAAAAAAAACAGACAATTTTTTGTGAAATCATCATTCTTATCGCAGAATATGATAAAATTAATGATATTAAGAATTAGAAGGAGTATTCTATACTCCTTCTAATTCTAAGTATAGAAGGATTGGTATCTAGAAAGGGGCATAGTGATGGAAAAGAAAAAATCTTTTCATGTCGCTGTAGTTGGAGCAACCGGCGCAGTTGGTGAACAAATGTTAAATACTTTAGAGAAACGTGATTTTCCAATTGGAAAGTTAACGTTACTTTCATCTAAACGTTCTGCAGGTAAGAAACTTGTATTTAAGGGAGAAGAATTCACAGTACAAG
Source organism: Bacillus sp. DX4.1 (assembly GCF_030348195.1). Classification (NCBI taxonomy): domain Bacteria; kingdom Bacillati; phylum Bacillota; class Bacilli; order Caryophanales; family Bacillaceae; genus Bacillus; species Bacillus sp. DX4.1. Next base: position 3,362,247 of record NZ_JAUCFT010000008.1, on the reverse strand, counting down.
AAGCAACTCCTGAAAGCTTTGAAGGAGTGAATATTGCACTCTTTAGTGCAGGTGGATCTGTATCTAAACAATTAGCACCAGAAGCCGCAAAACGCGGTGCAATTGTTGTTGATAATACAAGTGCATTCCGCATGACGGAAAATGTGCCGCTTGTTGTACCCGAAGTGAATGAAAAGGACTTAAAGGAGCACAATGGTATCATTGCGAATCCAAACTGTTCTACAATTCAAATGGTAGTCGCTCTTGAGCCAATTCGTCAGCAATTTGGTTTAAAACGAGTAATCGTTTCCACATACCAAGCTGTGTCAGGTGCAGGTGCTGCTGCAATTGAAGAGCTTCATGAACAATCACAAGCAATCTTAAATGGGGAAGAAGTAAAAGCAAATGTTTTACCTGTATCGGGTGACGAAAAACATTATCAAATTGCTTTTAATGCAATCCCACAAATTGATAAGTTTCAAGATAATGGCTTTACATTCGAAGAAATGAAAATGATTAATGAAACGAAAAAAATCATGCATATGCCAGAGTTGGAAGTAGCAGCAACATGCGTACGTTTACCTGTTGTATCAGGTCATTCTGAATCTGTTTACATTGAGGTTGAAAAAGAAGGTGTAACAGTAGAAGAACTGAAAAACTTGCTTGCAAATGCAGAAGGAATTGTACTACAAGATAATCCGGCAGAACAGTTATATCCAATGCCATCCACGGCAGTAGGCAAAAACGAAGTATTCGTTGGACGTATTCGCAAAGATTTAAATAACAATAAGGGATTCCATCTTTGGGTCGTATCTGATAACTTATTAAAAGGTGCTGCATGGAACTCTGTTCAAATTGCAGAACGATTAGTAAAATTACAATTAGTGTAAACGGCTAAAAGAAGGTGCAAAAAATGAAAATTATTGTTCAAAAATTTGGTGGTACATCTGTGCGTGATGAAAATGGACGTAAGCATGCACTTCACCACATTAAAAAATCATTAGATGCTGACTATAAAGTAGTTGCCGTTGTATCAGCTATGGGGCGTAAAGGTGAACCATATGCAACGGATACATTATTAAGTCTTGTGAATCAACAGGAATCTCGTATTTCAAAACGTGAACAAGATTTATTATTATCATGCGGGGAATTAATCTCGGCAATTGTTTTTTCGAATATGTTAAATGAAAACGGAATAAAAGCAGCAGCGTTAAATGGTGCACAAGCTGGTTTTGTAACGAATAATGACTTTACGAATGCAAAAATCATTGAAATGAATTGCGATCGTGTTCTAGCGGAATTACAAGAAGTAGACGTTGTTGTTGTTACAGGTTTTCAAGGACAAACAAAAGATGGCGATGCGACAACACTTGGGCGCGGTGGAAGTGACACTTCGGCTTCAGCTTTAGGTGTTGCGCTTCATGCTGAATATATCGATATTTTTACAGATGTAGAAGGTGTAATGACTGCTGATCCGCGTATTGTGAAAGACGCACGTCATCTTCAAAACGTAACATACAATGAAATTTGTAACATGGCTTACCAAGGTGCAAAAGTTGTTCATCCGCGGGCAGTTGAAATTGCAATGCACGCAAAGGTACCACTTCGTGTGCGTTCTACGTACTCTGATAGTGAAGGAACACTCATTGCGGCATATGATGGTGCTACAAGGGGCCGTGATGTAGAAGAACGGCCTGTTACAGGAATCGCTCATGTATCAAATGTGACGCAAATTAAAGTACTTGCAAAAGAAGGATCGTATGATCTGCAAAAGCACGTTTTTAAAGAGATGGCGAATGAAGGAATTAGTGTAGATTTAATTAATATTTCACCTACAGGTGTGGCATATACAGTGAATGACAATGTATCGAACCGTGCTGTTGAACTTCTTCAAAAACTTGGATATGATCCAATTGTGACAGAGCACTGCGCGAAAGTATCCATTGTGGGAGCTGGGATGGCTGGTTACCCAGGGGTTACCGCTAAAATCGTCACAGCTTTAGCTGAAACAGGGATTCAAATTTTACAATCAGCAGATAGTCATACGACAATTTGGGTGCTTGTAAAAGAAACAGATTTAGTGGAAGCTGTTAATGCATTACATAGTGCATTTGAGCTTTCAAAAGAAAAGCAACTGGAACAATAAGGAGTGAGACCATGATAGATTTTGGAACAATTGCGACGGCGATGGTGACACCGTTTGATAAGAATGGGAATATCGACTTTGCAAAGACAACAAAACTGGTAAATTATTTAATTGATAACGGTACAACAGCAATCGTTGTAGGAGGAACGACTGGAGAGTCTCCTACATTATCATCAGAAGAAAAAGTAGCGTTATATCGCCATGTTGTATCTGTTGTCGAGAAAAGGGTGCCCGTAATTGCTGGAACAGGTAGCAATAATACACATGCTTCTATTGAATTAACGAAAAAAGCAACAGAAGTTGGTGTCGATGCAATTATGCTAGTTGCACCGTATTATAATAAACCGAGTCAAGAAGGAATGTATCAGCATTTTAAAACAATTGCTGAAAGTACAGTACTTCCGGTTATGCTATACAATGTTCCAGGACGATCTATTGTACAAATCTCCGTTGATACAGTTGTTCGTTTATCACACATACCAAACATTGTTGCAATTAAAGATGCTGGCGGCGATGTATTAACGATGACAGAAATTATTGAAAAAACAGCGGACGACTTTGCTGTATACAGCGGTGATGATGGTTTAACGTTACCAGCAATGGCGGTTGGGGCAAATGGCGTTATCTCTGTTGCATCTCATGTGATCGGAAATGAAATGCAAGAAATGATTGCTGCATTTCAAGCGGGAGATTTCAAAAAAGCACAGAAATTGCATCAATTACTTGTAAGAGTAACGAGTGCCCTATTTATGGCACCAAGCCCAACACCAGTAAAAACAGCGTTACAAATGCTTGGATTGGACGTAGGATCTGTTCGTTTACCTCTTCTTCCATTAACAGAAGAAGAACGAATAACATTACATGGTGTAATGCAGGCGATTCCTCGCTAATAAGAAAGTGGCTTAGTAAAAAACTAAGTCACTTTTCTTTTCCTCAATTATTTCCTTATATCAATATAAATAACATCTCTTATTTCCCATTACAAATAGGCAATAAGACCACTGCCTTAACGTTTTCCAGCGTGAAAGAAGTTAGATGAAGGAGGAAAAAAACCTCACTGATGGAAGTTTCACTTCATATGAAATTCAGATGCTTCTTTTCTCTTTCTCACAATTTAACTTGTGTTCTATTTCTTGTATCAGTTATAATATGGCTAAGTAGCTTAGTACGGGTATGCTTAGCAAAATTGGGAAAATTAAGGTTTAATGGAATTTCTATATCATATCGCATAAGATATTTGATTTATATAATGAAAGAGAGGTGAAACCTGGTTTAAAAACGAAAAAGAACATGATATCGCATAACGGTAAGGACATTCGTCTTGGACGGTGAAAATATGGTGGTTGTAGAGTTTCCCCTGGTGTCTCTACGATTTTAGTGAAATCAGTGTTTGCAAGATTTTTAAACCAGGCAACAACATGAAGAGAAAAGAGATTGATGCTATAAAAGTATTTGCGCTCGGTGGCGTAGGTGAAATCGGGAAAAATATGTATTGTGTGGAAATTGATTCTGAAATTTTCATCGTAGATGCAGGATTAATGTTCCCGGGAGATGAAATGTTTGGCATTGATATTGTTATTCCAGACATTACATATTTAGTAGAAAATCAAGATCGAGTAAAAGGCTTATTTATCACACATGGACATGAAGACCATATTGGCGGTATTGTTTATGTCTTGCGAAAACTATCTATTCCTGTGTACGGAACAAAATTAACGTTAGGTCTTATACAAGAAAAACTTGGTGAAGCAGGAATGCTGGGGCGTGTAGACTTAAAAACAATTGATTCGAATTCTACAGTAGAATTTAATACGACAACGGTTTCATTTTTCGGAACAACGCATAGTATTCCGGATTCAGTTGGTGTGTGCTTCCATACATCACAAGGTGCTATTGTGTATACAGGAGATTTTAAATTTGACCAAACACCAATCGGCAACAATGGGGCAGATCTTGGAAAGATGGCGCAAATTGGAAATGAAGGTGTTCTTTGTTTATTATCTGATAGTACAAATGCTGAACGTCCTGGTTATACAGGATCTGAAAAAGAAGTTGGCGTAGAAATTTCAAAAGTATTTTATAATGCAGAAGGACGCATTATTGTTGCTTCTTTTGCATCTAACGTACATCGCATTCAACAAGTATTTGATGCAGCTGCCGAAACTGGACGTAAAGTAGCCGTTGTTGGTCGTAGTATGGTGAAAGTAGTGGATATTGCGAGACGTCTTGGCTATTTAGAAGTTCCAGAGGGTATGGTCATTTCATTGCAAGAGGTTGATAATTTCCCTGAGAAAAAGGTAGCGATATTAACGACTGGTAGTCAAGGGGAACCAATGGCAGCCCTTTCACGTATGGCAAAGCAAGCTCATAAACAAATTTCTATTCGTAAAGGTGATACAGTTATTATTGCAGCTTCTCCAATTCCAGGAAATGAAATATCAGTATCTAAAATCATTGATTTACTATTTCGAGCTGGTGCAGAAGTTATATATTATGGAGAAAGAAAAGTGCATGTTTCTGGTCATGGCAGTCAGGAAGAGCTTAAATTAATGTTGAATTTAATGAAACCGAAATATTTTATACCCGTACATGGTGAATTTCGCATGCAAAAAGCACATGCATATTTAGCGGAAGATGTGGGCGTCTTAAAAGAAAACATCTTTATCGTAGAAAAAGGCGATGTAATTGCATTTGAAGGTGAAGAAGCAAAGCCAGCTGGTAAGGTACAAGCGGGCAATGTTCTTATTGATGGATTAGGGGTAGGCGATGTTGGAAATATCGTCTTGCGCGATCGGAAAATGCTATCACAAGACGGAATTTTAGTAGTGGTAGTAACGCTTGGAAAAGATGAGAAGAAAATAGTCTCTGGACCAGAAATTATTTCACGAGGTTTTGTCTATGTTCGTGAATCTGAAGCATTAATTGAAAGATCTACAGATATTGTACGTACAATTGTAGAACAATCGATTAAAGAATATTCAATTGAATGGTCCATGCTAAAACAAAATATTCGTGAACTGTTAGGTCAATTCCTATATGAAGAAACGAAGAGAAAACCGATGATTTTACCAATTATTATGGAAGTATAATGAAAGCTGCCTTTACGGGCGGCTTTTTCTTTTTCTCCTCTATCGAATGAAATTTATAACTTAAGAGATAATAGTTGTATACGAGCGAAAGGGGATGCGATATGACAGAACGTGATGGTTTCACAAATGAAGAGAAAGAACCTGATGCGAAAGAGGCATCAGTGTTAGAAAAAATTCAACAGCTTGGTCAAACGAATGTTCCACAAATGAACGAGTCGCGCATTCATTGTTTAACAATCGTTGGACAAGTTGAAGGGCATGTCCAGTTACCACCACAAAATAAGACAACCAAATACGAACATGTGATACCACAAATTGTGGCGATTGAACAAAACCCAAAAATTGAAGGGTTGCTTTTATTGCTTAATACAGTAGGCGGCGATGTAGAAGCAGGTTTGGCGATTTCCGAAATGGTGGCTTCGCTCTCAAAGCCAACTGTATCTCTTGTTTTAGGTGGAGGGCATTCGATTGGTGTACCAATTGCGGTATCAACAGATTATTCGTTTATTGCAGAAACTGCTACAATGACAATTCATCCAATTCGTCTGACGGGTCTTGTCATTGGTGTGCCGCAAACATTTGAGTATCTGGATAAAATGCAAGAACGCGTTATTAGGTTCGTAACAAAACACTCAAAAGTGACGGAAGATCGTTTTAAAGAGCTTATGTTTGCGAAGGGTAACTTAACACGCGATATTGGGACAAATGTTATTGGAATAGATGCAGTGAAGTATGGTTTAATAGATGATGTCGGTGGTATTGGGCATGCGATTCGGAAATTAAATGAATTAATAGATATACGAGCAGAGATGAATCAGGAAGGGAAGTTGCTACAATGATTTTATATACAATTATGCCAGAGCAACTTGTTTATCCGGCCGACTATTCGCAGTGTGCGCAGCAAAAAATAGTGAATGTAAACGGTATAGAGATGGTCGTGTCCGAAGAAAATGGACAGCAGTATTCCATTGTTCGTGTACTAAGTACGAATCCCTCTCATTATTTACAATTTGAGCCTGGACAGAAAATAACCTTTTAGAAGATGTTCAAAAAGTCCGGTAAAGATAGCTGCCCTATTTCGTCGTTACGTTGCCAGTCCGGTACTCATGTAGTTCTAGCTACACTCCGTATCCTTCTGGCTTCCGTGCCTCGAATTGCTTGGCTCTCTTTATCCTCCTTTTTGAACACGTACTTTTAGCAAAAAGCAGGATTTTGTTCAGAAGCTATGGTATAATATAAAAAACAAGACGGTTGAGCAGCCATGATTAGGCTGCTTTCTTCTGTCTATTTTGCATTTCAAAAGAAGTGTGAGACATACATAGATGGTGAAAGGCTGTTTGGAAAAATCAGATTGATGTGGCGAACGATATATATAGAATACTTTCTATGAACGAAACTTTTACTTTATTTAGGAATTTGAGGTGAAGAAATGGCAAAACAAAAGCAAAGAGGGACGAAAGCAAAAGCAAGACGTACGATAAAACCAACTTTGTATTATGAAATCGTCGGTTTGACTCTTTTTGCACTTTCAATTATTACAATTTTACAGCTAGGTGTTGTAGGTAAAGCATTTGTGTTATTTTTTCGCTTTTTCTTTGGAGAATGGTACATAATTGGCGTGCTAGGTGTAATTGCATTATCAATTGCATTTGTCATAAAACGAGCATGGCCAAATTTATTAAATAAGCGATTAATTGGCGTATATTTAATTATATTAGCGATATTAATGTTTAGTCATATTACATTATTTAACCTTCTCTCAAAAGAGGGAACAGTAGAAAATGCATCTGTGATTGTTAGTACGAAAGATTTATTTTTTTATGAGATGAAAAAAGGTGTAGAATCTGTTCATCTAGGCGGTGGTATGTTTGGTGCCCTTATGTTTGCAACATGTTACTTTTTATTTGATGAAGTAGGAGCCTATATCGTTGGTATTATTCTTGTTATTCTTGGTATACTTTGTATTACGAACAAACATATCGGAGAAGTACTTGCTCCGATTGGCCGGATATTACGAAGTCAGTTTCAAGACATGCAGGGAGATTATAAAGACTGGAGAACGAAACGTGCTGCTGAGCAAACAGAAAAGAAAAAAACAACAAGGCGTACGCATAGTGAACGACGTCATGACGTTCAAGAAGAAATTGATGAGCCGATAGAAGAAATAGAAATCGGACCACCTATTATTTCGAATTTTACAGAGAATTATCCTGTAAGTGAAGAGAAAGATAAGGATAACAAAAATGAAAACAATTTAATTGCTCCGCCGCATATGGTGGAGGAAGAAATTCCTCCTGTACAAAAAGAGCAACCGCAGAAAAAAAGAGGAGAAAAAATTGTTGAGTCTCTTGAAGGAGAAACAAAAGCACCACCGATGCAATTTGCAAATGTGGAAAATAAAGATTATGAGCTCCCATCTTTAGATATATTGAAGTTTCCAAAAAATAAACAAGTTTCAAATGAGAATGAGAAAATTTATGAAAATGCCCGTAAGTTGGAACGCACCTTCCAAAGTTTTGGTGTAAAAGCAAAAGTAACGAAAGTGCATAAAGGTCCTGCGGTTACGAAATATGAAGTTTATCCCGATATGGGGGTTAAAGTAAGTAAAATTGTAAGTTTAAGTGATGATTTAGCCCTTGCGTTAGCTGCAAAAGATATTCGAATTGAAGCACCAATTCCCGGGAAATCAGCAGTGGGGATTGAAGTGCCGAATTCAGAAGTTGCGATGGTAACACTTAGAGAAGTACTGGATTCGAAAGCAAACAATCATCCAGAAGAAAAGTTGTTAATTGGTCTTGGTCGTGATATTACCGGTGAAGCCGTGTTAGCGCGCTTAAATAAAATGCCCCATCTATTAGTAGCTGGAGCAACTGGTAGCGGAAAAAGTGTATGTATCAATGGTATTATCGTTAGTATTTTAATGCGTGCAAAACCGCATGAAGTAAAATTAATGATGATTGATCCGAAAATGGTAGAGTTAAATGTGTATAATGGTGTCCCGCATTTATTAACGCCCGTTGTAACGGATCCGAAGAAAGCATCACAAGCACTGAAAAAAGTTGTCAGTGAAATGGAGCGCCGCTATGAATTGTTTGCTCATAGTGGTACGCGTAATATTGAAGGGTATAACGAATACATTAGAAACCATAATGAGCAATCAGAAGCAAAACAGCCAGAGCTTCCATACATTGTTGTTATTGTGGACGAGTTAGCAGATTTAATGATGGTCGCCTCTTCTGATGTAGAAGATGCGATTATGCGTCTTGCGCAAATGGCACGTGCTGCTGGCATTCATTTAATTATTGCGACGCAGCGTCCGTCTGTTGACGTTATTACCGGTGTTATTAAAGCGAATATTCCATCTCGTATTGCCTTTGCGGTTTCTTCGCAAACTGATTCTCGGACGATTCTTGATGGCGGGGGCGCAGAAAAACTATTAGGACGCGGAGATATGTTATTTATACCAATCGGTGCTTCAAAACCAGTTCGTGTACAAGGTGCATTTTTATCAGATGATGAAGTAGAAAGAGTAGTGGAGTACGTTGTTGCACAGCAAAAAGCACAATATCAAGAAGATATGATTCCACAAGATGTACCAGATACAAAGCGAGAAGTAGAAGATAGTTTATATGATGAAGCAGTTCAACTTGTTGTAGAAATGCAAACGGCGTCTGTTTCTATGTTGCAGCGTAGATTCCGAGTTGGATATACGCGTGCGGCACGCCTCATTGATGCAATGGAGATGAACGGTGTAGTTGGACCATACGAAGGTAGCAAGCCAAGAGAAGTATTGATTACAGATATACAAGAAAAAAGTTCTTAATAAAAAAGCCCAATTGTTTATACAATTGGGCTTTTTTATATGGTAATTTTGTTATATACTATAGTCATTCAGGAAGAAAGGGCTTTCAATCAAAAGGATATCTTTAGAATACGAATGCTTTTGTTCTTATCTTGAAAAACGTTCGATATTTATCTTGGAAAAGTGTCGAATTATGTTGACACATATTGGGACAAGTGGTACGATTACTTCGAAAAGAATCAGTACCTCATATAATCTTGGAAATAAGGTCCATAAGTTTCTACCTAGCAACCATGAATTGCTGGACTATGAGGGGAAAAGTATGTAACAAAGGATGTAAGGATCTTTGTGCCTAACTTTTTCTCTACAAGAGAAATGTTGGGTGCAAAGTTTTTTTTATAAAATAAAGATAGAAAATTTCGCCTTACAAAATTATTAACACTTATTCGACAAATCATTATTTTCTATTTTAATTTAGAACGATTCATACTATATGATCTGTTGAAAAAAGAGAACAGAAGTCTTACATCAGAGGTCGAATAATTGGAATGCGGGGGAGTCTTATGTCAGTCAAATCCGATAGTCGACACTTATATTTACGGGTGATCGACCACATTAAAGAAAAAATCAAAAGCGGGGCATATAAAGAGAAACAGAAGTTGCCTTCAGAATTTGATTTAGCGAAAGAACTCGGCGTAAGTAGAGCTACTTTACGTGAGGCATTACGTATTTTAGAAGAAGAAAATGTTGTCATTCGAAGACATGGTGTTGGTACTTTTGTGAATGCAAAACCTTTGTTTTCTTCTGGAATTGAACAGCTTTCAAGTATTACAGATATGATTACCAGTGTGGGGAAAACACCAGGAACAATCTTTTTATCGTCATCTACTACGAGCTTAACAGAAGAGGAAAAAGAAAAGTTTAATAGTGAAGAAGGCTTTGAGGCGTTAATGATTGAACGTGTTCGTACAGCAGACGGGGAACCTGTTGTCTATTGCATTGATAAGTTAGCAAAAGAAGTATTACCAAATTTATCGGAATACAATGAGGAATCGCTTCTTACAGTCATACACAATAATACGCATAAACGCATTACATATGCGGTTGCTCATATTGAACCGATGGGCTATCATCCGAAAATATCGCCGATTTTACAATGTGGACCAGAAACAGCGCTACTTATTTTAAAGCAAATGCACTATGATCAAAATGATGAAGCAATCTTATATTCTATTAATTATTTTAGAGCAGATAAATTTAGCTTCCACGTATTAAGAAAGCGTATGTAATATGTCCTTTTTTAGGGAGGTGACAGCAAGAAGAAGGGGACAATGGCATATTAGTAGATAGATATATAAATTAGGAGGGGTTTCTAGTATGAAGAAAAAAGTAGGTATTTTATTATCATTAACGTTAGCAGCGAGTGCAGTATTAGGTGCATGTGGTAATTCGGATAAGGCAAGTGACGAAAAAGCGGATAAAAGCTTCAAAGTTGGTATGGTTACAGACGTTGGGGGCGTAGATGATAAATCATTTAACCAATCCGCTTGGGAAGGTTTAACGAAGTTTGGTAAAGACAACGACTTGAAAAAAAATGAAGGATATCGTTACCTTCAATCAAGCAAGGATTCAGACTATATTCCAAACTTAACAAAGTTTGCGAAAAGTAATTATAATGCAACGTTCGGTATTGGATTCTTAATGCAAGAGTCAATTGAAAAAGTAGCAGATCAATATCCAAAACAACAGTTTGCGATTGTAGATACAGTTGTCGAAAAACCAAACGTAACAAGCATTACATTTAAAGACCATGAAGGTTCTTTCCTTGTTGGAGCTGTAGCAGCAATGACAACGAAATCAAATAAAGTTGGATTTATCGGTGGAGTGAAAAGTCCATTAATTGAGAAATTTGAATCTGGATTTAAAGCTGGTGCTAAAGCGGTAAACCCTAACATTGAAATTGTTGCACAATATGCAGATGCATTTGACAAACCGGAAAAAGGCTCTGTATTAGCATCAGCAATGTATGGTCAAGGCATTGACGTAATTTATCATGCTTCTGGTGCGACTGGTAACGGTGTATTTACAGAAGCGAAAAACCGTAAGAAAAAAGGTGAAAACGTTTGGGTAATCGGAGTTGACCGTGATCAAAATCAAGAAGGTATGCCTGAAAACGTAACTTTAACTTCTATGGTAAAACGTGTTGACATTGCAGTTGCGAAAGTAGCACAAGAAGCAAAAGATGGTAAGTTAAAAGGTGGAAAAATAGAAGAGTTTGGTTTAAAAGATGACGGTATTGGTATTGCGAAAACAACTGATAACGTGAAAAAAGTAAATCCGGAAATTTTAACAAAAGTGGAAGAGTTTGAAAAGAAAATCACAGATGGTGAAATTAAAGTACCAGCTACTCCAGAAGAGTACAAAACATATGAAGCCTCTCTTAAAAAATAATTATAGAGAAATAGCAAAGGTTAGTTCTTAGAACTAACCTTTGCATATATAAAGTGTGTACTAGGATTGCTGTTAATAGATTGTAATAGGGGAGTGTTCCCTGCTAAAAGGAGGAACAATATGGAATACGTAATTGAGATGAATAATATTACAAAAGTATTCCCAGGAATTGTAGCGAATGATAATATTACGCTGCAAGTAAAACAGGGAGAAATACATGCTTTACTTGGAGAAAATGGTGCAGGGAAATCAACGTTAATGAATGTACTATTTGGTTTGTATCAACCGGAGCAGGGAGAAATTAAAATTAAAGGGAAATCTGTAAAAATTACAAACCCTAATATTGCAAATGACTTTGGTATTGGTATGGTGCATCAGCATTTTATGCTTGTTCATAATTTTACAGTTACAGAGAATATTATTCTAGGAAATGAACCGAAGAAAAAAGGGAAGATTGCCATTGATGAAGCGGCAAAAGAAATTAAAAAGTTATCTGAACAATACGGTTTAGCGGTGGATCCATATGCAAAAATTGAGGATATTTCTGTTGGGATGCAGCAGCGTGTGGAAATACTAAAAACGCTCTATCGTGGTGCGGATATTTTAATTTTTGATGAGCCGACAGCTGTATTGACACCTCAAGAAATTCATGAACTGATTCAAATTATGAAAAAACTTGTGCAAGAAGGCAAATCTATCATTCTTATTACACATAAGTTAAAAGAAATTATGGAAGTTTGCGATCGTTGTACGATTATTCGTAAAGGTAAAGGAATTGGAACTGTTGACGTTGCACATACAGATGAACATAAACTTGCAGAATTAATGGTCGGACGTCAAGTGAATTTTAAAACAGAAAAGTCAGACGCCAAACCTAAGGAAGAGGTACTTTCTATTGCAAACCTTGTGGTTCATGATGCACGTCAATTGCCTGCTGTAAAAGGGCTTGACTTAACTGTTCGTGCAGGAGAAATTATCGGTATTGCAGGGATTGATGGAAATGGACAAAGTGAACTAATAGAAGCGATTACTGGTTTACGAAAAGTTGAGTCAGGTTCTATTGCAATTAGAGAGAAGGAAATAACAAATTGGCCTGTTAGGCGGATTACAGAAGAGGGTATCGGTCATATTCCGGAAGATCGTCATAAACATGGTCTCGTTCTCGATTTTTCAGTAAGAGATAATATGGTTTTACAAACATATTATAAAAATCCATTTTCTAATAAAGGGGTTTTGAACTTCGCCAAGATTGCTGAAAAGGCAAAAACGCTTATTCAACAGTTTGATGTGCGTACGCCAAGTGAACAAACGTTAGCTCGAGCATTATCTGGTGGGAATCAGCAGAAAGCAATTATTGCACGTGAAGTAGATCGTGACCCGGATTTATTAATTGCAGCACAGCCAACACGTGGTTTAGATGTGGGAGCCATTGAATTCATTCATAAAAAATTAATTGAGCAGAGAGATAAAGGAAAAGCAGTGCTTCTTCTTTCGTTGGAACTTGATGAAATTTTAAATGTGAGTGACCGAGTTGCTGTTATTTATGAAGGAAAAATCGTTGCTATTATTGATGCGAAAGAAACGAACGAGCAACAGCTTGGTCTTTTGATGGCTGGGGGAACAGGGAAAGAGAAGGTGAATACAAATGGCTAAAAAATTTTTAACGGAGCGAACGATTAATATTTTAGTTCCAGTGTTATCCGTTATCTTTGGTTTGCTTGTTGGTGCCATTGTCATGTTAGTCAGTGGATACGATCCAATTGTCGGCTATACAGCGTTATGGGAAGGTATGGTTGGAAATCCGCAGGCTTTAGGTGAAACGCTTCGTACGATGATTCCACTTGTTTTGGCTGGTCTTTCTGTTGCATTTGCGTTCCGTACTGGACTATTTAATATCGGTGTTGAAGGCCAACTATTAGTGGGTTGGCTTGCAGCGGTTTGGTTTGGGTATGCTGTTTCATTACCAGCATTTCTCCATATTCCCTTATCGATTCTAGTTGCAGCAATTGTTGGCGGACTTTGGGGCTTTATTCCTGGATATTTGAAAGGGAAATTTAAGGTCAATGAAGTTATTGTGACTATTATGATGAACTATATTGCACTTTATGTCACATATGACCTTATTAAACGCTTTTTACATGAAGCAAATGAGAAATCATATGATATACAGTCGAGCGCATCATTATCATCTGAGTGGTTATCCTCTTTAACGGAAGGATCTCGTCTTCACTGGGGAATTGTAGTTGCGATTCTAGTTGCAATTCTCATGTGGTTCTTATTAGATCGAACCACTTTAGGGTATGAATTGAAATCAGTTGGATTTAACCAACATGCTTCTCAATATGCTGGTATGAAAGTATCTCGTAACGTTATATTATCGATGACAATTGCTGGCGCGTTTGCAGGAATCGGCGGTGCAATGGAAGGGCTTGGAACATTCCAAAATATGACGGCGATGTCTTCATTTACGGGAATTGGATTTGATGGAATCGCAGTAGCGCTTCTTGGAGGAAATAATCCATTTGGTATTTTACTAGCAGCATTATTATTCGGTGGTTTAAAAAGTGCAGCACCACAAATGAACTTCGAAGCAGATGTTCCGTCTGAGTTAATTAATGTAATCATTGCATGTATTATCTTCTTTGTTGCTTGTAGTTATGTTTTACGGTGGGCGCTGACACGCATGAGCAAGGAGGGGAAATAAATGAGTTTCCTAGATATTTTAGCCATTCTTGTGACAGGTACGTTATATACGGCAGCGCCACTTATCTTTACAGCGCTCGGCGGAGTGTTTAGCGAAAAATCCGGTGTTGTAAATATTGCTTTAGAAGGGTTAATGTTATTTGGTGCATTTGTTGGTATTGTTACAACCTTGTTAATGGGTGATACGTGGGGTCCAATGACGCCTTGGATTGCGCTTGTATTTGCTGCAATTGGCGGTGGACTATTTGCTCTTCTTCATGCGGTTGCATCCATTACATTCCGTGCTGATCAAGTGGTAAGTGGGGTTGCCATTAACTTTTTAGCACTCGGTTTAACGGTCTTTGCAATTAAGAAGATATTTGGTAAAGGACAAACTGATTTTATTCAATATCGTATTGAAAAAATTGATGTTCCAGGACTTTCTGATATTCCGGTCATCGGAAAAATCTTTTTCTCCAATGTACCATTAACATCGTATATTGCCATTATTTTAGCATTTGTTGTTTGGTACATTATTTATAAAACTCCATTTGGTCTTCGCCTGCGTGCTGTTGGTGAGCATCCGATGGCGGCGGATACGATGGGGATTAATGTGTACAAGATGCGTTATATCGCTGTTTGTATTTCAGGAATGTTTGCTGGGGTTGGTGGTGCCATCTTTGCAATGTCAATCTCAAATAACTTTTCAGGTGCAACGATTACAGGACAAGGATTTTTAGCGTTAGCAGCTATGATTTTTGGTAAATGGAATCCGCTCGGTGCTCTTGGTGCTGCTCTGTTTTTCGGTTTTGCACAATCTCTTGGTGTAACAGGTGGTACGATTCCTGTATTAGATCAAATTCCAAGTGTTTTCTTAACAATATTGCCATATGTATTCACGATTTTAGCACTCGTTGGTTTTGTAGGACGTTCAGAAGCTCCAAAAGCACTTGGAACGCCATATGAAAAAGGGAAACGATAAAGGCCTCTTGCAGTTAAAAGTATTTGTAATAAAAAATAAGATGTAAAAAGCTCGCACATTAGTGCGAGCTTTTTTACATACAATATGTCTAATACAGTAAAATACCTTTTATACGATACTTACATTATAAGAGATGATGTGATAGTAGAATAAAGTGAAAAGGTAAGAAAAGTTGCTTTTTCTTTTCTAAAAACTGTATATTGAAGAGGAATATTCCTACATATGTAAAGGAGGGCTATATAATGAAATTAATGGAACAGCAAATGCATGAACTAGGTGGTTTGCGTGTACATATTATTCCAACAGACAAATATAAAACGAATACCTTTGTATTTCGCTTAAAAGCACCTTTAAACGAGGAAACGGTGACAGAGCGAGCGCTATTGCCATATGTATTACAAAGCGCAACAGAAAAACTACCATCTGTTATTCGCCTTCGTCAATATTTAGAGGAATTATACGGTTCGTCCCTAGCGGTGGATGTAAGTAAAAAAGGGGAAGATCATATTATCTCTATTTATGTAGACGTTGCAAATGAAACGTATTTACAAGATGCACCGCCGCTGTTTGAAAAAGCACTTGCCATGCTGTCGGATATTGTATTACATCCGGCAACAGAAGGAAACGGCTTTCTGCAATCGATTGTAGAAAGCGAGAAAAGGGCTCTTGTGCAGCGAATTGAAGCTACATATGATGATAAAATGCGTTATGCAAATGAACGATTAATAGAAGAAATGTGTAAAGTGGAACCATATCGTTTAAGTGCGAATGGACAAAAGGAGCGCGTAACAAGTATAGCCAGTGAAACTTTATATCAATATTATCAAAAAGTGTTAGCAGAAGATGAAATGGATTTATATATCATTGGTGATATTGGAGAAGATGCAATTGATCTTGTAGGTAAATATTTTTCAATTTCGCCTCGTGCGCTGAAAGAAAAAAATGTCCTTCTTCATAAAAGAAATAATGAAGAACAAGAAATAGTGGAGAAACAAGAATTAAAGCAAAGTAAATTAAATATTGGATATCGCACGTACATTACGTACCGCGATGAAGATTATTTTGCACTGCAGTTGTTCAACGGTTTATTTGGAGGTTTTTCACATTCGAAATTGTTTGTCAATGTACGTGAAAAAAACAGTTTAGCGTATTATGCAGCATCTCGCTTTGAAAGTCATAAAGGACTCCTCTTTGTTATGTCTGGAATTGAGGCGAAAAATTATGAAAAAGCAGTTACGATTATTAAAGAGCAGATGAAAGCGATGCAAAATGGTGATTTTTCAGAAGAGGAAATGAAACAAACAAAAAGCGTGATTCAAAATCAAATTTTAGAAGCAATTGATACACCTCGCGGTTTCGTTGAGCTCCTTTATCATGGTGTCATTGCAGAACGTACGCGTCCGGTAGAGGAATGGTTAACGGGAATTGAGCGTGTTACAAAAGAAGATGTTGTAAAAGTTGCGAATAGCATTGAGTTAGATACCATTTACTTTTTACACGGAACGGAGGGAGAATAAATGGAAAAAATCGTTTATGAACAATTAAAAGAAACACTCTATTATGAAAAGCTCCCGAATGGATTAGAAGTATACATTTTACCAAAACAGGGTTTTAATAAAACATTTGCAACATTTACAACAAAATACGGTTCCGTTGATAATACTTTTGTTCCACTTGGAAAAGAAGAAATGGTGCGGGTGCCGGATGGAATCGCCCATTTCCTTGAGCATAAGTTGTTTGAGAAGGAAGATCATGATGCGTTTCAACTGTTTAGTAAACAAGGGGCTTCTGCTAATGCATTTACGTCATTTACGAGAACGGCCTATTTGTTTTCGTGTACATCAAATGTCGAAACAAATTTAAATACATTATTGAATTTCGTACAGGAACCTTATTTCTCTGAACAAACCGTTGAAAAGGAAAAAGGAATTATCGGTCAAGAAATTCAAATGTATCAAGATAATCCAGATTGGCGCTTATATTTCGGCTTAATCGATAGCTTATTTGTCAAACATCCGATTAAGATTGATATTGCAGGAACGATTGAGTCCATTAGCAACATTACAAAAGACTTATTATATGAATGCTACGAGACGTTTTATCATCCGAGCAATATGCTGATGTTTGTTGTAGGCGCAATTGACCCGGAAAAAACAATGGATTTAGTACGTGAAAATCAGGCGAAGAAAGATTATAAAAACCAACCAGAAATCGTTCGTTCTTTTGAAGAAGAACCAGAAGAAGTAAATGAGAAGAAAATGGTCATTTCCATGCCTGTTCAAACTCCAAAATGTTTAGTTGGTGTGAAAGCGAACCAACTAAAACAAAAAGGGGATGAACTTTTAAAACAGGAGATTGCATTGACACTGCTTTTAGATTATTTGTTTGGTAAAGGTTCTACGCATTATGAATCTTTATATAATGAAGGTTTAATTGATGATACGTTCGCTTATGATTACACGGAAGAAAGTAATTTTGGCTTTGCAATGGTTGGAGGAGACACGAAACAACCCGACGAGTTAGCAAATCGTTTAATCAGTATTTTGCTGGAAACAAATTATGATGAGTTAAGCGAAGAAACGTTAGAACGTGTAAAGAAAAAGAAAATTGGTGGCTTTTTACGCTCGCTCAACTCGCCAGAATATATTGCAAATCAATTTACACGGTATGCTTTTAATGGCTCTAGTTTATTTGATGCACTTTCGACTTTAGAGAGCTTAACGGTTCGAGATTTGCAAGAAGTAGCAAAAACATTCTTATCAGAAGAAAGAATAAGCGTTTGCCAAGTATTGCCGAAGAAATAAAGTCATCAATGTGGGCCTTTCCTATATTGATGGAACAACGAATGGATTTAAGAGAGGAAAGACATGAAAAAGTTTGCATTAGTGACTGGGGGAAGCGGAGGAATTGGCTCCGCAATTACAACACAGTTAATTGAAGATGGTTATACAGTATATGTTCATTACAATCGAAGTGAAGAGAAAGTCAAAGAATTAGAGCTGCGGTTTGGTACGATTATTCCAGTTCAAGCGAATTTGGCAGCGCCAGATGGTGCAGATAAGCTTTGGGCACAAATTCATCATCCAATTGACGTCATTGTGTATGCAGCTGGAAAAAGTATATTTGGGTTAGCGACAGATGTTACAAATGAGCAATTGAATGAAATGGTGGAATTGCAGGTGAAAAGTGTATATAAACTTCTGTCATTTGCACTTCCATCAATGATTCGTATGCGTTATGGAAATATCGTTATCATTTCATCTATATGGGGGCAAATAGGGGCTTCTTGTGAAGTACTATATTCTATGGTAAAAGGTGCACAAAATTCTTATGTCAAAGCCTTGGCAAAAGAAGTTGCTTTAAGTGGTGTACGTATAAATGCAGTAGCTCCAGGAGCAATAGAAACGGAAATGTTAAGCGTGTTTTCACAGGAGGATAAGAAAGGGATCGCGGAAGAAATTCCGGCTGGACGATTAGGAGTGCCAGAAGAGGTTGCAAAAACCGTCTCTTTCCTTGTTTCCCCGCACTCTTCCTATATAACAGGACAAATTATTGGAGTCAACGGTGGCTGGCATTGTTAAAATAAAAAATAAGTACATAAAAAGCAAGAAATTGTACAAATTAAGCATGATTCTATTACTTAATAGTGAGGTGCTTAAACATGTCAGTATTAGATAACTTTGAACAATGGAAAGGTTATTTAGGAGAGCGTCTAGAGCAAGCGCAAGGAAAAGGTCTTGATGGTGGTGCCGTTTCAGATATGGCATACCGCGTTGGAGATTATCTTGCAAATGAAGTAGAGGCACGCAATGACCAAGAAAAGCTTTTAGCAGAGCTTTGGAAAGTTGCTGATGAGCAAGAGCAGCATACAATTGCGAACTTAATGGTGAAATTTGTACAACATAAGTAAAAGAGAGAGGAGAAAATCCTCTCTTTTTTTTGAGCGATAGAAAATACTGTGATTCGATTGTACATTTATCTTCCCTATTAACGTAAAATCATATAATATAGTACGTAGGTGTAAAGTAAGCAAGGGGAGTGGTCTTGGATGATTGAATGGTATTTTGAATATGAAATACATAAAAACCGACCTGGCTTGCTTGGTGACGTTTCTTCGTTAATCGGTATGCTTGGCATTAATATTGTCACAATTAATGGTGTAGATAATGCTCGACGTGGATTGTTGCTTATGTGTGATAATCAAGAGCAAATTTCTAGACTTGAATCAATTTTGAATACGATGGATAATATAACGGTAACGAAATATCGTCCGCCGAAGCTTCGGGATAGGTTGGCAATTCGGCACGGCAGGTACATACAACGAGATGCAGATGATAAAAAGACATTTCGTTTTGTACGTGATGAATTAGGATTACTGGTGGATTTTATGGCAGAATTGATGAAAAAAGAAGGCCATAAACTCATCGGGATTCGAGGTATGCCTCGCGTTGGGAAAACAGAATCTATCGTTGCTGCAAGTGTTTGTGCAAATAAGCGTTGGCTGTTTGTTTCATCAACGCTCATTAAACAAACTGTACGTAGTCAACTGATTGAAGATGAGTATAGCGACGATAATATTTTTATATTAGATGGAATTGTTTCAACAAAGCGTGCGAATGAAAGGCATTGGCAGCTTGTTCGTGAAATTATGAGATTACCAGCAACAAAGGTTGTCGAACATCCAGATGTATTTGTGAGTCAATCAGAATATACACTTGATGATTTTGATTATATTATTGAATTGCGTAACGATTATGATGAAGAAATTGAATATAATTTAGTAGATGAAATTGAGCAAGGAACGCAAAATAATTTCTCTATGTTTGACTTTTAAAGAAATATTGAGGTGTTAGCAGTGACGGAATTAGGACAAAAGCTGAGGGAAGCAAGAGAAGCGAAAGGCTTTTCTATTGATCAGCTACAGGAAATTACGAAAATTCAAAAACGATATTTAGTGACGATTGAAGAGGGCGATTACAGTATATTGCCTGGTGCTTTTTATGCACGTGCGTTTACTAAACAATATGCGGACGCCGTTGGTTTGAACGGGGAAGAGTTGTTGGTAGAGTATCAAAGCGTAGTACCACAATCAGTATCTCATGATGTACCACAAGTATCAAAAGGCCAAAAAACACAAGAAACAATGCAAAAAGCAACATCACTTCCAATTGCAGATCACATGCCAAAGATTTTGATTGCATTGTTAGTGATTGCAGTCGGGGTTGCGGTTTGGTTTATTTTCCAAGCATTGGCTGGAAAAGATGAGGTACAAGTAAAACAAAGTAAAAGTGAACAAATAGAAGTAGAGAAAGTAAAAAACTCTCCGCTTGATGAAAAAAAAGATGGAGTAAAAGCGGAAGAGCCTAAAAAAGAAGAACCTAAAAAAGAAGAACCTAAAAAAGAAGAGCCACCAGCTTCAACACAAGAGGAAGTTAAAGTTGTTGGAACAAGTGGAAAGACATCTACTTTAGAAATTCATAATAATAAAGCATTGCAGCTGGAAATTACAGCAAAAGGTGCAAGTTATGTAGATATTAAAAATGGTGGTGAAAATGTCATTTTTAATGGCACGTTACAAGAAGGCCAGACAGAACAACGTGATTTAACAACAGAAAAAGAAGTGCGCCTTAACATTGGAAGTGCACCGAATGTTGAAATTAAACTGAATGGCCAAGTTGTTGCTTTCCCATTAGATCCAGAAAAAGAATATCATCAAAGATTGGTGATTAAAAACTTAGGGACAGAGCAACCAGCACAATAATAGTCATCGCTTCGATGACTTTTTTGCAATGAACGAATGTTTTTGACATGATGGAGGAATAGCTGTGAATTTACCAAATAAAATTACAATATCTCGAATCTGCCTTATTCCAATTTTTCTAGTGATTATGCTTGCTCCTTTTAATTGGGGAACTTATTCAATTGGAAATATGGATTTACCAATTCAGCATTTAGCAGGAGCGATTATTTTCATCATTGCTTCAGCTACCGACTGGATTGATGGACATTATGCAAGAAAACACAATCTTGTGACGAGTTTAGGGAAGTTTTTAGATCCTTTAGCAGACAAATTATTGGTATCTGCCGCATTAATCACACTTGTGGATTTACATTATGTGGCAACATGGATAGCTATTGTTATTATTAGCCGTGAGTTTGCGGTTACGGGACTACGTCTTGTATTAGCTGGTACTGGAGAGGTGGCAGCTGCAAAGATGCCTGGAAAAATAAAAATGTGGATGCAAGTGATTGCAATTTCTGCATATCTACTCCATGATGTACCATTTAATCTACTTCATATTCCAGTTGCGGAGATTACAATTTGGATTGCACTTATTTTTACGGTTATTTCAGGATGGGATTATTTCTGGAAAAATAGAGCTGTGTTTATGAATTCAAAATAACAGCTTATGGGGGAATCGGAATGAATGCCGAAATTATTGCGGTTGGAACAGAATTATTACTCGGGCAAATCACAAATACAAATGCGAAATTTTTATCTGAGAAGTTGGCCTTACTTGGAATTAATGTCTATTATCATACTGTTGTAGGTGATAATAATCACCGCTTACAAGAAGCAATTCAAATTGCTGAGAAGCGGGCAGATATGTTAATTTTCACTGGAGGATTAGGGCCGACAAAAGACGATTTAACAAAGGAAACGATCGCATCTTCCTTACAAGAAGAACTTGTGTATGACGAAGTAGCACTAACGTCAATTGGCGCGTATTACAAGCGTACAGGGCGTGAGTTTACAGAAAATAATAAGAAGCAAGCGCTTGTTTTAAAAGGGTCGACTGTATTTGCAAATGATCACGGTATGGCCCCAGGTATGGGGTTGACCAAGAACGAGAAGGTATTTATTTTATTACCAGGTCCACCGAAAGAAATGAAGCCGATGTATACAAGTTATGTAGAGCCGTTTTTACGTAACTTTACAACTGGTGAACATATATATTCCCGCGTTCTCCGCTTTTTCGGCATTGGAGAATCTCAACTAGAAGTGAAAGTTCAAGATTTAATTGATAACCAAACAAATCCAACGATTGCGCCGCTTGCTTCTGAAGGGGAAGTAACACTTCGCCTGACTGCGAAACATCATGATGCTGAGCAAGCAGAAGTGTTGATTCAGTATGTGGAGGATTTGATTTTAGAAAGAGTAGGGGAA
Organism: Bacillus sp. DX4.1; assembly: GCF_030348195.1. Taxonomy (NCBI): domain Bacteria; kingdom Bacillati; phylum Bacillota; class Bacilli; order Caryophanales; family Bacillaceae; genus Bacillus; species Bacillus sp. DX4.1. The sequence continues at coordinate 3,339,948 of NZ_JAUCFT010000008.1, read as the reverse complement.
TTCTTCTACGGATATAATCAAGATTTGCTTCATCATAAAGCGATTGCTCTATTGAAGCAAAAAGGGTTAACGTTAGCATGTGCGGAAAGTTTAACTGGTGGCCTTTTTGGCGATCAAGTGATCGAAAGTGCTGGTGTATCTTCTATATTTAAAGGCGGCGTGATCTGCTATCATAACGATGTGAAGCAACACATTTTGCAAGTACCAGAGGAAACATTACAAACAGTGGGCGCTGTCAGTGAACAATGTGCTCGATACCTCGCTGAAAACGTTAAAAAACTTTTGAATGCAGATATTGGTATTAGTTTTACTGGAGTTGCAGGTCCGGATGCTTCAGAAGGAAAAGATCCGGGGACTGTTTTTGTTGGCTTAGCAATAGAAGGGGAACCAACGCTTGCTTTTCCACTTATATTAAGTGGAAGCCGCCAGCAAATTCGAGAACGTTCTGTAAAATATGGGTTTTATCATTTATACAAAAAGCTAGAAGAGATGTAAGTCTCTTTTAGCTTTTTTTGTGGCTGAAAATAAGACATTTCTCTAGAAAAAATAAAAAAATCGAATAAACGTTCGATTTTTGTTGGCAAATTGAAACGAAAATAGGTATAATAAGATTAGCAATAACGTTAAGGAGGAATTTGAATGAGTGATCGTCAAGCGGCATTAGATATGGCGTTAAAACAAATAGAGAAGCAATTCGGTAAAGGTTCTATTATGAAATTGGGGGAGCAAGCAGAACGTAGAATTTCTACGATTTCAAGTGGCTCGTTAGCACTTGATGTAGCTCTTGGTGTCGGTGGCTACCCACGAGGCCGTGTTATTGAAATCTATGGGCCTGAAAGTTCAGGTAAAACAACAGTTTCGTTACATGCGATTGCAGAGGTGCAACGTCAAGGTGGACAAGCAGCATTTATTGATGCAGAGCATGCGATGGATCCGGTATATGCACAAAAATTAGGTGTTAATATTGATGAATTACTATTATCACAACCAGATACAGGTGAACAAGGTTTAGAAATCGCAGAGGCGTTAGTACGAAGTGGGGCAGTTGACATTATCGTTATTGACTCTGTAGCAGCTCTTGTTCCAAAAGCGGAAATTGAAGGTGAAATGGGTGACTCTCACGTTGGTTTACAAGCACGTTTAATGTCACAAGCGCTTCGTAAGCTTTCAGGTGCAATTAACAAGTCTAAAACAATCGCTATCTTTATTAACCAAATTCGTGAAAAAGTTGGGGTTATGTTTGGAAATCAACTAAAAGTTGCTTAATCGTAAAAGATTAAGGAGTTTACTATGGGTTTCCCTTGCTAGTGATAGCATGTTAAAAAACCTTGTGAACCTTATTGCCTAGGGGTGTGGCGATACAGCTGCTAACGGTGAAGCCCTCCAAATATAGGGTAATACCGTGCCAAGCTTCATACCTTGTATGAAGAAGGTGTAGAGACTACCGAAAAGGACTTTTAAAGTTAACTGAGTAGGGTACGGCAGAAGATAGGCTCCTGCTGGAAGTGCAAGGCTCTCTGTAAAGAGATGAAGAGATAGTCCACACTATAGAAATGGAAAATCTATAGCAAATGCCAGAAACAACTCCAGGTGGTCGTGCGTTGAAATTCTATTCAACAGTGCGTCTTGAAGTGCGTCGTGCTGAGCAGTTAAAACAAGGTAACGACATTGTTGGTAATAAAACAAAAATAAAAGTAGTGAAAAATAAAGTGGCACCTCCTTTCCGTGTAGCAGAAGTTGATATTATGTACGGAGAAGGGATTTCAAGACAAGGTGAGATTTTAGATATGGCTTCTGAACTTGATATTGTCCAAAAGAGTGGAGCATGGTATTCCTATAATGAGGAGCGCTTAGGGCAAGGTCGTGAAAATTCAAAGCAATTTTTAAAAGAAAATCCAGAGCTAACAGATGAAATTGCATTCTTTATTCGTGAGCATCATGGTATTGGTGAAGGATCTAATTCTGAAAGTGGAGAAGATACCGATCTTTCTAATGAATAAAAGACACGATTTCGTGTCTTTTATTTTTTTTATCATGGAATATATAGGGTGAGTGTCAGAGGTAATAAATAAGGAATTAATAAGGCGAAATGGGAGGGAAATCCCTCAAAAAGTCCGAATTTTTCTTTTAATGATGGATTAGAAGGAAGAAAATTCTTATTTAAGAAAAGTTCCGCTTCACAAAGGTAAAGAAAGTAAAAGTAGACAACGCTTGACAATGAAAATTGCGATAGATACAATGAGAATGTATATTTTTTCTTATATACGATACACTCTTCTCTAGAAGAGAAGTAACATTCGGAGTAGATTGTGAATCTTTCCGAAATAATAATATGACATTTTAATCGTGAAATGAAGAAAGTCCCTTAAAAAAGCGGGGCGACGGTCTTTGCTGTACGTTGCAAATCAATGTACATGCCGACAGTCTTTTTTCATTCATAGCAAGGGGAGGTGAAATCATGAGCAGCACAGTTTGGATACTCATCTCCATTTTGCTTGCAACAGTCGGTGCAGTTGTTGGCTTTTTTATTCGAAAGTCTATTGCAGAAGCGAAGATTAACGGTGCAGCAAATGAAGCGAGACGCATCTTAGAAGAAGCGGGTCGTGAAGCAGAAGCACTAAAGAAGGAAGCGCTTTTAGAAGCAAAGGATGAAATTCACACACTTCGTACAGAAGCTGAATTAGAAATTCGTGACCGTAGAAGCGAATTGCAAAAGCAAGAAAATCGTTTAATGCAAAAAGAAGAGAACCTTGATCGTAAAGACGAGACGCTCGATAAACGCGAGCATATGTTAGAAAAGAAAGAGGAATCTCTTGTAGCGAGACAACAACAGATTGAAGAGTTGGAAAGCAAAGTGGGAGAGTTAGTACAAAAGCAACAAACAGAATTAGAGCGCATCTCTAGTCTGACACGCGAACAAGCTAAAGCAATCATTTTAGGTAAAGTCGAAAGTGAAATTTCTCATGAAATTGCCGTTATGGTAAAAGAAACTGAAGTTCGTGCGAAAGAAGAGGCAGACAAGAAAGCGAAGGAGATTTTATCTCTTGCAATGCAAAGATGTGCAGCTGATCATGTTGCTGAAACAACCGTTTCGGTTGTAAATCTTCCAAATGACGAAATGAAAGGCCGTATTATCGGACGTGAAGGTCGTAATATTCGTACGCTAGAAACATTAACTGGTATTGACCTTATTATTGATGATACGCCAGAAGCGGTAATTTTATCAGGATTCGATCCAATTCGTCGTGAAACTGCTCGTATTGCTCTTGATAAGCTCGTTCAGGATGGACGCATTCATCCAGCACGTATTGAAGAAATGGTTGAAAAATCAAGACGTGAAGTGGACGAGTATATTCGCGAAGTAGGAGAGCAAACGACTTTCGAGGTGGGTGTACACGGATTACATCCAGATTTAATCAAGATTTTAGGTCGTTTGAAATTCCGTACAAGTTATGGTCAAAACGTTTTAAAACACTCTATGGAAGTAGCGTATTTAGCGGGACTTATGGCAGCGGAACTTGGCGAAGACGAAAAACTCGCAAGACGTGCAGGTCTATTGCATGATATCGGTAAAGCGATTGATCATGAAGTAGAAGGAAGTCACGTTGAAATTGGTGTTGAACTTGCAACGAAATATAAAGAGCATCCTGTTGTTATTAACAGTATTGCATCTCACCATGGTGATACGGAACCAACTTCTATCATTGCAGTTCTAGTTGCAGCAGCGGATGCATTATCAGCTGCAAGACCTGGAGCTCGAAGTGAGACTCTTGAAAACTATATTCGTCGTCTTGAAAAGTTAGAAGAGATTTCAGAATCCTATGAAGGTGTAGAAAAATCTTTTGCAATTCAAGCAGGACGTGAAGTTCGCATCTTGGTAAAACCGGATACAATCGATGATTTAGAAGCTCATCGTTTAGCACGTGATATTCGAAAACGCATTGAAAATGAATTGGATTATCCAGGACATATTAAAGTGACGGTTATTCGTGAAACTCGTGCAGTGGAATATGCGAAATAAAGTGGTGTTACGCCACTTTATTTTTTTGTGTTGGGATTGGGTAACATAGAATGAAGCTTCTAGTGGTGAGAATTTTTTCATCTCTGACTGAGAAAAGTTGCACTGTATACACAAGCAATATTGTTCCTTTATACGTGATGAACTTGTATGATAAGAATAAAATAAGTAGTACATAGAGAGGGTAAGACATATGAGAATTTTATTTGTTGGGGATGTAGTAGGATCTCCTGGAAGAAGTATGATTCAACAATACGTACCGGCGTTAAAGAAAAAGTATACGCCTACTGTAACAATCATTAATGGAGAAAATGCTGCAGGTGGACGTGGTATTACAGAAAAAATTTACCGAAACTTTTTAGAGTGCGGTGCACAAGCTGTGACGCTTGGAAATCACGCTTGGGATAATCGTGAAGTTTTTGAGTTTATTGATAATGCAAAATATCTTGCAAGACCCGCTAATTTTCCGGAAGGAACGCCAGGAAAAGGACTTATCTTTGTGAATTGTAATGGCACAGAAGTAGCGGTTATTAACTTACAAGGACGTACATTCTTACCACCAATTGATTGTCCGTTTCGAAAAGTAGATGAATTAATTAACATTGCGAAGAAACGTACAAATATCATCTTTATTGATTTTCACGCTGAGACAACGAGTGAAAAACAGGCGCTTGGTTGGTATGTAGACGGTCGTGCTACGGCAGTAGTTGGAACGCATACGCATGTTCCGACAGCAGATAATCGTATTTTACCAAGTGGGACAGCGTATATTACAGATGTAGGTATGACAGGTCCATACGATGGTATTTTAGGTATGGATCGTGAAGCTGTACTGAAGAAATTTTTAACGAATCTACCTGTACGTTTTGAAGTGACAAATGGTAGAACGCAGCTAAGTGCGGTTTTAATTGATGTGGATCCGAATACAGGAAAAGCAAAAAGAATCGAGCGTATTTTAATTAATGATGATCAACCTTTTTTTGAATAGTATTTTATAAAAGTTAGAAAAAACATTATATTTTAATTTTTTAGAAAAATTACAGAGATTTAGCAGGAATACATGCTGTTCCTCGTGAATATAAGTTAAAAGTGAAATCAATCGCTAATACTTTATAAAGAAACGAGGAGGAAACGAGCAATGGAAATATTAAAAGTTAAAGCAACTTCGGTCCCTAACTCTGTAGCTGGTGCACTTGCTGGAGTTATTCGCGAGCGTGGCTCAGCAGAGATGCAAGCCATTGGCGCAGGTGCATTAAATCAAGCGGTGAAGGCAGTAGCAATTGCAAGAGGGTTTGTAGCGCCTAGTGGTTTAGACTTGATTTGTATCCCAGCTTTTACAGATATCATGATTGATGGTGAAGAACGTACAGCAATAAAATTAATTGTAGAACCTCGTTAAGTTCGAACAACCTGTTTGCTTTAAGCAAACAGGTTGTTTTTATGGAGAAGGGGGAGCGGAATTGAAAATTTTTGATGCGCATTGTGATGTGTTATGGCAACTATGGAAAGCGAATGGCAAGAAGGATTTTCAAAATGATCCTTCTTTACATATTACTTTTGAACAATTACAGCAAAGAAAAGGAAGTATACAATGCTTTGCAATATATGTTCCCGAAACAGTACCATATGAACAGCGTTTTGAAGTTGCGTTAGCCATGGTAGATATATTTTATAAGCAAATTTTGTCGTTGCCTAACATGAAATTGATACAGACAAAAAAAGACTTACAGCAATTAGGTGAAAATGAAATTGGTGCTGTTTTAACGTTAGAAGGATGCGAAGCAATAGGAAAAGAAACAATGAAATTACGTACACTCTATCGTTTAGGGGTCCGGTCTGTTGGATTAACGTGGAATCATGCGAATTTAGTAGCTGATGGAGCAATGGAGACAAGAGGCGCGGGACTTACTACCTTTGGTAAGGAAGTCGTAGCAGAGCTCAACTCATGTCGTTTATGGACGGATGTATCTCATTTGAATGAAAAAGGATTTTGGGATGTGATGGAAATCGCTACATATCCGATTGCATCACATTCAAATTGTTATCACCTTTGTGGGCATCCACGCAATCTAAAAGATGAGCAAGTAAAGGCACTCATTCAAAAAGATGGTGTAATTGGTGTGACATTTGTTCCACAATTTTTAACAAATCATAGTCCAGCCTATATAGATGATATATTACGGCATGTCGAGCGTATTTGCTCGCTTGGAGGAGAACGTAATGTTGGATTCGGTTCTGATTTTGATGGTATTTCGGAGATGGTTGTAGGTGTGAAAACATACAATCATTATGAATATATAATCAATGAATTAAGTAAGCGATATAGTGAAACTCATGTTCAGCGCTTTTTATATGATAATTTTGTCAACCATATGCCTTTTTAGTCGCTTATTTTGTGCTGTATTTCCAACGAAAAACAAAAGTTAGAAAAATTAAAAAATTAAAATAAAATCAGGCCAACTTATTGCATTTTTTCTGTGGTAAGGCTAGAATTGTAGACGAATTAAGATTATGCAAAACATTCAGGGAAGTCAGAAGAGGTATAATTTGCGTCCATTGTAGTTTCTTTGCATAAAAAGTGCTACACTAATACTGTAAAAAAATACACTACAATGAATGCAGCCAAAGGGGTGTAGGAGATGATTAGTCAACTTTCATGGAAAGTTGGAGGACAACAAGGTGAAGGAATTGAAAGTACAGGGGAAATCTTCTGTATTGCATTAAACCGATTAGGTTATTATCTATACGGTTATCGCCACTTTTCATCACGGATTAAGGGTGGTCATACAAATAATAAAATTCGCGTAAGTACGACAGAGGTGCGCGCGATATCCGATGACTTAGATATTTTAATTGCGTTTGACCAAGAAACAATTGACTTTAACTTCCACGAATTACGTCCGGGCGGAATTGTCGTTGCTGATGCAAAGTTTAATCCAAGCATTCCAGAAAGTACAGATGTGACGCTATATGCAATTCCATTTACAGATATCGCTTCTGAACTTGGTACATCATTAATGAAAAACATGGTTGCTGTTGGAGCATCTAGTGCAGTATTAGGATTAGACGAAACTGTTTATTTAGACGTTGTAGATGAAATTTTCGGCCGCAAAGGTCAAGCAGTTGTTGAAAAGAATATGGAAGCAATTAAACGCGGCTCTCAATATATGAAAGAATTACTTGGTGAGCAAGTAAATATGATGCAGCTTGAAAAAGCAGATGGTCAAAAACGTATGTTTATGATTGGTAACGATGCAATTGCATTTGGGGCAGTAGCTGGTGGTGCTCGCTTCATGTCTGCATATCCAATTACACCTGCATCTGAAATTATGGAATACTTAATTAAGAAGCTGCCAAAAGTAGGCGGAACAGTTATTCAAACAGAGGATGAAATTGCTGCTTGTACAATGGCAATTGGTGCAAACTACGCTGGTGTACGTACGTTAACAGCATCAGCAGGTCCTGGTCTATCTTTAATGATGGAGGCAATTGGTTTAGCTGGTATTACAGAAACACCTCTTGTTATTGTTGATACACAACGTGGTGGTCCAAGTACAGGTTTACCAACAAAACAAGAGCAATCTGATTTAATGGCGATGATTTACGGTACACATGGTGAAATTCCAAAAATCGTAATGGCGCCAAGTACTGTTGAAGAAGCGTTCTATGACATTGTCGAAGCGTTTAACTTAGCAGAAGAATATCAAGTTCCTGTTATCTTCTTAACAGATTTACAGCTTTCTTTAGGTAAGCAAACAGTAGAACCACTGAAATTAGACAAAGTAGAAATTCGCCGCGGTAAGCTTGATTTACAAGCAGAGTTACCAGAACGTGAAAATAAAGCATATTTCAAACGTTACGAAGTGACAGAAGACGGCGTTTCACCACGCGTTATACCTGGTATGAAAAATGGTGTTCACCATGTAACAGGTGTAGAACATGATGAAACGGGTAAACCATCTGAATCCGCACTGAACCGTAAATCACAAATGGACAAACGTTTCCGTAAAATGGAAAATCTGAAGTTTAATACCCCTGTTTATAAAAATGCCAAGTATGATGACGCTGATGTACTACTAGTAGGCTTTAACTCTACACGCGGTGCAATTGAAGAAGCGATGGAGCGCTTAGAGCAAGAAGGGTTAAAAGTAAACCACGCTCACGTTCGTTTAATTCATCCATTCCCAACAAATGAAATTCTTTCGCTTGTGAAGAGTGCAAAACGTGTTGTTGTTGTAGAAAATAACGCAACGGGTCAGCTTACTAATATTATGAAGATGAATCTTGGCTTTGGCGAGAAAATTTCTAGTTTGTTAAAATACGACGGAAATCCATTCTTACCAAAAGAAATTTACAACGAATGCAAAAAAGGGGTTGTATTAAATGGCAACATTTAAGGACTTTCGTAACAGTGTAAAACCAAATTGGTGTCCAGGTTGCGGTGACTTCTCAGTGCAAGCAGCAATTCAACGTGCGGCTGCTAACGTCGGCTTAAATCCAGATGAATTAGCGGTTATTTCTGGTATCGGATGTTCTGGTCGTATTTCGGGTTATATTAATTCGTACGGTGTTCATAGTATTCATGGACGTGCACTTCCAATTGCACAGGGTGTGAAAATGGCAAACCGTGATTTAACAGTTATCGCATCTGGTGGTGACGGTGATGGTTTTGCGATCGGTATGGGACATACAATCCACTCAATTCGTCGTAACATTGACATTACGTATATCGTTATGGATAACCAAATTTACGGTTTAACAAAAGGCCAAACTTCACCACGTAGTGAAGCTGGATTTAAAACGAAAAGTACGCCACAAGGTTCAATTGAGCCAGCATTATCTGTAATGGAAATGGCGTTAACTGCTGGTGCAACATTTGTTGCACAAAGTTTCTCTAGCGACTTAAAAGAGTTAACGCAGCTGATTGAAGCTGGTATTCAACATAAAGGTTTCTCTTTAATTAACGTATTTAGCCCATGTGTAACTTACAATAAAGTAAATACGTACGATTGGTTTAAAGAGAATTTAACAAAACTAAGTACAGTAGAAGGGTATGACCCATCTAACCGTATGGTTGCAATGCAAACATTAATGGAAAACAAAGGTTTAGTAACGGGCTTAATTTATCAAAATGCACAACAGCCTTCTTACCAAGAACTTGTAAAAGGCTACAGTGAAAAACCTTTAGTTCAAGCTGATTTACAAATGGATCAAAAAATGTTTGATGAACTCGTTGCTGAGTTTATGTAATAAAAAAGGCTGCCAACTGGCAGCCTTTTTTAGTATAGTAGGATGTTGTTTGCATTTGTTCTAAGAATATAGTGTACTGCAATATCCATCAGTAAGATTGAAAACCATGAATAGAAATTCACATTTATCTCATATGGCAGTAAAACCCTCATTGAGAAAAGTTTCACCTTATCTTCAAAGGGTTTGTTTACTTAGAAAATTCGGAATGATAGAATAATTAATGAACGGCTATAACATGAGACAGTGTTCGTTCCCTGTAGGAATCGGTTATGGGACAAGTGCCTCTTTGTTGTTTAATTTTGTTAAACGCTTTATACTATGATAATGTGTATAGCAATATGTTTTTGACAAAGACAAGGTAAAACAACAAGGATAAAGGGAAATGTCCATCAGTAGGAAGAAATTGCACTCATACGGATGGTTAGCTCGGTGAATTGGGCTCTTAGGACAGTTATCTCTCAACTAGCTTCATAACCTTTGAGATGGGGTCTTATTGCCCATTAGAGTGAGCTAAAAAGATTGTGTATAGTTTGGGTTGAAAGGAGATTACTCATGAACGAGCAACAACGATTAGCAAGTCAACAAGCCAATTCTTCTATGAAAAAAGAAGAAAAAGATTATAGCAAATACTTTGAAAATGTATATCAGCCACCTTCCTTAAAAGATGCGAAAAAACGTGGGAAAGAAGAAGTTAAAATTGAACGTGATTTTGGCTTACCAGAAGAATTTCGTAACTTTGGTATAGGAAGAAAATTTTATATTCGCACTTATGGGTGTCAAATGAATGAGCATGATACAGAAGTAATGGCTGGTATTTTTACAGCACTTGGATATGAACCAACATTCTCAACAGAAGATGCAGATGTGATCCTATTAAATACTTGTGCAATTCGTGAAAACGCTGAAAATAAAGTGTTCGGGGAACTGGGGCATTTAAAACCGTTAAAACAAAGAAACCCTGACCTTTTAATCGGTGTATGTGGTTGTATGTCTCAAGAGGAATCTGTCGTAAACAAAATTATGCAAAAAAATCAGCATGTAGATATGGTATTTGGTACACATAATATTCATCGCTTACCTTACATTTTAAAAGATGCCATGTTCTCAAAAGCAACAGTTGTTGAAGTATGGTCAAAAGAAGGGGATGTAATTGAAAACCTTCCAAAAGTACGCCGTGGTGATATTAAAGCATGGGTAAATATTATGTATGGGTGCGACAAGTTCTGTACATACTGCATCGTACCCTATACACGTGGGAAAGAACGTAGCCGTCGCCCAGAAGATATTATTAACGAAGTACGTCATTTAGCCGCAAATGGCTATAAGGAAATTACGCTGCTTGGTCAAAACGTAAACGCATACGGAAAAGACTTTGAAGATTTAGAATATGGCTTAGGCGATCTGATGGAGGAACTTCGTAAGATTGATATAGCGCGTATTCGTTTTACAACAAGCCATCCACGTGATTTTGATGACCGCTTGATTGAAGTGCTTGGAGAAGGCGGTAATTTAGTTGAACACATTCACTTACCAGTGCAATCTGGAAGTACAGATATGTTGAAAATTATGGCGCGTAAATATTCGCGTGAGCATTATTTAGAACTTGTACGTAAAATTAAAATAGCGATTCCGAATGCTGTTTTAACAACTGATATTATCGTTGGTTTCCCAAATGAAACGGACGAACAATTTGAAGAAACGATGTCGTTATATCGCGAAGTAGGCTTTGATAGTGCATTTACATTTATTTATTCTCCGCGTGAAGGTACACCCGCTGCAAAAATGAAAGATAATGTACCAATGGAAGTGAAAAAAGAGCGTTTACAACGCTTGAACACATTAGTAAATGAATTCTCTGTAGAGAAGAATAAACGATATGAAGGGCAAATTGTTGAAGTACTTGTTGATGGAGAAAGTAAGAACAATCCTGATGTACTGGCAGGTTATACACGTGCTAATAAGCTCGTGAACTTCGCAGCACCAAAATCAACAATTGGTCAGCTTGTAAAAGTAAAAGTGATAAAAGCAAATACTTGGTCTCTAAACGGGGAATTGGTTGAGGAGCCAATCGAGGTGAAATAATAGATGGCAGCTTATTCAAAAGATGAAATTGTAGAGCGTGCAAAAGAATTAGCGAAATTGATTGCTGAAACAGAAGAAGTAGATTTTTTTAAACGTGCGGAGGCGCAAATTCATAAAAATGAAAATGTAAAACGTGCGATTGATGAAATTAAAGCACTGCAAAAACAAGCAGTTAATTTGCAGCATTATGGTAAGTGGGAAGCATTGAAAAAAGTAGAAGCGGAAATTGATGCATTGCAAGATAAACTGGATAGCATTCCGGTTGTGCAGGAGTTTAAATCGTCTCAAACATATGTAAATGATTTGCTGCAACTTGTAGCGAGTACCATTTCAAATAACGTAACGGATGAAATATTAATTTCAACGGGTGGCGATGTGTTAAAAGGAGAAACTGGTGCTGAAGTAGCGAGCAAAAAAGGGAACTGTGGCTGTTAAAGGAGATGTCTTATGGACATCTCTTTTTTATTTTATTTAGGATACATATTGTTTTGTCAAAAAAAGAATGACACATTCCGCTCTTGTCACGCATATGATTAAGTGAATATTGATTGAGGAGGGTTCCAAATGTCCGAATTTAGAGAGATCATTACGAAAGCCGTTGTGGGCAAAGGACGAAAGTATATGAAAACCACTCATACATGCGAATCAAATCATGAACCTACAAGTATTCTCGGATGTTGGGTAATTAATCACGCATATGAGGCGAAAAAGAATGGTAAAACTGTAGAAATTGAAGGATATTATGATATTAATACTTGGTACTCATTTGATGAAAATACCAAAACAGAAGTTGTAACAGAACGTGTGAATTACACAGATGAGGTGAAAATTGGCTATCGTGACAAAAACTTTTCTGGTGACGATTTAGAAATTATTGCTCGTGTTATTCAGCATCCGAATTGTTTAGAAGCAATTGTTTCACCAAATGGTAACAAAATAGTTGTAACTGTAGAGCGTGAATTTGTAACAGAAGTTGTTGGAGAAACAAAAATTTGTGTAAGTGTAAATCCTGATGGCTGTCCGGAAGAGGAAGAAAATTTTGAAGTGGATGATGACGAATTTGAAGATTTAGATCCAAACTTTATTGTAGACGCAGAAGAGGAATAAAAGAAAGCTAGGGAGATTCTTCCTAGCTTTTTTTACATGGGGTCAGAGATGCTCAATTGAATTTTTTCGTGTTATAATAAAGAGAGACTCCTATCAGTGGAGATATGATTGTCCGTGAAGTACGGCATATAATATATAGCTAATTATGTATAAAATGTGGAGGAAACAAATGGCTCAGTATACCCCGATGATACAACAATATTTAACAGTCAAGGCAGACTATCAAGATGCCTTTTTATTTTTTCGCTTAGGTGATTTTTATGAAATGTTCTTTGAGGATGCAGTAAAAGCGGCTCATGAACTTGAAATTACGTTAACAAGCCGAGATGGGGGGAGCAGCGACCGTATTCCAATGTGCGGTGTCCCGCACCACGCTGCTAAAAATTATATCGAACAGCTCGTTGAAAAAGGATATAAAGTGGCGGTTTGTGAACAAGTAGAAGATCCGAAAACAGCAAAAGGCGTTGTACGCCGTGAAGTAGTTCAATTAATTACGCCTGGAACGATGATGGAGGGGCGTACAATTGATGAAAAAGAGAATAACTTCTTAGCGGCGTTGACACGCTTTGAAGATGGTTCCTATGCCCTGGCTTGCAATGACTTAACGACAGGACAAAATACCGTTACATTGCTAACTGGTACTGTAGAAGATGTTTTATTAGAAGTATATGCGACAGGTTCAAAAGAAATTGTCGTGGCATCTACGTTTTCAAAAGATGAGCTAAATAAGCTGACAGAAACATTGAAAATGACAATTTCCTATGAGGATGAAACAAAAATTCCTGAAGGGTTGGAACACCTTGTTCAAAATGTGACGCAAACGAAATTAGTTGCAGCAGTTGGGCGCTTATTTAACTATGTATTACGAACACAAAAACGTTCGCTAGATCATCTGCAGCCAGTCGATATTTATTATACAAATCAATTTATGAAGATTGATGTTCATTCTAAACGTAATTTGGAGTTAACAGAAACCATTCGAACAAAAGAAAAAACAGGCTCTCTATTATGGCTGTTAGATAAGACAAAAACAGCGATGGGTGGAAGAATGTTAAAGCAGTGGATGGAACGTCCGCTCATACAAAAAGAAAAAATTGAAGAGCGTTTAGAAATGGTTGAAACGTTTGTGAATGATTATTTCTTACGTGAAGATTTAAAAGGAAAATTAAAAGAAGTATACGACTTAGAACGTTTAGCAGGGAAAGTTGCATACGGCAGTGTGAATGCTCGTGATTTATTACAATTAAAGCGCTCATTACTGCAAGTGCCTGCTATTTTAGAGACAGTAGATCGTTTAGAGAATGGATATGCATCCCAATTAATTCAAGGTGTTGATCCATGTGAAAGTTTAACGGAACTACTAGACAGAAGTATTCAAGAAAATCCACCGCTTTCTATAAAAGATGGTGACATTATAAAAGACGGCTATAATGATAAGTTAGACCAGTATCGTTATGTAAGTAAAAACGGAAAAACTTGGATTGCGGAGCTTGAAAAGCGCGAGCGTGATATAACAGGGGTTAAGTCTCTGAAAATTGGTTACAATCGTATTTTTGGATACTATATCGAGGTGACAAAAGCAAACCTTGCATCACTTCCAGAAGGTCGTTATGAACGAAAACAAACGCTTGCAAATGCAGAACGCTATATTACGGATGAGTTAAAAGAAAAAGAAACGATGATTTTAGAAGCAGAAGAAAAAATTGTTCAGCTAGAATACGATCTATTTACTGCTCTTCGTGAAGAAGTGAAAGTGTTTATTCCGAAATTGCAGCAATTAGCGAAAGTTATTAGTGAACTAGATGTACTTCAAAGCTTTGCGACAGTTAGTGAAGAAGAGCAATTTGTAAAACCAACGTTAACAAATAAACGAGAAATCTTTATAAAAGATGGTCGTCATCCTGTCGTTGAAAAAGTATTAAATGGAAAGCTTTACGTTCCAAACGATTGTGTTATGCCTGAAAATATGGATGTCTTTTTAATTACTGGTCCAAATATGTCCGGTAAAAGTACGTATATGCGCCAATTAGCACTTGTTACCGTGATGTCACAAATTGGTTGCTTTGTACCAGCAACAGAAGCTGTGCTGCCTGTTTTTGACCAAATTTTCACGAGAATTGGAGCAGCGGATGATTTAATTTCCGGGCAAAGTACATTTATGGTCGAAATGTTAGAAGCAAAAAACGCAATTGCGAATGCATCAGAAAGAAGTTTAATTTTATTTGATGAAATTGGCCGCGGTACATCTACGTATGATGGTATGGCGCTAGCGCAAGCAATTATCGAGCATATTCATGATCAAATCGGGGCGAAAACATTATTTTCAACGCATTATCATGAATTAACAGTGCTAGAAGAAAGTTTAGAGCAGCTTAAAAATGTACATGTTTCAGCTATTGAAGAAAATGGTAAGGTTGTCTTCTTGCATAAGATTCAAGATGGAGCTGCAGATAAAAGTTATGGTATTCACGTTGCACAGCTTGCAGAGCTTCCAGATAGCTTAATCGCTCGTGCAAAAGAAGTATTAGCCCAGCTTGAAGGGCAAGAGGAAGTTACGCTTCCGAAGCGAGTGGAAACAAAAGTTCCAAAAGAAACAGTGCAAGAAACAGTAGTCATAAAAGAAGAGGTAGAGACGCTGACAAAAGATCAAGAGGAAGCAGAAGAATCACAGCTATCATTCTTTACCGCGGAACAAACTGCGAAGAAAGAAGAAAAGCCGATGCTTGACCAAAAGGAAACAGCTGTATTAACGCAAATTAAAAAAATTGATTTACTTGATATGACACCACTAGAAGCGTTAAATGAATTGTACCGCTTACAGAAAAAGTTAAAGAAAGGATGAGTAAGTAGATGGGGAAAATTCGCAAACTCGATGACCAACTCTCTAACTTAATTGCGGCAGGGGAAGTAGTTGAACGCCCTGCCTCAGTTGTAAAAGAACTTGTCGAAAATTCCATCGATGCGAATAGTACATCTATTGAAATCCACTTAGAGGAAGCTGGATTATCTAAAATTCGCATTATCGATAATGGAGATGGCATTGCTGAAGAAGACTGCATTGTTGCTTTTGAACGACATGCTACAAGCAAAATTAAAGATGAAAATGATTTATTCCGAATTCGGACGCTCGGCTTTCGCGGAGAAGCGCTGCCAAGTATTGCGTCTGTCAGTGAATTAGAGCTCATTACGAGCACCGGGGATGCACCAGGTACGCACCTTGTCATTAAAGGTGGCGACATTATCAAACAAGAAAAAACAGCGAGCCGTAAAGGAACAGATATTACGGTTCAAAACTTATTTTTTAACACACCAGCACGTTTGAAATATATGAAAACAATTCATACAGAGCTTGGAAATATTACAGATATTGTGTACCGCATTGCACTGTCACACCCAGAAGTATCGCTTCGCTTGTTTCATAATGAGAAAAAACTGCTCCATACATCAGGAAATGGTGATGTGAGACAAGTACTTGCAGCGATTTATAGCATTCAAGTTGCGAAAAAGCTAATCCCAATTGAGGTGGAATCGTTAGACTTTACGATTCGTGGTTATGTGACGTTGCCTGAAGTAACGCGTGCATCTCGCAACTATATGTCAACGATTGTAAATGGCCGTTACGTTCGAAACTATGTATTAATGAAAGCTGTGCAGCAAGGTTATCATACATTACTTCCGGTTGGACGTTACCCAATTGGTTTCTTATCGATTGAAATGGATCCAATGCTAGTTGATGTGAACGTTCATCCAGCGAAATTAGAGGTGCGCTTCAGTAAAGAACAAGAGCTATTGCAGCTTATTGAAAAAACACTGCAGGATG
The DNA here is from genome assembly GCF_030348195.1 of Bacillus sp. DX4.1. NCBI lineage: Bacteria > Bacillati > Bacillota > Bacilli > Caryophanales > Bacillaceae > Bacillus > Bacillus sp. DX4.1. Next base: position 3,323,671 of record NZ_JAUCFT010000008.1, on the reverse strand, counting down.
CATTTAAAAAAATTCAGCTGATTCCGGATGCCGGAGTCACAACGAAGAAAAAAGAAAAAGATGAGAGCGTGCAAGAGCAGTTTCAGTTCGAGCATGCAAAACCGAAAGAACCACCGATGCCAAATATTATTTTGCCAACCGGAATGGATGAGAAACAAGAGGAACAGCCGAAGCAACAACCACCCCTGTGGAGGCAACCAAAACAGGAGTGGGAGCCACCGCAGTCTCTTATAAAAGAAGAAAACAGTTGGCAGCCATCTAAGCCAATAATTGAAGAATCTGCCCAAGAAGAGAATGAGTGGGAAAGCAGCGAGGAAGACTTTGAATTAGAAGAATTGGAAGAAATCCAAGAAATCGAAATGAACGGGAACGATTTACCGCCGCTTTATCCAATTGGACAAATGCACGGAACATACATTTTTGCTCAAAATGACAAAGGCTTATATATGATTGACCAACATGCAGCGCAAGAGCGTATCAACTATGAATACTTCCGTGACAAAGTAGGGCGGGTAGCACCAGAAGTTCAGGAATTACTTGTGCCGTACCGAATTGATTTATCTCTCAATGAATTTTTACGAGTAGAAGAGCAATTGGAAGAACTAAAAAAAGTAGGCTTATTCCTGGAACAATTCGGGCATCAATCGTTCATTGTCCGCTCACATCCAACATGGTTTCCAAAAGGACAAGAAACGGAAATCATTGATGACATGATGCAACAAGTAGTGAAGTTGAAAAAAGTCGATATCAAAAAACTGCGTGAAGAAGCAGCTATTATGATGAGCTGTAAAGCATCGATCAAAGCCAATCAATATTTAACGAACGATCAAATCTTTGCCTTACTAGAAGAACTCCGGACAACAACAAATCCGTATACATGCCCGCATGGTAGACCAATTGTTGTGCATCATTCGACTTATGAACTGGAGAAGATGTTTAAGCGGGTGATGTAAAGTTGGTGTGTTGGGGGGAAATTAATTAGACTGGGGAAAAATTAATTAGACTCGAGGAAAAATTATCACTACTGAAATGAAAATGAGTAGGAAAAGTAGAATGAACATAAAAAAATAGGTTTTGTTAGTTGCTATTTTGATAAAATATTATGTAATGAAAAAGAAGCGATAAAATAAATCGCTTCTTTTTCATTTGTTTGTTAGTATTGCTAGTTTCAGCAATATGCAAGATATTGTCCAAAGGGAAAAAAGTCCACTACTGGGTAATGAAAATTGTTTGTAATGTTTAAAGTTAGTATAAAGAATGAAAAATACCACTGAATTAATGAGTTTTTACGTTAATATACTGAAAAAATAATAATGTACGAAATGTGGTTATATAAAAAAGAGGTACCGTTTTAAAGAAAGTTATACCGTTTACAAAAAAGTTGCACCGTTTTATTCCTTTTCGATTAAAGAATCCTAAGTGAGTTTTAATCAAACTTTTTTATAAAACTGAAACTTAAATTTGCTAGATACGAATCCATTTTGATCAATCTTTTTTTCAAAATGGATTCTTCTTATTTACCGTAAAATACGGGTTTGTGAGGTGTTTTTGATCAAACTTTATTTCAAAGCAACACTATCTTTTTTTAATTGAGGACTTGATAGAATCTTTTTTTATTCGTAAAGGTATGCTTTCTCAGAATTAGTCTTATTTCTCGTATGAAAATCGCATATCTACTACTTAGTCTAATACTTTATTTTAATAAATACTTTCTTAACGAAATGAAACTTAGTCATCAGTCTAAATCTTTATATTACTAAATTAGAAAAATAAGAATAGGGAAATCTAATTAGACCAACGATGTTTAGTCGTGAGCGTAATACCATTTTTTGAATATGACTGTAAGTTAATTTATATAATTGTAAATACAGAAATGAATCAAAATACTAGTTTGTAAGAAAGTGAAAAATCATTGTTGATTTGCCCCGCACGTGTTGACAAATCAACACCTAAATTTCTCGGCTCTTTCTTAAAGCCTATATTTATATTAGATGATTCGGTTTTTATTTGACTTTTCCCTCTTAACTCTGAAATCGTGGATACATTTACCTCTCCCATATCATTTTGAATATCAAACTTCCCTTCTACTCCCTGTAACGTAATATATTCGCATTAAGTTATTAGGAACATCTAATGCTGTTTCACAACTGAAAGGAAATTGAAAAAAAACTGAAACTTTTCTCATTAAAATTCAATCTTACTTAAAAAATGAAAGGAAAATGAAATTTTTCAAAAGAAATTCTTTGTTAAAATAAAAAGCATAAATACAAAAAAAGTGTTGACACATGGAGAAAAATGTATTCTTCAAGATATAGTGGGGGAAAAAATGAGATTAGAAAAACAATTAATAAAAAAGATATATTATGAAACATTCCTAATGGAGAATGAAACACATCCACCTCTTCAAGTACTTGGAGAAGCTTATTTTAACGAACAAAAAAATGAGATTTCCGATGGATCTTATATTCGTTTTGCACAAGGTGAATTTTATTATCACCATCAAGATTTTGAATCAGCTATTTTTAAATGGGAGAAAGTCAGTAATGAATTGGCACCATGGGCACAAAAAAATATTGCGGATGCTTACTTTGAACTTAACCAATTATCAGTTGCTGAAAATGTTTATACCTCCATTACTACTGATAACAAAATACTTATGACCGAAATTGTACTGCAATTACTGTCTCTTTACATCGAGCAAAATAATCTTGATTCAGCTTTCGCTGTTATTAAAGAAGCGGTTTCTTTAAATCCCGATTATCCAAACGTCACAACAATTGCACGTTCCTTTTATGAAGAACAGCAAGATTTTGACAGTGCAGTAGAGCTTGCTGTGAATGAGTTAATTCGAACAGAATCTTTTCCATGGTTTGAGGTTCTAAAAGAATATATCGATAAAGGATTTACTAAAAATATTTCACCAGACTATTTTTATAAAGTATTAGTTACATTAAATAATGTAGATCAAGTACAATTTACGCAAATTGTTTCATCACTTTGGCACAGCTATAAAAATGAACAAAATTACTTATTATGGCTTAAAACAATAAATGAGTTTTTCTTACATATCGAAATACATTCGTCCGATATATGGGACAAAATTTCTTCTCTTTATGAAGAAACGTACTTTGAATTAATTCAAGGTCAATATATGCTAAGACAATTACACGATATCATTCCAAATCTTTTAACAAATTGGTTGAAGGTAGCCAATCCGTCTCATTCTGTATTTCCATCTGCAGCAGTATTGGCATGGGATGAGATTTCCCCTTCCAAAATAGATTCAGCAAATATAAAACATGCGGAAAACCTACTGTCATATTCTGTTAATCATGTGAATGGCTTAGAGTATAGTTTACATCTTTTTGAATCTATTACACAGTGGGCACAAAAACATGATTTAGAAATGGGCCATCGATTTAGATGGTTAGTTGGCGAGCTTGCAGATTTAAGAACAAATCGCCTTTTAGTAACTGGAACTTCAGGAAACGGAAAAGCTTCATTTATTAACTCTATACTAGGAGAAAATATATTAGAAAACTCAATCTCAAATGTAGTTGTCTTTAAAAATGACGCTCATACAGAAATTAACGCTATAACAGATTCAGCAATTACAACAACTGAGAATTTCTCTGATTACCATAACATGATGTCTCTACACCGCCAAACATATAGAGATAGAGCATGTGTTGAATTTAAATTACCATGCAGATTTTTAAGTAAAAATAAACTTACATTCGTTGTTACACCTAGCTTTAATAGGAACAACGACACTAGAGATGGAACATTCGAATATTTAAATTCTGTAGACGAATTATTATTCGTATTGAATGCGGATTCACCTTTTACTGACAAAGAACGTGACATTCTATTAAGTATTCAAGAACATACACCAAATCTACAAATTCATTTCTTATTAAATAAAATCGATAACATTTACAGTGAAGCAGAAGCAAAAAGAGTTATACATGATACGCAAGCGAGAATAAACGCATATTTCCCGCAAGCGAGAATTTTCCCTTACTCTTCGTTATATACAAATAGTCAACAACTAAACGATTTAACTGAGTTTATTCATTTTAACTTTAACCATAAAAATATCGATGCAGAACGTACTGAAAAGCTATTGTTTTTCATTCGAAAAACAATTACATATCTTTTGGATAAACGCGTCGAGATGGAAAATAACCTAGTGGATTCTATTAATTGGGATGAAGATATGTTAGTTAAACTAAATGGTTTTATTAATAACCTTACTGCTTTTGAGAAGGAAAAAATTCATTTAATTACAGAATCATATCGTACAATGAAAAACGAAATTACTAATGATCTTACAGAACATATTCCGAAACTATTGCAGAGTTGTTCTGATTTAATTAGTGAAGAAAGCGATTTTGGGCACATTGATATTGAACTAAATACAGCGATGAACGAAAGAGTTCAAAAATATCTAGAACAAACTGTGTTACCTAATCTTGCTCGCTCTATGCAAAATTGGATTGCAACTTCTAATAACGAGTTCCTTCAAAGTCAATCGTACTTAGAAGAAATCAGTGAAGGACTTAATTCTTTATGTGGAGAAAATCGAATACAGTTAGAATGTGACTTTAAAGTGCTTGATGACTGGCGTAGAGATACTGATAGAATGACAACTAGAATACAAATGGAAGAAGTAAATATCTTACGCCGATTTACACCAGCACAATTTTTACTGAAAAGTGCCGGTAAATTATTTGGAGTTCTTCCTAAAAATAAAGCTATGCTATATAACAAATACAAACAGTATTTAGAAAATGAAGATTATACCGATGTAACGGCTTCTATTATGAACAAATTTTTCTTGCAATTTGAGCTATTTGAACACGCACAAGAGCGGGATATTAATATGTTCTTTAGAAATCCATTTGGCGCGTTGGAACAAGCTGTAGAAAACACTCATTTAGAAATACAAGAAAAACAAGATACACTGCATAAAATGAAATCAAATCCTGAAGTTTATCATGATTCTATAACGCTCTTTGAATTGAGATTACGTCAATGTGAAGTAATCTTAAATATAGGTGAGGATAATTCCTATACAGATTTAACTTTAGAAACAAACATAGAGTAAACGTAAAGTAACTCCAAAATATACAATAAAAGTTGATTTTGGAGTTATTTTTTGTTTGCTTCACTTTTTTTCGGTACTCTGCAACTAGATGGTAAATCCATTGACCACGGCAAGACTTTATCAATTTCCTCTTTATTGTTTAAATCGATGTTGGGAAGCGTTTCAAACAAATAACGAAGATAATGATAGGGACTTAGATTAATCTAATTTTGCTGTAAAAAATAATAAAAGCATGACAGAGAAATGTCATGCTTTTTTAGTTGTTTCAATCTTTATGTTTAATAAGTATTAAATTACTTTAATTAATCTGGGGTTAGTATAATTATACGGACACAAACACTTAACTGTTGAGAAACAGCATGAACTTCTATGTTGAAACGGATGGAGGCTGCAAAGTTAATTAACCAAAGGCTCAACAGCATGCGGTGCAATTATGCTTGTCAATGCATGGCTGCGTGATTAAGCAAATATATCCAAAAAGGTCACTTCATAAGTGCTGTGCCCTTTTTTATAATTTTTATATTGTGTATTTTTGGATTAAACGATATAATTATAGTGTTAAAGATGGAATCGTGATATGACCTGTTATGAATCTATCATTTTATTTATGAATAAATGGATTGGTATTTTAGCAAGATGTGCTAATGAACTACTCCACCATGATGATAGCGTACCTATTAATTCGGTGCGTATATTTTCGTGGTGGAGTTTTTTTATTCTCAAAAAGGGGGAAAGACCATGAACGACAGCATGGTTCATATTACAATCGACGGCAAAGAATATAGTGCTAAGCCGGGTTCAACTATCTTGGGCATCATTAATCAGAACGGGATTGAACATCCACAAATCTGTTATGTGCCTGAAGTGGATCCTATTCAAACATGTGATACTTGTATTGTAGAAGTTGATGGAAAACTTGTGCGATCCTGCTCAACGGTAGTGACGAACGGTATGAATATTGAGTTGTCCTCTATTAGTGCCAAGGCAGCACAAACGGAGGCGATGGACCGCTTATTGGAAAACCATTTACTTTACTGTACGGTCTGTGACAACAATAATGGGAACTGTAAATTGCATAATACGGCAGAATTAATGGAAATTGAGCATCAAAAATATCCTTACAAGCCAAAAGTAGATGTGAGTGAGGTTGACATGTCTCATCCATTTTATCGCTATGACCCTAATCAGTGTATCGCGTGCGGTCAATGTGTAGAGGTTTGTCAAAACTTGCAAGTAAATGAAACGTTATCTATTGATTGGGAGGCAGAGCGTCCTCGTGTTATTTGGGACGACGGAGCGGCTATTAACGATTCTTCATGTGTAAGCTGCGGTCAATGTGTAACTATTTGTCCTTGTAATGCTTTAATGGAGAAATCTATGCTTGGTGAAGCTGGATTTATGACTGGGCTGAAGCCGGACATTCTTGAGCCTATGGTTGATCTTATAAAAGAAGTTGAACCCGGATACAGCGGTATTTTCGCTGTGTCAGAAGTAGAAGCTGCGATGCGCGAAACTCGTACGAAGAAGACGAAAACGGTATGTACGTTCTGTGGTGTAGGGTGCTCATTTGAAGTGTGGACGAAAGGACGTAAAATTCTTAAAGTACAACCAACTTCTGAGGCGCCGGTTAACGCAATTTCTACTTGCGTAAAAGGAAAATTTGGTTGGGATTTCGTAAATTCTGAAGAACGCCTCACTAAGCCTTTAATTCGTAAAAATGGAACATTTGTTGAATCAACTTGGGAAGAAGCGCTGGATTTAGTTTCAAATAAATTAGGCTCCATTAAACAACAATATGGTAAAGGTTCTGTAGGTTTTATCTCTTCTTCTAAAATTACGAATGAAGACAATTATGTCATTCAAAAATTAGCTCGACAAGTGTTCGAAACGAACAACGTTGATAACTGCTCTCGTTATTGTCAATCACCAGCAACAGATGGATTGTTCCGTACAATTGGTATGGGCGGAGATGCAGGAACAATTAAAGATATTGCACAAGCAGGCCTTGTTATTATCGTGGGCTCAAATCCAACAGAAGGCCATCCGGTGTTAGCTACTCGTGTGAAACGTGCGCATAAACTTCACGGTCAAAAACTAATTGTTGCAGATCTTCGTAAAACCGAAATGGCAGAGCGTTCAAATATCTTTATTAGTCCAAAGCAAGGAACAGACCAAGTATGGTTAATGGCTGTTACCAAATATATGATTGATCAAGGCTGGCATGATCAACAGTTCATCGACGAGAATGTAAACTTCTTTGAAGATTTCAAAGATAGTCTGGCAGAATATACACTTGAATATGCAGAGAAGATTACAGGCATTTCAAAAGAAACTCTCGTTCAAATGGCAGAAATGATTCGTGATGCAGATGGTACTTGTATTCTTTGGGGAATGGGTGTAACTCAAAATACGGGTGGTTCAGATACTTCGGCTGCGATTTCAAACTTACTTCTTGCAACAGGAAATTATCGTCGTCCAGGTGCTGGTGCGTATCCGCTTCGAGGTCATAACAACGTACAAGGTGCTTGTGATATGGGAACTCTCCCAGGATGGCTTCCAGGGTATCAGCACGTTACCGACGATGTAGAACGTGCAAAATTTGAAATAGCTTATGGGGTAAAAATTGATAACAAACCAGGTCTCAACAACATTCAAATGCTTCACGCAATTGAAGAAGGGAAAATGAAAGCTATGTATCTTGTTGGCGAGGATATGGCCCTTGTAGACTCTAACGCAAATCATGTACATGAAGTTCTATCAAGCCTTGATTTCTTTGTCGTTCAAGATGTTTTCCTTTCTAAAACTGCTCAATACGCCGATGTAGTATTACCAGCAGCACCATCTCTTGAAAAAGAAGGTACTTTTACAAATACAGAGCGTCGTGTACAAAGACTATATCAAGTACTTCCTACGCTGGAAGATGCGAAACCAGACTGGTGGATCGTACAAGCGATTGCAAATAAATTAGGCGCAAACTGGAACTATAGCCATCCAAGTGAAATCTTTGCTGAAATGGCAAGTTTATCGCCACTTTTCGCAAAAGCAAACTATGAAGTGCTTGAAGGCTGGAACAGTTTCCATTGGGGAAGCTTTGAAGGAACGAATACACCGCTTCTTTTCCAAGATGGATTTAACTTCCCAGACAAAAAAGCTCGTTTCGCGATAGCTGACTGGGTACGTCCTGCTGAATTCCCAGCGGAATACGATCTTCATATTAATAATGGTCGTATGCTTGAACATTTCCATGAAGGTAACATGACAAATAAATCAAATGGTATTCAAGCTAAAGTGCCTGGTGTTTTCGTTGAAGTTTCTCCAGAACTTGCACAAGAACGTGGAATTAAAACGGGTTCGTTAGTACGTCTTGTTTCTCCTTTTGGAGCACTTAAATTACGTGCACTTGTAACGGATCGTGTAAAAGCAAATGAGCTTTATTTACCGATGAACTCGACTGATAAAGAATCGGCGATTAATTTCCTAACGGGCCCTGCGGTCGATCAACGTACGAATACGCCTGCATATAAACAAACGAAAGTTCGTATGGAAGTGTTACAAGTAGAAGGTGAAAATCCGATGCCAAAAGCGAATCCTCGTAATAAAAAGCGTCACCCTCAAAATGGGATTGAGGTAAATCGTAAGTGGGCTCGTCCAGGATACGTACACTTAACGGATAACTAGGGAGGAGAAAAGAATATGGCAGCACCTATTAAAGCTATCCAAAAGGATGAGCCAACTGAGGAAGAACAACGACAACAAAAGTTAGAAGATTTAAAAGCACTTCTAGCTGATAATGAAGAAGCTTTAAATCAAATGTTTAATATTGTAGGTGAACTGAATGACATTGGGATGCTGGAAGCTGCAAGTTCTATGCTTAAAGCGAAAGAACCAATCACAAAAATTGTTCTAGGACAAGTCACTCGTGAACCAGTCACGAATTTGATTAATAATATGATGGGCGCCGCAGGAGCTTTAACAGAACTTGATCCGGAACTTACTAAAAAACTTGTAAGTAGTGTATTGACAGGTATGGATGAAGGAAGCAAGCATCTGCAAAGTAATAAAAAAGTAGGAATACTGGACCTTATGAAAGTGCTTAAGGATCCAGATATTAACCGTGCTATCGGATTCGGTCTTCATTTCTTAAAAGGTATAGGTAAGGGGTTAAAAGACGAATAGGTAAGCAACAATAATATTATTTCATAGGTTTTATGTATGTTTGAAATAATTCTAAAAAATGAGCCTTTTCGTCTAATTATTTGAATGAATAATTCAGAGGAAAAGGTCATTTTGTTAAAATATTTATGATGAAGTAGTATTTGAAAAGTATTATTAATGAACCGGAGAGGAATGCAAGTATGTCAAAAATGGTACATGAATTTAATGATATGATACGAAAGCTTCGAAAAGATTTGTTCGGAAAAGGGCCGGAACGAATTCATACTGTATTTGCTGAAAATATGGCTATTGCCACACTTTATGGGAATTTGACACCTACTGAGAAATTCATTTCGGGAACTTTGGATGGCGCGGAAATGGTTCATATGGCTAGAACGAAAATGATTCAGGAAGTTTATGCTGTTAATTCTCGTGAACATTTGGAGGACCTTGTTGGGGCCAAATTAGTTCATCTGTTTTCGGATATGAAAGTAGACGAAGATATTGCAGTTTCAGTATTTGTCTTTGATAAAAATATAACGTGAGAGAAGGATATTGATCGTGAAATCGATACAGGTGGAACGGGAAATTTTCCGGTATGAGAATGGTCAAATTAAGCATATAGAGGACAGCATTGTAACAGAGTTTCCAGTTACGATTAAAATTAACGGACAGGAACTTGTTACAATGGTTAGTACTCCAGAGTATATTGAAGATATGGTAATAGGCTTTTTAGCATCTGAAGGTATTATCCGAAAGTATGAAGACATTGATGAAATATGGGTACAGGATAAAGAAGGTTATGTACATGTAAAAACGACAAAAATCAATCCTTATTATTGTGACATCCAAAATAAGCGTTATATTACTTCATGCTGTGGAATGAGTAGACAAGGATTTGTTTTCGCAAACGATGCGCTGACTGCGAAGAAGATGAATGATATTCGCGTAAAGATCTCTGCTCAGGATTGTTTTCGATTAATGAATGATATGCAGCAATCTGCGGCTACTTTTCAGCATACAGGCGGGGTTCATAATGCAGCTTTATGCGATATGAATGGGATTGTTTTAAGCCGAATGGATATAGGAAGACATAATGCTTTAGATAAAATTTACGGCTATTGTTTAAAAAATAATATTTCTATTGGTGATAAAATTATTGTTTTTAGTGGCCGTATATCTTCTGAAATCTTGTTAAAAGTTGCAAAAATTGGTTGTGAAGTAATATTGTCAAAATCCGCTCCAACTGAGTTAGCACTAGAGCTAGCAGAACAGTTAGGAATTACTACAATAGGTTTTATTCGTAATCAATCTTTAAATGTATATACTCATCCAGAGCGGGTTGTAAATATGAAATAAATGCAAACTGGCTAGAGAATAAAACTTGTACGGAATTATAAAATATGTAAAAGCGAGGCAATAAACATGAAATCTGTCACATTAGACAAATTGCACCGTCCTTTAAAGGATTTACGTATTTCTGTTACCGATCGCTGTAATTTTCGCTGTCGATATTGTATGCCGGAGGAAATATTTGGTCCAGATTATTCTTTTTTGTCTAATGATAAAATTTTATCTTTTGATGAAATTGAAAGGGTGACACGTATTTTTGTTTCTTTAGGTGTAAGAAAGTTGCGTATTACTGGGGGAGAGCCTTTACTTCGGAAAAATCTTCCTGAACTAATCCAGCGACTTAACAAAATTGATGGAGTAGAGGATATCGGTTTGACTACAAATGGATCTTTACTTAAGAAATTTGCTCCTGATTTATATAAGGCGGGTTTATCACGTGTGACAGTTAGTTTGGATTCTTTGGACGAAGAGCGTTTTGCTTATTTAAATGGGAATAGAAGTAAAGTGAAAACGGTTCTTGGAGGAATACAGGCTGCAGCGGAAGTCGGGATGAAAATTAAAATGAACATGGTTGTTCAAAAAGGAAAAAATGAACAGGACATCGTTCAGATGGCGCAATACTTTAAAGAGAATAAGCATATTCTTCGGTTTATTGAATATATGGATGTTGGGAATTTTAACGGCTGGGAATTAGGAGAGGTAGTCTCTAAACAAGAGATATTAGAGATGATTAATAAAGTTATGCCGCTGGAACGAATTGAAGCAAACTATCCTGGTGAAGTTGCTACTCGCTATCGTTATATTGGTAGTGATGAGGAAATAGGAATTATTTCATCTGTAACAGATTCTTTTTGTTCATCATGTACAAGAGCTCGTATTTCCGCAGAAGGAAAATTATATACTTGTTTGTTTGCTTCTAAAGGAAATGATTTTAGAGAATTACTTCGTTCTGGCTATACCGATGAGGAGATTACCGATGCTATTTGTGATATTTGGAATAATCGTTCAGATCGCTATTCAGATGAACGGCTTAGCAATACAAATAAAAAAACATTGCCAAAAATTGAAATGTCGCATATTGGTGGTTGAGAAATAAAGGATATGTTAGGGTAACATTCAAAACATTATGAAAGAAGGCTGTTCGTAGCTTCTTTTTGTTACAGCAAATAGCGCGAAGTGGAAAGTTTGCAAGTTTTGCAGATTTTCTATTTTATAGTAAAAGTGATGATTGATATCCCTGTAAGAGAAATGCAGGGAGATTAAGCAGCATTCAAAAAACCTTACTATGTTAAGGGTTTTTTGAAGCTGCTTTTTTAATTGAAAAAATGGAGGAATTGGTTATGGCATTTCATAAACCGGAAAAAATCGCTGAGCTTGTGATTGAAGCCGGTGTTCAAAAGGTAAGGCAATCGCTATCCGCTATGCTTATTCTCGGCTTTTTAGGAGGAGCATTCATTTCGTTAGGATTTTTGCTTAATATTCGCGTTCTAGGTAATGTACCTCAGCAATGGGGAAGTTTAGTGAATTTTTTAGGAGGAGCGGTTTTTCCTATAGGGCTTATGCTTGTTGTCTTAGCAGGAGGAGAATTAATTACGGGAAACATGATGTCGCTGTCCATGGCATTGTATGCACGGAAAATTTCATTGAAAAATGTGTTAAATAATTGGGTTTGGATCACTTTAACTAACTTTGTTGGTGCACTTTTCGTAGCTTATTGTTTCGGTCACCTTGGCGGGTTGACGGAGGGGGCATATTTAAATAAAACAATAGCGATAGCCCAAGAGAAATTACATGAATCGTTTGGGAGAACTTTAATTTTAGCAATCGGTTGTAACTGGCTCGTTTGCCTTGCAATTTGGTTAGCTTATGGAACGAACGATTTGGTTGGGAAGATTGTTGGAATTTGGATTCCTATTATGGCATTTGTAGTAATTGGATTTCAGCAAGTAGTAGCAAATATGTTTGTAATTTCAGCAGTTATTTTTGCTGGTCACCTTACGTGGATGGATCTTGCTAAGAACTTTGTTCCTGTTTTTATCGGAAATGTAATTGGTGGAGCTGGATTTGTTGGATTTGCTTATTTTTCTTGTTATCAGAAACAAGGTGCTTTAGAGAAAGATTTTTTAAAAAAATAACCGAATATGAAGCAGATTTTTTAATTAATCGATGATTATTTATATGAAAGGAAGGCTATCTAATGATAGAGCGGTATTCACGTCAACAGTTGTTCACTCCTATTGGGAGTAAAGGACAAGAGAAGATTAGAAATAAGCATGTGTTGATTGTGGGAGCAGGTGCATTAGGAAGTGCGAGTGCAGAAGCGTTTGTACGTGCAGGTATCGGAAAGTTAACGGTTATTGATCGTGATTATGTAGAATGGAGTAATTTACAGCGGCAACAACTTTACGCTGAACAAGATGCGATAGAAAAATTACCAAAAGCAATTGCAGCACAGAAGCGTTTAAAACAAATCAATTCAGAAGTACAGATTCATGCTCTCGTGATGGATGCCAGAGTAGAAAATATGGAAGCTTTATTAGACGATGTCGATGTAATTATTGATGCAGCAGATAATTTTGATATTCGATTTGTGATCAATGATCTATCACAAAAATATGATATTCCTTGGATTTACGGTTCTTGTGTCGGGGGATATGGTATGAGCTATACCATTATTCCAAAGAAAACACCGTGTTTACATTGTGTACTTAAAAGTGTTCCCGTTACAGGAGCAACGTGTGACACAGTTGGAATTATTAGCCCAGCTGTCCAAATGGTCGCAGCATATCAAGTGGCAGAAGCGTTCAAAATTTTAGTGGAAGATTTCTCAGCAATTAGAAAAACTTTTTTAATGTTTGATATATGGAGTAATCATCATCATTCTATCAAACTAGGAAAAATAAAAACGGACAATTGTCCTTCGTGCGGAACACATAGAACTTATCCTTATTTATCTTATGAAAATCAAACGAAGACAGTTGTTTTATGCGGAAGAAATACAGTTCAAATTAGAACGGCGCATAATAGTCAGTACAACTTTGACGATTTAGAAAAAATGCTAAAAAAACACGGGAAAGTAGATCGAAACCCGTATTTGCTATCTTGCCAACTAGATGATTATCGCATGGTCATTTTTCAAGATGGTCGTGTATTTATTCACGGGACAAATGAAGTTCAAAAAGCGAAACAGATATACTATCGTTTATTAGGATAATAGAAAGGGTTGGTAATGATGGAAAGAAGAGTGCCGATTGCAGTTGAAGAGGCCGTCCGTAAAGTAATGGAATTTGCCAATCGTGGTTTAAAAGAACTACTGCCACTTGAATTAGCTTACGGACGTACATTAGCAGAGGATTTAGTAGCTGATCACGATGTTCCTTCCTTCGATCGCTCACCATATGATGGGTTTGCTATTAGGGCAGAAGATACTGCCTCGGCAAGTTATGAGAATCCAACTTTATTTGAAGTAATTGGCGAAATTGGGGCAGGCTCCATATTTCCTCAAGAGGTAGGTCCATTTCAAGCAGTTCGAATCATGACGGGGGCGCAAATTCCGAAAGGATGTAACGCAGTTGTAATGCTAGAACTGACTCATCAATATGAAGATGTCGGCAAAACCTATATGGAAGTGAAACGCTTATTCAAAAAAGGGGACAATATTTCCTTTCAAGGTGAAGATGCACGTAAAGGGAAGATTCTTGCGAAGAGAGGTTGTTACATTAATCCGGGTATTTCAGCTCTCCTTGCTACATTTGGTTACAGCGAAGTGCCAGTTGTCAAAAAGCCTGTAATTGGAGTGTTAGCGACTGGGAGTGAGCTTCTTGATGTCAATGAATCACTACAACCCGGGAAAATTCGGAATAGTAATACGTATATGATATTGTCCCAAATTCGAAGAGCGGGTGGAAGAGTAAAGTACTTTGGGAAGTTTAGTGACGATTTGAATACGTGCTTTACAGTTGTAAAAGAAGCGTTAACCCAAGTTGATATGTTAATTACAACCGGTGGTGTTTCAGTAGGAGATTACGATTATTTGCCAGCTATATACAAAAAATTAGGGGCATCGGTTCTTTTCAACAAAGTTGCAATGCGGCCGGGCAGCGTCACGACTGTAGCACAATTAAATAAAAAACTCTTATTTGGATTATCAGGTAATCCTTCTGCTTGTTACGTAGGCTTTGAATTATTCGTAAAACCTAGCATTCGTACTTATATGTTTAGTGAAAAAGCACATTTAAAGCGAGAAAAAGCATTATTAGGAGAAGATTTTCTAAAACCTAATCCATTTACAAGATTTGTACGAGCGAAGCTTAAATATAACGAAGGACAACTAATCGTCTATCCATCAGGATTTGATAAATCTAGTTCAGTTTCTTCATTAGCAGAATCAAACGCTTTTATCGTACTACCAGGCGGTACGAGAGGATATAAAAAAGAGATGTTTGTAGATGTTCTCTTATTAGAAGATAACGAAGGTAGTGAATGGCCTTGGAGCGATATTATTCCATCTTATAAAGTGAGGGGTTCTGATGGGACAAGTACTATTTGAAATCGTAGATACTCCGATTTTAGTCGAAGAAGTAACGAATAAGGTAGCAAGAAGAGAAGCAGGTGCGATTACAACCTTTATTGGAACAGTAAGAGAATTAACAAAAGGAAAAAGAACTTTGCATTTAGAGTATGAAGCATATAAACCGATGGCAGTAAAAATGCTTACTCAAATTGGAGAAGAAATTAAGAAAAAATGGCCGGATGCAAAAATAGCAATCACACACCGAGTGGGACGACTAGAAATAATGGATATTGCAGTTGTAATTGCAGTATCGTCACCGCATCGTAAAGTAGCTTATGAAGCGAATGAATACGCAATTGAACGCATAAAGCAAATCGTTCCAATTTGGAAAAAAGAATTTTGGGAAGATGGAACGATGTGGATTGGAGATCAGCTTGAAAATACTCCGTATTCAGAAGGAAAACCAAAGAAGGAAGAATGAGAAGATGATTACAATTTTACTGTTCGCAAATTTGCGAGAAGAAGTCGGCTCAGATCAATTAGTAATAATAGAAAGACAAGGGATTAATGTTCATCAATTAAAAGAATGGCTGAAAGATAATTACCATTTACAATCGTTGGATAAAGTTATGGTAGCTATTAACGAAGAATTCGCAATCGACGAAGATATTGTAAAAGTCGGAGATACCGTTGCGTTTATCCCACCTGTAAGCGGAGGATAATTCTTTCTATTCTATTTTCACCTTGAATACAGCACCTTTCACACATTAAGGAGGATAATTATGAGTGATTTCTCGCACTGGAACGAAGAGGGAAGAGCCAAAATGGTTGATATCTCTCAAAAGGATATTTCAACACGTACAGCTGTTGCACAAAGTACAATTTCTTTATCTAATGAATTATTTCAAGCGATTCAAAGTGGAGGGCTGAAAAAAGGTGATCCACTTCAAGTAGCACAAGTAGCTGGAATTATCGGTGCTAAAAAAACAGCAGATGTAATCCCTATGTGTCACCCTATATTAATACAAGGAACAGACTTTACGTTCAATTATGAAAAGAGACTAGATGGATATGATTTAATTATACGAGCTACAGTAAAATGTAGTGGTAAAACAGGGGTAGAAATGGAGGCGTTAACTGCCGTATCAATCGCCGCCCTTACTTTTTATGATATGTGTAAAGCTGTTGATAAAACAATGGTCATTAAAGAAACATATTTGGTTCAAAAAACGGGTGGTAAAAGCGGAGATTTTTTTCATAAGTTGAAATGATGAGAATGGATGGAATGGTAATAATGGATTGTTATCGTTTTACGTATGTTATAAATGGTTGGATTGGTATATTAGTAAGTATTGCTAGTAATCTATTCCACTATGAGTAATGAAGCCTATTGTATTAGGTTTCATTACACATGGTGTTTTTTGTATACAAATTAAGAAGACGGAAAGGAATGAGTTTTATGATTACTCATGAAAAAATTATGAACGCTTTAAGCCATGTAGAAGATCCAGAGTTGCACAAAAGTATTGTGGAATTAAACATGGTAAGAAATATTCAAATTGATGGTACACAGGTTCAACTTGGAGTCATTTTAACTATTCAAGGTTGTCCGTTAAAGGCGAAAATTCAACAAGATATTGAAGACTCTCTCCGAAACATTGGAGCTTCTAATGTATCTTTAACATTCGGTTCTATGACACCGGAAGAACGAGCGGCATTAACAGAAACTTTAAAGAAAAATGCTAGAACAGAAACCGGTATGCCTAGTATGCTCCGACCTGATTCAGGTGTACGTTTTATTACTGTGACAAGCGGAAAAGGAGGAGTCGGAAAATCAACTGTGACGATTAACCTTGCTACTGCTTTAGCTCGTATGGGGAAAAAAGTTGGGATTTTAGATGCAGATATATATGGATTTAGTATCCCTGCTATGATGGAAACGAATCAAAAGCCAACAATGATTGATCAGACAGCAATTCCGGTCGTTAGTCACGGTGTTAAAATTATGTCAATGGGATTTTTTACAGAAGGTAATAACCCAGTTATGTGGCGAGGACCAATGTTAAACAAATGGATTCAAAATTTTCTCGTTAACACTCACTGGGGAGAATTAGATTATCTTCTTCTTGATTTACCACCTGGAACAGGAGATGTTGCGATTGATGTCGCTGCGATGATTCCACAAGCGAAGGAAATTATCGTTACCACGCCTCATAATGTAGCTTCATTTGTCGCGTCTAGAGTAGGGGTAATGGCAAAGCATACAAAACACGATATTTTAGGTATCGTTGAAAATATGGCATATTATGAAGAACAAGATGGCTCAAGAAACTATCTCTTTGGCAAAGGCGGAGGCGAAATGTTAGCAGAACAACTGCAGACAGAAGTGATAGCACAAATACCTTTTGCAAAACGTGAAGAAAATAAAGGCTCGTCCGTATATGACGAAGATTCGCTTGTTGGAGAGATCTTTACATCTTTAGCTCAAGATTTTGTCTACAAAGGGTAATATATTAGAAAAAAAAGGCTGGCATGAAAATAGAAATAAATCTTTTTATATAAATATTGCAGTTAACTAAAATAGTTCTTCGTCTCTTATGAATGGAATCGGCGATTATTTCTTATGAAGATAAAATGAAAATTGAAATATAAGGAGTGAATGAGCGTGGGGGAAATTTGTCCTATCCTGCAGATTGTAGGATTTCAAAACAGCGGCAAAACAACGCTCTCAGAAAAATTAATTTTTAGAGCTAGTAAAGCTGGATTAAAAGCGGCATCAATTAAACATCATGGACATGGAGGACCCCCAGATAATGAATTAAGCTCAAAAGACAGTATACGTCATCATGAAGCCGGTGCTGTAATTTCTAGTGTGGAAGGAGATGGTGTCTTACAGCTATGTGCTAAGTTTGATAATTGGGATCTCGAGGAAATGATTAAGTTATATCATTTTTTTTCTGTAGATATTATTTTCGTAGAGGGATATAAGAAAAAGTCTTATCCTAAAGTTGTTTTAATTAGAGATGAGGACGATCTTTCATTGCTTAATTCACTAGTTAATGTCAGGTGTGTAATAAGTCATGTGAAATTGAATAGTAAGGAACTCAAGCATTATCAGGTTTTTCAGCTGGAAGATGATGATTTGTATATAGATTTTTTAATGAAAGAAGCAATGAAAAGGAGCAGGGACAGAACTGTGTAGGATTTTTTGTAATCTAGTATTTGTTGAAGAAATTATCAGTAGTGAATAAAAATTTTGTAACAGATGATGAGGTTGTTAAAAATCGAGATACAATTGCATTTATATTAACATCTCATTCAAGTGAATGTGCATAATGAACTATCTAAGAGGTGATTTTTATGAAGTCAATTGATGCTATAGTTAAAGACTTAAAAAGAAAAGGAATTCGCGCGCAAAAAGTAAATGTTAAACAGATTGATCGTCAACATTGGATAATTTCCACATCATCAAAAGAACTAATCAAACATGCTAGATGGAAATTAAATATCAACATAGTAAAAGAACGGAACTTGTAAAAGAGTGGGATATAAGGAGGGGGATAGAATGTGTAATATAGATCATTCTTTTGAAGATGTAATCAATAAACTTGAAACTCAGCAATACTTTGTATCCGGATTTTTGGTTAAAGACTTACATGAATTTCTAAAGAGCAATCATTCACAGCAAATATTAAATGAACTATTTCACCTTTTAAAAAAGTACGACCTAGCATCTAAAGAAGAGCGGGAGAAAAGAAATGAAAATGGGATTTAAGAGATTGCGTATAACAGTGTTCTTTTTGGTAGCGGCAATTGCAATTGGTGTTGGCTGTTCTGGTAATTTAGATACAAGCAGTGAGTCAAGTAATAAAAAAATTACTGGAGAGAAAAAAGAAAAAGTAGAGTTAACTATATCTGCTGCTGCGGGCTTGCAAGACGCTCTTGTAGAACTTCAAAAAACGTTTGAAAAAGATCATTCCAATATAAAGTTAAAATTTAATTTTGGAGCTGCCGGAGCATTGCAACAACAAATTGCACAGGGAGCGCCGGTAGATTTATTTTTCTCAGCTACAAAAGATAAATGTGATTCACTAGTTAAGGATGGATTAATTTCTAAAGAAGATGGTGTTGATTTATTTGGAAATGAGCTTGTGTTAGTTGTTCCTAAGGATATAGAGTCTAGTGTGAAAAACTTTGGGGATTTAACAAAAAAAGAAGCGATAAAATAAATCGCTTCTTTTTAGTTTGTAAAGATTCTTAATTTATTTGTTATAAGGTGGTAAGAAAGTTACGTTGGTGAAAAAATATCTAGATCAAATAAAAAATTGTCCCAGTGAACTACCCCCACTTAAATTCTAATGAATTTTGAAGTGGGAGCTTCTCAGTTCCACGACGAAAGCAACCTTTCGTCTCCCTGAGCGTTACTTCGGGTTATTCCACCCCTAGATGTCCAACGCTTGGACGTTCTTTTTTACGGTTGATATTTTACGCAGGAACCGAACGGCTTGGTTTTCGCACTGTGTTTTCTTCCTGCAACCTTATATATCAAGTTATCAAAGAACTTCATGTGTCTAGTTTATCAAAAATCTTTTGGTTGTGCCAAACCGAAATTCATCTCCCACCTAGCGTTGGGCTATCGCCCTGCACACGCTTGAGGAAGGAGAATTCTTTCGGATAGAGTGTTAAAAAATAGTTGTAGATTGAAAAGATGTTTTCTGTACATAAAAGTAACTTTTGTTAACATAGAACCAATGTGTTGCAAAAGCTTCAAAGGTCCCCTCAGAAAAACTGAAGAAACTTTCCATTCACATAATCAGTGTTATTGGAAGTAAATATATTTGTTTTATTTAACTTTAGCACTCCGTTAGTTGAGCTGTAAAACCCCGAAAGTTGGCTTCTTTGTAGGAGTTAAAAAGACTGGGCAACACGGAATCCAAGGTCGTCTATGCAAAATGACGGATGGCTACGACGACGACACGAAGCCCCACAACCCCTGGCCTCTTCAGCCCAGCTACCTCCTCGAAAAATTCGGTAGGATCCGTACACTTGTTCATCATATAAATCCCAACACCACTCCCAAACATTCCCTAACATATCATACAGACCCCATGCATTCGGTTCCTTTCTTCCTACTTCATGGATTTTGCCTCCTGAATTTTCATTATACCAGGCAATCTTATCAAGCTCTCCATATCTATAACCAGTAGTCTCTGCTTTACATGCATATTGCCACTCTGCTTCTGAAGGAAGTCGATAGCCGTCAGATTCCCAATTACAAATAATGTTTTCACCATCATTACTTATAGAATAACACTCTTTCAGTCCAGCTTTCTGTGAAAGTAGATTACAAAAAGTAATTGCATCATTCCAAGAAATATTCACAACCGGTTTTAGATCTCCATCAAAAGAAATAGGTGATTTATTTGTAATAGCATAATATAGACCCATAGTTACAGGATACCGTGCAAGAAGAAACGGTCTTATTTCAGCTTTCCATTTGCTTTTTATTCTATCGTCTCTTAATTCTATTTCTCCCCCTGGAATTTTTACCATTGGATAGTCAATGTAACTCATTATTTCATTTGACACTCTATCTTCCTCCTAACGATCTTAATTTTACAAATTTCATCACATTCAGAACCATTAGATCAATACAAAAATTACGTTGTTTTTCTCATGATAATACTCTCTTTCTATTTAGCTATTTATCAGGGGATATAGCATATAATTTAATCAAAATTTCTTTCAAAGCTATAATGAATCATTTTGTAAGAACTAAGAAGTAACATTCAAGAAGAGAGTATAAAATATTTTGTGTAAATGAATAAATACAAAAAAGGAAGACCTTTTCTAGTAGAATGGAGTTACCACACAACAATCCATAGAAAAGAGGTCTTCCCTATGAATCAGTTTACAACAGATCTTGTTCAAGCTCTAGTAAAAAAAGAAGATATTACAGAGATTTTTCGTGCGCATTTAGAAATGGCTGTGAATACACTTTTAACGACAGAATTAACCGCATTTTTAGACTACGAAAAGTATGATCGTAGTGGGTTTCATTCAGGGAACTCAAGAAATGGAGCTTATTCGAGAAAGCTTCATACAGAGTATGGCGATTTGATGATTATCATACCTCGCGACCGCAATGGTGAGTTTAAACAACAAACGGTACCACCTTATAAAGGCTCCAATGATACGCTGGAATCCTTTGTGATTCATATGTTTCAAAAAGGTGTAACGAAGGCTGAAATCTCAGATTTGATTGAAAAGATGTATGGCCATCACTATACGCCACAAACAATCTCTCATATGACAAAAGCGATGAACGGCCAGGTGGAAGCTTTTCAATCTCGAGCACTTACCTCACGTTACGCATGTGTCTATTTAGATGCGACCTATATCGCGGTGAAACGTGAAACAGTCTCAAAAGAAGCAATATATATTGCCATTGGTATTCGTGAAGATGGTTCGAAAGAGGTGCTTGCTTATACGATTGCCCCAACAGAATCAGTATTTATCTGGAAAGAACTTCTTGAAGATCTAAAAGAACGTGGTGTAGAAGCAGTCCTTTTATTCATCTCTGACGGCTTAAAAGGCATAACAGATAGTATCTTTACCATGTACCCAAAAGCACAATACCAAGCGTGTTGCGTCCATATTTCACGTAATATCTCACATAAAGTAGGTATGAGTGAACGTGCTGAAATTTGTGATGACTTCAAATCCATTTATCGTGCTAATAATCTGGAAATGGGTCAAAAAGCGCTTCAGGATTTCATAGAGAAGTGGAAATCCGCTTATCCAAAAGTCACAAAATTGCTTCTTGAAAATCCATATATTTTTACGTTTTATAAATTTCCAAAGTCTATTTGGAGAAGTATTTATTTAACAAATTTAATTGAATCGTTTAACAAGCAAATCAAAAAATATACGAAACGCAAAGAACAATTCCCGAAGGAAAGAAAGATATTAATAGAAGATAGATGACGATGTTTAACCTTAGGTTCAATTACAAATAATCATTCGTCTAGGTTTTCTCCAACTAAGAAGTGTTTTTGGATAATTTTCACAAAATTTAAATTATATTGAAATGAAATTTTTTCGTTTCTAATATAGTTACTATTTTGTATTTAATTTATATATTGATTTATCTAAAAAAAACAATTGTATTTTTCAGATAAATCAATTATTATAAAATAAGTAATTTGGCGATTGTATAACGAAAGGAAGATGAAGAATCTTTCTAACTGTTCGGAATGATTAATAAGAAGTGAAGAATGATTTTAGGGGGCAGCTTTTAAGATAGATTAAAAAAGTGACGCTTGCTTCATCATTTTGATACCTAATAGAAATTGTAGTATAGTGTTCAGCTTGGGATTTAATAGGGTAAGAGGGGGAAATGGAGTGGAAAACAAAGAACTAAAGAGAGGCTTGGAAGCGCGTCATATTCAGATGATTGCTTTGGGCGGTACAATTGGTGTTGGTTTATTTATGGGTTCAGCCAGCACGATTCAATGGACAGGCCCGTCGGTAATGCTTGCTTATGCAATCGCAGGGATTTTTATATTCCTCATTATGCGTGCGATGGGAGAAATGTTGTATGTAGAGCCAGGTACAGGTTCATTTGCGACATTTGGCCATAAGTATATACACCCATTAGCAGGATATATGACGGCATGGAGTAACTGGTTCCAGTGGGTGATCGTTGGAATGTCAGAAATTATAGCGGTTGGGGCATACATGCAGTACTGGTTCCCGGATCTGCCTGCTTGGGTGCCAGGTATCATCACAATGGTGATTCTTGGTGCGGCGAACTTAATTTCTGTTAAATCATTTGGTGAATTTGAATTTTGGTTTGCGATGATTAAAATCGTTACCATTGTGTTAATGATTATTGCGGGGTTTGGACTTATTTTCTTTGGATTTGGTAACGGAGGGAATGCAATCGGTTTATCTAACCTTTGGGAAAATGGCGGCTTCTTTACGGGTGGCTGGTCAGGGTTCTTCTTTGCACTATCACTAGTTGTTGGGGCTTATCAAGGTGTCGAATTAATTGGGATTACAGCTGGCGAAGCAAAAGACCCGAAAAAAACGTTAACTAAAGCAATTCAAAGTACGATTTGGCGTATTTTAATCTTCTATATTGGGGCAATTTTTGTTATTGTAACTGTTTACCCTTGGGATCAACTAAGCTCAATTGGTAGCCCATTTGTTGCAACTTTTGCAAAAGTTGGGATTACAGCAGCTGCTGGACTGATTAACTTTGTTGTGATCACAGCTGCAATGTCTGGCTGTAACAGTGGTATTTACAGTGCAGGACGTATGCTTTATACATTAGGAATGAATGGTCAAGCACCAAAATACTTTACAAAAATCTCCCGTAACGGTGTGCCTTTATTCGGTACGATTGGTGTGTTACTTGGTTTAGTGATTGGCGTTATTTTAAGTTATATTGCACCAAAAAACTTATTCGTGTATGTATACAGTGCAAGTGTGCTTCCTGGTATGATTCCGTGGTTTGTCATTCTGATTAGTCAAATTCGATTCAGAAAAGCAAAAGGAGCTGAAATGGACAATCATCCGTTCAAAATGCCCTTTGCGCCTGTTACAAACTATTTAACGATTGTCTTTTTAATTATGGTACTAATTGGTATGTGGTTCAATGAAGACACGCGGATCTCACTGATTGTAGGAGTTATTTTCCTGGCTATCGTTGTCATTAGTTTTTATGCTTTTGGAATAGGCAAACGTGTTCCAGTAGATGCTCAAACAGATGATGAAGTGATTAACCGATAATTCACTTTGTTTGGTTAACGTTAGAGTAAGTAATAGCGAGTGAAAAAATCAATAAAGTAATATTATATATCCAACTTCTTAAAACGACATAAGCATGATTTCTTTTCTTGATTAGATATGTTCTATAACAAAGTTGATTTTTGGTTCATTGCGTGCGAAACTGCAGTTTCGTACGCCTTTTCATGAAATAAATCAAAAAAGTAATTGCAAAGTTTCAGAATGCTAATATAAAGCAAACAACCGATAAGTAGGTTGTTTGCTTTTTTGCTGGTATTGTTCCTTTTAGTTACTTCAAAAAGAAGTTTAAATTTCTTTTGTTTTTTAGTGATAGCAATTGCTTAGAATCACAATACTTTTCACTTACAAAGTGGATGAGCAAAAAGTTGTGAAAGTGGATGGTCCTTTTTTAACCAATATCCCTTATTATAAAAGGGAAAGGTAGTATTCTTTAAGTATAGAACGTGTTTTGTATATGTATGCTTCATATAGTTATTATGGGATGAGACCCTCATATAGACAAATGTTCTCATTCAGAAAATATAAAGTTTTTTTAGTTTAACTATTAGATTTTCTATTCAAATAGACTGGTTTTAGAGAGGGGAAAGCCAATGGAATTTGCAATTTCATTAGTCATTATTATTGTAATTGTATCACTCTTGGGAACGGTATTAGTTGCAAGAAATGTGGAGGGAAATTACGGTCAGTCTACGAAGCAGAATGTGACTAACTTGTCTACTATTTATATCGTACTTCTTTTAAGCCTTCTCATAGGAGTTACGTGGTATGCGGTTGCCGTCTTGTAGTCTTTCTATTTTTGGATAAGTGGATGGTCAAAATAATATCAAATTGGCGGCTTATTTCGTAGTACTATTCTTTATTATAAGGATGGAAAAATATATTACCTTTTAATGAAAAAGTAAAGAAGTTCCATTCCTCAAGTATGTGAATGTGCGGCAGGAGCGGGCATTCACTTTGTATGTATGCTTAGTTACTGCTATTGACGTTGTAGAATTAATGAATATCTTAATAATTGGAGATGAATGAGGAAAACTATGCTAAATTCAAAAAGAGGAATACTTTCAAACTAAACGATTTATAAATTGTATCTTTTTTCGCTTTTCTTACGGAAGGACTTAGTATGTAGCAAACAGAGGTTAACACCAGAACTTTATTTAAATCAACAAAAAACCTGATGGTAAGGGGGAGGGGGACTAGATGGAATGGAAACCCAATCGTGCAGATAAGACGCCGGTCTACAAACAAATTGCTGACTATATAGAACGGGGAATTTCTTTAGGAGAATTTTCTTCAGATAATATGTTACCTTCGGAACGTACTTTAGCAAAAGAGTTGCAAGTTAACCGCAGTACGATAGTAGCAGCATATGAGGAACTGAAATCACTTGGGGTAGTAGAGCGGAAAAAAGGAAGCGGAACGCGTGTAAACACAGACATATGGGGGGTATCACGTAAACGTATCCCAAACTGGGGTAGATATGTAGAAGATGGTTCATTTCTCCCAAATTTGCCATTGGTTCAACGAATTCGAACTGAAACTCAGAAGGATGATTTGATTAATTTGGCTAGCGGTGAATTGTCACCGGATTTGTTTCCAACCGATCAGTTTCGTACTATTCTCTCAGAACAAACATTTACGGGGAATCTGGGTTATGATCATCCACAAGGAAATGAAATGTTAAGGAAAACAATTTCTTCACATGTTGATACAGATAAAAACATAGATGCTGATCCGGGTTCTATTCTAATTACATCGGGGGCTCAACAAGCTCTTAATCTTATTGTTCAATGCTTGCTTAAACCGGGAGATGCTATTGCTATTGAGGATCCATCTTATTGTTTCTCGCTTCCGATGTTCAAATCTGCTAGGTTAAAAATATTCCATTTACCTGTGGATCAACATGGCATGAATCCGGATGATCTGATAGATTTACACAAAAAGCACCGAATTCGAATGATATTTCTAAATCCGGATTATCAAAATCCAACCGGAACGGTTCTTTCATTGTCCCGTCGTAAAAAGATTTTGGAATTGTCATCTGAATTTGGTATACCAATTGTGGAAGATGATCCTTATAGCTTAACTTCCTTCAATGGAGAAGTAAATCCAACCTTAAAATCCATGGATCCCAATGGAAATGTTCTATATATTAGTTCATTATCGAAAATCGTAGCATCTGGACTGCGAATTGGGTGGGTTATTGGTCCTCCGCGAGTAATTGAACGTTTAGCAGATGCAAAGCAGCAAGTAGATTTTGGACATAGTGTCTTCACTCAATGGATAGCAAATCAATTTTTAGAATCAGAAAATTTTAATGCACATATCTCTATGCTTCGCAAACAACTCAAACAGAGAAGGAATCAATTAATCACAAGTCTTGGTGAACTTTTAGGTGATCGGGTTGAATTTCTTGTTCCAGAGGGTGGAATCCATTTATGGTGTAAGGTGCAGGACCCAATTAATGAATATCATTTATTAGGAAGAGCTATACAAAATGGTGTAGCTTTTGTTCCAGGAAGTGTTTTGGGCTCGAAAAAAGAGTATGTACGTTTTACTTTTGGAAGAGTGAACACGAACCACATTCATGTAGGGGTTACAAGATTTGTGGAGACTCTAAATAGCATTCGATAATAATGCATATAAAAAAGTAAAGAAAGGGAGATGGTGTATGCCAAAATAGTTGCATAATATATGTTTTATTATCATTCAAATTGTCACTATGAAATGTGTCTTTGTTGGGAGCTTATTGCCCCCAGAGTATTAATTATTAATTCTTTATATTAAGATTTATTAAATTTTATGATTAAGAGGTGAATACTAAAAATGTGTTCTCAATTTAAAACTCCATTGTTTACTGCACTTGTAGAACATGCACAAAAACAACCGATCCAATTCCATATTCCGGGCCATAAAAAAGGAAGAGGAATGGATCCTGAATTTAAAGAGTTTATTGGCGAAAATGCTCTTTCCATAGATCTGATCAACATCGAACCATTGGACGATTTACATCATCCAAAAGAAATAATTAAACAGGCACAGGAGCTGGCTGCTGAAGCATTTGGTGCTGATCATACCTTCTTTTCT
Organism: Bacillus sp. DX4.1; assembly: GCF_030348195.1. Taxonomy (NCBI): domain Bacteria; kingdom Bacillati; phylum Bacillota; class Bacilli; order Caryophanales; family Bacillaceae; genus Bacillus; species Bacillus sp. DX4.1. The sequence continues at coordinate 3,296,642 of NZ_JAUCFT010000008.1, read as the reverse complement.
GTTCAAGGAACGAGTAGTGTCATTATGACGATGGTAATGAGTGTATGCGGACCGGGAGAGAAAATTCTGGTACCTCGTAATGTACACAAGTCTATAATGAGCGGTATTATTTTCTCAGGTGCAACTCCTATTTTCATTCACCCCGAGGCTGACAAGAATCTTGGTATTTCACACGGGATTACACCTGAAGCTGTAGAAAAAGCGTTGGAACAGCACCCAGATGCTAAAGCTGTACTTGTAATTAACCCTACCTATTTTGGAATCTCTGGAGACTTGAAAAAAATTGTAGACATCGCTCATACACGTGATATTCCGGTTCTGGTAGACGAAGCGCATGGTGCTCATATTCATTTCCACGATGAACTTCCTTTTTCTGCAATGCAAGTAGGTGCTGATATGGCATCGACAAGTGTGCATAAATTAGGGGGATCACTGACACAAAGCTCCATTTTAAATTTGCAAGGAAGTCGTATTTCACCGAAGCGTGTACAAGCGGTTTTAAGTATGTTAACGACTACATCCACTTCATATATCTTGCTAGCTTCTTTAGATGTGGCCAGAAAACAACTAGCGACTGAAGGACAAGTTTTACTAGAAACTACGATTCGTTTGGCTGAACAAACCCGTGCACAAATTAATGAAATTGAATATCTGTACTGTGTCGGCCGTGAGATTTTAGGAACAAATGCTGCGATTACCATGGATCCAACTAAACTCCTTATTTCAGTAAAAGATCTTGGAATTACTGGTTATGATGCAGAAAAATGGCTTCGTGAAAGGTTTAACATTGAGGTTGAACTGTCAGATCTGTATAACATTCTTTGTATTACCACACCCGGTGATACCGAACAAGACTTATTAAAGCTTGTTCATGCGTTGAAAGAACTGTCGGTTGCGTTTGAAAATCAGACGAATTCAAATATAAATGCGTCTGTATTATTGCCAGACATTCCAGTACTCGCTTTAACGCCGCGGGAAGCATTCTATGCCGAAACGGAGATGATTCCATTTGAAGAAGCGGTCGGAAGAATTATGGCCGAATTTGTCATGATTTATCCGCCGGGCATTCCTATTTTCATTCCCGGTGAAATTATTACGGAAGAAAACCTAATATATACGAAAAAGAATAAGGAAGTAGGTCTTCCTGTTCAAGGTGCTGAAGATTATGAGCTGAAATCATTTCGCGTAATAAAAGAAGATCGTGCTATAAATGAATAGTTTCAAAGAATTATATTTTTTAGAGGAAAAAAGAGGAATATATATGTGGTTAGTATGGGGAAAATGTACAAAAATTAACTAATTGTTCTAAAATAATATAGCAATATTATTTTAGAACGGAACGGAGATGATAAAACATGCCGACCTGGTTAATACTTTCGTTGATTCTTATGGGTTGTATTAAAATAATAGTGACGTGTCTGCCAACCTCTGTTGTGGACTCGTTTGTCAGCAAATTTGAATTGCATCCAAAACTTAATGACGTGACTGTCACCGTAACTATCGACGGAAAACGCTTGGAAGGTGAAGATGAAATTCAAGTTATTAATCATTTTAACCAAGCGATATTTTTAGAGCGACATTATTTTCCTCCAAAGAGCAGTGGGACTCCATTGGTCATTAATACTAAGAGGGGCAAAAATGATGTTAGGTTTTCTGTGTACAGTTACAACGATCACGTTGATGTAGTCAAACAGTACAAGAAGAAAGTAGTCGCGTATAGTCTGCGTTCCGATAGCCTTCAAAAACGTTCTATGTTAGTAACGGGGGATTTAGTTTAAAAGGATCGTCAAAGAGACGGTTTTTTTTCAAATGAAATTGGGGTAGTTCAGAAATAGTTGTATCTAGTGGTATCTATGATTGTAGTAAGCTAAAGGGATTTACTGTTTTAAATAAAAATAATCAAATTTTTTTATAAAAATCAAGTCATCATGCGCAATGAAAGAATCCATTTTGAGCAGTCTTGAACAGCTCCCTGTCAAATAGACAGTGGAAATAATAAAAATATTTTAAGCGGCTTGAACCCTGTATTCCAAGAGGGCTCAAGCCGTTTAATCTTTCTTGGTAACGTTCGTTATTGTAAAACTGGATATAATCATCTATTGCTTGTTGTAACACTTCAAATGTTTCATACTTATGTAGGTAATATTTTTCACACTTCAACGTTCCCTAAAACGATTCCATTGGTCCATTATCTATACATTTTCCTACACGTGACATGCTATGAATCATTTTTGCTTTTTCTATTTTTCTCTTAAACCCATGTGACGTATATTGATACCCTCGATCACTATGAATCAATGGATGTTCATTTTCTTTTAATATAGTGATAGCTTGATCCAACGTTCGAAATACCAATTTATTATTGTTTGAATGTCCCAATACATAACTAATAATGGAGCCATCGTAAAGATCTAAAATGGCGCTTAAATACGTTTTCCTTCCGTTTCCTAATTTGAACTCCGTGATATCTGTTACCCATTTTTCATTGGGCTTGCTTGCAGTAAATTCACGATTGAGTCGATTTTCAGCGACATATTGCACAGATGAGGGAACATAGCGCTTTCTTTTCCGACGAATCACAGACTGTAATCCAGCGATGTGCAGTAAGCGATAAATACGTTTGTGATTAAATTCTTTATGATATATCCTATTAATATTTAATTTCATTCTTCGGTACCCATAAATGCCTCCTACTCGTGCATAAATAGCTTGAATATCCTGAAGAATTGCTTCATTCTCTAATTCTCTAGCTGTCGGCGTACGCTGTAGCCATTTATAATAAGCAGCACGAGATACACCGGCAATTTCACATAAAAGGATTACTGGCAGATTTTCATTCGCGTGTAAATCTTGAATCGCTCTATATTTATTTTGTAGGCGAATGCTTGTTAACGATGCCTCCTTTCGAGTTCCTCTAACTTTTTTTAAAAAGCATTTTCTGCACGTAATCGTTCATTTTCTCGCTCTAAACGTTTCACTTCCAGCTTAAACTTTTCTTCATCTGTTAATTCATATTCCTCTTTTTTTCGACCTCGTTTATCTTGTAGTGCTTCTTCACCATTTGCTTCAAACTTCTTGACCCATTGATATACTTGTTGATAAGAAACTTCATAGCTTTCGGCTACGCGCTGATAGTTTTTCTGGTGTTGTAAACAGTAATTTACAATTTGAATTCGTTCTTCTAATGTTGTTTTTCTTCTATTTGTCATAGAGTTTGTCATTCCTTTACCGGTATCATTTAATTCTCTATGACTATTATACTTTTTAATCCATTTTCTCAAAACAGCAGTACTGGATATATTGTATTTTTGGATAACCTTGCATAACGAATAGTGTCCTGATAGATAATCATTGACGGCTGCTAACTTTAACTCTTTTGAATAACGCTTCCAAGAAATTGCTTCTTCTAGGCCGTCTTCACCATTTACTTCATACCTTCTCTTCCAATCTCTAATCGTCCCAGAATCAACAAAAAATTTAGCAGTAATGTCAGCTATTGAATGATGACCATCTTTATAAAGAGCTAAAATGGCCAATTTTTCAGCTTTAGAATATTTAATTCGAGCCATAGAAAATACTCCCCTTAGATAAACAGGTTTTTATTTTTTATCTGTCTACCTAATGGGGAGCATATCATCTTTTGTCTAAATGGATTCTTTTTCTTTGGACTAAAATAAGTGTTTATAAGATCTTGTTAATCAAACTTTTTTATAAAGCTACACTTTGAATTAATTCGACTATTTGATTAGCACATGAAAGCAGTCATTTTATACTTCAATTATTATAGGAAGAATCATTGGTTTTCTTTTTGTATGTGAGTATATAAACTGGCCAAGTGTTTCTCTTATGTCTCTTTTAAGAACATTCCATTGGCTAATATTTGCTTTTTGTAAATTGTTAATGGTTGTTACAACTAGTTGATTAATTTTCTTCAAGAAATCTTCCGAATCGCGAACGTATACAAATCCACGAGAAATCGTGTCTGGACCAGAAATAATTTTCCCATCCCTTTTACTAAGAGTGATAACTATAACAAGCATACCATCCTCAGAAAGCTGTTTGCGGTCACGTAAAAGAGTATTTCCAACATCACCAATGCCTAATCCATCTACATATATATTCCCTGCAGGTATTCGTCTAGATTGACGAGCCACTTGGTTGCTTATATCGACAACATCACCATTGTTAATAACATAAATATTATCTTTCTTAACACCAACGGATTCTGCTAATAAGCGATGATGATGTAACATTCTAAATTCGCCATGAATAGGAATGAAATATTTTGGTTTCATTAAAGTGAGCATTAATTTTAATTCTTCTTGATAGGCATGTCCGGAAACATGCATTCCCGTTGAACTTCCCGATCCATAAATAACATTAGCTCCCAATAAAAATAAATTATCTATAATACGTGAAACATTGCGTTCATTTCCTGGTATAGGAGTTGCAGCTATAATCACAGTATCTTCAGGCAGGATATCCACCTGTCGATAGTTTCCACTGGCTAAACGAGATAGAGCAGCCAGAGGTTCACCTTGACTACCAGTACAAAGAATAGCTACTTTTTCTGGATCCATTCGATTGATTTCATTTGCTTCAATTAACATCCCTTCAGGAATATCCAAATAACCTTGCTCCAGTGCAACAGACACTACATTTACCATGCTCCTCCCGAGCAAGGCGAGCTTTCGATTCGTTTTTAAAGCAGCATGTACCACTTGCTGTACACGATTAACGTTAGAAGCAAAGGTAGAGATAACAACTTTTCTGCGAGCTTTGATGAATGCTTCTTGAATATGATCGCCTACAAATCGTTCTGATGGAGTGAAGCCTGGACGTTCCGCATTCGTACTTTCAGAGAGTAGAGCTAAAACGCCATTACTTCCGATGTTAGCCATTTTATGAATATCCGGATATTGATTATTTACAGGAGTCAAATCAAATTTGAAGTCACCTGTATGTACGACTGTGCCTTCTGGTGTATGAAAAGCAATACCAAGGCAATCAGGGATACTATGATTCGTTTTGAAAAAAGTTAGATTTATCTGTCCGAACTCAATTAATGATTCAGAGTCAATAACACACAACCGCGTTAAATTTTGAAGTCCGTGTTCTTTTAATTTAAGTTCAATTAACCCTAGCGTTAGACGTGTTGCATAAATTGGTACATTCAACTGTTTTAATAAATACGGGATTCCTCCAATATGATCCTCATGTCCATGTGTAACAACTAAAGCCCGAATCTTATCCTTATTTTCTTGCAAGTATGTAATGTCAGGAATAACCAAATCAATTCCTAATAAACTTTCATCCGGAAACTTAGAACCGCAATCGATTACCACGATATCGTCTGCATATTGTATTGCATACATATTTTTGCCTATTTCATTTACGCCGCCTAAAGCAAAAATGGATAGTGTATTTTTTACTGTACTCAAAATGAATACCCTCCTTTTTAAAACATGCAAGTATGTCCGAAGAAATACGGAATTTTTTTTATAATTACCCATCTAACTAAATGTTATTCCAATTTATAGTGAAACAAATATTCATTTTCCTTTTATCAATTCATGTGGAGTAGCTGTTTCAAAAGCTCGGATTGAATTTTCTTCTGGTGGTACCTGATTTGGAATTTGGGTACCATTATTTTTTTCGAATACATAATGATTAAATCCCGTTTTTTTTCTTGTTTTTCCCTTGAAAAACAAACATTAAAAAGTTTTTTTAGATTAATGTTCATGTTTTTGTTGAGTGTTTTTTATAAGTTTGCTATATTATCAAAGTAATAATCTTAAATATCATTACTCGTATATACTCGGTAATATGGTCTGAGTGTTTCTACCTGGTTCCCAATGAAAGAACTGGACTACGAGTTAAAGTATATGGCTGTTAGGCTTTTTAGCCGTTGCCATTTTATAATTTAGCATTAGCTTCATTTTTTGCTTAATTATTTATACTTTGACTTTCGTAGGTCTAGAAGGTAGAAATTATTCTACATTTTCTAGATCTTTTTCTTTGGACCAAATTTTCGAGTGTATCAAACAACAAGACAAACAACAAGACAAACAACAAGAGAAAAAAGGAGAGCTTAATTATGAAAAACAAAATGCTAAAAAAGTACACTTTATTAGTAGCTATTACTGTACTTTTAATATCGGTATTTGCAGGATGCAGTTCAGCATCACAAAATAAAACTGAACAAGAAAAAGCTCAACAACCTATCATCATTCAAGGTCCAATGCCTATAGAAGCTGAAAAATTTGCAAAAAGGTTAGAAAATGTTAAAGAAGAAAAATCAGGAACTTTTGTCTTTTACAAAGGAACTCTGGACAATTATCCTGTAATCGTTGCTAAAACAGGTAAGGGAATGGAAAATACAGCAGCTGCTACAGCAGTGGCGATTGAAAAATATAACCCTATAGCAATAATCAATCAAGGGACAGCAGGCGGACATGATCCGAGTTTAAACGTATTTGATATTGTTTTAGGAAAAAGAGTTACAAACTTAGGTGCATTAAAAACAGCAAATATGGATGAAAAACAAGGAATTGATCCAACCAAATGGAAACCTATGGACTTAATGGCTTCGGAAGGAAGTGCAGGAGAAGATCCTAATGCTGAAAAAATCCGTTACTATGAGGGAGATAAGGATTTACTCGCGGCTGCTAATGCAGTAAAAGATAAATACACTAAGGGTAAGGTTGTCGAGGGTACTATAGGTTCAGCAGACGTTTGGAATAATGAAGTTGATAGAATTAAATGGTTCCATACTAAGTATGGTACATCTGTAGAAGAAATGGAAGGTGCCGCAGCAGCACAAATTGCCGAAGCTTATGATGTAGCATTCTTAGGTATTAGAGTACTATCAAATAATAAAGTGAATGGTGGTAAGTACAACCCGAATACAGCAGCAGCAAATCAAGAATATGTTTATGAAGTAGTTAAAAAATATATAGCTACGATATCAAGCAAATAATATAGTAAAACTACATTTACATCAGTACCATTTTTAACTAAAGCAACAATTGATCCCTAGCCTCTACCTCAGGTTCGACTGTCTGTAGGCAAAAAAGTGCCTCCATTTTCGGGAACTTTTCTGGAATATCAGTGAAGCTTATGTATGGCAAATCGATCTTAAGTTATCGGGTGCTTTAGCCATATGGAAGAATTGACCCTAATCGCTCTGGCATTAGGGTCTTTTTTTATAATCAATAGAAGTAAAAAAGTGTTTTCTTGACATGAAAACACTTTTTTAGTTATTTACCTTTGCCAATGATTCCGTATAAAAACAATTTATGTAATTCTTCCTGTTTTGTTTCTATATTTTCTGGCTTCATGTCAATTCCAATTCTATTGATAGCTTCTATGAGTTCTAATATTGTAGAAGTTGAGATTGAATTATCAATTATATTTTCTTGTTTTCCTAATTCTATGTAGCCCCTATAAATGTCTTTCTTTATTTTATTTATATTTTCAACCAGCAAATGCAGCAATGCTGTGTCTTCTAATGCTGACTGTGAAAAATACTCATATAATGATTGGTTGATTTGGTTAGAACATAGAGAGAGAGCCTTACATAATTTTTCCTTAAAATCCATTTCTACAGAGAGTAAATTTTGCGCTATTTGCAAAGTATCTTTCATTACTATAGTGGCACATTCTTTCACTAATGCTTCTTTATTTCCAAAATAATTATAAATGGAAACCTGTGAAACGTTTGCCAATGTGGCAATATCTTTTATACTAACTGCAATAAATCCTCTTTTACTGAATAATTCTAAAGATGCGTTATTAATTGGCGGATTTTTCCCGAAAAATCGAAGTAATACGAATAAAACTCTAAGAGGTGAAACTGTTGGCTATAAAACAAAAGGAAATTAAGCTGGTAATTGGTGCAGGTGAATATAACAATAATCCAGGTTGGATACATACACAGGAGGAAGAGCTTAATCTATTAGATGAAAATACTTGGAATAACAGGTTCGATTATCATTCTATTACGGCAATTTTGGCAGAACACGTATGGGAGCATCTTACATATGAAGAAGGACTCGAAGCTGCAAAAATGTGTTATGAATTTTTAACGCATTCTGGATATATTCGTTGTGCCGTTCCCGATGGATTTTTTCAAGATGAGTCATACCAAAATATAGTTAAAGTAGGTGGTCCTGGACCTAATGACCATCCCGCAGCCAGTCATAAAATAGTTCATAATTATAAAACTTTAAGGAAAATGTTTGAAACTGTTGGATATGAAGTCCAATTACTTGAATATTGTGATGAAGAAGGAGATTTTCATTATAATGAGTGGGATGGAGCCGATGGGGTTATTTTTCGTTCGAAAAAATATGACCCACGAAATCAAGGAGATAAACTTGTTTGTCCATCGTTAATTATAGATGCAATAAAGTGTTAGTTATTAAGCTACCAGGTGCTTTTCTTGAAGAAGGGCTTTAAAGTCGATTCCCAATAGGAAATCGACTTTGTTAGCATCATAGCTCAGCAGTCTTGAACCTCTTTATCGATATAATGATATTGAGGTATCAGGCAATTTCGTAACATGGGTTTATAAATCACGGGAAAGTTACATACAGGCACCCAAAATAATAAAAATGAAAGTTAAATGAAATTTTCATTCTGGGGGCACTAGAAAGCATTACCTTGATGGGCATGGGGAACTACCAATTTCTTAAGTTGATGGGCATGTACACAGACCCCAATATGTACCATTTATTCAATTTATCATATAAGCAGCGGGATCAAAAATTCTGTCTTCAAATAATAAAGTTCTTTAAAAAATAAAATAGTTGTTTAAAAATATGGTGTAAAACTGGATTTTTATACCATATTTTTTTGGGGTTTTATAATAAAGTTTCGATGAAATACTTTCGGATGCGTATTCACCTGATTTTAAATGTTTAAAAAGTTAATTATTTTTAAAAAATATTGACAATGAGGAGTTGTACAATTAGAATTGAGGAAGATCGTTAATGATAATCATTATCATTAATAATTGCTACTAATTTTAGAAGGTAGAGGGAACTTAATGGAAAAAAGGCTATTACTTATTTTTAGTGTGATACTAGTCTTAGTATTGGCAGCTTGTGGAAATGCCGATGCTAAAGACGAAGCAACAACAGCTTTAAAGAAAGAAAGTACATATACTATTGGACACAGTATGGGAAAAACAGAAATTAAGGGTGAACCTAAACGTATTGTTGTTTTAACAAATGAAGGAACAGAAGCATTATTAGCTTTAGGCATTAAACCAGTAGGTGCTGTAAAGTCTTGGTTAGGTAATCCATGGTATGACCATATTAAAGATGATATGGCAGATGTCGAAGTTGTCGGTACAGAGCTTGAAGTAAATATTGAAAAGATTGCGGCGTTAAAGCCGGATTTAATCATTGGCAATAAAGTACGTCAAGAAGCAATTTATGATAAACTGCAAGCTATTGCTCCAACAGTATTTTCAGAAAATTTAACAGGCAACTGGAAAAATAATTTTGAGTTATATGCTAAAACTGTACAACAAGAAGAAAAAGGTGAAAAAGTTTTAGCAGATTTTGATAATAATATTGCTGATTTAAAAGGAAAATTAGGTGACACATCAAATAAAACAGTATCAGTTGTACGCTTTGTAGCGGGAACATCTTACTTATACTACACAGATTCATTCTCTGGTGTTATTTTTGATCAACTTGGATTCAAACGACCTGAAGCACAAGCTGAATTATTTGGAGAAAATAATAAGCTAGGTAACTTTTCAGTTGAAGTAGGTAAAGAAGTTATTCCGAAATTTGACGCAGATTATTTATTCTACTTTGCATACACAGTAGAAGGCGATACTAAAGTTAAAAAGACGGAGGAAAAATGGCTAAACGATTCAATGTGGAAAAATCTTAACGTAGTAAAAGAAGGTCATGCTTATGAAGTAAGTGATGCTGTATGGAATACAGCTGGTGGTGTATTAGCCGCTAACGAAATGCTTAAAGACGTTGAGAAATCACTTGTGAAATAGGCCAGAATTTTTCTGGCTTTTTTCAATTTAAGGAGTTATTTAGATGAAAGGGATCGGACTTATAGCGAGCTTTATAGTTCTTATCATGGCATTTCTAGCAAGTATTGTGTATGGCTATACTGATACTAGTTGGCAAATAGTTTGGCAGGCGTTTACACAATTTGATGGCAGTAATGAACATATTGTGATTGTCGAAAATCGTTTACCCCGTGCTATTATTTCTGTAGTTGTTGGCGCAAGCCTAGCAGTAGCGGGAATGCTGATGCAAACGATCACAAAAAATGGTCTTGCCTCACCAAGTGTCTTTGGAATTAATGCTGGTGCAGGTTTTATGATTGTTTTGGGTTTAACACTATTTGGGGTATCAAATCCTTATTACGCCTTCTTAGGTGCTGCGATTGCAAGTGCTATTGTTTTTGGATTGAGCGCATTTAGTCGAGGTGGCTTGACGCCTGTAAAACTAACTTTGGCAGGCGCATCGATGGCAGCTTTTTTCTCTGCCTTAACACAGGGGCTATTAGTAGTAAATGAATCGGTTTTAGATGAAGTGCTATTTTGGTTAGCGGGCTCTATTCAAGGAAGAGAGTTAGATGTTGTTTGGGCGACGTTGCCAAGTATTCTTATTGGTCTCGTTTGGGCTTGGTTGTTGTCTGCAAAATTAAATTTATTTAATTTAGGTGAGAGTGTGGCCCAAGGGTTAGGTGTGCGTACAACGTTATTAAAGGTGAGTGTAATCGTCATTGTTGTCTTACTTGCGGGTAGCGCAGTTGCCATTGCAGGACCAATCGGCTTTGTAGGAATTGTTATCCCACATATAGCACGTTTTTTTGTTGGCTCGAACCATTATTGGGGCATTGCTTATAGTGCCGTATTAGGGGCGTTGCTTATCACAATTTCAGACGTTATTGCACGTTTTGTTATTATGCCAAGTGAGGTTCCAGTTGGCGTTATCACAGCAATCATTGGTACACCATTCTTTATTTATATTGCACGAAAGGGAGCGAGGTCATGAAAAAAATCGTAGGTAGTTTATTTCTGATACTCGTACTTCTAGTCGTTAGTAGTATTGCAGTAGGAGAAAATTTTATTTCCCCATGGAAAGTTGTTCAAACGTTATTTGGTGTTGGAAACGAAATGGATACTTTAGTGATTTGGTCTTTGCGTTTGCCTCGAATTATTTTAGCTTTACTGGTGGGGGTTGCCTTAGCGATATCTGGTGCATTATTACAAAGTATCGTACGAAATCCACTAGCTTCACCAGATGTTATTGGTGTAACAAATGGAGCAGGCTTGGCTGTTATTACTTTTCTATATATATTTAGTACGAATGGACAAAGCCAAAGTTTGACTGTAAGTATTCAATGGTTACCGTTAGCAGCTTTTATTGGTGCGACAGTTGTTGGATTAGTTGTTTATTTGTTATCGAGTAAAAATGGACGTGTTTCTACTTTTACGCTTGTTTTGATTGGAATTGGGATGGCGATGCTATCACAATCCATTACAACATTAATGATGATGAAAAGTGCTATTCATCAAGCAGCACAGGCAAATTTATTTATTACTGGTACAGTGAGTCGTGCGACATGGGAGCAAATTGCGGTTTTAGCACCCATTTTACTTGTGTTATTGATAGCAATTTGGATGAATGTAAGGCATGTGAATGTACAGCAATTACATGAAGATACTGCTATGAGCCTAGGGAGTAGTGTGCAAAAGCAACGCTTCTTCTTACTACTGTTAAGTACGGCATTAGCAGGAAGCGCAGTTGCATTTGCAGGGACAATTGGCTTTGTTGGTCTAGTTGCACCGCACATTGCACGCCGCTTAGTTGGATCAATGTTTGACAGTATGGTTGTCGTATCAGCTTTAGTTGGCGCAATTATTGTCGTTGCTGCAGATCTAATAGGCCGTACATTATTTACTCCACTTGATATTTCAGCCGGTGTATTTACAGCTTTAATTGGTGCACCATATTTTATTTATATTTTATTTAAAACTAAAGGATGAGTAGTATGACTTCAATAGAAACAAAGTCGTTGACATTAGCATATGATGATAAAACGATCATTAACGAGTTATCATTAGTTATTCCACCTAAAGAAATTACTGTTTTTGTAGGAAGTAATGGTTGTGGGAAATCTACTTTATTACGTTCTGTTGCACGTTTATTAAAGCCAAAAGCAGGTGAGGTAATTTTAGATGGAAAGGCAATTAGTAAAATGGCTACAAAGGACGTGGCACAGGAGCTTGCTATTTTGCCGCAAGGTCCAGAGGCACCAGAGGGTTTGACGATTTTGCAATTAGTAAAGCAGGGGCGTTATCCGTATCAGAGTTTTTTTAAAAAATGGACCAATGAGGATGAAACAGCGGTGAAGCGCGCTCTTGAAGCAACAGGATTATATGATATTAAGCATCAGAAGGTGGATGAACTGTCTGGTGGTCAACGTCAGCGGGCATGGATTGCAATGACGCTTGCGCAAGAAACAGATGTCATCTTATTAGATGAACCAACAACTTATTTGGACTTAACACACCAAATCGAAGTACTAGATTTATTATTTAAGCTAAATGAAAAAGAACAACGTACGATTGTTATGGTATTGCATGATTTAAATCTTACGTGTCGTTATGCACATCATGTGATAGCACTAAAAGATAAACAAGTTTATGCTGAAGGTCGACCAGAAAATGTTGTAACAGAAGCGTTTGTCAAAGATGTATTTCATGTGGACAGCATGATTATAAAGGATCCTATATTTGGTACACCATTATGTGTACCAAAAGGTACGGGACGCAAAATATGAATTTAGCACCGTTATCAAGACCGATGTTGCAAATATATGGACTCTCGGTTTTGTTTTTTACATCGAGTTCAATGCTAACTGTTTTATTCCCACTTCAAGCAGAAAGCGATGCAATGAAAGTTTCTGAAATTGGTATAGTTATGGGGATTTATATGCTCGTTTGTATGATTATACGTCCTTATGCAGGCCGAATTGTTTCAAAATATAGTTCTTATACAGTCATGAAATACTTATTGTTAGTGCATGATGTCACATTATGTATATATATAGTTTTTGGAATAAATGGCATTTATGTTGTACGCGTATTGCAAGGGGTGACTACAGCTTTTTTTTCGATGGCTATACAACAAGCAATTACAAAAATTTTATCTAACGCTGACCGGGGTCAAGGAATGTCCATGTACTCCCTTTCATCTGTTGTGCCCTCACTTTATGGCCCAGCAGTAGCGTTATTACTATGGAATGATGCAAAAGGATATATACCTTTTTTTATCTTAGTTTTGGCGTTAATTCCATTACTTTGTTTTGTGAAATCACCATTTCCAAAAGAACGAGAGAACCTGCCCTCGTTTTCAGTACGTAGTATGTTTACGGTAGCATATAATATGCGAAAGGAACCAATTTTATATTTAGCATCTTTCATTATGCTAGTAGGAGCACTAGTTTTTAGTGCAATTGCGACATTTTTACCCCTATATGCTATGAAAGAACACGTGGGGAATCCATCCATTTATTTATTTTTACAAGCGGTTGTCATTGTTGGTAGTCGTTTTACGTTACGTAAAAAAATTCCTTCGGATGGCAAGTGGCATCCACGATTTATTTTATTAGTATTATTATCAAGTGTTTTAGGTACGCTATTGTTAGCAGGAGAGACTGGATTTTATATAGCAGCTATTTTTAATGGATTAGCATCAGCCATGTTATACCCTACATTAACAACATACATTACATTTGCTGTTAAATCCGAACAAAATGGTATGTTACTCGGCGTATTTTTAGCTTTCTATGATTTAGGATTCGCGCTAGGTAGCTTAGCAACAGGGTTCATTATTGAATATGTTTCATATAATGCAATGTTTATGGTATGTAGTGTATTATCTATTCTATGTATGGTACTAATCATAGTATTTAAAAATGCCAAGGTGTATTTTTGAAATAAATATGCGATGAAATAAGGTTGTTTAATCAAGTGATACATGAATTTAATCTAATTTTGATCAATCTTTTTTCAAAATGGAGTTTTTATATTTGTTATAAAATAGGGATTACATTTAACTTTTTAATCAAACTTTATTATAAATCTACAGTAGCAAAAATGTTAATGCCGTAATTACATAAAGAAAAAGAATCCCTTATGATTTCTGGGATTCTTTTTCTTGTTTAAAGTTTGCTCACACAAATGATCTGCACATCAATTCATTCTTGATATACAGATCATTTGTATGATATTTTTTTACATATAATTGCAATTGCGGAATAATGAACTTACATTACTGCTTTTAAAAGCTCTCCTACTAATGGGATTATTGAACCTAAGAATGATAAAACTGCCATTGCGATTGCCATATTATTTCCTCCTCTTATTTTGTATAGTAAGATGTTGTAAATCTTTATACCCTTATTATAGTAAGCGCTTACATATATATCAATACATTTTAATATGCAATATTACATAAGCTGGTTTTATTGCTATAAGGGGTCACTATACATGCCCATCAAGCTAATATTTTAAAGTATCCTCAAAGCGGAAATTTTATCTCTTTATGGGGTACGGAAACGATTCTGGGTATGAGGGGCCACTTTGGGATTTAATTACAAATAAAAAAGAACTTTATTCAAGTTCTTTTAATCTACGATACAGAGCGGCCTGACTCACTCCTGTAATTTGGCATATTTCCTTAACAGTTTTTTTGGTATGCTTCCTTAATTCAATCGCATGATTCATACCTGGGTGCTTATCCGTGTATTTCTTCAATCTTCCTCTATACACTCCTTTTTATTTCGCTAACTTTATTCCCGCACGTTGTTTTTCTCTAATCATTTCTCGATCTAGTTCACTAAAGGCAGCCATGACAGTTAAAAAGAATTTTCCTGTTGGAGTTCTAGTATCTATTCCTAAATTTAAAATCACAAAGTGAACATCCTTTTCCCGAAGTTGTTCTACTAATTGTAATAGCTGAATGGTATTTCGACCTAAACGATCCATTCTAGTTACGACCAAAGTATCCCCAGTAGTTAGTTTTGAAAGTATAGTGTCTAACTCTGGCTTTTGTTTTGTTACTCCACTTATTTTCTCTTTTATAATCTCATCTACTCCATATTTCATGAGCTGTTCGATCTGTGTATCTAGATTTTGATCTTGTGCACTTACACGAGCGTATCCATAGACCATTTTTACCCCTCTTTTTGTATGTATTTTTGATAAGTGTTATTGAGAGTCTCTGAGACTAATAATATCAAGGAAAGCATTTCTTACCAATAGGGTACACTCTATTGATAGGAAAATATGCAATTATGCATATCCAAATAAAGGGAAACACTTTGAGTAATGATATTAAATTATACTAAAAATATTCTAATTAAATTAAATCTAAGTTAATTTAATTAGAATGATTGTTTTTTCATCATATATATCAAGTTATAACTATTATAATTTCTGTAGTGGAATTCAATATTAGTTTTATCGGTATAATATTCTCACTCATATTAGTACGTAACATTCAAATCATTAAATACATTCGACAAAATTCTACTATTTACGCATCGAAAGTTTAATGATTTAATATAAACATAACTGGTATGACCACTGAGAAAGAAGAAGATTACACTAATAGAAGTTTGGTAAAGTAGCAAGTAACATTATGTCGATTTAAACTTTCTTAATATTCAGTTATTTTAAAAAGGGGATCTCGAATCACAAAAGTATCATATTTGTACAAAATTGGTTTTAAGTTTCTACATAGCAAAAGTGATTTTATTTCGCAATAAAAGTATAAGCAATGTACAGTATAATATCATTTTTTGTAATCTTGTAGGAATCTTACCAACAAAACTAGGGGGTATATTATGAAATCAATATCAAAGAAAGTCATGGCAGGGTTAGGTGTAGGAGCAATGAGTCTATCTATCTGGGCTCCTTCAAGTGAAGCAGCAGCTCCAGCGAATAATGAATATCATACTATTCATTTGGCAGCTAATACAAACATAGCTTGGGATGTATATAGAGGATGGGACTCTGATGATGCAGGGATTCTTCTATGGAATGGAGACCGTGGTGACAATGAACAATTTGTATTTTTCCCACTTGATGGAGGAGCATATGCAATCGTAAATAAAAATAGTGGAAAACCTGTAGGGATTGGTAATGCTATCATTGGTAGTGATGGTGTTCGTCATTTTCCCTCTTACAATAATGAGGGTTTGCGACAAACGAGTTGGACTGGTGCCTCTACTGAACAATGGTATTTACGAGACAAGGGAAATAATAATTATGAAATTGTAAACCAAGGATCTGGGAAAGTTGCATCTTGGGCGGGGGTTAATCTGTATGGATATAAAGATTATGTAGATTTGGATGAATCAAATCCTTCTGATAATGATAGGCTATTTAACATTCCAGCTGCTCGCAGTACTTTTTCATTACCAACCTTACCAACTGTAGGAACTAGACCAAATGCTCCAAAGTATACTGATGGTGGACCTATTGATCAACAATTACCTCAAACTTCAGAGTCTGTTGTTGTTGGGGCATCTTTAATACCATCTATTATGGTAAAGGATAATGGTGCGAGTGATAAAACAAAAATACATAATTCACCATATTATGTTTTAGTAAAAGAAGAATATTGGGAGAAAGCATTTTCAGACATTATTCCTGCTGGTGGTAGTCGTAAGTATACACTTAAAACAGGTGTAAGTAATACAGATCAACAAAAGATGACTGAAACGCTTGCTATGAGCTTTGGAACAGACTTAGGATTAAAATTTGGAGACTCATCTCTATCAATTAAATCAAGTGTTTCAAAAACATTACAAACAGAAGTTAGTACAACTAATACGGACTCAAAGGAAGAAACAATTGAAAAGATTGCTCCAAGTAAAGATGGTAAAGACACAGGATATACAGAATATCAACTGAAAACAAAATATACGTTGAAGAGAACAGACGGTTCAGCTGTTTCAGCTCCTTGGATTGTAAAAGACCCTACGCAAACACTACCAAGAACACAAACTAAATAGGAAACATATTGCGATATATGTCAACAGTAAGTGGACAAGCAAAGCGAAGTGGTGGAGCCCCCTCAAAAAATGAGGGGGTTTCCCTTGTTACAATTATTTGTTTACTTCAAATGATAAAATAAGTATTTCTTCCTAGTAAATATTTCTCCTGGCTATATTTACTAGGAAGAAATGTGAGGAGAGCAGAAGATGCAAAAAATTTTTTTAGCAAATTTAGTAGCATTTGCAATACTAACGAGTATGTCTTTTGAACATAACGAGGTCGTAACGAATTCTAAAGAAGAAACTGAAGAGGTGGATTTAATGTCTATCTTTCCATTTGAGTATTAAAAAATTTGGGTCATGTGAATGATGTACTTACGTTAGATCTCATTTATGAATTATAGTAAAATACAGAACTATTTAGACATGTTGTTAAAATATTAAATTTATCAAACTAAAGGAAGGTTTGTGACACAAAATGAAACAAAATATCAAAAAAAGAAATAAGGAGATAGCAATAAAAGCCTTTATAGCTGTGAATGTACTTACTTTTCCCTTTATAGGAGAAATGGCTTGGATAACAAAGGTTTCAGCTGAAACACAAGAAAAAACCATAAAAAAACAAGTATCCACCGAGCATGTTTTTCAAGTTATGGGTAAAGGGAATGTAGATCAAATCAAAGATAAGGATAGACGTCAGTTTAGATTTAGTCCATATGAACCAACTGGGTTATATGCAAATCCAAATGAAAAAATAACGATTCTTGTAGAAGGGACACAGAATATTCAAGCTTACATAGGGACATTCTCATACGATGCCGCTTGGAATCAAGATTCGTTAATAAAGTCGTTTACCTTAAAACCAGGGGAAAATACAATTGAATCTCCAAACGGTGGGATGATTTATTTCTATAATCCTCAACAAGGTGGTACAGTTCGAGCTGAAATAACAGCAGGAGGAGCACCTACTCCGTTTTTTGAATTAGGTAAACATACTAAACAAGATTTAGTAAACATGCTAGATACATATCCTAATGCACATGCAGTTGAGTTAAAAGGAGAACGAGTACTAATCACTGCAAGTCCTGAAAGAGTAAAAAAATATTTAATAGGTTCTAATACAGACCCTGTACAACTCTTGAAAAAAATAGATGAATCTATTAGAATTCAAGATCGAGTTTCAGGGTTATCTTATGAAGAAGCAGACAAGCATTATGTGCACTTCGTAGAGGATAATCATTCTCAAGGTTATTATATGTATTCGTATTCTAGTAGAACAGCATATGTTGGAGATGCGATTCAACATATATTAGATGTCAATGATTTTACCAAAGACGGATGGGGGCCTTGGCATGAAGCTGGTCATCAGAGGCAACAAATTCCTTGGACGTGGGATGGATTAGGAGAAGTTACTGTAAACATTTACAGTATGTCTGTACAACGGGCCTTTGGAAATAAATCGAGATTAGAGAAGGGAACATATGAAAAAGTATTCAATTATTTAAATAAACCTCAGTCAGAAAAAGACTACAATAAAATAGATGATGTTTTTGTGAAATTAGCAATGTTTTGGCAGCTAGATTTAGCATTTGGGGAAGAATTCTATCCTAAACTACATCAAGAGTATCGTTCGCTTTCTAAAGAAGAACTCCCTAAAAATAATGAAGAGAAAATACAAGGTTTTATTTACAATACATCCAAGGTGGCAAAACAAAATTTACTTCCATTCTTTGATAAATGGGGACTTATGGCTACACCGGAAACAAGACAAAAAGTAGAAGCATTAAATCATCCAATTTTAACCGCGCCTATTTGGGAAGCCACTGATTCTAAACCTATTAAGGTGAAAGTCGAGGAACCAACAATTACAAACCAAGTAAGTGACACTGATGAAAAGGATAAAACAGATGTTAAATTACAGAAGAAAAACGAAGACTTTATATATAATGTGAAGGTGACACTTCCGGTAGAGGTAGTTGGATATGACTCGTTACGTATTTATGATGATACCGAAAATGTGATTGATATAGAGAAAATAACGGTAGAAGATGAAAAAGGAACAGACATCAGTAGCTACGGTGAAATCAAAGTAGATAAGGCAACAGGTAAAGTGGAATTCAATTTTGCGAAAGACAAGATTAAAGAAGTAGCCGGAAACAATGTTTTCATGAAGGTTACAGGCAAACTGAAAGACGAAGCGGACCTCTCTAATTATGAAAAAAGAACCATTCCAAATACAGCAAAAGTACAATGGAATGGTAAAGAAAAAGAAAGTAATAAAGTAACAGTGAAAGTTCCACTCCTCAAACTAGGTGACCGAGTATGGGAAGATAGTAACCGAAATGGCATTCAAGATCAAGATGAAAAAGGAATAGAGGGCGTTCGTGTTCTACTGCTAGATAAAGAAGGGAATGTATTAAAAGAAATAAAAACAGATAAAGAAGGAAACTACTTGTTTGATGGTTTAACAGAAAGCATATACCGTGTACAAGTAGAGACACCGTCCGGTTATGTCTTTACACTAAAACAAAGTGGACAAGATGTAACGGTTGACTCCAATGTAAATGAGACTGGGGTAACAGATGATATTGCTTTTTCAAATGATAATTTAACATTCGATGTAGGGATAACTAGAAATAATAACAATGAACCAAGTAATAATGAGCCAGGTAACAATGAACCAGATAACAATCAACCAAGTAGTAATGAACCAGGTAACAATCAACCAAGTAGTAATGAACCAGGTAACAATCAAACAAGTAACAATGAACTAAATAGCAACGAACCAAGTAATAAGTCTTCCAATACTGAAAATAAACCTATAGAACCCTCTGTAAAGCAAATGACGAATAAAAATGATGTATTACCAAATACGGGTTCTCAAATATCTATTTTAGGTTTAATTGGTGTTATATTATTATTGGTAAGTGCCATTCTTTGGAAAAGATCTATTAAAAAGATATGAACTAATTTTGTGAAGTTTTACCAAGCTGGCAGTAATATTACTAGACACCTATTAGGGGTCACCATATCAAAAAAAAGAAAATTTTACGTTAAGACTATTTTTCAGTTAAATAAGGACTATTTGGTACTGGAAATTCGATGATTTTTAAAATCTCAACTGAAATACTTCTTTCACAAATAGGAAAAGTAAATGATTGTGTATAAAGGTATACTTTATCAATACAAGTTTTTTACCTTATATATTAAAATGAAAATACCCTTTCAAAATATGGAAACTCCTTTCACCAATCGTGGAAGGAGTTTTTTTCGTTCCCAAAGGTATACTTTTACGAACAAAAAAGGAGAATCCAAAACAAAATGGATTCCTCTTTTTTATTTACACTATTTCATTTTGTAGTTCTTTAAGTTTTTCGAAAACTTCAGGTTCCCCTAGTAATGCATATCGAATCGACATTCTTAAAACGCCTAACGTTGCTTTAAAATTGTGAATTATTTGTTTCAAAACTATTATATCCATTGTACAACTTTTAATAAGCCAATATTATAGTCATATATGTTTTTGATAATAATAAGAAAGGAAAATATGATGAAAAGAATATAATCCCACTATTGATTGTTCAATTCTTACTCAATTACAGGAATGGGGGTTCAAATGGATCACAGAATTGCTGCAATATTAATATTTGCTTGGATACTATATGCATTATTTCCTGCTACACATCATTATCAACAACAACAAGTGATATATTGAGGGTGGTTCATTTCATTTATCCTTGTGATATTTCAAGCTGCCGCAGGAATTTTAGTTGTATACATAGATTTAAATCTAATAATGACACTATTACATTCACTATTTATTTCCTGCTTGTTTGCTGTGCAATATTATTTATCCATGTTAAGTACAAGAAGTAAAAGAGAAGAAAGAAATAGAGATAAATAGAAATAAATAAGGGGGTTCAAGCAGCATGTTTTTAGCTCTGCGTGAATTAAAACAATCAAAATTTAAATATGGATTAATTGGGCTTATGATGGTTTTATTATCATTTTTAGTTCTTGTGATTTCTGGATTAGCAAATGGTTTAGCGTATAATACTGTCTCTTCCATTCAAAATATGGATGCCCAAAAGTTTGTATTAGCAAATGATGTGGAAAATTCATTGCTTCGTTCACAAATTAAGAAAGAAGATGTGGATAATGTAGTAAAACAAGTTGGTGCAAAAGATGCTGTACCATTCCATGTGAAAGTTTCGACATATGAAAAGAAGGATAGTTCAAAAAAGGTTGATATTGCAATATTTGCAAGTGAACGCGAAACATTCTTGGAACCAAAGATTGTGAAAGGTGATGCATTAGGAACAGCACAAAATGAAATGATTGCTGACGAATCGATTAAAGAAAAAGGCTTAGATATTGGAGATATGATTATCGATCCGGTTTCTAAAAAAGAATTTAAAATTGCTGGCTTTACAAAAGGTCAAAAGTTCAGTCATACACCTGTTGTTTATGTGAATCGAGATGTATGGGGAGAAATTGCACAACCGAACCAAAAGGATTACAACGCAATTGCTCTTCGTACTGATAAGGAAGTAAAAAATGCACATGTAATAGAGAAAAACGAAGTTCTTCAAAGTATTCCAGGCCATAAAGGGCAACAAAACTCATTAACAATGATTATTGCATTCTTACTCGTGATTGCAACGCTCTTAATCGGTGTATTCTTCTATGTTATTACATTACAAAAAACACAGCAATTAGGTGTACTAAAAGCGATTGGAACAAAAAATTCGTATTTAGCAAATAGTTTAGTTGTGCAAGCATTATTCTTATCTGTTGTCGCAATGGCTATAAGTATTGTGTTAGTAGAAGGTTTGCAAATAATTTTGCCAGAAAGTATGCCGTTCTTATTGACAACGACAATGATTGGCCAATATGCAGGAATCTTTATTGTAATTAGTATACTAGGAACACTGATTTCCTTATATCAAGTATTAAAAGTGGATGCACTAGAGGCAATTGGAGGGGGCATGTAATGACATCGCTATTGAAACTAGATAGAGTTAGTAAAGTATATGGTGAAGGGAACACAGAGGTAACAGCCCTTCATCCAATTTCACTTGATGTGAAGGCTGGAGAATTCATCGGTATTGTGGGGCCTTCTGGTTCAGGAAAAAGTACATTGTTATCGATTGCTGGAGCATTATTATCACCATCAAAAGGTAATATTTATATTGGTGAGCAAAATATTATCCATTTATCAGAAAAGGAAATGACAGATATTCGGTTAAGAAAAATCGGGTTCATTTTTCAATTCGCTAATCTTGTTCCCTATTTAAATGTAAAAGAACAATTACTATACATTGCAAAATTAAAGAAAGAAGACCGAAAAGAATCTGAAACGCGTGCGAATCACTTGCTAACAGTATTTGGACTATCTCAGAGAAAAAATCACTACCCACATCAGTTATCTGGTGGAGAAAGACAAAGAGTTGCGATTGCTCGTGCTTTTATGAATAATCCAGATTTAATATTAGCAGATGAACCAACGGCAAGCCTTGATTCAAAACGTGGACGAGAAGTTGTCGAAATGATGAAACGAGAAGTAAAAGAAAGTCAAAAAGCAGCGATTATGATTACGCATGATGAGAAAATTCTTGATGTATGTGATCGGATATTAACACTTAGAGACGGAAATTTAGTATAGAAAGTATGTGAAACAGCACAGGAGGAATTCCTGTGCTGTTTTTGTGAATTATTATCTATTTAGATGAATTTTGAGATCAAATGTTATCATAGTTTTATTACTTTAAAACAACTTTATTATTTGCGTACATCATAAAAATCTTCTTTATATAAATTCCTTTTTAGGGGTACGGAAACATACCCATCAACTTAAGAAAAGTAAACACCCCCAAAACAAAAAAATGAGCTGACTTCTCAAAATAACTAACTGTAGAGAAAGAAAATTTTCATTTAGGGGGTACTTCAAAACCTTAGCTTGATGGCGATAGGGTATCGCCACATCGCTAGCAAACTAACAAACAGAAATACCCCAAAAACGAAAAAAATACGCTATTCTTTCTGTAGAACCATAGGAAAGGATGGCGTTTTTTGTATGTCTGTTTCTGTATCTAACAAGTTACAACTGTTTGCACAGGAGATTCAGAGCTTTTTATCCCCAAATACCTTACAGAATCTAGCTAAAGATGTTGGGCTTGTATAGCCTAAGTGGACAGTAAAACCCCCACCTCAAAATTCAGCAAAAATCAAAGAAGTATTGCTACACAGACCTCCGTATAGGTATTTTTTTTATGATTATTGAAATTAAATTTTAATTTTTTAAAAAATAATTGAAATTATATTTCAAAGGTGTTATTCTATATTCAGATCAAGAAAACGTTTTCGGTAAATACTTTCAATAAAAAGAAAACGATTTCAGTAAATGCTTTCAATAAAAAGAAAAGGATGATATAGATATGTTAGAAAATTTAACAACAGAAACCCGTAATGAAAAAACAATGAACTTAGATGAAATGTCAACAATAGAATTTCTTACAGTAATGAACGAAGAGGATGCAAAAGTAGCGGACGGAGTGAAGTTAGAACTTCCACAAATTGCAAAAGCAGTAGAAGCAATTGTAGAAGCGAAAAGAAAAGGAGGACGCTTAATTTATATTGGTGCTGGAACAAGTGGCCGTATTGGTTTGTTAGATGCAGTTGAATGTCCGCCAACTTTTGGCACAGAACCTGAAGAAGTAGTTGGATTAATTGCTGGTGGCGAGAAAGCTTTCATCAAAGCAGTAGAAGGCGCAGAAGACAGTGAAGAATTAGGAATTCAAGATTTAAAGGACATTAATCTAACAAATAAAGACATCGTAGTAGGAATTGCTGCAAGTGGACGTACTCCATATGTGATTGGTGGTTTAGAGTATGCGAATTCTATTGGAGCACAAACAGTAGCAGTAAGTTGTAATAAAGGTTCAGCAATTGGGAAAAAGGCAAACATTGCCATTGAAGTTAATAATGGACCAGAAGTATTAACGGGTTCTACTCGATTGAAATCTGGTACTTCTCAAAAATTAATTTGTAATATGCTTTCAACAGCATCTATGGTTGGGATTGGAAAAGTATATGGAAACTTGATGGTAGATGTACAATTAACAAACAAAAAGCTTGTAGAACGTGCTAAACGTATTGTAATGGAAGCTACGTCTTGTGACTATGAAACAGCTGAATTATATTTAGCAAAGGCTGATAATAAGCCGAAAATTGCAATTGTAATGATTTTAACAGGTTTTTCAAAAGAAGAAGCAGTGCAACGATTAGAAGAAACACAAGGTTTTATTCGCCAAGCAATTAAATAATAGAAAATGAGTGAGGTGTTTATCATGAGTAAATATCATAATATGGCATCTGAAATATTAGAGGCTATTGGTGGAAGTGAGAATGTATCATCTTATACAAATTGTATGACACGTCTTCGTATAACACCAGTAAATCGAGGCCGAATTAATGAAGAAGCTGTGAAAAAAGTTAACGGAGTTCTTGGAGTTGTTGATGATGAAACATATCAAATTATTCTTGGACCAGGTGTTGTTACAAAAGTAGCAGAGCAGTTCAATATTGCTGTAGCACAGAAAAAAGACAAATCTGTTAGCTCATCATCTCCTTCTGCTGAAGAGTTACAAGCAAAAGGTGCAGAAATGAAAGCCGAATTAAAGAAAAAGAATAATACGCCTTTCAAAACATTTTTAAGAAAAATTGGGAATATCTTCATCCCTTTAATCCCAGCATTTGTTGGAGCGGGTTTGATTGCTGGTATTGCATCGATTTTGTCAAATAATATTACTGCAGGAAACTTAGATAGTGCTACATGGCAGCAATATGTAACGATTTTTAACGTCATTAAAAATGCAATATTTAGTTACTTGGTTATTTATGTTGGAATTAATGCAGCAAAAGAATTTGGAGCAACACCATCTCTTGGTGGAGTAATCGGTGGTGTAACGCTTTTAACAGGCGTAACAGCTGATCTTCCGATACACAATATATTCAACGGTCAACCACTATCACCAGGCCAAGGTGGAGTACTTGGAGTTCTGTTAGCTGTTTGGATTTTAGCACTTATTGAAAAGCAGTTACGTAAATTTGTTCCTGATGCAATAGACATTATTGTTACACCAACAATTGCATTGTTAGTTGTTGGGTTAATCACAATTTTCTTAATTATGCCATTCGCTGGTTTTATATCAAGTAATTTAATTGGTGCAATTAACTGGTTATTAGTACATGGTGGTGTATTCTCAGGATTTGTACTTGGAGCAGCGTTCTTACCGCTTGTTATGTTAGGGCTACATCAAGTATTAATACCAATTCATATTGAAATGATTAATACAATAGGTGCGACACAATTACTTCCTATTCTTTCAATGGCAGGTGCTGGACAAGTTGGTGCAGCAATTGCATTATGGGCTCGCTGTAGAAAGAATAAGTCATTAACAAATATGATAAAAGGTGCACTTCCAGTGGGTATCCTTGGAATTGGTGAACCGCTTATCTATGGTGTAACATTACCATTAGGTCGTCCTTTTATTACAGCTTGCATTGGCGGCGGTATTGGAGGAGCAGTTATTGGTTTAATGGGTCAAGTTGGTGCAATTGCAATTGGACCATCGGGTATGGCTTTAATTCCATTAATTGCAAACGGAGCATGGTTGAACTATGTAATTGGATTATTTGCTGGATATGTTGCTGGATTTGTTCTCACATATTTCTTCGGTGTACCAAAGGAAGCAATGGTAGAACAAGAATAATAATTACGAAATTTCAAAAAGCACGATTGAGCCTTTGGTTAGTCGTGCTTTTTTCTATATAATAAATAAGAAGAAAATATTGGTAATTCATGAACAAGTAATAACTACATATTTTTTTATTAAAGGAAAAACATCCCTATAGCTAAATAGAGAAAAATATAAATAGAAAGAAGATGAAACAATTGGCAGTAAATAGTATTCGAACACAAATAGAATTAATTTTAGGTGAGTTACCTGTCTCAGAGAAAAAAATCGCAGAATATATTCTTTCTCATGCAAAAGAAGTAACCCATATGACAATACATCAAGTAGCAAAAGAAGCAGAAGCAAGTAGTGCAGCTGTTGTTCGCTTTTGTCGATCATTAGGGGTGACGGGTTTTCCGGATTTGAAAGCACGTCTATATGCTGAAGTAGAGCATATGCATCATGTAGGATATTTTGATATTGAACCGAATGAAAAAGTGCAGTCAATTATTGATAAAACGTTATCTAATACAGTACAAACACTTCATGATACAGTGGGTCAATTAGAGACGAAATCTATTGGAAAAGCAGTGAATTTCCTAAGAGATGCAGAAGTTATTTATATTTATGGAGTGGGGGCATCTTTTCTTATTGCAGAGGATGTGGCACAGAAATGGATTCGTCTAGGTAAAAAAGCTTATGCAATCTCAGATCGTCATTTGTTAGCAGTAGCAATGGCTACTCAATCAGAAAATGCATTATTTTGGGGAGTCTCCTATAGTGGAGAAACAAGGGATGTAATAGAGCTAATGAAAACAGCAAAAGAGCTTGGGCTGAAAACAATTAGCCTTTCTCGTTTAGGAAACAATAAGATTTCTGAGCTAGCAGATGTATCTTTATTTACAGCACGTGCACCCGAAGCGAAATTTCGTAGTGCAGCAACAAGTTCTCGATTTGCTCAACTATTAGTAGTCGATGTTGTTTTCTTTGCATACTCGTCTTCTCAATATGAATTTACAGTAAAGCAATTAGAAAAAACAAAACATGCTATACAGCATCTGCATGAATAAATGCCTTTTTGTTACAAAGTTTAAAAAATAAGTAGTTACGTCATTATTGAATTAGCGAGTGCTAGGCAAGGAAGAAATCTTTCATAGTTTGAAATGCCGAAAAGGGGTTTTGGTGCGAAAATTGTACTATAAGTTATATCTAAGCTAGAATTAAGTGCTAATTGTTCTTGACTCATTTTGGAAAGAGTTATGTGTTTTTGTAATGTAACTCCAAATGCCTCTTCAATTTTCAACAGATCACTCTCCTTATCTTTATAAGACAATTTTGAGAGAGTAACCCTTTGCACTCTACAGAATGTAGTCCGCAATTATTCGTTTACCCCGCTATTCGCGGGCAGTAATACCCTCACCTCAAAGTTCTGCAAGAAGCAAAGAAGTTAGGTGGAGGATAAACTGCCCGTAAAAGCCCGATTGGTGAGGGCTAATAATCAGTAGGGGATGAAGAAAATCCCCCACTGATTAAAGTTTCACTTTATGAATAGCTATAGACTGTACGTCTCCATTTTTGTATGTCTACAAATTTGTACTGATTTGCCCTTTCTTTTTCCTCTCCAAGGTATCTAGAAATATTTGAAATAGCTTGAATGACCGCTGAAATATAGGGCTTTGAATAAAGGTGTATAGGAATGTCACGATAAATACGGGACCTCCTAGAATATATCCAATTACTAACACAACACTTTCCACAATAATTCTCGCACGGCTTACAGATAATCCCGTTTTATCTGAAATGGCAAGCATGAATCCATCCCGCGGCCCTGCACCGATCCCTGCAGCAACATACATTCCGCCTCCGATGCCTGTAATTATAATTCCAGTAAGTAAAATAAGGAGATTTATCCATAAATAATGTGTAGCATGAGGAAGAATGTTTAATCGTAAGAAAAAATCCATAATAGGACCAATTAGCAGTGCATTTAAGAATGTCCCTACATTAATGTATCTTCGATCCACCACTAAGGAAACAAGAACGAGAAATAAGCCGCATACAACACTCCATGTCCCGATTGTCCATCCAAATCGCTGATACAGTGCCATATTCAGAACCTCCCATGGATGCAGACCAAGGAATTTAACCTTTACTGCAATAGCGTTGCCGAGTCCGAAGAAAGTCAATCCTAAGAAAAAAAGAAAATACCGAAAGAGTCTCAGTCTCATTTTCTCACCGCCCTTTTGGAAATATATAATTATATACATATTAGATGAATAAGTCTGAGAAGACAAGTTGTTTATCTTAATATATAAAGTTTTAAATAAAAGTTTTTAGTAGGTGTTTAGTAATAATAAAGTTAATTCATTTTGAAGCATTAACCTCCCATAATACTGTTCTGAATATGATTTATCTTTGCGGTAGGACTCTTTTGAAGTCCTGTTTTTTCACAAATTTGTGCGAGTGTAATGCTGCTTCTTGTACGTATTTCGTGTATTGCAGAACCAATATTCATAATAATTATTCCGTCTTTCTGTTAATTAACATCTATATAAGGGTGATCGTCTTTTTTTACTTTCTTTCAAAAAAGAATTGACGAATAACAAAACATACTGTATGTTTTGTTATGTGAATAAAAGTTCGATATTACAAAACAATAAAGGAGAGTTCAAAATGAATCAATATATTGGGAATTTAATTATTCGTATCGTGTTAGGGGTAACGTTCTTTGCACACGGTTTAGCAAAGTTTCAATCAGGGATTGACAACGTTGCAGGTTGGTTTACAAGCATGGGATTACCAGGTGGCCTTGCATATGGAGTAGCAACATTTGAATTAGTCGGTGGTATGTTATTAATTATCGGTTTAGGTGTAAGATATGTTGGATTATTATTTGCACTTATTTTAGTTGGAGCAATTGTAAAGGTAAATGGAGCTGCTGGGTTATTAGGAGATGGAAAGAATCCTGGATATGAACTAGATCTTGCTTTATTAGCAATGAGCGCTTACTTATTTGTTGCAAAAGCAGAAGGGTATGTAGATCGTTTCCTAAAGGAAAAAGTAATGAAAAAAAACTAAAAGGGATTTTGTCCCTGGTGCTAACAAGAAAAAATGCACACGATTTCTTATATGTAAAAAAATGCTGTTCTTTTGGTAAATAAATTTGCAAAAAGACGGCGTTTTTTTGTGCAATAATTACTATTTAAAGAATTTAAATGAAATATGTTACTACATGCGTTGGAGTATTTATCTTGCATTAAGGTATTTGTAAGGCGTTAGCAGCTCGTAATCTCCTTATTTTAATGGGGTTAGAATTGTTTGTATAAATTTTTGTGAAGAAGGGTTGACTTCTGTTTTAGTTGTAACTATATTGATTACAACAAAGGCGGTAAATATGAAAACTAGTAGTAGTTTTACAATCACTGAACATATTTTTTTGCCTAATTTGTAACTAATTAGGTTACAACTGAAGGTGATAATAAAAAAAGTGAGGGAATATAAGATAGTCATATTGTTCAAGAGGCAATAAGATTCTAAAAAGTAACGGTTGCGATGAGCGGTATGAAATAATTTAAGCAGTCTAGTAATAGGCGGCTTAAATTATTTATAGAGGCTGGCACGCATTCGTACACATTCCATATTCTCAATCTAATCTCCAAAGTAGCTATACCCTCGTAGTTTTAAAAAACTGTTATTTTATCTCTTATGATAAACACTCCAACTTCCTGATAATTGGAATATGTTACTTGCTATGCTGGATGCAGCAATAGATTAGAAAGGAGAAACTTAATTTGAAACGATTAACGCTTTATATAATCAGTTGTCTTGCTCTCGCATTATTAGTGAGCTGTAATGTTATAGAAAAACCAACAGCAAAGGTAAAACAAGTGAAAGAGACAATGGCAACAAAATTGAATACAAAAGAAAAAATGGTAGAAATTGATGGCCAAACGATATATTTTAAACAAATTGGTGAAAATAAACCACCTTTACTTATGCTTCATGGTTTTGGAGGTTCTTCTAATGGCTTTGGTGATATTTATCCGAAATTAGCAAAAGATCATACTATTATCGCGGTCGATATTTTAGGTTTCGGTCACTCTTCGAAGCCAATGGATTTTCAATATTCATTTCCAAACCAAGCAAATTTATATTATAAATTAATGAAAAAATTAGGCTATGATAAGTTTGCGATATTGGGTCATTCGATGGGGGGAGAAATATCTCTCAATTTAACGTACTTATATCCAAATGCGATCACACATCTTATTTTATCTGATGCGACAGGGATAGAATCCTTGCAGCAAGGAGAAGGATCAATAAAACCGAATTTATCGACTGACTTAAATACCGTATCTACAATTACAGACTATCATGAAAATAAAGTGAAATATAAACGTGAGGATACAGAGTATTATACAGAATTAAGTAAAATGCGGCAGCGTCGCCTTATTATCGATGCGAATGAAATTCATGTGCCAACCTTGATTATTTGGGGAAGACATGATAAAAGTGTTTCATGGAAAAACGGCGAAATATATCATCAATTATTAAACAATAGTACCTTCCATATTATTGAACAAGGTTATCACGCCCCATTCCGTCAAGATCCAAAAGAATTTATGGAATATGTACAAACATTTTTTGAAAAACATCGCCTCGCTAAAAATGATTAATATGAACAGTATGTTTTAATGAAATAAAAATGTTTACTTTTTATGTATTTCTATTGATATCGAACATGCAACCTGTGTAGATATTAAATAAAACAAATACGCTATTTTTTCGAATTCTGCGACTTTAGTCACGGGGAGTTCAATATTAAACTCGTGATAAATTATAAAATTAAGGTATAATAGAAACTAGTGAATGAATGCAACATCTTCAATTCATATTGTTTGTCAGTAATATGAAATCGTAACGAATTCATTATCGTTATGTTGAAGAAGTATAGTATTTCATAGTAATATATTTGTGTAGATTCAAAGTTGAAAGAGAGTGGAACAGAATGGGCCGTAAGTGGAACAATATTAAAGAAAAAAAAGCGTCAAAAGATGCAAATACGAGTCGTATATATGCAAAGTTTGGACGCGAAATTTATGTAGCAGCAAAGCAAGGTGAACCAGATCCAGAATCAAATCAGACTTTAAGAGTCGTACTAGAGCGTGCAAAAACTTACAGTGTACCGAAAACGATTATTGACCGTGCGATTGAAAAAGCAAAAGGTGGTTCAGAAGAAAGCTATGACGAACTTCGTTATGAAGGTTTCGGACCAAATGGATCAATGGTAATCGTGGATACACTAACAAATAACGTGAACCGTACTGCAGCAGATGTGCGTGCTGCATTTAGTAAAAACGGTGGTAACATGGGAGTAAATGGATCTGTAACATATATGTTTGATGTAACGGCTGTCATCGGCCTTGAAGGTAAAACAGCAGATGAAGTGCTTGAAATATTAATGGAAGCAGATGTAGACGCACGTGACATTTTAGAAGAAGATGAAGCGGTTATCGTTTATGCTGAACCTGACCAGTTCCACGCAGTACAAGAAGCATTCAAGAATGTTGGTGTAACTGAATTTACAGTTGCAGAATTAACAATGCTTGCGCAAAATGAGCTAACACTTCCAGAAGACGCACAAGTACAATTTGAAAAAATGATTGATGCATTAGAAGATTTAGAAGATGTGCAACAAGTGTACCACAATGTGGATTTAGGAGAATAATACATGAAAGCAGACCTTTATTATGTAACAAAGGTCTGCTTTTTTAGATTTTTCATGAAAGCCTGACAGAGTAGTTTTTCAATGATTTTATTGTTAATGTTAGAACATATCGCCGTGTACGTACAATCAAAATGAAACAAATTAAAATATGATGAATGTCTTTTGTTGTGAGAATGTGTATAGAAGTGTTATGGTGAAGCGTATTGCTACCCATGAATAGTGGGATAAATACATAGAAAATCCAGTAGTCACATTTTTAGACTACTAGATTTTCATCTATTTTTTAGAATAAACGCCTATTAAAATGTTTTTCAATTCTTTTTTCAAATGTTCCTTGAAAAGTGATATTTTTAGATCTTCGGTATTTTTCTTGCAGGCATTCTTGGTGTTTTTATTTTGAAAAAATTTATCCTCTTTCATTGTATTCCTCCTTATGTTATGGGTGAAAATATTGTTTATGCAATTATTATCGAATATTCAATCTTTTTATCGTTCGAAAAATAACTTATTTTATGTATTTTTTCACTGTTTCAAATGATTTTTAAAAAATGAACACTATTGATAATATATATTTATTAACGGTATTATTAATGATACAAGCTTTTAAAATTTAACAGTACTCATGTAACAACGGGTATTATATAAATACAAATTAAAAAACCGACATAAAACCCTTCTTTTTAGGTGGGAGAGAGCATCCGGCCATGCGTAGAAGCGGTCAGATCCTTTTCCTGCCCCAGACATAGTGAAAACAAAGAGAGAAAACGAGTGCAGGTCACCTTTTGTTATCCATAGCCGCGGCTTATATGTCGAAAAATCAAAATGGATTTATATAGATATGTCTGTTTTCCAATACCAAGTATGAATCCATCCTTGAGCGAAATGTGGAACGTTTCATTATGAATTTAGTAATCACTTTCAGATAAAGTGAAACTTTGATCAGTGGGGGGTTTCTTCATCCCCCACTGATCATTAGTTGAACGAATCGGGCTTTTACGGGCAGTTTATCCCCCACCTAACTTCTTTTCTCCTTGCAGAACTTTGAGGTGGGGGTATTACTGCCCGTTAATGCGGGATAAAAAGTCGTTAATGTTTTAAGGGGAAGTATATATTTTTATGCTTTCAACTAGGGTGGCAACGCGGGTTAACTCTCGTCTCTTTTATAGGAACGGGAGTTTTTGTAAAGGAAGATATGAGATGCTAGATGTAGTGAGAATAGTAGTACAATTAAAGTTAAAATAAATAAAAATATTGTGCAGCAGGGGCTATAATAAAGAAAGATAACATGAAAAGGAGTGAAGTAGCATGAAACAAGGAATCATAGAACGTTTTACAAGATATGTAAAGGTAGACACACAATCCAGTGAACAAAGTCATACAGTACCGTCAACATCTGGTCAAATTGAGTTTGCCAAACTATTGGTGGAAGAATTAAACGTGATGGGATTATCGGAAGTAACGATGGATGCAAATGGTTACGTGATGGCGACACTTCCTGCAAATACAGACAAGCAGGTTCCAGTGATTGGATTTTTAGCTCATCTGGATACTGCAACAGATTTTACAGGGAAAAATGTTAAACCGCAAATCCATCAAAATTTTGATGGTAAAGCGATTACGCTGAACAAGGAATTGGGCGTTATTCTAACGCCAGAAATGTTCCCGGAGCTGCCGTCTTATAAAGGACATACATTGATTACTACTGATGGAACAACACTTCTTGGCGCAGATGATAAAGCTGGGATTACGGAAATTATGACCGCAATGGACTATCTATTACATCACCCAGAAATCAAACATGGGAAAATTAGAGTGGCATTTACACCTGACGAAGAAATTGGTCGTGGACCAGCACATTTTGATGTGAAATCTTTTGGGGCATCATTTGCGTACACGATGGATGGTGGACCGCTGGGGGGGCTAGAGTATGAAAGTTTCAATGCTGCAAGTGCCAAGCTTATTTTTAAAGGAAACAATACTCATCCTGGTACAGCCAAGAATAAAATGGTCAATGCAAATAAGCTAGCGATGGAGTTCCACGAGCAACTACCGGCAGCAGAGGCACCAGAGTATACAGATGGTTATGAAGGATTTTACCACCTTATCTCGGTAAATGGTGATGTTGAACAAAGTCAATCCAATTATATTATCCGTGACTTTAACCGCAACAACTTTATTGCCCGAAAAGAAAACGTGGCAGCAATCGCGAATCAGATGCAGGAGAAGTATGGTACTGAAAGTATTATCCTCGAGATGAATGATCAATACTACAATATGCTTGAAAAGATTGAACCGGTCAAGGAAATTGTGGATATTGCTTATGAAGCAATGAAAAACCTCGATATCGAGCCGAAAATCCAACCAATCCGTGGTGGTACTGACGGTTCCCAATTATCGTATATGGGTCTGCCAACACCAAATATCTTTACTGGTGGGGAAAACTACCATGGCAAATTTGAATATATTTCTGTAGATAATATGGAAAAAGCTGTTCAAGTTATTATCGAGATAGCGCAGTTATTTGAAGAAAAAGCATAAAAGAAATAAACCCGGATGGTGTTGATTACTATCTGGGTTTATTTCTTTTAAATCTATTTAATTTTTGCTTAACAACTATGATATGAACTAGAATAATATCAATATTAAATTGACTTATTGAGATAGATATACAGGATGAAAAAAATTAACGAGAAGAAAAATAAAAAAAAGAATCTAATTTAATTAGGTTCTTTTTTTATGACCATTTATGGATTTATAAGAGAGGTCGGTCAATTAAAGTAGTGAATTCTAATTCATGAACGTGATCATCATCTAATGTAGTTGTTCCTTTTATGAAATGTATATGTTTTCCATTTCCGATAAAGATAGCAGGACCTGTTGTTATTGCTACTTCATGATGATGATTAAAAAAATCGGTATTAACAAATATTGCATGAACATGACTGTTACCCTTTGGTATTACTTCGCTAGTAACGCCTGCAAAACGGTGATTATGTCTGTCGTCACCTTCTTCTGCTAACTTAGTACTGGCTATAAATTCGTGTACATGTGTCTGTATTGTATTTTCTTCGAGGGTGTTGGTATTATTCTGTTCCTTTGGTTCTGGCACATTCTTATCTGGTGGATTTATCGTCATGAAAGAACTACCTCCTTTTAGATAAACTTACTTTAATATGTTATTAAAATTGATAAAAATGTATGTTAGTAAATTTGGAAAAATTGTTAATGAGTTTTTGTTTACTACCGGTAAGGATATCTTATGTAGATCTGATATGAATAAGATATACAACAGGGATTTTACTATTTGAATACGAAATTAATATGTTAAGAGAGCGTACATAACAGTTAAAGGATAAATGCAAATAATTTTGATTTGAAATGGAGGATAGTCTATGAAAATTGTTATATTATGTTTTAATCAGTTCACTGATATAGATGTCTTTTTACCTTGGGAATTATTAAACAGAGTGAAATTGATTGGAGGAGTTACTGATTGGGAGGTGAAAATTATAGGTACAAAAGAAAATCATGTATCTATGGCTGGATTATGTATTCCTACCTCTGGTTCATTAGAAGAAATAATAAATGCGTATGCTATTTTAATTTCTAGTGGTGTTGGTGTACAAAAAGTAATAAAAGAATCTACTTATTTGGAAAGTCTAAAATTAAATCCAGAAAAATAGCTTATTGGTTCTATGTGTTCACGAGCATTGCTTCTAGGAGCATTAGGTCTTTTAACAGGTAAGAAAGCCACTACATACCCTACAGTGGTTCAACAACTGGAGCAATATGGTGTTAATGTGGTTGAGGAAAGTTTTGTAAATGAAGGTAATGTATCAACTGCTGCAGGATGTTTAGCTGCACAAGAGCTTGTTTCATGGATCATAAAATTATTAATTGATGAAGAAATGGTTAACAAAGTAATTGAGACTGTTCAACCAGTTGGAAAAGGATTAAAAGTAAGGTAGTAATCAACTTTGTTATAAATAAACTTATTTTTAATTATTGATTTATGAAAAAAGCTAGCATCATGCTAGCTTTTTCTTTTTACTACCGAAAAGTGGGGTTATGTAAACCTCACATAAAGTGAAACTTTAATCAGTGGGGGGCTTCATCCCCCACTGATCATTAGCCCGCACGAATCGGGCTTTTACGGGATAAATATGATATACATAAATCAAAAAACGCTGAATTACTATCTTCAGTGTTTTCTTTTCATATAAGATTGATTTTATTCTGATTGTTGAGCTGACTGTGTTTGAAGGGATGATTGTACTTGACTCACAAGGGTTTGGGCTTGAGCTATCTCAGTTGAAGCTTGTTTTAAAGCTGCTTCACATAGTATTTGATCTGAAGCAGATTGTTCAATTGCTTGTGTAATTAGTCCCTTAGAAAGGGATACTGCTGCTTGAGCTTTTTTTAATTGGTTAGTATCAATTTGTTGTGGCATTTTTGTTTCCTCCTGTACTGTATTTTTTATACCCTTATATAATCTTCTCTTATCTCAGTTTTTATGTACATTTCTTTTATGTTTTGAACTTTTAGAAGCTGGAAATTTGTTTTCAGTATGAAGTATTTTCACTAGTTGTATATTAGAAATGATTTACAAGAACCTGCAAAGAAAAGATGGGAAAGCATGTTTAATGTTATTGGACTTGGAAGAAGAGGATCCAATATTGCTGAGTTAAAAACACGAAAATGTGAAAGGAACCTTTTATTGTATAAATAACACAATTCTGTGGCAGTTGCACAGGGTATAGGATATTGTATCTGTTTTTGTCTAGGGAATAGATTTTTAGAATAAAATTAATAAAGAATTCTCCATAAATAGAAAATTGCATAGGATTCCCAGTTTGTCCATGTTGAAGAGAACTGTCTAATTTCTTCTTTAGTAGGTTTGTTCTCGGAACCTGTAAGAAGTCTAATCACGTTATGCAGACCGACATCATCAATAGGAAAAGCAGAAGGAATTCTCAGACAGCGCATCAAAACATAATTTGCTGTCCATGGCCCAACTCCACGTATATTTACCAAACTCGTTTGAAAGTACGCTGTAAATGATAAGGACTGCCGTGACACATAGCTGCTAGTGTTTCTAACGTTAATGTTTCATTGTAATTATTATCAATGTATTCCGTAATTTGTGTTACCCAATCTTCATCGGGCAACCTCAGTCCATTCGGTTTACATCGTTTGCAGGGGCGGGGGCTTTTTAGTAAAAAAATTATTTTGTAAACGAGTGTGTGTAAGTATATCTTTGTTTACTGTTTCTATAGATAGTAAACTTGCATTAGAAGCATGGGGATTTGTTTCAGTGTTTAAATAAAGGGATTATTGACAGCCAACTTAGAATGCAATGATATGAATAAAATTTTCCGAAAGGAGCATACAAAGATGATGAATAAAAGTAAGTTTTTTGGATATATCGGAACTTATACGAAAGGTGACAGCAAAGGTATTTACAGCTTTACGCTGGATACAGAAACAGCAAGAATCTTGGATGTAAAGGAAGCAGCTCATTTAGACAACCCCACATACTTAACCATTAGTCAAGACAATCAATATCTCTATTCGGTAATAAAAAAAGAGGAATCAGGAGGTGTAGCTGTTTATTCAATTAACAATCAGACCAAAAATCTTGAAGCGCTAAATACCCAATTATTAGAGGGGGCACCCCCTTGCCATGTTAGTGTTGACAGAAAAAATCGCACAGTAGTTACAGCAAATTACCATAAAGGAACAATTGAATCCTATCTAGTAAATCAGGAAAATGGAACTGTAAGTTCTGCAACATCCATTATTGAACATAAAGGTTCGGGCCCAAATAAAGAAAGACAACAAAAGCCGCACACACATTACGCAGGATTTACTCCTGATGAAAAATATGTAGTAGCTATTGATTTGGGAATCGATAAATTGATTACATATGAAGTAAATAGAGGTATTTTAACGGAAGTTAGCAATTTATCTGTCAATCCAGGAAGTGGTCCAAGACATCTTGTGTTTCACCCAAATGAAAAATACGCCTATATGATGACTGAACTTAGTTCAGAGGTAATCGTTTTGACATATAATGCTGAGGACGGCAGTTTTAAAGAGTTACAATACATTTCTACCATTCCAGAAGAATATAATGAGAACAACCAAGGTAGTGCGATTCATATCTCTTCGGATGGTCGCTTTGTATATGCGGCAAACCGGGGACATAATAGTATTGCTGTTTTCAGTGTAAATCAGGATTCAAGTGAACTTGTTTTTGTTGAATCTATACCTACAGAAGGGAATTGGCCACGAGATTTTGTACTTGATCCTACTGGAAAATTCCTTGTTGCTTTAAATGAAAAATCCAGTAATCTTGTGTTATTTTCAAGAAACGAGTCTACAGGAAAGCTGACGCTTTTGCAGTCTGATGTTGTTGTGCCTGACCCGGTATGTATGAAATTTTTGAATATTTAATTTATAAATAGTATTGAAGTAGACATGTTGTAGGCGTCTATATAAATACAAATTAAAAAACCGAATTTTAAGGTGGGAGAGAGCATCCGGCCATGCATAGAAGCGGTCAGAGCCTTTTCCTGCCCCATGTCAAGTGAAAACAAAGAGAGAAAACGAGTGCAGGTCACTTTTTGTTATCCATAGCCGCGGCTATATGTCGAAAAATCAAAATGGATTTATATAATATGAATCAGCGGTGATATATTTTAATAAAATTAAGTATACAATAAAGCTAAAAAAACACGTTCGATTACATTTAATATAATCGAACGTGTTTTTTTTAGGAGGATTTCTTGAATATCATTTCTATTATTTATATGAATAAAAAAGAGGTGAGATTAAAATTAAACAACTCTATTGTTAGTGTACACATAATTGTTCAAATTTCTAAAATTATTATTGAAATAATTGGTATATAAATATATACTTAATAACGATAATCATTATCAATTAATGGAGATAGAAAAGATGATTTGTTATTGGAGGAAGTGAAGCGAATGATTTTTAATGTTGAATAGATGTACGCTAAGGAAATACATAGATAAAGACGATGTTTCATTTGATTCATAAAAATTATTAAAATGGTGTATTTCATACATTTTAAGATTGTAAATTTGGAGAGGAGTAGTTAGAAACATGAAGAAGAAATTATTTGCGTTAGGAATGGTAACAGTATTAAGTGTAGGTCTTGCAGCATGTAACAGTGCAGAAAAGAGTTCAGGAGAACAAAAGCAGCAAAGTAAAGCGACTGAAACGAAGAAGGATGAGAAACAGAAAATTACATATCTTGGGAAAGAATATACAGTGCCTTCAAAAGTATCAAAAATTGTAACAGCTAGTTTAGAATCAATGGAAGATGCAGCTGTACTTGGAATTAAGCCAGTAGGAGCAATTACAGTAGGTGGAAAGTTACCTGAGTATTTAGCAAAAGATTTAGAAGGTGCAAAATCTGTTGGTGAGAAAATGCAACCCAATTTTGAAACGTTACTTCAATTAAAACCAGATGTAATTACATCTAGTTCAAAATTCCCACCAGAAACGTTTGAGAAGTTTACGAAGGTAGCTCCTACATTCCCAGTGTCACACATTTCTACAAATTGGGAAGATAACTTAAAGTTAATGGGAGAGCTATCTGGTAAGAAAGATAAAGCAGAAAAAATTATTAAGGATTACAAAGCAGATGCTGAGAAAGCAAAAGGAAAACTATCAGACAAGTTAAAAGATAAGAAGGTTCTTGTAGTAAGACTAAGAGCTAGTAGCTTGTATCTTTATCCAGAAGGCGTATACTTCAACCCTGTTATTTACAAAGATTTAGGATTAACTGTTCCAGAACAAATTAAAGCTGTAAAAGCGCAAGAAGCAATCTCTTTAGAAAAATTAGCTGAAAGCAATCCAGATTATGTCTTCTTGCAATTTGAAGCAAGCGAAAATAAAGATAAGCCAAAAGCGCTAGAAGAATTAGAAAGTAATCCAATCTGGCAAAGTATTAATGCTGTTAAAGACAAAAAGGTATTTGTAAACGCTGTTGATCCAATGGCACAAGGTGGTACTGCTTGGAGTAAAACAGCATTCTTAAAAGCTGCAGAGAAAAAATTATCTAAATAATTAAATAAGTAAGGTGCGTTGAATGATATGCGGAAAATAAATTCAGTACTAATGATAATTGTATGTCTGGCCCCCATATGTATTTTACTTACGATTATGTTATCTATTTTATATGGGGCGAAAAATATTGATTTTGAAACAGCTTGGAATGCACTGTTTCATTTCAATTCAGGAAATGTAAATCATAATATTGTTATTACTTCTCGTTTACCAAGGGTAGTTGGAGCTCTATTAGTCGGAGCATTTCTAGCCATATCAGGAGCACTTATGCAGGGGATGACAAGAAACTATCTTGCATCCCCTTCTATTATGGGTGTGACAGATGGCTCTGCATTTGTTATTACAATTTGTATGGTGTTCCTTCCAGGAATGTCTTCAGTGAATATGATTTTATGTTCTATGCTCGGTTCGGCATTAGGAGCTGGAATTGTTTTTGGATTTGGTTCATTGCTTCGAAATGGATTATCACCAGTTCGGCTGGCAATTATAGGAACTGTTATAGGAACATTTTTAAGTAGTATTTCTGCTGCAATTGCATCCTATTTTCAAGTCTCGCAAAATATTAGCTTTTGGTATAACGCGAAATTACATCAAGTAGATCCGAATATACTCAAGTTAGCAATTCCGTTTGGCTTAGCTGGTATTATTCTGGCGCTTCTTATCTCAAAATCTATTACGATTCTTTCGTTAGGGGAAGAGGTTTCTATTAATTTAGGTCAACGCACAAAACTTGTAAAAGCTACTGCAATTATATCTGTTGTATTTTTAACAGGTACTGCGGTTGCTTTAGTTGGAAAAATTGGTTTTGTAGGACTAATTATTCCTCATATTACTCGCTTTTTAATTGGAGTAGATTATAAATGGATTGTACCGTGTGCTGGTGTAATCGGCGGAGTTTTTCTAGCCTTATGTGATGTGTTAAGTAGATTTGTAAATTATCCATTTGAAACACCAATAGGGGTCGTTACGTCATTAATTGGAATTCCTTTCTTCCTTTACTTAATTAGAACAAGAGGAGGAGAGAAGCATGCTTAGAGGTTCACGCCAGCGTTATGTAATGACAATGAGTATTATCATATTCTTAATTTTGAGTGCAATTTATATGAGTTTAACAAATGGTACGTTTGATATTACGATTACAGATGTATTTCGAACGATATTTCGGATTGATTCTGTACCTGAGCATGATTTAGTTATATTTGATTTTAGGCTTCCTAGAATTGTAATTGCTGGATTAGTAGGAGTAGGACTTGGAATTGCAGGTGCTGTTATTCAAGGAGTTACACGAAATGGTTTAGCAGATCCAGGTATTTTAGGGATTAATGCAGGAGCAGGAACTGCAATCGTTATCTTTATGTTTTTCTTTCAAAGCCAAATAAAAAGTACAGACTGGATTTCTATTATGATGATGCCATTGTTTGGTTTAGTCGGTGGCTTAGGAGCTGCAATACTAATATATATGTTTTCTTGGCGAAATGGAAAATTAGATTCGCAGCGTCTTTTGTTAACAGGGATTGCGATAGGTTCAGGATTTGGAGCATTTTCCATGTATGTATCATTGAAAATGAAAGCTACTGATTTTGAAATGGCTACGGTTTGGGTTTCGGGAAGTATATATAATGCAAACTGGAAATATATTATTGCAATGTTGCCCTGGCTCATTATCTTAATTCCAATTATCAAAAGAAAAGCGTACTTGCTCGATTTATTTCAATTGGAAGAGACGAGTATAACAAGCCTAGGAGTTTCAGTAGAAAAAGAAAAATCCATTTTATTATTAAGTAGTATTGGATTAGTAAGTGCTTGCGTTTCTGTTTCAGGAAGCATTGGTTTTGTTGGTCTAATGGCGCCACACATTGCCAAATGTCTGGTCGGAATCCATCATAATCATGTAATTCCCGTATGCGGAGCAATTGGAATGCTACTTGTCATTGCCTCGGATTTTATTGCGAAAACATTTTTTACACCAGCAGAGTTACCAGTTGGAATCGTGATTTCAATTATTGGTGTACCATATTTTCTATATCTGTTATACAAAGCAAAGGCGTAAAAGGAGTGATAGGAAGTGAGTGTCCTAAGCGTAAAGAATTTAGAAACAAGCTATGAAAAATTTACGGTGTTTCGTGATTTAAATGTAGAAGTACAGGAAGGTAAAGTGACAACGATTATTGGACCAAATGGATGTGGAAAATCTACCTTGTTAAAAACAATGGGCCGAATTTTAAAACAGAAAAGTGGTAAGGTGTATTTACAAGGACAAGATTTACATACAATTCCTACAAAACAGATTGCGAAGCAGCTTGCTTTATTACCACAAAATCCAATTGCTCCAGGAGAATTGAAGGTAGAAGAACTGATTTCTTACGGGCGATATCCACACCGTAACAATGTCAATAAAATCTCATCAAAAGATAAAGAAATCATTGAATGGGCGATGGATATTACAAAAACGACTGCTTTTCGTAAACGTCAAATTGCAAATTTATCAGGTGGACAAAGACAAAAAGTATGGCTAGCTATGGCTTTAGCGCAAGAAACGGAAATTTTATTATTAGATGAACCAACTACCTATCTTGACATGGCTCATCAATTAGAAGTACTGCAAATAGTTGAACGATTAAATAGGGAGCATAAATGTACGGTAGTTATGGTTTTACATGATATTAATCATGCGGCGCGATTTTCCCATGAAATTATCGCGATGAAAGAAGGGAAAATCGTTACAGTTGGAAGTCCTGTAGAAATTATTACAAATGAAGTGTTAAAAAATGTGTTTCAGATTGATGCACGAGTAATGATAGATCCATATAATGGGGCTCCTGTATGTTTCGGTTACGACAGTGTATTCCAAGAGGAAAATACAGAAATTTATGTAACGAGTTAAAAAGTAAGAGGGAGGATTTTATTTCATGAATTTCAGTATTGAAAAACAAGATGCTATCATTTCGAATACAGAACAATGGAATATGCATTCCAAAAAAGAGAATCGTGAATATAGAATTCATATTTCGAAGCCAAAGCAACAAGCGCCACCTTCTGGATATCCCGTGATTTATGTATTAGATGGGAATGCTTTTTTCCAAACGTTTCAAGAGGCTGTGCGGGTACAATCTGTTAGATCTGAAAAAACGGGAGTTATACCAGCTATTGTTGTTGGTATCGGTTATCCAATAGAAGAAAATTTTGCTTCTACCTACCGATTTTATGATTTTACACTTCCATCGTCTTCTCTTACTTTACCGCCAAGACCAGATGGAAAACCATGGCCGAAAACAGGAGGAGCGAATGTTTTTTTAGATTTTATTCAAGAAGAATTGAAACCACGAATCAATAAACAGTTTCAAGTTGATTCTAAGAGACAAACAATATTTGGACATTCATTAGGTGGACTATTTGTTTTGTACGTATTGTTTACAAATATAAATGCTTTTCAAACATATTTTATAAGCAGTCCTTCTATTTGGTGGAACGACCAATCCATTCTTGAAAAAGAAGCGGATTTTATAAATGAATTAGATAAAGCAGATTCTGAGATTGGGGTTTTTCTTACTGTTGGATCACTAGAAAAAGATCATATGGTTGAGGATGCAAGTGCACTATCAGAGCGCTTATTTGATTTACAACATAGTAGATTACGGTTTGCTTTCCATGAAGCTGACGGAGAAAATCATGTATCTGTAATACCGACCGTTTTAAGCAGGGCATTGCGGTTTGTATTTAATCAATAATTGCAGATAAAGGGTACTAAAAATGACCAGAAATATATTAGTAAGAAATTTTAATAAAAATGACTTAGACCAAGTGTTACAGCTCTTTTATGATACGGTTCATACAATTAATGAAAAAGATTATAATCAAAAGCAATTAGATGCATGGGCACCAAAAGGTTTAGGTTGCACGAAATGGTTGAATTCTTTAGAAAAGAATATATGTTATGTAGCTGAGCTTGAAGGAAAGGTGATTGGTTTTGGGGATTATAATGATGAAGCTTACATAGATCGATTATTTACTCATAAAGATTATCAGGGGTGGGGAGTTGCTTCTAAAATATTGCAAATGCTGGAGAAAGAGGCAATAAAGTTAGAACATCAGGAAGTGTATACAGAAGCGAGTATTACAGCACGCCCTTTTTTTGAAAGGAAGGGATATACCTGTATAAACAAACAAAACAAGAAACATAATGGACAAATTTTTATCAATTATATAATGAAAAAAACAGCCTTCTCATAAGCGAGAAGGCCGTTTTTTCATTATTTTACAGCTTCTTTTAATTCTTTACCAGCTTTGAATGCAGGAACTTTTGAAGCTGCGATTTGCATTTCTTCACCAGTTTGTGGGTTACGGCCTGTACGAGCAGCTCTTTCACGAACTTCAAATGTACCGAATCCGATAAGTTGTACTTTTTCACCAGTTGTTAAAGTGTTTGTGATTGATTCTAATACAGATTGCACAACTACAGTAGCTTCTTTTTGAGAAATTTCAGCTGTTTGTGCTACATTTTTAATTAATTCTGTTTTATTCATATCTTCACCTCATATGTAAGTATTGATTATAAGTTGTTATTATAACGTATAAAAGAGAAGAGAACAAGTGTACTATTGATTTTCTGTTAAATTATTTTGTTAAGCAGTCGCAGATTTTTTCTTTAATTCAGCTGTTTCATTTTTAGACTGCATCTGTTTGTTATAAGCTAAAAAATAAGGTAAGGCAACGAAAATCATACCACCGACTAAATTTCCGAAAAAGACGACAATGAAATTCGGGAAGTATTCCATCCAAGTTATATGTCCTGCAAAGATAGCTGCTGGAATGACAAACATATTGGCTACAACGTGCTGAAAGCCAATGGCAACAAAAGTCATGACAGGAAACCAAATGCCAATTACTTTTCCGCTAAAATCTT
This sequence comes from Bacillus sp. DX4.1, assembly GCF_030348195.1. Classification (NCBI taxonomy): domain Bacteria; kingdom Bacillati; phylum Bacillota; class Bacilli; order Caryophanales; family Bacillaceae; genus Bacillus; species Bacillus sp. DX4.1. Next base: position 3,252,121 of record NZ_JAUCFT010000008.1, on the reverse strand, counting down.
TGCTACCCATACTGAGCCAAACGGCTAAGCAAACGAGCCAGTTACAGCCAATAGCAGAGACAAATGCTTGCAAAGGTGTATCATGTAGTTTCGCTTGAGCGATGGCTACGGTTTTTGTTAAGAACTGTCCTTCCGTTAATCCAACAATGTGCCCGAAAAAATAAGCAACAAATACAGCTCCAATAAAATTACTAACAGTAACAATCGTTAAATTTTTTAATACTTTAGAAAAGGTAATCCTTTTAGAAAACCAAGCGATTGGTACGGTCATCATATTACCAGTTACTAATTCACCGCCGGCAAGAATAATTAAGATGAGACCGATCGGGAAAACAGCAGCTCCTAGAAAACTAGCAAACGATCCCCAAGACTTTGGTACAGTTCCAATTACATGAATATCGAGTAAATAACCTAATGCAATGAAAGCGCCACCTAGAAACCCGAGAATTAGCATAGGCAGTAGTGGTAAAAGAGCTTTCTTTTGTCCTGAATTGGTAGCCAATTCAGTAATTTCTTGTGGTGCATAGACAGACATAAATAACCCCTCCATATTTATGGTAATAAAGTGAAACTTTGATCAGTGGAGGTTTTCTTCATCCCCCACTGATCATTAGCCCTCACCAATCGAACTTTTACGGGCAGTTATCCCCCATCTATCTTCTTTGAATTTCTCAGAATCTTGAGATGGGAGTCTTACTGCCTATTAATGCGGAATAAATATAAAAACCAACATAAATCAGACCTGTTTTTGTAGAAAATGTACCATTTATACTGGCTGAAATAGCTTTATTTTGTAGGAGCATAATGAACAGTGTATTAGGAATAATAACGTTTTTATTAAATATAGAAATTATAAATTTATGTTACATAATTTTCAAAATCTTGTCAATTGGGTGTGGCTTTATGATGGATAAAAATGCATAATAAAAGCAATTAATATATTACAATGTGTTTAAATTCGTATAGTAGTATTATCTTCTCATTTTGTAACACGGATGTAACATTAAGCTCTTATGATACATCCAGAGGTGAAAATATGAGTGTTAATATAGAGAGAAAAAAGAAAAATATAATTTCAAAGAAAATAATTGTAATTAGCTTCCTAGCCATTTTTATTTTACCAGTGGTAGTTTATTTATATGCCACGAAATTTGAACCTAAATCAATATTAACCACATGGAATGATATTGAAAACTCTAATATTCCAGATGGTTTTCATAATATAAAAATTGTACAGTTGTCAGATACACATTTAGGACCAAATTTTACTCTTCAACAGCTACAAGGGCTAGTAGAACAAATAAATATACTAAAGCCTGATATTGTTGTTTTTACGGGTGATTTAATTGATCATTTTGGTACGTACCATTCTGAAAGAGAACAGGCAAAAGCTATTTTGAGCCAAATTTGTGCTCCGCTTGGAAAATATGCAGTGTTTGGTAATCATGATCGTGGTGGAGGGGGGAGTAGATTATATAAGAAATATATGGAGGAAGCGGGTTTCACTGTTTTAGTAAATGAAGTGAAAAAGATAACAGTAGCAAATGGTAATCATATTACAGTGTCTGGACTAGATGATTTTTTACTCGGAAAGCCACAAATTCAACGTACGTTGCAACAGCTCCGAAGTCAAGATTTTAACTTACTATTGGTACATGAACCAGATGTCGCAGATCAAATTCGTAAATATCCAGTAGATTTTCAGATTTCCGGGCATAGTCATGGCGGGCAAGTCCAAATTCCGTTCATAGGGCCTATTGTGACTACGTCATTAGCTGAAAAATATGTGGAAGGATTGTATTTATTCAAAGATCGAAGTAAACCATTGCAATTGTATGTCAATCGTGGAATTGGAACTACGAGAATGCCTTTGCGGTTTTTAAGTAAACCTGAGCTCTCTGTTTTCGTGTTGAAACGGACGAATAAAGAGATTTGAGTTGAAAGGAATTCCAAATGGATAAGTTAGTAGAAAATAATAATTTTCTCATTTTGAGAATGCATTTGTACTTTTTGTACTAAATGTAATCAATTTCATGCCTTCTATTAAGATCTTAAACAGAGAAAAAGCACTCATTACGAGTGCCTTTTCTCTGACTTGAATAACCACTTATGTATTGGGGACTCCCATCCCATTTATATTTTACCATAATTAACTAAAAAAATTGTTGAGAAAATAAAGTAAAACTTTGATCAGTGCATTTTAGAAAATTTGTTTCAAGCGGCGATAAAGAATGGTGAAGTTGCTACGAAAAATCCTTTGCTACTTGCACATTCATTTTCTGCCGTTACGATAATTTCTAACAAACATTCACTGATGGAACAGCTGGGTGGACCAGAAAAAGCAGCAGAAGAGTTAGTTGATTTGTTTTGTTTTGGTTGGGGATTTCGCCGAGGCAATAATTGTAAGAACTATTTGTTACATTAATAGAATAGAAAAACTCTAAATAAATGTGTTTTTTAAGTTCAAGGACTATCTTTTTCTTTATAGAAAAATATACCATTTGTTACTTTTGGAATATTTTGATATTTTTAAATTAGTGTCGCACATTAAAAAGAAAACGAAAGTATAAAAAAGAATTTCATCATGGGGTAAAAAGGGGGGATGAAATATAAGATGAAGAAACACAGTTTTTACATAATAAAAACAAGACGTAATACTTAATGCTTTTACATGGATTCTGAAAAATGGGAGGGGTATAAGATGAAGACGGATAAAAAATTAAAGAAGGATTTACAGATACGTCATATTACAATGATTTCGATTGGTGGAGTTATTGGAGCTGGCCTATTTGTTGGGAGTGGTGCGGTTATTCATTCTACCGGTCCTGGTTCTATACTTTCGTATGCACTAGCTGGACTGCTGGTTATCTTTGTAATGAGGATGCTAGGCGAAATGGCAGTTGCTAATCCGACAAGTGGTTCCTTTGCTACCTATGCACGTGAGGCAATTGGTCCGTGGGCTGGGTATACAATTGGCTGGTTGTATTGGTTTTTTTGGGTAATCGTTATTGCCATAGAAGCAACGGCAGGAGCAGGGATTATTCAATATTGGATTCCACAAGTTCCACTTTGGTTATTAAGCTTAATTTTAACTGTTCTTTTGACCCTTACAAATGTGTTTTCAGTGAAATCATTTGGAGAATTTGAATATTGGTTTTCTTTTATAAAAGTAGTAAGTATTGTGTTGTTTCTTTGTCTTGGACTAGCTGTTATTATGGGGCTTGTACCAGGAACTTCAGCACCCGGTTTCTCTAATTTAGTCGGGCAAGGGGGATTTATTCCTCATGGTATAAGTTCTGTTCTTCTTGGAATTACAGTCGTTATATTTTCATTTATGGGATCTGAAATTGTTGCGGTAGCAGCAGGGGAATCAACAGAGCCTGCCAAAGCAGTAAAAACAGCGACTAACAGTGTGATTTGGCGTATTCTTGTATTTTACATAGGTTCTATCACGGTAGTTGTGACTCTTCTTCCTTGGGATTCAGCTAATATACTAAAAAGCCCATTTGTAGCGGTACTGGAACATATCGGTATACCAGCAGCAGCTCAGATTATGAATTTTATCGTATTGACTGCAGTGCTTTCTTGTTTAAATTCAGGTTTGTATACAAATTCAAGAATGCTTTTTTCAATGGCTGGAAGAGGAGATGCTCCGAAGGCATTTTTAAAATTAAGTAGCAGCGGAGTACCGGTTCGAGCTGTGTTGTTTGGTACATTTTTTGCTTATATTGGCGTTATTTTCAGTTATATTTCTCCGGATAAAGTATTTTTATTCTTAGTGAACGCATCTGGTGGGATTGCCTTGTTAGTGTATCTTGTTATTGCTTTTTCACATTTACGTATGCGTAAGAAGATGGATAAGAAAAATCAGGAAGTTTTGAAGGTGAAGATGTGGCTGTTTCCTTATTTAACATATGTCACAATTGCTGGGATAACAGCGGTATTAATCGCTATGTTTGTTATCGAATCATTACGTTCACAAGCTCTTTTAACGACGCTTGTTACAGTTTTTATTATCGTGTCCTATTTTCTTTTTAATAGAAAAGGAAATATTTCAATTTCTTATCATCAAAAAAGAGATGAAGAATCGACTAATCTATAATAATATTTGATAAAGTGAAACTTTTATCAGTGGGGTTTTCTTCATCCCCCACTGATAATTAGCCCTCACCAATCGGGTTTTAACGGGCAGTTATTCCCCACCTATCTTCCTTGTTTCTCTCTCTCTGAATCTTGAGGTGGGGGTCTTACTGCCTGCGAATAGCGGGATAAATGTTGCAAATGTATAAGGAAAAAGAGAACACATACCTTCTTTCGTACTTTAAGTAATGGGAAAGCTTACTTAAAGTACGAAAGAAGGTTTTTTTTAGGTGTATACGTTTATGTGTAATCAGACTTCATTCAAAAATGATAGGTAAGTATTCGTTAAGGTTTCTATCATATATGTAAAAGTGACTATTATTAAGTCGGTTTTTTTCTATAAATAATAAAAATGACTATTATACAAACCTACACAACGATAGAAAGACATGCATATGTTAGAAGCATAAGGAGTTTTTAAAACTCTAAAATTATCTTAAAAAGGAGAGTATAAATTATGAGTGAACTTCAAGGTGATAAACAATGTCCGAGTGAGGTGCCATGTCCAGTTGAAGGAAAGACTCAAATTCCACTTAGCGATACAGCCGCAGCACCTATTGTTACGCAAAATGCACTGGTGAAAGTGCCAGTTGTTTTGGCTGAGAGAACAATTCAAATTGTGGTAGAGTCGACTATTTCATTGGATCCTCCAGCGACCGAAATTAAACGTGTTTTAAAAAATGTATTTTTAACACAATGTAAGTTAGTACCCGTAGCCTTTACACCAGTACAAAATACAAATTTCCGCCGAGTTACAAGAGCAAAATTATTTGTAGAAGGTTTTATTCGTAAAAATATTGAATTTGCTAGTGATGAGTGTAATGGAGTACTGTATGATCGCATTGCTAATGTTAATTTTTCTGGATTTGCAGAGTTAGCAGGAGATGATTTTCTGACACAGCCTTTAATCGCAGCTTCTTCAGATACTACATCTCACTTTATTAATCCTAAGAATGGTGATGAACCGCGATTAGACAAGTATTTCTTTGAAAATTCAGTGGTTTATAATGAACAACCGTTTTGTGAATTAATTAGCGCTAATTTCTTTGAACTTGATTTTTCGCCATGTCCTACAAAGATAAATGAATCATTTGATAAGATTCGTGAAAAGATTGTATTGGATCTTACTTTGAAAGTCTTACAAGTACAGCAAGTACGGGCTTAAAACAAAAAAGACATCATCATCTTTCGTATGAAAGATGATGTCTTTTTTATTGTTATAAAACATATATAATGTTGAAAACAGTTATATATTTTAAAAAATACATATGTCTTTCAATTCATCAGTTAGGAAGTGATTGATGATGAATAAGCCGTGGATTGACAATAAAATGATAGATGGAATTTTTTCTGAGCACAAAGTGACTCAAGAGTTAGAGAAGGAAGAAAGATCGTCTCAAAAGTTAGAGAAGGAAGAAAAATCACCTCAAAAATTAGAGAAGGAAGAAAGATCGTCCCAAAAGTTAGAGAGGGAAGAAAGATCGTCTCAAAAGTTAGAGAAGAAAGAAAGATCGCCTCAAAAGTTAGGGAAGAAAGAAAGATGGCCTCAAAAGTTAGAGAAGAAAGAAAGATCGCCTCAAAAGTTAGAGAAGAAAGAAAGAGTGTCTCGAAAGTTAGAGAAGAAAGAAAGGTCACCTCAAAAGTTAGAGAAGGAAAAAAGATGGCCTCGAGAGTTAGGGAAGGAAAAAAGATGGCCTCGAGAGTTAGAGAAGGAAGAAAGATCACCTCAAAAGTTAGAGAAGGAAGAAAGATCACCTCAAAAGTTAGAGAAGGAAAAAAGATGGCCTCGAGAGTTAGAGAAGGAAGAAAGATCACCTCAAAAGTTAGAGAAGGAAAAAAGATGGCCTCGAGAGTTAGAGAAGGAAGAAAGATCACCTCAAAAGTTAGAGAAGAAAAAAAGATGGCCTCGAGAGTTAGGGAAGGAAAAAAGATGGCCTCGAGAGTTAGAGAAGGAAAAAAGATGGCCTCGAGAGTTAGAGAAGGAAGAAAGATCACCTCGAGAGTTAGAGAAGGAAGAAAGATCACCTCAAAAGTTAGAGAAGAAAAAAAGATGGCCTCGAGAGTTAAAGAAGGAAGAAAGCTTGCCTCCTGAATTAAAAGTAGGAAGTGTAGTACGTTCTATGATGGTAAAAACCCCATTTTCTACTGTTGCTGAAGTGGCTGATTTTTTAAAGCTGCCTATTTTGAACAGTGTGGATGAGGAAGTATTTGCATTCCATAACGAAACGGATGAAACGTTCCGTGAGTTAGATACAAAGTTGTTAGCTACAGTTCATCATTATTATGAACAGCCATATTGTTGTTTAACTTCTTCCAAGCTCTTTGAACAGAGGGCTTTTGTAGAGTTGTTCACCCATAATTATGTGAAGAATATGGAAACGAATCATTTGCAGCAACCTTCGTGGATTCCTGTGCACAATTTGGTTTCAAAACAGAGAGAGGAAAAAAAACAAACTAGTAACTGTATCACAACAAAGTTACCAATTGAAATAGGAAAGTATAAAATGGAAATAATTCTAGAGGAAAAAGTGATGTTTGAAGAAGAAGTAGAGATTGAGAAAGTCTCAAAGGAGATTGTTTTGACAAATAGTAAATTCTCGCCTACAGAAGTCATAAATTCAAATCAGCACCCTATAACAATTGAAAAAGGGACATTATTTGTGGAAGGTTATGTTTTGCAACGTATTGAATATAGGATAAGGACTCAACAAAATGCGTCAAAGGTATATCGGTTACTACAAAAAATGGTGTTAGAGTTAATTGTCCAATTATTACAAGAGCAAGAAGTGCAAGTGGAAATCGTTTAATTCTGAAGAAGTTATTCCATTATATGTAATTCTTATTATCATAGTGTATATAAAACATTTTTCTTGACTTTTTATGCGTTGACTAGGAAAATGATACAAAAGGAAGGAGGGGTGATGGTGGAAGAGTACGTGCTGGATCTTTATAATGTATTGTACACAACAGATTGGCAAGATATTGTTTCATTTCTTGGTATTTTATTTTGTATGAAACTAGTTATTGTGTATATGGAAGAGCAAGGTGTTTTCTTTTCCAGTACATCCCCATCCGATTTGCAACGTGAGTCGTTACCTAATGATGCCAATCTAAAATATACCGCTCTGCCTTTGGTTTCATTTTTCATCATCCGTTTTATAACGGCCATTGTAAAGAAGAAGGAAGGAGAAGAAGACTGCCACCCGACCAGCGTATTGTTTGTAAGCTAAATACAAGGAGGAGATTTATATGTGGTTTCGTTTTCTTATGATTGGTTTCTTTTCATTAACTGCAATTTCTTTAATGGGATATCAAGTATCAGAGATTTTCCAAGCATATACCGAAATGTTTTCTAATAAAAACTAAATGAATTGCTATTTTAATAATAAAGCGATAAAATCCTTCTTAAGATGTATGGTTAAGAAGGATTTTTTCTTTGTTACATCTGACTGTGTCAAAGTTTTGTCACATTTGCACTGTGAATAATATGTTAAAATAGTGAGGTTACCTATACATATGTAGAAGAGAAAGAGGGAGTGACCAATTTGACAGATCGTTCTGCTAATCAAAAGAGCTATGCTCCTATTGTGATAACGCTTTCTGTGCTCGTCAATGCGATTATTTTATTTTTGTTTTTTGGATCCGTTGGCTACAAAGGAGAATTACATTTTGATGTAACAATTTTGCCGATGTTAAACGCAATTTTTAACAGCTTTACATTTGTGTTTTTACTGATAGCATTGTTCTCAATTATTAAAAAGAATGTGAAGCTACATCGAGGATTTATCCTGGCAGCATTTATATCCACACTGCTGTTTTGTGTGTCATATTTATCGTATCATTACTTAGCACCAGCAACGCATTTTGGTGGAGAAGGGATTATTAAATATGTGTACTTCTTTATTTTAATTACGCATATTTTCCTTGCTGCTATCATTGTGCCACTTGCATTATTCTCGCTTGTATTTGGCTTTACAAATCAATTAACTCGCCATCGTAAAATTGTACGCTGGACGATGCCAATTTGGTTATATGTAAGTCTTACTGGTGTTGTTGTGTACTTAATGATTTCACCTTATTATTAAAAAAGAATCTTAGCCAAAGGGCTGAGATTCTTTTTTTGTAAAGCAAATGTCTTTGTAAAATGAACAAAGTATGTTATACAAAAGTATAGTTACTTTTTAGAAGGAAGGATGAATAGGGAATTATGCAAAACTTCGTATTTCGTAATCCAACAAAGCTTATTTTTGGTAAAGGGCAATTAGAGCAATTGAAAACAGAAGTACCACAGTTTGGTAAAAAAGTTCTTCTCGTATATGGCGGAGGAAGTATTAAGCGAAATGGCGTATATGATAATGTAATTTCTACATTAAGAGAAATTGATGCAGAGATATTTGAATTAACAGGTGTTGAACCAAATCCACGTTTATCTACTGTAAATAAAGGAATTCAAATCTGTAAAGAAAATGGCATTGAATTTATTTTAGCTGTTGGTGGCGGGAGTGTGATTGACTGTACGAAAGCAATTGCTGCGGGTAGTAAATATGATGGGGATGTATGGGAGCTTGTGACGAAGAAAGCATTCGCAAATGAAGCTTTACCATTTGGTACGGTATTAACACTTGCGGCAACAGGATCTGAAATGAATGCAGGATCTGTTATTACGAACTGGGAAACAAATGAAAAGTATGGCTGGGGAAGTCCAGTTACATTCCCGCAGTTTTCTATTTTAGATCCAGCTCATACAGCTTCTGTACCACGTAATCAAACAATTTACGGCATGGTTGATATTATGTCGCATGTATTGGAACAATATTTTCATCAAGGTACAAATACAGAACTACAAGACCGTTACTGTGAATCTATTTTAAAAACGGTAATTGAAACAGCTCCGAGGCTTCTAAACGATTTAGAAAGCTATGAACATCGTGAAACAATTTTATATTGCGGAACGATGGCATTAAACGGCATTTTAGCAATGGGTGTACGCGGTGATTGGGCAACGCATAATATTGAGCATGCTGTTTCAGCTGTGTATGATATTCCACATGGCGGTGGTTTAGCTATTTTATTCCCAAATTGGATGAGGCACGTACTAGATGAAAATGTAGCGCGGTTTAAACAATTTGCAGTGCGTGTCTTTGATGTAGAGACAGAAGGGAGAACAGATAAAGAAATTGCAGTAGAAGGTATTGAAGCATTGCGCCAATTTTGGATATCTATTGAGGCTCCATCTCGTTTAGCTGACTATGAAATTGGAGAAGAAAAAATTGACCTAATGGCTGATAAAGCGATGGCTTACGGTGAATTTGGTAATTTTAAAAAATTAAATAAAGAAGATGTGGTAGCAATTTATAAAGCTTCACTATAAAAAATATAGGATAATTGGAACGTTCCCCTTGATATGTATTTGGTATACATATCAAGGTTTTTTTATGTTTCATGGTTGGTATTGAATGTTTTTGTGAATTTTATTGAATGGATTTGGGTGTTTTTGGTTGATTTTTGGATGTGATTTCATTATACTGTAGTCAAAGAAGAGGTGAATGATATGTTAACTCTTAAACGTCATCAGCTTATTTTGGAGCTTGTGAAAGAACAACAAGTGGTGAAGTTACAAGAATTAGTGGAACGAACGAATAGTTCAGAATCAACAATTCGTCGTGATTTAGCACAATTAGAAAAACAACGTTTACTGAAAAGGGTACATGGCGGTGCGGCTATGTTAACTGGAAAAGGTAAAGAGCCTACGATGGTTGAAAAATCAGCCAAAAACATTCATATAAAAAAACAAATTGCTGAATATGCCGCTTCACTGGTGGAACAAGGTGATTGTATTTATTTAGATGCAGGAAGTACAACATTTGAAATGATTCCGTATTTAATAAATAAAGAAGTTACGGTTGTCACAAATGGATTAATGCATATTGAGGCGTTGGTCGAACAGAATATTCGTGCTTATTTGCTTGGCGGAATGATGAAGAGTCAAACAAAAGCATTAATTGGTGCAATGGCACAGGAAAGCATGCAGCATTACCGATTTGATATATGTTTTTTAGGGGCAAACGGTGTGCATGAACAGCTTGGCTATACAACGCCGGATCCGGAAGAAGCATTACTGAAAAAGACGGCATTAACATTAGCGAATGAAAGTTATTTTTTAATAGATGAAAGCAAATTTTCAGAAGTTGCATTTGCGAAAATCGCAAGTATAGAAGAAGCGACAATTATTACAAATGTATTGGAAGAACAACAAGAAGAATATAAACGAAAAACAAATATAATTGAGGTTGATAAAAGATGATTTATACAGTTACTTTAAATCCATCGATTGATTATGTCGTTCAAGTGGATGATTTTACGTTAGGATCTGTCAATCGAGCGACAAAGAATATGAAGTTTCCAGGTGGAAAAGGAATTAATGTATCTCGTGTTCTCCATCGTCTTGGCATCCATAATACAGCACTTGGCTTTAAGGGTGGCTTCACAGGTCAATTTATTGAGGATGTATTGAAAAAAGAAGGTGTTAACACAAATTTTACTCATGTAAATGGCGACTCACGTATTAATGTGAAAATAAAGGGGCAGGAAGAGACAGAGTTGAACGGACAAGGTCCAGTTATTACGGATGAACAGCTACAACAGTTGGTAAAAGAAATTGAAAATATGCAGGCTGGTGATTGTCTTGTACTAGCTGGTAGTCTCCCGGAATCAGTTCCAAAAACGTTTTATGAAACAATTGCTGCTTATGGAGATGAGCAGCATATTAACGTCGTTGTCGATGCAAGCGGAAGTGCACTTGAACATGTTGTTCAGAAAAAGCCATTTCTAATTAAACCGAATCATCATGAGCTGGGAGAGTTGTTTCAGAAAAAGCTTTCAACAGTAGAAGACATTATTCCTTATGGGAAAAAGCTGGTTGAACAAGGTGTACAACATGTGATTGTTTCTATGGCAGGGGACGGGGCGCTGTTATTTACAAAAGAAGGTGTATATGAAGCGACTGTACCAAAAGGGGAAGTGATCAATTCTGTTGGAGCGGGTGATTCTCTTGTTGCAGGTTTTGTAGGGATATATGAAAAAACAAAAAATGTTGAAGAAGCATTTCGTTATGGTGTAGCGACAGGCAGTGCAACAGCTTTTTCAACTGACTTATGTACAAAAGATAAAGTAGAGGAATTATTATCGCAAGTGATCATTACCAAGCGGTAGGGGAACAGAATATGAAAACCAGCTCCTCATGGTGGATTGTTTGTCATTATGTTAGTAAATAAACCGCTGTTATATATTCTTTCTATATTAATAGGTTCTGTTGTATCAGCTCTTATGCTTGGGAAATGGAAAAAGAAAATCTCATAAAGTGACATTTTTCTCAGTGGGGGTTTCTTCATCGCCACTGAGAATGAGTATCGGATAAATCTAAAAAGGACAGCTATCGTTTATGATAACTGTCCTTTTTAGATTGTAGTTTACTTTTGTAAATACACAAAGAAAATATGTATGTTTAGATAACTAATTAAGGGAAAAGTACATATTACGCAAGTGATGTAACATTTCAGTACTTTTTTGTAACAGGACGGTAATAGTGTTACTTTTATTGCAAAAAATATTTGTGCTAGAAAGAGAGAAATATATTAAAACTCTTAAAAATACGTATAGAAAACCGCTTTTCTTCATTCACCTTCATATTACAAAGTATTAATGGTTTGTTACGAATCGTTTGTAATTGTGTGATTTTCCAAATCTCAAAAAAAGTGTTGCTATAATGAGAACACGAAAACAAAAGCATGGGAGGCTATTCATGAAAAAATTAATTGGTATAGCAACAGCGTTAGTTTTTGGTCTTGGGATTTTCACATCTTCTGCACAAGCAGAAACTATTGTCACAACAGACGTATTAAATGTACGCGAAAACCCAACTACTGAATCACAAGTTGTAGGAAAATTACTAAATGGTAATAAATTAGATGTTACAAATACACAAAACGGATGGTTACAAGTTAAATTAGACGGTAAAGACGCATTCGTAAGCTCAGAATTTACAAAAAGCATCTATTATGTAACAACAAACGTATTAAACGTACGTGCTGAAGCAAACACAAACTCAGAAATTTTTGGTACGTTGAAAAAAGATGATATCATCGAAACAACAAATCAAGTACAAAACGGTTGGTTACAATTCGAATATAACGGAAAAACGGCTTACGTTTATGTTCCTTTCTTAACAGGTACAGCACCTGTTATTGAAAAACAAGAAACGCCGGCTCCTGCTAAAGCTGAAGCACCAGCTAAAGGTCAGGCACAAGCGCAACCAGCAGCTAAGCCTGCTGTAAAAGCAGCAACAACGAACACACCTTCAGGTGGCCGTGAGTTAACAGTTGTAGCTACAGCATATACAGCTCATCCAAGCGAAAACGGTGGCACATATGGTGGCCGTGTATTAACTGCAATGGGTCATGACCTAACAGCAAACCCGAACATGAAGATGATTGCTGTTGACCCGAAAGTGATTCCACTTGGATCAAAAGTATGGGTAGAAGGATATGGAGAAGCAATCGCTGGTGACACTGGCGGTGCAATTAAAGGAAACCGTATCGACGTTCTAGTTGGTTCTGATTCAGCTGCTGACAACTGGGGACGTAAATCTGTAAAAGTGAAAATTTTAAAATAATGCTATTGTTGTTAAAAAGTAAAGCCAGCTCTCGTATATTGAGAGCTGGTATTTTTATTATATATTAATTTGAGTTCAGAACAGCTATCTTTTCCGGTTTGCTAAAAGGGATATATTGTCCGTCCAGTAATAATCTTATAAGCACTGCAAAATTGAGTTTGTGTATATTGTGATGATGATTCATCTAATATTTGATCGTCTATCATTGTATGAAAGGAACGCAGTAGACAGTTTAAAGCAAAATATAATTCTTCTTGCGAACAGTTCTTTTCTTTTATAGCCGTTGCTAAAATAAGGTCTTCTATTAAGGTAGGGTAATCAATAGTAGCTTGTCCAATTTTCATTGTATCCTCTCCGATCCTTTTTTATCATGTATATGAAATCTGGGACAAACTATGTCTATTTTATAATTATCATATTCATAATTTCATTCACCGTATTGAAAGAACTTGCATTGTAGCTATTAAAATTGGTAAGATTGGATATAATGATCAGATGGATAAACATTATATAAAGAGAGTTGAAGTATATGGGAGAAATGCAGCGTGAAAAAGTTGCTGTCATTATTGGACCAACTGCAGTAGGAAAGACGAAGCTTAGCATTGATCTTGCAAAAGCATTAAATGGTGAAATTATTAGTGGTGATTCAATGCAAATCTATCGTACGATGGATATCGGAACCGCTAAGGTAACGAAGGAAGAGATGAACGGGATTCCGCATTATATGATTGATATAAAAGATCCAGAAGATTCATTTTCCGTGGCAGAATTTCAAGAGCTGGTTCGCGGTCATATTCGAGAGGTTACAGAGCGCGGGAAATTGCCAATTATTGTTGGTGGTACCGGTCTTTATATACAATCTGTTTTATATGATTATCAATTCACAGATCAAGCTGGGGATCCTGTGTATCGAGAGAATTTGGAGAAACTCGCAGTAGAACGTGGTGCGGAATATGTACATAAGAAGCTGCAAGAAGTGGATCCAGAAAGTGCGAACCGTATTCATGTAAATAATGTGAGGCGTGTTATCCGTGCTTTAGAAATTTTTCATACGACAGGCGAAACGATGAGTAATCAGTTAGAAGAACAGGAAAATGAATTACTATATGATGTTTCGTTAATTGGCTTGACGATGGATCGTGCAATGTTATATGATCGCATCAACTTGCGCGTCGATATTATGATGGAACAAGGGTTATTACAAGAAGTAAAGGGTTTATATGAAAATGGGGTTCGAGATTGTCAATCGATCCAAGCGATTGGCTACAAAGAGCTGTATGATTATTTCGTAGGTCATGTTTCATTAGAAGAGGCGATATCGCAATTAAAAACAAATTCACGTCGCTATGCAAAACGTCAATTAACATGGTTCCGCAACAAAATGGATGTCGCGTGGTTTGATGTGACAGACGGTGAAAAAACAGTAGAAATTTTGCAGTACATAGAAGGAAAGCTACAACTTAAGTCGAATAATAAGTAAGTAGAGAAAAAGAGGAGGATTCGACATGAAGCAATCAATCAATATTCAAGATCAGTTTTTAAATCAACTCCGTAAAGAGAATACGTTTGTGACGCTGTACTTATTAAACGGTTTCCAGCTTCGTGGGTTAATTAAAGGTTTTGATAACTTTACAGTTTTATTGGAGACAGAAGGTAAGCAACAGCTTATTTATAAACATGCAATTTCTACATTTGTTCCGCAAAAGAATGTTTCAATTGAATTAGAATAGTAACGAATTGTACATAACAAAAAAGAGCGAATTCTTCGCTCTTTTTTATTTTTAAAATGTATATAGGAATCTCTACCCAAAACCCGTTAATTAATGCGGAAGATAGAAAGTCTAGCTGTTGTGTCGTCTGTTGCGGGAATGGAAATTGTGTTCGAGATAGATTTGACGGTTAAAGTGGTTCCAGCTGTCAAAGTGTCTATTGTTGAGAAGGTAATTGCACTTCCGATTGCGGTTGTTGAGAAATTATCTGAAGGAATTCCGCCATTAATGGATATACCAAAGCCAAAGGGAGTTGTTCCTGGAAAGGTTGTTGAAGCTGAAAAGTCAATGACATATACACCATCATCAAGAATCGTAAGTGTATCTATGCCGTTGAAATTTATGTTATTTATGTTTGAAGCGATATTAAACTGGATGTTCTGATCTGGTCTCACGGTTTGAGGAAGTGTGTTTTTCAGTACGCCTGTAGTTGTTGGAAAGTTAAAACCTTTTGGTCCTTGAATACCCTGAGGCCCTTGTTCGCCTTGAAGCCCTTGTTCGCCTTGAGGTCCTTGTTCGCCCTGAGGCCCTTGTTCGCCTTGAAGCCCTTGTTCGCCTTGAGGTCCTTGTTCGCCCTGAGGCCCTTGTTCGCCTTGAAGCCCTTGTTCGCCTTGAAGCCCTTGTTCGCCCTGAGGTCCTTGTTCGCCTTGAGGTCCTTGTTCGCCTTGAGGTCCTTGTTCGCCCTGAGGCCCTTGTTCGCCTTGAAATCCTTGTTCGCCCTGAGGCCCTTGTTCGCCCTGAGGTCCTTGTTCGCCCTGAGGTCCTTGTTCGCCTTGAGGTCCTTGTTCGCCTTGAAATCCTTGCTCCCCTTGAGGTCCTTGTTCACCTTGAGGCCCTTGTTCGCCCTGAGGTCCTTGTTCGCCTTGAAATCCTTGTTCGCCCTGAGGCCCTTGTTCACCCTGAGGCCCTTGTTCACCTTGAAGCCCTTGTTCGCCCTGAGGCCCTTGTTCACCTTGAAGCCCTTGTTCGCCCTGAAGTCCCCGTTCGCCCTGAAGTCCTTGAATACCTCGAGGTCCCCGTTCGCCCTGAAGGCCTTGAATACCTCGGGGTCCCCGTTCGCCCTGAAGGCCTTGTTCGCCTTGAAGCCCTTGCTCCCCTTGAGGTCCTATTTCGCCTTGAAGCCCTTGCTCCCCTTGAGGCCCTTGTTCGCTCTGAGGCCCTTGTTCGCCTTGAGGCCCTTGTTCGCCCTGAGGCCCTTGTTCGCCCTGAAGGCCTTGTTCGCCCTGAGGTCCTTGTTCGCCTTGAAATCCTTGCTCCCCTTGAGGTCCTTGTTCGCCTTGAGGCCCTTGTTCGCCTTGAAATCCTTGTTCGCCCTGAGGCCCTTGTTCGCCTTGGAGCCCTTGTTCGCCTTGGAGCCCTTGTTCGCCTTGGAGCCCTTGTTCGCCTTGAGGCCCTTGTTCGCCCTGAGGCCCTTGTTCGCCTTGGAGCCCTTGTTCGCCCTGAAGGCCTTGTTCGCCCTGAAGGCCTTGTTCGCCTTGAGATCCTATTTCTCCTTGAAGCCCTTGAATACCTCGAGGTCCCCGTTCGCCCTGAAGTCCTTGAATACCTCGGGGTCCCCGTTCGCCTTGAAGCCCTTGCTCCCCCTGAAGCCCTTGCTCCCCTTGAAGTCCTTGCTCCCCTTGAAGTCCTTGCTCCCCTTGAAGCCCTTGTTCGCCCTGAGGTCCTTGTTCGCCTTGAGGTCCAGTCACTCCGATTGATGCAATTTGTAGTAAAGTAATTTGTAATTTTTTTATTTGCTCATTGATTTTTGTGAATATATGTTGATTTAACCCAAATAACTTTATGATGTATAGTGAAAAATTGAGTAAACTTTGTAATTCAGTATATACTGCGTTTGCTACAAATGGTTGATTATCCAAAATAGTAATTAAATTTTCGACAATCGCAATGCCAGTTTCTCGCTGTGCAAGTGTTAATCTTACATGTTCCAAAAAATCTTTTGTTATTTTTAATATGTGTATAAGTTCTTCAATGTTGGATGGTGAGGGATCTGAAAATACAGATGGGATAATATCGGTTAAGTTACTTAAGATTTTTGAAAAAATATTCACGTGTGATTCTGGAATTGGGGTGTAGTGAACTGATGGAATACGGCGAGGGTGCATTGGAAAATAAGGTTTTGAGAGTTCTTTTTGATTATTGTTAAAATCAGACATTAAAATTCTCCTTTCTAATTGGGATGGTGAAAAGCCTATCATAGTAAATGCAAGTAAAGTGTAAAAAGGAATAGGAGAACTTGCTGTTTCTGTAAAAATAGTAAAAACGCCTATTACGAGGCGTTTTCTTTTTGCTTGGCATAATGATAATACCTTTTTAATGAAATTTTTGATTTGAAACCAACGCGTTTCATGATTTCTTGCTCTGGAATGTGTTGTTTGATTAGTCGTAAAATGAATGTATTTCGTAAATGTTGTCCGGAAATACCTTTTCGTAGCCCAGCTCGGGCCACTTCGAGGCGAATCATTTTTTGAACTGCAATTTCTGTTAACGCTTTTGGGGCGTCATTTTCGTATACCCAGCGATAGGTGTTGCGGTTGAAATCGAATGCGACAAATAATGGATCGTCACTATGATACTTTGGGCGAACTGGCTCTGGGATCTTTTTGTAATAGTTATACAGTTGTTTTTTATCTTCGTTGGTTAATTGGATGGTTCGTTCGATACCCGATACCGCTGGAATGGATAGTGTATTATTTTCAAAATGCACGTGATTCATATGGAGCGATACAAGCTCTTGAAGAGATAAGCCGTAATCGATTAGTAAGGTAATGATACAAACATTCCGATCCATTAATAGGGGACGAACAGGGCGTTGTTTATCTGATAACCCTTCTAGTGAAGTTAAAATATACTTTAATCGTTGTTCGTCCTCTTTGGAAATAAAATCTTCATTGCGTAACGTACGATCAGGTTGAATAACAATTTCCATATCTTTCAAGGGACTTGGTAGGTTTAAAAACTGATGGAGCCGATTTAGGACAATAAATACGCGATGCATAGTCTTTTCGGAGTAATGTCGTTTCATTTTTAAATCCGAAAAATAATCTTCATAGTCTTTTGTACAAAGTGTCGCCCATATATTACTAGAAGAAAGTTTTTTATTCTTTTGTAACCAATGTCCAAAATCTTCAATATCATAGACATAACGTTTAATGGTTGAAGGCTTCCGACCTTTATTTAATAAAAAAGCGGAAAAAGCTTGTACCGTATCATGAAGTTCCGTTGTTTCCATAGTCCCACCACCCTAGTTTTCTTATATTATAACAAATTTTTCTGAAAATAGTTATTTATAGGGGAAGTGGGAATATTGATAACAATATTTGGTAAGTTGATAAAAATGAGGTGATTGTATGGAACAATCGATGCGAAAGAAAAATAATAATCAAATTAACATTGTGCTAAATCACCGAAAAAAAATCTCAGTACCTTCTTCAGAAAGTAAATCAGTTATTTCGAATGAAACGGCTACGAAACATGAAATGCTGCAGCGAATTGAAGAGGAAATGAGCAAACTTGTTGGGATGGATGATATTAAAAAAATTATAAAAGAAATATATGCATGGATTTATGTGAATAAAAAAAGGCAAGAAATTGGTTTGAAATCAGAAAAACAAGTGCTTCATATGTTGTTTAAAGGAAATCCTGGAACGGGGAAAACAACTGTCGCAAGAATGATTGGGAAATTACTGTTTGAAATGAATATTTTATCAAAGGGTCATTTAGTAGAGGCGGAGCGTGCAGATCTCGTGGGAGAATATATTGGTCATACAGCGCAAAAAACGCGGGATTTGATCAAAAAAGCGATGGGTGGCATCTTATTTATTGATGAAGCTTATTCGTTAGCTCGTGGTGGAGAGAAAGATTTTGGAAAAGAAGCAATTGATACGCTTGTGAAACATATGGAAGATAAGCAACATGGATTTGTTTTGATTTTAGCAGGGTATTCAAGAGAAATGAATCATTTTCTCTCTTTAAATCCAGGGCTACAATCACGTTTTCCATTTATTATTGAGTTTGCAGATTATACAGTAAATCAGCTGTTGGAAATAGGGAAGAGAATGTATGATGACCGGGAATATCAGCTGTCAAAAGAAGCAGAATGGAAATTTCGTGATCATTTACATGCAGTAAAGTACTCATCGCAGATTACGTCGTTTAGTAATGGACGTTATGTTCGAAATATTGTTGAAAAATCGATTCGTTCGCAGGCGATGCGTCTGTTGCAAGAGGATACGTATGATAAATATGATTTAATTGCGATATCAAGTAGTGATTTAACACTGGAAGAAGAGACGCACAGTTCATAAATTGTGCGTTTTTTTGTCACACTAGAAGGTGGAAGGGGTGTTTCAATGAGTAATGATACATATGGTAGCTTTGAGGAGTTGCAAAAGCATGAAGTGGAAGGAGTGGATTATGAAATTATATACATAAAGAGAAATCCGAGTGAAACGGTTATAGCGATTCATGGTGGGGAAATTGAAAAGATGACTTCGGAACTAGCGGAAAAAATTGCAGAGAAATTAGATGCGACATTTTATACTTTTAAAGGACGAAAAGGATTTCATACTAAAAAATTGCATGTCACGTCAGCTTATTTTGAAGAGCCCCATGCGATTTCTCTTGTGGGACAATCTTATTTTACAATTTCTGTGCATGGAGCTTGGGGAGAAGAGATACATACATATGTTGGTGGACGTGATGAAGTGTTTATTGAAATTACAACTAAGAAATTGAAAGAGTATGGATTTGTGGTTGCAGATGCTCCGGATAGTATTAATGGTGATCATCCTAATAATATTGTAAATCGAAATAAAAGAGGTAAGGGGTTGCAATTAGAGCTTACTGAAGCAGAGCGATCTCGTTTTGTAACAAATGATGGTCAGTATAGTGAATTCTTTTGGCTGTATGTAAAAGCGGTAAGTGAAGCGGCGCTATCATATAGAAAAGAACACGAAGCGTAATGCTTCGTGTTCTATTTTGTATTCTTTGTTTTGGCACGTTGTTCTAATTGGCTTTTCGGACTTTGATCTGCTACGTCCGATGCAAGTCCTTGTGGGTTAACGCTGCTGCGTTGTCCGCGATTACTTTTATTATTTCCTTTTGCCATCCTGTATCACTCCTATTCTTCTTTTGCCTTTTGTTGATATGCATTATGATACCGCTCCATCTTTTTGCTTTTTTCATGTGCGGAATTTGGATCATGACTAATTTGATCGACGGAACTTTTTTGAGCACCTTTGTTTACGTGTTTTGTCATTATGTTCACCTCGCTTTAAGGCTTAGTATTTACACTACGAACAGAAAAACACGTGAGAAATGAAAAACCCTTTACGAATGTAAAGGGTGAGGTTGTTATTTGTGAATGGAATGCTCTTTACTGTCCAAACGTCTGTGCGGCAAGTGCCACTTGTAATGAATAGAAACCATTCGGAAGCAAACAATTAAAATAAATAAGATGTATAGGGCCCAATCGCTAACGACGATCTTGGCACCAATTAAAAAGCCTGCTAAAATTGTCCAAAATGCGTATACATCTGCGCGAAGGACGAGAGGTTTGCGTCGTGCTAATAAATCACGAATAATACCACCGCCGATTCCTGTTAAAACGGCTGCAACGATTGTAGCGCTAATCGGTAAGTTCAATTTTTGTGCGTAAAGTGCCCCTTGGACAGCGAATGCTGATAAACCAATCGCGTCTGTAATGTTTTCCCATCGTTTCCAATGTGTAATTAATTTATTAGGAAACAGAAAAATAATCGTCATTGATAAGAGTGCGATTTGGAATAACATATCTTGTTGCCAAAACGCGACGATTGGATAACCAATTAATAAGTTTCGAAGGGCGCCTCCCCCGAATGCGGTTGCCATTCCTAAAATATATACCCCGAAAATATCATATTCTTCCTCCATTGCCACAATGGCTCCGCTTAAAGCGAAGGCGATTGTACCTATGATGCTAAAAAGCTCCCATGCCATGAATTTTCTCCCCCGCTAACTAGATGAAATGTGCTTCCTCTGCTATTATATTAGAAGGTTTAATTTTCGAAAAGGATGAGTGAACATATTTGATGGAAGAAAAAGAAAAAGTCATATTAGTTGGCTGTCAATTGCCGCAAGATGATGATGAACGGTTTATGCATTCCATGAAAGAACTCGCATCACTAGCAAAGACAGCGCGTGCGGAAGTATTGATTTCTACAACGCAAAAACGCCCGAAGTTTCACCCGGCTACCTATGTGGGTAAGGGGAAATTAGAAGAACTTGCTTTGCTGGCAGAAGAACTAGAACCAGATGTTATTATTTTTAATAATGAGTTAACACCAAGTCAAATTCGAAATTTGTCAGCGCAGTTAGATGCAAGAGTTATTGATCGTACACAGCTTATATTAGATATTTTCGCTCAGCGCGCGAAATCAAGAGAAGGTAAGCTGCAAGTGGAACTTGCGCAGCTGCAATACACCATGCCGCGCCTTGTGGGACAAGGATTGGCGCTATCACGTCTTGGTGGTGGTATTGGTACGAGAGGTCCTGGAGAAACAAAGCTAGAAACGGATCGTCGTCATATTCGTTCTCGCATTGATGAAATTAAGAAACAACTGTCAGTTGTTGTGGAACACCGGAAAAGATATCGTGAGCGCCGAAAAGATAATCAAGTGTTTCAAGTTTCACTAATCGGTTATACAAATGCTGGAAAATCAACCTTGTTTAACAGATTAACAATGGCGGATACATTTGAAGAGGATTTACTCTTTGCGACGCTTGATCCGACAACACGAAAAATGCAGTTGCCATGCGGATATACGGTGTTACTAACTGATACAGTAGGGTTTATTCAAGACCTGCCAACATCGTTAGTTGCTGCGTTCCGTTCGACGTTAGAAGAAGTAAATGAAGCGGATGTCATTTTACATGTCATTGATTCTGCTGATCCGAACTATGTTGGACATGAACAGACGGTGAAAAAATTACTACAAGATCTTGAAGTTGATCATATTCCAATCGTTACTGTGTATAACAAAAAAGATAAACTACACCAAAATTTCATTCCATTTCCAAAGAGTGACTTTCTTATGACGAGCGCTTTTGATGAGACGGATTTAGACAAGTTAAAAATAGCGGTAGAAACGAAAATGATGAAGCGGATGGAGTCTTACAAAGTAACGATTCCGCCAAGCGAAGGTAGATTGTTAACCCTTCTAAGAACAGAAACGGTACTAACGGAAATGACGTTCCAAGAAGATGGACTCTCGTATGAATGTAAAGGATATATTTTTGCTCATTCGCCACTTAATGGACAACTAAAGAGATTTTTGATGCAAAAAGGAGAAGAGAATAAAAATGTTTGATCGTTTGAAGAATGGAGAAAAGATAGCTCCGATTGTAAAAGAAGTAGAGGGACAAATTACAGATGTACATAAACGTATTGATGAAGTAATTGAAAGTAATCAATTTCGCGTATTAGAAAGTTTTCGCGAACATAAAATTAGTGACTCTCATTTTATCCCAACGACAGGATATGGTTATGATGATATCGGTCGCGATACGTTAGAGAAAGTATACGCTGATGTGTTTGGGGCGGAGGCAGGTCTTGTTCGTCCGCAAATCATTTCAGGTACACACGCCATTTCAACAGCTTTATTTGGTATTTTACGTCCTGGTGACGAACTGTTATATGTGACGGGAAAACCATATGATACATTAGAAGAAATTGTCGGTGTTCGCGGTAAAGGTGTCGGTTCATTTAAAGAATATAATATTGGCTACAATGCAGTACCGTTAACAGAAAAAGGTCGCGTTGATTATGCGGCTGTGGAAGCAGCCATTCATGAAAATACGAAAATGATTGGCATACAGCGTTCAAAAGGCTATGCAACTCGTCCGTCCTTTACAATTGCAGAAATTAAAGAAATGATCGCGTTTGTAAAAGAGATTAAGTCGGATGTTGTTGTATTTGTGGACAACTGCTACGGAGAGTTTGTTGAAGAACTAGAGCCTTGTCACGTTGGTGCGGATTTAATGGCGGGATCTCTTATTAAAAACCCAGGTGGTGGTATCGTTAAAACGGGCGGTTATATTGTCGGAAAAGAACAATATGTAGAAGCTTGTGCATATCGCCTAACATCTCCGGGTATTGGAGCAGAAGCAGGAGCCTCTTTATATAGTTTACAAGAAATGTATCAAGGTTTCTTCTTAGCACCGCACGTTGCTGGCCAAGCGTTAAAAGGAGCAATCTTTACGGCGGCATTTTTAGAGAAATTAGGAATGAATACTTCACCAACTTGGGATGCTCCGCGAACAGATTTAATTCAATCTGTTCAATTTGATGATAAAGAGCGTATGGTTGCATTTTGCCAAGCGATTCAATATGCATCTCCGATTAATTCGCACTTTACGCCGTATCCAGCCTATATGCCAGGTTATGAAGATGATGTAATTATGGCTGCGGGTACGTTTATTCAAGGTGCAAGTATTGAACTGTCAGCAGATGGTCCAATTCGTCCGCCATATGTTGCTTACGTACAAGGTGGGTTAACGTACTCTCATGTAAAAATTGCAATTTGCTCGGCAATTGATGCGCTAATTGAAAAAAATCTATTAATAATTTTGTAAGGGAAAGCTGTCGATTTTGGCAGCTTTTTTGTATAGGAGTAGGCATTTGTTCCATTAAAAAAAGAATGAAAAAATTTATAAAAAAACCATGTAAGAAAACCTCACATCTGTTGACATGAAACATAACATGGTATAAAATAAGAAACAGTTAAGGCGAAGGAGGAACTGAAGTAATGAAAGAAGATAGACGTTCTGCTCCGCTGTTTCCAATTGGTATTGTAATGGATTTAACACAATTATCTGCGCGTCAAATTCGCTATTATGAAGAGCACAATTTAATTTTCCCAACCCGTACAAAGGGAAATCGTAGATTGTTTTCATTTAACGACGTAGATAAATTGTTAGAAATTAAAGATTTGTTAGATCAAGGCTTAAATATGGCTGGTATTAAACAAGTATTACAAATGAAAGAAAATCAAACAGAAGCAGTGAAAACAAAAGAAGAAACGAAAGAAATTTCAAAATCCGAGCTTCGTAGAATTCTTCGTGATGAACTGCAGCATACAGGCAGATTTAATCGAACTTCATTACGACAAGGTGATATTTCAAGGTTTTTTCACTAAAGATGACTGATTCTGAAGGTGTTTAGAGGGACTAAGGAGGAATTTAAAATGGCAAAGTACACAAAAGAAGATATTTTCCGTTTGGCAAAAGAAGATAATGTAAAGTATATCCGTCTACAGTTTACGGATCTTTTAGGAAGTATTAAAAACGTAGAAATTCCAGTTAGTCAGTTAACAAAAGCTCTAGATAACAAAATGATGTTTGACGGATCTTCTATTGAAGGATTTGTTCGTATTGAAGAGTCTGATATGTACTTATACCCAGACTTAGATACTTGGGTAGTATTCCCTTGGACTGCTGAAAAAGGAAAAGTAGCTCGCTTAATTTGCGATATCTACAACGCCGATGGCACTCCATTTGAAGGTGACCCACGTAACAACTTAAAACGTATGCTAAAAGAAATGGAAGCACTAGGATTTACTGAGTTCAACCTTGGACCAGAACCAGAGTTCTTCTTATTCAAAGTTGATGAAAAAGGAAATCCAACATTAGAACTAAACGATAACGGTGGATACTTCGACCTTGCGCCGATGGATCTAGGGGAAAACTGTCGTCGTGATATCGTTCTTGAACTAGAAGAAATGGGCTTTGAAATTGAAGCGTCTCACCATGAGGTTGCACCAGGGCAACATGAAATCGACTTTAAATATGCAAATGCAATTCGCTCATGTGATGACATTCAAACATTCAAACTTGTTGTAAAAACAATCGCTCGTAAACATGGTTTACATGCAACATTTATGCCAAAACCATTATTCGGAGTGAATGGATCTGGTATGCACTGTAACTTATCATTGTTTAAAGATGGAAAAAACGTATTCTTCGATCAAGACGGTGACTTACAATTAAGTGATGATGCTCGTCACTTCATCGCAGGTATCTTAAAACATGCACCATCATTTACAGCTGTAGCAAACCCAACTGTAAACTCTTACAAACGTTTAGTACCTGGATATGAAGCTCCTTGTTACGTAGCATGGTCTGCACAAAACCGTAGTCCATTAGTACGTATTCCAGCATCTCGTGGTGTAAGTACACGTGTAGAAGTACGTAGCGTTGATCCAGCGGCAAACCCATACTTAGTTATGGCAGTATTACTAGCAGCAGGCCTTGAAGGAATCAAAAATAAATTAACGCCACCAGCTGCAGTAGATCGTAACATCTATGTTATGACAAAGGAAGAACGTGAAGAAGCAGGTATCGTTGATTTACCAGCAACATTAGCACAAGCATTAATCACACTACAATCTGACGAAATCGTATGTAATGCATTAGGTGAGCATTTACTTGAGCACTTCATCGAAGCGAAAGAAATTGAGTGGGATATGTTTAGAACGCAAGTTCACCAATGGGAACGCGATCAATATATGACTCTTTACTAAGAGTCTCAAACCCTTGACACATAACGTGTTGAGGGTTTTTTGTATGCGTGGATAAAGGGAGAAGTATCAATTGTTTTTAGCTTATGACCATATTTTGACCATATTTATTTCATGACCATACCATGACCTTTTTAAAGTAGGTTGCGTTTCGCAAACGCTTCGTATTTATTAAGACTCTTTTTGTTCATCTCTTTTGAAATGTGGGCATATATGTCAGAAGTAATTTGAATTGAATCATGCCCTAATCTTTCTTGCACTTCTTTCATTGAATATCCGGCGTCTAACAAAAGAACGGCATGTGTATGACGTAAACCATGAATCGTGATATTTGTTACATTAGCTTTTTTTAAAATGCGAGTCATAGCTCTTTGTAAAGTAGACTTTGGATAAGGAAGTCCATTTTCACGTGCGAATACTAATGAAAGATCATGGTATAACCCTCCTAATTTCAGTTTACATTTATTCTGTTCAAGTTTATGATTTTTTAAGATTTGGATTAAAAAATCTGCTAAGATTATCGTGCGGTAAGATGCTTTTGTTTTGGGTTTAGCGAATAGATTATCTAGGCTTTTATAATCATAAGTGAAGGTGTGACGGATACTTATTGTTCCTTCTTCTAAATCAATATCATCCCATCGTAAAGCCAGTGCCTCACCCTTGCGCATTCCTGTGTGAAGTAGTGTAAAGAACAACGAGAAATAATGAGGTTCTGTTTCTTTTAATTTTTGAACAAATGTATTCACTTCTTGTCCTTCTAAATGCTTAATTTTTTTGTCTTCAGTATCACTTTTAGCAATGACAATTCCGCGGAAAGGTGTTTGTTGAATAAGCTGCAAATCAACAGCTTTGAGCAAAGCTCCTTTTAAAGGTGCAGTGTAATTCTTAACACTATTTTCACTATACCCTTCTTCTAAGAGGTGATTCACGAATTTTTGACAGAGTGAAGGTGTAATATCGAATACCTTATACGATCCGAAAAACGGAACGATATGTTTGTTTATTGCTGTTTTGTGAAGATTGTATGTATGATTTCTAACCTTTCCTTTTTTGTAGGTTATAAGCCAATCATTCAAAAATGTAGAAATCATCACATTTTTATCTTCTATAAAAGTCCCGTTACTTAATTCTGTTTCAGCCTTCGCAGCATGAAGTTGAGCTTCTTTCTTTGTTTTAAAACCACGTTTTGTTGTTTGTTTTTTCTTTCCTGTTTTCGGATCAATAGTGGTGTAAATTTTGTAGAGCCATTTAGCTCCATCTTTTGTTTGGTATTTTTGGAAAGACGCCATGATTTTCCCTCCTTTATTTTTCTTTTAACCAAGAAACAGGTGTGTCTATATATCCTTCTATTTCGTATTTAATTTCTCCATCTTCTTCGTAAACTCGCGTAACGATAGGCAATTTTACAAGTTGATTTTCTTTTTGTTTCTATCTTTTTTCTCTTTCAATTGCTAAATCAATAATCAAAACAACTTCCTCTTTTAATAAATTTTATAAAACTTTAAGAGTTCTATAGGAATGTTATTTTTATATGCTATACATTTTTTTGTATCACCTGGAATAATGGTATTTTTGTCTGTTAATAAAAATGCAGCAAAGGTATTTGCTTCTATTTCTAATCTATCAACAGATAAAAAAGTATTTTTTCGTAAGAATAGAGTATTTACTTCTTCGTGAAGGACAGCATGTCCCAATTCGTGAGCACAAACTGTCCTTTGCATAGTTTCTGATAAATTATTATTAATAGCGATAAACTTATTTCCTTCTTCACATTTGTAAAAACCATTAATTTCTTCATGTAAATCGTGAAAAAATACAATGATATTTAAACAATCAGCAAGCTCAAAGGGATTTTTCGTGTTATATTTTGTGCAAAGTTGTGTGACTAGATCTCTTATGACGAATTTCAATGTTTTCCCTCCTAAGCTCGCATCAGTCATTCTCGTTATTACGATATTTCTTAGGAACGTATTTTTTATTGATTACTTTTGTTTGTTTCACGATGTACTCCATTGCATCTAATAATGATTCAACAGCTTCCTCACTCATAGGTTCACCAGAGAACATTAAGCCGTCTTCACCTTGAAGGTCTCTTTTTATTTCTTCCATTCTTTTTGCTATATCTTTCTCATCTTTTTGTGTTAACTGCTCTTTTGGTTGATCCGTAACAGCTCTACCTAATAAATAGTCGGCGGAGATTGAAAAGCAATCAGCTAATTTAGTTAGCACATCATGTGGAGGAAATCTTTCTTCGGATTCATAATAGCCTATCATTCTTTGGGAGACTCCGATCTTTTCAGCTAGTTGTTTTTGTGTTAAATTTTCTTTTTTTCTCAAAGATTTTATTCTAAGACCTATCATATTGTTCACCTCTCTAATTGAACTAATTGTTCACTTTTTTTAAAGTTTAGCACAAAATGTTCTTTTTTGCATTGACATAGAACAAAAAGTTCTATGTCCTGTATTTAGAACATATAGTTCTTTTTTGGAGGGTGATTACATGAAAAATAAAATAAGCATCTCACAAGGAAACTTATATAAAGAAATTGCAATCTATTGTGGAGTTACTGAAAGATATATCCGAATGATTGATCGGAAGGAAAGGAATCCATCAATGGAAACAGCTAAGAAAATTGCAAAGTTCTTTGATATGAACATTGATGATATTTTTTTTAGTAACAAATCGAACTTTAAGTTCTTTTTAGTTTCCTGTTGGTCTGAAAAAAATAATGGTAACAAGGAGGTTTCATAATGGGAAATTTAGCGGTAGTAAATGACGAAATACAAAATAATAAATTAGTTTTTGACAATAATGGAGAGGTTGTAACGGATAGTTTAACTGTTGCTGAAATGTTTGGAAAAGAGCATAAAAATGTAATTCGTGATATCGAGGTTCAATTAGAAAAGCTAGCGGAAGCTAATGAAATAAAATGGGGGATGCTCAACTTTGGGCAGACCCAATATCAACATCCTCAAAATAAACAGTGGTATAAAAAATATCTTTTAACAGAAGATGCGTTCGTAATTGTTGCGATGTCATACGTGACTCTAGAAGCTATGAAAATGAAAGTAGAATTTCTGCGAGAATTTAAAAGGATGAAAGAACATATTGAAAAAAAGATGAAAATTCCTGGGGATACATTCGGTCAAATAGAGTTGTTAGCGGCAGGAACTAGTAACTTGAATAAAAGAGTTTCTTCATTGGAACAGGTAGTTGAAAAGCAACTTACTGTTGATTATGGGCAACAACGAGTAATTGAAAAAGTAAAAGCTAAACGGATCTATTTCTTATGGGAAAACGAACATGTAGATAGAGACGTACATGATTCTACTCGTAAGTTATTCGGATTGCTAGGACGTAATTTGAAAGATGCATTCAATGTAAACAGTTATCGTGACATCTTGAAGAAAGATTTCAATGAAGCACTGAACTTTATTAACGGTTGGAGACCGATGGTTTAAGGGAGGATACCTAATGAACGGAACAGCAGTTGTAAATGTTGCTATTGACGAAGAATATGTTCGGAATCTAGCGGAACAAAAGGTTCAAAGTATTTTAGAAGGAATGGGGATCGGAACATGGTGGAACATGGAACGCTTAAAGTTAGAAACAAATCGTAAGTATGACTGGATAGCGGAAAACATTTTATTTAATCCAAGGTTCCAAAATGAAATGAAAGAAATTTCGAATAATAAAAGCAGTGGGCGTTGGATGTTCAAGGCGAAAGAAATGCGCGAGTTCTTAGAACAAAACTTTCATTATCTCAATGGAAGAGGTAATAACCAATGAATCTAACTATCAACTACAACAATGTAAAAGTAGCTGACTATCTCAAACTACTGGCTCATTACAAATTACCAAATAAAAAGCAGCGACGTCTCATTGAGAATCGGTTCGTGTGCTTAAACGCTCTTATTCGGAAAAGTGGCGAACATCATTGAATATGTGCAAAATGCATAAAAAAGAAACCCACGGCAATGAGTATCTTAGAAAAAACACTTTAATTTAGTATATCACGGAAAGTGAGTAAGTAGTACATGCAGATAAATCTAGTTCCTTATCAAGTACTGTTACCTCGGAAATTTTGGGAACAAGCAAAAAATGAAAAAGAATTAAATGAGATGATTGAACAATATTTCAGCGTAGGTTATCCGAATTATGAGATTCAAGAAATCATTGAAAGCGGAGAATCACACGTTGAGATTTGTGTAAGGAGGTAATGAAAATGGCAGAAGTTAAATGGATAAAGTTATCAACTAGTATGTTTGAGGATGAAAAAATCCGTTTAATTGAGAGTATGCCTGAAGCGGATACTTTACTCATTATATGGATTAGGTTACTGTCCCAGGCTGGTAAGACAAACGCAAGTGGATATATTTTTCTTAGCAAAAACATTCCTTATACTGACGAAATGCTTGCGACACTTTTCAATAGACCGATTGCAACAGTTAGGTTAGCACTACAAACATTTAAACAGTTTGGAATGATTGAAATTACAGATGATCAGTACATTTGCATTTCAAACTGGGAGAAACATCAGAACGTTGATGGTTTAGAACGTGTACGTCAATTAACTGCTGAGAGAAATAAAAAA
The DNA here is from genome assembly GCF_030348195.1 of Bacillus sp. DX4.1. NCBI lineage: Bacteria > Bacillati > Bacillota > Bacilli > Caryophanales > Bacillaceae > Bacillus > Bacillus sp. DX4.1. The sequence goes on along the minus strand of NZ_JAUCFT010000008.1, from coordinate 3,222,390 downwards.
TACCGTGAACGTAAGAAACAACAACAATTAGCATTAGGACACAAAGAAATTGATAGTGACGTTTCCGTGACGTCACGTGACGGCACAGATATAGAAGAAGATAAAGAATTAGATATAAATAAAAAGAAAGAGAAGACATCCCGTCACAAGTTCGAAACTTGCGACATCAATGCTGCTAAATATCTTTTTGAAAAGATTAAGGATAATAACCCAAAGCAAAAGGAACCTAACTTTGATTCTTGGTCTAATGACTTTAGATTAATGCGTGAAAAAGATAATCGAGAACCACAGGAGATAAAAGACATTATTGATTGGTGCCAAGCAGATGCGTTTTGGCAAGGTAATATCTTATCAGCTAAAAAGCTACGTGAAAAATTTGATCAACTAACAATACAGATGAATTCTAAAAAAGGAGCGAAAGCTAATGACCCTATTGCCAACAATGGAGCGGCTTACTACAACGAAACTGAATTTGACTTCTAATCTATGCGAAGTGTGTAAAGGAAAAGGGATCAAACAACGGACAATGATTTTTCAAGATGAGGAAGTTTGTCCCAAGTGTTATTTACAAAAAGATCACGATAGATTGTATGCGGAATGTAATGCGTATTACAAAGGTGAAGAAGAACGAAAAAGAAAAGCATTTTTCCATAACCATAGTTTGATTAGTGATCCTACTATCATGAATGCAACGTTTGATAGTTTTATACCGGAATGTGATGAAGAAATAAACAATAAAGATCAAGCAAAAACACATGCTCATAATTTTATAAACAAAATGAAATATACCTTAGTAGCTTCAGGAGATGTTGGACGAGGAAAAAGTCATTTAATGCATGCGATAGCTGAGGAAATTAATGAGAGCGGATTGCAAACAGTTTTATTCGTAAGCGAAGGTATTTTGTTCAAGAAATTAAAAGCGACATTCAAGAAAGATTCAGAGCGGTCTGAGGATGATTATATTCAAAAGATAATTGATGCAGACGTAGTTATTTTTGATGATTTTGGCTCGACTTTAGGAGATTACCGAGATATCAATTTGAAAGCTCTAGAGTTCCATAACCAAAAAGGACAAGGTAATATTGCTGATCTTCAAAGAGCAACAAAATATATGAACGACACTTACATGACAATTTTTGACGGAAGGCAAGGTAAAGCAAACGGAATTGCTACAAATCTAGTGGGTGCAGCCATTACATATTGTTATGATCAACGGATTACCTCTAGGATACTTGGATGCAAATCCGCAATGACATTTAAAAATACACCAGATAGACGGAGAAAAGAGTTACCTTTCTAATTATAGAACGGAATAAAACAAAAGGGGAATTGCAATGTGCTCATGCAATGGCGCTGGTAAAGTATATAGTTCACCATTTTTAGGAGCTTGGATAATCGAACCATGTTCTTGTGAAGTAGTAAGTGCAGAACGGAGAAAGCAATCGAAAGAGTGGATGGATTTTGAAAAACGATTTAAAGAATCGGAAATGAGGTTTGGAGGGATAAACCATGAACAACGTGTTAGCTAAAAAAGCTTGCCTAGTTACTGGTAAGCTTTCGGAAGACAATGTGGAGTTGTTAGATGGACGAATTGCTCTTAGTAAGGAAGGAGCAAAAGAATTAATGGACCTCCTTCTTCAAAAAGGAGAAGCAAAGGGAAGGATACAAGAAAAGGAACGTATGCAGTGTAATTAGTATTCGCATAATCTGATAAGAAATGAAGGTGTAAAAATGGCTAAACAGTTAAATATCTTTGACGTAGAACCGGATATTATCCAATTTGATGTTTGTAAAGCCAATGTGAAAAGAGGAATCGGAAAGATTACATATACTGATGTGCGCGTACAAATTCCTAAGAATGCTAAAAGTACAGATGAACTACCTCGTACAACTAAACCAGATGAACAGTATGAAATATTTGAAGATTACACAATAGGAATATGGCGGTTTCATCGCGAACAGGACAAGCTATTTAATTGGGAAGCCGCTGAAGAATTATGTAGAGCAGCGAGGGATTATAAAGAAGCTATTCCGGTACGAATATACTTAGGAAGCGGATTTAAACCAAATGTGGTGGAGTATTTGAAATAAAAAAAGCCAGGAGCGAGATCCTAGCACAAGATAGGGTATTTTATTGATAGGTGAATCTCTTACATTATAACTCTAATAAAGGATGAAGCGTCTGTGACAAAGGAAATCTTTACAAAAACTAAACAATTAACTGTCGAGATAGATGTTACTAAGAATCAAATTTACGTTGTGAAAGACGGTCGTGTCATTTCTATTGAACCACCAATAAGTGGATACGGTGAGCAAGTTGCAGTTTGGCTTAATGGAAAAGTTGATCGTGTGGATACTAAGTTTACTGAAAAGATAAAATAATTATTTTTCCTAGTAAAATTTGAATTTTGTTCAGGATGAAAATTTAGTGAAACAAAAAGTAATGAATAAAAGGAAAAATCCCTGAGGGACAGGGATTCGATAACGGAGATATTGTTGTCGTGCAATGTCGAAATTTGGCGTATTCAACAAATTAATATTATCACGAATTTTCAGGGGATTGTGATAGTGGATGTGTCAACAATGTGTACGGGTTTCATATAAAAGCGTTATTTCACAGAGAAAGAACAGCTAGCAAAAGCTAACTGCTGGGCTTAATTTAGGGCTGATTCCAAAAAAGTGACATACCAACAAAATATAAAATTATTAAAAGGAAAATTGCTATGAAAATAACTAAAGAAATCTTTTCCCATAATTCTTTCATTAATAGACCTCCTTTATTAAGAATATTAACATCTATCTAATATTTGAACAAAATCCTTATTTAAATAAAAGAAACCCCGTTTATCTACAGGGTTTCTAAGGGTAATCGTCAAGTAATGACGTACTCGACTGATTAACCGTAACATGAATTTTCGAAAAATAATATTGGTAAATCTGTCCAAATAAATAAGGCATATCACTTTGAACAAAAACGCTATTTTAGTAGCAAAGGAGGTCTTTGGAAATGGAAAAACAAATCGCAAGGTTAAAAGAGGAAATTCCAGCAAATTTACGACTAATCAAATAAAAGAAGCCCTGCAGGAAATGTTACAGGGCTTCGTACAGCTGAGATGTGTCGTACTCAACAAAGAAATCGCAACATGAATTTCTTGGAAATAAAACTGGTAAATGTGTCCAAATAAGACAAGCCCTAGCCAGGGTAAGCTAGAGCTGCTAAGGGTGTTAGATTGCCGAATGTGACAGATCTACTTTTTAAGTGTAACACGTGATTTTAGAAGATCTGATAAATAGATTTTACAAAATAATGAACAAAGGGGAAATGGGAAATGAAGTATGTAATCCAAAACGTGAAAACAAAGAAATATCTTAAACACAATGGCAACTACAATCCAGACGCTTATCACTTTAGCGATGTTAAGACCACAGAAGAAGCGGAAAAGTATCCGTCAAAAGAACATGCTGAATTCGTTCAAATGTGGCATGCGGATACGTCTCAGGAATTTGAGATTATTGAGGTATAAATGAACAAAAATTTCATTTTGTAGAAAAGTAAGGTGCTGTAAATGGGGTTTAAAGAAGACGAGTTTGTAATGGTAGTTCATCCGGATTATCCGGTTTAGCACGGGTTATAAAACCACGCAATCAAATCATTCGCATTGAGTTTTGTGAAGATAAAACTAAGTGGTTGGCTTCTAGTGAGTTTTTAAGACATGCTACACCAGAAGAAATAAGAGCAGCTAGCAAAAGCTAACTGCTCGGTCCCAGGGAAAGGGAGAAAGATTGGGTACCACAAAAATGCATTCAAGCTATCACAGCTTATCTATAGTATTGACGGGATTTTAAGATTTATTCAGGGGAGGTAGAGGAAAATGAGACTAATGACTTTTGAGGAAAAGGAATTGTTTATTAAAGGATACATTTATGCTAAAGCTGAAGAACTTAGCGCAGAACTAGGTTACACCATAGAGGAAGCACAAAGGAAGATTTATGAAACAATTACTACTAATATTTCAAAAGAAATCATCATTAAACATGAACAAAACTTAATAAAATAATCCTTTGAATATAGTCCGGCTAGAAAACTAGAGGACATCAATTCATTAGAGCAGTAGTATTTGCTGCACTATGTATTGGTGTCCTTTTTATTTTATAAAAGGGAGATGTGGGGAATGAAAGCATTAAAAGACCAATTACGTGAATGGAAAAAGCAATCGAGACAAGTGAAAAAGAAAAACAAGAAAAAACGAAAAGAAAAGTTTAGTACAAGAGATATCGAGGATTTAATGGGGATTCGTGGACCGCGTTATGAACGTAGACGCGGAGCTTTAAGACAGAAGTAAATTAAAAAATAATAAGGAGTGGTCTTACATGACTAAACAATTAACGTTTTTACCAGAAATCAATCGTGCAGCAACACAGGAAGAATTAGAAAATCTTCTTGAGGAAGTACGTATTTACAGACAGTTTGGAATGATTCGTCAAGAAATGAAAGTCACTCCTTCTTATGAAGTTAGATATCATGGTCCTACAAATGTAGTTGGCAATCCTTTAGAAGATGTAGCCTTAGAAAATGTAAAACGAAGTGAACGTGAAGGGTTTCTTAAGGATATGTCTTTTCGAATTGATCAAACGTTAATTCGTTTTGGTAACGGTCGTGCAGGGAAGATTCAAAGAGACATTATTAAAAAGCGTTATTTAGAAGAAGAGGATATGTGTGACTATATGGTTTATAACGAAATTGGTATGAGCGAACGTACTTATCGTCGTTGGAAGTCTAAGGCATTTTATACTCTTGCTCTTAGATTAGAAGTTTACGAGCAAGAGCAACCAGGAGGTGATAAGTAATGAACTTTGTTCAACCAATACGTGATCCAGAACAGATACAACAGATCAAAGAGTATTTAAAAGAAAAGAATGACCGTAATTACCTTTTATTCATCATGGGAATCAATACAGGTTTACGAATCAGTGATATCTTAAAATTAAAGGTAGGTGATGTAAAAGGTAGCCATATATCTATGCGAGAAAAGAAAACAGGTAAACAGAAACGGATTCAAATCACAGCAGCACTAAAGAGGGAGCTCCGCTGGTTCAATGAAGATAGAGAAGATGGTGAATACTTATTACAAAGTAGACAAGGAAAGAATCGTCCGATCGGTCGCAGCATGGCATATAAGATATTAAGTGGAACCGCAGCAGAGTTTGGATTAGATGAGATAGGTACACATACTTTAAGAAAGACCTACGGATACCATATGTACATGCAAACAAAGAACATTGCTTTACTTATGGAGATATTTAATCATTCATCGGAGAAGGTAACGCTTCGTTATATAGGTGTAAATCAAGATGCAATGGATAAAGCGATGACAAGATTTAAAATCTAATCATTGCTTTTTCTGTTGCTTTAGAATAAAGTTTGATCAAATTAATACTAATAACTTTAATAAATGAACAATAGGAAAGAGCGTGTTTTGAAAAAAAGATTGATCAAAACACGCTCTTAATATATCCCGGTAAATCAATCTTTTATAAAAAAGATTGATTATTTCTGTTATCCTTATTCAATTAAAGCGCCCTATAATGGAATAAATAAAACATGATCTCAATCTAAAAATTAACTAATTCTTCTTTTACTAAAGCTACCCTTTAGGTGAACAAAAAAGGGCTGCCTTAACAATCCTTTATTCTTTAAAAATTTTTATTGTTGTTTTTTTCACCCCACTCACATAACTGTTCCAAAGCTGGTAATAGAGTTTTAGCTTTATCCGTGAGACTGTACTCAACTTTAGGTGGTATTTGAGGATATTCTATCCGATTCACCATACCATCTGATTCCAATTCCTTTAGTTGCGAACTCAATGTTTTAAAAGTGATAGCTCCTATTTGTCTTTTCAGTTCATTAAAGCGAACCGGTTCATTTTCTGCCAATAGATAGATGATCACCATTTTCCATTTGCCGCCAATAATTGATAATGTATAGCCGAATGGCGTATCTTGAACACTTTTAACCTTGCCTTCATATCCCTTCATTCCCATCACAACACTATCCTTTCGGGTAGTACCTTTCAAAAAAGTGCGTACTATTTTTTTATTTTTGACCAGTCTATACTAATCTTATCTTAAAGTAAAGGAGACATAAAAATGAATAAAACTTATAATCATGGTGTTGCATGGGAAGAAGCTTTCGGTCTCACTCAAGGGTACAGTGTCAACGGCACAATCTACATTTCAGGTCAATTTTCCCATAATTTAGAGGGTACATTTATTGGTGAGGGTGACTTTGAGAAACAGATGCAGCAGACACTACAAAATCTTGATGATGTGTTGAAGGGATTCGGTGTCACAAGATCAAACATTGCTGAAATGGAAATATTCTTGACTAACCCGCAAGAGCATTTTGAGCCGTGTGTCGCAATGTTCAAAGAGTATGTGGGCAATCATCGACCAGCTGGTACCCTGGTTGGCGTGTCAGGTCTGGCATTCCCCCACCAACTGATTGAAATCCGTGCAGTCGCACACCACTAAATTAACAAACTATATTCAAAAATATTTTTGAAATTGAAGGAAGCTGGGAGAATGAGAAAGGAATACTATTCGAACTAATTACAATAATTTTGTATCTTTAAAACAAAATTATTGCAAAGATATCTTCCTGTAAATAAGAGAATTCATTTTGGAAAAATAATTCAAAATGGGTTCTTTTCAACAAATTTTGGTTTTTATAAAAAATGCTTTATTGTTTCTTCAATAATCCTGCCTCGTTTGTTTAAGTAAAGAATTTCACAATCTCTTCTATAATTTAATATAAAATATCCAATTTTCTTTAAAGGTGTTGTTCCACAATCTGGCCCTTTAATTGAACAATACAACTGAGGTTTAAGGGTCAAAAGAAAAACCCTAAATTAATACAGGGTTTTATCAAACTTTTTTATAAATTAACAAACTTTTTTAAAATCAACATTTTCTTTGTTTTATTTTATACAGTTACTCATATTTTTCGTGTTGTGTAACTCAAAATAAAAAGTCTTATGAAATTAAGCACAGCAAGGGATTCAGAGTTTCCGTCAGTTACACACAATATAAGATATGGGTAAGTGAAGCAACGGCATAAAAAAGAAGCGTAGTTCGTCAAATGGACATAACGCTCCATTACCATCAAGTTAAGAAATTTATTGTTTCCGATTAATAGTATCCGTTTTTATGTAATTATTATTGATTTTGAAAAAATAAAAAATCGCCTTATTAAAGGCGATGCATAGTGTATTCATTTTGATAAATAAGTATCTTTTAAATTTAAATGCAATGTTCTACATTAACGTGTTTCTGGTTCTTTTTCTTTTCTTCTAAGACCGAATAAACCTGCTAGTCCTAATAAACCAAGCCATGCCCAATTATTATTATCACGATCATTATTCAAATCATTTGTTGTATTCACATTTTGAGTTCTAGTATCATTATTAACTCTATTCATGTTATTGTCATTAGCTCGAGTTGTAATATCATCATTGTTAACTCTATTCATATTATTTCCATCGTATTCAGCATGGACACTTGTACCAAAAACCATAATAGTTAGTAATAGGGCACCTAAAATAGATGACATTTTTTTCTTCATGGTTTTCCCTCCTTTCATATTTAGTAATGTCTCCAGTTCCTTTAGACAATATTCGTTTAAGAATATATAAATCCATTTGAGTTAAAATTATGATAAATATCTTTAATTTCTATTATTAAAAGTACTGATAATAATGGATTATGTTAATTGAAATATATGTGTTATTTATAAGAATAATTTTTTTGAAACAGTACATTCTATAAGATGTAATTACTATATTTGGGTAAGGTGTTCCTTATGAGTTATAAGAACTTATTTTCTTTAATCCGGAACATGGTTGGGAAAATTTTTTCTATAGTAAGCATTTTGGTTAAGAGTTTAATTTCTTTAAGGAGGAATATTTTAATGGGTATTTTAAGTGGAAATCCACAAAATGAACCAATGCACTACGGAGAAGTCTTTGGGATTTGGAGTTATCTTGCAGCGGCACAAGGTGCAATTGCTGGATATCAAGTTCTTATTAACCACACAGGAGACGACGATTTAAAGAAATTTTTAGAAAATCTTGTAGAGAATGATATCCAATCAGAAGTTGAAGAATTAAAAAATTTATTAAAATTAAATGGTGTTGCATTACCACCAGCACCTCCAGAAAGACCAGTTGCATCTATTGAAACGATTCCTCCTGGTGCTCGTATTAATGATGCAGAAATTGCAACTAAAGTTTCTATGGATCTTGCTGCTGGATTAGTAGCATGTAGCCAAGCTATGGGACAATCTCTTCGAGAAGATGTAGGAATGATGTTTGGTCAATTCCATATGAAAAAAGCACAAGCTGGAGCTATATTACTTCGTCTGAATAAGAAAAAAGGTTGGATTATTCCGCCTCCATTACATGTTCAACAATCAGAACAAGCATAATACCTTAATAGCAATCCAATTTATTCTTTATGATTGCTGCAATGAGCTTGTCTAGGGAAATAAAGGTTATTGGCGAATTAAAATAAAGTGGCAGAGTCGTGACCGCTTTTTGACCGCAAGTGTGCCGGTTGTTTTGGATTCAGCATGATATATTTGTATTGTGAGAAGTGGCGGAAAACACAACTCACAATATTAATTCTTGAATTCTAAACGGTTCATATTGACGGTACATTAAAAAATCCGTAACCAGATCAATGGTGCAGGTTGAATGAAACCCGTTGATACAGGAGAGCTTTTGCTCTTCTTTCAGTCGCTAACGCAGAGACATATGTATTAGGGAAAGTCATATACTTTTTAGCGATTGAAAGAGGCGTGAAAACACCTTAACCAAACTTAATGAAGTATGTAGCGCACAAACATGACTTGTCTATTTTGAAAGCCGTTATCCGATTGGGTAACGGTTTTTAATTTCTTTGATTGAGAATAAAACTTCATTTACCGTATTTATAGTAATAACATAAGCTTTTGACGAAAGGGAAACTGAAGCACGGTTGTTCTTTTTATTTCGTATGAATATTACGGAAAGATAAGCATAGAATGTTAAGGACTGGGAAAGGTTGATTTGCCCGTTAGTATTACCCCTTACATTGTGGAAAAGGCATCTAAATAAGGTGTCTTTTTCTTTTTCACATTTTGAGAAGAGCGAGCATATACTGCTTGTACATCGTTTAACTTTTGTTAAAAGGAATATCGTAATCCCAAAGAGGAGCGCTTGCGGAAACAGGTGCTCTTCTTTTTATTGTGTAAAAATTACATAGGTGGTGTAGAGGTGAATGGCAAAGAAATATGCAAAGAAGTTTTATAAGTCCAAAGCCTGGGAGAAATGTAGAACATCATATATAGCTACAACATTAGATAGTATGTGTGAGCACTGCAAGGAAGAACCTGGTTATATTGTGGACCATATCGTTGAGATAAAACCAGAGAATATAAACAATCCAGATATAACATTGAATCATGAGAACCTACAATACTTATGCTTACCTTGTCATAATACAAAGACGTTTGGTAAGTCTGCGTTGATTAGAGAAGATGTAATGTTTGATGCTAATGGAGAGTTGATTAGGAGGGATAGAGGTGGAATGTAACAGTAAGGTGTCAACAGAAGAACAAGTGAACATGTTACAGTTCATGATTAATAACTATTACAAGAAGAGTATGGATATATGTTCTTGTGATGTGGAACGATTGCTAAAGAGAAAAGAGATTGAACTAACTAAGCTTGAGAAGGCAATTGTTATTAGTGCAATGCTTACATCATTAGATGAGAAAGAACTTGCAAAGTAAATAAACTTACAAACAATTAATCAATTAGAAAAAGTATTTGAAGAAATGATAGACAATACAGCGCCAAAAGCAGAAAGAGAAACTACATTAAATGTAATAAATAAATTCATTAAAGATTTATTAGAAAAAAATTAAAAATAAAATATCCCCCCCTTAAAAAAATATTTTTTTCAATCTGATAGGGACCGAGGGGGGAGCTTCGTGTAACACACAGGTCATTTCGCGTGACCCCCCTACCCCAAAACGAAAGAAACGAGGTGCTATTTATGGCGATAAAGAAAGAATTAACAAAAGAAGAACGTGTTAAAAAAGAAATAAACAGACTTAAACGGATATACAAAGAGATGCCAAAAGATACCCTCTTGGTAGTAGAGGGGTTAATTGTTGAAGCGGCAGACTTGCGAGTTCGGCTCGAAGACATCAGGAAAGACTTGGATGAAAATGGATATGATGAAATGTTTTCGCAATCAGAAAATCAAGAGCCATATGAACGGGAACGCCCACAAGCTCGTAGGTATATCTCGATGAACAAAAGCTATCAAAGCATCATGAAACAGTTAGGTGATTATATTCCTAAACCAGAACCTAAAAAACCTGAAGGAAATGGCGATGGTTTTGAATCGTTTGTGCAGAATCGATGAGGAAACAATATCCATTATCATATAATCCAATAATTGACTATTACAATAAAATTGAGTCTAGTGAAATCATTGTTGGCAATAAGGTTAGACGAATTTATAAGAAACTTGTTGATGATATTTTTAATACAGACTCAGTGTACGAGTATGATCCTAAGCGAGCTAATCATGTTATTGAATTTATCGAAAACTATTGTAAACATAGTAAAGCCAAGTGGGCAGGTAAACCAATTGATTTAGAACTTTGGCAACAGGCATTTTTGGCTGCTACCTTTGGGTTTATCCATAAAATTGATGGTACTAGAAAATATCGTGAAGCGTTTCTCGTTGTAGCACGTAAGAATGGTAAGTCTACTCTTTCATCTGGCATATGTTTGTATCTACAAGTAGCAGATGGTGAAGGCGGTTCGGAAGTATATGCGGTAGCGACCAAAGAGCAACAAGCTAAAATTGTTTGGTCAGAATCAAAAAGAATGGTCAAAAAGTCACCAGCACTATCTAAGAGAATTAAAACTCTAGTCAAAGAATTAACGGCTGATTTTAATGATAGTTTGTTTAAACCAGTTGGTAGTGACAGTGATACATTAGATGGTCTTAATGTTCATGGTGCTTCACTCGATGAAATCCATGCTTGGAAAGATAAGAACTTATACGATGTAATTGTCGATGGTACATCAGCCAGGGAACAGCCATTAATCCTTATGATTACCACAGCAGGAACAGTAAGAGAGTCCGTTTATGATATGAAGTATGATGAAGCGGAAATGTTATTGAATGGATTAGATGATAAAGATGGTTACAAAGACGACCGATTTTTACCTATCATCTATGAACTTGATAAAAGAGAAGAATGGACTGATAAAACTAAATGGGCTAAAGCCAATCCTGGTTTAGGCACAATAAAGAAAATAGACAACTTAGAAACGAAAGTAAATAAAGCTAAAGCTAATTCGCTTTTAGTAAGTAACCTATTAACTAAAGATTTTAATGTTCGCGAAACATCATCAGAAGCATGGTTAACATTTGAACAATTAAACAACTTATCTTCTTATGATATAAGTGAACTAAAACCTTCATACGGAATTGGTGGTTGTGACTTATCTTCAACAACCGATTTAACCGCAGCGAAGGTTATTTTTAAGGTTCCAAATGATCCACATATCTATGTTAAACAAATGTACTGGCTTCCAGAGGACTTGTTAGAAAAACGAAGTACAGAAGATAAAATTCCGTATAATCGTTGGCATGATTTAGATTTACTAAGAACTACTCCCGGCAATTCGGTTCATTATAAATATGTAACTGAATGGTTCTTAGAAATACGTGATGAATACGGTATCTATCTTCCGTGGATTGGTTATGACCGATGGAGTGCAAATTATTGGGTTGAGGAAATGGAAGGATATTTTGGTAAAGAAGCTATGATTCCTGTTGCACAAGGTAAGCAGACTTTATCAAGTCCGATGAAGCTTTTAGGTGCTGATTTAGAGTCTAAATTAATTAACTATAACAATAACCCTATCGATAAATGGTGTTTGTCCAACACGGCAGTTGACATTGACAAGAATTTGAACATACAGCCAAATAAAACTAAAAATCAGCGTCGTCGTATCGATGGCACAGCAGCACTTTTAAATGCATATGTAGTTCTTCAAGAAAAACGGAATGATTACCTCAATATGATTTAAGAGGGAGGTGAGAAATTGGGACTATTTGAAAAGATATTTGGCAAGAAACAAGCCGCTACCACAACTCGTTTTGAAATGATAAACGATAATGGGGGAGGCTTTTTTGCATGGAATGGAGATATTTATCAGAGTGATATTATCAGAGCCTGTATACGACCTAAAGCAAAAGCTGTAGGTAAGTTAATCGCTAAACATATTAGAGATAACTCAACAGGGTTTAAGGTTAATCCAGAGCCGTATATTCGATTCATTTTGGAAGAACCAAACCCGTTGATGACAGGACAGGTTTTTCAGGAAAAAATGACAGTGCAATTAGAGTTAAATCATAACGCGTTTGCTTATATTAAGCGCGATGATTTAGGATATGCTACCGAGATTTATCCTGTACCTTGTATGACTGTTGAGGTTGTGGAAGGAACTTTAGGGGATATCTTCTTAAAGTTTTATTTTAAAAATGGGAAACATATGACAGTCCCTTATACAGATGTTATTCATCTTAGAAAAGATTTCAATGAAGATGATTTTTTTGGAGAGCATCCAGGGAAAGCATTAGCATCCTTGATGGAAATTGTGACAACTACGGATCAAGGGATTGTAAAAGCAATTAAAAATAGTGCAGTAGTAAAATGGATTTTAAAATTCAAATCTGTATTAAAACAAGAAGATATTGATACGCAGGTAAAAAATTTCGTTACCAATTATTTAAGTATCGACAATGTGAATGGTGGAGCTGCTTCTTCTGATCCACGTTATGATTTAGAGCAAGTCAAACCTGAGGCATTCGTTCCGGATTCCAAACAAATGCAAGAAACTACTCAAAGGCTATATAACTTTTTTAATACAAACGAAAAAATAATTCAAAGTAAATACGATGAAAACGAATGGACAGCATATTACGAATCTGAAATAGAACCATTAGCAATGCAGTTTGCAGGTGAAATGACTCGCAAGCTTTTTTCTCGTGGAGAAAGAGGATTCGGAAACAAAATCATTTATGAAGCGGCGAGTCTTCAGTATGCTTCTATGTCTACTAAGATGAATTTAGTTCAGATGGTTGATAGAGGAGCAATGACACCAAATGAGTGGCGTTCAATCTTGTCATTAGGCCCTATAGAAGGTGGGGATAAACCAATCCGCAGATTAGATACGGCCCTAGTTAAAGACGGAAACGTTACTAGTGAAGAAGGAGGTGATAATAATGAACAAGATGGAAAAGAGGGAGCTTCAAAGTAGCACCATTGAAATCAGGGAATCGGAAAATGGAAATAAAGTCATATCGGGATATGCTATTAAATGGGAAATGAAATCCCACACATTAGGATATTGGAGAAGATTCAAAGAGCAATTTAAAAACGGTGCTTTCACTGAATCGTTAACTAATGATAATCAATTTGCTTTGTGGAATCATGATGTAAATACTCCATTAGGAAGCACGGAAAGTAACACGCTTAGATTATTTGAAGATAATATCGGTTTACGTTTTGAATTCGATGTAGGTGAAGGTCCTTGGGATCAACAAGCTCACGAAACGATAAAACGCGGTATTGTTAAAGGCGTTTCATTTGGATTCCAAATGCAGAAAGAAGAATGGGACGAGTCAGATAGGGATAATATCGTTAGAACTGTGACGAAGGCTAAGTTGATTGAAATTAGTCCTACGCCGTTCCCTGCTTATCCTGATTCGCAAGTTTCAGCACGTTCGAACGATCCATACAAGGACTATGTGGAAGAACGCGAACAAGTTACATTACGTAAAAAGTTAATTTTAAAAACATATCTATAGAGGAGAGATTTAAATGACATTAGAACAAATTTTAGCACGTATGACAGAGATTCGTAGTTTATTAGAAAGTGATCAAGAGGTTGATCTTGCAGCATTAGATACAGAACTTCGTGAATTGAATGATAAGAAAAGTCAATTCGAAACTCGACAACGATTATTAGATGAAGCTCGTGGTATCAATAATGGTACAGCAACAGAAACTCGTACTGTTGAAACATTTAATGCTAATCCAGGAAATGAACAACGAGAAATTGGTACTGATTCTCTTGAATATCGTAATGCTTTCATGAATTATGTGTTACGTGGCGAAACAATATCTGCTGAACTTCGTGCAAATGCAGTTACAAAAACTGGCGATGTTGGATCTGTTATTCCACAAACTGTGTTAGATAAGATTGTTGAGAAAATTGAAGCTGTAGGAATGATTCTTCCATTAGTTACACGTACAGCTATTAAAGGCGGAGTAACTGTTCCGACTTCAGCTGTTAAGCCAGTTGCTACATGGGTAGCTGAAAGTGCTGGAAGTGATAAACAGAAGAAACCTACTGGTAGCATTACTTTTAACTATCATAAATTACGTTGCGCTGTAGCGGTGTCGTTAGAAGTAGAAACTATGTCTCTAGCAGTTTTTGAAGCAACATTAATCAACAATGTTGTGGAAGCTATGACGAAGGCAATTGAACAATCAATTATTAATGGTGATGGATCTGGAAAACCAAAAGGGATTTTAGCAGAAACTCCTAATACTGGACAAGCTTTAGCTGTATCGAAAATTAATTATAAAACTTTAACGGATGCAGAGTCCGCTTTACCACTCGAATACGAAGCAAGCGCTGTTTGGACAATGACTAAAAAAACATTTATGGAATTTGCATCTATGGTAGATGCTTCAGGACAACCAATTGCACGAGTAAACTATGGTATCACTGGTAAACCAGAACGTATTTTATTAGGTCGTCCAGTTGTGTTATGTAATTATATTGATAGTTTTTCAACTGCTACTGATGGCATTCCATTTGCTTTCTTGTTTAACTATAAAGATTATATCCTTAACACTAATTATCAAATGGGAGTTAAGAAATATGAAGACAATGAGACTGACGATCTTGTAACAAAAGCAATTATGATTGTGGACGGTAAGGTTGTTGATAATAACTCATTGGTAGTTCTAAAAAAAGCTCCAGCAGCTTAATGAAGGAGTGAGCCGATGGAACATTTAGTTTTGAATGCTTTCATTGATAAAGAAACTAAAGTTGGATATTCACAAGGTGATATGTACGAGTCAAATGATTCGAAGCGTATCGCCTTTTTAGGTGAAGAAGGATATATAAAAATCAGCGAAAAACCAAAGCGTACTCGTAAGAAATCTGGTGAGGAATAATGCTTGCTGATGTAAAAAAAGCATTACGCATTTCTCACGGTGCTCTCGATGATGAGATTACAGATTTAATTGAAGCGGGAAGGCATGACCTTATGCTCTCTGGCGTTTCTGATTCTAAAGCAAATGACGATGTGGATCCGCTTATTAAGCGGGCAATTATAACTTATGTTAAAGCTAATTTCATTCCAGATGCAAAAGAAGCAGAACGCTTCCAGTCGTCTTATAGCATGCTTAAAAATCATTTAACATTAGCAGGTGATTACCAATGAACGATATTTTATTGTTCCCGGTTATTACAACTGTTGAGGATGATTTAGGGCAGATTGAGGAAGTTGAAACATTTAGTAGGCAAGTTTTCTGTGGTAAAAAGTCTATTCCACAATCGGAATTTTTTCAAGCAGGACAAAGTGGTATTAAGGCCAGTCGTGTGTTAATTGTTCACGTATTGGACTATCAAGATGAAACAAAAGTGAAGTACAACGAAAAAGTTTATAGTATTTACCGCACATATGAAAGAGATGATGAAAAGATTGAATTGTATTGTGAGGTGAAAGCTGGTGGCTAATATTAACGATTTTGCTAGTGAAATTACTAGAGAATTACAAAGATACACTCATCTAGTAGAAGAGGACCTGGAGGTTGCTAAAGAGGAAGTTTCAAATGATCTAGTGAATGAATTAAAACAGAACAGCCCTAAAGGTAAACGTAAAAACGCACGTAAATATGCGAAAGGATGGCGTAAGAAGAAAGTTGGTAATGCGATTGTTGTTCATAATGCATTGAAACCGCAGTTAACACACTTGCTAGAAAAAGGACACGCAAAAGTGAATGGCGGACGTGTACCAGCTAAAGTTCATATCGCTCCAGCTGAAGAACACGCAATAGATGATTATTTAGAGCGTGTGGAAAGGGTGATACAGCGATGACCTTAACTGAATTTAAAAAGATACTTGATGCTACAGGTTATTCTGTGGCTTATTCGCATTTCACAGCAACACCAGGGAATCCAGTACCTAAGCCGCCTTATATTTGTTTCCTTGTGGATGGCTCACCAAACATGATGGCTGATAACAAAGTCTATCAAAAAATAAATGATGTAAATATAGAGCTTTATACAACTAAAAAAGATATGGCTGTAGAGGCCATTTTAGAAAAAGTCTTAGATGATCATGAGATACCTTATGAATCATCTGAGGCTTTTATTGAATCCGAAAAATTATTTCAAAAATTTTATGAAGCGAGGTTGATGTAAATGTCTGAAAATAAAGTGTCTTTTGGTTTAAAGAACGTTCATTATGCAACGTATGAAGTGAAAGATAATGCAGTTACTTTTGGAACTCCAATTCCAATGCGGGGTGGAGTTGAATTAACATTCGAGCCACGTGGGGATTTAATTGAATTTTATGCTGATGACATGCTGTTTTATTCTGCAAGCAATAACCAAGGATATGACGGAACGTTATCAATAGCAAATATTCCAGAGCAATTCGCCATCGATGCATTGGGTGAAACATTAGATGAAACAGATGGCGTATTAAACGAATTAGCAGATGCGAAAGGAAAACCGTTCGCCTTATTGTTTGAATTTGATGGCGATGTGAAAGCGATTCGACACGTTATGTTTAGTTGTACAGCAAGCCGTCCAACTATCGCATCAAAAACAAAAACAAGTTCTGCTGAACCTAATGCAAATGAATTGAAGTTTGTTTCTAGCCCTATCGATATCAACGGAAAACGTATGGTTAAAACCAAAACAACTTCTAAAACAACACCAGCAATTTATGATAACTGGTACAAAAAAGTGTATGTAAAAACAACTACACCACAGGGGGCGTAATTAGATGGAAAAAACAATTGTAATAGATGGTAAACAGGTTCGTTTAAAAAGCAATGCTGCAACTGTTAAGCGTTACAAGGCACAATTTCGACGTGATTTATTTGCAGATATGATGGGTTTAGGAGCGATTGGCACACTTACTCCTCAAGACGGTTCACAGCCTACTATTGATCTATCAAATATGGATTTTAAAAAACTAGATTTTGAAGTTATTTATGATTTAGTTTGGCTATACGCTAAAACAGCGAATCCGGGAATTCCTGATCCGATTACATGGTTAGATGGCTTTGATGAATTCCCTATTTACGAGATCATACCAGAAATTAACGACATGATTCAAAGTACAATGGGAGCAAAAAAAAAATAACAGGCAATGACGAAGAGCAAGGAGCTTTCGGTGATGAAGAATTAACAACCGATACGTTCCTTGCTCTTTGCTATAAAGCGAACTTAACACATGCAGATTTAGAAATCATGACTGTTGGCGATTGTGTTGATTATATTGCTGAATTTGCTGAAATGGAAAATCCGAAGAAAGACAAAGTGAGAAAAGCGACTCAAAAAGACTACGATTCTTTCTAAAGAAGAGAGGTGAGACTATGGCAGGAAGTAGAATTAAAGGTATTACTGTTGAAATTGGTGGCGATACCGTAGGTTTACAGAATGCTTTGAAAGATGTCAATCAACGTAGTAATGACTTGGCAAAAGAGTTAAAAGATGTTGAGCGATTGTTAAAATTTAATCCTGGTAATGTCGAAGCATTGGCGCAAAAACAACAACTGTTAACTCAGCGTATTGAAGCAACAACGGAAAAACTGAACCAATTAAAAGCGGCTGAACAACAGGTACAGGCGCAATTTGAACGTGGTGATATTTCTGCTGAACAATATCGGGCATTTAGGCGTGAAATTGAGTATACAGAAGGTTCTTTAGGAGGATTACAAAATCAACTAAAAAACATGAGAGATGAGCAAGAAAGAGCTGCACGCACCACGCGTGAATTAGATACTCTTTTTGATGCTACGGGTACAAGTGTAGAACAGTTTGCCAATATTTTAGGTGGTCGTTTAACTGCAGCAATCCGACAGGGTACCGCCACATCAGCACAATTGGATGAAGCAATTGAACGGATTGGACGCGCATCTTTAGGAACTGAAGCTGATTTAGATAGATTAAGACGTTCGTTATCTTCTATTGATGATGGAAACTCGATAGAAAATGTACGAAATGAATTAAGAGAACTGTCTAGAGAAGCTGAAAGGGCTGGGGATAATTTCAAAGAATTAGATATCGATTTAGAAAATATGTTAGGTGCTATGATTGCTGGTGGTGGTATTGCCGGAACGATTGAACAAGCACTTGATATGTCTAAATTAAAAACAAAAATTGATATAACTTTTGAGGTCCCTGAATCATCTAAAAAGTCAGTCGAAGAAGCAGTTAGAGGTATCGAAGCTTACGGCGTTGATGGAGAAGCGGCTTTGGAAGGTGTAAGGCGACAATGGGCATTAAATAAAAATGTTTCCGATGAAGCGAATGCCGCGATAGTGAAAAGTGCTGCATCTATTGCTTCTTCTTATGAAGGTATTGACTTTACTGAATTAATACAGGAAACGAATGAAGTAGCAAGTGAATTAGGTATTTCACAAGAAGGTGCGATGGGGTTAACAGATGCACTTTTAAAAGTTGGCTTCCCTTCTGAGCAATTGGATATTATCGCAGAATACGGAGGGCAGCTAACACGTGCAGGATACAACGCTGAAGAAGTACAAGCTATTATGGAAGCAGGGGTAGAAACAGGAACTTGGAATATCGACAACCTCTTAGACGGCTTGAAAGAAGGTCGAATTAAAGCTGCTGAGTTTGCTCAAGGTGTCGACAAGGCTATGACGGAAGCGCTTGAAGGTACTAACATTTCTGCCGAACAGTTGCAAAAATGGGGGCAATCTGTTGCTAAAGGTGGTAAAGAAGGCTCTGCTGCTATGACAGAGATCGCCAAAGCATTAGATAGCATCGAAGATGAAACGAAGCGAAACGAGATAGGGGTAAAGCTCTTTGGCACAATTTACGAAGACCAAGGACAAAATATTACTAACACATTGTTAGGTGCACAAGAAAAAACCATCGACTTTAAGAAGAATCAAGATCAATTGAATGAATCAATAAAAAAAATGGATGCAAATCCAGCGGTTAAAATGCAAAAGGCTTTAGGTGATTTAAAAATGGCTCTTGAACCTGTGCTATCGGTTGTAGCTGATCTTGTAGCAAAGTTTGCTGAATGGATTTCTAACAATCCAACATTGGCAGCTACATTAGCAGCAGTGGCAACAGCAATCGGTATAATTGTTGGAGCATTTATGGCTCTAGCTCCTATAGTCGTCACCATATCCAGTATAGGACTAGCCCTGTCGGGATGGATAGCGCTTTTTGCAATCATTATTGCGGCTGTCGTGGGTTTGGTTATTGCAATCGTTAAGAATTGGGATTCCATTAAAGCATGGACTATCGATACTTGGAATGCAATTAAAGATTATTTAATTGGTTTGTGGGACGGTCTAGTTCAATGGCTATCAGATACATGGAATAGCATGAGTGAAGGAACTGCATCCGCTTGGAATTCTATAGTTGAATTTCTAACTGGTATTTGGAACAGTTTGGTTCAATCCTTATCAGAAATATGGAACAGTATTGTCCAGACCACTACAGAAGTATGGAGCTCTATTATTGAATTTTTAATAGGTGTCTGGGACGGTGTAGTCCAAACCTTATCAGAAACGTGGAATAGTATTAGCGAAACCACTTTCGCAGTGTGGACGGCAATCAGTGAATTCTTTATAGGTGTATGGAATGGAATAGTCGTATTCCTTACTCCAATACTCCAAGGGATTGCAGATTTCTTTTCAATGATTTGGAACGGGATTTCTACAGTCATTCAAACAGTATGGAATTTCATTACGCAATACTTACAGGCGATTTGGACAGCTATTTTATACTTTGCAACACCAATCTTTGAAGGTTTAAAGAACTTTTTAATATCCATCTGGGATGCAATTAGTTTATCCATAACTACAATTTGGAATGCAGTGGTTTCTTTTCTTCAGATCTGTTGGAATGGAATAGTTTCAATCGCGACAACTATATTCGAAACACTCAAATTGTGGATCTTAAGTGTGTGGGACACGATTAGTTCGGTCACAATGACCGTTTGGAATACAGTCAGCACTTTTTTACAAACTTGTTGGAATGCATTAGTTTCTATTGTTACACCGATTTTTGAATCGATTAAAAATTGGATTGTTAATACGTGGAATACTATTAGTTCTACTACAAGTGCTGTTTGGGATACCATAAAGAATTTCTTATCAAGTTTATGGAACTCTATGGTTTCAACAGCAACCTCTATTTTTAATAGTATTAAAGAAGCTATTTCTTCAGTATGGAATATGATTAGTAGTACAAGCAGTAGCATTTGGAACGGAATTAAATCCACTCTTTCAAGTATTTGGGAAGGAATCAAGTCCACAGCTTCATCAGTTTGGAATGGACTAAAAGAAGCAATTATGACTCCTGTAAGTTGGGTAACTGATGCAGTAAGCGGTGCTTTCGAAGGGATGAAATCTGCAGTATTAGGTGTATGGGATGGTATCAAAAGTGGTATCAGAACTGTGATTAATGGAATTATTAGTATGATTAACAAATTTATCGATGGATTCAATACACCAGCTAATTTATTAAATAAAGTACCAGGTGTTGATGCTCCTACAATTCCACATGTGCCAATGCTTGCAAAAGGTGGCAAGCCTGTAGGCGATGGATCGTTTATCACAGGGGAAGCTGGGCCTGAATTGTTTACGAAAAAAGGAAATTCAATCACAGTTACACCATTATCATCAAAAGAGAAGTCGCTTGGGATTACAGGTACTATGAATCAGATGATGAGTGATATGAGTCGTATGATGGCTAGTTCCATGAGTCAATTATCAGGCTTAAAGAGTGTAATGAGTGGGGTTTATGGCAGCATGGCAAATAGTAGACAGTCTATGAGTGGAAATACAATAGGGGCAATGAGTAGTCCTGGTATGAATGTAGGAGGATATGCAATGTCCACTTCTCCACAAGATGTAGTTGTACAAGTTGTAGTAGATCAGCCAGTCGTTGTGGATGGTCGCACAGTCCAAAGAGTTGTACGAAAAGAAAATTTTCGTGAGGATAATATAAACTTTCTAAAAAGGGGGTAATAGTATATGCCAGATACAATGCTTTTATTTAAAAATGGACAAACTTGCTCCCTAAAAAAAGACTACAATGTCGAAACGTTAGAATTAACAGTCGATGCGCCGCAGAAAGAATCACAGAAAACAAAAATAAATGGACGATATGGAGTTCATTATTATAACAAGAGTTATACAGAACGAGGATGTCAGCTTAGAGTCCTTGTTAATACGATAGATATCGAAGGTGTATATGAAAAAAGGAATGAACTATATGCCTTATTTGGAAGGTTAGAAGATTTCTATATTATTTATTCTAGAGAATCAGGTATACGGAGACGTGTTGAGTATCAAGACATGAAGATTAACCGTCAACCTGGTTTTTTGATGTTCGAAATTATCATCGAGTTTTCAATACCTGACGGTTTTGGTGAAAGTACATTCACATCTTTAGACGTAAAAGCATGGGATTCTAATAAATTTGCATGGGGAATGGGTTTGGAATGGGATGATGATTACAACTATACCTTCAAAGAGAAACGTTTTGATTTTAAAAACATCGGAACTATGGAAATCAATCCGGCCCAACATGATATAAAATGGCGAATTAAATGCGATCCACGCTATTTAAAGATTACTAACTTTACTACAAATGATTCATTGACTATTTACAATCCTGGTGCAGTTTCGCAAGGAATTGTTGTTATAAAAGGCCTTCATATAGAAGATGAATACGGCCGCAACCTTGTACGTCATGCTGATGCAGGTGAAATACATCTTGTTCCAGGCATAAATCAAATCAAAATCGAATCATCTTCATTCCATTGGTGTGAGATTGATACGAAATTCTACTACTTGTAAGGGGTGAGAAAATGCAAAGAAAACATTACATTAATAGTCCTATAAGTGCTGATGAACGAATGCAACTGAATGAAGAAGTAGACTTAATTTATGGTGGAATAACTAAAAACGCAATCAATCATAGTAATTTAGTTAATGATTTTAATAGTTTTTTAGGTCGATATGGTATTGATAAAACGAATTTAGAAAAAATGATTCGAGATGGCGATACGAACGTTTTGAATATAGTCGAAAGAATGATTTTAGATTTCCTAACAGCCAATCCTTCAGATTTTGATGAAGTAGTTGCAGCAAGATTAGGAAAGACAACTTTACGAGATTTAACCCTGGAGTTTAAAAATAGATTAGATGGTACAGAGGTATTTCAAAAGTCAAAAATTACCGATGATACAGGTAGGGGTTTTGATATTGCAAACGCAACTAACCCATTCGATTTATACAAGCTTTTTGATGAGCCATTTGCAATTAGACGATTTTATAAAGGGGTTATAAATGCTCCAACATCAACAAATACAGGATTTGTTATGAACTTCTCTCTGTATAACGCATCTGGAACATCTACACTGGTTTGCTTTGATTGGACAAATAGAAAAGTATGGCTTAATCACAAAAACGACAGTGTTATAGATGGGTGGAAGGCTTTAGCATGGGAAGGTGCATATGATGACATAAAACAAGAAGTGTTAAACATAAAAGGTGACCATCCTTCATTAGATGTTGCAATTCGCGCTATGATTCCATATAACAGCGTGAAGTATTACGGGAATGATAATGCAGCATTTCAAAAAGCGTTAAATGAATCGGCAGGGAAAACATTAGATATACCAGCAGGGACGTATACAATTGGGGATTTAGAAATCCCGAGTAACATTAATGTCCGTTCTGATCCGAATGCTGTATTTACATTAAAGGCAGGAAGTACAACATTTTTTACTAATAAAGATACAGTTAACATTGGCGGGTACGATAAGACAAGAGACATTATTTTCAAAGGTGGAGTATTTGATTTAAAAAAGCTGAAAGATGCAAAAGTATTTGTGCTATCGCATTGCCAAGATGTAAAAGTCGATACAAAAGTCTGTAATGGTGGCGAGTCTCAAGCGTACGTTGCTCTTAATGCCGTAAAAGATTCAGAAATAGATATAGAAGCTATTGATTGTAACGCTACAACGGCAGTTGGTGCAGTGGTAGGTATTTATGTATTTAATGACAAAAATACGCTCACAAGCCAAAATGCGAAGCCTTACGATCTTACAGCTTGTGACAATGTGACTGTGAATCTTAAATTAAAAAATGTGAAAAAAGGGTTAACGGAGATTACACCTATTGATAAAGTAATTCACAAAAGTATTAATTATAACGTCCAAGCAGAAAACGTATTAGAAGAGCTTGGATTATTTAACAATGTCTCTTACTTCAAAACAGAAAAATGTATTGGTAATGATATAGGTCATGGCTTAGTATTTCAAATTCAAAATGACTCCTGTGAGGATTTCACAATTGAAGGTGTAAATATTCGAAATGGCAAAAATAAAGAAACTTCAAGAGGTGTGTGGTTTAAATCAAAAGAAGGTGACACAGCACCACAATATAAAAATATTCGTGTCATCAACCCTGTTGTAAAAGGATTTAATAAAGGAATCACAACTGATTACGGAGTAGGAGCGAAAATCATTAATCCAGATGTGCAAGAGTGCTGGGAAGACGGTATTTGGAATTACTTTACCCTCGACTGGGCAATTCATGGTGGCATGTTAAAGTATAACAACAAAGTAGGATGGCCATCACGAGCAGACTTGCACATAGGAGAAATTTCTATAGCAGGTGGAAATAAGAAGACTTTCCGATCTATCGTTTCAGATGTACAAGCACGGACGATTCGTGCAGAAAATTTACAAGACAGTCGCATTTCAGCAATTTGTAAAGGCGGCTCCTTTGTTAAAGATGGTTCTGATTATAATAATAAATTCGATGTGTTAGAAGTGGGTTGGTAATGTATGAAACGAGTTGAAAGACCTAAAATTGAACAGCTAGGAACAGGTGACCAATTTCATCTTATCGATATGCAGCAATTCGAAGTAATAGAGGGCAAGAATGAGCCGTCTTCTATTCGGTTTGTTGCTACTGATACAGAGATGAATAAAAGAGTATACGAGTATGTGGAAGATAGAAATCTACTTATCTTTGAAGGACAATACTATATCATTTTAGTCAATCATCAAGACGAATTAGGATTCAAGGATTGTGATGCGATACAGATCGGTGCAGAACTATCTTTGCAAACGCAAGAGAGGAAGATAACTGGCTATTTCTCTATTGACGAAGCACTCTCTCATGCATTTGCCGGAAGTAATTTTAAGTTCATCAATCGTTGTTCAAAACATAATCAAGTACAATTTGATAATTTTGGCGGCGAAGGTCGAATGAAAATGATTCGTAAAGTGTTAGATCGCTTCGATATCGAATGTATTTTTGATAATATGACAGTTATTTTCGCTGATAGAATCGGTAAAAAGACAGATAAATTATATAAATTCGGCTATAACGTAAATGCTATTAAGAAAACAACTGATGATAGTAATTGTTCATTTTCTGTTCTGTTGTTAGGACATAAGCCTTCTGAAGAAGAAGGTGGAGGTCCACAATTTACGTACTATTATGAATCACCTCTGAAATACAAGATGCCTGAGCTTATACGTTACCGACAAGCAGAAAATATTGATGATGATCGTGTGAAAGATAATGCAACAGCAGAAGAACGTTGTATGGCAGAGGTGAATGATATCCCCGTGGTTTCTATCACTGTGGATCATAAAGAAGCAAGTTTTGATGATTCTAACGAACCGAAAGTTGGAGATAGGGCAATTCTACAGCACCATAAATACAACATGGACTTTGATGTGCGAGTAGTAAAGCGTACTCGTTATCCATTTGAACAGACACCGAACGTCTACGAGTTCAGTAATAAGCGTGACGAATTGGTTGACCGTACGGAAGAACAAAAGAAATGGACTTCTGACATTCTTTCTATTGTAAAAGAACTTGATAAAAAGCTCTTAGAGGAATCGAGTAACTATACTGATCGAATCAACGCTATAACAGATGAAAAAGTAGAAGAAGCCAAGCAAGAAAGCGAAGCGGCAAAAAAACTTGCTGAATTGGTTAAAGAGAATCAAAAGAACTTTCAAACGAGAATCATCGAGAGTAATACAGCCCCAACAGATAACTTAGAAGCTGACAAATCATTGTGGCTGGATACCTCGAAAGGTAAGCCTGGTATATTGAAAAAGTGGAACGGTAAAACATGGGATATAATCGTTCCAGATGTTGACGGTGCAATTAAAGCTTCCGAGGGAAAAACAAACAAGGAAATACAACAGATTATATCTGATATGGAAAGTAAGGTTGAAGGAGATTGGTTAAATGAGCAACTAAAAGACAAAGCTGACAAAAGTGGAGTTTACACAAGAGAAGAGAGTGACAAGAAACTTGAAGGTTTCGTAAGTAAACAAATATACGAAACAAATCAGAATGGTAACATTGAGAAGTTTGAGGATATTGGAACTAAGTTCACACAAACTGATGAAGCTATCAAACAAATGGCTACAAAGCAAAGCGTCACTGACTTAGGAAACAATCTAACTTCAGTATCAGAAGCCGCAAATGAAGCGAAGCAAACAGCTGAAGGTAATACTCGTACTATTTCAGATATAAAAACAACTGTGGACGAACAAAAAACAACTGTTGGCAATCTTTCTAAGAAAACAACTGAAATTGAAGAAAAAGCAGGGCAGATTACAGAGAAGTTAACGAGTGTCGAACAGAAACAAATTCAATTCGAACAAAAAACAGCGGAATTGACTCGTACAACTGATTCTATTAAACAAAGTGTAGAAAGCATTTCTAAAACACAAACGACGCAAGGGGAGCAGTTAGAACAAGCGAAATCTACTCTCGAAACACAAGCTAAATCTATTGAGGGTAAAGTTGGAATTAAGCAAGTAGAAGATTATGTTGGTGGGATTAGCAGTATTAACCTTATTCGTAACTCTACATTCACTAATGGTACGAAATATTGGGGAATTGGCTCTAAGTTCCCTGCGATTGTCGATAAAAACACAATACACTTAGGTGATTTTAGTCTGAAATTAGCTGTTACTGGAGAGACTGCGCCTGCTTATAATAGCTTTACATCCAATAGGGTTTCAGTAACGCCAGGTGAAGATGTTGTTGTTTCTGCGTATTTTTATACTAAAAATATAGAAGAACATGACCGCGGTAAAATTAGAATGGTACCGATTTTTTGGAAATCGGATGGTACTCAATTAAAAGCTGCTACTAATGACTTCGCTATTCCTAACGATACATGGGTTAGACAATCACACACACTAAAAGCGCCAACTGATGCAGTTACTGTTGGTTTAAGAGCATATGTCTTGCAGAATGGGACGTTTTGGTTAGCGCAACCTATGCTACAAAAAGGGACTGTTGCTAGTACATTTATGGAAAATCCAAACGATATGGTAGATAAAGATAAGATCTTGGATGATTTGGCTGAAAAAGTAGCGACAGCTGATTACAACAAGAAAGTCAACGAGATAGATAACAGATTCACAGTTAATGAAGAAGGAATCAAACTTTCAGCTAAAACAACAGAAGTATACACAAGACAACAATCAGACGGTAAATATGCTACAGATTCTTATGTGAAAACAATGGAAGGACGTATTGAGGTTACTGAAAAAGAGATTATTAATACAGTCCGCAAAGGTAACGTTATCTCAACGATTAATCAAACAGCTGAAGAAGTAAAGATTGCAGCGAAGCGTATTAATTTGGTTGGTGCTGTTACAGCTGAATCTATTGCTGGTAAATTACTTGAAGGTATTACCATTCGAGCAAAAGATCCAGCAGATAGTTCGAAGTTTACAGAGATGTCTAACGGTCGAATTTTCACGCAAGGTAACGTAACCCCTAACCAGTGGAATCAGGGGGCTGCGAAATTTATAACAGGGTTAGAAGGCGGTAAATTCTATAGTAGAGGTTATAAACCAGATGGAAAAGAAGCGAATTATGTAGAAATGACAGCATCAGGCGCTTCTTTTAGTACAGGAAATGATAGTGCAACATATGGAGCACAGTCATTCACTTTATTAGACCAGGGCAAAGGAAAAACCGTTACAGCACGAGCTTATGACGGTGATAATGCTTGGTGGCGTCCTGCAATAACGTTATTAGATCCAGAGAATAACGAAAGAGCTGTTCTTTCTCCATTTGGATTGAAGTTAACACGTTTCGGTCAATACGAAAACGAGTGGTTCACAGGGGATAAAGTATCAAGGTTATCACTATATAAAGCAATGCTTTATTGTGACGAAGGTTGGAATGGTTATTTACAAATCAAATCTGGTAGTGGTTCAAGTCATAACGGTGTTGTAGCGACAGAATATAAAACTACATCTCAACGAAAACTGAAAACGTATGTAAAGGACTTACAGTTTGATGCGCTACAAGATGTCTTATCATTAAAAATAAAAGAATACTACTTTAAAAGTGATATAGCTAACTTGTATGACATGCGTGAGCAAAAAGAAGAAGGTCAACCACCGTATACATTAAATGATATTCCAAAATACTACGGATTCATGGTAGATGATTGTCCAATTGTATTCACAGATACAGAACGAAAAGGAGTCAATTTGTATGCTTCTTTATCCGTTACGATAAAAGGTTTTCAGCAGTATGTACAAAAAACAGATGGTAGATTAAATCAAATAGAAAAGGTGATTATTGATGAAAATAACAGCAAACGCAGAAGTTTACGCAAAAGTCATGGAAGAACAACTACACGTTGCTACACACGAGAAAAATATCTATCTTGCGCGCATCATCGAGTTAGAGGCAGAAAATCAAGAGTTGAGAGCAGAAAATGAGAAGTTGAAACCAAAACAATCATAACTAAATAACAGATAGGCACAAGGGCACATAAAGTGGTCTTTTTTTATTTTGTAAGGGGTGAAAAGATGCAAGAAATTCTCGATTTAAAGCAAAAGATCCAACAAATCGAATCCGATCAAAAAGATATGCAACGTGATATTAGAAACCTTGAAACACGTACAACAGGAAACGAAAAAGACATTGTTAACATCAATAAACAATTAGATAAAATCAGTGCCAATACAACATGGATTCTTCGAATCATCATCGGAGCGATTATAGCTGCACTACTTAGTTTGTTATTGAAAGGTGGAGTGTAAGATGAACAAAGAAAATATGAAAAAACGATTCCGCAACTGGAAAACATGGGTTGCGGTTTTTTCATTGCTTGGATTTTTATTTACGAAGTTTGGTATGCCAGAAACGAAGAGCTTACTAGATGAATTATTACCGTATGTTTTTGCAGTAGGTGTATCACTTGGTATTTGGACAGATCATGAAGAAAAAGGAGAAGATATCCAATGAAAAAATCAATGAAACTAGCATCCTCACTATGTATGACACTATTACTCTTGTTTTCGTTTGTAACAGGAGCTTTTGCGGATAGACAACTTATTATACCTGATTTATCTAAAACGCCATACAGGGGCGGTGTGGGGGCTTATGAAGGAGTAGTTGCGCATTCTACAGCAACACCGGAAGCTCCGGCTATCAATATTCAAAAGTATGAAACTCGCACTTGGCGTTCGGCTTTTGTACATTATGCAGTCGATTGGAATGAAACAATTCAAATCGCCGATACAAAGTATATCGCTTATGGCGCTGGTTCTGGTGCAAATAAACGATTTGTACATGTAGAGCTTTGCGAAACAGCAGACTATGATAAATTCAAACGTTCATATGATAAATACGTGAAGTTACTTGCTAAGATTTTGCGTGATCGTGGGTTATCTGTAGAAAAAGGGTTATGGACACATTACGATGTGACAAAATACCTTGGTGGCACTGATCATGAAGACCCACTTGATTATCTAAAAAGTCATGGGGTATCAGAGGCGCAATTCCGTGCAGATGTAAAGCGTGCTTACAATGATTCTAATGTTGATATTTCTGTTCCTGATAAACCTTCTAAACCAGCAGAAGTACCAAGTGCTGTTAATGATGGCATTGCGTACATCGAAGGATATAACATTAATTTACGAAAAGGCCCAGGCGCAAGCTATTCTGTAATTCGCCAACTAAACAAACCAGAAACATATGTTGTATGGAGTGAAAAAGACGGCTGGCTAAATCTTGGTGGAGAGCAATGGGCTAAATATGATCCATCTTACATTAAATTCGAGAAGAAAAGCACTGTAGATTCATCTATTGTAGGCAAACGTGTTGTTTCTAAAGTGGACAACCTGCGTTTCTATGATTCTCCTTCTTGGCAGGATAAAGATGTTGCTGGTTCTGTAGATGCTGGGTTAGGATTTACCATCGATGAAAAAGTAAAAGTGGATGGATACTTTCAGTACAAAGTTCATAATTCGCGTGGAGAAACATTCTATATTACAGCAAGTCCGACATATGTAAGAGTAAGCTAAAAGCAGGCTCCTATTATTGGGAGCCTGCTTTTTTATTTTTGAATAATACTATGAAAAATCTATTGAATAATTAATTTCATATATATTAATATTAATCTAGAAAAATAATTAAAAATAATGTAATCTCATATAAGAAACAGTATATAGAAAAAAATCAATATTTTAGGAAGTGAAGTGGGGAATATGAAAAAATTAGTTGTCTCAGGAATTTGCACAGCATTGATGGGTACTACAGTTTTTGTAGAAAGTGCATTTGCAGAACAAAATAATGTTTCGAACCAGCAATATTCACAGTCTATTACAGCTAGAGCTACAATTAGTACAAATCAAATAGTAGATTTTGCAAAGAAACAGATAGGTAAACCTTATGTGTTTGGTGCATCTGGTCCTAATGCATTTGATTCCAGTGGCTTTATTTACTATGTTTTAAAAAATAATGGAGTTAATATTTCTCGTACAAGTGTAGCTGGTTATTGGAATTCAAGCTTAATTCAAAAAGTTTCCGACCCAAGACCGGGGGATTTAATTTTTCTTCAAAATACATATAAACCAGGTCCATCATACGTTGGGATTATGATAAATGATACACAGTTTGTCCATGCTGGAGATGAAAGTACAGGAGTAACTATTTCTAATAAAAATAGTTCTTATAACCAAAGTCATTTCTTAGGTTATGGTCGAGTAGCCGGTGCTGTTGATAATGGAGGCTCTCAAGAAAATAGAGAACCATCAGATTGGGCGCGAGATGCATGGAAATGGGGAGTAGAAAAAGGAATTATTGATGGTAACTCTCACCCACATGGAACAGTGTCAGAAGAAATTCTTGTACACATGTTACAACGTGTATACAACAACAAAGTATTCTCAGGTAGTGGAAGCGCAGTATCAGTTGCTGCTGATACTAGTTATCGAAATGGAGAACCATCAGATTGGGCGCGAGATGCATGGAAATGGGGAGTAGAAAAAGGAATTATCGATGGTAATTCTCATCCGCATGGAGAAGTGACAGAGGAAATTCTTGTACACATGTTACAACGTGTATACAACAACAAAGTATTCTCAGGTAATGGAAGCACAGTATCAGTTGCTGCTGATACAAGTTACCGAAATGGAGAACCATCAGATTGGGCACGAGATGCATGGAAATGGGGAGTAGAAAAAGGATTTATTGATGGTAATTCTCATCCACATGGAGAAGTGACAGAGGAAATTCTTGTACACATGTTACAACGATGTGCAAATAATGGAGTATTTAACTAAATGAACAAAGCCGGCTCTTTTTTGTTTAAAAAATAACATTTAAATTGATATGTTTTAAGGGAGAATTGTGAATAAAGAAAAGCCCGCAAAAGCAGGCTATGTTTTGTCGACCGTTTAATGACCATATTTTGACCATATTTATTTCAAAAACAAACGAATATTATCGAAAGTCAATATACAAACAATTGTCGTTAAACATTGGTGCTACAACATTTATGCATAGCTTAATAGATACAAATCTTTATTGATTTTTGTTTAGAACACAAGTTCACCAATGGGAACGCGATCAATATATGACTCTTTACTAAGAGTTAGAAGCCTTGATACTACGGTATCGGGGCTTTTTTTCTTTTGTGGGTGAAACACTTTTTAATACAACAGAATCTATTTACCTACAATTCATCCACGAAAAAACAAAAATTAGCATCACCCTAAAACGTCATTCATATATGTTTCAAATTCAGCGATAGAATCTTTATTGATTTTCTCGCTGATATGTGAATAAACATTGGATGTGATTTCAATATTCTTATGACCTAAACGATCTTGAATGTATTTCATACTTGTACCTGATTCTAACAATAGAACTGCATGAGTATGTCGAAGTGAATGGATTTCTAATTTGGGTAAACGTAATAATTAAGGAACAGAAAATAGGATTCCTAATCTTATGATGCATCCATTACGGTTACTTTTTTATTGTAGGCATATCCTCCTTATCTTATCTATAAGATAGAAGGAGGTGAGCAAATGTCATTTTATCAAGATAGAATCCAAAAAGAATTAGAAATAGGAGACACGTACACCGAAAGAGAAATTTCTACTTTACTGTATTTTGGTAACGATAGAATATTTGTATTATGTGATGGAGTGTCTCACTTCGACAGTAAAAGTTCAAAAGAATTTAAAGTCATTCAGAAGTACACTGCTTATCTTCATAGGCATGAAAGGAATTCATACGTAATTCCTTCACAAAAATCACTAGTTTATATTGTTGAAACAGTGTAAGCATCCTATGGGTGCTTTTTTTATTGCATGAGTAAATCCTTCACAAACGTGTGTAAGTATTGAGCACATAAGTAGAAATACTGTTGTGGAAGCATCGTGCACGCTTGGATGAGACGAGTATATATTTATCTCGTATTAAAGGGCAATAATATCCCTACCTCAAAATTCGGCAGGAAGTCAAGAAATTGGGTGGGGAATAAACTGTCCGTAAAAGCCCGATTGGTGAGGGCTGATGATCAGTGGGGGATGAAGAAAAACCCTACTGATCAAAGTTTCACTTTATGAAAGAAAACGTTTTGGAAGAGGTATGTTAAAGCGGTATGGAATAAATTAGAAAAGTAAAGCTTGATGTGGCCTTGGTGTTAGGAATTATTTCTTGTTCTAAGCATATAAGTTTATAAAGTTTATATTTATGGACAAGGAGTGAGTAGAGTGAATAGAGTAGGGAGAAATGATTTTGTTTCTGGGTTTGTACCAAATCATAACCATGGGTCTGTAGATTATACATCTGTTGAGGCAGGCCATGTGCATCAATGCTTAGATGTAACATCTCCGCCAATTCCAGTACAGGATGGGGGACATATACACTATACAGAAGGATATGTGGTATTCGAAGATGGACATAACCATTATTATAAGGCACAATCGGGACCAGCCATTCCAGTTGGAAATGGGATGCATGTTCATTATTACGATTTTTATACCACCGAAGATAATGGTCATAGGCATCGTATTAAGGGAGTAGATCAGCCTGCCCCAGGTAATAAATAAGAAGATCATTCTTCAAGGAAAGCATACGTCTCAATATGACGTGAGCTTTTTCCTTGTGTTTTTTTAATACTGCTAAATCTGGAATTTTTCATTATACCTTTCAAACAAATATATGATCTGTTCGAAATAAAATGGATTGTGATTATGTTTCTGCCGTTGTTACGTTAGGTCATAATAATCCGTAAGCAGTACAACTAAATCCTGACTTTACTCTATGTTTGAATAGGGAAAAGTCAGTTTTTTTAATCTGGCTATTTGCGGGCAGTAAAACTCTACCTCAAAGTTCTGCTAAAAGCAAAAGAAGTTGGGTGAGAGATAAAATGCCCAGAAAAGCCCGATTGGTGAGGGCTAATAATAAGTAGGGGGATGAAGAACCCCCCACCTCATAAAGTTTCACTTTATGAGGTTAATCTAGATGAAGACTATAAATGGAAATAATCACCTTTAAATATTCGTCAGTACCTTGCATTGAACAATAGTAAATGGTATATTATTGGTAACGGAAGTATCTTGTATTGAGTAGTACTGATTGAAAGGAGGATTGTCTTTGAACGTTCAGTTTAAAAAAGGTGTGCTAGAACTTTGTGTACTGGCACTTGTCAAAAAGAAAGATTGCTATGGTTATGAACTCGTGCAGCAAATCTCCAATAAATTTTTAATATCGGAAGGATCGGTATACCCGTTATTGCGTCGTTTAACAAAAGAGGGGTATTTTCAAACGTATTTAAAAGAATCAACAGAAGGACCACCGCGTAAATATTATCAATTAACAGAGCAAGGGGAAGAGCAGCTCCATTTACTTGTAGCGGAATGGCGTGATTTTGCAAAAGGGGTACAAGAAATTATTGAAGAGGTGTAATCAATGAATAAAGAACAATTTCTTCGAGAATTATCGGGACATCTTAAAAAGCTACCAGAAGAAGAGAGAAAAGATATTTTATACGATTATGAGGAACATTTTCAGTTTGGGCTAGAAGAAGGAAAAACAGAAGGGGAAATTGTAAAAGGACTCGGTTCACCAAAAGTAATTGCGAAAGAAATGCTGGCATTATACCGTTTTGACGAGATGAAAAAAGATCCATCTGCTTCGAATATAACAAGAGCTGTGATGGCAGCGATTGGGCTTAGCTTATTAAATATGATTATTGTATTAGGACCTTTAATTGTAATAGTAAGTTTTATATTTGCACTTTGGGTTGGTGGGGTTGCTAGCGTTGTGGCACCACTATTTGTAGTAATTAAGATACTAACTGGGACTTTCTTATGGCTTGATGTATTTGTTTCTATTACGTTTGTCGGAGTTGGTTTGTTGTTATGTATAGGTGCTTACTACTGTACAAAATGGTTTAAGAATTTTTGTATGCGCTATGTCAATTGGAACCTCAAAATGATTAAAGGAGAGTAGATGAGATGAAAAAGATATTGTTAGGTGCTGCTGCTTGTATCATTATTGGTGTTATTGGTATATCGCAAACATATGCCAAGACAGTAGAAGAAGCGGAAAAAGGGGATACAGAAAAGGTTATCAAAAATGAAGCAATTAAAAAGTTAGAAATTGATGTAGATGCCGGAGATGTTACGATTCAAAAAGGGAATGATTCTTCCTTTTACGTAAAGCGATCAGGACGGGTTGCGAAACAAAAAGTAAGTATTGATGAAGAAGGAGATACATTAAAAGTTCAGGGGAAAATTAAAAAAGGAGTTTCATTTGATTTTTCATTCTTATCTTTTGGGTTTAAAACACCAAAAGTAACGGTTATTGTTCCAGAACGTTCATACCAGGAAATAAAAGCGAGTTCGTCTGCAGGTGATATAAGAGTAAGTGATGTGAAAAGTGATCGTGTGAATGCGTCAACGCTTGGTGGAGATGTAGAAGTAGAGCAAGTAACGGCAAGTGAAGTGGAAGGATCTTCAAAAGCTGGAGAAGTGAATATGAAAAAAGTAAGTGGTAAAGTTGTGGCGAAAACAACTGGTGGAGATGTGGATGTTATCGATCATGACCCGAAATATGATGTGAAAGCAAGCACAACGGCAGGAGATGTCGATATTCGTTTGCTAGAAAAACCAAAAGATGCGACAGTAAGTGGGAAAACATTCGCTGGAGAAGTGGAGATTTTTAAGGAAGAAACGAAGAGTGTAACAATTGGAAGTGGTCAAGTGGAGATTAGTGGGCAAACTTCCGGTGGAGATGTAACAATTGAAGCGAACTAAAAATAGACCAGTCTGGCTGGTCTATTTTTTAGTGTAAATGACGATATACACCAATTACTTTTCCGATAATAGAAACTTTATCCAAGAGGATAGGTTCTAAAGAAGAGTTTTCTGGTTGCAGACGGAAATGATCTTTTTCTTTATAAAAACGCTTTACAGTTGCTTCGTTTTCTTCTGTTAAAGCAACAACGATTTCACCGTTGTAAGCAGATTGCTGTTGGCGAACAACAACTAAGTCTTCATCAAAAATACCCGCTTCAATCATACTATTTCCCGAAATACGTAACATAAATACTTGATCAGATCCAGAAACGAGGTTTGCAGGAAGCGGGAAGTGTTCTTCTACGCTTTCAACTGCTGTAATTGGTGAACCAGCTGTAACTTTTCCGACAATCGGTACGTGAACGACCGATTGCGTATCCGTTTCGAGTCGGTCGAATCCTAAAATTTCAATTGCCCTTGGCTTTGTTGGGTCGCGGCGAATATAACCTTTTTCCTCTAGACGAGATAAATGTCCGTGCACAGTAGAACTAGAAGCAAGGCCAACCGCTTGACCGATTTCACGTACGGAAGGTGGATAGCCTTTTTCTTGTACTTTTAGCTTAATGAAGTCGAGAATGTCTTGCTGTCGTTTTGTTAACTTTTCCATGATTTTAACACCTCGTTTTCTTTCAATTTTCTTACTTATAAGTATAACATGCAAAAAAACATTCTACAAACATAAGTTCGAACAAAGCGACAATTCATGATACACTAATAGAAAAATCGAAGTAAGGAAGAGGGTTTCGAAATGAATGCAATCATTTATGCCCGTGTAAGCACAACGAAGGAAGCGCAGGAAACATCATTAGCACGCCAAAAAGATGAATTGTTGCATTTAGCTAAGCTGTATCAAATGAATGTTATAAAAGTTGTAGAAGAAAAAGCGAGTGGCTATAGCATTGAACGTGATGGGATATTAGAAGTGTTGGATATGATTCGTGATGAACAGGTCGATGTGCTTTTGATTCAAGATGAAACACGTCTCGGAAGAGGAAATGCAAAAATTGCTTTAATGCACTGTTTACACAAAGAAGAGGTAAAAGTGTATACACATACACATAATGGTGAATTACAGCTGTCTGATTCTGATTCTATGGTTCTAAATATTATTGGTATAGTAGAAGAATATCAGAGGAAAATTCATAACTTGAAGATAAAACGCGGGATGAAACGAGCTGTAGAAAAAGGATTTCGTCCAGAGAAAAATTTAAAAAACCGTCATTTAAGTACAGGGCGTGAAAAAAAAGAAGTACCAATTGAAGAGATTGTTCGTCTGCGTCGTAATGAATTAACATTTGAGGAAATTGCAGCAACGCTCCGTGGTTTTGGACATGATGTATCAAAAGCGACGGTACATCGTCGTTATGTGGAGTATACGAAGCAAATGCTTGATAAACAAGAGTAACTATTGTATGATAATAAACAGTTTTAAGTAGAAAGGGGATTCGAGATGCTAAGTCACGAACTCATTGAACGCATTAACTTCTTAGCGAAAAAAGCAAAAGCAGAAGGTTTAACTGAAGAAGAACAACGTGAGCGTCAATCGCTCCGTGAACAATATTTAAAAGGATTTCGTCAAAATATGTTAAACGAATTAAAAGGGATCAAAGTCGTTAACGAAGAAGGTAAAGACATTACACCGGCGAAATTAAAAGCGTTAAAAAAGCAAGGTAATGAAAAGCTAAATTAAAAGATGGGCATAGCCCATCTTTTTTTTGATTTTAGTAGAAATAGATAAGGATGTTAGTACTATATAAATCTATTTTGATTTTTCGACATATAGCCGCGGCTATGGATAACAAAAAGTGACCTGCACTCGTTTTCTCTCTTTGTTTTCACTGTGTCTGGGCAGGAAAAGGATCTGACCGCTTCTTTGCATGGCCGGATGCTCTCTCCCACCTAAAAAGAAGGGTTTTATGTCGGTTTTTTAATTTGTATTTATATACTCATCACTTCTTATTTGATAACATGCCAATTTTGGTTGGTTGTTGCTTCAATTGTACCTCGGTCTAATATATAATTCGCAATAAGCTCAGACATATCAATTGGTATATCTTTTATAATGGGCTTATTTTGATACATAGAATAATTTCCACCACCACTTGCACGATAATTGTTCATGACCACATCATACTCTTGATCAAATCGAATAGGAGACCCTTGATGTTGTAAAGAAATGACTCTTTGTCCAACTGGCTTTGAAATGTTTAATACATATGAAATTCCTTCCCACATATCGTAGTTATAATGCTGTGGTTTTGGTTCAATGAAAGAAGGATTTACAATGATATTTCCGTCCATATCTAGCGTGAAATATGTAGCAGATAGCTCAAGAGCCTCTTTTATATCTTTTCCTGTAACACGAATCACTTGTAATGTATTTGGATAAATATAATTCGAAACAATATTTCTCATTGTAATGCGATTCGGAAAGCCAGGTGCTTCATTATGAAACAGACTCGTACAAGAAATCTTTACACCAGCCGCGTGCATCTGCACATTATTTATGAATTCAATAAAGGCATGATCTTGTAAACGCGTTTGCATCGCATCTTGGATCAGCATATCACCAACAATCGTACCAATTGGCTGATCTAACCATTCTTGCGTTTTTTTCTCATATGTAGATGCGAGTGAAAGTACCGTTTCATCTGCTGGAACATCTTCTACAGATAACAAGTCAGAATGACAATCTTCAACAATCCACTTATTATTGTGTTTTGTAAAGGAGACATGTACTTTTCCTAAAACTTGCCCATTGCAGCCTGCCTGTAAGACTGTCACACCGTTTACTTTTGTATGAGCGACATAACGATGTTGATGTCCTGTTAACAATATATTGATTCCTTCTATTTCTTGGCACATTACGTATCCTTGATTTTCTCCAGTTAAAACTTCCGTCGGCTCTCCTGTTTGTAAATCACGTTCAAATCCACCATGGTATGCCACAATCAGTAAATGTGGTTGTTCCTTTTTACGAATGTAA
Organism: Bacillus sp. DX4.1; assembly: GCF_030348195.1. Taxonomy (NCBI): domain Bacteria; kingdom Bacillati; phylum Bacillota; class Bacilli; order Caryophanales; family Bacillaceae; genus Bacillus; species Bacillus sp. DX4.1. The sequence goes on along the minus strand of NZ_JAUCFT010000008.1, from coordinate 3,184,361 downwards.
GCTACCCATTTTTTTGTTGATTCTAGAGCGTCTTCAAATGTTAAGTTTTCAATATGATGTGGCTGTTCCCAGTTGGGGATGTAATGAGTTGTTACGCCCAATATTGCAACCTTTATATCAGGATGTATGTGTTTGATGAGATAGGGCTTTCCAAAGTAAGGCTCCATTGTTTGGTTATCTAAAATATTAGCGGCTAGGTAAGGCATATTTGCGTTCATAACAGCTTTGTTTAATATGTCCATTCCATAGTTAAATTCATGATTTCCAATAATCGCTCCATCATAACCAATATGATTGGCTATGATGGACATTGGATTTTTTTCTTCCTGCATATATTTGGCGTAGTAATAGGTGAGTGGAGTTCCTTGTATGAAATCACCATTATCAATTACGAGTACATGTTCATTTTGGGCACGTTCCTGTGTGATGCGTGTAGAAATTTTTGCGATTCCTCGTTCTGTTTTCTCGTTATTCCGATATTGAATAGGAAAAATAGTGCCGTGTACATCACTTGTTAGCAAAATGTCTATATTTACAATGTTTTCGAGAGTCAATGTTATCAGCCTTCTTTTACTGTCATCTTATTCATACAGCATAACAGATAATTACGCCTGAAGAATATATAGAATGTTTAAAAAGTGTAAAATTTCTGTAAATTAAAGCGGAACTGGAAAAATATATGATATATTTCTACATGTTTACAGCTTGTCATTTTATAATTCAAAAATTGGAGGCTTTGACATGTTTAAGAAAGTTTTAGCAATGGGTACGTCAGTAGCATTAGCGGTAGGTCTATTAAGCGGGTGTGGAACAAAGGAAACAAGTGGAAGTGAAGATACGAAAAAAGGGTATGTTCCCAAAACATTAAATGTTCAATTTGTCCCTTCGCAAAATGCAGATACGCTTGAAGCAAAAGCAAAACCGTTAGAAAAATTATTAAGCGATAAGCTTGATATCCCTGTCAAAGTAAGTGTTTCAACAAATTACAACACAATTGTAGAAGCAATGGCATCTAAGCAAGTAGATGTGGGCTTTTTACCTCCAACTGCATATGTGTTAGCACATGAAAAAAAAGCAGCAAATGTGATACTTCAAGCACAGCGTTTTGGAGTAGATGATGCAACAGGACAACCGACAAAGGATCTAGTAGATTTTTATAAATCTGAGTTCGTCGTAAAGAAAGATTCTAACATTAATAGTATTAAGGATTTAAAAGGTAAAAAAATTGGTTATCAAGATGTGACATCTTCTGCTGGATATGTATGGCCTGCAGCTGTTCTGATGAAAGAGGGTATTGATCCATTAAAAGATGTGAAACCTGTTACATTAAAAGGGCATGACCAATCTATTATTGCTCTTCTCAATGGTGATGTGGATGCGGCAGTTGTATTCCAGGATGCTCGTAACATTGTAAAAAAAGACTATCCAAACGTATTTGATCAAACAAAAATTGTGAAATTTACAGAGAAAATTCCAAACGATACGATTACTGTACGTTCTGATATGGATGCTGATTGGGTGAAAAAACTACAAGATGCATTTATTGAAATTGGAAAGAACGAAGAAGGGCATAAAATTATTAAAGAAGTGTATTCACATGAAGGATATATCAAATCTGATGATAGCAAATTTGATATTGTTCGCGAGTACGGAAAGAAAGTAAAAACGCAGTAATATATATGATGTTTTGAAATTATAACTGAAGATGGCCAACTAGCTGAAACGATTTTCGGTTTCCGCTAGTTAGCCTTTTTTTTCACTTTATGCTTATACAACTTTAGGAAAGTAGGTAAGATTTGTGATAGAGTTTCGTAATGTTTCTAAAGTATATTCCAATGGTACAAAAGGGTTAAATGGTATTAATGTAACGATACATAAAGGGGAATTTGTTGTTACGGTAGGATTATCAGGAGCGGGGAAATCAACGTTACTCCGGTCTATTAATCGTCTTCATGAAATTACAGATGGGGAAATTATCATTGATAGTCAGTCCATTACAGCGGCAAAAGGAAAAGAATTACGTCGTATGCGCCGGGATATTGGTATGATTTTTCAAAGTTTTAATCTTGTGAAGCGCTCTACTGTGTTGAAAAATGTGCTAGCCGGGCGTGTTGGATACCATTCTACATTGCGCACAACACTTGGACTCTTTCCAAAAGAAGATGTGGAGTTAGCATTTCGCGCATTAGATCGTGTAAACATTTTAGAAAAAGCATATTCACGCGCTGATGAATTGTCGGGTGGACAACAGCAGCGTGTTTCCATTGCTAGAGCGCTAGCGCAAGAGGCAAAAATTATTTTAGCTGACGAACCAGTTGCTTCTTTAGACCCGCTCACTACGAAACAGGTTATGGATGACTTAAAGCAAATCAATCAAGAATTCGGGATTACAACAATTGTAAACTTACATTCTATCGATTTAGCAAGAGAATATGCAACCCGTATCATTGGGCTACATGCAGGAGAAATTGTCTTTGATGGGCCAGTAGAAGAAGCGACAGATGAAAAGTTCGCTGAGATTTATGGCCGCCCTGTTCACAAGGACGAATTTTTAGGGGGGGCGGCAAAATGAGCGAAGTAACTCTGAACAAAAAAACAATGCCACCGCCTCCAAAGAAATTGAAACATATGTTAACAATCATCCTTATGATTTTGTTGTTTTGGGGGAGTAGTGTACAAGTAGATGCGTCTTTTTCAAAGTTGTTAACAGGTCTTCCGAATATACTGGACTTGCTGAAAGAAATGGTACCACCAGACTGGAGTTATTTTGGGGCAATTACGAATGCAATTTTGGATACCATTCGAATGGCGATTATCGGAACGACTTTAGGATCGATTCTCGCTATTCCACTCGCCTTACTATCAGCAAGTAACGTGTTTCCCTCTACTTTTTTATATGGACCAACCCGGTTTATATTAAATTTAATTCGTACGATACCGGATTTATTATTGGCAGCAATTTTTGTTGCAATCTTTGGGATTGGGCCGCTTCCTGGCATTTTGGCTCTTACTTTTTTCTCAGTTGGAATTGTCGCAAAATTACTTTACGAATCGATTGAAGCTGTCGATCAAGGTCCGCTAGAAGCGATGACAGCAGTGGGGGCAAATAAAGTGCAGTGGATTACTTATGCAGTTATTCCGCAAGTAACAGCACATTTTGTTTCTTACGTATTGTATACATTTGAAGTAAATGTGCGTGCCGCAGCTGTTTTGGGTTTAGTCGGAGCTGGAGGAATCGGTTTATATTACGATCGAACACTTGGGTTTTTACAATATCAGCAAACTGCTTCCATTATTATTTATACACTTATTGTGGTATTAATGATTGACTATATGAGTACGGTACTACGGGAGAAATTATTATGAATGGGGCGACAAAACCAATTCCAAAGCCAAAGAAACCAAGTTTATATCGCTGGATTATCATTGGTGCACTAGCGGTAATATATATATGGGCGTTTTCAGGTGTTCCAATTGATGGTATTAAGGAAACGGCTAGTCAAATTACAAAGGCCATTATAACAGGAATATTTAATCCGGATTGGAGCTATGTATCTTTACCAGATGGTGAGGACTTACTGCACGGACTTGTTGATACATTAGCGATTGCTGTTTTAGGAACATTTATATCTGCTTTTCTGTGTGTGCCGTTTGCGTTTTGGGCTGCAACAAATATGAGTACAGGAAAAGTGACTTCTGGCACAGGGAAATTTGTATTAAGCTTTATCCGCACGTTCCCTGAATTAGTCATGGCACTTCTATTTATAAAAGCAGTGGGCCCTGGCTCTTTTGCCGGGGTTTTAGCTTTAGGGCTACACTCAATTGGTATGCTTGGGAAATTATATTCTGAAGGGATTGAGAATATAGATAAGGGACCTACCGAGGCGCTAGTTGCTACTGGAGCAAATCGCTTTCAAGTGCTTTGGTATGCGGTATTGCCGCAAGTATTACCGGATTTCTTATCTTACACGCTCTATCGCTTTGAAATTAACGTTCGTTCAGCGGCTATTTTAGGTGTGATCGGAGCGGGTGGAATTGGAACACCGTTAATTTTTGCCTTAAGTTCTCGTAACTGGTCACGTGTAGGAATTATTTTGCTTGGGATAATAATAATGGTTATCATCATTGACTTTATCTCTAGTTCTATTCGAAAACGGATTGTATAGTTCATCTTGTTCATTTGGGAGACCTTCCTCTATTTTAGGTATATACATTGCCTAAAAAGGAGGAAGGTTTTTCTTTCATAAATCTTTATCCCGCTATTCGTGAGCAGCAATACCCTCATCTCAAAGTTATGCTAAACGTAAAGAAGCTAGGAGGGGGATAAACTGTCCGTAAAGGCTCAATTGGTCAGGGTTAATAATCCGTAGGTAATGAAGAAAACCCCACTGATTAAAGTTTCACTTATTATTTTTATCTTTTCTTATTGACTCTAACGTTACGTTATACTTTATTGTATGTACTGAGGGAGGAAAAGACGATGAAAATGAGAGTGAAAGAAGTAGCAGATTTAGTTGGTATTAGTGTGCGCACACTGCATCATTATGATGAAATCGGGTTATTAGTCCCAGGGGAGACGACCGAATCTGGTTATCGTCTTTATTCCAATGAGAATCTTGAGATGTTGCAACAAATCTTGTTTTTTAAAGAACTTGGCTTCCCTTTAAAGAAAATTAAAGAAATTATCAATAACCCTTCATTTAATCGTGAGGAAGCGCTCATGTTACACCGTAAAATGTTGATGGAGAAGCGTTCTAGACTGGATAAAGTGATTGCGACGATTGATAAGACAATTCAACATACAAAAGGAGAAATTCAAATGACGAACAAAGAAAAATTTGAAGGCTTTGACTTTAGCCATAACCCATATGAACAAGAAGCACGTGAGCGTTGGGGGAATAAAGCAGTCGACAAGGCGAATAAAAAAGCAGCGAATATGCCGAAAGAGGCACAAGAAGAATTTAATGCAATTTATAGGAAGCTTGCAACTCTTCGTAATGGTTCACCTGAATCAGAAGAATCTCAAGAAGCAATTCAAGAATGGTATGACTATTTACAAAACTTTGGGGAGTATTCACTGGATGCATTCAAAGGATTAGGTCAAATGTATGTCGATGATGAACGTTTTACGAAAAATATCGATCGATTTGGTGAAGGGTTAGCAAAATTTATGTGTGATGCGATGGCGATTTATGCGGATCGTAATAAAAAGTAGGATTGTTTATAACTGAAAAGACGAGCTTCTCTATCTATATAGAAGTTCGTCTTTTTTCGTTCCATTAGAAGGAATTGTAGTGTTATTTATATAACGAAGGTTTCAGGAAATGCTAATGGACGATGAGGTGATAGGATGTTTCATTTTTGTAAAAGTTTGTTCTTATTTGGCGCTATAAGCACTTGGCATCTAGCGAATGTACCACAGATACAAGAACAAGCTCCAGAGATTATAAAGACATATACAAACATACCTGAAATAGATAATTGGGTTACTGTTCCAAAAGACACCAAAGAAATTATTATATATGTGAAAGCAAAACATACAGAAACTATGTTGTTCTGGCTTATTCCAACAGGTACAGCTACGTGGAAAGAAAGGAAATTACTCGGATACGATACTGATGGAACAGATGGATGGTCTCTGAAGTGGCATGTGAGCGGGAGGATACTACATGATCATATCCATGTACAAGCACTTGGTTCTACATCAATAAGTAATGATTCAATTAATGTCCATTCGCAATTTAAATGAAGAGCGCCCTAGAAAAGTATTCTTTTCATTTATATATTCGTGGTTATAATCGCTAGTCAAAAGGTCGTGTTCTAAATCATAAACAAAGAAATGAAAATATTTTCAGTCTATTATATGATGGCAAGAGAGAGGGGAGGATACTATACTATGGCTTTGCAACATGAATTTGTATTTGTTTCAAATGAAAAAGGAGAGTTAAGTTCTGAAGATTTTTCTTGGAATAACAGGGAGTTTTGTTATAAAGATGGTACGGCTGTTGAAGAATGCGTCATATTAAACGATGAAATTGTTCTGTATGTATCAGATTTTTTGCATTGGATCCCAACTTATAATCCTTCTAGAAGAGAAAAGGGATTTGGAATTCATTATTATGGCATTACAAAAATTGAGAAAGAAGGAGCAAAAATAGCGGTGGATCTATTTCGTTCGTTAATTAGTCTGTTTTCATTAGCACCTGAAAAAATAGAACTCACGGGATCATTTCAATGGACCAGTGATTGTAATACGGATGGAGAGTATGAAAAGATTTTTTTAAAACGGGATATTCTTTGTGCGGAATTAGAGTCTTTAGTTAAACTATGCTATAAAGTGAAAGAGGGGGAAGGATATCTTTTGCATTTCGGAGTTTAATGATCAAAACAAAATGAACAGATAATTCCTTTTGTTTGAAAAATATAGATATTGAAAAAGTATAACATATTGAATGCCCATACATTACGGAATTCACTAAGTTTTTTATAAAAAATTGAAAAAACATCAACATATTTGTCGATACATGTTGTATAATCTTGCAAGGAAAGATATCATATAGATGTGTAAAACGTTTACTATTATAAGTGAAGGGAAGAATAGCATGTCACATTCAATCGAACAACTTTCTATCAACACGATTCGCACATTATCCATTGATGCGATTGAAAAAGCAAACTCTGGTCACCCAGGAATGCCAATGGGTGCAGCACCAATGGCGTATACACTATGGACGCAATTTATGAAACATAACCCAAATAACCCAACGTGGTTTAACCGTGATCGTTTCGTATTATCTGCAGGTCATGGTTCAATGTTATTATACAGCCTTCTTCATCTGTCTGGTTACGACGTAACAATGGATGATTTAAAGAGTTTCCGCCAATGGGGAAGTAAAACACCAGGTCACCCTGAGTATGGTCATACTGCAGGCATAGACGCAACAACTGGTCCACTTGGACAAGGTATTTCAACTGCTGTTGGTATGGCGATGGCTGAAAGACATTTAGCAGCGAAATACAACCGTGATGCATACAACGTTGTCGATCATTATACATACGCAATTTGCGGTGATGGCGACTTAATGGAAGGTGTTTCTTCTGAAGCTTCTTCATTAGCTGCACACTTAGGTTTAGGCCGACTTGTTGTGTTATATGATTCTAACGACATTTCATTAGATGGCGATTTAAATCGTTCATTCTCTGAAAGTGTAGAAGATCGTTATAAAGCATACGGCTGGCAAGTAATCCGTGTTGAGGATGGAAATGATGTAGAAGCAGTTGCAAAAGCAATTGAAGAAGCAAAAGCTGACGAAACACGTCCAACGCTAATTGAAGTAAGAACAACAATTGGTTTCGGTTCTCCAAACAAATCAGGAAAATCTGCTTCACATGGTTCTCCACTTGGTGTAGACGAAACAAAATTAACAAAAGAATCATATACTTGGACATTTGAACAAGACTTCCATGTACCAGAAGAAGTGTACGAGGATTTCCGCAAATCGGTACAAGATGCTGGTGAAACAGCACAAGCTGAGTGGAACACAATGTTCGGTGAATATGCACAAGCACATCCAGAATTAGCAAACGAACTGCAAACAGCAATGAAAGGTCATCTTCCAGAAGGTTGGGATCAAAACTTACCAACTTATGAATTAGGATCAAAAACAGCAACTCGTTCTTCTTCAGGTGCTGTAATCAATGCAATTGCAGAAGCTGTACCATCATTCTTTGGTGGATCTGCAGACCTTGCTGGTTCTAACAAAACATACATGAATAATGAAAAAGACTTCACAAGAGCAGACTACAGCGGTAAAAACATTTGGTACGGTGTACGTGAGTTCGCAATGGGTGCAGCAATGAACGGTATCGCACTTCATGGCGGATTAAAAACTTATGGTGGTACGTTCTTCGTATTCTCTGATTACTTACGTCCAGCAATTCGTCTTGCGGCGTTAATGCAATTACCAGTAACATATGTGTTCACACATGACAGTATTGCAGTTGGAGAAGATGGACCAACGCATGAACCGGTTGAGCAACTAGCAGCTCTTCGCGCAATGCCAAACGTATCTGTTATTCGTCCTGCTGACGGTAACGAATCTGTTGCAGCTTGGAAGTTAGCATTAGAATCTACAAATACACCAACTGCATTAATCTTAACTCGTCAAGATCTTCCAACATTAGAAGGTGCAAAAGACGATACGTATGAAAAAGTAGCAAAAGGTGCATATGTAATTTCTGCAAGCAAGAAAGAAACTGCTGATGCAATCTTACTTGCAACTGGTTCTGAAGTAAGCTTAGCAATTGAAGCACAAAAAGCATTAGCACAAGAGGGCGTTGACGCAGCTGTTGTCAGCATGCCATCTATGGATCGCTTTGAAGCACAATCTGCTGAGTATAAAGAATCTGTATTACCAAAAACAGTAACAAAACGTTTTGCGATTGAAATGGGAGCTTCTTTCGGCTGGCATCGTTATGTTGGCTTAGATGGAGACGTATTAGCTATCGATACATTCGGTGCTTCTGCTCCTGGTGAAAAGATTATTGAAGAATACGGATTCACTGTAGAAAACGTTGTTCGCAAAGTAAAAGAAATGCTTTAATGATTTTTGAAAAATCTCTCCGGCATGGAGGGATTTTTCTATGTAAATAAGTCTATTCGACAGAAAAAGTTTTTTCTCTCTCCACAGTCAGACAATCATTGCATAATTCCTTCTATATAATGAAGAGAAAAAGGTTGTCCAGATCGGGAGGGAAAGAATGAAAACGTATGAACTGTATTTAATTCAGGAAGATATTGCGAAGAAGTATTTTGGTCGTGAATTTTTATTGTTTGATCTGTTTGCTCGCTTTTCGGCATCTCGATCCCTTTCGGAAAAGAAAGTATTATACAAGCAGATGAAGTATATTACCATACCACTGCAGGTGATGAAAATTCATCATAAATTAGAACAAACTTTGCATGGTTGTGGGAAATATGAAAGAACACATCATACGCACATGTTTCATAATGGCGATGAATATGGAGAAGTAACGGTAAAATCACAATATATTCGTATGAATACGTCAGGAAATGTAGCAATGGAAACGACTTTCTTTGAGGTGTTAAGGAAATGCGAATTGACATTTTTAGCAATGGATTATGATAGTAAACAGTATGGTTGGTTAAATCCTCTGAAACAAGCACGAACATATGTGTAAAAAATGTCGAATACAATCTTGTCTTATTTAAAAGGTTTTAGTACACTGTAAGGTAGACAACATGAAGGAGGAAAATATATGTCGATTTGGGTAGTTGTGCTAGTGGGCGTATTAGCACTAGTAGCAGGCGTGGCGTTAGGATTTTTCATCGCCCGTAAATATATGATGAATTATTTACAAAAAAATCCACCTATTAATGAACAAATGTTAAAAATGATGATGATGCAGATGGGGCAAAAACCATCCCAAAAGAAAATCAATCAAATGATGAGCGCAATGAACAAACAACAAACAAAATAAGCGCTGTAGGGCACTCTCACCGAGTGCCCTTTCGTTTTGTTAAAAATAAGTGTTTAAAACTTTTAAAAATTCTGTATTTTTGGTAAACTGAAAACATCGCTCATTTTGAGATAGGGGGGATATCATGAAAGTCTTTTTAGACCTAGCGTGGTTTTTTAAACAAGAAAAACGAGCGTACATAATGGGGATTATTTTGTTGTTTGGCGTGGCGTTGCTTGAGCTTGTTGCACCAAAAGTAATTGGGATTGTCGTAGATGAAATTAGCAATCAAACGTTAACATCTGAAAAGTTGTTACAGTGGGTTGTTATTTTAGTTGTTGCCGGGGTTACGATGTATATATTACGCTACATATGGCGCATTATGATTTTTGGATCTTCCTTAAAGTTAGCAAGACAATTACGAAAAAAGTTATATGAACATTTTACAAACATGAGCCCGTCTTTTTATCAATCACATCGTACAGGGGATTTAATGGCACATGCAACGAATGATATTCAGGCGATTCAACAAACAGCCGGTGCGGGTGTATTGACGCTTGTCGATTCATTAGCAGTAGGTGGATGTGTGTTAGTTGCGATGGGCTTTACAATTAGTTGGAAGTTAACATTACTAAGTCTAATCCCAATGCCGATTGTAGCCATTTCAACGAACTATTATGGTACTTTATTACACAGACGTTTTCATAAAGCACAGCAAGCATTTTCCGAAATTAATGATAAAGTGCAAGAAAGTATGAGTGGAATGAAAGTCATTCGTTCACTTGGTCAAGAAAAAGAAGATTTACAGGCGTTTCGTAGGAAGTCAGAAGATGTTGTACATAAAAATATGCTAGTGGCTCGCATTGATTCATTATTTGATCCAACAATTGCTCTTATTGTAGGTTTTTCATTTTTAATAGCTGTTTGTTATGGCTCATTATTAGTTGTTCGCAGTGAACTGACAATCGGTGAACTTATTACATTTACAACCTATTTAGGGACGCTTGTTTGGCCGATGCTTGCATTCGGTTGGCTCTTTAATATTATGGAGCGTGGGCGTGCCTCTTATGATCGCGTTCAGAAGATACTATCACAAACTTCAGATGTCCAGAATAAAGAGGAAGCGGTACAAACGGCGGCAAGCGGTAATATTACGTTTGCGATTCATTCGTTTTCTTATAAGAAAAATGACGTCTTGAATTTAGAAGATATTCATTTTTCTTTGAAAAAAGGTGAGACGTTAGGCGTTGTTGGGCGTACTGGTGCAGGAAAGACAACGTTATTGAAATGTTTAATTCGGGAATATGATCATTTCAATGGAACTCTGCAAATTGGAGATAAGGATATTCGTGATATGACGCTTCACGGCGTTCGATCTGCTATTTCATACGTTCCGCAAGATCATTTTTTATTTTCCGCAAGTATTGGTGAAAATATTGCATTTGGAAAAGCGGATGCCGTATATAAAGAAATTGCACATGCGGCTGATATTGCTTGTATTCACGACGATATCGTTCAGTTCCCAGAAGGATATGATACGGTAGTAGGGGAGCGAGGCGTTTCTTTATCAGGCGGACAAAAGCAACGTATTTCAATTGCTCGTGCTTTATTAACGAATGCCGAAATTTTAATATTAGATGATTGCTTATCCGCAGTTGATGCAAAGACGGAAGAAACAATTTTAACAGCGCTCAAACGTGAACGTGAACAGAAAACGACGATTATTACAGCACATCGATTAAGTGCAATTCAACATGCAAACCTCATCCTTGTTATTGATGAAGGGAAAATCGTGCAGCGTGGTACACATGAACAACTAATGGAGCAAGAAGGTTGGTATAAAGACATGTATGAAAGCCAACAGTTAGAAGCGTTAGTTGAGCAAGGAGGCATATAATGGCTGAGAAAAAACGAAGCGACTTATGGCGATTGCTCTCTTATATGAAACCATATAAAGGGTTGTTGTCACTGGCGTTTTTATTCCTAGTTGGTGCAACTGTTACAGAAATGATGGGACCGTTTTTAATTAAGCAGTTTCTTGACGAACATTTAGTGCCACGCAGCTTTGAGCAATCTGCACTCATAACGCTCTTTGTGGTATATATGGTTGCTCATTTGTTAAAAGTATTGTTTACGTATTTGAATTTATTATATTTCCAAAACATTGCATTTAAAATTGTGCAAGATATGCGGGTCGAAGTGTATGAGCATGTACAACGATTATCGCTCAGCTTCTTTGATCGTACGCCAATTGGTACCCTTGTATCTCGTGTGACAAACGATACAGAAGCAATTAAAGATTTCTATGTCAGTGTTTTATCAACATTTGTTAAAAATGTCGTTTTTTTAATCGGGATTTTAGTGGCAATGTTCTTACTCGATGTCAAACTTACATTATATTCTCTCGTATTAATTCCAATTATGCTTACAATTATGACAGTGTATCGCCGGAAAAGTTCGGTTTTTTATTTAGAACTCCGTAATCAATTAAGTGTTTTAAATGCAAAACTTAATGAATCCATTCAAGGAATGAACATTGTGCAAGTGTTCCGCCAAGAAAAACGGATGCGGAAAGAATTTGAAGAAGTGAATAATAAACATTACGGTGCAGGGCGACGGACATTAAAACTAGATGCATTATTTTTACGCCCAGCAACAGATCTTGTTCATATTATGGCTATCGTATTAGTGCTCACATTATTTGGAGTTGATGCATTAAATAGCCCAGTTGAAGTCGGGGTATTATATGCCTTTGTTAACTATATCCATCGTTTTTTTCAACCTGTCAATGAGATGATGATGAAACTATCTTTCTTCCAACAAGCACTTGTTTCTTCATCACGTGTCTTTCATTTAATGGATGAAAAAGATTTAGCACCTGCTCAAAAAGGAAATGCAAAACCGGAAGTGCTTGACGGAGAAATTCAATTTAAAGATGTTACATTTTCATACGATGGAAAACGTGATATTTTGAAAAATGTATCTTTCCATGTAAAACCAGGGCAAACGGTTGCTTTTGTTGGTCATACTGGAAGTGGAAAAAGTACCATTATGAACTTACTGATGCGTTTTTATGATATTAAATCAGGAAGTATTCTCATAGACGGTGTAAACTTAGAAAAATTCGAAGAGAAGGAAATTCGAAAGCGAATTGGACTCGTTTTGCAAGATGCTTTCTTATTTGCAGGGAATGTCAATCAAAACATTCGTATGTATGATGAAAGTATTACAAATGAAGAAATAAAAGAAGCTGCAAAATTTGTGCAAGCAAATGCGTTTATTGAAAGGTTACCAGAGCAGTATGATACAGAAGTGGTAGAAAGAGGAGCAGCGTTCTCAAGTGGACAACGTCAGCTGATCGCTTTTGCTAGAACGATTGCAACAAATCCGAAAGTACTCGTATTAGACGAAGCAACAGCAAATATTGACACAGAAACGGAAGAAGCAATTCAAACAGCGTTGCAGCGTATGCGAAAAGGAAGAACAACAATTGCTATCGCACACCGTTTATCTACGATTCAAGATTCTGATCAAATCTTTGTCATGCATGATGGGGAAATTGTGGAGAGAGGTACGCATCAAGAATTGTTGGGACAGCAAGGATTGTATTACAATATGTATTTACTACAAAATAAAGGAAGCCTTCAAAAAGCCTTGTAATATTAAGGTTTTGAAGGCCTTTTTTTATTCTTTTGAAAATGATCACATTCATTTGAAGGTCTTTTTTCAGATTATGCAACAGTGTACAAACTCTTTGTTTTCGAATTTATTACAAAGGTTTAACTCTTTTTCAATTAGGTTTAATCCATCTAATTTGTAATATTTTATGTCTTATAGAAAAAGTTTAACCATGTTTCTATGTATGGTGTCCTAGTACTTCGGATGGCTAAATATTTTTCATAGTAAGTACATTTCCTTGTAAAGTGAAATTTAATATTATGATGAAATGATCTTGTGAGAAATCTAGGAAAACTAAGGTGTATTGAGAAACATCCTTAATTTTTATTGATGAAAGGAATTGAGATCTATAGGGAGAATATCGTCTATTAAGAATAAAAAGGTGCTGCAAAAATCTACTATTCATAATGCAGCTGAATATCTAATTTAGCAATTTTAAGAGGATAATTGCTATTATATTCAGATGAAATAACGAGATACGTCTAAACTCTGCATCACCTTTCAGGAAAGGGAGGGTTTATTGTGTATACGTTTAAAAGATGTGTGATGTTGATTGCTGCATCCATTTTACTTTTTACTACTTTTGGTATTTCAAACGTTGAGGCGAATACTGCACCTGCGTATGGGAAAATGTTTCCACCAGCAGAAACTTTCACTCCAGGAGATTGGTTTTTAGGAGAAACACCTTTAAATTATGATGAAAATAGGCCTCCTATTGTTTTTGTTCAAGGGAGAAATGGAAGTGCGGATAGTTGGTATGGAGAAACAGTCTATCACAGTATGAATGATATGTATGATTATGCTTATCGTGCGGGATATCAAGCTGTTTTTGTTCAACTATACGATGCAGCAGGGAAGGGATCTGCTAGTCAGTGGGATAACGGTAAATTATTGGCTGCTAAGCTAGAGGAAATTTATAACCACTTTGGCAAGAAAGTTAATATTGTGGCACACAGTAAAGGGGGGATTGACACTCAAGCGGCACTTATTCAATATGGTGCGAATCGTTTTGTAGGAAAAGCCATTACACTTGCTTCCCCGCATTATGGATCAAATCTGGCAGATTTATCATACAGCTGGTGGGCTGGATGGCTCGCTTCATTGTTAGGACAAAGGGATAATGGAACATACTCTCTACAAACAGGAGAAATGGCACAATTTCGTTCCATAATAGATAACAACCCGAATGCTAAATTGAATCGCTATTATACGGTAGCAGGTACAAGTTGGGGACCAGCTTTCTCTGCCTTATCGTTGGGAGGGTTATATCTTTCTGCATATGGTTCCAATGATGGATTGGTTAATGAGTGGAGTGCAAAATTACCATATGGAACACATTTATTTACTGATTCTAGGTTTGATCATGATAATATCCGGAAAGGATCAGCCGTGTTTTCTCGAATTGAACCTTATTTGCGTACTTCTGTTGTTACATCAGTTCCATTTACTTCAAACAATAGTTCTCAAGAAACAACTGATGGTAAAAATATAACTTCTAATCAAACCGTGTTGGGTGGAGAACTAATACAAAATAACTGGGTTGATCAAACTTTTGCGGTAGATACAAAAACAGAAGGAGTTATATCAGTCTTAACCGCATCTTCAGAAGTACAAATACAACTTATATCCCCATCTGGAAAAGTATATACGAATAAAGATAGTAAAGAAACTGTAGGAAACGAGGATTCTTATTTTAAGGGAGCTTCGATTCGGATATTCAAAATAGATCAAATGGAAATAGGACAATGGCATGTTAAAATACTGACGACTGGTCAAAAAGATGCGTATATGATTATTACCGATTATAAACAAGATGCTCCTTTTACTTTGAAAATGCCAGGGAAAATCAAGGCGGAAAAGGCAGAGTTTCAATTGAAACAATCTACTAAACCGTCAATAAATCAAGATAACCTGTCTGTCACTGTACGAGTTGTTGATCGGGAAGGGAAATTAGTATCACAATCGAGTCAATTACGAAAGTTAGATGCAATTACATTCACGGGCTTTTTGAATAACATCACACAATCAGGTGTGTATAATGTGACTATTGATATAAAAGGGTCTAATACAGAAGGTAAAGCCTATACTCGTACAATTGTACGTTCTGTCTATATTGAAAAATAAAAAGTATCTACATGAGTATGTTGATGTAGAGCTTATTCCATAATTGGATTGTTGATCATATTTTTGAACGTATTCTTTTCAAAAGATCTGGAGATACGTAAAAATAACGATTAAAAGATGTTTAACAAACAGTTACAAATGCAGTGAAACTTTGATCAGTGGGGGTCTTACTGCTGTTAATGCGGGATAAAGGTTTGTGAAAAATATACCATATTAAAATATATAATTGCTTCACAAAAAATCTTAAAAAGGCCTTGCGAAAACAAGGTCTTTGAAGGCTTTTTTGTGAAGAAAGGTTTCAATATCATATGAAATGAAAATATGTATAAATTTTGAAGAGAGTTTTCTTGTTGCATAGTATAATAGAGTAAGTGTATTTTTATAAAACATAAAAATAGGATTTTTGAATGAGTTCTGCTATTTAGAGAGAAAGTCATTTGGGCTTTGAAAAACCTTAAGGCGCTGAAAGAACTTACGTTGCAATAAAGGAGAAGAGAAGATGGAATATGTACTAATATGTGTGAGTCTAGCTTTATTAGCGGTAGTTTTTGTGCTATTTTACAAAAATAAGCAGTTAGAGTCAGATAATCAACAAGTAGAATTTGAAAAGAAGCAATCGATAGAAAGTTATCAAGGTGAAATTGCCGCAACTGTATCGAATTATGAACAACAACAAGAAACCTTAAAAACCATAGAGAGAAAAAAATATCACGAACTTAAGATCAGTACGAAGCGAGAGGTTGAACAGATAAAAGAACTGAAGAATCAGCTCGTAGTGCAGCACAATAAAGAAAAAAATGAAATTCAAAAAAAACATAACAACGATATACATATGTTACAAAGTTTGATTACGGAGCTAAGATCATACTCTATAAATAGTGAAGAATTGAACACGCATGAAATGTTGCATTATATGAAAAGAGGGTTTGTTCAGCAAGGCATCATATCTGAAAATGAATTTCATATTTTACCAAATGTCTTTGTACCAAATGCAGATAATCGAAATGGTGCTCAGAGCGGAAATAGTCAAATTGACCATGTGGTACTATTTACTACAGGAATCTACGTGATTGAGACGAAGGATTGGAATGGGCGAATGATTCACGGGTTGACGAAAGAAAATGCAGGGCTGTATACATTTATGATTGATGAAATTGGTAAGTACCAACACGAGCAGGTAAAAGAAGAAACATTTGTTTTTGTAAAAGAATCGTCTTCAAATGATGGAACAACAATTATGAGAGTAGAAAACAAAGGGAATCCTGCATATAAAGTGAAAAATATAGCAATTGCTTTATATAATTATTTCAAAGAGGGTTCAAAAAAAGAGTTAAAGGATGTAGTTAAGCCAATTGTATATTTTGCAAATGAGGCTGAGGAAAATACGAATGAAGTAATCGATCTTTCAAATGAATCGTTACCTAGGTTTAGTAAGAGAGAACAACTTGTTTCATATTTTAGAAATGAACGTTTGAAGGGGACGGCGTTATACACAGCTGCAGAATTACAAGAGATAAAAGAAGTCATTGAACGGATGAATTATGTGAATGCTTAAAAGGGATGAGACGAAGACCGAAATTCAACAATAGAAAATAAAAAATAAGAAGGAGGATATAATCATTTTGTCGCATTATATATAGATGAAATATATAATGCGACAAAAGGGAGAATATACATATGGAAGATTTACAAACATTAGGTTCATTCTTTTTAGGATTAGGTACCGTATTTGCAGGATTTGGTGTTCTGCTTGCGGGAATTGGCGTGTATACGAAATTTTCACGTGAATCGAAATGATTAAAGCATCCGGAGAGGATGCTTTTTTTATTTTTCAATATATTACAGAAAGGAATCGCATATTCTGTATGGAATAAGGAGTGTGGTGTGGGAATGTAAATGGAGGTGTTGTTGATGGGAGAAATATTGTGTAATACATACTTCAACCTAATTGGTGTTATCCCGTTATTCGCGGGTAGTAATACCCCAACCTCAAAGTTCAGCAAAAAGCAAAGAAGCTAGGTAGGGGATAAATTGCCTGTAAAAACCCGATTGGTGAAGGTTAATGATCAGTGTGGGATGAAGAAAGCCTCTACTAATCAAAGTTTCACTTTATCTTGTCTTGGTATTATTTTCCTTAACGACGAGCGTGTAAAGGTGTTAAGAAACAAGAATGAAAAGGAGGTAAGACGGTGAAACAAATACCGACTGAAACCCTGAGTAAGGAGCTAATGGAACGAGAAGGTGTTATATCGATTACGGTGAAAGAATTCGAAAAAATTGAAGTTGCCGGAGTGGTTGTGTCTGGTCCGGCGATTATCTTAATTAATCAAGATTAAATGAATAGATAGATTTTGTTGAAAAATACTTTCGTTTTTTATAGATGTAAAGAAATTAAGTGAGAAAGCATCCACACAGGATGCTTTTTTATTTGCTTACCAACCGATAGGTATTAGATAATAGACCTAATGGAGGGAAGTATAGTGGCAATTATTGTAACAATGTTTATGATGGGAGTTTTATTAGGGTTTGTCGGAGCTGGAGGAGCAGGGTTTATTATTGCTGTACTTACTTTAGTCTTTCATGTACCTATTCACACCGCACTTGCAACATCATTGGCAGCAATGGCATTTACGACGCTATCGGGGGTAATTAGCCATTATAGGGAAGGAAATGTTGCTGTAAAGGTTGGTTATGTTGTTGGTGGATTTGGGGCAATTGGATCATATGTTGGATCGAAAATTGGAGCGGTTATTCCTGCGCATCTTCTTCATTGGTTTACAGCTGGTATGTTATTTTTATCAGCAATATTTATGTTGATCCGATTGTTTTTACTTAAAAAGCAAAATAAGTTACCTGCAGGCTTAACAGATCAGTTATCATCTCATGTACTAGGGAAAGGAATGCTATTAGGAGTTGTGACTGGTTTATTAGCAGGGGCATTTGGAATTGGATCTGCTCCGTTCATTCAACTCGGGTTGATGGTGTTGCTAGGGTTATCGATTCGTCAGTCGGTAGGGACAACGATGCTCGTCATTCTGCCAATTGCAATTGGTGGAGGGGTTGGATATAGCTCAGAAGGATATTTAGATTATATGTTATTGGCACAGGTCTTAATCGGAACAATGTTTGGAGCATATGTAGGTGCGAAGTTTACGAATTTTGCACCACAAATCATTTTGAAATTTGCGATGATCATGACTCCGCTTTTAGCAGGATGTATGCTATTAATAGAGTAATATATTTTGCGTATGGATTATGTAAGTAATTCATATTTCTCATATAAAAGGAGTTGCTATAATATAATGAGTGTAACGTTCGAATGTTCGACGTACTACTAGTAATATATCCCTATCCCTTTTCTAAAAATGCGAACAAGTCTTGCCCTATTCTATTCAATATATAATTGTATAGAAATATTGTTCGATACCCATTATGGTACGTACATAATGGGAAAATCCCGATCTCTAAGAGGATGCCCCTAATCTTCATGTGAAAATATGATCGGATAAAGAAAGCTGACCAATCATTGGTCAGCTTTCTTTTTGGTGTAAAAGTAGTTCCTCGGTAATTTCTGTTTGTAATAGTAAAGCTTTCCCAAAGCGACGTTGACACTCTTCTGTTACTTTTTGAATTGCGAATGCATGGGAGCTAGCAGAAACAATAACAGTTGCTTGTCGGGATTTTCGATTTTCCTCACAAAAGACACACTCCACGACATATTTAGAAATCATCTTCTCATCCTTCCGTCCGAGTTTCCATGAATAAGCCGTCTTTGAAGTTGATATAATGATTCGATATATTTCAAGTTTTCACCTCTTTTTTTGAGGAGAAGAATAAGAAAAAAAGAATGCTATGCATGGATGAGGAGAAAAAGATGGGAAAATGGATTGATACCGCTGAGATATGTACAAATGAAAAGAATGACATTCTTTCGTACAGCAACGTTCATTATTTCTGGTTCATAATGCTTTTACTTGAATTCTTCTGTTTGTTCATACTGATATTCCTAATAAAGTCATATCTTCTTAGTATGGGGAACAACCTCTTCACCATAAACGAACCTAATTAATATCTACGGTCATCAAATTAAAACATTAAATCACGAAAAATCTTTGTATATCATATACACATGGGGTTTACATAACATGTCATTAGCAGTAGCAAACAAAAAGACGCATTCCTTGTAGCATAAAGGATGCGTCTTTTTCTGCTTAAATCTATCCTGCTCTTTTGCTCTCATAAGATTGTATATAAATCCATTTTGATTCTTCGACATATAGCCGCGGCTATGGCTAACAAAAGGTGACCTGCACTTGTTTTCTCTCTTTGTTTTCACTGGGCATGGGGCAGGAAAAGGATCTGACCGCTTCTATGCATAGCCGGATGCTCTCTCCCACCTAAAAAGAAGGGTTTTATGTCGGTTTTTTAATTTGTATTTATATAATTACTTTATCCGCCCTTTTAATAAAAGGAAAGAATACTTGCCTTTTATTAATGTAACCAAGATAAAATAAGTGGTACAATGACTAAGCTTGCTCCGGCAGTTAATAGCATAGATAAACTTGCAATAGTACCTTCAACTGGACCGATTTCAAATGCTTTTGATGTACCGGTACCATTTGCACTTGTGCCGAGCATAATTCCTTTCGCAATGGATGTTTTAATGCGGCATAGGCGAATAAGAGAAGGGCCTAGGAGTGCGCCTGTTAATGCGGTTAATACGACAAAGACAGCTGTTAATTGTGACATACCACCAATCATTTCTGAGATTGCCATTGCAATTGGTGTTGTAACGATGTGTGGTGCTAGGCTATGTTCTAGTGACGAATCAATTTGAAAGGCATCTGCTAGAAGAGCCGAAGTGATAACGGATAAAAAAGAACCAACAATGACGTTAATTAAAATGGCACTTGCGTGTTTTTTTAATAGATTAAAATATTTATATATTGGCCAAGCAAAGGCTACTGTTGCTGGTTTTAATAGTTCAGTTAACCATTGGCCACCAGATTCATATGTTTCATATGATGTATCTAATCCAAGTAAAAGTGCGATTAAAATAATCGGGCAGACGAGAAGAGGCGAAAGAATACTCCAATTCCAACTTTGATATAGTTTTTTTGAAATCCAGTATGTGAATAGTGTTAATAGTAAACATAAAAGCCCGATCATTGTGTTGATCCTTTCCGCTTTAAAAGCAGTTCAGTTAAGAGTCCAGTTACAAGTGTTACACAAAGTGTACTAATCATGATAATTATTATGATATCGATACCATATTGTGTTAATGTGTCTTTGTAACGGATTACAGCGACGGCAGAAGGAATAAAAAATAAAATAAGTTCTTTTAGTAAAAAATCTGCTCCGTCTTGAATCCATTCTTTTTTCACTAGGTTAAATTTTAATGAAATTAATAATAAAAAAATACCGATAATACTTCCTGGAATTGGAAGATGTGCCTGTTTAGCAATCCATTCACCTGTCCATGCGAAACAAAATAATAGGAAAATTTGTCCGCTTAATTTAAAAAACTTCATACAGTAACACCCCTTTTCATTTTTTACATAAAAAATGTAAAAAAAATTAACAATTTCTACTATACGTTTTTTAAAAACATTTGTCTAATATATAAATTGTATGTTATTAATTTATTATACATATTAATGGAAAAGGGTGTCCAAAATGGAATTACGGCATTTGCAATATTTTGTTGTTGTGGCAGAGGAGTTACATTTTGGGCGAGCAGCTGCTCGCCTGCAAATGACACAGCCGCCGCTTAGTCAACAAATTCAGCAGTTAGAGAAAGAGATGGGCGTTACGTTATTTTCAAGAACGAAGCGAAGAGTTGAGCTGACAGAAGCAGGTGGAATGTTTTTAAAAGAAGTGAAAATAGCATTTGAGCAAATTGAAAAAGCTGTTGAAGTTGCGCAGAGCGCACAAAGGGGGGAAGTTGGTTCACTTTCGATTGGATTTGTAGGAGCGGCAATATATGATATTTTGCCATCTATTGTTCGAGAATATCGAAAAAAATTTCCGAGGGTATCAGTTGTATTGCATGAATTATCGACACCAGAACAAGTCGATGCACTGCATGATAACCGTATTGATGTTGGATTTTTGCGTCCGCCGATCATGAGCCAATTAATAGAATTAGAGCCAATTCAAAAACTTTCATGCACACTATGTTTGCCTAAAGCGCATCCGCTTGCGGAAAAACAAGAGATTCATATTGAAGATTTGCAGGACGAACCATTTGTTTCTATAACAAGGAACGTCTGGCCTGCACTATATGATACGATTTTATCACTATGTCGAGAGGTTGGATTCAGTCCGCGTATTGTACAAGAGGCAACGGAATATCAAACAGTTATGGGGTTTGTAGCAGCAGGCATCGGGATAACAGTCATTCCAGTATCAGCGAATAAATTATATCAAACGGAAGTTGTATATAAGGAAATATATGATACGAATTTTGTAGCTGAAATGGCAGTTGCATATCGAAAAACGAATAGTAATCCTGAACTATTGGAGTTTTTAAAAATCGCAAGAGAGAATAAGCGAATAGAAGTTGAAAATGACAAGTAAAATGACAAAACTGTAAGACTATGGCGCGGTATGTAAGAAAGTTCGATGTTTTCTTCCGTCGTTTTTTACTATAGTAAAAGGGAAGAATGAGGAAGGAGATGTCGCACTTAATATGATGATGAATATAAGAATAGATGTGGGAGGGGAGAAACATGACATTTTCTCAGCTCGCATGTAAAAATGTAAGTCAAAATATCCGAACGTATGCAGCGTATCTTCTAAGTAGTACCTTTTCAGTGATGATCTTTTTTCTATATGCATATTTTATTTATCATCCAGATGTAATAAATGGAAAGAAAATTCCTGGAGCGATTCGGCAAGGAATGTTTGTTGCGGAGTACATTATTTATTTCTTTTCATTTTTCTTTGTTTTTTATTCTGTTAGTACCTTTTTAAAAATGCGGAATAAAGAGTTTGGTATATTTGTGATTCATGGAATGACAAATATACAAATGATTTGGATGATTTTTGTAGAAAATATGTTAATTGGTGTTAGCGCTCTCATTAGTGGGATAGGAGCGGGCATCTTGCTTGGTAAACTGTTTTTTATGTTGGCAAGCACAGTGATGCATGTGAAAGATTTACCGTTATATTTGCCAATGCAGCCAGTTAAAATCACGGTTATTTCCTTTTTCATTTTATTTTTTCTCGTATCTTTCATAGCGAGCTTTTTCGTGAAAAGTAATAAAGTCATTGCGCTATTAAAAGGGAATAAAAAACCAAAACCAGAACCGAAAGCTTCTATACTATTATCTG
Source organism: Bacillus sp. DX4.1 (assembly GCF_030348195.1). Classification (NCBI taxonomy): domain Bacteria; kingdom Bacillati; phylum Bacillota; class Bacilli; order Caryophanales; family Bacillaceae; genus Bacillus; species Bacillus sp. DX4.1. The sequence goes on along the minus strand of NZ_JAUCFT010000008.1, from coordinate 3,161,744 downwards.
TATTGGCAGGAAGTTTTATTTTGCTTGGATATGGGTTATCCGTTACAGCTAATCCTGGGACTGTTGCATTTTTATTATTACCTGTTTCTGTAATCGTAATAATTGGTACATATTTTTTATACTCACAGCTTAGTGTGTTTATCATACGATTTTTAAAACGATTTAAACATATATATTGGAAAAAAACGAATTTAGTATCGTTTTCTATGTTGTCCTATCGAATGAAAGATAACGCGCGTATGTTTTTTATGGTGACAATTGTCTCAACTGTTGCATTTTGTGCGATTGGTACATTTGCTGCCTTTCTTGGAACACAAAAATCAGAAATGGTACGAAACATTCCATTTGCGTTTAATTTCATTACATATAACGAGCATCAACAGCAGCGGGAACAATATGAAACAGAAATCGAAAAGGCTTTTCAAAAGGAACATATCGTATATGAAAAAGTAGTGACACCAGTAAAGTTTCAATCTGTTGAAAATAAAAAAGAACCAGCTATTATTTTATCCCAATTGAACTATAATACAATTGCAAGGAAGCTTGGTTTTGAAACAGTATCATTAAAAGAAAAGGAAGCTGTTCGAGTTCCATCATTTGGATTGGAAGGTAAGATGGGTGGTAACTTTACAGATTTTGATATGAGTTTACAAGAAAGTCAACAAACTGTACATGTGACACGTGCATTAGAGCAGAATATTTTTTCAGGTGGTATATTCTCAGGGAAAATCTATGTGGTATCAGATGAAGTAGATGAGCTGCTTATAGGAAGCGGTAAAACAGCAAGTTATACAGCATATACCATTCAGAATTGGGAAGAGACAACAAAGCTCGCAGAACAATTGGAAAAGAAAATGACGCAAGAGGGGCAATATGAATTTACTTCTCGTGTGACGATTCATAATCTGGCTAAGCAAGTGGCAAGTGTGATTTTATTTATCGGTTTATTTATAGGAGTCATTTTCTATTTATCTGCAGTAAGTTTCTTATATTTCCGCTTTTTCACAGATATGGAACAGGATCAACAATACTATCAATCTCTTATGAAATTAGGTATGAATGAAGGGGAAATGAAGCGGATTATGACGGTGCAAATGGGAACTTTGTTTTTTATTCCATTTGTATTGGCAGCTTTGCATACAAGTGTAGCTTACATAGCGTTGCAGAAAGTATTTACAACGCCGATTCTTATCTCTTCAGTTATCGTCATCGGTGCTTTTTTACTCATTCATACATGTTATTTTTTACTGCTTAGAAATCGTTATTTTAAAAGACTCAAAAAACAAATCATGTGATGAAAAGCGGAAATGTTATTGTGAAACATTTCCGTTTTTTAATTCGATAGTGAAGTTTCCTGCATTCGCACGGCTTTAGAAATGTATCTGTTTTGTTTCTCTAAGACTTAAGTCCTAGAGGAGATTCCGATTGTAGTTCGATGTGAATGAAATGATATTTGTATACACTGATAGTATAGAATGTTTGATGTTAGGAAGTAAGATGGGGGAATCATTATGTCTTTATCTCGGTTAGCACAAAAAAACATACAAAACTATGCTGCCCAAAGACTAAAGCAATTTATATGTATTGCGACGAGTACGATGTTATATTTTTTTATCATATCGGTTCAATCTAATGAAGCGGTAATAGAGAAAATAAAACATATACCACTCTTAATTGTACCTTTATATTATGGGTCTATCCTGTTATTTTTTGTGTGCTGTTTCGTTACATACCAGATGACAAAAGGATTCTTGAAACAAAGACGACAGGAGTGCCACTCGTACGAAACTGTTGGTATGAAAAAAAGAAAAATTATTTGCTTATTATGTCAGGAGCAGCTGTTACTTTGGGGAGGAGCCCTTCTTTTTGGATTAATTCATGGCATGTTGTTTTTGAAATTATTCACTGTTATTTTTATAAAGTTAACAGGCTATCATGGGATAAGTAGTGCACCGATTACAATATATGCACTATCAGTGACAACACTATTCGTTAGCGTGTTGATTGTATTATCAATGTGGCAATGTTATCGGTTTGTACAGAACTCCCAATATGGACAATCATATAAAGTAGAGGAAAAGGCGTGAAACATCATGTCTTTTTTCTGCGTTTTACAGGGGAAAATAATCATGATACAGTGAAAGAAATTTAGAGTATGAAGAAAAGCGCTAAAAAGAAAGGTTGTATAGAATGACAAATGAAAAATCCATTGTGAAAGTAGACCGACTAACGAAGCGAATTGGTTCAAAGACGTTAGTAGAGAATATAAGTTTCGAAGTTAAAAAAGGTGAAGTCGTTGGTTTGTTAGGGCCAAATGGTGCTGGGAAAACGACATTAATGCGAATGATGGTCGGTATGATTAGTATGACCGAAGGAGAAGTATGGGTTGATGGTCAATCGGTACGACAACAATTTGAAAGTACAGTTGCAAAAATTGGTGCTGTTATTGAAAACCCAGAGTTTTATCCATTTTTAAGTGGCTATGAGAATTTAACATACTTTGGACGAATGAATGGAAATGTGACAGAAGAACGCATTGAAGAAGTTGTTCATTTATTAGGAATGCAGCAGGTTATCAATCGAAAAGTAAAAGCATATTCTCTTGGGATGAGACAGCGTTTAGGAATTGCGCAAGCACTTATACATAATCCAGATATACTTATTTTAGACGAACCAACAAATGGACTAGATCCAAATGGAATTCATGAAATGCGTATGTACATAAAGAAAATTGCCCATGAGCAAGGAAAGGCTGTACTTGTATCGAGTCATTTATTATCTGAAGTTGAATTAATGTGTGATCGAGTTATCATTATTCAGCACGGACAATACGTAGCAACACAAAATGTACAAAACGACGGACAGGTAGAGATGGAGACAATCCATATACGTGTCAACGATGCGAAGAAGGCGGCAGAGTTCTTAACATGTGATATTACAATGAAAGAAAACGAATTGATTCTCACAGTGAATAATGAAGAAATTCCAAAGATTATTCAAATATTAACAGAACACAACATTCGTATTTACCGGGTATATGAAGAACGAAAAACGTTAGAAGAGAAGTTTTTAGAATTAACAGGGGGCAAGGATATTGTTTAATTTAGTTTATAATGAGATATATAAAATTTTTAAGCTGAAGCGGACGATTATACCGTTTGTCGTTATTGTAGTTTTAGTTATTGGCCTAGGTTGGGTGTCTGTTAAATATTTTCCGTCTTCATCAGGAGATTGGAAAGCAGAGTATACAGAAAGAACGACAGAAATTGAAAAGAAACTCGGAAGTACAAAACAGGATATTATTAGTCAAAGGTCAGGGGATGAGCTCGTTAAAGAGTATCAACTGAAAATGAAGCACTTAGATACGAATACGCCACCTGTGGGTGAATCACCTCTAGCCTTTATGAGAGACACCGGATTAATTGTTTTTCCTATTTTATTACCATTTATTCTCGTATATGCCAGTACAATTTTCGCAAATGAGTACAACTGGGGTACTTATAAATTTTTAATGATTCGCCCGGCAAATCGATTTAAAATTTTAACAGCGAAATATGTAGCAATTGTTATTTTCTCTGCATTATTGTTTATATTTAATATGCTTTTCTCACTGTTATATGGGTTTATTATTTATAAATTTCAACAACCAGCATGGACGGAATTTATTGTACAAAATGGTAACATTGTCGAGCGAAATATATTTGGTGATGTGAGTCAGTATTATATATTAGAATGGGTGCCAACTCTTGTGTATGCAGCACTTGCTTTTATGATATCTGTTTTAACGAGAGCGAGTGGGGGAGCAATAGGTATCTCTTTATTTGTGGCGTTATCTGGTGGAATCATTTTAATACCAGCATCTAAATATGAATGGATGAAATTTTTATTACCGGCAAACACAGATTTATATGGAATATTAAAAAGTGGAAATTTAGTTCAAGGTGTATCATTTCCGTTTGCGTCTTGTATTCTGATAATTTATTTATTCGTATTCCTAGGGATTTCCTATACTGTATTTTTAAAGCGCGATTTAACATAAAGTGAAACTTCCATCAGTGGGGGGATTACTGCTTGCGAATAGCGAGATAATGACATATGAAAAAGCCGTTAAGGATACGCTTAACGGCTTTTCTTTATGGTAATTTGTTAATAGCTTCCTCAGCTAACAAGGCAAAATATTGTGCACTAATAGGAAGAGCTTTTTCATCTAATGTAAATGCAGGATGATGCCATTCTTGTGTCCCTGCAGTTCCCATAAAGACGAATGAACCAGGAATTTCTTGTTGATAAAATGAAAAATCTTCTCCCGCCATAGAGGGCTTTGGTGAAACAACTTGAAGCCCCATTTGTTGTGCAATGCCAATTGATAACTCGGTAAGCTCTGTATTATTATGAACGGAAGGGGGGCCCGGATACCAATGCAGTTTTGTTTCAACACCAAGCGCAGCTGCAACACCTTTAATAATACGGTCCATCAGTTCAGGGATTCTTTGGCGCGTTTCAGCTTGGAATGTACGGACGGTTCCTTCTAGCGTTGCTTTCTCAGGAATAACGTTCCATGTATTTCCTGAATGAATGTTTGTTACACTTACGACAGCGTTATGAAAAGAACTTACATTTCGGCTCACAATGGTTTGCAGTGCCAGGACAATTTGTGAAGAGGCAACTATTGGATCAACACCAGCATCAGGTACAGCTGCATGCGTTCCAACACCTTTAATTTCAATTTCAAAACGATCTACTCCCGCCATGAGTGGGCCATCCTTAATACCAATTGTGCCGACTGGTAAATCTGGTTTATTATGCATTCCAAAGATAGCTTTTACATTTTGTAAATGTCCAGCTTTTATTACTTTTGAGGCACCGCTACCATTTTCTTCAGCAGGCTGAAAAATCAATCGAATCGTTCCGTTAAGTGAAGCTTCTTTTTCTTTTAATAAATAAGCAGCTCCGATAATAGACGATGTGTGAAAATCGTGACCACATGCATGCATTTTACCAGGAATTTGTGAAGCATATGGAAGCCCTGTTTCTTCGTGAATCGGAAGGGCATCGATATCAGCACGAAGAGCGACAACTGGGCCGTTTTTATTACCAGAAATCTCCGCAATGACTCCTGTTTTTAAATTGGAATCGATAATGGTGATATCAGCTTTTTCTAACCAGTTTTTGATGGATTTCGTCGTTTCAATTTCTTCATATGATAATTCCGGAAATTGGTGTAAATGACGACGAATGGAGATTAGTTTTTCGGTTAAATCAATCGTTGCATTTTGTAAATGAATTGCTTTCATGGTCGTTTCCTTCTTTCTAAAGACGCATTTTATCTCTTATGAACGAACGATAAGCTTCGGTTGGTTGATGGTATCATTCATTTCAAGAAGTAAGGGAATTAGAAAAAATGATTTCGTAAGTAATTATATAGGAAAATAGGGTGTTTAATAAATCTCTTTAGAGAAATCTTTTATCAGAACGTTAAAATATATGATTTACAATCTTTTACATATAAATATAAAAACCTTTACAATTCGCTGGTTTTATTAACGGAAAATTCATAAAAATACGGTATGCTAAATCATGTAAATGATAAGTGAATATAACATTGGTGTAAATACGAGAGACCATATTATAACGCAACTGGGAAATTTCCAATAGTTATCGTTATCTATGGTCTTTTTTGTATGTAAAGGAGACAAGTGAATATGAGAGAGGAATTTTTCAATTGTTTAGCGGAAGATCAACGAATTGCGGCAATTCATTCACCTAAAAAACTAGATCAGTTTTTACGAACGAATCTTCGCATTGCATTTCTGATGACTGGAAATATAAGTGTCATCAAACGATATGTTGATGTGTTAAAGAAGCATAACCGTTTAGTGTTTCTTCATCTAGAGAAGATTGCCGGTATTAGTTATGACAAGGAGGGGATCAAATTTATTGCAAAGCTTGTACAACCGACAGGCATTATTAGTACGAAAGGAAGTTTAATTCAGCTTGCGAAAAAAGAGGGGCTTTTAACAATTCAACGTCTTTTTCTTGTGGACACGGAAGCGATGAATCACGGTATAAATTTAGTAGATGTGTGTCAACCAGATGTGGTTGAAATTATGCCGGCACTTATGCCGGACATGATTCAAAAAGTTGTACATAAAACGAATGTTCCTATTATCACAGGAGGATTGGTGTATGAAGAGAAACATTTAGTTGCAGCATTACATAGCGGTGCGCAAGCAGTATCGACTGGAGATGATTCATTTTGGAAATCTCAAAACAAGCTGCTAGTTAGAAACAATGCAAGGAAGCATTATGAATAAAAATATATTAACAAAGGGGTTCGTCTGAATGAAAAGAACATGGAAAAGTTTCATCGCTATTCTATTACTATGCATCTTATTCATTATGACTGCATGTTCCAATTCAAACGTTGCTGGGAAAGAGCAGCCAGAAGCGAAGGAGAAAAACAAAAAGACAGAAAATAGAAAAACAGAAGTCGTTTTTTGGCATGCGATGGGTGGGAAAACGAAAGAAGTTTTGGAACAAATTGTTCAAAAGTATAATGGGTCACAAGATAAAGTAGAAGTAAAAGCATTATTCCAAGGTACATATGATGAATCTTTTATTAAGTATAAAAATATTGCGGGAACAAAGGATGCACCGGATGTCATTCAAGTGTTTGATGGCGGAACAAAATATATGATTGATAGCGGGAAAATTGAACCAGTTCAAAAATTTATTGATCAAGATAAGTACGATGTTTCTCAATGGGAGCCGAATATTCGTAGTTATTATACAGTTGATAAAAAACAGTATTCGATGCCCTTTAACTCTTCCACACCTGTAATGGTGTATAACAAAGATGCTTTCAAAGAGGTTGGATTAGACCCTGAAAATCCTCCTAAAACGTTTAAAGAAGTGGAAGAAGCAGCGAAGAAATTAACAAAAAAAGAAGGAAATCAAGTGGATCGTTATGGATTTTCTTATTTAGTAGACACATGGTTTTTTGAAGAAATGTTAGCAGTGCAAGGTGGAACGTATGTAAATAACGATAATGGTCGTGCAAAGGCAGCAACAAAAGCAACTTTTAATGGGAAAGAAGGACAAAGAATTCTAGAGTTTGTCAATAAACTAAACAAAGAAGGAATCAATGGAAATTACGGATCTGATTGGGATAATACTCGTGCTGCCTTTTTAGCGGGTAAAACAGGGATGTATTTAGATTCTTCAGCGGGTGTGAAAGATATGATTAACAGTGCACCGTTTCAAGTTGGTGCTGCATACCTTCCGTATCCTGAAGATGTTCAAAGAGAGGGTGTTATTATTGGTGGGGCATCATTGTGGATGGCAAAAGATATCGGGAAAGAAAAACAGCAAGCCGTTTGGGAGTTTATGAAATATATGACGACTCCATCTGTACAAGCAGAGTGGCATGTGAATACAGGATATTTTGCGGTGAATCCAAAAGCATATGAGGAAGAACTCGTTAAAAAAGAATATGAGAAATATCCACAACTGCAAGTAACGGTGAATCAGCTTCATGATTCAAAAGTATCACCAGCAACACAAGGAGCATTAATTACAGTGTTCCCAGAATCGCGTCAAAAAGTACAAAAGGCGATGGAAAGTGTGTTCCAAGGTACAGATGTGAAACAAGCGTTAGATCAAGCGGCTAAGGAAACAGACCGTGCTTTAGAGACTGCAAATCGTGCTAAAAAGTAATAAAAAAGAGGTTTCTCAACTGAGAAGCCTCTTTTCATTATGCAGCAACTTTTTTATGAGTATGATGTTTTCGGTATCTGCCGCGCATTGTATACGCGATTTGTGGAATGGCGATTCCGACCAGAATAAGACCTACACCAGACCACTGAGAAGACAGTACTGCTTCTTTTAATACGAATACAGACATAATTGTTGTAACAGGAAGTTCTGCTGCGCCAAGAATGGTTGCTAGACCAGAACCGATTTTTGGAATACCAATTGTAAAGGCGATGGATGGAATAACAATACTAAACGTTCCTAATGCTAATCCGTATTTCCAAAGTCCTTGTGTAATGGCACCATTAAAAATAAATGTTGGTGGGAACACGATCATCACTAACGTTAAGGCCCCAGCCATTAATAATACGCCGCGAGGTAATGATGGTACTTCGATAGCAACTTTACCACTTACAAAAATATAAGTTGCAAAGGTAACCGCTGATAATAAGCCTAATAGAATCCCTTTCATATCAAAGCTGCCGGCTGATGTTTCCAACAATCCGCTCGATAAGAATGTACCAGCAAGTAAAAAGATAACAGAAATTACTTTTTCTCTTGAAGGTAACGTTTTTGTTACGACAGCTTCAATGATAATGCCAACCCAAACGAATTGGAATAAGAGAACAATGGCAATAGATGCAGGAACAGTTTGCAAAGAACCATAATAAAAAATACCAGTAAAGCTAGCAGAAGTTCCGGCAATAAATAAAATAAGCATTTGTTTTAGTGGCACTCGATGTCTAGAAACCAGTAGTGTAATGCCAAGTAAAATAAACCAACCGAACAAATATTGACTACCAATAACTTCTCCAAGTGAAAAGCCTTCTGCATATGCAAGTTTAACGAAGATAGCTAAAATCCCGTAACTACATGCTCCTAATAAAACTAAAAGAGAATAACGAAGCATGAAAACTCCTCCCATCTATATATGTGTCTTTTCAAAAACGGACATGTATAACTAGATGGAAGTATACAAAATTAAAAATGAAGGGTCAACTGAAAGAAAAGTGTGACATTTTATAGAATAATAATAAAAGTATGCTATTTATGCATAATCTTGAAATTTATACGTATAGAAGTATCGTAAAATAAGGAAAAGTGTGTATAAAGTTTTCCTTGTAAAAATATTTTTTTACAAGGAATGTATAGAAAAAGGCGGAAGATAGACAAATGATTTGTTGAATGAAGGGAGCTTTGTTATGTTAATGAAAGGTTGAATATATTTATAATAGAAGGAAAATGAAACCGTTCTACAGAAAGCGATTGTGTGCAGCTATAGTAGAATTTCTCTTATTAAAATGTTGTAAATAGGAAATTCATGAATTGTTCATACTATTTTCTTTTGTTTTTGCTACAATATTGTAGAGGAGAGGAGTGAAACGATGCAAGATATTAATATCTTTTTAGCGTTCGGGGCTGGTTTTTTATCATTTATTTCACCGTGTTGTTTACCACTTTACCCGGCGTTTTTATCGTACATAACAGGAATGTCAGTTTCAGAATTGAAAGAAGAAAATGCAATGCTTCGTAGAAGAAGTATGACACATACAGCGTTTTTCTTACTTGGATTTTCAATTGTGTTTATCGCAATTGGATTTAGTACAAGTTTTCTCGGATCGTTCTTCCAAGATTATAAAGATTTAATAAGGCAGTTAGGTGCCATCTTTATTATTGCTTTTGGACTTGTCTTGATTGGTCTTTTTAAACCTACCTTTTTAATGCAAGATCGTAAATTCACGTTTAAAAGCCGTCCAAGTGGTTATATCGGATCTGTTTTAATAGGTTTGGCATTTGCGGCTGGTTGGACACCTTGTACAGGACCGATTTTAGTTTCTGTAATTGCTCTTGCTGCAACGAATCCAGAATCAGCAATGCTATATATGATTGCTTACATACTGGGATTTGCCATTCCATTTTTTATTCTGTCATTTTTTATTACGAAAATGTCTTGGATTAAAAAACATAGCGGGGCATTTGTGAAAATCGGCGGATATATCATGATCATTATGGGGATATTCCTATACTTTAACTGGATGACAAAAATTATTGCATATTTCTCAAGTTTATTTGGTGGTTTCACCGGTTTTTAGTATTATCCTGTGAAAATGTTGGAAATACTAACAGAAAAGCATATAATGAAACTATATTTTTTATATTGCCACAAAAAAGGATGAGAAAGTATGAACTTAGTTCTTTTATCAAGTATTATTGCCGTTTGTATGGCTGTTGGCGCGATGTTTATTCGTTTAAAAGCAGCAAAGAAACCAGCGACATTGAAAAAAATTATGCTCCCACCGTTTTTTATGAGCACGGGGGCATTGATGTACATCTTCCCGGAATTTCGCCTAACTCCAGCAGAAATGTTAGAAGCAATTGGTGTCGGATTGTTTTTCTCCATTTTTCTTATTAAAACATCCAAATTTGAAATACGTGGACAAGAAATTTATTTAAAGCGCTCAAAGGCTTTTGTATTTATTTTAATTGGTTTACTCGTTGTACGTATTGTGTTTAAAACATATTTAAGCCAATCTCTGGACTTAGGACAATTAAGCGGCATGTTCTTCTTACTTGCCTTTGCGATGATTGTCTCATGGAGAATTGCAATGTATCGTTCGTTTACGAAATTGCAAAAGGAAATGGAAAAAGAAGACGGATTTTATAATGAAAAAGATATAAAGTTAACGTAAAAAACCTCAAGAGCCCTTGAGGTTTTTTACTTAGCCAACAATGATTGGTAACGAGAATAATCAATTTTCTTTTCCTGTAGCTTTTTAACGAGAAACTTATGATCTCGCTTTGGTGTTGCAACAATATATCCTTTAATAATTAAATCTTCTGTTATTTTTGTAGCTCTTTCTTTTAAGGCAAGCTCTCCAATTTTACCGGCAATTTTAGAACGTGCGACATCGCGAAATAATTCAGGAACAGGACTGACCAGTTCTTCTAATAATTGCTTCTGTTTGTCATCCCATAAGTGACGTGTTTCATCAATATAGCGCTGTTCCCAATCTAAAATAGACATTCCATCTTCTTTTGGTAATCGTTTTAAGAATTTTCGGAACATAAAGTATCCACCAATCGACATAAGACCTAATAATATAACAGTCCAAATGACAATAAACCAACTAAACCATCCTTCAAGCAATCGTATACCCCCTTTACGATAGCAATTTTCCCTTTACTTGTATTATAAGCAGTGAGATTGATAGAAAGCAAGAACGCTTGGTCATTTTGACCAAGCGTTGTGAATTAAACGAAGTATAGTTGCTCTACACGTAATATGTTATCTTCATCTTGTAGATATTCAATGATTAGTGTACCAACTTTACGATCTTTATCTTCAGTTGTGAAAACAGAGTAAGAAGTAAAACGTTTTGTTGATAAGCCGCTAATATGTGTAGGGAGGGCGATGTAGTCATTGTCGCGGAAGAAATCCATAAGTTCAACACCTTCAAAATGTTTTCGATCCACTTGTTTTTTAGTGTAGCGACGTTGTAGTTGTTTTAACGATGCGTTCCAAGAAATTACTTTTGTGTCGTATACCATTTGTTCTATCTCCTTACTGTATGTAATCGTTAAGAACATATGTTCTATTCTAGTATACCTCTTTTACTGTATAAATACAAATTAAAAAACCGACATAAAACCCTTCTTTTTAGGTGAGAGAGAGCATCCGGCCAGTCAGATCCTTTTCCTGCCCAGACATAGTGAAAACAAAGAGAGAAAGCGAGTGCAGGTCACCTTTTGTTATCCATAGCCGCGGCTTATATGTCGAAAAATCAAAATGGATTTATATAGAAAAGGGAAAGCAAAAAATAATGTAAGCTCGGAACTCCAAGCTTACATACAATACGTTCATGATAGTCTCTGTTTTTTATTATAAGACAGATAGAAATAGGAAACAAGGTGGGAAGTATTTTGTTTATAGTTCTGAATGTTTGATTTATTGTAAATGAGAGTTTTATTTTAACGATAAAGGAATGATGGAAATGAAGTATGTGATTTCACTGCAAGGGCCAATGGCAAGCGGAAAAACTACTTTAGCGAAAAGATTAGAGCAGCAAGGTATGAAAATTATATATGAAAATCCGTACCCGATTGTAGAAAAAAGTAGAAGTTTGAAATTGGATATTTGTACAAAAGAGGGATTTATTACAAATCAAAATTTTTTCATTGAAGCAAAAATAAAAGAGTATCAGAGTGTACAGGGGGATATTATAATATTTGATCGTGGACCGGAAGACATTGAGTTTTATACAATACATTATCCAAAAATAATCGGGGTGGATTGGGAGATTGAGAAAGAATTAAGAGAGGAATTGCAACAATTAAGAGAATGTCGTTCGAATGCTATTTTTTATTTAACGGTTTCTAAAGAAGTGTTGCAGCAAAGAAAAGAAAAAGATATAACTAGAAGACGTAGTACATTTGAGGAACAATTGGAATTAGTGGAAGCAGAGCAGCGGTGGTATAAGCAATTTCCAGTTACATATGTAGATGTGGATAAAAAGAAGATAGAAGAAGTAGAAATGTATTTTATGAAGTGGATGGAAGAGAATCATATGTGAAAAAACTCTTGCTCCCCTCTAAGCAGGGGGAGTTCTTACACCCTGTCCTCATTTTGAACTAAAGGGATAGGTTAGTGAAAGAAGTAAAATTGTTCGAATTGATAGGTAAATTTAAAATTATTAAGGTGTACTACTCTAATAAGATTATTGAAAAGGATAGGTAGGTGATTTATTTAATGACTTTACGAATCATTATTACTTCTTTGGTAATAGCAGTATTGCTTTATTTATCAGCTGTTTTCTTACCTGAATCTATGAACATAAATGAGAATATTTTAAAGTGGTTGTTTGTTATAATAACAGGTATATTATTTGTTGTATCTAAAAACAAATGGTGGGTTAATCTTGCTTCTCTTTTTTTAGCTATTGTTGTGTGCTGGGGAATAATTATAATTACAACTATTTTATCTGTACCGTAGGAATGTAATTTGCAACAAAAATAAATAGTCTTGTTTAACTCTCATGTAAGAACTGATTTTCTTACATAATCTGTGGTGCAGCGCTTGTGCTGCATGGATGGATAACGAGTGCTAATAATTAAATAAACTATATGTATGTACTTCGGCTTTGTGGTATTATGTAAACCTTATATGAATAGGATATACATAATGATATATAAAACCTCTTCTGATAAAATGGAATTAAGAGGAAGGTGGGGAGATATGAACAAAACTCATATATGGTTGGCTCTAATTTTAAGTATACTATTAGCAGCGCCGCTGAATTGGTTTTTCCCTAATACTTCATTATTCTTAAAGATTATTGGAATCATAACTAATTTCTTTTTATATTTTCTGGGGATATTAGTAATGATCCGTTTTCTGCGGTACTTAAAAGATAGAACTAGTTATGAGAAACAACTTCTAGAACATCTTAAAGAGTTGAAAAATGCAATAGATTGTCAGGAGAAATAATTATAACTGTAAAAAGGCTGGGGGTCATAAATTCATGTGTGATTCTAGCTTCTTTATTATCGATGGTTGAATGGATACTTTTGTTAGCGTTTTTGGAGGAAATGAGTAAAGTGCGATAAAGTTAATAAAATAAACGATTTGAATGTAAACTAATATACTAAAGTTTACATTTAGTTTGATGCTAAAAATCTTGTTCTTTGAATGACATGGGATATATTTTTAAAAATAAAATCACAATATTTGTATATACAGAAGATTAAAAAAAGGGAGAGGGAATATTTTATGACTAGTTTGCAAAACGTTCTTGAGCTTGATTTTGCATATCTTGAAACTTTTACTAAACGAATAGAGAAATCATGGGGTTCTATGTTTTGTAATGAAAACTATCCAGGTTATTATGATGCAAATCATGCACATGTAAGTGTAGTAAGTTTAAATCCACAAATAATAGTAGACGAAGTGATCCGTTTTTATAAAACTAAAAATATAGTGCCTAGATTTTATATATACAATTTAGATATGCAAAAAAGGCGGATGTCTGAATTAAAAATAAAGAATTTTGGATTTGAGGAATTAATAAGTCCAGTCCAATTATGGAATGAAAAATTAACTAAAAAAGATAAATAATTTTTTTATTCAAATTATCATAGTAAACCATTGACGATTTAACCGTTTTCATATATTCTTAAATTAAGTAATATTCAAATAATTCAAAAGAAAAGAGAGAGTCACATGCTTCTTCAAGGAACACATCGAATTGGTCGCATGGCGATGTTGCTGGTACTTGCGGAGGAACACGAAACCCCGGTATTATCACTTCCAAAAGGTTGGAAGTATTGTACAGGGAAAGTCGGTTCTATGAATTCGCAAAAAGTTGTCGCAGCAATAGAAACAGCGGCTCGAAGCAACAATGTAATTGAAACAGACGTTTACAGAGAAACGCATGCACTTTATCATGCAATCATGGAAGCGTTGTACGGGGTAACGAGAGGTCAAATTCAGTTAGCAGACGTTCTTCGTACAGTAGGTCTTCGGTTTGCAATTGTGCGCGGCACACCATACGACGGTAAAAAAGAAGGCGAATGGATTGCTGTTGCACTTTATGGAACGATAGGTGCACCTGTAAAAGGATCTGAGCATGAGGCGATTGGTTTAGGAATTAATCACATATGATTTGCCCATAGTCTATTAGTTAGAAGGGGGCCTTGCTTTTTAGGACAGAAGTCTGTCTTAAAAAGGTAAGGCCTCCTTTTGTCTTTATAAGGAGGAAAAATAATGATTACGTTAACAGGACATTCATTAACAGTACAAGAAATGAAACGGTTGTTATTTGAAGGAGAAGGGGTAACGGCTTGCCCAACTAGCATGCAAAAAGTTGCGGAATGCCGTGAAGTTGTTGAAAAAATCGTAGAAGAGGGAAGAGTTGTCTACGGCATTACAACAGGGTTTGGGAAATTTAGTGATGTACTCATTCAAAAGGATGATGTAAAAGCTCTGCAACACAATTTAATTCAATCGCATGCATGTGGCATTGGTGATCCTTTCCCGGAAGAAGTATCGCGAGGAATGCTGATTTTACGTGCAAATACAATGCTAAAAGGTGTATCGGGTGTTCGTCCGCTTGTTGTAAATATGTTACTAGAATTTGTGAATCGCCAAATTCATCCAGTGATTCCACAACAAGGTTCACTTGGTGCAAGCGGCGACTTGGCTCCGTTATCTCATCTTGCTCTTGTTCTATTAGGAGAAGGAGAAGTGTTCTATAAAGGGGAACGTGTTCATTCAATGGTAGCCCTTACGAAAGAAGGCTTAGAACCAATTACATTAGAAGCAAAAGAAGGTCTTGCGCTTATCAATGGCACGCAAGCAATGACGGCACAAGGGATTCTTGCATACCTAGAGGCTGAAGAGATTGCAAATCAATCAGAATTAATTGCTTCGATGACAATTGAAGGATTACGTGGCATCATTGATGCGTTTGATGAAAATGTTCATAGAGCTCGTGGTTATAAAGAGCAAGTAGAAGTTGCAAGTCGCATTCGTAATGTCCTTCAGGATAGCAAACTTGTTACAAAACAAGGAGAACTACGTGTACAAGATGCTTATTCGCTTCGCTGTATTCCGCAAGTACATGGTGCATCTTGGCAAGTTTTAAATTATGTAAAAGAAAAACTAGAGATTGAAATGAATGCAGCAACAGATAATCCACTTATTTTTGATGGTGGAGAAAAGGTAATTTCCGGTGGTAATTTCCATGGCCAGCCAATTGCGTTTGCAATGGACTTTTTAAAGGTTGGAATGGCTGAGCTTGCAAATATTTCTGAGCGCCGTATTGAGCGTCTTGTAAATCCGCAGTTAAATGATTTACCACCATTTTTAAGCCCAGAGCCAGGGCTTCAGTCTGGTGCGATGATTATGCAATATGCAGCAGCTTCACTTGTTTCAGAAAATAAGACATTAGCACACCCAGCAAGCGTTGACTCTATTCCATCATCAGCAAACCAAGAAGATCACGTAAGTATGGGGACAATTGCATCACGTCATGCGTATCAAATTATTCAAAACGTAAGACGCGTTATTGCGATTGAAATGATTTGTGCGATGCAAGCGG
Organism: Bacillus sp. DX4.1; assembly: GCF_030348195.1. Classification (NCBI taxonomy): domain Bacteria; kingdom Bacillati; phylum Bacillota; class Bacilli; order Caryophanales; family Bacillaceae; genus Bacillus; species Bacillus sp. DX4.1. Next base: position 3,145,896 of record NZ_JAUCFT010000008.1, on the reverse strand, counting down.
CTGAATACCGTGGTATTGAAGAAATGAGTACAGTAACAAAAGTCTTTTATCACCAAGGTCGCCAGCAAGTACCTTCTATTACAAACGACCGCATTTTCTCAACTGATATTGAAAATCTTGCGCACTGGTTAAAAACAAGTCATTGGACAATGGAACGCATTGATGTAAATGCAGCACTATAAAGGGAAAAGGGAGAGATTAGAATGGAAAACGTAAAACAAACAATTCGCGCGCCAAGAGGAACAGAACTACAAACAAAGGGCTGGGTACAAGAAGCAGCACTTCGTATGTTAATGAATAACTTAGATCCAGAAGTAGCTGAAAAACCAGAGGAGCTAGTTGTATATGGTGGCATTGGTCGTGCAGCTCGTAACTGGGATAGCTACCATGCAATTGTTGAGTCTTTGAAAACATTAGAGAGCGATGAGACATTATTGGTTCAATCTGGGAAACCAGTTGCTATTTTTAAATCGCATGAAGATGCACCGCGTGTTCTTTTAGCAAACTCAAACTTAGTACCGAAATGGGCAAACTGGGAGCACTTCCGTGAGCTTGAGAAAAAAGGTTTAATGATGTATGGCCAAATGACAGCGGGTAGCTGGATTTATATTGGAACACAAGGGATTTTACAAGGAACTTATGAAACGTTTGGTGAAGCAGCTCGTCAGCACTTTGATGGTTCATTAAAAGGTACATTAACACTAACTGCTGGTTTAGGCGGTATGGGTGGTGCACAACCACTTGCTGTAACGATGAATGGTGGTGTTGTCATTGCAATTGACGTCGATAAGCGCAGCATCGATCGCCGTATTGAAAAAAGATATTGTGATATGTACACAGAATCTTTAGAGGAGGCATTGGCTGTTGCGAAAGAATACAAAGAAAAGAAAGAGCCAATTTCAATTGGGTTATTAGGAAATGCGGCAGAAATTTTACCAGAGTTAGTTAAGCGCGACTTTACACCAGACCTAGTAACAGATCAAACGTCTGCACATGATCCATTAAACGGTTATATTCCAGTGGGTTATTTATTAGAAGAAGCGGCAAAGCTTCGTGAAGAAGATCCAGAGCGCTACGTACAATTAGCAAAAGAAAGTATGACAAAACATGTAGAAGCAATGCTTGAGATGCAAAAGAAAGGCGCAATTACGTTTGATTACGGTAATAACATTCGCCAAGTTGCTTTTGATGAAGGGTTAAAAAATGCTTTTGATTTCCCAGGATTCGTTCCAGCATTTATTCGCCCATTATTCTGTGAAGGAAAAGGCCCATTCCGCTGGGTAGCACTTTCTGGTGATCCAGAAGACATTTATAAAACTGACGAAGTCATCTTACGCGAATTTGCGGATAATGAGCATTTATGTAACTGGATCCGTATGGCGCGTCAGCAAGTTGAATTCCAAGGCCTTCCATCTCGCATCTGTTGGCTAGGATACGGAGAACGTGCGAAATTTGGACGTATTATTAATGAAATGGTTGCTAGTGGTGAATTGTCAGCACCAATCGTTATCGGTCGTGATCATTTAGATTGTGGATCAGTGGCATCACCAAACCGCGAAACGGAAGCGATGAAAGATGGCAGTGACGCAGTAGCGGATTGGCCAATTTTAAACGCATTAATCAATAGTGTAAACGGTGCAAGCTGGGTATCTGTTCACCACGGAGGCGGAGTTGGTATGGGCTATTCGCTTCATGCTGGAATGGTGATTGTTGCTGACGGAACAGAAGCAGCAGCAAAGCGTATTGAACGCGTATTAACTTCTGACCCTGGAATGGGTGTTGTTCGTCACGTTGATGCAGGCTATGACTTAGCGGTAGAGACAGCGAAAGAAAAAGGCGTTAACATTCCGATGATGAAATAAGGGGGAGAAAACATGCTAGACATTTTACTAACGAATATTGGTCAATTACTGACAATGGATCAAGAAGATGGCTTGTTAAGAAAGGAAGCGATGAATACGCTTCCTTTCATTGGAAATGGTGCGGTCGGAATTGAAAATGGTGTGATTACTTTCGTTGGTACGGCGGAAGAAGCGAAAGAATTACAAGCGAAGGAAATCATTGATTGCCAAGGGAAAATGGTTTCACCAGGACTTGTTGATCCGCATACGCACCTTGTATTTGGTGGGTCTCGTGAAAACGAAATTGCCCTTAAGTTACAAGGGGTGCCGTACTTAGAAATTTTAGAGCAAGGCGGCGGGATTTTATCGACTGTGAATGCAACGAAACAAGCGTCAAAAGAAGAGCTTGTGCAAAAGGCGAAGTTCCATTTAGACCGCATGTTATCATTTGGCGTTACGACAGTGGAAGCGAAAAGCGGATACGGATTAGACGATGAAACAGAGTGGAAACAATTAGAGGCAGCAGCACAGCTGCAAAAAGAGCATCCAATTGACGTTGTTTCAACATTTTTAGGAGCGCATGCTGTTCCAAAAGAGTATAAAGGCAAGTCAAAAGAGTTTTTACAATGGATGTTAGATTTATTGCCCGAAATGAAAGAAAAACAATTAGCAGAGTTCGTTGATATTTTCTGTGAAACAGGCGTATTCTCTGTTGCAGAATCAAAAGAGTTTTTATTAAAAGCGAAAGAACTTGGCTTTGATGTGAAAATTCACGCCGATGAAATCGACCCACTTGGCGGTGCGGAAGCAGCAGCAGAAATTGGAGCAGCATCTGCTGATCATTTAGTTGGCGCATCGGATAAAGGAATTGATATGCTCGCAAATTCAAATACAGTAGCAACGTTATTACCAGGAACAACTTTCTACTTAAATAAAGAAAGCTTTGCACGAGGTCGTAAAATGATTGATGAAGGTGTAGCGGTTGCATTAGCGACAGATTTTAACCCTGGTAGTTGTCCAACTGAAAATATTCAGCTAATAATGAGCATTGCGATGCTGAAGCTAAAAATGACGCCTGAAGAAGTATGGAACGCAGTAACAGTAAACTCAGCGTATGCAATTAATCGCGGTGATGTGGCTGGGAAAATTCGTGTTGGACGTAAGGCAGACATCGTATTATGGGATGCATATAATTATGCCTATGTACCGTACCATTACGGTGTAAGCCATGTGAATACAGTATGGAAGCAAGGCAATATTGCATATACAAGAGGTGACAAAGCGTGGAGCGTGACCACTATTTAAAGAAAAATGCAAAGTTTATCGACCGTGAAGTAACGAAATGGAGCGACATGATTAAGATTTGGGATGAGGGTGAAGAAATTTTCGGAGCAGCATTAATTGGTGCACCGCTTTCGAAACCATCCATTAGTCATTCAGGTGCCTGTTTTGCACCGAAAACGATCCGGACAATGTTAGATGCATATAGTACGTATGCTATTACAGAAGAGCATGATATGAAAGAGAGTGTCTTGTATGATTGTGGTGATATTACGATGCATGTCACAGATACAAAAGAAAGTCATGCTCGCATTGCAAAGACGCTAGGAAATCTGACAAAGTTGAATCCACAAATGGTACCCATTGTACTTGGCGGTGACCATTCAATTAGCTTTCCAAGTATAAGTGGTTTTGCGAGTAGTAAAGGAAAGATTGGGATTATCCAATTTGATGCCCATCATGATTTACGTAACTTAGATGATGGCGGACCATCGAACGGAACACCATTTCGTAGTTTGCTAGAGAATGATGTTATTACCGGAAAGCAACTTGTCCAAATTGGCATTCGCAACTTCTCGAATGCTCGTACGTATCATGAATATGCGAAAGAACATGGTGTAACGGTATATACGATGCAACATGTTCGGGAACGTCTTATAAAAGATATCATTACAGAGAGTATTGAAAATCTGCGTAGGCAAGGGGTTACTGCTATCTATGTTTCTGTTGATATGGATGTATTAGACCAAGCGTTTGCACCAGGTTGCCCGGCAATTGGTCCGGGGGGAATGGATAGTACGACATTACTTGATGCAATGACAGCGCTTGGGCAAGAATCTCTCGTTACGGGTATGGATATTGTGGAGATTGATCCAACACTTGATTTTCGTGATATGACAAGCCGGGTCGCTGCACAGGTTATTATGAGTTTTCTGTTAGCAAGAGAAACGACTAGTAAGCAAGTTAGCATTTAATATAAAGAAGCCTCTTCATATTGATATAATCCCCTTATAGTAGACAGAGAAAAGAAAGCCTTATATCTGTCTACTATAAGAGGGGTTTTTTTATGGAAAAAATTAAAAGAACATATGACGTATCATTCAAGAAAAAAAGGCCTTACTTTGTATCAAAAGAAGCATATGTGGTTTCAAAAGATTACTTAAATCGAGATTTTAAAGCTTTACAGCCCAACGGAAAATAGGTAACGGATATTACTTATCTCATTTTTAACAGTACTCCAACAGAAGTCCTCTTCCTCAAACAACTTGTAAGAGTGTTAAGGAGGAGGCATTCACTGGAAAAAAACTATGTTTGTTTGCCATTGAAGATCTTTATAATAATGAAATTGTAGCTTACCATATTAACCTTAAGGTGCTAGAGGAAAGAAAAGTGGTAATATCGGATGTTTCAAAAAAATAATCGATAAATTATTATGTAATTCATGATATGCACAAGGTGATATGGAATTCATATAATTTAGACTATATAAGATAAAAGGAAGGGGTGTTTTTCCTGAATCAAGAAAACATTTCAACTACAAAGCTGAAATCACATATACTGTATTTTATAATGAGGAGAATAGAAAATGAATATTTTTTTGAATAGGATGCATGTCCCTCACCTTATATTTCATCCTTTATACGGCAGTTACCCAATTGTGCACACTTATATAAAACCGATTTATTATCAATATGTACCAACAACTTCTGCTTCATCCTACTCAATGCATTCTGTACCAAGTAATCCTGTACACAATTCGCTGCCTGGTAATAATGTATATGGAAGTCCTTTTTATAAACATTTCAATCATATAGTGAAAGCACAAATTTGGGATAGTTAAAAGAAGTTAGAAAAGTAATTTCCTAGCTTCTTTTTCATTTCACTTTTAATGAAATTGTTAGTGCAAACTAAAAAAGCTGACTCCACAATGCTATGATCCCCTTATATTCTGTCTATTATAAGGTGGATTTTTTTATGGGGAAAATTAGAAGAACATATGACGGATCATTCAAGAAAAAACCGACTTTACTTTGTATCAAAAGAAGCATATGTAGTTTTGAAAAATTGCTTAAATCGAGATTTTAAAGCTTTACAGCCCAATGAAAAATGGGTAACGGATATTACTTATCTCATTAAATTGTTCAATATATTAATATTATAAGATGGAAGCGTATAAATTGACTTACTAGTTTATCAGAAATTATGATGCGTTTATAGATGATTTTTATAGTTTGTATGAGATGAAAGTGTAATTCAATTGAAAAGCAAATAGGGGGAAAAGGGATGACAAGTTCAAACAATAAAGCGGCAGCAAGTATTTTTGCAGGGACAAATATAAAAGATTGGGGAAAGTTTCAAAGTCCTGAAGAAACGAAATTATTTGGACCAATACAAATAGGAGCTTGGTCTCTTCGTGATCGCGTTGCAATGGCACCTATGACGCGTTGCTTTGCTGATTATGAAACAGGAGTAGTTGGGCCAGATGTAGTTGAGTACTATCGGAAACGTGCAGCTGACGGCGTTGGTCTTATTATTACAGAAGGAATTGTAATTAGTCCAAGAGCAAAGGGCAATCAGGGGGTTCCTGGCCTTTATACGCAAGAACAAATTGAGTCTTGGAGAGCGGTGACAGATGCAGTACATGCAGAAGGTGGAACGATTATTGCACAAATATGGCATGTAGGGCGTATGAGCCATCATAAATTGACAGGCGGATATTCGCCACAAGCACCTTCAGCGATTGCAGCACAAGGAAATGTACCTCGTTTTCGTAAGCCGTTTGATACACCAGAAGCAATGACGGTGGAAGAGATTCAAGAGGTTGTAAAACAATTTGCACAGGCTGCTCAAAATGCCATAAAAGCAGGCTTTGATGGCGTTGAAATTCACGGTGCTCACGGCTATTTAATTGATCAATTTGCCTATGAATTTGCAAATGTTCGTACAGATCAATACGGCGGAGACCTTAAACAAAGATTAACTTTTATGAAAGAGGTCCTACAAGCCGTTATCATTGAAATTGGTGCAGATAAAACGTTAATTCGTTTTTCAGCATTTAAGGGTGATAATCCAACTTACATGTGGGAAAATCCAGAAGAGGCAATTCAAACTTTTATAGAAGTATTCCGTGAATCTGGTGTAACCATGATTCATCCTTCAACAATGAATTATACACAAATAATCGCTGACGGGAAAAACTTGCACCAATTGGTTCGTAAACATTGGAACGGTGTAATTGTTGGAGTGGGTAATTTAAATCCGCAAGAAGCAGAGGATGCATTGCAGGAAGGAACCATTGATGTAGCTGCATTCGGCCGGCCGCTAATTGCAAATCCAAACTTTGTCCATCGTGTAAAGAATGGGGAGCGTTTAGTCGAGTATGATGCGAAACAACATCTTGCTGAGCTGATATAATCGTTGACAGAAAAGGAGAGCGTGAAGCTTTCTTTTTTTTGTTTTCAGAAAATATGGTGGCTCTGTTTTAAGTTGAATTTTTTGTTATGTACTGTAGTGACGGGATAGGGGATATACATGAATAAAAGGAAAGAACCGCTAGGGGGAAGCGAGATGATGAGCCAAACACTGCTCGTAATCATAAGTGTATTATTGTTGTTAATGGTACTATTCATTGCTTTTTTCGTAATTACTTTCTTTATTAAGAAAAGGACACATCATTCGATTTTGAAACTTCATCCGTATTTGGGAAGAATGCGTTTTTTACTTGAAAAAATAGGTCCAGAATTTCGGCAATACTGGTTTGATCATGATACAGATGGAAAGCCATTTTCTCGTTATGATTTTCAAAGTATTATGTTTCTAGCAAAATATCGATCTGAAGTTCTTGGATTTGGTTCAAAACGTAATTTTGCTGAAGCAGGGTACTATATTTCTAATACTCTTTTTCCCGTTCTTACTGAGGAATTGAATGTGAATCTTTCTATAGAGCATCCTGCGAAGAAATATATTATTCATAAAGAAGGAGTGTTCTCTAGAAGAGAAAAACTCACAGCAGATCAAACAAATCTTTGGTTATACGAAGAAGATGATGCGATTGTAGTAGGTCCGAGTCGCAAATATCCCTGGAAAATAAATGGGATGTTTGGAGCGTCAGCAACTTCTTACGGCGCAATTGGAGAAAATTATATTCTTTCAACTGGAAATGGAGCAAAAATGGCTGGTGGTTCATGGGTGAATACGGGGGAAGGTGGCGTGATTCCAGAGCATTTACAAACTGGAGCTGATATTATTGCACAAATAGGTCCAGGTTTGTTTGGTTATCGTGATGAAAACGGTAATTTTTCTATGGAAGAATTTATCGAAAAAGCAAAAGAGCCCAATATTAAAGCATTTGAATTGAAATTTGGGCAAGGTGCGAAAATACGTGGAGGTCATTTGGAAGGGAAAAAAGTGAATCAGAAAATAGCTGCTGTCAGAAAGGTGAAGGAAGGGGAGACGATAAATTCACCAAACCGTTTTGCCTTTTTGCATAATACAACAGAAGCGTTACTCTTTATTCAAGAATTACAGGAAAGTGGCAGTAAGCCAATAGGAATGAAATTAGTAATTGGACAACAAAAGCCATTGGAAGAGTTACTTCAAATGATGAAAGAATTAGGTATTTATCCAGATTTTATCACAATTGATGGCTCAGAAGGTGGTTCAGGTGCAACGTATAAATCAATGGCAGATAGTATGGGAATTCCACTCATGCCTGCTTTAATTACGTTTATTGATACAGCCTGTCGTTTTGGGGTTCGTGACAAGTTTAAGATTTTTGCGTCTGGAAAGCTTGTAACCCCTGATAAAGTAGCGATTGCTTTAGCGATTGGTGCCGATGCGATAAATTCTGCACGTGGTTTTATGATGGCAAATGGTTGTATTATGGCACTTCAGTGTCATACCGGGCAGTGTCCTTCTGGAGTTGCGACAACAAATCCACGCTTCCAAAAAGCATTGGATCCCAATGAAAAACAATGGCGCGTGATGAACTATATTATTAGCATGCGATATAGTTTGTTTGCTTTATCGGCAGCTGCAGGTGCGAAAAGCCCACGTCATTTAACAAGAGATCATATTGTATTTAAAGATGAAGTAGGGAATATTATTCCATTATCGAAGTTATTCCCTGTTGTACCTTCTGGGGAAGAAAAAATGAGTAATTAATGGCGCGAAAAGCCCCTTGCAATATTGGCTGAAGTATTGCAAGGGATTAACGGAAAAAACGGTTGATTTTAATCATCCGTTTTTTCCGAAAGAATAGGTAACCGAATGTCTACAGTGGTTCCTTTATTTAATTCACTTGCGATTTGTAATTTGCCACTATGTTCTTCAATAATTTTATAGCACATCATTAAACCGAGTCCTGTTCCTTTTTCCTTTAAACTATAAAAAGGTTCGCCTAAACGGGAGATTCGATCTTGTGGTATCCCACAGCCTTCATCTGAAATACGCACTAAAACAAAATTTTCTTCTACGTGCATTGTTTGAATGAAAATATTTCCCCCACGAGGCATTGCTTCTATTGCGTTTTTTAATATGTTTATAAATACTTGTTTTAATTGACTTCCATCACATTGAATTGTCGGTAGTGTTGGCGCATGGTCCATAATAATGTGTGCGCTATGCATAATCGCTGTTGGTAAAATAAATGTGACCACTTCTTCAATTAATGACTGAATTTGACAGGATTGTATAGATAAAGCCTGTGGTTTAGACATTGCCATAAATTGATTCGTAATAGATTCCATTTGGGAGATTTCACTTAACATGACATCGACATACCATTTGTTATTTTCGCTAATATCAGGTTCTAATAATGTTAGAAATCCTTTTAAAGAAGTTAATGGATTTCGTATTTCATGAGCAATTCCCGCTGTTAGCTGTCCAACAACTGCTAGTTTTTCAGATTTCCGTAATAGTTCCTCGGTCTTCTTTAAATCTGTAACATCGCGCCCCATAATGACGATCCCTTTCCGTGATCCATCAGGATGAAAAAGAGGGACTTTTATTATATCAAGAATGAGAGGCGTAGAACTAGCATGCATAATAATCTCTTCACCACGTATACTCTCTTTGTTCTCCCATGCGAATTCATCAGATTTTTCACAGTATAAGAAAGAATTCCGATAGGACTCATTGTATTGGATTAATTCACTATCTTTTTTTCCACGATAGGGCACATTTTCAAAGTCTAAACTGGAAACTGCGTAATCATTTGCTTCTAACCATCGACCTTCGTGATCTTTAAATAACACAAAAGCTGGCATGGAGTTTAGTAAAGTACGTAAACGTTTTTCACTTTCTTGTAACATTTTTTCGATTTGTTTTGATTTTTCCAGATGTTTCATAATCGCATAAACACCTATAATTTGATTATTTACATAAATAGGAATAAATTTTGTGACTACGTCAATTTGATAGCCATCCTTATGATTGATAGAGAGTATGTATTCTTGTTGGTTATCAATTACTGCACTTTTAATATATTGTAATACTTGGTCGGAACTGTGTGTTAACACATAAGATTTTATTGTTTTGCCTTCTAGTGCTTTCGCAGAATATCCTAATATTTTTTCAGCAGAAGGATTTACATGTAATATGTTCCCTTGTAAGTCAAATGAAATAATACTATCAGGATTATGCTCAAAAAGAGAGGCATACATTTCTTTTAAAGATTTGTTTTGTTCCATAATATTTTTTTGTACATGATTTCGGGAACGACGGTGTATAACTGAACGACCACTTTTTTTTATGGATGATAACTTTTTCCTACTCATAACTTTTCCTCCGTACAACTAACATCTAAAAAAGATTCACTGTAATCTATTATAGACATATTATATGGAATGCGTTATACATTTTTTTAAAAAGCTACTGTTGTAGAATAGAATATATTTTCGTTTTATTTTGTTTTTTCAATCTTAATAGCTTAAAGGATAGATAATTAGATGTAAGGGTTGTTTTAAATAGAATTGACGTGGTCGTTGGGATGTATTAATTATATGTATCTTAAACTTTCATTTTTCTTATAAACTTCTATAAGAATTACATAAGTTACTTATGAAGCAACCTTATATACAATAAAGATATAAAGGGGGAAATGATTATGTCATTTCATATTAAAGGAATTGATCACGTACAAGTTGCAGCACCAGCAGGCTGTGAAGAAAAGGCAAGGGAATTTTATGGGAATAAGATTGGTCTAGAAGAAATTCCAAAACCAGAAGAGTTACGAAAGCGCGGGGGATGCTGGTTTCGCTGTGGAAATCAAGAAATCCACATAGGAGTGGAGCGGAATTTTTCTCCAGCTAAAAAAGCACACCCAGCCTTTTACGTTCAACAGATTGAAGAATTTAAAGCCGTTTTAATTCAAAAGGAAGTTCAAGTTATAGATGATAAAGCTCGTCCAGATGTATTACGGTTTTACGTATTTGATCCATTTGGAAACAGAATTGAATTTATGGAGTATAAATAAAGTGAAACTTTAATCAGTGGGGGTTTCTTCATCCCCACTGATTATTAGCCCTGACCAATCGGGTTTTGTGATCTATTGGTATCGAATCAAAAAATTGATGGAGCGATAAGAAGGATCTTGAGTTGGCTTCTAGTAAATAAAAACACTAGGTGGATTACACCTAGTGTTTTAAATTTTTCTAAATAATCCCAGTACTTCAACGGTTTCTGTAATATTGACAAATGCCTGCGGGTCAATTTCAGAAATTGTTAATTTCATGCCAGCAAGCTCTTCGCGTGAAACAACGGTCATAAGTACACGTTTTTTCTCACTTGAATAGGCACCTTCACCATCAAGGAGTGTAATCCCACGTACAACGGTTGATAGAAGTTGCTTTTTCATTTCTTCAGCATGGTTTGTTACAATCATAAGTGTTACTTTACGATGTTTTGTATGAATGGCATCAATTACTTTTCCTGTTACATAGATGGATAGTAAACTTGTTAATGCTACATCCCAGTTAAAGAAAAATCCAGCAATAACAACAACCACTGTATTTAAAATAATAAGAAATCCACCAAGTTTAATATCTTTTTTGCGAGATAATAACATACCAATGATATCAAAGCCACCTGTTGACCCGCCACAGTTAAATACAAGGCCGATTCCAGCACCAGCAATTACGCCTCCAAATAATGAAGAAAGAAGCGGATCAGTTGCGACTACTTTTACAGGAATCCAGTACAGTGCAACAGATAGTACAATAACAGAAACAATCGTATTAAAAATTACTTTTTTTCCAAGTCCTATGTACCCTAAAATAAGAATAGGTAAGTTTAAGGCAAAGTTAATAATACCTGTGTTTATAGGAGTTGCAATGCCCAAGATGATAGCAATTCCGCCTATTCCACTGCTTAAAATCTTGTGGGGAATAAGGAAAAGATTAAAGGAAATTGCTATAATGATAGAACCAATGATAATGCCGAAAAATCTGACCATCTTTTTCCCGTCCTTCACTAAAAAATCATATTATTTCAAGATTATATATGAAATTGTGAGATTTGCGGGAAAACAGTTTATTTTGGAAAATTAGATTAATCCAAAAAATGCAATCGATTTCTGAACTTGTGAAAAAGGAGTGAAATCATGCAAATTGTAACGTTTCAACAAAAAAGTCCCACAAAAAAAGAATGTGAAGATGCACTCATTCGCAATGAAGAATTAAAAGTATACGGTGTATGTGATGGAGCAACACCACTTGTACCATTTCAAGATGAGAATGGTCATAATGGAGCTTACCTTGCCTCTCATTTGTTTGAACAGCATTTTGAATCACTTGAAGGAATAGAAGGGTTACAAAAGGAAATTGCAATTGTGAATCGAATATTGCAAGAAAAAATGAAAGCTTACGATGTTGATATAACAAAAAAAGAACAGCTTTGGTGTACGTGTATCGCAGTGGTTCATATAACAGATGAAACAATTCAATACGCACAGCTCGGAGATTGTATGATTGTTGCTACATTTCGTGATGGAACAGTGCAGGTATTGACGAAAGACACAGTGAAAGGAATTAGTAGGCGGGCAAAGAAAAAACGTGAAGAAGATCGGAAAAACAGCCTGTCTGTACCGGGTGAACATGTATTTAACGATATACGTGAACAGCTCATGTACAATCGGTATTTAGCAAATATGCCAAATGGCTATTCGATTGCAAACGGGATGCCAGAAGCGATTGCACTTATTCAACAAGGAACATTGCCTCGTGCAGAAGTTACTGATATATTTATTTGTTCTGATGGACTATTTCATCCAGATTGGTCACTTGTACAAACAGCGCAATATATGAGGGAAAAGGGCGCGGCAGCTTACGTTACTATAATAGAAGAACTAGAACAGAAAAAACGGATTCGTCCAGATGATAAAACAGTAATTATGATTCATATGTAAAGGAGGAATCATAGATGGATATTCAAAAAGCGCAGCTATCTTTTCAAGATGAACTTCAACCGTTGCAAAATATAACGAAGATTATTATTCATCATACTGCTGAAGAAGGATGGGACGTATATAAAACCCATGCATTTCATCAAAAAGTGAGAGGATGGAGCGGAATCGGCTATAATTATTTTATCGAAGAAGATGGGATGGTATATGAAGGAAGAGGTTTGTTCATCGGTGCACATGCGAAGGGATATAACAGCGAAACAGTAGGTATTTGTATGACAGGTAACTTTGATAAGTATGATCCGACTTCGGAACAAGTGAATTCCTTACATCGTTTATGTTATACTTTTATGCAACAGTTTTCTTTATGTGTAGAGGATATTCTCGGTCACCGAGAACTAGAAGGTGTAACGAAAACATGCCCGGGAACACGCTTTTCTATGCAACATTTACGTAGAGTACTATCCAAAATATAGAGGAGAAGATTTCAAATGATGATTGTGAAAATACCAAATGAGAAAAAAGAACAGCTTGTAGAACAGATTCAGCAATTTTTTGAAGAAGAAGAGTTAGCAGCGATTGGTCGTTTCCAAGCGGAGCATTTAATAGAAGAGATGATAAAATTACTTGGACCATATGCATATAATCAAGCAATTGGAGATGCGAGAAAGCTTGTTACAGATAAACTAGCGAATTTAGAAGAAGATTTATATGTATTAGAAAAGACAATTAAAGAATAATGAAAAAGGGCCTTTCGTAGGCTCTTTTTCTATTTATTCCGTATTAACAGGCAGTAATACCCTCACCTCAAAGTTCTGCAAGAGGCAAAGAAGTTAGGTGGTGGATAAACTGACCGTAAAAGCTCGATTGGTGAGGGCTGATGATCAGTGGAGGATGAAGAAAACCCATACTGATCAAAGTTTCACTTTATGTTCTTTATGGTTGTTTCCTTCTAACTTGTGGAGGGAAAAGGATCAATTTTAATAGAAGGAAAATAATGGGTTGTTGTCGAAAGGAGTAGAAAAAGAACAAAGGCAGTGCTCTCATGCAAAAGGTAGAAGTACATATATGCTCTTATTGTGGGTCTAATCATATTGGAGAAGGAGAGTTTATTGGATATGCACAAATAAGAAAGAAAGAGACGATGTTTACGTCTTCTCCAGTCGATGCATATGTTTGTACAGATTGCGGAAGTGTACTTCTCTTAAAAGTGCGAAATCATCAAAAGTTTAAGAAGAAGCCACTATGATGAAAGACATTCCTACATATAAAGGATATCCAATCCTGTATACAAACCGTCTTATAATACTACACCTAGTGATATGAAATAAGCACTTATTATAGTAGGGAGATACTATGAAGAATAGAGATAAAGAACGTTATATACATCTAGTAATTATTTCTGCGGAAATAATTCGGAAAATACTGAAAAATTACATTATTCATCAGAGAAGTCTGATATAATATTCAAAAATGAAAACGCTTTAATGGGAGGCGGAACGAATATGATGATGAATGTACCATTAACAATTAGTTCAATGATTGAAAGGGCAGAAAAATTGTTTCCAAAGAAAGAAATTGTTTCACGCACGCATGATACAATCACAACGCTAACGTATAAGCAATTGGGAGAGCGAACGAGAAGGTTTTCTAGTGCATTAAAGAAGTTGGGTATAAAAGAAGGAGAGCGTGTTGGAACTTTAGCGTGGAATCATCATCGTCACGTGGAAGCGTATTTTGCGATTCCGAGTATTGGGTCCGTATTGCATACGATTAATATTCGGTTATCTACTCAGCACATTTCCTATATTATTAGGCATGCTGAAGACCGTATTTTACTTGTCGATGAGGATATCGTACCACTTGTAGAAAAAATTCAAGATGAACTATCGACTGTACAGGCATATATCATTATGACTGACAAAAAAGAGCTTCCAGCAACTTCACTTCATCCTGTCTATCACTATGAACAACTTCTTGAAGAGGGAGATCCTCACTTCCCGTTTATAAAGGATATAGATGAAAATATGCCAGCTGGCATGTGTTATACGTCCGCAACAACTGGTAATCCGAAAGGTGTTGTGTATACGCATCGCAGTACAGTTCTTCATTGTATGGCACTCGGATTAGCCGATACTGCTGCACTTTCCGAAAGTGATGCTGCGATGCCAGTTGTTCCAATGTTTCATGTGAACGCTTGGGGTTTACCTTTTGCAGCGACATGGTTTGGATCAAAATTAGTTTTGCCAGGTCCGATGTTTACACCGAAAATTTTGCTTGAAATGATGCAAGAAGAAAAAGTAACATTAGCTGCTGGTGTCCCAACGATTTGGCTCGGTGTACTGCAGGAATTAGAAAACAACAGTTATGATTTATCAAGTATGAAACGGATTTTATGCGGCGGTGCAGCAGCACCTAAAAGTGTCATAACTGCATTTGAACAAAAATTTAACGTGCCTTTTGTGCATGCATACGGAATGACTGAAACAAGTCCACTTGTTTCACTTGCTCGTTTGAAAAGTTATGAGTGTGATTTACCATACGAGGAGCAACTTACGATTCGTGCAAAGCAAGGTTACGTAGTGCCTGGTGTTGAAATGAAAGTTGTTGGAGCTGATGGAGAAGTAAAATGGGATGGAAACGAGATGGGAGAATTATGTTTGCGTGCACCGTGGATTGCAGCAAGCTATTATAACGATGAACGTACGGTTGAAGGATTCCGAGATGGTTGGTTATATACAGGCGATGTTGTTACTGTTGATGAGGAAGGCTGTATAAAAATTGTAGACCGGACGAAAGATGTGATTAAAAGTGGTGGTGAATGGATTTCGTCCGTTGATTTAGAAAACGCTCTGATGGCACACGAAGCGGTATTTGAGGCAGCTGTTGTAGCGATTCCTCATAAGCAATGGCAAGAGCGGCCAGTTGCATGCGTGGTAATTAAGCAAAATAGTTCTGTAACAAAAGAAGAGTTATATACGTTTTTACAACCGCAATTTGCGAAGTGGTGGTTGCCAGATGATATCGTGTTTATGGATGAGATTCCAAAAACATCAGTCGGGAAATTTTTGAAACAAGCTTTGAGAAAAGAGTTAGCAAGCCATATAAAAGAATAAGTCGAATTTCTATTTCGGTATCTTTTGATGACTATAATCGGAATAACTCCATTTGTTAACTGTAAATAAAATATTGTTGACAATATAAAAAAGCGAAGGTAATATATCACATATAATATGTTATCTAGAAATTATTTATAGTTTACAAATAGGAGAAATGGAAAGATGAATACAAAAAATTTAGTTTTTGTTGCATTATTTAGTGCGATTATGGGTGTGTTAGGTTTAATACCACCGATTGCACTTTCCTTTACACCTGTTCCAATTACATTGCAGTCTCTTGGGGTCATGATGGCAGGTGGGTTGTTAGGATCACGTCTTGGTGCATTAAGCCAAATGATTTTCTTGTTCATTGTAGCAGCTGGAGCACCGTTATTAGCAGGTGGACGTGGTGGCCCATCGGTTTTTGTCGGACCGAGTGCTGGCTATTTAATGGGATACATTGTGGGAGCATTTGTTATCGGTTACCTCGTAGAACGTTTACGGCATGTATCTGTTATCAAAGTATTCTTCATTAACATGGTTGGTGGCATTTTTGTTGTCTATGTGTTTGGTGTTACTGTACAGGCATTTGTAATGGATATCGCGGTATGGCAAGCTGCTAAATTAAGCGTTGTGTTTTTACCAGGAGATGTAATAAAAGCTGTGTTTGCGGCAATTCTTGTAGCAAGGCTGCACCGTTCATTGAAACATATCATTACTCCTGCTTTAAAGAATAATAAAATTTCAAAGGCTGGCTAAAAAATCTATGGGAAGGAAAACTCTTCTATAGATAAAAATTTCGTTGTATAAAAGAATGTAAGAAACACGTATTTACGTGTTTCTTTTTCTTATCTCGTTTTAATATATGTTGATAGCTTTGATAGAAGTTTCACTTTACAAGAAAGGAAGAGAACAGTGGGAATTACAACTTTGTATGAGAAACATGCTTGTGTGCATCCAAATAAAGTGGCAATAAAGGAAAATGATAGAGTAGTAACTTATAAAGAATGGTATAGTGCCGTGTGCCAAGTTGCGAATTGGCTTACGGAAGAGAAATCAATGAATAAAACGATTGCGATTTTACTAGAGAATCAGATTGAGTTTTTACAGCTTTTTGCTGGGGCAGCGATGGCAGGGTGGGTTTGTGTTCCGCTGGATTTGAAATGGAAACATGATGAACTGGATGAAAGGTTAAAGGTTGCAAATCCATCTATTGTGATTGCTGAACAATATAAGATGAGTGAGCTACCAAAAATAAATGGGAAAGTATTCACTTTAAATGAATGGGTTCAAGTATTATGCGAAAGATCGAATGTATATGATTCTTCATTAAGCGTGGAGGACTTACCTTTTTATATGGGATTTACATCAGGATCTACCGGGAAAGCAAAGGCATTTCTTCGAGCACAGCAATCATGGGTAAAAAGTTTTGAGTGTAACGTGTATGATTTTCATATGAAGAATGAGGATTCTGTCTTGCTCGCAGGTACTTTTGTTCATTCACTTTTTTTATATGGTGCAATGAGCGCGTTGTATTTAGGACAGACGGTACATATCGTAGAAAAGTTTATTCCGAATCGTGTCCTTTCTATACTGGAACAGGAACAAATTTCAGTAATGTATACGGTCCCAACGATGCTAGAAGCTTTATATAAAGAAGAGAGAATTATAGAACAAGAAGTAAAAATCATTTCTTCAGGTGCGAAATGGGAAGCGGAAGCAAAAAGGAACGTACAGAGAATGTTTCCATATGCCAAAAGGTATGAATTTTATGGTGCCTCTGAATTAAGTTTTGTAACTGCATTAACAGATGAAGAAAATGAAAGAAAAGCTTCTTCAGTGGGAAAACCATGCCATAATGTGCAGGTTCGAATATGTAACGGAAGCGGGCAAGAATTACAGCCAGGAGAAGTTGGTACTGTTTATGTGAAAAGCAAACAATTTTTTATGGGATATTTACAAGACGGTGAATTATCTTATCAAGAGACAGAAGATGGATGGATGACAGTTCAGGATATCGGATATAGGGATGATGAAGGCTTTTTATATATAGTAGGGCGAGAAAAAAATATGATTTTGTATGGTGGCATTAACATTTTTCCTGAAGAGGTAGAGAGTGTATTGTTAACACACCCAAATATTGAAGAAGTAGTGATTGTTGGCGTGCAAGATGTTTATTGGGGTGAAAGACCTGTTGCGATGGTAAAGGGAAGGGCAACAAAACAGGAATTAAAACGTTTTTGTTTACAACAATTATCTTCTTATAAAATTCCAAAAGAGTGGTATTTCGTAGATGAAATTCCTTATACAAGCAGCGGGAAAATCGCCCGTGAAGTAGCGAGAGATAGGATTGGGAAACAGGAGAAAGTATATGAATAGAGCGGTTATTGTACAAGCAAAACGAACACCGATCGGTAAGCGAAATGGAGTGTTTAAAGAATACCAGGTTGAGAAATTAGCGGCACCCTTACTTTTGCATATGAGTAAAGGGATTCAGCAGGAAATAGATGATGTGATATTAGGGAATGTTGTTGGGCCAGGGGGAAATGTTGCTCGTTTATCAGCACTGGAGGCTGGTTTTCCATACACAGTTCCAGGTGTGACAGTTGATCGCCAGTGTGGTGCTGGATTGGAGGCGATTCGAATGGCTTGTCATTTCATTCAAGGGGGAGCGGGAAGTTGTTATATTGCCGGTGGTGTTGAAAGTACAAGTACGTCATCGTTCCAACAACGAGCGCGTTTTTCACCCCATCATATCGGGGATCCTGATATGGGAATCGCAGCAGAACATGTAGCGAAACGCTATGGCATTACTAGAGATATGCAAGATGTGTATGCCTGTTTAAGTTATAAACGAACGTTAGAAGCACTGGAAAAAGGATACTTACAAGAAGAAATCATACCTCTTTCTTCTCAAATAAAAGAAGATGAAACGATAAAGCGTGGGATAAATTACGAAAGAATCATAAAGCGAACAAGGCCTGCTTTTTTACAAGCTGGAACGGTTACAGCAGGCAATTCATGTGGTGTGAATGACGGAGCATGTGCGGTACTTATTATGGAAGAAAATCGGGCACGTGAACTTGGGTACAAGCCAGTTCTTCGATTTGTTCATAGTGCAGTAGTTGGTGTAAATCCACTTTTTCCAGGAAGTGGACCCATATTTGCTGTGCAAAAATTATTGCAGCAATTGAACCTTACAATAGAAGATATTGATTATATCGAAATGAATGAAGCTTTTGCGGCCAAGGTAGTTGCATGTGCACAAGAGCTACAAATTTCATATGAAAAGTTAAATGTAAACGGTGGCGCGATTGCACTTGGACATCCATATGGTGCATCGGGTGCGATGCTTGTAACTAAGTTGTTTTATCAAGCACAAAGAGAACAGGCGAAGTATGTCATTGCTACATTAGGTATTGGTGGTGGAATTGGACTTGCTCTCTTATTCGAAAAAGTAGAAAGCTAGGGTAAATCAAAAAGATATTCCTAGCTTTTATTTTTGTGGCTCATATGCATTACTGCCAGGTTTTGCTTTTACTTCTTTCCAGGCGGCGATAGCGTCCGTTCTTGATTTTCCTTTATTATTTGGATCTTGGAAGAAGGCACGTGTGAAGCGGTTGTACTCAAATTGAGCACCAATTTCTGTTTTATAAGAAGGATGCTTTTTTCGTTCTTGCTCTTCATACCAAAACTGCACAGCATCTTCGTATGTTTTTCCAACGTTTTCTTTGAAAAAGGTTTGCAGTGCCACTGTAAATCGGAATTTTAATCCAATGATTTCCTGGAAAAAAGCACGAATATCTTCACTGCAACGCTGGTTTTCAGTAATGATTGTTTGTAAACTAAGTGGTTTATGAGAAGGAGAGAAGATTTTCTTTTTTTGTACAAGTTGACTTTTCTGTATTTCACCTGTTTTCAAAAAAGTTGTAATTCGTTCAGTAATTTCTATTTTAGAGCCACTTGCTGGTAAACCGTGTTCACGACAAAATTCTTGCAATTCTTTTTTGAGCCAATAGTAATTTGAAAAGTCTTCAAGACGTATATCTCGTGTTAAGGGAGGGCGCATAGTAATTCCTTCTTTCTTCCAAAATTTACACTTTTAATTATAAAACACACGTTCTGTTAATTAAAGTGTTTTATTTATAAAGGATTAAAACAAAATATTGGTTTATCCCGCATTAACGGACAGTAATACCCCCACCTCAAAATTCAGCAGAAGCAAAGAAGTTAGGTGTGGGGTATAAACTGTCCGTAAAAGTCCGATTGGTGAGGACTAATAATCAGAGGGGGATGGAGACCCCCCTCTGATTAAAGTTTCACTTTATAAGTAGTGACATCAACCCTTATGTGAAATAAGGAGAGATAATAAAAAAGGATAGCATATTGCTATCCTTTTTGGCGGTTAAACAGTTTCTTTTAATAAATGAACCAAGTGAGCTAAAAATTCTTCGCTCTTTATAAGCGCTTTTCCCCCACCGCGAGCATTTTTCGGGTTGCCGCCGCCTTTTCCTTCAATGAAGGGAAGGGCACTCTTTAAAATCGTATTCATGTTTGCTGTCACGTTTTTACCACATGCACAAACGCATTGCAACTTATCCTCGTTCTGGGTAACGAAGTATGTAATCGCATTTTCATTTTGTTCGGTAATGACTGCTGATAATTTCGCCATTTCCTGCATTGTACGATCTGTAAAGACTGCGGAAATCAGTTTTCCAGCAGATGTTTCTTCGGATTGTTGTAGTAATTCATTTGCTTCTACCGATAGTAGTTTTTCATTCGCAGCTTGCAAGGCTTTTTCATTGTCTTTTTGCGATGTAAGAAGCTGTTTAACTTTGTTTGCAATATCTTCTTCACTACTATTTAGTTGCTGTGAAACGTCTTTAATAATTTGTTGATGATGCCCTAATAACTGAATGGCACGCCAACCAGCAACAAAGGTTAATCGAATGCTACCTTTATTACGTTCCCATCCGATAATATGAATGGTTCCTACTTCACTCGTATATTTCGGATGTGTGCCACCACAGCCGTTGTAATCATAGTTTTCAATGGTTACGACGCGAATATTTTCTGTAATAGTTGGTTCTTTTCGAAGAGGTAGCTGTTTTGCTTCTTCTAGATTCATCCATTGAATGTGAATTGGATGATTTTCAAAGACAATTTGGTTTGCGATTTGCAGTGCTTGTGCAGCTATTTTGCTAGAGAGTTCAGGCGTGTCTAAATCAATTGTTACAGTTTCTCTCCCAAGATGAAAACCGATTGTTGGAATGTTGAAATAATCCCAAAAAGCAGCCGATAAAATATGCTGGCTAGCATGTTGCTGCATATGATCAAAACGACGTTGCCAATCAATTTGACCGGTTACTTCTTTTGTATGTAATTCTTCTGTTATGAAATGACGAATTTCGCCGTCGACTTCTTCTACACGGAAGACAGGAGTTTCATTTAACGTCCCTATATCATGTGGTTGGCCACCACCGGTTGGATAAAATGCCGTTTCTGTTAAAATGACATATAAGTTTCCTTCGTTATCTCGTTCTTGTTTTGTAATGTGTGCTGTGAATGATTGTTGATAGGCATCGTTGTAATATAATTTTTGGTTCACTTTCGTACTCCTTTCAAATTAACTGTTTTCATTGTAAAGCAATCTGAATAAGTTTCCTAACATTTCAGAAGAAAAAATCTCTTTTTTAGAATTTTCTTGCTATAATAAGAAAAAGGAAATACGCGGGGGTTGATGATATGTTGTATGAAAATGGTGTAGACAAATTGATTCGTCTTAATACAAATATTTCTGAACTATATCGAGAATTGCATGAAATGACCCGTCTTTTAACGGAATGTAATCGTGGAAGTGTAACATTTGATCGATTATACGTGAAAGAATTACTGTGGAAGAAAGAAGACTTATTGTCTATGTACGATCAGCTGTTGGTACAGATTTGTATCAATGACTGTTTTGATTTGAAAAGTTTGATAACAGGAGAATATAAGTATACACATGAAGAAGTGGAAGGATCGGTTACTGAATTTAATGAAAAATATAAGATGAATATCTCAATCGAGAGTGTTTTTAAAGAATTACAATTTACATATGGGATTGATATGGAGCTATCTAGAACAGCTCGTGTATAATTACTTAATAATAGAAAAATGGAGGAGGAAGCCGCTTTTTAGCTTTCTTTTTCTATATAAATACAAATTAAAAACCGACATAAAACCCTTCTTTTTAGGTGGAAGAGAGCATCTAGCCATGCATAGAAGCGGTCAGATCCTTTTCCTGCCCAGACATAGTGAAAACAAAGAGAGAAAACGAGTGCAGGTCACCTTTTGTTATCCATAGCCGCGGCTTATATGTCGAAAAATCAAAATGGATTTATATATGTATGATATCAGGAGAGTAGGTTTAGAGGATGAGAGGCAAGTTACAACAAATTCATCCGGTTGGGATGAGCATTATTCTAGGGACATTATTTGCACGTTTTGCAACTTCAATGAGCATTCCGTTTTTAGCAATCTATTTAACAACGGTGAAAGAAATATCAGCCGGAATGACAGGAGCAATTATTGGAACGAGTGCATTGGTTGGTGTATTTGCTAGTTTTATTGGCGGGAATTTATCTGATCGTTTTGGCCGTAAAAAAATTATGTTATGGTCCATCATCATTTGGATCTTTGTATTTATTGGTTTTTCATTTGCAGATCATGTTCTATCATTCTTTTTATTAAATGCCTTAAATGGGATGTGTCGTTCGTTCTTTGAACCGACATCGAGGGCGCTGCTATCCGATTTAACAAAGCCGGAGCATCGTTTACTTGTTTATAATTTACGCTATGGAGCTATTAATGTTGGTGTTGCAATTGGCCCGCTTGTTGGACTACAGCTTGGTAGTGCGAAATCAACAACACCATTTTTAGTAGCGGCTGTGGTGTATATCCTGTATACAATTGTATTAGCGCTACAATTTAAAAAATATCGGATTGGTGAACAGGAACTAGATACAAACGAACCAGTTACGATGATGAATGCGGTTCGTGTTTTACGAAAAGATGTTGTTTTTTTAATCGCCTTAGTTGGAATTATTTTAAGTAATACTGGGTATGCACACTTTTCAACGACATTATCTCAATATTTCGCGAACTCGCACGTATTTCAAGATGGCGTTACATTATTTTCATATGTGTTAACGTTAAATGCGATTACGGTAGTGATTGTACAATATCCACTGATTCGATTTTGCAAGAAGTATACACCGCTCGTATCTATTATGATGGGAACATTGCTTGTTAGCGGAGGGTTATTGGGATTTGGTATGACACAGTCGTTGTGGGGTATCTTTGCTTGTACAATTCTTTTTACAATGGGAGAGGTATTGATGTTTTCGATGACAGATGTGTTTATTGATGATATCGCAGTCCCGCATTTAAAAGGAACCTATTTTGGAGCTATGGGATTTTCCGGAATTGGTGGTGTAATAGGCCCTTGGTTTGGCGGGATTTTGTTAGATTATTACGGCTATCAAAATGGCTTTGCTGTTTTTTCGATATTAGCCATTTTTTCTGTTTGTGCATTCCCGGTCCTTTTATTGACAAAAAACTTATTGTACAAAAGAAATCTTCATGAAAACTGTAAGATAGAGGTTGAAGTGAAATAATAGGTGTTTATCCCACATTAACGGGCAGTAATACCCCCACCTCAAAATTTAGCAAAAAGCAAAGAAGCTAGGTGGGGATAAACTGCCCGTAAAAGTCCGATTGGTGAGGGCTAATAATCAGTGGGGATGAAGAAAACACCACTGATTAAAGTTTCACTTTATGTTCAGAGTTTCCTACATAATAGATAGGGACAAAATAAACAGGATAGAAAAAGCAGGTGGACGAATCTGCTTTCTTCTATCCTGTTTTTATGAAAAACAGTTTTTTCGTTTTGTTTGTACGATGCTTTAATTAGAAAAGAGAACTTTTCGCTCATTTGCTCTTGCTACTTCTGTTTTTGAAATGTGTATGGCGAGAAAACCATTTTCCAGGCAGGCAAGCATTTTTTTATAGATGATGCTGGTAGGTAAAGTAATGGTTCGCTGCAGGGATGAATTTTTATGAAATATGTGGATTTGTAGGCCTGTCTCCATCTTTTTTATAAGCACGTTTTGTTCTAAAACGTTAGGGACATCCGTTTCTAAAATGTATTCTTGTTCGGTTTCGAAAAGGTCGATGTGGATATGACTAGGAAAACTGAAGCTTGCATATGAATCGGAGCAAAATTGATCCATCCATTCTTCAAAACCATCCACATGAAAAAGACAACTTTTCTTTTTCTTGTCCATGTAAGACACCCTCCGTAAAATCTCAATTCATACTATGATATGCATATAGAGATTAGAGGTGAAGAGGAAACTGAAAAATATGCTGAGGAAATTAAATTTGTTCTAAATATGTTATGTGAAGAGGACAATGCACGTGCATTGTCCTTTTCTTACATATCGTGGTGAGCGTGATTTTTTTGTCTGGAATGGTTTCGGTTTTTTACTTTATGTGAGCCGCTTAATGGTTCGGGTTGTCCAGAAGGCTGCCCTTTTTTCGTATTTTGACGAATGGATTTACTGTTGTTCTTTTCCATATTGTTGTACACCTCCCTTCTTGTATTTAGAATGAGAGAACTTCGCAAATTTATACGAGAATGTTTTTATGAAAAAGGGTAAAGATAAGTAGGACTAACTACACAGAAAGGGGAAAGCATATGCCGTATCATAAAGATAAACAACAAGCTTTTCAAGCAGCGCAACAAGGAGTCGTACAAGCAGAGGATTTATACAACAATATCGTGAGAAATGATCCGAATTACAGTCAAGACTTAAAGCATTTACGACAAGAAGTACAAGAAGCATATGAACAAATTCAAAATGCACTTGAAGTTGCATCTGAAACACAGCGTCCACAATTAGAGCAATATGAAAGTAATTTACAAACTATTATGCAAGATGTAGATCAACTAACTGATTGAACAGGTTGTTATTTTATTTCAACAACCTGTTCAACTTTGGAGTAAATATGATGAAAAACAAAATTGCTGTACTAATTATTTGTATGATTTGTGTTATACATATAGTTCAAGTGGATAAAGTGGAAGCAAAAATGCTAGAGAGAAAAGAATTAGAGCCTACAGGTAATGTAACGTGGGACGTACCTACCACCGAAAAAGTCATTGCGATTACTTTTGATGATGGACCTGATCCGAAATATACTCCGCAGGTGCTGAAAATATTGCGTCAATACAAAGCAGAGGCAACATTTTTTATGATTGGCTTTCGCATTG
Organism: Bacillus sp. DX4.1; assembly: GCF_030348195.1. Classification (NCBI taxonomy): domain Bacteria; kingdom Bacillati; phylum Bacillota; class Bacilli; order Caryophanales; family Bacillaceae; genus Bacillus; species Bacillus sp. DX4.1. Next base: position 3,120,960 of record NZ_JAUCFT010000008.1, on the reverse strand, counting down.
AGCGTAATCCGTATTTAATAAAACAGGCGCTAAAGGAAGGGCATGAGATTGGGAATCATACGATGAACCATTTGTATGCTCGGGATGCATCAGGTGAGAAATTAAAAAATGATATTCTAGAGGGGAAAAAGTATTTGCAACAATGGGTAGAGAAGCCATTACTTTTCCGTCCTCCTGGTGGATATATTAATGATGTTGTATTTACAACAGCAAAAGAAGCAGGCTATCAAATTGTATTATGGTCATGGCATCAAGATCCGAGAGACTGGGCGAATCCAGGCACAGAATCTATTGTGAAGCATGTTGTAACAAACGCGAAGAGCGGCGATATTGTTTTGCTTCATGATGGCGGGAGTGATCGGAGCCAAACTGTAGCGGCGCTAGAAAAAATTTTACCTGCTCTTCAAAAGAAAGGTTACAGATTTGTGAAGGTTTCTGAACTGTTACGTTATAAGCATTAAAAGAGGCTGTCCCTATAGCCATCAAGTTAAGAAAATGATATAAAAAGACAAAAAAATGACCATCCTTATTCAATGTGCATCCGAAAATGAAAGGGTGGTCTTTGATTTGACTTTAACTAAATTATCTCCGAGAAAAATAGATTGGATACACTTTTTAGATACATTTAAACAAATTTTTTCTCCTGAGCACTTAAATGAAAATGCTGTACAACATGGTTTTAAAACAAAAAATAGAAAAATTAATCTGGAAGATTTTGTTGCTCTGCATGCCCTTTACAATGAGGAGACAGGAGTGAAATCATTAAGTCAACTATGTGCGAATTTATATGATTTCAAAAATGTGAATGTTACAGAAAAAGCATTGAATCAACATGTTAATCAACGAGCAGTGGATTTTTGAAAACAATTTTCAATTCTATTTGGCTATGGGGACAGCTTCTTTATTGTTAACGTATCCTAAATATGGCGATAAAAAGGGGTATGCCCAAAAAAGTGCTCAGCGAAATTTCAAAAATACAATGCATACAAAATGGTAAGGCGAAGCAACCCGAAAAAGAGACTCCCCTCTTCTGATTCGTTACTATTAAATTGACTGTCATAAACCTTTTTTAGAAAATGAAATTGTCAGCAAAATGTGGTTTCTTATCTGTTTTATTTGTATAAACGCATGCTTAGGATAACGTTACCGTTTTACAGATTGTCGAAGTTGACGGCTTTAGAATATGAAAGTACCTTTTTAACATAATTTTGGGGTTCTTCAAGCGGTGGAACCTCCCCGTATTTTTTTACTATATCCGGTCCGGCATTATAGGCGGCAATGGCTAGTTTCCAGTCTTCAAATTCAGTATATAATTCTTGCAAATAGCGGGCTGCTCCGTAGATCGCTTCGATTGCATTACAAGGGTTAATTCCTAATAAATTGGCTGTTTCAATTTGAAACTGCATCAATCCTATGCCTCCGGTTTTGGAAACTAGATTTGGATTTCCGTTACTCTCGGCTACCATGATGCTATAGAGGATATTGTTAGGAAGGTTATGTTCTTTAGCAGCCTGGAAAATAGGCTTAATCCACTGTGTTGCTTGGGGATTCCCAAGAGTGCTTTTATTCTCTGATTGAACCAAAAACTGTGTTGTATCTATAATTTCCCTGATCTTTAACACTTGCTCAACAAAGATCTCATCATTTGCTAAACTGTTTAAATTTTTTAAGTCGCTAATTGTGACTCCGAATTTTTGTGAAATGCTCCATAGGGAGTCAGATGGGCTAACAATATACAATTGGTATCTTTCTTCAGTGAAGTTTTCATAATAATAGATTTCACCTTGTTCCCCCGAAGCACCAATATCCGGTTTTACTATTCCTTCTTTGCTCAATACGTTAATCATGAATTCAGCCCGGTGTCGATAGCTATGAATTTTGACAGTCAACTTACCTTGCTCCCCAATGTCCTTACAACTTGCAGGATGCTCTAAAAAATATTTTACTAACTTTACAGTTTCCTCTGGAGATGAAGAAACAACAAGGTCATGCCCCGGCTGGAATAGGTGTCTTACTCCCGGTGTATTCATCGTTAAGAGGAAACCTCCAGATGCAAGTATCTCATAAGTTCTTTGGGTAACTTGTGAGGGATAATTTTGTAAACCTAGAACGATATTAGCTGAACTATATACATAATTCGCTTCATTGTATGGTACATATCCATGAATCCAATCTTTTGGTATGTCCATACCAAGGAATGGATTCATTTTATCCCAATGTCTACCCCAAAAGTCAATACGTATATTTTCAGCAAGGAGGGGACGTATTAAAGTGTTTATCGCATGATGACGAAAATGCTGAGGATATTTTTCTAATACATCAGGGTAAGCATTAGCTACCACTGCAATTGAAGCTCGATATTGAGGGATGGCATCTACCGGGAAGTGGACGCTGGAGTGGTGACCAAAATCCATATATGCTGCTTTAATCCCTTGTTGTTTGTAATAGTCAACTGTTGTAGAAGATATAGTAAATACAAAGCTAGGTTGTATTTTATTAATAAGAGGAAGGGACCAGGTAGTAGTAAATTGAGGGTCTTCTACAGCCCAATAAACAAGAGGAACTCTAGCTTCATGTAAATATTTTCTTATCCATTTCAGCTTTTCTTCTGTATGCTCAACGCCCCAGCCTATTGTAATGACAAAATCAGGCTGAAAGCTTTCTATCATATGAGGAATGTTTTTTTGAGTTAATGGACCTGATATCATGACTTTATGTCCTGCATCAACAAAGCCTTTTGGAAGACCAACTGTCCAAATTTGACTGCTTTCCAAAAATAAAATGCGCATTCTTATTCTCCTTTAAAAGTTTTCCATATATATATTATGCTTTTGGAAAAATATAGTACATGATAGGTACACAAAATAATTTAAAATGTGTTCATCCGTGGGGAAATCTGGAACGTGAACCAAAACTAATCATATGATAATAGGAAGATCTATTGAATAGGAGAATAGGAAATGTACATGAATTTAGAAAGCCAATATGCTGGTTTTTGTAATAGGATTATAGAGATGAAGAAAAAGTTTGATAGCGAGCCTATGGATGCCAACTTCGTTTCAGGCGAGATGATAATCCCCGCTTATAATGGACTTAAAATAAATTTGGAAGGATCGCTAAATAACCTGATAAAAGATCGGAAATGGGATGAAACATTGCTTGTTTATGAGGAAATCACACCAAAGGTTCTCATTTCAAGTTTACCACCAGCACCTATTTTTTTCGGGAATCCTAACAAATCAATGGCTTCTATCATGGTGAATGTAGCATGGGGGAATGAGAATATCCCCATCTTGTTAGATATTATGGAGGAAGCTCAATGTAAATCTACCTTTTTTCTACAAGGTGAATGGACTCATAAATTTTCTGAGCTAGCAAGAAAGATTAAGAATGCTGGACATGAAATTGGAAGTCATGCCTATTCACATCCGGATATGAGAGGCCAGACACTAGAATATATTGAATGGGAATTGAAGAAGACCAATCAAGTAATCTATAAGGAACTTGGGGTAAGACCTAAGCTTTTCACTCCTCCATCCGGTGAGTTTGATGAGAGAGTAGTTAGAACGGCTGTCAAGGAAGGAATGTATACTGTTTTGAGTTCAATTGATACACAGGACTGGAAAATGCCGCCCCCGGAAGAAATGGTTCATCAAGTTAAAACCAACATAAAAAAGGGTTTCCTCATTCTTATTCATCCTACGGAATCTTCTGTAAAGGCATTGTCTGAAATGCTAAAGACGATAAAGAATAAAGGATTAAAAATTGTGACAGTAAGTGATCTCCTTTCACCACAAAGAGAGGTAATTGACCGTTATTCGGAAGTTTAATACTTTGCCTTCTTAACGTGGAGAAATCAAAGATATATTGTCATTTGAACAGAAAAAATTTAAATTCATACCTCAGAAGGGAGAGATGGTATGAAAGTAGAGAAGGGGACAATTTTCGTTGACGGCCAACCAGTGGAAACAGATTATTGGATCATAAATGGTAGTACCCTCGTTCCTGCACTATTTTTTAAACACACAGGTGTAGCTGTAGATTTTGATAATAAAAAATATGCCTCGTTTTTTTACACAAAAACGTTATTTCTGGGCTTATTTAACCTTCAATCAGACGGTTACTTTGTTATGAAAGGAACAAACAGTTTTCAGCAAGGACTCCTTTGTACTCCTTTAATGGTGATAGAGGAACAAGTGTGTGTTCCCTTATATGAAGTGGTTCAAAAGTTAGGAATGATAGTTTGGGAAAATCAGAAGATTTCAAGAGTTTACGTAATAACCAATACCTCTCCGACGTTGAAACCTATAATCTATCATAAGGGAGTAGGAGATGAGAAACAAGTAGCTCTATCGTTTGATGATGGTCCTGATGATGTATATACACCAAAGATTTTAGATGTTCTTTCTAGAAAGAACATACGAGCTACTTTCTTTGTTGTAGGAGAGCAAATAAAATTGTTTCCGGAAATGTTAAAACGTATTGTTGTGGAGGGGCATGCACTTGGAAATCATAGTTGGAGTCATCCGAAGTTTCCAGAACTTACCACATCTGAATTGAAAAATGAAATACAATGGACAGATGAAGAAATCACTTCAGTTACAGGGTATAAGGCTGAAATAGTACGACCTCCATTTGGGCTCTTTACAAATAGTGATTTGCACATCATTGACGATCTAGGTTTAAAGTTAGTCATGTGGTCGGTAGATACACTCGATTGGATGGGGTTACCAATGGAGCACATTATTTCGACCGTCATGAGAGAGGTATCATCAGGTTCAATTGTATTACAACATTCGCTTAATATACTACCGCTGGATGGAACGTTAGAAGCCCTTCCAGTGCTTATCGATAAGCTGGCTAGTCAAGGCTATAAGTTTGTGACCATTCCAGAGATGTTGGAGGATGCTACATCTTACTCCTAACGAACTAATTACTTCTTGAGGTGAGACATAAATGCGTATTTTATTTTTAGAAAGTCATCCAATGTGGGTTTACGGATTACCAAATGGGTTCCGTGATGCAGGCCATGTAGTGGAAGTTTCGGGCTCCCTTGATGACCAAAATTTAGATAAATTGATTTCTGACTTTCATCCCGATTTAATTATTACGATGGGCTGGGGACCAGAAAACTCATCCGTAAAAAAACAAAAAAAAATTCGTGCTAGTGTGGAAAAAGCTAATGTTCCTCATATTTACTGGGCGACCGAGGATCCTACGTCCACAGAAATTTTTTCGATGCCGTATATCGAAAGAGCTAGACCAGATTTTGTTTTCACCATTTGCAAAGACAGGATAGAGTATTACGAAAAACGGGGAATTCCTGCCGCACATTTAGATTTTGCATATCATGAGAGTGTTCATTTTCCTGTGGAAGCAGATGAGAATTTCCATGCATCTTTAGCAATTGTTGCAAATGCTTATCCCAAAAAGCTTAGCTATTTCCCCGATCACTATCGCCATGAATCCATGAAAAATTTAATCACACCATTACTGAAAGAAAACATTAGAATTGATTTTTATGGAAACTATTGGGATCAAATGGGGCCGATTCTAGGTGTGGATATTCCAAAGGATTGGATTCGAGGATACATTCATTATTCAAATGCTAACAAAGTGTATAGTTCAGCAGAAATAGTTTTAGGCCTGCAAAATCTTCCAACACAACTTACTCAGCGTACCTATGAAATTCTCGCATCAGGTAGTCTTCTATTAACAAATGACACCCCAGAAATAAAACGTCTATTTATCCCCGGAAAAGATTTGCTTACATCGAGTTCCCCTGAAGAAACTATCAACATTGTCAAGCAATATTTAGCAAACCCTGAAAAAGGTAGACAAATAAAGAAAAACGGAATCGATGCAGTTAAAAATCACTCCTATCAAAAGCGAGCCGAGTATATGATTGACATCTTAACTCGACAGGGCTTGTTCAAAGGAGAAAAGAGATCCTATCATTTAGTAAAGGAAAAAAGGGAAACCTTTCAGAAGGATGGATTTGAAGTTTATACCGTACGTAATGGTGATACGTTGTTTAGTATATCCAAGGAATTCGGTATCGGAATAGAAAGTCTCAAATTAGTCAATGGACTGACTTCTGATGCTATTGATGCAGGATTTTCATTGAAAGTAAAAAAACTGCTATCCCAGAAGAGCGAGGATTCCTCTATTTCCTCAAATCAGTTTAACTTGTATACGATCTGTCATGGAGAAACACTAGGAAGTATCTCCCAAAAGTTTGAGATTCCGGTTCGAAAATTAAAAGAGGATAATAACTTGAACTCAGACTTGATTTATGCAGGGCAATTGTTGAAGATAGACAGTCAAACAGCAATAGCAAAACCGGCTTCTTCGGTACTTATTTCGAAAGGTCTCGGTGATGAAAAAATGGTCTCACTCACATATGATGCAGGTGACAGTGCTGAGGAAACAGAAAAAATTTTAGATGTTTTAAAAAAACATGGTATCCAAACAACCATGTTTTTAACAGGCACCTGGGTTGAAAAATTTCCTGAATTGGCTAAACGGATCCTTGCAGATGGACATGAAATAGGTAATCATTCTTATAGTCATCCAGATCTAACCAAACTACCCATTCCTATGATTATTAGTGAGTTAGAAAAAACAAAAAAATGTTTCGAAACTATACTTGGGCAACAAGGGGCCTCCCTATTTCGACCTCCTTACGGATATTGGAATAAAGACGTTTTAGAAGCTGCCAGTAAAGCGGAATATCCTTACACAGTTTATTGGAGTTTAGACACAATAGACTGGAAAGAGCCGCCGGTTGAGATGATTGTCAGCCGAATTATGGAAAAGATTAAAGAACAGGATATTGTGTTATTTCATCTTAATGGAATTCCGACAGAAGAAGCATCTGATATTATTATTTCAAAATTAAAAAATCAGGGATACTCTCTTGTAAGAGTAAGTGATATGTTATCATAATTATTAAATAAAAAATTTCTAAGGCGTTTATTTATTCAATTTGGAGCCTATTATAAACTATAAGTTTAAGAGAAACTGGATTTAATTGAGTTCGTTGATGAAGTACCAAGGCAAAGAACATCTTATGTATTAAAAAAGTTGATTCATCACTACTTTTCACACAAAGTGGTGATGAATCAAAAAAATTAGCTAATAATAATATCTTCCTTTATCTCAGAATGATATACGGTTACGAAAATTATTATATGTCGGCATGAAATGTGCATCAGAACGTTTATATATTCATGCGCATAATTACAGTAATCCTTCTTTTAGTCAGGTACTTCGTGAAGGAAGCGCTCAATACCATTAAACAAATGTAAATAAAGAAGCTGTCCCCAAAAGGTTGTTGTTCAATGGTCTTTTAGGACAGCTTCTTTTTGTTACTGATTCTTTTTTCGTTTTTTATTATTTTGGCGCTGTGCTGGTGTAAGTGGCTCGTTTGAAAATTCCTCATTATAACCAGTTCCTTGCCCTTGCGCTGATGCTGCATTCATTCCTGGAATAACGTGATTGGCTTTCCGTTTACCCATATGTTTTCACCTCTACAATTAAATATTAAATGGATGGTAAGCTGTCCACGGTTTCATGAACAGGGAAGCAAAGCTCCTGAAAAGAAAGCTTTGCTTTATGATAATAGTATTCATAAGAGGAACCAAGACTATTCAAATTTATTAAGATAAAGAAAACTTATGAATAACTATAAGTTTCTTATTATTTACTTATTTAAAAAGTTGTAATAAGATATTATCGTAAGGTATTGAAAAATTTGTCTACATTTTATATTCAGACAACTTCAGTCACGTTTAACAGGGGGGAACCATAATGGTAAAACATAATCCATTTCAATCTCGTGCAACATTCGAACTAGATGGAAAGACGTATCATTATTATCAATTGAAAGCGCTTGAAAATGCAGGGGTTGGCAACGTATCAAAATTGCCTTATTCAATTAAAGTATTGCTTGAGTCTGTACTTCGTCAAGTTGACGGACGTGTGATCACAGAAGAGCATGTTGAAAATTTAGCGAAATGGGGAACAAAAAGTGTTCAAGACATCGATGTTCCATTCAAACCATCTCGCGTAATTTTACAAGATTTCACGGGCGTTCCAGCTGTCGTTGATTTGGCTTCGCTTCGAAAAGCAATGGCAGACATGGGTGGGGATCCAGATAAAATTAATCCTGAAATTACAGTAGACCTTGTTATTGACCACTCTGTACAGGTTGATAGAGCGGGTACACCAGACGCGCTTCAATTCAACATGGACTTAGAGTTTAAGCGTAATGAAGAACGTTATAAATTTTTAAGCTGGGCACAAAAATCATTTGATAACTACCGTGCAGTGCCACCAGCAACAGGTATCGTTCACCAAGTAAACCTTGAGTATTTAGCACCTGTTGTTCATGCAGTGAAAAATGCTGAAGGTGAACTTGTTGCATATCCAGATTCATTAGTCGGAACTGATTCTCATACAACAATGATTAACGGAATCGGCGTTCTTGGATGGGGCGTTGGCGGTATTGAGGCGGAAGCAGGTATGCTTGGACAGCCATCATACTTCCCAGTTCCAGAAGTAATCGGTGTTAAATTAACGGGCACACTTCCAAGTGGTACAACAGCAACAGACGTTGCATTAAAAGTTACACAAGTATTACGTCAAAAAGGCGTAGTTGGAAAATTTGTTGAATTCTTCGGTGACGGCTTACAAAGCATGCCATTAGCTGACCGGGCAACAATTTCAAACATGGCACCAGAGTACGGTGCAACTTGTGGATTTTTCCCAATCGATGATATTTCATTAGAGTACTTACGTTTAACAGGAAGAAGCGAAGAACAAATTCGCATCGTTGAAGAATATTGTAAAGCAAACGGCTTATTCTATACAGTTGACAGCAAAGATCCAATTTATACAGATCTTGTTGAAATCGACTTAAATACAATTGAATCTAACCTTTCAGGACCAAAGCGTCCACAAGACTTAATTCCTCTTTCTAACATGAAAGATGAGTTCCATAAAGCAGTTGTGGCACCAGTTGGAACGCAAGGACTTGGGTTCAATGAACAAGAATTCGATAAAGAAGTGAAAGTTGCATTAAAAGATCAGGAAGTAACGATGAAAACAGGTGCAATTGCAATCGCAGCAATTACAAGCTGTACAAACACATCTAACCCATACGTGTTAATTGGTGCAGGCTTAGTTGCGAAAAAAGCAATTGAAAAAGGACTTAAAGTACCTGATTATGTAAAAACATCATTAGCACCGGGATCTAAAGTTGTTACAGAATATCTAGATAAATCTGGATTAACAACTTACTTAGATCAATTAGGTTTCCAAACAGTTGGTTACGGCTGTACAACTTGTATCGGTAACTCTGGTCCATTAGCACCAGAATTAGAAGAAGCAATTGCAGCAAATGATTTATTAGTAACATCTGTTCTTTCTGGTAACCGTAACTTTGAAGGACGTATTCACCCACTTGTAAAAGCAAACTATTTAGCATCACCACCACTTGTTGTGGCGTATGCACTTGCTGGTACAGTTGATATCGACCTGAAAAATGATGCAATTGGTAAAGATACAAATGGTAACCCAATTTACTTTAACGATATTTGGCCAACAGCGAAAGAAATCGAAGACGTGGTGCAAAGTGTTGTAACGTCTGAGTTATTCAAGAAAGAATATGCACAAGTATTTAACAGTAATGAACGTTGGAATGAGATCCAAACTTCAAATGAAGCTTTATATACTTGGGATAACGATTCAACTTATATTCAAAACCCACCGTTCTTTGAAGGCTTATCAAAAGAACCAGGTGAAGTGGAAACATTATCAGGCTTACGTATCGTTGGTAAATTTGGCGACTCTGTAACAACAGACCATATTTCACCAGCAGGTTCAATTGGTAAACATACACCAGCAGGCCGTTATTTATTAGAAAATGGCGTACAGCCGGTTGACTTCAACTCTTACGGTTCTCGCCGTGGTAACCATGAAGTGATGATGCGTGGTACATTTGCAAACATTCGTATCAAAAACCAAATCGCACCTGGCACAGAAGGTGGATTCACAACATACTGGCCAACAGGCGACGTGATGTCAATCTATGATGCAGCGATGAAATATAAACAAGATAATACAGGTCTTCTTGTTGTAGCTGGTAAAGACTACGGTATGGGAAGCTCTCGTGACTGGGCTGCGAAAGGTACAAACTTATTAGGTATTAAAGCAGTTATCGCAGAAAGCTTCGAGCGTATTCACCGTAGTAACCTTGTATTAATGGGTGTACTACCATTGCAATTTAAAGATGGCGAAAGTGCAGAAACATTAGGTCTTGTTGGTAACGAATCATTTGAAATTCAAGTTGATAAAACAGTAAAACCACGTGATCTTGTAAAAGTAGTTGCAGTTGATCCAGAAGGAAACGCGAAACAATTCGAAGTAGTAGCACGCTTCGATAGTGAAGTTGAAATTGACTACTATCGTCACGGTGGTATTTTACAAATGGTTCTTCGTGAGAAAATTGAAGAGTCTAAGGTGTCTAACTAATTAAATATAAATAAAAGAGTGCTCGCACAGGGTGCTCTTTTATTTTGCGAACTAGTTACCGAAAAGGAAAGGGATGAAACCACATGGTTTCATCCCTTTCCTTTTCTTATATAAAGTTTCACTTTATCATTCAGCTTTATTTAGTTGATATTCATAAGTGGAACCATCTTCAGGATTAAATTCTTTCACCTGCGTAATTTTATTTGTATTTGGGTCATATTTAAAAATTTTGATAACATTCTCATTTTCTACTCGTACCGCAAATATATTTTCACCAATTTGTGTCATATTGTTGGTTTGTAAATTAACCGGAGAAGAATCATGATTTGAAGAAATTTCAACAACCTTTCCTCCACCAGAAAATAATGTAATGATAATAAAGATAACCAAGCATATACGCATATAGCGTAGTTCTTTAGCGATTGGATGTTCTCCAATAGCAATCACAACCTTTCATCACATATTTATCCCGTAGTAACACCTTATCTATTTATTTTGTTTAAACGAATTTGGCAAGAAATTTTGATTACAAAGAGTACGATGATATACAGAAAAGTAAGAACAAAAATTGTGCTAAAAATAGGGTGATGTTGAAAAACATATATCAATCTATCAATATAATAAATTTGATTTGTATCTGTAATTGTTTTTGGTGAAAAGACGAGAGAGTTTTTCCAATCTTCTTCTCCATAGATCATCGCTCCCATAGAATTTGTGACAAGCAAAGTGTATAGAAAAATGGGAAGAAGTATCATGAGCTGTAAACTGAATAGCCCGGTTTTATTTTTTCGCCAATATAAGGTGCGAACAATAATAATTCCAATCAGATAGACAATTGACAATACAAAAATTGTAGTAAAAGGCGGATTGTACTTAAAGGCATACAGCAATTTATCAATTTCATAAATTTGATTAGCGTTGTCGGCTGTTTTAGGAGTGAAGACGAGATGATTTTTCCAGTCCTCTGAAATGCTTAAATAGCTGGCAGTCCAACTTGTAATAAACAATGAGAAAAATAAAATGGGAAGAATGATGATATATTGCAGCCAGTGTATAACGGTTTTACTCAAAGGAATGAATCCTCCTTCCAAATTGTGATTATTCCTATTATATGATAAAAAGGAAATATTTTCATGAATGTAAGAAATATTCTTTCTATTTTGAAGGGGAATATTTCCAAGGCTGTCCGTATAAGCTAAAATAAAGTATACAGTATAGATTTTTTAGGAATGACATATAAAACGACACAAAATATAAGGAATGATGTACATGTGGCGAAAACTTACGATTGTTGTTGTGTTACTTTGTTTAGCTGGTTACGCAGTATATGAAAAGTTCGGAAAAGAAGAGCAACAGGTGATAGACAAGCCTGTGCAAAGTGAAGAAGCAATGAAAGAAGTTATTGCAAAGAATGGAATAGAAGTAGGGAAGAGCGCGCCAGATTTTGAGTTATCAAAATTAGATGGTACAAAGGTAAAGCTTTCTGATTTAAAAGGGAAGAAAGTTATTTTGAATTTCTGGGCAACATGGTGCGGTCCGTGTCAGAAAGAGATGCCAGACATGGAAGCTTTTTATAAGAAGCATAAGGAAGATGTGGAAATATTAGCTGTGAATTATACCGTTTCTGAAGGTGCTAGTGGAGAGGAGAAGGTGAAAAAATTCACCGAAGAAAAGGGAATTACATTTCCTGTTTTACTCGATAAAGATATAACGGTTACGACGACGTATAAAGTAATTACAATCCCAACTTCATATTTTCTGGATACAAAAGGCGTGATTCAAGATAAATTTATTGGACCGATGACATTAAAAGAGATGGAAAAGCGGATTGCGAGAGTAAAGTAGCGTAGTTTTTCACACGTGAATAGATGTAGAAAAGACAGGGCTGGCAAGATGCCAGTTCTGTCTTTTCTTTTTTATCAAATAGCTTGTTCGTGATATGATGAAAGAAATTTATACGATAGTAAGAGGAGCGAATGATGTGGGACATTTACCAATGATAGGAGATTATGTTGTTATTGATTTTGAAACGACAGGATTTAACCCGTATAACGATCGAATCATTCAAGTGGCAGCGGTTCGATATCGGAATCATGAGCTTGCTGAGCAATTTGTTTCTTTTGTGAATCCAGAACGGTTTATTCCTAACCGAATTACAAGTTTAACGGGAATTACAAACTACCGTGTTTCGGATGCACCAACAATTCAGGATGTATTGCCGGCATTTTTAGCTTTTTTAGGAGAAGATACAATTGTTGCTCATAATGCATCGTTCGATATACGTTTTTTAAAGAATAATGCGAAGCAGCTGAGATTACCAGAACCTGATAATCACGTAATTGATACAGTGTTTTTAGCAAAGAAATATATGAAGCACGCACCGAATCATAAGCTAGAAACACTTAAACGAATGCTGGGTATTCATTTAAGTTCACATAATGCACTTGATGATTGTTTTACATGTGCAGCGGTGTATCAAAAATGTGCAGCAATACAAGAAGAGGGGCAAAAGAGAGTAGCAAAGGAAACGATTGAAGAAGAAGCAGTGTATGAAATGATAAAGGAAATGCTAGCGAAACATAATAAAGACGTAGAGTGGATTCGTTATACAAATGTTGGGAGTTATATGGATATAAAAGCTTTTTATCCGATTATAAGGTTGAAAGTAAAAGGAAGAAAGAAATATGTGTTAACAGCAAAGACAGAACAGGAAGTATTAGCGGCATACCCGGCCGTAATGTGTGAAACAGCTTTGAAAAGTGAAATAGGTGTAACGCGAATTATGATTAAATGTTTAGACGATATCGCTCGGTTAGAGGCTTATATTCTGGAGTCCTATGATGCGGTTATGCAGGCGTTGAATAATTATAAACAAAATGAAGCGAATGCAGAAGAAGAAATTGAAGAGTATTTAAATTTATCCCGCATTAACGGGTAGTAAGACCTCCACCTCAAGATTCAGAGAGAAACAAAGAAGATAGGTGGGGGATAACTGCCTGTAAATGCCCGATTGGTGAGGGCTAATAATCAGTGGGAGATGAAGAAAACTCCCACTGGTTAAAGTTTCACTTTATCCCGCACCGATGGATAGTAATGAATCTATATCAGTTGATTGCTTTTAAATTCCATCAGTAGCTGAAGACTTACTGATGGAATTGTTTATTATTAATAAAGGTTGCTTTAACAAAACATAAAATTTTCTCACAAATCTGATTAAAAAGTTTTTCGTTTGCTCATACTAACTGGTAAGAAAGAGAAGGAGAAAGGATGAGCAGCATGAGAAGAAATCGTCGGAAATCGTTTGAAGAGCTTGTGAAGGAAAATAAGCAGCAATTATTAAGCGATCGTGATGCAATTGAACGGATTGAAGAACGGATTGAAAAGCGTTATGAAATGCGTCTTTTTAAACAGGCTGAATAATTCTTACAACTAGTATGATACTAGTTGTAAGGAGGCGAGAGTTATGGGAAATCCGAAAAAGAATTCAAAAGATTTTGCACCAAACCAGATTGGCACACAGTCAAAAAAAGCCGGTGGAAATAAAGGGAAGCAAATGCAAGACCAAACGGGTAAACAACCAATTGTAGATAATGGCTAAAAAGAAGGAGAATGATTTCATTCTCCTTCTTTTTTACGTACATAATTTAGTTCATTTTATACAAACTAATGTAGTATGTATATTTCATATAGGAGGGAACAGCATGTCAGAACAATACAAAGCAAATCCAGATGACCGTAGTGATAATAAAGAAAAGTTACAAGAAATGGTGCAAAACACAATTGACAATTTTAATGAGGCAAAGGAAACAGCGGAGCTTTCTAATGAAAAAGATCGCGCGGCGATTGAAGCGAAAAATGAGCGTCGTTTAGAAAGTATTGAATCGTTGAAAAGTGAAATAAAAGACGAATCTGGATATGATGCGTAAAAAAGGCTGACAGTTGTCAGCCTTTTTTTGTAATGGAGAAGTTTTCTACAAGCAAACGCCAATTTTGCGGGAATGGAAGACCAATTTTCCAATAGCTAATACCACGGACACCTTGCTCTTTTATTAAATTAAATTTACTTTGAATGGAGCGGGCATCTTCAAACCATACTTCGTGTTGCACACCATTTTCATCATAATAATTAAAATGAGGTGCTTGTGCAGTGAAATCATAACGAATGGGAACATTGTATTTTCGGGCAAGGGCAACGGCTGCGACAGAGCTAATTGCTTTTGCTGGGGGATTTCCTTCTTTATATGGGAGTTTCCAGTCGAAACCGTATAAATTTTGGCCCATCATAATTTTTTGCGGCGACATTTGTGACTTTGCATATTGTAGTACTTGTTTGACAGGACCAATTGGGGAAATCGCCATCGGCGGTCCACCTTGCCAGCCCCAGTCATAGGTCATAATGACAACAAAGTCAACGATTTCTCCTTGTGCTCTGTAATCATGTGCTTCAAAAAATTTTCCTTTTTGTGTCGAACTTATTTTTGGAACGAGTGTTGTACTTAGTGTATAACCTTCAGGTAATCGTGTTTTTACAGTTCGTAAAAAGCGATTGTATGCTTCACGATCTTCTGGTGCGACGTTTTCAAAGTCGAAATGAATATCATGCATACCATATTTTTCCGCGGTCTGCAGAATGTTGGTAATAAATTTATGTTGAATGGTAGGACTTCGTAAAAAAATAGAGGCTAACTCTGTGCTGAAATTTCCATTTTCAATGTTTGTAATGACGAGCATTGGAATAGTTTGATCTTGAGCGGCGATTCCAGCGATTTTTGCAGTGTCTGTCGGTTCTTTCAATGTTCCATCTCGCTGTGGTTCAAAGCTAAAGTAGGCTAAATATGTTAAAAAAGGATTAATTGCCTTTGTAGAGTTGACTAAGCTTTCTTTAATTGGAATAGTAGAAGGTTGTAAATAGGCAATGGATTCTATCGTTTGTTTTGTTCCTTTTGGTACATATAGTTGTTGACCGACATGAAGGAGTGATTTTAATGATAAGTTGTTTACTTTTGCCAAGCTAGCAAAAGGAACGTTATATGTTTGAGAAATTCGATACAGACTATCACCCGGTTGAACGTAGTAATTGTTTCCTTTCGTATTCACGATTAACGCCTGACCGACAACGAGTGTTTCCGCTGGATTTAATCCATTATCCTTTACAATTATTTCAGGTGTTGTACCATACTTAGAGGCTAAGCTGTAGACGCTATCTCCGCTGCGAACAGTTATGATTTGAAGCATATACTCGCTCCTTTCAGTAAAAAGATCCATCGTTTCTATTTTATTTTTGATTTCTCTGTATTATGATTAAATATATGCGAGGAAACATGAACGAGAAGGAGATAGTAATATGTTTGTAGCAGAACACGAAATTGATATCCGCTATGCGGAAACAGACCAGATGGGTGTCGTTTATCATGCGAATTATTTAGTATGGCTTGAATTAGGGCGTACAAAATTTATTCGAGAATTAGGATTTTCTTATATTGAAATGGAGAAAGACGGAATTGTTTCACCGGTTCTAGATTTACAAATTACATATCGTAAAGCAATGCGTTATGGAGAGAAAGCAATTGTGAAAACATGGGTAGATTCTGTTAGCCCACTGCGTGTTGTATATGGATATGAGATTTATAACGGAGATGGAGATCTTTGCATTACAGCATCTACAACAAATATTTGTGCAAAAAGAGAAGGGCTTCGTCCAGTATCACTAAAAAAATTATATCCAGAGTGGTATGCGACATATGAAAAAATTAAGAAGCAATAAAAAAAGCGTGGCATAAGCCACGTTTTTTATTTTTCATAATGGAATTGAGGGAAGTCATCACCATCGTTAAATATAACTGATAAGTTGTGACCATCGAAGAACCACTCATCATCGCCTTCAACAAAAAATGAAATACCTTCTTCTTGGATTTGGGCAGCTGGATGAGCTGGATCATCTTTGCGAATTCCTAGGGAAAGTCCTTTTTGTACGGTACTACAGCCGCCATATTGTACGAAAAAGCGAAGCGCGTCGCCGGATTGTAATTTTAGTTCATCTTTATACCAGTTTACTGCTTCTTTTGATATGGAAATATTCATGTAAGGTTCCTCCAAGCTATATCGCTTTTTCTTTAGTATAAAAAATAACGCAAAAAGACGCCATTTATATGCTTTGCGTTTTCTTTTTGCGTTATGTGGGTCATAACCTTACTTTTGTTTCTTTGTTAAATTTGCTTTTGGTTCAGTTTTATTTATAATTCGTCCGATATTGGCACGATGTCTATAAATAACCATACCAGCTAATAAACACATCGCAACAATGAAGATTTTATCCCCGGTAATAATTGCTGCAATAACAGCAATGACAGCTGTTACCATAGAAGAAAGTGAAACGTATCTCGTCGTAAATAGCAGGGTGAAAAAGACAATGGCTAATATCACAAAGAGAATTGGAGCATAGCACAATAGTACACCAGCAGACGTAGCAACTGCTTTTCCGCCGCGGAACTTTGCGAAAATTGGATACACATGTCCAAGTACTGCTGCTAATCCGAACCAAAGAGGATGGATATCTAAAACGAAAATTAACGGCAAAGCCGTTGCTAGCGTTCCTTTTAAAATATCAGCAATTGTAACGATGAAGCCCGCTTTTTTTCCTAACGTCCGAAATGTATTCGTTCCTCCTAAATTTCCGCTACCGTGCTCGCGAATATCGATTCCGTAACCAATTTTCCCAACAACAAGTGCAAATGGAATCGAGCCGAGCAAATAAGCAACGATAAATAAAAGATATGTAATAAGCATAAGTTCAGTCTCCTTTATTCAAATGTGTTGATAAAGGGTAAAAAGAGTTTTTCCTACATATTGTACCACACATTTATAAAGAGAACATTTCTTTTTTAAAAATGAAATGTTCAAAGTTTCTTAAAAAAAATTTCACAAGAATGTTACATTTTTCACAGATTCATTCAAACTATATGTTGTATCATTTCGTTATTGGATTAACAAGATGTTGTTGGAGGTTAGGAAATGAATCAAGTAATGACAGAAAATAGTGACCGTGAAGAGAATCTAATGGAGATTTTTGAAAAAATCGTTCATGCGAATGAACAAGATTTAATGCAAGAAAATGCAAACGTTGACGGTCGGTCTCCAATGGGAATGATGGGGACATTTGCATCTGAGAGTGCAAAATATTATGCGATAGAACATTTACTTTCTGAACAAGTGAAAAAAGCGATAGATCAAAATATTTTATATCCGCACGATTTAGATTTTTATGCAACGGGTACGACAACGTGTTCGCAAATCCCGTTAGCACAAATGTTAGAAAAAGGGTTTCATACTGGTCATGGACATATGCGACAGCCACAAGATATCAAAAGTGCACTAGCGCTTTCTTCTATTATTTTTCAAGCAAACCAAAATATGCAGCACGGCGGCCAATCCTTTGCACTGTTTGATATGGAGTTAGCACCTTATGTGAGAAAAACGTTTGAAAGAAATAAAAAACGTTTAGCGACGTACCCATTAACAGCCGAGCAAGTAGAAGAGTTTGCGTGGAGAGAGACGGAAAACGATACGTATCAAGCTTGCGAAGCATTTATTCATAACTCAAATAGTATGCATAGCCGTGGTGGTGGACAAGTACCGTTTATTTCCATTAACTACGGAACGGATACATCAAAAGAAGGAAGATTATTAATCAAACAATTGTTAAGAGCAACCCAAGCTGGATTAGGAAAAGGAGAAACACCAATCTTTCCGATTCAAATCTTTAAATTGAAAAAAGGTGTAAACTTTGCAGAAAGTGATCCGAATTATGATTTGTTTGAACTGGCATTAGAAACGACAGCGAAACGATTGTTCCCGAATTTCTCATTCTTAGATGCACCATTTAATGCGGTGCATTACGATGGTCGTCCTGAAACTGAAGTGTGTTATATGGGCTGTCGTACTCGTGTTATGTCTAATATTCATGGGGAAGAGACAGCAATTGGAAGAGGGAATTTATCGTTTACATCCATTAACCTAGTAAAATTGGCATTAATAAGTGGATCAAAAGAAGCCTTTTTTGAAGCGCTGAATTATTATATGGACCTTGGCATTCGTCAACTATTAGAAAGATTTGCTTATCAGTCCACAAAAAGAGCAAGAGATTTTCAGTTTTTATATTCACAAGGAGTATGGCGCGGTGGTGAAAAGCTTGAACCAGAAGATTCTGTTGCTGAAATTTTAAAACAAGGTACGTTAAGTATCGGCTTTATTGGCCTGGCGGAATGTTTAGTTGCGCTAACAGGAAAACATCATGGGGAAGATGAAGAGTCATGGAAACTTGGGTATGAAATCGTTACATGTATGAGAAAGAAAATGGATCAGGCAACGGAATATCATCAGCTGAATTTCTCGTTAATCGCAACTCCTGCAGAAGGGTTATCAGGGAAGTTTATTAAACAAGATCGCACTGAGTTTGGAACGATTACAGGTGTAACGAATCATAATTATTATACAAACTCATTTCATATTCCGGTGTATTATTCGATTCAAGCGATTGATAAAATTCGTTTAGAAGGACCGTTTCATGCGCTATGTAACGGCGGGCATATCACGTATATTGAATTGGACGGAGCGGCCGTTCATAATCAAAAAGCATTAAAGCAAATTGTGCAGGCAATGGCACAATTTGGGGTTGGATATGGTTCCATCAATCACCCGGTGGATCGCTGTAAATGCTGTGGCTATAATGGAGTGATTGAGAATGGATGCCCAAGCTGCGGGAATGAGGATGAACATCATATTGAAAGAATCCGCCGCATTACTGGATACCTTGTCGGGGACATGTCGAAATGGAACAGTGCGAAGCGTAGTGAAGAAGCAGATCGGGTGAAACATAAATGAGAGTAATGAATATTATTCATGATAGTGTTGTAGATGGGGAAGGGTTGCGGACAGTCGTGTTTTTTGCGGGCTGTCCGCATCATTGTTTTGGCTGTCATAATCCAAAGTCGTGGAATCTTTGTAACGGTACCGAAATGACCGCAGAAGAAATTATAAAAGAAATTGCAAAAAATCCGCTTACTGATGTAACATTTTCAGGTGGAGATCCGTTTTTTCAAGCTGCCGAAGTGAAAGAGGTAGCAAAAGCTGTAAAAGATTTGAAAAAAAATTTATGGATTTACACAGGTTATACGTTAGAAGAGATACAGAATTCGCGAAATAATGATATGATAGAGTTGTTACACTATGGGGATATTTTGGTCGATGGAAGATTTGAACTCGAAAAAAGAGATTTAACACTTCCATTTCGCGGAAGCTCCAATCAACGTATTATTCGATTGAAAGAGTAAAAAGGCGGGATAGGTCAGATGAATAAAACGGTATTACTTGTTGAAGATGAAAGAAGGTTGCGAGAAATTGTTAGCGATTATTTTCGCAATGAAGGCTTTGAAGTTATCGAGGCGGAAGATGGAAAACAAGCGCTAGAACTATTTGCTGAACATACGATTGATTTAATTATGCTAGATATAATGTTACCGGAAATCGATGGTTGGTCTGTTTGCCGTCGTATTCGGAAAGAATCTGCGGTACCCATCATTATGCTTACAGCACGTTCCGATGAAGATGATACATTGTTAGGATTTGAACTCGGGGCCGATGAATATGTAACAAAACCATTTAGTCCAAAAGTGTTGGTAGCTCGTGCGAAAACTTTATTGAAGCGTGCAGATGGAGCAGTTGGCGTGGCGGAAGAACATGTACTCTCTATGGCTGGAATTGATGTGAATCGTCTTTCACGTACAGTAACTGTTAATGAAGAAGAAATCATATTAACACATAAAGAATTCGAACTTCTTGTTTATTTAATGGAGAATAAAGGAATTGTGTTGTCTCGTCAACATTTATTAGACCAATTGTGGGGATATGATTATTATGGTGATGATCGTACGGTAGATACACATATAAAAAAATTGCGAAATAAACTAGGTGACAAAGCAAAACATATTGGAACTGTCATTCGTGTTGGGTATAAGTTTGAGGAGTAGTACTTGTATTTAACATGAGTCAAATAAAGTGAAACTTTTATCAGTGGGGTTTTTCTTCATCTCCCATTGATCATTAGCCCTCACCAATCGGGCTTTTACGGGCAGTTATCTCCCACCTATCTTCTTTTGTTTCTCTTTGAATTTTGAGGTGGGGGTCTTACTGTCCGTTAATACGGGATAAAAATCATAGTATATGACGCTCTCTTTTGTATGCGCAAATATGTACAATTTACTTATTTTTTGTCTACAATACGTATAGAAGTATTTTTTTAATCGGATTTCACGATGAGTTCACAAGAAGGACACAAACAGTGACTATACTGAAAATACGAATTTAGCAGAGAGGGGAAATAAATGATGGGCTATTATGATGGACCAAATATGAATGAAGAGCATAGAGAAATGAGAGAAGTAAGAAAATCAGGCAATAAAAAAGGTTATTTTTTCACTGGTTTAGTTGGAGCTGTGATCGGGGCTGTTACAATTAGTTTCGCAGCACCATATATGCCATGGACAAATGGAAATGGAACAGCTGTTTCATCGCCATTATCTTCTAATTCAAAAGTAGAGGGAACGGCGGTTCCTGTTGTGAATAAAGCAAAAAATGAAACAGATCTACCTGGTATGATTGAAGGAGCGAAAGATGTTGTTGTTGGTGTAATCAATATGCAACAAAATATTGATCCATTTGCCATGCAGCCAGCGGGGCAAGAAGCAGAGGCTGGATCAGGATCTGGTGTAATTTATAAAAAAGTTGGGAATAAAGCTCTGATTGTAACAAATAATCATGTTGTGGACGGTGCGAATAAACTAGCGGTAAAACTAAGTAATGGAAAAACGGTCGACGCAAAATTAGTTGGAAAAGACCCTTGGTTAGATTTAGCTGTTGTAGAGATTGATGGTTCAAATATAACAAAAGTGGCAACTCTTGGTGATTCAAGTAAAATTCGCGCTGGTGAATCAGCAATTGCGATTGGTAATCCGCTAGGCTTCGATGGCAGTGTAACCGAAGGGATTATTAGTAGTAAAGAACGTGAAATTCCAGTTGACATCAATGGTGACAAACGTGCAGATTGGCAAGCACAAGTTATTCAAACAGATGCAGCAATCAACCCTGGTAATAGTGGGGGAGCATTATTCAATCAAAATGGTGAAGTTATCGGAATCAACTCTAGCAAGATCGCACAGCAGGAAGTAGAAGGGATTGGATTTGCTATCCCAATTAATGTAGCAAAACCAGTCATTGAATCTCTTGAAAAGGATGGAACAGTAAAACGTCCAGCAATGGGTGTAGCAGTAGCATCTCTTGAAGAGGTACAACCATATGCATTAGATCAATTAAAGTTACCAAAAGATGTAACAAATGGTGTTATATTAAGTAAGATTTTTACAGCTTCACCTGCTGAAAAAGCAGGATTAGCGCAATATGATATTGTTATAGCATTAGATGGTCAGAAAACTGATAATGCACTTCAATTCCGTAAATACTTGTATGAGAAGAAAAAAGTAGGAGACAAAATTGAAGTTACATTCTATCGTAATGGTGAAAAAATGACGAAAACAGCTACACTAGCAGATAACTCGGCTGCTACGAATTAATAAAGAAAGTCTCTTTCGTATTGAAAGAGACTTTCTTTATCGGCTATACTAAAAGGATAGGAGGGATTTTATATGACAATTGAAAACCCAACTCGTACGGAAATTGGAGATGTATTGAAAAATAGCAAAACAATTGCGGTTGTTGGATTATCTAACAATCCAGAACGTACCTCATATATGGTTTCAAAGGCCATGCAAGATGCAGGATATCGCATTATTCCAGTTAACCCAACAATAGATGAAGTACTGGGTGAAAAAGCAGTCCCGTCATTAACAGGCATTGGGGAACATGTGGACATCGTAAATGTGTTCCGTCGTTCTGAATTTTTAATGGATGTTGCAAAAGAATTTGTAGAGATTGATGCGGATGTTTTTTGGGCACAATTAGGAGTACAGGATGAAGAAACATATCGCTTTTTAAAGGAAAAGGGCTATACTATTATTATGGATCGTTGTATTAAAGTTGAACATGTGATGACGAAATAAGGCAAATAGATTTTGTAAATGAAAGGTCGATTCATCCCTAGGTTACATGGTACATGGGCAGATGAACGAGGTGTTCATCATGAAGTTTTTTAAAGGTTGTTTTTTGGGATTACTACTCGTCATTCCATTTTGGGTGATTGTCATTTGGATAATTATAAAAGGGTGGTATATGTAGTTTTGGAATACATATCCATTTTTCGTTGACAAACGATTATTTTTCTGAAATAGTAGCCTAAAGGAATCCTTGTGAAAAAACAAGGATTTTTCTTATGAAAATGGTATATAAAAGACATAACACGACTTGCCAAAAGTAAGGGTAAGGCGTTATTCTATAATAGAAACATATGTTCTTATTTTGATTTTGAAAGGGGCAAGGAGTTTGGCGAAGCATCAGTTTCAATATAATGAAGATGCAATTCAAGTGCTTGAAGGTCTTGAAGCCGTTCGGAAACGCCCGGGTATGTATATCGGGAGCACGGACAGCCGTGGATTGCATCATTTAGTATACGAAATAGTAGATAACTCCGTTGATGAAGCATTAGCGGGATTTGGCGACGAAATTTCTGTCGTAATACATAAAGATAATAGTATTAGTGTCATTGATAAAGGGCGTGGGATGCCTACGGGAATGCATAAGCTTGGGAAACCAACTCCTGAAGTAATCTTAACAATACTCCATGCAGGTGGTAAGTTTGGACAAGGCGGTTATAAAACAAGTGGTGGCTTGCATGGTGTTGGTGCCTCTGTTGTAAATGCTTTATCAGAATGGCTAATTGTAACTATCAAACGTGATGGAAATATATATGAACAACGTTTTGAAAATGGTGGTATTCCTGTAACAACATTAGAGAAAATTGGGAAAACGAAACAAGTCGGAACAACAATTCATTTTAAACCAGATCCATCTATTTTCAGTACAATAAATTACAATTATGAAACGCTATGTGAGAGATTGCGTGAATCGGCATTTCTGTTAAAAGGGATGAAAATTGTTTTAACAGATGAACGTAATGATTTAGAAGATGTTTTTCATTATGAAACAGGAATTGAAGCGTTTGTTTCTTACTTAAATGAAGAAAAAGACTCTATTCATCCAGTCGTGTACTTTGCTGGTGAACAAAATGGAATTGAAGCAGAGCTTGCATTTCAATTTAACGATGCGTATTCAGAAAATATTCTTTCATTCGTTAACAATGTACGTACGAAAGATGGTGGGACACATGAAGCTGGATTCAAAACAGCTATGACGCGTGTTTTTAATGAATATGCTCGTAAAGTTTCCATGCTAAAAGAAAAAGATAAAAATTTAGAAGGTACAGACATCCGTGAAGGGTTAGCTGCAATTGTTTCTGTTCGTGTTCCAGAGGATGTACTACAATTCGAAGGGCAAACAAAGGGGAAACTCGGTACAAGTGAAGGTCGTTCAGCTGTCGATGCTGTTGTTTCGGAGCACTTAGCTTACTTTTTAGAAGAGAATCCTGATGTAGCAACACTTCTTGTGAAAAAGGCAATAAAAGCTGCACAAGCACGAGAGGCGGCACGTAAAGCAAGAGAAGAAGCACGAACTGGTAAAAAGAAAAAACGTTCGGAAGGAACATTGAGCGGGAAGTTAACTCCTGCACAATCTCGTAATCCACAAAAGAACGAATTGTATTTAGTCGAAGGTGACTCTGCTGGTGGTTCTGCAAAACAAGGACGAGATCGTCGTTTTCAAGCAGTATTGCCTCTGCGTGGTAAAGTAATTAACACGGAAAAGGCAAAGCTGGCGGATATCTTTAAAAACGAAGAAATCAATACGATTATTTATGCAATTGGTGGCGGTGTTGGAACGGACTTTTCTGTAGAGGATATTAACTATGATAAAGTCGTGATTATGACCGATGCTGATACAGATGGTGCGCATATTCAAGTACTGTTGCTAACGTTCTTCTATCGTTATATGAAGCCGCTAATTGAGGCAGGTAAAGTATTTATTGCACTTCCTCCTTTATATAAAGTAAGTAAAGGAAAGGGAAAAAGCGAAGTCATTGAATACGCTTGGTCTGATGAAGAGCTAGATGGTGTCACGAAAAAGGTCGGAAAAGGTTATATACTGCAGCGTTATAAAGGTCTTGGTGAAATGAATGCGGACCAATTATGGGAAACAACGATGAACCCAGAGACGCGCACGTTAATTCGCGTTAAAATTGATGATGCTTCACGAGCAGATCGCCGGGTTGCTACATTGATGGGGGATAAAGTAGAGCCTCGTCGTAAATGGATTGAGCGTAATGTTCAGTTTGGTATGCAAGAAGAAGGTAATATTTTAGAAAATGAAATGATTTCAACAACGGAGGTGGAATAACATGCAAGCAGAGAAGTTTCATGACCTCCCACTTGAAGACGTGCTTGGTGACCGCTTTGCACGTTACAGTAAATATATTATTCAAGACCGTGCGCTTCCAGATGCACGCGATGGTTTAAAACCGGTACAACGTCGTATTTTATATTCTATGTATGTAGAAGGAAACATAAATGATAAA
Source organism: Bacillus sp. DX4.1 (assembly GCF_030348195.1). Classification (NCBI taxonomy): domain Bacteria; kingdom Bacillati; phylum Bacillota; class Bacilli; order Caryophanales; family Bacillaceae; genus Bacillus; species Bacillus sp. DX4.1. The sequence goes on along the minus strand of NZ_JAUCFT010000008.1, from coordinate 3,095,792 downwards.
CCGTTTCGTAAATCAGCCAAAACAGTTGGTAACGTAATTGGTAACTATCATCCGCACGGTGATTCTTCTGTATATGAAGCGATGGTACGTTTAAGTCAAGATTGGAAAGTACGTAACGTATTAGTTGAAATGCACGGGAATAATGGTAGTGTCGATGGCGATCCAGCAGCGGCAATGCGTTATACGGAAGCGCGTTTATCTCCTATTGCTTCTGAATTGTTGCGTGATCTTGATAAAGAAACAGTAGAATTTGTTTCAAACTTTGATGATACAAGTGAAGAGCCAGTCGTATTACCAGCGATGTTCCCTAACTTGTTAGTGAACGGATCTACGGGAATTTCAGCTGGTTATGCAACTGAAATTCCACCACATCACCTTGGAGAAGTTATCGATGCAACAATACTGCGAATTGATAAACCAAACAGTACTGTAGACGATTTGTTAACCCTTATTAAAGGACCAGATTTCCCGACAGGGGGGATTATCCAAGGTCTTGATGGGATTAAAAAGGCGTATGAAACAGGAAAAGGAAAAATCATCATCCGCGGAAAAGCGGAAGTTGAGACGATTCGTGGTGGGAAGCAGCAAATCGTAATTACAGAAATTCCTTACGAAGTAAACAAAGCAAACCTTGTAAAGAAAATGGATGAGCTACGTTTAGATAAAAAGCTAGATGGAATTGCTGAAGTTCGTGATGAAACGGATCGTACAGGTCTCCGTATTGTTGTCGAATTGAAAAAAGATGCAAATGCAGAAGGTATTTTAAATTACTTATATAAAAACACAGATTTACAAATACCATATAACTTCAATATGGTAGCAATTCATAATCGCCGTCCTGTATTAATGACGTTACCAAAGATTTTAGATGCTTATATTGGGCATCAAAAAGAAGTTGTAACACGTCGTTCGCAATATGAATTGCGAAAAGCGGAAAATCGTCAGCATATTGTGGAAGGTTTGATGAAAGCTTTATCAATCTTAGATAAAGTCATTGAAACAATTCGTGCTTCTAAAGATAAACGTGATGCGAAAAATAATTTAAGTGCAAGATTCTCCTTTACAGAAGCACAATCGGAAGCAATTGTATCACTGCAATTGTACCGTTTAACAAATACAGATATTACAGCGTTAGAAAAAGAGGCTGAAGAGCTACAAACGAAAATTACAGAATTACAAGCGATTTTACAAAGTGAGAAAAGACTTCTTCAAGTTATTAAATCGGACTTAAAGAGAGTAAAGAAAACGTATAGTGATAATCGTCGTGCTGTAATTGAAGAAGAAATTGAAGAAATTAAAATCGATGTGGAAGTGATGATTCCACATGAAGATGTCATTGTTACTGTAACGAAAGAGGGATATGTAAAGCGAACAGGGTGGCGCTCGCATAATGCATCGAACGGAAAAGACTTCGGTATGAAAGAGGGCGACATCTTACTCGAACGCTTCGATACAAATACAACAGCGACAATTCTTTTATTTACGAGTAAAGGAAACTATATTTATCTCCCGGTATACGAAATGCCAGATATTCGTTGGAAAGATTTAGGTCAGCATGTTGCCAATATTGTCTCACTTGACCGAGATGAAACGCTAATTTGGGCAACGGTTGTTCCAAATTTTGAAGAAGAAAATCGATTTATTGTGTTTGTAACGCGCAATGGTATGATTAAGAAAACTGAATTAAATCAATATAAAGTACAGCGTTATTCAAGGGCATTTGTTGCTGTGAACCTGAAAAAAGATGATGAAGTTGTTGATATATTTGTAACGGATGGAACGCAAGATATTCTGCTTGCAACGCACGGAGCATATGCTCTTATTTTCAATGAAGAAGAAGTGAGTCCAGTTGGTGTTAGGGCTGCTGGAGTAAAAGGAATTAACTTAAAAGAGGATGACTATGTTGCCAGTGGTCGCCCACTAAACGGTGAAAAAGATCAGCTTCTTCTTGTGACGCAGCGAGGTGCTGTGAAACGAATTAAAGCTTCGGAAGTCGAAAAATCAACGAGGGCCAAACGCGGTCTTGTTATCTTTAAAGAGTTAAAACGTAATCCATACCGCATTGTCGGTGTTGAAATTGTTCGCGATGATGAACTTGTTTATATGCGAACAGAGAAACACGTTGTTGAAGAAATCGATCCGAAGGCGTTTCGTAATAAAGATCGCTACAGTAACGGTAGTTTAGTGTTAGATGTAAGCGATGCTGGTGAAGTGGTTGAGTCGTGGACGAAGAAACGAATAGAATGAATCGTTAATTCATATTAAATATATTCCGTCTTATTAGAGAAAGGCATGATCCATAGGGGCATGCTTTTCTCTTTTTTATAGATGAAAATGAAATAGAGTGTGATTTCGAAAATGTAATCCAATTAACATAGAAGGAGTGAAATATTTAAAGCGGATTTTTAATAGCTTTTCTCCACTGATTTGGAAGTGGATACGTTTTTAAATGCTCGAATTTTAATAGTTTTGCTTTTTCAGGAGTTAAAAAGGATATTTCATATGTCAATCTATCCTCACCAACTGATATATGTGGACCAACAACAGGTGATACATCCATTACAACTTTGAAGTCAAACCCTCTAAATCCGTTTAATCGCTCGATTTTTACGAAATGAACTTGATATGGATATACGGATACGTTTTTAACCATGTATTTAGAGTAGTAATGTTGTATATCGTGATTAATTGTTTGATTTAAATAGACCATTAATAAATCTTGCAGTTGAAGTTCTCTAGAATCTACTTCTAATGTTTTCTGTTCTGCCGCGACACAAGAGGGCGGATGGATTAACAATGCTCCCAGCGTTATAAAAAATGAAATGAATATGTGATTCATACAATTACGTCCTTTGCTTTCTAAATTCGTTTATCCCGTATTAATGGGCAGTAATACCCCCACCTCAAGATTCTAAGGAAACCAAAGAAGATAGGCGGGGGATAAACTGCCCATAAAGGCCCGATTGGTGAGGACTAATAATCAGTGGGGGATGAAGAAAACCCCACTGATTAAAGTTTCACTTTATGGGCAAAAAGTTATACCAATGAAATAAAACTTGCTATAATAATTATGAAATCGTTCTCAAAGATGGAGGAATATATGAAAAAAATAGGCGTAGGGATTGTTGGATATGGATTTTCTAGTACAACATTTCACATCCCATTATTACAAACGATAGGTGACTATGATATTCGTGCAATCGTATCTTCGAAAGAAGAAATAGTGAAACAGGCATTACCAACTGTGCAAGTTGTTGGCACGATTGAAGAATTAGTAAAACGAGATGATATTGATCTTGTTGTGATTACTTCACCAAATACAACGCATTTTTCGTATGTAAAAGAGGCTATCTTACATGGCAAACATGTTGTTGTGGAAAAACCATTTGTTGTTTCAACTAGAGAAGGAGAAGAACTCATTACACTGGCAAAAGAACATGATGTAATTGTTAGTGTGTATCATAATCGCCGTTTTGATAATGATTTCTTAACAATAAAGAAATTAATTGGAGAAAAACAAATTGGAAATGTGTATACATATGAAGCACATTTTGATCGCTTTCGTCCTCATGTCCGTGATCGTTGGCGAGAAAAGAACTTACCGGGGTCTGGTATTTTATATGATTTAGGATCACACTTAATTGACCAAGCACTTCATTTATTCGGCAAGCCAGATGCTGTCAGTGCGGATGTAGTGAAACAACGGCCTGGAGCAGAAACGGATGATTATTTCCACGTTGTACTTCATTATGATGTGAAACGTGTCATTTTGCATAGTAGTAGTTATGTAAAACATGCAGGTCCTCATTTCAATGTTCATGGGGATAAAGGTTCGATTGTAAAATACGGTATGGATTCACAGGAAGAGCAATTAAAAGCTGGTAAAAAACCCGGTGATACAGGCTACGGAGAAGATAGTGAGAACAATTATGCTATGTTAGAGACTGAAGAAGAAGTAATACATATTCCTACAGAAGTGGGATGCTATGAAATGTATTACAAAGAAATGAAAGATAGTATATTAAATGGAGTACAACCTCCAGTAACAGCTGAAGAAGGCTTACAAGTTATCCGTATTATTCAAGCTGCTATTGAAAGTAGTGAAAAAGGTAAAGTAATTTCATTATAAAAAAGACACGATTTCGTGTCTTTTTATTTATTTTTGTGATTTATATGTTCTGGATTAGAAAGCCCATAAAAAAACATCGTGACAATATCTTTTATATGTTCTTCTCGATTCCCTTCTAAGAGCTGGACACCGTGTTCTTCACCTAACTTACTAAACATTTGAATGTATAATAGCATCATTTCCTTTGAAAGGTTTGGGTTAATTTCATTTTTACGCTGTGCATTTTCTAATATTCCAAAAAACCAAGGGATGACTATTTCGCTTTGATAACGATATAGAAATTCACGAAGCTCGGAATCTTTTTGAGTTGCTTGTAATAGCATTTCAGGATGAAATAAACTCCCACTTTCCATCTTTCGTAGTATCATTTTATTCATCATGTCTTGGAATGGCATGTTTTCAGCTGCTATCTCTTGGTAAAATTGAAATTCAGTTTTCGTAAATTCTTGAATAAGCTCCCTAAAAAGAGCATCTTTACTACCGAAATGATTATAAATGGTAACTTGCGATACTTTTGCTTCCTTGGCAATATCCTCTATTTTTACTTCATTAAATCCACGTTCCGAAAATAATAATAATGCAGCATCTTTAATGGCACGCTTTTTCTTTTCTTTTACTTTTTCAAAACCGTTCACTTCGATCACCTCACTTAAAATATACAAGAAAAAAAGAATGAAGACAATAAATTTGAAATTTAGGCGTATATATATTTCAAAAAGTATTGCTTCTGTTAAAAAAGAGGAGTACAATATTTTTGAAATATAGAACATATAATATTTCAAAAAATGAGGTGGGATAATGATTTTAGTTCAAAATGTAACGAAACAATTTTCAAATGGGAAAGGTTTATTTGATATTTCATTTCAAGTGAAAGAAGGGGAAGTATTCGGTTACTTAGGACCGAACGGGGCTGGGAAATCAACAACGATTCGTAACTTAATGGGATTTATACAACCTACTGCTGGTCATGCGACAATCTTTGGATTGGATTGCTGGAATGAAGCAGCGAAAATTCAAAGAGAAGTCGGTTATTTACCAGGTGAAATTTCTTTTATAGACGGAATGAACGGATTAGAATTGTTAAAACTTATGCAAGGAATGCGTGGATTGAAGCAGACGAGTCGCCGAGATGAGCTGATTGAACGACTCCAATTTGATGTGAAAACACCAATTCGGAAAATGTCGAAAGGGATGAAACAGAAGGTAGGAATTGTTGCCGCATTTATGCATGATCCCGAAGTGTTGATTTTAGATGAACCAACATCTGGCTTAGATCCACTTATGCAGCAGCTTTTCATAGATCTAATACTCGAAGAAAAACAAAAAGGAAAAACGATTTTCATGTCATCTCATATTTTTACAGAAATTGAGCGGACGTGTGATCGCGTAGCCATCATTAAAGATGGACGTCTCGTAACAGTTGAAAATGTTCATGATTTACAAGGGATGAGAAGACAAGTCATGGATGTAACATTATCCTCACAAGAGGAAATCATCGCTTTACAAAAGACAAATCTACAATTTGAAAATGTGAAAGGAAATACAGCTTCGATTATTGTCCAAGGTAATTATCAAACCGTATTACAAACACTCGCACAATACCATGTTACGGCTCTGCAAACGAGAGCGATGGATTTAGAACATTTATTTATGCATTATTATGACGCGAAAGAAGGTGCTAAGCATGAATAAACAGCTGTTTTTCGCTAGCTTCAAAGAAAATCAAAAAAATATATGGAGTTATTCAATTGGCTCAGCTCTTTATTTATGGCTATTAATATGGGTATTTCCATCACTCGTATCCGCAAAAGGATTAAATGAAATGATGGCTGCTATGCCAGACAGCTTAAAAAAGATTGCGGGTATGGAAAATCCAATTCAAAATGTAAATGATTTTTTAGCCGGTAAATATTACGGAATGTTATTTATTATCATATTGACAATTTTTAGTGTGACAGTTGCGACGCGCTTAATAGCTCGTCATGTTGATAAAGGTGCTATGGCTTACTTATTAGCAACACCTGTATCGAGAGTAAGAATTGCGATTACACAAGGGAGTGTTCTCGTTATTGGTTTAGTAATTATTGTTCTTGCTACGTATGGGGCGGGCGTACTGGGAGCAGATTGGTTTTTGAAAGACAACAATTTAAACCAAGAATTATTTTTCAAAATGAATCTAGTCGGTGGTCTCGTGTTCCTTGTTGTTAGTGCCTATTCTTTCTTGTTTTCGTGTGTATGTAATGATGAAAGAAAAGCACTCAGCATTTCTGCTAGTGTTACGATTCTATTTTATTTATTAGATATGGTGGGGAAATTAAGTGATAAGCTAGAATGGATGAGAAATATATCATTATTTACATTGTTTCGTCCAGAAGAAATTGTCGCAGGAACATATAATATATGGCCAGTAAGCATCGGATTAGTATGCGGGGCACTTTGCATCTTCACTACAGCGATTGTGTTGTTTAAAAAGAGAGATTTACCATTATAAGTACGTGTTCAAAAAGGAGGATAAAGAGAGCCGAGCAGTTCGAGGCGCGGAAGCCAGGAGGATACGGAGTGTATGGAACCACATGAGTACCGGACTGGCGACGTAACGAAGAAATAGGGCAGCTATCTTTACCGGACTTTTTGAACATCTTCTATAAAAGAATAGTAATAACACACCAAAAGAAGTCTGCTAGTAAAGTGGACTTCTTTTGGTGTGTCTGAAAAATAGAGGGGATTTCAAAATAGAATCGTATAAAAGTAGTTAAAGAATATATAAAGATTCGTCACGTTGGAGAGGGGCTATCTAGAAATGAAGAGGAATCAAAAAGGAGAAATACAGTTTAGTCATGCGGTTCTTGAAGCTATTCATAATGAAATATTGATTATGAATAAAGCAGGAATCGTTCTTTACTGTAATGAGGCTGCATGTAAGTTATTGAATATGCAACGAGCTACTATCACGGGGTGTTCAATTTTAACAATAATGCCGACTTTACAAGTGTTTTGGCAGGAGAAATCTCAAGAAAGTTTCGAGTGCAATGTACAAGAGAAAAAGTTTGCGATAATGAAAACACCAATATATGAGAACAAAGAAATAATCGGATTGTTACTAATGTTTCAAAATGTAACAAATGAAGAGAACTCGATAGAACATTTAAAAGAAACGCTTGAAAAGTATGAGGATGCATTAAATTTATTATCAGAATGTATTTTAGGTGTTGATGAAAAAGGAAACATCAATTTCTTGAGTCGTTCTTACGCAAATTTATTAGGAATCGATAATCTTGATTCCGCAATTGGAAAGCATTGTACTGAGGTGGTTGAGAATACACGAATGCATATTGTAACGCAGACTGGTGAAGCGGAAGTTGGACATATACAACGAGTAGGAGATAGAAATGTGATCGCAACGCGAATTCCAATTATGAAAGAAGGAAGGACGATAGGGGCAGTTGGGAAAATTATGTTTCGTGATGTTCGGGAGTTAAAAGTGTTGGTGACGCAAATTCAGGCGATTGAGTCAAAGCTTGCCTATTATCAAAAAGAACTAAAACGTATTCAAGGTGCCAAATATTCTTTTCAAAGCATTATAGGAAATAGTAAGAAAATACAAGAAGTGAAGAAGAATGCTAAGAAAGCAGCGCAAAGTAATTCAACGATTTTAATAAAAGGAGAAACGGGAACAGGGAAAGAATTATTTGCACATGCAATCCATCTTGCTAGTCCTCGTGCTGAAGGACCACTGATTCGATTAAATTGTGCTGCAATCCCTAGAGAGCTATTTGAAGCAGAACTATTTGGATATGAAGAAGGATCATTTACTGGAGCGAAAAAAGGAGGAAGACAAGGGAAGTTTGAGTTAGCGCAACATGGAACATTGTTTTTAGATGAAATTGGAGAAATGCCATTTGATATGCAAGCAAAATTACTACGTGTTTTACAGGAGAAAGAATTTGAAAGAGTTGGTGGAGCAAAAGTAACGAAGCTTGACGTTCGATTTATTGCAGCAACGAATCAAGACTTAAGAGAAATGGTACGGCAAGGGAAGTTTCGAGAAGATTTATATTATAGACTAAATGTGTTTATGTTAGAGATTCCACCATTGAGAGAAAGAAAAGAAGATATCATGCCGCTTAAAAATTTTTTAATTCAAAAACTCAATCTGGAATTTGGAGGTGGCATACCTTCAGTTGATGAAAAGGTGATGTCTATATTTATGGAATATAATTGGCCAGGGAATATTAGAGAATTAGAAAATATATTGGAGCGGTCTATCAATGTTTTGGAAGAAAACACGATACAAACGCAGCATTTACCTGTTTATGTAAGAGTGGAAAGGGAAGAAGAAAAAAAAGACCCTGTGGTTCTCTCACTGCAGGAAGAAGTAGAAGCAGCGGAAAAGCGAGCGATTATTAAAGCGTTACAAAAAGTATTAGGGAATAAACAAGAAGCAGCTAAAATGTTAGGAATACACCGAGCTAGTTTATATAGAAAGCTAGAAAAGTACAACTTATTGAGTAATTCGTATTTAGCAAATACGTAAATTTTGATCAAAAAAACAGTCTTTCTCTGGAAAAGAAAGGCTGTTTTTTTATTAGATATTCAATTAAACAATTGAATATAAGAGATTTGATAGAAGAAATATGTAAGATGGTTCATTTGTTTTTTTAGAAATATACAACTGATTTTTGATAAAAAATGTGAATGTAAATATGAGTGATTTTCCAAAAAATTAGAAAAAAAATGAACCTTATCCTCCTTTTAATCGTCTAATAAGTGTAAAGTTTTATTAAGGGATATAAAACAGGAGGACAAACTAAGAACTTAAGAGATATTAGTAGTAAGCTTCGGACACATCCCGGATTAAGTATGGAAGTAGAATCAAAAGCAGAACAAAAGGAAAATTGAGATAATGAAGAAACTCGTTTGGATAGAGAAATATGAAAAAAATGTGAAAATGAACTCGAACATCTAATTACGCTAGATTATAAAAAGCTACTGAATCCAGTAGCTTTTTTATTTTTTACTGAATGTAGAGAACGAGTTTCCCTGTTTGTTGCAAATATGAGACATGTGTAGCAAACTTGCGAATCTATGAATAAGAAAGGTTATGCAACTTTATGTCTCATTTTTGCGAAAAATAAATAGGGATTTCTTTATAGAAAATCTTGTTATGTAAGGGTTTAGATTGATAAATAAGGGTTGGCACATTTTTTGCTTACAATAAATACTGATTATTCAAAATTTTTAAATAAAGTACACGTTTTTAGATAAAGGGGGCTATTCTATTGAACAATGAAAACTTAGCACAATTTTTAATGAATTGCATTGAAGGAACACCCAACAAAGTGTATTTACAATTTGAGCAAGAAAAAATCACGTACGAAGGACTTTATAATCGGGTTATGAAAACAGCAGCAGGGTTTTATGAATTAGGTATTCGGAAAGAAGATAAAGTTTGCGTCATGCTTAATAATTCTCCTGAATACTTGGACATTTGGTTTGCATTATCAACTTTAGAAGCGACAATTGTTCCGTTAAATGTACATATAAAAGGGGAAGGATTACGATACATATTATCTCATTCAGATTGTAAGGCAATCGTGTTAGAGGAACAGTATATGAAACAAATATTGGAATGTCTTCCTTCTGTATCGAAAACGATTCAAATGATTGTAAAAGGACAAAAAAAGAATGACATCCACCAAGAAAAGGGAATAGAAATTTCAACTATACGTTTAGAGCAATTGCTACTACATAATCATCAGTACGTACCAAATTCTTCTTTTTCTTCTAAAACCATTAATAGTATTCTCTATACATCTGGAACAACGGGTTTACCAAAAGGCGTTATGTTAAGTCATGCTGCATATATCAATGCTGCTCAAGCGTTTGCTGAAAAGATGGTGCATGCCAAATCAGAAGATATATTATTTACAACATTACCGTTATTTCATATTAACGCACAAGCTCATACCGTATTAGGTGCTCTTCATGTGAATGCTACAGCAGCAATGAGTAACCGTTTTAGTGCTTCGCGATTTTGGGATGAAATTCGCTTTCATGGAGCGACTATTTTTAATTCATTAGGTTCAATGATTCCTATACTTTGTAAACATCCAGAGAAGGAAAGTGATCGTAATAACCCAGCAAGAGTAACAGCGTGTGCTGCGACACCGAAGGAATTTTGGAGAGAGTTTGAAGAGCGTTTTGGTGTTCAAATTATTGAAGGATACGGATTAACAGAAACGACAGGTTTTTGTGTATCGAACCCATTAGCTGCAAATCGTATTTCCTCAATCGGAAAGCCTTTTCCCTATGTAGATATAAAAGTTGTTAATGAAAAAGGAGAGAGTTTACCAAAAGGGGAGATTGGTGAATTAATGATTCACCCATTAAGGAAAAATGTTTTAATGGAAGGCTATTATAAAATGCCAGAAAAGACGGCAGAGGCGATGAAAGATGGATGGTTCCATACAGGTGATCGTGGCTATGAAGATGAAGCCGGTTATTTTTATTTTTGCGATCGTTTAAAACAATGCATTAGACGAAGAGGAGAAAATATTTCTTCATGGGAAATTGAAACGATTATAGATGCTCATCCAAAAGTGTTAGAATCAGCGGCAGTAGGTGTACCTTCAGAAGTAGGAGAAGAAGATGTAAAAGTATATATTGTCTGTAAGGATGGAGAGTCAATACCTTATGAAGAAATTATAAAGTGGTGTGAAGAACGAATGGCATATTTTATGATACCACGTTACATCCAATATATGGAGTGTTTTCCGAAGACCGCAACAGAACGTATTCAAAAGTTTAAGTTAAAAGAAGAAGGAATTGGACAAGCATGGGATCGTGAAGAAGTAGATTATATTCTAAAAAAATAAATTGAAGAAAAAGGGGGATGTTTCATGAAGGATGGTCGTGTTGTGAGCTGGATAAAAGAAGAGAAAATAGCCATTATTACAATCAATAATCCACCGGTAAATACGCTGAATATGTATGTGATTCAACAACTAGCAGACGTATTAAAAGAAATTGAAAATGACGTGGATGTAGTTGCTGTAATCATTACAGGGGCAGGAGAGAAAGCCTTTGTAGCGGGAGGGGATATTAAAGAATTTCCTGACTGGATCAGCAAAGGAGAAAGGTATGCAGAAATGAAATCATTGGGGCTTCAACATCCTCTTAATAAGGTGGAACGTCTTTCTAAGCCAATTATTGCTGCTATAAATGGTTTGGCTTTAGGGGGAGGTTGTGAATTGGCAATTGCTTGTGATTTAAGAGTGATAGAAGATCATGCTTTAATAGGACTTCCAGAAATTACGTTAGGATTGTTTCCAGGTGCAGGAGGGACACAACGTTTACCTAGATTAATTGGAGAAGGAAAAGCAAAAGAAATGATGTTTATCGGAAAACCTATTTCTGCGAAAGAAGCAAAAGAAATTGGATTGGCTAACTTTGTTGTTGCGAAAGGACAAGCACTTGAAAAAGCAAAAGAGACCGCGAATGAAATAAGTCGATTTTCTCTTCCAGCTCTTTCTTATATGAAGCAAGCAATCTATGAAGGAACAGCAGTATCTTTGGAAGAAGGGCTTCATATTGAAGCGAAATATTTTGGAAAGGTGTTTCAAACAGAAGATGTAAAAGAAGGTGTTACGGCATTTATTGAGAAAAGAGAGCCGCATTTCAGCAATAAATAATGAATTCTTTGTAGGTTAGTAACTTCATTTTTAGCGTACTTTATATGTGAGTGAAAAGGGGGAAAGTATATGGACATTGTCGTTATTTTAATTGCTCTGAGCTTATTGATGTTTTTTGCGTATCGAGGTTTTTCTGTCATTTTATTTGCTCCTTTGTGTGCATTGTTGGCAGTATTTTTGACAGAACCTTCTCACGTACTACCATTTTTCTCGAATATTTTTATGGAGAAACTAGTAGGTTTCGTAAAATTATACTTTCCTGTATTTTTACTGGGTGCTATTTTTGGAAAGTTAGTTGAAGTAACTGGGGTTGCAGAAAAAATCGCAAAAATCATTGTTCGTTTTATTGGAGCGAAACAAGCCATTTTAGCAATCGTATTAATGGGAGCGATTTTAACGTATAGTGGTGTAAGTTTGTTTGTTGCAGTATTTGCCATTTATCCATTTGCAGCGCAATTATTTCGTGAAGCTAATATTCCAAAGCGCCTAATTCCAGCTACAATTGCATTCAGTGCTTTTACTTTTTCAATGGATTCACTACCAGGCTCTCCGCAAATTCAAAATGTAATTCCAACTACTTTTTTTAAGACAAACATATACGCCGCACCAACACTAGGGATTATTGGGGCATTGTTTATTTTTATACTAGGTATGCTGTATTTGGAACGCTGCCGACGGAAAGCTCTTGCAAATGGTGAGGGATATTACGGAATGGGAGACAAAGCAATTAAGGCAGAGTCGGAAATGGCAGCGAATAGTGAAGCTGCTATGTCTGTGCCAACACCGGGTATTATAGAAGAGAGGATAGTAGGAAAGGATTGGTTTGCTTTTCTACCATTGCTAATTGTAGGTATAATGAATAAGTTTTTTACGGAAGCAATACCAACATGGTATGCGAGTGGATTTGATTTTGCTGTGATTGGTTTAAAAGCGTACGGAAAAATAGATATGGCTCAGGTTATCGGTATTTGGTCTGTAGAATTAGCTCTTATAATGGGAATCATAACAACGATTCTATTAAATATAAAGAAGGTTAGACTAAATTTTAATACGAGTATGAATGTCGGTATTAGTGGTTCTTTACTTGCGACAATGAATACAGCAGCTGAATATGGATTTGGAGGAGTAATTGCTGCTTTACCAGGATTTGCAGCAGTGCAGCATTCTCTTACAGGGATGTTTACAAACCCGTTAGTAAGTGGAGCTGTCATGACGAATATTTTATGCGGAATTACAGGTTCGGGTTCAGGAGGTATGAGTATCACATTAAGCTTAATGGCAGACAAATATATTGAAGCGGCTAGTACATTCCAGATTCCATTAGAAGTATTGCATCGCGTTATTGCAATGTCGGCAGGTGGATTGGATACTTTACCGCATAATGGAGCGGTTATTACGTTACTTGCAGTTACGGGATTAACACATCGTCAAGCTTATAAAGACATATTTGCAATTACAATAATCAAAACAATGGCTGTCTTTTTTGTAATTGGTATGTATGTAACGTTCTCAATTGTCTAATTTTTTATTTGCTGTATAGGAAAGATTTATATTTGGTAAGTAAGGCAGACGGCTTGTGGAGCGTCTGCTTTTTATAATCGATTTTTTGTCTATTAGTATGTTATTTTTAAATAAATAAGATATACTATTTAAATTTAACTTCTAATAGTGTAACATAATATTATAGTTCTAGTTCAGTAACAAGGGGGTTTCAAAAAAGATATATTTCATAATGGCTTTATATACATAGGGGAGAGACGAAGAAAACAGGGGAGAATTGACAGATGAAAATTGTAAAAAATTTAACGTTCCAAGTCATTGTCGCAATTATTTGTGGTATTTTAGTCGGAGCAATTTGGCCTAGTGTCGGACAACAAATGAAACCGATTGGTGAAACGTTTATTAATATGATTAAAATGGTTATCGCACCGATAATTTTCTTAACGATTGTACTCGGAATCGCTAGCATGGGAAGTATGAAAAAAGTAGGACGTGTTGGTGGTAAGGCACTATTATATTTTGAGATTGTAACTACATTTGCTCTTATTATAGGGATTATTATTGCAAACGTTGTACGGCCTGGGGATGGTTTAGATCCATCTAAATTAAAAGGCGGAGATATTTCGCAGTATGTACAAAGTGGTCAGGAGATGAAGTGGCTCGATTTCTTTTTACATATCGTACCGTCTAATATGTTTGAGGCGTTTGCTAAAGGTGACATTTTACAAGTATTATTCTTTTCTATTTTATTTGGAGCAGGTTTGACAATGCTTGGGAAAAATGGACAGCCTGTTATCGACTTTTTTGAGCGATTATCCAAAGTCTTCTTTAATATTTTATCAATTGTCATGAAGCTAGCACCTCTTGGGGCGTTTGGAGGAATGGCATTTACAATTGGAAAATATGGTTTAAGCACGCTAATTCCACTTGGGAAATTAATGATTTGTGTGTATGCAACAATGGCGCTGTTTGTGTTTATTGTTTTAAATATGATTTGTAAATTGTATAAATTTAGTTTGTGGAAATATTTATCCCATATAAAAGAAGAACTGCTTATCGTACTTGGTACGTCATCGTCTGAATCTGTATTACCACGTATGATGACGAAGATGGAACAATTCGGATGTTCAAAACCAGTAGTAGGATTAGTTATTCCAACAGGGTATTCTTTTAACTTAGATGGAACTACAATCTATTTATCAATGGCTACTATTTTTTTAGCACAAGTCTTTCACGTCGATCTTTCACTTGGTCAACAATTAACTATAATAGCAATCTTGTTGGTTACATCAAAAGGTGCAGCAGCTGTAACTGGGGGAGGCTTTATCGTACTTGCATCTACGTTATCAGCAATGCAAGTTATTCCGTTAGAAGGGTTAGCACTACTTCTAGGGGTAGACAGATTTATGTCAGAAGCGCGTGCCATTGTTAATTTAATTGGGAATGGTATCGCAACTGTTGTTGTTGCTAAAAGTGAAAATGAATTTGATGAAGCGAAACATGAGAAGCTATTAGTGAATATGCAGAAAGAGAAAATGGCTGGATAAGAGTTGGAAAATAGAAGATTATAGTTCGTTCGTGTAGAGAAAACAGTCAGCATTGCTGGCTGTTTTTATTTTTGTTAAACAGAAATTGATAGATTTATACATTATTTATGTAACATAATTTGTCATTTTATTTTGGGGAAATGAGAATTAATAAACGAAATAGACATTGATAGGAGGCGAAGGGAAAGATTATAAAAATGGGTAGAATTTTTATAAATATTACTGTAATAAAATAATTTTTAAAAAATTTTTAATAATAACACTTTACAAAACCTAAAAAGTTAGTAGAATATTAGGTAATAGGAATTTTCTGATAACTATATAGAAAAACAAAGTTATCGGAAAGTGTTTCAACATTAGTATTGCGCAGATAAATAGGGAGGGTACAGAAGTGAAAAAGAAAAAAATAAAAAAACTAACAGCAGTCGTAGCACCAGTATTAGCAATGAGTATGGCATTAACAGCATGTTCGGGATCAGGAGACAAAGAGAAAGCTAATACATCACCAAAAGATGATAAAGCGTCAGGTGGAAAATTAGCAGCGAAACAAGTACTGAATCGTACAGAAACAAATGAGATTCCGACAATGGACTCTTCAAAATCAACAGATACGCTATCATCACAAATCTTAGGGAACACAATGGAAGGGTTATATCGTCTTGACAAAGATAATAAGCCAATCCCAGCTGCAGCAGAATCAAGCACGAAAAGTGAGGATGGCAAAAAATATACATTTAAACTTCGTAAAGATGCAAAATGGTCAAATGGTGATCCAGTAACAGCAAAAGACTTCGTTTTTGCATGGCAACGTCTGTTAGATCCGAAAACTGCTGCTGAGTACGCATTTATTGCATATCCTATTAAAAATGCACAGCAGATTAATACAGGAAAAGCGGAAGTATCGACGTTAGGTGCAAAAGCGGTAGATGATTATACATTAGAGGTTGAGTTAGAAACGCCTGTTCCTTACTTCTTAAATTTAATGACATTCCCATCGTACTATCCATTAAATGAGAAGGCGGTAAAAGAAAAAGGAGAGAAATACGGTTTAGAAGCTGATACAGTAGTTTACAATGGACCGTTTGTCATGTCTGAGTGGAAGCATGAACAGGGCTGGCAGCTAAAGAAAAACGATACGTATTGGGATAAGAAGAATGTAAAACTTGAAGAAATCAACTTTAGTGTTGTAAAAGAGCCAGCAACACGTGTGAACTTATATGATAGCGGTCAAATCGATTTTGCGCTATTAACAGGAGAATTTGTTGATAAATATAAATCGAAAACAGAAGAATTTGGAACATATGATCAATCAAGTACGTACTTCTTACGCTTGAACCAAAAACGTGGTGGACAAGATACGCCACTAAAGAGCAAAAAGTTGCGTGAAGCAATTGCATTGTCAATCGACAAAAAGGCTTTAGCAAATGTTATTTTAAATGACGGTTCAAAACCAGCAGATTTCTTAGTACCAAAAGGATTAGCAACTGGTCCAGACGGTAAGGATTTCCAAGAAACATTTAAAAATGGATTAAAACCAGATGCGAAAAAAGCAGCAGCAGCATGGGAAGCAGCGAAGAAAGAACTTGGTAAGGATCAAGTTACAATTGAGTTGTTAAACTATGATACTGGTAATGCGAAAAAAGTTGGAGAATATGTAAAAGACCAAATTGAGAGAAACTTAAAAGGTGTAACAGTTAATATTAAACTGCAACCGTTTAAACAAAAGTTAAAAGTGGAACAAGAACAAGACTATGATATCTCTTACGGTGGTTGGAATCCGGATTACGCGGATCCAATGACATTCTTAGAGATGTTTGAATCTAAACATTCTCACAACCAAATGAGCTACTCGAATCCTAAATTTGATGAAATTATCACAAAAGGATCAACTGAGTGGATGGCGGATGCGAAAAAACGTTGGGCAGAATTAGGGAAAGCTGAAAAAATGTTACTTGTAGAAGATACAGCAATTGTACCGTTATACCAACGAGGAGATTCTTATGTAATGAAACCAAATGTAAAGGGAGTTGTTCATCACAATATTAGTCCAGAATATAGCTACAAGTGGGCTTATGTAACTGAAAAAGACGGAAAATAATGTTTAGCTAAAAGCATTTCCAAAGTAGAAAATCTACTTTTGGAAATGCTTTTTTCTATGATAAAAATTTTTTTCGAAAAGTATTTTATCATAAGAATGAATTCTATTTGCAAGATTGTACAATATGTGTGAAATATTTCATCTCGCATTAACGGGCAGTAATACCCCCACCTCAAAGTTCGACAGGAAGCAAAGAAGTTAGGTGGGGATAAACTGCCCGTAAAAGCCCGAGTGGTTCAACTAATAATCAGTGGGAGATGAAGAAAACCCCCACTGATTAAAGTTTCACTTCATGGGTGTAGTGATATCCAAACCTCAAAATGATGGAGCTTTTCCTTCACTTGCATTGCTAATATATGTGAAAAGAGAATAGAACTTCAAAAAACTAGAGAAGAATAGGAAGAATGAGGTATTCATATAGTAGAGAGAAGAATGAATATAAAAATGTAACAGAATGGTTTATAAAAGTTATTGTAATGAAAAATATTTTTCGGAATTTTTAAATAATACTTTACAAATTAGAAAAAAACAGTAGAATATTAACTAATAAGAATTTTCAGATAACTACATGGGGAGTTACCTGAAAGTCTCTCAAAATTAGCATCGTACATATAAATTAGGGAGGGTACAAAAATGAAAAAGAAAAAGATGAAGAAACTAACAGCAGTCGTAGCACCAGTGTTAGCAGTAAGCATGGCATTAACAGCGTGCTCAGGATCAGGAGACAAAGAGAAAGCTAATACGTCTCCAAAAGATGATAAAAAGTCAGGTGGAAAATTAGCAGCGAAACAAGTATTAAACTTAACAGAGGCACAAGAGATTCCTTCCATGGATTCTGCTAAAGCAACAGACCAAGTATCGTTTCTAGTAATGAACAACGTAATGGAAGGATTATACCGCCTTGATAAAGAAAATAAAGCCACGCCTGGTGTCGCTGAATCTCATACGAAGAGTAATGATGGAAAAAAATATACATTTAAATTAAATAAAGATGCGAAATGGTCAAATGGCGATTCGGTAACAGCGAAAGATTTCGTCTATGCTTGGAAGCGTGCGCTAGATCCAAATACAGCAGCAGAGTATGCGTATATCATGTATGATTTAAAAAATGCAAAAGCAATTAATGAAGGAAAAGCGGCTATGGACACATTAGGTGTAAAAGCTGTTGATGATTATACATTAGAAGTAGAGTTAGAAAATCCAGTACCTTATTTTATTGAATTAACATCATTTGGCACATTCTATCCGTTAAATGAGAAATTCGTGACAGAAAAAGGAGGTAAATTTGGCTTAGAATCAGATACAACATTATATAATGGTCCATTTACATTAAATGATTGGAAGCATGAAGAAGGCTGGAAGATGAAGAAAAATGAACAATACTGGGATAAAAAATCAGTGAAACTGGAAGAAATCAACTTTAACGTTGTAAAAGAGGTTAGTACTCGTGTGAACTTATATGAAAGCGGACAAATCGATCGAGCTGTACTCGCATCTGAATATGTTGATAAATTCAAATCTAGCCCAGACTTCTTTACAGAAAAAACACCATCTGTATTCTTCTTACGTTTAAACCAAAAACGTGGTGGACAAGATACAGTATTGAAAAATGAAAACTTACGTAAAGCAATTGCTATGGGATTCGATAAAAAAGGCTTAACGAATGTAATTTTAAATGATGGTTCTACACCAGCTGACTACTTAGTTCCGAAAGATTTTGCGAAGAGTCCAGATGGAAAAGACTTCCGTAAAGAAAACGGTGATATCTTAAAAACAGATGTGAAGAAAGCAAAAGAACATTGGGAAAAAGCGAAAAAAGAACTTGGTAAAGAAGAAGTAACGGTTGAATTACTAAATTACGACACTGACAATGCGAAAAAATTAGGTGAGTTCTTAAAAGGTGATTTAGAGAAAAACTTACCAGGATTAAAAATCAATCTGAAAAACCAGCCATTTAAGCAAAA
Source organism: Bacillus sp. DX4.1 (assembly GCF_030348195.1). NCBI lineage: Bacteria > Bacillati > Bacillota > Bacilli > Caryophanales > Bacillaceae > Bacillus > Bacillus sp. DX4.1. Next base: position 3,076,863 of record NZ_JAUCFT010000008.1, on the reverse strand, counting down.
ATTAAAATTAGAAACAGATCAAGATTATGAATTATCTTATGCAGGCTGGGGACCAGATTACTTAGATCCAATGACATTTATCGATATGTTTGTAACGAAAGGTTCTCATAACCAAATGGAATATTCTAATCCGAAATATGATGAGATTGTCGAAAAAGGAAAAGGCGAACTATTAACGAAAACAAAAGATCGTTGGGAAGGCTTACTAAAAGCTGAAAAAATGTTGCTTGATGATGCAGCGATTGCACCAGTATTCCAACGTGGTAATGCAATTATCCAAAAACCAAAAGTGAAAGGCATCGTTCTTCACCCAGTTGGTGGAGATTATAGTTATAAATGGGCTTATATTTCTGAAGATAAGTAAGGTGAAAAAAGGGGACGCGATGGTGCGCCCTCTTTTTTATGCACTGCTTTTTCTCCTTTGAATATACATACAATAGAAAAGTATAAGGAGAATCCGATGAAACCGAACACATACATTGATTTTTTAGCTTATTTCGGAATTGGAAGTGCGCATCCTGGTGGTTTTACGTTAACGAAGCAACTATTAGCAGCGATTCAATTGCAACGTGAAGCGAGTGTACTTGAGATCGGCTGCGGAACAGGACGGACGGCAGCATATATGAAAAAACAATTTGGTTATAACGTTACGGCAATTGAAAATAATGAAATCATGATTCAAAAAGCAAAAAATAGATGGGTGCAAGAAAACGTGCAGATTGAGCTGGTAGAAGGCAATGCGGAGCAATTACGGTTTCATGATCGGCAGTTTCATCTTGTTTTAGGGGAGTCTGTACTTGCCTTTACAAATAAGGAACAAGTGATATCGGAATGTTACCGTGTGCTACAAGATGCTGGGAAACTAGTTGTGATTGAGATGGTGATTGAGAATCATTTAGCACAAGAAGAAGAAAAGAAGCTATTACAAATATATGGAATGCAGCAATTGTTAACAGAAAAAGAGTGGCTACATTTATTCCAGAAAGAAAACTTCAAGCATATATCAATAGTTGGTGGAGGTACCATTGCTGAGACGGTAGCAGCACAAACCGAACAGCCAGAGTGGAATGTGTCCCACTATATTCCAAAAGAATTGTATGATGCTTGGGTTCAGCATGAAAAAGTATTGCAAATGTATCAGCATGTATTAGGGCATCGCGTATTTATTTGTGAAAAATAAAAAAAGCTGACGTGAATTCCGCAAGAAGCGGTCTTTGCAGTCAGCTCGTTTTTCTATTAAATGAAAAATAATGCAGCTAAAGCAATTCCAAAAATAAATCCGAAAGCTAATTCAAAGGCGCCCCCTCTGAAAAAGCCTCCATCAAAACCGTCACCAAAACCAAATCCGCAACGGTCACATTTACGTCGCCCACCGCAAAAATCACAGCCGTCACGTTCATATGCACGATCACTTGCATCATAGTAACCAAAACCTGTATCAAAAGATGAACGATGAACTGGTTCAATCCAAACGGAATCATCGGTTATATCAACAATTCTTCCAAGATGAATATAACCATCACGATCTTCAATTCGTACAACTCTTCCAAAATAACGTTGACATGCGTTGTAACATCGTCGACGATGCATATTTTTTGCCTCCTTCTGTATCTACAATAATACGATATGTTATCGGGACAAGAGCGGCTTGTACGATTGACCTAAGTTTCATAATTGTTACGAGAAAGGGGAATTATATGGTTAATGCGTATGAAAAAAGGAGTGAGAAATATGAAGTCTACAGATCAATTTCAAACATATGAAGTTCCTTGGAATGAATTTACAGATGCGCTTCGCAACGAAATGGAGCGGCAAGTGGGTGCAGATATTATTGACAGGATTGTTTGTGATTTAGAGGATGGATTTGAAGTGTATACATATATACAAGGAGACCTTGATTTTGAATATAAAGAAGTTCTTGAACGAAAGTATGGGACGGATGGGAAAGTGCCCAATGTGCTAACGATCATGTTATTGTCAGGAATTTATCATACAAGTGAAGGGAATATTCGTTTACATGCAGATGATAAGGAAAATCCGATCGTACAAGTATATGTGAAACAATGAGAGCACGCTGTTTTAAGCACGTTTTTTACTGCCTGTTATTGCGGGGGAAATTACGGTGAGCAAACGGCGCCGCTTATGAATGGAAAGGACCATAAAATATATCATTTTCAAAATCAAACGTTTGAAACACTTTCGGTAGAAATGGTTATACGTCTCTTACCTTTAGGTTTAGATTATAAAGTAAAAATGTCAGCTTTTCACCCGCACAGTGGAAAAGAAATCGATGTGCAAATTTTTATTACTGGAAAAGAGAAAGCATGTAAAGGTGAAGGAGTATATTGTCCGGCGTCGAAAGTTGAAATACATTTTGCATAGAATATTCAGTAGAGGGTAATGAATTATTAAAGTAGCGTACAGAAATAAATGAACAGGTAACGATGGGAAATAGAAGAAAATAAGGCTGCAATGAGCAGCTTTATTTTCTTCTATTTAGTTTACATAATAAAATTATGGTTAGATTATTGTCCGAAAATACAAGTCATATATCTTGTTTCTTTTCATAAGTTTAAACATAGGAATTTGTCTACAAAGGTGGCGAAGCCTCATCATGAAGAATCGAATCGTTGCCGCATTCATCTTTCTTCTACTAGTATGTTTTAATCCTTTTTCAACTTTTGCAAAAGGGGAGGAGGCAAAAGAACGGGTCGTTTCACTCGTATATGATGATTCTGGAAGTATGAGGAATAACGATCGCTGGAAATATGCCAATTATGCCTTGCAAAGTTTAGTTGCATTATTAGATGAAAAAGATACTTTTTCATATGTTCCAATGAGTCGTCCATCTCAAGAAGTAAATGTTTCCCTTACAAATGAAAAGCGGCAAACAGAAATCGATCAAATTGGAGCGTGGAAAAACTATTTAAATACTCCATTTGGAGCAGTAGAAACGGCGATGCAATCTATAAAAAAGGAAGCGAGTATAAATGGAAAGCGTGAATTTTGGCTTATTGTATTAACTGACGGGGCATTTAATGAATTAGAAAAAGACAAAAATGGTGGTAAAGAACAGATTACTCAAAAATTACGGCAATTTAAAAAAGAAATGGAAGCGAAAAAAATTTCATTACATCCAGTATTAATTACAATGGAAGAAAATTTAGGACGGCAAGAACAACTGCAAATGAACACATTTAAAGAGATTTGGAAGCAAGAAACGAATGGTATTGTCATGCCGACTAGCGGGGAAGATGGTGTCATTCAAAGTGTCAATCAAGCTGCTGCTTTAGTAGCGAATCGAGATCCATTTTCTTCTGCCGAATCTGCAGTGAAAACGAACATAGCAGGGAGAAAATTAGAAATTACGACACCTTTTCCATTAAAGAGAATTACGCTTGTGCAACAATCTGTTGACGCATCACAATACCACATAGAGCAACTATCAAAACCATTAGCATTACAATCAGATTTTTTGATTCAAGCTCCAGCTGAATCGAAATTGTATGGTGCTATTGCTCATATCGGTTCCACAAATCATACAGTTATAAAACCGGGCTCATACACATTAGAAATTGATAAAGATATCGGAAAAGATGGATTGAAAGTACTTGTTGAACCAGCGTTAGACTATACCGTTTCTACTTATGATAAAGAAGATAAAAAAAGGACGAATGTAGAGAAAATGTATGAAGGAACGAAGGCTGTTATTGAAACAAAGCCGACAGATTTACCGATTCAGGCTTCTTACTTTGAAGCACAAGTAGAGTTAGATGGCCAATTGTACCCGATGAAATGGGATGAAAAACGACATGTGTTTTACTACGAAATGCAAATAAAAAAACAGGCAGTCCGCGGAAAAGTTCATATGAATATAAAAGGATTTTATAAGCAAACGAAAGAATTTCGGATTGATTCTATGCCAAAACCAAAACTATCTTTACAGGTTATTACAAAAGACTATGAAGAAAAGGTGACAAATTTAGAAGTGAGCAAACCGTTTGTCGTACAGCCATTATTGGACGATGAGCCGATGACAGAAGCAGCAGTAAAGGCATTATTACAATCTACTAGTGTCGCATCTCATCAATCAATCAACTATGAATTACAGCAACATGGCAATCAAATCTATGTATATCCTCGTCCTTATTACTCCGACATATTCAATTTTACAGATACTGGCACCGTAGAAGCTACCATCACTGTACGAGATTCTAAGTTACAAGAAGTGAAGAAAACTATTTCGTTTCATATTCGTAATGTGCCATTTTGGGAGCGATATGCGACAATTTTTCAATTCGTAATTCCATTTACAATATTACTACTCATACTTGCCATTCTTATTTTAGGATGGATTGTACGGCCTCGTTTTCACCGGAAAGCGCTGCTGTATTACGAATGGGATCAGGAAGTTGCGAAAGATTGGCTCTATCAATCTGAGCCAGAATTACTTAGAAATAGATGGTGGAAACATTATTTTGGTATTCCGTTTCGAGCGGAACGTAAGACGATACAATCCGTGACATTTATAGCGAAAAAAGGTTCAAAATCGGTTTTTGTAGCGAAGGAGTCGCAAGTGCTTGGGATGATAATCGATGGCATGTTTGTTACAGAAGAAGAGGTAGGAAATGAGCATAAAACATTATATCCGAACGAAATGTTACTGATAGATCGTGGTTATGGAAAAGAAATATATCGATATGAATGTGAATAATAGAGGAAGTTCAAAAAGTCCGGTAAAGATAGCCGCCCTATTTCTTCGTTACGTCGCCAGTCCGGTACTCATGTAGTTCCAGCTAGACTCTGTATCCTCCTTTTTGAACACGAACTAGAGGAAGTTCAAAAAGTCCGGTAAAGATAGCCGCCCTGTTTCTTTGTTACGTCGCCAGTCCGGTACTTATGTAGTTCCAGCTAGACTCTGTATCCTCCTGGCTTCCGCGCCTCGAACTGCTCGGCTCTCTTTATCCTCTTTTTGGAACACGCAATAATAGGAAGGTGGTTCACATGACATTACAAGTTCCAACGATTTTAATTGGTTTAGGTGGAATCGGGAGTACAATTACGCATCAAATATATGAAAAGTTGCCGCCAGAACGTCGTAAAAAAGTAGCGATGCATGTATTTGATACAGATGTGAACACGTTAAGTAAGTTCCAGCATATTCGCAAATTTATGACGCAAACAAGTTCAAGCAAAACTCCGAGAGAATATATTGCAGAAGACCCAACGATCCCAGAATGGTTTCCGATGGACCATACCGTTCTTGATAAGCCATTAACAGAGGGCGCAGGGCAACTTCGTGTTATTTCGCGTCTAGCATTACGAGCAGCAATGAAGGATGATAAGTTAACTACCTTTTGGCAGGAAATTGAAAAAATATTTCCTGTAACGAGCGATAAAACAGAATATGGTGTTCGGGTTATTATTATTACATCGTTAGCTGGTGGTACAGGATCAGGTATGTTTCTACAAATTGCATTGTATTTACGCGAAATGCTTCGGAAAAAGCTGCAGCATCATAATATTTTAATACGCGGTGCATTTTTAATGCCAGATGTACTCGTAAAGACGCGTACGGTTAGCGGAAAAGAGTTTGAAACCGTGCAGGCGAATGGTTATGCTTCTTTAAAAGAACTTCATGCGATTACGCTCGGTTCCACCGGTGAATTATCAAAGCGAGGCGGTGTGACTATTGAACTAGAGTATCGTCCAGATCAGGTGGATGAAGATGGACGAACGAATCACACCATTAAACAGCATCATTTACCGTATAACTATTGTTTCTTATACGATTATGAAAATTTACATGGTCATCACTTGCATAATTTATCGGATTATATGGAGCAGATGGCGAACACCATCTATTTGCAATTATTTAGTCCAATGTCTACAAGTCATTTTGCACAAGAGGATAATCAAATTCAGCAATTGGCTGAATCAAATGGGAAAGCACGATACTGCGGGGCCGGGACTGCAAAGTTAATTTATCCATATGAACATGTCTTGAAATACTGTGCATTAAAATGGGCGGTACAAGGATTAGATGAATCTTGGCTTCATTTAGATCAACTGTTTCAAGATAAAAAACAGCGCTATGAACAAGATGTTCGCCGCGGTATGCAGCGTGAAAAACCAGAGCGTGGGAAAAGTTATTTAGAAGATTTAGAGCATCTCGCAACCCGCCCAGAGCAGGCGCACATCTTTTATAAGCAAATGTATTATGAAACGCGTGAAGGTGCTGAGGGCGGGAAAATCGGTGTTGCAAAATCGAAAATGTTTTTAGAGGCAGTGGAAAGCTATGTACAGCGTACGGTGCAAAAAGATGAAGAATTAAATCGATTGCAGCATGAGTGTAAAATTTCTGCCGCAAAGCTCAAAATTACTGAACAAATGAAGGGCGAAGTGGCAAGAGTGGATCATGCTGTCCGCTTATATGCATACGCGATACCGAGCCGTGTGCATGAACATGTCACAACACTTATGTATGACATGATAGAAGCGGATCGTTTTACGCCGAGCGGTTCAGAAGGACAGTCGTATCAACTGAATACATGGTTTTTAAAGAAAACGGATCCTGTTCATCCAGTTGCTGCACGTTTTATGTTGTATGAAATTCGGAAGCAGTTAGTAGAGCGGATGAACCGGTTACATGAAAGCAATGAGCAGAAGCGGAATTTAATTCAAAACTATGATAAAAAATTTAATGTAAGCAATATAGATGGTACAGTAACGGCAGTGCGGCGTGTAGAGTTTGCACAGCAACAAAACTGGTTTGGAAAAATGTTTTATAATCAGCAGCGTATGTTCCGTAAAGAATTTGAAGATATTGTTACGCAATATGTGCACAAATTAAATGAATATCGAAAGGAAATGTTACTTGAACTCGTTTATCAATCGCTTTACCAGACGATTAGTAAAATGATTCAACATTGGGAGCGATTCTTTGATAACTTGCAGGAAACACGTGAAAATTTACTTCTCGAAATTCAAAAACGGAGCAAAGAGTTTGAAGGAAAAACAAATCCGACAAATGTATATGTGCTAGCGAACGAACAATTACAAGAGAAAATATGGCATGACATTCAACATCATTTAAATCTAGGTGTACTGCCGAAAGAAATATCAGCTGAGATTTATATGAGCCTGTATGGAGAGTATTGCCGAGATGCCCAAGCGGAAGAAAGTCAATCGCAAAAAGTAGAAGATTTTTATAGAGAACATATTTTAACGTATTGCTATGATGAACTACAAGTACGTTATCGCGATAAACTTGAGCTTAATATTATTGAAGCGTTGCGAAAAGAAGCTGACTTCGAGAAGCGTGATCGCAATGAATATGTAAGAGAAAAAATTGAAGATCTCTTTCACCTAGCAAGTCCATTTATTCCGAAAGTAGCTCATCATCGCGAATTACAGTATTGGGGAGTACATCCTTCTCTTAAACAAGAATTACAGGAAGAGCTTCTTCAGGAAATGTTTCAAGAAAGAGATACAGTGAATACAGCATTTTCACCGTTCGAAGTCATTTGTTACCGGGCTCATTACGGTTTATCACTGCAAGACTTTCCAAAACTTTCATCTGGTCATATTGCGAACGGGTTTATGAATGATAAAGGTGACTATTTTCAGTCCTATTATCGCCGCGTTAACAAATTAAATATAAAGAAATCCAATTTAACACCGCATTTAGATAAATATTGGCACTTGCCGGCCTTTATGCCTGACTTAAATGTAACGCAAACGAAGCTAGATTATGATAAATGTAACCGTGCCCTTCTGTATGCATATATGTACCGCTGGATTAGTCTTGTAGCAGTGGATGGTCAGTTTGTTTATCAATATAACGGAGTGGGCCGCAGCTTTTTGATTCAATCGATGGGGAAAAATATTTCGAGTGAAAGTTATAAATTACACCGTGCATTGCTCCATAATCCGTTTATTTACGAAAATATTCTTTCACGTTTTGAAGAAGAACAGGAAAAAGCAATGCAGCAAGGTGGACATTTGTATACGCAGTCGTTTGTGTTAGGTGCTCAAGATGTACGGTGGTTAAGAAAGGAACACGTTCATAATATTTTAGACATGATTTTAATGTACGATCGTGAGGCGAAATATGATCCTACGTTAGAAGAAACATCTGATGAATTATTACGATTGCTTCTTGATGAAATCAAAACATATTTTCAAGCTTACTATGGAACGGGATCTGAAATGGTTGCAAAAAAAGAAGCGGCGATGTTTGTACGGCAACTATGGGATCGCTCCTATGCAAAAGGCTATGTCGATCCGAATAGTGCACCGTATAAAAAATGGCTGCATCTTCTAAACATTCAAGAAGAGGAACAAGAGTCAAAAACGAATGTGTAGCGTGAAGATAGGGAATCCTTAAGTATGGAATGATTGCTTTAAAAAGGGGGATTCTCATGCCGTTTCTAGGAAGTGTATATCAAGTGTTCGGGTTATATCCAGAAATTTATCATGCGATGATTTGCATGGAAATGAAAGATGAGTTAGTTTTTGAAGATTGTAAAGAGGAAATAGAAAAAGAAAATGAAGAATAAAAACCATGCAGGGATTACCTGCATGGTTTTTCAATGATTTGTTTTCGGTGTACTAGCAATGTATTTTATTCGGAATACATAAATTAAATATCCGATAAACCCTCCAATAATCGCTGGACAGATCCAACCTAAGCCGGCATCGTATAAAGGGAGAATTTTCGAAAATAAAGTATTGATAGATTGAATTGGTAAATTTGCTGCATTCAATCCATCGAATATACTAACGACAAAAGTGAGAGATAAACTCCATTGATATACTTCCGTTCTTCCTTTAAATAGTGGATGTAAAAATGTTAAGACAATTAACATAATTGCCAGCGGATATATTGCAGTAAGTACCGGTACAGAAATGGAAATTAACTCTGTTAAGCCCATATTTGCAATAACCGCACTAAAAATAGATAGAACTGCCGCAAATGTTTTATATGAAATCTTCGGAAATACTTTATGGAAGTATGAAGAACAAGATGTCACAAGCCCAACGCTAGTTGTTAAACAGGCTACAGTAATCATCAAGCCCAACAATAAATTTCCTAAAGAACTGAAATAAAAATTAGCTACTTTCGCTAACACTTCGCCACCATTTGTTAAATGACCTAATTTAGATACACTAGCAGCACCCATATAGGAAAGCGAAGTATAAACAATAGTTAATACGATTGCGGCAATAGCAGCTGCTTTTGCACAAACGCTAACAATTTCTTTTTTAGCATAGTTTCCTTTTTCTTTAATGGCGTTAATAATGATAATACCAAACACGAAGGATGCGAGTGTATCCATTGTTAAATAGCCTTGTTGAAATCCCTTAAAAAAAGAATTGCTGACATATTCTTGTGTAGGGGCTTGAATAGGGCCGATAGGTTGTACAAAAGCAGCAACCACTAAAATACCGATGAATGTAAGTTTGATTGGTGTTAAAAGCTTACCGACAACATCAACAATTTTTGTTGGATTGAATGAGAACCAACAAGTAATACCAAAGAAAATAATTGTGAAAACAAGTAATGGAATACTTCCGGTGTTTTCAGGTAAAAATGGCTTCACTCCTATTTCAAAAGAAACGCTTCCTGCTCTAGGTAATGCAAACAGGGGACCGATTGCTAGGTAAAGAACAAAAGTGTATACAGCACTGAACCAAGGATGAACCCGATTTGCAAGTGTTTGCAAATCATCGCTACCCGAAATGCCAAATGCTAGTACCCCTAGCAACGGAAGACCCACTCCTGTAATTAAAAATCCAGCCGTAGCAATCCAAACGTTATGTCCAGCTGTTTGACCTAACATAGCTGGAAAAATTAAGTTTCCAGCTCCAAAGAAAAGAGCAAACAACATAAGTCCGATTACAAGAACGCGAGAAAATGGTACTTTATTGGTCAAGCTAAACCCTCCAGTAAAATATTAATTAGAAATACCATAATATTACAAAGAAAATTCTGAATATTAAAACGAGAATAACCACAACGTTTTTTATTATACTGATATGAAATTTATATAGCAACAAAAAATATTTTTATTTGAAATTTTTTTAAATAAATAATAAATGTGATTTTTGATTGGATAAATAATATATAGCGAATACTATGCTATGAGAAAAAACAAACTATTGTTGTATTTATTTTACGATAACAATGAAAGGTGTTCATTCACTGAATATATCACGTTTTGTTGGGAATCGAATGTATATATTATTAATATCAAAAAATAAAATCAAACATTTTATTTGAAGTAATAGGGATTTGATGATTTTGTGTTTGTAAAATAATACTTCATATCACATAATTATCCAAACGGGAGTGAAAAATCTTATTATTGACAATACAATTAAGAATATGATAAATTCAATCATGTTTTCAATGATGCACCATTGGAAAAAGTGTTTCTTTATGTAAAGTTTTCTAATTAGTAAGTGTATATTTTTTGTTTAGATTTTTCAGTATCTTTTCTTTTTATATTATAAAAGGAAAAGATAAAATATTTAATTATTGGATTAAAATAATTATACCTATGCTGTGTATCTCACACTAAAGAGCAGTAACACCCTCGCCTCAAAGTGATGAGAAATCAAAGACGTTAGACGAGAGATAAATTACCTATAAGAGATCAAATGGTGATGGGGGTTTCGCGTTGTATGGGATTATGTTGAAAAGAGGTTTCTGCTAATGAGTTTACTAGTGAAAAAAGAAATTGACCAAGAAAAGAAGCAAGTATTAAATCCAACGCTAGGAGCATTTGACTTAACTCTTTTAGGAATTGGAGCAATCATTGGAACAGGAATTTTTGTATTAACAGGAATTGTTGCAGCAAAACATGCCGGCCCTGCTATTATTTTGTCCTTTATACTGGCAGCTATTGTCTGTGCATGCGTAGCATTTTGTTATGCTGAATTCGCTTCTACTGTTCCAGTTGCTGGTAGTGTATACTCGTATACATATATTACACTAGGAGAAATTTTTGCTTTTATAGTCGGTTGGTGTGTAATGTTAGAATATTTATTAGCAACTTCGGCTGTTGCCGCAGGCTGGTCTGCTTATTTTCAATCATTACTGTTAGGATTTCATATTAAAATTCCAACCATTTTGGCCTCAGCCCCTGGTATGGGGAAAGGTGGAATGATTGATTTGCCTGCCGTTCTTGTTATTTTAGTCGTTACATTTTTGTTAAGCCGTGGAGTAAAAGAAAGTGCACGAATTAATAACATCATGGTTCTTGTTAAACTTATCGTTATCATTGCGTTTATTGTAGTTGGGGCACAGTATGTAAAACCGGAAAATTGGCAACCATTTCTTCCATACGGATATCATGGAGTTGTCGGAGGGGCAGCCACTGTATTTTTTGCTTTTTTAGGGTTTGACGCAGTTGCTACTGCAGCAGAAGAAGTTAAGCGCCCACAACGTAATGTTCCAATCGGTCTTATTGTATCGTTATGTATTTGTACAGTCCTTTATATTGGCGTTTCGTTTATACTGACCGGAATTGTACCTTTTACTGAATTGAACGTAGCAGATCCAGTTGCATATGCTCTTCGTGTTGTAGGGGAAGATAAAGTTGCTGGCTTCTTATCTGTAGGGGCTATAGCCGGCCTAACTACCGTTCTTTTAGTAGCAATGTTTGCTTTTGTGCGTGTTTCGTATTCGATGAGCCGTGATGGTTTACTTCCCAAAAAACTTTCTAGTGTAAATAAAAGATTTCAAACTCCATTTCTAAATACGTGGATTACAGGCATTATTGCCGCTTTACTAGCTGGATTTGTAGATTTAAACTTATTAGCGAATTTAGTAAATATGGGAACGATAACAGCTTTTATATTTGTATCCATTGCGGTTATTGTTTTACGAAAAACAAATCCAAAATTACCGAGACCATTTCGAGCACCATTGGTTCCTGTTTTACCGATATTTTCTATTTTATGTTGTATATATTTAGCGCTCAATCTTTCTTCCGTGACTTTAATTAGTTTTAGCGTTTGGATCGTAATAGGTGTTTTGGTTTATTTTATGTATTCTAAAAAACACAGCAATGCAAGAAAAGGAATCTTGAACAAATAGCGTGAAAAAATAGTTGTAGACAAAAGTAGACTTCTTTTGTTTACAACTATTTTTTATCTCGTATTAACGGGCAGTGAATCCCCTACTGATTAAAGTTTCACTTGATGTGTAATTATAATTTCTGTTTTGTAATAGGAGAAAATACATTACTATTGTAGAAGGATTCATGATTAAAACAGAAAGCGATGTGGAAGTAAAGAATGATGGTAAAATGGCTGTATGTATTATGTATCAATCTTATTGCGTTTCGTATGATGGGATTAGATAAACGAAAAGCAAAGAAAAAGCAATGGCGTACCCCAGAGAATACATTGTTTTTAGTTTCTGCAGCAGGGGGAGCATTAGGAGCATGGATTGGAATGTATGTTTTTCATCATAAAACACATAAAAATAAGTTTAAAATTGGTATCCCAATTCTTGTAGTTGTAACAGCGTATCTATTTTGGATACTTTAAGGTGAAGTAAGATTACATATTATGAAAGATACTTAGAAAAAACTAAGATTCATGAAATGTGAAAGCTGGCTTGAAATAATAATATGAGTATTTTTGTCGAAAAAGTTACAAAGGGGATATTTGTAAAGGTCTAGAAAGACACCTTATAATGGAGAGAAAAAGAGAAGAGGGGAAAAGAGCAAATGGAGAGTCAAAAGACAGTGCAAAAGCAAGGGATTATCTATGCGGCTGGTGCGTATATGATGTGGGGAATTCTTCCTGTTTATTGGAAATGGATAGAGGCAGTCCCTGCAGAAGAAATATTAGCACATCGCATCGTTTGGGCTTTTGTTTTTATGTTACTTATTTTAGGTGTATCGAAACGATTTGGGCAATTTCTTGATGAACTTGTGAGTCTTTTTAAACGAACTAAATTATTCATCTCATTAACGATTTCTTCCATTTTAATTAGTGGAAACTGGTTTGTGTACATATGGGCTGTGAATCATAACCATATAATTGAAGCAAGTTTAGGCTATTATATTAATCCTCTTGTTAGTATTTTACTTGGCACAGTCGTTCTGAAAGAAAAACTCAACTTTTGGCAATATGTTGCAGTTGGTTTAGCGGCAGTAGGAGTTATTATTTTGACCTTTCGCTTTGGATCAATTCCATGGATTGCCCTTTCACTAGCATTTTCATTCGGATTATATGGTTTAACAAAAAAATTGTTAGATTATGATGCTATGATTGGGCTAACAATGGAAACAATGATCGTTACACCAATCGCTTTCATTTATCTATTTATGATTGGTGAGTATGGATTTGGCTCATTTGGTTCAGTTTCACTTACTTCAACATTTCTTTTGATGGGAGCAGGTATTATTACGGCTTTACCGCTTTTTTATTTTGCAAAAGGGGCAAGACTCATTCCACTATATATGATTGGTTTCTTACAATATATTGCGCCGACAATCAATCTTATTTTAGGTGTTTTTGTTTTTAAAGAACATTTCACATCAGCTCATATGACAGCTTTCTTCTCAATTTGGATTGCCCTATTGGCATTTTCAATGGCAAAAACAAAGTTTATGTTGAACAAACAACCGAAGTTTCTAAAAAATAAATCAGCAAAAGTATCGTAAAGCGTAGTATTTTCTACGTTTTTTTCTTTATACTGTAAGTATGGAATTTCCATTACAATCAGTGAGGTGCTGAAACATGGAAACAATTTTACATAATGATCCACTTATGTCGGCTGTGCTTGCATGGTTTATAGCACAGCTTGCGAAAGTCATCTTTAAATTAGTAAAAATGAAAGAATTTGATTTTGCACAGTTTTTTGCTTCTGGAGGAATGCCAAGTTCGCATTCTTCAACTGTTACTGCACTGGCAACAGGAGTTGGTATGGTAGAAGGGATAACGAGCTCAATTTTTGCAGTTGCAGCTATTTTTGCGATTATTGTTATGTATGATGCTTCAGGAGTAAGACTTGCGGTAAGTAAACAGGCAAAAATTTTAAACGAGTTTTTTCATGGTAGACAAACAGATTATAAGAAATTAAATGAACTTGTAGGACATACACCGTATCAGGTTGTTGTCGGAGCAATTTTAGGAATTGTTGTGGCGATTTGGTATTGTTCATAAGCAAAGCGTGTACTTTTATACGCTTTGCTTTTTTGTTTCATACATATTTGTGATCCGATACGAATATCGTATACGGATTGTAAAAGGTAGGTGAAGAGGATGTTACTATATGACAAAGTACAGGGAGAAATCGAACGGCAAACTACTGCACTTCGCACGATGCAACATGAAGATGGGACTTGGCGGTTTTGTTTTGAAGGTTCACCTTTAACGGATTGTCATATGATTTTATTACTGCGAATGCTAGGGCAAGATGAAGAAATAGAGCCATTTGTTGCTCGAATTGCATCCCTCCAAACAAATGAAGGAACATGGAAGTTATATGAAGATGAAACAGCCGGGAATTTGTCAACGTCGATTCAGGCTTATGCAGCGTTACTTGCCTCAAAAAAGTATACAAAAGAGGATGCAAATATGAAACGAGCCGAAGCATTTATTCGTCATCAGGGCGGAGTGACTCGTGCGCATTTTATGACAAAGTTTATGTTAGCTGTCCACGGAAAATACGAGTATCCGCCGTTGTTCCATTTTCCCACACCAATCTTCTTTTTACCAGATGATTCGCAGTTGAGCATCTATGAGTTAAGTAGTTCAGCACGTATTCACCTTGTTCCCATGATGATGTGTATGAACAAACGTTTTTCTGTTTCAAAAAGCGTGCTTCCAAATCTGGACAATATAGTAGGAGAAAGTACAATGCAGTGGTTTCGGGAAGAACGATCTCCCCAGTTGCAAACACTACTGGGTGATGTGAAAAAAATTCTATTTTATCCGCTTTCGTTACATCATAAAGGGTATAACGAGGCGGAGCGTTTTATGATAGAACGAATCGAGAAAAATGGAACGCTTTACAGTTATGCAAGTGCGACGTTCTATATGATTTATGCACTGCTTGCACTTGGACATTCCGCTACGTCACCTATTATTTCAAATGCAGTATTAGGGCTGAAGTCTTATGTATGGAACATGGAGGCAGGAGCGCATCTGCAAAATTCTCCATCCACCGTATGGGATACAGCGCTACTGAGCTATGCATTGCAAGAAGCTAATGTACCACGTAATGATCGGATAATTCAAAAGGCAACAGATTATTTGCTGCAAAAGCAACATACAGAGCAGAAAGATTGGAGCGTGCATGCCCCATCCCTTGCGGCGGGTGGTTGGGGGTTTTCAGATACGAATACGACGATACCAGATATTGATGATACAACAGCGGCACTTAGAGCGTTGGCACAGAGTGCGAAAGAAAATCATAAGGCGGAACAAGCATGGAAGAAAGGGATACAATGGGTGAGCGGTTTACAAAATAGTGATGGTGGCTGGGGAGCATTTGAAAAAGGGGTAACGAGTCGAATTCTTACCCATTTGCCTCTTGATAATGTCGGGGACATGAGTACTGATCCATCCACATCAGATATAACCGGTAGGGTGTTGGAGTTTTTTGGGACATATGCACCGCATGCGCTTAAAAAGGAGCAAAAAGATCGAGCTGTTAAATGGCTGTTGCAGAAGCAAGAGAAGGAGGGATCATGGTATGGAAAATGGGGAGTGTGCTACATATACGGAACTTGGGCGGCGGTAACGGGTTTACGTGCTGCTCATGTACCATCTAATCATTCAGCCTTAAAAAGAGCTGTTACATGGTTAGAAGCGATTCAACATCGTGATGGTGGGTGGGGTGAATCATGCAGAAGTAGTGAGGAGAAGCGATTTATTTCGTTACCTTTTAGTACGCCGGCACAAACGGCATGGGCTCTTGATGCACTTATTTCTTTTCATGATACAGAAACACCAGCCATTCGAAAAGGTATCTCGTATTTGTTGGCGCACTCTTCTCAGAATCAAAATTATCCAACTGGTACGGGCTTGCCGGGTGGGTTTTATATTCGTTATCATAGCTACCATCGTTTATTCCCATTGCTTACATTTGCACATTACATGAAAAAATATAACATGAAATAAACCGAGAGATCCTCTCGGTTTATTTCATGTTCATGGGTAGTAGGACCCAATTGTGAAATGATAAGGGACAAAAAAGCACCTTATTTTTGTTTTGCTTGGCGTTTTTGACGTGCATCGGCGGCATCTGCACGTGCATTTGCTTCTAAATCATTTTGATCAGCGAGTTCACGAGAAAACTCAACATCAATGCCATCAGAAGTTTTGTTTTGTTGTATACTTTTTTTGTTCATTCGACACAATCTCCTTGTGTTATGTTGCGTTGCAACTTTAGTTTTACACAAATAGACCATTTTATACAAAAAAGGAGTTAAAAGGGGAGAAGACGAAATATACATAGTAAGTTAGAAAAATGGGGGGAGAATGATGAAGTTTTTACAAGGGAAAACAGCTGTCGTAACAGGAGCTGCACAAGGTATAGGAAAAGAAATTGCTTGTACATTTGCAAAATTAGGAGCGAAGGTTCTAATTAGTGATGTGAACGAGGAGAAATTAAGGGAAACGACAAATGAATTTTTAAAACAAGGATATGAAGTTAGCTTATATGCTTGTGATGTGAGTAATCAAAATGAAGCAAAGTCGCTAATTGAATATGCTGTGCAAATGTTTGGTGAATTACATATTTTAGTTAATAACGCTGGAATTACAAAAGATGCGATGTTACATAAGATGGAGAAATCGGCATGGGAGCAAGTGTTACAAGTGAATTTGACAGGCGTGTTTTATTGCATGCAACCAGCACTTCTTTATATGAGACAACAACAATACGGCCGCATTATTAATATTTCTTCGATTAGCTGGCAAGGAAATATTGGACAAGCGAATTATGCGGCAACGAAAGCAGGGGTCATTGGTTTAACAAAAACAGCGGCAAAAGAAGTAGGTACATTTGGTATAACGTGTAATGCGATTTGTCCAGGCTTTATGGATACAAATATGACAAAGACGATACCAGATAAAGTGAAGGAAAAGATGATCGGGGCAATTCCAGTAGGTAGAATTGGAACGCCACAAGATATTGCGAACGCTGCAGCCTTCTTTGCATCAGAGTATGCTTCTTACATTACAGGAGAGGTTCTGAATGTTAGCGGAGGATTACAAGTGTAAGAGGAGTAAACAATCATAAAGTGGCGCTCGTATTAAAAAGAAAGAGATAGTTCCACATTTAGTCAACTACCTATTACAAAAACACTTTCAATACATAATAAAGAAAGCCTGACCAATTTTGGTCAGGCTCTCTCATTTAGTTTAGGTTAACCCAAACACTTTTTACTTCTGTATAGTTATTTAATGCATAGGAACCCATTTCACGGCCGAGACCAGATTGCTTAAAGCCTCCAAACGGAGATGCTGCATCAAAGACGTTATAACAGTTAACCCACACTGTGCCAGCACGAACTTTACTTGCAACGTAGTGTGCATTTTTTACATTTTCTGTCCATACACCAGCAGCTAAGCCAAATGAAGATTTATTTGCACGCTCAATGACTTCATCAATATCATTAAACGGTAATGCAGAAATGACTGGGCCGAAAATTTCTTCTTTCGCAATTGTCATTTCGTCATTTACATCTGCAAATATCGTTGGTGAAACAAAGTACCCTTGCTCATAAGGCTTGTTTCCACCAACAAGTACTTCTGCACCTTCTTCAATGCCTTTTTCAATATATCCCATGACACGGTTTTGTTGCTCTTGTGATACAAGTGGTCCAATCGTTGTTTCTGGATCTAAGCCCGCGCCTTGTGTTAATTTCTTTGAATAAAGAACAAGGTCAGCCATGACATTATCATACATTTTCTTTGGAATAAATAAGCGGGAGCCCGCGCAGCATACTTGTCCTTGGTTAAACATAACACCAGAAAGTGCTGCTGGAATAGCACGTGATAGATCAGCATCTGGTAAGATGATGTTTGGTGATTTACCACCGAGCTCTAACGTAACGCGTTTTAATGATTCAGAAGCTTGTTTCATAATTTGTTTTCCGACTGGAGTGGAACCTGTAAACGCAATTTTATCGACGAGAGGATGATTCACAAGAGCTTGTCCAGCTGATTCACCATATCCAGGCACGATATTGACAACGCCTTTCGGGAAGCCAGCTTCTTCAAATAATTCAGCTAAGTATAGAGCAGAAAGCGGCGTTTGCTCTGCTGGTTTTAAGACAATTGTACATCCAGTTGCAAGAGCAGCTCCCATTTTCCACATTGCCATTAATAGTGGGAAGTTCCATGGAATAATTTGACCGACAACACCAACTGCTTCATGGCGTGTGTAGTTAAAGTATTCTCCGGAGACTGGGATTGTTTGACCAACGATTTTTGTTGCCCATCCAGCGTAATAACGCATATGCTCAATTGCAAGAGGAACATCTGCTGCTAGCGTTTCGCGGATTGGTTTACCGTTATCCAATGTTTCAAGTTGTGCCAATTCTTCTTTATGTTCTTCCATTAAGTCTGCGAGCTTGTACATCAGACGGCTGCGCTCTGCAGTGCTCATCCGTGACCATGGACCTTCATCGAATGCGTGTCTTGCAGCTACGACTGCTTTATGAATATCTTCGCGACCGGCTTCTGAAACGATAGCTAATGTTTCACCAGTTGCTGGGTTAGGAGTTTTAAACGTTTTACCAGAAGCGCTTTCAATGAACGCTCCGTTTATATATAATTTCTTCGTTCCTTGTAAGAATTTCTCTACTTTTTCATGAAGATTCACAGCTAGTTGACTCATTGTATAACCCCCTTGAAAATATATTGTAAACGCAGTATATAACAGCGTTTATTCCTGAAATAGGAGCTGCAAAGAAACTACTAGGTGAAAGACCTCTAATTTGAATCATAATCAATAAAGACTGAAAATTCAAATTTCATTTGCGTTACAATTGTTAAAATTATGTAATATACATGTAGCTTCTTCATCCTAGTAAAAATTCCTGCACGTTTTTCTTTTCAAGTAGGAAAAACTAGAAAAACAATGGTACAATTATACATCGTGAGAGGAGGGAGAAAATGAAGGATTATCATGATGATCCGCGCTTTAGAATTGCCCATAGAGAAGCTTGGATTGGTCTTGGACTTGCTGTTATTAATTTTATGATATGGTATGGCTTTGCTTATGGGCTTGGAAGTAAAGATCCAAAGGAATATACATATGTATTAGGCTTCCCAGCATGGTTTTTTTATAGTTGTATAGTCGGTTTTGTTGTAATGGTTATACTTCTTGTTATTGTTGTACGTTTTGTATTTCAAGATATTTCGCTCGATGAGGAAGAAAAAAGTGAGGAATGATAGATGAACTGGTATGTAATAATCCCAATGATAATTTCTTTTATCATTGTATTTTTAATAGGTGTATATGCATCAAAACGCGTGCAAGCAACCGCTCATAATAAATTTTTACAAGAATACTTTCTTGGTGGACGTGAACTTGGCGGTTTATTATTAGCGATGACAATGATTGCGACGTATGGTAGTGCAAGTAGCTTTATTGGGGGCCCGGGTATTGCCTATAATATGGGACTTGGCTGGGTACTATTATCGGCAATCCAAGTTGTAACAGGTTACATTGTATTAACAGTGATTGGTAAAAAGTTTGCCATTATCGCAAGAAAGATGGAAGCTATCACATTAATTGATTACCTGAAAGGACGATATAATCATAAGGGTGTTGTGATTCTTTCGGCATTATGTATTATTATCTTTTTATTTTCAGCAACAGTTGCTCAGTGGGTTGGCGGTGGAAGGTTGATCGAATCGTTAACAGGTCTTTCGTATACAACGTCTTTATTTCTTTTTACATTTTCTGTACTTGTTTACGTGTTAATTGGTGGTTTTCGTGCGGTTGCCTTATCTGATACCTTACTTGGTATTATTATGTTAGTTGGTACAACAATTATTTTACTTGCTACGATCATTGCTGGTGGCGGTATTGAAAAGATTATGCAAGAACTTGTTCAAATAAATCCTAATTTAATTACACCGTTTGGAGCCGATGGTAGCTTAACGAAAACGTATGTCACATCGTTTTGGATTTTAATTGGTGTAGGTGTTGTCGGTTTACCACAAATTAGTGTCCGGGCGATGTCATATAAAAACTCAAAAGCAATGCATCAAGCATTAATTATAGGGACGGTTGTTGTTGGTACAATTATGATTGGAATGCATTTAACAGGTGTATTTGCTCGCGTTGTACTTCCTGGTATAACTGTTCCAGACAAAGTGATGCCGCTCTTAGCAATGAAAGTATTACCGCCTTGGCTTGCAGGGATCTTTTTAGCTGCTCCTATGGCAGCAATTATGTCAACGGTAAACTCACTCTTGTTACTTGTGAGTTCTTCAATTATAAAGGACATATATGTGAACTATGTCAATGAAAATGCGGCGGCTACGACGGTGAAAAAAGGGAGTTTATGGATTACTGCCATCGTTGGTTTACTTGTCTATGCAGCTGCGATTAAACCACCAGATTTCTTAATCTGGTTAAACTTATTTTCCTTTGGTGGTTTAGAAGCGGCCTTTATCTGGCCGATTGTTTTAGGGTTATACTGGAAGAGGGGAAATGCAGTTGGTGCGATTGCCTCCATAATTGTTGGAGTAGGTTCTTATATAATTATTCATCTCTTTCTTCCAAATCCATTTGGAATCCATACGGTTGTTTTTCCAATCTGTTTTGCTTTCATTGCCTATGTAATTGGTAGTGTGTTGACGGCGAAAAAGTAGTAGCATAAAGAGAAATTTTTATAAATAAACAGGTAAGCACATATAATGGAGATGGTTCTTTAATTAACTCAAGACCTTTTTAATTTTACTTTACCTAAAGTTGAACAGGAAAGTAATTTTTAATTAATTGCTTTACCAATCCCAAATGAAGTTAGCAAAGATAACTATGTGAGCCAGCAAGCATTTGGCTCATTCAGAATAGTGGTTGAAAATAAATAATAAACTTAAAAAGGCTGCAACTAATTTCGTTTTTGAGACTAGTTACAGCTTTTTTTATTATAAGGTTATTGGTTCTGATGCAAAAATCTTAGTAAGTTTATTGTAGGTTCGCCTAACGCCGTCGCTGGTTATTGAAACCATTGATAAATCTTCCATATAAGGAGCATGAAAATCATGTATCCGAAAAAAGAATAAGAATGATGCCATGCTTCGCTATGAGTGAACCATCCTAAGTTTTCAGCAAATTGTTCGGATACACTTGCACAAAGTCCAATCAAAACGATAAACAGGATTCTTGAAAATGTAGACAACGTTTTTGCGATTCGTAAAAAGAGCGCAGTAAAGATTGGCAATATCAATAATGTAAAAGCGACATTGATTGTAAATATATCTGGGAATGGTCTTACTGGGAAGGTATACATTTGTTTACTGACAAATAGTAAGTCTAAATACGTTCCAATGAAACAAGAGAAAATGATGGTGACTACAAACGCCAGATGGTTACTCTTCTGTTTCTTCTTCTCTGAGAAGGACATTTTTTTTTGCCAGAATTGCAAGTTCAATTTTTTCAAGTGTTTTGCAATATTCATCATTAATCTTTCCATTTGTATTTTCTCCCTTATCGATTAAATAGTCCACGATATGCCAGTCTTCAAACCAGTCCCCGCTTTCCGCCTCTTCATGATTAAGATCTTTCCATGCGTATATTAATCGCGGACTGTATAAACGATTCGTACCTTTTCTTAATTGACATTTTTTTGTCCGACGTTTATAAAATTCACGAGAGAATGATTCATTTACATCAGAAAACAAATGGGGCCAGTAGTCTTTTCGCGAACCAGTATGTGGATGATCATGAGCCCAATTTACTACTTTTGATAAGATATTTTCATTGTGAAACAACAGTGAGTATAATCGCTTACCTAGTAAAATCCGCTCATGCAGGGAGGTGAAATGTGTCATTGTATCGCCAAATAATAATATTTTTTGTTTAGTCTTATCTTCATAGAATGGAAAAAGGATATGATTAAAACGAAAAAAGTCAAAAAATTTGAATCCAACACTATTTAGTACGGTCTTTTTAAAATGTGCATTTTGAATAACCCTTTTTTCTAAATAGCTTTGTTCATTAATAATAGTCGCAATGGCTAATGTATAGTGATTGCTTGTTCTCCAAAAATGGTTCCACATCGTTTCCATAAACGTTGATACATTGAAAAGTGGTAGAAGATGAAACAGTCCTTTGGATTTTTTAATACTTTGTTCATACACTAAAAATTGTGGATACACATCCTGGAAGATTAACCAGTTTCCTCGTTCTAGAAAAGAAAAGAAGGTGAGTTGATCTTTTTCTGACAATAATCTTGTATATAACTCGCCTTTTAAATCCGTCATATTCCAACCACCGTTACGAGATACCATGTGTCCAAGTAGTGCCCAGTGTATTTCTGGGTATCGGAGGTAAAACTGATAATAAGCACGTGTTCTCGTCACATTATTTTTGTTGAGTTGTCTTGTTCGTTCTTTAATTTCATGGATTAGCATTGTCTCTTCTTTCGTTAATTTATATGTTTTAATAGAAGTTTGTTTGTTTTTACTTTTTTTCTTTAATTCATCTTTTACATCTAAAAGAAAATACGGGCTCACTTTGGAACCCCCATTCCATTTTCTTTTCTGATCGTTGTGGTGCATCCCTTTTCCTCCCGTTAACATGAATTTGAAAAAAAGATGAGTAGGTTATGGCAGTAAGCAGCAGATAATCGGTTTTTTCGATCTATTTAGTAGAAATTAATCTCTTAACTATTATATAAATACAAATTAAAAAACCGACATAAAACCCTTCTTTTTAGGTGGGAGAGAGCATCCGGCTATGCATAGAAACGGTCAGATCCTTTTCCTGCCCAGACATAGTGAAAACAAAGAGAGAAAACGAGTGCAGGTCACCTGTTGTTATCCATAGCCGCGGCTATATGTCGAAAAATCAAAAAGGATTTATATAGCAAGAATTTTTAAAAGTAGTTTAATAGAACAGTTATCATCATTTTATTACGAACGCTATGAATAAATGAGGTCTTTCTATTTTTTTTGAATTTATCTCCAACGTACCCGTATACTATTTGATAAACGATATGTAAATATGCTGTAAAACAGAAAAGTCAAAATTCCTTAACGTGGGAAAATCGGCTTTTTTTATGGTGGAAATTCCTTATGTGAGTACTTCACAACAAAATCACCTTCTATCCTAAAAATAAGTTGCGGTTATTAAAAAATTCACCAAATTATTATGACTTTCTTTTTGAAAATAATTGTTCTGTTAGTTGAATAAAAAACAATGTATATTCCATACATATGAAGTTTACATAACCCCACTTATCAGTATTCAATGTATCTAAAAACCTATAAAAGTCCCTTCAGGGATCTGAAGGGACTTTTCATTCACATAATCAGTGTTATCGGAAGTTGTAATGAGTATGTCGTTGATTTATGATGCGAATTTCCGTGCTGAAGGGTTTAGATTACTATTGTTTTTATGGAAAAGCTTTTGAAAAACATACCCATCTAAACCGATACGTCCGGAATTATATCCGGCTACTAAAATGAGCATGGATAACAATATCATATTTGGGTTTGTGCTGACAGTTCCACTTAATAAGAAAGCGGCGTTCATGGCAATCCCGAAAAATGCAGCTGTTTTTGTTAACCCGCCTAAAAGAAGTCCAAGTCCAACTAAAATTTCTCCCCATTGTACAAGGAAACTAAATAAATCGGCATTTGGAAGCGCGAAATTTTGTAGGAAATCAGCCCACCAGCCTTGTACAGCTGGATGATCTCCGCCAGCTTTTGCAATTGCACCTTTTAAAAATCCGCTTGCATCAAATGATTGACCAAAAAGCTTACCTATACCGGCAGATAACCATGTATATCCTAAATATAAACGAAGCGGTAACAGGATAAATAGTGCTCTTTTATCATTGCGTAAAAAATTGATAAACATAATAAATCCCTCCTAGCGCGATATGTATGTACAAGTTTATTATGTATTTTTGTGAAGTGAATCACAATGAACAAAATTTGAACAAATGATGTAAAGATACGATTTATATAAAGGATTCATCGTTTGTTCAAAAAGTGGTGGTGTGATGAAGTGAAACGCTTATCGGAGGAGGTATTATTGTTACGGTAGCACGGGGGGGGAATATGTACCTTTTTATTCTGCATACTTTTGTTCCTTCATATAGTAATAACAATTGAGGGGATGGAGTTGAAGGCCATGAAAAAAATTCTTTTTTTAGGGGATCCCGGTATTGATGATTCTTTAGCAATTATGTATGGCTTGTTGCATCCTGAAATTGAAATTGTTGGTATTGTCACTGGATACGGAAATGTGAAGCAAGAGAAAGCAACGAGTAACGCCGCTTATTTGCTGCAACTCGCTGGTAGAGAAGACATTCCGATTATTAAAGGAGCTAAAATGCCGTTATCTGGTGAATTTATAACGTACTATCCTGAAATTCATGGACCAGAAGGATTGGGACCGATTCGCCCGCCAAAAACAATTCGACCAAATATTAAACCATTTTGTGAAATCTTTGATATTATTAATCGTTATAAAAATGAAATTATTTTTGTTGATGCAGGGAGATCGACGAGTTTAGCAACAGCGTTTATTTTGGAGAGAGATGTAATGAAAAATGTAAAAGAATATTATAGTATGGGCGGGGCCTTTCTTGTTCCAGGAAATGTTACTCCTGTAGCAGAGGCAAATTTTCATGGTGATGCAATTGCTGCGAATTTAGTGATGCAACATGCAAAGAATTTGACGCTGATTCCACTTAATGTAACAAATGAGGCGATTATTACCCCGGAAACTGTAAAATATATTGCAAAACATTCGAAAACACAATTTAATAAGCTAATTGAACCCATTTTTAAATATTATTATAAAGCATATCAGAAAATGCACCCGAGAATATCAGGCAGTCCAATTCATGATGTTGTAACGATGATGGCTATTGTAAATCCTTCTTTTATTGAGTATGTATATCGTAGGGTTGATATAGATTTGGAAGGAAGTGCCGAAGGGGAAAGTATTGCTGATTTTCGTCCCCAACCTGATGCAAAAGCGTTGCAGAATTGGGTGAGAATTGGTTGGAGTTTAAATTATAAAAAATTTCTTGAAAATTTCGTTCGAATTATGACATAGACATAATAGGAGATTACAAGTTACAATGGTGGAGACGATTTTTTAGGTAATCGTCTCTATTGTTTTGCCTGTAATTTTATATATAATAGATAAAAAGATAAATATTGGGAGAGAAAATTCACTTGAAGAAAGTTATAGTATGTGCTGGAATCATTGGTGTATTCATATTGCTTATATCGGGTAACTTTTTAGTGAAAAAAGTTTGGAGTTCAAATAACGATGATGCTCAATATATTGCTTCATTTGTTGAAGAACATAAAGATGAAAAAAACAGTGCCCTGCTTATAAAACGAAATGATAAAGTTGTTTATTCTGTGAATCCGGAAGTTGTGTTACCTGTTGCAAGTACGATGAAGTTAATTGTCGCATTAGAATTTACGAAACAGGTTGTAGATGGGAGAATCGATTCGAATACCATTGTATCTATTGATGATGTGAATCGCTATTATATTCCGAATACAGATGGTGGTGCACAGGATCGTTGGCAAAGATATTTAATAAGAACAGAGAAAATGGATGAAAATACAGTTTCTTTAGAAGAAGTTGCTAAAGGCATGGTGAAATTTAGTTCAAATGCGAATACTGAATATTTAATGGATCTACTTGGGGTAGATCATATTAATCAAAATTTACAAAATCTATCATTGCCTTCACATCAACCTTTATTTCCTATCGTTTCTTCTTTATACATTCCAGGATATTTGCATAAAGAATTACATGTTCCGAAATATAAACTAGAGAAAAAGTTAAAAGAAATGTCTCCAGAAGAATATCGTGGCTATGCAGTACTGATACATGAGCGTTTGAAGAAAACAGGACCCTTATTACAAAAAGAAATTCCTTTGTTTTTAGAAGAAAAATATGAAAAAATCTGGTCGGATAAATTGCCAGCTGCTTCAGCCAATGATTATATGGTACTACTTGAAAAAGCAAATCATAAAAAAGGTCTTACAAAAGAGGAAGAACAAGAGTGGGCAAGTCTTGTTGAAACAGACATGAAGGCAAAAAAGTATCGCAAATCGTTCCGTCATGCAGGGCAAAAAAATGGCTATACACCGTGGACACTAGCAAAAGCAGTGTATGCAACAGATAAACTTGGAAATTGTACAGAAATTGTATTCTTAGCAAATAACTTAGCAGAAGATGACAGTGCAGAGTTACGCAAGCACTTGCTTAATTTGCATTTTCAAGTGTTGCAGAGTGAAAAATATAAAGCAACTGTTATTAAATAAAACCGATGCGTCCAGCATCGGTTTTATTTTTGTATAAGCACCTTTTCGTAATCGTTGGATATGATGATTAATAATATGTGGGCGAAAGGGGACAAGGGAATGCAAAGAGGAAAGGAAAAATTTTTGCAGAGTGAAGGTGTGGAATTTCCGGGAAAGACATACGCAAATTGTATTTTGCAGCATGTCTTTCAATTTCAACGAGACTATTTATTACAGGATATGTTTATGGTACATCGGACTCATATCATTATGCTTGTTGAAGAAAAATTAATGAAGCAACAGGATGCGAAAGTTATTTTAACAGCATTAGAGAAGGTTGCACAAATTCCAGAAAATCAATTACTGTATGAGCCTGAGCATGAAGATCTTTTTTTCTTAATTGAACATTTGATGCAAAAAGAAGCTAATGAAGATTTTGTAAGCAATATGCATATTGGTAGGAGCCGAAATGACATGGGAGTAGCCATGTATCGCATGAGTTTACGACGTTTTTTATTACGCTTTATGGAGCATTTTATGTTATTGCAAGAAAGTATGTTGGACACTGCAGCGGAACATATGGAAACAATCATGCCTGCCTACACACACACGCAGCCTGCACAGCCAACAACATTTGGTCATTATATTTTGGCTGTTTACGATATGATGCAGCGTGATTTAGAGAGAGTATGGAAGGCCTATCATATTGTTAACCGTTCTCCGCTAGGGGCGGCGGCACTTTCTACGACAAGCTTTCCTATTAATAGACAGCGTGTTGCGAATTTGCTTGGTTTTTCAAATGTTATTGAAAATTCATATGACGCGATTGCCAGTGCGGATTATTTACTTGAGACGAGTGCGGCACTCATGATTACGATGACGAATAGTAGTAGGTGGCTTCATGATTTCTTATTATTAGCAACAAAAGAATATAGCGGTATTACCGTTGCAAATCCTTACGTACAAATCAGTAGTATTATGCCGCAAAAGAGAAATCCAGTTTCTATTGAACATGCCCGTGCTCTCACCAGCAGCTCGTTTGGAGAAGCTTTTGCTGTATTTCAAATGATTCATAATACACCGTTTGGGGATATAGTTGATACCGAAGATGATTTGCAACCACTTTTATATGAAGGTTTTGAAAAAGCAATTCGTGTTTTTTGTATCATGAATGCAGTTGTCCGGACGATGAAAGTTGAAGCAGAAACACTAAGAAGTCGTTCTTCCAAACATGCGATTACGATTACGGATTTTGCTGATACATTAACAAAGCAGTACGATATTCCATTTCGTCTTGCTCATCATGCTGCAGGTGATATAGCAAAAATGTCTGCACAGCAGGAAAAAGAGTTACATGAACTGGATTTAAAAGATGTAAATATGTATCTGCAAGCAAAATTTCATGTGGTACTCACTGAAAAAGAATGGAGTAACATTATTTCACCAGAAGCCTTTGTTGAAAAACGAACTGTATATGGAGGGCCGAGTAAGAAAGAAATGAAGCGTATGATTCAAAAGAGGAAAGAGCAGTTTGTAAAATCGGAAGCTGAATTTGAAAGGGAAAAAAGGCAAGTTGCAGAAGCTGAAAAAGAGGTAATGGATACAGTTATGAATATTATGAAATCGTAAAGGAAGGGTTTTAGGGAGTAATCACTAATACTTCATTTAATAGAATCAGTGTTGCTATTATTAGAACCGACGAAATAAAAGGCTCGCGTGTATGCGAGCCTTTTTGTATATGCATATAAAACTATTTTTCATCAATTCGAATGACGCCGCCTTGTTCGAAATCCTCTGTTTCTAATAAATGGATTACTGCTTTTGCGACATACTCAGGAGAGAGTAGTTTTCCTTCTTCTTTTAGAGTAATAAAGCGATCTAAATTAATGAAATCTTCTTTTTCTGTTTGACGAATTTGTTGCTGCATGCCTGTGTCCACTACGCCTGGTGCGAATGCAATCGTTTTGACAGGATATTCTTTTCCAGCTTCTTCGGTCGCTACACATTGTGTAAACATGTTCACGCCAGCTTTGGTTGTGCAATAAGCCCCCCAACCAAAGTAAGGTTTTTGGCCAGCTCCTGACGAAATGTTAATGACACGTTTTTCTACTTGCCAATCTTTCGTATGTTTCATAAACGAAGATGTGAGAAGCATCGGTGCGATTAAATTGACATTTACGTTTGCAATCAAAAGATCACTCTCTGATTTTTCAATCGGTTTCATTGGTGCCAGCATGCCAGCATTATTAATTAAATGGATAGAGGAGACCACTTCTTTTGCTATCGACGAGAAGACGGTTTCCATGTAATTTTCAAGGTTATGTACGTCCTGGAGGTCAAATGAGTGAAAATCTAAAGGAATGTCTAGCTGCTTTGCCTTCTCAATGAGTTGTTCATTTTGTTTTCTAGAAATACAAATCAATCGTGTATGTTCCTCTAATAAACCTATAGCGATTGCTTCTCCTAATCCTTGTGAAGCACCTGTTAAAATGACATAGCGCATTTCTATTTAACTCCTCTCATATTGAATGAAACAAATTGTGTGGACAATGTATCTTGTCTTTGTTGTCTACATGTTATAGTATAGGGCATTGTTTTATAGAAATGGAATAAAAATAGTACAAATGTATTAGGGGGTGTTCTGCATTGTTATTCATAGTGCTTCCTGAGGAAGAAAATCCCTACTGATCAAAGTTTCACTATATGGGCACAAAAATTCTCATTGCACATAGAATGCAAAGGGAAGTTTATTTAGTGGAGGGGGATCCTTTTGTACAATGTACACCCATATTACTATAATTACTTAACGAGGGGGCAGGAAGGAACGTATCAAGAAGTGTTACAAGCAATTTTAAAAGCGGTCCAAGGAGAAGCTATTGCAATAGAATTTTATACGCGTTTAGCTAATGAAGCACCGAACGCAAAACATAAGAAAGCAGTTTTACACGCACTAGAAGATGAGAAGATACATTTACAGCTCTTTACACAATTATATAACACATTAACAGGACAACAACCGACGTATCAAATAGTTCCGGTGCAGTATGCTTCTTATAAAGAAGGGTTAGAGCGTGCGTATGAGGATGAATTAGAAGCCTATGAAGAATACCGAAATGCTTTTTTATTAACACAAAATCAAACGATTCGAGATGTATTCTTGAGAGCTTTTACAGATGAAATCGAGCATGCCATGCGGTTTGGATTTTTACAATCTTCATTATCATAAAGTGAAAAACTAGGCAAGATTGTCTAGTTTTTTTCGTGATATAATAAGTCGAGGTGATGAAGAAATGATACATACAATGGGATTATATAATGAGCCTTTTCAATCCATTCAATCTGGTAAAAAGATATTTGAAGTACGTTTATATGATGAAAAACGTCGGAAAATACAAAGTGACGATGAGATTGAATTTACAAATTTAGTAACGAAAGAAACGCTCTGTGTGAAAGTAACTGAGTTAAAATGTTATCCAACCTTTCAAAAGATGTATGAGGACATTGATAAAGAGTTGTTAGACTGTACAAACTCGGAAATGGAAGAAATGCTCGAAAGTACATATGAAATATATACGAAAGAACAAGAACAGCAGTGGGGAACGATTGCGATTGGAATTGAAGTCATATCATGATACGAGATCGTGGCTCAGCTATTATTGTGCGAGGGAATAAAATCGCTCTTATAAAACGTGTTCGAAACAATGAAGTATATTTTGTTTTTCCTGGTGGAGGAATAGAAGAACATGAAACGCCGGAAGAAGCAACGATTCGAGAAGTGTATGAAGAATTGGGGATTCATGTAGAAGCTGAAAAGCTTTTGGCCAAGTATGAATACGAAGGTACACAGTACTTTTATAAAGTGCATATAACGAGTGGTATATTTGGTACAGGAAAAGGCGAAGAATTTAAAAAGGTTGAAAGTGGACAATATATTCCGGTTTGGGTCCCTATAAAAGACATGTTAAACATAGATATAAAGCCAGATGAAGTAAGCGGAATTATATTTCAATATTACAAAAATGTGAAGTCCGACAACATACAATAAAAACCATTGACACAGCCTTCTGATTTCAGTATTGTATTCAAGTATGTGTTCAAAATCAGGAGGTTTTTATGAGTAATCAAACTACACATCATGTGAAAATGACAACAGCAGATCCATCTGGAATTGGTCTATTTGGATTAGCAATGGTAACACTTGTAGCATCATCACAAAAGTTAGGTTTAACAGACGGTGTTTCATTTGTACTACCATGGGCAATCTTTTTAGGAGGATTTGCACAACTCTTTGCATGTATTCATGATGCAAAGCATAACAATACATTTGGTACAACTGCATTCGGTGCGTATGGTCTATTTTGGCTAGGCGTTGGTACATCATGGTTAATTCAGCTTGGCGTATTCGGAGAAAAACTAGCAGCAACAGTAGATCCGAAACAACTTGGTGTAGCCTTTATCGGATATCTTATCTTTACACTTTTCATGACAATTGGAGCAATGGAAACACATAAAGTATTATTTATGATTTTTGTACTTATTGATTTCTTATTTATCGGTCTTTCATTCAGTACTTTAGGTGTTATGCCCCATGCCATGCACAATTTAGCGGCGTATTCTGAATTATGTATCTCACTATTATCTTTTTATGGTTCAGGAGCAGCTGTGTTAAATACACACTTTGGAAAAGTTGTATTACCAGTAGGAAAGCCGTTTGGTATTTTTAAAAAATAAGACAGAAAAGCACGAATGACAATAACGTCAATTCGTGCTTTTTTTATAATTTGGTAGAAAATAAATTCAAAATAATAATTGAAATTGATTCTCATTATTATTATAATGAGAATCATAATCAATAACAAAGGGGAATGTCAATATGGCCAAAATTTTAATTGCGTTTGCGAGTATGTCAGGAAATACAGAAAGTATTGCTGATTTAATTAAAGTGAGTTTGGATGCATTTGATCACGAAGTGGAATTGAAAGAAATGGAAGGCATGGATGCTGAAGAATTATTAGCATATGATGGCATCATTCTTGGATCTTATACGTGGGGAGATGGTGAATTACCTTTTGAAGCGGAAGATTTCCATGATGATTTAGAAAGCGTAGATTTGGCAGGAAAAAAAGTGGCTGTTTTCGGTTCTGGTGATACAGCTTATGAACAATTTTGTGAAGCCGTAACAATTTTTGAAGAACGCCTTGTGGAATGTGGGGCAGAGCTTGTACAAGAAGGATTGAAAATCGAGTTATCTCCAGAAGAGGAAGAAGATATCGAAAAGTGTAGTAACTTCGCAATCGCATTTGCTGAAAAGTTCTAGGAATGGGAGTGTCATCGTGGAGACATTGTTAAGTGCAACTGCTGTAACGACATTAGAAGATGGAAAGTTAATTTTAGCTACTACATATGACGGTCTCTTTGTCCAAGAGAACGGAGAATGGAAACAAATTTTAAATGGATTTCAAAAACGAATCCGAGATTTACATAGTGATGGAGATATGATTTACGGAGTAGGAGACGAAGGGATTTTTATTCGCAGTATGAATGGTGGTAAAAACTGGACCATTCAGCGCTTTCCAACAAAAGCAACTAGCTGGAGCGTGTGCAGTGATACGAAAGGTACGGTTATCGCTCACGGTGATAAAGCGTTATATCTTTCTAATAACTTTGGTTCTACATGGGAAACAATTCTTCCATTCCAGTGTTATGGCTCCGGTGCACCGTCTATTCGCTCGTTATTTTTATACAAACATCTTTTGTTTATTGGTACAAAGATACATGCTAAATATGGTGGCATTTGGCTTTTTGATCTTCAAAGTCGTAAACTAAAAAGAATTAAGGCAGCAAGCAACCAAATGATTTCTGCTTTGACACTGCACAACTCCTATCTCGTAGCTGCGAGTGGCTCATGCCGAGGAAAGAGCGGTAGTATTTCATTTTGCGTCATAGATGAAATTATTAAACATAAAAAGCTGAACTGGCACATGTGTCAAAGTGAACAGAACGAAAGTAGCTATTTAGACTTAAGTGTCGACCAACAAGTGCTATATACAACTTCAACACAGAATAAAGCTGGAATCAGCACAATTTGCCGCGTGTGTTTAGAAGAGGGAACCATGACAGCGTGTGGATCCATAAAAGGGCATGGTTGGCGCATTGTGAATCGAAATGAAGGCTATGTTGTTGCTGGATCAGGAGAATCAAAAGTGATTTAGTGGAAGAATGTTGTTTAAGCCTTGCAAAAAAATAACAACTTCCGCTTTACTTTTATTATATTGATATGCTATAGTGATTATAAACCATTTTACTTTTAATAATATAGAGATTTAAATGAGCTGTAACTTCAGAAGAGGATAGCAATGTTAAATCTCCTCTGCGGTTGCAGTTTTTTAATGTTTTTGTTATTCTTGTAAAGTGGTTGAAAATGAATATGTACATATAGGTACATTGTAGGAGGATTTTTTCATGCAAAACGGTAAAGTAAAATGGTTTAACTCAGAAAAAGGTTTCGGTTTCATCGAAGTTGAAGGCGGAGAAGACGTATTCGTTCATTTCTCAGCTATCCAAGGCGACGGATTCAAATCTTTAGAAGAAGGTCAAGAAGTTACTTTCGAAGTAGAACAAGGTAACCGTGGACCACAAGCTACTAACGTAGTTAAGAAGTAATTAAACAAAAAGAGAAGGGCTTACCCTTCTCTTTTTTTTGCGTTCTTTTTGTTTCGAATCCTCATTTTACTGCTTCTCCATACTACAACTTCTTTTATCCTGCTATTGGCGGGCAATAATACCCCTATCTCAAAGTTCTGCAAGAAGCAAAGAAGTTAGGTGGGGGATGAAGAAAACCCCTACTGATCAAAATTTCACTTTATCTGCACATGTATCCTTTGTATTTGCGTGTTGAAAAAATCATTTGACCA
Source organism: Bacillus sp. DX4.1 (assembly GCF_030348195.1). Classification (NCBI taxonomy): domain Bacteria; kingdom Bacillati; phylum Bacillota; class Bacilli; order Caryophanales; family Bacillaceae; genus Bacillus; species Bacillus sp. DX4.1. The sequence goes on along the minus strand of NZ_JAUCFT010000008.1, from coordinate 3,043,453 downwards.
TAATAGTAATAAATCGTAATCACATAAATACATACGAATTGTTATGTGTGGTGTATTTATTGGGGTAAACATGTTAATTGATAAACTTATTGGAAGAATAGCTGAGGAAGAACAATAAGTTTACATGTATAATGTATATACCTGTATTCGCTTAATTTCGATATTAGTGTATACAATCTATGGGGATTTCACTTTATGCGAAGTGTAACAATGTATGTGATTTTTGAAGCTTATAATAGCTGAATTGCAAACAAAATCATTTTTTATTACCTAGTAGAGATTAGGGATATAATAGTAAGAAGAGATAAGGAAGAGGTAAGTAATATGTATGAACCAAAGTATTATATTGTATTTGATATTGAACGGAATTTTAGACCTTACCAATCGCATGCTCCAACGGAAATTGTTGATATTGGAGCTATTAAGATTGAAGCAGGCACAATGAGTATCATCGAAGTTTTCTCTTCACTTGTTAAACCAACTGCATCTCTATCTCGTCATACAACAAAATTAACGGGAATTACAAAGCAAGATTTAAAAGGTGTAGAAAAATTCCCTTATGTAATGGAGCGATTCCGTGAGTTTGTGGGAGAAGATTATATGCTTGTAACATGGGGGAGAGAGGATTATGGATTTTTAACACAAGATTGTGAATTCCATAATGTGGAATGTCCTTGTCTTGAGAAAGAAAGAAGGTTTGATTTACAAAGATTTGTACTTCAGGCGTATACAGAGGTTTTTCAAAGTCATCCGAGCTTGATGTCTGCAGTAACACAGTTTGATTTAGAATGGGAAGGGACACAGCATCGTGCCTTTGCAGATGCAAAGAACACTGCAAATCTCTTTCTTACAGTCGCGAAGCAAAAGGATATCCGCAAGCGATATAAGCGAAATATAGAACTCGTACTTGTAAACAATGGTTCTTTAACTGATAAGGGAAAAAAGAAAATGAAGAGATGGGTATTTAAGGAGCTAAAGAAAAACGAAGATATGCAATTGACTTGGGATATGTTTATAAAAAGTGGGACATGGGAGAATGTCTCAGATCAATACGATTTCGATAATACGACTATGCAGTTATTACAAGGTTATTTCAAAACTGCTTTGAAGAAAGCTAAGCAGCAACTGCAGGTATTAGCTGCAATGAATAATCAATGATAGAAAATAAAAATGAAGGCATTATGAAGTTAACATAGTCTCTTTTAGAATAGAAAACTACAAATTGAGAGAAACTCCTTAGGAAGATACAGGTGTTTTTTATATATAAATACAAATTAAAAAACCGACATAAACCCATTCTTTTTAGGTGGGAGATAAACAGCCCGTAAAAGCCCGATTGGTTCAACTAATAATCAGTGGGGGATGAAGAAAACCCCCACTGATTAAAGTTTCACTTTATTCTTATCCCCCTCTATATCCATGCCACTTCTATGTTTTAGAGGGGTTAAATCAGGAAGTTACTTGAAGTAGAGCGAGATAACCAACAAGGGCAGCTAACGCAGTTAAGAAATAATAGAACGAGAAGAGAAGGGCTTGCTCTTCTCTTTTTTATAAATTGTTGGGATTAAGAATTTCTATGGAATATTACAGTAAGTATTCATACCCTGCAATTCATTAGGCTTCAGGAACTCAATTGAAATGTTGAGAAATGACTTGGCCCCGAAAAAGTTTGAACAATGGGCGTTTTTTTATGGTTCTAAGCGGTGGATGAAGTAAACCCCCACTCATCAATTTTTCACTTTATTGCATTTTAAGGTTTTAAAATAATATCTACTAAAAAACTATATGAATTGAATCAAGTTATAAAAATATATATTAGTCTAGGTTACATATGTAAGTGATGAATCATAGAATATGAGGTGATACTATTGCAAAATCACGAAACACTTATTAAGGAGCGATAAAATGAAGACATACTTTAATAAAAGAAGAATAAGCAGAAGAGACTTGAAGGAATATAAGCTCATTGGGGATGGGAAGGATGGAGAAGTATATCAATTAACCCATGATACATGTGTGAAAATGTTTTTCCTGGAGGAAACTCAAAAAAAAGAGTTGAAAGCTCTGTTAATTGGACAATCATCACCTATTATTCCACGACTTTATGAATATGGAGAAAATTATATTGTCATGGAGTATATACATGGAATTTCACTTGCACGTTACTTGAAAAAAGAAAAACAGATCACTGAAGAATTAACTGAAAAAATATTAATAGTGTTGGATGAATTAAAAAAGATCGGATTTACCAGATGGGATACGGAAGTAAGACACGTTTTAATAAATGAAGAAGGTCAGTTAAAAGTTATTGACCATAAAAGAGCTTTTACCTCAAATAGCAAGGCTCCTATTAAGTTATTAAAGGGGTTTAAAAAATTTGGACTGTCACAGGATTTTTTGAACTATGTGAAGAATATACGTTCTTCTGTTTACAAGACATGGGTGGAACATCGATAAAAAAACTGAAGTGTCTGACGTATAACGTTTTTTTATATTGAAACCATCACTTTGCTTTTTGATCACTCCCTTCTAGAATTCATCGCATAAAGGCAGAAATACAAATGCAAATCTCAATAGACTATAAGCCTGTATTAAAGATTGATTAGTAGTAATGATCAACCTTTAATACAGGCTTATTTTATCCCGCTATTTGCGGGCAGTAATCTCCCTACATTAAAGTTGGGCAGGGAGCAAAGAAGTTAGGGGGGATAAACTGGCAGGATCATTAAAAGATGACAAACAATCAAGCAGGCTCTCCGCTAATGACAGTTTCTTTTTACAGCATAAATCATAAATTAAGTAGTACAAGGAGTGATAATAATAATGAGAGAGTGTGTTTTAGTCATTGGTGCTCACCCTGACGATGAGTTATTAGGATCCGGCGGGACTTTAAAAAGACTAGTAGAAGATGGCTATCAGGTAATTTCAATCATTACTGCTTTAGGAAGAAAAGAGGAAGCTCATCACATGCAGCAGCTAAGTCAGCGCGCAAATAAAGTACTTGGTATTGAAGAAGTGATATTCCTCAAGCATGCTAATTTAGAGTTGGAATTAATTCCGCTGCATCAGTTAACGAAAGAAATAGAACAATTAATACAGACCTATAAACCGAGTAAAATCTTCACCCACCATTATGGAGATGTCAATATTGATCATTTAATTACTTTTCAAGCGGTTTTGACCGCGACTCGACCTCTGCCGAACCAAAAACCGATAGAATTAATTACATTTGAAACGGTTTCCTCTAGTGAGTGGAATATCCACACGAATGATAAAGCTTTCAAACCTAATTATTTTGTCGACATTACAGATCAAATGGATTCAAAGATTGCGGCGCTCAAGCATTACGATGTAGAAATGAGAGATTTTCCTCATCCTCGTTCATATGAAGGAGTTCAGTATTTAGGAAGAGTTAGGGGAATGACGATTGGCGTGCAATACGCTGAAGCGTTCGAAGTGGTAAGGAGGATCTGGCGATGAAAAAGAAACTTATGTTTCCATATCCCTATGTAATTAAAGAAATGGATAAATATTTTAGAATTCATTCGTTCTCATTTCAAAAAAAGAAGAATGAAATGTACGAACGTTATACAAATACAGGGCCAAAGACGGCCCGAAAGAAAAGTCTTTCTATATTAATTGCTACGTTTTGGGACTATCCTCATACTGGAGGTTTATCTAATTATATTACGGCACTTAGTGAAGGGTTAAGACAACAAGGACATCAAGTCGACATTATCTCCCCTAATCAATTTCCTCAGAGTAAAGTAGAGACCATGCGTGAAGCAGTTGTTCCCAAATTAAAAGATTTCTTTAATACACGTTATGGAAGTTATAACAGCATGATTGTGAAAAACCACAGACATATGTATATCTATGAAAATATGCTGCTTAACAATATCAACTTAAAAAAATATGATATCTTCCATGCGCAAGATTTGTTTACAGCGAATATATTAGGAAGAATCAATGTATATTACGGAAAACCTTTGCTGTTTACACCCCATGGGATGTTTACCTTTAACCGGCTGAGATTTGGTATATTTAAAAAAGGTTCGCTGGAAGAAGTCTATTATAAAACATTAGAAAGAAAAGCCATTGAATTTGCCAATCACCTTATCATTCTCAGTGATTCGTTTCGTCTCCCGTTAATGCAGCTAGGGACCAAACGAGAGAGCATGACAACTGTGTTTACGGGCATTGATTACCCTGAGAAGTATCGCACAAAAAATACATCAGCACATAAGAAGGTCGTTATTACATGTGTGGCGAGATTAGGTCCAAGAAAAGGCCATAATGTATTATTTGACGCACTTTCAAAGATGGAAAGAAAATATACTGACAACATTAAAGTGCTCATTGTCGGAGATGGTGAGATGAGAGACACTTTAGAAAAGCAAGTCGATTCTTTAAGTCTTTCCATGGTGGAGTTTTTAGGGGAAAGAGATGATGTACCAAACATTTTAAGCAAAACCGATGTTTTTGTACTTCCAACCCTAAACGACAGCCTGCCTATTTCTATCATTGAGGCCATGCATAGTGGAGCTTGTGTCATTTCGACAACATCGGGAGGCATACCTGAACTGGTGAATCACTCCAAGACAGGCATTCTAGTCGCTCCAGGAGATACAGCTAAACTGGCACGTGCATTAAAGTTTGTCATTGCAAATCAGCAAGATCGGGAGCAATTGGGTGAAAATGCAAGAAACTTCGCTAAAAAGCATTTAACTAGAGAGACAATGACAGCTCATATCGAAAAAATATACAAAAAGCATTTGAGTGAGGAAGAATTCTATGAATCATGAACACGCAGCAGTTGTACTGGACTTAAGTGCCAATGGAATCGGCATCATCAGAAGCTTAGCGAGAAAAGGGATCAACGTTTATGCGTTTGATATAGAGAAACCTTATAAGATAGGAAAATCACGCCTTGCTTCATGCGGAGTATGCCCAAGTCCTTTATCAGAAGAAAAGGAATTACTAACTTTTTTAATCAATTTGGCTAAAGAATTTAAACTGAAACCGGTTTTGTATACAGGTGCGGATGATTATGTGGTGTTCATTTCAAAATATCGAATGGAACTGTCTAACTACTATTTATTTTTGTTTCCTGAACATTCGCTAATTGAAGAAATACTGGATAAACATAAAATGTATGAATTAGCAGTGAAGCATAATATTCCATGTCCTAAAACGTATGTGATCGAACATAAAGAACAACTGGAAGAAGCGATATTGGCCCTCGATTTCCCATGTATATTAAAGCCAACTTTGGGTCATGAGTTTCGAAAAAAAATAAATAAAAAGGCCATATTCATAAAAGATCCAGATCAACTAAGAAATGAGTATGAATCGTACCGACAGCATGGAAAGCTCATCATTCAGGAAATCATTCCTGGCGATAATCAGCATTTTTATAAAGTGGCCACTTTTTATGACGACAATATGGAGCTACTAGCGTTATTTTCTTTGCAAAAGAATCATCAATTCCCAGCTGAATTTGGAACGGGAGCTCATATTGTTAGTAAACAAGTTCCAGAATTGGTGGATATATGTTTACCCTTTTTTAAAAAAATGAACCTTAAAGGTATTGGCATGGCGGAGTTTAAAAAGGACCCCCGAGATGGGGTTTATAAGTTTATTGAAATAAACCCTCGTTTTTGGTTAACGCATAGCCTGACAGAACCTGCAGGCCTCGATTTTGTTTACATGTATTATTTATATTTAACGAAGCAAAACCCCGTGCCGAGACTCAAACAAATAGACGGTATCAAATGGATTTATCTTGTGCGGTATTATTTAACGTTCCGCCACAAGAAAAAAAGAGCCGAAATGACGTGGAAAGATTTTTATGAAGGCTTGAGAGGCAAAAAAGAGTTTGCTTTGTTTGCATGGGATGATCCAATGCCATTCATTAGAAGCACATGGTCTCATTTGAAGAACGCCTGGAAACGAAAAGGAAAGGAATGAAAATGTTGTACGAGGCGAAAATACTATCCCATTATTTTGAAAAGTTAAAGATTTCAGAAAAACTTTCTTATTCAATGGCTGAGAGGGTTGTAATAGACCCTGCTAAAATCGAGTGTCTAAAATCAACAACAAGAACCAGTATCTACAAATTATCTCTTCGAAAAAAAACGAATCACTATCCCATTATTTTAAAAATATATCATTCAACAAACTACAAAAATGAAGTAGAGATTAATGTATATCAGAGAGCTTATCCTATATTGAAAGAGTTTCTTCCTCAAATATACCATGTTGAAAAAAACGGAAATGACACCTGGATATTCATGGAATTTGTTCAGCAAGTACGCGGCCAGATCACCTTCTCACCGAAACATTTTGACTACATTATCCCCACCGTTGCCAAACTTCACGCACACACATTTGAAGACAATTTTAAAAAGCATAAAGGTGTTTGGAAATCTTGGCTTCCTATTTATGAATCAAGCCACATGAGAAGTGATCGAGCAAAATACATTGGAAAGACGATTGCTTTTCTCGATGACGCAGCGAAAGACGACCGGTTAAGGGAGGTCATTAAACCCTATCATAAACCGCTAGTAAAACTATGTCATAAGGGACCGGATTTTTTTCCAGAACTATTTGAAAATGGTTCATCTATAACGCATGGTGATCTTCATATGCAAAACATATGCAGTAACAATGTGACACCGGGTGCACCATGGAACATCCAGTTTATCGATTGGGAGTCCATTAAATATGGACCCGTCTGGTTTGATATGGTTGTTTTAGTCGAAATATTATTAGGTTTCAGAAAAGATTGGCAGAGCCATGCAGAAGAAATTCGCACTCATTGTGTGAAATCATATACAAAACAAATGCAGAAGAATGGCATTCAATTTAAAACAGCTCCAATTGACCTTTATAAAATGGCGTATTTGCAGAGAACATTAGAAAAGGGGCTTCATACCCAGCTACGAAGAATATTCGATAACCGTGGTGGTGAGTTATTAACGTATCATCTTGAAAAAGTTTCAACTTGGGGAAGAGAATTAGGTTTATAAGATAAATAAAATTTTCATCATTAGCAGAGTTAGGAGGAGATATATCTGAATACAACAAAGGCAGAGCGAAATGAATACATCTGTCCTTTCCATGCGAGCCTGCTAAAAGTCATGGATGAATACTATAAAATCGATAGTAAAACGAATCACTTAATTGAACCATTTCAGACGTTTGGAATCAAAAAAGATAGCAGACCAAGTAAAACAAACAAACTAAAAATTCTATATGTAACATTTTTTCGATACCCAAATACTGGAGGGCTATCAAACTATATTACGTCCTTAAAAACAGGTTTTGAAAAGTATGGTCATGACGTAGAGGTCATCTCACCTACTCAAATGACAGCAGTTCATCTAGAGCAAGATATCCCGCAGGCTGCCGAACATGCAAGGGACTTTCTGCTGCAACGATATGGTATAGTCAATGAAAAAATTATAAAAAACACCAGTTTCATGAACGTGTTTAAGTCTTTCTTAAGGGGAAAAAACTTAGAACAATATGATGTGTTTCATGCACAAGATTTATTTTCTATCTTTTTATTAGGACAACTAAATCTAGAATATAAGAAACCTCTTTTTTTTACACCGCATGGGCATTTTACAAAAAGTCGGTTAAAGTTCGATAAAATAAAAAAAGGATCAATTGAAGAAGCTTATTTTAGTGAAATTGAAAAACAGGGAATAAGAGCATCCGATCAAATCATAACGATTAGTAACTCCTTTCATTCCCCTTTAAAAGAGTATGGGGCAAAGATAGAACAACTGGTTACTGTTCATACAGGCATACATTTTCATCAAGCTTCTATACCTAAACAAGAGTGTAATGATAATCTTGTAATTTCCTGTGTTTCCCGCCTTTCTCCCAGAAAGGGTCATGACATTTTTCTAAAAGCGCTCTCACAAATTCAACAAGATTTATCTAATGTAGAAATATGGATTGTTGGTGATGGTGTCACGAGAGAAAGGCTAGAAAACCAAGTACTACAACTTGGTCTCGACAATATTAGGTTCTTTGGCAGAAGAACAGATATACCAGAAATCCTGTCCTCTTCTGCTATCTATGTCTTACCTACCATTAACGATAATTTTCCGATTTCAATTATTGAAGCTATGTTTTCTCGTCAAGCTATTGTTACAACAAATTGCGGTGGTATACCAGAAATGATTCAAAACGGAAAAACAGGGATCATTTGTGAACCGGGAAATGTACAACAACTTTCCGATGCTCTTAAATTGCTTTTAACAAATAAGAGTCTTCGTGAAAGTTTAGGAAGAAATGCTCAGGAATATTCACGACAATATCTGACTCAAGATGTAATGATTTCAAAGATAGAAAGAATCTATCACTCTTTTATAAACGATATGTAGAACATGTATTGAATGCCGTAATAAAAGGAATGATGACTCAATCTGTGAAGGAGAATTACTATGAATAAGAAATGTGAAAGAAAATGAAAATACTAGTTACCGGTGGAGCGGGGTTTATCGGATCACATATTGTAGAGTTATTACTAAACGAAGGCTATACTCCAATTGTACTTGACGATTTATCCAATGGTGACATCAGTAATATTCCATACGGAGTGCAGTTTTATGAGTTGGATTTACTTTCAAAGGATGTAGAAATCATGTTTGCAAAAGAAAAACCAGACATGGTTATACATCTGGCAGCGCAAGCCAACGTGGGGAAATCAATTGAAAAACCGCTGGTAGATGCAGCAACTAATATTCTAGGAACCATTCAATTATTGAAATGCTGTGAAGTATTTAAAGTGAAAAAATTCATATTTTCATCCACTAGTGCCGTTTATGGTGAATCGAATCGTTCTATCGATGAAGAGACTCCAACTGCCCCACTTTCTTTCTACGGCAACTCAAAGTTAAGTGCAGAAAGCTATATTAAGCTCTTCAACCAGATATATGGGATTCCTTTTACAATTTTTCGTTATGCGAATGTATTTGGCCCAAGACAAAAGGCAAATGGAGAAGGGGGAGTAATTAGTATTTTTATAAATCAATTAATGAATGCACAAGTCCCATTTATCAATGGAGACGGGCGGCAGACACGCGATTTTGTTTATGTAGAAGATGTGGCTCATGCAAACGTACTAGCCATTACCAATGGTGCAAACGAAATATTTAATATAGGATATAATAAACGAACAAGTATTAATGAACTTTACAAAATGATATCAGAAAAACTGTGTTCATCTGTCTCTCCTATATACAAACCCTCATTAAAAGGAGAAATTCTTCATAGCCGGTTAGATAATAGTAAAGCGATTAAAATATTAAAATGGAAGCCTACTTCAGACGTCTCATTTGGTTTAGACCAAACGATTTCTTACTTGAAGACAGTAAATTCAAGTAAAAGCTGACTTAAAGAAATTTGTATGTATGAAGAATGAATAGATAACTCATATGTGAGGAGTTAGTGTATTTGCCAATTGAAAATTCAGTCATTTTGTCAGTGAAAACCCAGCCACTTCTTCGAAGTAATCGAAGAAGAACGGCTGGGTTTTTAACGATTATACTGGCTTACTTTTAGATTACCAAATACAAAAATCGCTTTAGTGACACTAAAATGTCTTTTATTTCACATCTTACTCGCAATCCGCTCCATTACTTTCTCTAACTCATCCGGCTTCAAAAACTCAATCGGAGAGAATCCCTTCTCAAACGTAAGTGTATCCGCCTCAATCATCAGCACATATCTATCATTTACCTTCGCAATATGAATTTGGTCGCCAAAATCAGCAAGCAACGCCTTCACAGAAATATGGTCTGCTTTTACCTTCAGCTCAACCTCAGGTGCATGCTCTACAATTTGTGCAGTTGCTTCCATTACTTCTTCCGTTGTAAACTGTTCCATAATTTCACGTTTCGGACTCGCAGCCCATACTTCCATTGCTTGGTCAAATTGTTCCCGTTCTTCTGTACCTTCTTCAAAGACATCTTCAATTTGGTCATATACCATATCCATAACCTGCGTTTTCATAATTTCAGGCATGGAACGCTCGTATTCTACGAATTTTAAGAAGTCTTCGAAGTAGCGAGCGTGTGATGCTTGGTGAATTTTTAATTCACCAGCTTCGATGATGCCTTCTTCTGGCATGTATGGATATTGGATAGATTTCATATTTTTTGTTGTAATGGCCATTTCGACGTTACGAATGAGTGTTGTTTCGTCAGAGATGGAAGCAACTTTCGGTTCAAAGTCACACTTCATAACGAATACAAATGGATCGTCAAAGTATTTACGAAGTTTTGCTTGAGCCACTAAAAATACGCCGCCACGTACTGCACTCGTATCGATATATGTATAAACGAGCGGTTCGCTTGTATCTTTAAAGTTTTCTTTAGTTTCCGCAAAACGGATCCGATTAAATAAATTATAGTGTGGGTTTGAATCTAATTCATGTCCAGTTTCTACGATGAAACGTCCAATCTTTGTTGGGGCTTGTTCTGTTTTTGCATGGCGTTCTACTTTTCGTTTTGAGATCTTTAATAATTCACCATCTAGGAAGTCTTTTAAAGGACTGTCCTCATATTCTTCAGCATCTAACGTTTGGAAATGTTTGTAGCGCTTATCTGCTTGTTCTCCTTTTCCTTCTACTTGTACAACATAGAAGGAGAGAAAATTTATTTCAAAATCCATATTTATCACCTTGTTTCATTTCATTGACTCTTATCAGTATAGTGATGGAGAAAACTTTCGTCAATTTAATAAAGGAAGGGGGGAGTCCCTTCCTTATATGATTTTTCATTTTACTAATTAAAACCCATCTTCAATCGGTGTAAATGAAATGTTTAGTCTATTTTCTACAGTACGTAAGCGTTGATTTAAGCGATTCAATCTACGCGTATGACGTTCTGTGAGTTGTTGAAGCTGATTTACTTGACGATTTAATTGGTTTACTCGTTGCTCTAGTTCATTTACGCGTCTTTCTAGCTGACGACCGCCTCCGCCTGGAAAGGAAATTGGCATTTGAAATTGACGATTTGGATCGTATGGATCAATTTGACCTGCCTGCTCTACATATTGTTGGTATTGAGGCTGTGCGTCGTATTGTTGTTGGTATATATAAGGATTATAAGGGTCATATGAATTGTAGGGATACATAAACATCCTCCGTTCTAAAGATTGGTTGAATTCATCATAATGTATGTGCAGGAGCGGATGGGGGACACGGCGAACACCTATATGCTATACAATAAAGTCTTGTATATAAGAATAGAAGGAGATATAATAAGAAGTTATTTCCATAATGTATCATTAACAATTACAAATAAAAGTATTGCCACTGTAGTGAAATGTTTAAACATAAAAATTGTCTTCAAATTATTTCTTGGTATATACTGGATATGTAAGAGCTACTTAAATTCTTAACAAGGTTAAAATTTTTTAATGGAATATGTGTAGACATTTAAGAAAGAAAAGAGTAATTTTAATATAAAGGAAATATATTTGTAATACATATGAGTGGTATTGTAAAGTAATGTAATAATACATACATGAAATGGATAAACATAAGAGAAAGATTACGGGGAAAAGGAGAGAGTATATTGTCACGTAAGGTACAAGGTTTAGTAATAGGGGCGTTATGTGTAGGTGTAGTAAGTGGTTGTGGTGCAAAAGCTAGCGAGATTGCATTAGTGAGTGGTATGGGTGAGCATGTTGTAGAAGCAAAGACGGGTGTAAATGAAAGTGTAAGTTTAGTTGATGCAAGAAGTGGTAAAGAAGTGAAAAATGTAAATTTATCAAACTTAGGTTATTTTGAAGATGAAAATAAGTTTAAAAAAGAAGTAACGAAGGTTGCTAGTGAGGTTGGAAAGAGCGTAGATCAGAAGATGGTTCCTTCTCGAATGGCAAGTGATGGAACTTGGCAGGAAGGAAAGCCTTCGTATGAGTTAATGGAGAAAGAACTAGTAGATAAATTGATGAACGTAGGAATGTGGGATTCTTCTTACCAATTACCAATTGTTGAGAAAAAGCCTGTAGCGAAGCCGGAAGATGCTAGTGCAAACGGAGCGGTGCTAGGTAGATATGAAACAAATTTAGGCGGTTCTACTGGTGGTAGAATAGAAAATATTCGTTTATCTGCAAATAGTGTCAGTGGAGTTGTGTTAGGTAAAGGAGACAAATTCTCTTTTAACGCATTAATAGGGGATACAACACCAGATAAAGGCTACCAATTAGGAAAAGAAATTGTAGATGGTAAGTTAGTAGATGGATATGGCGGTGGCGTATGTCAAACATCTTCTACTCTATTTAATGCAGCAGATCAAGCTGGATTAAAAATGGTAGAGAGAACAACTCACTCAAAAGTAGTAGGCTATGTACCGAAAGGAAGAGATGCTACAATTGCATATCCATATTTAGATTTAGTGTTTGAAAATATAAACGACATGCCTGTTAAGCTTATTATGTATGTAGATGGCGGCAAATTAGTTGCTGAGGTACGTGCTGCAAGATAAGTGTTGTTTTAGCTATATAAATACAAATTAAAAAACCGACATAAAACCCTTCTTTTTAGGTGGGAGAGAGCATCCGGCCATGCATAGAGGCGGTTAGATCCTTTTCCTGCCCAGACATAGTGAAAACAAAGAGAGAAAACGAGTGCAGGTCACCTTTTGTTATCCATAGCTGCGGCTTATATGTCGAAAAATCAAAATGGATTTATATATTTATTAGCCAATCTTTCTAGGAAACTTCTAGAAAAGTTGGCTTTTTGTATATAAAAACAATTATTACTGTTATGACAGAATACTTTTGTTACAATGGAAGTAAAAGGAAATGATTGGTTGTTTGAGAGTTTAACATATTTGGGATCATTTCGTCATTGCTTTTCGCAGGGCTTATTGTAGTGTTTTTTGTTTCTTTTGTTTCGTTCCTGCGAACACTCCTCAAAAATAACTCTTATAAAACGTCTGCACTGCGGAATATTGAAAAACTTCAACAAGAACAAAATGAGCTTTTAAGAGAACTCATATATACTATAAAAAAAGAGAAAAAGGAATAACGATAGCTAAAATAATAACCGTTGAAACATTTTGAGAGAGGGGGGACAAATATGGAATATTTTCTTGAAATGGTTGCGATTGCGGGGATATTATTTATTATCTTACTCTTGGCGTATAGTCAAACGCTAAAAGATGTGAATCGAAGAAAGAGGGATAAAAAAGATGAGTGACTAGGAATGTATAGTCATAAAAAATTATATATACAAAAAGGTGCTTTCAAATAGGAAGCACCTTTTTGTATGAAGCATGGATTAAGCTTTCGTATAGTTTAGATCCCAAATTACTCCGAAGCTATCTTGCACTTTCGCGAATTTTGCTCCCCAGAACGTATCTTGTAATTCCATAAATACAGTTCCTTTTTCGCTTAGTACATCATAAATTTTTTGGATTTCTTCTTCGCTGTCTAACTCAAGAGCTAAAGAAATGTGATTTCCAACTTCAATAGATTGACCTAAAAATGCATCTGATACCATAAAGAATAAACCATCTTTTTTGAAACGTGCGTGCATGATTCTATCGTCAATTTCTGGTGGTGTCGGATAATCAGCCTCACCAAAAGTTTGGATTCCTTCAATTTCGCCTTCAAAAACTTCTTTATAGTATTCCAATGCTTCCTTAGCATTGCCGTTGAATGTAAGGTATGGAGTTGCTTGCTGTTTCATTTGTAACGCTCCTTTAATGTTTTATTTATTATTTTACCCAAATTTGGGTTTACTTGTTGTATTCAGACTCAGCAATTTTTTTAAAACGATTAACAAAGTCTACAGCAATTTGATTTGTTGCTGATTTCATAAAGAACTCAGCTTGCTCAGTTAACGCTTTATTTGTAGCTGTATATTTAAATAATGTTTGATTTTCATTTGTTTGTTTTAATGTACTTCCCGAAAGAAGTCCCCATCTTCAAGCGCGTGACGGGCGATAGCCAAGCGATAAGGTGGGGATGAATTTCGGTTAGGCATCGCCTAACTGACTTGTAGGAATAACCAATTATGATTGTGGTGCATACATTCAATATCCGATATATTCACTTGTTTATAAGATTTAGCAGGATTTTGTATATAATGGCCGTCCAAATCTTGCACATACACCATCTTCCCTGTAAATCCTGTCACGAGGTTCTCTGCCATATCTGAACCACCCTTATGTCGCTCAATTATATGGTGCGTGTGCAAAATGCCACCTTTTTTCTTACAGATTTGACATGTATAATGGTCTCTCGCAAACACATAGTATCTTGTGTTCCAAAAGCCAAATGCGTCTCCTTGTTGATACGCTTTCCCTTGTATGTCAGGGTTCTTTAGTTTTTGTACATCAAACTTGCCAACTCTAGTTTGAAAGTTTTCTTAAAATAGGGAGTACGTTTTATAGACTACTCACTCAGTGATTTATGGCTGTATAACTGGATCATGATTCGCTATTACTTTTTCTAACTCATTTTTAAGATGTTTCATTTCTTGATTTATGGAGATCGAAATTTATCCCGCATTAACGTGCAGTAATACCCCCACTGATTAAAGTTTCACTTTATGGGGTGAATTATCCGAATTGTTTTTGATGTATGAAAGGGGAGAGTCTGTAATAACGATTCTAGTGGTTTTTACAAATACCCCTTCTTTTTAGATGGGGGAGAGCATCCGGCCGTGCATAGAAGCGGTCAGATCCTTTTCCTGCCCAGACATAGTGAAAACAAAGAGAGAAAACGAGTGCCGGTCACCTTTTGTTATCCATAGCCGCGGCTATATGTCGAAAAATCAAAATGGATATATATAGTTATAAAGTGGAATGGAATGTATCTGATTTTGAAGGATTGTTTGATTTGCTAGATTCAGGACGTATAGATACAATTGCGAATGAATTATCGGTTTCATCAGAACGTAGAAAGAAATATAATTTCTCGATTCCTTATGTGTATTCGGGCTCAGTTTTCGCAGTGAAAAAAGATAACAAAACGATTAAATCGTTAGAAGATTTGAAAGGGAAAACGGTAGGATTTGGGCTTGGAACAGCGGGAGAACAAGAATTAAAAGCGTTAAATAAAGATAATGCTTTTACAATCAAAACGTTCTCTGAAGATCCAACTGCTGAATTAAATGAAGTGGGACTTGGGCGTGTGGATGCTTATTACAATGATAAAGTACAAGTGGAAACAACAATTACAAAAGCAAAGCTAGACAATGTTAAAGTTGGTTTCGGTCCGCTTGAATGGGGTGAAATTGCCTTTCCATTTGCAAAAAACAATAAAAAATTGGATGATATTAACAAGGCGCTAAAAGAATTAGATCAGGATGGTACATTAAGCGAAATCTCGAAAAAATGGTTGAAGATTGATGCAACGAAAAAACAAAATTAACACATATTCGTTGAACAGAGTAACTGCTCTGTCAGCTTATATAAAAAATTAAGGGATTTTGGGGAGGAAACTATTTATGGTACAAATTCATCCGGAAACACGTATTGGGCATGTTGAATTTAAAGTGAAAGATTTAGAACGTCAAATTACATTTTATGAAAGTGTAGTAGGGTTAGAGGTTATTAAAAAAGAAGGAAAGAAAGCATATTTAGCTGGAAAGGGTGGGGGAAAAGCGTTATTAGTGCTGGAGCAACTAGAAGATGCTATTTTACAAGAACCACGCACAACAGGGATTTATCATATCGCATTTTTAGTACCTACCCGTGAAGCTTTTGCGTCAGCATTATTTGGCGTCATTCGCAATAAAAAAGTAATTAATAGTCCAGAAGAGCAGGAAGGACGTTATACATATTCAAATGAAATTTTACCAATTTCACGTTTCAATAGTGCGAGTGATCACACATATAGTGAAGCGTTCTATTTACAAGATTTAGAGGGGAACGGTATTGAAATTTATGCAGATCGCCCGCGTGACCAATGGAGTGATGGACCAGGGGGAAGTACGCCGTTAGATTTAAAAGAATTAGCAACGCTCGTTGACTATGATTTTGAGGGGTTACCAGCAGAAACAGTAGTTGGGCATGTGCATTTACGTATCGCAGATGTGGAAAAATCACATGAGTTTTATGTGGAAACAGTAGGATTTGAGCAGCAACAACGTGAAGAAGATTGCCTGTTTATCTCAGCAGGAGGGTATCATCACCATATTGGTGCAAACACGTGGAATGGTATAAATAACCCTCATCCACCAGCGCATGCAACAGGTTTGAAAGTATATACAATTGTATTGCCACATGAAGAGGCACTGCATGAGTTGCAAGAGAGACTCGCAGCAAAAAATCATGAAGTAACAGAAGTAGCGAATGGATTTACTGTTATTGATCCGAGTGGAATTACAGTACAGTTTGAAGTGGAGAAGTAATAGAGAAAGAAAAGGTGAAATTCTTATCCTGGGAAGATTATAGTGTATATGAATGTAATCATAAATAGATTATTCTTATATGTACCATGGCCTTAATACAATAAAGAGAAAGACATATTTTAGCATAGCTAATATGTCTTTCTCTTTTAATTGTATGTTTTTTTATATGTTAGAGTTCAATCCAATATCTTCTTACTACATTACCATCTTCTTCAATAAAATCGTTGTCTCGAAGACCACCATTATGTAAAATTGTTTTCTCAGAACCGATATTACTTTCATCACAAATAACAAGCGCTTTTGTTACGCCCAGTTCTTTCGTTTTTTTCAATGATAACGCTAATAGTTTTGTAGCATATCCTTTTCGTCTCGCGGAAGGGCGAATACCATAACCGATATGGCCACCAGCGTTGAATAAGTGCTCTGTCAAACTATGGCGAATATTCACAGCCCCAACGATTATGTTATCGCCTGTAACAAGCCAATAGGTAGAATCCGGAACCCAACCTTCAGGAAGATTTTTACCTTCTGCTGCATCAAGTAATGCTTGAACCATTGCTGTAAAATAGGAAGGGTCTTTTTCGATAACCCAAGGGATCATCGTTTCACCGCTATCCTTCCATTCTTGATAGAATTCTAAGTATTCATCTTTTAAGTCAATTGTAGGCTTTGCCAAATAGACATTCATATTAATAGGCTCCTTTGAGATGGAATATTTATAATTTTAGCATAATTAAGAGAGGATAAAAGGGATTTCTGCAATTATATAATTTGAATTTAAATTTGAACCACGTTGGAGAAGAAACAAGAGCACAGAGGAGGATGTAATGAGAATTGCTGAATCTATGTAATGATAAAAATGTTGATGGCGATTTAGAATGTGAATACAAAGAGGCTAGGCGGAGCAGATGCTTATTGACTTTACTTGCAGACATAAGTAGTATTTAATCATACTTCTAATTAGGAGTGTGGTTAAATACTACTCAAAATGTATCTTTTAAATATATGTATCATATAAGGAGGTTTCCAATGATTGATTTACTTAAAAAGATAGGGTTGTCTGATCTTGAAGCGAGGTGCTATATTACGCTGCATGAAGAGTCTGATTTATCGGGTTATGAGGTTGCGAAACGAGTATCTGTCTCTCGAACGAATGTGTACTCTGCTCTGCGATCACTCACAGAAAAAGGAGCTTGTCGTAGTATTGAAGGAGAAACAGTTCTCTATAATGCTGTTCCGATTGAACAATTAATACGTCTGTTTCAAACTGAATTTGAACAAACTTCAAAAGCTCTTATTAATCAATTAAAGTCACCACCTAAACCTGCACCGGCTTTTTACAACTGGCAAGGGAGCAATACGTTAGATATAGCTGTGCGCCGGGTCATTGCAAATGCTGAAACATCGATCGTTGTTGATATATGGTCAGAAGACTTGCATTATGTGGAGGAAGCACTACTTGTAGCAGAATGCAAGGGGATTAGTGTCATCCTAATTACAATTGGAACATGTAAAACGCCTCTTAAACATGTATTTCAACATTATAGAGATGAAGATTGGCCTACTGATGAAAGGAAATTTTCAATTCTCTGTGATTCTAGTTCAGCCTTAATTGGTAGTTTCGGAGGCGAGGTTAAGCCATCTGCATTAGAGACAGATCATCCAGCGGTAATTGAAGTAATTAAAAATGCTTTTTACCATGATATGATGATGCAACATATTGAAGAGGATTTTGGAAAAGAATTCCAAGAAAAGTACGGAGAAAATTATCGTAAAATGTTAAGCTATTTCAAAGAGAAGGGTTGGCATATATAATGACTGCGATGGATCTTCATTTTTGTAGTGAAGTGATACGGAATGCAGGAGCAAACTTATTTGAAATTGCAAAAAGAGAGGATCGACCTTCGTCTGTTAATGATTTATTCGACTGTTTTTAAGAAATAAACGAAGAAGCCAAATTCCTAATCGTAGGGAATTTGGCTTTTTGCTATTTTTTATACGGGATTTTGACTTTTTTAATATTATCTACTGGGGTTCCTGTCGGATGCTATTGCTATATGAGTTTCCGATACGATACATAAAAGGTTTTGCTACGGATAGTTTAAGCACCCCCTATTTTTTGTCTCAAAGAATAAATATAGCGTATACTAAAATCATCATATTAGAAAAGGAGGTGGTGCTCATGAACAAAAGTAAACAAATACCTAATAGATTAATCGCTGAGAAATCTCCGTATTTACTTCAACATGCTTACAATCCTGTTAAATGGTACGCTTGGGGAGAAGAAGCATTTGAGGCGGCGAAACGAGAGAATAAACCTATTTTCTTATCTATTGGGTATAGTTAACTTCCGTTCTTTTGAGTACTTGCCATTGGTGTCACGTCATGGAAGGAGAATCCTTCGAAGACGAAGAAGTTGCATCACTCTTAAACCTATATTTTATCCCAATTAAAGTGGACCGCGAAGAACGTCCAGATATAGATTCCATTTATATGAGTGTGTGCCAAATGATGACAGGACAGGGCGGTTGGCCGCTGAATGTGTTTTTAACACCAGATCAAAAGCCATTTTATGCGGGGACGTATTTTCCGAAGCATAGCCATTATAATCGTCCTGGTATGATGGATATATTGCCGCAGCTAGCTCATATTTATGAAAGTGATCAAGAACGTATCACTGCTGTAACGAAGCAGCTTATGGAAGGGTTACAGAATAAAGTAAAAGCAAGTAAGGAAACAGCATTACATAATAAAATAATACATAGCACGTTCCAGCAACTCGCAAGTAATTTTGATACGATTTACGGTGGGTTTGGCGGGGCGCCTAAGTTTCCATCACCCCATATGTTAATGTATTTACTTCGCTATCAGTTGTTAACGGAAAATGAACAGGCGCTATATTTTGTGAAGAAAACGCTCGATGGCATGGCAAACGGCGGGATTTATGATCATGTTGGGTTTGGGTTTGCACGTTATGCCACAGATGAAACATGGCTTGTACCGCATTTTGAAAAGATGCTTTATGATAACGCATTGCTTCTTCATGCTTATACAGAAGGGTATCAAGTTTTTCATGATGATCGGTATAAACAGGTTGCTGAGGAGATCGTAACGTTTATTAAACGTGAAATGACTGATAAAAATGGTAGTTTCTATTCTGCGCTTGATGCAGATAGTGAAGGGGTAGAAGGAAAGTACTACGTTTGGTCAAAAGCAGAGATTATAGAAGTGCTTGGCGATGAGCTTGGAGCACTTTATTGTAAGGTATATGATGTAACAGAAGAAGGCAATTTTGAAGGTGCCAATATTCCAAACTTAATTCATACAGATTGGCAGAAAATTGCCGAGCAGTTCGAGCTGTCTATTGCGGAGATCAAAGAAAAACTTGAGATAGCTCGTGAGGTATTGTTAGCTAAGCGTTCGCTTCGTATTTATCCGCATTTAGACGATAAAGTATTAACTTCATGGAATGCATTAATGATTAGTGCACTGGCAAAAGCGAGTCGTGTGTTTGGGAATGAAGAATATGTACAGCTTGCGAAAGGTGCTCTCGCATTTATTGAAGAACAGTTAATAGTCGAAGAGCGTGTTATGGCTCGCTATCGTGACGGAGAAGTGAAATATAAAGGCTACATTGATGATTATGCGTATTTACTCTGGGCATATATGGAGATGTATGAAACAACATTTGATATTTCGTATGTGAAGAAAGCAAAAGAGATTGTGACGAGAATGAATACACTATTTTGGGATCAAGACAACGGTGGATTTTTCTTCACAGGAAACGATGGGGAAGAGTTACTTATCCGTGATAAAGAAGTGTATGACGGGGCGATGCCATCTGGAAATAGTGTGGCAGCAGTGCAGCTCCTTCGTTTATCATCATTAATCGGGGATGAAACGTTTCGTCAGCAAGTCGAAGAGATGTATACAACCTTCTCGCAATCAATATCTTCATATGGTAGTGGACATGCCCAGTTTTTACAAAGCTTATTGTTTATGGAATCTCCTAGAAAAGAAATCGTCATTGTTGGAGAAGATAGTGATGAGAGACAAAGACTTGTAAAGAAACTGCAGGGAAAATTTGCACCGAATTACTCGGTATTAATCGCTGCATCACCAAATGAATTTGCAGGAATCGCAGATTTTGCAGTAAATCATAAGAAAATTGGAAACGAACTAACCGTTTATATTTGTCAAAACTATGCATGTGAGCAGCCGCTGACAGACATGAAAGAAATACTAAAGAAAATATAAGCTTTAAGGTATACCTGAAATGTAGGGTATACCTTTTTGTTTTACTTTTAGTTCAGCGTTTTATCCCGCTATTTGCGGGCAGTAATACCCCCACCTCAAAGTGTAGCCAAAAGTAAAGAAGTTAGGTGGGAGGATAAACTGCCCGTAAAAGCCCGATTGGTGAGGGCTAATAATCAGTGGGGGAGGAAGAAACCCCCACTGATTAAAGCTTCACTTTATTGGGTATGTATATGTTCTATCATGTCGAGAAATTTACGTAAAGCAGCTGAATAAATAACATCTTTCCTCATAATAAAAGTAGTTGGTACCCTCGAAAATGGGTTGGGAAGAGAGGTTAAAGTTAAGGACTGCTCACGTTCATTTATAATAGATTTCATCATTATAGCGGTTCCCATACCCGCTTTTACACAGCCGATAATTGCTTCGATTGTCCCAAATTCTAATACCCGCTTAGGATAAATCCCTTCATTATGGAGCCATTTTTCTAACATATTGCGATAGTAACAACCATGGCTAAAAGCTAATACATTCACTTCATTTAAATCTTTGAAGGATGATAAAGGATACTTACTAATGAGAATTAATTCTTCTTCCTGAAACAGGATAGAATGTAAATCGGGATGATGAACATTACCAGCAATAAATGCTCCTTCAAGTTTTCGGTCTAAAACAAGTTGTATTAATTCTTCCGTTGTATGAGTTTCTAAAATTAATTCAACTTCAGGATAAGTTGCATAATACGTTGTCAGTATAGAGGGGAGACGAACAGCAGCTGTTGATTCCGTAGATCCAATTTTTAAAGTTCCCATTGGATTTGTGCCATTATTTTGAACAGCTTTTATAGATTGCTCCACTAAATATATAATTTGTTTGGCATAGGTTAATAAAATTTCCCCATTTGCAGTCAGAGCAACACCTTTTCCATTACGATAAAACAAAGGTGCGCCTAGTTCATCTTCTAATTGTTTAATTCGCATTGTCACATTGGATTGCACATAATTTAAGTTTTTGGCCGCACGCGAGATACTTCCTTCTTGAGCTACTTTTTTGAAAATAATTAGATCTTTTATATCCATCCGATCTCCTCCTTGAGATATCAACTATTTTGATATCTTTTATCATTAATGCTCATTTTACATGATATCTCTACTTTCATAAAATTAAATATAGATGGAGGGGTGAGGAAGTGTTAAAACAAGAAGAAGTGATTCAATATAGCAGTTCTTATAAATGGATTGTGTTGTTGCTGGCAACAGTAACACAGGCAAGCGCAACACTTGTAACATATGGAGTAGGTCCTTTAGCATTTTTTTGGAAGGAGATGTATCATCTCACTGGAATGCAAACAGGAATTTTGTTAACCGCTGTAAATATAGGTCCGCTTTTTTTTATGCTTTTTGTAGGAAGATTTCTGGATCAATACAATGAACGGCTGCTGATTGGATTTGGTTCTATTTTATTGGGGATTGCTATTTTGTTTGTCAATACAGTAGGGGGATTTATCGGATTATTAATTGTTCTTTCGGTGGTTGGTATTTTTTACAGTACCGCGCAGCCTGGAGGGAGTAAAGTGATTTTGAAATGGTTTCCGAAAAAACATCGGGGATTAGCTATGGGGATTAGACAGGCAGGTATTCCTATAGGTGGTGCGGTAGCGGGGGCTATCATTCCCATTATCTCTATAGAGTATGGATGTCCATCTGCTGTATATGCTCTCTCAAGTATATGTATCATTGGAGGAGTATTGTTTTTAATCTTTTACAAGGAGCCTTTTGCACATAAAGAACCTTCTTTAGGCAAGAAAGTACCCCCTTTTTATCAGCAGCTAAAAGAAATTATGAGGAACAAGGCATCATATCCAGTTTTCTTTACGGGAATCTGTATGATTTCATTGCAAATGGTGCTGATTGGGCATTTTACAATTTTTCTTACTACCGCTAAATTGTTATCTCCGATACTTGCAGGCCAAATATTTTCGGTTACATTGTTTTTAGGGATGTTAGGACGAATTGTCTTAGCATTAATTAGTGATCGTGTTTATAAAGGTAATCGCCGCAAACCACTTTTATTTTCTGTACTAGCCGCTTTTGCCTCTATATTCTTTTTTGCGATAGATTTACAGAATTTCCCTACTTGGGGTTTGTTTTTACTTAGCGGTTGGATCGGTTTTTTTGGTATTGGGTGGTTTAGTCTTTTTATCATTGAAGTTGCTGAAAAAACATCGGAGGATGCTATAGGAATAACAGTCAGTTTTGCCCTTACTTTAAATCAAATAGCTATCATTTCAGCGCCACCTATTTTTGGGCTAATCGTTGATGTAAAAGGGTATATGTGGGCATGGTTAAGCATAGCATTTTTGCTCTGTTTCTCAGGGATAAGTCTATCCAAAAAAGTATGAAAACAATGTTTCGCAAATGATATTTTACTTGTAATGTAAAAATAACTTTGAACTGAAGGTTAAGAGGTTAAATGGATATACATTATGTAAAAAGATGTAATATACTTTGTACTTCTCATTTTAAAGCTTATTTTTGTCTAAACTAAGTGTGTGAATTCCTACGGATAGACAAAAGGTAAATATCATGAAATCTATAAAGGTTTAAGGTATACCTGAAATAAAGGGTATACCTTTTTAATGGAAATACAAATCATTGCTATTGTCATTCAATCAAAGAA
Organism: Bacillus sp. DX4.1; assembly: GCF_030348195.1. Lineage (NCBI taxonomy): Bacteria > Bacillati > Bacillota > Bacilli > Caryophanales > Bacillaceae > Bacillus > Bacillus sp. DX4.1. The sequence goes on along the minus strand of NZ_JAUCFT010000008.1, from coordinate 3,020,133 downwards.
AATTAAAAATTACATTTTCTTAGGACCCGTACTTCGTTCATTGCCTCTTTTGAAGTTCCCTGTCACTTTTGCCATTATAAGCTGTCTCTCTTTCTCACTGTTAGCTTGATTGATTTTCACTAAAAATTTCTCAGCTTCTTTTCCTTTTAAAGTGGTTACTTGTTTCCCGCAATGATCAATAAAAACGGTATTGTTTTTCGTTACGCGGTAGCTGAAAATCTCTTCATCTAATCGATTGCGTTTATCGATGTTTCTCAATTGGTTCAACTCCTCTTGTAAGAATCCTTTATAATAAGTAACGATAATTTTACTACAAAAATCAAGTTAATTATCAGAAAAATCGGATTAAAAAATCACCAAATCGCTTACTAAGCGGGCGCTCTTCCTACTAGAGATTATGCATGACAGGTGAAAGAAAACTTTATATACTAATAATGATTCAATTATCGTTCTAATTGAAAATTGGCTAGAAATAAGGGGATAAATATGGGGAAAAGTATTATATTTTTTGACATTGATGGAACATTGTTAGATCATGATAAAAAGATTCCTGCTTCTACTAAAGAAGCGATTCGCTTATTAAAGCAAGACGGGCATAAGGTTGTGATTGCCACTGGACGGGCTCCTTTTGCATTCAAAGAGATATGTGAAGAGTTAGATATTAACTCCTATATAAGTTTAAATGGGCAATATGTTGTGTTAGACGGTGAAGTCATTTATAAGAATCCACTTTCTATCGAGGAACTTCAGACACTGACAGATTTTTCAGCTTCCAATCATCATCCGATTGTATATATGGGCCATAAAGATATAAAATCCAGTGTTGCGTATCACGTTCATATTGAACAGAGCATCGCTCCACTGAAGTTAGGTTTCTCGCATCCTAGCTATGATCCAGATTACTTTAAGAACAGTGAGATTTATCAGTCATTGTTGTTCTGCAAGAGTGAAGAAGAGTCCACTTATATAAATCAGTTTCAGAATCTTAACTTTGTTCGCTGGCATGAATTTTCAATGGATGTCATGCCAAAAGGTGGTTCAAAAGCTATCGGTATTGAAAAAGTAATTGAAAAGCTTGGTTTGACGAAAGAGAACGTGTACGCATTTGGTGACGGGCTAAATGACCTAGAAATGCTTCAATACGTAGGATATGGGGTAGCGATGGGAAATGCACACGATGAAGTAAAGAAAATTGCAAAACATGTAACAAAAGATGTAGGTGAAGATGGGATTGCATACGGCTTAGAACTTGTGGGTTTGTTAAAATAAAGAATGATTGAAAAGTTTTTTGGAGAAAGAGAATTATTTCAAATCGGATATGCATATGAACAACAATCTGAAAATCGGAAATCTCCAAAGCTAGAGTGGAAAATAGTGTTTTTATATACGCAAAAGCCTCTAGAATCTAGAGGCTTTTGCTATCTGTAAACCTTATTCAAAAGAAGTGAATTCGTCGACTAGTTTTCGGAAACTGGCTATTGCGTTTTCAATCGGTTCAGGGGTAGTTAAATCTACACCTGCTTTTTGTAAAAGATTTAGCGGATAATCAGAACTTCCGCCCTTCAAGAATTCTATATAATTTTTTTGACAGATACGATCTCCGCTCAAAAGCTTATCTGCAATTTGAATCGCAGAAGCAAAACCAGTAGCGTATTTATAGACATAAAATGGTCGATAAAAGTGAGGGATTCTCGACCATCCATATTTCACTTCTTCATCAAATAATAATGTATCCCCATTGTATTCTCTAAACAGCTTTTCATAGACATCATTGAATGCTTGAACAGTTAATGGTTTACCTTGTTCTGCCATTTCATGTGTAATCTTTTCAAACTCTGCAAACATGACTTGCGTAAAAAAGGTACCTTTGAATTTTTCAATAAAGTGATTGATTAAATGGTTACGAACTTCCTTGTCTTTTGCTTCTTTTAATAAGTGATGAATTAATAATACTTCATTAACCGTTGAAGCTACCTCGGCTACAAAAATGGAATAATGAGCAGAAATTCTAGGTTGGCACTTATGTGAATAATAAGTGTGCATGCCATGCCCACATTCGTGTGTAAGTGTAAACAGACTATTCAAATCATCATTATGATTTAAAAGGATGAAGGGATGAATTCCATATACACCAAAATTATAGGCACCTGAGCGTTTACCCGGTACTTCTCGTACATCTATATATCGTTTTCCTTTGAACGATTGGAGCGTATGAATGTAATCTTCTCCCAATGGAGATAAAGCCTGTAACATCATGTCAAATGCTTGATCATACGAAATATCCTGTTTTACACCTTTTACTAAATCAACATTCAAGTCATACTGTCTTAATTCGTCTAAATCCAGTTTGTCTTTTCGAATATCATTATATGTATGGAGTGTATGAATATTTTTCTTAGTTGTATCAATAAGATTTTCGTACACTTCTTTAGGTACCATATCTCCAAATAGAGATTTTTCTAAAGCGGATGGGTAATTTCTTAATTTTGAAATTGTTACATTGTTTTTAATAGCTGCTGATAAAGTAGAAGCAATAGAATTTTTCAATTGAAGATAGGGCTGATAGTAGGCTTTATATGCTTCTTTTCTCTTTTCTCTATTCTCATGTTTTATTAATTTTGAGAACATGCCTCGAGTTAGTTCCACTTTCTCTCCAGTATCGGCTGTGACTTCTCCAAATTCAATATCTGCGTTATTTAACATTCCGTAAGTATTTTGAGGAGCGGACAAAGCTTCCCCCATTTGCGATAGGATTTCTTCTTTATCCTTATTTAGAACATGTTTCTTAAATCGATAGAATTCAAATAAATCTTTTTCAAAGTACTTTAATCCTTCGCTTTCTTCAATATAGGAACGTAATACTTCTTCTTTTATGCTTAGTAAAAATGGTGAGAAGAAAGAACGTGCAGCACTTATTTTCACGTGTAGTTGCGATGCTCTGTCCACAAGAGATTGTGCTTCAGTTCCACGTGTATCTAGATCTAATTGAAGTCTAGCATACGCATACACCAAATTGAACAAACTAGATATCTCTTCGCTGACAGTAAGATATGCAAGTAGGCTAGCGCCGTCAGTAATATTACTATCATATTTTACTAAATCCTTCGTTAAGGATTCGATTTTTTGATAGTCTTGTTCCCAGTGTTCAATCGTTTCATAAATATCTGTTAAATCCCATTTTTCTTCTTCTTTAATATCTAATCTATCTTTATAAGTTGTCATAATCAGTTCCTTCCTAATAGTACGTGTTCAAAAAGGAGGATACAGAGAGCCGAGTAGTTCGAGGCGTGGAAGCCAGGAGGACACGGAATGTAGAGTGAACTACATGAGTACCGGACTGGCGACGTAACGAAGAAATAGGGCAGCTATCTTTACCGGACTTTTTGAACATCCTCTAATATGGATTTCATATTGTATGAGTGTAACCTGTCTTCATTTGATATAGGCTACGATTCGGTCAATAATCTGTCAAATAATGATATTCTATGCATGGTCGGATGCTCTCTCCCATCTAAAAAGAAGGGTTTTATGTCGATTTTTTAATTTGTATTTATATAGATTCATTTTAAAGCTTAATGCCGAACACTGTATGTAGTAATTCTGTGTATTGCTGTTCCGTGATCAATTCCTTACTTTTTTCACCATTTTTAGTTCTTGTAAAGCTGTCTTTTGTTAAAGAAACATGCCCATCGTCAGTGAGCTTTACAACGATAGGAACTTTGTTGAAGGGGGATCTTTCGTGTTCTACAATTATTTTTTGAGCTTGATTTAATTTTTGCTCATCGATTTCTTCCATGTTAAATGCATAACCTAATTTCCACTCTTTAGATGATGCTAAACCTAAAAAATCATTGTTCTTGCTCATTTCTAACATGTAGGCACCTTTCTCAGTCGTTTCTTTTCGTATACGATAGTCTCCTGTAACAGAATGAACAACTTCGCCAGTGAATGGAACCGGGGTAAGGGGAAGGAATGAACCGAATCCAACTTCAATCAAATATAGTTCGTTATTATGTGTTAAAACAGTTGCTACATGCCCTTCATCAACAGCCCAAGTTTCTGATGCTGAGTCATAAACAGTCCCTGATACTAAATGAACATTGAAGCCACAATCTTTCAGGAAATAATACATAATCGGATTTAGTTCATAACAAAGGCCGCCACGCTGGTTGATTAAAATTTTTTCTTGAAGATTCTCTTTAGAAATTGTTTTTACGTTTCCTTTAACAATATCTAAATTCTCAAATGGAACTGCTTGCGCCATTGAAAAAAGGAGTTCATTTAAATCTGCAAATGCAATGGATTCTTTTTCTTTTAGATTCAATCTCGCAAAGAAGTACTTTTGTAATTCTGTCATTGGGATCTCTCCTCATACGTTTTACTGTGTAAAAAGAAAATTTGTACATATATATTGTATATAAATATGTATAAGAAAGCATCTGTAATACATAAGTAAATATATTTACGACTAAAGTAGTATAGAAATGTAAACAATGGTAACGAACGAAATGAGTGTACAGAAGTACCTTTACTTATTTCAAAGTATATAGTATGATAATTTCAATAAATTAGATTTCAATGAAAATAATTATAAATATGAGGGGTGCTTTTTGTGAGTGCGGTAGGTTCTAAATAGGAAAAATTGAATGAAATAAATCTTATGCTAACAGGGGATTTTTCTATACGTAGATACCCTTAATTTTGTCATGGATTTATTTCAAGACCTATGAAGATACCTACAATACTTTATAAAGCGTGTAATCGTATGTGTTATGGAGTAACGATACATTTTTAAAATGTTGGTTTATTTAATAATGCGTTATTTTACACTTGCCTTGTAATGTAAGTAAAGCTGTGGTATCCCCACAGCTTTTTTATGTTCATTTAAAAAACTCGTTGAAATCTAATGATTAGGTATCTTCATATATGATGAAATCATAGTGAGGAGAATGAAAATGAATACAATCACATTTGAAAAGTTGCAGTATAACGAGTTAAAGGAAATTGTGAAGTCTTATTGTGTAAGTGGACTTGGCAAACAATTGCTTGATAAGTTACAACCGAGTTCTAATGCTAAGGTAGTGAAAAATAGATTAAATGAAACGACGGAAGCAAGAGCTATATTAGATGCGGAAAGTCATGTGCCATTTTGGGGCATCTCTAATATTGAAAGCATCATTCAAAAACTTGAAAAGGGCATGATTATAGATCCAACAGAGTTAGTTAGTATATCGGACTTTTTAAGAGGATGTAGAAAAATTAAGAAATTCATGCTGGATAAAGAATTCTTTGCACCAGTATTAAGCTCATATGCGTATTCGATGTCGGAGTTTATAAGTATTGAAGAAGAGATAAACGTTTCCATTAAAGGGAACAGTGTGGATTCTGCGGCAAGTAAAGAATTGAAACGAATTAGAAACCAAATTGAAACAACGGAAGAAAAGATTAAAGAGCGATTAAATAAGTTTTTAAATAGTAGTGCAAATAAGAAATATATTCAAGAATTCTTTATAAGTAAGAAAGACGACAGATATACAATTCCGATTAAGGCCTCTTACAAAAATCAAGTTGCAGGAACGATTGTTGAAGTTTCTTCTAAAGGTTCAACTGTTTTTATGGAACCGAATATAATTACGAAATTAAACGTGGAGTTAGCAAGTTTAAAAGCGGAAGAGGCAATGGAAGAGTATCAAATATTAGCAACCTTATCAGGAATGGTATTTGAAGAAATGAGTGATATCAAGATTAATATTGAACTCATCAGTCAATATGATATGGTGTTTGCGAAAGCTAAATTTAGCAAACAGATTGGTGGGATAGAACCTAAGCTAAATAATCACGGATATATAAAGTTGGTTGAATGTAAACATCCGCTATTACAAGGAAAGGTTGTACCATTAAATTTTGAAATCGGGAAAGATTATCGCAGTTTGGTTATAACAGGGCCAAATGCGGGTGGAAAAACAATTGTGCTGAAAACAATTGGATTACTAACTTTGGCGACGATGTCAGGTTTTCATATTGTTGCAGATAAGGCTACGGAGATTTCGCTTTTTGAGAACATCTTTGTTGATATTGGTGATAACCAAAGTATTGAAAATGCATTAAGTACCTTTTCATCTCATATGAAAAATATTTCAGAAATTATGAGAGAAGCCAATAATAGCACGCTGCTATTATTTGATGAAATTGGTAGCGGTACAGAGCCAAATGAGGGTGCTGCACTGGCAATTTCCATTTTAGAAGAATTTTATCATATGGGATGTATGACAGTTGCTACGACTCATTATGGTGAAATTAAACGTTTCTCAGAAATTCATAGTGATTTTATGAATGCGGCGATGCAATTTAATAATGAAACAATAGAGCCGATGTATAAGCTTATCATCGGAAAATCTGGAGAAAGTAACGCGCTTTGGATTTCTAGAAAAATGAATGTACGAGAAAATGTTTTAGATCGAGCAAAGAATTATATGGAAAATAAAGATTATAGCTTAGAGAGAGTGCAAGAAAACAAAATAAAGAAACCAAAAATCGCCATAGTGAAAAAAGAAGAAGAGTATGAGTACGGGAAAGGGGACAAAGTAAAATTATTAGACTACGATGATTACGGTATTGTATATAGGGAAAAAGACAATTTTTATAACATTGTGGTGCTATATAATGAAGAATTTATTGAAGTGAATTGTAAGCGAGTCGTTCTGGAATTGAAAGCAACTGAACTATATCCAGAAGGGTACGACTTAGATACATTATTCATTACTTATAAAGATCGAAAACTACAGCATGATATCGAACGAGGATCGAAAAAAGCACTAAGAAAAATACAAAAGGAAATTAGAAACAGGAAATAATGATGTATGGTAGTTAACCAAGACTGAAAATAGTAAACGAATTGTCCTAAAGAGTGAACAGTGTAGCTGTTTCACTCTTTTATTTTGTTCAAGTTTGCATGTAATGAAACTTAATGAAACAAATACGTTTTTTATTATTCATCAATTTATATGAAAAAGTTTCTCAATATGCAGGTTGTTGAGAAACACGATGGAAGTATTCGAAATAATGAATCACTAATTTATAATAACTTTTGAACCGGTTATTGTCATTGTAAATGCTCTATATATGAGCATTTATATGTCTCAAATAGGGAGGGTGAAATCATGGATAATAAAGAAAAAAAACTGGAATACATATTGTTCAACGCATGGGCTGTTGCTTTTATCGCGACCCTTGGCAGTTTGTATCTTTCTGAAGTAATGAAATATGAACCATGTACATTATGTTGGTATCAACGTATTCTCATGTATCCACTAGTGGTCTTATTAGGAGCAGCTATTATACGAAAGGATTATAAAATTGGAATTTACAGTTTAATCATTGCCATTGTAGGAGCATGTATATCTATCTATCATTATTTGCTTCAAAAAGTATCCTTTTTTTCTACAAATGGAGCAACATGTGGAAGAACACCTTGTACAGGAGACTATTTAGACTGGTTTGGATTTGTTACGATTCCACTTCTCGCTCTAATAGCCTTTCTTATCATTATTATTTGCAGTTTTATTCTTATTAAAATAAGCAAGGAGAGAAGAAGTATATGAAAAAAATGCTTATTTTTAGTACCGCTATTATATTGGTATTTGCAGTTATTACTTTTATCACAAATAAGGAAACAAAAAGTGAAAAAACAACAAGTACAGAAAAGACAAGTACAGAAACGATAAATTATTATCAGAATCAAATTACACCAGAACAATTGCAACAAGATCTTTCAAATCACAAAGAAAAAGTAGTCTATTTTTATAAAACAACCTGTCCTCATTGTTTGAAGGTTTCTCCAATTGTAGTTCCTTTGGCAAAAAATATGAATATTGATTTGCAAGTTATGAATTTAGGGGAATATCAACAGGGGTGGGATATGTTTCAAATAAAAGGGACACCTACAATTATTTCTTATAAAGACGGGAAAGAAATGAATCGAATTTTAGGAGAACAGTCTCGAGAAACGTTTCAAGCATGGTTTGAAAACAACAAATAAAAGTTTGGATGTTTTGCATGTCAAGAATGTAAATCAGTTTGTTGATTTATCGATTTCAGAAAAACTCTATTAAACTCTTTTTTATATGCAGATAGGATATGGAGCGAATATATATGATTTTCTGGTTAATATGAAAAAGTTGATAAATATGAAAATATTAACTTTTTTTCTTGTTTTTAACAATAAACTCTTTTAATTTATAGGAGAGCTATTTATTTTAGAGGTTTCCCCCTCATGCTTACCAAGGTTGAGTAAAGACTAATTTTTATTTGATAGGTATGAGGGGGATTCCCCATCTGCAATAAAATATAATTTACTAGGAGGTAACACATGTTTAAAAAAGTTGCATTATCGATTGCTTCAGTAGCAGTAGCAGGTTCAGTTTTATTTGCAAGTCAAACGGTAACGGAGGCTGCTTATTATCCGGTACAAAAAACTGGTTCTGGTTTGGATATTCGTACGACGCCAACAATAAATGGTACACGGACTCAAAGTAATATTCCAGATGGGACTAACCTTTGGTTATATTGCTATGTGAATGGCGAATCCTATATGGGAAGTAAAGTTTGGGATTATGTAGATGATAATGGTTACGGTGGTAGTTTTAACTATGGCTATGCTCCTGACTACTTCATTAAAACAGGTTCATCTAGCCCAGTCGTTGGATACTGCAATTTTTAATTGAAAAATAAAAGAAAACAGCCTGATAAGGCTGTTTTCTTGTTTACATAGTAATATCCGTATTTGTTAAAGGGCTCACTTCACTTTTGGTTTGTTGATCTCGTACCACGTCTGTAATCACTTTTATGTATTTTAAATCGTTTGGAACTTGAGATAAGAAGCAGATGAGTGTAAGCTTCATTTTCTCCTTTGCTTTTAAGGCCCGATTTTTTGGATCTGCGCTCATTTTATACACATCTACTTGTTCTCCATTACTTAAAATAAGTGTTTTAAAGGGTCCTTTTTCCAAATCAAGCGCTTGATCTGAGGTGTTTTCTAAAGTAGTTGTTAATTGTATTGCATTCATTTGCTCAGTACTTAATCCTCGCTCTGTTAGGTTGTATTTTCCAATTTCGCTTACTTCTGTACTCTGAGTAACTTTAATTCTTTCCACTTGAATATGAAGTGGTCCCGCTTCTATCATTGTATTTGGTTCACTTAATTGCTTTAAAATAAATGTTCCGAGCGGATGTTTTGCTTCTTGACCCACTTGAGATAACGGTTCTGTATAAGGCTTGACCCCTACATTGGGTTGAGACGTCACGGGAACCTTATTAGATTCAGATTCTACTTCTGTTTCAGATTTCGTTTGATTGGAACAAGCAGATATAAATATACATAACGATACAGTCATTAAGAGGGAAGATGCTTTTTTCATTTATAGACTCCTTTACTATAGAATATTGTTCATACATTTTCTCTTGTTATATGGTTCTTAAATTATTGTAAATTAATAGTTTATAATTTTGAATAAATAAACTAGAAATATACGTACTCTTTACATTGAGAAAATTTATAAACAAATGTTTTAAAAACTATAGTTTGGATTATCTAGAAAGTCTTACTGATGTGAAAAAAGAAGCACTCCCATTGGATTCTTTTTTTATCATGTATTAGATAGTGAGTTAAAATGGTTCTGGTGCAAAAATTTTCAAGATCATAGTATATTTCATCAGAATCCCCTCAAGTACTTTACCTATTCTTCTTTTTGAAGAAATCTTTACCAGTTTGAGTCTTTCACTTACTTTTCTTTAAGCGAATACACGAAACGGCACTTTGAGGAATCACTAATTACATATGGTTTACCCCGCTATTCGCGGGCAGTAATATCCCACCTCAAAATTGGGCAGGAAGTCAAGAAGTTAGGTGGGGGCTTTTACAATCAGTGGGGGATGAAGAAAACCCCACTGATCAAAGTTTCACTTTATGGTATCAATAAAATTTTCCCAGTACTTTTTCGGCTTTCCAATAACCGATGTGCTTTTGCGCCATCTTGTAAAGAAAAAGTAGTTGGATTTGAGATATTTAATTTTCCAGAAGTAATCCAGTCAAATAGTTCGTTTGAACGGTTTTCTCGTTCTTCATAGGTAGTTAGAACGTTCCATAAATCTCCGCCAGTCAAGGTTTTCGAACTATCCATTAGCATTCGCGGATCAACAGGAGCTGGGTCTCCACCGGCCATCCCGTAAAATACGACCGTGCCACCGATTCTTGTAGCTTGAAAACTATCTGATAATGTAGAACCTACTGACTCATACACAACATCTACACCTCGGCTGCTTGTTACTTCCATCACTTTTTCAGGCCATGGTTCTTCATATAAAAATACATGGTCTGCTCCAGCTGAATAAGCTGCCTCTGCTTTGTCCGTAGAAGAAGTAAGGCCAATCACTTTTCCACCATACATTTTTATAATTTGAATGAGAAGTTGGCCAACTCCTCCAGCGGCCGCATGGACTAAAACAAAATCACCAGCTTTTATTGCATAGCTATCTTTTGTTAAATAATGAGCCGTTAAGCCTTGTAATAAAACAGAAGAGGCTGTCTCGAAGGAAATAGAATCTGGCAGCGGAATCGCTTTTTCTTTTGGAACAGCTACTAACTCTGCATTTGCGAACGAGACATCAGCAAATGCAACACGATCTCCAACATTGATGTTAGTAACCTCATTACTAATGCTCTCTACAACTCCAGATCCTTCATATCCTAATATATATGGTGGTTTTCCAGCAAGATGATAGGCCCCTCGGCGCCGATATATATCAGCAAAATTCAAGCCAATTGCTTTTGTACGAATAAGAATTTCATTCGGATTTATAATTGGGTCTGACACTTCTTTATATTTTAATACATCAGCATTTCCGAATTCCTTGAAACAAAGTGCTTTCATATGAAATACCTCCAATTTGTAACGTGTGTCAATATTGTTTGTTAATGATTCTTATCTTATAATACATATATCAATCAACAAAGAGGATTATTTCGATGAAATCAATCGGAAATATCGATTGAAAAGAGGGAATGATATTGGAGATAAAACAATTAATTACATTTAAAACTGCTGCAGAAAATTTAAACTTTACGCAGACTGCGAAGAAATTAAACTTTGCTCAATCGAGTGTGACTGCTCAAATAAAAGCATTGGAGGCTGAACTTGGTACGCCATTATTCGAACGACTAGGTAAGCGTCTCTTTTTGACTGAATCGGGAAGAAAGTTCCAATTATATGCGGATAAAATGATTGCGTTAAGTTATGAAGCAAAAATGGCTGTAAAAGAAGATGAAGAAATATCAGGTACGCTAGTTATTGGTGCGCAAGAAAGTCAATGTACATACCGACTTCCTTCAATTTTAAAGGAGTTTAAGGTAAAGTTCCCTCAAATAAAGCTTATATTTAAGCCTGCACATTCAAATGAGGATGCGAAAGAGCAACTGATGGAAGGGAAACTAGACCTTGCGTTTATTTTAGATGAATGTAAAACAGAAGATGCTTTACATGTAGAGTCTTTGATTCAAGAGGAATTAAAAATAGTAGTTTTTCCTAATCATCCTTTACTTGAGAAATCTACAATTTCCACAAAAGATTTTGAAAACGAAACGCTTTTATTAACAGAACTTGGCTGTTCGTATCGTACTATATTTGAAGAATTATTCCGTGCAGAAGGCGTATATCCTATAAATAAAATTGAGTTTGTTAGTGTGGAAGCAATTAAGCAATGTGTAATTGCAGGGCTAGGCATAGCGATTTTACCAGCAATGGTAGTAGAAAAAGATATACAAGAAGGTACAATGAAGGAGTTAGTTTTGAAAAGCACAATATCTCCTGTTTTTACGCAAATTGCTTGGCATAAGGACAAGTGGATAACCTCACCGTTACAGCAATTTATAGATGCAACAAGAGCATCGTTTGCTGAAGTTGACGGGTAAAGCTTATTGAGTGAAGAAATTTTGGTATTAAGAAGTAGCATTTTTCTATAGAAAAGCAAAATGTAACAAGTCAACTTTTTATATAGAAGTTGGCTTGTTTTTGTCTGAAATTATACATAACCTTAACTTGATGGCTATGATCCGTTTGGGTGCTTTTTATTTTGAAAGAGGATGGATTGTTTATAAAAATAATAGCAATTATCGTAGGCGCTTCCGTGATCGGTATGGCGTCTTATTTGTTGTTAAGGAAAGAGAAGGGGGTCGACCGAGATACATGTAATGTCACCCAAAATATAATATGTTTTAATTGTTCAAGTGTAACTGTAGTGTCATTGAGAGTAAAGTTACTAAGGTTCAGCGATACATTATGGTTTGTGCGCAGGCCATAATGATAGATTTTGAATAAGAACGTTAGAATCGTTCGCTGAGAGTTTTGTTTTGATAATTGATACAGGTAATTTACAATATCAGTATGTGATGGATTACCATCATTATGTACGAGTCTATAGTCTCGATTAAAAAATACTGGGAACATACTCGATACATAGAGACCATCATGCATCAAATTGGTAAGTGAACAGCTTATAATTAAAAGAATAGCAGATTTATAAGTGTTATAGAAATAAATGAAAGATGATCTTATTTTTCTCTGAAAGAAACTGCTTTTTTCATTCGCGAATAGGGAAAAAATTCTCACGGTAGGAGTGTGAAAAATCTGGGATAAGTGGTAAGACTTGCACTAATAATAGGTAAAATAACCAAAAAGTTTAAAATATTATATATATTATTAGTTCAAATATAGAATATTCATATTGTAATGTAGTACTATAATATGGATGAATTATCCATATTATTTGGTATATAGCAGTTTTTTGTTACAAGAGATGGTAAATTGAGTTTTGGATATTTTTTATGAGGATTGATTATGAGTTCGAATAAGAATCAAGTAAAGTAAAGCGTTTTATACATGAGTTGATTTGTAAGGAGGTTCGTTCGAATAAAATGGTGGATACTAAGGAATTAGACAAAGAGTTAGTTATAGGGGATTCGGTTAACCACCCTTTTGAAATATTGAAATCAGGAGTGAGTCGAGCAAAGACGGGAGATTATCTTTTTGGTACTCTTAAATATAGAAATTTTACAGTTACAGCAATACGCTGGGACTGTACGGAAGAGGATAAAAAGATTTTTGTCAATGGGGCCGCTATCTGGGTAAAGGGAATTGTTAAGGATTATAATGGGAATCCTCAAGTTGATATTAAGGAAATAACATTACATCCATTGCAATCAAAAGATACCAAACGGGAAGCTGAAGAATCCATGCCTTCTGTTTCTAAGAAATGTGCCGAGCCAGTGACTGGTCAAAATAAGGCACACGAAATGGTAACGTATTTTAGGAATTCTCTTGCAGATGCGGAACGAATTAGTCCGGATGCAAGTAGAATTCATATATCGATTCTTGATGAATATGAAAATATAAAAAAAGGCTATTTAGCGGAAGAAAAATCCAAAGAGATTTTCAAAAAAGCACAACAAGTGGCATCTAAAGGAAAGAAAATCATGGATCCTATTGAGGTCGTAGTGAATCCTTTTGTAGGCTACAGAAAATCCTTTTATGGACAGGATATTAATAGTGAGGGGGCCCCAGAAGAGCTAGTACCTTTTTGGATACCTGCACTCTTATATAAGAGTGGAAAGCTTTCCCCTCATCCAATGAATAGGCCGTGGATAGCAAGAGAGTGGCTTAGAGCATCTTCAACAGATACTGTCAAACTAGATTATCAAACAATTGGAGAAATCGATAGCGTTGATGTATTTCTTTCCTCTCATAAAGCGGATTTCAAAACATGGAGCGAAGTATGGGACTATGTAGATAAACTATCTGTTGCGGTAACAGGAGAGAAGATGGCCCATCTAAAACATCCAACATATGTAAGAGGTGGAGCTGGACAGAATTGTTATGTTCGGTACGTTGAAATTGGTCAAGGTATGACGCGTAATATTATGGGGGTTTACAATGACTTGATTGGACATAACAAAGATGTTCCTCCTTTGCTAGAACGTTATGTCTCTGTGGAAGATGAAATAGAAGTGGATATATTAAGTGGTCAGGAATATGTAAATAAGACTGAGCAGCATGTAGGGCAGATGAGTGATGTATTTCCAGTTTCAGGATCTCAAAGACAGGCGATACACCATTTTCTAACTATGCAAGACGGTGAGATATTGGCTGTCAATGGCCCTCCAGGTACAGGAAAAACAACTATGCTTCAAAGTATTGTAGCCACTATGTGGACAAAAGCTGCAGTTGAGAAAAAGCAGCCACCAGTCATTTTGGTAGCATCAACGAATAACAACGCTGTTACAAATGTTATAGAAAGTTTTGGTAAAGTAGAAGAGATAGGTACTCCTAAATTAGCTGGTAGATGGCTTCCTCAAATTAATAGCTATGGCTTATATTTGGTGAGAGAAAAAAAAGAAGGAGCAGAAGCTTTTCAATGTTATCATCCAATAAATAAGATGAATCCATCAAATGGACTACCTCATCTGATGGAAGATAGCACGTATGTATTGGAGGCTGAAAAGTATTTTTTAGAGAAATATAATCAATATACGGGTGCTGAGATTACGGATGTAAATACTGCAGTAATTGATTTACATGATAAGCTCATTCAAACGGTAAAGTGTATTGGAAGAAAAACAAAGGAGTGCCTGTTTACTACTGATAATAGTGAATTTATGGAGAAGATGGATACGAATGAGCGTTATCAGGCATTTAAATTAGCCACGCATTATTTTGAGGGACAATGGATTCTTGAGATGAAGCAAGAATTAAATAGGAACGATGCCCATTTAGCGCTTACGTTGGACAGTCAACAAAATAAATGGCGTCGCTTTGCTAAGGTAACGCCTTGTTTTGTTTCAACGATGCATATGACACCTTCCTTTTTTAGGTATGGCTTGACATCTATTGAATATCTATATGATTTCATTGACTTGTTGATAGTAGATGAGGCTGGTCAGGTAAATCCAGAAGTAGCTGGAGCGACATTTGCGCTCGCAAAAAAAGCACTCGTAGTAGGGGACACTGTTCAGATTCCGCCTATCTGGAATATACCATTAACGATTGATTTTCAAAATTTAATGAAGTCGGGAATTGTATGCAATGAAAAGGAAGCTCTGAATCTTATTCAAGATACATATTTAGGTGCTTCAAGTGGATCAGTAATGAAAATTGCTCAAAGAGCATCAAAGTATAGAGTTGAGAAATCATTAGCACGAGGCATGTTCTTAAAAGAGCATAGACGTTGTGTAAAAGATATTATAAGTTATTGTAATAGACTTGCATACAACGGATTCTTAGAGCCATTTACGAAAGCGTTTGAACCAAATACTTTCATTCTTCCGCACATGGGATACGCGCATATTGAGGGAAGTCATGATAATACAAATGGGAACTCAAATATTATTGAGGCTGAGGCAATTATTACTTGGATTAATAAAAATAGAAAATTTTTAGAAGAATACTACTCAAATCATCATAAAAGGGATGTATCTATTGATGAAATTATAGGGATTATAACACCGTTTACTAAGCAAACAAGTGTATTTAAAAAGATATTAAGTAAACAAGAATTAGGTAAGATTACGGTAGGTACGGTTCATGCGTTACAAGGCGGTGAAAGAAATATTTGTATTTTTTCACCTGTGTATGATGTGAATCATGAAGGAAGTTACTTTTTTGACAATGGAGTTAATATGCTGAATGTTGCTGTATCAAGAGCAAAACATAGTTTTTTAGTCTTTGGGGATACCCGTATTTTTAGTCAAACGGAACATAAAAGTAGTTCTAAAAAAACACCTTCAGGCCTGTTAGGTGAATATATATTGAATGGTCCTAATGCAATTGATTATACGAAACCGTTAGAACATTTAACCTCATCTAATTGGTAGATGTTCAATTGAGTATAAAAATAAATTGTGCCTATTAAAGAGATATTTTCAGCTGAATGATTAGGTTAATTACATCTATATAACACAGGAGAAATTTTGTAAAACAAAGTGATTCCTTATTAATTATGGAGATAATAGGAGAGTTTTACTTAATTAGAGTCTAAACATTTTTTTACACATAGAAAGAGGAGCTGCTTCTGATAGTAATTAATATGTTCTTTAGTTCTTATAGAATGCTAGAAACAAAAGAATCGATTGAGAACAGTTCAGACTAACAGGCTCTTTTTTAACTTGCGAAATACATCAACTGGTGGAAGGAGGAAATATACGTGGGTCAAGATGTTAGAATTGCGAACCTCCCAAGTTATAAGCAAACGAAAACTTTAAAGGAGTGCAACGAGCTCCTCAGTTCCATTTTAGAAATCAAACAAATATCTGCTTTTCAATGGTTATTTGAAAAAGGGATCTATTATATGGAAATTTATTTATCCTTTGTTGATGAAGATGGAGATAGCATCGATTCAGATTTATGTAACTGTATAGAAACACGTATATCTTGGGAATATTTGAACAACGACGAATTATTGTGGATTTATACACAGCTTCGTCTTGATATTGCAAGAGCTTTTAACTGGGATATGCTTGATATGCAAAGTGAGAATATTTATACACCAATCCATACACATGATCTTAAACCACTATATAAATTATCGTCAGAGGAAAATAAACAATCCGTACCTGTTTCTTTATTATCATATAAAATAACTGAACAAACTGTATTGTACCGTCAGAAAGGTGTTCTTTGTGCTAAAGATAATGCGAGAAAAAGGTACTCCATGTTAGTTCACCTTTTCGAAGACAAATTTATCCATACATATAAAGGTGGAAGTTATGTTTCGGATATACCCGGAATACAAATCCGCGAGGGAATTTCTCTTCATTGTATTGATGAAATTACTGATGTTGGACGTGAAATTATTAAGAGAGATGATAACTCTGTACTTTTAGCTGATGGACCTTTAGTAGAAGGATATAGGGCACATGTAGCTATTTGTAATCTATATCCATTAAATTTGATTGATATTCTGCCGCTTTCCCCACCATTTACATGGATATCGGAAAATGAAAATAAATTTATTGCGTTAGTTCCTCGGAAGGATTCACATGAGAAAAATTACTTTGACATCAAACCAGCAACTGTAAAAGGAACGAAATTAAGAATCTCAGCAGAAGCCGTACAATCACATCCGTGGTTAAATGATGCTCTGAATCCCGAAGAGTATCATCTTATAGAGGTTGATATAGATTTACGTAAGTGGAAACCTGTATTAGCCCAAAAGGACTTTTTAAAAAATATATATCCTTACGAAAGTGGTTATATCAAATTTATGGCATATTCTCAAAAAGAAAATTGCATTTACATCACGGATGAATGGAGAGTTGGATGCTTTGAATTAACTAACCAAAATTTCCAATGGATTACAGAGCTTGGTGAGGATTTAAATGTTTATTGTTTCAGTATGAGTCCTTGTGGAAACTATATTGCGATTGGCGGTATGGCTGATGATCAGTATTCGCCAAGTTCATTTTCATTAATAGATGCCCATACTGGAAAGTTCATTTTCAGGCTCCCAGTTTTTAGAACATTCAATAGTGCGATTTATTCGATTACATGGCATCCAGACAGTCAATGGCTAGTATTAGGATTAGCAAACGGGACTCTTATAGAACTTAGCCTTGATGGTGAAGCCCGATACTTCAAGGCGCTTAAAGGCAGCATACATCATATATGTTTCAATCGAAACATGATGTATGTAACAGGGAATGAAAAAGTGATTCGAGCCTGGAAAATCGAAGAATAAAATTTAGTTTTTTGGTTCAAAAGCTTTTGAAGTTAAAATAGCTTCAATTAAGACAAAGTTCAGAGGAATTGGATAAAAATCCAATTCCTTTTTTCCTAACTATGGTTAGATAGAAAGATGGGGGTCTGTTGTAAAGTTTGCATAGATAGTAACAGGTTGATAGATGAGGAGAAATATTTAGGCTGTGGCTAGTAAGGTTTTCTTTTTTTATCAAATTGCTATGTTATGAATTGTTATTTAAATCTCCAACGTGACGTCCCTTTGGCGTATTTCAACGCATTCCCCACTGTATATACAATATGAGCATTGCCAAGCGTGTCATAAGCTAAGGAGGGCATACCGCCGCCCTCAGGGTCGACGACCTCAACGATCCACATTCCGAATTGGTTGCGTGAAGCTAATTTGAGTTTATTTTCATCACCATAGGCAATACGATAATCACCCCCAGGCGTCTTCGCCAAAGAGGGGACAACTGGAAAAACAGTGGTTGCTACAGTCTCCTTGTGTGGTTCAGGTAAACTAAAATCAAAAAAAGATGCTTTCAGTGTATTGGTGGTTAAGTCGGCGTAGGTTACACACCATCCGCCATCTGATGCTATGGAAGTAGGTCTTGCCACTTGAAATTGTCCGTTATCAATGAGAGATGTATGACCAACAGTGCCTTCAAAAGGATCGATGATTCTTGTCATGCGAACCCTTGTTTGAGGTGGTACTGCAGGATCAGGCTCACCCTGCTCAAGTTCCTCGATATATGCAATTAGGAACGTTCCAGATAATTCATCGAACGCCATTGAAGTATATAGACCAACATTAAACATGCTTTGTTCCGCTACTTTAATACGTTTAAATTGTCCTTGTACTTTTCTTGTGTATCCTAGTGCATTCGAGGTTAAATCATTATAAGCAAAATGTGGTGTATCACGAAGCTCAGGCCTCATTCGCCCTGAATGAAGCTTAAAAGAATAACCTGAGACGCCGCGTGGATCGTTAAAACGGCTTGTCGGGACAGGGGTAAATGACCAACTATTGTTTTGTTTTACACCGTAGAAGAGATTACCAGTGTTTAAATCTCTGTATGTAACGTGCGGATTACCCTCAGAGTCGATTTCCAGGCAGACTCGGTCACTGTCAGAGGCACCAATGAGACCTCCACCGGATAATTCTTCATGAGTCCATGCACCAGTTTCAGCGGTCCTACTAGCCAGCATTAGTTTGCCATCGCCGCCTGCATAAGCTACGTGGGGGTTATTATTTTTATCGAGTGCTAGACAAGCTTGCCCCCCTTGACCATCAACCGTTTCAAACGTAAATGGCATGTGTTTCTCCTCCTTTGATAGGTTGTTACCTACCCGTTACTTTTTGCTGAAGTTTTTAAGGTTTGTATTCTCTGCATCATATACTTTTGTGTGTATTGTTAAGCTATCTTAGAATATATTTTTCGCCTGTATAGAGGGGAATAGTATGATGAGAATTTAATGCAAAAGATCAAGTTATCGGAAGAATGGCTTAGTACTTTGTAGTATAGATTAGAATAGTTCCATGTTTTGCTGTCTAAATTAAAGCTGTGTCTAATAACTCATAAAGAGATAAACTCAATTATCAAAAGATGAATGAAAGGAGAAAAGCATTACTTTTTAATACTTTTATTTTCTGCTAACAATGTTATATATTATTGTTCCCTCTTTATGTTTATACCGGTGAATAGAGTTTTTGACTCATAGCTCACACAACGATTATGCGATGGGTTCATCAATATGGACCTCAATTAGAAGAGAAAGTACGACATCATCTTAAATCAACAAATGATTCATGGAGAGTCGATGAAGCTTATATTAAAGTGAAAGGGCAATGGATGTATTTATATCGTGCCGTTGATTCAGAAGGGAATACCATTGATTTTTATCTAAGTAAATCAAAAGATAAACAAGCAGCCAAGCGCTTTTTCAAGAAAGCCTTGGCTTTTTCGTACATTTCTAAACCTCGTGTGATAACAGTAGATAAAAACCCTGCCTATCCTGTAGCGATTCAAGCGTTGAAAGAAGAGAAACATATGCCCGAAGACATAAAGATAAGGCAAGTTAGATATCTCAATAATATAGTGGAACAAGATCATCGTTTTATTAAGAAACGTGTGCGTTCTATGTTGGGGGTTAAGTCATTTAAAACTGCAACTTCTATATTGAGTGGTGTTGAAGCCATGCATATGATAAAAAAGGGACAGATTGATTTACGGAATCAGTCTGTCCAAAATCAAAAGGAGTTCATCCACCAAGTGTTTGGACTTATAGCATAAAATACAATTCCGCTAAAAATATATGCGCTATATTCTCTTATATTTTATCTTTGCACCAGAATCAGCACATGAGGCTTGGGTGCATGTATACAAAACAAGTAAAAGAGTTAGCCGAAGCGTGTCATGTAAAGCTAATAGATCGTGTAGAACTTCAAAAATTGATTAACAAAGTAAATCCAGAGTATTCGGCTGAAGATGTGTATCATGGTGTAGATCCTGCAGAAAGGAAATGCCCGGCATGTAAAAATCATTTAGTTGTACGAAATTCAAATAAAACTGGAAACAAGTTCTTTGGATGCTCTCAATATCCTACATGTACGCATACAGAGCCAATAAATAATTGAGCTGTGATGAAAATCCAGCTCTTTTGTTATTTTCATGAATATATTTTTAAAAACCCTATTCTTATTTAAAAATGACTCCTCAGATTTGCTTGTACTACGTTTTTGACGGATTGGTAATGCAATAGGTCTTAAATAATGGATGATTGGATTTGGAGGGGAATAATAGGTTTAAATTTGATATGCAGATTTTTAAGTGAAATAAAAAAGGGAAGTCGCTACTTGCGACCTAGCCCTTTCTCTACGATCTGTCGAATTGCTTCATTTCGATTTTTTAGCTTATTTTCACGCCAAAAACTCTCTATTCGTCTTTATTTAGAGTTGCAGTTTCGTTTTCTGATGAATCTATTTTTATTCCGTTAGTTAGCTTTTGAGCTGAATCTTGCATTTGCTCTTGGGACTTACTAGGGGTATTCAGAGCATCTGACGGCATGTTGTTGACTTGAAGACTTACTAAATCTTTTTTATCCATGGTATATAGCTCCTCCTTTAATTTAAATTTAGATGTAATGTAATTATTAAGTAATTACTTGGATATTTTACATCTTCAGATCAATTTATATACAAGAGATATATTGAGAAATCACGTAACTATAGTGGGTCTTGTGAGTTTTTGGAACATTATGTTTTTCATGTATGGAGAAAGCCTGTTACAATGAGAAAATGACATAGGGTATGAAATATAGAGCTATAGAATATATAAGGGAGAGGTTTCATGAAATCAACAGGAGTAATGCGAAAGTTAGATCAATTAGGACGTATAGTTATACCAATGGAATTAAGACGCACGCTGGCAATTGAAGAAAAGACACCATTAGAGATTTATGTAGAAGGTGAAAAGATTATCTTGAAAAAATATGAAGCGAATGGTGCTTGTGCAATAACAGGAGAAGTATCTGATAAAAATATTTCTTTAGCAGATGGAAAGGTTACGCTAAGCCCAGCAGGTGCAGAGCTTATAATAGAAGAATTACAGAAGAATCTTGTAAAATAATTGGCTCCTATCAGAGGAGCTTTTTTAAGTTGTATGCCAATAATTTCACGTACCATAATTATTAAAAAAAATTAATACATACCATTAGGGGATTCTTTTTAGATCATCTGAAATGTACCCTTGGATAAATATATTGAGAAATACACCTGTGAAACAGCATTTCAATTTTAATATGATACGATTATAGAAAGGGAGGGAGATATATGAAGAGTCTACAAGAAGAAACATATGAATTATTAAAAGAGAAAAAAGAGGAAATCACTGTATTTCTAAAGAGTGGCGTTCGGATACCTGGGCAGATTCTCGCAATGGACAAATTTACAATTCTTATGATGGTTCATGGTAAACAACAACTCGTTTACAAACAAGCCATTTCCACAATTACTACATAATGCATATGAGAATGATTTAACAGTTTCTTAACGTTTTCTCAACATTATATTATACATATATACGATATAATAATAAGTAATTCTCTTTATTTTACTTCTATATATTTGTTGTTTCCTGTTACAGAATCCTTATGATAAGGGTTCTTTTTTTGTTCCATTTAGTTTGGATCTCTTACGAAAAAAAGACCACTTACGGAAATCGGTGGTCTTTTTCTTATTTAATTTTGGAAGGATATTTCCAATCACGACTTCTCTTAGAAGTAGTCGAAGAAGTTTCTTTTTTTTGATTTTGTTTTTCTATGCTTTTCAGTGATTGGTGCATTTGTTCCACTTGTTCTTTTACTTCTTTTAGTTCCAGTTCCAGTTTCATTTCCATTAGTAACCGTAGAATGGCATCTCCTTTATGCATTGCAATATGCTCCTTTCATTTTTCTGTTATTGCTTTTCTATTAGGGGTCACCATATCAAAAAAAGAAAATCGTACATTATCAAGACCTAAATTCAAAAAAACTTAAAATATAAGGATCCCAACATATTATATATGACTAATATGTTGGGACATTTTATTTTGGTACTGATTTTTGAAACTGAATTTGCATTGTATTTTTCTCTATTTGGATAGAAGTAAATAAAGCCCCATAAACGGACGTTTTCGGTTCTTTCTTAATAGGGGGAAATTGGAGATTTATGTTAATATAGAAGTAAGATTGTGAAGATTTACACTTAAACTAAAGGTCAGTTTAGTCTAAGAAAGAATATGTGGTTGGGATGAAGAATATAGACCATAAATAGGTGTAATAAAGGATAGGAGTTCATAATGGAGATTGCTTTGATAGTCCCTATACTTATTGTGGAGCAGGGGGAGTTGTGAAATTTTATGGTAGCACTTGGATACATAGTACCAACTATAATAGCAATTTTTTTCGTTGGATTTTACGCACCATTAGTAGGAATTGTTGTTGGTTTTTTTCTTCATATTATCGTTTTTCTTATAAGAATTTCAAAAAAATCGGACAAACTTTTGAATAGATTAGAAGATAGTGATAATTGATTATGTAAGTTTTTGAAATGCTGTACTTAAACTATAGGGTGCGATAGTTGAAGATGAAATTTTTTGGTAAACCAAAAATTTGAAGGTGCGAACTAGGGATTATTTATATAATGTGAGAAAGGCTGTGAAGTTATTTGAAAGGTTATAAAGCAATGCTATTTGATTTAGATGATACCTTACTTAATAGGGATAAGGCAGTAGATAAAATGTTTTTAATTATTTTAGAAAAGTGTTATGAGGATGTTAAACATTCAGTAAAAAACGAAATGTTGCAAAAATTCAAAGAATATGACAATAGAAGCTATGGCTATAGTGATAAAATAAAAGTTTTGGAATCATTTTTTGATGAATTTCCACCAAAATATAGATTGCCACGCAATTACATTCAAGATTTTTGGAATAATAATTTTCCTCATTGTTTTTCTATAAACCAAAATACTATAAATATCGTAAATACTATAAAGATGCATGTTAAAGTTGCAATTATAACAAACGGCTCAACTCAGAGACAAAAAGCTAAAATAATTAACACTAATTTAAATAGTTGTTTTGATATAATAATTATTTCTGAAGAAGTGGGATTTAGTAAACCTGACAAACGCATATTTGAATTAGCATTAAATAAGCTTAATGTGCAACCGGAAGCCGCATTATTCGTTGGAGATGACATAGAAAAGGATATTAGTGGTTGTCAAAATGCAAATATAAAGGGCATATGGTTCAATCCTCATATGATCAAGAATGATACCGAAATAAAACCATATGCCGAGATCAATTCTTTTGATAGATTATTAAGTTATTTTACATAATAAACATAATCAGAAGTTGTTTTACTTCACAATATTTTTATAATGAGTAAAAACAATAATAATGATTATCGAAAAGAAGAAGAAAAGATAGAACTTAATAATATTGAAAAGATGTTTAATGACTAATTGGACTAACGAGAGCTTCAGTTTAAGATTACATTATTTAGAAATTAAAATCCGAAAACAATAGATCTTAATAAAACCCCTGATTCTTCTGCTTAGCGTAGAAAAATCAGAGGTTTTAATTCCAAAAAATGTCTTAGTGTACAAAATTTCCGAAATGTTGGCGGTACCCTATGCCCATCAACCTAAGGTTATATAAGTTTCAACTCACGTGGAATTTTTTCTTTTTTCTAAAGATCCAGTGTAAGTTTTTTAAAGATTTGCATACCAAATAAACCCTATCGGGTTTCAATTTTTTGGATTACGCTACATGATCGTGAGACATAGAAAAGTTGTACACGACGCCTAAGATATCAAAGACTGTTTTCTTCTCATACCTATGGAATTTTCGTCCGTTTTTCTGTAAGAGATTAAACAGCCGTGACAATATCTTTGTTAATTATGGGGTGTCTTTTTGTAGAGATTGATAAATAAGTGGAAAATAATCTTTTATCATATAAATGGCTTTATATTCGCTTAATTCTCGTTTCTTTTTGATGAGGAGTAATTGACGCATTTGAAACATGGTGGAGGAACAAAGAAGGATGCTAATTAATTGCCCGTATAAGTGACATTCTAGTCTTTCTAATTTTACAGAATTACAATGATGAATACGAAAAAATGATTTCCATGTTTTAAAGATAAGTTCAATTTGCCATCGTAAGGAGTAAAAATCGTATACCTGTTCCTTTGGTAGATATTCCGAAGGAATATTCGTAATGTAAAAGTTAATCGCACTAAGCCGCTTGCTACGTTCTTTATAGATGATTTGCTTCTTGTGCTCTTTAGCTGCCAAATCCTTTTGTCTACGTTTCATTTGCGTATCAGTTAATTTATACATAATTAGTCTTGCAGGGAGCTTTTGATACATTCCAATATAAATCTCAGGAATTTCATATGGTTCACCGGATTGTAATTGATCAATAAATTGTTCCATATCTAATTGGATATACTCAGATTGCTTTTTTATTGTTCCATTTTGAAAGTATTCGGGCTCTTTATTCTTCTGATATATCCGTGTATTGAGCTTTAATCTTGAAATAAAATAAGTATTACACTTGTCTATAGTATATAGGTCTTTTAAGTCGAAGTATCCTAAATCCCGTATACATACATCGTTCGATTGAAGAGACGTTAAACAAGTAGATCCATAAGTTTTATCATTGTGCTCTCCTGATCCTACATGAACATGTAGAAACTGACCACTTAGTAAATCATACTCTAGTTGAATTTTCACACCAGCATTTTGACCACTACCACCTGAGCCTTGATATGTAGAAGCGAATTTATCCGGAACCTGAAAATGTGTAGAATCCAATACACGAATACGACGAAAATAGTTTGTATACAGAGTTGTAATTTTGTTAGTGGAACAAAATTGGTGATGAAGTAAATACGCTAGTATTTGTTGTGAAAACTGTGCAGCCTGAGAATTAAAGCGTTGATTGAGTCCTTCTGGACCCATAGAAATACCTGTGTTAGCTTCTAATCGACTACATAATTGTGCCAATGAGGTATGAGCTATATTTTGGCTTAACCAAACACACAGAGCTACTAAATCTTGTGCACGATATTTACTTTTTCGTTGAACAAATCCTACTTTTCTAGCTAACTGATCCAGAGCATGTGGTGACATATGTTGCTGTAATTCTTTAGAAAACAATTGTAATTCATCAGAAATCGATAGATTCATACCAAAAACGCCACCCTTTCTGTATATTTCTACAAAAAGAATAGCGCTTTTTTCGTTTTATGGATACAATTTTTTAGCTTGATGGCGATGTGGTGCTCCCTCTATAAGTAATACTTATCAATTATTATAATTAATAAATATTTCGTTTATTGTATTTGGTGTTATAAAATGAAAGAGGATTTAGAAGTTTCAAAAATTATTTGGTTATAGGAGAAAAACAATACAAATTCAATTGATAATGGGAGAGGATTTTATGATTCTTGGTTTACATCACGCTCAGATAACTATTCCAAAAGGTGCTGAACTAGAGGGAAAAAATTTTTATTGCGAAATCCTCGGTCTACCTGAGAAGGAAAATCCCGAATCACTAAAGGGGCGTGGAGGATTTTGGTTAAAAGTCGGAGATAGAGAAGTACATATAGGTACAGAAGATGGTTTTGACCGATTAAAAACAAAAGCCCATATAGCTTATCAAGTAGAGGATATATCGTACTGGAGAAATGTGTTAGAACAAAATGACATTCAGATAATTGAAGGAGTACCTATACCTGGTTTTGAACGTTTTGAGTTTAGAGATCCATTCGGAAACAGAGTGGAAATGATTCAAGAAATTTAGTTACTCCATTAACTAATTGACATAAAGGATATAATTTATTTCCGATAAATCATCCTGCTATAAAGAGGATGATTTTTTTATAAAAAATTGGTGATTTATGTTATGGTATTATAAAAGTTTCGGAGGGGAAAATGATGAAAGGAAATAAAAAGGAGATACAAACAAACGAAAAAGCGATTAGTTATACACATATAGAAATGGGTTCCAAAACAATCTGCTTTATGTTTTCAGGTTCAGGTTACAATTACGATAAACCATTGTTTTATTATGCGACGATGGCAATGCTCCAAAATAAAATTGATATTGTCCATATCCATTACTCCTATAATGAGCAACCAACGAAAAACAATATTGAAAAGATAACAAAAATAATGATGGATGATATTAATCCTGTGATTTTAGATGTTTTAAAAAATGGTCAATACAACGATACGATTTTTTTAGGCAAATCACTCGGAACAATTCCAATTGCAAATGAACTTATGAAGAGAGAGGAATTTTTAAATTCAAAAATGATTTTACTTACCCCGCTGTTGAGGTCTGATTCGATATTTGACTCTATTTTTAATAGTCAACATCAAGGGCTGTTAGTTATCGGAGATAAAGACCATCACTACAATTCAAATCAAATTGATCGATTAAGTAATTCGAATTTAAAGATTGATGTTGTCCAAAATGCAAACCATTCCTTAGATATTGGAGAATTTGAAGTAACAAATTCAATTTTTATTTTATCCAAAATAATGGAAAGACTCCAAGAAACCATTAGTTCAAATTAACCATAAACTGATGTTATCAATAGTTCACCAATCAGGGTGCTAATTTCATTGCTAAAATAAATATAAAAGAGGTGCTAATTGCACCTCTTTTTAAATGGTTATTTTTAATTTTGTACTCCAAATCCGAACCTGTTAGTAATTTCCCATACAAGTATAGTGGTTATCATTCTTTCTTTAATAGGTGTTTTCCCATAAAAAAACCCTCCACATATATCCTCTTAGCACCCTTAAGTTGATGGGCATGAGAGGTAAAGTATCGTAACTTTTTATGAACATAGTGACTTTATTCCAAATCCACAGTAATATCTTTAACACGGCACAGCACTTAGTTTATCTTTATTTATTTTCCCGTAGCTACAAAATCTGTTCAATTCGTTGAAAGCTTCCCATAGTGCATCCACTGCTACCTTTCTATCTTCTTCTTTTATCAGAACCCAAATCGTCTCGCGCCTATCAACCTAACAGAACAGATTGCCCCCAAAACCATAAAAATGAACTTCGGTGCTATAAAAAACATAAAATTTTCGTTTAGGGGGTACTTTAAAATCTTAGCTTGATAGCGATGGGGTACCGCCAACATTTTAACGGAAATATACGCTAAGCAAAATTCGACATAAAAAAACGTTGAATTTACTACTCTAAGCGATATCACTAATCTCAAAAACGTAGGTATTTGAGATAAATAAACTTCAATATAAAAGATGCCAAAAACAGCTTAAATAATGTCTCAAAACCCGTCTTTAAATCAAAATCTCAATTCAAATCATGTTATTGAGTTTTGAGAATCCCTTAGCGTATAAAAACGTTAAAATGTGCGTGCTACCCCATTGCCGTCAACTTAAGAATTCAGAATTACCCCATAACGAAAATTCTATTCATTATTGACTACTGATAATGATGAGTTATGTAAACCTCACATGTATAGAATATACATTGTTTTTTACTTATCTAACGGAGCCGTTTTGTTAAGGAAAACTTGTTATAATATTCTCAAGTGGAAAGTGCAATTTATGGGAGGATAGACCACAATGCCTGAACCGAATATAAAAATAAAAAGGATATGGGAAGATACCGATTTTTTTGAATTGAATTTTGACTTTACTGGATTTTATGGCACTGCGAACATTAACATATATACCACCAATGAAGAACTCGAAGATTTAAAAGAGGGAATAATCAAGTTTTCCACTTTTAAACTACATGAGTTTCAATGGGTTTCAGGTGAGGATATAGACAATGTAACTCATTTCTTATCTATGAGATTCTTCTTACATGACAAAAGAGGAATTGTAGGTATTGAGGTAGTAACTGATAATAAGCAATCAAAACCTTATTGGATGCGTTCAAATCTGTTTATTCTTACGGAACTTAATCAAATTGATGATTTTATAAAAAAAATAGAGCAGTTAATTAGTGAGGAAATTACTGAGTTGGAAGGCATAATTCCAGTCTGACAGTGATGATTTTTTGTAGGTAAATTACATATATCAACTTCCGCTAACGAAAATTATGTGAACTACTATTGAATTGAGGTTAAGAATGATACGATATAAATCTAAAATTCAATAGAGGTGTATTTTAATTAATGAAAAATGACTACAAAGTAACAACGATCATTGATTTAACCGGAGTAACAAACAATAGAGATTTACACTTGCTATTTAAAGAAAAACTAGTGTTTCCTGATTTTTACGGGGAAAACTGGGATGCCTTTTGGGATGCTATTACTGGTCTAATTGAAATGCCAAGTGAATTGGTGTTTCAAGGGTGGTCTAACTTCAACAAAAACTTACCTTCGGATGCAGCAATGTTAAAAGAAATTCTTGATGAATATAACAAAGAAGTAGCTTCTCAAAAATGCGAAATATATTTCCGATAATCTTGATTAAGTGAATGAAAAGTCTCTTCAGATCTTCTTCTGAAGGGACTTTTATAGGTTTCTAGATACATTGAATACTGATAAGTGGTGTTATGGTAACTACGGTTGTGTAGAACGTATATGTTTAATTTTAAAATAAATATGTATATACAAGTTTTATAATTGTTACGGTTGCTCCAAGATAAGCAAACCATTCCCAAAGGGGTGTTTTTTGTTTGGAATCAGTCATATTGTTAAGTCCTCCTTTTTTATATCTGTTAAACAATATATTACCATAGTCATGTGATCTTTGATTAATTAGATTATCGTAATTAAGTTGTTCTTTACTTCAAATGTGTTTCTTGACCTCTTTATTTATAGCGTTTTGAATGTATACTTTTCTAGTCTTTTTTGAGGGAAATGGGTAAAGTGCGATAAAACCAATAAAATTAAGGAAATGAATGTAAACTAATAATAAAAAGTTTACATTCGAGAAAAGTAAAAAAAGAGTCCTATTAATTTAGGACTCTTTTTTGTTTTAGGGTGATTTTGAACTTTTAAGTTGATGTGGATGTGGTGCTACCTC
Organism: Bacillus sp. DX4.1; assembly: GCF_030348195.1. Taxonomy (NCBI): domain Bacteria; kingdom Bacillati; phylum Bacillota; class Bacilli; order Caryophanales; family Bacillaceae; genus Bacillus; species Bacillus sp. DX4.1. The sequence continues at coordinate 2,990,778 of NZ_JAUCFT010000008.1, read as the reverse complement.
TAATATACAATTCTATTTCATTTTTAATTAAGCAGAATCCCCAAACAATGTGCAAAGGGACTAAGAACAACACATTATCGCCTTGTTAAAGGCATCTTCAGGGATATATACTTTGTTGTTTTTAACTTTATATGGAATATTATTTTTTTCAAGTATATTTGTATCAACAGAATTTACTGTATCACCCCATTGTATGTATTTGCCGCTGTATCCTTTTGAATACCAAAATACAACAAAAAGAATCAAAAAACCTAAAAATAAAAATACTATTCTCTTTTTTTTCATTTTTTCACCTCTTTATTAATAATACATATATAGGGGTCACCATACATCGCCATCAAGCTAAGAAATGCAAATACCTCATTGCCATCAACCTAAGGTTTTGAATTATCTCCATAACGAAAATTTTATGCATCGTTGACACAACATACTTATTTTAATTTCTTCACGATGACTTCTTTTAAACTGTGTTAGTTAATTTAAAGATAATTAAGACAACCACTCCTATAGCTAAGAATGATTCTTATATATAAAACTTAATTAATTGGTATATACTTCTTGAAACCCTTACTTATAGTTCCATTATAACCATTTTTAGCAAAGAATTTATGTGCTTCTATTCTAGTTGCACTACTTAATAAGATAATTCTTGTGGATCCCCTTGCAATTGATATTTGTTCTACATGTTTTAGTAACTTTTCACCTATCCCATTACCTCGAAAATCTTCATTTACAATCACATACTCTAGAACGGTATATGGTCTAAATTGATATCCAGGATCAAGACAAAAAGTCATAAATATACTTCCTTTAACTTTACAATCTTCCTCATAAACAAATAAGAAATTATTAGAATCATTCCTTATCTGCTCAATTCTTTCTGGTAAGACCTTAATGTTTTTACTATGAGGTGCTAATTTTTTATATAGATTTTCAATTACAATGCTGTCTTTTGGTTCAGCTTCACGAATCATATAATTACCTCCCTCTATTACCATTAATATATCAATGGTTCGAGCTATTCTAATATTACATCTTTTGACTCTATTGTATCCTAGAACAATACTTTTTTGGTGCAATTTAGATAATAAGAGGGTAAAAAAAGAGAATAGGAAGGATGGCGTTTTCTATGAATTTTTCTATTTCAGATGAAATGAATCTATTCTCTCAAGAACTTCAAAATTACTTATCTCCACTTTCTCTTCAACAAATAGCTAAAGAAGTTGGTTTCGTTGGTTCTGTTGCAAAGTTCTCTAAACCACGTTACATTTTAGAAAAATGAGTAGGAGCACGACAAGATGAGATATTTTAAAGGAAAACAGTTTAAGAAAGATATCATTTTAGTAGCCGTTGGCTACTATTGTCGTTTTTCTCTAAGCTATCGTGATGTGTCTGAAATTCTGAAGGAACGTGGTATTTCAGTTCATCCCACAACGATTATGCGCTGGGTACATGAATATGGCAATCTGATGTATCAGATTTGGAAAAAGAAAAACAAAACGGTACAGTTATCTTGGCGTTTGGATGAAGCCTATATTAAAGTCAAAGGAAAATGGTGTTATTTATATCGTGCCCTTGACAAAGAGGGGCAAACGCTTGATATTCAACTGCGTAAAAAGAGAGATACACAAGCTGCATATGCTTTTATGAAAAGACTGGTTCGAACTTATGGAGAACCAACGGTTTTGACTACAGATAAGGCTCCTTCTTTAATTTGCGCATTTAAAAAATTACAGAGGATAGACTTTTACAAAAATACCTTTCATCGTACAACAAAATATCTCAATATTTTTATTCTTTATTGAAGGGCTATTAAGTAACTTGCAAAACAAGTTACCTGATGTTACACTTTAAACATAGACTAACTTGCATAGCAATCTACTGAAAGGAGATGAATTGATGCATAGCCAAATGCTAAAAGGTGTATTAGAAGGCTGTATTTTATATATCATCTCACAGGAAGAAGTATACGGTTATGAACTAAGTACCAAATTGAATCAATATGACTTTACGTTTGTAAGCGAGGGAAGTATTTACCCACTTTTATTACGTATGCAAAAAGAAAAATTAATCGAAGGAACTTTGAAAACCTCTAATCTAGGACCTAAACGTAAGTATTATCATTTAACAGAGAAGGGATTAGAACAATTAGAGGTATTTAAGGGAAGTTGGGATATGGTATCAACAACTGTAAATCGGTTACTAGGAGGGAAGGAAAAAAATGAAACCAGATGAAATGGCTAAAATGAATAATGAAAAAAGAAAGCTTCTAACAGAAGTAAATGAACTGGCTTATGAAAATATTTTAGTATATATTCGCTGTTCAAATGTTCCTGAACGGCAATCAGAAGAACTATTATTGGAGATTTTAGACCATCTCCTTGAATCTCAAAAAGAAGGGAAAAATGCTTATGATATATTTGGAGATGATCTCCAAGCGTATTGTGACGAATTAATTGCCGCCTTACCTCAACAAACAAGGTTTGAAAAATTTTCAACAATTGGTTTTATTATTAGTTTACTACTCGCTATTCAATTTGGAATGGATACGATATCTGCCATAATAACTTCGATTTTTCAAAAAAAATATCCAACTGAAGGTGTGTCATTTGATATCCTGGAAACCACACTATCTGTCACAATTCTTATTGGAGGGCTTTATATTATTTTATATGTAATGAAAGGATTTTCGTTTAAATTCATAATGAATTGGAAGAGCCGAATTATATTCGTATTATCAATTTCTATTCCATTTGGAATATCAGTATTATTGCATATATATTTTAAAAAATACCCTTATCTTTCCTATAACTTAAGTTTATGGCAAGGCGCCTTGATAGCTCTCTTTTTCTACATTTTATATAAATTTTTATTTAAAGTGTCAAGATTCTAATAGCTTATTTAGGAGTCACAATACATCGCTATCAAGCTAACAAAACTAAAGTTCCTTAAAATGAAAAAATACGCTATTCTTTCTGTAGAATCATAGGAAAGGATGGCGTTTTTGGCATGGACTTATCGACTTTTGATAAACTAGAATTGTTTTCTAAAGAGTTGCAACGATATATGTCACCACATGCTTTGGAGCAATTAGCTAGAGAAATAGGATTTGTGAAACGAAAAAGTAAATATCGTGCACAAGATTTAGTAGCTCTTTGTATTTGGTTAAGCGAAAACATAGCAAACACTTCATTGACACAAATTTACTAAGTGGTCAGTTTCTACATGTTCATGTAGGATCAGGAAAGCACAATGATAAAACGTATGGTTCTACTTGTTTAACATCGCTTCAGCCGAACGATGTATGTATACGTGATTTAGGATATTTCGACTTAAAAGACTTACATATTATAGAAGAGTGTAATGCTTATTTTATTTCAAGGTTAAAGCTCAATACACGTATATATCAGAAGAATAAAGAGCCTGAATACTTTCAAAATGGAACATTAAAAAAGAACTCTGAGTACATCCAATTAGATATGGAACAATTCATTGACCAATTACAATCAGGTGAAACATATGAAATTCCTGAAATTTATATTGGAATGTATCAAAAATTTCCTGCAAGACTAATTCTGTATAAATTAACTGAAACGCAAATGGAACGTAGACAAAAGGATTTAGCATCTAAAGAACACAAAAAGCAAATTACCTATAAAGAACGCAGTAAACGGCTTAGTGCAATTAACTTTTACATTACAAATATTCCTTTGGAGTACCTTCCAAAGGAACAAGTATACGATTTTTACTCCTTACGATGGCAAATTGAACTTGTCTTTAAAACATGGAAATCATTTTTTCTTATTCATAACTGTAATTCTGTAAAATTAGAACGACTAGAGTGTCACTTATACGGACAACTAATAAGTATCCTTCTTTGTTCCTCCACCATGTTTCAAATGCGCCAATTACTCCTCACCAAGAAGAAACGAGAGCTGAGTGAATATAAAGCTGTTTATATCATCAAAGATTATATTCCACTTATTTATCAAGCTCTACAAAAAGGCACTCGAGAGCTATCAAAGATATTACTTCGTCTGTTCAATTTTTTACAGAAAAACGGGCGGAAATCCCATAGGTATGAAAAGAAAACAGTCTTTGACATCTTAGGTATCGTATACAACTTTTCTATGTTTCAAAATCATGTAGCGTAATCCAAAAAATTGAAACCCGATAGGGTTTATTTGGTATGCAAACCTTTAAAGAACTTACACCGGATCTTTAGGAAAAAGAAAAAATCTCACGTGAAATTAAACTTATATAAGCTTAGCTTGATGGGCATGTGGCGGTACCCCTACAAATAATCTCATTTACTAATACAACATCACCATGCTACAATATTATTACTAACGACGGAAAGGATGATGGGTGGACGATGATTAACTAATCTTATTTTTAAATGTTGAAATTTGATATTTCAATTTATAAAAAGTAGGATTAGTCTGCCCATTTTCCATAAGAAAGTAAAGCTATTTCATACAATAGCTTATTTGGGTATAAATAATATAACGACTAGTCCTGCCAAATTTAATTGGGAGGGTTTTTTTGTTCCCCTTTTAAAGAAAGGAATGGATAGTATGAGGGAATTATTAAAAATAAAAGATGTTTGTGTGGAAATAATGGAAAATACTCTGTTAGAACAAATAAACATTACAGTGAAACAAGGAGATATTATCGGAGTTATAGGAAAAAATGGTACGGGAAAATCCACTTTGCTACAATTGATAAATGGAAAAATAGAACCAGTAAAAGGGCAACTAGAGTGGCAACAGATGAACGTAACAATGTCATATGTTGAACAAGAAAAAGAGACATATACACCTAACGAAGTAACAACGGTAGAAGCTGAACTTCTTTCAAAATGGGGCGTACCAACAAACGATTTTCATAAGTTAAGTGGCGGAGAAAAACTTAAAATCCGACTTGCAAAAGGATTTGCGAAAGGTACAAACCTTCTAATGTTAGATGAACCGACGAATCATTTAGATGAACAGAGTACAGCATTGCTCATTGAACAGATAAAAAACAATAGTGGAACAATCATCTTTGTATCACATGATCGATATTTCTTAGATGCTGTTGCAACGAAAATTTGGTCGATAGAAGATAAAAAACTAATTGAGCATAAAGGGAATTACACAAGTTATATGAAAACTCGAGAGCAAAAAAGACTCACTCAGCATCGCGAATATGAAAAGCAACAAAAAAATATTGAACGTATCGAATCACAAATGAAAGAATTAACATCATGGTCGCAAAAAGCACATGCACAGTCGACTAAAAAAGAGGGAGTTAAAGAATATTATCGTGTAAAAGCGAAACGAACGGATGCACAAGTAAAGTCGAAACAAAAGCGTCTTGAAAAAGAGCTTGAAAAAACGAAAATAGAATGCGTTAAGCCAGACCCTATTGTAGAGTTTTCAATCCAAGCAAATAAAAAGGTAGGAAAACGTTTTTTGGAAGTGAAACAATTAAAAAAATGTTTTGAGAAACGAACATTATTTGAGAAAGTTAATTTTACAATTCAACATGGTGAGAAGATTTCAATAATAGGTCCTAATGGCTGCGGGAAAACAACATTATTGAAAATGATTATGGGACATGAAACGGTTGAAGGTGAAGTATGGATTTCACCATCTGCAAACATTGGTTATTTAACACAAGAAGTATTTGATTTACCACTTGAAAAAGCACCGGAACAGTTATTCTATAAAGAGACTTTTGAAGAAAGAGGAAAAGTACAAAGTTTAATGAATCATTTAGGATTTAAATCTTCTCAATGGACAGAGCCAATCAAACACATGAGTATGGGTGAACGTGTAAAGTGTAAGCTGATGGCGTATATATTAGATGAAAAAGATGTGCTTATTTTAGATGAGCCGACAAATCATCTTGACTTACCTTCACGTGAACAGCTTGAAAATACATTAGCACAATATAATGGTACACTGCTTGTTGTTTCACATGATCGGTACTTCCTTGAAAAAACAACTAACAGTAGACTGGTGTTTTCAAACAATAGCATACAAAAGCAATTGAAAGAAACATCTCAAAAAAAAGATAATCTCGCTGAATTACGTTTAAAGCTTGAAACAGAAAGACAAGAAGTTTTAGGAAAACTCAGCTTTTTAACCCTTAAAGATGAATCATACATGGAACTTGATAAAAGATTCAAAGAACTTACAAAGCAAATAAAGGAGCTTTAATCGAAAATACTTGTAATTGTAATCTTTTATAGGGAAAATTAAGCAAATATTAATATATGAACCCATATAAATTGAACGCTTGTTTATACAATAAGAATTTATGTGCTTTCGTCTGGATGAAACAAACATAGCTAAACAAAAAATAAGAGGTAAGTATATTTTAAACATGACTAATATGTACTTACCTTTATTTTTTAAGGATGTTTAACTTCTAAATCTTAATAACATACAGATTCGCTTTTTGTTGGCGGGACCCCATGCCAATTGACTTAAGAAACAGATAATCCCCCAAACGATAAAAGTAAGCATTTTTCTATCCAAATGGAAACAAAATTTTCGTTATGGGGGTATCTCAAAATATTAGCTTGATGAGTATGTTGGCTTATCAAAAAATTATAAAATAGTTACCGCAATGGTAAAATTTTATAATGATAAAAAAGAAAGGGGAATCTCTATGAAATTGCTACGTTCATTTCTCATTCTCACTCTTGTTGTATTGTTAAGCGCATGCAATACAGCAACAAAAGTCACAAAGGTTCAAGAAAATGGCGAAACGACTTTAAAAATTGGCTCCCTGCAAGGGTATCACGATGTGCAAACGATTAAAACTGAAAAAGGAAATGTGGAAATTCCTTATGAGGCAGCCGTTGAAGAAGGTACGATTTTATTGCAAGTCACAAAAGACGATAAGGTCATTTGTGAAGAAGAAGTCACTTCTCAGAAAGAAGGTTTGCTTTTTTTTGAAGCGCCAAAATCCGGATCATATGATTTAATTGTACGCGTGAAGGGTGAAGAAGAGAAAGCGAAAGGAATTCAAATACATACGAAGCTATGAAAAAACGGCAAGCGGAGTGTACCCGCTTGCCGTTTCCATTTCCAGTTGGTTCTGGCACAACACATGCTCATCAATTTAAGGGGTTCAGCCGAGATATGTGTAAAACTAGATCATGGCGATACATTTTTTACCAAATGTTGTTTTTCGTTGATATTTGTAACATAAACGTTCGTTTTTGTTACGTTTTGTATTTGAACATATGAAATATCCTAACCGTTGAATTAGTTGTAACAAAATACTGTATCAAAAATAATCCGTAACATTATTAATAAAATGCCTTTTTGTTACACAGAAATCTGATAATGGAAATAAAATACAGACTATGACCCGAAATTACATGTATCTCGGTTGAACCCCAATAGGGTTTACTCTACTGGGACGAACTATGAAACATTGCTACACAAGACTTCTTATCCTTAACGTTGTAAAAGCGCAAAATCCTGAAGCTACCCCAAATTGAACATTTTATTCATAAAATGTTCAATTTATATCCATTGTGAAAATGCTCACAATAGATATAATGAATATATATATATGTATATATAAACATACCTGTTTTGAGGAATTATAGTGTTTATTAATTTTTTAAGAACTGATAAACGAGCTACTTTTATATTATTATATTTACGCACTAGCATTGCGTAAATATAATCGCAATTTTCAGAAAAATATTCTCTCTGAATTTGAGAAAAAAAGTCAAACTCAAAAGAAAGGTGACTTTGTTCATTTGAAAAAATATCCAGTTTAACCAAAATCAAAAATGCTAACGACAAATGTTCCTTTACGACGGACCAGCTCTTACATCAAACTTCCGTATCCAAACATAAGATGGTTTCCAGATAGCCGCCTTTAGCCAACGTGTGATTCGTAAGAGAGGTTTATTACTTTTCATTCCAATTGAACCAAAACATGTAAGAAAAAGGTGATGAGGAGAAGTATATTTCCCTTTGTATCAACGACTTCAAGAAGGCGAAAGATATTCTCTGTGCGATTTTGTGTGCAGCCGATATAAACCATTTTATCAGATAGAACGGCACTATCTTTAGGAAGTGAAAAGGATTCTATTTCACGAATAACAGCGTTTTTCTTCAGTCGGGAAACGAAAAAATATGCATCGTCTGTCATTCGATCGAATCTTTCGTAATCCACATATGCGTGATCAAACACATACATGGCATCTTTCTCATCCACAAGAACTTCAAGTTGATTTCTGTTATGTTTGATTGCATTGGTAATCACTGCTTTTTCAGGATAAACGGTTTCCTTATCCATGAAGACAAGTCGCAAGTGAAGTTTTACTCCTGCCTTCGTTTGACGGAACTCAACCCATTTATAGTTGGTTAAGTTCAAAGGAAGCGTACTTGAATCAATGACTTTCAACGGCATGTTCTTTCCATCTTGATGAAAGCGTTTTCTTGCGAAGGATTATTTTAGAAAATAACGAACCTTTGACGCAAGAAATTATGTGTTATAAGTAACAATTTAGAATCAATTAATCTTGAAAAATGCCATGCTATCAAGGTTAAATTTAGTAAATATAGGAAAATTAAAACGATTGATGCAAGTAATAATGCAGAATCATAACTACTAGTTCTTAACAATTGTGGTGAAGTAAGTCTATAGATACAAGTAAAAAACACTAAACTAAAGAAATAGTATTTGCAGGATATACTCTACTAAAAGATGTTGATTTATCTAACAATAAATAATTAGAAAATTTAACTATTACAGTTGCTGGTGAATTGGAGATTCGCAAACTCATTATCGATAGTAAACAAAATTTGATGAAAAAAGCTAAACTTCAATAGCCTAGGAGTGTAGGAGGTGGTTTTCTTAGGGATGGAAAAAGTTATTTTTTAATAGACAAAGATTGACGAAACGAAGAAGAAATAGTTGTGTTGGTTGCGTCTATTCAGAAAAAATTAGGATGAAATATTTAGGAGGTAGAGAGATGGTAGGGATTATCCTAGCAAGCCATGGCGAATTTGCTGAAGGCATCTTACAATCTGGCGCAATGATTTTTGGAGAACAAGAAAACGTTAAGGCTGTTACCTTAATGCCAAGCGAAGGTCCAGACGATTTGAGAGCAAAAATGGAAGCAGCAGTTGCATCTTTTGATAATCAAGATGAAGTATTATTCTTAGTCGATCTATGGGGCGGTACTCCATTCAATCAAGCTAACGGCTTGTATGAAGAACACAAAGACAATTGGGCAATCGTTGCTGGTATGAATTTACCAATGGTGATTGAAGCTTATGCATCCCGTTTATCAATGATGTCTGCTCAAGAAATCGCAGCACATATCGTTAAAACGGCAAAAGAAGGGGTTAGAATTAAACCTGAAGAGCTAGAACCCAAAGAAAATACTGATACCGCAGTTGCTGAAGATGGACAAGCAAAAGGTACACTTGCTCCAGGTACAGTAGTTGGTGACGGGAAAATCAAGTTCGTTTTAGTCCGTGTGGATTCTCGTTTATTGCATGGTCAGGTAGCGACTGCATGGACAAAGTCTACACAACCAGATCGTATTATCATAGTTTCAGATGCAGTGTCTAGAGACGACCTTCGTAAGAAATTGATCGAACAGGCGGCACCACCGGGGGTTAAGGCAAATGTTATTCCAATCAGCAAAATGATTGAAGTTGCAAAAGATCCCCGTTTTGGTAACACTAATGCACTAGTATTATTTGAAAACCCACTAGATGTCCTAAGAGTTATTGAGGGTGGTGTGGATATTAAAGAAGTTAACGTTGGTTCTATGGCTCATTCAACCGGTAAAGTTGTCGTTAGTAAGGTACTTTCTATGGGACGAGAAGATGTTGAGGCTTTCGAGAAAATGAAAGAAAAAGGCATTCAGTTTGATGTACGTAAAGTACCTAATGATTCTCGTGCAAACATGGATGACATTCTAAAAAAAGCGAAGGTTGAATTAGCATAGTGACATAGCAAATTTAAATGAAATGGGGGCCCATAATGTCTACTATAGAAATAGTTTTAGTAATACTAATTGCTTTTCTAGCTGGTATGGAAGGAATATTAGATGAATTTCAATTCCATCAACCACTAGTGGCATGTACATTAATCGGTTTAGTAACAGGTAACTTGGAGGCTGGTATTGTTCTTGGCGGTACACTTCAAATGATTGCACTTGGATGGGCAAATATCGGGGCAGCCGTAGCGCCAGATGCTGCATTGGCATCAGTTGCATCAGCAATTATTTTAGTATTAGGCGGACAAGGTGTTAGCGGTGTTGCATCAGCAATCGCAGTAGCGGTTCCACTTGCAGTAGCAGGCCTTTTCTTAACAATGATCGTTCGTACACTTGCTGTCCCTATCGTACACATGATGGATACGGCAGCTGAAGAAGGAAATATTAAAAAAATCGAAGTGTTACACATCGCTGCGGTGTGTTTACAAGGGATCCGAATTGCGATTCCTGCAGGAGCACTTTTATTTATCCCTGCACAAAGCGTTCAAGGATTCTTGGAATCAATGCCTGCATGGTTAACTGACGGAATGGCTATTGGTGGTGGAATGGTTGTTGCTGTTGGTTATGCATTAGTTATTAATATGATGGCAACAAAAGAGGTATGGCCATTCTTCATTATTGGTTTCGTAATAGCCGCAATTTCTCAATTAACACTTATTGCACTTGGTGCATTGGGTGTGGCTTTAGCTCTTATTTACTTGAGACTTTCTAAAATGGGTGGTTCTTCAAATGGCGGTGGAGGCAACTCTGGCGACCCACTTGGCGATATCTTAAACGATTATTAATTCAGAAGGAGGAGAAGAGAAATGGCAGAAAAAATTCAATTAACAAAAAGAGATCGCTTAGCCGTTGCATGGCGTTCTACGTTTATTCAGGGTTCTTGGAACTATGAACGTATGCAGAATGGTGGTTGGGCCTTCTCGATGATTCCAGCAATCAAAAAATTATATAAATCAAAAGAAGATCGAAAAGCAGCGTTAAAACGTCACTTGGAATTCTTCAATACGCATCCTTATATTGCTTCACCAATTCTAGGAGTTACATTAGCACTTGAAGAAGAACGTGCTAATGGTGCAGAAGTTGATGATGTGGCAATTCAAGGGGTCAAAGTTGGGATGATGGGTCCTTTAGCCGGTGTTGGTGATCCAGTATTCTGGTTTACTTTACGTCCGATGTTAGGTGCTTTAGGGGCATCATTAGCAATGGGTGGAAATATCCTTGGGCCAATCCTTTTCTTCTTAGCTTGGAATCTGATTCGTTGGGGATTTATGTGGTATACACAAGAATTTGGTTATAAAGCCGGTTCTAAAATCACTGATGATCTTTCAGGTGGATTATTACAAGATATTACAAAAGGTGCATCAATCCTTGGTATGTTCGTACTTGCTGCCTTAGTGCAACGGTGGGTATCAATTAAATTCCAGCCAGTCGTATCTGAAGTTCAGTTAGATAAAGGTGCGTATATTGAATGGGACAAACTTCCTGGAAATGGCGAAGGGATTCGTCAAGCTTTTGAACAAGTAAACTCAGGAATGGCACTTTCACCTACGAAAGTAACGACCTTACAAGATAACTTGGATCAATTAATTCCTGGTTTGGCTGCATTGCTTCTGACATTCTTATGTATGTGGTTGCTTAAGAAAAAAGTCAGCCCAATTGTTATTATTCTTTCCCTATTCGTAGTTGGGGTAGTTGGTCACGTAATCGGACTTTTATAATTAAAGTTGCTGATGCTTTCAATTCTTAAGGTTTATTATTTAGGAATTGTTGAGATTGAAGTGTAGTTTAGTAGCAGACTTTTGTAGCCTGTGAATCGATAATAGTTCGCATACAAAAAGTGGCTGGAGATTATTGTTTCAGCCACTTTTTGTATTGACTTAATTGTTTGAAGAAACGAATAATAAATAAGATAAATGAAATGGAGCGGATATGATGGTTCAATCAATTAATAAAAAGGTAGATTTAGTAATAGATGCCACCGCTTTTACGGGACTTACGGACTATGGGAAAATTATGATTGGTGATAAAGGGTTTGAATTTTATAATTCTCGTGATGCGCGTAAATTTATTCAAATTCCGTGGAAGGAAGTAGATTACGTTATAGCCTCTGTGATGTTTAAGGGGAAATGGATTCCGCGTTATGCGATTGAAACGAAGAGAAATGGGACCTTCACCTTTTCTTCTAAGGAACCTAAGAAAGTTCTTCGGGCTATACGAGAATATGTAGATCCAGATCATATGGTACAGTCTCTAAGTTTCTTTGATGTTATTAAACGAGCTTTTAAGTCGATAGGTAAAAAGAAATAATGGAATGAAAAGAAGGGATGTACTTTTCATATAGGCGTACCGCCCATATTTTAACTAATATATACGCTAAGCAAAACTCGACATGAGAAAACGTTGATTTTACTACTCTAAGCAAATTATCTAATCTCTAAAATGGGTAATTCATTTCAATGTAAAATGATTTAAAAATAGCTTAAATAGTGTCTCAAAACTTATGTTTAATCAAAATCTCAATTGAAATTGTGCTATTAGGTTTTGAGAATCTCTTAGCGTATAAAAACGTTAAAATGTGCGTGCTATCCCATTAAAGACTTATCCAACCATGAATACATGCTTACAAATATTTTTAAATCACAAGTAGTTGAGAAAAACGCATCTGAAAAAGCAATGAAGGATTTTGCTTTCGATTTCTGGCAAAACTCAAAATATAACTATCGTGGTGTAGACACTGCAACAAGCGAGGTAACATTAGCAAATGAGCGACAAATGGAAAAAGCGTTAAGTAAAATGAATAAATAACACAAAAGCCCTTCTCACATGAGCGGGCTTTTTATTATGCATCTAAACTAGCTGCCATTTCTTCCAAAACGTTTTCTTTCATATATAGAAACGCCGCTTCCTCATCCTTTGTCATCCCTCTTTGAGAAGACATTCCATCTAATAATAACCATTCTGCATCACCAACGATGTTTCTGTATTTCACCTTATCCTCATCACGTAACAACATCGCTAACATTTCTTCAGTGCTAGCGATTGATAGTGTTCTCCCACTTTCATCAACAAAATAAACCCCTATGGTATCAATTGCTTTGTAAATTTCAAAACGATATTCTTTGTGGCCACGTTTTACTGCCGCATGATAAAAAGTTAGTTGCTGCCCGCTAGACATCGATAATTCGTATAGATTCAATATCTCCATCTCCTTATGTAATGCATTGAATATTGAATAACGTAAAAAGGGGACGAGGTAATGGAACAGGTAGACTTACACGGATTGACGGTAAATTGTAAAAATATTCTTGTTTGTTAAAATTAATTATGTTAGTTTTATTCTGAATTTTCAATAAAATAACAAGAGAGGCCTACCATGAATTTTACTAGTAGTCACAAAACTAAACATTGGGTACAAATAATTAAAGAATTTTTGGGTAATTCAAAACTAGAAAGTATTTTAGCGGATAGCGATTCTGAACAGTTTCCTTGGTATGTTAGGCAAGAAGCGGGAAAAAAAGATTTAATTGGTCTTGACATTGATGTCGCAGATGGTGGAAGCGGTTTATCTGCTGTAACAATGGGTCACATTTATCATGAGTGCGGTCGAACAAGTGTGAATACACGGGAACTTTTTGGAGCTGGCCACGGTAGACTCATCGCCAAATTTGGTACGCCTGAACAAAAAAAGAGGTATTTACCTCGTTTAATAAGTGGTGAATTGCTAGTCGGCGTTGGATTGACAGAACCAAATTGTGGTTCAGACCTCGCTAAAACTCAAACGACAGCAGTGAGAAATGGTGATTATTATATTCTAAACGGGGAGAAAGAGTGGGTTAGTAGGGTTGAAGAGTCTGATGTTTTAAGTACATTATTGATAAGTTACCCGCTGATATGGATATGATGAGTGTTCTTAGAACTGCTGTTTCATCCATTGGACAGTCTAATTTCAATGAATCACTTCATATGAATCAAGTGATATCTATCATAGCAAAGTTACCGACCATTATTTCATATCGTTATAGAAAGTTAAACGAGGAAGCTCCTATTGAGCCAGATCCAATATTAAGTCATACCGCCAATTATCTCTATATGTTAAAAGGACATATCCCGTCCAAAATAGAAATAAGAGCTTTAGAAGCTTACTTTATTTTAACTCAAGACCATGGTATAAACCCTTCAACATTCACAGGCAGGATTGTCTCATCAACTCGTTCGGATTTAATATCTTCCATAACAGCCGCGATTGGAGCATTAAAAGGCCCTTTACATGGAGGAGCATCTTCTAAAATTACAGAGATGTTAGAGTCAATTGGAGATAAACAAAATGTAGAAGCTTGGGTAAGGAAAGCAATGGAAAATGGTGAAAGATTAATGGGATTTGGACATCGTAGTTATAAAACTACAGATCCACGTTCAATTGCTCTTCGCTCTATTGCAATTGAATTATCAAAGGATTCCAAGTGGATGGACTTGGCTGTTTATGTAGAAAAATTAGTTATAGATTTATTAAAAGAATATAAACCGAATCGTAAACTATATACAAATGTTGAATTTTATACAGCAGCTGTAATGAAAGCGATTGGCTTCAGTACAGATTTATATACTCCAACTTTTGCAATTAGTCGAGTAATCGGTTGGTGTGCGCATATTACAGAGGCAGCTGAAGAAAGGTTAATTTACCCAAGATCAGTATATAAAGGAAGATTAAATCGTCTATAAGGGGTGGTAATCAATCATGAGATTTCTAGTATTATTTCTGGCTACAGCAAATGCGTTCATTCTTCTCTATGCACCTCAGCCTTTGCTACCTATTTGGGAAGAAGAATTTCAGTTATCCATCTCTGCTGTCAGTCATACAATTTCTATTACAATTATCACTTTAGCAATCACTTCTTTTATTCTGGCACCATTATTTGATTTATACGATCGAAAAAAAATCATCTTAGCAGCAAGTATAGCTTTAATTATTCCAAGTGCCATGATTGCCATAACGGATTCGTTTAATGGGATTTTATTTTGGAGATTTGTGTATGGTTTATTCATACCTGGCGTAACTGCTGTTATTATGGCTTATGCCTCTGAAGAGTTTCCAACAAAACATCGCGGTAAAATTATGGGCATTTATGTAAGTGCGAATGTTGGGGGAGGGTTGTTAGGTCGAGTTGTTTCTGGTCCAATAGCCGACCTATTTTCTTGGAAAGCAGTTTTTGGATTCATGTCCATATTCTCTACGGCTGTCGTTTTCCTTATATGGATATACTTACCAAAACCTAAAAACCAAACAAAAAAGAGCGAAAAAAGTTTTCTTGTTCATTTTAAGAATCCTGCCTTAGTCGGAACATCTGCAATTGGTTTCGCCCAATTTTTTGCATTTATTAGCTTCTTCACTTATATTCCATTTTATGTAAGTGGGGCACTTTTTCATTTTACTATTACAGAAATTTCGTTATTATATCTCACTTATGCATTTGGATTATTATCGGCTCCAATATCAGGGTATGTATCAGATAAAATTGGTAGACGATGGACAATGGCTAACGGTCATATAATTGGAGTAATAGGGATACTACTGACACTTGTTGGAACATTGCCTGCAATTATTATTGGTGCTTCTCTGTTGGCTTTTGGAAATTTCGCATCACAATCAGCAACTACAGCTTTCATTACTGACGTTGCGACAACATCTCGTGGGGCAGCTACATCCCTCTATTTATTCTTTTTCTATCTAGGTGGGAGTCTTGGCTCTTGGATTCCAGGTATTATATGGGATAAATTCGCATGGGATGGGGTTGTGTTTGCTACAACGAGTACAATTTTTATGGCACTGATGATCAACGCCTTCTTAACGAAAAAGACAACATCTGTTCAAAATATTTCTGCTTAATAAAAGAAAGCATTTAAGTAATATTTCTAGTTAAAATTACTACGTAAACTATACTTATAAAAGTAAGAAGAACAATCAATGCTATTCTTTTGGTTCTGGTGCAAAGATAAAATAAAAGAGAATAAAGCGTATATATTCCTAGCGGAAACGTATCTTATGCTGCATGCCCAAACAATTGATGGATGAATTCTTTCTGATTTTGGACAGACTGATCCCGTAAATCATTCTGTTCTTTTTTGATCATATGCATGGCTTCTACTCCCGGAAGAATGAATGTAGCTGTGTCAAAAGACTTGAATCCCAACATAGAACGCACACGTTTCTTAATAAAACGGTGGTCTTGTTCTACTATATTATTGAGATATCTAACTTGCCTTAGTTGTATACCTTCAGGCATATGTTTCTCTTCTTTTAACTCTTGAATCGCTACAGGGTAGGCAGGGTTCTTATCCACTGTTATCACGCGAGGTTTAGAAACGTACGAAAAAGCCAAGGCTTTCTTGAAAAAGCGCTTGGCTGCTTGTTTATTTCTTGATTCACATAGATAAAAATCAATCGTATTCCCTTCTGAATCGACTGCACGATATAAGTACATCTATTGTCCTTTTACTTTAATATAGGTTTCATCGGCTCTCCAAGAGTCATTAGTTAGCTTAAGGTGACGTCGTACTCTTGCATCTAATTCAGGTCCATATTGATGAACCCAACGCATAATGGTTGTGTGGGCAATGGACAAACCTCGTTCCTCCATCATTTCCACCAAATCACGAAAGCTCAAGTTGTAACGTAGATACCATCTCACCGTTAATAAAATAATGTCAGGCTGATAATGTTTCCATTTGAACAAATTTTGGTTTTCCATACCGATCACACCCTTTTTTAGAGTAATAGTATCAGTATGTCCAAGATTTAGAGATTAATTGCAATTATCTTGAAGTTTTTGCACCAGAACCAAACGACTTTATTGTAAATTAAACAGCTTTATTATCACAGTACAATTGAGGTTGTCATTTGAGGTGTTAAAAAATAAACAAAAGGGATAGGTAATTTATGTTAAAATTAAAGAGAAGCAAAATTGTTATTGTTCAATTAACGGGCAGGTTTGTTGAACATAATTTGGTAAAATTGAGAAAAAGTGGAGGGGCAAATGGATAATCGCAAGTTTGATGAGTTTATTAAAATTGCAAAAAAACTAAATGATATTGAAATTATTCCATTGTTAATGGGTTCAGTTGGTTTAGAAGTCATTACAGGAAAGAGTTGGGATGCCCAAGACTTAGATGTTCATGTACCTGGTGATAAAAGAGGATGGGAAGTACCGCCTGAATTATCTATACATAACTGGAATGATATTATGAAAATCATGAATTCAATGGAATATAGCCTAATTGATTTGCATGAACATGAGTTCTCTAAAGAGGGTTTATCAGTTGAGTTTGGTATTATTGACACTTTACCAAATTTCGCAGGAGTACAATTAGAGGATTTAGAGATACATCAAAATGGAGACGTAAAGTATTATTTACTAAATCCTAAGCAATATTTATGTGTTTACGAGTCTTCATCTAAGGATAGTTATCGAGCAGATAAAAATAATAATAAAGATATTAGAAAAATAGATTTCTTAAAAAGTATGATATATAATGACTAAAATTCTTACTAATTTTATTGTGCTAACGGCGTGCTGTAATTAAGAAGTCCCCTAAAAAACAAGCTCAGAGTTTATTGCTCTGAGCTTGTTTGCGTGCTATTTACTGTGTGATTTAACTTGTGAATTCAAATGTTATTTAGCTTGTTATTTTAGGTTTTCTCCACAATAACTGAACTACTTACTGTAATTTTATAGACTTCTCTTTTTTATATGCAATTCATCGTTTAAAAAATACGCAAATTATCTCCTAAAGTTACAGAATAATAAAGTTGTTTAATTCGGTTGTCGAATTTTCAAAGAAAGCTCCCAAATTTTATTAAGTTCATTCTAATTAATCTAAATATTTCTTCTAATCAATATTTAGATTTAAGGAGGAAGTATGTGATCCAGTAAATAATTATTTGACCACATAAAACCATTCCTATTACTTGTGCAATCTCAGACATATCCATAATATTGAATAGAATAATTGCGACTGCTTCCACAAGAATAGAATAATAAAAAGTATGAGAGCGAGCTTTATTCGCAATATAGTGATTACGCTCATCACTATATTTCCGTTAATTTTTTTGCATATTCAGCATCGTTCTTAAAACGTCCAATCTGAACTAAACGTATAGCCGAAACAATGACAAACCCAATCCCCATCCCACTCCAAAAGCTATCTATCACTTCAAAAAACTCAGCTGATATATACAAAGTGATTCCTATAAATAAGAGTGCCACATACCATATCATTCTACTTTTCACATTTTGCATTTTTATCTCTCCTTTATTCTTCTTCAAAAATAAATACTTCTTCGATTGTTTTTCCAAATAACTTTGCTATTTGATACGCCAGCATGATGGATGGATTATATCTTCCGTTTTCAAGTGAAATAATTGTCTGACGTGAAACATTTAACTGCTCAGCCATTGCTTGCTGAGTATAACCAAACTTTTTTCGTAATTCTGAAATTCGATTTTTCATATTAACTTCCTCTCGATATGTAAAGTAAACTTTACATATAAATAGTAATAAAAAAGGTTAATACAAAGTAGTTACTCTGAATTAACTTTTTTATGAATACCGCCCTTTACTTGAAGAATAATTCTTACAATTCTTGCACCTTAAACAGAAAAAACCGACACTGTTTTTTAGTATCGGCTTTCATTTTTAAACAACTTTATTATGTTTTAAACGACTTTATTGTCACTTAACAAATATGATTCAAAAGGTATACCTTTATAAAAGGTTGCTATTTTTGAAGAAAAAGCAAACATATACCTAAAGGTATTTATTTTTTAAGAACGTTCCTAAAATGTATTTTTGATGTTTTGGAACAGTTAATTCCTTTTGGATTTTCTGAAGGGATTCTTTTAGATTCTTAGATACATTGAATACCGAGAATGATGGGTTATGTTAACCAATAATATAATTTGATATTGTTGAGTTACCATAAAATTCTTTAATTAGGGATACAGACCCATCACTATCAAGCTAAGGTTATGAAGTACCCCCTAAACGAAAATTTTTATCTATCTACAATTATTTATAACAATTCAGCTCATTTTTTTAGTTTTGGGTAACAATGAATTTCTTAAGTTGATGGGCATGCTCTAATAGAGAGTCTTTTTTTCGTGTGCGCCCAGCATGTGCATATTCTTTAGGGTTCAAGTCCCGAATTGTGAAGGTAGTAGTAGCAATTAGCTTAAGACAAGGGTGTCTGTGGCAACGCGGAATCTGAACTGTCTAGGGCTTAAAAGCTTGAGTAATAGATATTCATTAATTCGTCAGACTTAATTGAACTGCCGTATACAGAACCGTACGGTGGTGGGAGAGGTTAGGGGTTCCTACTCGATTAACAGAAATTGTGCTATCAATGGACACTAAAAAAGATAGTTCCAGTACAATACCGAAACCATCTCTTAAGTGCTTAAGTTATTAAACTATCCATTTCATGGGGGACAGTTCAGAGTAATATGGTGTTTGTAAAAAGAAAATCAGTAATTATTAGCAACAATTATCAACGATTGTTGAAATTTGCCAAAATATGCCGAATTTGTCTGTTACTTGTCCATATGATGGGCTCCAGAACGTTTCTTGAAGTGGCATTACTACTTGACCACCTTCTTGTAATTTTTCGAATACTTCTTTTGATTTTTCTACATCGTTTATCATGATGGCTATAGTCACTTGTGATCCAAGTTGGTGTGGTTGACCTGGAAATGTGTCAGAAATCATAAGATTAGTATTACCGATTTTTAACTGTGCATGTAAAACACGGTCTTTCGCATCAACTGGAATAGGGTATTCTGGATTTTCAGGCATTTCTCCAAAAGTTTGAATGCTTTCAACTTTTGCATCCAATGCATTTTCATAAAATTTAACTGCTTCTTGTCCATTACCATTCAAAACTAAATAAGGGTTAATACCTAAAATCATAAAAAGCACCTCTTTTTTAAAAGATTTTGAGTAGTAGTTAAAGAATCATATTTAACTACTGCATAGAACAAATGTTTTTGGTGATATTACCACATGTTACATGCGTATGCAATAGCCTAATGTTGATTTAGAATAAAGTTTGAACAAATTTGCGCTAAAAATTGTTGGTGAATTGCTAATAAAAAATATTTTGAAAAAAGATTAATCAAAACAGGCTCTCAACATATTCTATAAGATTACTTTTCATAAAAAAATTGGATCATTTCCGGCTTTGTTATTCCACTAACACAGCTGTTAGGTCAATAAAAATCCATTTTTACTTTCTTCTATATTTACCAAAGAGTTATCGATATATGTATTCCGCTGCATGAAATGAATTAGTTATAGAAGCAGGCATAAACTCTTGAATGGCAGGTTTTTATTTTTAAAGAGGATGAATCGGATATTTAGCTATGGATTCATCCTCTTTAAGGAAAGGTCAAGGGACTTGTGACAATCCCAACTTATGAGAGAATGCGTTTTTCACCTTGGATTTCTTGAATTGGATTAATATTTTGTGTGAATTCAAGGGCGCCCATGTATTCTCCATCTTCACTCCGTATAGCGGAATAACGAATGTATACATATTTATCTTTGAACTTAATCCAGAAATCTTCACAATCTTTGTTTCCAGATTTGAAGTCTTCTAAGAGCTTTTCAACGACATGAACGCTTTTTGGAGGATGGCAGTTTTGAACTGTTCTGCCGATTATCGCTTTTGTGCGAGCAAAGATCCGCTCTTTTCCATGAGAGAAGTAGCGTACAACATCATCCTGATCAATGTACGTAATATCCACAGGCAAGTGGTTCAACATTAGCTCTAATTGTTTTAAAGATAGTATACCTGTTTCTAAACGAATGAATCCTTCAGACATAGCCTGCTCTTGTATCGCTTTTCTCTCAGGTTTCCATACGCCTGCAGGACCTGTTAAGCAATAGCCGATTTCCTCACTTTCATGAGCGATTTTAATCCATTCGTCTTCCGTAAGAGTTTGAAGTGCCATCGGAAACAAAATATTTTCCTCTTTAAAAATCATTTCACTTGCCTCACGGATGACAAAGTAAACGCCGTCTAAGACTGTCTTTTTATCTCCGTTATAGTTTGTTAATTTTTGTTTAACATCTTTAATGGCGTTACGAATGACGTCATCGATCCCCCACATTACTTGTGTCGGTCCGTAAATTCCGTATTTTTCTAAATAAGGGAAAAGCAAATTTTCTTTGCGGCTGTAGTGTTTATCCACATCCAGCAACAGATTTAAATCTTCGATTAATTTATAGACGTTTTCTTCACTATCTTCTTTTTCGAACCGTTCATAGTGAAGTTGAAGCTTGAAGTTAACAAGCTTATCGATTTTTTTGTTTTCAAGCTTAAATGTATGAATTGGATGTCCAGGTTGGTCTTCGGATTTATCAGATCTATGGATTTCTTCAATAGAACCTTTAAAAATAGCTGTATGCACTGAGCATAAACGTTGTACTTCTTCCACTGGAATTCCTTCTTCTTCCATGAGTGCCTGTTCAAGCTTTGAAATTTCCGCAACGGTAATATTTCCGACTGCTTCTTCAAATTGTGCTTTTACTTCTTCCACACTTTTTCCATTATGAAGATTTTTAATAATCTCCTTTAAGATTGCCTGGCGTTCAAATTTATTCATACTTTCTTGTTCACGATTGTTAATTATCTCGCTCATAAGGACTCTCCTCTATTCTTTAATGTTAAATCCATTATTTTTAAAAGTTTTTTTTACTATATCGAACGAAATTCCCTTCATTCGGCATCCATTTGGAATAGTCATCACACGGCCGGCCGTTTGCAGCATGCCGGGTTTCGTTATATGTTCAAAGCCTAGCTCTTTTAAGATAGGGATGATTTCAGGGTATTCGATAGCCAAATCGCAAACTGTTTGACTAAAATCAATCATCTTTGTCATCATTCTCACCTCGGAAACAAGTGATATTAATTCTCAGTAATAATGTAACATAGAGATAATGAATAGGTTGTGAGGTAAATCACACATGTACTTTTTAAAAGACTTTTTAAAAAAGTACATGTGTGATTTCTTAATAATCCAATCAATTTTTTTACTTACTTTGATAAGGGAATCAAATAAAGAATTGCTAAAAAATCGAAAATTGGCGTTAAAATGAATGAGGCTCATAAAAATAACCAAGCGGAAAATTTGAAGAGAAAACTAGGTCGCGTTAGGAAAGTACGTTGCATAAAAGGAGTGTCGATATATATATAAATTAAAAAAACAACATAAAACCCCTCTTTTTAGGTGGGAGAGAGCATCCGGCCATGCATAGAAGCGGTCAGATCCTTTTCCTGCCCCAGACATAGTGAAAACAAAGAGAGAAAACGAGTGCAGGTCACTTTTTGTTATCCATAGCCGCGGCTTATATGTCGAAAAATCAAAATGGATTTATATAGAACTCAAAAGAAGAAATTGAATGACACTATTTGTAATAAAGAGAAAATTTTATTCAACAAAAAGAACCCCCAATCTATTTATTATGGGGATACTGATTTACAGTAGAGATAATCATAATTAGCGATTAACAGGCTTACGAAAAAATTATCGACAGCCTGTTTTTTGTTTTTCTTTTTAGTTATTGAACGTATTATTCTTTATCTATCTAATATTGAACTATTAAGGTGATTTTATTTATCCCGCATTAACGGGCTGTAAAACTCCCACCTCAAAACTTGAGGATTACAAAGAAGTTTAGGTGGAGATAAACAGCCCGTAAAAGCCCGATTGGTTCAACTAATAATCAGTGGGGATGAAGAAAATCCTCACTGATTAAATTTTCACTTTATTAGTATTCAATCAGATGATTTCTTCTTCTAATTTCTCTGGAATAATAATAAAACAGCCGTTTTCATCAATATGAATTAGTTTCTTTCTTTTTAACTGATTAATTGTGCGACTAACCGTTTCCCTTGATGTTCCAATCATATTGGCGAGTTCTCGATTTGTAAAATAGGTCGTTAATTGATATGTATCATTTATCTGTATACCATTTGATTTACATAAGCGAAGTAATAACATAATAATTTGTTCGTACGTATCATGAAGAATTTGTTCTTCTAATCTGTTCTGAAGATCCACAATTTTTTCTCCAAGAACCTTAAACAATTTAATACATAGTTCAGGGTACTGAATCAAAATTTTCTCAAAATCAGCGATTGGAGTAACAATTAATTGTGCGGACTCAAGTATTTCAGCATGTGCGGGGAAGGTACCTTCTCGGAAGAAACCAGCGTGGGGAAACATTTCTCCAGCTTGAAGCACAGAAACAATTTGTTCTTTTCCAGTTACATCCGTTTTTTGAATTTTCACCTTACCTGAGTGGATAAAAAACACACGGTCAAGTATGTCACCCTGCATAAATACAAATGACTTTGCTTTATAAATTCGCATTTGTGAAATATCCACAAAGGGCTGAAGTTCTTCTTCTGAAAGTTCTTTAAAGAGGGAGACTCCCCGTAAATGTTTTTTGATCATTTCCTCTTTCATATATACAACTCCTTAATATTTTCAGGCGTATTCCTTCTATAATAAAATTATATCAAGCCGTTAAATGAAACAGTAATAAAAATCACATTTGTGATAGAAAGTGTGAACATTTTTTTACAAATTCATCCCGCTATTCGCGGGCAGTAAGGCCCCCGCCTCAAGATTCAGATAGAAATAAAGAAGATAGGTGGGGGATAACTGCTCGTAAAAGCTCGATTGGTGAGAGCTAATGATCAGTGGGGGATGAAAAAAACCTCACTGATAAAAGTTTCACTTTATAATGAGAATTTCATTCGTGATGTATCTCACAACATTAATGCCTATATAACTTTACAATTAGAATATAAATTGATAGGAGGGTTTAATCTTGATTAATCGTGATTTTAACAAAAATCCATTTATTGTGATATGGGAGTTAACAAGGGCATGCCAATTAAAATGTCTTCATTGTCGTGCGGAAGCTCAGTATCATCGTCATCCTCTTGAGCTAACATTTGAAGAAGGTAAAAACCTAATTGATGATATATATGAAATGAATAATCCGATGCTTGTTTTTACCGGCGGTGATCCGTTAATGCGTCCGGATGTATATGAAATTGCGGATTATGCGATAAAAAAAGGTGTTCGGGTATCCATGACACCAAGTGCTACTCCAAACGTTACGAAAGAAACGATTCAAAAAGCAAAAGAAGTAGGGCTTGCTAGATGGGCATTTAGTTTAGATGGGCCAACAGCTGAAATACATGATCATTTTAGGGGGACAGAGGGATCATTTGAATTAACAATGAATGCGATTCGTTATTTGCATGAATTGAAAATTCCTATTCAAATTAATACTGTTGTTTCTAATTATAATGTGAATGTACTTGAAGATATGGCAAAGTTAGTAGAGGAATTAGATTGTGTACTTTGGAGCGTATTTTTCTTAGTTCCAACGGGGCGCGGCAAGGAAACAGATATGATTTCACCAGCTCAGCATGAAAGGGTATTCCAATGGCTATATCAATTAAGTAAAAAGGTTTCTTTTGATATTAAAACAACAGCTGCTCAGCACTACAGACGTGTTGTGATTCAACAAAAAATGAGAGAAAATAAAAAAATAGATCAGGCTATTCAATATCAGGATGTATTGATGACTGGAATGACGGGGCAGATTAATGGGCTTGGACGTGCTCCAAAAGGGGTGAATGATGGAAACGGTTTTGTATTTATTTCTCATATTGGAGATGTGTATCCAAGTGGGTTATTACCTATCAAAGCCGGGAATGTTCGAACAACACCACTAGCTGATATTTATCGAAACTCCCCTATCTTCCAAGACTTGCGTAATCCGGACAAGTATAAAGGGAAGTGTGGGGTTTGTGAGTTTCGATATGTTTGCGGAGGATCTCGTTCCAGAGCTTTTGCCATGACTGGAGATTACATGGAAAGTGAACCTTTCTGTGTATACATTCCAAAAGCATTACGAAAACAGAAAAAAAATGTATGAAAAAATGGGACATGAGTACTTTTTACTCATGTCCCATTTTTTCATACGAAGGGAACTAAAAAAGGGGGATAGCCCCCTTTTTTAGTTCCCACAACTCTCAAGTTAAGGGTTCACCTTTTTTCTTATTTAAGCTTTTGCAATTGCACGTGGAAACAAAATATTATTTTCTAAATGAATATGTTGGAACAAATCGGATTCAAGAGCTTCAAGTCGTTGATAGACAAGACGATAAGTACCACAAGCACCTACTGGAGGAGTAAAGTCATTCGTAATTTTACGAAGTTCTTTAATAATATCGCCAGCATGGTTATGTTCATTTTCCAATTCATCCACTACTTTGCGTAATTTTACATAATTTTCATCGCTTGGATTTTGCTCAAATGCTAAAATTAATGGGAAATCTTCTGTTTCTTCTTTAATTAAATGTTGCTCTAATTCAGTTTTTAATTCATGAAACAACTTGTGAATTTGAGCTAAATGAGGTTGTCCTGCTCCATGAACGCGTAACACTTTTGTCACGTATGGACTTAACAGTGGTAACTCTTCATTTAAATAGCGATGATGCTTATTCACAACATAGTCAATCAATTCGCTATAAGAAGCAGTTTTCCAATCAATTTCAGATTCGTTTAATAGTTTTGTTTCATGATAAAGAGTATTTAACTTTGTTAAAACCTCTTCTGCTGATAAATTTTTTTCATTAATAGCGTCGATAAGTGGTCTATTACCACCGCAACAAAAATCTATTCTATATGATTTAAAAAGATCGCTAGCCTTTGGGAATTTTGTAACAATATCACCAATAACAGAAGTCTCGGTAAATGTATGTTTCATATGAATGCCTCCATAAATTCTAAATTTAGTATCTGGATTAAGAATATCAATAATTTTGAATCTACGTGGTGATATATATCACTTGTAATGTGTTAATTTCATCATCAGTAATTTTATCCCGCATTAACGGGCTGTAAAACTCTCACCTCAAAACTTGAGGATTACAAAGAAGTTTAGGTGGGAGATAAACAGCCCGTAAAAGCCCGATTGGTTCAACTAATAATCAGTGGGGGATGAAGAAACCCCCCACTGATAAAAGTTTCGCTTTATAAATACAATCCATGTCTTTCCTTTGTGCATTTAATATGTTTTATATTAAAATAGATAAATTTTATTTTATTAGTATAATACGTTGATTGGAACTTCCGCGAAATGGAAGTGTCAAATCTCTTTTTTCGAGTTCAAACTTTCCATCAACTAAAACATCTCCATAATGTAACAACTCTGTCATATCGTTGTTTTGCGAATTCTGTATCTCTTCTAGCGTATAACCAGTGTAAATCCATAGATTCTTTTTCAAACCTTTCACAGCCTTTGCCACCTCTTTCACTTCGGCAGCTTGAAAAAATGGATCTCCACCTGAAAATGTTACATCAGTCAGCGAATTTGTTGCGATCTCTTTTATAATTTCTTCTGCACTCATCTCAGTACCGTTACAAAGATTCCACGACTTTGGATTATGACAGCCAAAACAATGATGCGGACAGCCCGCAAAAAACACGACTGTCCGAAGCCCTTCTCCATCTACAACACTATCATGAATAATATTCATTACTCTCATTTATGTTTCACCCGATCTGCTTCTTCACTACGCTTCGCACTGTTCCATTTCGACATGTCCCCGACAAGGTATCCAGTAATGCGGCGGATTCTTTCAATATGATGTTCATCTTCATTCCCGCAGCTTGGGCATTCATTTTCAATCACTCCATTATAGCCACAGCATTTACAGCGATCCACCGGGTGATTAATAGAGCCGTATCCAACCCCATGTTGCGCCATTGCCTGTACAATTTGCTTTAATGCTTTTTGATTATGGATTGCTGATCCGTCCAATTCGATATATGTAATATGACCGCCGTTACACAGCGCATGAAACGGTCCTTCTAAACGAACTTTATCAAGCGCTTGAATGGAGTAATAAACCGGGATATGAAATGAATTTGTATAATAGTTATGATTTGTTACACCGCTAATGATTCCAAATTCATCTCGATCTTTTTTTATAAACTTTCCTGATAATCCTTCTGCAGGGGTTGCGACTAATGAAAAATTCAACTGATACTCTTCCGTTGCTTGATCCATCTTGCTTCTCATAAAGGTAACGATTTCATTCCCAAGATTCCACGAATTTTCATCTTCCCCATGATGTTTTCCTGTTAAAGCAACTAAGCATTCAGCAAGTCCAATAAAGCCGATACTTAACGTACCTTGTTTCAAAATTTCAGCAACAGAATCTTCTGGTTGAAGTTTTTCACCACCGCGCCATACTCCTTGTGAATATAAAAACTGAAAATCCCTTGCTTTTTTTGTAGATTGGTAAGCAAATCTTTCTAGTAGCTGGCGAATGCCGAGATCAACATAATAATTCAATGTTTCAAAAAATGTTTCTTTTGAGTCACTTATTAATGCCAATTTTACTAAGTTAATAGACGTAAACGATAAATTTCCTCTTCCAATGGCTGTTTCTTCTCCATGAATATTAGACATAACACGGGTACGACAGCCCATATAGCACACTTCGCTTTCAGGACGACCATCATAATGCACCGCATTGAATGGTGCATCTAAAAACGAAAAATTAGGGAACAATCGTTTTGCTGTCGTTTCTAATGCTAGTTCAAACAAATCATAATTCGGATCTCTTTCTTCAAAATTGACACCTTTTTTTAATTTAAAGATTTGAATCGGGAAAATTGGTGTTTCTCCTTTTCCTAACCCAGCTTGAGTTGCTCGTAATAACTGTCTAATTAGCAATTTTCCTTCTTTTGATGTATCCGTTCCGTAGTTAATAGAAACAAACGGTACTTGTCCACCACCGCGGCTATGCATGCTGTTAGAATTATGAATAAACGCTTCGCAAGCTTGATACGTATCGTTTTCTGTTTCTCTCCACGCAAACTCTTCTACTTGCTCGGCTGTTAATGGGTACGTCTCTAAACGTTTTTTATTTCTTTCAAACGTTTTTCTCACATAGGGTGCTAAATCCATATCAAACAGTGCAAAGGATTGTCCACCGTGCTGCATATTTTGATTTGCCTGAAAAATAATAGAAGAGAGCGCCAACGCACTTTTAATATCTTGTGGTTGTCGCATATGTCCATGACCTGTATGAAACCCTTTTTCTAGTATTTGTGCTAATGGAATTTGTGAGCACGTTGTCGTACCCGTTGCATAAAAATCTAAATCATGTGGATATAAAATATTTTGATCAATTGCTTTTTTTACCTGTTCAGAAAGTAATTGTTCCATCGCATAATATTTTGCACTCTCAGATGCAAATGTTCCCATCATTCCCATTGGAGACCGACCATCGACATTTGCATTTTCTTGCATTAAATCTTGATCGTTATCCTGTACAATCGTGTTAAATGTTGTCCATAAATTATCCCACGGTTGTTTTTTTATTCTACTTGATGGATTCATTCGAATCACTCCTTATCAATATGTTGTGCTGTGACGATGAAATGATACTACATATAGAATGGTTTTGCAAGAATAGCAAAAAAGCATAATACGTATAAAGTAATATAAGATTAAGAATTAGTATAATGGGGGAATGAATTATTATGTAATAAACGATTATTGCCTATTAAATTGTTTTTGAGTATATTGCTTTAGAGTTTAATAGATTTATTGGCCATTAGGAAAATGAACAAAAATATATGCTATCTAGGTTTTAGTAAGTTATATTATTTTAAAAAATACATAATCATTTGATGCTAAATTTAAATTCATAAAATAAAAGGTATAAAAACATAATGCAGTGATTTTATTCACAGTATCCTTTTTCAGCATAGTTTATCTTTAATGCAGAAGAGAGTATGAGGAATTCACCCGACTATGCGCAGACCGTAATACCCTCGCTTCAAAATTCAGCGAAAGCAAAGAAGATAGGTGGGGGATGAAGAAAACCCCCACTGATAAAAGTTTCACTTTATAGAGTTCATGATATGAATTTTTTTGTAAGTATCAGTATATGACATTGTTGATAAAAAATTTTGAGTGTGAGGTGTTGAAAGAATGAAGTTAATTATTCCAAAGCAGCATGGAGCATGGGGAATGTTGCTTATTCCATTTGTTTTGGGTATTTTAATTGGTAAAGGGACGTGGTATCACATACCACTCTTTTTAGCATGGCTGTTTGTATATTTAGCCACGTATCCTTTATTAATGTACGTAAAACAACCACGAAAGAAGTATTACTTACATTGTTTCTTTCTTTATTTTAGTGTGGCCTTTGTATGTGCGATCATTGCTCTTATGTATGAATGGCGTATTGTGTTCTTTTCTATTATCATGATTCCATGTTTTTTCATAAATATTTATTATTCTCGTCAAAAAAACGAACGAGCTTTACTAAATGATATATGTGCTATTATTTTGTTTTGTATAGGGGGAATAATTAGTTATTATTTCACAATGAAAACAGTTGATGAGAAGATATGGGTGATTGCGACTATATCATTTTTATATTTTATGGGAAGTACGTTTTATGTAAAAACGATGATTCGTGAAAAAAAGAATCCAACGTATCGCTTTGTTTCATGGGGGTACCATTCTTTACTTGTGATTGCTACTTTAATTGTATCACCTTGGTTTACCATTGCCTTTATACCAAGTTTGGTACGATCCATAATTCTTTATGGTAGAAATATTTCGATTTTAAAAGTGGGCGTTTTGGAAACCTTAAATTCCATTTACTTTTTTATTTCAACAATATTATTAGTCAAAGCCTTTATGTAACTTACAATTATTAAAGCAAGCTCTTTATTGTCCATTAACTTTTCAACCATCAAATTGTAAATTTTGAAAAAGTATTAGATAAAAAAACTTCATATTTCCAGTGCTAAAGAAGGAACATTTCTCATTTAAGCGAGATTATACGTTAGAGGGAGAAAAAGTATTATTTACTGCAACATTGAATGTATATAAATACAAATTAAAAAACCGAGATAAACCCCTTCTTTTTAGGTGGGAGAGAGCATCCGTTCATGCATAGAAGCGGTCAGATCCTTTTCCTGCCCAGACATAGTGAAAACAAAGAGAGAAAACGAGTGCCGGTCACCTTTTGTTATCCATAGCCGCGGCTATATGTCGAAAAATCAAAATGGATTTATATAGATGATAAAGCATTATCAAATAGTATTCCGTTATATCCTATTACAAAAAAACAATTACTGCCTATATTAAAAGAGTGTAGTTTTCAGTCCGTAGAAGCTTATGCCAGTTTTGAGAAAGTAGCTTATTCACCGAATGGACCAGCTTTAGTTATTGTAGCTACAAAATAAATATGTAATAAAAAATACTTTAGTAAAGAAAAAGATTTTCATTTACTAAGGTATTTTTTTTATTTGTTTTTGCAAAATGTGATTCAAGTCCTCTTTTTATCTTAGGAAAATTTTTATAATAAATGTGTTGTTAAGAGATAACAATCAGGAGGAATTAAAAAATATGAATAGAGAAATTAAGCTAACAGAAGATATATATTGGGTAGGGAAAATCGATAATAGGGAAGTTCCGTTTCATCGTTTAATCTTAGCAAAAGGAACAACTTATAATGCGTATCTTCTAAAAACTGAAAAACCAACAGTGATTGATACAGTTGATATAGAGTTTGGAAGAGAATTTGTAGAATATTTAAGCGAATTAATTGATCCACAAGAAATTCAATATATCGTAGTGAATCATTCAGAACCCGATCATTCAGGTGGTTTAGCAGCATTAGCATCAAGAGCTACCAATGCTACAATCGTATGCACAGAAATTGCAGTACCTGAGTTACAAGAAATGTATAAGCTGCATAATAGAAATTTCTTAGTTGTAAAAGATGGTGACACATTAGATATCGGCGGAAAAACATTGAAATTTAAAGAAACCCCATATCTCCATACAGAAGAAACGATGATTACATATTGCATAGAAGATAAAATTTTATTCCCATGTGATATCTTTAGTACGCACGTAGCGAATAATGAAATTTTTAGCGATGAAGCGAATGTAGATATTACAGAAGATTTTATTGGCTACTATAATGCAATTATGCATCCACATAGAAGATACGTTAGAACGTTAATAGAAGCATTAAAAGATTTAGATGTACAAATGATCGCTCCATCTCATGGATACATTTTACGTCAAGATGTACAAAAATATATTGATTTATATGAAGAAATGAGCAAGGATACAACCCAAGGTAAAAAAGTAACAATCGTATATACAACAATCAAAAATAATACGAAAAAAATAGCAAATATCATCAAAGAAATATTCGAAGCAGATAGCATTGAAGTAACAGTATTTAATACTGAAAAGTCGGATAAATCAGAGATTATGAAGAGTATTCAAGAAGCAGATGCAGTCTTCATTGGATCTTCAACTAAATATGGAGATATGATTGGAAACTTAGAAGAAATTTTAAAAGAAATGACAGAAATGAACTTAGAAGGGAAAGTTGCAGCTGCATTCGGATCATATGGTTGGAGTGGTGAAGCAATTGAGGTAGTACAAGATTACCTCAATAAAACAAACATGAATGTACAAAGTACATCAAACGTTATTAAATCTACAGGTATGACTCACGTTGAATTCCCTATTCGTGTAAGATTCTCTCCAAAGGATGAAGAGAAAACAAAACGAATCAAACATGCAACAACATTTGTCACAGATCTATTATTAAGTTCTATATAAATACAAATTAAAAAACCGACATAAAGCCCTTCTTTTTAGGCAGGAGAGAGCATCCGGCCATGCATAGAAGCGGTTAGATCTTTTTCCTACCCAGACATAGTGAAAACAAAGAGAGAAAACGAGTGCAGGTCACCTTTTGTTATCCATAGCCGGGGCTTATATGTCGAAAAATCAAAATGGATTTATATATTTAATAGAAAAACGTAGGTGAAAACATGGAAAAGAATTTTGTTATTATCGGAAGCGGAGTAGCTGCTGTAAATGCTGCAAAAGCAGTTAGAGACCATGACAAGGATTCAAATATATTCATTTTTGGTGAAGAATCATCTTTACCCTATAACAGAATTAAACTATCAAAAGAGCTATATTCAGATTTACATAGTGAAAAAGTTTTAATCAAAAAAGAAAAATGGTACCAAAATAATAATATATCAGTTTTCACAAATACAAAGGTAGTAAAAATTGATACAGAGCAGCAACATATTGTTACATCAAATAATGAAAAAATTTCTTATTACAAATTATTAATTTGTACAGGTGCAAATAATAGAAGGCTACCAGTAGATGGAATAAATAAAAAAAATGTCTTTACTATTAGAGACATGCATGAAGCAGATAACTTTAAAGTATGTTTAGAAGATAAAAAGCATGTTGTAAACATTGGTGGGGGCGTGCAAGGATTAGAAACGGCTTGGTCTATCATGAAAGCTGGTAAAAAAGTATCTATTGTAGAAGTTGCCGCTACACTAATGGGAAGACAATTAGATGAAAAAATGTCTCTTCTATTAAAACAAAAAATTGAAAGTGCCGGAGTAAAGGTATATGTAAATACGACTATTGATTCTATTCTTGGAGAAGAGGAAGTAACTGGAATTAAAGTGAACGGTGAACAATTAATAGATTGTGATAGTGTTCTTTATTCAATTGGAGTCAATCCTAACATTTCTTTAGTAAATAATACGCCTATTCATGTAAATAGAGGTATTGTTGTCAATGAGAAGATGGAAACGAATGTGGAATCTGTATATGCTGCTGGGGATGTAGCAGAAGTAAATGGTGAAATTGGCGGACTATGGGGACGCGCAATGGATCAAGGGAAAATTGCAGGAAGTAATATGGTTTCTAATCCTGCAATTTACAAGAAAGCAATTCCAACTACTATCTTTAATGCATTCGATGTATCTTTATTCTCAATTGGATTCGTTGATGAAAAACAATGTGATACAACTATCGTTGAAGAAGATGGGAAAGAGAAGTATACAAGGTTATTTATCAAGGATAATAAAATAGTAGGTGTCATCTCATTAGAAGGAGTTGCTGCATCCATCCCTTACAAGTCAGCTATTGAAAAACAAGTATCATTAGAAGAGATTGATATGAAAAATACGAATATAAGTGAAATAATGAGCAAAGTAAAAAATATAAATACAAATTAAAAAACCGAGATAAATTTAGGTGGGAGAGAGCATCCGGTCATGCATAGAAGCGGTCAGATCTTTTTCCTGCCCTATGCCAAGCGAAAACAAAGAGTGCAGGTCACCTTTTGTTATCCATGGCCGCGGCTTATATCTCGAAAAGTCAAAATGGATTTATAGAGAAACTAAAATCTTAATATAATAATAGAAAGAGGACATGATAGTGAAAAAATATATTTGTTTACCATGTGGTTATATTTATGATCCAGCAATTGGAGATCCAGATGAAGATATAGAACCAGGAACAAGTTTTGAAGATTTACCGGAAGATTGGGTGTGTCCAGTATGTGGAGAAGATACTGAACACTTTGCACCAGTAGAAGAATAAAAAGGAAAAAGGTAACGAGAATATTAAATAATTTCTCGTTACTTTTTTGTATATATAAATACAAATTAAAAAACCGAGATAAAACCCCTCTTTTTAGGTGGGAGAGAGCATCCGGCCATGCATAGAAGCGGTCAGAACCTTTTCCTGTCCAGACATAGTGAAAACAAAGAGAGAAAACGAGTGCAGATCACCTTTTGTTATCCATAGCTGCGGCTTATATGTCAAAAAATAAAAATGAATTTATATAGAAAACGTTTTCTTATGTGACTTGGGTCACTGGTGTGGTCTTTAGGAAAAGATATAATGAATTAGGTACGAAGATACTTTATCCGGCTATGCGCGGGCAGTAAGCCCCCACCTCAAACTTCGGCGAAAGCAAAGAAGATAGGTGGGGGATAAATTACCCGTAAAAGCTCGATTGGTGAGGGCTGATTAAAGTTTCACTTTATGTAATATATTTAAAGTTAGGTGAGGTAAAGTAATATGAAAGAGCGTTGTTATCATAAAAATCTAGTGAAGCCTTGTCCAAGAAAAGTTCTCATTTTTAAATCCCTATCTGATGAAGAAGTTTTAAAAATAGCTTCGATGACAAAACATAAGCAATTTAAAAAGGGACAACCATTAATTCATGAAGGAGAGAAATTAGACACATTATTTATTATTAATAAAGGGCAAGTAAAGTTATCTAAATTAACCATTCAAGGGAAAGAGCAAATTTTACATATTTTAACGAGTGGTGAGTGCTTTTGTGAATTAAACATATTTAATTGCGATGAGAAGAGTAATTTTAGTGCGTATGCTATGGAAGATACAAAAATTTGTATGTTAACAAAAGATAATATGGATCATATAATGGAGCGGAATCCAGGTATTGCATTAAAACTGTTAAAAACCGTTACAAAACGGTTAGCACATACAGAAAATTTAGCTCAAAATCTTGCAACAAATAATCCAGAAGTTAGAATTGCCTATATAATTCTAGAATTTTGCGAAAAGTATGGGGAGGATACTGATAAAGGAATACTTATAAATTTACCGTTGACACGAGAAGAAATTGCAAACTATATAGGGGTGACAAGGGAAACAATCAGTCGTAAATTTAGTAAATTTGAAGACTTAGGGCTTATAACATTAATTGGAAATAAGCGACTAATAGTTAAAAATAAGTTAGCCTTTAGAGAATATATAGGGTAGATGAATAGGTTATACTGAACTATATAAATACAAATTAAAAAAACGACATAAAACCCTTCTTTTTAGGTGGGAGAGAGCATCCGGCCATGCATAGAAGCGGTCAGATCCTTTTCCTGCCCCATGCCAAGTGAAAACAAAGAGTGCAGGTCACCTTTTGTTATCCATAGCCGCGGCTTATATGTCGAAAAATCAAAATGGATTTATATATACATAATATACTTCAGAAGAAACTACAATGATTAATAGAAAAAGAAGAACATTTATAGCCGAATTTAAACAACAGATGGTACTACTATACATAAATGCGATTCTGGAGCGGAAATTTCAAGTAATCTCTAAATCTTGGACATATTAATACTATCAATCTAACAAAGTAGGAGTCAATATGAAAAAGACCAACAGGTTTTAGGTAGAAGCATTATTAGCCAGAAATCATTTTATCTATAGTAAGAGGGTACGGTATTTGCGATATAGTTTAAGTTATCGAATCCTTGTAGAAGTGATGGAAGAACGCAGTTTACTAGTTGCTCATACAACAATTATGCAATACGGTCCGGAATTAGATACAAGGATGCGTTGTCATCCACCCGCCAGGCGAGTGGATGAGACGAATACCAAAGTAAAAGTTGATATGCGAACGGTTGAAGAATGAATCGCCATATATGTAAACAAAAAAACTGATGTGAATGGAGTACCGCCAACATCCTTTAGAGATTGATTTCAGTTACCTGAATCTATTTCCCCCATTAGCCTCCAATATGGGACATTTCAATTTTTTTACGTTTAGTAGAAGATTCGCTTCGTTCAACAGAATAACGATCTTTTCTTCTAAACCATATGTTTTGAAGAAGCTCTGTTAGTTCTTCGTTTGATTGGTTGGATCTTATAAAATCCCGTAATTCATAATCTTTTTCTGCAAATAAGCACGTATACAATGTCCCATTTGCAGAAAGGCGGGCACGAGTACATGTTGAACAGAATGCATTTGAAACGGATGATATGATACCAATTTCAGCTTCTGTTCCTACATACCGATAACGAGTAGCTACTTCACCTGTGTAGTTCGGATCAATTGCCTCAACGGGTATTACTTGATGGATGTCTTTAATTATTTGTTCTTAGGGATAAATATCTTTAAGATTCCATTTATTGGTATACCTAACATCCATATATTCAATAAATCTTAAAATATGGCCTTTTTCAAGAAAATATTTAGCCATTGGAATAATTTCTTGATCATTCATACCACGCTTTACAACCATATTAATTTTCACTTTTAAACCAGCTGCAGCTGCTACATCAATTCCATCCAGTACAGTTTTTACAGTAACTCCTCGACCATTTATACTTCCAAATACTTCGTCGTTTAACGAATCTAGACTAGTGGATACACGTTTTAATCCGGACTCTTTTAATGCATATGCATGTTTAGACAGAAAGTAACCATTTGTTGTCATACTAATATCTTTCACGCCGTTAATTTGATTTATTTTTTATAAGTTCAGGTAAATCCTTTCTCATTAGTGGTTCGCCACCTGTAATTCTAATTTTTTGTACGCCTAGAGAATGAACGGAAATTTTTGTGAGGCGCTCTATTTCCTCATATGATAGAAGTTCGTCTTTATTTAAAAAAGGGTAGTCTGGTCCAAATATCTCTGCTGGCATACAATACGTACAGCGAAAGTTACATTTGTCTGTAACAGAAATTCGTAAATCACGAAGGGGACGGTTAAAGTGATCATATACCGTCTTATTTAATTTCAATAAAAATCTCTCCCTTTAAAGCTTATTATTTATAACCCTTTCAGGGCGCGAATAAAGTGAAACTTCCATCAGTGGGGGTTTTCTTCATCCCCCACTGATGGTTAGTTGAACCAATCGGGCTTTTACGGGCAGTTATCCCCCACCTATCTTCCTTGCTTCTCTCTGAATCTTGAAGTGGGGGTCTTACTGCCCGTTAATGCGGGATAAACATTAGATGAAATTCTCTGTATAAATCCTACTATTGTAATTAAATCATCGAAAGTCTACTTGAAAGGTTAATTGGTATAGATTTAGAAAGTACAATGTTTATTTCAATTTTAACTGTCTTACTAATACCTTTGGTGAGACTAATCCACTAAAAACAATGATTTTTCACGAATTAGAATTTTGTTTGATTAACGATACTTTTATCTGATGTACATAGGGCAATATTACGCACGCTACTTCTTTTATTAGATAAGTGCAGTGGAAAGGGGGATTGCTAGCTTGGTAGTCAATGTTTTAGTTGCGTGTACATCATTATGAGAATAAAACTGCCTACTTGTACCAAATTATGAATCAATAAAGGGTTTAAATAAAATAAGAATGTTGAATCGTTGTAATATTGGCGTATAACTTAAAATTCGTATAATTAGATATTTCATTAATGTTTAAATGATGAAAGATACTCTTATAAAGTGAAACTTTAATCAGTGGGGGTTTTCTTCATCTCCCACTATTTCTTTAAAGTGGATAGGTATACAGACCATGGTAGCAATGTTCTGTTGATTTATAAAAAAATTACAATTCATCAACTTTCATATTCTATATGTATCGTGATGGAGTATAGGATATTCGCCTCTTTATCAAGAATTTATATCTTCTTAAAGAATACAGAGATTGAATTAATTAAGGAATAAATCTTCGATGTTGCCAAAAACTAAATACAATCCACAGTAAAAGACCTCTTTGAAAGGAGAAAATTTATAAGATGAATAAGAGAAAATGGCAATTGCCTCTTCAAACCTCTAGTCTCATTGTTGGATTTATGGTTTGGGTATTAATCTCTTCCTTAATGCCAAATATAAAAAGGGATATTACATTATCTGATAATGAAGTTGCATTGGTTACGGCAGTCCCTGTGATATTAGGATCTTTAATGAGGATTCTATTGGGATATTGGACAAACCGTTTTGGAGCAAGGATCAATTTTGTCATTAGTTTTTTACTATTACTCTTCCCTGTTTTCTATATTAGTATTTCTGATTCACTTGCTGATCTAGTTATTGGCGGTTTGGTACTTGGAATTGGTGGTGCAACCTTCTCGATAGGTGTAACTTCACTTCCAAAATATTATCCAAAAGAAAGACATGGGTTTATTAATGGAATTTATGGTGCTGGAAATATTGGTACAGCAATTACTTCATTTGCAGCTCCGATATTAGCAAATTCAATTGGTTGGGTTACAACTGTAAGACTTTTTCTAATACCTCTTCTTATTTTTGCTATTTTAAATTTTTTTCTTGGTGATTCAAAAGAACCTAGAGAAAACACTCCTTTAGGAAAGCAAATTAAGGCTGTTTATCGAAACGAAAAACTTTGGTTTTTAAGTTTCTTTTACTTTATTACATTTGGCTCATTTGTTGCCTTTACAGTCTATCTTCCAAATTTTTTAGTTTCAAACTTTCAATTGACTCCAGTAGATGCTGGAATGCGTACAGCCGGTTTTATTACAATCGCAACCTTTTTACGACCAGTAGGTGGTTGGTTAGGTGATAAGTTTAATCCATTTTTCATTTTATTATTTGTTTTTGGTGGATTAACATTTTCTGGTGTACTCTTATCCTTTTCACCAACGATTACATTGTATACGATAGGGTGCTTGACTGTTGCTTTCTGTGCTGGGATTGGAAATGGAACAATCTTTAAACTTGTTCCTTATTATTTTTCTAAGCAAGCAGGAATTGTTAACGGAATTGTATCAGCTATGGGAGGAATGGGAGGTTTTTTCCCACCGTTGGTACTATCATTAGTATTTAATTTAACAGGACATTATGCGATAGGTTTCATGGCATTAGCACAATTTTCACTTGTAAGTTTTGTTATTATTGTCTGGATGTATTATCTTGAAAAATTGAACTTAGAAACAAAAATTATCGAAAGCGTCGCACAAGGAATGATGGTTACTAATACAAAAGGAATTATTAAAAAGGTGAATCCTGCTTTTACGAGGGTGACAGGCTATCAACCTAAAGAAGTGATTGGAAAAACCCCAAGTATTTTAAGGTCAGGACTACACGATGCGAGCTTTTATCGTAGAATGTGGGAAAATATTCGTGCTAATGGATATTGGCAGGGTGAAATTATGAATAAAAGAAAGAATAATGAGATCTATTTAGAGTGGCTCACCATTAGTGCAGTGAAAAATGAAGCTGAAGAAGTAAAATACTATGTCGGATTGTTTAGCGATTTGACAGAAGAGAGGAAGTAACTTGAATGCATAGAGAACTTAGGCTTTTTTTGAGTTCTTTATGTATTCATTTTTATGTATGGACTCCAACGAGAACATGACGAAGAAGTTTAAAAAAAATGTATATGGATAAGCTTATAGAAATAGTTTCAAACTTTAATATTTAAGGTATATCTGATTATCTATTTTAATTACCAGAAGGGAAGTGAAGTAATTGTCAGGACCTAGTTTAAAAAAGCGAGATGCACATTCTTCCATCCATGAAGCAGCCCTTAATGAAGCAAGGGAGTTAAGAGAGTTGTTTTGCAAATGTTTACATAAAGATCAAAAGGAAAAGGCAGTTCAGATTGCTGAAATAATAATTGAACATTGGGAATCACGGACATTAAAACATGCGGAGTCTGAGGAAGAAGGATTATATAAGGATATCGTCAAGGAAAACCAAGAAATGGAGAAAACCGTTATTCAACTTACTCGTGATCATGATCTTATGCGTCGTATTGTGGAAGAAATGAAAGAAAGATTGCAAACAAAAGAACTTGATGACCGGATGATTATGTTAATAGATAGTCTTATTGTTATTGATGAAATACATAATGAAGATGAAATGAATAATCTTCTATCAAATAGCGAATGATAGATGAGGAAAAATAAGGGAATATGAGATGGGGATAATTATGAATGAAAATAACATAGTAGAAGAAAGATTATTACGTTTTGAGCTCCCAACATTATATAAACAGATGCTTGGAGTATTTGAAAAGTATCATATCCATCCTTTCGATATTCAAGGAACCATATTGAAAAAAGAAAATGGCTATGATATCATATTAAAATTTTCTCAATCTTTTTCACATGCAGCAACAACATTTGTAGGCTTTGAGCAAGCGATGCACCCAGGTGAAGAAGTCATTCGTTTTTTTGAGGAAACAGCAAAGCAATGCAAGACTCAGTTAATGCAAGATTATTATAAAATGATCAAACTGTAGAAGGAGCTGAAAAGATCATTGTTTTCATTTGAAACGGATGCGATGTTGATTGATGACCGTGAGGATTTAATTGCTGTGTTACGTATGAGATTTGGAGAGGTATCCGGAGAAATTATAGAAAAAATCTATGATATTAATGATATGAATTCCTTACAACGTCTTATTTTAGCTGCTGCAAATGCTATGAATTGGAATGTGTTTCTAGAGGAATTGCAAGCTGGTAAAGACTCGTTTCGACTTTTGGGAGAAGATTTTAATCCAATAGGTGATAACCTGAAAGGAAAGGGAAGCATAGATGGAAAAGAAGAAAAATAACTTTCTACAATCACTTAAACATTTAAAGCGTGGTGAGCGTATTAATGACGGTTGGACAGAAGAAAGTCCTCGTCCACGTGAGTGGGAAGACGTATACCGTAGACGATGGCAGCATGATAAAGTAGTGCGTTCAACACATGGTGTAAACTGTACGGGATCTTGTAGCTGGAAAATTCATGTGAAAGACGGGATTATCGCATGGGAAACTCAGCAAACTGATTATCCGTCAACGGGTGATGATTTTCCTGATTATGAACCGAGAGGGTGTCCTCGCGGTGCGAGTTTTTCATGGTATACATATAGCCCAACTCGTGTGAAATATCCTTATGTACGTGGAGATCTTTATACATTATGGAAAAATGAATTAGAGCAGACGGGTAATCCAGTTCAAGCTTGGGAAAATATTGTCTCCAATCCTAAAAAGCGTGAACAATATGTTAAAGCACGAGGCAAAGGTGGATTTGTCCGTGGAACTTGGAAAGATCTTTGTGAAATGATCGCCGCTTCTACTATTTATACGATCAAAAAATATGGTCCAGATCGAATTGTTGGTTTTAGTCCAATACCAGCTATGTCAATGGTTAGCTATGCTGGTGGTACAAGATTTCTTTCATTAATCGGAGGTACAATCCTCAGTTTCTATGATTGGTATGCTGATTTACCTCCCGCTTCCCCGCAAGTATGGGGAGATCAAACTGATGTCCCTGAAAGCGGTGATTGGTATAACTCCAAGTATTTCATTATATGGGGAACGAATATTCCACAAACTAGAACACCAGATGCACACTTTATGGTTGA
Organism: Bacillus sp. DX4.1; assembly: GCF_030348195.1. Classification (NCBI taxonomy): domain Bacteria; kingdom Bacillati; phylum Bacillota; class Bacilli; order Caryophanales; family Bacillaceae; genus Bacillus; species Bacillus sp. DX4.1. Next base: position 2,949,680 of record NZ_JAUCFT010000008.1, on the reverse strand, counting down.
ATCAAGATACAACGGAACGAAAGTAGTGGGGGTTAGTCCTGACTACGCAGAATATGAAAAGTTTGCTGATATATGGCTACCAGCAAAGGCCGGAACTGATGGTGCACTTGCAATGGCCATGACACATGTCATTTTAAAAGAATTTTATGTTGATAAAGAAACACCTTATTTTATAGATTATGCAAAGCAATATACTGATTTACCTTATCTAGTCATATTGAATAAAAAGAATGATAGTTATCGTTCAGATCGTTTCTTGAGAGCATCTGATTTTTCTGATCAATATGAATTGGGTGAGTGGAAAACAGTTGTGTGGGATGATAATACGAATAGTTTTTCTGTTCCGAATGGGAGCCAAGGCTCACGTTGGGATAAAGGTAACAAATGGAATCTTGATTTAAAGAATGAAGATGGAATTGAAATTAATCCGAAACTAAGTTTTCTTAACGAGGCTGATGAAATTGCTATGGTAGAATTCCCTCATTTTGCAGAAAAAGAGGGTGGAACTGTTGAACGTGGTGTTCCAGCTAAACATATTAAGGATCAATATGGTAACGAATTAACAATTACGACTGTTTATGATTTGATGCTAGCTCATACTGGTATCAGTAGAGGACTAAAGGGAGATTATCCTTCAGATTATAATGATTCAAATAAACCTTACACACCGGCTTGGCAGGAAAGCATAACTGGTGTGAATAAATCTCATGTTATCCAAGTTGCCAGAGAATTCGCTGATAATGCTGCCCGTACGAAAGGGAAATCAATGATTGCTATGGGTGGTGGCACGAACCATTGGTTTCATAGTGATCAAATTTATCGCGCAATTCTAAATCTCGTTTTATTAACCGGTTCTCAGGGTGTAAATGGTGGCGGTTGGGCTCATTATGTTGGACAAGAAAAGGTACGCCCTTTGGAAGGCTTCTCTCAAATTGCATTTGCGAATGATTGGGTAAAATCTCCACGCTTCATGAATGGTACGTCGTTTTTTTATTTTGTTACGGAGCAATTCCGCTATGAATATGAGAAAAACGAGGAAGAAACAGAGTGGGGAAGTAAATACACGAATAAACACCCAGCTGACTTTAATGTACTATCTGCACGTTTAGGTTGGTTACCAAGCTTTCCACAGTTTTCACAAAACTCATTAGACGTTATGAAAGACGCTCGTGCACGTAATAGTGATGACAACGAACTTATAAAAGATGTAGCCAAACAGCTTACAGATGGAACCTTAGATTGGGCTATTGAAAATCCAAATGATCCACGAAATTTTCCACGCATCTTTTTTAACTGGCGTTCGAACCTTTTAGGCGACAGTGGAAAAGGTCATGAGTACTTTGTGAAGCACTTAATCGGTTCAGATGACTCGGTGCTTTCAGATGTGGAACAGTCATGGCAACCTGAGGATGTCAATATTACTGAAAAACCACCTGAAGGCAAGACAGACTTATTTGTTAGTATGGATTTTCGTATGACTAGTTCCGGCCTTTTCTCAGATATTATCCTACCCGCAGCGACCTGGTATGAAAAATATGATATTAGTAGTACTGATTTACATCCATTTGTTCACCCATTCAATGCGGCTATTTCACCGCCGTGGGATACAAAAAGTGATTGGGACTGCTTCCGAGAAATTGCCAAATACTTTTCTGAACTTGCGAAAGAGCATCTTCCTGCACAGGAAGACCTAGTTATGTCACCTCTCGCACACGATACGATTAATGAAATTGCACAGCCCTTTGGAAAAGTCAAAGATTGGCGAAAAGGTGAAGTGGATGGAATTCCGGGTAAAACGATGCCAAACTTCAATGTCATAAAACGAGATTATCCGAATGTATTTGATATGTGGACAACTGTTGGACCGAATATCAAAAGCGGCTATGGAACGAAGGGTGTTCGAATACCAGGAGAAAAAGTCTACAAAGAATTACTTGACCGTCTGGGAATATCGAAGCGTGAGGGAATTGGAAAAGGTAAGCCAGATTTACATTCAGATAAACAAGCAATTAATGCGATTCTTCTTATGTCCGGCGCAACAAATGGTAAACGCGCTGTTGAGGGATGGAAATCAATGGAGGAAAAGACAGGAAAGTCATTAGAACATATTTCCGCAGGACGTGAAGAAGAGGATTATACGTTGGATGCTTTAACGGTTCAACCACGTCAGGCAATATCTACACCAGTTTGGAGTGGTTTGGAGAATGATAACCGCCGTTACTCTCCGTTTACGGTAAATAAGGAGTTTCATATACCATGGCATACACTAACAGGTAGACAAAGCTTTTATCTTGATCATGAAGTAATGTTAGATTTCGGCGAAGGACTTCCTTTATATCTACCACCGATTACAAAGGGCCCTTTTATTAAAGGTGAAAAAGAAGTAGAAAATACCGAGAAATCACTAGTCCTTCGCTATTTGACACCTCATCAAAAGTGGGGAATTCATACGATGTTTACGGATACGACTAACATGGCACAATTATTCCGAGGCTGGCAGACTGTATGGCTTAACGAAAAGGATGCAGCATCAGTTGGTATTAAGGATAATGATTGGATTGAAGTGTACAACCGTAATGGCGTTGTTGTTGCTAGAGCTGTTCTAACATACCGTATGCCTCAAGGTGCAGCTTATATGTATCATGCACAGGACCGAACGATGGGAGTACCAGGAAGTACGATTAATAAAAAACGTGGGGGAACACATAACAGTGTCACGAGAATTTATCCAAAAGCGACACACATGATTGGAGGGTATTCACAACTAAGTTATGGATTTAATTACTACGGACCAACTGGAAGTCAGAGGGACACGATGACGATTATCCGACCATTAAAGGAGGTCGATTGGCTTGAAAATTAAAGCACAAGTTGCGATGGTTATGCACCTTGATAAATGTATTGGCTGTCATACTTGTTCTGTAACGTGTAAAAATACCTGGACAAATCGCCCAGGTATGGAATACGTATGGTATAACAATGTCGAAACACGTCCAGGACCTGGTTACCCAAAAGAGTGGGAAAATACGAATCGTTACAAAGGTGGTTGGATATTAAAAAATGGAAAGCTGCATTTAAAAGCAGGGGGACCTATTTCAAAATTGGCTAACATTTTTTACAATCCAAATATGGCCGAAATTACTGATTTTTATGAACCATGGACATACGATTTTGAGCATCTCCATCAAAGTCCAAAGAAAGAGAATTTGCCTGTTGCACGTCCCAAATCAATGATCACTGGTAAGTATATTGATAAACCAGAATGGGGGCCAAATTGGGATGATGATCTTGCAGGTGGTAGCGAAGTTGTCCCGATGGATCCAAATGTCCAAAAGCTTCAGGAACATATTTCGATGGAATATGAGAAAACATTTATGATGTATTTGCCAAGAATTTGTGAACATTGTCTCAATCCATCTTGTGTGGCATCCTGTCCCACAGGAGCTTTGTATAAAAGAGAGGAAGACGGCATTGTTCTCGTCGACCAAGATTCATGTCGTGGCTGGCGTTTTTGTATGAATGGATGTCCTTACCATAAGGTATATTATAATTGGAATACACATAAAGCAGAAAAATGTAATTTTTGTTATCCAAGAACTGAAGCAGGGTTACCCACAGTTTGTTCTGAAACATGCGTCGGCCGTATTCGTTATATCGGCGTTGTTTTATATGATGCAGACAGGGTGAAGGAAGCTGCGTCTGTTGAAAATCCAAAAGACCTATATGAATCACAACTCTCAGTATTTTTAGACCCATTTGATCCTGAAGTTATTGAAAAAGCAAAAGAAGCAGGTATCAATCAAAGCTGGATTGAAAGTGCACAGCAGTCTCCAGTATATAAAATGGCGATGAAGTGGAAAATTGCTTTGCCACTTCATCCAGAATATCGGACTTTACCGATGGTATGGTATGTGCCGCCTCTTAGCCCGATTATGAATCATATCACAAATGAGAGTGAGCTCAGTGCAGATGGATATATTCCAGCAGTTGATCAAATGAGAATTCCAATGGAGTATTTAGCTTCGTTGTTGACGGCAGATGATACCGATGTAATTCGCAGAGTATTATTAAAAATGTCAGCTATGCGTGTTCATATGCGTTCACAAACAGTAGGTGGTATTGATGCGATGAAAAAAAGTAAGTTGTTAGAAGAAGCTGGTACTACAGTAGAGGAACTAGAAGATATGGCTAGATTACTTGCGGTTTCAAAATATAATGAACGTTTTGTCATTCCAACAGCAAGGCGCGAAATGGATGAGGATTTACATTATAAGCAAGGGGCATGTAGTATCGAAAGTTTAGCACCATCAGAAGGAATGACAACTTATCCATTTGAAAGAAGTGAAAATCAATGACGAATGAAGCATCAACCATTCTAGTTATAATGTCTAGGGTTTTTGACTATCCAGATAAGACCTTTTATGATAAATATTCAACTACCGAAGAATATCTGAAAAATCAGATTCTGACGCTGAAAGTACGAAAGGAAATTCTCAAGAGACTAAAACCTCTTTTTACAATGCCGTTTAAAGACCTTCAAGAACTTTACGTTGAAACGTTTGATTATCAAGAAAAAACGAGTCTTTATTTAACGGCCCACGAATTAGGAGACAGCCGTAAGCGTGGTGCTGCACTAATTAAATTACAGAAGATGATCTGTGAAGCTGGATACGAAAATGTTGGTAAGGAATTGGCTGACTATATTCCGATGCTATTAGAACTTTTGGCGGTGGCACCAGAGGGTGAAAACATTATTCGGCTTAAGAGCCGATTATCTTACGCAATATATCGAATCATAAACAATCTTCCTAGTAGCAATCCATATCATAAAGTGATGGAGATTTTGATGATGTTTGTCTTCGAAGTACCAAAATTAGAGGAGATTACTTTGTTAGAAAATCAGCGCGAGGAAGCTGATTTGGATCCATTACCGTATCCTATGATATATCAATAAGGTGAAACTTTTATCAGTGGGGAGTTCTTCATCCCCGTTGATAATCAGCCTTCACTAATCGAGCTTTTACGGGCAGTTTATCTTCTCCGTTTCTCTCTGAATCTTGAGGTGGGAGGGAGTCTCGCTGCCCGCAAATAGCGGGATAAAATGAACGAAAGTACGCTTATGATTTACTAAGGAGGTCAGACATGGAAGAGAATTTTTGGTGGGTTATTTTTCCTTATATTTCAGGCACAATTCTCGTATTAGGTTCTATTTACCGGTTTGTATTTCGAAGGATGACCTGGTATGCACCATCAACAGAAATTTTTGAGAAAAAGTGGTTAAGGTTAGGTTCAGTAAGTTTCCACTTTGGAATTCTTTTTGCTTTTGTTGGACATGTAATGGGAGTCTTAATTCCGAAAGGTGTATATGATGCATTAGGCGTTGCAGATCATACGTATCATTTTTTGGCCATTGTAGGTGGTGGATTTGCTGGACTTATGGTTTTATTTGGATTGATTGTTATGATAATTCGTAAAATATCATTTCCAAAAGTCCGTGTACATACAACATTCGGAGACTATTTTGTGATTGTGATGTTAATAATTATTGCTGGATTAGGAACATATATGACACTAATTTATAACACAACTGTTGTGGCTTATGAATATCGTGCATCAATCGGTCCATGGTTCAGAAGTTTATTTACACTTCACCCTCGGTACGATTTAATGTTAACGGTACCATTACTTTTTAAAGTCCATGTTATTCTTTCTTTTCTCTTGTTTGCGTCCATTCCTTTTACACAACTGATACATATGTTCAGTTTTCCCGGACGCTATCCGGCACGAGCACCCCAGCAATATCGATCTCGTAATGGATATAAAAATAGCAGGCAATAAAGAATCTATAAAATAGAATAGGATTTCTATGCTAAAGCCAACTTTTTGCTATGAAAGTTGGCTTTTTGTATTGTCCTCTAGTATATTTGTTAGAATTCACCTTTATAATGATTTAAAGAATTCTTACTTTCTTTTAAATGTTTGAGTTGCGCCACAATCATAATACTAATAACAACAAGCAAAAACCAAGAACTGATTTTTCCAATGTGAACAAGACTCCAAGTTTCTCGCTGATTTGGATACTGCCAAGCTCCGAAGAAAGTGGCGATATTTTCGGCTATCCAGATGAAGAAGCCAATGAGGAAAAACGAGAGAGCAAGTGGCATCTTGAATGTAGCTTCTCGCACGGAGAATTGTACAAAACTGCGAAAAAAGACAACGAATAAAAGTATGGTTAAACCCCAGCGAAAGTCATACATAAAATGATGTGTAAAAAAGTTAAGATAAATCATTGTTCCTAGTGGTATTGTCCACATTGCATTCGGCCAACTATGCATTTGTAAATGCAGTCTTCGCCAAGCTTGACATATGTAACTCGCAACACTCGCGTACATAAAACCGCTATAAAGCGGAACGCCGAAAATTTTTGTCCATGCTTGTTCTGGATAGGCCCAAGAACCGAAGTGTACTTTATATATTTCTAGTAGTAGTCCAATGAGATGAAAAATTGCAATCACCTTGAGTTCATCTTTTGTTTCCATGCCTGTTTTATACATTGCATACTGTATGAGAAGACAGACAAGTAAAATGAAATCATAGCGATATAATCCGGGAATATGAATGATTTTTGAAAGGGCGAGCGTTATAAAAATAGCTACAGGGAAAATACAAGATAAGGCTTGTTGATAGCCAAAGTAAAGTAATTGTCGTACATATTTCATTGTTTCTCCTTTCAAATGATAAAGTTCATTTTTTCGAAAAGTATGACGGAAGCTTACTATAATATAAACTTTTTAAAACTAAAAATCACTATATTTTTGCTGTATTTGTAAGGGGAGGAAGGTTTTTCTTGAAATATTTTTTATAATTCAAAAAAGTATAAAGAAATAGATTGTCTTTCAAAAAAATGAAGATATAACACTTGATAAAAAGGATAATAATAGTATATAAGGAGTGGAATGAACATTGTTTTTTTTGCTACTAATAATACGATAAAATTAAATGAGTTGACAATGTGAATATCTTTGGAGATAATCAACGGGAACATGTGTTTGTTTTTTGCCGGTATGGTAATTTTACGTTGTACATACAGTTGATAAAAGGAGTGGTTTTAATTGGGAAATTCAAATCAAAAAATTACTACATTTTTAATGTTCTCTGGCCAGGCTGAGGAGGCAATGAATTATTACATTTCTATATTTGACAAATCAGAAATAATTAGTATAACTCGTTATGGAGCGAACGAAGAAGGTGTGGAAGGGACTGTGTTACACGCTACATTTTCACTTAATGGGCAAGAATTTATGTGTATAGATAGTAGCGTTAAGCATGAATTTACATTTACTCCTGCAATATCATTGTATGTAACATGTGATACAGAAGAAGAAATAGAGCGAGTTTTTGAGAAGCTATCACAAGATGGGACAGTTCTCATGCCATTAGCAGCTTATCCATTTAGTGAAAAATTTTGTTGGGTTGGAGATAAATTTGGTGTTTCATGGCAATTGAGTCTTGCAAAAAGCTAACTCGGCCAAATTTCAAACAACTGTATCGTTGTAGATTTTGAGTAAATTAGTATAGAATATTTAGAATTAAACACAAATACCACCGTTCTAAAAACTTGAATGGTGGTATTTGTGTTTATAAGACCAAAATTAAATACATTCACTAATCTACATATAATTGCAGGACAAGGAGCAATTGTTGTCGAATTTTTACAGCATATAGAGTGTGAGCTTGGTGATATAGTGTAGTTTCTAAAATGAGTACGTATAAATGAAAGGGCATTCTATCTGAAAATCAATAATAATCTCGTTATGTAAAAGGAGTCGTTTCAAATGAATTTAGAAAAATCAAAGCCTGCAGCGGAGGAACTGGTAGAGTTAAAGGAACTTGTGAAAGAGTTACATGGCAGCATGCATCAATTGCAGGCAGAAGTACAGCAACTTCGCCATGAAAAGCAAGTTGTCGAAGTGAGGAAAGGATTTGAATTGACACCCAAAATTATCGGTGAAATCGGTGGTATTATTTTAGGGGCTTTGGCAATTATAGGGATATTTTGGTTGTAAAAAAGGTTTGCAGCATCTTGCTGCAAACCTTTTTTACATTAAGTAACGTAAATATATATACGCATGTGATAGTAATAATGCGATAATCGTTAAAGGTAATCCAATTTTTAAGAAATCTAAGTAAGAAAACCCATGACCTTCACGGTTTGCAATTCCAGCGACAACAACGTTAGCTGATGCGCCAATTAGCGTGCCGTTTCCGCCTAAGCAAGCACCAAGCGATAATGCCCACCAAAGTACTTCTATTTGCGGGGAATCGACAGAGAGACCGAGCCCAGATGCTAAATCCTGAATAAGTGGAATCATCGTTGCGACAAATGGAATGTTATCAATGGTGGCTGATGCTGCACCTGATACCCATAAGATTAAAATAGCCGCATAGCCAATATCTCCATTTGTAACATCAATCACTTCTTTTGCCATTGATGAAATAAGACCGATGTCAATTAGCCCACCAACAAGAATGAATAGTCCAGCAAAGAAGAAAATAGTTACCCATTCTACGTGAGCAAAAACATCTTCTAATTCGTGTTGTTTCACACCAATTAACATAAGTATTGTAGCACCGGTCATCGCAATAACTGCCGCATCAACATGGATGACGGAATGAAGAACAAAACCGACAATCGTTAATCCTAAAATCGACAGGGATTTCACCAGTAAGCTACGATCGCAAATGTAATCTTTTTCATTTAGTGCCATAAGTGTAGCAATCTGCTCAGATGTTGTTTTTAATTTTTTTCGATACATGAAATAAATAATGCCTAATGTAACAGCTGAAATAATGACTACAATTGGTGTTAAATTCAGTAAAAATGCATTGAAATCAAGATGTTTATTTGCTGATCCAATCATAATATTTGGAGGATCACCAATCAACGTTGCGGTACCACCGATGTTTGAAAAAAGTACTTCGGAAATCAAATATGGAACCGGTTGTACTTTTAAAATACGAGTAATTGATAATGTAACAGGAACGATTAATAAAACGGTTGTTACGTTATCTAAAAATGCGGAACCGACGGCGGTTAAAAGGGATAAAAATAATAAAATGCGAATTGGTTTTCCACCTGCTGCTTTTGCTGCTTTAATGGCTACATATTCGAATACACCGGATTGACTCGTAATATGTACGAGAATCATCATTCCAATTAGCAGGGTAATGGTTTCCCATTGGATATGTGATGTAAAGGCAGTATGTAAGTCTACGATTCCAAAAATAATCATAATGGCAGCACCGAACAGTGCAATAACAGCACGGTTCAATTTCTCAGAAATAATAAATCCGTATGTGATTAAAAATACGGCGATTGCAAAATAATAATGCCAATTTGCTACTTCATGTGCTGAATGTTCCAACATGTCACCTTCTTTAAGAAATGTATTAAATTGTCGAAAAATATCCCTCCGCATCAGCTCTATTGTAGCAAATTCAAAAAGAGAAAGAAAATGATTTGAAAAAGTGAGGAGAAGGTATAAATTTCACATACCAAATCGAAAATAAAAAAATAAAGTGCAAATAATTATGCAAAGTAAGCATTGTCCTCTATTATAGAGATAGCAATTTTCATTATTTTTGCGTAAACTGGTTTAAAGAGGTGAAATCCTATGGAAATAATCAAAGATACTTCTGTTATCCAAAATGAAATTGAACGTTTTGTAAATAAAGATGTATATATTCATTTAGAAACAACAAACGGAGCATATGCTTCACACTTTAATGAAAAAATGATGACGGTAGGAGCATTTATTCGAAATGCAATCATTCGTTTTGAACGCGGGAAAATTACAGGAACGAACCCATACCGAATTGGTTTGAAAATGGATCATGGCTGGGTATATGCTGAAGGCGTTACGCACTGGGAAAGAGACGAGAAAGATCGTCTATTACTAGCAGGACATGATGACAAAGGGCGTCTAGCAGTAGCACTTGAATTAAGCTTAACGCCATTTGCGTAAGAAGGAGGGGACAGTATGGAAAGACATGTACTTGTTGTATTTCCGCATCCAGATGACGAATCATTTGCGGCGGGAGGAACAATTAGTTTATTGAGAAAACAAGGAGTACCTGTTACGTACGCGTGCGGAACACTTGGCCAAATGGGACGTAATATGGGGAAAAATGTTTTCGCTAATCGCGAAACGATTCCAGATATCCGTAAGAAAGAATTAATAGATGCTTGTAAAGCGATGGATATTGAAGATTTACGTATGCTTGGCTTCCATGATAAAACGTTAGAATTTGAAGATGTAGATTTTGTCGCAGACAAAATTGAAGCGATTATTCGTGATGTGAATCCGTCACTAATTATTACATTCTATCCAGAACATGGCGTTCATCCAGATCATGATGCATTTGGTCGTGCAACAGTTCGTGCGGTTTCACGTATGCCAAAAGAATCACGCCCTGTTATTCATGCGGTTGCAATTACGAAAAATCGTGAAGAAGTATTAGGTGAACCGGATGTAGTGAATAATGTAAGTGAAGTGTTCGAACAAAAGCTAGATGCACTGCGTGCACACCGTTCACAAACAGAAGCAATGCTTGAAGAAACACAAGTAAAACTGCAAAACAAAGACGCAGCAGCATTAAAATGGCTGCAAATTGAACAGTTTTGGACATATAAATTTTAATAGTTAGAAGTTTTAACAGTACTCCAACAGAAATCCCCTTCTTCAAACAACTCGTAAAAGTGTTAAGGAGGGGTCATTCACTTTCTAGCATGTTATACATAAAAAAGAGATGCCAACGTGTGGGCATCTCTTTTTCTTATAAATAGGCACTTCTTAATAATATGCCACATACACTACAGCGAATCTTGAAAAGAGGGGGCAATTTTTATGGATTATTCATATGAAGATGTGTACGGTTATTTTCGAGATGGTTATGAAATAAGCGGTGAAGTGGTTGCACTCGTTGATCCATATCTCGTACAAATACTACAGTCTATTATTGGAAAGAATATTGTTGTTGAAACAATTCGTGGTAGTATTCGTGGCATTTTAAGAAGTGTAAGACCAGATCATATTGAGCTAGAAGAGAGGAATACACCATTTTTTGTTCGAACCCAACAAATTGTGTGGGTCATGCCGGAATGATAGTACACCTTATCTTACATACCACCAGTAATGGTGAAAGTAAGGAAGAAGAGGGGATATGGTATTTATGATTTCTTGGATAAGGTCTTGCTAAATGTATGGCGAAATAAGATGCCATGAAGAAGGAGAATGTTCTGTTTAGCATGTTATTTAGGGGATTTATAAAAAGAAAAGCAATTTGAATTGGAGTTGGATACATTATATGTATTTATTGTTAAGACATGCTTAATTTTGAAACATATATTTTTAAGTACAATAAAAAAGGACAGTTAAAAAACTGTCCTTTTTTGTTTGCTATCTATTTAGATGGCCGTGCTTACGAACGGGTAATCTATGAGACATGGAGGTTATGGTTTGTGCTGAATTTCATCCTATTACTGGCATATGTATAAGATGAAAAAAGGCTTGTACAAAGTATGCTTGCTTTTGTCTATTTAGTGTTTTGGTAGTAAGAAATCTATCTATTTTTTTATAGATGATATAAGTCTAATCAATTATTTAATTATTTTCATAGAATATAAAGTAATTAAAAAAATAAAAGGAGTTGTTAAAATGTTTTTTGAACGAAGACGTGAGTTTGACGAGTGTGATAGATTTAGAAGACGTGAGTTTGACGAGTGTGATAGATTTAGAAGACGTGAGTTTGATGAGTGTGATAGATTTAGAAGACGTGAGCGTGACGAGTGTGATAGATTTAGAAGATGTGAGTGTGACGAGTGTCGAAGAAATAATAGATTTAGAAGATAGGAGTATTTGTTAATATCGAGGATGGATTTCTTGTTTGGGTTGATAATAATGCAAATATTAATGTAACAAGTCTAGATGTTATTAGTATTCGAAGAGTTCTTTGTTAATGGATAGTATAGAAAAATAAAAAGAGAGATTAGTATATATATTTCTAGTCTTTCTTTTTATTTTTACTACTGATAAGTGGGGTTATGTTAACTGAACATGTATAGAATATTCATCATTTCCTACATAGGCTCTCGATAAGTGTATGGCGAAATAGAATAGCATAAGGGATGGTGAAAACGTGAAAACAAATTTGCAGAGAAAGTATTAAAGCATTTATGTATAGGAAGTCAAATAGACGGTATAAGATTTAGCCTTAATAGTCCCCTTTTATATTTCATGTACTATGATAGAAATGATGTCGATTATCTATGGTTACATTTTGAATCAAAATGGACTATATATTCAAAAGTTCCAGATATATATCCGTCATCTGAAAAAGAGATTTTGATTTTTCATATTGTACTAACGTTGCAGGTTAGTTGAAATAAATACTTATCTAAAAGGCATCTTTTCTAAAACTATTTCCTAAATATAACCTGAAGTTTACTGTGAAATTATTCAGTGATAGTATTAGTGAACTGAAAGACGCTTTTTAATACAAGTGAAGCAACAAACAAACTATTAATCCTGTATAATTACCTATATAGTGAATTAAGTAAGTAATACAAAAACAAAGGATGTGCACATATTGTTTGAGGACCGTGATTATCCAAATCCAAAACGCGACATTAGTCGTAACAGTCTGCATGCTGACTGCGAGAACTGTTTCGGCTTGTGTTGTGTTGCACTACCCTTCGCAGCTTCAGTAGATTTTGCAATCGATAAAGATGCTGGCAAGCCCTGCCCCAATCTGCAATCGGACTTTCGTTGCAGTATTCATAAAAGCCTCAGACAACAGGGGTTTAAAGGATGTACTGTTTTTGAATGCTTCGGCGCGGGGCAAAAGGTTTCCCAAGTCACTTTCGGAGGAGTCGACTGGCGTGAAGGTCCGGAAAAGGCGAGGAAAATGTACAACGTGTTCCCAATTATGCAACAACTCCATGAGATGCTCTGGTATCTGACCGAAGCTCTAACATTGAAAGCGTCTCGTCCGATTCACAGAGAGCTTAGTTTCGTTCTTGACGAGACGGAACGACTTTCTCAACTTAGTCCCGATGCACTCATGGAGCTAGACGTTCCATCACACCGGACAGATGTAAACGCTTTACTTTTAAGGACAAGCGAGCTAGTGTGGACGGAGGCACGTCACCAGCATAGGAATTCCCAAAAAAGTAAGAGGATCGATCATCGAGGAGCAGATCTTATGGGTGCAAATCTTAGAGGAGCAGATCTCAGAGGAGCCAATTTAAGAGGAGCATACCTTATTGCTGCTGACCTCCGAGGTGCCGATTTGAGAGCGGCTGACCTTATCGGTGCTGATTTACGAGACGCCGACCTTAGAGGAGCAGATTTCACAGAGAGTATCTTTCTCACCCAAGTTCAGATTAACTCGGCGAAGGGCGATGCACACACAAAATTACCTCACTTGCTTTCTCGTCCAACACACTGGTCTGCTTTGAGAAACAAACAAATAAAATAAATTAAAAGAATCCCAATTTCTCTGTGTTATAAATGAGAGATTGGATTTTTTTATCAAAACACGAATATCGCTGACGTTCCTCTCATTAGGGAATATGCATAGTTCTTATATTCACCTGTAATGAAAGATATAAACTTATTAAGTTAACGGGTACTTTACTTTAAGAAGGCTTACAAACATGATCAATCTTTTTTATAAAAAAGTTCCTTTATCATATTAAATAAGAGTATATTTTGATTAATCTTTTTTCAAAACATGCTTTTTCTATTTAGGATTATATCAAGGTTTATTAGCGTTAAATTTGATCAAACTTTATTTCAAAGCAGCAAGTTGAACTAATCGGACTTTTACTGCCCGCGAATAGTGAGATAAAAATACGCTAATGACTTTTTTAAATCAAAAAAAATTGATTTATTGGTTGCATTTATTAGGTAGCTGTACATATAATAGAAATATCAAAAAAAGTTGATGAAAGGATTCGGCATAATGAAACCAAATTTTGAACAATATGAAAAAAAATTTAAAGCCCTTGCAGATCAAAAGAGATTAGAAATTATGTATGAATTATGTCAACGAGGACAGACATGTGTGTGTGATTTAACAGAAGTGTTTGGAATGACACAGTCTAAATTGTCTTATCATTTAAAAATATTGCTTGATGCGAATCTCATTGAAAAAGAAACAAAGGGAACGTGGAGCTATTATGATTTAAATGATGATGAAGTAAATAAGTTATTGTCAGAAGAACTTTGTTGTGTGTTTAGAAAAACTGGCAAAGGCAGTTGCTGCTAGTTTTTTTACCTTTTAAATCAATTTTTTTTGATTAATAAAAATGGAGAAAGGGAGAAATGAATTATGAAATATGTACATGTAGGCATTAATGTAACTCATCTTGAAAAATCAATTGAGTTTTACACAAAAGTATTTGGAGTAACGCCTGTCAAAGTAAAAGAGGATTATGCAAAATTTTCACTAGAAAAACCAGGCTTGAATTTTACGTTAAACGTAAGAGATGAAGTGAAAGGAAATCAAGTAAATCATTTTGGCTTTCAGGTAGAGACTCAAGAAGAAATATTGTTACATAAAGAACGTTTAGAAAAAGAAGGGTTCTTTGCTCGTGAAGAAATGGATACGACTTGTTGCTATGCTGTGCAAGATAAGTTTTGGGTGACAGATCCTGATGGTAATGAATGGGAGTTTTTCTACACGAAGGCTAACAGTGAGGTTCATAAAGTAGAATCTTCTAGTTGTTGTATAGATCATAGTGAAAAGATTGTAAAACCAACTTCATGTTGTTAAAACAAAAAGGAGGACAAAATGAAACGGTTATCTTTTCTTGATAGATATTTAACACTCTGGATCTTTTTAGCGATGATAGTGGGGATTACATTAAGTTTCATCTTTCCAAGTTTTATAGATGGCATAAATAGTCTCCAAGTCGGAACAACTTCTGTTCCGCTTGCTATTGGTTTGATTCTCATGATGTATCCTCCACTAGCGAAAGTCCGTTATGAGGAAATGGGGCGTGTTTTTAAGGATACAAAAATACTACTATTATCTCTTATTCAAAATTGGATTATTGGTCCCATACTAATGTTTCTTCTTGCCATTATTTTTTTAGGAGATAAACCAGAATATATGGTTGGTCTTATTATTATTGGATTAGCTCGCTGCATTGCGATGGTCATTGTATGGAACGATCTTGCAAAAGGAGATACAGAATACGCTGCTGGGCTGGTTGCTTTTAATTCGGTTTTCCAAGTATTATTTTTCTCTGTGTATGCGTATGTGTTTGTTACAGTGATTCCGGATTGGTTAGGAATCGAAGGTGCTGTTGTAAGTATTACAATGCTGGAAGTCGCAAAATCCGTATTCATTTATTTGGGGATTCCGTTTATTGCTGGAATGATAACGCGATATATATTTGTAAAAACAAAAGGTAGGGAATGGTATGAAAAAGTATTCATTCCAAAAATTAGTCCGATCACATTAATTGCGCTACTATTTACGATTGTTGTTATGTTCTCTTTAAAAGGGGAAATGGTAGTTAACTTACCACTAGATGTTGTTCGAATTGCGATTCCATTGCTCATTTACTTTATTGTCATGTTCTTTGTTTCTTTCTTCTTAGGAAAGAAATTAGGTGCTGGTTATCCAGTTACAACAACACTCGCTTTTACAGCTGGTAGTAATAATTTTGAGTTAGCGATTGCAGTAGCTGTCGGCGTATTTGGCATTCATTCTGGCATCGCATTTGCAGCTGTTATCGGTCCACTTGTAGAAGTGCCAATTATGATTGCGTTAGTAAAAGTAGCATTATGGTTTCAGCAAAAATATTTTCAAAGTCAAAAACGTTAAATTAAAGCATAAAGGTGGTTCGATCACATGACAAACAACAAAATGATTTACTTCTTATGTACAGGAAACTCTTGTCGTAGCCAAATGGCTGAAGGGTGGGGAAAAAAGATTTTAGGTGAGAACTGGGATGTATACTCAGCTGGTATTGAAGCACATGGTGTAAACCCAAAAGCTGTAAAGGCAATGAGAGAAGTAAATATTGATATTACCAATCAAACATCTGATATCATTAATCAAGATATTCTTAAGCGTGCAGACTTAGTTGTTACGCTGTGTGGTCATGCAAATGATGTATGCCCAGCAACGCCCCCAAACAAAGAGCGAGTTCACTGGGGATTTGATGATCCGGCCAAGGCTGAAGGAACAGAAGAGGAGAGGTGGGCTGTTTTCCAATGTGTTCGTGACGAGATTGGGAACCGTATTACGAAATTTGCGGAAACAGGTGAATAAAACAATTTGATGTAAGAGAAGCCGATTGTTCCTTTCTTGTAAGCTCGGCAAATTAAAAAAGCCGAGCTTACAAGAAAGAACCTGTAACTTATAAATAACAGCTGGTAGTTTATGGTTACGAAAATATAGAAGAGATGATACAATACCTTTAAAAGTCAGAATAATCTAATTATAAAAAGTAGGAGGTTTCTATCATGTCTATAGTCAACTACCCACCACTTAAACGCTAACGCCTTTTGAAGTGGGGGCTTGTAAAAAGCCCTGGTTGTCTAGCCTCAGCCTTTTGTAGACTACGTTCGTAGGTTGCATACCCAAGAATAATTCCCTAGTTCTTGGCTCTATGGTGGCGCTGTAACAGTTCTGATTGGGAAGGAACGGTCAACCACAAGCCTTCTTTCATAAGAAGTTGCTAACACCTACAAACATTGGCGAAGGGAAACAAACTCTTAGGAGGGACAAAACATGCGTGTATTAATTTAGAAAGAAAAAGCGTTCTCTTCATGAAGCAACGGCAAGAAAAGGAAGAAAAACGAAAAATAGAACAGCGAAAAGAAATAATAAAAATACACCGTATGTAGGCACAATGTATCTAGGTGATAAGGTGAAAGCGTTTGGACAAATAGGATTCGTGACAGGATTTACAGGGAAGATGGTGTATGTGCAAGATTTGGACGGCCATTATATACAAAATCCTGCTAAATCTTATAAACAAGTGAATATATCGGATATTGAATGTATGCACCACAATCATAATTGGTTATTCTTACAAGTCAGTTAGGCGATGCCTAACCGAAATTCATCCCCACCTTATCGCTTGGCTATCACCCATCACGCGCTTGAAGATGGGGACTTCTTTCGGGAAGTACATTAAATGTGAAAGAGGGGAGTTTCTTGTATAAAGCCATCTTAAAAAATAAAAATGTGATGTACTATTTATTGGGGGGAGGAGTTTCTAGCTTAGGAGATATATTAACTGGATTCGCATTTATTTTTCTTGCTTATGATTTGACTGGCTCAGAACTACATACAACTGGAATGGTAATTGCCACAACGATTCCTTATCTTTTGTTTGGACTAATTGGTGGCGTTATAGCTGATTGGGTACAGAAAAAGAAATTGCTAATCATCATTGATATTATTCGTATTCCACTCATGCTTTCTCTTGTCTTCTTTTATTACTTCGATGTTTTAACCTACACGTATATGATCATCATTAGTTTTTTACTTCAATGTTGTGGTTGTTTTTTTAACCCCGCACATCGCGCCTTATTACCACTCATTACTCCATTAGAAGAACGAAATGTAACAAATAGTTTATATGATTCTGTAACGAGAGGAATTACTGTATTTAGTCCGTTCCTTTCAATTATGTTAATTAAAACAGTTGGTGTCATTCACTTTTTCACTCTTGATGCGATTACATATGTAGTAAGCGTTCTTTTTCTTATCAAAATGAATGTAAAAGAAGACGTATTGGATACAAAAAAAAATATAAAAGAAGTCTTCTTCTCATTACGTGAATTTTGGCTTTGGATGAAACATAATAAACAAATTACGTTCTTATTTCTTCTTACATTTACAATAGTTTTCATGAACACCTGGGTTTGGAAGGTAGGCTTACTAGTATCTTTAGGAGAATTTACGAAAGAGAGTAAAGAGGTTTATAGTATGATTCAAGGTTTCTTTGGATGTGTAGTAATCATTACCAATATCATCATTCCTCTCGTATGGAAAAACTTGAACCTAACTATTTATACGATTGCTTCAATTATTTGGGGAATTGGAATTTTGGCACTTGGATTCACGTTTCATATTCCGTTTTATTTCGTTGGTGTATTCATAGTCGGAATTGGTCTCCCGCTAGCAGGACTAACAAGAGTATACATATTACAAAAACTCGTCCCAAAAGATATGTTAGGAAGGGGATTTAGCTTTAATGCAGTGCTGCTTTATTTAGCTGATACATTATCACTTTTCATATTTGGAATTTTGTCTGTGTTTGTATCTACAAATGTTATTTTTATCGTTTGCGGAGTAGGTATGATTGCTATATCCGTTATGCTGCGGTTATTTTTCTTTAGAAATCGTTCTATTAAGGGAGATCCAACGTTCATGTGTTGAATTTGAAGGTGTTAATGCATGTGCCAATGAACATGCATTAACACGTATTATTTTTTATATAAAAACGGAACAAGCCTATTCTTTATAATTGTACGTCACCGTTTTTTATAGGTTCGTATGTTTTATCTATCATTAAATTGTAAGTGAGACCAAGTAGTACTAGAAATCCACCGATTATTTTACCGATAGATACATCGTTTGATGTAAAAAAATCAATGGCGACTCCCATAAATAATTGCCCTACGAAAATCAATAATGTTAAATAGAACGATGAGATTCTAGGGGTGATATAGTTTGATAATACAATTACAATTACACCTACTAAACCTCCTAAGTAAACTACAAATGATATAGATTGCAATGTTGAAGTTGATACATGAAGAGATTCATTACTAAAGATTAAAAACAATAAAGAAAAAAATAGTCCAGTAATATAGTTAAAAAGCGTACCTTGAAAAATACCAATCTTAGCTGCTAAGTTAGCGTTAATAATTCTTGCGACTACAATGGAAACCCCAACTAAAATGGCAATACAAATATATAGCATCATTTCGTCCTCCGTTAAAAAATAGTCATTACACCGATTCCTGAAGAAATCAGTAGTAATCCAATGATTTTTTTCTTTTCAAATTTCACAACCTTCATGCCTAATAAGCCGAAATGATCAATGATAATTGATGAAACAGATTGCCCAAGTAAACCTAAAGCGATCGTAATAGAGACACCAAGGGCAGTGAAGCTTATATTACTAAACAGTACAGTAAAAACTCCAATAGCTCCTGCACTATAAAGATAGAGAGGAATTCCTTGTTGGATACGAAGTTTAGATTTACTTATAAGTAAAACAATGATAATGGCAATTAACCCAACAATATGAATCATAACGCTAGATGTATAGTTCCCCGTAATTTCAGACAAGATGCCATTCAATGGAATCATAATGGCGATAAAAGCCCCTATAAGGACAGACAGTAAGTTGTACATAGCATTTTCCCCTTACATTTTTACATGTAATGTATCATGATTGAATTGTGAATCACTATGACATATGTCATAGTGAGAGAAAGAAATCTTATTTATAATTGTAAAGGGATACAAAGGCGAGGTAGGGAGATATATGAAAAAGCTGTATGATTCTAAAAAGTTAGATGAGTATGTTAGACAGAATAATATCGAGGCATTTTTTAGTAACGACATGAAATCATGTATGGAACTATTACTCTTTAAAAAGAATGAGTATATTTGTAAGGAGAATGAAGAAATTCATTATCTTTATTTCTTTGTAGAGGGAAAAGCAAAGGCATATAACACATTAAGTAACGGAAAATCCTTATTATTATGTTTCTATGACGGATTGCAAGTGTTAGGAGATGTAGAATTGATTCATTCTCAAAAAACATCTTCAAATGTTCAGGTAATGGAAGATTCATATTGTATTGGTATACCTTTAGAAAAGGTTAGAGTTCAATTGCTTCATGATGCGATATTTTTAAGGTGTATTTGTGATTCTTTAGCTGGAAAATTAAACAGACTTTCAAAAAATAGTTCAATTAACTTACTTTATCCTCTTGAAAACAGATTAGCGAGCTATATTCTAGCGACAGGAGAAAGTGTTATTTATAAAGAAAAAAAGATTATATTTAATGGGAATTTAACTGAAACATCGGAACTGCTAGGGACAAGTTACAGACATTTACTACGAACATTAAATATTCTTTGTGATAAAGGTGTGATAAAAAAGAACAACGGGTGCTTTGAAGTAATGGACATACGGTTTTTAAAGGAGCTTGCGGCGGATGTCTACAAATAAAGCTAGATGTATAACTCTAATTTGATAAGTTATATGGATGCTTTTTTTTGTTGACTAGGATTTGTTTTGAAAAACACAGGTTTATTTCAAGTCTTTGAGAATAGTGGGGATGTAATGAAACAGAAGATAGATATCATTTCGCATATTCACGGTAATAATCTAGCAGAATAGCGCTTTTTCGTTATATGGATACAAACTTATCTTAGCTTGATGACAATGGGGGTGACCCGCATAGCCATCAACTTAACACAAACAAACCAGGTGCTAAAAGCACCTGGTTTGTTTGTGTTAAAAAAGGAATGAAATTTTGGGTATTTGTATATTCTTGAGTGATTCCGAGAATATCAAAGGGTGAGAAGTTAGTATAGCGATGTGCTTTCCTACCATTTTTTAAAAGGTCCTCGAACAATCTGAGAAGAATGGGAACCATGTCTCGGTGGGGCTTGAGAAGTACATCGCGTATACTTGAAAAATAAATGTGTGTGATGTTGAATTTTCATAGCAGCTTCTGAGCCGCCACCTCCAAATCCTTTATAGGCATATGCATAGTGATCTGGAAGTTGAAACATGGTAGAATCTAAGATTCGAATTCGTTTGAAATCCCCTCCTATAAATGGTGATGGACAAATATTTTGATGAAATAGTCGTGAAAATAAATGTTGAAAAAACTAAACAGTATGAGAGGTGAAGCGTTGATTCAGACCTTCAGAAGATAAGGAAACACCGGTTGACTCGTTCAAGTTGGAACAAAAACTCACTAATTCCGTTCCAACTGTTTCAGAATGATAGTATCAGTATGTACAAGATTTAGAAATTAGTTGCAATTGTCTTGAAGTTTTTGCACCAGAACCAAAAAAACAGTTTTTTCATTCAGGAATGCAGCTACACAGCCATGCCCGCTTCTTTCACTTCTCAGCCCCCTGTCATATCTTTACAATATCTTTGCAAAACATTAATCCCACATTTAACTTCATCTAGTAATATTTTCATAGGAAACGTATGTATTTCTTCTGACTCTATATAAATCCGTTTTGATTTTTCGATATATAAGCCGCGGCTATGGGTAACAAAAGGTGACCTGCACTCGTTTTCTCTCTTTGTTTTCACTGTGTCTGGGGCAGGAAAAGGATCTGACCGCTTCTATGCATGGCCGGATGCTCTCTTCCACCTGAAAAGAAGGGTTTTATGCCGGTTTTTTAATTTGTATTTATATATCTATTAAAGATAAAGAAGAACACTCGCAAATCAGTCACCATGTTTTTACTAAATAAAAAGGAGACTAGCAATGATATCGAAATTCAGAGGAAAGTCAAAAAAAATTGCAGCTGTTCTAGTATCGGCAAGTATTTTCGGAAGTATATCGATGGCTCCGGTTGACGGTTCAACCAAGGTTCACGCCGCGGAGCAAACTCTCACACAGGAGAATTTCGACCAAATCGCCAACGGGTTACTGCCTGCTGGCTGGAAGCTTGTACAGGGAGATGCCAAGGTCGTAGACGGCAAGCTAGTATTATCTTCTCCTTCTTCTACCGCCCCTGCCAGAGTAGTGATTCCTTTAGAAAATCAATCAGGGAATTACGTTTTTGAAGCGGATATGACGTTTCAAAGCGTGGTGGAAGACAGCCGATGGGCTTCGTTGATGTATCGTGTACAGCCCAATTCTTATCCGTATTATCAATCTGCTATGCGTAGAGGCACTACGGCGATGAACGGGCTGGAGTTCGCCATTCGGAATGAAAGCAATCAGTGGGTCGTGCCGGAAACGAATTTTTATCCGGAAAATATGGCTTTCAATAAGACATATCATATCAAAGTGATCGCAAGCGGCAATCGTGTTCAGCAGTTCATCGATGGGCAGCTTGTGATTGATACGGATCAAGCAGGGAAATGGGCAAACGGGAATGTTGGCTTTCAAGCGAATGGTACGACAGTTCAATTCGATAATGTAAAGGTGAATGAATATCCGAATGCACTTCCTCCTTTAGCGAAAACGAACGCTTTTCTTCCGAAAGAAGCGAAAACGAATATCGTGAACCCACCTACGATTATTTCACAATCTGTTGCACAAGAAGGAGCATCTTCGGTTCTCCTGCAGGCAAAGCGGAACGTGCAGGGGCAATGGGCTGTTGACGGAGTTCCTATTGAAAAAGCTCTAGAAAACATAAAAGGCAAATTCATTCCGGTTGTTCAGGTGGAAGAACATACGGATATTGAAGGTCTCGCGAATATCATGAAAGAAACACAGACGCAGGATTTTCAGATTTTATCTAGCAATCCCGCCATCGTGAAAGAAATGCGCGGCTTCATTAAAACGGCTCGCGGCGCCCTTCGTTACACCAAGTCATCCTTCAATAAGAATGATATGGCCGCTTTCGTGCGTGACATTCATGAAAGCGATGCGATGGTTGCGGTAATGCCGCAAAAAAATCTAAGCCCTGATGCGGTTCATTATTTACATAGCCGCGCAATTTCCGTTTGGGGAAGCGGCGCAGAGGATGTGCAAGCCGCTCATACGCTCATTCATCTTGGAGTGGACGGCATTGTGACAGGGAAACCTGAAGCCTCCATTGAGGCGTTGGGACAATATCCAGAGAATACACTTGTGCAGCGCCCGGTCGTTGCGGCACATCGTGGTGTACCTTCCCTTGCGCCTGAAAATACGATGGTTTCCTATCGAAAGGCTTATGAATTAGGTGCGGATATGATTGAGACGGACGTGCAGATGACGAAGGACGGCAAGCTGGTCATTATGCATGACTATAATGTGGATCGGACAACGAACGGCACGGGCTATGTAAAGGATTTAACGCTTGAACAGATTCGTGCATTGGATGCCGGTATCAAGTTCAGTCCCGAATTCCAAGGTGAAAAGGTGCCTACCTTTGAAGAGTTTTTGAATGATTTTAAGGGGAAAGATGTGGTCCTACTTGTCGAGCTTAAGGCGAGCGGTATCGAGAAGCAAGTGATGCAGGAAATTGAGAAGGCTGGAATGATTGATAACGTAGTGATTCAAAGCTTTGATGCCAACCATATCAGAAACGTTCGCAGTCTCAACCGTGAAGTCGGAACCGGCTATCTTTACTCCGCTGGCCCTCCTTCCACACTAGACGGCAAGCTAAAGAAGGCCCAGCAGATGATGCAGTACGGCGCCAGCATGAACGCGACATTGAATGCAAACTACGGTAGCCTGTATCCGGAATTGATCCAATATATGCGTCAGCGCGGATTTCTGAATATGCATTGGACGTTCAGGGACGAGGATCCGTTTGGACAAGCCTTGCAGGACGGCGTTGTCGGACCGATCACGGACTACATGCAGTGGCTGACGGATGCGCCGATTCGTTTGGAAATCCCGAACAAAAAAGTGAACCTGAAAGTCGGAAAAACAGCGACTATACACATAAAATCCAAAGTGAACTATCGTGGGGACATAAGAGAGAAGATTCCGACTACTATCTTTTTAAACAACGGAGAAGACAAGATGAAAATTGAAGGCAGTACCATTCAAGCATTGAAGCCCGGAACAGTGAATGTATTTGCGATGCATACTTTCCAAATGCTCGGGAAGGAATGGCATATTGTAGCTGAGCCGATTGAAGTAACTGTTACAGAATGAAAAGTATAGATAAATGCCCCTCTTTCAAACGGAGGGGCATTTTATAGCTGTCGGTCTATTTTATGGAATAAAACTTTATAAGGAAATCAGATATTAGGTAAATGTTATGTACAAGATTGTGAAGAATTGTACTTAAGTTAACGGGGAGGGTAGTTGACTAATATCAATTAAGGGCGCTTTAATTGAAGAAGGATCACAGAAATGATCAAACTTTTTTATAAAAGAATGATTCAATTGAATATATTAAGAGCTTGTTTTAATCAATCTATTTTTTAAAACAAGCTCTTTCTTTTTGTTCATTTATCAAGGTTATTAGTATTAATTTGATTAAACATTTTTCTAAAGTAACAGCAGGCTATAAATATTTACATGCTTAAAGATATGTACATATTCATTATTGAATTTCTTAATATTAAAATGTATTATAGAAAAGTGCAACTTCTAATGCAAGTAAACAGGGCTATGGATTTTGAATAAATAAAATATTTTGAAATAATATTTTTGTCGAAAAATGAGGTGGAATTAATCGAAACAGTACATATTAAATGGTATGGATCGTATAGTTTTAATGATTTTTATAATAGAGAAGAAGCTTTTAAGAAAGGAATATTTGCAATCTTTAGAGTATGCGCTGGAAAAGAAACATTTCTCTATATAGGAAAAACCCAAGGACACTTTATACAAAAGATAAGGGAACTTAATAAGGAGTGGCTGTTTGATACAAGCGAAATAAAGATTAGATTAGGAATAATAGAATTCCCTAATGGTGAAAGTTATTCTGAAAAGAAGGTAGAAGAGGTTAAATCCCTTTTGATTTTACGGCATACCCCATCAGAAAACACCGCACCTTCAGTATACTATAGAGGACGGTTTAATTTAAAAATTATAAATAAGGGAAGAAGAGGCTTAATTGTTAAAAAGCTTTCCCCAAAAGATCTAGTATGGATATAAGTTGAATCACTTTTGACTGAAGTCGAAGATTTCTTAAGTACAGAAGCCTATAAATTTCTAATTTATTAAAATATTTTTGAATAACATATGTTATATAAATACAAATTAAAAAACCGACATAAAACCCTTCTTTTTAGGTGGAAGGGAGCATCCGGCCATGCATAGAAGCGGTCAGATCCTTTTCCTGCCCCATGCCAAGTGAAAACAAAGAGAGAAAACGAGTGCGGGTCACCTTTTGTTATCCATAGCTGCGGCTTATATGTCGAAAAATCAAAATGGATTTATATAGATAATTGAAACAATAGAAATTGAATTTTTGTTTAAAATATGGAAATCCTGGTTTCGAATTCATCGTTGTGAATCTATTAAACAGGAAGGATTAGAATGTGACCTTTACGGACAACTCATTAGCATCTTATTATGTTCTTCTACTATGTTTAAAATGAGAGAGTTCCTATTACGTAAGAAACAGAAAGAACTAAGCGAATATAAAGCAATGTACATAATTAAAGATTATTTCTTGCTTTTTCATCAAGCATTACACAAAAACACCCAAGAATTATCAAAGGTTCTCCCTCGTCTGTTCAACCTTCTACAGCAAAACGGACGAAAATCTCATCGATATGAGAAAAAGACAGTCTTTGATATTTTGGGTGTTGTTTATGAGTATACCACCTCTATTCATTAGGTAGCATAGTAAAAAAATTGAAACCTGTCAGGGTTTATTTGATATACCTACCTTTATAATATCTATAAAAAATAATAAAAAACTATATGGAAAGACCGGATTTTGTATAAAAATATTTTTAAGTTGATGGATGTGTGGCGGGACCCCGATTTACCGTTGACACTTCCTTATAACTTTACCAAATTTCACATAATGTTCAAAAATTAACTAATTGCACTATGATAATATGAGTTATGTAATAATATTATTTTAGAACGGAATGGAGATGATAAAATATGACGACCTGGTTAATACTTTCGTTGATTCTTATGGGTTGTATTAAAATAATAGTGACGTGTCTTCCAACCTCTGTTGTGAACTCGTTTGTCAGCAAATTTGAATTGCATCCAAAACTTAATGACGCGACTGTCACCGTAACTATCGACGGAAAACGCTTGGAAGGTGAAGATAAAATTCAAGTTATTAATCATTTTAACCAAGCGATATTTTTAGAGAGACATTATTTTCCTCCAAAGAGCAGTGGGACTCCATTGGTTATTGATACTAAGAGGGGCAAAAACGATGTTAGGTTTTCTGTGTACAGTTACAACGATCACGTTGATGTAGTCAAACAGTACAAGAAGAAAGTAGTCGCGTATAGTCTGCGTTCCAATAGCCTTCAAAAACGCTCTATGTTAGTAACGGGAGATTTAGTTTAAAAGGATCGTCAAAGAGACGGTCTTTTTTTACAAACTCATTATAAATACTGATAAGTTAATTTAAAAATAGTTTCTAAGTAAGTTTGCTACCTTACCTCTGCTCGAAATAAAAAAGAGGATTCCTACAATGTGGAACCCTCTTTCTTACTTACTCCGTTCTATGATTTTTAATTTACAGAACTAATCGTAACACTGAATACTAAAGCAATAGATGAAATGATAGCTGAAGCTATAAACATTTGCAACGCACCCATCTAAAATAGAAAGAAAAGGATTCCTAAAATATAGGGAATCCTTTTTCTCATTATTATAAATGGATTGAGATAGAAGGGGCAATAGATGGCGATGGTGTTCCGATTCAGAACAGAGGAGTAAGCCCAATTCAAGGGGTATATTATATTGGACTACCCTGGCAAAATCATAGAGGATTAGCACTTATTTGTGGCGTTGGACGAGATGCGGAGTTTTATACTCATCCATACAAAATGAAGATTTGTAGAAAAGAAAAATTCTATTCAATGGAAATTCAATACGAATAAAAGTGATTGCATCTTTATATAAGTATATAAAAATTGAATATTTTTGGTTTTTTATATATTTACTAGATATAGATTATGGTAAATTTATAATATATACATATTTATTCTATTTTGTAAAAATATCGTTACTGTTAAGTCGGTATAGTATTTAGATAAGGTGATAGTTTGGGAACGATAGTTGTAATTAATTGGGAAAGGGAGTGTCTCATATGAAATTTGAAGATTGTCGTATTCTTGGAATCCGATTAGGTTCTTTACTGATCACAGAAGAGCATCGATATTTAGTAATTAAGAAAAAGGACCATTACTCTTTGTTAAATATTGATACTTTGGAGTGTACAGCGTTAGAAGTTTCTTTAGAGCATATTGAGGAAATGCTTCAGGAAGATTTTCATGAAAGTGTAAAAGAAATTATTTCACCTGAACATCTTAAAATTGTAGCTAAAAATATCATATAAAACCAAAAGAGCTGGTATTTGAACCAGCTTTTTTGGTTTGCTGAAATACAGCTGTTATTTATCCCACTATTCACGGGCAGTAATACCCCTACCTCAACGTCCGGCAGGATTAGGTGAGGGATGAAGAAAACTCCCACTAATCAAAGTTTCACCTCTCTTTCCATCCGTCAACAACTGCTGGTAACTTAGATCTACCAATACCAAAGTTTTTAGAATCCATCACTTGTCCTTATTCATTTTCTGCAGTAAATACAGAAGTTTGTAATTAGGACTTGGCAATATTGGATTCAGCTTTTATGTAGCCTTTTAATTATTATTTGAAAAGAAAAACCTTTATAAATTCCACTTCAAAATCAAACCAGCATGTACAAGCCCACCACCAAATCCATACAGCAGTAATGTATCTCCGTTTTTAATTTTCTCCTCTTGTAATCCAATATCAAGTGCTAATGGAATGGAAGCAGCAGAGGTATTTCCGCAATATTGAAGACTCATTAACGTACGATCAATAGAAATGTTAGTTCGTTCACATATCGATTCAAGCATTCTTAAATTTACGCTATGAGGAATAAACCAATCAATATTTGAAATGTCTAGATGGTTTTTTTCTAGTAATTCTTGTATTCCTTGAGGAACAGTGTTTACAGCCCATTTATATACAGCTCTTCCATTTTGTATGAGAAACGGTGTGTCTTGTAGTGGGGTGCCATTCATTGTTTTTGATAATGCAGTTTGATATAGGTTGATACCACCAGAACCTTTGGATCCCATATGGGAACCTAGGAAACTTGGATTTTTTTCATCATATTCTACGAGTGCTGCACCTGCACCATCTCCAAATAGAATACAAGTGGTACGATCGCTATAATCTGTAATCTTTGAAAGTGTTTCGGCACCAATGACAAGTATTTTTTTATTTGTCCCGGAAGTAATGAGACCATTCGCAACGATTAAACCATACACAAAACCTGCGCAAGCTGCACTAAGGTCGATTGCTCCTGTATTTGGAATCTCAAAATGTGCTTGCACCTGGCTTGCAGTATTTGGAAACATGTAATCAGGAGTGGCGGTTGCGACAATAACTAAGTCAACGTCATGAATGGAAACGTGAAAGCGATCAATTAAATTTTGAACGGCACGGATACATAATGTTGTGGAAAATTCATCTGAGGAAGTAATTCTTCGTTCGTGCATACCAGTTCGTTGCACAATCCATTCATCTGTCGTTTCCACAAGGTGTGATAAATCCTCATTCGATAACACTTTATTTGGGACATAAGTACCGACCGCTGTGATTCTTGCTTTTGAATTCATTTAAATTCCACCTTTCCATTTTCTTTTATTTTAACACTTGTTATTAACACTTAATACTAATTTGATTAAAAAGTCTAACTATTTTTGAAATTGAAGGTCATGAAAATGGAGAAACAGTTACAGCAGTGGGATGTTGAAAGACATATCTTTTCATATACTAGTAGTAATAAAAAGATATTAGTATGAAAGCCTTTTAAGTTACTATCAAGGAAGGAGTGTAAATGATGATATAGAACATATATGAAACACATTTACATGTAAGGGATTTATACAAATACAAATCAAAAAACCGACATAACCCCCGTCTTTTTAGGTGGGAGAGAGCATCCGGCCATGCATAGAAGCGATCAGATCCTTTTCCCTGCCCCAGACATAGTGAAAACAAAGAGAGAAAACGAGTGCAGATCACCTTTTGTTATCCATAGGCGCGGCTATATGTCGAAAAATCAAAATGGATATATATATAAAGGGCGATTGATTTCTATCAAAATAAACTAGAGTTTATTTCTGTATTAAATGATGAACCAGATGAGCTTGAATATGCATCCTATTTGAGTGAATGGGATACGGAAAAAGAAAAAGATAAGTATATCAATATGGACCTGAATTGGACAAATAAACATAGAAAAAGAGATCTATTTATTTTAAACGGATCTCTTTTTCTATGTTTGTTTAAGGTTAGGGTATAAACAATTTGGTATTAGCACACATGATGAAGCATGTTAGGAACTTCAAGATAAATTATAATAGATTTTCATCCGTATTTTCATGCAATATTGCATGAGGAAATAAAGAAATATGGTATAGACGGAATGTATAAAAAGATGTATAGAAAATAGAAAGAGAAAAAAGAGTCCCTTTTCTCTATCAAGGATTGTCCCTTTTTGTTACTACTGATAATGATGGATTATGTAAATTTCGTATGAACACAACATGTAACTGCAATATTCAGTTATTTCCCAAAGTGAACGTGGTATAATTTGGAAAACAGAAAATAGAAAACAGTTTATAAATGTTGGGAGGAGAATCATGGGGAGAGAAGTGCATTTTGATGATGAAGGTGTAATTCTGAAACTAAATGGAGTAACAGGATTATTTGCATTAAAATTAAAGTTAAATATTCCTTATAACACAATTAAGAGTGTTTATGTTGATAATTTTGACGCTCCCCAATGGATGCTTCGGATGCCTGGAACATCGATTTCTGCGCTTAACATTTTTGAGGGTAGTTTTAAATACGTTGATGAATGGTATTTTCTTTCTTATGAAAAAAGAGTCCCTCTTGTAATAATTGAATTAGAGGAGCATAAAAAATACAAATATGTCATCTTTGAAACTGATGATCCTAGTAGTGTGGCATCAGATATTAGAAAACATATAAGAGCTTTATAAATAATGTTGTTACATCAATGAGATTATTATTTCCGCTAACGTACGTTATGTAAAACTACATCATTTTCATACTGGATCACCAAAAATCAAATCTAAGAACTGGAGGCTACCACTCATGTCTCAAGTAAATCTGAAAAAAATAACTTCTGAAAACTGGCGAGAGGCTTTGGGGCTTTCCGTAAATACTGAGCAGCAAAAGTTTGTTTCCGCAGTTACACCTCCTGTTGCTATTGCTCTTGCCAAGGCATACATCAGACCAGACGATAGGATGATTGAACCTTATGGGGTCTACAATCAGCATAAAATGGTAGGTTTCTTTAATCTACACTATACACTTGATAGCAAAGAAGACTTTTGGCTTTTTCATTTTTTCATCGATAAAAGGTTTCAAAGAAGGGGATTAGGGTCTGCTGCGATAGAAGTGTTGATTAAGCATATTAAAAACACTCATCCTTCTTGCTATCGCATTCGCTTGACTGTACATCCTGAAAATGATCCGGGTAAAAAATTCTACACAGGGCTTGGATTTACTGATGATAATACTTTTACATATGGTGAACTGACATATTCCTTGTACATTTAGAAAATTTTTAATTTGGCATGATAACGACCGATAACATTGATTATGTGAATGAAAAGTCTCTTCAGAGATCTGAAGAGACTTTTCTAGGTTTCTAGATACATGGACTGCTTATAAGTAACGTTATGTATGGAAGTTTCAGTTGCATACGCAGTTTGGTCAGGAATGGGAATCGTCACAATCACGATAATTGGGTTCTTCTATTTCAACGAAAGTATAAATCTGATTAAAGTGTTAGCAATTCTTTTTATTTTAGTTGGAGTGGTTACTTTGAATTTTAGTAGTACTGAACATGGAGAGAATAAAAAAGAAGCAGCGGAGGAACATGTAAATTGAAACGATTAAAATATTTTTTCTTAATTACTGATATTGGGTTTATAATATATTGGCTCGTAACAGTACTTCAGATCATTCCTCCAGAGTATTTGTTTAAAGATTATCAAAATTCTATTTTGGTGGCATGGAATTGGTCTTTTTTACCTCTAGATTTGTTAATCTCATTGACAGGATTAATCAGTTTATATTTGTATGTAAAACAAAAAAATTCATGGAGCCAATTCGCTTTCATATCATTAATCTTAACTTTTTGTTCAGGGTTACAAGCAATTGCGTTTTGGATGATCCGATTAGATTTTGATCCTTCATGGTGGATTCCTAATTTGTATTTATTAATTTATCCGTGTTTTTTCTTAAAAGGTATTTGGAAAGAATGTGGATGGTACAGGGAAAGCGTGCGATAATAAATGAGATTATAGAATTGAAATAATAACTTAGTATAAATGATAGTAGTGGAGGAAGAAAATGAACTTAAAATATAAATGTCTAATATTAGATCACGATGATACAGCGGTGAAAAGTACACCAGACATACATTACCCATCCTTTGTTGAAGCGTTGCAAAACTTAAGACCAGGTGAAACACCTTTATCATTAGAAGAATTTGTTTCGTATTGTTTTCATCCAGGTTTTATGAGCCTGTGTAAAGATATAATTGGTTTTACTCCGGAAGAACAGGAACATCAACAAATGGTTTGGAAGAAATATACAGAGTCAACGATTCCTGATTTTTATGAGGGATTTGTAGAAATGGTACAGGAGTTCAAAGAACAAGGTGGAATTGTAACAGTTGTTTCCCATTCTGAGAGTAGTCGTATTAAGAGAGATTATGAAAAACACTGTGGGTTCGTTCCTGATGCAGTATTTGGATGGGAGCTAGAAGAAGACCAAAGAAAGCCACATCCATATCCTGTGAAAAAAATTCTGTCTATGTTTAATCTACATGAGGATGACGTCATTGTGTTAGATGATTTAAAGCCAGCACTGGAGATGGCAAAGAGCTGTAACGTTACATTTGCCGCAGCAGGTTGGTCACATCATATTCCGAAAATTAAGAAGCAGATGAAAGAGGAATCAGATTATTATTTTGAGAGTGTAGAGAAGTTTAAAGAATTTATCTTTAATGAGTAAAGAGGAGAAAGAACTTGGGAAACACCAAGTTCTTTTTTTATGCTACATCGCAGATATTGGAATAATTGTAGATGTTCTATTGGACAAATAGCACATTTCAAGAGTGAATAGATTATGTAACTGTACGATTAGGAAAGTATGAATGATAAGAAGATTATGTTAGTTATTGTTAATTTTTGTATGTATAATGAAGATGGAGGGGGAAATGACATGAAATATAAACGGTTATTAAATCTATTAACAATTGTTGCATTATTAACATTATCTGCTTGTGCTGAAAAAGAAGCAGTAAAGTCAGCAGAGGAGAAAAAAGAAAATACGGCATCGAATCAAGAAGGAAAAAATTCTACAGAGAAAAAACAAGATGTACAAAAGAAAGAAGATGGACAAATTGGAATTGCAACAACAGTAGAAGAATTAAAGCAACATACTGATAAACGTGGATACATATTCTACACAGACCATCCAATTCGTCGAATTACGGGTGAAGAAGGTCGGACAACGAATATTATGAATTATGGCGATTCAATTCTCAATGTTCGCACAGAAGAGCCACTTGAAGATGCGCCACCTGATTTAGTTAATGAAGGATTTAAATTTATGACTGTAGGGCAAAATTCTTCTTTTCAATATAAATCATGGGATGAAGCAACAAATTTAGAAAGAGCACTAGTCAAAGCGGTATATGTGTCCGTTCAGGCATTTCGTGTATTGGAAGTTCCGGCAAGAAAAGGAGATTTTTCAAATAAAGAGATTACAGGGGCGCTCACATATCTTCGAAAAGGGGGAGAATTTGATTATATGGCTCCTGTAGCACAATCTGAAACAGATTTAGGATTATATCCAAAAAATGAAATGTTGAAGAAAACATGGAACCAATTGGCTAGTATTGAAAAACCAGAAAAAAATAAGAAAGCTTTTTCAGAAGCATATGAAAAAGCACGACAAGAAACGAATAATATGATAGGTGTGCTAAATATTTTATTATCAAAAAATGCTCAGGAGCGTTTATCAGAGCTTCCTAAGTAAATAAGAATGTGCAGAAAAAATGAGGGAAAGTAATACTTATGAGGAAATAACACGTGTTAAAAGTCGGGGTATGCATAGCTTTATTAGGAGGAAGCCAATTGGCTAGTTTTGTAAAGCCAGTGTATGCTGTAGTTAAAGAAGAACAAATTGTCATTAAAAATCAAGAAGGAACGATTTCAATCTCTCAGTTAAATTCAAATGTATGGATTCATACAGAATTGGGCTACTTTAATGGGGGAGCAGTCCATTCAAATGGTTTAATTTTAAATAGTTCTAAAGGGTTGGTACTTATTGATTCTTCTTGGGATGATAAGATCACAGAATTTAGCTCCAGGAAGCCTATTTCTTTAGATGTGGGAGGAATGGAGTAGTTTTTTGTTTGTGGAACGCTTGTTCTTGTGTGTGATGGTAATAGATAAAAAAGAAAGGAGTGACGGGCAATGACGAAACAAAAAAAGGATTGTTTCATCTTAGAGCTAAAACTCATCACAGAATGTTGGCAAAAACATATTTTACAAAAGCGATTCGAAATTGCCCGTAAACTCTACAATATAACCCTTTCTTATGCATTGAAACAAATGCAATATATGAAAGAATCTAAAAAATATCGAAAACAATTACGTTTGTATCAACATGCAAAGAAACAATTGATCTATACAACAAAAAGAGAAAACATAGTCCACTATAAAAATGAATTAAAACGGTATTCCAAAGAATTGGATGTGATTTGCCAATCTTTTAGATTAAGTGAATATCAACTTCATGCTTATATAAAAAAGCATCAACATAACTATAAAAAACATATTGATAGTAATACCTCTCAAAAAATTGCTTCTACGGTTTGGAAAGCAATACAAGAAGTTTTACATAAAGGGAACAAGGCTCATTTTAAAAAATACGGGGCGTCAACTTCTGTGGAAGGAAAATCCAACAAATCAGGGATTCATCCAATCGAGTTTTTACAATCCGTCCCTGACCAACCACTTTTGAGTACGTGACTTTTTGACGGTCTCTTGCCACAAGAACACAGACTTGCTCCTTACTTATGCCTCTTTGCTTTGACGAACCACCACGTTTTCGGGCTTTTCTACCTTCCACCTTGCGTTTCCCTTTTTCAGAGTACAAAAAGTAGGTCTCGTCCATTTCCACGATACCTTGGAACTGCTCAAAGTCCATCTCTTTAATGGCTGAAAGGAGCTTATGTCTCCAGTAGAACAAGGTTACATAGTGGACACCTAGAAGCTCTGAAGACTTACGGAGTGAATAGCCCTCAATCATACACTGAACGAACTCAAGCCATTTGTGAGGCAGGTGAGTACGGTAAAGAGGGGTATTGGTCACATTGGTAAACGTCTTCCCGCAATCCTTGCAGCGATAGCGTTGTCGTTCTAGCGTATGACTTCCCTGTAAAATGACAATAAAATTGTTGAATTTCCAAAGAAGTCGTTACATTTACAATAAAGTTATTTAAAAATGTCAGTGATAGTATTCAATTAACGAAATAAAGTTTATTCAGTTAACTGAGCAGTTTGATTAATACATAAAGGAAATTAAGCTGGTTTCATAGAATTAATTAGGCAATTCATTATCTTGGAGGAATGACTGAATGGCTGAATTGATTTATCATGTTGCGGTTTCACTGGACAATTTTATTGCGGATCAAGGTATGATAGAAGGAAATATTAATAATTCTCTCTTTTTATTTGAGGGGGATCATGTCCCAGACTTTTTAGCAGATATTCAGGAATATGATGCTGTGTTGATGGGGGGGAAAACATATGAGTTTGGGTTTCAATTCGGTGCTAAACCTGGTGAACCTGGATATAAGGGTATAAAACATTACATATTTTCAAAATCCATACAGTTTGAGACAAACGAGGAAGTTGAACTTATTAAAGGAGATGCTATAGGGTTTATTAAGAACCTCAAAAAACAATATAACGGTAAAATTTGGTTGTGTGGAGGCGGAGAATTGGCTGGGTCGTTGTTTAAACATAAACTTATTGATCAATTAGTATTAAAGGTTAATCCAATTATAGTCGGTGAAGGTATTTCTCTATTTGGTAGCGTGAAACCGCGTCTTAAATTAAAGTTAGTGGACATGAAACAGTATTCTAATGGAGTTATCAAACCTACTTACAATATTATTTATACTTAGAATTATCATGGAGAACTACTTTTTTAAATTAATTTTAAAAAATAAAATTTCATCCAATTGTTCCACTATTTCGGAAGAATACTTAACTTATTAAACACTTTATTGTTGCTGATTTTTAAAAAATTAGAGAAGGATAAATAAAATTAAACAACTTTATTATCATTACACATTCCCATTTTTACATTATACTTTCCGAAACGAACAGCGTTGTTTGAATGGCAGTGAGTGCAAGTGTAACCATCTTTATGTTTCCGTTCAGAAACCTCTTTGAACACGGGTTCATTTGCTGAATAAGAAGCTAAAGAGTTAGCAAAGAACTCTTTCAGACGGTATTGGTCTGCTGTGCTTAACTTTCTAATTTCTTGGATGATGTCTTTCAATGCCATTCGAAACAACTCGCTCTCGTACTTTTTCGCATATTATAGAACGATGGTTCGTTGTTTTCAAATATCAACAGAGACATTTAACATAGCTATAAAATAAAAAGGAAAAGTAAATAGCACATTTGATCCATAATTAATATTGAAAAGTCCTGCTATGTTTTTATACATAGCGGGACTTTTTTGTCTATAGGCTAGTTTGACAAACATAAAGTATATTAAGTTACTAAATTTTGTATTTTATGTAGAATAATAAAGAATATTCAAATAATAAAGGTGGAGCTTATTAAAATTTTACGAATGGATTACCAGTGGGCGATGATGGGCTATTCGATTCACAATCAGTATTGGAAAAGGAGAGATGGAGTAGAAAATGTACGGGCTGCAATAGATTTATTTTTTGATATTCTAAACTTCCACCGCATTGAACTACATATAAATGTTGATAATGAACCATCTATGAAACTTGCTGAAAGAGCAGGATTTCTTTTTGAATGTACAAGAAAAGCATGTTCTCTTGAAATTGGTAAATGGCTTGACTTTTTAATATATTATAAAAATCGACCTGAATTGATTTGATATATAAAGGGGAGGGATTATACACCTTATTAATAATCAATTCCTTTTGGGAGGAAGTACATATGAAAGTACTTATTACAGGCGGCAACCGAGGATTTAGATTCGAGCTAGTCAAAGTGGTAGCTTTACATTACTTCAATGTTGGCATAGAAAGGTGAATATAATAATGTATAATCTTACAATTGTGCAAAATATATTTGGTCCTTCGACAAAAGTACTAAATGGTTTGCCGAATGCATTAACGATTGAAGAAGTCGAAGAAGATTCTTTATATGATTTTCAGAATTATAAAGAGAAGATAAAAAAATTTATAGAGATTTGTTCGAAGTGGAATTTAAAAAGAGCCAGTATTTTACTAGATAAAAGGTTTGATAGTTATAATCCAAGTGTAAAGACATTGCGTGACTTTGATTTTCAGTTATATGCAGCAAAAATGGAAGTGTTTCGAGAAATTACTAATATAGAAATACAAAAAAACAGTATGGTTTACGCTCTATAGACGAAAGGTTATTGTCTGAAGAGGAGTTTAAGGTTCTTTGGGAGCGGTGTATGTCAGGTTCAGATAATGCACCATCATCCCTCAGTATTCATGAACATTTCCATTCCATACAAACTGAATTGGGCGGGGATTGGCAAAAATCACGTATTGCTTTTTATGAAAGCAATCAACCAATTGGAATATCTATTCCGCATATTGAACCGGGAACTAAGAATGAAGGACGATTATTTTATTTTGGATTGCTGCCAGAGGAGCGTGGAAAGGGACTTAGTGCTCATATTCATCTTCAATCTTTAAACATTTTAAAACAAATGGGGGCTACTTATTATGTAGGAAGTACACATATTACAAATGAAAAGATGCAAAAAGTGTTTTGGAAAAACGGCTGTTGTATAAGGACAGAAACGGAATTATATTGCAAAATTTTTGCGAAAAGTAAGGGGATGGACAAGTGAAGACAGTGAAAGTTTTTCATTATGATGCATTTAGTAATAAACTAAATACAAGAAATCCAGCTGGTGTTGTATTGGATACAGAAGGATTAACAGATGATGAAATGTAGCTGATGTGAGGATTCGTTATTTTACACCAGGACATGAAATGAAATTAATCATTGAACAAGGACAAGAAATTGATAAAGATGGCCGAATTGCTGTATATGTAACAAAAAATAAGGAAGATGATTCATTACAAATTGAGGTTTCTGGAAATGCAGTGTATGTAGAGGAATTTCAGATTTCTTTTTAAGGTTATTACACCAAAGAAAGTTCGGTACGCTACCGAACTTTTTTAGCAGAATCTCTTTTTCATCTGTTTATAACTTCAATAAAGGATGTGTTTTCATTTTGCCTAATTACAGAATGGAATTTCTTATTTTCCAACATCTCAGCAATATTCTCTAGTTGTTGTGCATTATCATGATGAATAAGCAAACTGTCTGCTCCACTTTCTTCAATATGTATATGTTCAATATTACCGATCGCTTCGTTTACTGCCTGTAAAAAATCGGATTTCATATATTCGTCCTCCTATGTAACGGTTATTTGTTTGTATCATTCCCTTATTCATAAAAAATTAACAGATGATGACCTGTATTAAAGGTATAAAAAAGTAATATTTTGTAATATCCATAAATTTTTGAAGGTTTTTGGTACATGAAAATACAATATATATTTGGGGAGAAATGTAATAAAGAATCGATAATAAGGAGAAATTGAAATGAATATTGAACAATTTAATCAATCAATCGAAATACTATTTGGAGAACATCTTCACAAATACGGCGATGATGAATATGGTTTCACGAATATCAGTAAAAATAAATTTAATAAAATAGGTTATACAACGAACTTAACAATAGAAACGATTGAAGAAGCGAAAGCAAATCAAGTGGATATGATTATTACCCATCATACACCATGGAGCTTTTTATATGGTATGGAAAAGACTTGTAAAGAGAAGCTCAGAGAATATGAAATCAATCATTTTTGGATACATTCACCATTAGATTTTGTGCAATTTGGAACTTGTACGTCATTATTTCGAGAAATAGAAATTGATAAAATGATAGAGTATTCTTCATGTGATGAGGAGGAGCTACCAGGGATTGGAGAATATGAATTACCGATGTCTTTTTCTGAACTTGTAGAAAGAGTAGAGGACAGATTAGAGGAAGAAGTGAAATCGTGGAAAAATAATGATAAACAAGTGAAAAAAGTAGCAATTTTGACGGGAGCAGGAAATAATACGAATATCATACAAAAGGCATTGGAAAGAGGTTGTGATACATATATAACAGGGGAAAAAACATTATATACGGTTCAGTATGCAAAATTTAAAGGAGTTAATCTAATTGTCGGTAGTCATACGTTTACAGAAATATTTGGTGTGGAAAGCCTTGTTTTCAAATTGAAAGGGGAAAATCCAACTTTAGAAATTGTTCAGTTATTTGAAGAACATTTGGAATAGAGGAAGACGAGGAAAGGTGACGTTAGTTAAATTGTTAATTGGATAGTAATATTAATATTTAGAAGGGAAAAACCATAGGTCTAGAGAATTGTAAAACAATTATTAGAATGAAAAAGGAGATGAAAAGTTGTATTCGAATACTCTTGAAGATTTTCAAAGTCAACTACCCACCACTTAAACGCTAACGCGTTTTGAAGTGGGGGCTTGTAAAAAGCCCTGGTTGTCTAGCCTCAGCCTTTTGTAGACTACGTTCGTAGGTTGCATACCCAAGAATAATTCCCTAGTTCTTGGCTCTATGGTGGCGCTGTAACAGTTCTGATTGGGAAGGAACGGTCAACCACAAGCCTTCTTTCATAAGAAGTTGCTAACACCTACAAACATTGGCGAAGGGAAACAAACTCTTAGGAGGGACAAAACATGCGTGTATTTGTCAAGAATTTACGAGGAGAACCGCTCATGCCTTGCAGTACTCGTAAGGCACGGCTTCTTCTCAAACAAGGGAAAGCAAAAATTATAGGTTACACACCGTTTACCATTCAATTGCAATATGCGACTGGTGAAACAGTACAACCTGTTACAATCGGTGTCGATAGCGGTGCAAAATATGTGGGGATCGCAATTACAACAGAGGAAAAAGTACTAATCAAAGGAACCATTGAATTGCGTCAAGATGTCAAAGAGAATCTCACGCTTAGAGCCATACTACGTAGAAGCAGAAGACAACGTAAAACCCGTTACCGAAAAGCGCGCTTTCTCAATCGAAAAAAGAAAGAAGGCTGGCTTCCCCCATCAATTCAAAGCCGAACCGATAACATCATTCATTGGATTGAGACATTCAAATCGCTATCACCTTCACCAAAAGTCATTGTAGAAGTCGGCAAGTTTGATGCCCAAAAACTAAAGAACCCTGATATACAAGGGAAAGCGTATCAACAAGGAGACGCATTTGGCTTTTGGAATACAAGATACTATGTATTTGCGAGAGACCATTATACATGTCAAATCTGTAAGAAAAAAGGTGGCATTTTGCACACACACCATATAATTGAGCGACATAAGGGTGGTTCAAATATGGCAGAGAACCTTGTGACAGTACATGAAGATTGCCATGAAAAATTCCATCAAGGAAAAATTAAGCACGTTTTTAAGGAACCAAAACAGTATAAAGAGACCGCCTTTATGAATATTTTGCGGCTTCAAATCATGAGGCGCTTAGATTGTGAGATTACATATGGTAGTTACACAACACCGACGCGAAAAGAATTAGGGCTATCAAAAACACACTATAATGATGCCATTGCAATTACAAATCCGAAAAAGGTACGAGAATATCAGCAAATTGGTGAGTTTCGCATCAAGCAATTTAGAAAGAAAAAGCGTTCTCTTCATGAAGCAACTGCAAGAAAAGGAAGAAAAACGAAAAATAGAACAGCGAAAAGAAATAATAAAAATACACCGTACGTAGGCACAATGTATCTAGGTGATAAGGTGAAAGCGTTTGGACAAATAGGATTCGTGACAGGATTTACAGGGAAGATGGTGTATGTGCAAGATTTGGACGGCCATTATATACAAAATCCTGCTAAATCTTATAAACAAGTGAATATATCGGATATTGAATGTATGCACCACAATCATAATTGGTTATTCTTACAAGTCAGTTAGGCGATGCCTAACCGAAATTCATCCCCACCTTATCGCTTGGCTATCGCCCGTCACGCGCTTGAAGATGGGGACTTCTTTCGGGAAGTACGTTAAACGAATGGTTCAGCCTAATTAAAAAGGAAACACAGAATAAACCACTTGATAGTGATACGAAATTTTCTTGGTATCCATCAATCTCTTAAAAATCTAACAATATTTGAAAGAAGGGCCATCGTTGAAATTATTTGATAGATTTTAAAAAAATAGGAACACGCAGAATGCTACATCAGAAAATAATCAAAAGATAGATGTCACGGTTCTGGTGCAAATACATCTAATTTTTTCAGTACTTCCATCGCAAATCCCAGAGGAGCTATTCCTGATGCAGTAACCAAATTTTCATGAGATACTGCAGGTCCCATCTCATGAAGAGCCGCTTGAAACATTATTATATGCAGGAGCTATTCTCATTTTAGTGATTGCTTTGTATATATCTAATATGAGGGATTTGAAGAAACATTAAGTAGTATATGAAAACAAATCTATAAAAATATACAAAAAAATCGTGCAGACCAATACTTTGGTCTGCACGATTTTTTTGTATAAGTAGGGAGAGCTCGTGAATTGATGGAAATGAAGAGTTTGAAAGCGGAATGTATTTGATGAAATGATTAGTGGACATATATCGCAAAAAGTATATCTAACAGCAATCAGAAAGTCATTATAAAATTTTGATTGGATTAAAATTCCACATGTAAGGCATAATAATGCTTAAGAAATTCCAATTAGGGTGAGAAATCGCAGTGTCAACTGCAGATATTAGGTGATTAAAATGTGGAAAACGCTTATTTCTTATCTTCCAGATTGGAAAGTGTTTGTGCAAGCTTTTATCGTATTTTTCATTCCTTATGTGGCCTCACGAGTTTTTAGCTGGATCCGTACATTAGAGAAAGAGTGATGAGGATGAAAGAACAGGAATCAAAGATGAAGCAGATAGAAAAACAAGCTTATACATATAAGGAGCAAAGCGCAACAGGCCATTTTACAGGCAATTTCACGATGGATTTAACGAGTGTAAAAGAAGAAATTCGTTATAATTCGGACGTACACTTTCGCGAGTTTAACATTGGATGTACGGACGTTCGAGCAGCGCTTGTTTTTGTGGAAGGACTGTCGGATAAAGATCTTATCGATATGCATATTATGAAGTCATTGATGCTTAATTTTTATGAAGAGTATAAGGGTGCACCGTTTTATGTGGAAGGTGCCATTTCAAAAGAGTTTATTAAGAATCGGGTGCTTTCCGTTAGTGGCATAGAAGAAGTTTATTCTATAAAAGAGTTGATGTCAAAAGTGTTAATGGGTTCAACGGCACTTTTGATTGATGGATTATCAGATGTACTAATTCTGGGTACAACGAAAGGGAAAACGCGGAATGTTGAAGAACCCATATCAGAGGTATCGGTCAGAGGTCCACGGGTAGGCTTCACAGAAACTTTAAGTGATAATACCGCCCTTTTGCGACGCCATGGTGAAA
This sequence comes from Bacillus sp. DX4.1, assembly GCF_030348195.1. Lineage (NCBI taxonomy): Bacteria > Bacillati > Bacillota > Bacilli > Caryophanales > Bacillaceae > Bacillus > Bacillus sp. DX4.1. The sequence continues at coordinate 2,907,905 of NZ_JAUCFT010000008.1, read as the reverse complement.
ATGAGGGCTTATCATTAATAAAATTTCAAGTAGGAAAGCGGGCAAAAAAAGAACTAGTCATCGCCTATATGAAAGAAATTGCTGATTCGGAATTAGTAGAAGAGGTTAAGAAAAGAATTCAGAAAATCGATATTGATAATGTGCCAGAATCAGGATATGTAGAGCAGCTCATCGAAGATAATTACCTCAGTCCTTTTCCGCAAGTACAGAGTACGGAGCGACCTGATCGGGTCATCGCTGCATTAATGGAAGGTCGGGTTGCGATTTTATTGGATGGAACGCCTTTTGCCTTGATTGTTCCAGTTACATTTAGCATGCTGATGCAGTCGCCCGAAGATTATTATGAACGTTGGATTCCAGGCACATTTATCCGTTTATTGCGTTTTGGAGCAGCGATAATTTCTCTTTTTGTACCTGCTTTATATATTTCTTTTATCTCATTTCACCCCGGATTGATTCCAACTAAGTTAGCTATTTCGATCATAGGAGGACGAGAAGGGGTTCCGTTTCCTGCAATTATAGAAGGGCTGTTTATGGAAATAGCCATCGAAATTTTACGGGAAGCAGGATTGCGTCTGCCTAAACCGATTGGTTCAGCGATGGGGATTGTCGGTGGATTAATCATTGGAGAGGCTGCAGTACAGGCAGGGATTGTCAGTCCAGTTATGGTCATCGTAGTAGCAGTAACCGCTATTTCTTCCTTCGCTCTCTCACACTATAGTACAGCAATTCCATTACGTATCCTTCGTTTTGTAGTTATGTTTTGTGCTGCCATATTTGGATTATATGGGGTCATTTTGTTTTTTCTTTTCTTATGCAGTCATATAGCGAGATTGAAGAGTTTTGGTGTGCCCTATGCCAGCCCAGCCGTTCTTTATCGATTTAATGATTGGAAGGATTTCGTGATTCGTATGCCACTTCAGATGATGAAACGTCGTCCGAAAATGTTGAATCCGAAAGATTCAATACGAAAAGGAAGTGAAGAGTGATGATTACCGGCCCGAAAGATCGAATTCCTACTTCGCAAGCAGTTGTCATTCTTATTAATTATGTACTTGCAGTAGGAATTCTCACTCTGCCTAGAACAGCTGCGGAGAAAGTCAAGACACCAGATGTTTGGATAACTGTTATTGTCGGGGGGTTAATTGCGATGGTTGCAGGGGTAATCATCGTTAAATTAAGTCAACAGTTTCCTGGAAAAACTTTTTATCAATATAGTCAAGACATTGTAGGGAAATGGGTGGGGGCGTTACTTAGTCTACTCATTGTAGGCTACTTTGTTATGCTTTCCTCATTTGAAGTTAGAGTGCTAGGAGAAGTAACAAGTTTTTTTTTATTGGAAGGCACCCCTGGGTGGGCTATTATCATGCCGTTTATGTGGGTGAGTATTTATTTGAACTTAGGCGGTATCAACTCGATAGCTCGTCTGTTTGAAATAATATTTCCAATTACAGTCTTCATTTTTTTGCTGACTTCCTTTATGAGTATTGGAATATTTGAGTTAGATAATCTCCGTCCTGTATTAGGTTTAGGAGTTCTCCCTGTATTAAAAGGTATAAAAACAACAACTCTCGCATATTCAGGAGCCGAAATCATGTTGCTCCTTTTGGCATTTATGAAACATCCACTCCAAGCTGTAAAAGTCGTTCTCATCGGAACTGCTATTCCCTTAATCTTTTATGTCATTACAGTTGTTATGGTGATAGGAGCGTTTTCAGTTGATGGGGTGGTAATGAGAACCTGGCCTACAATTGATCTTATGCGAAGTTTTGAAATCCCCGGTTTGATATTTGAACGGTTTGAGTCTTTATTACTTGTGATATGGATCATGCAAATATTTGCAACTTATACAATCTGCTACTATGCTGCTGCCTTGGGATTGGCACAGCTTTTTAACAAGAATAGTCACTCATTTATGTACGGGTTACTTCCGGTTATTTATATCATTGCTGGGATACCGAAAAACATTAATGATATATTTAAATTTGGGGATATGATTGGTAATGCTGCGATTGTATTATTCGGTATCCTGCCACTGCTTCTCCTTGTAATTTTGAGATGGAGGAAGAGAAAGAATGAACCGAAGTGTGAATAATGTACGATTTCTTTTCGTTGTATCATCAGTTCTTTTGCTTCTGGCTCTTACAGGATGTTGGAGCAGCCATGAAATTGAAGAACTCGGTTTCGCGGTAGGTTTGGCATTTGATAAAGGGAAGGAGACGAATGTTGAGAGAGATATAGAAGAACAAGGAGGAGGTTATCAGAAAAAAAATCTTGTAACATCAACCTATCAATTTGTTACACCACAAGCATCATCAGGAGGAGGAAAAGGTGGAATATCACAACAAAAACCTTACACGAATATTTCTGAAACTGGAGATTCCCTTCACCAATCGATTCGTGAAGTTGCATTAAGAAGGCAGCGGCCTATAATTTTTCATCACACGAAAGTGATTGTTGTTAGTGAAAGTCTTGCACGAATGTATAGTTTGAAACAGCTACTGGATATTTATATCCGTGATAATGAGATGAGACCAAATTGTCTCGTGTTGATTAGTAAAGGGCGAGCTAGCGAGACATTGAAATCGAAGGAAAAAGGAGAAATTCCAGCGTTCCTTTTGCTTGGAATTGCGGATAATCAATATAGATCATCGCGGATTTTACCTCCTATGCCGCTTGCTAAATTACCAGGAAAGATACGGTCAGGAGCTAGTTTTCTTTTGCCAAATGTGATTTCGGTAAATGGAGAAGTGAAATTTGCGGGCGCTGCCGTAATCAAAGGGAAGACAAAAAAGCTGCGTGGTTTTTTGAATGAAAATGAGTTGGAAGGCTTAACATGGCTAACTGGGAAAGGGAAAAGCGGTTTGGTGAAAAGTTTTGATGAAAAGACAGGAAAACCCATCATGTATGAAGTGAAATCTATGAAGAGTAAAATTCAACCCCACGTTAAAGGGGATAATATCTCTTTTGATGTTGATATCCAATCAGAGGGACGGCTATCTGAAAACTGGGTCACTTCGGGAAAACCTTTTGAAAATAAGTTTCTAAAAAGTGTAGAAAAAGCTGCGAAACAAGAAGTGAAACGATTGGTGAAGCATACATTAAAAAAGACTCAAAAGGAATATCAGGTCGATGTTGCTGGCTTCGGTAACAGATTAAGAATTGAGTATCCAAAAGTATGGGAAAAGGTTGAAAAAGATTGGGATAAAACATTTAGTGAGATTCCAATCAAATACAGCATAAAGTTAACGATCCAGGACTATGGTACGGAAGGATCTTAGAAGTGAGATTCTTTATTGCATGACATAGTAGGGTACCGCCACACCACCATCAGGTTAAAATTATATAATGCCCCCAAAGCGAAAATTTTTTGTCTTTTATAGCAACAAAGATCATTTTTATCGTTTTGGGGGCAACCTGTTCTGTTAGGTTGATGGGCATGTGCGGTTATCCCTAAATATATGAAAAATGGAATAGGAAAAAACATTTTGATTTGGATACAAGAGAATACTAAAAGTGATAAAGAGTACCTAAAGCTAGATTGTATCGTAAACAATATCAAACTAAACAACTTCTATAAGAACAATGGTTTTGAACATTTTGGTATAACGGACGGTCATAGTAAATTTCAAAAAAATATTAAAAAATAGTTGCGAGCTTATTTAACTAATGGAATGAATGCGAGCTTATTCTTTATTGTTACAAGAAAAATAGGCTCTTAACTAAGACGTATTCAAATTGTAAATATGTCTTAGTTATATAAATACAAATTAAAAAGCCGACATAAACCCCTTCTTTTTAGGTGGGAGAGAGCATCCGGCCATGCATAGAAGCGGTCAGATCCTTTTCCTGCCCCATGCTAAGTGAAAACAGAGAGAGAAAACGAGTGCAGGTCACCTTTTGTTATCCATAGCCGCGGCTATATGTCGAAAAATCAAAATGGATTAATATAATTGTGAAATGATAATTAAATGCTTTTAATATAAAGATTTTTAGAGGGATTTCCATTTGTATGTCAAATAATAATGTTGTTACACATTAATTTTCACTTTATAATATTTCATTTTAAAAGGTTAACAAAGTGAAATGAATATACTACAAAGCATAGTAATATTATGGGGGAGAAAGATGAACGTTATCGACGCAAAAAGAGATTTAGCACGAAAAACGAAAAAGGGGATTCCAGTCGTATTAGCTGGTTTTGTATTTTGGATTATTGCTAGTGTGACAGGGATTTTATTAGAAGAGAAGCAAACAGTTTGGGTATATCTCATTGGAATGGGATGTGTTTTTCCATTTGGTTTAATGTTAGCAGCGTTATTAAAAATTGATATGTTTGCGAAAGGGAATCCGATGGGAGCTTTAGGCGGTGTAATTGGCGCGATTAATATTCTGAATATTCCGCTTGTATTGTTAATGTATTTCCAAATGTCAGAGTGGTTACCATTTACAGTTGCGGTATTAGTAGGTGTTCATTTTTTACCATATGTTTGGATATATGAAAGCAAGAGTTATGGTTTGTTGTCAGTTGGTACGATTGTAGCGGCATCCATCTGCGGAATTTTTTTTGCTGAGAAAGGGTATGTTGCAATACCAATTGCGATTACAATTGTCTATCTTGTAACACTTGTGAGTTTATCAGTGGAAAATAAGAGTGTAGCAACACATCAGAATGAAATTGAACAGTAAATAGGGATGGAGGAATTTTTGTGGAAAATTATGTTTGTGTGACGTGTGGTGTACAATATGCAGCGAGCGTAGAAGAACCAATAAATTGTGTAATTTGCAATGAGGAAAGGCAATATGTTAATCCAAAAGGACAATCTTGGACAACGCTAGAGGAATTGCAAGAAGGTAGTACATATGAAAATGCAGTGATAGAGGAAGAAAAAGGGTTACATAGCATTACAACAAAACCAGAATTTGCGATTGGCCAAACAGCATATTTCGTACAAACGGAATCATTTAATTTGTTATGGGATTGTATCTCATACTTAGACGAAGAAACAATTCAGGAAGTAGAATCTTTAGGTGGACTGCATGCTATTGCATTATCCCATCCGCACTATTATTCTACACAAGTAGAATGGGCAGAAAGATTTGATGTACCAATCTATATACATAAGGATGACCAACAATGGGTAATGCGTCCAAGTAAGCGTATTGTTTTTTGGACGGGTGAGTCATTGCAATTAGCTGAGGGGTTAACTGTACATCGTTTAGGTGGACATTTTAAAGGTGGCTCAGTTTTACATTGGGAACAAGGAAATGATAGAAAAGGAATTCTATTAACAGGTGATATCATTCAAGTTGTGGCTGATCAGTACTGGGTAAGTTTTATGTACAGCTATCCAAATCTCATTCCATTACCTGCAAGAAAAGTAGAAGAGATGGCGGGAAAAGTGAAAACACTACCGTTCAATCGCTTATATAATGCATTTCATCGAATGGTAAAAAATGATGCGAATGAAGCTGTTCAACGGTCAGCAGAACGTTATATTGCAGCGTTGGAAGGAAAGTTGTTTCATACATAAGAAAATTACCGGAGGAAAACGATGAAAACATTAGTATGTTTTGGAGATAGTATTACAGCCGATGAGACATTTTGGAATGGAATACCTAGATTAACACCACGTTTACAAGATTTGTTTCCGGAGTGGAAGGTAGTAAATGCCGGTGTGCCTGGTGACAATACGTTTGATGCTTTGCAAAGAATAGAAGAAGATGTATTATCTTATCGACCTATGTTTGTAACTGTATTTTTTGGTGCGAATGATGCAGCATTTCATAAAGTAATATCATTACAAGAATATAGAAAAAACGTAAAAGAAATTGTAAGAAGAATTTCACCCGAAAAAGTATTGCTCATTAGTCCTGCACCAGTGGATGAGACAAGGCAGTACGCAAGAACAAATGCTGTTTTACAAGAATATGCAAAAGTTATGGAAGAAGTAGCAGAACAAACTGGAAGCCATTTGCTAGATCTATACTCTCATATGATTCAAGAGCCAGAATATAAGAAATATGTAGAGAATGAAGAGAGTGACGGACTGCACTTTGGAGTAGCTGGTTATGAATATTTATCTGGATTAATAGGAGATAAGTTGAAGGAAATACATTGCTTTTAGCGTAGTCATTACATAACAGTTGTGTTATATGGAGAGGGAAATATACAGGATGGAATTATTAATGGATTCATTGTGATAAAACAAGAGCAAAGCCTCGAAAGGTTTTGCTCTTTTTTCTATTATTTCTTTTTCGGTCTTCGTACTAATTCACCGCCGCAATTTGGACAAACATGATGCGTTTTTTCTGTGCAAGGTGCACAAAATGTACATTCATATACACATATGTACGCTTCTGAATCCGATTGAAGAGCAGTGCTACAAGTTTGACAGTTTGTTTTCATTTCTAAGGCCATATTATTTCCCCCTATTAATTGAATGTATATTTATAATTCAATCATAATTGAAAACAATGAGAATTACCTTTGTATGTGAAACGGAATTGGTAGAATGATGTAGCACTTGAAATGAATTATCTTTATTTTTTTATAAATTGATAAATTTAACGATTACTCAATGAATGAGCGCTTTGAACTGCCGTTGTTTCGAGTTTTTATTCTTGGTACGGTGGCAGCAGGAGCGGGAATTACGATTGTTCCACGAACAATTGCAGAACGAACGGGACATTTGTCGCTTTCTACAATCCCTATTCGGGATTTTCAAAAACAGAGAGCGATTTATTTGATTACGCGAACTGATAAAATGGGTAAAACTTTGTATAAATTATTTTGTTAGGAATAGAAAAACGCAGGCTCTTAAAGAGAACCTGCGTTTTTTCGTTCTAATGTAACCACAATAACACTTAAAATAATTAGAGAACCGCCAATAAAAAAGTTAATATTTAACCTCTCATTTAAAAGTAGCCACCCTAATAATGATCCAACAATAGGCTGGAAAAAGAAAAATAGTGAACCAATACTAGCATCCATTAACTCCAAACCTTTATTCCAAAGAAAAAAGGCGCCAGCAGTAGAAATAATACCTAAATATAGAATGCCTAAGACGATATAGGCGTCTATATTTCCAATCGGATTAGATTGTAGCTCCCAAATCATACAAGGTGTAATGAAAAGGAGCGCAAAGAATATCGCATACGTTGTAATGGTTAAGGAAGAAAAACGACTAGAAGCAATTTTGACATAAATCGATAGTAATGCCCACGTAATTGCAGCACCAACTAAAATGACTGTGCCAACAAAATATGTCCCGATTTCTATATCCCATCCAATTACAATAATGACACCTATTGTTGCTAGGACGATAGAAATGATTTTACGAGCAGTTAGCTTTTCTTTTAATATCACAGCTGCGAATATGACCATAAATGTCGGGGTTGCTGCTGTAACTAAAGAGCCCGTGTGAGCATCTGATAATTTCGTCCCAACAAATTGAAACGTTATAGAGATGAAATAACCGATGAAACCAATCCAAGCAAAGAGCAACCAGTCTTTTTTATTAATTTGTAGCATAGTTTTTTGTTTCCGTTGTGTAGTTGTTAGAATTACATATAAAACTACAAAAGCAATGATGAAACGAAGCCAAACGAGTGTAAGTGGGGGAACAAAGTCTAATACATATTTACTGACAACGTACATACCGCCCCAAATACTCGCTGCGAGTGATAAACAGATTGCGCCTAAAAGTGTTTGCTTCATAAGTAAAGTAACCTCCGTCTATTTTAGGATTATATATTATGGAATCCTAAGACGAGGCATGTTTATTTCGGAAAGGATACGTATGCCCGTCTTAGATTATAGACGGACTACTGGTTGGTCGTTTTCGAATAAATGGTTGTAGTACATAAATATCCTCCTCTCTATGTTTTGTATTTCCTTCTCATGAATAAGTTTATAATGAAATTATAACTTAATTTTCAGATTATTGGGGGTTTAATATGAAATATGTTGTGATTCAGTCTCATATAAGTAATTATCCAGAGCCGATTAGATTAGAAAAAGGAGATCAAGTATTAATCGGGAATGCATATTCAGGTCCAGAAAACTGGAAGAATTGGGTATATTGTCGTGCAGAGCATGATGATCGGGAAGGGTGGGTTCCAGAGCAAATTATAATACGTGATAAAAATGATGTCGGTATTGTGCTAGAAACATATACAGCAAAAGAATTAGACGTAGAAATAGGAGATGTTCTTACTGGTTTAAAGGAATTAAATGGTTGGATTTGGTGTGAAGAAATAAAAAATAAACAGGCTGGATGGGTTCCAAACCAAAACGTAAGGTTAGTGAAGTAGAAGGCTTACTGGAGTATACAGTTCATGAACTCATTATATGTATCAAATAAGTATTGTAATGTTGTAGTATATCTTGTTGTTTCTAATTACTCTCACTACTCATTGTACTGCAAATGATATGTCGAAAATAATGGAATATACAACAATCGAAATAGAGATCTGCATCATAAAGTGGATCTTTTTTTACAATTCAATTAACCGTCACGTTTGACTGTACAGTTTATGTGCTGTATGATGTTATTAATATGAATGAGGGGGGAAAATCGTTGGGAAGGTGTATCGAATCGGACAGTTGGCTCACTTGGCTCATGTATCGAAACGAACGATTGATTATTATACGAATCTAGGTATCTTAAAAGCGGAGCGATCTCAATCTAATTATCGCTATTACGATGAAACAGCATTTGAAACATTACAATTTATTGAGAAGTGCAAAGAAATGCATATGCCGCTTTGTGAGATTAAAGAGAGGATCGAGGAGAAGAAGAAGCTGCTCGGTATCAATGAACACGTTTCGAGACAAGTGAATGAAGTGACAGACCATATCCATCGATTAGAAACAGAGTTAACACAGTTGAAACCTCTGTTAGATGGGCTAACAGATTCACAACGTGACAAAATATCGAAGTCTTTATCTGGTCAAACGACAGCTTTAATACAAACACTTATACTACTTTTATAATATAAGCTGTATCCGGCCCCTTTAATTTCTGTATAGCGCTATGTTTTCTAATGAAACAAAAATAAGAAAACATTATAGTATACAGGAGGTGAACACCTTAGTTTTGTAACTAAGGGGATTCATTGGAAATATTTAATTTAGTCATGGTTGCGATTTTAATCGCATTTACTGGATTTTTCGTAGCAGCAGAGTTTGCGATTGTTAAAATACGTACAAGTCGCATTGATCAGCTGGTTGCGGAAGGAAAACGCGGTGCGTTAGCAGCAAAAAAGGTAACAACGAATTTAGATGAATATTTATCTGCATGTCAGTTAGGAATTACAGTTACAGCAATGGGACTTGGTTGGTTAGGTGAACCGACAATCGAGAAATTATTGCATCCATTATTTGAAAAATGGAATTTAAATCCTTCCATTTCACAAGTTTTGACTTTCGGTCTTGCGTTTATGACAATGACTTATTTGCACGTTGTAGTAGGTGAATTGGCACCGAAAACAATGGCAATTCAAAAGGCTGAAAAAGTAACTTTACTATTTGCTGGACCTTTGATGACGTTCTATAAAGTTATGTATCCATTTATTTGGGTACTAAACAGTTCAGCACGTGTTGTAACTGGATTATTCGGCTTGAAGCCAGTTTCTGAACATGAAGTAGCTCATACTGAAGAAGAATTGCGATTGATTCTTTCAGACAGCTATGAAAACGGAGAGATTAATCAAGCGGAATATAAGTATGTAAATAATATCTTTGAATTCGATAACCGCATTGCGAAAGAAATTATGGTACCGCGTACAGAGATCGTTGGTTTCTATCTCGAAGATTCAGTAGAAGAACACATGAAGATTATCCAAGGTGAAAGATATACACGTTATCCAATCTTTGGAGAAGATAAAGATGATATTATCGGTATGGTCAACGTAAAAGATTTCTTTATTCGATACATGAACAACGATAAAGAAGATTTATCATCTATTCGCACGTATATGCGTCCGATTATTGAAGTTATGGAAACTACTCCAATTCATGATTTACTTCTGCAAATGCAGAAAAAGCGAATTCCAATGGCTGTTTTATATGATGAGTACGGAGGTACAGCCGGAATTGTAACGCTTGAAGATATATTGGAAGAAATCGTCGGCGAAATCCGTGATGAATATGATGAAGATGAAAGTCCACCAATTCAACACATAAATGACAATCACAAAATTGTAGATGGAAAAGTGTTGATTACGGAAGTGAAAGATTTATTTGGTTTACACATCGAAGAAGATGATGTAGATACAATTGGTGGATGGATTATGATGCAAAATCATGAAATTGAAGAAGGTCAATGTGTAGAAGCGGAAGATTATGAGTTTAAAGTTCTTGAAAAAGATGCATATCAAATTAAACGCGTCGAAATTCGAAAAATTGATCATCAACAAGAGAAAGTAGCAACTGTGTAAGTTGCTGCTTCTTTTTTGCTCAATGTAAAAATGGAAATTAGGAGCGGATATTTTGATTCAAGTTGCGTTACGTGTATATCGATTACAATTATATACAATCTTTAGTGGTTTACTACTCATGTGGGCAGTTACGCCTTTTTCCAAACAAGTTACCGGTTTTGGTATCGGATTAGCGGTAAGTGCATATTGTCTTTGGCTATTAGCACGCCGTGTTGAAAAACTTGGGAAAAGTATTGTGTCAAAGACACGGGCACCTGGATTAGGTGTGTTAAATCGTTTTGCAGCTGCTATATTAGGTGCGATCATTATGTATGAAATTGAACACGAAATGGAAATGTGGGCATTTGGTACAGGTATTTTAGGAGGACATTTTTTAATGATTGCGAATTTAGCGTATGCGAATGCACAGATGATAAAGGAAGAGGAAAAGCGAAAAGAAAAGAGTATGGATGAGAACAATTATATAAATACAAATTAAAAAACCGACATAAAACCCTTCTTTTTAGGTGGAAGAGAGCATCCGGCCATGCATAGAAGCGGTCAGATCCTTTTCCTGCCCCATGCCCAGTGAAAACAAAGAGAGAAAACGAGTGCAGGTCACTTTTTGTTATCCATAGCCGCGTCTTATATGTCGAAAAATCAAAATGGATTTATATAGAAGAGCTAATCTACCTCTATTGAAATAGTAAAATATACTTTTATAAAAATAACAAAAGGAACCGGAAAACGGTTCCTTTTTCTTGTGTAGTTTTATCTTTGTAGCAAGGAATTCTTTTTTTTCGTTGTTTCATCCGTTTTCCTAATTTTCCCTGAAAAATCTCAAAAAATTTTGAGAAAATCCATCGCTTTCTTATACGTAAATATGTTATTATGACAAAAGACTTTTTGAAAGAGGTGGATGCAAATGTTACAAGCACTACTTATTTTTGTACTTCAAATTATTTATGTTCCAATCTTAACGATTCGTACGATTTTGCTTGTAAAGAATCAAACAAGATCCGCTGCCGGTGTAGGGTTGTTAGAAGGTGCGATCTATATTGTTAGTTTAGGGATTGTATTTCAAGACTTATCGAATTGGATGAATATTGTAGCCTATGTTATTGGCTTTAGTGCTGGACTTCTATTAGGTGGTTATATTGAAAATAAATTGGCAATTGGATATATTACGTATCAAGTTAGTTTACTAGATCGTTGTAATGAACTTGTTGATGAACTAAGACATGCAGGATTTGGTGTAACTGTGTTTGAAGGTGAAGGGATTAACTCCATTCGTTACCGTTTAGATATTCTTGCGAAGCGTTCGCGTGAAAAGGAGCTTCTAGAGGTTATTAATCGAATTGCACCGAAAGCATTTATGTCTTCGTACGAGATTCGTTCCTTTAAAGGTGGCTACTTAACAAAAGCAATGAAAAAACGAGCATTAATGAAAAAGAATGACCATGCATCATAAAGTGAAACTTCCATCAGTGTGGAGGGTCTTATTCCCACTGATGGGCAGTTAATCCCTCGCCTGATTACGTTGAATTCTCATAATTTTGAAATAGGGATCGTACTGTCCGTTAGTGTGGGGTAAGAAAAAGGAGAAGCTGAGAAGAAGCTTCTCCTTTTATTTTTCTGTTAGTGCTAAACGGATTCCTAAAATAGCAAAAATTCCTATTTTAGATAGATTGACGCCCTTCGCGACCTTTGGATTTCTTAGTAATTTGTTTGCGATTATACCAGATAAGAAGGAGATAATAGAGAAAACAACGATGGCTTGTAGCATAAATAAAATGCCAAGAATAATCATTTGCATGGGTACTTGACCGGCACTTGGTGTTACAAATTGTGGTAAAAAGGCTAAGAAAAAGAGAGATACCTTTGGATTTAATATGTTCATAAAAATCCCTTTACGGTATAATGCACCGTAATTTAATGTAATGGCGGCTTGTTCTCCAATTCCTTCATTGCGTTCTTTGAATGCTTGCCAAGCAAGATACAACAAATAAATAGCTCCGGCATACTTTAAAATTTGGAAAGCGATTGTAGAATGATATAAGATAGCGGAAATTCCAAGTGCAGCTGCTAACGTATGTACGGTAATACCCGTGCAAAGCCCAAGCGCCGTCATAATCCCTGCTTTTTTTCCTTGCGTCATACTCTGTGCGAGGACAAATAAAATATCAGGCCCTGGCATTAATGTTAATAGCATGGCTGCAAAGACAAAAGCAATTAGATTTGAAAGATCCATATATCCACCCCTTTAGTAAAATTTTCCTTATTTTATCATAGATTATATGATTTGTAATGCTATGAATTTGTTTTTACACATAATTCCTCTGTATATTTTTGTGTAGATTTCTTTAAAAGGTGGAGGAAAGATGAACCAATGATCCCAATAACGCCAAAAATGATCCAAGGTGTATACATGTCTTGAAGTTTTGCTGTAAACCATGTTCCTGTATAGTTACCAATAATAAATCCAGCCGCTAGTGACAATTGATAAAAACCAAAATAGGTTGCAGTATATGTACCGTTACTATAGTTTGCTACTGCAATGTCGGCATTTGGTAATACAAGTGTTTCGCCAATCGTAAATAAAATAACACAACCGAATAACCAATACGGATGAGAAAAGAATGGAATCAATAAAAATGAAATTCCCATTAATAGAACGCCGCATTTTACAATGGAAATCGTATTGTATTTGTGAAAGATTTTCTTAAACGATATCATAAAAATCAAACCTGTGAGTGCGTTAACTGTAATGACGAGTCCGCTTAAATTCTGGTTGTGACTTATGTTGTTCATATGGAGTGGTAATGCAACGGTAAGCTGTGTAAACATAATATAAAAGAAAATCATAATGAGCGAGAAAGAGAGAAAATGCTTATTTTGCACTGCGGTTTTTAATCCTGATAAGAGCTCCGTTTCTGCCTTAGCAACATGGAAGTGAGATCTAAGAAGAAAAATAAGAAATGAAAATAGTAACATCAGTAATCCAGTTAACAAGAACGGATATAATGGATTCCACTTGAGTAAAAAAACACCTGCAATTGGTCCAATGATAGCTCCGCCGTTAAAAGCAAGATTTAGGTATGTAAACATATCTTTTCGAGCATGAGCTGGCTGTGATCCAAATATAGCACGTGCAGCAGGTTCATAAAATGCGGTTCCAAAACCGATAAGTGCAGCTGCAATAGAAATCGTATGAAACTCTGAAAATACACCTAAACAAATAAAACCAATTCCTCGTAATATCATACCGATCGTCATCATGACAATGTATCCCATTCGATCAGCTAGTATACCGGAGAATAAAGGAATGACACGTGATGTAATCGTCATAATGGTTAAAGTCGTTCCTACTTGTACAGGAGAAAAGTGTAAAAAAGTAGATAAATGGATTGCTAGAAAGGCATACACTGCAAAATGCCCCAATGTCATGAAAAATGAAGAAACAAGTATAAAGCGGATGGGCGATGAAAAAGTGTTCATTTGACTCCTCCTTTTGTGTAACCACTAAAAAATATTACTGGTTAACATTTTTATATTATAATTATACACAATGTAAGAAAAAAGTAAATTATGGAAAGTTGGTGCGTTCATTTGGAACAAAATCAGACAGCTCCAGATCAATTAGAGGTTATAAGAAGCTTTTTAAATACATGGAGAATTCCGAATGATACACGGAATCCATTAGATACTCTGGAAACGGTGGAAGATGTGAAGCTATTTATAAAAAAATATTGGAACGAAGAGGTATTGTTTGGGACATTAGAGGAAGTAAAACAGTTTCGAGATGCGATCCGTGACGCAATTGAACAGCAAAAGTCATTACATGGTTGGTTTGAAAAGTATCCGTTACAAGTAGGCGTAACAGAGCGTATGGATGCAATTACATATGAACCGATTGGGAAACGCAATTTATATACGATGATTTTGCAAATAATTATGACAGCAATCTCCAATAAGAACTGGGGAAGGTTGAAAGCATGTCCAGATTGTCGCTGGGTCTTTTATGATCATTCGCGTAATGGAAGTAAACGTTGGTGCGGCATGTATGCTGGGGGAAAAGAAGGAAGAGCGTGCGGTACAATTGCAAAAGTGAAAAACTATCGTGCGAAGAGAAAAGGAAATTCGAACTACATCATGTGAGCTTTAAAATAAAAGGTGCATTATCTAATTAAAGATACTGCACCTTTTATTTAATCGGTTTGATGTACAACTTTACATTTCATCATAAAAAGGAGAGAAGAGAGAGTTATGAAACCACCACAATATAACATGATGCTAGATATAGATGTACCGAATGTTAAGCAGATGGATACAATGGCATAGGATAACGGAACTAAACCGTTAGAAGAGGCACTTACGAAACTCATAACTCTCCCTAGCTTATCTGTTTCACTGTTTTCTTGAATAATAGAAATCAGTGGCACATTAATCATAGAAGACATAAAACCCATCATCACAAGTAAAACGATTCCCTGCCATAAAACATATATTTGACCAAGTAAAGAAAGTAAAATACCAAGAACAGAGATAAGTACTAAAATAGAAAGTCCTCTTTTTCTTCTAATATTTAAAAATCCAATTAATAAAGCGCCGCCTAACATTCCTCCTTGATAAGAGCTTTGCATAAAGCTCACTTCTACTGCTTTTCCATGTAATAATTCATTCGCTAATAATGGAATTCCCATAAGTAAAGGACCGAAGAAAAAGACGTTAATTATCATTAAAATAAAAAGTATGGATTTCAAAAAAGGCATATTCCACACATATTGAAAACCTGCTAATAGTTCTTGTTTGGCAGATGGTTGATCAGAATGAGGTGATGGATTATTTTCTTTAATACATAATGTGAAAGTACATGTAATTACTAAGAAAAAAGCAACGGCGAAAAATAAAACTGAGAAAGTGCTAACGGTAATAATCCAGCCACCTATCATAGGTCCAGCAAACATTGCAATTTGATTGGAAGTTTGAATAAAAGAATTAGAGCGAGTTAACAGCTCTTTTGGGACTAAAAGGGGAAGAAGGGATTGATTCGCTGGCGAGAAAAAAGCATCTAGAATGCCAAACAGTAGTGCAAAGCCCAGTAATGACCATAAATGTAATAGATGTAAATGTAATAAAGTAATCATAAGAAAAATTAGTAAACAGCGTGCGAAGCTGGAAGCTAGCATGATTTTTGAGCGCTTAAAACGATCTGCCCACACACCTCCAACAGCCATTAGGAGGACGCGTGGGATCATAGTTACCATCATTACAATTCCAAGCGCCGATTCTTGACCTAAAGAACGAATAACATACCATTGTTCGGCAAATAGGTAGGTTGAAAGAGCAAGAAAAGAAGTTGTACTTGATAGCCAAAGGAATAGAAAAGCACGGTTTTTTAATAATGAAATGCTCGCATACTTCGATTGAACTTGCTGTGATATTAAAGGTTCACTCAATGAATATCCCCCTACAAATAATGAATTATGAATCTTTGTTAAAGAGTAGTTGATCAATTGCAAAGCCTGTGATTGTAACATAAAAATTTTTGTTTGCATCAGTTTCTGTGGAGCTTTTAAGAGTTTCTTTAACCAGTTTTCTATATTGGTTTAAAAACTTTATAAATTGTTCTTCTGTTAATGAAAATTCTGTTTGCATCGAAATACTAGGCCAATCCTCAACACAGGAAGATGTTAAATCGAATGATGAATCTGGAGCAGTTAATACTCTTGTTTGTGCACGATGTAACACTTCTAAGTAGGATTGTCTTGTTGCCTCTTGTGATTCAACGTAGTGAAGTAAATGATCTGCAGGAATAAATCCACGTGAAACGGCTTGGTAGTACTTTAAAATATTGCCGCCTTGTTCCTCTTTTTTTACTAATTGAATGATGTTGTTTTTTTCTAACTCACGGAGATGATAGTGTATTTTGGCGCGGGAAAGGTTTAAAAGTTGGGCAAGCTGGTGACCTGTATATGGCTTTTCAACTAGGTATATAAGCATCTTTGTACGTAATGGATCACTAATTACTTTTAATTGTTCGTATGTTTTAATAATGGAAATCGCTTTCTGTTTCATTTAGCACCATCCTTTTTTTAACCAGTTAAATTTATTTAACTCGATTTTATTACATTTATACAATAAAAGAAAGTTTATTCTGAAATTTTAAAATAAATAAACGAACTGAATATAAGGTGATTGGAGCAGAGAGGGGTATGGTGAAATGGAACAAACGAAAATGTTAGAGCTAAATAAAAAGTGCTGGGATGTAGTAGCACCTTATTTTTTTAGGTAGATTCTTTGCCCAAATATGGGCCGTATACTGCTTCTGAAGATGAAATCCACTCGTTAAAATTTCGAGCTTCTTTCCAGTTTCAACGCCCATAAAATGAGACTCCATCGTAGTATACCAGAGCAAATACAATGTTCGAGTGCCAGTCGCCACCGCGACCTTTATGAACGGAGTGCCTATATAAGAGGCACATCTTTTTGAAAATATAGTAGAAATGGTATGTAGTGTATTTACTAGATTTTAGCTGAAAGGATGCAGTATGTGTTTTGATTAACAGAATAAAAAAGTAAAAAATGAAAATAGACACTAACTTTTCGTTATTGACAATGATAATTATTCTCTTTAATATTAATTTGATTTTTCATTAAATTGAGGGGGATATGTATGAAAGTTCGTAAGGTTATTGGAAAGATTCATTTATACCTTAGCATGATAGCTGGGATGTTTATTGTGTTAATTGGATTGACAGGGAGTTTGCTTGTCTTTGAACACGAATTAAATCGTGTGTTACATCCTAATTTATACAAAGTAACAGAAGGTGAAAAAGTTACTTATCAGAAGGCTCTTCAAACTGTATTGGCAGCACATCCAAAGGGGGAGGTTCAGCGTGTGTATACGCCGGATGAACCAAGTGCTCAAGGTGTTTACCTATTTCGTCTGAAAGAAGGAAAGGCGAAACAAGAAGTTTATATCGATCCAGGAAACGGTAAAATTAATGGGGAATTAGGAGAAAAAGCATTTTTTAACCAGGTAGGAGAACTTCATTATCATTTGCTTCTTAATGATTTTAAAGGGAAAGAGATTGTTGGTATTATAGGATTTATTTTCTTTTTCATTATTTTATCAGGATTATATTTATGGTGGCCTGGGATTAAAAAATGGATGCACGGTTTTGTTATACGTCGAAGTAAGAATCCGTATGTAAAACAATATGATCTACATAGAGTCATTGGAGGGGTTTCAGTTCCGTTTTTGCTAATCGTTTCGTTAACAGGTGGTCTGTTCGTGTATGATAAAACAATTTTTGGGTGGTTTGGAGCGAAAGCTAGTGTGGCACCATCAAAAGAGACACTTATTTCAAAATCACTTTCAGGAGGGAAGCTTCCCCTTGATCAATTGTTAAGTGCAGCTGAAAAAGCAGTACCACAAGGAACCATTATGCAAGTAAGGATGCCAGAGAAAGTGAAAAAAGGTAAGGCAGAGGGTGCTGTGGAAATTCGAATGAGCCGTTCTTATGATCCGGGGAATGGGAATGTAAAGGTATGGATGGACCAGTACAGTGGAAAAGTATTGGCTAAGTTAGATCCAAAGATAGATAGCGGACTTACATATCAAATATGGCATCTTCCGTTGCATACAGGAACATTTGGAGGAGTATTTACAAAAATCTTGTATGTGATTGGTGGACTTACCCCATCTATTTTAATGTTTACTGGTGTGTATATGTGGTGGTATAAGAAAAAGAATAAGCGAAAGCGAAAAACTACTGCAGTAACTGCGGCATAATTATATAATTCTCACACAAGTAAAAACATGATTTGATGAAGAGAGAAAGAGAAGCATTAAAATGATACTAAACTTGTCAGTACATACTGATAAGTGTCATATGGGTGCATGAAAGGTCTTAAAAATAAAAAAGTATACCACGAGGTATAGTGATATACCATAAAAACATATAATGTAGAACTGTATATAAAAGAGCAGTGCTTTTTTATATACAGTCATACTACACTTGTTTTTATCCAGCTAAAATAAGAATTTCACTTTATCTTTTTGGCTGGAAAATATGCTGAAAAAAATATTTGTGATGTAAACTGTCTACAATTTTATTCGCTTGATACGTACGCTGTTGTTCCAATCTAACACGCTGCTCCATCATTTTCATTTCATGATCTGATAAACGTAACATTGGACAAGTCTCCTTTTCTATAAATATAGGTTTTTTAAAATGAAATGGATACCATATACTTTATAGTTAAGGAGGGATACAGTGTATCATAGGTAAAAAGCACCTTCCTCTCCCAATACGCTTACGAGGTTAGCTGTCGGACTCGGGATGTGAGAGTATCCCTACTTCAAAAAGATTCGCCCCAAGTAGCATACGCCACAGAAATGGTTCCCCCGTTCCAAATTTTGGATTCAGCAAAAGGTTGTATAAAATACAGGATACCATATGTATACTTTATAATCAAACTATTTATTCTTTTCTGTCTTTTGTAAACTTGTGAGAATGAGTCCATCAGGTAGGGGGATTTCTTGTGTTTCAGTAAATCCATGCTTTTTATATAGAAGAAGTGCAGGGGTATTCGCTTTACCCGTTTGCACGATATATTTTTTTACATGCGGGTGAATATGGAACAAATGAATTAATAATTTTGTTGCGATCCCTTTTTGAAAGTAACGTGGTGATACAACAAGACGGTGAATATCGATAATTAATTCTTCCTGTATAAAAGAAATAAATCCAGTAAGCTCATTTTCGGAAAAATAACCATAAAAAGTCTCATTACAATTTTGAATATCTTGTACGGTGTCATATAACCGGGGAATACTCGAATTGTTAATTTGTTTTGCTTCAACTTGATAAGCAGGAATT
Source organism: Bacillus sp. DX4.1 (assembly GCF_030348195.1). NCBI lineage: Bacteria > Bacillati > Bacillota > Bacilli > Caryophanales > Bacillaceae > Bacillus > Bacillus sp. DX4.1. The sequence goes on along the minus strand of NZ_JAUCFT010000008.1, from coordinate 2,888,595 downwards.
TGAATGTCTAAAATAGCTTTTGCTTCTTTGCTTGAAGCGTGTGACAGCTGACGAATCATTGGATTCCCTCCCTTACTAAATGTGTCATAATAATTCTTCCGTAGTTGTATAATCCTATTCTGCAGGCCTATATATAATTGGACAAAAAAAGTAAAATACCTTTTAAATAAAACAGAATATTTACGTTTATCAGAAATGGAAATGTGATACAATGTAAAAAATAAACAAAAAGCGATGATAGAGAAGAGTACATATTTGGAACTTTATAGAGAGCTGATGGTTGGTGTGAATCAGTAAGAGACGAATATGGAATGGACTCTGGAGCTTCTAGCTGAAATGAGTAGGCTAAGACGTTTACTTCACGTTAATGAAGTTATAAGTGAGCTATTACATTAGCTAATAAAGCTGGTACCGCGGGAGTCTCTCGTCCTTTTCTAGGATGAGAGGCTCTTTTGTTTTGTAAAGGAGGAGCTATTATGGGAGAAAAAGTAATGTTGACAGGGATTAAGCCGACTGGTTACCCGCATTTAGGAAATTACATTGGGGCGATTAGGCCAGCATTGGAAATGTCTAAAAATAGGGAGGGAAAGGCGCTTTATTTTATTGCGGATTATCATGCGTTAAATGCCGTGCAAGATCCAAAGCTGTTTCGTGAGTATACGAAAGAAGTGGCAGCAACATGGTTGTCATTAGGGTTAGGTGAAGATGTTATCTTTTATCGGCAAACCGAAGTGCCGGAAATTTTAGAGTTGGCGTGGATTTTAGCTTGTCTAACTCCGAAAGGGATTATGAACCGAGCACATGCATATAAGGCAAAGGTAGAGCACAATAAAGAAGCAGGTGTTGATATTGATGCAGGTGTAAATATGGGATTATACACGTATCCAATTTTAATGGCGGCAGATATTTTATCATTCCAGTCTAGTCATGTACCTGTTGGGAAAGATCAAATCCAGCATATTGAAATTACAAGAGATATTGCGATGTATTTCAATAATACATTTGGGGAAACCTTTAGGATTCCAGAGTATATTGTTCAGGAAGAAGGAGCTATTTTGCCTGGTCTTGATGGTAGGAAAATGAGCAAGAGCTATGGAAATGTGATTCCTCTCTTTGCACAACCTGAAAAATTAAAAAAGTTGATTCTTAAAATAAAAACGGATTCTTCATTACCAAATGAGCCGAAGGAACCGGAAACATTATTTATGTTATATAAAGAATTTGCTACGGAAAAAGAAGTGCAAACAATGAGAGAACAGTATACAAATGGAATTGGCTGGGGAGATGTGAAAAAAGAATTGTTTCGCGTTGTAAACCGTGAATTAGAAGAGCCAAGAGAAAAGTATGAAAGGTATATGAATGAACCACATCTATTGTATGAAGCGTTAGAAAGTGGAGCGGAGCATGCTAGAGAAATTGCAAAGCGTAATTTAGCCGGAATTAAAAAACGGATTGGATATGACAGGGAACGTTAATCGTTCCCTTATTTTTTTTGTTTATTTACGTGTTTCGTTACTTTATTTCGCTTGTCCTATCAAAAGTAAAACTTCAGGAGGAGCCAAGTAGTTCCCAAATGATTTGTATTGGAAAAAGGTTCGTGGATAGATGGATAAAATGAAAAGAATTATACCAAAAATAACAGACAACTTAAAAAAGTTGCCTGCCAGTAAAGTGTTTAGCACGGAGATTGCCAATTTGTATAGAATACAACCGCAGCCCAAGCGGCTTAAGGATAGTATGTATAGAAATTTACAAAATATACAAAATATTTCTTAGAATTTGGCAGACAACTATATGAGCTGTCTGCCTGTGGGTCTCGTGAGTTTGACTAGGAAGGCAATTTGTTTTCCTAGCCATTGAAAGAGTGAAGCCGCTAGTTCGAACGGCTTATGGGTAGTGTTTGCGATATAAAAAAAATTATGCAAATTAATTGTATAAAAGATTTATAAACAAGAAAAAACGGGGAAACAGCTTTACGAATTAACTGTCCTCTAATTGTCGAGCCTGTTGGAAGGTTCTCGAAAGCCTGGGCTAAGGAAGTGATTCTAGAGTAAAGGCGTAACGGTAGTATATACAGATATTCCTATTTTAAAGACTAGAAATTTCAAAGGAAAGGAAGAAAGAATATGAATTATATCAGAAATAATATCATCCATTCCTCTTAAATTATGTAAAATCACCTAAAGAAAAAGGATGACATTGAATCATCCTTTTTCAGTTAGCCTAAGAGTATACATACTTTCCAGATTTATAAGTCCAACTATTATTCTGCTTGTGCCAAAGGTTTGGCAATCACCGCATTTTATTGATTATATTGAGGTTCATCTTGTTGAATTTCCTGAATGCGTGGATCTAAAGAGTCAATAATTGTCTGTGTTTGCTGAGCTGCATTTTGATACAGTTCCTTTGCTTGCTGATTGTCAGTATCAAGAACAAATCCTTCTAAACATGCTTGCGCACTTTTCAAACCAGAAATAGTTTGTTTGAGTTTAGTGATTACTGTCATAAATGGTTTCCTCCTTAAAAATATAACTTCAAAATTTAGGATATCTATCTTTGTATCAAAGTATACAGTCCAACTTTAGGGGTGAATGGTTTGCTACGACTATAGAGTAACAAGGATAATAAAAAAGCTCGTCACTAGGAGACGAGCTTTTTTATTATAGGTGACAGTTATTGGTTTTGATTACTTTGTTTCTTTTGGTTAATAGGAGCTATTTCTCTGGAAAATTCCATATTTGCCAGGTTTATTTTAGATGGAATAAATGTTCTTGTCGTATTTTGAACACCTTGGAACAAACGTTGGATAGGTCTCATCATATTTGAATTACGCGTTGCTACTACACCAAAAACTGTTCCTAATCCTAGTAAAGAAACCCAAATCCATCCTCTATTATTATTTCGTCTATTTCTAAACAGTTTAAACATTTGCTGAGTTCTTCTTCCAGAACTGAATAATGACATGATGAAGTTAAGAGTGTTCATTTTTTGCCCCCTGTAAAAAAATTAGGAAAAAGAAGTACTAAGTTCAATTTCACATGCTTTATATTGCATCATTTTATAGAAATTTATGATGCCAACTTATGCTAATACCTCTTCATTTTTCTTTCCGAAAAAAGCCTAAGATTTCCTAAATATTTTTGATTAAAAATATGCAAAATAATATTAATCAAAACTCAAAAGGGAAAATGAAAGCAAGATGAAAGCTATGTACTAACGATTTGGAATTTTATCCTGCATCAACGTAAAACCCCCACTGATTAAAGTTTCACTTTATTGACCCAATATATTACAAATTCATAGGCTTAACTAATATGATTAATGAAACGCACAAGGACAATATTTTACGTGTAAGACTTACTCGTTACAAAGGGGAAATTGTTACGTTTTCTGATGGAATTTAAACAAATAAGAATGATACTTTGGCTAAGATTAATTTACATAATGTTCAGTTATTAAATGAAGTGCTTTAACAATCATGCTAAAAAGAGAAGAGTTAGAAATGATTTCAGATTATTGAGGTGATTAAATACATGTCAATGTTGGATGTGGACGGTAGTAGTCTGTATTATACCGTTAAGGGAAAAGGAGTTCCTATTGTTTTTATTCATCCTCCTGTACTCACTTGTGTAAATTTTGAGTACCAAATAGAGGAATTATCCAAAGAATTTAAAGTCATTGCTTTTGATATTAGAGGACATGGAAGGAGTCAGGATTCAAGACAACCGATAACCTATCCACTGATTGTTGAAGATATTAGACGTTTATTGAATCATTTGGAAGTCAAAAAAGCATGCATATGCGGGTATTCGACCGGAAGCTCTGTCGCATTAGAATTTTTGTTGACTTTTGCCGAAAGTGCCTTAGGGGGTATTCTAATCGGAGGAATGTCAGAAGTGAAGGATGGATATCTAAAGAATAGGATTTCACTAGGCGTGAAACTTGCGAAAACAGGGGCAGTTTCATTTTTAGCATTGTCTATTTCATGGAGCAATTCAAATACAAATAAATTGTTCAGAAAGATGTTTAAAGAAGCTAGAAAAGGAAATGCCCAAAATATCGAGCAGTATTATCGTTATAGTTTGCACTATAATTGTACCAATCAGCTTAGAAACATTGAGCTTCCGGTTTTATTGGTTTATGGTAAGAAAGATAAATCATTTTATGATCATGCGAAACTACTGCATGGAGAATTGCCATGTAATGAATTAAAATTCATTGATAACGAAAAGCATCAAATTCCTACAAAAGCAGCAAAGGCTTTAAATGAAATGATTAAGCAGTTTGCTTTTACTCATACCGAAATGAATGGGGAAGAAACTTCTTCTTTACTAGTAAAAGAGTAGATGTCTCGATAATAAATTGAAAATGCCAACAGTGGAAATTCGCCCCTGTTGACATTTAGCCTAAATAGGAGCAGTGAAGCCCCACCTATTTCTGTTTGCATCAATACATGACAATTTATCAGCCGGTTATGTAGTGTTGAAAGGGTGAGTAACGCAAGAATCGAATCAACTCGGGCAAGCGACATATCCCATTGTGCATCCAAAATATCGTCTTACGTACTTAAAAAGTCTTTAGCTATCGTTTCTCCTTTTGTTATTTTAAAAGCTAACCATTCAATGATTTCGTATAATGCAGCAATAGCTGTTGGTTTGAAACAAAGTTGAACCGTTTATAAAAAAGTCGCGCCGTTTTGAAAAAAGGGAACCTTATTATTTATCTATTCATACACAGTAGAATAATAAGAAAGGGCATGCACATTACATATTTCTCTTTCGCGAGGGAATGATATCTATATAATATCTCAAAAATAAAGGAGAGTATCTGCATGAATTACAAGATGTTTAGGGCTATCAATCGTCTAGCTGGTCGTAATTCAACCTTGGATACATTTATGATATGTATTTCACAAAAGACTCGATTCCTATACATTTTTTTATTAGTCTTAATGTGGTTTAGAAACAATTCCTACAAAAAAATTATTTTATTTGCAGGGGTATCAGTAGGATTCGCTTTATGTATAAACCGTTTTATCCAGCTTTTTTACTTTAAGCCTCGTCCGTTTGTTATACATCGTGTACGTTTACTTATCCCATCAAAGAATAATTCTTCATTTCCCAGTAAACATACAACAGCGGCGTTTGCTTTAGCGACTTCCGTCTTACTTCGCGAACGTTTATTTGGCTCAATTATGTGGTTTTTTGCAATTTTGACAGGTTTCTCACGTATTTGGCTAGGGCATCATTATCCATTTGATATAATAGGAAGTGCCTTCATAGGAATCTTAACTAGTATAGCTATTGACAATACTACATATTTATTTAATTCTTTTGTTGCCTGGATTATAAATATATATAGAAAACTAATTTTTGTGGATTTGAAACATTCCTAACGATATCTTTGATGAATCACAGCACATAATCTTGCACATTTTTACTAAAGTAACTCTTTTACCAAATACATTTTGCGGTAAACTCACAGATATCTAGGCAATGCCTTAATAATTGAATGAAGATGAACCAGATCCAACTGAAGAACCTTTTGAAGAAATTCAAGAAAAGAATCTAAGTGGAGTAGAGAAATATAGAGAGTGACTCAATAGAATAAGACAAGAAAAAACACCTCCATATATTCGTATTTAATTAAATGCGAATATATGGAGGTGTTTCTGTTTATCTTAAAAATGTATTTTTCATATTTAAAAAAACAACCTTTATATTTATTAAATTATAGGGCAGAAACCTGTAATTTTGAATCATTAAAGAGCATTTTAAAATAAGTGAATAACAGGATAAATGTCATCTTAATCGGATAATCCTAACGATGAGCCTCAATCGCTTCGAGTACGAATCGGTTTTTTATCAAGTAATTCTTTCATATTAGTAGTATTTTGGTAATTCGTTCAACATTTTAGCTGTTTGGGTTGCTACAGATGAAAGGGTGGGGTCACTTTTGGTTCTAAAAAATAGAGTTCGTAAAAATGTTTTGACATTTGCACATAGTTTACAATACTCATAAAGAGCGAGTCTCTTTTTAAAGTTTGGTAATCGTTTCATTTTTGTACAAATAATATAACAAAGCCGTCCTTTCGGGAGCCCACGACAAAGCATAGTAATTAGAGGTGTTACAATACGTTCATCTTCATTGGTGTGATATACAGTCGAATAAATAAATATTTTATTTAAAATACAATGAACAATCTCTTCATACCATTCAAGTGGAATTTTTGGATTGTGAATCATTTCATTAAAAGCGTCGGATACATGAGCGATACTATGGGCCCAACCTTTATCTTTTACATAGCCTCGGTAATCACTTTCACGGTTTGTATAGTCAATAAGTTTTTCTTTAATTTCTTGGAGTTTTTCTACAGATAAAAAAGAATGAGAGGTATCGAACTGTAAAATTAACGCGATTAATAATGTTGTAAAAGAACGAGTAAAAACTCCATCCGTATTTGGGGAGCTAATTTCACAAAATAAATAGTTTTCATCGAGGCATGTTGTTAATAACTTTTCTAATTGAGCCTGTGGAAGGAGTTCATTAAGAATAAAATGTGACAAGCAATTATATATTAATTCTTCACGTACATAACCATTGGTAGTACCGATATGTTGAAGCATATGTATACTTAACTCATTAAGATCAATGTTATGCATTTGTGTATAGTCGTTTTGCTGAATGAGCTCCAATTGTTGTTGCAATGTAATGATATCCAAAGATGCTCCTCCTCTGTACATTAATAACAATTTATTTGCTAGTATTCTATATATTCGAAGACAATCCCTCTCGTGCAAGGATAAATGCTACACACCCACGAAGTATTCAAGAAGGAGGGGGCTATATATGTTAAAACAAAAGTTTGAACATATGATTTCGCTATATCCAGTCTTCTTATTTGATGGGTGGCATATTGAAAATATTTCAGATCGTCAAGAAGGAGAAAAATGGGAAACGCTTTGGTTTCAAGTTATCACACCGACAGGAACGTTTCGGGTAAAAGAGTTTTTTCTAGACATTATGGAGCCAACATTTCCTGATAGCTGTATTCATCAAGCACAAGGTGAATGTTTTCAGTACAATGGACTCTTTTATTGGAGAGGTATTAATTATAAAGGGAAAGATAGCTATGTCATTTCCAAGTGGAAAACGCAAGTCGAAGTTTCAATTGATGAAGGGTTTGTGCAACAACAAGAAATGGAACAGTTTCTGGAAGGCTTACAGCCGTTAGAACTAGAGAAAGCAAAGCAACAAGTCAATAAGCCGTTTCACACATTGAGCTTTCAAGCAAGAGTACCAATTGGTGGTGAAATAAGCCGGTGCAGTAACTGGTATTCACCAAATGAAATAGAGTTTTCTTCCTTACCAATTACAATTCCTTCGTCTTGGCGACTTGAATCGATCGGTTTAGGGCGTGATGAAATACAGTATGTGTACTGGGATTTGAAAGAACAGCTATATACACTTTGGGTATGTCGCCATTCTAAGCATAGTTATTATCGTACCACGTCGTGGGTTAGAAATTATGGTTCTGTACAAATGATGAATGGATTAGAATTTTACACACATCCTCAGCGGGGAACAGTTGTGTATCAAGATTTAGGAGAAGAACAAATCGCTTATATATTTCGTGGCACACCTTGTTCAACGGTTGCGAAAGTAAAGGAAATCTTTTCTTAATCTTAGAAAATAGACTAAGGAATGTTATAAATATAGTAACGACATGAGCGGTATCATTATAATACAATAGAGTTTGGTAAGGATTATATAGAGGAAGTGTTGGTGAGGTCATGGAGCAACAAAGAGGTTGGCTACAGGCAAGAGTAGAACGGGATCATGAAAATATGTTACATATACAATGGGACGACGTAGTAGAAGAAGTAAATATCTATTGGGGCACTTCTTCAGAACATATTGTGGAAAAGGGGCAATTTCTAATAAAAGTAACAGGTGCATCGTCTTGTACGATAGAGGATCCTAGCAGTGAAGCGCGACCTTATTTTCGATTAGTAACAAATAGCGGACAAGCTATTACGGTAGCTGAGCGCCGATTACCTTTGCAAGGTGCATTTAACTTCCGCGATTTAGGTGGCTACGAAACAACAGATGGCCGCAGAGTGAAGTGGGGCAAACTGTATCGTTCTGAGGAATTAGCGGGATTAACGGAACAAGATATTCATTATTTACAACAATCAGGGTTGAAACTCGTATGTGATTACCGAACAGATTTTGAAGTGAAGCACAAACCAAATCCAAAAATGAATGGTGTTCGCCAAGTTTGTTTACCAGTGATGCAAGATATAGCAAAAGACTTAAATATAAATGAGTTTTTCCAAATTGGTGATGTATCGATGCTTGGAAAACCTGGTGAATATTTAGTGAAAATGAATAAAGACTTTGTGACAGATAATGAAGCGTTTGTACGCTTTTTACAACTTGCGCAAGATCCAGAGAATTTACCACTTGTTAATCATTGTACAGCTGGGAAAGACCGAACAGGTTTTGCATCTGCTTTATTGTTACTTGTTCTTGGTGTACCAGAAGAAACAGTGATGCAAGATTATTTATTAAGTAACGGATTTCGTGAAAAGTTAAATCAAAAAATGATGGCCTTTTTAGGAGCGAAGCTCAAAGATGAAGAGAGCAGAGCAATTTTAGGTGCTATGTTTGAAGCACGTGCTGAGTATTTACAAGCTGCACTAGATGAAATCACTCGAACATACGGTTCTGTAGAAGTATATGCAGAAAAAGGAATCGGTTTTACAAAAGAACAATTAGTAGCTATTAAAACGCTATTATTAGAAGGAAAATAAGATTCAATTTAAAAAATCTAGGTGGAAGAGAAGATGACTTTTTGTGTCATATATCTGTTTCTATCTAGATTTTTTTATATCCATTTTTATTTGTATCATAATCATAATGCAAGATAAATAATTTGAAATTATATGGTCGAAAAAGGTTATATCACGAAAGAACTGGATGGCGCAATGCACAGAAGGGGGAAGGTGAATGAACAGCCAAGTGATCTAGAACGTTATTCATGCTTCGTCAAAAATAAATATTTCTTCAATGGAGGCGTTCAATGCTTTCGCAATGTCATGAGAAAGCTGCAACGAAGGGTTATATTTTCCTTTTTCTAAATGGTTAATGGTCTTTTATCCTTTTTGTTAAAGTACCTTACTTCAGAGGTGTTTCAATTTAATTCACTTAAAATTCAGAAAAACAACACTATTTATACATTATAAACAGTGAAAATGTTGTAAAATGATGGAAAAGGGAGGGGAGTAAAAATCATGCTAATGTGGGTATTCATAATTTTATTGCTCGTAGCAGTTACAGTTGTTGGGACAATTGTGATCGGGAAGAGTGCGGATGAAAATTATAGTGGATCAACGAAAGGGAATATTACGAGGCTTACTATGATTTATCTTCTGTTAGCGGTCATTTTGTTTGTCGGTGTAGGTTTGTACATATATTTTAATGGTTAAAGAAATATATGTTTGAGTGAAGAAAAGCGCTGCGTTATAAATGTTCTCTTCTGAATGCGCCCAATCTTTTTGGAAAGTGTTAGAATTTCATGCCCTGTCTAACAATTGACTATAAAGTATCCTAATGCAAAAAAAACAGAAAAAAATTAAAAATCTAAAAATATAATTATGTTATAATAGGAATATAGTTTATTGGTAAAACAGGGAAAGGTTGGATAATATGATCGAGATTTCGAATATTTCAAAAAGTTATAATGGCACTACATTTGCTGTAAAAGATTTGAGTTTAACGATACCAAGTGGAGAGATTTTTGGCTTTTTAGGTCCAAATGGTGCAGGGAAATCTACAACAATTAAAATGGTAACAGGTGTTCATTCCATCGATAAAGGAACAATTTTAATCAATGGAAAAGATGTTACGAAAGAGCCGTTGGAAGCAAAAAAAACATTTGGCTATGTTCCAGATAGCCCGGATATGTTTTTGCGATTAAAAGGAATTGAATATTTGAATTTTATGGCAGATATATATGAAGTTCCGAACGCAGTAAGACAAGAGAAGATTCGTACGCTAGCAGAGCGATTTGATTTGTATAATGCCTTGTCTGATCAGATTCAAAGTTATTCACATGGTATGAGACAAAAAATTATTATTATTGGTGTTTTGCTTCATGATCCAGATGTGTGGATTTTAGATGAACCAATGACAGGGCTAGATCCTAAATCGGCATTTATCTTAAAACAAATGATGCGGGAACATGCGGATAAAGGAAAAACTGTATTTTTCTCCACGCATGTATTAGAAGTGGCTGAAAAATTATGTGACCGCGTTGCAATTATTAATAAAGGGAATCTGCAGTTCCAAGGAAATTTAAATGAAATGAGAGATCATTTTAAATCAAACGAATCTCTTGAAAAAATGTTCTTGGAGATGACAGGTAATGAATAAAATTTGGATATTAACAAAAGTATTGTTGAAATTAAATTATGCGGACATTATAACGGATAAAAAGAAACGCTGGATGTATGTATTTTCGTTTTTGGCACTTTTATTTTGTGGATTTCTGTTTATCGGTCCACTTACGTTAGGAATGTACAATGGATTAAAGCCAATTGGCCAAGAAAGCATAATTATTGGTATGGGGTTAGCGGTGGGGAGTATTTGGGTATTTGTTATTAGCATTACAACAATTTTAACCGTTTTTTACTACAGCGATGATGTTGAAACGTTATTACCGTTACCATTACAACCATCACATATTATTACGGCAAAATTTATTACTGTATTAATTACTCAATATGTAATGGCGTCTTTCGTTATTCTTCCAATCTTTATTGTTTACGGCATGCAAAGTGGTGCCTTTATTACATACTATTTATATGTCTTACTTGTTTACTTATTTTTCCCAATCATTCCACTTGTGCTTGCGTCACTTTTAATGACAGTCATTATGCGTTACACAAATATTGCTAAAAATAAAGATCGCAGCAATATCTTTATTGGGATGCTTTCCCTATTCTTTATCGTCGGAATCAATCTATTCATTCAATGGAAAAACAAAAGTGTCGCATCTGGTGATATGATGGCAAATTATTTTACAGACAATCAATCATCACTTTTGGTTCAAATGACAAATTACTTTCCATCATCGTATTTTGGAGCAATGGGGTTAGTAGAACATGCATCGTGGAAAGGAATTTTGTATGTTCTTATTTTTGCAGCGATTTCTTTCGCATTTTTCGTATTATTTTTCTATGTTTCGCAGCGTACATATTTAAAAGGGGTAATTGGTCTTTCAACGAGCACAGCGAAAAAGGAAGTTATTTCAACAGAGAACTTTAATAAAGCAACGATTCAAAGTTCACATTTAAAAGCATATGTAAAAAAAGAGTTTCGTATTTTATTCCGAACACCTCAGTTTTTTCTAAATTGTATCGTTCAAACATTTATTATGCCAATCATGTTGTTCTTTGTTATTTTTGTGCAAAATGGCAACTTAAAATGGCTGACTAATTATGTGGAAAATCCAGAATATACTGGTCTTGCAATTGGAATTGGCTTTTGTGCAGGACTACTCTTAATGGGGAATAATGTAATTGCAACAACATCTTTTTCTAGAGATGGACGTACATGGTTTGTGAATCGTTATTTACCGGTGAAAGCAGCAGACCTATTTTTTGCAAAAGTATTGACAGCGTGGTCTATTAATATAACGATTTTAGCTATTTTTGGTCTTGTTTTAATTTTTGTTGCTGGTGTTTCTCCGCTCTTTATGTTGCTATGGTTTTTACTTTGTGCAAATGGCCTATGGTTCAACAACTTAATTGGTGCACGTTGGGATGCACAAACTGCTGATATTAATTGGGATACAGAACAAAAATTGTTTAAAGGCCGTTATACAACTTTATGGAATTTCCTGGCAAATATTTTAGTAGATTTAATTATTGTTGGTGGTGTGTTCGCTTTATACTATTTCTTCGGCATTGGTATGTGGGGAATGTTTTTCATTCTTTTAATTGCGTTTACGATAGTAAATGTAATTGTAACCCGCAGTTTACAACTAGGTGCGGAACGTATTTTAGCAAATATTAAATAAAATGATAAATCCTCTGTATTTGTGCAGAGGATTTATCCCGTTTAAGCCCAATGGATGTAACTAATCACCAATGGGATGGAGAAAAACACTGATGAAATTTTTACTATATTGTGTAGGGGGAGAAGCGAGTGACGAGAATAGCAATTGTTACGGGAGCAACACGTTTAGATGGAATTGGAGCAGCGGTTAGCAAGCTACTTGCTCAAAAAGGAATTGATATCTTTTTTACATACTGGCCTCGTTATGATAAAGCAATGCCATGGGGGATGAACGACCAGGAACCATTTTTATTAAAAAAAGAAATTGAAAATTTTGGTGTGCGATGTGAAATGGCGGAAGTGAACTTAGCGCAGTCATATGCACCAAACCGTCTGTTATACATGGTTTCAGAACGTTTAGGTGAACCATCTATTCTAGTCAATAATGCAGCTTATTCGACAAATACAAATTATGATGAATTGGATGTAGAAGAGCTAGACCGACACTATACGGTCAATGTACGTGCGCCAATGCTATTAAGTGCATTATTTATCAAAAATCATACGTTGGAAACGGGTGGTAGAATTATTAATCTTACCTCCGGACAATCGTTAGGACCGATGCCTGATGAACTTGCATATGTAGCAACAAAAGGAGCAATTGAAGCATTTACAAATTCAGTAGCACCGGCTGCAGCAAAAAAAAGGATCACTGTAAATGCAGTTGATCCAGGACCGACACAAACAGGGTGGATGAATAAAGAAGTGCAGGAATCTCTTATTGGAAGGTTTCCAGCTGGTAGAATTGGAGAACCAATGGATGTAGCACGTCTCATTTCATTTTTAATAAGTGAAGAGGCAGCGTGGGTAACCGGGCAAGTGATTCATTCAAATGGTGGATTTTATTGATAAAAATTATAGTTTATTACAAAGTATATATATAAATACAAATTAAAAAACCGACATAAAACCCTTCTTTTTAGGTGGGAGAGAGCATTCGGCCATGCATAGAAGCGGTCAGATCCTTTTCCTGCCCCAGACATAGTGAAAACAAAGAGAGAAAACGAGTACAGGTCACCTTTTGTTATCCATAGCCGCGGCTTATATGTCGAAAAATCAAAATGGATTTATATAGAGTAAAAAGGAATTTTCAATAATAAATAGAATCGTATTAGGGAGGTTTAATTTGTAAGTATAGGAGGCTTTTTATGAAAATGAAAAAAATTACGATTGCTTCATTAGCAATTGGCACAATGCTCTCCATTACAGCTTGTAGCACCTCGACAGATCAGGGGAAAGAAATGAAAAAGGAACAAACAAACGCGAAAGAGGATGCAAAAACGACGAGTGCAGACGAAACGAGCACGACGAAAGACGAGGGGAAAGAAACAAACACAACTACTACTGGAAAATCAGGTAATGACCAAACGAGTTCAAAAGGAACGACAGATAAGGAAGCAACTAGTAAAGAGACAAATGCTAAAACTACGGATCAAACTACAAATGGGAAAACATCGAATAAAGATACAACAGCAACAACTCCAAAACAGAAGTTGAATGTGAAAACAAATGTGAAAGAAGTTGTCCAATTGATTGAAAGCTTAGATAAACAATTAGCAGCTAACCCAAAATTGGATACGGTAAACAAGCTCGGAAAACAAATTAATGAGAAATGGGATGTAGTAGAAAAAGAATTAGAAACGGCACATCCAACTGACTATAAAACAATCGGGCAAAGTATATATCCGTTAATCGTTGCAACGGAGAAACAAAAAATCGATGTAAAACGAATTAAATCGTTAACGACAAAATCAAAGCAAGATTTAAATCAACTTATAAATAAGCTTTCATAAAATAATTGATTTTTAAATAGAGTATTTTATATAAATACAAATTAAAAAACTGACATAAACCCCTTCTTTTTAGGTGGGAGAGAGCATCCATTCATGCATAGAAGCGGTCAGATCCTTTTCCTGCCCAGACATAGTGAAAACAAAGAGAGAAAACGAGCGCAGGTCACCCTTTGTTATCCATAGCCGCGGCTATATGTCGAAAAATCAAAATGGATTTATATAGTACAAGGAGTAACAGAAAGTCAGAATTCCATAATCCTTAAAAATGGAAGCGCATGTATACGCAGACGGAGCACACATGAAATCTCGGCAGCGTTGGGTTCGATTTTTAACAGGAAACGAACCAAAATGATATTTAGATGAAAAACACAATGATATATATCATAATTTTATTATGTTAACTAATTTACAGATATAGATACCCAATCGAGGAAAGAAAACCGTCCAGAGTAAGGACGGCCTATTCTATAAGTATTCTTTTAAGGTCCCTTTTTCAATACAGGCAAGAGGGATTTTTTGTTCAGTTCCTTCTTTCATATTTCGTAAAACTAATGTTTGATTATTTATTTCTTCTTCACCAATTATAAGGACATAAGAAATATTTTCTTTGTTCGCATAATTAAGAGCGCGTTTTAGTTTACGTCCAGCAAGTTCAAGTTCTACTTTCATATTTTCATTTGCTCGTATGCTGTGCGCAATTTGTAAACAATCAGCTTCTGTACCTAGTGGAATGATAAAAAGATCGACAGCAGCTGATTCAACTTCCTTCTGTACAAGAGCGGTGTAAATAACGTCTAGACCAAAAGAAATACCTACAGTTGGATAGGACTTTTCGTCTTTGCGAAAGGCCTCAATTATATTATCATAACGCCCTCCACTACCAATACTTGAAGTAATGCTCCCATCAGCTAAAAAGATTTCATAAATTGTGCCTGTATACATTGTCAGTCCTCTTGCTAGGAAAGGGGTAAAAGTAGCCTTGTCTGCTATACCAAGGGACATTAAATATTGTTTTAGTTGCTGTAGTTCTGCAACACCTTCTGTAACAAGTAGATTTGAGAACGTTTGATCAAATTCATTGAGTTTTAGCGTCATGCAAGATTCAATTGTATTACAAATAGTAGTCACGATATTACCCGAAATACTACGATTTTGTAAATCTTTTCGTACGCCATCGATACCAATCTTTTCAAGCTTATCCAATGATAAAATTACATCTTGTGTTTGGTCGTCCGGAATGTTGAGGGTTTTGAGAATACCTGTTAGTAGCTTGCGATTATTATATTGAATCGTAACGTCTAAGTTTAATTTTTGAAAAAGGTCAAAGGCCATCACCATTAATTCCGCTTCAGCGATAACGGATTCTACGCCAACGATATCGACATCACATTGTATAAACTCTCGAAATCTTCCTTGTTTAATTGGACCATCTCGAAAGACTTTTCCAATTTCATAACGTTTAAATGGGAGGCGAATATCAGGATTCATAGCCACTACTTTTGCGAATGGAATTGTCAAATCATATCGAAGCGCCAGTTCACGGTTTCCTTGATCACGAAGTGTATACATTTCTTTTAAAATTTCAGCGCCACCACCATATTTATAAGACATTAGTTCATACATATTTAAAATAGGTGTTTCTAGCGGTTTACAGCCATATGCTTCAAATGTTTCCTCGCAAGCCCGTTTAATTTGGTTTCTCAACAATTGTTCTTCAGGTAAATAATCTTTTGTTCCTTTTACATTGCGTACATTCATTATAATCACTCCTTTTTTTAAATAAAAAAGCTATGCAGGTATAAAAATACCCACATAGCTTTATAATTTCTTCGTGGGTCAACAGGAATAGCCCTGTACCCACGAAGAAAAAATTCTTCGGAATACACGGCTTTATGTATGATGATGAAGTTGGAAAGAAGTGTTTTGTCTGAACATAAGAGATCTCTCCTTTAGGTTTTTTTAAAGTATACTAAATTAAGTTTGAATTATCAATCTTTTTACTGTCAGTGACATAATAATTGTAAAGTTCTTATAACAACAATCAGCTTTTATAATGTAATGGAAAGGGGGAGTGGCATTACTCACTTGAATTAAATTTGCGCCATTAATGAAAATTTGTAATCCTCTTTTTCTATGTCCTTTCACTTCAATCACTCCTTCATTATGATCTGAATTATGTTGTGTAAGTCTAGTTGTAATTTTGCTGTTATGAAAATTACAATTTTTCACTTCTGATAATGATGGATTATATAAACTTTCATATGAATTTTTGATAGTCTGGGTGATTTTAATAAAATACTGCTTAATCGCATAGTCAAAAGAGATAAGCTAGCATACAATGATTAGTAAAAAAGAGAGGTGGAACTGTTTTATGAGTAATCCAAGTATAGGAGAGTCGGACATAGCGCCCACATCAGAGGAAGTCATACAACTGAAAATTTGCGGTGGATTACTACGTAAAAATAGTTGCCGCCTTATATAACTTTGGGAAAATGACTTCCTCTATACGAGAGGAGGTTTGTACAATGGTACAAAAAAATTGGAAGAATTTAAAAGAGAAAAAACAAAAAAATGTGAAAATCCAAGGTTTTGACATTGATTTAAATCAAGAAAGTTTAACACGTATTGATCGACTTGTAAATCGCTATGAATCAGAAATTCTTCATCAACTTGATAGTGAATATATACAACGAACAAAGTGGGCAGATCGGTTAGCTGATAGAATTGCACAATTTGGAGGTAGCTGGCGATTTATTGTTTGGTTTGCATGTTTTCTTGTTGGATGGATTATTTGGAATAGTCTACTTATCACAAAAGGAGCACACTTTGACAGCCCACCGTTTATTTTATTGAACTTATGTTTATCATTTATAGCTGCATTTCAAGCACCCGTTATTATGATGAGTCAAAACCGTCAAGCTGTACGTGACAAACATGAATCAGTTATTGATTTTGCGATTAATTATAAAGCAGAGCAAGAGATTGACAATATGCAAAGTCGTTTACACCATATAGAAAGTGAATTAGTGGAGATTAAAGAGCTGTTGAAACAACTAAAAATAGAATAAATATGTTATCGTTAAAAAAGCAAAAAGCTAATCATTTATGGAATAGAATTAGATGATTAGCTTTTTTTGTATAAAAAAATTTCTACCGATAAGTGATGTTATGTCTACCCGGTATGAAAAAAGTAAGCATATTATAAGCATGAATTGGGATAAATGACGATCAAAAATAATAAAAGTACAGGAACAATTTGTTTCTGTACTTTTTAATAAGACTATCTCCAGATATGAGGATGATGATAAAATTGCTGCATAAAACATTTTTTCATACAAGCTGAAAGACAAGCGTCTTTTGCTGATGGTGGGAGAAGAAAGCAATGGCCGCACATATCAGTACATAAATGGATAGTACTATAGGGATATCCTGAATATGGTCTCAAATTTTATCCCTCCAAAATTGAAGATTACGGATTATCCTATTCTAAATAAGGACAAAAATTAGATTGTCCATTGCAAAACAAACGAATTTAATGCGTAAAAGTAGAGGTAGTTAACAAAAACGTTATTTGGTATCTAAATTCTACATGCCGAAAAAGAGCACTGTATAAAAGTGCTCCTTGTACGGTGGGTTTCTATGAGTGGGGAACCCTATACGATAATATATGCTTGTCTCATTTAAATGTTCAATTAATCGATGGATCACGGTTAGCAGAAATTATACAGAATCCATTGAAAGTTATTCATTCGTATATAATGACAAAGTTGTATAATAAAAATAAATAAATTTATCAGGTGTAATGCTGTGGATTTTTGTTGAAGCATTAATAGGAGGATAATATGAAAAAGGATAAAACAAATGCAATGCGGATATTAGACAAAGAAAAAATAGAATATTCCATGATGTCATATAATCCAGAGGATGGAAAAATCGATGGAATTTCTGTTGCCCAAAAAATCGGAAGAGAGACAAGGGAAGTGTACAAAACACTTATTTCTCAAGGGTCTAGCAAGGCATATTATGTGTTCGTTATTCCAGTAGAAGCAGAACTCAATTTGAAGACAGCTGCTAAGGCTGCTGGTGAAAAGAAGGTGGAAATGATTCCGGTGAAGGATATTACAAAAGTTTCCGGATATGTTCGTGGTGGATGCTCACCAGTTGGGATGAAAAAATTATTTCCAACTTTTATAGATACAAACGCTCGATCATTAGAAACAATTATAGTCAGCGGGGGAAAAATTGGTGTGCAAATTGAACTAAAGGTTGAAAATTTAATCCAGACAACGAAAGCAAACTTTGCTGATTTAATAAAATAGCTTATCAGAATCCGCCCTGCTGACTAATCGGCAGGGCGGATTTTATCTAAATACCCTCTCATGTATCTCTAGATATACAATAGGAAGCTTAATGAAGAAAATTTAAAAGTATGAAGAGTTTTTTCCTATATATAGGAAGAAGTACGGAAATCAACAAGTTTGCAAACGAACTTGCTAACATGTCTATGGAATAGATAAATACAAATTAAAAAACCGAGATAAAACCCTTCTTTTTAGGTGGGAGAGAGTATCCGGTCATGCATAGAAGCGGTCAGATCCTTTTCCCGCCCCATGCCAAGTGAAAACAAAGAGAGAAACCAAGTGCAGGTCACCTTTTGTTATCCATAGCCGCGGCTTATATGTCGAAAAATCAAAATGGATTTATATAATTGAGCCGTTTGTTCAGTATATGGGGTTTTATGCTATATTTAATAGGCGATAAACGTTTGTTTTACTGCTCATAAGCTACACTTCCTTATATATATTCTTCTTATAGTATATAAAATTTTGCAAAATAAGACAGGGGAATGGCGAAAGTACAAGAATACGTAACATATATCGAAAAAAGAAAAGAGGAAAGAAGATGTGGCGAACAACGGATCTTTGTGATGCATTTGAAAATAAGGTACAAGTATGCCGTCCGATCTTTCAGTCTTATGGAAAGAAAGATCAGTTTCACGGGAAGATTGCAACAGTTAAAGTGAAAGATGATAACGTGCTAGTGAAACAAGCATTACAAACTTCACCGGAGGGAACAGTACTAGTGGTGGATGGTGAAGGTTCTACGAATTGTGCTTTGCTTGGGGATAATTTAGCAAACATTGCAAAGGAACGGAATTTAGCGGGAATTATTGTGTATGGTTGTGTTCGTGATAGTGCAGAGCTTCGTAATATTGATATAGGTATTTTAGCGATTGGGACGATGCCGAAAAGAAGTGTGAAAGAAGGGAGAGGGGAAAGAAAAATACCTTTGTTCTTTGGTGAAATTTCTTGGGTTTCAGATCACTATGTGTATGCCGATGAAGACGGGGTAATTGTATGTGATGAGCCAATTCATATGAAAGAGTGAAATATATTCAATAAAAGTCTATTACTATATAAATAAATACAAATTAAAAAACCGACATAACCCCCTTCTTTTTAGGTGGGAGAGAGCATCCGGCCATGCATAGAAGCGGTCAGATCCTTTTCCTGCCCAGACATAGTGAAAACAAAGAGAGAAAACGAGTGCAGGTCACCTTTTGTTATTCATAGCCGCGGCTATATGTCGAAAAATCAAAATGGATTTATATAGCATTTACTCTATAATATTCTTGGAAAATAAATCAGATAAAACATAGACAAAAAGCTACGTCAATAGTAAAATAATACAGAAATTCATAATGTTAATAATTGTATAGGTGTATAGTATTTATTGATTACTTAAGAGGGGAAATTGGTGAAAATCCAATGCGGTCCCGCCACTGTAAGTGAATGATGTAACAATAAAGTAAGACTTTTATCAATGGGGGGTTCTTTAACCTCCACATATCTTCCTTGAATTTTTTAGAATCTTGGGGTGGGGGTCGTACTGTCCGTTAATGCGGGATAAATCATTCATAAGTCAGGTTACCTTTCCTATGCAAATACAACCATCACCTACGAGGATAGGAGGTGTTGTGCATTTTGTTTTGCACTTTCAAGTGGAGAGTACTTTTGCACGCCCTTAGAGGGCTTTTTTTATGTAAGTTTTTTGCAAAGGGAGGAACGGATGAAGATGGGGACGATGAAAAAGTGCCTGCTTACGTCATTAATGGCGTTTACGTTAGTATTTGTTTCTTTCACAAATACTGTACATATTGCGTTTGCTGAAGGGAAAACAGCAACACTTGCGATTATTGGGGAGTCGCAAAAAGGAATCATTTTATGTCCAAAAGAAGTGTCAATTAAAGATGGGGAAACAGCCTATAGTTTATTGCAAAAAATCATGAGTGGCAAAGTAACAGCCGAAAATACGAAATATGGTATGTACATAAAGGGCATTGCTGGTTTAATGGCTGGTGAAACAAGTGGATGGACTTATGATGTAAATGATAAAGCGGCAATGGTTGGAGCAGATAGTTATAAATTAGAAGCTGGAGATGTTGTTGCATTTCGTTTTGTTGTAGACTGGAGCAAAATGAGTCAGGAAACACTTCAACAAGTACTTGATAAGATAGGAACTTGTAAGAAACAACCAGATGAGCAAAAGCCAGATGAGCAAAAGCCAGATGAGCAAAAACCAGATGAACAAAAGCCAGATGAACAAAAGCCAGATGGGCAAAAGCCAAATGAGCAAAAACCACAAAAACCAATAAAAAATGAATTACTAATGAAACAAGTAGATCGTGCGATTCAAAAAGCTTCTCAAAAGATGCTGAAAGACGGAGTGGATAGTGATGGGGTTGCAATTGCACTTGCACGTTCAGAGCAAAGTATACCAACAGAGGTAAAAATAAGCTATTTACAGTCTTTAACACAAAAAGTAGAAAAGCGTATAAATCGATTCAATTCTACCGATGTAGCACGAACAATTTTAGCGGTTACAGCAGTTAATGGTAACCCAAAGAATGTTGCAGGGGAGAATTTAATTGAAAGACTTTATCAATCTGAAAAATTAGATTCTATTATAGGTTATACATTTAGTCTTATTGCACTTGATACAAAAAAATATGAAGTACCAGTAGATGCAAAATGGAATCGTGATACATTAGTAAAAACAATTTTAACTTCTCAACATACAGATGGTGGTTGGACTTACGATGTTCAGAGCAGTAAAAAGGACGCTAGTAGTATTGATGTAACAGGTAGGGTTTTATCGGCATTAGCGCCATATAAACAGCAACCAGAAGTTAAGAAATCCATTGGAAAAGCAGTACAATTTTTATCAAAAAAACAAACGAAAACAGGTGGATTTTTAGCTGACGGTAAAGAAAATTCCAATAGTGTCTCGCAAGCTATTATTGGTCTAGCTGCAGCAGGAATCAATCCAACGAGCAATGCATTTATTAAAAATAATTATAATGCTGTTCAAAATTTAATATCCTATCAATTAGCAAATGGTGAATTCAAATGGTTGTCAAACGAAAAAGAAGGTAATAGTATGGCAACTGAACAAGCCCTATTAGCTCTTATACAATATAAAGACTATGTAAACGGGAACGGTTCCATTTACGATTGGACGAACATTTTAACTGAAAATGAAACAAAACCGGTTATAGAACCGAAGCAGCCAATAGTAGATGACGTAAAAGTTATAGAAAAGCAGCAAAAGCAATCGAAAGATGAAACATCTCGTGTTGTAGTAAAAGAAAAAACAGTAAATAGTGAAAAAACTGCGGAAAATGGTCAATTACCTAAAACAGGAGCGTCAGGTTGGGATGATGCTATGCCAGTAGGAATGGGTGTATTATGCATTGCTTCAGCATATGTTTTATGGAGACGAAAAGTAGCTTAACAAAAATTAGGAGCAATGATTTGCTCCTAATTTTATTAAGAAAGGTGAGAAACATATGAGTATGATGAAATGGTTGATCTCATTTGTCCTTTCATTCGGATTGCTTGTTGGATGTAGTCAAACGGATAAATTTTATATTTGGTGTAGTTTATGCTAATCGTCATTATGTTACCATTCTATATTCGATTTGAAAAAAAGTATTTGTTTCACGTGAAATCGTTATTGTTGCTGTTTTAGCAGCAGTTAGCCGTGTTCCATTTTCCATTTTCAATTATTCCAAGTGTACAACCAACTTCGTTTGTAATTATTGTTTCAGCTATTGTTTTCGGAAGTGAGACAGGCTTTATCATTGGAGCTACCGCAGCACTTGTGTCTAATATATTTTTAGGACAAGGACCGTGGACACAGTGGCAAATGTTTTCATGGAGGATGATGAGATTTACAGCGGGTTTACTTCGGAATACGCTTATAATGAGAAACTTATGGGGCAGGAAAAGGATCTGACCGCTTCTATGCATGGCCGGATGCTCTCTCCCACTTAAAAAGAAGGGTTTTATGTCGGTTTTTTAATTTGTATTTATATAGTACATCATGGATTAACATTCTTACTAGATTTAAATAGAAGTATGGCATTTTAGAAGGTGATAAACACGTGAGTTTCTCAAGTAAACAAAGCATAAGTATGTATCGTAAAACATAGTTATATACTGTAGGGTCGCGACTTACATATTCGTTTGCCTCTTAAATGCTTCTTACCAAAGGTAAGGAGCATTTTTTATCATTTCAACCGAGAAGACCCCCTCCTCTAAACGAAGTAAAGGTGGGGGATGAATCGGTTTTTTCTTTTTTTAAAGAAAACCATCTTTTTGTAGAACATACGTTCTGTTTTGTTGTATAATTGTCTTATCAAACAAAATGAGGTGAGAACAGGTGAAGAAAGCGTATTTTTCGAAACGGATCTATAAAAGGGATGTATCGTATGAAATGGTAGATACATTGACAAAGACAATGAAAACATTTAATCGGGCGAAACGCTTTGCATTTCAAACGATTGTTCGGGAAAAACGTTGGAGCCGTAAGATGCATACAGATAGTCTTTATCTTGTTCTCAAGCGGAAATATCAATTGAATGATTACTATGCAAACAGTGCGGTGCAAGAAGCAAAGGCGTTGTTTACAGGTTTAATAGAGTTGCAGAAGATATATGAGAAACAAACACAAGAGAAGCTCAAGAAAATCAAAAAGAAGTTGAAGCAAGAACGTACAAAACTGACAAAGCTTCGTAAAATCAAACAAGGTTGTGTGAGAGGAAAGATTACGTTTCCCAAAAACTCCCGCTTTTCGAAGAACAATAATATTATCTCCTTGTCTCGTAAAGAGGACACATTCATTTGGCTGAATGAATATCTGTTTGAACACCAGTACTTAGATGTTCAAATCAAAAGGATTCAAGCAAAAATCGGTCGTTTGACTCACAGGCAATACCGTTTAAAGCAGAAGCTTGAATCGTACCAAACGCATATTCCGAGCGCGGTGTTTGGGAGTGAAAAACTATTTCGGTCTCAATTTACAATCGATGAGTTTATACGTAACCATGACAAATGGAAAACATTATTTTCCTGTGCTCGAAATAAACAACTCATTCTATCTGGCCGTAAAGATGCCAAACACGGAAATTTTGTGTTTCAGTATATGCTTGAGAAGCAGGAATTGTGGATGACGACAAGTACAGGAAAACTGCTTATGTTTCCAGCTGTCACATTCCCGTATGGACAAGAAATCATTGAGGAAGTGATTAAAAACCAATTACATTGTAAGAATAGGAAAAAACATGGCAAACCGATTGCGTGGTCTGTGGAAGACTATGGGGAGTATTATATTGTGAAAGGCTTAATCGATGTACCGGAACACCCTCACACAAATTATAGTAAATCGGATGGTGTAATTGGTGTGGATTGCAATCTAGATCATTTTGCTTGGGCGAATGTAACAAAGGATGGGAATTACAAAGGAAGTGGTTCCCTCCGTTTTTCTATTATGGGTAAATCAACTGGACAAATCACAAAGATAATCGAAGCGGAAGTCATTCGCTTAGTTGATCTCGCGTATCGGTATAACAAGCCGATTGTAATAGAAAAGTTAGATACCACGCAATCAAGGGCAGGTGATCGATACGGAAATAAGCGAGTGAATCGAATGAAGAGTATGTTCGCTTATAAGAAGATGACAAGCGCGATTTTGGGTTGTGCGGATAAAATGGGCGTGGCTGTCTTTCAAGTTAATTCAGCTTACACTTCGATTTCAGGGAAGATGAAATATATGCGGAAACTTGGCATTTCTATTCATCAATCTGCGGCTTTTACGATTGGGCGTCGTGGATTAGGGTATAAAGAAAAAGTACCTCAGGTGCTTCAGCCTTATATTCCAAAGAAAGAAGCACACCACTGGACCCATTGGCATCAATTAAACAATCGATTGGATATTCGGACCCATCATTTCTATCAGTTATACCATGTGAATCAGCCGAAAGAAGCCTTACAAATAGAACGATTAGACTTATTTGAAAGTGAAAAGAAAAAACTAGCAAAACTGTTTGCATCATGAAAAAAGAATCCCTTGTCCCAGTCTCTTACGCTTGTCACCAGAGCAGATAACAGGTCTAGGAACTGGATGAATGACAGGGTGTTCTTCGCCTCGATATAGGAAGAAAGTAGCTGTACCTGTTCTATTTTCCTCGGAGGATAGAAAGAGGTCGTCTTGCATAAGGACACTACCGAATTTCTATATCGTTGTATCCTCTTTGTTGAACGAGAGGAAGTGTTTTTGTTAGGGCAGAAACAGTAGAATCCCCCACCTCAAGCTCGTGTAGAGGTAGGTGGGGGTAGTTCAATATACTGTTTGGCATGACATATTTGAGTATGAACTATCTTCTTTTTAGATTAACTGGAAAAAAGATTTTTAAAACATACTAATCTATCAGCAAAAAATACACGAAGAGTCCTGATCCCCAGAGCTCTTTCTATCTTCTATACATCTTTTTATACATCTCTACTCAGTCAACCATTGTATATACCATATTTCTTTATGTCCTCATGCAAAATTGCATGAAAATATGTATGGAAATCTAGTATAATTTATCTTGAAGTTCCTAACATGCTTCATCATGTGTGCTATTACCAAATTGGTTATACCCTGAACAAATATAGAAAAAGAGCTTCTTTTAAATAAAAGGAGCTCTTTTTCTAATAAAACTCATACAAATAATCCATATATCAAACATAATTCTAATACATGGACCAATTGTATAAATTGCGTTAAAAAATTATGATTAACTGCGTTTTTGTTTCTTATTTGATGAAGGTACTTTAATGGAACCTGCTTCTTGTGTAGTAATTCCTTGACTTTCGACTTGTGAAGAACCAAGACTTGATTTGGAGCGATCCTGTTTAATTTTTTGTTGCATTTTGTATACCTCCAACGTTATTTTTTGTTTAGAAGTGAGAAACTATGCAGGAAAAGAAAGAAAAAAGACGAAAAAAAGATGGAGAGCGTAATATCCAATAAAGCAGAAGAGAAGGGGAAGTCCATGACTAATATCAAAATTGAACTTGTAGAACTAAATGCAGAAAACTGGTATGAGTGTTGTAACTTACAGGTTTCTGAAGAACAGATCAAGCACATAGAATCTAATGCAGTATCAATTGCACAGTCTAAATTTGAGCCATCATTGAAGCCTTTTGCTATACATTTGGGGGGCAAGGCAGTTGGGTTTTTAATGTTTAATACACTTGAAGAAGAATTAGATGGTTACTGGATTTATAGAATAATGGTTGATAAAGATTACCAAAAGCAAGGAATAGGAAAAATTGCAACGCAGTTGATAATTAAAAACATGTCTAAATTACCGAATTGCAAGAGAATTGTTGTGGGCTATCATCCAGAAAATCAGGGAGCACAGGCTTTGTACGCAAGTTTAGGATTTGTAGACAAAGGGGACCGGTTTGGGAAAGAAATGGCAGTTATTCTAGATGTAAATGCTTCATAAAAACTTAGCTTGGTAAATAGTGAATGACAAAAGAAGACCTAAGTTGAGAATTTTTCTTTTGCTAACATAATTTTACTTACAAGAAGTAAAAAAGAAAAAGCTAGTTTCATACTAGCTTTTTTGTATATTCAAAAATATATCTTTTGTTATGCAGAAAGAATGCATTCCTTCAAACTCTTGAACTTCCGTGTCTAAGTTTTGGACTTTTTCTTTAAATGGAGGAGACTTCATCATTATCGAGCTAATGGGAATACATAACTCAAAATGGTTAGCTAATAGATACAAGAAATAAAAAGGTAAGGGACTCTATTAAACATAGCTAATAGGGTCCCTTACCTTTATTCTTTATGAGTTTATAATGAAAAATTGATAGGATTTTATTCTTTTAGTTCACATTTATCAAGCGGAATCACTTTTGTTTTATTTTTAAATTTGTAACCTAACCAAACGACTAGGAAGAGTGGTAAACCAATATAAGAAACAAGTACACCGTTCCAATCAATGGATTCTCCTATAAACGCTCCGTAGTTTTGTCCTAGGATAACAATGGAGCAAAGTACAAAGGCGAAGATAGGGCCAAATGGGAACCATTTAGCTTTGTAAGGTAAATCTTTTAAATCTTTTCCTTGTGCGATATATGCTTTTCGGAAACGATAATGACTGATTGCAATTCCGATCCATGCGATAAAGCCTGACATTCCAGAAGCATTTAGTAGCCAAATATATACAACACCGTCACCGAATAAAGAAGCTAGGAAAGCAACACAGCCAACTAATGCCGTCGCAATTAATGCGTTAACAGGTACACCGCGGCTGTTTAATTTTCCTAAGAATTTCGGTGCTTTACCTTCACGAGCTAAATTCCAAAGCATACGAGCGGAAGCATACATGCCAGAGTTACCAGCAGAGAGAACAGCAGTTAAAATAACAGCGTTCATAACCGATGCGGCAAATGCAATACCTGCTTTTTCAAATACAAGTGTGAATGGACTTACCGTTACATCACTTGCTGCAAGACTTTCATTTGTATATGGAATTAATAGACCGATTACAAGAATTGCGAAGATATAGAATAAAAGAATACGCCAAAAGATCGAGCGAATTGCTTTTGGAATACTACGTTCTGGATCTTCTGTTTCACCGGCTGCGACACCTAATAATTCAGTTCCTTGGAATGAAAATCCAGCTGCCATAAATACACCTACGATTGCCATGAAACCACCGTTAAATGGTGCATCAGCAATTGTGAAGTTTTCAAAACCGACAGGTTCACCGCCCATAATGCCAAAGATCATCATAAATCCAACAATTAAAAAGATAATAACAGTTGCCACTTTAACGAGTGCAAACCAGTATTCTGCTTCTCCAAAGCCTTTTACAGATAAATAATTTAAAAGAAACATAATGACTAAACAAATGCCACTCCAAAGTAAAGAAGGAGTATTTGGAAACCAAAACTTCATAATTAATGTTACAGCTGCAAGTTCAGCGGCAATTGTAATGGCCCAGTTGTACCAATAGTTCCACCCAAGTGCAAATCCAAGTGATGGATCGACAAATTTTGTTGCATATGTGCTAAATGAGCCTGCAACAGGCATGTAAGCAGCTAATTCAGCTAAGCTTGTCATTAAAAAGTAGACCATAATTCCAATTGCGGCGTATGCTATGAGAGCACCACCAGGTCCTGCAGTGTGAATGACACCACCGCTGGCAAGAAATAGTCCGGTACCAATTGTACCGCCGAGAGAAATCATTGTAAGATGGCGAGATTTCAATCCGCGCCGTAGTTCACCTTGTCCTTGTGCGGATTGATTTGTAGAGGTAGCTTGATTTGTTGCGCTATTCATGTTCAACACTCCTTTTCTTGTAAGATAGGAAGGAGCGGGGGAGATAAATACAAAAAACCACCAAAGGAATTTTGGCGGAACGTTTCACAAATAACCACCCCATCATACCCTTCCGTTAAGATAGCACCCCACGTTTACACGGTAATTTGTAAACGTGACAGTTCTGTTCCTGTTTGGAGACAGCCCCAGCCCATACTTCCAGAGAAGAAATACAAACTTCGGCAACTTTTCCTTTCAAACGGGTTCATTGACATTCTCTGTGTCTCAGCCGTTCTACTATTAAAAGCCGCAACCTCTACCTCATCGGATTGATGAGGATTTGTTTATTGCTATGATTTTTAATATATGGCAATTGTAATGATTTTCTGAAAATATTGCAAGGTATTTTGTAGGAAAAGATCAAAAAAGATCGGTTATTGTATAGGAAACGTTTTCAAAACTCCACCCGAACCTAGTATTATGTAAAAATTTTAAAAAAAGAATCGAAGAAAAAAACTGTTATACAAATATTTCGCAAAAAAACATGAAAAACCCTTCTGAATTAAGAGAAAATTCAGAAAATTAAATTCGACATTATTTTACATGATGTCTTCCATAGGAACGATATGTTAACAATATAGGGAAGGAAATTGGTGAATTTGAAGTATAATTTCTATGAAATATTAAAAATATGTAAATGAAAAAAACAATGTATCACAAAACCTTTAAAAGCCCCTTCAGAATTCTGAAGGGGCTTTCCATTCACATAATCAGTGTTATCGGAAGTCAATGTTGTCGTTAGTTTGGATTCGACTTTTGTATAGTTGACGAAATTTGATGAAAGAGATAATTCTCCAAGGTAAGATATATCCCAGCACCACAGTCATAAATAGTGCTGCTTCTGTTTCTGGACCTAGCCATTTTAAATAATCACGAAGAAAAAATCGGATAATAAATACGATGAGGAAGGCAATGATAAAGCTCTTGTTTCTTACAGCATAAATATGCTGATCGGATCGGAGTTCATAGTTAGTGGTCCAAATAAGTGGAATTGACAAAAGGAACCCAAAGATAACTGCACAAATCCATTCCCAGCTAGCGGCATGTGCTTTTGGATTTAAGATGATGAGAATGCAGGGCAATAACAAAAATAGTATGGGTAAGAGAAGACGAGTTCCGTTGCCTTTAATAGGACGATACATTGCCCTAGTTCTACGCCATAAGACCAACGCAGCACTTATGATCACAATAGAATAAAACGAAGAAGAATCCATAATTTCACCTCTATACACAGTGTATTTCAATTATATGGGAATTATAGATGGTTGAATAGTAGTATTCGTTTTAATTGGAAAAATATAATACTACTTTATGAATACCATATGTAGAGTTAGTTACTATTATACGTAGTAAACAAAGAGGATAATCCCCTATTCTTCAAGGATTAAGTCTTTTTCTCTTTGAAAGCTTTATGCAAGAATGTATACATACTTGTTTTATTAAGTATGCTTTCTCAGAATTGTCCTTATTTCCCATATAAAAATCGCATATCTGCTATTTAGTCTAATACTTTATTTTAATAAAATCCATTATCTATTCATGACATATAATGGTGAATCTAAATCTTTGTTTTATGAGATAAGGTGAGAATAGAAGGAAGAATATGATTGCATCGATAAAGTTCAGTCTAATACATTTTTTAATGGAACAGACACCACATTTGTTTCATTTTGGCACTTCATTTTTAAAGAACTTTATTGTTTTTAAACGATTTTATTATTTTTCAAATGTAGCTTTGAAATAAAGTTTGATCCAATTAACCTTAATAACCTTGATAAAAGAACAGCAGAAAAGAGCATGTTTTGAAAAAAGATTAAATATTATGAGATGAAAATGATTAAATTTAAAAAATTAAGGAGAATCGTTATGAAAGCAATTGTATGTACAAAATACGGATCACCCGATGTTCTTCAACTCAAAGAGGTAGAAAAACCTACTCCCAAGGACAATGAAGTATTGGTAAAAATTCATGCGACAACAGTAACATCTGGAGACTGTAGAATTCGAAGTTTCAATAGTCCTATTTTGTACTGGATCCCCATGCGAATAATCTTAGGTCTCAGAAAACCAAGAAAGCCTATATTGGGGGTGGAATTAGCCGGAGAAATCGAAGCAATAGGCAAAAATGTAACGCAATTCAAGAAAGGTGAGCAAGTTTTTGCATTAACTGGGATGAGTGTTGGTGCTTATGCTGAGTACACATGTCTACCTGAAGAAGGATTGGTGGCAATAAAACCGGACAATGTGACTTATGAGGAAGCCGCTGCCGTTCCATTTGGGGGAACTTCAGCATTGCATTTTCTTAGAAAAGGAAATATCCAGAACGGGCAAAAAGTTCTTATCTATGGAGCTTCTGGAGCGGTAGGGACTTCCGCGGTACAGCTTGCCAAATACTTTGGGGCAGAAGTTACCGGGGTATGCGGTACCACAAATTTAGAATTGGTGAAATCTTTGGGAGCTGATAAGGTATTTGATTACACTAAAGAAGATTTTACGAAAAGAGGAGAGCTTTATGATATCATCTTTGATGCAGTTGGGAAAAACTCGAAATCTAATTGCAAGAAAGCACTAACTTCGAACGGGACATACGTGTCAGTTGAAGGGGGAATGGCAAAGGTACGTACTGAAGATTTCATTTTCCTCAAAGAGCTTATTGAGACAGAGAAGATAAAATCGGTCATAGATAGACGCTATCCGCTGGAACAAATTCCCGAGGCTCATAGATATGTAGAAAAAGGACACAAAAAGGGAAATGTAGTAATAACTTTGGATCATAATAACAAAACCTAACCAAGCTCTCCTAGCGCTAGGAGAGCTTGGTCGTTATGTGTTCAATAATGCATATTGATTGTAAAACTTTGTGTTGCTGTTGTAGTAAATGAGGTTATGTAGAGGTCTTATCAAACAAAAAAGTACACCACTAAATATATGGAGTGATGTACCTTTTTAATATAGTGTGCAACATTATATATAAGATATTGATTTTAAAAAGCTTATGCATAATCATCTGTCTTTTATATTACAGAGTATTTGCTTACCTTAATTTCTTATATGTTTCTAAAGTATAGGTTTTGTAAGTTTAAGGCGAAACTTGTTTTTGATTCTGATATACAACATTTTGTTTTGTAAGTTGAGAATGACTTCGAACAGAAAAGATAAGAGCGATCACAACGACGAGACCTACCGCAATATAAGAAAGCGTAATAATGGTTGGATCCACTTTAAACGATGTGAGTAATGTACGAATGTTTGTGAAAATAATAAGTCCACCAACAAGTACACCAAGTAAATGAGATGGTACAATTCGTACTAACCATGCAGCAATTGGAGCTGCAACAATGCCACCGAGCATAAGCGAAAATACCCAAACCCAGCTGATTTGTTCCCAGCCAAGTGAAATGAAAAATCCAATGGTTGCTGCTAATGATACAGGGAATTCACTTGTGTCAACGGAACCGATGACTTTACGAGCTTCATTGCCGCGTGCAAGAAGTACGGGTGTCGTAATCGGTCCCCAGCCACCACCACCTGTTGAATCAACAAAGCCTGCGAATAGTCCTAATGGAATCAGTTGTTTGCCAGGTATACGTTTAGTATTTGTTTGAAGTGCTTGTTTTTGAATAATAAATCTTAATAAGATATAAACACCTAATGTAAATAAAAAGAGTGAGATATAAGGCTTAATTAAATTTCCAGGCAAGTTACTTAAAAAACAAGCACCGATAAAGGCACCGATTGCCCCTGGTAATGTAAGTCTAGAAACGGTATATTTGTCGACATTTCCAAAGCGAATATGGGATATACCAGATGCTGCGGTTGTCACAACTTCAGCCAAGTGAACAGATGCTGAAGCGATAGCGGGTGCGATTCCAAACATTAATAATAAAGAGGAAGACGTTACTCCGTACGCCATTCCAAGTGCTCCATCGATTAATTGAGCGAAAAATCCAATAATAGCAAAGACAATTAATTTTTGCATGTAAAATCCCCCTATAATCATAAATGAAAAGGCTCTTTTCTCGTGTGAGAAAAGAGCCTTTGGTTTTTCCAATCAGCTATACATTAATTTCTTACCATTATAATGCATATTAATCTCATAAATCAACTAGGTTTTATAATTATTTTGAATTGATTGAAATAATAGAACAGTTATATAATGGAAGGACGTAAAGAAGGGGGAATATAGGATGTTAGCATTTGATCATCTTGTTCATGTGATTCAAGGAACGCCAATAGAAGCGGTAAAACGAATGAAATCACTCGGATTTCATGTGCTAGAAGGTGGAGAGCATACGAATTGGGGGACTTGGAATAGTTTAAGTTATTTTGATTTAGCTTATATTGAGTTTTTAGCTGTCCAAAATGAAAATAAGGCGAAGCAAGCAGATAATCCACTTGTTCTTCAAACTATAGATAAATTGAAGGATGGAGAAGGGATGTTACAAATTGCAGTTCGTACAGATCGAATTGAAGAACTTGCGGCCACATTTGTAGAAAAGAGTTTACATATAACTGGTCCAATTGAAGGGAAACGTATAAGAAAAGATGGACATCTTATAGAGTGGAAAATGTTGTTTGTGAATCAGGAAGAAAACGGTCCAAGATTTCCTTTCTTTATACAATGGGAGGAGTCAGATGAAAGTAGGAGAGTAGACTTACAACAAGTGGGTGTAATTGCTCCGCATCATAATCAAGTAAACGAAATCCAAACGGTATATTACACTGTGAACAATGTTCGTGAAACAACTGCGAAGTGGAAAGACATTTTACAGGTGCAAGTGAATCCTGTTGAAATTCATAAAGAGTGGAATGCATGCTATCAAAGTATATTGCTCGGAAATGTGAACGTGCAGTTTTGTGAACCGATTGGAGATGGATTGGTAAAAGAACACCTACAGAAATATGGTGAACTTCCATTTGCAGTGGAGTTTAAAGGAGATCAGGAGCAAAAAAACACCTATCAAGTTTTTGATGGTATCTACATTTTTTAAAGGTGGGGTGCTGATGAAAGAGGTTTTAGAACAATTACAAAAACAATTGGATTGGCCTAAGATTGTAAGATACAATTTTATTCCAAAAGGTTTTTCTTATGATGAAAAATATAAAATTGAATTAGAAAATGGTGGTGTGTATTTTATTAAAGTATGTGATCTAGCTATTGCAGAACATAAGCGAGAAGAATTTGAGTACATGTGCCATTTTGAAGCGATAGGTGTACCGGTTCCGAAACCTTTTCATTTTTTAGAGCTAGCTGAATTACACAAATGTGTGCAAGTGTTCGAGTGGATAGATGGACAAGACGGTGAGGACACACTTGAAAAACTTACAATTGAAGAGCAATATAAAGCTGGAAACAAGGGGGGAGAAGTATTAAAACGTATTCACACATTAGAAAAAAATGATGTGAAAGAATCGTGGGAAACGTATCGATGGGCGAAGTATGAAAGGTATCTAACTCAATTAATGGAATACGAAGTCGATTATATTGACTTGGATCCTGTTCTCACTTTTGTAGAAGATCATAAATGTTTATTACAAGACCGTCCGATGGTATTTCTTCATGACGATTTTCATCCAGCAAATACAATGTTTCATAATCAAGAATTTCGTGCGGTAATCGATTTTGACCGATTTGGATTTGGGGATCCCATTCATGATTTTTATAAGGTCGCTTTATTTACATCGGAAGTTAGTGAACCATTTGCGATTGGACAAGTACACGGTTACTTTGATGGAGAACCATCACTACATTTTTGGAAACTATATACATTGTATGCAGCGATGACTTTTCCATCTGATATCGTATGGTCACATAAAGTGACCCCAGATTTATTAGATAGGATGAAAGAGCGATTGAATCGAATTTTTGATGACCATGATGGATTTACATCATACATACCAGGCTGGTATAAATCAATAGATGAATATCGTATACATATTTAATTGTGAAAAATAGATAAAGAGGGTGTAGTAATTTGGATAAAATTGCGGTTATTTCAGATATTCATGGAAATATTCCAGCTTTGGAAGCAGTTTTTGAAGACATTAAATTAAGAGGGATAGAGCGAATTATTTGTTTAGGAGATTTAGTTGGAAAAGGGCCGCATTCTAGTAAAGTGGTAGAGCTAATTTGTGAAAAATGTGAACATGTTGTAATGGGAAACTGGGATGATTTTATTACGAAGCCTAGTGAATCACTCACGATACAATGGCATCAAGACCAATTAACGCACCAGCAACAAAATTATTTAAAAGAATTACCTTTCTCTATTGAATTTATTATGAGTGGAAAATTAATTAGAATGTTTCATGCTTCGCCGCGAAGTTTGTATGAGAGAGTTCAGCCAGGTGCTCCAATAGAGCAGCGTGAAAGTTTATTTGAAAATAGTGGTCTTACGGAAAATATTGAAGGTGAAAGGCAGCCTGATGTTGTTTGTTATGGTGATATACATCAAGCCTATGTTCAAAATTTCAGAGGGAAAACATTATGCAATGCAGGTAGTGTAGGAAATCCTCTTGAAATTACACAAGCTTCGTATTTAATTTTTGAAGGAGCATATAATCAAAAAGAAGCAGCTAGTTTTTCTATACAGCTTGTTCGTGTTCCTTATGATATAGAGTTAGCGATTCGATTAGCTAGAGAAATAGAAATGCCTGAAATAGAGCCATATATACAAGAGCTAACAACAGCGAAGTATCGAGGACTTTAATAGAATTCTAAAAACGCCGATGAAGGGAATCATTGGCGTTTTTGTGTTTATGTTTGACAATATTTGATCGCAGCGTGAAGACGAGAGATACCTTCTTCAATTTGATTTGTATCCACTTTACCGTATGATAAACGAATATATCCGTCTTTTGCGCCGAAAATACTTCCAGGCATGAAAGCGATTTGTTGTTTTAGGCCTTGCATAATAAGTTGTTTTTCATTGATTGGTTGCTTTAATTTCCCCCATACATATATACCACCAGTTGGCACGGTAAATGACATCTTTTCCTGTAGAATATTGTGCAAGGCGTCAACTAGTACATTTCTTTTTTGCGCTAATTGCTGACGTAATTCACTTAGATGTGTATCAAATGAAACGGTTTCGAAAAATTTCTGCATGAGCCATTGCGGAAATATACTTAATCCTAGTTCCATTTGGTGCCTTGCATCTGATAATCGTTCTACTACAGATTGCGGGGCGACAAGCCAACCAATTCGTAATCCTGGTGCAATCATTTTTGATAAGGAATGCACGTAAATGACCGTTCCGTTTTCATCAATCGATTTTAAAGTTGGACAAGGCTGTTTATTTTCTAATGTTAATAAACTGGACGGGTCATCTTCAACTATTGGAATACGTAAGTCCGCACATAGGGATAAAAGTTTTTTTCTTCTATCTGGATGAAGCATCGTCCCCGTTGGATTTTGGAAATTTGGATTTAAAAAAATCATTTTAATACGGTGTTTTCGGTATAGCTCATGTACATCATCTGGATGAATGCCATGTTCATCAACCGGTAATGGGAAAATACGAATACCTGCTGATTGAAAAAGAGGTAACGAATAACAATGTGATGGGCTTTCGAAGGCTACTGCATCACCTGGATTTAATAAACATTGAACGATGAGATGAAGAGCTTGCTGAGCGCCGGAAGTAATCATAATGGATTGTTCCGTCGCATCAATTTGTAAATGTTCTTTCATATACTTTACTACAACTTGTCGCAGTGGAAGATAGCCTTGTGGATGATCGTAACTAAGTGATTGTGTTAAAGATTGTTTATGTAAAATGTTTTGTAATTGCTCATGCGGAAATAAATCACAACCTAGTTCGCCATTAGCAAGGTCAATCATATTTTCATTTTGCTGCACTTGTTCACGAATATGACGAAGGAGTGGTAAGTTTGGTAAAAAAGTACCACCCTCTACAAAACCTCTCCAGTTTGGTGTGAAGGTTGGAGATACCCCCCACATATGTGTGCTAACACGTGTACCTTTTCCTGTTGTACTTTCCACAATGCCCATTGCACGCAGTTCATTATAAGCGGTGGTAACGGTACTTCGGTTTACATTCAGTTGCACTGCTAACTTTCGTTCTGATGGGAGAAAACTGCCCGGCGGAAGCTCCCCAAACATAATACGTCTTTCGATATAATCGACCACTTGTTGATAAATCGGAATTTTACTATCTGTATCTAACTGCCATTCCATCGCTGACGTCTCCTTATTTCTTTATCATCATCATTATAACAAATTGGCTGGGTGAAAAAACAGCCAATTGGACGGTGTTGTATCCAGCCAATTTTATTATGCTAAATAGTGGAAGGGGAGATTTGGATGAAACGATGGCAAATGGAGTGGCTCCTTGTATCAGTTGCTTTAGTATGGGGTGCGAATTATACGATCGGAAAATATGGAGTGGCATATATGTCATCCATTCAATTTAATAGTTTACGCTTTTTAATCGCATCTCCGGTATTATTACTTATTACTTTTTTTATGGAGCGTTCATTACGAATTGAAAGAAAAGACTGGCTAAGACTACTAATCGTTGGAATAGTTGGAACGACACTCTATCAAACATTATTTATGCTTTCTGTAAAATATACTTCTGCAACAAATGCTTCGTTATTAATTGCTATGTCACCTATTTTTACAGGGATTTTAGCAGTATTACACAAACAAGAGCGTTTTTCGATAAAAATTCAAATTGGCTCGTTACTTTCTTTTGGCGGTGCAGCACTCGTATTGTTAACAGGACATACGAATCAATCTACATATGAGTATGCATGGCTTGGGAATATAATTGGATTGGTTGCCGCAATTGCATGGGGGTGGTATCCGATTCTGGCACAACCACTTATTACAAAATATTCGGCGATGCGAGTAACCTCTTGGTCTACATTAATTGGAATCGTGCCGCTCGTTGTATATTGTTTATTCAATGTGAACTCATTAACATGGCCGACAGATACACTAAGCTGGGGGTCATTAGGTTATTCCGTCGTATTTGCAACAATCTTTGGATTGGCAATGTGGTACGTTGGCATTAGTAAAATTGGTTCAACAAAAGTGATGGTTTACATGTATCTAGTGCCATTGTTTGCTGTGATCTTTGCTGCAGTGATGATTGGGGAAAGAATCAATATGATGCAATTACTTGGTGGACTTGTTATATTTATCGGTTTATATGTTGTGAAAAAGGGAGCGGCAAAAAAGCCAGCTTTCAATTTGAAAAAAGTGAGTTAATCATAAAAATGACCTCTATCTATAGGAAAGGGGTCATTTTTGTTTGCGAAGTAAGAGTGCTTGTTCAACAGCCCATTGTTGATGATCGTGCACGAGTAAGTACAGCGCTTGAGAAGGAGACATCCAATGTAAAAAATGACCATCTTCAAAGGTACTACTCAGTTTCGCTACTTTGTTACATATGTAAAAATATCCGTCATTCAAATAATATATACTTTCTTTTTCTGCATAAAAGTAACGCTCAGCATTGCCAATATAGCGCTGAATTTCAATGTGCTAACTTAATTCTTCAGCGAGTTCTCGATGTAAGCTAGCTTCTTTTGTTTCATTGTTTTCTATGCCACCACCAGGTAAGAAATATCTTGTTCCCTTTTGGATCATTGCTATTTTCGTAGTGTCTTTGTTAAAAATCACGGCATAACAGCTAGGACGTAGCACATATTGCTCATTTTGTTTTTTATAGCCGAAAGATGGTTTTGTTTGCATATGGATTTCCTCATTTCATCATATTGGGTGGTATACAGTAAGAGTAACTTGAAAAAGGTAATGGAAGAACAACAAGCCATTCAAGCAGATGGTTAAAAGAATGATGAAGAAGCTTCAAATACTAGCACGAGAAGGTATTACAATCTTTAGATAAGATTATAAGTAAGGAGCTTCTAATCAGGCTCTTTTTATGCATGTAGAAGAACGCTTTGTCCACCCCTAGAATAATATATATAGATGTTTTTTATTTAAAATAAGGGAGTGAAAGAATGGAGGAGCTGAAAGAATTAAAACAAAAAATAGATAACTTAAAATTAGAGCAAAAAGAGGTGATACGTGATATACGAAATTTGGAAACGCGTACTATTATAAATGAAAAAGATATTACCACAATTAATAAGCAATTAGAGAAAATTAGTATGAACACAACCTGGATTTTACGAATTATTATTGGTGCAGTTGTAACAGGCATCTTAGGTTTAGTGATAAAAGGAACGATGTGATATAACAAGAAATAAAAAGAGGGACAACTGTCTCTCTTTTTATTTTGAGAGGAGATGAGAACAGTGGAGGAACAAATCTTTAATTCAATGATTCAACAAGGAGCGTTCGCAGCGTTATTCATTCTTTTTTACTACGTAAAAAAGAATGAATAACGCGTGAAGCGCAGTATCAAAAAGTCATTGAGAAAAACCAACAAGCAAAAGCCTTTGGTTCACTGTCAAAGGATGTATCCGATATCAAACAAAAAATCTTGGTGAATGGTTCAAATCAATACAAGGTGCACAATTCACGCGGTCAAACATTTTATCCCGTATTAACGGGCAGTAAGACCCCCACCTCAAGATTCAGAAAGAAACAAAGAAGAAGCGTTAAGTAACGAAAATATCAAGTAATAGGGAAGGGATTGTACGGTGGAATTAACGAAAAGTCAAAAGGACCTGTGTCCGAAACAGGCCCCTTGACTAGATAATGTTGATGGGCAGTAACCCATCTGGAGTACTTATATGTTAACAAGGGTTATAAGCGAAGTCTATAGGTTGTGTGTTGAGAAAGTTTTTATTGAAAATTGTAAGTTCTAGAAGTATCATATACATATTCAAACATTTGAAGATGTATATGATGTTTTTGGGTTTTTAATTAAAAATAAGTACTAGAGGTGTTTTAATGGGAAACGAAATGCAACAATTTAAAGCTGATTTTTTTAAAGCCTTATCACATCCTTTGCGAATAGGTATTCTAGAATTATTGTCAGAGGGTGAAAGAAGTGTAAATGAAATTCAAACTATTCTTAATAAGGAAGGTTCAGCTGTTTCTCAACAATTAAGTGTACTACGTTCAAAAAACATTGTTGTTGGTACTAAAGATGGAAAACGAGTTTTATATTCTCTACGAGACCCTATGATTGTGGATTTACTGGTAGTTGCACGGAAAATTTTTAACAACCATTTAATCGACACGATTTCAATGTTAGAAGAACTAGATGAAACAGAACGTGAAACGATAGTTAAGGAGGGTTAAGTTGAGCATTGAAGTTAAGAAAGAAGATATCATTCAACATGGAATGGAAATATTTCGCTCAATAGGAGCTCATCACGTTTGTAATGTTTGTATTAAAAGTGGGAATTCTTGTTGTTTTTCATGCCAGTATTTACAGGATGGAGTTGGATGCCAAAAGAGAAATACAGCTTGTACAGCTTGGTTATGCGGAATTCAAAATTTTTTATTTGATCAAATAGGGTTACTGGACGAATGGAATAGTTTCTGGAGTGAAATTCCAGGACAAATGTTTCGTAGAGATAGTACCCCAGATAACGTAAGAATTAAATCGTTTATAGATATGAAAAAGCTAGATAGTCGAGGTGGATTACTTCTAGCAGAAAGGTTAAATTCCTACATACAAGAAGGAGGAGATATAGGTAAATTAGAACGTCATTTAAGCAAAACGTATAACCAATATTAGGCTAATTCTCTCGTGTAAAGAGATAAAAAGCGTCTGTATAAGAGTATGAGAAATGCATTTGTAACTCAAATTTATCAAAAGAAAATATTCTTTCAGAAGAAGTAAGATTTATTAAAAATAGAAAAGAAGGTTTTGTAATGAAAGGGTTATTTACGGGAAGATTTGAAGGATATTCATTGGGACATTTTCAAAAGGATCTTCTTTCAGGAATGATTGTTGGAGTTGTTGCGATTCCGCTTGCTATGTCTTTTGCTATAGCCTCTGGTGTTAAGCCAGAGTATGGGATTTATACAACATGTATTGCCGGGATACTTATTTCGCTATTTGGTGGTTCAAAGTACCAAATTGGAGGGCCTACAGGTGCTTTTGTTCCGATTCTTTTAGGGATTGTAATTACCTATGGATATGAAAATTTACTACTTGCTGGTTTATTAGCTGGAATTATCTTATGCCTTATGGGAATTTTTAAACTAGGATCTTTAATTAAATTTATTCCACGTCCTGTAACAATTGGCTTTACATCAGGTATTGCCGTCAGTATCTTTACGGGACAAATTGCTAGTTTTTTAGGTTTAACAGGTATAAAAAAGCATGAGGAATTTATAGCGAATCTGAAGGAAATTTTTACTCATATCGGCACTACCAATTCTTACAGTGTCATAATTGCTTTGATTTGCTTTTTTGTTATACTCATAACACCAAAAATTTTTCCAAAAGTACCAGGTTCATTAGTAGGTGTTGTTATTTCAACTTTAATTGCAACTGTATTTTTCTCAGGTCATGTACCTACTATTGGGACAGCATATGGTACGATTCCAAACACACTTCCTCAGTTTGATATACCAGAAATCACAGTAGAGCGTATAAAACAGTTAATTGGTCCTGCATTTGTTATTGCAATGTTGGGTGGTATTGAATCTCTTTTATCCGCTGTCGTGGCAGATGGTATGACAAATAGTAAACACAACAGTAACAAAGAGCTTATTGGCCAAGGAATTGCCAATATTGTTACACCGTTATTTGGAGGAATTCCGGCAACTGGAGCAATTGCCCGCACAGCAACCAATATTAAGAGTGGAGCTGTATCTCCGATGTCGGGTGTTATTCATGGGGGATTTGTGTTATTCACGCTTCTACTGTTAGCTCCATATGCTTCACATATTCCGCTTGCTAGCATGGCTCCCATTTTAATGGTGGTGGCTTGGAATATGAGTGAACAAAAACATTTTGTTCAAATCCTTAAAATGAAAACGGGGGATTCTCTTGTATTACTTGTAACATTTTTACTCACCGTATTTACTAGTTTGACAACAGCTGTGGAAATTGGACTTATTTTGGCTATTATTTTGTTTACAAAACGTATGAGCAACATGCTTGTCATATCTAAAGTGCTTCCTGATCATACAAGAAAACATGAAAAATTGTTGCCACATGTGGTAAATAAAACTCATGATTGTCCACAAATTAGTATTTATACAATAGAAGGCCCACTATTTTTTGGTGCTGCTCAAACATTTGAACAAAACATTTTAGCAACCATTCATTATCAACCTAAAGTTTTAATTTTACGGATGGGAAAAGTTCCTTTTATTGATACAACAGGAGAATCCTATTTTAGAAATATTGTTCAGCATTTTAAAAAACAAGGTGGCGTACTTCTTGTTTCAGGAATTCAGTCTGAGTTAAAAACAACTCTAAATAAAAATGGATTGTATGCTGAGATTGGGGAAGAAAACTTTTTTGGTCATACAGGGGAAGCCATTAACTACGCTTTAGGACATTTGAATACACAAAAATGTATAGGGTGTAAACATTTCGCTTTTCGTGAATGTACCGGGCTTTCTCAGCAATCCCAGGAAGTGAATACAGTAAATAATAAAGCAAATGCATTAGATTTTTAAAAAATTTACTTAGCATATAAAGTTTGTTTTACTTGATCTATCCTTTTTATCATTTTATTAGAAAATAAAGAAGGAGAGGGGTTACTTTTGGGAATGCAGAGAAGAGTTTTGCAAAGTTTGAAAAGGAAGGTTATTCATATATTCAACAAATGAGCATTAAACAGTAAGAAGAGAATATCTTCCTTACATTTAAACGTAAAACAGATTATACAAACAGTACTCTTTCAAAAGATGACACATACACATAAAAATATTCAATAGTACTGTAACTGATGCTAGGTATTACGGAATCCAAACCATTGATATACATAGGTTTGGATTTTGTTATACCTTAGAATAGAGACATGTATAAGACATCATCCCGAAGATTTAGGAGATTATTTAAAAGCATGGAGTTACTGGGTGGAAACCGTACAATTAGACTAAACGACTTTATTGTACCTGTACACATATGTTTATCTAAAAAAGCACTCATATGAGTGCTTTTTCATGGGGAAAGTTTTTACAGTGCGGCACTGAAGCCTTTCCTTGTAAACTTCTTATTTGAAGAAACAAGGAATGATCACTGAAAAAGATGAAAAATATATAAAATTGCATGATAAAACAAAACAATAAAGGCAATATAAGGAGGGAGAAAATTTATATTTGAAAAGGAATGATTATCATGAGAAAAGTATTATATATTACAGCGAATCCAAAAACAGCTGAGCAATCGTATAGTCTTGCGGTAGGACAAGCTTTTTTAGAAGCGTATCGCCAAGAAAATGCAAATGATGAAATTATTGAACTAGATTTGTACAAAACACATCTCCCATATATTGATGCAGATGTATTTAGTGGGTGGGGTAAGCTACAACAAGGAACATCATTTGAAAGTTTATCACCAGAAGAACAAGAGAAGGTTGCTGCCATTAACAAATTGACGGATCAGTTTGTGGAAGCGGATAAATATGTGTTTGTAACGCCGATGTGGAACTTTAGTTTTCCACCACTAATGAAAGCATATATTGATACAATTTGTATCGCAGGTAAAACCTTTAAATATACAGCAGAAGGTCCTGTCGGTTTGTTAGCTGGTAAAAAGACAGTACATATACAAGCACGTGGTGGAATATATTCTAATGGACCAGCAAAAGAAATGGAATTTGGTGATCGTTATCTTCGCGCAATCATGGGATTCGTTGGGATTACGGATGTTCATTCCATCATTGTAGAAGGAATGAATCAAATGCCAGATGAGGCCCAAAGTATTAAAGAAAAAGCGATTGCTGAAGCAAAAGAAGTTGCGAAGCGGTTTGCGGAATAACGAATTACTTAACCATAAATTCTGTTTTACAGGATTTATGGTTTTTCTATTTTGTATGCAATTAGTAAAAATGGTTGCCATGTCTTTTATATGTATCTAGATGTTGCGAGGGGGAAAGAAAGAAAAGTATATATTTTCAAAATATATACTTGAATGAAATATATATTTTTGTTAAATTTATCCTATGGACAGAACAAGTTTAATTAAAGGTCATTTAGAAATGTTTGTGCTTTCAATTTTGTCGAGGGGAAAAAGTTATGGGTATGAAATTATGAAGGAGCTAGAAGAACACAATTTAAAACTGAAAGGAGTAGGAAGTATTTACCCCATTTTAACTAAGCTCAAAAATCAAGAATGGGTTCATACTTATCGTGAAATGACAGAAAATGGTAAGGTTAGAGTTTATTATGAAATCAATGAAAAAGGGGAAATGGTTCTTCGAGAGAAAGTTGAGGAATGGCTAACATTGCAAAGAGATATTCAAGAACTTCTTTCAAGTTATATACAATATGAGGAGGATTGTAATGGAGAATAAATTGACGAAAGCAGAAAAGAATTATATTCGTGTAGTCGTTTCTGAACTACGAAGGTTTGATATTGATAAACATGCAGTGGATGAAGTGAAACAACAAATAATAGAACATATACAAGAATGTCATATAAATAACGAAGATAGTTTGCGAGAACTAGGGAGTCCAAAAGATTTTGTTGCAAATTATGTAGAAGTTAACGAAATAAACCCAATTCTTCAAGTGAAAGATAAAAGGAAGAAAACATTCACTTCCATCATTAGTATAATATTTTCTTTTCTAATTACTTTTGTTATGTGTCAATTTTTATTTTCTATGTTTCTAACAACCTCTTCACATTCAAATGATTTTAATCTTCTTTATCATATTTCAGATCATGTATGGTGGAATTCATTACTACTATGTATGAGTTTCAGTACTTCTATAATAGTTACTTCTTTGGTCTATGTTATTTTTCGAAAACATAATAAGAAGGAGACGTTAAGGTCAGTATGAGAAAATTATATACACGACTATTTAACAGACAGAACATTCCTGCTTTTCAGTTCGGTATAATCACTCTCTGTTTAATCTTCATTATCTCTCCAGTATTCGCACAACAACAAGAAACTCCGTCAAATATGCAAGGAAATATTGAAAAGTATATGGAAGAAACAATGGAAATGTTTAATATTCCAGGAGCCGCAATCGCTATGGTTCATAATGATGAAATAATTTATTCAAAAGGATGGGGAATTACAGGTAAGAATCATAATCCTGTAACAAAAGATACGCCATTTTTAATAGGATCAAACAGTAAAGCTTTCACGGCACTAGGGATCATGAAGCTAGTTGATCAAAAAAAACTTGAGCTTGATGAACCTGTACAAACTTATCTTCCTTGGTTTACTTTAAAAGATAAAAAGTTAGCGTCGCAAATTACTATAAAGCAACTTTTGACACAAACGAGTGGTTTAAGTACGGAAATAGGCTTGTCTCTCTCAGATAAAGGGATACAAGAAAAAGATGCTATCAAAAAAAATGTGATGCAGCTCTCGGATGTAGAACTTGTGAGTTTTCCAGGTCAATCCCATCATTATAGTAATGCAAACTACATGATTTTAGGAGCAATTATTGAAGAAGTTTCTGGTCAATCATTTGCTAATTTTATGGAGCAGAATATATTTAGGCCATTACAAATGAATCATACGGCAGCGGATTATAAACGTGCTGAGCGAAATGGACTTACACAAGGATATCAA
This sequence comes from Bacillus sp. DX4.1, assembly GCF_030348195.1. NCBI lineage: Bacteria > Bacillati > Bacillota > Bacilli > Caryophanales > Bacillaceae > Bacillus > Bacillus sp. DX4.1. Next base: position 2,844,289 of record NZ_JAUCFT010000008.1, on the reverse strand, counting down.
TCTTGGTTTGGAATTTCAAAAGAAAGTACAATTTCTTTTGATAATGGTGGTGCCCCATATGGATATATTGCGGCTAGTGTGAATGATATGGCACATTATATGAAAGCATTATTAAATGGAAATGAGATGTTACCCCAAGATCTCATGCAGCAAATGTTTGAGCCTATCGTACCAGTAAATAAAGGGAATTCATATGGATTTGGGTGGAGAATATCAAAAATGGAAGATGATCGAACACTTATTTGGCATGCTGGTTCGACACCAGATCATCGTTCAGACGTGTTTCTAATTCCTGAAACAAAGTGGGGGGTAGTAATATTAACGAATAAAAATCATGTTTTAGAAGAAGGACGGCTAACGCAGGTGAAACATGGTATTTTACAGATCATCCAAGGGAAAGAACCTCCAACGCTTGTAAAGCCTATAGTGATTGAACGTTGGATTTTTATTGGAGTGTTTGTATTTCTTTGTTTCATATTTTTGTTATTGTTAAAGAGACTTTTTCAAAACAACAAAAACAACTTTAAAAAATCATTTTGGTTTCTTTTAGGTGGGTCTTTCATAGTACTATCACTTTTATTCATTCCTGCATTGCTGTATAGCTTATCAATTCCTTGGCATTCATTATATGTTTTTGCTCCTGATTTAGCCTTTTTAGCGATTGGAGTACTTGTATTATTAGCAATAAATGGAGTTATTTCTATCATCATTGCGTGTAAACGTCAATCTGTAAAAATGTTATTTTAATAGTTAAACTACAAACATAAAAGGTGGCGCGTAACAATGGATCTTACGTTCAAATCAGAGAAAACCTGTTTTAATTATCGGGTGGGGGCTATATGCATACAGCAAGATAAAATTCTACTTCTACAAAATGAAGGTGAGGATTTTTGGTATGTACCAGGTGGGCGAGTGAAAATGCTAGAAAACAGTGAATCCGCTGTGAAAAGAGAGTTGAAAGAAGAACTAGGGGTAAATATAGAAGTGAAAAGGCTATTATGGATGGTAGAGAATTTCTTTACATATGATGAACATGACTTTCATGAAATTAGTTTCTATTATGAGGTGGCATTAGATGAACTGCCTTCAGAAGGAGACAAATCCTTTATTTTAGAAGAAGATGGCCGGCAATATTTGTTTCAATGGATTCCACTAGAGTACATTGGAGATCTTGAGGTAAAACCAGATTTTCTGAAAGAGAAGGTAAAACAGTTACCAGTTCATACTAAGCATATTCTTACAAGTCAGTTAGGCGATGTCTAACCGAAATTCATCCCCACCTTATCGCTTGGCTATCGCCCGTCACGCGCTTGAAGATGGGGACTTCTTTCGGGAAGTACATTAAAGTTTTAGAAGATAAAACAGCGGAACATCTCGTTCGGCCGTTTTGCAAAATTATATATCTCACAATATGTCATTGTCCTCCGTGCTTTTTGTTAATAAGCACGGAGGACATGAAGTAAGTAGTCCTTTCTGTTTAACGGATTAAAATCAGCCCGTTTTCTTGTAGGAAAATCAGTTTCTATTTTATTAAACCCATATGGCTTAGTGATAAAGAGACCTTCACCCTCTGTAAAAGAATGAAGCCTTTTCTTAAAATTCTCTGTCTCAGCCATAGGTAATGTTCCTGTTAAAAGAAATGAGTCTTTATGCAGGATGGGTTCTGTAAAAACTGCTTGTAATGCCGATAATTTGTACATTGTTTTGCTAATTGTATTTGCAGGAACAATCAATTCAAATTCGTTAATCGGTTCATATACGTTAGTTCCTGCGCGAACGAGTGCATCCATTAATACAAGGGGAACTAGCTTTCTAAAATCACCTGCTGTGGTTACGGGACTTGCATAGCCAGTATGTGTTAGTGTAACGATGATATCAGCGACTTCCCATCCGTATAAGCCTTGTTTTAATGTATCGAATACAGTATCTTCAATTGCTTTATGAAAAGCTAGAGGTAATGAACCGAGTTCAACACCTAATTTATAAGAAACGCCACTTCCCGAAAGGCCAGGTTCAACTTTAAACCCTACTGTCGCATAAAATGGATTATCGACTGATTCCATCATATCTATTGCTTGACCAACTCCTGTCGGCTTTTCTATACAGACAATTCTAGTCTCAGAAAAGGAAACATCCAAATCGTAGTGTTCTTTTAGTGTTGTTTCGATTACTTCTTTTTGTACCTCGCCAAAAAGCCGAATGTAGATATCGTTATGAAAATCATCTTTTAGCACTTTTATAAGTGGATCTTCCTCTGATAGTTCGATAAGAACCTGGTATAACTGATGATTGTTTTCCTTTTCTTTTGCTTGGATTCGTGTTTCCATCTGAGGAGAAGCGAAATGAATGTCTTTTATTTTGTCTGACCATTCACCCACAACATCACCAATCTTAACATCTTTTAATCCCCATACTTTACAAAAATCGTTTGCGCTTACTTTTTGTGATTGTACAGTTTTCCCATCGCTAAATATATGAAGCTTTTTAATTTTTTCTGTGTGTGTTTTGATTTCACGCGCATTCTTTTTTCGATGCACATTGATATATTCCCTTACACTTATATGTCCTGAGAATATCCGTATATAAGCAATTTTTCCTCTAGACGATTCTTTTTCGATTTTAAAGACCACACCAGATAAGGGGGCATCTTCTACAATAGTATTTGCCGGAATCATCGTTGCCACACCTTCAAGCAATTCAGCAATACCAATCCCAGTCATAGCTGAACCAAAAAAGATAGGATAAATAGTTGCATCTTTAATTTGATTTAATAATTCTATTTTGATTTTCTCTTCTGTCAATGCTTCGCCATTTATATAGGATTCAAGTAAACGTTCATCATGTAATGACATGAGCTCAATACATTCATCAAAAGACGTCGGATTTTGATCAGGATGTAAACTATTTCTAACAATATATGCTTGCTTCGTTCCAATATTTTCGGCTCTATATAAAGGGATCACATTTTCAGTGAGTGTTTCTTTTATACTTTCGATGATTCGAGCTAATTGTGCACCACTTCGGTCAATCTTGTTTACAAAGAGTATGGTTGGAATACGAAGATTCTGTAATATTGTCATTAAAATTTTTGTTTGAGCTTGAATTCCCTCGACAGCAGATATAACTAGAACAGCTCCATCAAGAACTCGAAAAGAACGCTCTACTTCTGCAATAAAATCCGCATGACCTGGTGTATCAATTAGATTCACCTTCAAATCTTTTAAGAAAAATGAAACGACAGATGCTTTAATTGTGATACCGCGTTTTTTCTCTAAATCCATTGAATCTGTTTGCGTGTTTCCTTTATCCACTTGTCCAATTTCATTTATAACATTTGTTTCATAAAGTACACGTTCAGTCAAACTCGTCTTTCCAGCGTCGACGTGCGCTACAATCCCTATATTTATTGTTTTCATGAATTACAATCCTCATTTCGTTTCTCATATAAAATTCCTCATTTCGTTTGTTTAATTGCCGCATCAAAATCACTCTCCAGTCATGTATAATACATCTATTATATGGTAATTTCATGTATTTGCAACGTACATAAACTCCATTATAAAAGACATTTAACCATAGTAAACTCACGGTAAATGTAGTAGGAGTCAGGATGTAGTCAAATAATAATTTGGGAGAGAAAAAGGGAATAGTAAACGTAATCCAAAATATACAAAAACAAAATCATTGCATGTTAAATTAAATTCAGTTATATTACTTGATATATCAATCATTGATATATCAAGTATTAATCCAGCATCCTTAAAAAGGAGGGATCGTTTGACCAATTCATGTTCAAAGGAAGCGATTATTTTATATAAATTACATTTCCTCAATAAAGAAATCAGTTCGAAGTTTGAAGGTTGTACGGGGATTAGTCAGTCACGACTAGAACTTTTACATCAGCTTTATCAAGTGGATGAAATAAGTCAAAAAGCACTTCAAAAAGAGGTGAATATTGACAATGCAGCAATTACCCGGCATTTAAAGCAACTTGAAGCAAATGAAATGATATCAAGGCGTAAAAATCCAAATGATAATCGGGTAACTCTTGTGAGTCTAACGGATTATGGACGTAATAAAATTAGTTCCTTTCAAGAGGAAAAAGAACGATTCGCCGCTTCTGCGTTGAAGGACTTTAATGAAGAGGAACGCGATGAACTTTTAAATACGCTGAACCGCATTCAAAAAAATATAAACGAAGTCTAATTTAACAATTAGACATAAAAAGGGAGAATCCATCTATGATTAACACACAAAAAACAAATGATTTTACAGAAATTATGACAGGTCGCCATTCTATTCGTAAGTACGATCCATCTGTGAAAATTAGCCGCGAAGAAATGACAGAAATACTTACAGAAGCAACATTAGCACCATCTTCAGTAAACATGCAACCATGGCGCTTCCTTGTGATTGATAGTGCTGAAGGAAAGGCAACACTTGCGCCACTTGCTCGCTTCAATCAACTTCAAGTTGAAACATCTGCAGCGATGATTGCCGTATTTGGGGATTTAAATAATTTCGACAACGCGGAAGAAATATACAGCAAAGCAGTTGACCTAGGTTATATGCCTGCAGAAGTAAAAGAAGGCCAAATGGAAAAACTAACTGCTTACTTCTCAACGGTTGATTCAGCTGTTATGAAAGATACTGTATTAATTGATGGTGGCCTTGTATCAATGCAACTTATGCTTACAGCTCGTGCTCATGGATACGATACATGTCCAATCGGTGGTTTTGAAAAAGACAAAATTGCAGAAGCTTTTGGATTAGATAAAGATCGCTATGTTCCAGTTATGTTGATTTCAATTGGTAAAGCAGCAGAGAGCGGTTATAAATCAGTTCGTCTTCCAGTTGAAAAAGTTGCAGAGTGGAAGTAAGTAAAAGAGAGGTGAATGTTTCATGATTATTATTCATGCCGTATTTCATGTTGATGCAGCAAAACAACAAGCGTTTTTAGAGGAGATTCAGCCCCTAATTACTGCTTCGAGAGAAGAAAATGGAAATATCTCTTACGATTTATATAAGGATACAGAAAAAGAAAATGTCTTTACTATGGTTGAAGTTTGGCAAGATGCAGAGGCGGTTGCTAGTCATAATACAAGTGAGCACTTTACTTCCTTCGTTGCGAAAGCTAGTAACTTCTTAACAGCACCACTGGATGTAAAAGCATTTGATGGGCAACCCTTGCAAGGGGAATAAGAAGTTGTAGGACAGCTTTCTTTACATGTATTTTGTTAATAGAAAGTAAAAAACCTCGATGACCCTAGTGGGAGATATCGAGGTTTTTTGCTGATATACACATTGTATAACGTTATTTTTTCTTCTTTTTCATTGTTTTTCGATACGCATATAGTTTACTAACTTCCTCTTTAAACTGTTGGAGAAGTTCAGTATCTTCACGATTTGAATACCTTGCAGCGTTATATGCATCAATAATTACATCAAATTGAATGGAGACTTCTTCTTGTGTATGAATCCGTTCCATCCATGCTTCTACCGTTTCTCCACGTTGCCGGTTTAAAGGTGATTTTAATTTCTTTTCCAGTTTAAAAATCTCTTTTCGAATTGCGTTTTTAGGTGGGCGTGTGATTTGGTTTTGTTTTTGCACCATTCCTTCTTCAGGAATAATCATGCTAGGATTATAGAAGGAAATGCCACCTAATTGAAGTGATTTTCTTTTTTTATAAAGTTTCCAAATAACAAATATAGCAAATATACCAATTAGGGAAGCGGTAATTGCCTGGGTAACAAAAGCGTCATACGCTTTTTCAGGTGGTGGTAGTTCTGTATTTTGCATTCCTATTTTACTTACCACTTCTTCTCCACCATTCGTATCTGTAACAGACAATAAAAATTGAATGAAATAGCCGAAGCCAAGAGAGACCCACTGTAAAGAATATGAGATAATGAGACGTATATAAGGTATTAATGGTATAAACAAGAGGCTAGCAGTTCCAACTGCAGCGATTGATAAAAAGCGTACGATTTTCTGGTTTTTATTAAAACTTGTGATCCAAAGTGATAGCAGAGCATGAAAAGTAAATAATCCTAATTCCCATATAGAAGGCATTTGCATTACATGAAGAAAAACAGAGACAATCAACCATAAAAAAGCACCTAACATTTTATGATATGGTGTAATATCTTCTCTTACATGCACAATAAAAAAGAAAAAAGGAAGTAATATGGAACTAATGATAGAAAAAATGGATAATGTGTAACAAAGTATGACTTGCAGAATGAATAGTGCAATCAAGGCAGTTCTTTTGTTAAGATTCATTTTATTAATGGGTATGGTGCAAATGAAACTGACGACAAGAAAAAGTAAGATGTGAACAACTTCTCCTTTTTCAGTAAGCATAGAAAGTAAGAGTAGAAGGATAAAATCATTAACGTAATGTACCCATGTTTTCAAGTTGTTCCACCACCCCTTCATCATTGATGAGATAAGTTTGCTGCATCATATTTGGCAAATTAGCTTTCTTTATCCCAACAAAAAACATTGTAGACGAACGTTCTTTTTTTCTACTTAAATAGTGAAAGAAACTTTCACGAGGGAGTATCGTACTATCATCTGAAATACGGGCAAGTTCTTCTAAAGCTTTAGCGTACTGCATGTGTCCTTCATTTAATGCGAGATGTAAAGGGCCCTCTTCAGCAAATATACTAACAAATAATTCAAAAGGTATCTTTTTTTCTGTTGCAAATTGGCATAAATACGTTGTATAAGAAATGAGATCTTCGATATTTTCTCTCCAACCAAGTCCACGATCTGACCCGAGATAAAGGGAAATAGTCCAGCTATAATTTTTTATAGCTTCATATTGCTTTGCCTGTAGACTTTGCATTTTAGCGGATGCCTTCCAATGAATGGAGCGAAATGATTCTCTTTCATATTGTTTCACACCAACAATGGAGGACTCATCATGAAAATAGGAAAAGTTTGTTCTATATGTGCCCATTGACAATTGGTGTATTTCCTGTAAACCTACTACACGTTTTAAAGTGGGATAAACGATAATTTCTGTTTTTAATTTATGCATAGCGGGTAAATGTACTTGAATGATATGGAAGGGGTCTCCTATGATACATTCAAACTGTTCAATTTGAAAAACACCTCGTTTTGTAGCTGTAAATGATAAATCCCATTTTTGTTGTGACTTGGCAGGTTGTGAAAAACGAAAGGAAAATAAAGTTTTTGATATTTGTTCAATTCCAGTATCCGAATGTGGAACTAAGGCCGGATTAATATGAAAAAAACAGGTGCCATTTACTAAAGGGAGCTTCGCTTTATTTTGCAAATGAATGGATAAATTCCCGTCTTCTTCAGGGAATAACCGTGCTGTTTGTTTTTTATTTATAATTTGAAAGTAGTGTTCTATGTATGAGGTATAGCGATAAATAAAATAAGAAAACAAATAGTAAAATAAGAAGGGAAAAACTAAAAATGAGTCAGGTACATAGAAGGCTAGAAATAGGGCTACTGGGATTGTTAATTTAATAATATGATTTTGAAAAAATAATGGAACGGTTACGATACGCGTATAATTCATGATTGCTCAATCTCCACGGGAACGTCAACATCAGCTAGAATACTTTCAATTAATTCCTGTTTTGTTGTTCGCAAAGCGCCCTCCATCGACAAAACAATACGGTGCTTCCACACGTAAGGGAGTAAGAATTGTATATCTTCAGGCGTACAAAAATCGCGATTATGTAAAAAAGCCAGAGCCTGCATTGCTCGTACTAATACAAGTGTTGCACGTGGACTGATGCCATTCGCAATATAATCATGATTACGCGTTGCATTGGCAAGTTGGATGATGTAATGCTCTAACGGCTCTGATACGTAAATTTCTTTTACCTTTTGTTGTATTTGTAAAATATCCTTTAAAGATATGACTGGGCCAAGCTCATCTAGAGGTTTATTTTTTCGAAAACGTCGCATCATTTTTAGTTCCTCTTCTGGAGAAGGATAGCCAATAGAAATTGTCATTAAAAAACGATCCAGCTGTGCATCAGGAAGTGGGAAAGTCCCTTGTGACTCAATTGGGTTTTGTGTCGCAATAACAAAGAACGGTTTTGGTAGTAATGTAGATTTCTTTTCAAGGGTTACTTGGCGTTCTTCCATCGCTTCTAACAAACTGGATTGTGTCCGAGGCATTGCTCGGTTTATTTCATCTGCTAGTAGTAAATTTGTCATGACTGGGCCAAGCCTTAATTCAAATTCACTTGTTTTGGGATTGAAATATTCGATGCCAGTCACATCACTAGGAAGAACATCTGGTGTGAATTGGACACGAGAGAATTCGCCACCAATACTTTTGGCGATTGTTTTAGCAAGTAATGTTTTCCCCGTTCCAGGTACATCCTCAAGTAGCACATGTCCATCTGCCAGCAAGGAAACTAAAAGCAGATCAATGACATTTTCTTTTCCGACAAAAACAGAACTTATATTATTTTTCAATTTATCTATCATAAGTATCATCCTTTCAATAGTATATAAATACAAATTAAAAAACCGACATAAAATCCTTCTTTTTAGGTGGGAGAGAGCATCCGGCCATGCATAGAAGCGGTCAGATCCTTTTCCTGCCCAGACATAGTGAAAACAACGAGAGAAAACGAGTGCAGGTCACCTTTTGTTATCCATAGCCGCGGCTATATGTCGAAAAATCAAAATGGATTTATATAGAAGAGTGTATTTGTATATTTTAACAAAATTTTCTAAAAATTAATATTGAAAATTACTATAATAATATTTTGGGATAAATCAATGATCAATTGTCTTGAGAAAATAAAGGATATCTCGTATTAGGAAACAGTGAAAAAAATTCGTATGCTTTTGTTATAAATTAAAATATAATATTTTTTTAATTATTTACCTTTTCTTGAACCATTTGTAAAATACGCTTTTGCGTATCTTTATTATGAATATATTGTAGAGGAATCCAATCGTGTTCATGGTAGAAAACAATGTGAGATTCGAAAAGGGTCTTTTTTTCTTTTATGTCAGTAATGTTTTCATATAAAAACTCTTCATATTGTTTTGAAATCATATTGTTCATGCCGGTATAAATGAATAAAATTCTTTGATTAGTAACTGCTAAAGTACCAGGTCTTGGTGCACCTCTATGCAGAAATGTGTGTAGTGAACATTGTGTTTGAAGAAGAAGTATTTCATCTTGTTGGAGAAATTGTTGGATAGTGTGAAGGCGACTAGACATTAGAATCAATCCTTTCTGTATATTAGGATTATAACATATTGATACAGAAGGACCGCTTACAGAGTGAAAAGACGTTGAAAGTAAAAAAGTTGCTTGAGATACAAGCAACTTTTTGTGAATTAAAAAGATTGATTTTGAGCAGGTTTAATAAATTGTTCTGGATTTTCAACGAGCCCACATGCTGCACACTGTACACGGTATGTAGGACCTTGATACGCCATATGAAATGCACTCATATTGTCGTTTGTATATTCTTCCTCAATTTGACCCGTTTGTGGATTTAACTTAACAGGCTTTACTTGTTGCTCAATAATATTAAACCGGGTACGATTTGTTCTACAACTTGGGCAAAGCATTGGTTCCATATGTACACACCTCCATTTGTAGCATTTCTTTATAGAGAGGGATTTATTCATAAATGAATGGTTTCTATATAAAGTCGTTTATTTTTATACTGTTGTTTTAATAATTTTCTCAATATAAATGCCGATTTATTATCGTTGAATGTATTTAAAATTCTGAAAAATTAATTTATAATTTATTTATGAACTGGTTATGTCCTAACCAATCTCCTGTTTTATGCCAATATGGTTAAGATCGAGAAATCGGTCTTTTTTTTGTACAAAAATAATGGTGAATGAGAATTGAAATACATTGTTTGTATGTCTTAAAAGTCTATATTTAGGCAGGTTTTTCGTGTTACTTGTCGAAAGATAGAGAAATGCATGAAAGGAGTGGGGGACGTGGACTTGAAAATGAAATATATCATTTTATATGTAGAAAGGTACGAAGAGTGCCTTCAATTTTATAAAGACATTTTACAGCTAACTATTAAGGGGGAACATGGTACTTACATTGAGTTTGATACAGGTTCTACCGTTTTAGCTATTAACAGTAGAGAAAGTGTACAAGAATTAACAGGATTATCAATTCCAAAAGGTGCACTGGAATCATCTACATTTGAGATTGGTTTTGTTGTGGAAAATGTAGAGGAAACGATAGCGGTATTAAAGGAACAAGGTGTTACGGTATTAGTAGAACCGATAACAAAACCGTGGGGACAAACCATTGCTTACATTTCGGATCCGGATGGTAATTATATTGAAATTTGCAGCTCATTAGAATAAGAGGGAGAGAAAAAGATGGGGAAGTTTCCTGTTTTAGAAACAGAGCGGTTACAGTTAAGAGAATTAACATTATTAGATGCAGAAACAATGTTTCATTATTTTGCGAAGGAATCCGTAATTCGCTATTTTGGAATGGATTCATTTCAAGATGTAGACCAGGTCAAAATTACGATTCAACACTTTAGAAAACGATATGAAGAAGGTAGTGTTTTTCGCTGGGGAATTGAATTGAAAGGGACAAATCAATTAATTGGAACATGTGGTTTTCACTTGATTAATCAAAATCATAAACGAGCGGAAATTGGTTATGAGTTGGATGATACATATTGGGGAAAAGGATATGCAACAGAGGCTTTGCAAGCTATACTTGCGTATGGATTTGAAACACTTCAGTTTATAAGAATCGCAGCAGTTGTTTATACAGAAAATGAAGCCTCGCATAAATTACTGAAAAAAGCTGGGTTTACAGAGGAAGGATTACTTCGAAAACATATGGTTCAAAATGGTGTCGCTCATGATACAGTTATACATTCATTGTTGGAGGAAGATTGGAGAAAATCATTGTTACAAGTAAAACAAACAGCTTTATAGAATAAGTCCGTATTACATAAATGAAATAAAACCACGCCTGTATTGAGTTGTAAAACAGGAGTGGTTTTATTTTTTTGAACTTAAATATAGGCTATGTTAAGGCTTATTGTTGATAAATGAATAAGAAATTCTTAAAGTAGTGTTCATTATTGAACTCTTTTATCATTGTATTTAAAAAAGTTGAAAATTTATCGTTATTCTCCAATGAAACTTCTATATTATAATTCATTTTCGTTCTCCTCAATTTATATTTTTATAATAACTGTTATTCCACTATCATCTTACTTGCCGTATAGGACGTCATAGAGCCAGTGAAGTAGTCCTTTAAACGATATTGTGCAGCTGTGCTTAACTTTCTTATCTCTTGGATAATGTTCTTTAATAATGCCATTCGACACCAATCACTCTCATCCTTTTCTTATATCGCAGAACGTTCGTTTGGATTTAGCGGATATCAACACTACTGTTTAATATAGCCTAAATATAAAATATTCTATAAGTATTGAAAATTAAATTCGATACATGTAGAATTTAAAATAATAACATGAAAGGAAGTGATGAAATGGAAGTTTTTAATATGACGAGTAGAAAAAGAGAGACGTATGAAGTTCAAGTGAAGTATTCGTTATTATGGGAATGTGCGTTAGGAATTGCAGCCATTACACATAATCGACTCATTGATACGTTAGAAAAGTCTCGTGATGAGTGGGAGAGTATAAAACAATCTTTATCTAAAGAAATGTTGGGACATTTAGATTTTGTAAAGACACATAATACGTGGAAAGCGTTACTTCAACTACTTTATCAACAAGATTTTACTGATTTACCACAGTTTCTTCACTACATAAAAACATTATCAGCAGATGAGTTAAAGTATAAGTGCATTCCATATGTAGGATTAAAGTATCAAGAAAAAAGAAAGGCTGCAGCAAAGGGGGAAGAATCGGCGACACAGGAATTAAAAGAAATCACAAGCAACAATCCATTCTTCCCTACTTACATTGAATTTATATGTAAAGCAGATGTACAACTACTCAAAGATCATTTGAGTGCTGTTATGTCAGGATGGTTTGCAGCTGTTATTGAGCCGGAAGCAGACAGACTTTTGCTCATATTAAAACAGGACTATGAAAGCAAAAATAAAATGAGAGAAAAAATGACTTCTGAAGAATTAGTAGAGTGGGCGACTGGAGGAGTCACGTATCTTCCAGAACCGAGCGTACATCATGTTCTTCTCATCCCCCAATACACGTACCGTCCTTGGAATATTGAAGCAGATATTGAGGATACAAAAGTGTTTCACTATCCAATCGCAAATGAAAGTATAAACCCCGAAGATCCATATCAGCCAAGCTACTTTTTAGTTCATAAACATAAGGCTCTTGGCGATGAAGCGAGGCTACGAATTATTAAACTATTATTTGAAAGAGACCGTACATTACAAGAGATAACGGAACAATTGAATATAGGGAAATCAACAATCCATCATCATTTGAAAATTCTTAGATCGGCTAAGTTAGTTGATATTCAAGATTCAAAATATGTTTTAAAAAAGCCGGCAGTTGAGTCGTTATCTAAAGAATTAGAACTTTATTTGAATAGATGATTACCTAAAGATTAAAGCGCACCAGAAGGTAGGGGGAAGAATTTTCCCTTTTACCTTTGTAGAACGAAACAGAAAAGGAGAAAAGAATAAAAAGAAAAGTTGGTGTGCAATGGGAAAAAGTATTCTGAAAAATCGAGCGTTCTTGTTTATGTGGATTGGAAGTGCAATATCAGAATTAGGCGGGGCATTTGGCACCTTTTGTAATTCAATTATCATTTATCAATTAACAGGTTCAAAAATGGCTCTAGGGAGTATGTGGTTGCTTTACTTTATCCCATCACTTATTTTACAACTTGTCATTGGACCTTTTATTGATAAGTGGAGTCGGAAGTGGATTATGATCGTATCTCAGTGGATACGCGGAATTGCTTTTTTACTACCGCTATTAATGATGATAACCGGAAATGTAGAGACTTGGCACATTTATGCTGTGCAAATTGTAGTAGGGCTTATTACTCCGTTCTATGTACCAGCGAATCAAGCAATCACACCAACTATTGTTTCAAAGGAACAGTTACAGACAGCAAACGCTTATATTGATGGTATGGCTCGTCTTATGATGTTTCTTGCCCCGATATTAGGCGGTGTCATGATTGAGTTTGTAGGAGTAAAGTTAACTTTACTTTTAGTTTGCTTATTTCTATTTATAAGTGGGGGCTTGTTGTTGTTTGTACAAGAAAAAAGAGCACCAAAAATGGTTCGTAAGAGTTGGTTAGAACAATTTCTTGAAGGATTCGCTTATTTCTTTAAACAACCAATTATTGTTTGGCTTGGTGTTTTTCTTGCATTTGTTCAATTTGGAGTAGGTGTAACAATGGTTACGAACCTTCCGTATATAACAGACGAGCTTTCAGCGAGTTATGCCGAGTATGGTTACTTTATGGCTGGTTTTCCGCTCGGTTATGTAATCGGTTCTATGTTAGTAGGAAAAGTACAATATCATAGCCGGCGTGTTCTCATGCTTGGATCTCTAGTAATAGGAGGACTAACATATATTTCACTAGGTTTGAATTATAGTATCATTCTGGCGATAATGATTGAAGTTGTAGCTGGCGTATGTATGGCATTTTTTAATGTTCATAACACGACGATATGTCAGCAAATAGTGCCAAATGATATGATGGGGAAAATATTTTCCGTACGCTTATTTCTTATAAGAGGAGCAATGCCACTTGGTGTTCTTGTTGGAGGGATATTAAGTGAAATATGGGGAGTAAGAGCATTATATATACTGATTGGTTCAATCATATGTGTAGCTTCTTTAGCGGGTATACTATTCCCATACTTTAAATTTCTTGATATATCAATTCGGGATAAATCGGCTTAAGTAAATTATAAGTATTTTAATTGAAAATAATTATCATAACCAATTATAATGGAAGAATAATAGAATTATTTGCAAATAAAGGGAGTGGAATATATGTTTATCGAAACAAAAACAATTACTGTAAAAGAAGGTACTTCAGATTTAGTTGTAAATCATTTTTCTGGAGAAGGTATCATTGAAAAGTTTGAAGGGTTTATTGATCTAAGCGTTCTCGTTAAGAAAGTGAGAAGAGGCGATGAAGAAGTAGTCGTGATGATTCGCTGGGAATCTGAAGAAGCATGGAAAAACTGGGAAACGAGTGAAGAACATATCGAAGGGCATAAACAAAGCCGTGGAAAGCCGAAACCTGATCATATTCTAAATGTAGAACATAGTGTATACTACGTGAAATCATCAAAAGGCGCAGTTCGACAATCATAGATTATGGAAAGAACGAGGCTAATCAGTTTAAACATACAATGATTAGAAGAGGGTATTAAGCTCAATATAGAGCATATATCCTCTTTTTTATACGTATTAGAATGAATAATCAGATATTTAAAGCGTTATCTATTATGTATATGATGTTATTAATAAAATTAAATTAGCTAGGCTACATAACCTTTAGTACTAAGCCAACCAATATAACAAATATTGTGATTGGAAGTCCTCTTAGTAGAAATCTATATATTTCATTAGTTCAGTTATGCCTTTAAATTGCATAGTGAGTTGATTGTTTAATTTTTGTAATGCAAGCTGGAACGATCTCTCTACTTTTGTATAACTTTGTGTGTCTAAGTCATTTGAAAGTTCTTTCATATTTTCAATATAATATATTGTCTTCCTTAAACTACTAATGACTAATATTTTTCTCAATTCAGATACAGTATAAATTCTATATCCATTTTCTTTATTTCTTTCTGAGTGAATTAACCCTTCTTTTTCCCAATGTCGAATTGCAGAAGTATTTACACCAGCAATTTCGGCTACTTTTCCAATGCTCATAAAATTAGTTATTTTGACATGTCCATATTTAGTAAAATCAGCGCTTTTAATCAGGGTTAGTATTTCTTCAACTCTATGTTTTTCTACTTGAATGTTGTACTGCTGATTATTCACTAACCAAAGTGCATTATTAATATCTCCATTCTTAATTTTTCTCATTACACCATAAACAACGGGTATATCATATCCGTTTAATAACGATCGAATAGTAATAAAAGCTTGAAAATGAATTGGACTATAGTATCTATGGTTACTTGTTGTTCTTGGTACATCAGGAATTAAGTTTAGTTCTTCATATCTCCTTAAAGTGGTCGTACTTACTTTCAGTTTATTAGCTATTTGTTTAGGGGTAAAAATATTTTGCATTTTATCAATCCTTATTATTAAAGTAAAACCTTCAAGTGCTACATTAACATAAAAAGATAAAAACAGCATAATGTCAACATTTAAAAATGAAAAAACGAAATATTGCATGAAAGTTGTATGATAATAGTATAAACAATAAGGAGTTATTAAAATGAAAAAAATTGTAAAATTAAATGATGGTTCAGAATTGGAAGTTGGTTTAATTGGAAATCCAAATGGTAAAGTGATCATGTTGCCAATAGCCAAAAAATCGATTTATGGTAAAGAAGCTGAAAACTTAAAATTGTGGGGAGTAGATCCTGAATTGGGAATGAATTTTATTGAGGGACTTTCCGACAAGTTTCAGGTTTTGCACTTTGATTATGAAGGGCACCTTTTTGATAATCCAAATCCCAATAATCTTACACCTGAAAATATTACAAAAGATTTATTATTGATAGCTGATAAAATGGGAATTGGAAATTTTAGTTATTATGGTTATTCATGGCTGGCCCTAGTTGGATTACAATTAGCAATCAGAACGAATAGGCTAGAAAGTTTAATTATGGGAGGATACCCACCATATGAAGGACCCTATAAAGAAATGATGGTAGTAACCGAAAAGACACACGAGCAAACATTAAATAATCAAAACATATCTGAATATCAACAAGAAGAAAATATTAATCCTGAAAAATTTGATTGGGATAACATACAAGTAAAATTGGATCCAAATCAAACGAAACAATTTGTTACTTTGTATAAAAATTTAATGGACTTTGATGATAAAAAAATTCAAGTTAGATTGAATATCCCTAAACTAGCATTCGCAGGAGAAAAAGATACTATTGTTTATGGTGAAAACTTTGGAAGTGTGACTATAGATATAGTCGGTTTATTACAAAAAAATAAGAAAGAATTAGAACACTTAGGTTGGAATGTAGAAATTATAAAGGGAAATGATATGGATCATACAAAAGCAATGCAACCTATTACTGTTCTACCATTGATAAAGCCTTGGTTTATTGATAATTTATTGTCCTAGTTTAGATAGTAATAAAAATTAAGTGGACAAATAATTTGATATTTGAAGTAAATATCTTTAAGAGTGGCTGGAAACGAATCTAGTCACTCCATTTCATTTAACAGGTTTGTCTGATCTTTTTGTAGCTCTTGTTCTTATTATTTTAAAAATGAAAAAGAAAAATATCTCGTTTGTGATGTTATCTAATGATATTCGACTCAAGAGCTTGGGATCAGAACTGAAATTAGTCGTTTCTTTTTTATTATCAAATAATAAAGGGTGAGGAATTGTTTGTGAAGAAAAACACTTAAACGATCGGGGACTTTAATTCAATAAGGAGTACAGAAATGATCAAATTTTATTTCAAAGCAACAGGGGGCTTTAGTTGAATTTCGTTTAAAATAAGCTGTTCAACATATTGTACATGACTAATATGTTAAACAGCTTATTTTATGTTTTTTTAATATTAGGTTTTGATAAAATGAATAGCTCCTTTTTCTATTCATTTTTAACGTCGTTATATAATTCTAATCCTTCTTTAATGTTCAATCCATTTTTCACAATACCATGAATGGCTTGAATCATAGCAGCAGGATGTTCAGATTGCCAAATGTTACGTCCCATATCAACACCAATCGCTCCTTCTTGCAGTGCTTGATAGGTAATGGTTAAGGCAGCTTCAATGGAATCTAATTTTGGGCCACCTGCAATGACGACAGGAGCAGGGCATGTGCTTGTAATTTTTTCAAAGCCTTCACAGTAATAGGTTTTAATAATATCAGCACCCATTTCAGCGCAAACACGTGATGCTAGTGCTAAGAAGCGAGCTTCTCGTTTTTGTAGTTCTTTCGCAACCGCAGTAATACCGAGCACAGGCAAGCCATAATCGTGTGCTTCAGAAACAACATTTGCTAGGTTTGATACAGTTTGTGTTTCATAGTCAGATCCGACAAAGACAGATACCCCAACCCCAACAACATTTTGCCTTACTGCCTCTTTAATGGGTGTAACAATTGTTTCATTGGCAAGGTCTTTACCAACCACAGTTGCCCCGCCAGAGACACGCAAAACCATTGGCCTTTTACAATCTTCTGGAATACAAGAATTCAGTACTCCTCGTGTTAAAAAGAGAGAATCTGTATAGGGAAGTAAATGTTGCACTGTTTCTAATGGTTGCTCTAATCCATGAATAGGTCCTAAAAAATAACCATGATCAATTGCTAACATAACAGCCTTACCATCAGGTAAAATGGTATTTAATCGATTTTTAAATCCCCAAGTCATTACGAATCACTCCTTATGATTTAAATTAGGGTTTTCTGTTTGCACAGTATCTTTTTCTTGTAAATGTGGTGACTTTATAAAGACAGCTTTAAAGGGTTGATCGGAACGGTTAATGAGATAATGAGATTCATGAGGGCCAACTTGTAAGACATCGCCTTGTTTCATCGGTACTTTTTCATTATCAATATAGAAATCTATTTCTCCTTCTAACGCATAAAAAATTTCCTCGCATGTTGTATGATAATGGTTTTGGAATTCTTGGCCAGGTTGAATGACAACGACACCAACGTCAATATTTGGCCCCTTGACTAAATATTTTGGACCATTGTCACCAAACCGATATGAAAAATCATTTTCATTTACTTTAAGCATGATGCTACCCACTCCTTTATGTAATAAGTTACAAAGCACCTGGGGCAATCCACATATGTGATGTGAATCCTTCGTCTGCTACTGGGAGTTGTTTCTGATAGACAGCTTTCCAATTTTCATAAAATTGTTGATACAGCTTATGGTTTGTAGCATTTGGCTCATAGGTCGTTTCCCATTGTACAAATTGCTCGGCAACAGTTTCCATCGAATCATAAATACCAGCACCAACACCCGCAACTATTGCGGTTCCTAAAGCTGCCGCTTCTTTTACAACGGGAACTTTTACGGGGACTCCAAGTACATCGGCAACTATTTGTGACCAAAGTTTTCCTTTTGAAGCACCTCCAGCAAATACCACCTCTGTAGGAAACTGTCCCGTTAATGCTTCTATTAATTTTAAATTTCCTAGCGTAACAAAAGCGGCATTTTCTTCGATTGCGCGGAACAACTCTTTCTTCCCGCATTTCTCTGCGTCTAAGGTTAAGTTAATAAAAGAGGGAGCAGCATGACGCCAAGATATATAATTCATAACATCTGAAAATATAGGAATAATGCCGTGGGAGCCAACTGGTACATGTTTTGCTTGTTCTTCTAGTAATTCATAAGCATCTATATCTAGGTTGCTAGCGAGTTGTTTTTCCTCTTGGCAAAACGCATCACGAAACCATCTCATAACGAGACCTGGAAAAAAGGCGATTGTTTCATATTGCCAAAGAGTAGGGACAACATGGCAGTTTACACGAATTTGGGCATTTGGATCTACTTTTGGAGCAGTTATGTTTATTTCTTGTTGCCAAAAGCTGCCGCCGCAAATAAACGTTTGTCCTGGCTTTACGACTCCGGAACCAAGTGAAGCCATTTGTGCATCTCCGCCGCCAGAAACTACGGGTGTTCCTACATGTAAACCAGTTACCTCAGCACTTTGTTTCGTAACAGCTCCAATGACAGTACCCGCTTCATTTACTTTCGGAGTAAATGATAAAGATAAACCACATTGTTCGGCGAGCTCTTTCTCCCAGTTTCTATTTTGTAAATGGAAAATACCTGAAGTACATCCATTGGAAGGATCGATTTGTAATTCGCCGCATAATTTATAGAGAATCCAGTCGTTTAACATCGTAAATGATTGAGCTCTTTCGTATATATCAGGCTGATGCTTGGCAATCCATAGTAATCTAGGGAGAGCGCCTAGAGCGAAGGTTTGCCCCGATTTTTTATACAAATCCTCTTCAAGATGGGAACGGATTTTTTTAAGTTCATTTACTTCTACAGAAGCGCGGCCATCAACGTTGGCGCATGCCCAAATTTCCTGACCGCTTTTATCATATAAAACAAATCCTTCACGCATACTTGTTGCACTAATTCCTTTAATAGATGAAGAGAGAAGCTTGCTTTTTTGCAGTACGTCTTTCGTACATTCCTGAATGAGCTCCCAGTTCTGCATTACATCAAAATTCATAGAACCAGGATAACGAGAGTCAGTTGTATGAATCCACTCTCGCTGACTAACAGCAAGCTGATTTCCTTGTAAATCAAAAAGAACAGCTCGAACGCTCCCAGTGCCAGCATCGTATGCTAATAGAGCAGACATTATGTTTCACCTTCCTTTTTTAATAAAGAAAGAGCAGTTCCCTCATCAGTAATAAGTGTATGGATATATCCGCCTTTTAACGCTCCATATATTGCATCAATTTTTTCTATCCCTCCAGCAACTCCAACTACATGCTTCATATTTCGAAGAACAGAAAGAGGGGTTCCGATCAGACGTTCATGATGGGGAAGTTGAAGCAAATCACCATAGGCATTGAAAAACTGTCCGAGAATATCACCAACGCCATTTTGATTTCGAATATAAGTCATTTCACGAAGCGTCATCTTTTCTTCTTTTAAAATAGTTGCATCATGGGACAGGCCTCCAATTCCAACAACTGCGGTATTTGCCAAGGAAGCAACGTGCAACATTTCCTTGACCGATGGTTCAGAATGGATACTGTGTGCCATGTCATCTGTAGATGCTAAAAATGGTGTAGGAATAATATGAAGTTGCCCTTGTACTTGATTTAAATAGCTTGGTTTTCTAGGGAGATAATGATTTACACCACCCGTTAGTGTAACGATTGAAAGTTGCATAGATGATTCGAAATTCATGCTTTCTAGCATTTTTGAAATTGTTTCGCCCCAGCCAATGCCAAGTAAATCACCTTGTTGTAGATGTGTTTCTAAATATTGTGCAGCTGCTTTTCCTAATGAGTGAGGGAAATCTTCTTTTGGTGTAGGAATAATAAAAGAGTCCATTAAATGAAACGTTTTTATAAGTTCACGTTCAATACTTAAACAATGTAAACCAGTCCCTTTTATATGGAAGGTTACAATTCCTTCTGTACGTGCTTTATCCAGTAAACGAACAACTTTATTTCTTGAAATATGAAGTAATGAGGCGATCTCTTGTTGTGTTAAATGATCTTTATAGTAATACCAGGCTACTTTTGTTAACAAATTTTCTTCAAAGTTCAGCTGTGTCATGCTCTTCATTCCCTTCAACAATTGACCGTTGCTTAAACATATGTGTCTATTTTTTTGTTTATACCGTATGAGTCAGGAAATATCCTTGAGAAAAATAAGTTCTAGATATAAAAAAAGGGATATACAATGCTACAAAACCAGTAGAACAAAAAATCAGTTTCTCAAAAATTGTTACCTGAAAAGGTAGGTGAACATATATGAAGTCAGTTCCATTGTTAGAAGTGACAAATATAAAAAAGATTTTCTCACAGCAGCCAGTATTAAAAGGAATTACATTAGAACTTAGACAGGGGGAAGTATTTGCTTTAGTAGGTGGAAATGGCGCTGGGAAATCAACATTAATGAAAATATTAACAGGCTTATACTCATGTGATGAAGGTGAAATCAATGTGAAAGGAAAAACAGTAAGCTTTTCAAACACTGCTGAAGCACATCGAAATGGCATCTATTTAATTCCACAAGAGCCGCTCATCTTCCCAAATATGACGATTGAAGAAAATATATGTATTGGATTGAAGTATAACAAGAAAGACATTCGTGCAAAACTGCACGCTTTGATGGAACAGCTTGGATGGGATTTAAAGCTTCGTACACGTGCATATTCATTATCAATTGCCCAGCAACAATTAGTAGAAATATTGAGAGGACTTATAAGAGAAGCAGAGATTCTGATTTTAGATGAACCGACATCCACGTTAACAGCCCATGAAATTAAGAGTCTCTTTGTTGTGATGAAAAACTTAAAGGAACAAGGCATTGGCATGATTTATATTACACATCGGTTTCCAGAAATTTTTGCAATTGCTGACAAAGTAGCGATTTTGCGTGATGGGATCATTGCTAGTCAAGGTCATGTATCAAGTTATACGTACGATATGTTAGTAGCCGGACTATTGCCAAAAGGTTATAAACCAGCAGAAAATCAAGAGAAATCATACACGGATACGAAATCATCCAAACAAGTATTAGAGGTGAAAGATTTATCTAGCTATGCTTTTCACAATGTTTCACTTCAAGTAAATGCCGGAGATATTGTAGGAATTGCTGGTGTTGTTGGATCAGGTAGAACAGAATTAGCAGAGGTTCTGTATGGCATGATTCCCGCAACAAATGGGGGTGTTTTATTGGAGGGGAGACCGATTACAAATTGGTCTACAAAAAGAAGATTAGATGCTGGAATCGTCTATGTTCCTGAGGATCGAGCAGGAAACGGAATTTTTTCAATTGCGTCTGTACAACAAAATATAACATCGGTTTGTTTATATCGATTAAGTTCCTTCTTTTTAAATCTTAAAAAAGAAAGCGCTTTAACGGAATCGTATATACAAAAATTCCGGATTGTAGTAAACGATACAAATGAAGAAATGGCATCTTTGTCGGGAGGAAATCAACAAAAGGTTGTGTTAGGAAAATATTTGGCGTGTGAACCAAGAGTGATTATTCTTGACGAACCAACACGTGGTATTGATGCAAAGGCACGATTAGAAGTATATGCGGCAATTGAAGAACTAAAACGAGCTGGTCTTGCAATTCTTTTAATCTCTTCGGATACAGAAGAAATCATACAGTTAGCGAACCGTGTATATGTAATGAGAAGTGGTGAGCTATTGTCTCAGTTAGAAGGAGAAACCGTTTCATTGGATCAAATTACCCGTCTTGCCTACGGTGCTGGGGAGGGTATAGATAAATGAAACATGTTATATATGTCATGAGGATGCGTGAAACGTCTATTATTTGTTTGTTACTACTTTATTTTGTATTCGTAGGCTTAATCAATCATGATTTCGTTCAATTCGATACCCTATCCCTTATCATTAAATCTAGCCTTATTTTAGTTATTCTGGCAATCGGTCAATCTTTTGTATTATTCACCAAAAATATTGATGTATCAGTTGGATCTATTATGGGCTTAAGTGCTGCTGTTTGCGGGATGCTTTTAACAAATGGGAATAACGCAGCTACTGGGATGATTGTTACGTTATTACTAGGTACTGTCATTGGTATCATCAATGGAATTGGAGTGACAAAATGTCGTGTGCCCGCAATTATTATGACACTTGGCATGCTAGGAATTATTCGGGGACTTATGTTGATATACACAGGCGGGAAATGGATTGAAGATATTCCGAACTATTATAAAAAAATGTCTTCCCTAACATGGTTAGGGATTCCAGTCACTGTTTGGACTGTTTTTGGAATCTTATTTATTTCTTATGTGTTTTTAACACGAGTTTCATTCGGGAGATATTTCTATGCGGTTGGAGATAATGAAGACGGTGCACGTCTTATTGGTATTCCGGTAGATATCGTGAAAATCTGTGCGTTTATGATTTCAGGGATAAGTGCAGCGATTGCCGGATGCCTATTTGTGATGAATATTGGATTTGTTCCGAATCAAACGGGAACGGGGATTGAATTACAAGTAATTGCTGCGGCTGTGCTCGGTGGAATTCATTTAAAAGGCGGAACAGGTTCTGTGTTTGGAGCGGCTCTAGGTGCAACGTTTTTAGAAGTAATTAGTAGTTCACTCGTCTTTTTGAAAGTGCCTGCGTTTTGGAACAGTGCAATTTCAGGGTTTTTGCTCTTACTTATTATTATATTAGATAGCACTTTGCAAAAATGGAAGCTGAAAGAACACTTAAAAGAGAGAGGGGTGAATCCATGAAATATGCACGTGGAATTTTGAGGTGGGAAGGTGTCCTACTGCTCTTGTTATTATTAGAGTTTACCCTGTTTAGTTTGGTAAATGCTGATTTTTTGCATATAGGAAATCTGTTATTTAGCATGAATGATTTTATTTTTATTACAATTGCAGCAATTCCAATGACGCTTGTAATTGTAACGGGTGGAATTGACGTATCAGTCGGAGCTGTTATGGGGCTTACCTCTATTGTTATTGGCGTACTTTGGATGAATGGAACACCGATGATTTTATCAGTAATCATCGCTCTTCTTATAAGTGCCTTAGCAGGATTAATAAATGGAATCATTATTAAAATGACGGATGTGGAACCACTCGTTGTCACGCTTGGAACCATGTTTTTATATTCAGGGATTGCTCTTGTCATTTCAGGGGGATCTGATGCAACTGGATATGAGGGAATTAGTGGATTACCAGATTCATTTGTACAGCTTGCAAACGGTACTTTCCTTACAATCCCTAATTTACTCTGGTTACTCTTACTTTTGACAGTATGGTTTTCAATTTTACTGCACCGAACAAAATATGGACGTTATGTCGTGCTGACAGGTGTGAATGAAAAGGCTGCAAAATACTCAGGTATTCAAACGAACAAAGTTATAATTTTGGCGTACATACTCTCTGGGTTAGGAGGTGGATTAGGGGGAACATTCCTTACAGCATATTTTGGCTCAGCCCGTGCAGATTTAGGTAATGAAGCGATTTTACCAGTTATTACAGCGGTAGTATTAGGCGGAACTCTCATTACTGGTGGAAAAGGAAGCATATTTGGTACAGTTCTTGCCAGTATTTTTATTGGAATCATGCAATATGGTTTGCAAATGTCGGGACTAACAAATGAGCAGTCCAATGTAGTTATCGGTATTATTTTAATTCTTTCTGTTATAATCAGGCATTCCAAGCTACAACGCATTTTCAGAAGAGGAAAATGGAGATTGCATAAGGAGGAAGTATCATGAAAAGAAAATTAGGTATCTTTATCGTGATCATAGTCTGCATGATAGGACTTATTGCATGTTCTAGTCAAAAATCAGATAAGAAAAAAACAAAAGACGTAAAGTTTGCATTCATTCCTAAATTAACAGGTGTTGGCTTCTTTACATCAGGTGGTGAAGGGGCAAAAGAAATGGGAGATAAACTTGGTGTAAATGTGAAGTATGATGGTCCATCTGAAGCAAGTGTATCAGGCCAAGTCAAATATATTAACAACTTTATTAACCAAAACTATGATGCACTCATGGTTTCATCAACTTCTGTTGATGGGCTTTCACAATCATTGCAACGAGCAAAGAAAAAAGGGATGACCATATTAACATGGGATTCCGATGTGAATCCAAAAGATCGTTCTTTCTATATTAGTCAAGGAACTCCAGAACAACTTGCCAATCTGTTAATTCAAATGACTTCCTCACAAATTGGTGATAAAGGAAAGGTTGCATTCTTTTATTCTAGTCCAACCGTAACAGATCAAAATCAATGGGTAACAAAAGCAAAAGAGATTATTAAAGAAAAATATCCAAAATGGGAAATTGTTACAACTCAGTATGGAGAAAATAATGCGCAAAAATCATTGTCAGTAGGAGAAAGTATTTTGAAAACGTACCCAGATATTAATGCTATTATTTGCCCGGATGCAACGGCACTTCCAGCTATGGCACAAGCAGCAGAAAATTTAAAAATGGATAAAAAAGTCGTTGTTACCGGATTCTCAACACCTAACGTTATGCGTGATTATGTAAAACGCGGAACAGTGCAGCAATTTGGGTTGTGGGATGTAAAACAGCAAGGAGCTCTCGCAACGTATGTTGCAAATGAAATGGTTGTGAAAGGAAAAAAATTAAAAGTTGGCGATAGTTTCGAAGTACCAGGAATTGGAAAAGTTAAGGTAGAGCCAAACTCCATTCAAGGTTATGACTATGAAGCGGAAGGTAACGGCATTATTGTATTGCCTGAACGGGTTGTGTTTACGAAGGAGAATATTGAGAAATATAATTTTTAGTAAAAAGAATAGAGTTTCCTTTTCATGTACTGTTAATATGGACAGTAGATAGGAAGGGAGACTTGTTTTTTTGTATATTTTGAGAATAATTAATAAAAGGTACCTTGCAATAGATGGTAGTTAGTGGTAATATATGGGTGATGTTTCGTGTAATTAGAATAAGAAAGGAGAGCAATGAAGTAAGAAATTTATTCATTCAGAAATAAAAGGAGGAATTGTATTGAAAAAAAGATTACAGAGTAGAAGAAAGTATTTTGGGATTCTAATTATTTTATGTATAAGTTTCTCTTCTTTATTTTTTAGTATGGATGTGACATCAGTAGAAGCAGCTCATCAAAATTTACCGGGACCTAATAATCCGAAAGAAGTTGAAACATTTATTGATCAAATTGTTTCGGAAGGAATGGATCAACAACATGTTCCAGGTGCTGTTTTTGTCGTTGTAAAAGATGGAAAGGTAGTATTGCAAAAAGGATATGGATATGCTGATAAAGAAAAGCAAACACAGGTTGATGCAACAAATACAGTTTTTCGTCTAGCCTCGGTTTCAAAAGTATTTACTGCTACGGCAGTTATGCAACTGGTGGAACAAGGAAAGATTGATCTTCACACAGATATTACGAATTATTTGGGAGGACTTACGTATAAAAATAATTTTAGTGAACCAGTTACGATGGAGAACTTGTTAACTCATACAACGGGATTTGATTATGTTGATCCAAGACCGGATGATATACATGGAAATATTAATCAATATACTCGTCTACAAGATTATGTCGAGAAAAATATGCCCGCGGTTGTACGCAAGCCAGGGGATAGTTTCACATATGACAACTTCGCTTCCATGCTCCAAGGATATATCGTACAAAACACTTCTGGTATGCCATTCTATAAATATATGGCTACAAATATTTTCAACCCACTACAGATGCAAAACAGTAGCTTTGTAATGACTCCTTTTATTGAGAAAAAACTTGCGACTGGCTATAAGGAAAATGGAGAAGCTATTCCTTTTTATGAAATTAAACCAACAGATATGCCACAAGGTAGTATGTTTTCTACTGGAAGTGATGTTGCAAATTTTATGATTGCACAATTAAATGATGGAAAACGAAATGATAAACAGCTTTTAAAGAAAGAATCTGTTCAAGAAATGCATAAGACTCGGTATGCTGTACATCCCAAATATCCCAATATGGCGTATGGTTTTGAATTTTTCTCTCCTCAAAATCATAATGGGCAATATGTGTTTGGAAAAGGCGGAGATATACCAGGTTTTTCTTCATTAATGTGGTTAATACCTGAACAAAATACAGGGGTTTTTGTTGTATACAATACAAATTCTTCTCAGTTTCGAGATCAACTATTTAAAAAGTTCATGAATCATTATTTTCCGGACCCGTCACCGAAACCAGAAGTTTTAAACCCTTCGAAAGAAGAATTGAAAAAGTTTGAGGGATACTACCGTGACTTGCGAATAAAAAATGTTATTACAAGAGTAGAAGCAAGTGAAGGTAAATTAATAGTAAGTGATAAGTTTAATGGTAAGCAGGAACTCAAACAATTAGATCCATTACTTTTTCAAGATGACACGGGACAATATTTGGCTTTTAAATTAAATAAAGATGGAACCGTAAAAGAGATGATTTATTGGAATTCTGCTAGTACAGCATTGAAACTATCGGAACCGAAACGATTCCAAGATGTAGGTACTGACAATACGTATGCACCTTATATTGATTCCTTGCAACTCATGCAGATTCTACAGGCGAAGGAAGACGATAAGTTTGTACCAGAAGCAACGATGACACGTGGAGAATTTGCGTCTTGGTTATCTAACGCATTATATTTTACACCACCTTCTAAAAATCCTGCTGTTTTCCCAGATGTGCAAGGACATCCGTATGCAGCGCATATCCAAAAATTATATGAGTTAGGTGTATTAAGAGAAAAAGAGGGTGAAAACTTTTCACCAGACCGCGAAATTACAAGGCAAGAAGCAGCTTGGCTTGCTTGGAGCTATATCAAAACGGTCCAATTGCCACCTCCGGCACAAGAAGTAACTTTAAAAGGAGAAACGAATGATTGGGCAACTGAGGCTGTTAAAAATATTGTAGCATATCATTTTACTGGCCCTGAAGTTGTGTATAATCAAGATGGTTCAGCCGATTACCTATCTAAACAGCAGATAAAACGGCAAGAAGCGGCAGCACTGCTTTATTATGTGATGCTATGTAGTTAAAGAAAAAAGTGATAAAAAATAAAGTAATCTATAATAGAAGAAAGTTTATTTTTTAAGAAACCTTTACTTATTATGTAATAGCTATTTCGTGTTTCTGTAAAGAGAAAGGTCCAACCTTTGTATAAGGATGGGCCTTTTTGTTTCTAAAGTAGAACTTAATGAAACGAAAAAGAAACTAACATCATAATATACAAGAATAAAAACGAAAGAAACCGGAATAAAGGAAAAAGAAAGAATGAAATGGAAGGTTAAGAGAAGAAGTGGATATTATGTTTTCTCAAGAACGTAGGGAGAAAATATTACAGATCCTTGAAGTAGAAGGTATATAAGTAATGATTGTACATTCTTAATCAACAAAATTTGTATGAAGGTTTATTAAAAAATAGGTTTGACGCACTTAGGAAAATATTTTAATTCAAGAAAGCAGGTTGCGTGTAAATGATTTTTCGTAGAAAAACATACAAAGTTCATTCAAGTATAGTAAATGAGTTTAATAGACACTTCAATGAGACTTTATTACCTACACAAATGAAGTATGGAGCAAGATTAATAGGGAGATGGATGACAAAGGGAAATGATGATAGAATCGAGATTTTTGCGATTTGGGAATATGATAGCTATGAGGATTATGAACAAATTGAAGCGAAAGTTAGGTCTGATAAAGAGCATGTGAAACGTGTACAGAGTTGGTTTGATAAAATGGGAAGAGAGAAAGTGAAAAGTTCTTTGAAGGATAATAGTAAAGAGGACTTTTTGGAAACTACTGTTTGGAACAATGAAAATATATGTTCAAAAAACTAAAGTATTGATTTATCTCTATGCATTTTTTAAAGAGCAGTTTTAGTGGTAGAAATATTTTTATGAGATGGGTTTACAATACCGACTGACACATTGAAATAAGAGTGTAAAAATGTACCAATTATTATTTTTATGATAAAATTATTCTGAATATTAAGTTAAAGAACGGTGATTAGGGGGAATATGAATGCTTAACCCAGAACAAATTTCCAACTTATTTAGGAACTTTTCTGTGAAAGAATGCAAAGGATCAAGTGATTTATATGAGCACTTATCATTACAAATTTCTGAGGACAGTGAATTGCTTGCACTAGCTTCACATGCTCAGCCAGGACAACCCATTCCAAATTTGTTACTTGGTGCAGTTCACTATTTGTTACTAAAAGGGAATGACCATATATTAAAACAATACTATGGTAGTATCGCCTCAAATCCTGAAAAAAATATGACACATTCTTTTAAACACTTTAAGAATTTTTGCAAACTGTACAGAGACGAGATTATTTCAATTTTAAAAACGAAGTTAGTACAAACGAATGAAGTAAGACGGTGTACTTATCTGTACCCAAGTTTTTGTTATATTTATGATCAAGTAAAAAAACCTGTATCGTTAATTGAAATTGGGACAAGTGCAGGTTTACAGTTATTTTGGGATCAATATTGTTATTCATATGGAACAGAAGAAGTGTATGGAAATGTAAATTCTAAAGTTCACTTGAAATCTGAAATAAAAGGTGAGAATCAACCATTTTTATTACCAAATAGTCCACCTGTAGAAGAAAGAATAGGACTTGATTTACATATAAATGATGTATCTAATGAGGAAGACTACTTATGGTTACGGTCGCTCATTTGGCCTGAACATAAAGAGAGACTTGAAATGTTTGATTATGCTGCTACTTGTTTAAAAGAGCAATCTGTAAAACTAATAGAAGGGGACGGGGTATCTCTTCTTTCAGAAATTGCAGAACGAATTCCGGAAGACTCGGTAATTTGTATATTCCATACACATGTAGCAAATCAAATACCAGAGAATGTTAAACATAAACTGGTGGAACAGATTAAAGAGATTGGGACTACAAGGGATGTTTTTCATCTCTATAACAATATGTGGGATAGAGACCTTCATCTTGATTACTTTATAAACGGGAAAGAATATAACGAAACAGTTGGGGAAACAGATGGACATGCACGGTGGTTTAGCTGGAAGCTAGAAGATAAATCGTTATGCTAGGATACATATGTAAAATCATATATATAAAAGGAAAGAACAGCCGATATTGGTTGTTTTTTCATTGTAGGGGTACCACATAATTCTTGGACCTTATCTAAAACTGTTTTTCTTTATTATTTTTGAAAGAGTAGATATATCAGGGGAAGTTCTAAAAACCCTAGGTCATTTTAATTCCGGGAAATATAACTGAATTTTATGATATTAAGGAGGGGTCATTCATGTTTATTAAACATCTTTAGAATAATATACATAATAAATTAAAATACTACAGATAGTTATAAGGACTTTATGGAATTTATTATATGAAGGATCAGGTGAAGGTAATGAGATTGTCTAAACAAAACACTCAAAAATTAAAAAGACAATATGGTCCTATCTCTACAACACAGTTACCTGATATTAAGCGCATGATAAATCAAATATTTGACCAAAGTGCTGATTTAGTTGAACATCCGTTACAATTAAAAACTGAAACACATATAACATTATATTATTTCGAAGGACTGACAGACGGTATTGCATTAAAAGATAATGTTATTTATCCATTACTACATAGTCTGGATGAGGATAATAAGGTATTTCAATCTAATATTATTGCTACATATACAATAGAAGTTTTTACATGGAATGAAGTCGTAGATAGCCTGTTAGAGGGACAAAGCGTGTTATTTATGGATGGGAAGCTAGGTGCACTTGTTATCAATACAAAAGGGTGGTCTGAAAGGGCAGTGCAAGAACCTATTTCAGAAGGATCTATTACAGGATCACATGATGGTTTTCTAGAAAATGCCTCCAAAAATATAGGATTAATTCGCCGCTATATCCCTTCTGTAGAATTAAAAATTAAAAAATTAATGGTAGGAGAACGTGCAACTATTTCTGTCTATTTAATTTATTTAGGAGACGTAGCCAATGATGCTGTTATTCAAGAAGCAGAAACAAGAATACAAGAGATTCAAACAGATACGGTTCTTAGTATAGGGGAGCTTTCTCATTACATTAATGATCGTCTTTTTACACCATTTCCACAAAGTTTATTAAGTGAACGTCCAGATGCAATTGCAAATCATATCCTTGATGGGAAAGCTGCAATCTTAATTGATCGATCTCCAAGTGCAATGGTTATTCCTGTGAATTTAATAGGGTTCTTTCAAACACCTGATGATTATAATGTTAATTGGAGTATCGCCTCTTTCATACGTTTACTGCGATTTTTAGGTTTCTTTATTGCAATTTTTTTACCAGCCGTATACATTAGTATCGTTTCTTTTCATTTTGAGGTTATACCATTAGATTTATATATATCTATCGCAAAATCGAGAATTAAGGTACCTTTTTCTCCTATGATAGAAGCGTTAATTATGGAATTTACTCTAGAAATGCTACGAGAAGCTGGAATACGCTTACCACAACCTATCGGACAAACCATTGGCATTGTCGGGGGAATTGTAATTGGTCAAGCAGCTGTTCAGGCAGGTATTGTAAGCAATATTATGGTCATTATCGTTTCCATTACTGCCATTGCTTCTTTTGTTGTTCCAAACCATGACTTATCTAGTTGTATTCGTTTAATTCGTTTTCCCATGATGCTTTTAGCTTATTTCTATGGCATTGTGGGAATTGTGAGTGGAGTTATGATATTGATGGCACATATTGTTACGATAAAATCGTTTGGTACACCGTATGGAGTGCCTATGTCTCCATTTCGATTAGAGGATTTGAAAGACACATTTATTCGTCTTCCGACTCCATTGCTTACAACTCGTTCATCCACATCTAATCCAAAACAAAAGAAAAAGAAAAACCTACGATCTAACAAAGGTGATTCTAATGAACAATCCTAAAATGGAAAAAATAACACTTATACAATATATTTTATTTGTTCACACAATACAAACTGCGTCTGGTCTATTAGTAATACCCAACACTGTTGCAAATACTGCCGGAACAGATGGCTGGATATCTATTATTTTAGGGTGGGGCGTTACGAATATAGTTGGAATACTTATCATTGTTACAATGAATAAAAATCCCAACATGAATTTTTTTGATTTACTTATCCAATATTTTGGTAAATGGCTGGGGAAGCTGCTGATACTGTTTTATAGTTTTTATTTGGCCTTTGCAGGCTTTAATACTCTACTTAGAGGAATTGATATGGTAAAAGTATGGATTTTCCCGTCCATACCCTCTTATCAAATTGTTATATTGTTACTCATTCCCTTTTATATTTTAGCCAGAGATAGCATACAATCAATTGCAAGATATAGTGAGCTTGTGTTTTTCTTTACCTTATTGTTACCTGCACTTCTCATTTTTTCTTTAAAAAGTAGTAATTATCCCGAACATCTATTGCCAGTCTTAAAACATGGCTGGTTTCTTATTTTGCAGGGGTTAAAAGACATGATTACGCCCTATGCGGGGCTAGAGATAGCGTATTTTTTGTACCCTTTTTTACAGAAAAAGGAGCAAGCAGTAAAAGGAATTATTATAGCTAATACATTAACAATGCTACTTATGTTATATGTAACCATTCTTTGCTTCTTACATATCAGTCCGCAGGGAATTCGAACTTTTACTTGGCCTGTATTTTATTTATTAAAAGGAGTTCGGTTTGCATTTTTAGAAAGGTTCGAAATCATTTACATTTCTTATTATTTATTAGTGTTTTCTACTACATTTATCCCGTATTTATATTTTGCTTCGTATTCTGTTACAGTTATCTCTAAAAAAATTCATTATAACAAAGTGCTAATAAGTTTCATTCTGATAATTATTTCTATAGTCTTTTTCCTTAGATTAAATACAAATCAAATTATATCTGTATATGACTTTACGGATAAATTAAACCTTATTTTCTTTATAATAATACCAATACTGTTGTATATATATGTGCATATCTTCAACATTTTTACCAGGAGGAAACACCAATGATAAAAAAACAAGTATATATAATCATATCAGTATGTTGCATATTTCTTTCTGGATGTAGTGAGCGTGTGACATTAGAAAACGCTTCCTTAATTTTGTTAATCGGTATTGATAAAGCACCTGAAGGAAATTTAATTGTAGGTACGAGTAATGCCCTCTTTAACACTAAAAACGGCAAAAATACTACAGAGGAATTAGTCGAAGCCCCCTCTATATATAGTGGGTTTTCAAAAATAGATACTAAAACTACTGGTTTGTTAACTTCAGCAAAAGCTGAAATCCTGTTAGTGGGTAAAAATTTAGCACAAAAAAACTACTGGGTGGATGAGCTTGACCCAATTTCCCGTGATCCATATAGTTCTTCCAATATAAAGGTGTTATTAGTTGATGGGACAATAAACGAAATATTCAACTTAAGATTAAAAGAGAGTAATTTTCTTCCTATGTATATAAAAAAATTAATACACTCCTCTATTCATGATAACAGAACTGTTTCTACAAGCATTCGAGAATTAATTAGACAACGAAATGAAGAAGGAATGACCCAAACTATGCCTTTAATTAAAGGAGAAAAAGATAAAATCCAAGTAGAAGGCATTGGATTTTTAAATAACAAAGGAAAATATGTAACACATATAGCCGGTAAAGATGTTCCTTTATATAATCTTTTAAATAACAAGAACAATCAAGGTCGTATGTTACTACATATAAATCTCAATGACCCTAAACATAAACATCAAATTGTTACCGCATTAGTAGAAAATGCAAAAAGAAAAATCAATATTGCTTATAAAGGTGGAAAATTTCACTTTGATATAGATATAGATATGGATTTATCCATTATTGAAAGGACCAATACTAAATATAGTATGACTACTAATAAACAGCAAAAAGAAACTATATACTTAGAGCATCAAATAAAAGAACAAGTGAATAAACAATTAATGAACATTATTAATAAAATTCAAAAGAATGAACTAGATCCGTTAGGTTTAAGCATGTATGCCAGAGCATATCAGTATAAAGAGTGGGAAATGACAAAAAAAGATTGGGTAAAGGTGTTATCTAAATCTAATATACATATTAATACGGATGTAAAGATACAAAATACTGGGGTTATGAGAGGATAAGGGTTCCGGTTCAAAGAATACTGTTGTTGTGTACACCGAGAATATCCATGAATAAAGGATGTGTTTCACAATGACAAAAATATGTTTTATAAAATAATGATTGAATTGAACCTGACAATATTCGGTTCTTTTTCGTAACTAGGCTATTATCTTTAAATAACTATAGTAAGAATAAACACTACAACATAAAACCTCTCCATATGAACTCCTCGATATCTCCATATAGACTCCAGATGAGTCCTATAAATTAGAGCTATCAAGGAGGTTATAAAAATGAATTTTATCAAACGCGCATTTTTAAGTGTACAAGCAAGAAAGGGAAAATCTCTTATCTTATTCGCTGTTTTTGTAGTTGTTACTAATTTAGTATTAGCAGGATTCGCAATACAAAATGTATCAAAAACAGCGAATGATCTCGCTAGAAAAAAATTAGGAGTTGACGTGACCCTAGGATTAGATGGAGATAAATTTCAACAATACGCATTAAAACAGAGAGAAGAACATCCAAATGAAAGAATACAACGACCAGAGATTTCTACAGAAGAAGCAGATAAGTTAGCTAAATCATCATATGTAAAAGATTTCAACTATATAAAAAGTGATATGGGTTTAGCAGATGGCTATACACCTATTAATAATGATAAAGAGGGAAACGCGATGATTGGATCCGTAGATGGAAGTCAAAGGAAAATGCCAAATACATCCATTGAAGGCGTGAGAACTTCTGATCTATTGAAAGAATTTAAAGAAGGAACGTATAAAATGATTAAGGGACGTCCAATAACAGCAGAAGATAAAAATAAGAAAGTAGCCCTAGTTGAAGAACAGTTAGCCGAACATAACAATCTACAAGTTGGTGATAGGTTAAAGATCAAAACATCAGATGAAATATCGGCAATAGAATTGGAAATCATAGGGATTTACAAAAGATCCGATGTGAATAGCATTGAGGAAACGGCACCGCCGATGATGCATCCATCTAACAAAGTATATGTTTCGTACGAATCGTTGAAAGAATTTTCAGGAAATAAAGACATGAAGGGTACACCCATTGACCAAGCAATTTACTACTTAAAGGATCCAGATCATATCGATGATTTTAAAGCAGAGGGAAAGAAAGCAGGCATTGATTTTGACCTATTTAAACTAGATGCGCATGATGCATTATATCAAAAAATGGTAGGCCCTATTGAGAATATAGCATCCACTTCGAAATGGATTGTATACCTAGTCTCAATTACAGGATCCATTATCTTAGGTCTGATCATTATGTTGACCATAAAAGAACGACGGAGGGAATTAGGAATCTTACTGGCGATTGGTGAGAAAAAAGGGAAATTAATAGGACAACTCTTAGTAGAAGTATTATGTATAGCTGTTTTAGCATTTGGCATTTCTATATTTACAGGTGGAACAGTGTCTCAAAAAATGGGAGACAGTTTATTACAGAAAGAAGTTACTTCTTCTGAAGAGCGACAACAGCAGAAAGCAAATAATCGAGGAGGATCAATTGCGATGTTTGGGATGAATAATGATCAAGATCAAGATGTGGATCCTATTGATAATATTGATGTAAGTGTAACATCTCAAGATGTGCTGCATTTAGGAGGATTAGGTTTAGGAATCGCAATCTTATCAACAATTCTTCCAGCATTATCGATTCTTCGATTGAATCCAAAAGAAATTTTATTAAAAGATGAATAGGGGGATACATATGGACACTATTTTACAGTTCAAAAATCTGAATTACCATTATCAAAGTAATAATAAAAAAATTACCATATTAGATAATGTAAACTTTTCGTTTCAAAACGGACACTTTTATACCATTTTAGGACCATCGGGATCAGGAAAAACAACTGCACTTAGTTTAGCAAGTGGATTAGATATCCCAAGAGGTGGGTATGTATTATATAAAGGAAGAGATATACGGAAGATAGGCCTGGATACTTATCGAAACCAACATGTTTCGATTATCTTTCAATCATATAATCTCATTACGTATATGACCGCTCTTCAAAATGTAGTCACCGCAATGGAGATTACAGGGGTCAATGTGAAAAACAAAAAAGAAAGAGCGCTTGAGTTATTAGGTAAGGTAGGGCTGACAGAAGTAGAAGCAAAAAGAAAGGTATTACAGCTTAGTGGTGGTCAGCAACAGCGTGTGGCGATTGCCCGTGCATTATCTTGTAATGTAGATTTATTAATTGCGGATGAACCAACTGGGAATCTAGATCAAGAAACTTCCATGGAAATTATCGAGTTATTTAAAGAGCTTGCTCATACAGAAAATAAATGTATCATTGTAGTCACTCATTCACAAGAGGTGGCGAAACAATCAGATAAAGCGGTGTACCTCGAAAAAAGGAATTTAGTAATCAAAGAGTTATAAGGAAAATAAATACTAAAAACGTAAAACTTATTTCGGTACCACTGTTAAATAAAAAATGAACTAGCATTATACAAACTAATATAAACCTAATTAGAGAAAATGTAGTAATAAAATGGGGCAAATCCATTAAAAAGGAATGAGAGAGATGTGGATAAAAATAGCAGCTTCCATTGGCTTAGTGACAATTGGTATTTTAATTGGTTCGTTATGAATATGTAAATTTATTGAAAAGCAAATAAAAGTCTCAATCTCATTTCTATAGGATGAAATGAGATTGAGACTCTTTTGTTGTTTACTTTATGGATAATGGAATGGTAACTAAAAATTGCACTCCTTGTTCTGTATTTTTCATAGAATACATGATAAAAAGGGCTTCGAAAATTTGCTGTACAATATATAACCCTAATCCACTCCCGCCAGTATTTCGATTTCGTGATTTTTCGATTCGATAAAATGGTTTGAAAATATGTTGTATATCTTCTTTTTTAATTTTTACACCTGTATTGATGACTTGCATTTGGATGTGGTTTTGTTTTGAATTCTGAGTTAGCTTTATATATACTTCCTCGCCATGCGGTGAATACATAATCGCATTATGAATAATGTTTTTACAGGCTTTTTCTAAAAGAATACGATCTGTATAAACAAAGAGGTGAGAATCAATTTGTTTTATCATTTGAATGTCTTTTTGAGAAGCAAAAAATCCGAGATCTTTTGTGATTGTATTAATTAATTCCGAAAGATTTACTTCTTCCAATTGCAGTTTAAAGGTATGTTGTTCTAATTTTGACATGCTTAAAATCTCGCGAACTAGTTGTTCCATACTTTCAATAATTTGGTGATTTTTCTTTAAGTATTGATCGCGATTTTGATACGGGCCAATATTATATATCATCCCTTCTAAGTATCCTTTCATAACAGTGAGAGGAGTCTTTAATTCATGTGCTACAATTGCAAAAAATTCCCTGCGTTTTGTTTCTAATTCTCTTTCTTTTTCAATATCGCTTTTTAATTGCTGATTCGCTTTTTGTAAATCAAGCATAGTTTGTTGTAAATTAATTGACATATCATTCAAGCTATTGGATAGTTCTCCTAATTCATCCATAGAACGAACCTCAATTTTTTCGGGAAAATCCAAGTTTGCCATCTTTTGTGCTCCCTCATTAATATAAATGAGTGGTTTTGTAATGAACCTCGAATATAAATAAGCACTTCCTACACCAATAACAACTACAATGATACTAATATAGGGAATGAAACGCACCAAGACTTGCGTGGCTTCATCAATAGGTTGAAATGTTGCGGACACTACGAGCGTTAGGGTAACATCTTGGAATTGAATATCATATGATTTGCGCAGGTTATCTGAATTCCCTAATGGTGTTGTTTTAGCAAATAATTTTGCTTGGGTACTTCCTTGAATAAAAGAGAAAGAAGGAGAATAAATAATTGTTCCTTCATTATTTTGAAGATAGATCATTGCGTTATTTTTTTGTGTGTATTCATCAAAAAGGGGTATTGCATTTTGAAACGTAAGATCCTTAGATTTATCAATTATTTCTTCTATTCCTGTTTGAATCTGATCTGTTTTATACTGTTCATAAAATGTAGGAAGAAAGAAGTATAACGTTAAATAAATTAGGACTGCAAAGGCTAGCAAAATAACGGATGTAACAAGAAAAAGTTTATAAGTAATACGCTTTATACCCATGATTTCCAATATCTTATTCATCCAGCTTGTACCCAATTCCCTTTATGGTTTTAATGTAGGGGATACCCAGTTTTTTTCGTATATTTTTAATATGTGTATCTATAATTCGTGTTTCTCCACAATATTCGTACCCCCAAGCTTTTTCCACTATACTTTCTCGTGTAAGTACTTTTTTCTCATTTTGAAGTAGTAATTGCAGAATTTCAAATTCTTTTGTCGTTAATGGTATTTCAACCTCATTTACATATACTTTATATGCATCACAATCGACATGTATTTCTTTAAAAACTAAATGATTATCTGTACTTTGATTATAGCTTCTTCTTAGTACTGCTTCGACTCTTCTAATCAAAACATGAAAAGAAAAGGGTTTCGTAATATAATCATCGATTCCAAGATCAAAGCCCTTCATTTGATCTTGTTCTTCTTCTAACGCAGTTAGCATAATAATTGGTACATTGGACTGATTTCGAATCATTTTGGCAACTTCAAATCCGTTAAGGTTTGGCATCATCACATCCAAAAGAATTAAATCAAAGGATTGCTTATTAAATTGTTTCATTCCTTCTAATCCATCTGATGCAATTTCAACAATATAGTTTTGTGTCATTAAAAACTGTTTAATTAATTCTTGAATTTCTTCGTCATCTTCTACTACAAGAATATGATAGTTCCTCATTGTATCACCTCTTGTAGCATTATAACCGTGTTATCTGTAGTTTATGTGGAGAAGCATTCGATATAATACATAGAAACAATAGAAACCATAAAGAGACTTCATAGGAAAACTATATTTATTTCATACCAGCTCCAGATTCAAGTCATATGATACAAACATAACAATACAAGAAAGAAGGAGGTAACCAAGATGTCACTTGAGACAAACATAATTCTTTCTTTATTAGATGCAAAATTGTTGATGGTAAAATAATTATAAAAATCTCCACAAAAACTCTACATAATCTCCATTGTAGCTCCAGATAATGACCGTACAATAAAATCATCCCAAGAAAACAAAGGTGATAAAAATAAAATTGATACAATTTATATAATGCATTGCACACACCCGCTATAACACCTTTATTTTTATCACTGAATAGTAACTCCATAGCTAAAAAAGAGGATCAAATTGATTCTCTTTTTTTAGTATATTCGATAACTAGGTATTAGAAATTTAAGTCACATCGTGTATGATAGTACTAGAGATAGATACGAACATGTATTCTGTTTTGTGTTTAGGTATCTGAAACACTACAACGAAAAAAGAGGAAGGTGATGACAATGTTGCTGAGTCAAAAATACGAAATTTTCCCAACCAAAGAACAAAAAGAAATGTTAGACCGTTGGCTACAATATTGTCGTCAAACCTATAATTCTGCTTTTTTAGACAAACAGAGAAAATATAAAGAAAACAAACAATCCGCAACTAATTGAAGATTTTACCACAGAGCGCTATTGTTTATTTACAAGCATTACAGCTTTTGAAAAAGGTTATAAAGTAACACTTATAGAAGAGGTAACTGGAACGGTGAATGATGAAGAACCATATGATATTTCTGAACTAGATATAAAGGATTTTATTGGTTCAGTAGTCAACTACCCACCACTTAAACGCTAACGCGTTTTGAAGTGGGGGCTTGTAAAGAGCCTTGGTTGTCTAGCCTCAGTCTTTTGTGGGCTACGTTCGTAGGTTGCATACCCAAGAATGATTCCCTAGTTTTTGGCTCTATGGTGGCTCTGTAACAGTTCTGATTGGGAAGGAACGGTCAACCACAAGCCTTCTTTTATAAGAAGTTGCCAACACCTGCAAACATTGGCGAAGGGAAACAAACTCTTAGGAGGGACAAAGCATGCGTGTATTTGTCAAGAATTTACGAGGAGAACCGCTTATGCCTTGCAGTACTCGTAAGGCACGGCTTCTTCTCAAACAAGGGAAAGCAAAAATTATAGGTTACACACCGTTTACCATTCAATTGCAATATGCCACTGGTGAAACAGTACAACCTGTTACAATTGGTGTCGATAGCGGTGCGAAATATGTGGGAATCGCAATTACAACAGAAGAAAAAGTACTAGCGAAAGGAACCATTGAATTACGACAGGATGTGAAAGAAAACCTCACCCTCAGAGCTACATTACGTAGAGGTAGAAGACAACGTAAAACCCGTTACCGAAAAGCGCGCTTTCTCAATCGAAAAAAGAAAGATGGCTGGCTTCCCCCATCGATTCAAAGTCGAACCGATAACATCATTCATTGGATTGAAACATTCAAATTACTATTACCTTCTCCAAAAGTCATTGTAGAAGTTGGCAAGTTTGATGTACAGAAACTAAAGAACCCTGCTATACAAGGGAAAGCGTATCAACAAGGAGACACATTTGGCTTTTGGAATACAAGATACTATGTGTTTGCAAGAGACCATTATACATGTCAAATCTGTAAGAAAAAAGGTGGCATTTTGCACACGCACCATATAATTGAGCGACATAAGGGTGGCTCAGATATGGCAGATAACCTCATGACAGTACATGAAGATTGCCATGAAAAATTCCACCAAGGGAAAATCAAGTACGTTTTTAAGAAACCAAAACAGTATAAAGAGACCGCCTTTATGAATATTTTACGACTTCAAATCATGAAGCGTTTAGATTGTGAGATCACGTATGGCAGTTACACAACACCGAAGCGAAAAGAATTAAGATTATCAAAAACACACTATAACGATGCCATTGCGATTACCAATCCGAAACAATTACAAGAATATCAGCAAAGTGGTGAGTTTCGCATCAAACAATTTAGAAAGAAAAAGCGTTCTCTTCATGAAGCAACTGCAAGAAAAGGAAGAAAAATGAAAAATATAACAGCGAAAAGAAATAATAAAAATACACCGTATGTAGGCACAATGTATCTAGGTGATAAGGTGAAAGCGTTTGGACAAATAGGATTCGTGACAGGATTTACAGGGAAGATGGTGTATGTGCAAGATTTGGACGGCCATTATATACAAAATCCTGCTAAATCTTATAAACAAGTGAATATATCGGATATTGAATGTATGCACCACAATCATAATTGGTTATTCTTACAAGTCAGTTAGGCGATGCCTAACCGAAATTCATCCCCACCTTATCGCTTGGCTATCGCCCGTCACGCGCTTGAAGATGGGGACTTCTTTCGGGAAGTACGTTAAAAAGTAGGAGGGGTTATTGCAAATATGACTACTGCTTTCTCTTTGTATGGATTTTCCCATTTATGCTTCATATAAGAAGGGATTTTCACACTATCACCTTTATTTAAAGTTAATATCTCTTGGTTTAAATATAGAGTAATAGTTCCCTCTAAAATAAATGATATCTCCTCCCCTTTATGCGCCATTAATTTTTCGGATGAAGAAGACTGAGGCGATAAAGTCATAAGGGCAAGTTCAAGAGATCCGGTTAAATCGGGAGATAATAATTCGTATGATAAATTTTCACTTTCAGGAAAGCTGATTTTTTTTCGTTGATCAGCCTTTACAACTAAACTTTGTGCACTAGTATCTTCCAAGAAGAAATTAAACATAGGTATATTTAACGCTACAGATATTAATTTAAGAGTTTGCAGGGATGGATTTGCTGATCCTTTTTCAATTTGACTTAACATTGAAGGGGTTACATTGACTAATGTAGCTAGTTCTCGACTACTCAAGCCTTGGTCTTTTCGATATACTGCTATTTTTCGGCCGACATTTATATCGTTCATGTTTATTCTCCTTTTAAATGAATCATTATAGAATTTAATCAAATTAAATTTAATTAATATATATTTAATAATTGTGTTTCGTGTGTTAAACTCAATTTAATTATAATAAATAAAATTAAATTTTAAAATGATAACATGCATTAGTAAGGATAAAGAAGGGGGACTATATAAATGAATAAGGTTGACAGTAAAGCTATACAAATATTAAAAGAGAAACACCCTTTACTAAATAAACTCATGGTGATGGATGAGGTGTTTTGGATCAATCCTAATAAAGAAGGGTTTGAAACAGGAATTAAAAAGTCTCCGCTTACTAAAGAGGATGTAAAGGACGCTGAGGAGAGATTAGAACGTTTTGCTCCATATATCGCGAATGTTTTCTCTGAAACAAAAGACATGAATGGAATCATTGAATCTCCTTTAGTAAAAATTCCTTCTATGAAACAACATTTAGAACAAGAGTACGAACAACATATATTAGGTGAATTATTGTTAAAATGTGATAGTCACCTTCCGATTTCAGGGTCTATTAAAGCAAGAGGTGGAGTTTATGAAGTTCTTAAACATGCAGAAGATTTAGCTCTTAAACAGCACTTATTAACTGAACAAGATGATTATTCGATTTTAGATAGTGAGGAGTTTCGCACTTTCTTTTCACAATATTCAATTGCAGTAGGTTCAACGGGGAATTTAGGGCTTAGTATTGGCATCATGAGTGCAAAATTAGGATTTAATGTGACTGTTCATATGTCCGCTGACGCAAAACAGTGGAAAAAAGAGTTACTTCGAAGTAAAAATGTCACAGTTATTGAATATGAAGCGGATTATAGTAAGGCAGTAGAGGAAGGGAGAAGGCAAGCAGAAGGGGATCCTATGTGCTATTTCATTGATGATGAGAATTCGCACCATCTATTTTTAGGATATGCAGTGGTAGCTTCACGATTGAAAAAACAATTAGAAGAGTTACAAGTAACAATAGATGAAGACCATCCTTTATTTGTTTATCTTCCATGTGGAGTAGGTGGTGGTCCAGGTGGGGTAGCATTTGGTTTGAAATTATTATATCAAGATCATGTCCACATTTTCTTTGCAGAACCTACTCACTCTCCATGTATGTTACTTGGTTTAATGACTGAACTTCATGATAAAATTTCTGTACAAGATTGCGGTATTGATAATGTAACAGACGCAGATGGCCTTGCCGTGGGAAGACCTTCCGGATTTGTTGGTAAAATCATGGAACCTTTCTTAAGTGGATCTTATACGGTTAGCGATGAGGAGTTGTATAAGTTACTAAAGAAACTAGCTGATACGGAGGACATATATTTAGAACCTTCTGCATTAGCAGGTATGATAGGTCCAACTAAATTATATAAAGAAGGAATTAACTATTTATATAACTGTAATTTAGAGGGAAAATTAAGCAATGCTACACATATTATTTGGGCTACTGGTGGTAGCATGGTTCCCAAAGAAATGATGATGGAATATTATAAAAAAGGTATGGAGTTATTTAGAAAATAAGACATATAAAAGAAGGGCGTCATTTATAACAGGATGACGTCCTTCTTTGGTATTATCCCCTCATAGTAGACAGTTGAAAGAAAGTTACTGTACTGTTTATTATGGAGGGGATTTTTTTATGGGGAAAATTAGAAGAACTTTTTCGATTGATTTTAAAATGAAAGCTATTGAAATGTACTTACATAGAGGAATGGGTAGTAAATTAATTGGAAGGGAATTAGGAGTTACATATTCAGTTATAGACAGATGGATTAAAAACTACAATAGTGAGGGTATTCTTGGCCTACAAGAAAAACGAGGGAGATCTAGACAAACAAATGCAAGTTCAATAAAAACAAGTCATGATGATAGAATAGAACGATTAGAAGTAGAAAATGCATACTTAAAAAAGCTCTTAGCTGCGAAAAAGGAGATGAGGTCAAAAGAGACAAATCAATAGAATACGAGATCATTCATACATTAAAGCATAGCTTTCCAATTGTGTTTCTTTGTGAAATTGCGGGGGTCTCAAGAAGTGGATATTACAAATGGGAAAAAAGAAGAACTAATCCCTCTGAAAAGATGAAGGAAGACCAATTTATTATGTCCAAAATAGTGGAATGCGAACTAGATCCAGATATAAATGGTAGTTTTGGTTATCCAAGAGTTTGTACATGGCTCAAAAAGTATTGTGGTTTACAGATAAATCATAAAAGAGTGTACCGTTTAATGAAGAAAATGGGGATACAAGCTAAGATTCGAAAGAAAAAGTGGAGGCATTTTGGCTTAAAAGAACAATGTGTCGTATCAAAAAATCGTTTAAACAGGGAATTTTCAGCCAGCAAGCCAAATGAAAAATGGGTTACAGATATAACCTATCTCACTTTTAACGGTAAGCGTATGTATCTTTCAGTGATAATGGATCTTTATAATAACGAAATTGTAGCCTACCAAGTAAGCGAAAGCAACAATTTAAAATTAGTTATAGACACAGTGAATAAGGCCTTAAGAAAAAGAAATGTCCACGGAACAGTATTACATAGCGATCAAGGGTATCAATACACGTCCAAAAAATACAACCTATTACTTAAAAAATACAAAATGAATGTAAGTATGTCTAGGAAGGGCAATTGTTATGATAATGCATGTGTAGAGAGTTTTTTTAGTCATTTTAAGACAGAATGTTTTTACAGAAATGAGTTTCATGAAAAAGAGCAAGTTTTCAAAGCCATTAGAAGATATATGAGGTATTACAATAACAAACGATTCCAAAAAAAATTAAACAACCTTAGTCCTGCTGAATTTGGAACTAAGGCTGCTTAATGAAAAGGCATCTAATCTTTTACTGTCTACTTGACAGGGGTAAGACCACTTTTATTATTTTTTTTTGTCTTTATCCAAAATATTTTGCTCTTCAGCAAATTCTGTTCCATATGATAAGCGACGATTCATATTGATTCCTGCATTTCTATTTTGTTCATGAGTCGAAGTGTGACTTCTAGAATAGCGATGAACAAATACTTCCGATAGTGTAAAGATGATAGCGGAAAGGATACTGCCCCATGCAATTTGCATATGATTTCCTAATAAAATATTTCCGAAAATCCATACACTTAAATACGTGAGTAAGAAATCGGCCATGATGGCAGCACTGTTTCCAATACGGTCTAAAATGATTTTATCAACAAACATGTAAGAAACGATTGTCACGAAAAGACTGAAGGAAACAACATCAACAATCGTCGCATCAAAAAATAAATCAAGTCCGATAGCAAAAGCAATAATGCAAGAAATGAATTTAATAAGTAACACGGTAACATTGCCCAACGTGTACACCTCCCTTTTCTACATAGTTTTGGTATAAAACGAGAATTTCATACATGTTATATGTGTTTGAATCGTTTTGTAGAAGTCACTTAAATAAAATGAAACTTTAATCAAAGGGGGAGTTCTTCATCCCCCATTGATTATTATCCCTCACCAATCGAGCTTTACGGGCAGTTTATCCCCCACTTAACTTTTTTGCTTTTTGCTGAATTTTGAGGTGGAGTA
The DNA here is from genome assembly GCF_030348195.1 of Bacillus sp. DX4.1. Taxonomy (NCBI): domain Bacteria; kingdom Bacillati; phylum Bacillota; class Bacilli; order Caryophanales; family Bacillaceae; genus Bacillus; species Bacillus sp. DX4.1. Next base: position 2,799,441 of record NZ_JAUCFT010000008.1, on the reverse strand, counting down.
TTACTGCCCGCCAATAGCGGGATGAAATTTCTCATGTTCCATATCTTGTCAAAATATTAAAAAAATAAGTAAAAAATGTTATAGTAAAATGAGAGTGTTTAACATTTTTAGGTAAGGAGGGATACGGATGTGGATTACTTCAGAAGTAGAAATTCCAGATGAACTATTTGATAATCTTGAGCAAGGGAAGCTTGTATTATTTGTCGGAGCAGGTGTTTCTATGAAAGGCAAATCAAACTTACCAAATTTTGATGATTTAGTTGATGAAATTGCGGAAGCTGTATATGTGGAAAAACGTGAAATAACAGAACCACATGATTATTATCTTGGAAAAGTTGCCAAGACAAAAGATGTACACCAAGTGGCACAAGACCTTGTCGATTTGAAAAATTCTAAGCCGAATCCATTACATTATGCGATTCCTGAACTTTTTTCAAACGATATTGATGTTCGTATCGTTACAACAAATTTTGATCAGCATTTTACAACTGTTATTGGGGAAATGCATCGAGATATTAATATATATTACGCACCTGCACTTCCTACAGGGAGAGCATTTAAAGGTTTGGCATACATACATGGCAATGTAGAGCAAGAAAAGGAGAACTTAATATTAACGGATGGTGACTTTGGAAGGGCTTACTTAACAGAAGGCTGGGCGAGACGTTTTTTAGTTGATTTATTTTCAAACTATACCGTTTTATTTATCGGATACAGTCATAATGACCCAGTAATGAAATATTTAGCGACGGGTTTACCGCCAAGCACGAGGCGTTATGCTTTTGTTGCACAAGGGGAAAATACATATCATTGGGAGCATTTGGGAGTAAGGCCTATTGTTTATCCGAACAAAATGAATAACCATCAATCGCTTGTAAAAGCAGTGAAACGGTGGGCTGAGCTAATGGGAGATAATTATATTACAAAACGAATGCGAATTCGTGATATTGTAACAGTCCCACCTTCTATTGAACAAGAACAACTATCATATATTAAACAATCGGTTAAAAAAATTGAAACACTGCGCTATTTTATTGAATTTGCTACAGATTATGAATGGGTAGAATGGCTCGAAAAAGAAGGAAAACTTCAAAATTTATTTTTGGCTTCATCTACATATCAGGAAGAGGATGAATTACTTGCAGAATGGCTTGTACGGCAATTTCTTTTTAGTCATCAAAAAGAATTATTTCAGCTTATTTATAATAATCAATCGAAAATATCTTCTCTGTTATGGAGGACAATTTGTACATATTTGATCGCAACGAAAGAACCGATTGAACCTTTATTATTCGCAAAATGGACATTACTTTTGCTAGAGACAGCAGAAAAAAATAGTATTTCTATTGAAAAGGTTTCATACTTGTTACAGAAATGTTCTTTTCCTGAACATAAAGAAATTAGTGTCTTATTACTGACGTTTATTTTAGATGGGAAGATTAAATTGAAACGGGTGAGAAGATGGGAAAATGATATGCAGGATTCAATTGAATTAGAAGAAACAAGCCGTTTACCTGTCCCCGTTTTTTCATATATCCAACGGATTTGGGATGAAAAAATGAAGCCGTACATATCCTATTTTGCCGATCCTATTATGGTAATGGGATTAGAAAAGCTACAAATGTTAGCATTAAGACAGCGAGCTTTACATAAGAAAGATGGTGCTTTGTACAATACGATAGAATTTTCAGAGCATGATTTACAGCCGAAGGATTTTACATTTTTAATTCGAATTGTGAAAGATTGTCTAACATATTTTTGTGAACAGAATGAACAGAAAGCAAGTTATTATATCTCTCAAATGTTGGAAGTGGATAGTATATTACAAAGGCGAATTGCTATTTATGCGATGAGTAAAAATTCTTTTATAGCGGTAGATGAAAAAATAAAATGGTTGCTACAACAAAAATTGCTTTTTCATATTTCATATAAGCATGAGGTATTCCAGTTTTTAAAGATGCATTATGCACTTGCTTCAGAAATAACAAAACAAGAAATTGTAAAAGTGATTATGGAACAACTTACTCAAAAAAGGGCTGTTGATGCGTGTAATGTAATGGATTGTCTGTATCATTGTGATCCAGACAGTGTTTGTACAAAACAAGCATATAAAGTTATGAAACAAACCCACCCTCATTATTCTTCTGATCGGTACGTCAATCAACAAGAAGAGACAGCAGTGCAAAGTATTACATGCAATGTAACCGCGGATGGACTATTGCAATTGAAAGAGAAAGAAATTGTGAAACAAGTCCTTCTCTTTTCTCATGACGGTATGTTTGAACAGCGTCATTTTTTAGAAATGTTATCAAAGGCCTGTAAATTGAATACGGAGTGGAGTATTTCGCTTGCATATCAGCTTGTAGCGGAAAGTAATGTAAGTAAGGAAGTATGGTTTGTATGTATACGAGAGTGGCGAAATAATCGGCGGCTTACGAATGAGCAGTTACAAAAAATTATGCCAATTCTGCAACAATTTGTGCGAAATGCATCGTATCATTGGTTAATTAGCGGTTTTTTATATGAAATTAGTAATCGGTTAGAAGAGTTTCAAGAGGATAGCATTCGCGCTGTGAAACGTTTTGCTTTTTCTTTCTTTCCACATGTCATGAAAGGTGATGCGAAAAGAAAGATTGCAGAACAGGACTTTTATAATGAATCCATCCAGCACCCAGTTGGAAAAATGACATCGGTGTTATTAAAACTATTAGCGTATGATCACTTATACGATCGTAATATTTATGAATATTTATTTTTATTTGAAGAACAAATGCGAACATCATCTCAAAGTACAAATTTAATGTTTGCTAGGTTAACAGCGGACGTAACCTTTTTATATCACATTGAAAAGCAGTGGTGTCGTAAGCACCTTCTTCCTTACTTGGATTTGAAACAACAAGTGGAAGAAATGAAGTATGCATGGGCAGGGCTTGGGTACACACAAATTAATTTACCTTTATTTACAGAGATGAAGCGATATATTAAGTATGCAGTTGAACATTTGTATTTGTTAAATCCACATACAAAAGAAGTGTTTTTAAAGTGGCTGAGCTTTGTTTTTATTAAATGTGTATTGTATTGGGAGCAGCGTACCGACTGGTTATATCCACTTTTTATTCAGGAAAAAGAAAATGATAAGATCCAATTTATGGAGCACTTATGTTATTACGTGAACACATTAAGTGTGAGAGAACAGCAAAAATTTTGGGAAACTTGGTTAGCTGGATTTTTAATGGAACGTCCAAAAATGAGCGTCATAACAGGTAGAGAGTACGTCATGTTTTTACGGTTTGTATTATGTATGGATGAAGTTGCAGAAAGAGGACTGCAAGCGATTCTTACTTGTTTCCCGGAACCTTCAAAACTTTACGAACATGAAGAAACAAAACAATTATTTTCGGCTATTCTTGCAAAGAGAGAGAATATGAAGCATGATGTAGAAGCATATGCGGAAGTTTTATTTGTGGTATTACAAAACCTTCAAGATGCAAGCTCTTTTGAAAATGAAATTGTAGAGATAAAACAATTGTTAACAGAGAATAAAGCAGATGAAAACTTGTTAGTAGCCATTCAAAATGAAATGATTCGTATTGGGATTATTATGACGAATTTATGAGAGTGATTAATGAATTTGTCATGTATAAAAAACAGGGCAAGAGTGGAAAAAATCGAAAAATAAATAAAAAGGTGTTGACAGCCTTTAAAGAAGCATTCTATAATACGAAGCATACTTACTTAAATCACACAAACATGTGAATAAATTAAAAGTGATGAAGGGATCACAGTAGTGCTTATTTTACTGTAACAGAGAGCTGATGGTTGGTGCGAATCAGTACAGGAATAAACATGAATTACAGTCCTGGAGCATCTTTTTCGGATTAAAGATGATGAATTCTTTATGAGGGAAAAGACGGTCAATTGATCGTTAACAGTGAAGAGAGGTAGACGAATCAGTCTACAACTAGGGTGGTACCGCGATAAATATCGTCCCTACTGAGTGAATCAGTAGGGACTTTTTGTATATTTGCGGTCCAATTCGAAAATTAAATATGGTATGCAATGAAAGGAAAAGAAGTAGTATTTGTTTCCCTGTAACAGAGAACTGGTGGTTGGTGCGAATCAGTACACAGACAAATGTGAATTACAGTCCTGGAGCATCTTTCCCTTCATAAAGACTATGGTCTTTATGAAGGGAAAGACGGTCGAATGATCGTTAACAGTGAAGAGAGGTAGATGAGTTCGTCTACAATTAGGGTGGTACCACGATAAATATCGTCCCTACTGAGTTCATCAGTAGGGATTTTTTGTACACTTTAATAGCGGTATCGTTCTCATATTGAAATTTTGCAAAACATCAATTCAGAAAATAGGGAATTTTTATTCTCTTATCATATTTCTTACACATTAAAAGGAGGATTTTAAAATGGCAAATCATGAATTAGAACAATTACGTAAACAGGTGGATGAAATCAATTTACAGTTATTACAACTGTTGAACGAACGAGGCAGAATTGTTCAAAAAATTGGGGAACAGAAGCAAGTGCAAGGTACAAAACGTTTTGATCCTGTTCGTGAGCGTGAAGTACTGAATATGATTGCAGAACATAATGAAGGACCATTCGAAACATCAACTGTGCAGCATATTTTCAAAACAATTTTCCAAGCGAGCTTGGAACTGCAAGAAGATGATAACCGTAAAGCGTTACTTGTTTCTCGTAAAAAGAAACAAGAAAATACAATTGTTGATGTGAAAGGTGAATTGTTAGGAAATGGAACACAAACATTCATCATGGGACCTTGTGCAGTTGAAAGTTTAGATCAAGTTCGCCAAGTAGCCCAAGCGATGAAAGAACAAGGCCTAAAATTAATGCGCGGCGGTGCTTTCAAACCGAGAACATCACCTTACGATTTCCAAGGTTTAGGTGTAGAAGGTTTACAAATTTTACGTCAAGTAGCCGATGAATTTGATTTAGCAATTATCAGTGAGATTCTAAATCCAAATGATGTAGAAATGGCTCTTGATTACGTTGATGTGATTCAAGTTGGAGCTCGTAATATGCAAAATTTCGATTTATTAAGAGCGGTTGGTAAAGTGAATAAACCTGTGTTATTAAAACGTGGTTTAGCAGCAACAATTGATGAATTCATCAATGCAGCGGAATACATTATTGCACAAGGAAATGATCAAATTATATTATGTGAACGTGGTATTCGCACATACGAGAGAGCAACACGTAATACGTTAGATATTTCCGCTGTACCAATCTTAAAGAAAGAAACGCATTTACCAGTTATTGTAGATGTAACGCATTCAACAGGACGCAGAGATTTATTATTACCAACGGCGAAAGCGGCGCTTGCAATCGGAGCAGATGCGGTAATGGCAGAAGTACATCCAGATCCAGCGGTTGCATTATCTGATTCCGCACAGCAAATGGATATTCCAGAGTTCCACAGATTCATGGAAGAGCTAAAAGGTTTCAAAAATAAATTATCATAATTTAATATTTAATAGGCGCGGAAAGGGATTCAGTAGTACTTATCTTCCTGTTATAGAGAGCTGATGGATGGTGTAAATCAGTACAAAGATAAGCATGAATTACAACCCTAGAGCATCTTTTTCGTAGTAAAGGCAATGGTCTTTATGAAGGGAAAGACGGTCTAATAGATCGTTAAAAAGAAAAAGAGGTAGACGGAAATCGTTTACAACTAGGGTGGTACCGCGATAACAATCGTCCCTACTGAATGCATCAGTAGGGACTTTTTGTATATAAAAATCATAAAGGGGCAACGAAAATGAGATATATAACAGCCGGAGAATCACATGGTCCGCAGTTAACAGTTATTTTAGAAGGTGTACCTGCAGGCTTATCTTTAAAAGCAGAACAAATCAATACAGAATTATTAAGAAGACAAAAAGGGCACGGTCGCGGGAGACGTATGCAAATTGAAACCGATACAGTGGAAATTGTAAGCGGAGTACGTCATGGCGTTACACTTGGTTCGCCGATTACATTAATTGTCAAAAATGATGATTTCAAACATTGGACAAAAGTGATGGGAGCCGTACCCATTTCAGAGCAAGAAAGTAAAGAAATGAAACGAACAATTACAAAACCACGCCCCGGACATGCAGATTTAAATGGTGCGATTAAATATGGGCATCGTGATATACGCAATGTATTAGAGCGTTCTTCTGCTAGAGAAACGACAGTGAGGGTAGCAGCAGGTGCAGTTGCAAAACAAATTTTAAAAGAATTAGGTGTTCATATTGCCGGTCATGTACTTGAAATTGGTGGTATAAAGGCAAATATTATAAATAATATACCTTTACAAGAAGTGCAAACAATCTCAGAAAATTCACCAGTGAGATGCTTAGATAAAAAGATAGAGCAAGCGATGATGGATGCAATTGATACTGCAAAAAGTAACGGGGATTCAATTGGCGGTATTGTGGAAGTAATCGCCGAAGGAATGCCAATCGGTGTTGGAAGTTACGTTCATTATGACCGTAAATTAGATGCTAAGCTTGTGTCAGCTATCATGAGTATTAATGCTTTTAAAGGTGCTGAAATTGGGATTGGATTTGAGGCGGCGAGACAACCTGGAAGTACCGTACATGATGAAATATTGTGGGATGAGGAAACTGGTTATACAAGAAAAACAAATAATGCAGGTGGATTAGAAGGTGGTATGACAACAGGAATGCCAATTGTTGTACGGGGGGTTATGAAGCCGATTCCTACATTGTATAAACCGCTTGCAAGTGTTGATATCGAGACGAAAGAAGCTTTCCAAGCGAGTATTGAACGCTCCGATAGCTGTGCAGTACCAGCAGCAAGTGTTGTTGCTGAAGCAGTTGTAGCCTGGGAGCTGGCCGATGCACTAGTAGAGCAATTTGGAAAAGATCGTATGGAATTGCTCTCACAAAATATTGCTCAGCATAACAAGTATGCGAAAGAATTTTAAATAAAGGATGGATACCAATGAAAGTAAAGGACCAATTAAAGACACTGCAGCCATATAAACCAGGTAAGTCAGCAAAACAAATGCAAGAAGCATACGGTGCCCATTCATTTGTAAAATTAGCATCAAATGAAAATCCATTTGGCTGCTCGCCGCTTGTTATGGAAAGTTTACAAGAAGCGTGGAATAATCCTTCTTTATATCCAGATGGAGGAGCAGTTGAATTGCGCCAAACCATTGCTGAAAAACTACATATTAAGAAAGAGCAGATCTTATGTGGTAGCGGATTGGATGAAGTGATTCAAACTATTAGCTGTACGATGCTTTGCCAAGGAGATAATATTGTTGCGGCTAGGGAAACATTCCCGCAATATCGTCATCACGCGATTATTGAAGGATGCGAAGTGAAGGAAGTTGCACTGCACAATGGAGTATATGACTTAGATGATATTACTGTAGCTATAGATGAAAAAACAAAAATCGTTTGGATTTGTAACCCGAATAATCCGACAGGCACATATGTGAATGAGCGAAAATTAAGTGAATTCATGAAGGGAATCAACGAGGGAACATTCGTTGTAATCGATGAAGCGTACTATGAATATGTCGCAGCGCGTGATTTTCCAGATACGATTCCACTGTTGAAGAAACATAAAAATCTTCTTATATTACGAACGTTTTCTAAAGCCTATGGGTTAGCGTCATTCCGGGTTGGTTATGCAATTGGAAATGAAGAAATAATCGAGAAATTAAATGTCGTTCGTCTGCCGTTTAATGTTTCATCACTTGCACAAAAAGCAGCAGTAACTGCATGGAGGGATAACCAATTTTTACAAAAGATTGTTCGTGCAAATCGAGAAGGATTAGAACAGTATGAATGTTTTTGTAAAGAGAATAAGATTCCTTTTTATCCATCTCAAACGAACTTTATCTTTTTACCGGTAGACGATGCACAAGAAATTTATGAGGCTTGTGCACATGCAGGATATATCATTCGTCCATTTCCGAACGGTGTTCGCATCACAATTGGTACGAGTGAGCAAAATGAAGGAGTGATTTCAGTGTTAAAACAACACTTTACTAATAGAAGAAACAGGTCTCGAGATGAGGCTCATGTGTAAAAAAGTTGTATTAATTGGTACCGGATTAATTGGTGGTTCGCTTGCTCTATCTATTAAGCGAGAACATGACGTTACCATTACTGGCTATGATATCCATATAGAACAAGTGGAACGAGCGAAACGGTTACAAGTAATTGATGAAATTGCGCTGGACTTAAAGACAGCTTGTGAAGAGGCACACCTAATCATTTTTGCATCTCCTGTTGAAGAAACAACAAAGTTATTACGAAAACTTGCTTCATACAAGTTACGTGAAGATGTCATCGTTACAGATGTGGGGAGCACAAAAGGGAAAATTATGAATGAGGCGGAATTGTTGTTTCCGAGTGGCGTTTCGTTTATTGGTGGGCACCCGATGGCAGGTTCTCATAAAACAGGGGTTGAAAGTGCGAAAGCTCATTTATTTGAAAATGCATATTACATTTTAACACCTATGAGCCATGTGCCAATTGAAAGAGTAGAAGAACTAAAGGAATGGCTAAAAGGAACACGTTCGCATTTTCTTGTATTAAATACGGAAGAACATGATTATGTAACGGGTATTGTTAGTCATTTTCCGCACTTAATCGCCGCAGGATTAGTGAAACATGTTGAAAAATGTGCGGGTGATAATCCACTTATTCATATGCTTGCCGCAGGGGGATTTAAAGATATTACGCGCATTGCATCCAGCAGCCCGAAAATGTGGAGTGACATTGTAAAACAAAATCGAAATCATTTGTTAGAACTATTAGAAGAATGGATTGTTGAAATGAAAGAACTGCATCAGACGGTTGCTGACGGAGATGCTGACTCATTACACGACTACTTTGCGAATGCGAAAGAATATCGTGATTCTTTACCCATTCGTAAAAGTGGTGCGATTCCGGCTTATCATGACCTATACGTCGATGTCTTAGATAAAGTAGGGGCGTTAGCTCATATTACAAGTATCTTAGCACAAGAAGAAATTAGTATTACAAACTTACAAATTATCGAAGCACGAGAAGGATTACTTGGTGTGCTTCGCATTAGTTTTCAAACAGCAGAAGATCGTACGAAGGGAACGAAATCATTACAAAAAGCACAGTATCAAACATATGAAACAATGTAACAGGGAGAAGGTGTAACTGTGAATACAGAAACGATACAAAAAGTAAAAGATGGATTACAAGGAACAATTACAATTCCAGGTGACAAGTCAATTTCACACCGGGCAGTGATGTTTGGGGCAATCGCACAAGGAAGAACGACAATCAAAGGTTTTTTACCTGGTGCAGATTGCTTAAGTACAATCGCTTGTTTCAAAGAAATGGGAGTAGAAATTTCACAAAGTGGTGATGAGGTAGTAGTAATTGGAAAGGGATTAGAAGGACTGCAAGAACCAAAGCGTGTTTTAGATGTCGGAAATTCAGGTACAACAATACGATTAATGCTTGGGATACTTGCGAATACATCTTTCCATTCGTGCTTACAAGGAGATTCTTCAATTGGAAAAAGACCAATGAAACGTGTGACAAAGCCACTTCAGCTTATGGGAGCAACGATTGATGGAAGAGAAGATGGAACGTTTCCACCACTTACAATAAGAGGTGGAAATTTACAGGCCATTGACTATATTTCACCTGTAGCTAGTGCACAGGTGAAATCAGCTATATTGTTAGCAGGACTTACTGCGCAGGGTGTAACAACTGTTACAGAACCGCATATTTCGAGAGACCATACAGAAAGAATGCTTGGTGCATTTGGAGTGGAAGTAAGCCGTGAGGAAACAACAGTTGCAATCGAAGGCGGACAAAAGCTAACCGGAACTCATATACAAGTACCTGGAGATGTTTCTTCAGCGGCATTTTTCCTAGTAGCTGGGGCGATTATTCCAAACAGTAAACTCGTATTACAAAATGTTGGAATCAACCCAACACGGACAGGGATTATTGATGTTCTTACAAAAATGGGTGCTAACCTAGAGATAACACCTATTAATCAGGATGCTGCAGAACCTGCTGCGAACATTACGATTGAAACATCATCACTACAAGGCATCGAAATCGGTGGTGATATAATTCCACGCCTCATTGATGAAATTCCGATCATCGCTCTTGCAGCAACGCAAGCAGAAGGAGTAACAGTTATAAAAGATGCTCATGAGCTAAAAGTGAAAGAAACAAACCGAATTGATACAGTCGTTGCAGAATTAACAAAACTAGGAGCACGTATTGAAGCGACAGAAGATGGAATGATTATTTATGGGAAGTCTTCATTAAAAGGGAACAGTGTAAATAGTCATGGTGATCACCGAATCGGTATGATGCTGGCGATAGCTGGAGCTATAGCTGACGGTGAGACTGTCATTGATGATGCTGGAGCTGTTGGGGTGTCGTATCCGACGTTTTTTGAGGAACTTGAAAAATTGCAATAAATGAATGAGAGACGCTAGAACTAAATGTAAAGTAAAAGGGATTAAGGGTTGGGGAACAATTCATTCAATCCCTTTTTGCGTTGGGCTCAGAACTTTTAAAAAATGAAAGCTATGCATATAGTGTCAAATACAAGCTGAAATTGTATGATGTATGTAAGTTATTAATGATTATATATTATAATTATTTAATTAATTGAAAAATTGTATATTTAAAGAAGGGATAGGCTAGGGAAAGATGGAATTTATATTAAGTTACAAGAGGTACTCGGTTTGTGTAGTTCAATGTTTATTTCATCAAGGGGAGAGAATAAAAAATGAAAGTAATGCAACTAACAGAAAACCAATATCGAGAAGCAATAGCATTATCGGAATATGCCTTTCAATATAAAGTTCCAGAAGATCAACTTGAAAACCGTCTTACACTTATGAAAGAACATCATCAATTATTTGGAATTATGGAAGGGGAGCAACTTGCAGCAAAATTACACCTTCTTCCGCTAGAAATAAATATAGGTGATGAAACATTTAGAATGGGCGGAATTGCCGGTGTAGCGACATATCCAGAATATAGACGAAGTGGATATGTAAAAGAGCTATTAAAAAATGGGTTAGAAACGATGAAGAAAGATGGATATAGTGTATCAATGCTGCATCCATTCGCGGTTTCGTTTTATCGAAAGTATGGGTGGGAACTTTTTGCGAATCGTCTAATCTGTTCGCTGACAAAAACAGATTTAGTTGTGCATAAGCATGTTAAAGGAACAGTAAAGCGTTACAATAAAGATTCACATATAGAAGAAATTGAAGGATTATATGAACAATTTGCAAAACGTTTTGCAGGCATGTTAGTCCGGAGCCGAGATTGGTGGATTCAGTCGATTTATCACGATCTTACTGCAGCGGTTTATTATAGCGAAGAAAATGAACCAACCGGGTATATGTTATATGAAATAAAAGATTCTAAAATGAAAGTAGAAGAATTTATTCCATTAAATAATGAAGCGAGAAACGGATTATGGAATTTTATTTGTCAGCATGACTCGATGATTAAAGAAATCAAACTCATTACACATGAAAAGGAACCGTTACTTTATACTTTGCAGGAGCCGCGAGTTAAGGCTGAAGTCATACCGTATTTTATGGTTCGAATTGTGGATGTGGAGCAATTTTTCAAACGGTATGCATTTGTTTGGGGAAATCAACAAAATGATGTCGTGTTACATATTTCAGATTCATTTGCTTGGTGGAATAATGTGACGGTCGTATTAAAAAATAAAAAAGTTGATATTGTTCGTAATGAAGAAGCAGGAAAGCTACAAAATAAAGGGATTCAGTTAAATATTAATGCTTTATCAGCGACGCTATTTGGTTATAAACGACCAACCGAGCTCTATGAAATTGGTTTTCTTTCAGGAACTGAGGAAGAAGTAAAAGAGTTTGAGAGTTTAGTTCCATTGCAACAACCATTTATTTATGATTTCTTTTAAGAGAATGTTCAAAAAGTCCGGTAAAGATAGCCGCTCTATTTCTTAGCTACGTCGCCAGTCCGGTACTCATGTAGGTCCATCTACACTCCGTATCCTTCTGGCTTCCGCGCCTCGAACTACTCGGCTCTCTTTATCCTCCTTTTTTGAACACGTACTTTAAATATAAAGCTAAAAAGCACGATTTAGAAAAGTGCTTTTTATTTTGTTGCTGAAATACAAAGATGATAAGATATACCTTTAACTGGCTAAATATGTTATAGTAAGTGAAGTATGTATATAAAAGTATTGAAATTGGAGGAACCACATGATTACAGTAAGTAACGTTAGTTTGCGTTTTGCGGACCGCAAATTATTTGAAGATGTTAACATAAAATTCACGCCAGGTAACTGCTACGGTTTAATCGGAGCAAACGGTGCGGGTAAATCTACATTTCTAAAGATTTTATCTGGAGAAATTGATGCATCATCAGGTGATGTACACATTACGCCAGGTGAACGTTTAGCAGTATTAAAACAGAATCACTTCGAATACGAAGAGTTCCCAGTGTTAGAAACAGTTATGATGGGACACACACGTTTATATGAAGTAATGCAAGAGAAGAACGCAATTTACATGAAAGAAGATTTCAGTGATGAAGACGGTATGCGTGCAGCAGAGCTTGAAGGTGAGTTCGCTGAGCTAAACGGTTGGGAAGCTGAGTCTGAAGCTGCAATTCTTTTAAAAGGATTAGGTATTGGTGAAGACATTCATGATAAAAAGATGTCTGAGTTAACAGGGGCAGAGAAAGTAAAAGTATTACTTGCGCAAGCTTTATTTGGTCAGCCTGACATTCTATTATTAGATGAGCCTACCAACCACTTGGACTTAAAAGCAATCCAATGGTTAGAAAACTTCTTAATGAACTTTGAAAATACAGTTATCGTTGTATCCCATGACCGTCACTTCTTAAACAAAGTGTGTACGCACATGGCGGATCTTGATTTCGGTAAAATTCAGCTTTATGTTGGTAACTATGATTTCTGGTATGAGTCTAGCCAATTAGCATTAAAGCTAACACAAGATTCAAATAAGAAAAAAGAAGAGAAAGTAAAAGAGTTGCAAAACTTTATTGCACGCTTTAGTTCGAACGCATCGAAAGCGAAGCAAGCAACTTCTCGTAAAAAATTATTAGATAAAATTACATTAGATGACATTAGACCGTCTTCTCGTCGTTATCCATTCGTTGGATTTACACCAGAGCGTGAAGTAGGTAATGATTTATTAACAGTAGAAGGTCTTTCAAAAACAATTGATGGTGAAAAAATATTAGACAATGTTTACTTCACTTTAAATAAAGGTGATAAAGTTGCATTTATCGGACGTAATGATATTGCAATGACAACATTATTTAAAATCTTAATGGGTGAAATGGAGCCAGATAGCGGTTCATTCAAATGGGGTGTTACAACATCTCAAGCGCATTTCCCAAGAGATAACTCTGAGTTCTTTGAGAATAGCGACTTTAACTTAGTGGAATGGTTACGTCAATTCTCTCCACAAGATGAATCAGAAAGTTTCTTACGTGGTTTCTTAGGCCGCATGCTCTTCTCTGGTGAAGAAGTAAAGAAAAACGTTTCTGTATTGTCTGGAGGAGAAAAAGTTCGTTGTATGCTTTCTAAAATGATGTTAAGCGGAGCGAATGTATTAACTCTTGACGATCCAACAAACCATTTAGACCTTGAGTCTATTACTGCATTAAACAACGGTTTAATCGCATTTAAAGGTACATTATTATTCACATCTCATGACCATCAGTTCGTACAAACAATTGCAAACCGTATCATTGAAGTAACACCAAATGGTATCGTTGATAAAGAAGCAACGTATGATGAGTTCTTAGAAAACGAAGAGCTTCAAAAGCAAGTAGAAGCAATGTACAACGCAGGAAAATAATCTGTAAACATGAAACCCTCGCTCTTATAATAAGAGCGAGGGTTTTGATTTATCCCGCTATTTGCGGGCAGTAATACCTCCACCTCAAAGTTCGGCAAGAAGCAAAGAAGTTAGGTGGGGGATAAACTGCCCGTAAAAACCCGATTGGTGAGGGCTGATAATCAGTGGGGGATGAAGAAACCCCCCACTGATTAAAGTTTCACTTTATTAAATAATACAGGTATTACTAAACGTATAGAAATATTGGGAATAACAAAAAGTCAACAATTAAGGGCACTTATTAATATGAATAAATTAGCAGTATCAAATCAAATTGGTAATTTTGGAAATAAGAATGTTTGCGGAATAGAGCGCAAAGGTTTATAGTAGTTTTGTCCCGCTACACGGACAGTATTTTTTAAACAAATTTAGAATAAGCACAGGAAAGAATATTACAAATGTGTTTGATTATATATATAAGTAAGTAAAAATGTGTGGAAAGAAATTGTTGAATAAATAAACATCTGAATTTATAATTACTAATATTCTTCATGAGATAAAAAGAGAGAGGCTTGTAAGGAGAAAGTTGGAATTGTATAAAAATAAAAAAAGATAGACTTATAATGAATCAGCTTTGGATGATTAAAAGAGGTGGAGAGATGAAAAATTTATTAATGAAGAGCCAGCGTATGTTAAGCAATCATTTTGGTTTCTTCGTTTTTGCGGTTGTTCTATTTTGGTTAAAAACGTATGTGGCCTATGTGACAGAGTTTAACTTAGGTATCACCAACACTATGCAAAAATTCTTATTATTTATAAATCCGTTAAGTTCTGCAGTGTTATTCTTAGGATTAGCGTTATTTGCGAAAGGTAGAAAATCTTACATTTGGTTAATTATTATTAATTTGTTGATGACGTGTCTTTTATACGCAAATGTTGTGTATTATCGCTTTTTCAGCGATTTTATTACGTTTCCAACATTGACCCAAACAAGTAACTTTGGGGATTTAGGTGGAGGTATTCTTGCATTAATACATGTATATGATCCATTGTATTTCTTAGATACAATCATTCTATTTGTATTAGTTGTTACAAAGATTGCAAACCCGGCACCTATTCGTGTAGCAAAGCATAAACTTTCTCTTGTGTTTATAGTTGCGATTTTAATTTTCAGTGTCAACTTAGGTTTAGCAGAATCTGATCGTCCTGAATTATTAACAAGAACATTTGATCGAAATTATATTGTGAAATATTTAGGTGCATATAACTATACAATCTATGATGGAATCCAAAGTATGAAAGCATCTACGGAACGAGCATTAGCTGATGGAGATAATATGACAGGTGTACGAAACTATATTACATCGAACTATGCAAGTCCTAACCAAGATTACTTTGGAAAAGGAAAAGGGATGAACGTTATCTATATTCACTTAGAATCGTTCCAAAACTTCCTGATTAATTACAAATTGAACGGGCAAGAAGTAACGCCATTTTTAAATTCATTTACGAAAGATGCAAATACATTGTACTTCGATAATTTCTTTCATCAAACAGGACAAGGTAAAACATCTGATGCGGAGTTTATGTTAGAGAACTCTATATTTGGATTATCTCAAGGATCTGTATTTACAACAAAATCTCATAATACGTATCAAGCTGCACCAGCTATTTTGGGTCAACAAGGATACACATCTGCAGTATTCCATGGTAACTATAAAACGTTCTGGAACCGTGATGATATTTATAAATCTTTTGGATTTAATAAATTCTTTGATGCAACGTACTATGATATGAATGACCATGATGTTTTAAATTATGGTTTGAAAGATAAACCATTCTTTAATGAATCGATTCCATTGTTACAAACGTTAAAACAGCCGTTCTATACGAAATTTATTACATTGTCAAATCACTTCCCTTATCCGATTGATAAGCAGGAGGCTACGATTGAACCAGCTAAAACAGGTGATTCATCTGTAGATACGTATTTCCAAACGGCACGTTATTTAGATGAATCCGTTAAAGGTTTTATTGATTACTTAAAGCAATCTGGTTTATACGACAACTCAATTATTGTTATGTATGGTGATCATTACGGCATTTCAGATAACCATAATGCGGCGATGTCACAAGTAATGGGAAAAGAAATCAACTCATTTGAAAATGCACAATTACAACGTGTACCGTTAATTGTCCGTGTTCCTGGTGTACAAGGAGGCGTTCAACATCAATATGGTGGAGAAATTGATGTGCTTCCAACGTTGTTACATTTACTTGGTACGGATACAAAAAATTATATTCAATTTGGTACAGATCTATTATCACCAGAGCATAAGCAAGTTGTTGCATTCCGTAACGGAAACTATGTAAGCCCAACTGTTACTGCAATTAACGGGAAATATTACGATACAAACACAGGTAATGCAGTTGAAAAAACAGATGAGATAAAACAAAATGAACAAATGGTCCAACAAAAACTTCAATTTTCTGATCAAGTAGTAAACGGAGATCTATTACGATTCTACACACCAGAAGGATTTAAACCAGTAGATCGTTCAAAATATAATTACAATCACCGTGATAAAAATAAAACAAAGGTGAAAACCACAACAGAAGGTTAAAGGTTTTAAGAAGATAAATATTATGTTACACCCTCATGAGGTAAATTATCCTTAATGAGGGTGTTTTTTTGATAAAAAAGAAACATCATGTTATGAAAAAAATAAGTATTAATTTTATAGTATTAATACTTGTATGTATGAATTTTTTAATGCATATACCAAAGGAAGTAGAAGCAGCTACAGTAAATTTTAAAGGTTTAGGTGATATTTCACATTACAATGCATTCATTTTTGGAGATCACAGCGCTACGAGTGCCGATATTGAGGGAGCAATGGCAGTTCAAGGGAAATATGTGGATGCATCAAGTTATCCAGTTGCAGCAGCTGCAACTGGAGCATGTAACTTAGCTGGCGCAAAGTGGAATGATGAAGGGTATCCATCCTTACTATTAGCAGGCGAATTAAAGAAATCTAATGATAAAGTTTATCCCGCTATTCGCGGGCAGTAATATCCCGATTAGTTGAACTTTATGAGGATATATTAAAATTTCACATACTGTATTAGTACAAGATAAAAAAATTATTTAAAGAGTACAATCATTGCACAATGTATAAACGATAATTTGGACTTAATTTTATGAGAAATAAAAGATACTATAAAAGTAGAAAGTGATTCAAACAATTTAATTTTGCAAAGTTAGTATCTATACTTGCAGTATAATAAGGAAACAAGTATAGAAAGGGTGTAGTCATATATGATGCTAGATCATCGCAGTACTGCAATTTTACAGCAAGTAATTCAAGCTGATACTTATATTTCTGTAGAACAGTTAACAGAAGTTTTACGAGTGTCAAAACGAACGATTTATTATGATGTCAAAAAAGTAGACGATTGGCTAATTGCAGAACAATTACAACCAATCCAAAATATTCGATCTTTAGGATATTGTTTAGATGATGATACAAAACAAGAGGTTATTGAAAAGTGGCATGGTTTTACAGCTTTTCAATATGAATATTCACCTCATGAACGAAAATTATGGCTGGCTCTCCATTTATTAACGAGAGAAAAACGGCTTTTGTTGGAAGACTTAATGGATGCAGTACAAGTAAGTCGTAATACAACACTGGCTGATTTAAAAAAATTAAAACAAGAACTTATGAAATTTGAGCTGTCTATACAATTTGATCGTAAACATGGTTATTTCATTGAGGGAACGGAGCAAGGAAAACGCAATCTTTTAACTTTTTATCTTTCACAGCTTATCGCTAAGCACGGATGGGAGCATTTAATGTCACAAGTAAAACGAATTGTGAATCATGAGGAAATCAACAAGGAAGGAGAAGAGCAAGAGGAAATTTTGCTTATTAGCAAAATCCTTTCTGAATGTGAAGTGTTTCTTGGTGTTCAATATACGGATGAGGTACTTGAAAATTTAAGCGTTTACATGTACTTATTTCGAAATCGAATTGCAAAAGGCCAATGTGTTGAAATGGATGATGTAGAAAAAGATGTTCTTCAAAACACAAAACATTTCGAAGCTGCTAAATACATTGGAAAACAGTTTGAAACAGTATTGAATGTAAAGCTTCCCAAGGATGAAATTTACTATATTACGACTCATTTGTTAGGTGCAAAATTAAATGCTCAGCAGCACGATTATGAAGTACATGATCCAACAGGTATTCGAAAGATTGTAGATTACATGATAAAGGATTTTCAATATTATGCCTGTGTGATGTTTACCGATTTAATAGGATTAACTTCAGATTTATATTTGCACATGAAACCAGCGTTCTATCGAGTGAGATATGGTATTGAAATAGAGAACCCGTTATTGCAGATCATTCAGCAAACATATGAAGAAGTGTATGTACTAACAAAGAAAGTTGTTTGTCATTTCGAAGAGTATGTGGGGAAACAAATTTCAGAAGATGAAATTGCTTATATTACGATGCATTTTGGTGCTTGGATGAGGAAAGAAGGAATCGTTCCCAATCCTAGAAAAACGGCATTGCTCGTTTGTCCAAATGGAATTGGTACATCAAGAATGCTTCAATATCAATTAGAACAACTCTTTTCAAGTATTGATATTTTAAAAGCGGTATCAAAGCGGGAGTATGAATCGAATTCTTTTGAAGTTGACTGCATTATTACAACAACAGAATTAGAAAAAAGCACAAAACCAATTTTTATGGTCAATCCCATATTGACAGACTCTGAAAAAGCATCTTTACTTCGCAAGGTGAATGCGGTTTTATATGGTGAGGATCAAAAAGATTCAGTTGATACACTCATGCAAATCATTAAAAAGCATTCACACATTATAGATGAACATTCTCTAAAACAAGAGTTAAGAGAATATATAAGTGGCCCAGTACACATGAGCAAGGAGGAGAAATACAAGCCTATGTTAAACGAACTACTAGTCGAAGACCATATTCAATTTCAGGATCGAGTAGATTCTTGGGAAGAGGCAATTACTGTTGCATCTGAACCATTATTAAAAAAAGGATGTATCTCAGAAAAGTATATTCAGGCGATGATCGAAAGTGTAATAGAGTTAGGACCTTACATTGTTATTGCACCTAAAATTGCAATCCCACATGCTCGTCCAGAAACAGGAGTGAAAAAACTTGGCATGAGTTTATTGCAATTAAAAGAAGGGGTTTTATTTTCAGAGAAACAAGAACACTCGGTTAATCTCGTTATTGTTCTTGCGGCTATTGATAATGAAACACATTTAAAGGCTTTAGCACAATTAAGCGATATGCTATCTCAAACAGAGAATATAGAAATGCTAATTCATTCAAATTCAAAAGAAAAAATGCTAGAAATGATAAATCAATATTCCAATTAAGGGGGAAATAAAAATGAAAAAAGTATTAGTTGTTTGTGGAAATGGTTTAGGAAGTAGCTTTATTGTGGAAATGAATGTGAAAAAGATTTTAGGTGAGCTAGGTTTAGAAGCGGAGGTTTCTCATACGGATTTAGCTTCGAGTAAATCAGAACAGGCAGATTTATATTTAGGCGCAAAGGACATCATTTGTAACCTTGAAGATGGTGTTCGCACGGTGGCTGGCTTAACAAATATTTTAGATCAAAATGAAATTAAAGAAGCATTGCAAAAACATCTTATGTAAGAACAAAGCAGCGATGAAAAGCTGAAGGGGGAGCAGTGCTATGTTTGAAGTAATCATGAAAGATATTTTAGGGCAACCAGCAATACTCGTCGGAATATTTGCGATGTGTGGTTTGCTCTTACAAAAGAAAAGTTTTGCTGATACTGTTTCAGGAACATTAAAGACAATTATGGGCTTCGTCGTATTAGGAGGCGGAGCCACGATCCTAATTGGAGCATTAGATGTTTTTGGAAAAATGTTTGACAAAGCGTTTCATATTAAAGGGATTATTCCAAATAATGAAGCAGTTGTTGCCATTGCACAGCAAACATTAGGAAAAGAAACAGCATTTATTATGGTATTTGGGATGATTATTAATCTAATCATTGCCCGATTTACGAAGCTTAAATATGTGTTTTTAACGGGGCATCATACGCTTTTTATGGCATGTTTAATTTCAGCAGTATTTTCAACAGCTGGGATGAAAGGATTTTCTCTTGTTTTAATCGGTTCACTTGTATTAGGGTCTCTTATGGTGATCTTTCCAGCATTACTACAGCCGTATGTAAGAAAAATCACAGGAATGGATGACATTGCAATTGGTCATTTCGGATCTGTTGGTTATTTAGCAGCTGGCTTTGTTGGAAGTAAGTTCGGAAATAAAGAGAAGTCAACAGAACAAATTCAAGTACCAAAATCCCTAGGTTTTTTACGTGATACATCGGTTTCTATGTCTTTAACAATGTCTATTTTATTCTTTATCGTTGCACCATTTGCAGGTAAAGGATTTATTGAGACGGAATTAAGTAATGGACAAAACTATCTTGTGTATTCCTTTATGCAGGCAATCACATTTGCAGCAGGTGTTTATATTATTTTAGCTGGCGTGCGTATGCTAATTGCTGAAATTGTACCGGCTTTTAAAGGAATTGCAGATAAACTTGTACCGAATGCAAAACCAGCACTTGATTGTCCGACAATCTTTCCGTTTGCACCAAATGCAGTAATTATTGGATTTTTAACCAGTTTTATTGCGGGGTTACTTTCGATGTTTCTCCTTCCAGTTATCGGATTGAGCGTGATTGTACCAGGTCTAATCCCACATTTCTTTACAGGAGCAACAGCAGGTGTATTTGGGAATGCAACAGGTGGAAGGAGAGGGGCTGTGCTAGGAGCACTTGTGAATGGATTATTAATTTCATTTCTACCAGCTTTATTATTACCCGTACTCGGCGGATTAGGATTTGAAAATACCACATTTGGAGATTCTGATTTTGCTGTAGTTGGTATATTAATCAGTCAAATTGCAAAATTATTAAGTTCTATCTTCTAATGATATAAAAATAAAAAACACTTGATTCCCTTAAGAGGAAATCAAGTGTTTTTTATTACATACGTTTATCGTGCCAAAAGTTTAATGGGAAATGTTCATTTTCCTGATAACTTTCCAATTCATATCCTTTTTCTTTCAATCCTTTAATAATACCAGGCACTGCTTTTACTGATTGCGGATGAATATCATGCATTAAAACGACTTCCGTAGGGTTCACTGCACCCGCAAGAACATTCGCTACAATCTTAGCAGATGCATCATCTACTGGCATTTTGTTATATTTCCAGTCTAAAGAATCAATTGTCCAGTCCCATACTTTCAAACCACCTTCGACAACTTTGTTTCGAAGAGCTTCGTTAAGCCCTGGCATCGAGCCATAAGGTGGGCGTGTTAAAATAGGTGATTTTCCGATGACGCCGGAAATTAAGCTTTGATCTTCTTTCATTTCATTTACATAATCACTTTGTATATACAGCTTTTTGTAATTATGCGTCATACTATGCATTCCAATGTAATGACCCTGAGCTAATTCGCGTTTTACTAGGTCTGGAAATGCCTTTACATTCGCACCAACTAGGAAGAATGTAGCTTTTGCATCTTCTTTTTTTAACATTTCAAGAAGTTCAGCAGTATATTTTCCTGGACCATCATCAAATGTTAGGTAGGCAACTTTTCTAACTTGCCCGTTATATTGTTTTGGTGCTTCTTTTGGAGTAAGTGCAGTTTGAATTTCACTTACAAGTTGAACAGACTTTGTTTCATCTTCTGTACTCGCACGAACAATGTTAGTTGAACCATAAATTGCTTCGTATAAAAATAATACCCCGACGCAAATCAACATTGCCCTTTTTAATAAGGTTGTCATTCGAATTCCATTGTGCATAATTTTCCTTCTCTCTATAATCATTATACTCTACTATTTTAGCAATTTTAGGTAGTTAATTGCAAAAAAGATTTTTACAATTTAAAAAATATTATAAATACCTATGCAAGATTTTTTTATTTATACAAGAACAATCAATGGTGGATGCTGCTCAAAAGGTGCAGAGTGAAATAGGTAAGGTAATTATTAATCCATTGGATATTTTAACTGATTACATTGTGAATCGACTTGAATCAAAGAGAATTGATTAAGGAAAGAACTTAGGCGCTATGTCTGAATGATTAAGTAAGAAATGAAAGTGGTTTTGTTGTTTTTTCATGATACAAATTAAAACCATGTAAGGCATCAATTTTCAAAAAGGAGTGAATATTGATATGAAAACAAAATTAATCATTGTAGAAGGATTACCCTGAGCTTTAAAATCTGATACGTTGTAGGTTTTGCAAAAATAATAAAAAGGATATGTTAGTTTTTGTTCAATTCTATACTAAATTTCACATACCGTATTAAAAAAACAAAAAAATAGGAAAACAAGAAATAATGTCGAATATATCGTAAATACTCGTGAAAAATAAGAAGATGTCATGTATAGCTGATAAGTTTTGTTAAAATAAGGGAAGATAAGTCTGTACTAAATAACAAAGGAGCAAGGATATGAATTTAGAAGAAGTGATGAATGGACTGGAAGCAGCAAAACAAATCGTTACATCACAATTTTCAAATTGCGATGTGGCTCTTTTAGGTGGAAGTGTTGCAAGAGGAGAGGCTACAAAAACATCCGATCTTGATATTGTTATATTTGGTCACAATCTCACTTCTTGTTATCGCGAATCCTTTTTAGCTTATGGATGGCCAGTGGAAGTGTTTGTATATAATTTCACATCGTATAAAGAATTTTTTAAAAGTGACTGTGACCGTGGAAGACCTTCTTTACCACAGCTTGTTGTCGAAGGAATTGTATTAAAAGATACTGAGCAAATTGTAACGGATTTAAAAAAAGAAGCACAGCAATTATTAGATCAAGGACCTGAGCGTTGGACTGAAGAAGTAATCAAGCAGAAACGATATTTTATTACAGATGTATTAGATGACTTTATTGGGGCAACAAAAAGGGAAGAGGAGCTATTTATTGCGAATCATTTAGCAGATATTCTGCATGAATTTGTACTTCGAGTAAACGGTCAATGGGTAGGACATTCCAAGTGGTTTTTGAAGACTTTGCAAAAATATGATGAAGAGTTTGCGACGGATTTTGTTAGAGCCTTTGATCATTTCTATAAAACAGGTACGAAAGAAGTACTCATTATGTTTGTTGAAAGAGTGCTAGAGATGTATGGGGGGAAATTATTCGAAGGTTTTTCTATTGGAAAATAACAGAGTGCAAGTTTGGTTAAATAAAAGGGGGATAGAAAAATGAATTTACCTATTATTCAATTAAGAGAACTGTCATTACATGATACAGAAGATCGGTATCAATGGTCATTAGATAGAGAAGTCACAAAACACTTAGTCGTACCTGATCAATATCCACCATTTACACGTGAAGATACAAAAAAATGGATTGAAATGTGTATGAATCGAACAAATGGTTATGAACAACGGGCAATTGTAATCGAAGAAGGCATACATATAGGCTGGGCTGATTTGAAAAATTTTGATACAACAAATAAAAATGCAGAGCTCGGAATTGCGATTGGTAATAAAGAATACTGGGGACGTGGATATGGTCTTGCGGCATTATATCGCATGTTACAAGTAGGATTTGAGAATTTTTCTTTAGAAAAAATCTGGTTGCGAGTAGATGCAGATAATACGAAAGCGATAAAGAGCTATGAAAAGGCAGGGTTTGTTTGCGAAACGGTATATTTATTGATCGGTATCGTTATAGTATGTTGAGAGAAGAGTATGTGAACATAAGACAAACATTAATCTAGTCGCTCTATATAAAAATTGGACATCTTCTGTAAACTATAAATATATTATGTAAACAAAATGAAGGGTACTAAGGGGAAATGTGCTATTTTTCGAATCTGCTTATAGGCAGGTTTATATTATGAAGGGGTGAATGAAAATGATACGAATTTTATCTGAATTGGATGCAGCAAAATATTGGGACTTACGATTACAAGCATTACAAATCAATCCAGAAGCGTTCGCTACAACTTATGAAGAAGAGCTAAAAAAGGAAAACCCAATTGAACAAGTAACTCAAAATTTGCAATCACACACTAGCCATACATTTGGAGTTTTTAATGAAAGTGATACATTACTTGGCGTGGTAACACTATTAACCGAACAAAAGTTAGCCTTTAAGCATAAAGGGCATATTGTGGCGATGTATGTCGATGCTCATAGTAGAGGGAATGGGTATGCACGAGATTTATTACAAGCAGTAATAGAAAAAGCGAAAGAATTACATATAGAACAACTTTGTTTAGGTGTTGTTTCTAACAATGAATCTGCTAAAGGGCTTTATAAATCTATTGGATTTACAACATATGGAATAGAAAAAAGAGCGTTAAAAACAAACGGCATATATCGTGACGAACAGCATATGGTGTTGTTTCTTTAAGAGAATATTTAAGAAAGGGCATGTAATGTTTAAAACAAAAAGGCTTTACCTGAAAGGAGGAATTACAATGAAAGATTTATATTTGGAAAAAGGAATGAATCCTCAAGTTGCAATTTTATACGCTACTGTAAGGGATACTTTCAATAGACTAGTAGATTTAGTTCATGATGTAGGATCAGAAGAATTAGTGTATAAAGGTCCAAGCGGAGATGAGAATAGCATTGGTCAACTTTTACGACACTTAGCGATTGTTGATTTGTACTGGGTGTATCGTTTGAAAAATGAACCAGTTCCACCATTATTACAAGAGATATTTGGTCCTACGCTAGATGAAAAAGGAGAATTACCTCAAGTGGCAAACTATTCTTTGGAACAACTTATGAAAAATTATCAGGAAGTCCAAAATATGTTTTACAAGGAATGTATGAAATTAAAGGAAGAAGACTTGCAACGTGAAGTGTTCTATGAAAAAGGGGAAACTGCTACGATTAGATGGGGGATATGGCATATTGCCGATCATAATCGGTATCATCAGGCGCATATTAGTCGATTGCGAAAATTGTATCAATATGAAAAAGAATTAAGGTAATTTGTTATATATTGAATGAAAATACATCATTTGAAATTTACAAATTTAATTTCATCCCAAGCATATTTTGTTATATAGTAAAAGAAAAATAGAATAAGGGGTTTTAGGATGAAAGCAATTGCAGCAGGTGTATTGGCATCTTTTTTCTTTGCCTTTACATTTATTTTCAATCGAGCGATGGATTTACAAGGGGGAAGCTGGATATGGAGTGCTTCGTTACGATACTTTTTTATGGTTCCCTTACTCCTTATCATTGTCATGTATAGGGGAAATTTAAAACAACTCTTTCAATATATGAAAATAAATCCCAAAGAATGGTTATTATGGAGTATTATTGGGTTTGGACTCTTTTATGCACCCTTAAGCTTTGCTGGATCATTCGGTCCTGGATGGCTCGTTGCCTCAACATGGCAAATTACAATTATTGCAGGTATTCTATTAACACCATTATTTGTAAATCATTCTCTTCATAAAAAAATCCCAGTCAAAGAATTGATGATGTCTGGTGTTATTTTAATGGGTGTTGTTCTCATGCAAGTGGAACACGCTTCTTCTTTAGGAATTCATGAAACCGTTTTATGTGTCCTTCCAGTTATAGTTGCAGCATTTGCTTATCCACTTGGTAATCGAAAAATGATGCAGGTTTGTAAGGGAGAATTGGATGTTTTCCAACGAGTTCTAGGTATGACTTTAGCAAGTTTACCATTTTGGTTTCTATTATCTGGGTACGGGGCTGTCACGGCCGGATTACCATCAAGTGATCAAGTTTTTCAATGTTTTATTGTAGCGATTAGTTCTGGTTTAATTGCTACAGTGTTATTTTTCTTTGCGACTGATCTTGTAAAGGATGATCCGCAAAAATTAGCAACTGTTGAAGCAACACAGTCTGGTGAAGTACTATTTGCATTGCTTGGAGAACTCATTTTATTATCTGCTCCATTGCCGTCCTCCTTATCTTGGATTGGAATGAGCCTTGTTGTCATCGGAATGATCTTACATAGTTATGTTGCAGTTGTCGTGAAAAAAGAAGAAAAAATACCGGCGTAAAAAGATGATCGATTTGATCATCTTTTTATATTGTAAGAAAGAAGGAATATTTCATGTTGAAAACTGTTCAAAATATTGATGAGGACTCGGTTGTGAGTATATTGCGATATGCAGTAGGTCCTCAAGAGGTAAGTTTACAAAGAGCAGTAAATTTCTATAGAGAAAATAAAAATGCAGTTGGTTTTTATAAAAGGTATGGATTTTCAATTAAGAGCTTGGGAGAGAAGTATCCTGACGTTGAAAGATTCCATTGTTGTCTTATTAAAACAGCAACAGAATGATAGACATGCTTTTTAGTGTCCATTATAAATAGTATGTCCATGCTTGATAATAAACGATTTTGTATATACTAACTAAACAGTGAATTTAAATAGTCAGTGTTAAAGAAGAAGGAGTTTATTGAAATGAAAGTAACATACTATAAAGGGTTAACGATGAGACCGATTAAGGAAAATGAAGTAGCTCAGTTTTCAAATTTGATGAAATATGTGTTTCAAGTTTCAAAAAAAATGATTGATGATGAAGGGAAAATGGTACAGAAGAAAAGTCATCAACTAAAACCAGGAACTGCTTTAGGGTGGTTTGACAAGGATAAATTAATTTCACAAATTGTAGTTCTTCCATTTCAAGTGAATATTCATGGTGTGATCTATGAGATGGGAGGAGTCACTGGAGTCGGAACATATCCAGAATATGCGGGGCATGGATTAATGAATTCATTAATGAAAGAAAGTTTAAAGACGATGCGAGAGAGTGGACAATATATTTCTTATTTATTTCCCTATTCAATCCCTTATTATCGTAAAAAGGGCTGGGAAATTATTTCGGATATGATTGAGTATCAAATTAAAGATACGCAGTTACCTAGGTATCGTGGAGACATTAATGGTCGTGTGAGAAGAGTGAATTTAAAAAGTAAAGAGAAAGAAAAAATTTATAATGACTTTGCAAGAAAAACAAATGGTGCAATGATTCGGAACACACTTGCATGGGAAGAACGTTTTCGTGAAGAAACAATCGACTTACAATTGGCAGTTTACTACACGGACGAAGATGTTCCAGAAGGATATTTGTTTTATCGTGTACTTGAGGAAAAGTTTTATATTGAAGAAATGATTTATTTAAATGAAGAAGCGAGAAGAGGGTTATGGAATTTTATTAGCGCTCATTTTTCAATGGTGTATTTTGTGAAAGGGAAGACATGTGTTCATGAACCAGTCGCTTTTTTGCTTGAAGATAGTGAGATAAAGCAAACTATTGCGCCTTATTATATGGGAAGAATTGTAGATGTTTTAGGGTTTCTGAAACAATATCCATTTGAAAGAGTGAAGAATGAAAAACTAATTTTACATATAGATGATCCAATACTGGAATGGAATAAAGGCATTTTCACTTTAGAATGGAATAATGAAAAACAATTGCGTATTACATATCAGGAAACAACAAATCGTTCTGAAGGAGTATTTTTAACCATTCAAACGTTAACCACAATGTTGTTAAGTTATAAACGACCTACATTTTTGAAAGAGATTGGGAGAATTAAAGGGGATGATGAAATGATTAAAGCCCTTGAAGATTTAATTCCGGATTCACCACCATGCTTTTTTGATTATTTTTAAGGGAAGTATTAAATTAAAAGAAGACGTCAGCCCTTTGTTATGTTAATATATTTACGTTATACAGGAAAATAAAACCTACCTTTTCGTTACTATAAGGTAGGAGTTGCGTTATCTTGAAGATTCTAGAGATAGGGATGTGGTTAATTTGCGAATTAATAAATATATTAGTGAATCTGGAAAAGCATCTAGGCGTGGAGCAGATAAGTTAATTAATGATGGTAGAGTAACTATTAACGGTTCTGTTGCGAAAATAGGCAGCCAAGTTCAACAGGGAGACGATGTGCGAGTAAATGGGGATCAAATTAGGCTTGCTCGAAACAACGTTTATATTGCTTTAAACAAACCAGTTGGCATTACGAGTACAAGTGAAAAGAAGGTTAAGGGTAACATTATCGATTTAGTTAATCATCCTTTACGCATTCATCATGTCGGGCGACTTGATAAAGATTCAGATGGCTTGATACTCCTTACAAATGATGGAGATATTATAAATGAAATTTTGCGAGCTGAAAATAAACATGAGAAAGAATATATTGTCTCAGTAGATAAGCCTATTACTCCTGAATTTTTAAAGCAAATGGCAGAGGGAGTTAAAATTTTAGGGACAAAAACACTTCCTTGTGAGGTAACGCAGCTATCAAAATTTGAATTCCAAATTATTTTAACACAAGGGTTAAATCGTCAAATTCGCCGTATGTGTGAAGCATTAGGATACGAAGTTTACAGACTGAAGCGAACTCGAATCATGAATATTCATTTGAACAATCTACCTGTTGGACAATGGAGAGACTTAACAAAGAAAGAGAAAAATCGATTATTCGCAGATTTAAACTACGAACCAAAGGAATGGTAAAAAATAGAGGATGATCCGAAACGTTAACACTGTTTTGGTTTACCCTCTATTTTTTATTAGGTTCTGTGCAGCGAATTCCGCCCACCTACTGCTATTGGTGCTGCCGCACCTATCAACATGCTTGAGGAAGGAGACTTCTTTCAGATAGAGCGTTAAAGTGCTACATGGGACGGCCCGTATTCTGGTAAATTACTGATTGGATTACGCTGCATTGATGGCAAGGCAGCTGGGGTGTTTTCAAGATTTGTAGAAATGATTACTGGAAAGTTATCATTATAATAAAAATTAAGAAAAATATGATAATATAGTAAGTGAAGTTTTAAAGAACGATTTCACGATATGTTAGAGTGTAGATAGAATTGACGGAGGATTAAATATGAAAATAAACGATATAGTAGCAGCAACGCAATTACCAAATACAGTTGAAACAATTATAAATGATTTAAAAGCATCAGGTATAGAAAAAGATATGACGGTGATTGTTCATTCATCTCTTAGTTCACTCGGGTGGGTATCAGGTGGTGCTGTTGCAGTGGTAGATGCATTAATGAATGTGATTACCAAAGAAGGTACAATCATTATGCCAACGCAAACGTCTGATTTATCAGATCCGAAAGATTGGTCAAGACCAGCTGTTCCAGAAAAATGGTGGCAAATGATTCGAGATCACGTTCCAGCCTTTGATCCGAATGTAACACCGACACGTGGCATGGGACAGATTGTCGAGTGTTTTCGTACATACCCAAATGTAAAGAGAAGCAATCATCCATTAAATAGTTTTGCTGCTTGGGGAAAGCATGCTGAAAGTATTACAAAAGAGCATGCGCTTTCGATGAGCTTAGGAGAAAATTCACCACTAAAAAAAATATATGATTTGGATGGATTTGTCCTATTGATTGGTGTAGGGCATGATTCGAATACATCCATGCATTTATCTGAAATGCGTACGCAAGCACGTGAATTTGTGAAAGTAGGAGCTCCAATTATGGAAAATGGGATTCGGGTATGGAAGGAATTCGACGAAATGGGTTATGATTCAGATGAATTTGAAGAGATTGGAAAAGAATTTGATCAAACTGGAGCAGTAACATTTGGAAAGATTGGAAAGGCAACATGTAGATTAATGAAACAACGCGAAGCTGTTGACTTTGGGGTGCAATGGTTTTATTCGAAAAATAAGTAAAGGATGGTAATGATGAAGGGGAAAAAGATTTTGATTACGAGTGGTGGCTGTTTAGAAAAATGGGATCAAGTACGCGGGCATACAAATTTAGCAAAAGGTACAATTGGAAGAATTCTTGCTGAAGAGGCTATGGCTAAAGGGGCACATGTAATTTATTTGCACGGTTATTTCGCTGAAAAGCCAAGTATTTACGGAACACAGTTAGAGTTACATCCATTTGAAGGAATCATTGATTTACAAGATAAAATGAAAAGTATCATTACACATGAGAAAATCGATGCAGTTATTATGGCGGCAGCTGGTTCCGATTGGATTGTTGATAAAATAAGTGATCAAGATGGAAATGCACTTGATAAGAATGGGAAAATTTCTAGTGATATAGCTCCAATTATTCATTTTCAAAAAGCACCAAAAGTGTTAAAGCAAATTAAAGAATGGGATCAGGAAATTGTTTTAGTCGGATTCAAACTTGAAAGTGATGTCAGTGAAGAAGAGTTAATTCATCGAGCAAAAGAGAGAATGGGAAGTGCAAAGGCTGACATCATGATAGCGAATTCTTCGCATTCTTTATATTCCCGCGCTGCGATTCATCATGTTATAGGACGTGATGGAGAGGTCCAATTATGCGAGGGGAAAGATGAAACAGCGAAAGTAATTGTAAGTGAACTGGAACATTTATGTAACCGTATAAAACAGGGGAGTATTACCAGTTTGTAAGGAGAGGCTTATGTTGTTCAAAGATATAAAAGTGATTGTGTTAGATTTGGATGATGACGGTGTCGCTAATATTTTGGAACAAGTAAGGGGTGGCATAAATGAATCAGCTACTACAGCAAGCCATCAATCTTCGAAATGAAAAGAAGTATGAAGAATCAATGAAATTATTAATTGATACTGCTGTGAAGTTAGAAACTGCGAAAGAGTACGAGAGAGCTATTTTATTTTATAAAGATCATTTAAATGAAACATTTAAATAAATAGGGGGGATTATATGAGTGAATCAATTTCAAGAAAAAGATGGACAATGTGGAGTGTGTTAACGGCTTTAATTGTGGTATCTAATTATCTCGCTTATGCACTTCCAGTTATGCCCTCGGCACCGAAAGAAGTAGCACTTGGTTCTTTGTTAGATTTTATTATTGTGATTCCGGTAATTACGTATTTCTTTATCATACGTAAGCGATACTCCCTAACATATATATTTCCGGTTGTCATAGCAGGATATATTGCGGCAAGGTTTGTCATTCCAAGTGAATATTTGCAGTCGTTTTCGTTTGTTTCTTATATACTAATTGCAGGTGAAATTGCATTTTTAGCTTTAGAGATTTTTATTCTGTATAAGATTGCTAGAAAATTACCGGGAATTATTCGTATGTATAAGCAATATAAACTAGACTATCCATCCTTCTCTTATGCGATAGATAAAGCATTTGATGCCAATGTAAAAAGGAATACAGCTGTAAATATAATTGTATCAGAATGTAAATTACTATATTACGCTCTATTTTCATGGCGAACGAAGGTATCTGAAAGTGATCATGTTTTTTCTTATCATAAAAAAACAGGTGCAATTGCTTTCTATATTATGCTTATGCATGGGATGCTCATTGAAACCATTGGCTTTCATTATTTGCTTCATCAATGGAATCTAGTTTTTGCTTGGGTGTTACTTGTTTTGAATGTATACGGATTCCTTTACTTTTTAGCTGAAATACAAGCCATTCGTTTAAATCCGTATATGATCACAAAGAAAGAAGTAGTGATACAAGTTGGGTTAGCGAAGAAGGTAACTGTTCCATTTGAACAAATAGAAGAAATAACGTATTACAAAGGTGATGTAATAAAGGGAAAAGAAGAGAAAGAAGTACTAGAAGCAACACTAACAGAATTTATAAAAGAACCAGCGACATTTGAAATAAAGCTAAAAGAACCATTGAAAGCAAACTTATTATATGGTTTTTCAAAGACGGTTAATCGTATTCATTTGAATGTGGATGAGGATAGAAAGTTTTATGAAATGATTGTCGAGAAATTAGATAAAAGTATGAGTGGACCAACTCAATAGCATTGAAAAAGTAAGGGGAATTGTGTTCCATACAACAAACCGGCAAGCTTAGAGCTTGCCGGTTTTCATCGTCAACTATTAAAAAATATGGTAAAATTAAGAGGTAACTTATGGTACGGTTGGTTGTTCAATTATCACTTCTCCAAATAGAAGGGGGGTGATAATATATGAGTGAAATTACGTTGCTCTTGCAAGGCGGATTATTTCTCGTTGCACTGTTAACGTTTGTCGTATTGCTAATCGACAAGCTCAAAAAATAACAACCCACCTACGCCAATAGAATGTGGGTTGTCTCATTCATAAGAAACAAATAGGATAATGAACAATCCAATCTGCTAAGTTACATGGACTAGTGTGTTGCCGCACACTGGTCTTTTTATTTATATACAGTTTATTATCGTTTTATGTGATTGTATTGCTCTTTTCATACTCATTATAACATAGTCTCTTTTAGACAAGAAAGGAGACCGTACGTTCTTGTTTTGATTTGTTATTAATCAATCTAGTATATGTTTGTAAAAAATAATCTTGTTTCCAAATGGATCTAAAATAGAAATTATCATTGTTATTCCTTTATTTATAGTGTATTCAAATGTAAGTCTTTACTTGGTTGCTTAAATAAATTATCCATATATTGTTTTAAATTTTCAATATAAAATTCCTGTTTGTTTACATCATTCACACCAACAATCGGAGATGGAAGTTGATATGTTTTTTTAGAAAGATGTACAACAATATCGAATATATCAAAAAGACGAATAAAACAAAATAAGCCATCTTTATCGCTTAATAAAATAAAATAATGATTATCACAATTTGTATTCAGCGTATTCCATAATGAGCTTTTACTCAAATCACGAACAATACTTCTATCTTTCAATTCAATGAAGTCAGCATTGGATATAATCGTTGAAATCTTCATTGCATCTGGATCATCGAAATAACCGTCAATTGTATGAACAGCAAATGTGTAAGCCATCTTTAATATGCTCATTTTATATTTGCGGTTATCTAATAGTAATTCACGTTGAATAGAGCTTGCCACTTTTGTTACGCGCTCTTCTTTCCAAATTTCATTATGAAGTGAAATGTCGTGTTTTTTACATAGTTTCATAATAAGCGAGTTAGAATAATGCATTTCATTGTTACTTTCAACTTCTTCAGTGTCTGCTGCTAGTTCTTGACCATATAGGTTGGAAAGAAGAGGAGAGTCAATTTGGTGTTTCATTTGTTCAATTTTGTATTGAATTAGTTTATGCCGAATTAATGGACGATCTACATTTGTTGTGAGATGCTCATGGCAAGTGTCGCATATTGAATTTGTGAAATAATATCCACATAAAATCTCTGGGATGACGTACTGTTCACTCAGTTCTTTCGTTTCTTCTCTGCAAATGATGCATTGCGTCATATTTATCACCTTTTACCTGCAAATTTGTATGTACTCTCATTGTAGTGTATTTATTGCTATTTTGGAACATGGAAGGTAAAAATAGCATGTAAATTTTACTATTGTTTTGATACAATAAGGTGAAGCGCTATTTTAAAGGAGGCCATTTTTTGAAATCAAAAGTTCACTTTTGGACATTAGAAGTGCTAATGGTTGTAGCGATTATTTTTATTTGCACAAAAATATCGTTTTTATTCCAACCAATTGGCATTTTTGTTTCCACCTTATTTTTCCCAATATTAATTGCTTTGTTTTTGTATTTTATTTTTAATCCTGTACTCGTGTTTTTAGAGGAGAAAAAAGTACCAAGAAACTTAGCGATTTTGTTGCTATATGTTTTTATTATTACTTTAACTGCAGTCTCGATTGGTGTTGTCGTTCCAACTGTTTCTCAGCAACTAATGGATTTAGTGAAAAACATGCCAACATATATTCAAGAGGGAAAAGTATACATAACGGATTTATCCCATCATAGGCTATTTGAATGGCTTGCTACACAAAATTACGTATCGTTAGAAACAATTGAAAAGAATGCAATTGAATATTTAAAAGGTATACCTAATACAATAACGTCGAGTGCAACGGCTTTATTTGGTATTATTACGAACGTTGCATTAGTGGTATTTACTGTACCATTTATCTTATTTTATATGTTTAAAGATGGACATGCATTTCCAGGAAGAGCTGTTAGTTTATTACCAGAATCATACCGTGAAGAAGGACTTCATATTCTAAAAGAAACGAATGAAACATTGTCCGCCTACATTCAAGGGCAAGCTCTTGTTTGTTTATTTGTAGGTGCATTCACATTCGTGGGATATTTAATTATTGGTGTGCCATATGCCTTTATTTTAGGTATTATAGCGGCATTTACAAATATCATCCCGAACTTAGGTCCTTTCATTGGTGCAGCGCCGGCTGTAATTGTCGGATTATTCGTTTCACCAATGAAAGCATTGTCGGTAATCATTGTTGTAACAATTGTACAGCAGTTTGAAAGTAACATCATTTCACCGCGCATAATGAGTTCAAAACTAAACATACATCCTTTAACAATCATTGTATTAATTCTAGGTGTAGGTAATTTTGCTGGAATTATTGGAATGATTTTGGCGGTTCCAGTCTACGCTGTGACGAAAACTGTTGTTTCAAACTTAGTAAGACTATTTAAAACAAAAAGAAGTAACCGAAAATAGGGGAAGACCAGTTACATATTGTAGCTGGTCTTTTTTACTGTTGGACCTCTTATTTATTTGTAGCAATCGAGCTAGGTGGAATCTACCTCTATCATCCAAATCATTTTCTTGCATTGCGACATAAACATTGTCATCATCTCCTCTCATTATTTTTGAATTTCATTTTTACAGATGATTGTAATAAAGACTTCTACGATCTTGAACTTCATCCATAATCTGTTTTAAGTGCTGCTCACGTAAAATTTCCTCTTCAGATAAACGTTTTTTCTGAATTGTAATCGTTAAAAAGAATACATGAAATGTCATAAATGACTTACTCCTTTCGTAAAGGAATATTTTTATAAGTGGTTGTAGAAAGAAACTTGACGATCTTTAACTTCGTCCATAGCTTTCTGAATTTGCTGCTCATGTAACAGGTCAACTTCAGAAAGACGATTTTTCTGAACGGTAATGGTTAAAAAGAATACATGAAATGTCATAGAGTGGAACTCCTTTCGTAAAGAGATGTTGTTATAGATGGTTGTAGAAAGAAACTTGACGATCTTTAACTTCGTCCATAGCTTTCTGAATTTGCTGCTCATGTAACAGGTCAGCTTCAGAAAGACGATTTTTCTGAACTGTGATGGTTAAAAAGAATACACGAAATGTCATAGAGTGGAACTCCTTTCGTAAAGAGATGTTGTTATAGATGGTTGTAGAAAGAAACTTGACGATCTTTAACTTCGTTCATAGCTTTCTGAATTTGCTGCTCATGTAACAGGTCAGCTTCAGAAAGACGATTTTTCTGAACTGTGATGGTTAAAAAGAATACACGAAATGTCATAGTGTGGAACTCCTTTCATAAAGAGATGTTGTTATAGATGGTTGTAGAAAGAAACTTGACGATCTTTAACTTCGTCTATAGCTTTCTGGATTTGTTGCTCATGTAACAGGTCAGCTTCAGAAAGACGATTTTTCTGAACGGTAATCGTTAAAAAGAATACATGAAATGTCATAGTGTATTTGCTCCTTTCCAAAAAAAATATGGTAAAAGGCTAAAAAATCGCACAAAAAAGCCACAGGAAGATAAAGCTCTCCTATGGCAAGGCATGAAAAAGCCACAGGAAAGTATACGACCTCCTGTGGCGAATTTGTTAGTTAAAGAAAATAACGAACGATTTTCAATTCTCCATTAGGGTGGTCGAATATATATTTGTTTGTAAAACAGATGCGGTATAAACATGTAATTTCATCATTTTATTCGACCTCCTTTTAGAAAATTTTTCTTACGTTAGTAAGTATATACAATTATTGGATGTTTGTAAACAGAAAAAACGAAAATTTTGAAATTTAATGAAAATGCACATTTTTTTCAGAGGGGTTTTGAAAATTAGAGCGTATGATTAAAAGAGTGAGGGATGAAGATGAAACTTTTAATACTCGGTGGATCTAGATTTTTAGGAAGAGCGATTGTTGAAGAAGGATTGAAGAGTGGGCATGAACTAACGGTTTTTAATCGTGGAAACCAAAATGACATTTTTCAAAATACAAATGTAGAAGTATTAATTGGCGATAGAGATGGAGATTTAGAAGTATTAAAAGGACGAAAATGGGATGCTGCAATTGATACATGTGGTTTTGTACCACGTACTGTTGGAAAAGCAACATCTGTTTTAGCGCATCATATTTCACATTATACATATGTATCTAGTATTTCTGTTTACCGAGATTGGATTCCAAAGGGGATTACGGAAGAATACGATACGCCCACTTTATCAAAAGAAAAAGTTAATGATATTACTCGGGATACTGCAGGACCAATCTACAATGAATATTACGGACCATTAAAGAGAATGTGTGAAATAGAGGCGGAGAAAAATATGCCGAATCAAGTGTTTGCAGTAAGAGCGGGCTTGATTGTAGGAGCAAATGATTATGCAGATCGGCTACCTTACTGGGTGAAACGAATCTCGGAGGGCGGAACTGTATTGGCACCAGGAAATCCAAAGAGTCATGTCCAGCTAATTGATGTTAAAGATTTAGCTATGTGGATTTTATATATGATTGAGAGGAACGTGACTGGCATATACAATGCAACAGGACCCGATGCTCCCTTAACGATGGAGCAATTATTACAATGTTGTAAACAGGTAACAAATAGTGATGCTGAGTTTACTTGGGCGAGCGAGCAATTTTTATTAGAAAACCATGTAGCACCGTGGACAGAAATGCCACTTTGGTTACCGGAAGAAATACCGCTTCAAGGAGAGAAAGAGCCGTGGCGTGGTAGTGGTGCAATTAGCATTGACAAAGCATTGCAAACAGGGCTATCATTTCGATCTATTGAAGAAACAATTACGGATATTTGGAAATGGGAACAGTTACGTAGTAAAACAGAAGAGAGAAAAGCGGGTTTAGCGAGTGATAAAGAGCAGCAATTATTAGAGAAATGGATGGAGACGCAAACATCATTATTTTGACAAAGTGTTAAATCCTCTTTTTTTGTATAATTTTAAAATACCTTTTTACAATTCTATACCTCTTATATGGAGGTAAAAGATGAAGGATTCACCGAACATATGTAGTGTATTTCTGAAGTTTCTTCATAACGGTAGGGATTAAGTCTACTAATAGAGAAGCATCTAGCCTTTAGAAAAGGTTTGATGCTTCTCTATTCTGAGGAAATTTCTAAGGAAGAGCTTATGGATATGATTCAAATGATTACAAAGGAGGGGAAAGAATGACAATTGCAGTTCAAATAGAAAATCTAACAAAACGATATAAGAAGCAGCTAGCGGTAAATGATATAACTATTTCACTTTGTTTTAAATAAAAGAGCAGCTAGCAAAAGCTAACTGCTCGGCCCCAGGGAAAGGGAGAAAGAAAATTGGAGGTAACTCGTAAACTCAAGCTATCACAGCCTATCTATAGTATGGACAGGATTTGGAATTTTATGCAGGAGGGAATCGTATCGTATGTGCCAATTGTCATTCTTTGAAGACATCGATGAAAAAGAGATGCGTAGACTTGTGGTGAAAGAGCTGAAAAACTACAAAGCGTTATGTGTCCGGATGAAAAATCAAGAAAAACAAATTCAAGCAGGATGTGCGGTTCTTTTTCCGAGTTAGGGATTATTTAAAAATTGAATTCTAATTGACTCGGACTCTTTTTGCGCCAGAATCTACGTTTCTAACAATTATTGGTTGTACCAGAACCAACTTCCACTTGTTGTATTTGCAAAACTTTCAAAGTAAGGTCTAGTACGATTTTTTCACGAAGTGTATCGAACGGCTCATTTAAAGCTGTAGGGCATGGTGAAAAATCAAGTTCAAAGAAATTAGCACTAATTAGTTCACAATACGGTTGTTCATTATAAAATACCGTATTTTCAAAGAAGTACTTATCTAATCGAGGTAAGTCACCATTTTTAGGATTAATAAAGTGAGAAGTAGTGTCTGAAGAAGCTGCAAATAGTGGTTCTGTTAGAAAATCGCCTGCTGTCAAATCTGCAAATCCATTAAACGGAACATTAGCAATTCTATCCTGCAATGCTCCATTACACTCATCCGCAGCATATTCAATATTTTTACGAATAAATCCTTCTACAAATAACTTCGCTCTTGTTACGCGTCGGAAATTCGTACCTGCTACTGGAGTGAAAGCTACAGGAACTAACTTACATTGTGTTAAAAATACATTTTTTAACACACGTTTAATCTCAACTGCTGCAGGCTCCAATGAAATATTCGATTCTACAACAATTTGAATCGTTCTCTCAGCTAAAACAACTGGTATTTTAATCAGTGCAGCTGGTGTAACGATTGGTGTTGCAGCTACATCAGCTAATGGCGTTTGAGTTTGTCCAGTAACCTGACACGGTACATTAATCGGACATTGTTCGCTCATATTTTACATTCTCCTTTTTATAATAAATTTAGAATTTGAACAGTTTGGTTATGTTATTACTATATTCGCTTCTTCTATGTGTGACTGTGCTTGTATCATAGTTGTTTTTATTGATTAATGTAATGAAAATCTTAGAGGGCATGAAGTTGAAAGACTTATATGTTTACAATAAATTGATGATGAAGCGTGATGGTTTTTATTACAAGATTTGTGTAATAAGTAACACCTATGAAAATCCTGAAGTATAAAAAACTTAACAAAATAATCCTTTTAAAAGAGAGTGAGGAATAACAATGGGCTTAGGTAATCGAGGAATGCATTTCGAAAGAC
The DNA here is from genome assembly GCF_030348195.1 of Bacillus sp. DX4.1. NCBI lineage: Bacteria > Bacillati > Bacillota > Bacilli > Caryophanales > Bacillaceae > Bacillus > Bacillus sp. DX4.1. The sequence continues at coordinate 2,760,865 of NZ_JAUCFT010000008.1, read as the reverse complement.
TTATCAATCTATCGAATGAAATGTACCAACGTTAGGGAGTGGCGCTTATAAACAAGCATCCGACTCCTGTGAAGGTGTTAAAGAGCGCGGGCAGTAGAGTTCTAAATGGTTTTTATGAGTCTAAAAGCACAGTAGATTACGATGGTGTGTATAGAGGTAAAGCAGTAGCGTTTGAAGCGAAGTCAACACAGAGTGATACACGATTTGATTTAAGTAACATCGCACAGCATCAACTGGATTACCTGGAGAAAGCGGACAAGATGGGAGCTGTGTGTTTCTTCCTTATTGAGTTTAGCAAAGACCAGACAGTGTTCTTAGTTCCGTTATCGGTTATTCAGTCTTATATAAGAATGTCACTGCAGCTGAAAGGGAAGAAGTCGATACCAAGAGCAGACTTTGATATTTACGGATACCTGGTAGATCAGACGGAAAGGGCGCCAGTTGATTACTTACGATATGTTGATGAATTAGCGGTATAAGGAGGGATTGGAGTGGACAAGCAGTAGTCGCCTGTTTCGCACACTCTCCTTCACGAAAGAGTACCTATTGGATAAGGTGCTCTTTCTCATTGCACATAAGGAATTTCTAAACATACAATATTGGAATATCGAGTCAATGCCAACCAACTTATTCCTTTTCCAAGAGCTCTATATATTCCGCTATAAAGCTCTTCTATGTTGCGCCATTCGAATGGGCAAGGCATTGTCACATATTTTATACTCAGAAACTTAGGGCACTTTACAGTGTTCTTTTTTTATTGAACAAAATGGACATTTGAGTGAATAGAAAAAGTTGGTTATTATATAAAAATATAGAATTTATTTCTTTAGTATTTAATTTCATCTAAGGGGAATCAATGCATAATGAGAAGGATTTGTTAAAACAATGGAAAGCGGATTTACAAGCTATCAAAGAGGAAAAAAGGAGAATGACTATGACACGACATTGTGTCCCCCACAATTTGCCCACATGTATTTCTTTTTATATCAGTTTTTATCTGTACCAACAAAATATAAAAAGGTGAATGTTTATTGTTATATCAACGTTTAAAATTGTTTAACGGCATATATCCTTATGCCGAATATAATTACTCGTTATATGAAATTTAGAAAAGTATTTCAAGTGGTTTAAATGAATTACGGTGTTAAAGGAAATGGATTTGGTGTTTTTTATTATAAGTGAATAGGTAGGGTAGAGAGGAATGAGGGCGTTGAGAACGATTTTGATTTTTTTGGCTGGGGACCAAGTAAATGAAATAGAGGAAATAAGAAAACGACACGATCCATTATTTGGCTTAATTTCTCCGCATATCACACTTGTATTTCCTTTTGAGGGAACATTTTCTAATGGTGAACTAAAACAACATATAATTGAAAGTGTAGATGGACTCAAACCAATATCAATTACGATTGCTGAAAATGTTACAAACGAAGAAGAGTGCCTATATTTACTTGTTGAAAAAGGAAAAGAAAAAATTGAAGAACTTCATGATAGGTTATACCGTGGTTTTTTAGCTGATTATTTGCGAGAAAATATTCCGTATATTCCACATGTCACAGTGGGAAGAAATGCTGATAAAATAGCGACTGTGAAAATTCCTAGTTTAACCACTAAATTTTCTTATAAAGTTGAAAAGATTAGTGTCGAACGAATTGGAGAAAACGGTGAATCAATTATAGAATTTGAAGTTGAATTGGAAGCATAAAAGGAGATACCAAATGGTATCTCCTTTTTGTTGATTTGGAAAATGTATATGTGATACAATGAAAAAATGACCATTAGTTAAATTTTGGTTTTTATTCAATAATTACCTATATTTATTATAACAAATGATTATTATGTTTGTCAAACTTTTGGTCATATAATGAAAAACTTCTTTCAGTGAAGTTGTTTTTCTAAGCTATTGCCTCAAAATATTGAGGATCAGGATGAATTTACGGTGATAAGGAGTGGCGATATGGAGAAGACAGGGCAAGAATGGCAAAAGGAACAACACCGAGTAGAAGAAGTTGTCGGGAAAATTGAACGGCATATTGATACACTTGAACAAAATATAAGTGCAGGAAAAGCGGATGTTGTCCAGATTCGAAAACACTTTTGGGATGATGTGACAGTAAATTTTGATAATGCTGAAGAGGCTACTGAAACTGCAGCAAGCATAAAGCAACAGGCGGAATTATTATCAGAACGAGAACGAAATCATCGTCATGCTCACAATCAAGTTACAAGATTAAAAAGACTAAAGCAATCACCATATTTCGGAAGAATTAATTTTTTAGAAGACGGTGAAAAAAGTGAGGATTCCATTTATCTTGGTATTCACTCTTTTTATGATGAAAGTACAGAACAATTTCTTGTTTATGACTGGCGAGCTCCTATATCTAGCTTGTACTATGATTATTCAGTAGGGCGAGCGAATTATAAGGCACCAAATGAGACGATTTCAGGAGAAATGACATTAAAAAGACAGTATGTTATTCGAAATGGTGAGATTAAAAGTATGTTTGATACAGGCGTTACAATTGGGGATACCCTGTTACAAGAGGTGTTAGGAAACAATGCGAATACGCAAATGAAAAGCATTGTTTCTACCATTCAAAAAGAACAAAATCAAATTATTCGTAACGAAAAGAGTCGTTTACTTGTTGTGCAAGGGGCAGCCGGGAGTGGGAAAACTTCTGCTGCATTGCAGCGTGTCGCTTATTTGTTATATCGTTACCGAGATACACTACATGCCGATCAAATCGTTCTTTTTTCACCTAACGCCATGTTTAATAGTTATGTTTCCACTGTATTACCAGAACTTGGAGAAGATAATATGAAACAAACAACATTCCAAGAATATTTGGAGAGTCATATTGATAGGAAATTCGAATTAGAAGATCCGTTTACGCAAATGGAGTATATACTGACAAGAATGGAAGAACAAGGATATAACACACGTTTAAAAGGTATTCGCTACAAAGCAAGTGCGGCTTTTATTCAAGTGGTAGATCATTATGTGGCTTACTTAAAACAGGAGGGCATGCTGTTTAAAGATATAAAATTTCGGGGGAAAGTGGTAATTTCCCAGGAGCAAATCAAAGAACAATTTTATGATTTTGATGCTGCGATACGTATTCCCAATCGAATGAAGTTAATTTCTGAATGGCTATTAAAAGAATTAAGAAAACAAGAGAAATTAGAACGTAAAGAACTGTGGGTAGAAGAAGAAATACAGCTTCTTGATAAAGAAACATATGCAAAGGTTTATCAAAAATTACAGCAAAAGGGACGATATTCTGACGGTACATTTGATGATTTTGAGCAAGAACAAAACATGCTAGCAGCGATTGTTGTAAAAGAACGTTTTAAACCACTTCGAAAATATGTGAAGAGGCTGCAATTTATGAATACACCAGCACTTTATTTACAGTTATTTAAAGACCCACAGTTCGCTGAGCGGTTTATAGAAAATAGCAAATTACTACGGGGCTGGTCAGAGGTATGTAAAGAAACAGTAGAAAAAATTCAACATTTTCAAATGCCTTATGAAGATGCAACGCCTTATTTATATATGAAAGATCAATTGGAAGAATTGCAAAGGAATACATCTGTTCAACATATATTTATTGACGAAGCACAGGATTATTCTGCATTTCAATATGCATTTTTTAAGCGCTTATTTCCACATAGCAAAATGACGATACTAGGTGATTTTAACCAAACGATATATGCGCATGCGGCGGAAAATGAATTTTCACAATTATGTACGCTACACGGAGAAGAACAAAGTGAAAGGATTATTCTTACACGGAGTTATCGTTCTACAAAACAAATTATTGAATTTACGAAGCAACTAATCACAGATGGTGGTGAGATTGAGCCTTTTGAGCGAGAGGGAAAACAGCCAACTATAACGGAAGTACAAGGGGAAGTGGAACTCCATAACAAGATTGTAGACCAGATTCAACAATTAAAAGAGGAAGGTCATCAAACAATTGCGGTGATTTGTAAAACAGCAGAAGAAAGCGAAAGAGCCTTTCATATTTTACAACAAACTTTACAGGTACGTCTTATAAAAAAAGAAACTAGTTCGTTTGATACAGGTATTCTGATTATCCCTTCCTATTTAGCGAAAGGGGTAGAGTTTGACGCGGTTATCATCTATAATGCTTCAAAGAAACAATATGGTAGAGAAAGTGAACGGAAACTGTTTTATACAGCTTGTACACGTGCGATGCATGAATTGTATATGTACTCTGTTGGAGAGGTAAGTCCATTTCTCATGGATGTTTCCGGGGACACGTATGTTCTGGAAAAGTAATACAATTACTTAATTGAAAAACCTCCTTCTTTTTATATAGAAGGAGGTTTTATTTTGTGTATCTAATTATGGGTTTCCATATTTTACTTTATACAGGTTTCTATCTTTTTTTACAGAAGCAGAGGCAACTACAATTCCAGTACCGTGCGCTTCGAAAATAGGAATAGAATAATAAATATCACCTGTACGAGATTGAAGCAATTCACCATTTACATCATACATTTTCTCGACTTTTCCTTGAAAGGCTACAATAGGATGACCAGAAAAAAAGATAGAAGTACGAATTGCTAATTCAGGTGTACGGTGTAGCTCCATATATAACCATATAGATAAAGGGATTGCCAATATAATAAGATACCGTTTTTTCATATACAAGTATCCTACATTAGCTTGAACCTTCAGCCATATAAACTAAAAGTTTTTCTATTTTGACGATTGTTTGTCCATTCACAGAAGCATGACCTTTGCCAAGGATAAAACCACGTTTGTTCCGCACAATTTCATAATATAAATCTAATCGATCGCCAGGATTAGCATCTCCTACAAATTCTACACCATCTATGGAAGATAGAAAGCCTAAACTAGTTGATTCATTGCTACCAACAAAGGCTCCAAGCTGTGCAAGTGCTTCAACGATTAATATGTGAGGCATTGTTTTTTGAAATTCATTGATGAACCATTCATTAGTTGTGATGTGTTTATAACCTTTTACTGATTTTCCATCTTCAATATCTGTGATTCCATCAATCATTAAAAAAGGATATCGATGGGGAAGTGTATCTTTAATATTTGTTGTGTTCATGTGAACCTCCTAATTAAAATTAAGCATGTAATTTCCAAGCAGGAATAAGTGAATCAAATTTGAACGAGTAACTTAAGAAAATATGAAAAATAATATAATAGATGAGTGTTAATCCGTATGTAGATAGCCAAAGTATACCATCCCACTCAAGAAAAGAAAGCAACAAAGTGATTCCAATTGGAAAAGGGATCACAATAATTAGCCACATAGGAGAATTCATTTTTTCAGTAAGAGCACCTGCTGAGAAAACTGCAAGACCAATGAGAAAAGGCTGCCACCATTGTAAACGATTGAATAATGTGTAATCAGATAAAAAATAAACCAAACCAGTTACGAATACGGCAATTATGAAACTACTCCAATATATAATAGAGAGGATTGATTTTTCGACATATAGCCGTGGCTATGGATAACAAAAGGTGACCTGCACTCGTTTTCTCTCTTTGTTTTCACTATGTCTGGGCAGGAAAAGGATCTGACCGCTTCTATGCATGACCGGATGCTCTCTCCCACCTAAAAATAAGGGGCTTATGTCGGTTTTTTAATTTGTATTTATATAAAATAATCCCCTGCTAAAACATAAGCAGAGGAGGTGTAATTAATTTCTGACTGAAGCAACTGCTTCTTCCTGAGAGAATATACCGCTATTTTTGATGTTTTCAACAACTTGTTGTAGCACTTTTTTATCTTGGACAAGTGCAATACGAACAAATCCTTCACCATGTGGTCCAAAGGCATGACCAGGTGTCACAACAACATTCGCATGGTCCATTAACGCATAAGCGAAGTCTAATGAAGTCCATCCCTTTGGAATTTCAGCCCAAATGAACATACTACCAGCTGGCTTTTCAACATACCAACCGAAAGAAGCGAAGCCATCAACTAAAGTGTCTCTTCGTTCTTGATAGATAGTACGATTTTTCTCGCAAGATTCAGCACCGTGACGTAGGGCAACGGCTGCTGCTTTTTGAATGGGTAAGAACACGCCATAATCTGTGTTTGATTTAAATTGTGTTAATGCTCCTACAATTTCTTCATTTCCAATCATATAACCAATGCGGCTCCCGGCTAAGCTATAGCTTTTGGATAAAGAATTAATCTCAACACCAACTTCTTTTGCGCCTGGAACAGACAAGAAGCTAATTGGTTTTTTACCATCATAATAAAATTCTGCATATGCGAAATCGTGAACAACGATGATGTTATGTTGTTTCGCAAAAGAGATGACCTCTTTGAAGAAATCTTCATGTGCCATCGCTGGAACTGGATTTCCAGGGAAGTTTAATATCATCATTTTTGCTTGATCAGCGATTTCTTGAGGAATCGCCTGTAAATCAGGTAGAAAGTCATTTTCTTTTTTTAAAGGCATGAAATAAGATTCAGCACCTGCCATTTGAATCCCAGTTTCATACGCTGTATACCCAGGATCAGGGACTAATATGAGATCTCCTGGATCTGCGAATACCATTGGTAAATGAACGAGTCCATCCTGAGACCCCATTAATAATAAAACTTCACGGTTCGCATCTAATATAACATCGTGATTGTTGTTATAATATTCAGTTACTGCTTCGTGAAAATCTTGAATCCCTGTTAACGTATATCCATAGTTTTCTTTTCCACTTGCTGTATGTACTAAGGCTTCTCTTACAAAATCAGCAGGAGGCATGTCAGGATTACCGATACTTAAATCAATCATTTCGTGACCTGCTGCAATTTTTTCTTTTTTATAGGCTGCTAATTCACTAAATATAGAAGATTGAAATGCTTTCATTCGTGCTGCTAACGTGTAATTCATAAAAAACCCCTCCTAAACAACTGTGTTTTCATTTTTTGTAGTGTTTTTATTCTTTTATTATTCTGAAAACACATATTTATATCTTACCACTTTTTACCGAGAATATAAAACTATGTTTTCAATCAATTACTTTGTATATTGTCTTTTTCAATTGTCATATATAAGTGTAAACATTATTGTGTAAATGATTAAAGAGAGGGAATGCTAAAAAAGTATGAATTTTATGAAGTGGTAAAGGAGTGCTTAAGATGAAACAGGTTCCGATTGGCGTATCGAATCGGCACATCCATGTGACAAAAGAAGATTTAGAAACACTTTTTGGAGATGGATACGAGCTAACGGTTGCGAAAGAACTTTCACAACCGGGAGAATTTGCAGCATCAGAAACAGTTACAATCAAGACCGAAAAATCAGAAATTCAAAAAGTGCGTATTCTCGGACCGGTACGTAAGTTTACGCAAGTTGAGATTTCTAAAACAGATGCACGTCATCTTGGCATTGATGCTCCAATCCGTTCGTCTGGCAATATTAATGGGACTCCTGGGATAACGGTCATCGGTCCAAAAGGAGCAATTGAAATTGAAAAAGGTGCTATCATTGCGGAACGGCATATACATATGACAACGAAAGATGCTGAACAGTTTGGCGTACAAGATGGTCAATATGTAAATGTGAAAGTTGAAGGAGAAAGAGCACTTATTTTTCAGCAAGTATTAATAAGAGTGAGAGACTCATACGCACTAGATATGCATATTGACACGGATGAGGCCAATGCTGCAAATGTTAAAACAGGTGATAAGGGTGAATTAATAAGATAAAGTGAGGCTGTTTATTAGGAAAGAACTTAGTAATCATTTGAAAACAGCCATCTCTATTAAAGAGATGGCTGTTACATGTTTGCAGATTGTGAAGACTGCTTATCTACTTGCTTTTGCCCTGTTAGGGATAGGAATATAATGAACAATGAAATGACACCGAAAATTAGTACCATATATTGTAATCCAATTGTATCTAAGAAAAAACCAGTTCCAAGTAATACGATTTGGAACATCACTCGTTCAAACATATTGCGGAATGAGAAAAGACGTCCATGATAGCTTTTTTTGATTTTTGTTTGGAATATTGTCGCCATAACAGGGAAGAAACAACCGACACTAAACCCAAACATACCGAAAGATACGAGTGCCATCCACTTTACATCACTGAAAAATAACGAAAGATGAGCAAAAGCAGTACAGAATGCGAAGATATACAGCAATTTTTCAGGTGAAACATAATCTGATAAACGTTTAATTACGAAAGCCCCAAGCATAAAGGCTATACCTTCAATTGTATAAATAAATCCTTTAATCGTTGGATCATGCTGCATTTCGCTAATATTAATAACCATTAGATTAAAACCGCCAATGAATAAAAGGGGAATGATACTTAAAATAAGTGCACGAAATGCGATAGGAATCCCTTTTAAAATACGGAATACTTCCATAAAACTGTTGTCTTTAGATGTTTGCTTGTTAGATGTGTTTGGTTTTTGGTCTTCAAATTTTAGTAAAAAAGTAGATAAAAATAATAGTGCGTATGCAGCCATTGAGAAAGCGTACATATACTGTAAACTCATTACTACAAGAAGGACACCACCTAATGAAGTACCAGCAATACGAGCGATTGTTCCGATGTTCATATGGACACCATTCATTTGTAATAGTTCATGCTCTCGGACGATAAGGGGAATGACAGATTGTAATGCTGGAAAATAAAAAGCCGCCGAAATTTGAATGGCGATCATAAAGGCAATCATAAAAGAGATACTTTCATATTGAATAGCCAGGAACATAAAAATAACACTTACGACACGGCCGAACCCAGCGTAGAGAAGTATTTTCTTTTTTTCATATTGATCAATTACCCGGCCCGCCATTGGACCAACAAGAACTCCAGCCAATAAGCCAATAAACATAATGACAGATTTCATAAAGTCAGAAGGAATATGCTGCTGCATAAATTCAAGGTTACCTAGTATACCAAGCCATAAACCTAAGCCAGCAATAAATTCACCACTTAGGATAATCCAAACATTTTTATTACGCCACATAATAAAACCTCTCAGTCTGCTAAATTAGGAAAAATCGTATAACAAATCCTCCTATATGTATATAAATACAAATTAAAAAACCGACATAAAACTCTTCTTTTAGGTGGAAGAGAGCATCTGTTCGTGCGTAGAAGCGGTCAGATCCTTTTCCTGCCCCATGCGAAGTGAAAACAAAGAGAGAAAACGAGTGCAGGTCACCTTTTGTTATCCATAGCCGTGGCTATATGTCGAAAAATCAAAATGGATTTATAAATATTTTTTTAATGCTGCTATTTTTTAGAGTCAGAGTCTATATTACGTGTTTGAATGTAGAAACTCAATCTTTTTGATTTGGATAAATCTGTGTTTTATAAGGCGCGAAATTTAAACATCCATTTTAGAAAATATAGTGGAATGAAGTTATACTTACCTAGAGGAGGAATGATCATGATACAGCAATTTTTTAAGAAAATGTTGGGTCAGTTTTTACAAAGGCATGAAGAGGAAATATTAGGGAAAGTTTGTTTTTGGATTGTATACTATTTCATAAAAACGCCTAGATATGTTGTAAATCATAGTGATGATTCATCTTGGAAATATAGTGGGAGATTAATAAATACGAACCAATCCCATGAAGAACACATGTATAATACGATAGAAGATTTTTTAAATGAATATAGTGGAGAAACGAGAGGGAGTTCTTGTTCAGGAATAGGTCTTTTTCATATTAAAATAGAAGAAAGTATACGTGAAAAGTGTTTGCATATCATTTATTCTAATTATCTTAATTCTTTTGTTAAGCAACACTCATTATTATGTAAAGAGATGTTGATAGAAGTTGGGGCAAATGAAACTGAAATTGAATCGGCAGATTATGAAACGGTGATGGTTTATGATTGTGGAGAAATAGAGGAGTATCTCTGCGTTTTAGAAGATAGAATAATAAATCAGCTATTTACATATTCGATGTCCTATATTATTTATAAATATAATGGAGAAGTTCGGGCATTTATTGAGGGAGAAGAAAGAAAACAAAGTGCTGAGGCGAAAGCGTTTCGCTTAGAACAGCAATATGCACATGATTTATGGGATAGAATCCAAAAGGAATACAAATTAAAATGTCGAAAAAATTTGTCTCGAGTCGAAACAAGACAATATAAAGTGTTTCAAAAATTTTTGATAGAAATCGGTATTACACCAATAGAGCAAGCGTTGCTCGGAAAACATCTTTCGCATGCTTTTTCAAATTCAGTACAGCAACAGCTGATGAATATTTCAAAAGAAGTGTACCACTAATAGAATGTTCGCTTAAAATCATGCTCATTTACAAAGCAGGAATTTTCTACTTTTTGCTGAAAAGACAATGTATGAATATATGTAGAAAGAAGATGATGTGGAATGAGTAATGAAGAACTTGTAACGAAGCAATTCGGTAACAATGCCGAAAAATATGTAAAGAGTCAAATTCATGCAAAAGGTCAGGATTTGCAGCACTTAGTCCAACAAGTTAAAAATAATAAAAATGATCGACTTCTAGATATTGCGACGGGCGGAGGTCATGTTGCAAATACGTTAGCTTCGTTATTTAAAAGTGTTGTTGCCCTTGATTTAACTGAGAATATGTTAGAAAAAGCAAAAGAATTCATCATTTCAAATGGACATGAGAATGTTTCATTTGTGGCAGGGAATGCGGAAGCTTTACCGTTTCCAGATGCATCATTTGATACAGTTGTTTGTCGCATCGCTGCACATCATTTTCCAAACGCACCTCAGTTTATTCATGAGGTGCACCGGACATTAGAAGAAAAGGGCCTGTTTGTATTAATTGATAATGTTTCACCAGAAGATACAGAATATGATACGTTTTATAATTTTATTGAAAAGAAACGAGATCCGAGTCATCACCGAGCACTTAAGAAAACAGAATGGATTTCATTATTAGAAAAGAACGGTTTGCAAATGCAATCTTGTCTTACATTTGAGAAACAATTTAATTTTGATTGGTGGTGCGATATGATGGATGTACCACTACAAACGCGTTCAAAGCTAACGGATTGTATGATGAAAACGTCAAAGGAAATGCAGGAGTTTTTCAAAATCCACATTGAAAATAAAAAGGTAGAATCATTTTACACAGAGATGGCATTATTTGTTTGCCGAAAAAGCTCAACATTAAAACGATAATTTGCTTGCAGTCTTATTTTTGTCCGCTATACTTATTACAGGAATAATATGTAGTAAGGAGTAAGTTTAGTATGATTCGTGTACGTATTGAAGGAACTGAAAATGAGATTGGTGAATTTTTGGAGAACATGCCGGAAGTTCCTGGATATGAAAAAACGCATGTTCGAGAACCAAGAAAAGGAAACAATCCAAAATATACAACAAGTAAGAACGTATTAGCATATCTTTCCTATAAAAAGATGGAAGCCGCCAATCAATAAGGTGGCTTTTTTGCTATATACGATTTCACACTCTTGTCTTATTTACCATACTAATAATTATAAGAAAATGATTATGAGAGGTGGGACAAGTGAATAAAACAAGCTACTTGCATGTGAAAGTGTATTTAGATAAGGGAGATTTATAACAGATGAAGTATAACTTAATGATAAAAGTAACATAACTAGTGGTAAGCAATGATTTGTTCTTATCATTAGTTATGGTTTTCAAAAATTAAGGAGGGAATTTCATGTCATTTATATGGTCTTTAATCGTAGGTGGTATTTTAGGATGGTTGGCAAGTTTAATTACAGGAAGAGATGTACCAGGTGGTGTCATTGGAAACATTGTTGCTGGTATTATCGGTTCTTGGGTCGGGACGTCATTACTTGGTAAATTCGGTCCAATTATTGGAGGGTATGCGATTGTTCCCGCATTAATTGGTGCCATTATTTTAATCTTTATTGTCAGCTTTTTGCTACGTGCAATGAGAAAATAGTATGTAGGGGACTGCTTACAATTGTAAGTGGTCCTTTTTGTATTATCTACTTTAATCTGTTATGCTACTCGTATACAATCAGGAGGTGTTAGCATTGAAAACATTTACAGTAAACTTTCATCAAGAAGACAATGCAAAAGCAACAACAGTACATAAGTTAAGTGAAGAAGACTTCAACAAAGCGACAGAAAAAGGAACTCGTCATTTATTTGATCTAGATACAAATGTAGGTTTCTTTGTATTTTTTGATGCAGAAGATGCAGAAGGAAACGAACAATACTTAATGCTGCAATATGAGGGCGAACAAGAAGAACCAAGTGCTTGCTATGGCTTTGATTTAAAACTATACTATCAATTTTTAGCACTATACTTAAATGATCTTGAATACCAAGGTGAAACAGATGAAGAAGAGGAAGAATATGGTCCAATTCATCATTTAGCTCACTTACTGTATCATATCGTTGAAGATGGAAAACAGATTGAAGCGTAAAATACATAGAGTAAGGCTGTCCTTTATAGGGACAGCTTTTTTGTTTTGTGCCGTTCTATCGAATGAACGAAGATAGTCTGAGCGATACCCCCGAATAATAACAATAATGCACAAATGGTAAATAAAAAGCCACCGTTAAAATGATTTAATATAACCGCTCCTACAGCTGGCCCGCATGTTCGAGAAATATCCCAATGGATTCCGTAAATCGAAAAGTAACGTCCTCGCATATGATTAGGAGCCATTTCTGCAACAAATCGCAGTAAATGGTTTAAGGCAATACTTTCACCAATTGTTAAGAGAAGCAGTGTAAAAAATAATAACCATAACGTATGAGAATAACCGTATCCAATTGCTGCAAACGTATAGCAAATATACGAGAAAATAATAATTTTGTTCATAGAAAATCTTTCTGTCCATTTGACGAGCCACACTTGCAGAACAATTTCCATCACGGCTTTACATGTGGATATGAATGTGAGAACGAATAGAAAATTCGAAAAAATATTTTCTGCGAATATCCGATAATTCGTTTCGACTTGGGCATAGAAAAAACTGATAGGAAGGGTAAATATCATAAGACCAAATACAGCGTAATGATTTGAAATGAACTGCTTCCATGTAATTGACTGTGCACCATGTTCACTTGTTTGAATGGTTGGAGCTGTTTCCGGAAGCTGTGTCCAGACGAGAATAGCATAGAGAACGAGAGTAACTGCTTGAAGCATAAATAGGAATTCAGGATGATTTTCATAAAAAAAGTAACCGATTAATGGGCCAATCACTGTACCAATAGCACCTACTGTTTGAATAAGAGCAAAGACCTCTGCTTGTTTTTCATGTTCGGTTATATCAGCAATTTGAGCGCGCTGTGCAGGGATGTAAAGAGAACGCCCAATTCCATTTATCACATATAATAATGCAAAAAGGGCAACCGATTCAGCGAAGAAAAACCCACTCATTGCAAGTGCTTGTAGTGATATCCCAAGTAGCATGATACTTTTTCTACCATATCGATCGGTCACGCCACCAGCGAATAGTGTGAAAATAATATCAGTAAGTGGCTGTAATCCGAAAAGAAGCATCGTGAGAATAACGTTTCCTTCTAAAGCTTTATTGACGTATACAATAAAGATGATAGCTAACATGGCACCCGTTGTACTCGTTAATAATTCACCGAATAATCGAATCAAAATGAGCTTGTTATACCGTTTCATAAGACGATTCATGCATTTCCTCCTTTCTATATTGGAATTTTAAAATGGAAGCAACATTTGAAAAAGGGTAGAATGAAAGGAAGGAATTTTTTATCTTTTAGAGGGGGATATGTATGGTCATTATGGAGCAGTACGTACAACTGTGGCTCCAGTATGCAAAAGGGAGAACACGCGGGGAGAAAATAGAGATAGCATTACAAAATATATCTGAAACGTTGTTTTGTACAGATCGAAATAGTAAATTTATTATAAAAAAATTAGAAGAACTACGCTGGATTTGTTGGTATCCAGGTCGTGGTAGAGGAAATCGATCTAAGATAGCATTTCAACAAGACCCCATCACTCTAATTTTAGAAAAGGGGAAAGAGATAACGAAACAAGGAGATGTAAAGGGTGGAAAAACATTCGTTGAACAATATAGCTCTTATTTTCCACAACTGATAAAACAATTCGAAGCATGGATAGACTCAATCTTTGGTTATCAAGTTGAAATAACTTCTCAAGGGAGACAAGATGTGCTTCGTTTACAAGTTGAAATGAATCTGATTATTCATTTGGATCCCGTATATGCAACATTACGTTCAGAATGTCATATGGTAAAACATTTATATGATACGCTTGTATATGTGAACGAAAATACAAATAAAATAGAGCCTCGCCTTGCATTTCATTGGGAATGTAATCGTGATCGAAAAGTATGGACGTTTTATTTGAGAAAAGGGGTTCGATTTCATAATGGCAAACCCTTTACTGCACATGATGTTTACTACACCTTTCAGCGGTTTATGAGTACAAAGGATAATCCTTATTTGTGGATGCTGCAACACGTTGAAACAATATATATTGTAAATGAATATACAATTGAGATTCATTTACATACAGAAAACGAATTATTATTACATATTTTATGCGGCGAACAGTGTTCTATTGTGACGGTAGATGAGGAAAACAAGCTAATAGGAACAGGACCATTTAAACTGAGTGAAAATAATGATTCTATTTTTGTCTTAGAAGCACATGATTCGTATTTTCGTGAACGCCCATTCCTTGATCGGATTGAATTATGGAATGTGCTTGAAAGTAGTGATGCATACGACGTTTTAATGAGAGCGCAAAACAAGGAAACAGAGAGTCGCCACAAAGATCTTTCTAAATTAGAAGCCAATGTATCGTATGTTACGCTAAATACAAAAAAACAAGGACCTTTACAAGATATTGAATTCCGGCAAGCGTTATATCAAATTATTCATAGTAAGAAAATGATGGATGAGTTAGAGGGAGAACGCGGTGAAGCAGCAAATGAATTACTGTTAGGGAATAGCTCTCCTATGAGGGTGGAAGAGAATATTAATTATTTCATACAAAAGAGCAAATATAACGGTGAAATATTATATTTGTACACGTTTAAGGAACAGGATCATGTTGAAGATTCACACTGGATTCAAAGAGAATGTGCAAAATATGGGGTTACAATTGAAATAAAGTTTCTTGATGCGCAGGAATTATTACAGATTGAAACGATAAAACAAGCAGATATCATTCATGATAGTGCTACAATAAGTGAGCAGATAGAACTAAGTTTTCTGTACATGTTTCTTTCAAAAAATAGTTTTATATATCAACATAGTCTTATTGATTTTAATGAACAATTAACTACATTCTTTGCCGAACCTAGTATGGAAAAACGGATTGCACTGTTACGTGCTGTGGAGGACACATTGTTACGTAACATTCATATCATTCCTTTATATCGTAATAAAAAACAGATAAGTACACACGAAAAAGTACAAAATATAATGATTAATTCTCAGGGCTGGATTGATTTTTATAATATATGGTTTAAGCCCTAATACACAAAGAATAAGGCCTTATTCGGTTGGAAATCGAGAGGCCTTTTTTGCGTGGATTAGCGAAGGTGTAGGACACTGTTTCACACATTTTTATAAAAAGCACATTTACAACGTAACAGTGTTATGTTACATTGTTATCAGGAAGGAGTGTTATGCAATTGAGTACGGATTTAATTTCAAAAAAAGATTTACTGGAACTGACTAGTATTTCATATGGACAGCTGTATAGGTGGAAAAGAAAGAATTTAATACCGGAAGATTGGTTTGTGAGAAAATCAACTTTTACAGGGCAAGAAACATTTTTTCCAAAAGAAAAGATATTAGAGCGTATTGATAAAATTCAAACGATGAAAGAGGATTTATCACTTGATGAATTAGCGAATATGTTTTCGCCGAGTGTAACAGAAATTTGTTTAACGAAAGAAGATATGTTACGAAAAGGAATTGCCTCAGAACCAGTTATGCAGTTTTTTATAGAACAAACGAATAAAGCCGTGGAATTTCAATTTGTTGATATTCTCTATTTGTACATTTTAGAGGAACTGCTTCAATCGGGAGAAATTAGTTTAGAAGAAGGAAAGATGGTGCTACAGGTTTTACATGAGAACTACGAAAAAATGAAACAAAAGAATAGTGAGTTAGTGGTAATTCGTAAACTAGGTATTTCGACTTGTTTCTTAGTTTCAAATGTTGATGATTTATTTTTTGAAAAAGGTACGAAGGTTGTTGTACGTATAACAATCATGAACTATACAGAAGCATTAAAAACAAAACTGTTATAGTGGGGGAGAAATAATGCGAACAGAAAAATTAATTATAAATGGTTACGGTTCTTCCAATGGTGGAGAGTTCCATAAAGTACAGTTAAATGGAAGAGGAACTGTTAATGGACATATCGATTGCGATGATTTTGAATGCAATGGATCAGGTAACGTAAATGGTGATTTAAAAAGTGAACGTACAAGAATTAGTGGCTCTGGAAAAGTTGACGGGCAAGTAACTACTGAAAACATGCGAATTGATGGTAAAGCAACGATTACAAGGGATGTAAGTGTTAGTAATATGAAGATTTCTGGTAAAGGGACAATTGGTGGCACACTGACTGGAGAAGAATTGAAGATTCGCGGGCAAGCGACTATAGATGGTAACTGCGAAGTGGATGTCTTTTCGTCACAAGGGCAGTTTACAATTGGTGGCTTACTGAGCGCGGATGAAATTGATATCGATATTCATGGTACATGTAGAGCGAAAGAAATTGGGGGACAAACGATTAAAGTAAGGCAGAGATTGTCTGCATTTAGTAGGCTCTTTAAAACAATGTTTGGATCACATTTAGAGGCTGAACTATTAGAAGGTGACAATATTGATATTGATCATGTGCAAATCAATACAGTAAGAGGTAACAATGTTACAGTTGGGCCAAATTGTGAGATCGGACTCATTGAATATACAGGAGTTCTTCATGTCGATAAAAATGCAAAAGTAAAAGAAATTCAGCAAGTTTAATTTTTTATGGAGAGAGGAATGGATATGGAAAAGCGGCATAGTCTTACTTTGAATGGCTCTGGTAGTTCATCAGGCGGAACTTACAATAAGGTGAAGATTCGAGGCGAAGGAACAATTTCAAACCACGTTGGTTGTAATGAATTTAAAACATACGGAACAAGTGATGTTCGTGGTGATATAACAGCAAACTCGTATATTGTGTATGGAGATAGTGAAGTACAAGGCAGTTTAAATGCTGAGTATGTGAAAGTATATGGTAATACACAAGTACAGAATGATTGTCACATAAACAAAACAAAAATTCGAGGAATGTTTGAAGTTAATGGAAAACTATCTGGAAATTATATAGATATCAAAGGCGGCCTTACAGTAAAAGAAGATATTGAGGTAGAAGAATTTCTATTAACTGGTGGTCTTGAAAGTGAAGGACTTTTAAATGCAGAGAATATTAACATTTCATTGCGTTATGAAGGAAGTAAAGTAAAAGAAATTGGGGGAAAGAAGATTACGGTACGAAAAAAATCTGCATTCATTCCTTTTACAAATCATGCTGGTGAGCTTCATACAACAAGTATAGAAGGCGATGATATTTACTTAGAATATACGAAAGCAGATACTGTTAGAGGAAACAATGTCATAATTGGGCCTGGCTGTGAAATTGGTGTTGTTGAATATCACGCTAGTTTTAAACACAAAGGAACATCGGTTGTAAAAGAACATAGACAAATTTAAAGGTAAAAGGGAGAGTAAACAATATGGTTGCCAAGGATAGTAAACTAGGCTTTGTTGTCGCTGGTTTATTACTTGGAATATTGATGGCATCAATGGATAAATGGAATGTATCTTATAACAGCAACCTAACTATAACATAAGACCGCTAAGACTACAGCGCCTGATAGACCGCCATCCTTGAATATTATATACTCTTAGTAAATGGAGATATAAAAGGAGCAACTATGTTAAGTAAAGAGGCATTATACAACGGAGCATCACAACTAAACTTTTGGTTAGACTAGCTAGTAGCAATGGAGAAGCGTCTTAAGCGTCTTAAATTAATTGATAAGAACGCTGAGCCTCGTGAGATACGGTATGCTATAGAAGTATATTGAGAGGTGGAGAGGGCGTTACATGAAGCTGTTAGAGAGCGACAGTGACGATTATAAGAGGTATGCCCGTATTATTAAAATAGTTAAGTCCGACTTTGAGGATGCTGAGCGATGGGAGTGCGGCTTACGAGGTTGGACATACGATAAAGAGGATTAAGACCCTAAAGAGGCGGTAATGACACCGTCTTTTTGTATGGATATGAACGAGCCTCTAGACCCGTCAGAGAAGCTCCTAGTAAGTATAAGGAGAGCGCCCGTCATGGGAATGAAATGACCATAGCCATGAAACCGCTCAAGGGATGATCGAAATAAAAGACCGCCAACGCATGCATTACTAAAATTATAAAAATACAAGCCGATTCTCTAGGGAAAGGAAATAACTGTTATTTTTGACTACAATGAAGAGCCTCAGCGCCTTAATACCTAACTCCCTACAAGCGATTTCTAGGCGGTTAAGTGGGTTATTTCTAATCGCCTTGTAGCGTTAATCTCGGTGACATGATATAACACAAAAAGACTAGCAACCGCTTAGGCAACTAGTCTTCATTACAATACTTCTTATGAGCCTCTTTAATTAAATACTCGATTGCTTGAGTCTTGTGATAACTGGTATCCCTTTGAGCTCTGACATCGCCCCCGTGACGGCTACAAGCTTACTCTTTACGTCTTGCTCTACTCTGAACGATAGGGGAATCTTATCCGAACGATTAGCCACGTTGTCACTTCCTTTCTAAGGGGCAGTATAACACAAAAAGAGAAGCCGAAGCTCCCCCGTTACTTCCAAGTAGCTACTCCACCTTTTACAGTAAACGGAGCTGCGTTCTCAACTGCATAATGGAACTGAACTTTCATCTTAGCCCCTGCTGCAATCTTCTTACCAATATCACCTTGTGCATAAGGAGTTCCTTGGAAACCTTGACCATCAATAATAGAAAAGTCATGAGATGTTAAGGTAAGATCGCCACCTGTATTATTAGTAACTTCTGCGGATACTACTGCTACTAAAGGAGTAGAAGGTTCGAACTGATTACGTTCAGTAGTCGTTGTAACACCTGTAACTTTAACTGTTAATCCACTATCAAAAGCAGCTTCTTCACCGAAAGCAAATACTGTCTTAACCTCAGGAGCTGGTTTAACTTCGTTCTTCTTAACACTTTCCTTCTCAGCAGCTTCGATCTTCTTAGAATAAGCTTCTGTTGATTCCTCTTGCTTAACTTCTTTCTTAGGCTCTTCGTTAGATACAGTTGAAACGCCTACGATCGTTGATACTACTGCTATTGCAAGTCCAATACCCGCTCGCTTAGCCGCCTTCTTAAGGTCTTGCTTAATTAAACCTCTAACTGCTGCTATAATCCCAAAACCAAGACCACCGATGAATGTAAAGAATGCTAATACACTAAAGAATGTTGCCATGTTGTAATTCCTCCAGTTAGTTGTTCTTTTATTAATCAGCGAGGACAGTTTAATGTCATAACCCAGTGGGACGTGCATGTTATTTCCTACTCCAGTTATTGTAATCTCTGTATATTTATTGATGTGTGATGTAATTCACACTGGTAACAACTCCCTGTAGCCGATTTCTGATCGATTAGCAAGGACTAGTTCACTAGTCCGAACGCTAAATCGACTGTAGCGCTAATCTCAGCCGCCTTTACTTCATCTTCATGGTACAACAGAGGAGAGGGAAGGTAGGTGGTTCAATTACATAGAACAAGCCCCGTACCCGTTAAGGTCGGAGCTTGTTCGCTTACTACTCTTATTATCCCCATGAATCAGCCTCGGCTTGTGTGATAACGCCTTTATGGAGTCGCACGCCTAGTTACTTCCTTTAACATCGCCTTCTCTAGCTCAATCGTCCATACTTTCATGTGGGCATTAGTTCCAGCTGGATTGGCATTCATATTTATCTTCTTTATGGGAAATGAAAGAATGGTATACAAGAAGGAACAGAAAGAAGCGCAAGGTGAAACATCAAAGGCGTAGAATATGAAAAAGCTTCTTTCCTAATTGGACTGTACCCCGAATTGTGGACACTTAAAAAAAGTCCATGATTCGGGGTTTTTGTGTGTTTTTGTACTTATTTCCTCGTTGTAATGTAAATAATGATAAAAGTGAGGTACGGGAAATGAGTAAAATTATTTTTAATGAAATTCAACTGAAACAACTAGAGAAGAATGAAAATGTGGTGAAGGTATCCGAACGTTCTATTGCCTACCATGCCGACTTTAAAATAAAAGTTGTGAAAGAAAATCAGAGTGGTAAAGGTCCTAATCAAATATTCCTACCTAATACATAAAGTCTCTTATAATCGAAAATAAAGCGTCTGATAAATACTTTCCTAAATATAATACGTACACACATGTACTATATTTTATTTAATCCGTCAATAGTATAGTGGTCTTACCAATATTTACTGAAGGTATTTGTTCACTGTTTCTTTAAACAAGTATGTGATATTTTAAACATAATTTGTATAGATGACTGTATTAAAATAAAAACAAATATGAAAAGGAAGGTAAACAAAATGTTATTTAATATAATCATTGAATTGGTTGCATCGTTTCTATTAGGAAAGGAGGACAACTAAAATGAAAAAAATTATTAGCAGGGTTCATGACAGGACTAGTTACAATTGGTTTAATGACAGGTTGCGGAACTAATGTAAAAGAAGATTTAAAAGCATCTGAACAAAAAGCAATGCAAGAATTTAAATAAGCTGAAAAGATTAATGTAGAAACAAAAGAAGCACGACAAAAAGACGTGGAATTCAATAACACAACTCATGCAAAAATGGAAGTTACAACAGAGGGCGTTGTTATTACTGTAAAAGATAACGCCTCTATCAATAGTTGGGAAAACGTTGTAATGAATTCTTCTCACCAATTCTACTTTAATACAATGGAAGCCGCAAAAAGCAAAGGGTTCGAACTAAAGAAAGTTTTCATTATGGATTCGAACAATAACATTCTATTCCAAACTGAAATTAAGGACGTGAAATAAAATGAACTTTTCAGATAAATTAATTATAGGTGAATTGATTGCGATTAGTAGAATATTCGAATTAAACGCTTATGATATGTTAGTAAAATTAGAAAATGGATCAATGGAATTGTTTGAAACAAAGAAAGAGTTTCTAGAAAAATATAGTGAGTTTGAAATTGAAAATTTAAACTGGTGTGAATTAAATAACGGAAAAGTATTTACAAAATTAAAAGAAGGAAAATAACAATGAAAAAGCATCAAGTAAGTGAATTGAAAGAGTCAAGAAAATATGCGGTAGGGACAATTCATGAAATTAATGAAGGTGAACTAACTTTAAAGAAAAGGTTTCAATAAGAGATACATCAGCAGTCGCCCAACGGTGGATTATCTTCCTTACACTCCTTTACCGGTTCGAATCACAATGGGACTACTCTTTTTTTGAAAAAGATAGTCTTTTTTTATTTCGTTGTGCAAAAATCAAGTTCCTTTCGGTTATCTAGTATAAACCGATGAAGGAGGATAAGAAATGAAGAATTTCGGTACTGATGAACAAATTGCAATAGTTATTGCAGAAGCTAAAAAGAAAGCTAAGAAAGAATTTTATAGTGGTCTACACAGCAGACATTTTGATTTAGATATGTTGGAAGTTTTTCTAACAAACCATGCGTTAAAAGAGATTCAAAATTTCACCAAAGGTGATAAAGGTGACAATTTCCTAAGATATATCCGTCAATGAACTATATTTTAATGCAGAGGAAGACAATAACGACTATCGTTATATTTAAAGGGAAGTAGTCCAAATCGAATCGCTTCCCTTTTTTGTTTACTTATTAAAACTACTCGCTGTAATATTCTTTTCTCATTTCTTTTAACTGTTCATGAGTAAATGATTTTCTCATTTTAGCTAGTGTATTTTTTTGAATCTGTAACTTAAATTTGATGTTAGCGATTGCTTGAAGTGCATTGGTTTCTTCTTCCTTGTCACCCTCCCACATAATGAAGTCGTAATATCGGTTTTCCATTACTGTAAGTTCCCCCGCAAATTGGTGTGATTTCTTTACTGTATTGAAAAATTCTTGTTTAGTTGTCATTATTATTATTTCCACCTTTTTGTTTTTGTTTAGTTTGTCACAACCCTTTCTCGTCCATACGGTTGTTGAAGCCTTTTGATATGTATTAGAGAAGCTACGCTTGTAACCTCGTTGGTACTCTTACATATTAGCCCTAGTAGTTATAAAACACAGTGGATAATAAAATTGTCGTAACAGCGATGGGAACAATTCGAGCGTTCTATTACCTACCATGCCGACTTTAAAATAAAAGCTGTGAAAGAAAATCAGAGTGGTAAAGATCCTAATCAAATCTTCCTACCTAATATATAAAGTCTCTTATAATCGAAAATAAAGCATCTGATAAATACTTTCCTATATATAATACGTACACACGAATACTATATTTTATTTAATCCGTCAACAGTATAGTGGTCTTACCAATATTTACTGAAGGTATTTGTTCATTAGTTATTCATAGTAATCTAATGTAATTTAATATAATATACGTTTTGTAAAACAGATAACAACTTCTAAACATAACTACCACGCAACATTCTACGAAGTACAAACTAAGTAACAACCACCGCTAACTGTAAATGAAAGAGGTGGTAAGATGCATAAAAAGGTTAGCATATCATTTAAAACAACTAACGAAGTTAAGCGGATGCTTGATGAATTAGTGGTGTATTACTACAGTGAAGATACTCATATTAAATTAAACCAGTCGCAAACGTTAGAAAGAATTATACGATTGAGTTATGCAAAAAGGGTACAGAAGTAACGGCTATAGGTGGCTTGTGTCACCATTTCTCTTACGAAAGTATGTGAAAAAGTGAACATATTTAGTGTATACATCTATATAACTTGGAGGTAGTACGGATACAGAAATTATTAAGAAACTGAAAGTAAATAAAGAATTACTTCGACTAATTAAAGAAACCGCTGAAGGTGATTGGATTCAATGACGACAAGTTTACCATTCACTATAGAGGTAAAGACGGTATGGCTATACTAAATAAACTATTCACTTAATCGTTTAAATGAAGCCTTAGAAATATTTGAGTCTTATAAAAAGAATATCACAGAAGGGGAATGAACAAATGTTATTTGCAACTGTATTAGAACTAGTATTAGCACTATTTATGAATGGGAACGATCGGTAAACTGTATGACAACGTACTACAATATAATACATTTTGGGATAAAAAATGAAGGATGTAAAATCATATGGTAAAAAAAGTCTACATCATTAAGATTTACCGACGATTTAAGAGAAATGTTTGATGAACTAGTAGACGACTATTCTGAGGAAACAGATTTTAAAGTTAGTTAAACTCAAATACTAGAACGTGCAGTACGTGAATTACATGACAATATGTATAAAAAGGGGAAAAAGTAATGGTACTATACATCGCAGAGTTTTTCGCTACAGCGTTAATGGTAACTTTAGGTCTTGGTGTTATATCCAATGTACATTCAAAAGGAACTAAAGGTCATCAAAGTGGTTTTATGGTTGTTGCAACAGCTTGGGGATTTGCAGTAATGATTCCTGCAATAATCTTTGGTGGTATTAGTGGAAACCATATCAATCCTGCTTTCACTATCGCATTAGCAATTAACGGTCAATTCCCTTGGTCAGAGGTTATTCCATACGTTACAGCACAATTACTTGGTGCATTCGTTGGTGCATTAGTAGTATGGGTAATGTATAAACCGTTTATGGAACAAACAGAAGAGAAAGGCGAAGTTTTAGGATGTTTTGGTACAGTACCTGCTAAAGGAACTTCTAAGGCACGTGCTTTCACAGTTGAGTTTGTTGGTACATTCATTCTAGCATTCGGTGCATTAGGTATCACACACTCTCCACTTATGGGAGATAATAAATTACTTGCACACGTAGCAATCGGTTTTCTAGTATGGGGTATTGTTCTTTCATTAGGCGGTATCACTGGTTGTGCTTTAAACCCTGCAAGGGATTTAATGCCAAGACTTGTTCACATGATTATGCCAATCAAAGGTAAAGGTAAATCAAATTGGGGATATGCCTGGGTTCCAGTTGTAGCGCCAATCGTAGGTGCTACAGTAGCAGTATTTACTTACTTCCACATCTTTGCATAAATCAAAGGCATAGAATATGAAAAAGCTCCTTTCCTAATTGGAAAGGAGCTTTTCTTGTTATGTAAGTTTTGAAAACTATCCTTCGATAATTTCGTATTCTTCGTCTGCTAATAGTAAGATTTGTGTTTTTTTACCTTTGTTTTGTACTTCAATTACATCGTAAGTAGTTAAGTCTCTTAGTTTGTTTTGAGACACATTTACCATAACTTCAATAGAATCGATTAAAATATCTTCCTCGATGTAAGAATCAGGTAAAGCCATATCTTCAGTGTCTAATACACATGCGTATAGATTTTGTAAATCATCAGTAGTTGGGTTTTGTTCTTCTACATCTATGATGTTTTTTACTGCATCCATATTTTCTTCTTTTGGTTGATATACTTTAATTTTAGCCATGTTTCATTCTCCTTTATAACGTAATCGTAGAGGCTACAGTTTATTATAACGTTTTTTATAAGAAACATGAAATCGTACGGAGAAATTATATGAAAAAATTGTTTGCGATACTACTCTAACTGGAAAAGTAGAAGCTTTGTGAGCGCTATGAAGATGTATGTAAGGATGGAAAGAGAAAAACATGAAGAGCGCACACAAATTCCTAAGCAAAAATATAACGGGAAGCTACCAGTGATCCATTTCTTTAGGAGTACAGAATACAGAGAAAAGAAATTGGAGTAACTGGTAGTTGAGTATGATTTGTTTGTGAAGGTGTATATCATTCATGGATTTTAAAAGTGTCTCCCGCTATTAATAGCCCCAATATGGATGAATTGGGAATTGTTGTTGGTAATAAGAAGAGGGCTGTTGTGTATGTGTTTGGTTTTGATATGGTATATTGTGCATCTCATTTCGGTTTTGATTTTGATTTTGATTTTGATTACAGTTTTTTGGAGGACCAATTACGGTAGTAGATTGAATAGGTGATACCGCTTGTTTCCATTGTTGTTCATCGAGACAATAAGTATGAGCCATTACATTTGATGGAGTTAATCTTAAAATATCAGATCCGAAAATAACTTCTGGGGTAGGTGCATTAAAAATGGCCAATAAATGTGTATTGTCAACAGAGGCAATTTCATAATGCCACCAGCCTTGTGGAATGTTGGTAACTTGACCTGGTTTTATAGGGGAATTAAGAATTTGATTAGTAAATTAGAAGATGGGTTGAGCAATGAAACGACAGCCGCACCAGAAATACAGTAAACAAGCTCAGCAGCATTCTGGTGTACATGAGGTTCTATAACATTATCCGCACTTAAAAAGATGTCTAGTAAAGAAGTATTTTCTAATGTATTCAATTGATTAACACCCAACACATTGATATAATTGTGCTCATCTTTTCTAAAGAAATTACTCTTGCTTACATCATAAGTGAATTGGATAGAGGGAGAGGTGTAATCCATATAAGAAGTCATTTAATTTTCCTGCCCTTCTGCTTCATACGTGGTTTGAATATACGGAATAGGATATGAGTCTAGTTATTTTATTGTGCAGCAGGAATTGTAACTTTAGGGCTAAACCAAGGTATATAATTCGTGCATTTTTAAAGAATTGAAAATGTAAAGGGTGGATAAAGTAGCAGAAGAATTGAATAGGGTACGTAATTAATATTGGTGGTTGTTGAAATGAAAAAATGCTAACAAGTTTGTAAAATAACTTTCTAACACCTATACAGAATAGATATAAGGTATTGCTGATATACCCTCACTAAAAAGTCCATTTCGATAGTCATTATAAATAAAGTGAATTCTTTGACATTCCACGCATAAAATATAGAATACTTTGATAATACTATCTCTTTCTTCATCATCGTTTTACGTATATAATTTAAAAGAGAATGGTCTTATTTTAGTATACTTATAAAAGAATAGAGGTTTAAGAATGAGCGTTAAAATTATTACGGATAGTGCGGCTGATTTACCAAAAGAATTGTTGCGTACTTACGATATAGATTCGATTCCACTTCGTGTATATGATGAAGCAGAAACTGAGTATTTAGACGGAGTAACATTAGAGTCGGTTCGCTTATTACAGAAAATGAGAGAAGGCGAAGTATATAAAACATCACTACCATCATTAGAAGCGTTTCAAGAAACATTTGTTACATATGCTAAGCAAAATATTCCTTGTATTTATTTAGCTTTCTCATCTGAACTATCGGGTACATATCAATCTTCGGTCGTTATAAAAGAAGAAGTAAAAGAAACATATACAGATTTTGATATAGAAATTATTAATACAAAATGTGCTTCACTTGGTCAAGGACTTGTTGTGTTAGAAGCAGCAAAAATGGCACAAAATGGTGCAACGAAAGAAGAAATTTTGAACCGTGTTGCTTTTCTAACAAAACATATGGAGCATATTTTCACAGTAGCTGATTTACAGTATTTAGTTCGAGGTGGCCGTTTAAGCAAAGTAGCTGGATTTATTGGTGGCTTATTAAATATTAAACCGATCTTAAATGTTGATGAAGGAAAGCTTGTTCCACTTGAAAAAGTGAGAGGCAGAAAGAAAGTCTTGAATCGAATCGTGGAAATAATGGATGAACGTGGAAAAGACTTAAAGAGTCAAACCATCGGAATTACACATGGTGACGACATAGAAAGTGCAAACGCACTAAAAGAATTAATCGTTGAAAAATTTGGTTGTGAAGTATTTGTAATAAATACAATTGGGGCCGTAATTGGAGCTCATACAGGACCAGGCGTTTTAACATTAGTATTCTTAAATGAGGTAGAGTAAAGGATTGATCATTTTGATCAATCCTTTTTTTAATGGTAAATGATATATGCATTTATAAATTTTTAATATTTATTATTCTGAATATTTTATATATAATTAAATTTGTAAGTAAACTATATACGAAGAATCGAAAACTTATTATGGAGGTCTGTATGATCAATCAAACTCATTTGGAACTAAAGAACATAGATATTTATGAACGAATGAAGCATTATCGTGTACCGGGTTTAAGCATAGCCTTAATTAATAATGGTATCCTTGATTTGCAAGAAAGCTTTGGTGTACTAGAGGCGGGAACCAACAATAAAGTAAACAGTGACTCCATTTTCAATGCCTGTTCCATAAGTAAGTTTGCCACGGCAATGCTAGTATTAAAATTAACTGAACAAGGTATCCTTGACTTAGATGAGAATGTAAATGAACGGCTTATATCTTGGAAGGTTCCTGAAAATGTATTTACTCAATATAAAAAAGTTACTTTACGGACACTACTTAGTCATCAATCTGGGGTAATTGACCCTGAAGGAAGTTTTTTTGAATATGATTCCATTCAAGGCAACCCTACAATGCTTGACCTTCTTGAGGGTAGAAAATCATATTGTCCAGAACCTATTGAAGTTAAGTATGAACCTGAAAGCGAATTTCAATATTCAGACGCGGGTTTTTGTATAATACAACAACTTATAGAAGACATTTCTGGAAAACCTTTTAAGCTATTAATGGATGAGTTGATATTTGAATCATTAAATATGAAAAATAGCACGCTAGAATGTTCTATACCAGAAGTAAGAAGAGATAATGTTGCTTGTGGGCACAATAAAGATGGAAAATTATTGGGTGGAAAGTATCCAATATATCCATATCCGGCCGCTGCTGGACTTTGGACAACATCGTCAGATTTAACTATTTTGGTAATTGAATTGATTAATTCATTAAATGGTAGTGGCAAACTTGGTCTTTCTGAAAGTATGATAAAGGAAATGTTTACACCTCAAGGGTGTTCAAAGTGGACAGGCCTAGGGATCTTTCTTGACAAATCAGATCAAGAACTTGAAATTTCATCACTAGGTTGGGGAGTTGGATATCAATGTATGATGATTGCGTTTCCCTATTTAGGAACCGGTGCTGTTATTATGACAAATTCAGATTTAGGCATTCACCAAACTAAGGGAATAATTGGAGAAATAGTCAAGTCACTAGTACCACAATTACATTAAATACAAAGATACGTTATTTCATTTAGGGTGCTTTTGTTCTATAAGAAAGAGGGGGCTTAATAGAAGCCCTCTTTCTTATTTTCTAAAATCAACAATAAGCTTTAACAGAGTCAAATTTTAAAATATGTATTCAGTATGATTTGATTTTCAATTGTTTTAGCAAACTCTCAGGATGACCTTGCACATAATAAAAATGAGGATTATTTTCATCATCATAAATCATGATATACGGTTTTTCTTTAAGCGGAAGCAAAACGAGAACTTCATCTATATTCGTATGTATCCATTGATTTGTTATCATAACAGGTTTGGATAAAGGGATTTTTATCATATGTCCGTTTTTTGGAACAACATTAAGATTTCTGTATACACCAGTGATTGATTTTGCATATTGTATAGCTTCTTTTTGTATAGTCATATCTAGAGATTGTTTTTGTATTACCATTTCTTTTTGACAGTCAAATACTTCAATCTGTTTATTTGTTTGTGCCATTGCATTTGTTGATAGAAAACAAATACATATTAAAGCGAAGAATGCTTTTTTTAACATGATACAACACCTCATGATTAATATACCCTTGTATGATATAAATACTTTAGTATCTAGCATTTACATAGATTTTCCTATGTTCAAATAAAAAGTTTAGTTTGTCACATTGGTGTAACAAAAAAGATGTATCATAACAACATAAAAAAGAGAATGAGTTTCTTACTTTGTTTTGGTAAGATAATTATTATAGTGAAACCTTATATTATGGATTGTTGATGGAGGAAGAAAATGAAAGTATTAATTGCTGATGATGAACAAGATATGTTGAAGATTTTAAAAGCATATTTTGAAAAGGAAGGTTTCCAAGTGTTTTTAGCGAAAGATGGAGAAGAAGCGCTACAGGTATTTTATAATGAAAAAATTGATTTAGCCATTTTAGATTGGATGATGCCAAAAGTAAATGGTTTAGGTGTGTGTCAGGAAATGAAAAAAAATTCGAGTGTAAAAGTATTAATGCTTACTGCAAAGAGTGAAAACGAAGACGAACTTAAAGCCTTACATAGTGGAGTTGATGAGTATGTGAAAAAGCCATTTCATCCTGGTATTTTACTTACACGAGCGAAAAAACTACTAAATAAGGATGAAGTGATTCAAGTCCAAGATCTTAAAATTGATGTAACAAAAAGTAAAGTATATAAAAATGATAAGGAATTGGAAATTACAAAAACAGAACTTGAATTAATAAAGTGTTTTCTAAATCATAAAGGAATGATTTTAACTCGAAAAAAGTTATTAGATATCGTATGGGGATTTGATTATTTTGGAGAAGAACGAACGGTAGATACACACGTTAGACGTCTGCGTAAAAAAATTGGGGAGCATATTATTAAAACACACCGCGGTTTAGGATATAGTCTGGAGGAAGAACGTGAATAAACTTGGTAAAAAGCTATTCATCAGTATATCCTTTACGATCGTGCTCATCTTTACGATTTCATTATTGTTAACGAATTATTTTTTACCAAAATACAATGTGTATCAAACAAGAGAGAAATTAAGCGTCATAACGAAACAAGTACAAGCTGTTTCAAAAGAACAGTTAATTGATAATATTGATCAAATTGAAAAAGAGCATAATATAACAATTGTTTCTACCCCGATAAAGAGTACTGAAGATGAAATTAATGAATCACTGCGTTCACAGCTTATAAAAAAACAAGTTACATTAAATAAGTTTTGGATTACGCAAGATGATTTATTTAAAGTAAAAGAAGAGGGAAAAGTAAACAAATTATATGATCAAGAAAAATTAAAGGCAAGTTTTTTTGCAAGCTTCATTTCAAAAGATGATATGTTAATTTTAGTAGGTGTATCCATTGCACATTCTAATGAAATCATAGAAATGCTTAACACATTTAACTTATATATTTTTGGATTTTCAATTTTGCTTGTTATTGTACTCGTATGGATACTATCAAAAATCATTACAACGCCGTTAAAAGAGTTAAGTGATGTCGCTAAAGATATTTCAAACCTTGAATTTAAAAGAACGAAGATAAAGACGAATGATGAAATTGAAGAATTAGCTCATAGTATTAATATGATGAGTGACACATTACATGAGGCTCATCAAGATTTAACATTGCGAAATGAACATTTAAAAAGATTCATGGGAGATATTACACATGAGTTAAAGACACCCATTGCTTTAGTAAAAGCATATTCAATGGGAATTAAAGATGGTCTAGATGATGGTACATATTTAGATACTATTATTAAGCAAACAGATCAAATCTCACACTTAATAGAAGAATTGTTACGGTTTGCAAAATTAGAAAGAGACCTTTTACAGAAAGAGATAATTAATATTGAAACGCTCGTTTATACCAGCATTCAAAAACATGAAATTGAATTACAGTCTAAAGGCATACAACTGCAAATGGATAGTCGTACGAAAGACATCTCCATTATTGCTGATCAGGATAAAATGAAAATGGTTTTAGATAATCTCATTTCAAATGCAATTAAATATACAACGAATCAAAGAATACAAATTACATTAGAAGAGCAAAAGGAACTAGTGTTTTTTAAAATTAAAAACGGCATAGAGTCTTCATCTATTGATGATATCGAAAAAATTTGGGAACCGTTTTACGTATTAGAATCCTCGCGAAGTAAAGAAAAATCAGGAACAGGGCTAGGGCTAGCTATTGTGA
Source organism: Bacillus sp. DX4.1 (assembly GCF_030348195.1). NCBI lineage: Bacteria > Bacillati > Bacillota > Bacilli > Caryophanales > Bacillaceae > Bacillus > Bacillus sp. DX4.1. Next base: position 2,729,961 of record NZ_JAUCFT010000008.1, on the reverse strand, counting down.
AAGGTATTTTAGAAAGACATGGTTTCAAATACGGGGTTTTCGTTATGAAAGATGAAATAGAATTTTATATGTATATGGAAAAGGGCTTACGTAAGTAGGCTTTTTTTGTTTTGAAAAAATTCCTTTTATCAAACAAATGTCCCATGAGTATTTTATATTAGATGTACCAAGAGGATAACATTCCAAATTAGGTCAATGGATAGATCTTTTTAATCGGATAGAAACGAAATATTTAGATAATTATTTGATGTGATTTCAATTGCTTGAAATGAAGGATTTTGATGGTAGTTTAACAAATATAAAAGAGATGATGATTAAAAGTTGTTTGTCTGTTAATTATCATCCAAATAATCAAATTCGCCAATCTTATTTGGTTATTTGAGTTGGAAAGTTAATTATCAAATGGAGAGATAAATAACTTAACTATATTAAAACTTATTCTAGCACATAGGAAAGAATGGGGGAAATACATATGATAAAATATCCATTTTTAGAAAAAGGAGCAACGATTGGTGTGACAGCGCCTTCCTCTGGTGTAAATGCAGAGTTACATAATATGTTTAAACAATCCTGTGAAAGTATGGAAAGAAAAGGGTATAAAGTTGTTTGCGGAGAAACGGTTTGGACACAAGAGAAAGCTAAGTCTTCTAGTGCTAAAAAGAGAGCAAATGAATTTGTTGAAATGATGCAAGACGAAAATATTGATATCATCATTCCTCCTTGGGGTGGTGAATTACTAATTGAAATACTAGAAGAAATTGATTTTAAAAAGATAAATAAGAAATGGGTATTAGGATACTCGGATATAAGTGTTTTATTATTAGCAATTACTTTAAACACAGGAATAGCCACTGCTCATGGGACAAATCTAGTAGATTTAAGAGGCGAATACTCCGATGATACAACAGCAATGTGGCAAAGTGTATTATCAACAGAAACAGGGACTTCAATCACCCAATACTCTTCAGGTAAATATCAAAAGAAATGGCAGCATAATAACCCATCCCCTTGTGTTTATCATTTAACAGAAGATACAAACTGGAAAACAACTTCAACTGACAATGTAAAAGTCAAAGGTCGATTGCTTGGTGGTTGTATTGATGTCATTAGACATCTTATTGGCACTCCATTTGGTAGCGTGCAAGCTTTTAGAAATAAACATTTTGATAAAGACCCTTTAATTTGGTATTTGGAAAACTGTGAGCTGACTACTACCGATTTACGACGTTCATTGGTTCAAATGAAACTAGCAGGTTGGTTTGATAATTGTTCAGGTATACTATTTGGACGTAGTGCTGCAAGCCATCCAATCAATGATTATATTGCTGAAGATGTATATAAAGAACTCACTGATGAGCTTCAAATTCCAATTATTTATGATATAGACTGTGGTCATGTACCTCCGCAAATCACATTTATAAACGGAGCATTGGCAGAAGTTGAAGTTGAAGAGGGGAAAGGAGTAATTACACAACATTTCATGCAGTAATTAGTTGTACATGTATTCATTGAACTCCCATGAAAGAAAGGAAATTCCTCTATAATATGTGGTACTGCGAAGCGCGGCATGAGTGCTAGCTGATGTGTTACTTCATTAAAATACGAACAAAATCATCACCTTTTTAGGTGGTGATTTTTATATCTCAAAATATCAATAACTTGCATTAACAGAGACTTTTATATAGATCAAACTCTTTTTGTGGATAAATGACTGAATTTTCTATTATTTTGTTGTATATTGGAAGAGGAAGTTAAATTATCCAAAAGGGAGGAAGGAATTTGAAGAAAAAACAGATTGCAATTGCAATATCCACAGCTTTGTCACTAACACTAATACCAGGAGTGTCTAGCATGAAAGTACATGCAGAGAAGAAAGAGAATAGTTCAACTGAAGTGAATCTTCCGTTGAATGAGAAAGTGTTTGAAACGATAGCTAAATCAACAAAAATTCAACTAGAGAACGGAATGACAAAACCGATTTATTCACTTGATGAGGCAATTGTAGAGAATCTATATGTAGAAACAGAGGTTGATAGTGATCGGGATGGTCAAAAAGATCGTGTATCTGTAAAGGTAATGCGTCCAAAAACAGAACCGGGTGTGAAAGTACCTGTTATTTATGAAATGAGTCCATACAGAGCAGGATTAAAAGATGTACCTGTATACAATGTTGATGAAGAGTTACATGCTGTCGGAGGAAAACCTTTCGCAGAACCAGTTAATCTCGGTTCTTATGGAAATTATTATGTTCCTCGTGGGTATGCGGTAATTTTAGGTGAAAGTATAGGTACTGGAAAATCAGACGGCTGTCCGACAACTGGTGATGAGCGAGAAATTCTTGGAACAAAATCAGTCATTGATTGGCTGAATGGAAGAGCAAACGCATATGCAGAAGATGGTAAACAAGTACAAGCTGAGTGGTCTACAGGAAATGTAGGAATGACAGGTGCTTCTTATAATGGAACATTACCGAATGCTGTCGCTGCAACGGGTGTAGAAGGATTAAAAACAATTATTCCAATTGCGGCTATTAGTAGTTGGTATGATTATTATCGTGCGAATGGTGCAGTAATTGCCCCTGGAGGCTATCAAGGAGAAGATGCGGATAATATGGCCGAAGCCGTATTAACAAGAGAAAATCCTGAAGTATGTCAGAAAATAATAAAAGAACTTACAGATGGTCAAGACCGAAAAACTGGAGATTATAATGATTTTTGGGACAAGCGTAATTATGTGAAAGATGCTAAAAACGTAAAAGCAAGTGTGTTTGTTGTACATGGTTTAAATGATTGGAATGTAAAAACAAAGCAATTTTCACAGTGGTGGGATGCTCTTGAAAAAAATAATATTCCTCGTAAAATGTGGTTACATCAAGGTGGACATGGAGGAACATCCAGCAATAATTGGCAACAAACACAAAATAAATGGTTTGATTATTGGTTGTATGGGATTGAAAATGGAATTATGGATGAGCCAATGGTAGATGTACAGCGTGAAAATAAAACATGGCAAAAGTTGAAAAATTGGCCAGATCCTGCCGCAGTTCCAACACAAATACGTTTGAATTTAAAAAATGCTACTGCACAATTACCGGGGAAAATGGAACTAGGCTTAAATAGGCCGCAAAATGTTCAATCAATATTAGATGATGCTAAAATCAAATCAAATCAGTTAGTAGAAAATCCAGAATTAGAATCACCAAACCGTTTATTATATGTCACACCTATATTACAAAAAGAAATGCGTATAAGTGGTACACCTGAAATTTCAATACAAGCAAATCTTGATCGTCCTGTTTCAAACTTAACAGCTTTACTTGTTGATTATGGTGGAGTAAAGCCAGAAATTGTAACAAGAGGGTGGATGGATCCACAAAATTTAAATGGAAATGAACAATCAACAGCACTTACACCAGGAAAAGATTATATTTTCAAATGGGACATGCAGCCGGATGATTATGTATTCCAGGCAGGGCATCAAATTGGAGTTGTGCTAATTTCTAGTGACTATGATTATACAATTCGTCCAAAAGCGGGAACAAAACTCACAGTAAAATTAAGTGAACTTATATTACCAATTGTAAAATAAACAAAAGCCTCCATTTTTGGAGGTTTTTTATTTAGCAATAAAAGATATTCATAGATACATATAAATATTTTGATGTAAAAATGTTAAAAAATAGGAAAGAAAGATATATATGGTCCGTTTATTCACTGAAAATGATCGAGAGTATGTAATTGAATCACATTATAAATGTTTATCCCGCATTAACGGGCAGTAAATCCTCCACCTCAAAATTCTGCTATTGAATTTGCTGAAAAACAAAATTATAAAATCATGTACCAAGCGTGACCTTAAAGCAGCAAGGTCTCTTTATGAAAAGTATGGATTTCAAATTGTAGATACAACAATGAAAGTATTATCAGATCAAGAGGTAATTGAAGAAATATGGGAACTAAAACTATCATAAAACTATGATATTTACTATCATATAATTATATTGGTATAATCAAGAATTTATTATATAATATTTCTATATTAATAATAGATAAAATGACAATTAACTTTAACTACAAGGAGTATTATATTATTATATGAAAAATATAGATTTTATATTGGAAAGCGATGAAGCATTAAAACCCTCTGAACGACTTGTATTATTATTGCTAGAAAAACATAAAATATTGTATACGAACGATTTACTCGCATTATCGAATCTATCATATAAAACACTAACAGATTCTTTAACAAAGCTCGTTATGAAATCTTATATAGTAAAAGAGACAGGAAAAGGGAGAAGGCAAAATTGTTATAGATTAATATAGTTTCATGTAAGATTTTCTGACTTAAAATGATTAAATTTTGACAATAAATCGAATGAAAACTAAAATGTTATTTTTCTATTCATTTGAAAAGTCTGATTTTGTTTTTAAATAAAAATATTCTTAATTATGATTAAATTAAAAAATATTGGATAAAAAATAATGCAAAAATAAACCGTAGCAACTTCACAATCTAATAAATCATCAATTAAAAAATATAAAAGTATGTGTTAGTCATGATTCATATATCCTTTGTAGGGTGAAGGTAAAACCTACAAAGGATATATGAATATTATGCCGATGTACATAATGATAAATGAGGATCATAAATTTTATACATCCGGACAAAGTAATATAAAAAGATAATAGGAAGAGGGAATGACCAATTATCTAGGTAGTATAAATATTTTAAATAAAAACAATAAATTATTGTTTAAAAATTACATAATAAATTATTGTTTTTATTCATTTTATTTTTACTTTATGGATAAAGGATAAAGATATCTTATTAGGAAGAGTAGATATAATAAAAAACATAATTTAATTCTTGGAAACTAATTAATGTGACTGATGGTAACATATGTACATCTTTTAAAAATCATCTTCTTCAATTCAACCCCCAGCATCCTGATCTTTCATCAACCTTTACTTTAAGTAATTTTCTTTCGTTGTACGATCATTTATATGAACAACTGCTGCTGTAATTTGACGGGGTGCTAAGTTTTTATCCCGCATTAACGGGCAGTAATATCCCTACCTCAAAGTTCGATGGGAAGCAAATAAGTTATAGGTGGGGGATGAAGAAAACCCTCACTATTATTTTCTATTAAATTAGACCCAATTTTAAATCAAATCTTTTTTAATTTATGATTAAATTCTCTATAAAAAAATAAATGATATCTTTCATTTACCTGAAAGATCATGTAGTAAAATACAATAATAAAAGAAAACCATACATTTTTTATGGTTTTCTTTTATTATAAAAATTATTATTACGTTGAATTATAAAAATAATATTCGATCAAAAAATAAAAAAACTTTATAATTTTAATTTTTATGAATCTAATTCTTTTATTTAAAAATAAATTGAATATGTATTCAATAATGTTTAATTTTTGGATAGAAATGGTTTAAATATATGGACAATGAAACAGATAATCAATATTTAGATACGAATCAAGTGAAAGAGTATCTGGATATTACGAACTTACTGATGATTTTATTACGAATGCAATTCGAGAAAAACTAGAATGCTATGCAATTAAATGTAAAAAATTGGTTTGATAAAAAAACGGCTTTTCAAATTGATGTGTACTACTCTTTTATCGGCATTATAATAGGATAGTACTTGATACGCATAAAACTTGTTCAGGGAATTAAAACGACCTTTAAATAACTTTTGTTAAAAATGGAATGAAAAAATATTAGAATAGTAAGTATTAATTATCGATAATAATATTATGTTAACAATAATTGTGTCTAAAAAGGAATATTCATATGTTTGTAGAAATATATGTAGTTGGAAAAAGGAATATTCATAATGCGTGAAATACATAGATGGGAGGAGAAATGATGAATCAAATTGCTACGATTACAAATGCGGTAATAAACGGCGATTACGAAAAAGTGAATGAACTGGTAAATAAAGATCAGTTACTCGTTGATTCTTTTAGTGAAGATGGGTGGACGCCATTGCACTTAGCTGCTTATTTTGGCCACATAGAAATTGCGAGTTTATTGCTGGAAAAGGGTGCAAATCTTCATGTGAAAGCAAAGAATCGCAATGAAAATACACCTCTTCAAGCAGCTGTTGCGAATAAAAAAATTAGTTTAGTTGAGTTTTTAATTGATCGTGGTGCGAATATAAATGTAACGCAAAGTGGTGGATGGACAAGCCTTCATGAAGCTGTATTGCTAGGGGATGAAAAGCTTGTAAAATTGTTAATAGAAAAGGGAGCAGATATAAAAGTGAAGAAAGATGATGGGAAAACAGCTTTTGATGTTGCTATAGAAAAAGGGCATCAACATATTTTACATCTTGTACAAAATTAATCAGATTATTTTAGGCGAATATATAATTCTAATAAAAGGTTGCGATAAAAGCGAGAAATGGATTAATCGTGCTACCTGATTATAGTATTTTAGATATGCCGACAGTGGACATATTAATTGTTCCTGGTGGGTTAGGTGTACGAGAATATGAGATTAAAAATGAAAATATTATAAATTGGATTTGGGAGCAAATGAAAGAAGTAAAATTAATGACTTCCGTTTGTACTGGGGCTTTACTTCTTGCGAAGGCGGGTTTACTTGATCACAAAAAGGCAACGACACACTGGGCAAGTATTGAATTATTTAGGAATTAATTTCCAAATGTTGAAGTGATTGAGAATGTTAAATATGTAGATGAGGGACATATTATCACTTCTGGAGGGATTTCTTCAGGTATCAATATGTCATTTCATATCATTAAAAACTTATTAGGTGTAGAAATTGCAGAAAGAACAGCAAAAAGAATGGAATATGATATAGATCTTCATGTATAGATAAAAAGTCATCAGTGGGGCATAAGTTCCACTGATGATTTTAGTTTATAGTTCTTTAATATATATTAATTCATCATCTGATAGGAGAGGGCGTATAGAAGCACCAGCATTTTCTTCGGCTTGTAATGCTGTTTTTGCTCCAGGAATCGCAACAGATACAGAAGGATGAGAGAGTACATAACGAAGTGCAATTTGTCCTAAACTTCGTTTTTGATGAGAGAATGATCTTAGTTGTTCTACTTTTTGTAGGCTATTCTTAAACCAGGATTCTTTTGGCCAATCTTGTCGTAAATCACCATCCGGGAATGTTGTTTGATTACTAAACTTTCCTGTTAATATACCCATCTTTAACGGTCCGCGAATGACAGCTCCTAAGTTATGATCCTGTAGATAAGGAAAAATATCCAGTTCTGGATCTCTATTCAGTATGCTGTAATCTAGCTGAACAACATCGATACCGCCATCTTTATTAAAGTGTTTCATATATTGTAAATCATGGGTGGAAACACCAACTGCCCTTACTTTGCCATCACGCTTTAATATTTCAAATGCACGAAGGAATGCTTCTGTTTCCTCTTTTTTATCCCACCAAATATGACAAAAATAAACATCGATATAATCTGTTTGAAGTCGACGTAAACTTGTTTCACATACAGCAATGACTTTTTCAGCAGTATTATAAACAGGTTCACCACTTGGGTCATAATGATGTCCGATTAAACCACCTTTTGTGGAAAGGATGATATCATTTCGTCGTTTTTTAATTACTTGTGCGACAAGTTTTTCACTATGACCCAATCCGTATACATCTGCCGTATCGATAAAATTCACTCCAAGTTCAACCGCTTTTTCCATCGCTGCAATGGAATGATTGTCATTTACAGGACCCCACTCATCACCGCCGATTGCCCAAGCTCCAAATCCAATTTCGGAAACAGTTAATCCTGTTTTTCCTAGTGTACGGTAGTTCATTTGTTCTCCTCCTTGAAAAAAGGCCATCCATTTTAAACTATTCAGGGAGGGGAAGTAATATGTTTGAAGAACATGTAGTGATTTAGAAAACTTGAATTTTTATACTAATTTAAGTTTAAATAATTATAAGTGTATGCTACTGAAATGCTACCAGGAATTCTATCATTTCCTGTTGTAATAGCCCAATAATCAAAATTAAGTGTAGCAGCTTTCCAATTAAAAACTTTAGAATAAAACGTTAGTGCTTTTTCAGGTTCTTGATTATTTAACTCAAATCCAATTACTCTACCCATGTTGAAACTTTCTTTCTAGTAAATTAGTCATAGCATAGGATAATAATTCTACGATGTTAAGACAATGTCTTTAATAAAAAGAGATACATAAAACACTATTTTTTAGCACGAATAAATAAATTTTTTTCAGTTATATGGGGATGCCGTCGAAAGGTATCTCTAATTGATTGATTTACGAGATTTCTTTATACAGGAGGTTATTTAAAGTGAAGAGAATAAAGCTATATACACTTTAATGTTACACAACACCGAAGCGAAAAGAATTAAGATTATCAAAAACACACTATAACGATGCCATTGCGATTACCAATCCGAAAAAGGTACGAGAATATCAGCAAAGTGGTGAGTTTCGCATCAAGCAATTTAGAAAGAAAAAGCGTTCTCTTCATGAAGCAACTGCAAGAAAAGGAAGAAAAACGAAAAATAGAACAGCGAAAAGAAATAATAAAAATACACCGTATGTAGGCACAATGTATCTAGGTGATAAGGTGAAAGCATTTGGACAAATAGGATTCGTGACAGGATTTACAGGGAAGATGGTGTATGTGCAAAATTTGGACGGCCATTATATACAAAATCCTGCTAAATCTTATAAACAAGTGAATATATCGGATGCTGAATGTACGCACCACAATCATAATTGGTTATTCTTACAAGTCAGTTAGGCGATACCTAACCGAAATTCATCCCCACCTTATCGCTTGGCTATCGCCCGTCACGCGCTTGAAGATGGGGACTTCTTTCGGGAAGTACGTTAAAATAGTTAGGGGGATTTAAAATATGAGGAAACTCAGAAACATAAATGTTCCTAATGCACAGCACAATCCATCGCAATCTATCGAACCCGGAGTGACAATAAATAAAAAAAAAACACGGCGGTTTATCTTGGTTGTCCTATTCACATTTTCAACAGCCTTTTACCTTCAATATATACTGTCTAAGCAAGAAGCAATGATTAAAGAAAAACAAAAAGAGATACAAAATCAGCAACAACAAGTAACTTCTTTAAAAAAAGATGGGGAATATTTAAAGAAAGAAGTTGGGAATTTAACAGATAATGAAGAACAAATTTTAAAATTTGCGAGGAAGGAATATCATTTTTCAAAACCAAATGAAACAGTATTCGTCATATCTAAATAAAAATATTAGTATGTAGACCACTATATTTTATGCATGTATTATGCATGAAATATAGTGGTCTTTTTGGAATATTTTGATGTGATTCTCGTTGGCAAGATAATTCGAAGTCATTGAACCAATTATAAACGTCTTTTGTACTACTTGAATGAGAAGTGACTGTATTATAATCATTCGTTCTTAATAAGTAGAAATCTTGTATAAATAATGTAAGAAAGATAGGGTGCTATAATGCCTAAAAGAGGAGGGTCATTATGAAAAAAGAGGAATTTGTATGTGAATTAGAAAAATTGATTAGAAACATACAAGGAAATGTAAGTGTCATGATACAGGGAGCGATAACGTATCGCTACAACGAACAATATGTTCATCCATCTGCTAGTCTTATGAAGTTGCCAATACTTGCGTGTGCAATAGAATATATAAAGCAGGGCTGTTTAAATCCATATGAATTAATCCCTGTTTCATCTCTTCCAAAAACGGGTGGGAGTGGTATTATATCTTCCTTATATACGCCGAATGTAACGATACAAGACTTACTGACACTTATGATTACAGTGTCTGATAATACAGCAACAAATTGGTTCATAAAACGATTAGGGATGAACCAGATTCAAAAGCATATCGATTCATTACAACTAGTTGGAACGAAAATACAGCGATATATGATGCATGCTCCTAAAGAATCGGGTAAAGATAATTTCACGACGGCCGAAGATATTGTGTCTTTGTTACATCATTATGATAAAGAAGAACAGTTTTATCAGCCACTGCTACAACAGCAATTCACACATAAATTGTGCGGGAGGTTAGCAAATATAGAAGGATTAGAAATAGCAAATAAAACCGGTGAGCGGCAGTGCGTTACGCATGATGTAGCACGATTTAAAATAAAAGAACAAACAGTATACATAGCCGTGTTAAGCTCGGATGTAGAACGTGTAAATTATATGAATTATATATTTTCAGAGATTGGATATTTAATCGCGCAATATATATCCCGCACTAATGGGCATTAACTTTTCTATATTAAAATTAAAGGGAATCAAGGAAGTAACATGGAATTTCTTATCCGATTAATCATCAGTAATGGGGTAAGAAATTCCATACTAATAGAAGTTTCATTGTATCGAAATAAATATTGTTAAAATTCAGTTAATTATATATAATGTATGGTAAGCGGATACATTTCTTGATCAACGATGAGTTCCTAGCTCATTCGCCTGTTAAGAAAACCGTTATCCTTATATGAGAAAGGAAGATTTATGTGTACGCTTCTAATACGGTTTATATCGTAGGGGACGCAAAAGCACCTCAAAACAATCCCATTACAGAAAAATTTAAAAGTTACTTCGTAGCATTCGTTGTTGAAAAGGATACAGGGAAGATCGTTGATGCGGACTGTTCGGCAACGATTTCATTAACTGTTCAATTTGTGAAGCATTTATTTTTACATAGAAATATAAACGACCCTAATTTAATGGGAGAAATTAAAAATCGCTATTTTGGTTCTTCACAAAAAGCATTGCTTGTTGCATTAAAAGACGCGCAAAAAAAATATAATCAAATTGCTGCTTTGTCTACACTTTCATAGACAAAATCCAGCCGTAAGAGTATTTCTTATGGCTGGATTTTTTTATTGAATAGAAAGGATGAATGAGATGAAAATAATGGATTTAACCGTGAATCGTCGCTATATCAAGCTCCATAAGCCATTTAAAACAGCCTTGCGTACCGTTACTGAAATTGAAAGTATTGATGTTTTTGTTCATACAGATGAGGGGGTTGTCGGGAAAGGAGCTACAACTGCAACTCCTGTGATTACAGGGGATTTTGCAAATGGGATTGAAGAAGCGATTTTAGGACCAATTCGTTCCGTATTAATTGGGAAGGAGCTGTTGCAACTTCAAACACTTCTGTTACACATTCAATTAAGCTGTGTTGGCAATACAAGCGCTAAAGCAGCGGTTGATATGGCTTTGTATGATACGTATTGCCAATTTTATAACATGCCACTGTATGCATTATTAGGCGGAAAGAAAGACATACGAACAGATATTACTGTAAGCGTTGATGAGCCTTCTGTAATGGCAAAAGAAGCGAAAATTCATGTAGAGAAAGGATTTCGAATATTAAAAATAAAGGTTGGTAAGACAGCAACGTTAGATTTAGAACGTATCGAAGCGATAAAAAGTAGTATTCCAAAAGATATCACATTGCGATTAGATGCGAATCAAGGATGGAGTCCGAAAGAAGCTGTTGCGATAATTCGAGAAATGGAGAGAAGGAATCTAGATATAGAATTTGTTGAACAACCTGTTCATGCGAAAGATTGGGAAGGGATGAAATATGTAAAAAATCATGTACAAACACCGATTATGGCTGATGAAAGTGTTTTTTCAGCACAGGATGCTTTAAAGCTTGTACAAGGGAACTATGCCGATTTATTAAATATTAAATTGATGAAATGTGGCGGCATACGGGAAGCTTGGAAAATTGCTGATATTGCAGGAGCGGCTGGTGTGAAATGCATGGTTGGCAGCATGATGGAATCATCACTTTCAGTTACAGCAATTGCACATGTGGCAGCTGCTCATCCCAATATACACTATTTTGATCTAGATGCTCCTTTATGGTTAATGGAAGAACCAACTGGAATGACATTTAGCGGACCAATGGTAAATCTGCATCATGCAGTGAATATAAAGTGAACTCTCCATCAGTAGATATATATTACCTACTGATGGAAGTTCTTATCAATTGGGCACTTATTTCTTATCATACTTCTTTGAGAGGGAGTACCCGTTAAAGCAGGATAAAATCATAGTAGGGGGATGTTTATGAGAAAAGTTGTTTCATTATTATTTACATGTCTATTGGTTTTTACCTCTTTCTCCGTAGTGAATGCTGAAGAAATAAACGGAGATCAAGCATTTGTAGATGTGGCAGCGGCAACATTATGGACTGGACCGAATTTAATTCGTCCTATTGATGAACCTTCAGTGGCAAATCCCGTTGATTTATGGAAATGGACAAAATCAATGACGCTTGATGAAAAACTGTGGTTAACAAGTACAAATAAATTAGAAACACAAGCTTTATTAGGACAGGAAGTTACCATTACTGAACGTCAAGGTGATTGGGTAAAGGTAGTTGTTCCTGGGCAACCAACTCCTAGAAATGAACAAGGATATCCAGGGTGGATGCCAGCGAAACAGCTAACTTATAACAAAGATTTCGCAGATAAAAAACAGCAACCATTTGTACTCGTTACAAAACCAACAGCTATTTTATATATTAACCCTTCTGATAAATACAAATCGTTAGAAGTGAGTTATAACACACGTTTACCACTACTAAGTGAGGATAATATTTCGTATCGTGTGCTATTACCAAATGGGCAAAAAGCATGGCTGCGAAAAAATGATGGAACCGTTTATGTATCACAAAATGATATACCTGTTCCGACAGGTGATGATTTAGTACACTCAGGTAAGCTATTTTTAGGATTACCGTATATATGGGCTGGTACAAGTGGATTTGGCTTTGATTGCTCGGGCTTTACACACACCATCTACAAATCACATGGCATTACCATTCCGCGTGACTCTGGACCACAATCGAAAGCCGGCATCGCTGTTGAGAAAGAAAATTTACAAAAAGGAGATCTACTATTCTTCGCGTACAATCAAGGAAAGGGCAGTGTTCATCACGTGGGTATGTATATCGGGGACGGAAAGATGATTCACTCTCCAAATGCAGCAAAAACAGTTGAGATTATCCCAGTGAATACACCGGGTTATATTGAAGAATATGCTGGTGCTCGTCGTTATTTACCCCGCATTAACGGGCAGTAATACAAAATCCGGAAGGAAGTCAAGAAGATTAGGTGGGGTATAAACTGCCCATAAAAGCCCGATTGGTGAAGGCTAATAATCAGTAGGGGATGAAGAAAACCCCCACTGATTAAAGTTTCACTTTACCACAATAAGAATGATGATAGATAGTGAAAATAGAAAAGGGGGTTTTTGAATGAAAAAGGCTGTTCGCTTTTCATTAGTTAGTACTTTACTCATTTCTTCATTTTTAGCTGGTTGTGGAAAAGAAAATACTGTTACCAAGCCAAAAGATGAGAAGAAAATATTACAGTTAACAGAGACAGGTGAAATTCCATCATTAAACTCCTTAAAAGTAACGGATGCCGTATCGTTTAACGTATTAAATAATGTAATGGAAGGATTATTCCGATTATCGAAAAAGGATGAAGTTATTCCTGGTATTGCTCAAAAACATGAAATCAGTAAAGATGGAAAAACTTATACATTCCAATTGCGCGATGCAAAATGGTCTAACGGTGATCCTGTAACAGCTCACGATTTCGTCTTTGCTTGGAGACAGCTTATCAATCCAGAAACAGGATCTGAATATGCATACATCATGTATGATGTGAAAAATGCAGAAAAAATAAACAAGAAGCAGCTGGGACTGAATGAGTTAGGAATAAAAGCACAGGATGATAAAACTTTTGTTGTTGAATTAGAGCATCCTGTTCCTTATTTTACAAAATTACTTTGTTTACCATCTTTTTATCCGATTAATGCAAAGTATGCGAAAGAAAAAGGAGATAAATATGGTTTAGAAGCAAATACAACTGTATATAATGGGCCTTTTACACTATCAGAATGGAAGCATGAAGCGAATTTTACAATGAAGAAAAATAATCAATATTGGGATAAAAAAGAAGTGAAATTAGATGAAGTAAACTATCAAATTGTAAAAGATATTTCTACTGTTGTAAATTTATATGAGACAGATAAGATTGATCGTGCTGTTATTTCAACAGAATTTGTAGATAAATATAAAAATGATAAAGAATTAAAGCAATATACGGACCCTGTTATGTATTTCTTCCGTTTTAATGAAAACGTACCGATGCTTAAAAATAAGAACGCTCGCTTGGCACTAAGTATGGCTTTTGATAAAAAAGGGCTAGCGACTTCATTTTTAAATGATGGGTCAGTACCAGCAAACTATTATGTCCCAAATGGATTTTTAAAAGGACCAGATAAAAAAGATTTTCGCGCAACAACAACTGAATTTAATAAAACGAATGTAAAACAGGCGAAAGAATACTGGGAAAAAGCAAAACAAGAAACAGGAACGAATGAAGTTACGTTAGAATTACTAAACTATGATTTAGAAAACTTTAAAAAAGTAGGGGAATATATTAAAGAGCAATTGGAGAAAAGCTTACCAGGATTAACGGTGAAAGTGAAACTGCAACCACACTCTCAAAAACTAGCATTAGAGAAAAAGAAAGAATATGAAATGTCGTTATCTCGCTGGTTACCTGATTATCCAGATCCAATGACATACCTAGAAGTTTTCATCTCAGAAAGTGGAGTCAATAATACTGGATACGCAAATCCAGAATACGATGCATTAATCAAAAAGACAAAAATAGAATTAGGAAACGATGAAAAAGAACGATGGAAAGCAATGCAAGATGCAGAAAAAATGTTGTTAGATGATGCGGTCATTGCACCAGTTTTCCAGCGCGGACTGTCTTATGTACAAAAGTCATATGTGAAAGATTTATATGTGCATCAATTTGGCCCAGCAACTAGCTTGAAGTGGGCGGATATGAAGAAATAAAATGAAACGAGACACCTAATGATAGGTGTCTCGTTTCATTTTTAGTATACAGGATGTTGAGAATGACAGTTTGGAAAAGCATGTATATCTTGAATTTTCCTGAAATCATAATGTTTCATAGCGAATTGCGATTGGTATAAGTATTCGTATAAATAAATATGTCCGCCATATACGTTACACAATACACCGGAAGTTCCTTGCCCGTTTACTAAAGAAACGCCAACAGGTTGACCGATTAAATATTGAACTTTTTGCTGCCAAGGCATATGTGTATCCCTCCTTACAGGATACTATACGAATTATGAGTTAAAATGGCTGCTTATCCTAGTATCTATTTCTATGTAACGCTTTTCACATCTCATTATATGTATAATTGGTGTCGTGAACATTTCTATTTATAATTAATAAGTACGAAAAATTGTTATATCGTTCCAAATTTATCCTGCTCTAGCCAACAATAAAAGCCCACCTAAATCTTATACGGAAAGGTTTAGATGGGGGAAGCAATCTCTCATTGGTATGTTGTTATCATTTCACTTGATTATGCAAATTATCCCGCTTTCGCAACCATATTTTCAAAATGAAGTAGAAGATAACAAGAATAACTGCAGCAATAGCAAAAGATGTAACATAGGGACCGGCTACTGCATTGATATTGCTCCAATTTGCACCTAATGTCTCACCTAAGTAAATAAATATAATGGACCAAGGGATGACGGCAAGCGCTGTAAGTGTGATAAATCGAATAAGGGACATTTTTGTAATTCCTGCCGGGATTGAAATAGCGTGACGTACAATCGGAATAAAGCGTGCTGTGAAAATGACGCCAGTTCCATAGCGATTAAACCATGTTTCTGCATAATCAATATGCTTTTTATGGATGAAAATGTATTTGCCGTAACGCTCCAGTACAGGTCTACCTCCGTAACGCCCAATCCAATAAATAAAGATTTGTGCGATTATACCGCCAATTGTACCGAATAAAACAGCTTCTATAAATGATATGTTTCCTGATGATACCAAATATCCGGCATAGGCAAGGACAATTTCGCTTGGTATGATCTCAATCATTAAGCCAAGCATAATCCCCCAATAACCAAGACCTTCTAAAAACAATAAAATGGAATGAATAAAACTACCTAACATACTGCACCTTCTATTTAAGAGATTTTTTAAAAAGAGTCCTTATTCCTTATATATGAATTACACACTGATTAATTATTTATCATTTCTATTTTTAATAGATTGTTTTTATGAATGATTGCGAAAAAATGCTCTCTCGTTTCAAAAAAGTGAAACGAGAGAGTGTTTTTATTTGCTTACTTTTAATTTTTCTAATTCTATTTCTACTTCTTCTTTCAAGTCATCTTCAACATCATGTGCTTTAGAAATAGGTTTTATTTGATTAAAGTAGTTACTTGCAGCAGCCTCAGCTTCTAATTTTTGAATATAATTTTCTACTCTTGCGAAACCTTTCACAGCATTCTCTGTATGAAAAGAGGCGAGGGCTGCATTGTTTTCTTTCACTGTACGAGCAACATGTAATCTTGAAACAAGTACGAGTTCTTTATATTGCAATTCTTGATATTCTTTTTGTAATGTATCAATTTGTTCATACAGGATTGCAGTTTGTTGTTTCGTCATTTTGTAATGCTCGCGATACATCTCTAGTTTTTTCTCATTGACAATCTTTTCTTGAAGTGCCAATTGTGCCATATCATCTTCGCTACGAGACACTGCCAGCTCAGCTTGACGTGTTCTTTTCGTAATAACAGCCTCTGCTTCCAAAATCAGTGCCTCATATTTTTTTTCTAGAAATAGCTGCTGGGATAGAGCTTGTTGTGCCTTTACCACTTGTTGTTCCGTTTCTCGTATGTATTGCTTTAACATACTTACCGGATTTTCTAATTTATCCAACGTTTCATGTACATCTGCGGCTACAATATTTTTAATTCGTTTAAAAATACCCATCTTTTATTTCTCCTCCTTACGAATCTGTTTTTCCCATTGATCTAGAATGCTTGCCGTATTACTGGATGCTATTGAATAGCTATCCGCTGTATAATCTATCATTACGTGTGCGGTTTCTTGTTTTTGTTTTCGCTGTTTATACAGCCAAATTGCACATGTTATTATAGCTAGAAGAGGAAGTATTGGTAATAAACCAATAACAATAAGAAGGATACCTATCCATTTTCTTATCGTACGACCTTCAGCTTTTCTGAGAGTGAACCAACCAAGAAGTACGGAACTTAACTCTATCAAAAGTAGAATAAAGAACATTCCATCAAACTCTTCTTCATGATGCTTCCCATGGTGTTCATAATCATTTTCTTTATGTTCTTGCTTATGATGCTTTCCACCATCTTCAAAGGAAGCAATTTTTTCTCTCTGGGAGAAGTAAGCTTGTCCTTCAGATTGTGCAACAAGTGCCTGGTGCTTTTCATGGTGCCATCTTTCCATTTTCAAACCATGAAGTCCAAGGAATAGGGTGAAAAGGAAGAAAGGAATGATACTTATCCAGATGAACCAACGAAATTTTGTGCGCTTCTTTTTTTGTTTCTTCATATTCTCACCTCCTACCACATATTTGTTTTTCTTCCGCAATTGAGCTGAATCGAAAGAAAAGACATAAGCATGACGCTCATAATACGCAAACTTGAGAACTGATTTGCACCATCTCCTTTGTGTTTGTAGTTCTTATAGTAAAGTAGGGAAATTGGAGTGGTGTGAAAGAATGATGAAGAAGGAATGAAAAGTATATTAGAAATTTCTCATTTTACAAAAAATAAATTTTCATAAAAAGTATATGTGAGTATGAAGGTACAGAAAACAGGGGTTTGCACATCTAATATTAAATAAGTTTCGGAGTAAACAGATAGTTTTCTATAATACATAAATGAGTCGATTTTTTTAGATGGGGGAGAAAATATGAAGATAATAGACCCTATATATGAAACGATTAATATTAATGATAAAGATATTCTCAATTTAATAGAAACAAATGCATTCCAGAGACTTTCATATATTAAGCAACAAGGACATACATACTTTCTACATCCAAATGCAGTCCATTCAAGGATAGAACATTCAATTGGAGTTTATGAACTGATGAATAAAGTCATAGACCATCTTACAGTAATAGGAGATATTGATTTTTCACTGTATGAAAGAAAATTAGCTACAGTTGCAGGGCTTCTCCATGATATTGGTCATGGACCGTTTTCTCATTGTTTTCAGCGAATTTCTGGACAAGATCACGGGGATTGGACAATACGAATCATTCAAGAAGATAAAGAAGTGCGCAGTATTTTAGAAAGAACATCTGGTTTACTTGAAGATGTAGTTAAAATTTTATTGGGAGAAGATCGCTTTCCAATTATCGAAGAAATGATGTTTCTCTCACTTGGAATGGATCAGCTTGATTTTTGGAATCGAGATTTGCATTATTCATCACTGCGATTAGACAGAATCCCAATCGAACAGCTCATTTCTACCATGCGTTACATAGATCATACATTAGTCATTGAAGAGGTGGGGATACCATATATTGAACATCTAATAAAGGTGAAAAAGTCTCTTTATGACAATGGATTTGGTCATCCGTTTGTAGTTGGAAAAGATTTGTTATTACAATCTGTGTTTAAGAAAATAAAAGAACATCAAATTCCATTTTATAACTCCCTGTTACAAATTTTCTTTCATAAGAGAGAAGAGGAACTAAAAGTAGAAGATTTTCTTCCTTTGACCGATGAAGTGATTTACAATGAAATGCATTGTTTTGCTAGGTCAGAAAATATGGAAATAGCACAACTATCTAAGCTATATATTTCCACCTCTCAAAGCTTGCAGTGGATGGAAGGAATAGAAGGGGATTTCAATGGTTGTAAAAGAGAAGAGGATCATATCTTTGGGATAATAACTGAAAAAAAGAGTTATAGTTCTTATACGGGTGGGATTTATATAAATAGAACTTCTCACTTTGAAGATGTTTTACAAGCGTCACATCTCGTTCGAGAAGTTGTTCATTTACCAACGAAAGAGTATATGTATTTTCTAAAAGAAAGATAGATATCCAAAAAACAGGAGCAAATTTTTGCTCCTGTTTTTTATGTTGTTACATTTAGGTGTTGTAAAAATAAAGTGGCTGATACATAGCGTTTCGCTAACATTTGTACATAAGCGGTATGTACAGATAACGTTGCGATAATGATGGCATTGCGAATTGCTTCGCGTTGGTCGTTGTTTATTTTCTGAAAAGTACTTGCTATTTTATCTGCTTTTTCTTTTACAGTTTGTTCAATTGTATGAATTGTATCGGTTGCATTAAATTGCAAACAACCTTCTTGATTTAATTCCTCGAATAGAGAGGAATAAGCGATATATAAATGAACTGGATTGATTAAATCATCACTGCGATCAGCCGGATCATTTACAATTAGTTTTAACAGTTTTCGAATCGATTCAAAATCGAGTGCTGTTTTTAAATCTTCGACAATGAATAGTAGGGCCGCTTGTTCAATAGAATATTTTTTTCCTTTTTGCGGAGAACCAATCATTTCTTTTATATCTCGTTTTACCCAATTTTGCATAGCAGTTATTGAAAAATTCGTATTTTCAATTTGATTGCCAAGTGCAACAATTTCGTTTAACGAAAAACCAATATCTGTATCTTCAACTTTAATCAGTTTCTCGAAAATAGGGGAAAGTGCAGTTGTAATAAAAGCTGTAACACTTTGTCCACTCTCAATGTCTTTTTTATGTGACTTAGCCCAAGCTTCTTGTAAAATAACGAGAGGCTTTTTTGTATTCCATCCTCTAAGAGAAAGAAGAAGGGTTGCCATTTCGTTTCGCGTGAGATGAAATGTTTCCATCTTTTCACCTCCAAAATAATAAAAGTTCTTATGACCTTATAATATGTTTTGTTTCTAGCAAAGTCAATTCTGTTTTGCATGATTTTTCCTTTTGATTAACAAAACAAAACTAGTTTCATTACATAGAAGACAAAGTGAATATTATGAAAAGGTTAACAATGTTTGTATTGAAGAGGTAAGATAGATGAAAATAGAAACAGTAACGTTTAGAAAATCGTTAGGGAATCTGTATCTTATGATTTAAAGGAACTTCTGTTTTAATTCTTCTCTAAACAACAACCTAAAATAAAGTTAACATGATTAAGAAATAATACTTGCTTATTCTATTAAAAGTTCATATAATGAGTTCATAAGAACTTTTAATTTAACTTTAAAGTTCATCTATACTTTCATTTTTTCAGAAAGATAGATATCACATATATCTATAATAAAAGGAGAATGAATATAATATGTTGAAAAAATTCGTTACAGTATTGACTGCATTTATGGTTGTATTTGCTGCAGGTAGCTTTGTTTTTACAGATAACGTTGCTGCGAAAAGCTATAAATCTGGTAAAAAATCATTTACTCCAAGCTCAGGTCAAAACTCTAAAGTAAATTTAAACAAAAAAGATTCAAATGTGAATGCGAAGAAAACAACGCCGGATTCTAAAACAAAAGCAACAAACACAGCGCCAAAAAGTAATAAAGGAAGCTTTATGAAAGGATTATTACTTGGTGGTCTTGGTGGTTTATTAATGGGTAGCTTATTTGCAAACATGGGTGCTCTTGGTTCTGTATTAGCGTTTATGGTAAATATGTTATTAATGGCTGGTATCGTAATGTTAGCAGTTCGTGCATTTAAATATTTCAAAAACCAACGTAAGAAACAGGCGGAATAAGCAGCATGGAAACGATAAAAATTTCTGAGCAAGAGCTCATTAACGCCCTTTGCGTATATATCGCGGAAAAGAGACAAGTTGGTCCTGAAGCAGTTCTTGTTGAGCTGATGTATGATGATGACTATGGTTTTTCAGCTGAAGTAGAAGTAAACGGTCGTCAGCAAATTTTAATTCAAGCAAACTTAATTGAAGCACTTCGCTTATGGCTCGAAACGGAATACAATGTAAATCCATTCGCAGCAAGATTACAACTTGAATTAGATGATGAAGAAGGTATTTTCGCTTTAGCGAATTTAAATAACTCAGATGAGTAGTAAAAATAGCTGTTAGGGATTTTGTCCTAACAGCTATTTTTTGTTTGTAAAGAAAATATATACACTTAACGTTAATATTGAATACGTTTAAAGATTACGTACATACTACACCGTGTACATAATGAAGTGTGGAGGGAATAGCCATGGATTACCAGCAACAAGGTTCTACAAATGAAATATTGCTGCATTAAAAAGAAGGGTTTTATGTCGGTTTTTTAATTTGTATTTATATAGTTACAAAGACTGAATAAACGAATCTACTACTTTATTAAAGTGGTCTGTCTCTTCTAAAAACGGACAATGACAGCTATTTTCGAAAATAACGAATTGAGAGTTGTTTATATGTTTGTGTAAGTGTTCTCCAGCAGCAACTGGAATTAATTTTTCTTCTCTCCCAAAACAAAGTAAAGTTGGCTTCTTAATTTTATTTAAATCCTCACGATAATCAACGACGGATTGATCGAAAAGAATAGCACTTGCAATAGATGCCGGGACTTTCGTAACTTCTTCTAACATCCACGCGGAATCATCTTCGGAAAGAGGATCTTTAAACATAAGAGGGATAAACCCTTTTAGAAATTCAATTTGATTCGTTTGAACCTCTCTCATAAAGTGAATCAGTGTTGGAAAGTCGAACGCTCCAATTGGGAAATCAGGCCATTTGTAATCCGAAGCCAATTCATCTACAATCACGGACGCTTTTATATTTTGTTCTCCAAATTGTTTTATATACTCCCACACGACGAAAGCGCCCATTGACCAGCCGACTAGTATTACATTTTTTAAAGATAATGCTTCTATAAAAGCGTGTAAGTCATGGGCATAAGTAGAAATCGTATGTCCGGTTTCTACTTGGGATGATTGACCATGACCACGTAAATCAACAGAAATCGAACGATACTTTTCACTGAAATAAGGCATTTGTTTTTGAAAGAAGCGACTACTCATCCAAACACCATGTATAAATAAAATAGGTGTGCCGTTACCTTTATCTTCGTAATATAAGTTTACATTATTTTCAAGCGTAATATACGGCATATATGGAACCTCCTTTTTATTTGAAAATATATGTTATAAGTAAATTTATTCAACACGTTATCCTATATTTCCTTAAAGGTAAAGTGGATTAGCTGTTTTTTTATACAAAATAGGAAAGAAATTTTGTTTATTTATAAAAAAATGTGTTTAAAATATTGTCATATTTGCTTCTATAAGATATCCTTTTCATGAAGAGGTGGAAATCATGGAAAAAGTACTAGTTTTCGGGCATAAAAACCCAGATACAGATGCAATTTGTTCTGCAATTGCTTATGCAGAACTGAAAAAAGAATTAGGAATGAATGCTGAGCCTGTACGTTTAGGTGAAATCAGCGGTGAAACTCAATTTGCGTTAGACCATTTTAAAGTAGAAGGACCGCGTTTTGTTGAGACAGTTGCAAACGAAGTGGACAATGTTATTTTAGTTGACCATAACGAACGTCAACAAAGTGCTAACGATATCGAATCTGTTCGTGTATTAGAAGTTATCGATCATCACCGTATTGCTAACTTTGAAACAAGCGATCCTTTGTACTACCGTTGTGAGCCAGTTGGTTGTACAGCAACAATCTTAAACAAAATGTACAAAGAAAACGGCGTAGCAATTCGTAAAGAAGTTGCAGGATTAATGTTATCTGCAATCATTTCAGATTCTCTATTATTTAAATCTCCAACTTGCACAGAACAAGACGTAGCTGCAGCTCGTGAACTAGCAGAAATCGCTGGTGTAGATGCAGATAGCTACGGCTTAGAAATGTTAAAAGCTGGCGCAGATTTAAGCGGTAAAACAATGGAGCAATTAATCTCCCTTGACGCAAAAGAATTCCAAATGGGCGATGCAAAAGTTGAAATCGCACAAGTAAACGCTGTTGATACAAACGACGTTCTTGCACACCAAGCAGAATTAGAAAAAGTAATCTCTGCAGTAGTAGAAGAAAAAGGTTTAGACCTATTCTTATTTGTTGTAACTGACATCTTAACAAACGATTCTGTTGGTCTTGCGATTGGTAAATCAACACAAGTTGTTGAAAAGGCATACAACGTAACATTAGAAAACAATACAGCTACTTTAAAAGGTGTTGTTTCTCGTAAAAAACAAATCGTTCCTGTATTAACAGAAACGTTCCAAGCTCTATAAGAGTAGGCTTGGATGAAATGAAAAGGACAAGCGGATAAACAGTCTGCTTGTCCTTTTTTGTTTTTAGGATGCATAAAATTCTGGGTATTGAGGTCTGTTATTTAAGTATTCCATATAAGAGAAATAGAAAATGAATATGAAAAAAGAGAAACTTGTTATTTTTAAATGTGAATTGAAAATGCTATGATCTTATTGGTAATTAATATGTCATATCTTAAAAATAATAATGAAAAAATGAAGCAGATTATAAATGGGATTGAAAAAGAAAAGAGGTAAGAACGTAACAATGAAAAGGCTATGCATCATTCCATGTGGAAAAAAGAAAATTTGGGATAAGTACCCTGATAAGGGGCCAATAGAAGCGAAAGATGTATACATTAGTCCATTCGGAAAGGCGTGCCAAGCGTATGCTTCTCAATTCTTTACACATTGGGTTATTTTATCCGCAAAGCATGGATTTTTACTTCCAACTGATATAGTGAAAGAAAACTATGATCTTGCTTTTAATTCGAAAAGTGATGAGATTATTAGTATAGAACAACTAAAAAAACAGATGATTAATAAAAAGCTGTTAGACTTTGATGAAATTATCTTACTTGCAGGAAAGAAACATAAAAAAGTAGTGACAAAGTTATATCCAGAAGAAATGATTTTCTATCCATTAGAAGGCTGTAAAGGCATTGGGTATATGTTACAGAAGTTGAAGTGTACGGTTGAAAATCATACCGAGATTCAGTAAAAGTTAAAAGAATTCGATTTATATTGTATATAAGTGTGTTGTGTATCGTTAGAAATATAGGCTTATAAGGCGAAAAGCTAGATGAGGAGATAGTAAAATGTCCTACAAGAATGAAATTGATAAATTGCTATGTATGCTCGAGCGGTTAGAAAATCATGAGGTGAAAATTTTAGATATTACAGAATTTATGAGCGGGAAAGCCCATGTGCTTCAGCCGTGGGATGAAAGCGAATAAAAACAGACGTAGATTTTCGTTTTATTTGTTATATTGAGCGTAAGGGAAAATAAAGAAGAAAGGAGGATGCAATATGTTTGTCACACATGCGTTTCAACTTCCATTTGAAAAAGAATTATACGAAGAACTTCGTAACATGCAAAGAGAAACAGCTACGGTTTGGAATGATATTGTTCGTGAAGCGACGAGCTATTATTTCACGTGGAAAAAATGGTTAAGTAAGTCCGAAATCCAAGCTGTTCGCAAACAAACGTACAACCTACATTCTCAAACTGTACAGGCAATTGCGGACAAATATGAAGCGAATCGTGAAACCATTCGCAAATTAAGAAAAACGGATAAAAAAGCAAAGTATCCATGGCGAAGAAAATATTATTATTGTATTCCATTAAAAAAGGCAAGTATGGAAATCACAGACATAATAATTAAAATCAAACGTGTGAATTATGAAGTTAGCCTTGTCGATTTATTAACAAAAAAGAAGAAGAAAAATTGGAACGAATCAATTGCAAAGAAAAACAATGCGGTATCCATCCCAAACTTAGCAATCGATGATGTAAAAGATTGTAATTATGCAGAGATTGTTTGGCGTAACGGTGCGTATTGGTTTTGTTATTCAGTTGCTGTTTCAGAAAAAGATATATCTCAGTATAAGAAAAAAGTTGCGGGCGGAGATCTAGGTGAAATCCATGCAGTAACGGTCGCAACAAAGGACAAAGCCTTATTAGTTTCTGGAAGAGCCATACGTAGTATTTCACAATTTCGCGCCAAAGCATTAGCAGACCTGAGTAAAAAAATGTCTCGGTGTAAAAAAGGTTCTCGTCAATGGAAAAAATACAAAACAGCACGAAATCGAATCCGTCAAAAAAGTAAAAATCAAATGGAACAGTTAGAACATAAAACAACAAAAGAAGTAGTTCAATTTTTAGAACAAGAACAAGTGACACATTTTGTGATTGGAAATGTATCAGGAATTGAAAAAAACACAAAACAAAATGTAAAAAAGAAACAAAAAAACAACAAAAAAAGACGACAACAATTATCGCTTTGGAATCAAGGGAAAATCAAACAAAAGCTAACATATAAAGCAAAGCTAAAAGGTATCAAAGTGGAAGAAACAGAAGAAAGTTATACGTCACAGGACTGTCCGTTTTGTGGGGGAAGACACAAAGCTAACGGACGTCGTTTTATATGTTCTGTTCACAAAACAGAAATCCATCGAGATCTAAATGGTGCACAAAACATTGCGCGTAAATTACATGAGATGGGCGTACAACCAATTGTATCGGTTGTACATAAACAACCGGTTTGGTATAAAAGGTTTTTGAAAAAAAGTATCGCCTGTCGGATGGCGTAGTTGGCACAGACCTTGCCCTCTTGTTAGCGTACTTTTCTATCGAGAGTTGTTCGCCAAAATCTCCCCTCTGCTTGTTTCTTTGGAACATAGTAAGTGAGATGTTTGCGAAAAAGAATCCCATGGCTTCAGCCGTGGGATTGGTCAAATAGTGATTCGCTAGAAGAATTTTTAGCTGAATTAACATATCGAGATGAAGATTAATAATTAGTTATTGAAAAATAAGGGGGCTTTAGGGATACCCCCTTTATTTTAAAGAGCATTTCCATTTAGAACATATTAAATGTTATTTATAATTTATTACTTGCTCCATAAGTCTTCTTATCTCTTTAACTGGTGGTTTTTTATTATATACATCAACATATGAAAAATAATAATTTAAATTTCTAACAAGACCTTTTCCTATTTTTGAACTTAGGAAAGGGAATATTTGTCCAGTGTAGTCTTCAAGAGATTTACAGTAGTATTTTTCATCCAAATAAATACTATATTTACAGGTTAGCTCTACTAATGGGTTGCCTTCAGAATCATATGCATCTTTAGATTCAATAATGTCTAGTAGTGCAAATCTATCATTAAGATAAACTTTTTTCTTGTTTTCGAGTTTATTAGAAAGAATAAAAGCGATACCTATTGCGTTAATCAAAATGTTGCCTCCTACAAATATAAACAAAGATACTAATAAAATATATCGATATATGTTAAATGTAAAGGGGTGAAGAGGATTTTAAAAGTGAAAATCACATTATAAGCTTCGACGTGTAGGGAATTGAGAAATGATTTAAAGAGTGGAAATATAGATATTGATTTCCTCTTAGACACCGAGCGTCATGAAGAGGATTTACATATTGAGCAACTTGTAATGGAGCAAATGGCGTTTGTTTTTCCGAAGGATTACATTGTTACGAGTATTTTATTCTAAAAAAAGACAAAAGTTAGATTGTCCATTGCAAAACAGACTTAATATACAAAATGTAGTCTCATTTATTGCTGAAACTTTTTTATTACTTGATGTACAAGCTGTTAAAGACATAAGTAATAATCCCCCGATAATAAGTGTAGAGAAGCGTTTTAGCATGAAATATTCCTCTCCATTCATTATCCGATTAGTCACAAACTTAGGATATCAAATGAAGAGTTCCGGTTTTGCTATATTTTGTATGTCGTAAACACAGAAAGAATATACTTGTTTAGCTGAATTTATTGAACAAAAAAAAGACACATTAGAGGTGTCTTTTTTTAATCTTATTTTAATGATTTTTTCATTCGAATTTCATTTGCACTACTTACACTGTATATATGAATAGGCGTTGGTCATAATAAAACTGGTAAGGAGGAATCATAAATGAAATATTATGAGAAGGATCAGGAGAATAATAGGGGAAATTCATCCACTTCTGATGGAGTCGTGGCCGCCCCACCACGAGGCTGGCAGATGTTGAACAAGGTTCCAGAAGTCACGATCTTCTTCTGGATCATCAAGATTATGGCAACCACAGTGGGCGAGACGGGCGCAGACTTCCTGAACGCAAACCTGAACTTGGGCTTGACTAACACGACCTTTGTTATGAGTGGCCTCTTGTTCATCACGCTGTTCGTCCAGTTCAGGTCAAGGAAGTACGTGCCAGGGATCTACTGGCTCACGGTCTTGCTGATCAGCGTTGTCGGCACGTTGGTTACCGACAACCTCACAGACAACTTTGGGGTCGCTCTGGAGACAACGACCATCATCTTCACTCTCGCACTGCTGGCGACCTTTGCGGCTTGGTACGCAAGTGAAAAAACATTGTCCATTCACTCCATCTACACGACCAAGCGGGAAGCGTTCTACTGGTTGACCATCCTGTTCACCTTCGCCTTGGGTACTGCAGCCGGTGACCTCATAGCAGAGAGTCTTAACTTGGGTTACTGGATTTCAGCGCTCATATTCGCCGCACTGATCGGGGTTGTGACCATTGCCTACTACCGCTTCAAGCTGAATGCAGTGCTGGCCTTCTGGATCGCCTACATCTTGACTCGTCCTTTCGGCGCTTCTTTTGGCGACTACCTGTCACAGCCTCGCGATGCGGATGGCCTTGGTCTGGGTACGGTGGGAACTAGCGTGATCTTCCTCGTAACGATCTTGAGCTTGGTCATCTATCTGACCAAGACGAGAAGAGACGAGAGTTCGCTCCCTAATTAATATGTAACCTGCCTGAACCCAAGAATGGGGACAGGCTTTTTTAGTCATATTTATGTAACAATCATTACGAAATTTCAACCACAAGAAAAAAATAAAAAGGCTCTAACGATGTATAGGAAATTGGAATAAGTCGGTTTTTTGAAAAATGGAAGAAAATCACTTCTCTCTACTATGAGTAAAGTTACGTACTTGTCTATATTATAGCTATAAGGAAAGCAAAAGGGACTTCATAAGAGGATGAAGTTTTTTTGTCATTATAATGAGGCATAGTAATAAGATTTAAAAAAACAGAAAATCCCTTACTTTGCAAGAGCTTTCTGTTATGGTGATAATGGGTTGGATGGCACGAGTGGCTATCAAGGTATCTGGCGTAGGTGGGGACGATACTATGGACATCAAAGAAATATTGTCTTATTTACTATTATGAAGCTCTACATATATTATAAAAAAGAGTGAAGAAGGAACTGACTCATTATCTTATGAGAGTTAGTTCCTTTTCTGTTTTACCGCCGAGAAGTGAGGTTATGGACTGATTCAGATAAGGAAGGTATCAAGTACATTATCTTTTTCCTCTTTATTGATTCTGTAGCGCCCATTTCATGTCATCTAATTGTTCTTTGATTCGGATCGGTTGTACATTAATGAGATGTTCTTTTTGTTTATGGGTTTTATGATTTTTTTATTTTTAGTGTTTTGAATACATATTTTTGTAGTTAAATTTGATGATATCAGGGGATTCGGTCAATGATTATGGGGAAATGGATGTAAACTTTTATATTTTAGTTTACTTTCTTAAAAAAAGAGTCCTGGTTATTTAAGTTTTTTTGTACTTTAAATATTGTTAATATCAATTACTTTTTTCTAGTGAAAATAACCCAACTGAAGTGAGTTTCACTTTACCTTGTATACATTTTCGGACATTCATCTCCAGTTGGCTCGTAAAAACAATGGCTCTTATATTGTCCAACGAAAGGTTGGTTATACCACTCGCTCGGACAAGAACCATTCGGACGAAAATACCAGAGTGCCCACCTTGCTGGCCAGCGCCATTCTCCTTGTAATACACGCCTTGCAATTTCTTTTTCTGATTCACGAGCACGTTGATAAAAATATCCGTATTGAACAGCTTCAAATCCGCCTGGACTTTGATATACTGCGTCACGCACAGTACGCAATTGTTTAAAATCTAAACAATCACAAAAAACACGGTTCACTACAACACAACCAACAAGCTGTTCACCCTGTCGACCTTCACCTTCAGCCTCAGCACGAATTAAACGTGCTAACACATCGACATCACTTTCGTTATAAGGAATGAGTGCCATCGTTTTTCCGCCTTTCTAGAGGTGTATTATAGCTAATCTTATGTTGAAAAGGTAGCGTAGTGCTTTTACAAGTGTGACTTTATAAATAATATGCAATATTGCATATTCAATTTCTTTTTTTAAATAAAGTTTTTTTTAGAATAAAAGGATTTTAATGTTACTTGTATATGGGCTTGAACCTAAAGAGATGCTTTTTATTAAAAAAACCATCTCTTTTCTATGGTATGTGAACTATTGAAGAATATGGTAGTATAAGTGTTGCATAGTTGTTGATGAGAACTTTTAAATAAAAGGGGCTATAAAATGGTAAAGATTATGATCGTGGAAGATGATCCGAAAATTGCGGAATTATTATCATCATGCGTTCAAAAATATGGGTATCAAAGCGTCACTATTTCTGATTTCGAGCGTGTATTCGATACTTTTTTAGAAGAACAACCAAGCTTAGTGTTATTAGATATTAATCTACCAAGTTTTGATGGATATTATTGGTGTAGGCAGATTCGAGCTGTTTCTACGTGTCCAATTTTATTTATTTCGGCACGTGAAGGAACGATGGATCAAGTTATGGCTTTAGAGAACGGTGGGGACGATTATATACCAAAACCGTTTCATTATGAAGTTGTGATGGCGAAAATTCGGAGCCAACTAAGGCGAGCGTATGGAGACTATGCTCCGAAAATAGAAGAGCGCATGATTGAACAGCATGGGCTTAACTTATATCCAGAAAGACTTGTGCTTCAATTACGTGGTCAAGAAGTCGATATAACAAGAAACGAAGCAATCTTACTAGATGTGCTTCTGAAAAATTATCCACGTGTTGTAAGTAGAGAAGTATTGTTAAATAAACTGTGGGACAGTGAATCCTATGTTGATGATAATACGTTAAGTGTGAATACAACACGTGTACGAAAAAAATTACAAGCATTAGGAATAAAAAATGCAATTGAAACAATTCGCAGCGTAGGTTACCGTTTACATATTACATGGAATAATGGTGGGAAGAAATGATGAAGTTATTTTTGCGTGATCATATTCCACTTATTTGTTTTACAGTTTTACAGTTGCTTGCGATTTTTCTTGTATATTGGTTTGATGGGTATCATCATGTCGCAACTGCACTTTACGCTATGTTTCTCGGAATATGTTTTTTTATTGTGTATTTATTATATCGTTATTTTACCCATCGCTCTTTTTATGAGCGGTTATCAAATCCGATGCAATCTTTAGATGAATCCGTACAGAAATCTGATTTTGCGGCTTTATCAACAACTCTACATGATTTATTAGAAGTGCAATATCGTCACTATCAAACGCAACTGCAATTGCAATTGCGAAAAAATGATGAACACTTCACTTTCATGAATCAATGGGTTCATCAAATGAAAACACCTCTATCCGTTATTGAATTAATTACGCAAGACGAGGTAGATCCTCGTTTTGAAAGTATTAGCGAAGAGGCAGACAAACTAAAAAAAGGGTTAGAAATGGCTTTATATGTAGCTCGTTTAGAAACATTCACACAAGATTTTCATGTGGAAAGAGTACAACTACATAAATTAGTAAACGAAGCTGTACTTGATCACAAACGCTTTTTTATCCGTAATTTTGTATATCCTGAAGTCAAAATTGATAAAGAAATCGTAGTAGAAAGTGATGCGAAGTGGCTCCGATTTTTAGTTGGTCAACTTATATCTAATGCGATTAAGTATTCAGCAGGTAGTAGAGAAAAAATTATTATTACAGCTTATGAAGAAGAGAAAGCAATTATTTTAGAAGTGAGAGATTATGGCGTTGGTATCCCGAAACAGGATGTACCGCGTGTCTTTCAGCCGTTTTTCACTGGTGAAAATGGTAGAGATTTTAAAGAATCTACTGGTATGGGATTATATCTTACACATGAAATTGTAAAACATTTAGGGCATGGAATTGAATTACAATCGGAAGTAAGGAAAGGCACGCTTGTACGGATTATTTTTCATATCTCATAAGAAAAGCCGATGAAACAGTACATTTCATCGGCTTTTTTCAGAAATCTTACAAAGTTGTAAGGGAAATGAAAGACGATTCAATATGAGATGTAAGAAAACTACTTTACACTTCATAGTAAGAAGTATACATGAAGGGAGAATAGACATGGAAATATTACATGCGAAAGGCATTAGTAAAGTATATAAAGGGAAAGTTCCTTATAAAGCTCTTACCGATATTGATTTATCTATTCAAGAGGGAGAATTTGTTGGTATTATGGGTCCGTCAGGTAGCGGAAAAACAACGCTGTTAAATATGGTATCGACAATAGATTCACCAACGTCAGGTGAAATTTTAATAAATGGTACAAACCCTTTTCAGTTATCATCTGAAAAACTAGCGTTATTTCGCCGTCAGCAATTAGGATTCGTTTTTCAATCTTTTAATCTTTTAAGTACGCTTACAGTGAAAGAAAATATAGTGTTACCGATGACGTTAGATGGTATTTCGGTAAAGGAAATGAATAAGAGGGTGGAAGAAGTAGCGGAAAAGTTAGGTATTACTGACATTTTAAGCAAACGAACATTCGAAATATCAGGGGGGCAAGCGCAGCGTACAGCAATTGCACGTGCGATTATTCATAAACCTCAACTCGTATTAGCAGATGAACCGACTGGGAACTTAGACTCTAAATCTTCAAACGATGTGATGGAAATGTTAGCGGCGCTTAATAAAGAAGAGAGAACGACAATTATGCTTGTGACGCATGATCCATATGCAGCAAGTTACTGTAATCGTGTCATTTTTATTAAAGATGGTCAGTTATATAATGAAATATATCGCGGCGATAGTAGAGAAGCTTTTTATCAAAAAATTATGGATGTTCTCTCGTTGTTAGGAGGGAAAAGGCATGACTTTTCGTCAATTCGCATTCAATAATATTTTTCGAAATAAACGAACGTATGCCGCTCATTTTTTGAGTAGTACATTTTCCATTATGATTTTTTTCACGTATGCACTTTTATTATTTCATCCTGATTTAGCTGGTGAGCTAAAATCGACAAGTGAAACGATAAGTGAACTTGGCACAATAGGATTTAGAATCTCACAAGGTTTAATTTTCATTTTTTCATTTTTCTTTATCCTATATTCTGTTAGCTCATTTTTAAAAACGCGTAAAAAAGAATTTGGCATATTAATGATACAAGGAATGTCGATGAAACAATTGAAGAAGTTAGTGCTGATTGAAAATATGTTAATTGGCATCTCTTCAATCTTTATAGGGATTATCATCGGTCTTATATTTGCAAAATTAGTGTTGCTGATTAGTGCGAGTATTTTAATGATTCCAAAGGGATTACCTTTTTATATTCCAATTCAATCAGTACTATTAACAGTTACCGCATTTCTTATCTTGTTTTTAATCGTTTCCCTTTTTATTATGAAAACGATTAAAGTGAACGAGCTTGTTGAACTTATACAAGCAGAAGAAAAACCAAAACCAGAACCGAAAGCTTCTATATTGTTATCAATTCTCTCATTGGTTAGTATTGGATCAGGATACGGTGTCGTACTTTACTTTGTATTTCGGAGAATCATTTCTATACTTTACCCAGCATTAGGTGTGTTATTGGTTATCATAGGTACATATTTTCTCTATACGCAATGCAGTGTCTTTTTATTGCGTATCCTAAAAATGAGAGAACGTGTATTCTTAAGTAAAACAAATATTTTGACGTTTTCAGAACTCATATACCGTATGAAAGACAACGCTGTAATGTTTTTTATTGTATCAATTATTTCTGCTGTATCATTTACTGCAATTGGAACTAGCTTTGCGCTGGGTAATAGAGAACTAGTAAGAATGACAAATCCTTACACGTTTACATATATGAGCTTTCATGGAAACAAGCTTGAAAAGCAACATATTTCTGAGATTCAAAAGCAACTTGATCATGAGAAAATTGATTATAAATACGCTTCGGCCTCACCTATGTTGACAGAGAACGGAATTTCTGTCATGAAATTAAGTGAATATAACGAACTTGCAAAAGCTCTCGGTTACGAAATGGAGACTTTGGGAAAAGAAGATGAAATACTACTTGTCCCAGCTTGGATATCTCAGCAACAAGAATTTAAAGAAGGGCAGTTTAAAAATAAAATAGAGATAATCCACGGAGATTGGATTCAAACATTCCGTGTGAAAAAAGCAATGCAGAATCTTGTTTTACCACATGATGTAGGAGGTATTCTTATTGCTGTAAAAGATAGTGTCTATGATAAAATGTCAACAATCATTCCTGCGGACGATCCTATTTATACAGAAAAAAATCGTATTTACGGATTTGTAGTGGAAGACTGGATACAGACAAAAGAGATTTCAAATCGATTGAATACTATACTTGATAACAATAATCCAGATGGCAAGTACTATTTCCAAGCTTTAACACTACAATGGCTACAAGCGAAACAAATGAATGGTTTGTTACTTATGGTAAGTGTTCTTGTTGGAATTGTTTTTTTCACATTTGCGGCAAGCTTTATTTATTTCCGTTTATACACAGATTTAGATCGAGATCAGCAGCAATATAAAATGATTTCCAAGATTGGATTAAGTAAGCGAGAGCTAAAAAGAATTGTAACAAGACAATTGTTTATCATGTTCTTTTTGCCGATTATCGTTGCGATCATTCATACAACAGTAGCATATATTGCACTACAACAATTAGTTGACTTTTCTATTTTAAATAGTTCAATTGTCATTCTCATTTCGTTCTTATGTATACAAATCTTGTATTTCTTTATAACCCGTTGGCGTTATCTGCAGAGACTTTATACGACAATCGATCAGTAAAGAAATGGTTGGTGTTATCAATAACAAATGAGAATGCTCATCATAGGGAGTATATCCTTCAACTTACTTCTTTATTTCAAATTCATTTTGTAATGGGGGAGTATTGCTCCCTATTTCGCGGGAAAGAAAGGAGCCGTAATGAAAAAGTTATTAACTATTTTTATTATAAGTGCACTCGTTCTTGTAAGCTTGAGTGCATGTTCAAAATCGAAGCAGCGTACACAGCCAGTGAACGGGATATTTATTATTGGGGATGAACAATATGCATTATCGATTTTTGATCGTTATAAAGAAAATATAAAAGAAAAAGACATGTTTCGAGTAAAAATAGGAAAATTTAACGAGAAAAAAGTGCTTATTTTAGACGAATCAACAGCTCAAGCTTTGATAAAATCAAAAATCTTTCACAAACGTGATGATGTGAACGGTAATATGGATTCTACGCCATTAGCGAAATTACCAAAAATACCAAAAGGGAGTTCACTGCTATTTGCATATGAAGACGAAAGTCATATAACAAGTATTGATTTAAACGGCAAGACAATACCTGTTACATATGATAGTAATTCTTGGCTTGGAAGTTCACGTGATTATGATTCAGAATGGTATCTTATTGTTACAGAAAACAATGAATATAAGGCGATACAAGCTGATGAAACGAATCTGCAATTGATTGATCTAAAAAAGTCATTAGGAGACCAAAAGCCGACTATGTCAACAGATAATACTGTTGTAAATGAATACTTAAAAATGAAGAAACAAGTAAAAGATTTTGATAAGTTAATATCAGTTAAGTTTGTAACTTTTGAAGATAAGAAATAAAGAGATGAAAGTTTATAAAGTGTACCCGATTGTCAATAAAACGAACGAATTATGCAATATTTCATAATTTAGTGACAATTAAAATAAAATAGTTTACAGTATGTTTAAGTTAATAACTGTGATAGAGAACTGGAGATCCACATTGTATAACCTTTGCGTATTGCATAGGTGTATATTTTGGGTCTTTTTTTCTATCGCATAAAAGAAGGGAGAATTGAAAGCGTTTTATTAGGGGGAGAAAAAGAAAGGGGATGTAAAATGAGAAGATTGTTTGGGGGATTTTTGATTTTATTTTTTACTGTTTCATGTGCAATGGTTTCATCACCGGTACATGCAGAAGAAGGAAAGAGCAATAATAATCCTATTATTCTTGTTCATGGATTTACAGGTTGGGGACGAGATGAATTGTTAGGTGTGAAATATTGGGGTGGCGTTCACGATATTCAAGAGAATTTAAAGAAAGATGGATATAATGTACATACGGCAGCTGTTGGACCGTTATCTAGTAACTGGGATCGTGCATGTGAGTTATACACACAAATCAATGGGGGGACAGTTGACTATGGAGCGGAACATGCTGCAAAACATGGACATGATCGATATGGTAGAACATATACAGGATTTGCTCCAAATTGGAGTGAAACAAATAAGGTTCATTTGGTAGGACATAGTATGGGCGGACAAACGATACGTACACTTGTCCAATTATTGAAAGAAGGTAGTCAAGAAGAAAGAAACTATGCAAAACAACATGCCGATGTGCAAATTTCTCCGTTGTTCCAGGGAGGAAAGTCTTACGTGCATAGTGTAACAACATTGGCAACACCGCATAATGGGACTACTCTTGCAGATGGAAGTTTACTTCTACCATCTGTTAAGCAATTACTTGTCGCAACTGCTGGTATGGGAGAAAATAATAATCTATCACTATATGACTTTAAACTAGATCAATGGGGAATTAAAAAGAAAGCGGGAGAATCGTTTCTTCAATATTCAAACCGTGTGTTAAACAGCTCAGTTTGGAAAGGGACAAAAGATATAAGTCAATGGGACCTAAGTACAGATGGAGCGAAGGAATTAAACGAATGGGTAAAAGCACAACCGGATGTATATTATTTCTCCTATAGTGGGCATGCGACAAAAGCGACACCTATTACAGGTCTACATCTTCCGCACGTAACAATGAATAAAACATTAATGGGAAATGCTATTTTTCTAGGTTCATATGCAAGATATGAAGAAAATCGACCAGTAATTGATTCGTCTTGGTGGCAAAATGATGGAGTCGTAAATACAAACTCTATGATAGGGCCATCAACTGATGAGGTTATAAATTATAATGGTGCACCTCAAGCGGGAAAATGGAACCATATAGAAACAAAACAAAACTGGGATCATCTTGATATGGTTGGACTGAGTGTCTCTGATTCATTAGGATTTTCTGATATTCATGCTTTTTATCGAACAGTTGCTGAAAGACTAGCAAACTTACCGAAATAAATAGATGCATGTTGATTTTGCAAATCGCAAAAATCCCTCCCATTTTTTAAATGGAGGGATTTTTTAGTTGATGAACCAGATCATTCTTTCTGATTTTTAGTTTTGAAAAATAGTGAAATGTCACAAAAAGAGTACTAAGATAAACATATGGATTCAAAAATAAATAGCATAATATTTGAGGTGATGATATGAGAATCAAAGTGATATTATCGGGCTATGGCACTGTTGGAAAAGAATTTGTGAGATTGGTACATGAGAAAGGTATATACATAAAAGAAGTATACGGAATAGATCTCGTAATTACTGGGATTATAGGACGAACAGTAAGAATATATAACGAGAATGGTTTACATATAGATGAGTTACTAATGTATGGTACGGGTTCGCATGCATTAGTAAAATATATAGAAAGTTATCCAATGGATAGAGGAGAAGATTATCTAACTGGAGATGTATTAATAGAATCCACTCCTACGAATATTCAACATGGAGAACCCGGGAAACGATATATTGAAACCGCAATTCAAAATCACATGGACGTGGTGGCTATTTCTAAAGGGGCACTTGTAACTACATGGAAGGAAATAAAAGAAGCAGCAAAATTAGCAAACGTTCGCATTCGTTATAGCGGTGCAACAGCAGCGGCATTACCTACATTAGATATCGGTCAATTTAGTTTAGCGGGATGTCAGATTGAAAAAATTGAAGGTGTTTTAAATGGAACTACGAATTACATCCTTACAAAAATGTATAAAGAAGATTTAACGTTCCAACAAGCATTGCAACAAGCGCAGCGAAAAGGAATTGCTGAAACAAATCCGTCATTAGATGTGAGCGGAATGGATAGCGCTTGTAAACTATTATTGCTAGCGAATAGTTTGTTTGGCGTAGAATATTCACTGGACCAAATAACTGTAAAAGGAATCGAGAGTATTACAAAGCATGATATACAAACCGCAAAAGAAAAGGGTAAATCGCTAAAACTTATGGCGAAAGCATACAAAGATACTTCTGGAAACATACAATTAGAAGTAAGTCCATGTGAAATTGACAATAATCATCCGCTTGCTAGCGTTACTGGGACAGAAAAAGGAGTAACTTTTCAAACAGATACGATGGGCAATGTTACGTCAATTGGTGGGGCATCAAATCCAAGAGGAGCAGCGGCGGCAGCCTTAAAAGATGTGATTAATCTGTATCGAAAAGATATATAAAATTTTTATTAAAAGGCTGTATCAGATGCATTGAAGAGAATATATTCGTAATTACCCGTATGAGTGTATACAGCTGGGATGGTAGCTCTTACAAAACAAAAATAAATAACTATTGACAAAATATTTTATTTGTGTTATAATAGAATATTTTAATGTTGACTCGATGCTTACGAGCGTGATACAACTGAATAAGTATCATGTAATGACTAATATGCAAGTAAGTATTGAGGAGGATGATAGGAATGAAGATTTCAAACGGACTAGCTATGCTGGAATTACAAATTCAAGGTTTCGTTTTAAACCCAACGCTTATATGGGATGAAGAAACAGCCATCTTAATTGATACGGGTATGCCAGGACAATTGGAACAAATCCGCAGCGTTATGAATGATGCCGGAGTACCTTTTGATCGATTGCAAGCAGTCATTGTAACGCACCAAGATTTAGATCATATCGGAAGTCTACCTGAAATACAAGCAGAATCAAATCATCCTATTGAGGTGTACGCACACGAACTTGATAAACCTTATATTGAAGGTGTATTACATCTCATGAAAACTGATCCAAATCAAATGAGTAATGAACAGTGGATGGCACTTCCTAAGCCTATGCAATTTTTATATAAAAATCCTCCTACAGCGAAAGTGAACCAAACATTAGAAGATGGACAAAAGCTACCATTTTGCGGCGGGATTCAAGTTGTTTTCACACCAGGACATGCTCCTGGGCACATTAGCTTGTATATCGAAAATAGCAAAACACTAATCGCAGGAGATGCGATGATATGTGTAGATGGGAACTTACGAGGACCTGTACCGCAAACAACCCCCGATATGGAAACAGCCTTCCATTCACTGAAAAAGTTTTTAGAGCTTGATATTGAAACCGTTATTTGTTATCACGGTGGTATTTGTAATGTAGATGTGAGGGAACAGCTTGAGAGAATTATAGAGATGGCTCAAGTAAATGATATAAAAGGATAATGCTTTTTAAATTGCATAATATGTAATTTTTCTAATACAATAATTTGAAAATCCCGCTGATTTATAAAGAGCGGGATTTGTCATTTCTGTATCCAAATGTAGTTATCTATTGTCAATTATAGTTTTGTTTTTTTGTTTACTTTTCAGCACTAGTAGGATTAAGATATTTTTTAAGAATGTTATAATTTGATGCAAAATACCTGTATGCTATGATTTTTTTAGAAGCAAGGAAAATGATAGGTAGAAAAACAACAAAATTTGCTTTAATATATAGAAGCTAGAAAGAAAGCTGAAAGGGATGGAGAATTGTGAAGAAACTTGATGTGCTGTTAATGGTGCTCAGCTGCCTGTTCCCAATTGCAGGTATTATGAAACAAATCCCTCTAGAATTGTCATTGTTTATAGGCGGATTATTGTTTTTAACTAGTTTGGGAAGTTATTATGCAAAACGAATGCACTCACGAATATTTAGTTGGATGGCTTATACTATATTTATCACATTCTTGCTGGCAATTTGGAATCAATACGTAACAACTAGCTCTTTAATAGCAAATGCAAAAATTGCTGCATGTATTGCTGTGATTCCGTTATTATTCCGATTCCGCACGTATGCGATTACTTTAGGTTTACTCTCATTATGGGGAGCTTTATTGTGGGATATAAAACAAATCCAATCATTAACAGTTCTTGGCCGTGTCATGAACTTACTGACAACAGAACGTTTATATTTACTCATTTTAGTAGCGGGCTGTTTACTTGGAGGTTTACTTGCAAATGCACTACATCGTGGGAATCGTAACGAAAAACAAGAAAAAACAAACCTATTTAAACAAAACAAGAAACGAATCAAACCTAAATTTAAAATTCGTATTCCGAGTCTTCCGAAATTTAAAATTAAGATGATAAAATTTGGTAGAAAATCTTCCAAATCAAAAGAAATGCGTACGTATGAACCAAATCGTGAAGAAAGAACAACAACTGATCATATAGAGCAGCATAACCAAACTGGAACAACACAAGGCCAAACAAGAATGGAACGAAGAAAAACCCGTCATAATGCATAGAGAATATTCTTGTGCAAGCATCTAAACCCGCAATGCCCTTCATGCAATTGAAGGGGCATTACGGGTTTTTTCGCTGTATAATAATTAACATATTAAATATCTTAATTATCGAAAGTTTCATATAGAAGAAAATATGTGATTAACGATAAGAAAGGACTACTATGAGTAAATTAATTAACTGCTTAAGAATGATTGAATTATTACAAGCAAGAGGGAAAATGAAAATTCGAGAATTGGCTGAAGAATTAGAAGTCAAAGAAAGAATGATTCAACTTTATAAAAATAATCTTGAAAAAGCAGGTATTATGATTGAAAGTACACAAGGCCGAAATGGTGGATATTCTATATCAAAACATACGATGTTTCCAGTTAAAAATCTATCTTTAGAAGAATTAGAAGCTTTAGGGTTTGCCGTTGATCATATTCGTTCAAAAGGAAGTAAGGTTCATTCGAGTAATTTAAAACAAGCCATGGACAAATTAAAAGCAGTAAAGAAAATGGAAGATGATTATGATAAACATGTTTATTTTGTGAATCGCTCTATTCCTAATAATGAAGTATTGAATGAAAATCATAAATATATAAAATTACTATCCGCACTACATAATAAAAGAAAAGTGAAAATTACATATCATACAGTATCAACCGGTGAGATAAAGGAAAGGATTATCTCTCCTTACGCATTTGTACACTACAATGAATTTTTTTACTGCATTGCAATGTGTGATTTGAAAAAGGAGTATCGTATATTCAAGCTACTTCACGTGCACCAATTTTAAATTGGTATGAGCTAAAACAAGAGATTCGATTTGAATTTTTTAGTTCAGTTGGTGTACTGGAACTTGATTCATGCCGCATCGTCGTGAAACCTAAATTTCATAATGGGTTTCATGACGTCATTCAAATGGTTTTATTTACAGAAGACATTCCACTTAGTATCGAACATGATACAAAAGGAGGACATGATGCAGAATCATTATATGAATTGCTTGTACGTCTTTACATTAAGCAAGTTGAAATGATTTTAGAGCGTGGAGTAACAAAAGAATATATCAATGAAGAAAATAACTTAAATGTACTGCGCGGCAGACTTAACATGCGGAAGCAATTACAGTTGAATTACAGCAGACCAACTAAGATATATTGTCATTACGATGAACTGGAAACAAACATTCTTGATAACCAAGTGTTAAGAAGCGTACTAGAAGTAGCACGTCGTTTACCTTTAACAAAATCAACAGCAAGGCGTGTACAACAATTACTTCATGAGTTTACTAATCTCACAGATTTATTTCATCATACAGAATGGCCAAGGTTTACATACAATCGATTAAACCAGCATTATGAGTATGCCCATAAACTTGGTTATTACATTTGGCAACAGCAATATACAAACCAAATGTACCAATTTTCCAGTGACAGTCATTTCTCTTTTTTCATTGATATGAATGAGCTATTTGAAGCATTCGTAGGGAAATGGCTAGAACAATATACACCACCAACTACGAAAGTACACTTACAAAAGTTTTTTAAAAAAGCAATGATATCAAATGAAACAAGCTATCATAACATAAAGCCAGACATCATTATAGAAACACCAAATGAGCCAGCTCTAGTAATAGATACAAAATATAAAAATTATGGAAACAAGAAAGTGTCTAATAGCGACATTTATCAATTAGCATTTTATGGACAGTTTCTACAGAAAGAAAATAAACCTTATCGAGCGATGATTTTGTATCCACGATATACTGGGGAGGATGCGAAAGAGGAAGTAATTGAATTGCTACCTGGGACAGATTATGCGGGACGGTTGTTTGTGAGGGCAGTTCCGGTGGAGAAGTTAATAGAAGAAATTAAGCACAAAAATAATGACTATTTATTTGATGTAGCAGCGCGGACACTTTCAATAAGAATGTCATAGATGAGGTTAACAAAGATATCTTTTTACTTTAGGTAATTTGATGAATACAATTCCTAATTTACTGGGAATTGATGTTAAAATGAACAGGTTTAAGATGGCGATGTCGTGACTTTTACCGAGGTAAAAGGACAACTATACATAAAACTAAATTTCATTTCGTTCCTGGGCGATTCTCTAACGTAGGAAATTCGTCTTTTTGTTTGGCAGTTCACCCAATTATACAGGGACAATCGCTCAAAAAGTAACCAGCTAAATATAATAGCTAAAAAGCTAAGATTAAGATAAGGAGTGATTGTCTTTGTATCAACCATATTATACGTATGACCAATGTATGTTTAATTGCCAATACGGATCTGATGGAGGGGATTATTATGAATGTAATCATATGTGTAAGAAGTATAAAACACACTCTTGGTATACAGTACCTTATGGAACATCCCAAGCACCTATAGCAACAGTACCCTATGGACTAAATCAAGCACCTATGTCAGCAGTACCTTATGGAATAACTCAAGCATCTATGGCAACAGTACCTTCGAGTTATACCTATGACCAATGTATGTCAGATTGCCAAGCTGGAGGAGGGTATTCTTATGAATGCGCCCCTGCATGTGAGATGTATAGAAGACAAAGCCCTTATGGGATAATTCCAAAACCATATTATATCCTTTTTATGAATGAACGGCAAATGATAAACAGTATTAATAGTGAAAGACAAAAAGCTGGGAAACATGGTTTATCTATAGATCAACGTTTAACTAATGTAGCCTATGCAAAAGCAAGGGACATGGCTACTATTGGGCGTTGTCCTGCTGAACATTATAGTCCTACCTTTGGTGGAGACGAGGGTACCATGTTAAAGAATGCAGGTATTACAGCAGCGAATTTCGGTTGGATTATTTATTGCGGGCAACCTGGAACTGTTTCCGAAGCAGTGAACTGGTGGATGAATATCAGCACCTATGGGCACAGAGAGAACATTTTGAACTCAAATTTTAATCGCTTCGGTGTGGGGACTGCTGTATCACAAGATGGAAGGCGTTATTGGTCAGTGATTTTCAGTAGCTAGCATGCTATTCAAAACAAGCCATCTACGAATCTTTTAGGAAATATTTGGTCGGTCTGTATTCTCTAATAGGTTCTGGTACAAATATCTTGAAGTTTTGCATCAGAACCGAAAATAATAAACAATACATGCAAATTTGTATAAAACTAGTTTACATTAAGTTTCTAATCACAACTTGTTCATGCTTTAATCCTCATTAATTAAAAAAACTATCATTTATTCACTCAAAAATATTGAGGAAGCCGTTTATGCTGTGAAAAACATGCCTGTGGGAACGAATATGAATTTACTTTTAGCGGATGCAAATGGAGAGGCAGCTTTAGTTGGAACGTATGACGGAGTTAAAGCAGTAAAAAAAGCAAAACTAGACTACTTAATCGCAACAAATCATGGGCTATTTCCTGAAATTGAAAGTCTTGAACCAGGCAAGCTAGATCAATCCCAATCATCAAGAATTTGTTAAAAGATTATGAAGGAAAGAATATTGTTATTGGAACACATGGGAACATTATGACAATAATTATGAATTACTTCGATGATCGTTATGGATATGATTTCTGGAAAAGTACATCAAAGCCTGATATTTATAGATTAGAGTTTAAAAATGAAAGTTTAATTAAAGTTAAGAGATTATGGAGTTAATACATAAATCTATTATTTAAAATGAGGGAAGTTTATATGAAACTTAGGCAAATGCTAAACCTTAAGAAATTTGAAGCAATAGATTTTAATGATTACAGAATTTATGAGCGGGAAAGCCCATGTGCTTCAGCCGTGGGATGAAAGCGAATATAAAAAGACACATGTATTTGTTATATTGAACGTAAGGAAAAATCAAGAAGAAAGGAGGATGCAATATGTTTGTCACACATGCGTTTCAAATTCCATTTGAAAAAGAATTATACGAAGAACTTCGTAACATGCAAAGAGAAACAGCTACGGTTTGGAATGATATTGTTCGTGAAGCGACGAGCTATTATTTCACGTGGAAAAAATGGTTAAGTAAGTCTGAAATCCAAGCTGTTCGCAAACAAACGTACAACCTACATTCTCAAACTGTACAGGCAATTGCGGACAAATATGAAACGATTCGCAAATTAAGAAAAACGGATAAAAAAGCAAAGTATCCATGGCGAAAAAAATATTATTATTGTATTCCGTTAAAAAAGGCAAGTATGAAAATCACAGATACGACAATTCAAATTAAACGTGTGAAGTATGAAGTTAACCTTGTTAATTTATTAACAAAAAAGAAGAAGAAAAATTGGAACGAATCGATTGCAAAGAAAAACAATGCGGTATCCATCCCAAACTTAGCAATCGATGATGTAAAAGATTGTAATTATGCAGAGATTGTTTGG
Organism: Bacillus sp. DX4.1; assembly: GCF_030348195.1. Classification (NCBI taxonomy): domain Bacteria; kingdom Bacillati; phylum Bacillota; class Bacilli; order Caryophanales; family Bacillaceae; genus Bacillus; species Bacillus sp. DX4.1. Next base: position 2,686,197 of record NZ_JAUCFT010000008.1, on the reverse strand, counting down.
CGTAACGGTGCGTATTGGTTTTGTTATTCAGTTGCTGTTTCAGAAAAAGATATATCTCAGTATAAGAAAAAAGTTGCGGGCGGAGATCTAGGTGAAATCCATGCAGTAACGGTCGCAACAAAGGACAAAGCCTTATTAGTTTCTGGAAGAGCCATACGTAGTATTTCACAATTTCGCGCCAAAGCATTAGCAGACCTGAGTAAAAAAATGTCTCGGTGTAAAAAAGGTTCTCGTCAATGGAAAAAATACAAAACAGCACGAAATCGAATCCGTCAAAAAAGTAAAAATCAAATGGAACATTTAGAACATAAAACAACAAAAGAAGTAGTTCAATTTCTAGAACAAGAACAAGTGACACATTTTGTGATTGGAAATGTAGCAGGAATTGAAAAAAACACAAAACAAGATGTAAAAAAGAAACAAAAAAACAACAAAAAAAGAAGACAACAATTATCGCTTTGGAATCAAGGCAAGATCAAACAAAAGTTAACGTATAAAGCAAAGCTAAAAGGTATCAAAGTGGAAGAAACAGAAGAAGTCTATACGTCACAAGACTGTCCGTTTTGTGGCGGGAGACACAAAGCAAACGGACGTCGTTTTACATGTTCTGTTCACAAAACAGAAATCCATAGAGATGTAAATGGCGCACAAAACATTGCGCGTAAATTGCATGAGATGGACGTACAACCAATCGTATCGGTTGTATATAAACAACCAGTTTGGTATAAAAGGTTTTTGAAAAAAAGTATCGCCTGTCGGATGGCGTAGTTGGCACAGACCTTGCCCTCTTGTTAGCGTGTTTTTCTATCGAGAGTTGTTCGCCCAAGTCTCGCCTCTGCTTGTTTCTTTGGAACATAGTAAGTGAGATGTTTGCGAAAAAGAATCCCATGGCTTCAGCCGTGGGAGTGGTCAATTTAGTAAAGTGTTTAAGTCACGAATTGGTATAACCCCCACAGCATACCGTAATGCTCTTTTAACTGCTACAAGAAAATGAATCGCATTATAATATATGTTACTGAAAAAAGAGAAGAAGTATTAAACATATTCATTACCTTTTAGACAGAACATGCCCATATTGTCTTTAGTAACTCGCTGGAATGATGTTTAAAACTTTTAATTTTTTATTATTGACAAAATAAAAATAGTTATGTAATATCATACTTAAATCTTCATAATAAAAAATCGTTGACTAAGAAGAGTAGGTATAATTGATGCGTTTCAGAGAGCTGGAATTGGTGCGACCCAGTACGATAGATTATGCTGAATGGACTTAGGAGAGGTACGCTGAAACGTTAGGAGTATGCGACCCGGGTTCCGCCGTTACAAGGATGAGGATATCGAATGTATTATTCCGTATCCAAAAACGAGAGGGTTCTTCGTCTATGTGACAAGGAACTAAAAGAGGTGGCACCACGGTATAATCGTATATATCGCCCTCTACATGCTTTATGCATGTAGGGGGCTTTTTGCATTTTTTTACTTTTTTCATTCAATATTTAAAAATTACAAGGAGGAATTAACATGAATTTATTACAAGCGGAAAATGGATATTTTGGAGAATTTGGGGGTAGTTTTGTACCAGAACAACTCCAAGAGGCTTTACTTCACTTGGAGAGCGCATTTAATCAATACAAAGATGATCAAGAGTTTATAGAAGAATATGAATACTATCTTAAAGAATATGTAGGGCGTCCAAATCCATTGTATTATGCGAAGCGTTTGAGTGAAGAGATAGGTGGTGCAAAAATCTACCTAAAAAGAGAAGATCTTAATCATACAGGAGCTCATAAAATTAACAATGTATTGGGGCAAATTTTGCTTGCCAAGAGAATGGGAGCAAAACGTATCATTGCAGAAACAGGAGCAGGGCAACATGGGGTTGCTACGGCTACCGCATGTGCGATGTTCGGAATAGATTGTACGATTTATATGGGTGGAATGGATACAGAACGTCAACAATTAAATGTATTTCGTATGGAATTACTAGGAGCGAAGGTAATTGCTGTTCAAGAAGGGGGACGTACTCTTAAAGAAGCAGTAGATGCGGCACTTGAAGATTACGCTCAAAACTATGAAGGCACATTTTATTTATTAGGTTCTGCACTGGGACCACATCCGTATCCAACGATTGTTCGTCATTTCCAAGCTGTAATTGGAAGAGAAGCAAGAGCACAACACATTGAAAAAGAACAACGTCTACCTGACTATTTGGTTGCTTGTGTAGGTGGAGGGAGTAATGCAATTGGATTATTTGCTCCATTTTATAACGATAAAGAAGTAAAAATGGTAGGTGTTGAACCAGGTGGTAAAGGGATTGAAACAGGTATGCATGCAGCGCCTCTTACAGCAGGAGAGCCTGGTATCATCCACGGATTTAAGTGCTATATGATGAAAGACGAAAATGGAGAAATTGCAGAGGCACACTCTATTGCTGCAGGACTAGACTACCAAGGTGTCGGACCAGAGCATAGTTATTATAAAGAAACTGGACGTGCACAATATGTGGCCATTACTGATGATGAAGCGATGGAAGCTTTTCATAAATTGTCTCGTGTTGAAGGTATTATTCCTGCATTAGAAAGTTCTCATGCAGTAGCATATGCGATAAAGTTAGCTGCAACCTTACCAAACGATCAAAATATTATTGTCAATTTATCAGGGCGCGGTGACAAAGACGTACAACAAGTATTTGAAATGATTAACCAAAAATAAGTGACGTTTTATTAATATAAATGGAGAATAGTTTTAAATAGTGGCTACTTTAAGGTAGCCTTGCTTTTTAACATATAGTTAATTGATAAACAGTACTGAGTCCATCATACCAAGTGGACTCTTTTTTCCGTCTATTTAAAGGGGATAATACCATACTGTATAGTTTGGTATCTTTTTCATTTCTTTTAGTGAGTATAGAGCTAGGCTAAGAGTATGTTTTTAAAATGTAGCAGGGTAAGTAATATATGGTACACTATAAATTACATTAGTAAAGAAATGAGAGGGAAATACATGACTGACAAATTAAGTAAAGTAATTGATAATATGCTAGAAGATGAGGCGAAATCGTTACTCCATCACATTCTACTCCAATTTGAATTAATTGAAAATAATATAGATGAAGAAACAATCAAGATGTTAGCAGAAATACCAAAGCAATTGATTGAATCGCAAAAACCAAAACTAAATATTAAAGACAGTAAGCATGTACATATTGCATTCGGTGACTCGCCAGCAGGTTGTTTAAAGCACATGCTCAGCCAGGCAGGTTTACGTCAAGAGTATGTTATTTCATTCTCAGATGCTTTCTCTATCGGTCCAATTCATCAATTGGACTTGCAATCTGGACAAGCAGCACGCCAACAATGGTTATCGAGAAATTTAAATTCTTATGATCTTTATTTTGAAGAAGAGTATTTACCAAGCTTTTTAGAAACAATGGAACAATTACAATCCATCCCGAAAGATATCCCAATTACAATCTGGAAGGCAGACAATGCCCATGAACATATCGGACTTTGTTTTACACTTGCGCAGTTACAAGAACAAAATAATATCCGTGTAATTAATACGTCAGAAGCTCATAAAGAGTTGTTTTCAAAAGATTATAGCTTTCGTGCAACAGGAGAATTACCGCCAGAGAAGCTAGCGGTTATTCGCGAAAAGTATGGAAAAGGCTCATTATTAACCGAAAAGGCGCGAAAAAAACTTGAAAAAGAATGGGAAACATTCTCCGAAACTACGGACTTATTACGAATTTGGAAAGATAATAAAGTTCATTCTGTACAAGAAGATTACTTGGACTCTTTCATTATTGAATGTGCAACAAAACTTGAGTTAGAAAAAACTGAAGATACTTTCTACAAATCAGCAAGATTAGTTGGTGAGGTACTTGGTAATGGAGAGCAATACATCGGTGATGACTTTATCGAATACCGATTACGTATGTTAATCCAGCAAGGTGTTTTTGAAATGGAAGGTACATTAAAAGCGATGCGCTATTATAGTGTCAAGTTGAATAAATAATGATAGGATTTAGAAAAATAAACCGATAGATTTTAATGAAATTATATATTTATACTACTAAATATATAAATGAAAATTAAAAAAACGACATAAACCCTTCTTTTTAGGTGGGAGAGAGCATCCGGCTATGCATAGAAGCGGTCAGATCCTTTTCCTGTCCCATGCCAAGTGAAAACAAAGAGAGAAAACGACGGCAGGTCACCTTTTGTTATCCATAGCCGTGGCTTATATGTCGAAAAATCAAAATAGATTTTTATATAGCTCTTATTTTTGAAGGAAGGCTTCTCAAAAATAAGGGCTATATTTGTTTCGCGAATTGTTAGTCAAAAGGATCATTCACATATTCTAATTTGTTTTATAAAACAAATTATTTGTATAAACGAAATTAAGAAAGAAGAATTTGGGCTATACATAAGCTTCCTATAAGAGAGATATCACATATTAATGTTTTGAAGTTATAAATAAGAAGAAGGTGATCTTTTATATGTATAATCAACCAATATATCCAGGAGTAGGTTATGGTCAAACACCATATTATAACCCACAACATCCTGGGTATGAATCATCTAGTGAAATAAGAGAAACTGAGCATGAAGAATATCGACCTGACGATGCTGAAGATGCTCCAACATCACCCCCTCCATCACATGCTCCGTCGTTACCATCAACATTCGCTACCCCTATACCAAGTGGCAATACGAGAGCGTTGATGTGTAACTGTTTAGGGAGATGGGGATACTTACGTTTACATCGACCAGGACCTTTTGGAAGAGATTTATGGTTTTTTCCAACTGAAGTTAGAAGAAATGGAGTATCTGGATACACTTGGCAAGGCGGGCGTCGCCGGAAAGTAAGTTATAGATACCAACAAATCAGTAATTTTATGTGTTTTGCCTAGAAACAAACCCAACGAACAAAAAGAATTTTCCACCTATGATTGAGGTTTTTTTCAAGTTTAAGCAGGAGAGTAGAAAATATATTTTTCTACTTTCCTGCTGTTTTTTGAAAATGTGCATCGCGTTATTATTTTTCAATATATAAAGTAAGATCACAACGAAATATTTACAATTTTCTCATTTTAATTGCATTATAATGCATGTATGGAAGTGATTTCCACAAATAGATGAGAGTGAGGGAGTGCAATGTCTTTAAAAAACAAAGTTGGCCGAGAAATAGAAGGTGGTATTCAGTTAGCTTCTGCGTCGTTTAAAGAAGATGCTTATGAGATTTATAAGAAATCACGTGAATTGCAACCTATTTTGTTTGTATATAAGGGTGAACTGGGTACAGAATGGCTCATAACAAGATACGAAGATGCATTACCACTATTAAAAGATTCCCGCTTAAAGAAAAATCCTGAAAATGTATTTTCAAAAGATGAGCTCAAACCATTTCTATCAATAGAAAACGGAGATCATTTAACGAAGCATATGTTAAATTCAGATCCGCCTGATCATAGCCGGTTACGATTACTTGTTCAAAAAGCATTTACACCTCATATGATTTCGCAATTAGAAGGGCGCATTCAAAAGATTGCCGATTATTTATTAGATAACGTACAGCAGCAACAATCTATGAACCTCGTAAACGACTATGCATTCCCATTACCAATCAATGTCATTAGTGAAATGCTTGGTATACCAACAGAAGATCAAGAAAAATTTAGAGTGTGGTCTCATGCGGTAATTGCTTCACCTGAAACTCCTGAAGAGATAAAAGAAAATGAAGTGAAATTATCTGAGTTTATTACATATCTTCAATATTTAGTTGATATGAAAAGAAAGGAGCCGAAGGAAGACTTAGTTAGCGCATTAATTCAAGCAGAAAGTGAAGGGAGTAAGTTAAGTGCGCCAGAGCTTTATTCGATGATTATGTTACTCATTGTAGCTGGACATGAAACAACTGTAAATCTTATTACAAATACAGTATTGGCGTTACTTGAGAATCCAAAACAGCTTCAATTACTAAAAGAAAAACCAGAGCTTATTGATTCAGCAATTGAAGAAGGACTACGCTATTACTCTCCAGTTGAAATTACAACTGCACGCTGGGCAGCTGAACCTTTCGTTATTCATGATCAAGAAATTCAAAAAGGAGATGTGATAATTATTTCATTAGCTTCAGCAAATCGTGATGAGAATGTCTTTGTTAATCCAGAAATGTTCGATATTACAAGGGAAAATAATCGACACATTGCCTTTGGTCATGGAAGTCATTTTTGTTTAGGAGCACCACTTGCACGCTTAGAGGCGAAAATTGCAATTTCAACTTTGCTAAGACGTATGCCTACAGTACAAATAAAAGGTGAGCGAGAAAAAATCAAATGGCAGGGCAATTATTTAATGCGTTCTTTAGAGGAATTACCGTTAATTTTCTAGAATAGGTATTTGAGACATGCATACATATTATTTTGTTCACATAGAGTATGTATGTGTAATTTAAAATCGAAACGGAAGGGTGAAGACATCCAATGATTAACTAATTCTATTTTCAAAGAGACATTCGTTATAAAACGAAATATTCTTCTGAATAGGATTAGTCTGTACATTTTTATGTAAAAGAGAAGTGTCTTCGCGCTGCGAATATACTGTCTTTTTAATATGATTGTGCTGCCTCCTGTTCAGAATGTAAAATAGGGGGCTTTTTATGTCAGGGAAAGTGGAAATGAAACAAAAGAGTAGTAGTGTATCAGAAGTATTAAAAAATCGATTTGTGCAAGCAATTCTTGCTTCAGCATTATGCTTGCAGGTAGGGATTTGGGTTCGGAATTTTGCTGTACTACTTTATGTAATGGAAATGACGAATGGTGATCCATTCGCGATTTCCATGATTTCAGTTGCTGAATTTGCACCGATATTTATCTTTTCCTTTATTGGTGGGACATTTGCTGATAGGTGGCGACCGAAAAAGACGATGATTTGGTGTGAGGTTTTAAGTTCATTATCAGTCTTCGCGGTATTGCTCACACTTATATTTGGAACGTGGAAAGTGGTTTTTTTCGTTACACTTATTTCTGCGATACTTTCACAGTTTTCACAGCCTTCAGGTATGAAACTGTTTAAACAGCATTTGTCTACAGAGGAAATGCAAATAGGGATGTCGTTGTATCAAACGATTTTCGCAATATTTATGGTGTTAGGACCTATACTTGGTACGTTTGTGTTTCAAAGCTTTGGAATTTATATTTCGATTGTCGTAACAGGTAGTGTATTTTTACTTGCGGCTTTCGTATTACTCTTTCTTCCAAAAGACCTAGAAGAACAGGAAGAAAAGAAAAAAATTGGCTTATTGCAAGAAATGGCGGACGGTATAAGGTATGTTAAATCAAAGAAAACATTAACATTACTTGGGCTATGTTTTATGGCAGCAGGATTAGGCATCGGTCTCATCCAACCGCTAGGGATTTTTATCGTGACAGAACAATTAGGTTTATCGAAAGAAAGCTTACAATGGTTATTAACTGTAAATGGTGCAGGAATGATTATTGGTGGAGCTTTAGCAATGGTATTTGCGAAAAACGTTGCTCCGCAAAAGATGTTAATTCTAGGAATGTTTGCACAAGCTATTGGGATTAGTATTATTGGATTCTCTACAAATTTATGGATCACACTTATCGCTCAGTTTTTCAGTGGTCTAGCTCTTCCTTGTATCCAAATTGGGATAAATACACTTATTATTCAAAACTCAGATACAGACTTTATCGGACGGGTAAATGGGATTTTGAGTCCTTTATTTACAGGCTCAATGGTATTAACGATGAGTATAGCTGGTTCATTAAAAGAAGCATTTTCACTCAGTACAATGTATGAAGGAACAGCATTACTATTTATTATTGGATTATTATTTATTTTGCCAATATATAACCTAAAACCAGTTGCCGCTGCTTCAAATGAAAGAGGTACTATCCAGCATGAATCCTAATCCAAATGTGAAATATCCGATAGAAGGAAATAAGAGTGTTCATTTTATTAAAAATACAATTACGAAGCCAAATATTATTGTAGGCAATTATTCTTATTATGATTCAAAACATGGAGAGACATTCGAAAATCAAGTTCTATATCATTATGAAGTCATCGGTAATCGATTCATAATGGGGAAATTTTGCTGTGTGGCACCTGGTGTTACGTTTATTATGAATGGTGCAAACTATCGAATGGACGGATTTACAGCGTACCCATTCAATATTTTTGGCCACGGCTGGGAAAAGTACACTCCTTCACTTTCTGATTTGCCTTTAAAAGGCGATACCATAATTGGGAATGATGTTTGGATTGGTATGGATGCAACGATTATGCCAGGAATAACGATAGGTGACGGAGCTATTATTGCGGCTAATTCCGTTATTACAAAAGATGTTCCTCCGTATACAATTGTCGGAGGAAATCCTGCTATAGAGATTAAAAAAAGATTTCCGGATGATGTCATAAATGAACTGTTAGAAATAAAATGGTGGGACTTTGATATTAAAACAATTTCTGCAAGTATTGATATAATTGTAAGTGGAGATATAGGAGCATTGCGAAAAGTGAAATCATCTTAATAATAGAAAATATACAAAAAAGAGGACTAATTTTAGATGACTTAGTTCTCTTCTTTTATTTTTTATCAATTTTAAAAACGAAGCCACCATCGCACCATAAATCATAGCAAAATGTTTCTGGCCTAGATAGAAGAGTCCGGGAGCGCTCTACCCATTTTAAAATATCTGTATTCGTTGAATTTGCTGCACTTTGTAAGATATTTTGCAGAGATTCTATATTATATGTATTTCCGTGTGTACGTATAGCATCCCCAACTAATAGATATAAACAATGAAGAAAAAAATCTTGATTTGGACAATTTTCATCACTTGCAATATTCAATATAGTTTCCACAAAATTAGTACATATCGCTAAATCCCAGTCTTGCTCAGGAAGAAAGGCACGTTCCTTATAAGCCCATTCAATGATTTCTTTTTTTGTAGGATTCCAAGGATCCTTCATTATATAATCCCCTTTATTATTTAATAAATAATAAATAAAAGTATATAACAAAAAAAGATTGGGGAAAATTGTTTTCTTTATTGAATTTTGTATGATAGCTAGGAAGAGGAGTATCGATACAAATAAGAAATAGAAGTATCATACCTCCTAAAACTGTTAATGCTAAAGAAATAAGGAGGTGTGATACTTATGGCACAAGATGTTCTTTGTGAAGTAAACAACTGTCACTATTGGGGCAATGGAAACAAATGTAACGCAGATGCAATTTATGTAGTCAGTCATAAAGGAAAGCATGCGTCTACAACGGAAGAAACAGATTGCAAAACATTTACACCAGAAGCTTAAACGATAAAGGGTAACCATATGGTGGTTGCCCTTTTATTAATTATAGTATTGATAATAAATTTCATTTTCATCCGTGTTTTTTACTTTTCTTGTCAGTTTTTATATTTTTTTCATAAGTGTTGAAATCCAAGCTAGCTCATGTTCAATGCGGGATTTACTATATTGAACAACTTCAGAAACAAAAACTGTTGTTTCACCTAAAGTTTGAATGGACATGAATTGTTTATGAGGGACTTTTTGACAAGTTGTTAATAGTTCTTTTTTCATATATAAGAAGGATGTATTAGAACTTCCTTTTTGTAATATATTGTTCATATTTCAACTGGGAATTTTGAACGAGATGAAAATATTTCTTGACCTGAAACGCTTTTCATAAATTATAACTAAAGGGTACTTAATGGAGTAAGTGTGAAAACGATACCTTGTTTTCATCTATACTTCTAATGAACCGTGGGTTTATACAGAGAAAGTGGTGACAGGATGATGAAACTTATCGCAATTGATTTAGATGGTACTCTTCTTTCAGGAAATAAAATGATTAGTAAAGAAAATGCGGCAGCAATCCGCAAATGCCAAGAGCAAGGGCATGTTGTGGCGATTTGTACAGGACGTTCCATTGTAGATATCGAGCGTCTTTTACTAGAAGCTGATTTACAATGTCCGATTATCGCAGAAAATGGAGCTCTTATTTTTATAGATCAACAAATGATGAAGAGATATCCAATTCAAAACACACATGCATTCGAAATTGTGGAGTATCTAGAGGAAAATAGAATGTATTACCAACTGTATACAGATAGAGGAGTATACGTTCCAAAGTATGGTGAAGAAAGTGTGTATCTTGAAATCGATGAAATTAAAAATTCGAATAAAGATATTGATCTACAAGAACTAGAAAATATCGCAGCACTATACCTAGAGCATACTGCGTTTCACACTACAGAAAGCTGTAAACCGATACTAGAAGAATCGTTGTATGTTCATAAACTTTTACCGTTCTCATATGATATCGAGAAATTACAAAAGCTAAAAGAACAGTTTCAGCATAATGCGGAATTAGCTATTACAGCTTCGTATTGGCATAACGTAGAGATTAATCATCGTGATGCTCAAAAGGGAAATGGCCTATACACATTAGCAAAACATCTTAACATCCCAGTTGAAAATACCGTTGCAATCGGTGATGGCCTTAATGATGTTTCTATGATGGAGAAGGCACATATATCGATTGCGATGGGCAATGCAGTAGAAGAAATTAAGCAAATATGTCGCTATGAAACACTTTCAAACGAAGAGCATGGAGTTGCACATGCGCTGCATCATTATATAATGGAATAAAAAGTAAAAAGAATCCTTTATGGATTCTTTTTACTTTTTATTAGGGGTAAGGTGTTCTATGAGATATATAGAAGCCTTATTAGTTTTTATTATATAGAAAATATCGGGAGAATTAAATAAAATTTTTGAATATTTTGTGTATATTTTATGAATATACGATTAATGGTGGATACATAGTGTAATTTTGCTGAAAAATAAAATTTATTTGAATAATTGTGTTCGTCCTCTATACCTATGAGGTCATAATACGTATAATGGAGAAGCATGATTTAAAATTAGTATTAATTTTACATATAGAGGTGGATAGAAAATGAATGCGCGGCTTATGGAAATTATTGATGTGAAAACAATAGCAACCATGGCAGAACAGTTTTATTTATTAACAAACATTTCACATCAACTTCTTGATCATAATAACGAATGTCTTTTTTCATTTGGAATGAATCAAGAAGATAATATACAACTTACAAAGATTGAAATTCCAATAGTATTAAAGGAGCAACATGTAGGGAAATTTGTTGTCTCTCCAATACAGAATAATGTGATTGCTTGTCAAACATACTTCGAAAAGCTTGCCAATCTCATTGTCGATAGGGCAATGAATCAACTTCAGCAGCAAAGTCAAAATGTCAACATACTCTTTCAAAAAGAAAAACAACTTCATACGATATTAAAAAAGATGCCGATCATGGTAGACGCATTAGATAAAAATGGTGATTTTATTTTATGGAATCGTGAATGCGAGCTTGTAACTGGCTATACAGCAGAAGAGATTATTGGGAATCCAAAGGCACTAGAACTGTTATATCCTGATGAAAAATATCGTAAACAAATACAAAAGAAATTTTCTATTCGTGGGAGAAGCTTTCGGGATTGGGAAATGAACCTTACTTGTAAAAATGGAGAAATCAAAACGATTATGTGGTCGAATATCTCTGAACAATCTCCAGTTCGTGACTATAGTTATTGGGCAGTTGGTGTGGATATTACACAGCGAAAAGGGATAGAGCAGCAATTAAAGCAACAATCCTCAGAATTAGAACTCATTTTTCAAGCACTCCCAGATTTATGTTTCTTAACAGATGGTGATGGAACAATTGTAGATTATAAAGCTGGTTCTACAGATAAGTTTTATGTACCTGTAGAATTATTTATGGGGAAAAAGTTTTATGAAGTGTTGCCTTCACAAGTAGCTGAGCAATTTATCGACGCTATTAAACAAGTACAGCAAAAGGAATCCATGGTTATAGTTGAATACTCGCTAACAATGAAGGGTAGTATTAGTTTCTTTGAAGCTAGATGTTTACCGCTGTTAAAAGATAAAGTGATGATTCTTGTCCGGGATATTACAGAGCGGAAAAAGACTGAGGAATTACTTAATAAATCAGATACACTTGCGGCGATTGGGCAATTAGCTGCTGGTGTAGCTCATGAAGTTCGAAATCCACTTACTGTAATTAAAGGATTTATTCAATTATTTCAAACAAACAAGAAAGATCATGGAGAATATTTTGATCTCATGCTTTCAGAAATTGAAAGAATTGAAACCATTCTTCATGAATTTTTATCAATCGCAAAGACGGATGTTATTCCAAATGAAAAGAAAAACCTCTGTTCAATATTAAAAAATGTCGTTTCTTTAATAAATCCAAAGGCTATCATGGCAAATATTCAAATTGAATTGCAAATAGATTCACAGAATTTATTTATTGATTGCTATGAAAATCAATTAAAACAAGTATTTATTAATATTATGCAAAACTCGATTGAAGCAATGCCAGATGGTGGTAAGATTGCTATTACAGTAAAAAAGGATGATAGCAATGAGGTTATTATTTGTATTGCTGATGAAGGGATAGGAATTCCGCAAGAGAGAATCAAAAGGCTGGGTGAACCTTTTTACAGCACAAAGGAAAAAGGAACTGGAATCGGACTTATGCTTAGTTATAAAATTATTGAAAGTCATCAAGGAAGAATCTGTATTATGAGTGAAGTTGGAGTGGGTACGATGGTTACACTCTATTTCCCACTCTCTTAGCAGTCTGAAAGTAAGACACGAAAAAATGTTGTTTATGAAAAATTAACATAATAACATAAGGAAAAACGATCTTCTATAAAATTAGAGGATCGTTTTTGTACATATGATTATAAAAAAATAATTGTCTAATACTATACGAAAAGATTAAGATAATGCTTGTAATAATTTTATTACATATGGGATTACTCCGCCAATAAACTGTAAAGCTTCAATTGCTATTTGCATATGATTACTTCCTTTCTTGAGGTACTTAATATTAATGTAGAAGGTTTGAATGTATTATAAAGGATTTTATATATAAAAATTTATGCATTTTAACATATAAAAAAATAACTCATAAACATGAGTTATTATCCAGCAAATTGCACTGCAGTTTTGGCATGTAAAAAAGCAGTATCAAATACAGGGATAGAAAGGTCCTTCTGTGAAATAAGTAGCGGTATTTCTGTGCAGCCTAATAAAATTCCTTCCGCGCCATTTTCAATGAGCTTTGCAATGATTTGTAAGAATCGTTCTTTTGATTGCTGTGAAAGTATGCCTTTACTTAACTCATGAAGAATCACATGATGAATAAATTTCCGTTCATCACCTTGCGGTATAATTGTTTCAATTCCATAATTGTCTAATCTAGTTTTATAAAAGTCTTGTTCCATCGTTTGTTTTGTCCCAAGAAGACCTATTCGTTTCACATCGTGCCCTACAATTTCTTCTGCACTCACATCGCCAATATGGAGAAGTGGAATAGATACAGCTTGTTGTACTTCTTCTGCAAATTGATGTACGGTATTTGAACACATGAGTATACAATCGGCACCGGAATTTTCTACTTTCTTTGCTACTGCAACAAGTTCGTTTTGAACTTCTTCATATTGATGATTTTGTAATAACGTGGTCACTTCTCCAAAATCCATGCTATATAGTACAAGTTTTGCATTATGATCATACTGGGACAGAGTCAGTGTGTTGATATGTTTATAATAAAGAGAGGTTGATTCCCAGCTTAATCCACCAATTAGTCCAATTACTTTCATTTTCATTCCTCCCGATAACTGTTTTTGTTATTTAATCATCACACAATTCCGATAAGAATACAATGATTTAATTGCTCGTTTTATATAAAAATAAAAATATTAAGAAAAATGTTGTAATTGTTAGTTAATGGTGCAATAATACAAATTACAAACAAACGAATACTTATCCAGAGAGGTAGAGGGAACGGCCCTGCGAAACCTCAGCAACCCCTATTTATATGTGTAGGAAGGTGCTAATTCCGCAAAGGACATATTGTCTTTTGGAAGATAAGAGGATCATACACGTAAACAAAAATGACCTCTTATATAAGAGGTCATTTTTTTATCCCGCATGAACGAGCACCTCAAGTTCGACAGAAAGCCAAGAAGTTAGGCCGGGGGATAAACTGCCCGTAAAAGCCTAATTGGTAAGGGCTAATAATCAGAGGAGGATGAAGAAAATACCCATTGATTAAAGTTTCAGTTTATTGAAAAAGAAAGGAAGTGGGAACGTATAATTCATTTTTCTTTTGCATATAGGACTAATAGTAACTAAATAGGATGAGAGGAGAAATCATATGAATAAATTATCTACAAAACTAGTTGTAGCAATCGGTATTGGCTCTGCAATTTATGGTGTATTAGGTCTTTGGGGATTTTCCATTGCTCCGAATACTTTTATTAAACCAGCGCTTGCAATACTTACCATTTTCGGGGCGGTTTTTGGTCCATTCGCAGGATTATTGATCGGACTTATCGGTCATACAGTAACAGATACCATTGCTGGTTGGGGCATTTGGTGGGGATGGGTCCTAAGCTCTGGTATTATTGGATTTACTATGGGACTTGTTCAAAAGCGAGAAAATTTTAGTGTGAAAAATGGGACATATCGAAATCGCGATGTTTCGTATTTTGCTATAACAGGTGTAATAGGTATTATCATTGCAATTATATTTGCAGGTTCCTTCGATATTGCCGTTATGGGAGAGCCTTTCGATAAAATTGTCATTCAAGTATTTGGTGCAACCATCGCAGATGTTCTTGTATTTTTACTTCTTGGTTTACCAATTACACTTGGATTAGCAAAAAACAATAAGAAACATACACAATTAAAGATTGAAAAGTAGGGATATTACGATGAAACCCATAATTTCTTTTGAACAATTTACCTTTCAATATCAACACGTAACAGAACCAACTTTGCAGGATATTACGTTTCATATTTATCCAGGGGAAAAAGTACTGATTGCTGGCCGAAGCGGATCTGGAAAATCAACATTGGCTCATTGTATCAATGGGCTGATCCCTTTTTCTTATGAAGGATCAAGTACAGGAACCCTTTCAATTTGTGGGAAAGATCCTCGGGAAGGTAGTATTTTTGAACAAAGTAAACATGTAGGAACCATTTTACAAGATCAAGATTCACAATTTATTGGTTTAACAGTAGGAGAAGATGTTGCTTTTTCAATGGAAAATGATTGTGTAGAGCAGAAGAAAATGAAGGAAGTTGTTATGGATTCTTTACATAAAGTACAGATGCACCCCTTTCATTCACAAAGTCCTCACCAATTATCTGGAGGACAGAAACAAACTGTCTCACTGGCAGGGCTGTTAACGACAGATGCTGAAGTATTGTTATTTGATGAACCATTAGCCAATTTAGATCCTACAAGTAGCCTGAAAACAGTAGAACTTATTCAAGAGATACATCAACAATCGAATAAAACGATTGTTATCATTGAGCATCGAATAGAAGAGATATTAAAACTCGATCTAGATAAAATTATCTTAGTAGAGAATGGACGAATTGTTGCGATTGATTCACCAGTAAAGATATTACAGACAGATATACTACAAAAAATAGGGTTAAGAGAACCTGTATATGTAGAAGCGCTTAAAAATTTGCAGTTTCCTTTTTCGAATAAGCCAGTTTATCCGATCGAAGCTATAAATTGTGAAAATTTAAATGACATAGTAACGCAGTGGATGGGGAAGTGTCCTCCTTATAGAAAACATACACAAAAAGAAATCGTATGTCAGGTAAAGAATCTTTCTTTTTCATATCCATATACAAATTTCGCTTTAAAAGATATATCACTATCCTTATATGAGGGGGAAATTCTCGCATTATTAGGACATAATGGTGCAGGGAAATCCACACTTGCTCAAATTCTGACCGGGATGCAAAAAGCACAGAATGGAAAAATTGTATTAGACGGTGAAAATATTATCCCATGGTCGATTCGTAAGCGAGGAGAAGCAATTTCATACGTCATGCAAAATCCGAATCATATGATTACACAGTCTACTGTTTGGGAGGAAGCAGCCTTCTCATTACAACTTAAAAAGCTTCATCCAAATGAAATACAAAAACGTGTAGAAGATGCATTGCGTATTTGTGGATTATATCCATTTCGTAACTGGCCCGTACAAGCACTAAGCTATGGACAAAAAAAGAGGCTGACAATTGCTGCGGTTTTAACTAATAATCCAAAGCTTGTAATCTTAGATGAACCAACTGCAGGACAAGATTATTTTCACTACAAACAGTTTATGTCTTGTATACAACAATTAGCAGCACAAGGAATTTCCTTTATGTTCATTACACATGATATGAATTTAGCTTTAGAATACGCTGATCGTGCCGTTGTACTTCACAATGGAGAAATACTTGTCGATGATACTGTCGCAGTTGTACTCGCAAATCACTCTGTTTTACAGCAAGCAAACTTGCAAGAGAGCTCATTAACAACATTAGCCAGGTTAAGCAAAATTCCTTTCCCGCAAGTATTTGTGCAAATGTATATGGAAGCGAAGAGGAGGGGGGATTATGAGTAAATTAGGTTTACTCTATATAGAAAATGATACATATTTTCATCGAATGGATGGTACGATGAAACTGCTATTATTTATGGTTTGGATGATTCTCACATTTTTATTTTTTGATTTTCGTATTTTACTATCTTTGTTTCTTATCGGTTGCATTGGCTTAGCTGTCGCTAAAATTCCCATTCGTAAAATAATAATTGTTTTTAGTGTCATCTTTACATTCAGTATGCTAAATTCTATTATGATTTTACTCATTACGCCAACGCATGGTTCTGAGTTAACTGGAACGATTACACCTTTTTTCTATATTGGGTATGCAACAATTACATTCGAAACACTCTTTTATGCACTTACGCTATCATTAAAGTATTTTACATTATTGCCATTTACACTTATTTTCATCTATACAACACATCCAAGTCAGTTTGCTAGCAGCCTTCATAAAATTGGCTTACCGTATAAGATTACCTATGCGATTAATATTGCGCTTCGTTATATTCCAAATATACAAGAGGAATATACACTCATTAAGCATGCACAAGAGGCAAGGGGTGTTCCGTTTGAGAAAGGAGAAGCAAGACTATTTCAACGTATTAAAAATAGGGTAACAATCTTTTGGCCACTTGTCATTCATTCATTAGATCGAATTGATACCATTTCAAATGCAATGGATTTACGAGGATTCGGTAAAAAAGAAAAGCGAACGTGGTATTTTGCAACAAAGGCGAAGAAAAATGATTATATAGTGCTTCTAATTGGTATCATTACTTTATTACTTGCAATCTATTTAAAACTAACGATGTTTCAAGATTTTTGGTATCCTTTTTGAAATCGTAAAAAGGCTCGGTACATGCTCACTAGGATAAGAAAACGAGAAAAACGGTATCCTTTGTGTAATAAATCTACTTTTCCTTTTTTCTAAAAACCCAGTTTCTGTATCTATATAAAGTGAAACTTCCATCAGTGGGGGTTTTCTTCATCCCCCACTGATGGTTAGTTGAACCAATCGGGCTTTTACGGGCAGTTATCCCCCACCTATCTTCCTTGCTTCTCTCTGAATCTTGAGGTGGGGGTCTTACTGCCCGTTAATACGGGATAAATACAAATTAAAAAACCGACATAAAACCCTTCCTTTTAGGTGGAAGAGAGCATCTGGCCATGCATAGAAGCGGTCAGATCCTTTTCCTGCCCCGTACCAAGTGAAAACAAAGAGAGAAAACGAGTGCAGGTCACCTTTTGTTATCCATAGCCGCGGCTTATATGTCGAAAAATCAAAATGGATTTATATACATGAACGATAGGTCACTCGTATGAGTACCCTTTGTATTTTCAAAAAGACGTGCTCACAAATTACATACAAACATAATATATAATACGAAGCCGTTAAAAATATCTATTACCCATTAGTTTGAACTCCTAAAAAGGGGGAAAAAATATGAGTTTTGGTGGAGGGTTCGCTCTACTAGTTGTATTATTTATCCTGTTAATCATTGTTGGATGCAGTTGTTGGGGTGGAGGCGGATACTAAAGGCCGTACAAGCTTCTATTACTTGTATTTCAATGCACTAAGTAATTACAAAAAACATAAAAGGCACCCATTTGGATGCCTTTTCCTTCTTCCTTTTTCCTGGGAAAATGTAATCTTAAGCTTGCTCATTACTTCGTTGAAATGTAACTGTTAAAGTTGTTCCTTTACTCACAACACTTTTTATATTCAATGTCCCATTCATCGTTTCAATGATTTTTACCGCAACCATAGTACCTAAGCCTGTCCCTTTTGATTTCGTACTAAAATATGGTTCGCCAAATCGATTTATTTGATCCTTGGTCATACCAATGCCACTATCTTTAATCATAATGATGATTTTATTTTCACTGATAGATGAACTGATATTCAGTATTCCACCAGTTGGCATTGCTTCAATACTATTCTTTATTAGATTTAAAAAACATTGATGAAAGTGTTGCGTATTCCCAGTGATACTGCCTGTTACTAAATTTTCGGATATGTTTACCGAATTCATATTACATAATGGCATCATCATACTCATTACTCTTCGTAATTCTTGATCAATTACAATAGTATCGATTTTTTGTGATGCCGGTTTTGCAAATGTTAAATAATCATCAATGATTGCCTGCGCATGGTTCAGCTCTTCAATAATATGTTTAATATATAGCTCTCTAGACTCTTGTGATAAATCAGGTGTTTTAAGTAGCTGAGTAAACCCTTTCACTACAGTTAATGGATTTTTCACTTCATGTGAAATACTTGCAGCAAGTTGACTTACAATCTCCATTTTCTCCACTTTTACTAATTTAGATCTCATCATAATTGCGTCGTTTAAAATTTCAATAATATAGACGACAAATAACATCACAATAGGTGGGAGAAGAATAAAATCAATGATATACGAGGTATTAATTTGAAAATCTGCTAGGATGACAATAATAACAGTTGTCAGTAAACCAAGAAAAACAGTTAAAAGCATAGACATGATAAGCTTTTTTCTTCTATTTAAATTTTTAAATTTAGAAGAAGAAAAAGCAGCGACGATAAGCATCGTTATGTAGACAATGACTATTAAAAAGTTGACACCATAAAAAATAACCCGAAAAAGTAACATAATGCCCAATAAAACAATCCCAATTAGTGGACCACCATAAAGTGTCCCAATCAAAAATGGAATTTGTCGCAAATCATGAATACGCTCTAGATCAATGTAAATAGGAAATTTCATACATAAAATAAGAGGGAGACTAGTACAAATAATCATTAGAAGCTTTTTGTGTTTTTTGAACAATTCCCCATTGTCATATATAAAATAATAGACAAATATACTACTTAAAATGTAAAGAAGATTATTTAAAACGTTTTGATCGCTGTATACAAAATTCATCTAGCATGCCTCATTATCATAATTTTCAATACTACAAGTATTATACAAAAAAAACGAAATTTCTTCATCTATTAATTATCTTGTTATGCTAATAAAGGTTATTACTTTGAAATCAGTATGTTGCTGCGGGCGGATTCCCATGCTAAGTAAAATTCCGCAACCGATGCATAACGTTGATTCCTATTTTTTTCTACAGCGCGAGAGGCTACTTCGTACAGTTTTTTTCCTGCATCCCATTTTGAAAATGAACGATCAAGTTCGCCACCTAACAGTCCAAATGCAATTGCCCCCATGTTAAATACATTTGTTCTTTCATCTATGACTGCACCAAGTTCAAATTCTTCTGGGGACATAAATCTTGAGGAGCCCCAAAGTCTTCCCATTGTATTGATATATGTTTTTTTCTGATAGAAGTCTATATCACATATTTTTGTACGATTTGTATTAAAGTTATACAAGATGCTACCATCGTAAAAATCAACAGCGACATAATTTTTCTTTTCAATATAAACATGGAAAGAAAAAATTCGATCTAGCGAAGCGAGGCGATATTCAATTGGTAATTGTTTATATCGGAAAAACGGAGAATCTGGATGATTATATTTTGCTGGTGGTGGAAAAGTCCAATGAGGATGAAGGCATTCACCATCAAACCAATCAAAAATTGCAACATAGCCATGTTCCACGTCAAAATGATCAATTAATTTTATTAAATTCTCATGTTTTAATTCCTCATAGAGAACAATCGCTTCTTGTAACCGCACAATTGCATCTTGCGGTTGTCCTGAATACTCCATCGTTTTTGCACCGGCATATTTGACAAACTTTTTCTCCCCATCTTTTTCAATTCCAAAGCAAATGTTCCCTGAATCTTGTTGGTCAAACACACAAAATACCTTACCAAGACGAATAAGCCATTCAAAATCTTGGTATTCTTTCAATTTGAAAGATACATCATCAATAGTAAGTGTGACTAGAAATTCGCTCATTATATACCTCCTATTTTATATAAATAAATTAAACGCTAATATATTCGTGATGACTATATAAAAATCCTGTCCAATGGGTCATATAGATTACCTGTTAATGATAAAATAGATATATTTTTCAAAAAAACTGTATATAAAAGGTTTTTTTAAAAAATTTATATTGCAACCTTTGTTTGAATTTCACGTACTTGATTTGTTATACAGAATTACCGAAAAGTTCAAATTGAGATATTTCTCTTACAAAACAACGTAGAATTTTCCCAACATACATTGTACTACAAACGGTTGACTTAAATTGTAATTTTCTGAATAATTATAATTAATTCGACATTAAATTCCGAAGAAAGGAGGATTAAAAAAGAAACACTAGAAAAAATGAGTAATAAGTAGAAATATTTGTTATACCGGCTTTATTTGTTTTATTTGGAAGATTATGACCAATAATAGCTACATTTGCTGTGAATCAACAAACGTGTCAACTGCACTATTTCATGCTAAAAGATTAAGTAAGTAAAATATTGTAAAATTTCACCTTCATCACAAGTAGAAGATCAAGTTACGAGATTAGTAGGTGAGCAAGTCAAAATTGTCAGTGCGCAAACGGATCGTAAAACAAATACATACGATGACATGATACGTATAGTTTTCTATACCTTCAGCGCTCTTAGGATTCATGGGATTAAAAGTACAAACAAAAAGAGGTAATAACTTCTATGACTCTGCATTCACTTCAATTCATGTAAGCGATTTCTGAATGAACGTTATGATTTGGCAGTATATAAATCCAAATTAAATTTTCAACATTTTCCCAACACCTCCACCTACTCCTTTTTTCGTTCTACTTTCAGTAGTATACCGAAGTGAAGGACGGTAACCGTGTTAAAGACTCTAGTTGGATTTATAGAAGTTTATAGAGATTTATAAAAATATAATAATAAGTAGGTGTATATTGAATGAACAACATCAAAAAACAATTTGCGGTAATCGGTCTTTCCAGCGCTCTCGTTTTATCACAATTCTCTGGACTCTTACCAAATTCTTTCTCTCCGGCGGTTGCACATGCAGAAGAGAAAGGAACACCAAAGGAAATACTAGCTAATCTTACTCCGGAACAACGTGAAGCTCTTACGAAGCTGCAAACAATAAATGAAACTGGTTTGCATTTAGCACCAGAGGTAAATGTGGAGAGTACAGACGAAATTTCTGTTATTGTTGAATTTAAACAAAGGCCACATCAAGTAGCTGTATTAGAAGCAGCGGCAGAAGGAAAAAAATTGTCTGTCGCAGAAGCGAAAAAACAAGTAGATGCTTCCCATGATACCTTTAAAAAAGATTTAAAAACGATCTTTACGTCAAAAGGGGAGAAAAAAGCACCTTCTTTCCAAGTGAAACACTCTTATAAAAACGCTTTCAATGGTGTCGCTATGAAGCTGCCGGCAAACCAAGTTCAATCCCTCTTACAATCAAAGGAAGTCAAAGCCGTATACAGTGATGTGCAGGTACAAGCTGAACCGCCTGTAAAAGAAGAAGAGCCTGCAATCGGTACCCTTAGTAAGGGAATGGCAGATGAGCTCTCCTACCTTCAAGTGGACAAGCTTCATCAAGAGGGATATACAGGAAAAGGCATTAAAGTAGGAGTGATAGATACAGGAATTGACTATAACCATCCAGATTTAAAAGCCGCTTTTAAAGGTGGATATGACTTTGTCGATAATGACACAGATCCGATGGAAACGACGTATGAGGATTGGGAAAAATCAGGTAAGCCAGAAGTCTCAGGCTCAACTTATTACACCACGCACGGAACACATGTCTCAGGTACGATTGCTGGACAAGGAACCAATGCTAGTGAGCATGCAACCACTGGAGTCGCTCCAGACGCTGAACTGCACGCGTACCGTGTTCTAGGACCTTATGGGTCAGGATTCACTTCAGGGGTCATTGCCGGAATTGATAAAGCGGTCGAAGATGGCATGGACGTTATCAATCTGTCGCTCGGTGCAGCCCTAAATAATCCGATGTATCCCACAAGTATGGCTGTAAATAACGCCGTTTTAAGCGGAGTCACAGCAGCAGTATCTGCCGGAAACACAGGAGATAAAATGTACACGTTAGGATCTCCAGGTGCAGCAGCACTCGCGATCACTGTAGGGGCAAGCGATGTTCCTATTAAACTTGTAAACTATAAAGGCTCACTTGCGGCGGGACAAGACAAAGTATCTGCAGATTTACGTCTATTAGCACTCGGGTATGGAGATGACATTACGAAGCTAAAAGACCAGACGCTTCCGATTGTCGATGCTGGTATGGGCAGCGAGGCTGATTTTACGGGGAAAGATGTAAAAGGGAAGATTGCTTTAGTGAGTCGCGGGAATAACATGGCATTGGCTGATAAAATTAAGTTTGCCAAGAAAAATGGTGTAGCTGCGGTACTTTTATTCAATGACAAGGCAGAAGAAGGGCATATTCCTGCTTACTTAGCAGAGGGAATAGATTATATCCCGACATTCTCTTTATCCAATGCAGAAGGGTTAGCTTTGAAACAAAAGGTAGAAGAGGGGCACACAAACTTCACATTTGGAGAGATGACAGAATCGAAAACAGAAGGAGATCAATTGGCAGGTTTTAGCTCTCGCGGACCATCACGTGTCAATTCTGATGTCAAACCAGAAGTAACAGCACCAGGTGTAGCAGTATTCTCTACGGTTGCTTCAGATGTAATCAATCGTGATAAAGAAGACAATTATCAATATGCATACCAGCGCATGTCTGGAACATCGATGGCATCCCCGCATGTTGCCGGTATCGCTGCACTCTTACTGCAAGCAAATCCTAAATTACAGCCAGAAGATGTGAAGACTATTTTAATGAATACAGCAGATCCACTCAGCAAACCTTACAGCGTATTTGAAGTCGGTGCAGGACGCGTCGATCCATATGAAGCTATCCATTCTGATGTAAAAATTACAGTGAATGACAAGACACCAATGATTGAAAACGGCAAGGAAAAACTTATCAAAGAGCAAACAGGTGGCATCAGCTTTGGCACACATTCTTCTACAGGCGAGGACATTAAAGACATACGCTCCTTGATGCTTAGCAACAAAGGGAAAGCAACGAAAACATTTGATGTAAAAGTGGAATTCCAAACAGATGCAAGGGGATCAAAGGACGCAAAGAAAAACGGCGTAAAGGCGATGACAAGTCATTCAATTACACTCGAGGGCGGCAGTGAAAAGAAGACCAACTTTGGGATTTTGATTCCAAAAACAGCAGAAAAGGGAATCTATGAAGGATATGTGGTGTATACAAACAAAGACAATCCATCTGAAACGTATCAAGTCCCATTTGGTATCAATTATGTAGAAGATGGATTTGAAAATTTCACAGTGCTAACAAAGGCACTAACAACGACATCTCAATCAGCACCAAACCCATTTTCGACTTACGGTCTCTATACGTCTTTAAAGGTGAAGTCGAATACAAAGAGGGTTGATTTCATGCTTGTAGATGCCAAAACAAACAAATATGTTGGGTCTCTCGGCTTTAATTCAAACTTGAATGGAAATCAAGATTATACTCTTCTTGGATTTGGGATGTATACACCGTTTATTGGAGATCCAGATAAACCATTTTCTACTGATCCAGAATATTTAAACTCTTCTTTTTCTGATAATGCAGAGTTTATACCACATGGAAATTATAAGGTAAGAGCCATTATGACGACTGAGCAAGGAAAAACCATTACATCAGAAGATGAGTATCTATTTATAGATAATACGGCACCAGAATTTAAGCTTTCTCTTCCACACGGAGTGTACGAGTATGAAGCAGGTCAAAAAACGGTTCCCGTTTCAGGATCTATTTCCGACGAGAGTATTAATGATATGAAGACTGCCGGTTTCAATATTTCTCAAGCTGCCAATAAAGTTGTGTATTATTACAACAAACCTAAGCCGGGCCCAACAGATATGGCTTATTTACCGCAATGGAAGCCAAACGGTAACATCTCTCTTAATCCAGATGGAACGTTTGCAAGTGAAATACCAATGGATGAATCCATCTCAATTCTTCCTGTTCGTTTCTATGGTCATACTGTATCAACAGCAGGAAATTATCCAAAAATGCCGACAACTTATTTTGTAAAAAAGGGTACACAATATGTAGCGGCTACACCAAATAAGCAAGAACCAAAACTAGGTGAATCGGTTACCTACACATTAACAATGAACAATGCTAATAAACTAAAAGAACAAACGTTTACGTTCGATTATCTGAATGATTACTTTGACATTGAAAGTGTAACTGTCCATCCAGAGCTTCAGAAAAAAGCAAATGTAGAATTGAAACATGAAGAATTATCAGGAAACGAAACACTGAAAAAGCATAGTATTCATGTATCCGTAAAGGATGCTGACCAAGGTATTGATGGGACTATTCCAGCAGTAGATGTAACACTGAAAGTGAAGGATAACCGATATTATGATGGTGAACTAGACCTGAAAAACCTAACATCATCGTATATCAATACTGAACATGAAACAATCTCTGTTCCGAGTCTATCTGTTGAGTCATATGTAATCCCAACATTTTCGGAAGTACTAGTGGGAACTCAAGCTGAAGGACTTTCTACAACAACAGATTATACGAAAGCAGGTGCAACTGTAACTGTTACAGATAAGAACAACAAACACTATAAAGGCACAGTCACGAATAGTTCAGGCTATCTATATGCAACTATTTCTAAGTTACCGGTAACTTCTGAAGAGCTTATGTATCATCTTCACGTACCTGGCCACTTTGAAGCTAGCAGACCATTTACTGTTTTTAAACAAGATGGAGAAACGATCCGAGGAGAAAATGATATGAAGGCTAGTACAGCGTTAGTAGCCGGTGATGTCAACGGAGACCAAGTCATCGATATCATGGATGTAGTATTCATGGAAGAAAACTGGAAAACTAATAAACGCAGCGCGGACATCAACTTTGATGGTACAGTTGATATGAAAGACTTTGCGTTTATCGAAAAGAATTTCTTAGCGGTGAATAAAACTGCAACGAATCCTCCAAAACCGCAAGATAAGTATAAAGGGAAGACATTAGAAAGTATTAAAAAAGAATTAGAAGGTAAGTAATAATAGAAAGAGTAACTCCATCACTTTGAATCATAACCCGAATAACAGGCGCTAAAAAAAGCGCTGTTGTTCGGGTTCATTCGTTCTTTATAAATAAAAAAAGCACTTGTAAAATCAACGTTTTTCTTTAGTACGCTTGATTTGCAAGTGCTTTTTTGCTTAGGAGGTTTTATTACTTTATATCTCCAATGTGATATGTAGGGTTTGCGAATAAGTTATAAAACTTCAGTTTTATAAATAAAAAATATTTGCGCCCAAGAAAAAGACTGTCCTAAATCAAAGATTTTGGGCAATCTTTTTTTAGTTAGTTTTTATTCTTTCTTGTGAATAACATAACCAAAGTAATTAAACTAAAATCTATTAAAGCTAAAAATGGAATTGTAATAAAGTGAAACTTTGATCAGTGGGGGTTTTCTTCATCCCCCACTGATCATTAGTTGAACGAATCGGGATTTTACGGACAGTTTATCCCCCACCTAACTTCTTTGCTCCTTGCAGAACTTTGAGGTGGGGGTATTACTGCCCGTTAATGCGGGATAAAAACTAGCCAATTAATATACTCTGCATTACACGGAACTCTTTGAACACATGGTTTGATTTTAAATAATCAATTTGGTGTAGAGAGTTTTTCTCTTTGAAAACTAAAAGAACGGATGGAAAAACTATTGAATACGAAACATTAATCATAGTACATTTAAAAAAGAGGAAATTTTTCATAAAGAAGGTGTGAAAATGCTTGATAAAGCTGATGATTCAATAAGGAGTCATATGTATACAGTAGAAGAACGAAAAATGTTATATAAACGGACGTTAGTAATCGTAAGTATTTCACAAATGTTTGGTGGTGCGGGGTTAGCTGCTGGAATTACGGTAGGTGCACTTCTTGCACAGCAAATGCTTGGAACAGATGCATTCGCAGGATTGCCAACTGCTATATTTACAATGGGGTCTGCAGGAGCCGCTTTAATAGTAGGAAGGCTTTCTCAAAGTTATGGACGTCGGATAGGACTCGCGACAGGATTTATGGTAGGAGGGCTTGGGTCTATTGGTGTGGTAATTGCCGCTTTAACAAATAGTATTATTCTCTTACTTGCTTCCTTACTGATTTATGGTGCGGGTACAGCTACAAATTTACAAGCTCGTTATGCCGGTACGGACTTAGCGAATAAGAAGCAGCGGGCAACTGCTATTAGTATTACAATGGTTATGACGACCTTTGGTGCGGTTGCAGGACCAAACTTAGTGGGTACAATGGGGAGTTTTGCTCTTTCTATTGGTATTCCTAAACTTGCTGGTCCGTTCATATTATCAGGAGCCGCATTTTTTTTAGCAGGTCTCGTACTTTTCGTTATGCTTCGTCCAGATCCATTAATTATAGCGAATACGATAGAAACATATAAACAGGAACATAAATATAAAGAGCATTCAATATCTACGAAATCAATAACAAATAAAAGAGGCGTTACAGTTGGGGCAATCGTTATGATACTTACTCAAGTTGTCATGGTTGCTATTATGACTATGACTCCAGTACATATGGAACACCATGGTCATGGATTAAGTGAAGTGGGTCTTGTCATCGGGTTTCATGTAGGTGCAATGTATCTTCCATCACTCGTTACAGGAATCCTTGTTGATAAGCTTGGTCGAACGGCAATGAGCATTGCGTCCGGAGCTATACTACTTATTGCGGGTGTGTTAGCTGCCATTGCACCAAGCGATTCTTTAGTACTCCTGGTCGTTGCTCTTTCTTTACTTGGATTAGGGTGGAATTTTGGTTTAATAAGTGGTACTGCTCAAATTGTTGATTCAACAGAACCTTCGACACGGGCAAAGACACAAGGGAAAGTAGATGTTTTTATTGCGTTGGCAGGGGCTTCTGGTGGAGCAATGTCCGGCATGGTGGTAGCTAATTCAAGTTATACATCATTATCATTAGCTGGAGGGGCTTTAGCCTTATTGCTCATTCCTGTTGTGATATGGTCTCGAAAAGATAAAGAACATTAAATAAAATAGAAGTCCAGAAAGTGTTGCTAATATATAATGAGAGAGCTGTTTTTTCTTAGAGTAGAAAAAACGGCTCTCTTTATGTAGAAAATTGCTTAGCGTGTTGCATGCAACTAGTAACCCTTTAGATTTATATGCGCCTTCTGTTGACTACCTATTAATTGTACATGTTAACAAAGTTGGTCAAACAGATTACCTGTTAACGGTAAAATAGATATATATTTTTCAATGATAAAAGGAGAGACACATGGATAAACAAATAATTATTGAACCATATAATCCAAATTGGCATACGGAATTCATTCAAGAGAAAGAGAAATTTATGTCATTATTCAATAATGATATCGTGGCAATTGAACATATCGGAAGTACATCAGTCGAAGGTTTAGGAGCAAAACCACTTATCGACATGATGATTGGTGTAGATGACTTAAAACAAGTTGAACAATGGCTTGAACCGTTACAAAAGATAGGTTATGAACATGTATTTCATAAAAATATACCAAATCGACGCTTTTTTAGAAAAGGGAAATGGAGAGCAGGTACCCATCATTTACATGTTTATATTTATAATAGTGAAGAGTGGAATAACAACTTATTATTTCGCGATTATATAAAAACAAATGAATGGGCACAGATAAAATATAGACAATTAAAACAAGTGCTTGCCGCGAAATATCCATTTGATCGAGTGGCGTATACAAATGAAAAGGCACCTTTTATTCAACAAATCATTGCATTATCACAACAGGATTCAACCAAATAAAAAAGAGACTTTGATCACTCATTATTTCTTTTTTGTTTGAATATATAATTTCTCATCTCATTTTAATCTTTCTTTCATTCTTTTTTTCTTTTTGATTGCTACAATTTGAAATACATTGATGTTTAGAAACAGAAAGAGAGATGCAAAATGGAGAAGACGACTGGAAATCAAGTGTTCCATGTATGTATAAAGACAGTTTGGGCTTGTATAATTGCATTTAGTGTTACAATATTACTAGTGAATTTTATGGTAGGAGACCAAATTGGATTGAAAAGTCTCAATAAAGATTTAGGATCTCTTGGTGAATATGGATCAATTGCAGCGGCAACACTTTGGTTTTTACGTCATACTTGGCTATATGTGCACAAAAATAAAAGAATCGGATCAAAGTATTTGAAAGAATTGTATATGGTATTGAAAAAATATCATACGTTTATCGGATACGCTGTACTGGCAGTTACAACAACACATGGAATTTACTTTTTCATAAAAGGAAGCCATCCTATCATTCGTATTTACAGCGGTATTTTCACTTTCGTGTGCTTATTATTGTTAGCTGTTGCTGGAATTCTTTTGCAAATGTTTAAAAGTCAAAAAAAATCGGTATCCTATCGAAAAATTCATCAAATGATTGCGATTCTATTCGGATTAGGATTGATAATTCATCTGATGGTATAGGGGGAATTATTATTGCATCATATATTAATAATAGAAGATGAAGAAAGCTTAGCTGAATTTTTAGAGTTAGAATTAAAGTATGAAGGATATACAGTAGAAGTTCAATATGATGGGCGAACAGGATTAGAAGCGGCTCGTGAGAAGAACTATGATATTATACTCCTTGATTTAATGTTACCGGGACTGAATGGAATTGAAGTATGTCGTAGATTGCGTGTGACAAAGAATACACCGATCATTATGTTAACAGCTCGCGATAGTATTATGGATCGGGTTACAGGGTTAGACAGTGGCGCTGATGATTATTTACCAAAGCCGTTTGCAATTGAAGAACTACTCGCACGAATGCGTGTTATATTTAGACGGGAACAGAAAGAGGAACATCAGTCGACACTTTTGCTTACTTTTAAAAATTTACAGCTACATGTAGAATCAAGAACACTTAAAAAAGATGAGGAAATCATTGAATTAACGAACACAGAATTTGAGTTATTACTAATGTTTATGAGAAATATTAACCGAGTACTCACACGAGATATACTATTAGAGCAAGTATGGGGATACGATGCAATTGTTGAAACAAATATTGTTGATGTGTATGTTCGTTATTTACGAAATAAGTTACACGGTGTAGATAAGGAGGATTATATTCAAACCGTTAGAGGTGTTGGATATGTAATGAGATGATCAGAAAAATAGCACATCGCATTCGAAACCTTCCGATAAAATGGAAGTTAACGCTTTGGTCAACTACGTTATTATTTATATTATTCGCTTTATATAATATTTTACAGTTTGCTGTGATTAATCAATGGACAGTTAACTATGAAAAGAAACAAATAAACAGACAAGCAAAAGAAATTGTGGCATATTTTCATGATAAAAATGAAAATATTTCAAAACAAACTTTTGAAAACAGTAAAGATTTTCTTAATAATATGAATGATAAGCATCAACTCATTCGAATTTTAGATAAAGATGGAAAACCAATTGTCTCAGTTTCTCGTGATTTTAATCCAAAGTGGGCTTCTCCTAAGCATGTCACTCAACCTGAAACTGACATAAAGAGACATTTAGAAGATAGAATCTTAGTTGAACGAATGCCGATTCAAACAAAAACCTTTACAGGAACGATTGAAATTGGTCAAAATTTGGAAACGTTCGATTATTTGTTGAAAATTATCTTTGTTGTGATGATAGCGGCAGGAATTGGTGGACTTGTGCTTAGCTTTTTAGGAGGAACAATCATTGCCAAACAACTTCTATCGAGCGTACAGAATGTAACAGATACGATGAATCGAATTAAAAAAAATGGGTTAAAAGAAAGAGTTCCAATACGAGAAAATAATGATGAGCTTGCAAAACTAGGTATCCTTTTTAATGAGTTAATGGATGATGTAGAAACATCTTTTTCCCAGCAAAAGCAGTTTGTTGAAGATGCATCACATGAGCTTCGAACACCACTTACAATCATTCAAGGGCATTTATCTATGCTAAACAGATGGGGTAAGGATGATCCAGCTGTTCTACAAAAATCACTTCAATCTAGTTTGAAAGAGGTGGATAGATTGAATGAGTTAGTCTCAGAATTATTAGAGTTATCCCGGGCAGAATCTGAACAAATGAATCCACTAGCTACTGAGCCGGTTCATGTAAATACAGCGTTAAAACAAGTAATCCAAAACTTTGAAGTTCTTCAAACTGAATTTCAATTTGATATGCAACTATATGCTGAAGAGGCGTATGTTTCTATACCGGCGTCTTACTTAGAGCAAATTATTATGATCCTACTTGATAACGCAATTAAATATGCAAAAGAAAATGACAAATACATTTGTATACAAACACATATACAAAAGGAAAACATTATGATTCGCATAATAGATCATGGTGTCGGAATACCAGAATCAGATTTACCATATGTATTGAATCGTTTTTATAGAGTAGATAAAGCAAGAAGTCGTAAACAGGGAGGAAATGGACTTGGACTTTCCATCGCAAAACGGCTTGTAGAAAAATATAATGGCAACATTATGTTAGAAAGTGAAGAAAAAGAAGGTACAGCAGTTATGATATCATTTCCTTGTGTTTCACATAAAGTGAAGCTTTGATCAGTTGGGGTATTACTGCCCGCAAATAGCGGGATAAATAAAAGCGGGAGGTACAAATTGTATCTCCTGCTTTTATTTATATATTTCAACAAGACAAATTATTTTATAAATTTCGATATTTCTAGTACATTAGAATCATAAGGAGGCGATGTTATGAAAGCAATCGTACATCATGGTAAAAGGGGTATAAAAGGACTGAAATATGAAGAGGTATCGAGCAAAAGTCCTGGTTATGGTGAAGTGAAGGTGAAATTAAAAGTCGCAGGATTAAATCATCGTGACTTATTTATTATGAATAATAGAAAGGAGGAAGATCCAACTTTCATTCCTGGATCTGATGGTGCAGGCATAATAGAAGAAGTAGGTGAAGGTGTTTCAAACGTTACTATCAATTCAGAGGTCATTATAAATCCAAGTATTGACTGGGAGTTCGCACATGATCTTCCGGTGATTCCTCAAGTTTTAGGTGGTCCATCAGACGGTACATTCTCAGAATATGTAATAGTTCCAGCAAAAAATGTAGTGAAAAAGCCGTCTTATCTTTCATGGGAAGAAGCAGGTGTTTTGTCATTATCAGCTCTTACAGCTTATAGAGCTCTTTTTACGAAAGGACAGCTGAAGAAGGGCGAACATATTCTAATCCCTGGAATTGGCGGAGGCGTAGCAACTTATGCTTTATTTTTTGCGAAAGCAATCGGTGCAAAAGTAAGTGTTACATCACGAATGGAAGAGAAAAGAAAAACAGCAATAAAATACGGAGCTGATGGAGCGTTTGATAGTCATGGTAATTGGGAGGAAATTATGCAGGGAGAAAGGGCCGATATCATTCTCGATAGTATCGGTCCTGCAACGTTCATGAAGTATTTTGATATATTAAATCCGAATGGCCGTATCGTAAATTTTGGAGCAAGTTCGGGAAGTACGATTGAACTACCTTTACGTGCTCTCTTTTATCAACAAATTAGTATTCTCGGGACATCAATGGGCAGTCGTGAAGAATTTAATAAAATGATTCATTTTATGGAGCAGCATGCAATTAAACCAGTTATCGATAAAGTTTATCCGTTATCTGAAACAGCTCAAGCTTTAAATAGAATGAATCAAGGCGAACAATTTGGAAATATCGGTCTTTACATAGAATAGAAATATTATTTTTTAATAACTTTATTGCTACTAATTTGTTATGTATAACATCATGCGATAAAAAATGAAAATACCTATTGTATAACACCGCTCTTTGTTTTGAGCGGTGTTATATGTGTTTTTTGACTCAAAATAGGATAAAGAATGTAGTATAGCTGTAAAAGAAAATGAAAAACAGATGAGAAAAGTTTAAGGGACTTCTCATATTACTGTTGTATACTGTGTAAAGCGAAAGAACTTGTACTTATATTTCAAGTACAGATAAAAGGGTGTATAACGATGAAAGGATAATATTTTCATCTCATTTCACACATATGTAATGAAAATAAGGAGAGAATGAATATGAACTACACAGTATTTCAATGGATTAACGGTTTGGCAGGATCCTCTATATTTCTAGATAAGCTGATGATTACAATTACAAATAGTGCACCATATGTAGCGATTCTTTTCATGCTTATTTTATGGTTTAGTAACGCTAAAAAAGAAGTAGCTATTCGAAAACAATACACCGTTTTATACACTGTTCTTACAATTGGGGGTGCATTACTTTTAAATGTTTTGATTCATGCAGTATATTACCATGCACGACCATTTGTAACTTATCATGTTCATCAATTAGTACCACATGCAGCAGATTCATCATTTGTAAGTGATCATTCTGTACTCGTATTTTCAATCGCATTTACACTGTTATTGAGAGGCGAACGATTAAAATATATCGCGTTACTTTGGGCTGTTTTAGTCGGGATTTCACGTATTTACGTTGGTGTCCATTATCCGGCAGATATAATCGGTGGGGCGCTCCTTTCATTTATAACATGCGGTTTAGTTATGCAATGTACAAATAAATTAGAACCACTAACACGAATTGTATTTCGAATTTACGCATTGGTATCGAAACGAATTCCTTTGTTATCGAAGTATAATCATACAGCTTAGATGAATACGATGCATTATCCGCGAAGAGCCTATGATTTAACGTAGGTTCTTTTTTATAACCAGCTACACATAGCTAATTTCACATACCGTAATTATTTAAAAAATCAAAAAATATATCGATAAGTTTACATGAATTTTCATTTCAATGTAATAAAGCAAATGAGCCTAAGGTTTTACATAATTTCATGTATTTTCTATTAAAGTGGTTACTAAATATAAAATTTTCACAAAGGTGAGCGTATTTTAATTTAAAAAACTAATTTTTCTTTAAATTGCAATTAATTACATTTACAATAATAGGAATCAATGATAACATATAAAAAATCATATGCGATGAAGAGAAGAGTAGATAAAATGAATTCTTTACAGAGAGCTTCAGTAGCTGAAAAGGAGCAAGAATTCTTTATTGAACCAAGCCTCTGAGCATCACATCGGAACCTTTTAGAAGAGGATGGTGTGACGGGAGCTCCCGTTATAGAGCTAGGGTATAAGCATTCATTGTAATGCCGTACCTGATAAGGTTAATATGGTGACATATTAATAAACTAGGGTGGCACCGCGATGATAAATCTCGTCCCTAAGACTTTAAGTCTTGGGGGTGGGATTTTTTTGTTGTATAAAAAGAGAATTTAAATAAATGTGCTTAAGAATTTCGAGAATATGAAAGGGGAAAACCAAATGAAAGTAAAAAAGAGATTAGAATCTTGGAAATATCCAGCTCTTCTATTGTTCGGAATTGGTGTTGCAAATCTTGGTGCTTGGATTTATTTAATTGCGCTTAATGTAATGGTATATAACATGGGTGGATCACCTTTAGCAGTAGCCGCTCTGTATGTAATTAAACCGTTGGCTACCTTATTTACAAATATTTGGGCAGGGAGTATGATAGACCGTTTGAATAAACGGAATTTAATGGTTAATCTCGATATATGCCGGGCAATATTAATTGCTGTTTTACCATTTCTATCTTCTATTTGGTTAATCTACATGCTTGTCTTTTTCATTAGTATGGCTAGTTCTATGTATGAACCGACATCTATGACGTATATGACAAAATTAATTCCATCTGCACAAAGACAACGCTTTAACTCACTTCGTAGTTTAATTGGCTCAGGTACTTTCTTGATTGGTCCAGCTATAGCAGGGACACTATTAATAATAGGAACACCAAATTTTGCGATAAACATGAATGCTATTGCTTTGTTTTTATCAGGAATCGTAACAATGCTTATGCCTAACCTTGAAAAACAAAGTTTCACGGATATACCGAATAACAAGCTTTCTCTTGATCTATTGGAAAAAGATTGGAGGATTGTTTTTAACTTTAGTCGCCGATATGGGTATATCGCTTTAATTTATTTTTTATTTAGTGGAATGATGGTATTAGCAACAGCTATGGACTCACTTGAATTATCTTTTTCTAAAGAAGTGCTCTCTTTATCAGATAGTAAATATGGATTTCTTGTAAGTGTTGCTGGAGCTGGTATTGTTGTTGGAGCTCTTGTTAATACCATTTTCACGAAAAAATTAGCGACTTCTTTTTTAATTGGCATTGGATCTTTATTCATTTCAATAGGTTATATGATTTATGCTTTTTCAAATACCTTTTACATGGCAGCTACAGGCTTCTTTATTCTATCTTTCTCTCTTGCTTTTGCAAATACAGGTTTTTATACCTTTTACCAAAACAATATTCCTGTGGATGTGATGGGGAGAGTTGGGAGCGTATATAAATTATTCGAGGCTATTTTAACCATTATAGCAACGATTATTTTTGGAGTGGCGGCACAAATGATCTCGATTCAAATTGTTGTTATTGTAGGGGCATTGGCAATGATGCTAATAACCATTGTGTTATGTGCATTCAATTTACTACCATCGAAGGCGAAGTTTTATTCAACTGTAATAGTAGATTCACAAGAAATATAAAATTTTTATAAAACTTTATTAAATGTACGGATAGAGTCAAGAACAGTAAAAAAATAAAGGTGTTTGCATTTCGATATAGAAACGTATAAGTTATGTAATTTTCTGTAAAAACAAAACTGGGGATGATGTCATGTTAAAAACGAGAAAAGAAATTAGCAAGATTGTGAAAGAAATCAGCAGCAAGATAGAATTTTCAGGTGTAGTATTGATGAAAGACAGCAATGAAGTTGTTTTCGAATCAGCATTTGGGTACGCAAATAGAACTGAAGAACTGTTAAATAATATTCATACACGATTTGGAATCGCATCCGGTTGCAAATTATTTACAGCGATTGGAATCTGTCAGCTTGTTGAAAAAGGCATATTATCTTTTAATACTCGGCTACAAGACTGTTTGGATATCGAATTCCCAAATTTTGATGACAGCATAACGATTCATCATCTTTTAACACATAGCTCTGGAATCCCGGACTATTTTGATGAAAGCATCATGGATGATTTTGAAGACCTTTGGAAAAAAACACCGATGTATCTTTTAAAGAGTTTACAAGACTTTTTACCTTTATTTCAAAACAGTAAAATGATGTTTGCACCAGGGGGGAAATTTCATTATAACAATGCAGGTTTCATCGTATTAGGATTAATCATAGAACAGCATACAGGTCTTAGTTTTACAGATTATATAGAGTCACATGTATTTAAACCAATAGGCATGGTAAATTCGGGATACTTTTTTTTAGATAATCTTCCTCAAAATACAGCTTATGGATATATAGACAATGAAGGGAATCAAACCTGGAGAACGAATGTATATTCCATACCTATTAAAGGTGGGGCTGATGGAGGTGCATTTGTCACAGCACAAGATATGATGAAAGTTTGGGACGGGCTATTTAGCCATAAACTATTAAGTGAAGAATATACGAATATACTTTTACATCCACACATCTGTGTAAAAGATGATGATTATTACGGTTATGGAATATGGATAAGCACAAGAAATAAAGAAATCTTCAAATACCACGTTATGGGATATGATCCTGGTGTCAGTTTTTGCTCATCCGTATATCCTGCATTGGGAATTAAATTGGTTATCCCTTCAAATACAGGACTTGGTCCAAAAGACATCACGAAAGTAATAGAAGATAATCTGTTGGTATAACTATATGAAACCATGAATACTTTTGTTATGAGCATAGGTTTGTGCAATAAGCGTGAAACAACTTCATTGTAGAAAAATAAAAAAGATGTGCTGCTAAGATTGCACGTCTTTTTCTACGTTCAATAATCAAAGGAATACAACATTACAATCATTTACTAAAGAGTAGAAGTTAATTCTACTCTTTTATTTGTAATAAAACGCCAGAATCTCCCCTCATTCCTCTAATCGTTTCCGTCCCCCAAAATATATATATTGGAAATAAAAACTAGACTATGGCCCATTTTTACACGCATCTCAGCTAATTCCCTTAAAAATATACAAATTAATTATTGAAATTCTAAATATTAAAATGTAACATAGAAAAGTATGCCTATTAATACAAGTATTTTAGACAAATAAAATATTTCTAAAATATAGATTTATCTAGGAAATGAAGGAGGGTAATAAAGACCGTACATATGTGAAGTGTTTCCGAGTAGAACCCTAAGTCCTAATTTTTATATTATTTAATTCAGAAGTTAGAGTTTATAGAAAAGATATATACAGGTTCAATGTAAAAATCCACATGGAGGTTTTAAGAATGGAAAAAGAAAATAGATTTCAAGAAAAACAACAAATGCGTCGTCAACGCAGTATAGTCAATATTGGATTTAGTTTTGTATTATTGACAGTTAGTATGATATCATATCAGCTATTTTTTACTTCTAATACAAAAGGAAAAGAGAGTTCTCAAGAAATAAAGGTGTCTCAATTAGCATCTAAAGATAAAAAAACGACAAAATCGGAAGGAAATCATAACGAAAAGACTGACGGAACAAAATTAGAAGAGCAGAAAAATAAAAAAACAGAGACAACAGGGTTAGAAGAGCAAAAAAAACAAGAGACTGAAGCGGCAAAGATACAAGAACAAAAGATACAAGAACAAAAGATACAAGAACAAAAGATACAAGAACAAAAGATACAAGAACAAAAGAAACAAGAGACTGACGGAACAAAATTAGAAGAGCAGGAGAACAAATCAGAAGTAGTAAAAACAAACAATAATGAAAATAAAAAGGAAGAAAATACGGAAGATACAGGAAAGAATACTCAAACGAATCCTTCATGGAAGCCAATTGGTACAGAACAAGGTGCAAAGCCTGAAATGAAATTTAAAGAAGGAACAACAGATTGGAGTGAGATGAAAAAAGCAATTTCCTATGCGGTGGATGTTCCTGAAAGCCAACTAATTTATGATTTTATTGGGAATAATGGGACTAATAAAGCCTACGGTAATGTACGGGATAAGCAAAATAATAAAAAGTATACAGTACATATTGATTGGGTAGAAAATAAGGGCTGGAAACCGGTATCTGTTCAAGCGGCAAAATAAATAAGAGACAGTTAAATTTTATCCTCTTTCAATATAATAGGATTAATTTATCATTATCCAGTTAAAAATAATTTGTGTCAATATCACTATCAGATTGATGGGAAATCATTTCTCATCAACAAGAAAAACGCTATTTTTTGTTGAATTATACAAAAGAATGGCGTTTTTTTGTTTGACTCTTCTTTTATCATCAGGAAAACATATCTAATTTTGTATGCATTGTATATAAAGAAATGAATATATATTACTATTACCAACATTTAATTGGAAGTTACTTTGATTAGTAAACAATGAAATGGTGATACTAATAAACATTGAACAAAAAAGACAAGGGATGATACGATGATTTATATATACACGGATTTTGGCGGAACACATACGACTTCATTAGCGGCAGCATACCATTTAAACAAACTACCGACCGATCGAAAATTAACAAAAGAAGAAATATTAAATGTGGACTATTTCAATAAACTCAAAACTTCTGATATGGGGAAAATTATTTTTCATGGACGAGACGAGGGAGGAAATCCAGTATACACAGTAGGGCACGGGGCATCAAAAGTAGTCGTACCAGCTATGAAAAACTTAGGAGAAATCCTTCAACATCAGTATCAAAGAAATGAAAAAATCATTTTTTCAAATACGTCCCCAACAGTTCCGCTCCCTATGACACTTGGTGGTTTATTTTCAAGAAGGTTACATATTGATTTTATTGGTGTACCGTTATTAGTATTCGGAGCAAAGCTTTGCTGTGATAATATAAAACGACTGGTTGATTATACAAAAGAGGCTGCTAATATGACAAATGATTATGTTGTTATATTAGACAATGAAACCTTTAAATAAAAAATGCAGGATAGCAATGTATCCTGCATTTTTTCTATAGCATTTCAACTTTTTTTCGAATGACAATTTTATCAATATCTTCTTCTTCATCCCCGATAAATAAACCGCGTTCTTTCAAATACATCTCAAAGTACAAATCAGCTTCTGCACGTTCATCATAAGGTTTCACTGACAACACAAAACCTAATTTATTTTGTTCTTCTAAATGAGAAGTAGAGATATAAGCCGGGATATTATGACGTAAAAAGAGTTCTTTCACCGGAATAATCATATCTTTCATCAATTTCGATAACATACTCATTTCAAAATCAAAGTTAAAACGGTCAATGCTAGATAAATCCGCGAAGACAACACCGATAAAACCCGTATTAAAAACTTCTTGATATTCTGTATCATGATCATGGTAGAAATTCTTTTCAATTAAGTAATTTTTAAAATAAGCAACGCCATCTGCTTGTTCAAATGGTTTTGTTGAGAGGACAAACCCGATTTTCTTCTGTTTATGTAAATACACACATGACATATGTGCGGCTATATTATGTTCTGAGAATAAGGAACTTGTAGCGCCAGAAAGGCCATCTAATACATGGTGGACAATTTGTAGCTTTTTACGAGCGAAATAATAAGATTTCTTTTGCAGTTCCAATGTATCAATAAACACAGAACCGATAAAGCCTGTATTTGAAATTGTAGGTGTATGCTTTTTTCTTCCTCTGCGTTTGTTTTGAGCCATTGTAAAACCATCCTTTCAAATACCAATCAAAAATAATAAAAGAACATTTGTTCGTATATTTATATTTTACTACGCAATAGCCCTAAAGTAAAGGATTTATCTCGAAAAAACAATAAAAAAGACACCTTTTATAAGGTGTCTTCAAGAAGATAGGGAAGAGAAATCAACCCGATTTATTAATAATTTATATTAAGAAACAGAGCCAAGTTCTTCTGCATCTTCTACATCTAAATGACAGTCCATTGTACGTACATCTTGATCTTCATGACTTCCGAAATAAATAGTAATTTTCATATGTATCGCTCCTTTATTCTAGGAATACCTAAAATAATTACTAGTAATGTTATTGCTTATTATATACCACTTTTCTCATTACGACAATCTTATCGGGATTATAAGATTATTTTGTTAATATTAAGAATATTTGTTATGATTATTTTAATTATTTTTAAGGAGGAATTAACATGTCAAAAACGCTAAAAACATTCCCAAACAAAGGAAGAGGAGTGAATAGCAACTAAGCTAGCATAACACTCCTGCTTCCGAGTACGAAAAATACGAACGATGGAAAGTAGGAGAACGTTTGAAAAAACATACGATTGCATCTCATAATATTTCTATTTTATTTTGGGTGCATTTTTTTGGAACAATTAGTTTCTTACAGGCAGTTATGACATTATTTTATGTGGAAAGAGGATTAACTACCTCAAATATTTTCATTGTATTAATGTGCTGGAGTGGAGCCGTTCTGATTGGAGAAGTACCGGCAGGCGTTTTTGCCGATCGGTATGGGGTGAAAATCTCATTTTTAACAGGTGCTTTCATAAAGATCGCAAGCATTTCTGTTTTATTCTTCGCAGACAATATATGGATTTTTTGTTTATATAGCCTACTAAATGGCTTATCAGTTACATTTTTCTCTGGTGCTGATGAAGCTTTAATTTATGAATCATTAAAAGAAACTGGCGAACATCATCTTATGGATAAAGCGATGGGGAAAATCCAATCAGCAGGCTTTATTTCTATGTTAATTGCTGTTATTATCGGCTCTTATTTAGCTAAAGACTTAAAGGAAGAACAATTTACATTATTAATTTCATTAGGACTTCTTTTTCACTTAGTGGAATTAATTTTGCTCCTGTTCATAAAGAATCCCTCAGCAGTCTTTGCATATAGCGAAGCGTCTTATTCACAAGTGATAGAAGGGATACAAGTAATCCGAAAAGCACCGCAATTACTTGTTATGTTTTTAAATGTATCACTTGTATTTATTCCAGCGAGTGCAGTTTTTAATAACTATGACCAACTACTCTTAAAAAATGCGGGGATGCCTGTATTTGCAATTGGTATCTTGTATGCGTTGGCAGCAATAGGTGGTTATTTTGCATCAATTTCTATAGGATGGTTAACGAAAAAATTCTCTCGCATATTACTGATGAACATTTCTGGAGCCTTGGCTGTCGGCGGTTTATTATTATCAGCATGTTTTGGAGACACATTATGGATTGTTTTAGGCGCGTTTATCATATTGCGATTCGTAGGCGCTATAAGATATCCAATTTATTCACAACTCAGTAATGATATTATTCCGTCGCATGTACGTGCAACGACGATTTCATTATTATCTGTTGTAGATTCCGTTTTAGATTTAATTGTTTTTGGTACGCTATCCTTGGTCGCTGGCTATGGGCTATCTTTTATGTTTATCGGCTGTGCCGTGGTTGCAGTGGTAGGTGCATGTTTACCAATTAAGGGAGTAAGTGAAGTACAGAAGCGAATAAACTAATAGAACATATAGAATGCAGTCTATACTAATTTTGTAGACTGCATTGTTTTGTTATAAATTCTTAATGATATGTTTATATGCGCTTAAATTCTACCTTATAATCTATAAGTAATAGAGAGTTAGATTAGGAGCTTAAAAAAGTATGAAAAAATTATTTATCGTTACAACTATATGTATTTTTATAGGAATAAGCATTACCATATTTCAGCAAACAATAGAAACGAAGTATACAAAAGCTAGTAATCAGGCGGAAAACATTATAACAATCGCTCATAGAGGAGCATCTGCTTATGCTCCAGAACATACGATTACTGCTTACGAACTTGGTCAACAGCTAAAAGGGGATTATATCGAAATTGACCTTCAAATGACAAAAGATGGACAGTTGATTGCCATGCATGATGAAACGTTAAATCGAACGACAAATGGATATGGTCCCATCAAAGACTATACATTAGAAGAAATAAAAAAGCTTGATGCTGGAATTTCTTTTAATAAAAAGTATCCAAACTTAGCAAAGGATGAGTTTAAGAATACTAAGGTACCGACACTTGAAGAAGTGATTCAAACATTTGGACTGAATGCTCGTTATTATATTGAAACGAAATCACCGGAAGAGTATCCTGGAATGGAAGAAAAGCTGTTAGAAATACTCAATCACTATCAGCTAACAGATCCTACGGTTGTAAAAGGAAAAGTTATCATCCAGTCATTTAGTAAGGAAAGCTTAAAAAAGATTCATAGTCTTAATTCAAACATTCCACTTATACAGCTGTTAGCTTATCAAAACAAAGCGTCTGTAACACATTCAGAATTAGAAGAATATAAATCCTACTGTATTGGTCTTGGTATGAACTATAAATATATTGACGCAGCATATGTTCAAAAAGTACGTGAACAGGGACTAGTGATTCATCCATTTACAGTTGATAAAAAAGAAGATATGAAAAGGTTGATTGATTGGGGTGTGACAGGTATGTTTACAAATTACCCGGATCGATTGCAAGATGTGATTTCAAACCTTTCACCTACTGTCGCCAATGAAAGGTAAAGTATAATGAAATGATAGACTTATATTCGTTACATGGTTATCGAGCCTTCATTTAAACGCTAACACATTTTGAAGTGGGAACTTGTAAAAAAAAAATTGGTTGGCCTAGCCTCTTTTTTTTATGAACTATGTTCGTAGGTTGCATATCCAAAGTTTTTGGCTCTATGGTGGCTCTGTAACAGTTCTGATTTAGAAGGGATGTTAAAAAAGCAAATGATTTGAAGAGAATCTCTATTGAACAATAAATAGAGATTCTTCTTTATTTGTAAAGGTGGGGAATACAATGTTTACATCTTTATCGTATTTACAATCTGTAAGTACGAAACAGCGGATAGTGTTTGAAATAATTCACAAACTTGAAATTATGAATGATTTAGAGTCCTATAATCCAGTACTCTGTGGAACGATTCCAATAGAGGTAGATACCACTAGTTTTGATTTAGATATTGTGATGGAAGTTCATGATTTTGATGCTTTTGAAAGGACAATACAGTCTTTATATGGTCGTTATGAAAGGAGGAATTATAATTATGACTGATCAAACAAGAGTTACAGAAATAATTCCGTATAACCCTGAATGGAAAAAGGAATTTAAAAAAATTAAAAAGATGATACATGGTTATATAGGTGATTTAATTTTAAAAGTAGAGCATGTTGGAAGTACTTCTGTTGAAGGCTTAGCAGCAAAACCGATTATTGATCTTGATGTAGTTATAGATAGTTATGATATTTTCCCTCATATAATAGAACGGTTAGCTAAAGAAGGCTATCAACATCAAGGGAATTTGGGTGTTGAAGGACGTGAAGCATTTCAAAGAATTTATGTAGATGGTTTCATGAAGTATCATCTTTATGTTTGTCCGAAAGATGGTAAAGGCTATTTAGAGCATATTGCTTTACGTGATTATCTATCTGCTAATGAAACTGCGCGTAAAGAATATGAGGAATTGAAATATCGATTGGCTGAAATGTATCGTTTTGATATAGAAAATTATTGTGATGCGAAAACAGAATTTGTGAGAAGGATTTTGAATAAAACGATTTACAGTGAATAAGGTGCATTTGGTGTAACTGGTAATGCTCCATATGAAATTTATTATACTGATTTCGCATCTGGTACAAAGGTGAAATCTCCTGAACATCTTACTCTATTACGGATGCTGTTAGCCTCATTGGCTCTACTCATTTTTGCGTTCATAAGTGGTATGCGTACACCAGAACTAAGTGATATACCAGCAATCTTGCTGCTAGGAGGTTTAGGTTTTACTGTTTATCATATCGCCTTAAAT
This sequence comes from Bacillus sp. DX4.1, assembly GCF_030348195.1. NCBI lineage: Bacteria > Bacillati > Bacillota > Bacilli > Caryophanales > Bacillaceae > Bacillus > Bacillus sp. DX4.1. The sequence continues at coordinate 2,642,793 of NZ_JAUCFT010000008.1, read as the reverse complement.
TATGGAGAGAAAAGTGTTAATGCAGGATCAGCAAGCCTTATTGTATCAATCACTCCTATCTTTACTGCAATTCTTGCTTTTATATTTTTTCAGGAACGATTGAAACTATGGGGATGGATAGGAGGGAGTGTTAGTTTTATAGGGATCGTATTCATATCACTAGGTACTGGAGACACACTACAATTCAATTATGGCGTGCTATTTATACTCCTTGCAGCATTTTCAGAAAGTATATTCTTTGTTTTTCAAAAGTCATATTTAAAAAAATATGGATTTCTTACTTTTACAGCATATACATTATGGGCAGGCACTCTATTTATGTTAGTCTTTCTTCCTGGACTTGGTCAGGAAATGACAGCAGCTCCACTTGAAGTAACTCTAAGTGTTGTATATTTAGGTCTATTTCCAACTGTACTTCCGTATATAGCTTTAGCATACATAACATCTCATGTAGGAGCATCTGAAGCAACAAGTTCACTTTATTTAACACCAGCATTTGCATTCGTCATTGCCTGGATCTGGCTTGGTGAGGTACCAACTTTGCTATCTATAACAGGCGGAGTGATTACAATAATTGGTGTTATACTTACGAATATAAAAATAGGTAAAAAACAAAATGAAATTATAAGAACAAATATGTAATGAGCCGTTACTCCTATCTACTATAAAACACTCACAAACGTGTAAACTGGAAAATCGGCTTTGTTTCCCTAGTAAACTTGATAAAGTTATACAAAAAAGAGTAGGGGATTCCATACTCTTTTTTGCATGGAAGTTAATCTGAAATAAGTTTAAAAATTAAAGGAAATTCCTATACGCTGCTGAATATAAAAAAGAGGTAAATGGGATGTTTTATATTAAACTTTCATTCGATAAGGAGTAAAGCATGATGAACATACAATTAAAAATTGTTACTAGAGAAAATTGGGAAGAAGCCCTGAAATTAAAAGTATCAGAAAAACAAAATAGATTCGTTCCAACAGTAGCTACATCACTTGCGAAAGTATATATAAAGCCAGATGGTGACAATGTTGAGTATATTCCGTTTGCTATTTATGACAAAGACAAAATGGTTGGATTCATTATGCACGCTTTTGAAAAAGGTACTTCGAATATGTACTGGATTAACGGATTTATAATCGATGAAAGATATCAAGGCAAAGGATATGGAAAGGCCGCTTTAGCGGAAATGATTCATTGGATTACAAATAAGTTTTCTCAGTGCAAAGAAGTTCGCTTAACAGTTCATAAAGAAAACAAAACGGCTAGAACATTATATGAAAACTGTGGTTTTACGGATCTTGGTCAAGTATATGATGATGAACAGGTATTTCAGTTATTTGTTTAATGATTATTGAAAAACAAGTGAGGAATCAAATTATGTTATCCACTAGTAAATGACTATTTTGGCCAAATGTAATAACTTTGGAGAGTATCCACTTGGAAATAAATGAACATCAACTATATACAAAATTCATCGAAGTAGCACATGTCTTCAATAAAGAGTTACAAATCGTACCAGTGTTATATGGTTCACTCGGCCTACAAGTCATATTTAACAAAAAAGAGATTTCTACTCATATAGAAGTCTCTTTTTTGTTAAATAATCAGGCTGGTATAAATAAGATTGCAAATAGAATTGGAGAGTTATGATTTATATGTTTTTTCAGTTTACATAAATGGCTTGTGAAATTATATATTCATTTAAAATAGGCATCCGAACAAGGTACATCACCTAAAGAAAGGTCATATTTTGTTGTTGTACGCATCGGAATTGGTTTATAGTTCTATTTCTTATAAGTTGTTATTTGCTATTGTTATCAAGCTCTTACGGACAGTGGAATTTAGAGAATGTTTGGAATAACTGTTCGTTAGAGACCGGTTAGTTCAACTAACCATCAGTCAATGGAAATTTCACTTTATATACGGAGGTTATAAAAATGAATGAATTTCAACAAGAATTACAATCCTTAAACCTGAATGATTATCAATCTGGGAATGTCGTGTATTGGGATCACCAAAACATCTCCCCATACTATGCCATGGAAGATGATGCACGTCGTTGCGGTGGATGCGGTCGATGTGGTGGATGTGGTGGTTTTGGCCGTTGCGGCGGATTTGGCCGTTGCGGCGGATGTGGTGGATGTGGTGGATGTTTCAGTTGTTTCAGTTGCTTCTGGTGGTTCATTTAATTCCCTTTTATGGAGTTGATCGCTTATTCGCAAAAGAAAAGTGTTCCTACGTGATTTTGATTGTAGAAACACTTTTCTTTTCTTATTATAAAAAACTTTCTTCCTTGCCGTTAGACATAAGAAAAAAACAGAAGGCATACAATCGTTATGATGGAAGTTATTATACCTATTTAAGTAAATGAAGGGGTAAGGAGGAGTAACATGCCAAGCTTAAACACTTCTACACGTTTGAAAATGAAAAAAGATACTTTTTTTCTACCTGATCAAAAAGGAAATGTGTATTTTCGAAATAACACAAGCTCGTTTCAAATGGAAGGGAAATCTATTAATCAATGGATTGAAAAGTTGTTTCCTATGTTCAATGGCGAATATACGTTAGGGCATTTGACAGATGGGTTACCTGATCCATATAAAAGACGAGTCTATGAAATAGCAGAAATACTATATCAAAATGAGTTTGCAGTAGATATAAGTCAAGATCGTCCACATGAATTATCAAAAGCAATTCTTCAAAAATTTGCTTCTCAAATTGAATTTTTAGATAGCTTCGGTCATTCTGGTGCGTATCATTTTCAATCCTATCGTCAATGCAAAGTGCTAGCTATAGGATCAGATTCTTTTTTTCTTTCCCTCGTTTCTACGTTACTTGAATCCGGATTACCTCAGTTTCATATGATGATTACGAATACAGAAGCCACCAATAAAAAACGAATACATGAATTTATTAACCATGCACAACAAACAGATGCAGAAGTATCCGTTGAAGAAATTTTTTATCAAAAAGAAAATATAGCTCTTCTAAAAAAGGCTATACAACCATTTGACGCAATTGTGTATGTTTCTCAAAAAGAAGATATAGAGGAACTCAAAATTTTTCATAAAATTTGTAAAGAAGAAAAAAAGATGTTCCTTCCTGCTATAAGCATACAAGGAATCGGATTAACTGGACCACTCGTACATCCAGACAGTGATGCTTGTTGGGAATCAGCTTGGCGTCGCATACACAAATCCGTATTTCCTGAAAATCTCCTAGAACATACACCTTCTTCTACAGCTGAAGCTATGCTAGCAAATGTAGCCGTGTTTGAATTATTCAAAAAGGTTACAGGAGTTACGAAACCCACAGACACAAATCAATTTTTCTTGCTCAATTTAGAAACGTTAGAAGGAAACTGGCATTCTTTTTTGCCTCATCCTTTAGTAAGAGGAAATATAAATATCGAATGGTTGCAAGACATCAGCGCAAAAAACGAACAAAGTTCTAATAAAAGTGAATCGAATCCACCTATTCTTAACTTACATCATTTAATTTCCAAGGAAGCTGGAATTTTTCATGTTTGGGAAGAAGGAGACTTAAAACAACTTCCTTTAGCACAGTGTCGTATGCAAGCAGTTGATCCCTTATCAGATGGACCAACTGAATTGTTACCGAGCATGATAAGTATGGGTTTAACACATATGGAGGCGCGATATGAAGCTGGCTTATCTGGAATCGAATCCTACGTATCACGAATGGCTGACTTACTCTTTTCACAGATTCCAGAACGAGAGAATATTTCAGAACACTTTATAGGAATTGGTGTAGGTACAACGATGACAGAAAGTATTTGCCGGGGATTACAAAAGTGTTTACATGAAGAATTTAGTAAGAATCAGATGAACAAACAAATCCCTGTTTCTCAAATACAGTTAGATAGCATAGAAGATGAACATTGCCTTTTTTATTTACAATCTCTTGCTACGATGCAAGAAACACCAATAATTGGCGTGGGAAAAACAATATTAGGTTTTCCTGTAATGTGGGTAGGTACGAATAATCACTGGTATGGAAGTGTAGATTTAAATATCACTTTCGCATTACGAAGAGCTTTACAACAAGCACTTTCAGACGTGCAAAATCAAGTTGATTCTTCTGCATCACAAGCAAGAGAAATTTCGTCAGTTGTATTACAAGAAAAAGAGCCACTACATGTAATCATTCCGTCTAGTGCAAGCATTACAGAATTAGAGGTTTTACAATCCGCCGAACAACTCTTAATAGAAAATAGACAACAGCTTGTAGTATTAGAGATACAATTAGAAGAGGTCTGGAAAGAAAATTCAACAGACATAGTAGGTGTATTGATAAGAAAGGAGGAATCCAGTTGAGTGCTGTTGTAATTGTGGGCGAGGGATTATTGGCAGATTACGTGTATAAAGAACTATCCTCACAATATAAAGTCAATCAATATACCGATTTTGAAAAACTAATACCAAAAGAAACAGATTTAGTTCTCGTATTACATGACAATTGGAATCCTTCTATTCATAAACAAGCAGAAACCATTCGGATTCCTTGGTTACGAGCTTTTGTTTCATTTGGAGAAGCTATTATCGGTCCTTTTGTACGTCCAGGTATACCAGGGTGTTCTCAATGTGCAGATACTCGGCGTATATTAGCAGGAAATGATTCAAAAGAAATGTGGAACATACAACAAATCCTAGCATACAAACAAGAAATGCAACGTGACATTTCGGCATCGAATAACGGTTTATTACAGCTGATGCATCATCTTGTAAAAGAAGTGCATTGTATCATGCAAGGTGATAGCAGCCTGTTAGAAGAACATATGCTTTTCGTTAACCTAAAAACATTAAAAAGTTCTTATCATTTCTTCCTTCCTCATCCGCTTTGTCCTGTTTGTAGCTCATTACCAAACGATTCCTCAGCACTAGCTGAAATTTCATTGCAACCAAGTAAGAAGCTTCATATGAACACTTTTCGCTGTCGTTCCATGTCTGAACTGAGTACAGTGTTAGTCAAAGATTACTTAGATCATCAAACTGGTTTTTTAAATGATAAGGCATATGATATGACACCACCTTTTGCGGATGTAAGTGTAAATCTTCCATTTATCTTTGGAGATGAAGGAACAGCAGGACGAACCCATTCTTATGAGGAAAGTGAGTTAACTGCTATTTTAGAAGGGCTAGAGAGATACTGTGGTCTCGAACCTCAGGGAAAACAAACTGTTATTCATGACACCTTTTATAACTTAGCTGATCAAGCACTTAATCCTCTTGACGTAGGTATACACGCCAAAGAAAAATATATGCAGCCTAATTTCCCATTCAAATTATTTCACCCAAATCGTCCAATGAACTGGGTTTGGGGCTATTCATTTTTACAAGAGCAACCGATTTTGGTTCCGGAACGTCTTGCTTATTACAGCTTAAATAGTGAAGGGTTTGTTTATGAAACCTCTAATGGTTGTGCACTAGGTGGCAGCTTAGAAGAAGCCATTTTTCACGGCATGCTAGAAGTAATTGAACGGGATTCATTTTTGTTAACCTGGTATGCACAACTTCCTCTACCGCATCTTGATCTTTCTTCTATTCACGACGAAGAATTACAATTAATGATTCATCGTGTGAAAGCAGTAGCAGGTTATGATTTACACATTTTCAACTCAACGATGGAGCATGGAATTCCAAGCGTTTGGGTTATAGCGAAAAATAGAAAAGAACACGGTATGAACCTTCTTTGTGCTTCAGGAGCTCATCTAGATCCAATTCGTGCGATTAAGAGTGCTGTGTATGAATTGGCGGGAATGATGTTAACACTTGATCCGAAATTTGAGAAACACAAAGAGAAATATAAGAAAATGCTCTCCGATCCGTACTTAGTAAAACAAATGGATGATCATTCGATGTTATACGGTTTACAGGAAGCAGAGGAGCGTTTCCAGTTTTTATTGGATGATACACGTCCACTTCGAAAGTTTAATGAAGAATTTAAAGAACGAGTCAAACATGCGGACTTAACCGATGACTTAAAAGATATGCTTGAAGTACTTCACAGACGAAATCTTGACGTCATTGTTGTCAATCAAACAACGCCAGAAATCGCTCGTAATGGATTACACTGTGTGAAAGTGCTAATTCCAGGGATGCTACCAATGACATTTGGATACCAACTTACTCGTTTAACGGGATTAAAAAGAGTCTTGAAAGTGCCCATGGAGCTTGGGTATACAAAACAGCCATTATCATTTGATGATCTTAACCCACATCCACATCCATTTCCATAAAAATCCTCCAGCAGTAGGAGCTTATTCTCACTGATGGGGCTGTATAAATGGTAACGAAGGGGGAGCAGGATGAGTTTAGATACATTTTTGCATAATTTACATTTCAATACAGAGAAAGTTACACCACCGAATTGGGAAGCTGATTGGGACGACAAGCCCCTTTCTTATAAATTGTATCGTGGTTTACCTACCATTCCGTTATGCCCAGAAATACCATTAACACTTGAAAATTTAGAAGCATCCCAAAAGCCAGATCTTCGCGAGATCGGTCATTTTCTTTGGTACGTATTTGGTCTTACTCAATGTTGTCAATTAACCACGTCCTCCGATTTTATTGAACAAGAAATAGCTTTCATGCAGTCGTATCGGCGATTTGCTCCTTCGGGCGGAGGTTTATATCCCAATGAATTATATATGTATTTAAAGATAGATCATTTACCTACCGGAGTATATCACTATGATGTAGCACATCACCGTTTAGTGTTACTTAGAGAAGGGAATTTTGATTCGTATCTAGATTGTTCTCTTGGCGATCGCTGTGATACATCCGTTTGTTTCGGTCTGGTTTTTGTATCAACAATGTTTTGGAAAAATTTCTTTAAATACAATAATTTTTCTTACCGCCTGCAAGGATTAGATGCAGGCGTGTTAATCGGACAATTACAAGAAGTAGCAAGGCGATTTGATTTCACATCAGGCGTATATTTCCAATTCCTTGACCGGGCTATTAATCACTTACTTGGTTTATCTGCACAAGAGGAAAGTACGTATGCAGTTATCCCGCTATCAGTAAAACCCACAACAACATGGTTTCATAATGGGGATGATGTAATGAATAAGGATATCTCTGCTATTGAATTATGCCAAGAGTTACCAGTGCTTCATCATAACCATTATGTTCGATCACGAAAAATCACAGAATATCCGATGCTCATTCAAATGAATGAAGCATCTCTACTTGAATCAACGCAATCGTTTCAAAAAATGAAAAGAAAACAGAACATGAATCGTGATGGTCAGGCGATAGTTCTAGCCAAGGGTGAGAAAGTGTCATACGATTTCGCAGCAGCGTGCCGAAAACGATATTCACCAGAAATGGATTTTGTTAACGAAAAGATTAATCGAAAACAAGTAACGAACTTACTACATGAGACAATAGCTTCTTTTGCCTATCAAAGTGATCTAGATGAAACGCATAAAGAACTTGCAGATTGTGTTTCCTTAAATGTCTGTTTGTCTGGTGTTGAAGGTATCCCAGATGGAGCTTATTCTTATGACAGCGCAAATCATATGCTACGGCAAATATCTCTTGGAGATCATCGACTCTCGCTGCAAAATGGGATGACAATGCACAATGTAAATCTGTTCCAAGTGCCGATTTGTCTCCATGTGTTAGGGGATAAGGATCATCTCAAAACAACACTTGGGTATAGAGGATATCGCATTCAACAGATGGCGGCAGGGATACTTGTACAAAAGTTATTATTGGTAGCTTCTAGCATGGGACTAGGAGGACACCCGCTTCTTGGATTCGATACAAACTTGTGTGATGAAATCTACAGGGCAGATTCACAAGGGAAAACAAGTCTCATCCAAATTCCAATCGGTTTCTATCGACCACGCTCTTGGTTGAAAGGAAGTTTACACAGTTAGAAATATGAATAGATCAGGTATATAAAAAGAACTTGGATCCAATTGAATCCAAGTTCTTTTTATATACAACAAAATCTCAATTATGCTCCATATTACAATAACAAACACTGTTTATGGGATAAAAACAAAAAAAAAAGAATTTCATTTACCGTATTTTTACAAAAATATTAAAAATAAAAAAAACAATAACACACATGCAATGTTTTAAACACATATCTCAATATCGTTAAAAAGAACCATGCATTAAAAAATTGTAGTATGGAACCATATTTTATATGGTATTTATAAATAATCAATGAATATTACAGTATAAGGGGAAATCAATCATGAAACTAACACCAGAGCAGCGTATTCAATTGCATGGATTTAATAATCTCACAAAATCATTAAGCTTTAATATGTATGACATTTGTTACACAAAAACAAAAGAAGAACGGGAAGCGTATATAGAATACATAGATGAACAATACAACGCAGACAGATTAACAAAGATTTTACAAAATGTATCTGACATTATAGGCGCGCATGTATTAAACATCGCCAAACAGGATTATATTCCACAAGGGGCAAGCGTAACTATATTGGTTTCAGAAGGTCCAATCGTAGAAGTTCCAACCGAATCATTCACTGAATCACCTGGACCACTTCCTGATTCAGTTGTCATGCAGCTAGATAAAAGTCATATTACGGTCCATACGTATCCGGAATTTCATCCAAATGAGGGTATCAGTACTTTTAGAGCGGATATTGATGTATCTACATGTGGGGAAATCTCACCTCTTAAAGCGCTAAATTACCTTATTCATTCATTTGATACAGATATTATGACAATTGATTACCGTGTTCGTGGATTTACAAGAGATATAACAGGGCATAAACTATTTATCGACCACGAGATAAATTCTATCCAAAATTACATTCCAGAAAACGTAAAAAGTTTGTATGACATGATTGATGTCAATGTATATCAAGAACATATTTTTCATACAAAATGTAAACTAAAAGAATTTGATTTAAACAACTATCTATTTGGTTATACAAAAGAAAAATTAACCGCAAAAGAACAAGAAGAAATTACAAGGAAATTAACAACGGAAACGGATGAAATATTTTATGGGAAAAACATGAATTCTGGTCTAATAGAATGATTTAAGTGAATCTGGGATTTTGTCTTAATTTATCTAAACAAACGAAGAGCTTAATTTCTTGAAACAAAAGAAATTAAGCTCTTTTTCATTTCAAATAGGTTATACGAAGGGGTTTTAAGTTTTTTGTCGAATTTAGGATTCGATACATGTAATTTGATAATGAAAGGAATTGAAAAATGGATAAATACGCGGAATTAATTTCATGGGTTGAAGATATAAAAGAACGGAATCATAGCTCTGCCGCAGCACTATTTATTCTGAAAGATAATGAAGTTGTACTAGAACACTATAGTGGAAATCATTCTAATACGATCGATAGCTCTCCAATCACAGCATCTTCACAGTTTCATGTCGCTTCTGCAAGAAAAAGCTATTTAGGGCTCACAATCGCCAATGCACTTTATGAAGGTAAAATAAAGTGCATTGATGATTATGCAGCGGACTACTTCGAAGATTATGATAAAGACATACTCGGTAAAACAACCATAAGACATTTAGTAACACATTCACATGGTTTAAACACGAAAGAGAATGGAACAATGTATCGAGAATTCGAACCTGGACAAGGATGGGCATACAGAGGCATCAATGTATTAATGATGACAAAGCTCATAAATAAGCTATATAACAAAAGCTTTCCAGAGTTACTAAAGGAACGAGTCTTTATACCTGCGGGATTTAAGGAAACTGCTTGGCAAACAAAAGAAAATGAGAATTTAGTTAAAGTAGTTATGAATCCACATGAAAAAGCAATTTCTCATGTAGGGAAAGATGATGACGGAACAGAAACGAACCTTTTTGTCTCTGCAAGAGAATTTGCTTATTGGGGTAATCTACATTTGAATAAAGGATATATCAATGGAAAACAAATCGTACCGAAAGAAGTCATTGAAATTGCAACACAAGTTCATTGTCCTCATTATAAAAATACAGATTTACCACAAAATGGATTATTTTGGTTTGTTCAGAATACACCAGCATTACAAAGTGAAATAGGTGAAAGAGTTCCAAAAGGATCTTATCAAATATTAGGTGTGACAGGGCCGACAATTTTAGTTATTCCTGAATATAATGTCGTTGTCGCAAAGATGTATAACAAAAGATATAACTATGGAGGAGACAACTATCTTCAATATTTAAGAGACTTTAGCAATTTAGTGGCTGATACATTTGCTCAATAAACCCTTCGTTCATACAAACTGTTACCATAAGTAAAAGTACCTAAATTAGGGCATAACTACTTTTGAAAAGAAAAGGAGTGAATTCTGATGAAAAAACAACCTAATAACAATAAAAAACAAAACTTGAAAGACATGAGCACAGAACAAAATGCAATCTACAGTGATCCGAAAGATGCTGCGAATATGCAAACTGTGCCGCAGCCAAAAGACTACGATGAAATTGAATATTAATCTGTTTTTATTCTCCATAAGACTTTTTAAGGACAGAAAAATACATCTGAAGTCCCATCTAAATAATCACATTGTTTGATATGATATGTACATAAGCATTAGAAGATGCCTTATCTTAACACAGCTTTACTGCAATAAAATCGTATATATCTAAACAACAAAAAGACACTTCATTGGTAAGTGTCTTTTTGTTGTTAAAAAATAATAAAGTCATTTCGTTTTGGATACGTAAATACGCATCATACCGCTATAGGTAACTAACAAGGTGAGTAATAAAAATTGTGATAATAAAGTTGTGTAAAAAGAACGCAAATTACCTATTTTCCATTTTATTTTTTTGAAGTTTCTTTTTCGTGGTGATCACTATCTTCCAGCTCAGTTTTTGGCATTCCGTACAATCCGTTCATAGCTTGTTCATCTGCATCAAGACCAATAACATCATCATTTTTATACAGGTTTTTATTCTTATTATCATTTTTGTCTTCTTTTCTAGAGTATGGGTTATTCATTTATAGCACCTCCCGTTTTTAGAGTCTCTAAAAATGAAATAATCATTCCAATTTAACGTAATGCTGTAACGATTTGAAATGAGAATTTTCACATATCTATTGTGGTGAAACATTTGTTTATATGAAGTGTATTAATACGTATTACGTATTAATACATCTTAATTTTTATTTCAATATCCGTATCTCGAGTAGCATTGTGGTTATAATAAACATCGTTAGACAATGATTGAAAAGAATTGAAGTAAGAAAAGAGAGGAAAAGATGGTATGAAACATTCATCTGTTAATCCGTGGATTGTTGTCCTCGGTACAATCATTGTACAAATGGGCCTTGGAACGATTTATACATGGAGCTTATTCAATCAGCCGTTAGTGAGTAAATTTGGTTGGGATCTTAACTCTGTTGCTATAACCTTCTCAATCACTAGCTTTTCTTTAGCATTTTCAACTTTGTTTGCGAGTAAATTACAAGAAAAATGGGGAATTCGCAAACTCATTATTATAGCAGGATTAGCTCTAGGAATTGGCTTGATGCTTAGCTCGCAGGTTTCCTCATTACCAATGCTCTATGTACTAGCAGGTGTTGTTGTAGGTTACGCAGATGGTACAGCCTATATCACTTCACTATCCAATTTAATAAAGTGGTTTCCGGAGCGTAAAGGTTTAATTGCTGGTATTTCTGCATCTTCATACGGCACGGGCAGCCTAATTTTTAAGTACATTAATGGAAAGCTAATTGATTCAGTTGGCGTATCACAAGCGTTTTTATATTGGGGCGTAATTGTTGCAATTATGGTGGTTATAGGCGCGTGTTTTATACATAAAGCCACTGAACGTGATACAGTTCATGAAACAATGAGTCATGATTATACAACAAGGGAAATGCTACGTACAAAAGAAGTTTATCTGTTATTTATCATGCTATTTACATCATGTATGAGTGGTTTATATTTAATTGGCATGGTAAAGGATATTGGTGTTCAACTCGTAGGGCTTAGCGCGGCAACAGCAGCTAACGCTGTCGCTATGATTGCTATCTTTAATACGATTGGTCGAATCATTCTGGGGTCGTTGTCAGATAAAATCGGCCGTTTGAAAATTGTTGCAGCAACTTTTGTCGTTATAGCTATGTCTGTTTTTGTTCTTAGTTTTGTGGACTTAAATTATGGTATCTATTTCGTCTGTGTAGCAAGCGTTGCTTTTTGTTTCGGTGGAAATATCACCATTTTTCCAGCTATTGTTGGTGATTTCTTTGGTCTAAAAAATCATAGTAAAAACTACGGTATCGTGTATCAAGGTTTTGGTTTTGGAGCACTCGCAGGTTCTTTTATTGGTGCATTTCTAGGTGGATTTAAGCCAACTTTTATTGTAATTGGCGCATTGTGTGTTGTATCATTTATCATCGCTATTTTGATTCGACCACCTAATCGGCAACAGGAAAAGCAAAAGATTTATCGCGGAGTAGCGTGAGCATGTTAACATGTTTAAATTTTATTACATTCTAAAAAAGAGACTCATTATGATGAGTCTCTTTTCGTTTTAAATCAAACACTTGAATTCTTTAATATTAGAAGTATAAATAAAAATCCTGCAAGTAATAGCCATAATGATGACAAGCACAAGAAAATACAGTGGCATTGTTAGTAAGGAACCTGTATGAAGTAAACTCATTCCCCATGTAATCATACTCACCACTAAATAGTACCCTAAGCTAAATAAGGCGCCAGCTGTCCCGATAGTATTAACCGTACATAATATTGAAGTCACCTGTGAATTTTAAGGGAAGGTCTGCATTTTATCAATAGCATGAGCAAACTAACTAATCCTAACTGAGCAGGTGAGCGGAAGAGGGATTAGTTAGATAGAAACAGAATAAAACACATATCAAAAGAATAATTAAGAATAGTGGAAAAAGGAGGGGATTTAATATGACGCATCATGCATTAAACCTGTATGACTACCACGTATGGGCGAATAAAACAATTTTTGATCGGTTAAAAGAACTTCCACGGGACATTTACCATAAGAAAATTCAAAGCGTGTTTCCATCCGTATCAAAGACAGTTTCGCACATTTACCTCACCGATTACTGTTGGTTAAACATTCTTTCTGGTAAAAGCATGAAGGAAGCATTGGCATTTGCAGATCATTTGAAAGAACAGACTGAAACGAAAAGTATCGAGGAAATTGAAACGATGTTTTTCGACTTATCTGAGCAGTATACATCGTTTTTCAATCAACAAGAAGATTTGGAAAAGACGCTAGTGCTTGATAATCCATATGCTGGGCTACGGGAAACTAGTTTTTCTGAAGTGGTCCTACACGTTGTGAATCATGGAACGTATCACCGTGGCAATATTACGGCCATGTTGCATCAAATGGGCCACGCCTCTGTTATGACAGATTATGGCCTTTTTTGGTATGCAAGATAAAACTGGTTAACTCGTTCTTCGTATCTCTAACCTTGTTGTTAACTCGGACATCGTTTTACTGTGTTGGAAACACTTGATTATTCCGCTGGCAAATTAGATTTAAAGAGACAAAAAATTAAATTCGAATCTGATTTACCAGCTTCTTGGAGACCAGAAATCGGTGTTACAACGATAGTGTAGCAAATGTATGAGAGAAATGATGTAATTTCTAATCGGATAATATGTAACATAAAACTTTGCAGGCCAACCCTTAAATGAATTCTTCTCAGCTGCTGTATTGGGTATACCAATTAAAATCAACCCTTAGAGAATAGCTCATTTAAGTCATATTCATTAAAAAAGCTGTTGAATGTGTAAATTCCACAGCTTTTTTAATTCCTTTTAATACTTGTTCTTCAGATAGATGCAACCTTAACAAGGTTAAAATCGGACTTTTTCATATCGAATTTGCTTAATGTGATAAATTTCCTTTTTTGCTGACGGTACTCCATGTCTATCAAGCCAATTAGCGAACGTTAAGTAAACTTTATGAATTTGTATACCTCATCCATCCACTCTCTGATCGTTTCGCCTTATACTTACCATAAGACAGAAGCTTCATTGCCGACCGATTGGCCGCGTGAAAAACCAAGCTCAGCTTCCATTCTTCCTCCATTTCACTGGGGTAGGCCGTGGATTCGTAAACATAATAACCCGCCATGATGCAGGGAACTACTTGCTCCGGCTCAAATCCATAAGTAGTTGCATCATCGACAACCAAATCAATGAGGCATCGGTTCCCATCTTTAACTTCTTTCTGGAGTAATTTCTTTACCGATCCTGGTACTAATTCTAATATCTCATCCTTCATGACAGTCACCTCATCCTTTATCATGTCCAGATAGCTTGGAAATATATTGAATGTATTGTGTCAAATTGGATAAAACTCGAAGCGTAATTGTGCAAGCTGAACAGAAGCTTGCGGACTATATCACTTCTAAGAAAAAGGTTTATGTAAACCCAAGAGATCTGGTGAAGCAGGGAGAAACGTATGGACGGTAATCCAGCTTTATCTAGAATATCTTTAAACATAACGTGTAAGCTTCTTGGATTCATCTTATTACCGTCTCTAGTAGTAAAAATCGGTTCTTCCAGATGCAGTTGATACTCGAGCAGTAACTGCTAATGCTGATAGAAGAGAGGGATGATCATACAGAAGCAGAGGTAGTAAGTATTCTTGGTGAGCCAGCAAAAAGATAATGTTACTTACTCGTCAAGAAAAAAGCCCAGGAGAGAATTCCAGGGCTTTTTTCATTTCTTCTTTGGTCTTTCAGCACGAAGAACAGCGTCATTCGTTGGTGTGTTAGGTACAAAATTGCCATGGCTGTCGATGCTGTGTGGTTCCTTATCGTATTGACCGTTAGCATTACGCTTCTTTGTTGTGAACGGGTCTTGATTGTGTCCCATGATTGTCACCTCCAATACTCCAATAAGCCTAGTATGTGCCAACAAGAAAGTATTTTGTCGAAAAGAAAATTCACAAAAAGTGGAAGGAGAAGTTGTAAACATCCTCAGTTCATAGTGTATTTACTTCGAGATAAAATAAAAATTTAATCTGTATGAAATTGTTCCTTTAGTACAAAATAGGTACAAATCTTAATAAGAGGAGGACAATTTATGACGAATCGAAACGATACTCGAGAACGTAAAAATAAATATCCTAATAATCCGAAAAACGATACTGAATTCTCAAAAGATGTAAATATTAGAAGTGAAGTAACGAAAAAAGATTTAAATAAATAATGTTTTAAGTTAGGGACATCTAATTGAGGACAATTTAATACTTAACTAATCTAAAGCATAGAAAAAACGAAATGACGTGCAAGCTGATATTAGTTTGCGCATCATTTCGTTTTTTTGTTGGTCTAGTAAGGTTTGTTCCAAATAACACTCCAATCGGTGATACTATAGACTTACATACAAATAATCAATCAAAAGAGACTGAATAAGATAGCATGAATGAATCAGTGATGAAACCAATTATTGAAACATCGTATTTAAATGCAGAAAAATTTGTAGATAAAAGGAAAACCGAACAGGATGTATGCTATCAAATTTGGAAGGATACGTTGGAATACTTTTAAAAAACCATTCAAGAATTCAGTAATTATATCGCATATCTATATAGCGAAAATGTAGAAGAAAAGATGATGACAGAAGCGTTTTTAATTTTTAAGGATCGCTTTACAACATATTTACGAGATTTCATTTATCCTCATTCCTGTTTATTATTCAAATATTTCTACTAAGCTGCTGAACTTTAGGGGGAAGTGATTATTGGACAGGACCGCCATAAAAAGATCGCAACGTAATTCTAGTTGCTCCTTTCTGGTTGGCTAGAAGATAGGAATTTTGCATACTCTAATGGATTAAGGAATGCCCGGTCAATCGTTTGTTCATCACAAGCCCATAATGACTTCTTTCCTGGCTTCATATTACATTCAAAAAGCCATAAAGAACCTTCTTTATCAATCCCAATATCAATGCCCATTTCTCCATAGCTGCCATAGGTCAATTCAAGCTTTTCAAAAATGTTGAAAAGTAATCTCTCTAATCTAGTTTTCAAACTACGTATTTCTTTATCCGAAAATCCTAATTTTTCACGAAAGAATTCCTCAAATGGGTAAATAGATGACTTTGTCTTTGTGTTCGTAATATGTGAGTTTTTTGCACTGACACGGACCGCATGGGACACACATTCTAATTCACCCTTTCCGTTTCGTTGGACATCACACCTTAAGTCTAAAGTGCTGTGTTTATATTGTAATAAATCAATCGACTTTTGGACAATAAACTCCTTACCTGCATAGAATGAATGTATGATCTGTATCAATTCTTCTAATGTACTTGCAGTCCCTTCCTTTAACCTTCTTTTTATAAAATATTTATATTCATAGCAGTTAGTTTTCTTGGTTACGCTTATTATCCCTTTTCCATTATTTTGTCTGAATGATTTTAAATAAAGACTTGAAGTATCTTTTAACATATTAACTATATCACTTTCATTTTTATACAATATTGTTTCAGGCAGATGAGGATGTATTTCTTCATATTTATATAATTCTTGGCAGGAATACCATTTATTATAAAAATAATTAGAGTTTATTTTTGTTATACTCATTTTTTCGATCGTTTCCCTGACTTTTTGTACATCTTTATCATCTTTGGATTCTCCGCTCCGGTTGTAATATACATCAGGAAATGGGAATTCAGCAACAGTCCACTTGCTTGTTTTAGTATTATAATAGACCCCTTTAATTTTATTTTTGTTATATTCCACATCTCTTTTTGAAAAAAAATACAGGTTTGTTTTGGCTATATTATTCATTTTTTGGAGTCTGTCAATATTGCGGCCTACTTTTTGTTCTTTTAATAAGTTTATGACACTCCATTTAACATGTACGCCAATAAAAGGGGAGTTGTTATCTGACTCATATTTATTCACTTCCATATTTATCACCTGCTTATTTTAATAAGTTTATGATACTCCATTTAACATGTACGCCAATAAAAGGGGAGGGGAGTTGTTATCTGACTCATATTCATTCACTTCCATATTTATTACCTTCTTATCGTTTGATCTCTGAGTTTATATTATAGTTGTTACTTTAAACCGCAACGGCACTTGCCCAACTAAAAAGAAATAATTCTTTTGATCCGCAGCAGCTCCTATTAAGTGCTTTTTTGTATTTATGGAAATTTCACTCTCCCTTTTACATAATATATAAAAAAATTTGTGAAAGGATGTTTAAAAAATGTATGAACCTCAAATAGAAAACCTCCCAAAACTGATAATTGGTGTTTTTATGATTTCTCAGAATAGACTATTTATATAAAAAATTTGTGAAAGGATGTTTAAAAAAATGTATGAACCTCAAATAGAAAACCTTCCAAAACCGATAATTGGTGTTTTTATGCAATCTAAGAATAAACTATTAAAAAAAGGTACCCTTAACAGTCACAATTTACTAACTAAAGCAAATGAACGTACTAAGGCTACTTTATATTTTTTTGCAAGAAAAAATGTTGACATAGCTAGGAAACTCATTAATGGTTATATTTATGACAAAGAAAGTGGCCAATGGATTCAAAAGGTTTTTCCATATCCTGATGTTGTATATAATAGAAATGTGACAATGGACAATGAGAAATACAAGTATATTAGAGATAGTTTTCGAAAAGAGAAGGTTATCTTATTAAATCCAGTCGGACGTTTAGATAAATGGGACCAGTATAAGATTTTTAACGAAAATCATACCCTTAAAAAATATCTTCCTGACACAGTCTCTTTTTCAGAAGAAAATTTAAGGACAATGTTTAACAGGTACAAAGAGGTTTATGTAAAGGGTACTAGGAGTGGACAAGGCAGACATGTAATCCAAGTTACCCAAACCCTTGATAATAAATTTCAGTGCAGATATTACGAAAGTGAATTAATAACATATACTACTGATAGTCTGGTCGAAGTTATAGAAAGATTAAAAAAAATATTAAATGGAAAAGAAGCAATCATCCAGAAAAAAATTGAATCGCTAAATAGAAAAGTTGATTTGAGAGTAGAGATACAAAGAAATAAATACAATAATATTGAAATTGTCGGAGCAGCCGTCCGTGTTGGGGATAAAAAAGTTCCTATCCTAAATACACGTTCTCAGCCAACGATATATAATTTAGAAAATTTCTTTTCGGAACAACTGGATTATTCAAGAAAAGAGTTGCAAAGTTTACAACGGGAATTAACTACATTAGTAAAAGCAGTTTTTCTAACTTTAGAAGAAAAATACGGAACTTTCGTTGAAATGGGTATTGATATAATGTTAGACAAATACCACGAGTTGTACCTGCTTGAAAGTAACGCTACCCCAGGACGTACTTCGCTATATCGTGGATGTGGTTCAGAAAGCGTCTCTAAAGCGTTCTCTAATGTTCTGGAATATATAAAGTGGTTGACCCAGGATAAATTGAACGGTAGCGTGTTGGAGGAGAAGAATTTATACGTATAACTCATCTAAGTCTCAAAAACAGAAGTTTTTGAGACTTTTTTTAGTTCATAGAAATTCTCTTAGGGTTAATCCCTTATAATTCCTATATCTTAGAAATTATGAGACAATACAATCGTACTACCTACAAAAATTAAAATAAAAAATTATGGTTTTATAACCAATAAAAGGGGAGGGATTCTTATATATGTAAGGGTACGAGAACTTCTTACAGCAGAAGAACGAAAGCGATATATGCAAATCCCCTCTGATTCAACGAATGGACATTAATTACATACTTTACCTTCAGTCAGCATGATAAAAAAATCATTAATCGCCATCGGAGGGATTATAATCGACTGGGTTTTGCTATACAATTAAGTGTTTTACGGTATTTAGGTTGGACTTTATCGGATATCGAACATATTCCTAGTCATAAAAACTTTAAAAGAGAGGACAGAAAATATTATGATGGACCAATACGAATTGAAACAAGAGCTACAACGCATCAAAAATAACAATTACTCCGTCCCGGAAGATGTGGACGCATATCCATATGCACAATGGATGCTTGACTATATCGGATCACCTGATGCCGAACTGCGCGATAAACTGATTTACAGTACGCTGTCACGATGGATTACAGGCGAAGTATTTAGGCAGAAGGAGCTACGCGGACTACTGCTGCAGGCACTGAGTCCCGATTATTTGTTTTACAAAATCGGTGATAAAGGAACGGACTCTGTTTTTAAGCGTGCTTTTTCTATTTTGATCCCGCCACTCGTTTTATCTGTTCATGAAAGAGAACCGTTCTTATCTGAAGAACAGCTATACAGCGTCGCAGAACAAGTTCTTGAGTATGTGTATCTTGAACAGGATGTAAGGGGGTATGTAGAAGGGAAAGGGTGGGCTCATTCCACTGCGCATGTCGCAGATGCCCTAAATGCTCTGGCCCGTACTATACGAAATCGTGAATTCGCTCATGCAATACTTGTTGCTGTTCGTCATAAGGTTTGTCTGCGCGATTACTTGTACATAAACTTTGAAGATGAGAGATTAGTGACTGCAGTAATGTCTTTATGGACCCAGAATACATTGGTTGAAGAAGAATGGAAAAACTGGCTTCACAGCTTTACGATAATTGAAGCAGATCCATCTCCTCAAAATGATATTTTAGTACAAAATATTAGAACGTTCTTAAGAAGCTTGTATTTCCGAACTTTAGAGAAAGAAGCAAACTCTGCGTTTACGATTGCTGTGCTGGAGACTTTGAAAGAATTGAAGAGATAAGTAAGACTGAGTAGCCAGAAATATACTGTCTCTGAGTATAAAGTGGGTATACATTAAGCTCGAAAGCTATTGAATATATAAATTCAGCAGCTTTTTTAAATTCTAAATGTGCGATGGAAAAGTCCGAAATGATCAAGCTATATTTAGAATGGTATAGTACATCAGACATTGGAAAGTTAGCTAATAAAACAATTAAACATTTTTCCGAATGGATTTATAAAGATAAAGAATTGTTTTTACAAAGAAAATATGAAATTTTTCAACAGAAGAAATAATTATTTTTGAGTCTCAACAAAAATAATTCTATTAACAAACACACTTTAATAATTAGCGTCAAACCAGTTAATAAGCTAAATTCCACAACAAGCAAGCTAACTGATTTGACGCTAACATTATAAAAGGTAAAAGAGCGGGGAGTGCCAACGAACAATCGGTAAGTAAATTTATTTTGTTTAGTTAACATAATACTTATTATAGGAAGTTATATAAAGAAAGGAGCTCTGTGTCTCTATAAGCAAGTAAACTATACATTTTGAGATGAAATGGAAATTTTTAATGAAATTTGATTCATATATCATTTCTTTATATTTGTATATGTTTGTGTGTAATTTATATTTGTTTCATCACAGCAGATTATTTTTAACGCTGACAATAATATTTTTTAGAGCGAGCATTTAAATTTCATTTTAGTTATAGATTGTTTTTTTATCATCAATTCTGTTTGCTGTATTGATTCGTATATTTACATCTATTTTATTAAATATATCCAAATAATGGTTCTATCAATTAAAATGCTTTTCTTAACCTATTATCATTCTTGATTTACCATTTTTTCATTTTAGTTAACATAATATATTTATTCCATCATTATTTGTTAAGAATGCTGTTTTTGTTTCAAGTTCT
Source organism: Bacillus sp. DX4.1 (assembly GCF_030348195.1). NCBI lineage: Bacteria > Bacillati > Bacillota > Bacilli > Caryophanales > Bacillaceae > Bacillus > Bacillus sp. DX4.1. Next base: position 2,622,167 of record NZ_JAUCFT010000008.1, on the reverse strand, counting down.
TTATTGGAAACATTCATATCTTTTCATAACGTATATGACTTACAAAAAGCCTCTCACTGAACCAATCTCCAGAAAAAGGCTTTTTCATCTTAACAACAATCCCAATTATACAGTACGTTTGAGAAATCTAAGTTTAGTAAATTTTCTTTTGTAATAAAGAAGTTTGCAATGCCGCAATCTCCCCACATAATACCTAAATCATCATCTGTATCGATTTGTAGCAATAAAATGTTGTGTTCTTGATAGGTTTCTTCCCATTCTCTTGGGTCGGATTGTGTAAAAAATGGATAACCGCCAATTTTATGACCTTGTCCGCCAAAATATTCTTCATAAATATCCCACATTTCCACTTCATTTTCAGCATCAATGACTTCATCTAGGTCAATTTGTAATGTTTCAAATCGATAGTCTCCCACGGTAACAGGCTGATAACTTTGCTCAACTAATAGTTTCGCCTCATCTGGAATAACAAAATATTCTAAATCTAGTTCATTCAAATAACTAAAGTCTGTAACTAATTTTGATTCATCATGAATGATTTCTCGGTGATAAACAATTCGGAAATTCTCTTGTTTTGTCGGGTTATCAAAGCTTGCACCAACAAGATCATCTTCCCCATTCACAAAAAACTGTAATAGTCCCTTTGTTGGCATGTTTTCAATATGTGGAATCTCTTCAAAGTTTAATTGCGCAAGCAGCACCATTGGTTTGCCGTTTGTATCTTTTGGATGCTCAGCATGAGTCGGTAAATATGGGTAACCACCAAACTTACTTTGATATAAAGTCGTTTTACCGAGTTCTCCTGTAACCTTTATAAAAGGCTGTACAGTATTCTCTAGTAGGTCTCTATGTTTTTCTAATTGCTTCGGAACTTGCAAATGATATGTTTTTGACATTCGATATTCCCCCAAGCTTATAAATGAAGTACATGCATATTATATAACGTGGTTTACGCGAACAGACAACTATTAAAAATCCGCTTTCACTCTCATCTTTTGCGCTGCTCGCGGACAAATTAAGTTATGTTCTAAAATCTTTTTATTAATATGTCGAACTACCTTTGCTGCTTCCTCCGGATTTGTATATTCCTTCAATTTTTCTTTTAATATATCAATTTCTTTAGAAAGTTCTACCCATCTTGGTAAAACATGATTATCTTTCAATGTTTTATAAAGTTGTTTTTCAGGGTTATAAGAGAGATTCTTATCAATGTTAAGGGGTTTTCCCTTTCCTGATAAATCATTAAAAGCTCCTTCTTTTTCTGCACGCTTAATAATAGAATCTATATGATCTTCATACGTAAAAGACCAAACCTTCTCATCCTTTACTAAGATTTCTTGTTTCTTTAGCGCTTTGTCCAAATCTTTTTTGTTCATAGCTTACCTCTTCCCTTCTCTTTAAACGATCGTTTTAGAATTATTTAGCGTTAGTAAACCTTCAGCAAACTGTTCACGCCACCAAATTTCATCGTGACCGCCCGTAAATTCAAAATAGGTAATTTGGTATTCGTTTTCTTTAAGAGTCTTATATAGGCTTCTATTTGCTTCTAAAAGCGATTTGTTCTCAAACGTTCCGGCTGCCATGTACGTATGAAATGGGTATTTGCTGCTGCTTGTTAAAAATTTCTGTTCAATCCATGGAATCGTATCTTCATAACCATCTTTTTTTCGATGAACGGAACCTGAAAGTGACAACACATTACCAAAAACATGAGGATACTGCAGTGCTGTATAAAATGCTGCTAGACCACCTAGACTTAGACCGGCAATCGTTATATGAGCTGGATCCTTTTGTACATGATATTTCGTTTGAATCCAAGGAAGTAACTCATCTTTTAAAAATGAGTTCATTTTATCGCTATAAATAAGCTCAGCAAATCGATCTACATGATCCATTCCAACTACAATACACGAAGGAATTTCCTTTTTGTAAATTAGGTTATCAAGCGTAGTAGTTGCAGAAAGATTTCGCATAAATGAACTGCCATCAAATGTAATAAGAAGGTCTTGAGGCGTTGATGTACGAGAGTAATCGCGAGGTGTGTAAATGGTAAGCTTCCTTGCGTTCCCTAAAGCTGAACTGTAAAACGAATATGTTTCGATTTCTCCATGAGGAATATGATTTTGAAGATACGTTTTATCATATTGGATTGCTGTTCCTAGTTCTAAAAAAGACGCTTTATCGGGATTAGTACCAAATGTTTTACTATTAAATTTATCCAATTGGTAATGTTCACTGCGTTTTACCCAATCATGTTCAAAATGATCATTAACAGAAAAATAATATGTTGAAACAAATTTTTTATTCGTTCGAAATGTTTTATACCATAGATTTGTATGTGATAGCTTGTCTAGTTTATTTGAAGTAAGATCCCAACCAGGATAACTACCAAATACATATACATTTTCTGTTTCTTCATCCCCTAACCAAATATAAGTAATAAGACGATACTCTTCGTTCATAGGACAAATCTCTATAAGAGGTGTCTCATTTGTTTTCATTTCATCTAGAAACTGATTTAACGTTTGTTCATTTTCATTTTGTAATTGTTCCGCAAGTTCATTTATCAGGGGACTTAAAATAGAGTTCATTTCTATTCTCCTTTCATAGCATAAATATTCTCTATATTTATTTTCGTTTCTCATGTGCAAATTCCTATATAAATACCGTGACTATGTTGTATATTTTATGAACAAATAAAAAACACACAAACCATGCTGCTGTCTGTGTGTTTATGATCTCTTAGGAAAGATAATAAATTAATAGTTTACGAGCTCTTTCATAATACATATATTCTTTATAAAATGTTGGGTACTTTTCTATACGATTCTCTAAAAACCGATACTGTTTAAAAATATCAAAAAACGACAAGTGAATCCGCTCAATTTGATTTTTCGGGGTTTTATTTGCTTTACCATTTAAAACATAGCTTAAACTCCCTGCAATGTACATCCAATACGTATTCAAATCAGCATTTAAACAATCTTCCTCAGAAAAACTTTCCTTAAAATCTTGATATATTTTGCGCGTATCACGATATGGAAATGGCTGAGTTAAATGATGATGTAACTTCTTTAGCTCTTCAAAAATCGTCTTTTTTCCTAGTATCAATCGATCACTCCTTATTTGTTCATCCACTCTAATAACTTCTCATGCTGCGTCTTTGCATCGTTATACCCAAGGTTATATAAATTAACGAGTTTCTCTTTATTGCGTTCTATACCGCTTATAGGTAGCTGTACACTTGGTTGAATCACAAAGAAGTTCTCTCGTTGCGCTGCAGAATACATGTAAGAAACGGTTTCATTATAAAAGTGATAATGATTTACTAATAGCTCCGATATTTTAGGATAACGCCGATATATAAATTTCGCCATAGGTGAAAACTTATTCCGTTGTTTCTCATATCCTTCTGGTTTTGTCATAATGACTATATTTTTTCGAAATCCATCGTATTGTGCCTTTCGAATTGGAATAGGATCAATGATTCCTCCGTCTAATAGCTTTTTCCCATCATAGTCCACAGTTGGAGCGATAAACGGTACAGAACTCGATGCACGAATAATTTTTAAAATGTCATTTCCATGCTCCTGCTTATTATAATAAATAGCTTGTCCTGATTCACAATCCGTTGTTCCTATAACAAACTGCTCATTTCCGTTTAAAAATGTTTGAAAATCAAACGGCTCAAGTTTATTCGGAACTTCATCAAAAAGGAAGTCCATGCCAAATAGTTCTCGTTTCCATAATAAATTCCGATAGGATATGTAACGATGATCAGAAACTAATTCTGTATTTACTTTTTTATTTCTCCCTTTTTGGCGAGACAGATAAGTAGCCCCCATACATGCACCTGCCGAAACACCGACTACGTACGGAAAAAATAAATCATTCTCCATAAAGTACTCTAGGACTCCTGCTGTATATAAGCCTTTCATCCCTCCGCCTTCTAATACTAAACCGATATTTTTCATCTATACTCCCTCTGCTATCATTAATTGATTTTATTATCAACTTCATTTTAGCATAAGATATTAGGAGGAAGTGTTAACAAATTCATTGCAATGAGTAATAAAACCTCTTTACATTATGTAAGAATCTCTTCCTACATAACGTGATACAATGTAAGTAACTCATTCCATTCATAATAAAGGAGGAATTTTATATGGGTTTATTTAGTGGGATTTTAGGAAACGCTTCTGACACGAATACGGATAGCGTGGAACGTGATTTAGAAAAGATTATGCTTGAAGATGAACAAGTTGAACATGCATATAAATTGATTCGCGATTTAATCGTATTTACAAATCGCCGTCTCATTTTAGTTGATAAGCAAGGGATGACTGGTAAGAAAACAGAATATCATTCTATTCCTTATAAAAGTATTACACAGTATAGCATTGAGACTGCTGGTCATTTCGATTTAGATGCAGAACTTAAAATTTGGATTTCTAGTATGGACAATCCGATTACGAAAGAATTCAAAAAGGATGATAGTATTTATAACATCCAAAAAGCATTAGTCACATACACAACAAAATAACGATAAATGTATGTTTATGCAAAAATAAAAGTATTAACCCCGTATATTTTGGAACAAAATGCGCTGTTTTCTTTTAAATATACAAAAAGACTATCTAATTTACAGATAGTCTTTTTGTATGAAGTCTTATAGATTACCAACCTAACCTTTTCCGTAAAGATACAATGTGTGCTGTATGATGACGACCATGCCATGCATAAAGTCCAATTGCAACAGCAAGTTTATTCTTACCCGTTTCCGGATGATTGAACGTTTTATCAAGATCCGCAGGTCCTAAAGAACGTAATAAATTTACCCACCTTTTATGTAATGCTTCTAATAACACTAGGGATACATCTACTGGTAGCTTTGAATCAGGAAGTTCTGCCCATTTTTCTTCCATGTACGGTTTAATCGTAGGATTGTTTTCTGTAAGGGCTAATTTAAAACGAATATAACTATTCATATGACTATCGACAACATGATGAATAACCTGACGCACTGTCCATCCACCGGTACGATATGGCGTATCAAGCTGATCTTCTTGCAAGCCTTTTATCGCCTTTGTTAATTCTGCAGGAAGATTTTCAATTTCTTTTATCCAATTTTTTATTGTATCTTGCGTAATGTTTTCTTCATAAGTAAAATGACCAATCGGATAACGTAAGTCCATAATTGTATTGCTCCCCTTTTTTGTTTTAGTTAGTATGTCTCCAAATATAATGGATGAAATCAATTTTTTGGCCGTATAACTCTGCTGCTGTTTCATCAATTGAGATACGTGAAAAATAGTTCTTTTCTAATACTTTTTGAGAAGCGATATTATTATTTGTTGTTTTTGCATGAATTTCAGTAACATGATAGTTTACTGCTTCATCTAAGAGGATTTTCACACCCTTAGCTGCAATACCTCTTCCAACATACTCTTCTCCTATTCGATAACCAAGATATCCTAATTTTTTGTCTTTCTCAATGTCCACTAAATTGATTCGCCCGACAATTATCCCTTCATCATTTCTTATGAGGTGAAAATATGAAATACCTTCGAATTGTTCTTTTAATAATTCATAGAGTATCTTTTGAAACGTTTCATATGTATAGTAATCATCTCCACGACTAGGCACCATCTTTTCAAAAAAAACTCTGTTACTACATTCAAAAGCAAACAATTCCTCTGCATCTTGTGCCTTTAACTTTTCTAGGTATACTTCCATGTGTTAACCAGCCCTTTTCAAAATCAATTAACTATATAAATTTGCTATTTAGTCGCGAATTCCTGCCGGAGAAAGACTATTTCCATCGACTCATAAATATAGCAAGCAATACTTTTGGATGAAAAAGGTGCAAAGGGGTACGTATAAGATTCATAACTCTAACCAACCGAGTATAAATTTCTGAATTACTTGCGGAAAGTTGATATATTTTTTTCGTATACCATTGTTGAAATAGCTGCATAAAAGCCTTGTCTCCTTTAATCATAGGATGACGAAAAGATTCTGTAGTAACCATTTCCCACGGCGTTGCAATAATCTTAGAAATTCGCTTATAAAACTTTCTAGTGAACCCTTTTTCTAGCGAACTACCTTGCTGGAGACACTTTTGCAATTCTGCTGCTTCCATCGCTGCGACAGAAATTCCTTGTCCAAATACAGGATCAAAACGACAGTGAGCATCTCCAATTACTAGGAAACCTTCTGGAATATTTCTTACTAAATCAAAACGCCGACGTACTTGGTAAGGAATCTTATGTACTTTTATATCTGTAATGGATTCTGCCTGTTCAAGAAAATGAAGTACATCTGGAATAGGTAACTTATGAGCGAAGGCAAGAAATTCTTCGTCAGTTTGAGGCGCACGCTCATTGGCGTAACCACTAAAAGTCACAAAATAACGATTGTCTTCAATCGTTTGAATGAATGCGCCATAAGGGTTTTCAGGAAAACTAGGGGAAATAAGTAAGTTACACCAGTCAAGACGTTCTTTCTGTTTTAGACAAAATAATCTAGTTGCATAAAATAGCTGAATCCATATTTTTTCTTCCTTCACCTTTATGCCATACGTTTGTAACCAATCTATATTCTTGGAACCAAATCCACTTGTATCAACAACTACATCTGCATGAAGTTCCTCTTCTATTCCTGTCTTCAAACATCGTACTTTTACTCCGGAGATTTTGTTATGCTGCTGATTTATTAGCAACTGATCCGCCATTGTTTCATATTTCGTTATAATATTAGAAGATTGATTGATCCGTCTTTGTAAATGCCACTCCAGCATAGGACGACTCTGTTGGACCATTTTCAATTCTCCAGCAAAGGATTGCTTCCACAAGCCAAAGTGATGCCACCTTAAATCACCAGTAAAGTTATTTACAATACCTCCATCTTCTATTAATTGCACCGTAATATTAGGAAATAATTTCTCAATTGCTTCTGCTCCTCCTTTTAATAACACATGGGGATGATGGCTTTGTGGCACTCTTTTTCTAGGACTTTTTTCACTCCACTCTTCACCAGCTTCTAAAATGATGACTTCTTGAAAGGACTGAGATAAAGCTTTCGCTGCTAGTTTCCCAGCAATGCTCCCGCCAATAACGATCGCTTTTCCAAACATTTTTCTGCCTCCCATCTCATGATACCTATACTAAAATCTAAATTTTTATAGTCCCATTCATTTTCCAAACATGTTAATAGAATTATAAAATAAAAAATCCTGTTGTATAAATGCGACACAGGATTTTCTCATCAACGTTATTCACCGTTTCCTCTTATCATAAGTACTGCATGTGCAAACAATCCACAAGCAATCCCAATAAAAATACCAATGTTCGGCTTCTCTAATAAAGTTCCACTTGCTAAACCAAGCATAAAAAATCCTCCATAAAATAATCCGACTGCTTAACCAGATTTTTTATACTCTATCCTCCTAAAATATGCCAGTGAATTGTAAAGTTAAAATTAAGATTCCGAGAGCCCATACGTAGTACGCAAATACCTTTAAAGAATGATGTTTTAAATACTGAATCATCCAGGACACTGCGATATAACCAAAGAATGCCGCAGATAATGTACCAATAATTAAAGACGTACTAGAGATTGCTTCTGCTTTCCCTTGAAAGACATCAATAGACTGCAAAATGATTGCTCCAACAATAGCAGGTGTCGATAATAAAAAGGAAAAATATGCTGCTGTTTCACGGTCTAGCTTTCTCCAAAGTGCAGCGACAATCGTCATGCCAGAACGAGAGATTGCTGGAAAGATAGCAAATGCTTGAAACGAACCAATAATTAAAGCATCTTGATATGTAATATCATCCATCTTTTTCCGTCCATTTGTTTGTTTCTCTGCCATATATAGAAACAAACCCGTCACTAAAAATTCCCAACCGATTGTGACACCTGTCTTTGAAATATCTTCAAAAAAATCTTTAAATAATAGACCAATAATAACAGCAGGAATTGTTCCAACAATGAGTAAAAATGTGAGCTTCGAAAACGGATTTTTAATTAAATAGATAAACTCTTTCTTATAGTAAATAAACACTGCAAGTAACGTTCCGATATGAAGCATCGTATCTAAAAAAAGTCCTGCTTCATCTAAACTAAACAGATGTCTTCCTAAATACAAATGGCCAGTACTACTAATAGGCAAGAATTCGGTTAATCCTTGAATAATCCCTAAAATAAAGGCTTCTAACCAGTTCATGATTGTCTCCTTTCTAGTTTGCTTGTACCATTATATGTTTGTTTTTTCTTGTTATGTAAAGTTGTTCATTTTTAGGAGATTCTTATATTGAATACATAAGCGTGTCATAAAGAAAGAGGGTTCGATGCAGATTTATAAATAAACAATGAAAAAATGATGTGTCATTGAAAAGTAAAAGTGTACAACAATGGTGTTCAAATAAAATCCCCCCAGCACAATACTGGGGGGATTTTATAATAGACAAACTACAATGCTTTTTATTTAAAAAACACTTTATCTACATTATATTTTGACTGAAGTTCATTAATGATATATGTTTCGTAAATTTCTCTTTCCAATTGGTCCTCTACTACACATACATCAATTCGATACACTTCATCTCTGTGTGCTTTAATTGGTGAAACATTGTCTTCAAAATGCTTTTTAATTCTTTGTCTTATTTTTCTTGCTTTCCCAACAAAAAGAAGTTCGTCATTTATGTTATAAAACATAAAAATTCCGCCTTTATCTCTTGGAATCAGGTGGAAATCGATGAACCCATGAATAGGAGTTATTATTGGTTCATCACCTTTTATTACTTGTTTTCGTTCTGTTATAGAAATATCAACTGCAGGTATATCAATTTTAATCAAGTTACGTCACGTCCTCTTTTGGTATAAAGGTAAATAATAGCACAAATATGTAAGAAAAGCTATTATTTACTCAATTGCTCCAGCAACATCATAATGACTAAGGTCCAGTTCTATCGGCTGTCCTAAAGCAAGTTTTGCGAGTTCTGAACCTAAGTATGGACCTGCTGTTAATCCAGAAGCGCCTAATCCATTAGCAACAAGTATGCCTTCAAAGTTAGGTAATGAACCAATTATAGGAAGAAAACCTGGTGTGAACGGTCTAAATCCTACTCTTGTTTCAAGCATCGTGCTATTTGCCAGACCTGGAGCAACTGACAATGCTTTATCAAACACTTCATGTAAACCACCTGCTGTAACTCGGTAATCAAGACCCGTATCATTTTCGTGTGTTGCACCTACAACTACTCGGCCATCTTCGAAAGTTAGGATATACTGATCATTTGGTGGCATAACTACTGGCCAACTTTTGGTATCCGTATTTGGCATGTGTAAATGAACAATTTGTGCTTTTTGGAAAGTCACTAGAAAGTTAATGCCAAGCGGCTTTAGTAACTCGTTTGCCCATGCACCAGCAGTTACAATAACTTGATCTGCCGTTAACGCTTTACCGTTTACTCTAACACCTGTAACATGCTTGTTTTCATGAATTAAAACTGCGTCTCCCTTTATAAAGGTAGCACCATGTTTTTTAGCAGCATTTACAAGAGATTGACGAAGGGCTCTTCCGTTAACACGAGCAGCACCACTTATATGTATAGCGCCATATTCTTCTGATAAAGGCGGAAATAAACGTTTCGTTTCAATCGATGATAAGCGAGTAATTTCACCTATTTCCGGAGCATCCTCACGTCGTTTATACGCTCGTTCCTCCATTTGATCTAACTTTTTACCCTCTGTATGTAAGCTAATAGCACCTACTCGGTTATAACCTGTATCCGTCTCGCCATCCTCTTCTAATTGTTGAATTAAAGAAGCGTAGTAACGAGCTCCACCTTTTGCGATTTTGTACCAAGCTTGATTACGACGCTGCGAAAGCCAAGGACACACAATTCCAGCTGCCGCATCCGTCGCCTGCCCTAAATCTTGACGGTCAACTAATGTAACATTAGCCCCTGCCTTTGCGAGGTGATAAGCAGTAGATGCTCCTAGAATTCCAGCTCCAACTACAATATACGATTTCATTAAAATACACCTTTTTCATTTTAATTCTTTTATTTCTTATATGCTCTAAGGTGGTTCAAATTCATTATAGACAGTACCTAATATTAATGGTACATCGAAACCACACTCTTTTAAAAAGTACAAGTCATCTTGTCATGCTCACGTTCTACGTCTGGCACGCTGACACTGCTTTATTTCTTCTTCCGACGGAATAAATCGAGTGACTTGTACTCTTGCGAAAGGATTTCAATCATTTGTTGTTGACGCTTTTCATGAGTTCGTTGCTGCTTTGCCGAGAATATGTGACGCGCCCAATCTTTTTGATATCCCGGTGTTAAGCTTTGATAAAACTTAAGTTCAGTGGGATGATCGGCTAATAATGCTTCAACATCCTTAACATTATCCTCATAATCCGCAACACATTGGCTAGCAGGAGAAGTTTTCTTAACTTTCTTTTTTTCACGTTTTAAACCTACAACAGTAAAGACATCATCCATACTCACCATACGCGCGAACTTGATATCGTTATTACCTACATATCCATCCTCTCCAACTTTCATTGCTGGAAATATTTCATCTCTGTGAACAAAAGTTTCATAACGAGTGTTACCTTTTTTCGGGTAAGCGAAAAATACATAACCTTTCTCAAGTAATAGTTGTTCATTATTAAGGATAAGTTGTGTATGCGTAACCATCTCATCAATTGTTTCTACAAAAATAAAAATAGCATCATGATCTTTGGAAAGGGTAGTCGTTTGTTCAGTAAAGACATCATAGTCGTTTGGTTGGTTGACTATTGCCATATTTGTATATTTATTAAGATTTAATTTGTCGATAATTGTCATAACAGGCCCCTTCTTTTTTGAATTAGAGTTTCCATTATATTCATTGTTGTTTTCATAGCATAATATTACTACAAGGTTATATAACTGCAAAGGAGAATAATTTTGCTCCATGTTAATAATTTACAAATTCAACTATTTATCTAGAAAAAACTATGAAATAGCTGTTATTTTCGCTCTTTTCCGCCTTTTCTATATACAATTTTTTATTTATTAGTTATATTATGGTTATTGAATGATTACGAAAATCAATCTATCGCTTATATTTGTATTTTTATATCCATGACAAAACTGCAAAATTTTTAAAAATCCATTTGTCAAATGAATTCTACACGGAAGGAGGTTTGTGGTTTATTCATCGGGATATAAGGATCAGTTTTCTTTCATTTAGACAACTGACAAAAATACAGGAGGCGACATGATGTTTCGTACAATTTCAAACTTTATGAGAGTAGCTGAGATTAGAAGTAAAATCCTTTATACGTTAGCAATGTTAATCGTATTTCGGATCGGCACGTTTATCCCAGTACCTCATACAAATGCAGAGGTACTAAAAGTACAAGATCAAGCCAATGTTTTAGGAATGCTTAATATTTTTGGCGGAGGAGCCCTGCAAAACTTCTCAATCTTTGCTGTAGGTATCACTCCTTATATTACAGCTTCCATCATTGTACAATTATTACAGATGGATGTTGTTCCTAAATTTACAGAGTGGGCAAAACAAGGTGAAATGGGCCGGAAAAAGTCAGCTCAATTTACCCGATACTTTACAATCATTCTTGCATTCATTCAAGCCTTAGGAATGTCTTTTGGCTTTAACAATATAGCAGGCGGACAATTAATTTCAAATCCAGGATGGACAACCTATTTATTTATCGCTACGGTATTAACTGCTGGTACTGCATTTTTAATGTGGTTAGGTGAGCAAATTACCGCAAACGGAGTAGGTAACGGTATTTCTATGCTTATCTTTGCCGGTCTTGTTGCAGCGATTCCAAATGTGGTAAACCAAGTATATTTACAACAATTCCAAAATGTCGGTGATCAACTCTTTATGCATATCGTAAAGGTTGCATTAATTGGCTTAGTTATTTTAGTTGTTATTGTTGGTGTGATTTACATTCAACAAGCTATTCGTAAAATACCAATTCAATATGCAAAAGCTGTTACAGGGAATAATAACTATCAAGGAGCAAAAAATACGCATTTACCTCTTAAGGTAAATAGCGCAGGTGTAATTCCAGTTATCTTTGCTTCTGCATTTCTAATGACGCCGCGTACAATCGCGCAACTATTCCCTAATTCTGAAGTGTCGAAATGGCTAAGTACAAATCTTGACTTTACACATCCAATTGGAATGATCCTATACGTTGGACTCATTATTGCATTTACATACTTTTATGCATTTGTTCAAGTAAACCCTGAACAAATGGCAGAAAACTTAAAAAAGCAAAATGGATATGTTCCAGGTATTCGACCAGGGAAAATGACTGAGAAATATGTAACAAAAATCTTGTATCGCTTAACTTTTATCGGTGCAATTTTCTTAGGTGCTATTTCTGTTCTGCCAATCGTATTTACAAAGTTCGGTAACCTTCCCCCTTCTGCACAAATTGGTGGCACAAGTTTACTGATCATTGTGGGTGTTGCGTTAGAAACAATGAAAACGCTAGAAAGTCAACTTGTTAAACGTCATTACAAAGGATTTATAAAAAAAGTAAATTAATTATCAATACATAAACACACAAGAAAGCTTCTCGTACTATTTTGCAGTTTTAATTCTGCGACTATATACGAGAAGTTTTTTATTTATCATTTGAAAAATAAAAAGGTCTTGAGCCTAACGTAGCGTAAAAGTTTAACATTACCATTGTAAGGAGATTACATCTCTTTTTTTAATAACTTCCCTTGTTTCCAATACAATTCAAGTGTCGATCGATTCGCCATAAATACACCTATTAAGATGAAACAAGCTCCCACTCCCATGACTGGTTTGATCGGTTCTCCTAAAAATAAATAGCCTGTCATTACAGCGATTAAAGGTGAAACATAAAGCCACGTAGAAGGAAACACTGGGTTGGTTTTTGATAAGAGCCAGTAATACAATCCGTGTCCACCGATAGAACCGATAAAGATCAAATAGAGAATAGGCCATTGAACGCTCCATGATGTTAATACAGACAGATTTGGAGCTTCTATAAAGATAGAACAAACAATCAGTAATAATCCCCCATAAAACATTTGAATTCCATTCACTAAAAACGGCGATACTTTCGGTAGATCCGATAAAATCTCCTTCGAATGAATCGTACCCATTCCGTAGAAAAACTCTCCTACTAATATAACAAGACAGGCGATACTCCATACATAAGAAACTTGTTGTTGAAATCCTGGCAAGGAAATACAAACCACTCCCATAAGAGCGACTACTAAAGCAAAAAGTTGTTCCTTTCTCAATTTGGTTTTATTTCGTTTTACTTGAAGCAGTAAAATCATCATCGGACCTGTAGCAGAAAGAACAGCGGCCAAACCGGAAGAAATATGCTGCTCTGCCCAATATAAAGTCGAAAAGGTCATAAAGGTAAGACAAAAACCAGCATACATAATTCGTTTAGATAAAAGGTATGACATGACATGTTTACGTTTCACAATAAAAAACGTTATGACAATCACACCTGCTATAAAGAAACGGATACCAGCTGAAAAAAGAGGCGGTGTGCCGGCCTCAATCCCGATTTTAATTGTTAAAAATGTCGTTCCGAAAATAATACAAATGAGAACATAGCTGAAAATAACCATATAATTTCCTCCTTTTTACTCTTGAAATGAGTATAGAGGAAAAGATGTATAACAGTACATCACGGCATATAACAGTTGCATGAATTTTCAGTTGATTGTAGGCGTTTTTTCAGTTTTAATGAAGATAAAAAGAAACTCAGGTGAAATTATGAAGATTGTACTACGCAAGGAATCTAATATACCATTCTATCAACAAATCTGTGCACAAATTGTCCAGCGTATCCAAAGTGGAATGTTAGCAGGTGGTGAACTCCTCCCTTCTCTACGTACCATGGCAGATGATTTAAAAGTAAGTGTATTAACGGTTCGCAAAGCGTATAAATGGCTCGAAACAAAAGGCTATGTACATATAGAACCAGGAAAAGGAGTTTACATAAGAGGAAAAAGAGATGGTGCCCTGCAAGTACAGGAACCATATGATTGGCAGCATATGAAAGCTGTTAATGTTGTAAGGTCTCGATATGTAAGTAATCGTCAAAAAAAGTATTATGATTTTTCTCAGGCAATTCTCTACCCTCGTCTTTTACCGAATCCATTTCTATCAGAAGAAATGCAAAAACTATTAAACAAAGATCAAATGATATTAGCCACTTACGGCCCTGTACAAGGCGATGAAGAGCTTCGCGTAGAAATTACTAAATACTTAAAAGACTATCAAGGGTTAACTGTAAACCCTGCTCATTTATTAATTACAAGTGGTGCACAACAAGGAATTGACTTAATTGCTCAAACATTATTAAAGCCTGGGGACACAGTAATAGTAGAAAGTCCATGCTACGGCGCTGCCATTGATGTATTTGTTAATAAAGGAATTTGTGTAATTCCCGTGGAGCTTGATAAACAAGGTATTCGCTCTGATTTATTAGATGAGATTTGTCAAAAAAAGAAGCCAGTTTTGTTATACGTGAATCCCGCTTTTCATAACCCGACCGGAATCGTAATGAGTGAACAAAGACGAATCGAGCTTATAGAACTAGCAGAACTGTATCATTTTTTTATTATTGAAGATGATTCTTTTGGTGAGATTTACTTTGATGAAATTGAACTTCCGGCTCCTCTTAAACATTATGATAAAAATGGTCATGTCATTTATTTAAAAGGATTCAGTAAAACGTTAGCGCCAGGACTTCGCATCGCAGCATTGCTAGCGCAAGGACCTGTATTTGACTGGTTATATGCTGTGAAAGCTTTAATGGATATAGGTAGTCCACTGTTAACACAAAAAGCCATTCTACCTTTTTTACGGACTGAAAGAATGAAAAATCATTTAGAAAAACTACGGACTGCATTACAAATACGACGTGACACCGCAGTAGAAATACTTTCTCCTTTAACAGATACAATTTATTTTCAAATACCACAGGGTGGTTTTAATTTATGGATTTCTCTTTCAGATTCAATGAATTCATCTGCATTACTTGAAAAAGCAAATGAAGCTGACATTTGCTTTTTACCTGGAACAGCTTGTTTTGTCCATGAATCAAAACATAATTATTTGCGTATTAGCTATTCTATGTTAAGTGAACAAGATTTAGTGATTGGATTACAAAAGCTCCGTGATGTAATATTCACTTTTCAAAAATAGCTTTGAAAGGGGTCTAATATAGTTACATATTAACTATTCTTTAAAAGTGTACTGACGCAGTATCTTTTCTAACACTTCACGAGTAATTGGCTGTGCCTGAGCTGTTAGTTGATACCCAATGCGACCGTTTGGCTCTGCTGTTACTTGTTGTAATGTTTTAATATCATGAATTCCTTGTTCCCTTAAACACATAAACAATTGCTGTTCTGTCATTTTGGCACGTCTTAAATTACTCTTTAAAACTTTTCCTTCTTCAATAATAATGATGCTATTACCGTCTAGGAATTGTTCCACCTTTCGTGATTTCATCTCTAAATAATGAATAATAAGTAAAACACCAGAAAATATACACGCAGCGAGAATAGAAGGTCCTACTTTTCTACTTAGCACTGGTTCTACAATAATGCGTCCAATGGATACAACGATAATGATTTCAGCTCTTGTCATCTGACTGATCGATTTACTCCCCGTTAATTTTAAGACAAGGATACCTGTAACGATTAGTATTAAGCTTTCAAAAAGAATATTCATTAATAATCCAGTCCTTTAAAGGAGTTTTCAATTTATGGATTTTCTTGCTATACTCCACAAAGCAAAAGAAGCAAATTGATCAACGAGACGGTTAATAACCTTAGACATCTCATAATTCATACCGATGCTCTCCTTTATTTCTGAAATGATATATAAATATCATTTCAGAAATAAAGAAAAAAACATGTAACGTGCATTTGAGAAGGTTAATTCATTCATTTCTCAAATCATTGAGTGAGATATATCTTCAAGTTAAAATATAAGTAACTCCTACAATTCAAAATGGCCCCCATAATTCATATACCATGCCTCCAATTACTAACATTAAAGCTAAAGCTAAAATAATAAAAAGGATTATTAAGTTTTTATTTTCAATCATGAACTTTTCTCCCTTATGAGATTTGTTTAAAGTCTGTTCAATTTTTAATAACAAAAAACCTTTAGTCATAATTATGGCTAAAGGTTGCTATAATCATACTTACCAGAAATGAAAATATGAAATCAGATTACGTAGATCAAGTCCTTAGAAATTTTCAGGCGTAATATACTCTAAATAAATGATTAAAAAGACAATATGCTTTTCAAAGAAGCATATTGTCTAAATTGTTAAGAATGATGGATTTTTTTATTTGACCTCGAATTTCTCCATTTGGATGTTTTTCCGTATGAGCGTTTACATAAGTATTGCCTGCTTCCATTCTTCTTGCTAGTTCTAATAAAGACATACCTTGTAAAGGACCGACTAGATCACTTTCTGTAATGATCCCCGTTACCACTCCTCTATTGACACTGATCCCACGCGTTATCGGTCCAAAAAGAAATGCGACAACCGGACCGTTTTCTCCCCTTATTCCTAAATGAATATGAGCAGCGGTCAACTTTTCTATATCATTGACCACCAATTTAAATCGAAGTCTCGTAAAATCATTGTTAAATCTAAATTGTGCTAAACCAAAAGCATCTGTTCTTACAGGAGGTACTTCCTCCCGACCTGTTAATCTAGCAAAAAAACATTTAGACATAATATGAGCCACTTCCCTATTCATTTGATAGAAAATAGCTTGTTCATTTTGACTATTAAATAGTATGTAAACGTACAATTTCCTTCAAGGAATAACTTATAGGGGCGACCACTTCATGTCTATCAAGCTAATAATTCAACACATAGAAAACACGCTATTCTATTGATAAAGACGTATATAAAAAGGTTGTGCTTTTGTATTTCACAATCTAATTTTCATAGAAAAAGGTAATTTAATTTCCATATAGAAAACAAATAAAAGACACGTTCACATATGTTGTTTTACAAAGGCTTGCGTGTTTGTATGTTTCTCCTGAATATAGAGGGAATAAAATTGGTTCCCAATTACTACAACACGCCATTGAAGAGACTTCAAAAAAAGGGTATGAAAATCTTTATTTAAGCACTGACTTGAATGGTTATTACGAAAAAAATGGATGGACTCACTTAACCGAAGGATATGGTGTTAGTGGTGATTCTATAAAAATCTATGTAAAAGCAGCAGAGTAGAAACAAAACCCCATAAAATATAGGGGCTTATTTTTAAAAATAAGCCCCTATATTTTATGTAAACCAAAGTATTTATTTTGATCAAAGTTTATTTTAAAACAGCACCAATCTATTACTTTTCATTTAAAACATTCTCTTCAAAATACTTCCCCCAATCAGGTTGTCTTCCGTCAATGTCTTTAAATCCGTATTCTCTTGCTAGTTCCCATGAACTAAGAGCTTTTCCAGTCTTATTACGAACATTTGGATCACTTGCTAAGGCAGCAATTGCTCTTCCGATAAAGAAAGGTGTTTCCGATGCGATAAAATGAGGATCTTTCTTTGCGCCTTCTTGCCAATTATCTTCTGTCACACCAAATAAATCTAACATTGCCTCAGAGCGTAAAAATCCCGGACTTACCGCAACAGCAGTAATATGATGTTTTTCCAAATCTTTAGCCATCGCTTCTGCCAAGTGAATCGTTGAGATTTTAGCTAGACTATAATATAAGTTTCCTCGATATTGGTAGTCAACACCATCTGTAATTTCAATCACAAGACCCTTCTTGTTTTTCACCATAAGAGGTACACCATAATAACTTGTCATCATATGTGACTGCACCGCACGTTGTTGCATTAATAGTCCGTTATGTAGGTTATGCTCCCAAAATGGTGTGCCCCATTCTGTAAGCGGGTCACCGCCCCATACATCGTTTACCAAAATATCAAGTTGACCATTTTGTTCTTTTTTAATTCTTTCAAACAACGCTTTTATATCTTCTTCAACCGTATGATCAACGCGGACAGCAATTCCTTTTCCGCCCTGTTTTGTTACAAGTTCGGCTGTTTCTTCAATCGTTTCTGTTCTTCCCATCGATGATAAGTTTCCTTTTGTACTTCTTCCTGTTACATATACAGTAGCGCCTGCTTCACCGAGCATCATTGCGATGCCTCGGCCAGCGCCACGTGTAGCACCTGCTACAACTGCAATTTTTCCTTGTAATGGTTTCATATGATTCTCCTTTTTATAATATTAGATGCATTTGAGTTTTCTTTCTTACATATTCTTTTCATTTATAGGTCTTAAATCTGTTACCCAAACTTTATACATTTCTGCATTGCCTAAAAAATATTTTTTTGTGTGAACTCTGAAAAATGGTACAGTGGCTAACATAAAAGTTAAAGCATATGCAATTTTATAATCAGGAGTGCTGTACCCATCAATACTTCGACCGTAAATTTCATTTGAGATCGAATCTGCCCATACTTCAGCTTCACGAACTGACTCAAAAATAATTTCTTCATTCTTCCATTGAATCCTCAGCGAACCCACCTCAGTCCTCCTTAAAGTGAATAGCTACGTAATTTACACGTTTCATTTCTTCAATCATGCTATGAATTCCTATCTCAATTATATCTTCTTTTACATTTGAAACATTTAATTTCAAAAGTTTTTCTTTTGGAAAAGAAGATAAATAGTTTTTCTCGATAGATTCTACAAATATTTGTTTTTGTCTTAAGTTTTGAATAAGCGTTTTAACAGCGATATTTTTATGTAATGATACGCAAGTATGAATTCCAGATTTGTTTACGAAATTATACGAGAACAGTTGTTGATTTTCTTTATCAACCTTTTGTAATGTTGCAGATAACGTCTCTGCTCTTGCGAAGTAAGATGAACGAATTTTTCGCTTGTGTCTTTCAAACATACCACTTTTTATATAAATCTCTAAAGCAGCTTGCGATATCATCGAACTATCAATATCTAGTAATTTCTTATATTTGTGGAACATTTCTGTTATACATGACGGAATGACCGCAACTCCAACACGTAATCCAGGGAAAATGATTTTCGAGTAACTTTTTACATAAATCACATGAGAAGAGTCATCGTAGCTATACAGTGGATCTGCTTTTGCATCACGTTCTAAATCTGCTAAATAATCATCTTCTACTATAAACACGTTGTATTTCTTAGCTAAAGCAACGATTGCTTCTTTTTCTTTTTTGGAATATGAAGTTCCTAACGGATGATGGAATCTTGGAATGGTATAAAAGAACTTAATCTCTTCTGTTTGAAAGATTTTTTCTAGCTCAGCTAAGTCAATTCCTTCAGAAGTTCGTTTTATTCCAATCACAGGAATATTGTGTGTTTCTAGATATTCAATAAACAAATGATAGCTCGGTTGTTCAATTAACACGGTTTCCTTTCTATTTGGAAATGGTATAGACGTTAATACAGCTAAAGCTTGCTGAACACCAGATGTAATAAAAATATTCTCTTCATTTGCAAATACTTGATAGTTTGCGAGTTGTTTTTGCACGACTGAAATTAATGATGGTAATCCTTTTGGCGTACCATAAATAAATAGATCGTTCTTATATGTATCAATTGCTTTGTTAATACAATGCTGAAAATCTAAATATGGAAATACATCTGGATCAGGCGCAGATGATGCAAAATTAATACTTGTTGCATCATTCTCTCCATCATCACTCCTTTTCTTCACAACATAATATCCGCTTTTCGGTACCGAATAAATAATATGTCGTTTTTCTAACTCGTGAAGTGCACGTATGATTGTTGCTTTATTGCATTGATACTGTGAGACAAGAGACCTGATAGACGGTAACTTCTTCCCTTCTTTTATTTGTCCCTTTTGAATCATATTCTCTAAATCATTTAGAACCATTAAATACTTATACATCACTTCACCACCATGTCTAAGTTGTACCGGTACAGTTTATATTTCTTCACATTGTAGCACTGACTACAAAATATTACCATGTATATATACTGGCCAGTAACAAATTGACGATATGAGGTGGAAATATGGAGAATACAAAAAAAGCGTATATTGCAGCTTTGCTATACGCCTTTATTATCGGATTTTCATTTATGTTTGTGAAATTAACATTAGCAGTTACAGGGCCACTTGATATACTTGCTCATCGATTTACAGTAGCATTTTTAGTAGCGATGATACCTGTCATTTTCGGTTTTATTAAATTGAATATTTCCTTCAAAAACATGTTATCTATTTTGCCATTAGCTTTATTTTATCCAGCATTGTTCTTTGCTTTTCAAGCATTTGGATTAGTGTATACATCATCATCTGAAGCAGGCATTATTCAAGCATCTATTCCGATCTTTACAATGGTCTTGGCTTCTTATTTTTTAAAAGAACATACAAATATGTGGCAAAAACTATCTGTATTACTAT
This sequence comes from Bacillus sp. DX4.1, assembly GCF_030348195.1. Lineage (NCBI taxonomy): Bacteria > Bacillati > Bacillota > Bacilli > Caryophanales > Bacillaceae > Bacillus > Bacillus sp. DX4.1. The sequence continues at coordinate 2,601,656 of NZ_JAUCFT010000008.1, read as the reverse complement.
CTGTGGCAGGTGTCGTTTATATTTTTGTAATGAAAGATCTTGGAACGCAGGCTACTAGCTTCACAGGAATTATTTTCATTCTTTTATCAGCATTGGCATCGGCTGGATATAACATATTAGCCCGGAAAATGACAAAGACATTCAGACTCATTGACTTAACGTATATGATGACAGCAATTGGTTTCCTTTGTTTTAATATGATTGCAATTGTCAATCACATACGTACAGGAACAATAAACCTATATTTTCAACCATTTACAAACGGGGCATTTCTCATATCAATTCTATATTTAGGGGTGCTTTCTTCCCTTCTTACAGCGTTTTTATCAAACTATGCATTAACATATATAGAAGCATCTAAAATGAGCGTGTTCAGCAATCTTTCAACGTTACTTACAATTATCGCAGGTGTTCTGTTCTTAAATGAACAAATTGTATACTATCATATGATTGGAGCAGTCATGATTGTACTCGGTATATTAGGAACAAACTTTTTAGGTAAAAAAGAAAAGAAGAAATTCATAAAAAGGAATTCATATAATAATGAAAAACCCCTCTAATAGCAAATAAAAAAGCGAGGGATTACATTATGCAGCACACTGATACTTTAGATATTAGGTAGTTCAAAATCCCTAAAAGAAGCATATGAAGCTGCTGGAATCCGGTTTGATTTTTCGAATAAGACGATAAAAGAAATTGTAGATTTTGTAGAGAAAGAGCTTGCTTTATTAGAAAGATTATAATATTAACAAACCGTAAACAAGTTAACCATAATAGTATTATGGCTTTCTCGAAATGGTGGTAATTTTACGCATCTAACACGAGTAGATATTCAACAGTATAATTTCTTGCTCAATTTGGGGTAGCGTCAGGAAAATGCGGATTTACAACGTTAAGGAAATTCCAATATAAAAAGCCCTTTAGTGGAATAACACAGATGGTGTTTTTAAACAAATTTATTTTCTTTCCATATTAATACGATCCAAAAAGAAAAACCTGTATTTTAGCCACGTCCTTACGTGAGATGGGAAGAATAGAAAAAACAATTTTTATTCTTAATTTCGATTCGCATGGGATGAGCCAATGCCTAAACATATTTACTAATGTTTCGTTTTCCATCATCATGTAGTATAAACAAACCTCCCTTCTCCCATGAATAAAGCAATAAAAATAAATGTGACCTTTTTGTAACATAAAACACCAAATGGTGGAATAAAGCTCAAGCTCAGAACTAATTATAAAACTATATGTTGAAGAAAAGAGGAGTATATGATGATAAACATGCCGCATCAAATCATAATCAACGCAACTTCTGAGAAAGTATACGAAGCCATCACTACAACAGAAGGATTTAAGGGTTGGTGGACAACAGATGCTAAAGCTGAACCTCAAATAGGAAGCATTGCTGAATTTGGTTTTTACAATCGTCAAGCCGTCTTCCAAATGCACATTGATCAGCTTGAACCAGGTAAGCTGGTAGCTTGGACGGCTCAGCATGATATGCCAGGATGGAAAGGTACACAAATTCGTTTCGATTTGAATGTCAATGAAAACGGAGCAACAATTGTAAGCTTTAACCATTCCGGATGGGAGTCCATGGAGGGTCCATATGCGATGATTAATACAACTTGGGGTACACTTATGTACATTCTGAAGCAATATGTGGAAGGCAAAAACCCAGGTGCATGGCATCAGGCATAATTATTGATAATAAAAATGGTTATGGAGGAATAATAATGGACAAAGTCTTTGAACAACTTCAATTTTTTCGTGAGTTTACTTTAAACAATTTACAAAAGCTAGAAAAAAACATGCTGACATACAACCAACTGGTTTTAGCAACACACTTCGTTGGAACTATGCCCATATTTTAACGGCTTATGAAGGATTAGCGTTTCAACTTTCTGGAAAAGGAAGTAAGCTAGATCCAAAATACATGGAACTTTTTAGTCAAGGTACCAGACCAAGTGAGTGGACGATTGAAGCTCCCTCACTAGAGGAAATTGCCGCGGAGCTTGAAAAACAAGGAAAATTAATTGTTGAGACTTTCCAAAATTCACTTGATGAAAAGTTGATGCAACTATTTGATATTTCTGGAGTGTATAAACTCGAAACCATACGCGATGCATTAATATTCTGTATATGGCATGAAGGATTACATCAAGGTGTAATCAATGGGCTAACACGAGCTGTGACTGCTATTTAATTTCCTTCTATTTAATAAACAAATGGCTATTTTGTTTTAATTAAGAAATTGGTCTACAAAGGAAAATAACGTGTTGCAAGAGGGATTACTACATCACATCTCTCCACTGGGATATCAGCATATCAACTTTCTGGGTGAATATACATTTAATATAAAACAAGTAACTATGTTACATTCATTACGACCACTCCGAACATGAATAGACAAGCTGAAATTCCTTCTCTAAGGAATTTCAGCTTTTTGTTTAGGAAAAAGTGACTGTTAAACCAAGGATAGCGATACAGCCGGTTACACCCTTATCGTGGTGAAAATCAGCCATTTTTGTATCCGGATATCCTTAACTTTGTAAATCTGCGTTTTGCTAGTGGTACCCTATCAAAACTATCTTCAACTTATTTCTCAAGTGTTTCAAGATTTTATATACGTCATAGTATTATTATTTAACGTTCTGTTTCACTTGTTCCTTTACTTCATTAAGGGTCTTACCACTAATATTATCAGTAATAGTTTCATGTATTTCATTTTTCAATACAACTGTTTTTCCTGCAAATTGTGCCTTTGAAGTCATATTCTTTTCATTAATAGTTTCTATGTTTGTTTGAAGTTCTGCTTTGTTATTTTCATCAAAAGTGATTGCGAATGGTTCAATTGCTCCGTAGTAGTTTCCAAACAACTGATCTTTCTTCAAAAACATCATATATTTTTTACTAATTTTAGGTTCGATATATAAAGGATCCTTGTTTTCAACGTCCTTAGTAACTACCTTAGTTGCCTCTTTCTTAATTGTACCATCTGGTGCTACTACTGCATCAGAATCTTCAAGCTTCACAGTTTCGGCAAAACGATGATTGATTTTGATTTTTTTATTTTCAGTCGTACCTTTAATAGTTTCTGAAATATTGAAATTATATAGATGTCCTTCAACGTAATTTTCTTTATCTTCCTCCAATGGATTATTTGGATTACGTGCCATATTCCACTTAGAGTCTAGACCTTCATATTCGCCAATTACAACAACATCTGCTTCATTAATCATTTGATTTAAATCACTTGTAGCAGGGAAATCCTTACTGAGTATGACGGTTTCGGGATTTTTATCTTCACCAGCAAGACTAGGAAACTGACCCATAAATGCTGAATATCCTCCAAAACCGATCACTGCAGCCAAAGGAATTGCAATTACCATAGTTTTTGCTTTTTTATTTAGCATTAAGAAATCCTCTCCTCTTTTCCTTAGTAGATTGCATTTACACCATTTTTGTCGTCAGTTTGCGGAACGTGCATAGTAGTACGATTACGATTGCTGTTCATAATTGAAGTACCACTGTTGTGACCTATTCCTATCGCATGACCAAACTCATGAACTCCTGTACTTTTAGCAACATTAGATTTTGTAATATTTGTATTCCCTGCGTTAATATCACCAGCAAATTTTGTTACTTTTTTAGTGGACGTATTATAAGATGTTTTCATTCTTCCATAATAAGTAGACGAACTTTCAAACCAAGAATTTAATGTATTTACAGAAGAAGAAGAAACTGTAAAGTTAATACGAGAAGCAGTGTACCAAGCTGAATCTGCAGCTTGCCAACCTGATTTTATTATACTAGAACCATCGTCTAATCGGTCTCCCCACTTATATGTAGCTGATTTCGAAGGTAGCTTCCATCCTTCTTTTACATAGGCTTCTGAAATCCCCACACTTGAAAAAACCATCACACTTCCTAATAAGAGTGCAGTAACCCCTTTTTTAAAAGACATATTATCCCTCCAAATGTTATTTTTAACAATTGAATTATATCACCATTTTAATAATATGTATGATTATTTTTAGAAAATTTTAAATAAATTGTATATTAATAAATAATTATGATATATATTCCTTAAGGAGACGATATTATGAAGTATAAATATAAAATAAAGAAATGGTTTTTATATTTATTAATACCTACTTTATTGATTATTGTAGGCAGGACAATTCTGTCAAATAAAGACATAGAAGGAATTTCTAACTTTTCTTTGAACCCTGAAACTATAGTTTTAAGTAAGGCATTCAAAACTACGAATTATTTAAGTGAAATGGCCGACGAAGCAAGTGTTGTTATATTGGGTGAATATGAAGGTCTGGACTCTAAGTGGAATATGGCAAGGGATTCATTACACGAGAGTCAAAACGAGTATGTGGAGGGCCATTTGTTTAAATTTCATGTCAAGGAAATTTTAAAAGGGGATCCTGTAGAAAATAAAATCTTAATAAATCATAGGTACTCAGAAATCCTTATATTAGAGGACAGTAATGAAGTTATTGATGAGAATGGAATCATTCTTAAAGGCGCTACTAAAGTGTTTACAAAAAAAGTAGAAAATAAAGATCCGCTGTATATAAAACCAACATCCGGTGAGACTTACATGGTTTTCTTAAAAGAAAACCCCAAGCTTTGCCATTTTTATCCAGCGTTAGAACCTTTTATGATTCAGTTTGATTCAAATGATGTCGCTCAGCTAAAAAGTAATCTGATAAATTTAGATAAAACTAAACTTAAATTTGAAACAAAGGTTAACAAGAGAACTTTTTATATTGTTAATGAAATTCATACTACTATCAAAGATAATATTAGTGAAAAAAAATTAAATGAAATTAAGAGTATTGTGAAGAAAACACAAAAGAAAAAATAACAACATGACAGGCTATATTTCTAAATTAAATGGAAAATATGGTTCCAAGATCTTTCTTATATTCTGTAATCTGGTGGAAATGATGGAGGAAAGAGAATTATCAATTGTTCACATAACGATGCATGAAGTCATACAGATAAGGCAAGTTAGATATCTCAATAATATAGTGTAACCTATCCAATTTCTTAAGAAATTCATTGTTCTCCAAATCGAAAAGAATGAGCTGAATTCTCATAGACCACTGTGGTAAAGTGAAAATTTCGTTTTGGGGAATAACAAATTTTTCACCTTGCTGGCGAAGGTGATTAAGGTTTCCTGTATGGAACCTGTTACGGTTATGTACAAGGTTTGATTTTTAACCAAAGGAAAAAGCCCGAAACCAATCAGTTTTTTTGTATGCCTTGTTAAACTAAAGCACCCGTTAGTTGAAGAAGAAGGGCTTCCTGTGTTTTTATTATTTTTGCTTCTCTCCTGTTTTCTAGACTTAATGCAATAATCTGTTAAAATAAATATAAAAAATACTTTAAAGGTTTATTAAGACCAATTAGGGGGATACCAGTGGGCAATATGTTTGAATACGGAATTGTAAGTAGTGAAAAAGATGAAAAATTAATGATAAAAAATGTTGAGAATTTTTTATCATCTATGAATAGGACATTGTCAAAAAATAAAAATAAAAGTGTACTCGAAGCCCGCTTTCCCAATATTTATAAGTACATTTACTTTAACTTAAATAAGGAAAAGAGAGTATATTTAGAAATTCACCCAAACAATGACCTAGAAGGAAAGTACAAGTTTGAAAGCAAGAATATTAATTGGATAATTTTTTTTAATAAGCTGGATTTAGTCACTGGAGAGGAAAAACAAGAGGAGTATATTAAAGATATTTTAGATGCCACCAAATTTGAATATGTACTATTAAAAGAATATGCTGAAAATGAGGAAAGGTTATAAAAGTCTAGGTGGGTACTGTACTTCCTTATTATATCTATTTAAGCTTATGTAGGAATCCTACATAGGCTTTATTGTTTAGTGTGAGTCTTAATCTAAGGTCTAATTTTTATTGAACTAACCTGCCCCGTTAGTAAAAAATGAGTATCAGCTACCCCCTTATCTTACTGTCTGTATAGGTTTGTTACTGGTGAATCCATCCCTCTGCTTCCTGCTTCTTTTTGCCTACATATTACTTAAAGGTGATTTCATACCACGTTCAATAATTGTCTTATCTTCAGTAGATTGTACATATACTTCAGTCATCTTAATATCACTATGTCCTAGTAACCTGCTTACGGTATACAAATCGGTATTGTCTAGCATTGTTTGGGCATAGAATCTTCTTAGAAAATGTACCGGTAACCTTACCTCTGTATTACATGCATTTCCTGCTTATTTAAGTAAGCGTAAAGGTGTATCATATGAAGCCCCTTGTGTAGAAAACAGTAAATAGGGACAGTTTTCAGCTTTAGAAACGTTGTTACGAACTCTCATATACTTCAGCTTCTTTAAAATAAGTGATATAGGTACGAATCTTACCTTACTTTTACCTTGAACCCTAATTACATCTTCATAAACATCTTCTAATTATAAAAATTTCTTCTCAATTTCAGCGAAAAATGCTTCAGATAGTTTTTCAAAATCTTCTTGAGAAAGCTTGATATTATCACCATACTCATACCCTAAGACTGATTTATCAGCTTTGTATTTAATCGTATTATCTGGAGTTAAAATATTATTGTTATTCATTATTGAATCACACAAAATCCTCACTTCATTCTATGACCAAAATAATCATTTAAAGCTAAAACCATATTATTGAAGAAATTAGGTTCAAAAGATTCAATTGCAGAGTTAAGTTGCTCATTATTAGCCCCAACTTGCTCTCTTGATATTTTAACCAAGTCTTCATAAGTTGATAGCACTAAATTAACTTTAGAGCGGCATTCATCTATATATTTTTGAGGATAGTTTTTGACAGCAAGCATGTATTTGTTCAGTCCTTTCAACGTTAGCAATTTGAAAATTGATAATTATTATTTAACCTGCTTGATATAATCAGCCAATTGATCAAGTGTTCCAGTAAACCCCTGCTTAACTCCATCATGCGCTGCCTGGAAAGTTTTGTGTTTCTCCTCGGTCGCAGATACAGGAGTTCCTTGCATAATTAATTTTGTTTTTCCTTCCTCTTCAGAGAACATCAATGTATTTTGGATTTCAAGAGGCCACGTTGGGCTAAATGGGGCACGAACTGTATTGCCTTCCTCATCAGAAAAAGAATTGATGAATACAAGTTTATCCGGTACACTGATTTCACGATAAACAAACTTCCCCCACATTTCTTGGCCATCGGGGGATTTCATGCTGTAGTGAAAGACTCCATCTGAGCGAAGATCTAATTTAGCAATATGCATTGTTAATCCCTTTGGTCCCCACCAATGTTTAAGGTGTTCAGAATCAGTCCACATTTTAAAAACTAAATCACGCGGCGCATCGAATATGCGTGTAATAATGAGTTTACTCTCTTCTATATGTTTTTCATTCACTTACAATTCCTCCAATATCATTTTGTTTAACACCTTTAAACCTTAAGTTATTATATAATTATTATATAATAACTTATTCATTCCCTTGAATTAAATAAGAGAATATGGACAATCCACTTGTTAGTCATTTTTCATTTGTTTGACTGCTAAATCATACTTTTTATACCATCTTTCCCATTCTTCTTTTGGGAATTCCATATAGCAGCCATCCAATAAAGCAGATAAAACATCTAGACATATATGCCATCCAGCTAAGTCTTTTGGTGTGTGATCATTTATTGTGTTAATAAATTCCTTCAATGTTAATAGACAGCCATCGGATTCTCGGTATAATTCAAATCGAACTCGATTGTTCCCCCATGTGAATTCCAATACAGAATTTAAATGGCAATCTAAAATCTCGATATCCATAAATGTTCCAGAACCATCCATCATATCAAATTTTATGGTGCCTCCTTTTCGAAGATCCTCTACTTGGAGGTTTGGCATCCATCTTGCTAACTTATCATTCTCTGTTAATGCAGCCCACACTTTTTCTACTGAATTACTTAATGGACGATTATATTGAGCTACATACCCATTCTCTACTTTCTCTATTACAGCTAACATAGTTATTCCTCCTTTTTTAAAACTTCCCTTTTAATTAATTTTCTTTTTAGTAAAGTGAGTTAAAAACAAAAATATGAACATACGTTCGGTTTTTATTTCTAGTACAATATTACACGAAATACAACAAAAAGGAAATAAAAACTTCACACTATATACGACAAACAGACATCCCTCTCCTTCTGCTTTAGATGAAGATGAGAGATGTCATATACGGTTAAATTTGATATTAAACTTCCACTAACAAAATTACAGCACAAGATACATTTCATACTGAGTCAACGAACTCTTTTCAAAACTGCAGTTCCTCTTCTTCGGTATTCTTTATCGACAAATAAAAAGCTGATTTTTCCAGCTGCATTAATACATATACATGCTTGTAATTTATTATTAAAATATGCTCCATAATACGTATTATTTTCTGTTTTCTCCATATAATCCATATCATTTTGCCAATTTATATGGAAATTCAGCCATTTTTTTACGCCATCTTGAAATTCATGAAATTGAATTTGCTTTATTTCTATATTTTCAATATTTTTTACTGTTAATTGGGATATATCATTCAAATTATAATAGGACAAATCCTATATTTTTTCATATCCTAACTTATTATAAAATTGAATCACCCTATCATTACCGACAATGACTTCGAGAAAGAGTTGTTGGCATCCGTTTTGTATAGCTTCTTCCTTATGGAGTTCAAAAAGTTTATGACTAACACCTTTCCCACGAAAATCAGGATGGATTGCGAGTGTTCCACATCGCATCGTTTTTATACCTTCGTAATCTTTAATCCCCCCCATAATGATTCCGATTGGTTCATGTTCGTTTAACGCTATAAAAGAATGCTCTAACCGATTCCCTTCAATTCCAAGAAATCGCTTTATAAAATCCTCTTTCGAAATATCCATCTTAATAATGTAATCCGAGAAGCCAACTTGGAAAGCTTCATACATCCAATCTATGTCTGCTTCGGTACATGTTTTATAATGAACCATATGTAAAATAAGTAGATTTCATATTTCTTCCCAAATCTACTTATCCATTCACTTCCTTTCTTTTAACAAATCAAGACTGTATAAACCATTAATTCGATATAAACGGGCATTTTCTTATATAGGTAGGGTTGTTAACTTGATTAATAAGAAAAGGAGCAATGTCTCCATTTTGAATTTTCAACCCTGGCATATCTTTTACACCTTCTTTTAATTGCCCTGTACCTTCTCCCTCTACAACAAAAGGTAATCTTACAATTGTCCAATCGACATTACTATTCTGTATCGTCTGCAGTTCTTTATATTTGTCTTTCATCATCTTTGACAGGAACATACGAAACAGTTTGGCACCTAATTTATTCATCATACGTTTCTGATCTCCCGAAACATCTAAAGAACCACCAGAAACGAGAATGTATCGCTTAATTCCATGTTCTTTCATTGCTACTAAAATATGATTGGTGACAGTACTAAACATATACGGTTCATTTTTTGGTTGGCCAACTGCATTAATCACGGCGATACACCCTTTAAGTAAATTACGAATCGCCGTTATATCTCGTGCATCTCCTTGAACAACTTCAAGGTTTTTATGAGATCGTTTGATTTTTTCTGGACTTCTTGTAAGAATACGGATTTGATAGCCGTCTTGTAATGCTTGTTTTACAAGAAAACGGCCAACCTTTCCACTCGCTCCAATGATTGCTATTTTATTTTTGTTCTGCATTGTTTCAAATAATCTCCTTCCAAACGATTATGTTACTATGACAAGTTTATAGACGAGTTGCAAATGCTTCATATGTACGTAGAAAAGCAATTAAGTATTTACAAGATTGTTCACAAGCTAACATTTTGAACACTTTTTGTTCTTCTATTGTTTTGTCATTTGCTTGATCAGATACTGCTTTCAAACAAAGGAACGGCTTATCATTTACGTGACATACATATGCAAAAGCTGCTACTTCTTGATCTACAGCAAGCGCACCATATACAGTTTGTAGTAAATATCTCGTTTCTGTGCTACGAATACGCTGATCTCCTGAAATAAAAATGCCATAATGTACAGGATCATAAGAACGTATTTTTTTCATTTGTTTTACAAGGTATTTCGTCGTTTCAATTATGGCTGTGCGACCTGTATATAAATCAAAAGAATCCACACCTGTTCCTGCGGCTGTTACATCATGTTGTAATGTTTTCAATGCGACTACGATATGACCATTCTTCACTTTTTCGGATAGACTCCCGCATATTCCCGTCATAAATAATTGTTCAGGTTGAAATTCACTAATCAACAGCTGTACACAGCTTGCACAATTTACTTTTCCAACACCAGTAATAACAGATATAATTTCTAATTCATTAATATGATGAAAATGGAACTCCCAAGCAGCAAGTTTTTCTATACGATGACTGGGATAATGTTGATGTAAGTATGTAAGCTCTGGTTCCCACGCTGCCACGATTGCAATTCGTTTCATGGAAATCTCTCCTTTCTTAAGCTATCTATATTGATGTGAAATATGAATCTATTTTTTGACGGTCATAATCTGGAATCCATCTTTTATACTTTTCATAGAAAGGTCGTATATATAAATCCATTTTGATTTTTCGACATATAAGCCGCGGCTATGGATAATAAAAGGTGACCTTATTTGTTATTCGTGGTATATGTTTTTAAATCCTTTGTATTACGTTACTTGAAATTTTATATTTGTAGTAATCTAAATATAAAATGAATAAACAAAAAAGGCTCAAATGTTGGTATTATATTAACTATGAGGAAATAGCAAGAAAGGAATTGCGTATTTTATGAATAGAACTATTTTAATTATTGATGATGATAAAGAAATTGTAGAGTTATTGGCAGTTTATTTACGAAACGAAGGCTACACGATTTATAAAGCCTATGATGGCGATGAAGCTATACATATGCTCTCCCAGCATCAAGTTGATCTTATGATATTAGATATTATGATGCCAAAACGAAATGGATTAGAAGTATGTCAACATGTGAGGGAAGAAAGCACAGTACCTATCCTGATGTTAAGTGCAAAAGCTGAAGATATGGATAAGATCCTCGGACTTATGACCGGTGCTGATGATTATATGATTAAACCATTTAACCCGTTAGAGCTAATTGCAAGAGTAAAAGCCTTATTACGTAGAGCGTCTTTCCAGTATGCAGCATCACAAATAAAAGAAGATGGAATTATCCGGATCCGCTCTGTTGAGATAAATAAACATAATCACACGGTTAACGTACATGGGAAACATATAAAGCTCACATCCATTGAATTTGATATTTTATATTTGCTTGCAAGCAATACTGGTAGAGTATTTAGTTCAGAAGAAATATTTGAACGCGTTTGGGATGAAGATGGATATGGATCTAATAAAACGGTAATGGTCCATATTAGTAACTTGAGAGATAAGCTTGAAACAGGAACGAATGGAGAAAAACTCATCCATACTGTTTGGGGAGTAGGTTATAAAATTGAAAAATGAAACGTTTGATATATTAAAAGTAATTCCAAAATGGAAGATTACGTTTTGGTTCCTGTTAGCTATTTTACTAACACCCATTACTGAGGTTGTAGTATACCGGCTAATTACAAGTGTCGTTGATAGTTCCCTTACATTGACGGCATTAGGTGAAGAATTTGTAAGAATCGTCGGTTACCAAAAATACAATGGTTTAAAAGAATCTCTTTGGGCTATCATGCTGTCTTATTTATTTTTGTTTTCTATTTTTTCATTCTATGTATATATCTTCTATCTTCACGAAAAAAAATTATATTATGAAGCATGTATAAAACAAATGATTGAAGAGATCCGTTACATTGCGAATGGAAATTTCAATCATAAAATCTCTATTTTACAACATGATTACTTAGAAGACTTAGCAACTGGAGTTAATCACATTGTGGAACAATTAAAGGTTTCTGTTGAAGAAGAGCGTCAAACAGAGCAAGCAAAAAGTGAACTGATTACGAATGTATCCCATGACTTGCGGACACCTTTAACTTCAATTGTTGGCTATGTTAGTCTCATTCATCATGATAATTACAGAGACGAAGTAGAATTACGCTACTATATTCAAGTGATTTACGATAAAGTCATTCGCTTAAACATGTTAATGAATGATCTATTTGAATATACACGTGTGCAAAATAAAGGTATTCAACTAAATAACGGACCAATTGATATCATCGAACTTCTTGGCCAATTAACCGTTCAATTTCGCATGCAGTTTCAAGAAGCAAATATAGAATGCAGACCCTCTTTTCCATCTCAAAAACTGATGGTACTTGCCGATGGTGATAAGCTAGTACGTGTATTTGAAAACTTAATAATGAACGCAATGGCTTATGGAAATGATGGAAAATATATTGATATTTCTGCATATCAAGACGAATACATGGTTGCTGTTGAAATTACAAACTATGGACAACCCATCCCGAGCACAGATTTACCGCATATTTTTGAACGCTTCTACCGCGTTGAAAAATCACGTTCTGCATATACAGGTGGATCAGGACTCGGCTTAGCAATTGCCAAAAGTATTGTTGAAATTCATGATGGTACAATTGAAGTATATAGCGATGCAGAAAAAACTACTTTTGCAGTAAAACTTATTCCGTATATACAGTAAAAAAGTTTGTATTCCCTTTACTTAGAGCAAGTGAAATTCAATCTAAAAAGTCGATTTCTTGTACGTAACGGAATCGACTTTTATTTTGGCCTATATTCAACTAACACTACCTTTTTGCCTAATAATTAGTTTGTCCCTACCTCATTAAAGTGCATATTAGCTATTAGCTGAGTGTCAACTAACTAATCTATAAAAAATTCGGCTCGTTTTATCTGGAAGTTTGGTTAGCGTATATTTTCGTTAGAATGTGGATGGCTCCCTTTGGAGTCTATTAATTAAATACATACAGAAGAACCGATTTTCCTAGAAATGTCTTAACATATCATATCGATGTTTTGTTCGTAGTCCTTTGTTTTCGCTTTTTTCGAGTGGACGATCCAAAACGAGAAAACCATACTGATTACATACTTTTTTGAGCAAAAGTCACATCATGTTTCATTTCCAATAATAAAAAAACTGAATATTCAAAAAACATTTGAGAAATATAATATAACTTCTATCTTATAGATAAATTCTGTTATCCTATTCTTACAAGAATAGATATAACGAGGAGGATACTATGAACGTTTCGGTGAAGGGGAATGAGCAGATTACGAGGCTTTTAAATGAATGGTATTTCGAAATTCGTGCGAGGCATGTTACTAACGCACAGCGACTAAAAGCTGAAATTGATACAATGATTCATAGCATAGAAGAAGATCAAAATTTACTTTTATACTATTCACTACTTGATTTCAGACACCAATACCTAATAGATAGTTTAAGCATTTCAAAAAACAGCTTTAAAAAAATAGATTCTTTTGAAGAACCAACTGATAATTTTTTATCATACTTTTTGCATTTCTTTAAAGCCATTCATTTTAACATAACCGGTAATCACACTTTAGCTAAAAAACATTACGATAAAGCAGAATTGTTATTAAAGAAAATACCGGATGAGATTGAGAATGCAGAATTCTATTATGAGTTAGCGATATTCTACTGCCATATACAAAAACCCATTATCACAATAAACTATTTACAAAAATCAAAAGACATATTTTCTAATAATGGCAGCGGATACGAAATGAAAGTTGCTTTTTGTAATAACCTCTATGGATTAGCTTATACTCAATTAAAAGAATTTGAACTAGCTGAAGAACATTATATTGCTGCAATAGAATCATTCCAAAAGAAAAACGAAGAGCATTTCACTATGATTATCCGTCATAACCTTGGATTCATGTATGCAACTCAGAACTTATCTAGTTTAGCTATTCGTTATTTATCTGAAGTGAATCAAAAAATGCCAAGTAACTATAAAGCAATTTTCATTGAAGCTAGGGAGCATTCTAAATTAGGAGAAACACAAATAGCTGCTGAACTTATTGAAAAAGGTTTATCGATTTGCCATGGGTTAAATAATGAAGGTTATATACTTCATTTCAATATCTTAAAAAATCTAAATAATAATGTTTCAACAAAAGAATTAGAACAGGTCGTTATTGAGGGATTAACCTATTTTGAAAGAGAAGAACTCTATGAATATATTCATGAGTACAATGAAAAATTAGCCATAAAGTTTTATCATGAGGATAACCACTCAAAAGCAAGTCAATATTTTTATTTAAGCAGCAAGGCTAGAGAAAAACTCTTTGAAAAGGAGGCGTTAAAATGAAAAAAGTAATATTTGGCCTATTTGGAATTGTAACTGCTTTAACTTTAACTTTTGGTTCTCCAACTTCACAAGAAATTCAAAATACTACTGATATTATTCAATACACACATGGACATACTGGATGATTTTTTAGAGGACATTAAACAAAAAAGACCTGAGAGTAATACCTCATCAGGTCTTTTTTATGATAATTCGATGCAACACAAAATACTACTATAAAGCATGGCATTAAGCAATTACTAACCTCTTCCCATTCTTCGAGTATTCTATTTCACTAGAAAGTATCCAATCGTTTAGATCCGACCAATCATGTCCTCTTTCTAATAATTCTACTGGGAACTTGTCTTCAAATTCAGTAAATCCTCCTGCTTTATGTTGAAACATACAAATTCTTCCCTCACTAGTATATGGACTATATATTTATTTTTCTTCTCTATGGTCACAACACAAGCAATATCTAATCCAATGTAGATGTTCATCATACATAGATGTTAGAGTTTTCTCTTGGTATAAAAGACACATTGTATTTTTTTGGTAAAAATCAATATCTCCCTCCATTTCTACATGCTCTATATCAATGTATTGGGGTAGCGTCAGGAAAATGCGGATTTACAACGTTAAGGAAATTACAATATTAAAAATCCCAATTTCTCAGTATTAAAATTGAGAAATTGGGATTTTTTCGTTACTCCAGAAAAGCGCCCGATTGTTGGAGATCTTAATATTTAATGATTGTTCAAATTCTTTCTCCTTTCATTTCCAAATGTCTACATAATGTGTTGTTGAATTCATAGTTAAGAAGGTATCAAATTAAATAAACGTAGTTCAGGCCATTTAGTCATTGTTTCTGTTGCAAATACTTGGTACTGCTGTTTATGATTTTAGTGATGATCATTCTTTTTTAGAAAGCTCAGTCAACATTTCTTACTATTTTCCATATTATGTAGCATTATAAATGTTAGAACAAACGTTCTACTGAATTCTACCAAATAAAATCACCTATTTCAATTATTATACCCAATCCCGGAATTTACGCCGGAGAACTATAATGCCAGTATATTTTAATCATTATGCTCAAGACATTGATAAACCGCCATCATATCTCGTTTATTTAACTCACGAATACGATTGAAAATTGGAATATCTGCAACAGCCTCAATATTTAAGCTTTCAGCAACAACATCACTTACTGTTCCAGTTAACCATGTTCTTACTTGTATGCCTTCAACAAGTTCCTTAAGGCCATCATCATTGATGCCACTTGCATAACAACTTACACATGGAATTGTTAATTTAAACACGCCATCATGCAGATTATCTTCTGATATAACTTTCTTTCCTTTACAGAATGGACATGGATGGCTTTTTTTAATTTTATTAATTTGGGTAACTAATTTTTTGTAACCAAATGCTTCATAAACATATGTTAGTTTTTTGTATTTTCCATTTGTGAAATACTTATCTATGATAGTTTCTCTTGTTTCATTGATATTAGGAAAATCACAGATGGTCACTTGATTATTGTTGCTAATGGATTCGATATTGTCTTTGATTGTGTCCCAGAATGGTAAGACATTTTGTAATACCATTTCATAACCCATAAAGCTTGCTTGTTCTAATTCAAACATTTTCAGTGAGACTTGTGTTTTTCTAGGCAGTAAAGAGACATCTTCTGTCAAAATCATATCGCCACCTACAATAGATTTCAGTTTGACGAGTGCAGGTAAATCACCTACTATTTTCAATACTTGGTCAATCGGCTGATTGATAATTCCACGAATATCTGTGTCTCCAAATTTAAGCGGTTTATGGTGGTTTAAAACAGTACCCTCACAAATTGGACATGTAATCATTTCTTTAGAAGCTTTAATTTGCTCTTTAATAATTGATTTTGAAACGAAAATATACCCACCAACGATGGTATTAAAACCTACCCATGTTCTACGTGCCTTGCCTTTCTTATCATAAAATGACTTTTCAAAATACCCGTACCAAAATGTATGCTTTTCTTCATCTGACATCTCATTATAGCTTTTCGTCAGGTCATGACCAAGCTCATTCTTAATTTCTTCAAATAGAAATTCTAATTTTGGGTATTGATAAAATTTTAATACTTCCATTACTTCTGGATAGAATAGACCATCCCAGAATGGAAGATTTTTGTCTTGAATCACAAGATCTTTATCAAATATTTCAATCTCAACACGTCCCGAGCATGATGGACAATGATTGTCCTGAGAAAAGAAATCAAAGCTTCTCGTATCTTTATTGGTCGGATGCGACGCTATAATATGGTTAATCATGCCACCAATTTCATAAAGGAAACTATATTGACTATACAAATGTCTTTCAAGATCAATGGCAATGACAGGTGCAATTGTATTAGAATCGTATTCACCATAAATCAAACGGGCCATTGATGATAAGCTTTTTAAAATACCGCCCTTATAGACATTTTCTGCATTTTTAAAATAGTCGATATGATTTTCTTTTAAATACGTAATGCCATTTTGTGATTTGAGTGTAGACAAAATAGGCGATGGTAGCGCGATATCTTCCCTATTTTTAGTCTCATAATATTCATGATGACTAACAACATCAAGATGCGTGACAGGTTCATTCTTTCTTTTACCAAAATCAACGATAAAATCAGAACTTTCCATCATATAGGCATTATGTTCAATCATCATGATTGAAACTGATTCATCTTGTAGAATGCCCCTGATACTATCAATGAATTGATTTAAAATATTTTGTGATAAACCTTTTGAAGGTTCGTCAAAAATGAAAAGTGTATTAGGATTTCTAGAATTTGCAAACAGTTCCGAGACTAAATGCACACATTGAAATTCACCAGTCGATAATGTTTGCGTTTTTCTATTTAAAGTCAAATAACCTAGTCCAAGTTTGATCAATAAGCTCAAACGTTTATGTGCGATATCTTCATTTGGAAGTTCATCAATGATATCTTCAATTGAGCGATCGAAAATATCATCAATTGCTTCACTATATTTTGTGATTTTCTTTTTAATATTAAGAAAAGTCGCAACAGTTGACCGACTCGTAATGGATTGGTTTCGATCTTGTCCAACCATAACGAGTTTATCGTTTTTGTATTGCTTCTGAAAATCTTTGGCAATACATTCGTTGACAAGTGTAGATTTACCACATCCAGACTCTCCGGTAATGGTTACAAGTCTATTTTTTGATATTTTAATTTCAGCAATTTGAATATTACGGCAATATAAATCATGAAATTGATAGTAATCTGTTGGCTCTTCCTCATTTCGTTCTAAGTGAACTGGTTTTGGACGCGGTGATTCATCCACGATTTTCCCGCCATATTTACCACTGCCAGGTCCAAAGAATACTTGGTCATCTGTTGTATCGAGCACTGTGTCAGAATGGTCAATAAACCAAATTTGATTCTTATTGCCTAATTGTTTAACTTGTTCTAAAATTTTAAGTAATGTTTCGTGATCAATACCGACTGATATTTCATCAATGATAATGACAGTATTTTCACTTACAGCCATGAATTCTGCCAGGTAAAGTCGAGTTAATTCTCCACCAGACAATGTACCCATAATTCTGTTTAATGTTAAGTAACCCATATTCATATTGATAATGTTTTTAAGTATATGCTGTTTTTCTTCACTAATATTTAAATCTTCTGATAGCGAAAGAATAGTTTCAATACTTAAGTTGTTAATTTCTGATATACTATGCGGCTTACCAAATAAATCGATTGTATATTGCTCAACTTCCTCGTTATAACGCCTTCCATTACACTTAGGGCATTCGACATTTTTATTAGTACCGCGGCCTTTACACTTAGGACACCAGCCTAATTCATTATTAAATGAAAAGACTTCTGGAGAAAGATCGTATTTTTCAGCGAGTCTTACACGAATCTCTGTAAATACGCCAGTATGCGTGCCAATTGTTGAACGTGGATTAGAAGAAATTGATGATCTTCCAAGAAAAAGCACTAAAGGCATTTCTTCCATATTAATGGCACTGAAATTTGTTTCCATAATATCAGGAAATAAATACTGATATTCAGCCTTTGGCAATAAGGAAACGAGACGCTTCTTAGATTCTTCACCAATTGTTTGACAAAAAGTTGTTTTACCAGATCCAGACAAACCAGCAATTCCTAACGATTTATCTACTGGTAGTACTGCATCTAATTTGTTAATATTGTTCGCAATTAATTGATTTATTTTCATAGTGATATCCTCTCCATTCTCTAAATTTAGGATTGCCATGTTAGTAAAACTTCAAATGAATTTGTTGTGTTTTTTTCGAATCGACAAACTCATACTAATTGTAGACGAAGATTTCTAAATTTCTTGTTATATATTCACTTATACCGTTTTGAAGAAACAATTTCATATCAAAAAAAGAAAATTGTACGTTATCAAGACCTAAATTCTGAGAACCCTTGAAAAATAAAGGAGCTTACATATTAGACATATCTAATATGTAAGCTTCTTTAATTTAGAGGTCATCATTCAAAAATGAATCCATTATTTAAAAGAGCCAATTTTGAAGGGAAGCACTGATTGTTTACTTTTTATTCACATGATAGTATAGTTCGAGAAGGTCTGCCACAGGAATGTTATTTATTTTCATACCCGTTATATCACTCTGCTGTATTTCCACGTTCCTAAGGTTACTATTATTTATTTTACTACCTTTAAGGTCACACCTTTCAAATGTGATTGGATTACCTTCATCTCCAAGACTTGTATCAACGAAACGAACCCCATCTAAAGTCACCAAAGCCATTTCACTATTAGAAAAATTTAGATCGGCAAACAATGTATTTCTAAAATTTATATTGTGGAACTTTGAATGACTAAGATTACAATTATTAATGTGGCTGCTCATCAAGTTACTATTGCTAAAAGAACTACCCTCTAAAGTTACTTGATAACACTCCGTTTTAGCCATATTACAGTTTTCATATTGAGTACCTGAAATGTCCTCATTTTCAACTGATTTTTCTATCCCTAATGGGGTTTCTATTCTCTTTATATAACAATATTCATCTTCGGTTTTAAAGGTTGCTTGATATCCCATTTTTTCATAAAAGTAGTGATTGTTTAGCTGTCTACTAGATGTTTCAAGATCCCAGGCTCGCACATTCGGAAACTCTTTTTCTATCAAATCTATGACCTTTGAGCCTATGCCTTTACCTTGAGAGTCAGGGTCTACAAAAATACGGTCTATTCTTCCGAAAGATTTACCGGAAATCGTGACAATAATTCCACCCACAATTGTTTTGTTGTATATAACCTTGAAGTAATTTAACTCCTTAATCATATACTTAGTCATTTCAATCGAGGAGTACCCTGGTGGCTGAATATTATAGTCAATTATATTCTCTTGATTTGGAAGCCATTTTTTTGCTTCTTCATCAAAAGTTCTTTTCTTAATTTCTGTTAACTTTTCAGCATCCGTAATAGATGCTTTCTCGATCCTTATCGTTGACATTTAGACGTCCCCTTTAAACTTAGCGTTGGGTACCTTTAACCCTTATATCACCATATCTGAACTGGTTTAATTTTTCAACTGGGCTACTTCAATAGTTTAAGAAGCTATACTAAACTAGCCCCTAAGAGTGAGTTATATATGCTTATAAATATCTGCGTAAGCAACCTTTAATTGCTCACGTAATTGCTTGTTCCCAGCGTTGTAGCTACATAATAAACGAACTAGACTAAATATGTAAGCTACTGTTTATATTTCTAACATCTATAAAAAGAGAGGATATTCGTCTCTATATTGAACGAACAATCCTCTCTTCATAATACTCTAATTAATGTACGTTAAGGAACCGGCTACTTATTTTACTGTTTTTTTTTATAATTTTTGTCTCGTTTAATTTTAACCCTAGAAATGCAATAACCACCTACAAGGGGCACGGCAACGATTCTTTCTTTTTGGGGCCATTCAAAAAACAGATAGAATTCAAAGAACATATTGAATTCTATCTGTTTTTTATTTTTTCACATAAAGAACATTGAGACTGCTTATACTCTTATCAGTCAGATGGTTTACTAAAACATCATCATAACAGAAATAAAAACTTTTTTATATTTAATTAATATACAAATACTTTTGATGAGTTTTCCTCTAACAAACTAGAATTATAATTAGGTGCTAGTACGATGTTTGTATATGTTCCTGTCCCTGAAAGGTATTTGTACCTATGTTTTAACCCCGATGGAATAAAAACAGATGCTGGACTTTCAATTATTTGCAATTCTCCTTCAATTTCCACTTCACATATGAGACCTGTACCATCTATTCTATTCCCCCAGAAAATAAAGGCACTATCACAATGATGTGCGTGAGTATCTACATGTCCTTCTAAGTTCTCATCCATATGGGCGTCGTAAAATACACGCTGTATGACATAAAATGAAGCACGTTCATCAGTTCTATAATCCATCTGTACCCAACGCTCTCCTGGACCATCACGATGATATAACAGCTCAGATGCTCCTTTTACAAATGGTTTACTAACTCGGAGAGACTTTGAAAGCCGAGGCCCTTTTCTTTCTATACGTTTTTGTTGTATGTTCCTTACTCTTCCTATCATTTCAGGTTGAATACCCTCGTATGCTGAGTAATTCTGCTGAACAGCTTTTATATGATAGGGCGCAGTATGAGTAAATATATTCTTTCCAATAATCGGCCTCCAATGATCTACTTTACAACCGGTTGCTAATTGAAGAGATTGGGTTAATTCAGGAATCATCTGTAGTTTAAAGCACTGTAGATTACGCTTTTGAGATAAAAATACTGATAAATTTAGCAAATCAACAATCCCAGCACGTTCACCTATTCCGCACAATGTAGTATCAATGACAGATGCCCCTGAATCGATTGCGGCAAGAGCATTTGCCATGGCTAATCCTAAATCATTATGAAGATGAACTTCAATCTCACAAGGGAATGTCTCAACAGATTTCTTCACGATTGTCGCACACTGACCTGGCTCCCAAATTCCTACAGTGTCTGCTAAACTGATTCGATCTGCTCCAGCTATATGTGCAATCTGTCCAATGTAGGCGATATCTTCCCATTCCGTTCGTGAAGCATCTTCAATAGTAAAACGAATTTTCATTCCTAAAGATTTTGCTTCTTCAATAGCTTGTTTCACCTGATTAATAACATAATCTTTTGATCGATTGGTATACTTTGTTTGTAAAGAAATAGGATTAATAGACGCCCAGATCCCTATCCAATCGGCACCAGCACGATAAGCCGCATGAACTTCTTCTTTTTTCGCCCGAGCATGCATAAGTATTTCAGCGCACTTTGCAGAGGCTGCAACTTCTCGGCAAACCTCCTCTTCTTCTTCAGAAATACCTGGATGTCCAACCTCAATAAGAGTTACTCCAAAATTCTCTAACATATGCAGTAATGAAATTTTATCTTCCTTGGAGAAACGAATACCACATTGTTGTTCTCCTTCACGTAAGGTAGCATCTAATATTGTTATGCCATTTTTCATTCCTTTTTTCCTTCTTTCCCTTCTATAAAGTTTAATGTTTGTTCAAATAGAGTATTACGATTCTTTTCATAAACAGCCCAGTGCGTTGCATCAGGGATTATCACTTCTTTTTTTTGTTTTGTACTTGTTAATTTTGACATCATATTTCGGTCTGCAAATATGTCATCTTCACCATAAATAACAAGTACTGGGACAGTAATTTTAGATACATCATATAGAGGCTGATTTTTCCAAATATAAAATAAATCTTCAAGTGGACCAACTGGTCGACGAATCGTTTGATTATTTTTCTTACTCATAGGATCTGAATCAATAAAAACTTGTTTTACGGCATCCATTGCTTCGTTTGTAACAATTTTTTTATTTCCCATCATCATATGCCAATGATGCATTCCTTTATCAAAGTCCACCATTTGATAGGCTGATGCCTCAGGATTAAATTGATTAGGTTGTAATGGATTTTCAAGAGGTTTTGTCATCATAGGAAGCGTGAATCCATGCATATATCCGTATAAAATCAGTTTATTAATATCTTGTGGATGGGATATCGCATAATTTCCAGCCACAACGCCTCCATATGACCATCCAACAATATGAATTTTTTTTACGTTTCTTTTCTTTTTGATCCAATCTACAATCGTTTCCAAATCTTTTGTGGCATCATTTAAATGAATAACTGGACGGTTTTGAGAAGGAGGATCTGACATTTCTTTAGGGCGAGAAGAATGACCAAACCCTCGAAAATCCATGGCCCAAGTATCATAGCCTTTTCTGGCATACTCATCCATCCACGAATATTTTGGCACATCAAATGCTTTCGCTGTAGGTACACTAAATGGTTCTAAAAACAAGACAACTTCATCAGATGTATACTGTTTTTTATTATTTAAGTTTTTATGAAGTAAAAATAATTTTTCTTCTCCTTGCTGAATTTCTAATTCTTGTTTTACCACTTTAGAAGTTTGATCATTTTGAGAAGTTTCTTTGATGTTAGAACAACTAGACATAAGTATTATCAAAAAAATCCCTATTAAACTAATATGTGTCCATTTTATCTTCATTTAGAATATTCCTTTCATTTCATAGAAATAATAGCTATGATTCCAGCCGCAATAATTAATCCAGCTGGTAACCCTTTTGTAAATAATACGGCAATAAGAGTACCTATTAAGACACCTAACAATATCGTAGGATTCATAGGTAGAACTCCTACACCTTTTCCTCCTATGTATGACACAGTAAAACCTGCTAGAATAGATCCTAATCCGATAGGAGAGGTAATTAATTTTATTACGTTTTCACTTGTAATCTTTCCAGATGTAATTGGTACTAAAAGGAATAACATCAGAAAGGAAATACCAATTGGAAAAGAATATTGTTGAATAAGATGTAATAAAGTTTTTTGTCCAACAGCAAGTAAAGCTCCTAATAAACAAGCCGCACCAGCTAGCGCATAATCCTTAACAAGCAGAGCGAGTGTAACAATAATCCCCAGTAACAAAAAAGGAAGCATATTCTCTTACCTCATCTATAATGTTGTATAATCCCAACTATCATTTTCAGGTACAGACACATGTACCATATTTTGATTTGCAAGGTTAATTTGTATTAAATTTGGACTTATTACAGGTTTTAATTCTTCTCGATTTATTATAAATTTAAATGCTTCAAAGCTTGCTAGAATGCCTATGATATTCGCAACAGGAGACAGTACAGCCCATGGGCGATCTTTTTGTACATAACTATTTGCCCATTTCTCATCCGCACCATGCTTGACAGAATGAAGAGCACGTCCATCTTTTAACTCATGAATTTTATTCTGCATTTCTGGTGTTAGCTCTTGTTGATAAGATGGATATCCTAACGCAATTTCATAGGGCATAGAGTTAGGAGTTAAAGACATGACGCCACCTCTAAAAGGTGGGGTAACTGCAATCCAAATAGAAGGGATTCCTAGTTTCTGAGCTGTACGATGGATAATTACTCTCGCTACTAAATTATCAGTTGCATCTATAATGACATCTGTATTCGTTAGAAGTTCTAATGCATTGTCCTCGATAACAAATTCTTTTGTTATCTCTACTTGTAATAATGGATTAATGTCTTGCAAAACTTCTAAAGCGACCTCTGCTTTTTGCTGTCCTAATTTACTGGTGGAACTTAGCATTTGTCGATTGATATTGCTTGCTTCAAATACATCTTGATCAATAACATGTAAAGAACCTACACCCATTCGCGCCAATTGAATGAGTGTAATTCCTCCTACTCCCCCTGCTCCAACTACAGTAACGCGAGCATTTTTTAATTTTTCTTGCTCCTCTACAGAAATGACGCCAATATTTCGCGTGAAACTTTCTTCATATATATTTTGCGTATTTTTATTTTTTGTTAGCAAATTATTTTCCTCCTTACAGTGTTGTATAATCCCAACCATCTTTTGGTGCATTTTTTACTTGGACGGGGTTCTGGCTATTTATATCAATAACAATTCCTTTTGGAGCTCTCGCTAACGGTTCACGACCAGTTAACACTTGGATTGCTTCATGAAAGCTAAATAGTGACAATAGATGGGCACGCATCGGCGTGATAATCCAGCCTGCTTTTCCATCACAAAAATCTTGCGCCCACTCTTTTGGTGCTCCTTTTTCTACAGAATACCAAGCTCGACTTTTCTTTATATCCGCAATTTGTTGTCTTAATTCGTGATTTGTTAATTTGCCTCCTACAATAGATACATTCAATGCTTCCTCATAAGGAATTCCAGTTGGAAAAAATGTAGAAACAAATCCTCTTGTGGGAGGACTACCTGACATCCCCACACTTGGTATACCTAATTCTCTAGCTGTTCTATGTATAATAACTCTTGAAGGCATATCATCTACGGCTTCTACTACAATATCGTGCCCTTTTATAAGCTCGATTACATTATCTTCATCTACTCTTGTTTGTATAAAGTTTGTTGATATATAGGGATGTATATCTTTTACAACCTGTTCTGCAACTTTTGCTTTTGGTTCACCTATAACACTAGAAAGTGCTAACATTTGTCTGTTAATATTAGATATTTCAAATTCATCTGGGTCAACGCCTGTAATATGCCCAATCCCCATCCGAGAAAAGAGAATTGCTTCATATCCACCTACACCTCCTAATCCAAAAATAATAACCTTCTTATTTCTAAGGTATTCTTGTTCCTGTTTAGAATACACACCAATATTCTTCTTAACCATTTCCCAATAATAGGAATCAACATCCATTTTAAAACCTCCTTTATATGTAGGAACTATTTCAAGTCATATGACTTACAAAATAATTCTTATATATAAAGGTAAGATAGAAGTATGTCATTTTTGTGTGCTATTTGTAAAAAAACAAAAAACTTTCTATTCTTAATGTTTTATCTCTTATTTCTTTTTAGTTAACAGAAGATGTCTTCCGTTAACTTATTAAACTTAATATAGGGGTATCGCCACATCGCCATCAAGCTAAAGGTGCCAAGAGAGTATATGTGAGTGTTTTTTTGAAATTTCTACGACTACACTAAAGATGTGCATAACAAATAAACCTATTAAATAGGTGTTTTTAAAAATATTATGCAACTTTGAAACTTTGTGAAAGCGTACAATCATACACAACGCCTAAGATATCAAAGACTGTTTTCTTTTCGTAACGGTGAGATTTTCGTCCGTTTTTCTCTAAAAGATAAAATAAACGCAGAAAAACTTTTAATAATTCTTGGATGTCCTTTTTTAATCCTTGGTAAAACAGTAGATAATAATTCTTTACCATATAAATGGATGTGTACTCACTTAACTCTTTCTTTTCTAAGAGTAATGCACGCATTTTAAACATTGTCGATGAACAGAGTAAAATACTAATGAGTTACCCATATAAATGACATTCTAAGCGTTCTTTCTTGATCCCTTTGCACTTGTCAATTTGAAAGAAAGTTTTGATGTTCTTTAGATGCTAAATCCTTTTGTCTACGTTGTGTAGAAGTAATAAAGTCCTTTAATTTTACTCTTAAAAGCACAAAGGAGGTGCTACCAAGGTTGTAGCATCTCCTTAATTAAAAAGTTATTTTAATGTCTTTTTTACAAACAACATAAAAATTAGCAGACTAATAAACCCAGATACAGCACAAAGAATAGCATGTGATATCCCATGAGCTGTGAAACAAATCCTAGAATAATAGCGCCTAAACCAATTCCTAAATCAAAAGCAGTAAAGAACGTGTCGTTCGCTACACCTCTTTTCTCTGGTGGGGCTAATCGTATAGTTGCTATTTGAAGAGCAGGTTGTGCTGATCCGAATCCAATTCCGTACAAGATAGCTGTAATAACTAGTCCAACAAGCCCTTTTGTCATTGTTAGGACTAATAGTGCGACTTATCAGTGTAAAAAGTGCAGGGACAATAATGAATCCTTACCCATGTTTATCAGATATCTTCCCTGCAAGCGGTCTAATTACTGTAAGTGTGATAGCATAAACTAAGAAAAAAGTACTAACATTAACTTGGATTTTTGCTGCAAACAGTGGTAAAAATGTTGTAATACCGCCAAAAGTAATGGATAGGAAAAATGTAACAATAGCTGTTGGTAAGACTGTTTTTTCAAAAAATGATATTGGTTTTTTTGATGTATTTTGAATCGCTGGTATTTTTGTACCAAGTGCAAATATTAATGCAATAATTGCTAATGCTGTGCATAGAAGAAATAGATAATGAAATGAAAAATCTCCCTCCATTTCTAAATGTTCTATATCAATGTATTCATAGTCAAGAAGGTGCTGTTCAAACACGATAGTCCTTTCATCGTATATACCAATTTTATGTATACATATTTATGGAAAAAAAGCGAATCCTATACATAATCAAATAGGAGGTGATTTATATGAAAACTCGTGCAAGCCAAAATTCAAATGAACTTTTGATAAATGTTGCTGCTACTGCTATTGAGCAAATGAAATATGAAATCGCTCGTGAACTTGGTGTTACACTTGGTCCAGACACTACAGCACGTGCAAATGGCTCTGTTGGAGGAGAAATCACAAAACGTTTAGTTCGTATGAGCGAAGAACAGTTATCTGGCCGCTATACAACTCACTAAAATATGTCTTTCTGAAGATAAAAAAACACTCAAGGGAGTGTTTTTTTATTTTGAAATCATGAATGAATTACCATTGTAGTATTCTTTTTTCCATTTATCGGTGTTCAATCTATCTAGAAACCTAGAAAAGCCCCTTCAGAAAATGAAGGGGCTTTTCATTCACATAATCAGTGTAAGTAAATATATTACGCCTAAAACATTGGCTCCCGTTAGCTTACAAAGTTAAATCTAATCATCATAAAACCAAGTGTAAAAGATTACAGCGATTCCATCGCTCATAGCTTGATCAAAGCATTCAAGTGATTCCTTTAATTTATAATCCCCTTCGTACTGCTTTCGGTTTGCAATAAATTGATCTTCAATACTTATTACTTCCCAGCCTTCATCGTTAATATAGTTACTTGCTTTAGTTAATGCTGAGTTCACATCTATTGAGTCAACCCAACAATTTATAAATGCACCTTCACAGCCATCTTTTTCTGGATTATCTGAACATGGTATAGCCTCAAACGTAAAATAATAAATTGTCATTATACTCTCCTACTAAACGTTTTCCTTCCCAGTTAACATAATTCACGTTTGCGGAAGTAAAACAAAAGATTCATCCCTTTTCAAGACAAAGAACAAACCCTTTTTTCTATCACTCTATTTACCTTTTATACGTTCCTGTTCTATTAAAAATTTCACATGCTTCATTTAAATATTTTTGATACAACGTAAAATTCTAGTACATGCACAATTGAACTAATACTTTCTCATTGATTCTGAATCTACTGGAGCATGTTCTAAATTATAAAACATTCTTTCTGTCCTATTAAAATACATTTTCCTTACTTTATCAAATGTTTCACTTTAGTTTAGTAGTCATACTTAGCTTGATGTTGATAGGGAACAGACAACATTTTAACGTTTTTATACGCTACTGACTATAGATTTCACAGCCTTGCAAACTTCTGAGTACACAGAGGGACACTGTAGTCTTATATAAATTTTATATAAATTTATTAATAATAATATATTATGCATATTAAAATCCGGTCTTTATACTGAAGATATCACTTTTAAAAGGAGGTAACTGGAATGGAGTTTAGTAAACTTGGCAATAGCGGATTAACAATAAGCAAGATTGCATACGGGAACTGGATAAATCATGGG
The DNA here is from genome assembly GCF_030348195.1 of Bacillus sp. DX4.1. Lineage (NCBI taxonomy): Bacteria > Bacillati > Bacillota > Bacilli > Caryophanales > Bacillaceae > Bacillus > Bacillus sp. DX4.1. The sequence goes on along the minus strand of NZ_JAUCFT010000008.1, from coordinate 2,573,524 downwards.
GGTAAAGTAGATGAGGATACTGCAAATGAGTGTGTTAAAGCTGCACTAGATGTCGGTATAACAACGTTTGATACTGCTGATGTTTATTCAGACACTAAAGCTGAAGAAGTACTCGGCCGGTCTTTACAAGGTATACGACGGGAGGGCATTGAACTATGTACAAAGGTGTGTCATCCGACTGGAACTGGGCAAAACGATAACGGTTTATCACGAAAACATATTCTAGAAAATTGTAATGCATCTTTGCGTCGGTTACAGACCGACTACATTGATGTCTATTATGCACACAGATTTGACCCAACTACTCCTCTTGAAGAAACGATGCTAGCTTTCGCAGATCTTGTAAGGCAGGGTAAAGTGCTTTATATCGGTGTAAGTGAGTGGACAGCAGAACAAATCACCCGCGGGGCAGCACTTGCACGAGAATTGAATATTCCGCTCATCGCTAGCCAGCCTCAGTACTCGATGTTGTGGCGAGTTATCGAAACTGATGTGATACCAACCTGTCAACGTGAGGGACTTGGGCAAGTAGTATGGTCCCCTGTTGCACAAGGTGTTCTCACCGGAAAATATCAACCCGGTAAACCAGTACCAACTCAATCACGTGCTAATTCGCCTGCTGGCAAACCATTTTTTCATAAACTTGCACAACGTTGGATGAATGACAATGTACTCACTGCTATCCAGAATCTCGAACCCATCGCACAAGAGATTGACCTTACCCTCGCTCAGCTCGCAATAGCTTGGGTACTGCAAAATCAAAATGTTTCTTCAGCAATTATCGGCGCCTCAAGTCCGGAACAGGTAAGGGAGAATGCATTCGCTTCTGGTGTCAAACTGGAATCTGAAATAATGAATCAGATTGATGAAGTACTAGAAGGTTTCGTTGAGTATGATTCGAGTAAAACAGGCTAAGATTTTAGCACGTTACTTAACCAGAAATATACACAAAATCTTTGTAGTCTTACTTTAAAGTTTAAGTTAAGTTAGAATTCTTCCTTTGTAATATTTTATTTCCCATCCCATCAAGATGGGTTTTTATTCTTTGTGATCAAGTTGTGAAATCGAATAAACTTCTCTAACAACTGTTAAAAAATGATCTAATACTGCAGATTTTTCATCTTGTCTCCATCCGACATATAGATTTACTTTTGGTGTAGTCTCTTGGATTTCTTTATAGATAACCCCTGAGCGTTTATAACTTTCCACCGATGATGGAACGATAGAAACTCCCATTTCTGCTGCAACCAAATTAACGTATGCAACCTACGAACGTAGTCTACAAAAGGCTGAGGCTAGACAACCAGGGCTTTTTACAAGCCCCCACTTCAAAACGCGTTAGCGTTTAAGTGGTGGGTAGTTGACTGTACCTTCAGTGATTCCTGCAAAAAATGTTACCCTTTCTTTTTTCCATATTAACGCCCCTAAAATTATAAAAAAACTACTTAAAAAGATACCGTAAAAAAGTTTTATTAACATAAGTCAATTCCCCTTTTACTAGATACTCTATTTGCATAAGAAAGCAAGTACCTTTTATTAAATAATTATACTTTTCTATCTATAATCCACACCTTGGTTTTGTAAATTGATTCCATTTTCTAAATTATACCATATCCATTTTAAGAAGTACTTTAGATTTTTTCTCCAATAAACTGCTCCATATCTAGCTGGATGTACCCAAAATATTTTTTATCATTCCATTCTGAAAGTATTCAGGTTCTTGGTTTTTCTGATATATACGAGTCTTGAGCTTTAATTGCTCAAGAAAAGAGGTTTCTCAACCAGTGTATGATTGGTTTAATGATTTCTACATAAATCCAACGGATAGGCAAGTATATTAAAAGCATCCAAAGCCAGCGGGCAGGGTAAAACACAAGATAAATCCACATCCATCGGAGCCCTTTAAACAGAGTGTTTGCTGCAATTCTGCAGTAGTGTAGAACCAGAATAATAATCTCTTTATAAAACCAGCGTAGTCCATATCTCCATAATAAAAATAAAGGATAGTAAATTATATAGTATAAAAAAGGGTATAACAGATTAAACCAAAAAATACGGACAAGTGGAACTAGAACCTTATTCCAAGTATACATACACGCAGGAAATAGAACATAGAGACATAGCCAGCGAAAAGGAACATGAAATAGGTATTGCCAAATTGGCCTCAGGAGCGATCCCCAGAGATACTGAAGAATAGGATAAAACAATCTGTCCCATAGCCATTGAAACGGTAGGATGATTAAATAGGTCCCACTGAATTTTAAAATTTGAAGAGAAAGATAAACAGGGAAGTACAGAAGGAAAACGATACTTCGTAGCATATACTTCAGAGTTGATTTAATTTCTTGCAAAAAACTCACGTCCTAAGGTTAGATTATCTCCTATAACTTTATAAGATTTCGAAACACTGTGTCTAGCTTTCGGACGTAAGCCTTAATTCCTTTTACAGAAATACGCCCTTTAGGCCTCACAATAAACAATCCGACCAAGCATTCTTACACCATTTTTTAAGAATACCGTGACATCCTCTTTTTTCTCTTTCATTTGTTCATACAATTCTTCTTGTGAATTATTCATTGTTTTTTTCCCTCTTTATAATAATCGTACCATATTTAGATTAGAAGGAGTTATTTGCATCTATCCAAAAGAAATGTTTCATACGCCACTTATAATCAAAAAGACCCCCAAGACTCACCAGAATTAAATGTATACTATTGTTTGGTTATATATGTTTTATTAAATAATACGGTATGTGAAATTATTTAATATATACTAAAAAAGCTCCCTATATGTAGGAGCCTTTCGTTTTTGATTGTATCCTAATCTCTTATTTAACTTGGTATTGTTGCAACTGTTTAACCAGGTATTCTGCACCTTCTGGACTTACCGTAATCTTTCCATTTGCTAATGACATATTACGTTCTGAAATCTCACCTGTTACCACACAAGCCCCACCAGCTTGATACTTCTGCAAAACAATTGTTTCTTTATCTACAAAGATCTCTAATGATGATTTTTCTTTGAGGTCGAGAATATCTCTCAGTTCTTTTGGGATAACTACACGACCTAATCCATCTACTTTTCGAGTTATTCCTGTTGATTTCATTTAACTTCTTTCCCCCTTTTCATTATCTTTTGTACCCAATATAATTCTATTTTATTATAACAAGCTTTCATCGAATATGAAAAACATCACAATCCAGAAATTTGCTATCGGCATCACTATCTGTTTTTACCTTGTAAAGAGAAAACCGTGACATCCTCTTTTTTCTCTTTCATATCTCTTTTCAGTCTACAACTATTTTTTAATGTAGTGTAGCTCTTTCCGAGGACATATTTAATAAATCTATCTCCTGGAAAGAGCTGTTTTAAGATTCAAATTTCACTTTTTACCCTCATTGAAAGCACAAGGGGATCGTGTATAGATTTTATATACTCGTTATCTTAATGTTTTCCTTATAATTCTTTAGAAATTCTTTACCTTTTCTTTTCTCCTAATTAAAATATTAATTCTAAACTATTCATATAGATGTATAAGGGGGATAGCATATGCACTTTTTTAAGAAAACAATGATTCTTCTCATATCTTTTCTTATCACGGCCATTATTGTTTTTTATTTTTATTTCTATGTAAACGGACCTACAGTTAAAGCACAATCAGCTATTCTAATAGATGCAGCATCAGGAGAAATTGTATATAAAAAAAATGAGGATATCCCTCTTCCCTCGGTCAGTCTATCAAAAATGATGACAGAATATATTGTGTTAGAGCATATACATAAAGGTACGATAAAATGGGATGATCGTGTGAAAATCAGCGAAAATGCTTTACATACAGCAGGAGAAAACATCGATATAACAACCAGAGATCGTATAACAGTTCGTGACTTGTTTCATGCGATGCTACTTGCATCTGACAACATTGCGACAGTTTCCTTAGCAGAACATATTTCTAAAAATGAACAACGTTTTACAGGATTAATGAATGAAAAAGCGAAACAGCTACAATTATCTAGCGACTCTTATTTTATAAATGCAACTGGACTTACAAATGAACAAAATAAAGAATCCAAAATGACTGCTTTAGATGCCTCAAAATTAGCTCATCATGTAATAAAAGACTATCCATTCATATTGGAAATGACTCAATTAACCTCTTACAAATTCACTTTCAAAGATATACATGTTTTCAATACAAATAAAATGTTGTATTCACTTGATAAAAAAGTAAAGTTTAAAGGAGTCGAGGGTTTACAAACTAGCTTCACAAATGCTGCAGGATATAGTTTCACAGGAACAGCCAAACAAGGAAATAAAAGACTCATTTCTGTCGTGATGGGGACAAGCGGAGAAAATAGTATGTTTATTGAAACAAAAAAATTATTTACTTATGGATTCAAGCCTTCACAAAATCCTTCTCTTCAATCTTTAAAGGATTTTGTGGAATCATGGACATGCTTGCTTCAATTTAAAAATTTATTTTTGCAAATTATAACGTTTTTGGTCATTATATTAGGTTTGCTTTTCCTTCATACACGTATGAAAAATACAGAGGATTTTTAATTTAAAACTCTCTTTCATATACAAATAAACCGACTTGTATCTTCCGAAACGAGTCGGTTTATTTTATTTTTCTTTTTCTTTTTCTTTTTCTTTTTCTTTTTCATAATATAACTCGTCTGCATATTTCGTATTTGTTCCTTTCAAGTATGCAAAAATAATTTGTGGTCTCTTTAATAATGTCCAATCTCCATGTTCATCAAATTTTCTACAAGAAGTTGTCATATACGCTTTCTTTATAGTGGCAAACCTTTTACCACATGTTTTGCCATGCTTTTTTAACCGCATTGCAAACTCAGCGTCTTCAGCCATTAACATATTTTCGTTAAATCCGCCGATTGCATCAAAGTCTTTTTTATAGCACCAAAACATCCCGACTGATACTAGGCCGTATTTAAAAATAAGCGGGATAATTAATAGTAATCCTGATACAATGATTCCTAACGAAACACGTTCATACTTTCCACTAACTCCACCACCAATGTACTTTCCTGTTATCAAGTGCTGTTCTATTTCACTCAACATATTGCCACTCATCCAACTATCAGCATCTATTGTAACAATAATTTCCCCTCTGGCTACTTCCGCTCCAGCATTTCTGATTTTTGAAAGGTTTTTATTCTCATTTTGCAGTGTTACACAATGATACGATTTTGCGATTTCTTCCGTACGGTCATTACAGCGATTTAGTACAACAATGACTTCCACTTGATCTTTATACGGTGTTGATGCAGCTACAATTGAATCTAGGCACCTACCAATATACTTTTCTTCATTATGTGCAGGGATGATAATAGAAAACTTAACATGCTGTTCGCTGTCTATTCCGACAAAACAATCGTCTTTGTCCATATCTCATCTCTCCTATAACATTTTTCAAACAAATCCATCCCATTATATTTATAGCAAAGTTGTTATAGAACTCGCTAATTTTATTGTCCTAGACAATAAACATTGAAATTCATGATAATAACTACTCATCATTTCTTTATGTCTTCAAGCAAACCTTTTCCAATTAAATTAGCCTCAGTCTACTAATTCTCCTTTTTCATCTTTATTCCCCTTCTTTTCTACATAATTCATCACTCATATAAAATAGATATAAATAAAGGAATATGAAAATGAATCTAGAAAGTATGATGTGGCTGAATTAAGACGACGACTCTTAATAATCAACATCTATAATACGCTAGATTAGAATGAATGAATAATTATTTTAGGAGGAAAAATGATGTCAGAGTGCTTAATAAGGGATATAAAAATTAATTATGAAGTGTTTGGTTCAGGGAAGCCCATAATTATGATCCATGGCTTCTCTCCTGATTCAAGATTAATGATAGGTTGTATGGAACCAATTTTTAAAGAACGAGAAGGATTTAAAAGAATTTATCTTGATCTTCCAGGTATGGGGAAAACAAAAAATTATCAAAGTATTAAAAACTCTAATGACATGTTAGAAATTGTTATCGACTTTATTGAAGCAATCATACCAAACCAATCTTTTTTAGTTGTCGGTGAATCGTATGGCAGCTATTTAGCACGAGGCATTATTGCAAAAAGTAAAGAAAAGATAGCTGGTGCTGCTTTTATTTGTCCAATGATTATCCCTGAGATGGGTAAAAGAAACCTTCCTGAACATTTAATTATTTTTAAAGATGAAAACTTTTTAGAGAAGCTAAATAAAGAAGAAAGAGATGCTTTCAGTTCTAATTCGGTAGTACTTAATGAGTATACTTGGCAACGGTATAAAAATGAAATTTTAATTGGCTGTGAAATAGCTGATGAAAATTTTTTATCCAAAATTAAAGAGAAATATAGTTTTACTTTTGAAATAGATAATATATTATTTGAATCCCCAAGTGTTTTTCTTTTAGGAAAACAGGATTACGTCGTAGGATATAAGGATGCTTTTGAGTTACTAGATAAATATCCCCGGGCTACATTTGCAGTTTTGGACAAGGCCGGACATAATTTACAAATTGAACAACAAACATTATTTAATTCTTTAATAAACGAATGGTTAGATAGGGTTACAGAAAATAAATAACTTTGTAATCTAAATGATATATTATTCTGTATATTAAAAGAGGATATAGACACTTACAACGAACATACTATCCTCTTTTAATTTTAGTATGATTCTTCCTTTTTCTATATAATCAATTGATGCCTTCTTATTAACCTTGTTTTTTATCCAACCATTCATTTTCCAATATGCTCATTTCCCATAAACTCCAATATTCACTCCCTATTTTTCTCGCATCTCGTTGCAATCCCTCTTTTACAAACCCTACCTTTTCATAGCATGTAATAGCAGACGTATTAAAATCAAATACACCAAGACTTACTCTATGCAATTTCAATTCTTCAAACGCTACTTTAAGCACTTCTTCTATCATTTCTTTCCCGATTGATTTCCCTCTCATACTCGTATCACCAACTAATACTTTACCAATTCTTGCGGAACGATTTACTCTATCGATTTTTCCAAGTGATATATGTCCTATGACTTTTCCAGTTTCTTTGTAGATAACTTTATAAACGAAAGTATTTGCCTCATTATGGTTCGCATTTTCCATATAATTTTCTAATTGTTGATCTTGTAATGGAAACGTAAACGCTGGTCCTCCCCATTGTAATAAAAATTTTTCCGAATCAATCCATTCAATAAGCTGTGTAAAATCTTTTCTTTCAAAAAATTCGAGTTGAATCATCGTATATTTCTCCTTTTATTACTTTTTAAATGAAAATTCACACTACACACTTCATTTTTGTTCCAGGATTGTAATTAAATAAGGCTGTACACTGTACAGCCTTATTCTTATTTCGTTACTTTTCCGCTTCTACAATACGTTTCATTGCCTTCATTTGACCGATATGGTCCGCTTCATGGTACAGCATCATACCGTAAAGCTCACCTACCGTTTCCAATCCTAAGAACGGCTCCGAAAGCTTCTTTTCAAATGATTCTGCCGGAATTACTTTAATGCGCTGTGCTTGTTCTTGTAATTGGGACATTAACACTTCTAATGAAGGACCTTCTGTTTTCCATTCAGATGGTCTTGTGCCAAATCCGAAAAGGCTCGGATACTCGCTTGGCAAATGCTTAAACTCTTTGCCAAACATGAACGACTCTGCCGCAGTTAACACGTGACCGATATGCCAGCGAATTGTGTTGTTGAAGCCCTCCGGCTGCTTATCCGCAGTTTTAGTATCCAACGTTTGCATAAATTTAACTAATGCCCCACGAGTTAATTCAAATTGTTTTAAACCTACCGTTTTATTCATTCTATCGTTTCCTTTCTTATGCACTTTTTATTTTAATGTACCAGAAACAATCACGAAATACACCTAAAAGCTTAACGGAATGTTACATTATTGACGACAGATGACAAAAAATATTACAGGTTCTGTACGCTAAGGCTGAAATTCTTGATACACAAGGGACCTCAATATAAGAACCGAAAACGACCGTTTATTGAAATCCCTTTATTTCTACTCAAATAAAAAAATACTACTAGAATCCAGTTCCAAAACTCATTCCTAAAAACATTAGAAAACGTTTTCAGAAACTCTTAGCGTACGAAATTCGTGCTTTGTTGGCAGAATCTCATATATTTTTTCTTTATCAAACAAATAGTACAAGCCTCTTTCTATTATATTACATATTCTACTAATAGAATCCATTCTTACAACATACTTTATCAATGTGGATGACAGAATAATTTTTAGAAAAGGTAGGTACAAATACAAATGATTCGTTTCCTAATTAGTATTGAATTTTGGATGACAACTATCATCATTATTATTCTTTCTTTTTGCTTAGGAAAAGGTAATTTCTTTGATGGGTTTAATGAATTAGCAAATATAAAACAGAACTTAGATTGGTATATTTGGGCATACGTAATTTATAGACTACATCATCATCATAATCTTTTAAAAACAATAAAAGGTGAAGACGAAAAGGAAAAAGAGTCCTAATTATTCAAGACTCTTTTCTTAATTTCATAAATATAAACTTTACTATATTAGTTTACATTCAAATCCCTGAAAATATTAACCTCAAGCCAAGTCTCCTGATATCCTTAAATTTAGTGAAAAAAGTATACATTCAAAACACTGTAAACATATAGGTTAGAAAACTCATGAACAAAAAAATACATCTCATTGATGTCCAAGCCATCTGTAGATTTTGAATAAAGTTTGACCAAAAAATTTACGTAAACTTGCATTTTACGACAAAATTAAAGAATCCATTTTGAAAAAAGATTTATCAAAATGGATTCCTCAATACTGTCACTAAACATCAAAACGACTAAAATTCATTTTGATGTTTGTTTCTTCTTTAATTTTGTGATTTACTTTTTTTCCATGACTGCAAAGTAATTTTTTTCATTATCAGCAAAGTTAAATACTCTACCAGAAGGCATGCTTACAATTTCTCCGACTGTGATTTTTTTATCCGAAAAGTCTTTATATAACTTATCGAGATTTTCCGAGAAAAACATCATCGAAGGTGTATTAAGATTTAATTCAGGTTGCATTTTAGCAATTAATTCCTTATTGTGGAGAATGATACTCGTTCCTGCTTCCTTTGTTGGAGCAATTTCAATCCATCTAAATCCTTGGCCGTTATCTTCTTCAGAAACTACACTAAACCCTACTTTTTCTGTCCAAAATTGCAATGCCTCATCTTGGTTATTTACATATAGCATAATTTGACCGACTTTATTAATCATTTGCTTCTCTCCCTTTCTTCTAGTTCAGTTAATATTGATTTTTTCTTTTAAACATTTCATTATGCTTTAGCATTAACATCATATAACTGCTTAATGATTATATCAAATGTAAGGCCTAAACAATTTTTTCATGGTTCAATTTATAATCTTCCTTGAAGATGAACAAATAAAGTTAAGTAACTACAATTGTTTGTTTTAAAAATCTGCTCCGTTAGCCATATATGTTGATCTATTTGTTCTTCTTTTTAATAGATATGACAATAATTCCTCTAAAATAAACATGTATATTGGAGGATAGTTTTTTGTTATTGTCTAAAGTTTGAGAAACTTATGTTTTCAAATTTATGGAAACAAAAAAAGAAGCGGGATTTATTTACCGCTTCTTTTTTTATATTTTTCTATACTTGTTCTGTTTTCACATGCATATGCTGCTTTCGAGAACGCTTTTGCCAAACAATAGTAGTTAATAAAGTCACTATTAAGAGGATGAGACCTAGCATGAAAGGATAGATAATTTGAACATCGTATAACATACCAGCAAGTGTTGGTCCTAACACATTTCCAATACTCATATACGCATTATTCATACCCATGGCGAAACCTTGTTCTTCACCAGCCATCTTAGAGATTAGGGTGTTCAACACCGGGCGAAGTATAGACGTTGCAAGGAATATTAACAGAGTTACCCCAAAGAACACCCCATAGCTAGAAGCAAATAGCGAAAGAAGGAAGCCAATCGCTGCTACTCCTAAAAAGATATTTAAAACAGTTCCTTCTCCAAAACGTCGAACGACACGGTCAACAACAAAAAGCTGTACAATGACACTAATAATACCAGTAGATGTAATCATAAGTGCAATTTGCTGAGGAGCTGCCCCAAACTGATTATCGACAAAAAGGCCAAGTACTGATTCATATGCCATTAAACCGAAACTCATCACAAGTGTAATAACGAGTGGAATGAAATATGGCATTTGAACAGAGCGAACTATTTTTCTAGCCATTGACTCGTCTTCTTTTGGCATATCCATTGCTACGGAAGTCTGCTTTGTTCCGCTTTCCTCAAGAACAACAATAGAAAATACTACAGCAATAAGTGATACAATCGCAGAAATCAAAAATGGTATTTTCAAACCAAAATCTGCTAGAAACCCGCCAATTCCAGGTCCTATGACAATTCCAAGTGACATAGAAGCTGATACAAAACTATTCCCTTTTGCTCGTTGATCGAACGTAGTAATATCTGCTACATACGCAAAAATAGCTGGTATAAGTAATGCTGCTCCAATTCCTCCAATAACACGAGAAGCATACAGCCACCAAATGGAATCAAAACCATAAAAAACAAACATGGAAATCGTTAAGCCTGTCAGTCCATATATAATCATCTTTCTACGGCCATATTGATCCGCCCATTTCCCCGCAATTGGAGAAAAGATGAGTTGAGCTCCTGCGAAGATAGCAATCATTAAACCTGCAGCTGTTCCTCCTTGATTAATAGACTCTAAGTATGCTGGTAAGATTGGAATAATAATTCCGAAGCTTCCAATTGCAATAAACATATTGATCATCAAAATGATCATCTTTTTACGTTGTTCTGTTGACATATGGAACAGCCTCCCTTTCTTTATGAAATTTTAAAATGACAGCATGTTTGCCATTATCCATTCACATTATAAAATATTTTGACACGATCTCTACGTTATAATGAGACCTGCATATTTGTCAACGAGAAAGAAAGGATTCCTCAATTTATCTTCTGCAGCTGAGCCTCATAATTTATCCCGCATTAACGGGCAGTAATACCCCGACCTCAAGATTCTAAGGAAACCAAAGAAGATAGGTGGGGGATAAACTGTCCGTAAAAGCCCGATTGGTGAGGGCTAATAATCAGTGTGGGATGAAGAAACCCTCCACTGATTAAAGTTTCACTTTATCTATCATAATACCGTCCGCTCGCCTTCAAGTTTAGATGCAGTTTTTTCCTAAATTCGAATGAAAGGAGCCATTTTTATAAATGACTCCTTTCCAAACACAGGCACTAAGCTTGTCCTATTCTATATCGATTCTCAAAAAGATAAAAAGCGAACTCTTTTTATAAAGAGTTCGCTTCATCCGTTTATATTTGTTGAGATTGTAATCCTTGAATATATGTGACAACTTCTGGATTAACTAGAGAAGATAAATCTCCTAATTCTTTTCCTAAGTATGCCGCTTTAATTACTCGTCTCATTACCTTAGAATTACGCGTCTTCGGTAAATCTTCTACGACGTGAACGTCTTTTGGACATAACGCTTTCCCAATATGAGAATTTACTAGACCCATTAATTCTTTTTTAAGTTCAGGTGTAAATGATGTGCCTTCGCGTAAAACCACAAAGCAGTGACATACTTCCCCTTTTACTTCATCGGGCACACCAATTGCAGCTGCTTCTACTACATCATTGTGTTTTACAAGAATAGATTCATATTCAGCTGGACCAATTCGTTTTCCTGCGATATTTAACGTATCATCAGAACGACCTGTAATAATGTATTGCTCTCCATCGTAGATGACCCAATCACCATGCACCCATTTATTTTCAAAACGAGACCAATATGTATTTACATACCGCTCGTCATCTTCCCAGAAACTTTTTGTCATTCCAACCCATGGTTTTTCTAAACATAGCTCGCCAACTTCATCTCGAATTGGCACACCTTTTTCATCTAATACAACAGCTGCCATTCCTGGTAATGATGCGTTAAAACTAATTGGTGCAATTGGTTTAATAAGAACGTTTCCAAATATACCACCGGAAATTTCCGTTCCTCCTGAATAGTTACAAATTGGCACTTTTCCTTTTCCAACCGTCTCAAAAAGCCACATCCATGGGTCTGGGTTCCATGGCTCTCCTGTTGATGCGAAAACTTCTAAACTTTGCAGAGAATGTTTTTTTACAAAGTCATCACCTTTTGCCATTAATGCCCGAATTAATGTAGGCGAAATACCCAGATGTGTAATTTGGTATCGATCAACCGTTTCCCATAACCGATCAGCTTCTGGATAATCAGGTACCCCTTCATACATTACCATTGTTGCGCCGTTTACAAGAGAGCCAAACAGTAAAAACGGCCCCATCATCCAGCCCATATCTGTAACCCATAACACACGGTCACCTTGTTTAATATTCATGCCAAATCCCGCATCAAATGCTGCTTTTAACGGAAAACCAGCATGCGTGTGTACAGTTCCTTTTGGTTTTCCAGTTGTTCCTGATGTATAGATTAACATAAGGGGATCATCGCTTTTCATTTCTTCTGCATGCGTAAATGGTTTCTCTTTTTCCAGCGTACTCCATGAAAGATCATAATGATGAGGTGTAAAATCATTTCCTGCATGACGAACGATTACAACCTTTTCAACAGATGGGCAATGCTCACATGCTTTATCAACCTCATCTTTTAAAGAAACGATTTTACCACGGCGTGAAAACCCATCTGCTGTAATAATCATTTTTGATCCTGCGGCTTGTACACGTGTCATGACTGCATCTGCCGCAAATCCTGAGAAAATCGGGGAAATAATCGCACCAATTTTCATAACTGCTAGCATAGCAACAACCGTTTCTGGAATCATTGGCATGTAAATTGTTACACGGTCACCTTTTTCAATTCCAGACTGCTTCAATCCATTGGCGACGCGGCTTACCCAAAGATCAAGTTCTTCATATGTGAACGACTTTGTCGTTCCATTCTCCCCTTCATACATTAATGCAGGTTGTTTTCTTGTTTCTTCGTCTGCAAGCCAGCGAGATAAAACAGATTCTACAACATTACATGTTCCTTCAGTATACCACTGTGCAAATGGAGTACCGTTCTCTAAATCCAATACTTCTGTATACGGTTTCATCCATTGATAGCCGACGGCACGTTCCGCTTCCCCCCAAAACCAGGCAGTGTCTTCAATTGATTTTTTGTAAAATGTTTCATAGTCTTCGTATCCAAGCGCTGTCATCCATTCATATAAGCGTGTTTTTTCTTTATATTCTTCAGTTGGAAACCAAACGGCTTGTTTCAATGTTTTTCCCTCCCTATTTTTCAAACAAGAAAGCCCTATAAAGGGCTTTTATACTGGATAAACTGGATGTTTTCGATCTGTAAATACTTGATATTTACTCATATACATATCAAAACGTTTCTTTAGCTCTTCTCTCAAATCATTTGGATGAACAATACCGTCAATGACCATTTCTGATGCAAGACGATAAATATCAATGTCTTGTTTGTATTCTTCGCGTTTTTCTGCAATAAAGCTTGCACGCTCTTCTTCTGGCAAAGCGGCGATTTTATTCGCATAAACGGCATTTACGGCAGCTTCTGGTCCCATAACAGCAATAGAAGCTGTCGGCAATGCTAAGCAGCAATCCGGCTCAAATGCAGGGCCTGCCATCGCATATAAACCGGCACCGTAAGCTTTTCTTACAACTATGGAAATTTTCGGTACTGTCGCTTCACTCATTGCGGAAATCATTTTAGCACCGTGACGAATAATACCTGCACGCTCTACCTTTGTACCAATCATAAATCCAGGTACATCCGCAAGGAATAGTAACGGAATATGATATGCATCACATAAATTAATAAACTTTGCCGCTTTATCAGCAGAATCGTGGAATAATACGCCGCCTTTCATACGCGGCTGATTTGCAATAATACCGACTGGCTTTCCATTGATACGTCCTAATCCTGTAATTAGTTCTTGAGCAAATAATTTTTTCACTTCAAAGAAAGAGCCTTCATCAATAATACGGTTAATAAGATCTTTCATATTGAAAGGAGCATTTTGATTTTCTGGTATGATCTGTTCTAATGTTTTTTCAAATTGTTTCGGTTCTTGTGGTTCAATCGTAGGAGCATTTTCTAAATAGTTACTTGGGAAGTAGGATATATATTGTCTCGCCCCTGCAATTGCTTCTTCTTCCGTTTTACATAGAACATCACCGCATCCTGATACGGAGCAATGCATACGGGCACCGCCCATTTCTTCAAGCGTTACTTTTTCACCAATGACCATTTCAGCCATACGCGGTGAACCTAAATACATCGATGCATTTCCTTCGACCATCATGACAACGTCACAGAAAGCAGGAATATAAGCACCACCAGCTGCCGATGGACCAAATAATAAACAAATTTGCGGCACTTTACCTGATAACTTTACTTGGTTATAAAAAATACGTCCTGCACCGCGGCGACCTGGGAACATTTCAACTTGATCTGTAATACGCGCACCAGCGGAATCGACAAGATAAAAGAGAGGTACTCGTAATTTTTCTGCTGTTTCTTGAATACGTAAGATTTTCTCAACTGTACGTGAACCCCATGATCCAGCTTTTACTGTCGAATCATTTGCCATTACACATACAGTGCGTCCATGTACTTTACCAGTAGCTGTTACAACACCATCAGCTGGTAATCCTGTTTGTTCACAATTTGCAAATAAGGCATCTTCAACATATTCACCATTATCAAATAAAAGAGCGAGTCTATCACGAACAAAGATTTTTCCTTTTGCTTTATTTTGCTCGTGATACTTCGGTGCACCGCCTTGTTTAATTTCTTCAACACGTTCTTCAAACGTACGAGATTGCTGTTTCTGATCTAGCACAACTACTCCCCCTTATAAATTGGCTTACGTTTTTCTTGAAATGCTTGTAACCCTTCAAGACGATCTTTCGTATGAATCACACCTTCATACGCCTGTTTTTCCATTTGTAATCCAGTATGTAAATCAGCTTGTATCCCGTTTGTAATTGCTTCTTTTGCAAACCGAACAGCAATTGGACCATTGCTAGCAATTCGCTCTGCAATTTCAATTGTTTTTTCTTCTAGCATGTCAGAAGGAACGACATATTCAACCAATCCATAATCCTTTGCCTCAGCTGCAGAAATTCTACGTGCTGTGTAAATTAATTCCTTCGCTCTACCAACGCCGATAAGACGTGGAAGACGCTGTGTACCACCAGCTCCTGGGATAATCGCAAGCGACGTTTCTGTTAAGCCAAGACTTGCCTTTTCGGAAGCAAGTCGAAAATCACATGCTAAACTTAACTCCGTTCCACCACCAAGTGCGATTCCGTTAATGGCAGCAATTACAGGCTGTGACAATTGTTCGATCATATCCATCGTTGACCGAATCATCCCAACGGCGTGACGTACTTGTTCTTCATTCATATTGGCACGTTCTTTTAAATCCGCACCAGCACAAAATGCTTTTTCACCAGCTCCTGTTAAAATTACAACGCGGACATCATTTTCTTCATTTATGTTGCTTAATATGGCTTGTAATTCTTCTAAAAGTGCAAGAGATAGTGAGTTTGCTTGACGTTCACGATTTAAAGTTAGTTTTACGATATGTGCTGTTACATAGTCGACTGAAATATTTTGTAGTTTTAGCATTTTATCACCTACTTATTGTTTTATGTTGGAGTGCACGATACACATTACTTGGCAATGGAATATTCAGCTTACTTTGAATAAATTGACTCGCCTGTAGTAATTTTTCTTCATCTATATTTGTTTGTACACCCATTTGATGGAGCATATGCACTAAATCGTCAGTCGCAACATTTCCTGATGCTCCCGGTGCATAGGGACAACCACCAAGACCACCACATGAACTATCAAATGTCGTTACGCCGCATTCTAATGATTTGACAACATTAGCAAGTGCCATGCCGTACGTATTATGAAAATGCATCGCAAATTGAGAAGCATCATATTTTCTAAGTAAATGTTCCAATATACGCTCCACTTGTGCAGGATTGGCAACACCAATTGTATCCCCTAGTGAGACTTCATAAATGCCATATGAGAAGAGTTGATTACATAACTCATCGACAGCATCAATACTAACGTCTCCTTCATAAGGGCACCCAAATACAGTAGATACATAACCTCTTACTCTTTTACCCGCAAAATGTGCTTGTTTTGTAATATCTTGAATAACAGATAGCGCTTCTGTAATAGACTTATTTATGTTGCTTTTATTATGAGCTTCACTCGCTGATAAAAAAACATTCACCTCATCTACAGGCTGCAAAAGAGCTCGTTCCAAACCATTTTGATTTGGAACAAGCGCAGCATATGTAACATCTGGTTTCCGCTCTAACTCTGCAAACACATCGCTTGCATCAGCTAAAGCAGGAACCCATTTCGGGTGAACGAAAGAGGAAACTTCAATATAAGAAAGACCCGCTTCTGAAAGTAAATGAATCCATTTCACTTTATCTTTTGTGTCAACAATTTTCTTTTCATTTTGCAAACCATCACGTGGTCCCACTTCTTTAATGACAGCAAAAGTAGGTAGCTTCAATTCATTTCACCCCTTCTTCTCCCTATTCAACCTCTACTAATACATCTCCCTCATTAACAAAATCGCCTTCTTGCACATTAATTTTCATGACTGTCCCAGCTTCTTCTGATACAATCGGAATTTCCATTTTCATAGATTCCAAAATGACGACATCCTGCTCTTCCTCTACTGTATCTCCTACTCCTACAACAATTTTCCAAACATTTCCTGCCATCGATGCATACACTTTCGTCATCATTTATTCCCCCTTTAATATTCATAAACCTTATTTTTTTACAAGCTGTTTTGTAACAAAACCTGTTGTGTAAATACCACCTTGGAACACTTCATCTTCTAACACTTGTAGAAGCATCGGTGTATTTGTTTTAATACCTTCTACTTTTAATTCCCTAAGCGCATCTTGCAGCTTAGCAATTGCTTCTTCACGCGTTTCTCCATGAGCGATTACTTTCGCAATCATTGGATCGTAAAATGGTGTGATTGTTACATTGTCTTCTAAAAAGTGGTCAATCCGAACGGTAGCTGGAAGTGATAGTCCCGTAATCTTCCCTGGAGATGGAAAAAATGTTTTTGGGTCTTCTGCATAAATACGTGCTTCAATGGCATGACCACTACGGTTTACTTCAGCTTGCGTAAATGCAAGTTTCTCCCCTGATGCAATAAAAAGTTGCTGCTCTACTAAGTCAAGGCCTGTAATTTCTTCTGTGACTGGATGTTCCACTTGTAATCTCGTATTCATTTCTAAGAAATAAAAGTTTTTCTCATCATCAACGAGAAACTCAACTGTACCTGCATTTGTATAGCCAAGCGCTTTTGCCGCTTGTACTGCAACTTCTCCCATTGCCTTACGCGTTTCTTCATCTAGAAATGGGGACGGTGCTTCTTCAATTACCTTTTGATTTCGGCGCTGCACAGAACATTCACGTTCCCATAAATACACTGTGTTTCCATGTGTATCTGCAAGAAGCTGAATTTCGATATGATGCGCATCTGCGATATATCGCTCTAAATACATTTCACCATTACCAAAAAAGTTTTGTGCCCGTGTTTTATTACTTTCAAACGCTTTGGTGAGCGTTTGCTCAGTTTCCATCAATTGCATTCCAATGCCTCCGCCGCCAGCGGATGCCTTCAGCATTAATGGATAACCAATTTGATTTGCAATTTCAATTGCTTCTTGAGCAGTTTCAATGTTTGATGTAATTCCTGGTACAACTGGAACATTTGCTTCTTGCATTGCGTGGCGAGATTCAATCTTACTCCCCATTCTGGCAATGACTTCTTCAGACGGACCGATAAATACAATTCCTTCTTCCTTACAGCGAATCGCAAAGGAAGGATTTTCTGATAATAATCCATAACCAGGATGAATTGCTTCAGCATTCGTTTTCTTGGCGATTTCAATAATCTTTTCGAGATTTAAATAACTCTCTTGAACACGTGGTCCGCCTACTACATAAGCTTCATTCGCAAGCTTTACATGAAGCGCGTTTTCATCTGCTTCTGAGTAAATTGCGACAGTACGAATGCCAAGTTTTTGACACGTTTTTATAATCCGAACTGCAATTTCACCGCGATTGGCAATCAATATTTTTTGAAACATAGTGAGTCCCCCTTTTATCTACAACCTAAATGTCTTGCAATTACGAGACGTTGAATTTCAGAAGTACCTTCACCAATTTCTAAAAGCTTCGCATCACGAATATGGCGCTCTACTTCATATTCGCGCATATAGCCATATCCACCATGAATTTGCACCGCTTGATTGGAAATACGACTTGCTGCTTCTGACGCAAAGAGTTTTGCCATTGCTGCTTCTTTTCCAAACGGTTTATCATGATCTTTTAACCAAGCTGCTTTATGTACTAGATTACGTGCTAATTCCACTTCAGTTGCCATATCAGCCAATTTAAATTGAATCGCCTGGAAATTAGAAATCGGTCGACCAAATTGTTGGCGTTCCTTCGCATATTGAAGTGCACGTTCAAACGCGGATTGTGCAATTCCGACAGCTAATGCCGCAATCGAAATACGACCACCATCAAGCGTATATAAAAATTGCTTAAATCCTTTATTCACATCACCAAGAATGTTCTCCTTTGGAACACGCACACTATCAAGTACGATTTCACATGTGTTTGAAGCACGAACGCCCATTTTATCGTACGGACTTGTAATCGTTAAACCTTCACTATTTGTCGGTACTATAAAAGCAGAGATACGTTTTTTACCATTTTCTTCAACACCATTGACAGCGGTTACAATGATTGTATTTGCATACTCAGCATTTGTAATCCAACATTTCTCACCACTAATTACATACTCATCACCATCTAAAATGGCTTTCGTTTGTGTACCACCTGCATCAGACCCTGCATTCGGTTCTGTTAAACCAAAAGCGCCGAGCGTTTTTCCTGATGCCATCGGAACTAAATATTTTTGTTTTTGTTCTTCTGTACCAAAGTAATAGATTGGCGAAGCACCTAGTGAGATTGTTGCGGCATAGCTTAATCCTGTCCCACCACAAGCTCGTCCAATTTCTTCAACCGCTAACGCGTACGATAATGTATCGCCGCCAGATCCACCATATTCTTCTGGGAATGGGATTCCTAATAAGCCTAGTTCGCCCATCTTTTGAAATGTTTCATATGGGAATTCTGCTGTTTTGTCATAATACACAGCTTTTGGAGCGATTTCCTTTTCAGCAAAGTCGCGTACCATTTCTTTGATCATTTGTTTTTCTCTAGTAAGAGTAAATTCCATTCCGCCACACCCCTTATCGAATTTCGGATTTCGACAGCGTGCGAGTCTGTACTACAAACATTACATGTCTAAAGCGCGACTATTAGTTAGATAATTTCTATAATTCTGTCATAATTTAATTTTAAAACAGATTCTGTACTCATGCACAAAAAAATTCCTACATTGTTCTACAACAACATAGGAATAAAAAAGTCGAATTATGTAGTTTTTTGTTTAATAATCTCTTCCTTTTCCAGAATCTGAAATTTCTACTAGTGCTTCTGGATACGGTTCAAAGTATGTCTGTCGCAATAAATAGTCTTCTTCAAACCGAAGAGCCCATGATTTTAAAAGCGCAAGCAAATTACTAAGTGGAATTTTTTTCTCCACATATTTATGAAGGAGTGATAAAAAATGTTCCTTTTCTTCTTCTTTTAAATCCTTTTTAAAGTATCCAAAAATATGCTGACATACGTTTACATTTGATGTATAGCGGGGTGTACGCTCTAATAATTCACATAATGTTTTCTCATAGTTTTCAAATACTTCCTCATGGGGAGCCTTTGCTAGATTTGCAATTATGCGGCCCAATTCTTTTTGTTTTGTCTGATTATATGCCATAAATAAATACTTGTGATCCGATTGAAAGGAAACAAGCTCTTCCATACTTTTATTTTCCTTTAATGTTTTAAAATGAGCAATTGTAAACAATCTTGTAAAGAAATGTTCACGAATAATAAAATTCGACAATCTACCTTCTTCTTCCACTGCAACGTGCGAAAATTTTTCTAAAACAGTACCACCAAACAGGCCAGCACCTTTTCCTTTTGCTGGTGCTTTTTCAAATCCTGTATAAATTTTCACATCTCTAGTCCCGCAGCTTGGAGAACGATTTTTTAGGATAAACCCATCTACATCAGGTAATGAAGAAAGAAACTCCTCAGAAAAATGTTTCATTTTCTCTGTCACATCTTCTTTTGTTGAAGGCTGCACTAGTTTTTGAACACCATCTTCCTCTACAATCCGAATTGTCTCACGCGGAATGCCTAAACCAATTTCTACTTCAGGACAAACCGGAATAAATGTAACAAAAGGCTGTAAATTCCGAATCGTAAGGTCAGGGATTTTGTCACCGTTATAACGACATGCTTCAAATTCTAAACACTTACTTACAACAACTATTGGTGTTGCAAATTGTCTCATCCAATTACCTCCGAGGCGTTAATCCGTACAATATAAATTGAATGGTATGTTCTATTTCCGCTTCATCATCCCACTTTTCTTCAGGTAAAAGTAAAAATCGCGTTAAGATAAATCCTAAAACAGAAGATAATGTAAAACGTAATACAGTAGGTGTGGGTACTTCCATAATTTGTCCCTGTTTTTGAAAATGTACGACGATCTTTTCAAATCGTGAAAAAATTTCTTTCGCTAACAACTGTTGAATTTCATTTTTTAACTCAGGTTGAAATGGCACTTCTTGCATTAAAATTTTCAACATAGGAAAATGCGTTTTCGCAAAAGCAAAACGATTACGAATCGCTGCACGTAAAAAGTCTTCATAAGATTCATACGTGTCTTCAAATATCTCTTTCGCAAAAGATTGTACAAAAAATGGTGCAGCAAATTTCGTTAAAGTTGGCATCACAACTGCAAATAGTAAATCTTTTTTTGTTTTATAGTAGCGGAAGATGGTTCCTTCCGCTACGCCAGCACGCTTTGCAATTTCACTCGTTGAAGTCGATGCATAGCCTTTTTCTCCAAACATATCAACCGCCGCTTCTAATATACGCATTTGCCGTTCATTACGTTTGTCTGTATCAGTAGCAGCGATTAATTCTTCTAGCCAATCTTCTTTCATTTAAAAAGCTCCTTTTTGTATCTATTATATTCTGCGATGTTTTTTCAAAGCAAATACATTTCCAACTACAAATAAAACTGCAAAAAGAAGTAGGATTCCAAGATCACTTGCAATTTCACTAAACCCTTGGTTACGAATCATCACTTGCCTCATTGCATCAGCACCATATGTGAGTGGGAATAACTTCCCAAGTGTTTGTAGCCACTTATTCATAGATTCAATTGGAAATAAACCAGAAAAGAAAATTTGCGGAACAATGACAAGCGGGATAAACTGAATCATTTGGAATTCATTATTTGCGTATGCTGATAAAAATGTTCCTAGCGTTAATGCAGTTAATGAGAGCATACATGTAATCAACAACGTAAGCCACAGTGATCCCGCAACATATAAATCAAGAATATAGACAGAAAAGCTTACAATTAAAACAGATTGTAAAAATGCAAATATACCAAACCCAATAATATACCCGGCAACAATTTCCCAGCGCCGCACTGGAGTTGATAACAATCTTTCTAGCGTTCCGCTTAACCGCTCACGTACAAAGGATACACCTGATAAAATAAAGACAAAGAAAAATGTAAAAAATCCAATTAATACTGGACCTAGTCCATCAAACATCGAAAAATCCGCTGAGCCATGTAAATAATCAACTTCAGGTTTCATTGCTGTCATTTCTTTTTTCTCAGTACTCTTTTGTAGTACTTGTAATACTGCACGATTTTTTGAAGAGTCACTGCCTTCTAACGTTACTTTCATTTTCCCATTTTCTAGAGTGAGTGTGGCATCTATTTGTTGATCTTCCAGTTTAGTATGTGCTTTTTCTTTATCATACTCATAAATCGTAGCATCTTGTTTTTTCATAGATTCGGCAATAGGAGAAGGTACATCTACCAATGCAATATACGGTTTATAATCTCCTTGTGTAAATACAAGCGATAGTAGCCACAGAAGTAACATCGGTGCCCCAAACATCATCGCAAGCGACCGTTTATCTCGGAAAAATTGACGAATAATACGGAGGACAACACCACCTACTCTCATAATTCAATCGCTCCTTCCAGTAAAAAAACATCTTCAATCCGTCCTGATGAAGTTCGTTTCTTTAACTCATTTGGTGTACCTGTTGCAATTAACTTTCCCTCTCGAATTAAACCTAGACGTTCACAAAATTCAGCTTCGTCCATTATATGTGTTGTCACAATAATCGTTGTTCCTTGTTTTTTTAACTCATAAAACTTTTCCCAAATTGATTTTCGCAGTACAGGATCAATCCCAACAGTTGGCTCATCTAAAATTAAAAGTTTCGGTTCATGCAAAAGTGCCATTGCAAGCGATAAACGCTTCTTCATACCACCTGAAAAATGCTGTACTTGCTTTTTCATATGCTGGGAAAGCTGAACTAAAGCGAAAACTTCTTCGATTCTCTTTTTCTTATGCTTGCCTTTCAAACCATACATCGTTGCCATAAAATCTGCGTTTTCATAAGCTGATAGTTCTTCATAAAGAGCATCCGCTTGCGCCATATAACCAATTCGCTTCATCCCAATTAAGTTAGGCATTTTTGTTTGTAAAGCTGTTACACTCCCTGTCGTTGCCTCGCTAATACCAGCAATCATTTTAATAAGGGTTGTTTTACCTGAACCAGAAGGACCTACTAAACCAAAAATCTCTGCTTCCGCTACATTCAGTGAAATGTGATGAAGCACTTCTTTTTTTCCAAAACGCTTTGATACATCATGTAAAATTACAGCAGATTGATACAAAAGAAACCTCCTCCTTCTATAAAAAATGAGTGAGTACTCACTTTATTTTTGCACTTGAAATACTATATGTCAATTTTTATTTTTCGCATACTTTGTCTATTGGATAAAATGGAAATTGCGCAAAAATAAAACTAGCATCCTAATGAAGAAGATTTGTGTAAAATGAACGAGGAAGTAATCATACAAATATCTTTTAGTATCCTTAGGCTTCTCATCCTATATTGGTACATAAAACAAACAATAACTTTTATTGTAGGAGTATGGAAAAGTATAAGTAAAAAGAGTCTACGAATAAATATAATTCTCTTCGTAGACTCTTTTTCTATTTACTTTAATAAATGATTTTATTTCTTGTTTTTATATATTCTTTTTATTTTAACTATTAATACAGTACATGAAATTATATAATTTCTAATGTAAATAACCTTTATCTTTCAACACGAGCATATGTCATTTGATTTTCCTTCTTGCGCGGGTATTCCTCTTCCAAGAATTCTTTTTTATATGATACATCCCTTGGTTCACATCCAAAACATTAAATAAGTATATATCACAATTAAAAAAAACTGTCTAAGACTTTCTTAGACAGTTTTTTAACGTACTTCCCGAAAGAAGTCCCCATCTTCAAGCGCGTGACGGGCGATAGCCAAGCGATAAGGTGGGGATGAATTTCGATTAGGCATCGCCTAACTGACTTGTAAGAATAACCAATTATGATTGTGGTGCATACATTCAATATCCGATATATTCACTTGTTTATAAGATTTAGCAGGATTTTGTATATAATGGCCGTCCAAATCTTGCACATACACCATCTTCCCTGTAAATCCTGTCACGAATCCTATTTGTCCAAACGCTTTCACCTTATCACCTAGATACATTGTGCCTACGTACGGTGTATTTTTATTATTTCTTTTCGCTGTTCTATTTTTCATTTTTCTTCCTTTTCTTGCCGTTGCTTCATGAAGAGAACGCTTTTTCTTTCTAAATTGTTTGATGCGAAACTCACCACTTTGCTGATATTCTTGTAATTGTTTCGGATTGGTAATCGCAATGGCATCGTTATAGTGTGTTTTTGATAATCTTAATTCTTTTCGCTTCGGTGTTGTGTAACTGCCATACGTGATCTCACAATCTAAACGCTTCATGATTTGAAGCCGCAAAATATTCATAAAGGCGGTCTCTTTATACTGTTTTGGTTCCTTAAAAACGTGCTTAATTTTTCCTTGATGGAATTTTTCATGGCAATCTTCATGTACTGTCACGAGGTTCTCTGCCATATCTGAACCACCCTTATGTCGCTCAATTATATGGTGCGTGTGCAAAATGCCACCTTTTTTCTTACAGATTTGACATGTATAATGGTCTCTCGCAAACACATAGTATCTTATATTCCAAAAGCCAAATGCGTCTCCTTGTTGATATTCTTTCCCTTGTATATCAGGGTTCTTTAGTTTTTGTACATCAAACTTGCCGACTTCTACAATGACTTTTGGAGAAGGTAATAGTAATTTGAATGTTTCAATCCAATGAATGATGTTATCGGTTCGGCTTTGAATCGATGGGGGAAGCCAGCCATCTTTCTTTTTTCGATTGAGAAAGCGCGCTTTTCGGTAACGGGTTTTACGTTGTCTTCTGCTTCTACGTAGTGTGGCTCTAAGCTTGAGATTTTCTTTGACATCTTGACGCAATTCAATGGTTCCTTTCGCTAGTACTTTTTCCTCTGTTGTAATTGCGATCCCCACATATTTTGCACCGCTATCGACACCGATTGTAACAGGTTGTACTGTTTCACCAGTCGCATATTGCAATTGAATGGTAAACGGTGTGTAACCTATAATTTTTGCTTTCCCTTGTTTGAGAAGAAGCCGTGCCTTACGAGTACTGCAAGGCATGAGCGGTTCTCCTCGTAAATTCTTGACAAATACACGCATGTTTTGTCCCTCCTAAGAGTTTGTTTCCCTTCGCCAATGTTTGTAGGTGTTAGCAACTTCTTATGAAAGAAGGCTTGTGGTTGACCGTTCCTTCCCAACCAGAACTGTTACAGAGCCACCATAGAGCCAAAAACCAGGGAATCATTCTTGGGTATGCAACCTACGAACGTAGTCTACAAAAGGCTGAGACTAGACAACCAGGGCTTTTTACAAGCCCCCACTTCAAAACGCGTTAGCGTTTAAGTGGTGGGTAGTTGACTTACATGTTTACACAAATGCTTTTGTTTCTAACAGTACTTCAATAAAAATACATACACTTTACTCTTCATTTTCATATGATTTCAATACATTAGTTCTTTATATCTAAATAATTTTTTATGATGGCAATATCTAAAGAATATTCCAGAATGAGATGCTGTATGGGTAAAATGACCTTTTCAGGATATAAATCTGCATTTTTCAAAGTCTCTGTATATTTTTCTAACCTTTTTTCTAAGTACTTTAACACTTGTTCTGGATTATTAACTAATAAACATTGTCTGTAATAATTGATTTGTTCTTCAATAGAAATATATTCATCTATTTCAAATTCTTTTCGCATAGGGGATTCTCCTTTATATATTTTTTATGTTGTTAAACCATTTACATTTCAATTGGCTAAAAACTGATTATTTTAATTATTACTACTATACCAAGATCGACGAGTCAAAATTTGTTAGTTTATGTAACGCTGAGCGAATTTAACATAATTGTAATGAATACTTGTATTTTTTAGGATGGAAAGTTGACTAACATACATAATATAAAGCTGTTTGAAAGCTTGAGGTTTCATTAGTAAACCAAATAGCCACCAATGTATATTGATGACTACTTTAAGCTATAAAAATCTCTCTTCTCTTTGTTTAACAGTTACAATATTTTTTAATTTGATTGACACATATCTCTCTAACATTTGTATTCTTATTATAAATCTTATACCATTCTACTGTGCTCTCTAATGCTTGTTGAAGGGACCACTTTGGCTCCCAATTAAGTTTAAATTTAGATTTACTAATATCAAGATTCAATAATGTAGCCTCATGTAATTCTCCCTGTTGTACATTTGATTCTATCCAATTTCCTGATCCCCAAATCTTTATCATCCGAGTAACAATTTCTTCTACAGTAACGATGCTACTTGGTTTTGGACCAAAATTCCATGCTCCTGAAAAATGAGTCCCTTCTTTCAAAATTTTTTCCGTTAGAAGTAAATAACCACTTAAAGGTTCCAGTACATGTTGCCAGGGTCTTACGGTATTGGGATTTCTAATAATAATTTCTTTATTTGTTTCCAATGCTCGTATACAATCGGGAATAATTCTGTCTACTGACCAATCCCCCCCACCAATTACATTACCAGCTCTAACACTAGCAATTACCTTTTGATGGTGCTCATATTTTTTTTCTTGAAAGTAGGAATTTCGGTAAGAAGAAACTAAAAGTTCACAGCACCCTTTGCTAGAACTATATGGATCATGCCCGCCCATAGGGTCATTTTCCCGGTATCCCCAAACCCATTCCTTATTCTCATAACATTTGTCACTTGTAACCATAATTCCAACTTTAACTGATTCATGTAATCTGATTGCTTCCAATACATTCATCGTTCCCATAACATTTACTTCATACGTATATTTTGGATGATGATATGAATATTTAACAAGTGATTGTGCAGCCAAATGAAATACAATTTCAGGTTTATATTGACTAAAAACTTCATTCAACTTATTAAAATCTCTAATATCTCCGCGAATATCAATCATTTCATTTTGGATATTCGTTAAAACAAAATTATCATTTTTATTTTCAGGATCCAAAGAATATCCAATAACGGTCGCTCCCAATTCTTTCAGCCATATCGATAACCAAGAACCCTTGAAGCCTGTGTGACCTGTAATTAAAACCCTCTTTCCTTTAAATACATTATTAAAGCCATTGTTTAACAAGTGATTCACACCTTTTGACTGTAATTTTCTATTTTTATACATTTGGATACAAATGCTTATTATGTTTATACCAATTAATAGTTCTGATTATCCCTTCTTCAATAGCTATTTTCGGCTCCCAGGAAAGCATCTTTTTAGCTTTATTAATATTTGGTTTA
Organism: Bacillus sp. DX4.1; assembly: GCF_030348195.1. Classification (NCBI taxonomy): domain Bacteria; kingdom Bacillati; phylum Bacillota; class Bacilli; order Caryophanales; family Bacillaceae; genus Bacillus; species Bacillus sp. DX4.1. The sequence continues at coordinate 2,546,422 of NZ_JAUCFT010000008.1, read as the reverse complement.
GGAACCCACCTTTCGTTGTCTCTATACGGCAATACACCATAATTCGGTTTTTTATCTGTCTGCAAGTATTTAAAGAGTAATTCCACATAGTACTTTAATGGATAGATTTCACCACTTCCAATATTAAAAATATCATTCTGCACAGATTCCTTTTCAACTGCTAACATACAAACATCTATGATATTTTCAACATAGCAGTAATCCCTCAATTGATTACATAACGTTAAATTTACGTCTTTCTTGTGCAATACATGTAAAATGATATGGCAAAATAACTTATGTGGTTCTTCACCTTCACCAAATATCCCAAAAGGTCTGAGAGTTATAATATTAATATTATTTTCAGAGGCAATTTGATGAGCTATTATTGTGGCCGATGCTTTACTACTTCCATAAATATCTACAGGTGTTAATACCATATTTTCATGAATCAGTTCTGTCTTATTTCCATATTCCGAGCTACTTCCAATATTAATAATTTTTTTGCAATCTACTAGTTTTGCAGCCTGAATGATATTAATGGTACCTATAACATTCGTTTCAACAGCACTCATGTAGTCTGTATTAGATGAATTTACTCCATATGCCGCAAGATGAAAAATGTAATCTGGATTAAATTTTTTTATGGCATTTTGAACTTGCATTTTATCTCGTATATCTATCTTATATAGTTCAATACTTCTCAATACTTCTTTAAGGCGCCAAGGATTTGATGTTTCTCTTGTTAAAACAGCTACTTTTGCCTGTTGTTTTAATAATCTCTGTACTAAATGGGAACCAACAAATCCGTATCCACCCGTAACAATTACCTTTTTATCTTTAAAAGGGGCAGTCGTCAACATTTAATTTCATCCTTTTTCCACACCTATTTAATTACCCTCAAACTAAGCATGCGAGAAAATAACAATCTCATTTGTGAATTTTTTTGTATAAAATATAAAGTGAAACTTTGAGGTGGGGAGTATTACTGCCCGCGAATAGCGGGATAAACTATACGATTGAATTGAAAATTATTATTTTTCTCTTTTAATATATTTGCATGCTTCCTACTATTCGAACAAATCCTGTTGATTTAGTTAGGATGTTAAAAACGAAGAATAAACCTTACTAATTTTTAAACAAAACTGAAAAATGAATTCTGTTTTAAACGGAAGGATGGATACCTAACATAGTTTTTCGCTGGGGGGTTATCTGATATTTCTACATATAAAGGAGTAAGAGGGCTTCTAAAAGTATTACGAAGTATGTGACATGTATTTCTTATCTTTTCAATATAAGGAATATAAATATTTTCTAAAATTGATTGATCAATTTCTATAGCTTCCTGTTTCCATAAATCAAATTCATCTGTATTAAAAATTTGCATGCTCCCAAAGTGAAAAGCAACTAATTCATCATTATCCACAAAAACCTTGTTGTCTTCTCTTCTTACATAATCATGATTATTCAAAATCAAATTCCACGGTGCAGCATCAATTCCTTTGTGATTCATGATTTTAATATTAGAAAATAAATCAGGAATATGATTTAAATATTTTTGATCTCCCCATCTATTAAATTCAACATCATATATATCTCGACAATATTCTAGACACTTGTCCTTCCACCAGTTTAGAATATCCTTACTATTTTTATCATTTTTAAATCCAATTAACCCAGCTTGATACATACCGTGTACACTTTCAAGTTCTGTTGTGCCTCTCTGTGGACATAGAAAAACGGAATACTTCCACCATTCATCTAGAATTACATTAGGATTTGAGAAAAAGTACATATCTGCATCACAATATATAATATGATCAACCTCAGAATAATAATTAAAAATATGAAGACATAAAGGAGCTTTTAACGTCCAACAGTACTCTTGTAAGCTTCTTTCATCCTTTATATCTAAGAGTTCTTTATTTTCTATTTCTTTCACGTGAATGAGTATGGCATTTTTTAATTCCATTTCTGTTAAAATTCGATAAGTTAGATCATCCATACAACAAATCCAAACATTAAAGTTTTTCCCTTGTTTTTCTAGTGAATAGTAACAAGTTAATCCTTTAATTAAATATTCTCGACTTATAATTAATGAAAAGTTCAAGAATTCCCCCCATTGATTCATTTTTCTTCTTAATTGAGAATCTTTATATAAAGTTTGCGCTTCTTGTACCTCTTTTGTACTTAAGAGTTCCCTTGTTTGTTCACCAATTTTTGGTTTTAATTCTTCAAGAATTAACTGGATTTGATTTAAATAAGGAGTATAAATACAATCCAATATATTATTAGGTATTGAGATTTCTCCTAAGGACCAAAGATCAAAATCATTTTCGCTAAAAATTGTGATGCATGCAAAATGATAAACAACTAATTTATCTGTCTCGATATATACTTCATTAAGATTTTTAGAAATATTATAATCGTTATTATAAATACAATTCCATGGAGCTGCGTTTATTCCTAGATTTCTTGATATCTTTACTTTTGGAAAATAAATAGGAATATAATCTAGATACTTTTGATCTCCAAATCTTCCCCTATTAGGTTCAGCACTGCACCAATCTAGACATTTTTCTTTCCACCACCTTACACTCTTTAACCCATATACATCATTTTTAAACCCTATTAATCCCGCTTGGTATTTCCCATATTTTTGTTCTACCCAATCACGGTCCCTTTGAGGACAAAGAAAAACCGAATTATCTCCCCATTCATCAAATATAGGTGAAGGATCAGCGAAGAAAAATAAATCTCCATCACAATAAAGAACAGATGATAAGTTATAATTTACCAACAAATACTCAATAAGCACAGCCTTTAGAGTCCAACAATATTCATTTACTTTTCTATTTTTCTTAACATTTTTTAGTCGTTCATCCTCCAATTCTTCTACTTGCAAGAGAATAACATTATTTAAATTTAATTTTACCAATATTGAATACGCAAATGAATCTATACAACAAATCCACAATGTAAACTCTTTTGTGTTCTGTATTAGGGATTGCTGTAATGCAATTACCTTCAATACATATTCTTTTCCTACTATGACACAAAAATGATTTCCTTGTTTGGGTTGATTATTACGAGCTAATTGAGTGCTTTTATTCACTACATGGTTTTTTATTTGATTTGTTATTGGATGGTCTTGAGATGGTTGAATATCTTTTTTTACTTCAGAAGGAATATAAATATCTGGTAAAAACTCTTTTTCATGTTTGAAATTCAATGTCTATTCGCTCCTTTCAACTAATTTCTTCTGTCAGGAACCCATCTTTCATTCGCATCTTTAAGATCTTTCGGTGTATCAATTCCAATCCAGAATCCATCATATTCAAAAACTGCTAGTTCATTATTTTTTATTAAATTACGTAAGGGTTCTTCTTCAAGAATACACTCATTCTCATCGCTTAAATAAGTAAATATCTCTTTATTGAATACAAAAAATCCTCCATTTATTAAAGCATCAAGTATTGGCTTTTCCTTAAAATCTTTTGCAATTCCATTTTCAACCTCTAATACACCATACTGACTATTCTTCTTGATTCCAGTTAATGTTGCAATTTTCCCCTTTTCCTTATGGAATTTTATAAGTTCATTAATATCTATATGAGCTAATCCATCCCCATAAGTTAATAAAAACATCTCATCATCTACGTACTTTTCAATTTTTTTCACCCTTGCTCCAGTCATGGTTTCTATTCCTGTATCAATGAACGTTATATTCCACTGCTCCATTTTCTCTAATAATTGATATTGATTTTTCGAGGAATCTAGCATAAAATCATGTTCTTTCCAGTTATAATCCATGAAATATTCTTTAATTTTTTCTCCCTTATATCCTAATGGTAAAATAAATTCTTCATGGCCAAATTTACTATACCAGTCCATAATATGCCAAATGATTGGTTTTCCTTGGACTCGCACCAATGGTTTAGGCACATCCTCTAGAATTCCCCTCATTCTTAACCCTTTCCCTCCACACAAAATTATGACTTTCATAATATCTCTCCTGTCACACTTCTATTTTTCTCCCGTATTAACAGGCAGTCACACCCCCACCTCAAAGTTCGGCAGGAAGCAAAGAAGTTAGGTGGAAGATAAACTGCTCGTAAAAGCCCGATTGGTGAGGGCTAATGATCAATTGGGGATGAAGAACCCCCTCGCTAATAAAAGTTTCACTTTATATATGACTATTGTAAGTTATGCAGACAATCCATGAACTGTATACACATATGAACTATAAAGACATTTATTATACAAAAACGAATGAAAATTATAATTATGGTGATCTCCGTGCCAAAAATTCATATACGTAATATACTCGTTTCCATTTGTTCCTTTATAATAGCCATCTCATATTTAACAACACACCTTTTTGCCACATAATGAGTTGAATCCATCAATTATTTACTATTTTTAAAACGAAAAAACTGCCTAAGAAAATCTTAGACAGTTTTTTCGAGCTATTAAACAAGTGATTTTGTTTCTCGCATTACTTCGATAAAGTATTCCCAGTTATTGATTACAGACGAAATACTAATATGTTCATCTGGTGTATGAACGTTAAAAATGTCTGGTCCGAGTGAAATTGCATCTAATCCATGCATTTTTTGGACAAACACACCACATTCAATGCCCGCATGTACCGCAAAGATTTCAGCATCTTTATTATATTTTTCTTTATGCACCTTTTCAAATAAATCACGAATTGGTGAATTTGGATTATACGGCCATTCTGGATACTCAGATTCCTTCTCGAACTGCGCACCAACTAATTCTGCAATGTGCTTAATTTCATCTACAATATGTTGTTTTAAGCTACTTACAGAACTTCTTACTTCGCTTCTTAACTTGATTTCATTATGTAACGTTTCGACAACACCTAAGTTTGTAGAACTTACAACAAGTCCTTTAATATCCATGCTCATGCTTTGAATACCATTTGGAATTAAGAATAAAGAAGAAATAAGCTGTTTTTGTGTTTCTTTTGCAAATACTGTTTCCGCAATTTCTTCTAACTTTGTAAGAGAAACATGAACATCTGGATCAACGGCACGTAGTTCTTCTTGTAAAACGCGTGTCCATTCTTCTACTTTCTCTTCTACCTTTTGCACATCACCTGTAGAAAGTAAAATTGTCGCGATACTTTCACGTGGAATTGCATTTGTTTTTAATCCCCCATGAATTTCACTGATATCAAATGAGATTTCATTTGATAAATCATGAAGCACTCTACCTAGTACTTTATTAGCATTTCCGCGTTCTTTATCAATTTCCATACCGGAATGACCACCTTTTAGGCCACCAACGTATAAACGATATGCTGCCGCATCAGCAGGTGCTTCCTCCCATACGACTGGAATTGTTTCAACTGCTTTTGCTCCGCCCGCACTGCTCACTAACAATTTATGATCTTCTTCAGAATCGATATTAATAAAGATTTTTCCATCAAAGTGTTTCGGGTCAACCGCAAAAGCACCACCCATTGTTGTTTCTTCCTCTGTAGTAATGACAACCTCAAGAGCTGGATGCGGAATGTCTTTTGCGTCTAACAATGCTAACGCATAACCAACTGCAATCCCATTGTCAGCACCTAATGTTGTTTGGTTTGCATACAACATATCTCCAACTATTCGTAATTGAATCGGGTCCTTCTCAAAATCATGAACCGTTGCTTGGTTCTTTTCACAAACCATATCCATATGACCTTGAATAATAATAGCAGGCACATTCTCATAACCAGCAGTTGCTGTTTTTTTTATAATCACGTTTAAGGCTTTATCTTGCACAACTTCTAAATTTCGCTCTTGTGCAAACTTCACTAAATAATCACTAATTTCTTGCTCATTACCAGACCCTCTTGGAATCTTTGAAATTTCTGCAAAATGATGAAATACAGGATGTTTTGTTAGTTGTTCTAGATTAGTATACATACTAATGCCCCTTTCGAAATTATAAATTTCTAGGATATCAAATTCTTAGTTGTAATCAGAAAACTTACTGTTCCATATCATTATACCATGCTTGTGCCTTTAACTATTTATTTAAATTAATAGCAATATTTCCATGCCTCTATTAGAACGGGTTTTAAGAAATAATTAAGAAAATAAAAAAAGAAAATGCCTCTATGCATTTTCTTTTAATTTTTTCCCTTGTATATATTTAGAGGAACTATTATTCATTAATTTTTCTAAACGATTTATATTTTCTGTCAAAGCACCTTTTACAAGAGAGAAGTCTGTATTTGGTTCTTCTTTCTTTTCCTTAAAAAAAGAATAGTTTTGTTGCTGTATCTCTTTCATTTCTACTCCCCCTTCTTGTTAATAGATGCGAACTTTCTTTATCTATCTTTATTATATATCAGAAATAGGCAGCGTGCATTTTTATCCTTTTCTTTTTAACTCTTCTTCTAAGTCTTCTACTTGCTGCATCGTATCTCCTTTTATTAAAGAGAAATCCGTCGCATCATCCTTCTCTTCTTTGAAAAAATCGTTGTCATATTGTTTTTCCACTACAATCACCTCTACGTACTATTGTTGGGGTGATTGTCCTATTTTATTCAATTTTGTTTCATTTTCACGAACTTTGTCCAAATTTATGTATGAAGGAAAGGACAGAAATCTTGATTCTGTCCTCTTATTTACTAAAATAACTATGATGAATCGTTAAATTATATACATTTTCAAAGTCACGATCTTGCAAATTGTTCTTTTGACCGTCAATTACAATAAAGACATCTTTTAAAATTTTCACTGGGATGATCCCGACGTTTTCAACTTGAACTGCTTTCTGTTCATTTAATTTCTCTATATGTTCTGGCGGTAACATGATGCTAAATTGGGAACGTACGCCACGAAAGTTTGTGTTTAATTCATCTGAAGCAACAAATACAACGACCTTTGCTCCAATTTTTTCGGCATAGGTATCTAGAAAGGCATTTAAATTTTCAGCATATTCTACTTCTGTTTCCCATTCCATCCTTCCAAATGCTGCTGGATTTACGTTTTGAATGAGTGTCGTATAGATTTCTCCACGTGCCTTCGAAGCGATAAGAGATCTTTTAATTGATTGCACGGTCTTTCCGATATCGCTAAATTTAGCACCCCATATTTCTGAAATATTTGGTGTTAAAATAAACGCGATATCAACAAAAATTACCATTGCCACGAACATTAATATGTTTTTCCAGAGGGTCAAATCAATTCCTTTTACCATAAAATACACAGTGACTGTCGAAATAAACACACCATACCATGTTTTCCGAATTAGCTGCTTTTTTTCTTCGTACAGTTCTTCATTTTTCCAATAAAATAAAATGAGAAATAAAAAAGCTACCACGAGGAGAAATAGACCAATTCGAATGTTCGAGACTGTCAATCGCCTCACCCTCCATTCAAAAACATCTCACGATACATTATTACATGCTTGTTTTGATTTCATTATGACAAAAGACATGGACAACCTTCTAAAATCAGTCACACAGCATATACTGAGAAGGAAGCCACGTCTTTAACCACGAGTGAAATTTTATTGTATATGTAGACAAGCCGTCATTTCAAATTTTCAAACATATTTTTTAAAGAGAGATATGTTTCGGTATTACCCCTTCTGGAACTTCTCCGTCCATGCTTAAATAATAGTGACGAATTGGTTTTAAATTATCATCTAATTCATATACGAGCGGAATACTTGTCGGAATATTCAATGTCATAACTCCATCATTTGATAGATTGTCTAAATATTTCACGAGCGACCGAATCGTATTACCATGCGAAGAAATAATGACTTTTTCACCAGATTTCAGCGTTGATAGGATTTCTTGATGCCAGTAGTTCAACACTCTTTTTCCAGTGTCCTCTAAGCATTCACTAAGCGGGAATTCACCTTTTTCTAGTCCCTTATATCTTGGATCAGCAGCCTCATATCGTGGGTCTGTCTCCGTAAGTGCTGGTGGTCTTACGTTTATACTTCTTCTCCAAATATGGACTTGCTCATCACCATATTTTTTTGCTGTTTCATCTTTATTTAAGCCTTGCAGTGCTCCGTAATGTCTTTCATTTAACTTCCATGATTTATGTATAGGAACCCACGCGAGATCCATTTCATGAAGAATAATCCATAAAGTTCGAATTGCACATTTTAATACAGAAGTATAGGCAACATCAAACGTATATCCATTTTTCTTTAAGATTACACCCGCTTCCCTTGCTTCATTCAAACCATTTTCCGATAAGTCCACATCTGTCCATCCTGTAAAACGATTTTCAAGATTCCATACACTTTGGCCGTGACGAATGAGTACAAGCTTAATCATTGTAATCCCCTTTCTGAAAATGATATTTCCACTTTTGATGAATTATAGCTGGATAAAAATGAGCGTTATTTCAAATTCTATAAACAAACGGGGACTATTCTTGGTCTGATTTTTCTTCCCGCTTTGAAGACCATGCATCAAATCCTAAACGACTATTTGCTAACTCTGTCATGACTTGCAGCCAATTTCCCTCATAGGATTCACCAAATTGCGTGAAAATACTTCCCATTTGTTGTCTTTGCACGTCACTTAGTTTCTTTTCTAATTCTGTTCCTTCTTTAGTCAAAACAAGCTGTTTCACGCGGCGATCATGCTCTGCTTCTTTGCTTTCAATAAGCCCCTTTTCAAGAAGCTGACGCAGTGGTCCATGAAGAGCTTGTTTACTTATTTCTAATAAGGACAATAATTCATTTATACTTATTCCCGGGAAACGAGCGATAAAAAATAAAATACGATGATGCACACGCTGAATACCGTATTCTTTAATAATTTGATCTGGTTTTTCTGTAAATGTTTTATATGCAAAATAAAACAAAGCAAGTGCTTGATTCATCTGCTCTTCTTTATGTTGAGTCATCTTCTTTCCCCCTATATGTAAATTATACCACATTTCATTCTCAAGTAATTAAGTCAATATATTTGACCTAATTAGACGTATCAACCTAAAAATAGAGGAAGGTGATTCATTTGAATACTCAATACACAGTAAGCAACTATTTATTAGACCGTCTTTACGAATTGGGAATCCAGCACATATTCGGCGTACCAGGTGATTATAATCTCACCTTTTTAGACGATATTATCAATTACGAAGGTTTAGAATGGATTGGAAACTGTAATGAACTCAATGCTGCATACGCAGCAGATGGATATGCTCGTATAAATGGAATTTCAGCACTTGCCACAACATTCGGTGTTGGGGAATTAAGTGCTATTAATGGGATCGCCGGCTCTTATGCTGAAAACGTACCTGTCGTAAAAATTACTAGCACACCAACTACAAACGTTATGGAAAACGGACTATATGTACATCACACATTAGGAGACGGAAAATTTGATCACTTCGCAAACATGTTTCAAGAAGTAACAGTTGCTCAAACGTTTTTAACAGTTGAACACGCCGCTGGAGAAATTGATCGTGTCTTACTTTCTTGTTGGAATGAAAAACGCCCTGTCCATATTAATTTGCCAATCGATGTGTACAACAAACCAATTAACAAACCGACAAAACCATTACTAGATGAACCAATTACAAGTAATGCAGAAGCAATGACCGAGCTGCTTCAACATATTATTTCGATGATTGAAGCAGCAAAAAAACCAATTATTTTAGCAGACTATGAAGTTAATCGTTATCACGCTGAGCCAACTCTATATGAATTTGCAGAAAAAACAGGCTTTCCTGTCGCATCATTAAGCATGGGGAAAGGTGTCTTTCCTGAAACACATTCACAATTTATTGGTGTTTATAATGGGGATGTTAGCTCTCCTTATATTCAAAGACGGATAGATGATTCAGACTGCATCATTAGCATTGGTGTAAAACTAACAGATTTGATTACAGGTGGATTTTCTCAAGGTTTTTCTGAAAATCAAGTGATTGAAATTCATCCTTTTACGGTGAAAGTCCAAAACAAAAAATATGCACCAGTCGTTATGAAGGACGTATTACAACAATTAAGTACATATTTACACCACCGTGATGTAGAAGAACTAGACATTCGTCCGTTCGTCTCTGAATCCCCTTCATTTACCGAAAAATTCACAGCTGAGCCAAATACATTATTAACGCAAAAACGTTTTTGGCAACGTATGCATCACTTTTTACAAGAAGGTGACGTATTACTCGCTGAACAAGGTACACCATTTTTTGGCGCAACCACTATGCCATTACCAAGCAAAGTAACCTTTGTGAGCCAACCGTTATGGGGCTCAATTGGTTACACACTCCCTGCCCTATTAGGAACACAAATTGCTGATCAAACGCGCCGAAATGTTTTAATTATTGGAGATGGTTCTTTCCAACTGACAGGTCAAGAATTATCAACTATGTTGCGACAAAACATTAAACCAATTATTTTCTTAATTAATAACAATGGATATACAGTAGAACGTGCAATACATGGTGAAAATCAATCTTACAATGATATTCAAATGTGGAAATATCATAAATTACCTTCCGTTCTTGGCCCTGAAGAAAACAGCCTTTCCTTTAAAATCAAAAATGAAATTGAATTTGAAGACGTTTTAACGAAAGTCGCTCACGATACAAAACACCTTATCTTCATTGAAGTCGTTATCGACCGTGATGATAAACCAGAATTGTTAGCAAAACTTGCACAGCGATTTGCAAAACAAAATTCTTAATACTCTATAAAACAAAAAGCGTGCGCTTTTTACTCTCGTTGATCCTATGATTTATTATGAAAAAACTGTGATTCATGTCGTTCCTAAAGACTACGACTTCTTTCTAAAATCTGCATACAATCACACTTTATGTTTTGATTTTAAAATTTTATTTGGATTAAGAAGATTATGTGGATCAAGTGCTTGTTTAATCTTTTCCATAACAAGCAGTGCATCTCCGTGTTCTTTCTCCTGATATTTTTGTTTACCAATGCCTACTCCATGTTCACCTGTACATGTTCCGCCGCGTGCAAGAGCATACATAACAATCTGTTCATTTAATTGTTCAGCCTTGTTAATCTCTTGTTTATCATTCGTATCAATCATCAAGAGAGCATGAAAGTTCCCATCACCTACGTGGCCAACAATTCCGCCGTTAAGGCCTAAAGAGTCAAGCGTCTCCCTCGCATGACGAATCGCACCAGCTAACTCCGAAATTGGCAGACAAACATCTGTAACCATCAGCTTTTTCCCAGGATATCCATGGACATAGGCATAAGCTAAATTGTGCCTAGCCTCCCATAGCTTGTTTCTAGCCGCATTATCTGTCTCAAACTCAATGCCTTCACACTGATTATCTCCTACAATTTCTTTCGTGAATTCAATGTCTTGCTTCAGTCCGGCTTCATTTCCGTGAAATTCTAAAAACAGTGTTGGTTTTTCGTTATAGTTAGTTTCGCTAAAATGATTAACCTGTTTCATTGAGGGCTCATCAACGAGTTCAATCCTTGCGATTGGAATACCAGCTTGTAAAATAGCGATGACGGCTTCCACTGCATGATTTACTGTTGGAAATGATGCTCTTGCTGCCATAATGTGCTCGGGTATCCCGTATACTCTTAGCGTCAATTCAGTAAAGCAACCCAGCGTCCCCTCTGATCCTACAAAAAGGCCATTTAAATGATAACCGGATGAAGATTTTTCGGCTAAATTCCCTGTATGAATAACCGTTCCATCCGCAAGAACTGTTTCTAGATCACGAACTTGATCACGCATGACACCATATTTTACTGACGTCGTTCCACTCGCATTCGTAGCCGCCATTCCACCTAGTGTAGCGTCAGCTCCTGGATCCACAGAGAAAAACAAACCGTACTTCTTTAGCTCTTTATTTAGCTGTAAACGAGTCACTCCAGGTTGCACTTTAGCAAGAAAGTCATTCTCCCTTACCTCTAACACTTTATTCATGAGCGAAAAATCAATTGTAATCCCTTTTTCATATGGAATAACGTGACCTTCCAAACTAGATCCCAATCCAAACGGTACAACTGGAACTTGGTACTTGTTTGCTATTTTCATTACATCACTCACTTCTTTTGTGGTTGCTGGAAAAACGACAACATCTGGTAGACTGACAGCATGGTACGATTCATCCTTACCACGCTGCTCTCTTACCGTCAGATTTACCGTTACCTGACTTTCTGAAAGCACACCTTTTAGAGCATTTACTAGACTTTCGTTCCCTATTTCCATTCTGCTCTCTCCCTTTTTCTACGATTCCGTTACTACTTAGAAACTCTCTTTAAGATGTAACAGTAGGATTACCTGATGTAACATCTATCTACACGATTACACAAGAAATCCAAAATTAAAAATCAATCATATCCATAATTTTAGTTATTCTTACATTCAACAATTTATATAATTCTTTCTAATTATACATAAGAATCTGAAAAGTTCAATAATTGCAATGGGATTTCTATTTTCTTCATATCCATCAGTTTATATAATTTACTCTATTTACTATCTTCGCAAAAAAATCCTGCAAACATAAGAAAAGCCGCTTCCTCTTCTAAAGGAAAACGGCCTATCACATCAAAAACGATTCTATTTTATCGGCCGCGTTTCTGCTGACCTGAATTTGCACTGCGTTTCTTTCTACTTGGATCAAATGAACGTTGTTTGGAATTCTTTGTTCCGTCTCGTTTGTCTTTCTGTCCGTAATTACTTGTTTTTTTCGGTGTCTTCGTATGTTGTTTCTGTTTTTGTTCACTCTTTGTAGCTTCTGATTGTTCTAACACTTGTCTTTGTAATGTTGCGCCAATCCCTTTTTCAATGTCTTTCAAATACATTTCATCTTTTGGTGCCACGAATGTGATCGCAAGTCCAGTTCCACCAGCACGTCCAGTTCGGCCGATACGGTGAATATAGCTCTCTACATCTTCTGGGATATCGTAGTTAAATACATGTGTTACACCTTCCACATCTAATCCTCGAGCGGCTACATCTGTTGCAATTAAATATTGGATTTTTGCATCACGGAAGCTTTTCATAACACGTTCACGTTTCCCCTGTGATAAATCACCATGAAGTTCATCGCAATTATAGCCATATCCTTTTAGTGCTGCATATAAAGTACTCGCTCTACGCTTTGTACGACAGAATATAATTGCTAGAAACGGCTGATTTTGTTCCATTAATTGACGTAATGCGTCCTGTTTTGCTCGATCGGTTGTTTCAACAACACGTTGTTCAATGTTGTTTACTGTCACTTCAGCGCTTTGAATTTGAATAACCTCTGGTCCTTGCATATATCGCTTTGCAAGCTTTTTAATTTCCTTTGGCATCGTTGCTGAAAATAGCATCGTCTGTCTACTCTCTGGTGTTGCTTCTAAAATTTCTTCTATATCATATAAAAAGCCAAAATGAAGCATTTGATCTGCCTCATCTAATACAAGCATCGAAACATTTGACAGTTCAATTGTTTCACGGCGTAAATGATCTAATAAGCGACCTGGTGTCGCCACAACAATATGTGTGTTTCCTTTTAACTTTCTCATTTGCTGCGCAACATCTTGCCCACCATATACTGCAAGAACATTGATATCTTCTTTATGAACAAGCATTTTTTCAATTTCACTTGTAATTTGTAGTGCTAATTCCCGCGTTGGTGCAACAATTAAAGCTTGTACATCGCTTGAATCTGGATCGATCTTCTCTAAAATCGGCAATACAAACGCCAACGTCTTTCCAGTTCCTGTTTTCGCTTGCCCAATTATATCTTTTCCAGACAATACGACTGGGATTGCTTTCTCTTGTATTGGCGTCGCTTCTGCAATACCGTTTTCACGTAATGTATCATTAAACGTTTCACTAATTCCTAATTCTAAAAAATCTTTCAAACGTATCACTTCTTTTCCTTATTTTTCACATTAAGTTTTTATTGTACCATTTGTTCGCCTAAATATGAAAAATAAGAAAATTCTTATCTCCTCCTTTCATACTCGCTATGTATTAATTGAGTCAGTTCTTGTTGCTTACTTTTTGATTTTGTTAACAATTCCATATTAGAAGATAATAAAAGAAACTTCTTTATTCGCCTATTATTCCATATAAGACTTGTGAATCTTGCGTCTTCATGCAACGCTCGAAACCACGCTTCTTCGCTTAACATTGCAATATGATGCCTCAATTTCAGATCAGCTCTTGGATATAGCAAGATTATATTTGAAATCATTTCGATGAAAGACACCATTTTACTCCCCCTAAAACGTCATTCTTTTCCTTATTTGTATGAAAGAATATGAATCTTATGTTTTCTGCAATTAAAAAAAGACGGCTTATGAACCGTCTTTTTTCAATATGCATGTACACTTTCCGTATACATTCGCAAACAATTCAGCATGCTATTCATTTCCCTTTCTTTGTAATGATTGATACAAGAGATTTGAATCCAATTATTTTTTTGTAAATAAGTAGATTCATAATGTAAGATAAACCCTTGTAGGGCTAATGCATTTCCTATATGTTTAGAACAAAGCTCTTTATGTAATGCGATTGTAATGATAATTGACGAAGCATGTTCCTTCGGTGTAACAATTTGTAGCCCCATGTTTATAATGGCGTTCTCTATAAATGAGTGAGTCTCACATACCTTCTCATATACACGGTCGTCTTCAAACTTCTTTAACGCTTCCTGCAGTGCACGAATTAAATTCCAAGACTGAGAATATGGTACACTCTCATTCAACTCATACATTCCTATATCCATGTATCTTGGCAATTTTTCATTTGGTTCAATAGTGTGATTGTAGAAAACAAACGATAACCCCGTATATGCTCCAATCGCTTTTCCACTTACACCACTCGCAAAGTATACATCTTGCAAGTAGATAGGACATGCTCCTATAGAGCTAATACAATCTACGCATAGTTTTATATGATACTGCTTACATATCCGGACTATCTTCTCCATATCATTCAGCATACCAGTGGATGTTTCATGATGAACAAACCATAGCCATTCATACGTTTGATTAGTCAGTAACTCTTCTATTTCGTCATATAGAAAAGGACTCCCCATTTCTCTTTCATACGTATCGAACGATAATCCTGCCCGAATACCATGCTGAACTAAACGATTTCCAAACTCTCCATTTGTTAAGATAAGTCCTCGTCCTTTTAACAAGCTTAGCTGCAAAGCAATTGAATCATTTGCTAACGTCCCTGTTCCGAGCATAATTTGTACATGCTTCGCTTTCGTCATCTGTAACAATCTCTTTTTGACATTTGTCATCGTTACTTTAAATTGATTCGACCGATGAGAAATCGGATTCGAACAAAATACTTGGTGTACATTGGCTGCAATCTCAACAGGTCCTGGTAGAAACGTATATTCTTTTGTAACGATACTCGCAATTCTAGATTGTTCAAATAACGTCGGCGTCAAATACATCGGTTGATAGGCTGCTTCTTCTGTTCCAATAAGTTTATAAAAAGAACGAAAGCCCATTTGTTCATAAACAGAAAGCTGCCGCGTTGTCCCTGAAATGATTGCCATGTCATATCCATTTAGAAGCAAATAACGATGTAAAAATCGGACTAACCCTAACAAAGCTCTTCCGTTTCGGTACTCTTGCTCAACAGCTAATAAACGAATCTCATATATCGTATCACCATGTTTTGGTAAACATTGACTCAAATTAGGTATTTTATCATCTAAAGAAAATGGTTGCTGTCCTCGCACCGCAACCATACCAGCTAACTTATCATCATCTAAACAAATTAAATACGTATTCTGTTCATGAAACGCATCTATTCGTATTCGTTCTTCTGTTTGCTCATGCTGCGGAATCTCTTCTACGAACGTTTTGTAATTCAGTTTGTGTATACTTTCAAATTCCCAAGCTTGATCTGCGACTTTATATATTAATCCCATGCTGCAATCCCCTTTATTTTCTATGTGCGTATAAAATAAGTCCAATGATAAGAACACTTAACACAATCGCTCCCATGGTGTAAGAAAACAAAAACATACAAAGAGGTAAACAAGCGATTGCTATTAAACCTGCTTTGGTGAAACTTTTAAAAATCACATAAAACAAAATAAACACCCCAACGAGAGAAAGCGCTATCAAAGGGTTAAATACAAGTAATCCTCCGATAAATGTCGATATCCCTTTTCCACCTTTAAAGCGGAACCAAATGGGATATAAATGTCCTACAATAACAACAAGCAGCGAAAGTAATAGATAACTAGGATCTTTAAACAAAAGATCTGCTATATAAACAATGATCGCTCCCTTTAGCGCATCACCTAAAAATGTGGCCACAAAAAAACCTTTTCCATAAAGGCGCCCCATATTCCTTGCACCCGGATTCCCACTACCTGCTTCACGAATATCCAAATCGTATTTCCACTTTGTAAGGATATATGCAGTTAATATACTACCTATTGCATATGCACCTATTAGGTACATGAATTGATTTATACTTATCATGCTCTCAATCACTTTCTCAGAATAAGTATTTTATTACTTTCTACCATTTCTCTTTCTTCCCCCCCTTTCTATATTCTTATTTTCAACATTGTTTACAATATCCCTTTATTAACAGCGGTAAATACGTATTTCTATTCAAAAAGGAATTATTTTTTACCATTAAAATATAAGAATATACGTAAGAAGTGTGCAACTTGTTAAAAAGAATAACAATCTCGTCAATAATTTCCATTTGGATGTATAAGTTCCATCTATATAAATACAAATTAAAAAACCGACATAAAACCCTTCTTTTTAGGTGGGAGAGAGCATCCGGTCATACATAGAAGCGGTCAGATCCTTTTCCTGCCCCATGCCAAGTAAAAACAAAGAGAGAAAACGAGTGCAGGTCGCCTTTTGTTATCCATAGCCGCGGCTTATATGTCGAAAAATCAAAATGGATTTATATATAAAAGAAACAACAATTGTCAACATTATACTTGCGGAAATACTTGTGACGATCCAAATACTTTGTTGAGGAGATATTTGAAACGTACGCAACAGTGGAGTGAAAATAAGATTTGAAAAAACCACTCCAAATAGTAATAAAAATACGCCTTTATAACTAAGTTTTATGCTCATATATTTTCACCTTCTATATCATGTTATGAAAAAAGTGGGATCATCAAAATGACCCCACTTTTTAATTACACAGTTACAGAATCCTGGTCTCCATCACCGCTCTTTTCAACTTCAACCATGTTTCTATCATACATTTTAAAGAAAGGAAGATAGATACAGAATGAGATTGCAATATTAATAAAGACTAATACAACAGCCCTCCAGTCCCCACCTGTTGCTAAATAGGCACCAATTGGGGCTGGTAATGTCCATGGCGGCATAATATAGGTTGGAGAAACGAGACCCATTGCTGTTGCAGTGTAAGCTATTGTAGCAGTAACTAGTGGCGTAATAATAAATGGAATAATAAGAATCGGATTTAAGACAATTGGTAATCCAAATATAACCGGCTCGTTAATATTAAAAATACCAGGAACAATACACGCTCTTGATAATGCTTTAGAATATTTTGATCTACCAAAAACAATCATGGCTAATACAAGTCCTAGCGTTGCTCCTGAACCGCCAATCCAAATAAACCATTGGTATAACGGTTCTGGCGCTATAAAAGGAATACTACTCGCACCATCCGCAACCGCTTCGGCATTTTCCCCTAAATATACTTCCCATAATGGACGAGCAACTGTGCCAACTACCGATACACCGTGGATTCCAAAAGACCAAAAAAAGGTAATTAAAAACACTGGAATGATAACACCCAAATAACTATCTCCAGCTTTCACTAACGGTGCAGCCACTTGATCCACTACATGATGTAAATCAATGCGAAATACAACGGAAATGATGCTCATAAGAATAATAACGAAAGCAACAGGTATAAGGGCCTCAAACGAACGAGATACAGACGGTGGTACTTGTTCTGGCATCTTGATTATCACATTTTTCGTCTTACAAAATCTTAAAATTTCGACTGATAGTATGGAAACAATCATGGCCACAAATAATCCGTGTCCGCCAAGGTTTGTCATTGGAAGCATGAATCCTTTATCCTTAATTAATTCAGGTGTTAACGTCAAAAGCAATGAACACACTGCAATTTGTGCGCCTGACAGCGCATCTAATTTATAACTTTTCGCTAAATTATATCCAATACCAAAGGCTATATAAAGTGACATAATAAACATCGTTAAGCGATATGGTATTAAAATACTTGTTATGTTTTTCGCTGCCCACTCCGCAATAAAACTATCCTTTGGAACGGGTGGAAACGCGAATATTAAAAAGAAACTACCTACAATAATAAATGGCAATGCTGAAATGACACCATCACGAATGGCTTGCAAATGTCTTTGTTCGGACAACCTTGCCATTGGTCCAGATAAGTTATTCTCAAGAAATGAGATAAACTTATTCATAGAGCATCCTCCTATTCTATCAATTCTTTCACTGCTTTTAATAACGTTGGACCTCCAAGTGGTGTATACGCTTGCGGCGGAATGGTACCACATGGAATGGACTCTTGATCCGCTGCTTTTTTCACAGATTCAAACCTGTGCCTAATTTGCGGCGCAACCATTACAACATCCCAGCCCTTTTTCACTTCTTCTTCCACTTCACTTGTGCCAATCGCTAGCACATCCATATTCATACCTTTCTTTTCCGCTTCCTTTTTTAAAGCGTTTACAACAATGGAACTGGACATTCCTCCAGAACAGACGAACAATACTCTCATCTCTCAATCCTCCTAACTGTTTCAATATGTACTAGGGCTCTAACAGGGAATAAAACTTCACTAGTTGAAATTTTCCTTTATTAAAAATAATATGAAGAATGCAGGCATAATAGTTCTCGTGAAGTGAAATTCCAATAAATATATTTTTACACTGAATAAAGGCTTAAATATTCTGTTTTCTTAATTGTTAACCTAGTATCTCCATGTTATATTAGTTCCGATAATAGATTAAGTAAGGAGGCTTATGATGATTTTACGAAAAATATTAATTGGTTGTTGTAGTGTCATCTTTTTTATTCCTTTACTTTTCACTTCCTCTAAGTCTGTACATGCCGAAGTGTCTACCTCTTATCAAAAGCGAGAACTCCGTGCCTCATGGATTGCATCCGTCCTAAATATTGATTGGCCATCCAAACCGGCCTTATCTATTGAGCAACAAAAACAAGAATTTATCAGTTTACTAGATGATGTAAAAAAATTAGGAATGAATGCAGTTCTTGTCCAAATCAAACCTACCGCTGACGCTTTTTATCCTTCCGAATATGGTCCTTGGTCCGAATATCTTACTGGTGTACAAGGAAAAGACCCCGGCTATGATCCACTTGCATTTATGGTTGAAGAAGCACATAAACGAAATCTTGAATTTCACGCTTGGTTTAACCCTTACAGAATTACAATGAATCATACAGACTCAAACCGCTTAGCTGACAATCATCCCGCTAAAAAACACCCTGATTGGGTAGTCTCCTATGGCGGAAAACTGTACTATAATCCTGGTATTCGAGAAGTGAAAAACTTTATAACGGATGGTGTATTAGAGGTTGTAAAAAATTATGATATTGATGGGGTTCATATGGACGATTACTTTTATCCATATAAAGTTGCTGGAGAAACATTTCCAGATCAAAACACTTATGAAACATACAATAACGGAAAATTCCCTACCATTGAAGATTGGCGTCGTGATAATGTCAATCAACTCGTACGTGACTTGAACGCCGCAATTAAACAGGAAAAATCTTATGTGAAGTTTGGCATTAGCCCTTTTGGTGTATGGCGAAATATAGCAAATGATCCGACCGGTTCCAATACGACTGCTGGACAAACAAACTATGACGATTTATATGCTGACACACGAGAATGGATTCAAAAAGGATATATTGACTATATTACTCCGCAAATCTATTGGAATATTGGCTTTGCTCCTGCAGCTTATGACATTTTACTTGATTGGTGGGTAAAAGAAACGGCAGACAAACCAATTCACTTATACATCGGACAAGCTGCCTACAAAATAAACAACAACTCGGTTCCCGCCTGGTCAGATCCTGAAGAATACCCAAGACAAATTGCATTAAACCATCAATATTCACAAATAAAAGGTAGCATGCACTTTAGCTTAAAAGATATTGATCGTAATCCGCTTGGAATTAAAGATCGCCTACAAAATGACATTTATAAACAACCTGCTTTAATTCCATCTATGCCATGGCTAGACAATGAACCACCTAAACAGCCCACTTTAAAAGGATCCATACCAAGAAACGATGGAATCTCTTTAGGAATCGTAGATGATATAAACAATGATTCTACGTATTATGCAATCTATCGAATCACTGGAAAGAACGACGTGGATATTCAAAAAGCAGAGAATTTATTAACAACTGTACGGAAAACGCAATCTGGGGAAATATTTGTAGATAATACTGCAAAGCCTGGTGAGACGTATACATATGTGGTAACTGCTTTGGATCGATTGCATAACGAAAGTGTGGGGTCTGGGAAGGTTGTAGCTAGAGGAAAATAATAGTTTCTTTATAAAACAACTTCCTCATTTATTTTGTTTACTTGTGGGGTGTTACTGCTCATTAATGCACGATAAACATAGAGGGTACCCTAAATTTTACTTTTATGGTAGCCTTATCCTTAAGTGTAAGTTAATGAATCCATTTCTTTCACTAAAGTATTCTTAGCTATAAACGACAAATCAAGTTTATACAGAATCAAAACGCTTGTTTAAATTGAAATCACAGAAAGAGAAAACTCAAAAAAAGAAGCTACCTTTTAAAAGGCAGCTTCTTTCAACTCTTAAACTTCTCCTTCGCCGCTCTCATCTTCACATTTAAATCATGATCGATAGAATCGCGAATGTTACGTTCTACTGCTTCCATTTCTTTTTTGAAGTTTCGTAAGTAGACCGTTAGTTCTTCTTCTTTTTCTGGGCGCTGTGATGGCGGCAGTTGTGCGATTAACGACAACATGTCCGTCAAATCTTTCATTAAGAACGTTTCCAGTTTGTGTTGTTGTTCAAACATGCGATGCTCTTGATAATACGGAATTGCGTTTAATACAGAAATTGTAATATCATTAATCGTTTTTTGTAACGAAGGATTGACTGATCGTTTGTACGCTTCGATCGTTTTTAATGCATCGGGGTAACGATCATAAAAATACAATTTGTAGAACGACAGATCCGTCGGCTTCGATGATTGTTGTGACTCTTGTCGTAAGAAGTCTTTTACTTTCATCGCTGCTACGTCAATATCTTCATTTGTAATCTGCTTTGTCGTTTTCGCAACAGCATGCACTTTTTTCTGTTTTTCTTTCGGCAGCATTGAGAAAACTTGTTCCCTTGTTCGTTGGTCTGCCGCACAGAAAAGAGTGTTAAATGCTTTTTGTTCCTTTTTCCCTTCCGTACGAATCCAGCGATAATATAGAGGGTGTTGCGTAAATTCTTGTAAAAATGGCGTTGATTTGTTTGACAATTTCTCAATCGATTCGTTCGCTCGTTTATATGGCTTCGTCCATGATAAAAAGAATTTCCGCCCGAAGTAAACAAGTAAAACCACTGCTGTGAATCCTACTAAAAGCACGATTCCAACAAGCATTAAAATAAATTCAAAGAAACCCATATCTTCACCTCCTCTAATAATTCATTATTTCGTTGGACGCTGAATGAGCTTCTGCTTCATTTCATCGTTAAATGTATCAAGTTCGATTACAAACTTTTTACTAGACTCGATGATACGCTCTGATGATTTTTCAGATGCTTCAATTGCAGCAAAGACGTTTTGGAATGATTCACGAAGCTTATCCATACCAATTGCTGGATTTTCAAGCAATTTTGTTGTTTCTTCAGTATTTTGTTTTAAAGCTTGTGAATTACTTAACACCATAGATTCAATTGCCTCATTTGTAGCATTAACCGCATCGATTGTTTTACGTTGATTCGTTAATGCAAGCTGAATTGCGGCAGAAACAGTCACAACGTTTTGTGTCATTGTAATAGCATTACGAATCGCTTCTGTTAACTTTTCATTATTTTTCTTAATGATATCAACAGATGCAATAGATTGTAGTAAGACGCTTTTTGCTTGCTGCATATTGCGCGTACGTACAAGAATTTTTTCTAATGCATCGTTTATTAACGGAATATCTTTTTGGCGCTCAGGATTTTGCTTTTCAACCTCAAGCATCCCAGCAAGTTTTCTTCCAAGATATACTTGTTTATCTAGTCCATGAATTTTATTATACGATTGCTCTTTTAACATTTCTAAGCCCACAGTATCTTCTTGTAGATTATCACGGCCAACAAGTAACGATCGAATAATTTCTTCAATTTGCTTATCAATGGATTGATATTTATGGACATATGTTTCCATTGGATTTTTCTTAAACACTTTATACATAATCTTCTTCATTCCCGTTGCTTTTAACGAGTTTGGATCTAACTCTGATACAACTTTACGCAAATCTAATAATGTATTTGGAATATCTTCATTTTTTCCGTTCATCATTGCTGTAACCGGTCTCTTTAATGCTGACAATGTTTGTCCTGCATCGCGCTGTTCTTTATCTCCTAAATCACCAAGCTGTGATAATACTTTCGAAAGATCCATATTTTGTTCACTATTTAACTTTTGTACATATAAATCAGCTTCTTTATTCAACTCTACAAGTTCTTCATCTTTAATCACTGTATCCACTACAACTTGCATATTATCTTGTGATCCGGATACGGTTTCTTTTTTTTGTAATTCAGTCAACAAAATCGCTCCCTTATTTATATGTGCGAAATCATATGCACTATATTTCGTATCTTATACATTCTATCTAACATATTCAAAATGGACCAACCATGTTAGAGGATTCAATTGTTTTGAGTATGTTACATTTCATTGAATCCCTGCTAATGCAGTCATTCCCTGTTTCTTACTATAAGTATACCTGTTCTACCTATTATTTTCCTCGGACTTAAGACCTAGAAGGCTACGTGCTCAAGGCCGATTCTTCCCTTTTCCGAGCAACGAAAGCACCACTATTAAATGCAAGTAACACTGTTTCATATTTAGAATCTTCTTCAATCAGCTGAATAAAGTTTTTTAATTCTTCCGCATGTGAAGTTGCATTATCAATTACAAGAAACCCTGCTGGTTCTAAAATACGCTTTATATTTTCCCACCACCACATATACTGCGTCCGATCTGAATCTAAGAAAATAAAATCAAATGAACGATCAATTTGCGCATCTAAAAACGCTCCAGCTTCTTGGTTATGAATATCAATTCGATTCATGAGATTTGCTTTTCTAAAATTTTCAAGCGCTTGTGAAACGCGTTCAGTAGAAATTTCGATGGTTGTTACCATACCATTTGTTTCTTGCACTGCATAGGCCAGCCATAATGTAGAGAAACCATTTGACGTACCTACTTCTAATACTCTTTGTGCGTTACACCCCTTTACTAGGATAGATAAAAATTGGCCCATTTCACGCGAGATATTTCGTAGCCTGTCTTCACG
The DNA here is from genome assembly GCF_030348195.1 of Bacillus sp. DX4.1. Taxonomy (NCBI): domain Bacteria; kingdom Bacillati; phylum Bacillota; class Bacilli; order Caryophanales; family Bacillaceae; genus Bacillus; species Bacillus sp. DX4.1. The sequence continues at coordinate 2,522,904 of NZ_JAUCFT010000008.1, read as the reverse complement.
GTTTTCCTTTGTTCGATCATAATTAATTCCATGTTTTTCTAATTCTAACAAAAGCATTTCTATATCACTCATTTTGTTCATCACCTTTCCAACAAATTTTCATAAAAAATCATAATTGGTGAGAAAGTTGATTATGTATGTCTACTTACAATTATATGCTAAGGAAGGGTTTTTTTCCTGTAATAAAAAGAACTATTAAAATTTTTGTAGCACTTCGTTTTATTTTTTGGTAAAGTTAATTTCTACGTGATAATTAACAACAATACACCATTTCATTTTCCGAATGAAATCATAAGGTTAATATAGTCAGATAATCATTACATGGACTTAGGATTTTTCATCCTATTTATCGGTATTGCAAGTCGAAGAAGCGCGCCCTTTATGGACGCATTTTCTTTTGTTTATAACCATATTCAGAAAGGATGCTAAAACATGAACGTGATTGATCTAGAAGCTGCTAGAAAACGAAAGCAGCAAAAAACTCACATGATAACTATACCGATAATTAAAAGAATTTACCAAGAGAACGGAGAAATTGAATTCGAGGTATTAGGGGAAAAAGATGTCCCTCTGGAAATGTTAGAAAAATAAAGTGACACTTTAATCAGTGGGGGATTTCTTCATCCTCCACTGATTATTAGCCCTCACCAATCGGGCTTTTACGAGCAGTTTATCCCTCACCTAACTTCTTAACTTCCTGCTGAATTTTGAGGTGGGGGTATTACTGCACACAAAAAACAATCTTAGTTATTATGTTATATCAAACGGAATAAATCCCTCACAGTCGATTGCACCAACTGCGAGGGATGGGACTCCAACTTTGTTGATTTTGTTACCTCGATTTATATACTGTCTCAAATTCATTTGCCCCTTCAATTATCCAGAAAAACGGTCTAGACAAACCAATTATTCTATTTTTCTGATGTATTTCTGTTTAAATGAACGAGCTTTTCTGGATTAGCCATCATATAAATCGAGGTGATTTTCTTCTCTTCAAACTCAAAAGAAAGCACATATGCAGCTTGTTTACCAATATATACAACAATGCCGGGTCCCCCATTTACCTTTCTAAACTTGAAAGAATATCCTTCAGGAAGCTTTTTTATTACACTTAGGAACAAACGTACAATACGTTCAGCAGTATAAATCGGTTTAAGAGCAGTTGTGACTTTCCCTCCACCGTCTGACTTAAATACAGCATCTACTTTTAAAGAATCTAGCATTTCACTAATATCCCCTCGCTGCAAGGCCAAAGCAAATTGTTCAACACAAGCAGTCATATGCTCAATATCCAATATAGAATTTTTTGGTTGGTCCAGAATACTTTTTCTTGCTCGATGGAAAATTTGCCGGCAGTTCGTACTGCTTTTATTGACAATAGAGGCAATTTCATCATAATCATATTGAAACACCTCGCGTAAAATGAACACAGCACGCTCTACTTCAGATAACTGTTGCAATAATAGAAGATAAGCAGTAGAAATTGACTCTTTGATGAGATAGGTACTGGAAGGATCACTACTTTCCTCGATGAGTGGTTCAGGTAACCACGTTCCAACGTATACATTACGTTGTTGAGCCGATGAACGCAGTTTATCAATTGTACGATTCGTAACAATTTTACATAAATATGCTTTCACGTTATCAATAGATTCTGGGTTTTCTACATGATTTAATGTAAGAAAAGCGTCATGAACGATATCTTCTGCATCCATAATACTCCCAAGCATGCGATATGCTAAAGAAAATAACAAAGGTTTATATTCTTGATACATGTGTTCAGTGTCCACGCTCATTTGCCCCCCTTTCAATTTGCAACTTTATTTGTCTCCAAAATGTGTAGTGCAGCTCGTTTACCACTAGCAACCGCAGCATCAGCAAGTAGTTCATCATGTCCCGCCCAATCTCCTGCAACATATACCCCTTGCATTTGCGGAACACATGGTCCTGTTTTTTCAATCCGTCCTATGTGCGGAAAATCATACACGACCGTTATTTTCGGTAAATATTGTTGTTCCGTCAACTCCCTTTGCCAACCAGGATGGAGTAGATCCATTGTATGTTCTAGTTGGACTTTGTCAGCATGTGGATCGCTAGTGTTAAGGACAGGATCATGATATTTTATCAATCCTACTACGGTTGTTCCGTCCTCGCTCAATTTTGCAGCTCTTGACTGATTCGTGAAAAACAAAGGTTGATCAAGCCCTAATACGAATTGATGTACTGGATTAGGTAACTGTCTCAATCCTAGATCGAGACAAGCGGCAGTAACTGGCAGTGACTGTTCCTTCCATATATGCAAAGAAGTTTCTTCAGCCCCTTTAACCAATTTGCAAGCTTCTTTCGGTGGTACCGTTACAATCGTAGCCTGAGCTTCGAATAATTCTCCATCGGAGCAACGTATTCTCTGAAAACTACCGCTATGCTCAATTTCAATAATATTTTTATTCTGAAGTAATTCCACTCCGGCATCCGCTGTCTCTTTTCTTAACTTAGTAATAACGGTCTCCCAGCCGCCATCTACATAGAATACCCCCTCTTTCATTGATCTTTGTATCTGTTTCAATACAGGACGTGCCAACTGTAAGTTAGGAGCATATGTGTACGTCGTTGTTCTGCACAATGCATAAAACACATGCCTTACCATTGGATCCCTTATCTCTTTCTCAGCCCATTCACTCAAGCTAATAGCTGGTATTGTACCCAAGTCAATTTTTCCGAGTTTTAATATTAAATGAGAGAACTGTATTTTACCTGACCAAGAAAGCAATATGGATGATAAAATAGAACGAAAATCGGTCGGTATTGTATACACATGATTTTTCCAAATTCCTTGCGCCTCTGTTGTAGGTATTGCCCCTTCAATTTTTATTCCAAGCTCATCAAAAATCGATAGCGCTTCTCCTCCGCGATATAGGGCATGCGCCCCAAGGTTCATGAGAACACCATTCTTATTTGTTGTAATGGATCTTCCGCCAAAACGGTTCGATTTTTCTAGAACCACAACCTTTTTATTTTCCCTAGCCAAATAAATTGCTGCTGTCAATCCAGCAAGTCCTCCACCAATAACTGCTACATCAAATTTTTTCATGTAAATCCCTCCCTATCGTTCTACAAACAAGACGAATAAGGAGGGAATTTTGTGACATTCGCAAGAGAATAATTAAAACTTTTTGATAGTTCGTGATTTTTTTCAAAAACGATAACTTAAAAAGACCCCCTTTTACATAGTAGAAGAGGGTCTTTCCCTTCCAATTAACAATCTACACTATCGTTAATCACAAATGATAACATTACCACCAACTTGTATACACTGTAGAATTCGGTGGTACCGGCGTCCAATTTTGTTGATTTTGTTGCCATGATTTAACCGTTCCCTCTGCATTTTTGATAAATGCCTTAAATTGAATATTCCTTTGGACTGGTAAAACAATATTCCCTCTCCAGTCATTATTTAATGCATCATAAGATAATCGAATTGGATATTGCCTAGTATCCCACTTCCCTAATTCCGCGCGATCTCCTGAAATATAAACTGCATCCCCCATTGTCGTAGGAGCATTTTTCACAACAATGGTTTGTACGATAGGATTCACTCCTAATAAGTCCTTAAATTTTCCCATTAAAGAATTGTTATATATGACATCTTGATAACGAAGTAGCGTAAATCCAGCGAAATTATAATTAAAGGCCATTTCTGCAACTCGTTCGTACTCCGTCTCATTCCCAATACTTAGAGCGTTCTCTCCGTTTAATACAATTCCCTTTGCATTGGCTAGCTTTGCAATTTCTTGTACCAATGTTTTGGGCATCGAATATTCTGGATAACCACCTTTGTCTGTCATTTCTAAACAAGTAAATGTTAAGTCTAAATTTGCACTTTTGAAAGCATCTAATAAACGACTATAATCATTATACCCTGCTGGTTTTTCAGCTCCATGAGGTATGGTAGGATTGTTGTATTGCCAGTGTACTCCTGCTACTTTCGCACCAATCGGCACGTTGAAAGTTGTATCAAACGCGTTATGTGCCAATTTACCAATTAACTTTGTATGACTTTCTAATACACCCTGATACCATTCTAAATAATCTTTTCCGTATGAAGATTTATATCCATTCATAAGAAACGGTTGTCCATCACTAGGCGGTAGAATCTCTAAAACTGAAGTAAGTTTTGTACCCCACGCTTGATTCACTCCTGCTAGAGAGTTGTATTTATTTAATGCCCAAGAACGAAATTTTGATTTTGCGAATTCTGTATACGCTTGGAACTTTCCACGTGATGGATAACCAGTTCCATCAGCAGATGTATAAGAAGGGTATCGCATCTCACCAGCTGGTCCTCCGGATAAATAAATTTTTGCAATCACATCTTTATACGGTTCCATTGCTGCTGCAAATGCTGTATATAATTCGCTATATTCCTTTTGAATCACATCAGAAGCTAGTGGATTTAATGTTTCTTTATTAATGGTTCCTGTCTCAGATTTAAAATACAAACTATCATCTGATTTTTGCTTCCAAACCCACGAGGGAATTGGTACATTACAATCATCGCCAACATTCCCACCGCACTGATGGGTTGAAAGAATGGGAACCATCTTCATGCCTGCATTTTTTACAGATTGAGCAAAACGCTGTGCATACGAAAAATCAAATTGCTGATCTCCTTCCTTTTCCATATCTCCCCACCAAAAATCAACAGTAATTGCATAAAAGCCATTTTGCTTTGCCCACCGCAAGTCATTTTCAAACGTTTCCCAATTTGTCACTTCTGGAATTTTCTTTAACGGTGCCATTATATACGCTTTGTAATCTGGATTCATTGCCTTCCCGTTTACAGCTGCAAAGCTTGCTTGAGGGAATAAAAATAATACACATAACACAATTATAGATATGGTAACAATACTAAAATATTGAAACTGTCGCTTCATCTCTTCTCCCCATTTCATTTTATTAGTTTATTAAAACATTTATGTATCCGTTTTCATTATAAGGTAGCGAACGCAATCGTTTGCATGCAATAGTGCATATTTTAAAATTTTATTACATACTACTTGCTTTCACATAAAGTGAAGCTTTGATCAGTGAGGGTTTTCTTCAATCCCTCACTGATCATGAGCCCTCATCAATCGGGTTTTTACGGATCTTGTTCAACCTGCTATTATATAATTTTATTAAAGTATTAGGAAATCCTTTTTCCAAGAATGATTAAATCTCTCTCAATTCCATCTAGCTCTGCAACTTTAGGAAGATGTGCCCATTTTTCAAAACGAAAACTAGAAAACAGATGAAGACTCATTTCATTATGAGCAAATATAAATGCCAGTAAGGTTTTAATTCCAAGCCTAGGACACGTATCTATCACTTGTTGCATTATATATTTACCTACTCCCTTACCTCTAAAATCTTGATGAATATATATACTTATTTCAGCTGTCCCATTATAAGCTGGTCGACCATAAAATGATTGAAAGCTGACCCACCCACATATTTCTCCTTGGTCTTCTATCACCCATAAAGGTCTAAAAGAAGGTGAATGCTCATAAAACCATTGCTCTCTACTCATAACTGTGACAGACTCTGTATCAGCAGTGACCATCCTACTTGAAATAGTTGAATTATATATATCTACTATATTAGATAAATCACTCATTTTGGCGTCTCTAACCTTAATATCCACTTCCATAAACAACTCACACTCCTTGGTCATTTTGCGATACGAGAAAGCCCCTGCAGGACTTTAGTCCGCCTTTAGGCATGGGATGGAAGTATCGCTTTTGCATCGCAAAACATATTAAAATTTATTTATAGTCATGCAAAAGACTCTAAAACGATTATGTTCTCTGAAAAACGAATATTGTATGAGGTTGCACGAATCAATTTCATTTCGTGTGTAAAACAATATGTGTCGTCAAGAACAAGACGTTAAAACATAATGGAGAACCCAAAGATCTGTACGGTATGGTAACAGTACCGTAGCCCATGAACCTATACGGTCTGTCATGGGAGTGGTGATGACACACCGCAATCTTGCACGTCAGCGATACCAGAAATGGACTTCGCCTTTGGTAGCAAGAATCCCACTGACGTTAGTCAGCTTGCGGCTTTAGCCGTGGGAGTGTCAAATAAAGTTAAACTGGTTATAAAACAGATTAATTGGAAAACATGTTTTAGATATTTATCTGAAACGGATTTGATTACCTTTATTATAGAACTAAATGAAAAGGTTAGTATTTAAGTAAGAATACTTCATGATTAAACCCTCCATTATTTTCAAATGGAGGGTTTTGTAGTTCACATAATTCCCGTTATCGACAGCTGTCGTTTTAAAATAAAGTTGCACTGTTTTAAAAAAAGCTACTCCAAAATAGTAAGAAATCCTCTATAATTCACAAAAGAACTAGGTATATATACCTAGTTCTTTGTATCTAAGTGAAGTATCAACTTCATCTTTTTTCTAATTTTTTTACGAATCTATCATATTGCATACGAAAAAGTTGAATGAGCAAAGGAAGATCAGCTTCACTTTTCATATGATAACTAATCCATCCCGAATCAGGTAATACATGATGTGGTTGGGCTAATCCTTGTTTTATTATTTCATCCCTTGTTGATTTTGGAAATGGAAGATCAGCTAACGTATCTCCATGAAGATGACCTAGTTCTTTATTTTTATAATTCAATTCAATCCCACCAAATCGATGCGGCTTTTCAGACACACCTTCCCAGCTTAGAATTTCTTTTCTAATCATTTCACTAAGCGACAAAACAACTCACTCCTTTATAATCATGGATGTAAAGATAGAATACCTTTTTTTCTTAACAGTTACATCAATCAAAAGTATGAGTGCATATCCGGAAATAGTTTGAAAGCCGGAATGTAAATTCTGCTGAAGAAGAATAAATGCTTATGACATGAAAGAAAACTGATGTATTAAAGTTTTGGATACAATTTCCTGAATTCTTCACATACATTCAGACAGTCTAATAAGGAAATAAAAAAATGAAATCATAAGTAAAATGACATGAGTTAAAATGGAGGGATAATAATGAGCCATCTTGTTGCACTATTAATTAAATACACTGCAATTAGTGCCGTATTACTTTTTATCTTAGGTATTTTGGGAGATGCAACTATTCCGAGAATATTATTAATTTCATTATTAATTACAGGCGCAGCGTATGTAGTTGGAGACCTGTTTATCTTACCTCGGTATGGAAATACCATTGCAACAATCACAGACTTTGGGATGAACTTTTTAGGGATTTGGGTTTTAACCTATCTGCTAATAGACACAACTCGTAACATTGCAGCAGCAGCATTCTTTTCAGCAGCAATCATTGGAGTAGTTGAAATACTGTTTCATATTTATATGAAGAAGCTTGTTTTAAATCACACTACTGAAAAAACGAAATTTTCAACCCTTAATCATAACAGATATGCGACAGAATTCTCGGAAGAGCATACGGATTTTACACATATAAAAAATGAAAATGAAACAAATAAAGAATTAAAATCAAAAGATAGAATAGACAATGCAAAATGATAAAGTGAAACTTAAATCAGTGGGGATTCTTCATCCCTACTCATCATTCGCCCCACCAATCAGATTTTTTACTGCCCATTAATGCGGGATAAAAAAAGAGAGATCACAAGACCTCTCTTCCTTAAATCTTAAATTGACTTGTGTACAGACCGTAATAAAAACCAATGTTCTCCATAAGAGAGTCATGGTTTCCTCTCTCAATAATTTCTCCATTTTGAATGACAAGAATTTGATCTGCTTTTTCAATCGTTTTTAAACGGTGGGCAATGACAAAGCTTGTGCGGCCCTTCATTAAGTTGTTTAATCCCGCTTGAATTTGCAGCTCTGTTCTCGTATCAATGTTAGAAGTTGCCTCATCAAGAATCAGTATATCTGCATCCGCTAAAATGGCTCTTGCAATCGCAAGTAATTGCTTTTGTCCTTGGCTTAAATTAGATCCTTCTGAAGCAATTTTTGTTTCATATTGCTTTGGCAAATGTTTAATAAAGGAGTGAGCAGAGGCCGCTTTCGCTGCAGCAATTACTTCTTCATCTGTCGCCTCTAATCGGCCATAACGAATGTTATCCATAATCGTTCCAGCGAACAAGTACGTATCCTGCAGGACTACGCCGATTTTACTTCGTAACGAGCTAACCTCGTAATCTTTTATGTCTTTCCCATCAATCATAATTTGTCCTTTTTGAATATCATAAAAACGTGTTAACAAATTAATAACTGTTGTTTTTCCTGAACCAGTTGGTCCAACAAGTGCAATGGTTTCTCCTGGACTTGCATGTAAGTTTACATCTTTTAAAATTTCTTTTTCTTTCGTATACCCAAAAGATACATGTTGAAACTCGACATTCCCTTGCAATTTCTCCGCTACAGCCGCATCTTTTTTGTTTTGAATTTCTGGTACTTCATCCATAATTTCAAAAACACGCTCTCCACCAGCAACCGCCGCTTGGATTGTATTCATAAGCGTTGCAAATTGGCTAAGTGGCCTTGAAAATTGACGAGAGTAGTTAATAAATGCAGCGATGACCCCAACCGTTGTCATACCGTTCAACACCATAACTGCACCTGTTCCAATTACAAGTCCCATTCCTAAGTTATTAATAAAGTTCATACTTGGGAAAACAAAAGCAGAAAATGTATCTGCCTTCGTTGCAGAGCTTCTCAGCTGTTCATTAATCACATGAAACTTATTTACAGTCTCTTTTTCTTTTCCATATAACGTTATGACATCTGCACCTGTAATGGCTTCTTCAATAAAACCGTTCAATTCTCCTAAATCTTTTTGCCGCTTCGCAAAATTTTTACTACTATACGCAACTAGTTTTTTCGTAACGATAAACATAATCGGTACCGTAATTAATGTTACGATTGCTAAAATCCAATCTAATGAAAACATCGCAATTGTTACACCGACAAATGTTAAAGCAGAAGAAATAATTTGCACAACACTTTGCGTCAGCGCTTGATTTAAACTGTCAATATCATTTGTCACACGGCTCATTAAATCTCCTTGTGAGCGAACATCAAAAAAGCGAAGGGAAAGAGTTTGGATTTTCTCAAAAATGTCTTGTCGTATTTTTTGTATCGTTTTTAATGCAACGTTTACCATTACGTACGTTTGTAACCACGTTAATAATACTGTAACACCGTAGATACCAATGAGCAGCATACACATTCTTGCCGTTCCATTTAAGTCTCTTGGTATAATGTACTCATCAATAATAACTCCCATATAATAGGGACCAAGTAACCCAAGTAGCGTCGTTACAAATACAAGAACAATAACAAAAATAAGTGCTGCTTTTTGGTAACCCATATAGTTCCAAACCCGCATTACTGTTCCTTTTGTATCTTTTGTTTTTCCCGTTCTTGAATTGTTACGTCCGTTTTTATTCCCAAACTGTCCTTGAAAATTACGCATGTTCTCTCCCTCCTTCTCGATGCAAGCTTCCACCTTGGGAAAGATAAATTTCTTGGTACACACTGCAAGTTTCTAAAAGTTCTTCATGCTTACCAGCTCCAACTAGCTCACCGTTATCAAGAACGAGAATTTGATCCGCATCCAAAATCGATGAAATTTTAGAGGCAATCAGAAATGTTGTCGTTCCTGTATATTCCTCTTTCAATGCTCCTTGGATAATTGCTTCTGATTCTGCATCTACTGCCGATGTAGAGTCATCTAAAACAAGAATAGATGGTTTTCGTACAAGTGCTCTTGCGATAGAAAGACGCTGTTTTTGTCCACCGGAAAGATTCGTTGCGCCTTGCGTTAAATTATACTGGTATGTATCTTCAAGCTTTTTAATGAATTCCATCGCACATGCTGCTTCAGATGCTGTTTCAATTTCACCAAGCGTAGCCTCTTCTTTTCCATATCGCATATTCTCTTCTATACTTCCTGAGAATAATAAAGCCTTTTGTGGTACGAACCCAATCGAAGAACGCAATGTTTGTAAATCGTACTCTTTCACATTTACACCATCAATAAAAATATCGCCATGATCAACGTCATACAGGCGTGGAAGCAATTTAACCATTGTAGACTTCCCGCTTCCTGTAGAACCGATGATGCCTATTTTTTCACCTTCCCTTGCGGTAAATGAAATGTTTTTTAGAACGTACTCATCATTTTTACTGTAGCTGTAGCTTACATTTTTAAATTCAACTTTTCCGTTCATTTGCTCTGGTTTATACGCTTCTACTTCATTTGTAATATCCACTTCTGTTTCCAGTACATTTTGTACGCGATCAGCAGATGGGAAAGCACGAGCAATTTGGATAAATACCATACTGATGGACATGAGTGACATTAAAATAATATTTAAATAGTTAATGAATGCTAAAATCGCACCAACTTGAAGTGTTCCATTAAAGACTTTTACGCCCCCTATCCATAATGTAGCTACAATACCACCATTTACGACAAGCATAATGATTGGCATCATCAATGAAATAATTTGCACCGCATGAATGTTGATTCCTGTTAAGTTTTTATTAACTTTTTCAAATTGGGAAATTTCATGATCTTGCCTTACATACGCTTTTACCACACGCACACCAGATAAGTTTTCTTGTAGCTTTGTGTTTACTTTATCTAGCGCTTCTTGCACCCTCTTAAAGGACCCACTCGCTTGACCTGCAATCAGAACAATCGCTACTAATAAAATAGGTACTACCACAAGTAAAATAGAAAATAAGTCTCTTGCTGTTACAAATACAATTACAATACTTCCTATAAATAATAAAGGTCCGCGAACAAGAACGCGCAGTGTCATTGTCATTGCAGCTTGAATGGACGTAACATCATTTGTCACGATTGTAAGCAATTTTCCTGTTCCAAACGCATCACGGTTCTTTCCAGAAAAAGTCTCGATTTTTGTAAAGACTTCTTTTCTTATATCTGTCGCAAAGTTAACAGCAGCTTTCGTGGAATACATCATACACCCAAGTCCACCAATCAACCCTAGCGCTGCTGCTCCAATCATTAGAAGTCCCATTTTGATTACATAATTCAAATCTTGGTTTGTAATCCCAACATCAATGATATGCTGCATAATGGTTGGCTGAATTAAATCCATCGCAACCTCAAGTACCATAAACAGTGGTCCAATTATAGCGAAGAACATGTATGGTTTTAAAAACTGTAACAATTTGCGAAATGATTTCATACATTGTCTCCTTTTCTTATGTAGTTGTCATATGTAAATTAAAACTCTTCCTCCTTTTTATTTACTCATGAAACATTGTCATCATGATTTTATTTTATTCTATTCCACATATTAATATTTAACATTATTAAATGATAACCAACCTCAATATTTCCGTCAACAAATGTGCTTTACTATCATATGTATAAAACCGCATTCTTTTATTTCAAAATGCGGTTTTTCATGAAAAATGATTATACAGATTGCTAAAAGGAATAGGATTGATGAGATAGTTTATTTGATTTCAATAGAAAAATCATAAAAAGTCGTTTCAAAACCGTTATTTTTTGTTGGGCTACATGTATAAAATCCTACTTTTATAGGCCTATTACCATGATCTTCAATGAGATGCGCAATCCGAATCTGTTCCCATTCATTGTGCAATTGTTCTGTTTTTACATAGATAGTATAATCACCATTCTTTCGAATAATACGAAAATGTAATTTCCGAGTAACAAGTTCATTCGGAAAATTCTGTGTTGACCAATCTGAATATCCAGCATTCGTCACAACAGCTCCTAAATGAGACAATCCATTTGGTATATATTCAAGAGATGTTTTTAGCCAACATCCCTGGGATACCATGATAAAAAGACCAGCTTGATCGTATGTTGATTTTGGATTCATACTTAACGAAACCTTTGCTTCAAAGTCTGTAGAAATTTCCTCGTAAAACACATGACCATTCATCACTTCAAAGCCGTAATGTGTCTTTAACCAAAAATCAGTCTCTTCTTTTGAATGGACAATAAAAGTACTTTCTTTCACGTCCCAATGTTTAGGTTCGTTCATGATGGTAAGTTGCTGTGTATAATTTGGTATGTAAGATGTTTTCATAGTGCCTCCATTTAATAATAGGATTATTCTTCAAATTCCATATATCCAACACTTCTTCTTCATTCATCAATTATTTCCTGCTTACAAACAAAAAAAAGCAGCTTTCACAAGCTGCTTTCCACATATATTTTTTCATTTAAAACTCAGCTAGAATTGGGAACTTATATCCTTTAAACTCAATATTATCGTCCCCGCGAATCATCAAATGCTTTTTAGATTGATACTCTTTATGCTTTGCATCTTCAACCCCTAACTCATCGGGATAAAAGTAAAACTCAATCTCTACAAATGATTCATGTATTTCGGCACACACTTCATCTAATATTGGAATAATTGGTGCAAAAACACCAAATAATTTCAATACTTGATCTTTCACTTCATATACAATAACTGCATCCAACTTCTCTGAATAATATAGCTTATCATTCCATCTCGCATCATACATATTAAAATAAAAAGAAGATTGGTAATTTAAGGTTGTAAATTCTTGAGAAAGCGATTGTCCGTTGTCTAAGATTCCCTTCACTAACTGCATATCTGTTTCATCATAGAAATCTAATTTTCGTAGAGACGTCGTTTCATTTTGAGTATCTTCATACGATAATGTCATCAGATGCTCTTGCACAACGCGAAAACCAAATGGCGTGTATAACTCTGGATGTTCAGTAAATAGCACGGCACATTCATATTGTTCATCTATTTCTTTTAACACTTCGTTGAAAATTTGTTTCATCAAACCTTTTCTCTGATAATCCGGATGTGTCATGACAGATTGAATTCCAGCGGCCTTTATCCGCTCTCCATTCACAAGCATCGGAAGCGAAAACATCGACACATTTGCAATTGCTTGCTCATCTTTCAAATATGCAAAAGATCTATATGTACAATCCCAAAATCCCCTTGCCTCAAAATTTTGTAGCGTTTGAACAGGAATGCCAAATACATCTTCGAATAATTGATATAACTGTTCCTTTTTTGGTTCTTCCAAAATAAAACTTTCAGAAAGAGTAAGGTTCCCCATGTTGGTCCTCCATTAATTTATCTCTAATCATTTAATCGGATTCCATAATCTATAAATGAGAGAATAATTCTTACAATTCAACATAGTATCATAAAATATTAAAAAGGGTGTAATTTATTTTCGGGTTTATTGAATTTTAAAATAATTATAACTAAGGTGATATTAGGATTTAAGTATGTCTGTTTGTATAAGTTATAAAATTATTTCATGTCGCTCTTACATGTATTATTAAATAATTAACATACTAAGTGGGAACTAATTTCGGATAAAGTGAGGGCTATTTAACCATGAAAATTCATACTCCTAAATGTATTATCGTTATTTTTGGTGCAACAGGTGATTTAGCGAAGCGCAAATTATTCCCTTCTCTTTACAGGCTATTTCGAAAAGGGAAAATCTCTGAAGACTTTGCCGTAGTTGGCGTAGCAAGGAGACCTTTGTCGAATGACGATTTTCGTGAAAACGTAAAAACGTCTATTCGTGACTTTCACAAAGAGGATATGAGTCCTGATACATTTGCTTCACATTTCTATTATCATCCTTTCGATGTCACAAATATATCTTCTTATCAGGAGCTTAAAAGTTTGTTAACGGATCTTGATGGGAATTATCATACAGAAGGAAATCGTATGTTTTATTTAGCGATGGCTCCTGATTTCTTCGGTACAATTGCTACTCATTTAAAATCAGAAGGATTAACTTCTACGGAAGGCTGGATTCGCTTAGTCATTGAAAAACCATTTGGCCATGATTATGAATCTGCACAAGTGTTAAATAATCAAATTCGCCACGCCTTCACAGAAGACGAAATTTATCGTATTGATCACTATTTAGGAAAAGAGATGGTTCAAAATATTAAAGTTATTCGCTTTGCGAATGCTATTTTTGAACCTCTTTGGAACAATCAATATATCGCTAACGTCCAAATCACTTCAAGTGAGGTATTAGGAGTAGAAGATCGTGGGCGCTATTACGAAGATTCAGGGGCACTACGTGACATGGTGCAAAATCATATGTTACAAATGGTGGCTCTCCTTGCAATGGAACCGCCAATTAAACTGACGGCAGAGGAAATCAGAAGTGAGAAGGTAAAGGTCCTTCGTGCTTTAAAACCTCTTTCAGAAGATACAGTGGATCGTGATTTTGTCCGCGGACAGTATGGACCAGGTATTGTAGCTGAAAACAAAGTAATCGGCTATCGTGAAGAAAATGCAGTAGATCCAGAATCAAATACAGAAACATTTGTTGCTGGAAAGCTAATGATTGAAGATTTCAGGTGGTCAGGAGTCCCTTTCTATATTCGAACAGGAAAACGGATGCAGGAAAAATGCACTGAAATCGTCATACAATTTAAAGACTTACCAATGAATTTATATTTTAATAATGAAAACAAAGTTCACCCTAGTTTGCTGGTAATTCATATTCAGCCCGAAGAAGGAATTACACTACATTTAAATGCAAAAAAAACGGAGAATGGAACTGCTTCGACACCCATTCAATTAAGTTATTGTAATAATTGTACGGATAAAATGAACACACCTGAAGCATACGAGGTTCTTCTTTATGATTGTATGCGTGGTGATTCAACTAACTTTACACATTGGGATGAAGTATCCCTTTCTTGGCAATTTGTTGATGTTATCTCAAATGCTTGGAATAACAAAAGCGCTAAACATTTTCCTAACTATGAGTCGGGATCAATGGGCCCTAAAGAATCAGATGCTTTACTAGAAAATAATGGTTTTCATTGGTGGCCAACGGTAACTGCTCATTTAAAAGGAGAAAATACGAATGAAAATATATGATATAACAGCACCTGTTTTTGAAGGAATGACCGTTTACAAAAATAAACCTGAAAAACAACCAAAGTTTTCAAGGACACCAAATGCACATACAAGGTACGCATATTGATGCACCTTTACATATGATCAATGACGGAGAAACGTTTGAAAGTATTCCGTTAGAGAAATTAGTTGGACCTGCTAAAATTTTTGACCTAACAACCATTGAAGATTGGATTTCAAAAATATATTTAGAAAAACTTGATATTCCAGAAAATGATTTTATTATATTTAAAACACGGAATTCTTTTGAAGATGACTTTAATTATGAATTTATTTTTTAAAATTTAAATAATAAATAAACAACCCCGTTTTCATGTGAACAGGGTTGTTTATTTTGCTTTCATACTAAAAAGCTTTTCAATCATGATGACGATTTAGTTTTTTTCGCTTTTTTCTACCGCATGTCCACCAAATTCATTACGCAGTGCCGCTACTACTTTCCCTGTAAAGGTATCATTTTCTAATGAACGATATCGCATTAATAAGGACAAAGCAATAACCGGAGTCGCTGCTTGTAAATCAAGAGCCGTTTCAACCGTCCATTTCCCTTCACCAGAAGAATGCATAATCCCTTTAATTTCATCTAATTTTGCATCTTTTGAGAATGCACGTTCCGTTAAATCCATGAGCCATGAACGAATAACGGAACCATTATTCCACACTTTTGCTACTTTTTCATAGTCATAATCAAATTCACTTTTCTCTAATACTTCAAAACCTTCACCAATTGCAGCCATCATTCCATATTCAATTCCATTATGAACCATCTTTAAAAAGTGGCCGCTTCCTGCTTTTCCAGCATATAAATATCCATTTTCTACCGCTGTATCTCGAAACACAGGTTCTACGATGTCCCAGGCTTCGGGATCTCCCCCAATCATATAACAAGCTCCATGACGCGCCCCTTCTGTTCCACCAGATGTTCCAGCATCCATAAAATGCACGCCAGATTCCTTGAACTCGTTGTAGCGACGTGTCGATTCTTTATAATGCGAATTACCCGCTTCAATCACAATATCTCCCTCACTTAAAAGTGGTGTAATGTCACTAATAACAGAATCTACAACCGCATGTGGAACCATAATCCAAAGCACTCTCGGTTTTTCTAATGATTGGATAAGTTCACTGAGACTGGATGTACCTTCCGCTCCATATTCTTTTATTTCTTTCACAGCATCTACATTCAAATCAAACGCCACTACTTCATGGTTTTTATCAATTAAATTTTGTCCTAAATTTAATCCCATTTTCCCTAAACCAATCAACCCAATTTTCATCTTTATTTCCTCCTAAACGTACCTTTATAAACAAAATTTTGGTATGAGAACTATGCTATTTATCTTTCTTCTTACAAACAGCCGATATTTATCCAAAATTTTATTTTTCACTACAAATATATTTTGCACGAATCCATCCAGGTAGATGCATGAAAGTCACTCTTAACATTTGTAACTTAGGATTATAAGTAACTTCCATTCGAACACAGTGAGCTATATGAGAAAAGAGCTATATTTTCGTTATAAAAAAAGTGTTCCTAAAGTAGCTAAATAGCTCCTTCAAAAACACCTTTTTCTTCATTCTCCATTATTATCGACTGATGATTTATACAATGAGCTGAACTCCATTACCATGTAAACCATCTATATAGCCATTATTCACTAATTCCTTCTAATCGTGCTTTCGGATCTACTTCTCGCCCTTCCAATCGTTTTTCAAATGTTTTTCTCCAACTTGTGGAAAGTGCCTCTACTTCTAGAATTCTTCGTACTCCTTCAAAGTTACGTTTCTCTTTATGCATCATACAGTTTGCAAAAGCAATTGTTATTCCATTACTATGTGACTCAAGTTGTATAAGGGTATCTGTTGGTGATACCCTTCCCTCTTTCAAAACGCGAAAATAAAACCCTGTATTTTTACATTTTCTATTATTCACTTTTCTTATCTATAAAAAAGTAATAACAACAAGAAATCACAAAAATAAAGGATAAAAGAATTATATTAAAGATTGTCATCTTACATTCATCCACCTTTCTTTTGTATCTCCCTGCTTATCTACAACTCCGTTTTCAAAAAACACTCTTTTCAATTTTGAATACTCAAGTAAAAGTAAAAAAATACTTAATGACGTTAACATAATACTGATAGGAAGTGCTGGGATATCAAAACAGTAATTTAAAACTGTAATATTAACAGTGATCGGCAAGTAAATGATATTCCCTGCTGTTGCTGTTCGTGGGATAAGTAATAGAAGTGCAGCTGTTAACTCACCAAAGGCAATAAATAAATTATAAAAATTAGAATACCCAAAGAAATACCATGCTAGTTTCATCGGTGAATCCTTTGTTGAATCAAAAATAAAATCTCCAGTTGAGAATTGACCTGGATAAATTTTTGCAATGCCATATATGATAAACATAATTGCTAAAAACCACCTAAAAGATGTAATCACACTCTTTTTCAGCTTTATTCTTACAATCCTTTTTTCCATTCGAATCCCTTCTTTCATTTAGATATCCTCTTCCAAAAAACGATTCTGTACACCCTGCGTTGAAATCATACAAAATCTCTGTTTCCCAAACCAACGATACCGGTTTTGAGCAACAATATCGTATATCTTATCTCGAATAAATTTTGGGATAAAAATAAATATGTATAATACTTTTATTGGTCCTCTCAATTTCCGAAGAATTTTTAAAACTGCTGTTGATTTTGTATAAAGTTTTCCTTCCTCAAATAAAATGATAGAGTCTTCTCTTTTGTATTCTTTTCCATATTTCATGATTAAACCTTTCGCTATTTCTGATTGTAACGAAGCAAACTTAAATACCGCTTTCGGATCCCTTTCAATAACAAACTGCACCCAAAAGTTACATAAATTACAAACGCCATCAAAAAGAATAATGGGATTGGTCGAAAAGTTTGCTTGATTCACTCATTTCACCTCTGCTTTCCGTAACTTCTATTTAAATTTTAAAATTCATTTTCGTTTTTTTACATCGATTTCCCTTACAATTTATGAACGAAACTTACAAAAACGTCATTTAACTATTTAAATATAAAAGAGGCTAATCTAAAAAATCATTGGATAGCGATTTTTTAGACTAGCCCCTTCATATGATGGAGCTTACATTATTAAACTGAATTTGATAATATGTATGTTACATATCCAACGTTTCCTCTATTTCATTAATGTACCTTCTTAGATATCGGAATATATTTTGTAAAATAAGCACCTACTAGCAGTAAACTTATTGACAATAACCAACTTAAAATGCCTACAAAGCTGAGCCAATATGCCAATAGATTTAAAATTGCAATAAGCAAGCAACAAATGGAGGTTAAAGCACTTTTTAATCAGTGTGGGATGAAGAAAACCCCCACTGATTAATGTTTCACTTTATTCAGTTAATCGGAACTAGATGCACCCCATCACTTAGTTTCATAATGAATCACTATGCTCAATTCTGTTCTAACCAATCTCTTATTTCTTTCAGCATATCTTAACCATTTATACGTTTTTTAGCTTTTCTTCCCCATATTTGTCTCCATAAAACAAATGAAGCAATTGCAAGCATAAGCGTAGTAATGATACTTCCTTCGATTCCAAATGCACCACCATTTAATTTCTCTGAGCCAGTGATCGTTGATTTAAACAACGGTGTAGAATAAATAGTCGTCCCACTTACTGCAAATCCGTATATATTATACTGAGCCCAGTTCCAAATGGAATGCCAAGCACAAATGCCCCATAAACTATTTTCCTTTAATGCATAAAGTGCTGCAAATACGCCAACAAAAATAATATTTAATATAGAGAGAACTGTAATTCCAGGATTAAACAAATGAAGAAAACCAAATAAAAACGATGTAACCACAATCCCAACCCATATACGACTTCTTACAGAAATGATTGGGAATAACCAACCACGTACAACAATTTCTTCTGCAGCACCTTGTACTAAAAAGGCAACTAAAGAACCTAATACACCTAAAATAAACGTACTCGTAATGTGTTGCATCTGTAGCGTTACAAATCCTGTAATAACAAGTAATAAAACTGGAATTGATATGAGAACAAAACCTAACAGAGCGCCGCGTAAATATTTCTTCCAAGCTTCATCTTTCCAAAAGCCAATTGATGAAAATGGTCTCTTTTCAACAAAGCGAACCCATAAAAATACGAATAGAATGGTTCCTCCAAACGTTAATAACATTCTTAAATTGTCATAGATACCTTTCATGAATGTAGTTTCCACTTTTGGTAAAAATATTATAAATAACATAAATACTCCACTGAATGATAAAAATAAAATGGCTAGAATAACTGCAAAAATGGGATGTACTTTCTTTCGTCCTTCTCGTGCTGCTTCGATCATTGTAAATGGGCCTTTATTCAAAATAGTTCCTCCTTTGTTATTAATTTCTAATTTCGTAATAACTATTGCTTATTTTACACTTTATTTGTTATTTCTCCTACTTTTACAGGTTTATTTACAATAACGTAAATGATATAAAATCCCTAATCCTTCCAACACTTGCTATTTCTCTCCATTTGTTGTAAGATATGTTGTAGGATAAATACACAAATAGTTTACTTTACATATTATCAAGCATCAATTAGGGATAACATACATTCCTTATGGGTTTTTGATAATATGTGAATTTTTATTTTCAATGAAATAAGACGGATCATATTGCAATTCATTTTTCTTATTTTTAGGAGGCATTTACCATGACATTAACAGGTAAAGTAAAATGGTTTAACAGCGAAAAAGGTTTCGGTTTCATCGAAGTTGCAGACGGTAACGACGTATTCGTTCACTTCTCAGCTATCACTGGCGACGGCTTCAAATCTCTTGACGAAGGTCAAGAAGTTAGCTTTGAAGTTGAAGACGGCAACCGCGGACCTCAAGCGAAAAACGTTGTAAAGCTATAATTTAAACAATAAAAGGGTTGTTAACATCGAACGGTTAACAACCTTTTTACTTATATAAACAAAATATTTTACATAAAAGGAGTGGTCCCATGTATCGAAATAGAAAGAACGACGTAGCAGAAGTACCACCAGAGGAAACCCCTGTATGGGAATGTGAATCTAAAGATTGTTTAGGATGGATGAGAAAAAACTTTTCATTTGAAGAAGAGCCAAAATGCCCTTTATGTAAAAGTAACATGAAAAGCGGAGAACGTTTATTACCTAAATTAGGTTAATACTTTCGTTACCCCTCTTACATTTTTGTAAGAGGGGTTCTTTATGTTCCTGTATCTGATTAACAGTAGCATAGGAAAGAGCCTTGTAAGTTACATTCCATAACTCTTTTCCCAGTCAGTTAGTAACATAGAATATATAAAAGCATCTCGTTGCCGGTTACCTTGATTAATATATCCTCTTAATAATCCTTCTTTTTGAAATCCTAGTTTGGATAACATACTCGAAGATGCTACGTTTTCAGGGTATGTAATTGCCCCAATGCGGAATAAACCTAGTTCCTGAAAACTGTATGTTACTATTTGTTGAACAGCTTCAGATGCATATCCTTTTCCCCAGTAAGAAGGGTGTAACTCGTATCCAATTTCAGATCGTTTACTCCAAAGTTGTAAATTATTTAAACCAGCTGTTCCTATAAATGCACCTGTTTCTTTCACAACAATTCCCCAACGAATCGCACTTTTTTCAAAATAATTTTTCGAAAAAGATTCAATCATTCGAGAAGCTTGTCCGAACTTTGTAAGGGAGTTCATACCATAATAACGTGTTACCTCTTCAAGTGAAAAAATATCATATATCTTTTGACAATGTAATTGTTCAATCTCAATTAAATGTAACCTTTTTGTTTCTAAAATAGGAAATGCCATTGAACCCCTCCTTCTCTGTCTATTGATTTATTATATCAGAAAAACCTTCTTCTTTTTGATTTGCATCTTAAATATTTATATCTATACCATTTAACCATTTCGCCTCCTTTGATTGCATCTCCTTCTTTAGGTTATGATGGAAACAACTTATTGCGAACAATAACTATTGCAAGCAATCTTGCTCAATGTTTCACATACAAATCCCCAGAAAATTTCAGAGAAAAATATTAAATAAAAAGGGGTTCGCTTTATGCTTTATCTCAACAAAGCATAAATTTTATGATCTATGGCATCTATCTACCATACGGACTTGGCATTATATTGTCTTTATTTCTAGGCAACAGAATGATTCACCAGTTCAGTCGTCATCGTCCATTATCTGTAATAAATATCGGCTCTCTCTGTGGTTTATTATTAACTACAACACCATGGACAATTACAGTAAGTGGTTTATTAGTTGGTTTTTTCACCTCACTACAAGCTAGAAAGCTAAATCGATTAGCTTATGATGCTTCCGAATCATTTAAAGATTCAAGTCTCTTATTGCGCAATCGCTGTTCAAAACTAGGAAGTATGATCAATCAAATTTGTTTAGTTCTGTTAATTTTGTTAAGTAGTTATATAAATCAAATCCAACTTAATCAAGTTTTTTTAATCATAACCGGAAAAACCACCCATTATAAAGATCTAATGTTTACTAATCTAATGATAACTGCAATCATTATGGTTTTAATTATTGGAGGGCTACTTTCATATGGAATATGGAGAATGAAAAAAGAAGTAACTAAATATTATAAGTAAGAGCTTCCTTCCTCTCTATCAATATCTGACAACTGAAATTCATCTAAAATCTTTTGTAACATCCAGAAGGATAATTGGATATTTATGTTAATATATTAGTAACAATATAAACTTATTTTACTAAAAACATTCAGAAGAAGTTGTCACAAATTCCATCTACATTTATCAAATGAGCATTTGGTGCAAAATAAAGAGGAGGGTTATGAGTATGTATATTTTCATAGGTATTTCTCTCATTGTGATCCTGATTGTTTTTTTATTAGCGCAGAAGTTTACACCGAACTCGATCATGATGACCAGTTTTAGAGGGAAAAGCTTTAAGAAGTTTATCATTGGACTTACATTTGCTTCGGTTTTATCTCTTTCTTATGGAATATACCACTCTTTCACATATCAACCTCCCTTTCTAGATATAAAAATAGATAACACACAATATACTATTTTGGGCGATATCGGTGAATTAGGATATTTTTCGAAACAGTTAATAAAAAACGGACAAGAAACTGAACTTTATTTAGCTTCTTGGGAAGAACTGAATCTAAAAGCTGGCCAAATCATTGTAAGTTATCCTTCTGGTAAAGAAGAGATTTGGAAACCTAGTTTATCTTTAATAAAAAGTGAATCTGCAAAAAAAATCAAAGAAAAATTTAAGATACAAGAGCTTTATCAGCTTTCATCTCATACGTTTAACGAGAACGGAAATGTTATATTAACGATTAAAGAAAATGAACATACAATCGCTAAGCTTTCTATCAAGGTTCATTAGAAGTAACTGCACTTCAAGTTGAAGAAAATATGAAATGAGATGAGGATTCTTAGCAATCGATCTAAGTATACTAAAAAGAGCCTGTTTTTGAAAAAATAGACTCTAATTATGTGTACTGGAATCATTTCTTTATAAAACATAGCTATTAGCTTAAAACTGAAATGAACTGTCTCTATACTATACAGCAGTTCTCTTTACCCATCTGTATTCATTAGTACAATTCTCCACCCATCAGGGTCTTCTATTGTAGTACCTTTTTCTTTCCAATAAGGGTTTTCAGGTTCAACTTCATAATACCCCATTGCATTTAGTCTATTATTTATTTTTTCAATTTCAGCTTTATCAGGTATATAAAATACAAGTAAGTTATCTTTTGTTGGAGCAGGACATGGGCTTCCGTTAATATGCTTTGTAAACTCTAAATGATACTCTACATCAGGTATTCCAAACATTACCCCATCATAACCTTCATGATTTTGAAACTCACCTATACGCTTTAAACCTAAACCTTCTTCATAAAATTTTATAACTTCTTCAAATTTATCTGTCGGTCTTGCTATTCTAAACTGAACCCACTTTTTCATATAATTCCCTCCTTATAGATTTAAGAGCGCTTTCACCTATTAGTATAGAGTAGTCCTATGTTTCGTTACATCCCTTATTAGTATAAGAATGAAGTAGTACAAAAGACTTAGAGGTTCATAGTATATAAGTCTTTTGTATTGCTTTTAACCTTACCTTAAGTTGGCATGCAAATGTTTGATAATCCAAGAGAAACCGCTATTCGGAAAGCTTTTTATCATAATTTCATAACTTCTCAATACCTACAAGGTTTACCTGTATATGCTTACCGACAAAGTGAATGGAACAAAACGAAAGTGCGCATCCCATTTGGGTCTTCTTGAAAAACATACTAAAAAGACCTATTGGTAAAATGTATGTTTTGCTGATTTGACCTTAGAAAATTCCTGCGATTCATGAAAACTTGGCACAAAAAGCTAATGAAACGCTAAATATACTATAATGAAAAAATAAAGGAGGACTCATATTATACATAACTAATATGGGTCTTCCTTTATTTTTTAGCTAATGCACCCTTTAGTTGGGGAAGCTTCTTTTCTTTTCTTCAAGTTTTCCACTTAATTCGTTAAAGTTTTGAACTACATCTGGCATCGATAATTTTTTTGCTAACAAACGCCCTTTTTGAATGGATTCAGAAGATTTTTCCAATAAATTTGCTTTTATTTGAGCATCTGCGAGGCAATACCAATAAAACCAGGCATTCATTTCTGAAATTTTATCGTTATAGAATTTTTCAATTATAGGATAGTATTTAGAATATAATTCTTCATCAAAAACTAATTTTTTACCATTCCATTTTAATACATCCACAAAATAACTATCACCAATATACCATTGCCAAACTGCTAAACCTACTTTTTGATTTTCGTTCAAAATGTCAATTTTATGATAAGGAACATCTGCAATCTTTTTAAAAGAATTATCATTCCACTGGAAAATTTCTGGTTTGTTCCCTGCTGCTGCACCAATTGTAACACCGAATAAATATTCTTTTATACCATCACCAGTAATATCAGCTAAGCCCGAAAATTCCAAACCAACTCCTTGAGTTTTTGTCTTTAAATAGTGTACGGTTTTCAAATATTGAGTTTTGAAACTTTTTTACCCTCTCTATAGTCGAGGCAAGAAACTTCAATTAATAAATCATTAAATACTGTGAAATAGAAACCATAACTACTACCTCTCATTGTATAAGGTTCCTTGTCTATTTCAATACCCCCAGCTACTAAACGATCATATGCTTGATCAACTTCACTTGAAGTTTCCACCAAAAAACCAATATGAAAAGCTTCAGGATATCTAACGTCCTTTTTCCCCTTAAATGCTTTTGGATCACTTAACACGAGAATAAATCCATTCTTATCACTCATCACTACAAGGGCTTTTCCTTTTTGTTCCAAAAATTGAAAATCAAAAAATGTTTCAAAGAAATGTCTAGCTTTTGATAAATCATCAACACATAGATTCAAATGATTCAACCTCATTCACTCATCTCCTTTTAAACAATGATTATACAGAAATAAATATATTGACCTATATCAGTAACACTTGCATGCCTTTCCTCTAACATGCAAGTGTTACTGATATGGCTTTTTTGTTTATAGTTAGGTCAACCAGACTATATATATGCCACATAACATCATAATTATTCTATTCTTACCTTTTAATCTTTACTAAAAAAAACAAATAATTAAATATCTTCTTGCTGTACCTCTACAAATATTCACGTTCCCTTTTCCTCTTTATCCCTTCACATCTACTTCTTATCATTTTTCTCCAAGCTATCCATTAATCATGAGATAGAAAAAATATAAAAAGTAAGTAATATCAAGGTTTTTAAGGGCTGGTGGATGTGTTGTTTTTGGCACACCTAAAATATGTAACAATAAGGTCGTTTAAGTCTAAGGCGTTATTCAACAATTGCGTCCGATTGCTTAAAAAGAAAAAGTCGTGGCTATAACAAATGCTCACGACTTTTTCTGTAATAATAAAAATGAATTCAACTGTGTGACATAGCCTTCTTGATATAGTCAGAAAGCTGATTATCTATCCCAAATTTCTCTCCTATTTTAGGATTCTCTTTATAATAACGTTCAGCTGCTTTGGATATCTCAGGATCCCTAAAGGTCAACTTATTGAGGAATTCATTCCATCGTTTTGCCAATTGTGTTACGTCTAGGTTTTCAGGTGGTGTCCCTTTCTCATATTCCACACGTATCTTTGCAGTTATTTCAGACCACTCACTTACATATTGCTTTCTTTTCTCTAGTCCAATCTGTTTGAACATCTTTTCCTGTTGCTCTTGGGTAAAATATTTATCTTTACTCATATTAATCACCTCAATTAAATTTATAAATTGTTCTGCGCTCACTTCTTGTTGACTGTTAAGTAACTCGTATATTCTTTCCAACCGACTGCACAATTGTTCTTGTCTCCGAATGTGCTCTTTTACATTTTCTAGCTGTATTTTTATAACTTCGACCGGGTTCAAATTTGGATTTCCCATCATCTCTTTAATCTCACCCAAAGCAAAACCTAACTGCTTAAGTGACATAATTTGTTGCAACTTGGCAATATCTGTTTCAGTGTAAATCCTATGTCCCTTATCAGAAGACTGCGAAGGAGAAAACAATCCAATTTTGTCATAATGATGGAGCATCCGTATCGTAAGCCCGGTTTGCTTAGCTAATTCTCCAACTTTCCAAGTTTTTTTATTCAGAATCAACCCCTCATTTCGTACGAATTATTTTAGCCGGCAACATTACTATACAACCTGACATAGTGTTAGGTTCAAGTACCCCTTTAAAACTTTTTTTGGTTGTTTATATTAATAACAATTTTCATTAAAAAAAGACGCCTTCTGATTTAAGAATAGCGCCCGATTGTGGAAGAACTTCTAGAATAAAGTTTGATCAAACTGATACCATACAACTTGTGTTTTTACATGTAGTGTAGTGCTTTGAGAAAAAAGACAGATCTTTCACCAAAAAATAATCCCTACTTTCAGCTAAAAAAGCAGGGATTTATGGCATTTTAATAGACTTGGGGAAATGAATAAAAAATTGTTGTTTATTCAAGAAAAGCCCCTGTTGGTTGAATATTTTTCCGGAAAAATTTATAACTTACATATAGATTTATTTAAAGTATTTCCTTTGCATCAGAAGGTAAATTTCTTACATGTTTAAGATATTTCGTCATGTTTGTATCGTCATCAATTGAATATGTGAACAATAATTTATCTGCAACATCTTCTGCTAAAGCTCTAAACAATTCACAAGTGACAAATATAGAATTCCAAAAATTCTCATAGTTATTGTCAGAATAAGTTTTTTCATACATCTCCCAATATGATTCAGAAAGATACTTTTTGAAATACTTCCCCATTTTTCCCGTAGAAACTTGGAAGTCGTATTTTATGCCGACCCACCAAGAAACCATCTCATCCAATCTAACTCTTATTACATATTCAAACATTTGCTTTGCATATGGCAATTCATCACGCCAGATTCCTTTTGCAACGTTTTGTAGACACCACCAAAAATCATTACAACAACTCATAAACATAGGTTCTGTTGGCTCTTTCACATAATAATCAATATCTGTGGGAGCAGGAATGAGTGGTAGAATGTTGTCCTTATCTAATAATGGAACTGTAAGTTTATCATTGACATATCCCTCAATCATTGTATCTTTAGTTTCGATATGAAGGTCTATACGATTTCCATCTGTAAAGAGCATTAAATACCCATAAGACTTATCAAAATTCATATCCATACCAACTGATTTATTATTTCTATCAGGCTCTTGTATCATAAGTAAATCTCCAAAAGTATTAATCCATGTCTTATCCTTTATAAAAGATGCTGTTTCTGTCACTACATAAACAATATCGTAATCCTGAAAAATATCTTTTGGAGCATTATGATTTGTTCTTGAACCGTTCATATAGACTGCTCGAATTCGTTCATCTTTTTTAGCTATTCCTATTATTAAATCAAGTATTTCTTTTTCACTTCTCATTGCTATTCACCTCGAATTCCTGTTTCTTTATTGCTATTTTGCAACTTTTCTTTATAGTTATTGTTAAAGTATCCTGCACCTTTAGTTTAATAGCACAGGTTCTTGTTTTTCTTCTAATTTATACGCTTCATCCCACTCTATTCCCCAAGCTACTGCATGTATTTTAGGATCATATTTCACGCCATTTTTTAGAATCGTATATATAAGATTAGCTATTTTACCACAAAGATGACCAATTTCTTTTTTTATATAATTTAATAAGAAGTTTCATTTTTCAATGTGCAACTTTCTTATCACTTTCCAACTGTAATTACATTTCAGTCTACAATTTTGTTGTAGCGTCCATAACTATATAAAGTCTACTACTTTCTTGTAGAGTCCACGACTTTGTTGTAATTACACAAAAGTTAAGTATGTATGAGAAGACCGTTTGGATGGAGGCGACTCATCATTATTTCATCAATAAATCTACCGTGAGCTTTTAAACTACCTTTCTTTTTTCCTTCTTCTGAAAATCCAAACTTTTCATATAGCGCTTATGCACCAGGATTTGTTACGAGAATGCCAAGTTCCACTCTTTCAAGCATTAGCCAATTGTCTGCAAGATCAAGTATTTTCGTAAGTAACGCTTTCCCAATTCCTTTTTTATGATATTCGCTATCTACGCCAATGAATATATCTCCCGAATGCGACCTTCGACCTTGTCCTTGGGTTAAACCTACAAATCCAACAACGGTACCATCAAACTCCGCAACAAATTCAAATTGATTATGTCCCAAGTTGCGAATCCTATTTTCCATAGCATCCACTCGCATACTAGGAAGAAAAATCATATACGGTAAAACAGCATCTTGTGTACAGATACGATGAATTGCTTTAGCATCATGTATTTGCACAGCACGAATAGTAACTTCCTTTACAATTAAATAGATAAGACCACTTTAGAAAATTCTATATACTATACAAAAATTCCTATCTAGAGTACGGAAGAGATTACATAAAACCCATCTTTTTTCAGCTTCTCCAAAAAACAAAATTATCGTTAAAACACTGCATATGTCACTCTTTTTCATAATAAAATAGACAGTTCGAAAGCCGTCTACAATTTTATCCTTTTATTTATATTTACGCTCTCATTCGCTCTTGCTTAGTTCGTAATAGTGGTATTCCTCGTTTTCAATTTCAATACTACTTATGAAATTAAACCCACTTTTTCAATGATCCTATTCGAGGATATATTACGTGTTAGAGCGATGGCATTAAGAATCTTCACATTCGTTTTCTCAAACAAGCCGTTAATTAACCCATTTGATGCTTTCGTCGTAAATCCGCATATATAGGTTGCAACTTTTTTATTTGTTACCAAAAGAGGTGTTGCTGGATTTTCTTCAATTTTCAATCTATGTGACAAAATTTAACGCTACTATTCATTATATTTCTGTTTAGCTTGAAAGTCTCTCTGAATATATATGCAGCTTTGTCGTTGAAAGCTGTTATCCCTTTCCCCTATTAAATGAAAAGCAGGATTTACATATATTGGTGTAGTATTGTTATATATATTAATATTTTAAAATGTTACATTTTAAATAATAAGGGGCTGTACAAATGGAACAAACTATTCATATTGACGGTTTCGTCAGGCCTGGATTTGAACAAGTAAAACATGCATTTACAGAAAATTTTACATCTCGTGAAGAATTAGGTGCAGCTTGTTGCATTTATTACAAAGGTGAATGTGTTGTTGATCTATGGGGTGGATATCGTGATCATCATACAAAAGAACTATGGCAAGAAGATACAGCAGTTCTCATTTTTTCTGGAACAAAAGGATTTGCTGCTCTCGCATTGGCCTTAGCACATTCAAAAGGTTATATAGATTACGAAGAGAAAGTATCTACTTATTGGAAAGAATTCGGAGTAAATGGTAAAGAAAACATCACAGTTCGGCAACTGTTTGGACACCAAGCGGGGTTATGTTGTATTAACAAATTACCATTACATACACTTCGTGATTTTGATACGAAGCACGTTGCTCCTTATTTAGAACAAATGCAACCAGCTTGGGAACCTGGTACTAAACACGGATATCACACAGGGACAATCGGCTGGTTTATAAGTGAGTTAATTCGTCATGTAGATCCACAAGGACGAAACTTAACTCAATTTTTTAGTGAAGAAATTGCAAAACCTTTACAAACAGAAATGTATATTGGTATACCCAATTCTCTTCCTGATGAACGAATTGCGACTATCAAGGGAGTTCAATCTATCTTTGATATATTTAAAAGCTTTGGCTCCTTCCCAAAAAGTTTACTATGGGCATTTATGAATCCAAAGTCTTTAGCAAAACGCAGTATGGTAGATCCAAAGGGATTACTAGCACATGATAATTTTAACAAAAGAGAACTACGAGAAGTAGAATTCCCATCTGAAAACGGTATCGGTGTAGTACGTGACATGGCGAAAATCTATAGTGAATTTGCTAACGGTGGTCCTATTTTACATTTAAATCCACATACATTGGATGAACTATCGCAACCACCTTCACGAACGAATAATGGATGGCATGATGCTGTCCAAACGGTAGATACTGCTTTTTCATTAGGTTTTTTCAAACCGCTGAAAACTGGTTCTCACTATGGCAATTCTTCATGTTTCGGTCATCCAGGCGCAGGAGGCTCTTTATGTTTCGCAGATCCCATAAATCAAGTTGGATTCGCTTATGCCATGACACGTGTTGGGATGCAAATGTTTGATGACCCCAGAGAAACTGCTATTCGCAAAGCATTTTATGAAACCATTTCATAATTCCTAAAATACCCCAACGCCTTATTGACAGTGATATGTGATGTGGCTAAATAGATTGACCTTAAAGGAATTTGAACTTTTATTAAATACATCACAATTACCAGATCTACGTTATATAAAAAATTGCTCCTAACAAAAACATAGTATTTTAAGAAAAAATATCCTTATCTTAACTAAAAGCTACCAATAAAAATTTTTAAGCTATATGCACTATACAATTATAAAACAATTTAGGAGGCACTATATGAACAATCAATATTTAATTGGGATTTACAAAGGTCATGCTTGTGAAATTAGCTTAAATAAGCAATTCATTCCAAATCATTTGTCTAATATAAATTTCAGTAAACAGGAAATTCAAGTGGAGAATAATCTCACTTATACTCTTATTCTAGAAGAAACAAAAAATAATCTAACTGCAGGGATGACAGATCAGTATTATTCATTAACCAAACATATACAAACCCTTCCAATAGCTAGACATTTTTACTTTGTATATGATTATAAATCTAGAAAACACATCAAAGAACTAAATCAGATTTGTTCCCCACTAATTGTAATAGAGACTACAATTGAAAAGTTAGAGCACATCGTTCAAACAATGAAAAATATAAAGTACTCTGCCTTTGCTGGGTTTAACATTAATTTAAATTCTATTTCAAACACAGTAACGGTAGCGGTATGTATCTCTTCCAATCTACTTGAAAGAGTACATACAGACCCTGACTTTTCTTATGAACAAACAACAAGTAATGACGAACATTTCCTATACTTAAAAAAAGTACATTCTTTGATATCGACAGAAGAATTAGCTGATAAAATCGTGTTCAAAACTCCTTTATTTAATAAGGATAAGGAAACAAAGTGTCATTAATTTTATACTTAACCATAAAAAAGAGGCTGTCTCTGAAAAATTGTTAAAAACTCCTTATTATAAAGTTAATTAATACGATTATCGAATCTTCCACTTTTGCCTCCTATATAAACCTACTTAAAATTTCTCCAGGTAACCCATCGATTTCACAAACCTTCTCTGATGTAAATCCTTGCTTTATTAAAATTTTTTTAGAGGGTATATTTTCTGGATCAATAACTGCTTTCAGTATGTTCAATTTTGTTTGCTTAGCTAGTTCAATTAATTGTTTTGCAATCGTACTACCATATCCTTTACCCCAATATTCAGGTAATATCATATAACCAATTTCAGCTTCTTCGGTTTCATTTTCATTTAATGTTAAATGTCCGAGACCAATAAATTTATCCGTTACACTATCGTAAACCTTATATGAGCCATATATCTCATATTTTTCATTACGTTCTAATAATTTCCGATAGTTTACTTGAGCTTCTTCTAACGGAATCGCTCGTTCTGTAATTTGTGCCATAACTTGTTCATTCGATACTAGTTGGAAGTAATCCTTAAAATCTATTGCTTCAAATTTTTTATGGTTTAGTTGATGCATATTATCCCTCCAAACTGCCTTTTATTTAAATTAAAGTTCTTACTATTTTTATTTAAATTGAATATATAAATCACAACAAATAACCAGATTGATCACTAAATAACTTGGACTAATCTTTATTCTTTCATAGTAAGTTAATAAGAAGGTTACAAAATTGGAGTGTGATTCGATGGAACGATTATGGATTCCGATGATCGTTACGTTATTTTCATTTGGTGGTTTATTGCTGGGAGGAGTAGTCGGCCTTGCAACAAAACAACTCATTGAAGAAAAAATGTATCGCTTATATGCACTTTGCGGCGGCATTTTACTTGGGTTGTTATTGTTAGAAATTATTCCCGAAACATTTTCAAGCTTTGAGGTGATCGGTCCTATACTAGGGATTTCACTTGGAGCTTTATTAATGATGTTAATGGATAACTATTGTCACCATCCTGTGATACATAAAAAAGATCAGCAAGCATGGCAAACTTTTTTATTTCTTTCGTTCGCGATTTTTATTCACAATATGCCGAGTGGATTTGCATTAGGAGCGGCCTTCGCAAGCCATAACGAATCTGCTATTCCCTTCTTACTGGCCATTATTATTCACCACATCCCTGAAGGTTTAGCTTTAATGATCCCTTTCTTATTCACACAGCATAAATCCATTTCTTTTATCTTAACGATTCTTTTATTATCGGTCATCCTTGGTGTCGGCACCGTATTCGGTATAATGATGAACGGCAAAGCAGTTCATTTACAAGGCCTAATAATGGGAAGTGCCATCGGATCTTTAGGATATGTAACAATACATGAAATGCTTTTGAAAGCGAAGAAACGCTTATCGATACTCCCTTTTCTTTCTTGGACTCTTTTCGGATTTTTACTTATTACGATTTTCACACTATTTGCGGGTCAGCACTAAAGGAAAAGAACTCCATTTATTATTTGTATATTTTATCCTTTTTTCCGAAACATAATAGTATCTCAATATGTAAGGAGGAACTGTCATGTTTCGAAAAACTGCCGGTGAAGTTCTTGTTGATTTATTAATTGAGTGGGGTGTTGACCACGTATATGGCATGCCTGGCGATTCAATTAATTCCATTATTGAACCGCTTCGCAAAGCACAAGATAAAATAAAATTCATTCAAGTTCGTCATGAAGAAGCTGGTGCTTTAGCAGCTGCTTCTTATGCAAAATTAACAGGAAAACTTGGGGTATGCATGGCGATTGCTGGGCCTGGGGCCATTCACTTATTGAATGGATTATATGATGCAAAACTAGATCAAGCACCTGTTCTTGCGATTACGGGTCAAATTGAATCTGATTTACTCGGTACCGGATTTTTCCAAGAAGTAAATTTAGAAAGAATGTTTGATGATGTAGCTGTATATAACCAACGCATCATGTCAGCCGAGCAACTTCCAGCCGTTGTAAACCAAGCCATTCGTATGGCCTATACGAAAAAAGGTGTATCTGTTCTTACAATTCCAGATGATGTGCCGAAGTTTGAAGTGGAAGCTGGCGCACGTGTAACAAGTTCTTCTTTTACATTACCTGAACTATTTCCGCAAGAACAGGATTTAAAATTAGCCTCATTAGCATTAAACGAGGCAAAGAAACCTGTTATTTTAGCTGGTAAAGGAGCAAAACATGCGAAAGAATCTTTACTGACATTTGCCGAGCATATTGGTGCACCAATCGTCTTAACACTTCCAGCAAAAGGTATCATTCCAGATGAACACCCTCTTTGTATCGGTGGGCTAGGATTAATCGGAACAAAACCTGCCTATGAAGCAATGCAGCATGCGGATACACTAATCATGGTCGGTACTTCTTATCCTTTCACAGGGTTCTTACCAGAAAAAGCAAAAACACTTCATATCGATACGGATCCTGCACAAATCGGAAAACGTTATCCAACTGATATCGGGCTGGCTGGAGACGCCGATAAAACGTTGAAATGGTTCACACAAAATGTTGAAAAGCATACAGATCGTTCTTTCTTAGAACATCATCAAGAACTCATGAAAAAATGGGAAGAAGAATTGCATAATCAAGAAGAAGACTCTTCTACTCCAATCAAACCACAAAGAGTCATGCATGCACTGCAGCACGTAGCAAATGATGATGCGATTTTATCCGTTGATGTCGGAAATGTAACAGTGTGGGCTGCACGTCATTTTCGAATGACGAACCAGCAATTTATCATCTCTAGCTGGCTCGCGACACTCGGCTGCGGACTACCTGGAGCGCTAGCTGGACAAATTGCGTATCCGGATAAACAAGTCTTCGCAATATGCGGTGATGGTGGATTTGGTATGACAATGAACGACTTTGTCACAGCCGTTAAATATAAACTACCTATTGTTGTCGTTGTCTTAAACAACCACAAAATCGCTATGATTAAGTTCGAACAAGAAGTGATGGGAAATATTGAATTTGGTACAGACTTAACAAATCCTGATTTTGCAAAATATGCAGAAGCATGCGGCGGAGTTGGTTACCGTGTCGAACATATTGATGAATTACTCCCTGCTTTTGAAAACGCAGTAAAGCAAGATAAACCGTGTATTATCGATGTTGTGGTCGATGTAAACGAAGCCCCAATGCCTGCGAAAATCACATTTGCTCAGGCTGCTGGCTATACGAAGCATATGATTAAAGAATTATTTGAAGAAGGAAAGATTGATTTACCCCCTTTATAAAATATAACAAATAAAGGATAGATGAAAACAGATCGTTTTCATCTATCCTTTTTTCATTTACTACAACGCAACTATCATCCATTTGTTTAACAAATAAAAAGTACACCACTTATCAAAAGTGATGTACCAACAACCATATAATGTATAACATTTTATTTAGAATATTTTTATGAATATTATCACTCGTTGTCTCTCTTTCATAAATGATTCCTGATACCTTTATCATTCTACATTACTTTTTATTATGAATCTCATGCTGAATCCCTTCCATAAATGCAGCAAACGAAACAACTTCAGAGCTCTCTTCCCCATATTTGCGAACATTTACAGCTTCATTCTCAATTTCTTTATCCCCGATTACAAGAATATAAGGAGTCTTTTTCATTTGTGCTTCTCGTATTTTATATCCAAGTTTTTCACTACGAACGTCTAGCTCAGCTCGTATACCAGCATGTCTCAGCTTCTCCTCCATCTCTTTCGCGTACCCTTCATGTACTTCTACTGAAACAGGAATCACCTTTACTTGAACAGGGGCTAACCATGTTGGAAAGGCTCCACCAAAATGTTCAATTAATATACCTAAGAATCGATCAAGTGATCCTAATACAGCACGGTGAATGACGACAGGTCGTTTTTTCTCATTTTTATCATCAATATAATGTAAGTTGAATTTCTCAGGCATTTGGAAATCAAGTTGAACTGTTGCACATTGATGACTTCTTTTTAGCACATCCTTAATATGAAAATCAATTTTCGGTCCGTAAAATGCGCCATCTCCTTCATTAACTTTATAGTTATAATTCAATGATTTCAGTACATTTTCAAGAGCATCTTCTGCCTCTCTCCATAATTCATCCTCTCCCATTGAATCTTCTGGTCTTGTCGAAAGTTCTATTTCATATTCAAAACCAAATGTACGATAAACAAAATCGATTTGTTTGATTACCGATTGTATCTCACTTTCAATTTGTTCCGGTGTAACGAATATATGTGCATCGTCTTGACAAAATGTACGTACTCTTAATAGCCCGTTCAGTGCACCGCTAAATTCATGTCGATGCACTTGACCAAATTCACACATTCTAATTGGTAAATCACGATAGGAATGCAATTTATTTTTAAATATTAGCATGTGTCCAGGGCAATTCATCGGTTTTAACGCGAAGCTTTTATGATCGACCTCTGAAAAATACATATTATCTTTATAATGATCCCAGTGTCCTGATTGTTCCCATAGCTCTTGATTCATCATAAAAGGAGTACGAACTTCTTGGTAATCATGTTTCTGTTGCAATTCTCTTAGAAAAGATTCTAATTCATTTCGTATGATTTGCCCTTTCGGTAAATAAAAAGGCATTCCTGGTGCTTCTTCAGAGAACATAAATAATTCAAGTTCATTGCCAAGCTTGCGATGATTTCTCTTCGCCGCTTCTTCTACAAACTGCAAGTGATTTTCTAATTCCTTTTGTGAAGAAAAAGCAACACCATATATCCGTTGAAGAACTTGATTATTACTATCACCGCGCCAATATGCACCAGAAACGTGAGTCAACTTGAATGCTTTCATATATCCAGTTGACGGTAAATGTGGCCCGCGGCATAAATCTAAAAATTCCCCTTGCTTATAAATTGTTACAATTTCATGAGCTGGAATATCATCTAAGAGCTCTAACTTTAAGTGGTCATTCAAGTCTTGAAAAATCTTTTTCGCTTCATCCCTAGTAACTTCCATTCGTTCCATTTCTAAATCTTCGTTTATAATGTTCTGCATTTCATTTTCTATTTGAGATAATTCTTCAACAGTCATACTATTAGGAAGATCCATATCATAATAAAATCCATTTTCAATAACTGGCCCTACTCCTAATTTCACATTGCGATATAATCTTTTTACCGCTTGTGCTAACACATGCGCAGCAGTGTGCTTTCCGATTTGTATTCCTTCTTCCGAATCTACAGTTATAATTTCAATTTTCGCATCGTGATTAATGTTTCGGCGTAAATCAAATAATTGACCGTTTACCTGCCCAGCTACAGCTTTCTTTTTTAAGCTCGAGCTAATCGATGCTGCAATCGCTTCTAAAGTAATGCCTTTTACATATTCTTTTTCACTGCCATCTGGAAAAATAATTCGAATTACTTGTTCACTCATCTTTACCACTCCATTTCATAATAAAAAGCACACTCATCCCTATAGTAGGGACGAGTGTGCTTTTACCCGTGGTTCCACCCAGATTCCCATCGCATCTTTTCCTAATAACACGATGGCTTCTTTTGCGGTAACGTCGCTTATACGGCACTCGATACTAAGATTTCCCCAGTGCAGCTCTAAGGTGGTAAATGATTCTCCTGCGTTAGGAAGTTCTCAGCTTTCCTTCCCTCTCTGTATAACCGTAAAGAATCATTCGTGTCCTTTTCATTGCTTATCATCTATGAATTTAAAAAACAAAAAAGCATACTCATCCCTAATAATAGGGACGAATATGCTTATATCCGTGGTTCCACCCAGATTCCTATCGCACCTTTTCTATAAAGGATTTTGATAGCTTCCTTTGCCGTAACGTGGCTATACGGTATTAGATACTTATTTTCCCCAATACAGCTCTAAGGTGGTAAGTCATTTTCCTGCGTTAGGAAGTTCTCAGCTTTCCTTCCTTCTCTGTATAACCGTAAAAATAACTCGTGTCCTTTTCATTGCTTTTGAAATAGCATTCACTTATTGCTATAAAATATACAATATTCAAATTGTTTTTGCAAGTGTTTAAAAATATAAATTTGATAATTTCAATATCAATCCTTGTTTTTTCTTTCGCTTCTCTTATTACATCTTGACGAATTGCTTCCCCTTCTTCTACTGAGCCACCAGGAATTCCCCATCCTCATTTCGGACTTTTTAGCACCAAAATTTCATTCTTCTCATGCAGGACAACTGTTGCGGCTAAAATAATATATCTTAGATATGACATCATGTATCCACTCTTTTTATTAGAAATATGCGGGGCATACAGACCACTCATCGACGTATGTAACCTGTTTCCCATTTACATTTGACACATACGCTGATACATTTGCTAATTCATATAACGCTGGAAAAATTTCTTCCACATAATATCGATGTGATTCTTCGTCTTTCCATAAAGAAAGAACGAGATAACGATTCGGCTTTGTAAGAGATCTTCCAACAACGCCTCCTAACATTCCTTCTGATCTTTCCATACCTATATTCCAAACCGTTTCTTGCACATGTAAAAACTGCTGATCATCTCCATTTTTCACATCGCATATTGCGATTCTTGCAAAAGAACTATTTGGAATTACTTCTGTAAATGAAGTCTCTGTCATATCAAATAAAGATTGATATAATTCTGTTTCACAGAGTGTATATGTATCCTTTTGATTGCTATTATAAAAGATTGTGTCATGCGTTTCATTCATAAATTGCTGGTATGTGTTCATATTTTCCCAAGCAGCAAATACGCAAGCTGTTTCCTCATTCCATCCACCAAATTGTCCATGGAATCCTTCTAGTTTCGTTAATTCTCTCCACTTTTCTTGAGCCGTTGAAAATAACTCTTTTTGCTCTTTTTCTACATGACAAAAAATTGATTTTAAAATCATATAGATCCCCCTTTATTTGTATTATGCGTTCCATTTCCCTTTAGCAATGCTTGTTACTTCTCCGCCTACAAAAATCTCAATCAAATGATTTTTTTCTTCCGCACGAACATGTAATAAAGAAGGACGATTCATCTCATATCCTTGTTCGATATGTAAATTTATTTTTTCTTAACAAAAATAGCGGTGCTTTGTTACATATGCTGCTAAACAACCATTTGAACTCCCAGTTGCTGCATCTTCTGGAATACCATAATACTCCGCAAAATCACGAACATTAAGGTGATTTTCCTCCTTATACGTTTCAGAAGTAAATACCATAATCGCCTTTGCTTCTGTTTGTGCAATCAGTTGAAAATACTTTTCTTTATTTATTTTTACATTCTTAACCGCAGCTAACGATTTTAAAGGAACAAGAATAACTGGCAATCCTGTTGATACTTCTTGAATCGGATATTGATTATCGATATGTGAAGCATCAATATTCAATACCTCCGCTACTTCTTTTCTATCTAAAACCTTCCCAAACGTAGGGTCATTTTGTTTCATCCATACGACATTTGTTTCATGATGAAAAGTGACCGGTACTGAACCTCCTTGAAAGTGTAATAGAATTTCATCAAGATTATTTTTCGAATGATTTCACTCTTTAATATAAAAGCTGTTCCTAACGCCGGGTGTCCCGCAAAAGGTACTTCTTCGTTTGGTGTGAAAATACGTACACTATATCCTTTGTCTATCTCCTCCTTAGATACAATAAACGTTGTTTCAGCATAGTTTATCTCTTTGGCAATTTGCTGCATTTCCTCACCCGAAATTTGATAAGCGCCTGTAAAAACAGCAAGTTGATTGCCTGTATATTTACCTTGTGAAAAAACATCAACAATATAAAAATCCATGCTTTTCAACTCCCGCCTCTCCGTACATGATTCTATATTATTCAAGAAAAAACACTGTTTACATAACATGATTATAGTTTATAAAAATCATTAGTAGTTAACCATTGATCAGATTCTTTCATCATCCAATCTCCAAAGCCATCCAAAAACGCTAAAATTTCTTGTGCATTTTCCGAAGGAGCAATCGCATATTGGAGTGCTTTTCTCATTTGTTGTTCTTGGTCAGGAAAATGCTTACTGAATAATTCATAAGCCGGATATAAATCTCTTGAATATAATGCCTCCCTACCAATTGTCAGTGCTAGTCCCGCCCTAACAATAATTTTCATAATCCAGCGGCAACAGTCCTGTATATCATCACTATCATTATTATGAATAAGCTCTTCACGCGCTTGTTCTATTTGCTTTTGTAAATGAATAAGATGCTCATTTGCTAACTCTATACTTACTTTATATTTTGGCAACTGATGCCTTACATCTTCACCAAATACGCATATGCTATGAGTCTGAATCATAAAGCTAACAAATGAAAAGTTAGTAGAATCTAGCACATCTTCCACATGATAAAAACTGAATTCCACTCCAGATACACAATGAAAGTTTCTTAGAATTTCTTTCTCTACATTTTCTCTCCAGCCCAAATCTATCACCTTAGGATCTTTCCCAACTAAGACGATTGTATCTATATCTGCGATTCCCTCTATTCCTATCCCCCTCGGAATAGATCCTCTAATATAAATACTATGTAAATCATTCTTTAAAAAGCGGATACAAGTATCCTTCACTTCCTGTATAACCTCAAAAAAAGCTGGTTGAACTTTATTCATATGTGAATCATTAATCATATAACCATCATGATCAACTGAGCAAAAACGACCTATTTTTTTAATTACCGTCAATCTATCTCCCTCGTTTCAATTTAACCTGATGCTTTCATATTACAGCGAGAAAACAAATAAATCAAAAATATCAGAAAATTAATTCAGTACGCGGATGTAAACCTTTATATGTTTGTTTGCATTCATTCCTTTGATTCTATTGAATTTATCGCACTACACTCATTTTATTCAAAATATGACAAATAAAGAGATTAGAACATCCATGAACAAAAAAGAAAAAGCTAGATACATGCTAGCTTTTTACATAAGTCCAGTTCTCGGAATTCATTTTTTTATGTCTTTTTATTCTTGTACAATAACGATATTTCTCCTAAACTTTGTTTTCAGCGATTTAATACTGTTATTCTTTATGTTCATTGTATACAACAGTAAGATTTCGCTTGTACCCGTCGACACCTGTCCAATTGGTATATTCTTTAGAAGTATCAGTTAATAACAGTTTCTCTAAGGATTCTCCCTTTTCTAAAGAAGAAGCTACTTTCAGGTTAAGGTGCTTCAAATATTGCAACATAACCTGAATTTGATTTTTTGTCACCATATTACCGTGACCAGGAACTATTCTTTGAATATCAATTGCATCAACTTTAGATAAATTGTCAATAAATTGCTGGGAATTAAAAATAGGAGGATGTAGATTATCTAACACTAGGTCGCCCATAAATGCAATTTTTTCCTCTGGTAAATACAGAAAAGCATCACTTGGAGTATGACCACCCCCATAGCAATATAACTCAACTGTTCGGCATGTACCGTGAATGACAAGCTTATCTTCAAAGGTCAAATTCGGAAGTACGATTCGTAACTCAGGTAATGCTGCGCTTACTTTCGATATTTCCTTAAACTGACTATCAAGACTTTCCAGTAAGACTGGATCACTTTCAGTCATCATTCTTTGCTCCAACTGACCTAAGTATAGCTGCATATCTACTTGTTCCTTATTTAAATCCCCAATAACGTTCGTCTGTGCATGTAAATCTCTTGTAATTGAAGTTGAAATGATCGTTACGTCTTCAAAAATTTGATTACCAAAAGTGTGATCTCCGTGATAATGGCTATTAAAAACATATTTAATTTCTTTTTGAGTAATTTCTTCTGCTACTTTTCGTAAATCTCTAGCGGCGTTAGGAGTTGTGAATGTATCAAATATAAGAGTTTCATCCCCTAAATCAATGAAACCAGCATTACTCATTGCCCCTTCACCTTTCTTAGCGATTGCAGCATATATACCTTCAGAAAGTTTTTCTATTAAAAAATAGGAGGATGTTGCTTTAATAATTTCCATAGTTAATCACCTCTAAATAATCTGATTCATACTTATTTCTTTAATTTCCTCATTTCTCTGTACGATTCCTTTTTATCTTATTTTATTATGTAATTTGATTAAAGAATGAGAAACGTAAATTGTTTACTCCATACATTCGTAGTTTACATAACTACAATTATAGGGATACAATCTATCTAGAAAGTATCCTTTTGATTATACTCTTCAATTAATGCTACAATTTTATCTTTAACCATATATTGTCTCCTTTAGTTCACATAAATCCCGAAGGCGGAAGTAAAGAAATAAAACCTTAGTGTTATCATTATTCGCTGAAAGAAGAAAGGGAAAGTCATTTACTTTTGCAATAATCAGACTCCGTTAAGCCATAAACAACCGTATCTTCATAAACTCCCCAGTACAAACAACTCTGTTTAAATGTTCCTTCGTATTTCAATCCTAATTTTTGCATTACTTTAGAAGAGGCAGGGTTTTTAGTGAAAGCATCAGCATAAATACGATTTAGCCTTAATTCTTCAAATGCATATTTAACGATGACTTGTCCCGCTTCTGTACAGTACCCCTTACCCCAATATGATTTACCTACCCAGTAGCCCAGTTCTCCTTTATTGTGTTTTTTATTAATAAAAAGGTATATACAACCCATGAGCATATTTTGCTCATTAACCATTGCAAAGTGAAAACTGTCACCCTTATCCATAGCTTTATGAGTAGATGTAATCCACTCTTCTGCGTAGCCATCTAGATAAGGATGAGGAATAATTGTAGTAGTTTTTGCCACATCTTTATCTCCTGCTAATTCTTGAACTTTAGGAGCATCATCTAACTGAAACGAGCGTATTGTTAATCTCTTAGATAAGAACATTGGATATTGCATTTCTTTTCCTCCTTTCTAACTGTACAAGTA
This sequence comes from Bacillus sp. DX4.1, assembly GCF_030348195.1. Classification (NCBI taxonomy): domain Bacteria; kingdom Bacillati; phylum Bacillota; class Bacilli; order Caryophanales; family Bacillaceae; genus Bacillus; species Bacillus sp. DX4.1. The sequence goes on along the minus strand of NZ_JAUCFT010000008.1, from coordinate 2,481,357 downwards.
ATGACTAAGTTTATAATACATACATTTTTTAATTGAAGTGCACTAAATTTAAATAAATCATAGATTTGCGATTTGTCCGATAAAAAAGAGCACTCGTTTCCGCGAGCACTCTTTTAAGGGATTTTGAGATTTCTCATTAACGAAAGTTAAAGCAATTAAAGTTAATGAGTTACTATAATATATGCTTGTCTCTTTTTTTGGTGTCCATTTCGTTCAATAAAAAAAGAGCACCACGCCACTAGGTGCCCTTTCGTGTTAAGGAGTTTTCTGATGAGCGTGAAATAAGCGACCTATGCTTGTCTCACACTATAATATATGCTTGTTCTATTAAAATGGTGCAATAAAAAAAGAACTCGAATAAATGTTGTCACTATTCTTTTTTTTAAATAGTATCGTCCCTATTAACCCTAAAAATATGGTTATAATTTTCGAACTAATACCTTTGTTACCTTGTTTTTTAGAAGTGACATTTTAAATTCCTCTCTTGTTTGACTTCGGATTTATGCTAACTGAATCTTACATTCCTAATAAGCCCTTATCTATAAGTTTTTAACAACTTAAAAGCAAAGTATACAGCACTTTTCATCATAGAAATCATTATATAATATCTATAGATTTCACTATGAATATTTTATCTATTATTTATCCATATCTTATGTTTTTTGTAAAACCTTATCTTCGCTAGCCTTTGCTTCAACCGAGTAACGTTTTGCTAGTTTAATGTCATGTTTGCTAAGTGGCTTATCTTTCCCTTCTTTGCTTGTTTCTTCTGCTTACTCCATTCACGTAATTGATCTCTTAATAGCTTCATACTTCACATCTCCCTTTGCAAAATAAAAAGGACACCAGATTCTTAAACAGCTGCTTGAGCTGTTCTAAAGAATTGGTGTCCTCTAGTTTTCTATCCGAACTATATATTATTTTTTATCTATCTGTTCTCTTGCTTTTTTAGGTATGTCGTCTGATTTGACTTCTTCATAACTGTCAATTCCGTAAGTTTTATCTTTATATTTACCACCTACATCAACACGTAGAAACGCATTTAACTTCAAGTTTTTATTTGCGAAAAATTTTACGGTTATTTCATCGCCTTTTTTATTATATGCTTTCAATGTATACCAATACAGCTTAACTGTTGTTCCATCATCTGCTTCAGACATTTCTTCTTTACCATCTTCAGTAATTTGAACATAGTATTCTTTTGTTCCCCATTTTTTAATATCAAGTAAATCATTTTTTTCAGCAATTCCTATATAGACAATTGAAACAAGGGCTATTGCTACGATCGATACGAATAATTTTTTCATATTTTTCACCTTTAGATTTTTGTAATTTGATATTTCGTATACTATCACAAGCACTACATTCAAATTATCTATTTTCATTACAAAAACCTTACACTTTTGTAATAATACATATCAATAAACTGAGGTTGAAGAATAAGTAGTCGAAATGTTAAAAAACTATCTTCAGATGCGAACGTTAAATATTCTTTGTGATAAAGGAGTGTTGGAAAAGAAGGAAAGTTATTTTGAAGTAATAGACGAGCCTTTACTACAAGAGTTAGCGGCAGATGTTTATAAACAAAATTAAACATATGTTTGTAAGGGAAGCTGTAAGTAGAGTAAGATGATTTTCATTAATGATGAAAATACGATAAAAAATGAAATAAGCTCGATCTTCCTTTAGAATAATGAAAAGCCGATTTTCCTTAACGTACAGGAAATCGGCTTTTTTCTTGTCGAAATTTGCTTAGCGTACAGTGGTCATGTATTTTTAAGAATAACGGAAGAATATATAGAAAATGCTACATAAATGGGAAGTTTGATCAACTTAGGGGGGACAACCTTGTTCAATCGGATAGTAAAAGCTATACCTAATTTATTTACGCTCGGAAATTTATTGTGCGGTGTTTTTTCAATTACCTTGAATATGAGTGGCTTTTTGGAAGTAGCCCCCATTTTTATTTTCTTTTCGGCTGTTTTAGATCTTCTTGATGGAAGGATTGCGAGAAAATTAAAAGTGAATAGTGAGTTTGGCGTAGAATTGGATTCTTTAGCTGATATTGTTAGTTTTGGAGTTGCTCCTGCACTTCTATTTCATTCAATAGCAGCACCATCTATTTTAACTTCTTTGGCATTTATCCTTTTTCCAACGATGGGTGCTTTAAGATTAGCTAAATTTAGTGTTAAACCAACCATTGGATATTTTAAGGGATTACCTATTCCAGCTGCTGGATTACCATTGGCTGGCATGGGATTGTTTTCATATAGCAATGCATGGATTACCTTAATCCTCGCTCTCTTAATGGTAAGTCCAATTAGGTTTAAAAAACTTTAATTTGGGCCCCGCCACATTGCCATCAAGACTTTATGGAATATCGTTTATTTGAGTAAGGCTATAGAAATATTAAAGAGTAAGTATGATTTCAAGGAGATTATTAAAGAAATTGAAAAACTTAGTACTGCAGACAAATATCGTTTAAAAGAGTTTTTCACTAAATCGCTTGTTTCTTATTCGGCGAGTGAATCTGTTTGAAAGCGAAAGTTAAAAGCTTTTATTTTTTGCTATGTTAAACAATACCGTTGATAATTCATCAAAAAGAAAAAGGGCACTTTTTTTGTATTCTCATTTATTCCAATTATAGAAAATTAATAAAATATTCTGTTCAATAATTAGTAAACAATTTACAATGATAATATCAAATAACAAGGAGGCAATTTACATGAAAAACGTGAAGATTCAAACCGTAAAAATATATAAGGGTGGAACACTTTCTTAAATGTAAACGCTGTACTCCCTTATATGTGTCATTCCAAAAACACTAAAAAGGGGTAAATCATGAGTTTTCCAGTTAAAAAATTTTTCTCCTACTACAAACCGTATTTAAAGCTGTTTTTAACTATATTGGCATGCGCCTTAATCGTATCTTCAGTGTCTTTAGTGAATAGATAAGGATGCCAATTAATTGCCCATACAGATGGCATTCCAGACGCTCTTTTTTTAATACCTTTACAATGGTCGATTCCAAAGAATGATTTCCAGATTTTGAATAGAATCTCTATTTGCCACCGTAACGAATACAGAGAATGAATATCTTCCATCGGTACATTTTCGGAAGAGATGTTCGTGATATAAACATTCATAGCGCTTAACCGTTTACTTCGTTCTGAGAATACAATGCCTTTTTTCTTTTCTTTTATAGCCTGATCTTTCCAACGTTTTTGTGTTTGTTCTTCTGTCAACCGATGAATAATAACCCGAGTCGGTAACTTCTGATATTGACCTATGTAAACCTGGGGTATCTCATATGTTTCACCTGGTTGAATCCCCTCCTTAAGCTCTTCCATATCCATCTACTTGTAAATACCCTTGAAAACCAGTTAAAAAACGTTTCGGATGTTCCCCTGCTCTTGTGGGTTGATAATTATAGAGAACAATATGGATATCCTCTCGCCCTGTACGGTATAACCACAGATAGGACTGGGTTGTTGCGGCTCGACCAGGTTCGCGTAAGACTTGGAAGGTTGTTTCATCCGCATGAAGGATGGTTCGAGTAAGTAGATGTTCATGCATCCTTTCATACAAAACCACTAACCATCGATCAGTCCCATATAATAACCAATTTCCCATCGTTTGTCGTGATAAGAAGATCCCCATTCGTTCAAAATGCTTTTCCTGACGATAAAGAGGTAATCCTTCAACATATTTTCGTGCCATAATATACGCCATAATTGATGGGGAAGCGATACTTTTAGGAAAGGCATGGGCTGGCATCTTAGCCGTCACAATTGGTGTGGATACCTCATCTAATTCACACTTACGACAAGCGTATACATACCTCTTATGTTCCGTCACCTTTACTTCTGCAGGGACAATCGTTAGTTCCTTTCGGACTTCTCACTCATCTCATGCAAAGCACCACCACAGCACGAACAAACCTGTTCCTCATCAAGTAAACGATATTCAACCGTTTCAATCGGAAGGTTTTGGACAGACTCATCCCTATGACCACGTTTCTTTTTGCGACGATAGGTGATCGTTTCAACGTATGCGTCAAATTGTCCCCACATTTTAATATTCAATTAATGATGAGATAATCTCCTCCAAGTATTTATGTACTTAAGGAGATTTAACATCTTTTGTAATTTTATTTAAAATCTATTTATGAGTAGTCTTAATTCCTATTTCTAGTATAATGAGTTCCTCTTATTACAATAGTATTTGTGTTTTCGTCCTTTCCACGCTTAAGGTTTCTGGTAAGCTTAGCCATAATGAACTGGGATTCTGCATCATCTGCACCTTCGATTTTATATAAAAATTTCTTTGCATTTTCACCTGAAAGTACTTTTATAAGCTTATCATACCAATAAATAAGCACCTTATCGTCTTTCTTAACATCATATGAAAAAATTATATCGTTAGTTTGATTCTTACCTTTATCGAACATAGCTATTCCATTCCTTTCGACCATAATGACTATTCATACTTTTGTGGGGGGTAAATAACTTTCTATTGTTAGTTTTCATAGTCGTATTCATGATTATATATATTCGTAATATCTAACCAAAAACGTAAACGTCAAGCAACTCTAAAATCAATCTTTATTGCATATTTTTGAAGTTACTTGACGTTTACGTTTCAACAGCTGGTTTGGTTGTTTCAGAATCACTTTCTTTCTCAGCCTCATTAAACAGTTCTAAAGCGAGTTGATTATTAGGTGTTTTTTCGCTAGACGTACCAAACCGTTTTTGTTGACTAAGACGAAATTGTTCTTCATACCATCTCACTTTTGCCGTGAGTTCCTCTACTTGAGCTTGAGGTGATTCGATTGTGGGTTGATTTGAATGGGAAAGTGTCGTTTTCATAGATAAATAAATTCGACAAAATCATTCAAATTCCTTTTCATATATGATTTTTATAAAATGGTTCTCGCATGTACAGCTTGATGCCCTTGTTTTTGGTGAAAAGCAAATCCATCAAGAAGCCATCTCAATTGTCGCTTTGATATGGTAAGTGGCACACTTGGATGTTTAGTTGGCCAGTAAAACGTTCCCTTTTCCAATCTGCGATAATGCAACCAGAAACCATTATGTTCCCAAACAAGAATTTTTAGTTTATCGCGTGAGCGATTACAAAAAACAAATAAACAAGAAGAAAAGGGGTCTAACTCAAATTCTTCTTTTACAATAGCCGCTAGTCCATCAATTGATTTACGTAAATCTGTTGCCCCTTGTGCAAGATATACTTTTTCAATTGCGATTTCTGATATCATTGTTGTTTCACCGCCTGCATCACTTGTAGGAGCACTTGTGGAGTAAAAGGTACATCTAATTCAATGGCTGCTTCTTGAATGTGAATTCGAATGGTGGCATGTATGTTTTCTTCTACGACAGGGACATTCATAGAAATCCAATTCACACGCTCATTTTTATTTTGATCTTCAGTTTCAGGTGATAATTTTTTCAGCCAGTAATAAAGCCGATGAACCGGTAGGTTCTGTTTTTGACACCAAGCAACTTTTGATAATCCACTGTTTTTATAGTCTTGAATATAAGCTTCCCATTCTTTCTTTACTAGCTGTTTTTTCATAAAAAAACCTCCACATGTAGTATGTAAGGAGATTATCTCATGGGTTATTTACAAATTGTAGGTGGGGAATATTTGACGATTACCTTCAGATAATTAATATTTGCAATTTGTTTGCAAGCGTCATATAATTGTTGCTAGTTATTATCTAGAAGCTGTGTCATATTAATATTGGATTTTATTCAATTAAACTGACTAAATTAGCTTCTATTAATCACATAATTCGGATGAACCATTCAGGAGAAGATCAATCGATCTACCGACGGGGCAAAAAGTTGATGAATTAGCTTTGAAACTCTCAGGTCTTGGTTACAAGTAGAACTGCATGGGGACGAATCTCTGGAGAGACTCCCTCCTGTTGTACAGCAACACGGAGGAAACAGAGCACCGAAGGAGCAAATCCGTCAAACTGACGGATAATCTCTCAGGTAAAAGGACAGAGACAAGCGACAGAAAATGCCGATTTACATCGGTTTATTTTTCTATCCCTTGTTTCTCCAGAGACCATTTCATTCATGTGAAATGGTTTTTATTTTTTCTAAAAGGAGAATAGAGATGGAGACAGTAAGTCAAGTATTAGAAGAGATTAATCATTACGTATGGGGATTACCTACCTTGTTCCTTCTTGTAGGAACTGGAATCATTCTCACAGTGCGCCTAAGAGGTTTGCAGTTTGCTAAACTTTTGTATGCACATAAACTAGCATTTGGAAAATCCGAAGACAAATCCTCTTCTGGAGATATTAGTCATTTCCAAGCATTAATGACTGCTATGGCTGCTACAATTGGAATGGGAAATATAGCTGGTGTTGCAACTGCAGTATCGATTGGAGGTCCTGGTGCAATTTTTTGGATGTGGATTACTGCCCTGTTTGGCATGGCAACGAAATATGCAGAAGCCATTCTTGCCGTAAAATATCGAGTGAATGGTCCTAATGGTGAATACTCCGGTGGCCCAATGTATTATTTAGAACGAGGTTTAGGAAAGAGATGGCTCGCTATTCTATTTGCTATTTTTGGTACAACTGCCTCTTTCGGAATTGGTAATATGGTACAGTCTAATTCAGTTGCAGAAGCAATGAGAATTAACTTTTCTTTCCCACCTGCCCTAACCGGTATTTTAATGGCTTTCTTTATTGCCATTGTCATTTTAGGTGGTGTGAAAAAAATTGGGAAAGTCACAGGATTTTTCGTTCCCATTAAAGCTTTCTTTTATGTGATTGCCGGACTCATTATTATTTTTTATCACTGGGATCAAATTCCAGAAGCATTCTCACTTATTTTCTCTGGTGCCTTTAATGGAACAGCAGCTACTGGTGGATTTATTGGGGCAACCATTGCATCGGCAATCCAAATCGGAATGGCACGAGGCGTGTTTGCAAATGAAGCTGGACTAGGAAGTGCACCAATTGCAGCCGCAGCTGCCAAAACAGATATACCTGCTAAACAAGCACTTGTCTCTATGACAGGGACTTTCCTTGATACATTTATCGTGTGTACAATTACAGGTCTAGTACTTATTACAACAGGGGCTTGGAAATCAGGGAAAACCGGTGTCGAAGCAACGACTCTAGCTTTCCAATCTGTATTTGGTAACACTGGTAGTATGATTCTTGGTATCGCAATTATCTTATTCGCTTACTCAACGATTTTAGGGTGGTCCTATTACGGTGAAAAATGTGTAGAATATTTATTCGGCCGTAAAGCAGTCCGATATTATCGTTTTATTTTTATTGTAATCATTGCCCTTGGTGCAAACTTAAAACTAGGTATCGTTTGGACTTTTGCTGATATTGCAAATGGACTCATGGCTATTCCAAACTTAATTGGTCTCATTGGATTGAGCGGTGTTGTTGTCACTGAAACAAATCGATTCTTGCAAGCTGAAAAGTTAAAAGCATCCGATAAGCAGATTGCAAGTTAATCATCATATAGAATCTTAATATAACAGAACAGGGGCTGCCTCATCTCTTTATGAGTCAGTCCTTTTTCATTAGCCTTTTGAAATTTATATATAACTGGACATATGCGACAAATAATGAAAATGGGTATCATTCACATACTTTCAACTGATAAAACGAATTTCTTGTTTTTGGAATTCTACGTTCTTATCTGCTTGAACTATCCCACTCTTTTCTATTTCATTCTTATGTAAAGACTTAAATCTTATATGGGTTTTAAATTCCGTTGCAAAAGGAAATGGTGTAACTCGAATCTTTTCTTCATCTATCCATTCAGCTATTATAGGACTATCACTATATCGAGTGAATATTTCCGCCCCTTCAAATCCTTCTTTAAATAAATCAATTTCTTCATTTTTCTTTACACCAGGTTCATTCATACATGTATAGAGAGACAATTCATCACAGAACTTCAGAAGTTTATAATGTTTCTCAAAAATAGCTTTCTGAAATTTTGTTAACGTTTTCAAAATTTTCTTTTGACGATCCAATTCTTGTTTATAAAAACGAACCATTTCAGTATCTTCTTGATTAAGAGGAAATGAAGTAAAGTGCTTACTGCAAAGTAGTGCTCCATATAGATTCGTAGTTTCAATCTCATCAAGCCCTAATGTATAAAAAACAAACCGTAATGAACTCGGACAATCCATAAAAGAATATGGTAATTCTTTTGCATCATTCCAAATCGGAGTTTTATCTAATCCAATCCAGCCACGGTCATGCTCATAAATAGCAGCGATAGACTCTTTCAGATAAACCTTACTTGCAAAAAAACGAGTCGTAAAATGTTTTGCTATTTCTCCTGACAGAAATCCATGATCATGTTGCCGAATCAGTATCAGTTCTTCTTTTCTTTTACGAATGATCATAATCACTTACTCCTCTCTATTATATCTTATATATGTAAGAACCACTGTAACACATTTTCATAGATAAATTGTATAAGTGCTTAATAGAAGCTTTCCACACTACTTTTACATAGGGATTTTATAAAGTGAAACTCTAATCAATGGGGTTTTTCTTCATCTCCACTGAGTAAAAGCCCTCACCAATCGGGCTTTTACTCAACTATATAAATCTATTTTGATTTTTCGACGTATAGCCGCGGCTATGGATAACAAAAGGTGACCTGCACTCGTTTTCTCTCTTTGTTTTCACTTCGCATGGGGCATGAAAAGGATCTGACCGCTTCTATGCATGGCCGGATGCTCTCTTCCACCTAAAAAGAAGGGGTTTATGTCGGTTTTTTAATTTGTATTTATATACATATGAATTAAGAAATACCGTAAAAAAGAAATTCAGCTAGAGTTAGCAGGGATTTACCAACTTTCACCGAAATTAGAGTAATATCGCTGTTATCATTGCTTTCTTAAAGTTAGAAAAACCTGTCTCTATTCTTTTATGCACTATGATAGTATTTATATCAAAAATTTATATACGAGGTGAAAACATGAATAAAACAGAATTAATTAAACATGTTGCCCAAACAGCTGAAATTTCACAAAAGGAAGCCACTGTAGCCGTGCAATCCGTATTTGATTCGATTACAAATGCTTTGCAAACTGGTGACAAGGTACAGCTTATCGGATTTGGCACGTTTGAAGTACGCGAACGATCTGCTCGTACAGGACGTAATCCACAAACAGGTGAAGAAATTCAAATTGCTGCTGGAAAAGTACCTGCATTTAAAGCAGGTAAAGAATTAAAAGAAGCTGTGAAATAATACAAACCAGCCTTAATTTAAGGCTGGTTTGTATTATTTCTATTTAAACTTAATTTCAATAAAAAGGATGTTGGATTGTCAACACTAAACTAGACAACTTTTTTAAGGTGTTCAAGTTTATATTCGATTGGGCTTAAATACCCAAGTGTCCCGTGAATACGAATGTGATTAAACCAGTGAACATAGTCATGTAATTCCCTTGTCAAATCTTCCAGGCTATCGAAATGACGACCTTTGACAAACTCAGTCTTAATGATCTTAAATGTAGCTTCAGCGACTGCGTTATCGTATGGACATCCCTTCATACTTAATGAACGTTGGATGTTAAATGTTTCTAATGCTTCATCGATGAGCTTGTTTTTGAACTCGATCCGTATGGAAAAGCTGAATGTTGTGTAGGTCCGTTTGTATCGATGCAAATGCTCGGTAAACCAATAATGCATCTTTATTTGGACCAGCACTGTAGCCAATGATTTCCCGATTAAAGAGATCAACAAATACACATATATAATGCCATTTTTTATTGACTCTTACATATGTCAAATCACTTACAATTACTGATAACGCTTCGTTTTGATTAAATTTCCGATCCAATTCATTTGTCTGTTCTGACTCTGATTTATCCACTTATCGAGAGAAGAAGGAGTCAGATCATACTCGCGAATAATGTCTTTTCTCGGTTTACCGCTTTGATATAATTGAACGATTTGATTTTTAAATTCATCAGTAAATGTTCGACGTTCTCTTTTAGCCATCGTAGATTCTCCTCAAGTGTTATGATCTGTAGTCTACTTGACCTTAAGTTTTCTGTCCAACTAAGTGTAGCTGATCCATTCAATTACAATAAAGTTGTTTCATTTTACAATCCTTATCATGCATAAAACCGTTCGAAAATTCGAACGGTTTTTAAGATAGTTGATTAAAGCTCTTCGATCTGTACTTATTACATTCATAATGAGTAACAATAAAGCCTTTTAACATACGAATTATAACGTAAGTCAATTATTTATCTCGTCCACTATACTATTAATTAGAGCGATAAGGGCTTGCTTGGTGCTCTCGTCTGTTACTGTAGCATCATCATTAAATTTGGTTCGGACAGATGGAACTAGCAACGATCCACTTTTAACAACAGTAGTATCCAACATACCCAGCGTAAGCAGTAAAGATTCATGCGCTTTGTCTCCCCCGGTAATCGATGGAGAAGCCGTTATAACAGCCACTGGTTTTTTATAAAGTTCAGCTGATGAGACCAGCCACTCTAACGCATTTTTTAAGACTCCTGGTACACCTTGTGCATACTCTGGCGTACAGATAATAAGCGCATGCGATTCATCTAGCATCTTCCGAAAATTCTCAACAATAGCTGGTGGTTTCATTCGATCCATATCTGGGTTGAAATGGGGAAGTTCTTTTATTCCGTTATAAATAGTATAATCAATACCGTCGGGAATAAAAGCTGCTAAAGCTTTTAATATATTTGTATTGGATGAACCTTCTCTAATGCTTCCTGAAATAGCTACTATCTTTTTTCGTTTGATCATATTATCACCTCTACGAATAGAATACTTGTTCAACTACAGAAGAATCAAAGATATTGAACTATTTAACGAAAATCCAACGACTTTATTGTAAATGTAACAACTACATTTGTAATTTCTATTAGTGGGAATTTCTTCATCCGTACTATTCATTAGGGTCCTCTCCAATAGATTTTTTAAAAATACTGTATTAGACTAAAAAGGAGTAAGCTTTAGAAATATTTTCATACTAAGAAGGTTGTTATGAATGGAGGATATATACAAAGAAAATGGAGTAAGGTAAAAAAACTTAGAAAGTTTAACATGTGAATCTCTTAAAGGACGTGTTGATTTTTTTGTCACTAATTATAGAAAAGCACATGATCAACTAGGACGAGCATACATAACTGTTGATAAAGAAGAAGTTTTTAGTATGTGTTCGATTAAAGGTGCAATGGTGAAATTCAGAAAAGAAAGAGAATTACTTGAGTCTCTAAATGTGAATGAATAATGATTGTATTAATTCATACATACATTTACTAGACTCACAACAGAAACTATGGATATATCAGATTTTTTAGCTTTTAAAGCTTCAAGCCATCATTCTTATGAATAGAGAGTGTGAAAAAATGAATAAAAAAATTGCCATTGTAACCGGGGCATCGAGTGGTTTTGGACTTTTAACTTCCCTTGAACTCGCGAAAAAAGGATTTTATGTCATTGCAACGATGAGAAACCTTGAAAAACAAACGAGTTTACTTTCCCAAGCAATAACATTGCAGTTAGAACAAAATATCCAGACACATCAACTAGATGTAACCAATCAAGAATCTATTACTAGATTTCAATTATTTTTAAAACAGCTTGATCAAGTAGATGTCCTTGTGAACAACGCAGGATATGCAAGCGGTGGATTTGTTGAAGAAATTTCGATTGAAGAATACCGAAGACAATTTGAAACAAACGTATTTGGGGCAATTGCAATAACACAACTCGTACTCCCTTTTATGCGTAAACAACAAAGTGGGAAAATCATTAATGTCAGCAGCATTAGTGGGAAAATTGGATTCCCGGGCCTCTCCCCTTACGTTTCTTCTAAACATGCACTTGAAGGATGGAGCGAATCACTTCGTTTAGAAGTAAAACCGTTTGGTATTGAAGTTTCATTAGTAGAACCTGGTTCCTATAACACAAATATTTGGGAAGTTGGACAACAGCTTGCACAAAGTAATTCTAACTCCGAATCTCCTTATAAAGAATATATGGACAAAATACAAAATCACATCAACAGTGGTAGTGATACTTTTGGTAATCCAATAGACGTTGCTGAAAAAATTGTATCTATTGCAGAAGCAAAACATACAGCGCTACGATATCCGATTGGAAAAGGTGTAAGGCTGATGATGGTTGCTAAAAAAATTCTTCCGTGGAGATGGTGGGAGTTTCTTGTTTTGAGGAGTTTTAAGAAGAAATGATGTAAAGCTTTATTACGTTTTGTAGTTGCAGAAAGATTTATTTTGCAGAGTATCTTTCTGCAACTATGGTTTAAATTTGAAATATTAAAGGTTTTAAAATAGAAAATTCAATAAAATTACTGTAATAACAAAAACGATAAGCGTACCAATAGAAATGAAGTACTCTTTAGATTCTCTTTCATATTTCCATTCCATCCATGCCCGAAAAAGACATAATACAAAAAAGTAAGACCATATGAGATACGCAAGATTTATATCGTTGAAGCTAAAAATACATATAAAACTTACAACTAGATAAGTTAGGAGAATGATTCGCTCCCCCCATTTATGAACATGATTAACATGCTCATAAATAAAACCATTTTGACGAGGTATATTTAATTTTTTCCTCACTAATTTTTCTGAAAAATAAAAGAGAACAACTAATAGAATTAATACAATGACTTTTGTATAAAACATACGCTCACTCCTACACCCTTTTTCACCTTGTAGGACGCATTTTTTCAGGCTGATCACTTGGATAAGTGGAATAATCCTGATTTGCATAATCCCAACTAATCATTGTTGCGCTATCTCTTCCAAGCTGATGATGGACATGTTCTAGTACATTCTGAACACATTCCGTTAACTTTCCTTTATTTTGATACAGGTCTTTATACAAATGAAATGGCTTGTCATAACGACGTTCTCCGCACTCTAATACACCATCTGTAACCATTACTATTCTATTTTTTCCTGTACGTAATTCTCGAATACCAGATGAATAACATGGAACTGGTAGTGAAAATGTATTTATATGTCCAATCCATTCATAAAAGTGCCTTTGATTCAGCATATATTGTCCTAATTTATGTAACTCTTCGTGCAATAAGTAGACCAGACAATCTCCTACCGAAAACCACCAAATATAGTTTTCTTTTCGGACACAGATTAAGCAAGCTGTTTCACCTTTGACTTGCTGGCAAGATTGCTTAACTGACTCTGATTGAAAAAGTGATAGTATATGCTTTTCAATGGAACGGAATACCGTTTCAATTGGTTCCTCTAGTAAAACCTTTACATGTTCATATTCATTTTGCACTGTATTGACTAACAAAGCTGTACTTTCTGCACTATAGTGTGCATCTAATATCATCGCAAACTCCCAATCATCATGCGACCAAATTAATGCACCATCTTCATTTTTCCGAGCTCCTGCACTTGTATTGCCACCATATCGTCCAATGACTACATTACCGCATTGCTTAACTGAAATTTCCCCTAAACACATTTCATCACTACCAACCCATGAATATTGCTTTGTATTATTTGTTATATGCATACTCGTTCACCATATAACTTTCAATTTTTTTACATAGTTTTTGAATTTCTTCCGCTCCTCCATAAGGTGCTCCTTCCCAATCCGCTACCTTTGTTGGAGACCAATATTCCCTCGGTGTATTCGGATAACGCGGAATAATGTGCATATGCATATGTGGTACACCATTACCTGATACAAATGCATAAATATGTTCCGCACCTTCACATTCTTTTAGCGCACGGCTTACTCTACTTGTGATTAATCCAAAAGCTTGTGCTTCTTCCTTATTTAAGTCTGCTAGACCAGGCGTGTGTCTTTTCACATCAATCATAAGATATCCTAAATACGTCTCGCTTTCTTCCCAATACACATGTCCTACATACACAAGGTCATCTTCATAAATTGCTTCGCCAGGTACAGAAATTTTCCCTTTATGTTTTTGGCAAATAAAACAGTTATCTTCCGTTTGATGATGTGCAGACATATATCCGCCCCCTAATAATTTAAATTTAAATTTAAAATATATAATATCATAAAAAGCATACATATAGTTTCACTATTCAGAAATACCGGATTTTAACTCGTTGTTTATTCAGCTAAAAGAATCATTCCATTAATTCCAATCATTTTTAATACCGTTTAATTTTCATTAGTAATGAATTCCTTCCCCCTACTGATAATTTTCCCCACACTAATCACCCTTTTACGAGATAAATTCATTTCATTTTTGTATTTGCAATATTTTAACACCGTTCGAAAATTCGAACGGTGTTAAAATAAAAATTCCTCCTTACTCGCATGTCTATATTATTCAATCCATATTGCTTCTAGTCTTCAACACAATTTCATAAGTCTATAATTCTATCACATGCATTCGCTACATATGGATCATGAGTAACGATGATGATTGTCTTTCCTTCCTTATTTAGACCTTCTAAAATTCGTATGATTTCGTTTCTGTTTTCATCATCTAGAGAGCCTGTCGGTTCATCAGCAAGTATTAATTCACAAGGCTTTAAAAGTGTTCTTGCTATCGCAACCCTCTGTTGTTCTCCTCCTGACAGTTCATGTATTTTCTGGTTTAGAGATATACTCAGACCTACCTTTTCAAGCACTTCTATTTTCAGTTCTTTCTTTTCCTTTTTTGTTCTTTTCGAATAGATGAGCGGTATTTCCAAGTTTTCATTTACAGTACCATTGTCAATCAGTGCATAGTTCTGAAATAGATAGGAAAGTCTTGTTCTAAGAAGTTTATTTGCTTTAGCAGAACCCATGCGAGGACTTTCCTCTCCAAACAGTTTAACAATTCCACTATCTGGATTTTCCAGCATTCCCATAATATTAAGAATCGTTGTTTTGCCGGAACCACTTTTCCCTGTAATAGCGACCATTTCCCCTTCACAGATTTTCATATTTAAATTATCTAAAATAACGTGATCGGCATAGCTTTTGCTGACATCTATGAGTTCATATATATGTTTCATACGATCTGATTACCCTCCCTTTATAACCTTTTTCTTATTTTTTCGTTCCATAGTTATCAGTGCAATGATAGAAGCAACAAGTTCAATCAGGATAAGCGCGACCACCGCTACAAGTAACTTACTATCGAATTCTTTTTTTATCATAAAGCAAATCAACAATTGGAATACCCATGTGAATGAAAATAACAACATGTACCCCTTATACGTTCTAAAAAAACCTACGCCAAATAAGCGATACACTACAATTTTCTGTTGGTTTTTATTGAAATACACAATGATATTTTGTGTGATAAGGGATAATATACCCACTATCAATCCAATGCTGATGACCGAAAGCATTTTCAATATACTTTGTAGATCGTATATATTTTCTAAAATATATTGATCAACCGTTATAAGATGTTTCAAGTTATCATCCAGTCCCAACCTTTTCAAATCTGATTCCAGTTTTTTATAAGTCAACCCTGTATCTCTGTCGATTAACTTAATCTTTAACGGGTCAGTCGCTCCTCCGCCTAATATCGTATCTCTCTCTCCAACAAGGCTGTTTTTCTCTGTCATCACCTCTATGATCTCATCTTTAATCTTATTATGTTCAGATTTATATACTTCTGGATTAAAACTAAAAATCTCTTGATTGTTTTTTAGCCAGATAATTTCTATTGTTCGATTACGTAAATGATTGGGAACCTCTCTGTGCAACCTTTTTTCTTCATATTCAATACTGGGCTTTGTTGTTTCTTCAAAGAAACGAATTATCTCTTTTTCCCTGTCTCGATTTTTTTCAGGTACTAATAAAATCCAGTTTTCCGTATCCTCTGATACTTGAACACGATTATTATGTATATCATATAGAGGAAACTCTCGAAGATAATTGTTGTTCACTGTGACTGACCGTATTCCGTTATAATCCTTATTTATTATAAGGTCCATTTCTTCGTAATCCTTTGAATCAACTAATAACGCTCCCATTTTATTCAGAATGGGATAAAGATCCCCCTCTATAGCTGATCCCGTTTTGGTTAATCCATTTGCACTCTCGTCTTCTTCGTTCCCTACAGAAAGTGGATAGAAGACACCGTAATCTTTGCTCCGTTCCCAATTTTTTAAATTTATTTGCTTTTCACTTACCGTAATATACTGACTCAAAATAGAAGTACTCATTAAAACAAATATAATAGAACAAGTTATTTTCAATACCATATTTAATATAAAAATACCCTTTGTATCTTTTCTATTTTTAATAATTTGACTGACTTTGATTTTGGAAATGTATAGGTAAGTAACGAGCGATAGTATTGTAATGATGAGATACGTTTTAAACTGATCAAAAACAATGGTGTAAATGAACGTAGAAGTTGTATTTTTTACGAATGCTGCTAGAAGTACTGACATGAATAATGATAAAGCAAACATACTAGCAATGAGTCTACCTATGACGATAAACCACAACCGAATATTAGATATACCGTGCATTTTTATGATACCAATTCTTTTAGATTCATTGAAAATGTAATAGATTAGAAAAAATAAAAGAATGATAAACACCATATAATAAATATAGTTCAAGCTGTTTATCGATGAACCAAAAGCCACTTCGTTACTACTTTTACTACGCTTAAAATCATCAGCGATAATATACTGTTTCGGTTTAAAATGCTGATTCAGCTTTTTCGAAAATTTTTTCAAAAAGGTATTGTATGTTTTATCGTCTACAGTTTCTACGAAATATCGCCCTGCCACAGGTAAATGGGTATAAGCGGATTGAAGAGATTTAATTGTAATCGTATTATTATCACCAAAATCTTTTATAACCCCTATCTGTTTTGTATCTTTCGTGCTTGCCGTAGATAGAAAAACATCACCTTCTTGTGTGTCTTTCGTACTTAACACATTGCCACTACTCAAATGAAAGGCATCAAAAAATACCGTATCACTTGTTAGTAATACATATTTCGAAATTTCTACGTTATCATCTGAGTTATAGCTAATATTGGAACGAAAAATATTGATTTTTGATTCCTTTGCTGTATCAAATAAAATAGGATACATTTCATTTGGATTGGAAAATAAAAGTGCATCCGGAATTATAAACTCCTTACCAATCTGTTGCTCTATCTTTTCCATTTTTTCTAATTCCTCATGATCCGTTTGTTGAAATGTAATAAAACCTGATAGTATAGATGCTACAATGAGAAATAAAACGATAACTTTTTTCATGGCTAACCTCCCTGTCATATTTTAGCTTATTTTCCTGAAAATTGAAACGATAAAGCGAGATATGTTTTTATAACAAAATGCAAACATTCTATGAGATTGCATAAAAACACGCCCCGTAATTAGATTCTTAACATACGGAGCGTGTTGCTTTAGTTTATTAAAACAATTTTATTTTTTCTTATGAAACCCTTGCGTAATTCTGTCTAACACAATCGCAATCACTACAATAGCTAGTCCAGCTTCAAAGCCCATACCAATATTTACTTGTGTAACAGATCGATACACATCGACACCTAGCCCTGGTGCACCTACAAGGGAAGCGGTTACAACCATTGATAATGAAAGCATAATACTTTGGTTTACGCCGGCCATAATCGTTCCTGTTGCAAGTGGCAGCTGTACTTTGAATAGCTTTTGAGATGCGGTTGAACCAAATGCATTTGCGGCCTCGATTAAGTCTTCTGGTACTTGTCTGATTCCTAAATCAGTAAAACGAATCGTTGGGGGCATCGCAAAAATAACTGATGCAATAATGCCTGGTACGACGCCTACACCGAAGAATGTAATAGCTGGAATGAGATAAACAAAGGCTGGCATTGTTTGCATGAAATCTAAAGTGGGTTTTAAAATTTTTGAAAATCGTTCATTTTGAGATGCTAAAATTCCAATGGGAATACCAACAAGAATAGAAATAATTACAGATGTCAGAACGAGTGATAATGTTTGCATCGTTTGTGCCCAATACTCAATATTTAGGATAAAAAGCAATCCGATTAATGAAAAAATAACTAACGATATTTTACGGGTCGTATACCAAACGAGAAAACATATGATAATGATAAATAAAAAAGTGGGGATCATCATTAAAAAATTTGTAAGTAATTCTACAAATCCTCCAATGACAAAAGAAAACCCTTTGAAAAGCCCTTCAAAATGCTCATATAAACCTGCCACAAATGAATCGACCCATTCTCCTAAAGGAATACGCGGAATATTATTCATTGTCATTCACCACTTCCTCTATATTTCCTGCTAGAGCTTGAATGACACTTTCACGTTTTATAATCCCTCTTAACCTTTTCTTATCATCGATAACCGGTAAGGGTAGCTTCATTTCTGCCATTTTTGCATACATTTCTTCGAGTAACGTATCTAAATATACGTGAGAGATATCTTTTAGTAATAAATCAGCGATTGGCCATTGCTTTTGAACTGCTTTACTTGCATCATCAGCAGTTAAAACGCCTAGAAATTCATGCTTTTTATTCACTACATATACGGTGGATACACTGGCATTTCTCATAATTTGCAGCGCCACTCGTGGGCCTCGATCAATCAATAACGTTTCTGGTCTTCTCATGATGGATTCGGCAGTGATGACTTTCCCTAAATTTACATCTGCCACAAATCTCTCTACAAATTCATTGGCAGGGCTCATCATAATTTCTTCTGGCGTTCCAATTTGAACAATTTCTCCATCTTTCATTAGTGCAATGCGATCACCAATTCGCAGCGCCTCATCTAAGTCATGTGTAATAAAAATAATCGTTTTTTCCATTTTATCTTGCAGTTCTAATAACTCATCTTGCATTTCTTTTCGGATGAGTGGATCTAATGCACTAAATGATTCGTCCATGAGAAGAACATCCGGATCATTTGTTAACGCTCTTGCGATACCAACGCGCTGCTGCATACCACCACTTAACTGTCCTGGGTAACTATCTTTATTATGTTCTAATCCTACTAATTTAAGCGATTCCAGTGCTTTTTCTTCTCTTTCCTCTACCGGTATTCCTTGCACTTCTAATCCATATGCTACATTTTGTAAGACGGTACGATGAGGAAATAACGCAAACTTTTGAAAGACCATGCTCATTTTCGTTCTTCTTACTTTCCGCAAGGCTTCCTTCCCCATCGTCGCAATATCTTCTCCGTCTATGTATATATGTCCAGCAGTGGGTTTAATCAATTGATTTAACATACGAACAAGCGTAGACTTCCCACTTCCTGATAACCCCATAATGACAAAAATTTCTCCTGTATACACTTCAAAACTTGCTTTTTTTACTCCGACATTCATTCCAGTTTCTTTTAAAATTTCCGCCTTGCTTTTTCCTTCTTTTAATAAAGCAACGCCTCTTAATGGATTTTTTCCAAATACTTTTGTCACGTTTTCAACACGAACCTTTGTATTTTCCATGCCACTACTCCTTTTCTACTCATCTATTCACATAGTGTAGCGATTTTAATCAGAAATATTACATCGAAATCTTTTAGATAAGAGTTTTTTAAAATCTGCGTTTCCGTTCATAATAAGATTACTTACGTAAAGTTTTGCTTATAAATAAGTTTGCCTTACAATAACAAACACACTTCTGTACATAAAGTAAACTTTTCATCAGCATAAATTTTCTGATGAAAAATATACCAATTACTGTTGTCAGCTATAGAAATAGGAGGATTCCAATGAAGCGCAAAATATGGATGATAAGCATTTTATTTTTAATCAGTATGATTGTTACCTCTTGTAACACAACCAATGCGAATACAAAAGGGAAAATTAAACTTGGTGTAACAAGCTGGAAAGAAAACATTGCTACGGCAAATATGTGGAAAGTGTTATTAGAACAAAAAGGATATAAAGTTGAATTAATGTATTTAGAAAAAGCTGCAGTTTGGACCGGTGTAGCCCGAGGAGATGTAGATGCAAATCTAGAAGTTTGGCTCCCTGTTACTGACAAACCACTTTATGAAAAATATAAAGACAACCTTGTAATAAAATCAAAATGGTATGAAGGAACTGGGCTAGGTTTAGTTGTTCCTTCTTATATGACAAACATCAACAGCATCGAAGACTTAAATGCTCATAAGGACGAATTGAACAATAAAATTATTGGTATCGAACCTGGAAGCAGTCTGATGAATTTAACCGATAAAGCCATGAAAGAATATGGCATCGAGCTTAAACTTGTCCAATCTTCAGAAGCTGCGATGATGAGTGAGTTAAAGAAAGCCTACAGTAACAAGAAACCAATCGTTGTCACACTATGGAATCCACACTGGGGCTTTTCAGAATTTGATTTGAAATATTTAAAAGACCCTAAGAAAGTATATGGTGAAAAAGATGATATTTATTACTCTGTACGAAAAGGGTTCGAAAAAGATTATCCTGAAGTCATCAAATACTTCGAGAAATGGAAAATGACCGATGAGCAACTTGGAACGCTAATGGTCATGCTGAATAAAACAAAAGATCCTGAACAAGCTGCTAGGGACTGGATTAAGAACAATCAACAAGTAGTCGATTCTTGGATCAAAGATTAACTATAAGGAAACAAAAACAGGCTGTTGAACGACATTGTTCAACAACCTGTTTCAATGCTATTTAATTTTTTGAATAACAGCATCTACAATTCCATACTTCTTCGCTTCTTCTGCAGTCATGAAATAATCTCGTTCTGTATCATGTGCAATTTTTTCAATTGGCTGCCCTGTTTGATCAGCAATAATTTGATTAATATCTTGTTTTAGTTTTAGAATGCGCTTTGCTGATATTTCAATTTCAGTTGCTTGCCCCTGTACCCCGCCAAGTGGTTGATGGATCATAATTTCACTGTTTGGCAATGCAAAACGTTTCCCTTTTGCCCCAGCCAGTAGCAATAAAGCCCCAAATGATGCCGCGAGGCCCATACAAAGCGTTTGAACATCTGGCTTAATATAATTCATCGTGTCTAAAATCGCAAATCCTGCTGAAGTAGAGCCACCAGGGCTATTGATATAAAGGAAAATATCTTTCTCAGCATCCTCAGCTTCTAAAAATAATAACTGCGCAACGACACTGCTCGCTACTTGCTCATTAATTTCTGATCCAATCATAATGATTCGATCTTTGAGCAACCTTGAATAAATATCATACGAACGTTCTCCGAGCTTTGTTTGCTCAACAACATAAGGAATTGCATTCATAAAAATCCCTCCATCTATTCTTTTATCCTGTATTAACGAGCAGTAATATCCTTCCTTAAAGTTCTGCAGCAAGCACCAAAGCTTAGCGGAGGATAAACTGCCCATAAAAGCCCGATTCGTTCAACTAACCATCAGTTGGAGGATGAAGCCCCCAACTGATGGAAGTTTCACTTTATGCCGCACATAACATATAGCCGTGAGAAGACGACATTTTCTTGTTGAATAACAGTACCGGTTGCTGGAAGGAGAAGTGTGTAAATTGTAATGTTGGAAGTAGTTTAGTTAATAATTCTGGTCTCTGTTGCTGTATGGCTGTCACAATTATTTCAACTTCACCCTCTTGGTCAGCAACTTCAAAAACATCTTCATCATTTATCTTTTTAATCTTATTCCGACTACGAAATAACGAAGCTTTTACCGCACCTTCTGATATCGAACACACCTTTGCAATATCAGATAAACTATATTGAAAGACTTCTTTTAATATAAAAATAACTGATTGTTGTACATTTAAAGAAGACAATACCTTTTCAACCATTTCATGCAAATCAGCAATCTTTTCGTGCGGCTCTTCATATAAAAGTGGCTCTATTTTCACTTGAGATGATTTTGCTTTTATTTGATCTAACCACTGATTTCGAGCTACTTTGTATAAGAGTGTGATACATATGTCTCGCACCTCTATTTTATGAACATACTTCTGCAGTACTTTACATATCGTTTCTTGAGCAAGGTCTTCTCCGTCCCATTTGTCCTTTGTTAAAAACGTACAGTACCTCTTTAACTCTGCATAATGCTCTATGAGGAAATTTATATTTGAATGATTCATATCAACATGAGATTCCAGGAATTTCTTTACTTTTGTGCACAAAATAACCACTCCTTTTCAGCGCTTACTTAATAAACGATTCAATGCATAAAAAAGTTACGGGTCTATAATTTTTTTTTATAATGTTTATGTTAATAAAAGTCAGGTCATAAATATGTTATGTAGAATTTTATCCCGCATTAACGGACAGTAATCCCTCATCTCAAATTTTTTTAAAATATAAAAAAACATTTTGGGAATAACTGCCCGTAAAGGCCCAATTAGTGAGGGCTAATCATCAGTGAAGAATAAAACGCTCCACTGATGAAAGTTTCACTTTATAGGAGGAGGTAACAAAATGCCAAATTTAACGGTGTTAGGTGTAGGAACATTTGATGTGAAAGAAGGAACGAAATTAGTATTAGCACTTGAAGACAATGGTGTACATATTCTTCATCGTTGCGGAGGAAAAGCTCGCTGTACAACATGCCGAGTTGAAATAGTAGCAGGCGATTTTTGCGAACCTACTCATGTCGAAAAGAACGCTATTACTGAAAAAGGAATTGAAGATCATTTACGGTTATCCTGCCAAATGCGTGTACAAACAGATTTAACAGTTCGCCCTATCTTAACTGTGGAAAACTCAGGGTTAGATGCCGGACCAAGGCCTGCAGAATCATAAGGAGAAATACCGATGGACTTAAAACGTTTAGCTGGTGAATATGCTGCCAATTATGTAAAAGATGGCATGACAATTGGACTCGGCACAGGTTCTACAGTATATTGGACGATACAAAAATTAGGTCAGCTGATGAAGGATGGATTATCTATTCAAGCTGTTCCTACATCTATAAGAACAGCAAATCTGGCAAAACAACTGTCTATTCCGTTAATTTCCTTATCTAAAGTTGACAAACTTGACCTCACAATTGATGGAGCAGATGAAATTGACACTCACTTACAGCTAATTAAAGGCGGGGGTGGTGCTCTTCTTCGCGAAAAATTAGTCGCCGCTTCGTCCGAAAAATTGATAATCATTGCAGATGAATCAAAACTTGTTTCCGATTTAGGTACCTTTCCCCTTCCAGTCGAAATTGTGCCGTTTGCTTGGGAGCACACAGTAAAAAGAGTTCAATTATTAGGGTGCAAACCTACATTACGTCTGCAGAATGATGAACCCTTTATAACAGACAATGGGAATTTGATTTTAGACTGTGTTTTTCCTAGCCCTTTAACAAATCCAGTTAAAACACATCAATTGTTAAAAGAAATTACAGGTGTAATTGAAACTGGTTTGTTTATTAATATGGTTCATAATGCAATTATTGGGACAAAGGAAGGCGTTAAACGATTATTTCCAAACTAAAATACACTAAAGGATCAACTTTCGGTATGTCAAAGCTGATCCTTTCTTAATATTAAATATATATACACCCTAAAATACATCAGTCAAACAGCAACCCCTTTTTCATGCTGAAATCGATAAAACTTCTTCTAGGTGGTTCTCAAGTTCCAATTCTATTTCTTGTTCTGATTCATCAATGAGTTCTCCAATGACCTTGCTTCCAGGAATTTTCACTGAAATTGGCAGACCTAAAAAATACATTTTACATTCCCAAATTGGAATTTGATAAAAATCAATCATATCTCCATTCTCATCAGTTACTTCTAGTAATATTAAAGATTCATAACCTATATCGAAAGGGTTATTATTCTTTTTTTCAAATTCAATAAAAAGTTCCATATTTTTTTCAGAAAATAATGGTGTATAAGTTTGCAACAAGAAAGCAGAAACATGCTGTAATTTTTGCTCTATATTGGTTATCTTTTCTTTCAAATGTATGGTAAATTCTTTTTCTATATATTTCATCAAAAACCATCCTATAAAAAAAGTAATTACACATTATTTTACTTCCGTTTAATACGGAATAAAAGCTCAATTACTAAACCTGTTCCAATTCCAATCGCATACGCTAATAAATCACTCCATAAAAACCCATATCCTAATACTAATCCACCTAATGTTGTTTCTCTAATATTATCGATCCAATTCGCATGATACAGTTGACTTAATTCAATTAAATAGCAAAACACTATACTTATTAAAGCTACTTTCTTTGCCTCCATCCTTCTAAAAACAAAGCCAAAGCCACTGAAAATCATTAACGCCCACAGAGCGTCACCTACATATGCATTCAATACATCTGGGAGCAGATTTGCCATCTTTCTTGAGCTTAATCCTAAAATTATTACAACTATTATTAAAATCGCATATATTACTCTATTCCGTTTATCATTCATGCTAAAACCTCACACAATACTTTTTTTACAATAAAATTTTCGCAAACCCCGTACTTTTTTCTTCACATCCCATACCCTTATAAAACTCATGAGCATCTTTTCTCTTAGAACGATTTCCTCTGTTTAATCCAATGGAATTAGCTCCTTTATGAATTTCCCATCTTTCCGCTTCTTGTATAAGTTGCTTTCCAATGCCTTTATTACGAGAATGATTGTCCACAATTAGCGCAATGATACGAGCATATGTCTCATCTTTATTATAAAGGATACCTGTATATAAACCGATCATTCCTATGACTCTACCTTCATCCTCTGCAACCAAAGTATGCGTTGTTTATTTATGAGTGTTCAAAGTTCACCGATTTTCAAGCTTCATCCTCTTCTTTTTCGTACAACACATTAAAATCGGTGACAAGGGAAACAATCTGTCCTTCTTCATCCATCCCCCAATAAGAAGCATAGAAACCGTCACCGTAACCAGAGCTGAACATAATCACATTAAGTCCTGTATCCTCACAAACGATACAATTTCCCCATACGTCGTCATGTTCGGTCAACAGATCATCTATAACGTTGTCATATAAGCTGATAAAATCATTTCCAAGCTCTCGTGCCAATCTTGCTTCCATTTCGTCCATCTTATTGATCGCTTCCACATCAGCGAAACAGCCTAGCCCCGTATCGACCGGATAACCGAATATATGCCCCTCTTCCAGTTCGTTCACGTTCTGTCCCAGCTTGATCGCCATCTCCCAACGAATCGGCTGGGCATTGGATAATTTCAGTTCGGCTGCCGCTATCCGTTCTTCTTCCTCGTGCCACCAAACAACGACCGGATATGCGCCTGGCTGGATCGTCCGCTCAAATGGTTTGTTATTAAAAATAAGCGGGTCGCAAGCGACAATTTTTCCAGAAACAATTTTTACCTGCTCCAACATTTCAGGACGGAGCGTTCCGCCACCGGTTTTGGATAATTCATGTAATAACTTTGACATGTTTATTATCTTCCTTTCGTTTTCTTAGTCGCGCCAAGATTGTTAGAAAAAAATTGAGTTTATTATTTTTAATCCAAAATTTCTTTCTGCTTCTTTTTTGAAAAAGATTGCAATATTAATTCATAAGACCAATCGATCATTTTGTTTATTTCTTCTTGATTTAACTCCCCGTCAAAATAAATAGTATTCCAATGTTTTTTATTCATATGATAACCTGGTAGTATTGTCTTAGGGTATTCTTCTCTTACTTGCAGCGCAATCTCTGGATTGCATTTTAATGTTATAGAGGCATGATCCTCCTTTTCATTATTTAAAATCGCAAATATTTTATCATTGATTCTCATACAGGTAGCATTCCACCCCTCTGGAGAATCTTCAGTCGCTTTTCTTTTTGATAGACAATACGAACGTGTTGTTTTAAACATTTATTTTGTCTCCTTTTATGTATACACACTTCTATTTTACATAGTCGATGTATCAGAAGCTATCTTTCCGATCAAATCGCTGTGTAATATGGATAAAAATCTTCTCTTTTCGATCCCATTTTCCCACCCTCAATATTTCTATAACTGAAATCAAAATTCCTTTTATTAGGTTAACTATATAAATCCATTTTGATTTTTCGACATATAGCCGCGGCTATGGATAACAAGAGGTGACGTGCACTCGTTTTCTCTTTTTGTTTTCACTTGGCATGGGGCAGGAAAAGGATCTGACCGCTTCTATGCATGGCCGGATGCTCTCTTCCACCTAAAAAGAAGGGTTTTATGTCGGTTTTTTAATTTGTATTTATATAAATTACTCTTCTACTTATAATCTAGTGTAGCTGGTAAAACAAAAGCTCCATTTTCTTTACGAAATGCTATAACATTCACCACAGCATCTACATTTAATACACCGTAAATATGCGGATACTTCTGTCCGTTGGAAGCCACTTCATATTTTATCTCCGCCTTAACAAGGTCTGGCTCGATTACTAATAGTACTACTTCCGCCTCATTACTAAAATATTTCTTTGCAACTTCAGTAGATTGCTCTAAACTTGAGCAATGAATAAACCCTTCCTCTCTAAGAGAATCTTCAATGATTTCACCTGTCTGTTTTCCTTTTTCCCAATCTTTTTGATTCATAACTTTTGTGATGATATCCATTCGCTTTTTCTTCCTTTCCGTTATTGTACATATTCAAAATCAACAGTATATAAAAGAAAAAATCAAGAGGCCTTTCCCATGCATTACGATGAAAATCCCCTTGATTCATATATCTATTTCTATATTCTAGCCTCATATAAATCATCCGGAATTTTCTGAAGTAACGGTGAACGCTCTCCAGAATAAAAAATCCATAAGTCATGCAAGGATCTCGTACATCCTACATATAATAATTTGGCATCGTGCTTCGTATCTTTATAATGCGCTTCATCCACATCTACAAGCAATACCGCATCAAATTCTAGTCCCTTCGCCAGGTAAACAGGAACAACTGAAATACCGCCCTCATATTTGCTTTGATTGGCTTCTATCACATTAACAGAGATACCCGCCTTTGTAAGCTTTTCATACATATCACGGCACTCTGCATCAGTTCTTCCTACAACCGCTACAGTTTTGACGTTATCTTTTTGCATTTTTTGTAGTGTAGAGAGAATAGATTCAAATTGATTCTCAGCTGACACGATTTTCACTTTCTCACCGCTACGGAAAACAGGTGTCGCAAGGCCCACTGGTATTTTAGCGCTTCGGATCACTTCATTTGCAAACTGAATGATTTCTTTTGTAGAACGGTAACTTCGCGTCAACTCGTAGTATCCCGATTCTGGAAATACTTGCTTAAAGTCATCCCAATCCTCAATGCCTTGATAATCGTAAATGGCCTGGGATAAATCCCCTAAAATCGTAAAGGAATTTCCAAGCGTCATTTCTTTTAATATGAATAATTGAAATGGAGAGAAGTCTTGCGCTTCATCAATGACAACATGATGAAATTTCTGTCCTAGTTTAATTCCTTCTAAATGATGATGAATATAAATAAGCGGTGCTAAATCTTCTAATTGAACTTCTTTTTTTCTGCAGTTTTTCGCTGTTTCTTGAACAAGTTCCGTTGGTAAGATTTCTAACAAATCTTCTTGTTTCATAAGCATACTGTAAAATGACAGTGCACTCATTTTCGGCCAATATTTCATATAAGCATTCAATCTCTTTGTTGCTTCTTTTTTCAGTAATTTTTTCTCGTTCGTTCCTTCAAACTTTTTCAATTCCATTTCAATCCAGCGCTTCATTCGTCCGATAACACGTTCTCGTCTTTTTGCCACCGGATAATGTTTATATTCTATTTGAATCCATTTCTTAATTTCATCCATCTTAATAACCGCTCGGTCCCAAGCCTCAAAATCTGTTGTTGGCAAAAGATTCTTTTCAAAATGAATACAGCTTTCTTGAATGAACGATTTGAATTTCATCGTTCCTTTTAATTTACCAAGCAGCACCTTTTTCTCATCACGATTTATTGAAAAAGCTTGTTCCAATTGTGTTTCCGTACTTTTCACTTTCACTGGATCATTCAGTGTCTGCAGTGCCCAGTCCTGAAATGTCGTTTGGCTAATATCACCTACACCAAGCTCTGGAAGGACACTAGAAATGTAATCAAGGAATAAACTGTTTGGTGCAAATACAATCATTCTTTCCGCTTTCAATTGTTCCCGGTATTCATAAATTAAAAAAGCAAGGCGATGTAAAGCGATCGTTGTTTTTCCGCTTCCTGCAACCCCTTGAATTATAAGTGGCATATTTTTTTCCGCTCGAATGATATCATTTTGTTCCGCTTGAATCGTCGAAACGATATCTTTTAACTTGTTATCTTTATTTTCACCTAATCGATACAGAAGAAAATCATCTGCAAGCGATAGATCGTTGCTCCCTTTTACATATGTATCAACAACACGTTCTAGCTCTCGTCTGCGAATAGCAATGTTTCTTTTTAAATAAATATTCCCTTCAATTAATCCATCTGGTGAATGATAAAAGGCTGGCTCCTCACCACCGGTAAATGAATAGAACATACTAGCAACAGGTGCACGCCAGTCAATAACAATCGGCTTCATTGTATCTTCATCGGAAACGCCGACCTTACCAATGTAAATAGGATTTGGTTCTAACTGTCCGTCTTCTTCAAAATCTAAGCGACCAAAGTATGGTTCCTGCACGCCAATGCGAAGATTTTTCCGACTTGACTCTCTCATGCTTTCAAGTGCTTGCTCTTTTATATCTTCTCCGTAATAGATCGGGACTTTCTCCAGTTTTTCTAATTGCTCATCCATTTTAGATAAAGTATCATTCATTCGCTGTAGCTCTTGTTCATATATGCTGTTCATTTCGATGATTCCCTCCTATTCGCTCGAAATTTTCAGTCGAACTATAATTTTATAAAAAATACAATTGTAAAGTCAATAGATAAGAGTTTTCTAAACCATAACAAAAAGGCAGAGAGTGTTATCTTCTTAATGAAGGAACTGTACACAACGAATGATATTACAATCATCGAAAAAACGTATTCTTTCTCATTGGAACAATATGAAAGTATCAACAGCCGACGTTCTGTCAGTGATGAACGTTTCAGGAAACTTCAGTAATGGAAAATGTAAAAAAGGAAGCTACTCTACAGAATGGCTTCCTTTTTTGTTACACTTTGTCCCCGCTGTTTCAATATATAAGTCTTTAACAACCTCTTACTTTCTAAGTCGCTCCATGAAATCATGTAATTTATCGAGTTTGATTATGTTATGATTACATGCTTCACTATCTTGACAAATATAGTTCCCTCTTTTAATAAACGTACCTTGTACAGCACCTTTTATTTCAGACATGAACATTCCCACTTCTTCATGACCGTTACACAGTGCGCAAATTCCTTTTTTGTTGATACTTTGAAACGTACCGTGTAAACCTGTAAGCTTATTTCCGTGCTGAGCTATAATATATTTTCTACTTGATCCCATATCAATCCAGCTCAAGTAAGAAATCTCTTTCAGATTCATGTCTTCTAATAAGGGAAGCTTTAGTTTCTTTGCTTTAGGGAATAATTTTTTTAACGTTTGCTGTGTGACTTCTTGAAAAGGAATTACATACGGACTTAGTTGCGATAGAAATGCCTCCGCATCCTCTCTATTTTGTACTGTAAGGATGCTGTTTATTAACTGTTTTTGCTCATCGCTGATGTCTTCAAACAAATGTAATACTTTTTCTATTGCAAGAGATTTGAGTGCTTGAATCACATCCATATCGTTCGAAGTTGCGTGACCATTTATTAGAATTTGTGTTTGAAACTTTATAAAGTTATACTGATCACTTCTGATAAAGGGTTTCATTTTTATCACTCCTCGTAAGAATTCTTATTTTCCATCATATATAGTGGAATATATATGTTGCAGTATCCAATTGATATCACCGCTTTGAACTATCACTGAAGTATTCATTCTAGAAACTGCTGTGAATGAAAATATTTTGTAGCCGCTTATCCCAAACTGAAGAATAGCACATTCACTCCAAACGGTATTGTTCATTCCTTTTCACTTTATACGATTAGGTAATTTTATGAAATGTAGAAGATGAGTTAGAAACAAACTCTACATATAAAAAGCACTGATAATGTATAAGATTATCAGTGCTACTGGTCTTACCCCTGTCAAGTAGACAGTCAGAAAAAGACTAAGCTACCAGTGTGTTTCGATATTCAATCGGGGCACACTGGTTTAATTTCTTTTGAAATCGTTTATTATTGTAGAACCATATATATTTTTCAATAGCTTGGATCAATTGTTCTTTTGAATGGCACCCTGAAAAATAAGATGTCTCTGTTTTTAAATGAGAAAAGAAAGATTCGATACAAGCATTATCTAAACAATTTCCCTTACGGGAATGACTTCCTATCATATTGTAAGCCTTTATACATTGGGAATAGTTCTTAGAAGTGTATTGAAAACCCTGATCAGAATGCAGGATAGCGTCTTGGATCGGCCTTTTCCGTGCAAGTTCATCTATTGTATTTATAACTAAAGAGACATCATGTCGATGAGACAATTTCCAAGATACAATCTCATTATTGTAAAGATCTTGGATAACAGATAAATAATAAAATCGATTTTGACAGGATAAATAAGTAATATCCGTAACAAAAATACGGTTAGGTCTATCAGTTTTAAATTTTCGATTTACATGGTTTGGATATAAAACGGATGGCTTCGTACCAAAGTAACGTCGTTTGATTCGGATTACAGATTTGATACCTAGTTCTCTCATTAAACGATATACACGTTTATGATTCACACAAACCCCTTCTTTTCTAAGTGCTACTTGTATGCGAAGATAACCATAAAAAGGATAGGATCGATGAATCGCCATGATATGTTCCTTTAAAATGTGTTCTTGTTGTTTACGAATCTTGCGTTTTTGGTGTGTACGACACCATTTATAATATCCCGAACGGGATACCTGCGCGATTTCAATTAGCCACCTGAATGGATATATCTTACGTAGCTTATGAAGTATACGAAAACGATTTACTTTTGATATTTTCCCTCCCCATGTAGATTTGGATACTGCTTTTTTAAATAATCTACTTGTGCTTTTAAATAATCACGCTCTTCTTCTACACTTTGAAACTTCTGTTGTGAGCAACCATTAGTACTCAAAAGATATGTGTTTCTTTTATCTGTAACAGATTCACCATTACGAATTTGCTTTACCCACATTTTCAATGGTGTAGCACTTGTCATTCCTAGTTCTTCAGCAATTGCATCATAACTCCGTCCGCCATTTTCATACAAATGTACAGCTTTCAATTTAAACGCCTCTGTATATTTTCGGAATGTTGTTCCTTTTTTCGCCATAAAAATATCCCCTCCAAGTATAGTGTAACATTCCACATTAAGAATGTAGTCTTTTTACACTGTCTACTTAAAAGGGATAATACCACTACAGTCCTCAGTCTTATTTATTTAGAATAAACGATTTTCTTAATTGTTTCTAAGGAGAGGAAATAGTCCTCAGCTAATTGATGAATCGTTACACCATTTTTAAATGCACTTTTAATGGCCTTATTTCTGTCATCAATTAACTTTCTTCCTCCAGAACGTGTACCCCATTTATGATACGCTGTTTCTGTTTTAGGAATATAAATTGTTTCTCCTTGAACATATCTTTGAATTTCTATTATTAGCTTTTCGGGTAAAATAGTCGTTGCTTTTACATATTTCATTTCTGCTAGCCCCTTATTCTTTTTTTCATGGAAATAAGGTGCAAAGCCAAATATTAGAAATGATATAAGCTTATTTGGGCGATTTATTTTGAATTATAGTCTACCCCATGCAAAGTATCGCCTTTCTAATACTAGGCTTTGCATGAGACGCTGCAGATTCTGGCAATCTAATCTTACTTGCCATACTTACACCTCCTAACACCTTTATGATCTATACTTTTAATTCTCAATTATTATAAAATAAAATTTTCCTTTTTGCATCTTGTTACTTTTCTAACATCCATATTGTAAATGAACCGACTTGATTTGTTTTAATTAGAGGATTTCCGGTAACTCACCCAATCACCAGAAATAATATGATGTTGTAACATTCCCTCTCCCTGAGCTACATATACATATGCCATGATACTTCTATTTTCTAAATAAACCGATTGTGTAATTCGGTCGTATAAATCCTCTTCTGGGTTTCCTGTATACTCTTCTAGTTCATCTAATACTTTTAGTATAATATCGCTTACTTCATACACTTCTCCATATACTTTTTCATCTCTAGACAGAATCATTGCGGGATAATAATCGTTCGTATCAAATAGTTTTCCATAAGTCCATGCTTCTGCTGCGATACATGTTGAGTCTTGCAAATAATGAGCATTTGTTTCATTTTTTCTTAGTGTGCCATACACAAAAACATAGTGCATATCCCCTATCCCCTTAACACTTTCTTATTTTCGTATTTGCAAATAAGCTCGGATCATAAAATAACTCACAGCACCGGGAAGTTGTTCCTTCATGGACTTTAAGCCACCTTCTGTATTTTTCACAGCTGCTTCAATGAGAGATTCATATTCTTTTGGCACAAAGCTTGCCCAATCTACTTCCATTCCTTCTTCAAAGCTTCGAATCAAATGATTTTCAACTGTTTGACGAGACAGTCCTCTTTCTTTCGCAATCGCATCAAGCTCTTCGCCTTTTTTGTACATTTCATACGTTTCAAGATGAGAATTTTTCGATGCTTTTGCTGACTGCTTTCGTTCCGTTACAATTTCTGTCTTAAGATTTTCCGCATAATCCGGATTTTTTTCAATAAAGTCGATTACTGCTTGTAAAAATTGAGAGCCATATTTGGCAAGCTTATGTTCCCCAATCCCTTTTACTTGTAGTAACTCGCCATCACTTTGTGGCATTTTCGCACACATATCTTTTAACGTCTGATCAGAGAAAATAACAAACGGTGGTACACCTTCTCCTTGTGCAATTTCTTTACGAACATTGCGCAGCTCTTCAAATAATGGATGATCTCCCACAATTTGTCTCGTTTCCACTCTTTCTTTTCGTAGGACTGCTTCATTACCAAGCAATGCACTTTTTCCTTTTGCGGTTACTTTTAACGTTGGATATGTTCCATGCTCTACCGCAATGAGTTCTTCTGAAATTAAAAACTCAATAAACTCACTGACCTCTTTTACACTACGATTCGATAAAAGACCGTAAGTTGGTAATGTGTGAAAGTTAAATTCAATCACTTTCTTATTTTTAGATCCTGTTAATACTTGGGCAATCATTTGTTTCCCAAAACGTTGATTTGTTCGAATCATACAAGATAATACCATTTGTGATTCTCTCGTTACATCAATGCTTTCACGTTCATCTGTACAATTGCCGCAGCGTCCGCAGTCTTCTTTCGGCTCTTCACCAAAATATTGCAAGATGAATGATTGTAAGCATTGTTCCGTATGACAGTAATCCGTCATGTTTTGCAGCTTTTCTAGTTCATTAGAAAACCTTGATTCTCCTGTAGATTGATCAATTAAAAAGCGCTGCACCTGCACGTCTTGTGAAGCATACAGCAAAATACATTCACTATCTAATCCGTCACGACCAGCACGGCCTGCCTCTTGATAATAACTTTCCATATTTTTAGGAAGCTGATAATGAATAACATAACGAATATTCGATTTATCAATCCCCATACCGAAAGCTGATGTAGCTACCATAACACTTACTTCATCACGTAAAAATAGCTCTTGCTGTTCATTACGATCATGATCATTCATGCCCGCGTGATAACGCGCGACCGATACATCCGCTTTATATAAATCTTCATACAGCTGATCGACAACTTTTCGAGTCGCTGCATAAATGATCCCGGATTCCTTTTTATTTTGGCGAATATAGTCCGCTAAAAAAGAATGGCGATCTTGTCCTTTTACAACAGAAAAAGATAGATTTTCTCGTTCAAAGGTCGTCATAATTGTATTGCTTTGATCGATTTCTAGCGTACTACAAATATCTTCACGCACTTGCGGTGTTGCTGTTGCAGTTAATGCAAGAACAAGCGGTTTCGTTGGAAGATAATCTAAAATTCGATGGATATGTAAATAACTCGGGCGGAAATCATGACCCCATTGTGAAATACAATGTGCTTCATCAATCGCAATCATTGGAATGTTCATATCGATTAATTGATCGATAAAATCAATTGAATCTAAACGCTCTGGTGCAATATATAACAATTTATAATGACCTTGCTTCGCTAATTGAATACGTTGATTTGCTTCTGTAATCGATATAGAACTATTAATATAAGTAGCTGAAATACCATTTTGTACTAACGTATCCACTTGATCCTTCATAAGTGAAATGAGTGGCGAGATAACTAATGTCGTCCCCTCAAATACTAATGCTGGAATTTGATAACAAATCGATTTACCACCGCCTGTTGGCATAATACAAACGGTATCTTTTCCATCCAATACATTTTTAATTGTCTCATCCTGTCCTCTGCGGAATGATGAGTAACCAAAATAGGACGCTAAAAATTCTTGTGCTTTTGTAAACAAAAAAGATTCACCTGCTTTTCTTAGTCTTTCATCTACTAATATTATATCATTAGTTAAAAATCATTGTACTCTCTACTTCTCTCCATCTCTTCGCATGCTTACGAATAATTATTAAAAACTCGTGTAATTTTCAATTTTGGAGAGATAAAACTTGAGATTATATCCAGGGTCATTATAGTACCATCCATTTATGTACTGATATGTGCAGCCGTTGCTTTCCTCTCCTGCCATCAGCAAAAGACGCTTGTCTTTCAGCTTGTATGAAAAAATGTTTTATGTGCAATTTTATCAACAATCTCAATACCTTGGACATATCTGGAGGTAGTCCCATTAAAAAGTACAGAAACAAATTGTTACTGTGCTTTTATTATTTTTTATCATCATTTATCCCAATTCATGGTAATAAGCTATTAACTTTTCTTTCATACTCCGTAGATATAACCCATATTATGTAAAAAGGTCATTATCCTAACTAACAATCAATATTATCGAGGGGAAAATATAATGGAGGTGAAGTCATGGCAGTTGTTAATGCTACGGATGCAGATATCGCGCTCTTAGCAAGATTACTCAGGGCGGAAGCCGAAGGAGAAGGGACTCAGGGTATGTTGCTCGTCGGGAATGTAGGAATTAATCGAGTAAGAGCAAATTGTTCGGATTTTAAAGGACTTCGTACCATTCGACAAATGGTTTTCCAAGAACATGCATTTGAAGCTGTTACGCATGGTTATTTCTATCAAAGAGCAAGGGAAAGTGAAAAACGCTTAGCCCGTCGAGCTATCAAGGGAGAGAGACACTGGCCTGGAAAATTTAGTTTGTGGTATTTTAGGCCACCAGGTGATTGTCCTCAACAGTGGTATAATCAGCCTTTTGTAGGACGTTATAAAAAACACTGTTTTTTTCAACCAACAACCGCAACCTGTGAACAAGTTTATAACACATTTTAAACAATGATAAAAGGTTGATAATGTTTCCGTGTGAACTACCCCCACTTAAATTCTAATGAATTTTGAAGTGGGAGCTTCTCAGTTCCACGACGAAAGCAACCTTTCGTCTCCCTGAGCGTTACTTCGGGTTATTCCACCCCTAGATGTCCAACGCTTGGACGTTCTTTTTTACGGTTGATATTTTACGCAGGAACCGAACGGCTTGGTTTTCGCACTGTGTTTTCTTCCTGCAACCTTATATATCAAGTTATCAAAGAACTTCATGTGTCTAGTTTATCAAAAATCTTTTGGTTGTGCCAAACCCAAATTCATCTCCCACCTAACGTTGGGCTATCGCCCTGCACACGCTTGAGGAAGGAGAATTCTTTCGGATAGAGTGTTAAATAAATTTTCTTCAGACATACTGATTACACACCTTTTGTAGGATAATCATATCATTATGTCCAAGTTTCAGAGATTTTTTGCACCCGAACCGGAAAAAGAATTAAAACCAAAAACATTGGATTTATCAATAATTGTACCATTATCTCAGCCTCCCCTATCTACTTAACATAAGACATCATTATCAACCATTAAGAAGCCTTGGATTCTATAAAATCCAAGGCTTCTTAATGCAACATAATAAACATTATGTTGCATTCGGTATTAAAAAATGTATTTTTTGGGATAAGTTTTTTTGTATTTAGGGGGACATTAAGAATATCTTATATTTTTCTCATCGTATTTTAATATTTTTTTAGTAGAGTATACCTTGTATCCTACAAGGAAAGAGGAAGAAAACTATGCATGTACTACATTTTTTAAGCGAATATATAAAACATCCACGAACTGTAGGAGCAGTATTGTCAAGTTCTAAGCAACTTGCAAAACAAATGGTATCTCCTATTAATTTTGAACAAGCAAAATGCATTATTGAGTATGGACCAGGAACCGGAGTGTTTACGGAACAGCTCATTCAACATAAAAATAATGAAACAGTATTGCTAATCATTGAGAATAATGAACAATTTCACCATATACTTCAAGACAAATATGCGGGCATGAAAAATGTGTACATTATTCATGATTCTGCCGAATATACGGAAAAGTATGTTCAGCAATATAAGATTACCCAAGTAGATTATATTATTTCCGGATTACCCTTTACCAGTTTATCCCTGGATACTTCTAAAAAGATATTACAGGTAACAAAAGAAGTGTTAGGGAAGGATGGAAAATTTATTACTTTCCAATATACACGTCTTAAACAACAATTTTTCCGCTCTTTCTTTACAAATATTGAGGTAAAAAAAACGAATTGGAATGTTCCACCAGCTTTTGTATTTACTTGCTTTATGTAAGATGATGGGGGTTCAACCGAAGTACGAGTATGGTCACAATTCTAGGAGTGAACCGCCACGTCTGAAAATTTTTCTAATTTAAAACTGGGATTAAAGGATGTCCTAATTATCTTTTTTTATCTTACTTTAACGTACTTCCCGAAAGAAGTCCCTATCTTCCCTGTAAATCCTGTCACGAATCCTATTTGTCCAAACGCTTTCACCTTGTTTGTAGGTGTTAGTAACTTCTTATAAAAGAAGGCTTGTGGTTGACCGTTCCTTCCCAACCAGAACTGTTACAGCGCCACCATAGAGCCAAGAACTAGGGAATTATTCTTGGGTATGTAACCTACGAACGTAGTCTACAAAAGGCTGAGGCTAGACAACCAGGGCTTTTTTACAAGCCCCCACTTCAAAACGCGTTAGCGTTTAAGTGGGGATAGTTGACTTGTTCTATTCCACCATATTGATCGATTATTATTGCCTTCAAGTTTTATCCCTCCCTTGTATTCTATACTAATAAATACACAATCATTTTTACAAATAATAAAACATTAACTCCATAACATTCCTTCCATTCATTTGTATGTAACAAACATCTATTTTCATATATTTTTATGTAATAATAAATAGATGTAGATTCCTTACATTTAGATTGGAAATACTTTTCCTTTAAACTGAATTCAAATTTGTAAAACTACTCACCATTTAACTTGCTTAAAATGGTGAGTAGTCCGCAGGGAAATTCTCTCGTATATTTCTAAAAATATGGACAGTCTATCCGATCAAGGGTCTTCCAAACCTTTTGTTCCAATAACTTAGAAGATCCTTTCTCAATAGATTTGAATTCTTTTAAAGGATTCACTTCAATTTTCAGTAAAGAAGCTGTTTCAACATGTAAGGAAAAAACATGGTTGTTCGGCAAAACTTTAGCGACATCTATGTCTCCCACTTGTTTATACAATTGTTGAATCCCATATAAAAAGAGCTTTGTTATATCTGATTGGTTATTAATCCAGGAAATGAGTTCAGGAGAAGCATATTTATTTAAATTAATCTTTATCCTATCACCACGTTTATACCGTTTACGTCGCATACTTACACCAACTAACTAATTGTTAAATTCGTAAATCCTAGTTCTTTTTGCTTATGCTCTCTATATCGAGGAGAACATGTATAAACTAATAAACCACGCGCATTTGTAAATAATGGATCATCTAAGAACTTTACATTTTTTAAACGGCCTTTTTGCTTTAATATGAGTTGCAGGCTATTTTTTAGCATAACTGCTCCTCCACCATATATAAATACGTAAGGATCATCCTTCATATCATCAATTTTATTTATAATATCCGTAGCGACTCGCGCAGCTAAGCCTAGAAGAGCTTGTTGCGATTCTTCTACTAGCATATCATGTCGTGGATGCTTCGGATTCAAATAAATTTCATTAAATTCCGTAATACTATCTATCGTTTTAGTCGGATTTTTCCGGTTCCATCTTGTAATGATTTGTAATAACGGTTCTTTTACCCCGTATGATAAACCTTTACTTAATTGCGGCTTAAAATTAATTCCATATGAAACAACTTCTTCCGTTGTACCCGCACCTATATCAAAAGATAATAATGTTTTTTCAACAAAATCAATTTCAGTAACTTTATCTTTTGCATCTTCCACTTTATGTTTAACCGCATTACCATCTTCGTCATATACAATTCCCCACGTACCAGATGCTCCCTCCGGCAAACATTTACAAAACTCCACTGTAATATTAACTGTTACATCTCTGCCGTTTGGATAATGAAAAATGACTTTATGACTTCCCATATAACGCTTCGCATTTTCTCCTGCTATTTCTGGTGTGATAATCTGCATTGGGAGTGCTACTGATAAATCGTATCGAATATTGATATGATTCGAATTTGGATTATGTCGCATAGCACTAACAGCCAATCCAGATAAAATTGTAAGAACCATGAGTTCATCCGTAGATTTGTTGGATTTCTTCTCTATTTCTGTTCCTTTCAACTGATCATGAATTACCTTCTCTCCCACAATATAACGGATGTTATTTAACATTAATGATGGGGAACTGATTGTTACATCAATGTTTTTTTCTAATTCAGAAATTAAAACATCTTCTTCATCTAATAACCCTGTTGATTCTCCAATATATAGTGAATAAATACTTGGAATATAAATAGGTTTTTGCCCTTTTACCATTAACTTTAATCCATTATTCCCAGCGTCTGCACCAGCTTTTAAAATTACGGACATATTTACCCCCCTGAATTTATCTGACATTCGTTCCAAATATATGCGAATCATAACCTGAAAATTCAATGCAGCATAAAATCCTTTTAGTAAATGATACGTTAGATGCAGTAGAAAAATAACAATATTTATATGTACTAACATGAATTACTCATTCTTTTATAAAATATGTTTGACATAAACTTAGGTGGTACATACAACGTACATCCTATAGAAAATACATAAGCATATAATGGTTCTCGATCATCAAATGTGGGGTTTACTCGTGAATGACCCCTCCTTAACACTCTTACGAGTTGTTTGACGAAGGGGCTTCCTGTTTCATAGAGTGTTGCTGCTTGGGGGTTACCCAAGCAGTCTTACATACTCTCCACAGGCGTCATTTATACTGTTTGGACACAACCTTGCCCTACAGTTTCAGAATTGCTTACTTCCCCTAAAAATATACTTTCTTGCATTGCTCATCTTTGTTACATCAATCTCTCATTGCCTGCGCCATTGTACTAAGCTTATTGATTGTTCTCCAGTTACGTAATGTTGCCGGGACATTCAACTTTTGGAGATGAGCCGCTAACTTGGAATTCCGGATACTTTGACGGAAAAAGAGGTATACCTCTTTACCTTCAATACGACACTCTTCCACTTCACTCCTAAAGCTAAGTACATGGTTAATTCCTTCTTGGGAAGGCGCTTCAGCTAAAAAAGCTATGTGCACGCTCTCTCCTTCCAACAATGCGCCTGCCTGGAATGGACAATTCCTAATAATCTGTGCCAGTTCCATTTCTGTTCTTAGAATAACAGGAACTGTAAAACCGAAAACCCTGCTAATCTCATGCTCTATTCTTTGGCTCAACAAGTCTGCTGACTCTTCTGATTCAAACAAGACATTCCCACTTTGAATATATGTTTGTACACTTCCTAAGCCTATCGTTTCAAATAAATTTCTTAATTCCGCCATTTTAATTAATTTATGTCCTCCTACGTTGATACCTCGTAATAATGCAAAATAAATAGTCATTTTTGCACCTCTCTTATTCGAATGAAATGGATTTTTATTTGTTGTTGCGTAAATCTCAGTAAATACTATGATACATACTTAATTTTACTATTTTTCACCATTCAACTAAACTGCCCATGTCATTGAATAAGATTTTATCAATGCTTGTTGTAGTAAAAAAGATAGATTAAAGCAAAAAACGTCGCTTTCATCTATATCTTTCTACTCACTACAAAATATTTATCATTATAACTAGTATATTGTTTTACGTATATTATTGGTTCTACTAAGGCATTTCAATAAAATTATGATAAAATGCTTTCTTTTTCGGTTTCGTATTTTTCACATACGCGTTCTAATTCTTCTAGCATGTCATGAATGGATAACACTTCATATAAAGTGAAACATGTGCCGCCTTTTACTTTAAAAGTTTTTTTGAATTTAGGTGTTGATAATAAAACAATCCACACTAGTGGCTGAACAAACTACCCCCTTATTTTTTTCAAAGGTAAATATAAAACAAGTTGCCGTCCAATCGGTCCCATTCTCCGTTGTCCTCTATCTTCAAATCCCACTTTTAAATATAATTTCTGAGCAGGAATATTTCTCTCATTCACCGCTAATACAACTTCATTTTTCTCTGGAAAATAAGACGCTACAAAATTATGTAGTAACGTTAATCCTTGTTTAGCATATCCTTTTCCTTGTTCATCGTAATTGATGGAAAAAGCAACTAAGAGTAAAGCATTCCCATTATTTGTGTACTCGTTCACCCTTTCACCACATTGTAGTGCAAAAATCCCTACAGGTTTATCATTTGCTAAAATTACAACAACATTGTGAGTAGAATCTTCTTTTGCTTTTTTTAGTAACTCACTTGGGTTTGCTGTAAATTGTACTTGTTCACTAGGTAAAGTAAATGCTTGTATCATTTCTTTATATTTTTCCTCGTAAGGAACTAATTGAAGGTTTTCTATATGTGATTTCATTTTCATTTCCCCATTTCTTCTCATTATGACGCTAAACCTCTCTGCGTTTTAGAACGCACTTTTCCTTTTGAAAAAGTAATCTCGGCAAATGATTGCGGGGCATTGCCTTTCCAAGCAAAAGTTTGTTGATAATTAGCGGCATTTTTCTCTCCATATTCTGTTAGTAAGTCTCCTTCACACCCCACTAGTTCTTTAACTTCGTTATATGACATTCCCTCATTTATTTGAGAAAACAATTTTATATTAATTGGGGTTGTCCCCTTTTTTTCCATTACAGTTGACGAAGTTGCTGTTTGTTTCTTTACTTCTTTCTTCTGATCACAAGCTGTCATACCAATTAATAAGCTCATACCCAAACAACAAACGATGAGAAATTTATTATTTTTCATAATTAAAACTTCCCTCCATAAGTATAATTAAACCATATATTTCCTTTTTAATAAACTGAATATTTACAATAAAAAAAAACATCCCGTGCTATGCAACACGGGACATTTTTTATCTTTGAAGATGCTTATTTGATTGATCCTCTTGCTCTTTTTTCAATTCATTTTCTTCACCTTTAGGCAGTTGTTTATCATTTTCTTTTAATGGATTTGTTTCTTTATTTTCTATCATATCATTTGGTACTTGCGGCATTACACGACCAACAATTGCAGCAAGTTCATCAAGAATGCCTTCACCGGTTTTTCCATGTCTAATTTGTTTTCCTATCTGCTTTAATCGCTCATACGTATCAACGTCAGCCACAACAACTGCATTGGCACCCTTTGGATCGTGTTTTAAACTTTCCGCGACAGAATACTTAATAGATTCTACACGAGTACGATCCAGTTTTGCTTTTACATCAATGCCTACAACCGCATATTTACCTACCACTACCGCCGTCGCATCTCTTACGCCTGGTATTCTAGAAGCGATATCAGCTAAATGGTCAGCAACTTTTTCATTCGGTTTCGTTTTTTCATTTGTATAACCGACATTTTTCATGGAAACATTTTTTTGTTGCGCGTTTTCCGTATCATTATTTTTTTTACCTACGCTACAACCTGTCATCGCCAAGCAAAGCATTACCATGTATATAAGAAATTTCATCATTCTCACCACTTTATCATTGTGTTTAATCATAAATTTTTTCTACCGATTGCATCTTTTTCACTTTTTCTTCTCTTCCATCATTTGCATTGATAAAGATTTGGTACGTATCTTTTCCTAATGTGCCAACAAATTCATAGCATAGCACTTCTTTATGCAAGTCATTGACAATTATGGCCTGCCGCTCTTCCATCACTTTCACATCATGATTAATTTTCGTTCTCGCATCAGAAACAGACAATTTTGCAGTTGGAATGGTTCGTTTTTGATGCGACGCTAAATATTCTTTCGCAGAAAAACCAACAATTGATCCATCATCTAAAGCTATTTTCATTTGAATTGCTTCTGGATAAATGCGTACGTTGTTTTCATTCACAACATACGTAAATACACCGATGTTATCATATTGTGAACTATCGTATAGC
The DNA here is from genome assembly GCF_030348195.1 of Bacillus sp. DX4.1. NCBI lineage: Bacteria > Bacillati > Bacillota > Bacilli > Caryophanales > Bacillaceae > Bacillus > Bacillus sp. DX4.1. The sequence goes on along the minus strand of NZ_JAUCFT010000008.1, from coordinate 2,438,878 downwards.
TCCATATTGGTAAACTTATGTTCTTTTAAGAAAGCCAATCCTTTATTTCCTGCATCATTTAAACTAATTTTTTGTTCTTTAATTTCCCGATTATTCATAACCCAAATTGGATATCCGCCTTTTCCTGTAATATCCATGTGAATTTCATTTTTTGTTTCTGGATCTTGAATTGTCACACTGTAAAAGGATTCTTTTGCTCCTTTTCCACTTTTCTTGACTTCTACTTTTTCCTTGCCTTTTAAATTTAAAAAGGATTTAGCAATATTGGCTGCTTCATCTTTTGAAATCTGTTTTCCTGTTGCTTCAAATCCACCTTTTTTCTCTTTTTGTAAGCTTGTAAAGGTCGGGCCAAAATCTTTGGAAGCGTAGGACGTTACATTTTTTTCAACGGTTTTAAACCCATCAATAATGGTGTTATCTGCCGGATCACGATTTGATGCTAGCGCTAGCTCTACATCCATCCAGCGTAAATTGTTTTTTAAAACACTATGCTGTACTTTTCTGAGTTCATCTTGAATATTAGCTGCATTGGAATATAAAGTTTGCAGCGATTTATACTCTTGATCATTTAACGGTTCTTTCTCTAAATCACGGATTGCAGCTCGATAACTAAAATCACCGATGTTCGCTAAAAATTCCTCGGTTTTATTAAACGGCATTAATGTTAAAGGTAATTGACCAACATCAGAACGAGCCTCCGATGTTAAACGCCATACATCTGCTAGTGCTGGTGATAAAGACGTACGTGAATTCATCGCCAAAGTTGTTCCAATTTTATCATGCAGTAAATCTACTTCATATGTTAAATCGTGAAATGCACGCTGATAGGTATTCTCTGCTCGAATCAGCACCGCATTTTTTTCCTGATGCTCTTTATAACCCCAATAACCTGTTCCAACTACACCAATTGTTAACAATACAATTACAATACCTCGTAACATTTTTTCACCTCCACTCTATTTACAGAAAATATGTTTACCGATTTTTTTAATTTGGGGACGACTCCAAATCCATTTACTAGTTGCAGTATCTGGATTGAAATAATAAATGGCATTTCCTGTTGGATCCCAGCCATTTATCGCATCTAACACTGCTTTTTTTGCAGATTCATTCGGGGTCAAATATATTTGCCCATCTGCTACCGCCGTGAACGCACGTGGTTCAAAAATAACGCCCGATATTGTATTTGGAAAAGACGGACTTGTAACACGATTTAAAATAACTGCCGCCACGGCAACTTGTCCAATATACGGTTCACCACGTGATTCACCATACACAGCGTTCGCTATTAATCGAATGTCATTTTGTGAATAACCATTCGGTACATTTGAACCTGTATTTTGGGGTGGCTTATTACTTTGTCCACCAGTCGGTTTCTCATATTTTGTTGCTTTAACAAGCATTTGTTTTGTCTTTGTACCCGCTAATCCATCGACAGGCAAACCAAACCTTTGTTGAAAGTTGCGCAGTGCCCAATATGTACCCCAGCCGAATACCCCGTCTACTTTTCCTTTATAATATCCGTTATATTTCAGCCGAGATTGTAATTCAATGACATCTTCTCCAGAAGCTCCTCTTTGAATGACTTGATTGGAAAACGCTTGTACATTTTGTATTTGCCCACTACTTACGATCAAAGATAACCCGATTAAAACGAGTAAAATCGGTACTTTGAAAACTGTTTTACGACGCATACATTTACCTCCTTAGATCCAGCAATGATTTCTCGGTTATTTTTTGTAAATAAAGCGATTTTATGTAAGGAAGACAAAAAAATCCAAACTTATATGATTTGAGCATCATGTAAACACTACGAGAAAATGGTAAAAGGAGTTTATTATGAAGCGTTTTCTTACATGTTTCTTATTAGGATTCACATTTCTTACAGCATATTTCAGTTTATATACACAACCACCCATCGTTCATGCCCAACCGCCATATGCAAAATGGGGAAAACTTGCAGTAGAAAAAACGAAAGAAAAATACCCAAAGGCACAAATTATTGATTATCTTCATATAGGAAGAAAACCGAAAACGGTAAGTATAACAACCGAAAAGTTTAAGTTATGGTTACGAGAAAACGGAAAAGAGTACGGTGTTTTTGTGGATGTGGAGTTTGATACGAAGACGGAGCGTTTTTTAAAAATTACGTTTCAGAAAACATCAAGATGAAATGTTAAATTGGATATCACTCATAAAATAGTGGACAAATTGTATATTTAATATATAATTCAGTTTTGTTCTTTCAAAAGTCAGATAAATGTAAAAAAAAGCCAGCTTAGAGCTCATAGCCATCAACTTAAGAAAATGAATAATTTCCACCTAAATGGGTCATCCTTCCATGCATAAAGCATGGAAGGATGACCCATTTTATGTCTAAACTCGATGATATAACACAAAAAGAATTGCGTTTATTAGGTGAAGAATTTAAAAGTAAGTTCAAAAGCTGAAGGAAATTCAAACCAAAATAAATGTCTCTTTTAATCCATTATTTTTCATTTTGTTTAACGTTTTGTAAAATTCTCATGTAGTCCTCTCTTTTTTCAAGAGTCTTTTTCGCATCTTCAGCAGTTAATAAATAGTCTACTACAAGATGATTTAATAGGTCGTCATCAACACCTGGTAAAATAATGTTCATGTCTTCAATAATAAAATTGCTTTGTTTTATCGTTTGATTAAAGCTTTTAGTCTGTTGTGCCATTGCCGCTAATTCTTCCATATGAACCGAATTATTAAAGTCTAGCAATTCGTTACTTTTTAATACGATGTTTAAAAAGCTATTGGGATTTTTCTTTTTTGCAGTTGATACAGTTTCTTTGTCCAACAGAACATCACTAGAGTCTATTTTTTCAAATGTAAATAAACTACTATTTACATTTTTCGCTGCATATTCTTTAAATTGTTCTTGTATTTCATAAGCATCTTTTTTAATTTTATAATTATCATTTGTTACTGCAGGAGAAAATTCTCCTTCAACAAAAAGTTTAAACTGAATATGCGGCGCTTCTGTTTGTTGAACTGTCGCTTCCCTTAAACTTGGACCAAACATCTCTTTTACATCCCCTACTATTTCAACATCTACTAGTTTAATAGGGATTCCATATTGAGACTTCATATATGCTTGCGCTTTCTTTTCAATTTCTTCATTTGATATGTCACATGATGTTAATAGTAAGATGGAAAGTAACCCTATCAAATATTTCAATTTCTTCATATCACACCTCTTTCAATAAATATTCTGACTTTATTTTCGAGCCAAATCCCCAACATTAAATAAAAGCGGGGGCATCCGCCGCTAATTATTAGTTGAACCAATCAGGATTTTATGGGCCGTTTTCCCCCCATCAAGCCTCTTTGCTTTTTGCTGAATTCTGAGGTGGGGGTATTACTGCCCGCGAATAGCAGGATAAAGAAATATGGAGGTTTCACTTCTACAATTTCCTCTCCTTATATTCATTTAACTTTATATTCATATAAAAAAACAAGAGTTTATGCAAACTCTTGTAAGTGCTGAATAAATAACTTTAACGGTACTAACCCACGCTTCGGCATTTGACTACTTATTACTGCAACAAGCTCTAATTGTGGCACAATCAAAATATACTGTCCCCCATACCCCATCGCAAAATATGTATGGTATGGCATGTTACATGTTTGTTGATCTAACACCCACCAGTGAAAACCATATGATCCTACGTGTTCATAGGTTGTAAATCGAGGCAAATGAGATTGCTCAATCCAACTTGAAGATACAAGTTGTTTTCCATCCCAGTCTCCATTTTGCAAACATAATAGGCCTAATTTCAACAGGTCTTCTGACTTCATTTTCATACCAAACCCGCCAACGTAAATTCCTTGTGGATCTTGTTGCCATTCATAATCGAAAATATGTAATGGTTCAAATAGATATGTTTTTGCAAATTGTTCTGTCGTCATCCCTGTGGCAGCTTGTAAAATATAACTTAACAGATGCGAAGAACCTGAATTATAGTTCATTTTTGTTCCTGGTTCGTCAATCACTGGTGTCCTTAAAATATAGTCCATCCAATTTCTTGACTCCACAAAATCATTTGGAAATACAACTCCGTTTCCAAACTCCTTCCAATCTTCACCAGTTGTCATCGTTAACAAATGATATATGGTCAGTTCCGCCTTTTCCTTTGGTACATTCGGAATCCATTTTGTTATAGGTGTATGTATATCATTTATATACTCTTTATCAATGGCAATACCGATTAAAATTGATACGATACTTTTTGTGATAGAATTAATTTTGTATAAAGTCTGTGCACATTCTTCTGTTTTGTAGTAATTTGTAGTAAGTTCACCATGTTGAAATATGAGAAATGAATTTATTTTCTTCTTTTTAAAGATATTTTCTAAAGCATAAAAATCCAATGTATGTTCCTCCAAAAAATTACTTTTTACTAGTAGTCTTTACTATATCACGAAATACCAATCCAAAAGAAAAAGCCAGTAGCTGAAAGAGCTACTGACTTTTTTTATAATTTCGTCCGCACATTCCAAAGCTCTGGGAAAAAGCATTGATCGAGGACACGTTTTAAATAAGACACGCCTGATGAACCACCTGTGCCCATTTTATGTCCGATAATACGTTCAACCGTTTTCATATGACGGAAACGCCACTGTTGTAGCCAGTCTTCAATATCAATAAGCTTTTCAGCGAGCTGATATAAATCCCAATATTTCTTAACATCTGAATACACTTCCACCCATGCCGCTTCAACTGTTGCATCTTCTTCATAAGGCTGCGTTAAATCGCGCTGGAGAAGATTTGGATTGATTGGGAAACCTTCTTTTACAAGCGCTTGAATCGCCACATCATAAAGGCTTGGTGCATGTAGTGCTTTAAGCAAACGGGCATGTAATTCTGGATCTTTTTCATAAATTTTTAAAGCGTGAGGCGTTTTGTAGCCAAGTGCGTACTCTATCATACGGTATTGATAGGATTGAAATCCTGATGCTTGACCGAGCGAATCACGAAACTCAATATATTCAGCTGGTGTAAGCGTCGCAAGAATATCCCACGATTGAATAATTTGGGATTGGATTTTTGAAACGCGCGCAAGCATTTTAAAAGCTGGTGCTAATTTATCATTTTTAATTGATTCAATCGCAGCATTCAACTCATGTAAAATCAGTTTCATCCAAAGCTCACTTGCTTGATGAATCACAATAAATAACATTTCATCATGATGATCTGATAGTCTCTTCTGACTGCCTAGCAAACTATCTAACTGTAAGTACTCACCGTACGTCATATTCTCTCTAAAATCAGTATGAATACCCTTTTCCATAATTACTTTTTCATTCTCTTTCATAAATGGAACACCCCTTCTATCCCTATGTCTTCTCTTATAGCGGTCTAATTACAGCACGTACAGGACTTCCATCCCCATCCACTAACGCTAGCGGTAAGGCAATGAGTTCATAATCTCCGTCTTGTACTCTGTCTAATACGATATTTTCTAAAATGTGAATACCATGTTTAAATAATTTATGATGTGCTGCTAACTCTTTATCATCAAGTGGGTCTACAGAAGGTACGTCCACACCGATTAAACGGATTCCCTTTTCTGAAAGAAACGGTGCAATATCAGCACGTAAATATGGGATTTTTTCTGGAAATGCAAGCGGATTCCCATGCGAAGAAGTTCGCAATAATACCCGCTCTACACCTTCTAAATGAAATCTTTCTAATTCTTCCGCACCAATACTCTCCATACCTGATACATCAATAATACGAGCTGGACCAATATAAACTTCAACGTCTAAATCTAGTACCTTTTTTCCATCATTATCAAAATGAAACGGTGCATCGATATGCGTGCCAGTATGAATACTCATCGTCAGCTTCCCAACATTCACAGATCCACTTTGTTCTTTGGACCATGAAACTTCATACGAAAATGGTGTATCTCCTGGCCAAGTTGCAATATCATTATTTAATGGTTGTGAGATGTCAATCCAGTTGCTTTCTTTCATGTTTTATGCCACAACCTCTCGTGTATTTTCAAATTGTTTATATTGCTCTTCGGTCATAATCTTTTTCAAAATTTGTACAGACTTCCATACTTCTTCGTACGTGTTATATAAAGCCACAGGTGCAAGACGAACTCCATTTGGTGCACGAAAATCCGGAATGACACCATTTGCTTTTAACGCCTTACAGATCCGTGCCGCTTCTGGGTGTTCTAAATAAATATGTCCCCCACGTTTTTCATCTTCTAGCGGATTACCAATCGTAAACCCCATATCTTTCAGTTCATAATCGATTAAATCAAGCATATAGCGCGTAATATGTAATGATTTTTTTCGTAATCGTTCCAGTCCTGCTTCTTTAAAAATCTCAAGTGATCCAATTAATGGTGCAGTACTTAATACGTGCGGTGTACCAATTTGATACGCACCTGCATGTTCAGCTACTGTTAATTCATGCTCCATATCAAACTGCTTATCTTTTCGTGAGCTAAACCAACCGGACAGTCCCGGAAGACGATCGAAATACTTTTTGTTTACATATAATCCGGCAACACCACCAGGTCCTGCATTTAAATATTTATAATTACACCATACAGCGAAATCAACATCCCATCCTTGGAAATCATGTGGTATCGATCCAATCGAATGACATAAATCAAAACCGATATGAATGCCTCGTTTATGGGCTTCTGCAGTTAGTCGCTTCATATCAAGAATTTGTCCACTTCGATACAACACTGCAGGTAACAAAATTAAAGCAATATCATCAGTCATCGCTGCAATGATATCTTCTTCCAGTAACGTTCGGCCATCATGGCTCTTGACTTGAACAAGATGTTCATTTGGATCGAGTCCCTTTAAACGAAGTTGGCTTTGCAGTGCATAAATATCAGATGGGAAAGTAAGATCATCCGCAAGAATCTTTGTACGTGCTCCTTTCGGTTCATAAAATGTTGCAATCACTTGATGAATATTCGTCGTCGTGGAACCGGTTACAATTACTTCTTCGGGTAAAGCTCCCACAAGTGGAGCTGTTAACTCTCCTAATTGTTCTGATAGAAAAAACCAAGGGTGTTTCCCTTCTGTCCATCCATCAATCCCGTATTGTTTCCATGAATCTAACATAGTAAGTAAAGATTGTTCCGCTCGTTTTGATAGAAGTCCAAGTGAATTGCCGTCTAAATAGATTGTTCCTTCTTTCTTATAAAATTCTTGTTGAAATGATGCAAGTTCATCATGTTTATCACATTCAATTGCATATTCATAAGATGGTTCAAATGGTTTTTGATACATTCTCTCACCTTCTCTTAATTTTCTTTTAATTCTAATTAATTGAAATATATCATCAAAACTGACATAACGTCAATGATATTATGTCAGTTGACATTTTACGCTACCTTCACCTAAAATAAAGTTATATTTTCAGATTTTTCAGTATAAAGAGGTGGTATGTTTGGAAAAAAGTCTTCTTTCAACAAGACAAAAACGATCAGTAGAAACAAGAAAAAAATTATTAGAAGCTGGCCGGGAAGTTTTTATAGAACACAGTTTTCAAAAAACAACAATCTCACAAATTATAAAAAAAGCAGCAACCGGCTATGGTACTGCATACGTATACTTTAAAAATAAAGATGATATTTTAATTGTTCTTATGGAAGATGTAATGAATCAGTTTTACAGTATTGCTGAACGTTCCTTTTGTCCTAAAACAAAAAAAGAAGCTCACATGATGATCCAAAATCAAGTACGAGCTTTTTTACAAATGGCTGAAAAAGAAAGAACGATGTTGCAAATTTTTGAAGAAGCAATTGGTACTTCAATCGAAGTTCGTCAAAAATGGAGTGATATTCGTGAACGCTTTATAAATCGAATTATTCAAGATATAGCCTATTCTCAACAAAATGGTTTGGCAAAAAATGATATAGACAAAACGATTGTAGCACGTGGTTGGTTTTACATGAATGAAATGTTCCTATGGGAAATTGTTCGGAACAAAAGGGAAATATCTTTAGACGAAGTTGTATATACACTAACAGAAATGTATACCACAGGGTTATATAAAAATGAATAGCACGCTTTTCCCCTCAAGCATCATGATTTGGGTTATAACGGATGCGTGCTATATGCATTTTCATTTCTTTTTGCTATGACTTTCGAATCGTTTTATTTAAAATTCCTTTTACACCACAACCATGTATTTGTTTTGGTTATTGCTTGTAAACCTGTTTTTTTCACAAAGCTCGTGAATAACAGCTTCTTCTGGCATTTCACCAGGACCAATTGCTTCAACCGGAAGACTCCAATGTTCCCCTCCCGGATATAAAAATCACTTTATTTACTATAACTTACTAACAATCCCCAAAATAAACTTATACTTATTACGGCGCTTCCTTGTTTTCTTAAACCCTTCTTTTGAATCTAAAATAAAACAAGTTTTCCTTATCCAAACTCGTAAATAAACAGACTCCAAAATAATGGGTTTAACAATCCCTTTTTGCTCAAATTCAGTTCGATCTTCACGTTCCGTTTCAGTCCGGATCAGCCATCTATTTCCTAATCCAATTTCTATGTATTTCAATTACGACTCTCCTTTTATAGTACTTTTATCTCGCATTAATGCGCAGTACCCCCCACCTCAAGGTTAGGTGGAGGATAAACTGCCCTTAAACGCCCGATTGGTGAGGGCTAATAATCAGAGGGGGGAAAGCCCCCTCTGATTAAAGTTTCGCTTTATAAAAACATGGGGAAAGGATTATCTCTCCTATTAGGAAATGATTCTTTCCCCATGTTTTTTTATTTCCCCGGCAAGCGCAGGTTCCGACATTTCATGCGCTGGAATACAAATAAGCAGGCTATGAAACACCTGCTTACTACAGCTCAAATCGCTGCATTCTTTTATAAAATGTACTACGCGGTACATCTAATAGTTTTGCCGCTAGTGAGACATTTCCATTTGTTTTTTGCAACGCTTCTATCATTCCATCTCGCTGAACCTTTTCTCTAAATGTTAATGTATGCTCATGATTCTTCTTTTCTTTTCCTTCTAATTTGAGCTGTTTACTTTTTACATTCATCGTATGTAGTAAGAATGAAATTTGCTTATCACATATTTCCCTACCTTGTGAGAGTATATATATACGCTCTAGCACGTTTAACAATTCACGAATATTTCCTGGCCATTCGTGTTGAAGAAGTTGATCACATATATTCGAAGGAAACTGAACATCCCAATTTTTTCTTGCACAAAAATCTTGAATAAAATATGGAATATCCTCTTTCCGTTCACACAAAGAGGGCACATAAATTGGATAAACGGGCAACCGATAATATAAGTCTTGGCGGAACTCTCCTTCGTCAACAAGCTGCAATAAATCTCGATGCGTTGCGGTAATGACTCGAATATCTACAGGTACTTCCTTCGCACTCCCAATTGGTGTAACCTTACGTTCCTGTAGGACACGCAAAAGTGCTACTTGCATTTCTGGCGGTACTTCTCCTATTTCATCAAGAAAGATGGTTCCGCCACTTGCTTGTTCAAACTTCCCTTTATATCCTTGGCGACGCGCTCCAGTAAAAGCCCCTTCTACATAACCGAATAATTCACTTTCCATTAATTCTTTTGGAAGTGCCCCGCAATTAACCGCAATAAACGGGCCATTCTTTCTTGGACTATTTTCATGAATTGCCCGGGCCACGTACTCTTTTCCAACCCCAGTTTCTCCGCAAACATAAACACTTGCATCAGTCGGTGAAACGAGCTTAATTTCTTCTAATGTGTGCTGAAAAGTAGAACTTGTTCCAACAACGCCAGGAAAATGTACAGGCTGAGACATTTGTATAGCACCGTAAACCTTTGGATGATCCAATACATTTTTTAATAAATAAATACATTTTCCAATTAGGCGCTCATTCGAATACACGGGGATTTCCATTCGGCTAAGAAATCCATATTGCATTAGATTACTGACTTTCATACGTGACCAATTGGGCACTTGTTCCCTGACAGGCTTACTCGCAGAAATAACAACTTGCCTGTGATTACAAATTAACAATGGTTCCTCGCTATCAATCACCTCTAAAAAACGATGAATTAACTCCAATTCATGCTGGTGTACACGTATACTGCATTCACGTTCAATCGCATGTGCAATTGATGTTACCATTCCAAGCATATACGGATGAGAGAATTCCATCGGACATGACATATCAAGGATACCAATTAATTTTCCATCGTCATTATGAATTGGTGCTGCTGCACAGCTCCAACTGTGAGATGCGACGGAATAATGTTCTGTACCACTTATCATGATCGCTTCTTCAATTGCAAGTGCCGTACCAATCGCATTTGTACCGACTGCTGCCTCCGTCCATTTCACACCTTCAATAAAATTAATATGTTTTGCTTGCTGTAACGTCTGTTTATTTCCTGTTAAAGAAAGTACATATCCATCTGGATCTATTAAAAGCGCCATCATTTGTAATTCATCAATTGTTTTTTGCATATTTTGAAGATGTGGTAATGCTATATCAAGGAAGATTGCACTTTTCTGTTTTTGTTCATGAAATTCATCTAATGTTAGAATTTTCTGACCCTTGTTCATATGGGGATTGACATGGGCTTGTTTACTCCGATGCCACGATTCTGAAATTCTTTTATTCATACGTGTAGAATCAAGTACACCCTCATCCACAAACTTTTTCCAAGTATGTAAGTAAAACGGTGAAGTTAACATCGTATCATCTCCCTTTTTCTCATTTTGGAGATATTTCTCTCTAACGTACTATAAAGTGAAACTTTGATCAGTGGCAGTAGGAGTTTCTTTATCCCCCACCTAACTTCTTTCTTGCAAAATTTTGAGGTGGGGATATTACTGCCCGTTAATGCGGGATAAAACTCCTAATTTACTTTATGCTTAAGAGTCTCAAAAAGAAAATGTATTTCTATTATAAAACGCAATAAAATCGTTTTCAATATAATCAGAAAGATGACACAATCTGTTATTAATTCACTTCTTTTCGTTTCTTATATAACATGAAGCTTTGTACTATACATGAAGCAGCAATAAAAATCCATAACCATTTCATTGAATGATCTTCCATATACAACATTGTACTTCCAATAATTAATAGAATCGATGAAATAATACTGATGAATAATTTTGTTTTGATTTGCAAAGTCATCCGCTCCTTTTAAAACGAAGTAATTTATCTCTTTTATTATTTATTTAAATATCATTATAACGATACTTATATCATTTTTCTTCAATGACATTCATAACCCCTTCTACTAAATTACAATAAAAAAGGACAAGTTGCATAGCAACTTGTCCTTTTTTAAACATGTACCGCGTGTCCTATCGTTTGCAACAGCGCTTCATGAATTGCTTCTGATAATGTTGGATGAGCTGCGATAAAATCTCTCATTACATCGGCCGTTACTTCTGTATGCAGCATGACTGTTCCTTGTCCAATTAGTTCTGTTGCACGCGGGCCAATAATTGAAATCCCGACAATTTCTTGATATTTAGGTTCTACAATTACTTTTACTTTCCCAATTTGTTCTCCTAAAATAAGCGCCTTTCCATTTGCAGCAAAAGGAAATTCACCAATGAGAACATCCCCATATTGTTCACGTGCGTCCTTCTCTGTCAAACCAACACTTGCAATTTCTGGAGATGTATAAATACAACGCGGAACCGCATGATAATTTACTTTTACTTCTTCACCACATGCATGAAGAGCTGCGGTGGCACCTTCATGAAATGCAACATGAGCTAGTTGAATTCCCCCAATAATATCGCCTGCAGCATAAATATGTGGTACGTTCGTCTGCATATGTTCATTTACAGAAATTCCTTTGTTCGAAAACTCAATTCCAGCCTTTTCAAGACCTAATTCGTTTACACGTGGTTTTCTGCCAATGGAAACGAGTACATGATCTGGCTTTAGCTGATGCGTTTCACTTTTATTTTCAAACAACGCTTGCTTTTTATCAATATTTAAACCTTTTAAAGCTGTTCCAGTATGGATTTGAACACCATCGCTTTCCAATTTCTTTTGTAAAATAGTAGCGATATCTTCATCTTCACCAGGAAGAAGCTGCGGTGCCATTTCCACGATTGTGACTTTCGTTCCTAAACGACTATAAATACTAGCAAACTCGCACCCAATGACTCCACCACCAACGATTAATAAAGAAGATGGGATTTTTTTAAGTGCCATCGCATGACTACTATTTAAAATCCATTCTCCATCAAACGGTGCGAAAGGCAACTCATCAGGTTCTGACCCTGAAGCGATAATAATTTGATCCCCGTCTACTGTTTCTTCTTTACCACCCACGATGCGCAAGCGATGGTCTGTTAGAAAACTCGCTTTTCCTTTTATCACTTTAATTTTATTTTTCTTCATTAAATATTGAATCCCTTCCACAAGCTGGGTCACAATTTTATTTTTCCGGCCCTGCATTTGTTCCCAGTCAATGACAACTTCATCTTGCGGAAGTTTTACACCAAAGTCCTTCGCTTGTTTCACAATATCGTGCACTTCCGCACTTTCTAATAACGATTTTGTCGGCATACACCCTACATTTAAACACGTACCACCAAGTTCATTCTCGTCAATTAGAACGACCTCTTCCCCCTGCTGAGCAGTAGTAATTGCCGCTACATATCCAGCTGGTCCACCGCCGATTATGACTAATTTACTCATTCTATCTCACCTTCTTTTATAAAAGAATTGTTACGGGCTCTTCTAAATATTGTTTAATGGTACGTAAAAATGCTCCTGCAGGTGCACCGTCTAATACACGATGATCGAATGTTAAACTTAATGGTAAAATGCTTCCTTTTTGTAATTCTTCTCCTCGGTACACAGGCGCATGTTCAATTGCCCCTACACCAAGAATTCCAGCTTCAGGCGTATTTAATACTGGTGTAAAATGTTCGATTCCATAAGAGCCTAAATTACTAATTGTGAATGTTGTACCTTGCATATCATCACCGCTTAAGCTGCCCTCTCTCGCTTTTGCCGCAACAGACTTAATTTCCTTTGATAATTGAACAAGTGATAAATTGTTTGCAAAACGAATTGCTGGTACAACTAATCCGTTTTCTAAAGCGACTGCCATTCCTAAATGAACATGTTCAAATTGATAAATCGTTTCATCAATATAAGCACTATTCATTTGTTGATGCTCTTGTAGTGCTAATACGACAGCACGGGAAACAAAATCGGGAATAGTTAGCTTATTTTCATATCGTTTTTGTACGACATCCGCCATTTGTTTATGGAGCGCCAATAAATCTGTTACATCTACTTTCATCGTTAACGTTAACTGCGCACTATTTTGTAAGCTTGCATACATACGAGTCGCGATTGCTTTACGCATACCGGAAACAGGGATCTGCTTACTTTGTTCTTGTGCTGCTACTTCTGGTATTGCTACCTTTGTTTCTAACGCCTTTAAAACATCTGCTTTCGTAATTCTTCCTCCTGGTCCTGTTCCCTCCAATTTTGAAATATCAACATTTTCAGCTTTTGCTATTTTTCTAGCAACAGGAGAAATTTTAATTCGATGTTTTGTTGTTTCTTTCGCAATTGGTTCTGTATGTTGTACTTCCTCTGTTGACACTTCTACTTTTGGAGCCGAATCTTGAGGTTTAGGTTGCTCCTCATGGATCGGCACAGCTTCATTTGGCTTTCCGATATAACAAATAATAGTACCTGGCGGAACACCTTGATCTTCCGCTACTGCAATATCTAAAACAGTTCCATCAGCTGGCGCTTCAATTTCCATTTCAATTTTTTCTGAGTTAATGCTAGCGAGTGATTCACCTTTCGTCACACTGTCTCCTGCTTTTATATTCCAAGCTGTTACGATTCCTTCTTTCATCGCCATCCCTAGTTTTGGCATTACAACTTCAACAGCCATGCTTCTCTCTCCCTTCTTGTATCGTTAAACGTTTAATAATGAGCGGTCTCCAATAAGTTCAGAAACTGTTTCAATTACTTTTTCAGGTGTTGGTAAGTATAACTTTTCAAGTGGCGGTGAGAACGGCACAGGCGTATGCGGTGCTGTAATTCGTTTAATTGGTGCATCTAGTAAATCAAAGCCTTTATCCGCAACAATTGCTGCAATATCAGTTGCGATGCTACATCTTGGATTTGCTTCATCAATGACGATAAGACGATTTGTTTTTTCAACAGATGCAAGAATCGTCTCTTCATCAAGTGGTGATAAGCAACGTGGGTCAATTACTTCTACTTCAAATCCTTTTTTCGCCAGCTTTTCTGCCGCTTGCAGTGCTGTATGCACTTGTTTACCAATTGCTACGATTGTTACATCCGATCCTTCACGTTTTACATCTGCTTTTCCTAATGGAATTGTGTAATAGTCTTCAGGAACTTCACCTTTCATATTGTAGAGCGTCTTATCTTCAAAAAAGATAACCGGATCATCATCTTCGATGGATGCTAAAAGTAAACCTTTTGCATCATATGGTGTTGATGGGACTACCACTTTAATCCCAGGAATACTTGTAAACAATGCATATAAACTTTGTGAATGCTGAGCTGCTGCGCTAAATCCTGCTCCGTGTGTTGTACGAATCGTTACTGGTACTTTTGCTTTTCCACCAAACATATAACGGAATTTCGCACCTTGGTTCAACACTTGGTCAAGACAGCTACCAATAAAGTCATTAAACATTAATTCAGCAATTGGACGTAAACCAGTCGCAGCTGCAGCCATTGCTGCTCCCATATAACCAGCCTCTGAAATCGGTGTATCCAAAATTCGATCACGACCAAATTCTTGTACGAGCCCTTTTGTAACACCAAGTACACCGCCCCACGCTTCATCATCTTGCAGGTGATCAACTTGTGCACCGCCAGCAACATCTTCGCCTATTAAAATTACATCTTCATCACGGCGCATTGCCAACTTCATCGCTTCATTAATTGAACTGGACATACTAATATTTCTAGTCATTTTCTTTCACCCTCCTCTTATTTATAAGAAACATATACGTCTGTTAATAGTTCTTCATCCTTTGGATACGGACTATTTTCACTAAACTCGATTGCTTTTTGTACTGCTTCATCCACTGCATTTTCCATTTCCACAAGCTCTGATTCTGAAAGTAATCCTTTGTTAATTAAATGTTTTCTGAAATTCACAATCGCATCTTTCTCATTTAAATGCTCTTCTCGTTCATCTGCTGTTTTATATGTTTGTGCTTCGCCTTCAAAATGTCCGTAATTTCGATATGTCATACATTCAATTATTGTTGGTCCTTCGCCGTTTCTTGCTCGCTCTATTGCTTCCTCTGCTGCTTTATACACCGCTAACAGATCTTTTCCGTCTACACGAACACCAGGAATATTGTAAGCTTTCGCACGATCCGCAATTGAATCACAGCTAGAAGCATATTCGAATGTAGTTGCTTCACCGTATCCATTATTTTCAGCTATAAAGATAACTGGTAACTTCCAAATAGCTGCTAAGTTCACTCCTTCATGGAACGTGCCTTCATTATTTGCACCATCCCCAAAGAAACAAACGCTTACATCTTTTGTCTTTCTATACTTAGCTGTTAAGGCCGAACCGCATACAAGTGGAAATCCTCCGCATACAATTCCGTTCGCACCAAGCATTCCTTTATCTAAATCGGCAATATGCATAGAACCGCCTTTTCCTTTACATAATCCAGTTGCTTTTCCAAAAAGCTCGGCCATCATGCCATCTAAATCGCAGCCTTTCGCGATACAATGTCCATGTCCTCTATGTGTACTTGTAATACTATCACTATCTGTTAAATGGGCACATACACCAACTGCGACTGCTTCTTCCCCTGCATATAAATGAACGAAACCTGGTAAAACACCTTGTGCAAATAATTCGTGCACCTTATCTTCAAATTTACGAATCTCTAACATTTTTTCGTACATCCAACTAGCTTGTTCTTTTGTAATTTCATTCCCTTTATTTTCAGTTGTTTTTAACATGTTCAGCCCTCCCATTTTTTTGTACGTCTTTTATAATGCAAGTAACGTGCCAAAATAGATCCCTTGTCATGAAGCGGTTTGTTTCTTTTTCATACAAACAAAAGTGGACATAACGAGACGGTTGTCTCATTGTGTCCACTTTTGTTCATGCCATTTACTGTTCTACAGATACTGAACTTTCTTTAACCTCTTTTTCAAACTCATTCCAATACATAAGCTAATAAAGAAAGAAACAAAAAACACCAGGGTAATCTGTAAAATTCAAGATATAATTGGTGATTTTAATTATGAAAATAATATATTTTTACCGTTTTGATATAATTGAACGATTTGATTTTTAAATTCATCAGTAAATGTTCGACGTTCTCTTTTAGTCATCGTAGATTCTCCTCAAGTGTTATGATCTGTAGTCTACTTGACCTTAAGTTTTCTGTCCAACTAAGTGTAGCCGCTCCACTTTTGGGACCCCCCTCCCTCTTCCACTAATATAAGAAAATTCTCATCCCAATTATTGCTGTAGAACCGTAAATGTTTTTGGTTCTGTCGTAACCTTAAAACCACCATCATTCACAGCATCAGCCACAACCGTATACGTACCGTTTGGAAGCTCCGGTTTCGGTGTCCAAGAAATGCGTAAAGTATGCTCATCTTCTTTTGTAATTGTATCAACTATATTACCCTTTTCATCTTTGATATACACTTTCCAATCCACACGATTGGAGGTATATCCCGTAATTTGAACAGGGGTGTTTGCATTTACATCTTTGTTTGGATATACGTTGAAAAAGCTTATGAGCATTTCACTATTGATATAAGAAGGGTCTCCCCATACAGTGTAACCTTGATTGTATGCGTAATCCGCTGACATTACGACTACACCCTTCACTTCTTCTTTAACAGTTAACGATTTTTGCCCAGGTTGTAATGATTTGTATTTCCCGTTATACCAAACGATGGCACCATTATAGCCACTTCCTCTTTCATTATCTTCTGCTTTAAAGGAAATTTCGTATTCTCCATTATTTTTAGGTTGTACTTGAATGTCTGATACTACAGGTGCAACTGAATCCACGTTAACCGGAATCTTTACTTCTTGTGGCTTAGCATTTTGGTAATCTAATGTTGTTTTAATAACATAATTGTAAGTTCCATCTGGTACTGGCTGTCCATTTTCATCCTTAACTTCCCATAAATAGCCTTGGTTGCTGAAGTTTCTATACGCCATAATATTCTTTCGGAATTTCCATGGTTCTCCTGTGTACTCGCTAAAATCTCCTAGCCATTTAATACGTTCTCCTTTTGAATTTTCTACATACATCTCTGTTTTTGCTAAATTACGAAGCGTTGTAAAGCTTGAAAAAATACCAGGCGGAATCGAACGAGTTGAGACAGCTATTCGCTCCTCGTTAAATTTACCAGTTTTCGGATCATATCCCAATGGAAGATCTGACACATCATCCCATAACACTGTATATCCTAAGAATACATTTTCATCCCATGCAACTGGATCAAGGTTTTTCATAGAATCCCATTCCCCATAAAAACCCATATATGGTACAGTTAGCGGCACGCTCTTATCTTTGTTCGCACCTGTAGGAATAAGTCGAACATACCCTTCTACAAAAGTATTTTTCTGCAACTCTTTCGGAAGCAGTAGATTCACTTGTAAACTACTCGTTTGACCGCGTTTTATTTTGATAGTAGTTCCTTTTGATTCTGTGACTTTTTTTCCGTTAATAAGTGAATATGCGCCTTTCACTCTCTTGCTTGTTAGTGTTAAATATTTCTTAGAAACATCTGTCTTATTATCATTATTTAAATCAAACTCTTTCGTTTCTATATCGTCAGTCAGCACATCTACATATACGGTATATTCCATTTCTTCAGGCACGTTTTCACTTAAAGCCTCTAGATTCAAATCAAAACGTGCTGTTTGTCCTTTTATTTCCTTCAATGCCACCGCTCCTGCTTGTTCAAGCGAAGCACCCTTGTTGGATACAAGTACAGGCGTATTGATCGCATTTTGAATTTGCATTAATCCGGATCCTTGTATACGCGGTGAATAAGGAACTTGTCCATTCGTTTTCGGGTCCATAACAATCGCCGTCGTATTCATCAATGCGAGTTTCGCTTTTAACGCTGTGTCTTTAGAATGAGAAAGTCCTTTTTCGTAAAGAGCTTGTAGTAGCAACGTTGAACCACCAGCTACGTGCGGAGCCGCCATCGATGTTCCACTCATCACTTCATATTCGTTACCAGGCACAGTAGAATAAATATTGCCGCCCGGTGCAGAAAGCTCTGGTTTAAAATCTAATGTATGTGGTGCTCCGAATGACGAAAAATCAGATATTGTATTCTTATCTGCATTTTCTACCCAAGTACTCCCTGTCAGCTTCATCTTGACAACTTTTCCGCTTGTAAGCTTTGCAATTAACTCATCTCCTACCGCTTTACTAGTTGTTACTGCTGGAATAAAGATAGGACTAAAATTTAAATACGGATAATCTTCTATCATTGAAGGCGGTACTACGATAACCGCTTTTGCCCCTTTCTTTTTTGCTTCGTTTTGAATGTACGAATAAAACGCATAAGGCTGCTTCGGTTTTGCAACGACGATTTTTCCGTTTACATCTTTACCAGAAAAGTCTTCCGCTCTCCCTTCGCCCACATACACCATTTCATAGCTTTCATTCTCTGATAAAGTCTTTGAAAGTTTGGAATTATACTGCGTTTGATCTTTATACGGGAGCTCAAATCCATCTTCGCTCTTCATGGATCCCATATGTATTTTCGGATTTTCATAGGAAGCGACTGATAAAGCATACGGACTTACACCTGGTTCTCCTACTGTTCCTATATCAGCGTTTTCCGCATACGGTTGTTTGGAGGTAGGCAAAAGACTATTCTTTGTGCTGTACGCTGAATTTCCTCCGGCAACAACTACTAATGTACCTTGTTCCGTCGCTTGACGAATTGTTTTTTGAATCGGATCATTTTCTTCTCCAACAAACCCTGCATCCGAACCTAGGCTCATGTTGATGACATCTGCTTCCATTGTCACTGCATGTTCAATACCTGCAATGATGTCATCCTCATAAGCACCGCCGCCCTTATCTGAAAATACTTTTTCAGCAAGCAACTGTACCCCAGGCGCAATGCCCTTTACTCCATCAGCTTCTTCATTTCCATTTGCGCCTACTGTACCAGCAACATGCATACCATGCGGATCTCTATGCGGAATAACGTCTGTATCTTCATCTGCCCAATCGTATCCCGTTGGAACCTTATCACTGTACCAAACGTCATTGACTGTTGTTTCGGCAAATTTTTCTTGAATATTTTCTTGTTTCCATTTCTCTTTTTGTTGTCCTTTTTCTGTTAGCTTCATATCCTGATGAGTATGATCAATGCCAGAGTCCACAACTGCTACAAGCAATCCTTCCCCTTCATATCCATACTGTTCCCAAACCTTTTGCGCTTGGACCAATTCTTTACTTGATCCCATAGAAGGCTGGAAGGTTTTTGCAATATGTACATTTGTGACACCAGGAATATCTTTCATATTTTTTACATTTTGGAATTCTGTATCCATACTGAAACCATTGAACCCTTCATAAAAACGGTGCTTCACTTTTACATTAGATTTTGCTTTTTGGATTTGAGCAATTACTCGATCTTGAACCGCCTTGTAGCTTGATTTCTTGTCTCCAATAGACTTTGACTTTACATCTGAAGGTTGTTGAACCTCCACAATAACTCTCACTTTTTCTGAAGGTGCGTATGGCGGAATTTCCTTCTTTGCCTTTTCATATCCAAGTTTGTCCTTTACTTCTTGTGCTTCTTTCTTTTTCTCGTCCAAGAAGATTTGTTGCCCCTGCTTTACAATTTGTTCTACATTTTCTTGCTGTTCCTTACTGTTCGTCTCGTTTTCGGCAAATGCTGTTGTCGTAAACAACATTGCAGACATTACTGCCGTTGCTATTACCTTGTGTGGAACTTTTGATTTTCTTTTCATCTTCTTCCCCCCATGTTTGTTAGAGTACAATCAAAAAAGAATGCTTCTACAAGTAACGAACTTTCTACCCATAGTACCGCGGGTAATCTGTTCTTTTTTTGTAATCTAATTATACGAAAGGCGGAAAAATATGTTAATTGGGAAAATAAAGATTATTTAGAGCTGGATTTTGTACTTTGCAAGTTAATCTTCTCTACAAAACTAACAAACACACGCAAAACTCGCGAATATTGTATGTTTTTAAACTTTGGAAAATCCCTTTCACATATAGAAGTTTATTTGAATTACATAGAGGATAAATTAATGATGACATTTTATTTTCAAAAGGATTAAGGGATTTTGTAGTAATGAAACCAAGGACTCTCATAAGTATTAGCGAACATTGAAATATTAAAGAAAGATCCCTCTGACTGAAAATACGGGTATCACCAAATACTAAAAAGCTATGTTTTTTCATTCACTTTATCTGTTAATAGCGCAAGTCTTACTTAAAAAAACACTTATCCCCAATTTATTACACTCCTACCGTAAGTGTTATTGCCTATCCCCGAATGAAAAAAGCAGCTTCTTTCAGAGAAATATAGTTAACTGTTATCTCTTATTTGTCAATATTACTGATCCTTTGTACAAACAACTCATATGTTGAGAAAAATAAAATTACCTCTCATTTATTTCCATAATATTGATAAATCTGTTATCATTTTAATATAATTCTAAATTTTGTAACAAACACTACAAGGAGGCCTATTATACGATGAATATGAAAGCTACAGCATTGACAGCAGCAACTGTCGCAGTCGCTACCCTTCTCCCATCCATAGCTGAAGAAGGCTTGCAAACAGCTGCCGCGGAGCAAAAAAACAACACAAAAATTGGATACGTAAAGCTTGATACTGTACAGCTGTACCAAAGTACGACAACGAATAGTGATTCCATTGGAAGTATTTCATACAACACACCTGTTATCATTCTTGAAACAACAAGTGACTGGTATAAGGTAAACGCCCAAAATAAAATTGGTTACATACATAAATCAGATCTATCTTTAACAAAATTAAATCAGCTCCATAACCAACATATTGTACATGCAAGTGCTTTAAATGTTCGTTCAGAACCAAATATACAATCCTCAATCCTTGACGTATTACCAAATGGAACATTTATTTCTGTTCAAGAAACACATGATGACTGGTATCTCATCTCTCACAACGGAAAAGTGGGATATGTAAAAAAAGAATTTGTATCGAATGGCTCACAACCATTAGTCAAAGGAATCACCATACAAGGTAATGCTTCTTATCATGTTGCAGCCCCTACATTAAGAGTACGCAGCGGGGCGGGAACAAATACTGCTGTTATTGGTTCATTGCAAAACGGGACGCAAATACAAGTTGTAGGTACAGTAGGTACATGGTATAAAATTCGTTTTGGCTCGGGGTATGGATATGTAGCACAGCATTATGTAGTACAAAATAAACCACAAGAAACGTCTACTCCCCCTTCTATACCTGCCGTTTTTACATTTCCAACACAAGGACGAGTTAGCTCGCCCTTTGAAATCAGATGGGGCCAAATGCATTATGGTGTCGATTTTACAGCAACTGGGGATATTTCTATTCATGCTGTAGCTGCAGGAAAGGTTATTAAATCCTACTATTCTAGCAGCTATGGGAACGTCGTATTTGTCACCCATTCTATAAAAGGGAAATTATATACAACTGTGTATGCACATATGAAAAATCGTGCTGTACAAGTGGGAGATCGTGTTCAAACTGGACAAGTTTTAGGTCAAATGGGAAATACAGGACACTCAACTGGGCAACATCTTCATTTTGAATTACATAATGGAGAATGGAATTTTGAAAAAACAAATGCAGTTGATCCACTGCCTTACTTAGTGCGGTAATATCTTATGCCACGCAATATTCCATTACTCATTGAATATCTAGCTTTTTTCGGCCTAATCTGTTGTTTAATCATTTATGATACAAATGTGATATTTTTAAGTATTCTTATCCTATTTGTAACATGCGAAACATTGATGGAAGTATTCAAAATTCGATTAAAAAAACAAGTTTCTCATGTGTATACAGCACTATTTATCCTAAGTAGTTTCATTACAACTCTGATGTATAACGGTCTAGATGTATCGAGTATATTTCCAGTATTTTTTATTGCTGTTTTACTTATCGTATCTCAATATATTTATAAGCCAAAATATCAGAAAAAAGAAGATGGAGCAATAAAGGTCGGATGATGTTTATAGACCCATTCTTACATATACATACATCAAGTGGTAAAGGGAAGTACGCTGAAATCCACATCATATATAATATAAAAAACCAATTTTGAAATAACTATTCAAAATTGGTTTTTTACTTCACAACGTATTTAGTTTTTACTGTTGCTTTAGAATAAAAAATTCTTATCTAAAAAGGGGCTTTTCTCCACTTGATTTCCTGTTCATAGGTATAGGTAAATGATAACAATGTATCTTCTGAAAATGGTTTCCCCATAAAAATTATACTTTCAGGTATTTCGGAATTATTACCTGCCGGAACAGTTATACTTGGATAACCTGCAACTGCAGAGAGGCTTAAAATTTCTGTTGTCATAATTCCATCTAAATTCCAATCATTCAGAGTTTTGTCTAACCCTAACGTTCTTGTTAGATACAGATTTTCTTTTCTAGCAAGTAAATATTTATCTTCCGTTAGAGTACCCGATGTTGCTTCTGCCATTTCTAACATTTCTTGCCCATACCTTAAGCAAGTTTCAGGATTGCTTTTATTAAACTCGATAATATCACTTAGTGTATTTATTTTAGTATGCCCTCTAACAGTAGAGAGATAATAGTTTATACCAGCTTTAAACTCATAGATAGAAACTGTAAAATAATCCCCTGGAGAAAAATCCAATTGGGCATCTACTATTTCACCACAAATCGAGTTTGACTACAACCATCTTTTTGCTTCGTTACTTCTAACACTGCTGGCATCGCAATTTTTAATTCCTGTACGTGTGAAATCACACCGATGAAGCGACCTGATTTTTGTAAATCAATTAAAGCATCAACTGCTTTTGTTAATGACTCTTCATCTAGTGAGCCAAAGCCTTCATCAATAAACATCGTTTCAATGGAAATACCGCCTTCATAGGACTGAATCACATCAGCCATACCAAGCGCTAAACAAAGTGACGCATTGAATTTTTCGCCGCCAGATAATGTTTTCACATCACGTGTTTGACCAGTATACGCATCATACACGGAAACTGCTATATAAAAGGCTTTAGGAAGGGTATTTCGTAAGGATTTTCGCACAAAGTGTGACCGATAGTGTGACCGCTAGCACAGTAAAATTTATATAATAAACTGTTACAAGACAAGGGTTTATACCTCCCATTAACTTAGCGTAGGGCTTCCTGCGCTTTTTATTTTGGTCACCGAAGTCCCCTCCTTCTTATTTACCGATTGTACTCTCATTAATCCACGTTAACTTTCGTCCCATTACCGTAACTCCCATTCACCCATCCCCCTCCGATTTATCAACGTACTGTCTCATTATTTACGCTTAGAATCGACGTTATCTCTTTCTTCCGTTCTCTTCCCCGCCTAAATTAATCGTCATACCCGTCTACTTGACGGTCTTGACGCTTTTTGCTAGCAGAAGGAGGACGGTCTAGGAAACGTGGCGCAGAGTTTACCCCTACGGCGCGATACTAAGATTAGTAAAGCGCGTAAGAGGTAAAGTACAATACTAGCGTCAGTCGTTGGCTGAGGTTTCCGAGTATGCCCCTTCCGACTTCGGCGATCTCTCGCCTCTCGGTCTTTCTATATCGCAGAGCTTCCCACAATACGTATCTTACCGAGAACCCTGTTACCGCAGTAACAAAGCTCGTCCACTCCTCGCCTTTTATGGTAGCGACCACCTAGACTTACACACGCACGGAAGGGTTATGCGTTGGTTGTGTAACGCCTTACTTTCCGACATTGGCTAGGCTCACCTGTTCAAGTTTAACGAGTGTTAGGTCGTTCCTCGTTCGGAAATCCCCACGCCCTTCCCTAAAAAAGACAATAGGAAACTAAGCCTCTTGAAATCCGCTTTTTAAAACGAATATTCGCAGGAGACTAGACGGTTAATTTCCGTTATTCATTTGTCGACCAAATACGTGATTCACGTATAAATTGTTTAATTTGCGTATTTTAAATACTGATACTTCGTTAACTATGTTTCTATTAACATCTCTCCCTTTCGCAATTCCGTTATTGCGTAATTTATAACTATATTATAATTACGTTATTTCGTAATTGTCAACAATTAATTTTTCCGTTATTGCGTAATTTCTTATGAAAACTTATAATTATAGTAATTACTTTTGTTATTACATTTGTTTGAACTTTAACGAGGAGGATAACTATGCCGAAAGTGCATGTTACTTTAGATGACGTTTTAAAAAAGAAAGGCAAAACTCAAAAAGAACTTGCGGAGTTAACAGGTATTAGACCTGCTGCTATTAGCGAGTTATATAATAATCAACGAAAATCTCTAAATAGAGAGCATATCGATAAAATAATAACGGCATTAAATATAACTGATATAAATGAGTTAATTACGATTGTAAATGATTGAATGTCCAAACTACAATCGAAAGCAAGGCGCGGGGCAGTTTGTATGCGGAAGTTGTAAGAAGCTAACTCTAATCGAATGGAAATAACGCAAAAAAAAATCGACCGCCCGTAAAAGGCGGTCTTTTCTTCGTCTAACTAACGTACATCCACATACGCTTTACTAGCCGTAATGTAGAACGTAGTTCCTTTCGAATTGTGTACTTTATACTGCGGAGAACCATTCACGTCAACTTTAGCATCGATAGTAAATCCGAAATCAGGATCGACAGTACCGGCTAAATACGACTTGTCCCACGTTGCTTTCGTATAGAAGTTTAAATTATTTACTTTCGATACTACACGTTTACCTACTACGTTACTATTCTCGTTCCCTACATTCGTATTACCCTTATCATAACGAATGTAAGACGGATCGTTTTTAACCCATTGGTCGCCACCTAAGTTAAGCCAGTTGTCTTTTTCAGCGAATACTTTGTACGCTTCCGGCTTATTTAACTTACGGATTTTAGAGTAGTCAGCACCTGGACCTTTACGTAAGTTAACGTTAGTTCCTTCGATGTATGCGACACCGTTTACTGGCGTTACTTCGCTAGGTTCTTCCGGCTTACTTGGTGTAGGGTTCGAAGGATTCACTACAGAAGGACCTTCACCGTTATCATATGCTCTCTTAACATCTGCACGGAACTGAGCGATAGATATGCCATGAGAAGCTAAGTATGTGCGTGGGTCTTCGTGATCTGTACCGCCTAAAGTATGCGTTACATCACTGTGCGTCCATAGGCCTTTTTCAACGGATAAGTTACCGTCCTTTAGAATCTTCGCTAGTAATTTAACGTAGCGTTCGTACGATGACTTAAACTTAGCCGGATTGCTAGTTTCGGATAATTCAACGTGAACGAACCGTTTATTTGCCGCTGGACCTGCCCCGTAAGCAATGTATCTAGTGTCCGCTATTTGAATCGTTTCGTTCCAGTCCGTTGCGAAGTGGACGAATGCATTACGCCAAGTTCTCGCTTCATAGTTTCGGATATTAATAGCGGGCGCTTCGGGCGTAGCGGTCGAGTGAGCTACGACGCCTTCGTATGCGCCGTAACGATATTGAATCTTCGGTAAATCCGGAATAAGCATGCGGTTAATTGAATCCGCTAAAGCGCCGCCCATGAACGAAAAAAAGACTACCATTACGGTAGCCATCGAAATAAATAATTTAGTTAAACGTTTCATTTTACGTCCTCCTTTATTTTACGTGCTTTCCGTAATCCTTCGAACCCTTTACCACCGACGTATAGCGTGTAGATACCAGTGATTGCTGCGACGATATCGTTTGCTAATTCATTGCTTATCGTTTGATAGCCTACGAGATTCAGAACGCTGTTAATTACAGCGATTATTAGTAGAACATATCGTCCGATTGTTGCTACGTCGTATTTACGCATTGTGTTCGCCTCCTTTCAAGGCAAAATAAAAAGAGAGGCGGTTAACCTCTCTATCTATCAATGCCGTATTTTATTCAAAATTAAGAAATGATAACCGTCCAATCTCTCGCCGCTGTTGTTATATCGGCAGCTGTCAAATTCATGAGTCTTAACTTTACGTTGGTACTATTTCCGTAAAAATAACAAAAACCTACTCCCGCCTCTAAAGGTGAAAAAGGATACACATTCATTTCGCGCGTTGTGCTTAATGATGCCACCGGCAATAACACATCTATCGTACTATGTGCGGGAATAGTTTTTGCTACTACATTTACAGTGGTTTTTACTGTGTCTCGTGTCGTGAATGTGTTCCACGCTGCCCAAATACTATTAGTTTTATCCCACGCCCTATAATATACAGTACGCAAATTTAATGAGTAAAACTTTTGAAACGAAAATTCTTCCTTCTCTATGTCTCGATACGTTTCTAGTGTACCCGTACCATTTGACGACGGAAATCCGGAATTGTCGGCCACTAAAAATCTAGTGCTCGTTAATTTCCCTTTTTCAAATGATGTAATAGGAGTGGATGCCGTGAACCCTGTGTTTATTTTCGTTTGGAACGCATTGTTTATTTTATCAGAATAGACGCCGCCAATAATTGGAACTGTCAAGTTTTCGCCTGTCTCGTCGTTATAATTTTCAAGAACGTTTCCAAATGTTTTTATCGCTTCTGATGCCGTTACAATTTCGATTCCTTGCGATTGGATGTAATCAATCAAATCAGATAGTATCTGAAACTGCGCTGCGCTTGTCGTTCCGATATGTGTACAAATAACTAACCAACTGTTATTGGCTTTTGCGGTGTTTACATGACCTTTGAAATAGTCCAATGTCAACGCCTCATCGGAACCTAGCGTAATTCTTTTTATCCCCGTGCTGCGCATCGGTATATCCTGGACCCCGAAATCAGAAAAACCGTATTTATAGTTTTCCTTTGCTAATGCGTGAATATATGGTTTATTAGCGTCCCCGTATGGGTAAACAATCGCGTCTACATCATATCCGTTTGATTCTAAGATTGTTTTTGAATCCTTAATTTCACTTAGGATTTGCGCGTCTGTAAGAGTCGATAAATGTTGATGGGAAACAGTGTGTGACATGATATCCCAACCTGCGCCCTTTAATTGGTCTACTTCTGTTTTGCGCATGTAAAGACTACTCGCACCCAACATGTAACTTGTAACGATCGCGGCATTTCCTTTTACCCCTTTAGAATCTAGAAGAGGTTTTAACTTTGTAAGAGCCTCAATACGTCCATCGTCGTCGATAATCGTTGCGAATGGTTTTTTCTTTACGGAATTGTTAAAAACAATACTTTTAGGTTTAGCAAAAGTTGTCTTATCATTTAGATTTTCAGACAAAATCCCAATTTGAGTGGTATTTTCCGTTGTTTTAGCTAGTGCTGTTTCCGCCGTCTCTTTAGACGCAACTAAAGCCGGAACGTCTACTCCGTCAAGTTGTTCCGCGGCATCCATAACTTTTTCAAACATCGGAAACTCATTCGTTGACTCTAGCGAGCTATCCGACATAAACGATTCCTCAACGTAGAATCTAAACTTCGATGTTACGATTCGTTTGTCTAACTCTTCGATATGAATCTCGCCGATTACGTCACCGACAACCGCTACGGTTTGCGTAGTAAGGACGATAGAAATACGTCCTGTTGTTGCGTCTACTACTTCGACTTTTTGATCTTGGAATACTAGTTTGCCGTCCGGCTTTTTAAACGCGGCTTTAACGCTCGCATTTGTTAGCGGTAACGGATTTCCGTCTTGCGTAACATCGATAAATAACTTAGCGGAGTTCAAATCATTCTGTGAAACTTTAATCTTCTCGGAGATAAGCTCTTTTTTCGTATCTACGCTTAGATGGAACGGCTTAAATCGCTCTTGTATTTCGGCCATGCTATCGCCCTCCTATTACTTTCCGTCTTCCTTAATATGAAGAATTTGCTTAATCTCCGTTACATCTTTCGATAACGAACCGAAGGCTTTCGCCTGTTCTTCGATTACCTCTTGGTTCTTCTCGATAACAAACTGGTATTTACCTTCGCGCTCCTTACTCTCCTTACGTGAATCGAAAAATAGCCAAACAAAAAGGACTGCTAAGAGTCCTTGTGATAACGCTAATTTAAAGATTTCTTCCGTCATAAACATCGCTCATCTCCTTTTAGGCAAAATAAAAAAGACTTATCAGTTAAGTCTTTACGTTTCTTTATAGCCAGTCGATAATGACTGTCCCATCCTTTTCTAATTCTTCTTGGAAATTCAAACTTGTAATCTCTTCGAATTCCGCAATCGTAATATATTTAACTCTTACAGCTCTTAACATTTGATTTACAGTAACACCACAAAGCCAAAACATTCTCCATTTTTCATAATACTTACTTGGCATCTTATTCACCTACTCTAACTTTTCTAGTTCTAGATCAGCTACTTGTTTTGCTAAAAACTCAACTCTTTCTTGTAACTCTTCGAATTCAGATGGTTCTTGTGGTTTTGGTTTGTTCCATTCATCCAGTTCTTCTTGCGTGATTGTTTCTACCCACTTCTCATTTCCAAAAACAGGCTTCCAGTTCGGCTGATATAAAGGGATTTCTGTAGAGTTTTCAGGGATGTCATAGACTTCTTCTGATTCTTCATAACGAGGAAACACAAGGATATCCTCCAGATAAGCTCCTGTTTCTTTGCTATATAAGTGTACTAGTTTCATAAGCCCATCTCCTTAGATTTCTTTAAATCATGTAAGTCAAAGTGAACGACCAAAATTTCAGAGGATTTGTTCCTTCAGCGATCCATTCGCAGTGGACAGAACCATCTGCACGGATTGTAATAATACCGTTGCTTGCATTCAGATCATTGAGAATATATGTTGCTGAAAAGCCTAGGTCACTAACCGGACGGAAGTTAGCCGGAAGTGTAGCGATAATGTGATTGTTCTTCACACCAATTACATTCATATTAAGACACACTGTATTGTTTGTTCGTTTCACTTTTGATGTCTTACCTGTTTGGTTTGTAACCCCATTCAGTGGAGTGATGGTTGTCCAATCGGTGTCGTTAGGGAGTTTTACAGGTTTATCAAAAGTGACGTCACCTGTAAAATTTCCACCTGTCTTCAGGACGACTTGAGTAGAGTTGACATGTTCTGCCCAACCTATCCAACCGTTTACGCCATTCATATAGTTCGTCCAAAATTTACCCCGATAATCTTTTGCCATGATAAAGCCAATGTTAGTTTGGGTAAAATAAGAAATTCCGCGCCAAGCAATATTTTCAGGTGTAGTTCCCTGCACAGCCGCAGCACAATAAATAGTGTTCATGCCTGCGCCTTTAGCTAAAATCTCATCGAGGATATTTTTACTTGTATCACTAACGGATATAGTTTGCGAACCATCATCTTTTGTTATTTTTGGTATCTGCACGTTCTTCGCGTTAATCAACGTCGTTAACTCATCGATTTTTTGTTTCGTAGCGGTTATTTCTTGTTGATATCCTTGTACAATTTCAAGAGCTTTGTCAAAATCAGAAAGATAATTTTCAACCTGTATCTTCCCTTGCTTCACATCACGACCTAAGATGACTTTTAAATCTTGCGTACTGACTCGTTCTGTCGTACCTTTTTCCCACACGAAATACGCTGCCCATACGTTAGGAGTAGAAACAGCTTCTGCTGAAAAAGTGTACTCGAATACTCCCTTTAAAGCATCGATGACTATTGCATCATCTCGAATGAAGTTCCCGTCTTTGTTTGCTGCTTCGTATTTTACAACGTATCCCGTAAGGTTAATCGCTTGTCCTTTCTCTTTTAAGTACACAGTTACTTTTAATCCACTTTTATCATTTTGACGAGAGTAGATCGTCTTTGTAGAAACAGGATTCGCTAAATCAATTATTATCGTTTCGTTTCTCAATGTATCCTCTCCTTTCATGATGTATAGTTTTGATCATCCTATTTTTATACTGGTGGCAGAGGTCGTGCCTCTAAAGCATCTAAACGTCTTCGAACATCATCAAATGCACCGTCTACAACCGTAACTCTATCGTTATGAGTTTTCCGGACATCATCAAACGCTCTATCCACTGCTGTCACACGAGTATTAAACGTCCCTGTCGTTACTGCTGCTTTTGCAACAGTGTCCGTTGCTGCTAGGTCATCTCGTATCTTTTGTAGAGCAGCATCAACTACTTTTACCCGCGCATCAAAAACTCCCTTAGTGGTAAAATCACTGAAAGCTACCCCGTTCCATTTAGCTGCCCATATTTCAGCCCATGTCCAAGTAGTCGTTCCAAGCGATCCTGTTCCGGAAGTCTTAGGAGCAAAAATAGCCCCGTTATGACCACCGATATTATCAATCGTCCAGCTTGTTCCTTGTAACTGCGAGTTAAAGTAAGACGACGGCGTAAAGTTAATCGGTCCTGAAAAATCAACCCAACCGAAGAATTTCCCATATGCATGCACTTCGAAAAACGGTCCATTAATCGCTACGTTACCGGTCTGCCCGTCTATAAAGATGTTGTTACCTACTGAGCCATCGCTGTTTCTAACACCTATTGATAATGATGCCTTCGGGTTCCTGACTCTCTCGATTGTCCAATATGTGATTTCCCGCCCATCTGGACCTATTGCTTGTGAAATCGTAGAAGCCGGAGAACCATTTAAGCTATAAAATTCAATCGATGATTCATCAAGATTGATGCCGAAACGGTTGTTAATTGCCTTCAAAATGCCGGCACGAATGTTATTAGCGCTAAGAAAACCAACAAAACCTGCATCTGCTACTAAACCTTCATAAGTGAGAGCATTTTTGAAGGTGTGACCACCGTCTCGACTTATCCCAATACCAGCACTATTAAATGCAACGAGGTTATTCGGATTATTCGGATCTACTGCTAAAATACCATTTTCGAAAGTTAATTCCGTTTCTGCTGATGTTATCGCCTCTGTAGCACGTTTCACACCATCATCAAGCACGTTGTATCTAACTTTTCCGTCTTCGTTTACGATTTGCGAAAACGAATTATCAATATAGGAAAAGAATGTACCAGCAAAATCCTCTTTTCTATTCGATAATGTTACTTTAGTCGCTATCGGATCCAAATTCGCATCGAATTCTTCTACGATTTCTAGTATTCTCGTTTCGATATCGACACCCATTGGTTCATAAATAAGAAAGACTCGATCTCCCTCAGATGGAATAATGTAAGGATATCCAGCCTTCCGTAAATCAACGAAATCTAGTGAAATACTAATGAACGGAACATCTTGCAAATCGCTTTTTAACCGCTCGTCTAATCCTTCGACTGTCGTGTAACGGTCATCTCTGACAGCTGGAGCTTCCTTAAAACCGAATACGTTTACGTTTGGACTCGTGTACTCCCTCATCAATCCGTCTTTACCATATCCACGAATATAAGTGCGAAGTGACTTCGTATCGACATTACGCTCAAATGTTTTAACATTGAAGTTATACCGAAACTGAAAATCTGTATCTTCACCAATCCGTGTTCTGAACTTAACTAAGTTGCCGCTAAGTGACATCTCAGCTTTATACCGTTCGAGTGCTTTCTTCAATAAAGATAAGCGGTTATCTTCACCGAAATTTTCAAAGTCTCTTGAATAAAAAGCGTCTATTGCTGCCGTTTGATATCCTGTGCCATCGAAAATGAAATCAAGTGCAGCTAGGAAAGTCATGCTGCCGGAATGCGATTCGTACTTTTGTTTTTCAGTCATTTTAACGAAAAATTCATGAATACACTCGACTTGCTTGTAGTAAGTAAGCCCGACGTTTCTTTCCTTCAACGATTTGATAACGTACGTTTCTCCATCGAACTCAACTTTACTTTCTTCTTCTACCATCGAAAATGAAAACTCGTTTTCTTTGCATGGAAAAAGCGAGAAACTCAATATCTTCTCGCCATTAATTGTTCGCTGTCTTGTTAGCCCTTTAAAACCTACCAGGGGCTCTGAATTACCTGCCAAATCAGTTACTGTTAAGATACATATCACCTGCCTTATAGATAATAAAAATTGAAATCGAATTGTATTTCGAATGGGACTGTAGCTCCTGTTAGTTCGAATTCATTCCATCCAGGTGCTAATGTGATTAGCTTTCTATTTGTATCTCTGAAAATACTTAAGCTGTTCTTTGTGCTTCTCACAGAAGAA
Organism: Bacillus sp. DX4.1; assembly: GCF_030348195.1. Lineage (NCBI taxonomy): Bacteria > Bacillati > Bacillota > Bacilli > Caryophanales > Bacillaceae > Bacillus > Bacillus sp. DX4.1. The sequence continues at coordinate 2,406,576 of NZ_JAUCFT010000008.1, read as the reverse complement.
AGTAATAAGGTGTCATTCGCACTTGTTGTCTTCGTATATGACCAAACATCGCCAGTCGTTTTATTCTTTATAGATAAGCTATTCGAAGCCCCTTTATATTGAATTGTTAAGGGTATATACCTTGGATTCACAGCAACCTTACCTGCGTTCAGAATCTTAAATGAGGTAGTGTTATGAATGTATTTCAATTCATTGCTCCAATCTAAACCCAAACCATAATAGGCATCTTGCGCATACACTTCGAAGTCTGGCATTAATGTATTTAATGTTGAGATTGAGAACGGCAATGAAGCTGTAAATTCAACATCAAAGAAACCGTAATATCGTTGTTGATCCATATCGTATGCATTGTTACATTTGACCTTCCAACGTTTATATGGCAGCCTGGTATCGGTTATATAAAACTCTTCTTCACTTCGGAATATATTGAATACTTCACCACGCTCTATAGCGTAAGTATCCATATCCTGCGCCTTTAAATAAAAAGAGCAACTGATTTTTCGCACGTCGTAAGTTGTGCCTAGATCAATCGCTCCTGGTCTTGATTCCATCGATTCAGTTGTATGACGATAAGAGGGGGCAGATACAAGGAAGTCTCTTGTGACAATGCCTAGTTCTTCGAGATCGTATCTTTCTCCACTCAGTCTTTCGACAATCGTATTCATCAGCGCCCCCCTCTCATATAAGATTTAATTGATATTTTATCGCTTTGCATATCGTCAATGTATGGTTGAGTCACTCTTGCAACTTCGTACCCATCCATAACCATTACGTTTTCAATTACAAGATTACGATTTGACTGCGTATTATCTACGGTACCTTTACGCCCGCTATCCGTCGCATACGCCGAAGGTGAAACAGCTTTAGCTAAGTTCACGTTACTGTAGTCAGTATCAACCGCAAGCATTTCCGGCTTTACCCAGTCAGCCATATTAGCCGCTGCGGATTGAACGGAAGATTTCATGCTATCCATACCGATTATTAAACCCTTACCGATATTTTTACCTGCCATATCGCGCATCCAACGCGAAGGTGAGTGCATCTGCATCGCGCCCATTATCGACTCTTTAATCCCGCCCGCTATCTCTTTTACCTTGTTCCATACCGCGCCTGCCATCGAACCGATACCGTTAATAAGACCTTGGATAATATCTTTACCTATTCCTAATAAGTCGACATCTTTAAGCGTATCTATTATCTTTCCGCCTATTTCTAGCGCGGCACTTCCTAACTGTCCTAAAAGCGATAGGATACCTTTGATTAACGCTTCAATTAACTTAACACCTGCTTCGAGTATTTTCGGTAGATTCTTAATTAACTCACCTACGATTGTGACAATTAAATTCAATGCCGCCATAATCAATTGAGGAATTATCTTGACGATACCGGCGATTAGAGCCATTAAGATTTTCACACCAGCGTCAATAATTTTCGGTAAGTTTTGGTCTAGAGTAGCAACTATTTTGGTGATGAGGTCTAACGCTGCATTAATTAACTGAGGCAGTATCTTAACGATACCGTCGATTAACGCCATCAGTATCTTAACCCCCGCTTCTATAATCGCAGGTAAATTCGCTAGAATCGTATCAGCAACTTTCATTATCAAATTAACCGCTAAGTCGATTAATTGCGGTAGCATCTGTACAATACCGTCAATCAGCGTCGTCAATATCGAAATACCAGCTGTAATAATCGCAGGTAAATTCGCAGTGATTGCGTCAATCAACGTAGTGATAACCGTAATAATAGCTAATGCAACCATTGGAAGCGCTTGTGTTATACCTGTTATTAACGAGATTAGTAGGTTAATTCCCATCTCAATTAGCGTAGGTAATACCGTCATTATCCCTTCGATGATAGTCTGGATAATCGTTACGGCTACAGGAATCAATTGCGGAATCATTTGAACGATTCCCGTAATCAACGTCATGATAAGCTGTAATCCGGTTTCAATAATCGTAGGTAGTACCTGTGTAATTCCGGTAACTAACGATTGGATGATTTGCATACCGGCTTCTATAAGAATCGGTAGATTCGTTGCAATCGACTGCATCACCGTATTGATTACGCCGACCATCGCTTCTAGTATTAAAGGTGCGGCTTGGACTAGTCCGTTTACGAGAGACGTAATAATTTGCGATCCAGTTTCGATTAACTGCGGTAATGTACCCGTTAAGAAACTCGCTACTGAATTAAATACATTCGTAATCGCCTCTACGATAATCCCTTTGTTAGCGTTAAGGTACTCTGCAATCGCAGGTAAGAAACGCGATACTGAGATAATTACCCCTGGAATACCCCCGATAATAGCAGCCGCGATAGATGGTCCAATCGTTTTAAATATCTCACCTAATTGACTAAAGTCTCCACTAAACGCTGACATAATAGCCGTTTTTAAACGATTGAAACCTGCGACTACTGCGTCGATTGCCGGACCTGCAAAGTTCATAAACGCCGAAGCTAATTCGGTGACTTTCGATTTAATAGAATCCCAGGCGCTATTAACTCCGTTTCGGAACGCTTCATTACGTTGGTATAACTGAACTAACGCTACGCCCATCGCTGTTAATGCCATAATTACTATACCGATAGGACCCGTTAGGAATGCGAAGGCGGCTCGAAGAGCAATCATTGACACGCTTGCTAATTTCGCAACCGCAGCGCTTTTCCCGAGCCATCCGATAAACATGCCAAGAGGAATAAGCGTAGTACCAATCGCGCTTGCCATTATACCTACAACTGTTCCGAGAACTAAAAACGCTGTTACAGAGGCCGCCGTAATAGCAACTACACTTTGCATCGGTTTTGATAAGTTAGAGAACCAATTTACCAATCCAATTACGGAATTGGCGACCGCTTCTATAGCAGGCCCGAGGGCGTCTACAAACTCCTTAGAGGTAGAATCTATAGCAGATTCCATCATCTTTAATGCGCCAGCCCATCCTTTGAGCATTTCGTCGGCTGCCTTTTTACTAGCACCACCGGAGTTTTCGAGCGCTTTTGTCATTTCATTAATCTTTTCCGGTCCAGCTGAAACAAGCGCCATCATACCGGAGACTGCTTCCGTACCGAAAATGGTAGCTAACGCCGCACCTTTTTGAGCGTTTGTCATGCCTTCCATACCTTTCGAAAGCTCACCGACAATTTGGGAGAGCGACTTCATGTTACCGCTACTATCAGTTGTAGTAACTCCAAGCTCTTTCAACATGTTAGCGGCTGCTTTCGGTGGTTTAACTAAACGTAGCATTGCCGATCTTAAAGCTGTACCAGCCGTTTCTCCACGGATACCAGAATCACTCATGATCCCAACGGAAGCCGCTAATTCTTCCATCGAAATTCCTAGTTGTGCCGCTGGTCCTGAAGCGTACTTAAAGGCATACTGGAGATCTATTACACCCGCCGCACTCTGATTCGCCGCCTGGGCGAGCACGTCAGCTACATGTCCACTTTTCGATGCTTCCATTCCGAAGGCATTAAGCGCACTTGTGATTGTATCGGCAACTAAACCTAAGTCTTCGCCTGATGCTGCGGCGGCACTTAATACGCCTGGTAATGCGTCAGTCGCTTGAGCTGCGTCGAAACCTTTTGCGCCCATTTCTGCGAAGGCGGCGGCTACTTGACTGGTTGAGTACACGGAGCTTTTCGCCATAGCTAGAATGTCGGATTTTACTTGGTTATATGATCCGCCTGTGAGTACGGCTGCCCTACGAGTTTGGCTTTCGAACTCCCTCGCATCTTGGATCATCTTGCCAAGGAAAAATCCCGAAGCGGCGGCTGCTGGGGCAAATGCCGTCGTCATACCCTGTCCTACCGCTTGAACCCTACGTCCCATCTCCTGCACTCCGTTACCTACGTTTTGAAAACTCCGTTGCCAACTCGAATAATCTGGCGGTGGTGGTGGCGGTGGTGGCGGTGGACCTGGCGGAACAGGAGGAGGCGGTGGTGGTGGCGGTGGTCTACTAATATGACGGAAAAATTCGTCCCACGCACGTGTCGCCTGTTGCAAATTCCGTTGTAAATTTGTTATGTCCGCAAGTAACTGTACTTCCACTTTGTTTTGACTAATTGTTACTCACCGCCATTTCCGTTTTGACTTCGTAATGCTCGTTCGATATTGTCGAAGAACGCTTCATTAGTTTGGAGTTTGTCTACGATTCGTTCACGTTCTTTTGCTTTCGCCTCGACCATTCGAGCATTTTCAGGACGTTTATATATATCGTCTAATGACTTAACCTTTTCGCTTTGAGCATTTCGATTAAACAACGCTTGAATACTAGCATCTTCGTAAGTATCGAGCTTCCGTTCGCGATAGCCGGTAAGCATGATGTGGTACTCCTTGATACTTAAACGTTTGGACTCTAGCGTTGTCATTCCGAAATAACGAAAGCAATCAGCTTGTAAGTCATCGACGTTTATTCGTACAGACTCTCGAACGCTTTCTTCTGACTCTCTTCCATCCCCACTAGTAACTTGTTCACTGTCTTCTTGAAGAAAAAACTGTTGAGAACGACCGCCTTATTCACCTTTAAAATGTCGTCGAAGGATAATTCTTCGGAGGATAATTGGCGCTCAATCTCTGCCTCGACATCCTTACGAGTAATTCCTTCTTCTGTATGAATTAGTGCATAATAAACGACATCAATGAAATCAGAGATGCCGCCTTGCATCGCTTTCTGAACAAACTCGAATGGCCCACCGTTTCCATCGATTAATTTAATCGCCTCGAAACCGTATTTAAGTTCGTACTCTTTTCCCTTTACTTCAAAACGTGTAAATGATTTAGCCATTTATAAAACCTCCGTTATTTTTATTTTCGAAATTAAAAAGGCGAGGTTTCCCCCCGCCCACAAACCACTATAGTTAAGGTTGAACAATATCACCGTCTGGCGCTCCTGCAGGAATCGTTGTAATCGTACCTACTGTTAAACCACCGTTTAATTTCGCTTCGATAGAGTATTTCGAGAACTCTTCGTTTTCATGCGAAAGCTCAACGCTACTTAACATAAACGTTCCGCTTTTCGTCTTAAATGACGTCGTTGTAGCACTACGTAATGAAACCTCGTGGATTTTAACGAGTACCTTATTCGTGATCGCTTCTTCGATGTAATCTAAACCTTCGTCACCTTCCGTATTTACGCCCTCGATAGAAACTGATTGCGTTACATCTCCGTAGTCGCTACCGCTCTTATCCTTTGTCTTTAATTCGATTTCACCCGCTTCAATAGAGCGTGATCCCGAAGTTTGGTTATACAAACGAACTGTTTTACTTTCGCCTGCTGCTTGTGGAATGTCAATTAAATACAACGTCTCTTTCCCTTTAAATTCCGGTGCTGCCGCTGTTCCTGCCATCCGTATTCCTCCTCGTTATTTTCGTATCGTTATCGTGATGAAACTGCGATATTTCGCCGTTAGTTGCGTTATGTCTTCCTGCGGAACAGATTCGAACGATGAAACTTCCGCATATAAAAAACCGACTAGATTAGGCATTTTCGAACTTGTGTCGTACAAGTCGATAGAGCGCCTTTCTAGTCGGTCGATAATTCTATCTTGTATTTCATTTCGGTTAGATACCGTATCGGAATAGACTCCGATTTGGATTAAGTGATTGCGTGCGTAATTGTCTTTCGAGTATCTGTCGACTGTCCCCGTTAGAGATTCAATCGTAAGAAACGGCTTTGCTTTTCCAGTTAATGAAACACCATCATATACCCATGTAGTAGGTGCGAATTCCTCTAACGCTTTTCTTAACGAATACATTACGTCATTTACCGTATACATCGTTATAAACCTCTCGCTGTTCGTTGTACCGTTTTTTCTAAATCGGATACTAATGGTTGTTCGCCTTCAAACGCTGTTTTACGCATGAAACCTTTTTTCGTTTTGTGCGTATATTCTTGAACGGCTGCGTATTCGACAGGTGATCCGTAAGACCATCCCGTTTTATCTTCCTTAATCGGTTTTACACTTGGCGGAATACTGCCTGCTAAAAGTCCTGTGTCTACTGGCGCTCTATTCGAAGCCGTATTCGCTTGTAGTCTTGCGTGTTTTTCTACTGTATTTGCAATCGGGGTTTTGTATCGATCCGAATTATTCATTCGTTGGATACCGTCCATTCCCTTAATTCTTACGCTGACCTTCATTAAATCACCCTCTTCACGACTACTTCTCGACGGTTGATTCCACCTAATCCTCGTTCGTCAATTAACATAATTACGTATTTAATGTCGTTTCTTTCGAGGTATTCGACGTTGTTCAAATCGATGTCAAGGCGAAAAGTAACGAGCGCTTCACCTTCCTTTACGTCAGTACCTGCGAATTTCACATTATCTTCAAGCGTGAATTTCTTCCAAACGACTTGTACCGTTTCTTTCGTACTTTCACCGCCAATTACTTCGCCTGTAATCGGATCATCCTCCGAAACACCTTTACGCCATATCATAATAGGCTCACGTCTCATTTGTTCGATTAACTCTCGATTAGCTCGGATTTGTTCAACGTCTTTTTCGGTTAACACTCGTTACACCTCCTCACCAATAATGTAATTTAAACGAGAAGAACAAGACGGATGCGGGCTGATTAATTGTGCCATTAGACTTTCCGGAATCTTTTTCGGATATCTACCGGGACCTAGTCCGTAAGCATCACGTCTCGCCAATTTGTAACACATATGCTTCGAGTGGTATCGGTGGCGATGTCCGTTATCGATAATTTTGTAACCTGTAACAATATCGCTTTCGTCTCCGTTATAGATAGTGGCTGCTCTGTGCGTATTATTGCTCTCACTTACCGCTACACGTTCGATTTTCCATTTCTCGTTATCGTGTACTTCACGTATTTTCTGAGAGATTTTACTGACACTTTCGCCTTTAATAACGGAGGAACGTATTACCTTCGTTAACTCGGCACGTACATCACCCGCTAGATTCCACACTCGGTCAGACAGTATTAAACCGTCCGTTCCTGCTTGTTTAAGCCTGTATTGCACAACGTGTTTATTTACGGAATCTAAAGCCGTTACGCCAAGGCTAGTTTCTGCAAGCTTCGAAGTTGTCCATTTCGCGGTATCATCGATTACTTTTTCGAATGACGCCTCCGCCTGCTTGCGAAATACCTTTTCATAATGCTCTAAATCTCGTAATAAAGCGTTTAATCTTCCTCGTTTAATTACATCGTCTTTTTGATAGTCGTTAATTAAGTCCATAAGAAAAAGACGGATTAGGAGGATTTCCTTAACCGTCTCTTCTACTTGTTTTTCGTTTTCTTTTTCGTATTGATGCGAAATCTTATCGAGTGCGTCGTCAAACTCGTTCTGTAATTCACTCATGAAACTACCTCCAATCCGCTCTCTTAGCAAATGTTTGACTAGCGCCTTTGCCCCGTCTATATTTTCGATATTGTTTACGTGCGTCTGCTGCTAGTCTTTGATAATTTGCGAAGATCATAGATTTGTCGACAGCTTCTTCTCCGTCAGTGTATGAGAAGTAACGTGCTGCGTCTGCCGCGATAGCTTCATAGGCGAATGTAAGTGCAAGATAAAATATCGCATTAGCATTTTCTTCTTCCGTAAAATCCGATTCAGTTATAGCTTCGGCTAGCCAATCGTAGATGTCAGCCGACGTAACGCCTGGAACCTTTGATAAACGAGACTGTAATCGTTCTGACACCGTCATTTGGCGTCACCTCCGTTATTCTGACTTTTTAACTGTCGACTTACCTCGTGGTTTAGGTTTTGAGTTTTCTACCTGTACATCCACACGTTCGATAAAAGGAGTTTTTTCGTCCAAGTATTCGATCTCTGATTCGTCGTATGTTACGTAAAATCCCTGTGAGTCGAACTGAATATGAAGTTTCGGACGAATCACTTCATAGTTTGGTAACGTCTTGTATTTAGCCATTAACTCATCACCCCCGCAGTTTTAAGTTTCGCAAGTAACGCGTTAAAATCCGTTACAAGACCAGCTATATCCGTTGCGGTACTATTCGCTTGAGGTGCTGCTTTAATTGCTGTTAGTTTTGCGTCAAGTGAAGTCTGTAGATTCGTCACGTTAGCGATTGTGTGAGTATGAGTAGAAGGTGAAAATGTACTCGGTTTACCGTCGATATCTGACCACGCGACAGTTATTGTACCACCCGAAGACTCTTGTAAAGCCTTTATGATTTCACCCAACTTAACGTCATTAGCGACTGGCATCGATACATTTAGACGCTTCACTTCGCTTTCTGAAATAGGCATTTATTGTACTCCTTTCAAGTAAATAAAAAGGCGGTTATAAACCACCCGTAATTAAGCAACTGTCTTAGAAATACCGCTAAGAACTGCGATGGACTCTTTCGCGTTTTTGATTTCGAATCCAAGCTCACCGCGAATTACACGTGAGAAATAGTCTCCGCCAGGTAATGTTGCATCTTGATCGTAAATAGGTGTTAAGTAACGAGCTTTGATATTATCAGTATTTAATAGCAAAGCACGATCTTTCGGCATATTTTGGTCAACTACTACACTAGTAATTGCTCCACCTGGTAAATCAGATACGAACGATAAGATTTGGTAACCAGCCGCTGTATCTTGGCGAGTTGTACGAATAGTATCGCCGCCTAATTTCGTGATTTGACGAGCGACATTCGGCGCACAAAGAATCGTATTCACTGAACCACCTCGAACAAATACCTGCTCAACTGCGTCATTTAACGATTTAGCGTCAATTTCTTTGTTCCCAAAGTTTTGGACGTGCGAACCATGTTCACTAGCAAATGCGAATAAACCGCCTGTTGAACGTGGTTGTTGTCCTGATCCGATATATTTGCGGCCATAAATTAATGAGTTATTGGCTTCACGAATCAATTCTTGTAAGCGTAGGTTGACTTGGTGATCTAGTTCATCCTCTACGCCGTAAGTGTTAACTTGTTGTTGTGTACGAGATACAGACGCGTATCGAGAGAAGATTTGAGAGAAGTTAAATGACACTAGACGGTCATTAATCTCATTCTTACGAAAAACATCCTCACCCTCAGGGCGTGGTCTCGCGATTACTTTTAACTCTGCTCCTGCTGTAATTGCTTCCGGAGTTGTTGCGTCATACCCACGTTGGATAGTGATTTTATTCGCTAACTCATCAACTGATACAACGCGTAACACCTCAAGACCGTTTTGTACTAACGCGTTTTCCGTAAATTTGCGCGCTTCACCGTCTGCTAATACTACTTCCGTTGCGTCTGCGGCCGCTGCTGTCTTGACGATACCTGTGTCGCTATTTAAATAATCATTCTGCCATTCAAATTTCGTTTGTGTAAGCGTATCTCCTTCGCCAATTAAACTGAATAATACTGGTGCTTTCTGAAGGATTAAGTCTACGTTTGCCGCCATCTGACGTACTTGTTGTTGGAAATTATAAGTATTTGCTACTGCCATATTAAATAGCCTCCTATGTGTTTTAAATTTTTTCATATAAAAAAGCCGCTTACATTAATAAGCGACTGATTTAATTCCTTGATCTTAATTCGAGTATCTTGTTATATAATTGTGTAACCTTTCCAGCGAGTTTAGGGTTTCTTAATGCTTCGGTTTTCGTTTCTGCTAACTCTTTCTCTAACGCTGTTAATTCGTTAGCTTTAGGATTAGTCTTTGGATTAGACCCACCTGATGCGTCTACACCGATAACTTGCTTAAACATCCACGGCTTGCTCGCTTTTAGCGCTTCAACTGCTGATTCCACACCTTGTACGCTGCCTTCTTCATCGATTTTAATATCTGACTTGTCCAATAACGCTAAAACATCGTTAGGGTCATTCGCATTTAAAGCACGGGCAACGCTTTTGATTTCCGTATTTAAAATACGTGTATTCGCTTGTTCATGCGCTTTTTGTGCTAATTCCGAAGCTTCTAGCGCCTTCTTAGCTTCTTCCTCTTTTTCGGCTTGCAAGCGTTCAACTTCCGACATTTCTTGTTTCTTTCGCTCTTCTTCCGCTTTTTGAAACTCGACTAATTTCGCTTTAATGTCATCATAGTCTTCGTATTTTTTGCGCTCACGCTCAAGTCGTTTAGCAACTACTTCGTCGACTTGTTCTTGAGTAAGAATTTTCGTTTCGTCTTTTGGGTCAGTTACCACAACATCTTCTTTTACTACTTCACTCATGCGATTGCCTCCAACCGTTTTAAGCCCGTCGGCTGTAATTTAATCTATCCGAAAGTTTAATGCCATTTCGTAAGGCATAATTATGTCATTCTTTATAAGGGTCTTGTGTCTGTCTTTTTAATTGACGTTCTTGAATAATCTCCATAAACTTCTGCTCCGCGTTCTCTTTACCACTTCGCGTAATTGCGCCTTTAATAGATTCAATCTCGTTAGATATTTCTTCACCTAACTGTTCTATTAACGCTTTTTGATCTTGCGGTAAAGGTAATCCGAAAATAATCTCGCTAGAATAATAGTTATCTACCTTCGCAAGCATTTCCTTATCGTACTTAAATCTTGGGTGCTCTTGTCTCGCCTTCATATATCGAAGAATGTACTCGTTTAAAGTTTGCAAACGCGATTGCCATATTACCCAAGAACGTTGAGTTTTCGATATAATCGCGCTAAACATAAGCTGAACGGCCATATCGTTGATACCTCCAGTGTTCATGTCGGCTGTATTTACGATTGGCACTTCCGCTTTTTCGTGTAATCGTTTTTGCAAGCGGTCAAGGTACGCTTCAATCGTTTCTTTAAACTTAAAGCCGCTTTCTAACTTACTTGCGTTAGGTACTCCATTTTCTTTGTCTCCATCACCGAGATTCCATTTCGCACCTGGAGCAATTTGCAACGGATTTTTCGGGTCCTCATCCACGTTAACAAGTAGATTGATAGCGAACATCTCAAAACGAATTGCATCCGAGTAATCCGACATCTTACGGTCAATTTCATCCGATAACTCAATCGTTTTCTCCAACTCACTGTAACCGGTAGTTCGACCACTTAGTTTCTCAGTAGGAACGTGTACTACCGGAATAAAATCTAGTCCCATAGACGATCGTTCAACTCTTGATTCCCGCACACTTAAGTCTCCGTCATGAACAGCCTCTTCAATTTCACAATCGTATTTCCCAGCTTCTTCATGCCAAACTAGGTAATACGAGAGTTTCCATAGACGAGTTTGCTCATCGTCAAGCCATGCGATAAAATGTACTGCGTCTAACTGATCCTTATTCCATTCGTTGTGTACCGCAATTACTTCAGTTGATGGGTGCCAGATGATTTTCAACTCACCACGTCGGTTATCGTAATGAATACGTGCATACACACCTGTTCTCGAAATTGAACGATCTTTCGCTGCGGCTAGTAACTTTTCATGCATTCGATTATCGTCCCAAACCCACGTTAATAATCTCTCTTTTGCTTTCGCTCGACTATTCTCCACGTGCTGTTCTTCACTTGGAGCATACCCCGGTTGAATCATTAACGCTGGATCATCAATAATATCAGGTGGGACCGTTACTTTCGGCTCTTTCTCAAATTGCCATGCCGCGATTGTATCGACTATCTTACGTGGATAGTTTAGTTCTAATTTCGTAGGCTCATAGTCGAGTTGTGATGGTTTCGTATAATCAGACCAAACATTTAAATCGCCATCATATCGTCGATATAGCCTAATTTCATCAAGGATTCTTTGCCATTCGCTATCCCCTAGTGCTGTACGTATAGGGACGACATATTCGACTGGATTCATTAGATTCCTATCAGGGAAAATTCGCATAAGTTACCTCCTTTCTTTAGTATCGATAGTTACCTGCGTTTCCAGCTTTACGCTTAGTACGTGAACCTCCTGCTGAAAACGCCATATGCAAAGCATCGGGTCCGTCATCATGATTATGGTTTGGGTACATTTCGAGCATTTCTAACAATAAACGCTGATCTCGTTTAAATCGGATACGACCGGCTTGGATATCCGGCAATAATGATTCAATACGTAATGCTTTACGAGTTCTTTGTTTTATTTGCTTCATACGTGTAAGAGCCGGATAACCCGCTTTTCGTAACGCTTCAGATAACTTATCGGCGAACCATTCTTGTGCTTGTTGCGCCTCTACTGCGATACCTGAATATTGATATTCAAGCGACTTTTCTACCGCTTTTTTTAGTAAAATGTCAGGATGTACACGCTCTATAAAAGCATCAATGACATAAAAAATACCGTTAGGTGAGCGCCCAACGGTCATGATTACGGAATAGTCCCCTTTTTCTTTACCCATTGCGAAGTCAATTCCGCAATAGTAATCTAGTTCTTTATCTTTTAGTTCACTTTCAGTCCAGTATGTGAAATCTTCAAGTTTGAATACCTGAGATTCCTCATCGACAGGATTTCCGAGATACTCTTGGTTGAAGGCTTTCGCCCCCATTGTCTCTCGCTTTTCCATGAAGTATTTATAGTCGTATGCTTGCGGCCACAATACTTTAGTACCGCGTAACATTTCGTCTTTGTTTGCTTCATAAAACGCATCTGATTTCTCTTTTGCGTCCTTTTCATCAGCGCTATATATCTTGCGCCATTCTTCCCATAAATCCTCACGTTCTGACCACGATAGTATTGCCGGGAACTTACGTGATATAAAATCCTTACGTTTAGTTAACACGTGGTTTAGTAACGAATCGTAGTGAACGATAGTACCCATGTAAACACAAATACCACCGAACCCTAATGCTTCAAGCATCTCAGAACGGAACCAATGTAAGTTCTTAGCTCGTAACTCAGGCGTATTAGTATTTTCGCCACTTTCTAAATCGTCGAGGATAAATAAGCCAGGACGATCAGATAAATGACGTAACCCACGCATCTGTGTTCCGATACCTTTCGCCTCGACCTTCGTACCAAAGGACGTAATAAATTCGTATTTATTATCGACTTCATTCATTGATGGTTTTGGGTGTAACAACGGTCCGAAATCCTCACGTAGCTTTTCATTAAATTTCAGTTGATTTACCGTCCATTTAATAAAATCGCCTGCTACGTCCGTCGTTTCCGAAACCTCTACGATATATTTCTGTAATCGATAGACGACTTGGTGGCATAGGTACGAGTTAGAGAGATATGCTGTTTTTGCATGGCGTCTCCCTACCGACCATCCTACGTTACTCTTCGTCGTTCCTTCGGTGATATCGTCCAGTAACGAACAAAGAGTGACGTGAAAGTCGGCTGCATTTTCGTAAGCCTGTCCTTTAGGAATTAAGTTAGATTCATTAACAGGATTACCTTCCGTTGAGAAATATTCATAAGTAAAACGGAGTACGTCGTGCTCACAGGCATGTACTCGCTGTAATTTTTCTAATTCGTCTTCTAGCATCTCCCACTGAGTTAAATCGAACTCTAATAACTCGCCTTTTACTTCTAAGGTCTCGTACTCTCGACGAAGTAGTAAACGATCTTCTATCGCCTGTTCACGTTCTTTACGATTTAACCATTTTCCGTTTAACCAGGCCATTACTCTATATCCTCATTACGAGTACGAGCGCGTAAACGTTTAATTCGATCTTCCATTGACAAGTTTCCATCTACATTTTCCGTTTTAACTTCTTGTTTATCGACTAATAAGCCACCGAATTTGTAGAATAACTCAATACCCTTCATTGACCCTTGCCCTTTTAGCATCATATCGAGGTGTTTTTGCATAACGTCAGGTAAATGCGACATAAATGCATCGGACGATAGTAAGTTTACGTAATCAATGAAATTACTCTCGTGATGGCGCCAAGTATAAAGCTGTCTTACACTAATTCCCGATTGCTCGGCAATTTCTTCGAGGGACAGTCGTACTTGTCCGTTTTCTTTTGCTTCTTCTAATGCTCCGGGTGTAGTAAACGTACTGGCTTTTGGTAAGAATTTATTTATCGATAATAATGTAGCCGACATTACTTGCTCGCGGGTTAACTGCGCTTCAAGACTCCGTTTTTTATCACTCATTTTACGTCCTCCTTTCGATTAATAGACTTGAGGTTTTAAATTTTGTAAGAAATCGTTGGGCACTTGGTGTACGAAATAATTAAAAATATGCCCGCGCCCCTTTTTAAACGCAAAAAAGAGCCGGTTTATTTATCCGACTCCTTGCGTTCTTTCAAATATTTGTATATCGTTGCTTTCTTAACGCCTGTTTCCTTCGTTATCTCAGCGATACTATATTGCTTACTATCATATAACGCTAATGCTTTACGTATCTTGCCTTGATCGGCTGGCTTGCGTCCACCTTTACGTCCTCTTGCTCGTGCTGCCTCAAGCCCAGCTACCGTACGCTCTCTTATCATATCGCGCTCTAGCTCCGCCATTACTCCGATCATACCAAACATTGCACGTCCCATCGGTGTCGATGTATCTATCTGTTCTTTAATACTAACTAACTCAACGCCGATAGAACTCAATCTATCCGCAATCTCATATAGCTGTTTTGCGCTACGTGCTAATCGGTCTAGTTTATAGACGACTAGCGTATCCCCTTCACGTAATGCGTCTAAACAACGATCTAACTCTACTCTGTCCCATTTACCGCCTGACTCTTTCTCTTGATATATACGTTCTACACCCGCTTCATTTAGCTTATCTAACTGTGAATCCAAACGTTGGTCTTTCGTCGACACCCTTGCATATCCTATTTTCATAAGTAACGCCCCTTTTTATATTCGTTACTTAAATAGTATACAAAACGTATGTCATTGTCAACTTTAATTTATAGACGAGTTTATAAACGGTTTTACCTATGTTTAAGCGGTAAATAACCTAGTAAAATATCGTTCATTTATTCCTTCGTTTTATAGACGGTTTATAAGCGTCAATTTACCAGATCATTGTCTACAAATAAAAGTTAGACCCGATGTTTTCGAGGCGCACGTCCCATGAGCGGACGGACTGGTAAATGACGTAGTGTATCGGCAGTAAATTGCGCTTAGATAACGGTATCTCAACCGAGTTTTTTCTATTATATAGGCAATGATTCATTGATGTTGCGATGACTTCCGAAAATGTAATAATACACCGTAGATACTCCATAAAGTAGAAAGCGTCTTTACCTCACATTGACGTCGGAGAATACGCCGTAAACGTCCCACCAATACACTTATGTTTTATCTTTATTACTATTTAGCGGAGTATCTTTTATATATTTATTTAGTCGATAATATATAAGATAGTAATTCTTTTCGAAGAAAAGGATTACCGGTAAGTATGAACGTTTGTGAATACTTACCGAATATTTTTTAACGTTTTAATCTCTTAGTCTTTTGTTTCTATTTTACAACTTGCTATTTTATTACTTTCTATTTTTACAGTACCGTTATAGCACCTATCCATCGTTCCGTTATCGGTACTTACGGTCGTTCCGTTATCGGTACGAAGGGAATTTAACGTCACTATAATTAGGTACGATAACTTCACCGTCAGTGTTAACGACATAACCTTCGTCTGTAACCTGTGGACAAAACGAAGGAAAATACCATTTGTATCGATTCGTACCTTCGTAATGGGATTTCGTAGTAATTAGTCCGTTAACCTCTAATATTTTCGATAGAAATGCGTGCCGTTTCTTATCTATTCCCGTATGATCAGCGATTGCATCCCGACTTAGAAAACAGGCGCCAAATCTATTGTTAGGCGTTCCATCTTTTCGATATACATTACCATCAATGTACGTCAGTAATACGATATAGAAAGGTATTATATCACCTATCTTAAGTTTCGGTTTTAGTTCACGTATATCTTTAATGATTCGTGGAAATACCTTACGTATTACATCACGGTTGTACACTTCGTAATTCTTTACGTCTAGTAACGCTTGTTTATCACTAGGTAGTTTTGTTAATTCTTCCATAATATCGTCCTCCGCTTATAGGTATTCAACATAAAGTAAACGTAAAGTTAAATTACTTAGGCTTATTCGCTTGCCATTCCGTTAACAGACCATCTAACTCCTCTGTACGGTAATACTGCCAGAACTTACGTAACGTATTTTCATTAAGTCCCGCACATATATACCGTTGTCCCCGTTCCTTTAGGAAGACGTGTAACACAGGTGAATAGCAATAGAAAAATTCGTTTTGTTTACTCATGGTTAAATCACGTCCTCTTCTTCGAATTGTGTTAGTAGCTCTTCGATTTCGTCGACAGCTTGATCTAATGTTAGTTTTCCATTTGTGTAGTCCATTACGATATTTACCGCTGCATCAGACGTCCCTATCTCTAATGCTTCAAAGATAAAATCATCGTTTACTAACTCAATAGATACGTACGAATCACCGCCAAATAAGCTAGTTAACTTGTCCGAAAGCTTGCTGCATGATTTATCCATAAGTAATAGCATCTTAGTTAAATGTCGTTCTCGCTCTGTAAACTTCATTAAATTAAAACCTCCGTTAAATTAAAGTAAATAAAAAACGGACTTTTTAGTCCGCCTGCTATAGTTATTTGTATTTGTTTAATAATTCCTGTGCGCTAACTTCGTCTGCATATTCAGAAGGTACTGTAAGTACGTCTAATAGTTCATCAACACTAATCTCATCGTTATAGTAAGCCAGTATACACCCATTCGCCCTACTGTGCGTACCACATAGTCTTTCAATGGCGTGATTCTCAATTTCATTAATTTCCCCATAAATATCAAATACAAATGGATAAAATTTGACCTTCTTATACAGCGACTTAGCAATAATAAATAACCCACTAGTAACTTCCCAGTTATAGTGATTTCCATTACTATACTTGTAAGTTATTTTCTCTTTTAGCAATATAAACAATTCCTTTCAAAATAAAATAAATACGAAGGGTGGACGGTGATAATTGCTTAACCGTCTCATTCGTTTCCCTTGAAAAACAGACATTAAGTAAAATGCCCCTCTATAAGGTATAGGTAACTAAAGGGGTAAAATACAGTAGTCTTCGATAAAATTTATATAATAAAACTGTTTATTTGGACTTCCTTATAATGCATAGATAACTAAAGACATAAATTATCGCTACTTTTGATAAATTTCTTCATATTTTCCACTCTTGATGAAAGTCAGACCCGTCAAATCAGTAGTATACTTCTCATATATCCAGATACAAAATTGATAATAAGTTTGTAGTTATTCGGAAAAAAATTCTCTACCACACTATAGGCGTCTAAAACACCATTTTGTGCTAGTATTATAGTCAACTTTTTTTCGGAAATTTATCTTCCCTATATACTTCAGCACTGCAGCTAACTTTCATCGTCTCTACCCGAATACGGTACTGCCCGTCTAGGTTCCCGCTTGCCTCCCATCATTTCATCTCGTCGTTTTGCCGCTCTGATTAACTCTAGTTTTTCAGGCGAATAAGGAGCGTCAGTTTTCCATCCTTTCTTTATCATTTCGTACTCCTTAATCCAAAACGGATACTCAAGCCACCAGACGTAGTATTGGTCACGTTTTGTTTCCTTTTTCGGTCTCGATACAGTACTTCGTTTCTTCGCTCTGTTCATCGTATCGTATGCGATTTTACATTCACGGCAACAGGTATTACTATTGTTAGGTCTCGTCTTATCTCGGTAGTAATATTTACAATACGCACACCGTTTAATTCGCTGGTCCGTTCTGTCGTGTAACTTTCCCTTTAAGAGACGTTTAACTACATGTACTGCACGTTCTCTCGTCAAACCCTCCGTAAATTGTTCGGTAAACTCGATTGCTCCATCGCCAGGTTGTCGGTAATTTAACATTTGCATTTGCCCACTCCTTTTATCAATTATAATTATCCATCGAATTCCATTTATTTAAATTCCTTATATACATCTACATTAATGAACTTACGTAGTCACAGTCTCTTTATCCATATCCTCTATTAATCTATTAATAATGTATGCTTGTCCTTTTGGGGTTACGTAAGTTGTTGTCCATGTGAATGGGTCCTTACCCGGTCTTTGCTTAACACTTTGAACTACCTCAAAGAATCCTCTCTCTGCACCTTTTTGTGTTGGCTCTGTAGATTGTTTAAACATGAATCCCCATTCTCGAATTTTTTCGAATAATCGTTTTTGGCCAATCTTGATTCCTTGCTTTGTTGCTAGCTTTGCAACTTCGCTAACTTTCAACGATTGATCTGATTGCATACACGCTTCTGCGAACGTAACGAGCGGTTGTTGCTGTACAAGTTGTTGTTGCACCGCTGTAAGCTTTTCTTTTTCTACCTTTAATTTAGTAAGAAGCCCGATTGCAAAGTCTGGGTTACTTACTGCTTGCTCCAGTATTTGATCTGTCATATATGCCCCGTGTTTGCGAATTGTTGGGAGAACTTCGCTTGTTACCCATTTTTTGAATACTCTCGCTTGTGGTTTACGGCTTGTCATGATTAATGTGTAAAGGCCGCTTTCATTAATGATATTTATATTACTTTGACGCCCTATGTTAAACATAGCCCGCTCGTCTTCTTCTAACTTCTGCATCGCTTGTGTCGTATTTCTGATTTCCAGTGCTTCACAAACGTCTTTCGCTACGAACCAAACATCTTCACCTCGTATCACTGTACGAACTTGTCCGAATTCTTCGTTACTAAATACTTGTAAAGTATTCATTTTAACGCCTCCAGTTTAATTTATTGTTCTTTTTTATAAATCACTACCTCAGAAAAACTTTTACCCAAGAAACGATTCGGTTTCAAAAGACAATTCAGGGTGGGTTCTTTCTTCCTATGTTATAAATCTCTTTTAGAAATGACATATTAATGTAATTCCTCGTTAGACGCCTGCCATAAGTCACGACCGTCTTCCGTTTTGAATACGTTGCGCCGGATTAGCGCCTCGATGTAGATTTCTTTCAGTAATAAATCGTGTAGCTGCATTTGTTTGTTAGTCCTCCTCAATATTGCGTTTGTAATCGTTCATTATTTTGTAAAATTTATTTATTAAAATTCTCAAAACTGTATGTTATCGTAGCAGTAAGGATGTATTCGAAACTCTAACACCTCACAGGCTCTAGCTTTACACCTAGCTAGGGCTTATCTTATTTGGGTACATTTACCGCTAATAGTTTCGGAAGATTCGTGTTATCATTTGTTTATCGAGCCGACATTACTCGATATGTCTAATCACACAAGACATATACTTTCTTCCCGTATGAATCTCTGTTGCTACAGGGGTTCTTTTTTCTATGCTTTTTCACTACATAACGCTTGCCATACCGATAACACTCACCGCTAATTACATCCGTATATTCCTAGACAATAATCTCGTTATTTGAGTGTAGAACTTACGTTAGTGACTTACGTTATCTACTTCTTTTTGCTGACGATACAATCCGCGAGCACTTCGAAGTCTCCGTCTAGTTTTCTGATATGATACTTACGGTCGACTTCGTTAAATACCGCTTCTAACGGTGCTATCTCCTTGTTGAGATTCGCTAGAAGTCGCTGTAATCTACCTGCCGTTATATCTTTCATCGTAGACACCTCCGTTTATTAATTCGTTTTATTTATATAAATTGTTACCCTTTTTCGATTGACTGCCTATACCAATCGAGGTTATTTATTGAGTAATCATCTATCTACAACATCCGAAAGTAACTGAATCAATCGGTTACCTTTTCCATCAAGTAAAACCCGAGCTAATAATGATTTACTATCTTTACCTGTTAATCTACATTCACCTAGTTTTTTCACGTCATACCCATCTTCTAAACGTAATATCCTATAAGCCTTCTTCCACGCATTCCCGTATTGCAATCCGTATCTAGAGCACATCTCTGCAACTAAACTTCTTATCTCTTCTTTTTGTCGATATAAATCCTCTATACCTACTCTTGACGTTCGAGGAGTATTTAACGTAAGCTTGACTTCTTTTCCTCCTACTTTTTTCTGAATACTATCTAATGTTTTAGTTGGTTTCTTATTTTGTTTTTCCGTCCCTATAAATCCGAAGTCACTTGGAGAAACATTTAGTATTTTTGCTGCTACTAATGGGTATAATTGTTTTGCTTGTTCCGCCAACTCTTTCTCAAAAACGTAAATTATACTGTTGCCTTCGACTCTCATACTTAACATAGTTAATTCCCCCTATTATCCGTTTATTATCACAGCGTCTTGGCTGTTAATATTTCGTTCTATCGAATTAAGAAAAGAGAACATCGCGTGTATAGACTGCATGTACTTTTCCTTACCTTCGTCAATCATTTGATTAAATTCGTGTGCATAGTTAGTTAAATAACTGTATTTTTCAATTACCTTTCGCATATCTTCCGAAAATTCAAATACCGCATAAGTAATTGCGTCCCCATCCGTTACTCTAGTTGTGTCACCGTCATAAATACCTTGGTCGCCGAATAACTCCTCATACCGTTTTAATTTCGTTTCAGTAGCGGGATCAATAACGTATTCGACTTCCGGTTGTTTGTTGCGTTCTTCCGTTAATAGTTGACCGAGAACTTGTTTATCTTCGTTTGCTTGGCGTAGTGCTTTTTTTACTTCGCGTAATTCACGTACCGTCATTTCATCTACCGTTTTTGTAACTCCGGTTGATGGGATTGTGTGCGGTTTATCTCGTTGTTCAGGCTTTATAGTTGAAATTTCATATAAAACACGCATACTCAACCCGTGACACGTGTCACGCTTTCCGTTTAGCTCTTCATAAATACGTATAAAACGCTTCGCTGTTGTCACATCTAAATTTACGCGCTCACACCACCGAGACCACTCCCCTGACAAATGCCCAATTTCTGTAAAGATCGTTTCTCTAACGTGCTTTAACCTTCTACCTATTTCGAAAATAGCTTCGCCCGCTACTTGCTGGTATGTGTTTATTTCTGCGGTGATTACATTAATATCGTTGGATAACTCTACTAAATTATTACTCATTAATAACACCTCCTTATTTATCTAAAACCTTACAACTTCGCTACCGCTCGTTGTATCTCATCATCTATTAGCGGCGCTCTTTTTATAAGAGATTACCGTCG
Source organism: Bacillus sp. DX4.1 (assembly GCF_030348195.1). Classification (NCBI taxonomy): domain Bacteria; kingdom Bacillati; phylum Bacillota; class Bacilli; order Caryophanales; family Bacillaceae; genus Bacillus; species Bacillus sp. DX4.1. The sequence goes on along the minus strand of NZ_JAUCFT010000008.1, from coordinate 2,385,655 downwards.
ATATATTAATGACGGAAGGATATTTTGTTAGAAATAGACTTCAAGGTTTTGGTCTTACAATTGATATATAAAATAACTGATATATAAGTAACTAGTAATTCGTCTTCAGCTCATGAAGTACCCCTCTTCATAGCTTGAAGTAGTCCCCCTTCATGTCATGAGTTTAGTCCTCTATAAGCATCGATGGGCGGTATAATTTCGGGAACTCCTCCGGTATTGGTAACAACGTATACAGATTCGATGTCTGCCCCTTACCGTCGTCTCTGACGCGTTTTTCCACTTTCACTAACCGTAACTCTTCCAATTTCCTAATCGCTGTCCTAACCGTATTTTCCGAGCACATACACTCTTTAGCGATTCGACTTACGCTTGGATACGAAGTTTTCGTTTCATAGTCTGCGTATTTACATAGAATGACGTAGACTATTTTCTCGTAGACCTTTCTGAAGACTTTCGTATCATGCAATACGCCGTAATCGATATTTACGTATTTTCGGCTATTAAGGTTAACTACGCGGTCTCTATTGTCGCTCATGCTACGCCCTCCTTTGAATCCTTATTACGATTTGGCAACCCGTCTATGAAATAATTCGGAATGTCTAGTATCGTATAGAGATTCGTAGACTGCCCGTAATTATCAAAGCGTGGTTTAATATCGATAAGTTTAAGAGATTGTAATGTTCGTAGGGATCTGCGTACCGTACGTTCGGAGCATCTCGCTTTCTCTGCGATTTCAGATACGCTTGGACTAAGTGAGTTTGTATCGTTGCTTGTACCGGTATATAAAATCGTATAGATTAATTTATCGATTGGCTTCGTTATATGACGAGTATCATCGATTACTACTTTGAAATGTAACAAGGTAACACCTCCTGGAATAACGCCTTCACTTACATAATGCCGCTAACCTTTCAAAAACGACACTTTTGCGGAAACTTTTTAAAATATTTTCGTCTTACACAACGTTTGACGTGTCACATTGTAACCTCGCGCACTTTTTCCGCAAATTTTTTTATGACTTTTTAACCCCCTACTATATAGGACGCATGACTTTCCCTTTTCGCGCAGAAATCTCGAAATTTTTTTTCGCTCACACTTACTAAGTCGCACGAGCTGTCAAACTCGCGCACATATTTCGCAATTTTTTTTCGTTCCTACTATGTATGATGCGTGAGATTGGAAAACCGCGCACTTTTCCGCAAAATTTTTTCGTCCCATGCTATATGTAATGCATCAGTTTTCCTTTTCGCACACTTTTCAATGAAACTTTTAACGCCTTCACTTAAATAATGGTGAATTTTATTAGAAAACGACACTTTTTCCGTAAAAAATTACCTCCTCACTTGTAATAGTTCCGAAGAAGTATCAAAAACGACATGTTTACAGAAACTTTTTATGTCCTCACTTATATAATGCTGCTCACATATTAAATCGGACACTTTACAGAAAAATTATCTCTCTACTTTAAATAGCGTCGCCCAGGTCTCAAAAACGACAAGTTCATGAAAAAAAAAAACAAAAAAAAGAACACCGTCCGCCAAAAACGATGCTCACTTCAATTAATTATTCTGTTTCACGTAATATAATAGGAAATCAATTAAACTTTCGTCCTTAAACTGACTGACATCTTTAATAGATAATGGACGCTTACTAAAAACGTGAATCTGCAAATAGTTATCACTCAAGTCTTTCGTTTCTAAAAACGTTTGAAGGTCATATACGCCTATAATGTAGTCCTCTGCCGTTAAGAACAGTTCATCGTTTAGCATCATGCCCTCTAACGTACAAGTTTCGTACCGATCATCGATTGGAAATCGTCTTTCCATGCGAAATACATCGCCTGCTTTTAATTCCATAATTCGTTTCCTCCCCCTTAATTTAATAGGCCGATGAGCTTGTGCCGAAATAGTACACAAACGTAAGTGCTGCCAACACATACGGCTTCATACCACCTCGTGTCATCATTTCAAAACGAGGCTCACACGCCTGCCTAAAGCGCGCGAACGCAACGTTTTACCTTTTGTTTCTAATCAAACTATTTTGAACTCACTAGATAAGGCGCCAGCTTATCCTTCGTTACTGCTCTCTTCCGATTACAGTACGAATGCAATAAACATATTAATAAGAAATAACGTAAAACCAATAACGAATGTTCCGAAGAACCATCTGCGGTCCGATACGCTACCTAATCCGAAGAAATCATCTAGCTTTGTAAAAACGATGTAGAAATCAACGCACTTGCCAAGTGGTTCAATGTCTCTTTGTTTTACTTCGTTTGCCCTACCGTCAAATTCGATAGTATTTCGCCAATTTTTAGTTTCAATCACTGCCGTATATATAGAATGCGATTTTCTCACGTTAAATGCGGTAATTGGTTCATCAATGAATTCGTTTGTAATTGCCGATTGCAATTTAACCGGTAACCCCTGCATTTGTATAACACTTGGTGAATATCTCATTTTCGTTATCCCCTTTCGAATTAATGTAAGTCCCGTTTGATAGCTGCGATTTTTAACAAGAAGCCTAGAGCGCTCATGTTACCGATTTCTTCAAGGTCAATTGAGGAGTCATTTACTACGCCTTGTAAGTCCAGGATTTCATCGTCTAGTACGATACTGCCTGTTTGATCATGATGAAATTCGTTGAGTGCAACGCCGTTTTCATATACGCTTAGAATTAATGAATTGCTAATTTTTACGCCTTTTTCGATGCATTCGACAGTTGTACCGTTGCCGGCTTCTAGTACGATTTTTACGTTTACTTGTTCAACATTTTTTAAGTTCATTTCGTTTATCCCCTTTTATAATTCCGATTTTCGTAATCACAACCTTAGTATAATTCCGATTTTCGTAATTTACAAGTGTTATTTTACGATTTTCGTAATTTAATTTATACTTAAAATAAAAAGGAGTTTTTCAAATGATGGGAATTAAGGTATTACTAAAGGAACAACTAGAGAAACGAGGACTGACACAAAAGGAACTTTCAGAAGCTACTGGAATTAGAGCGGCAACTATCCATGACCTTTACCACAATAAAAGTAAACAACTACCTATAAAGGCTATCGAGAAAATCGTCGCTGAATTACGTATAGTAGATATTAACGAACTCATAATTTTAGAGGAAACGGATCAACAGGACGCTGAATAATGGCGTTCTTTTTTATTTACGGTGATAACGTGCATTCTACGGTCAATTTTCGAGAGAAGAATCAGCGTAATCAGTTTCGCATTTACGAAGTAATCTAAATACCTTACCTAAACTAACTCCGTGAAAAACACCGAATATTCCCAGGTAAATATAGACATTTATTGTTATAATTAAATGCGTAATGTATTTTAGGGAGGGGTCAATTTGAAAAAGACATTAATTGTTGGGGCGTTATGTTTATCTCTCGCTTCTTTAGCTGCGTGCGGTAATGGTGGCGAAAAATCATCCGCTGAGCCTAAACAAGAAGCCAAAAAAGAAAAGAAAGAAACGAAGATAACAGTAGATTCACTTATTACCGAATTTAAGAACGCAGGGTTACAAGCCGAAAATCCTACTGATCTACCGCAAAAAGAGTTCGGTAACATCCGTAAGGAAGGTAAGCGTATCGTGATACCAGCACTTGGCGAAGATAAAGGCGGTAGACTATACGAATTTACTAAAAAAGAAGAGTTAGAAAAAGCGAAGAAATACTACGATAAATTAGGGAACTCTGGTCCGATGTTCTTTTCGCATACATACGCAAAAGGTAACTTCCTGTTACAAATGAACGGCGATATGAAGGACGAGGAGTTCGTAAAATATAAAGACGTAATGGATAAACTAGTGAAATAAACGAAAAAAGAAGCCGCCTACAAGGGCGGTTTTAGTTTACGCTTTTATACCTATAAACTCGCTGCCATTTCTTCTAATACGTTCTCCTTCAAGTAAAGAAACGCCGATTCCTCTTCCTTCGTCATTCCTCGTTGTGAAGCAATGCCATCGAGTAATACCCACTCCGCATCTTTTACGATGTTTCTATACCGTCGCTTGTCCTCGTCGAACGCTAGCATTGTCATCATCTCTTCGGTACTTGCAATTGATAGTAGTCGTTCACCTTTATCGACAAAGAACACTGACACCGTATCGCTTGCTTGATAGATTTCGAAGATAAATACGTTATTGCCTCGCTTTACGTCCGCATGGTACCACATTAACTCTTGACCGCCCGACATCGAAATTTCGTATAAGTTTGACTGTGCCTGTACCATTTTTGCTTCGTCCCCTTTACGTTAATTTAGTTACTACGTGTAAAATTTTAACATCGAAATATTAACGTGGTGTAAAGCTAGGGTGAATTTTCGTTATGAATTTACGAATTAGCGTCCACGAATAAGGAATATGCGGCCTAAACTGAACCTTTCCGAAGCGCTAACATCCATTTTAAGGCTATTTTTTGAGGGAATTGTCTAGGAATTTAGCGGTATGTATGCGGAATAGTAGTAATACATAGGGAAGGAGTAGAACGTGGGAAACACAACGAATATACTGGCGATTTCAAGCCCCGTGTATAAAAAATACTGTGCGCATGTTTTCGACAAGTGGATGTCCGTCACAAGCGGTCGGCTGATAACCGTATAACGTCATTCTATTTAGCGAGAGTTTACGAGGATGCAAGCTATAAAAGTCTACAATGTAGAGGAGGACCGAAAGGACATTTGTCTGGAAGGCTCTCTTTCCTGTATATTACTCACATGGTATAATTATGTAATAATATAAATGTATATTCTTAAACCTAGATACAAATGAAGCAATTAATAAAAACTATATTTATATAAAGGGGTATGTAAAATGAAAAAGTTAGCAGATATAATATCATTCAAACAAGCGGATAATCCGAAGATCCAATATTACATCTATATACATAGCAAAAGAAACATTGAATTAAAATCCCATATTGATTTAATAGATTCTAATATAGAAGAACAAATTCAAAAAGAATTAGTTACATTTATAGAAAACGAAGTAAATAAAGATGAGTTTCTGTTAGTTGGTAATGAGGCCGTTAAGGTAAATGAGATTGTTTACTTAAAAGTGGAACCATTTGAATACATAGGATTTTAAAATTTGAAGATATAAATAAGTTTTAAAGATGGAGGGAACCCATGTCTAGTAATAAAATCGTTAAATCTGTTGCTTTTTCCAAAGCAGATAAGATTGAAATGCAATACCTTAATCATGCAATGAAGCATAGTGCCTTCTCTACATATGTAAAACGTCTTATTCAGCGAGGCCTGGAAAACGGTGTGAAAGTAAATTTTAGAATAGAAGATACAGAAACAATTGAACGATTAAACAAACGTATCCGTGAATTAGAAGCGTCTTTATCTAAATTAGAAAAAATTATTAATGAAGTAAAATAAGGTGAATATTTCATACAAAGGAGTTATGAAATCGTGAAGTCAGATAATACAGAAGAAAAAGTGATACGTATACCAATTAGTAGGAAGCAGAGAAGAATTAATGAGCGTGGGGAAGGCTATGTAGAGTGTGAAGTATCTAATAGGTGGTTACAGTTCCATGATATTGTTGAAGATTTAGAGTTAATTCCAGTAGATGTAATGACTGAGAATATAGACGGTAAGGAAAGAAAGTTGTGCGAATTAATTTTAAAAAAGGAAGACATTCTTAGGGCACTTAATTTATACAAATGATTACGAGAGAAGCACCATCCGTATATTACGACGCAGAAGGACGAGTAATATACGGATGGTGGCTATTTCTATGCTTTATTTTTTCCTTCGAAATGCTCGATGATCTGGCCATAGCCCTTTTTAACATCTGGAAAAGTATCAATCGTCATTTGTAACAGTTCTTGACTTGCTTCTAATTGAGCTAATAAATTAGGTACATGTTTCGCTAAAGTAGTCGCTAACAGCGTCAATTCTACTACTTTTACGTTTTCATCGTTACATTTAGCTTCAAATTCTTCGTACAACTTTCTGATATGGGCGATTTCTTGGTTATTCATGGCAGATACCTCGCGTTTAAATAGATTTATATGTATGCGTTAATTATAGCATTTATCGTAAATACTACTAAATTGCTCGCTCAGTCACTTATACGTAATGAACCCCATCGTGGAATATTATTCGACTTCTAAATATACGGGAGCAAGCAACGATTATTCCGCCCCGTAATTTACCTTCTGTACGGATCGTTTCTTTCCGTTCAATCACTCCGTACTCTCCTATTCTCCAAAAATCTCGTCCAATTTATCCGCCACCGACCGCTGCATAGTCGGAAGCACATGACTATACGTATTAAGCGTCGTCTGTATATCCGTATGCCCTAATCGTTCTGATATCAGCTTTACATTGACGTTCTGCTGTATCAACATAGTCGCGTGTGTGTGTGACGTAGGTCGTGGAAACGGATTTTAGGTAAGCCGAGTTTCTCCGTTAATTGGTAGAATTCTCTACGGCAATTCCTCGGTATCAACGGATTACCTTTACGTGCACATATTACTAAATCGTGACCATCGTAGTTTTTACCGTAATACTGACGTTCTTTCATTATCGTTTCATAGTGTAACTTTAACTCTTCGATTAATTTCACCGGAATATGTACATTGCGTATACTCGCATTGTTTTTAGCGCCTACTTTAATTTCTCCCGCTTGAGTTAACGTTTGCCTTATGTAAATAATTCGTTCATTAAAATCGATATCGCTCCATCGCAAACCCATGATCTCACCTTGTCGCATACCTGTTAGAACCGCAATTACACAGGCTATATAAAAACGAGTAGGCCGGTAAACACTTTTCCCCTCGCTTAGAAAATGATTCACTTGCTCTGACGTCCATATATTTATTTCCGATTTTCTTATCTTCGGTAATGTAATTCCTATCGTAGGATTCTCGTTAATTAGTTTTAAAACTTTAGCTTTTTTCAACGAAGCACTTATCACTCTATAAATAAGATGAACTGTAGTTGGCGCGTAACCTATATCGATAACTAAGTCATTAACAAACTTTTGCATATGTATTGGTTCAATCTGCCGCAATTGAAAATGACCTATCCTCGGTTTAATCACGTTCTCTAAGTACATTTTATGTATTTCAAAAGTGGACTCTTGTAAGTAAAACGATCGCTCTTTCATCCACTCTTCAACAAATGTAGCGTACGATAGTTTCGATAAATCTGAATGCTCACCGCCTAACATTTCCGCTTTTAATTTTAACAAGGCATCGTGTGCCTCTCGTTTTGTTTTAAATCCCCTGCGCCGTATTTGCCTTCGCTTCCCCGTTATTGAATCTTTTGCGATATTGAAAACAAACATCCATTTACCTGTTTCTTTATCTTTACTTACTGTACCATTCGTCTGTCTACGTCCCATCTAATATCCCTCCCCTATATTACTTTCGCATTATTTTACCGTTTTTTCCTCTTAGAGAAAAGACCAGGTCCTCCTTTTTACGCAAAATAAAACGCCTCTATATTAGGGGCGTCGGATAATGCATCTTCAAATTCGTAATTGTAATCGCCTGCTTCTTCGTATGTAGCGAACGTTAATACTTCGTATTTACCTTCTTCGCAAAGTAAATACGTTTTATCTTCCAAATTATCCTTAATTTCAATCGCGTAGTTACATACCATATTATCGTCTTCTCTTCGATTATAGTACGTAAAAAGACGCCCTTGATGGACGTCATTTAATAGGATACAGAACGTATAAAAATGAGTAGTTAAACGATAGATAAACATACGTGGACTATAATAAATTGACCAACAAACCAAATTTTTCATTAATTTTCTGATCTGCTTCCACTTGTTTATCTTTCAAAAGATTTTTATCATATTTAGCGAAAAATAGCTTTACTATTTCACTCAACTCCTGATTAGAAAAAACTATATCCTCCACATCAATTCCTTTCTTCTTAAGCATAATAGTTTGTTTAACGCTGTTTAAAATTTCTTCATTTCTCGTTGTTAAGTAAACTTCACTATATAAGTTAGTCGTTCCTATCCCCATTGTCCGCTTTATAATGTAACAATAATATTTTATTTTCTGCTCGTCTAATTCGACTATCTTAGACAATACCCATACTAAATATTCTCCGATAAGTTTTTTCTCTCTCTCATCGTCCTTAGTTCTTACATATAAGGTTGCCAACTTAGAAGCAACTATCAAACAAGCCAGGTATATCGAATTATCTCTATAATCATTTAAAAAATACAGTAATCTCCCTTTCTTATCTTCCTGTATCAATAATAGCAACAAATTACTTAGTGGAATCCCTGCTAAATATACATCTTCATTATATTTTTTAAGCTCTCTACTCACTTCTAAATATTTTATCTCAACTGTTATATATTTTGTTATACTCCACGGCATCATTCTAAGTTCTTCGAAATACTCATAAATTTTTCTTGATTTTTCTAAGTCATTAAAATTTTTATTTTTATCAATCAGGTTATAACAATCCAACATAAAATTACCGTATAAAGGTTGTAAATAAAGCAAGTTTCTCGTTTTTCCTAATCGTGTGTAGGAGAAATCATTGTTAAATCCGAAGTAACCATATTTCATTGTAACTTCTATGGAATTTAATATTAATTCTTCATTCTGTTCAATGATTACTTTACTATCTGTCGCAGAAATACTTATCAATATTTGTTCTAGAAATTTGTTGATTCGAAATGAAGATAAATAAACTTCGTGTATAACGAACAAACTAATCATTCTATTGTATTGAGTAAGGGCTTCTGTATATAGCTCATTTTTAACCAACTCTTCAATAGCTGAAACCCACATTAATATGATATCAGGTTTGCTTGAAATTTCAGTATAATTTTCTTGAACTTTATTTTTATAATTTACCAACGATAAATTCGCTATTCTCTCGTATATGTAAAAATTCCTTCGATATTCTATATCTCCCTTTAGAATTTTTTCTATAGCATCTTCATTTAAATCAAATAGATACTCTGAAAAATCCCCCTGTGCCCCTATCTTTATTCTCGGTTTACGTACTATCTTTATATTTTCCGTGTAATACATACTAGCAACCTTATTAACACTTAACGTTTGGCTATTGGAATAAAGAATAATTTTGATAACAAACAAAGTTAACAAAAACAAAGTTATTAGAAACACATAAAAAATTATACTAGAAGAACTGTCGGTAATATATATCCAAATATTAGTAAACAAAAGGCAAAACACAGAAATACTTATAAATATAATATTCCCTAAAACAGACTTAGCAAAGGCAATTTTATAAATAGAAATTCCAAAAACTTTTTCTTTTTTTAAATTTGTTATTAATGAAAACAAAGACAAAATAAGAAAGGTGGTACTTATTTGTGAAAACAAAAATTGTCGATTTAGTGTTTCATCAGATATAGTAGGGATTGGACTCAAAATCCCCTCTAACCATCCCCAATTCAAAATCCTAATTTTTTGTAACAATGTCAAAATTATCAATAAGACTATTCCTATTTCTATATACCTGACAAAGGTAAACAAAGAATAGGTTATTGGGTATCTTATCTTCCCTTCTACCTTAAAATATACTTTTCGGAAAAAGTTTTTTATGTCTCTCATCTTGCGCTTTATTTTTTGATACTTCCCCAGTTTATATCCCTCTCTCTCTTTATAGAAAAACACTTGATCTGATATTCAAATCCAATGTTCACCTAGAATCTATCATATTATTTAATTAGGATAATATTGTATTTTTTATTTTAAGTCTTATTTTGTCGTTTGTCCATATAAGCTGATGTAATCAAAAAAGACCGCAATATAAGCGGTCCTGTGCATCTTTTCTGTGGCCGTACCTAAGACTATTTTACAATTTCCTCCCTAACAACATAATTCATAATAGGCTGTACCCGTATAAACTCCCTGTACTTCGCCACACGTTCCTTATTCCTTGACTTTGTAGTATCACTTCGTAGCATTTCATTAATCGTACGCTTCCTCCGCACTGGAGGCTTATAGTTGCGACGGTCAACACCGTATTCCTCCGCTACCTTCATCGAAACCTCTCCGCTGTGTCTCCGCAATTAAATTTATATTTCTTCGTTTTTACCCGCACGATTCTGTTACTTTTTAAGACCTATAAATACGTAAGGTTATTAGTACGGAAATAATTTGTATACCACCGCACCACTCCGTAACATACCGCAATAATACATAGGTATTAGATACATAATTGATAGGGCGACTATTTACTTTCAGTTCCTAATTCAGGTAACCCCTAACGGATTTTACTTCGTTCATCGTATCTCATCATCTATTAGCGGCGTTCTTTTATATAAGTAATTACCGCCGAATACATTAATGATGGAAGGGTATTTCGTTAGAAATAGACTTCAAGGTTTGGTCTCTTAATCTTTTTCTTGTTAAAAGATAGTTCTTGTTAAGAGTTAGTTCTTGTTAGTGTGAACTACAACCATGTGTGGAAGTCGCCATGTGTGGTTAGACGTCACTTGGCTCTAATGTCTCCGGTTCGTTATTAAATATCACTAGCTGGCTAATCGGTAGAATCGTATAAACCGTATTCTCCCATTGCTGTGTACTTTCTCAAAGACAAAATGACCTAATTCACGCTTTCTACTTTTTATACCCCTATACAATTTGTGACTTTAGCTTTAGAATACAGTTAATGGAAGATACAACCTCTTTCTTGTGACTTTTTAAAGGAGGACATAAGATTGAGTGGTACAGTAAGTAAAAATAAGGATACAGGTAAATGGGATTTTGTCTTCGCTATTAAAGACCCAATGACAGGAAAGCGTAAACAGATACGCCGTAGAGGTTTCGCTTCTAGACGTGAAGCAAATGAAGAAATGACATTGTTGAAAGCAGAGTATCTTAACGATGATTTTCTTAAACTATCACACATGTCATACGAAGTATTTATGGAACAGTGGTTTAAGGAAAGGGAAAATCAACTCCAGAAATCTACATTTCGAGCAAATTACACGCATTACTTAAATATCATAAAACCTCGTCTTGGTCATTTAAAAATGCAAGAAATCACAACTATGCATCTCCAATACTATATTAATACATTGATTGAGGAAGGTCATTACTCTAAAGGAACAATCAATTTAACATTTAGCTTTATAAGAACATCATTAAAGAGAGCGAAAATACTTAAACTTATAAAGAATAACCCAGCAGTGGATGTTGTATTACCTAGAATAGCTAAAACCGAAATGGAAGTGTGGACTTTAAATCAGGTAAATTATTTTCTAAGAGAAAGCAAGAAAATGAAGAACACTACAAGATTTCACATTAGCTTTTCAATAGCAATATTAACCGGTATGCGCCAAGGTGAAATTTTGGGGTTGCGATGGAAAGATATTGATTTGGAGAATAACTTAATTTATATCAGACAAACGTTATCTGAGCGCGGGGAATTAAAATATGGAGCGAAGAATAAAACGAGTATACGTACGATTCATATTCCGAATATTTTAGTAGAGGAGTTAAAATCTCATTGTAAGTTTGTTGAATACGAAAAAGAAAAAGCCGGCGATAAATACACCGACTTAGACTTAGTTCTTCCTTCAAAATATGGGAAACCGTTGGATTCTCGTAGCATACGTAGATCGTTTTATAATGTAACCGAAAAACTCGAATTACCGAAAATACGATTCCATGATTTACGCCATACGCATGCTACTCTATTAATTCAACAAAACGTTAATGTAAAATTAATCTCAGAACGATTAGGTCACTCTGATATAGGTACTACGCTAAATACGTACAGTCACGTGTTACCTGATATGCAACGCTCAGTAGCAGAAAAACTAGACGAAGTATTCGAAAAGTGTGACCGCTAGTGTGACTCGGACCTAAAAAACGTTCGAAACGATGGATGACTTGGACCTTTTCGATAGGTTATTTCACCACAAATCGAGTTTGACTACAACCATCTTTTTGCTTCGTTACTTCTAACACTGCTGGCATCGCAATTTTTAATTCCTGTACGTGTGAAATCACACCGATGAAGCGACCTGATTTTTGTAAATCAATTAAAGCATCAACTGCTTTTGTTAATGACTCTTCATCTAGTGAGCCAAAGCCTTCATCAATAAACATCGTTTCAATGGAAATACCGCCTTCATAGGACTGAATCACATCAGCCATACCAAGCGCTAAACAAAGTGACGCATTGAATTTTTCGCCGCCAGATAATGTTTTCACATCACGTGTTTGACCAGTATACGCATCATACACATCCAAACCTAATCCACTTTGGCGATTGCGTTTTTCCACTCGTTCACTTCGTTTTAAATAAAATTGTCCGTTTGATAATTTACGAAGGCGTTCATTTGCAATTTGAACGATTTGTTCTAGATATTCAATTAAAATGTAGCGTTCAAAGGAGATGCGACTTTCATTATCACCTTTCATGACTTCATATAAATCAACAAGTTCTTGGTAGGCAGTTTCTTCTTCATGAATTTGTTCATCAATCCGTCTAATATTTTCGTGTAAATCTGAAATGTACTCGGCAGCATTGTTCGCACGCTGACGTTTTTCTTTTATAATATCAAGCTGAATTTCTAATTCTTTTAACTGCTCTTCTAACGCCGTAATATCCGCCCATTCTTTCCCGTTCAATTGATTTGCTAACTCTTCGATTTGTTTTGTTAACACTTCAAGGGACGAATAATAGTTTTGAATTTTATGCTGTAGATTTATTTTTTCTGCTTCAGATAATTTTGCTTCTTTATATGTTTGTTGATCTGCAAAACCACTTTGCTCCAGCTCTGTCATAAAGCGTGCGAAAGCTTCTTCTTTCTTCTCCTTCGCCCCTGTAACTTGTTTCACTGCACCGTCGTACTCTGCTTGCATACGAACATTTTCATTTTGCCAATGCTGATACGCTTCTTGTACTTTCTTCCATGCCTCCTCCATGTGACGAAGTGTAGAAACAGCTGTTTCAAATTGTTGTGTCCACGCTTCTAACGTTTGTAAGTTGTCTGGAATTTTTTGCTGATCATACTCATATGACGTACGTAACTGCATGCATTCCATTTCGGTGCGGTGTTGCGTCATTTCAACTTCACGTTTTTGTTTTTCTAATCTGTCTACTTGCTCTTCCAACTGCTTCAACTGTGGTGCTAGCCTTTTACGCTTTTCTTCACTTGCTTTTAACTCATTGACTTCAGCAGCTAATTGCTTTCCACTTTGTACTAATGTTCGATATGCTTCAGCCAATCCTTCTGCACGATATCCACGATTCATTACTTCTGCTATAGCTTGTTCATATTGCGAGCGATAGAAATTCCACTTTTCTTCTATTTGGAAATGAACCTTTTCTGCTGCTATTTTGCTTTCCCGAAGTGCATTAAGTTGCTTTTCATCAATAGAAGTTCCTCGTTCAGTTGCCTTATTCGGATGAGACATACTACCACATACCGGACAAGATTCTCCATCGTGTAAATGAAGGGCCAGCACTCCTGCTTGTTCATTTAACCAGCGCTGCTCTACTTCTTCATAAGCTTGAAGAGCTACTCTCATCTTTTCAAGTGCAGCTTCTTTGCCCTGTTCATATTTTTGTACTTCTTGCCAAACATCATATGCTTGTTTTAATACTTTTGCATCATCTCGCATACCACTTAATTCTTCTAATTTTGTTACATACTGCGTGAGATCCTCTTCCAACTGTTTTAATTCTCCAGCTATCTCTTGCTTTTGAACTTGATGCATTCCTTGTTGTTGTTCTAGCTTGGTAACTTCTAATTTCAGCTTCGCACTCTGTTGCTCTGCCTCTTGCAATTTTGTCTTCTTCTCTGCTAATGAAGCAATAATCGGTTGCAATTCTTCTAACTTCTGTACGTTTCGTTTCGCTTCTTCACGCACGGATTCCTTGCCTTTTATTTCTTCATATTGTTCCTGAGCCAGCCCAAATGCACGTACTGTTTGTTCTTTCTTAAAGGATAGTTGTTGCAAAAATTGTTCAGCCTTTTGTTCACTTTGCAATGCTTCTTCGTGCCATTGTTCAAATGGCAATAATCGGCTTGCTTGTTCCGCACGTTTAAATTGTTGCTCTTGTGTCTCTATTAACGGCCTTTCTGCTTGCAAAGCTGCTTGTTGCTGCTCTTTTCGCTGTAAGTCTTGCAGCTTATCATTAATAGACTTCGCTTCATGAAAGCGAGTATCTGCTTCTTTTAATTGTTTTGTTTGCAGGACTTGCTGCGTTTCTAATTGTTTTACCTCAGCCTCATAGCACGATGTTTCTTGCTCTAGCGCTTCTACAACTTGATGTGTATTCACATGCTCTTGCTGGGCTAATCCTTCTAGTAATGAACCATCACGAACTGGCAACTTAAAGACATTGCGGAAATATAATTCTCTCTCTTTTTGCTTTTCTTGTAGCACATTTTTCCACTGTTTACGCTTTTGATCTAACAATTCACGCATTAACTTATAACGATCAGTTTTAAAGATACGTCGTAAAATTTCTTCTTTATTTTCTGTTTCAGATGTTAATAGCTTTCGAAACTCCCCTTGTGGAAGCATAACAATTTGACTAAATTGGTGCTTGCTGAGCCCAATTAAATCTTCCGCTTTCTTATTCACATCCGTTACATGAAAGCGATCGACACAAGGAATTTGCTGATCATCTACAATTTCATAGAATTCGACAGCGTGTCCTGTAACTGTTTTATTTCCTTGTTTTTTATGACCGAGCTGCCTTTTTATTTCATATATTTTTCCCTTTAATTGAAATTGCAGCTCTACACTTGTATATACATTATCGTCAGCAAATTGGCTGCGGAGCATACTCGTGTCACTTCGTTCTTCTCCACTTGCTTCTCCATATAACGCATAACAAATCGCATCAAATATCGTCGTTTTCCCTGCACCTGTATTTCCTGAAATAGCAAAAATACGATGGTCGCCAAGATCGTTGAAATTTATGATTTCACGTTGCTTGTAAGGACCAAATGCGGTCATTGTAAGCTGAAGCGGTCTCATCCTTGTTCACCTTCCCGTTCATGCACTGTTTGTAATACTTCTAAGAAAAGACGTTCTTTCTCTTCTGATAAGTCCGAACCCTTCATTTCTTTATAAAAAGCTTTCAAAAGAGATAGATCATCAGTTTTATGTCTAGAAATAACCGATTCATTTGCATCTGTAAATTCACGTCTTTGGATAGAACGCTCCACGTGCATAGCATTTGGGTAAACAGAACGAATTTTTTCCATTGGCTGCAGTACTGGATTTTCATCTAACAGCTTTACGAATACATAATCCTCACTTGTTGAATACTGCAGTAACTCATCTATTTTTGCTTCTACTGTTCGCATGTTACGACGTGGTGTAAACAATCGTTTTTCAATTGTTGTTTGTCCTTCTTCATCCAATTCAACCACATAATACCCTTTTTTATGATGCTCTTCAGAAATCGAGTAAGCAAGTGGTGATCCAGAATAGCGAATTGTTTCATTTCGCACAAAATGAGCTTGATGTAAATGCCCAAGCGCTGTGTAATGAAACTTATCAAAATAATGGCTGTTCACATATTCCGCACCACCAATTGAAAGTGGACGCTCCGCGTCACTTGTATTCTCTTCAGCTTCTCCTGAAGATGTGATAAATGCATGTCCCACAAAAACGTGTCGTGCTTCTTGATCCATCGTTTCCGATAGTTCATTCATAAAGATACGCATCGCATCATCATGCGAACGGATGTCTTCATTTTGGATAACATGTCTTACAATACTAGGATCTGCATATGGGATTAAGTGAAAATGTACTGACCCGTGCTCATCATGTAACACAACTGGTTCGTATGGATATTGAAATTGTCCTACAATATGCAAACCTTGTTTCTTCATTAAACTACTGCCAAAATGAATGCGATCTGGGCTATCATGATTTCCTGCCACCGCAAGCACTGGTGTTTGTAAATCAATTACTATTTTTTTTAATACATCATTTAATAAATCTACTGCTTCTGTTGGGGGAATTGCACGATCATATAAATCTCCCGCAATGATTACGGCATCTGGCTTTTCTTCTTGCACTGCTTGCACAAACTGATCTAAAACAATCCGTTGATCTTCAGTCATATATACGCCGTGAACGAGTTTTCCTAAGTGCCAATCCGCTGTATGAAAAAACTTCATCTTTTCCTTCCTTTCTCTCCTTTAATTTACCGAGTGTAACGATACAAGTTGATAGTGTAATGTAGTTTTTTCATTTTCCCACTCTATTTTATGTACCATCGCACTTCCTGTCTTTTCTTGTTCCGTTTTATATAAAGGCAATATTTCATGAATTGCAAATAAATGATAGCCATCTAGTATTAATTGAAAAACATTTTCTTCTATATGTAATCTCGTTTCTTTTTCATTTGAAATAATCTTTGTATGCATTTCAAATTTCATATGACTACAACCCCTTTTTTATTCTCTATACTTTAATAGTATAGCGACTATTCTAGATTGACAAGTGAATACATGATGAAGAATCTACTTTTAGATTCGCTATATTTTTTAAAATGTTTGATTTACTTTTTTTATTATAATACGGTATGTGAAATTGTTAATCTCTTACAAAAATAAAAATGCCTCTTCAGCACTTTCATTTTTGTAAATAATCTTTCATAACGAAATACAAGACCGTCACTAACACACTTGCTATAAAAAAGGAGAATACTACTGCAGCATATCCGTCTTTATTTAACACAAAACAAAGTGAAATAGATAATATAAAAACCGGAAACACGAGACGTACTTTATCTTTGATTTCTTCTGTCGTATCTTTTTGATGAAAATACTGCGTTATTCCTATCATGAGAGCAAACAAAATAATAGCCGATAATAGTAAAGGCCCTGGCATTCCGATCTCCCCTTTCTCTATTTCTTATTATATACAAACTCTCACACTGTTAAAAGTTAGACAATTCGATAAAAGAAAAAACACTTATCAAGGTTCCAATCGAATCTTACTAATCATCAAAATATCATTTCCTGATTTTTCAATTTTAAAACAATAGAAATCATTTTTTTCGAGTAACTGATGTTTTAATATTCCTTTTCCATTATTGAAATCCTGCAAAAATAACTCGCCAAAAAATGCGAAGGTATTGAAAAACACCCCCTCATGTATCGTTTCTATATGTCAATATGTTTAGACAGTTAGACACCTTTTTACGAGTATTCCTTGTAAATAAGCCATCTCTTAACCTGGCATAATACTTGCATAAGTATTAGATGAATATTATAAAGGACATTTCAACTATTATCGAGAAATAAGAACTGAACGATATATATAAGGAGGATTCAAAATGACTGATCATGTTTTATTTTCTGTGAGCGAAAATGGCATCGCTTCAATTACATTAAACCGTCCGAAGGCGCTTAACTCATTATCTTATGATATGTTACAACCTATTGGTCAAAAACTAAAAGAATGGGAAAACGATGATCGTATTGCAATCGTAATTATGGAGGGTGCTGGTACAAAAGGATTTTGTGCTGGTGGTGATATTAAAACATTATATGAAGCACGTTCAAATGAAACTGCATTACAAAAAGCAGAGCAATTTTTTGAAGAAGAATACGAAATAGATACTTTTATTTACAAATTCTCAAAACCAATTATCGCATGTTTAGATGGGATTGTAATGGGCGGAGGAGTTGGCCTCACAAACGGAGCAAGTCATAGAATTGTAACGGAACGGACCAAATGGGCGATGCCTGAGATGAACATTGGATTTTTCCCAGATGTCGGAGCAGCTTATTTCCTAAATAAAGCTCCTGGGCATACAGGTCGTTATGTAGCTTTAACAGCATCTGTCCTGAAAGCCTCTGATGTATTGTATATAAATGCTGCAGATCGTTATATGTCATCTGAAACATTACCTACTTTTCTTGCTGAAATTGAAAAAGTAAATTGGCATCAGCAAAACATACATACGTCTTTAAAAGAGCTACTTGATACATTTGCAACATCTCCTTCTACAGAAAGTGAACTTGCTTCTGTGCAAGAAGAAATTGATACACATTTTTCTCTTCATACACTAGAAGAAATCATCACTTCTTTAGAAAAAGATAGTAGTCCTTTCGCGCTGAAAACAAAAGAAACACTCTTATCAAAATCACCATTTTCTTTAAAAGTAACATTAAAACAACTCATGGACGGAGAAGAAAAATCATTGGAACAATGTTTTGCGACAGATCTCGTCCTTGCAAAAAACTTCATGAGACATGAAGATTTCTTTGAAGGTGTACGTTCCGTTGTGGTTGATAAAGATCAAAATCCTCAATATAAATATAAACAATTAGATGACGTTTCAGATGAAGCTGTAAATCGCTTCTTTAATCTTCTTAATGCATAATGTAAAGAATCGTATTAACAAAGAGGGACTTCCAAATACGAAAGTCCCTCTTTACTAGTATTTTAACTCTTTGTTGCTAACCTCTATTATTCTGCCAACCCTTTTATTTTTTAGGCTATATTAAACATCTATATTGATTTTAGGATATAGCATAGGAGATTCATATATTTAAATTATCTTACTTGCATGCGAATTTATGAACATACAGTTTTATAAGATATCATTCGTTAAATCTTCCCATAATAATGGTGTTATAGTATTTATCGTCGGCAAGAATTTTGTCGTTTTTTAATACACCTTCGATTTCAAAGCCAAGCCTTTTATACAGTTTAATGGCTTTATCGTTTGTTTCTAAAACATTCAAAGAAATTTTTTTAATGCCATTGGAGTCAGCCCAAGAAATAGATTCTTTTAAAAGATTTTTCCCAATACCATATCCCCAAAAGTCCTTTAATACGCATACTCCAAATTCTACTTTATGAGAGAATCTATTTAAATAAATTCCTTCGCATCTTGAAAACCCGACGATTCGACCATGAACTACAGCAACTAAAAATAAGTTTCTTGGATTCACAGTGTCCGTTTTTATAATCTGTTCAAATCCTGGTATATCTATGAACGCCTCCCCTTTTTCTCTGTCCAAATTTTCCGTCTCTCCATCAATCTGTAATCTTAATTCAGACAAATCTTTTGCATCTTTATCGATTGCAGATCTAACAGTATAATTTAGCCCATTAACATAAAATTCTTGTTTGTTAATTATCATGATATACTCCATTCCTATTAAGTTGATTTAGAAAAATAAAACAAGGGAAAGGCGTTGTAATATTATAATTTTCTGCAGTCCCAATCAAATAACCTGTCCCCGTTTGTTCAATAAGATATTTTCCTAAATGGTAAATATTGATAATCTTAACCTATCATAGATCGCATCAGTTGTGAATAAGCAGCTATCTACAACCATCTTACTTACTGTTGTATCGTTATTTTGGTGTTTGATAACATCTAAGAATTGAAACCAACTCAAATAGTAGTCAAGGTATTTATTTACCACTCCATTGAAACGGTCAATCCAGCCTTTAAGACGACTGTGATAGTTATTTACGTTTTGAATACGATATAGACCGCTTCTATGCATGGCCGGATGCTCTCTCCCACCTAAAAAGAAAGGCTTTATGTCGGTTTTTTAATTTGTATTTATATAGAGCTTATTACATAATAGTATCTTGGTTATATATAGATTCTCCTATTTATGTTTCATACATAAAAGAATTTTCACACTATTCCCTATATACAAAGTGAAATTGTGTTAAAATATCTTTAATTCACTCAAATACAACTAAATCTAGAAAGGTGGAGAATAAAGTGGGAAACTATTTTCTTTTTGTTATCATGTCTATTTGTCTTATTATTTTACCTGGGCCTGACACCGCTATGGCTACGAAAAATACCCTCGCCCAAGGAAAAATCGGAGGCCTTAAAACCGTTTTAGGCACATGTACCGCTCTTCTTATTCATACTTTTGCTGCTGTAATTGGTCTTTCAGCTATTATTGTTAAATCTGCCTTTTTATTTTCTATTTTTAAATATGTTGGTGCCATTTATCTGGTCTACCTAGGCATAAAAGCACTTTTATCTTTAAAAAACAAAAACACCGCAACTGCTAATGATTTGCCGACAAAAAATGCATACGAAAACACGTCTTGCTTTCGACAAGGGTTTCTTACTAATCTTTTAAATCCAAAAGTTGCTGTATTCTTTTTGACCTTTTTACCGCAATTTTTAACTCCTAACCATAATACACTTATTCAATTCCTAATCATGGGTCTTACCTATCTCGTATTAACCGCAATATGGTTTGCTTTTTATATAGTATTAATTGATAAAATTAGTATTTTTATGAAAAAGCCTTCTACACATCGATATATTCAAGGAATTACCGGGTTTATTCTTATAGGATTTGGAATAAAGTTAGCTTTCGAAAAACATAGCTAAACACTAGTAAAAACATATAGATGATATGTACAGCGAATCTACAAAATAAAACAGCCCCACTCATTCGTATTCGAAGTATTGGGGCTGTTTTATTTTACCTATAGATTGCGATGACTTTACCTTTATATAAAGCTATCAAACAAATTAATAAAAAAGTACACCACTCTTCAAAAAGTGATGTACCGATAATACTATATGTGTAACATGTTACACATATGTTTCATTTATTCTTTTGATTAAAACCAGCGCTCTGTCACAACTTTTTTACGTGTATAAAATTGAACACCATCTGTTCCATTCGTTCCAAGATCGCCGTAGAAGGAAGCTTTATTTCCAGCAAATGCGAAGAACGCCATTGGTGCAGGAACGTTTACGTTCACACCGATCATGCCTGCATCGATGTTATCGCGGAACGTTTGCGCATGTTTACCGCTTGAAGTATAAATAACGGCACCATTTGCAAATTTCGATTGATTTGTAAGTTTAATTCCCTCTTCAAGATCTTTTACTCTTACAATACTTAACACTGGAGCAAAGATCTCATCTTGCCAAATCTTCATATCTTGATTTACTCCATCAAAGATTGTCGCTCCTACAAAATACCCTTCTCCAACATCTTCTTTAATTTTACGACCATCTACTAATAATGTAGCCCCTTCCGCTACACCGCTATTAATATAGCCGAGTACACGTTCTTTATGCGTATCACGAATTAATGGTCCTACATAATTGTCTTCATGAAAACCATCGCCTACTTTTAACTTGCGTGTTTCTGAGACAAGAACATCAATCAATTCATCAGCAATCTCATCCACTACCGCTACAACAGAGCATGCCATGCAGCGCTCTCCACTACTCGCAAATGCCGAACCAATTATGCCTTGCACTGTTTTTTCAAGGTTGCAGTCAGGCATAACAATCGCATGGTTTTTCGCTCCAGCAAGTGCTTGTACGCGTTTGCCATGTTTCGTTCCTGTTTCATATACGTATTTCGCAACTGGCTCAGATCCAACGAAAGAAACTGCTTGAATGTCTTTGTTTTCTAGAATGCTATTTACAACGTCTTTTCCGCCTTGTACTAAATTTAAAACACCTTTTGGGAAACCAGCTTCATAGAATAACTCTACAAGTCTCTCTGCTAAAAGTGGTGTTCTTTCAGATGTTTTTAAAACGAATGTATTACCGCAAGCAATCGCAAGTGGGAACATCCAAAGTGGAATCATCATTGGGAAGTTGAATGGTGTAATTCCTGCAACAACCCCAATTGGATAACGCCAAATTGAACCGTCAATACCACCAGCAATATTTGGAAGTGCTTGTCCCATCATTAAATTCGGTGTGGATGTTGCAAGTTCCACAGCCTCAATACCGCGCTGTACTTCTCCGCTTGCATCTTTTAATGTCTTTCCATTTTCTAACGTAATAATTTTCGCTAATTCATCTTTGTTTTCTTGTAGAAGCTGTAAATATTTATAGAGTTGTCTAGCTCGGTTTGGAACCGGTACTTGAGACCATGTTTCATAAGCAGCTTTTGCTGCTTCAACAGCGCGATCGACATCTTCTTTTGGAGATAGTGGAACGTAAGCGATAATTTTCCCAGTCGCAGGATTCGGAACTGCTTCCACTTCTGTACCAGTAGATTCTACCCATTCACCATTAATATGATTTTTCACTCGTTTAATATCTGTTGTAATCATTGTATTCGCTCCTTTTTCATTTTATAAAAATGCTATCATCACCCATTATTCATGACTAGATATCAATTGTTCACTTACCTTCTTATATAATGCAGACATATCTTTTTCTCCATATCCAGCTTTTCCTGCTTCATCATACAAATTCAATAGCATTTCACTAATTGGTAGATGAAGTTCGTTCTCTTTTGCTAAATCAATCGCAAATCCTAAATCTTTCTTTAAAAGATTCACTGTAAAACCAGGCTCATAGTTTTCAGGCGCGATAAAGCTTTTATAATTGCGCTCATAAATTCGGCTTTGGCCATAACTAACGTTTAATATATCAAACATTTTGTCTAGGTCCATATTGTTTTTCTTTGCTAACGTAAGCGCTTCACTGACCCCTGCTGTATAGAAGCCGATTAACAAGTTGTTAATCAGTTTCACAGTTGTTCCACTGTCAATTTGCTCACTCACATGAAAAACATTTGCGCCGAGCACCTTCATAGCTGGTAATCCTTTTTCAAACACTTCTTTTTGACCACCAACCATAAAAGTAAGTGTGCGATTTTCAGCCCCGATAACCCCGCCGCTTACTGGAGCTGCTAAAAAGTCAATTTTCTTATCACTTGCAGCTTCAGCAAGTTTTTTATTGAGCTGCGGCGCTACTGTACTTGTATCAATTAAAACAACATTCGGATGACTATTTTCAATCAGTCCTTCTTCCCCAAAATAGACAGCTTCAACTGCTCGTGAAGATGGTAAACTTGTAAAAATCAAGTCACATGTTTCTGCTAATTTCGCAATCGACAAACCGATGATGCCGCCTGCTTGCTCAAAAGAAGCTTCAGCTTCTGTATTCAAATCGACTCCATATACACTGAAATTAGAATCTACTAAATTTTTAGACATCGGAAGACCCATATTCCCCAAACCGATAAAACCAACCTTTTTCATACCCTTCTCCTCCTATTTAAACAATATACTTAGCACGGTTTATAATAGCTTTTGCAATTTCTCTCTTTTTCGTGAACAAATTCGTATAAAGCGGTACGGATAGATTGCGAATTTCGTCTAATAAAACGCTTCTATTTTGTTCGTCTTGTTCAGCCGCAGATAAAAGACTAATTGCCGCTGCTTCTATTTGACGATACCCTTCTTCACAAATGACATCTGTTACGAATTGCTTTGTACGTTCTTTTTCCTCACCATTTTTACTTACTGCTTTTTTCGTACGTAAAAATGCCGATTCCATTACGTATACATCTTTCATCATGTCAGCTAATACACGTGAGTATTCTTGCTCTTGTTCAATTTTTAGATCAGGAGATTGAGATAGCGTTTTCAAAGATTGCTTTAATAATTGTTTCGATAATAAAAGGTAGCGATGATTTCTTTCTACATTTTCACCGATCATTTCATCGGCCTGCGGTTCTAATTGCTGCATTTGTTTCAATAACATTTTTGCAACTGTTAATCGATTAATTTCATTCGTTCCTTCAAAAATACGACTAATTCTAGCATCGCGATATAATCGTTCTACCTCATACTCTTGCATATATCCATAACCACCATGAATTTGTACAGCTTCATCAACAATATTCCCAAGCATTTCTGAAGCATTCACTTTATTAATTGCACATTCCATTGCATATTGGGACATCTTTTGAATGCTGCTATCATCTTTGGCTGTTTCATGAATCGCCTCATCAATCACCCCCGCTGTTCGGTAAGCAGCACTTTCTGCACCATATGTAGCGATGATCATATTTGCAATCTTTTCTTGAATCATCGTAAAATCAACCAATTCTGTTTGGAACTGTCTTCGCTCTTTTCCGTATTGAACGGACAAACCAATTGCTTGCTTTGCTGTTCCAATATTTCCGAAAGCGAGTTTCAAACGGGCAAAGTTGAGAATGTTGAGTGCGACGTGATGACCTTTCCCCACTTCACCTAATACATTCTCAGCAGGAATCATAACATCCTCTAAAATAAGAGTTGCAGTCGAAGATCCTTTAATCCCCATCTTCTTTTCCTCTAAGCCAATCGAAACGCCCTCACATGTTCTTTCGACAATAAATGCTGTCATTCCTTTATTTGTTTTCGCAAAAACGACATATACATCGGCCATGTGAGCATTTGTGATCCATTGCTTTTCCCCATTTAATTTCCACGCGGTTCCATCTTCGTTTAATACAGCACTCGTTTTTGCACTCAAAGCGTCTGAACCAGCGTTAGGCTCTGTTAAAGCATAGGCACCAATCCACTCACCTGATGCAAGTTTAGGTAAGTACTTTTCCTTTTGCTCCTCTGTTCCAAAATAAACATACGGCAACGTCCCTACGCCAGCATGAATATTAAATGAAACACTGAATGCTCCTGCATATCCCATCTTTTCCGCAACAAGTCCGGAAACGGTTTTTCCTAATTCAAATCCACCATATTCTTCTGGAACCTCAATACTTAGTAGCCCGAGCTCTCCAGCTTTTTGAAATAATTGACGAGAAACCGGATAATTGTGCTGTTCAATATTTTCGATTTGTGGGACAATCTCCTGCTTTACAAATTGCTCTGTCGTTTTTGCAATTAAATCTTCATCACCTGAAAAATCTTCAGGTGTAAAAAGACTTGTATTTACAACCGTGTTCAGCGAAAAAAATTCATTCCATTGCAATTTTGTTTTCCCCATATGTATCCTCCTATCTATTCGGTCTTCATTTCTTTATATGCAAAATCTGTGCCAAACTAAAACCTTGATAGAAATAAGTCGAATTGAGAACAAAACGTAAAACTGTCTAGACAGTTTTACACCTTTCAAAACAATCTGTTTAGATTTTGAAACGCGACAGTTTGTTATAAAGAGTAGCTCTAGAAATTCCTAACAATGCCGCAGCTTTCGATTTATTTCCATTCGCTTCTTTTAAAATACGTTCGATTAATCCACGCTCTTCTTCTTCGCGAACCACTTTCATTGCTTGTTTCCGCTCTGGTAAAGAGTGAATCATTGGTACTAACTTTTTCTGTTCCATGTCTCGGTAAAAGAACTCTTCTGGCAAATCCTTAGCTCGTATATGCGTATCATCTGATAGAGCATATAGTCTTTCTAACACATTGATCAATTCACGCACATTGCCAGGCCAATTGTAATGAAACATAAGCCTTAATACTTCCTTATCGAGTGTTTTCTCTTCGGCACCGTAAATTTGACAAAGTTTTTGTATATATTCTTCAACAATAAGCGGAATATCTTGCTTACGATAACGAAGCGGTGGAATATCAATTGGAATCACATGGAGACGATGGTATAAATCCTCTCGAAATTCTCCATCTCTCACCATCTGTTTTAAATCTTTATTCGTCGCTGCAATCAACCGAAAATCAACATGAATCGGATGTGTACCACCAATTCTTTCAATTTCTCGTTCTTGTAAAACACGCAAAATCTTCACTTGTGTTAATAAGGACATATCGCCAATCTCATCTAAAAATAACGTTCCATTATGTGCAAGTTCAAATTTCCCTGTTTTTCCATTCTTTTTTGCACCTGTAAAGGCTCCTTCAGCATAACCAAACAACTCAGATTCTAATAAATTATCTGGAATTGCCGCACAGTTTACACTGACGAATGGACCATCCTTTGTTACCCCAGTATCATGAATAGCCCGTGCAAATTGCTCTTTCCCAACACCACTTTCACCTGTAATCAAAACAGATGCTTTTGATTGTGCTGCTTTCCGAGCAATTTTTTTCGTTTCTGAAATGGCCGGACTTTCTCCAAGAATATCTTCAAATCGAACAAGACGTTGTTTCTTTTTCGGTTTAGCAAACAATGGTTTTATTGCACTATCATTTTGATCAAAACGCTCTAATATTTTATAAATATCCGAAATCCCTTCATGTATGAGCATCCCAACAGCACCAATCACTCTTCCTTTCTTCCATATTGGCATGCGATGCACAACTAAGTTTTGTCCTTGCAAACGGTGCACTTGATTTCGCTCTGGAACACCTGTTTTCAATACAACTGGAAGCCGCGTATTATCAATTACATTTTCAACGAGCTGACCAATTGCTTCTTCTTTTGTCACCCCAACAAAGCGACTATACGTTTCATTAAACATTTGAATGACGCCATGTTCGTCAACAATCGTAATCCCTTCATAGGCAGTGTCAAAAGATAACTTTAACCATTCAATCATATGTTGTGCCTCATTTAATTGTTGTTCTATATATCTTTGAAAGGAAAAAAGTTCATGCTGTTCTATTATTCCTTCCAGTATCCCATCATGTTCGTTCCTTACATAGAACGGGATACGCTCTAACTCTTGCATAGAAACAGATACACTGCCCCGTTCAAAAAGATGATTCACTATCATCTTGACTGGTGCATCCCCATTTCCATGTTTTTCTTGCCACTGAACACAATCTAGTAATTTCACAATTCCAACCATTCGCTTCCCTTCTAGCACAGGAAGTTCATTTCTTTCTGATGCAATAGACAGTCGGACTGCGTCAGAAATCGTATCGTTTATTCCCACAAACTGAAAATCTTGATTCATCCACTTTCTTACGGAGTAATCTTCTGTTGAAATCATATTTTCACCCCTTAAGCAAAACACTTCACTGATATAAAAAGACGATGAATTTCCACATCAAGCAGCTGTATTCGCCAAAGATGTATCATCATCGCCTTTCTTCTTTGTTCTATTGATCGTCAGATAAAACTGTTTTTGCAATTCCGTTATCTAATTCCTCGAAATCATGATATGAAATTGTTTCATATAATTCACTTCTCGTTTGCATATTGGAAAGTCCTTCTTTTTGAGAGCCTGTCTCCTTAATTAATTGGAATACACGCTCATATGCTTTCGCGGCTACGCGAAGTGATGTTACTGGATAGATGACCATTTGGAATCCCATATTTGCAAATTCTTCTGCACTATAATATGGTGTTTTCCCAAATTCGGTCATATTTGCAAGCAGTGGAACATTTACTTTATTTGTAAATAAACGAAATTCTTCTTCAGATTGAAGTGCTTCTGGGAATACAGCATCTGCACCTGCGTTTACGTAAGCAACCGCTCTTTCAATCGCTGCATCTAAACCTTCTACCCCGCGAGCATCGGTACGTGCAACAACAACCAATGTTGGCGCAACTTCTTTAATCGCTTTAATCTTTTGTACCAGCTCTTCAGTAGAGACGAGTTTTTTCCCATTTAAATGGCCGCATTTCTTCGGCAATTGTTGATCTTCAATTTGAACGGCTGCTACATTTGCTTCTAACATTTCCATCGCAGTACGTGCTACATTTAGCACCCCGCCAAATCCTGTATCAATGTCAACGAGAACAGGTAAATCTGTTGCTCGTACAAGGTCTCTTGCTCTTTCAGCCACTTCAGTAGACGTCACAATTCCTAAGTCTGGTAAACCCTTGCTCGCTGTATAAGCAGCTCCCGATAAATAGAGAGCTGAAAAACCAGCATTTTTCGCAACAAGGGCAGCCATTGCATCATGTGCACCAGGAATTTGTAAAATTTCAGGTGCTTCTACTAAAGTTCGAAAGCGATTAGCCAACTCTTCTTGCGTTGACTGTTGTTTCACAATCCAAGCCATGCCTATTCCTCCTCACTTAAATTAAGAAAAGATCTACAAATTCGTTTACATTCATATTTTCTAATTTTTCTTCATTCAAACAAGCTTCATGAATCTGTTCCTGTTGTTTATTTGAATAATGAACAGCAATGTTCGCTGTAAACTTTTGTACGACTTTCGGAATCGCTTCTTCTCTGCGGAAACGATGACCAAGTGGATACTCACACTCTACATTTTCTGTTACTGTACCATCTTTAAAATGAACTTGAACTGCGTTGGCGATTGAGCGCTTGTTCGGATCAAGATAATCAAGACTGTACTGTTTATTTTCTACAACAACCATCTTATCCCGTAAGTCGTCTACTCGAGGATCAAGTGCCACTTCGTTTTCATAGTCATCCGCAACGATATCGCCTTTTAATAGACCAATTGCAGTAATATATTGTAAGCAATGATCACGGTCAGCCGGATTGTTAAGCGGGCCTTCTTTATCAATAATACGAACTGCTGATTCATGCGTCGTAATTGTAATACGGTCAATTTCGTCTAAACGATCTTTGATTACTGGATGCAGTTTCACAGCACATTCTGCAGCTGTTTGTGCATGGAATTCTGCTGGGTATGATACTTTAAACAACACGTTTTCCATTACATAAGAATCTAAAGATCTTGCTAACTTCAGCTCTTGTTTATTAAATAATACGTCTTGGAATCCCCAACCTGGCGCAGATAATGCTGTTGGATAACCCATTTCACCTTTTAGTGCCATAAGTGCAAGATGAACACCACGGCTCGTTGCATCTCCAGCGGCCCATGATTTACGAGACCCTGTATTTGGAGCATGACGATATGTACGTAAACTAGAATTATCAATCCATGCATGAGACAATGCATTATTAATTTCTTCTCGCGTACCACCTAACATTTTTGTAACAACTGCTGTTGTTGCTACTTTTACATATAACACATGGTCAAGACCAACGCGGTTTAAACTATTTTCTAACGCAAGTACACCTTGAATTTCATGAGCTTTAATCATCATTTCTAATACATCGCGCACCTTTAATGGCTCTTTTCCTTCCGAAATACGAACACGGCTCACGTAATCAGCAACTGCTAAAATACCACCTAAGTTATCGGACGGATGGCCCCATTCTGCTGCAAGCCATGTATCGTTATAATCAAGCCAACGGATCATACAGCCAATATTAAAAGCACCGCGAACTGGATCGAGAACAAATGAAGTCCCTGGTACACGTGTACCATTTGGCACAACAGTTCCTGGTACAATCGGTCCAAGTAACTTCGTACATTCTGGATATTGTAATGCTAAAATACCACATCCAAGTGTATCTAATAACACATAGCGAGCTGTGCTAAATGCTTCTGAACTTGTCACCTCTTTATCTAGTACATAATCCGTAATTTCCTCTAATAATGCATCTCTTTTTTTGATTTCGTTTGTTTTTATCATGCTATCCTTCCCTTTCTGTCGAAATTTCGTTATTATTAAGGATGGGTGTCGGTCAAACACCCATCTGGCGGGCGGCCTTAACAACTCCCCAGTTGTTTTTATTTACTAAATGCATGTCGCTCGCCGATATAATTTACACGTGGGCGGAACAAGCGATTGTTTGCATGTTGTTCAATAACATGTGCGCACAATCCGACTGTTCTTGAGCTGAAAAAGATTGGTGTGTACAATTGAATTGGAATACCTAGCATCCAATATACTGGAGCTGCATAGTAATCTAGATTCGGATAAATTCCTTTTTCCTTCTCCATAATTTTTTCCCCAGCTTCACACATTTCATATAACGTATGATCACCTTTTACCTCACATAGTTGCTTTAAAGCTTCTTTCATCATAAGTGCTCTTGGATCGATCTTCTTCATATAAACACGATGACCAAATCCCATGATTTTTTCTTTGTTATATAGTTTCTTTTGTAATAACTCTTCAAACTTTTCAACGCTACCTGCTTCCAAAAGCATGTACATAACTGCTTCATTGGCACCGCCGTGTAGACTTCCTTTTAAAGAAGCAACTGCTCCTGTTAAAGCACCATATAAATCAGATTGCGTGGATGCGATAACGCGAGCCGTAAATGTAGAGTTTGGCATTTCGTGTTCGCTATATAAAACGAGAGAGCGGTCAAAGATCTTTTCTTCAAGTTCAGACGGCTTTTTACCTGTCAACATATAGAAGAAGTTTGCACTATATGATAACTCTTGCAGTGGATGAACCGGCTCTTCATTATTTAAAATATGATAACTGTTCGCCACAATGTTAGGCACCTTACTTAACAGTTTATAACCACGGCTTTTGTTCACTTCTAGTGAACGATTCTCAATGTCATCATCGTATCCAGCTAATGCAGATACGCCCGTACGTAACCCATCCATTGGATGCGTCTGTTTTGGCAATGCTTTTAAAACATCGAAAACACCTTCTGGCACCTCATACTCTTGCTTTAATTTCTTTTCAAGTGTTGCTTTTTCATCCTCATTCGGTAGACGTTCCTCTAATAAAAGGTGCACAATTTCTAAATAACTTTTTGTCTTTGATAACTCAATTAAGTCATATCCTTGAATAACAATTTCACCTTTTACCGTATCTAGAAACGAAATCTTCGTCTCCGCTGCGACTACACCATCTAATCCTGGGGAAAATTTTTCTTCAGCTTTCATTTTGTTTCCTCCAATCCTAATCGATCTTCGTGCACATGCTTGTAAGCCTTTTCAAGATTATGAAAATATATCTCCATTTCAATGTATCAGAGTTTTTAGAAGATTTCAATTTATTTTATATTTATAAGTTTGCTATACTTTTCTCACCCAAACTTTACTATTTTTTGAGAATAGCAATTTAATTTTCCTATCAAAAAAGGAGTGAGATTTATACACCTCTCACTCCAAAAGCTTTTCTACCTGTACCTTTAAGGATTTTTTATTTGTTAAAACTTATATGTCCCTTTATTTCACAATCCATTGAACCATTTTATTTAGGTGCCATATGGTCTGTATTTTTCTCAATTCACAAGAAAAAGCGAGTTGCATACATATGCAATTCGCTTAAACGATTCATATTCTACTATTATTGAAATACAATTGTTCTATAAAATATTTCTGCTAGTAATAAAGTGATTATTTTACATAGTTAAATTCAATTTCATCGATAGTGGTATTATAACCCACACCTAAATCATATTCTTGAAAGTACCAAATGTCATCGAAATCTACGAAAAATAAGATACCATCTTTTTCAATAAATGCTGCTACATCTTCTGGCTGCTCAAGGGCTAATCCTAAAGAATAACCTGATTTCTTAGTTTTTTAAGCATATTACAACATTCACAATCGACACACCATCCTATAGAAAACATGTATGCACATATATAGCACGTACAAGAATATACTGCTGTATCAATCGATTTAGGAGTGATTCTATTATGTATCCATTCTTCTCAAGGATTGCTGTTGTAGCTCCCGCTGCTCCTTCAGTCCATATTGCCCCTGTCCATACCGCAAGCTCTGATGTCGGGGTCCAACTCCCTGCTGTGTGGCAACCATATCAATTATCTGGTCAGACTCCTTCTTTTTGGCATCACGGAACGCCCCCTGGAAGCACCTATCCTTCTCATACTTATCCCCACTATCCCACATATGCTGCTCCTCAATTTTTTTATCATTTCCCATCCATTTATTTTCAAAATTTTTATGGGACTTTTAATATCTAAAATCTGAATAACAACTTGAATAGGAAATCTTTAAATCTAATAAAAGCCGATTTAAAAAATGGACTTTTATCACTGTACCTTTCCTTTTAACAGCTTGAGCAATTATTCTAACAGCATTTATGACTATTACAACTAGACTTACAACTATAATGATTATGTTTTGATGATTGCATTGAAGGACAAGGTATAAAATATATTGGTTTGCAACAACCACAAACACTTCTCCATTTCCAACTATCAAAAGAAGACTTATGCTTCTTTTTACATCCAGATCCCATAAACTTCCCTCTCTTATACTTTATTTTCATATCCGAGTAGAGGACAAGCTGCACTCTCATTACTACAACATGAAATAGCGACTGTTTTTGTATAACAAATGTGTTGAGATAATGTAAAAAAACACTTATGATACCGAATTAAATACGATATCATAAGTGTTTTTATCTATACTATTTTTACTAATATAAATGCTGGGTACCACCTCTATTATTGACCACCATTTTGATTAGAGTTTGTATTACCTTGACCATCCCCATTTCCAGTTCCCGGGGTACTACCTTGACCACTTCCGTTTCCAGTGCCTGGGGTGCTTCCTTGGCCATTTCCGTTTCCAGTGCCTGGGGTGCTTCCTTGACCGTCCCCGTTTCCAGTGCCTGGGGTGCTTCCTTGACCATTTCCGTTTCCAGTTCCCGGGGTGCTTCCTTGACCATTTCCGTTTCCAGTTCCTGGGGTGCTTCCTTGACCATCTCCGTTTCCAGTGCCTGGAGTGCTTCCTTGGCCATTTCCGTTTCCGGTGTTTGGTGTGTTTCCTTGGCCATTTCCGTTTCCGGTGTTCGGTGTGTTTCCTTGGCCATTTTGATTGTTTGCATTGTTATCTTGATTATTACCCTGTTGATTTTGCTCTTGTTGTTTATTACTATCTTCCGTTTGTTGTTGCTCTTCTTGCTGTTTGTTTTGGTCATCCGTTTTCTTTTTCTCAGTTGAGTTCGTACTTGGAACTTTCACACTGGAAGAAGAATCGCGTTTTGCACCTTTCACACGTAATTCATCACCTTCTTGAATAACGCTACTTGGTTGTTTAAAACGTGCTGTACTTGTTCCAAACTCACTCATCATCTCTTTAAACATACGTTGTGCGATAGGGGTTGAGTTGGCATTAAGATAACCGTCCCCTTTGTTATTATATCCTGTCCATACTGCCATTGTATATTGCGGTGTATAACCAGCAAACCAACTATCAGGAGATGCCGATGCAGGTATATCATATTTCGCTAAGTCTTTAGCGTCATAGTTTGTGGTTCCAGTTTTACCGGCAACGTCTAATGAACTCACATTTGCCTTCGTACCTGTACCAGAATTGACAACCGATCGCAGCATATCTGTAACCATATAAGCTGTATAATCTTCCATTACTCGTTTTTGTTTTGGTTTAAAACTTTTTTCTTTTCCATCAGAAAAAACTACTTTTCTTACAAAGTGTGGTTTATTGTATTTACCATCATTACCAAAAGCAGCATAAGCGCCTGCAACATCTAATGGCGAAGCCTCATTAGTACCAATTGCACTTGATTCTACTGCACCGTCTTTACCGAATGTAAGACCAAGACTTTCTGCGAAGCTTTGCGATTTACTTAGTCCTACTTCTTTCGCTGTTTTGATAGCTGGTACGTTACGAGACATTTTAAGAGCATCGCGCATCGTCATAGCACCTTTGTATGTTTTATCAGCATTTTGAACCTGTTGTCCTGATGAATATTTATATGCAGAATCATCAACTTGATGATTCGTTGACCATTTTAAGTATTCAATTGCTGGACCATAATCAAAGATTGGTTTCATTGTTGAACCTACTGGACGTTCCAGTTCAATAGCCATATTATACCCTTTAAATGTTGCTTTACTTTCACCACGACCACTACCGATCGCACGAACTTCTCCCGTTTTTGTATCCATAAATGTAAATGCACCTTGGAATTTATCGTTTGGATAATCAATAATATTCTCGTTTAGAAGATTATCTGCAAATTGTTGTGCCTTTGTATCTAATGTTGTGTAAATTGATAATCCATCAGCACCGATATTCACATCCGGCATTTCTGTTTCAATTTCTTTCACCACAGCATCTAAAAAGGCAGGATATGGCATCTCTGTTACTTCTTTAGGTGGAAGGAGCCCTTCTGTTACAGGCACTTTTTGCGCTTCTTCCATTTGTTTTTTAGAAATATATCCATGTCGATTCATTAAATGCAACACAACATCACGACGTTCTTTTGCTCGCTCTACATTTTGTTGTTTTGTTGGATCATAAATACTAGGTCCTTTTGGTAGTCCTGCAAGCATCGCCGCCTCTGGTAAAGTTAAGTCTTTTAACTCTTTTCCATAGTAATTTTCTGCTGCTGTTGCAATACCGTAAGAGCGATTACCTAGATTAATCTTGTTTAAATACATTTCTAGTATTTCATGTTTTGAATATTGTTGCTCTAGTTTATACGCTAAATATATTTCTTGTACTTTACGCTTTGATGTTTTTTCCATCGAAAGAAAGTAGTTTTTGATAACCTGTTGCGTAATTGTACTACCACCTTGTGAACCATATTCCCCCGTAAGACTGACTAAAACTGCACGTGAAGTCCCTTTAAAGTCAATCCCATTATGCTCATAAAAACGGGCATCTTCTGTTGCTAAAAATGCATTTTCTACTAATTTTGGAACTTGATCATAAGTGATATTTGTTCGTTTTTCTTTACCGTATTCATATATCAATTTTTCATCTTTATCATAGATTTTTGCCGATAAAGGGTTAACAAGTTTTGCTTTATCAAGTTTTGGAGCATCCTTTATCATAATGAAAAAAGTAGTAATTCCAGCTACGAGTGTCACGATTCCAAGTATTAAGCATCCTATTAAAAATTTACGAAAAAGGGACTTTTTCCCCTTCGTTTTTTCTTTAGTTGTGCTTGGTTGTTTCTTCTTTTGAACTTGTCTTCGCTCTTCTCGAGAACGATAGTTTTCTGACATGTTGCTTTCTCCTGCCTTTCATTTCTCCGAAAAAATCGATTCATGTGCCTTCTTATTAACACGATTACAAGAAAAGAAATTGATCAGTATCGTGTTAACTTATGCCCATTCACCTGAATTTTCATAATATACACAGCACAGCAAATTTGCAATCTCTTATTACTCAATAATCATACAACTCACACCTTATTTAATTTGTTAATAGATAGATAATTTCCCTACTGTTTTTTTACCTTCTTTCCTCTTCAAAATGAAACCACACCGTAAAAAACTTTCCTATGATTCAATAAAAATATCACATTTATGTTAATTTCGTGTGAACTTGCCAAAAAGCCCTGCCAATCAGCAAAGTAAAGTTAAACCAGTGTGCCTCATCATCTTAAAATAATAATAAAAATGTTCCATTCACGTCGTATAAAAATAGGTGAATGCATATATATCCTCCGTTTATCAAAGTCAGACGAATTTTTTCTAATTCCTCTCATATAAACAAAAATAAGCAGAAGTTCTCTAACAAAATTTAATATACTACATTATCCTGAAATTTTATACCATTCCGCTTTAAGAATTTCTGCGCTAATCGGGTCCCTACAGCACCTTTCCCTTTACTTCCCGTATAGTTTGAAGGTGAGTACATTATATATCAAATAAAAAAACACCCATTTGGATGTTTTTATTTTGTGCTCTTAGCAACTTCTTTCTTCATTAAGCTTAAAAATTTGATACAACCTTATGTAGAATAACTGTGAAATGATTTTTCCTTACAGGAATAACGTTTTGAACAGCTATGTTATAAGAACCCGTTTCCTCTTTTTTTTGTTCAACAATTTGCTTTAAAACAAATGCAAGAGAATCATTCTCTTCAAGTACAATATCAATAAACTCTTGTTCGTTCATAATCTATCCCTCCTTTCCAATACTCATACTTCGACAAAATAGGAATTTTTCCCTTCGTCAATATATAAATATATTAAAGTAAGGAGATGAATTCATTTGACAATGTATCCGGTAATTTCTAAACATTTAGTCGCAGTAGGTTATAATTCGCCATCTATGATATTACGCATTCAATTTAAAAATGGTACATATGACTACTACAATGTACCAGAAAGTATTTACAGTAGCTTAATGAGTGCACCATCGAAAGGCACCTATCATGCAACACACATAAAAAATTCTTATCGCTATACTAAAATTGGATAAAAGTATAACTATTCTAGAGAAGTTGTTGTATGCTTCTCTTATTTTTTTATTCGTGTAATTCATTCACCTATGGCGCAAAACATAGGCTACAATCCACCAACAATAGTCAAATACATACAAGGTAGTCTTAACATCAATCTTACATGTCACTAATCCCTGTCACAACCCACCATAGACTAAAATAAATACCGATAAGAACAGAATAATCACTAAACGCAATTCTACAAAAATGCCCCCTTTAAAAACACACCTACAATCTCTTCTTGATTCCAATGCCGCTTATGAGCTTTTTATCGTTCACGATCTAAAAAAAAAGCATCCTATTGGATGCTTAAGGCTTCATAACCATTTAATTTTCCAATACCAGATAAATCCACTTCTGTATCGACCAAACTAGGAGTGAATTTTACTATTTTTGCTGTCCCTTGTAGAACTTCTCCTCCAGTAGTCAAAAATTCAAATTTTGGTTGCTCGTTTCTCTTCATGATTTCAATAAAAAGCTGATCTTTACTATTAAATCCACGGATAATGACTTCCCAGTCTAAATAGTTATCAATCCTTACATAAGCTACACTAAATTCAATTTCTTCTTTCATATCCCCTAAATAAGTGATTTTCTCTAGTTCAAACTGTGCCATATGATTCCCTCCTTATTTACCTTAGATATTCGACATAAAGACGGGAAACCCTACAAAATCAAAAGCATTCATTCGTGCGCTTTTGTGGTTATGGGATTCTTTCAATAGAAAAAATATATTGAGGATTATTGATCATTAACAATAAAGGCTTTTAATGTTTTTATAATAAATAAGCACCGTTCATTTGTTGAACAATGCTCATTATGTGGTTAGTTCATAAATGATGTACAAATCAACCACTTCAGTAAAAGTAAGAAAAACGAATGAAAACATTAAATTTAAATGTTGATTTTTTATGAATTATGCCCTCCTTCAATTAACGGGCGACGCTTGTTTCATAAGGCAATCACTTCTTTATTTACGCTAACGGGCAGGAATAGCTCAAAAAGTATCGAATGAATAAGTTCAATAGTTCTGTTTGATTTGGATATGAATATTAGTTAAAGATACGGTAATTACATTCCTTTTCAGTAACCGAACAAGACAATTAAATAATAGGAGGAGCAACTTATATGGATAATATATTAAAAGTATCATCAAAATCGAATCCCAATTCAGTTGCAGGTGCAATTGCAGGCGTATTAAGAGAAAAGGGTAATACAGAAATTCAAGTGATTGGAGCTGGCGCTTTAAATCAAGCGATTAAAGCCATTGCTATTGCAAGAGGATTCGTAGCTCCTAGCGGTGTTGATTTGGTGCTTGTTCCGGCATTTACAGATATTTTAATCAATAATGAGAAAAGCACAGCAATCAAATTAATTATAGGTCCTAGAAAAATTAGGTCCTAGAAAAATTAGGTCCTAGAACAAAATGGTAGATTTTCGTTGAGACCATCGATATAAGAATTATTTGAAAACCATTCTTTCATGGTTACATTAGTTTTTTGAACTAACAGGTGGCGATAGTTGAATAAGATATATGGAGGGACCGATAAAAATCGGTCTTTTTCTTTTTGTACTAAATCAACACTACAGATTAACAGCGCCTAATAAAAAAAACTATATGTCAAATAAAGATCTTTATTTACATCAAATACGTATCACTAGATCTTAAAAAAGGATTATTTCGCACTCTCCAACAAAAAGAGATCTAGCATCCATTCAATTAAGAATCCCTAGAAGAAATTCACGTGATAATAAAGTAAAATTAATCGCTACAGTTGGTGTTAAAGGAATAAGTGAAATATCACAAATTTTGTTTAGGATTTTTCGTGATGACAGAGAAATTTTCAACACACAAGTAGGAATTGAATCTACTGATTCTGAGCAGTTCTACGCTATAACATTTCAAGCCATAGATACAAATTTAAGATCTGGATCTCATGTTTATACATTAACTGTCGAGAACCTTACTCCTAATGCACGCGCAGACGTTGTTGGACCTATTTCTTTTAGTGGCCTAGCTATTGGACAAAATCATGATTGCGATTATTAGGACTAGCTTTTTGTAGTACGCTTGAGATAAGCAAGAACTAATTTCTAGGTTCTTGCTCATCATTTCATATGATTTACGTCCTTCTCTACTTTCTACTAAAGTGCACTTTTTGTTTGATTTTTTACTTTTACATAAATTACAGCTGAACCTTTTGAAAAATGAATCATATAGTGATGTAAACAATCCCTGACAAAGTAGGTGAAGATTATGCCATCTGTTGTCGCAAATCTTGTCGTACAAAATAGTAACGGTTCTTTCAACTTAGGTGATTTTTACAACGTTTCTCCAAAAGAGAATACGAAAGCTTATAATGGTTCAGGATCATCCAATGTTGCTTTTGTTACCAATACCTTTAACGGCGTTAGTGCAACAAACACATTCGATTCTGATGTTGCAGACCAAAATCAAGTCGGAACAGCCTAAATTGCCGTTTTCAGCCTGACATATTAATTCTCTATTGCCTTATTACTCACGAATAGCGAGATAAAACAATACAATTTAGAGGGCACAAAGAAAGTGAATTACACAAAGAATTCCTTTCATACATTGCTTAGTTCTTATATACTTCTTTGCAATATAAAAAGCCGACTCATAAGAGCCGGCTTTCAATTTCATTTCTACTTTAATGTCCCATCATTAATTTGTTGGTAAGTTAATATTTACAAAAGTGTTATCTGAAGAAGTGAAATTGCGAATGTGATTCTTATTTGTGTAATACTTCAGAGAAAGTGGTGTTGTTCCTGTATAAACAAAATCGCTATCCTTTAAGATTAATTCATTTGCTACAGCAGCTGAACCAGAAGCCAAAAGTGAAGCAAACGCCGGATTACTTATAGTAACTCTACATCTTTCCGCTTTATAAGTTGTGTATGGTCTGTTGGTATCAGATAGGAATAAGTTATTTTTTGTATTAATATTTACAATACAATCTTCTAGTGAGGTGTTAGGGTTTTGATTATCCACGTTCGTTATCCCTACTTCAACGGTTGTATCAGTTAACTTCGATTTGGATATAACTATATTCATAGGAATGTAGTTGTAGATATGGTTTCTCAACTCGCAACCGATAAACTCAGAACGATTGAACTCACAATTTACTGGTACTGTTGGAGTTGGATTTTCGGAACGTACTTTCAAATTATCAAAAGTACAGTTGTTATACTCACGTACTTTGAAAGTAACCTCTCTTTGTAATCCTACAGACTTAAACGTACATCCAGACATCTTATTAAGTTGCATTCTAGGAGCAGAAGGTGGATCATCAGTATAAATAACGTAGTTATCCTTGAATGTACAATTATCACCACCTACAACAAACTCTGGGTTCACGTAATGGTTGTTTGACAACATTACTCTATAGTATAGGCTATTCAAGTCCATTTTCCCGCCAGAGAAATGATTGTCTGTAATGTTAACGAAAGCAGAACTGAAATTTGATGTCATTAACCCAATATTGTTCTGACAGTTATATAAAAAGTTACCTTTAATTGTAGCATGTGTTAAAGAATACAGATTAATAGCTATGAAGTCTATATTGTATATATGGTTATTTTCAATCGCAACGTCAAAGCATCCAGTTAAAATACCATGATAGCTACCGTATATATGATTGTCTCTAATTTTACAATTCGCACCATAAGAATCTTCCATGTTAATAGAATACCTTGTTGGATCATTGAAGATAGGCTTTCCATCCAAAAACCTAACTAATCCTTTTCCATTATCACGGATTGTATTGTGTTGAATAACATTATAGTTACCGCCTAAAGTGATTCCTCCCCTATGCCCATTGAAAATTTCATTGTACTCAACGACATTATGATGAGGTATACCACCAAACATAATCGTTATTTGCATATTCTTACTTGGATTATTTTCATTATAAAACTGTAGTCTAAATTTCGTTGCGTTTATAGGAATTGAAATGTCTGTATAGATTCTTCTCTTCTTCATAGCTCCAATGAATTTGTTGTTATTGTCATAAAAGAAGATATCGAAATCTTTGTTGTTTAAATTAGTTATCCTAGCATATCCTGAACCAGATATAAGTAGGGAATTTATCTTTGGAGTTAAATTTTGAGGTATGTTTAGTAGTTTAGTTGTGAGTGTATTAGTTGAGGGGATTGGTTGTCCTGTATTGTAATCTAATGCATTTAGGGTTAATCCTTGGTCAAACTCACTGTAGTTAAAAATACTATCTGAGCTGAACGAAATGTTATCACCCATATAATCTCTAACAATACAATGATCTATTGAGCAGTAGCTAGAGCTTTTCTGAAAAAGGACTCCATACGTATGCTCCATCGCCACTTCTAAAGGATTGGAAAAGCTTCTGTCATCCCTACATCCAATAATAGTTCCACCAAATAAATGAGAATTGGTGACTTTGCTAAATATGATACTGTTCCCTTTGAAGTTGTAATAATCTGTTGTTGTTCTATTATCAAATGGTGATTTTTTATTAGAATCGTATATTACTTTTAGTGTTGATCCATTTAAATTTAAGTCCAAATTTGAAACCATAGTAATTTCACGAGGGTAACATATAGCATAATTACCTGCTGGAAGAACAACTCCAGAATAATTGTTAGCTGATGCATATTGTAATGCGCTGTTTATCCCTTGGATATTCTTATCAGCTTGTATATAATCTGCATCTACATAAGGTTTTTGGGGTAATCCTTCTGTTATTCCCCAACGATTTAATTCGAGTAAATAATCCATGTTTCTATCACCTCTTCATTTTCTTAAAATAGTATATTCATTAACATAAAAAGTCGTCTCCGCAAAGGACACAACTTTTAACATTACTTCACATGTACATAGGCTTCGTTACCTGTAACACAGAATTTCGCTATACTTAATCTACAGTACTTTCACTCAATAGTTATTTCACAGAACATAATTTTTATTTTCATTTGTATATTTTTATATTCACAAATTTTCCCTTTCCTCTATAATTTTAAAATAGGAGGCGTTAAAATGATTTTGCAAGATCAAGATATTATTAAATTTAAAAAACACATTTGTAATGTAATTGAGACACTTCAAGAACAAAGCCAAGTAAAACAAAAACTGGCGTTAGTATAGTTCTGTGGACACATCTAAGTTAAGTTACTAAAATGTACTTTGAAAGGATGTGTCCTGATAGAACGTAAAAATACAGGTAGAAAACACAATAAATATAGTTAATTATGCACCTTATATATAAACTAAGAAACGTCTTCCTTTTTTACTGAGAAGCATCAATTCTGTTTTGAAAAACCCCGAAAACCTCTCCCTTTTTATCGGTAAAAACAACAAAAAGACACTCATTTAGGTGTCTTTTTAATTTTGAGATTACTATTATTTATACTGAAATTAATCTTACATTTTGATAATACATATATTAGCTATTATGTAAAATGCGAGAGGAGATCTAAATTATGAGTAAGAAAAAGAAAAAACCTAGTGAATCTGCTCTTGCTAAACAAGCAATTGCTAAAAAGTATCAAAAAGAATATGGAAGTACACCCATTATCGTTTCTACAAACATAGAAAAGATGCAAACTGGTTATGCCGCTGTAGCACCAGACCATATTCAGCTATTCAAGTACAATAAAGATGTAAATGATGTTGTCAGCATTGCTAAATACTATTTTAGTGATTATTCCACTGTTCTAGTAGATTATTTTGCTATTAAGTCCGTATTCGAGTTTGAAGGATTGGGAACGCCGTTTCGTTTTATCCCAACGGAGCAAGGAAAAGACATCGAGCGCTTTATTGAAAATAACACATCCATTGAAATACATAAGGTACATCGTAAATGGTATAGTAAAATTCTTGGTTTCCGTTCTAATACAAAATGGAAAATGGTTGTGGCATGTATAATATATTTATTTATTCTCACAGCTGGAATTAGCGGAATGATAGATAATAAAAATGAAAAAGAAGCAGCCCCAGCAACAAAAGTTGTAAATACAGATGCTGCTAAAAAAGATGAAGAGCAACAGAAGCTTGACGAGCAGCGTAAACAAGAAGAACAAAAGAAACAAGAGGAGCAACGTAAGCAGGAAGAATTAAAAAGGCAACAAGAAGAAAAAAAGAAGCAAGAGGAGATGCAAAAACAGCAAGAACAACAAGCTCAGCAAAAACAAAGCGTACAGCAACAACCAAACAATGATCTCCCTCAAGGAAACTATAATTTTAAAAGCTGTAAAGAAGCCAAAGCTGCTGGATTCTCAAATATCACAAAAGACCACCCTGCGTATTCCTCTAAGTTAGATAGAGACGGTGACGGACTAGCTTGTGATAAATAATAGTAAGGAGCCTACATAGGTTCCTTTTTTTCTATACTTACCTATGCTTTTTCACCGCTTACCCATATCTTATATTGTGTGTAACTGACGGAAACTCTGAATCCCTTGCTGTGCTTAATTTCATAAGACTTTTTATTTTGAGTTACACAACACGAAAAATATGAGTAACTGTATAAAATAAAAGGCTCTGTTAAATTTTATTGTTGATTTTTAGCCAAATAAAAAGACCGATTTAGCTCGGTCTTCTTGTACATCTTATTGTACTAACGCACCCGTTACTTTAAGTACATTTATTCACAATCCTTCTGCCTTAATAAAAGCTGCCTTTTGTGAAGAATAAGATTGTCCTGTTACTATGAAAAGCGTCGTTGTCAATTCTTTCAACCGAAAAAAAAGCTACCAAAAGTGGCTTTTAAAAGGCCGGTGTCCAAGCAGTTTTATCCTTCCTTGAATCTTATATTATTGAGATTGATTTAGGAGGTGAAAATTATGGCAAAAGTTAAGTTGGATGATACAATATGCTGCTTCTACGGCCCTACTTCCAACGGTCATATTGTTGTAAAATGTGGTAAGGCTAATGAAATATGTACAACCGAGATTCAACATGGTCAAGAAATCCTTCCTATTATTCCAGTGGTTACTCCTCTTGTTGCTAACTGTGGAGAATGTCATAAACTAGTTCCTTCGTTTCCAGGATTTGAAAGATTTACATTGGTTTATGCTGACGATGACGAAAACTAACTAAGTGATCCTAATACTTTAGAAAGACAAGCCCATGTTAGTTATGTTTAAAATATGGGCTTGCCTAAATCTACATACTCTAAAAATCATCGTAGTTAATATTCTTTGGGTCCAAGTTCTGATAAATTCCAATTCTAATCGTATCACAGGATTTAAATCTAAAAATTAAACTAAATTGCCCTTTTAGTTTAACAAGAAAATCAACAATATTCTTTAACAGAGCCAAATAAAAAAAGAAAAAGCAATGATTAGATTTTAAATCTTTTCATCGCTTTATCCATTGCATCTTGATTTACACCTATATAACGAAGCGTTACCTTCTCCGATGAATGATTAAATATCTCCATAAGTAAAGCAATGTTCTTTGTTTGCATGTACATATGGTATCCGTAGGTCTTTCTTAAAGTATGTGTACTCTGCTGCGGTTCCACTCAATATCTTATATGCCATACTTCGACCAATCGGACGATTCTTTCCTTGTCTACTTTGTAATAAGTACTCATCATCTTCTCTATCTTCATTGAACCAGCGGAGCTCCCTCTTTAGTGCTGCAGTGATTTGAATCCGTTTCTGTTTACCTGTTTTCTTTTCTCGCATAGATATATGGCTCCCTTTCACATCACCTACCTTCAATTTTAAAATATCACTGATTCGTAAACCTGTATTAATTCCCATGATGAACAAAAGATAATTACGCTCATTCTTTTCTTTTAAATACTCTTTTATTTGCTGTATTTGCTCTGTATCACGAATAGGTTGAACAAAATTCATTGCTCATCACCTCCAGATTGTTCTTGCTCGTAAACTTCTAATCTAAGAGCAAAAGCAAGAGTATAAAATGCCTTAGACTTCCAACGACGATAAGTACGTTCGCTCATACCGATTTCGTTATAAACCATATAGTCACACATATCCTCTTCTTCTAAATAACGCTTTTTAATAATGTCTCTTTGAATCTTCCCTGCACGACCGTTCCCAAAACGAATTAACGTTTGATCAATTCGAAAAGACATATCCTTAAGAAACCCTTCACGTTCACTTCGTTTTACATTTTCTAAGGCTACATCTTCTAAAGGATTACCAACTACATTTGTAGGGCCATGATATCTAACTTCATAAGAAGGAGTGACTTTCATTTCTTGGCGAATCATTCCAAACTGTCTATAAATACGTACTTCTTCAAGAACCTTTTCTAATTCCTCTTGTGTTGCTTTACGGTCAATTTTTGATAAGAAAGTTAATTGTTTAGTCATGTAAGACCACTCCTTTTTATGATTAATTACTTTTGTCTAATTGCACCGCGTCTACGTTCATAACGTGGTCCACGAGTCCCCATTAAATCCTCGATATCACGTGTGCTCAACTTCTCTTTTCATTTTTTCTTATGTTTCTTTTTTGCTTATTTAGATTGTTTTTTCCATTCACGTAATTGATCTTTTAATGCTTTCATTCCCCACATCTCCCTTTTATAAAATAAAAAGGACACCAATCAATAGTGCAGCAATTGTTACTGCTCTAATGAATTGATGTCCTCTAGTTTTCTAGCCGGACTATATTCAAAGGATTATTTTATATAGATTACTATAAGCATCCATAAAGCCAAGGCGCCAACGATAGCGAGCGCTATACGCGTAGATAGTACCCTTACTTCAAAGTCTATTTTCTTGGAGGGTTCAGGATATGCAATTACGTAAATTCCCTTTAATAATGCAAGCCATGCAATAACCGTTACGAACCCCCGCCAGTTAAATACCCATACATTATGTAGGATAACAGTACCTAACCCTAGGAAAATCGATAGAAAACCATACATAATACCAAATCCTCTATCTTCAACCACTAATTTTTTCAATTCACGTAGTACCGACGGACGGACGAAAAGTATTCCCGATACGATAACCGTCATCCATCCCCAAAACAGTCCTAAAAAAGTACTAGTTTCCATT
This sequence comes from Bacillus sp. DX4.1, assembly GCF_030348195.1. Lineage (NCBI taxonomy): Bacteria > Bacillati > Bacillota > Bacilli > Caryophanales > Bacillaceae > Bacillus > Bacillus sp. DX4.1. Next base: position 2,341,031 of record NZ_JAUCFT010000008.1, on the reverse strand, counting down.
ATTAGTTCACTCCCCTCAATTATATTTATATTTCAGATATCCCCCCCTTTAGAACAATTCCAGAACCTTTATGTATAGGCTAAAGTCTGCTCTTTTTAATACAAAAAAAGTTTTTATTCTAAACCCTCGTTATCATCTTCAATTTCCTCCATACGTCCGATCGCTTCGGCTAACGTGTTTACTACATACATGTCATTTCCTTGATTGTAAAAAGCGTTATTCAAAGCCGTTAATGCGGAGAAGGGTGAAGTTCTAATTCTCGTAAAACCTCAATCATAATCTGTCATCTTTCATCCTCACTTCCTACTAAAATAGCGTTTTTGTTTAGTTTTATACTGTTAATCCTTTGCTTCTCCTCTATATTTTAAAAATCAAATGTAGTAAAATGTATTTAATAATTACAATACATTGAAAATAGGAGGTCAATATATGAATAAAAGACTTAAGATATTAATGAAAATTACACCTTTCCTAAGCGTACTTTTTATCTTAATCGGATTAATTATGGCAATATTAGGTGCATTAGATCATAACCTAAAATTATTGACTGGTTCACTATTCGTAATTGCACAAGCTGTACTTGTAATAACATATACTAAGATGTTTAAAAAAATAGGTTTCTAAAACTTAAAACATTTAGTACCAGCTGAAATGCTAGGTATATCTACTGAACATTTCAGCTGGCGTTTCTTATCCAAATAACGATTTTGTTTAATTTCCCTCTCTCTTCCTATCCAGCATAATATTTCAAATCTACCCCATACTATTGTTACAACAGCATTTATTACTAAAATATTTTTCAATACATTTTATGCATAATCAGTACAATACTAAAAAACACTTTAGTAATTTTTAATAATTATGTTGCTTGTATACCTACATGTAATAAGGAGGGATGTAAAGTGGAGAAAGTGAATGAAAATGCATCTAAATCAAGCCGTCGAGCAAAAGAGGACGAAATTGCTACAGAGGCAGGTGTGATCCTAAAACTACAATCGCTTCAACCAGCAAGTGAAGAATCTGTATTAGCTCCAACTAATCAGCTTCCATCTAGCGTTCTGAAATCTCTTTAAGATAAATAAAGATTTTTATAAAAAAGGGTCAGTCGCAAATATCGGCTGTCCTTTTATTTTTCTTAAAAATCCTTAAAACCACTTTCGTCCTTATAAAAGGTTCAGCCAAGATAATTGTAAAATTAGTCATAACTAAAAATACTGAAGACTACGTTCCAAATCTACATAAACCTTGGTCGAACCTCATAATACATCCCAATCTTCACGTTTTCTCATTTTCAATTCTCCATTTCTTAATAAAATTCAATTTGTATTAAAATAACGCTTTTGTTAAAACTTCCGTTGAAGCAATGATGCAAGGGTTTTTAATATTTTCATGCTTAATCACCCATTCAAACGGCATCATAGTAAATAAAGTTCCCCCAATACTTTTCACTGCTTGTCTCTGTGTCTGTTCTTCAGGTGGTAAATCCTCAACAGGTATAAGCATTCTATTTTGTAAACTAACTTCTAAAAGTTCAGTTTCTATTTCTTCTATTTCAAGCCCAGTATCCTTCGCATAAAATTTAATCGCTTGTTCGACTGTCTCTGCGCAAACAAAATCAATGCCCAACATTCTAAATATCCTCATCGTTTTCCCCCTTTCGTTATGGTACTTTTCCGTTTATTTTTTCAATATTCCACTCGACATATTTTCCAAATCCGATTGATTGATTCAGTATTAGCACAGCAATTTCAATATGATACCTTCTTAAATTCCTTACTATTTCTGTAAAGCTAGCACCACTGTTCCACATTTCATGAAAGCGAATCACGTCTCTTTCATCCCAAAGAAAGTTTACTTACTCTAATGCTATATATATTCAAAGGTAATCCACGTTGCTTCTGTTATTTTATTAGATTAACATTCGTTTTTGCTAATCCCATAAAGCGCATTTAAATCTTATATTTATCTGCTCAATCTAAAATCAAAACAGTTAATACATGGACTGAAGAGGAAGTACTACGATTCTTAGAACACGCTAAAGAAAGTCGTTATTATATTGTGTATTTACTTGCTATTACGTGTGTTATGCGTAAAGGAGAAATTTTAGGATTGCAATGGAAAGATATTGATTTTGAAAGAAGAACCATCTCAGTCAACCGTTCCCTTTCTCATATTACAAAAGAATTTCATGAACCTAAAACTTCTTCAGGAAAACGATTAATTGTACTTCCGGAAATTACGTTACATGCTTTGGAAGTACATCATGAACGAATAAATATAGAAAAAGAACGATACGGTAGTGAATATAACAACTATGATTTAGTTTGCCCTACCTTTAACGGTAATCCTTGCAATTTCAGAAGTTTGACACAGCTCTGGAAAAAGCTTATAAAGAAAAGTGGGGTTCCTGATATTCGCTTCCACGATCTAAGGCATACCTATACAACTTTAATGTTGAAACAAGGTATTCATCCGAAGATTGTAAGTGAGCGTTTAGGACATAAAAGAATAGGCATCACATTAGACACCTACTCCCATGTTGTTCCAGGCCTACAAGAAAAAGCGGTTGAGGATTTTGTATAAAAATACTAGCAAATTCGTATGACATTGAAAGGAGCAAAAAACATGAAAGAAATCAAAACAGAGCAAGAGTTTAAAGACATTATCGCAAGCGAGGAGCCCGTAGTTATAAAGTTCTTCACAACATGGTGCCCAGATTGCGTGCGTATGGATAACTTCATTGGAGATGTAATGGAAGAGTTCAATAAATTTGAATGGTACTCTATTAATAAAGATGAGTTTCCACACATTGCTGAAGAGTATCAAGTAATGGGAATTCCAAGCTTATTAGTGTATCAAAATAGTGAAAAACTAGGTCATTTACATAGTGCCAACGCAAAAACAGAAGAGCAAGTTACTGAGTTTTTAGAAGCATATTAAAATAGAAAAGCTGCCCTTGAAGTATAAACTTTCAGGGCAGCTTTTTTAATGGTGATTTTATCCTGTTTTCACTTTGTACTTTTCAACATATTTTTCCTTTGCGAAACATTGTTATCCCCTACTTAAAAAGCTATAAAACGTCAACAATGTTTGTATAGACCCACTCGACTTGTATTTGATACTCTATGTATAGAAAGAAATTCCTAACAGAAAGGTGAGTGATCGTTATGAATTCACTTTCTAATAAAGAAGCTGATAAAGGAGCCATTGTCAGCATTATCGCCTACATATTTTTAGCAACACTGAAAATTGTGATTAGCTATATCGCCCTTTCCAGTGCGTTACGTGCGGATGGTTTAAATAACTTAACCGATATTGGTGCTTCGGTAGCCATTTTGATCGGGCTTAAAATTTCTCGCAAACCTCGTGATCCTGATCATCCATATGGTCATTCTCGCGCAGAACAAATCGCTTCACTTGTTGCCTCTTTTATTATGGCAACAGTTGGTTTAGAGGTTATCGTAAGTGCGGTTCGTTCCTTCCTCAATCCTCAGCAAACTGCGCCAAACGTAATGGCAGCTTGGGTTGCTTTATTTTGTGCTGTCGTCATGTATGGCGTGTATGTATATAATAATGGGATTGCCAAACGCACAAAAAGCAAAGCGCTAGAGGCGGCTGCGAAGGATAATTTATCGGATGCACTTGTTAGTATCGGTACGGTTGTTGGTATTTTGGCAGCACAGTTTCATATGCCGATTCTCGATCCAATTGCCGCTTTGCTAGTTGGTTTTATTATTTGTAAAACAGCATGGGACATTTTCTCAGAAGCTTCTCATATGTTAACAGACGGCATTGATCCGGATAAGATGGAAGAATACGCGCAAGCAGTTCAATTGGTTTCAGGTGTAGAACATATCGTCGATATTCGTGCACGCATGTATGGGAACCAAACATATGTAGATATTACAATTGAAGTAGATGCTCATATGGATGTGAGTAAAAGCCATCATATTACCGATACAATTGAAGATATGCTGGAACAAAAATTTGGGATTTTGCATACACATATTCATGTGGAACCCATGCAAAAAGAACCTATGATGACATAGGTTCTTTTTTAATGAATGCTCGGTGAAATATAATACATAAAATGAGCCAACTTCCACCCGCTGCCCAACCCGCTAAAATATCGGATGGATAATGAACACCGAGATAAACACGGCTAACAGAGATAGAGAAAATAATGAAGCATGTGATAAAAATGAGCAACACCTTTTTGTGCAACGAAATACGGTGCTCAGTAATTGTTACATACGCAATAAACCCTAGAAACGCCGTTGCATTCATTGTATGACCGCTTGGAAAGCTATATCCAGTCGCTGTTACAAGCTGCGATACATCCGGTCTTGGTCGTTCATACCATAGTTTTAGCATACTGTTGAGATAACGTGATCCGTAATAATTAATCAGTAAAAATAACGCACTTAACAGCTTCGTTCGAACGAAATAGTACATTGCGACTATGAGCAGTAATGGAAAATATATTTTTTTTGAACCGATGTAAGACATCCACACGAAGTATGATGTCAAATAATCGTTCCGAAAGCTTTGAATGAATTCGCTAATAACATCATCAAATTTCTCAACACAAGCGGTATGATACGAAAGTGATAATACGACAAAACAAATGAGTAACGTACAACTTAACATGTATAAATGTCGATATCGTTTCACATACATAACCTCACTATACAAAAAATGGAGCGGGTGTTTTAGTTTCCCTCTCCATTTCTTTTTTTATGCATTATTTATCGAGAAATATAACTGTTAATTTTTTGCTGCATTGTTGGGATATCTTCACGTGTTACAGTAAAGCGAATGACTTTTTCGTCCAAGTCTAAGACTTCTGAAAATAACCCTGCTAACCCACGTGCTTTTCTATCCACTTCCATAACAATATCCAATCGATCATAAGCACGTGGTAAAATCAATAATTCTAACTCATCCAATTTACCATAATACTGTCCGGAAACTGGGATAAACTCAAATTCTTGCGCAAATGGGATATTGGTACGCAAACGACGTGGTAATTCTTCACACTCTGCTTGGCGGAGTCTAAATCCTAATTGTTTTACTCCATCTAACACACTGTTTAATAATGCGTTTGGTAATACTTGAATATAATCTCGATCACTTGGATCAATGCTTCGTTTAATATCAAGCCCTGTATGAATCCAGACGGTTTTCATGCCAAATGTGAGCGGTGCTTCAATTGGCATCGGGAATGAAAATGAGATTTCCAACTTTTCATTCGGCTGGACTGTAACTGGCTCCGTTAAACGCATTCGTTCTAAGTCATATGTTGCACTTGTTTTTTTATCGTCTACTTCTCGGATATATGTTGTCGATAATGTTAAGTAAATGCTTTCAATTTGCTGTGCAACTGATCCGCCTGTAATATGAACGATGCCTGCTATTTCTTCTCCAACTAAATAGTCTTCTTTTTCAAGTACAGTATCAACTTTTGCATTTCCAATTCCTACGCTTGCTAAAAACTTTTGAAACATGGATCCCCCACCTTTTCTAGTACATGACGAACGTCTTTCATAACATCTTGTACATTCTCATAATATGGCTGCTTCATCTGTAACATTCGCAAAATCACTTCGCAGCTATATTCCTCTAACTGTAACTCTTCATACCATGGCTTTTCTTCTATTTCAGCAGAATCATAACCAGAATACAATAAAAAGAGAACGAAGTGACCAAGTGCATAAAAATCACTGCGATAATGAATTTCTCGCATATGTGCTTGTTCACCTTCATAGAACGAGGCTCGTTCATCTTTTTCACCCATAGGCCTTGCTAAGCCAAAATCAATAATAAAGATACGATCATCCTGCATTAATATGTTCGGAATACGTAAGTCCCGATGGATGATGCCTTTACTATGAAAATAGCCAACAAGCTCAAGTACTTTATATAAAATACGAAAAACCTCTCGTTCTTCATAAACATGTCCCTCTATGAAAATAAAATCTTCAAAATTCTTTCCTGGCATATGCTCCATCACAAAAAACGGCTGTTTCTTCCAGATAAATTGATCATATAGGCTCGGTATTTCCCTATGCTCTAGCTGCTTTAAAATCATTTGTTCATACGCAAATGATTTCCTTCCTGATGAATACCTTTGTTTGCTTTGTCTTAATTGTTTCAAGACTTTCTTCTCTTGCAGTTGCAAGTCGTTAACGATGTATGTAAATCCATAGCTGCCCATACCAATTACTGATTCAATTCTATAGCGCTGTGCGACTATTGTTCCTAAGCGCAGCGGTCTATCAAACCAAGCAAGGATATCTCGCCATTTCATCAACTACTTGAAAAGAAGCTACGACTTTTACGTTTACGTTTATAGTGCTGATGGCCATAACCATGCGAGGATCGATCCCTTTTATAGTCGCTACTTGAATAAGAGCGATTTCTATGACGATAATCACTACTTGAATAGGAACGATGTCTACTTTTTTTTCCTAATAAAGAATCAATAATTTTTTTGAACATCCCTTCACCTCTTGTTTGAAATTTTTTCTTTTATTATACCAACAATTGCCTTCTCTATTTGTGGCAAGTTTGTAAAGAGAGATAACCTTTTGGAGTGCAAAAAACGACGAGTCTATCCCGCCGTTACTTTCACTCTTCATCTTCGTCAAATACTTCATCAATCATACATTTTTCTAGTAAATACTCAAACGTAATGTCAGCGAGATCCTCAATCTCTTCTCTCTTTGGTACATAACCTCTCGCAATCAGTTGCTCATAAAAAAACTCCGCAATTTCTTCCGTATCAATTACGACTTCTATTTCCTTCATGAGCATCACTCCTTTAATTCTGTTTTATGAAGGAATTTCAAAATTATGTATATGAGATTAGAAAAACATTTTTTCTTTTTCTTAAAAAACATGCTAGTCATATTGCCTAATATCCCGGCATACGATGTAGTACAAGCTATATAAAGGGGGAAATGGAAATGGCATATCATTATGAAACAGAGCAGAGAAAAGAAGAGTTCATGCATGAGGATAAATGGGCAGACTCTATCATTAAATGGCTTATTGTTTTTTTAACAATTGTAGGCATACCCTACACAGCGTATATTTTCGTTCAATTTCTTCTCTCTTTCTAGCTATTTTTTCTCAGTTAATTTCACCAAATAATTATGAACAACATCCATCACAATTTTGTATTCTTCATCTTGAAATGTTTCAAATAGTAATTGATAGTCGTTATAAATATCTAGTAACCCATCAATAATTTCTTGTCGATTTGTTTTTATGCTTACTTTTTTTGAATTGTTAATAGACTTTAATTTTCCTAAATCTAATTTATTCATCCCGGCTTTATCTTGTTTCAATTTCTTTAAAATTGCATTTGCTGTTTGGGCATTCGCAAGTAGTGTTAAATCTGATTCATCCGCTTCTAACCATTCACCATCTGTAATTCTCGATAACTCGTAAATTGTATCTTCCCATGCATCATTTTTATAACGCCACACTTCCGTACGAAAACCAACAATACGAAATACATCTTTGTCATACCCCGTAACTTGCACAAGATCACCAAATGTAAATTTATAACGCAGCTCAATCCATTCTGTTTCACCATTTTTCATTTCTTGTTCTGTAACGTGCTGCAGCGTTTGTTCAACATAAAATCCATCGTGATTATTCACTTCATATACATACACACCATCTAATATTTTCATGTTTGTAATTTTACCTACAGTTCCATATAACGTAATCACGACTATATCTCCTACATTATATTTAGGTTGGTTTTTTCTCGACATATTCCTCTCTCCTTTTGAAGTCGTGATTTTAAGTATGTGACGCTAACAGTATATGCGGCCGATACGAAAACGCTTATCACATGTGCACATAATCAAAATTTTTTTCCATAAAAAAAACACACCGAAATGGGTGTGCTTTTTGTCCGCATAAATGCTTACACTTATTATCTTTCTTGTATGTATAACTCCCATGCCTCATCAAAAATAGACATACTTGCCAGTAATCCACTTAATTCTAAATAAGAACTAATTGCATCATAATCCTCTGATTGCTTTGGAAAACTTAAATCTTCATACATCGCTTCAGCTAAGTCGGATATTTTATTTTGTTTTAAAGAAGCACGATGCTTCATCATATAATGGTAAAATGACTTTTTCAAACATATTCCCTACCTTTCTAACTTGGCTACATTATACAAGGGAGGAAAGAAAAAAACCAGCATAATTGCTGGTTAAAAGTCAAAATAATTTCGTTTTAATAGACGCGGGCGTTCCATTAACTCTTCATACGTAACTTGTTTTGGTAAGTCTTTCGTATAAATAAGAAACAATTGATCTTCAATTTCTTTTACAATATGATCTGGCTGATAGTCAATTCCACATGCTGAACATGTAATGCAAGGCGTCTTTTGAATTTCAATTGCCTTTGTTCCATCTGGTAATTCCCAGTATACTGTATTTATACTTTCTTTCGCTTCTGCACTGTCACACCAGACACACTTCATACCGCGTCATCCTCAGGCTTTTTATCTTCTTCCAACTTCTTCATTTGCGCTTGATATTTTTTATCTTTCAATTGATCACGTTTATCACGCTTATCTTTCAGTGAAGCATGTGTTTCATTTGTTTCATAATCTTTCCGGCGGTTCATGCGCTGCAGGTCATCTGGAACAAGATTAAACTTCTTATCGCTCATTAATCCCGCTACACCAATGTCAGAACGCTTTTCTTCGTATGTTGGATAAATTTCCTTAAAGTAGCCTTCTGCTCTACCTGGCACATAATTTTCTGGCTCTGGATACGTTGTGATAACGCCTTCAAAGTTACGAAGAACAACTTTATCCGCACTTTGCGAAATTAAATAGTTTGGCTGAAGCGCAATTTTCCCACCTCCGCCTGGTGCATCAACAACAAATGTTGGCACTGCATAACCAGACGTATGTCCGCGTAATCCTTCAATAATTTCAAGCCCTTTAGAAACTGGGGCACGGAAATGACCGATACCTTCGGATAAATCACATTGATAAATATAGTACGGGCGAACACGAATTTTTACTAAATCGTGCATCAGTTTTTTCATAATTGGGACACTGTCATTAATGCCAGCTAAAATAACCGCTTGGTTTCCAATTGGAACACCTGCATTTGCAAGCATTTCACAAGCTAGTTTTGATTCTTCTGTAATTTCAATTGAAGTGTTAAAGTGTGTATTTAACCACACTGGGTGATATTTTTTAATAATATTGCATAGGTTTTCTGTAATACGTTGTGGAAACACAACTGGGGCTCTCGTTCCGATGCGGATAATTTCCACATGCGGAATTGCTCGTAAGTTCTTTAAAACATATTCTAAAATCGTATCATTAATTAGAAGACCATCACCACCAGAGATTAAAACATCACGCACCTGTGGTGTTTCACGAATATACGAAATTGCATCGTCTAATTGTTTTTTCGGTACGCCCATTCCAATCTGTCCACTAAAACGACGTCTTGTACAGTATCTACAATACATTGAACATTGGTTCGTTACTAAAAATAATACGCGGTCAGGATAACGATGTGTTAAGCCAGGAACTGGTGAATCTTCATCTTCATGGAGCGGGTCTTCTAAATCATATTTTGTTTTATATAATTCTTCCGAAATCGGTACAGATTGCATCCGAATCGGACAGCGCGGATCATCTGGATTCATAAGAGAAGCATAGTACGGTGTAATATTTAACGGAATCGTTTTCGTTGAAATTTTAACACCTGCTTCTTCTTCCGGTGTTAAATTGATAACTTTCTTCAAATCATCTAACGTTTTAATCGTATTCGTTAATTGCCAAACCCAATCATTCCATTGCTCATCAGTTACATTTTCCCATAACTCAATCTCTTTCCAATGACGACTTGGTTTATATACATCGTGTAACATTGCCATTCCCCCTTTTGTACGCTCATCCTTTATATAAGCAAACTCTGTGCCAACTTTATCTTTCTATATATAACAAATGCAGAAAAACCTCCGTATATAAGGAAGGTGTCCGTCAAAAAATATTTTTCTTGGAGATTATCAGCATGATAAAGAGGAGCATTTCACTACTTCTTATATATGTAACCGCTCTTTTATTGGTGCAAACACACAAAAACCGCCAATTATTCGGCGGTTTTGTCATACTTATTCAATTTATACTGTAGTGTCTGCCTTGGAATTCCTAGTAATTTAGCAGCTTGTAGGATATTTCCTTTTGTCTCCGTCATCGCTCGATCAATAAATTCTTGTTCTGTTTGATGCAATGCTTCACGCAGTGGTATAATTGCTTTCTTTTTTGGAGCTGATACCTTTCGAAATGTACTTGGTAAACAAGCTACCGTTAACGAATTTCCTTCTGCAACAATCATAGCGTGTTCAATTGTATGTTTCAGTTCTCTTACATTGCCAGGCCAATGGTACTGCATGAGCCGTTCTTTTGTTTCACTATCTATATGCAGAACATGTTTTTTATATTCTTTATTATAACCCTTTAAAAAATAAGGGGCCAACAGTAATACATCTTCTTTCCGTTCACGAAGCGGTGGAATATATAACGAAAATACATTTAGCCGATAATATAAATCGGTTCGGATTTTATTTTCACGTAAACATATCTCTGGTGGCTGATTCATCGCAGTAATTACACGAACATCAACCTTTCGTGTCTTACTATCACCAATGCGGCGAATCACCCCATCTTCTAACGCGCGTAGCATCTTTGCTTGCAGGTCAAGGGGCATCGAATTTAATTCATCTAAAAATAATGTCCCGCCATCTGCAAGCTCAAATAATCCTGCACGTTCAATCGCCCCTGTGTAACTTCCTTTTGTCGTACCAAACAACAAGCTCTCTAAAAGAGACTCTGGCAGCGCTGCACAGTTTTGTGCAATAAACGGTTTATTTTTCCGCTTCGAAGCCTCATGAATCGCTTGTACAAATAGTTCTTTCCCTGTTCCAGTTTCCCCATATATCAATACATTTGCATCTGTAGGGGCTACTTTTTGCGCCAATTCTTTTGTTTGTAAAAAACGTGAGTCATTCGTCACGATTGTATTAAACGCGACATGTTTTTTCGCCGTTTTCTTACTGGATGAACGCTTCATTTGTGATTGCAAATCAACAATTGTATCCGTTAATTTTTGAATCGTTGAATAATCTTTGGCGATTTCAACAGCTCCCGCAATTTTTCCTTCTATTAAAATAGGTAACGTCGTATTTACAGTACAAACATCTTCACCGTTTAAATTTTGATAACGTTGTACTTGATGTAAAATTGGCTTCTTTGTATCTAATACGTTCATAAGTGTACTTGTCTCTCTTGATAAAGAAGGGAATGCCTCTAATAAGTGTTTACCTAGTACATGTTCTATTTTTGATCCATCATGTTTTGCAGCAACTGTATTATAAAAAATAGTAATTCCATTCTCATCCACTGCATGAATGGCTTCATCAATACTGCCCAAAATCGCTTCAATGACTTCTTGTGTAGAAACTGCCAGCAATGTCATCCCCCCTCTTGCCGAAAATCCAGCAAATTACATGCCGAATTTTCGGCATCTCTGCATGCGATTGTAAGCACTTTCATACCAAACTCTCTTTTTCATAAGATAGAATCTTCTTTACACACGGTATTACTATGCATTATATAAATCCATTTTGATTTTTCGACATATAGCCGCGGCTATGGATAACAAAAGGTGACCTGCACTCGTTTTCTCTCTTTGTTTTCACCATGTCTGGGGCAGGAAAAGGATCTAACCGCTTCTATGCATGGCCGGATGCTCTCTCCCACCTAAAAAGAAGGGGTTTATGTCGGTTTTTTAATTTGTATTTATATAGATTTTGATAAATCTTTTACCCACACATTCATATCTTCTAACTTATCAAAAATATAGCAATTATTTGCGAGCCTACCTGTATATGTATACCCAAGCTGATGAAAAGCTGCATTCATACCAAACGAAAGAGCACGAGCAATTGTGTAAGAACAAAAAATGGAGCGTCCTTGCAGCTCTTCTTCTAATTTAGTGAGTAAACTTTTCATAAAACCATGTGTTCGGTATTCAGGAAGGGTTGCACAATTTGTTAGTTCAGCATTTCCTTCTTTCACGTTCATCTCTGCAGAAGCAGTACTAATAATATGTCCTTCTGATTCATACACGTAATAAATCGTATCCTCTTGCATTGTTTTTACAATATAGTCTTTTTCATTTAACGGCGTTGGATAAATTTCAAACACTTTCCCAAATACACTCGCAAGCTCTTCTGCATCTTCCTCTGTCGCTTTTCGCAATACGAACCTCTCTGGAATATGTTTTTCTTTCACTTCTTTTGCTTTCACACCGCTAACGGCACTATCTTCATTCGCCCATTGTACACTGTTTCGTCGCTCGTCATTGCGATATTTCACCATAAAATACGCATCATGACCTTGAAAATAATGAGGAATAGTTGCTTCTAATAAAAAACCAAAAGAGAGCCATGTCGAAACATGCTCTCCCTTTCCTTTTATAATACATTTGGTGAAAGAATGTTTCTCTGCTAATTCTTCTATTTTTTGTACAATACTTTGTACATTCCCAGTATAATGATCTACCCTGATACGCTTATTAAAATAATCTAAAGCCCCTTCTACTGTATATTGGTTCGTCTGTTCTGCAAATTCTTCATAATATTTCATTTCTTCACCTCACACCAGTCTAGTAATGTACATGCAATAATTTTTGCTGCAGCAATCATTTTATCAACTTCAATGTACTCATTTGGATAATGAGCAACTTTCGTTTCACCTGGTCCAAAAACAATTGTTGGTACGCCTATGATTTGTGTAAATAAGCCTCCATCAGTTCCCCAAGGTGACGCTTCAACAATTGGCTTTCTCCCTTCAATTTCAACAAAATTATCTTGTAATGTTGAAATAAGTGCGTGATTCTCATCCAATTCGCCAGGTACCCACCTTGCTCCAAACCATTCCACTTCTACTGGGTGTTCCTCAAACCATGGGTCTACTGTCTTTAATTGTAGCATCCAATTTTCAAACTCTTCTTTAGCCGCCTCTATAGTCTCATTCGGCGCAACTCCGCATCTTCCTTCTAAAATTAATGAATCCGGAACAGAACTCGGCCAGCTGCCTCCTTCAATTCTCCCGATATTAATCGGAATTGGGATTGGAATTCCTTTATATAATGGATCCGTAATTCGAGCGTTTCTCTTTTCTTCTAGCTTGCTTACATGATCAACGACAAACATACTTTTCTCAATTGCACTAACACCTTCATAACGTGTACCACCATGTGCTGCCTTTCCTTTCACATGCAAGCGAAACCACATAGAACCTTGTTGTTTCGGGAAAAATTTCATATTTGTCGGTTCTGGAATAATAACTCCATCTGCCTTGTAGCCTCGTAAAATCGCCGCAAGCGTTCCAGCACCGCCGCTTTCTTCTTCTATAACACTTTGAAAATGAACATCTCCTTTTAATGAGATGTCCAGTTCCACAATCGCTTCCATCGCCAGCATAAGTGCAACGTTGCCGCCCTTCATATCCGTTGTACCCCGGCCGTATATACGATTCCCTATCTTTTCACCACTATATGGATGATGTTCCCACTGATTCACATCACCTTCTGGCACAACATCAATATGCCCGTTTAAAATCATCGATTTTCCATCGCCGCTCCCTTTTAACGTAGCAACAATGTTCGGGCTATCAGAAAAATTGGTTCTCGGTGAAACAAAGCAAGGATGATCTTTCATTTTCGTAAAAGATGGCTCCCAAATATCAAGGTCTAAACCTAATTCACGTAGTTTTTCAATGACAATGGCTTGTGCACCACTTTCATCCCCAGATACACTCTTTTCTTGGATTAATCTCTTTAGTAGCTTCACACTTTCTACTTCATGACTTTCAATATAATCACATACTTGTTTTTTTAATTGCTCCATATTTTGCAACTCCTCTCAGTCAATTACTAGTAAAGAAGAACTTACACGGAAAGATGCCTCCGTATGTTGTTTTACATCTTCTACTGTATAAGGACTCATTAACTCTTGAAGTACTAAACCTTCAGGTGTTACTTCCATTACAGCCATATCTGTAATAATGACATCCACACATTTTTTTGATGTTAAAGGCAGTGTACATGCTGAAACAATTTTTGCATTTCCATATTTATCAACGTGATTCATTACAACGACAACACGCTTTGCTTTTTGCGCTAAGTCCATCGCTCCGCCAATACCAGGAACTCGTTTTCCGGGAACAATCCAGTTCGCTAAGTCACCATGCTCGCTCACTTGCAAAGAACCAAGTATCGTTAAATCTAGTAAACCTTTCCGAATGATCCCAAACGCTGTACAGCTATCAAAATAGCTTGCTCCTGTAATAAGAGACGTCGGTAATCCCGCCGCATTACATAAGTTTTCATCTTCACTTCCTTTATTCGGTGTTGGTCCCATACCAACGATACCATTTTCCGCATGAAACATAACATGCATATCCTCTGGTAAGTGATTCGGAACAAGGGATGGAATACCAATTCCTAGATTGACAATCATCCCATTTTGAATTTCTTTTGCGGCCCGTTTCGCAATCTTATCTCGTATTTCTACTCCCATACCCATTTCCAATTCACCCCTTCTGATTGCACGATATAATCTACAAAAACTCCTGGAACAACAATTTCTTCCGGATCTAAACTTCCAAGCGGTACAATTTCTTCTGCTTCAACAATCGTGACGTCTCCAGCCATAGCAACATGAGGATTCATATTGCGCGCGCTTTTATCAAACACAAGGTTTCCAAACGGATCTGCCTTTTTTGCATATACAATTGCCACTTCTGCTGTTAAAGCTGTCTCTACTAAAAATGTTTTCCCGTTCATTTCAACTGTTTGTTTTCCTTCTTCCACAATGGTATCGACCCCGACATCAACAAGTATTCCACCTAAACCAACTCCTCCAGCACGAATCCGTTCTGCTAACGTGCCTTGCGGAGAAAATTCAATATGTAATCTCCCCTCGTTTAACTGTCTTCCTGCATTCGGATTTGAACCGATATGTGATGTAATAAGTGATTTCACTCGTTCATTTGTCACAAGACGCCCAATCCCTACGTCCGGAAAACCTGTATCATTTCCAATTAAGTGTAAACCACTAATCTCTTTTTCTACAATTGCCTGTATCAATGATGGCGGAGATCCAATGCCACCAAATCCACCAAACATTAACGTCATATCATCATGAAAATACGACATAATTTCTTCTACTGCTTTTAATTTACCGAATGTATTTGTAACAGTTTTCATGCGATACTATGCCCCCCTTTTTGCATCATCTCTTCTACACTTTTCGTAAAAATAGAAAGTAATTCATCTAACTCCGAATATGTAGTTGTCAGCGGAGGTGCGACAAGCAGTGCACTATCCTCTTTCCCCGCTTGGCCTGATACGGCTTGATATAAAAGAAGCCCATTTTTTGACGCAACCGAAATGAGTTCAGATGCTTTTGTAAACGGTTGCAATTCTACTCCAATCAGGAATCCTTTTCCCCGCACATCGGCAATAATTGTCGATTGTTGTTGAACTTTTTGTAATCCTTTTATTAAATACTCCCCTTTTTCTGCCGTTTTCTCTGGTAAATGATGCTTCTCCATATATTCAATAACCGCTAAAGCTGTTGCGGCAGACAGTGGATTCGCACTTAGTGTATGCCCACTCATCACAGACCGAGATCCACGTAAAATCGGCTCCATCACACGGTCACTTACAATAGTTGCCGCCATCGGAGTATAGCCAGCGCCTAGCCCTTTGCCAAGCGTCATTATATCAGGTTCCACCCCCCAGTGATCCATGGCAAACCAAGAACCAGTGCGCCCTAAACCCGTCATTACTTCATCCGCAATAAATAGAATATCGTAATGACTGCATATATCTTTAATGACTTTATAGTAATCTTTTGGCGGCACAATCGCTCCGCCAGCTGCTCCAATAATTGGCTCTGCAATAAAAGCTGCAATATGTTCGGCACCAATTCGTTCAATTGCCCGTTCTAATTCTGTCGCACAAGAAAGCTGACATGTCGGATATACTTTTTGCACAGGACAACGGAAACAATACGGAGCTGGAACAGTTGGATAATCTTCCAAAATAGAAACAAATCGTTGCCGGCGAAGTGGATGCCCAGACATCGATAAAGCCCCCATCGTAATGCCATGATAACTCATCCAGCGCGATAAAATTTTGTGTTTCCCTTGAATGCCACGCTCTTGAAAATGTTGAATTGCAATTTTCATAGCCGTTTCATTCGCTTCTGTACCACTATTCACGAAAAAACTCCAGTTCAAATCTCCTGTAGTTAAATCACTCAACTTCTTTGCCAAATTCTCAGCTGGCTCACTCGTAAACTGTGAGCGATAGACAAAGGCAATCTCCTCCGCCTGCCTTTTGATCACATCCGCAATCTCCGTTACACCATGGCCAATACCTGCCGTAATCGCGCCAGACGAACCATCAAAATATTTATTTCCATTTTGGTCATATAAATACACACCTTTTCCATGTGAAATCATTGGATACGGCTGACCAACAAGTGGCTTAATTAAGTAATCGCGCATAGCGCTCCCCCATTTCTCCAATTTGTATATATATATGAAGAAAATTGACGTTTCTTTCATAAAAAAGAATTCTCTGCAGATACAGTGAATCTATGAAAAAACTATTATAAAATATACAAATAAGTGCTAAAAACCAAAATTTAAAAAGGAAAATTTAGAAATAAAAACTTAAACTGAATCTCCTCTTCTTTCAAACAATCCTCCTCTCCATCATAAATGAACTCTAAACAAAAAAAGACGATTCTTTTTCCTAACATAATATCAGCCTCTCTAAATTGCTGATAGTGAGTAAACTTCGACGAAACTCCCGTCAATTCCCTTCCTATTTATCCACTTTATCCGTCATATTTTTAAACAAAATTAGACAAATTTCTCACAAAGTAAAACTCCTATGATCGAGTGACCATAGAAATTTTACTTTCAAATATTTGTTTTTAGACCCTCTATATCTATTTATTGCCATGAATTGGATATGATTGTGTCACATTGCACAATCATATTTTTCTCGTACATCAGATGATCGAATGATTTAATATCCCACGAATTATGTTAATTCTCTATGCGAGATTGTATCTCTTACACAGCACCTTCATTCTCCCAACACCTGCAAGAAAAAAATCACATGGTTTCTATTCTTTTTATCCCTTTTTACAACCATGTCATTTCTTTCAGTTTGTGAAACATCCATGAGAAAAAGAAAGAACCGATTAACTATAATTAACCAGTTCAGCATGACGCTCTTTTTCAATTATTAACCCACCCAGCAAGCCCCAATAATAATTAGCAAAATAAACAATACAACTATTAACGCAAATCCAGAACCAAAACCACCCCCCCCGCCGTATCCACCATACCCGTAACCACAATCACTACCAGAATATCCGTAACCCCACATGGTTTGTTCCACTCCCTACATCTCTTGAAATTGGTTTACATTTATAAAATATGTAGGACAACTATCACTTTGTATGTGTGTTTGCCTAGAAATAAAAAAATCCCTAGCTATGCTAGAGATTTTGAAAAAGTGGAACTGGAATATGTGTGAAATTCGTAACATCAAATAAGTCATTTTGATATTCGGAATAACTGGTAAAAATAAAAAAGATAATGTTAAAAACGGATTAAATGTAGTATTCGAACTAATACTTTGTAAACCTATATTGATTTTTGTTATTTGTTTATAAACCAATTCCGAACATTGTTCTAATATTAATCCTGCAATGTTCAGTGATATTTCTGCAAGCACTTCACCATTATTGATTATTACCATGCCGCCCTGTACCCTTTGAATCGTTTCAATTGCAGTTAACATGTCATCATCATTTGTTCCGACAGCGATTAAATTATGTGAATCGTGCGCTACCGTTGTTGCGATGGCGCCAGTCTGAAAACCAAAGCCCTTTACAATTCCAACTCCAATTGTATAAATCTATTTTGATTTTTCGACATATAAGCCGCAGCTATGGATGGCCGGATGCTCTCTCCCACCTAAAAAGAAGGATTTTATGTCGGTTTTTTAATTGTATTTATATATTATACGAGATGTTTTCAGATTAATTTTTTAATAGTTTAACGCTTTACTTTTGGAAAAGTAAGTTTTTTTGCATAACCCCTTTTCACATATGCATATAGTTGTAGTGATGGGAAAGGAGGAATTTATTTGTCTCAGTCTGAAATTGAAAAATATGGACAAGAAGCTGCCATGTACGAACAGCTTGCGCACTATTATAAATATAGTAATCCGCAAAAATATATGGAATTATATATTAAGCATCACCATGCAATTACTAAGCTTGCACATGCTTATGAAGAACGTGTCTCACAAGAAGCAACACAACCATCCTACGTGAGGATTTTTCACGCATCTCCTCATACACGACCAGTTGATATTTTAATTAACGGACAAAAAGTAGTGAAAAACATTTCGTTTAAACAATATAGCCCCTACTTATCTTTAACGCAAGGACAATATCGTGTTGACATCATACCTGTTGATAGTGAAACATCGATATTTTCAGCACTTGTTCCCATGATGGGAAATCATTCTTATACACTTGCAGCGATTGGTAATGATACACAAATGCAATTGTTACCGATTCTTGATAACACTCCTCTACAATCGGGTCAAGCCAAGATAAGATTTGTACACCTGTCGTCCGATACACCAGCTGTTTCTGTTTCATTAAAGAATGGCGATCATTTATTTGAAAATGTCCCATTTAAAAAAACTACAGACTACTTACAAGTAAGTCCTGGAACAGCTGATATTGATATTTCACTAGCTGATACCAAAAAAGTACTTGCAACCATTCCAAGTCTAAAAGTTGAACCAAATACAATTTATACAATTACAGTAATCGGCTATTCTAATCAATCACCAAAATTAGAAGCGTTAGTTCTGACAAACTAAAGAAAGTCTACACCTTAACGGAAGGTGTAGACTTTCTTCATCTTCATTTTTGAAAAGACATATGAAATTCTGTCCATTCTGAATTAGATCGGCACATGATAGATCCATTATGCTTTTCAACAATTTGTTTACACACAAATAAACCAATTCCTGTTCCTAATTTTTTAGTAGTGACGAATGGTTCGAAAATCGTTTCAATACTTTCTGGAGGAATCATTGGTCCATTATTTTTAATTTTAATATGAATGAGTTCTTCATCTTCACATGCATCGATAATAATTTTACGACTTTCTTTCACCACTTCTAGGGCATCAATTGAGTTCATTAAAACATTTAAAAAAACTTGTCTTACTTCACTACGATATCCAACAAATGGTATAGGGTGCGGTAAGTTTTTTTCAATAGAAACATTTGTATTTACTAAACTCGGATATAAGAAATGAATAATATCCTGAAACAAATCATTTAGCCAAAAATGTTCTGATTCATTCCACATTTCTTTTTTTGAAACAAGTAAAAATTGCGAAATACGAAAGTTTAATTGATCCAGTTCATGTGAAATGATATCCAAATAAGACAAATTGGGATGATCCGCTTTTAATAATTTAACAAATCCCATAATTGACGTTAATGGATTTCTAAACTCATGAACGAAACTAGCTGACATTTGGCCTAAAATCGTTAATCTTTCTTTATGTGTTTCATTGATATATTGTTGTTTTTCTTCTAAATTTCTCGATATAATTTCCGAATACTTTAAAACCGTATAATAAATTAATTTGTCAAAGAAAGTATGTATTTGTGTCATAATTGGTTTTAATTCACGAGCACTAACATCTAATTCGCACATTGCTTCAAATAATTCATTTCTTCCTACATTCGCGTTATAGACAAAATCTCCAATGTTCGCATCTGCCCCTGCACGTTCGATTGCAATTTTCTCGCATAGCGGTTGTAGGTGGGCTATATCCTTTTCCCCCATAGTAAGTTCAATGATTAGTTCTAATAAATTCTCTCCATTCTGAGCGATTTCTTGCTTAAATGGATCTTTTTCGGAAACTATCATTTTGTTTTTCCAGTTCTCTACGAATTGGTGCCCATTGTTTTTCAAGTGCGAACAAAATACTTCTTTAATATCCTTATCGATTGGAAAAACCCCCATTCCCTCCATATCCATGCGACAAACACCATCTATATTTTGAATATTAACACAAAAAAGATGTTTCGTTAAGATGTTTTTGTCACATTTTGTTAATTTATGTTGATAAAATTAATTTTAATACAGTATGTGAAATTATTATTTTGCATCCTTTTTATTTCTTGCGTACAATAGAAGAAGGAAAGGTGTGAAAAATATGGCAAATAAAAATGTGGAAGATTATCTACAGGAAGGCATTCATGGCCAAAAACAAAACAAACCAGAAGAACGTAATATGTTTTTAAGTACATTGCGTGAACGTGTAGAAGTCGCTTTAACAATCGGTCAAGTGATGAAAAGCAATACTTATACAGAAGTAGCAAATAGCATGCGCCCTTCTCAATCCTTACACTTATATGTAAATGGCAGCATCACTTACTCACATTTATCAAAATACATTAAATTAGCAAATGAAAAACAAGTACCATTTACAATTGTTCAAAATAAAGGTATCCATACACCGATTGGTTTAGTTCTTGCACATAGTGTAGCGGTAGATAAAGAACAAATATATGTCGAAGATGCTATTTATAAACAAGAAATGAATTAAAGTACAAAAAGCGTACACCTAATTTCGAACCAGGTGTACGTTTTTATCGTTATTTTTTAATACAAACAAGTTTCATCTCTGTCATTTCTTCAATTGCATATTTAATTCCTTCACGGCCCGTACCGCTTTCTTTTACACCACCGTAAGGCATATGATCAACTCGGAACGTTGGAATGTCATTAATCATCACGCCACCTACTTCTAATTCATCAATCGCCCGCATTGCTTTCATTAAATCATTTGTAAACACACCGGCTTGCAAGCCATAGCGTGAGTTATTTACCTTTTCTAACGCTTCATCAAATGTTCGAAATGCATTTACAGTAACAACTGGTCCAAACACTTCCTGACACTGCACAGAAACGTGATCTGGAACATTTGTTAATACAGTAGGTTCAAAAATACGTGCATCGCGTTTTTTACCACCATACACAACTTTCGCTCCCTCTTTCACTGCTTCTTGTACCCACGTATCAATACGATCCACATCACCTTTTGAAATAAGGGCAGAAACGTCTGTCTCTTCATCAAGCGGATCCCCCACTACTACTTTATCCATTGCCTTTGTTAATTTTTCAACGAATTCTTCTATTTTATTTTCATGGACAAATACGCGTTGTACAGAAATACAAACTTGTCCGTTATTAACGAATGCTCCCCATTTCACACGTTCGATGATTTCATCCGTTAATTCTACATTTTCATCAATGACAACTGCAGCGTTTGAACCGAGTTCTAATGTAACACGTTTTAATCCAGCCTTGGCTTTAATACCAATGCCAACTTGCGGACTTCCTGTGAACGTAATAGAAGCAACACGGTCATCTTTTACCAATGCTTCTCCAACAATCGAGCCACGCCCCGATACAATATTGAAGGCACCTTTTGGCAAACCAGCTTCTTCAAATAATTCAACAAGTGCATAGGAAGATAGCGGTGTTTGATCAGCTGGTTTTAATACAATCGTGTTACCAGCCGCAATTGCAGGACCTACTTTATGTGCAACTAAGTTCAGTGGAAAATTGAACGGAGTAATCGCTCCAATTACACCGATTGGTTTACGAACTGTATACGCAATACGTCCAGCCGCTCCTGGTGCTGCATCTAATGGCAATGTCTCCCCATAAATACGCTTTGCCTCTTCCGCTGCAAACTTATATGTTTGCACCGTACGATCGACTTCTCCTCTCGCTGCACGAATAGGTTTCGCAGCTTCTTTCGCTATAATTTGAGCAAATTCTTCTCTACGTTCGTCCATTTTTTTAGCAACTATTTCTAAAATAGACGCCCTGTCAAATGCAGACAACGCTGCCATTTCTTTCGTTGCCTTCTTTGCTGCAGCAATAGCTTCCCGGGCTTCCTTTTCTGTTCCCTGTGCAATTTCTGCCAGCACTTCCTCCGAATATGGTGCATGCAACGTCTTATACGCTGGTGCCTCTTGCCATACTCCATTTATGTATAAATCCTTCTTCATTTTCTTTCCCCTCTCTCATTTTTGCACTACTTACAAACTTTCATGAAGCAATTTCTAATCCCTTCAATGATACACATATTCTTTTTTTATAAAGTGAAACTTTGATCAGTGGGGGTTTTCTTCATCCCCTACTGATCATTAGTTGAACGAATCGGGCTTTTACGGGCAGTTTATCCCCCATCTAACTTCTTTGCTTCTTGCAGAACTTTGAGGTGGGGGTATTTACTGCCCGTTAATGCGGGATAAATAATTCACCTAGTTAAAGGTATGACCTTTTTATTGTAACATGGTCTCATTACATCAAAAACCATTTTGCTTGCCAACGAAAAAAACTCTGCTATATGCAGAGTTTACGAGCTTACTTGTTCTTGCAATGAGATTGGCTTTTCAGTCTCTGAAAACCGAATGGGTGCTGGTTGCTTCGTCACTTCTATATGCTTTATATAGTGACCATCCAGTTCCTTGATACAAAACTTATAATTTTCAATTTCAACAATATCACCCTCTTCAATTTCCAGATGCTTTGTTAAAATCCAGCCGCCAATCGTATCAACGTCTTCATCATCGATTGACAAACCTAATAACGCATTTACTTCATTAACAAGCACTTTTCCTTCTAGAATCGTTTTCGTTTCACTGATATGTTGGATTTCCGGCTGTTCGTCTGTATCAAACTCATCCTGAATATCACCGACGATTTCTTCTAATATATCTTCAACCGTTACAATGCCTGATGTCCCGCCATATTCATCAATTAAAATTGCAATATGCGTCCGTTCTCGTTGCATTTTTAAAAACAAATCATGAATCGCAATGGATTCAATTACGAGAATAATAGGACGTATATACTGCTGAACTGTTTCTTTACTAACACCGTCATGGTTCACAAAATCTGTGAAAATATCTTTAAAGTTTACAAAACCAATAACATGATCTTTGTCTCCATCAATAATTGGGTATCTTGTATATCTCTCATTTGCCATTCTTTGCAATGCTTCCCTTACAGGAATATCCTTATCTAAAATATACATCTCTGTCCGGGGTACCATAATTTCTTTTGCAATACGATCATCAAATTCAAAAATTTTATTTACATATTTAAACTCAGACTGATTAATTTCACCATTTTTATAACTTTCTGAAACAAGCATTCGTAATTCTTCTTCTGAGTGTACTTCTTCATGCTCTTTTGCCGGTTGTAAACCAAACATTCTCGTTACAAACCGAGCTGATCCATTTAACATCCAAATAAATGGAAAAGCAAAACGATAAAAGAAAATAAGTGGTCTTGCCACAAGTAAACTAACTTGTTCTGCTTTTTGAATTGCTAATGTTTTTGGTGCTAATTCTCCCACGACAACGTGGAAAAAGGTAATGAACATAAACACTAGAATAACAGATAAGACGTCAGCGAGCGAGGGAGGCACTTCCCATCTTGCGAAAAGTGAATCAAACATGTGCTTAATCGCTGGTTTTCCTAACCACCCAAGTCCAAGAGCTGTCACTGTAATTCCTAATTGACAAGCTGATAAATACTCGTCTAAGTTTGTAATGACTGTTTTCACAGGAATTGCACGTTTATTCCCTTCTGCAATAAGAAAATCGATGCGTGAACTTCTCACTTTCACAATTGCAAATTCTGACGCAACGAAAAATGCAGTTAAGGCAATTAAAACAATCACCATACTTATACTATATATGTCCAAATACGTTTCCTTACTCACGCTGTAAGTAAGGAAGCCACCTCCTAATTATTTTATTCTATCGAAATAAGTACACTTACAAGTTTCTACATTCGTAATCACCTTTTTTATACATTATATGCATACATAAAGAAGATATTTATACTTATGATAATCGAATTAGATTATTTCCGTCAAATAGGATGTTTTGTAAAAATCAGACATTTTTTTCTCTTTTTCGAAAGATTTATATACTAAAAAACTGCTTTTCGTGAAAATACACTTTCTTTGCCGATTTCCCACTTCTTTTGTCACCCTTGGAGGGAACGAGCTATATCTCACGAAATTATTCAACAGGATATATATAGGAGGGATTACCTTGGAATATAAAACACCCTTTATGGCAAAAAAATTAGGTGTTAGCCCAAAGGCTGTTGTCCGGATTGCTCAACAATTAGAATTGAACATAGAAAAAAATAAATACGGCCATTTTATCTTTACCCAAAAAGACTTAGATCAAATGCTAGAATTTCAACGCTCTAGTTTAGAACAAACTCCAGCACCACCTTCATCACAAAATTCTGAAGCTAAGTCATCATCTGAATTCGAACAATTTGCCAAACAATTGAATGCCATCACACAACGTCTAGATCGTATGGAAGAAAAGATGCAAGATAAGGCAGATGATGTTGTCAGCTATCAATTGCTGCAACATCGTAGAGAAATGGAAGAAATGCTGGAAAGAATTCAAAAATTAGAAGTCGCTCTCGAGAAAAAAGAACCTCTTTACATTACACCAGATTCTCCACCAATATATGAACGAGAAGAAAAACCAAAACGCCGTAAAATGATTTTAAGTATATTTGGTTTTTAGTTCTTTTTATCCCGCTATTCGCGGGCAGTAATACCCCTACCTCAAAGTTCGGTGGGAAGCAAAGATGTTAGGTGGTGGATGAAGCCCCCCACTGATCAAAGTGTCACTTTATCCTATCGTGTGTTCCGTGTATAGCAATTGACTCCCCCTGGCCAATTGTTATACACTTTTTACTTATACAAAAGGATGTCTCGTTTCGAGACATCCTTTTCTTTATGATAACATTGTATTCATATCTTCAGCTGCAGTTGTAATCAATTTTAAACCGAATGTTTCTTGTAATACTTCAAGTACACCAGGGGAAATGAATTCTGGTGCTTTTGGACCGATGCGAATATCTTGAATACCAAGACTAAATAATCCAAGTAATATGGCAACCGCCTTTTGTTCAAACCAAGATAAAACGATACTGACTGGTAATTCATTCACTTCGCACTGAAATGCATCCGCTAAAGCCGCAGCTATTTTCACCGTTGAAATCGAGTTATTGCACTGACCTAAATCTATATAACGCGGAATCTCGGTACCTGGTACAACCCCATAATCCACATCATTAAAGCGGAATTTCCCGCAAGAAGTCGTTAAAATAACTGCTTCTGGTGGAAGTGAAGTTGCTAATTCTCGATAATACTCTCCGCCTTTTCCAGGGGCATCACACCCTGCAATGACGAAAAATCTCTTGATTTTCCCCGCTCGTACTGCCTCGATTATTTCAGGGGCTAGTGATAATACTGTATTGTGATGAAAACCAGTTACAAGTTGTTCATCTGACTCCATATGTACATCTGAAAGCTCTAATGTTTTTTCAATCAGCGGTGTAAAATCATTGTTTTCAATTTTTTCTACACCCTCTAGTCCGGCAATATCATATGAAAAGAAGCGATCAGAGTACGTTCCTTTAATAGGCATCACACAGTTCGTTGTGGCTAAAATCGTTCCTGTAAACTTTTCAAAGAGACGTCGTTGATCATACCATGCCTTCCCGATGTTCCCTTTTAAATGTTTATATTTTTTCAATTGCGGATAGCCGTGTGCTGGTAGCATTTCAGAATGTGTATAAATATTGATTCCTTTTCCTTCTGTTTGCTTCAATAATTCTTCTAATGCAAATAAGTTATGACCTGTAACAACAATTGCCTTTCCTTCTACACGATTTTGTGTAATGCGGACCGGCTCAGGAACACCAAAATGGTCCGTATGTGCCTTATCCAACAGCTCCATCACGCGTAAAGCAGATTTCCCTACTTTCATAGCCATATCAATATGTTCTTGCTCATTAAAGTTAGAATTAGTTAGTGTCATATATAATGCTTCATGAGTTGTAGCATCTACAAAAGAATCCGTATAACCGAGCTGTGCAGCATGTGTACGATAAGCAGCAATTCCTTTCAGCCCAAACACGATTGTATCTTGTAAACTTGCAATTGTTTCATTCTTTCCACAAACACCGATTACTTTACATCCACCAGTTGGCGTTTGTTCACATTGATAGCAAAACATATCATCCCGTCCCTTCTCAAGCAATCATTACCAATTAAGTGTAATATACATTGTGAAAAAGAGATGTGATGTCTATCACAATAATTTTTAAAACTTTGTGACATGTCGTTTTGTTAACATAATATTTTTACTGTTCCCTTTAATGAGCGACTGTGCATGAGCATTTCCTTGAATAATATCGCGAAATTCTTTTAAAGAATACAAATGCGTCAACCCTTTTCGAGCATGAATTCGGACAGGTACCCCTTGCAGTGTATCATGAAAAGCAAATGCCTCATCAATTGGCTCAATCGGAAAGCCTAGTGTAAGCAAATACATATACATCCGTTTCGTTACGACAGCTATATACCATTCCGCTTTCGTTTCCAAAGCGTGCATAAATAAAATAGCCGTCAATCTTTTAAAATGGCCCCGACCACGAGATGTTTTCACAATGCTTAACTTTCCTATTTCATATACATTTTTCAGATCCTTCACCAATTCATTTTTAGAAAACGGATAGAAAAACTCAGAATTAGATTGCTCAGGTGTCGTATATCGTATACATTCAACCGTGCCGATGTAGTTTTGATCTTCTATTAATAAAAATCGTGATGGATTTAAATTTCGCTCTACAAACATTAAATCTCGTTCTTCACAAAAATCTCCCCAAAGTTGCTCGAACCAAAAATGTTCTTCCTTCGTTTGAACACGCTGGAACATATTTCCCCGCCTTTCCCATCGCCGTTCTTTTTTGATAACGCTTTCACCATCTATCATATAAAAACAAATCTTGGTATGCAACTAAAACTATTTACTATCTATACATTCTATAAAAGGAAACAAATTCCTATTCTATTTTTATATTTATATAAAGTTTTATAATAGCTAGTAGAAATTCAAATTCTCTTCCATTTTCTATATGAAGTATTCCTTTACAAAGTAAAACTTTGATCAGCGGGGGTCTTCTTCATCCCCCACTGATCATTAGCCCTCACCAATTAGGCTTTTACAGACAGTTTATCACCCATCTAACTTCTTTGCTTCTTGTCGAATTCTGAGATGGGGGTATTACTGCCCGCGAATAGCGGGACAAACAAGAATTTACCTCGTTTTAAGGAGCTCTACTTTTATGTAGTACCTCACATTGGTCTAACTTCCTCTTTACCAAAAGAGTATATGTCTACTTTTATATAAGTAGTACACAAGAGAGAAAGTTTAATTTTTTCTGAATTTTACTTCCGAATAAAATTTTATTTGGAGAAGAAATCATATGAGCTGGCTTTCTTTGTTATAAGGAAATATTTAAAAAGTCTGGTAAAGATAGCTGCCCTATTTCTTCGTTATGTCGGCCACTCCGGTACTCATGTAGTTCAATCTACACTCCATATCCTCCTGGCTTCCGCGCCTCGAACTACTCTGCTCTCTTTCTCCTCCTTTTTGAATAAGCACTATAACATTGTACTTTTTAACCATCTCTCAAATATTTGTACAAGTCCGTGCTTTCCAGCCAATTTTTCTTCTCCTTGCTTTGTTTTATATGGATATAATTGCAAAAAGACACCGCAGCCAGCTTCAATCTTTTTCCCGTGCATATGACTACCTGGATATACACATATCACTTCATAAATCGCCCTTCGGTAAAAAATTCGTTTTCCATCTTGTTCTTCTACATATTTGATTGACCAATATTTGTACATCTGTTCTGTTGCTTTCGTATTGCCAATTGACTGAAAAATATTATACATGGGACTATATTTTACTTCGATAATGATAGATGATTGATATTTGTATTTCTCCCCCGTTTTCACATAGCAGTCTAAGCGGATATCAGGTTTCTTTGTATCTTCCCCGTTATAAAAATGACTGCCTTTACTAAGTGCAATTAGGGGATGCGTTTCAATGAGCTCATTAAACGCAACGTGTATCCTAATATTTTCACGATCTAAAGTAACCGTCGTGCCATCTTGTAAACCATCTAAATAAAAGTACGTTTGAATTTGCTCAGATAGCGGGATTTCATCTTTAAACCCTAATTTCTGCAATACGGAAATGACAGTAAAAAATGCGTAATATTCATAGACTAAAAACGTTGGTTTATATACAAATAAAAAAGATGGAGATTGTGGATTATGATGCGGCAAAATTTCTAAGTGATGTAACAATTGCCGATGTGGAGCATGTAAAGCATATGCAGTTATATATGTCTTTTCGGAGATATCTCTCCAAAATGGTGAATATAATAGACTTTGAAAATACTGCAGTGCTTGATATAAAATACTATAAAGTATTTTATACTCTTGTATTTTCACAGAGATTTTTCGCAAATCGGCTTCTTTCAACAAATGTATATTCCGATATTTTTGTTTATCTCGATCCGTTACAGACCCATTTTTTTCAATGGTTTGCATAATCGTTTTTACAGCTTGGTGTTCCTCTTTCTTTGTATCTCTAGCACCCTCTAATTTTTCAATCGTTTTTTGTAAAAAAGAGTGTACTTCTAGTAATGTGTCATGAAATTTTCTCATTTTATATTTTAAAAAGGCATTCTCCAAGGTATCCTTTTGTTCCATAAATCTGCGATTATAATGTTTTTCATACGGCTTCTTCTCACTCATCATCACACTTTTTCTCGTTGTTTTCCGTTCTCTTATCTCCCATTGATATACATAGTTATATTTTGTCCTCTCCTCAACCTCATCAAATAACTGCTTTATTTTTTTCATTTTTTGCGGGAGCATTCGAAGTAATACTAAATAAGAGGAATCTTCAATATCAGTGAGTGCTGAGAATGTCTTTTTATAGTAGCCTCGATCTAAAATGATTTCATTTAGAATCGACTTCACAGAATTTTGAATGGCTTCAAACTGATCATCAAAAAAGTTTTTCGGAACGATTTGAAAAGCACCATAATATATGTCTTCTTCCACTTGTACTTCAAAATGATAGAGTCCACAGCGCCATGGATAAAAAAGATCTGTTTTTCCATGTTCATATAGTAATACCCTATACTGTTTTTCATGTAATTCATATTTCCATTCTTTCGTGTCTTTTTGTCTCTCATACACTTTATTCCATACAAATGTGACGCGAACTGGTTTCTGACAATGTAAATGAAGGCGTAGAGGTTTTAATTCCTGTACTTTATATACACACTGTGACATTTCATTTGTTGATGTACAAAGATGATTCAAGAAAATAAAATCTCCTTTTGCTTCTGTACCTACGATTAATTTCAATACAAATGGAAGATTCTCATTTGCCCCTATTATTTCCGTCTCATACTGCTCCTCATTTCGCATACCCATACAACTCCAATTCACGCCGCTTTTGTTTTATATACGCAAGGGAATGTTCAAATGCAGAGACACAATTTGCAAGTGGTGATTTCAACAATGTGACAAGCTCTGCTCCTTTCTTCCCATCTTCACGAAGAAGTGGACCGATTGTCATTTCTGTTCCACGTAACCTCGTTAATATACGTTGCTTTACCTGCAAGTCAAACCCTTCTTCTCGACTTATCATATAGGACTGATTGTCTTGAAGAGGTATATTTTGTAAATAAGTAGCAATCGCAGTCGCGCACCGAAATGAGACTCCTTTTGAGGCATCGTATGAATATAGTACTCCATGCAGTTTATCTAACAGCTCTAGTTCTTCTTCAGAAAAAACATCAATCATTGGTTTATGACGAAGCCAATGATTGCGGAACTCTGCTGTAGTAATAGGAAAAGGACTCTGTACATTTTTTCCCCGCTCCATATTGATTTCACAAAATGGAATTTTTTGAAGTGTAATTAAGTTTGTTCGATCTAATAGGCGATCAGATAGCTCTTTCGTTGTCTCATCAAAATTCACTGTGCCAACAAATATAACATTTTCGCCAATTTCAATCTTTGCTGGAATGTGTTGTTCCGTTTCAGCAACCGTCTCGTATAAGGAAAGAACACGATGCTTCTTCTCTAATTGAAGAATTGATAAAAATGGTGTAAACCAATGTTCAATATGTGACATGTTCATTTCATCAAAAACAATCATATACAGCTGATTTGGATTCTCTTTTGCTTTTAGTAGCGTTCGTATCAATTTTGTTTCGCTTTCAATGTATGTTCCGTTCGGATGAAGATATCCAAGTATATCATGTGGTTCTTGATAAGATGGTGAAATTGGAATCCATACAAGCTCTTCCCCGAATGTTAATCCTAGCGCTTCTGCATACGCTTGCACGAAACGAGATTTTCCAATCCCCGGAATCCCGCCGATGATTGTTAACATATTTGTTTTGACACTAATATGAAAATTAAAGATATCTGTTTCATCTAAGTATAAGCCTTTCTCATGAACCAATTGCTGCACATACTTTAAAAAAGAAGATTCTCGTTCATTCCATTCCTGATCTTCCTTCTGATTCCTTATCTCCATCACTTCAATTTGCTTTCCCTCTTCTGCAATTCGCTTGACTAGTTGCTCATATACATTTGTACGCACAAAATACAAATGATGATCTACATCCGTTTCGATATACTTAGACCAATTATCGATTTCTATATATTTACTCTCTTTTTTGTTCTCACAATAGGCAATTGCACTGATAGAAGATTTTAATGATAAATTCCCATACAATCTTCCTTCACACCATAACAACTCTGGCACTTCAAAATCATGCGGAAATTTTGGAAGAAGGAAAGACAAATATCCTTTGCCAAGTTTACGTTCAAACGCTTCTCTCTTTTTTAATTCAGGTATTCTCGGGGATGGGATAATTTTATATGCATCAGCAATTTCTCCCTGCTGTGCACAAATTACTTCAACGTACAGACTCCCTCTCTCATAATAAAGTCGAAACAAAACTAATTGTTTTTCTAACTTCCTTTTCTTCATATCCGCAAAAATTTTCTCGTTTTTTTTATTGTTATATAACCCTTGAAACAAAAATGGTTCCCCTTCAAATAATGATGCCAATATAGAAGGCACTGGGGAAAGACACTGAACAAAAAAAGTATCTGCTTCTTTCTTCTGCTCACCTTCAACAAACTTTCCAATAAATCTCATATGGTGCATTCGTTTCATAAAACTTGGATGAAGAGCTTTATGTAGCTTCAACTAACTCACCTTCTTTTTTCATACTATTCTTATTGTATGAACCGCAAAAGAAAACTAGAAACAAAAAACCTGACGTTCTCCGTCAGGTTACATAAAGTGAAACTTTTCTCAGTCGGGGTTCCCTTCATCCCTACTGAAAATTAGTTGAAACAATCAAGCACTCATCAGTAGTTTATCCCGCACCTAACCTACAGAACCTTAAGATGGTGATTTTACTATCCGTTAATGCGGGATAAAGCGAAATTCACATTAGTACGAGGGGAACGCTTTTCTCTCTTTCATAATGGCATTATGAGCAATTTTCATCTTAGCTAATACATAGCGCAGCGTATCCTCAGCGCTTTCATCTTGATTATATTGCAAATTTGCTAACGTCTCCACAGAACAAGCTAAGTTTTCAATGGCCCCTCTTAATTCGGGATGATGGTTAAAAAACGATTCTTGTACTAATACCTTCCGCACATCACTTGCCAGTTCGATAACTCGTAACAACTGCTCTTTTTCTTCCATGCTCATCCCTCCTGAATATCTTATATATTAGATATTCTGCAAATGAAGCAAAACTCCTTGTAGTACCATAAGAAATATGCTCCACATATCATTTCATACACAATATTAGCAATTCTATTTATTTTTTCATTACTACTCGCTACATTTGATATGATGACACTTTTCAAATCCATTACAAAATAAAAAAGTCCTTTTTAAAGGACTTTTTTACATTTTTATATAACCTGTTAAAAGCATATATAGAGACACTATCGCTGCAATCACAATCACGACCATGACATATCTCTCCATACCAGTAAAGCATCGATTCCCCTTTTCCTTTCGAGCAAACATATAAACAAGAAGTCCGATGCCATACACGATGGAAACGAGCAATAAATTTTTTAAACCTGCTGCGTAGATAAGCCAAACGGAATATAGAGATGCGATTAAAGCAAGTATTCCATTTTTCAGCCTCGCATGTTTCAGTTCCTTCGTCACAACTAATTTCAGCTGATAAAGAGCTGATAATAAGTACGGAAGTAAAATCGATGTAGACGCGATAAAATACATGATTTGATACGTTGATTCAGAAAATAGAACGATAATAAACAATGTTTGTGCGACACCATTCGAAATCCATAATGCAGCATGTGGTGTCTGCTTTTTATTTGTCTTCGTAAAGACTTTCGGGAACACACCGTCTTTTCCTGCTACGTGAGAAATTTCCGATACGAGTAAAAACCAACCAATTAATGTTCCAATAAGTGAAGCAACTAGTCCAATGTTAATGGCAAATGCGCCCCAAGATCCAACAGCATGCTCTAATACATGTCCCATCGAAGGCGTTTCTAAAACAGAAAGTTCTTGTCTTGTCATAGCTCCCATTGAAAGGACAGAAATTAAAATATAAATGGACATAACTGAAATTAAGCCAAAAACTGTTGCTTTTCCTACATCACGGCTATTTTTTGCTCTCCCAGATAACACGACTGCCCCTTCCACACCAATAAATACCCAAAGTGTAACAAGCATCGTATTTTTCACTTGATCGAGTACAGAAGAAACAGTGACTGTTCCCTCTCCCCAAAAATCATGTGTAAATGTATCCCAGCGAAACGCAGTAACCATCATTACAATAAATAATAAAATCGGAACAAGCTTTCCGATTGTCGCAATAAAGTTCATAATGGATGCTTCACGAATCCCAATTAATATAAGAAAATGCAGTGTCCATAATAAAAGAGATGCGCCTACGATAGAAGCAACGTTATTTCCTCCTTTGAAAATAGGGAAGAAATATCCAAGCGTACTAAATAATAGCATAATCGTTGCTACGTTCCCTAAAATACCTGCAAGCCAATATCCCCACGCGCTATTAAAACCAATATATTCACCAAACCCTGCGCGCGCATAGCTATAAATGCCGCCTTCAAGCTCTGGCTTTTGCTGTGCTAACGATTGATATACAAGTGCAAGCGGAATCATCCCTAGCGCTGTAACACACCAACCTAGTAATGTCGCACCACTATTTGCTCCTACTGCTAAATCATGCGGTAAACTAAAAACACCACCGCCAACCATTGTTCCTACTACCAGTGCGATTAATGGAAAAAATCCTAATTTCTTTTCTATTGGTATCACCCCATCTGTCATTCTAGGTGTTATGTTCATCCGTTCAACTATTAAAGTCACCTTTTTCTCTAATAGACGCTTCTATTATATTTTTTCAGGAAAACATTACTTATTCTAAAAGAAAATGAGCAAAAAGGGAATACTTTTTTGAAAAAATGTATAAGTATGCACAAAAAACCATTCATTTTATGATGAACGGTTTTTTTTCAGCCATTTATTTGTATATTTTTTGCAAAATTCAACGTATAAGCTTTTCTTTTTGTAAATATTGTTGTGCTACTTTTTCTGCACTTTTACCATTTACATTAACTTCATAATTCATTTTTCTCATTTCTTCATCCGAAATTTTCCCAGCCAGTTTATTTAATATTTTTTCAAGCTCAGGATATTTTTGTAGCGTCTCTTTTTTCAGCAAGGGAGCTCCTTGATAAGGTGGGAATAGTCCTTTATCATCTTCAAGCACTTGGAGTCCGTATTGCTCTAATTCACTGTCAGTTGAA
The DNA here is from genome assembly GCF_030348195.1 of Bacillus sp. DX4.1. Classification (NCBI taxonomy): domain Bacteria; kingdom Bacillati; phylum Bacillota; class Bacilli; order Caryophanales; family Bacillaceae; genus Bacillus; species Bacillus sp. DX4.1. The sequence continues at coordinate 2,306,998 of NZ_JAUCFT010000008.1, read as the reverse complement.
TACGCATCAATTACATTGACATCTCCTGACTCTATTGCACTATAGCGTAACTTTGGTTCCATCGTTTTTACGTTTGCAAATTGGAAATTATACAGCTTTTGTATCCCTTTATAGCCATCTTCCCTGTCCGCAAACTCTAATGTAAATCCAGTCTTTACACTTGCAGCAACATTTCGTAAATCCGAAATTGTTTTCACGTTATATTGTTCTGCAACTTTTTTCGGCATTGCGAGCGCATACGTATTGTTATATTCCATCGGCTTTAACATGGACATATTATATTTTTGTTCCATGCCTTTGCGAGCTTGTTCATATACGGCTTTCCCGTCTGTGCTTTTCGGCTCTTCTTTCACAAAGGTAGATAAAGCAGTTCCTGAAAATTCGGGATAGATGTCAATTTCTCCTGCTTTTAATGCTTCAAATACGAAAGCCGTTTTCCCAAGTCCTGGTTTCAACTCAACTTCTAAATCGGTATCTTGTTCAATAAGCTGCTTATACATTTGGATTAAAATTTCAGGCTCAGATCCAAGCTTTCCTGCAATCACGATATCTTTCTTTTGCGTATTCCACAGAAATGGTGCTGCGATAATAACTACTGCGATACCAATTGCCAATACGGCACGCTTAGGAGAGCGTCTCGTGCTTTCAAACGTGCGAAGTACCCCATCAAAGAATAAAGCTAACAATGCGGCTGGTACAGCCCCTAACACGATGAGAGCATGATCATTCCGATCAATACCAAGTAAAATGAGTTTTCCAAGTCCCCCAGCCCCGATTAAAGCGGCTAAAGTTGCTGTGCCGACAATTAATACCATCGCTGTACGAATACCTGCCATAATAATTGGTAGTGCGAGCGGAAGCTCTACTTTCCATAACCGTTTCCACCCGTTCATTCCCATCGCCCTTGCTGCTTCTATCAGCGATGCGTCTAACTTATGGATTCCCGTATATGTATTTCGTAAAATCGGTAATAAAGCATACACAACTAACGCGATAATTGCTGGTATTTTTCCAATTCCAACTAGTGGTATTAAAAGACCGAGTAATGCTAACGAAGGAATGGTTTGCATGACAGCTGATGTTCCAATAATAAATTCAGCAATTCGCTCACGCCTTGTTAAAATAATTCCAAGCGGCACTGCAATAATCACCGCCAAAAATAAAGAGATTAGTGAAATTTGAAGGTGCTCAAAAAGTGCGTTTAGTAGTTCTTGTTTTCGTTCTTGAAAAGTTTGTAATAATGCTGACACTGTTTAGCCCCTCTCCTTCATTTCCCCGACTATGTACGCGACAATATGGTGGCTTGTTAATGTTCCAACATAACTTCCATCCTGTTCAATTGGCACAGCCCTATCTGTCTGTAAACGAAGCAGGGCCTCCTGTAACGATGATTGTGAGGAAAGAGGAGTAACACCTATTGGTTCATCTTCTATTTTTTCAAGCGGCAATATATCTTTTATGATTTTCCCCTCATACCATGGACGGCCCCGATTTCCGATAAACTCTTCTACGAAATCATTTTCCGGATTATGTAAGATTGCTTCTGGTGTATCGAGCTGCACAATTTTCCCTTGTCTCATCATACAAATGCGATCACCAAGTGATAACGCTTCTTGCATATCATGTGTTACAAAAACAATCGTCTTTTGAATTTTTTTCTGAAGTTTTACAATATCTTGTTGCAGTTGTTCACGGCTTAATGGATCTAACGCACTGAATGGTTCATCCATTAATACAATCTTTGGATTGGCCGCTAATGCTCTTACAACTCCAACACGTTGCTTTTGTCCACCTGATAATTCATCGGGCATACGGTCGCGATATACCTTCGGCTCTAACCCTACCATATCCAGCAATTCATCGACGCGTTTTCGGATTTTCTCTTTGTCCCATTTTCTCATCTCAGGTACCACCGCAATATTTTCAGCAATTGTCATATGAGGAAACAACGCAATTTGTTGCAATACGTAACCGATATCCCAGCGCAGTTCATGAATGTTATAATCTTTAATATCTTTTCCGTCAATGGAAATGGACCCTTCCGTCGTTTCAATTAAACGATTAATCATTTTCATCGTTGTTGTTTTTCCGCAACCACTCGGTCCAATGAGAACAAAAAACTCTCCTTTTTTTATTTCTAAATGTAACGAGTCTACCGCCTTCGTTCCATCATCATACTTCTTTGAAACGTGTTCAAATCGAATCACAAATACAACTCCCTTACTGTTGTTTCTTCCATTCTGATGGAAACGTGTCTTATTTTCAAATGATACGCTTGTTCTATATAAATCCATTTTGATTTTCCGACATATAAGCCGCGGCTATGGATAACAAAAGGTGACCTGCACTCGGTTTCTCTCTTTGTTTTCACTGTGTCTGGGGCAGGAAAAGGATCTGACCGCTTCTATGCATGAATGGATGCTCTCTCCCACCTAAAAAGAAGGGTTTTATGTTGTTTTTTTAATTTGTATTTATATATATGAAAAAAGAGCCCGTGCTTGAGCTCTAATGATCGAATACTATTGATTTTATAATTGCTGCATATTCGCGTATATACGCTTTTTTCTTTGAGCGCCTTGGCGTTGGGGCAGCGAGCGGCTCCATTTGCATTCCTAAACGCTTAGCAATAATTTTTGTTCGATATAGATGATATGTATTACTCACAACTACTGCGTGCGTTACGTTATATAAATCCATGCTAAACCTTATATTTTCATATGTACTTGTCGAACGATCCTCAATTAAAATACGACTCTCTTTAATGTCATGGTTCATTAAGTACTTTCGCATGCTGTGAGCTTCTGGAATATCCTCATCTTCCCCTTGTCCTCCTGATACAATTACTTTTGTTTCTGGATGAGAATTCAAATACATTAAAGCTACGTCCAATCGATTTTTAAGAGATAAAGAAGGTTTATCTCCAAATAATTTTGCACCTAAAATTAATACATACGGAGCGCAATTACTTACTTTCTCATAAGCAACTTTTTTCATGCGATATGTCATATACAGAATGTATAATGGTGGTAATAATAAAATAAAAAGTAGAATCCATTTGTTCATATATAAGTTTACACTCCCTTTCTTTATATTATATAGAAAAAGAAAGGGAGTCAGAAGTACTTTTTAGTGACTACGTTGTCCTGCGTTTTGAGGATTACGTGCTTTTTTAGAAGACGTATGGCACTGCGTCTGATTTCCTTTATGTTTCGCTGATCCTAACGCTTTCGTTTTTCCCATATTGTTTCACACCCTCTTTTATATGATTCCCTTATAGATTTTGTATTTTGGCTCTCGTCATACGATGGATTTACTGGAAGTTTCTCCGCCTTTTTTACATTTTGTTTCACATAAAAAGCGGCCATGTTACCAAAATTAAATCTATACTTAAAAATAAGCGTATTGCAGCAAACTTTTCGTTACATAATAATAATGATTTTTTCTTTTATAGCCCAAATGAGAAAGTCATTGAATTTATTGAAAAGGTGAATTTCCAACAAATCAATGGATAATATGTACTAAAAAAGGCACAGACTATGACTGTACCTTAAGTGCCGATATACTTTTATAGTTCCATACCGTTTAAGATATCCCTTAACACTTTTAACTCTTCAGCCGTCAATGTTACACCTTTTCCCATTTTGTCATGCTCCGGTGCCCAATCACGTAGATCATATTTTGGCTCTTTACCATTCCAGCTAATTAAGTTAAGTTCTTTATTCCAGCCTTTAGGGGACTGTGATAAAGCACCTAAGGTTTCTTTTATATCAAATTTGATTTCCGCCACTTTTATTACCCCCTTACAGTATATATTGACCATTTTGTTCTGCTACATTCTCTAAGTTTACATCGAGATGTAGTTCTTCTTCAATTAAAGTATCCGTTCGTTCAATAACATACTTCCCCGCCAGGTAGAGTAAATACCTCCAATCCATACGTATACAACAAATCTGCGCGTACAGCATTCTTCAAAAAGTTTGTCACTGTTCAATAATGTTTTCAAGAAGCCCTATAAACTAACAAAAGTCAATTCATGCGAGCTGGCTTTTGTTTACTTTTTTCTATGTTCACAAACATTACATTTCTATGGAAAAAGAGTACCAGTTATCAGTATTTATAATGAGTTTGTAAAAAAAGACCGTCTCTTTGACGATCCTTTTAAACTAAATCTCCCGTTACTAACATAGAACGTTTTTGAAGGCTATTGGAACGCAGACTATACGCGACTACTTTCTTCTTGTACTGTTTGACTACATCAACGTGATCGTTGTAACTGTACACAGAAAACCTAACATCGTTTTTGCCCCTCTTAGTATCAATAACCAATGGAGTCCCACTGCTCTTTGGAGGAAAATAATGTCTCTCTAAAAATATCGCTTGGTTAAAATGATTAATAACTTGAATTTTATCTTCACCTTCCAAGCGTTTTCCGTCGATAGTTACGGTGACAGTCGCGTCATTAAGTTTTGGATGCAATTCAAATTTGCTGACAAACGAGTTCACAACAGAGGTTGGAAGACACGTCACTATTATTTTAATACAACCCATAAGAATCAACGAAAGTATTAACCAGGTCGTCATATTTTATCATCTCCATTCCGTTCTAAAATAATATTATTACATAACTCATATTATCATAGTGCAATTAGTTAATTTTTGAACATTATGTGAAATTTGGTAAAGTTATAAGGAAGTGTCAACGGTAAATCGGGGTCCCGCCACACATCCATCAAGCTAAGGTTAAGCAAGTGCTCCAAAACAAAAGTATACATTTTTCATATTAAATTATGAGAATTAATATCATTTTAACAAAAACATATGCTAAGAAAAATTCGGCATGGTAAAAAATTGATTTTACTACTCTAAGCGATTTGAGTATAATTTTGATCTTTTTCCTTAAAATATGGCTAAGAGACAAGAGAAGAGGACCTGTTTTAAGATCTTTTCATAACAAATTTTGTTTTATGTAAAAGAAAAAACAAGGGTATAAAGTGAAACTTTAATCAGTGATTTTTTCATCCCCCACTGATTATTAGTTGAACGAATCGGATTTTTACAGGCAGTTTTATCCTCCACCTATCTTCTTTGTTTTCACCGAAGTTTGAGATGGAGGTATTACTGCCCGCAAATAGCGGGATAAAAAGACAAAAGAAGAAAAGGAGATACGATGACAAAGAGAAAAGAAATAATAGAAACAGGATGGAACTTAGACAACAGTTATGCCCGTCTGCCGAAATCATTTTTTACCAGCCAGAGCCCAACCCCTGTACGCTCACCCAAGTTGATCATTCTCAATTATCCGTTGGCAACATCCCTGGGGTTGAACGTCCAGGCGCTGCAAAGCGAAGATGGCGTAGCAGTGCTTGCTGGCAACCAGATTCCCGAAGGTGCTTTGCCTCTTGCTCAAGCTTACGCGGGGCATCAATTTGGGCGTTTTAACTTGTTAGGGGACGGCCGGGCTCTGCTACTTGGCGAGCAGATCACTCCCCTAGATGAGAGAGTTGATATTCAGCTCAAAGGTTCTGGTAAAACTCCATACTCCCGCCGGGGTGATGGTCGAGCGGCACTTGGACCGATGCTGCGCGAATACATCATCAGCGAAGCAATGCATGCGCTTGGTATTGCTACTACCCGTAGCCTAGCGGTAGTGACAACCGGTGAATCAATTATCCGTGAAACTGACCAGCCTGGTGCAATTCTGACCCGTGTAGCTGCAAGTCATTTGCGCGTCGGCACCTTTCAATATGTTTCAAAATGGGGCACCGTTCAGGATCTCCGGGTCCTGGCTGATTATACATTGCAACGACATTACCCAGATGTTGACGCTGCCCCGAACCGCTATCTTTTCCTACTTCAGGAAGTGATTAAGCGTCAGGCCGTGCTGATTGCCAAATGGCAACTTGTTGGCTTTATTCACGGAGTGATGAACACCGACAACGTGGCCATTAGTGGAGAAACCATTGATTATGGTCCTTGCGCCTTCATGGATACCTATGATCCGGCAACGGTATTCAGTTCCATTGACATTCAAGGCCGCTATGCCTATGGCAATCAGCCGCATATTGCCGGGTGGAATCTCGCGCGATTTGCTGAAACCCTATTGCCGCTGCTACATGTAGATCAGACGCAAGCTGTCAAACGGGCCCAAGATGCGATTTCAGACTTCACTAAGTTGTATCACTCTAATTGGCTCGCGGGAATGAGAGCCAAATTAGGAATATTTAACGAAGAAGTGCAGGATGAATCCCTTATTGAAGACCTTCTCAGTATGATGCAGAAGTATCGTGCGGACTATACCAATACCTTCCGCGCATTAACTTTCGATACGCCGGATGATACGGTCCTGTTTGGGACCCCAGAATTTGCTCAGTGGCATGAGCAGTGGCATGCGAGACTAGGCAGGCAGCAGGAATCGAAAGCCTCCTCGCATCAGTTGATGCGAAACAGCAATCCTGCGCTAATCCCTCGGAACCACCGGGTAGAAGCTGCTCTAGAAGCCGCAGTGAAACAAGGAGATTACAGCGTGATGGAGCGGCTTCTTGATGTTCTTTCAAGCCCCTACGCGCATTCCCCCGAACAGGCTGATTACGCCACACTGCCTGTGCAATCAACCCGTCCTTACCGAACCTTTTGCGGTACATGATATAAAGGCATTAGGGATGGTTCTTTCTGCTTCAGTACAAGATAATGCTACTCCTTTACTGGAGGTAGCATTATTTTAGTTTATAGATACATTTTAAGAACATAGTTTAACGTACTTCCCGAAAGAAGTCCCCATCTTCAAGCATAACTAACATTTAAATGCCCTATGATTCAAAAGTTATATAAATTTTTAGAAGTACTTCAAGAGTGTGTTATTTTGAAAGAAAAAAGAAGTGATTTTGGTATATTGTCATTTACAATATTTGTAATGAGTATAGTTACTTTAGGAGTTTATCTTTTTGCTGGAAATAGTGTTATAAATGATGAGATTCTGATATTTGCTTTTGGAATTACGTTTATTTTATCTTTTATCTTGGCTTTCTTTAGTAGAAATAATAAGTTTGGACAAATAACTCTTTTTAGTTGTGGTTCTTTACTTGGTTTAATTGTAGTTTTTTACATGGTAATGCCATTGTTATGGAATAAGCCATAGATTGAAGAATGCAAGAAGAGAAAAATTTCTATTAATAATATTTAAAATAAGTTGGCTCATAAAATTATGAACCAACTTATTTGGTGTGTTTATTATAAATTAAATTTGTATAACTCCGTATAGCCTTTTTCCCCACCCAGAAACTTAAATCTATTTACACCAAATTTTTTAATTACATATACTTTTATCGCTTCAAAATCTTCACCAAAAGCAAGAATCGGGTTTCTTAAGAAATATATTTCGTCTTCTCCGTCATAGATTGTGGCTTTTATTATTTCTTTGTCGGAGTGAAACGATATATGGATTCCTTTGTAAAAATATTCATAGTATCCCTCCTTGTCCTGCTCACTCTTATCTTCGAAAGGAACACATTCAATATAATAGATATTTCCATTTACATTTATCGAATTCATATAAAATTACTCCCTTTTCAAGAATGTTCATCAAAAATCATCATCAATATTCACCCAAGTAATTTTTTATAGTGTGACATGCTCCACTGTTTTATAAATTTTATTCGTTAATTAATTCATAGACACATTATTTATTCATTTTCAAATTCCTCTTATTAATCTCACAATATAACACTGAACGACTCACTTGTGTAATATTGCAAATTTGCTTTATCGTACGTTCCCATTCAGCAACTGTATCAATGATATGAAAAAACATTTTTGACGTTGCTGTAGCTTTGAAATAAAGTTTGATTAAATTAACGCTAATAACCTTGATATAAGAGCAAACAGAAAGAGCATGTTTTAGAAAAAAGCTGGATTAAAACATGCTCTGTTTTCAATTGAATAATTTTTTTATAAAAAATTTCGATTATTTTTTCTTTCTTATTCCAATAATGCCCCCGTTACTTTAATAAGCAAGTACCAATTAACGAATTCTAGCCTTGCGGAAGCCATCAAATATATTGATGGCTGCAGAAAACATAAAGATAAAAATTCCACCGCCAACTATCCGCGTTTCAAATTGCTTCGCGGTAATAGTAAATAAATCAGTCATATACGTAATAAAATCCTGGTTCATTACATTCGGATTTTTTAATATGACAATGAATACAATGGTTCCAATTAGCTGGAGGGCAGTATTACATATTGCCATTCTTTTCGTCCATTGTCCCTTTATTAATTTATAAAGAGCTAATGCTATTTCGAAACCGATCACAACAAGAACGATTGGCCAATACCAAAGTAAAACTTCCGGATTTAAAGCTGGAGTCACGAATTCAAGTCTGTTTCCGCCTCCCTCATATACACCTACGAGATGATTCGCATAAAAATAAAGAGTTGCCCATATCGCAGTCCACATTAAACTTCCAAATACTTCAAACTTCGTAATAGCTTTTTTCTTAGGAATATAAAGGATGTTTTTCAAATCATCAGGTGTCCATTTGGTAAACTTTATATTATATGGTTTACCATCTTTCCCTTTATCTGTTCGTTCCATAATGGCAAAAACAAGTGTTAGCCAAAAAAAGACTTGGATCCCTGCTTCAATGATTCTCCCGATTCCTTCGCCCATAATAGTCAATACAACATTAATTAATGCTTCCTCTCCACCATACCCAATCAAATATTCAGCAATCATCGATATCAATGAAATAACAGCGGCAATGGGTAAAATCATCTTTAATAACGTAACATATACATCAAAATAGCGAGGACCAATGAGGTGCATTGGCTGATCTCGATATTCACTAGCTAACGTTGCTGGATTCCCTAATTTTTCAAGGACCGTCTTTACATCTTCTTCGCTGTAATTATCAGGTAGCATATCCTCTATTGTTGACCGTAACTCAAGAGCAATATCCTCACGATTTTTTTCAGGCAGCCTCCGAGTAACTTCTTGAATATAAATCTCAATCAGATTCATCGTCTTCCTCCCCTTTTAATAAGCTATAGAGCTTTTTTGAATTCGTAATCCATTCCCTTTTTAACTGCAAAAAAATATCTAACCCGTATTCACTTAAAATATAATACTTACGTGGTCTACTCTCAGATGTATCCCAACTACTCGTCACTAACTCCTGTTTTTCTAATCGGCGAAGTAATGGATATAAGGTACTTTGATCAATGATTATGCCCGATTCCTCCAATAACTGAACAAGTGAATATCCATACTGGGGTGTTCGTAATTGACTTAAAACAGCTAGTGTCAACGTTCCTCTCCTAAGCTCTGTCGTTAATGAATTCAATAATGTACTCATTCACCCACCTCATTTTTCATTTGCTATATGTCATACAGTATACAACTTATACTATGCATCATACACCATTATTGTTACAACATCATTTGAAATTAAATAATCTTTTAAGAAATAACAGGAAAATTAGTAAGAAAGTACACAAAAAAACAACGTTTGTATTCATACGTTGTTTTTTCTATCATTTCATTATTTTGTTTTACCTTTTCAGAAGGCTATATTTCATTTACTTTGTTCCATTGTTTTAAATTCTTCATTAAAATTTTGTTTCATTACGGACAATCCTCTGTAAGCACATTTTACTGACTTAACTTAGTTGTCCATAAGATCATAGAATACGCTAACTCTGTCTACCTGACTGTCCTTATAATTCTCATGGGAAGACCTCCTTCTTGTCGTCGCCTACCCACTAGTTAAGGAAAACTACTTATAGTCCAGAAGTAGTTCTATTCAGGTACTTTACTGGGATAATCTTTAGAAGTATTGCGTGATATTATATTCAAGTTTAAAGTATTAAAATATAGGAATATTTTTCTTGTTTTGATGATTATACCAGTAAATAAACTAGAATTTTGTTAATGGGCATTATTTTAAGGTGCAAACTTTCCTATAATCGTTTTTCATCCGATTTTTCTAAGGAGGATTTTTATGGATTACAAAATTGTATTTTTCGATGTTGATGGAACTATTACGCACCATGAAGATGGTAGTATTTCAAATAATACCAAAGAAGCAATAAAAGCATTAAAAAACAAAGGTCTAAGAGTGGTAGCAGCAACAGGAAGACCGTTATCTATGTGCGAAGAAATAAGAAAATTAGGAGTAGATACTTTCATCACAGCAAATGGAGCGTACGTGAAACATAATCAAAAGGTGATTCATAAAGTGCCGATAGATACAAATATAATTCAAGAAGTGTTTGAGTTTGCGTACACAGAGAATCACGGCCTATCATTTTTCACTGAAGATTTTAGCATGAACGGTGTAAAAGATACTAAAATATTAAATGCATTGAAGGAAACATTGTCATTGAATGATTATCCTGCAATAAATCAACTGATTTATAATCAAGAGGTATACTTAATGTGTTTGTATGCTACTGACGAAACGGTTGAGAAATACATTCATAAATTTCCGCATCTAACATTTAAAAGATGGCATCCTTTTGTATTGAATGTATTACAAGAAGAGGTATCTAAATCTTTAGCTATAATAAAAGTTTTACAGTATTTTGACATTGATAAATCAGAGGCTATTGCATTTGGTGATGGAGAGAATGACATAGACATGTTGGAATTAGTAGGACTTGGTGTAGCCATGGGGAATGGGAATGAAAAATTAAAAATAGTAGCAGATTTCGTAACTAAAAAGTCAAGTGAAGACGGAATCGAGTTTGCATTAAAAAGGTATGGGATAATTTAACCATTACCTAAGGAGTTTTTTATAAGGAACTCTTTTCATTTTAATTAATTCTATAACTATAGTGGTTTGAATGTATATTTTTCTTGCTAATTTTGAGGATATTAGGGGTATCGAGATAAAGTCAATGATTAAGGGGATTTGAATGTAAACTAATATGTAAAAGTTTACATTCATTTTTCAAACCCTGCCTGAGGTTCTGTGACTTTGATTCACACTCTGTATTATAATTACGTATGTGATAAACTTGTATCTAAAAAGGAGCGACTCTATTATGTACAAACTCAAAACAACAGAAACCAACAATAGTGTAATTGAGTTTATTGAAAATGTTGACAGCCTTAAAAAACGGGAAGACGCATATCAATTATTAGATATATTTACTGAAACAACAGGTTATACAGCAAAGATGTGGGGACCGAGTATTATTGGATTTGGTACATACCATTATAAATATGCATCCGGTCATGAAGGTGATGCACCATTAGTAGGCTTTTCACCCCGAAAAGCCAAAATTAGCTTATATTTTGCAACTGGTGACCCTAAACGTGAAGAACTATTAAAGGACTTTGGAAAATATACGTCTGGAAAATCGTGTGTATACATCAATAAAGTGGAAGACATTGATATTGACGTTCTAAAAGCACTAATCAAACAATCTATAAGTTTTTTAAAAGAAACGTATCCAAATCAATAATGTGTGTACAGCAATCGAATGAATGAAGCAACAGGTATTTTGAATACATGTCAAAATACCTGTTTTTAGGGTTCTGGTGCAAAGATATAATAAAAAGAGCCCAAAGGCTCCTTTTAGACAACATGTTATTTAACTAACCCTATTCTTAAATTATTAATGCCATTCTCCAAATAACACTTCAAACAGGTCAACATGAAAACCCAACCTTCTTTGTTATCTAGCAATTGATTTATTAAATTATCATCATTTTCATTGAAACCTTCTTCATTAACTTCAATAAGTGTAATCGAATTTTCCAACTCTTTTAGCGAAATCGTAACAATATGTCCGTCCCCATTTGCACCCCACTTAAACACGATTTTCTTGTTCATCTCGACTTCCATTACTTCTATATCTATTTGAGCATTGTATTCATCATATTTCAGGGTAACGGTTTTACCTTGTTCCCATCTTTCAGAACTCGAAGAGAACCAAAAGTTCCCGATTTTTGCAGGATCTACGAAGGCTTCAAATACTTCATTAGCTGGCTTTAATATTTTAAATTTCGTAAGGTTATTCATACCTAAATTACTCCCTTTCGATGTATGTAATGAATCTCTTATTATTTATGAAATTTGGCCCGTTCTCTCATACACCTGTCTAGCTGTTCAAGCACAATTGGCCATGCCTGTTCGTGCTGGTTCTTTGACTCCTCGTCTGGAAATCCTGCGTGCGTAAGGTGTAGTTTTGTGCCATTGCCAAAAGGTCCAAGTTCAACTGTGACAACGGTCTCAGCTCCCTTTGTTCCCCCAGCACCAGTAACCCACGTCATTTCGACGAGACAGTCTTGCTTAAGTCTCAGAAATCGTCCGTAATGGGGATGACGCTGTGCCTCACTATGCGTTTCGGGTTTGTAAACTGTCTCAAAAAAGAAGACCGTATTGACTTCCCCCTTCATTAACATCGTTCCAGGTTCTGCAAACCAATGGTCAAATTGTTTCGTCCAAGCTCGGAAAAGCACGCCTGGCGATGCATCCATCAGGCGTTCAACCTTCAGATGAAACGGCCTTGACGAAAGATCAGGTATTGTAATAGGTATCATTATAAATCCCTCCATTTCATACAAATCGTTTTCTATATGTATTATTATCAACGAAACTCAAATGAAAAACAAGAACGTACGTTTGTTTAAATGAACATTTTAATACTTTGTTTACCCTCATCGTTTTTTACCTCTGTAAAATGTGTGATCATCTTCATTCCCCACCTTATTTTCGATAAGCACGATAATTTTTCTCAAAACCTCTCGCTAGTTCACATTACTACTCTGTGAACTACATCAGATGGAATCGTTTTCATATTAATCTTAGAGCCAATGGATAATAGACCATTAGCTCTTGAAAGTTCATCCTCCGGTTCACAGCAAAACGAATGCTTATCACTCAACCACTAATTGCTTTTTCACTTCTTTATATACGCTCATATAAACCTTTAACTCTTTTAGAAGATCATGAATTAATGGTTTTGCATCCTCACTAAGCTCACCATCTTGCACGTATAAACCGTCTAATACAACTTGTTTTGGAATCGCATTCGCATATACGCCCCTTGCGACAATACGCATGCTATTAAGCGCGTTTATACCGCCTTTTCCGCCACCTGCAACTGCTAATAGAGCTACTGGTTTATGAACAAATTCACTGCTACTCAAGAAATCTAACGCATTTTTAAGTGCACCACTCATTGCATTATGATATTCAGGTGTGCAAAGAACTACACCATCAGCTTCTTTTACTAATGTTTTTAATTTTGTCACCGCTTCTAATTCGCGTTGTGATTCTTCTCCATTATATAGAGGTAGTGCTTCCGCAGCTAAATCATATAATTCCCCCTGAAATTGCTCTGCAATATATTTTGCAATGACACGCGTTCTACCAAATTTACGTGGTGTTCCATTAATTACAACTAATTTCATGTTATTTTCTCCCCTTTGTTTTAAGTTCAATTTCTATATTACCAGAAAATTCTATATATAAAACAATAAAAAGTCGGAAAAGCTTTAAGAAAATAGTATGAAAATATTAAAAAGAAACTCATACTTTCGTATGAGTTCCTTTTTATATCCATTAGTCATTCTTCACAACAGCGTGTCCGCCAAACTGATTACGAAGGGCTGATACAACTTTCCCGTGGAATGTATCTTCTTCTTGAGAACGGTAGCGCATAAACAATGACATTGCAATAACTGGAGCGGAAGCTTGCAATTCAAGCGCTGTTTCCACTGTCCATTTTCCTTCTCCTGAAGAATTCATTACACCTTTAATGCCTTCTAGCTTTGGATCTTCAGAGAATGCTTTTTCTGTTAAATCCATTAGCCAGCCTCGGATAACAGATCCGTTTGCCCATACATTTGCTACATCTTTATAATTAAAATCAAAATCACTTTTATCTAGCACTTCAAACCCTTCTGCAATTGCTTGCATCATACCATATTCAATACCATTGTGAACCATTTTCAAGAAATGCCCACTTCCAACGCGCCCTGCGTATGAATATCCATTTTCAACCGATAAATCTTTAAACAGTGGTTCTAATCTATCAAAGATTTCTTTTTCTCCACCAATCATTAAACAGGCACCATGACGTGCACCTTCTACACCACCTGATGTTCCAATGTCCATATAGTGAAGACCGAAACTTTTCGCATCTTCAGCACGGCGCAGTGTATCTTTATAGAAAGAGTTACCTCCTTCAATTACGATATCACCTTGATCGAGCAGTGGATATAAGTCACTTAGTACCGAATCCACAATTTCTCCAGCTGGTACCATAACCCAAATCGCACGCGGTGCCTCTAGTGCTGACACCATGTCTTTTAGTGTATAATGAGCAGATATGCCCGTTTGCTGCGCTTTTTCAACAAGCTCTTTGTTTACATCATATACAACAACCTCATGCTGATCTTCGTGTAAGTGCTCTGCTAATGGAAAGCCCATTTTTCCTAATCCTACTAAACCTAGTTTCATATCCATCAAACTCCTATTCTATACAATGAGATTTAATAACGAAATAAGTCCAAGAGCAACAACAGAAAGAATCGTCTCCATTGCCGTCCATGTTAATAATGTTTCTTTAATCGTCATTCCGAAGTATTCTTTAATCATCCAAAATCCAGAATCATTCACATGAGATAAAATGAGTGATCCTGCTCCTGTCGCAAGTGCTAACAATTCTACATTTACCCCAGGAATACTTGCCGCAATTGGAGCTACAATGCCTGCTGCTGTCATCATCGAAACAGTGGCTGATCCTGTTGCAATACGAATCAGTGCCGCAATCCCCCACCCTAATAATATCGGTGAAATGTGAGATTCTTTTGCCATTTCAGCAATCGTGGTACCAATTCCCGAATCAAGAAGCACTTTATTGAATGCACCACCTGCACCAATGACTAGTAAAATATTTGCAATTGGTCCTAAACAATCATTTGTAAATTGTAAAACTTTATCTTTTGAAAATCCTTTTGCATATCCAAGACTAAAGAATGAATAGATTGTTGCAATTAATAATGCAACGACAGGATCTCCAATAAAATGTAATATTTGTGCAAGCTGACTTGTTTTTTCTAATGCCACCTCAGCAATTGATGCACTTAACATTAATAATACCGGCAGTAAAATTGTAAATAATGTGTTTCCAAAACCCGGAAGTTCTTTCTTTGTATCACGCTCTCCAAGCTGCTCTGCTACCTCTAATGGTACCTTCTTATGTATGCGGGCGCCAATCCATTTTCCATAGAGTGGTCCTGCAATGATAGCTGTCGGAAGACCGACGATTAAAGCGTATAAGATGGTTTTCCCTACGTCTGCTTTAAAGATTCCAACTGCAGCCATTGCAGCTGGATGCGGTGGAACAAGACCATGTACAACAGAAAGACCTGCTACAAGTGGTATCCCAATTGTAATGAGTGAAACTCCTGTTTCTAACGCAATTGTAAAAACTAATGGTATTAATAAAACAAAGCCCACTTGGAAAAAGACTGGAATCCCAACTAAAAATGCGACAACCATCATAGCCCAATGCACGCGTTTTTTTCCAAAACGTGCTAGTAATGTATTCGCAATTCTTTCTGCGCCGCCAGACTCTGCCATCATTTTCCCAAGCATTGTTCCTAACGCTAAGACGATTGCTAAAAAGCCTAATGTATTTCCAAGACCCAATTTAATGGAATCAATAATTCCAGGATCTTTTTGTGAAGTAGCAATAAGCGGCATCCCCATTGCTAGCCCTACACCGATTGCTGTTACAATTAACGCGACAAACGGATGCCATTTTACCACTGTAATAAGCAAGAGTAATATGACAACAGCCGCTAAGACTATTCCAACTTCCATTTCTCCCATTCCCCCTAATGTTTACGTTGGAAATCAGCAATTACATCGAATTCATCTTTCAAACGAGTGTAAAGCCGTTCATACATATAAAACATCTCTAAATACAAAGCCGTATTTTCTTTATTTGGTACATGATGATGTACAATTTCAATCCATTCTTTTACCTCTTCAAGCGAATCTATTTTTCCTGTTGCGTATAAAGCAAGTACTGCGGCTCCCAATGCAGATGCTTCATGACTTTCAGGAACAAGTAATTCTTTCCCCATCATATCGGACAACATTTGTCTCCAAAATGCTGACTTCGCAAAGCCCCCTGAAACACGAATTTCAGAAAGTGGACCTGTTGAATCTCGAATCGCGAGTGCTACTGAAAAGACACTCATGCAAACCCCTTCCATTACAGCTCGAATAAAATGTTCTCGCTTATGCTGAAGATTGATACCGAAAAATGTCCCGCGAGCATTCGCATTCCAATACGGAGCACGTTCTCCAGATAAGAAAGGTAAAAACAGCAACCCATTTGCTCCAGCCGGTACACGTTCAGCATATTGAATTAATAAATCGTACGGATCAATACCTAATTTCCTTGCCACTTCTTGCTCCGGGCTTCCAAATTCATCACGTAACCATCTCAGTAGAATGCCACCATTATTCGTTGGTCCACCAATTACCCAATGCTGATCCGTAAGCGCATAACAAAACGTTCTGCCTTTTTCATCTGTGTTTACATTCGAAGAAATCGTTCGAACAGCACCACTTGTTCCAATTGTGATTGCCGCTTCTCCAGGTGAAACTGCCCCAACACCGACATTTGCAAGAACACCATCACTGGCTCCAATGACAACAGGTGTTTCATTATGAATCCCCATTCTTTTTGCTAATTCTGGTTTCATACCTTCTAATATGTAAGTCGTTGGTACTGGCTTCGATAATTGTTCTGACGACAGATTTAATAGTTTTAATACATCTTGATCCCAGTCTAGTGTTTCTAAACAAAACAATCCGGTAGCAGACGCAATAGAGTAATCAACTACATATTGCGAAAATAACTGATAGATTACATATTCTTTAATAGAAATGAATTTATACGTTCTTGAAAATAATTCCGGTTCTTCTTCTTTCATCCACAATAATTTAGACAGTGGTGACATTGGATGAATCGGGGTCCCAGTTCGTTTATAAATATCATGTCCATTCATCTCTTGCAGTAATTTTTCTGCTTGCCCAACACTTCTATTGTCAGCCCAAATAATAGAGCGAGTAAGCGGGACACCATTTCTATCTACAGCAATTAACGAATGCATTGCTGTACTAATACCAATTGAAGAAATGTCTTTTTGTAATACATTACCCTTTTCGATGGCAACGCTTACACTTTTGTATACAGCAGAACATATTACATTAGGATCTTGCTCAGCCCATCCTACATTCGGTTGGATAATCGGATAATCAATTGCATGAGATGCAACAACCTTTCCTCTCTCTGTAAAAACAACCGCTTTTGTGCTTGTTGTGCCGATATCAATCCCGATAACTCTCCCCCTTGTTTTCATACTGAATCTTCCCTTCGTTTCTAGCAAAATATAATCTAGTAAACCGTTTACATGAATTAGTATATAAAATTTTTTTCCTTAAATCAAGTTATATAAAGAAAATTTTTTTCATTATTATCATCATCTATCCTAAATCCAGAGATTTTAAAAAACTAAAACATTGCTAATGATAAAAAGAACAATGACGCAATGAGTCTTGGGATAGGTATAGGAACAGCGTTAGGAGTATCTTTCGGTTTACTTACGGATAATCTTGCTTTAGGAATCGGTATTGCGATTGAAGTGTCTAAAATAAATAAAAAAATAGCTATATGTAACAAAGCATGGAAATGATGTGAAGTTACACTGTTCGTAAAAAAAACGATTGGTGAAAGCAAATAATCCATGAGACTTCATTCCCATGGATTATTTGCTTTCACTTTATATTCGCTTCATTGAAATAGTTTCTCGTATACTTTGTAAATTTTGCAGTGTTTCCTCTTGTCGTTGTAATGACAATCCCACATATAAAGTATCTAATAAACTGAGCTGCGCTAACCGCGATGAACTTGCTTCTGTACGGAATTCTGTTTCACGCGTTGAAGTGTATAATGTAATGTCAGCTAATTGGCTCAGCGCTGATTTTTGATAACTTGTAATCGCAATGATACATGCTCCTCTTGATTTTGCTACTTCTAAGGCTTCCAGTAACCCTTTATTACTACCAGAATGTGAAATCGCAATCACGACAGCATCCTTTGTAAGCAAGCCTGCCCCCATAATTTGAAAATGCGAATCGACATGAGCAATACATGAAATCCCTGTTCTCATAAACTTATGATAAGCATCCATCGCGATAATACCTGAGCCACCATTTCCATAAAACTCAATGCGTTCAGCTGCTTGTAGTAGGCTTATTGCTTCTTCTAACCCTGCACCATTCAATAAATGTAATGTATCTTGTAACCCTGTAATATGCGAATGAAAAACTTTTTTAGCAACGGTTACCATATCATCTTCTGCAGACACTTCCTCATGAATATTTTGCATGGGTGTGTGCACAATTTCACGAGCTAATGTAATTTTTAAATCTTGAAAGCCTTGAAAACCAAGGTGCTTACATAAGCGAAAAATCGTTGCTTCTGAACTACTCGTGACTTCAGCTAATTCCGTAATCGATTTATGTACAACATCTTGCGGATGCTTAATAATATGTTCAGCAATACTTCGAAGCTTCGGCGATAAACCATTTAATGAAGCCTGAATCTTCCCTATTCCAGCTTTTGTACCAGGCATGATGTATCTTCCCCTTCCATAGTAGCTTTATTGTACCTAATTATTGAAAGAAGAAAAACCTTTATTTGGTATTGTTATGTATTTTCGTTCATTTTTCTACAATACCATGCTTCACAGCATACAATGCCGCTTGCGTCCGATCATCTACTTCTAGTTTAGCAAGTACATTTGAGACATGTGTTTTCACCGTCTGTTCTGTAATATGAAGTTCTGCTGCAATTTCTTTATTGCTTCTTCCTTTCGCAATTTCACGAAGGACTTCTTTTTCTCTTTTTGTCAGCATAGAAAAACTATCTTGCTTTTCCTCTTTCACTACTGATCGACCTAATAAAGTAGGTGTTACTTTCGGATGAAAGTTTGTATTACCTTGATACACCGCAATAATAGAAGCAACAAGTTGATCTGGTTGTACTTCTTTTAGTTGATAGCCATCCGCACCAGCTTCCAGTGCTGGCAAGACGTAATCTTGTTCTGAAAAACTACTTAACATAAGGATCTTAATTGTAGCGTCATATTGCTTCAACCGTTTTGTCGCTTCAATCCCATCCATTTTCGGCATTGATACATCTATTAATACTACATCTGGTCTTTCTTTTTGAACAAACGCTAACGCTTCTTCCCCATTCTCTGCTTCCCCTATAATTTCAAATTCCTCTTTCGTGTTTAAGAAGAATACGAGCCCCCTCCGAACAATATGATGATCTTCTACAAGCAATAGTTTAATTTTCAACGCGTTTCTCCCTTTCAAACCGGTAATTGAATCTCAATCTTTGTCCCCTGCCCCGGCTCCGTTCTTATTCGAAATGTTCCTTTCATCAGTTCAATTCGTTCTTTCATACTTGTTAAACCAAGTGCTGAATCTCTTACTTTCTCTTTCACAAACCCAATACCGTCATCTTCAATTTGAAAGCGTAACTTACTATTTTCTATTTTTAAGTTAACAGACACCCTCTCACAAGAAGCATGCTTTTTACAATTATGTAATGCTTCCTGGCTTACACGCCATAAAACCTCTTCTATTTCATCGCCAATTGAAATAACTCCTTCAATTCGAATTGCCACTTGAATACCTAATAGCTTCCCGTAATTCTGCACTGCTTCTGCAAGCCCTTTTTCTAATCCTTCCGGACGTAATTGCCAAATTAATAACGTCATCTCTTGCAATGCTTCTTGTGATAATTCACCTATGTAACTTAACATTTCTTGTAATTCTTTGTTCTTCGTCATATCAAGAGTCCCTCTAGCAGTTAACATAATTGAAAATAGCAATTGTTTCACAGAATCATGTAAATCACGTGCGAGTCGATTCCTTTCCGCTACAACTACATATTTGCGTTCTTTCTCAACTAACCTAATTCGTTGTATTGTTGTTCCGATTTGGAATGCTATCGCTTCTAATAATGCCAGTTCTTCCTCTGAAAAATGCGTTTTATGAGGTGAAGCAACATTTAACAATCCAAACTTCTCTGCTCCAGCCCGAAGAGGAATCGTCGCGTGATGCGTAATCTCCTCGGTCTCTCCCCAGTTATATTCAATCGCATCTTCAATCCGTTTACACTCAATGATATTTGTTGCCTTTTCTAAACGTCCATTCACGAATCGATTCACACACCAACAATCTCCTTCACACATCGGTTTCTTTTCCTGCCATGTGAGTGCTGGAGGTAAATTGGTATCAACAAGCATACGATGCGTTCCTTTTTCGTCAATAAAAAACACCCATCCTGTTTGTAAATTCATAACTTGCAATAATGTATGTAATACTTTCTCCAACATTTCCTGTAAATCTGTTGCTTCATTTAATAATTCTGCAATTTCTTTTAATGCTTCTAGGCGCCGCATTTCCTTTTCATCATAATTCATCTTCATCACCAACTACCATTATAACATTAAGAAATTTCTAAATACTATAAACAAAAAAGAAGCTGAATATATCAGCTTCTTTACTCTATATCAATTATTCTTCTATTTTCTTTTTCTTCTCCAGATTTCGGTAACATGATTGTTAGAACACCATCTTTGAAACTTGCCTTTACGTTCTCTTCTTCTACACGTTCAAATGTAAAACGACGGATGAATGAGCCTGTAGAACGTTCTTTTCGAATATATGTGCCATTTTCATTTTTTCCTTCTACCTCATTATTTTGAGTCGCTTGAATTGTTAATACCTCTTTTTCAAAGTCGACTTGAATGTTTTCTTTTTGAAATCCTGGTAAATCTACTTGTACCACATATTTATCAGTATCCTCTTGAACATCTACCTTAAAACTGTTCATGTTCATTGGTGTAAAGAAAGCATCTGTCATCACCTCAAATAAAGAAGGTCCAAACCGAGCAACACCATTTTGACGATTTGTTTTTTCTGGAAATAAATTACGCATGTTTTATTCCTCCTTATTAGATATGAATGAAAGATTATCTCTTTCTGTCTCTATTATATCCAATGGTCAAAAAAAGTCAAAGTTTTTGTTTTATGTTTTGATGATGTATTTTTTTCCACTATAAATCCAATATGGTATGTGAAATTTTAAAAATTTACAGAACTGTTCCCTCTTCAAAGTGCTAAAAAATCTAATTATCTGAAGGAATGCCTTTACATATATATTCTCGAATACATAATTTGGAACTTTAGTATGTCTAAGTTTTAGAGATTACTTGCATCAATTTTAAAGTTTTTGCACCAGAACCTTCCTTTCAACTAATTTTGGGTACCTATTTGGATAAAACACCACGTAACATTACAAGGGTTACGTGGTATGCAAACTATGATATATTAAATTTTCACTGATTGTTCTTCTTGATAGATAATTTCACCATCAATAATAGTTGTTTCTACTTTTAAATCTTTAATTTGGTTTGGGTTGACACTTAAAATGCTGTCATTTAATATAACTAAATCCGCCAACTTTCCGACCTCTATGCTTCCTTTTATCTCTTCTTCAAAACTCGCATAAGCGCCATTCCAGGTGTATAGTTTAATAGCTTCCATTACGCTTATAGATTGATTAGCACCAAACTCCATTCCAGACTGGCTTTTTCTATTGACAGCAACATGAATTCCTAATAAAGGATTATAGTCAGTAACTGGCGCGTCCGATCCACCTGCTGCCATGATGCCACGATCAATAAAATCACGAACAGCGTACATGTGATTAACACGATCACCATAGTGTTGGACATATATCTCTCCGAATTCATATGGAAATGGAGGATTTGGAATAGGAACCACCTCGAGTTTTTTCATTCTCTCTTGTAAATCTGGTGAAGAAATTCCCGCGTGCTCAATCCGATGACGGTGGTTTTTTCTTGGTGATTCCTCCAACGCCTTTTCTACACAATTTAAATACATTTCAATGGCTTTATCACCTTGTGCATGTACAGTGATTTGATAGCCTTTTTTATGTGCTTCACCTAAAACCTGGTAGATTTCTTCCTCACTATAATAAAGAATGCCATAATTGTTAGAGTCACTGGAGTACGACTCACGGGTTGCAATTGTAGGCCCGGTGCTACTTCCATCTGTAAACAATTTAGCTGGTCCAACTTTGAATCTCTCATCTCCGGTACCAGTTACCACACCAGCTTCGACCATTTTATTAACAAATTCATGGGAGTTATTTAACTGACATATCATTGCATATATTCGGACACGAATATCCTTACTCTTCACAGCTTGTTGCAGTAAACGGTAACTCTCAGGGCCATATCCACCTGCCTCATGTATACTTGTTATGCCCGCTGCAACGAAATGATCTGATGCAATTTTCACAGCCTTCATCAGTTCACTTTCTGTATAACTTGCAACCTCGCTCATCCCCATATTTGCTGTCTCAATTAACTTTCCTGTAAGCCTTCCTGCCTGATTCTTTTCAATAACTCCCCCATTAGAATCCGGTGTGTTCTCGTTAATTTGCGCAATTTCTAATGCTTTGCTGTTCACCACGCTTATATGGCTGCAAGTACGGGATACAATAATGGGGTGTTCAACTGAAATTTCATCCAGCTCAGCGATTGTTGGATAACGCTTTTCCTTCACAGCGGTTTCATTAAAGCCCCAAGCACGTATCCATTCACCTTTAGGAGTTTCTAAGGCTTTCTTTTTCAAGTCATCTAACAAAGCCTCGATAGAATCAATATGTTCAGCTTTACAACTTACCGCCAACTGATTCACCCCATGAGAAATGAGGTGAATATGAGAATCAATGAATCCAGGAAGAAGCGTTTTTCCTTGCAGGTCAATTACATCCGTTTTTTCTCCTATAAAACTCTTAACCTCCTGATTTGAACCAACAACTGCGATACGATTATCTTTTATTGCTACAGCTTCGACTACTGTATTCTTTTGGTCTACTGTAATAACTTCTCCATTTATCAATACAACATCAGCTTTCATAAACTCAGCCCTTTCGGAATTACTCTTTTAGAGTGATTAGTTCAGTATTTAAAGCTATATCTCTCGATATGCTATTCCGCTTTTTAACAAGATTTATCAATAATTAGTTAAAGTTGAGATAAACATTCTTTTATTGTTTTAACAATAAAAGTAAAGTCTTCTTCTGTGATGCTTAATGGAGGAGCAAGCTGCAAAATATTATTGTAACCTGCAACAGTGTCACCATTTTTACCAATAATTAGACCTTTTTCTTTACAAGCATTGATGACTTTGTTCACCTTTTCAATGGCAGCCGGTTCTTTTATTTGCTTATCTTCCACTAGTTCAATACCTAAAAGAAGGCCTTTTCCGCGAACATCTCCTACGTTTGGATGCTCTTTTACATCCACTAGTTCATATAACAGTCGTTCACCCAATTCTTTGGAACGTTCAATGAGTTTCTCATTCTCCATAATTTCCAAATTCTTCAAAGCCAGGGCGCAAGCAGCAGGATTTCCTCCGAACGTATTCACATGGCGGAAGCGATCATAATCTTCACTGCCTATGTATGCCTCATAAACCTCTCGTCTGACTGCTGTTGCTGACAAAGGAAGATACGCACTTGTAATACCTTTTGCCATTGTAATGATATCTGGTTTGACGCCATAGTTCATAAATCCAAACGGCTTCCCTGTCCGGCCAAATCCACATATAACTTCATCACAAATGAGCAACGCACCGTGCTTCTCGCAAATTTCTTTTACTTTTGCCATATATCCATCAGGAGGCATTAAAATTCCGCCCCCGGTAATAATCGGCTCCATAATCACGCCGGCTACTGTTTGGCTTAACTCCCATGTCATGACACGATCGATTTCATCAGCACTTGCCAGTGTATGAACATCATCTGGATTGCGATACGTATCAGGCGGTGCTACATGCAGAAATCCTTGCCCCAATGGTTCATATTTGTACTTTCGTTGTGCTTGACCTGTTGCTGCAAGAGCCCCCATTGAATTACCGTGGTAAGCGCGATAGCGTGAAATAAACTTATAGCGTCCATGATCACCTTTTTGCTGATGATATTGACGAGCAATTTTAAACGCTGTTTCATTCGCTTCCGATCCACTGTTAGAAAAGAAAATGACGTATTCGTCACCAAGCCATTCATTCAGTTTTTCTGCTAATTTAATGGCAGGAACATGACTTTGTGTCAGAGGGAAGTACGGCATTTCTTCAAGCTGTTCAAAAGCCGCTCTTGCAAGCTCTTTTCGACCATACCCAACATTCACGCACCAAAGACCGGACATACCGTCTAAATAACGGTTTCCATCAATATCCGTCACCCATGCACCTTCTGCTTTTGTGATAATTAAATTCGTTGGACTAGGGGCTGCTCCTCTCATTGCATGCCAAAGGTACTTTTCATCTACTTTTTTCAAATCTTGTGTTTGTTCTGTCGCTTTCACAATCACCAACTCCATTCTATCCTTTTATAATTTCACATTCTCATTATCAAGAATGCCATTAACGACGTCATGTGCACCATGCACAACATTTCGTCAACATTACTTGAGAGAACAATGTCGGCTTTTTGCTTCATTAGGCTTTATCTCCATTTCGCTTTACTATTCTGAATTTCTTATCCATTAAATACGCAGGAGCAGTCATCTGCTTAGCATTTGCCCACTCCCCATTTCACATTATTTCAGATTGATCTCATGGTTCATTTTATAATTCTTTTTCAAAAATACTGGACAATCCCATTCACAGACAAGGTCCTTAGCCAAGGAAACGACCCAGTCCTTTGTAATATGATACTTTTTTCCATCAGCAGTAATAAACACTTCACCGTCTGTCACATAGAAAACTTCCTGTTCTTCTAGATGCCACGTTCCTTTATCCGGTTCGCCTACCCATGGTTCCCACGTGTCAACACCTAGTTGTTGTGCTTCTTCTGCTGTAATTTTTTTCGCAAAAAACATGATGATCCTCTCTCTTTCTTATTGGTAATTTTGAAGGAATAGGTTCTATAAACGTACTGTCTTAACATTTGTATCTTTTAAACGTTTGAGCTCTTTTTTCATAAAGTATATGGCAATGAGAACGCCTGGAAGTTCTGCAGCAGGACCTGCGTACCATATACCTTCTACACCCCAAAATTTCGGGAAAATAAATAGAAACGGTAACATGAACAACAGTATTTTGCTAACACTAATAAACGTTGCGGACCAGTTTCTCTCTTGTGATTCGAAATAACCGGAGATAAGCAAGCTGACTGCATTAAGCGTAAACAAAGAATTGAATACAACTGTCGTCCAAATGCCCAGTTTCTGCAATTCAGGATTACCACCGGAAAAAAATGACACAATTGGATCTGCAAAAATGATTAGTATGGCTGTCACAATCACAAAGAAGGCAACCGTAAAAATGAGTCCCATCTTAATTGCTTGTTTAACACGATCAAGGTTGCCCGCACCGTAATTATAACTAATGATCGGTTGAAGTCCTGTCATCCCACCGAGCGCTGCTAAGGCGAGCAGATTTGTAATGTAACCGTTTTGAATCGTGTAAGCGGCAACGTGCAGACCACCACCGTAGCTTTGCAGTAAGTTGTTGAAAAAAATAATTGCAATAAACATCATGAACTGACTCGAGAAAGATGCAAAGCCCGTCCAAGCCACTTCACCGATCGTCTTGAGATTAATCATCATATCTTTCATTTTTGGCTTAAGTTTTGTTTTACCAAACCAGAAATAAAAGATTAGGAAAACAGGGATCGATTGCGAAATCGTATTGGCCCATGAGGAACCCATCATCCCCATGTCATACTTCGTTACCATAATCCATTCTATAATCCCAGCAACAACTGCTGCGACTAACCAACTGTTCATTGATAATACAGGTTTTTCATCGATATTGGTTAAAATGCTTAATACAACAGCCAATATCGTTAATGGCAATGAAATCCATAGCAGACGGCTATATTGTACCGCATATGGAAGCGCTTCATCACTTGCTCCGAATAAGGTCATAATATTATTTTCAAAGACCACTCCAAGTACAGCTAACAAAATGGAGAGGAAAAGAGTAAACCATAAAGTTTGTCCCATAATACCTCTAGCTTCTTCGATCTTCCCTTTTCCAAGTCGAAGTGAAATGACCGCTCCGGCTCCCACACCCAAAAGAATGCCAAGCATACGGGTAATAACCATGACCGTAAATCCAATTCCGATTCCTTCGATTTCCAGCTCCTGAAAGCCACTGACGAAATACCCATCGACAACCGCTACAATTCCTAGAATCACGTTAGCCATAATTCCAGCCAAAGCAAACCGTAAATATAGTAACGGAATACTTTTGGTTCCCAGCACTGAATCATACGCCGGCTTATTCATTACTTCTAGTTGCTCTATCTTCGATGACGGACGGTTGTCTGCTATTTTCATGAGCATGTCCCCCTATAAATAATTTATATAGCAAGTTAAGCTCAATTAATTCGCATACCAACCTACAGGCTTGGCATGCTGGTGGATATTGATTTGCTTCGTTTCCATAAAGTGCTCCAGCCCAACAGCACCTAACGCTCTGCCGATTCCACTTTGCTTATATCCTCCCCAAGGACCTTCAACATAAGCGAGATGATAACTATTAATCCAAGTAATTCCCGCACGCAATTTACTAATGACACGTTTTGCTCGATCCATATCTTCAGTAAATACAGCACCGGCTAATCCATAAATGGAATCATTCGCTTTTTGGATGGCATCTTCCTCATCTATAAATTTCTGTACAACAAGGACTGGACCAAAAATCTCTTCCTTAACAATACACATATCCTCATTTACATCAGCAAAGATCGTTGGCGCAATAAAAAATCCTCGATCAAGCCCATTTTCTGTTAAGCGCTTACCACCACAAACTAATTTTGCACCTTCTTCGATTCCGCTCTTGATGTAATGTAAAACTTCATTCATATGAGGCTCGTTTGTGAGGGCTCCCATTTCAATGTTCTCGCTTTCCCCGTTGCCAACTACAATTTTGCTCGCACGCTCGGCCAATCTTTCAACAAACTTATCGTAAATGGTCTCTTGTACAAGCAAACGAGATGCAGCTGAACAAACTTGCCCAGCATTGTGGAAAATACCAAACATCGCATTCTCGACTGCAGTTTCAAAATCCACATCGTCGAACACAATAAGTGGAGATTTACCACCCAGTTCAAGTGTGATTTTTTTCATATTGCCCGCAGCTGCGCGCATAATGCTTTGACCTGTTTTTGTTCCACCGGTAAAGGCAATTTTGTCAACATCATGGCTCTCGGCAAGCTCATTCCCAACCTTTGAGCCAGGTCCCAATACCAAGTTTGCCACTCCGTCCGGAAGTCCAACCTCTTCGATAATTTCAAATAATTTGAATACGCTTACAGGAGTGACATCAGCAGGCTTAATTACAATTGTATTCCCTGCGGCGAGTGCAGGAGCAATTTGCCAAACGGCTAACATAAGCGGGAAGTTCCAAGGTACAATAAGTCCACAAACACCAATCGGTTCATGAATAATAATTGTTTCCGAAGAATCAGCACGAGTGTAAGATTCCTTTTTCATACCTTTGATCAAGTCAGCATAATAGCGGAAGCATTGAATCGATACCGGAATATCCACATAGGCGGTTGCACGAATAACCTTACCGTTATTTGCAGTTTCCAAACGTGCAATTTCAGCTGTCTTCTCCTCAAGATGGTCTGCAATCTTATATAGATAGTCAGCTCTTTCATCAGCCGATAAATTCGACCAGATCCCGCTGTCAAACGCTTTACGAGCCGCCTTGATTGCTACCTTCGCATCGTCTGCTGATCCATAAGCAGACGTTGCAATCACCTCTCCGGTTGCAGGATTGATAATGTTTCGTCTAGCACCGGATAACGCTTCTACCCATTTCCCGTCAATGAACATGTTAATTTTCATAAACAACTCTCCTTTACGCAATAATATCTAACAGTTTGAAACCAATATGTGCTAGATTGACCAGCATCGTTTTCTGATTATAGAACGGGAATGATTTGAGGCGTTCCTTTTCAAATCGATATCCACCTGCACTCCCCGTAACGATCCATTGTGCCAATAACTTACCAAACAATGTCGAGAGAGACGCGCCGTGGCCCGTATAACCCGTTGCGAAATATGCGCCTTCTTTGGATCTGCCGATAACCGGGAACGTATCAATTGTAACCCCGATAAATCCACCCCAACGGAAATCAATCTTGCTTCCTGCTAGTTTTGGCATTATTTTAACCATGGCATCGTAAACACTTTGATAAACAGCATCGCCTAAGTTTGGACGAACATCGCCACCGCCAAATACGATCCGATTATCTGGTGTACGTCGGAAATAGTAAAGGAAACTGCTTGTATCAAAAACCATGCGATCTTTAGGAATGACGGTACTCACCAGTGATTCTGGAAGCTGTTCAGTAGCAATAATACGTGCCGAAATTGGCAGTACGCCTTTGTTTAGTTCATTCATGATTTTTCCAGAGTAACCATCTGTAGCCACAATAATGTCTTTCGCAGTAACAGCACCTTTTTCTGTTACAACTTTCACACTGTTTCGACCGTACTCAATAGATAGTGCTTTCGAATGCTCAAAGATTTTTGCACCAATCGATTTAGCTGCTTCTCCCAAACCAATTGCATAGTTCAGTGGCTGGAACGAGTAACTCGAGTTGTCGACTAAGCAGCCATAATAATGTGGAGAATCGATCTCTTGATGCAACTGACTTCGATCAAGCACGCTTGATTCGTATCCGAAATTTTCGTTTAAGTATTCGCTTTCATGTTTCAGTCCTTCAAAATGCTTGGCTTTGTAAGCCGCCACAATGTGACCTGTCTTTCTAAAGTTACAGTTGATTTGATGCTCGTCGATGATGTTTTTAACCAGTTCAACACTAAGCAGAGAAAGATTGTTAAGCTGTCTCGCCTCGTCGGCACCATACTTTTTGGCAAGCTCCTGCATCGTTGGCTTATAGCCTGGCAATACCATTCCTCCGTTACGACCGCTTGCGCCATATCCGATTGTTTCTTGCTCAAGGACAATGACACTCTTCCCTAATTTTTGCAAATGATATGCAGAAGAAAGACCTGTGAAACCTGCGCCAATAATGACAACATCCGCCTCTTCATTTCCTTCAAGAAGTTTTCCTTTTTCATAGCTCGTTGCAGTCGCTGTCCACAGTGAGAGAGTATCCATTCGATCCATCTTATCCATAGCTAATCCTTCTCCTTTTGTGACATGTATGTTACAATACAGTCACAATTATTCGAAATATTCACACTTCTTAAGTCCATCATATGACGTGGAGTTTCCTCCAGGTCAATAGCAATTTGAGAGTTTTTTGAATTCATTTTTGTGAAAAAAGTGGAGTAACTCCACTTTTTTCGTTGGGGGGCATCTATGAAAATTGGTACATTTGCAAAGCTTTTTCATGTTACGACTGATACCGTTCGTTATTACATTGAACTGGGATTATTAATACCAGACAAAAAAAACACCCAGTATCAAATGAACCAATTGTGCCTCGACGACATGGCTTTTATTACTGAGCTGAAAAAACTTCATTTTTCACTGCTAGAAATTCAACAAATTTTATCGTATCAGCGTGTCACAAACTTCTCGGACCATGAGGATATCGACTACTACAACAACTTGCTCATTGATAAAAAGAACCAGCTGACCAACAAAAAAGAAGACATATCAAAAGCTATCCAATTGATTGAAAAAGCGGTTCAAACCAGTTCGCCTTCATCCAAAGAAGAGAATCTTACAGGGATCCCACTTTCCTTTGTAAATCTGCTCTATTGTCCGAAGTGCCACATTCCACTTGAAATGAAAGATGTAACGATTAAAAAAGTCTACATTCAAACGGGGAGTTTAACTTGTACTTGTGGATACGAGGCAGCTATCGAGGAAGGTATTATCATTACCGCGAACTTGTACGAGACGTCTCCTTATCCATCTTATTTTTACGATAAAGAAACGATTAAAGAGATCAATCCCAAAATGATTAACTTATTTGAAAAAAGTAATTTTTGGTTTCAAAAAGTTCTACAAAATGTAGATATGAAAAACAAATTAATCGTGGAAACAAACGTTGACGCTTTTGTGTCACTACCCAAATATATCGATGTTCTTGAAACGAGCGCGTCCTATGTATTCAGTGGCTATTCGCTTGCGATGCTCAAGAAGGTTAGAAAAAGAATTGAGCGTATGAATCCGAAGCCAAACGTCCTTTATATTTTGAATTCTGATTTAAATCTGCCATTGAAACCGCTTAGCATCGATATTTTTGTGGATAGTTTTACAGCAACTGATTTTTCACTGCTCAATCCGCAGTTTCCAATTCATGTTCTAAAAAACTATTTCCATAGCAGTTCAACAATTGTCGGCGGGTACTCCTATTATGATAGCTCGGCCAAATCCTTGAAAAATATTTCAGCCTTATATCCAAATTCCCACGAGCATATTTTATATCCAAAATACTTAGAAGAAAATTTATCAGTCAACGGATTTCAAATCACGCAAAGTGAAAATATCGGTTACTGTACAGATCCAGGACCTTATTTTGATTATCATGTAATAGACGAAAAATTCCACATGCTAATGTATTTGGCTAGTACGAAAAAATAGCACACAAAAAGAGGCTGTCCGAAAAGTAGGCTAGTTCACGGATGAGACAGCTCCCTTGTAGCTAAAATCATGGTTAATCTGAAAAATGGTAGCGCAGGCATAAGCACCCGCGCTACCATTTTCGATTTAATCTATTTGCTATTACTTAAGCAAATTATGGGCAAGTGAAATATCGCAATAACATAGTGGAACAAGATCATCGGTTTATTAAAAAGCGAGTTCGTTCGATGTTAGGATTGAAATCCTTTCGCACAGCTACATTCATTATTTCTGGAATAGAAGCTATGTATATGGTAAAAATCATCCCAAAATTGAGTTGGTTCACGCAATAATGAATCTAACATATCTTCATAACTACTAATTATTTCTTTCACAATAACCCCAATGCAACACTTTAAAATCATGAATTGTTCCTTAGAAAGAGTCAAGTCAAGTCATTTCTTCTCATCTGATAATCCATAGACCCGTTTATTGAAAAGATCATTTTATAACAATTATCATAGCGCCAGATACTCTCTTTCTTTTTATCATTAGTAGATAATAGTACCCCAGTCGAACGCTCAATTAGTCATGTATAATCCCAATGACCTTTCCAATTGTAATAAAAGTAAAACACCATAAAAAAGCACCAATCGCAGCAAACGTAATATATGTTTTAAATTCCATTTTGCCGATTCCCGCAAAGTAACAGGTTACATGTCTGAAGCCGGGAATGAAGTACCCAAAAATAAGTGAATACGACCCATATTTCTTCATCCACCTTTCTACTTTCATCACTCTCTTTTCTTTCAATCCAATCCATTTTCCATATTTGTCTATTAAAGGACGACCCGCTTTTCTTCCAATCAGATAACTGATCATCATCCCTATAAGCGCTCCTGCAAAACTAATAAAAATAGCAAGTTCATAATTCAGCACATGAATATTTGTAAAATACCCGACAATTGTCATTATGACTTCATCGGGTATCGGCAATCCAACAATTCCAAGAACCAACATTAAAAAAATCGCTGGATACCCATAACATGCAATTAATTCCTGAATTATTTCCATCTTCTCACCCCTAAATTTTCAACCATAAGTCTTTTAAAAAGTATTTAAGTAAACGATAATGCTAGGTACAACTTTTCGAGGTAGAGAACTATCTAACTCCACAAAAAAGCTACTTTGAATAATCACAGGAACAATTTTATTTTTTGATTGTTTCGAAGGCTTCCCGTACTTTTCTAATTATCCCACTAAGTTTTCTGCCAATTGTTTTTCTTTCCATACGACTGTAATACCGAGGCCAATGATCATAATAACAGCAGCGAAAAGATAAGGATAGTGGACATTTACGTCAAATAGTATTCCGCCCATCGTTTTTCCTGATAAATGCATGATATTCATAAAAGATGGCATAACGGGGATGATGAGACCAATTCCGAGAAATGCAATGAATATATTACTTAGGAGAATAATTAATATCGACTTTTGTTCTTTTATTGTTTTCTTCATGTATCAACACTCCTTCATTGATGTGAAATACCTCTCCAAAATACTGTCCAAGGGGCTTCTAATTTTTTCACATAGAATGGATTCCAAATTAATTTGTGTTTTGTACAAATAAAGTGAAACTTTAATCAGTGGGGATTTTCTTCCCCTGCTGATTATTAGCCCTCATCAATCCCACATTAACAGGCAGTATTACTACCTGTTAATGTGGAATAAACGTTTCAATTGTTTACGGAAACGAACACCTAACGTAATGGCTGCAATTACAATAACTCCAAAAACGATTTTCCCGATGTGTTGCCCCATCATACTAAAAACATCAGGCAATCCCCCTCCTAACCAGTAACCACCAATTAAGAAGAACGATACCCAAAACAAAGCACCAGAATAAATTAGTATTGCAAAACGGCGAAATGATAAATTGACTATTCCTACAAAATATCCAGTAAAATGACGTACACCTGGAATGAAGAACCCAATAAAAAGCAGGAAGTATCCATATTTATCAAACCACATTTTCGTTAAATCGATTTTTCTCTGTGTTAAAAACACATACTTTCCATACTTTTGTACAAACGGCATACCAAGTTTATTACCTAGAAAGTACTGAATCGTCATCCCAACACTTGTCCCAATAAACGATAGTATAATTAATATCGGTAAGTTTAGGTCTCCTGCATGTGCTAAATACCCTGCATAAACTAATGTTGGCTCCCCTGGAAATGGAAGAGCAATATATTCTAACAGTAATCCAATTAATACAACGTAGTATCCATATTGTTGAAATAATTCATAAATCCATTCCATGTCATTTCTCCTTCTCTCTTTTCCTGAAAACACAAATATGGATGCACTATACATCGGAAGGTATATCGGATCATCTAATATTTTTTGCTGTAAAATCACACTTTGCATTTTTTCTTCTTGTAAAGAACTTGCAGCTTGTTCTACTTTCTTATCACTTACAAGGGGAAGTAGAAAGCGTGTTGGGATAAGTAAGAATACAGCAAAAAGGGCCAATGCTAAGAGCATTGGTCCAAAGATTCCTTTTTCATCGTAGGTCTTCCAATTTCTTAACAATCATATTTGGTGTTGCCCATTCATCACAGTCGAAATTAAAAATCAATACTTCAATATCTAAACCCTCTTGGAATCCCACTAATAAAGATACTGTACTGAAAGAATCAAGGATACCTTCTTCAAATAATTGTACATCTGGTTTTTCTTTTACAGTATTGTTTTCACATACTTCTTCTAAAATATCTAATACTTGATCTTTAAATTCAGCCATTTTTAAAATCTCCTTTATATCCAGCGATTTATAGTTCAAAAAATTAAAATGGATATATATTATTATAAATGGCTTATTATGATAATACTGTCTCCTCTAAGGGGAGAGTCAACAAGAAAGTAATTTAAAAATTAAGAGTTGCATTGAATTGGATTTATTTCATGATTTCTTTAATACAGAATCCTATCGTTGTCGATTTCAAATGTTTATAGAAAATAATGAGGAAGTTGACTAAAGAGAAGTGAGTATCACAATAGGAAACACGGATGTGAATCCTAAAAAAGCTTCCATATAAAAATTATTCGGTTCTGGTATAAGAAATCTATGAACACATAAAAAAGGAAAAGTTTTCTCTTATTCCTACACAGGATCATTATCTGTAAGAAATTCAGTAAACTAAGCACTATTACATCTAATAGTGATAGTCTTCCATCAAGGATATATCAATTGGTGGTTATACTTTCGGGGCGGAATTTTCTTACAATTACACAAAAGTATATCATTCTTGATATACTCAAACTTTTTTAATCATACAAAAAACGATTCTTCTAAAGAGGTAGAAATACATTGCTATGAAGCTAATATATAAATTTGTATCCATATAACGAAAAAAACGCTATTCTTTTTGTAGAAATATACAGAAAGGATGGCGTTTTTGGTGCGAATTTATCGAGAGGAAATGTTTTTATTTCGACAGAAATAGTAGAGTTCCCCATCCCAAGCTCGTGTAAAGATAGGTGGGGGCAATTATCTTTACAGCACTTCTGCATGCAAACAAGACTTAAAGTGCCCCAGTGCAAACTCATGCCCTTTCTCATTAAAAGAGGCCACTGCTTTCTCATGTACAACGATATGAAACCCTTTGTTGTAAGCATCCACCGCTGTATGGAGAACGCAAATATCCGTACAAACACCGACAAGATGTACTTCTTGTATCCCCCTTTCACGTAGCTTCATTTCTAAATCCGTCCCAGCAAAGGCACTATAACGCGTTTTGTCCATATAATATACATTCTCGTGATTTTCATGTTTTTCGTATAAGGTTTGTAATTCCCCGTACAAGTCTCTTCCTTTCGTTCCAGCTAAATTGTGCGGAGGAAATAATTTTGTTTCTGGATGATGGGAATCATTTTCTTCATGTTTATCAATCGCAAACACAACATAATCCCCATTTTCCATATACTGTTTTGTTATTTCAACAAGATGTCCTTCAATATCTTGGCCTGGTTTCCCGCATGTTAAAGCACCATCTTCAGCTACGAAATCATATGTATAATCAATATTAATAAGAGCACGTTTCATTGCCTCTCCTCCTTATTTGTTTCACACTAAACAAAAGAAAACGTGTTATTACGACGCCCTTTACCTTATTCGACACTTCCGAACAAAATACCTACAAAAAAGAAATCTGCTTTGGAAGCAGATTTCTTTTTACAATGCAGGTTTATTTTCAAACTTTGCCTGGACAAAGTTAACGACTTTCCCATTTGGATCATTATTTTCAAACTGAATTGCTGTTACTGTGTGATTCCCTTGTTCTAACGTTTCTTGTTTTAACTCGACAGTTGTCTGTGTCGATCTACTCACTTGATACGTATCTTCAAATATGTGATCCACGTACACAAACGTTTCTTTATCACCTTGAAAATTTGCAAGTTCTATTTCAACTTTTTGAATAAGAGTATCTTTTCTTACAAATACGGTTGGCACATTACCATTTTCAGAAGTACCATCAGGTGTAACTACCTTTACTTTTCCTTCCCCAATTGGATTTGCTCCCTCTGGAAAAAGATATTTACTTTTTTGCCCTGCATTTACAACCTGTTCTTCTTTCTTTGGCTCTACTTCTTGTTTTTCTTTCAGTGTACCGCATCCTACTAATAACATAACAGACAAACCAGCGATTATGAATTTTTTCAAAATTCATTCCCCCTGTGAATTGATTTCTTAATTTATTATACAGAAATAACATTTCATTCTATATTCACGTTTTAACACTTCCGTGAACAATTGTATCTGCTCACCATAACTGTAACATATTTTCTTCTTTTTTATCACCATTATTTTTTATAGTAATCACTAAAAAATCCTTCTTCCTCACCATTTTGACCCATTTCTAGTTAAAAATATTCCATTTCAGGAAATATTATTGTAATACTCATATATATTCTTTTTTACTAATGATAAATAATCTACTCACTTCACTCAAAAAATTCCTCTTATGCATTCTACTATACAAAAATAGATAACAAAAAGACATTGATAAATTCAATGTCTTTTTGTTTCTTTCATTTTTTTCATAAACATATTAATAAATAAATTTCGTAATTTCTGCTACTTCTTTGCGAGCAAGTTTTTTCGGCTTGTCTTTCGGATAACCTAGAGAAATAACCATATTAATTTGTTTTTCAGGTTCAATTTGTAGATATTGTCGCAATTGATCCTGCGCTAATAAAACAGGTCCTGTCATTGGACAAGTCCCAAGACCGCGCGCATGTGCTGCCAACATTAAATTTTGTGCTGCTAAGCAGCTGCTTTTAATCCCTTCTTCTTCCCAAACTGCATCCGGAACAAAGTTAATTGGATCAAATATTTTTTCACGAAACTTTGATTGATATGGTGTTGCTAAACAAACGATCAATACGGGTGCATCAGAAAAAGCTGTTGCATATGGTCCAAAAGAACGCGTTAATAATTTACTTGCCTTTTCTTCCCCTTTTTCTTTCGCTTCTTCCGCTTGTTTATACAGGGCATCCCACGTCATTTGTTCTACTTCTTTAATTTTATCACGATTCATAATAACGAGAAATTCCCACGTTTGTGAATTTGTATCACTTGGTGCATAGCGAGCACAATCTATAATTTCTTCTATTTCATTTACAGGTACCGCTTGTTCTGTAAATTTCCGAACACTACGACGTCCGTGAATCACTTCTTTCAATGCATCATAATTCATATAAACAAAATCCCCTTTTACAGCGTTTTCAAAAATCTTTATATAGTTGATTATAACATGAAGAGAAGCTGGAGGAATACCAGATTTTCTTCATGCATTAGCTCAAGTTGTCACTTTAAACATTGCAATACTTTCTTCATACGCCGCTTGCAAATTCTTCGTAACTAGTCCAATTTCTCCCTTACCGAAAGGTTTTTCTCCAATTTGAATAACCGGTAAAATTTCTAGTGGTGTTGCTGTAAAGAAGCATTCGTCTGCCTCATATACCTCTTCTAACGAAAATTCTCGCTCTTCTACTTCTATATGTAAAACTTTTGCTAAAGAAATTACGTAGTGACGTGTAATCCCATGTAAAATGAAATGATCAGCTGGATGCGTAATTAATTTATCATCTTTTATAATAAAGAAATTTGAATGACATCCCTCTGTTACAATACCATCACGAACTAAAATGGCTTCAGTATATCCTTCTTTGTTAATTTTGTTCTTAATCATAATATTCGGGAGAAGATTAAGGGATTTTATATGACAAAACTTCCAGCGAATATCCTCTGCTACTGTTACTTTTATCCCTTTTTTCATAAGAGAAAGCGGTCTAGGAAACGATACGATATTTGCAAAATAAGTCGGCTCAAGATTTGGTTCATACACATGATTTCTTGGTTGTACGCCCCTTGAAATTTGAATATAAACATTTCCATCTTCTTGAAATTGATTTTTTTCAATTAATTGCTGTAGCTGTTCAATCAATTCTTCTTTTGTAAACGGTGGGTTAAGGTCAATTTCCTTCATAGATTTAAAGAAGCGATCTAAATGTAAATCTAGTAAATGCGGTTTTCCATTATATAGACGGAATACTTCATATATCCCATCACCAAACTGTAAACCTCTTTCTTCTAGCGGAACCATTGCTTGTTCTTCCTGTGAATTTACAAGACGTCCATTAAATAAAATCCAACCTTTATGAGTACCTTGAGACATTTTACCACTCCTTCCCACATGACTACTTTCATTGTACAGCTCATCGGCACGTGAATGACCCCTCCTTAACACTCTTACGAGTTGTTTGAAGAAGGGGCTTCCTGTTTCATAGAGCGTTGCTGCTTGGGAGTACCCAAGCAGTCTTACATACTCTCCACAGGCGTCATTTATACTGTTTGGACACAATCTTGCCCTACAGTTTCAGTCGTTCTCACAAGTAATTGCTCTAACCCTTTTCGCAAAATATTTAGACTCGCATTATAATCCCTGTCTAATACCGTTCCACACTTTGTACAAACATGTGTCCGAATCGAAAGCGATTTTTTCACACGATTCCCACAGCTAGAACAATCTTGCGATGTGTATGCTGGGTCTACTTTCACAAGTAGACCTCCAAATTTCTCGCACTTATACAGCAGCATATTACGAAAAGCACCCCACCCCGCATCAGAAATTGACTTCGCTACCTTTCGATTCCGCACCATATTTCGGATATTGAGATTTTCCATACAAATTACCGAATATTCTTGGGTAAGGTAATAACTTAATTTGTGTAAAAAATCTTTTCTTTGGTTCGCTACCTTTTCGTGAAGGTGTCGAATCCGTTCTACTTGTTTGATATAGTTCGCAGAGCCTTTCTTTTTCTTTGAAAGATTACGCTGTGCTTTTTTAAGTTGCTTTTCTTTTCGGCAGAGAAATCTTGGATTTTCAAATGCCGTTTCATTTGAAAGAACAGCGTATTTGTTTATCCCTACATCTATACCGACTGTCTGTTCTATATCAATAGAAGAAGGTGTGGCTTGTCTTTCGACACTAAAAATAGCGTACCACCTCTTGGATTGGCGTTTAATAATCAGTTGTTTGATGGTTCCTTCTATCGGACGATGAAGAAGGATATCGATTTCTCCTAGTCGTTTGTTATATAATTTTCGGTTATCCGCAAATGACATTGCAAAACGGTGTTTTCCATTCGGTTTGAATCCAAATTGCGTGAAAGTGAGACTGTTATATTCTTTATACTTTTTCAATTTTGGATATTTGGAATCCCCACGAAAAAAGCCATCATATGCCTTTTTCAGTCGTAAAAATACTTCTTGTAAAGGCTGTGATGGCACTTCTTTTAGAAAAGGATAGGTCTTCTTATCTATTGTTTGTTGCTTTTGCATATCAGAACGTGTATAGGATTGTTTGTTTTCTTTATATTTTCTCTGTTTGTCTAAAAGAGCAGAATTATAGGTTTGACGACAATATTGTAGCCAACGCTCTAACATTTCTTTTTGTTCTTTGGTTGGGAAAATTTCGTATTTTTGACTCAGCAACATTGTCATCACCTTCCTCTTTTTTCGTTGTAGTGTTTCAGATACCTAAACACAAAACAGAATGCACGTTCGCACCTATTTCTAGTACTATCATACATGATGTGACATAAAAAGGAAATAGAAATTTCGTGCTATGCACGACCAACATTCCTCCCCTCCCTACCACCTGGGCTATGCCCTGCACGTGCTTGAGGAAGGGAACTTCTGTTGGAGTACCGTTAAAATAAAGAATTTTCAAATATTTATTCACATAAAAAAAACAAAGGCTAAGCCTTCGTTTTTTCGCACATATCGGTATAACTCAATACTTTATTTTAAAAAGTATTTTTCAATATCATCTAACATAAGATTCGCAGCCTTTATACCACCTGCAGTATTCCAAATCACTTCATCTACCCGAAGCACTTTATTGTTTTTAGAAGCTTGTAGTTGCTTGAATAGTGGATCTTGAATCCATTCTTCCGCTACTGTTTGTCCTTCATTATTTTTATCCGCATCTTTATCAGATGTGAAATAGAATAACACATCTCCATCCATATTTGGAATTTGCTCTTTTGTAATACCTTGTATTGCAAATCCATCTTTATCTTGAAGTGGTGGACGTTTAAAACCGATATCTTCTAAAACAGCGCCAGAGAATGAATTTTTTTGATAAATACGAACATCACCTGGAACGAAACGAATCATCGAAACTTTAGATTCTACCTTATCTCCAAGTTTTCCTTTTAATTCATCAACACGTTTTTTATAGTTATCAAGAGCTACTTGCCCTTCTTTTTCTTTATTAACTGCCTTTGTATATAACGTAAAGTTTTCTTTCCAATCCCCGCGCAACGTTTCAGCATAAACAGTTGGTGCAATTGCTTTTAGCTGTTCATATACTTTTTCATGACGCATTTTATTCCCGATAATTAAATCCGGTTTTAATTTTATAATTGCCTCTAAGTTTACATCTCGTTCTGTTCCTACTACTTGTGTATCTTTTAATTCCTTTTTTAAGTGTGGATACCATGAATCACCAGCACGTGGCTTTGTTGCACCTACTGGTGTAATACCTACCGCTAAAAGAGCTTCAGCTCCTTCATTTGTTAATACTACAACTTTTTTAGGTGTACCATTTATTGTCGTTTCCCCCATCGCATGTTTAATTACATACGAGTCTTTCCCCTTCACAGTTTTATTTGTATCTTTCTTTTCTTCTTTACTACACCCTGCAATCATAGCAATGATAAGTAAGAAGCAGAGCATAAACATCTTTTTATTTTGAAACATATTTCCTCCTCGTTGAAAACGGTTATCATTATCACTTAAAAGATTAATGTATATGATATATATTGTCAACATATTTTAGAAAACTTTTTTGAAATAGAATGTACATCATCATATGTAAACAGTCGCGGAATTTTGAAATACTCCTTTATAAGGATAACAATGTATTTAAAGAAACACAGCATAACAATCAAATGAAATACTTTTCTCTTACATACACACCAATACAATATCAAGATAATAAAGTGAATCTTCATACACTGAGGACACATCAATCAAATTTTTATAGAAAGCTCCCCCCTCTCCCTTCTTTATTTTCAGAACTTCGAGGCGGGGATATCACACTGTACGTTGGCGCCTAATACACAATGGAGTTTCAATTGTATGTTAGTACTGATTATACTGAATATAAGATGGATCATAGTAAATCCATTGACTACCACCTAAGTTTAGCCAGCCATTACTCTCTTTATATACAACGTATGACTCTGGTGCATTTAACTTACGAATGACCGAAGATGATGCGGAGGGTCCACTTCTTAAATTCACGTTCGTCCCGCGAATATTTGCAACCCCAATCGGACTGCCATTACTATTTTCAGACTTGATATACTGTATATAAGATGGATCATTATACACCCACTGACCAGCCCCTAAATCTAGCCAGCCATTACGCTCTTGATATACAACGTATGACTCTGGTGCATTTAATTTTCGAATAACCGAAGATGATATGGATGGACCGCTTCTTAAATTCACGTTTGTCCCGCGAATATAAGCCACACCTTTCTTTTGAGGTGCTGGATTTAGATTTGGGTCTGGATTCGAGTTTGGGCTTGGCGCCAATCCTAATATAGCAGCAATCCCTCTTACATACGCTTGGCATAACTCTTCTATAAACTGCTGATTTTTTAATAAATTTGCATCGAAGGTTGTATCAATAAAAGCGGTTTCTATTAATAATGCATTCATTGCTGCTTCTCTTAGTACTGCATAATTGGCTTTCTTTGCACCGCGATCACGTAATCCATACTTTGTTAATACTGGATTGACCGCTGCATGCATCTTTTGTTGTTTGCCTGCTGCAGAACTGCTATCTGACAGTCCATTATAAATATAATCTTCGTAACCTGTTCCACCGCCACTGTTAATATGAAATGAGATAAAATAATCTGCACCAAAAGAATTAGCAATATTTGCACGTTCCGATAATAAGATAAAGACGTCACTATCACGTGTCATTTTTATATTTATTGCATAATTCGCCAGTAAAATATTACGAACACGCTGTGCAATTTGAAGTGTTAGATTTTTTTCAAGTAAACCGTTTCCAACAGCACCGGAATCATTTCCGCCGTGACCTGCATCTATAACGAGCTTCATCTGTCATTTCCTTTCTTTATTGAATTAGAGCACGTATTTTTATGCTCGTCCTATTTTATGTGAAAAAGAAAGGATTGGTGACAAGAACAGACAAAAACCACCTTATGTAAGGCGGTTTCCATCATCTCGTTTTAACCAATTTAGAATATATATATACGACTGGTAATGAACATGTCGCATACAAAACAAACACAATAGAATAGAAATTCCAAAACTGCTATATAGTAAACCAAACTTCAAAAAGATACTTAACATGGGCGGGAAATGTGTCACGCGTTGTAACATATACAAAGTGATAAACAAAATGGAAAACACTGGTACATATTGCCATTCATATGGTTTGCGTTTTTTATACATTATTTTTCGGATGAGTATTTGACATAGCTCTGCTACTAAAAAACAGCCTCCCACTAATAAAAGTCCCGACGTCATCCCCATACATCCACCTGCCTCACTTTCGTTTTCAGTCCTATATTTCATATATATTGTGAATTTCTATCTATCTATTTTTTTACAAGTGCTTCATATAAACTTCATTGTTATCTTCAAAACCGAGACCTTCTATAAAAGCTTTTGCATGTACAGTAAGATCCTTTTGTAGTATTTCTATACGCGTTACATTTCTATGTTTCATCATCTCTTCAAATGTAAAATAAGCATTTGTCCCATAACCATAGCCTTGATAATCATTATGAACAATTAAAACAGATAATCTAGCTTTCTCTTCTTGTACCATATAGTCGATTAAACCAATATATGTATCATCAACTTTTATACAATATTGAATTGCTTGCACTTCTAAACAATTGGAAGAAAACATTTCTTCGACAACTGCTTTCGTTTCTTCCGTTACTTTTTCAAACGTAATCATATTTTGTCCACCTTCTTATTATCATTGTATCGAGCACAATACATATTTATGAAAAAAACCTTAAGATCGTATATGATCTTAAGGTTTCCTTATTTACACTAAGCTATAAGCACGTTTTGTTTCTTCATGAAACTCATTTGTGTCGTATTTATGCTCAACATAAATTTGGTGCCATACCATAAATGCAAGTACTGTCCAAATTTTACGGCTATAATCGCCTTTATCTGCACAATGTGCTTCCAGTAAGTCTAATACGTACTGTTTGTCGATTAAATGCTCTGTTTTGCTTTCTTTAATAATGTTAGTAGCCCAATCATGCATTTCATCTTTTAACCAATGACGAATTGGTACTGGGAATCCAAGCTTTTTGCGGTCTAACACGTGATCTGGAACGATTCCGCGCACAGCTTCACGTAAAATTGCTTTTGTTGTTCCATTTGCGATTTTTAATTCTGTTGGAATTTTAGACGCAACATCGAACACTTCTTTATCTAAGAACGGTACACGAAGTTCTAATGAGTTCGCCATCGTCATTTTATCAGCTTTTAATAAAATGTCGCCGCGCAGCCATGTGAACATATCGATGTATTGCATCTTGCTTACATCATCGTAATCTTTAATTTCATTATACAATGGCTTCGTGATATCCATATAGTTAACACTTTCATTGTAGTATTTCATTAATTCTGCTTTTTCTTCTTCGCGGAAGATTTTCGCATTTCCATAGTAACGTTCTTCAATTGGCGTACATCCACGCTCTAAGAAGCTTTTTCCTTTAAATCCTTCTTTTAAAGCACCGCTTAATGCTTTTAAAACGCTCTTTCCTGGCGTAGGAATGTAAGAGAACATTTTTAGAGAGTTTGGCTCACGATAAATATTATATCCACCAAACAGCTCGTCCGCACCTTCACCTGAAAGAACAACTGTTACATGCTTACGTGCTTCTTTCGCAACAAAGTATAATGGCACAGCAGCTGGATCAGCTAAAGGATCATCCATATGCCACATAATTTTCGGGAATTCATTCATGAATTCTTTCGCTGTAATGAAGACACTATGGTTTGTTACACCTAGTTTTTCTGCTGTTTCTTTTGCTACATCAACTTCGCTGAAGCCGCGGCGCTCGAAACCAACAGAGAATGTTAGAAGATTTGGATTCATCTCTCTTGCGATAGACGCGATAATCGAAGAATCAATACCACCAGATAAGAATGAACCTACTGGTACGTCACTACGCATATGCACTTTTACAGAATCATATAATACGTCGCGAATCGCTTGAATGTGCTCTTCTTTCGTTGCACTTGAAGCATTGAAATACGGTTGCCAGTAGCGATGAATTTCCATCTCTTTACCGATTTCTTTTACGAAATAATGACCCGGCTCAATTTTGTTAATATCAACTGTTAATGTTTCAGGTTCTGGCCCATATTGATACGTAAAGTAATGTTGCAGAGAAGTTGGATTTACTCCTTTATCTTGCATCACGTGCATAATACTTTTCTTTTCAGATGCAAAGAATGTTGTATCACCTTGCTGTGCAATGTACAGTGGTTTAATACCAAAATGGTCACGTGCACCGAAAAGTTTCTTCTCTTCACGGTCCCAAATCATAAATGCAAACATACCACGAAGATAATCTACACATTTTTCTTTCATATGAGCATACAAAGCAATAATTACTTCTGTATCTGATTGCGTTGCAAACGTTGCTCCTTTTTCAAGTAACATTTCACGTAATTCTACATAGTTGTAAATTTCACCATTAAAAATAATTACATATCGATCATTTTCATAAGTTAGCGGCTGATGTCCTGCCTCTAAGTCAATGATACTTAAACGGCGGAAGCCTAATTGTACATGTTCATCACGAAAATATCCTTCGTCATCCGGACCACGGTGAAAGATAATCGTATTCATATTTTCAAATTGATGTTTTTCTTCTGCTGAAAACTCTCTAGGGTTTTCACATAAACATCCTACAAAACCACACATACTTCTTACCCTCTTTCAGTTCTCATTCTGATTCTATACTACTATATCAACCCTATTTATACTAGCATAATCAGCTCAATATGGCGACAAAAACAATAAAAAAAACGCTCTCCCGCACATTTCTCTCAGAAATTTCTTTTGAACCAGAAAAATAGGCACTCACATTTAGACACTTTTGTCATATGATATTTCAAATTGATTTCTAGGAGGAAAAATCATGAGTGATGAAAAGAAAGAATCCTCATCGCGTCCACCCATCCGCAGTTACTTGAAACAAATTGATGATTTTTTTGAGCAAACACCACTTCGGGATGTAATTGCTGATATGAATCACTTTTTCCAAAAAGGGAATCGTTTATTAACATTCCCTGTAGATTTATATGAAGTGGATGAAGACCTTGTCATAAAAGCT
This sequence comes from Bacillus sp. DX4.1, assembly GCF_030348195.1. NCBI lineage: Bacteria > Bacillati > Bacillota > Bacilli > Caryophanales > Bacillaceae > Bacillus > Bacillus sp. DX4.1. The sequence continues at coordinate 2,262,305 of NZ_JAUCFT010000008.1, read as the reverse complement.
GAACTCCCAGGCATTCATAAAGAACAAATTCAAATTGAAATACAAAGCGAATACTTAAAAATCTCGGTAAAAGAAGACATATTAGAAGAAGCAAAAGAGGAAGAATCCCCTAATTACTATCGTCGTGAGCGCTCCATGTCAGAAGCTTCTCGTATGATCAAATTACCGTATTTAATTAATAAAAAAGTTGCAAAAGCTTCCTATGAAAATGGCATTTTAGAAATTCGCGCACCAAAACTTCCACAGCAACATGATATTTTATCCATAGATTAACGGTTCTTATAAAGTGAAACTTTGATCAGTGGGGGCTTGGCTTCATCCTCACTGACCATTAGTTAAACGAATCGGGCTTTTACGGGCAGTTCCCTCCCACCTAACTTCTTTGCTTCTTGCAGCACTTTAAAGTGGGAGTATTACTGCCCACAAATAGCGGGATAAAGTGAAACTTTAATCAGTGGGGGTTTTCTTCATCCCCCACTGATTATTAGTTGAACCAATCGGGCTTTTACGGGCTGTTTATCTCCCACCTAAACTTCTTTGTAATCCTCAAGTTTTGAGGTGGGAGTTTTACAGCCCGTTAATGCGGGATAAATTTAGTGAACATACGTCAACAATAAAATAAACCCTAAAATTTGTAGGAAACAAAAAGAAGGATGCTGCCGGCATCCTTCTTTTTATCGCTCTAATCGTTTTATATCACGCAGAATATCATCATATGGTGTATTACTAATTCCGCTATACTTCTTCATTACTTTTCCATCTTGATCTATTAAATAAAATGACGTGCCATGCATAACTTGATCCGTATTATCAGGCTTATCAACAAGCGCTTGGAAATTTTCCTTTGAAAACTTTTTAATATCTTCCAATGAGTATCCTGTTAGCAAGTTCCAATTACTCGTATCTTCTGTGAATTTTTGTATGAAAGCTTTTAAATTCTCTGGCTTATCAACTTCTGGATCAACGCTAAATGAAACAAATTGAACATCTAATTTTTGTTCTTTCGCCCTTTTTTGCAATTGCGCCATATTTGCCGTCATCGGTGGACATACTGTTTTGCAATTTGTAAACATAAAATTAGCGACCCATACTTTTCCTTTCAAATCTTTTGTTCCAAATTTTTTACCATCTTGATTTATGTATTGAAAACTTTCTAAATCCCAATTCAATGCATCTCGTAATTTTGGACCTGAAGTACATCCCGCTAATACAACAAAACAAAAAATAACTAAGAGACCCATTAACTTTTGATAACGCTTCATTTTCAAACCTCTTTTCTCTTTCTCTAAATATGTGATTTATGTTTATCATAACAAAAGTAAACACTACGAGAAAATTGTTTATCCCATTTGTTCACCAAATCGTACGAATTCAGGACTCCTTCTCAGTTCTGATGAGCCAATAACTAGACAAACGAGTCAATGCTTCATAATTATATAGTCTCCTCACTCATTTCCTTCACCTTTTTTACATGATGGTAAGAATGGTTTCTCCTCACACGAACCATTATTAATCCTTATCTAACTTTGTAAAGACATACGTGCTATTTTTTACATTTTTTTAATAGTTAATCAATTTTTCTCGCTTTTTTCCTTTACAACATTTCGGTACAATACAAATACAGAGATTTTAAGTGGGGTGATATTCATGGCAAAGCGTTATGAGAACATGGATAATGTTAGTACAAAAAAAACACTTCGTGCATTTTTACGATGGCGTAAAGAACGAAAACAAAACCAGAAAGATTTTTCTTTCCTAGTAGAACAATCACCTGTCAAACAAGCTGATTTTTTACGAAATAATGATAATAAGACAACCGTTACATGGGTAGGACATTCAACTTTTTTCATACAAACAAATGGACTGAATATATTAACAGACCCAGTTTGGTCAAAGAAAATAAAGCTCGTTCCACGACTTACTGAGCCCGGGCTTACACTACAAGATTTACCCAACATTGATGTCGTCCTCATTTCACACGGTCACTATGACCATTTAGACTTTTCTACACTCCGTCAGCTCGGTTCTGATGTTTTATATTTAGTACCCGCTGGGTTGAAAAAATTATTTTTACGAAAAAAATTTATACGAGTAGAAGAATATAATTGGTGGGAGTCAACAAAAATAGATGATGTACACTTTCACTTTGTACCTTCTCAGCATTGGACGAGAAGATCGTTATTTGATATGAATTCTTCCCACTGGGGAGGATGGGTTATTGATAATAAAACAACAAATGAAACGATTTATTTCTGTGGTGATAGCGGCTATTTTAAAGGATTTAAAGAAATCGGAGAACGTTTTTCTATTGATATCGCTTTAATGCCCATCGGTGCATATGAACCGGAATGGTTTATGAAAGTATCTCATGTTTCACCAGAAGAAGCTGTGCAAGCATTTCTAGATGTAAAGGCAACACATTTTATTCCAATGCATTACGGTACATTTGCACTCGCAGATGAAACGCCAAAAGAAGCGATTACACGCCTTCGCAACAATTGGAATTTGCGCATGTTACCATGGGAACAACTTCATGTTTTGTTTCTTGGTCAAACATATATTCCGGTCAATACACATTCTGAAAAAAAAGAGTTGAAAAAAGAGCACGTAAACGCATAACACCTTTCCCCTTTTGTGCGTGATATATATCAAACCAAAAGGGGAAAGGTGTTATCTGTATGAATCAATTATTCAGCAAAATAAGAAAATCCAATTGCGCCTACACCAGTATGTGTACTAATAACAGGTGTTGTAAAGAAAATTTCTGTTTGTGTAAAACCACTTATTTTTTCAACGGCTTCCTTCATTTTTTGTGCTAATGGCAACGCTTTTGCATGTGGCACAGCTACTGCCTTTACTGTTTTACCAGCCGTATCTTCCTCAAACATTTTCATTAATGTTTTTACAATTTGACCTTGGCTACGTACTTTTGCAACTGGATTATAGACACCGTCTTCAATAGCTGCAATTGGCTTAATATTTAGTAAAGAACCAATCATCGCTTTTCCTTTTCCGATCCGGCCACCCTTTACAAGATTTTCCAACGTATCAACAACTACAAATAGACGAGTATTTTTTCGTACTTCTTCAACACGATTTAAAATATCCTCTAAAGCTCTTCCTTCGTGTGCCATCTTTGCTGCTTCGATTACTTGGTATGCTAAAGCATGCGAGATGAACAATGAATCTACTACTGTAACTTTTGTATCTGTCATTGTTGCTGCAGTGTTTGCTGTTGCAACCGAACCGCTTAAACCATTTGTTAAGTGGATTGAAAGGACTTGACTACCGTCCTCTCCTAAACGATTATACATTTCAACAAACGATCCGACTGCTGGTTGTGATGTTTTTGGTAATTCTTCTGACTTTTGCATTTCTTCAATAAATTCATCTGGTTGTAAATCAACACGATCTAAGTACGTGCTTCCATTTACAGAAATGGATAATGGGATAACATGAATATCATATTTTTCAATCACATCTTGTGATAAATCCACTGTTGAGTCTGTAACAATTTTAATTTTTTGCATATTTTACTTCTTCCCTTTCCAATACGCTCTCCCTGCTATTATACTAGTATTCACACCGCTTTCAACAGTTTGACGCTATTTTCGGAAAAAATCTTTTGTTTTTATGTCAAAAAAGAAAATGACAGAGCACATTGCTCTGTCCATATTTCCCACTACGCATTTTTTTCAAGCGTATTTGTTTTATACACATTCGAATAATCATTCCACTTTAAGCAACTTTGCAAATATTCTCGAAATGAATATGCAAATCTCGGTTGTTTTTGTTTTTGAATTTTGGCAATGAATAGCTGAAGACGTGACTGAATCAGAAACGCTAATGGATGCTGTGTTTGTAGGACGGGGATCTCAAATATTTTGACACATGCCCCCGTTGAATGAGTGAAGTAAAAACTTTTCATAATCACGATATCAATCCTCTTTTTTATTGGATTTATAAAATTAGTATAAACCGACAAAGGTGAAAAGTTTGTCTAAATTTTGGAGATTGTATAATTTTTTTCTTCTTTATATTGTATACGTTTACAAGCATAGTATAACAAATAAATAAAAAAAGCGCCTTCATAATGAGGCACTTTTTGATTCTGTTTCCATTTCTCGTTTCATTTTTCGTTTATATACGATCTTCGAAGCTGTAATACTTAATTCATAAATTACAAGAAGTGGAATTGCTACTGAAAAATCAGAGATAAAGTCTGGCGGTGTAATACAAACAGCGATAACAATTAAAATAAAATACGCATACCTTCTCACCTTTTGTAGTGCAATTGGATTAAGAACACCTATGCTTGTTAAAAACATTGCAACGACTGGGAGTTCAAAAATCACTGCAAACGGCACCGTCATATTCATAACAAATGAAAAATACTTCTCCGTCGTAAACATTGTTTGAAACATTTCATCACCAAGACTAATTAAAAATTGTAAAACAAATGGCAAAATTAGAAAATAACCGAAGCAAAGCCCTCCAATAAACAATAGAAATAATGCCGGTATATAAAGAATCGTCATTTTTCGTTCATGCGGATGTAGTGCTGGTTTTACAAATAACCAAATTTGCAATGCTGCAATTGGTATTGTGCATACGATCGAAAAAACCGCCGCAATTACAAAATAAATCCATAAAATATCACTCGGGCCTAAAACTGTTAATTTCATAGTTAAATCTTTTACGATAAAATTATAAATCTCTTTCGTAAATGAAAAGCCAATGATAATAAAAAACAGAAACGTCAGTGCTGTTATAATGAGTCGTTTTCTTAACTCACCAAGATGCTCTGTTACACTCATTTCTTGATTGTTCACTCATATCACCACATTTCCTACTCACTACAAGCCATAAACACACAATAATCTAGTGAAATTTATTTCTTTTCATCCGTATCATCATGTAAACCTTTTGCAGACTTTTTAAATTCTTTTAACGTTTCTCCCAATGCTCGTCCGATTTCAGGTAACTTTTTAGGACCGAAAATAATTAAAGCGAGTACTAAAATTAATATTAAACCTGGAACCCCAATGTTTGGCATATGACTTCCCCCTTAATCTCACTTAATTTCATTTTGTCAAAAAAGTTTGTAAACGTCAATGTATCCGTTATCTTTTATCGAAAAAATTAGAAAATATGCTATTTAAACAATTTTCATTTTCTATCCCTTCTTAATATGATATGGTAAAAGAAAAATGAGCCTTATTTCATCAAACAAGAAGGGAGTCGAATCATGACTCAAAAACTAACACGAATGACACAATTCGTAAAAGAAGAAATTGCAAATGCGATTACACATGGCATTGGTGCCATTTTAAGTATTCCCGCTTTAATTATCTTAATTATTCATGCTTCAAAACATGGGACAGCATCAGCCATTGTCGCCTTTACAGTGTACGGTGTTAGCATGTTCCTACTCTATTTATTTTCGACGCTATTGCATAGCATTCATCATCCAAAAGTAGAAAAGTTATTTACGATTTTAGATCATTCTGCCATTTATTTATTAATCGCTGGCACATATACACCATTCTTACTGATCACACTGCGCGGCCCTCTTGGCTGGACATTACTTGCAATTATTTGGACGCTGGCAATTGCAGGAATTATCTTTAAAATATTTTTTGTACGCAGATTCATTAAACTATCGACACTGTTCTATCTCCTGATGGGCTGGCTTATTATCGTTGCAATTAAACCACTGTATGCAAATTTAGCAGGGCATGGATTTTCCCTCCTCTTAATCGGTGGAATTTTATACTCGGTCGGAGCGATCTTCTTTCTTTGGGAGAAACTTCCGTTTAACCATGCGATTTGGCATCTATTTGTACTAGGCGGTAGTACTATGCTGTTTTTCTGCGTATTATTTTACGTATTACCAGTCGCATAAAAAAAGGTCTCAGCTTTTCATAGCTGAGACCTTTTTATTACTTATGTAACTGAGCTGCAATAACATCTTGTGTATACTTTGTTAATTCTTTAATATCCATACTTTCATATTGCTCAGCTGTAATTGGTTTCGAAATCGTTACCGTTGCATTAGCTGGTTTCATTCGATTACCGTTCGCTTCAAACATGTTGTATGTCCCGTTCACTGTTACTGGTAAAATTGCTACACCTGCTTTTACAGCAAGGTGAAAACTTCCAGCTTTAAATTCTCCCATTTCATTACCCTTGCTACGGGTTCCTTCTGGGAAAATAACGATAGAATGACCATTCTTGAGTAATTCAATTCCATCTTTAATAGCTTGCAAGGATTGACGGCGATTGTTGCGCTCCATAAACACGCAATTCATCAATTCCATCCACGTTGGTACAAGTGGAAACTTTTTAATTTCCGCTTTCGAAACGAATCCGATTGGCTTATTTAAATAACCTAGTAAGACCGGAATATCCATATTACTTTGGTGGTTACTTACAACAAGTACTGGCTTATCTTGTGGTACATTTTCAAGTCCATTCACTTGTACTGTTGAGCCTGCTACACGAACCATTTTCTTTCCAAACCAGTTCGTTGTTTTATACACAAGACGATCTTTTTCTTGTGGCGAAATTGTATGTGCTTTACGTTTTATACGCCGTAACCGCGGTGTAATACCAATTACAATTAAGATTAAATAAAAGATTTTAAAAAATGTTTGAATCATATAGAACCCCCACCTATTCTCATTCCGTCCTTCATTATACTAAACAAGCGAAGGAAAAAAAAGAAAAAATATCCAAACGACAAACGTTTGGATATTTTTGAGTTTTCTATATTAGAAGCGTTTTGCTAGTTCGCGTGCTTTTTCAATTGCTGCTTCTTTAATTTCTGGTGCTTTTTCAGGGTTTGCGCTCATACCTTCAATTGCAAGGTAGTCTACATCAGATACACCCATAAAGCCTAGTAATGCTTTTAAGTGGTTACGGCCGAAGTCCATCGCTGCGTATGGTCCTTCAGAGTAAACGCCGCCTGTAGCTTGAATGTGAAATGCTTTTTTGCCTTCTAGTAAACCAACCGGTCCATTTTCAGTATATTTAAATGTTTTACCTGCGATAGATAAGTTATCTAAGTATGCTTTTACTACTGGTGGGTAGCTGAAGTTCCACATTGGTGTTACGAAAACATAACGATCTGCATGCATAAATGTTTCTAAGTTTGTGTTCATTGCTGCAATTTTTTGTTGTTGGCTTTCACTTAATGTTTCAAAGCCTTCACCTGCTGCAAATTTGCCCCATGCTGCAAGTACTTCAGCGTCAATTGCTGGTACAGTTGTATTGAATAGATCAATTGTTACAACTTCATCTGTTGGATTTCCTTGTTTGTAAGCTTCGATAAAAGCTTCTCCTACCGCTACGCTGAATGATGCTTCTGCTGAATTTGGATTTGCTGTAATAAATAGTACTTTAGTCATTATATTCGCTCCCTTTTTTCTTGTTGTTAATATCTTTGTTTTGAGATTATTTATTAAAAAGTAAATTACTTACCTTACGTAAGTAATGATATAAAAATAATTATTTTTTGTCAATAAAAAATAGCTACTTTTTTTTTCGTAAGTAAATAAAAATGTACGTTATATGTTTCTATCCTTTATTAATAATAGAAAAAAGCTATCTCTTTTTAATAGAGATAGCTTCCTTATTTAATATTACTTTTGAAATACATGTTTTACTTTTTCAGCAGGGATGTTACTTCCACCTCTACCTTTCACATCTTCAATCATCATCGTAACAACCATATTCGGTGCATTCGCATCAAAAGCAGCAAACCAACCAAGCTCTTTTCCATTCGCTTCTTTTGATTCTTTTAATTCAGCGGTTCCAGTTTTACCGGCAAGAGTCATTCCATCAATCTTCGCAATTTTCCCTGTACCCTCTGGATCATTGATTACCTTTATTAACGCATTTTTTAATATATCTTGATTGTCTTTAGAAACGACATTTTCTTTCCAAGGTTTCGCTTGTTTCTCCTCTTTTAGGAGATGAGGAGAAGGGATATTCCCTTCATTTACAATCGGCGCATATGTTAAAGCTAAATGAAGAGGTGTCATTAAAACTTGACCTTGTCCATATCCCGTATCAGCAAGTTGAATATCATTTTTAATACCATCTGTTGCAATTTTTGAAACAGGGAATCCATATTCGATTGGTAATTTTTCATCAAATCCGAATTTCTTCGCTTCGCTTGTAAATTTATCTTTTCCAATTTTTAATGCTTCTTGTGCAAAGTAAATATTATCTGAATACTTCATTGCTTTATCAAAATCAATTGGGCTGGCATCTTTTACCCGTGTCACATAGTAGTTACCCCAAGAAGAATCTTTTGTCCACTGTAATCCTTCAATTTTCAATTCTTCTTTCGGATTAATTACTTTCGTTTCAAGACCAATTGCACCTGTAATTGGTTTGAAAACAGATCCTGGAGCAGTTGCTTGTGTAAAACGGTTCGTCATTGGTTTTTTCAGATCATTACTCCATGCTTCACGCTGTGCTTTCGAAGCACCCCTTACTATCACATTTGGATTATAGGCCGGGCTGCTTACAAGTGCTAATGTTTCACCTGTTTGTGGATTTATCGCTGCACTTGAACCTGCTTCACCCTTCATTTCGTTAAAGATTCTTTCTTGTAGAGTACCATCAATTGTTAGCGTAATGTTTTCTCCATCTTTCTCTTCTGTTTTCGCTAAATTTTTTATTTCTCTCCCTTTTTCATCTTCCATAAAGACACGGCCACCCTTTTCACCGCGTAGCTTGTCTTCAAACACTTGCTCTAAACCAGCTTTTCCAACTGGATCATCTGCTTGATAACCTTTTTTCTGGAGCGTTTTCAAATCTTCCGCATTTACTTTACCAACATAACCTGTTAAATGCGCTGCGGCTTCTCCTAATGGATAGGTACGCACTGTTACTGGTCGAGTCGAAACACCCTCCATGGCAAGATAATCATTTTGTGCTGCACCATCTTGCAGAATCCCAATTGGTACGAAATAATCTGGTTTCACCCATTTTGCTGCAAGTTTTTGATCAATCTCTTCTACAGACATATTGAGCAGTTTAGCAACTGTTTCTTTCGTTTGCGGCGCTGCATCTCCTAATTTACCAGGAATAATTCCAATTTCAGATGCTTTTCCGTTTGTCGCTAAACCATTTCCGTTGCGATCATATAGTTCACCGCGTTTTGCTTGGAACGTTTGCATACGGATTTTACTATCTTTTGTCATACCTGGGAAAATAAATTCAGGAGTCCAATCTATTTTCCAAGATTCTTTATCTCCATCTTTTTCTTTCACAAGCTTCGCTTCCTGTGCAAATGAAATTTTCCCACCTACTGTATCCATACTAACTTTAAAAGGGATTGGCCCTTTTTCTTTTGTATCCTCTTTTACTTTTTCTGCTTCGACTTTCAAATTTTTGACTTCAATTCCTGCATAAATCTTTTCATATTTCTCAGTAAACTCTTTCTTTGAAATAGATTTTTTCGCATTTTCTGACAGCTGATTATACATCTCTGCAAATTTTTGTTTATTCCATGCTTTCGTGTATGTATCAAATGCTTGCTCTGGCGTTTCTTCTTTACCGCAGCCGACTAAAACGAGTGCGATACAAAGAAGCAGTAGTCCCCATATTTTTTTCAACTGATTCTCCTCCTTCACCTTATCAAAGAAATTATAATACAGTTTTCTTTTTTGTGGAATTGTTTATAAAGCGACTCAACACATTACAACATTCATTTCTCAGTATAACATCCCATGTTCCTAATATACAGTTTCTAACAAAAAAAAGATTGGTATGAATGCATACCAATCTTCTCATTTATTGTTGTTTTTCGTATATGTGGTAGTAGTATGTATACGGATTCTTTTCATCGGTAATTCCTTTTTCCACAAATACTTCCTTCCACTCTTCCATATTGATTTCTGGGAAGAATGTATCTCCTTCAAACGCATAATGAATCTTTGTAATATATAACCGTTCCGCATACGGTAAAAATAATTGATAAATTTGCTCCCCACCAAAAATGAAAATTTCTTCTTCATTTTTACAGAGCTCGAATACTTCTTGGACTGAATGTGCAATTTCACAGCCTTCCACATGATAATTCGTATCACGCGTTACAATAATATTACGTCTACCAGGTAATGGTCTTCCAATCGACTCATAGTTTTTTCTTCCCATAATAAGCGGGTGTCCCATTGTTATTTTCTTAACATACTGTAACTCACTTGGTAAACGCCAAGGTAACGCATTATCTTTACCAATAACACGATTTTCATCCATTGCGACCATAAATGAAATAATCATTTTTTCTCCTCCTTCTACGATTATACTGCAACAGGCGCTTTAATTGCCGGATGCGGATCATATCCTTCTAATACTAAGTCATCCATTTCAAAATCAAAAACAGATTTCACATCTGGATTTAATGTTAACGTTGGAAATGAACGTGGTTCACGCGCTAATTGCTTTTCCACTTGTTCAAAATGATTTGTGTAAATGTGAGCGTCTCCGATCGTATGAACAAATTCTCCAACTTCTAAACCACATTCATGTGCAATTAAATGTGTTAATAACGAATAGCTTGCAATGTTAAAAGGAATGCCAAGGAAAATGTCACCACTACGTTGATAGAGCTGACATGATAGTTTTCCATCTGCTACGTAAAATTGGAATAATGTATGACAAGGAGGCAGAGCCATACTTGGTACATCTTCAGGATTCCATGCGGATACAAGTAAACGACGAGAATCTGGTGTTTTCTTAATCATATCAATTACATCTTTTAACTGATCGATTGTTTCTCCTGCTGTCGTTTTCCATGCACGCCACTGTTTTCCGTACACATCTCCTAAATAACCATATTGCTTCGCAAAATCATCATCTTCTAATACGCTCTTTTTAAACAATTCCATTTGCTCTTCATACTGCTTCTTAAATTCTTCATCTTGCTGAGAGCGAAGTCCAAAGTCTGTCATATCCGGACCTGTATATGCATCGCTTTCTACCCAGCTTTTAAACGCCCATTCATTCCAAATATTATTGTTATTTTGAAGTAAATAGCGGATATTTGTATCACCTTTCATAAACCAAAGCAATTCACTCGCTACAAGGCGAAAAGGTACACGTTTTGTCGTAAGTAACGGAAACCCTTTGCTAAGATCAAAACGCATTTGATATCCAAATACAGACACAGTACCTGTTCCTGTACGATCTTCCTTTTTTGTACCATGTTCCATAACGTGACGACACATATTTAAGTATTCATATTCTGCATGTTTCATATGTAAGAAAACCCTCTTTCGCATCTTTTTCCTATATGGAGTTTATCATACAAAAAATAATTCTGCATTCAAAATCCCTGATATCTTTTATTAAAAAACATTTCAATATAGTAAGTATTAACAAAAATCTAATGCGGAATATCAATATTAATAAAGTGAAACTTTAATCAGCGGGGGTTTTCTTCATTCCCCACTGATTATTAGCCTTCACCAATCGGGCTTTTACAGGCAGTTTATCCCCCGCCTATCTTCTTTGGTTTCCTTAGAATCTTGAGGCGAGGGTATTACTGCCCGTTAATGCGGGATAAACCTTACAAAATTCTTAACTTTTCATACTTTGAAAGGTTTTTCATTCCCTCTCCAAGAAAGTATAGTGCGGAAGTATAAATCATATCTGGAGGTTAGAAACATGTCTAAAATTGAAACTCCCCTTGTCAGTACATTCCAAACAACAATTGAAAAAATGATGGAAGATTTACACGTTCCAGGTGCTGCTGTAGCAATTATAAAGGATGGAAAAGTCATTGTTTCAGAAGGATTTGGCTATCGTAATTTAGAAAAGAAAGAACTTGTTACACCTCAAACACGTTTTGCAATCGGCTCTGCCACAAAAGCATTTGGTACACTTTCTTTAAGCTTATTAGCACAACAAAAAAAGTTTGATTGGGATACTCCTGTTCAATCTTATATCCCTTCCTTCTCTTTATCCGATGTATTTGCAAGCTCGCAAATTACAGCGCGGGATTTAGCTTCTCACCGCTCTGGAGTAAATCGCCATGATGCTCTTTGGTATAATTCTTCCTTAACTCGAAAAGAACTTGTTGAAAAAATAAAACATTTACCACTTGATGCACCATTTCGCACGGCTTTCTTATATAACAACTTAATGTATGCAACAATTAGCTATATTGTAGAAAACATTACAAATCAAACATGGGAGCAATATGCAAAAGAACATATTTTAGAACCACTTCAAATGGAACAAACAAACTTCTCTGTGACAGACTCACAAAATACGAATGACTATGCATTGCCTTACGTTGAGAACGATGGAAAAATAAAAGAAGTACCATTCCGTAACCTTGATACAGTAGGAGCTGCTGGATGCATTAATTCTACAATTGAAGATATGGCAAATTGGGTACTTTTCCATCTTAATCAAGGAAAAAACGGAGAGCATGAATTACTATCTCCCGAATTACTACAACAAATGTATACGCCACACAACACAATTCCTGACCAGCCACTTTTATCAACACCTGAATCACCATTGAATAGTTATGGTCTTGGTTGGTTCATTAGTGCCTACCGTGGTTATAAAGTGATTCATCACAGCGGAGGTATCGATGGATTTTCTGCATTTGTCTCATTCATTCCAAAAGAAAATATAGGACTTGTCATATTAACTAACTCTGGAACTACATTACTCCCTAGTTATCTCGCAAATCAAATCTATGACGAACTCCTCGGATTAGAAACCATTGACTGGCATAAGCGCGCTCTAGAAGACACTGCTAAAATGAAAGAGATGATGAAAGGAATAACCCAATCACTTCCAGAGCAAATTAAGGAGACAAAACCTTCTCATTCCTTAGAAGACTACACTGGGACATTTCAACATCCTGCATATGGAACGCTTGAAGTATATAAACAAAATGATAATTTACATTTACGGTTTGAATCGTTTGATGTTGTAATGAATCACTATCACTATGATATGTTCAGCACAACTTGGAACGCCTTTCAAAATGAACCAAAGGTAATGCTTGCATACGAAATGAGCACAGACGGTAGCTTAGAAAAGGTGCAATTACACTTACCTGTCATGTTGAGTACACAGCCTCTTACATTTACAAAGATTAAATAGGGAACGTATCTTCAATCTGAGATACGCTAAGAAAGAATAGCATCCTTATTACAAAGAAAGAGCACCAAATTGGTGCTCTTTCTGCTATATAAATGTTTATTGAAGGTCATTTACAAAACATCATTCCCCTATTAATCTAACACCATTTCTGGTTGAAACCACTTCGGCTTGAGTAATTCAAAATTTTTGTGATCCTCTAAAACAACATAAAGTCGTTCTATCATTTCACCCAATATTTGTGGCGCTGCTATGACAACTAAACAGGCTTTACACATTCTTGTCCTTTCCCATATAACCTCTTAAGTAAGTGCTGTATTTTACAAAAAAAGAACAAGGAAAATTCCCTTGTTCTTTTTCATTAAGACAGCCATTGCGGCGGCATATTTGTATTCCAATAAATATTTCCTAGTTCGTGATGTCCTGTATATCCATCATCGTAACGATGATAATGGAAATTAAAATAATATCCATCTTGCGGTGGGTGATCTCGTCTTACATGGAAACGAAGTAAGTCGCTTCCTGTTTTTGTATCATAAACGTGAAAAATCTTTTCGTTGTTTCCACCTGCTGGCCTTTGTGAAATTGCTAATGATTGTAACGAACCTTCTGGTACATCAGTTGCAAGTTCTTCAATTGCCTCTTCTATTTTGGGTAAAATAATATCTTTAAATTCATCTTCAATTACAGGTCCGATTTTAGTTCCAAATTTCTGCATCGATTGTCTCTCAGCTTCCTGCATTGCATAGGTGAGAAAATCATTCGCTGTTAGCTCTTCGTTTTTGTCTTCATACGTATATGACGTCTGCTCTAGATTTTGCTGTCTTGTAGGCTTGTCCGCTTTTGCATTATCAAGCAAAATAGAAGGAGGCGTCACTAAGCCAAACGTAAATACGGTAATTAATGTGACTAACGTCTTTTTAAACCAATTTGGCATTTTATTCTCTCCTCTTTCACTACTTATATTTTCATAACCGTTGTTGTTTCTTCTATTATACAAAATGATGTTAATTTTTGCACTTTACAAATTTGTTAACGTTCACATTTTTTTCATTTGAATACGTAGTAGTAAGATTTCATATAATAGGAACATACGTATAGTGAGGAGGAATTTCGTTGAGCCTTGATGTTATTTACTCCATCGTGAGCATTGTTGTTCTCTTATATTTTATTCATCAATCGATTACGGACTAAAAAGAGCCCAATGGCTCTTTTTTTAGGGCATAAATACAATCCATCCTACTAGAATCACCAATATGATCCCAATGATTATTGCCGGAAGTAAATAAAACTGTGCAAGTATAACCGTACCATATGTTAAAAGGGCCGGCAGAAACAAATACATCTCTGCTTTCCCTTTTAGCCATAACAACTTTCCTTGTTCACAATATAATTGAAGGAACATTTTTTTCGCAAACTCATTCCACTGATCGCCAGAGTAACGAGCAATTGCGACACAAGAAAAAACAACGATAATAAGCGCAATCCACCATGGAGCTATTTTTACAGATGCTGCACTAATAAAAATAATTTTGATATAAAAACTTAAAGAAGACCCTGAGCGAAAATATTCTTTTAAAAATGATTCAATGATACGTGAATCCGGATTTTTCCTAAGTATATATTTCGAACGCGGAAAAAGCCATGGCTTTGAACTGTTACTCGGTTTCGTTACTTGACCACTGAACTTCATGATATCCATCGTCCAACGCATACTTTCTGCCTTTTCCTTTTCAATTTCCTTGAAAAAGAAACGCTGATAATTCATTTTTTCTTTTATCAGTAGCAAACTTATGAGAACGAAAACGATTAAAAATAGAATCGTATAGAATGGCTTTTTGAAAACAAATAACATACCACTTCCAAAACAAATTAAACCGCTAAAAAATAATACATTCTTTACAATCCATAACACCCAGCGCTTCCCTATTCGCACATCGGCATATCGTACCAATAGGGATACCATACATCGAAAAACAGTGAAAAATAGCCAAAATAACAATACTTGAAGTATAGATGCATCCATGTTTTTTAGAAAAACAGGTAGCATAGCCATTGTCACAATTACATTTGTTATGCTAATGCGAACAAATGTATACATTGTCCCATACCTCATCAGTTTTTTCATATGAGAAGGATGCTGAATTAAAAACAAACTATCTGCTTGTTCAAAAAATGAGCGCGTTCCTCTGGAAAATGTAATAAAATAAAAAGCGAGTAAGCCAAGTAAAAAATATGTCGTTTCTTGAATAAACAACTCGTTTATCCATAGTGAACGATAATATATGCCGCTAAATACGAGTGCAGGAACAATAAAGTATAATGCTACTGTCCAATCTGTAACGGAGCGAATCGATTTCCACTTCCCTTGCAGTTCGTGAAATAACCGTTTATAAAATTGTTGTTTCATCATGTTGTTCCCGCCTTACGATTGCATCAAAACAATCTAATAATGAACTTTCTGGCATTTCCGCTAACGATTGAATCGTCTGTAAATTACCGTTTGCTAATAACGCACCTCCGGAAATGAGTAAAAATCGTTCACATATTCTTTCTGCTGTATCTAATACGTGCGTACAAAGTAAAATACCTGCCCCGCGTTCCCTCTCTTTATATAGGAAAGTTAAAAATTCCCGCGTTGCAACTGGATCTAATCCAATAAACGGCTCATCAATAATATAAAAGTCTGGTTCTGTTAAAAAAGCTAAAATTAACATCGATTTTTGTTTCATACCTTTTGAAAACTTCGATAAGTATTCGTGCTTATGTTTTTCCATTCGAAATGTATGTAATAGCTCCCTTGCCCGCTCTTCCCAAGTTCCTATTTCACAACCACGTGCAGCCATTAATAATTCAATATGCTCCCATAACGTTAAATAATCATAATACGTTGGATTTTCCGGCACATAAGCATACGGATTTTCTTTATCACCGAAAGAAACGGTCCCATCCATATGAGCAAGCAGACCTAATATGGATTTTATAGTCGTACTCTTTCCTGCTCCATTCGCACCTATAAGGGCAACGAGCTCACCTTTTCCAACCGAAAATGCTATGTTTTGTATCGTTGTTTGACCAGAGTCATAGCCTGCTGAGCGAATATTTATTTCTAGCAAATTCATTCCTCGCTTTCTAAACACTTACAATAATCACCAGGAAAATCATAACATATTTTTCTTCTAAAATAACATTTTTACATCCAGCTAAATATATAAATCCATTTTGATTTTTCGACATATAAGCCGCGGCTATGGATAACAAAAGGTGACCTGCACTCGTTTTCTCTCTTTGTTTTCACTATGTCTGGAGCAGGAAAAGGATCTGACCGCTTCTATGCATGGCCGGATGCTCTCTCCCACCTAAAAAGAAGGGTTTTATGCCGGTTTTTTAATTTGTATTTATATAAATATTACTATTTATTTGCAGGAAAATATATATTTTAACAGAATATTTAATGTTTGGAGTTATTGAAAACATACCTTTACATATGGAGATGATTTTATGACACCACACATCCGAACAGCAACCGAAAAGGATATAGAAGCACTATGTTCCCTTACAAAAGAGCTAAAAGGCTCAAACATTTCACAAGCTGATATGCAAAATCGTTTGCAGTTTGTCGCAATTAGCCCTTTTGATTTCCTCTATGTATATGAAGAAGATTCTTCTATATTTGGATTACTTGGATTCCGAATACGTGAAAATCTCGAAGATGTGACGCGGTATGGAGAGATTTCTATTATTAGCGTTGATTCTACAGCTCGCCGAAAAGGCATTGGACAAATTTTAATGGACTATGCAGAACAATTAGCAAAGGAACAAAGCTGTATTGGGACATGGCTTGTTAGTGGTACACAACGCAAAGAAGCTCATCCCTTCTATCAAAAATTAGGCTATGAAGTAAACGGATATCGATTTGTAAAATACTTTTAACAGACCCACTGAAAGGAACTTCCCCTATGACAAATATACAAAACATAGAAGCTATTTTTATTGACCGTGATGGAACAATTGGAGGAGACGCAACTGTGCATTATCCAGGAGAATTCGAGCTGTTCTCTTATACAAAAGGTGCGTTAGATGCATTAAAAGAGCAGAACATAAAGCTCTTCTCCTTTACAAATCAACCAGGTATTGCCGATGGAAAAGCAAGTGCAGAAGATTTTATACAAGAGTTACAAACATTTGGTTTTGATGATATATATCTTTGCCCACATCGACATGGAGATGGCTGTCAGTGCCGTAAACCAAGTACTAGTATGCTTTTGCAAGCAGCAGAAAAATATAATCTAGACTTAACAAACTGTATCGTTATCGGTGATCGGTGGACTGATATTGTCGCTGGCGCCAATGTTAAAGCGACAACAATATTAGTTCAAACTGGCGCTGGCCATGATGCATTACATACATATCGCGACAAGTGGGCACATATTGAACCAAATTATATCGCAGAGAACTTTCAAGATGCTGTTACTTGGATACTGCGACAAGAAAAAGCAATGCTATAAAAATAGCATTGCTTTTTCTCTACTACTAGCAATCACAAATAATATTGTACATCGTATTTTTCGAAATCGGTACAATAACCGGAAGAAATCTAAATGGTTCACATGAATAGATTGCAAATACCTCGCCTTACACGCTAGTCCTATATGAAGAATGATGGGGTTCAGTTTGTATACTTCCCTCTATTTATATGATATATATAAATCCATTTTGATTTTTCGACATATAGCCGTGGCTATGGATAGGTGACCTGCACTCGTTTTCTCTCTTTGTTTTCACTTGGCATGGGCAGGAAAAGGATCTGACCGCTTCTATGCATGGCCAGATGCTCTCTCCCACCTAAAAAGAAGGGTTTTATGTCGGTTTTTTAATTTGTATTTATATAGATTTTAGAAAGTTAGTTCATAATGAAAATAATGATTGTCTCTCATATAACCATTCTCAGCATATAAGCGTTGTGCTGCAATATTATCTATTTCTGTCTGCAATTTCAATCCTTTTGCACCATTTTCTAAGGCGAAATTCCTAGCTGCTTCTAATAGTTTCTTTCCAATACCTGATCCCCGATTACCTTCTTGTACAAATAAATCATTCAATATCCATAGTTCTTTCATTGAAATAGAAGAAAAAGAAGGATATAATTGCGTAAATCCAAGGTACTCTCCATCTTCTACGGCTACAAAAATCACTGATTCATTATGCTCTATACGCTTACGTAAAAATGTTTTTGCTGCTTCAACATTCGATTCTTGTCTATAAAATGTACGATAATTATTGAATGCGGATGCTACTCCTTCTAAATCTTCAATCGTTGCTTCATATATTTTCACTTTTCTTCGCTCCCTTTCCAATACTGTTTCATAAGATCTGTCGCCCAATCTGGTTGTATAATTTCTTCAGTTGGTACAAATTCTTTCATAACTGGCTTTATATCTAAAATAGGGGTTCCATTAATTGCATCTAGTCCTTCTACCACAATACATTTTCCTTCTCGCCTTACTACTTTCACAATCGTCGCTCCTAATCTATTTGGACGATTTTTTCCTCTTTGTGCAAAAATACCAACTTTCGGATACATATTATTATTTCGAGGATGTCTAGCAATATATTGAATTTGTTCCTCTGTAACTTTATGAAAATAAAAAATCACTTCAATATGAGAAAAGCCTTCAATCCCAGCTATACTTTCTTCTGCAAAAGAATCCGTTAACTCAATAACAGATTGCACCTCTCCCCATAAATCATCTTCTAGCGTAATTCTTTCATTATGTACAAAGGCGATAGGTTGTAGTGAAAACATAATACTCCCCCTTTTTTGTAACCACTTACATTATAAAATATTTTCTGAACATTTTCTATCTATAACCCTTCGTTGTTTACATAATAATATTATGTAAACATAAAAAAGAAGAGAGTTTTCTCTCTTCTTTTTACTTTCTATACAAGCCCTGTCAAACTATACACGCCAATCACAACGAAAACAGCTACTGTTTTAATAATCGTAATCGCAAAAATATCACGATACGATTGTTTGTGTGTTAATCCTGTTACCGCTAATAATGTAATAACTGCACCGTTATGCGGTAATGTATCCATTCCCCCAGATGCCATTGCAATAACCCTATGCATGACTTCAAATGGAATATTATACTGCTCAGCTGCAGCAATATACTTCTCTGACATTGCACTCAACGCAATGCCCATCCCCCCTGAGGCTGATCCAGTTATTCCCGCAAGAACGTTTGTCGTAACAGCCCCGTTTACAAGTGGATTTGTAAACGTTGTAGAAATACTGTCTCGAATCACTCCAAATCCTGGAAGTGCTGAGATTACTCCACCAAAACCATATTCTGCTCCTGTATTCATCGCTGCTAACAGAGCACCACCAATGCTTGCATTTAAACCCGCTTGAAACCCTGTGAATAAACGTTTCCAATTTAATATAATTGTCGTTATAATTCCCATTAAAAGTGCTAGTTCTACAGACCATACACCAAGTACACCTGACAGTTCCACTTTTCCAAAAGTTTTTAATCCAATAGATGAAAAGTCAAATCCATTTGGATACCACGTTGGAATGGCCACTGTAAACACCTTATTCATAACGCCTACTAAAACGAGCGGTACGAAAGCAAGCACTTGACGAAGTGGCGTAATTTCAGCAGCTTGAATAGACTGCTTTACTTGTTGCTCTGACTCAATTGATGCTGCCATTTCTGGATTTTCATCTTCAAAACTGTAATACCCTTCTCCACTTGCTTCCGCTTTTCGGCGACGACTTTCTAAGTACAATATACCAACAAGAAAAACAAAGATTGCTCCAATAATTCCAAGAAAGGGAGCAGCATAAATATCTGTTTTAAAAAATGGCGTTGGAATAACATTTTGAATTTGTGGTGTTCCAGGAAGTGCATCCATCGTAAACGTCATCGCTCCAAGGGCAATTGTTCCTGGAATAAGACGCTTCGGAATATTTGCTTCCCGAAATAGATTAGCTGCAAATGGATACACTGCAAAGGCAACAACGAATAAGCTAACACCGCTATATGTTAAAATTGCACCCATCAGAACAATCGCTAACATAGAACGTTTCGCACCAACAACTTGAATAATTGTTTTCGCAATTGATTCTGCAATGCCTGACATTTCTACTACTTTACCAAAAATTGCACCGAGCAAGAAAACCGGAAAATATAATTTAATAAAGCCGACCATTTTTTCCATAAAAATATTTGAGAAAAATGGTAATACATGACTCGGTTCTGTTAATAAAACGGCAAACAGCGCGCAAATCGGAGCAAATAAAATAACAGAAAACCCTCTGTACGCAACGAACATAAGCATACTAAGTGCCAATAAAATGATGACTAATTCCATCTTTTCTATCTCCTTTCATTTCCATGGAAATATTTAAAGAATTTTCTGATTTTAATCAAACTTATTTCCCTTTGTTCATGAAACAAAGCAACTCCCCCTACGCCACTATCTTTTTGTTTACTGTCCTCCTTCCTTATACAGTGCTTGTAGAATCTTCATAGCGATAATCATAACAAATACGATATAACTTTATAACTTCGTGATACGATGGAATCCGCGGGTTATTACTTGGACTACCACTAGCAAGTGCATCTTTTGCCATTTTCGAAATGACATGTTCAAATTCCGTTTGCTGTATCCCATATTCCCGTAAATTAGGAATATGAAGATCGAAACAGAGTTGCTTTACCTCTTTTACCGCAAGATTTGCAAGCTCCTCTTCTGACAACGCTTTCAAATCTTGACAGATCACCCGACCAATTTCTGCAAGTCTCTTCACTGTACAATCTTTCGTAAATTCCAATATAGCAGGTAGTAACATCGCATTTGAAATTCCATGTGGAACATGAAACATCGCTCCAATCGGGCGAGACATACCGTGAACTAATGTGACGGATGCATTCGTAAATGCTACACCTGCTTGCAAAGAAGCAATCATCATCGCTTCCCGTGCTTCCATATGATCTCCATCTTCATATGCGATGCGAAGATATTTCATAATTGTTCCAATTGCTGCAAGTGCGAGTACATCCGTAAGCGGCTGTGCAAACCGCGAAATATATGCTTCAATCGCATGACATAATGCGTCTATTCCTGTTGCTGCAGTCATATGAGGTGGAACAGAGCGTGTAAGTAATGGATCGATAATCGCTACTTGTGGAGTAAAACATGGATGTTTCATCATCATTTTTATATTTGTCACTGTATTTGTAATGACAGTGACACTTGTAACTTCTGAACCTGTACCAGAAGTTGTTGGGATAGCAATAAGCGGTAATGGAGATTTTTCTACTATAATCTGATTTTGAGTATAATCTTCAATCTCCCCCCCATTTGTATACAGCATAGCAACAGCTTTTGCGGCATCAATACAACTTCCTCCGCCAAGGCCAATGATGAGATCACATTCTCCTTTTAAACACAGTGATAGCGCTTCCGAAATATGGATGTTTGTTGGTTCTGCATTTACATTTGCATATATGATGACATCTATTTTCTTCGCTTTTAATTGTTGCACACATGCTTCAACATAACCATGCTTCTCCATGATAGAATCGCTTATTATAAAAGCTTTCTTTCCATACTGGATTGCTTGTTCTCCTAATTTCTCAAGTGAGTTCCTTCCATATAATACGACCTTTGGCATACGAAACTCTGCTATTTCTTGCAAGACATTCCCTCCTTCTATATTAATGCTCCTTTATGATGTATACATTTTACATCATAAATTATCAATAAATATTCCACTTTAACCGGGAATTTCCTCTCTACATAAAAAATAAATGTGGGGAACCTATTAATAAATTCCTGTCATACTATAAAATGCAATAACTAAAAATACAGCAATTGTTTTTAAAACCGTAACTGCAAATATGTCACGGTACGATTGTTTATGCGTTAGCCCTGTAACTGTAAGTATGGTAATAATTGCTCCGTTATGGGGCAACGTATCCATTCCTCCTGATGCCATAGAAACAATGCGATGCATCACTTCGAGTGGAATATTATATTGGTCTGCAGCAGCGATAAATTTATCTCCCATTGCACTTAAAACAATTCCCATCCCACCTGAAGCTGAACCTGTAATACCTGCAAGAATATTTGTCGTTACAGCACCGTTCACAAGTGGATTTGTAAACGTCGTAGAAATACTATCTCGGATAATCGCAAATCCTGGAAGTGCTGCAATTACTCCACCAAATCCAAATTCTGCTCCTGTATTCATTGTTGCAAGCAAAGCTCCTCCAATACTTGTATTTAACCCTGCTTGGAATCCTGTCACAACCCGCTTCCAATATAATAAAAGTGTCGTAAAAATACCAATAATAAGCGCTAATTCTACAGACCATATACCAAGTACTCCAGACAGTTCAACCTTCCCAAATGCCTCCATTCCAATTAAAGAAAAATCAAAACCATTTGGATACCATGTTGGAATTGCCATTGTAAAAAATTTATTCATGACTCCAACTAAAATAAGTGGTACAAAAGCTATAACCTGCTGTATTCTTGTAATTTCAACAGCTGGACGTTCGGACTTTATGTTTTGCTGTAACTCCATACTTGCAGCCATTTCAGAATTTCCATCTTGAAATCCATAATATCCTTCCCCAGCCGCTTCCGCCTTCTTACGACGACTTTCTAAATATAATAAACCAAGTGTAAGAACAAAAATCGCCCCTAGTATCCCAAGTATTGGCGCCGCATATATATCTGTCTTAAAAAACGTTGTCGGAATAACATTTTGAATTTGCGGCGATCCAGGGAGTGCATCCATCGTAAAAGTAACAGCTCCAAGGACAATAGTTCCTGGTATTAAACGTTTTGGAATATTCGCCTGGCGAAACAGCTTTGCCGCAAACGGATAAATAGCGAACACAACAACATAAACACTTACACCACTATACGTTAAAACAGCACCCATCAATACAATTGCCAAAATCGTCCGTTTTTCACCCACCAATTCAATAATTGTTTTCGCAATTGAATCCGCAATACCTGACATTTCTACTACTTTACCAAAAATCGCCCCGAGCAAGAAAACAGGGAAATATAACTTAATAAATCCTACCATCTTCTCCATAAAAATATTTGAAAAGAACGGTAGCACAAAACTAGGTTCTGTTAAGAACACAGCGAAAAGTGCAAAAATCGGTGCAAATAGAATAACGGAAAACCCTCTGTATGCAACGAACATGAGCATACTCAGTGCTAATAAAATAATGATTAACTCCAATTGTCTTCCCCCTTTTCGCGCTTATTTTTATTGAATATTCAATCTTTTTATAGCGTAACTTTTTTGTTCTTCCCTTCATCTCTAATACATTCTTATAAACAAACTTGCATATGTACAATATTTGTCGAACGAATGAAATATATGTTTCTTGCGTACACATTACATTCAAATCCTGACAGATTCCCTCCTTTTCTAACAAAATATGAATAATAAAAAAAGCATATTTATTAATATTCTATTACATCATAAAAATCCCTTGTTAACGAACAGTATTTAAATCATGTTCGTTAACAAGGGATTTTCAAAAGAATATCTTCATTTTCACTTCACATGTTTCCATTCATTTTTCCGTGTATAAAAAGATCTTAAATCTTCGACATGTTTCACAATATACGTAGTTGCTGCTTTTTTAGTTCTTCATATGAACTCGTACAAAAGATTCCTATACACAAAAATCTATTCATGATGTATTATGGAAATAATTTAACAGTACTCCAACAAAAATCCCCAACTTCAAACAGCTCGTTAGAATGTTAAGGAGGGGTCATCCACAAGGTAGAAATGGTGACTTACTATGACGACAAAGTTAATTTTCATTATGATTTTTACAATTGTAATTCACGCAGTCGAAACAAGCTCTTATAGTATTCGGCTTGCTGGTGTTCGTTTAAAAAAGATCGCTGTTGCGTTATCCGTAGTTGGAATGGTGTTGCTCGTTGCGAGAACATCAAACTTACTACAAGCTTTTTTACTTGGCGGCATTGTCGATCGTGCCAAACAAGACACTACTATTGATATGGAAGGAACCATTCGGCTTATTTTATTAGCGGCTTCTATCGGCACATTACTTGCAATCTTTTTATATCCAACTCTCACAAAACTATTTGGCTATGTCATTCAAAATTTTGAAACAGATGGTTCTTTCATTCAAATGATGAAAACAAATAACATACAAAAACTAAAATACACAAAAAAGTATGTACGTTTCCCTAAATTTGAAATGATCCACCGGATGCGGATTGGTGGCATCCCGAAGCGAATTATGCTCATTAACATGTTTGCTACTGCAATCTATACAGCAGGCGTCCTCTCCGCTTTATACGCGTCTTTTTTAAATCCAACTTATGCAACGAATGCAAGTACAGCCTCTGGTCTCGTTAACGGGTTTGCAACAATTTTACTAACTGTACTATTAGATCCACGTATCGCTTTATTAACAGAGCGTGCCCTGCAATCAGAAAACGGATCTGAAACAATGAGTAAAATGTTTGGATGGCTTATGATTTCAAGATTTCTCGGGACACTACTGGCGCAGTTATTGTTTGTACCAGGTGCACAATGGATTTTATGGATTATTGAGGTTATGAATTAATTCATTTTTTTTACATGTGATAGATCTAGGCATAGTATTCTTGAAAGTAGGGACATTAAAATGGTACTAGAAGAAAAAATTGGTGAAGGAAATACTGCAGAAGTGTATATATGGGGTGAAAAACACATTTTAAAATTATTTTATTCCTATATATATGAATCTTTCATACATAACGAATTTAAAACTAGTCAAGAAGTTTATCAACTTGGTTTACACGCTCCACAAGTAAAAGAAAAGATTTCACTAAAAAATAGAAATTATATTCAGAAATTCTTAAACTACTTTAACTTTAAATTAACTAAGCAAAGAATGTCTAAGTTAAAGTGTACATTTAATAGGGCGGGATAGGTATGCATATCAAAACAGAACAAGATATCATTCAACTCATACAAAATGATACATGGATGATGGAAATATTACAGACAGCAAAATCATTACATCTACCTGATTGGTGGGTTTGCGCTGGGTTTATTCGTTCAAAGATTTGGGATGTGCTTCATAACTTTAAAGCACGAACAACTTTGCCCGATATAGACATCATTTATTTTGACAGTTCAAATATTAATGAACTAGAAGAGAAAAAACTAGAAGAGCTACTAAAAAAATTGAATCCTAATATCCCATGGTCAGTAAAAAATCAGGCAAGAATGCATATCATTAATAACATGCCTTCCTATTTTTCCTCAGTAGATGCGATTTCCAAATTTCCCGAAACAGCAACTGCTCTTGGGGTTACGTTAGATGAAATGAACAATGTCGTTTTAACAGCTCCTTGTGGAATAGAGGATGTTCTTACTTTACAAGTAAAACCATCGCCACATTTTACAGAAACAATGGAACGCGCTAATCTGTACGAGGAACGAGTACGAAATAAGAATTGGAAGAATATTTGGCCTAACATTACAATTGTCCATACCACGATGTAAAAAATCACTTCCGCGACGAGTAGAGTATATCACAAAAAGGTTCTTCTTATTTTCAAGAAGAACCTTTCCTTTTACTTATTTCTTTTCAAAAAGCTAATTACAGTCTCGGCAAATTGATCCGCTGCTTCATAGTGCGGCGTATGACCACTCTCTTCAAACACGATTATTTTTCCATTTCTCACATCTCGTAAAAACGTTTCAATTTGTTTTTCGCAGGTTACTGCATCATATTTGCCAATTAGTAATAACATTTGCTGTGACGCTTGTTGTAATTTTGCTAATAAAGATTGATAGACCTTCCCTTCCTCTCGCAATCTTGTGAAATGAATGCCTGAACGATGATAAAACACTTCCCATTCTTCTTCACTATACAAATTATAATCCGTTTCATCGCTAACATGAGGAGGGCAATAAATTTCCATTCGTTGTTCTTCTAATTCATCGCTTAATTTTAAATATCCCTCAAGAAGTTCTTTTGATGAAGCATTACTTTCTGATAATATTACACATTGGTTACTAAGTTCTTCTTTTCCATACTTCTTCAATAATGCTCCCGTTTTCTTCAACAATGACCTCGTTGTTAACTCAAAATCAAATGTAGGACCTTCAAAAATGATCTTATGAATTGATTGCGGATACGTTGTTGCATATAACAAAGCGAGAAATCCACCAAATGAATGTCCAATAATTGACCATCTATCAACTTGCAATTTCTCTCTTAAGGCTTCGCAGTCTTCAATAAGATCCTGTAATCCAAAAGGTTCTGTCTCAGCAATTTCCTCTGAGTGGCATACCCCTCGTTGATCTAGTGTAATAAGATAAAAGGAATCTCTTAATCGCTCGGCTTGATGAAAAGAAAAATCATAGCAACTTTCTCCGGGCCCTCCATGTAAATACAGTACTGGTGGATTTTCAGGTGAACCATGAAGTTCAACGTACAATTCTTTTCCTCTTATGTTCATCATTTGTCCCTGTAATAACAGATCTTGTTTTGTTTCCATTCGTCTCCTCCTTATCCTATCTATATTTTTAAAATAGGAGGAGAACGAATAAGAACATGTTACATATCCGTAATAAAATGGTATATTTTCCACACCTCTTATTTCTGAATATTATAACATTTTAAGTTAAATAATCCCAATCACATTCAAAAAGACGATAATAATCGCAATTGGAGCAACAAACCGAAGCAAGAAAATCCAACAAGTAAATAATGATTTTCCGTAGTTACCACCTACAAAGAATTCAGCTTCTAGTACTTTTCTCTCCATTTTAAAGGATACGAAAATACTAATAAATAGTGCTCCAAGTGGCATTAAGATATTACTAGATAAGAAGTCTACTGCATCAAAGATATTTTTACCGAAGATTGTTATATCACTCCATACCCCAAATGAAAGAGCAGATGGAATACCAATAATGAAAATTAAGAATCCAATCACCCATGATAATTTCTTTCTTTTTTCTGGCTGGCCGTTCGCTAGCGCTGAAACAACCGTTTCAAGTAGAGAAAATGCAGATGTTAAAGTCGCAAAAGTGAATAGTGCAAGAAATACTGTTAAGAAGAGACTTCCAAATGGAATTTGACTAAAGACTGCTGGCAAGACGATAAATAGTAATCCTGGCCCTTCTGTTGGCTCCATTCCTAGTGAAAATACTGCTGGAAAAATAGCAAGTCCTGCAAATAGAGAAACAAATAGGTTTAGTCCAACAATTGTTACCGCTGAACGTGGTAAACTTTCTTTTTTATTTAAGTAAGAACTATAAGTGACCATGATAGAAATCCCAATGCTAATAGCAAAGAATGATTGCCCCATTGCAAACAAAATACTTTCTGATGTAATTTTTGAGAAATCAGGCTGTAAGAAAAACTTCACACCTTGCATCGCACCATCAAGTGTTAACGAACGAATAATTAGTGCAACAAACAAAACGAACAGTGCTGGTAACATATATTTACTTGCTTTTTCAATTCCATTTTGTACCCCTTTTGATACAACCCAAATCGTAATAAACATAAAAGCAAAATGTCCAACAATTGCCCAAACTGGATCTCCAATTGTTTCTGTAAATAGAGAACTATAGTTTTGATGTGGTGTAATAAGTTGTCCTGTTACACCTCGGAATAAATAAATTAATACCCAACCACCAACAACGCTATAAAACGATAGTAATATAAAACAGGTTCCGACACCAAGACGCCCAATCCAATGCCAGCCTGTATTTGGTGCAATGCTCTTAAATGCCCCAATTGCTTGCTTTTGTGTGCTACGCCCGATCATAAACTCGGCCAGCAATAACGGAAGTCCGATTAATACAGTAAATAGTAAAAAGATTAAAAAGAATGCTCCCCCACCGCTTTTCCCAGCAATATAAGGGAATTTCCATATTGCTCCAAGTCCAATTGCTGATCCTGCTGCGGCCATTATAAAACCTAATTTCGAAGTCCATTGCTCTGTCTGTTTCATCGTATTCTCCTCCTAATTAAATCATTTTATATTAATAAACAAATATTATTGACCAATCCAAATAAAACCTCCATTTCTTCCTATATATAATAAAAAATGGCCTAGCATCTCTTTATATAAAGAGACGCTAAGCCATTTACTTAACGCGGTACCACCCTTATTGATTCCATTACGAATCCACCTTAGTAGTAATCGTTTGATTACAAACCTGATATCGAAGGTTAATCGTTAAGATTTACTAAGAATTAGACTTCTGTTCCATCTTACTGCTCCTAGGCGAGTTCAGGATGTCATTTGACTATGTCACACCAACCCATAGCTCTCTGTACAAACACATGACCTTACTACTCCTATTCAACGCAATCTAATATTCTGAATATAACTTCTTTTGAAATTACTACGAATTATATAGGTTATATTTATGACTGTCAAGCAAGATATTTATTTTAAAGTTCGTAAAACCCTCGCATAGTATATTTTATACGAGTATGATTTTATTAATTCATAAAACAAGTCATTGATCTCTTGTTCCAATTCTTCATTAATCTCTTCACCATTTTCATCATACAATTCAAAATTAGAATACTTCCAATCTTCTAATTCACTCCATACCACCTCCATATAAGTTATCCAATGTTTTCCGTGGTTTGATACATAAGTTGGCTCCCAACGATTAATTTTAATAGAATCCAGAAAATACTGAAGTTTAGATTCAGCCCAAAAAGGAATTCCTTCTTCAGCTATAGTACAGTCAATGTCAATTAAATCTTTCTTCTCCATTTTTCCGGCATGCTTAATTGCTTTGCCAATCACACTGACGACTTTCCCAACTGGAATAACGTTTAGAAGCGTCCAGCCTGCCGCAATGAGTCTTTCTTTTTTGGATAGCTCTTTACCTGTGACAGGGTCTTTTCCTGTAAATACTCTGATAGCGTCGTTTATACCGATGAACTCAACTGCTCGATGAAATTTTTGGGTAATACACCGTAAATTTCCCCTCTAAGTTATTTAAATAATGGCTGTGTTAAATTTCAATGTTGATATTTAATTAAAAAATTGGGAACATCCCTTTTAAGGGCATTCCCTTTTTAGGTTATCATCTTTTTAGCGTTCCGACCCAAACATCCCCAACGTTTACTTTATAAAGAACGTCATATCCATAGTTAAGTTTGATTTTTTCGGTTTTGTAAGATTTACTTATAATCTCACTTATCTCATCTTTGGTGCTTAACCCTAATTCAATATTTTCTTTTAAATCCTCTTCCCAATACTTGTCAGCATCAATGTGTGCTTCCCATTCAAACAAAGCCAACTTATCTTTCAATGATTCATATTTATGAAATGGAAAAGCCTTTGTAATAGTATATTTGTCAAAAGTATCATCGTAAAATTTTATACAGTCCTTATACGAAACAACAATTTGTGAACTAATAAAGTCAGGTTCATACAACCAAATTTTTAGATAAAAGTCCTCATTTTCATTCGTCATTTTTTCATACCAATCCAGATATACATCTATCATTTCACTTAATAATAAACGATTATACCAATTTGGTGGGTTTGTACGTACTAACGCATAAAAGGGATGAATCCATAACTTAGCATAATCCCTTTGATTCTCTCGAATGTAATTCATATCCAAGTTAATTACATTTTGTTTCCATCTATCAATTTTTCTTTTGTGTCGCTTCCGTCCTCTAATTTTTTTCTTTTTAGAGTGGTAAAACTCTTGCATAGATACACATCCTTTGGTGTTTGTGAAAACTCTTAAATACTAAATTTTAATAAACGCAAGCTATTATAAGTATCTGTCATTTCAAAAACAAACGAAGATAAAAGAAACTCTTTGATATTGTGTTTTGTACTTTCATTGCTTCGGCTATCTACAAACAAGAACCAAGCAAGATAATTGTCGAAATATTTCGTTGCTACGTCTTTAAATCTGTCAATCCACAGCTTCATTCTCGAATGAAGACCATTAACATTTTTACTACTATGGTATAAGACGCGTACAGTCTCTCGGAAATGCACTCGCTTCCCGAACATTCGATAGTTCTAAAAATTTATAAACAAGTCGCTCTAATCCGATTGCAAATCCACCATGAGGCGGACAGCCGTAACGAAATGTATTGATATACGATTGAAAGTTTTCTACATGTAATCCTTTTTCCTGAAAAGAAGAAAGTAACATATCATACTGATGAATCCGCTGGGCACCCGATGTAATTTCTAACCCTTTATACAGCAGGTCAAACGAATCTGTAATTGCCTCATCTTCTTTATTTGGCATCGTGTACATCGGCCTCGTTTCTTTCGGATAATGAGTAATGAAAACAAAATCGCTACCGTATGTTTCTTTTACGTACTTTCCAAGCAATTTTTCTCCCTCTGAATCTAAGTCCCCTGCCGGTGATTCTTTCCGATATTTTATTTGCAATATGCGCTGTGCTTCTGCAAGTGTTAATTTTGGAATTTCTGCAATAACAGGTATTGTGACTTTCAGGAGTTGTAATTCTTTTTGACAGTTTTGTTCTACTTTTTCAAACATATAACGTAAAAGATTTTTCTCTAGCTCCATTACTTCATGGAAGCTTTCAATAAAACCGAGTTCTACGTCTAAAGATATATATTCGTTCAAATGACGGGAAGAATTGTGATGTTCCGCTCGATAAACAGGAGCAATTTCAAAAACACGTTCCAATCCGCCTGCGACCATCATTTGTTTATAAAACTGTGGCGATTGAGCTAAATACGCTTCTTTTTGAAAGTATGGAAACTTAAAAACATTCGCTCCCCCTTCTGCTCCTTGTGAAACAATTTTCGGTGTAAATATACGTATGAAATCGTTCTCTATTAGAAATTCACTAAATCCCTGTACAAGCGTCGATTGAATTGTAAATATCGCTTGAATACACTCATGTCGAAGTGATAGTACACGCTCATTTAATATTTGATCTAAACCGACTTGTAACTTTCTTTTATTTACTTCAAATGGAAGTGGTTCTGAGGAATTCAATAACTGAATGTCATGCACGAGCACTTCAACACCTAGTTCCGTTTTTGTTGTTTCCACCACTTCCCCAGTAATTTGAACAACACTTTCCACATCTGCTTTATAACCAGCTAATTCTTTCTCTAACACACATTGAATGACTCCTGTTCGGTCACGCAATAATAGAAAACTGACATTGCCTAAATGGCGAATCTTTTTCACCCAACCTTGTAGACGAACAACTTTCTTTTCAGACGTTTTACATTCAGTAATGAGCGATCGTTTCATTTTTCGCTCCATCATTTCTGCCTCCTATATTTACGTATTTATTTACATTATTGTTGTCATCGTCATCATCCACGACCGCTCACCTCCTTTCAAAGAATACAAAAATCCGCCCCTATAAAAGGGACGGATTTTTCCGCGGTACCACCCAAATTGTCATACTGACCATCTTAGACCTGATAACGGTAGGTACCGTTCGCTTTTACTAATTATCACGTTCAAAGCAACACTCACAGGTGTCCTTCCATCATGCGGTGTCGCAATCTTTCCAGCAGTCGATTGCTCTCTGTAGACCCTTGCATCATGTACTTTTCCTGTTCATCACTTTTTATATTTACAGAGTATTCTATCTCTTTAATCTAAAAAATGCAAGGTGTTTTTTCATTATTTTCCGATTTTTTCATCCAGTTTTGGACGATTTCTTCTAAAGCCATTCCACGCGATCCCTTCAATAAGTGGTCAAAAAGTTGAAGGAAGAAAATTTAAAGAGCATTTTGTTTTTAAAGAATCCAAAAAATGAAATCCTTCTGCACAATCAGAAAGCATTATTTGTGAAAATACTATAAAAATTTCTTTATCTAGAATCCAAGTAGTTACAACAATCATACACCTTCAAGCAATTAAATTAGATACATCACAAAACACATTTTATGATTCACACAGTCTCACCATTTTCAAACTTACAAAACAAATATATTAAATTCAAAAATGCGTTGTTCTTTCTGTAGACATATTAGGAAAGGATAGCGCCTTTTTGTATAATTTTTTCTTGTGAACTACCCCCACTTAAATTCTAATGAATTTTGAAGTGGGAGCTTCTCAGTTCCACGACGAAAGCAACCTTTCGTCTCCCTGAGCGTTACTTCGGGTTATTCCACCCCTAGATGTCCAACGCTTGGACGTTCTTTTTTACGGTTGATATTTTACGCAGGAACCGAACGGCTTGGTTTTCGCACTGTGTTTTCTTCCTGCAACCTTATATATCAAGTTATCAAAGAACTTCATGTGTCTAGTTTATCAAAAATTTTTTGGTTGTGCCAAACCGAAATTCATCTCCCACCTAGCGTTGGGCTATCGCCCTGCACACGCTTGAGGAAGGAGAATTCTTTCGGATAGAGTGTTAAAAACTTCAACTGCTCTTCAACTTCCAAACTTAGCTTTCTCCACTTATATTGGTGCAGAATATTTTATTTTTCATGCAGATATAAAGAGTCACTTCATAATTATTTTTGATTTTCCAGTTCACACTTCAAAAAATTAACATAACTTAGTAATGAATGATTCATTTACTCATTAGTTAAACCATTTATCCCGTATGAACAGGCAGTAAAAGCCAAATTTGATCAACTAATAATCAGTGTGGAATGAAAAAACACTGATTAAAATTTCACTTTATGAATGGAGGATTACGATTATGACTAATACCAAGTATGCACTTACAGAGGGGAAAACAGAGCGAGTTATTATCATTGGAGGCGGTATTGGAGGATTACTAACTGCAAAAGTACTTTCTGCTTATTATAAAGAGGTGCTTATAGTTGATAAAGATGATTTTCCAGAAAAACCAGACAACCGATCTGGCACTCCACAAGCTTTTCATCCACATCGTTTTACCCAGCGTGGTAAGTTAATTACAGAACGACTCTTTCCAGGCTATGAAAATGATTTAGTAGCACAAGGGGCACCTTCAGTGCTGAATAAAATAGTCTACAACATGAATCAATATGGCACTATAGAAATGCAATACCCACGAAATGATATCAAGTTTAGTAGGGCATTGCTTGAGTGGGCCCTTCGTAAACGTGTACAAAAAATTCCTAATGTTAGTTTTCTGACAAATCATAATGTAATTGGCTTGTTAATGACGATAGATCAGACAACTGTTACAGGAATTCAAGTCCGGGAACGTGGAAAATCCGAGCAAGTACGAATACTGAATGCTGATTTGATATTTGATATCAGTGGTCGTTCCTCTAGGTTAGTAAATTGGCTTCAAGATTACGGCTATGATGTACCAGATTCAGATCGTTTGAAAGTCTCTCTTGGATATAGTACCCGTCGTTATAAGGTTCCTTCCCATCTATCACATCTCACAAAAAAATGGGATACAATTAACATTGCAGGGCAGCCCGCTAACGAAACTTTTACAGGAGTATTTTCCTTTATTGAAAATAATGTAGCTGAGGTATTACTTTATCGTCCAGGTGGACATTATCCTCCTACAAATGCCGAAGACTTTGAACGGGCTATTACTGAGCTCCCAAGTCCGATAATCGGCGAAATCTTGCAAGGGTTTGAACCAATATCCTCTCCTCGAAGTTATCGCGTTCCAGAACTGTTTCGTCATCACTTTGAACAAATGCACCGATGGCCAGCTGGATTATTAGTTTTGGGAGACGCATTCTGTATTTACGACCCAATTTTTGGTCAGGGAATGACCGTTGCTGCAATTGAAGTAGAAGTACTCGAATCCTGTTTGCAAGAACAACAAAATAATCCTACTCCTCATTTTGAACAAAGAGTTCTCAAAAAAATGCAAGATGTGATCGAGCCAGCTTGGTGGCTCAATTGTGCTACTGATTTGCAGTGGAAAGGTGTCGAATATGTAAGTTCACAGCAATTGAAAGGAATTTCTTTTGGCCAAAAATATATGGATTTATATCTTAAATATGCAACAACCGAGCGAAATTTCGAACTATATGGACTGTATTGGGCAGTAAATTCATTGGCGATCTCCCCACATACTATCTTTAATCCAAAAATGGTACAGACCATTCTCACTTCATCTAATGAAGGGCATCACTTCCTCCATGAGCTTTTACTAACCTATGGTCAACCATTAGAGGACGTATTAGATCAAATTGTTCCTACATTCTCTCAGACAGCTTTCAAGTCAGTAAGTCAGTAATTATTTTGAGTAGAGGTCTTTTCTCGAAAATACATCAGCTCTTGAAAAATAAATCACAATTGTTTCTTCAGTCATTAGAAAATACTACTACGGAGAGGAGAAATCCTATTGTCACCTTTAAATGAAGATCAGTTACAACAGATTCGTAATGAGCGAAAGGAACAAATTATGGAATCTGCCCTTAAAGTCTTCGCACGCCGGGGCATCAACGGAACGAAAATGAGTATGATTGCTACTGAAGCAAATATCAGCCCAGGTCTGCTCTATCGCTATTTTAAATCAAAGGATGAACTTTTCACTACACTCGTTCAACGGGCAATGAAAGAATCAATTGATGGCCTATGCTTCTATCATCTACCAGGATCACCAATGGATAAAATAAAAGCTTTAACTCAGCATATACTCGATGAAGAAAATCAACTTGGTTTCATGCTAATTCATCAGGCTCGCACATCAGATGAAGTACCCGAAGAAGCTAAAGTACTACTCAAACAATATTCTATGGAAGTTTATGTCGATAAATTGGAGCCATTATTCATAGAGGGCCAAAAATTAGGCGTATTTGCTGAGGGTAATCCTCGTAATCTCATTTCCTGCTACTTTACAGTTCTCTCTGGCCTTATGACACTAAATATTCACGGTGATACAGAGTACCCAATGCCAGAAATCAAATTATTATTACGGATTATATCGCATTCTTAATGGATAAAAATTCACTGGCTACTAATCTGTAAATTTCCTACACTTATAGAAAATTATAAATATATTTTTTGGTAAACAACAATATTCATCAAAAAACCCAACATAGCATCAATTATGTTGGGTTTTTCATGATGATTCAGTGGTATTCCTAATTCGTACTAATTCCTCTTGCTGCCCAAATTCGATCAATTTCAGCTGCATGTTGTCCTCCGTAAAGAAGAGCATCCGCTTGTTTAATTGCCTTGGCACCATCACGAAATGTGGCATTTGGAGTAAGTGACCAATGTGATTGTAAAATAATTTCCGTTGCAATATCACGCCCGAAAGCTTGTGCCATTTCGTACTGGCCTTGTGCCCAAATTTCCCCGTCTGCATGTACTTCATTTTCAATATCTTTTGGATATACTTTATTGTTATCTAATCGCCGCAGACATGTTGGGTTCGAACTAGAGTATGAAGCCGCATCCCATTCTCCAATGCACGCTTTTCCATACCCTGTCGTTGATACAGCATCCTCATAAGTCGCACCTAAGAAATCTCCAAATCCTTCTCCCATTGCCCCGCCTTCTGCAGAATTTCCGAAGCCTGGTACTTGATTATCTTGAATGGAGTGCCCATATTCATGCGCGATGATTCCAGCATCCTCTGCATCATCTACTCCACCAGTACCAAATGTTAACGCCTTGGTTGAAGGAGAATAGAAAGAATTATCAGCTTTCGTTCCATTCACATTTACTTTAATAGATCGATTGTTAATATTTTTAAAACCTATTTGTTGTATATAACGTTGTAAAGTATCAATATGGTAGTATGACATAACATCTTCAAAGCTATCATTAGAACGCGTGTAATTAAATTGGAGGGATGTAGATTTCGTATTTGCTTTTGAAGAAATCGTTACATAATCTCCAACTAAAAAGCCTGTACCGTTTAAACCTTTTAAAGTAACTGTTTTTAATTGATTATTTAATGCTGCTGAATCTGCATCATTATTATCCTTCAATCCAGTTAAACTACCACTTGATACTACAGGGTTTGGCAAAAATACTTTACCTGTTCCTTCCGCTTTACGGTTTATATCTACCTTTTTAATCAATTTCCCACTTTCAGCATCAATAAATGTTTCCCACGCACCGAATGGTTCATTAGCATGGACTACAACGCGATATACGGGAATTGCAACTCCTTCCTCAATGATATATCCAAATTCTTGCATCGTTGGCGCCCATAAATTTTTTTCAGTTTCTACTCCAGCAACATATGATTGTGATTTCTGTTCTGCTTCTTTTTCACTAATCTTTCGCTTTATTTCTTTCACATTTTGGACAGGCTGATAATCAGAAACCGCAAGTAATCCATTCCCTTCTCCACTTAGTGTAACTGTTACTTGCTTTGAGAATACAGGAGCACCATTTACTACTTGTTGAAACCTTACATAGGATGCTACCTGTGTTTCAGTAGTAGAAACATACTGTAAATCTGATAAATCGGCTTTCAACGAGTACTGCATAGCATTTGCTTTTAAATAGTCCATTGCTTTTCCTTGAGGTGAAAACCTCTCTATCTTTACCTGTGTTTCTTCTACCGCTGAAGCAGTAGATATCGCGCCAAAAACTAACGGGATTGCCGTAGCAATTGCTACAACTCTTTTTTTGAACAATAGAATCACTCTCCACTCTCTTAAATAAATTTTGAATGTACGAGTAATTCTATAAGATTGATTATATTACCTTTCTCTTTTTTATATAAATAAGTAAAGTAATATTTTCTCAACATTTTAGTATGAAAACGATAAATACTTTCGAAAGATATTATTCGCTATGAGTATTAATTTGAAATTTATCGTTTCAGTTATGCAATAAAACCAATAATAATGAATATGAACTAAATAAAAAATAGGCTATTTTTTACCTAACGATAGGTTGAAAAATATAATAAGGAATGATACTCTGAATATAATCTTATATTGTAGGAGGATTCATGATGAGTAAAAGTGAGGAAACTCTTTCTTCAATAATCGGGGCAAGTTATCGTTTATTTGCAAAGCACGGGATTGCCAAGACAACATACACAATGATTGCCGAGGAAGTCGGGATAGCAAAACCTTCTATTTATTATTACTTTAAATCCAAAGATGCATTAATTGAAGGTGTCTTTGATGAACTATGTCAGGCAATTCAATTTTCAACATTCTTTAAAACGGAAGAATTTACACAGGATAACTTTATTGAGAAATGTATTAAAATTGGTTTAAACATGATTGACGAACAGAATAAGGACCCTCATTTTAATCGCGTCTTACAAGAATACATGTTACTCGCATCTAGAAATAACATGTACAGCGAGCGACTACTTGCCATACAAAGAGAATATTTAAATGGTTTTGAAGCTCTCCTTAATAAAGCAGGCTCATTACAACTTATTGTAAATGATAACCTAACCTCAAAAGCACATGTACTTGCATTGGTACTTGATAATATAGGGAATTTCATGATGTTTGATAGACACATGGATTATAAGCAAATATGGATTGAAGCTGTGCATAGTATATTTAAAGGACGTAATCCCCATGGAAGTTAAAAAACGAATTTCTGGTTTAGATTTTGCCAGAGCATGGGCCATGTTTGGGATGCTGATTGTCAATTTTATGGTGATAACGGGGGCTGAAGGTAATGGCCCTCCATGGTTAATAACTTTTATGTCACTATTTGAGGGCCGCGCTTCTGCTTTATTTGTCATACTTGCTGGTATAGGGATTTCCCTCATGACTATATCATCTGTCGCTAGTCATGATCAAACACAAATTATGAAGAGTCGAAAAATGATATGGAAACGGTCACTGTTCTTGTTTGTTTTAGGGTTATTGTTATATGTAATCGACTGGACCGGTGATATACTACATTACTATGGTGTTTATCTTTTTATTGCAGCCTTATTAATTACAGTTAATAAAAGGTTGTTACTCTGGTTGTCTATCATCATTTTACTAACTGCACAATATCTTCAATTAACATTTAATGCCTTTGAAGGCTGGGGAGGTCCAATTCCATTTATCAACTATATAGATTTTTGGTCCTTAAAAGGATTTCTTCGTAACTTATTCTTTAACGGCTACCACCCCATTTTTCCATGGTTCTCTTTCTTCTTGATTGGTATGTTGATTGGGCGAATGGATCTTCATAATAATAAAATTAGAAACAAACTACTAATAATGAGCCTAATGATTACAGCAACTACTGAATTGTTGTCAAAAGCATTCACTCATTTTTTTATCCCCTATATCGGAAAGGAAGCTTCCACCTTTTTATTCAATACAGGACCTATTTTACCGAATGTTTTATACATCTTATCTGCTACAGGATCTGCTTTAATAACCTTAATACTTTGCTTATACATTACTGAAAAGTATGAAAAAAATTGGTTTATTACAACCATTATTAAAACGGGACAGTTAACTTTAACTCATTATGTGAGCCATGTAATTTTAGGTATAGGAACATTGATTCTCTTAAACAAACTTGAAAATCAGTCTTTAGTTTTTGTTTTAACGTTCGCTACTTGCTTTTTCATTTTTAGTGTATTGTTTAGTTTTTTGTGGCGAGAGAAATTTTCTAGAGGACCTATAGAATGGATTATGAGAAAGATAACTGGATAATACGCTACTAAACTATTAAAAAGATAATTTTATGGTCGACATACTACAGTAAAGAAAGTTCGAATCATATAACATTCGAACTTTCCATTTACATACTATTTTTTAGATTTAGCTAGCTGGGCTTAACTTAATCCGAACCTTTTTCTCACCTAAAGAAATTTCATCATCCTCTTTTAATAATGCATGGAATGTAAATTGCTTTACTAAAAGGTTTTCTTCCAATAATCCTTTATGCTTCGTTAATGTGTTTTGTAATTCATCATCTGTGTCAACAATAACATCTACTCGCAAGTTAACTGGTAAATTCAACTGTTTTCGGTACTCTTGAACAGCTCGAATAAATTCACGTGCCACTCCTTCTTGGAACAATTCATCTGTAACATTCGTATCTAACATAACTGTATATTTTCCATTTGTAGCATTAGAAAATCCTGCTTTCGGTACTTTTTCTACTAATACATCTTCAAGTGTTACTACAATTTCTTCCCCTGATGTAAGCTTGTGCAGTACTTTCTCAGTTGAAACGAAGTTTTGTACTTTCTCTTGAGATAATTGTTTTAGCCATTGATTTACTGCATTGACGCTCTTTCCAAATTTCGGTCCTGCCGTCTTAAAATTCAACTTTAATTGGTACGATGTATACTTTGTTTCATCTAATTCTACATGAAATTCTTTTACGTTCAGTTCATCCATGACGATATCACGATAGGATTCCCAGTCCACTTTCTGCTCATGATGCTCGAGTAATACTAGTTCCGCTAATGGCTGCTTTACTTTTAATGCATGCTGATTTCGATTACTGCGTCCGAGCTCGACAACTTGTAAAACAGCATCCATTTCTAGTTCTAACTTTGTGTGAATAAACGTTTCATCTACTACTGGGTAATCTGTTAAATGGACACTGCTACCTTCTAAATTAAGATGAATATCTTCCGCTACAAATGGAGTAAACGGCGCAATTAATTTACTAATTGTAACAAGCACTTCATGAAGTGTTTCATAAGCAGCTGCCTTTTCAGGATTCATGCCAGACTCCCAAAAACGATTGCGCGAACGTCTTACATACCAATTACTCACTTCATCGGCCAGTACTGCCATTTCCCGCGCTGCATTTGTAAATTGATATGCTTCTAACGCTTTTCTTACTTTTTTCGTCGTACTATTGAGACGTGATAGTACCCATTCATCTAATTTCGTTCGCTTCGTTTCATACTTTTTCTTCGGATCGTATTGGTCTAAATTCGCATATAACACATAGAAGCTATACACATTCACGAGTGTATCAACCATCTTCGATTTCGCCTCTTGCACCGTTCGTTCTGAAAAGCGCTTTGCATTCCACGGTGCACTATCAACGAGGAGAGCCCAGCGGAGTGCATCCGCACCAAATTTCTCGACTAACTCTACTGGATCTAAGGCATTCCCTTTACTTTTTGACATTTTCTGTCCTTGT
The DNA here is from genome assembly GCF_030348195.1 of Bacillus sp. DX4.1. Taxonomy (NCBI): domain Bacteria; kingdom Bacillati; phylum Bacillota; class Bacilli; order Caryophanales; family Bacillaceae; genus Bacillus; species Bacillus sp. DX4.1. The sequence goes on along the minus strand of NZ_JAUCFT010000008.1, from coordinate 2,222,128 downwards.
TCATCTAGCACATGCCCAAGAGATAATACACGTTTGTATGGTACTTTTCCTGTGTACAAAGCCGATACTGCCAGTAAGCTATAAAACCAACCGCGCGTTTGGTCAACACCTTCAGCAATTACATCTGCCGGAAATTGATCCTCGAAAAGTTCTTTATTTTCAAATGGATAATGATACTGTGCAAACGGCATCGAACCGCTATCAAACCAGACATCGATTACTTCTGGAGTACGATTCATTGAACCACCACACTTCGTACAGCACACTTTCACTTCGTCTACATATGGTTTATGCAGCTCTAAATTCTCATCTGTATTTCCTACACTATGATTTCTTAATTCACTAATACTCTTCGGTGCAAATTGATGATCACAGCTTTCGCATTCCCATACATTTAGCGGTGTACCCCAGTATCGTTTTCGGCTAATATTCCAGTCCACCATATTCTCTAAAAATTTTCCGAATCGTCCGTGCTTCATATGTTCTGGATACCATGTGACTGTATCATTATTCTTTAAGAAAGTCTCTTTAATCGCAGTTGTCCGAATGAACCAGCTTTCTCCTGCATAATAAAGCAATGGTGAATCACAGCGCCAACAATGCGGATAACTATGTTCGTATTTCTCTTTATGATATAGCAAGCCTTCCTGAGCTAAATAACGGACAATATCAACATCACACTCTTTCACAAATTTCCCTTGTAAGAACGGAACAGCTGCAGTATATTCACCCTTTTCATCCACAACATGAAGGAAGGATAACCCATGCGCTTGCACCACTTTATAGTCATCTTCCCCATAAGCTGGTGCGATATGAACAAGCCCCGTACCACTATCTCCTGTAACAAAATCCGCACTTATCACATGATAACCGTTCGTAACTTCATTCATATGAAACGGCGGATGATAGGAAAGTTCTAGTAGTTCTGTACCTTTATGAACATATAGTACTTTATAGTCTTGTTTTAACACATCGTTTACACGTTCTTTCGCAACAATGTAAACAGAATCACCTTGCTGTGCTCGTACATAGTCCATATTTGGATGCACAGCTAATGCTACATTGGCCGGAAGTGTCCACGGGGTTGTTGTCCATCCAAGAAAGTATTCATTTTCACTATTCATTACTTTAAACTTGACCGTTGCACTTAAATCCTTAACCGTTTTATACCCTTGCGCCACTTCATGTGAACTTAATGATGTTTGACAGCTCGGGCAATACGGTGAAACACGATGCCCTTTATATAACAAACCTTTCTCGTGAATCGTTCCAAGAATATGCCACACACTTTCGATATAAGAATTCTCTAATGTAACGTACGGTTCATCCATATCAACCCAGTACCCGATGCTCTCGGTAAACTCCCTCCACTGCTTTTCATACGTAAATACACTTTCTTTACATTTTTGAATAAACGGTTCAATTCCGTACTCTTCAATTTCATGCTTACCAGAAATGCCAAGTTGCTTTTCTACACCTAATTCAACCGGTAACCCATGGGTATCCCAGCCCGCTTTACGAAGTACTTTATACCCGGTCATCGTTTTATATCTCGCAACTAAGTCTTTGATTGTCCGCCCTAGCGCATGACCAACATGTGGAAGTCCATTTGCAGTTGGTGGCCCTTCATAAAAAACGAAGGATTGTGCGCCTTCACGATTCCGAATCGATTGTTCAAAGATATTCTGTTCGTTCCACTGCTTGCGAATTCGTGTTTCTCTCCCTACAGCTGATTCTTTTACATCTACCTTTTCCATGTACAATCACTCCTTTGAAATGTTTAAAAGCACACAAAAAACCCGTCCCTAATGATAGGGACGGGTTTACCCGCGTTACCACCCTAGTTCAATTGATGTTATCATCAATAGCGCTTAGCAACGTACTAACATACGCGTTCTTTGTAACGGTAGACATCCGTCCGAGCTTACTCGATTCAGCCACGGCTCCTCGGAGATGATTTTCAAATATAGACTGCACACCGGCTTTCAGCACTGCACCGGCTCTCTGGAGAACAGCACGATATTTTACTCTTTCTCGTCTTCAGATTTGTATACTTTTATTAACAGTTATTTTATTCCATCTCACTACCGATTGTCAATCAATTCGAAAAATATATTTTTACCCCGCACTAACTGGCCGTAATATTCCCACCTGAAAGTTCTGCGGAAGCAAAAAAGTTAGGTGGGAGATAACTGCCCATAAGAGCTCGATTAGTGAGGGCTCATTCTCAGTGGGAATGAAGACCCCTACTGAGAAAAGTTTCACTTTATATTGCAATTTATACATAATTTAAAAATCAATCATCTCTTCACAGCCCCCCACACTTCACTCAAATCTTCATCTTCTTCTGCAATCTCTGCAAAAAGTCCTGTTTCGTCCTCCTGCAGTACCGTTTCAAGCTCTGCTTTTGCTTCTTCATTTCGGTTTAACATCGCTAAATAACATGCATGATTGTAACGTACTAATAAATCTGAGGGGTCAAAGGATAGAACATGACACATGAGTTCTTCTGCCTTTTCTGTTCTTCCATCTTGATGATAGGAAGCTGCTAAAGCCAGATAGATTGCATTTTCATGTGGATGATGTGTAAGCCCTTTCTCTAACATATTAATGGCTTCTTTAAATCTTTCTTGGCTTCGATATATATCGGCTAGAGCGAGAAATCCTCTACTTACAAAAGGCATTGTTTCAACTAATTGCAAGCAGATTTTTTCTGCTTTTTTCTCGTCTCCTAACTCAAACAGTGCATGCGATTGCAATACAAGAACATCGTAATGATGTGGCTGTTCTTGTAACATTTGTTTCGTTAGACGGAGAGCATCTCGTATCATATCCTCATTTCCATCCCCGTGATTAAGGAGGAGTGTGGCAAATTGCTGGGCAGCATCAAAATCCCAAACATTTTCTAAAGCTGTTTGTAATACTTCTATTGCTTCTGCAATCATATTTCCGTTTTCATAAAACTCAGCTAATCGCTGCGCTGCCAGACTATTTTTCGCATTCAATTTTAATGAGGTTTCAAACAAATCAATGACCATTGTAAGCGAATAAATCTCTTTCGCGCGATTTTTCATGCGATAAAATGCTCTCGTAAAGATCGACTTTTTCGGCTGCTCATTTTGCTGTTTTTCAGCAAGTCGATTTGCTATAGCAGTCGCCGTATACATAAAGGTAAAGCTTCTTTCTTTTTTCGTGATAGGAAGCAAGTGGAGAGCATCTCGTATTTGAGGTAATTTTCGCTGTTGCTCCATCACTTGTACATACAATTCAAATGCGCGTTCGTTATGAATATCGCGCTTCATCACACTTGTAACAAGTGAAATTGCTTTTGGATTACGCTGTTTAGCAAGTACTTTTGCATAATGGAATATCACTTCTGGATGTTCTTTATCCATTTGCAACGCTTCTTCCACAAGTTCCTGTTCCTTTTCGGAGTCTCCAGCGGCACCATATACGTATGCAAGTGCATCTAAACGCCACATTTCAGCTACTCTTCCAGTTAATTTTAATAACTCAGATAGGAGCTCTTTATGAAGCTGATTTTCCACTGATAGCTGAGCCAAATGCTCCATATCCACACCTAATGGATCTTGCTTCATCGCCTGTAGCATATGATATTGTTCTTTTGACATATTTTCTTCCATCGCATATATTTCAGCTAATTTGAAATGACCGACAGTAAACTGCGAATTGATTTCCAGACATGTTTCATACGCCTTTTTTGCTTGTTCAATTTGCTCTAATGCCATATATGTCTCGCCAAGGCGATAATACGGAAGTGTACTCGATTGCTGATTTATTGCATAATAGTATCGTTTCATTGCTTGACCATATTGCCCAAGTGATTCGTATAAAATGCCAACATAACAGCTATACTCAATGTGCTCCGCTCGCTCTTTCGCAAGTTGTTTTAAAAATGCGATACTTCGCTGAACAAATGATGTTCCTTCAATCCGGTTTACATACTCCTCTAACACATCCGCTATATTATTTTGTAAATAGCGAATCCCGTCTTCCAACATAAATAGTACGGTCTTTAATTGGTCTTCCTTTGCCCCTAGCTCGACTTCCGCATCCCATAACGCCATACCAGCATTAATGAGAAAATCATGATTCTTTTCAAATTGCTTTTCTACACTTACAATATATTGTTTCGCCTGCTCATACTGTTCTTGCGCCATATAAATTTGAACCAAACCAAGATGAGCAAAAACATCTTGATTATTTTCTTCTAGACAACGTTTATATATTTCTTCTGCTCGGTCAAATCGATCACTTTGAAAATATAAATCTCCTAATCGAACATAGATTGTCGACGGATCTTCACACTTTGAGATTCCTTGCAATAAAATATCTTCCGCACTTTTTTCATCTTCTAAATCATATTCATATATTTCCGAAAGCTCCTCATATGAATATGGTGCTGTCTCATCCAATTGAATTGCTATGTGTAATCCTTTTATTGCTAAATATAATTTTCCAAGTTGACGCGCACAGCGAGCTCGTTCATACCATATATGTGCTTCATACTTGTAATCTTTCAGTAACGTATTAAACATGTGATACGCTTGTTCATAGCACTCCAAATCCATTAAAATCAAACCATGATTCACGAGGACAAACCGTTCAGGATGACGCTGGATAGCAATATGAGACATCTCTAATCCCTTTTCAGACTGATCCATATACATATACGATAATGCTAGAAAACTCCACGCTACCGGCTGATCTGCATCTAATTGTAAAGATGATTGAAAACTTAAAATTGCTTCTTCATAGTTCTCTTTCTCTAAAGCATATCGTCCTGCTATAAAATGATACAACGCTTGATTTTTCTTTTTCTGTACACTTTGTAACATGTCTGCCGCTTGTTCCATATCACGAAGACGAATAAAGCATTGTGCACTGTGCAGTTTCACAAAATCTGAATCTGGATACACCTTCATTAAACTTTGCACGCAAGAAAGGATAAACTCTTGATTTACTTCGACGTCTAAATGTTTAATTGCATATAACCATGTATAAGGAATCTCTCTCTGCTCTTGTAAAAATGCTACTAATTTTTCGATTCCTAGTTTATCCTGCTCTTCCAGATGATCCGTGAGCGTAAATAATTTTCGGAAATACGCATCTTCTTCAGACGATAAGCATAACAATTGATCTACTTTCTCCTTCGGCACAAAAACAATCGATAAATAGTCTGTATAACGATACCTTTCCTGAAACTTATCATATTCAACAAGAAGCGGCTCCAAGAAATTCGGATCTTGAATAGAAAAGGATTGCAACTGCTCATCGTATCCAGCAAGCACTTGAACATGCGATGCATGCTCAATATCTAAACTCAGCAATACTGGGATCCCCTGATCAATTAACTGCTTGTAAAGCTTTTCTGTTCCTTTAAAATAACGACAAACATAGCCTAACTCTTCTAAATAGAGAACCGTGTCTGAAAACTTCGATCCTGTTACATCAAAAATATGATTTGCCACTTCATCTTGCGTACGTTCTTCTTTCCATAAACGTAACATCATTTCTAAACTTGCCGGTACGCAATAATTATCCTTTTGTACAATTGGCACTAACGGTAACTGAACCTTTTTTCCATCAGGATATTTTTCTATATTATGATATATTGAATCTTTTAAACATGTTTCCTTTTTTAATAAAGCTAGCAGTTCCTCACTTTTATTCATTTTATACAGTGCCTCCGCACGCAAATGCACAAAATAATTTTTATAAGCATGATACGGTAGCATACGATTAATTTGGTCTAGCAAATCAATCATCTCTTCATAACACTGTAAATCTACTAAATTTTTCACTTTTTCAAAATAGAAATACGGTACTTGTGGAAACTTTTCCATCGCATCATCAATGAGTCGTAACGCTTGCTGATGTTCCCCTCTATAAGCATATAGCTGTGAAAGCAAATAGGTTGCTAACTCTTGGCACTCTTCACTCTGCTTCCCAGCTAAAAGTGACTGCTCTGCTTTATCCCATTCCCCCGTTTGTATGTAAAAATAACCCCATTTGTCAAACAACGGGCGTTTACTATACTGCTCTGCTTTTTTCATATATTGTAACGCTTCTTCATTTCGTTTCATTTCAAGAAGACAACGTACTAACGTAAAATATGTTTTAGATAATGTATCCGAGTCTATTTGATCTTCCGCTGCATCTTGCAAGGAATCTTTTAATAATTTTTCAGCATCAAGAACTTTACGTTCATCAATAAGCTCATCGCAATACAAAGAGACCGATTTCAAACTTGGGAATTTTTTATAAGAATAGCGAGTAAGAAATGCACTATATTGATGCATAAGCCCTTCATCTGTAAGACGAATAAGTGTGTAGCACTCCTCTGCTGATGAAATAGTTGATAGCCATTCTTTCACATACGAAAGCGTATTGACTTCTCTTATATTTGTCAGTTCTTTATTTACGTCATATAACCCATCTAAAAATCGTTTCTCTTTCAAACATGTTTCCAGCCGCCTAAATTCTAGCATGCATTCACCTCGAATAATTATTTTAATCCGCATCCAAAATAAGGATTTCTCGTCTACTTGCTTTGATTTTACACAGTTCGCATCGTGTATTCAATATGGAACTATTAAACAATGTTCAAAAACAGTTAAAAACAACTATTTTTGAACATTGTTTAATATATATAAGTACAAATTAAAAAACCGACATAAAACCCTTTTTTTAGGTGGGAGAGAGCATCCGGCCATGCATAGAAGCGGTCAGATCCTTTTCCTGCCCCATGCAAATGAAAACAAAGAGAGAAAACGAGTGCAGGTCACCTTTTGTTATTCATAGCCGCGGCTATATGTCGAAAAATCAAAATGGATTTATATAGTTAAATATATTACCTTTCCATCGTTTAGATTCTTACAAATCTGTACACAAAAACACCCACATATTGACAAAATAAAAATTACCAGATATATTCAATTTAATACTAAACGTTTAGTATTAAATGTTTTCTAATAGAACGGAGGCTATATATGACAAGGTTAATGGTACTTGGTTTACTAATGCAATACGGTCCTATGTCTGGATATGAATTACAGCAAGCTATGCAATCCGCACAAACTGATACTTGGGCAGGCGTTTTCCCTGCTTCCATTTATCACGCTTTAAAAAAGATGGATAAAGAAGGATTGGTAGAACTAGACGCTGTTGAAAAAACAGGAAATCGTTCCAAAGCGATTTACAGCATCACAGCTTCTGGAAAGGATGAGTTTCATTCACTAATGATACAATCATTCCAGCAATCTTCTGTCGCTTTCCCAACGCAGCTATATACAGCTCTCACTTTTTTCAACACCGATACTGTTTCAATTCAAAATATTTCATCCGCTTTACAAGATCAAAAACAGACAATTATAGAAATGTACGAAAATATGAAAGCTGGACAATCTATCAAAAAGAAAATGATAGATCTTCCAGAACATGTAACCCTTATTTTTGAAAATATTTATGAACAATGTGAGATGCAGCTTTGTTTCATTGAAAAACTAGAAAAAATGCTAGCTGGATTAGAAGAAAAGAACAAAGTGGAGGAAAGATGATGAAAGCTCAGGTGAAAATGTCTCGCATGCAAAAAGCTGCTTTATGGGTTGTAGCAGTAGCTGCCTTTACTGATATGCTTATATATGGAATGATTGTGCCAATCTTACCACGATACGCAGAAACACTTGGTGCTTCGCAAACTGAGATTGGCTTTTTATTCGGTAGCTATGCCATTACATTACTGCTTGCTACCCCCATTTTAGGAATGGTTTCTGATAAAGTAGGAAGACGCCGTCCTATGATTCTAGGTTTGTTTGGACTCGCAGCTGCAACTATATTATTTGGACTTGCGAATAGTTTTTGGTTACTCGTTCTAGCACGAATGCTACAAGGTATATCTGCAGCTGCAACATGGACAGCTGGATTAGCCCTTCTTGCAGATGTGTTTCCCCTCCAAGAACGCGGAAAAGCAATGGGTTTAGCCTTATCTGGTCAAGCAGCTGGCATGCTACTTGGCCCAACAATTGGGGGTTTACTGTATCAATGGGGCGGTTATCATCTTCCCTTTATTGTCGCAGCAACCATCGCTCTCATTGACGGTATATTACGCATTACATTACTTCGCGATGAACCAAAACACGATACAAAGCAACGAATTTCCTATCAATCTATTTTCAAGATGCGTTCCCTATTTATGATTATTGGCATTATTATACTAGGATCAGCATTACCTAGCGCTTTAGAGCCAACTCTTCCTCTCTACTTACAAGATATCTTACACCTCAGCCCTGGAACAATTGGACTATTATTCGCTGTCCCAACTCTCGCATATGGATTTACCGCCCCAATTATTGGAACACTTTCAACTAAGTTTGGTAGAAAACAAACGATGGTGATTGGGATGATTATTGCTGCTTTATGTTTCCCATTTACAGCAATTGTTTCTCATACTTTCCTTGAAATATTTGTACTTGCGATACTTGGAATTAGTTTTAGTTTTCTACTAGCACCCGCACTCCCAGAACTTACATATCTTGCAGATCAAAACGGAATTCGTGCATACGGTATACTATTTGCTATCTACAATACAGCCTATTCGATTGGTATGTTTTTCGGTCCCATGTTAAGTGGTGGCTTATCAGATGTATTCGGATTAACAAATGCTTTCTACATCTTTAGTTTACTTCTCTTATGCTATCTTTGTTTGTTTCTTTGGAAAATGAAAAAATAACATTGATTCTTATGAGAGAAATAAAAATAACTATACTCAGAAAAAAGAACAACTACAAAAGAAAGCTTCCAATATGTTGGAAGTTTTCTCTCCCTATTTGCGTACATTAATACTTTGGTTGGTGGGAGATGAAAATCCCTCCTACTGATTAAAGTTTCACTTTATCATGTTGATTTATGAAAGGTTTTCTTTATTTTCAACTTCAAGATCTATACTACCTATTTTCTTACTACTCCAAAAGTTATTTTCATACTTGGAGCATAGGTTAATGCAGAATCAATGTTGAATATGTTAGAAAATCGCAATTCTGCTTCATACTGATCCTGCGCTGCATTACATGTAACCCCTCGATTTATTAAACGTTCAATAAATTCTTCCTTTTCAGCAGGAGTGGTACCTATGCCTTCCTCACTAAGTGAATCATACAATTTCTGTTTTTCTGTTTGATTTACGTTAAAGTCGAGAAAATTAACTTTATCGCTAACTCGGCAATCAATGCTTTTCACGCCTAATTCACTTAGGTATGTCGGTAATTTAATCCCGATGTTTCCATCTTTCCCATTTCGTTTTGCATCTTTTTCAAACAATTTTTGAAGAACACCCAGCTGAATAATTTCTGATTGATCAAGTTTGTTAAGATTGTACGAAGACATATTAGAAATCCAGTGTGGTTCAAAACATATGATATTTCCCTTATCAATGACGGAACTGATCATTTTTTGCAACATTTTTATTGGATCATCCATATGTAGTAAAAAAGCATGACAAACTGCTATATCATACTTACTTTCTAATTCAATTTCAGTAACATCCGCCTCAATAAATTCAGTTTCATATGGAAAGTTTTGAAACAGACTCTTTGCTTTATTAATCAATTGTTTTCCTTTATCAACGCCTGTATATCTTGAACCTATTGGTAACAGCGGTAATAGTTTAAGTCCTAAATAGCCATATCCACAACCATAGTCAATAATATGTACTGGTTTAGAAATTTTCCAAACTGAATTCACTAAAAATCCTAAATAGTCATCATTGTAATATAAATCTCTTGTATCTCTTAAATAATCAAACTTGTTATCCCAATAATAATCTTCCAATGTAACAAACCCCTTTCTTTATGTTTAGAAAACTACAGTTTATTCTCCTAGCACGTTTCTATATCATCGTCGTTAAAAAATTATTCCTACCTAGGCATTCTGTATATACTAGACGCATTCCTACATATCCTGCATAGGCATTTAATTATGTAAAAAGAAAGAGGATATATGCGTCATATTGAACATATTATCCTCTAATAATTTTAGTCTCATTAAATTTTTATGAAGTTGTTCATATTTTATATACAATTGATACTCTATGCAATTCTTACATCTCTTCAGGCGCTTCCATTCCAAGCAAACGCAATCCTTCTTTCAGTACAACGCTCACCGCGTATACGAGTGCTAATCTACTTTCCTTCTCTTCATTTTCTTCCAAAATACGAACGTTACCATAGTATTTATTAAATGCTTGTGCAACATCTAATAAATATTTCGCTATATGAGATGGCTCGTATTTTGCAAAAGCAGTTTCAATTACCTGCGGGAATCCATGTAACAGTTTCATAATATTCCAGCTTATATCGTCACTTAGCCCAAAGTCTTCTGATTCAAATTCAACGTGATCTTTTCTCAAAAGCGAACAAGCACGTGCATGTGTATATTGTACATACGGTCCTGTTTCTCCCTCAAACTTTAACATCTTTTCCATTGAGAACTCGATATTGTGCATACGTTCATTTTTTAAATCATGGAAAATAATCGCCCCTACTCCAACTTGTTTGGCAACTTCTTCTTTCTGTTTTAAACCTGGATTTTTCGCTTCAATATTTTGTTTCGCAAGTGTAATGGCTTCTTCTAACACTTCCTCCAGTAATACCACTTTCCCTTTACGGGTCGACATTTTCTTACCATCTTTTAAAATGAGCCCAAACGGTACATGTGCCATTCCATCTACCCAATCATAACCAAGTTTCTTTAATACAGTGAAAAACTGTGTGAAGTGTAAACTTTGTTCTGCTCCTACTACATACAGTGCTTTATCGAATTCATATGTGTTTTGACGATACAATGCCGCTGTTAAATCACGCGTTGCGTACAGCGTAGCCCCGTCTGATTTTTTAATTAAACATGGCGGCATCCCCTCTTTTTCTAAATTTACAACTTGCGCGCCATCTGATTCTTCTAATAAATGATGTTCCTCTAAAAGCTGGACGAAATCATCCATTTTATCATTGTAGAAAGCCTCACCCTGAAAATTAAAGAACTCCACACCGAGTAATTCATAAATACGAGAGAATTCTTTTAACGATTCATGACGGAACCAGTTCCATAAAAAGACCGCTTCTTCATCGTGATCTTCTAATTTTTTAAACCATGCCCGCCCTTCTTCCTCTAGCTCTGGGTTCTCTTTTACTTCTTCATGAAATTGCACATATAACTTAAATAGTTCACGAATCGGATCTTCTTTTACAAGCTCTTCATTACCCCATTTTTTATAAGCGGTAATTAATTTTCCAAACTGTGTTCCCCAGTCTCCGATATAGTTAATGCCGACAACTTCATAACCACATTTTACAGCAATATGCTTTAATGAATTTCCGATCATCGTCGAACGTAAATGACCCATTGAAAACGGTTTTGCGATATTTGGAGATGAAAAATCAATCACTACCGTCTTTTCCTGACCAAAATGCTTCTGCCCATATTCTTCTTTTTCAGCTAAAATTGTCTGTAACACTTTGTTACTTACTGTATGGCGGTTGAAAAATACATTTACATATGGCCCAACTGCTTCTACCTTTGTAAAAAATGGATCGTCTAGTTTCTCAGCTATTTCTTTCGCAATCAATGCTGGTGCTTTTTTATATTGCTTCGCGAGTGTAAAACAAGGAAATGCTGCATCTCCGAATTCATCTTGCTTCGGCGTTTCAATCAACCCTGTAATCTGCTTTAACGATACTTCTGATGGTAAGATTTGAGATAGACATCCTGCAAATTGAACTTTATATTCCATACGATCCCTCCTCATTTTTTGAACACAAAAAACTCGTCTCTAGAAAAGAGACGAGTTATCACCCGTGGTACCACCCTTGTTGTTCGATTCGAACCACTTTCCCGTTTATAACGAGGACAGGGGGCCCCGGCTTACTCTACTATTCATTTCAAGCAGCGTCTCCGAAGTGCGTTTCATCCCCTTCTCCGCACTAGGCTCTCACCACCCCTAGCTCGCTTTACTTCTGAATAGGACTACTCTCTTCATCTACGACATCATATGTAATTTATTATTGCTTATTATACATCTTTTCAGACAATTAGCAAGTTTCAATTACACCAAAATGAAATTTCGCACTTTTTCGTTTATACACAAAGAAATGATGTCTTTCAAAACGTGTACTACGAAAATGATCTTTTAATACAACGCGCTTTCTCGCAACACGCTTTGCTTCCGCAATTGTTTCATCCGTGACATCGCTATACAAAGCAAAGTGTTTTAAACCACGAATCCCATCTGATTCTATGACTGTTTCTTCAAACATCGGATCTATGTATACAACGTCGTAACTGTTATCTTCACATTGCTGTAAAAAAGTAAAATGCTCTGTCTGCTGTACTATAATTCGTTTCATTGCTTCATCAATTTCTGCAACACCTGCATCCCATTGCTGCAGACCTTTGCCAATTACGTAAGCCATATAACGATTTCCTTCGAGTCCCATTACTTCTCCCGCTTGTCCAACCGCATAACTTGCTACAATACTATCCGATGCCATCCCAAGTGTACAATCGAGCATGCTCATTCCTTCTTCTAGCTTTGCTGCTTGCAGAAATGGATCGTTCTCTCCTCGCATTAATCGCTTCACACGAAACATTGCAGAGTTCGGATGAAAGAAAAATGATTCTTCCGTACCTTTTGGGTAAATAGCTAATCGATTTTTCCCAGCGACAAGTACATCTTGCTCATACTGCTCGTGTAATTTGTATACGGGTACGTCATTTCGCACAATGAAAGAACACTGTAATTCTTTCGCAATGTTCTTTGCATATGTTGTCATTTCCTCATTTGTTCGACCTGCTGTTGTTACAATCATCTTTTCACCTCAATATAAAGAAAAAAGGGAGAATCATTCTCCCCCTTTTTAGCAATGCTTTTCAAAAGCTTGTTCTAAATTGTTAATAATGTCTTCCATTGTTGCACCTTCGATTTCATGACGATGAACGAAGTGAACAACTTCGTTTCCTTTTAATAACGCCATAGATGGTGAGGATGGAGGAATATCTCCAAAGAAAGAACGCATTGCCCCAGTTGCTTCTTTATCTTGTCCTGCAAATACCGTTACAAGATGGTCAGGTTGTTTTTCAGCACGCACAACCGCTTGACCAGCTGATGGACGCGCTAGGCCAGCTGCGCAGCCACAAACAGAGTTTACAACAACTAATGTTGTACCTGTCGCATTGTCCATATATTGCTTTACATCTTCTTCAGTTGTTAATTCTTCAAATCCAGCACGCACTAATTCTTGACGCATTGGAATTACCATTTGACGCATATATTCTTCGTATGCATTTGACATCTTGTAATCGCTCCTTCAACTTTCATTCAAAATCCATCATATCACGCTCTCATAATAGGTGCAAAAGAAAGATGGCGATGCCCTCATTTTTTTACCGGAATTTCACAAACCCCTTCATGGCAGTGACCAACTGGTACAAGTTTTCTTCTGTTTGCAATGTAATCGTATACTGTATTTCCAAATCCGAGTAACATAGATAGCTTAATAAATGGAACTGCAAACCAGTAAATTGGCACAGCTTTCGCTAATACATATACGCTTCCAATCCCATCATACCACTCGTTATCTTTAAGAATGTAAAGTCGCTGTTCCATTTTCCCTTGTAATTCCTCGGAAAGATGATACTCATCTACTACATCTTTATCACGAAAAGAAACAAACTTCATATGTCCTTTTTTATCGAGCCTTTTTGTACGCTCTGCAACAGCCGTACACATGGGACACCAGCTATCATAGAAAACAATCATACGATTACTCCCCTTTACGAGACTCCGTCATTTGTTTCCAAACTGACCCTTTTGCTTCTTCTCCGCCTTCAATACGTTCCAGTGCTAGACGTGCTTGCATCGCTACTTCGAACTCTGGATCATCTTGTGCTACGCGAAGTGCTGGAATCGCACTTTCATCACCAAGTTCAAATAAGAACATTGCTGCACGCCAGCGCACCAATTTACTTGGATCTTTGAGCGATTTTATCATGACAAACATAGCCGCTGGATCACCAACATCAGATAAGCAGTCACCAGCTGTACGGCGCACACTTACAGAGCGATCAAGCAATGCTTTATATAATAACGGCAATACTTCATCACCTTTTACCATCCCTAAGTAAGCTGTTGCAAGGCGACGAATCGATACTTTTTCATCCTCTAACGCTTTTTTCAGCACAGGGATATCTTCTTCTGTTGGATCCATTTGTTCAAGAGCCGCAAAACGATTTTTCCAATCAGAATCTGCCATCATTTCTTCTGTTACTTTATATGGCACACATTTTGCAACTGTCACTTCTGCCCTGCCAGCCTGCTCCAATAATTCTTTAACAGTTGTTTCGACACGTTCAGCGGAATATGCCGCAACGATTTCTTCAACAACTTCCTTTCCAATCTCTTCAAAATTACCGTAACGTGTACTTTGCTCGACCCATTTTCGTTCTTTCACAACGTTAGGTGCTGACATTTGCACTTTCATAATCGCTTCTTTAAAACGGTCTGGTAATCCTACTCGTTCTTCCGTTGTCCCATCTGTTAATTTCACCTGCATTGGAATCGTAAAGAACATTTGAATGAATACTTTCACCTCACCAAAATGTGAGAGTTGTTCCTGCTCATCTTCTTCTGCTACTTCCTCTCCGAACACAGCACGAACTTGTTGTAAAAGTACTTTCCAGTCATACTTCGCATTTCGTTCAACTGCTAAAAAGTCTGCTACATGATATACACCTTTAATACCTTCGATTTTTAAAATTTGCTGCACTTGTTCTGGTGCTTGTTCTGCATTTTCGTTTGTATAATTATTACGTGCTCCTGATGGTAATACTTCATTTAAGATAACTTTCATTGTATTTGGACTTGGCGTTGGTTCAATTGCTTTAATCTTCACGTAAAAAAACTCTCCTTTATTGCTGTTCTTAGCTGTATTGTAACATGTTCTGGAATCATATTCCTACTGAGACGCTCGCTCTTGCTTTTTCTCTAAAAAAGTAATCCGTTCAATCACAACTTCCGTCTTATACACTCTCTTCCCTAGTTCATTGTCATAATTGCTCGTATGAATGTGACCCGTAATTCCAACAAGTGATCCCTTTTGACAATACTCTGATACATTCTCGGCAGATTTTCTCCATACTACGCAATAAATGTAGTCGGCCTGCTGTTCTCCTAAACTATTCCGAAACCCTCTGTTTACAGCGATGCATATACGTGCGTAGGCAATCCCTTGCTTTGTATAGTATAATTCTGGATCTTTTGTCAGTCTTCCGATTAATACGACTCTGTTCATCATACCTATACCACCTCACATTTTTTCTTTATTGTAGACAAAAATATAGAGTAGGTAAAAAATGCAAAATGATATATTCATACAATGAAACAATAACTTTAAATCTGAAAAAATACAAAAAGAAATCCTGCATGTTTCAAACATGCAGGATTTCTTTCAATTAGTCATTCTTCGTGAAATAAGAAACGAAACGAAGAATTTCTAAGTATAACCATACTAATGTCATCATTAGACCCATTGCACCGTACCACTCCATATACTTTGGAGCCCCGCCGCGTGCACCGTTTTCGATGAAATCGAAGTCTAATAGTAAGTTTAATGCAGCAACTACAATTACAACTGCACTAATAATAATACCGATCGTTCCACCTTGGTGTAAATATGGAACGGAAACACCGAACATTTGTAACAAGAAAACGATTAAGTACATAATCATAATCCCAAATGTTGCAGCCATTACACCTGTACGGAATTTATCTGTTACTTTCACCGCGCGAGTCGCAAATAAAACTAACATTGCAAATAAAATTGAAATTGTTAGTAATACAGCATGTAAAATGATAGAATCACCAAAGCGAAGTGTATACATTGCTGAAATGCTTCCTAACACAATACCTTCTACTGCAGCATAAATTGGTGCTCCAATAGGTGAGATACGAGGAAAGAACATAGATGCAAATGCGATGATGGTAGCAATAATTAATGCACCAATTAAAACTGACATTTGCATTTTCTCATTATACATCTGTATGTATGAGTAGACAGACGTCGCAAGTAGCAATACCAGCATAATGAATGTTTTGCCTACCGTTCCGCCAATCGTCATCGCAGAAGCACTTGTACCTTCTTTACGAAATGCCTCTTTTTTTAACATTGGATTCGATGTTCTCATTATTTCCCTCCTATAATAGGTTCTACCAATAGTGTAAAGTTTTTCTCTTTACATTGCAATATATGCAGCTTGTTTTTATTTTAATCCTTCAACGATGTCAGATAGTTCACTCCAACGTTCCATCGTTTTCTCTAGCTCTTCCTCTGTTTGTTGTTGCTCCTCAGAAAGCTGCTGTGCCTTCGTAAAATCAGAGCCTACATTTGCAAGTTCTTCTGTAATACTTTCAACCTTTTCTTCTAGCCCGGCAATTTTATCTTCAATTGTTTCCCACTCACGCTGTTCATGATACGAAAGTTTACGTTTGCGTTGCTGCTTTGGAGCCTCTTCTACTTTCTTTTCTTTTTGAACTTCTGCTTTTACTAAAACTGCTTGTGCTTTTTGCACATCTAAATAATCACTATAACTTCCCAAGAAGCCACTAACTTGTCCATCTCCACTAAATATAAACAATTCGTCTACCACTTTATCTAAGAAATAACGATCATGCGATACGGTAAGAACAACACCTGGAAAATCTTCTAAATAGTCTTCAAGCACCGTTAACGTTTGCGTATCTAAATCGTTTGTCGGCTCATCTAATAGAAGTACATTCGGCTCGCCCATCAAAATACGTAATAAATACAAACGTCTTCTTTCACCGCCTGATAGTTTTCCAATTGGTGTCCCATGTGAATGTGGTAGGAATAAAAAGCGCTCTAGCATTTGTGATGCACCAATTACTTTTCCATCTGTCGTATGAATGACTTCAGCCACTTCTTTAATATATTCAATCATACGTTGATTTAAGTTCATCTCTTCATTTTCTTGCGTATAATATGCAATTTTTACAGTTTGTCCTACTTCAATTTCACCGCTATCAGGTGATAGTTTACCTGCAAGCATGTTTAATAAAGAAGATTTCCCGCTTCCATTTGCTCCGATAATACCAATTCGATCACCTGGTTTTACGATATGATTAAAGTTATGCAAAACTGTTTTATCACCAAATGTTTTCGTTACATCTTTTAACTCCAGTACTTTTTTACCTAATCGGCTACCGCTCAGTGCAATATCAACTGATTGTTTCGCTGCTGGTCCATCTTGTCCTTGCAATTCATCAAAGCGTTGAATACGAGCTTTTTGTTTTGTAGAACGAGCTTTGGCACCGCGGCGAATCCAAGCTAGTTCACGGCGATATAAATTTTGTCGTTTCGATTCTTGCGCCAATTCTTGCTCTTCACGAAGTGCTTTCGCTTCTAAAAATGTACTATAGTTTCCTTCATAGCTATAAAGCTTTCCATTTTCTAGTTCAAACATACGATTTGTAACACGATCTAAGAAGTATCGATCATGCGTTACAAGTAAAACTGCTCCTGTATAACGTGATAAGTATTCTTCTAGCCACTCTACTGTTTCATGATCAAGATGGTTCGTTGGCTCGTCTAATATTAATAGATCTGGCGTTTCAATAAAGCATTGTGCCATTGCGATACGTTTCTTTTGTCCACCAGATAAATTCCCAACAGTCGCAGTGAAATCTGTAATTCCTAATTTCGTTAGCAACGATTTCGCATTGGCGTTCGCTTCCCACGCATTCATCGCATCCATACGTTGCTGCACCGCAAATAATTGTTCTTGTACTTTTTCATTACTTGCATCTTTTTCTATGTTTAATAACGCTTGTTCGTATTCACGAAGAAGACGAATAAGTGGTGTGTCCCCATGGAACACTTGCTCAAGTACCGTTAAATTTTCATTGAAATCAGGCTGCTGTGATAAATAGCTAATTGTATAACCACGGGAATGCGTCATGTCACCTGTATCTGGAATTTCTACACCCGCAATAATTTTTAATAATGTTGATTTTCCCGTGCCGTTTACACCGATAATCCCTGCACGCTGTCCCTCTGTAATACTAAATGATAATCCATCAAATAACGGCTTATCTCCGTATGATTTTGATACGTTTTCCACTGTTAGCATTTTCATATTTGTACATTCCACTCTTTCATAAATTGTTCAATAAACTGCTCCATATAACGATGACGCACTTCCGCTTCCTGTTTCGCTGCATCTGTATTCATTAAGTCTTTTAGCTTCAAGAGCTTTTCAT
The DNA here is from genome assembly GCF_030348195.1 of Bacillus sp. DX4.1. NCBI lineage: Bacteria > Bacillati > Bacillota > Bacilli > Caryophanales > Bacillaceae > Bacillus > Bacillus sp. DX4.1. The sequence goes on along the minus strand of NZ_JAUCFT010000008.1, from coordinate 2,203,782 downwards.
AGAAATGATTTAAAGACGGCTCATCATTTTTTCGATACTCTTCTTTAGTCATCGCTTCACGCGGCGGAATTTTCGGATCATACATTAAACGTCCCTTTGCCCCGCCATAAGCAAACGTACGAGCAATACCAATCGCACCAAGGGCGTCCAAGCGGTCTGCATCTTGAACGATTTTCCCTTCTAGCGTCTCTACTTTCCCGCCATGTCCACCTTTATAAGACATATTTGCAATAATATGAAGGATATATTCCATTTCTGTTTCTGTAACTTGTAACCTTTCTAACCAATCAGACACTTTTTTCATGCCAGCTTCTTCACTTTCATTTAACTTTTCATCCGCTACATCATGAAGTAAAGCTGCCATTTCAATCACAAAACGATCTCCACCTTCTTGTTCAGACAAAGAAATCGCTAATTTATGTACACGCTCAATATGATACCAATCATGCCCACTTGCATCTTTTTCTAATATGTTTTTTACAAACGTAACTGTTTTTTGTATTTGTTCTTGTTTTTTCATTTATCTTCACCCAGTTTCTTATTGTAACACGCCCTCATTTTTTCATCACACATTTTCTTGTTTGCCCATACACTATGTTGTATTCAGTATCATGAAGGAGGAAACAAAATGTTCTATAAAAATCAACAACCTTATCCGCAGCAACCACACTACCAACAAAATTTTGGGCAACAGTATCCAGAACAACAATACCAGGAACCACAACAGCAAGAGCCGCAATATCAACAACCGCAAATGTACCAGCCATACTATAACCCACGTGTTTCTCCACCAGCACCTACATTAGATCCGGCGCAAATACAAATTTCGCCGCCAGTTCCTACAACACCAGCAGAACCAACACCACAACAAATCCAGCAAGCAGTCGGTACACAATTCTTATCCTTAAAACAACCAGTCTTGAACTTCGTCAAACCATGGGTAGATTATGAAATGAAAGAAGCAAAGCATACATCCCCCCAACACGCAATGACGGAAATTGCTGCGATTATGTTCTTAATCGGAAAAGGTTATAACCCAACGATCGCTCATTATATTGTAGAATCTTGGGAGAAGAATGAGCAGTTTTAATGTATTTCCCGAAAGAAGTCCCCATCTTCAAGCGCGTGACGGGCGATAGCCAAGCGATAAGGTGGGGATGAATTTCGGTTAGGCATCGCCTAACTGACTTGTGAAAACTGCCAATTGTTATTGTGGTGTATACATTCAATATCCGATATATTCACTTGCTTATAAGATTTAGCAGGATTTTGTATATAATGACCATTTATATCTTGCACATACACCATCTTCCTTGTAAATCCTGTCACAAATCCTACTTGCCCAAACGCTTTCACTTTATCACCTAGATAAAGTGTGCCTACATACGGTGTATTTTTATTATTTCTTTTCGCTGTTATATTTTTCGTTTTTCTTCCTTTTCTTGCAGTTGCTTCATGAAGAGAACACTTTTTCTTTCTAAATTGCTTGATGCGAAACTCACCACTTTGCTGATATTCTCGTACTTTTTTCGGATTTGTAATTGCAATGGCATCATTATAGTGTGTTATTGATAGCCCTAATTCTTTTCGCGTCGGTGTTGTGTAACTACCATACGTAATCTCACAATCTAAACGCTTCATGATTTGAAGCCGCAAAATGTTCATAAAGGCGGTCTCTTTATACTGTTTTGGTTTCTTAAAAACATGCTTGATTTTCCCTTGGTGGAATTTTTGATGACATTCATTGTTACTATTTCTAAAGAATCATTTATGGATGCAGAATCTAATGATTTATTTTGTAAAGAATTATTTAGTAAACTAGAAAAAACTTCAGACATAAAAATTTTCGGTGACACAAATTATAAAGAAAATGGAAAACTATCAATAGCGCTGTTAAAAGAAACAGTTAAAACTATTAATTTTCCTGTTAATCAGGGAAGACTCTTTTTCTCTAGAGGAGGTGAAATTGAAGCAGTTAAGCTGAATATCACTGAAGTATTCGATAATCTAGAAGATTTATCAGTCATATCAAGATTTCTAAGTGGGTATGGGGATTTTGTATTAGTTGGTGATGATTTAGAATTCGGGGTATGTATTGAAAGAACAGAATATTATTACGAATTCAGCATGTGGGGAATAACAGAAATTCTAAAGTAAACTAAGAAATAAAGAGCCGACTTTTTGGAACACTATTATTGCAATTTCATTCTTAGCCGCTATTATTCTATGTACATTTTCATTCTTTAAGAAAAATAGCAAACTACTACCTTTATGTAACTCTTAAACAAATAGGCTATCCCTATTTTATTAGGATAGCCTTCATATTTTCTGCTTAAGGCATAACTTCTTTTGCATCAAATAGCTCAATTTCAATCATCTCTTCTGCATCAAGTTTCTCAATTTCAATCATTTCTTCTGTACCAAGTTTCTCAATTTCAATCGTTTCTTCTGTACCAAGTTTCTCAATTTCAATCGTTTCTTCTGCATCAAGTTTCTCAATTTCAATCGTTTCTTCTGCATCAAGTTTCTCAATTTCAATCGTTTCTTCTGTACCAAGTTTCTCAATTACAATGATCTCTTCTGCGTCAAGTCGCTCAATTCCAATCATTTTTTTTGCATCGAGTCGCTTACTCACTATCACTTTTCCATCTTTAAAACGAATCTTTCTAATATTTCCCCGTAATATTGTCACTATCACTTCCCCTTCTTTAAAACGAATCGCTCTAATATTTTCCCACAATATTTTCACTATCACTTTTTGCTCCTGTAGTACGCTGATAAAATCCGTACCTACTTCTTGAATCGTCCCAACAATGGTTTCTTTCTTATTCCCATCACAGTGCATTGTTACTTCTATTACATTTCCAATATTTTTTAAAAGGCGGAAATTCACTCTATCCTTTAAACCATTAAAATTCAATGGGGTCAATTCTTCACATACAGGATCTCTATTATCTATCGTTTTTTTGACTTGTGCCTCCTTAACAATTGGAAATTTTATTTTTTGTTCTTTATATTCCAGACTGTTCTTCTTTTGTACTATACTCGGAACATTAAAATACGGACGTGATACCGCTGTTTTTTGTTTATTAAACCACAAAAGACAACATCTCCTTTTACTTATTCTTCTTAGCGTATGAAGAAGTGAAATAAAAGGACACAAAAAAAACAAATATCATCATTTTACTTTTAGTGGATTTTAATTATTATTACACTAGGTATCTATAGTTTTTGGGTATTCATCTCCCTAGAAAGATGGAAAACAAAACATACTAGTTTTGTAAATTAAGAAACTGTACCAAAAGTCCATTATATCTGGGATTTTGGTACAGTTCTTTTTATACTCCTAGAAATGCTTCTTCTTGTTTCTCCGCACTGAAACAAAGTAAACCCATCTACCACTCTCGTAAAAACCCATTGGTAGCTACGCAATCTAGTCGCAATGATTGCCCATCCTCTCTCGCCTTTTGCTTTGCCCATTCTACCAATTGACTATCAATATTTAGTCCCCGACCTTCCTTTGATACAACAGGTCTATGTATAACCTCTTCCCTATCATTACATAACCCTCTATCCCCTTCTCTTGTAAAATACAAGTTACTACTAATTGTAAATCCATTTACAGACCTCCTTTCAGAAGAATTACTAATAATCTATAAGCTTGCTGAAAAAAGGTAATAGGAATTTATATAAATACAAATTAAAAAATCGACATAAAACCCTTCTTTTTAGGCGGGAGAGAGCATCCGGCCATGCATAGAAGCGGTCAGATCCTTTTCCTGCCCCAGACACAGTGAAAACAAAGAGAGAAAACGAGTGCAGGTCACCTTTTGTTATCCATAGCCGCGGCTATATGTCGAAAAATCAAAATGAATTTATATAATCTTTTTTCTTTATATACCAATAAAAAGAATAGATATCTCTATGAGAACAAACTTAATTTTCTTATTTTAGCTAGAACTATATAATTCCTATCATATTCTTATATAATCAATGAGGGAAATCTTACAAATGGAGGTATAAAAAATGACATTTTTGAATAACATAAGTGCAATTTTATTTTTAGCAGCTCTTATCTTACTAGTCTTATGCATCATTTCTTTCTTTAAGAAAAATGGAAAAGCAATGAAATATGGTAGGCCTGCAGTTATTTGTTTTATTATTTCATTCTTAACATCAGCAACAAGCACTGCGGAAACCAAACACCCTATTGTGAACTTTTTTGCTAATGTATGTTTAATTCTATTTATTTTCTTTCTTATCTTAGCAATCTTATCCGTTATTAAGAAAACTGGTGTGGCAAAAAAACAATTTTTAATTACTGCTGTTTTATTTGTCGGTGCTATAGCATTAGGTAACATTGCGAACCCTTCTTTAGGAAAGGCAACCGCAACAGATAAAAAAATTGCAGCTGAGAAAAAAGAAAAAGAAGAAAAGAAACAAGAACTAGAAAAGAAAGACAAGGACGAACAGGCTCGTAAGCAAGAAGAAGAGCAAAAACGTCAAGCTGATGAACAAGCTCAGAAACAACAAGAAGAGCAAAAACGCCAAGCTGACGAACAAGCTCAGAAACAACAGGAAGAACAGCAACGTCAAGCTGACGAACAGGCTCGCAAACAACAGGAAGAGCAAAAACGTCAAGCTGACGAACAGGCTCGCAAACAACAGGAAGAGCAGCAACGCCAAGCTGACGAACAAGCCCGCAAACAACAGGAAGAACAGCAACGTCAAGCTGACGAGCAGGCTCGTAAACAACAGGAACAACAAGCAGCGCAACAAACACAACCTGCTCCGGCAGAAAATAATAGTAACGCATACTACAAAAACTGTACAGAAGTGAAAAATGCTGGTAAAGCACCTCTATATAGCGGTCAACCTGGCTATAGTCGTAAGTTAGATCGTGACGGCGATGGAGTCGCATGTGAACGATAATGTACATAGAAAAAGAAGCTCATACCAGAGCTTCTTTTTCTATGTCTTTCTTAAACCTATCATAATGAACAATTAGCTAGGGCATACATCATCTCTATGTTTTTTTACGCAATTGATGAATTCTTTTCTTTATCCCTTTTATAAAACCAGCAAACATGGTGAAAACACGCATGATATTAATAAAGGTAATATCTTTTATTAATATTGTTTCTGTTTTACTACGTTTTTTTAGGTAAATATATTCGTTCGTCACTTTCGTAATTCGTCCTGTATACATTTCTTTTTGGTCGTATAGTTTTATATACATACCTTCCCACAATTGCAAATGATTCATAAATGCTTCTTCAAAAAACTGCTGTTTCAAATTCACTTGTTCTGCTACGGTTTTCCCAAACTGTAGCATCAATTTCTTTCGGAGAGTTTCATCATATATTAAATGCTGATGAGATGTGGAAACATTAGGTATCGCATAAGGAATATTCGCACTTTGAATCGCTGTGTACGGGATAAAAATGCGTTCCGTTAATGTTGTAAGCACAACAAAATCTCTACCGATTTCATTTACTTTCGCTAATGTATGTACACTGCCCCCGCCTCGATTCGAAAAAATTTCCACGCGCTGATAACGTTTATGCTTAAAAAACTTCATTAGCATCATCACTTGTTTTCGCTCTGGTAAGCATTCACCTAGTACTTTTAAATTAACACCATGCATGTATTCCTGAAGCATCTTTAATTCATGAGTCGGCAAAGCACTAGCTGGAGATGTATATCCTTCTCCCCTTTTTTCCTTATAGTCCAAAACAAGCGGATCCTCATCACGAACCTTTGTTATACCCTTCTCCCCCATACAAACCTCCTTTTTCTTCATTCATCATAAATATTTTATGATGGTAACTCATAGTTTATTATGGAGGTGAAAACACAAATGAATTTTTTAAGTGGAATCATTTTATTTAGCTACTTTTTTATCGCAGCTATTTCATACTACCATTTGTACAAATCTCGGCATCTCATAGGCTATCACTTAGGTATGAATATCGCAATGCTATCTAGTACAGCCATTGGCTTAGCTGTTGGTACCGTTCTCGGATCACAGTTTCCCTTAGGTGAAGTGGTTATTACAATTGTAACGACAATAATTGCTGTTGCTGTCGGCGTTGTGTTTGGAGCGTTAGTTGATTATCAAACACTACTAACTGGTGTCGCAAGTGGTATTATGTCCGGACTCATGGGGCCGATGCTCGGTTTACATTCGACACAACCCGCTTTCTTAATTATTTGCACAACTGTAGTCGTATTTTTATCTTTCATCTTGCTACGCTTTTCCGTTCGGAATTAATCAAGGTTTAGTGGAGGAGCGATTCGGTTATGTGCAAACTTCTTAGATGGAAACATATGCTCATCTTATTAAGTGTTATCTGTCTTTTTTTGCAAACAAAACAAGTTTTTGCGGAAACAAACATCATACAAACAAATCCAATTCCAAACCAGAAACTTACAAATTCCCCATTAGAGCTTTCAATGACTTTTCCAGCTCACATTAATAAAGAAAAAGCTACCGTTCAAATTTTTGACGAAAAAGGAACGAACATGGTTAACAGTCCACTTGAATTTTCGAATGACGAAACGACTTTATCTTTACGTTTGCCTTTATTAAAAAACGGTGTATATACAGTCATTTATTATATACCGATGAATACTGGAGAAATCGTTCGTGATTCTTACATATTTACAATTGACGTATATTCAGAAGAGACCGCTAATCAATCCATCTTTTCATTTCGTTCTCTCTTCCAACTCAAGTATGATTCGCAATTTTGCGGAAATATTTTCGCAACCATTTCAGAACACACTTGGATAACACTTCTTTATTCTACTAGTGTGTTTCATTATTTTGGCATCATTATATTAATCGGATGGATTATATGGGGATTACTGTTTAAACCGGCTGAATCTACAAATTTCAAACTTTATCAAGCTAACCTTTTTATCTTTCAATTATTTTTTTTGCTAACGACATTACTTTTACTCATATTCCAATCCATTAGTACAATTGATTTTGATCTAGATGAGAAAATATTCACACTGCCAATTGATATTATATATGGGGTTTCCTGGATTTTTTTAGTTTTGCTAGCTTTTGTTAGCTTTTTCTGTCTATCTCGCTCAAACTTAGTCTGTATTTTATGGGTAATCTCTATTCTTTTTGCAAAAAGTTTGACAACGTATACCCTAACTATATTCCCTTCTCCTTTTACAATAATTTTTGAAAACATTTATTTATATATTGTTACTATTTTAGGAGGAAGTTATTTATTTATAGCTGTTTTTCAAAAGCAACTCTTTATACAGCCACTTCTCTCTAAATTTCATCTGTATGCTTGTATTTTGACAGGTTTCTTATTCACCTATAATATGTTTACCTATTTTATTTATATGAATTTATATACATCTGGAGCAGTATTCCTCATTATTCAATCACTAACCATTCTCCTTTGTTTGATACATCTATACATGTTCATCAAACAAAGAAAACACACTATACTTTTGCTTTGTTTTCAAGTAAGCATTCTATTATGTAATATAATATTTCATGAATGGAGAGGATTTTTTAATTACCTTTTTTTGTAAAAAATAAATAGAATATGAATATTTTTGTATTTTATTTTTTATATTTGAGATAGAGTGCGATTCTTTCTAATTTGAAGGGGGGCTTGATATAATGCTGAGGGAGTATCATGTAGTTGCCATCCCGATTCGAATTGTGATTAACAACTTTGGTGATCACGATCCGGAAGGCAAGATGTATGTTTTAAAAGAAAATGTAAGTAAAGTAAAAAAGCTCGTAGAGGAAAATCCATTTTCAACAGTAGATCTCGTGCAACCACTCGTTATTCGTGCCAATGTAGGAGATACGGTAAAAGTCACCTTCGAAAATCAATTACCTTTTAGCACTTCCATGCATATTCAGTTAGCAGAGTACGATGTACAGACTTCAGATGGAGCGTTTGTTGGAAATAACAAGGACACTACTGTTCCTCCTGGTGAGAAACTAATTTATACGTGGGACATCATTCATGAAGAGATTCATCTTTTCACTGACTTAGGTAATCCTCTCTCTAGTGAAGAAGGAAGTAACGTACATGGTTTATTTGGTGCATTAATGGTACAGCCAAAAGGCTCTACATGGACCGATCCTATAACTGGCTTACCTATTAACAGCGGAATTTACGCTGACATTCATAACCCACTTTTGCCTTCCTTTCGGGAATTCGCATGGTTTTTCCATGATGAAATGGAAGTCAAAGATTTAACAGGCGCAAAACCAATTGATCCTCATACATTACAACATAGTGAGACACACTCCGTTAATTATCGATCTGAGCCAATGCGAAATCGTGTTCGTCTCATCCAAGAAGGTATTGTTTGCCCTGATTGTGAAGGCGAAGAAGTTCACCATGATTCTTGGGTATTTGGTGATCCAACTACCCCTATTTTACGCGCTTACGTAGGGGATCCCCTTAAAATCCGTGTTATTCATGGTGGGGTAAAAGAAACACATGTCTTTCATTATCATGTCCATCAATGGTTGTTTGAACGTAATAATGTCAACTCCATGGAGGTTGATTCAGTATCTATCGGTCCACAAAATACGTTTACTGTTTCACCTTTATACGGTGCAGGCAGCTTACAAGGCGCATTTGGCGATGTTATTATTCATTGTCATCTTTACCCTCATTTTGGTGAGGGAATGTGGGGCATGAATCGTATTTTTAACACGTTACAAGATGGTAGTCAATATTATCCAAACGGTGTACCAATTGCAGCATTACAGCCGCTTCCTGATCGACCAATTCCACCTGCGCCTACACGCGAAAAGCCTGGATTTCCAAACTTTATTCCTGGTGTTTTTGGTTGTAAAGCCCCCCGTCCACCACTTGGAATTGTAGGTGGCCGCAAATCAACAGAGCTTGAAATCAATCAATTTGATCCAAATGCACGTCCTGGTGCAGTATTTGTTAATCCTTGTCCTGAAGGTACAAAAATAGAACGAATTTTTAATGTCGTTGGTATTCAAGTGCCTATTGTATATAACGAAGAAGGCTGGAATGATCCAGAAGGTCGTATATTTGTATTAGAAGAAGATGAAAAAGATGTGTTATCTGGTCGTAAAAAACCAGAACCCTTTGTCATACGTGCGAATGCTGGTGAATGTATTCGTATTAACTATACAAATAAGTTTCCAGAAACATTAGGTGGAAATGCATTTCAACTTGTAGAACGAACATACGAATCTGCTACTCATGTACACTTCGTCAAATTCGACCCTCTTGTTGCCGATGGTGCTAATGTTGGCTGGAATTATGATAGCAGCGCTTTGCGAGGCGAAACAATTCAAATGCAATGGTTTGCAGATGTTGAATTGAAAGCAGTTTTCTTTCATGATCATTTATTTGCAAATTCACACCAACAACATGGTTTGTTTGCAGGAATATGTATCGAACCCAAAGGATCAAAATTTCTCGATCCTCGTTCAGGAGACACCTTATCATCTGGTACACAAGCTATTATTACAAATCCACTCATTCCTGATTTTCGTGAATTCGCCTTATTTGTTCATGACTTTTCGCTTCTTTTTAATGAAGAGGGCAGACCACTTAATGCACCTAGATTTTCAGGTTCCGATGGTGACCCTGGCGTTATGGCAATTAATTACCGAAATGAACCGCTATCAGCACGATTAACAAATCCTGAAACTGACCCAGCTTTTGTTTTTAGCTCTTTCCTTCATGGAGATCCTGTGACACCATTATTACAAACTTATAATGGTGATCCGGTACGCATTCGATTATTTCAAGGCGCCCATGAGGAATCTCATAGCTTTAACTTACACAGACAACGTTGGCGTAGAAATCGTCCGGATTTAGAATCAGAATTTACTCAGCAACAAACTATTGGAATATCAGAAGCTTTTACAGCTGAATTTGCGGTTGAAGGCGATGGCAATTTTGATATGCTGTACTATTACGGTGGAATTGATGATATTTGGCTCGGATCTTGGGGGATTTTCCGGGCATTTAAAGAGCGGGTTCCTGATCTATTCCCTCTACCAGACCGACCGCAACCACCCAAAAGAACAAAACCATTGCCAAAACCTACTGGGGAAAATCCGCCACCAGCAACAGATCCTGGTGATCCTTGTCCCCCAGGTACACCAGTTCGAAGATTTGAAGTCGTCGCATTTCAATCAAAGATTAAATATAACAAAGCTGGTGATCACGATCCATTTGGCATTATTTTTGCTTTAAAAGAAGATGTTGAGAATATTAAAAATGGGAAAATAAATCCCGAACCATTTATAATACGTGCCAATACTGGTGAATGTGTAGAGATTACACTCCACAACCAATTAACAGAGCCATTTCATAATGAAGGAGAATCTCATGGTTATCCAGAAGTGCCTGATGAGGATGTTATTTTCACACCATCAAGACGAATTTCTCTTCATGCGCAAATGGTCGCATATGACGTCCTTGGCTCAGACGGTGCTACAGTTGGATTTAATCCTGATCAAACCGTAGCGCCAGGGGAAAGTATTACGTATCGGTGGTTTATTGATCGTAATGTTGGCTCTTGTAATCTATGGGATATGGCTGATTTACGTAGTCACCGGCACCACGGAGCTTTTGGTATGCTAATTACAGAACAAACCGGGTCTGTTCATCTACATCCTATAACACGTACTCCAATACGAACTAGTAATCAAGCAATTATTTCACATCCTCTTTTCCCAGAATTTCGTGAATTTGCTTTATTCATGCATGACGGTGTTCGCCTTGTAGATAAAGACGGAAATCTTATTATCGATCCCGAGCCAATTTTTATAATACCGGAAGAAAAACTGGAAGACCCTGAAGATCAAGGATCTCGTGGTTTTAACTATCGCTCAGAGCGCATTATTCATCGCTTGAAAATAAATCCTGATGTCTCAAAAGTATTTAATTCGAAAATACATGGAGATCCTGCAACACCAATCTTTTTTGCACATGTAGATGATCCAATTATCTTTCGTTATACTTTCCCTGCTGATAAACCGAGAGCGCATGTTTTTACAATACATGGTCATTCATGGCTTCGAAATGAGAATAATTTAAACTCAACCTTTACCGCTGTCCAAGGAGAAAATAGTGTTGGTTCCAGAGCAAATCTCGTCATTGCACATGGAGCTGGGGGGCTAAATGGAATACCAGGAGATTATATGTACCGCTCTGGCAATATTCGCTGGGATATCGAACTCGGAATGTGGGGTATCCTTCGTGTTCTAAAAAGGGAAAATAGCAAACTACCACCTTTATGTAACCCTTAAAAACATAGGCTATCCCTATTTTATTGGGATAGCCTTCATATTTCCTGCTTAAGGTACAATCTAAATCACTTCTTCTGCATCAAGTAGCTCAATTACAATCATTTCTTCTTCAAGTTGCTCAGTTACTATCATTTCTTCTTCTTCAAGTTGCTCAGTTACTATCATTTCTTCTTCATCAAGTTGCTTAATTACAATCATTTCTTCTGCACCAAGTTGCTCAATTCCAATCATTTCTTCTGCACCAAGTTGCTCAATTCCAATCATTTCTTCTTCAAGTTGCTCAGTTACTATCATTTCTTCTTCTTCAAGTTGCTCAATCACTATCACTTCTCCATCTTTCAAACGAATCTCTCTAATATTTTCCCATAATATTGTGACTATCACTTTTTGCTCCTGTAGTACGCTGATAAAATCCGTACCTACTTCTTGAATCGTCCCAACAATGATCTCTTCCTCATTCCCATCACAGCGTATTGTTACTGCTATTACATTTCCAATATTTTTTAAAAGGCGGAAATTCACTCTATCCTTTAAACCATTAAAATTCAATGGGGTCAATTCTTCACATACATGATCTCTATTATCTATCGTTTTTTTGACTTGTGCCTCCTTAATAATTGGAAATTTTATTTTTTGTTCTTTATATTCCAGACTGCTCTTCTTTTGTACTACACTCGGAGCATTAAAATACGGAATTGATACCTCTGTTTTCTCTCTAATATTTTCCCATAATATTGTGACTATCACTTTTTGCTCCTGTAGTACGCGGATAAAATCTGGACCTACTTCTTGAATCGTCCCAACAATGGTTTCTTTCTTATTCCCATCACAGCGCATTGTTATTTCTATTACATTTCCAATATTTTTTAAAAGGCGGAAATTCACTCTATCCTTTAAACCATTAAAATTCAATGGGGTCAATTCTTCACATACATGATCTCTATTATCTATCGTTTTTTTGACTTGTGCCTCCTTAACAATTGGAAATTTTATTTTTTGTTCTCTATATTCCAGACTGTTCTTCTTTTGTACTACACTCGGAGCATTAAAATACGGAATTGATACCGCTGTTTTTTGTTTATTAAACCACAAAAGACAACATCTCCTTTTACTTATTCTCTTTAGCGTATGAAGAAGAGAAATAAAAGGACACACAAAAAAACAAACAGTAATCATTTTACTTTTATAGAAATAAAAGTAAAATGATTCGCATAATAATAGATTGGTAGTTAAAATTCATAATGAAAGGGGGCATATGCGTCTGTTCTCCTGGTACATACCACGAGATCTCACGCCATACGTATGCTAAAAAATAATTTAATACATGAGCATGGAAAACAACCAACTGAATTGGAAAGTTCACAAAAGAAAAAAATCCCTTTAGAAAACAACGCAACATTACCTGAAAACCAAGTATTTGGCGATTTATTAGGAAAAAATATTTTATTGACTACTCGCTCTGATCAGTTAAATATATTAGGACAAACATTTCGCCCTATTTTTACCGGAAGAATTGTAAGAGTAACAGACGGCTTCATTACACTTTATCCTGTCACAATTAAAATGAGCAATGCACCATTTTTCCAATTTCCTACACCTCTTAATTTTGCAATTGAGATGATTGCCTTCTTCTTACCGTTTGATCCGGAAACACGTTTTCCAATTCCATAATAATGATAAAGGTGGTGTAAACATGGAAGATCAAGATCATGTTAAAGATAAAAAACCGCTTCCTCCGGTGTGTAGAAGTTCAGTTAACAATCCTTTAATTAATGAATTACGCCGCGCTAATGTTGCACAAGAATTTGAAAGCCATATCGGTCGCCGCGTATTCATTCTCATTGCACAATTCCCATTTATGATTATCGGTACCATTGTTGATGTACAAGGTGATTATGCTTTCATTAAAGTTGAAACAACTCATATTAATGATTTTGACAATATGACCGCACGTATACACATTGATGATATTGAAGTGTTTTTTATTGAAGATGGTAGATTTGAAATTCCAAACATTCAACAAATACCAGGAATTTAACTCAAAAAGGCTATCCCTCTTACAAAGAGTAGGTGATAGCCTTTTTCAATTGCAATGGGGTAAATGATGACACACAATGTATGAAAATCGCATCTATTATACTAGCTATATTTTTTGATATGAAAGGAGCATTCTACAAACAATGAAAACGGACAACCGAAACCAAATTTGGTTTCCAACTCATTTTGATGTCTCCCCTTGCCATCCATTATCTACTTGCTTTCGTAATACTACACCAAGCTTCCCTTCCCCTAACAGTTCACTTCCACAAGATAAATTAGATCAATTACACGCGTGCATTGAAGAAGCCAATAACTTACTTCATGTTATTTCAAATCCAAGAGATGCAGAAATTACAAGAGCTTTACAGCTTTTTCTCTTAACACTTCGCGGTTTAGAAGTACAGGCAATTGTTGCATGTGACACTACAAAAGAAAAATTGTTTGGAACTTTAACAAATGCAGGAAAAGATTTTATTGAGTTAACTAACGAAGAAGAAGGAAGATTACTAATCCCATATTTACAACTTTGTTTATTGAAGCGAAATCACAATCAAAAACCTTCTCCTCAGCCTTTCCCATTTAACTTCACCCCACCACTACGGCTAGATTTAATACTACATTTTGGAAAAACAGTAGCAGCTAATCCTATTTTAATTAACACTTTCTTCGGTATTTCTTTAGCACTTTACTTACAAAGGTTTATTGGAAAGAAAATTACGATTCGGCTGCAAGATGAGGAAGAACCTATTCAAGGTATATTAATTTCTGTTCAGGAAGACGATGTTGATGATGATTTAAGACCCCCAGCTAAAATAAAAATACAAGGTGTAGATAAAATTGTAGAAATTAATTTAGATGACGTATGTTTTATTTCCGTCCGCCCTCATTAATAGCACTCATAAACAATAGGAAATAAACTACCATCACTTATGTAGTTTATTTCCTATTCACTTTATGAAAGTATTTTTTCAATCTCTTTCTCTAAATCTTCCGGCTTCGTTTTCGGTGCAAAACGATCAATCACTTTGCCGTCACGCCCTACTACAAACTTCGTAAAGTTCCACTTAACTGACTTCATACCAAGTATACCTGGTGCTTGCTCCGTTACATATTTGAATAGCGGATGAGCATGCTCTCCTTTGACATCGACCTTAGCGAACATCGGAAAGGATACACCGTAATTCAATTCACAAAAACTCGTAATTTCGTCCTCTGCACCAGGCTCTTGCCCTCCGAATTGGTTACATGGAAAACCAAGAATTTCAAATCCTTGCTCTTTATATTTTTCATAAACAGATTGTAATCCTTTATACTGCGGCGTGAAGCCACATTTACTTGCGACATTCACAATGAGAAGCACTTTTCCTTCGTAGTCTCTCAGCGATTTTTCTTCTCCTGTTATCGTTGTTGCAGAAAAATCATAAATTGTCATATATGCTTGCTCCCCTCTCTTTTGTAACCTTTATGTTTATCATAAAATGCTTTCTCTTCCTTGTCTAATGAGAGCGCTTTATTTTTGTTCGAAATTTCGACACAAACCACTAGACAATTCACTTAGAAAGTTTTACAATTGAATTGTGAACAAAATGTGACAGTTTACCTTCTAAATTGTGACATTTCAATTCCATTATAAAAGAAAAGGATGGTGTTGATAATGAAAACTGCACAACGTGAAATGCTTTCAAATCGTGAGTTTTATTTCGTACTATATATGATGTTATTATTCGTCGCTGGTTGGTTTATGGATGTAAATGGACTTTTCTTAAGTAAATACTTTACACTTGCAGGAATGATTACTCTTCCAGCAGTTGGTGGTCTTGTCGGATTCTTTATTATGTCACTTAGCAAAGAGCAAAATAACTAAACACATTACATAAAGGCAGAAAACGATTTTTCGTTTTCTGCTTTTTCTTTTATAATACAAATATAATAGATTACTAGGAGTGATAAGTGTGAAAAAAGTAGAACAATTATCTCCACAGTTATATCTTATTGACGATCATGACTTACAGCATGATCAGCGAACAGGTACATATGTCTTACTCAGCGATGAAATCACTTTAATTGAAACGTGCGCTGCCCCTTCTCTTCCGTATCTTTTAAATGGATTACAGCAATTGCGTATTGATCTTACTGATGTTAAAAATATCATCGTTACACATGTTCACCTGGACCATGCCGGTGCAGCTGGCTTAATGATGGAGAAATGTCCAAATGCTACTTTATTTGTCCATCCGCGTGGTGCTCGTCATATGATTGACCCTGCAAAACTCATACAAGGTGCAAAAGCGGTATATGGCGATACTTTCGATGAACTCTTCAATCCAATCCTACCAATTCCAGAAGAACGAGTCCACATCGTACAAGATGGTGAAACACTGCAAATCGCAGAAAATCGAACCTTAACATTTTATGATACGCCTGGTCATGCTAAGCATCATATTAGCATTCATGATTCTTTAACAAATGGAATGTTTACAGGTGATACAATTGGCATTTACTATCGGGAATTAGCAGAGCTCGGCGTTGAACTATTTTTACCAACAACATCTCCTTCACAATTTCAGCCAGATGCGATGATTGCTGCAAAAGACCGCATTCAACATATGAATGTTGATTATATTTATTTTGGGCATTACGGTGCCTCTTCCCGTGTTTCCGAAGTATATAGGCAGCTTAAAAATTGGCTTCCAATCTTTGTTGGGACTGGAAAGCAGGTGTTTGCAAAAGAGCAAGACTTTGAAACAGCGAGCCAAAAGCTTTGCGATTTATTACTAGAGAAAGTATCCTCTCATCTTGCAAAACAAGGCGTCCCAGCAACACATTCTATTTATAAAGTATTAAAGCTTGATATGGAAATTAGTGCGATGGGCATTATTGATTACTTTACAAAACTTGAGCAAACAAAAACAACGATAAATTAAGGAAAGTTTTGTAGCTACAAAATACATGTAAAAAACTTTATTTTTTCCTTGATGAAATAACTTTATCGTTACCTTCGTTTTGCTATTTATATAAGGATCAAAAACAGATTCGTAAAAAAGAGCCCATTTAACCACGGGCTCTTTTACTACAGAAGAAACTTCATTACCATATTCGAGCTTTGCATTCGTAATGATTTTTAGAAACTTTGTAAACTCCTCATATTCCTTTTCACCTATTTCTCCTTTTGCTTGCGATAACTTAGCATCTAAACGCATATTTTTGTGGAATAAATTTTATAGTGATCTAAGAATTTTTATATAAACCAATAAATTGATTTAAAATCGTTCGTTTTATAATGTTTGCTTATAGCCTTTCATAAATATTATATAATTTTCCAAATATTGAATGCCGTTTAAAATAAAATATAGAATCTATTGAGGAGGACATACATATGAAAGCGATTGTTGTAACTGCATTTGGTGGCCCTGAAATGATGAAATATACAGAAGTAGATATGCCAACGATTAACGCGAAGCAAGTTTTAATCCGTGTAATCGCTACAAGTGTCAATTTTGCTGATATTAAATCTCGCTATGGCAAAAAAGGAAACGGAAAACTCCCATTTATCCCTGGTATAGATGCGGCAGGCATTGTGGAACAAGTAGGATCGGAGGTAAAAAACATCCGAGTAGGACAGCGCGTGATCGCCTTCCCTCTTAACGGATCATATGCTGAATATGTTGTCGCAAATGAAAATCTTACTTTTGTATTACCTGATGAAGTTGACTTCACAACAGCTGCTGCTTGTCCTATCGTATCTTTCACGAGCTACAATTTGCTTGCAAATGTAGCAAGATTACAGCAAGGTGAAACAATTCTTATTCATGCGGCAGCTGGTGGAATCGGAACAACTGCTATTCAATTAGCAAAAACTTTAGGTGCTGGAAAAACTATTGGAACGGTCGGAAATGAAGCAAAAAAGAAAATTGCTTTAGAAGCTGGTGCTGATCATGTTATTTGTTATCAAGATGCCGATTTTGTAGAGAAAGTAAATGAACTTACGAACGGAGAAGGTGCTGACGTTATATTAGATTCCATTTCTGGAACTGTGTCAGAGAAAAGTTTGAAGTGTCTTGCTTACTACGGTCGTCTCGTCCATTTTGGTAATGCTAGTGGTGATATTGGGACATTCCAGACGAAAGATTTACATGCAAGCTGCCGTTCCATTCTTGGCTTTAGCTTTGGAACAACTCGTAAGAAACGTCCTCATCTACTCCTTCACACTGCAGAGCAAGTTTTTCGTTATTTACGTGATGGTAGCCTACAAATCGAGGTTGGGAAACGTTTTTCACTTCAAGACGCAGGGAAGGCACATGAATGGGTCGAAAGTAGACAGAGTACAGGGAAAATCATATTAGACATCCAGCCTACACTATAAAATGAATATATTAAATAGCGGTGTCCATCATGGGATCACGAATTATGCATTTGATTATTACAAATGGTATTGCAGAGAAATTATCCATTCGGGATAAAACTTCTTTCTTGCTCGGTAGAGTAGCTCCTGATGCAGTTGTCAAAAGAGGAAAAAGAAGCTTCACATTTCTATGCTGGTACAACAAAAAACTATACAAGAAGAATAGATTATGATTCATTTTTTCATAAATATGGATCATATATGGATTCCCCTTTTATTTTAGGGTATTACACACACCTTATTGCCGATGATACTTGGCTAAACGGATTTTTTCTTCCCTGGCTCAAAAATAGAATAGAACACGATCAAACGATTTTTTCTATGTACCATCATGATTTTAAATTATTAAACGGCAAATTGTTATATCACTACGATAGAGATCAGCAATTCTTTCCTCTCCTTAATCAGGAAGCAAATATAGTAAAGATTGAGGAAGTGGCAGAAGAGAACGTTTTAGCTTTTAGAAAGCTTATTTTTGATGATATGTTGTACCCCGAACAAGATTTACATACAAACTTACAAGTTTTCACATTTGATCAGATTATTGGATACATAGAAACTGTTATTGAGAAAGGCGTTTTCTTCGTGAATGACCCCTCCTTAACACTCTTACGAGTTGTTTGAAGAAGGGGCTTCCTGTTTCATAGAGCGTTGCTGCTTGGGGGGCCCAAGCAGTCTTACATACTCTCCACAGGCGTCGTTTATACTGTTTGGACACAACCTTGCCCTACAGTTTCAGTCGTTCTCACAAGTAATTGCTCTAATCCTTTTCGCAAAATATTTAGACTCGCATTATGATCCCTGTCTAATACCGTTCCACACTTTGTACAAATATGTGTCCGAATCGAAAGCGATTTTTTCACACGATTCCCACAGCTAGAACAATCTTGCGATGTGTAAGCTGGGTCTACTTTCACAAGTAGACCTCCAAATTTCTCGCACTTATACAGAAGCATACCGCGAAAAGCACCCCATCCCGCATCAGAAATCGATTTTGATACTTTTCGATTCCGAACCATGTTTCGGATATTGAGGTTTTCCATACAAATCACCGAATACTCTTGGGCAAGATGATAACTTAATTTGTGTAAACAATCTTTTCTTTGGTTCGCTACCTTTTCGTGAAGATGTCGAATCCGTTCTACTTGTTTGTTATAGTTCGCAGAGCCTTTCTTTTTCTTCGAAAGATTACGCTGTGCTTTCTTAAGTTGCTTTTCTTTCCGCCAAAGAAATCTTGGATTTTCAAATGCTGTTTCATTTGAAAGAACAGCGTATTTGTTTATCCCTACATCTATACCAACTACCTGTTCTATATCAATAGAAGAAGGTGTAGCTTGTCTTTCGACACTAAAAATAGCATACCATCTCTTGGATTGACGTTTCATAATCAATTGTTTGATAGTTCCTTCTATCGGACGATGAAAAAGGATATCGATTTCTCCTAGTCGTTTGTTATATAATTTTCCGTTATTCGCAAATGACATTGCGAAACGGTGTTTCCCATTCGGTTTGAATCCAAATTGCGTGAAAGTGAGACTGTTATATTCTTTATACTTTTTCAATTTTGGATATTTGGAATCCCCACGAAAAAAGCCATCATATGCCTTTTTTCGTTGTAGTGTTTCAGATGCCTAAACACAAAATAGAATACATGTTCGTATCTATTTCTAGTACTATCATACATGATGTGACATAAAAAGGAAATAGAAATTTCGTGCTGCACGACCAACATTCATCCCCTCCCTACCACCTGGGCTGTGCCCTGCACGTGCTTGAGGAAGGGGACTTCTGTTGGAGTACTATTAAAAAAGAAATCATTGGTACTCCTGCACAACGGTTAGGAATTGCTAAAAAAATTTTTGACTTACAGGATATAATTTATTTCCGATAAATCATCCTGCTATAAAGAGGATGATTTTTTTTATAAAAAAAATTGGTAATTTATGTTATAATATTATAAAAGTTTCGGAGGAGAAAATGATGAAAGGAAATAAAAAGGAGATACAAACAAACGACAAAGCGATTAGTTATACACATATAGAAATGGGTTCCAAAACGATTTGCTTTATGTTTTCAGGTTCAGGATACAATTACGATAAGCCCCTATTTTATTATGCAACTATGACAATACTTCAAAACAAAATTGATATTGTTCATATCCATTACAACTATGATGAACATTTATTTAAAAAATCTCTTGAAGAAATATCAAAAACAATGATGGATGATGTAAATCCAGTCATATTGGATGTTCTTAAAAATGGTCAATACAATGAAACGATTTTTTTAGGTAAATCACTCGGAACTATACCAATCGCTAATGACCTAATGAAAAGAGATGACTTTTTAAAGTCAAAAATGATTTTACTTACTCCGCTGTTAAAGTTTGATTCGATTTTTGATTCAATCTTGAATAGTGAACATCAAGGGCTTTTAGTTATTGGAGACAAAGACCCTCATTTCAATTCAAATCAAATCGAGCAATTAAGTAAATCAAATTTTAAAATAGAGGTTATCCAAAATGCAAAACATTCCTTGGATATTGAAGAATTCGAGACAACAAATTCAATATTAGCTTTATCAAGGGTAATGGAAAAGATCCAGAAATCGATAAGGACGATTTAACGATATACTGAGATTATCAAAAGATAACCAATTTAGGTGCTAATTTAATTGCTAAAATAAATGCAAAAGAGGTGCTAATTGCACCTCTTTTTAAATGGTTATTTTTAATTTTGTACTTCAAATCTGAACCCGTCTATCTTACAAGACACGTCTTTTTATTATTTATCTCGGTTTCTTCTTCCCAGTAAATGTAGGTTTCTTTTTCTTTGGCGCTTTCGGCTTTGATTCAACAAACGAACCTTTAAATACCTCTTGCTTTGTGAACTGAATACCTAGCTTCTTTGCAAATTGAAGTAATTTCTTCTCTTCTTGCGGTGTTACAAGAGAAACGACTGTACCCTCTTTGCCCATGCGTCCTGTGCGTCCTGAACGATGGATATATTGATCTAGTGTATCTGGTAATTCTAAATGAATTACATGTGTTAAATCATCAATATCTAATCCACGTGCAGCAATATCTGTCGCCAGTAGGATTTCTAATTTCCCAGTACGGAATGCACGCATTGTTGCTTCACGCTCTTGCTTGTTTGCTTCCGCATGAAGAGCTGCAGCTTTCATTTTACGGTATTTCAGCTTTTCAGCAATTTCATCTAAGCGGAATGGGTCATTTAAGAAGGCAACTGCTCTTACATCGCCCATATGCATAATTCTTCTAATGTAATCATTTTTTTCACGACGTTCACAAACGATATACGTATGCTCAACGAGGTTCTTCGTTTCCGCACGTTTAACACGAACCAATTGTGGCTCAACTGCAAAATCACGCGCTACTTCTTCTGCATCTTTTGTCATTGTTGCAGAGCAGAATACGAGTTGACGATCACGCATTGTTGATTTAATCACATCCAACACAGCTTCCATCATCTTTTGTTTTACAATTTGATCGAATTCGTCAAATACAACTGTCTTTACTTCATGCATTTTTAATTTTTTCATACGAATGAGCTCTAGAATACGTCCTGGTGAGCCGACAATTACTTTTGGATGTTTCTTTAGCTTTTCTACTTGGCGTTTAATATCCGCACCACCAATTAATGATGCTCCTGAGATATCAGTGCCCGCCGTAAATTTTTGTACTTCTTCATGAATTTGCATCACAAGTTCACGTGTTGGTGCTAATATCACAACTTGTGGCTGTTTCACTTCCGGATTGATTTTATGTAAAAGTGGTAACAAGTATGCTAATGTTTTTCCTGTTCCAGTTGGAGATTCAGCAATAACGTCTTGTCCTTCTAAAATAGTTGGAATGGCTTGTTTTTGTATTTCTGTAAACTCTTTAAAACCCGCCTTCTCCCAAGCTTGTTGTAAAAATGGTTGCATGTCTTTTATCATTTTGTTTTCTCCTTTATCTCTATTTTTGAAGAAAATGTTGTATTGTCCCTATCGTTTCTATCATGTGAGAAATAACAGCTATTAAGTCATCAACATGGTCTTCTGTAATCGCTTTTTGGAATACGATACCTACCTTGTTATGATATGAAATCGCTTGCTTATTATATTCGTATGAAATTTGTTGCGTAATCATTCGCTCTTTTCCCCATATGGATTGTAACAACGCTTCGATTTCTTGACAATCTTTTTCTGGATGCTGCAACGGGAATGAAAAAAATAGTTTCATTTCACAACCTGGTACAAACTGTGGTACCTCTAATATCTCACCTGATAAATTCTTCGCATCAACTGCTAGTGAAAATGTAGCTTCTACTAACGGTTCAATTTGCTCATTCAGTTGAAATGAAATGTTATATATACGACTAAGCGAAGCAAGGTCCATCATATCTTTTCGATCTGTTACAAGGATGTCGCCATGCAAATCAAAATCATAGACAGCTCCTTCAACGATTACTTTTAAATTTTCAAAAGCAGTTGGATCAAACATAATTTCCTCCAAAAAACAGGCGCCTTTCCATCGAAAGGCGCCATGTGTGATGTATATATAGTTTACAGATAAAAGAGAGGAATTACAACCTTTTAGAATAAACCAACTGCTTTCCCATCTTCATTTACGTCCATTTGCAGTGCAGCTGGCTTTTTTGGAAGACCAGGCATTGTTAACATTGTTCCTGTTAACGCTACGATGAAGCCTGCACCGATAGATGGTTTTAATTCACGAATCGTCACAACAAAGTCAGATGGTCGACCCAATTTTGTTGCATCATCAGAAAGAGAATATTGTGTTTTCGCCATACAAACTGGTAGATTACTCCAGCCTTCTCCTTCATATTGCGCCAACTGCTTACGAGCTTTCGGAGCAAATTCAATATCTTTTGCGCCGTATACTTTTTGTGCAATTGTACGGATTTTTTCTTCTAATGATGCTTCTAAGTCATAGAGTGGTGCGTATTTGTTGTCACCTTTTTCAATTACTTTTATTACTTTTTCTGCAAGGTCCACACCGCCTTGACCACCTTTTTCCCAAACTTCTGTTAAGGATACTTCGTAGCCACGCTCGTTGCACCAGTTTTGTAAGTATGCAACTTCTGCATCTGTATCTGTAATAAATTTGTTAATTGCAATAACAAATGGAACACCGAACGCTTGAATTGTTTCTACGTGTTTTTGTAAGTTCCCCATTCCTTTTGCTAACTCATCTACATTTTCTTCTTTCAATCCATCTTTCGCTACGCCACCGTGCATTTTAAGCGCACGAATTGTTGCCACGATTACAACTGCTTCTGGTTTAATACCAGCTGCGCGTGCTTTA
Organism: Bacillus sp. DX4.1; assembly: GCF_030348195.1. Lineage (NCBI taxonomy): Bacteria > Bacillati > Bacillota > Bacilli > Caryophanales > Bacillaceae > Bacillus > Bacillus sp. DX4.1. Next base: position 2,180,709 of record NZ_JAUCFT010000008.1, on the reverse strand, counting down.
ATGTCTAGGAATTTCTCAGCACCTAAATCTGCACCAAAGCCAGCTTCTGTAATGACATAATCACCAAGTTTGGCTGCCATTGTTGTTGCAATTACGCTGTTACAACCGTGAGCAATGTTTGCGAATGGTCCACCATGAATAATTGCTGGTGTATTTTCTAATGTTTGTACTAAGTTTGGTTTTAGCGCATCTTTTAACAGAAGTGTTAATGCACCTGCTACACCTAAATCTTTTACTGTTACAGGTTCATTGTCCATATTATAAGCTACTACAATGCGAGTTAAACGTGCTTTTAAGTCTTGAATATCTGTAGCAAGGCAGAATACAGCCATAATTTCAGACGCAACTGTAATATCGAAGCCATCTTCACGAGGTACACCTTGAACTGGTCCACCAAGACCAATGACAACGTTACGAAGAGCACGGTCATTTAAGTCTACACAGCGTTTCCAAACGATTTTACGCGTATCAATACGAAGTGTATTTCCTTGTTGAATATGGTTATCGATGAACGCTGCTAATGCGTTATTTGCAGTTGTAATCGCGTGAAGATCACCAGTAAAGTGCAGGTTAATATCTTCCATTGGCACAACTTGTGAATAACCGCCACCTGCTGCACCGCCTTTTAATCCCATCGTTGGTCCAAGAGATGGTTCACGAAGTGCAATGACTGCTTTTTTACCAATTTTATTAAAAGCTTGACCTAAACCAACTGTTACTGTTGATTTACCTTCTCCGGCTGGAGTTGGGTTAATTGCTGTTACTAAAACAACTTTTCCATCCTTCTCTGTTTGTAAGCGCTTAAAAATATCAAGTGATAGCTTACCTTTATAATGGCCATACGGCTCTAACTCTTCTTCTAAAAGGTTTAATTCAGCTGCAATCTCTTGAATTTTCTTCATACTTGCTTTTTGTGCAATTTCAATATCGGATTTTACTGTTGTAGTAGTTGTCATATACCCTAGTCCCCCTTTAATTGTTTCTGCCCATATTGTATCAGTTTTTTGTATTTTCTGCACTTATTTACCTGGTTAAAAAACTAATAAAATAGTTTTTTTATTTTTTGAACATAAACACCCACATAAATGTTAATGCTTGTTGCAATTCTAACGATAATTGTCCAAGCATTTGCTCGTTTACACCTCGTTTATACACACCCATGCCATCGATGAGTGTAAATCCTTGTTCCTGAGCAAGCTGTCCGAACTCCCATGGCATCATCGTATTACAAATCACATCTTTTCCGTATAAGCGAGGATAACTATTTTCACGCGGCTTCGCTGTAGGACCTAAAATAGCAATACATGCATATCCATCTTGCTGTAAAACACGCTTTATTTCACTTAATGCTTGCAGTGGTTCTTCTGTCCATTCTAATGAATTGACGGCTAAGATTGCTGGAAACTGTTCATTTTCAAACGGCAAAGATGACAGGTCTCCTTTTACAAATGACAAATTAGGGCCTTCGCCTCGCTCTTTTCCTCTTTGAATCATCTGTTCTGATAAATCTACACCACATGCTTTATATCCTGCATGGCTTAATTTGTATGTACCGTATCCATCACCACAGCCGACATCTAGAACTGCCACTCCCTTTTGTACATACGTTTCAAAAAAAGGAATAATTGTGCTACGGCTCCCGTGATCCCACATTTCTTGACTATTTTGATTCCAAAAGTCCGCTCGATCATCCCATTTCTTCTGTGCTGCTTCATGCCAATTAAACTTTGTCATTTCTCCCCCTACTTTCACTTATTTATCCCGCACTAATGGGCAGTAATCCGCCACCTCTAAGTTCTGCAAGAAGCAAAGAAGTGAGGTAAAGGGATAAACTGCCTATAAGAACCCGATTGGTGCGGACTCATTCTCAGTGGGTGATGAAGCCCCCACCCTGAGAAAAGTTTCACTTTATCATTCATTTCATTCTACATCATTTTCCCAAATTCCTGTTTATTCTGAGTGAGAGATGGATAAGATAGCAACAGACCAACGGTTTCTCCAAATTTTGCTTTATTTGGATATAACTCATACTCATGTTTTCTTCGATATGCAAAATAATAAAGATACACCCAATTGAAAGAGAGGGATGTACATTGCACAAAAAACGGACGCATCATTTTAAAAGTGGTGAAAAAAAGGAAGAATATGCAGCTGAAATCTCACCGCAACATCTTCCGATTAGAAGTCGTCGTAAAGAGATTGCACATGAAATAGAAGGAACGGATACTGGTACGCTTATCGGCTATGCAGCACTGTTTCTTTCTTTATTCTCGATTGCCTTCTATCCAGTTACGTTAGGATCTCTTTCCATATTGATTGGTTTATTAGCTGTAAATTTCGGAGCAAAAACACTTGGATATACAGCAATTGGATTTGGCAGTTTTTCTGTTTTATTCACGCTATTGTATCCACTTGCTTTATCTGCACTCTAAAAAACACACCAAGTTTCACTTGGTGTGTTCATTGGTGAAATAACATAATATGCCCACATCCACAGCAGTGGTTGGCAGTAATCTCCTGGAAAACAGGATAATTTTCTTCATCCCGATGCTCAATAAATACCTTTTCAAAACGATACATATTTGGTGCATACGCCCAATCTTGTTTTGTTCGCGCATATAAGGTGGATGAAAAGAATTCCTCTCCTCCGCAAACAATACATGTTTTCTTCATCACAATGCCCCCTTAGCTCGTCTTATTTCATTTATATGAACGAACGCACAAAAAAAAGACCTTCTAATCATAATTAGAAAGTCTTTTCCGAAACAAAGAGGAACATGCCGAAGAGCCCAACTCCACTGTATTCTTTCTTTTTCCCAGCTTCTGTTTCAAAAGTTTGCTTTACGTTCATAAAGAACACACCGTTTCGCGTGTCGCTACTCACAAACTTCATTTTCTCTTCTTGTTTGTTTATATTTTGCGTACATTCAAAATTATCTTCCTTACAAATTAAAGCGTACTTGTCTTCTAAATAAGCTTGAAAATCAGATTCTTTCGGACAAGTTAAAAGTAGTACTGCAACAAGGATAATACTTACAATACCCATTGCTGTATAATATTTCTTCATTTTTTCTCCTTTCTAAAAAGAAAGAAAACTTGACTCATACCGTCAAGTTCTCTCAGTCCACAACCCATTGCCACTCTTGTTCTTTCTTATCAAAAATGAGCCAACCAGTTTCTGACGCGCCCTCTTTTAACTCTTGTATATTATCTAGCACCTCATCCGTACTTTCATACGAACCGATTACGTATACAGGAATTTCTAGACCTCGTCTTGTCTCAATTTTCCCCGCTAAATCAATATACATGCCATCTTCCATTAACGGAACAAGCCCAATAATAACTTCTTTTGAAATAGCTGGAAATATTTTCGATTTTTGAAAGAAAGAAAATCGTTTTTTCCCAAATGAACCGAGCTTATATGGAATAACTTTACTAAGCATCCCTACAAAATCCGTCATTCTGCGGTAGTACACTTTATTGTACCAATCGTCATCATGTGAAAAATATACAAATCTATTTTTCAAGAGTGGGAAAAACGCTCTTCCAAGTGGTTCTTTTTTGTGAGCCAAATATAGCAATTCCGCAATTTCCTTTGGCTCCAATTCATCTAAATCGCTTGCATCATCAAAATCAACCCAACAAAACTCATCAAATTCATCAATCTCTGCTTTAATTAATTTATGTATGTTCTCTTCTTCGACATATTCGAATAAAGTATGATAATGAAAATCTGTCCACTCAAAATTATGCTTTAAAAGTAAAACTTGATGAAGTGGTGAAGGGATGTTACTTGCAAACTCTTCAAACGTTATTCCAGATGTAATAAAACAATGACCTCGACGATTACCATTAATATATATCATATTCTTTACTTGGTCAGATCCTCCAGACAAAGCACCTAGCCACCTTCGTTTTATATGTTTCAATTCTATAGCATATTTTATCATGAAAATTTTTAGAAACATAGAAAAAACTTCAAAAACTATTTACAATTTCATGAGTTTTATTACATACTGATTACAAGAAAAAATGCCTGTTAGAAAACAGGCATTTTTTACGCGATTTCGTCTGGATTTTGTCGCTGTTGCGTTCCATTTTGTTTTTCATTCTTTTGAAAAATAGATTGGATCTTATCAATCGTTTGTGGTGCAAGCTCAATCATCTTTTCAGCTAAGTGTGTTGCATTTTGTAAATGGAGAATATTTACGCCATCTTTATTTACCACAAGAAAAGCTACTGGTGTAATAGAAACACCACCCGCACTACCACCGCCAAATGCCGGATTCCCTTGTGCCCGCTGTCCATCATTCGTCTGAAAATCCGATCCACCTGCGCCAAAGCCAAACGCCACTTTCGAAACGGTTAATACTACTCCGCCATCTGCCGTTTGAACAGGCTCCCCAACGATTGTATTGACATCGACCATTTCCTTTAAATTCTCCATCGCTGCTTTCATTAATCCTTGAATTGGATGATCCACCGTTCATAACCTCCTTTGTCATATCTTTCCTAGTTTTTCCGAAACCTTGTGAACTAAACATAAAATTTTGTATTGATTTCCAAAACAATAAGTACTAATATTTAGAAAAAACAAATAAAGAGGAGATATTATGATTCGAAAATTAACAAAGGCAGACCATGAACTTGTTCTTACTTTTCTAAAACAAGAAGCAGCAATTAACCTATTTATCATTGGAGACATTGAAGCATTCGGTTACGAAGCAGATTTTCAAGAATTGTGGGGCATATTCACAAAAAATGGGACGTTACAATCCGTCTTACTACGCTTTCATGATGCGTTCATACCATATGGAAAAAGTGACTTCTCTGCAACTGACTATACAACGATTCTTTCTTCTCATAGACCACTCAAAATCTCTGGAAAATCAAATATAGTAGAGCAATTTGAACACATTCCGGCATTGCAGCTTAGTACAAAAAATAAAATGTACTTTTGCGAATGTACAAATGACACTGCACTACCTGAAACAACAATTGATTCTACGATTCAACTTGCAACAATACATGACGTAGAACGAATTATGAAGCTTCGAAACCAAATTGATGAATTTCCCCATACCGAACAGTCAGAAAAGATTTTGCGGCAATCACTTGAAACCAATACAGGCCGAACGTATTTTATTGAAAAAGATGGAGAAATCATTGCTTCTGCCTCAACGTCCGCTGAAAACTTATTATCCGCTATGGTCGTTGGTGTATGTACACATCCGAGTCACCGCGGGAAAGGATATGCTTCACTTATATTGCAAAAAATGATTCGAGATTTCACTTCTGAAGGAAGAACACTTTGTCTATTTTATAACAATCCCGCTGCTGGGCGGATTTATAAGCGATTAGGGTTTAGGGATATTGGGATGTGGACGATGTATCGATAACACTGTGCATACTTTAATGATTACCGATAATATAAGCGTTGAAGGCTTTTCATGAGGGATGTTTTTGTTCAATACGGTTGTTGATACCGTTCACTCTTAACGATGTTTATCGCTATCCACATTTTACTATTTGTATAAGCCGTAATGTGTAGCTTTCGTTGTCTCATATACCTTCGTTTTTGAGATTGGTGATATAACTTAGAGTAGTAAAATCAGCGTTGTTTCATGTCAAATTTTGCTTAGCGTATATTTTCGTTACAATGTTGGCGGGTTCCCATGTCCATCAAGCTAATGTTTTGAAGTACCCCAAAAATGAAATTTTTATCCCTCTACAGTTATTTATGAGAATTCAGCTCATTTTTTTGTATTGGGGAACAATAAATTTCTTAAGTTGATGGATGTTGGATAGCACCACACTCCCATTAACTTAGGGGTTTGTACTATCCTATTTGTTTTGCTCTTTTAATGGTATTCTCACAAAAAAGCACTTGTAGTAATTGCTACAAGTGCTTTTTTATTATGATTTGCTTATTACTCAACTATAAATAGCTCAATTCTCTATCGTTAGTATCTTTTTTATAAACATCGTGACTTTATTTCAAATCGGCACTAAACATACTAAATTGAAAATATCCTTATTATACAGTAGCCTATTATAAATTAATATCTATATAAAATTCTTGAAAGGCCTCTTATTCCATCTTCACCTATACGCCATTTATTGTCACCATTACTATGCATTCGAATTGTCGCACTTTCTTCAATAGAAGAGACTTCTGCTTCAGGCAATAAAGAAGACATATAATCAAATCCTTTTTTCACTAGTTCAGGATAAGCTATGCCAGGATTTTCACTTTGTATTCTTTTTTGCTCCTCTTCAACTTTGGTTCTTATACTAGAAAACACAATTATTCGCTAATACTGGGAGAGGAAAAGAGAAAATAAAAAACCCCCTTCACAATATAAATATGAAGGGGGGCTACTATTCTTTTATTGTTCTAAATGCTAATGCACCTGAAATGATTTGTAAAACCACTGGAATAAATAACATAAATAATGCTAAAAACAACGATATTATACTTAATACAATCATACAAATACCATAAGTTATATTATTTATTTTATTTACACAACAAGCTAATACTAATTTTCCTTGTGAAGATGAAAAAAACGCAGGGAAAATTCAATTTAATAAACTAGAAAAAAGATCTATAGAATTAGAACCAGCTAAAGGTGAAGGTGCAGGTGCAAACTATTATTTTCTTAAAGCAGTTGGTGCTATACAAAAACATGTCAGAAATTCATCAAACTCAGATAAATTTCCTGAATTCTTATTTTCACAGTCATAAAATCATCCAAAAGCCGGGTTGTTTTAAGCAACCCGGCTTTTGGATGATACAGAAATAAATATTGGTTTTTATAGTACTAAATGGTACGATCTGCGAGCAATCAAATTCCTATCACATCTAATGAGTTTACTGATTATGTCATATTTTTCAATGAAATCAATTACCTCGTTCACTTTATAATGTAATTAAAATATATAGGTGGTGTGATAGTTGAAATATGTAGAAAAATTGGAATATACCTATGATTCACTACCTCTTTACTGAGGACTCTGCAATCAGTCTACCGATTCTACTTATACCACCAATCTTTTTCATTGCACTTAGCATTCTCTATTCAAAACCAAGGGCTAGAGACCAATAAAGCCTTGCTAAAAGACCGCTCCTAAGAGGGATTCTTATAGCAAAGCTTTTCATCGTTACTCATTTTTCTTAATAAGACTAAATATTTTCATTATGGTAATAATGAATTATCCTATTGTTCTTGTTCCTTCTTTTTATATCCCCGCACCTGTTGAACGAATTGATTCTCTACTTCTTCAAATGAAATATCCATTAGATTGGAAAGCTTAATTTTATAGCTAGGGTAGTGAATGTTTAACTCTTGAATTTTAATAGGTGCTGATTGTAAATACTGTACCAGTTGCCATACACGATTCATATCAGGTTGATTACTATGATTATATATTGTATCTGTTAATTTCATAACAAACCCTTTTTTACATGTTGCATCTTCCACTTCCTTATCGATACACGAAATTGGCGGGGAGTCATATTTAGTTTCGGTATATATATAATCTTGTTGTCTAATATCGTATATCATTTTATCAATATGTTCTCTATGCTTAAAATACATTTGGTCTAATAAATAAAAATCATTCAGTCTATTGCCAATCATTTGTTGTGATAATTGTTCGATCGTTTCTATAGAAGTGACATCTAAATCTTCAATATCATTTTTGTATCCTTCCATTTCTATATTGATACTTTTCAGCATATATGGTAATTCAATTTGCTGATTATACGCTTTCGCACATTGTACGACTGTTAATAATTGCTCCAATTGTTTTGGATTTTTTGTATCTACAAAAAAAGGCGTTTTTAGCGATATATATAAATTTTCAGGGTTACTCTTTTCTTCTTTCTCAAAAATGTCCGTTCCCCCAATACCGTCTTCTACTCTTTCTAACGTTCCGCCAAACTCTTTAATTGGACGTTCACACATTTTTTCATAAGACTTCCATACACCATAAATCTTCTTTTGAGTAGCATAATCATCTTCTTCTGCAGTAGAAGAAAAGAAACCTGTTACATGCACATCAAAATTAATATAAGGTGGTTCCTTCGATTGCACACCATAACTACGGTTACCCATATTTCCTGAATCAACACTATCACGTGAAACAATTTTCACATCAAACCCTAATTTTTCTTTCGTATATTGCCGAATAGTATCATCTGTCTCTTGTTTTGATTCAGAACAACCTGTTAGCAAAAAAATTGCAAAAAATATGTATACCCATCGACTTCTTTTCAACACGGTTTCTCTACTCCTTTATCTCCTTTGACGGAATATATAAATCTTCTCCTTTATACGGATGAAACTTAATGTAGAAAGGTTCCCCTTTCTTCACTTGTCCTGCTATCAGCCCGGTTTCATTACTATAAGTAGGTACCATTTCATTCAAAGCTCCATCTAACACGGCCTTTCCAGTGTTAGTGAATTCCTTCTTATTTTTATCAACAAAAGAGAACAAGTGCTCAGAAGCATAATAGTATGGCTCATGATACTTCATACGCTCTTTTTCATCATTATTTTTAGGTTCCTTAGGATCTGAAGTATTAATTTCTACATTCACAACAACCCACTCATACCCTTCTTCAGACTTTGGATTATATACATTCTCTTGATGAATGAATTTATTTGCATTTTCTCCACGATATACATAATTCATTGAAAACGAAATGTTTAATTCAACAGGTGCATCTTTTGATGGAGATTTAAACGAAATATCTTTCGATTCATACTCAATTGGATTTACTTCCGTATTCGAACAACCTGTAATGAAAAACAAACACAATAATACAGTTAAACACCCTTTCAAATTTCATCTCATCCCTTCTAGATAAATACCAAATAAAGAAATTGAATTTTATTTCTTAATATATAAAACATTTATTTCTCCGACCAAATTATAGCAAATAACAACATCATTAATTGTCGTATTTTGACGAATAAAAAATAGATACTCATTTGAGTACCTATTCTGCAACTTGAAACATTCTCATTTTAACGATTTATCTTATTTATCTCATAAATACTTATTAGAAAGGTTCCTTACTGTTTATCTTTTCTACAAAAATTGACTCAATAAATAAAGATTCTGTCTTACTATGTATTCCTATTACACATTCCTAGGTATAGAAAAAAATAACCCCTATAACATTCCCCTTCATTTATTATCCTGATATTCCTTCTTATACTCTTCATATTTATTTTTAGCAGTCTGATTATTATCTTCCTTAGTATGCAAGTATGCTTCTATTTTTTGATCATGACTTATCATCTTACCTTCTTCATTCTTTTCTTCATAACCTATTGTTATGCTCATCACCGTTATTTCCATCGGATTTTCTTTTGTATCTTTCGCGGAATTAAACTCAATTAATAATATTGCGGAATCAAATTTATCATATTCTAACTTCAACTTATCATTAATCAGTTGTTTAAATTGCGATTCGGTTAAATCATAGCTTATTATGCTTGGTTCGCTAAAACTTTTTTTATCCTCACTTGGCTTTAATTTGCTGATTCCTTGTAACCTATCAAATATTAGTTTCACATGCAAAATATCTAAACTTTGATTTGGAGTTTTTAATTGATTATTTTCATATCTTATATTTGTACTATAAACAATTTCTTTCTTGTAATTCTTATTATCACCAATATTTTTCTCATTTTCTATGTCAGTAGCGATTCTTTGTGTTGTTGCTCCATAGAAACTTTTTTCTTTTGTATTATATATTCCACTCGTTGCTTGATATATTGTTCGAGTATGTTCACCATCTTCCTTTTCTTCAAAAGTGCTATATCTAGCTTGTTCTTTTATGCTTGCATACTCATCATCACTAGCAGATATAACCGTCTTCATATCCCCTTCATCCAATGCCTTTACTAGTCGTTCATATTCAATTTTCGTTTCTCCAAAACTACACCCTCCAAATAAAGTCGCAAGTATCGTCATAACAATCATCCCATTAGCTTTCTTTTTCAATTTCATACCGTCACCTCGTTGGTTACTCTTGGCATTTTGAGTTTCACAATGCTTCCTTTTGGGTAGTAATAGACTTCATCTTTTCCTAAAGCTGGTTCGTTACTTACATATTTGATACGAAAGATGCTTTGATCGTTTCATGCCATCGCGATGATGCCTGATGTTAATTCACTTCGTATTTTCATTCGCATTTCAATTTACTTATATATTAAGTTTATAGAAACGTTTACAAAAATATAATCTGTTTTTATTTCTTTCTTCCTTCATTACCTACTTTTCGATCTATATTTTTTATGCTTTTTTCGAAATCTCTTACGTGCTCTCCCATTTTCTTCCCACGTTATATTAAATGACGGAAATTTAAATCCACAATAGGCTAATAGTTGAAATTCAGCTGCACCGACGACAACAGCATACATAATGACAGTAAATATAAAATAACCAAATATTACATCTAATAGATAATCATTACTTACACAAATTAAATTGAGTGATCATCATCCGAAACTATAAGCTCAGCGTCGAACTTTATTTCCAATCTTTCCTTATTCTTCTCTGGGTCCGGATTATTATATTTTTTTCTTTTGCATTATGTTGATAAATATCTCTAGCAGCTAACCTCAACTTCCCTACATCACTATCTATTTTAAAATCTTCTTCATCCTTTACATTTTCCTCCATGCTGTATTCTCTTCTTTCATGTATTACTGATTATTCTTATATTGTTTTTCATACTCTTCATATTCTTTTTGGGATTTCTGGTTATTACTTTCCTTAGTACGCAAGTATGCTGTTATTTCTTGATCGTGTCTTATCATCTTACCTTCTTCATTCTTTTGTTCGTAACCTATCGAAATAGTTATTTCAGTTATTTCCATCGGATTTTCTTTTGTATCTTTAGCGGAATTAAATTCAATCAATAACGTTGCGGAATCAAATTTATCATATTCTAATTTTAACTTATCATTAATCACTTGTTGAAATTGTGATTCTGTTAAATCATAACTTATTATACTTGGTTCGCTAAATCTTTTTTTATCCTCACTCGGCTTTAGTTTGCTGATTCCTTGTAATCTCTCAAACATTAGTTTTACGTACGAAACATCTAAGTTTTGACTTGGAGTTTTCAATTGATTATTTGCATATCTTACACTTTTACTATAAACGTTCTCTTTCTTGTAATTTTTATTATTACCAATGTTTTTCTCATTTTTTATGTCAGTAGTAACTTTTTGTGTTGTTGTTCCATATAAATTTTTTTCTTTTATATTATATACTCCACTAGTTGTTTGATATATTGTTCTAATATGTTTACCATCTTCCTTTTCTTCAAAAGTGCTATAGCTAGCTGCTTCTTTTACACTGGCATACCCATCATCACTCGCAGACATAATCGTCTTCGTATCCCCTTCATCCAGTGCCTTTACCAACCGTTCATATTCAATTTTCGTTTCTCCAAAACTACACCCACTAAATAAAGTCGCAAGTATCGTCATAACAATCATCACCTTAACTTGCTTTTTCTTTTTCATACTGTCACCTCGTTCGTTCCTCTCGGCATTTTGAGTTTCATAATGTTTCCTTTTAGATAGTAATAGACTTCATCTTTTCCTAAAGCTGATTCGTTACTTACATATTTGATACGAAAGATGCTTTGATCGTTTCATGTCATCGCGATGATTCCTGATGTTCATTTACTTCGTATTTTCATTCGTATTTCAATTTACTTATATATTCAATTAATAGTAAGCGTATGTAAAAATATAATTTGTTTCCATTTCTATCTTCCTTCATTACCTACTTTTCGATCTATATTTTTTATTTTTCTTCAAAAATCTCTTACGTGCTCTCTCATTTTCTTCCCACGTTATATTAAATGATTTAAATTTAAATCGACAATAGACTAATAGTTGAAATTCAGCTGCACCGATGGCTACTGCATACATTACAATAGTCCCTATTACATACCCCAAAAAAGTATCTAACGTATAATCATTATGAAAATAAATCAAAATAAGAAGAATTAGTGCATATATTGCACCTCCAGTTATCACATTCCCTTTTGTTTTACTAAAAAATGAAGCGGATCTTTCATCCATACTAAACGCACCTTTACTCGCCTGTTTAAACGTATCAATCGTTGTCACAATATGAACAATCACTGCTCCTAAAAATAATAAACCTACATACATTAATGTAATCCGATCAATTGAATAATCAACCATCCCTGGAAGAACCAACATCGTGAATCCTATAGTTGCCAGTTGAAATGCGTATAATAATACGACAAGTGTTTGTAACTTTTGAAATTTAAAACGAGCTTTTGGAAATAGATATAGAATTAAAAATATAATTTGAAGACTGTATAACACAATTTCAATTGTAACAATAGTTTTATCAAAAAAAGTAGTATAGTAATCCAAACCTCCTACAAAAATAATAAACATGAATAATGAAATATAAACTATCGCTCCCATCATAAACCCTGTAGCACCTTCAGGACTTAAACGACTTCTACATGTGATTTTAAATTCATCTAGATCTTCTTCTTTTATGTTCCACATTCAATTGCTCCACCTTCTATATGATTTAGTAGATTACCAACATCGAGAACCAAATTGTTCTACTATCTACATCACCATCTTCATCTGAAAATCTAACACAAAGCGCTTCTTCAATAAGAATAGCGTCAATATACTCATATGGTGAACCCTCTTCCATATTCACCCGTTCATTCACTGGAACGCAATACATATATTAACCATATTTTGTTTCATTCTCTAATGGTGAATATGTAAAAAGAATTGGTCTTATTGGATATATATCGTTGTGAACCACCTGATTTCTAAGCGCGATAGCTGGTAACAACCAATCGGCTTTTTTCACAATTTGAGTGATGCTAATTAAATTTAAAAGTGATAATGCTTTATAGTGAACTTTCATAAACTCTACCTCTTATACAGTGATTTATTTCTTTCGTCATAAATAGATTCTTCTACATAGATAAAAAATCAGTTTACGATTATCATTTACAAATCTCATTTCAGTTTTTGTTTCGCTTTTGTTCTTGCTCTCTTATTCTTTTTCTATTTGCTATAAATTCTTGACGTTCCTTTTCGTGCTGTTCCCATGTAATATTGAATGATGGGAATTTGAATCGACAATACACCAATAAAACGAATTCTGCTGATGCAACAGCGAATATATATAATATTATTGTTTGTCCAACATAAATTGCCATTTGATTAAATGTATAATTAAGGTTTATAAAAATTAATACAAGCAGAACCATTACACAGATTATCATTCCAATCAATAAAAATAATTTCGTGTTAGTAAAAAACGAGACAGCCGCTCCTTTCAATTTATATCCTCCATGTTTTGCCTGTTTAAAAACATCAATTGTAGCTATAATATGAGTACAGATTGCCCCCAACAGTATTAAACCAATATAAACCAGTGTTTTATTGTTATATGGAAACTCAAATATCTCTTCAACCACCATAACCATAAATGGTAATGTTGCTAACTGAAAAGAATAAAATAAAGTCACGATGGTTTGGAGTTTCTGTAATTTAAAAGCAACCTTTGTAGACATGTATAACATTAAAAAAATGAACTCCAAAATGTATAACTTTACCTCAGTTCGTAAAACTATTTTCTCAAAAGGACTTAAAAAAATCTTATCGCCATTCAGCAAAAAAGCTAAAAATATGATAAACATTGGTATAGAGGTATATGCAAAAACTCCCCCAAAAAAGATTCGTATATTATCAGGACTTAATCGGTTTCTATTTGCAACTTCGAAAAAGCCTAAATCTTCTTCTTTTATTTTTAACATTTATTTACTACCTACTTCCTAATTTTGAGTGCTATTAATTCAATTTAAAAGTACGGTTAAAGCATATAAATCTGTTTTAGTTTTTCAACATATAAGTAGCTGCTATGCGGAACAAAACATAAACTGCACTTACTTTCTCCCTTTGTTTTAACCTTTGCATGTAATAGGCAAAGGTCCCGACCGCTTTTATGCATAGCTAGGTGCTCTCGCCTCCCTAAATGTTTTTATGTATTAATTTTTTGAATCTAATGAATAAGAAAATAGATACTCACTTGAGTACCTATTTTTGTGGCTATTTACCTTACACATAAAAAATAACAGCTAATTATAACAATCTATTTAATTTAATAATTCTTTATTCAATTTTTCAGCTTTATATAACTCTCCTAATATAGAATTTTCATAGTCACTATAACTATCTAGATATGCTCTTATACCACCGATAATAGTAATTCTAGCAATATCTTTATCATTCTCAAGTATCTCTAATGCATTTTTATATCTTATGTATATAAGTTGTAGAACCCCTCCTCTCTGTATTTCTTTAAAATACTTTTCTTCAAGGCTAGTTATCACAATTTTTATTTGTTCAATTAATTGTTTTCTTTCATCCATTATGTTTTTACTCTCCAACTTACTTGGAATATTTCCTCTTAATGAATTAATGATTCTGTTTCATCATGTTGTTCAGATATTTCACTTGCCTTATTTGGATGCCTTATCATCTTATTTACTAGGAAGCTGCGACAGACGTTCCTTATAATTTTTAGACAATAAAATATTTAGAAGGCCTATCATATTATTTGTCTCTTGTCGCGCCTCTTCATATGCTTGGGAAAAGGCTATTTTATTCTCTTTAGGGTTTTCTATGTTTGCTAACTTACTCCAACTTTTTTTCAGTTTATCATTCTTTTGAAATAGCCCTTGGTCTACTTCGCCTTGGGCGACAGGAGCCATATAATCGAATTCTCCACCTTTTCGGAGGTATGTAAATGCCTCTGTAATCTCAGCAGTATTTGAGAAATCTCCCTTTCTTGCAGGAGCCTATAGCACACGAAGTACAGGAACTGATGCATATGCTGCTTTTACAAGTGCCCTTTCTAAATTTGTTATTTCATCCCATGATTTATATTGAAAAGAAGGATCTTGTTGTACTGTCATAAATGCATATCCTTCTTTCACCAAATCTGACGATAAATTTTCAAGTGGTTCTTCTGTACGAATATTAATAACCGAATCACCATAATTAGATATATCGGTAACTCGATTATTTTCACTTGTAACACGGCGAATCGGATGATCCGTGTAAAGTATGTAACCGCGTTTATCAATATGTTGCCGAAGTTCTTCTACTGTTGTTTGTATACCAATTTGTCCTTCTTCCTTCTTTTGTACATCTTGCTTTTCTTTTTCTGTAGTGACTTCCTCTGTTTTATCAGGTGTTATATGTTCCTTTTGAGACTCTTCTTTCTTCTCTACTGGCTTTACTACTTCTTTTTCCTTGCAAGCAGATAATGTAAATAATGAAGCTACTAGCATTGTGCTTGCTATTGTTTTTTTATAATTCATACAAATACCCCCCTTCTATTATTATACATAAATAACAAAAAGAGGGTAATATTCTTTTGGAAATTGGATTTATCATTGTAGGAGATTAGGAGATAATTTTGCATTTAAAAAATATTATTACCCTTTAAATTTATCCCAAATCATTGTTCCTTTTTCAAGAATAATATGATCAAATGCTTCTAAAGCATTCTCTCCTGCCCAACCTGTTGATTCAAATATTCTTCCTGATTCTGATATGAATAAATCTATCTCAAAATTATAGAGTGAACCTATAGGAATAACTTTATCATCAATAAAATCTTCTAAACCAAAACACGAACTATCTAACACACCTATCACTTCCTTAATGCAAGTGGTATGTTTAGATATTGCCTTAGACCCATCTGACCAAATCTTTTCAACACTGATTCGTAATTCTCCAAACTCCTCCATAAATTTTTTTGCACTTTCAAAAACCTCAAATCCTCTTTCTTCAAGGAACTTTACATTTTCTGATATGTCTATTTTTCTACCCTCATACCATCCCGCTTTTTTTAATTCTTCTATTGTCTTATTTGATATTTCCATTTTCATTCCTCCTAGTAATCAATGTTATAGAAATCTAAAAACGTTCTACTACAATTCTCACAAGGTTCAGCAAAACCACCTGGTAAGTTTTCTGTTCTAATCATAAAATTATCATAGTGGTCGTAAACACATTGTTGGAAGTAAAGGTATCATTTATTTTGATTTTGTCTTTGACGTGCTCTGTCGTTTGGACATAGGCACGGCAATTGTTCCTTTAGCGCCGATGGTGTTTCGAGTTTCATATTTATTAATCGTTAAATCTCGCATTGCTTGTGCGAAGGCATCCATATCTTCATAAAACGGCTGGTCCATTTCAATGTCGATGAATTTCCTACTTTGCTGCTAAAATCATGGAGCACCTTGTAATCTTCATATTGCGTAAATGCAAAAAATAACGTCGGAATAATGGTCTTACCCCTGTCAAGTAGACAGTAAAAGATTAGATGCCTTTTCATTAAGCAGCCTTAGTTCCAAATTCAGCAGGACTAAGGTTGTTTAATTTTTTTTGGAATCGTTTGTTATTGTAATACCTCATATATCTTCTAATGGCTTTGAAAACTTGCTCTTTTTCATGAAACTCATTTCTGTAAAAACATTCTGTCTTAAAATGACTAAAAAAACTCTCTACACATGCATTATCATAACAATTGCCCTTCCTAGACATACTTACATTCATTTTGTATTTTTTAAGTAATAGGTTGTATTTTTTGGACGTGTATTGATACCCTTGATCGCTATGTAATACTGTTCCGTGGACATTTCTTTTTCTTAAGGCCTTATTCACTGTGTCTATAACTAATTTTAAATTGTTGCTTTCGCTTACTTGGTAGGCTACAATTTCGTTATTATAAAGATCCATTATCACTGAAAGATACATACGCTTACCGTTAAAAGTGAGATAGGTTATATCTGTAACCCATTTTTCATTTGGCTTGCTGGCTGAAAATTCCCTGTTTAAACGATTTTTTGATACGACACATTGTTCTTTTAAGCCAAAATGCCTCCACTTTTTCTTTCGAATCTTAGCTTGTATCCCCATTTTCTTCATTAAACGGTACACTCTTTTATGATTTATCTGTAAACCACAATACTTTTTGAGCCATGTACAAACTCTTGGATAACCAAAACTACCATTTATATCTGGATCTAGTTCGCATTCCACTATTTTGGACATAATAAATTGGTCTTCCTTCATCTTTTCAGAGGGATTAGTTCTTCTTTTTTCCCATTTGTAATATCCACTTCTTGAGACCCCCGCAATTTCACAAAGAAACACAATTGGAAAGCTATGCTTTAATGTATGAATGATCTCGTATTCTATTGATTTGTCTCTTTTGACCTCATCTCCTTTTTCGCAGCTAAGAGCTTTTTTAAGTATGCATTTTCTACTTCTAATCGTTCTATTCTATCATCATGACTTGTTTTTATTGAACTTGCATTTGTTTGTCTAGATCTCCCTCGTTTTTCTTGTAGGCCAAGAATACCCTCACTATTGTAGTTTTTAATCCATCTGTCTATAACTGAATATGTAACTCCTAATTCCCTTCCAATTAATTTACTACCCATTCCTCTATGTAAGTACATTTCAATAGCTTTCATTTTAAAATCAATCGAAAAAGTTCTTCTAATTTTCCCCATAAAAAAATCCCCTCCATAATAAACAGTACAGTAACTTTCTTTCAACTGTCTACTATGAGGGGATAATACCATAATACCGAAGTCATCTTTTTAACACCTACTCTTAAAAATCTTTTTATTTATTAATTTTATTAATGATAGTATTTATACCTTCAAAATAATATATTTATTTTCTTGGTTTTTAATTTTCTTTTTCATCATCACCGAATATTTCTTCAAATTCTTCATCAGTCATTTCGGATTCTACAGGAATATGAGGACGTTGTGATATACCATTATGATCTATCACAAATTCAACTTCTGATTTTTCATCTGAAATTACAATCGTAAACTCATCAGAACCTTCATAACACTTATCTTTTAAATCCGAAAGAACCAGCCATGCAAATCCTTTTACACGATAAAAACTCGCATAAAATTTAACTGATTTATTAATATCATCGTTAATAACTCCTGGTATTTTATAACTTTCTTAATATTTCTGAGCTATTTTTAAAGCTTCACTAGCTGTAATATTAGTTTTCATTATTCATTCCTCTTTCTTTATGTAAAATATTTCCAATCTATTTGAGGCCATTGTCCCTTTCTCAAATTATAAATATATCTTTGTGTTTCTAATACCTCACTGGAATTAAAAAGTTCTTTATTTTTCATGATTTGATTATAAACATACTCTTCTCTTTCTAATACTGTTTGCTCTAAGTATTTTTCTTTCCTAAGCTGTATATATTGTTCTGCATGATAACTTTCATGTTTTAGACTCAGAAAAGATTAGATTACTCCTTAAGACAATTTCTCCAGTGTTATAATTAAATCCTCCTGCTGTTTTATCCGGTGATATTCTGCCTTTCCTACCTATGATAAATTTTATGTTATTATCTTCTATGTAGGATTTAACTTTCTTTATTTCTTTTACTTTTGCAATTCTTAATCCCCCTGGAGTCAGTTGATAACCCCCACTATCTAGATAATATTCCCATTCCTTGTAATCATAATTTTCAGCATTACCTGCCCACTCTTCATATTCAACCCCTCAAAAAACTGCGCCGATTTCTTCTCAAACGCTGACGCATTTCCACAGGTGTTTTCTTCTCTATATTTAGAGAAAGATTGCCGAGTTTCTCTCCAAATAACCGGTTCACATTTTGCGCTCGTTCTTTAAGAAGATTCTCAGCCTGCTTCAAACGGGATCCGCCTTCTTCAACCCTACTTTGGAAGCATTTTTAATTGTAGTAGTACTAACACCTGCTTTTAAGCCAGTTATTACATTTCCAAAAGCATGCAATCCTTTGGCTACAGGTGCCACATCTACGAATCCCAGCACACCGCGTAGCCAACGTTCCTTGTGTCAGCCATTCTTTTTTCATTGCTGCGTTAAAAGTTCTCTGACATCAATATCAGCAATCGTTACCTCTATTTAGAATTTAGAAAGAAAAACTCCAACAGATACATTATTTGCATCCACTAGAGTTTCATCAAAAATATCTATTCATCATCTGAAGAATTCCCGTAAGATTTCTCATACTTTCCGTAACAATTCTCATTAGAAATTTCTTTAGATGATTATCTGCAGTTTTTAAGCGACTAATTATTTTCTATTCCTTTATAATTAATTATTTTAACATTCCCCACAATGCATCCCCAATTCTTTCTAAAGATTCATTCGCTTTAACACGTTCATTAAAATCTGCCTTCCATATAAAGAAATCAGATAATCCTCCTCTTGGTGGATACAAATTATTATGAATTAATTTTATTTCCTTTATAACGTCATCAGAATCAATATAATTATTATTTTGGCATTCATTTAAAATATTAATTACATATCTAACTTCAGATATCTGATAATCTATATCACCTTTACTATTTTCCTCTAATATTACACTCAATTCACTAAAAAGTTTTTCTAATTTATCTATAACTAACTTACTTGAACTCATTGTCATATCTCCTATTTGATTGGCACTTGACTTAAAGGTTCTACTCCATTAATCTTCTATGATTCTGAAACAGAAATCTTCCTTCTAGTACATCATCGTGATATTAACAAAATTACAATATAATATTTCAAGTAAAAAAGAGACCCCCTTATTAAAACTGTGACCGTCTGACAGAAATGAACACTTTTTGCTAAATAAGAGTAAACATCTTTCTAAAAATTTGTGCACAACTAGGATCACTTTACATGTAGCCTCTCCATGTAAAGCGGATGCTTTGAACTGGAAAAAAGTGTTCAGCCTTATCAAGCAGTAAAGTGCCCAATCTTATTTAGCGGTTACAAAAACAATAGGATATTATCACTTTCCATTTTCTGCATTTATTGTATTAAACCATTCCATAGCTATATCATCTGCTTCTTTAATTGGGTCATTAGAATATACCAAATCATATTTGTATTCTGCTTTCAAGCTATTTTTTAATACATCATATACTAATTTTATTTCTGTTGGCATTTCTCTTTTATATTCTTTACATAGGCTAATCATATTCTTTATGTCACTATTTAATATTCTAACAACACCTTTTTGTCGTTCTATAGAGGTATCATATTTTTCTTCATTACTACTTATAATGTCATTTATTTTATGGCGTTCTACTATTTCTCCATTTATATTATAGAAATAGTCACTTGCTATAACATTATCTTCAAAAGAGCAATAAATATATATTTTATTTGCTCTATTCTCTACATATTCTAAACATATAGAAACCATATCTGCCTGTAATTCACTAAAATAATCTTCAAATACTTTATTCATATGAATCTCCTTTTGAATTTAAAATATCACGCTCAAAATATTTTCCATCTATTTCGTATTCTATATAAGATTCTGATGGTCGTAAATTATCTCCATCATATTTAATTTCAACATTTACTTTAACTTGTTTCCCTTCTTCTAACGCTGTAGCCCATTGATTTTCTATTTTCTTATATTCGCTTTTGTTAACTTTCTCTAATTGAGAAACTAAATTATCTATCTTAGGTGAACCACCAAATCTATCACCTGCTAAGTGCCCTGCATTATCTTCTCCCTTTATTTTTCCTGGTGTATTTTTGCTATGTGATAATCTGTCACTTCTTTTAGTTAATGGTAACTTATCTGTTTCATAAAAATAGTCAAACTCTCCTGTTTTATACCTAATATTCGGTTTCAACTTATTTTTCTCCCATTGGTAAACTGTTCCTCTTTATCTACTAAAACTTTGGCTTGTGTAATCCTCTCTATAAGTACGTTCTGCCCACTCTTCAAATTCAAGTTCTCAAGAAACTGTTCCGTTTTTTTCTCAAGTAACTGGTTATTTTCTACAGGTACGTCCCAAGCTTCTACTGGTTACAGCGTTAGCGCAAAGAAGAGGAATGTATCTATGAAGAGGGGCATCGCCAGCATTTTGAAAATTCCCCCCGCTAAGAGATTTTAAATTGTGTTGCGTTAGAGCAATAAATAGATCTTTTTTACTTTTCTAATGCAACACAAATGATGTTGTGTTGTATTAAAAATATTCTTAACGGGACAAAATTCATATCAGTTCATGTTGAAATTTGCTTAACGTGGTTTTTTTCCAAAGTGCTGGCGGTACCTAAAGAACAGGTTAGTCAGGGAACTCTTATGCAAGTAGTTGGTCTATTGGACAAATATAGGGTTCTGGTGCAAATATGCTATCTTCTTGAAAAACTCATACAGATTCCTAACGGAATCAAGGTTTACGCAATAATTCCAAATAATTTATGGATGAATTCTTTCTGATTTTGAACAGACTTATCCCGTAAAATAAGTTGCTGTTTTTTCACCATATGCATCGCTTCTATTCCAGAAATAATGGACTTTGCTGTGTAAAAAGATTTTAATCCTAACATAGAACGAACTCGCTTTTTAATAAATCGATGATCTTGCTCGACTATATTATTTAGATATTTCACTTGTCTGATTTAGATGCCTGCTGGCATCTTTTTCTCTTCCTTTAACTCTTCTATTGCTATTGGATAAGCAGGATTCTTATCGACTGTTATGACACGAGGCTTAGAAACGTGAAAAGACCGCAAAGCTTTCTTGAAGAATCGCTTTGCAGCCTTGTTGTCTCTTGTTTTACTGAGATAAAAATCAATCGTGTTTCCTTCGGAATCCACTGCACGATACAGATATATCCATTTACCTTTTACTTTGATATACGTTTCATCGACTCTCCAGGAATCATTAGTTTGCTTCAAGTATTTGCGAATTCGTGTATCTAATTCTGGTCCATATTGATGAACCCAACGCATAATCGTTGTGTGAGCTATCGATAAGCCTCGTTCTTCCATCATCTCCACTAAATTACGAAAGCTTAGGTTGTACCGCAGGTACCATCTCACTGTTAACAAAATAATGTCAGATTGATAATGTTTCCACTTGAACAAAATTTCCTTTTCCATACCGATCACACACCTTTGTGAGAGTAATAGTATCAGTATGTCCAAGATTTAGAGATTGAATTACAATTTTCTTGAAATTTTTGCACCAGAACCGTTTATACATCCCACTTCCATGAATACGTATTCCATTAGATTTAACTGTATTTATAATAGTCTGCGAGGCTCGCAAACTATCTTGATAGATAGATTTCGTATTGTTCGTATTTGCCGGTGTTAAAATCGAAAATCCTCTTGAATTTGGACTGTCGTTACCATCCGCATGCACACGAACTGTTAAACTTGCATTCGCATTATTTGCTTTTTCAGTACGTTGGATATTACTGATATTTACATCATTTGTTGTACGACTCATCATGACATGGAACCCACGTTTTTTTAATTCTTCTTTTAAAACAAAACTCGCTTCTAAGGTTAATTGATATTCTCGTTTCTTTGTCGCAACACCAGTTGCCCCATATGTAACCTTATATTTTGTTTAATTAGAAGATGGTGATACCGGCTCTTTAGATAAATCACCTTTCTTTTGATGCCCTAAATCAATGAAAATCATTTTTTCTCAAATACGCCTTATCCAAGACTAACAGCTCGGCTATCAATCCAACCCACGCGACCGTTTTGTTCAATTTGATACCATGTAACTCCGTTATAAGTTGCAGAATATAACAAATTCAAATTACTACGAGAAAAATCTTCTGCAGAACCAACATATTCAGCATGCTGCATGCCGTAAGGCTTCGTCCATACTGTATGTCCCTTTGGATTGCTCACGTGTCCAACTTTATTTAAAGATTGAATATTCGTTGCATTCGATATCGCTCGTGCATCAATCCATCCTTTTTCATGACCATCTACTTCAAAATAATACCAATGTACGCCATCTTTATCTAAACTACGGATAATCTGAATCGGTTTCTTATCATAATTACTTGCGGAACCAACGTAAGATGCACCATTTTCACCAAAAGGTACACTCCATACTCCATGGCCATCCGTATCTCCAATTAGGACAATTGAATCTGAAACTGCTTTCTCCCCATCAATCCAACCTAATAGTTTGCCATCTTTCTCCACTTGATACCAGGTTGTATTTCCTCTTTTGACAGTCTTCACTACCTGTACCGTTTGGTAGGCATAATCATTGGTACTCCCTAGATACCGAGCACCTGTAATCCCATAAGGTGTAGTCCATATACCATTATTATTGGTTTTTTCGATTATAACCTTAAAATTGGCATTTTTCGCTTCCCCAGCATTGTCTAATGCTTTCTGATCGATCCAACCGATTACCTTTCCATCTACACTGAATTTATACCACTTCACACTTCCATTGATAGCACTTTCCACTAATTTAATATCACTATAAGCGTAAAGGTCCGATGAGCCTATATAATTTGCACCCGGTACACCGTACGGTATTGACCATATACCATTAACTGCCGTCGCTCCCATCACAACGTTCTGATTAATCATTTGGATATCCTTTAAATCACTTAATGCTCGGCTATCCAGCCAGCCGACTACTTGATCATTTATGCTGAATTGATACCATGTAACTTGCTTCAAAGTCATTTGCTGAACCAACTTAATATTTTTCCCAACATAATTATTAGTAGATCCTATATAACTAGCACCCGATAACCCATAGGGACGTGTCCAAACAGAATTTCCATCCGTCCATTTCACGATTTGATTCTCATTCACGCTAGTCGTAGGAGGATTCTCCGCTTCATAGTAATCTTTCGTCCCTTGTAGGAAATCGCCCCACGCCCCACGTTGAATCATAATTCTTGGACAGTTCTTCCCACTCCAATTTTGGTGTTTTTTCACATTATCCAAGGGTATATTAAGTTCCTTCATTAAATATGCTGTTAATTTACGAGCATTATCTACAGCTTTATCATAGTTTCCATCTTCGTTTACAGCGATTTCAATCGCAATAGATTGTCTATTTCCTGTACCATTCGTTCCATCTCCTGCATGCCAGCCATTTTCATTTAACGGAAGAGATTGATAAATCTCTTTATCATCTACTGTGAAATGCCAGGATGCGCTTCGATCTGTATTCCCTATTGCTTGATTATATAAATATTGCGCGTGACTTTTCGCACCTGCACCAACACTCGTATTATCAGTCTCATGAATGGTAATATACTTTGGTTCCATCCAGTAACCAGGGCGAATATTCGGATTTCCTTTTGGAACAATCCATTCCGTAAACGGAACATCATTAATCATACTTTGCTTCAATGTTGGAGAAGATTTACCTTGAATAAGAGAAGCTTTTCCAACTTCAGACTCCCCTGGATCTTCAACAATTGCTCTTTCATTATCACCTCGTCCATCCTCGTTTTTCATATGTTCCTCAATGCTTTTCAAAGCTTGTTCATCTATTGACTGTAACTCTATTTGTTCCTTTTGTTTCAGTTGCTCCGCAAAAGAGGACGTCGGAACCGCAAATACCTCCAATGCAAGTGACATAGCTAAAACTTTATAGATTGTTTTTTTCATAGTATCTGTTTAACACGTATCATATATAAAATACTTCGTGCTAAATTCCCTCCCTTTCTATTAAAATAGCATTTTGCTTCTTCGAAAACTGACCTGATCTATCATTCTAAATATGTAAATACCACTCCATAGAATAACATAAAAATAGGTAGCGTCAATATTTTTGTGTAAATAACTTTTCAACCTTTTCAGATAGAACTGTTTCAATGTGCTCCCAACCTTGTCTTCGTTTTGAGGTATTTAATGTCCTTAGTGGGTTCTGTTGCAAAGTTTTCGAAACTCAAGTACACTTTGGAAAAAGATGAACGGGTGCGTAACAAATGGGATATTTTAAAGGAAAACAATTCAAACAAGCTATTATTTTAGTAGCCGTCGGCTACTATTGTCGTTTTTCTTTAAGCTATCGTGATGTAACTGAAATACTGAAGGAACGTGGGGTGTCTGTTCACCCAACAACCATCATGCGCTGGGTTCATGAATATGGTAACTTGATCTATCAAATATGGAAGAAGAAAAAGAAGAACGTACACTTATCTTGGAAACTGGATGAAACCTATATAAAAGTCAAAGGAAAATGGTGTTATTTATATCGTGCGATTGATAAAGAAGGCCATACGCTTGATATTCAACTTCGTAAAAAGCGAGATAATCAGGCGGCATATGCCTTTATGAAAAGATTGGTAAAAACTTTTGGGGAACCAACGGTTCTGACAACAGATAAGGCGCCAGCGTTACTTTGTGCATTCAAAAAGTTAAAGGAGAAAGGCTTTTACAAAAGCACCGTTCATTGTACCGTTAAACATATGAATAATCGTATAGAACAAGACCACCGACATGTGAAACGTCGTTTTGCTAGGTCATCGGGATTTCAAACTCTCCGGCATGCTTCTCGTACAATAAAAGGCATTGAAACCATTCATGCCCTATACAAACAAAGGCGAAGTCTTCAAATAGGCTCCGCCTTTTCGGTGTATAACGAATTACAGGAATTATTAATGGTTGCATAACCATTTAACGATGCAACCCTAGATTCTCTATGTTTTGGGTAACTTTGCAACAGAACCGAAAAATCCCTTCAGATTTTCTGAAGGGATTTTTATAGATTTCTAGATACATTGACTACTGATAAGTGGGGTTATGTAAACTAGATTTGTATATGGGATGTATTTTTGAAAACAAAATAAGAGTTAAGCAGTCTTATAATTTAATCATAACTCAGCTGATTGTAATTATCATGTTGCGTTGGTTTGGAAAACTTTTTTAGTTTAAATTATAAGGAGTAAGGTGAAGATGGTTATAAGGAAAGGAAGGTAGAGCCAAGATGTTATTTAATATTCTAATTGCATTTGTGTTACCTTGGGCTGTTGGAATTCTTCACCTTTACAAAAAAGAGAGAAGAATTATACCTCTGATTGGCTCATTTTTTTGTGTCGTTGCTTTTGTCGTAAATGAATTCGGCTTTTATTGTGGTTTTTGGAGAATTGCTCCTTTCCTTGATCAAAAAAACTTGTCTGCCTTACCTTTTAATATAGGACTTTATCCGATTTTGGCAAGTTACTTGATATTCTTTATAAAGAAAACCAAAAGACCTTACTTGATGGTCTTTTTCATATCGCTATTTACTACTCTTCTTGAAATGACATTAGTTTTAAGTGGGAAAATCGTATATGGTAACGGCTGGAATATTATTTGGACATTTTTCTCCTATATCATCCCTTATATGTGGGTGTACTGGTATTACCTCTATTTAAGAAAGTTACAAGTCATGAGCTAAATCCTGAAGGCAACATAATAGAATTCGAATGTTTTTGATTGCCGATAACGAGATTTATGTGAACTAGTAGTATGTACCCGTAACTTGTTTATTTACAGTGTTTTGAATGTATACTTTTCTAGTCATTTTTGAGGAAAATGGGTAAGTTGCGATAAAGCCAATAAAATCAAGGAAATGAATGTAAACTAATATATAAAAGTTTACATTCATTTTGCATGAAAAATAAAAAGAACTTGTAGTATTTCTACAAGTTCTTTTGCGAGCGACAAAAGCCTCGGCATGTCCATGTGTCTGCATTTCTGCTAACGCATCAGAATAGGATTGATGTCCTTGTCGCCCAGTAACCTTCAGTAGTAGCTCCTTAAAGAGCCTGTGGGTGTTCTACCCGCGGACATACGACGTGAAAGATGCTGTCGGAGTTATCAGATTGATCCGCTGGCCCATGCTAGTCTTCTTCAAACGGACGAATTGGAGAATCTGTTGAGAACTGTAGACTAGAAAGTACTAGAGGAATGACCCCTCCAACTGTCTTGCAAAGAATTTCAAAGGTCATGTGACTAATCAGTAATTTAAAACAAATTATGTATAAATAAAACTTCAGAGCAACCTTTTTTTGACTGTATAGCTGTCGTTTTTTAGCATATTCTTATTGGTTATTAAAATCTTATATATATTAAAAGTATAAAGATAAAACTTATATAGGGATAGTAACTATGATTTTATTCCTACTGTAACAGGGGATTTGAGATGGATTTATAAATGGTATGGAACAAATTGGTTATGAGTGCAAAGGTGAATTTGGAATATTGGGAAGAAGATTTTTTATCAAGGGTGGAGATAATAGGAGCCACCATATTCATGTTTTCGAGACAGGAAACGAAGAAATAATACGTTACCTAGCATTTAGAGACTATATGATTGCTCATCCTAAAGAAGCACAACAATATAGCAATTTAAAACAAACGTTGGCTAAAAAATTCCCGATGAATATTGAAAAGTATATAGAAGGCAAAAATGATTACATAAAAGAAATAGATAATAGAGCTACGAATGGGATGGAATTAAAACACAGATATAATATCTAATAGGGATTGTTTCTTGAATACGCAACAATAGTTTATTCAGTCCCCTAGGTCTATTAAGATTGAATAATTCCCTACTTTTATTTAAAAAGTAGGGAATTATTTTTCGTAAAGGAACTGGTCCTTTTTTCTCAAAGGACTACATAACACACAAATTTTACAAGTATCAAAATTATGTATTTTCACCTTCTATATGTTCAACATATCCTTTGATTAAATTTACTGTTACATATAAAGATGGTTCAATAGTACAAGGTTCTTCAGGTTGACAATCAAAATCAAGATGAACTTTAACTACTTCTGGAATTGTAATTCCTTCACATTTATAACCACGGAAAACATATCGCTGATTAATTTTATGATTAATCGCTTTTATAACCCTCTCATCTTTTAAAGCAATACCAAGTCCCTTAACGCACGAATCTGACGTATGGATTTTTTCTTCCTTATTGTTAGACATCAAAATCCCTTCCTTTCAACATATATTCTTAAACATCAAAATGTATCTTGACACAAAAATAGTAATCTTATTCATTATTTTTTATATCTTGAACCATGTCTTTGTTCATTAAATACAATAGAGTATTGTGAACAAATAAAATTAGCACGAGATTACAACGACATTTCACATTGGATACACTGCAGACGCTCGCAAAAGAAGTTAGGTTTGTAAAACGAAAGAGAAAATTTGAAAGACAAGAGTTCTCAACTTTTTCATTTAAATTGGACAATATATAGCCAGTGATTCTCTTAACTTATTTAAGTGTCCCGCAACCAACTAATTTATTACCTCCCTAAAGCATGTAATCTCTTTACTAAAAGAAAGGAGCAGTCTTTTAGAATAATTTTATGTTTAACGAGCAGTTTATTAACGAAATAGAAAAGCTATTTTAATATTTCTATCTATATGTAAGGAGGAATTTTTATGGCGCTTTCAGTCACATTCGTTGGCACTTCGCCAATTCCAACTCCAGGGGCTAGTGCTTCATACAAGATTTGGTCATACAAAATCGAGGGTACCGGATCAGAGATACCGACGGGGCTCCGGTTGGCTCTCGCGCTGCCGGATAAACTGAATGTACAAGATCCAAGCCTCTTCCCTGACGTGTCCGAACTGGCTGGAACATTTGTTACACCTAATCCAGAGTTAGGCATTCAGTACGTGGGGCGTACAGCGAGTTCTACCGGCAGTCTAACTATTGCGTTTGTTGCCCCGGCCCGGACATCCTCTGGGAAAGTGCTCCTTTACAAATCCACTCCCAGCGAAAATTGGGTATCTGTACCCTTCTCTACTGTGCCGAACGGTACGCCCAGCCATGAACAAATCATGCCACTTCCTGCTCCTGGTGCCCCGGTACACACCGGCCGACCCGTTTATGACTTCACTGGCACCCTTCCGTATGCCAGTGAACTATTCGGCGTCTACCAGCCTCTAGCTGGCTGGTTCAGCTTGCAATCAGCACTTTCGACTGCTGCATCGCATCCTGAGTCTGTATTAGGGAAGCTAAGTCCCGAGCAGTTTCATGGAGAAAGCGCCCGTACTCTGGGTGATGAAGCCCTGTCTACACTTGCGGAGCGCTACGAGGCCGCTCCCACCGGTGTACTGTCTCCAGTGGGATTAGTAAATCTTTTCCGGGAGTACTTTTTCGAGTTTGATACCTTCCTTGGTAAACCTGCGGGTCATATCTGGGTCAGCCCAGGTGGCACCGTAGAGGTGGTCGAAACTAGTACCCGACGGACGCTTGTTGAAAAGTTGGCCGAACAGTCAGAGGAAATTTCTCGTAAGACAGAGGAGAGCCTCACAGAACAGGACGATGTTGCAGACGCAATCAAAGAGGAAAACTCCAACGATACTAAACTTGGTGTCAGCGCTACCGGCGGTGTGAACGCTAAGATCTACCATGCTGATGTGAGTGCAAGTTTTAGTACCCAAAACACCGTAAAGCGGGCCTCGGAGGCAATGCACAAACAAACTCGGACACAGACTGCCAAAGTTACCAGTGAAATCAAGCGAAACTTCAGGACCAGTTTCAAAACTGTTACTGAAACTACGGATACCTCCAGCCGGCGCTATGTCCTCCAGAACAAAACCGACGATCTGGTCAACTACGAACTCAGACGTAAGATGCGCAAGGTCGGCGTGCAGCTGCAGCATGTCGGTACACGGTTGTGTTGGCAGGTGTATATTGGCGACCCAGGTAAAGGCCTTGGGCTTGGGGACATGGTTCATGTGGTGGAAGGTCCGGACCTTACCGCAATCAAGAAACCCGAGAAGTTGCCAGATCCGGAGCCCAAACAAGTGACCTTCCGCTTTAACGTGCCGTTTAAACCTAAGCCAGGAACAGACGAGGAAGCCAAACTAACGTATACGCCACATCCTCAAAATGCGTGCCGCGGAGTGAATCCATCTTTTCCTGGCATCGACGACACCATCCAATTCTGCTTTGAGGAGCCGCTGCCGCCCCCTCCGCGGGACTATCAGCTCAGCAAGGTCTTTTCTGTGGACCGTCAAGGCGCTCAAGTGGATCTTCTGCAACCGACTCTCGACCCATCGAAGAACACCATCACGGTGCAGCTAACTTTCGTCAATTTCCAAGGCAGGAAGTCTTTACCCCTTGACATTGTCTTGCTCTACGAACCGACGGAAGCGCTCAAGAAGAAGGTTAATGATCTCAACGCTGAAGCGGAGACTGCTTATAAGAAGGAGGTTGCACGGCTGCAGCACGAAGCTTATGGTAAGGCTGTTCGCGAACGACTTCGGCTGGTAAGTTCAATGCGCACTCGTTCTCCCGAAGACCTGCGCAGTGAAGAGCGCCGATCCGTGTTTCGAAATCTTATCCGAAGGCTGGAGGAACTTGGGCATTATCCGCAGAATCCTCAGCAGCTTCCTTTCCTGGAATCAGAGCAGATTCAACAGTTTTTTGATGTGGACGAGATGCTTTATTTCGTTGCCCCTGATTTTTGGCGGCCTGACCCGATACCCTCTTCTCCACCTACTCAAAACAGCGTAGGCAGATATCCGGTTCCACCTTTGGAGGCAGAGCTGCCGGCAGGAACTAAACCGCTGCCTCTTACTGGACAAACCGTGGCGGGATGGTTCTCCAGAGCAGAGGAGTACAAGGTGGTAAATGGGCAGGAGCCGCCTTCATCTGAATGGCGGGTGGACTACCTCATCACCGAGCAAACACAGCCTGCGCCGATGGGAAGTTCGCTTGGGTGGCTGATTCAAATGGACGGCGATGAGCGTCGAAATGAATTTCTCAACTCTGCATGGGTAAAGGCGATTCTTCCAATTCGGCCCGGACAAGAGGTGGCCGCTCTCGCCTGGCTTACTAAAGTTGAAGGCGAAGCCGCACTTGACCTTCCGTACCCGTATCAACCGGGAGACCCTACCATTTTCCAAGGAAAGAAGATTGGTGAGGTTCTGAAAATCCTCGCGGAGCAGCTTCAGGCGGCCAACACGGATGTATCCAAGACTTTGGAATCGGAAAAGGTTTTCGAAACCGGCTTTGACCCCTTAGCTGGCGGCTTTCGGCCAGCCGAACTCTACGAGGTCTTTGACCAATGGATTGAGATCCTACCAACTGACCAAGTGGCTGCCGTACCTGTTCGCTACGACCCTAAGACTGGTCAGCAAATTTAAGAGAAAAGGGCGATGCCTCTATGACATTGCCCTTTTAACCATGATGAAATGGCTTATACAAATTCAATCTTCATTTTGATTTATTATTTCAAAGTGACTCAAATTGAACAGCGAAACAATACTAAATTGCGTCATCAATCTATGACATTGGGGGAAAAGAATTTGGAGAATCCAAATAAAATTCAAATCTTAGTTGTCAACGCAGTAGGTCAATTAATTCCTAACGCAACTGTAAAATTAGTTATCCGCCGAGGGAGTGAATGGATTGAGGAAAAACCGGATGCCATTACACCAGTTACGCATGATCTTCGACCTGGATTTATCCAGGTCGAAGTAGATGCGAAGGCTCCTGATTACTATGCAGAGAAAGGAATAATAACTTTTGGTGTAACTACTTTACGATGGGCATGTACCAACCCAGCGTGGTTATTAAGCGAGGAAAATGGAATAGTAGTTTTAAAAGTAGCATTAGGACGGATCCGATTCGCACCTATTGTGATAAAGCCTGAAGATTTACAGGTTCAAGTACCATACAATCCTGGAGGGGTATTGGTTTCAGGAAATCAATATCGAACTTTAGGCCTTGAACGAAAGGAAAAAATTCGTACAGTTCAGAACCCAGCTATTAAGGACCCTAATAATGCTGGCTGGGATCGTTTTCATTGGGATCCACAAGAAATCCAACTCTCCAATCTTGGGAACTGGCTTATGCTGGAGTATGGCGACCCAGACAACCACCAAGATAGCCTTCGTCATCTAATCGGAGTTTGGGCTCCAAATAGTTATCCTGGTATGAATCCACCAGTCGTGGTGCAAATAACTCCGAACACTCATCCACCGAATTACCCAAATGACGGGTTGCCCTTTTCCGGAATATACCCTTATGGATGCACAACTAGACCAGGAAAAAAAACCGATGATAAAACAGGTAAAATAGCTCTACATGATTGCGGACAATCTTATGTAGAGTTAACCTCTAACCGTTCGTTCGGACAATATAAAATCGTCTATCAACTATACGCCGCCCGACCTGACATTTTTACGAAAGAAGGTCTTGGTCCTATTGTGATTACATTGTCACCTGCAGTACTTCGCGATGGGAGCATCTTACGTGAACCGTTTACTCATCGAGAAGCGATAGGGCGGTTAATAGCCGAAGTCCTCCGCTTCTTATGGAGCCGTCAACTCACCATAGATATGGTAGGTTTGACAAGACTTCGTTTTCAAGGATCAGACGTAAAAATAGGACAAGTTATTCGTCCTGACGCAGGTCCTAACGGATTTCCAAAAAGAACACTGACCACTGTCTTATGTCATAGCGCAGCGGTCGGACCAGTGCTGCAACTTGCAGGTCACGCTTCAAGTAATGCAATACCAAGTCTTAAACAAAACAAAAAAACTATAAAAGAATTTCCAGCCAGTTTATGGGGTGGACCTAATGAATATTGTGACCAATGTTGGAAGAATCTCTGGGTGATAGATGGAGTTGGAAACCCAGGTAGTATTGGTGTTCCTGCTCCAGGGAGTACCACAGTTAAAACATGGAAAAATTGGCTTAATTCTAGAGATGATAGACGAATTGTTTGTGTGTATACTGAAGCTGGATTGGGTGAAAATGTTGAAGCACCACCAGAATTAGTCCGTTTGACCAATCCTCGTATAAAAGGAAAGGCTGGTTGGATTGAGGAAGGTTATAATAAAAAAGTGAGTTGGCTCCGAATTTCCTACTCCTACCTAAAAGTACAAAATCCATTAGAACCAAAAGGTATTCTTCCTCAATTTGGTGATTTTAATAGCGATGGGAAGCAGATTCATGACAAGATATATGAATTTGGAGTAGGATATGCAGCAAGATTTAGGCGATGATGTGAAAAATGACCAATAATTCCATATGATGAAATATTTTGCTGTCTGAAAGTGGGTACGATGGTATATCCATCAAGATGATCACAAGAAAAATTATATTGTTTTTATAGTTATTTATGAGAATTTAACTGTTACAGTAAAACAAGCATGGTACTTAATTAGTACATCTTTAGGAGAAAAATGGATTGGTTATAACATGTAAAAAAGGCGCTCATTATGAGTGCTTTTTTTATTTGTAAATACAAAATGAAGGAGTTATAGCAGATTATGCTGATTTCTGTAAAAGGAAATTTACAGATATAAAACAGGTGAGCTACAATATCTATATATTAAATAAAGGAGGGGAGAATATGGGAGAATTCACGAAAGACCCTGGTGGTCATAAAACAAGTGATCTAGGAACTGGAGTTGGTATCATTCGAAAAATGGGACCAGGAACGTAAACGTAAAGAAACTCCAAAATATACAATAAAAGTTGATTTTGGAGTTATTTTTTGTTTACTTCACTTTTTTTCGGCACTCTGCATCTAGAAGGTAAATCCGTTGACCACGGCAAGATTTTATCAATTTCTTCTTTATTGTTTAAATCGATATTGGGGAGTGTTTCAAACAAATAAAGAAGATAATGATAGGGACTTAAATTATTCTCTTTTGCGGTTTCAACCACACTATACATGATGGCACTTCCTCTAGCACCTCGCGGTGTATTTGAGAACATCCAATTTTTTCTCCCAATTACAAACGGTTTAATAGAACGTTCACTTCTGTTGTTATCGATTTCTAAATGACCGTCTAATAAAAAAGCTTCAAGATGATTC
This sequence comes from Bacillus sp. DX4.1, assembly GCF_030348195.1. Classification (NCBI taxonomy): domain Bacteria; kingdom Bacillati; phylum Bacillota; class Bacilli; order Caryophanales; family Bacillaceae; genus Bacillus; species Bacillus sp. DX4.1. The sequence goes on along the minus strand of NZ_JAUCFT010000008.1, from coordinate 2,146,972 downwards.
CATTGATTCAAACAATAAGTGATAGCTTTTCCTAGAGCACTTTTTGGCAAAACAAGATCTTTCTGTTCATGAAGCCATGCCGAAAAAAGGTCCAGAATGGGCCTGCTTTTTTTTAGACGCTGCTCATATCGCTCGGTAGGGTTGACATGTTTGAGCTTCCTTTCAATCGAATATAGTTGATTACAGAAGTGTAAACCTTCATCACTTGCCTTCACTTTTTTCCCCTTCTGTGAATCAGGTAAAGCTTTTAAGGCTTCATCAAACTTCCGTCTGGCATGCGCCCAACATCCCACAAGAGTGACATCCGGTACTTGATGATAACCACTATATCCATCTACTTGTAAATACCCTTGAAAACCAGTTAAAAAACGCTTCGGATGTTCCCCTGCTCTTGTGGGCTGATAGTCATAGAGAACAATAGGGATATCCTCTCGCCCCGTACGGTATAACCACAGATAGGACTTGGTTGCTGCGGCCCGACCAGGTTCACGTAAGACTTGGAAGGTTGTTTCATCCGCATGAAGGATGGTTCGAGTAAGTAGATATTCATGCATCCTTTCATACAAAACCGCTAACCATCGATCAGCCCCATATAATAACCAATTTCCCATCGTTTGTCGTGATAAGAAGATCCCCATCTGTTCAAAATGCTTTTCCTGACGATAAAGAGGCAATCCTTTCACATATTTTTGTGTCATAATATACGCCATAATTGATGGGGAAGCGATACTTTTAGGAAAGGCAGGAGCTGGCATCTTGGCTGTTACAATCGGTGTGGATACCTCATCTAATTCACATTTACGACAAGCGTATACATATCGCTTATGTTCCGTCACCTTTACTTCCACAGGAACAATCGTCAGTTCCTTACGGACTTCTATACTCATCTCATGCAAAGCACCACCACAGCACGAACAAACCTGTTCCTCATTCGGTAAACGATATTCAACCGTTTCAACAGTGAGGTTTTGGACAGACTCATCCCTATGACCGCGTTTCTTTTTGCGACGATAGGTGATCGTTTCAACAGCTGGTTCGGGTGTTTCAGAATCACTTTCTTTCTCAGCCTCATTAAACAGTTCTAAAGCGAGTTGATTATTAGGTGTTTTTTCGCTAGACGTACCAAACCGTTTTTGTTGACTAAGACGAAACTGTTCTTCATACCATCTCACTTTTGCCGTGAGTTCCTCTACTTGAGCTTGAAGTGATTCAATTGTGGGTTGGTTTGAATGTGAAAGTGTTGTTTTCATAGGTAAATCCATTCGACAAAATCATTCAAATTCCTTTTATATATATGGTTTTTATAGAATGGTTCTCGCGTGTACAGCTTGATGCCCTCGTTTTTGTTGAAATGCCAATCCATCAAGAAGCCATCTCAATTGTCGTCTTGATATGGTAAGTGGCACACTTGGATGCCCAGTTGGCCAATAAAACGTTCCCTTTTCCAATCTGCGATAGTGCAACCAGAAACCATTATGCTCCCAAACAAGAATTTTAAGTTTATCGCGTGAGCGATTACAAAAAACAAATAAACAAGAAGAAAAGGGGTCTAACTCAAATTCTTCTTTTACAACAGCCGCTAGTCCATCAATTGATTTACGTAAATCTGTTGCTCCTTGTGCAAGATATACTTTTTCAATTGCGATTTCTGATATCATTGTTGTTTCACCGCTTGCATCACTTGTAGGAGCACTTGTGGAGTAAAAGGTACATCTAATTCAATGGTTGCTTCTTGAATGTGAATTCGAATGGTGGCATGTATGTTTTCTTCCACGACAGGGACATTCATAGAAATCCAATTCACACGCTCATTTTTATTTTGCTCTTCAGTTTCAGGTGATAATTTTTTCAACCAGTAATATAGCCGATGAACCGGTAGGTTCTGTTTTTGACACCAGGCAACTTTGGATAATCCACTGTTTTTATAGTCTTGAATATAAGTTTCCCATTCTTTCTTTAATAGGTGTCTTTTCATAAAAAAACCTCCACATGTAGTATGTAAGGAGATTATCTCATGGGTTATTTACAAATTGTAGGTGGGGAATATTTGACGCTTACGTTACAGCTTTGAATTCAGATTTTCTGCAGTTATTTTTATATTTGTGTGGATCGTATCTATGTTTCTTGCTACATTCAGATACATTGTTATTACTCCTCTCAATTTCTTTGCATAAAAATAGAGCCAACGCTTCTTCAATTAGAAACATTGGTTCTATTCTTAGTTCTAATATAAAATTATTTTTTCTTTTCATTACATCTTTAATTTAGAGCAACAAGTGGTTTAGTAGCAGAATATTTTAAAACTATTTTTTAGTTTCATCAACTTAAAATCACTTTTTAATTTTATCTACCACTCTTCCCCCTACTCACTGTTTAATTACAATTATGCAGTAGGTTAGGACATAATTTTGAATTGGGAAAACAATATTACCCTTTAAATTTATCCCAAATCATTGTTCCTTTTTCAAGAATAATATTATCCAATGCTTCTAAAGCATTCTCTCCTGCCCAACCTGTTGATTCAAATATTCTTCCTGATTCTGATATGTATAAATTTATCTCAAAATTATAGAGTGAACCTATAGGAATAACTTTATCATCAATAAAATCTTCTAAACCAAAACACGAACTATCTAACACACCTATCACTTCCTTAATGCAAGTGGTATGTTTAGATATTTTCTTAGACCCATCTGAACGAATCTTTTCAACATTGATTCGTAATTCTCCAAACTCCTCCATAAATTTTTTTGCACTTTCAAAAACCTCAAATCCTCTTTCTTCAAGGAACTTTACATTTTCTGATATATCTATTTTTCTACCCTCGTACCATCCCGCTTTTTTTAATTCTTCTATTGTCTTATTTGATATTTCCATTTTCATTCCTCCTAGTAATCAATGTTATAGAATCCAGAAAACGTTCTACTACAATTATCACAAGGTTCAGCAAATCCACCTGGTAAGTTTTCTGTTCTAATCATAAAATTATCATATCTTACGTCTTTTAATATTGCATCTCTTGCGCTCCAAACTTCTGCACAATTATTGAGTAGTTACGTAGAATCTTTGTAGATTATCATTGAAATCAACTCCTTTAGTTGCTAAAAATTCTATGAAAGCTTTAGTGTCATCAGGATAGCTTTCAATTGGTTTAGGACTCTTACCATCCTCAATTAGACTTATCTTGAAATCTTCAATTATTTGATACATTGTTATTACTCCTCTCAATTTCTTTGCATAAAAATAGAGCCAACGCTTCTTCCATTAAAAACATTGGTTCTATTCTTATTTATAATATAAATTTTTTTTATTACATCTTTAATTTAGATCAAAAGGTGATTAAGTAGCAGAGTATTTTAAAACTATTTTTTAGTTTCATCAGCTTAAAATCACTTTTTAATTTTATCTATCACTCTGCTCCCTTTTCCCCTACTCCCTGCTTAATTACAATTATGCAGGGAGTGTTTGAATAGTTCTAATTTATCTAGAAATATTCAATTCAAAGTATTTATACATTTGAACCCAAATTTTTAGTATATTGTAGTTAATTTGATTAAACTTTTGCATTGAAATTTCTAACTTTAATATTTTAATCTAAACTAAAAACTATCCAATTAAACTCCTTGCTTTTTCAAGTTCTTTTAAGATTTCTTCTTTTTCTGACTCCTCAAATCTAGAAATCTTCTCTTCTAAACCATACTCTATTAATTTAAAAAACTCTTTATATTTTAAACATGATATCTCTTCTGGATAACCAGAAAATTCCATGCTTAATACAACTTCATCCATCTCACATCTTTCAGAATCATCATAGGTACTGTAAGTAGCTATCATACAAACATCATCAAAAATAACTTCTTCTTTTGTTAAAATTACATTTATACATTTTATTATTCTTGATTTATTAATAAAAATCCCTCTAATAAAATTCCTATTCCATTCATCATCCATAATCTTTTTCTCGTTCATAAACATTCTCCTATAAATTATAAAAATCTAATTGAGCAAAGGATTAATCATTACAATCGCAGTCTAAGTCTGAGCAATCGCCACAGTCTAAAGGACCATCACCTGAATGTTTTTTTTGAGGCTTTCTTCTGAGATAAATACGTAATAATACTATGAATATAAAGCAAACAATAAAAGCTATTATAGCTTCTACATATTTTTCATGAATGATAAAACCGATACCGCTGCCACCGGATATGACAATGAGAAGGGAGTAGATCCAAAACATATAAAATACCTCCAACTATTAAAATAAAACGATTCTAAGAGATTATCCAACTAATACTTGATGAGATTAGTAATGCCATGCCATTTCCACTTAGAAATCCAGTTGAAACTCTTAGTACGTTTGTGCTGCTTCTCCATTCCCATTTTTGGGTGAACCCATCGATTAACAATGGAACTTGAGCAAAGAAAGATAAAGCTAATACGAGAATAAAAGTAGGTGAGATCAAAAAATAAATCGGAAACAAAAGAAAACCTAAAAGTATACCAGTACAACGTGCACATAAAGGTATATATTTTTGTAGTGAATGAGAGCTCCTTTCGGGCTTTCTGTGACAAGGAATTTGTGAAATATATCTATGTAACAATAATGAACACCCTTTCTCTTTATCCTGCCTTTAGTATATAAGAAATGCTTACAGTTCACTATGTATTTTGTAGCAATCATAAATAAGATGAGGTGTAGCTGAAATCAGCTAATGGGTAGGGACTACTTTTGCTAGAATTAATTGTATGAGGGTTAAATTATATATCTAAGAGGGAGTTAAATTGACATGATAATAAACAAACCAGCGTCCAATGTAGTAGGTAATGTGGTTTATTCATACAGTATTAAGGAGTATTCATATTCACATGAGTATTCGGATGATGAAATGTGGGAGAATCGCAAATTCCGTAGTTTAACAGAATTGCTCCAACTCTTATCACTGTTTAAGTCAAGAATTAGAGAATATTCCTATTTCAGTTACAGCTATTCATCCAGGAAAGTTACAAACAACCTCTGGCGCATATGATGCAGATATGAGTCCAAGAGATGTAGCTACTAATATATATTTTTAGCTCTTAGATTCTAAACAAGATATATCTGGTAAATTTTTCGAACCTTTAGTAACAGAAATGGGTTGGTAAGGCATATATATTGTTTCTATATCAAGATTTAGTATAAAAAAAATAACTTCTACTTACGGGAATTATAGTGACAAAAGGTGTTTTCACATATAGAAAACACCTTTTCAGTCTACAACTATTTTTTAACAGTTTAATACCTTTTTCTATAGTCTAAAATATTTTTTTAATGAAACATTAGTTATATTATTATTTAATATTTAACTTTTCTTTTGCCCATACTTTTCTCCTTGCTTCATAGTTTTCTTTAACGCATCAAAAGCATATTCATAAAATTTAAGCTCGGTCTTTGGCAACCCCTTCGAAGTCTCTACCATTTCCGTAAGTGTTACTGGGTATTTTAAAACTCCATAACGTTCATTGAGTTTCGTATATTTACTTCCCATCAAAAATGCACTCTAGTATATGTAATTAGTTAAATATTTGTTAAGTATATCAAAATCTATGGTTAATTTTGTTCAAAATTATGTTTTTCTATTGTCTTCAATAATAGTATTGGTGAAATTAGTATTTTCTTTGAGAGCTTTACCTATCAAATACTTGCCGACAGCTCTTTCCCGCTTCTCTTGCTTCTTGTATTTTATGTATACTCAAAACAAATTACTGCTTTTCTTAATTCTTTATTGAAAAATAAGTATATACGATCCGCACCATAAGCTTGAAAAAAATAGCCTGTAGTAAATCCGATATATGTAAATAGATGACCATCTTCATCTTTCGGCACATACAGTAGATTGGTATAGTCAAAAATTTCGTCTTCGCTAGTGCAATCTTCCAATAATTCTTGGCCTTCTTCTGTCATAAAACGTATATCATCCAGAATTTCATTTACCTCGGGATAATCTAATCCCCAGCCACTTGTCTGCTTTTCGACAAACTCTGCTTCTACTGCTTCTACGGATGTAAATTCTTTTCCGAAGCTAGAATAGGGATAAATCTTCTGATTACGTTGGAAAAATTCTTTACGGATTTGGTAGTCTTTTTCATTATGTACATAGGCTTTCTCTACAATCTCGGAAGGGTTCTGCTCAATTTCAAAGTAATTCCAATCTGCTTCAAATTTATACTTTCCGTCTACGACATCAAAACCTAACGTATCTTCTTTCGTAAAATTCGTGTGAAACGGTTGGGTAAAATCACCAACGCACCCTTCGTGAATTTCCTTTGCTGATACAACATGTAACCATTGGTTCCATTCTGGTTCAATACATTGTAAGTTGATAGAACATATAGGCAAAAAGTGTTTCTTATGCTGTTCCAAATTATCATAAAATACTTCTTCATATGCAGGAAACGGTTTAATGAATTGTTTAGGAATGTTCATCGTTTTTCCCACCCTTATACGAGTTTTTTGTTTAATTTTATCATTTCATCTAATACTCTTGGAATTTTCTTCTTCAACTATACTGCTTCAATAGGTAAACATAAAGTAATTCCAACATTAAATTTTATTGTATTTTTTGGAGTTACTTTACGCTTACATTGTAGTAGTACTAGCACCTGCTTTTAAGCCTGTTGTGACATTCCCAAACGCATGTAATCCTTTTGCGACTGGAAATAGATCGGCGAATGATAACACACCGCGTAGCCAACGTTCAGATGTATCGAGTTTTCGTTCTGTCATCCAGTCTTTTCCTGTTGCTGCACTGGAAACTTCCATCGCACCAACACTCATTACAAGAGCACCTAATGCAATACCGGCTGGAGGAAAGAACGGAGTGGCAACAGCTAGTACGATTGTTGTACCTAGTATCGCTATATCACGCCAAAATTCTTTGTTTTGTTGTTGATCTTTAATGGAATCATAGGTGAATGCTCGGCCATTTAATACTGCCTTTTGATAGGTAGTATACGATACGTTCTCTTCTGGATGTTCTTTCGTATATGTCTCAAACTTATCCTACAAGTTTTACTTTATCAGCATATCTTACCTCGGGCTTTAATAGGTTCTTAGAATTAAAAAGGTAACTCGTAATAAACAAAAAGCATTAAATATTTAGATTATAAATCCTTATTTAATGCTTTTTCCTTACTTCTTTTTATTTTAGAGACTACCGTATTCTTCTATAATCGCTTTATCCACGCAAAACTTATAGAAATTTTTTATCAATTCATCAATATCTTGTTTTCTTACGATTTTTTCTAACCATTCTTCTGGAATTCCATCCATCTTATAATACATTCCTGCTAATGTACCTGTTATAGCAGCTACCGTGTCTGTATCTCCGCCCAAGTTCACTGCCCTTAAAACCGCTTCTTTAAATGATGTTGAATTTCCTAAACACCAAATGGCAGCCTCTAAAGTATGCACTATATATCCATCTGATAAGATTTCATTTCTAGGTATACTAAAAAAATCATTTTCAAAAAGCCTTGAATAATGTTTCAATTCATCTTGGTATTTATGACCTTTATCAAAATTTTTATCAAATAGCCTTTTAACTACTTCTAATGCTTCTTGAGGATTATCATTATGGTAAAGCCTTATCAAACATTCAATATAAATAACGGAACCTACTATAGCACGAGGATGAGCATGAGTAATTTCAGTATATTTTTTTATCATTTCTACTTTTTTTATAAAGTCAAACTCATTATATAGCATAAAAGCCAATGGTGCTATTCTCATTATTGCACCATTTCCATTGTCGAACTCAGCTTTTCCACCACATTTTTCTGGTGAATATCCTTCTTCAAAACGAATAATAGCATCATTTGTAGCTCTTCCAATATCGAACATTTTTCCAAACGGAGTCCAATATCCCTCCTTTTTATACTTAATAAATTTATCCATTAAAATACTTATGCTTTCTTCTTTTAGCAGATTTTCGATTAGACACAAAGTCAAGGAGGTATCATCTGACCACGTTCCAGGTGGTTGGTTATAGGTTCCATATCCACTCACATCATCTATATAAAATGTGTCTCTTTGCTTAAATTCAACTGGAACACCTAAAAGATCCCCAATAATCCCACCATATATTGTGGGGAAAACTCTTTGTTTAATGCTCAAACTAAGAAAAGACTTATTATCATCTTCCCATCTATCAATCATTCTTCTACCAACCATTTCTATCACCTACTTTATTAAATCTAAAATCAAATGTATCTTTCCATCGCTATCAACATTTGCACTTTTTATAACCATCTCTTGTCCTGAATTTAAAAGTAATTCTGCTCCAGTAGGGAAATGGCTAATTTTACCTACTGAAGCCCAGTGACTTTATCCGTCAGAGAATCTACAAGTGTAGCATTGAATCTTTCTTGTAATCTATCTTGCGCTACCGATTTATCGCTGTAGCGCTTCTTCCCCTGATCAAAATCATAAATATCCTTCCCCGCTAATTGTAGCTTTCCCACTGCATTGGATAATTGAAAGACTTGTCCATCCGCCATACATTATCATCCCCTTCAATTTTATTTATTGCTATTAAAACTTTTTTCATACTCTAAGTACTTTGTTTTCGCATTTTGAGTATTGTATTCTTTATCTCTAAAATTTACTATTATTTGTTGAATATGTGATAACATCTTCCCCTCTTCATTTTTTTTGTCATAATTAATTACTATGTTTATGTTATCTATTTCCATAGGATTTTCTTTATAATCTTTAGCTTGAGTAAAATATAAACTAATCGTTGCATTTCTAAATTTATCATATTGTAATTGCAGTTTATTATTAATTATTTCTTGAAATTGTGATTCTGTTAAGCTGTAATAAATTCTCTTTGGCTCATCATATCCTTGTCTATCATCTTTAGGTTTTAGTTTTCCAATTCCTTGTAAACGATCTATAATTAATTTTACATTTGAAACATCTAGATTTTGATTCGAACTTATCCCTTGTCCCTTTTTATACATAATATTTGTACTATAAACATTTTCTTTTTTATAATTTTTATTTGTCCATGCTTCCTTTTCATTATTTATATCAGTAACAATGCTTTGCGTTGTGTCTCCATATAGACTTTTATCTTTCGTATTATACACACCTTCTGTAGTTTGATAGATTATTTTACTGTGTTCTCCATCTTCTTTTTCTTCATACGTACTGTATATACCTTGTTCTTGCACATACGCATACCCATCATCACTCGGAGTCATTACCGTCTGCATACCCCCTTCATCTAACGCCTTTACTAATCTTTCATACTCTATTTTCGTTCCTTTTAGAGTTTCTGGTTTAGATGAACCACATCCGCCTAATAAAGACGCAACTATCGTCATAATAATCATTCCCTTAACTTTCTTTTTCTTTTTCATACTGTCACCTCGTTCGTTACTTACATATTTGATACGAAAGATACTTTGATCATTTCATGATATCGTGATGTTTTCTCCTATTCGTTTACTTCGTCTTTTCATCAATATTTCAATTTACTTATATATCCACTTCGCAGAAAACGTTTACAAAAAAATATAATCTGTTTCTATTTCTGTCTTCCTTCATTACCTACTTTTCGATTTATGTTTTTTATTTTGTTTTCGAAATCTCTTACGTTCTCTCTTATTTTCTTCCCAAGTCATATTAAATGACGGAAATTTAAATCCGCAATAGACTAATAGTTAAAATTCAGCTACGCCAACTTTTTTGCTCTATTATATTCCCTGTTTCATCAAGATGCCCTTATCTTATAACAAATGAAAAAAGCTCAAAAATGAACTCAAGCTGCTGCTTCCGTTATATTACTGTGCTTCATCTTCTGGAACTAAAACGTTCATATGATACTCTTCTAACTTAGCAAGTAACGTTTCCCTATCGATCCTTAATAATAACATTTGAATATTGAATGGTATAAATCCGGTACGCTTATTAATTCGGTACATCCGTTGTCCCTTTGATGGTATAGAAGCGATATATTGTTCTTCAACATTATCATCCATCAGAATTCCGAGGTACCAATACCTGTGAACTTTATAGGGTAAAATACCATTTACATCTTTTAAAGCAATTTTTACAGGATTTTTAGAATCATTATTAATGGTAATATATTCTGACTCTAAAATGACAGCTGGTTTTCTATTAATAATCTTCTTAAATATTTTCCAAAAAGCAGCTAACGTGATTAATGTACCGACTCCAACTATAGATCCACTTATATAGTAAGGTTCCTCAGACGAAAAAGCGTACATAACAAAAAGCAACAACAAGACTTCAACTGCAACAATGAAAAAAAAGAATCCAATTACTTTGACTTTTGATTCATAAATATAATATTTCTCCATACGATTCTCCTATTAATTTCGGCATTATAAATCTATTTTGATTTATGTTTCTACATCAAAACATGTTCTTAATTCACCACAGTACTTCTCGGTACGTTTAAACTATCATCCTTTCTATTCCTAAGGTGAAAAATGAAGGAACAGATTAAGATGAGAAACGGATTAACCATTACGAATACGCATACTTGGACAGTAGAGCGTAGTACCTACTTTAAATAATGATTGAAAACCACACTCATATACAGAGAGCAACAGAAGATAATCAACCATATCTTTTTTTCTCTTTCAATGGACTTTTTTAATGCCCTCAGATTTATGAGACTCTTTTGTTATTTTCACTTCATTCATGTAATAACTATATTTTTGTAGATAAATTGAAAGTAGAGCAAAAGGAGCGTTTTTTAGTATTCAATATTGAATTAACCCTTTTTACTTTTTCTAATAAACACAAAATATGGCAGTAACATTACTATTAAGCCTATTACACCACCCAATATACCTTCATATTCTTTCAGGTATATACAAAGAAATATAGCAACAATAAAAAATAGTATTCCTAATATAATAATCCATTTCCCTAAAAACTCTGCTACTTTATATAGGATTAAAAAGATAAGCATAATCCCTACAATGATAGGTGCTATTATACTTTCAAAAAAACCTTTTTCTGTTTTTATAGTTTCGGGATTTTTATCCAAGATACTACATTCCTTTCTACAGAGGTTACTTATGAATTAGAAGTTTATAGCATGTATGAAATTAGAATTTGATACATGCTTGACTCAGTGTACTTCTTCATCCTTTTCGTTTTCCATTTCTTCATAAAATTCTATTCTTTTCTGACGTGCTCTCTCATTTTCTTCCCACGTTATGTTAAATGATTTAAATTTAAATCTACAATAGGCTAATAGTTGAAATTCAGCTGCACCGATTGCTATTGTATACATTATAATAGTCCCTACCACATACATAGCTAACGTATCAAATTCATAATCATTGTGAAAATAAATCAAAACAAGAAGAACTAGTGCATATATTATACTCCCCATCATCACATTCCATTTTGTGTTGCTAAAAAACGAAGCGGATCTTTCATCCATACTAAACGCACCTTCACTAGCCTGTTTAAAAGTATCAAGCGTGGTCACAATATGAATAATCACTGCTCCTAGAACTAATAATCCTACATACGTTAATGTAATTTGGTCAATTGAATAATCCGACATTCCAGGAAGTATTAACATTGTAAATACTATCGTTCCTAATTGAAATGCATATAATAATACAACAAGCGTTTGTAACCTTTGAAATTTAAAACGCGCTTTTGGAAATGAATATGGAATTAAAAAGATTATTTGCAAGCCATATAGAACAAGTTCAGTTTTAACGATTATTTTCTCAAAGAAAGTAGTATAGTAGTTCCAACCAAACGTTACTAAAGTACCAATAAGAAAAAACATTATTAATGAAACAAAAATTATCGTTCCTATCATAAATCCCGTAGCACCTTCAGGACTTAAGCGCCATCTACATGTCATTTTAAATTCATCTAAATCTTCCTCTTGTATTTTCCACATCTAATTGTCCCACCTTTGACTACATTCTCTTAAATCATTTAGATTAATAATAAAAACCTCCTCATTTTAACGAAAAGAGAAGGCTTTCTTGCTATTCATCATATTCAAAACTATCCCTTTTGAAGCAACTCATTATGTTTTGACATTTGATCACATAGTGCTTTAAATTCTAACATCCACTCTGATATTCTTTCTATCTCTTGATCAGTAGATTTTTTCTTATATATAAAACCAATCACTTTAATATCAGAAAATGGTGAATCTCTTATTTCATCAACTGGGACAATATGAATAATCACTTTCGTCGTTTTTGATACTTTAACGGGAAATGTAAATGTACCAAAATCAATAATAATCATGTGTAATAAATCTTGGCTACTGACGGATAAAATCTTTGTAATTTCTTTCTCAAGTTCAGGGTATGAAAGCAAACCCTCAATCATTTCAGCAGTTATTACACAATCAGATTCTGACACTTTGTTCAATATTTTTCGCTTGACAAGCTCACCATTTTCATCTGCACACTTGTGCTTGAAGAACACCTTTCTTTCCCGCGAAAATAATCCCATGAAATCCCTCCGAATCAAGATAATAGCAGAACCATTATTATGAAAATTAAAACCATAATCTTCATATATTATTGAATATCTACTGCAATTTTAATATCAACATACTGTAGATCTTCATTACCACTAAATATATGATACATAGGCGAAATCATATCAAGTTGATTATCTTCTATATATTCATTTTAATTTTTCGACATGTAAGTCGCTGCTATGCAGAATACAACATGATCTGCACTCGCTTGCTCCTTTTGTTTTAAATCTTGTATGTGGCAGAAAAAGGTCCTAACCGTTTCTATGCATGGCCAGATGCTCTCGCCCTCCTAAAAAGAAAGAGGGCTTTTATGTCGTTTTTTTAATTTTTATTTATATATGTACTGCATCATCTCATCGCATACATACCCTATTAATTTTTCGTAATCTCTCATATATTGTTTCACGCTATTGTTAATTGCTGCAATTCATTTATATGTCAGTTTGCGATAAAGTTATTTCCGAACAATTTAAATAAGCCTTCCCCTTTCTCCATTTAGAAAGAGGAAGGCTTATCATTTTTATTCCTTCGTTTCAGCTAACTGATCTGTCTGCTCTTTTTTCTTTGTTTCCATTACCTTTTCAACAAACTCATTACGCCATGTTTTAAATCCAGATGCAAATTGGCCTTCAATTTTGTTTCGGTATCCTTCAAATTGAACTTGTACAATATCTGAATGATTAAAGAGTTTATATGTTTCTCCCGTCAAACCTAATGGATGTAACACTCCTCCATAATCATAGAATGTTGTATCATCAAATAACACACCTCTTGTTGTAATAACATAATCTGCATCTTCATCAGAACTTAATCTTACTACACTTCCTAATGGTAATACCGTCTCCATATAATCTTTCATATTAATTAACCGTCCCTTTTAATGCATTAATTTTCTCTTCTATCTTTTGCCGTTTTTTTTCTAACTGACGAATCCGATCAGTGAATGCATCTCGTGTTTTCCCTTTCATATGTGTATCAATGCCGCTCTCTAAACTTCTAATATCTGTTGTTAAAGAAGTTGCTGCATTTTCAAGTTGTTTCACTACACCCAATATTTGATCTCGTCCACCATTATCCGAAAATGTACTATGAACTTTACTCATAATCAAATGCAAATCCATAACATTTCTCCTTACTTATATGTTCTATAAATATCTGAAACTTTCAAACTACTTTTAGAACCTATCAATAATATGCTACCGTCCCTAACTCTTCATCTTTTGCCATCATGGAAGTAACTGCAGAGGAAACATCCTCCTTTAATTCCCCTAAATCTTTTGCTAGCTCCTTCACATCTTTAGAAATTTCACCAAGCAATGAACGATCTATGCCTTTTCTGCTATCGTTCATAAAGAGATTAAGAAGTGATTGACGATGGCTTCTTATATGACTTTCTACGACTGCAGTAATATTTGTATCAATGACAAAATCACCTTTAAACATATCTAAAAAATCTTTAAAAAGAGATGGTGCTACTTCTCTCGCGATTGCTATAATTTCACCTGGGTTCAAATACACCATAAGAGCTCCCACAAAAACATCTATCGCTGCATTAAAGGCTGCTTTTAATACTTCTAACACTTTCTCTTTACATTTAGCTAATTTTGTTTCAATCAAGTCTATTGCTGCATCTACCGCATCACCGATTTTACTTATAGCTTGTGTACTAAATTCCACAACCTCTTCTCTAGCTGCATCTACTGCATCACCGGTTTTACTTATAGCTTGTGTACTAAATTCCACAACCTCTTCTCTAACTGCATCTACTACATCACCGGTTTTACTTATAGCTTGTGTACTAAATTCCACAACCTCTTCTCTAGCTGCATCTACTGCATCACCGATTTTACTTATAGCTTGTGTACTAAATTCCACAACCTCTTCTCTAGCCGCATCTATTTTTGTTTCAATCAAGTCTATTGCTTTATCTACTGCTTTACCGCTTTCATTTATAGCTACTAAACTAGATGCCACACTCTCTCCTCTAAGCGTGTCCATGGCTCTTAAGGCTGCACCTAAATTTGGGTGGCTAGCTACGGACGTGCTTATTCTCTTAGTCACGGCTGCATTAACATCTGCAAGGTATGTTATTCCATATATTACTTTACCAACTGGTTGAACATTTAGCATCGAGCGGACTGCATCTTCTTCCAGAGCACTAGGGGCTTTTTTCCCGGTAATACCCGTATACACCGCTGCTGCTAATTTTGACAACTCAATATAACCGGGAGTCCTATCAGCTCCTGTATTATTCCCAACTTTAAACTCGTCCCAAATTGGCTGTCCATCTCTATCAAAATATTTAGCGCTCTTCTCCGGAGCATAGGAATGGTCTGCCCCATTCTCCATCATAAATACCTGTCCAGGAATTCTAAAATCTCCAATGCTATTGCCCTTGTACAAAGGATCATACTGATTTATCAAATTCCAAGCATCCTTCAGATTAGAACCATCACCGTATATCCCAACGTCCTTATGCAAAAGAGGAGCTGGATTTAAAGTTAATACAGAGAGATTATCCTTTTGATTTCTTATTTTAACTGTATTAGCTGTTCCTCCACCTAATGAATGTCCAATTACAGTTATGTGTTTACCTGCTAAGTCCGGATTGTTCTTAACTCTTTTGTAAAAATGATTTCCTAAATCATAATATGCTATAGATGCCCCAATTATTGGTGAATTAGTCAAGTTATGAATACCAATTCCAGCATCCGTCAAAATGGTGGAGATTTGATCTGGTTTCGTTCCTACATATACTATTATAATTTCACCTGTTTTATTATCTTGGAGAGCATAACCTCCAAATCCAGTGACTTTATCCGTCAGAGAATCTACAAGTGTAGCATTGAATCGGTCTTGTAAGTTTTTTTTTGCTTTCGATTTATCCGCGTATCTTCCTGTTCCCTCATCAAAGTTATAAATATCCTTCCCTGCTAGTTGTAGCTTTCCCACTGCATTGGATAATTGAAAGACTTGTCCATCCGCCATACATCATCACACCCTTCAAATTTATTTATTGCTATTAAAACTTTTTTCATACTCTAGGTACTTTGTTTTCGCATTTTCAGTATTGTATTCTTTATCCCTAAAATTTACTATTATTTGTTGCCTATGCTGTAACATCATACCTTCTTCATTTTGTTTGTCATAACTAATTCCCATTTCTATGCTACTTATTTGCATAGGATTTTCTTTGTAATCTTTAGCTTGAGTAAAATACAAACTAATTGTTGCATCTCCAAATTTATCATATTGCAATTGCAGTTTATCATTAATAATTTCCTGAAATTGTGATTCTGTTAAGCTATAATAAACCCCTTTTGGCTCATCAAATCCTGCTCTATCATTTTTAGGTTTTAATTTTCCAATTCCTTGTAAACGATCTATAATTAATTTCACATTTGAAACATCTAGACTTTGATTCGAATTTATCCCTTGCCCCTTTTTATACATAATATTTGTATTATATACATCTTCTTCCTTATAACTTTTTAATGGTCCTTTTTCTTTTTCATTCTCTATTTTAGTAACAACCCGCTGTCCTGTATTTCCATATAAACTTTTATCTTTCGTATAATACACACCTTCTGTAGTTTGATAGATTACTTTTGTGTGTTCTTCATCTCCTTTTTTCTCATCCGTGCTATATATACCTTGTTCTTCTACATACGCATACCCATCATCACTCTGAGTCATTACCATCTGCATATCCCCTTCATCTAACGCCTTTACTAATCTTTCATACTCTATTTTCGTTCCCTTTAGAGCTTCTGGTTTAGATGAACCACATCCGCCTAATAAAGACGCTACTATCGTCATAATAATCATCCCCTTAACTTTCTTTTTCTTCTTCATACTGTCACCTCGTTAGTTACTCTTGGCATTTTGAGTTTCATAATGCTTCCTTTTTGGTAGTAATAGACTTCATCTTTCCCTAAAGCTGGTTCGTTACTTACGTATTTGATACTAAAGATGCTTTGATCGTTTAATGCCATCGCGATGATTCCTGATGTTAATTTACTTCGTATTTTCATTGGGAAAGCATCTCTATTTCGATCGATATAGTCATGATGTCCTGCTAGGACGAAGTAAATACCAACTGCACGAGATAGATCGATTAAAGTCGTTGCGTCGTCTGTTTCTAGGTAAACGAGTCTGCTAAATTCTTCAACGTTTGTCATAATGATGAGCTGTTTTGTAAACACTGGTATTTCTCTACCTTCTTGTCTTGCTTGTGATAGTTCGAGAGATCGTTCGCGAATGACTTCCATCCAGTATTTCACATGAACGTTTACTTCATTTTCATCTACGATGTAATGAGTCACATTCTCTTTATACTGAACGAAGCTATACTCGGCTGTATCTACTAATGTTACCCTCTCAAAATAGTCTTTATTCATTTGGGAGAGTATACTTGATACGATTTGTTTTCTAATACTATCATCTACACTGTAAACCATTAAATGATCGTTAACCGCAATATCATGCGCAACGACTTCTACATTTGTGAAGTCAAGGCCCAGTGGAACTTGTCCTGCTTGTAGTGCTTTGGCAACGTCCTTGTTTTTACGATATGTTAGGAGGTCAATGACTTCTGGCATCATTGGAATTGCCTTCGGACGTTCTCCATCCCATCCTTGATCCATTTCACTTGCTTCTTGTTGTAATAATTGAATTTGTTGTAGTTCGTCTTCTGCTTTTGTCGGTAATGCTGACTGGAATACTGTCGGTGAATCTAGTTTTATAATTGCTCTTCCTGCCATTTCTTCTACTTTCAGATCAGATCGACCTACAATGCTTGAGATTTCACTTTGATCAATCATATATAGACATGTTTGTAGCTTAATGTTACTGTATAACTGAATGCGCAGTGCATTTTGTCGTCCTGCACTAATTAATGCGTGAATACCTACACTAGCACCTTCTCTGACAATTTGCATAATGAACATTTCAAAGTCTTCGTAAAATCTAGCTTCTTTTACCGCATCGTAATTATCAATTGCAACGATAATATTCGGCATTTCTTTGCCGCTAGCTTTCTCGTACATTTCCATGCTGGCAACATCATATTCACTTAACATACGTTTACGTTTTTTCATCTCTTGCGTTAATCTTTCAACTAACTTTAAGCATTTTTCTGCTTCGTCAATCGTAATCGTATCCGCAACATGTGGTAATCCTTTCAGTGGTAAGAGACCATTCGTACCAAGGTCGACTAAGTATACATGTAAGTGCTCCGGACTATTCTGACGTGCTACATCCATAATCACTGATTGTAAGAAAGTAGATTTTCCGTACCCTGGGCTTGAGAAGACGGCAACATGTCCATCTTTACTTATGTCTAATGTTAGTGGTGTTTGTGCTTGTAATTCAGGTTGGTCTAGTAAACCAATTGTTGCTTGCAGTGGTTTCTTCGCTTCATTCCACGCTTCTTTAAAGTGAACTGGATGTAAGTCTTGCAGGAATATTTTTTCTGGAAGCGGTGGTAACCATGGTCTTGCGAGCGCTTCAATTTGTCTGTCTTCTGTGTAATCATGAATATAATCGATAACTGCATCAAGTTCAGAAGGAACGCTTGTGATTTCTTTGTTATTCCCAAGTCCACTTAAGTCTTCACTTAAAATTTCATATTGTCCTAAATCATTGATCGCATATATGGTTGCGTCAAGATGCTCTTGGTCATCTTTGTTTTCGATATAGTCGGCACCGCTCCATGCGGATTGGAATAATTCATAGATTTCATTATTTCCGACTTGTAAGTATGCGCGTCCTGGTAATGTAATTTCTGCAGCGTCAGGTGTTTTTAAAATTTCGTTACTATCTGACGTATTTTGAACTTTGAGCGCTAATTTAAATTTCGAGTTACTCCAAATTTGATCATCTACGACCCCACTTGGTTTTTGTGTAGCTAGTATTAAATGGATTCCTAAGGAACGCCCGATACGTGCTGTTGAAACTAATTCTTTCATGAATTCAGGCTGTTCTGACTTAAGTTCCGCGAATTCATCACTGATTAAGAATAAATGCGGCATCGGTTCTTTCACTAAACCTTCTTTGTATAGCTTTTGATATTGGTTAATATGGTTCACATCGTTTTCGCCAAATAAGCGTTGTCGTTTTTGCAATTCCGCTTTAATGGAAGCGAGTGCGCGCATACTTTGTGCGCCATCTAAATTCGTAATAGTCCCCAGTAAGTGAGGTAAGTTTTTAAATAGATTCGCCATTCCACCGCCCTTATAGTCAATGAGTAGAAATGCTACTTCATATGGGTGGAAATTAACAGCAAGAGATAAAATATAGGATTGAATAATCTCTGATTTACCAGATCCTGTCGTACCGGCTACTAATCCATGTGGCCCGTGCGCTTTTTCATGTAAGTTCAAATTCACAATATCTTCTTTGCCGCGCAGACCAAGTGGTACAGCTAATGATTTATGAGCTGCATTTTGTGACCAGCGCCCTGTAATATTTAATTCGGTGACCTTTTCGACACCATACATTTCTAAAAATGTTACACTTTCCGGAATACTATTTTTCAAGTTTTGTAAATGATTAAGCGGTGCTAATGCACGAGTGATATCCTCCAAGTTAAATTCTTTTGGAAAATGATCCAGTGCGAACTGACGATTTACAAGTTCACCTTGTTCTAAGATGATATTTCCTTTTTTTGCATCTCTTATATCAATTACTGTTTTCACATGTTCCGGTAAACTTTGCATGACATCTTGAACAAATATGAGTGATACACCTAATTCAGTTGGATCTTCATTAAAGAATTCCATGACAACATGATCTAAGATTAGTTTTTCGTCTGTAATGAGTACAACATAATGCGGTGCAAAATATATTTTTTCATTTGAAGAACCTTTTTCATCTACTTTCATTTTGCGGTCTTTTAATATTTGATACAGACTATTCAATACTTGGTCCCGACTCCGATCATGGTATACGAAACCACGCACATTAATATCGCGTACACTTGCATGTGGTAACCAGCGCATCCAATCCCACTTATTTTTTTCCTCTTCAGGGAAAATCGTAATAAACTGCAGGTCATAGTAACTGTGAAATAAAGTTGTTTGTACCACTAAGAGCTGCAACTGCTCTAACACTAATGAACGCTGTCCGATATAGCCGACTGGTCCATTCATTAAATCCGTTACGACTGGAACTTGTTGCAGTGAGATGTATTGCTGTCTTAATTCACGTGCCATATCAACAAGCTCATCTTTTGTTTGACTAAACTCTTCTTCGTTAAACTGAATTTCAAAGCTAGTATCCGTATGGCCTGTTCCAACCCGGTACGTTAAGAAATCGTGGTGCAGCATTGTCTTTTCGTATATGCGCGAGTTTACTTTGACCGCCATATTACGGATTTCTACAACATCTGGATAATGATAGTGAAGCGCATGTCGTTGTTTTTCAATTTCCACATATAAGTCTTTCGTTTTTTGTTTTATGTACGCTCTATAACTTTTGTCTCGTTCCATAATATCAATTTTGTATTGTTTTAAGTTTTTAATATAGGATGTAACGGAAACAATGATCGTCACTAAAGTCATCGCCAAAGATGCTACTATAAATAATCCATAACGCATAAAGATTGCCAGTAGCACTGTCACCACAATCATAACAAGTGAAGGGGCAATGATTCGTGCAAGATGTTCTGTCGGTTTCGTTGGTTTACTTGATGGTTTAGCGATTGTCATTTTTTCAACGGGCTCTCGGTAAATAATACGTGGTGAACGATGATAATCTGGATAGCCATCATGATAGACATTATTGCCTTCTAACAAACGAGGCAATGTTGATTCCACTTTATTTTTCGCTGTAATAATTTGAATATCTTCGTTCCCCATCTGAATTGTCACGCCATCAAAATATAATTGATCTCCATCTTCTAACGTAGTCGTACTCTCTAACTTTGAAAAATTATGGTATACATTCCCGTCATATACATTTACTTTGAAAGGTTCATCTAATGTTTCACGGATCAGCAAAAGATCTACTTCCGTTCCACGAATCGAAACATCATCATAGTCATTTTTGCTTATTGCTATTGAATACTTCGTTGCCGTATCATATACAGCTACTTCCTCAACAATTGTGATCCAAATACGTAACGTTCTTTGATTTTTTAGTTCGATACTATGCGCCTGATTAAAAGATAACGTCTGATCATCTATCTTCCAAACACCTGTTTCACGATCCCAATTCATCGTAATTGACTCTTCTAAATCAAGATTAGTAATGTTATTTGACCATTCTTTCCCAATCGTCACTGTAGGACGTTCAGATGGATTTAGGCGATATTTATGTAATTGGTTGCCATAACTCAATGCTAGTAATTGCTGCTCCATACTTCTCCACTTCCCCTTTATTCGCTCTATCATTCAGAAAGAAAAGTTTTACTGCCGTAGACTGAATAGATATCCTTCGATGCTGCTTTAAACAAATCTCTGTTTAATCTTTTGCGTTATCAGCATTCAATAAATCCTTTCCATCGGATTTGTCGCTATATTTCTTCTTATATTCATCTAATTGTTGTTCATATGTTTTTAACTTTTCATCTCGATCTTTTCCTGACAAATCTGGATTGTTTTTCACTGCTTCTATTTGTTTAATTAGGCCATACATAATTAATTGTGGATCATCAACGTGCTTCGCTACATCTAAAGATTTATCAAAATTCCCTTTACCGTTATAAATCCAATACAGCAAATACCTTTCGTCACTCTTTAAGCTAACATTTTTCATAATTTGCGACTTTTGCTGTTCGGATAATTTTTCTACTTTAATGTAAGAAAACGCTAGCTCATATTTAGATGCTAACGGCAATGCTTCCGAATCTTCACTACTCAAATTACTAATTACTTTGTCATAATCAGTTGCTAAGAAATGTGTGTTAGATTCTAGTAATGTATTTTGATAAGGTACTTTTATAAAGGTGTAATATATTAGGGGTGCCGCTAAAATGACTGTAGCTGCTATAAAAGAAAATGCTAATTGTTTAAATAATTTAAACCGTTTTTTCGGAACTAATTGCATCGTTTTTTCTGTTTTTGCTTGCTCTTTTTCAAAACTATCATCAAGAAGATGTAGTAAGTCATCGAAACTGTTCATGCTACCGACATTTTGTTCAAATGTTGTTTCTTTTGCATTTTCCAATAAACCAGTATATAAATCATCATAGCTATACTTTTTTGAGAACAACGCGATAATTAAACATTTATATTGCGTTAAAAACTGCTCTTCTGTTAATGGTTTAGGCGGAACAATATCTCGAATTCCCCGATGAACAATGTAGGGCATATAATTCGCATCAAATACTAAATTTTCAGGATGTAAAAAGAAAGTGATTCTTCTATGTAAATACTCTTTAAAACGAGCTATATTTCGAAGTAACCGTAATTTTTCATTTCTTCCTAGTCCCTTTAAGTCATCCCATTTATTCAATTTTTTATCTACTGAAAATGTAAAAGTAAATGCATCATCTCGTTCCTCTATTATTACTGGTATAAAGATCGATGATTTTTCCGTTAATACATCTAATTGACGGAAATCTTTTACTTGAGTTTGTGATTTAGCAAGTTCTAATTTCCAAGTATTTTCATCTATTTCAAATCGATAATCCATCGAATCAATCTGAATCATTTTCTCCGTCATTTTCGTCCTCTACTCCTTTTAATCATAAGCTAAATTTTGTCCTATGAATCTTAAATATTCTTCTATTCTACTATGTAAATCCATTTTGATTTTTCGACATATAAGCCACGGCTATGGATAACAAAAGGTGACCTGCACTCATTTTCTCTCTTTGTTTTCACTATGTCTGGGCAGGAAAAGGATCTTATCGCTTCTATGCATGGCCGGATGCTCTCTCCCACCTAAAAAGAAGGGGGTTATGTCGGTTTTTTAATTTGTATTTATATAAGACATCGCTTACAGTACTTGCAATACATCTCCATCTGTTACTTGATAGTCTACTAGCCGATCGTCATCTGTTAATACGATTGATTTATTTACAACCTTTATTACATAATGTGACTTATCGTGATTTTCAACCTTCAATGTTTCCATTAAATTTTTTAATAAATATTTAACGGATTGATGATTTGGAATGCGTAAATCATATGTATTTCCGTTCCATTTATTAAAATCTACAGTGACATTAATATGCGTTTGAATAACCATTCGTATTTCCCCTTATGCCCATGTTTTTCGAAGAATGATATAAATCCCGATACAAATAAACACAATTCCCCCAATGAATAGACCTGTCATCGTTTTACTTATTGATTCTCCACTTGTTGACTGATTACTATCTATTTCACCAGAACTTTCTTTCACTATATAGTTTTTATCAAATAAACTTTTCTTCGCTTCCTTCACATCATTAACTTTCTTTGTATCTAGAAACAAAGAATCATTCAACTCTTTCATCTCTTTCTTTTCTTTCTTTTGTTTTTCGTCAATCTCTTTTTCTACTGTTGGATTAAATAATTCTATTGCCGCTTTGTCTAGTTCCGTTTCTTGTTGTCCCTTTTTATTTATTTCTTGATCCGTTTGTTCCACACGATCTACTTTAAACTCTATCTTTCCATCATCATCAAGGTAACTGTCTGCCGCGCACCTTATTGGTAGCGCGACAAACAAGAAAAGGAAAAAAACAAATGATAATTTAGCTAATATTCTCCACTGTTTGATCATCTAACTCTTTTTCCTCCCACCTTCTATGCCATACAAATAGATTAATAATTAACCCAGCGATAGCTATAACAAGAAGTACAGCGAAAATAACATGTCCATCATTTTTACCACTTATATAGTTGTTTAAAAATCCTTCAATATACTGAAGTGGTGAAAACTCACGTATTTTACCGACGTATGACATTTTGTTTACATTCATTCCTACTGCATCTGTTAAAAATAAATACATACTTAAGAACACCAATAAAACAAACATTCCTATCATTTTCACTTGACGTAATAAGTATGTTGAAACAAAGACAAATGCCGCCATTATTACTGTTATGAAAGAAATCCAAATTAGATTTCGAGTATCACTAAATTCCAATAGATGCCCAGAAATCATACCAATGCTGATTCCTTCTACAATGGCAATACCAAAGGCAACTACTGTAATTGGTAAATTTAAATCTATCATGGATAATTCTTCTTTGAACTCATCTGTTTGACTGCGTTTTCTTTCTTGATTCGCAATTGCATATGACGTAAATAAAGAAACAATAAAGCATACTAACACGATTAAATATGGTGTAAATGCATTTCCAGCTGTAATAGTGCCATCATTTTGCTTTTGAACTGGATTTGCTAGAAATTGATATAAATTTTCATTTTGACGTTCTCCAACGCGGCTATTTGCCAACACTTTTGTAAAGTTTTTCGAAAAGGATTTGTCATCCTCAATCTTCTTCGTAAAATCAGCTAATAGATTATCCGCTTTTGATACAATTGTTACGCCACTATCTTGAATTTCTTTTGCTTGATTATTAATTTGATCAAACGTTTTATATACCCCATCGGATACTACCAGATTGCCTTTTGAACTCTCAGCCAATGATTGACTCTGTGTTAACAATGATTTAAATCCAGAATCTAATGCTAATATAGCCGTCTGTTCTCCATCTCGACTGCCTACAATTGTTTTTTGTTCATCCAATAATTTCAAACTATTCTCACGCCAGTTTGCTAAAGTATTTAAATACTTGCCTAAGCTTTGATTCATTATGTTAGCGTGTTCTGTTGTTTGATTTAGCATTTCTGCTAAATGAGCTGAATTTTGGTTAGCCTGATTCACTAATTGATGATATGCACTTATTTTTTGTTTTAACTCATTCATATCAGATTTAACTTCTTCATGAATGTCAGATGAAACAAGATTCGCAATCATATCGATTACATTTTGTTTGTTTAACATGTAGTACAGGGATTTCTCTGTGGCAATAGCATCTAATGTCCCTTGTTCCAACGTTTCTTTTATATCTGCTTCCTTCATATCAAACCCATAATATAATTGATACAGGCTTAACAGTTCTTGATAACTTTGTACCGTTTGTATAGCATCTTTAATTAATACATTTGATGAATCTGGATATAAGCTTTCCGATTTTTGATGTGTAATTTGGTTACTTGTACGTTCAGTTGTTTGTCCGTTATTATCACCTTCACCTGGCTTTGTTTCCCCGCCTTCACCTGGCTTTGTTTCTCCACCTTCACCTGGCTTTGTTTCTCCACCTTCACCTGGCTTTGTTTCTCCACCTTCACCTGGCTTTGTTTCTCCACCTTCACCTGGCTTTGTTTCTCCACCTTCACCTGGCTTTGTTTCTCCACCTTCACCTGGCTTTGTTTCTCCACCTTCACCTGGCTTTGTTTCTCCACCTTCACCTGGCTTTGTTTCTCCACCTTCACCTGGCTTTGTTTCTCCACCTTCACCTGGCTTTGTTTCTCCATCTTTATTTGGTTCTTTAGACCCATCACCTGGCTTTGTTTCTCCATCTTTATTTGGTTCTTTAGACCCATCACCTGGAGTTTTATCCCCATCTTTATTCGGTTCGTTCGTTCCATTATTTGTTTTGTTATCAGTCGTTTGTACTATTGGAACAACTACGGGCTGCGCTTTATTGACTAGTTTTATAACCTTATTTTTTTCTTTACTATTCTCTACCTTCTGATCAACTGGAGGTGGTGTTTCTGGATCTGTAGGCGTTGTTATCTTTTCATCGTTATGCTGCAAATTCCATTTCCACGTTACCGGTGAAAATACGTCTATATCTGCATTTGCATCTAACAATTTAACATGTACACTGACAGTTAAATCTCCTTCATCCCGCGCTGGTAGCGTGACAGTCCCATTTCCCAAAAATTCCTCCGTATAGTCTTTATCATCAATGACAAGAGCCCCTGTATCTGCATACAGTCCAAAACCATCAGGAATATTTAGAGTAAAGGTTTGAGTAGAATCCATTTTAGGTGTTTTTTCTGTATCTTTAAAAATCAATCCATCTGTAGCAAGGCTCTCTTTCATATTTTTGATTGTACTTGCTAACGGGATATCGTTTGTACCTTCATAAATAAAGTCATTCTCTTTGTTATACTGATCAGTAACTTGAATGACATTTTTCAGTTGTAACTTCGTATCATCTGGTATAGCAAGCTGATCTATTTCTTCCATATTCATGCTTGCTAATTGATTAATTAAACTTTCGATTTTCTTCTTAATTTGCTTGTCTGGTTGGTCCATGAGTGTGTTTACGTATACTTCTTGTTGACCATCCTTTGACATAGATTTTTTTAACTTTTCATTAATCGTTTTTTCAATATCAGCTTGCAATTTCTCTGCTAGCTCTGTATCGTAGTCTCGAATTTGGCTAGTAACATCTGTTAAGTATGTTTGAATAGCTGTTGCATCTGCTAAAATATTAGGCTGGTTATCTACAAGATTAAATTGATTCGATATTACTTTATTTGCCAACTCTAATGCACTTAATTGCTTTAATACATCCTCTGTATTTATTTCACTTGTAAACTGATTGAGTTGATTTGAAAAATTGTTTGCGAGTAAATTATTGTTTGTTTGTGTCTTTTGAAAGTCACCGAAACCATTTAGATAAGACATGTTGGACTTGGCGCCTTCATCAATTGTTTGTTCAAATCTGTTCAAAACGTCCTGAAATCCTTTAAAACTATTAACTGAAACTCCCGTATAATCTTGCACAGTTTTAAATTGGTTCGTATAGTTCGCTAAAGGACTATGTACATCCGTTTTATACGCTTTCATATTAGCTTGTTCTTTATTTACGATTTTCCCTATATTATCTTGTGCACCTTGTAATTGCCCAATGATGCTAGCAAAATAAACATCTATTATACGTCGATTAAAGTCTTCTAAAATCGAAGACGCGGTATTTTCTGCTTCTGCCTTTAAATCCTCATTACCAGTAGCATTTACCTTATAACTTAACGTTAATTTTTCCGGGAATTCAGAATCAATAGAAACCGCCTTCTTAGAAAAGTCATTTGGAATTACAATCATCATATTGTAGTTATTATTCTTCAATCCATTTTCTGCTACTCCGCGACTTACTACGTACCATTCTTGATTATTATTTTTACCGACGTTTTTTATGAATTGATCCCCAAATGCTATTTTATTTCCTTCAAATGTAGCTCCTTGATCTTCATTTACTAAAGCAACAGCCATTTTGGGAGTACTTTTTTCCTCTGCTTTTTTAAATTTTTGATTTAATGCTAAATAGGAAGTTCCTGTTGATAACACAAGAGCTAGAATAATAAACAACAAAATACTCCACTTAAACTTTTTCACCCCTGATCACTCCTGTGAATAAAAAAATATGCCTAATCGTCCACCTATTATTAAAGTTTAAATTGTTTCTTGTCTTTAAAATAAGTTAGCCATACAACAAAAGTCGCATGGCTAACTTATAAGTTTTCTTTTCATGTACAAAGCGTTAATACTTCTTAGTTCAAACCGAAATTACGAGACAAATCTTCATCATGTCTAGCAACAGCTTCTGCAGTACTATTAAGTTGCTGATTAATTTCCTGTAATAATTGAGAGAAGTTTTGCACTTTTGGTTTTAACTCAGTAAATTGTCTATCAAAACCTTCAAATGCACGACCCTCCCACTCACCGCGTAATTCATTTTGCAAATTTTGTAATCTAGTAAGTATGTCGTTGATTTGATCTGCACTGTCTCCATAACGTTTTGCTTTTGTTTTAAGCTCCTCTGGACTCATGCGAATTTGTCCTGCCATTAAAATTCCCCCTTAATAATAATCGAATTAGTAAAATTAACCAAAAATCAATTCTACAAAACAATTATACCAATGATTTCAAAAATTGAAAGAGAAAAATGTCGATTTTTTTAAAAAAAATACTATATTCATTATTTTAATAATATAAAATCTACTAACGGCGAACATAAAATGCATTTTGCTAATAACTACTTTACCTTATAAGATTTTCCAAAAAGAAAAGTGCATATAGGGACATCTTCCTATCCTTTAATCTTGTTTCAACGTCATAATTACTTGTCTTTCAACAAATCCCAGTTCTTGATACATCTCTTTCGCAAAGTTCCCTGCAAACACATTTAAACGAATCTCTGCATATCCTTGTTTCTGTAATGCATCAATTCCAGCCTTCATTAATTTTCGTGACAAACCTTTTCCACGATACTCAGGGAAAACATACAACTCATAAATGAAGCCAATCTCTTCTCCTGAAAAGTAATCTGTATTCCCTCCAATAAGAATCCATCCTACTACCACGCCTTCTCGCTTCACAACTAAATAATACGCCCCTTTTTCTAATAGCGGCTTTGTAATTTCGATTGCCCTTTCTTGACTTAACTGACACGTTTCTCTTGTTCCTTCGAATAGAGATTGTGCCGCATATGATAATATTTGCTTTACCTCTGCTTCATTAGCCCGTTCCAATATCTCTCATCCTTTCACCTTATATGTGTAGAACCATTCTGATCGTTTGCATCATATGTCCTTCAAAATCTTCTTCAAACTGTTCAACAATCGCAAATCCTTTTGCTTCATAAAATGATTTTCCTTTTTCATTTGCCGCTTCCACGTATACATATAACTTTTTTACATCCTCTAAAACTGTTAGTCCTCTTTGTAATAGAGTTGTCCCGATTCCGTTCCCTTGTTGTTCTGGCAATATATAAATCGCCCCTAATTCCGCTTCATTTTGATGTTTAACAAGAGAAAAATTAGCAAATCCAACAATTTTCTCCTCTAGCTCCGCTACGAGTAAATGAGATTGCTCTAAGCGCCGCTTCATCATTTCATCGGAATATGCTTGCCCTAAAAATTTATCTTGTATGTCCTGCGGGATAATCCCTTTATATGTATCGTGCCAAACTAATTTTGCCACTTCTTGTACAGCAGCAATATCCTCTGCATTCATCTTTCTAACTACATACGTCATATTGATGTCTCCATTCCCTTAAAATTGTATTCTGCTAGTATGTTACAAGAAACCGGATTGTTGTTCTCGTAGTCCACTTTGATTAACTTTAAACTTTCTAAATCTCTTTCACTTGCTTCGAAAACTTCTCATCAAATGTAGCGATAACAGCATACATCTTTCCTCACTCCTTCACTGCCCTTAACTCTTCCCACTCTTCACGAATCATTCCCATGCGGATTGAATCATAATATTCACCGTTATAATAACGACATTTTCTCATTCTACCTTCCAATTTCATGCCGATTTTTTCTGCAACTTTCATCATCCGTTCATTTCCAGACCATGTCGTTAATCCTACTCTACCAATCTCCATGTTCTGAAATAGAAAATCAACATACATCCGTAACGCCTCTGTACCGTAACCACCATTCCAATACGCTGGATTATAAATCGTGATTCCAATTTCTAACCAACGTGTTGGTTTATGTTCCCAATAGTAACCGATTGTTCCAATTATGCCGTTGTCACTTTCAATTAGAAATTGAGAATATGGTTCTTTCTCCAATCTCATTATTAAATTTTCTTGATAAATTGGATACTCCTGTATGGAAAATGGAAAGTATGGTGCATCCCATTTTTTCCATTCCGGCTTTTCTTCCTTATACATTTGTTTCCATAACGTCTCCATATCATCCTCTTCTATTGTTCTAACAACAACTTTCTTCCTCTGCAAATACATTTGTTTCATATATCCTCCTATACTGTTAAAACATATATTCTTGTTCATAAACCTCGTTCATACAGTCTCTATCATTTTATTATTATATATTTTCTGAAAAAACAAAACACTTCTTTGTAATTCGTTGTATAATATTGTAAAAAACATCTTATGGAGGGGTTTGATGTTAAAAAAAGCAGCTCAATTTATATTACAGCTATTCGCAATCGTTCTATCACTCTTACTATTATTAAACATACCTTATTTATTTATGAATCAAGGTGAATTTTCGTTTCAACCAAATCAGTTTATCCAACATTTCACTACCATGTTAAAAGAAATTACTTCCTTACAATCGTTGACTATTCACATACCAAGCATTGGTAGTTTCAAAACGATACCTCTGTTCCCAACCGTTTTTGATCCTTATATCTATTCATTTACTATTTTATTTGCCGCCTTTTTTCTCGCTCTATTCATTTCATCCAGTATGGCATTTTTATATTTCTTATCAAAGAAAAATATAAAAAAATGGATTGATAGAATGGTATTTGTATTAGAAGCTGTTCCTGATATGATGATCATGATTTGTTTGCAGATGTTTTTCATTTGGATTATAAAACAAATTGGTGATTCTCCTGTTACAATTATTTCGTTTAGAGAAAACCGTGCATATTTGCTCCCTATTTTATCTTTAACAGTTTTACCTACATTACAAATGTTTCGTATGATGGTTTTATACATAAAAGAAGAACATGAAAAGCACTATGTAGAAGTAGCTTACGGAAAAGGACTTTCGTCAAGTTATATACTGTGTATACATTTATTAAAGAATATATCTATTCATTTCTTTCACCATTTAAAAACGATTTTTGTTTTCTTACTTTCTAATTTATTCGTTTTAGAATTTGTATTTAATATGAGCGGGATTATTCAATTTTTATTTAGAATGGGCTCATTTTCTGCTTCCGTTACATTCGTTTTGCTCATAATGATCTTACTACCATTCTATATACTCTTCCAAATCATTTCTTACATGATGAATAGATGGCAAAAACAAGTGAAAGGAGAAACAGTATGAAGTCTATCTGGAGATCGAAACGGTTTGTTATCGGCTTTACCTATCTTGTCATTCTTGTTTCTGCAAGTTTCATTTACGGCTGGTTCTTTAAAGATGATACTACTATAGCACCTCGACTTCTTTACAACGATAATCACGAACTTCTCGGGAAGGCGCCTTTTTCACCAACACTGATGCCCCCCTTTGGCTCTGATCGTTTTGGAGAGGCTATTTCCCTTCAAATTTTAGAAGGTGCGAAATTCACAATTTTATTTGCCATTGCAATTAGTTTTCTTCGCATTGTATTCGGAACATTTTTAGGTGTTCTACTAAGTTTATACACAGCACGTCTGAAAAAATTTGTACGAGCATGCTCAGAAATCTTTTATTATATTCCAACTGTTTTTATTGCCTTTATACTCATAGCACCAGTCAATATTAGGATGGTTTCTAATGCGGATGACTTAAATCCAAATATTTCGTTTGCCTTTTATCAAGCTATTGTACTCATTTTCGTTGCACTCCCAACACTTACTTTATATATTTCTTCAGAAGTTGATGAGTTTATGCAACGTGACTATATATTAAGCTCACAATTAATGGGCGCCAGCCGTTTTCATATTATAAAAAAACATTTACGAGTTTTATTACTTAACCGTTTATTTATATTATTTATGGAACAAATTGTCCAAACACTCATACTTGTTATTCATTTAGCATTATTCCAAATTATTATCGGTGGCGTGCAGCAAAGAGACATGGGTCATGGCGAAATTAAGTACGCCTCTCTCTCTAACGATTGGGCAGGTCTAATTGGTTTAAATTATTATGAAATGAATCTTTCGATGTGGATTATTTTTTATACACTCGTTACATTCTTTATCACGATTCTCTTCATTAAACTTATGACAAAAGGAATACAAGACGCACTCGCAACTAGAAATAATCAAGTACTAGCAATCCAGCAAGTTCAAGATCAAAAAACAAATGAAACAAATGAAACAAATAAAGATTCTTTTTCATTTGTTTCTCCAAAAGATGCAAAGCGTTCTTCTGCGAATTTTTAAGAAAAATGCAATATCAAAAATAAAGAAGAGGCATGCCTCTTCTTTATTTTAATTCCTTATGAAATGCATAGCTCACCTTCTCATACCCTTCTCTTTCATAAAAACGATGCGCATCTACACGTGGGAAAGCGGACGTAAGGACCACGCAAGTACACCCCTGTTCTTTCCCCCACCCCTCTATATGCGATAGCAATGCTTCTCCATATCCTTTTGAACGATGAGATTCTGCAGTTACAAGATCATATATAAAGACGTGTTTCTTGTTGTAAAAGTTTGTACAAACCGCCACTCCGGCAAGGCAAGCCGCTTCCCCTTCCTCATTAAATAACGAAAACAATTGATACCGTTCTTCTCTCATCTTATGCAATAGCGATTGTGCTTCCTCTTTTGTAAGTGCAGGTCGTAACTGTTGCAAAATCGGTAATACCTCACGAAATTGCCCTACTGTTTTTATTTCTTGAACGTTCATCGATTTTCTCCCCTATCACTTTATGAAATTTTCAAAATGTTATATATTATCAGTATAAAAAGAATGTGCCCTTTTCTTAAGTGGCAGTTTATTTCTTTTTTATAAGGCCAGATTTTCAGGAGAGAATGCCATGGATTTAATTATTCCGTTACAAATAGAAAGTACAATTCCTCTTTACGTACAAATTTATAACTTTATAAAACAAGAAATCGTAAAAGGAACAATTCTCACTGGAACACGTCTTCCTTCTCATCGTAACTTAGCACTGCAGCTAGGCGTAAGCCGAATCACAGTGGAATCCGCTTATCAACAGTTATCGGCAGAAGGTTATGTTGAAAGTAAGCAGAAACGTGGTATCTTTGTTGCTGAAGTAGATGTTGATATTATGCCAACCAAACAGCCTGTTTCATCTCTTCCTCTCGTAATAACACAAAAGGAAGATGAGGTTTTTGATTGTAGTCAAGGACGTGTAGACCAAACCGCTTTCCCACTCACCAATTGGAAACGTGCTCTACAGGATTGTTTATTAGAAAACGAAAATGACTTATTTACAAAAGAAGACCCCCAAGGAGAATATGAGCTGCGAGCTCACATTTCTCATTATTTGTATCATGCACGCGGCGTTCATTGTTCACCAGATCAAGTTATTATTGGAGCTGGTACACAGCCGCTTCTCTGGTTACTCATCCAACTACTTGGACATCACAAAACATATGCGGTCGAAAACCCTGGGTTTCACCGTGTAAAAGCAATTATGCAAAGCTGCGGACTTGCTATCCATCCTATTCCATTAGATGAGAAAGGCATTCATGTTCCAGCTCTGTATAATTGTGATGCAAATGTTGCCTATGTCACTCCTTCGCATCAATTCCCTTATGGCATGATTATGCCATTATCACGAAGATTGGAATTATTAAGATGGGCAAATGATCATAAAAATTATGTCATTGAAGACGATTATGATGGGGAATTTCGCTATGTTGGAAAGCCTATCCCTTCTTTGCAAGGTTTAGATACAAATGAGCGTGTTATCTACATGGGAACTTTTTCAAAATCATTTTTACCTTCTTTACGAATGGGTTATATCGTACTTCCGAATCATCTATTAGAAATATATAAAAAGCACGGCACAATTTTTAAGCAAACCGTCTCAAAAATACAGCAACTTGCTTTCACTACATTTATTAAAAAAGGCGATTGGAATCGACATGTAAACCGGATTCGTACATTATATAAAAAGAAGCACCAACGATTAATAAAAACATTGCACGAACAGATGGGGACACACGTTGATATACTCGGAGATCAATCTGGGCTTCATATTGTGTTACATGTTCATAACGGTATGAACGAACGAGAACTGATTCAAACAGCTGCTGAAAAAAACGTAAAGGTTTATCCCATTTCTATTTACGATTCAGTAAATGAACTACAGAAGGAATCCTATGTTTTACTAGGATTTGGTGGATTAACGGAAGATGAAATTACAACTGTCGTACATTTATTAAGAAAGGCATGGTTTTCTTAATAAAAAAAGAGCTTCCATCATCAAAAAGATTGATGGTGAAAGCTCTTTTTATTTACATACTCTAACTATCCGTTTAAGTTGGTGACTGCCCTGAACGAGAGGAGATACCTGGTCGTTTAACACCTGTTGTTTCAGTTGAGAAAGAAGCTTCTATTATGGCACTTGGATCTACAGAGAGAACGAGATCTTTCATCTTTGGATAAATAAAGCGGTTTGTAATACAATAAATAATTTTCCGCTGCTCTCCTAAAAAACCACCTTCTCCGTGCAGATACGTAACAGAAAGTTGCAGCTCTTTCATAAGCAGCTCGCCAATTTCTTCATTCTTACCTGATATAATCATTACGCTCTTTCCTTGATTAATACCATCTAATATGAAATCAATCATTTTTGTAACGATATAGAAAATCGCTAACGAGAACATCGCTTGCTCGATTGAGAACAAAATAGCAACAAATACGAAAATAACGGCATTCACAGCCATTAAAAATGTACTAATTGGTACTTTAAAATGTTTATTCATCCAGACCGCTAGCATTTCTGTTCCGTCAATGGCACCACCCATCTTCACAACAATCCCAACCCCTACTCCAAACAATACACCACCGTATAATACAATGAGTAATTCAGATGTTGTAATAGCTGGAAACGGTTTTAAATAAATTAAACCGAGCGTAGTTATAACGTTCGCATAAGACGTTCGTATGAAAAACTTTTTCCCCATAACCTTTGCTGTGAATAATAAGATAGGAATATTCAAACCTAAAAACACGCCATAAAGCGGTAATCCTGCAACCTTATTCGCCATAATCGCAATAGCCGTTACCCCGCCATCTACCAATCCGTTTGGTGCTAAAATAAGCTCTAACGAACCAGCTACAATAATCGCTCCAATTGTCAACAACACATATTCAAATAATTTCTTCATTCATTACCCCCAAAACAGATATATTTTCTTAGTTTTATCATATCGAATTTTCACTTTATACGCAAAGAAATTGCTTTATTTACACAAATTTGACACTAATTTGGAAATTTTTACGCATTATTTCCCCATATAGTATATAATTATTTTTATTGAATTTTTAGAAAAAAGGAGGTTGTCCATGTTACAAAAACTGTTTTCTTCCCCTATTCTATCTATACAAACATTACATCCTGGCTATGAAGATCACGCAAGCGACGTCTGGCTCGTAAAAACAGAAGCTGAAGAAGTAATTGTCTGCTCTTCCAAAATGCAGGGAGAACTTAATAATGATTTTTGGTGGGGATGCAAGCAACTATTCGGGATCGATCCAAGAAATGTACATAAGTATGCCCATTCCTGATTTAGAGCAGTGCAAAGAAGCATACCGATATGTGTATCGCTTACTATCTGTCCAAAGGCATGTAGATTTAGAGGAATGGTTACATCAGCCTGCTTTCTTTTAATCGCTTTACCATACTTACTCATTAGGAGAATAAAACATGCAAATTCAAAATAAATGGAATCCAAAAGATAGAGATTATATTAGAAAACAATTAATCTCATTTAATCAAACAAAAGTCCCTCCAAAGGCCAATTCACCTACTGAAGATGTTTGCTTAACAATTAAGAATGAAGATGAAGAAATTGTCGCTGGACTAACCGGTGTCATCTTTTGGCAATGTTTACACGTTGATATCTTATGGATTGATGAGAACATACGTCATCACGGTTATGGAAGCAAATTGTTACAGGAAGCCGAAAAAATTGCAAAAGAAAAGAAATGCAGACTGATAAAACTAGATACATTTAGCTTCCAAGCACCTGAATTTTATAAGAAACATGGTTTTACAGTGTATGGTATTGTTGAAGATTTCCCGCAAGGTCATACACAATATTACTTAGAAAAAAGATTTCAATAGTAAGAGTTGCATACTACATAAAATGGAGCGTGACCACTTGCATATTCAAAAAAAGAAAACATTAACAATGGATGACATTCAAAGAATTATCGAATTAGTTCACACTTGTGAAGAAAATGATAGAATTGAATATCAATCAAATTTACATGTAGATATCCTTAAAAATAGAAAAGAAAATCAAATAAACGATTTTCTTTTCTATACGGACGACAGATTAATCGGTTTATTAAGTATGTTTGAGTTTGAGAGACCCACGAAACTTGAATTATTAGGGTTCGTTCACCCTGATTTCAGAAAACAAAAAATTGGGAGCCTTCTTGTACAAAAAGCTATGGAAGAAATACAAAAACGGAACATCAATGAAGTCTTATTAATCATAAACGGAGCGTCTACAAGTGGGAAAGAATTCGCCCAAAAGGCTAAATTCCAATATGTATGTAGCGAGTATAGTATGTTGCTTAAAGCAGGTGTGAAATTGCAAACAAAACAAAATGTTGAAATCCAACTTACTCCTGCATCTACCGAAAACTTCCCTGCTCTATTAGAAATTGCTAGTAAAGCTTTTGGTGATTCAGTCACAGACACCTCATCGTGGCTACAAAAAACAATGTCATCTCCTACTCATCAAGTATATGTTGCTGTCTTCAACGAGATAGCAGTAGGGACGATAACAATATCTATAAAAAAGGAGTTCGTTTCTATATCAGGATTTGCTGTCAGTCCCTCCTACCAAGGAAAAGGATTTGGAAAAAATATATTACAACATATCGTACTTAAATTAGTAAATGAAGGACACCAAAATATCGGGCTAGATGTGGAAACAAAAAATGAAAATGCACTCAAACTTTACAAACAATGTGGATTTGAAATTACTGCAAGCCATGATTATTATAATTTGTTACATCAATAATATTTTCTACAATTTATTTGCCCCATCTCTTACGCTGCATATCACTGAACAGACGATCATTTGTACGTCATTACCATCAGCCGTATCTATATATAACTAAAAAAGCAACTCGCTAAAAATTTTTAGCGAGTTGCTTTTTTAGTTTCTTCTTAATATATTCACAACGGAAACCGTTTCACCGTTCTCTTTATATACACGCGGAATTCTTCTATCTAGCATACAAGTCACTTCATAGTTAATTGTACCTAACATATCCGCTATTTCTTCTACTGTAATTTCTTCCTCACCTTGTTTACCGTAGAAAATAACTTCGTCTCCTACTTGTACAGGCATTGCTTTCGTCACATCGAGCATTAATTGATCCATACAAACACGGCCAATTACAGGTACACGAATACCGTTGATTAATGCGTGTCCCTTACTTGAAAGTAGACGGTTATACCCATCTGCATAGCCAATTGGAACCGTTGCAATCCATTCCTCACCCGATGTTACATACGTATTACCATAACTAACACCGCGACCTTTTTTGGCATGTTTAATATGTGCTACTTTTGACTTTAATGATAAAGCTGGCTGCATCGCAACAACTGTATGGTCCACTTCTCTTGAAGGATACATGCCATAAATTCCGATTCCAACACGTACCATATTTTGAAACGTATTACTTAGCTCCATCGATCCGGCACTGTTTGAACTATGAATAAACGGAATGTGAATCCCTAGCTCTTTGGCCGCATTTACAGCTTTCTCAAATAGAGTTGTTTGCATCATTGTATATGTTTTATCTATTTCATCGGCAGTGGAGTAATGCGTAAACATACCTTCTACTTCCACATGCTTCATGTTTTTCAGTTCTTCTAAAAATGGTACCACTTCTTCTTCTTGTAAACCAATACGGCTCATTCCTGTATCAATTTTCACTTGAATACGGGCTTTCTTTCCTAAACGTTCTGCTACTTGGTCGATACCTTTTAAATCTCCTATTCTATATATCGTCATCATAATGTCATATTGAATCGCATCTGCAGCCGATTCTACTGATGTATATCCTAAAATTAAAATTGGCACAGTAATCCCTGCCTCGCGCAGTTCAATACCTTCATCTACAAATGCAACAGCAAGTTGATTCACACCAGCCTCAATCGCTGATTTTGCGACTTCAATTGCCCCATGTCCATAGCCATTTGCTTTTACTGCTGCCATCATTGCAATATTTTTATCGTTTACACGTTTTTTATATTCTCTCACATTATGTTTCACAGCATCTAAATTAATTTCAACAATTGTATCTCTTCCGTATCTCGAACTCATTGGTCTAAACTCCTAACTCAATAATTGCTTTCCATTCTATTATCATTCAATTGGAACTTAAATAATATAATACTTTTCATTTTCCTAGTCAAACTACTAGAATTTTCGGAATTTTGAATATGGTATAATGCTCTTAAGAAACTATTATATACGGAGATGAGGAGAATTACAATGTTTGTTAGAGCCGCACTGCATCAACTTGAAGTTTCCATAAACTCAGCCATAGAAATGCTAAAAAAACTCACAGATGAAGATTTACAATGTAAGCCGATACAAAATAAACGGTCATTATTTGAAATGTATGCCCATCTTTCTCTTATTTGTCATGCAGATCTTCTTATTTTGAACGGCGCTACACAAAAAGAATTAGACAACTTTTATTTGGAACAAACACCGCAAACAATTGATCAATTGCAACAAACATTGCACCAAGGCTTTCAGCTTCTCTCCCAAACATTTCAATCCTATTCAAAAACGGAACTAACCGAAGTAATGCCAGCCTACTGGGGTGTTTCTTATTCACGGTTCGAATGGTTACTTGAAATCGTCGCCCACGTTTATCACCATCGTGGACAAATTCATATTTTATTAGTTGAACATGTAGCCGATCCTTGTGTTTCTTTATTTGAATAATTATCTTCTTTCTTAATTAAATGAAACACAAGGAAACAGGTGTTCATATTACATAGTTTCTGATTCCCCGTGCCTAATTAATAGTATCTGCATACATTTCTCCTCCCTTATTTAAAATCCCCTTGTATAATTTTGACCAACAAGAAAATTTTAACATGGAGGGTATCCTTTTAAAATCAAAAAGCTATTCTTATTTCATCAATAAGAATAGCTTTTTATTCTATATAAATCCATTTTGATTTTTCGACATATAAGCCGTGGCTATGGATAACAAAAGGTGACCTGCACTCGTTTTCTCTCTTTGTTTTCACTTGGCATGGGGCAGGAAAAGGATCTGACCGCTTCTATGCATGGCCGGATGCTCTCTCCCACCTAAAAAGAAGGGTTTTATGTCGGGTTTTTAATTTGTATTTATATAACCACATTCCTATTAAACTATTTTCCTTCCACAATACCTTTTACCTTTCCTCCAACACCCCAATGGGAACCTGGAATCTCATTCACTAACACTCGCACACGCTCAGCATCAACATCTAAACTTTTTGCTACCGCATCTGTAACATTCGAAATGAGATATTGAATTTGTTCCTGTTTTCTTCCTTCAATCACTTGAATTTGTACGATTGGCATACTCATCTCTCGCTTTACTCTTTATTCGCAAAACATCGATACACTACCTAATCCTTCAAACTGAGCGATAATCGCATCTCCAGATTGAAAAGCAATTGCCTCGGATAAAGCACCACTTAATACGATATCTCCTTTTTTCAATCCTTCATTTTGTAAACCAAGCTTATTTACTGCCCAAGCAATTGCAGCAGCTGGATGCCCAAGAACAGCCGCTCCCGTTCCTACTGTTGCCATTTTACCGTTTTTCGACATAACCATTCCAACATTCGCTAAATCCATTTCCTCTGGATTCACCCATTTGCTTCCTAATACGAATTTTGCAGAGGAGCAATTATCAGCGATTACATCAGGCAATGTAAATTTAAAATTTAAATAGCGACTATCGATAATTTCCAAAGCTGGAGCAACATATTTCGTCGCTTTCAGTACATCGTCCGCTGTAATATTTGTACCTTGTAAATCCTCTCCCATTAAAAATGCAATTTCTGGTTCTGCTTTTGGATGAATCAATGTTTCATACTTTAGTGGTTCCCATTCAACCGCTAACATGTCGCTAACTAGATATCCGTAAATTGCTTCATTTATCCCCATCATTTGTTGTTTTGGCTTACTTGTTAACCCAAGTTTTACTCCAATTCGTTTGGACCCTTCCGCCATTTTTTGCTGCACAAGTTGTTTTTGCAATACATAAGCATCCTCTACCGTTAAATCAGGATGCCTGTCTGTCACTTTTACAACTTCTTTTCTATCTCGCTCTGCTTGCAGTAAATATTCAATAATTTCTGTACCTATCCCTTTAACTAGCACCACATCTTACACCCCCGTTTTTGCTTTTGCTAACTCAGCCGCTACGTCCAAAATCATATCTTCTTGGCCCCCAACAATTTTGCGTTTGCCAAGTTCTATTAAAATATCACGAGCATCAACGCCAAATTTCTTAGCCGCTCGTTCCGCATGTAATAAAAAGCTCGAGTACACACCAGCGTACCCCATCACAAGACTGCCTTTTTGAATTTCTTGTGGTCCTGGTAATATGGGAGCAACAATATCTTCTGCTAAATCCATCATTTTATATAAATCTATGCCAACATCACATCCCATACGATCCAAGACTGCAAGCAACACTTCGGTTTGTGCATTTCCAGCCCCTGCTCCTAAGCAGCGAACACTACCATCAATACGCGTCGCTCCTTCTTCAATCGCTGCAACTGTATTGGCAACTGCAACGGAAAGATTGTTGTGACCATGGAAGCCAATTTCTATGTTTAATGATTGGCGCAATGCCCTAATTCGTTCACGTACTTCATGTGGCAATAGAGCTCCCGCTGAGTCTGTTACATACACAGCTTGTGCCCCGTAATGTTCCATTAGCTTTGCTTGTTCTACTAGTTTTTCGACAGGTGCGGAATGTGCCATCATTAAAAATCCGCACACTTCCATACCTAACTCACGTGCAAAGTGAATATGCTGTGCAGAAACATCTGCTTCTGTCACATGCGTTGCCACTCGTACAAGTCTTGCACCGATGCCTTGCGCTTGTTTTAATTCATGGACCGTACCGATACCAGGAATGAGCAACACAGCTACCTTGGCTTGTTTACATTCTTCAACTGCCGCTTCAATGAGCTTCATTTCATCTACCAGTGATTTTCCATATTGCAGTGTTGAACCACCTAATCCATCTCCATGACTTACTTCAATATAATGCATACCAGCTGTATCTAACGCACCTGCTACTGAACGAACTTGCTCTTCTGTAAATTGATGTCTCATCACATGACTACCATCACGTAAACAAACCTCTGTTAGTTTAATAGGTACTTCACTATTTCGTTTCATTTCATAACACCTCGTTCCTTTAACGCAATCATGCGACGTGCATAATCTTCTCCGACTTTCAGAGCTGCTGCTGTCATAATATCTAAATTACCCGCATAGGAAGGAAAATAGTCTCCTGCTCCTTCTACTTCTAAAAAGACAGTCACACGATTCCCATCAAACATTGGTTCTTGTTTCAATGAATAGCCCGGTACATATGATTGAACCACTTCAACCATGCTATAAATCGCTTGTCGAATAGCTGTTTCATCCATCTGCTTCACTTCACAATACACTGTATCTCTCATTAAGATTGGTGGATCAGCTGGATTTAATATGATCAGTGCTTTTCCGCAATCTGCTCCGCCCACATCTTCAATTCCACGCCTTGTTGTAATCGTAAACTCATCAATGTTGGCTCGCGTCCCTGGCCCTGCACTTAAACTAGAAATGGTTGCAATAATTTCTCCATATGACACATCCGCTACTTCATTAATCGCATAGACAATTGGTATTGTCGCTTGCCCGCCGCATGTAATCATATTGACATTTCGTGCTTCAACATGTTCTTCACAATTTACTGCTGGACAAATAAATGGACCACATGCCGCTGGGGTTAAATCAATTGCTAGTTTTCCGAGCTCCCTTAACACTTGTGCATGACGAATATGTGCCTTTGCTGAAGTAGCATCAAATACAATGTCTGCTAAGTTAGGATTCTCGATAATTGCTTGTATACCATTATCAAAAATAGCGTATCCTTCTTGTTCTGCTCGCTTCAATCCGTCTGATTCGGGGTCAATACCAATCATAGCTGTCAATTCAATTACATCACTTCTTTTCAACTTATACATTAAATCGGTGCCAATATTTCCAGAACCAATAATGGCTGCTTTCACTTTCACCACGCCTGTTCCCTCCTTCTTACACACCTTAAAACTATGAAAATGTTACAGACACTGAACCAAGGGGGCCAAACTGTGCAGAAATTACATCATTACGTTCCACTGCCACAGCACCAGATAACGCCCCTGGTAAAATAAGTTCCCCAGCTTTCAATGAAATATTAAATTCACTTAGCTTGTTCGCTAGCCAAGCAACCGCTTGTGCTGGATGCCCTAACGCTGCCGCTCCTGCCCCTGTAGCAATCAATTCATTATTTTTATAAAGCGCCATGCCGGCTGTACGTAAATCGACTTCGGATACAATAGAAAGCTTTTCGCCAACAACTACTTTTGCAGAAGAGCCATTGTCTGCCACTGTATCAGCAAGTTTAATCTTCCAATCAGCAATACGACTATCAATAATTTCAAGTGTCGGCACAATATATTTTGTCGCCATTAACACATCCACATATGTAACATTAGGACCACTTAAATCTTCAGCTAGAATAAACCCAATTTCTGCTTCTACTTTTGGAGATACGAATGAATCAATCGAAGTCTCACTTCCACTGTCAATTTTCATATCATCTAATAAATGTCCGTAATCCGGTTCATTTACTCCAAGCATCTGTTGCATCGCCATACTTGTGAGTCCAACCTTTTTCCCAATTACTTTCCGCCCCTGTTTTAGCTTTTGATTTACTACTTCTAATTGAATGTGGTAGGAATCTGAAACAGATAAATCTGGATAACGCTCTGTAAATGGTAAAATAGATTCACATGAGTTTTCTGCTTGCAATAGTTCATCCGCCAATTTCTTTATCAACACTTGCATGTGTTTCACCTCTTTTTTAGAACTCCTCTATATAATGGGTTCTGATTTTCACCTTACATTGACGGGCAGTAAACCCTCCACTGATGAAAGCTTCACTTTACAATTTCATTGTGATTGTCTTTGCTTCTGTATAGAACTCAAAACTATGACGCCCACCTTCTCTACCAATTCCACTTGCCTTCGATCCACCAAATGGTGTTCGTAAATCACGAACATACCAACAATTCACCCATAACAAACCCGAATCAATTTGCGAAACAACACGCTGTGCCCTTCTGAGATCATTTGTCCAAACAACACCTGCTAAACCGTAAATGGAATCGTTGGCTATGCGAATCGCATCTTCTTCTGTTTTAAACGGGATCACAACTAAAACAGGACCAAAGATTTCTTCCTGAGCTACACGCATACTATTGTCTACGTCATATAAAACAGTTGGCTCGTAAAAATTCCCTTCCACTAAACTTTCGACTCTTTTTCCTCCGCAAGCTAGTTTTGCCCCTTCAGAAAGGCCAATTTCTACATATTTGTCAACCGTTTCTAAATGCGACTCTGAGACAAGTGCTCCCATATCTGTCTCTTCATTTAGTGGATTTCCAACCTTTATTTTTTTCACAGCTGTCACAAACTTATCAAGAAACTGTTCGTAGATACCTTCTTGCACAAGCAGTCTCGAACCAGCTAAACAAATT
Organism: Bacillus sp. DX4.1; assembly: GCF_030348195.1. Lineage (NCBI taxonomy): Bacteria > Bacillati > Bacillota > Bacilli > Caryophanales > Bacillaceae > Bacillus > Bacillus sp. DX4.1. Next base: position 2,104,015 of record NZ_JAUCFT010000008.1, on the reverse strand, counting down.
TCTCCTTGATTACGATAAATCGCTTCGATTGATCCTTGTACAGCCTCATCTATATCTGCATCCTCAAATACAATATTAGCTGACTTTCCGCCTAATTCTAATGAAACCGGTATTAAGTTTTCTGAAGCATTTCGCATGATTGTTTTCCCTGTATTACTTTCTCCCACAAATGAGATTCGTCTTACAGAAGGGTGCGTCGTCATTTTCGTTCCAACTGTACTACCTGGACCCGTAATGATATTGAGCACTCCAGGAGGTAACCCCGCTTCATTGGCAATCTCACCGAGCATGACTGCACTTAGTGGTGTATAAGAGGCTGGTTTTACAACAACAGTATTACCAGCGGCTAATGCAGCTGACGCTTTCCATGTCATTTGCATAAATGGTAAATTCCAAGGGATGATTAAGCTTGTTACACCAGCAGGGGCATATTTCGCATACGACATAAAGTTATGTTTATCATAATGTTCATGTACCATATACTTTGCCATCTCGGCAAAAAAACGAAAATTATGTGCAGAACGTGGAATATCGAATCCACGGCTCTCTTTAATTGGTTTTCCAACATCAAGCGTTTCTATATACGCTAGTTCATCCACTTTCTCCATAATTAAATCAGACATTTTGCACAAAATTTCCGAACGCTCTTCCACAGGCATTTTACTCCAAACACCGCTTGCAAATGTACGCTGTGCAACATCTATTGCACGCTTTGCATCCTCTTCACTACCTTGTGCAACAGATGCAAGCTTCGTATTTGTAGCTGGGTTCAGTGTATCAAATGTCTCGCCCGAAATTGCATCGATATATTGTCCATCAATAAATAGCTTTGCATCTTTTACCTTCATTTTTTCGGCTAACAGTTCTTTATTCAAACCACATACCTCCTACTCTGCAATTTCTAAAATCATTTCAATTTCAATCGTTGTATTATTCGGTAATTGTGCCATCCCAACAGCGGAACGAGCATGCTTTCCTTTTTCCCCAAAAACCTCTACTAATAAATCAGATGCACCATTCATCACTTTTGGCTGCTCTGTAAAATCTTCTGTACTATTTACAAAACCAAGTAATTTCACAACTCGTTTTACCTGATTCAAATCTCCAAGTTCATGTTTCACAACACTTAATAAATTCAACATAGACTGCCTTGCTGCCTTATATCCGTCTTCTACCGAAACATCTTTACCTAGTTTCCCATGATATTGATCAACACCTTGTCCAGCAGTAAACAATAAATTTCCTACTCTTACACAACTTGCATAGTTACCGACTGCCGGACGAACAGCTGGTAATGTGAGCCCCATTTCAGCTAGCTTACTCTCTGGTATTTGTACTTTCTGCATATACCACACCTCTTTTTTTCATATCAATATTTAAAAACTGCGCTGCGTTTCCACCAAGCATATCTTCCTTTTGTTTCTCCGTTAATTCCAATGTCTCATCAATTACTTTTCCTGGATGAATTTCACGAAGTAAAAATGGGTAATCTGAACCCATGAAAATTTTCTCATGACCGAAGCGCTCCATCATATATTTGATATTCATCGGATCATAGTTTAAAGAATCAAAGTAAAATTTCTTCGCATAATGGCTTGGTGGATGCGTTGTAAGTCTCAAGTGTGGCCATACTTTCCATCCTTGATCTAACCGAGGAAGAATATATGGGAACGAGCCTCCGCCATGTGCAAAACAAATCTTTAACCTTGGAAACTTCTCCATCATTCCACTGCATACGAGAGTAGCTGCTGCAAGTGCCGTTTCACTCGGCATGCCAACTGTGTACATAAAATTATGATGGGGCATTCTCTCACGCCCGAGTGTCTCCCACGGATGGATAAAGATTGGTACTTGCCACTTTTCAGCCATTTGAAAAAACGTTATAAAAGACGGATCATCTAAATTTTTCCCATTTACATTTGTACCAATTTCAATTCCATGTAGTTTCAACTCGGTCATACATCGCTCCATTTCACGAACTGCAGTAGGCCCATCTTGCATCGGAACCGTCCCTAATCCGACAAAACGATTTGGATATGTTGCAACTGTTTCAGCAATAAAATCATTTTGAATACGTGCCATTTGCTCGGCTTCGTCTGGATTCGCCCAGTATGAAAAGGTAACGGGAATTGGCGATAAAACTTGCATATCGACGCCTTCACGATCCATATCTTCAATTCGTTTTTCTGGACTCCATACTTGATCTGTCACATCACGAAAGTTCTTACCGCCAACCATAATGGCAGCTCCGCATGTACAAGTACGATTCAATATAGGCCAACGTCCACCACCAAACTTCTCTTCAAAATCCGGGAATGTTTCAGGGATAATATGCGTATGAAAATCTATTCGCACTTCCATTCCTCCACTTCTTCTGGCATAATATGTCCGCAATTTTTACATGCCCGAACTTCTTTATTTGAATTAAAACTATGAATAGCTTGCTTCACTTGTTTTTCGATATCTTCTAATTGCACACGAACACGGTGCATTTCATGATTACACTCATCACAGAACCACACAAAGTCCTCAAGTTCACCTTTGTTACGCTTTCGTTCAATCACTAATCCATACGTGTTAGCAACGCGGTGCGGTGAATGTGGAATCATGGCTGGCAACATAAACACATCGCCTTCTTTCACTGTAACAACTTCACGTTTTCCTTCTTCCGTAATACATTCCACATAACATTCACCTTGAATTTGATAAAAGAATTCATCTGAAGGATCCACATGAAAATCACGTCTTCTATTGGGTCCACCTAAAATCATTGCTATAAACTCTGAATCTTGCCAAATGACTTTGTTGTTCACCGGCGGTTTTAATAATTCCTTATTTTCATCAATCCATTTTAATAGGTTAAAAGATTGTAATGTTTTTGACATACTTATTCCTCCTCGTTTTCTATATAAATCCATTTTGATTTTCCGACATATAGCCGCGGCTATGGATAACAAAAGGTGGCCTGCACTCGTTTTTTCTCTTTGTTTTCACTTGGTATGGGGCAGGAAAAGGATCTGACCGCTTCTATGCATGGCCGGATGCTCTCTCCTACCTAAAAAGAAGGGTTTTATGTCGGTTTTTTAATTTGTATTTATATATCACATTCACATCGTTTCAATCGGCCATCCTAATAAAGAATGAGATCGTTTTAATTCCCCTTTAAATAATTGGTCCCGAATTCTTGTCGAAGAAATACGTTCTCCCTCTTCACAACAAACTGCTTCAACGATAGAAACAGTGAAGTAATCTGCAAGTAAATTTAAATCACCTTCACGATTTTTTCCAAACCGAAAATCTTCTCCAACACATATTTCAATCGGATGCAATCGTTGTAACTCTTGAATGAAACAATGAGCTTGTCTTGTTACATATGACTCATCAAAATGTACAACGACCACATGCTGTACACCTAATTCATTGAATCGATGTAACCTTTCTGGAAGTGTTGTTAACACGCGTGCTCCTTGGAAGTACGAGCGCGGCGGTGGATCGAATGTATACACGACACTTACAACTTCTAACTCTTTCGCTTTCTCTACCGCACTTCGAATTACAGCTTGATGTCCCTTGTGCACACCATCAAAAGCACCGATTGCGACAACTGATTGTTGTAATTCTAGTACACCTTCCTCATGTATATAAATGATCCGCACCTCCTCATCTCTTTGATGAAATTACAATCAAATATCTAAGTAACCAAACTCCTTTGAAATCGTTTGTGCTGTGTTCATTACACTTTGAATAATGACTTGACGGTCTCTTCCTTGCATATAAGATATCGGACCAACAATATTAAGAGCAGCAATTGTTCTCCCTGTATAAGAACGAATAGGAGCAGCAATTCCATATAAACCGTGTTCATTTTCGTTATCGCTAATGGAATAACCACGATTGCGAATCATCTGTAGCTCTTCTTGAAATTGTTTCATACAGGTAATCGTGTTCGGTGCACGTGGTATAAGACCATTTCCCGCAGTATGCTCTAGAAAAGAAGGATTAAAAGAAAGAAGTACTTTTCCTGTACTCGTACAGTATGCTGGCGTTCTTGATCCAACATGTGTAGATATTTGGATAGAATCTTTTGACGATACTTTCAGAATAAAGACAACATCTCCTCGATCATACATACCAATATGCACCGTTCCATTAAATTTTCGTACGAGATCTTCCACAATTGGAATTGCCCCGCTATAAATTTCTTGTTGAAACATCACTTGATTGCCCCACTCTAGTAATTTCCAACCTAGACGGTACTTTCTTTGATCATCTTGAATTAACATTCCTTCTTCACATAATGTGCGAACAAGATGATGAACTGTACTTGCATTCATACTCAGTTTTGCCGCGATTTCAGCATTTCCTAGTACAGGTTCATCACTCGTGAAACAATTTAGAATTTTACAAATTTTACTGACGGACGCTATCAAAATACGTTACCTCCTCTATTTCAGTTACATATATAATTCGGTTGATACATAGCTAAAACTCGTAAGAAGTTTTACATCCTAACAGTAAAATTCTTGCTATTCACTTATTGCTCCTTCCTCTTCCGCTCAAAATGTAAGCGTAATCAATAATAAAAATTATTTTATTGCACTTTCGGATGAATTAGCTCCTTGTAAAGCTTCTTCCACTAACGAAAGCGATTGTTGTTTCTTATACGCATTATAAAACATGCCCATTTTTCGAACTGGATCACCAGAGTAATAACGCTCATATTGTAATAATCGTTGTCCAAACGCTTCACCACATAAATCCCAAGCTAACTTAAATAACCTTACGCGTTCTTCAGAAGATACTCCCTCACGGCCAATATAATATTTATGCATATCATCTTCAATCTCAGGATTCATAAAATCTGCCTCTGTTGGTGACATAAGAAGACCACCTGCACCAATCGTTTGGATAATTTCAATTGCACGTGGATACATTTTTGGTAATAAGCTACGAATCGTATCCAGTGGCAATCTTGCCGGTACTGCTTCACCATATGCATTCATTTCATGCTCATATTCCGCAACTTGAAGCAAAGCACGAATTGTTTCCACGTCTTGTATGAGTTCCGCTAATTGATTTTGTACATTTAAAAAACCATCTACTCCAATAGAATCTGCTAGCTTAATTGCCACTTCCGCTGCAAATGACAGTTTCACAAGACCTCTTACTCCTGATTGATGCGCAGGCTGATGACCAATCCCTGTTTTAGGATACAGCTGATTTCCAGCCTCAACACTTTGATAAATAAAAACTTTATCCCATGGGATAAACACATCGTGGAATACTAACAGTGCGTCCATTTCTTCAAACCTTGATGCGAGCGGATGATCAAATAAAGAGCGTTTTCCATCTTGCATTGGCTCACGGCAAAGAATACGTAACCCCGGTGCATCAATTGGAACCGCAAATGAAATCGCATGGCGCTCATCACCAGGTTTAAAGCTTGGATAGGAATAAATAATAACTTCATCTGTAATTGGAGCAAGCGTTGCTAACATTTTTGCACCGCTCACATACATTCCTTCTTCTGTTTCCTTTACAACACCTAAGTGCATCGACGCATCTTCTTGCTGGTGAGACGCCTTACTTCGATCGTTTTGTGGGTTAATAATTGCATGTGTTAAAAACAAATCTTTATCACGTATATGTTTATAATAGTTTTTGATATTTTCTCCCCACTCAGGATCGAACTTTTCAAAAAACCAAGCATTACTTGCCATTGAAGTCACTGTAACATTTAAAAAATCTGGTGTCCTTCCCATTAAACCAAAAGTAGCTTTTGCCCATACTTCAAACAGTTCACGGCGTGCTTTTAAATCTTCATAGTTTCTTGGTACTAAAAATGCATTAGAAACCCTCTCTCCCGTTTCTTCGCAAATATGTGTGATTTTCTCACTATACGCTGGATCATGCTGCATGTCATATAGTTTCGCAATTTGTAAAATTGGTTCTCGAAAGACATCTTCATTCACAATATCCGTTACTCTTCTACCACCTATCCAAATTTCTGGATTCCTCTCTTTTAACCCTTCAATATATTGAGCCCCTGTTCGAATCGCCACACATAACCCCTCCAATGTATACGTTTTCAAAAATTAATAAACAAATAAGTTTCGAAATACGAAATATCCCTCCCTTTAAAAAGAGACTGAATTTTTAATTATTATAAAAAGATTCCCCCTTTGAAACAACATATTTATTTCACATTATGAAATCCTATCAATTTTTTAAAAAAATAATGGGATTTTCATTCGTCCGATTCACATAAAAAAAGAACGGTTCCCCGTTCCTTTTCCATTATTGATTCACTTTCTCCGCATCCCAATAATATTCACTAAACGCTTCAGTTAACACGTCAATTGTGTTGTAGAGCTCTTCTAACGTATTATCGACCCCACCAACTTCTATGAGCATTGCATTTTTTGATAAATCTTGATTGTATACACCATTGCCACTGTTTTTATATTTTGGAAAGATTCCCCTGCTTAATCCATAATAGTTTTTGTCCAAATATGAGTTAATTGCTCGAGCGATTTTCTCATTGTTTGTACGCCCTTCATTTTCCATCCCAATGATGAAATATAATCGGGCATATGACTTACCATTTATCACTTTCGTCGTTACCTTTTTCCGCTGATCATCTCGGTGAATATCAATCGGAAACATGATTTTTTTATTTTGTGCCAACGTTTCTTTCACATACCCATGCGATGCTTTGTATGACTGATGCCATTGCCACTTTTTATTTGCTAACAAATCTCCCATATTTGTTTTATCATGAAAGACCGGTATTCCTTCTCCCTCTAGTTGCTCCTTCAACCTCTCTCCTAGTAGCGATACATTCACATCTGGACTGGATGGATCTGTAGCTCCAGGTAATAAAGGATAAAATGATTCCCAACTATGCGTATGATAAATAAATACCGCGCTTTCTCCTTTAATCCCGTTCCTATTTTTTTGCACCGGATTCTTTTTATCAGCTTCTGCCACTTTATTCTTTGCTACCTCACGTTCTTTCGTCACTTCTTCTAACGGTACACTCGATTCATTCGGAACATTTGTATAGTCTGTACCTTCTCCAGCTACTAAAATATCAGAATAATAATTTGACATACCTGGTACTTCTTTTCCTACAAACGTACGTAAATCTTGCAGGCGCAGATCGGTTGCAAGCGAAAAAAGCAATCTACCAACAGACTCACGTTTGTTTGTTTCAAAAAAATCAGCTGCAAAATAACGATTTTCTGTCTCAATCATTTGCATAAATCCTTGTATGGATACTCTTCCAAACCATTGATTTGCGTAATATGACTTCATCGTATGTAAAAGCGAAGTCACCATAGACGCCGCTACTATCATTACAAACACATATGACATTATTAAAAATATCAATTTCTTCCCATGTATGTGAGTTGTATACTTTTTCAATGTATCACCCTCTCTATACATGGATATGTACAAGCTTTATGTAATATACATTTTAACAGTTCTCGTTACATTCAATACGACCGCTAAAAAGAGTAAGCATGTAAACATTTACTATTTGTCTTATACCACCGGTGCATCTCAACTGAATCATTCATATTATATAAATTCAAATTAAAAAACCGACATAAAGCCCTTCTTTTTAGGCGGGAGAGAGCATCCGGCCATGCATAGAAGCGGTCAGATCCTTTTCCTACCCAGACATAGTGAAAACAAAGAAAGAAAACGAGTGCAGATCACCTTTTGTTATCCATAGCCGCGGCTTATATGTCGAAAAATCAAAATGGATTTATATAGAATGAAAAATCGTATCTTTCATCACTTCCTCCTCAAAAAAAGAAAGAGAAATGGCGGCCCATTTCTCTTTCTCGTCGTTATCCCGTAAAGGTCCGATTGGTGAGAGCTTATTCTCAGTGAAAGATGAAGCCTCCACTGAGAAAAGTTTCACTTTATTGTTCTTTTGGTGTATCAGAAGAAGGCAATTTCTTTACTTGTTTTTCTTTGAAAATTTCTCCAATTGCCCCAAGTGTGCCGAGTGTTTCGATTGCATTTGATGGGATGAAGACTTTATTTGCTGGTCCTTTTGCAACTTCTATCAATGATTCAAATGATTTATATGCGAGCACGCGCTCATCTAAATCTGCTGCACGTAGTAATTCAATTCGATTTTGTTCCGCTTTCGCAATTGTTTCAATTGCTCTAGCTTCCCCGTACGCTTCTAATTCTTTTGCTTCTCGTAAACCTTCTGCTTCGCGAATACGTGCTTCTTTATCCCCTTCTGCCATTAAAATTTTACTTTGTTTTTCTCCTTCTGCACGAAGAACTTTATCCTGCTTTGCTGCCTCGGCTTCTAGGATAATAGCACGTTTATTACGCTCTGCTTTCATTTGTTTTTCCATCGCTGCTTGCACATCTTTTGGTGGGTTAATATCAACAACTTCAACACGTTCAATACGAACGCCCCACTTTTCCGTTGCTTCATCAAGTGCTAAACGGATTTCTGTTGAGATTTTTTCACGGCCAGATAACGTTTCATCAAGCTCCAGTTTCCCGATAATCTGACGCATTGTTGCAGAGGTAATGTTACGAACACCAAATTCATAGTTAGAGATACCGTATGTTGCAAGTTCTGGATCAACAATTTGATAGAAAATAATTGTATCAATTTCTACTTGCACGTTATCTTTTGTAATCACCTTTTGCGGTGGTACATTTGTTTGTTGAATACGTAAATCATGGTAAACACGGGCGCGATCCACAATTGGAATTAACATATTTAAACCTGGATGCATAATGCGCTGAAATTTCCCAAATCTCTCAACAACGCCCACTTTTTGCTGTGGAATAATTTTAATTGTTAAAGCAACAAATACAATGATAATTAACGCAAAAATAATAGTTAAAGTTATACCAACCATTCTTATTCACTCTCCCTTTTCACATGTAAAACAGTGCTGCTTCTCTTTACAACAATAACTCGTTCTCCATCTGGGATTGGTCCCTTAGAAATAGCGGTCCACATATCACCATCAACTTTTACAATACCATTTTCTTCTTTCGTAACCGCTTGCACGATTATCCCCTTTTTACCAACGAGTTTATCCACAGTATCTGTAAATCCTTTTGCTTCTCGAAAGTTTTTTGAAATTTTCTTTGTAAAGAAAGTCAACGTTAAACTCACAATCGCTGCTACAGCAACTTGTAAAAATACTGCATCTGGAACAAATAATGCAATAAGACCTCCGACAACCGCCCCAATTCCAAGCCATAGCATGTAGAACGTAATTGATAGCATTTCTGCAATAAATAAAATACCGGCTATGATAAACCAAATTCCCCATACAGTCATATGCAGCCCTCACTTACTTTTCTATTTTCTATATGTATATGAAAAAAGGAGTTGTTTATCACGCTCTCATATTTAAATATGAAGCGTTTCAATAAAAGCGGTCATTCATAATCACTGTTTTACAAAATAAATCATTAAAATGATATATTAATATATTCTTTATTATACATGAAAATTCCTGTATAAAAGTTACAAAAAATAAAATTCTTTCAACGACTGTCTTAGGGGTTTGTGTAGTAACGGAACAGAAACGGCAATAGGGATATATTAAGTAATAACATTCGTCTTTGCATTGCATTGAAACTGTTAACTTACTTTCTGGCCATTCTAATACAACTACAGTATGAAATAGATGGTTTCCTACAGGACAGACTCCCTTTAAATTAGTTCTTATCAGAGGGTACCGTACGTAATGCTTCCCGTATCTACTTAACGAGAAAGTGGGATTCTTGCTATATCATCCTTTAATTTGAGGTAAGGGTAAGTATCCAACGATTTGGACCACCCGTCTAATATAATGGTTCTTGTTAGCATAATCGTAATGATAAGAATGTAAAAAAACCGATTCTTTTAATATAAAAAAGAATCGGCTTCTAGTTTTATCCTATAGATGGTATTAAATATAGGGAATCAGAAAGCTGAGGTACAATCAATGCCCTCACTTGAGAGCATTGATTGTAACCTTGGCAGCCTGCGCGATTAGTTCATTATCATAGGTAGCATCTTCCTTATCTCGGCTGGACAGAATTGCGATGATAATGGGTGCTCTATTCGGTGGCCAAACGATGGCAATGTCATTTCGTGTTCCGTAGCTTCCGGCTCCAGATTTATCACCGACTTCCCAATCTTTTGGTACGCCAGCGCGGATGAGTTTGTCTCCTGTAGCGTTTCCACGCATCCAATCCGTAAGGGTTTTACGTTTGTCAGTTGGGAGCGCATTTCCGACCGTGAAAGCCTTAAGATCGGTAGCAAGTGTTTTTGCTGTACTTGTATCACGAATGTCTCCCGGAATAGCTTCGTTCAAATCTGTCTCAAAGCGATCAGCCATGGTAACCTTATCACCAATCTGTCTAAGCGCTTTTTCAAATCCTTTAGGTCCGTCTAGTTTCTTGAATAAAAGGTTCCCCGCAGTGTTATCACTGTAACGAATAGCAGCCTCCGCAATTTCCCCAAGAGTCATACCGGTATCCACGTGTTTCTCTGTAATTGGTGAATACTCGACTAGGTCATCTTTTGTATAGGTGATAACTTCATCGAGTTTGTCAATTGAATTTTGCTGTAGCACTGCTCCTGCAGCTAGAGCTTTGTAGGTAGATGCGTAAGCAAACCGTTCATTAGGTCGATAAGTTACTGTCTGGTTTGTCCCGGTGTCGATAGCATAGACACCCAGTCGAGCGTCAAACTTTTTCTCGAGTTGCGCGAACTCTCGATGAGTCGCATGATTTGCATGTTTAGTTTTCTCTGCTTTTTCTTTTGCTTCCACCTGCAACGGTTCACCTGTAAAAAGTTTTACACTTGCAAGACTTAAACTTAGTATTCCAACACACATCCCTATTTTTAACATCCTTGTACTTTTCAAAATGATCAGTCCTTTCATATTTTGCAATACTTAAAATAGATGTCAAACGGGATACATTGTATCCAATTTGGGCACTAATTTTTAGGATTACACTTAATAGACAATCTAAGTAATAAATTTGTTCCACATTTACAAAAAAAAATTAAATTTAAGATAAGGTAGAATTTAGGATTTGTATAGTAACGGAACAGAAACGGTAATAAAATATAAAAAATAATATCCTTACTGGCTCTTCACTGGCCCATAAAAATCTAAGATATGCTAATTTTATATAGTTTGTTAGAAAAGGTATTATCAAAAAAAATGTGAAATAACAACTCTAATAGCTGCTATTTCACGCATTAAATCTACTGTCTTTTATTCTCCTGTCCGTAAAGATTTTGATCTAAACAGGATCTCTTAAATCCTGATAATCAATATCTTTACTAGGTAGAGATATGCAAAAATTTTACTGTTTCTGATTAGAGCTATCGGTATTGGTAGTTTCACCATTTATACGTTGCTTTTTCAAATCAAAGTATGCGTCTAAGATATCTTTTCCAATTAATGAGTTAATACCACCTTTATCATTATGAACCCATGGGACCACTACAGAAAAAGCTACTTCTGGATTATCGTATGGAGCATATCCAACCAATGTTAAATTGTAACACTCAATGCGTTCACCTTTTCCATTCCTACCAATTGGATTCTCCCCCCCATATACCGTTTGAGCTGTTCCAGTTTTACCAGCTGGTTTATATGGAGCTTGTTTGAAATACCTTACACCAGTTCCATCACCTTCTTGAAATACCCATCTAAAACCTTCTTTTACTCGTTCAATGTATTCTGTCTTCACATCAACTCGATTTAATACAACAGGTTCTATAGATTGAACTACTTTACCAATATCTTCTTTTTTTACTGTTTGTTCACGTATTTCTTGTACAATCTGTGGCTGCATTCTATATCCATCATTTGCAATTGTAGAAATATATTGTGCCAATTGAAGTGGCGTATACGTATCATACTGACCTATGGAGAAATCCAGTAAAAATCCAGGCTGAGTATCTTTCTGTCTTGTTTGTCCTATTGTTTCATTCGGTAAATTAATCCCTGTCGGAACTCCTAAACCAAATTGTTTAAAATAATAACGCATTGTGTCAAATGCATCTTGTTTGATATCCAATGTACCATTCGGTACATAATTAACCCCAGCTATTTGTAACGCTGTATGGAACATATATACATTCGATGATACTTGTAAAGCTCTTAAATCATTAATGTTCCCAAAGCCAGATACATTCCATGACTTTTTAGCTTGCGTACCTTTAAATTTCATAGGTGCATCATAAAATTCATCTCCTGGCTTTATAGCTCCTGTTTGGTATCCAGTTAATAAGGTGGCACCTTTTACAGCTGATCCTAACTCATAAGAAGTTACCATGTTACCTAATGCAAAATCTTCCATTTCTACATCCCCATCTTTTTCCACAAACTTCTTACCAGCCATAGATAAAATCTGCCCATTTTTCGGATTCATCATAACCACAAAAGCACGATCCATTAATGGTTCTGAACCTTTAAAAGCTCTTAAATTTTTTTCTATACTTTCTTCCACCTTCTTTTGCAATTCCATATCAATTGTTAATGTTAAATTATTACCACTTTTCCCTTTCGACACTGTTTCTGTTTTAATAATATTTCCTGATCTATCAGTAATATTTTTCACTTCTTCTTTTGTACCATGTAATACATCTTCATATCTTTGTTCAATATAACTTTTTCCAACCCGATCATTACGATTGTATCCACGCACTAAATACGAAGCTAAGTGTTCTTTAGGCAATCCTTCATCCGTGCTTGTTATATTCCCTAATACAGAACGAAATAAATCACCATTTACATAATTACGTTCCCAGTCAACTGTTGCGTCTACACCTGGAAAATCTGCTAAGTTTTCGCTTATTCGTGCATACTCCTGTTCTGTCGCATCTCTTTTAATAATTTGAGGGGTCATTTGATAACCAGAACTCATCTTACTTTTAATCGCTAACACTTTTAAATCTTGCAGCGTTAATTCTGCTAATTCTTCTTCTGTAATACGATTTCGTCTTAACTCTTCAATTTTCTTGTATAACTCTTTCCCTTCTATGCCCTTCTTTCTCAGATTTTCTTCATCTTGTTTAGTAACTTTTTCTTTGGCTTGCTCCTTATTTAATTGCATCCAGAAATCTTTTTTATCTATCTCAGTTAACTTATTTATGTCTTCGTCCGGAATTTCAAGTACATTTGCTAAATCTTTCGCCGTTTTTAAAATATCCTCAAGTTTTATCCCCTTTAACCTTGTATACGTAATAGAACGAAGGGGGCGATTATCAACGACTGGTTTCCCTTCTCGATCAAAAATCTTCCCACGAGGTACTGGAAGACCTATTGTTTTATTATTATTTTTTTCCACTTCATTTTTATAAGTCTCTCCATCAACAATTTGTACTTTTCCTAGCTGAACAATAATAGCTGAAAATAATAAAAATATACAAACAAACAAAATGTTTAATCGGAAAGGTATATATGGTGACTTTTTCTTTTCTATTTGCTTTTTCATATATCCTCCATTTGTATCTTTAATGCGTTTCCTGCTGTTGTTTCACTATTTATTTGTTACATGCTTTCCATTCCGGTTGAAAATGACTAATTTAAATGGAGTTCTTGCATTAGCCAAAACTTATCAATTAAATACGGTGAAAAACATAAAAATAATAGTTTATTCAATCGGTATAATGCATCTATACCCCTATGGATGCATTTGTGAGATAGAAACATCCTTCGCTTGATTTATATTGGAAGCCTGCTCTATTTTTTCTACAGTTTTCACTGGAAGTGCTACATTGGTAAGTCGACTTACTTCTAAAAGAGTTATACTTATACCTACTTTTAACACTATTTTTCATAATGATTATTCCTTTCTTAACATATTAGCTAAAAAATGTTGTAACACTTAATAGACAATGTAAGTAATGAAATAGTTCCATATTTACAAAAAAAAAAATTAAATTTAAGATTAAGTAGAGTTCAAAAAGGGAGGATTTTATGATTCTTACAAAACAAAAGAAACGGATATATTTAGCGATTGTTATCATTATTAGTGTTGTTTTGATAATTTTATTTAAAATAAATTTCATTTCAGTTACTATCACTACTTCTTTAGCTGAAAGAGGTAAAATTCTTGATCAAAATGGGGTAATACTGGCTACAAATAAAGAGGTCAAATCCTTGTATTATACTTACAATGATGATTGTTCAAATAAACTTGATATAAAGAACTTATTAAGCTTTTTAAAACAATTTTCATCAGAATTTCATCATGATATTTCTTTGAAAAATGTACAGTTAGAATTACAAAATTCTTGTAAAAAACAGGATAAAGATGAAATACTGTTATATTCAGACTTAAATGATAGTGAGTTTGAATTTTTCGCCAAAAATAAAAACAAAAATATAATAGTAAAAAACGAATGGATACGATTTTACCCACAACATGAAATTGCATCACAGGTCATTGGATATACAGATTTAACCACTTATTCTAATGATGTTTCTTCCGGGAGGGATGGAATTGAGCTTCAGTATGAAAGGGACTTAAAAGGTACCTTAGGAAAAACTCTTATATTTAAAATAAACAATAAAAAATTATCTTGGGACATCCAAAAGGCACAAAAAGGGAAGGATATTCATTTAGCACTAGATTATAAACTACAACATAAAATAGAAGAGGTACTAAGATCTAATATTAAAAACATACCTGATGCTGATGGTGGATATGCTATAGTGATTGATGTAAAGACCGGTAAGATATTAACAATGGCTAACTCATCAATCTTCGATCCTAATATACTAAATCCACAATTATCATCAACTGAAAAAGAAAATTTGATATTACTTTCTCAAAATAAAACAATTCGAAAATTAAAGTATGGTGACTCTTATGTGAATATGGCATCAACAATAAAACCTCTTACTATTTTGATTGGATTAAACGAAAAGCTTTTTCAACCTGCTGATACATATTTGGATACAGGTAAATTCCAATATAATGATCAAAATAACATTACCAATGCTGCTGGGACTCCAACCGGTGAAATTACACCGAGTCAAGCTATCATTAATTCATCGAATACATTTATGACAGCAAAAGTAGCGCTTCCCTTATTCAACCAAAATAATGGGAATATAGAAAAAGTAGCTACTATCTGGACAGATTATTTAAAACAATTCGGTCTCCGTTCTAAAACTGGCATTGATTTACCCTTTGAAGAAGAAGGACAATATCAATTACATCCATCTAGTAAGTTTGAAAGCGGGATTTCAGCTTTATTAAATGCCTCTTGGGGAGGAAACGAAGTACATACTCCTCTCCAACTCGCTCAATACGCAGCAACTCTTGCAAGGAAAGGGGAAAAATACAAACCTCAAATCGTAAATGCTATCATTGATAATGATGGTAAAAGAAAGAAAGAATTCAAACCAATCTTAGAAAGTTCAAATCGTTATCCTTCAAGTTTTTGGAGCGTCTTACAAAATGGAATGAGTCATAATATACAAGAAATTAAA
This sequence comes from Bacillus sp. DX4.1, assembly GCF_030348195.1. Classification (NCBI taxonomy): domain Bacteria; kingdom Bacillati; phylum Bacillota; class Bacilli; order Caryophanales; family Bacillaceae; genus Bacillus; species Bacillus sp. DX4.1. The sequence goes on along the minus strand of NZ_JAUCFT010000008.1, from coordinate 2,088,509 downwards.
AACTTGCCATTTGACGTTGCTGGTAAAACAGGAATAACAGGTTCTCCAAACGAACAAGAAAGAGTTATAAATCATCCTCTTTTCATTGCATATGCTCCTACCAAGGATCCGCAAATTGCTATTTCTGTTATTATTCCTGGTGGTGATTCTAAAACAAATAGTGCAGCTGTTGTTGCAGTAGAAATATTAAAGGTTTGGGATAGTCTCCAAAAAGAGAATAAATAATAAAAGGCAGGTTCTATAAAATGAACCTGCCTCTTTTACCATATAGAATCTATACTCTTTATTTTCCACATGCCATCATTACCTTTTTCAAAAATGAAAGAATACTCAATGTCACTTAAAATATAATCTTTTTTCACATAACCTGTATTACCATTAATTGTAGTTATTTTTATATATCCATCATTCTCCACTTTTTCTGGAATCCAAGCTTTTACTATTTCGTTAGATACGTGATATAAAACTTCGGCTTCAGGTTTTGGTTCAGCTAAAATTTTTGTTTCTTTTCCAGTAACAGTCGCATATATATAATGTCCCTGTTTTGTTTGATTACTTTCTGTCAAGCCACTTGGTATTTTATATAGTGTTTTAGTAGCATTGACAAATTCTCCCCCCATTGTAAGAGCGACTTGCAGATCATGAAAAATATCTTCATCAATCTTCCATTCATCCTTATTATACTTTCTCCCCTTAAAAACAAACTCATCATTTAATGATTTATATAAATCATTCTTATTTTTAAAATTTGTGCTCTGATATAATTGACTCATAAATTGTTTTAGTGATGGATCTTGATAAGACTCATCCTTTGTTTTAACCTCAATTTGAGTACTGCTTTGTACAGGTGGTTTATTTTTATCAAACCAAAGTGGTTGAATAGCAAACAAGATAAAAACACAAGCGAGAGCAACTGTAATAGTTAGTGTTTTTTTAGGAAACATTCTTCTATATTTAGGGGAATCTACCTCTTGATTTTGGTTTATGGATTGCTTTATTTTATAAATAAATTCTTCTTCATCTTTACGCTGTTTCATTGGTCCATTTTTTAATTCTTTATACCAACCAGGCTTTCTATCATTTTTCATAATTTTTATCCTCCCCTAATACTTTTGAAACTCGTACACGAGCTCGGTGTAGCCGAGATTTCACAGTTCCAATAGACACTCCTAATGTTTCGGCTATTTCATCATAAGATAATTCATATTTAGCATCTAATATTAATATTTCACGATGTTTTTTTGGTAATTTTAGTACAATATTCCAAATTACATCTATGTCCTCTTTGTTAAAAAATTCTTCTTCTGCTGAAGGATACTCCTTATCCTCCCTAAAAAATCCTACTAAAGAAACCCTCTTAAAATAGGAAGATTTCAAATGATTTAGTGCGGTATTCCTTGTAATTTTTAATAACCATGTTTTAACAGATGATTCATTTCGAAATGAATGCCAATTTTTAAATACTTTTATAAATACATCTTGTGTTATATCATCCGATAAATGTGTGTCTTTCGTAATAATAAATGAATAATTCCATACATCTTGCCAATGTTTTTTTATAATATAATCAATTTCATCATGATTACAATTTTCCATAACCTTATGTTCCATCTTGACACCTCAAACTGATTTGAATATACATAAAAACTTTCCCTCTCTTTTTATACTTGATTCAATATATAGACAAGGTAAACGTTTCGTTTGTTCCATTTTGTATTAAAACTAATATAATTAAGTTCGAGTACAAAGACCTAATATGCTTATAAGTAGTTTTTGAAAAGGAACTCTTGCTCATATCTCTCTTTATGTACCACGTATTATAATGTCCAATTATCGCATCAGAACTATATATTATGATTATTTTTCGAAGCTTATAAAAATGAAGGTGAAAAAATAGTCAAAAAACATAAAAAAGCTTAGATTAATACAATCAATAGTTATTCCCATTGGCTGTATCATTTTTGATTTTGGAGGAAATAAAAGCTAAGAAAAGTAAAAAATAAACTTTAACACCGTCCAGAAAGTCACTATTTTCTGGAGACATAAAAATATAAACTATTTTCAAGGCTACTAAGATTTAAATGTGTTCAAAAACTCATAACAAAATCTATGTTCAGTTATCACTCCGTATCTGAAGTTATGTTACACTATTAGTGAAAGAGAGGATGTAGTTTTATGAAAGTTGGCTATGCACGTGTATCAACCGCAATTCAAAATTTAGATTTACAATTAAATGCTTTACAGAATTATGGGTGTAGTGAAGTTTTTACAGATAAAATTAGTGGGGCAAAAGATAAACGACCTGGATTAGAAGAAGTACTTCGTTTTGTGCGTCCAGGTGATACATTGGTTGTCTGGAGATTAGATCGGCTTGGTAGAAATATGCAAGATTTAATTCATATTGTGAATGAATTGAATGATCGAGGCATTAGTTTCCATAGCTTGCAAGAAAACATTACAATGGATCGGTCGAGCGCAACAGGACAATTAATGTTTCACCTTTTTGCGGCATTTGCAGAATTTGAAAGAAATCTAATTCAAGAGCGTTCGGCAGCCGGTCGAGCAGCCGCTAGAGCTCGCGGACGCTTGGGCGGTAGACCTGAGAAACTCGATAATAAAGATATGGACATGCTCAAAACACTAGTTAAAAACGGAACACCTATTAAAGATATTGCAAATATGTGGGGAATATCCAGAACCACTGTTTATCGTTACTTAGAAAAATAAGTATTAGCGCATGAAGATCGTATAATCAAAATTAACTCATGTAGGGGCTATCTATTACGGAAGCCTCTATATTTATATAATTAAAAAAATTTATGAGATGATTTCGACAAATAAAAAGAAAGCCACAATCTTATCATTTATAAAAAATATAATTATCAAAAACCGTTGTTTTTGATAAGGGGGATATCATGCCTGTTGAATTTTTGACTCGTGAACAGAAAGCTAATTATGGAAAATTTTCCGAGAACCCAACACCTGAACAATTAAATAAATACTTCTGGTCCGATGATCAAGATCGTTCTATTATTTTTCAAATGCGCGGCAAGCATAATCAATTAGGTTTTGCTATCCAATTAGGAACTGTAAGATTTTTAGGAACTTTCTTATCTCATCCAACTGATGTACCCAAAAATGTATCTTTATATGTCTCCTAACAACTTGATATAAATGAAAACATGTTAGCTTTATATAAAAATGAAAGAACTACTCGTAATCATGCACAAGAAATTAAGCAAATTTATGGTTATCAAGACTTTATAGAACAACCACATCATTAGAGATTATTACGTTGGTTATATACGCGTGCTTGGGTTTCAGCAGAACGTCCAAGCGTTCTGTTTGATTTAGCTACAGCAAAATGTATACAGCTCATGGCACACTTACTTCCACTGTTTCTGGCCTATCTATGTTAAGTATCGGTATTATCACTGATTTTTTCGGTGTCTGCATCATATATGTTATTGCTTCTTTTCTTATTTTATTATCCACTTGTTTATCTTTTTTTCTATTAAAGCACACGAAATAACAAGAAAAGGATGTTTCTCTGTAAGAAACATCCTTTTCTTGTTATACATACATTTCTTCTAACATATGAACAAACTCACCTTGTTTTCCTGCTAAAATTGGAGCTTTTGTCACATCGATCCATTTATAAGAAAACACAAGACCTTGATCTTCTTCTCCTGCGCTCACCGCATGATCCCAGGTGTCCTTTATATCCGTTAATAACGTAATGTGGAAAAAGTGATGTTTTTCATATTCTTGCTTCTCTTTTACATAAATAATGTAATCGTCAATAAAACGTTCGATAAAAATATGACTGAGTCCCGCTTCCTCAAAAACTTCGCGTAATACTGCTTCTTTCAATGTTTCTCTCTCGTCAACTGTTCCACCTGGGACTTGTGCACCTGCATCTGGCATATCGCGATGTGTAAAAACAAGTAATTGCATAACACCATCTTTTTTCCTCGTAATATATGCATATACTTTTTTCTTATATAACATCGTCATTTGGGCGTCTCCCCTCAAATGTTTACTTCATTGCTTCTTCTAAGGTGAGTTGATTTTCATATAAATAGGTTGCCTGTGGATTTCCTACATAGCGTACATGCCATGGTTCATATCGATAACCAGTAATAGACTCCTTCTCTTTTGTATACCGAATAACAAAGCCAAATTTATGTGCATTTTGGGCAAGCCATTTCCCTTCTTTTGTATCTCCAAAAATAGACTCTAATTGGAATTTAGCAGATTGTGATGTAATATCCATTGCAAGTCCCGTTTGATGTTCACTCGTTCCCGGAACCGCACTAGACATCGCTGTTTTCGCTTCTCCATCTTGGATTTTATACATTGTATTTAATGCTTTTTGCCGATCAAAAGACCTAAAGCCAGAGACTGCAAAGAGAAAAATCCGCTCCTGATCTCCTTGCTCAAACATTTTCTCAAGTGCTTGCGCTGCTTCTTTCCGCATCTTCTTCTTCTCTCGATCTCCTTCATTCGAGTAACGCACTTTCGGAATGACTAGATCTTGCGGTTTATAGAGATCTGATAACCGTCTGTGTTTATTTACAAGTACAAGTATGGAATCAGGATTATTAACAACTGCGATATCTCCTTCCATTTTAGCAATAGTTTCTTGCTCTTTTGGAAATGCTACACTAGCATTGACTTCTTGCGCCTGCTTATCTTTATACATTTTATAATTAATGCCTGCCACTCCAATAATAATTGCAACTACTACGACACTAAGAAGTGTCCATCTTTTTTTCATAAAACGACCTCTTATTTTAATAATTTGGCCATATAATACTCATCGACATTCTTTCCATCGATGATAAGAGAAGCTTTTTTGACACCTTCTTGTTCAAACCCTGCTTTCTTATATAGTGCCTGCGCTCTTGTATTGTGGGCCATTACTGTTAATTCCAAACGCCATACATCATGTAATCTTGCCCATTTTTCCATTTTTTTAAACAAAGCTGTCCCAATACCTTGGCCACTATATTCTTGTAAAACTCCAATCACAATTGTTGCAACATGCTTTTTTCTTTGCACATTACCACCGTTAACTAAAATAAATCCCACCACTTGTTCTTCATGAGTAGCTACAAATATTGTAGAATTATTATTTTCTATAAAACGTTGGATCATCTTCGCTTGCTGCTCTACTGTTGTATTCCGTTCCCCTGGTTCTAATAGCATAAAAGTCGTTTCTTCATCCAATCGTTTTCCTAATTGTAAAAATGCTGCTGCATCCTCTACTAAAATTTCTCGAATCATCCCTATCATCCTGTCAATTTTATAGTATAAAATTTTTCTTTATAAAGAGATTTTCGCTATTATTTTATGAAATTCCTGTCTATTTTCTCTAGGAGAAATAGACAAATTTCGATAGTAACATAATGAAGAAAAATTGTAGTAATAAAAGATTAGCTCCTATTTTTTCTTTTTTGGACATAAAAAAACGTAAGTATCTCACTTACGTTCAGCCATTTACCTTTTCAGCTTGCCAGAAATATTCACTAAAAGCTGCTGCAAGTGCATCAATGGAACGATTTAGTTCCTCAGTGGTATTATCTACACCGCCCACCTCAATTAAAATCGCTTGCCCAGACAAGTCTTGATTATATACACCATTACCTGTTTGAAATCCTTTTTGAATAACCCCTCGGCTTACTCCAGGATATTTTTTGTTAATTGCTTCATGCAGTGCAGTGGCTAGTTGTAGATTTTTTGCATAATTTTTATTTCCTTTTCCAACGACAAACGCAAGCTTTGCATAAGATTGATCTTCAATCGTTTTTGTTGTTACACTTTTGCGAGCACTATCCCGGTGCAAATCAAAAAAGTATTGTAATTCTTTATTATTGGCCATTGCCTCTTGTACAATTTCACGAGACTCTTTATAAGAGCTATTACTGTTGAGCCCTTTACTAATTAACTTCTTCCCGACATCTGTTGTATCATTGACAGCACCGATACCATCGTTTGCTAGTTGTTCACGCAATCGCTCTCCAAATATAGAAATATTCGTGACAGAGCTCGTAGCTTTATTCGGATTCGGATCATTTGTTAAATTTAATAACGGCAAATAAGACTCCCAGCTATGAGAATGATAAATAAATGCAACTTGTCTATTGCCCGTTGTTTGTGAAGGCTGTTTCTTCTCTTTATTCTTGTCTGCTTTAGGCACTTGTCCTGTTTCTCCTGTCCGTTCTTTCACTACTTCTTCTAGCGGAACACTTGACTCGATTGGTAAGTTAGAATAATTTGTTCCTTCACCCGCAATCAGAATTTCCGCATCATACTTTCCAAATCCAGGAAGCTCTTTTCCAACAAAACTGCGCACATCATCAAAACGAATATTAGTTGCTGTCGAAAAAAGAAAAGATGAAATAGAAAAATCTTGATTTAAGTTTCGATATTCTTGCGTAAAGTAATGGTTTTCCATCCCAACAACATACATATATCCGGTCATAGACAGCTCGTTTAACCAATTATATAAATAGGCTGACTTCGTCTCTTTCAATGAAGTCACCATCATGCTAATCAGAAAAAAAGTAGCTAACATTGTAGCCAAAAAAACCAAAATAAGCTTTGGGAAACTTGTTAATTTCACATAGAAAAAGCCTCGATTCATAACATCACCCTCTCTATTTCAACTTATGTACAAGCTGTAGAGAATAGACCACCTAAATTTCGGCTATATTGTCATTGAGGTGAAAAGAATTGAAGCTTATCATTAGCTTACTTCCGATTGTTATATCATTTGTTTTTCTCTTATTCACAGCCCATCCTAAATTCCGTATCTTTTTAGACGTATGTGCATACTTCTCTTTATACGGATTTGGTACCATTATTGCTTTCACAGTATACGATGTGTTAGTACATAACATGGTCTTTACGACGACTGTTCATCGTATTTTAATAAACCCACTCTTCCTTATCACTGGTGCATACATCGGTGTTTATTTATTATATCTTATTCTCTTCAAACTCTTTACAAACATAAGGAAAATATAGCTGTTCCTATTAAAATGTGGTAATAAAATGAAACATACTTTCACATGTCATGTATGTAGAAAACAGGTTGTAAAGAGGCAAGGTCTTATTACAGCTACGCTCTTCATTCGAATCAATTTATTTCACTACCACTGTTTTGAACAAAAATTTTATCCCGCATTAACGCGCTTTTGGGATTATACTTCACTTGCTATACAGTGTGTGCTGGAAGTATTCTACTGATTACTGAACCTTTACCACTCTGGTACCAGCACTGTATCGCTTCATATCTTACTATAGAATTGAACGTTATTTTTGAAGATAGCGATTGGACTGTCCTTTTAGAATACTTAAGCACTCCCATTCTTTTTCTTGTTGTAATTTTCCGATATAAATCATCTGCCCAATATGAGAAGCATAATGAACAATTTGCCTTTCAATTGCTTGCATAACAGTCTGATCTTCACCACGAATATAAACTTTCTTTAAAATATCTTGTGGTGTTAATGCCTCCATTGCTTGAAAAACATAATCCCAACCTTTACGCCAGGCTATCAATGCCTCTTCTTTTGACGCATATCCACCTTCAAACTCAGCATCGCGATTTCGATCCTTTTTTTCTCCATCTGTCGTTAAGAAATCTGTCCATCTAGAGCGCATATTTCCGTGCAAATGTTTGATTATAATCCCAATGCTATTGGCTTCTTCATGAGGCGCCCAGCATATTTGTTCATATGATAATTGAGAAAGCGTCCGCTCTCCTTGTTTTTGAATCGCCTGAAAGTTTGTAATTGCACACTGTAAATAGGCTTTTCCAACATCCATTTTACATCCTCCTATGTACTAACTAATGGACGTTCCATTTGGTACTTCTATATCAGGCTGTAACAAGATTACATCACCCTTTTCAGGAACCCCTCCTAGCACAAGCACTTCGGATTTAAAACCAGCAACACGCTTTGGCGGAAAATTCACGACCGCTACAACTTGTTTGCCGATTAAATCTTCTGGCGTATACCTCTGTGTTATTTGAGCACTTGATTGCTTGATACCTAGTTTACCAAAATCAATTTCTAACTTAATTGCAGGTACGCGTGCTTCTGCAAAAATTTCCGCTTGCCGAATCGTTCCAATACGAATATCTAACTGTAAAAAATCTTCAAAACTAGCCATTTTATCACTCCTCCCCCTATCATTTAGACATAAGATATCAATTTCCTCTAAAAAAAGAAAGATGCTTACGCACCTTTCTTTTGTAACTCACTTGATTCTTTTGGTTTATATAGGAAGAAGCCAACAACCCCACCAATACACGATGGCAATAACCAACCAATTCCTTCTTTATATAATGGAAGCAGTTGTAGTAAGTTTGATAGTTCTTCAAACTTCACATTAACACTTTCTAAACCGTTAAACAGACTGATTATAAATGCCCCTAAAATCGCCCCTATATATATTGTGTTTCGCTGTCCTATCCATTTATGGAAATACGAAAGTACAATCAGAACAATCGCAACAGGGTAAATAATAATCAATACTGGTAATGTTACTGCAATCAGTTGTGTTAATCCTAAATTAGATACCACTAAACTAAACAAACATACGATTGTTACAATTGTTTTATGTGAGAGTTTCGGAAATAGACCTGTAAAGAACTCCGCACAAGCTGAAGCAAGTCCAACAGACGTTGTTAAACAAGCAAGTGTGATGACAAGACCTAATAATACTTTCCCGCTTGTTCCAAATAGCTCATTTACTACATTTGTTAAAATAAGACCACCATTCTCAGAAACTCCAAGAGATGTACTTGTTGAACCAAGATAAGCAAGTGATAAATAGATTAACGTTAATCCGATTACTGCAATAACCCCTGATATAATTGTTGTTTTCGCAATTTGTCCGCTTTCTTTTATACCTTTTGAGCGAATAACTTGTACAACAACAATACCGAAGACAAGTGCACTAATCGCATCCATCGTTAAATATCCTTGAATAAATCCGCCGAAGAATGCATTATCTTTGTACGTTTCTAACGGTGCAGCAGGTGCTCCAATCGGATCAATCATCGCTTTACCAACGATTACAGCAACGATTAATACTAATAAAGGAGTAAGAAATTTCCCAAACCAATCTATCAATTTTGACGGGTTTAATGATAAATACCAAGTAATACCAAAGAAGATCACTGTGTAAAGAAGCAGCATATACCACTCTGTTGCCATTGCATCCGATAGAAATGGCTTCATTCCCATTTCGAATGAAACAGCCCCTGTACGTGGAATTGCAAAGAATGGTCCAATCGCTAAATAACTAATCAGTGGAAAAATAAATGCAAATATAGGGTGCACTCTAGAAGATAGCGCTTTCAGGTCTCCCTCTACAAAAGCTACAGCAGTTACAGCAAGTAGGGGAAGCCCGACTCCCGTTACAAGGAATCCAATTGTAGCAACCCAAACATTTTCTCCTGCTTGTTGTCCTAATACTGGTGGGAAAATTAAATTCCCTGCTCCTAAAAATAGTGCAAACAACATTAAACCAATTGCTAATGTGTCTCCTGGCCTTAATCGTCCCTTCATTTCTCATTTGCATAGCATGTTCCCTATTGTTTTTATCTCTTTCACAATAATGCTATGCATCCTCCTCTCTGTTCATGGTGATTTTATATACCCCTCAAAAAGCAATGTTTTTCTCCATAATTTCTCCCTTAACCCTTTTTCTTACTCAGCCTGTTCAATAATTGATTTTTTTGAATTTTCAAAACATTAGAACGCTATAAATATGGAGTTTTATTTGTCAGACCTCTTCACTTCAGTCATCCATATAGTAACATATTTAGTTGAAAAATAAAAATATATTTTTTATAGTGAATTTTTCGAAAAACAAAATATTACGCACTCGTTTTTCATTATATTCTCTTACTAAAACATTTTAGGAGAAAAAGTCATACTTGCATTTCATTTTTCGAAAATATCTTTATCAAACCCTTTCCTATATATATTATAAAGTGCAATCTCCCGCCATCAGCTGATTAAAAAAAGCCATCTAAATCGTATAGATGGCTTTTCTGTCTTCTATTCTATCGTCTCCACTTCACGTGGGTTATTCATTTCCTCTACGTACACAACGCGAAATCCGCTATCTTCTAAGTCTTTTAAAAGCGAATCTAATTTTTCCGCTTGAAATTCTTCACCTAACGTAAACATTATTCTACGTATTAATAACGCATTATTATCGAACGTCATTAAACTTTGAATGCCGCTATATTTTTTCAGTACTGTTGATAGCTTTTGAATCGCTCCGTTATAGTCTTGGGTTCCAACCATAACAGAGTAGATGCTAGACTGAACACCCCACGCATCCTCCAATAACTCAAATACTTTTTTATGGGTTAAAATCCCTAGAAATACCCCTTTTTCATCCACTACTGATAAGTATGGAAGTTTCTTTATCGCAAAGAATATTTTGAAAAACGAAGAATCTTCTCTTACATATCCATCTTTATTATTTAATATTTCTGATAATTTACCTTCTAATGAACCTTTATATTCTAAAATATCTACTTTATAAACATTGCCTAGAAATTTCTCTTGTTTTTCATCTAAAACTGGTACGCAGCGATATCCTGTTTTATTTAAATGATCTAACGCTTCACCAATTGTAAGTGACTCTGAACAATATAAAACTTCTTTTTTGGGCACATAGTTTCCTTTTATTCTCATAAAAACCCTCCTTATGTTGAAATACTTTCTGTGCCATAACTATATAATATTTTCAGAATAAAATAAATACTTATTTTATTTTTCATAGTATTGTCATGATTTATTCATGAATCATTCAATTTTAGAAGTTTAGTAGATTTCTATTCTATACAAAGTAAGAAACTATATAAATACAAATTAAAAAACCGACATAAGACCCTTCTTTTTAGGTGGGAGAGAGCATCCGTTCATGCATAGAAGCGGTCAGATCCTTTTCCTGCCCAGACATAGTGAAAACAAAGAGAGAAAACGAGTGCAGGTCACCTTTTGTTATCCATAGCCGCGGCTTATATGTCGAAAAATCAAAATGGATTTATATAAATACCCCTCTAGAGAAAGTGAAACTTTAATCGGTAGGGGGTTTCTTCACCCCTCACCTAACTTCTTTGCTTCCTGCCGAACTTTGAAGTAGGGGTCTTACTGCTCGCAAATAGCGGGATAAAGATTCTTAGTGCCACAGCTACAGACAATATGGGACGAAAAAGAGATTGTAACTTTCCTAAAAAAACGATACAATAATAATAATAATAATAAGAATTTTCTGAATTTTATAAGAGTAGGTGAATAAGTATGACTTCTTTAATTCGCTCTTACACATATCACTTGTTTATTGGCTTTTTCATTATTCTTATCATAAGCCCCATTCCCTCTATATTATTAACCCATGAATCATCTTATTTGAAAGGATTACTTGGGATTTTTCACAACTTGGTTCATATACCGTCCATTTCCATCCCAATGATTGATTGGATACATGAATCCATTCTTTTCTCTTCCCAACCGATTGTAAGTTCCACAACCGCACTACATGTACCAGGCCATTCCACACTGTTATTTCCTTATTTATGGGAGGTGTATTTTTTATCAATGGTTCGTTTTACTTTCACTCTTGCGGCCGGATTTTTCATTAGTTTCGCAATCGGACGCTCTTTCTTAAAATCATCCAGCCATTTAAAAAAGTACGTCTTACTACTACGCTGGATTCCATACTCATTGAGTACTGTTATCATGCAATGTTCCATTGTTTTACTCTCTCTATACGTCGCTCAATACATAACGATACCATTCTTCTCTTCTCTTATCATCATATGTAGTACTTCTATGATTATCGTCATACAAGCCATAAAGAAATGGTTACCATTTTTATATAAAACGGAAGACCAAGCAATAAATGACCCATCCTTTCTGATCAATACGTTGTTTATTGCACTGCTCACCAATCATAAATCTATTATAGGTTCAATCATTATCTCATTCTTTTATATGGAATGTACTTTTCACACGAAAGGATTGCTGCAATTTATCATTCAATTTGGAGGAAGCTCACCGACCGTTGTGGCAATCGGATTATTGCTTTTATATATTCCTTACATGATTCTCTCCCTTCTTCAATCGGTTTGGACAACAAACAATTCGAAACAACAGACATACGCTTTCACAAGAACAATGATAAAGTGAAACTTTGATCAGTGGGGGGGTTTCTTCATCCCCCACTGATCATTAGCCCTCACCAATCGGGCTTTTACGGGCAGTTTATCCTCCACCTATCTTCTTTGTTTCTCTCTAAATCTTGAGGTGGGGGTATTACTGCCCGCGAATAGCGGGATAAAGTAACAATCATTCACTATTATTAACCAGTGACCCCCCACCTTTAAAGTTTAAGTTGCGGGGTTATTACCCGTTCATACAGGGCAAAATAAAAACAAAATTATGAACAATTAACAAAACATGCCATTATTTACTCATTTTCTTTGACTATTATTTTGGTTTCGATTTATTATAAAAGTATAACATACTTGCAGGAGGTGACATCTTTATTCCCACTTCGGAGTAGAGAACACACTTGGACATATTAAATATTTTTCTCATTTTTGTACTTATCCTCGTTTCCGGCTTTTTCGTTGCATCAGAATTCGCAGTTGTAAAAGTACGAAAAAGTCGAATTGACCAGCTAGCAAACGAAGGAAATAAACAAGCGCTAGCTGCTAGAAGCGTTGTATCTAACTTAGATGTATATTTATCAGCTTGTCAGCTCGGTATTACAATTACATCTTTAGGACTGGGTTGGCTTGGTGAACCGACTGTAGAACATTTATTAAGGCCATTATTTGAAAAAGCAAACGTAACCGGAGCAATGGCTAATACATTATCTTTCATTATTGCGTTTAGCATCATTACCTTTTTCCACGTCGTGCTGGGCGAACTCGTTCCGAAATCATTTGCGATTCAAAAAGCAGAAGCGATTACGTTAAAGTTTGCCAAACCACTTATTTGGTTTGATAAGATCATGTATCCTTTCATTTGGTTACTAAACCATAGCGCTTTATTCTTTACGAAACTGTTTGGTTTAGAACCAGCAAAAGAAAACGAACTTGCTCACTCAGAAGAGGAACTACGACTTATTTTAGGTGAAAGCTATAAAAGCGGTGAAATTAACCAAACCGAATATAAATATGTAAACAATATTTTTGAGTTCGATGATCGCGTTGCAAAAGAAATTATGGTGCCACGCACAGAAATGATTTGTTTATCTACTGAAAATACGTTGGCAGAAAATATGGATATTGTCGCATCAGAAAAATTCACACGCTATCCTGTTATTGAAAAAGATAAGGATGACATTATCGGCATGCTGAATACAAAAGAAATTTTTCATGATCAAACAAAAGGTATTCATAAACCGTTAGAAGCATACATACATCCTGTCTTAACTGTCTTTGAAACCGTTCCAATTCGAAAAACATTAATTCACCTTCAAAAAAATCGTGTTCAAATGGCAATCGTCATGGATGAATACGGCGGAACAGCTGGTCTGTTAACAATGGAGGATATTATCGAAGAAATTATCGGTGAAATTCAAGATGAGTTCGATGCAGATGAATCACCAATGATTGAAAAGCGTACACCGAAGCTTACAGTACTCGATGGAAAAGTGCTCATTTCTGAAGTGAATGATATGTTTGGTATTCATATTGATGAAAGTGATTTAGATACAATCGGTGGTTGGCTTCTTTCTCAAGCAATCGATTTAAATATTGAACCTGGCTATACAATTGAATACGGTGGTCTCCAATTCAAGGCGTTAGTGATTGATGGACATCAAATTAAGAAAATTGCTGTACAAAAACTAGATATTAAAAAGGAGATATAAAGTGACTGTTCTATTAACACTTTGTATAATTGCTTGTTTTATTATTTCGTTCATTGCGTTTATCTACCCGATTATCCCAGGAATATTCGCATTATGGGCTGGATATTTGATTTATCATTTTGGCATAAACGGAGCGGAACTAACAACGACTTTTTGGATCATTCAAATCATTTTTACTGCGATTATTTTCTTGGCTGACTTTATCGCAAATAGCTACTTCTTAAAAAAATATGGAAGTACAAAATGGGGCGAACGAGTGGGTATGGTTTCTATTATTGTCGGTTCCTTTTTCTTTCCACCATTTGGTCTGATTATTATTCCGTTCCTGTCTGTTTTTGTGACAGAACTTATGCATAAAAAAACACCAAAAGAAGCGTTTATGGTCGGAATCGCTACAGTTGTTGGCTTTTTAAGCAGCACCGTAGCAAAAGCGATTTTACAAATCATTATGATTATCATTTTTGTTTGTTATATTATTTTTTAACCATCCCTCTAGAGGGATGGTTTTTTTAGTATGCAATACCTACGCGACTATTTTCATATTCATTTTTATATAATAAAGACCAAGTAAAATGTGCAGTATCTCCTACTGTAATTTTTGATCCTTCTAATGGTAACATATGAGACTCTGTCCGATACTCTCCTGTTTCTTCCCCATCAATTAAATGTGTGGGACAAACAACTGTCCATGTAACTAGACTATCTTTTAAAACTACATATGCTGCTACATGATCTTCTGCAGCGGTTGTTGTTGTTCTTCTTGATTCTTCTGATTGAAATCGATATATTTTCGGATTAGACCTTGCCTGCAAAATACCAGCTGTTCCAACCATAATTATCCTTTCTATCTCCTCCTCTTGCATATATTGAATGATTTCCGGCATACTTTTTGATAAAGTTCCATTCCCATCTGTCCCAAGAGCACTTATAACGACGTCATTTCCCTTTAGAGCAGCCTTCACATCTTTCTCATGTAATACATTTCCTTCTATTACATGTAGATTCTCGCACTGCACATCAATCTTCTTTCTATCACGGACTAATACTGTTACATCATGTGCATCTTGCAATGCTCGTTTCAGCAACTGGGATCCAACTCTTCCAGTTGCTCCAAATAAACATATTTTCATATTATCTCTCCTTTCTACTTCCCTCTCTATTGTTCCGCAAAATAAAAAAATAAACAACAAAAAAGCTTCCTCATCTACCGAGGAAGCCACATTATGAACGATATTATTTCTTTTCCTTTGAATCAGAAGAGTTACTATCTGTGCTTGTTTCCTTATCTTTCTTTTCCTCATCTTGCTGCGTTGGCTCGTCTTTCGTCTTCTTGTCATCACTATTACTACAACCTACCATAAACAAAGAGCTCGCAAGTGCCATAGTAGTTAAAGATTTAACCCATTTATTCATTTGCTTATCCCCCTTTTGATAGAATATGTACAATCTCATATTACTTCTCTTTCTTGAAGTAAATATGAGAAAAGAGTAAAGAAACGGTAAATGTTTGTAAATTTTCTGACAACATAAAGTGGAACTTTAATCAATGGGGCTTTCTTCATCCCTCACTGATTATTAGCCCTCACCAATCGGGCTTTTACGGGCAATTTACACCGAACTTTGAGGTGGGATATTACTGCTCGCGAATAGCGGGATAAACCGTATATTTTTTATTTTGCACATTTTCATTTATAATAAAAAGTAATCTACGAGAGAAAGGTTGATACATATGGAACTTGGATTAGCTGGAAAAACAGCCCTTATCGTTGCTTCTAGTCAAGGTTTAGGAAAAGCAATTGCTACGCAGCTTGTAACAGAAGGAGCAAATGTAATGCTGCTCAGCCGTAATGAAGAGAAGCTCGCATCCTTACAACAAGAACTTACTGCCCTTAACAAAGGTACTATCGCTTATACAATTTGTGATGTTACAAATAAAGAAAACATAAAACAAGCTGTAGAACAAACCGTACAAACCTTTGGAACGATCAACATTTTAGTTAACAATGCTGGCGGACCAAAACCAGGCACATTTGAACAATTAACAGACGATGATTGGTACAGTTCATTTGAACTGAATTTATTAAGCTACGTTCGTATGATCCGTGAAGTACTTCCACATATGAAACAGCAAGGCGGAAAAATCATCAATATTGCTTCGTCGTCTATTAAAGAACCAATTCCTGGTTTACTATTATCGAATACATTCCGCGTAGGAATTACAGGCTTATCAAAAACATTAGCGTCCGAACTTGCTCCCTATAATATTTTAATTAATACAATTGCACCAGGACGCATTGCAACGGACCGCATTGCTTCTTTAGATGAAATAGCTGCTGAAAAACGAGGCATTGCCGTAGAGGATGTACAGAAGCAATTTGAAGCTATTATACCACTTGGTCGTTACGGCCATCCAAGTGAATTCGCAACATTCGCCGCATTCCTTGCATCGGATGCAAATACATATATGACAGGACAATCTTTCCTCGTTGATGGTGGTATGGTTAAAAGCTTATGAATAAAAAAACAAGACGGCTCCTATACCGTCTTGTTTTTTTATTCTATGCAAATTTCTCGTCTTCGTATATATTTTCTATCTTATATTCTTTTTTCACGATATATTGCCACACACTATATGCATAACGATTCATCTTAACAAAGCAGTTTTCCAAAAAAGACCGAAATTCTGGATTCGCAACTTCCACAGCAACTTGGGCATAGCCAAGAGTTATTTTTTTCAAATGCGAAATATAGGAAATCGCGATTTCAATATCACTTTTATTCGTATTTCGCATCGCTATGTCGATTTGAAAAAAAGGAGAAGCAAGTTGTTCACCGATCATATGCTGTACATTTTCACCCTCTTGAAAATTCACCTGTTCATTGTAGGCTTGTAAAATGTATGGTAAATGCTGCTGCAATAAATCTCTCAACTCTTCATCTTGCACCTGTTTCATATACTCACCAATCCTATATATCATTTCATAACTACAATCCATTAACTCATGCATACATCTCATATTACAGTCCTCCTTTCTTCTTTAAATATATGCTATAAATAGAACGACAGAACATTTGCTATCTTTGCCAGAAACCAGTCCCAGCTACCAATTTTTTCAAAATCCTTATCTGTCAATTGTTTAGAATCATGAAAATCTTTCTGCACTCGTTGCCATATTTCCATAACAGCTTTCTCTCCATATATAAAACATTCTGACTCATCATTAATATAAAAGCTACGATTATCAAAGTTAGCTGTTCCTACGTCGGCAACTTTCTCGTCAATTATTGTTACCTTTCCATGAAAAAAGCCATCCCGGTATTGATAGATCTTTGCACCAGAATCCAGCATCTTCTTTAAATACGGATAAGCAGCCTGCTTTAGTAACAGTGCATCACTTTTAAAGGGGACGAGAAGCTTTACGTCAACTCCTCTTCGTAGTGCCTCTTGCAAACCGTTCATCATTTCTTGACTTGGTACAAAATATGGCGTTGCAATGACAATTGACCGTTTTGCCTTCTTTAATAACCCACTATATTCTTGCCATAACCCTTTCCCCTCAGAAAATACGTATTGATACTTTAAGTCTCCTTGTACAAATGAACCTTTATGTAAAGAAAGGTTTTCACCTGTATCCGCGTACCAATCTTTCGCAAATTGACGCTCCATATCTTCTGCCCCGTCTCCCTCAATACGCATTTGATAATCACGCCATTTTCCGAACTTAGGATCTTTTCCGAGGTATTCTTCTCCAATATTAAAACCACCTATATAGGAAATTTCCCCATCAATCACTGCAATGCGGCGGTGATTGCGATGATGTAGTGAATAAAAAAGATTTTTCAGCTTAGGTTTATTACTAAAAGTGAATTTGACACCTTTCTTTTCTAATTGCCTTATCACTTTTTTCTTTATTTTAAAACCACCAACTCGATCCACTGATAATTTCACATCCACACCACTCGATGCTTTTCGCTCTAATAGTTGCAAAAAATCGCGGCTCACTTTATCTTTACCTACAATATAAAAATGAAGATAAATAAACTTTTCCGCACGATTTATATCTTCAAACAAATGTTGATACAAGTCTTCACCATTTGTATATAATTGAAAATTCCCAACTCGAATTTGCGATGTTTCCTGTTGATTAATCATTTTCCTCCCCGTCTCTACATCAACTTTCATCCATACAAATACACCTATGATCCATAATAAGATGAGGATAAAGTATTTCACTGATATAACCCTTCCTTCAAAAGTCACTATTTCTATATTTTCCCTCTTTTTCAAATTAACATACAAAAAAGTCATGAACATCGTGATATATGTCCTGTCAAACAATAGCTGAGTTGCATATTGTATCTTGTATCTTAATTTTAAAGGAGGAAAAAACAATGGGTTTCGGACATGGCAATGGATTTGCGTTACTTGTCGTATTATTTATCCTCTTAATTATCGTCGGTGCTGCTTGCTTTTGCTAGTTAGCTATCCAATAACGATATGCAGATGAAAAAACTATAAAAGCGGACACCTATTTTTAGGTGTCCGCTTTTCATTTCCTACTATTTATAAAGTTAATAATGTAGCAATTTTCTTACTTTCCGCCTTACGAATATGACGTTGCTGCGCACGTAAAACAGCAATTTCATGCAGTTTCTTTTCACCCTCTGTTTCCGGAATCACATGAGGAACTGGAACTGGATTATTTTCTTTCCCAAGCGCCACAAATGTAACGAAAGATGTTGCTGCAATCCGTTTTGCGCCTGAAATTAAATCTTCTGCTACCACTTTTACAAACACTTCCATCGATGTTCTCCCCGTCCAAATGACAAATGACTCATAATTCACACAATCTGTCGAGCGTACTGGATGTAAAAAATCGACCCAGTCCATCGATGCGGTTACACATTCCATTCGCGAGTGCCTCGTTGCTGAGATGGATGCAATCATATCCATTTCAGCTAATATCTTCCCTCCAAATAATGTGTTATGGTCGTTTAAATCTGTTGGAAAGACACGACTCGTTTTAAAAACCCTTGATTCGTTTACAGTTTTCCCCTTTGCTTCTTCCATTTCCTTCACCCCTTCTATAATTCATGGACATCTAGTGGCTGTTGATTTAGGCAAGTTCCTCCTATTTTCTTGTTCATCTTGCAATAAAAACAATTACACCAAGTGAACTACATGTTATATATTAACAATTTTCCGAACTTTCCGTCCATAAAAAAGAACCGATTGTGATCAATCGGCTCCTCTAAATACATATTGTTCTTTTGGCTCTTCTACTTTATTCCACTTTGTTACTTCTAAAACTGGAATATTTGCGTGGAATGGTTGATAAAATTCAGTTGCAATTGTACCTTCTACTTCAACCCAATCATCATTCTTCCACTCTACTCCTTCTGGCTTTTTCACTAACATACCATACACTCCTGAATCGGCTACACAATGTATAATACCAAATCGGAATAAGAAGAATTGCTCTTTTTTAGAAGAATCATCTCGGAACACAAACCCTTTAAAGGATAGTGTTTTCCCTGTAAATTCCCCAGGATAATTATAGATTGTTTCCATTCCTTTTAAGAAGTCTTCATCCTTTAAAGCAATGTTATCTTTTGTTACATATTGTTTTTTTCCTTTTTCCATCACACCACGATAGCCTTCTTTTCCGTAATAAATACTTGTATCTGGTCTTAGAAACTGCCTTGTAATAAATGGATCTGTGCTTTCTGCCTGTGCAACCGGAAAATGGAACCCTTTTGCTTTAACAATATCCGAATCTAGCGTCGCAATCGGAAAGAATAGTCCTGAAATAATAGGGAAACTCAATAACGTATAAGCAAAAATACGTTTCCACCATGTGTTTTCATCTTTCGAGTGATCATGTCCACAATGACTATGATCGCAACCACAAGTGTGCTGCTCTTTTTCTTTTCCCTTTTGGTGCTCTTTTTGGAAAACAACAATGATCTGAATAATTGTTAAAAAACCTAAAATAATCGCTGCTGTTTTTGATAAATATGCATACTTCATATTAATATACTTCGTAATATTTCCCGAAATATGGAGCTGTGCAATTAAAATTGTAAAACCAAGTAAAATGTATGCTCGAAACATAACCTACCACCCCATCGCATAAATGAGTAGTGAGCTTGCATAAACAACGAGTGTAACAGTAACTGTCACAACGATTACGAATCGCGTTTTAAATGTCGCAAGCATCATAAACATATTTTTAATATCCACCATCGGTCCATATACGAGGAACGCGACAAGTGATGCTGTTGAAAACGTACTTTGGAACGAAGATGCAATGAAAGCATCCGCTTCTGAACATAGAGATAAAATAAAAGCAAGTCCCATCATAACCGCTGATGAAGAAAACGGTCCTTGTCCAATTGCGAGTAATGTTGACGTTTGTACGAGCGTTTGGACGGCAGCTGCAATTAATGCCCCCATTACTAAGTATTTACCCATTGAGAAAAATTCCTCGACCGCATGTGTACAAACATCCCACATTTTTTTTCGCAATGGACGTTGATTATCCACCTCTGGAAACTGTTCATTACGTAATTGATGATCTTTAAACATAAACGATAAGATAAGTCCAACGATAATTGCTACAATGATGGCAACGATTGATCGATACCAAACCATATGCATACTACTTCCAAATGCAACATACGTTGCAAATAATACAACCGGATTAATAATCGGACCTGTTAACATGAATGCAATTCCAGCGTAAGGCGGTACACCTTTCCCAATAAGACGGCGCACAATTGGAACGATTCCACATTCACACCCTGGAAACATCATGCCAAGAAAAGTCGCTAATAATACTGACAGAAATCGATTTTTCGGCATCCACTTTGCCACCATATCTTCTGTCACAAATATTTGAATGAATCCTGAAATAAATACACCAATTAGCACAAATGGTAGTGCTTCAATTAAAATTGAGATAAAAATCGTATTCATTTGCAGGAATGCTTTCGGTAACTGAAACATTTCCATGATGTATTCCTCCATTTTTTCATTAACAATATGTAATTTTAACGTCAAATAACAATTTGAACAAGTCTTATATAATTTCAAAATAATGGTATCTGAATTGTTAACAATACATATTTCGTATATAAAAAGCCTTTATTTATAATAAAAAAGCTGCTCTAGCGTAGTTTTATAACTATGCTAGAGCAGCTTTCTTTTTCTTTAAAAATAACGTTTTTTCCAAAAAATAAAGGCTAAAGTGCAAGATAACATTATACATATAATCATAACAATTACAAAACCATGTGGATTATCCTGCAACGGAATCGTCACATTCATTCCGAAAAAGCTTGAAACCATCGTTGGCAATGACAAAATAATGGTAATAGAAGTCAACAGCTTCATGACACTATTTAAGTTATTTGAAATAACCGAACTAAACGTATTCATCATACCACTTAAAATATTGCTATATATTTCAGCCATTTCAATAGCCTGTTTATTTTCAATCAATACATCTTCTAGCAAATCTTGATCATCTTCATACATTTTTATAAAGGTATTATTACGCATTAATTTTTGAATCACGATTTTATTTGCTTTTAAAGATGTCGTAAAGTACACTAAACTTTTTTCAAGACCTAGCAATGTGAAAATTTCTTTATTTTTCATCGACTTATTTAATTGATGTTCTAAGTCGATTGTTTTTCGGTTAATTTGTTTTAAGTAACGTAAATAATAAGTAGAAATTGTATATAAGAGCTGCAACGCAAAACGCGTCTTTTTAAAAGTATAAAATTCTTTAATACGTTGGTTAATAAAGCGCTCAAAAATCGGATTCTCTTCTAAACAGATTGTAACAAAACATTCTGGCATTACAATCATACCAATTGGAATCGTATCGTATATCGAATTCCCCTCTTCATCATGCCTTACTGTAGGGATATCCACGATAATTAAGGCATTATCATCTTCTTTTTCAATACGCGAACGTTCTTCATCATCCAAAGGGTCTTTAATGAAATCCAATTCTACATTCAATGTTTGCACCAGAAATTGAATTTCTTCTTCTGTTGGATGAAGTACATTAATCCAACACCCTTTTTGAATCTCTTCTATTTCTTGTAGTTTTCCGTTTCGGTCTGTTAAATATATATTTAACATACTATCACCCCGATTCTTTTTACATGTGGGAATCTACCTCACTTAAACAACAGTTTTTGAACCGCCATTTTCAGCATATGAAACAAACGTTCAAATTTCAATAGGAAATTATTTTGAAAACGCTTTTCTTCATAATTTTTTTCAAACAGAAAAAGACAGAGATTGCTCTGTCTTTTCAAAAGCTCATGTTGCCTTTATAACATATTTAGAAAGCATCCACAAGTTAAATGAAACAGAAACCGTATAGCCTGCATACGTTGCGATAATAAAACTTGTGTAATCAAAGTGCTGTAATAGCATGAGATTTAATACAATTTTAACTATAACACCCACAATTAAACCAAGTACCGTTTTTCGTTGTTGATTAATTCCTTGTAACATCGCAGCAGTAATAGCAAACAGCGAAAATAGGATACATGCTGGTGCATAATACTGTAAAATGACACTACCCATATTCGGGTCATTTCCCACTCCAAATAATAACGTATATACAGGCTTAGCCAATACTATCATTGCAATCGCCGCTGGTATGGTAATGCCAACAACAAGTAGATTTGTTTTTGTAAAATGTTTGTATAGTAGTTGTACATTTCCCGCTGTGTAAGCTCTTGTCATCTCAGGAACAAGTGACATACTAAAAGCTGTTGCGACAGATACAGGAATGAGCACAACCATTTGAACGAGTCCGATGATTGCATTGATTTTCTCTGCTTCACTTTGTACATAACCTATCTGCATTAATAGTTTATTAATTGTAAACGTATCAATTGTTTGATACATCGGGATTGCTAATCCAACGACGACAAACGGAATCGAATAGGTAAAGAGCTCTTTATATAGTGAAAAAAAAGACTGCGTTGTTTGTGGAATACTTGCTATTTCTTTTTTCTTCAAGTACTTCCTTCTTCTCATGTAATATCCAATCAGAACCGTTAATCCAGCTACAGCACCAATAAATGCTCCAAATGTTGAAACACCAACAGCAAGTGAAACAGGAGCTTTTAACAGATGCAAAACGATAAAGCTTCCAATTAAAATTGTTAATACGCGAAAAAACTGCTCCACAACAACGCTAGATGCAGATGGTCCCATAGATTGAAACCCTTGAAAAAAGCCGCGTAATAAACTCATCACTGGTACAATCAATAACGCAAAGCTAACAATTTGAATGTTATATGTAACTGCCTTTATGCTATTCCCCGTTTGATCACTGCCGTCAATGACAAGCTTTGCAAGATACGGAGCTAACATATATAACATTAGAAATGAAACAACACCCATACAAATCATAAAGACCAGTCCGCTTTTTAACACCCGTTTTACCGTATGATAATCATTTAGCTCATTATATTTTGAAACCATTTTGGAAACAGCTAGAGGTAGTCCCATCGTTGCAATACTGAGCATAATCGTATAAGGCCGATATGCGTATGTATATAACACATATCCACTTGTCCCCACCATCGCCGTAAACGGAATGACATATATAAAGCCGAGCATTTTAGATATCATCGTTGCCATAGTTAAGAACAGTGTTCCACGTAAAAACGGTGACCCTTTCATTTCATTCCCCCGCTACGTTGTATTATTACACATTATGGACAACTCCTTTATTTTAGAACTGAAATCCATAAAAAAAAGCCAATGAACATCATTGACTTTACCGAACTGTTTTTCTTTTTTTCAAGACCTTTAAACCAAAATAAAGAGCAATAAAGAGCACCGCTCCAATAATTATGTAATGTGTATAATCAGCTGCATACTCTTTAATATGACGCCAATTCCCACCAAGCTTTTCTCCTAAATAAATAAATAGGATAGACCACGGAATAATCGCTAGTACTGTATAAATTGTAAAACGCTTCAGTGACATTTTCGCTAAACCTGCTGGAATTGAAATCGCATGACGTACAACTGGTATGAAACGTGCGGAAAATATTACCCCAGCACCATAGCGGTTAAACCAACCTTCAGCAGTATCTAAATGTTTCTTGTTTATTAATAAATATTTACCATACTTCTCAACGACCGGACGGCCTCCGTAATAGCCAAGCCAATATAAAAAGATTTGTGCTAATGTACCGCCAATTGTACCGGCAATTACAGCTCCCATGAAGTTAATTTCCCCTCGCGCAACTAAAAAACCTGCATATGAAAGGACGATCTCACTAGGGATGATTTCAATCATAAGTCCCAAGGCAACTCCAAAGTATCCTAGACTCGCAAAGAATTGTAACAATTGCTCTATTAAGTTTGCTAGCATTTTATTTCCTTATCTCCTTTTCTGTTCACATACTCTCCTATTATCACACAAAGCTATGCACATGCCAATATATTACTACTCCTCTAGTAAAAATATACAAGGTTTACGATATAATCAGTGGGGGTTTTACTGTCCGTTAATGCGGGATAAACATACCGAATATTTTTAGAAGCAGTGAAAGATTCCTACATGCAGTATAGCTTATCAAAAAATATTCCAAAAGAAAATAGTTAGAAATTTTATTTTCTTACATTACGCGCTTCATTTGTTCAATCAATCAGTGTTTTTTTGTTGCTATCTTTCATATAAGCAAACATTTGCTGAATTTGCCACTCGGTATTTCTAGCAATTGATAATGCGGGAAGTTCTGTTTCTGCAAAGAAATTCACATCATCTGTTTCAATACCCGTTTGTTTTTCTCCCCCAACAATTTCACAGCCTATAAATATTTTATAAACATGGATTGCTGATGGTGAAGAATGATGTTTTTCTTTATCAAATACAGCTAATAAACGAAAATGATCTACTTTATAACCAGATTCTTCCCACACTTCTTTTGCTGCTACTTCCGTTGGTGTGTAGCCAATATCCGCCCAGCCACCTGGAAGTGCCCATTTCCCATCACTTTTTTCTTTCACAAATAACATTTTCCCGTTTTGATAAACAACAGCCCGAATATCCACTTTTGGTGTTTGATAGCCTGTATCACTAGCAAATAACTTCTCCACCACTTCCCAATCTGTTTTCGTATAATGAGACATCATTGAAACAGAAAGCTCTCGTAATTGTTGAAAACGTTCTATATCATACACATCTTTCGAATACGTTAACCCAGCCTGAGCAATAGCTTGTATTTGTTTTACCCACTCAATCCATTTCGTTTCCATTTTCTCACCATCCTACAAGATATATTTAACTTTATATGGATTCCACTCCAACGGGCAAAAATCCCCCACCTCAAAATTCAGAGAAAACTATGAAGTTTAGGTAAAGGATAAATGCACATAAGAACCCGATTGGTTATATAGATTCATTTTGATTTTTCGACATATAAGCCGCGGCTGTGGATAACAAAAGGTGACCTGTACTCGTTTTCTCTCTTTGTTTTCACTATGTCTGGGGCAGGAAAAGGATTTGACCGCTTCTATGCATGGCCGGATGCTCTCTTCCACCTAAAAAGAAGGGCTTTATGTCGTTTTTTAATTTGCATTTATATAGTTTCACTTTATTATATAATGAAAAAAGAGATTGATAACATCTCAATCTCTTTTTTCATTCAGCCCGATTGGTGAGGGCTAATGATTAGTGGGTAATGAAGAAACCCCCTACTGATCAAAGTTTCATTTTATGACAACTCATGTAAGTGCTCTTGTATATATAGCCGACGATCCTTTATATATTGAAAAATGAGCTCTGCTTCTTGATCAAAGTTATCTATTTTATCCTTCATGTAAGGATCTTGAGGAAGATAAGGGCGGATTGCTTCACACATTCCCTCCACCTTTGGCTTTATAAAAGGCACTGTAAATTTCTCTTCTAAAATCTCCTCAAGAATGTTTCGATATTGAGTTCGAAATACTGGTGTATCTAATAACCTTGCACTCAATGTATTATATCCCTGAATACGAATATATTCATAACTGAGCGGTCTGCCTTCTACATCACGCCCCCACGTTGCATCATAATCCCAAGGAATCACTTCAAACAAATTTGTTTCATCATTACGATACAGCGTATAATTATGGACAAATCCATCAAAGTTTTGTGTCAAAATAACGCCTGCTAGCCATCTTAAATATTTGTCAACATTAACATATTTCACAATTTCTTTTTCATACGCTATCCGGGGAAGGGTATTTAGTTGATAGACAAATTCACTGACATGTTCTTCACTATTGGCATTTGCACATTTAAATTCATAACCAGCAGAGAGATTTGTTTTAACACCTTGATCGCGCTCACTCATTAGAGAAAAATTCGCATCATCATCAATCGCATAATAAATAGAACCACCTGGCAAATGACGACTTTTCAAAAAATTTTCATCAACAGATTCTAATTGTAAGTATATGCCTTGTATTTGATTATTGATTTTAATAAAAACATGCTGCGATTTTGGCGATAGCACACCGATATCGTTAAAAAAGTCAAGTGATAATTTGTTTCGTATGAGCGACGGATCGTTAAACTCCGAATTTAAATGTAATTCTTTTACACCTTGAAATCGTTTCGGTTTATAAAACATAATACGATATGATTTTTTATCAAACTCCCGAATATGAGCTCCTCGGTAGACAATATCAATATCATATTTTCTTTTCTCATATGTTAATTTAGCAGGTACTGGACCGTCAGACCAAATATCTTTCCTAAGTTCAACAAGATACATCGGATGAATAAAAAAATCATAAGAAGGTAACATGTTCTCCCTTCCCTTCTTTTTCTCTCCATGTAATGTATGCTCATTTCCTTTACCATACATCCGCTATATATCTATTTCTACAAAATTAAACACTTGTCTCATACAGATGGAAACCTAACTTCATATGATAAGTAGTGTAAAAGGGATGCCTTTTCATGCTAATAAAAGTTAAGGAGGGTTTCTATGAAACGTGATATCCAAAAAGCTGTAGAAGAAATCAAGAGTGCGGGAATGGAAGAATTTTTAAATCAAGATCCTATTTCTTTTGATGACGACGAGGACCATTGTAAAAAAGATCACAAACGTCCTAAAACAAAATGTACTCGTGTAAAAAAACGTACATTTGTTACAAAATGCAATGGTGACAAGCGTTCACGCCACCACAAATGTGATGGTGACAAGCGTTCACGCCACCACAAATGTGATGGTGACAAGCGTCCACGCCACCACAAATGCAATGATGACAAGAAATCACACCACCACAAATGCAATGATGACAAGAAATCACGCCACCACAAATGCGATGATGACAAGAAATCACGCCACCACAAATGCGATGATGGCAAGAAATCACACTGTCATAATTGGAATAATCACAAACATCCATCATGCCCTAACTGGGATATTGATAAACTTACGTTACGCAAAAAGAAAAAATGCGATCATTTTTGGTATAAAAAACGTAACGATTAATCTTAGCCATTTTATGAATAGACTGCTTTATGCAGTCTATTTTTTTGCCTATATTTCTTGAAAATGCTTTGTATCTGCAAAGAGCTTAACAATGCCTTTGTCATCTTCTATTTCTATGACACTCAGACTCGCACTATACATAAACGGATCCGCCCATACTTTTTCAACTGGAACACCCGCAAAATGTCCAACAAGTAATTTTGCCGCTGCCGCATGCGAAACAATTAATATACTTTCGCCTTTATGTCTTTCTAAAATAAGGTTTACTCCTTCTATAACTCGTTTATTTACAACAGCAAAATTTTCTCCCGAAGTTGATACAAATCGATGTGGTTCATTCCAAAACAAATCTAATTCTTTCGGGTATTGCTCTTCTAATTCAGCAATTGTTTGTCCTTCCCATGTGCCCATATGAATCTCATAAAAGTGTTCATCGGCTATTATTGGTATATCACGTTCACCCTTAATTAACTGTGCCGTATGGAGTGTTCTTTCACTCGGACTACTGTATATTGCATGAAGCGGTATATCTTTTATTCGATTCCCTAGTTGCTTTGCCTGTAGCATACCTTTCTCTGTTAAATTAGAGTTCTTTCTTCCTTGCATGCGCTTTGCTACATTCCACTCTGTTTCTCCGTGACGCGTTACATATAATGTCGTTTTCATCCTCTATTCCTCCTTACCAACTAGGCCGTAATTCCCATGGTTCTAAAGTCCCTACAATCTATTCGCTTTTTTTTACTTTGAATTCCTGCTGTTACTCCGTTTGCAATTTCTTCATGGGTCAACCATCTTGAATGTTTGTCTTGTAAAACGAATCCTAATATAACTCTATGATAGATACTTGCTTTAGCATCCCAGTTCCACCAATAATTAGCGCATGCATACTCTTCCTTCCGCTTATGTACTCGTTAATAAAACTTCATATGTGGCTTCGCTTCTTTATAATAGTTCAAACGATCTTGCAATGTACCTGAATGAAATTCAAACTTATGTCCATCTGGATCAATAAAATAAATAGACTGACAATCTCTCACATCACGCTCTCGCCCTTGTAAAATATGTACTTCATTCTCTGCAAGACGCTGTAATAGCTGCTTAAAATCACTCTGCTCAACAGAAAATGCAAGATGTGTATACGATTGATGAATCTCATTTCTCGGAATATCTACTTCTTCATTCAAAGCCAACCACATGCCACATACATCAAAATAAGCAAGTTTTCTTCCTTTGACTAATAACTTTCCTTCCAATACTTTCTCATAAAAATAAATAGATTTTTCTAAATTTGAAACTGAAAAACAAAGATGATTTATCCCTTTTATCAAGGCTGATCCTCCTCACACAATAAAAGATGCGTGAAAATTCACGCATCTTTTATTATACTACTTTTTTGTAACATACGCCCACTTATAGCTAAAATCGCCGCCAAATGTATGATTCGCAATTCCTTTTACATACGTTTTTTCTAAATATGCAGTACTTTGTTGGTATACAGGTGAGATTGCTGCATCATCAAATAAAATTTTCTCTGCTTCCACAAGCGCTTTCCAACGTGCTTTATCGTCTTTTAATAATTCACCTTTTGCTTTTGTAACTAAATCATCATATTTCGGATTCGAATATGCCATTTCATTAAATGAACTTCCTGTCACAAACATATCGATGTATGTCATTGGGTCTGGATAATCTGGGCTCCATGCCGATAGAGAAAAATCATATTGCAATTTCTTCTCTAAATCTAATTTCTGTTTATATGGTTGCTGTTTAATATTTACTTTTAATCCAGGTAAATTTTTCTCAAGCTCTTCTTTAATAAAATCGCCAACTTTTTTCCGAGTACCATTATCATCGTTTAGCAATTCAATAGTGATTGTATCTTGGCCAAGTTCTTTTTTTGCTTCTTCCCATAGTTTTTTTGCTTTTTCCGCATTATTTTTACTATCACGGAAATTTTTATTTACTGTACGGAAGTCCTTCCCATCTGGTCCTGTTGTGAACTTTTCTGGTACTAAGAAATAAGCTGGTAATGAACCATCATTTAAAATGACATTCGCAATTCCTTTTTTGTCGTATGCTAAATCAATTGCTTCTCGTACTTTTTGGTTTTTCAACGTCGCATTTTGTTGATTAAAACGAAGAAAATACATGCGCGGATCTAATTTCGTTTTAAATTCATCAGCTTTATTCTTTTTATATTTATCAACAAACTCAGAACTTAAAATAACGCGATCAACCTGATCACTATCATATAAGTTTACACCGGTACTCGTTTCTTTTACGATGCTTACATTAATTTCTTCTAATTTCACTTTATCTTTCTCCCAATAGTTTGGGTTTTTCTTTAGTTGGTAGCTTTGTTCGTGCTTCCACTCACTTAAAGTAAACGGGCCATTGTATAAAACCTTATCAGCTTCTAATGCATGTTGATCCCCTTGCTGTTTCACAAACTTTTCATTTAAAGGAAAGAACGTTGGAAATGATGTAAGCTCAATAAAGTATGGAGTTGGTTGTTCTAATTCTACTACAAGTGTTTTATCATCTTTTGCTTTCACACCTAGCTGATCTGGTGGCAATTCCCCTTTATTAACCTTTTGCGCATTTTTTATATCAAATAAAATAAATGCATATTCCGCAGCGAGTGCTTTATCAAGCGTACGTTGCCAGCCGTACACAAAGTCTTGTG
Source organism: Bacillus sp. DX4.1 (assembly GCF_030348195.1). Taxonomy (NCBI): domain Bacteria; kingdom Bacillati; phylum Bacillota; class Bacilli; order Caryophanales; family Bacillaceae; genus Bacillus; species Bacillus sp. DX4.1. The sequence goes on along the minus strand of NZ_JAUCFT010000008.1, from coordinate 2,058,370 downwards.
CTCTAACAGGTTCCCCATTTGACCACTTCGCATCTCGGAGTTCAAATGTATATGTTTTCTTATCCTCACTAATTTTCACATCTTTCGCCATACCTGGAGTCGGCTTATTATCTTTATCTAAACGATATAACCCTTCCATTGCATTTACGAATACGCGAAACGAAACCGAATCTGTTGATTTTGACGTATCCATCGAAGGAATTTCAGCTGCTTCTATTAGATTTAAAACTTGTTTGTCAGCGACTCCCTTCTCCTTATCTTTTTCTGTTGTCGAAGTTTTCTCCCCACTTCCACAACCTGCAACAAATATACTCGTTGATAACGCAAGTGCAGCAAGCATTGAAACTTTTTTCTTCATTCTCCCTTTCCCCCCACTCTATATGTATACGATAGTGCATGTATGATAGTATTATACAAAACATTCTGATAATTTAAAATACTTTTCTTTGTTTAAATTAAAAAAGAGATAGATTCAAAAAACACGTAATGTGTCTTTGAATCCATCTCTTATAGCATTTCTTTTTCATCATCCCATTGCAATCCATCATCTAATTCAAAAGGATTTTGTATGCGGAACACGTCTTCCATCATTTTCAAGAACTCTTTTTCTCCTTGTGGTTCACCATTTAATTCAAGTGCATACGGTTCAACTTCATGTAAATGGTAATCTACAACAAATTGTATCACAACTTTTTGCCGGTTCGCACCGCGACTATATCCATGAAATTCAACAAGCTCTAATCCGTCCGTACCACGGTAGTATGTCCAACTTGGCTGCTGAAAATATTGTTCAAATGATTCTCCAATTGAAAAGAATGGATATTCATATAATGAGCTTGTTCGTACTTCTTGAATGACATCCCGATCCGTTGGAAAGAAAAAATGACTCATAAATATACTAGCAGCCGTCAAAATCGTAACGATAGCTGCACCAATCTTGCTGGTTCCTCCACTATCACGAATGAGATAACGCTCTACCTCTTCATTTTCGATACCTTTTGCTTTTAGGCGATAAATTTTCCGCTCAGCAAATCGAAAATATAGGCTGTTCGCAAAAATTCCAAATCCAATCATACCAAGGATCAGCAATATAAAAGTGAGCGGAACCATATTAATAATGGGAAGTGCCACATTGAATCCCATATAATATGAAAAGGCATCACAGGTAACTAGTAAAAATACAAATAGAAACGCAGGTAAGTAATATTTCCGGTAGCCAAACCACCCTGCATGGAATATGGCAGCCCACCCATTCCAACTCCACCTTGCTATTCGTTTCTCTTCTACATCCCATTTTCTTTTAAAGTGTGGATAATGAGATCCAACATATTGTTCCATATCTTTTTCAATCGGTGAGATCTCCTCTATTTTTCCATGATGCACGATTCGCTGACAATCTTCACAATTGAACTGACCGTCAGGACAAGGATTCCCACAATTTATACAACGCAAAACAATCCCTCTTTCCTCGATTTATCCTTTCCCCCAGCTGGTTGGTTCACCGCTCATTTAAGTGGTATAGGATTATACAATTATTTCAAAATACCCTCGTGTTTTAATAACCATTCCTTCCGCCATAAGCCACCTGCATAACCAACTAACTTACCACTTTTTCCAATTACACGATGACAAGGTACAATTATAGAGATTGGATTTCGACTATTTGCACCACCTATTGCACGCACTGCTTTTATATTTCCAACTTGTTCCGCAATATCTAAATAGGAAGCACTTTTTCCATACGGAATAGTGTAAAGAGCATCCCATACATTCTTTTGAAACGATGTTCCAACCGCTTGTAGCGGTACTGTAAATTCAGTACGCTTCTGCTGAAAATATTCATCTAACTCCGTAATACATTGTTCCACAATCGGATTCTTGTTCTCTTCTTTTCGTTCTTCTACAAATATAACTGAAGTAATTCCTTCATCATTTGCAGTGATTTCAATGCATCCTAATTCACTGTCATAATATGCTTGGTACATGCTCTTATCCTCCAATTCCACTCATATTCGTAATTGTATCACAAAGATCAAAAATTTCGAGAATAAGCGTTTTATTATGGAAACAAAAAATGATAATGCTACAATGGAAGAAACTGCAATAAGGGGGAATAAATATGAACTATCAACTTTTTTCACCTTATACGATTAAAGGCACTACATTAAAAAATCGTATTGTTATGTCACCAATGTGCATGTATTCTTCTGTAAATGAAGATGGAAAAGTAACGAATTTTCATCATGTTCATTATGCATCACGAGCGGCTGGTCAAGTCGGTCTCGTTATGCTAGAAGCTACAGCTATAGCACCAGAAGGCCGCATTTCTAGTAAAGATTTAGGAATTTGGAGTAATGATCATATTGAAGGATTGCAGGAAACTGTGAAATTGATTCACGAAAACGGTGCAAAAGCAGCCATTCAGCTTGCACACGCTGGACGAAAAGCAGAGCTACATATCGATTCCGTTGCCCCTTCAGCGATTCCATTTGATGATACAATGAAAATTCCTGTTGAAATGAGTAAAGACCAAATTCAAGAGACAATTGCAGCTTTTCAAGATGGTGCATATCGCTCCAAACAAGCTGGGTTTGATATCATTGAATTACACGGAGCACATGGCTATCTCATTAATGAATTTCTCTCTCCACTATCCAACAAACGGAGTGATGAATACGGCGGATCACCAGAAAATCGCTACCGTTTCTTAAATGAAATTATTGATGCTGTAAATGAAGTTTGGAATGGACCTTTATTCGTCCGTATCTCTGCAAATGATCATCATCCTGAAGGTTTAACAGCGCATGACTATGTTCAATTTGCACAGTGGATGAAAGAACAAGGTGTAGATGTCATTGATTGTAGCTCTGGAGCAGTTGTTCCTGCTCATATCGACGTATACCCAGGGTATCAAGTTCAATATGCAAAACATATAAAAGAACATGCTCATATCGCTACCGGCGCAGTTGGTCTTATTACAAATGGTATTCAAGCAGAAGAAATTTTGACAAAGGGTGAAGCCGATTTAATCTTTATTGGCCGTGAGCTACTACGCAATCCATACTTTCCAAGAACAGCAGCAAACGAACTCGGCTTTGAATTACAAGAACCGTATCAATATCGGCGTGCTCGTGGAAACATCGCTACCCATACTAAATCTTAAATAAAGTGAAGCTTTAATCCGTGGGGGTTTTCTTTATCCCCCACCTAACTTCTTTTCTTTTTGCTGAACTTTGGGTGAGGATATTACTGCCCGCGAATAGCGGGATAAAACAAAAAACGAGAAGGATTTCCCTTCTCGTTTTCGTTATTTCATCATTGTAATCTCTGATGAATTATAAATATGAACACCAGATTCTTCGCGTAATGCCGCTAAATACATCCCTTTTGCAACCTGCTCGGCTGTAATCGGTTTATACTTTTTAAAAGCACCGTTAAATACAAATGGCATAATACCCAATGTCTTCTCCGCCAATCTTTCTCCGAAACGAAATTCTTCTCGTTCTCCTAGCAATAATGACGGCCTAAATATATGAATACCACCAATCACCAATTTTTTAATTTCCTCTTCCATCTTCCCTTTTACTTGTGAATAAAAGAAAAGAGATTTTGGATTCGCACCCATAGAAGAAATGGCAAGGAAATTTTGTACACCTTGTATTTCTGCTAAACAAGCTGCACGCAATGTATACTCATAGTCAACTTGTTTAAAATTAGCTTTCGTTTTCGCTTTCTTAATTGTTGTCCCTAGGCAGCTAAATACATCATCCACAGCAAAAAATTCCTTATACTCTTCTAAAATAGAAAAGTCTACTTGTTTTTGCTGCAATTTTTCATGCTCCCATTGAAGCGGTTTCCTTACAAAAATTGTCACCGATTCATAGTAATCTGATTCTAATAATAGCTGCGTCACTTCTTGTCCAACTAAGCCACTCGTACCGAGTACTAACGCTGTTCGTTTGTTCATTTATTTTTATACCTCTTTATCTACTTGTATCCCGTTTTAACGGGCAGTGAGACTTCTGCTTATAGAAGTTTCACTTTGTCTCATTTTATCATAAGCAAAGCACTATGCATGATGCAAGCGCTTTGCTTACTCTTTTTCTTTCTCTTTCTCTGGTGGTAGCTTTGTTATGATCGTAGAATCGCCTAGATTTCCTATTAATGTCTTTAAAAAGATAAGAACGCACGTTAATGGTAAGACTACTGCTAATACCAATAGAATCGCTTCCATTAAGTAATCCAATCGCTCATCCCCTTTTCATACCCTCTCCCTCAATATATGAAAGCAGCACTGTCACATATGCAATAATCATAAAAATAATACGGTTCTTTTTGACAATTTTATAACAAAATGCAAATCGTAATGATTATTATTTATTGCAACTTTTATAAAGATGTATTATACTAAGTTCGCAACATAAAACGTAATTATTACGTTTTGAAACAAAAAAGATATTTTTCCCTGAATATGGGGAAAATAAGATTGGAAAAGAAAGAAAAGAGGAGAATTACATGAACAAAAGGTTAATCGCATTTTCTTTTGTACTTATTTTTTCATTAATTTTTGCTGGATGCTCCAACAAAAAAGATGGAGGGGCAAAAAAAGATGGAAAACTGTCTGTGTATACGACAATTTTTCCACTTGCTGATTTTGCTAAAAAGATCGGTGGTGACTATGTAAACGTAGAAGCAATCTATCCACCAGGGGCTGACTCTCATACATATGAGCCGAGTCAAAAACAAACGGTGCAAGTTGCGAAAGCAGATTTATTCGTATATAACGGTGCTGAATTAGAACCATTTGCTGACAAGATGGAAAAGGCATTAAAAAAAGAAAATGTGAAAATTGTTAATGCTTCTAATGGTATCGAGCTTCGTTCTTCATCTGAAGAGGAACATCATGAACATGAAAAAGATCATACAGAAGAGCATCATCATGATAAAGATCCACACGTATGGCTTGACCCTACGCTTGCGATGAAACAAGCTGAAAAAATAAAAAATGCACTCGTTGAATTACAACCAGAGCACAAAAAAGAATTCGAGAAAAACTTCGCTGCCTTACAAACAAAATTTACTGACTTAGATGATCAATTTAAAACAGTCGTAGATAATGCCAAAACGAAAGAAATCTTAGTTTCTCACGCTGCATATGGATATTGGGAACAACGCTACGGTCTAAAACAAATTCCTGTTGCTGGGATTTCCGCTTCTGATGAACCGTCACAAAAAGCACTTGCTTCCATTACAAAAACAGCGAAAGAGCATAGATTAAAATATATATTATTTGAAACATTCTCTACTCCGAAAGTAGCAGAAGTCATTCAAAAAGAAACGGGAACAAAAATTTTACGATTAAATCATCTTGCAACCATTTCCGAAGATGACGCAAAACAAAATAAAGATTACTTTACATTAATGGAAGAAAACGTGAATACATTAAAAGAAGCAACAAATTAAAATGTTATTTCATTATAGACTGCTGAAGAACTATTTTCAGCGGTCTTTTTTATATCTTACCTTCTCTCCTCTTCCTTATATTTCTACTTTTCAGCTTGACTTACAAGAAATAACAAGTAAAATTATCCATATTAGTTTTAAAGATATAACGATTTAGAAAGTGAGATGGAACTATGAATCTTCACATTTGTGAAGTAACAGCACATAATTGGCGTTCAGTCGCTGCTTTAGACGTAGCAAAGGGACAGCAGCAATTCATTGAAAGCAATGCGTTTTCTTTAGCAGAATCGATATTTGAAGAAAACGGGACGTCAGTTGGCTTATATGATGGAGAAATACTCGTTGGATATGCAATGTACGGCTGGCATTCCGAAAAAGATGAAAGTGCATGGCTAGACCGCTTTATGATCGATCACAAATTTCAAGGAAACGGCTATGCGAAACGTTTTCTCCGTTTATTAATTGGGCATTTACAACAAAAATACAATTGTAAAAAAATTTATTTAAGTCTTCATCCCGATAACAAACTAGCAATGAAATTATACGAGTCGTTCGGCTTTCGCTTGACTGGTGATATTGACGATGACGGGCCTGTTGTTGGGGTTGTAATGGAGTTATATATAAAGGAAAAGGCAATCTAATTTAGATTGTCTTTTTCCTTTATATATTTATCAGGAATAAAAACAATCTTCCAGCGAAATTATATGATTGTGTATGCAAATCATAATACGACGGAGGTTACATCGTGAAATTATTGAAGTTCCTATTTGTTGTTCTCGCTTCTATTTTCATCTTGTTTAGTAGTAATTGGTTTCATGTTCCAGCAAAGGCTGAAATAGATGTAGAGCGACAAAAACCCATTACTTTTGTTTTAATTCACGGTGCTTGGGGTGATTCTAGCTATTGGGAAAAAACCGCAAATGAATTAAAACAAATGGGACATAAAGTACATACGCCTAATTTACCAGGGCATGGAAAAGATACAAATAAAGCTGTAAAACATTCGGATTATGTAAAATCAGTTGTAAACTATGTCGAAAAAAGGAATTTGAAAAATTTTGTTCTTGTCGGTCATAGCTTTGGTGGTACCGTTATTTCTAAAGTTGCGGAACTAATTCCAGATCGGATTAAAAGACTCGTCTTTATGGATGCCTTTGTTGTAGCAGATGGTAATAGTACAGCAGATGAGATTCCTGCCGATGGTAAGCAGCTTTGGGCAGAACTTGCAAAGAAATCAAAAGATAACGCTATCCAATTACCTTTTCCTATTTGGAGAGAAACATTTATGAATAATGCCGACCTTTCATTAGCGAAAAAAATCTATGAAACAGTTACGCCAGAACCTGCTGAACCACTCTTTGAGAAGCTTAATCTCTCTAAATTTTATAAGTTAAATATTCCAAAAAGCTATTTTTACTTAACAGAAGATATGGCTGTTCCGCAAGGTGAACAATACAGCTGGCATCCACATATGTCGAGTCGCCTTGGTTTATTCCGATTAGTAACTACGCAAGGTGATCACATGACCATGTTTCATGTCAAGTCAGCAATTATTGCGAAAAAGCTAGTGGAAGCTGGAAGAGATTAAGCACATTCTACAAATAAGCCTGCAACTATGTAAATATACTACAATTATTAGAGGATGGGGACCTAGCTCAGCAACTGTATTGTTACAAAGGCACAAATAAAAACAGAAACAAAACCCCGTTCTACAAGAACGGGGTTTTTAAGCCGGATAATATATAATCATACTTAATCGAGTTAATGTTTCCCCTGAATTATGATAAGTATGGGGTCTGTCAGCCTTGAATCTGATAGAATCACCACTTCTTACTGTATATTCATTGTTATTTACACGTACAGTTAGTTCCCCTTCAAAAACAGTTAAGAACTCTTCAGTTCCCTCTCTATGCGAATCAGCACTTAAGAATCCACCTTTTTCTACCTCGACTGAATAAACTTCAAAACGTCTATCATCTTCGAAGGGAAAGTAGGGATAGACTCGATATTTTCCGTTGTCTTCAGATAACGTTTGAATTTCACTTCTTAAAACAACTTTTGTATCTGGTTGCGGATTATTTATTAGTGAAGTAAAAGAAATCTTTAATCCGTTTGCTATTTTCCAAATAGTTGTAATAGTAGGGCTCGACTCCCCCCTTTCAATTTGACCTATCATCGTTTTGCTTACTCCAGTTAAATTTGCAACCCTTTCAAGACTTAATTTCTTGCTTTCTCTAAAGGCTTTTAAGTTTTTTGCAATGATAAGATGTATTTCCTCCATAAACACACTCCCTTACTTCTGTACAATATAACGTACGTATTGTACAATAAAATGAAAATCGTTATAATGTTCGTTTTGATCATTATAACATACATCACAAAGGGGGTTCCAATATGCCTTTATTATCATTTTTGTTATATGTTTTTGTTACTAGCTTTACTCCAGGTCCCAATAATATTATGGCAATGTTATTGGCTAACAAATACGGATTAAAAAAGACAATTAGATTTTGTTTAGGCGTAGGTGCAGGTTTCTTTGTAATAATGTTATTGTGTAGTTATTTTAATCTTTTGCTTAAAAATTTCATTCCAAAAATTGAATTTATTATGACTATCTTAGGTGCAATCTATATGTTGTATTTGGCTATAAAAATTATTACCAGTAAAAATAATGATAAAGACAATAATGGGGACAAGAATAACAGTTTTTTAACAGGTATGTTTTTACAATTCGTAAATCCGAAAGGCATTTTATATGGCATAACTGCAATATCAACCTTCATCCTTCCCTATCACACTTCAAATTTCAGCTTACTATTTTATTCGTTATTTCTAGCTTTTGTTGGTTTTATGAGTACTTTTTGTTGGAGTGTGTTTGGTTCAATTTTTCAAAATTTCTTATCAAAGTATAGAAGTCAATTTAATGTAATTATGGCTTTATTGTTGATATATAGTGCCGTTTCGATACTTGTGGAATAAAGAAAGTGAGACTACTTCTTTCACTAACAGTAAGCTAATGTTAAGCAACCCATATGTATTTACTTCTGATAACACTGATTATTATATAAATACAAATTAAAAAACCGACATAAAACCCTTCTTTTTAGGTGGGAGAGAGCATCCGGCCATGCATAGAAGCGGTCAGATCCTTTTCCTGCCCAGACATAGTGAAAACAAAGAGAGAAAACGAGTGCGGGTGATCTTTTGTTATTCATAGCCGCGGCTTATATGTCGAAAAATTAAAATGGATTTATATAGTTGAACCAATCGGGCTTTTACGGGCAGTTTATCCCCCACCTAACTTCTTTGCTCCTTGCAGAACTTTGAGGTGGGGGTATTACTACCCGCAAATAGCAAGATAAAATAAAAAACGCTAACATATTAGTCATATATAATATGTTAGCGTCTTTATTTTTCAAGCATTTTTAAAATTTAGGTCTTGATAATAAAGCAGGCTTATTTAATACATTCTTGAAAATGCTCTTGAAACCATTCTTTATTAATATCTTTTCCTATGAAGACAACTTCACTTACACGCTCTTCTCCCTCTTGCCACTCCCGGTCATAGGAGGCAGCAAATAATGTATGAACACCTTGAAAAACGATACGACGATCTACTCCATCTATTGATAAAATCCCTTTATAACGGTATAAATATTCTCCTAATTCTTGAACAACAGCTGACATCCATTCATTCAGCTTCTGTAGATCTAACGGACGCTCTTCACGTAATACAAATGATTTTACACCTTCTAAATGATAATGCTCTTTATGTGGATAAATTTCTAATGTATCACGTGTTTTAAACGTTTGTATTTCTAGTAATGCAGGGATATCTACTTCACAGTTAGTCGTTGGAATCATTTTTGCAGTTGGGTTTATTCCTTGTAGTTCAGTGAGTAGATTCTCTTTCTCTGCTTCTTCAATTAAATCTAATTTATTCACTAAGACCATATCAGCAAAGGCAATTTGTTCTTTTGCCTCTAATCCCTTTTCAAAGTGCTTATGTATATGATAGCTATCCACTACCGTAATGACACCATTAATTTGGTACGCTGATTGAATAACCGGGTCTAAAAAGAACGTTTGAATAATTGGTCCTGGATTCGCAAGCCCTGTCGTCTCTATCACCAAACCATCAAAATCCATTTTCCCTTCCGCTCTAACATCTAATAACTGTTTTAACGCAACTAGCAAATCTTCACGTACTGTGCAGCATAGACAGCCATTCGTCATTTCCATGATTTCTTCTTCAACATTCATAATTAGTTGATTATCGATGCCGATTTGACCAATCTCATTTACAATAACCGCTAGTTTCTTACCGTGCTCTTCAGACAAAATACGATTTAATAACGTTGTTTTCCCTGAACCGAGAAATCCCGTTAATATTGTTACTGGAATCATTTTGTGCAGCTCCTTATGACTATAAAGTGAAACTTCCTTCAGCATAATTTTAGCTGAAGGCTAGTTGAATCAATTAGGCTCTTACGGACAGTGTCCTCCACCTAACTTTTTTGATCCCTCAAAATTTTGAAGTGGAAGGCTTACTACCCTTTAGAGCGGGATAAATATTTGTATATTATACCATACATTAAAAGCTTGCTTTTATAGTGAAACTTATTTGTTGTAAGTACATTCTAATAACTATATAATATTACCGAACAAGAAAGCCTTTTCATGAATGAAAACTAACATTAATCATCAAGGAGGACCTATCCACATGGAACGAATTCAAATGGCTAATAACCTCGAATTTTCTCGCATTATTCAAGGTTTTTGGCGTTTAGCAGATTGGAATATGTCAGACCAAGAATTACTGTCTTTTGTTGAATCTTGTATGGAAATGGGAATTACAACGTTCGATCATGCTGATATTTACGGAGGTTATACGTGCGAATCATTATTTGGTGAAGCACTGCAGTTAAAACCCCATTTACGTGATCAAATGCAAATTATTACGAAATGTGGAATCGCTCCCCCATCACCTAAATTTCCAGATCGATATGTCGCTCACTATAATACAAGTGCCGACCATATTGTACAAAGTGCTGAACAGTCTCTTAAAAACTTACATACAGATTATATTGATGTATTGCTCATTCATCGTCCCGACCCATTTATGGATCCAGCAGAAGTAGCAAAAGCTTTCTCTCGTTTAAAACAAGATGGAAAAGTACGTCACTTTGGCGTATCGAACTTTTTACCCTCTCAATTAAATATGTTGAGTTCGTATTTAGATTTTCCTCTCATCACAAATCAGATTGAAGTTTCTCCTATGCAGCTCGAACATTTTGAAAAAGGTACAATTGACCAATGCCAAGAAAAACGCATCGCCCCAATGATTTGGTCACCTCTTGCAGGTGGAGAAATCTTTAAAGGTGAAAGTGAACGTGCTGTACGTTTGCGTGAAACATTACAAAAAATCGCAAATGATTTAGGCGTAGATGGAATCGATTCTGTCATGTACGCATGGCTACTTGCTCATCCAGCAAACATGATACCAATTGTCGGTTCTGGTAAACTTGTTCGTGTAAAAACCGCTGTTGAAGCAACAAAACTTACACTAGATCGTCAACAATGGTTTACAATCTTTGAAAGCTCTAATGGGCATCCTGTACCGTGATGAAGATTTTGTAATAAAAAAGCACAAACCTCGTAGTATTCATGGTTTGTGCTTTTTTATTATTAAAGGAGCGAAACGAATGATAGATACCACATAAAACAATCTCCTTTTTATAGGCATTTATTCTAGGATTTTCATATTTAAGCTGGATAAAGATTATAAAACAATTACTATATAAATCCATTTTGATTTTTCTACATATAGCCGCGGCTATGGATAACAAAAGGTGACCTACACTCGTTTTCTCTCTTTGTTTTCACTATGTCTGGGGCAGGAAAAGGATCTGATCGCCTCTATGCATGGCCGGATGCTCTCTCCCACCTAAAAAGAAGGGTTTTATGTCGGTTTTTTAATTTGTATTTATATATAAGCTCTACCTTCTCTTAGCAAACACGCACGTATCTCCTAATCCCGTGCCATCCACAGCTACACTGTGACTTTCTAAAATCCCTTCCAGTTTAAATCCTAATCTTTCTGGTATGGCGCGACTTTTTACGTTTTTGGAATCACAGCGAATTTCCAACCGGTTTGCTTTTAATTCGGTAAAAGCAAACTCTACAATCCCTTTAACTGCTTCTGTCATGTACCCTTTCCCGCTAAAACGAGAATCGATCCAATAACCGATTTCAAACCGGGGTACCTCCCAATTAATACGGTGTAGACCAGAAGATGCAATAAATTCACCTGTTTCTCTCAAAAAAACAAGCAGTCGCAAGTCCTCACGTTGTAAAAATTGGATGTGGGATTTTCTTATACTCGCTTCTATTTCTTGCTCCGTTTGTTCCTTTTGTGCAAAAACCATCCACGGTTTTAATTCATCTAGAGATTCATTTATAGCTTGATATACCGCTTTTCCATCCCCTGGTTTTGGCATCCGTATGAGGAGCCTTTTTGTGTAAAATTCAGAAGGGAAATCGAATAGCAATGGATCCATATAAAACACTCCTAACTTTTCCTTTATATATAATGATATATAAAGAGGAACATCTAGTAAATATTTTTCTGAATTTTCATCAAAATCAATCTAGAAATAAGAATTTAGTTTTCACTTATTTACTCGTAATTGATTCACCTCTGCCGCAGCACGTATTCCTGATTCAATCGCTCCTTGTATCCAGCCATGGTACAGCGTTGTATGGTCTCCTGCAAAGTAAATTTTCCCTTCTGGTTTTACAATCGCAGACTGTAGTTCTGATTCTTGGCCAGCTTGAAAGATTGCAAATCCTCCTAATGCATAAGGATCTAATGTCCAATTTTTTGCTATACCTGCCATAAATTCATCGTATACTTGACCACCCAATATAGTCGCTAAATTTTGTAATGTATAATAAATACGGTCACCTTTTGATTGCCCATCCCAAAGCAATGCATCATACGACCATGTATAACTCCCTAGCATAATAGCAGGTCCCTTAGATCCAATACCATGGCTTGGATAATACGCATATCGGATTGGTAAATCTGTAATGATTCTCCCTCCCATTTGCCCCTGCTCTTCCCAAAAACGACTTTTGAATTGAATCCCTATTTTCGTAGCCGCCATATAATGTAGTTCACGAATTGCTTTCCACTTTTCATGTGACACAGAGTCAAATGGCTCAATTTCAACAAAGCGCATTGTAGAAAAAGGAATTGTAATAATCACTACATCACCCGTTATGCTGCTGTATTCAAATGTTTCCTCATTCCTACAATAAGCGGTCACCCCTTTATCGTGTTGATGAAGCTTCATTAATTTTTGATTGTAAACAATATTCTCCTGTAACTGCGGTAAAAAAGCTTTTGGAAGCTGATCATTGCCTCCTGTAATTTCACAAAAGCCATTTTCCTGCTGCAATATATATATAAAACGTAATGTTTCAACAAATGCCCTTTCTAAAAAACCTTCTAAATCTAATAGCACACCAATCATCTCAATCGTTACTGGTGAAAAGTACGTATTATACTGATACGGATGATGTTTTAAGAATTGCGCTGTTGAATACTTTCCAAAATCCTTTTCAACAATTGCCCAGTTCTTATCGGGATCTATTTTAACAAAATCAATAATCGGCTGAACAGCCAATAACAATAGCTCCTCTGACGTTTTTCCTTCTTCATTCATCGCAACTGGATATCGCAATATACTTGGATCTTTTTCATATTGCTGTAAGGTTGTTTTTCTACCATTCGCATAAATAATATCAGTCTCATTTCGATTGATAAATGGATTGACTTGTAACCCAAACTTTTTTATATACGCCATCGTAAGCGTATGTATATACGGAATACGCATTGCTCCGACATCTAGGTATAACCCTGTATCTTCCATTCTAACAGTCTCTATTCTGCCTCCTACTCGGCAATTTGCTTCTAAAATTTTCACATGATGCCCAGCGTTTTTTAATAACGAGGCCGATACTAAGCCGGCCATTCCAGCACCAATAATGAGAATATGCTTTGGATGTGTCGTTTTTGGTAAACCCTTATCGATTATTCGTAGCATTTCATCTATTGTGAAACGGGATTGCATAGGCTCTTGCATCATCCCACCCCTTACTTCATAAATACAGAACAGTAATTCACTGCATTGTATTCAAAAGTATAGTAGAACATAACACAACTTTTTTCTGAATATTCACTAAAAATTCATTAAAATTTGCTCTCATCCCTTCTCTCTTGCCATATAATAAAGGTATAGATAGGTACTGTAAGGAAAGGGATGGTAAAAATGAAACGTACTTACGACTATCGTGAAACAAAAAAACAATTAGAACTGAAAAAACAACTGTTATGTAAACAACTTACAAGCGTGAATTTAACAGAAGAAGATCGTAATCAAATTAAGATGGCAATCGATAACTACGAATATATTCTAAACTTAGTGGAAATGAATCATTACGAACGTGGTATTTCTCACTAAAAGCGGATGTGAAAGCATTCGCTTTTTATTTTGAGCATTTCCTTACGCATTTTTCGTAAGGAAATATATAATAGAATGTACATTAAGATAGAGAGGTATATATGATGATTAAATTAAGCGTATTAGATCAATCTCCTATTTCAGAGGGTAGTACACCGACTGAGGCTTTTTCAAATACTGTACAACTCGCTCAAGAGGTTGAAAAACTTGGTTTTACTCGTTTTTGGGTATCCGAACATCACAACTCTGTAAGTTTAGCTGGATCAAGTCCAGAAATACTTATTTCTCATATTGCAGCAAAAACAAATCGTATTCGCGTCGGTTCTGGTGGCGTTATGCTTCCTCACTATAGCTCTTATAAAGTGGCTGAAAACTTTCGTGTACTAGAAGCGCTTTATCCAAACCGAATCGATCTTGGGGTTGGACGAGCACCAGGCGGTATGCCAATTGCAACGCGTGCACTACAAGAAGGAAAAATGATTTCACTCGACCATTATCCAGAACAAATTCAAGATGTAGCAATGTACTTACATGATAAAGTGCCAGGCAATCATCAATTTGCTAACCTTCAAGCTGCTCCTGTTATCCCAACTGCTCCTGAACTATGGATGCTTGGATCAAGTGGAGAAAGCGCAATGGTTGCTGCAAAGCAAGGGGCTTCTTTTGCATTTGCTCAGTTTATTAACGGATATGGTGGCCCGGAAGTAATGAAAGCATATCAAGATCAATTTCAACCATCTTTCTTAGGTGATAAACCACAATCAATTGTTTCTATTTTTGTCGTTTGCGGAGAAACAACTGAAGAAGCAGAAAGAATTGCTTCTAGTCTTGACTTATCGATTCTTTTACTCGAACAAGGAATGCGTACAACTGGCACTCCTTCTATTGAAACCGCTCAAAACTATTCCTATAGCACGTATGACTTATTCCGTATTAAAGAAAATCGTCAACGTATGATTGTAGGAAATCAAGCACAAGTAAAAGAACAAATTCTAGAGTTGAGTCAAGCTTACAATACGGAAGAATTTATGATTGTAACGATTACCCATGATTTTGAGGATAAACTAAAATCTTATCGTTTATTGGCAGACGCTTTTGATTTACAATAAAGTGAAACTTGGATCAGTGGGGGTTTTCTTCATCCCCCACTGATCCTTAGCCCTCACCAATCGGGCTTTTGCGAGGTAAATTCCCTTGCAAACAAAAAAACAACAATATTTCATTGTTGTTTTTTTGTTATACAATATTCTTTTTACTTTTATCTGGTTGGCTCGATACTAAATAATGCTTCTCTGAAATATATAACTTTCTCTTTAACACACGCTCTAAATAGGGTGCTAATTTCATTCCACATATTAAACGATCAGCGTCGTCTTCTACAACTGGAAATCTTTCTTTTTCAGTTACATATTGATCGACCGCACGCTGCACCACATCAATTTCTTTTACTAATTCAATATTTTCTAATGTATGTTCAAATACTTCAAGCGTTTCCTTCGTTATAATGAACGTATTTGTAGGAAATGCCGGTAAATATGGTTTTAACAAGTCATAATTCACTGTATAATCTTCATTGACTAACACCGTATATACAATGCTAGCATTCTTTTCAAGAAACTTCGCCATCGCTTGCTCTAACTCATCTTTTGTAATCATCCTCTCCTCTTTTCCAGTTCTGAAAAAGCGAAACATTCCATCGCCTCCTTTTTACTATATTATACCATAAAAGGAAAGCTTAAAACTTACAAAAAAGCCCTATTGAAAATTCTTTCAATAGGGCTCTGCAGTGTTATTTTAAGAACGCACTTAGCATCCAAACATGTTGTTCTAATGTCGTATGAATAGCTAATAACATATCTGCTGACGTTTCATCTCCAGCCTCACCTGCTATTTCCATACCTTCTTTTAACTCTTGAATCAGTGCAGAGTAATCATTTACGAGCGTTTGTACCATTTCTTCTGCTGATTCTTTACTTGTACCTTCATGTACAGTAGATGTTTCTAAATACTCTTTCATTGTTGCTAATGGTTTTCCTTCTAATGCTAAAATACGCTCTGCTAATTCATCAATGTATGTTGCGGCTTCTGTATAAAACTCTTCGAATTTTTCATGTAATGTAAAGAAGTGTGGCCCTGTAACATACCAGTGATAGTTATGTATTTTTACATATAACACATTCCAGTTTGCTACCTGTTTGTTTAATACTTCAACAACATTTGTTTTTGTACTCATTCTATCCACTCCTCTTATTATTTTAGAATTATTATCTTTTAATAATACACATTTATTGTACCATACTTTTCCTGCTCACCCAAACCATTCGCATATATGTCACAAAGTTTTAACAGTAATCCAATAAAGTGAAACTTTGATCAGTGGGGTTTTCTTCATCTCCTACTGATCATTAGCCCTCACCAATCGAGCTTTTACGGGCAGTTTCTCCCACCTAACTTCTTTACTTCCTGCCTTGAGGTAGGAAGCAGCATTACGGCCCGCAAATAGCGGGATAAAATGCCCTCCTTCAAACAGCTCGACAGAATATTAGAGATAGATCATTCACCAACATTAATATTCCCACAGCCTTCAGAAAAAGATGTAACCTTTCTTTCACTTCTCATGTCTAATTGTCCAAGCTTGCTCATATGCATGTAGTAAGTCAAGCCCATCATAGTAGAAAGAGGGATCGCATGGATAATCAGCAATGGCAGGTAGCCAAAAAGGTTGCTGCTACTTATATCGGGACTGTCGTCGGAGCTGGATTTGCAACGGGACGAGAAATTGTCGAGTTCTTTACGATAAACGGTATCTACGGAACAATAGGCATATGCGTGAGCGGATTTTTTTTTATTTGGTTAGGTACGAAGATGATGCTACTTTCTTCACAAATCGGGGCGTTTTCTGCACAGGAATTTAATAGATATTTATTTGGTGATGTATTTGGAAATGTTGTAAATACTTTATTGCTACTTGTTCTGTTTGGTGTAACAAGCGTGATGCTTTCAGGTGCTGGGGCCGTATTTGAAGAACAGCTTCGCCTTCCAAGACAGCTTGGTATTTTTATAACGATACTCGCTTGTATCGTCATAGGGAGCCGCGGACTACAAGGCGTATTTGAAGTGAATACACTCGTAGTTCCCATCATGATGATTTTCATTATCGGGCTTTCCATTACAACGTTTATTCATGGTACAACACCGATACTTAACGTTGTTCCTGCTGAAAGTTGGAATATGAAATGGATTACAAGTCCGATTACATATGTCGCCTTAAATCTATCTCTCGCCCAAAGTGTTCTTGTACCGTTAGCAAGTGAAGTGAAAGATCGAAAGGCCATTTGGTGGGGTGGTATTTTAGGAGGGGCTGGACTATGTTTCATTCTATTATGCAGCCATTTAGCCATTTTATCTGTGGAGCAATTTTACCAATACAACATTCCAATGGCAGAAGTAGTACGCCGTTTTAATGCTACTTTTCATTTCTTTTTCGTTTTAATTATTTTTGGAGAAGTGTTTACAACACTAGTCGGCAATATATTTGGTATGACAAAACAAATGCAATCCATCACAGGTTGGAAAAATAACACCATTATTTATTTTATTTTACTCATCAGTTATTGCTTTAGCTATATCGGCTACAGTGAACTTCTTCACATTTTGTACCCTATCATCGGGTGGGTCAGTATCATACTGCTTCCCATTATCGCTTTCAAACAATTACAAAAGACGTAAAAAGCATCCGCTATGCACGGATGCTTTTTCATTCACAGTCTTCACATACTTCCCAATACAGCCCCATTTCTATTGCAAGAAATGGTTGTAATTGTAAGCGAATCATTCGACTTGGCATACGTTCTAAAACAAATCGAATGCCATCTTCATCATCTTCTAACTCAGCTTTTAAAATCGCTATACGCTGTATTGTTGTAATTGGGTGACCGTCTTTATATAAAGTAAGACGCAGCTCATCATATTCATTAAAAAATAATTCCACATTCATATGTGCTGTGGATACAGAATCAACAAGTGAATACTTGCTATCCTTTTCTTGGATTACATATTTCCAGCCGTTTTTTCCATCTTCAATTGGAGCAACTTGAAATAATGACATCAAAGTCTCGTGTAGCATAAGATAACCCCTCTCTTACTAAAAAACAATGAGTATTTTATATACCCTTTTTCTCTATCACTTACACACTTATTGTACCATATATCCCCTCTCTTACCGTATTCATCTGCCTATTATATACATAGCAAAACTTCTACTCACGAATGAATTTCAAAGAAAAAAACAGGAATGATTTTTATCATTCCTGTTTTCTTTAAAATATTTTACCCGCCGCAGCTAAAGCTAATACGACGATAAAACTTGTAAATAATAATGACACGATAAAACTAAATATCGGCAATATCTTTTTTTCATTCTTTTTAAGCAGTAGCCTTACACTAAGGATAAGGTTTAATGGTACAAATATGAAATAAAAATATTTAATCATGTGTACCACACCGGTTGAACTATTTAAAAGTGTCTTAAGTACAAACACTTCAATCAAAAAGATAAGGAAAAATGAAATACTTAACCAAAATGAAGCATAACTAAGCCAGGAATGCTTCTTCTCTCCCCAATAAGCTCCCATACTTGTCTCCTTTTTACATAGTTTTCTTATAAAGAATTATACACTCATATGACAAATCCCTCTATTTTCCGACTTTATTTTAATAACAAGTGGATATAGTTGTCTACCTTTTTTCACGATTCACTTTAAATTTCTTAATTAACATGCGATCTCATGACTAAAAACCAAAGGCTTCCTACAGAGGCCTTTGGTTTTTAGTTTACTATTTTTTCCTATGCTGCTTCGTCATCTTTTTCCATTTCTCTCGCTCAGCACGAGCAAGAATCGGATCTTGTTTTCTCATAGCATAAGAAATTTCTCTTTGGAGTTTTTTATAATTCAACAAACGATTTGCTGCTAAAACACCGTTATCAATGGCCGAGCGAACTGCACAACCCGGTTCGTTTTCATGTTCACAATCACGAAAACGACACTCTTTCGCTACCTCTTCAATATCAGAGAACGCTGCATGAATCGCACCGCTTCCTTCCCAAAGTTGTAGTTCCCGCATTCCAGGTGTATCAACAACTAATCCACCATTTGGCAATTGAAACAACTCACGATGGGTCGTTGTATGCCTCCCCTTACTATCTCCTTCACGAATACCACTTGTCTTTGCAACTTCGCTCCCTATTAAAGCATTTAACAACGTTGATTTCCCTGCACCAGATGAGCCAACAAGAGCAATCGTTTTTCCGGAAGCTACAAATTGCTGTAATGAATGAATGCCCTCTTGCTGCACACTATCAACGGCAAAGATGGGAACACCTATTGCAACCGCTTCTGTTTCCAGTATCTTTTGTTCTACATCTTTACATAGGTCACTCTTTGTTAACACAATAACAGGCGCGGCACCGCTTTCATATGCTAATAATAAATAACGCTCAATTCGTCTCACATTAAAGTCAGCATTTAGTGCATTCACTAAGAAGAGATAATCGACATTTGCTGCGATGATCTGTTCTACTGTTTTCTCACCAGCTGCTTGTCTAGAAAAGGAGCTTCTTCTCGGAAAAACACCGTGAATAATCGCCTTATTTTCATCTTGTATTTTCTTTATATGCACCCAGTCACCAACTGCTGGATAATTACCTTTTACTAGTGTCTCATGACGAAACTTTCCTGATAATTCCGCGACACATTCTCCATCCTCACACATCACACGATACATGTGTTTATGTTCTAGTAAAATGCGTCCTACTTCATATTGTTCTAAAGATTGATCTTCAAAAAAAGAATCCCATCCAAACGATTCTAAACGATTTTGATTCAACTTTGTATCCTCCCTATTATGAGCCCAGTGGAAGGACTTAGCGATTCTTTACAAAGTACCGCTCTTTCCATCCACCTTTGTATTCGCTGTTACATTCATATAAATAATCGCCATTATACATCACTCCGTTCTTTTTATAATTAATCTCATTATATATAATTTCATTTTGAAAAGCTACTTCATTTCACGAAATTTTCAGATATGTTTTTTTATTGTTCTTATTTACCCACGATGGTTGATTTCACCTTCTAATACATGAAACCATAAGTAGTATTGATTATACGATACACCGTTATCCCATTTTCTAGATTTATCATAATAAAAGCATTGACAATAGAATAGACTGAAATAAATATTAATTTTCTGTTAAAATAAAGATGAGCAGACATGCAGCCAAACCAAATTTTCTCAATATGTGTATATAAAATTAAAAGAGGAATGGAGACGCAATAAACCGAATTGTATTCACTAAAAGGAGTGGATTTGATGGAGATGTATCAGTGGCTAACAGCTGTTCTCGTTGGTGGCGTTACCGGTTTTGTTGCCCATCTTATTAATCATCAAGGCAAATTGTTGCTTCCACGCCGTCTAAAAACATTTTTTCATCTTGGTTTTTTCACTGATATTTTGATTGGTAGCCTTGCTGCACTTCTTGGACTTGTTTTATTTGATGCGACAACAGTGAAGGAGATTGTGAAAGTTTCCATCGTTACTGCTATTTCCGGACAAACCTTCTTACTTCATCAAGCACTTGGCGGTGAACAAGCTAAAAATACACAGATTGGTAAAGCAGATGAAAAAATACAAGAAATTGACAAACTATTACGACGTTAATATGTACTTCCGCTAAAAATTATTGTTATAATGAGAAATAAATATTCTGAAATGCGTCGTCTGTCAGAAGAAAGGGTGTTTCGTATGACAAAAAAGAAAGTAGAAGATTTCTTAACAGACTCTGAAAAAGAGGAACTGATAGAAAACTATCGATGTTTACGAGAAGCCCGCACAAAGCAAGAAGCAAACTATTTTGGCGAAACAGTGAATCATCTATTAGATAAAGCAAAGAAACGAATTATTGCTGAAGCTGGAATACAAGATGAAAATGCTGCAGCCGTTCAATCAAAACGAAAAGCACTGTTTTAGCAAATTATGCAAAACAGTGCTTTTATTATATCCACCTTATATTTGTTAACATAATATTTTTATTGTGCACTTTATCCCGTATTAACGAGCAATAATACCCCCACCTCAAAATTCGGCAGGAAGTCAAAAAGTTAGCTAGAGAATAAACTGTCCGTAAAAGCCCGATTGATGAGGGCTAATGATTAGCGGGTGATGCCCCCACTAATCAAAGTTTCACTTTATAAAACAGCTTTTCTCATTGGCTTTTTTTCTACCAGTTCTATTCGATCACTTTTTCTAAATACCAGTAGCGAAATAACATAGCAGCTAGTTGTAAATATTCCAACTGCTACAAAGCTATGGAATGTCGCAAATAACAGTCCTGCAACTGCTGCCCCTATTGTTTGTCCGATATACATACAAGAGTTTGCGAGTGCTGCTCCAGTCCCTCTTGCCGAACTAGATAAATGTTGTAGCTGACTCATCATTAAAACAAATAAAATTCCTGTAATAAAAAATAAAATAAAGAAAAATAGTTCTACCAATTGTATTTGTTTCAAATGTGGCAAAATTACATATAAAATCGTAATCAGTATTATGCCTCCATAAAATGAATACGCATGACCAAGTTTTTTGACAAGCTTAGGTCCTAAAATATTTCCTGTTAAGTTCCCTAATCCGAGTATAAGCATAGCACTTCCCACTTCACTTACTTGTAATCCAAATTGACTTGCAAGCCATACGCCAAAAAACGAAAATGCTGCAAAATTTCCTGTTTGGAAGAGAAAATACGCAAAAAATGAATATGAAGCTTTTCGCTCCTGTAATAAACCTTTGTAACGATTCATAATCGATTTATTTTGTTGTTCTGTCTGTTCTGGTCGTAGCTTGGGTAACGTAACATAAATGAATAATACAAGTATTGCTGAACAAATTCCGATTGTAAAAAACGGCGTTGCATAGTGATCTGCTGCTAAATAAGCTCCAATCGGTAAACCTAGAAGTTGTGACAATGATAATCCTGCCGTTGCAATCCCAATGCATTTCACAATCTGTTCTTTTGGCACAAGGAGCGGAATAGATGCCCATATTTGTGGTGATACAAACGCTGCACTAACACCAGCACAAAAGCGGAACGTAATCATCCACCAAAAACTTGGTGCTAACCCGCATAAAAACGTACTAATCGCAAAAAAGCTCATGCCACCAAGCATCACTTTTTTGCGATCTAATCCATCAGAAATAGGCCCTGCAATGAGCGCAAATAGTGCATAGCCAAGCGCATACGCGCTTACCATCCAACCAGATATTTCCGTAGAGATACTATATACTGTTTGCAAAGTCGGTAAAAGTGGTGAAATCAAAAATGTATCTGTACCAATCATAAACATCACGATAAAAAATAAGCTCATGATTCTTTTCATTAGTAACATCTCCTCAACTATAGATCCAGGGCTGTAATCACAGCCTTTTTATCCCATACTTACGGGCAGTAAAATCCACACCTCAAAGTTCTGAAAGAAACAAAGTAGTTCGCCTGAGATAAACTGTCCGTAAGAGCCCGATAGGTTCAACTTATTCTCAGAGGGAGGTGAAGCCTCCCTAACTGAGAAAAGTTTTGCTTTATTTAGTCCTCTAAAATAGAGTGAATATATTTCAAATCGCTCTCATGTAATGCTATATCCACTACTTTTACATTTTCTTTTACTTGCTCTGCTCGTTTCCCTCCAGGAATCACCGTATCAATACCAGTTTGATTCCGAAGCCAAGCTAACGCTATGTTTGAGACTGTCGTGCCCTTTTCTCGAGCAAAACCTTTTAGTTTTTCAACTTTTACAAAGTTCTTTTTATATGTATTCTCTTCAAATAATGAAATACTGTTACGCCAATCCTTTTCATCTAATTGCAAGTCTTCAGGATATTTACCTCCTAAAATACCAAAAGCAAGAGGACCATAGGGGATAAATGAAATATTTTGCTTCATGCAATATGGTAAAAGGTCTTTCTCTGCTGTTCGATCTAACATGTTATAAGGTGACTGCAATACATCAATATCCCCATGCTGATTTGCTTCTGCTAATTGCTCTAGATTTACATTAGAAATTCCAATAGAGCGAATCTTTCCTTCTTCTTTTAAACGCACAAGTTCTCCGATAGAATCCTCATATGAAGTTGCTGGATCAGTAAAATGTAAATAATATAAGTCAATATAATCCGTCTGTAGTCTTCGCAAACTATTTTCAACTGCATTTCGCAAATAATTTGGCTCATTATTGATACTTGTGGAACCAGTTGATAGTGGCTGTACGCCCCCTTTTGTTGCAAGTACAACATCATATCTTCTACCTTTTAATGTCTCTCCTATTAATTCTTCAGATCTTCCAAATCCGTATGTATCGGCTGTATCTAAAAACGTAATTCCATGCTGAATAGCTTCTTCAATCATTTTTGTCCCCTCTAGTTCGTTTACATTAGAAAATAAGTTATAACCTCCTACTGCATTTGTCCCCAAACCTATTTGCGAAACTTGTAATCCTGCTTTTTGTAATGTCGTGTACTTCATCTTTTATCCCCCTACATTTCTATTGTTCGAATATATTCGAACAATAGAAATGTAGCACGTTATATGCTATAGTGCAAATAAATGAACTTAATAAAGCAGGTGAAAAAATGCGAACACTATACCATCCAAATCGCGAAGAAATTCAATTTTCTTCTGTCTTATATGCACTTAGCGATCAAATTCGTTTACAAATTGTCGAAATGTTAATGGTGCAAAATGAACAATCATGCGGTGCTTTAAACATCCCGGTTGCAAAATCGACCTTATCCCATCACTTCAAAGTATTGCGTGAATCAGGTGTCATGCATACACGTATGGAAGGTACTCAGCGTTTTATTTCGATTCGAACAGAAGATTTAAACGCTAGGTTCCCAGGATTATTAGACGTTGTATCACAAGCTACAGAACCCTATAAAAAAGACATCTCATATGAGTGAGATGTCTTTTTTATGCCAACTATTCTTTTAACAAATCTATTAATCCATTCCCCTCCGATGTACGCTCATACCCAAGAGGAACGGTTCGTTTTATTAACTGCGCATAAATTTCTGGCTCTGATAATTTTCTGCCATATTCTCTTTCGCACTGTTTAATAAGAAGTGCTAATGCACCTGCTATGTGCGGTGTTGCCATTGATGTTCCACTTAACACTGCATATTTCCCTTCCGGATAGGTGGAAAGAATTTCTTCTCCAGGAGCTACTAAATCAATTTCTTGATTCGAGTTACTAAAGCAAGCAAGCTTCCTTTCTAAGTTTACCGCTCCCACCTCAATAACTTCTGAATAGGCACCCGGAAAATCTAATTCCTCTGTTTCATCGCTGCAATCTCCGTTATTTCCTGCAGCGCATACAACGAGTACATCTTGCTTCACCGCATGCTGAATAACTTCGTGTAGCTCTGGTACATCTTCCGATCCGCCTAATGACATAGAAATAATTCGGACTCGCTCTTGATTTGGGCCTCTCCAGCGTACCGCATAATCAATCGCCTCAATAATTTGTTGATAGCTTCCTGATCCATCTCCTGCTAATACTTTCAACACTAATAATTTAGCAAGCGGCGCAACACCGAGTACACCAGCGCTGTTCTCTGTTGCTGCAATTGTTCCAGCAACGTGCGTTCCATGTCCATTGTTATCAAGATATACTTTTGGATCGCCTTCGTAATCATTAGTAAAATTTCTTCCGCTAATAATACGATCTTTTAAATCAATATGATTTACATCACACCCTGTATCTAGCACAGCCACAACAATATCTTTTCCTTTTACACTCTTTTCCCAAACTTGCGGAGCATGAATCAGTTGTACACCTGGCGGAATTTCGTTGACTTGTTCTACCACTTTATTAACCGTAAACGGGATTAATTGAACTCCTTTTTGCTTGTTCACTGTACTACTGTTCATCAAATTCCCTCCTAATGTTTATTGTTATTACTTTGGCCCTCGAAATGAACACGCTTACATATATATATGTAACATTCGTTTTCAGACGTTTATTTTCCTGCATTGCAATACGTTTTATATTTTTTCTCAACATACAAAAACGCCTTTTTCTTCAGCCATAATGAAGAAAAAGGCGTTCATCAAACCATCTGTAAAATCACTATTTAAAGGAGCCCGTAAGCTGGACTCCTTTTGCTAATTCATATGCAATCTTTCTTTCAATTGTTTTAAATAACGAGATCGGATGATGATGAAATATACAATTTGAATACCTACAAATATACTTAAAACAATCATATTTTCTTTCAGAAGCGAGTATTCAAACATTTGTCCTAAAGTCGTTAATGCAACGGCACCGTGCGCAGTCGCAACTGTAATTGGGACGAAGAATAGTAACGCTAATCGAATTGTTACAACTTTTGATAGTTCTCCGCTTGTTAAACCTACTTTTCGAATCGATTCAAATAAACGGCAATCATCCTCTAAATCCGAGAACAAACGGAAATATAGAAAACTACCTGCACAAACGAAGAACACAATACCGATAAAGAATCCTACGAATAGAATTGGTCCTAGGAATTGCAATGCTTCGTTCTGTTCATACTCTGTTGCACTAAATCTAGAGTTTTCTTGATGTGATTGCAATTCATTTGTCAGCTCTTTCCCAACTTCAAAAAGGTCTTTCGTGTCCTTTGTATAATACATATAGTCTTTCACTTCTTTGTATCCTACCTGCAATGCATTATATTGAGCATCTGAAATAACATATACGTGACTAGACAAAACCTTACCAAGTGTAGAGCTATCAACTTCTTTTACTTTTAATGATACATTTTGATTTGGAAGTTCGATTGTTTTTCTTTCTTGTTTTTGTGACATTGGAATTTCAAATGAAAGGAAAATTGCTTTATTTTGTTCCACTGAAACAGCTAATTCATTTGTAGCCTTTGCATACTTTTTATAATCAGACTCTTTGACAAAGGCTATATCTTGTGACCTTTCACTTTTATTCTGTTTGGATACAACATTTATTTTTTGAGAGAAAACATTATATTTCTTTAACGTTTGATCGATGAACTGCACATGCTGCGATTCGTTTACGTTACCTTGTTTCGAATGATAATTAAATGCATAAGGCTGATCCATCGCCCCTCGCATCACCGAAGATAATCCAACTAACGTACCGATTGCTGAGAAAGCAACTGTCGAAATAATCGTTACGATAAAGAACATCCGTGCATTATCTCTCATTCGATATGCTAAATCAGAAAGAGTAATCATATTCGTTCTTGTCCAGTAGAAACGTTTACTTTTTTTGCATGTGCGAATAATAAATACACTTAGTTGCTTATACAGCAAATACGTACCAATAATGACAATCGTTGTTACCGGAATCAGCATAAAGAAGACCACTACACCAAATGAAGATAATGCCGCTACGTATCCTCCGCCAAGTAATAACACCGCGAGAACAGATGCGATAATGGAAGCCTTTGGTTCTGGCTTTGCTTTTGCTGAACCTCTAAATAATTTCATAATTTGATTTTTACGGATCATTCCTGCACTAAAGAACGAAATGATAATAAATAAAATAAAAAACATAATACTTGTCACACCGATAGCCATCGTTGGAAAATAAAGTGACAAAGGTAGATTTACCTTTAACAATAGTGGTGCTACGAAAATCAATACGCCAGAAAATAGAATTCCGCAAATAATACCTGCTATGATTGCACCAATCCCAATCATGACATTTTCAAAAAAGATAAGACGTCTTAATTGGAATCTCGTCATTCCTAACATCATTAAAATCCCTAATTCACGCTTTCTTGATTTCAAAAACATTCCCATCGAATATAAAATAAAGAAAAACGTAAAGGCATAAATTATAACTTGTGCAAACGACATACTGACAAATACATATTTCCCTAATTGATTTGCACTTAATGCCGGATGAAAAGCAAAATATGAGTATACAAAAAAGGCCATAATTGCAAACGTACTACTTAAAAAATAGGCAGAATATGTACGTCGGTTTCGCGTTACGTTACGAAACGCTAATTCCCTAATGTTCATGGTGTCCCTCCGTTTCTTTAATGACTACATCGCTATCATACCGAAGCAGAGAAATACCTTCTATCGATTCAAATGACAAAAACCTTACATTTTTGAAAGGTTAACACATATGAGGTGTACCATTTCGCTATTTCCTATAATGATAAAAAACATTGTATCGTATGAATGCCCAAAACCGATCGGTCGGTCTAATTATAAAATGTTTATGGAACTCAAATGCATTATATAAATATGGCATTTAACATAAACAACAGTGTACTTTTATTTTTCTATATTTTCAGTAAAGCCTGTTGTTTTAGAACAATACAGGTGCAAGATTGTATTCAAAACTCTAAGCATCCAGTAACGCATATCAGAAAATTGCTTAAAACCAACAGTTTCATTATAATGACTACATTCATACGCTAATACTATTGTGTATTCTGTTATTTTGCGAAATAATAAAAGATGGAGATGTATGAATCAATACATAAAAATTGTTTCACGCTATAAAGTGAAACTTTTATCAGTGGCGGTTTTCTTCATCCCCCACTGATAATTAGCCCTCACCAATCGGGCTTTTACGGGCAGTTATCCCCCACCTATCTTCTTTGTTTCTCTCTGAATCTTGAGGTGGGGGTCTTACTGCCCGTTAATGCGGGATAAAGGAAGTCACCTTCCCATAGAGCATATGAACAGGAGGAAAACGAAATGACGTTACAAAATGAAATTATGAAAACATTACATGTTCAACCTGTTATCGATCCAAAAGAAGAAATTCGTAAAAGAATTGATTTCTTAAAAGACTACTTAAGAAAAACAGGTGCAAAAGGATTTGTACTCGGAATTAGCGGTGGACAGGATTCTACACTAGCAGGACGATTGGCACAGCTTGCAGTAGAGGAATCCCGAAAAGAAGGTTATGACGCTACATTTATCGCAGTGCGCCTTCCGTATGAAGTACAAAAAGATGAAGATGATGCACAATTAGCTCTGCAATTTATAAAGCCTGATAAATCTGTTGCCTTTGATATTGCATCGACAGTAAATGAATTTGCAAAACAGTACAATCTATTATTAGACGAATCATTAACCGATTTCAATAAAGGAAATGTAAAAGCACGCATTCGAATGGTGACACAATATGCGATTGGCGGACAACAGGGCTTGCTTGTTATCGGAACAGATCACGCAGCTGAGGCTGTAACAGGTTTCTTCACTAAATTTGGAGATGGTGGCGCTGACCTTTTACCACTTACAGGCTTAACAAAGCGTCAAGGACGAGCATTATTACAAGAGTTAGGGGCTGTAGAACGCCTATACTTAAAAATGCCAACAGCAGATTTATTAGATGAGAAACCAGGACAAGCAGACGAAACAGAACTAGGAATTACATATGATCAACTGGATGATTATTTAGAAGGAAAAACAGTTCCACAAGAAGTAGCAGAGAAAATTGAAAAACGTTATATGATAAGTGAACATAAAAGACACGTACCGGCATCTATGTTTGATGATTGGTGGAAATAAGAAAACGCAAAAAGAAGCTAAATATGATTAGCTTCTTTTTGCGTTAACGATATATCGCTGTTTTATCATCAAAAATAGCTTGTAAACATTGCTGGTACTGTTCATTGAAAAAGACTGGAATTTGATCCTACGAGGAAAATTTCAAATCTATATAAATACAAATTAAAAAAACGACATAAACCCCTTCTTTTTAGGTGGGAGAGAGCATCCGTTCATGCATAGAAGCGGTCAAATCCTTTCCCTGCCCAGACATAGTGAAAACAAAGAGAGAAAACGAGTGCAGGTCACCTTTTGTTATCCATAGCCGCGGCTTATATGGCGAAAAATCAAAATGGATTTATATATGTATGTACTTCTACATATCATTGCACATAAAGTGAAACTTTAATCAGTGGGGTTTTCTTCCCCCCCACCTATCTTCTTTGCTTCTTACAGAACTTTGAGACGGGGTATTACTACTCAGGATAGGCAATAACAAAAAAGACATCTACGAAAGATGTCTTTTTTGTTATTTAATACGAAAACGTAATCGTCGCTAATGAATAGCCAGCTTGTGCACTATATGGTGCAACTTGATAAGATACGCGCTTTGCCCCTTTTGGCCAAGCAATTTCATTTAATACTTTCTTTACATCTTGCATCGTTCCATCCATAGACTGCTTGTAGCGCAGTTCTACTTTCTGAGGTTTTGTTGCAAATTGCTGTTGTAGTTTCTTCTTAAACTCATTATAGTTTTCCGCTCCATATTGAGCAGATAAATAAACAAGATTTGTATCCTTTAACATTTGCTGGTACACTACCGATTTTGGGTTACCTGTTTTTATTTTACTTGTTAGTTCCTTATAGTAATTTGTTGTTGCCGCCTGATATTTACTACGATCCCATTGATGGTCTTTACTTAATTGTTCGTCAGACATATTAAAGTAAGAATATGTTACTCGTCCTTGTTTGTCCGGAACTGGATCATCAAACGTTGTGTCGAGATGGTACCATTTCCCCTCAATTTTCACTAGATTCCAAGCATGAGCTTGTCCATTTCCA
The DNA here is from genome assembly GCF_030348195.1 of Bacillus sp. DX4.1. Taxonomy (NCBI): domain Bacteria; kingdom Bacillati; phylum Bacillota; class Bacilli; order Caryophanales; family Bacillaceae; genus Bacillus; species Bacillus sp. DX4.1. The sequence goes on along the minus strand of NZ_JAUCFT010000008.1, from coordinate 2,028,736 downwards.
GTTCCTGTTACGATATGGGATTGTATCCCTGCTTCTTTTAGTAATTGATAGGTTAATAATGTGTATCCTTGACAAACAGCTGAGCGATTGGCTAATGCTTCATATGCCGTATAAGCTTTGTATGAAGTATCATATGAAACATGTTTCACAACATAATCATGAACTGCCTTTACTCTTTCATGCTCATCCATTCCTGGTTTCAAAATAGAATTCACAATTGATTTTGCTTGGGTCTTTACATATTGTGTTTGTTCTTTTGATTCACGATATGCAATATTCAATGTAAACGCATAGTTTCCTGGTATGCCGCGTATTGAATACTTTGTACTTGCTACATTATATTTTACGTACTCATCTGAATCTACTGTCTTGTTATACTCTTTAACAAGCGTATCCATTACTTCTTTAATATTATTATGTTTTGTTTTATATGTGATTGTAATTTTCTCTTCACGATTATCAATATGCTTTTTTAATTCCTTTTGAAATCCTTCTAATAATTTCGCATCCGTTTGCGGAGCCGCCACTTTTTGGTTTGTAGCTGCATAGGAAACTGCAGGAATTTGCAAACCACCAATCATAATCGTCGAACACAGTGCGACAGTTGTTAAATATTTGTTTGTCTTCTTCATCTCGTCACATCCCCTACTTAAAATCATATGAAAGATATTTTCATATACTCTTAGAGTATATAATAATTTTCCGAAAAGGAAACATGAGATTTTACATATTCATTAATTCGATTTTAACATTATAAAATATGTAAGAATACACAAACGGATAACAAATTTGTGTCTGTACTAAAATAGCAACTTCTATTTACGATACATCATACTATCCGGTATATATAAATACAAATTAAAAAACCGACATAAAACCCTTCTTTTTAGGTAGGAGAGAGAAGACGAGTGCAGGTCACCTTTTGTTATCCATAGCCGCGGCTATATGTCGAAAAATCAAAATGGATTTATATAGTTCGAACAAACGAGGATTTAAAATAACCAAAGAATAAAAGAGAAGCAGTAGTAATTCAGTGAGAATTACTATTGCTTCTCTTTTTTAACACGACTGCAATAAACAACACGTATTTTCAAAACGGCGATGTTTTAAATCTTCATTGGCAATACAGAAATAAAGCATCCCTAAATCGCCCCACATCATGTTGCAATTTGGCTCATCGGAGTCAATTTGGAATAAAAGTGTCATATCATGATGAGGTACACCTATGTATTCTTCTGCTTCTTCAAATACTTCTGCTTGTACTGAAAATGGCTCACCAAACAGTTGATGATTATCATATTGATCTGGGCTTAGTTCCTCTAATAATTGTAAAAAGCGATCAGAATCTGCTTCGTCTTCAATAAACAGCTCTGGCAGTTTATATGTTAATTCAAATGTAATCGCACATTGCGTATACGTCCCTTTGATGTTGCTCATTCTTTGTAGCTGTTCAGCTTGAACATCATGATACAGAACACGCCATCCTTCCTTCCTATTCGGATTTCCATACACTTCATGGAAATCTTCATGCTCTTGATTTACAAAATAAAAGAAATATAGCATACCGGTTGCGGGAAGGTCATGTTTCATACCCACTCCCTGTAAATCAGCTAGGTTAAATTGTGCAATAAAATCAAGTGGGTATCCTTTATACATCGGATATTGAAACGCATCTGGTACATCGGGAACTCCGCCCATTTTTGAGCAACCAATTGGAAGCGAATCTGCCTTCCTCGGAAAAACTTTTATACATGTAAATATTGTGGATAAAAGTTCTTGCTTTATATGTATTAACTCATATTTATCAATTAATGATTCAATCTGTTTTTTCATAAAAACTCCTTATGTAAATGTATTTATCTGTATCATAGCACAAATCCTATATGCACTTCACCTCGAAGATTAATACAAGTCATTCGGAAAAACAGGCTTGCCCTTCGGACGCGAACTAGTTTAAAACAACATAGTATACATTGTTCCTACAAACACGATATCTCACAATTCTTTACAGTAGACTCCCTTATTTTTCACTTTGTTTCATCTCAATTTCTATTATAAGGAGGCATTCCACATGGGTTACGGATATGGCGGCGGTTACGGTTACGGTTGCGGAGGATATGGCGGCGGTGGTTACGGCGGCTGCGGATTTGGCGGTTTCGCTTTATTAATCGTTTTATTTATCCTTCTAATTATCATTGGAGCTAGCTGTTGGGGCGGCTTCAGTTGCTAAGTAAACTTTACTAACTATTGTAAAAGAGCACGTTACCCACGTGCTTTTTTACTTTACACCAAATCCATTTTTTGAAGGGAACTATTTTCATGAAAATAGATGGCGTCTTTGAAGGTGGCGGTGTCCGAGGAATCGCACACGTTGGTGCAATTTGTGCATTAGAAGAACATGGTTACGAATGGGAACGCGTAGCAGGTACTTCGGCTGGTGCCATTATTGCAGCTCTTCTAGCGGCCGGTTATACATGTGCAGAATTAAAAACAATTATAAGTAATGCTAACTATCATAAATTTATAACAAAAACATGGCTCGACAAAATTCCTGTTATCGGAAAGGGATTAAGCGCATGGGCCAAATTAGGAATATACACAAATGACTTTTTAGAAAAATGGTTGGAAGACTTACTACACAAAAAAGGAATTCATAACTTTAGTGACTTACCTCATCCTGAAAACTTGAAAATCATCGCTTCTGATATTAGTAATGGTAAAATGGTTATTTTCCCAGATGACTTACCAAACTACGGATTTACCAATAATCATTTCTCTATCGCAAAAGCAGTAAGAATGAGTGGAACTATTCCATTCTTTTTTGAACCTGTGAAATGGAAAACACCAAAATGGAAACAACCTTGTTATATGGTGGATGGAGGCCTTCTTAGCAATTATCCTATCTGGATCTTCGATTCACCAAACGTACCGCGCTGGCCCACTTTTGGTTTTCATTTTGTAAAAGACGATATACAAGCTGAGCCTGTTCATTACGATGAACCCTTCTCCATGTTTAAAGGACTATTTAAAACGATGATGCAAGCACACGACTTACGTCACTTAGATAAAGCAGCAAACGCACGGACAATCAAAATTCCAACTGGAACAATAACAAGTACAAAATTTCAATTAACTGATAAGGAAAAAGAATGGCTCTATCAATCTGGTTTTGACGCGGCTGAAAACTTTTTAAAAACGTGGAATTTTAAAAGATATATCAATCAACATCGGAATGGAACTCCTATCCGAAAAGCAAATAACCGAAGTCAACATCTAAATTAATTATGAAAAGAAAAATGCCTAATAAATAAAATATTTTTTTATTTATTAGGTATTCTTATGTATGAGCTCGAACTATTTATAAAGTGAAGGCGAATGATTAGTAGGTTTTTCTTCATTTTCCACTAATCATTCGCCTTCACCAATCGGGCTTTTACGGACAGTTTATCCGCCATCTAACTTCTTGACTTCCTGGCAAGTTTTGAGGTGTGGTTTTTACTACCCACAAATAGTGGGATAAACTACTAGTGCGCTATACTAATCTCCACTTCTCTCATTATTACAAGCTAGTAGTGGTTCATACATCATTATAGCGTGATTTTCCGTTACATATTGATCTTCTACAAACTGTTTCTGTTGGTTATATACTCTACGTTGAATAACATTGTGTCGTAGATAACCGCCCCAGTACGCAGTTTGGATTGAGTGTTCTTTTTCATATACTTCATATTGATAAAGTTGAGGATAGGCTGTTCTCCATTCACCAACTAAATGTTTATCTGTGATATAAAGGTGAAGTTGATACGATTGGTCCGTTTCATTTTTAATTTGTAAGTCCAAATAGTTATAAGAACAAGTCGCTCCGCTTCCAAACGGCTGGGTACGCTTAGAATCAGGAAAAACGTCAAAGCTATGACGATATCGCTCTGTTACTGTCAGTGGTGTATGTAAGGTCATCCAATATATTAAATTTGAAAGCTGACAAAGTCCTCCTCCAATGCCTGCTTGAAAAGATCCATAATGTAGTATCATACCTTCTACATACCCTTTTCTCCTCGTAGGTTTACCTATTAAACGCCAGTAAGAGAATGTTTCTCCCGGTCTAATGACGATACCATCTAGCTGTTTAATAGCAATCTTTAAATTAACAACTTTATTCTGTTGATACCACATATCTACATCCTTGAGCTTACGAAGTAGTATCGTTCGGTGCTGAATCACTGTACAGGGTAACTTTTCTTGTTGTAAAGTTTTTGCGTATATTTTTTCATCTGTTAACCACTGAATGTACCTCTTTGTAGAGTAATACCATGTTCCTAGTATAATACGGTACTTAGACCGCTGTTTAGGACGTAAGTTCACTATATTCATTTTATTTCTCCTCTTTATCGGCTTCATATTTTCCCAAGTTAACATTGAGATTGCAAACTATTTCTTCATTTACATTTTCAATCACCGTTTATTAACTATTTTTACAAATTAATGTATAAGAAAGTCAAATTTATTATAGTATTATTTTAGAAACAAAGGAATAACAATTGAAACTAGTTGCAAAATGTACTTTTACAAGACATACCTCATGAAGTATCTCTGTTAACAACAAGTATCGCTAACTAACCATCACAAAGGTTCTACAAAAACTTGGATTAAAGTGTCGCGAATACTTTAGATATTACGTAGCAATGTATCATAAAGAAAATAAAAAAAGCTACTTTTATAGTAGCTTTACAATTAAGGATATTGTAACCCTTCCGCTTCTTCAGCTGTAATGACAATGTAACGTTCACCTGTTCGCAGCCCTAACAGCTCTGCTTTTTCAATCGCTTCTTGCTTTGTTTCTGCATAAGCAGCTAAATATTTTGTTCCATCAATAACTTGACAAATTACATATTGCTTCATATTTCTTCCCCTTTTTCTATTACTTGCATTTATGATACCACTTTTTTGAATCTAATAGAGAACTTACTATTATGCCTAGAGGTTTTTTATCAATCGCGCAAGTTTTTCAATTCCTTTCTCTATATCATGCAATGACGCATACGAATAAGAAAGACGCAAATGTTGGCTTGCATGGCGATCATACAAATTCCCCGGATTAAGTAAAATTCCTTCTTGTAGGGCTTTTTCAAACAGCTCACGCATCGAAATATTGGCCTGAATGTGTAGCCAAATATAAAAACCACCCGTTGGTATACGCCAAGTCGCCATACCTCCTAAATGTTTCTCGATTGCTTGTAGCATATTCTCTCTCCGTTTTTTTAATTCGATTCGAATATATTGTAAATGCTCCTCATATAACCCACTTAAAAACCATTCAGCAGCAACTTGTTGCGATAATGAACTAGAACCATAATCTGTCTGCATCTTTATATCCGCCAACCTTTGAATAACTAGTTCCGGTCCGACAATCCAGCCAATTCTTAAACCAGGACTAATTACTTTTGACATACTTCCTATGTAGAGAACTGTTCCATTTTTATCATACGCCTTCAACGGCTTAGGCGGCGGAGCATCCAGCCATACATCTTGATACACTGCATCTTCAATAATGGGTAATCCAATCTCATTACATACACTCATGACTTGTTGTCTCCTTTCATCATCCATAACAACACTCGTCGGATTATGAAAAGAAGGAATTGTATATAGAATAGAGCCATTAAATTGATTTTTATATTTTGAGATGAGTGCCGGCTGAATCCCATACGCATCCATTGGAATACCAAATAAACGCATCCCTGCTGATTGAAAAACATTTAGAGAATATAAGTAAGATGGTTTTTCTAATAAAATGGCGGAACCTTTACAGAGTAATCCCATCGAAATGAGCTGCAATGCTTGAATTGCCCCCGAAACAATTAATATGGATGCTGGCGATACACGAATGTCATGCTTTTTTAAATACTCCGCTAGTTGCTCACGTAATTTGAAGTCCCCTTTTGGTTCTTCATACCCTAACGGAATTCCTTGTTGGGAGAGTTTTTTCATGATTTGCCGTGTTTTCTTTTCAGGTAACAGATCTGGCGAGAGTTCACCGGTTCCTAACCGGATCATATTTGGATAAAACTCGGCTTGATTAATCTCTTGAATGGTCGGTAAATTCGGATAGTGTAGACCCGTTTCTACATATGAATTCCAGTCTGGAGGAGGCGTGGAAGTTGAGAAATTCCATGTATCATTCCTAACAATCGTTCCTCTTCTCCCGTCTCCTTCTATTAGCCCTTGTGCCGCTAATTCATCTAAAGACATGACGATTGTACTTCGATTCACTTTAAATGCATGTGCAAATGCTCGTTGTGATGGTAATTTTGTACCGACAGTCCATTCCCCATTGACAATCTTTTCTTTTATGTACCCCTCAATTTGTTTATATAACGGAATGGGAGAAGATACATTTGGTTTCCAGCCAAATCGTTCCATATCATCACTCCAAATCATTTTGGTTGGTTTGCTATCCAACCATATGGATGGATACAATTTCTATTTTCTCTTATACAATATACACTATCATAATTTAGAAATTTGTAGGGGAGGAAATAAAATGACTGAAGCAATACTTCACGGAATTATTCTTGCATTTGGACTCATTATTCCGCTAGGCGTACAAAATGTTTTTGTTTTCAATCAAGGTGCCAGCCAATCAAATGTATGGCGGGCTGCTCCCGTTGTCCTAACGGCATCAATATGCGATACTATGTTAATTTTAATTGCAGTACAAGGTGTATCTCTTATGCTACTTACCTTTTCATGGCTAACAACACTACTCTATGTGATAGGATTTTTCTTTCTCATTTATATGGGGTGGGTCATATGGAAAAGTAAGCCTACTAAAACAAAGACTGAGGCGAAAACGATGACGATCAAAAAGCAAATTATCTTCGCTGCCTCAGTTTCCTTATTGAATCCACATGCAATTTTAGACACGATTGGTGTCATTGGAACAAACTCTATTCAATATGTAGGAGCAGAAAAATGGGCTTTTACGATCGCCACGATTACGATTTCTTGGCTATGGTTTATCAGTTTAGCGCTTGCAGGACGAATGCTTGGGAAGGTGGATCCATCAGGAAGAACTATCGTGATGTTAAATAAAATTTCGGGGGTCATTATTTGGGGTGTTGCTCTTTATATGTTCGTACAACTCATGTCATAATACAGAGCATAATGATAAAAAAGAGTAACAACTCCAATTAAGTAATTGAAAAATTAGCCGTATGCAAAACATGCATGCGGTTAATTTTTCAAGATTTCTTATGAGTTATACATTTTCACTTCTTTTCTTAATCATGGCACAGGCTTAGGTTTTGGATGTAAAGATGCTTGATCACCTTCAGGTTTAATCCATACAATCGTTATAATGGCACCTATCACTGCAAATATACTCGTTACATAGAACACTTCATGATCTGTCCCTTTCATAAAGAAAGAATAAAGAGGAGGACCTGCAGCGACACCGATAAAACGCATCGAACTATAAAAAGATGTCACTGTTCCCCTTTGTTCTTTTTCAATCCCTTGCGTAATTAGAGCATCTAGACATGGTAAAGCAATGCCAATTCCTATCCCCATGACAACAAGACAAAGAATTAACAAGTATATCCCTTTCAAGAACAAAGGAAAAATAACAGAAATCGCAGCGAATATAAAACCAATATATATACACTTCTTCATAATTGCTTGGTCGTCACCAATTTTCTTTCCTGCTATGTACGAACTTAACGATAATACAAGCAACGGAATTGCCAAGACGCACCCTTTCCAAATTCCATGTATGTCATATTTCGATTCTAATACGGTAGACAAGTAAAACAGAACACCAAATAAAATAAGCATAATAATAGCGCCTAATATAAAAATGGCAACTAACCATCTTCCTTTTTCACGGAAAGTCGAGCCAATGGATTGAATGAATTCCTTTAATGGCGGCGCTTGTTCTGTTTGTTTTTTTGCTTTTACTAAAAATAAAAGAAGGATAACAGCTATTATACATAAAATTGGAATCGCCCAAAATGGTAAAAACCATACAACTGCTGCAAGTGCAGAACCTAAAATTGGACTAAGAACCTTTCCAAATGTGTTGGATGTTTCAATAATTCCTAATCCACTGCTTACTTGTTTTTCATCGTTGTACAAATCACCAACACATGGAATAACAACAGGCATTGCTCCAGCAGCACCAATCCCTTGAATAGCTCTTCCTATTAAAATCCAAACGTAAGGATTTTCTACTTTCCAAGATACCCAACCTGTAATTGCCCCGCCAATAGCCGCAATCAATAAACTTGGAACCATCACCATTTTACGTCCCCATCGATCTGATAAATAGCCAGCAATCGGAATTAATAAAATTGCGACAATTGAATATAACGTAATAATCATTGATACTTGAAAAGAAGAAATATGTAACTTTTTTTCGATTGTAGGAAGAATCGGAATAAGCATCGAATTTCCCAATGTCATGACGAGTGGGACAGAAGCAAGTGCAAGCAAGCAACAGTTTTCTTTTTTCAACATGTGGACTTCGAAACCTTTCATCATATATTTCTTCCCATGCAGTAGCCCTGTTGAAATTTGATTTTTCATTTCATCAGGGCTATCACATTTGGTCTTTATTCAAACTTATTCAACAAAAGAAATTGGATAAAAAATATAGCATTACATATATTCTTTCTACCCACGAAACATTATATCCTTACCATTTAATAGGAAGTTTATTTTCTTCACATTAGAAACCGCACAAATACAAAAAAAAGAGAGGGAAGCCCTCTCTTTCATCCATGCCACTACCAAGTTAACGAGTATATCCGCCACCAAGCTGTTGTTCTGCCATAGCTACAAGACGTTTCGTGATTTCACCGCCAACAGAACCATTTGCACGAGATGTAGTTTCGGCACCAAGTTGCACACCAAACTCTTGCGCAATTTCATATTTCATTTGATCAAGAGCTGCTTGTGCTCCATTTGCTGCTAATTGCTTAGAATTACGATTGTTTGCCATTTCGGTTCACCTCCTTTACATATTAAAATGTAAAGATTATAGCATTTATATACATTCCAATTAATGGTAATTTTTTTGCGCGATAAAATAAAATTCAAATCATAGAAAAAGAGCCTCGCATAACCGAGACTCTCTTTTCATAATTACGTATGTATCCCCTAGGAGCATATAAAGTTTCACTTTATTGGATAAGCCTATTATTGAGACTATGAATATCGCTCCAGCCATATGCCATTTCCTCAACGCCCAATCTGTTAATAAATTTTGTATCAATACAGTCCGGACTGTATTTTTCATAAAAAGACTTTGAAGGGTTATTCGATATTACCCATACTAATACCGAACGAAATTCACTTTGTATAAAATTTAATACAAGAGATTGAAATAATTGTTGTCCAACTTTAAGGCCTCGGTACTCCTGCAAAATGTATATCGCATATAATTCGCCATCACAATTATATTTTTCCGTTCTTTCAGGTCCTCCATTAATAAATCCTATAACCGTTCCATCTGAAATCTCCGCCACGTATGTATAATGGTTTGGTGTTGCTTGTTTAAAGATGCTTTTCCATTGTTTTTCCCGGCTCTCATACGATAAGTTAGCTAAGAATTCATCTGATACTATCCTTTTGTAAGCTGTTTTCCAACTATCAACATGAACCTTTGCCATTCCTTTTGTATCAGCTTCTATTGCCTTTCTAATTTTAATCTCCATTGCGTACCCCCTTTTGTTTCATTCTATCAAAAAGATCGTATTCCAAAATGATGTATATCTTTTTCATATAAAATTAACATAGTTTTTAGAAAGAAGATGAGGCAAAAGATTTAATATTTAAGTCACTTCCCGATATAATTAAGTTTCCACAGAAAACAATAACGAAAATGATTCATACAAGGAGAAATACAGATGATACGATTTGGAGTAATTGGAACAAATACTATTACAACTAAATTTATTCAAGATTCACGTACACTGAAAGACTTTTCTCTAACAGCGGTATATTCAAGATCAGAAGAAAAAGCAAAAGAGTTTGCAAGTAAATATAGCGTAGACACTACTTTTACTAACTTAGAAAGCATGGCCAAAAGTGATGTAATTGATGCTGTTTACATCGCCAGTCCCAATTCATTGCATGCAGAACAATCCATCCTGTTTATGAATCATGGTAAGCATGTCCTATGTGAAAAATCCATTGCCTCTCATACAAGAGAATTGGAGAAGATGGTTCAAGCTGCTACAAAAAATAAGGTTGCATTAATGGAAGCATTATTATCGACACTTCTTCCTAATTTCCAAGCGATACAAACTAATTTACATAAAATCGGGAAAATCCGTCGTTATTTTGCTAGTTTTTGTCAGTATTCATCTCGTTATGATACGTATAAAGAAGGTACGATTCTGAATGCCTTTAATCCTGCTTTTTCGAACGGTGCGTTAATGGATATCGGTGTGTATTGTATATACCCGATGGTCGTACTATTCGGTGAACCATCTCGCGTACAAGCAAATGCCCTTCTCCTTGAGTCCGGTGTAGATGGTGAAGGAAGCCTCTTATTAAAATACGAAGATATGGATGCTGTCATTATGTACTCAAAAATAACGAACTCTTATGTACCTTCTGAAATCCAAGGAGAAAACGGTAGTATAGTAATCGATAAAATTAGCGGACCGACAAAAATAGAAATCCGTTATACGGATGGTCGTGTAGAAGATATAACACAACCACAATCAAATGAAGCAATGTCTTATGAAGCACAAGAATTTATTAGATTAATTCAGCAAAATCAATTAGAGTCTACTGTGAATTCTCATACTTCTTCTATGACTACAATGAAAATAATGGAGGAAGCTAGAAAACAAATTGGACTTGTATTTCCTGCTGATACAAAAAAATAATACATTATCATAAAAAGGGTGGATTTTTCTCCACCCTTTTTTATCTTACTTATGAAGAGTCTTAACAAACTAGAAACAAAAATACAATGTATTTTTGTTTCTTGCTTTAACTGTTCCAACTTTAATCCTATATGTTTAGTTCTTCACCAAAACCTCTAACTCTTCCTCATATTCCGTAAGTGCTGCATCTAAAATAGCTAGTCCATCATCGATCTGATCTTTGTTTACAGCAAGCGGCGGAATCATTCGAATCACTTCGCTTGCATTTCCGCAGAAGTAAAGTAGTACCCCTTTATTTAATGCAATATCTAGTATCTTAAAAAATCCTCTACTTTAATGAAATAAGTGGAGGATTTTTCAAACACATATCTTATCTACTTTCAACCTCAACTGAAACAATGTGATTAATCTCTTTTAAAGAGCTATATAACTCTGTTGTATATAAATCTTCAGGTGCTAATATCATCATTTCTAATTGTTGAGATCCATTATCGATATCTTTAATTTTCACACGTTTCACTTGCATATTTAAATTTTTAATTTGCTTAAAGATTCCATCTAGTTCTTGATGTTTATTCACAATGATTTTAATTGATAAGTCCCTTTGTCTTAAAGAATACGGTCCCGCTAGCTTAATGAGATGTGGAAATACATTAATCGCTAGTATAATTAAAACCATGGCTACTATTGCTTGTATATAAAAACCAGCACCAATCGCAATCCCTAAAGCAGATGCTGCCCAAACCATAGAAGCCGTTGTTAGTCCGGAAATCACATCGTTATTTCTTCGTAAAATCACACCTGCGCCGAGGAAACCAACTCCGCTCACAATTTGAGCTGCAAGGCGCATTGGATCCATATTCGTATGTCCTGGTGAAGAGTATACATTTACCGATTCAATCGAAACCATTGTAATTAAGCAACTCGCTACAGAAATGACCATACTTGTTTTCACACCAAGTGGTTTATTCTTTAGCTGCCGATCTATCCCTATAAATAAACCTAAAAAAAGTGCGAGGCCTAATTTGAGTAAAAATTCATATGTCATATTTCATTCTCCTTACTTATATAATGTTCATCATTCTTCATCCTAAACATCCTTTTCTTTAAATAATTAACTATAACTCTTTTATACTTTCAATGCCAGTCTTTTTCTATATAAATCCATTTTGATTTTTCGACATATAAGCCGCGGCTATAGATAACAACAGGTGACCTGCACTCATTTTCTCTCTTTGTTTTCACTATGTCTGGGCAGGAAAAGGATCCGACCGCTTCTATGCATGGCCGGATGCTGTTTTCCACCTCAAAAGAAGGGGTTTATTTCGTTTTTAAAATTTGTATTTATATAATCTTTTCAAGTAAAAAAGCCGGAAAAACATTTTGTATGAAATGTTTTTCCAGCTTTTTTGTCTTATTTTTCTTCTTTAATCTTGATCTTCGCTTCTTTATAGAATGCTAGTTTTTCTTCGTTATACTCTTTTGTATATCGATTAAACTTCTCTTTTTCTTTTTGCATTTCTTCATTCAATTGATTTACAGCTTTGACTTTTTCACTAATCTCTTTTAGCTTCGTTTCCTTTGCTCGAAGCTTTGTATATAATTCTTTTTCCAACATCATTGATTTTACATAGCTATCATTCATCTTTTGAAAAGCGTCATAACGATTTTTATAAGCTTCCTGCACTTTAGTTGCTTGTTTTTGTAAATTTTTATCTTCTATTTTATTCACATGATTTTGAACGGATTTTGTTTCTTTCTGTGCTTTATCTAATGAATCTTTTTCACTTTTTAATACTTTTTCACGATCATCAATGTTCGTAGTACCTTGATCTAATTTTTGTGCCACTACTTCATTTTGATCTTTTCCTTCTTGTATAATTTGAACATATAACTCTTGCCCTTTTTTCTCTAATGTCTCTAATTTTTTCGCATCTTCAAACAACGTTTTTTCCTGTTTTGCAGCATTTTCAAATGCTACATATAAATCTTCTTCTGGCTTTGTGCCAAAACAACCTGATAACAATCCTACTGATAAGACTCCTACAAGTGCTAATTTCCTATAAATCAACGTCAATTCCTCCTAAGTTACATACGCTTATCATGCCAAAAATTCAACGGGAAGTGATCATCTTCATGATATGCCTCAAATTCATAACCTTTTTCTTTTAAACCTTTCAGAATACCTGGTACTGCAGCAACAGATTGCGGGTGAATATCATGCATTAATATGACTTCTGTCGGATTTGTTGCACTAGCAAGTACATTTTGAACAATTTTTGCTGAAGCAACATCAACTGGTATTTTGTTATATTTCCAATCTAAAGAATCAATCGTCCAGTCCCATACTTTAAAACCGCCTTCCACTACTTTGTTGCGGAGCGCTTCATTTAAACCAGGCATTGAGCCATATGGTGGACGTGTTAATTTTGGTGCTTGTCCAATAGTATTCGCTATTAAACTTTGATCTTCTTTCATTTCATTTACATAGTCACCATGTGTATATAATTTTTTAAAATCATGTGTCATACTATGCATGCCAACATAATGCCCTTCTGCGTTTTCACGCTTGACTAAATCAGGATATTCTTTTACATTCGCACCAATTAAGAAAAATGTAGCTTTCGCATCGTGTTGCTTTAACATATTTAACAGCTCAGTTGTGTATTTTCCCGGTCCATCATCAAAAGTAAGATATGCAACTTTACGCACTTGACCATTAAATTGACCTAGTGCTGTTTTATTCATCTCTACTTTCGGCTGCTCGCTTGCAAGCTGAACCGAATTTTCTTGATTTGCTATCGCTCTCGCTGACGATGTGATGGATTGAAACATAAAAAACCCAACTGCTATCACTGTAATAGCTACTACCATTACAATTATTCTTTTTACATTTAGTAAATTTCCCATTCTATTAAATTCCTTTCTCTCTCTTTTTCTCTTTCTATCACTCTAATATATAACATCCATTTATACAAATGTAAATATATTCGTTTTCTTTCGACTACTAGAAAACGAACATTGTACACATTATAAAGGAATCTTTATCATAATCACTGTGCCAGCTCCTTCGCTACTTTCAATATGTATTGATCCTTCATGAAGCTGAACAATTTTATTCACAATAGCAAGTCCAATTCCTGCACCTGACGATGAACTGTTAATTTGATAAAAAGATTGCATTACGAACGGTATGTGCTCTTTTGCCATTCCAATGCCTTCATCCGTTACAGTAATGATCGCTTTTCTCTCTTTTTGTGTTACACATATTGAAATCTTTCCATATTGATTTGAATACTTAATTGCATTATCAATTACGTTTAAAAAAATTTGCTTTAAACGACTTTTATCACCTAATACTTCTACCTCTTCTAAATTGGATATCATTTCAATCTGCTTCTTCTCTGCTTTTGGCGTTAACTGCCATATGGACTCATCAAGTATATGATGCAATTGAACTTGTTGTTTATATAAACGAAGATGATTAGCCTCTAGCCTAGAAAAATCTAATAATTCTTCTACGAGATCAATTAAACGATCCGTTTCACCAGAAATGATATTCATTCCTTGCTTAACCTCTTCTTCCGTTAAAGAATCGACAGATTTTAATGTTTCACTCCATCCTTTAATCCCTGTTAAAGGCGTACGAAGTTCATGTGAGATTGATGAAATAAATTCATTTTTCATTTGTTCGGTTTTCTCAATTTTCTCTGACATATGGTTTAAGCTATGTGCTAATCCTCCGAGCTCTCCAGGATAATCCTCTTTTATCTTCTTGTTCAGCGTTCCTTCTGCAATTTGTGAGGAGGCGTGGATAATAGATTCTATCGGTCTGACAAACATATTTGCTAAACGCCTACTAATCAGCAAAACAATCCCTGAAATAACCATTCCCACTATAATTGTAAACAGAATAAGCTCTATAATGGTTTTGTTCACAGTCGTTAGAACTGTCGTATATTTTAAAACACCAATCGTTTGTCCTTGATGAATAAGTGGACTAAACACTTCCAATTGTTTTTGCTCATCTTTTCTAGTGGTCACCTGATGATAGGTCTCTCCTTCTAGTAATGTGAGAGGTATTTTTACCTTTTCATTTACTTTATATCCACTTGAAGATTGTACGACTTTGCCACTGCGATCAATCAGTTGCAATTCTGCTCCTTCTAATTGAAATGCCTCCATAATATCGCCGCTATATTCACGTAATCGAATTAAATAGATTGAGTTATATTCTGAAAAAAAGCGAGTGCTTGTTTTCGCATGTGACTCAATATGATTAACAATTCCATTGTAATAATAATGGTAAATAACAAAGGAGAAAACAACTTCAAATAAAGCAAGCATGAGAATAATTACTGTCATAAAATACAGACTTATTTTCCGGTTCATTCCATGCTTTCCTTCCACATATATCCTTTCCCCCAAACAGTCTGAACAAACTGAGGTTGTGATGAATTAGCTTCTATTTTTTGGCGTAAGCGACTCATATTTACATCTACCACTTTCATATCCCCTACATAATTAACGCCCCATATTCTGTTTAATATTTCATCTCTCGACACTGGCTTACTTGCATTGTCCATCAAATAATGAAGAATCGTATATTCCGTCGGTGTCAAATCAATTTCTTTTCCGTCTCTATATAACTTTTCTTGAGAATGGTTTAATGTAAATGGGCCTGATTGAATCACTTCTACATTTTCTTCATTCATTTTCACTCTCCTCAACAAGGATTGAATGCGCGCAATTAACTCTACTGGACTAAATGGTTTTGCAATATAATCATCCGCTCCAAGTGTTAAACCTTGTACTGTATCTTTATCTTGAACACGTGCCGTTAACATAATAATACCAATTTGCTTATTCATTTCACGTACACATCTGCAGACTTCAAAACCGTCCATTCCAGGTAACATCACATCTAATAGTGCAATATCAACATGATGTTCACGAAGTAAAGTTAAAGCCTTTTCCCCCGTTTCTGCTTCTAGTACATCGAATCCCGCACGCTTTATATTTAACACGATAAAACTGCGAATCGTCATTTCATCTTCCAGCACTAAAATTGTACTCATCCTCTTCCTCCCTCTACTACTCCTGCTGGTAATCAGCTAACGGCTTAATATATGATTTGAATTTTTTATATTTTGATTGATTCGGCACTGCATATATATATGAATTTGTTTTAACTACTGCATCATACTCTTTTACATCTTTCCACTCTGTACGTTTAAAAGTGTGAACTTCGAGCCACGTTTTATTTGTGTCACCATAAATAAAATGCTGCGCATCCTTAGCATCCGTTTTTGCGATTGTTATGTTTCCTATTAAATCTGCAGGAATATTAACATAATAGCCTTGTTCTACGTTCACATATCTTTCTTGTACTGGCTTAAATCCATTCTTTTCATCCCACTGTACATATCGTTCAAACCAAGGGATTTCTGCGTAGGCACTTTCTTCCCAGCCTTTCGGTTCAATCTTAGTGGCAAACTCAATAATTCCGTCACCATTTATATCTTGGCTTTCCATTACAGAACCATTAAATAATTGGTTTTCTTCATCTTCAAACATTTTTTCCCAATGATCTTTTTCAAATTTAGCTACATACGTCATACCCGAGTGCGCACCAACAGCTGCATCAATTACCATTGCTTTTGTTTGCAGAGAAATACGTCCAAGCTGCACTTTTTGTATTCCATTCACATATGGATCAAATGAAATTTCCGAAAGCGTCTTAAATTTTTCCAACAACTCTACTTGCAATTGTTCATCTTTTGCATATGTAACAACACTGATATCTTTAATCCCATTATCATTTAAATCTTCAACAAACAGTTTTGTATAATTTCGTTTATACCGTTCCACAAGATCATTTTCTTCTGTAGAAAAAACAATCACCTCATTTTGAGATTCTTTATGGCTTAGAGAGATTCCAATCAGGATATCTTGTTTGTGATTCCCAGTGAAGTCTCCAATCGAGACAGTATCGACACCTTCTCCTGTAAAAGTGCGTGTAGCTTGAACTTCCCATCCTTTTTTCGATTGTTTATAAACGGACATATACACGTGATAATCTTCATTTTGCTGTTTATACAAAATAACTGCTTCTTTCTTGCCATGTTGATTTACATCCACCGTCCAAATCGTTTGTTTGTCTTGATTGGACAAGGGGGTTATTAACCGAGAATTCACAGGTAAATCTTTCTTTATTTGTTCCTGCAATTCATTTTGCCAGTTCTCATGGGTAGGAGCTTCCATTAACTTTGTAGGTGTCTCGGCCATTGCACAGCCCGTCAACATCGTAATTACTCCAATGATTCCTAACGCTTTTCGCATGTATTCTCGTTCCTCACTACATATTTGTTTACTTCGTTTCACTTTTATCCTTTTTTCTAAAATTGTTTCTTCTACAAAGTATCAATCTTATTTTCTTCTTTTATATTGTGTATTTGTAGTAATCTCACTTCAAAACATTTTTAATTTCTACTTACCGTTACACTTTATCCAATATTTTCACTCATAAAAAAGTATAATTTTTATTAAAAAGAAAATCGTTACAGAAATGTTACAAATCGTTACGTATGAAAAAAAGGTTGGCAAGACGCCAACCTTTTCAAAATTAGTTTCGAACCGCTTTTGGTGTAATACCTAAATGTTCATTTAACTTGTTAGAAATATCTTGCACGTTCTTTTCATTTGGAAGGTAGTAATAAATACCACCGATACGCTTATCCGTACCTTCCACTTGTAGTTTTTCCATTTGTAAATCTGTTCCGGCCATATTTTTCGTAATAGAAAGCATATCATCAAATGTTAAATTTGTTTTCATGTTGCTGTCAATCGCATCTAACATAGAACCAAGTTTACTAATAGATTGAACGGACATTGCTTTTTTCGCAATTGCTTCGATTACAAGTTGCTGCCTTTGACCACGCATTGCATCACTATCAATTTTACGCGTTCTTGCTAACGCAAGAGCTTGCTCCCCGTTTAAATGTTGATTTCCTTTTTCTAAATGAATCATACCTGCTTGATCTTTACTATCTTGTTCTGTAAATGTAACAGGCACATCCACATCAATACCACCAAGTGAATCTACAATTTTCACAAAAGAATCAAAGTTGAACTTCACATAATAATCAACTGGAACATTTAAAAATTTCTCTACTGTATCCCGTGTACTTTCAACACCGCCAAATACATGCGCATGTGTAATCTTATCCATTTTTTTTCTTGATGGAATATACACACGTGAATCACGTGGGATACTTACCAATTTCACTGATTTATCATCCTTATTAATTGTCGCAAGCAGAAGTGCATCCGTACGAACCGCTTCACCATATTGCGTTTTTCGGATATCACTTCCATCAACACCCATAATCAAAATAGAAATATTATCTTTTAACGGTTTAACATCTTTATCACGTTTATCCGATTTCTCAATTTTTGCATATGCATCACTTACGACTGCTTTTGCTTTATTATATAGAAATGAACCATAGCCTACTCCACCAAAAATGAGCAGTACAAATGGAATCAAAATGAACCATTTCACAGATTTTCTTTTAGAACGCTTTTTTCCACTTCTTGTATTGGATTCTAACTCAGAACTCATGTTGATTCTCCTTCCCTCTCCTTATCTGCACTTAGTATACTCTTAATCTTTTATTCTTCATATTGAATTTCATTTCATTAACCTTACATTTTTGTAAGGTTTCTTTTTTAAGGAGAAAATTAAACTGAATTTATATATTTCATCTCACATTATACTCCCACATTTCAGTTTAGCAAGACATCACAATTGAATTTCAAAAAATTTACAATTTTAGTTCTCACACTAGGAACACTTTATATGTTGATAACATATATAACAAATTCCTATAAAAGAAAGCCTCCACTACGTTCATCCAATTTTAACAGTACTTCAGCAGAAGTCCTCTTCTTCAAACAGCTCGTTAGAATGGTAAGGATGGGTCATTCACTTTACTGCAGGTTTATATGTCGTTTTCTTCTCTTTTTCATAAATAACTGCGGATTTCGCTGGTATTGTTGTATTTTCATTTTTCACATCATTACCTGAAAAATTCACAATAACCTTTAAATCCTTACCATATGTGGCTGATTGTATAAGTTTATCTTTTGAAAGATACACAAAGTCAGTCATCTCCTGTCTTACTGCCTTTTCATGAAATGCTTCCCACGTTTTCAAATGATGCGTAATGGCTTTTTTATGCTTTTTCCATTCTACTTGATCCAAGTGATACAGGGGTGGAACATTGTACAATAATTCATTCAGCATCCGATTTCCAACTTCATCTTCAATTTTCAGACTTCCCCATTCCCAGTGATGTGTCGTAATCACTGAATCATTGTACACAAGCTTATAAAGTGGTAAAGAATACACTGGATTTAAGTACACTTGTTTATACTCTTCTTTAATCGGTACTTGTTTCGCATATTTCTCTGGCACATTTTGATTCGGTGACCAGTATCCACCTACGTAATAAGGACTCGTCTTATTTTTTCTCATGTCTTCGTCATCCCATTTTATAACGGGTGTTTCAATACCATGCGCAAAAGCGATTACTTCGCTCGCAAAATCATTTCCGCCTTCTGAGCCAACGACCATACTTTTCTCTTTTGCAATATAATCCATACGTGCCAATCTTGCTTTTAAGTCTTGCTCTTGCGTTGTTATATGATTTGGAGAATAATCATCATAAATCTCTCCTGTTGCATCACAGTCAATAAACCATGAATTAAAAGCAACACCATTATTTAAAATGCCACCGACACGTTCTTTCACACTTGGCAGGGATAATGTTGGATTTAACTTACGTCCTCTACCAAGAAACCCTTGTATTTTCTCACCATTCTTTCTAGAAACTGTTGCCTCTTCAAATAAGGAAGGATCTTTAAAGGATGCTGTATTCCAGTTTTTATCTCCTTTTTCATGAATAGAATGATACGAATCATATGGACCAACTAAATATCCCATTTTCTCTGCCCGCTTCACAAATTCCGGTTGTATAAAACCTTGCTCCCAGTTTGGTAGTCCAACCCATGCATGATTAATACCAGCTTCGTTCATCTCTTTTAAAACATTCGTTCCATCCGCACTGCCCCATTTTTCAATATCATCGACCGTATCGCCTAATATACTTTTTAACAAGTGTTTGTTTAACGTATATAATTCAGTTTGAGTTAAGTGGCCTATACCTTTTTCCAATAATTCACTTGCTGTCTCATCCACTTTTTGGAAAATAACTTCCTTATACAATTCTTTCATTCCTAATGCTTCATTTATATAACGAAGAATTACATTCTTTTGATACTTATCAATAAAATCTTGCCTATTGACTTGATCAAAGACATTTAGCTCACCAGGTTCTTTACTATATTTTTGAATCAACTCCTTAATCCATTCAAATAAGGGACTATTCATCTGCTGCTTCAATTTCGGCCAGTCAATATTACTTTGTGATAGAGAGTCTTGATTCCAAAAATAAAAATGTGCCGCCCCATATAGCTTTTCAATTTGTTTATTTTGTTTTGCTTTTTCTTGTAACGTTTTAAATTCACCTTTTTCAACAATATTGCTCTTATACAATTTTGCGATATCCACAGCATTATTATCCGTTACATACAATTGAAAACTGTATACTTTGTTCTTATTAATAGTAGGAAACTCATGAATAAAATCAAAACCGATTTTAGGATCCGAATGAAATTTCAACTCATTATTAAACATATTGTTTACGACATATACCATGGAATACTGCGACGCATTTAATGCAAAAAATTTCATCGAAAATGATTCCGCAAATGAATAGGTGTCGTCTTTTAAAAAGTTCTTCCAATTCGTATCATCGCTTGGAATAAATTTTCCTTCCCATAAAGGAAGTGTATAATTCTCAGCCTGTACTTTCGGCCAAGTAAAACTTTCTGCACCTGTAGATTCAATTCCAATATTTAAGTGATCCTTCTTTTTTTCTAGATTTACTTTCACTTTCTGCTCTGGATATTCCCATGATGTATGCGTATCATCTTTTTTCACCTTTGCTATTTTCATCTTTGGTAAGGGCTGTGATGCTTGTTCCTTCACTCCATTATGCGTTACCGTTAATTCAAACGTTTCTGGATTCACTTCATACGTAAAGTCTTTATATGTTACCTTTTTTGCTTTTGATTCAATTGAAACATTCTTTTGTTTCCACTCGCATCCCGTGAAAAATGAGATCGTAATTGTTATAAGAAGACATATTGCCATTATTTTTTTCATCTCCTGCACCTCCACCACTGACTATACGGATGGTTTGTTACAGGAATGTGGCAGAAAATAATTTCTTCCACTTCATATGAAATTAGATTTATGTTTAGATAGCTCTTAGTCTTTTAAAGCATAAAAAAACCACCCTGATAATCAGCGTGGTGTCATTGATCATTACTCAATTATCTAAATGGCATTTCAGTTCTTATGGACATTTTCATTTTTATTGTCTTTGAATCTCAAGTCTTGGATTTTAATAATAAAAGTGTGATTTATTCTCCACGCTTCTCTTTAACGGCGACGGTACATCTTGAAATACACATTAACTGATCTTCTTCATCAACAATTCTAATTTCCCATACCATTGTTGTCTTTCCTATATGAAGCGGCATTGCTATTGCTGTCACAATCCCTTCTCGCTTTGAACGAAGATGATTCGCGTTGATCTCTAAGCCGAAACAAATATATTTATCTTGATCAATTAAATGATAGGTCCCCATACTCGCAACCGTTTCTACTAATGCAACAGATGCACCTCCATGCAGAAAACCGAATGGCTGATGTGTTCTGCCATCGACTGGCATTGTTGCCACAACTTTTTCATTTGTCACTTCTAATAACTCAATACCTAACGCTTCCATTAATGTTTTTGTCATGTCATTTTCCCCTTATCTAAAGGTTGTGTCCGAACAGTATAAAGTGAAATTTTGATCAGTGGGGGTTTTACTGCCCGCGAATAGCGGGATAAATAGTACACATCGTCTCAATCATATCATTTTTCTTAGCTCCAAAAATGATACATACCATTCTATTATTCTATTGAAATTCCAGCACTTTGTTCGCTTTTGACAACCGTTCCCTCAAGATCAATCTCAAGCTCGCATACTTGCAGTACTGGAAAATTTCTTACTAACTGTTCGGCAATTTCCTGGCGTTTCTCATATGGAGTCAGAATAAAAATCGACGGTCCTGCA
Source organism: Bacillus sp. DX4.1 (assembly GCF_030348195.1). Classification (NCBI taxonomy): domain Bacteria; kingdom Bacillati; phylum Bacillota; class Bacilli; order Caryophanales; family Bacillaceae; genus Bacillus; species Bacillus sp. DX4.1. Next base: position 2,006,588 of record NZ_JAUCFT010000008.1, on the reverse strand, counting down.
CCACTTAATGATGTTCCATGTGCGCCAAAGTTTTTTGCATAATGGCGAATTTTCGGTAAAAGTGGAACAAGCTGTGAACGATACGGTTCATGAAATTGATCCCTTTCCATCATTTCACCTACAGTTTTCCATTTCTTTTGGCATAGTGCCGCCACCAATACGTTACTTACTGCACTTGCGCGAACAGCATCTGCAAATAGGAACGTTTCTGGTAAAACAGAACGACTTTCATTTGTATTTAATTCTTCATTTGGAATAAGTGCAATCACGCCTACATCTCTATGTTCTATTCTTACAACAGACACATGCTGGTGATCCATCGCCCCAATCACTGTACCTCCTAAAATCGAGGCAGCTACATTATCAGGATGTCCCTCAAAGCTTGTTGCAACATGAATTTTCTCGTCATTTGTTAACTTTAAATCTCCAAGTTGATTCGCAAGTTCAATTCCCGCCACGATCGCCGCTGCACTACTACCTAATCCTCGCGTAAGTGGAATATTACTTGTCACTTCTATTACATAAGGAGATAAAGACGGGAATACTTCACGTGCTGTGCTTACAATTAAGTTTCTTTCATCATTTGGAATAGAAGGGCCAAATGAATGGGCCACATGCCAATGATCTGACTTTTCTTTCACACGCACTTCCAAGTATAGAGATAAAGCTATTCCGATAGAATCAAAACCAGGGCCGACATTTGCTGTACTAGCTGGGACACGAATCATAAATGGGATCACGAAACAATCACTTCCTTAATATGTTCTTTTATTTTTGACATATCATTTGAAATATTAGCGATATCCAGTTTATTTGAAGAAAGAGCGATATCAGGATCTTTTAAACCATTTCCTGTTAGTACAAGGACAACCGTCTCATTTTCATTAATTTTACCGGCTCGAACATGTTTGATCACACCTGCAAGAGATGCACTAGATCCCGGTTCCACAAATACACCTTCGCTTTTTGCTAATAACCCATATGCTTGTAGAATTTCTTCATCCGTTACCATATCAATTTCACCTTGCGACTGCTCCGCTGCCTCTACCGCATATGACCAGCTCGCTGGGTTACCAATGCGAATTGCTGTTGCAACTGTTTCTGGAGAATCAATCACATGACCTTTTACAATCGCCGCTGCACCTTCTGCCTCAAAACCATGAATCCTTGGTTTTTTATACCCTTTTTCTTTTTCATACTCGCAGAATCCTTTCCAATATGCTGTAATATTTCCAGCATTTCCAACAGGAATAGCAAGGACGTCTGGTGCTTTTTGAAGTTGATCACAAATTTCAAATGCTGCTGTTTTTTGCCCTTCAATACGGTATGGATTGACAGAGTTTACTAATGTGATTGGCTCTTCTGCTGCAATTTGACGTACTGCTCGCAGTGCATCATCAAAGTTCCCTTCTATTGAAATAATTTCCGCTCCATAAGCAATTGCTTGTGCCAGCTTGCCATGGGCAATTTTCCCTTCGGGTATGACAATGATACATTTCATGCCAAGGCGGGCAGCATACGCCGCCGCTGATGCAGATGTATTCCCTGTCGAAGCACATATTATCGCCTCTGAACCTGCTTCTTTTGCTTTCGCAACAGCCATTACCATTCCTCTATCTTTAAAGGAACCAGTTGGATTTGCTCCTTCATATTTCCCATATAAAGTAATACCTAATTTCTTAGAAAGATTCGGAAGCGGAATAAGTGGTGTGTTCCCTTCCATCAAACTGACATTTGGTGTTTTTTCACTCACCGGTAAAAATGAAGCATATTGTTTTAATAAACCATTATACATATTCTTTTTCCTCCTCAATACAGTAATAACTCTTAACCTCACTTGCTACACTCTCTAATGATGCTAAAGTCTGTTCAAATTGGTATTTTGAAGTTTGATGAGTAACAAGCACAATTTCTGCAAGTTCTTGATTTAATGGCAACTGAATAATTTCTTTTAAACTAATAGAATTATTAACAAAACATTCAGTGATTTCTTGAAACATTCCCGGTTCATCTTTTAATAAAATCCGTAAAAAGTATTTCGAAACGATTTCTCGATCCCCTCTGAGCATATAAGGTTGTGGTTCTTTTAACACACCATGACCTTTTGCATCTATCTTCATATTTTTAACGATAGAAATGATATCACTCACTACAGCAGACCCAGTTGGTAATTTCCCAGCACCTGGCCCATAAAACATCACTTCTCCAACAGCGTGACCGTGTACATACACAGCATTAAATTCGTTGTTCACACTTGAAAGCGGATGATGATCTGGTAATAAAGTAGGCGCTACGTTTAAATGAATGCTCGAATCGTGTTGCTCCGCTTTCCCCACTAATTTCATAGTAAATCCTAATTTTTTTGCCATTTCCAAATCTTTTTTCTCCACATTACGAATTCCCTGTACATGTACATCACTTAGAGAAACATTCATTGAAAAACCTAAATTAGCAAGAATGGCCACCTTTCGTGCTGCATCAAGTCCATCCACATCTGCTGAAGGATCAGCTTCTGCAAACCCAAGCTTTTGTGCTTCTTGGAGCGCTTGATCATATGACCATCCATTTTGACTCATTTTTGTTAATATATAATTTGTTGTTCCATTTACAATTCCCATTATTTTTTCAATATGATCCGAAGCTAGCCCATCCACAAGACCTCTTAAAATTGGAATCCCTCCGGCAACACTCGCTTCATAATATAAATCACACTCCTGTTCATGTGCCAATTGTAATAATTCCGCACCATAAGAAGCCATCAAATCTTTGTTTGCAGTCACTACATGTTTTTTATTGTGTAACGCCTTTACAATAGATTGTTTTGCTTCCTGGATTCCGCCCATTACTTCTACTACGATATCAATATCTGAATCATTTAATATTTCATCTGCATCGTTCGTTATAGCAATTCCACTGATAGAAACATCACGTTCTTTTTCCAAATCACGGACCGCTACTGACTTCACTCTTACCTCATACCCTGTATCAAGGGAAATTTTCTTTTGGTGTTTCTCTAAAATATGAACGACCCCACTCCCTACAGTTCCAAGACCTAGCACACCGACATAAATTACCTTTTTCATTTTTGTACCTCCTCCTATTATTTCAAACTATGACACATTCTCCATCCTCATTGCTCTCGTAGTTGCGCAGGTTATGGTTGTTTTCGTTCGTATCAATCGTTTCATTCCACGACACCCCCTTTCAATTCAACTGTTCTTTTCAAGATTTTATATACAAAAAAACACACCCATCCCTAGTAAAGGGACGAATGTGTTTTCGTGGTTCCACCCTTGTTTCAACCTACCAGTATATACAGGATAGATTGCTCAAGATCAGATAACGGTTGAGTCCGTCAATAATTACTAGATTACTCGTTCACTATTGAAGTTCAAAGGTGGTAAGGTTATTTTCCGTGTTAGGAAGCTCACAGCCTTTGGCTTCCCTCTCTGTAAACCGTAAAAATAATCTCATGTCCTTATCATTACTTTTCGTTCAGTTATATTTATTAATTCATTATACATACATATTACATAAAATAAATAATTATTTTTTATATTTTAAATATTTAATTTATCAGTCTGTATAAATCCATTTTGATTTTTCGACATATAAGCCACGGCTATAGATAACAAAAGGTGACCTGCACTCATTTTCTCTCTTTGTTTTCACTTGGCATGGGGAAGGAAAAGGATCTGACCGCTTCTATGCATGGTCGGATGCTCTCTCCCACCTAAAAAGAAGGGTTTTATGTCCGTTTTTTAATTTGTATTTATATATATAAAAAAACACACTCATCCCTAGTAAAGGGACGAATGTGTTTTCGTGGTTCCACCCTTGTTTCAACCTACCAGTATATACAGGATAGATTGCTCAAGATCAGATAACGGTTGAGTCCGTCAATAATTACTAGATTACTCGTTCACTATTGAAGTTCAAAGGTGGTAAGGTTATTTTCCGTGTTAGGAAGCTCACAGCCTTTGGCTTCCCTCTCTGTAAACCGTAAAAATAATCTCATGTCCTTATCATTACTTTTCGTTCAGTTATATTTATTTAATTATTATAATTGTGATAATTTTAAAAAGCAAGACTTTTTTAAAAAAGCCCAATTGTGTCATTAAGAAAAAAATATATTCTCGTTTTGAACTATTTCGCTCTCTTACTATTCAAATTACCCCTCATTTGTAGTAAAAATACACAAGTTTTAATACAGCCTTTTCGTATAACTTTCATAGAGAGAATTAGCAACTTCTTTCTCATTTTGATTGAGACTTTTCGCATGCTCAGCCAACATTTTTGCTGCAGAAGGTAATTGTTCTTTTTCTACCCAAGAGTCTGGATTCCATAGTTTAGAACGTATGAATGCTTTTGCACAATGTACAAAACATTCTTCTACTTCCACAATAATTCCTATAAGAGGACTACAACCATTCACTTGCATTTTCTCTAAAATCTCTTGATCTTTTGTGATAGCTGCACGACCATTTATTCGTAATGTTTCCCCAAGTCCCGGAATGAAAAAAATAAGCCCTACTTGCGGATTAGATAAAATATTAAGAATCGAATCAATTCGGCGATTGCCTGGCCTTTCTGGAATAACGAGTTGCTTTTCACTTAAAACATATACAAATCCTGGAGAATCTCCTCTTGGTGAAGCATCACAATGACCAGATTTATCCGACGTAGATAATACTAGAAAGGGAGATTTAGAAATAAACGCACGACAATGTTGATCAAGCGATTCAATCACTTTCTTCACCGCTCGCTCGCTTGGATATCCTAAAATAAGCCGTAATTCTTCTTCTGTTGAAATGAATGAATTCTGATTTTGATTCTCTTTTCCCACTATACTTTCCTCCTCATTCAATGAATAAATTTTATTTTTCTAAAAATTACACACGACTTATTGTATAATAAAATATACCAAAGGAGGAATATATATGAAAGAATGGTTGACCATATTCGATGAAAAAGGAAACATATTAGGAAAAAAATTACGTGATGATGTACATCGTGAAGGTGATTGGCATGAAACTTTCCATTGCTGGTTAATAGAACGAGATGATGAAGATCTCTCTTTATATTTTCAATTACGTGCGCATGACAAAAAAGATTTCCCAGGAAAATGGGATATCACATCTGCTGGACATATTATGCATGATGAAGATTTGCTAACAGGTGGTCTTCGAGAAGTAGAAGAAGAATTAGGACTTTCGTTCCATGCTAATGACTTCGTATACAAAGGGGTCTATAAACTAAATAACGAGCATCCCCCTCTCATTGACCATGAAATGTGTCATATGTATTTTCATATTGTTACATCCCCACTAGCTTTTGCTCCTGGTGATGAAGTCGATGATGTGATGAAACTCAGTGCAACTTCCTTTTTGCAACTTTTAAAAGGAGAACAATCATCTGTTACTGGGACTACACTCATAAATGATAAAGAAAAACCAATTGCTGTAACATTCGAAGATATTTATCCTCATGAAATTGAATACTATGAGTTTGTTGTAGAACAAAGTCGAAATATGTTAAAAGTCAACAGTTTGTAATACATGTTGGCTTTTAACATCTCTATTTTATCGTCTCTGTTTCGAAGTATCAAACATTTTGGGAAGCGTCACAAATCGCGCTCCTTTAGATGTAAGTTCAGGAATAATTCGATCTAAAGCGTCTACAGAACCTTGTAATTTCCCTCCTGGCGCAGAATGTTGTAGCAAAATGCTACCTGGGAATGTATTTCCGAGTACTGTGTTCGTAATCTTCTCAGCGCTTAAACCTTTCCAATCTACCGTATCTACACTCCATTGAATCATCATAAAGTTTTGCTCAGTCGCCCATTTCAGCTGATTTTCATTAATCACTCCATAAGGTGGCCGTATAAACTTCGCATCATACCCCGTTAACCTTCGTAATATTTCTTCTGTTTTTAAAATTTGGTCACGATACTCTTCATCACTCACTTTTGCTAAATTCGGATGACTATACGTATGATTGCCGACAATATGCCCTTCCTTTACAATCCGTTTTACAACCTCAGGATATTTCTCCGCATTTTCACCTATCAGGAAAAATGTACCTTTTACACCATATTCACTCAATTTATCTAATATTTGAGGGGTATACACAAGATCTGGTCCGTCATCAAATGTAAGAGCGACTTCTGCTTTGTTGTAAGGTCCTGAAAACGCATACGCATATTTTTCGACCCATGAAAAAGGAGTCCAAGAGCCTCTAACGGCTTCTTCACTCTCTTGAATCGGAACTTGGGTATAGTTATTTGAGGAAAACGGAAATGCATTTGTATAATTTTGAGTATAAAGTGTGTGTTGGATAGATGAATTTGACAGAAAGAAATAGTCATTACACTGTGGAATATTACGAAAAAAAAGCCTTTGAAAAGGAGTCCATATTTCTGGCGGATAAAAATAATACAACACTATAAATACCTCCTTTGAATCTTATGATCTGGTCATACTGTCCAGTAGTATGAAAAAAACACTATCTAACACTTTTATATGCGATTGACTAACGGGTTGTTAGAAAGATATGAAACATACTATCGAGGTATTATGTAAACATACAGTTGTTTATTAAATAGCTAGAAATTATGACTGTATCCTCTTACGAATTGTAGCTATAAGTAATAAAATAACCGGTATTACAATCTGGAGTGGGATATGTAAAAATAGCGGGACCTTCTTCAATCCGATTTCTACATGTTCCATATAACTAGTGGCAATCATAAGTGACAATGGAACTACAATTATGCCAAACGGAACAACCATAGCTCGATAGCTTTTCAGTTTAAACAGCTGCGCAGCTCCCATTGCGGCACCATATAAAAACGAACCCACTTTAAAAAATCCACCTACTATCATCGTTATAATTACAACAGCATCAATTCTTTCGATAAAATTTCCAATAGATGCCATTCTCACCACCGTAAGCAATGGATATGTTTGTGTACGAATCCAATTAGGTCCAATAACAGAAATAATACTGATCATATTTACAGTCAATAAAATTCCAGCCGCAAGAACAACCATCATTCCTAATTTTTTCACTTTCCCCGGATCTTGTAACGCTGGCCAAAACATCATAAACAGCACCATTTCTCCGAATGGAAACGTAACAGTAAGGGGAAATGCTGCCTTCCACACCGTTCCAATTCCTTTTTCCAATACAGGCGCGAGACGCTCTATATTACCAATTTGGGAACTAAATACGATAATCCATGTTATAATCGCAACGAGAAACAGAACAGGAAAGAATATCTCCCCAGTACGACCGAATACTTCGATCCCACCGCGTAAACAATACACAATCACAGCCATAAAACTACCGATAACAATAATCATTGGAGTTTTAGGCAAGATGGTTCCAGCTATAAGTTCACCAAAATCTCTTGCCACTCGCGAGGCTAAATAAACAAAATAAAGAATATAGCTTACAATCAACGGGTAACCGATCAATCTGCCCACAATCTTTGGAATAATTTGTGTAAGTGTATCCCCTGGGTAGTATTCAAATAATTTGGTATACACCCACATTAACACTAACCCACAGAACATCCCGACTAGAATCACTAACCAAGCATCTTGTTTTGCCTCTGCTCCTAATCCGAAAATCACGGTACTTCCTACTTCAAAGGCCATCATTATATAAAAAAGTTGAATAAATCCTATTTTTTCCTGCATCATGCATCTTTCTCCTTTAATTGACAACTAAACAGCAACTACATATAGGAAATATAGGGGATAAAACAGAAAATTTTATTCTTTTATGGTGTATGATTTATCTTTCCGCTTTTTCTGTATGATGGCGATGAGCAGTAGCAATAGCGGAATGAACGTCATCATCAATGCTCCATAAAAAGGGAAGATGTCCCCTAAAAATCGGGTCATTTCCTGCTCAGCGGAAGCTACCCATATACCGAACAACATTAACAGGAAACCGAGTGGAAATACGATGGGCCGGTAGTCAGAGCACTGTAACCATTGGGCAGTCCCTAAAACAAGTGCATAATAGAATACTGAAATTTTGACGAATACTCCTAATATCCAAAAAGTTATCACAAATGACTCAAGATGTTCAAAAAATCCAGCAATACTAATGTATCGGAAAGCCGAAAACAATGGATAGGCATAACTAGTTACTGATTCTCCAAAATGAAGAATGCCAATTATGTTAGTATAAGTCAGAGTGAACATAGCGACAATCACCGAAATTACACTCCATTTCATCCCTTTTTCACGATCAGTCAAAAAAGGTAACAGCATAGAGATCAAAAAAATTTCAGCAAACCATCCCTGTGGTACAGCCGCCCCCATAATAGAAGGCATGATCCCATGTTCCATAATCGGAAGTATATTTAGTGGTTTTAAGTCAGATAGGAGTAAAATGAGTAAAAACAATGGCAGTATAAATAGCGGAATCAACAGTTGGGCAACTCTTCCGAGTACTTCCACACCACCACGTACAGTGAAGGCACAAACAAAAATTATACTTCCCAAAACTACAATCATCGGAGTTTTAGGGAGGAAAGAACTAATAACGAAATCTGCGTACTCTCTACATATAGAGCCACCTGTTTGCAAAAAAAAGAACAAGTAGACAAACCCAAGGACTTTTCCTGGAATCCGGCCAATTATATGTTCACTGTATTGAATGAACGTCTTGTTCGGATAGATCTTATGTAATCGATACAGAATAAACGCTGTAAAAAATCCATTGAGAGACGCCAAAATGGGAGAAATCCACATATCACGCCCCGCAAACTTACCTGTAATCGTTGGAACGATGAGAATAGCAGTTGCAATGATTGTCGGTATTATCATAAGTGCCATTTGAAATGAAGAAATTTTCCCTTTTTCTATCATTTTCTTGTCTCCTTCGTTTGATTAACATCCCATGGTTCTACTATTTTTCAAGTATCTTGCTAAGTGGTTTAAAAATATAAGAAATCATTTGCGTAGGACCCGGCATATCTGGGAAAAAAAGAAGGAGGATGGCGAGCAACCATCCCATTGCTGTTAAAGTCACAAAGGCTACTTTCTCCCTTTTTTGATTCCGATCCATTTTTGGCCATTCATACAAAGTAATAAGTATCACGCATATTGTTATTCCTGCTACCGTTATCCATTTCATTTCTTTATTACCTCTTTTTCTTTCAAACCCGCTGGCGTGGAAGATAAACCCGGTCGGCGTATACGTGCTTTAATGTCTATTTTCACATCCACCTGTGGCAGAACCTTATCCCAATGATTTTTGACTTTTTTCCATTCTTTTGGATATTTACGATGAAACGCATCTGCAAAACCGAATGCATCCGCATTCATCCCCACCTTCACTTGCTTTAGAGACAGGTTTATACGTTGTTTAACGGTGTTTTCTATATCTTTTTCTATCCTCTTCCTAACGCTTGAGGTCATAACAGTAAAATGACTTCCATTTTGCATCACCGAGCCTTCCAATGTGCCCTTCGCTAAGATCTTCCACTTTCCATTCTCGATGGTAGGGAAAAGCTTCATCTTTTGTCGAATTGGATCTATCGAAATCGTTTCCCCCTTTTTGGGGTTTATTGTAATGGCAGTCACTTCGATTTCATTTCGTAACCACAACATTCCTCTAGTTACTTTGGTATCAATTTGACCAATCATTTTATCTTTCTTCAAAACAGCAGTTCCTGCCATTAAAGGAAAAATTTTTCCTTTCTCCCCCTTTTTGGCCGGTACCATCTTGATTAAAGGGGTGATTGCCACCCCTGCATCACCTGTTACCATCTGTTCAAAATCCTTTACTGTAGTAGTTTTACCTATATGCATCTCAGCAATCTTTCGAAGCCCTTCTCCAACATGTAGCTCTGAAAGTGGCTGGAATTCCAGAACTTTGGATGCTTTCCCAGAACTCACAAACAAATAAGCACGGTCCCGAGGTTCCGGATGGCGAATTAAAAAGTCAATTTGCTCATTAAGCGCTCCTCCTTTAGCGAGCTTCTCACCAATAATGTATATTTTACAGTGCCCCCAGAAGAGTTTACGCGGAAGTTGTACCTGGAGCTTTGACGCAGCATCTACCATATTCTCTCCAATCGCCGATCTCATCAAAACCTTAGGACCTCCTCCGCCTCCACCTTGCTGCCCACCAATAGCCTGAGGAGCCAAAAATTGAACGGCAAGCCTGATGTTTTTCCCATTGGATTTGTCAATGGCAGCCCCTAACACTATCGCCGTATCATTTATTTCTCTTCTGTCCCAGCAACCAGTAAGCAGAAAGCTAGCTGAAAAAAAGAAAAGAATAGTGAACATTTTTATAATGTTTCGAGCTAGAAAGGGACCCATTCTTATTCACATCCTTCTCATCATGTCTTTGCTCTATTCTTCATCCCCTTTGCTCGGATTTGGCTTTTGCCCAGGTGACTGTCGATATTTGTTGAATTCGCCAGTTAAATGAGGGCGCGTATTCATTTTCCACCAAGGAACCCGGATTAAGGTATCTTTCAACTCACTCCCCTTCAGTGGAGCGATGGGTGTAAGGAATGGAAGCCCAAACGAACGCAGCGCACATAAGTGGACGACAATTGCAATCCCCCCAAGCATAATTCCAAGCAAACCTAAGGAGCCAGCTAAAAAAATAATAGGAAAGCGTAGCATTCGTAACGCGATTCCTTGTGTATAGTGCGGCACCATAAAGGAGGAAACACCTGTAATCGCAACAACAATAACCATTGGAGCGGAAACTAGACCAGCTTGAACGGCAGCTTGACCGATGACTAAAGCGCCGACAATACTAACAGCAGCCCCGACCTGTTTCGGAAGCCGTACCCCAGCTTCACGCAGCGCTTCAAATGTTACCTCCATCATTAATGCTTCTACCAACGCCGGAAAGGGAACACTTTCCCTTGAACCTGCCACGCTAATCAGCAAAGATGTCGGTACCATCTCTTGGTGATACGTAAGGACCGCTACATAGAGCGAAGGCAAAAGGATAGAAAACACCATAAACACAAAGCGTAACAAGCGGATGACTGAACTAATCAGAAAACGTTGGTAATAATCTTCAGGTGACTGAAGTAAAGAAAAAAAGCTTATAGGTGCAATTAAGACAGAAGGTGTACCATCCACTAGAATCACCACACGTCCCTCCAGAAGATTTGCAGCGGCTACATCCGGTCGTTCTGTATTGATAAGTTGCGGAAAAGGTGAATAGGGATTGTCTTCAATTAGTTCTTCGATATACCCACTGTCCAATACACTGTCTATGTCAATGCGTCGCAAGCGATTTTCAACTTCTTCAATAAGAGTTGGATCCGAAAGTCCTTCTATGTAAGCAATTACAACATTTGTCTCAGTAAAGCGCCCAATTTTCATCGATTTCATTTTGAAATCAGGACTTTTTATTTTTCGTCGGAGCAGGGAAGTGTTGACTCCCAATGTTTCCACAAACCCTTCCCGTGGTCCCCGCACGACACCCTCTGCCTGCGGCTCTTCAATCGATCGCTTTTCCCACTTAGCCAATCCCAAGGCGAGTCCGAACATTTCTTGTTCTATGAAAACCACTGGATTCCCGATGGAGATGTTCTCTATACAATCCGCAAATGTCTTGACTTCTTTCATCTTTGAAATATGTATTTTTTTCTCTAATAATTCACGTGGACTATGAACCCCTGTTTCTGTTTCTGACATAAGTGGAGCAAGCACATAACTCTCAATCTCCTCCATACTAGATAAACCCTCTACATAAACAAGAACAGCTTTTGTTTGTCCACTAATTAAAAACGTCCGAAAGACCACATCAAAGCAATCCTGATACATGGAACGAAGGACCCGTAGGTTTTCATCCAAGTCAGAAGAAAGCGGAACTTGTTGTCTAGCAACTTGCGATTGTTTCGTGTGGAGTTGTGTTTTCTTATGTAATCGTTTTCGGTCACCGCGAAACAACATAGATAGCTCCTTCCTTTTATTCAAGATTGTATGGAAAATTGTATGGAAACTCATCTTTATTTTGTGATGTACCTATGAAAACTATTCTATCTAGTTGTAAATTTCTTTACCCGTTTAAACATAATTTTGTTTCTATAAATCCATTTTGATTTTTCGACATATAGCCGCGGCTATGGATAACAAAAGGTGACTGCTCTCGTTTTCTCTCTTTGTTTTCACCATGTCTGGGGTAGGAAAAGGATCTGACCGCTTCTATGCATGACCGGGTGCTCTCTCCCACCTAAAAAGAAGGGTTTTATATCGGTTTTTTAATTTGTATTTATATATGTTTTCTTGTTTACATGAGGAGCACTGTTCTATCTGTTTTTCTATCCATTGTTTCATCTTATATAATCGTTGATCAAACGCCATCTGATATAACCCTGTCATTCGATAGATGGTAAAATGCTTGTGGGACAATCGCTGAAGGGCTTCTTGATACAAAGATAAGTTTGCCACAAACAAAAGAAGCATAAGCCTGCCGTTCCGGCAAACTTATGCTTCATATCACAGTCTTACGTAAATCAACAAAATATTTGTCAACTTCAACTTGGCGAAACGTATAGTTAAAACTATTTGGGTCATCCATTTTTTGATTAGACTCTTTCAAATCAAGCTTCAATGATTGGTTCTTTTATGGATTTGTAGACCATAAGCCAGCAGATTTAATAAATGTACGCTTATTTAATTTCAGCTGTGCCACGATAAACTCTGCAATATCTTCAGCTTGCATAACTTTATCTGGATTACCATCTGTTAAACCTAAGTCTACTGCCATATCTGTTGCAACTGTACTTGGTGTTAGCGCAGTAACACGAATGTTATGTTTGCGCACTTCCATCGCTAACGATTCTGTTAAACCAAGAACGCCAAATTTAGAAGCACTGTATGCACTTGTTACTGGTGCTCCCTTTTGTCCAGCTGTTGATGAAATATTAATAATATCACCAGATTGTTGCTCAATCATGCTTGGTAACGCGGCACGAGTCACATAGTATACGCCCATTAAATTCACTTGAATAATTTTTTCCCATTCAGCAACATCTAACTCTAAAAACTTACCAAATTTAGAGATTCCTGCGTTATTAATTAAAATATCGATAGAACCTAAACTATTTTTTAATGAATTAATTGCTTCAGTTACTTCTTCATATGAAGAAACATCAGCAGTAGCAATGGCAGCTTTCACACCTTCAGCTTCTACTTCTTTTGCAACTGCCTTTAAGTTTTCTTCCGAACGTGCTAAAAGGCCTACGTTTACGCCTTCTTTAGCTAAAGCAACAGCTACAGCACGGCCAATACCTCTTCCTGCTCCTGTAATTAATGCATTTTTCCCTTGTAATAATTCTGCCAAATATAACACTCCTTAATCATTCTCAGTTACTAATTTTATAACATAAATTTTATCGATATATGGACCGAAATGCAATCATGCACTTTTATGTGCGTAGGTTACTTACAGGTAACTGCGAGCATCATTTTCAATGTTTCAGTTTAAACTCTAAGTGATGTATACTTACATACTCGTTGCAAAAATTATAAGGCCAATTTAAAAATCATTAGCCCTCACCAATCGGGCTTTCACGGGACAGCTTATCCCTCACCTATATGTAACAACATTTTCCACTTTTTTATTTCCATTAAAAATATATAAACTCATCTTTACAAACAATATAATTATCTGATATTATTACCTGGTACTTATTAAAAACTAGAGAATAGTTCTTTCTCTCTAAACTTTCAATATTCAAAACAAAAACACTTATACATTCATATAAAAACGTTATTCCAACTGTTTAAAAATCATTAATTCCCTTTAATTACATGGCGAAAAAATGATATCCAAAAAAACTGATTTTCATAAATTGAGAGGGGCATACTTTTGCAAACAAAAAAGGATTCTAGTAAGAAAACAATTATATTCATTCACGGATTAGTCGGTAATCGTCGTGCATTTAAAAAAGAGTATAAATTATTTTCCCCTTCTTACAACATCATAACGTATGATTTACTCGGTCATGGCGAAGACAAAGGACAAGCAATCGACTTTTCTTTAGAACGATTGGTACAACAATTGTCGGATCTTTATGATAGAGAAGGAATCGAGCAAGCTCATATTTGTGCCCTCAGCTACGGCTGTTATATCGGTACTATATTTGCTCACACTTATCCAGAGAAAGTTTTGAGCCTTTGTCATATTGGAGGTCATTATAATAACCCTTCTGTTTTGTATAACGTATTTCGAAAATTTTGGGAAAAAAGAGAGAATGAGTACTCAACTTGGTTGGATCAATATTCAAAGACAATTTTCCCAAGCGGTATACTCAAAGCAAATCCATTCGCTCTCATTTCCAAACAAATTTATTATCGGTTTGGATTAGAGTTACATTCATCCATTATTGTAGAATCACTGCGACATCGTCTTGAATTCGATCTAAAGTCCCGTTTACAAGAATTAAAGCAACCGATTCTCTGGGTAATGGGAGAGCACGACCATCTTTATAAATCGTGTTTATTTGATTTGAAATCTATTCTTCCTAATGTTCTATATAAAGAGATTCCGTTAGCTGGTCATGCTGCAAATATATTCCGCCCAAATTATTTTTACGATTTGTACTCTAGATTTCTCCGTGGTGCATTACAATAAAATGCTTACTTTCACAACAATAAAGAAAAAAAGGGAAGCAGACATATTTCATATGACTGCTTCCCTTTCCTTACATATGTAAGTTAGTTATTCTTTATGTTTGCAAAATAAAGCTATGTAAATCTCAATGCATATATACCATCATACTATGACAACTTTATACTTGCCCTTTCTTCTTTCTCTAGCTATCGCCCCTTTCAATATCTACTACTTTATGTTCAAGTATTCTTTTTTGGTGGACTAGCATACGATGTTGTATGCATTATAAACATCAAAAATAATCCAAACAGAAACAACACGATCCAAGATAGAAATATGAAAAAGCTTTCTAGTTTCCTAGAAAGCTTTTCCTTATACTATTTAAGAATATAATTCTCTTAGTATGCTTTTGAATAACCCAATAGATGGCTCTTCCAGTAAGAATTATTGATTGAGCTAATTCTTACACCAGTTTGTTCATTTTCTGCACTAATAAATTGTCCATTTCCTAGGTAAATTCCAAGATGAGAAGGACCTGGTTTATATGTATTTGCAAAGTATACTAAATCTCCTGGTTGTGGATTACTTGTTTTTGTTAAGCTACCCCAGTAACCAGCAACTGTTTGACGGCTTCCAGAATGACCTGCTTTATTTAATACATAGTAGATAAAGCCACTGCAGTCAAAACCAGCAGGTGTCGTACCAGCATATTTATACGGTGAACCATTTAACGACTGTGCAACAGACACGATTGATGATCCATTACCAGATGGTGCTGTCGGTTTTTCTGTTTGCGGTTTTTCTGTTTGTGTATTTCCTTGTTCACTTCCAGTAGATGGACGAGAAGGCGTAGTTACATTCTCTGTACCACCTTTTACAAACTTAACATGATCTGCACTTACATAGCCAGTTCTTCCTTGGTGGTTAATTTTATACCAGCCGTTTTCTCCACCAATAACTTGTAATGTTTGACCTTTCAATACGCCACCAATTACAGCGTTATATGTAGCTGGGCCTGTACGTACACGTAAAGCAGCTGTATCAACAACATATGATCCGTCTTTTCGAATCGTCATATCATTGTTACTTGGTTTCTCTGTTTCCGTACTTACATTTGTATTTGTACCGCCTTTTGTTACAAAGTCCTTACTGATGTATCCAGTTCCGCCATTATGATTGATTTTAAACCAATCTTGTACTTCACCAATAACTTGTACAGTTTGTCCTTTATTTACAGTACCCACTACTGTATGAGAAGCGCTAGGGCCTGTACGTACGTTAAGTGAAGAAACATTTACTGTATAATTACCTGTTCCTTGTTGAACAGCAGTTCCTTTTTTCTCACCAGTTGTTACAAAATCACCGCTTACATAGCCTGTTTTACCATTTACATTTACTTTAAACCAGCCATTTTCTTCACCAGTTACTTGTAGAACTTGTCCTTCTTGTACCTTAGAAATAATATCATTTCCCGTACTAGGACCCGTACGTACATTCAATACATCAGCCGTTACTGTGTATTTAATTTCAGATTTCGTTTCCACTGCTTTTGTTTCAGTTACTGTTGGTTCAATTGTTTGTTTTTGTGTTTGCGTTTGTGCATCGATTTCTTTTAGTGCATCTGTTGGAACTTGTGCATGAGCAGTATCCATTCCAGGAACTACCACACTAGCTACAGAAGCTGCTGCTAAACCTGCTAGTACTTTTTTCATAAGTTGTTTTACTTCCTTCCCCACTGTTCCTCATTAAAAATAAACGAACTCATTATATACAAAACGAAACGTATTGAATACATATGAAATTCCATTTTTTAACAAGAGCTTTATATTTTTACCCCATCAATTATAGATTACTAAAGTGAACTTGGTGTGAACATAGTGTGAAATCTGAGTAAAAAAACAATCAATAGCTTTAAATACAACATTTTTTTCATAATGGAGAGTTCACACCCATTATTGCGGGATAGAGTGAATCTTCCATTAATGAGAGCTTACTGTCCGTTAATACGAGATAAAAAGATTTTAACACCTATTTTTCCCATTCAAAAAGGGTTACCTACATGAGCATCCCTCTTATCATTACAAAGTTCACCGAACTAACAATTCTGTAATTTTCTAAAAAATTAGGATTATATTTTAAAGAACTTATCTCTTTCTGGCGCAATCCAAGAATCTATGTTTTGTTCATTATCTTTCACTAAACGATTCACTAATATATCATGCCATATATAATTCTCTAGTAAGTACACATGCACAGGATCATCTGTGTAAAATGCATTACCTTTTTGCTCTATAGAATGTCCATATACCATCTCTTTTCCATCAATAGACAAGATGAACCATTTATGATTTCCGATATTATCGACATAGCTTGTCTGGCGATGAACTTCTAATTCAGGTAAAGGCTCTTCTACTTGAAATACGATTCCTTTTAAACTACATTCCTCCTGTTTTGCTTGTAAATCATTCAAGAGTTTTTCATACATTGGATTCCACATAGATAGAATCACTTTTTTTTGTGCTCTGCGAATTAATATTCGGCAAAAAGCAAGTATATTTTCTTCTCCTTTTAGAGTGGTCACACGTGGATCAACTTCTGGCTCTTCTCTCTCAAACCCTTTTAAATTTTTTTCGACATACGCATATGTTTCTTCCCATTTTTCCTTTACTGCTTCTAAAAAAACATCTACTGGCAATGGAGAATATTGCACAGCTTCATTTATTTCTTCTTTCATCACTACGCCTTTTTGTTCAAGATCATTCAGTATTTCATATATACGAGCACGAGGTACACCTGAATTTTTACTAACTTGATAGGCACTTGAAGCCCCTTGGCGAACTAACGTTACATAGGCTTTCGTTTCATATTGATTGAGACCGAGCATTTGAATTTTTTGTAGTAAATCGTCCATTGTAATCCTCCTATAAGAGTTATATTTGCTAAAACATTTACGATAGTCATTACTATCATAGTAACTATAAAAACAAAATTAGTAAATGGATGAATAAAGTTGTTGAAGTTTTCATTTACATATCCCTTTATAATAGGTACTATTTAAGTAGTGACTAATATCTTTTATTTTTACATAGGGGGCATACATATGGAGGACATTAATCTTTATACACTGCTTTTCTTAATTCTTGCTGGATTTTTAGCTGCATTTATCGACTCTGTCGTAGGGGGCGGCGGTTTAATTTCTATACCGGCACTATTATTTACTGGACTTCCACCAACAACAGCCATTGCCACAAATAAACTGGCAAGTTCAATGGGAGCACTTATGAGTACCATTTCATTTATTCGATCTGGTAACGTTAATTTCAAATTAGTCTCCAAGTTATTTCCGTTAACATTTATAGGTTCTGTTCTTGGTGCCTTTGTCGTGAAACATATTTCTTCTGAAATATTAAAACCGTTAGTACTTGTATTATTGATTGGCGTTGCCATTTATACGATTATGAAAAAAGATTGGGGAAAAGATGCGAGTTATAGAGGCATGAACTATAAGAAGGCGATACTCTTCTCTTGCGTTATTTTCATTATTGGATTTTATGATGGATTTTTTGGTGCCGGAACCGGCTCATTTCTATTATTTGCTTTCTTAATGGTTGGATTTGATTTTCTTCAATCTGCAGGAAATGCAAAAGTATTAAATTTCGGCAGTAATATTGCCGCACTCATTATTTTTCTATATTTAGATGTCGTAAACTTTGCATATGGGATTCCAATGGGGCTGGCAATGATTCTTGGTGCTTTTGTGGGATCGAACTTTGCGATTAAAAAAGGCGTATCCTATGTACGGATTTTATTCATTATCGTAACGCTCTTCCTAATTGGGAAAAATATCATTGATTACTTACGTATCTTGTAGGCTCTGACAAAACAATATGGATTTTTTAGGATTCCCTTGATAAAATAGCTATTAAATAACCAATTTATATGATAAACATTTGGATAACAGAAGGCTAATTATTCCCTAACAATTTATAAAAAGGATTACCGATATCGGTAATCCTTTTCTATCACGTTATTTTAAAATTTTTACACGACTTTCTAATGGTTGAAACTCTTTTTCTCCTGCTGGTGCAACTGGTTTACCGAAAGGCATTTGAGCGATTAATTTCCAATTGTCCGGAATACTCCACTCTTTTTTCACTCCATCATCAATTAATGGATTATAGTGCTGTAGTGTCGCACCGAACCCTTCAATTTCTAACGCTGTCCAAATAACAAATTGAAGCATCCCAGATGATTGCTGAGACCAAGTTGGAAAATTATCTTTGTATAATTCAAATTTTTCTTGAAGTGTTTCAACTACTTTGCTGTCTTCAAAAAATAAAACAGTTCCATATCCACTTCGAAATGCATTCATTTTTTCTTCCGTTGGTGCAAAACTATTTTCAGGAACTACTTTTCGTAACGTTTCTTTCGTGATATTCCATAATTTATCGTGCTGTTCGCCTAATAAAACAACGACTCTTGCACTTTGAGAGTTAAAAGATGAAGGCGTATATTTTACGGCATGATTAATCACTTCTTGAATTTTTTCATCAGAAATCACTTGTTCTTTACTAATTGCGTAAATCGATCTTCTGTCTTCAATCGCTGTGTAAAAATCTTTTGCCATACTAATTCCCTCCAATTGTTTGTTATGAGGCATTAGACTTATGTATTCCTTCTATCTTCGCCTCTTCAACTTATTAATAATAAGTTTATAAATTAATTATATTTACGCAACAAACAGAATTCAAATCATAACACACGCACTTCTACTATTTTTTGTTTGTAGGTTTTTAATATGCATTCAATTTCACAATTCTTTTTCTCATCCTTAATAAGGACCATACACTTCATTCACTTCTACAAATTGAAAATCCAATTCTTTGTCCTGATACTTGCTATAAACATATCTATATAAATACAAATTAAAAAACCAACATAAAACCCTTCTTTTTAGGTGGGAGAGAGCATCCGGCCATGCATAGAAGCGTTCAGATCCTTTCCCTGCCCAGACATAGTGAAAACAAAGAGAGGAAACGAGTGCAGGTCACCTTTTGGTATCCATAGCCGCGGCTATATGTCGAAAAATCAAAATGGATTTATATAATATAAAAAATCACCCTATTCCCCTCTCAACATGAGATTCAAACAAGGTGATTTCTTTACATTATACCCCAAAACCCTTCACTTACTTAACAATTTGAAACCCATATGATAATAACTTATGCGTTTCCGTAAAACGTTTATCTTTACTATCCGTCCCCATAACAACCGTAATTAATCTCGTATCTCCTTGCATTGCAGTCCCTGTAAAACAATAGCCTGCACTATCTGTAAAGCCTGTTTTCAATCCATCCATTCCTTCTATATAAAGTCCCTGGTTGGCCTGATTTAGCATTTTATTCGTGTTCGTAACAACCGTATTTTTAAATGCTAATTGGCTTTGTGATAAACGAGAAACTTGTAATATTTCTGGATAATCTTTTACTAGATGATACGCTAACTTTGCTACATCAGCTGCTGGCATCTTTGTTTCCGTTCCATCTGCTTCTTGTAAGCCTGAGGCATTCGCAAAAATTGTACCATCTGATAACTCTAGCTGCTTTGCTTTTTGATTCATCAATTCTACAAATTCCTTTTCGGTCGGCGCTAAGTGTTCTGCCAAAGCAACGGCAGAGCTATTTGCAGATTGAATCATTAAGGCGTGATATAAATCTTTAACAGTTAATACATCTCCCATTTGCACTGGGATTCCAGCACCATCAGTTTGTGAGGACTTCGCACTAATTTTCACTTGATCTTCCCAATGGATTTTACCTTTATGGATGTTTTCTAGCACGATATAAGCTGTCATCATTTTTGACATACTTGCTGGAGCAAGCGGTTCTGTTTCATTATTTTTATAGATTACTTTTCCATCACTAGCATCTAGTACCACCGCTGCTTTCGCTTCAACGATTGGCTCTGGAATTTGCGGAACAACTTTTTTTAGTGGTGCTTCCTGTTGTTTCTCTTCTTTTGTTTCAGGCTTTACTTCCTGCGGTTTCTCTTCTGCCGCTTTTGTTTTTGTCTCTGTTTGAGCAACCGATTCTTCTTTCTTTTCTAGTATTCTTTCATGGAAAAAGAACCAGCATACGCTAAAGATAATCACACATAGTATCGCTACTAGCCCCCACCTTGACCTTTTCATGATAAAAACTCCTTTTCTACTAAGAACAATTTCAAATTCTACCATAACAACTAGGCCTTCAAATCGTCAAGGTGAAACAGAAGATCATTGCTCAAACACGGCATTTAATATCAGTAACTAGAACACATTCAAAATCCCCTTTAGGTACTATCTAAAGGGGATTTTACACATACAAATATTTCTCCTTACATTTTCACACTTTATACTGACTCGTTAACTACTCCTTTATTTTCCCAAGTTTTGAACTTCTCCTGCGAGATTTTTTATTTTTTGAATCGTCTGCATCAGCTCTGAATTCTTAAATTGTGCTAAATCCATTTTCCCTTCTTCTATTTTTTTCGTAGATGTATCAATTAACGAATTTAGTTTTTCATTATAACCAACAATTTGTTGGTGAATATCTTTTGCTACGTCTGGAGGTGTTAATTCATTAAAAGCTGGGATGTCCTTTTGAATTTGTTGCAATTTGCTTTCTAATTCTTTTCGAGCAGCATCATCATTTATCGCCTTCTCTGCTAAAGCTGAGGCTTCCTTTGCAAAATTACTTACTTCATTGACGTACTCTGTAGCTTTTTGAAAATAATCGATGGAGTTTTTTCCTTCTTCAATAGCTGAGCAACCCATTAAACCAAATACCATCATGAACAAAAATAACATTGTTTTATTCATTGTCATTCCTTTACCCCTCCTAAATTAACTACTTCCCTTCCCACCAAATAAAGAAAGAGAATACTCAACACTTTAAAATAAAGTGTTGAGTATTCTCTTTCTTTTATTCTATCCAGATGGATAAAGCACCTCTTTATAATATGGTTGAACTCAAGATACAATAACACCCACTAAACTAACATTTAATTCTTTCCCTTTATTTAGATTCCAAATAAATGTTAATTCACTCACAACTTATTCACGTGTTATTATAAACATGAATAGAGGATACTAATTCCTTACATATCCTACAATCGTTACTTGTTCTGCTTCCATGTATACACCAATAATCTCATCAATGATATTTGTATATCCACCACCTATGGCAGCTCCATATTTTAACGTAACTTCTTCTTTTTCATAGACGGACTTTGGTATCGTTAATATAAATTTCCTGAAACCTCTTTCATCTAAAGGTTCCATAATTAAAATCGTTCCATCTTCCTCATATATATCCCCATCCTCCAACATTACGTCTCATCCTTTCGTTTAAACAATTCATATGGCTCAAGTATTGCCTATATATGAATAGTTCTAAACACTACGCCACAATTTCCCGCTGATCCATCTTTGTTTTACGGATACACAATAAGGAATATCATTATAAACTATCTTTCAAAGAGTTATTTTGATGCCCCTCTATCCATATCATACAGCTCGCGATACTTCTTATTTGTTGCCAAAAGCTGTTCATGATTCCCTTGCATCGCAATTTGACCATTCTCAAGAAAAATAATTTCATCCATATGTTCAATCCCCACAAGGTGATGGGTTACCCAAATAACCGTTTTATCTTTGGCAGCGGTAAACATCGTTTCTAGTAACGCATATTCCGTTTTAGGATCGAGACCAATTGTCGGTTCATCCAGTACAATAACAGGTGTTTCTTGTAAGAGCGTTCGAGCAAAGGCAATGCGTTGTCGCTCTCCGCCAGAAAACCTTTTCCCCATTTCATGCATTTTTGTCTGAAGTCCTTCTGGAAGCGAAGAAATCAATGAAGAAATCTGCGCTTGTTCAACAACGTTCCATATGTCCTTATCCTCTGCATCCGGTCTACCAATTCGTATATTATTGCCTATCGTTGTATCAAATAGATGTGGTTTTTGATTTAGTACCGAAACATACTGTGCTAAAAAATCAGTATGTGCCTCATTGCCCTCAATTAAAACTCGGCCATTTGTTGGATGCAAGGCCCCAGTAAGTAGCTTTAACATCGTCGATTTTCCAGTTCCGCTTTTCCCTAAAATAGCAACCTTTTTTCCTACTGGAATTGTGAGAGAAAGATTTTTCAGTACGGATTCTTTACTTTCTGGATACCGATACGATACATCCTCTAATTGAATGACTACTGGCTGCTGCGTTTGTAAAGAAATATTTTCTACTTTAGAAACATGTTTTCCTTCAAACGATAAAGCGGGAGCATCCTCCACATTCGTAATTCGTACTAATGAATCTCTATAGGATGGAATTCTCTCAATCGCATCTGAAACAGGTATTAATGCATTTGTAACTGATAATGTCATTAATATAAAAGCTGCAATGACCGTTGATGCAATTTGTTCTGATTGCGCTTGATCTCCTGTCCATATAATCATAGAAATTACAACGATTCCTACAGTAAGGTGAATGAGTCCATCGCGTATATGTTGCCAACGCTTCATTTTCTTTTCAACTCTTAACAGTTCAAAGTCTTGCTCTGAATAATCTTTTACAAATTCAGTTGTTCGACCACTTGCTTGCCAATCCGCTAGACCAAATACAGCATCTGTTAATTTTTGATATAGACGACTTCGCCCTTGTTTTAAGGCAACATGGTGATGCTTGGTCATCATTAATGATACAAATGGAATTAGAAAAATGATGACAGCTAGCATGAGCCCCATCATAAGTGCAAAGAGCCAATCGAATGCACCAAGAACACCAACAAATACACTATAAATCGCAAGAGCAAGTATACTAGGAAATACTGTTCGTAAATACAAGTTTTGTAGATGTTCAATATCCTCCGATAATACACCTAGTAAGTCTCCTGTTTGATAGCGTGATCGTAAAAACAACGCTTGTGGTTCTATAACGCGATATAATTTTGTTCGCATCTTTTCTAATATTCGTAAAACGACGTCATGTCCAACCAATCGTTCTATATAATGAAATACTGCTTGTCCAATGCTAAATGCCCGCGTTGCCACAATAGGTACATACACCACCATAATATTGACAGGTTGGAGAGAAGATTTTGAAATTAAGTAACCTGAAATAAATAGGAGCATCGCACCTGAACTTACTCCAAGAACACCAAGAGCAATGGTCAGGAGCATGCGGCCTTTATTTTGTTCTATATAAGGTTGAACCCAATTTTTCATTTGTATTACCTCCCTTCCACATGATTGCCAACTAATTTCTGGTATGTCCCTTGTTTTTTTCGGAGTTCTTCATATGTTCCTTGTTCTACAAGCTTTCCTTTTTCTAGAACAAGAATATGATCCATTTGTTTCATCCAATGGAGACGGTGCGTTGCAAGGAATACAAGCTTCCCTTGGAATAAACGAAGCATCTCTTTTTTGATCTCAAATTCTGTCTCAATATCAAGATGAGCCGTCGGTTCATCCAATAGAATAATAGGTTTTTTACTGAGGAGTGCACGTGCCATTGCGACACGTTGCTCTTGTCCTCCGCTAAGCATGCGCCCTCCTTCTCCAATTCTTTCATGAATCCCTTCCGGAAGGGATTCAGCAAGTGAACGAAGATCTACTTCGTCTATTACTCTCTCCACTTCTTCATCTGTAGCACTCGGTTCATAGAAACGGATATTGTCCCCTAGAGACAGCGGGAAAACATATGGAGTTTGCGGAATATAAGCAATACTTTGCAGCCAATCTTCACGTGTGAACGATTTCGTTTCAGTGCCATTAATAACAATGCTACCATGGTCCGGCTGAAGAAATCCGGCAAGTACATCGATGAATGTCGATTTTCCTGCCCCACTCTCCCCAATAATGCCAATAGCCCCATTACCTTTCCATGAGAAATGAATATCCTGTAACAATGTTTTTTCCGATTCTTCATTAGAAACTGTTATATTGCTTAATGCCATACTACTAAAAGGGTCCCAGGAAATCCGGGAATCAGCCCTCGGAACTACCATTTTTTTTTGCTGTTCGATTATATCTTCAATTTGCTCCATCGCAATTTGACCATCCAATGTCGCATGGTAATTTGCTCCAACTTGACGAATCGGTAGGAAATATTCTGGAGCCAAAACAAGAATTGTAAGAGCTGGTAACAGAATAATGGAACCATCTATCAAACGAATACCAAGTCCTACCGCAACAAAGGCAATGGATAAACTTGTAAAGGAATCGAGTGCAAAAGAAGAAAGAAAAGCAACTCGCAATGTACGAATCGTTGCTTTTCGATACCTCTTGCTAACCTTCTCGATTTTCTCCTCATGCTGCCCGCTCTTTCCTAAGTACTTTAATGTTTCCAAACCTTTTAGCGTATCAATGAAATGATTAGATAACACACGGTAGGTGTCGTATTGCTTATCGGCCATTTTTTGTGCTGTTAGACCAAGAAGAATCATAAACACAATGACAATCGGTATTGTTACAACTAAAATCACAGCTGAAGTAGCATCTAGCGTGAAAACATATACAACAAGGATCGCTGGGACGGTGCAGCTTCGAATCATCCGAGGAATTGTCAACTCAATATATGTTTTCAGCTGTTCTATCCCCTCAATCGATAAGGTCACCAGACGACCAGTTCCATTCTTTTGTATAAACCTTGGTCCTAGTTTGAAATACGCTTGTATTAATTGTTCGTGCAGTGCTAGTCCTGTTCTTTCTGAAAAACGTTCTACTAGAAATTGTGATACATGTATAAGTATACGTCTTACAAAAAAAGCAATCGCAAAGAATAGTATTTCCTTGTAAACGGTTTGCACGGGGGTCCCTTGAAACAAAAATGTAATGGTACGCGACAAAAATACTGCTTGTGCAATTATACTCAAAGCTTCAAAAATACTAATGAAACTGAGTATTACATATAAAAAACGGCTACCAGGATACGACGGAAGTCCTCTTTTTCGTTTCATTAGTACTCCAAATGATCCTGAGGCTTAATACGTTTTCTAAACACGTAGTAGCTCCATATTTGATTGCCTAATACAAACGGTAAAATCGTAAGTGAAAGGTAACTCATTAACTTAAGTGAATATGGTCCTGATGCCGCATTATAAATTGTTAAATCATTCGCTGCCCCAAGTGTACTAATCATGACACGTGGGAACATACCAATAAAGACACTTGCACTAAGCAGAATAATTGTTAAGCTTGTCATAAAAAATGCCCAGCCATCGCGTCTCTTTCTATTCAATATACTAGATACAAATAGCGCTACGAATGCACCTAATGGAAGTGCAATCCAGCCTGTTCCATGAGCGATAAAAATATCTGTTTCCCGCAATCCCACACCTGCAAAAGCAAGAAGAGCAAGTAATGTAACGGGTGCCATTTTTTTTGCAACAATTCGCGCACGTTCTTGTAGCTCTCCAGTTGTTCGAAGCGTAATAAACTGCAAACCATGAACTACACATAAGAGAACGAACATTAAACCTCCAAGTAGAGCAAATGGATGAAGCAGTTGTAAGAAGCCACCTACTACATCTTTATTTTCATTGATTGGAACGCCTACCATAAAGTTTGTAATGGCAATTCCCCAAAGAAGTGGTGGAACAAAACTACCGATAAGAATCGCCCAATCCCACATATTCTTCCACTTTACATTATCCACTTTTCCTCGGAATTCAAACGCAACCCCTCGTAAAATTAAAGCGAGTATCATAAACACAAACGGGATATAAAACCCACTGAACAGTGTTGCGTACCAATGTGGAAACGCCGCAAACATCGTACCACCAGCCGTTACAAGCCATACTTCATTTGCATCCCAAAATGGACCGATTGTATTAATATATATACGTCGTTCTAAATCATTTCTTCCTAAAAACTTAGCGACTGTTCCTACCCCAAAATCAAACCCTTCGAGCACGAAAAACCCGATAAATAACGTAGAGATGATAAGAAACCACAACTCATTAAGAGACAACATATTCTTCCTCCTTATCGAACGGATCATGACTATGATGATCGGTTTGTGTTTTCTTATTGGCATGTCCGCGGATTAGACGAACGAATAAGTAAATACAGATCCCACCTAAAATCAAATACATTGTCGTAAATGAAACGAGAGAGAACAGTACTTCATTCGCTGTAACATTTGGTGATACCGCATCTTCTGTTTTCATTACTCCAAATACAACCCAAGGCTGGCGCCCCATTTCTGTCATAATCCAGCCAACCGTATTACCGATAAACGGAAGAGCAATTGCATATACCATTAGCTTTAAATACAATGGTTTTTCTGTTAAACGATCTTTTTTTGATAAAAACCAACCGTATACGCCTAGAAGTAGCATAAATGTACCGCTAGCTACCATCGCTCGGAAACTCCAAAACATTGTACGTACCGGTGGAATATAATCTCCAGGACCATATTTTGCTTCATATTCTTTTTGAAGCTGATTCATCCCTTCCACTTGACCGCTAAATTTATCATAGGATAACAAACTTAACATATAAGGAATTTGAATTTCGAATGAGTTAGACTTTGTTTCTGGATTAATTTTTGCCACAGCTGTAAATGGTGCCGGATCTGCGCTTGTATTCCATAAAGCTTCAGCTGCTGCCATCTTCATTGGCTGTGATTTAATTAAATTTTGTGCTTGAGCATGACCAAAGAACAGCACAAGAGCTGTTGCAATTGTTCCAACGATAATTGAGATGCGGAAAGACTTTTTAAACATCTCTGTCTCTTGTCTTTTAGCAATTTTCCATGCACTTACACCAGCAATGAAGAAAGCTCCTGTTGCCATTGCTGCCGTAATCGTATGTGGGAATTGTACCCACAATTGTGGGTTTTGAATAATTGCCCAGAAATCATTCATTTGTGCACGTCCATCAGCCATCTCATATCCAACTGGCGCATGCATAAACGCATTCGCTGTTAAAATCCAAAACGCGGATAAAATCGTTCCAAGTGACACAAGCCAAATGGATAGAAGGTGAATCCGTTTCGGTAGTTTATCCCAACCAAATACCCAAAGACCAAGGAATGTAGATTCCATGAAAAACGCAAGAAGCCCTTCAATTGCCAGTGATGGTCCAAATACATCACCGACAAAACGGGAATAGGTTGACCAGTTCATTCCAAACTGGAATTCTTGTAAAATACCAGTTACAACACCAACCGCAAAGTTAACAAGAAATATATGAGCCCAAAATTTCGTCATCTTCTTATAAATTTCTTGTCCTTTTACCACATACATCGTTTGCATTAACGCAATGATAAAAACTAGACCGATAGACAACGGAACGAAAAAATAATGAAAAATCGTTGTTGATGCGAATTGAATTCGTGCCAATTCGAGTGTATCCATGTTAAAATCACTTCCTTTTCATTTTTTATATGTATTAAAAATAGATTGAGCCATATTTATGCTTTATGTTAATTAATAAAAACTCAATCAGTAGGAAATACAAAATTGTTAATTCACGTATGTATTGTTTGAAAATGAAAATTTTCAGATTTTCAAGCTAACAATGAAAATACGTAAGCTCAACTCATGCAATTTAACTTTCCCCTATTTCCATAGTATTTTCTTTGTTAATCGAATTGTATAATATACTTGCATAATAAATTCAGTGGATTTTTGACGTATTCTTGACAGGATTTTGTCGGAAATATGTCTTTTGTTATTTTTTTGAAAAAGGAATTTCACATTGTAAAAATACGATTTTTAAACATGAAAGCTATCTCTTCTTAGAAAAAAATCATGACTCCCTTTAAAACGCTTGACTTTATCACTAAAAAATGCCCATGTTTTCAAACAAGAAATTGATTGATATTCTGTCAAGAACAAATTAATTTTTTTAAATTCAAAAAATGATAGCCATAAAGTTTTTTTAACTGTTATGATGAACAAGACTAATTTGAAAGAAGCTGAGATACATGAAAAAAATAAGTTTGAGAAACGGGAAAGAAGTTTTCATACGAGAGGTTTCAAAAGAAGATGCCAAGCGTATGATAGATTTTTATAATATTGTAGGTGGAGAAACGGATTTTCTTTCATTTGGGGAAAATGAGTTTAGCATGGGGTTAACGGATTATGAAAGCTTCCTAGCATCTACTAGAGCAGAAAGTCATTCCATTATCTTGTTAGCAACAATTGATGATGAAATCGTAAGTATCGCGTCCATTACTTCTAATGGAAAGGCCAGAACGAAACATGTTGGAACTTTAGGAATTGTTATAGAAGAAAAACATTGTGGGTTCGGTTTAGGTAAAATACTGATGAATGAACTTATCGAGTGGGCACAAGCAAACGGAACTACTAAAAAAATAACTCTTGTTACGAGAGAGGATAATACGAGAGCAATCGAGTTATATAAGAAGGTTGGATTTGAAGAAGAAGGTTTATTGAAAGAAGATACTTATATCAATGGTATTTTTTATAGCACACTAATAATGAGTTTAATATTTTAAAAAGAAACTTTTGTACTTACCTTCAACAAAAAACGGACTCTCCAATCGGAGAGTCCCGTTTTCCAATGCATTAAGCACTATGCTCGACCTGCTCACTCTTTTCTTTCTTCTTATGCCTTCTCCAGCTCGTCAATTTCCTAACTGTTCCTAGCAATCCTGTTGGAAAACCTAACAAGACGATGATATACAATAAACCAAGGAAAATTGTCCATCGTTCAAAGATTGGATACTGCGCAGCAAGCTCTGATAAATAATACTTAAAAAATTCAATGATTCCTGCCCCTACTACCGCTCCTACTAATGTACCAATACCACCAATCGTCGTCATCAATAAAGCATTTAGCGTCATTTCAATCGAGAAAACGGTCGTGTTTACAAAACGGAGTGTGACAACAAATAATCCGCCGCTAAGCGCTGCCACAATTCCAGCTACAACACTTGCAATGACTTTATAGTGAAGAATCTTATAGCCGAGCGCCTCCACACGTTGTTCATTTTGCGAAACAGCTTTTAGTACTTTTCCAATGGAAGATTTCGTAAACAGTCGTAGTAATAGAAAAATAACTACTAGACTTATTAGCGTAATATAATAGAATGTGAAACGATCTCGAAACATATCAGGTACACGGAATGTAAAACCGTCTCCCCCGTGTGTTACAGTACGCCATTTTTCAGCGAGCACAAAGAATAACTGGGAAATAGCAAGTGTTAGCATCGTATAAAAATGGCTTTTCAATCGTAAAGAAAGCATGCCAATAATATAACTAATGATCCCCGATAAAATGACTGCTATCGTAATTCCAATTAAAAAACTCGCTACCGTTGCCTCTTGACGATCTAATAAGAGTGCGACACAGTACGCCCCTATTCCAAAAAACATACAATGTCCAAACGACACAATTCCTGTATACCCTAGGAGAATATCAAAGCTCATAGCGAAAATGGCAAAGATGAAAATTTGTGTGAACAAAATAAGTATGCTCCGTGAATCATTTACAAAAGGGAATATCATCAAACAAGAAAGCATTGCGATTCCGAAATATAATCTACCCCGATTAGAAAATGTGGTCATAACGCTCTCACCCCTTTTCACCAATTAATCCTGTTGGTTTGACTAATAAGACGAATAACAACATCAACATATTTATAGCAAGCGATAAATCAGGAACATAATATGCTGTAAAAGCTCCTGCCAATCCAACGATTAAAGATGCGAGAGCAGAGCCTTGTACACTCCCTAACCCACCAATGATTACAACAAT
The DNA here is from genome assembly GCF_030348195.1 of Bacillus sp. DX4.1. Classification (NCBI taxonomy): domain Bacteria; kingdom Bacillati; phylum Bacillota; class Bacilli; order Caryophanales; family Bacillaceae; genus Bacillus; species Bacillus sp. DX4.1. The sequence goes on along the minus strand of NZ_JAUCFT010000008.1, from coordinate 1,976,210 downwards.
AAAAGCCAAAATTGCATATTGCATTCCCATTTCTGCAAAAATAACACCCGAATATGGAGCGAGAAGAAAACCACCTAACGCAGCCATTCCAGCCCCTAATAAAAACACGAAAGAAAAAATAGCTTTCACATTAATCCCAAGTGCTTGAACCATCTCCTTATCCATAACACCAGCACGAATCATAAGCCCAATTTTCGTTTTACGAAGTAGCAATACAAGTCCGATGTAAATCAATAAACCAATTAAAATAACGAATAAGCGATACTTAATTAATATAATCCCATCAAATGTAAAGCTTCCTTGTAACCAAGAAGGCAATTTAGCTCCAATCGGATTTGGTCCCCAAAATACTTTAATACATTCACTGAGCACGAGCATACCACCAAGTGTAACAAGTAGTTGCCGAACGTGATTCCCATAAACAGGACGAATGAGAAATCTTTCTAATATCCACCCAAGAAACATTCCCATCACGATGGCACCAAGTAATGCAATTATATAATTACCTGTTACATTAAATAGCCATACACCTGTAAAAGCTCCCCATGCAAACAATCCGCCATGAGCAAAGTTGAGGACACTCATTAAACCAAAAATCAGCGTAAGTCCAGATGCTAATAGGAAAATCAACATTCCTGTCGAAACACCATTTACAAATAAGTTGACCAGCACATCCACTTTCCATGCCCCCCGTATTAAGATTAAGAAATCCCTAAATATTTATGACATGTTACCTTATCTTCCTTCAGTTCATTCATCAGACCGCTATGCACAATTTTTCCATTATCCATAATGTAAAAATAATCACCGATTTGACTTGCCATCATAAAGTTTTGTTCAACAAGCAAAACAGTTGTTTTCTCTTTCATTTTTAAAATAGATACCATCAGCTTTTCAATCATAATCGGAGACAATCCTTTACTCGGCTCATCAATAAGCAGTAGGCCTTCACTGTTAATATACGCCCGTGCAATAGCCAACATTTGTTTTTGTCCGCCACTTAATAATCCACTTTTTTTATGCCAATATCTTTTTAAATCCGGAAAGAGCTCAAGCATCCAGTCCACCTTTTCATCTGTTTCAATATTTTTTTTCGTTTGAGCAAGAGCAAGCGTTTCTTCAACCGTTAAATCGTGAAATATCCCTTGATTTTCTGGCACATATCCCAGACCTTTTCGCGAAATCGTATGTGTAGATAACCCGTTTACTTTCTCGTCGCCATAGTAAACCTCTCCCTTAGAAATCGTATGAAAACCCATAATTGAACGAAGTGTTGTTGTTTTTCCCGCTCCGTTTCTGCCAAATAAGACTGTAATGGTCCCTTCTTCGACACCGAAGGAAACACCTTGCAAAATGTGAAACTGATCTAAATACGTTTCTATATTATCCACTTTTAATAGTGTCACTGTATAATCCCCCTAAATAAGCAGTTTGCACACGCTGATCCTTCATAATCTCCTCTGGCAAACCTTCTGCTAATAATTCCCCATGAAATAATACAACGAGATGATCAGACAAATGAAGAACCATATCCATTTTGTGTTCTATTAACACAATCGTATTTTCACTATTATTCTTTATATTTTCAATTACTTGTAGAATAGCAGGAACCTCCTCAATAGAAATACCAGCCGTCGGTTCATCAAGCAATAATACATCTGTTTTAAGCGCTAAAAGCATGGCAAGTTCTAATTTTCGCTTTTCTCCATGAGCTAAGTCTTTCGCCAAAACTTCTTCTTTATCATTCAGTAGTACAACCTCAAGTAAATGCCGCGCTTCTTCCTGTTGCTGCTTATACTGGAACGGTTTCGGGAAAAAACTATAATAATCTTTCGCATACGACTGCACACCAAGCCGAACATTTTCAAGAACAGTTAATTCTGGAAAAATATTCGTAAGCTGAAAAGAACGTCCGATGCCAAGGCGCGTTCGATCTGGAATCGATAACTTTGTAATGTCACGTTCCTTAAAATAAATCTCTCCTTTTGTCGGAGAAAGCTGACCACTTAACAAATTAAATAAAGTTGTCTTTCCTGCTCCGTTCGGCCCAATAATAGAAATAAGCTTTCCTTTTTGTATCGTCAAATTCACGTCTCTAATGACATGATGTTCTCCAAACGAGACACAAAGGTCGCGAGTCTCTAGCAATTTATCCACACTACGCCCTCCTCACAAAGTATTTTTTGTATAAAGTAAAAATTCCAGCCATGTTTTTTCTTCTATCACAGCTGGAAATCTCTCATCAATCACACCCTATCTCCCCATGAAAACTAGGTAATTAGAGAAGGCAATGCGTGATTGATTTTTAATTATTCTGATTATTTATTTTGGATTGGTGGCTCCGTTTCTTGCATTTTTAATTCTCGCTCTAAAACCGGTACTGGATAATCAACACCATCTTGTTTTTTTAATGTAATCGAATAGAGTGTTTGCAAAGCTTGATGATCTTTCGCACGGAATTTCATTGTTCCTTTTGGTGTTTCAAATTCCATACCTTCCATCTTTTTAATAAGCGTATCAACATCTATATCGCCTTTCGTTTTCTTTAAAGCTTCCACGATTGAAATAGCAGCTGACATGCCTCCAGCTGTAAACAAATCTGGAACAGTACCGTTAAAACGTTTTTTATGCTCTTCCACTAACCAATCATTTACTTTATTTTTCGGAAGCGTATGATAGTACACTGAAAATCCTTGCATTCCAACTAACGCATCCATCGTTTTTAGCGCAGGAATATCAGGTGCACCAGTTGAAATTTTAATACCTTGCTGTTCCACATTCATGTCTTTTAATTGTTTCCATGGTGAATTCGAACCAGCCCAAACAATAAACAAGTAATCTGGTTTTGAGCTAATAATATTTTGTATATTTGCCGTGAAATCAGTGGAATTGGTATCAGCATATTGCTCATTCACAATATTGGCACCTAACTTCTTTGCTCCTGCTTTAAATGCCGCAATCCCTTCACGTCCGAAGGCATTATCTGGAGCAAACGTAGCAATTTTCACGTCTTTCTTAGCAATCGATGCAGCACCAGCAATTGCATCCTGAGATGAATTTCTTCCTGTTCTAAAAATATATTTATTCCAGTTCTTACCTGTGATACTATCCGCTACTGCTGGTTCAACGACCATTATTTTTTCGTATTCTTCAGCCAACGGTAAAACAGCTAGCGTATCACTTGAACTTGATGATCCAACTAAAAAGTCAACCTTCTCTTCTTCTAAAAGTTTCGTAGCCTTCTTAACCGCTACATCCGCTTTTGTTTCCGTATCTTCTACAACAAACTTAATCTTTTTCCCTTCCACTTTCCCTGTCCCACCAGTTGCATAATCTAGCCCAAGCTCAAATCCGTTTACTGTTTGTTTTCCGTACGATTCAAGCGGTCCTGTTAACGAAGCAAGAACACCAACCTTAATCGTTTCCTCATCACCTGTGCTTGCTTTTTTTCCAGAGCACCCAGCTGTTACTAACAGTGAACCAAGTATACATCCTGTGAACACCATTTTTAGCCACTTACGTTTTTTCGCTGACATCATGATTCCCCCTATAATTTACTTTCTTATAGAATTGAATACATTGAAGCAAACCATCCGTAATAATGACATTCCCCTTTTATCAACATCAATTGTTGCTATGAAATGAAATTTCCTGAAGTACCTTTACATTCGCCACATTTTTCCAAATACCTTCCAACTTATTTGTAAATATTCATACACTTGTTCGAAGTATTCATTACATTCACATGCTCCAAACACATATAATTCACATCCTTCACCCTTTCCACCTAATAACAGTTGCTGCCCAAGTATATCCTGTACCAGCTGAATCTTGAAGCGATGGGCTTACTGCCCACGAATAGTGGGATAACACGCTCAAAATAATGTTTAATAAGTAAATGGGACTGACTCAAAACATGAGTCAGTCCCATTTCAGGATATTAATATTTCACTTGATTGTTCTAAACAGTTCAATCTAAAATAGCTAATTTCCCTTCTACTCTACTTAAATAAGAAAATCTATTTGTTCGTGAAGTTTCGTTTATTATTTTATTTAAATTCTTCCCGTAAAAAATCTGCAATTGCACGATACACAGTATACATTTCATAGTGATGTTTTTCGAAATTAGGATCAACACTTGTTTTAACAATGACAAGATTTTCTTGCTGATTTATATAAATGCTCTGTCCCCAAATTCCTATCGCAAGAAATTCTCCGTCTATATAATTTGGTCCTGGTATCCACCATTGATATTGATAGCTATCAGTAAAATTAGAACGAGTATCCTTAAGGAGATCATGCCTTTCTGGTATAACAGACTCACGAACCCATTTCTGTGAAATAATTTGTTTTCCTTTCCAGTTTCCGTTATGTAAGTAGAGCAGTCCAAATTTCGCAAAATCTTTAAGAGTAGCATTCAGGAAAGAATAAGCAAGTATATTTCCATCATAATCTGTATTCCAAAATGCATCACATTCCATTCCAAGTGGTTCCCATATTTTTTCTTGCAAATATTGTGCTGGATTCTGTCCAGTTGCTTTCGTAATAAGCATGCCTAGTACTTGTGTATCAATACTTTTATAAGAAAATATCCTGGGAAATTCTTGATAATCCAATTGAGAAACATACTGGTTCATACTTTGCCCTTCACCAAATAGTTCCTGTATGATCATGTAGAAATCAGAAGAACAGTCATTATAATTTTCATTGAAGTGAATACCTGAACTCATTTGCAAAACTTCTTTAATAGAGACATTTTTATACCCAGAATTTTTTAATTCTGGAACATAACTTATGATAGGTTCATGTACCCCTTTTATATATCCTTCATCAATTGCTATACCGACTAAAGCGGATATAACGGATTTTGTAACGGACCATGAAGTGTTAAGAGAACTACTTGTATTCCCATGTAAATACCGTTCGTTTACAATTTTATCGTTTTTAATAGCTAAAAAACCTGTAGTCATCGTTCGTTTAAGAAATTCGTCAAGAGTAGATTGCTTTCCATTATAACTATACATCATACACATCTTTTTCAAATCATAATCAAATTGAAATACAGGCCCTTTCCGTTTTACCTTCTGAGCAGGATATATTTTGTAAAGACTACGGAAATTTTCAATTCTCTTACGCTTAGCAAATAGTGTACAAAGGTTAGAAGGATTCTTCTTCATTGTATTATTTCTTTTCACTAAAGTTCTTAAGTCATATAAACGGACAGCCATAGAAGCTGGAAATAAAACAGTTCTTTTAAAACTGTATTTCTTATTCATTTTATTCTCCTTGTAACAAAACATTTGACTTCTCATCTTCAGACACATTCACCACTATACTTTAACTCCCTAAGGATTGATATGGCTTACCTTGAAGTAAAATCTTTCCCAAACAGTCTAGAATTCATTCATTAACTTGTTTTAGAATCCTCATCGATTTGTTTATCAAATTACACTCCATTCAATTTCAAAGTTCGAGCTCAATTAACAATTATTTATTTTCGCCAAATTTCATAATTTTCAAGGGGCACCTATAGCTATATAAAAAAGCATAAAAAACACCTTGCAAATAAAGTGAAACTTTAATCAGTGGGGGTTTTCTTCATCCCCCACTGATTATTAGTTGAACCAATCGGGCTTTTACGGGCTGTTTCTCTCCCACCTAAACTTCTTTGTAATCCTCAAGTTTTGAGGTGGGAGTTTTACAGCCCGTTAATGCGGGATAAAGATAAACTTCTTTATTTGCAAGGTGTTTCATCTTTTGTTTTATCATGAATTACTAAACATAATATTCACTTTCATATTTCGCTACTCAAATTGATGTATTTTCCAAACTCTTTAGCTCTTCCATCAATTGCTTTTTATCTAAATTTTCTCCAATAATCACTAGGTTCGTAGGAAAACCAAAGTCCTGCTCTAATAACGATGGCACACCAAATGAATATTGCAATAAGTTTGGATACTTATCACCATGAAATTTCACAAACCCTTTCACACGATAAATTGCCTCAGGTAAATTTGAGAGCCACTCGTACAGTTTGTCCTGCTCAATTGATTTTGTAAATTGATACGTCATTGTTTGAATATGCAAATGCTGTTTTACATGTAATTTTTCATGTTCTTCATTTCGTTCTGGTTTTACTTCTTCTAAATCATCTAAAGATATATTACAGTACTGTGTTTCATACAATTTTGCATTTGCATTTATCAAAGCTACTTCATCTAAAATATGCTTCTTCTCTTTTTCTGTTAGCAAGTCTACTTTATTGATAAGAATATGACTTCCATATTTGATTTGTTCGTTCAGAAGTTGTTGTATGCTTTTGCTTAAAGTTTCGCGATTCTTCCATCTTATTGCATCTAGTACGACGATAATTGACTTTACTTCAATATAAGGAGCTAAAATAGGCGCAAGGCAAGCATCTAGTACTTCTATTGGATGAGCAACCCCAGTCGTTTCGATATAAATAACGTCTGGTCTTTCTTCCTGATACAAGGAATGTAGCTGAATTTCTAACTCATCTTTCATTGTGCAGCAAATACAGCCTTTCAAAAGTTCTCTCAATATATTTTCTCTTCCTACAATATCTGTATCTACCGAGTATTCACCTATTTCATTCATTAATACAGCAACTTTTCGATTTTTCTGCTTTTCCGCAATCAAAAGATTTTGAAGTAACGTTGATTTCCCGCTGCCTAAAAATCCACCTAATATATGAATTTCTACTTTGTTCATATTACCAACCATCCATTTCTTCGTTTCTAATTAAGATTTGAACTACTTTCCACCTTTATCATAAAGCGTAATTATTACGATTTATATTAACTATTTTATTAAAACAAATTTTATTTGTAAACAAAACACGCGCATCTTTTCAATCATATGTAAAAGACGTATTAGAAAGAAGTGAATCTCTCTTCCAAATGTATAATATTAAGCATTGTTATGTTTACTTTCAAAAATTGCGAAAGCGTCTGATTTATAACTGACTAAGTCTGACGCTTTCAGTTACATCAACATCTTTTTTCCGATTCGGTATTTATCATTTTGGCAAATTATTAACTTCATATGCAACACGGATTCCAGATTCAATCGCCCCCTGCATCCAGCCATGAGTAAGTGTCGTATGCTCACCCGCAAAATGCACCCTTCCCTCAGGTGTCGGGATATAAGGATATAATTCCAATTCTTGTCCTGGCTCAAAAGCTGTAAATGCCCCGCAGGAATAAGGGTTTTGGCTCCAGCTATAAGATGCGCCTGATACATATTCAGTATAGACTTGATTTCCGTATATTTTCGCCAAATTTTTTAAAGCATAGCGAATACGATCTTCATTAGATAGGCTGTCCCATGTCAAAGCTTCATCTGCCCATGTATAACTTGCTAAAACCACAGCAGCTCCTGTTGTATGAATACCATAACTCGGATAATACGTAAATCGAATTGGTAGGTCCGTTATAGATTTACCACCGTATTGGCCCGCTCTTTCCCAAAACCTGTTTTTAAACTCAATTGCGATTTTTGTTGAAGCCATATAGTTAAGTTCACGAATCGCCCTTCTTTTGTAATAAGAAAAAGAAGGGTATGGTTCAACTTCTACAAAACGTAATGTAGAAAAAGGGATTGTTATAATGGCAAGGTCACCTATCACCATAAATTGTTCTGAAGTTTGCTCATGATTAGACTGAATGGTAACACCATTATGATGCTGTATAATCTTTGTCATTTTGTGATAGAACCGTATATCTTCTTTTAACTGGGGTAAAAATGATTGAGGTAATGCATCCATCCCGCCTGTTATCTCATAAAACTTCGTTGTTGATGTAAAGAATACCAATTCTCGCAGTACTTCAATTAGGGACATCCCCATATACGCTTCCATATCAAGAAGTACACCAATCATATCGATTGCACCATCTGAAAAATAGGAATTTAAGAAGAAACCTAATGAATATGTTCTATATTGTTTTTCTACAATCGACCAATTTCTTTCTGGATTTTGTTTAATAAAATCCAGAATTGGTTGTAGTGCTAAAGACATTAAATCTTCAGCTGTTTTCCCTCTTTCATTTGGACTAACTGGATATTTTAAAACACTTGGGTTTTGTTCAAATATGCTGAGGCGTGTTGTAATACCATTTACGTAAATGATATCCATAAGAGTTCGATTAATAAAAATATTTGTAGGTAAATGAAACTTATGAATATACGCTAAAGTTAAAGCGTGCACTTCAGGAATACGCATTGGTCCTGTATTAAAATATAAACCATTACTAAAAGGAGATCGTAGTGTATACACCCTACCCCCTACTCTACTGTTCGCTTCAAGAATCGTAACTTTGTGCCCAGCGTTTTTTAATAAAGATGCGCTAACTAGCCCTGCTAACCCTGCGCCAACAATAATAATATGTTTGGGAACTTGTGACTTATGAAGACCACTTTTAATGATGTGAAGCATGTGTTCCATTGTTAATTGTTCACTCATGTTATGAGGCATCCTTATTTACTCCTCTTCAAAAGGACTTCATTGCATTATATTCAAGGAAAAAGATGCCTATGAGTAATTCTGCCCGTTTAAGAGTGTACACTACAGGTGTTTTTGAAACAATTGAATATCTTTTTTAAAGTGGAATAAACTATTTTTGGATATGCTATATTTTTCTTATATGTAGAATCTGTTGCATTAAACTTGAAAGAACTAGAGTACGTGTAAAAAATATCGTGAAGATACGATTTAAGTTAACATGAGACGAAAATAAATGAAATAGTGAGGATTTTTAAAATGAAAAAAGGTATCGATCGTGTAGTTTTAATTGGAACAGGAGCTGTCGGTTGTAGTTATGCATACTGTATGATTAACCAAGGTGTCGTGGAAGAATTTGTTCTTGTTGATGTAAACGAAGCAAAAGCAGAAGGAGAAGCAATGGACTTAAGTCATGCAGTTCCCTTTGCACCAGCGCCAACAAAAGTATGGAAAGGCAGCTATGCAGATTGCAAAGATGCAGACCTTGTTGTGATTACTGCAGGGTTACCACAAAAGCCAGGCGAAACTCGTTTAGACTTAGTTGAAAAAAATGCTAAAATCTTTAAACAAATCGTTCAGAGCGTTATGGAAACTGGATTTGATGGTATCTTCTTAATTGCGACTAACCCAGTTGACATTTTAACATATGTAACTTGGAAAGAATCTGGATTACCAAAAGAGCGTGTGATTGGTTCTGGTACAACTCTTGACTCTGCTCGTTTCCGCTATATGTTAGGGGAATATTTTAATATAGGCCCTCATAATATTCACGCTTATATTATTGGTGAACATGGTGATACGGAGCTTCCAGTATGGAGTCATGTATCAATTGGGATTCAAAAGCTACAAACCCTTCTTGAAAAAGACAATCAGCATAATCAAACCGATTTAGATGCAATCTTTATTAAGGTACGTGACGCTGCCTATCACATTATCGAGCGTAAAGGTGCGACGTACTATGGAATTGGCATGTCGCTTTTACGTATAACAAAAGCCATTTTAAATAATGAGAACAGTGTATTAACAGTATCTGCTTATCTTGAAGGGCAATATGGGCAAAATGATGTTTATATCGGTGTTCCTTCGGTCATTAATCGTCAAGGAGTTCGTGAAATTTTAGAAGTTGAATTAAGTGAAGAAGAAGAATTGAAATTCGATCACTCTGTACAAGTACTAAAAGAAACAATGTCACCAATACTTTAAAGTAAACTTCGTTTCTCGTCCATAGGATTTCTAATTTATTATGCCTTCTTATTTTCAGAAGGCATTTTTTATGACGTTGTTTATGTAAAATATAACGTGAAACTTTTATCAGTGGGAGTTTTCTTCATCGCTCTCTGATTATTAGTCCTGACCAATCGGGCTTTTACGCGCAATTATCCCCCACCTATCTTCTTTGTTTCTTTCAGAACTTTGGGGTGAGGGTCTTACTGCACGTTAATGCGGGATAAAGTTATAAAAAGGAGCGGCTCAGCTGCTTCTTTTTTCATTTCACTAAAAATTCACCTCCTCCTGTCATATATATCCTCAGAAAGAAATCACTCACACATCATCATTCAATTCTTTTTTTGTGTTCTTACAAGTTTTTAAATTATTTTTAGTAATGTACTTGACATAATTTAAATACAATTCTATACTAACTTACATAAAGTAATTAAATAACATTTAATGTTTTTCGTGATAAATTTTAATTATTGTTACATCACTAACATTTTAATCATCAAAGGAGGAGCAATGATGAAATTCCAACGTCATCCTTATACTTTCGTAAGTCACGTTCACATATTAATTGCCGATTTAGAACGCTCTCTTGCGTTTTACAAAGAAAAATTAGGATTCCAATTACTCGAGCAATCAGAAACAAAAGCTGTGCTAACAGCTGATGGAAAAACGCCACTTTTAACAATTGAACAACCAAAAGATGTATTTCCTAAGCAACCACGTACAACTGGCTTATACCATTTTGCAATTTTATTACCACAGCGCTCTGATTTAGCAAAGGTATTAAATCACCTCATCCAATCGGATTATCCATTACAAGGGGCTTCCGATCACCTTGTAAGTGAGGCGGTTTATTTAGCGGATCCTGATGGAAATGGAATTGAAATTTATGTAGACCGTCCCGATGAAACATGGGAATGGAATCACGGACAAGTAGCAATGACAACTGAACCTATCGCGGATGACATTTTATCAGAAGCAAACGGAGAAACTTGGAAGGGTTTCCCAAGTGGTACAGTAATGGGACATATCCATTTACATGTTTCAGATTTAGGCAAAGCAGAGGGATTTTATTGTGCTGGTCTTGGATTTGATGTTGTGAACAGATACGGTCATCAAGCACTGTTTATCTCATCAGGAAAATACCATCACCACATTGGCTTAAATACATGGAATGGTGTTGGTGCACCTGCTCCTTCGGCAAACAGTGTGGGATTAAAACATTTTTCACTCTTGTTCCCTGATGAGGAAACACGAAACAAAGCTGTACAGCGCCTTCAAGAAATCGGCGCATCCGTAACAACAAAAGATGGAGTCATTGTGACAAAAGATCCCTCAGGTAATCATATCCAATTATGTATTTAAAGAAGTTATATAAATAGAAAAAATGAAAAAAATAAAATTTGGTGGTGCATAAAATGAGTTTTTTAAATAAATTATTCGGAAGTTCAGCTAGTCAAGAAGAAGTAAATCGTGCAGAAGATACAAAAAAAGATTTTTATTCTGCTATAGCGGATAGACGTTCTATCTACGGAATTAGTAAAGATACAGTCGTTTCAGACGAACGTATTCAAGAAATTGTGAATCATGCTGTAAAACATACCCCTTCTTCTTTTAATTCACAAAGTGCACGAGTAGTCGTGTTACTAGGTGAACAACATGATAAATTGTGGAACATTACACGAAACACATTGAAAGAAATCGTACCTGCTGATCAATTTAGTTCAACAGAAGAAAAAATGACAGCATTTGGAAACGGTTATGGTACAGTATTATTTTTTGAAGACAACAGCGTAATTGAATATTTACAAGAGAAATTTGCTCTATATAAAGATAATTTCCCGGTATGGTCACAACAATCATCTGGTATGCTTCAATTTGTCATTTGGACATCTTTAGAACTTGAAGGGTTTGGCGCAACGCTGCAACACTATAACCCTCTTATCGACGATCAAGTGAAAAAAGAATGGAATATTCCAAGCAGCTGGAATTTGATTGCTCAAATGCCGTTTGGTAAACCAGTTGCTCCAGCTGGTGATAAAGAATTTAAACCAACAGAAGAACGTATTAAATTTTTTAAATAATTTATAACTAGACAAACAAATGAACCGTTCCCTGCTGAATCATAAGCAGCATAATAGCCTGAGTCGAAATATATTATTCGGCTCAGGCTATTATATATTATTGATCTATACCCTGATTTACACGATCTTCCTCTTCATTTCTCACTTCGAGTACATCAAGTAAAAATATAAAGATTGGAATCCCGATAATAAGTCCCCATATTCCGAAAAAGTGTTCCGAAAATATGAGAATCATAAAAGTATAAAAAATTGGTAAGTTCGTTTTTGCAGACATAAATTTCGGATTTAAAAAGTAACTTTCAAATGCATGAATAGCTGTAATAAAAATTAATATATACACCACATATGTAATACTACCGATATTATAAGCGATAATACAAAGTGGGAATAGCGAAATAATGACGCCTACAACCGGAATGAGACCAAGCAAGAAAATCATAACTGTTAATACAAGAAGCTGCGGGAATCCTAAAATCCACAGTGCAATGAAGGAAAGTATACAATTTACAATCGCGATTAAAAATTGTGCTTCAATAACCTTTCCAAACGAACGTGCAAATTTCTGCCCAAAGTACGCAATCTCATGATAGAAAACAGCAAGCTTACTTTCTTTAAATTTAGAGGTAAATGTAATGATACGCTCTTTTTCTAATAAGAAAAATAAGCTTAAGATAAGAGACAGTAAAATTTGCAAACTCACTTTCCCAATATTAGCTACCGATTGATAGATCACATCTACACCTTGTTCGATATATTTTGATACCTCCATCTGATCAATTGTAGCAATTACATATTTGACCACTTCATTATCAGGAGGATGCTTATAAAATACATTAAACTGATAAATTAATTGTGAAATTTGAACCATAATCACAGGTAAATATTTATACAATGTAATGACAATCCCACTTACTAATACAATGTATAAAAAGGCGATAATGATTTTTCGATTCATCAAAACAAAATGATCAAGTTTCCGAGAGATATACTTTTGAAATCGATCCATTAAAAATATAAGAATAAAAGTGATTAATATTAAATGAATCATACTTTTTAGCCCGTATAATAAAAGGGCTAAGAAACCTAATATGAGTAATTTCTGAAACACTTTACTTTGAAAGAAATTTTTCATCTGCATCATTTAGACTCCATCTCCCCTTCCAAATCCTTCATGTTCCATTTATTCTACACTAATGAGCAGTACAATCCCGCCGATGGAAATTCTATCTTTCCCATTCTTTTACAAAAAACCTATTCTAAAACATTTTATGAAATAATCAAGATAATCTTTCCCTTTACTTTGAAAGAATCCTCTTTTTTATTCTTCTTTTCAAAACGTTAGACTACAAATACCTTTTGATTATCTTTATAAAAAAATAAAAAAGTATGAGACTTGGAATAGATCCTCCAAAAAATATTTGTGAAATCAATATTCTTTAGTCTCATACTTTTTTTATAAAAACGTATACCTACTTATGTTTTATCCGTTTCGCTAATAATTCTTTTGCTTGATTATAAGTTAAACCTGAATGTTTATTAAGATGTTTCACCTCTTCAATATCTGTACCAACAACTGTATACTTTTTCTCTTTGTTCATACTACACATCCTTTTTAATCTTTAATAGGAACTACGAATTTTATTTTTAGCTGGCCAAAAACAAGGTATGTTTTTCTGTATTACTTCCCTAAAATGAAAATCCTTACTCTTTCATATAATTACTTTTAATAAAGTGAAACTTTAATCAGTGGGGGTTTTCTTCATCCCCCACTGATTATTAGTTGAACCAATCGGGCTTTTACGGGCTGTCTATCTCCCACCTAAACTTCTTTGTAATCCTCAAGTTTTGAGGTGGGAGTTTTACAGTCCGTTAATGCGGGATAAAAATACTCTGTTAAAGCGTATTATTGATTTTAAACAACAAAAAAAGAGACTTCATTTATATGAAAGTCCCCCGTTCTTTCTATAACAACGTGATTTTCTCATAAAGTTCAACTAATCGAGCTTTTACGAGCAGTTTATCTCCCACCTAACTTCTTTGCTTCTTGTAGAACTTTGAGCTGCTCGTTAATACGGGATTAAAAACAAAGCCCCTCAAATGAAGGACTCTTTCAGTTATATTACAGTTTGGAGCTTCTAGTTTTAGATGATGGTAAATTTATTTTACGCCCTAGTAAGCAACCCATCTACTAACTCGTTTTTAATATGGAATAAACATTCGCATCATATGGAACACCATTTTGATACATATAATCTCTCAGAACTCCTTCTTTTTCAAAGCCTAGTTTTGTTAATAATTTGTTTGATGCTTCATTTTCAATAAAGACAATAGCCCCAATACGAGTTAAACCAAGCTCTTTCAGACCGTATGATATAACTTCGGAAACAGCTTCAGTAGCATATCCATTTCCCCATTTTTCAGGAAAAAGTGCATAACTGACTTCAGCTCTCTTATGTTCAGAAGACCACGCCTGAAATCCAATTGTTCCGATAATTCCTTCCTTGCCTTTTATTTCTATTCCCCATTTAATACCTTGGTTTTCTTTGTAGTTCCTTGCAAAAACCCCAACAATTTGTTTTACTTGGTCTATGCTTGTCAATGGGCCTTGTCCATAATAACGTAGGACATCTTCGTTAGAAAAGCAATTAAAAATATCTTGTGCATCATATTCTGTCAGTTCTCTCAAGATTAGCCGTTCTGTTTCTAGTATAGGAAACATTCTCCCACTCCCTTTAGTATGAAATTTTCTTTCTTCAACTAAACTGTCCCGTTTGTTCAATAAGACGTTTTTCTAAATACTAAATCTTAATAAGGTTAACCTAGCATACGTTGCACCAGTTACAAACACAATAGAACATTCTTTCAATTTAATTGAATATTAACAGAACTATTTAACGGAGCCAATAAAAAAAGAAGCTATTTTGAAATAAACATTCAAAATAGCTTCTTTTTTTAAAATTCAAACTGATGCTTACGACAATGCCATTGCTTTTTGAACAGTATGACTATCTACATACTGTTTAAACTTTACAACTTTTCCATTACTCAATTCCCAAACGTGTACGAAATCTGCTTGAAATGCTTTTCCAGACTGTTTATATATGCCAGAGTATACACCTTCAGCGATAATAACGTCTTTCCCTTCCACTTGATGATACGTATGCACGCTTGCTTTATAATCGTTCCATTCGGATGCCAAACGACTGAATACATTTTCCATCACTGCTTCTACGCCGATATACGTTCCGCCATATGGAAAACCAGCTGCTTCTGTCCATTCTACCTGTTCTGAAAGAGCATCCATTAAGTGTTGCGCATTTGAAGAAGATGGCCCTTCATACGTACTGCGAATAATTTCTAAATTTGTTCGTTCATTCATACAGTCTTCCCTACGCTTTCCTGTAAGATTTAATAAAATTTCACAACATCTTGGGCAGGTAAGAATGTTCTTTCACCTGGTTGTTCATTTGGTTCACCAAATGGCATTTGAGCTACTAAACTCCATTCCCCCGGAATATCCCACGCTTGTTTTACTTCTGCATCGATAATTGGATTGTAATGTTGCAGGGATGCTCCAATTCCTTCTGCAGATAATGACATCCATACAGCATATTGCAACATTGCACTTCCTTGGTGAGACCAATATGGGAATTGCTCTTTATATAATGGTGCTTTTTCTTGCATTTGCTCTACCGTTTCTTGGTTTTCAAAGAATAAGATTGTTCCTACTCCATCACGAAAACCTTGTAATCTCTCAACTGTTGCGCCGAAATTTTCTTCTGGTACGCGGAGACGAAGTGCTTCTTTTACAAGATCCCATAACTTTTCATGTTCTGTATCCATTAATACAACTATACGTCCACTTTGCATATTAAAAGATGATGGTGCATGTAAAGCTGTTGTTACAATTTCATTTATTCTTTCTTTTGTAATATTTGCATTCTTTGTCACCTTACGGATTGAACGACGGTTCATCATAGCTTCTTTTAAATTTGTTGTAGTTACTGACATTTTAATTCCTCCAATGTATGTTTTATTAAAAATAATTGATTGAAACAAATTGATTTAATAGTTCAAGTACGAGTAGTGCCACTAATAGCTAGTATTAGCAATATCCATCAGTCGTACATTGCATGCCATCAAATGCATTTGTTTTATCCTTTTCTAATTCTTTATCGATAACTCGTTCTAACATTTCCTTACTAGCAAGTCCTTGAATTACTTCTTCTCCAATCATAACGGTTGGAACAGCCATAATTTGAGCTTCTTCATAAGCATGTTCCATAGCTTTTTGATGTGTTTCTTTATATTTTCGAGACACTAAAGCTTCTTTAAACGCACTTTCAGAAAGTCCCACTTCACCTGCTAATTTCGTTAGTACATCGATATCTTCAATATTTTGTTCTTCTTGGAAAAATGCTGTAAACACTCTGTGGTGAAAATCATTTCCTTTTCCATGATCCTTTGCAAAATGATATCCCTCAAAAGCCATATGTGTATATGGATGAGGAGAAACACGTGGTAAACGCATGTCAATTCCTAATTTTTTTGCGGTAGGAAGAATAAAAGAATCCCATGAACCCAATTTGTCAGGTTCGTTCCATGGATCAATTTTCGAATATGGACTTGGGCGTAATTCAAATGGCATCCATTCTACTTCTACATCTTTCTCCTGAGCGACTTCATCTAATGGACCTTTTCCTAAAAAACAAAATGGACATATAAAATCAGAATACACTTTAATTTTCACAGTCATTTTATAACACCTTGCCTTTCTTTTTATCACCCCCAAGTTGTAACTTATATAGTTACAACTTGGGAAAAAAAATATGCACTCTCTTTTATAGAGAATTGCATCTAATTACTTACTAGTTGCTTTGAAGCATTTATCTTATTTTGTAATGATGTAACTAATTGTTCCATTGTAATACTGTTGAGCATTTGTTCCATTGCCTCTTGTGCTTGAACTAAAATAACCTCTAAAACACCTTGTATATTTGCTCCTATTGGACAAGCAGGATTTGGCTGCTCATGAATATGGAATAGCTTCTCTTCTTCCACTACATTTACTGCATGATATACATCTAGCAACGTAATTTCAGCTAGATTCCGTAATAATTCAGCTCCACCTGTACCACGTCGTACGTAAACAAATTCAGCTTTCTTTAAATATGATGTTATTTTTCGAATTACAACCGGATTTGTGTTTACACTTTCCGCCATAAATTCCGAGGTACACATAGAAGGTGGATTATTCTTCAAGAGAGATAAAATATGCACAGCTATAGAAAAGCGGCTACTAATTTTCATAATGATCACCACCTCGATGTAATCATTATAGTTACAACATAACTATAAGTCAACCTTTTCTAATAAAAAACACTTACTTTTTTACTCCTATCTATTTTAAACCTCCATTTCTCGTACAATTTGGGCAGAAAATAATAAAGAAAAAGGCCCCCCTTCATATAAGGGATAAGCCTATTCTACAAAGAAAACAGTTCTTGCACCTCTTCAATAAATAATTGGACTGCAAGCGATGATTCCTTTAATGAAGGGACAGCTAAACCAATTTCTCTCCAAACTTGTGGTTCTAGCTCTCGGGTTCGAACATTCGGGGGTAGATTAGATAAGGATAACTCAGCTAAGATGGCCAAACCTAGCCCTTCTTGTATCATATTTAATGATGTCGTTACGGTAGAAACTGCATATTCAATGCGGAGCGGTACTCCGGCTTGTTTAAACATATCGATAATCGGAGGTTCATATCCCCCTTTAAAAATAATGATTGGTTCGTTATTCAAATCCTGTATTGTAATAGCTGATTTCTTATATAGGGTGTGATCATCTCGTAGTACCACAACCATTTTCCCCCTCGTCAATGGGATAATTTCCATTTCTTCATTTGGAAGAATAACGATCCCAATATCGATGGCGCGAGACAATAACCAATCTTCTACTTCCTTAAGTGTTCCTTCATAAAGGATCAGCTCTAAGTTCGGATATTTCTGCCGAAAGATGTTAATGATTTTAGGCAAGAAATATGCGGAAGCACTCGGAAAACTTCCAATACGAATTGTCCCTACTTCATGTCCCTTTTCTGCTGCTACTTCTTGTTCCACCTTTTCTATCCCATTCAAAATCTCTCGAATATGAACAAGAATGCGTTTCCCGACATCAGTAAGAATTAATCCTTTTCTCTTATCACGAATGATTAGTGTGACGCCTAATTCTGATTCAATACTAGATATAGCGTGGCTCACAGCTGGTTGTGTCATATTCAGACTTTGAGCAGCTTTCGTGAAACTTCCCATTTCGATGGTCTTTACAAACACTTGAAGTTGCGTAATGGTCATAACGAATTACTTATACTCCTTATAAAAAAGATTCATTTTATTTATTATGTCCCATATCATATCATAGTGAAATGAAATACAACAAGGAGGTCTTAACGTGACACAACTTTCGCGAACAAGAATGGCTTTACTTCTCACATTTCTTGTCATCATGTGGGGAATCAATTGGCCTTTGTCTAAATTCGCTCTTCATTATACGCCGCCAGTGTTGTTTGCGGGACTGAGAACAGTATTAGGCGGATTCATCTTACTTATTTTTGCCTTGCCAAAATATAAAGAGTTGAACTTAAAGGAAACATGGCATTTATACTTTATTTCCGCTTTACTTAATATCATATTATTTTATGGACTTCAGACTGTAGGACTTGAATATATGCCAGCTGGTCTGTTTTCAGCTATCGTTTTCCTTCAGCCAGTGCTGCTCGGTATTTTCTCTTGGATTTGGCTCGAAGAAGCAATGTATGGATTAAAAATCTTCGGCTTGATTCTTGGATTTTCCGGTGTTGCTGTTATAAGTTCGAGTGGTTTAAGTGGTCATATTTCTATCATTGGAATATTACTCGCTTTAGGCTGTTCCCTTGGCTGGGCACTTGGTACGGTGTTCATTAAGAAAACCGGTAATCGTGTAAACGCAATTTGGATGGTTACACTTCAACTGATTATTGGTGGCTTTTTCTTAATCGGATTTGGATCAGAATTTGAAAGCTGGTCTAGTATTGTTTGGAATGTGCCATTTACATCTACATTACTGTTCGTCTCTATCTTTGTTATTGCAATGGGCTGGTTAGCTTACTTTACACTTATCGGCTCAGGAGAGGCAAGCAAAGTGGGATCCTATACATTTCTCACTCCACTTATTGCGATTATAACAAGTTCTATCTTTTTACATGAAGCAATTACACTTAGCCTTTTTGTTGGACTCTTATTCATTGTTGTAAGCATCTGTTGTGTGAATATGAAACCTAAATCACTTGCTATTAAACAACAAGTTGAACCTAAGAAATGTTGATTCAAATTATTAAAAAAAGCGCCTATTTTTCAAAATAGGCGCTTTCAAATTTCTCTTTTATTCACTCATTATTTTTTACGGCGTAGCGCAATAACCAGGGCTCCTATTGATAGGACAACAGAAAGAATCGATAAAATCATTGTCGTTGTTGGCATACTAGTATTTTCTGTATGTTTCGTATCCGAAACATGCGCTTCCCCATGTTCTCCCGTTGATGATGTACTTTTTGTAATCGTAGTAAGAGAGTGCGGGTTATCTGCTCCCTCATCTCCAGTCCATTCTACAATATCCCCACCTTTATACTGTTGATACGCATCCCAAGCAGCCTTCTGCGTTTTGTCTGGATTTTTAGCAACAAACGTGAATTGTTGAAATTGTCCAGGTAAAATCCCTTCTCCAGTCGCTTCCCATATAACCGACTTAATCTTTCCAGATGCATCTTTCTGTTCATCTACTTTCCATCCAGGTACCGGTTCATATTGCTGAAACTCGACTCCCTCTGGCATTTTCAAAGTAATTTTCGTTGTTGGCATATCCTTTTCAACAGGTATCTTTATCGTATACGTTTCCCAAGATCCCGCTCCGGAAGTAGCTGGCTTTACAGTTACATGGGCACTAACGGGTAATGAAAAAAGCCCCATTGCAACTACTATTGAAAACATGCTTATTAATAATTTGTTTGTTTTTTTCATTCTAATACGAACTCCTTTATCAGTGGTTATCGACTACCTACCATGAGATTAAAATCTATATCAAAACTATCAAGAGATTTCATCAGCCCGTGAACATGTATGTTCCATTTCCCTGTCATATTGATATACATCCCTTCTGTTTGATACGTTCCGGGTGACACAGGTGGAACTTTAAATGTACCTTTTCCCATCTCCATATCCAAGGATGACGTTGTCAGTATAATTTGTTCTATGTCAGTGACAGGTTGTCCATTTTTATCCTTCAAATCAATATGAAATGTATTCATTCCTACTCTATTCGGACTCACATTCAATGTAAGCTGATACCCATTATCAAGCTGTTTACTCTCCATAAAAGGACCTGTTGGCGGCATCGGCGGGGTTGGTGAATTCGTCAGAATGGCTACAATTACTAGAATACTAATACCTATGCCCCATTCGATTTTTGCTGTAGTACCAAGACCTTTCTTCCTTCTCATCCTACTCTTCACAAAATGAGTAATTCCTAGCACACCCATCCCGACAAATAAAATCACCTTTACTAACAACGCTAATCCATACCTTGTATCAAAAAGCGAATGAATAGTTGGAATAAAGAATGTACTGTTAAAAAGCCCAGTAATCAAAATGACTATTACAGCACCGATTGCCCAAGGAGAAAATCGCTGGATTGCATCCCAATACATACTCCAATTCCCCTTATTACCTTTCTCATTTATACTACTTTTAGGTAAAAGAAGGACAATCGCGGCTAGTCCTCCGATCCACAATGAAGCAGCAAACAAATGTAAAAAATCCATAGCGACAGCAACTTCTCTATACTTCAGACCATATGAATGGCTATTGATTGCTTTCGTGACAAGTAATCCTATTAGGAAGAGACTTGGAGTTGTCCATGCTTTAAAGGAAGAAAGGTTCCCTCGTTTTATAGCAAAATAGGTCACGATCGTAAGTATGATAACGAGAGCGATTTGAATCATCCATACATAACCAAAAATAGATAGTTTCAAAGTTTCCTTTAGTAACGAAGGATGAAATGCGTTTATCCATGAAACATCGGCATTAATTTTTGCTTGCAAGGGTAGATTTAATAACAAACTAATCATCATTCCAAGCAAGGACAACCAAATGATTGTTTTACTTCTTGAATGAACTTTAATAGATTGGTTATCCTGCCCTTTGTAAATCAAAAGGTTAAAAAATATAACCCCTATATACAGGGCGAAACTAGTATATAAAAGTCCCCTTTCAATAATCATATCCGCCTGTGGTATATAACCAATTATTTTTGTTTGTAAGCTACTAGAATCTTTCCCTGGTGTTCCAATACTAAATGGAATGACTCCTTGAATCGGATGTCCATCTGCCGAAATCGCTTTCCACTGAATCGAGTATGTACCATTTGGTATGTTTTGTTTCACCCCAGCTTCCATTACCTCCGGGTTTTTTTTCTTAATATGAGCATTTTTTAAATCTACACGTTTCCCTGAAGCATCTACTACGAACAATGTATTAAAACTAGAGGATTGCAGCACCTCATCAAATTCAATACTTACAACAGAAGGTGCTTTCACTAACGTCTCATTTTCCGAAGGAGTGGCTTTAGCAATATAAGCATGAGCTGAAGTAGCAGTTGGAACTAACATAATAAATACGCATACCATTAGCATCCATACGCCTAACTTTTTCATTACACTCAAAGTCATTTCACTTCTTTCTTTTACGACACTATTTTTTTGAAAGTTAAAAGATTGTATTTCCTCTTTTAATATTTATCTAAAAATATTTAATATAGTTAAGTTTTAGTTACTCAATATAAAAACCAGAGTTTATTCCCATGAAGAATAGAAAAACTACTATCTTTCACTTTTTAAGAATAACCTCATTTATTAACATGGGTTGAGATTTTTAATCAGGATGTGTCCGCCTTCATATTTACACTCCATCAGTAACTATCCTTTACAACATTACTTATCTTTCGAAAGCTAATTACGATTATAACATATAATATACTAATATAAGTTTTCAAAGAAGAAAAGAAACAGTGAATCATTTGTGAATTAAATGTGAAGAATATTTTTATACGTCTCAATCCCCTATCAATTCCTAAACATTTTTGAAAAACAAAAAAGGCGTTACGTCTATGCGTAACACCTTTTTTCATTTTTTAATCAAGATCAATTGCATCATCACATGGTGTTTTCAATCATTATTTGACTAGCGCTGTTTGTTTTTTTAATTCCGCTCCAAGGAATTTCGCTAGTTCAAGCATACCGAATTTATTAGCTACAGACTCTGCATCAGCATTATAATTCGTATTTGTATTGATATCATACGTATAAATCGTTCCATCTAAGCTTCGAATAAATTCGATGCCAGCGACAGCAATTTTATTTTCTTTCAGAAATGCCGTGTACTGTTCAATAATCGGTTCGTTGAAGTCCGATAAAATATTAAATTTGGCAGGAATTTCTTTACTTTTCTCTCCAACTGGGCAAAAAGCATCATCAATTGAACATGCATCTGCCGGACAAAGTTCAAAGCCTTCTGATGTATCCACTTTAACCGCGTATACAAACTGTCCGCCTATAAACTCACAGCGTGTGATATATGGTTCAGGTGCCTTAATATATTCTTGAATTAAAGTAATGCCATCAACGGGTTCTTCAAATGCCGGATCATCGAGATAGTGTTGTAAGCTTTCAATGGAATGAAATAATTGAACACCGAGACCCTTTCCTGCCCGGTTATGCTTTGTAATGAAAGGTATTTCACCTAATTCCCGGGCTGCTTTTATAATATTATCATGGCCAACAGCACCAATTGTTTTTGGCACTTTGATTCCGAATTTTCGTAGTGCTGTGTATTGATTTAATTTACTAACCTCAAGTCGCAGTGCTCGCGATCCATTAAAAACGGTTCGATCATGTTCTTCTAACCATGCAATTACACCTTCCGTCAGTTCTGGTGCATAGCGGTGACCTCGCGTATGTGAAGAAGCACTCATTCGGCTATAAAAAACCCCTTCTGGCGGCTCCTGTTCTAGTGAGACTGTCCCCTCATTCAAAAACCATTCCTCAAAAGGCAACTCTAGTTCATCTAGCCTTTTCACCAAATGATCCGTCCATTCCTTATTTTCATGCAATATGTAAATTTTACTCATGTATAGTCAATTCCTTTCTTGTTGCTTCTACTAACGGCAAACATCCATTACTTAGTTGATCGATATTCGCAGCCATTTTCGCTGTAACTGCTGGATTATGAAAGCCCGGTCTTACTGCTGTCATAATTTCTAGCCGATCTGTTACAGCAGCAAGCACAGTCGCTGTTGTCCATGCTTCCAAGCTTGGCGCCGAAACACATTTAATATCCATTTAAATTTAATTCGGCAATAAGTGTTGTCGAAAAACCTAATTGCTCTGCAGCTTGTGCTATTTGTTTTGCATAATCAAATGTTGGTGGCATAGATTCGTCGTCTATATTCCGGAGCCATCCTCCAAAAACCATATTCCACCAAATATACATCCTCTCGTTTTCTATGTACTAAAAAAGCTACTCTTATCGTAATAAGAGTAGCTCGATTCGTTAAATTAACCGCTCTTATCTTTCAGGTATCTTTTCACCTGCAGGATTTAGCACCTTTCGTCTATACGAGGTTGCCGAAGTTTCATCGGGCCAGTCCCTCCACTTCTCACAATAAGAATTAATTTTAATTTATTATAATCATTTGAATAATAAAAATCAAGCTTTCAATACCAAATTTCCAGATGAACATTATTCAAATGATTATTGATTCCTTTCATCTAATCTAAACTTAATTGAAATAAAATCAGTTAGCAGAAGTTCTTAATCATGGAGTAGTTGTTCCAGTGTTTCTGCGATTTCTTTTTCTAATTGTTCAATGGTTCCGTTATAAAGTGTTCCTACACTGTTATTTCTGAAATACCCCTGGTAATAGTACCAAAGATGGATAGTACAGACCTCCCATGTTTTTGAACCATCATACTCAAATCTAATTTCCGATCTATATTCATACTCTAAACATTTATTAGATGTAATGGGTTCTAAGTAATCACCGTCTATATCTCTTGTAATCCATAATCTTAGATTTTCTTTTCCACTTTTTTCAAAAACTTCTTTATATATTTCTTGATATTTATTACAAAGTCCTTCACTAATCCTTTCCAATTCTATAATCCCTAGTTTTAGGTCTTCATTTATTTCACTTTTTGGTATTTCTATGTATTGATTAAATTCTTCTTCATTCTTATCATTTCTTTTTTTCTTCCAAAACCATTTAAACAGAATATTCTCCTCCTCTCATAACATCTTATTTCACCGTGGCTTTTATAAGACCCTATCTAAAAAACAATGTATATCATATTCATATCAGATTAACATAATCCATCGTTATCGGTATTCAATATATCTAAAAACCCAGAAAAGCCCCTTCAAAGATGAAGGGACTTTTCATTCACGTAATCCGTCTTATCATTGTGTTATTTACTACACTTATCATGACACTTATCATCATGTTTTTTACTACACTTATGATCGTGTTTTTTATTACACTTATCATCGTGTTTTTTACTACACTTATGATCGTGTTTTTTATTACACTTATCATCGTGTTTTTTATTACACTTATCATCGTGTTTTTTATTACACTTATCATCGTGTTTTTTATTACACTTATCATCGTGTTTTTTACTACACTTATGATCGTGTTTTTTATTACACTTTTTATCACAGTAATCTCCCACGTCAACATCCCTCCTTTTCATATGCTACTTTCAATATATTCATTGCAAATACAGATGACAGTATGTTTGTCCGACTTTCTCTTAAAATCTACGATTTATCCTATCCATCTTTCTTTCACTTATATAACTAATCATTAAAAAACTATATAATAAGGGTTTTTTAACTATACAAGAAGAGACATCAAAAGAGGCTGTCCCAAAAATAGCTATTCAGCTACTTTTGGGACAGCCTTTATTACACCTTAAATACAGAACCTTGCTTCATGTCAGTTAGCAGGTTCATTTTCCTTCTGGATAATCACAGTATTCAATAATTGTCCCTTCTGTATCTGCTGGATTGAGATAAATCAATCGTCTCCCGTGCTTGTTTATACGTAATGTATCCTCTAATGTTCGAATTCCTTGTTTTTTCAGTTCTTCTAAAGCTATATCTAGATCATCTACGCGATAAGCAATATGGTGAACTCCTTTCCCCTTCTGCTTGATAAATCGCGCAATTGGCGAAGTCGTATTGTTTGTTGGTGCAAGCAATTCGATTCTATCTCCATTTACTTCAAGAATTGCAACTTCACTTTCAACACCTTTTGAGTCACTTTTGTAGCGATCTATTAATTTACCTGCTAACACATTTTCATAAAAATGAATCGTGCTTTCTAAATCACGGACAGCGATACCGATATGATCAATTTTTTTATTCATTTGATTTCTCCTAGTTTGATTTTTTACTTCTAACCTAAGCACATTAAGCAGCAACCTAATGTATCATTCGCATTGCCTACAAGTTACTAAAAAATCTACAGTTTCTATAGAACAGAACTGGACTCTGCAGGCTCCTTAAGCAAATTATACGGATGGTTACATTTATTATACAATTAACTACGATTGTTCACCTAAACGATTTAAAAATACTCCCTACTCTACAAGCTTATAAAGAGTGTAAATAGTACAATATCTTGCCGAAAATTCCATACAAATAAAAAGGTGTTACGACTATACGTAACACCTTCTCAAACACAAAATTAATTTTATTATCTTTCCACTCTGACTTCGCATCAAATGTTTTATCATTCTTCTTAAAGCTTTCTTTTTGAACATAAGATTAGATTAATGATTAATAATAAATTACTATCGACGTCTTTTCATTAATATTTTCACAATGAAATAGAAAGCAGCAAGACTCACTGCACCAAAAGCAAAATATTTCACATAAGGCCCTGCTATCTCATTAATATTCTCCCATTTTTCACCTAGTGTCCAACCTAAATAAACAAATAATGTTGACCATGGAATAATAGCAAGTGTAGTAAGCATTATAAATCGAGCATGTGACATTTTAGCAATGCCTGCAGGTATTGAAATAGCATGGCGCACAAAAGGAATAAAACGTGCTGTAAAAATAACACCTGTTCCATAACGATTAAACCATGTCTCCGCATGGTCAATGTGCTTTTTTTGAATAAAAATGTATTTTCCATAACGTTCAAGGACAGGTCTTCCTCCATAACGCCCAATCCAATATATAAATATTTGTGCTACAACACCACCAATTGTACCAAACGCTACAGCTCCAAAAAATGATAAACTTCCTGATGATACTAAATACCCCGCATAAGCTAGCACAATTTCACTTGGAATTATCTCAATCATTAGCCCAAGCATAACGCCCCAATAGCCAAGTCCCTCTAAAAAAACTAAAATTGAATGGATCAAATTCCCTAACATATTACACCTTCTACATACTAGATTTTCTAAACAGCTATAAAAATAAAGAGACAACTTATATAAGTTGTCTCTTTATTTTACATTATATAGATTATCAATAGTTAAAAATAGTAAAAGTTTCTTTGTTATCATGCTGATTTATTTTTATCATGAGGGCCAAATAAAGTGAAACTTTATTTGGCCCTCACCTAACTTCTTTGCTTCCTGTCGAATTTTGAGGTGAGGGTGTTACAGCCCGCGAATAGCAGGATAAAATACCTAGAAATAAATTTCACTCTGAACAGCAGTAAGCGTCAAATATTCCCCACCTACTATTTGTAAATAACCCATGAGATAATCTCCTTACATACTACATGTGGAGGTTTTTTTATGAAAAGACACCTATTAAAGAAAGAATGGGAAACTTATATTCAAGACTATAAAAACAGTGGATTATCAAAAGTTGCCTGGTGTCAAAAACAGAACCTATCAGTTCATCGGCTATATTACTGGCTGAAAAAATTATCACCTGAAACTGAAGATCAAAATAAAAATGAGCGTGTGAATTGGATTTCTATGAATGTCCCTTTCGTAAGAAGAAACGCGGTCATAGGGATAAGTCTGTCCAAAACCTTCTGGTTGAAACCGTAAAAGAGAACAATTTAATTCCCTATCATTATCTTCTTTATTTGTTTGAAACACTCCCCAATATCGATTTAAACAATAAAGAAGAAATTGATAAAGTCTGGCCGTGGTCAACG
The DNA here is from genome assembly GCF_030348195.1 of Bacillus sp. DX4.1. Lineage (NCBI taxonomy): Bacteria > Bacillati > Bacillota > Bacilli > Caryophanales > Bacillaceae > Bacillus > Bacillus sp. DX4.1. The sequence goes on along the minus strand of NZ_JAUCFT010000008.1, from coordinate 1,949,102 downwards.
GATTTACCGTCTAGATGCAGAGTGCCGAAAAAAAGTGAAGTAAACAAAAAATAACTCCAAAATCAACTTTTATTGTATATTTTGGAGTTACTTTACGTTTACTTTAGAATGTAATAAAAATTTAAAATGCTCACGCTACGCTGCGATAATTTTCTTGTTTTTCTTTTTTCTGATTAGGTGGTTGAATTAAAATAGCGATAATAAATGAAACGACACACAATACGCCAATCACCATAAAAGTTGGTTTAAATCCACCTAGAATTGCACCGATAAAGGAACCTGCGAGCGCTCCAAAACCAAAGCCTTGATACACGATTCCGTAGTTTTTACTATGATTTTTTAGGCCAAAGAAATCACCAACAATAGCTGGGAAAATAGTGATATTTCCACCAAAACAAAAAGCAACACTTGCTACACAGACGAAATAAATGCCATAATTTAAATCCACAAAACTGAGAACAAAGACAGACGTAGCTATAACGACAAACGTTGAGGTAACAATTTTTAAACGGCCGATTTTATCTGACAACGGTCCCAAAATGATTCGGCCAAGCGTATTAAAGATCGCAACCATAGCGACAGCATTAGCTGCTGTTGCTGCGCTAAGCCCTACAAGTTGAACACCGATATCTTTTACCATGCCAATTAAGTATAAGCCACTCATACATGATGTAAATAACATAATAAATAACAGATAAACTTCTTTTGTGCGTAGCATTTCTCTTGTTGTATAGTCATGACTTTTTGTTTCATGAACTGTATCTTGTTCAGCGGCCTTATGGATAAAACAAGCGCCTATCACTATCATAACTGCAACAATTAAGCCCCAATATAAAAACGCTTGTGATACACCAACTGAATCAATGAACTTAGTGTTAATGTATTTAAAAATTAGGCTACCCATGCCATATGCGGAGACAGATATACCAGCAATTAAACCTTTACGCTCTGGAAACCACTTTATTAAATTGGATAGTGTGGTAATATAGGCTGTACCATCTGCGTAACCTACAACAACTCCTGCTAGTACATAAAGCATTAGTAATGAGGAAACTTGCGAACTAAGCATCAAGCCAATTCCTAAGGCTAATCCCGCTATCATAATGAGTTTACGAAGTCCCCATTTCTCTTGTAATTTACTCGCAAACATAGTTGAAAATGCTAAAGAAAGGCTAGTGATTGAGAAGGTTATAGCAACAGCGTTAAGACTCCAGCCGTATTTACTCACTAAAGGCTGATTGAATAAGCTCCATGTATATATCGTTCCAAGTCCCATTTGTACTATGACTGTACCGAGGACAACAAGCCATGGATTAACAGATGATTGTTTCATACCATCCCTCCCTCTCTTTTTATTTCGATTCTATTCAATAATCGTCTATCGACGTTTTTTATAACCACAATACAATATGTTAGAAAATCGTATACTTTTTTTGTACTCATTTTCGCCACCTCTTTCGATTTAATAGCCTTATTGTATAGGATGTAAACGATTGTGTAAGCACTTACAACGCAGAACGTCAAATATATGAAATCAATTACAGAAAAAGAAGGATGAAATACAAAAAGCTGCTTGTTAAATACGAAGCAGCTTCTTTAATTCTTTTGCATAAGTACGGCTTACAGGTACTTTTGAATCCTCTTTCATAATTAAATTATACGTAGAGTTAAACCACGGCTGGATTTCAGAAATATGATTTACATTTACATATTTATGTATTTTAGCAGTAGGGTGAAGAACTAGTTCATTCATATCTATCCTTCCTTTCTTTTTACACAATAACACTTGTGTAATTGTGTAGTAAAAATTTTTCAAACCTTTTTAAAATAGTGCAAGTTGTTCTCTTAGTTCCTCATTTTGTTGTGGAACACCCTTCTTACTAATAGGAAGTGAGATAACTTCTTCTCTTATTACACCTGGAGATAGAGAAGTATGTACTAGTTGCTTAACTGTATTGGTTATATTGCTAGTTTCTTGTTTCTTTTGAATTGAATTTCTCTTTTTACAACGCTGTTTTCGTAAGAATTGTTGCTATCTTGACCATACTGATAAAAGGTTGACTTTCAACTAGTAAATTGGATTTAAAGGAGGGTTAACATGAAAGATGAATTAAGTATAAATATCTATTTAGGTGAAACTGATACTCCGTTTTCAAGATATTATAGCTCAGATGATGTTCACCTAAGCTCTGACCTTGAAGATTTTATTTTGTCAAAGCTACACAGTGGCAAAAGAAAAGAAGTAGAAATATTTTTTTCAGGTCAGAATGATTTTGACGAAAAGTCATTGAAGACTGCCACATTTAACACTTTTTCTAACCTTTTGAACGAAGAGGAATATACATATGCTAGAAATGTCAAAAAGGCTATTGTTTTGTTTGTGATTGGTATTATTGTTGGGGTGATATTCTTGAAGCTTTCAAGCAATCATGCCTATATTGCAGGAGTATTAAGCATTGTGTGTTGGGTTTTTGTTTGGTCAGGTACAGAGGTTTATTTTTTTGAAAATCAGCAAATCAAACGAAATATTAGAAAATGCAAGAATATTCTAAATGGTAAAGTGCACAAAAAATAGAATTTTGGTAAATATTTACATTCACGAAGCTGATTTTCGGATTCTATCTTGTGCATTTATTTGGGTTATTGTTTGGACTTGGAAATCGTGATGAAGATTAATATCACCATACGAAGAAAGCGTTCATAAATACCTAAGACCTGGATTTAATCTAAGGTCTTATTTTTATCGCAAAAAAGCAACAATCTATACGAAAAGAGCCTTTTACAAAAGAGGTTCGGGATCTTTATATTTTCCATCACCAATGAAAGAAATCTTCTCTTTTTCTATATTAATGTCCCGATAACTGCTTCCATTTTTCCCTACAACGGGTCTTTTATAATTTTGCATTTTCCGCATCAATTCATCCGCAGTAGTTGCTGAAACAATTAGTTCTTTATTAGATGGATTCATAAACCCTTCTTTTGCGGCACGGTCAACCATTTGCAGAATCGGCCCATAAAAATCTTTAATATTTAATAAGCCAACTGGTTTATCATGAATCCCAATTTATGACCAACATACAACTTCAAACAACTCTTCAAATGTTCCGTATCCACCAGGTAATGCAATAAATGCATCCGCAAGCTCTCCCATTTTTGCTTTGCGCTCGTTTTGATTCCATTACAACTGATGACAGCAGGGAATATTTTATCAGAAAAATTGCTAGTAGGAATATATCAACATATTGGAGCTTTTCTACCTGCCCCTAACGCTATGCGAGGATTTATGAAACTAATCTATCAAGAGGGTTCAGTTTCTGTCTTTATCATAAATCTTTTATTAATTTCAATTGTATGTTGGGCAATAACACTTCTTCGACTGACATTTCATCGTGAAACTATCATTCCTGTAAACGCTCAGTCCAATCGGATATGAGATGGTTGATTTTTAGAAAAGTTTCATTATTCATATTATTTATAAGAAAAAAACTATAATATAGTAATCAGTAATCTTTTATGAAAGGGTGTATATAATGAAACAGCAGATCAAAAAAATTCTTATAATCGGCGGTGGAATAGGTGGACTATCTGCTGCAATTGCTTTAAGAAAAAATGGTTTATCTGTTACAGTATGTGAGTCTTCAAGTAGTAATTCACTTAAAGGTGCAGGCATTCTGCAACCTCAAAATTCATTTAAAGTTCTCAAAGAATTGGGTATATATGAAGAATGCTTAAATAAAGGATTTCAACTCAATTCCCTAAAAATTTTTGATAAACATGGCATGGTAATAAGTGAAATTAGTGAAACATTTATGGATGAAAACCTACCAGGTAGAAATGCTATTTGGCGTTCCGAATTAAGCGAAATATTAGTTGCAAAAGCTCAGTCTTTAGGGGTACATATAGAATGGAATAAAACTTTAAAGTCTTATACCGAACGTGAATATGGTGTTAATGTAACTTTTGAAGACAAGAGCACTCTCACTTGCGATATTCTTATAGGGTTTGATGGCATTCGTTCTAAAGTCAGGGATATAATGCTGGGTCGAAAAATTCATCCTCAATTTTTAGGTATGGGAGCATGGAGATTTCCTATAGAATTTCCTAAGAGTAAATCTTTTAATGAGACGCTCATGCTTCATAATGGAAGTACTAAAATTGGCATTGTACCATTGTCTGAAAGTGCAGGTTATGCTTTTATCTTGAAGCCGGTAAAGATAGATTACTGGGATGATAAAATGACACGTTATGAAAGAGTGATGAACATTGTAGATCAATTTAAAGGAGCATCAATTTTAATTAAAGAGGGGCTTTCTAAAGATTCTCCCATTATCTTTAATCTAGTTGAAGAAGTTGTATTGGAAGAGAACTGGTACAGCAACCGTGTAGTCATTGGTGGAGATGCTGCCCATGCCAGTGCACCAAATTTAGCCCAAGGAGCTGCAATGGCAATAGAAGATGCTATGGTATTAGCAGAAGAAATTAATAATCATGATTACTTTTATATAGCATTTCAATCCTATTTTAAGAGAAGATATTATAGAGCTCAAAAAATTCAAAAGCTATCTTCAGAACTTGTAAGAAAAGAATTACTGAGGGAAGAAGGTAGTGAAGAAATTATAAAAGCGTGTCATTCTTTTCTTAATACACAAATATCGGATATGTAAAAGAGGTGGTTAGCTCAGACTCCAAGTTCCTAATAGTAGACAATGAGGTTCTGGTGCAAAAATGATTACGTAGATAATCCAACATGAATGTTATAATTTTATGTGAATGAGTTGTTCGGGAATTAATATAAAAATCCGTATTTTTATACTTTGTAAAGATTGAATATTCGTAATTAATCTCATATTTTTGTGTGTATTTTGACAGCGTTTGAGGTTTGCACCAGAGCCCAAAAAGGTACTCTTATTTGTTATTTTGGGTTATTTGCGTTGCTTAGGTTAAGCAATGCTTTTTTTTGTTTTTTCATGAATTTTACTGTTTTTAACTCTAAGATCCCATAGTTTCCATTAACATGTTTCAATTATAATTTTTTTATTGTTCTTCTTTCAAAAACTTCCTTAGTTCATCTTGTAAATCCATTGTTAAAATAAATTTATCATATATTTCAATAAATCTTGCCGCTTCCATCGCTTGCTCTATTATCGTTGTATTATCTTCATTAATTTCCTTTATGTGATTATCACGCCATTGTACTTGTTCTTCTAAATGTTTTATTTTCAATTCTAGCTCTTGTATCTTTCCCATATCCTCCACTTCCTCCAGATAATATTTAAACCTTACTTTCTATTTCTCCAAACCATTGAATCATTGCTTCTTTTGAAATAATCCACTCTTTCCGCTGTCTATTGATTTCCAGCAAGTATGACTCCATCATATTTGTCACCATGATACAAATCTTCCTTTAGTACTTCATTTTCTTTCCCAATTTCACATTTTAAAAATGTAATAGTATCTTCTAATGTATCTTCCTCAATTTCTGATATCAAAAAATCTTTTAACTTGTTTTTAGAAAACTCTCCATTCTTTTCTAAAAAAGTTTGTTTATTAAATTCTTTTTTCAAATTCATCATTCCTTATTTTATAGGATAAGTAGTCCATATATTTTTTAATTCATCATAAACTATTTTTACTTTTGTTTCTCCCTTAGTTCCAATGACTTTCCCAGTCGGTTTTGGTGCAAAAAAAGAATAAAATGCATATATTACCAAATATGGAATTATAGTATGATAGAAGAGAAGTACAAGAAAAATGGGGGAACCGCTATGATTACATTGCAACAGAAGCTGGAGCAGTATACACACATATATGCACAGTTGAAGGGAGAACTAAGGTGGAAAACCGGTGATTCTCGGACAGGGATGATGATTGCTGCTATGTATGCAGGCAGCGATAAGCCGTTTGATCTTGGGCGTTTTTTACAAATTAGTAGTTATATTAATGATCAGGTAGGGATGTTTTCATATTTGAAGTCCTATCATCGCTTTGTGGTTGCAGCAACATTAGATATTCACTTTACATATTACAAAGAAGCGTTTCAGCAGTTTCTAGACTTATATGAACGATTGGTCGCTGGTGGCTTTAGCCGGAGTATATTCACTCATTTGGCAGCAGCAGCGCTTTTACCAGAAGACAATGGACAGCATGAAACACGCATTCAGCGGTCGCTGCAAGTATATAAACGCATGAAAGAGGATCACTTCTTTCTTACAAGCACAAATGATTACCCGCTCGCTGTTTTGCTAGCAGGACAACCAGAGAAAGTAGAGACACTTATGGATCGAGTGGAACGTCTCTATCACAAGCTGGCGGCAACTGGTATGCACAAAGGGAATGATCTTCAATTTTTAAGTCATATTCTTTCTCTAAAGAAGGATGTCAGTGAAGATATTTTAGTAGCACGCTGCACAAACATATGGAACCTGCTAAAGCAAGAAAAGGTAAAAGTTAAACAGATGTATTATCCGGCTATCGGGCTACTAGCTTTGCTTGAGGATGGAGAGAAAGAGGTCCCTTCTGTTTGGGCATTCATTGAAAAATTGCAGGGGGACAAGCTATTCCGCTGGCATACGGATGCAAATATTCTTATTGCTATTCAACTATTCGTAAGTCAAAAAGGTGCGGAAAGTCACGCTGCCAACACAGGCTTACAAACAATGATAGAGGTTCTCATACAGGCGCAGCAGGCAGCTATGATAGCAGCAATTACCGCTTCCTCCGCAGCAGCTTCTGCCAGCAGTAGTTCATAACGTGCAATTTGCTGCATGAATGCTATATGTAGGATTTTCCAAAAAGGGTTACATATATCATGCTTAACTCAAAAGTCGATTGCCTGCTGACAATCGACTTTTGAGTTAATAAGAACGAAGCACATGCAATAAATAATCTTTTCGATTAAGTGGATTATAATCTACTCGTTTTCGCGATGGGAAATTTGATTCGATTTTACTATATCTGCAAGGTCTAGCGATAAAAACACCTTCGCCTTCAGTAAAAGAATGTAGGTCACGCTTAAAGTTCTCTGTTTTGACCATCGGCAGAGTTCCTGTTAAATAAAAGGAATTGTTATGCAGTACAGGGTCTTTAAAAGTAGCGTGTATTGCCGATAATTTATACATTGCTGTGCTGTAAACGTCAAGTAGTCCTAAAATATAATACATGAGTGGTGTATTTCGGGCCTACTTGACGTTTACGAACAGCAACCCTTTCACACCATTTAGTTAGATGAGTATAGGTAGTAACAAAAAAAGTTATAGAAACTAATTCTATAACTTTTTTGATAGATATTTACTTATTTAATCTAGCTGTACTAGAATTAATTAACTTGATATTTTACTCGTAAGACACTAATACCATACCCCAAAAATCCACCAATGATAGCTGGGAAAATCCAACCTAAACCAACTTCATGCATTGGAAGAATTTGAGTGAATAAACGATCGATTACTTGAATGTGTACTCCAGCTGCATTTAATCCATCAAATAAACTAATAATAAACGCTATGAGTAAGCTACCTTGATAAACTTCCGATCTCCCTTTGAATAGTGAATGGAAAAATGTTAAGAAGATTAATACAATCGCTAATGGATAAATAGCTGTTAATACAGGTACAGAAATAGCAATTAATTGTGTTAACCCTACATTTGCAACAATTGCACTAAAAACAGATAAAATAATAGCTATTGTTTTGTAAGGTACATTTGGAAATAGTTTATGGAAAAATGAAGAACATGCAGTAACAAGTCCTACACTAGTTGTTAAACACGCTACTGTAATCATTAACCCTAACAGTATACCGCCGTATGAACCAAAGTAGTAATTTGAAACTTTTGCTAAAACTTCTCCTCCATTCTCTAAATGTCCAAGTTTTTCTACACTTGAAGCCCCCATATAAGAAAGAGCTGTATAAATAATTGCTAATATAGTTGCAGCAATAAGAGTTGCTTTCGAACAAACAATCATAATCTGTTTTTTTGTTTTCGCACCTTTTTCTTTAATCGCATTAATGATTATAATTCCAAACACGAAAGATGCAAGGGTGTCCATTGTTAAATACCCCTCTTGAAATCCCTTGAAAAATGAGTCAGATGTATAAGTATTAGTAGGCGCTTGCAAATCTCCTATTGGATGGATAAACGCAACGATTACTAAAATTCCAATGAACGTTAATTTTATTGGAGTCAATATTTTCCCAACAATATCGACAATTTTCGCAGGATTGAGCGAAAGAAAACACGTAATGCTAAAGAAAATTATTGTAAAGATAATCAAAGGGATAGAACCTAGATTTTCTGATACAAAAGGTTTAACACCAATCTCGAAAGAAACGTTACCCGTTCTTGGTATAGCGAATAGAGGACCAATTGCTAAATAAAGAATCGTTGTAAATACTGTCCCAAAAACAGGGTGAGCACGACTTGCTAGCGATTGTAAATCATCTTTTCCTGAAAAACCAAATGCTAATACGCCAAGTAATGGTAGGCCTACTCCTGTTACTAAAAATCCTGCATTCGCTGACCAAATATTTGTCCCTGCTGATTGACCAAGCATTGCAGGGAAAATTAAATTTCCTGCTCCAAAAAATAGAGCAAATAACATTAGTCCAATAACTACTATGAACGAAAAGGGTACTTTATTTGCCATAATAAAAACCTCCATTAAAACATGTTTATTTTTAATAATAATTTTGATAATTAAATATTCAGAATATTAAAATGATAGACATCTTATTCTTTCACTTATTATAGTCTTAAGAATAATATATTTCAATATTATTTTCAAACTTTTCATTCAAATATAGTTCTACTATACAAATCATAACCTTAATGAAAAAGTTCAAACACAACTACTATAGCGTTATCCACACTTTCATTACATGTTTGATATTATTTATCTTTGTATTCCGATACCCTTACTTATTTCTTACTTAAGGTTCTTTGTTGGTAGAATTGGTATTTTCAGTAATCCAGTGGTTCCTCTTATTATAACTATAAGCTCATTAGCCCTTTACTATTAGGATAAGTATACACGTTTATCAAAAGTAATGAATTAAACTTGTATAAAAAAACGAATAAAAAAGAGGCTCATTTCAACATGAACCTCTTACATTCCACTATAATGTTACCGGATCCTTTAACCACAACAAAATTATATTAAACAACCTTCTTTTTAGAAATATATTCGTTCTTTCCTTCTTCTTGTAATAATACTCCATTCACTTTTTCAGCTTCTTTCATATATTCCGTATAACGTCCACTTCGTACTCCCCAAAAATAGAAAAAGAGTGACAATACGGTAATAAGAAGCAAGTCCCAACCATATGGAATAAAATTATGTCCACCAAATTTATTACTCCCACTATATGATATCGTTATCATACACAGTAAATATGTAATCAACCAAACCCCTGAACGGAACTGATTCTTAAAATCATGCCATTTATTTTTAGCTTGATAATAAAAGTAAACTGGTAATCCAATTGCCATGATGAAAAGAACTTCACCTGTCAGTGGCCAGCGTGCCCAGTACAAAGTAAGAGATGCAAAAACAAATCCACATGGAGCAATAAACTTTGCTCCTTTCAAACGAAAAGGACGATATAAATGACTAGCTGTTCCCCTTAATGTCATTAAAGCTACTGGCCCCATAATATAAGAAATCAAGGTTGCAACTGAAATGATTTCAGCTAAAACTCCCCACCCACGAAATAATATTAAAAAGAGAAAACATACACCCAAATTTACAATGAGCGCTGGACGTGGAACACCGTATACAGGGTGTAAGGTACCTAATTTTTTAGGTAGATACCCATTTTTCTCCATACCGTAAACCATACGAGCTGTTGAGGCAGTGTAGGTTGTCCCTGATCCAGATGGAGAGATAAAAGCATCAGCATATAATAAAATAACTAACCAGTTCATCCCAAGTGCCATCACCAAATCAGCAAATGGCGAATTGAAATTCAAATTACCCCATCCTTTTGCCACTATAGCTGGATCCACTGCTCCAATGAAGGCGATTTGCAACACAACATATACAACCGTAGCAATCAAAATGGAACCAATAACTGCAATAGGAATGGAACGACTCGGTTTTTTTGCTTCACCAGCCATATTAATTGGACTTTGAAATCCATTAAAGGCAAACACAATTCCAGAAGTAGCAACGGCTGTTAATACACTTGCCCAACCATAAGGTGCCATTCCTTGGGAATTTGTAAAATTACTTTCTTGAAATCCGGCAAATAACAAGGCACCCGCGGTAACACCAGGCACAACAATTTTAAAAATTGTAATGGAAGAATTCACCTTAGCGAAAAGGTTAACTGTCCAGTAGTTTAAGAAGAAATAAACGAGAAGCAATATAGAAGCAATAAGTAACCCTTTAAATGTTAGTACATTATCTTGTACAAGGGTATGTGTCCATTGTGCCCATTTCCACGACCATGTGCTCATATATTGAACAGAAGCAATTGCCTCTACTGGAATTGAAGAAGCAATCGCAATCCAATTGGCCCATCCTGCCAAAAATCCAACAAATGAACCATGAGAATACTGTGGATACTTCACCATTCCGCCCGTTTCAGGAAACATAGCACCAAGTTCTGCATAAGACAATGCAATAAATAAAATAACAATCATACCTATGACCCAAGAAAAAATAGCAGCTGGCCCTGCAATTTCAGCAGCTCGCCAGGCTCCAAATAGCCATCCTGAACCAATCATAGAACCGAGACCTGTCATTGTAAGAGCAAAAGTCCCCATCTTTTTGTGTCTAGAATTCATCCCCATCTACTCCTTTATTTTTTTAGAAAAATAAAAAGCACTTGATTAAAAATATCAAGTGCTTGCCCAGGCGCGCGGCTCATAAATCCATATGCTCCCCCATGGTATTCCATGTTGCGCCAGTTACATATGGGAATTAAATTCTCATTTTAATATACAATATTATTTCAAACTTAACAATATTTTTTGTAAATTATAAATACCTAGAAAAATAACAACTCATTCCCAACTATATAAATCCATTTTGATTTTTCGACATGTAGCCGCGGCTATGGATAACAAAAGGTGACCTGCACTCGTTTTCTCTTTTTGTTTTCACTTGGCATGGGGCAGGAAAAGGATCTGACCGCTTCTATGCATGGCCGGATGCTCTCTCCCACCTAAAAAAAAGGGGGTTATGTCGGTTTTTTAATTTGTATTTATATATTCATTTCAACTATTTTTTTACATTCCTCTCTTGTTTTTCATAATTTCTGGTTATAAACCAAATTATGAAGAATAAGAGCTTTTTTATATACAAATAATAATCATCAAGGAGTTGCTAACATGAATTTGATATTAAATATTGTAGGAATTTTTATTGTATTATTAGTAGTGTTCTTATGTTCGCCTAACAAAGGAAAAATAAAATGGAAACCAATCATTATTCTGATAACGCTTGAACTTTTTATTACTTGGTTTATGTTAGGCACCAAATTTGGAAGCATCATAATTAATAAAATTGCGTCATTTTTCACTTGGCTCATATCATGTGCCGATGAAGGGATTCGATTTGCATTTCCATCAGCTATGGGGAATCAAACAATTGATTTTTTCTTTAGTGCATTACTTCCTATTATTTTTGTTATAACGTTTTTTGATATTCTTTCTTACTTTGGAATCTTAACTTGGATTATTGATAAAGTAGGTTGGATTATTTCAAAAATTTCTCGTTTACCAAAGTTAGAAAGTTTCTTTTCCATTCAAATGATGTTTTTAGGAAACACGGAAGCATTGGCTGTTGTTCGTGATCAATTATCTGTTTTAAAAGAAAATCGTTTATTAACTTTTGGAATTATGAGTATGAGTAGTGTGAGCGGATCCATCCTTGGCGCTTATCTAACAATGGTCCCTGCAACTTATATTTTCAGTGCAATTCCTTTAAACTGTTTAAATGCATTAATTTTGGCAAACGTTTTAAATCCTTTAGAAATTACTAAGGAAGAAGATATTGTTTATTCACCGTCAAAAGAAGAAAAAAAAGATTTCTTTTCTACCATTTCAAACAGTATGTTAGTTGGTATGAATATGGTCATCGTTATTTTAGCGATGGTTATTGGATATGTAGCATTAACAGCATGTCTAAATGGTATTTTAGGTTTCTTTGTAACAGGTTTAACAATTCAAAAAATCTTTTCTATCATCTTTAGTCCTTTTGCCTTTTTACTTGGTTTATCAGGAACTGATGCTATGTATGTAGCTCAATTAATGGGGATAAAAATAGCAACTAATGAGTTTGTTGCGATGATGGATTTAAAATCACATTTACACTCTTTAAATGCACATACAGTTGCAGTTGCAACAACATTTTTAGCCTCTTTTGCTAACTTTAGTACAGTTGGTATGATTTACGGAACTTACAATTCATTATTTGGTACAGAAAAATCAGCAATTATCGGTAAGAATGTTTGGAAGCTTCTTGTTAGTGGGATGGCTGTTTCCTTATTAAGCGCTATGCTTGTAGGTCTATTTGTATGGTAAATGAATATTGAATGTGCATGAGATCTTTAAACAACTTTATTCTAAATGTAAGGTGTTCATTTCTACAAAATTGTAATTTACTTTGTATTCTTATCTAAACAAAAAGAGTGACCCATAATCATACAAAATTATAGGTCACTCTATCAATATTTACATTACAATCCCTTTTTATGGAACCCTTGTGTAATTCGATCCAACACAATTGCAATTATAACAATAGCTAATCCAGCTTCAAAGCCCATTCCAATATTGACTTGTGTAACAGATCGGTACACGTCTACTCCAAGACCTGGTGCCCCTACCAGAGAAGCTGTTACAACCATAGATAATGAAAGCATAATGCTTTGGTTTACGCCAGCCATAATGGTTCCGGTTGCAAGCGGAAGCTGTACTTTAAATAACCTCTGCGATGCAGTTGAACCAAATGCATTCGCTGCTTCAATTAAATCTTCTGGTACCTGTCTAATCCCCAAATCAGTAAAGCGTATCGTTGGTGGCATTGCAAAAATAACAGATGCAATAATGCCTGGTACGACTCCGACACCAAAGAACGTAATTGCTGGAATGAGATAAACAAAGGCTGGCATTGTTTGCATGAAGTCAAGCGTCGGTTTCAAAACTTTGGAGAATTTTTCATTTTGAGATGCTAAAATTCCAATGGGTAGTCCAATAATGATGGAAATGATAACAGATGTAAGAACGAGTGCCAATGTTTGCATGGTCTGTTCCCAATAGTTGATATTGAGGATAAAAAGAAATCCAATTAACGAAAAAATAACAAGTGAAGCTTTTCTTGAGGTATACCAAACAAGAAAACACGCAATCGCTATGAATACAATTGATGGAATAAACATTAACAGGTTTGTTAATAAGTCAACAAATCCTCCAATAACGAAAGAAAATCCTCTAAAAAACCCTTCAAAATGCTGATATAAGCCTTCAACAAATGAATCGACCCATTCTCCTAAGGGAATACGCGGAATACTATTCATTGTCATTCACCTCTTCCTCTATATTTCCTGCCAGAGCTTGAATGACACTTTCACGTTTTATAATTCCTCTTAATCTTTTCTTATCATCAATAACTGGAAGAGGAAGTTTTGTTTCTGCCATTTTTACATACATTTCTTCCAGCAATGTATGTAAAAATACATGCGGGATTTCTTTTTCTAACAATTCAGCTATAGTCAATTGTTTTTTAACAGCTTTACTCGCTTCATCGGCTGTTAAAATACCTAAAAATTCATGTTTTTTATTGACTACATATACACTAGAAACACTGGCATTTCTCATAATTTGCAGTGCTACTCGCGGACCTCGATCAATTAGTAACGTTTCGGGTCTTCTCATAAGAGATTCGGCTGTTAATACTTTTCCTAAATTTACGTCGGCGACAAATTTCTCTACAAATTCATTTGCTGGACTCATCATAATTTCTTCTGGTGTTCCAATTTGAACAATTTCTCCGTCTTTCATTAACGCAATACGATCACCAATTCGCAGCGCTTCATCTAAGTCATGTGTAATAAAAATAATCGTTTTTTCCATTTTATCTTGCAGCTCTAACAACTCATCTTGCATTTCTTTTCGGATAAGCGGATCTAACGCACTAAATGATTCATCCATGAGAAGGACATCTGGATTATTCGTTAATGCTCTTGCGATACCTACGCGTTGCTGCATACCACCGCTAAGCTGACCTGGATAACTATCTTTATTATGCTCTAATCCTACTAGTTTTAGAGACTCTAAAGCTTGTTCTTCTCTTTCCTCTTTCGATACTCCTTGAATTTCTAATCCATATGCTACATTTTGTAAGACGGTACGGTGTGGGAATAACGCGAACTTTTGAAATACCATACTCATCTTCTCTCTTCTTACTTTTCGGAGTGCCTCTTTCCCCATTGTTGCAATATCTTCTCCATCAATATAAATATGACCTGAAGTCGTTCTGATCAACTGATTTAGCATTCGGACGAGCGTTGATTTACCACTACCAGACAGACCCATAATGACAAATATTTCACCGGCATACACGTCGAACGTTGCTTGTTTCACACCCACAGTCATACCCGTTTCTTTTAATATATCTGCTTTGCTTTTACCTTCTTTTAGTAAGGCAATCCCTTTTGAAGGGTTCTTTCCAAATACCTTTGTGACGTTCTCAACACGTAATTTTGTATCCTTCATTCCTTCACTCCTTTTCTTTGTATCTATTCAAATCATGTAACGTTTTTTATAGAGAATATTACATCAAAATAGTTTATCAAAGACTTTTTTATATTTTTTTGTTAAGCTAATAATAGTTATATTTATCTGATTGATAGTTATAATTATAGAATATTTATTTAGGAAAGCAAAATATTTAGCCTCATCCAAATATTTTTCCGAATAAACTTTTAGAGATTTGATGCCTATTTAGAAAGAGTAGGAGGAATTTGATGAAGAAGAAAATATGGCTTATTTGTATATTATTTTTAATTAGTATCATTAGTAGTTCTTGTAGTACGACGAAGGATACTACAAAAGGAAAAATTAAGCTCGGTGTAACAAGCTGGAAAGAAAACATTGCTACGGCAAACATGTGGAAAGTATTACTTGAACAAAAAGGCTATAAAGTTGAGTTAATGTACTTAGAAAAGGCAGCCGTTTGGACCGGGGTAGCACGAGGTGATGTAGATGCTAATCTAGAAGTCTGGCTACCTGTTACTGATAAGCCACTATATGAAAAATATAAAGACGATGTTGTAATAAAATCGAAATGGTATGAAGGCACTGGTCTCGGCTTAGTCGTCCCTTCTTATATGACTAACATCAATAGCATTGAAGATTTAAATACTCATAAAGACGAATTCAATAATAAAATCATTGGAATTGAACCTGGCAGCAGTCTCATGAGATTAACAGATAAAACGATAAAAGAATATGGCATCGAGCTTAACCTTATCCAATCTTCAGAAGCGGCAATGATGAGCGAGTTAAAGAAAGCCTATAATCAAAAGAAACCAGTTGCTGTGACACTGTGGAACCCACACTGGGCCTTTTCAGAATTCGACCTTAAATATTTAAAAGACCCTAAAAAGGTATATGGTGAAAAAGATGATATTTATTACTCGGTTCGTAAAGGATTTGAAAAAGATTATCCTGAGCTCATTAAATATTTTGATAAATGGAAAATGACCGATGAACAACTTGGAACACTGATGGTCATGCTTAATAAAACAAAAGACCCTGAACAAGCTGCTAAAGAGTGGATTAAACAGAACAAAGAAGTAGTAGATACATGGATGAACGATTAAAAATTTATATGTAAATTATGTAAGGAACATTATTAAACAACCTTGAAACGTCAAGGTGAAATATTACTATACTCTTAATAATGAGTGTCTATATAAATACAAATTAAAAAACCGACATAAAACCCTTCTTTTTAGGTGGGAGAGAGCATCCGGCCATGCATAGAAGCGATCAGATCCTTTTCCAGCCCAGACATAGTGAAAACAAAGAGAGAAAACGAGTGCAAGTCACCGGTTGTTATCCACAGCCGCGGCTTATATGTCGAAAAATCAAAATGGATTTATATAAATTTCAAACGGATACTTATGAAAAAGGTGTTACGACTGTGCGTAACACCTTTTTTCACTTCTCAAACACAAAATTAATCTTATTATCTTTCCACTCTAACTTCGCATCAAATGTTTTATCATTCTTCTTAAAACCTTTAATTAACTCTGTCTGTTCGCCTTTTAATAGCTTTTTCATATTTTTTTGCGAAATGGTCTTTCCTAATATCTTTTTCGAGATTGTGAAATCACATTTCGTTGTATTATAGTTTGAACAGCCATAAAAACTGGACTTATCGATGACGTCTCCCTCACACTTTTTACATTGTCCTACTTTTTTACCAACTGTAAATTTTGAGCCTGTCCGTTCAATGGATTCAACATGCAATCCGGTGAAATCCCATTTCTCAGACATCTCGACTGCATCTTCAATAATTTTCGCTGATAGCTTTTTCGTTTGTTCCATAAACGTTGCTGGTGATGCTGTTCCTTCCCCAATTTCAGCAAGTCGTTGCTCCCATTTTGCTGTCATTTCTGGAGAGGCTAAAATTTTATCACCAATTGCGGTAATTAATACTTTCCCTTTATCGGTTGCATACACTTGGTTTTTCTTTACATCAATATATTTACGATCTTGCAGCATCGTAATAATGCCTGCACGAGTCGCTTCTGTACCTAAGCCTTCTGTTTTTTTCAGTACTTTCTCAAGTTCTTCATTATCTAAATACTTACCAGCAGTTTTCATTAAGGTAATCAGTTGACCTTCTGTATAACGCTTTGGCGGCTGCGTTTTTCCTTCTTTCACCTTCACTTTTACGACTTTTCCTTGTTCGCCTTCTTGCACAATAGGAAGAAGCGTTTCTTCATCTTTATCGTCTTGGAAAATAACTTTACGCCAACCTTCTTGAATTTGCTGTTTCCCTTTTGAAATAAATGCTGCTCGTTCATCCACAATTGTTGTAATCGTTGTGTAGTCAAATATTGCTGCTTCGTAATGCGCTGCAATTAATCGTCTTACAACCATATCGTAAATTTTCTTTTCATCACCAGATAATCTACTTGGATTCGTGACTTGTTCTGTTGGAATGATCGCATAGTGATCTGTAACCTTCTTTTCATTCACGTAACGCTTATTATTCATAATCGAAGAGATTGGTGCTGGTAAGAGATTTTTGTAATCATCAAACTCACTTAGTTTCTGCAAAATATCAGGAAACGTTGCCGCTTCTCCTTCTGTTACATAGTTGGAATCCGAACGCGGATAGGAGACAATTCCTTTTTGATATAAGGCTTGTGTAATATCTAATGTTTTCTTTGGAGAAAACTTAAATGCTTTATTCGCTGTTGCCTGTAGGGATGATAAGTTAAATAAAAATGGTGGCTGAAACTCTTTCCGCTCTGTTTTCATTTCTTTCACTTCAGCCGGTTTATTTTGACAAAATGCAGCGATTTTATTTGCCATATCTGGATCTTTCAAGCGAGATTCATTATCCTTTTCCCACTTACCTTCATATTTCTTTCCTTCAATATTAAAGGTTGCAAACACTTCCCAAAATGGCTCTGACTTAAAGTTTTCAATTTCTTTCTCACGTTTCACAATTAATGCAAGTGTTGGCGTTTGAACACGTCCAGCCGAGAAAACATCATTCATTCCTTTTTTCTTTAACAAAATACTAAAGACACGCGATGCATTCATTCCAACTACCCAGTCGGCACATGATCGTGTGTATGCTTCATAATATGTATTGATTGTGTCTGTTTCATCAAGTAGGTTTTTAAACCCTTGATAAATGGCTTGTTTCGTTAAAGAGGAAATCCAAAGACGTTTCATCGGCTTTTGCACGTTACATAGATTGATGATATTACGTACAATTAGTTCCCCTTCTCGCCCAGCATCGCCTGCATGAATGATTTCCGTCACTTGCGGATTATGTAACAACTGTTTCACAACGTTAAATTGCTTATATTTTGATTTTGTTACTTCAAATTGAAATCGTTCTGGAATCATTGGTAACGTATCAAGCGACCACTTTTTCCACTCTGCATGATAATGTTCTGGATTACATAACTGCGTCAAATGACCAATTGCCCACGTACAATAGGCTCCTTTCGGAAACAATTCGTTTGGTTCTACTTCCAGATACCCATCTTTTCTTTTATATTTAAATTGAGAAACGAGCGCCAAACCTTGATCTGGTTTCTCGGCAATAATTAATTTCATTTTATAACTCCCTATCTGAATTCCGATATTACCTTCATTTTATCTATTTTTTATAAGTGATGAAAAATCTTTATCGTTTTTATCATTCACAATTCGTTTTATATGTTTTAGACCTATAATATTATACGATTAATCTTAACACCTTCACAATAGGTCTGATTATATAATCCTTGTTACACTATGCATTTCATAAATATATAATCACTGTCTCAAATAAACAATACAACTTTTAATTCATAGATTTTTTCAACTACAAAGAGATTCAGCTACATAAAAATATTTTATTTTATCTTTGCTAGACTTAGTAGATCTAAATATATCTAAAACTGAAAAAATAATATAAAAACTTTGCTAATTATAAAATTTCAATCCAATAGCCCTTCCAATCCTTCTCGTAACAGAATAGTAGTCGCATCTAACATGTTGTAGCTTGTTTTCTCAACAAGCGGTGCTAAGTAATTCCGCATTTCTTCAATTGTTTGTTTAGCCCCTACTGTATCAGGAGAATCAGAAGAAAGCATGGCATACGAAGTAACCATATCCCGCTCTATGCAAAAATAAATTGCCTCTAAAGAAAAAATAAGCTTATTTATTACAAGAAATGAGTAAATATACAGCTATTTATATCATTAAAGATTATTATTCACTTCATTATCAAGCTCTACAAAAGAACACCCAAGAGATATCAAAGATATCTCTTGGGTGTTCAACCTTTTACAGAAAAATGGGAGAAAGTTTTATAGATATGAGAAGAAAACACTCTTTAATGTTTTATGAAAAAAATGTTTTAAACTATAAAATAAAGCGTTAGATTGTTAAAAAATAGTTGTAGACTGAAAAGGTATCTTTCATACGTGAAAATACCTTTTCTTACCATGATTAGTGTTAGCAGAAGTTAATTCAGCATTACTCTGGCATATTAGGGATATTAGGATTTGGAACATAATCAGATTTATAATCCGCGTATTTCACTTCTGTTACCATACCTGCTGAAGCATGATGTAAGTCGTGGCAGTGGAACATCCATTCACCTGGATTGTCTGCTACAAATGCTACTTCATATTCTTCTCCTGGTTTCAAGTTTAATGTATCCTTCACAATTGGAGAACCTTCTATTGGTTTTCCATTCTTACTTAATACTTGGAAGAAATGGCCGTGTAAATGCATAGGGTGATCATCTGTTTTAGAACGGTTTACTAATTTTACTTTTATTAAGTCACCTTTTTTCACTTGAATTGGATCTATATCAGGAAATGTTTTTCCGTTAATTGTATATACCATTCCATTTCCATTCATTTCTGTATTTAAGTCCATTGTATACGTGGCATTATATTGTTGGTCTAATGTGAAACTTCCTACTTTCTTGGAACCGTATTTCATCATATCTAATTTTGGCAGTTTTTCTTTTTTATTTGCTTTATCTTTCATTTCTTTGCTGCCATCATACTCAATAACAGCTTTCATTCCTTTTACACCTTTTCCTTCTCCATGATCTTCAATATACCATTTCCCAGGGTTATTCGCTGTAAACTCAACATCATACCGTTCACCTGGTGCGATCGAAATAACTTGGTCCTTTATAACTTTTGGATCATTAACTGGCTGTCCATCTGTTGCAATTACTTTTATATCATGACCATGAACATGAATATTATGTGATAGGTAACCAGCGTTGATTAAGCGAAGTCGAACTTTATCGCCTTTTTTCACTTTCAACGGTTCTACTAAATTCCCGCTTTTACCATTGATTGTGAATAAATTGTACATACTCATATTATGGCCTGCCATTTGCATACCGCTAGAACCTTTATCTTGATCCATCTTCATATTTCCATGATCCATGCCTTCCATATCACTTCCCATGTCCATACCAGAATGGTCCATACCCTTCATATCATCATCCTTTTTCATGTTTCCTTGATCCATACTAGACTTCTCACCATCTGATTTTTCTGTTTTCCCCTTTGTCATTTCTTTTATTTGTTTATTGATTTCTGTTTTGTCCGTTACCCATTCATCTAACATTAATGTGTAATCTTTATCATATTTTTCATTTGTATCTTCTACAACAAGAGCACCATACAGCCCTCTATCTAGTTGATTAACAGAGTCTTGATGTGAATGATACCAATACGTTCCTGGTACGTTTGCTTCAAATTCATACGTAAAACTTTTCCCAGGTCCAATTGCGTCTTGTGTGACTCCTGGAATTCCATCCATGTTGTTTGGAACTGGATACCCATGCCAATGAATAGATACTGGTGCAGATAGTTCATTTTTTAATATGACCTTAACCTTTTCACCTTTTTTCACACGAATTTCTGGTCCAGGAGATGAACCATTAAATGTCCATACTGGAACAACGACACCGTTACTTAACTTTTGCTTCTCTTCTTTCGCCACTAAAGTGACTTCAGGTCCCTTTACAACTTGCAATGGTTTGGTTGCTGTTTCAGTCTGTATTGTCTTTTTATCACTCATATTTTTATGATCACTTGTTGTACTTGTAGCCGTAGAACATGCAGCAATTAATGAAATTGCTACGACTGAAATCGCAGTTAATACGAATCTTCTCATGAAAAACTCCTCCTTCTGTTTGTTCACGGTAATTATATAAAATGATTATCAAGAAATTATGAAGATGAAAAAATAACAATGGCCTGCACAATTTTTTCATTATTTTTTAGTAAAATATCTCATGTTTAGATATCATGTAATTAAGGAGGACTTTTATGATTAATATACTATTAGTAGATGATGAACCACGTATGTTAGATTTACTTTCATTATATTTAACCCCTCGGGGCTATCACTGCACAAAAGCAACTTCTGGAAAAGAGGCGATTTCTTTAGTAGAACAAAAAGAATTTCGCTTAATCTTATTAGATATTATGATGCCTGAAATGGATGGCTGGGAAACTTGCACGAGAATTCGCGAATTCAATAGTGTACCTATCATCATGCTAACCGCTCGCGATGATACAGAAGATGTTGTACAAGGATTAAAAAAAGGTGCTGATGATTATATCACTAAACCATTTTATGAAGAAGAATTATTAGCTCGCATAGAAGCCGTGCTTCGAAGAACAAAGCAACATCATAAAATAGAATATAAAGGATTAATTTGGGATGAAGCAAAACATACCGCTTCTGTGCATGAAAATACACTGTTATTAACCCCAATCGAATTTTCTCTACTCGGTTTATTTTTAAATAATTTAAATTATGTCTTTAGTCGTGAACAACTTATTGAACGCATTTGGGGATATACATCAGAAACGGAAGATCGAACAGTGGATTCTCATATCCGTAACCTACGTGAAAAATTGCGAAAAGCTTCTTTTCCCATTAATGATCACCTTAAGACTATATATGGAATCGGATACCGCTGGGCAAATGAAGAGAACAATATATGATACTACTAAACAATAAGGATAGTGGGTTCTTATGAAGCGCATTTCAGTAAAATTTGGATTTTACTTTTTTATTTGTACCTTTCTAATTGAAAGTATATTGTTTCTTTTATTGTATTATAGCTTAGTTAATACAAGAGTTCAGGAGGAAGTGAAATCCCTCCTTGCCAGAGGAAATAATCACCGTGATGTATTAGAGAAATACTTTGATAATCAAACGATATCTCATGTAGCCCTCATGGAATCTGAAGCTGAAACGAAGGTTGTCATTACTTCCAAAACTGGTGAGATACTTGCAAAATCAAGTAATGTAGATGCTTCCATGGAGAAACATTTATATACAAACATGCCTGATGTTAGTAAAAATGGTGCTGTTGCAGAAGACCATTGGAAAACATCTAATTATATTTGTACAATTAGTCCCATTCAAATCGGTAACGATATTAAAGGATATGTATACATGTTTTTAGGTACTGACTCCATTAAGCAAATGATTCAACGTTTAACGTACCAATTTATTGTTGTTGGAGCTATTACCTTTATCCTTACCATTATAACCATGTTTTTATTATCAAGAATTCTAACAAATCCTTTAATTAGAATGAAAAAAGCAACAGAAAAAATGAGTAAGGGTGACTTATCAGTGTCTTTAAATATTAATGGAAACGATGAAGTGGGAGAACTAGCACACTCTATTCAAAAACTAGCAGATGATTTAAATTATATAAAAAAAGAACGAGGTGAATTTCTAGCTAGCGTTGCACACGAGCTTCGAACACCTTTAACATATATTAGAGGGTATGCTGATATTGTTTTAAAAACTCAGATGTCTACACAGGATCAGAATCATTATTTATCTATAATTAAAGAGGAAGCTGATCATGTAACACGGCTTGTTCAAGATTTATTTGCATTAGCTAAAATGGAGAAGCATAATTTTATTATCAATACAAATCAGACTAATCTATATGATTTGTTAAAAAACATATTAACAAAAATCCAACCAGCTTATACCGATAAAAATATTCGTATTATTTTCTCGTGTCCAGAAGACCTTATTCTTCTTCTCGATGAACAACGTTTTGAACAAGTTATGCTCAATCTGTTAAACAATGCATATTCTCACTCTAGCATAAATTCTAAAGTATTTGTTACAGTTATAGAAAACAAAGAAAATGTTAAGATTATAGTAAAAGATGAAGGAGAAGGTATCCCTCAACAAGATCTATCTCATATTTTCGAACGGTTTTACAGGGTTGATAAATCTCGAACTCGTGCTACAGGAGGAAGCGGTCTAGGACTTGCAATTGTAAAAGAAATTATCGAATTACATGAAGGAAGTATTTCTGTAGAAAGTGAATTAGGTCATGGGACGATCTTTACTATTCTTTTAAAAAAATAAGGCATATCCTCGATTAAAGACTCGTCAAGAATTTGATGAGTCTTTAATTATAGTTCAATAATAATTTGTAATAAATGAACTGGGATGAAGAACATGCAATGGTTAAGTCTTGTCATCCTTATTTTATGCTGGAGTTAGTGTAGTCATATAGACACAACTTAGTTAAGTCCTTACAATGGATTTCAATACATCGAGGGATGGTATAACCGCAAGTGAATCCATAGTAGCATTAGTTATAAAACTCCCCAAGCAATAGAAAATTTTGTTAAAGAAGTAGCTTAAATTTAACTTTTTTGTGTCCAAAATATTGACTTACATCCAATATGCAACACGTTAGGTATTTCAAGAGCTACATTATATCGTTATTTACAGAAAGTAAAATAATTATTATGAAGGGGATGATTTCTAATGTATGTAAGAGTAAGGGAACTTCTTACGGCAGAGGAACGAAAGCAATATATGCAAATCCCCTCTAATATTCGTTCAAAAAGATTTCACTCAACTTTTAAGACAATGCCTGACACAACCTATTTATGAGTACTCTACAAAGCTCCGCGAAGATCCAGCAGTAAAGAAAACTCACTGTAAATATTAATGCAATAACCTTTGGATTCATAGTTGTATCAACAGTAGGGCCTAACACCGGAAAACGGAATACGTACAGGATCATCATAATACCCGCAAGTAAACATGCTGATGAAAAGAAAACGATCACAATTCTCCTCTTCAATTGTAAAAAAGCCACGCCTATCGCTATACCTAATAAACCTGTTGTAAAGGGAAAAATAATAAGTTCACTCGGCTGGATAATAAATAAGAGGAAAATCGTAAGGGTATAAGAAAGGATTCCCTGGCGAATAGAAAAGTAAGTAGCTAAAAAAATGGGTAATGTCGCTAGAGAACTAATCAGAAAGCCTATACCAGGCATAAAGCCCCCTGCTGATTGAAACATGGTGGCAAATGTACTCAATAAGGCTGTAATGACCAATTTGGTTGCAAGGGCCATCTTTCTTACATGGACATAGTTTGAACCTGTCTCTACCATCGATTGATACCAATAACGAACAAACCGATTCATCGAAACACCTCCTATAAATATCCTATTTTTCACTTCCTATACTATTCATTCCCTTACGTTTTATGCAGTATTGCCTGTTAGTAATCAATTGGAATGAGGACTTCTCCTCTATGAATATTTAAAAATAGAAGCTTTTTCTAGGGGGGATATGATGTATCGTACTGATACAATTGAAAGAATTATAAAGCCAGAAGATATTTTGGTTCCATTAGGATATAAAGTGAAACTTTAATCAGTGGGGGTTTTCTTCATCCCCCACTGATTATTAGTTGAACCAATCGGGCTTTTACGGGCTGTTTATCTCCCACCTAAACTTCTTTGTAATCCTCAAGTTTTGAGGTGAGAGTTTTACAGCCCGTTAATGCGGGATAAAATTGAAGTGTTTGCTGAAAAGCTTACAACTCCCATTAACTTAACGTTTACAGATCGATGGGAATTGCTAATTGCAGATGCTGGAATTGCTTCAGGAAATGGTAAGATGTTAATGCTTACTCCAACCGGAACAAAAGTAATAGCTGAGGGATTTAAACCTCTGCTTACAGGTATTACTTTTTACAAAGATAACATCTATGTTGCACACCGAGGATTTATTACTATTGTAAAACCAGATGGCTCCAAGAAGGATATTATTTCAGGATTACCTAGCTTTGGGGATCATCATAACAACCGTGTTATTTTCGGGCCCGATGGAAAAATGTATTTTGGGCAAGGAACGGCTACAAATTCCGGTGTTGTTGGTGAGGATAATAGCCGTTGGGTGAAGCAATATCCTTTCTTTCATGACCATCCCGGTTCCTTCATTCCACTAGTTGGACAAAACTTTAGAACAAAGAATTATTTATCCGGCGTTTCAAGTGAGCAAGTATGGACAGCCGCATTCTCTCCCTTTGGTGTTCCTTCCTATAAAGGGGAATATATAAAAAGGATGATAAAAGCTAGCGGAAGTATCTTGCAAGCTAATCCAGATGGATCTCAAATTGAATTAGTTGCCTTGGGACTAAGAAGACATATTGCTTTTCGAGTTTCATATGAAGATTTAAAAGAATCTTTAAAGTGGCTAGATTCTATTCAAGTTGAAGCTGTCCCATTTGATAATAGAAAACCTATTGAGCCATTTATCCGCCCACATCAAGGTAATGCTTTAGTATACTTCAATGACCCAGATGGTAACAGTTTAGAATTAATATGTTATGTTGAAGTTCCTAATGAATTAAAACATATTACAGATAAGTAGTCCTTTGTAGAATGGGAGGGACTAGTTAATAATACATTTAAATGCGAGACTGCGAGATAAGCTTATTTCACTAAACAGAGTCATAACACATCATCATCAAGCTAATATTTTAGAGTATCCCCAAAACGAAAGTTTTATCTCTTCACAGTTGTCTATGAAAATTCAATTCATTTTTTTCATTTTTGGGAACAATGAATTCCTTAAGTTGATGGGCATGGGGTTTGCGAGGTATTTTTGAACAAACTTTATTTCAAAGCTACAATTAGCTCTATTTTGAAATTTTCTCCTTCTTTGTCTTTATCGTAATAAATGTAGTAAATGTATGACAAATACTCCAGCCGTCGAATTTTATAGTTATAAATCATGGAACAATTTCAAAAACAGTACCTTGGTTAAAATCAGTCACTTTCATAGAGCCATAAACCCCTAAATATAGTCTGGTTTGATCCAGATTCGTTCCCAAATTAACATAATAAGCTGATTGAGACCCAAAATTATAATCGGTTTCAATAACACTAAAATCATTTGGTTTACAATCTGTACTTACCCTGGTATAAGCTAAAACCCCTCTAACCGGAGGTCGAGATTCTTCATTCTGGGCAAGATCGGTAAACACGACGCTTCCCGTTAAATTGGGGATTCCATTCCCCATATATGGCTGGACTCCTGTAAGTGCAGTTCCTCCAAACTTATCGGGTCGGGGATCTTTATGAAAATAACTAGTTAAAGGCTGAAGACGCCTCACTGAAATTTTTACTGCTTCATTGTAATAAGCAATTGTTTTCTCATCCAAAGTCGGATTTGCAGAACAGCCCCTTATAAACGAAGTAGGAAAAGCACCTTCCCACCCTCGCCAGCCAAAGTTAATAAATCCTTCTTGGTCAGGTTTAGATCTCATTAAAGAAGCTTGAATAAGCTGAGTAACCGGTATTGGTTTATAATGAACGAATGAAAAAATCGACTCTACCAAATCCTGTCCGACATTTCCCGCATATTTGATATACTGATTATAAAACCTTTGAAATGAAATGCCTGGTATATTGCGAACCCCTTTGGCAATTACCGTAAGCGTTTCCTGAATAGGTGCGGGAAGTTCATTAAAACGTGTGACTATGGGAGGATTATAGATAAATGTATTCTTAACTACATCAATTTCAATTATTTTACCAGCTATTTCCATATCGTCCTGACTTAAATTAAATGGATCATAGCCTGCTCCACCATCTCCGGTTGTTAAAACAAGTTTTCCGGTTTCAGGTGAAAAGTTTAAGCTATTGACACCATTATGATTAAAAAATGGCCTTCTTATGTTAAGTAATGTCCGTCGTTTTTGAGGTTGACCATTCGATTGTAAAATCCATTCTTCAACTGTATCAATATGATCATATTGAGTTTCTCTATTTATCCACCTTAGGTTTAAAGTTCTGGGATCACACGGGTTAGGCTTAAAAGATTCAGGAAGAGCCCCTGGACCTTGTGTTCCAGCTACTGAATAATGAAGATAAAACAGACCGTTATAATAAAATTCTGGATGAAACGCTAGCCCTAGCAATCCCCGTTCATCATATCCACTACCAGAAACACCTAGTTCAGAATTACCTAATTTTATGATTCGCGGGCGAATATCTAAAAAAGTCCTTATAACTCCGTTTCCTATGTAAAAGATCTCTCCTACCTGGGTTGCAATAAATAATCTTTCAATTGAGTCACCCGGAAGTATAGTTGTTTTCAAAACGGTGGGTAAATTTATCTTACTTACAATGGGTCGTAAACTAACCTTAACTTTTATCAACTAACTTTACACCCCTTTTTATTGTTTTCTAGTATAAGAATATGATTAGAACTGTTCTATTAGTATCAAATTAGGGCCAGGGAATTGAGGAAATTCCCTTTTAATATTGGTCCGTTTTTGGTAGATTCTATGTGGATATTAAAGTGGACAAATGGAAATTTCAAATTGTTTATATTACTCAACGCAATTGTAGATGGTGTTTTTGCATTTATATTGACTGGTGTTATTAAAAAGATAAAACTATTTACATTAGTTCGATTAAATAAGTTTCAATTTTTCGTTTATTTCTTTTATAAGGAGTTTTTACTGTATGGATTTTAGTACATTACTGAAAGTAAAAGGGAAGATTGTGGAAGATCTTAATTACTATGTCTTATTGAACAAACCTACCTCTTTACTTTTTGTAAGAACATCTGTTCGTGGAGGAAGGTTAGCTGTTATAATGATGTCTGGGTAATAATAAGTAAGTTACCGTTGCTTATTAAACAAGCAAGGCCCGATTGGCCCTGCTTGTTATTTGACTATTACTTTTCCATCCATTCCTTTCTGGAAATGGTACCGACATATCAGTTCATATGTACCGGGATTTTTAGGTTTCACGGTAATGGTTTTTTCTTTTCCCGGCTGGACTTCGGCGTCAATTCTGAGCTTTTTCACTGTGAAGGTGTGCTCTTTCTTACCTTGGTTTTTCAATATCAACGTTGTCGTTCTTCCAATCGGAATATTGATGACTTTCGGATTAAAGTAATCATCGTTCAACTCGACCTCAATCACTTTCACTGACTCAATAGGCTGTGTTACGACGCCGGATTCGGCAAATACACTGAGTGAGCCTGGAGTTGTCACAACCACAATCATCGCAAGCAAAACGACCAATCCAGTTAACCACTTTTTCACAGACATTCGCAATCCTTCCTTTCCTAACCACTATTGTTTTCCAATTCATAAAATATTATCACTATACATGGGGTTCCAACGTACTTCAAATAGTAACTCTTTTATCTGAAACAGTGACAAAGAAAAAAGATCGACTCTAATGACGATCTTCTGGAATCCATTCTTCTTCAATTAATCTGCACCATTAGTTTAAGTGTAATACTTCACATTCAAACAAAATATTTTCATCATCTTCAAGTTGATCTTCCACAATCTGGCCCTTTAATTGAACAATACAACTGGGGTTTAAGGGTCAAAAGAAAAACCCTAAATTAATACAGAGTTTTATCAAATTTTTTTATAAATTATCGAACCTTTTTACAAATTATCAAACTTTATTTTAAATCAACAGTGGAGTAACTAGATATATAAATTTCAAGAGCTACTTATAAAACAAAGAATAGAATAGAATAGAATAGAATAGAATCAATACTATCGTTATTATTCACTTTAATTACAATTATGCAATCTAGTTATTCCACTATTTATAACTGGGCTTTCATTATCTATGAAAGCCTCAATAGAAAAGCATGGACATACAAAATAATATACATCTCACTATCAACCAAAACATGAATAAAAAAAGCTTTTAAAAAGGTGTGTAGTCAAAACTACTGTAGATACACTCCTTTTTATTCTTCTCTTCCAAGTATATTACATAGTTAAGATTGCGTTTTACAAGAAGAATTAACTTAATATGATAAAAAGAGAAATAACCATTTAAAGAATCGAGAATACCTACATGAAGAATGCCCTATGCTTCCTTTCTTTTATCTCGAAGGAAAATAGATTTTTCCATCCACACTCTGAAACGCCACCTCTTCATCATGAGTAATACACGAAGCCATTCGTCAATAATAAATGCTATCCATATTCCAGCCAGACCTAAATTGAAGACAATACCTAATAGATATGCGAAGGGAACGCTAATGATCCACATTGATAAAATTCCAATTATAACCGGAAAACGTACATCTCCTGATGAATTCCAGACCTTAAAGAAGGAGAAGAAATTGAATTAAAAGGTGAACATATTGATAAAAACATTGCATATCCAAGTCCAGGGAATCCAGGAGATGCAGTTATACATTTCACACATCATCCCGTAGGATTTATTAATTATCATGGAAAACATTACGAATAATTACATAACAAAACTTATTCCTTTAATATTTCACCCTATACTACGACCTCCCCTACGCTTTTTATCGTTTTGGGGATCATCTATTTTTTAAGTTGACGGATTTGTGTAGCCAGCTTATCAATCCACATTTTCTTGTTTCACCTGTTGATACTTTTCCCATGTATCTATATCGAAAAATATTTTATCATTTTCAGACAACAATGAAATTCCATTGATCGTAGGCTGCGTAAAAATTGCACGTGCCCCCTCATCCCCTTTCAATGCTTTAAAAAACGGAAACACTTTCTTTGTAAATAAAACAGGCGGTTGTCTGATCCCTCTATAACTCGCTGCTACAAAGTGAAGGTTTTTATTTTGCTCACAGCAATTTATCATCTTATTGATAAATTCCGTTGTCACAAATGGTTGATCAGCCAGAAGGACAACTACTCCATCTACATTCATTCGTTTCGCCTTCTCAACACCGCATTGAAGAGAGTATGACTGTCCTCTATAAGCATTTGGACAAGAAAGAATGTGCACATTTTCACGGCATATTCCTTCTAACATCCAAGCAGGTTCATTCGTAACAACAATAATATGTGAGAGCCTTGAAGAAACTGCTGCTTGTAACGCTAAGTTCCCAAGTGGTTTCCCTTGTAATGGAAGGTACAACTTATGTATTCCCGGCCCCATTCTCCGACTGTTTCCAGCAGCTAAATATATCCCAGCAATCTTTATTTTACTTCCCCCTTAACTCTTGAATAATTTCAGCTATTATACTAATCGCAATTTCAGTTGGACCTTTTGCTCCAATTGTAAGTCCCACCGGAGAATGAAGATGTTTTGGTATTGTTTTTCCTTCTAATAGACGAGTAGTACGATGGCGTGGACCTAAGATACCAATATAGCGAACACATTGTTCACATAAAAGTTCAATCAATTGTTGGTCGCGCTGAAAATGGTGAGTCATAATCACAACAAAATCTTCTTCTCGTAATAGAAGTCGCGGTATAATCTCTTTCGGAAACCCAATCATACAAGTATCTGCACTCGGGAAACGTGAAGGATTACATAACGATTCACGCCAATCACAAACTGTTACGAAAAAGTTTACTTCTTTCGCAAATCGAACGAGTGGCTTTGCGTCCTCTCCTGCTCCAAAAATAAAAAGACGTGGCTTTGGCATAAAATGTTGATAATACCATTGGCCATGTAAAGAAAGAGGTAAAAATGGAGCTTCCCAATTCCCAAATGTTTCACCGTGCTCACATATAAATAAAGTTTGTAACAATGAAAGGTTTTTAATCATCCAAACAGAAATGCCGTTCTTGAGATACGCATATAGTGTTTGTAAAAGAGCTTTGTACTCATCATCTATATGTTCAATTAATATATGAACGATACCGTTGCATCCCACTCCCCAAGATAAATCATCTTCTGCTTTCGTATTAAACTGATGAACAGACCAGATTTTATTCTCTATCACTTTTGCTGCATAAAAAGAAACCTCTTCTTCTAAACAGCCTGCACTTAACATTCCAACTTTTGTTCCATCTTCACAAAAAAGCATGATTGTTCCTTCTTTACAATATGCAGAGCCTTCCACACGAATAATCGTAGCTAAGGCACATCGTTGTTCACAAGATAGTAGTGCTTCTAGTACAGTATGAACAGAAGTCATAATTGATTCTCTCGCTGCTTTTGCAAGACAGATTTCACAGCTTCTTCAATCTCTTGGTAACTTGTGCACCGGCAAATATTAGAACTTAACCATTCTTCAATAACTGAATCATCCACATCCATTTTTTGTGTAACGAGCGCATGACAATTCATGATAAATCCTGGCGTACAATACCCACACTGAAAAGCCCATTTGTCTTCAAAAGCTTGTTGAATAGGAGTTTCTCGTAAGCCTTCAATAGTTATAATCCGCTTTCCAATCGCTTCAACAGCTAACATAATACAAGACTTAATTGGTATCTCATCAACAAGAACTGTACAAGCACCACAATCACCGTTTTCACATCCCGGCTTGGCTCCTGTTAGATCGAGTTGATGTCGCAATGTATATAATAACGTATCCGCCATCCTGGCAATCACTTCTCTGTCTTCCCCATTCACTTGAAGAATAAATTGACCCTTTCCCATTATTCTCTCACCTCTTCAAGCTTTATCAGTACATCGTAGAGCACATGCTTCAAAACAAAAATACGATAAGCACGTGAACCTCGTATATCATCCAATATAAGCGCAGGAATATGAAAAAGAGCGCGTTCAATTCTCTCCTCTACCGGAATATCCCAATCGTTTAATACTGTTTCCATCGTGAATGATCGAAATGGAAATGCGCATAATCCGCTATATGCTATTCGAATGCTATCATTAATTTTCAGCGCTGCAACTGTTACAAGTGGGTAATCAATTTTTTCTAATTGTCTTTTTTTCACACTATAATAAGGCAATCCTACATATTTTTGATCTGTTATAATTTGTACAAGAAACTCACCTTTTTGCAATTGTAATTTCTCAATAAATGCTTGCTGAGCTGGGATATGCTTTACGCCTTCTCTTCCTGCAATAACAAATGTACTATCAGCTAGTAAAAAAGGGAGCACTGCTTCTCTATATATAATTTTTCCTGCAATGTTTCCGCCAAGTGTAATTTTATTTCTTGCTGTGTGATCTGCCGCTCTTCCAGCAGTCTCTCCAAGAAGAGGAAATACTTTTGTTTCTTGAACTTCTGTTAATGTTAATGTAGAACCAAGGATCAGTTTATGGTCATTCCATATACAAACATTACATTCAGGAATATCTTTTAAATCAATCACTGCTTTCGTAATGATTTGCTGTAAGCGACCCATCGTAATAATTTCAGTGCCCCCCCCATAATAAAGGGGGCTTTTCCCTTCTTCATCCAGTTGATGAAATAAACGAATGGCTTCTTTAATGGAACGTGGACGATAATATTCAAAGTCAAATGGTATCATACACACCATTCTCCTTCTCTTGTTTTACTTTCCAAATCAATTCAGGAGTGAGTGGTAATTGACGAAGTGAAATAATAGCTGCAATTGACAAAGCATTCGCTAAAGCACCTGGCATACCGATAATTCCATGCTCACCAAGTCCTCTTGAACCGAATGCAGATTGGTCATGCGGTGCTTCTACAAATTCAGCGGTGTATTTTGGCTGTTGGCCATAATGCATCACTTTATAAGAACGAAACTGACAATTAAGAACTCTTCCATACGAGTCATAGTGAAACGTTTCTCTCGTCGCAAAACTTAAACCCATACTCATAGCTCCTATAATTTGTGTTTCTGCTCCTTTTCTATTTAAAACTTTTCCTGCATCTGCAACCGTTACTGCTTTAATTAATTTATACGTATATGCCTGTGGATCGAGTTCAACCTCAACTGCTTGTGCCCCGACTCCCCATTCCGGTCCTTGTTGCCCTTTTCCTGTTTCATGGTCAATCTTTGTAATCCCTTCAAAGACATAAGTACCTCTTCCGATTACTTGTGACCCAGCTACATTCCCACTCGAATCAACATATCCAAAAACAATTTTTGAAAATGGTACGTGAATATCTGGATTTGTTTTCATATATACAGTCTTGTTCGCGATTGCTAGCTCATGTGCTGGTGTTCCAAGTAAATTAACAGCCGTATCTAGTAGCTGTTTCATTGCATCTTCAGTCGCTTTTACAACTGCATTTCCAACAAGATGTGTTGTTCGACTAGCAGCTGTTTTCCAATGTTTCGGCGTTATTTGTGTATTGACTTCCATCATGACAGATACATCTTTAACGCTCATATTCATTTTTTCCGCAACCATTTGTGTCAAAATTGTTTTCGTTCCTTGCCCAATTTCAACAGCACCACAATTAATATTTACGCTCCCATTACTATTAAAGGTTAAGGTCGCACCTGCTCCGGCATTATTTGGTGTGGTCGAATTTTTCCAAAAGCAACTAATTCCTTTTGCTCGTATCCTTCCATTTGGTAAAACTATTCGATTGCCCTCTTCCCAATTAATAAGCGACTTTAACTTTTGCAGGCACGCCTTAATGTCCCCTGTATTGCTTTTGGTGACCACTACTTGTGTTGGTGTTGTATCTCCTAATTCAATTGCATTTTTCATACGAAACTCAAGTGGACACATGTCTACTTTATTTGCCAATATATCTATCATTCTTTCAATTACAAATGTATATTCAGCATGACCAAACCCTCGAAACGATGTCGCATATGGGTGATTCGTGTACATACAGAGTGAATCACACGATACATGTTGAATTGAATATGGACC
This sequence comes from Bacillus sp. DX4.1, assembly GCF_030348195.1. Lineage (NCBI taxonomy): Bacteria > Bacillati > Bacillota > Bacilli > Caryophanales > Bacillaceae > Bacillus > Bacillus sp. DX4.1. The sequence goes on along the minus strand of NZ_JAUCFT010000008.1, from coordinate 1,915,501 downwards.
CGTACAGTCTAATCCAGCTGCCTTACTCATTGTCACCGCTCGATCAGCATAAGCACCGCCATCAAATAAATACAAAATTTCTGCAGCTTGCAATTTTCCATTCTTTGTACATCCAAGCTTTACTTTTGCTTGTAAACCAATATGAACAGGGGATGTTATAAAATCTTCTTCTCTACTATTTCGAATGATAACGCGCCTTCCATCGACCGCTTTTGAAGCAAGATAAGCTAAATATTCAAGTTGTACCGCTGTCTTTCCACCATACGCTCCTCCAACTAAAGGAACATGTACAATTATTTTTTCCTCATCAATTTGAAACGCTTTACTGAGCAATCTTTTAATTTCAAAAGGAGCTTGCGAAGTAGAATGAACAATAACCTCTCCATCTGGCTTAATTTCTACCTTCGCACATCGCGTTTCTATTGCGGTATGATCAGGTTGCCTGAAGGAAAACGTTTCCTCTGCAACAACTTCACTATTTCCAAATCCTTCTTGAATATCACCCTTACGAATTTTCGTTCTATTTGCAATGTTTGTATGTGCTTCTGGATATACTTCTTCTTCCAATTCATATTGTTCTACATTTTCATGTACGAGTATATCTCTTTCTAAATAGGCTTGCAGTGGAGCATGAACTACTGGGAGTTTCTTATATGTAACACGTATTTGCGTTACGGCTTGTTTAGCAATCGCTTCACTATCTGCGACAACAAGTGCAATAGGTTCACCAAAATATCGTACTTTCTCGTAGGCTAACAGAGGACGATCTACAATACTGGAGCCGACAAGAATAGGGTAATCTGCTCCTGTTATCACAGCATGAACACCAGGTATTTTCTTAGCTTTCCTTATATCAATGCTTTCAATAAAAGCATGAGCATATACACTCGTTAAAAGCTTTGCATATAACGTGCCGACCTCTATCTCATCATTCACGTACTTCGCTCTTCCCGTTACCTTATCAGCGCTTTCTTTTCGCTTGACGCTTTTTCCAATGATGTGATACTGTTTCATTCCACGCCCCCTTCCTTATACTCTTTTACCAACCTATTCGCAGTACAAACCATTTAGTACGAAACTCTATATAGGAGCATAATACCATTTCGGGAATTTATCCTGACTCCGTAGCATCAGTAGATACGAAACAGAGGGAAAGAGTAATTTCTGCAAACCGATCAGCAACTCTCCAACAAGTTCATGTTCAAAGAATCAATCATGAATATTAGGTAGATACTTCAACTAGTTTTTCCAAACAGTACCGAGATCAGAATACTATATTATAAAATGAATTTTCCCCCATATAAGCTCTACTGCTCTATCGCGTAAAATTTTCCAGAAAAGAAATCAAAACACATCATTATAGCTCATTCAAATAGAAAAGTGCCCTTAGTTAGCGAGCATCAATGATTATACAAATAAAAGCATTTCATTCACAAAGAAGGAAGCTATCCCTCTATATTGCTTTTGGGACAGCTTCCTTCTTTGTATTGATCTATAAACTACAAATCATGCAATGCTTATCTTTCATTAAATTAAATCATCTATCGAAAAAGCACCTGGTAACAATTGTTCAACCGTTACTTCTTTTTCATCGCCTTTTTGATTTGTCAATAAAACTGGCATTTGTGGATCACAAAATTCTGCAATGACTTGTCTACACGCTCCGCATGGTGCAATTGGTCCATCTGTTTCACCTGTTATTACTAAATAACTAAAATCGCGTTCTCCTTCTGACACTGCTTTGAATATAGCTGTTCTTTCAGCACAATTACATAAACCGTAAGAAGCATTTTCTATGTTGCACCCTGTATAAATTTTACCATCTTTCGTAACTAGTGCCGCTCCAACAGGGAATTTGGAATACGGAATGTAAGCTTTCGATAACATCTTTGTAGCTTCTTCAAAATATTTTTCTTTATCCATCTCATTTCCTCCTCAGAGTACATTCAATTCTACTAAACATTAATCAGTTATAATAGTATGAATTAATTTAGGTGCTTCAGCTTTATCTGATATAGAAATGTTTTCATAAATTTTAGCTTTTACATCTTCAACATTTTCACGATTTGCATAAATCGTAACGAATGGTTCCCCTTCTTTTACAGCTTCGCCAACTTTTTTGCGTAACATTAAGCCAACAGCTAAATCAATTTCGTCCTCTTTTGTTGCACGACCTGCTCCTAGAAGCATGGCAGCAATGCCAATTTCGTCTGCCACAATGTTGGAAACAACACCTGAAATTTTTGCCGGCACATCAATTACATATTTGGCTTGCGGTAATTTTTCCGGATGATCTACAATCGAGCTATCCCCACCTTGATTACTTAAGAACTCTTTGAATTTTTCAATTGCTTTTCCGTTTTTCATAACTTCTTTCAACATTTCACGCGCTTCTTCTAACGTATTCGCTTTTTTAGCAAGTACGACCATTTGACTTCCTAATACAAGCACCAATTCCGTTAAATCTTCTGGACCTTCTCCTTTTAATGTATCAATCGCTTCTTTTACTTCAAGAGCATTACCAATTGCAAAACCAAGAGGTTGTGACATATCTGAAATAACAGCCATTGTTTGACGTCCAACATTATTTCCGATTTGCACCATTGCATGTGCTAATTCTTTCGCATCTTCTTCCGTTTTCATGAATGCGCCTGCACCCGTCTTAACATCAAGTACAATTGCATCAGCACCAGCTGCAATTTTTTTACTCATAATAGAACTTGCGATTAATGGGATCGAATTTACAGTTCCGGTAACATCACGTAGTGCATATATCTTTTTATCGGCAGGTGTTAAATTCCCAGTTTGTCCAATAACTGCAACCTTATCGCGGTTTACAATGTCAATGAATTGCTCTTTCGTAATTTCAACATGGAACCCTTCTACCGCTTCTAATTTATCAATCGTACCACCTGTATGGCCTAGACCTCGACCAGACATTTTTGCAACTGGTACATCTAAAGCAGCTACCAGTGGTCCTAAAACTAATGTTGTTGTATCACCAACGCCGCCCGTTGAATGCTTGTCTACTTTAATCCCTTCAATCTCTGATAAATCAATTGTTTCTCCAGACTCAACCATAGCCATCGTTAAATCGGCACGTTCACGGTCGGACATATCTTGGAAGAAAATAGCCATTGCAAGGGCACTTACTTGATAATCAGGTATTGTTCCGTCTGTATACCCTTTAATAAAAAACCCAATTTCCTCTGTTGTTAGTTCATTACCGTCACGTTTTTTCGCAATAATATCTACCATTCTCATCTTAATCACCGATCCTTTTCATTTTTATTTTTTGGTTTATAGAGAGGCTCTCTATAGTAAACCTCTTAAACTCTCAGTATATTAATCCAACAATCGTTGCGGATAAAAAGCTTACTAAAGTTGCTCCGAAAAGTAGTTTTAAGCCAAATCTCGCTACCACATTCCCTTGTTTTTCATTTAAACTCTTAACAGCACCAGCGATAATTCCGATAGAAGAAAAGTTTGCGAATGAAACAAGGAACACTGATATGATAGCAGTCGTTCTTCCTGAGAAATTAAAGTTTCCTTGTGCTAAATTTGTCATAGCCACAAATTCATTTGATACAAGTTTCGTCGCCATGATGTTACCAGCGTTAACAGCTTCATGCCAAGGAACCCCCATAATAAATGCAAATGGCGCAAATACATAGCCAAGAATTTCTTGGAATGAGATACCAATTACTCCTTTAAAAATTGCATTAATGAAAGCTATTAAAGCAACGAATCCAATTAGCATAGCAGCTACTGTAATAGCAACTTTAAAACCATCTATGATATATTCCCCTAATACTTCAAAAAAGGTCTTTTTCTCTTCCTCTTGTACTTCTAACATATCTTCTTCCTCAGTAACCTCATAAGGATTAATAATGGAAGCGATAATAAAACCACCAAATAAGTTAAGCACTAAAGCGGTTACAACGTATTGTGGCTTTAATAGCACCATATATGATCCAACTATAGACATAGAAACCGTCGACATTGCAGACGCACATAATGTATATAATCTTCTTTCCGATAATAACCCTAGCTGTTTCTTAACAGAAATAAATACTTCTGATTGTCCTAAAATCGCTGAAGCTACAGCGTTATATGATTCAAGTTTCCCCATCCCATTTACTTTACTTAAAACCAGACCAATGTATTTCACAATGAATGGTAAAACCTTAATATGCTGTAAAATACCAATTAAAGCTGATATAAAAACAATTGGCATTAATACCCCTAAAAAGAATGAAAATTCTTTTTGATTCACCAAACCGCCAAATACGAAATTAACACCATCACCAGCATACTTTAACAATTGTCCAAAGCCATCTGCGATTCCGCCAATTAGTATGTTTCCAATACTTGTATTTAATAGTAAAAAACCTAAAATAAACTGAAGTACAATCATCGTTACGATAGGACGATATTTCACTTTTCTTCTATTATTACTAGCAAGCCACGCAATACCTAAAGTAATTACCAAGCCTATGATCCCTATTACATATTTCATAAAATTTTCCCTCCTCTTCGTATCCGCTTACATATTTTCCAAGTGTTAAAGCAATAGATACACTATGCCTATTCAACAATTCGTGTATCTATTGCTTCTATCTATTTATTGATTAGTAATTATCTGAAGCGCCTTTTTCGTCATTTAATACGATTGCAACACTAGCGCTTGCTCCGACTCTAGAAGCTCCAGCTTCAACCATTTTCTCTGCATCTTCACGTGTACGAACGCCACCAGACGCTTTCACGCCAACATTTTCTCCAACTGTTTTGCGCATTAATGCGATATCTTCAGCAGTTGCGCCACCAGTTGAGAATCCAGTTGAAGTTTTCACAAAATCAGCACCAGCTTTTACAGATAATTCACAAGCACGGACTTTTTCTTCATCTGTTAATAAACAAGTTTCAATAATAACTTTTACAAGTGCTTTTCCTTTTGCAGCTTGTACAACTTCGTAAATATCTTTTTCAACAAATTCATTATCGCCATCTTTTAAAGCACCGACATTAATTACCATATCTACTTCAGTTGCACCTTTTGCAATTACATCTTTTGTTTCGAATACTTTTGTTTCAGTCGTATTCGCACCTAAAGGGAATCCAATAACTGTACAAACATCCACGTCATGTCCTGCCAATTCTTCAGCAGCTAATTTTACCCATGTAGGATTAATACAAACCGAAGCGAAATTATATTTCTTTGCTTCCTCTAAAACTTTCATAACATCTTCTTTCGTAGTATTCGGTTTTAAAACTGTATGATCAATTAACTTTGCAATGTTCATTATCTTCACTCCTCATATCTTTTAACAACTTCATTCTAACTCTACTTTGAACAAATGTAAACATACTTTTGAAATTTTGTTCATATATTTTTAAAAGGAAATTCCCTCCAGTAAAACGAATCTTAATTTGTAGTATAAAATGGAAAACAAAGGATGTGGGTCATTTGCTAAAATCGAAACCCATTATACTAGCATTAGTAATATGCATCGCACTATCTATATTTATTTTTCAAAAAAGGAAAGTAATTTTCCAAGAAGGGAACCCCATACCATTTGCTATAGCTATTTCAAAAATGGTTATTCAAGATAAAGAAATGGTAGCCGTCGAGCCAATAGACAATGAATATCCTTACTTAGTGAAACGTGGAAAAATGGAACCGTTTATCGATATGATGGAAGAAGATGGTTGGAGTTTCATGGAAAGAGATATAATGGCTAACTCTCTAACTTTTGAAAAAGGAGATCAATCGAAGAGCGTTTCTTATAAATACTATACGAGGTACTATACCCTTATTTATTCATACTAAAAAAAATATATATTCAAAAAGGCTTTCCCAAAGTAATACTTTTGAGAGAGCCTTTTATTCTACTCTTTTTGATAATGTAACAACTCTTTTGCGGTATGCTGATCTATAATTAATACATTCGCATATCCACCGCTTAACGCACCATCAATTGCCTTCACTTTTCTAGAGCCTCCAGCAACAAGAACGGAACGTTTTTTTAATCTTAGTTCCTCTAAATCAATTCCAATTGTACGCTGATTAATTTCTTCGCTACAAATATTGCCGTCTCCATCAAAGAAGCGTGAACAAATGTCACCAACCGCTTGTTTTTTCAATAAGCTCGTTTCTTCCTTATCCAAATAACCTAATCGGAATAATAACGCTTCATCTCGAACAGTTCCGACCGTAAAAATCGCAATGTTCGCTTGTTTTCCCATTGCAATAATATGATGGATATGTCTATCCTGTTCCACTAATTCCTTTGTCACTGCATTATCAAATATAACTGGAAGTGGTAGATTTCGTGGTGTTGTTTGAAAGGCATCTGCAAACAAAGCAATCGTTTCATTCGCATATGTATTTACACTTGAATGACTAATGCCTCCTTTTAATTGGACAACCTCTACCCCTTTAACATGCTGAGGAATAATTTTCCTGGCGATTTCATACATTGTCGTCCCCCAGCTCACCCCTACGATATCACCATTTGAAACAGTCTTCTCCATATATTCAGCAGCATATTTACTAATATATTCCGTAATAGTCGCATACTCTGGTACCGGAGAAAACACGACATGTGCTTCTAATAAATTATATTTTTCTTTAAGTAGGTTTCCAACATTATCTAAATCAGCAAACGGATCAGCTATATTGATTTGAACAAACCCTTTTTCTTTCGCATACTTTAACAATCTTGAAATTGTTGGCCTCGAGATATTCAGCTTATTAGCAATTTCTTGTTGGCTATAATCAGATTGGTAATATAACCTTGCAACTTCAACGCTTAATTGTTGTTTCTCTTTATCCATATTAGCTATTTATGTATCCTTTCTTACATTTTTCTATCCTTACATACATTGTACTTACAAGCATTATACCGCTTTATTCCAGAAAATTCGACCATCTAAATTGGTAGCCAAAATTTCAAGAGTAAATTATTTTTCAAATAATATCGGTGAATAGAGTTTGTATTTGAATATAAACCACTATAATAAAAAAGACTCCAATGTGTGAAGTCTTTTTAGGTTGAAGAGTTATTAGTAATTGCGTATTTCTTCTTATATTCCTCAAAATCCCACTTTTCAAGAAAACTTTTAGCCGCTTGATAACCAAATACATAAAGTTTTTCTCTTTCTTCAGGAGTTAAACGAAAATTGGTACTTACAATTTTCCCGGTAGAGATTTTGATGGTGCGTGCATTAGCCTCAGGTGTAAGATGCCGAAGATCATGGGCTTGCATCATTGTTTTAAACATGGCTTTATACATAGAGATAGGATTTCCATCCTCAATAGGTTTCCCAATAATTTCGTCTTTTACTAAGCGAAATCCAAATGTAGGCCATTCTGGACGGTCATCAAATATCCATATAGGAAAATTACTAAGAATTCCACCGTCTACGATATAACAAGGGTGTTTTGATTTAGGAATCCTTAATTTTACTGGTTGAAAGAAGAACGGGATGGTTCCACTCATCCTTACTGCTCGAGCTATCGTGACATCCTTATGTGATAGTCCATATTGTGATAAGTCGTCAGGTATTACTACCATTTTTCCACTACTGATATCTGAAACAATAATTTTCAATCTCCCATCATTACCTAAGTCATCAAAATAACGGAAACCTTTTTTTAGTAATAAAGATTCTATCCATTCTTCTTCATAGTCATTTTTATATAAACCATTTTGAAAGCAAATACTCAATCCTCTTCCGATTAGAGGAATATTATGCATCCATGTTTTGCTTATAAACTTTGTATAATCCAAATTACCAATGATTTCTTTTAATTCTTTTCCTGTGTAGCCACATGCTAGAAGTGCAGCAACAATGGAACCTGCAGAGGTTCCTGCTAAACGTGCCCATTCATATCCTTCTTCTTCTAATGCACAAACGGCACCAACATGTCCAATGCCTCTAACTCCTCCACCTTCAAAAACGCCATCTAGTTTCATTTTATGTTAAACCTTCCTTCAGGTTTAATAGTGTATTCATTTATGTAGAATGTCGATAAAATAAATGTTTATACATATATTAGAACATTCTTTATGTACATGTTCTTTACCTCGAATCAGTTGAAAGAGTCTATGTAGTAGTGAAATCAAAAACCATATTACTATATTTATGTTATGAAATTTTATTGATTCTTCTATTGCTACAGGATACGTCGGATTCTTATCAACTGTTATGACACGTGGCTTAGAAACATGAAAAGACTGCCAAACTTAAAAAGCGTTTTACAGTCTTTTCATATTCTACTGAGGTAAAAATCAAACGTGTTTCTTTTATAATCTACGGCATGGTAGAAGTACATCGACTTTCCTTTTACTTTAATATATGGTTCATCGGCTCGCCACAAGTTATTTGTTTCTTCAGATGGCGGCGAACTCACTTATCTAATTCCAAATCTTATTGATGAATCTAGCGCGTAATTATTGTATAAGAGATTGATAAATTGAAACTTTTATCAGTGGGGGTTTTCTTCATCCCCTACTGATAATTAACCCTCACCAATCGGGCTTTTACGGGCAGTTAATGCGGGATAAATCATGCTCTTCCAACATTTCTTCAAAATCTCGAAATAAACTGCGAGTAGAATGATTTCTGGTTGATAATGCTTCCCCTAAAAGTCGATTAGCTTTTTCTGATACCCATCTTTTTAAGTTGAGAGAAGCATTGAGGTTTTGCACTAGAACTAAGATTTTTATTCTTAGCCTCTAGTAAAATATCCCCCTCAAATTTCTCTGTTAACTTCAAATTATACCAAACGAATCTCTGCTACGGGATAATAGCTTCTAATAATACTCAAATAATCTCTCCCTTGATCGGCAAGATGCTTACTTCCCCATCTACTAAAATATCCAATTGGACAAACTCTTATTCCACTACAATATGGAATTAATAACGGTTCAATACTGTAAGGTTCGGCAATATACTGATTAAATACTTCATCAACTATATCATCTATTTCTGCAAAATTATTTTTACCATGATTATAAGATTGATCGAATTGAGCAGAGCTACTAATTGTAAATCCTCTTCCAAAATAATGCCCCGTATATATACGGTTCAATGTTAAAGATGTCATACAAATAATATTGGCCCTCAGAGCTTCTTTCGGCCATGTGGGATATACCTCAGAAGCAGCTACATTTTTTATATAATCTTTAAATGTCACCCTATATCGCGGAGCTTGGGCATGAGGCTCACCATCATGGACTATAATAAACTCCGGTATTTTAACATTATATACAAACGAAGGAAGACAACTAGAACTAGAATACTGTGGCTGAAGTTGCCGTTCTAGGTATCGTTCAGTTAATTTATGTTTGGGTATATCAATAATCTCTATAGATTGCTGATTTCCTGTCCGAATAATAGGAGCCATTTCAACTTTTTGTCTCGCTGTAGTATCCGCAAAAATTCGTACACCTCGAATTACTTTGACTCCATAATTAGGAGCTTCAATAGTTAGAATATATTCGGAATAAGGTTTTGGTCCTAGAGGATCTGAGGCATACTCTTTAGGGGGCGCTGGTAAAGAAACGACATTGGTTTGACCAATTTCGTTCGTTTGAAGTGTAGTGATAATGGGACTGTGTCCTTCTTGCTTACGAATTGATACTTCAGCCCCCTTAATCGGCTTTTCTGTATTCATTTCATAAACAGATACAATTAGCTTACCTGTCGACGCACGATAAAAACATTCTGCAGCGTGATTATAATATTCTTCATTATAAAAATGGGGATTTTGATAAAATGACCGTTTTACTAAATCTTGTTGATAAGGATTATATCCAATCAATACAATGCCTCCTTCCTATACAGCTATTTTAATTGGGCAATCCCTTGCACGTATTAATTAACAGCTTTAACAAACTTACTAATTAGTAAAAAGGATAATAACCGTTTCCATAATAGGGATATGTTGATTTTTGATATACTGATGTATTCGGGATGAATGGTGTGTGGGATGAATAAATAGACGATGAATTTGTAAACGAAGAGGGATTCTGTTGATTTCCATTCAAACTTGCATGTGTCTCATGAAACATCGAATTATTTGTTACGTTAGGTAAAGAAATTCGCGACTCCCTTACAGAAAACTGCAACTCTTCAAGAACTCTCCATAGCTCCTTTCGTACTATTCCTGTAACAGTAAAACCTTTAACTTTCTGAAATTCTTTTACCGATTTCTCAGTTCCCATTCCAAAAACTCCATCTACGTCTCCTGTATAGAATCCAAATTTCTTTAACAGAGTTTGTAATATTTTCACACTTTCCCCTCGGCTTCCTGCTTGTAGAATTGGGAAAGTTCCTGGAAGATTGATCACATATACATATATATCAGTAATCTTATTCCATGTTTGTTCATCCACAACTCCGTTTTCTGTAAGTTGAAAATGTTTTTGAAAACTCTTTACTGCATTTGTTGTATTCAGGTCAAATATTCCACTCACATTTATTTCAGGAATATCTTTATACTTTTTCCTTATGTGATATAAGTACTTTTGAATAGTTCGAACAGCTTCTTTTTGATCTCCTTCTTTTAAATTAAATCCAGGGAACGGCTTTACAACTTGTATAAATTCAGCTAAACGAATTTCCACTTCCTTATAATAATATTTCAAAATTTCCATATAATTCTTTCCTTGCTCTGCAAGACATGCAGTCCCCCACTGATATAGAATTCCCGGCCGAATTGCATACGGACAAGGGGTCTTCTTACCAGCACGATATTGTGCAAAAAGTGGTTCAACTATTCCAGGCTTTGCAATATATTGCTTAAATATTTCCTCTACTACATTATCAGTTTCTTCAAAAGTATTCCCACCATGAGTATATTGTTGATCAACCGCTGTACTACTTGTTATCGTATACCCTTTCGCCTCATAATGTCTGGTGTATATACGGTTTAAGGTAAAAGACATAATACAAAAAGCATTGGCTAGAAGAGCTTCCTTTTTCCACGAAGGAATTATTTCATGTGCAAGCACATTTTTTACATAATCTTTGAACTTCACTTTATACCTTCGCGCACGAGAATTAGGATGCCCATCATGGACAATAACAAACTCGGGTATAAAAACATCATAATCACCATTCTGTCTTATAGGTTGTGATTGCGGCTGTATTTCTTGCTGTGGGTATTGTCCTATTAATTTATGTTCAGGAATATCGATTATTTTCACAGATTGACGCCCTGCCGTTTCACTAACAGGTATCATTTCCATCGTTTGTTTTGCCGTAACATCGGCAAAAATTTGTGCACCACGGACTATTACAGGTTCATACCCTATCGCTTCAATTGCTATCGTATATTCACGGTATGGCTTAGGACCCAAAGGGTCTAAAGCATATTCTTGAGGAGGAGCAGGTAAAGCAATAGTATGGGTTTCACCAAATTCGTCAGTATGCAATGTAATAATATTATTTTGTCGCGAAGTCACAATTTGCCCTTCTTCTGTCATTTCATAAATCGATATTTTAGCATCCTTAATGGGCTTTTCTGTGTCCTTTTCGTATATTTTTGCAAATAATTTACCACTCGGTTGTCGGTACAACGGTTCATTCATATCATTTATGTCACTCGGTTTTATATCTTTAAGACTGCCTTTTTTCAAGGGGGTTGTTATAATGTTCTCTGAAAAATCTTGATTAGAGTTATAATCTTCCAATTTTACTCACTCCTTTTTATAAATTTTGTTTTATTTGTAAACATTACTTTAAACACCTCATCTCTAGTAAATGAACAAAACAAATAAGGGCCTTTATCCAAAATATTATGCTCAAGTGTATTTTATGGGAATCGTAAAATCGCCTATTTTTATATAAAAAATCGCCTATTATATCTCTTTTTCCAAATACACCCTATAATTTTTAATACAAAGAAATGCCCAAAACTTGGGATAGCACTCCATCTCCATCAAGCTAAACAGTTAAACTATCTCTAAAATACAAAGGTTACAAACCTCGTGTCATTACAAGGATAAGAACCCAGCCTTATGCTATAGCAATTGAACAATTAAAAAAGAAAAAAGCATATCTGAAGATATGCTTTTTAGACAACAAAAGTACGCGAATAATATAATGGAGAAAAATCATCACTTTATCATACACTAGCAACTTAAATGTTATTTTTTTATTATTCCTTCATTTTTTCTGCAATAGCCAAATTACGTAAATAATCCAATAAGGGGCGCACTTCCTGCGGAGCTGTTACATCGGTAAATGAAAAGGACTTTTGCTTCTCTCCATCTTCTATCCTTAACTGGTAAGAAAAAGCATCCGCTCCTTGGATTGTAGCACCCTCCCCTTGACTTGGTTTAAGACTAAAAAGATTAGCTTGCTTGGTTAAATCAAGTAATTTCTTAGCTTTTTCCTTTGATAATTCGACCGTATCTGCCTGAAAGGTTAAGTTAAAATTAGCGATTCCCCCGATACAGCTAAATTGGATGTGCATGTTAATTATTGAGCCTCCAATTCATGATAAAGAATATGACTAATAAGATAGTCCAACATTTTTAAAAGCAGATTCTACTGTTTTGGCTGCCGTTTTAGGAACTTCTCCACTATCAACAAGTTTTTGTGCTGCTTTAATTACGATTTGCGCAAATTGATTGAAGTTTGTAGTTGCAAATAAGCTTTGTATTGCATTATACCATATCAAAGCTGCTTCATCTGTTCCAATCTCCATGGATACAAGATAAAACACCTTGTTTGGTATACCACTATTAATATGGACACCATGGTGATCACGGTCTCCTTGATAATAGTTTTTCATATGATCAGGTTGCATATCCTTACCCATTAGTTTGTTGTCAAATGCAGTACCAGGTGCTTTCATTGAACGAAGGGCTTGTCCTTTTAGTGTTGGCCCCATTATATCAGCCCCAATTAACCAGTCCGCATCTTGTGCTGTTTGCTTTAAATAAGATTGCTTAATTGCAATTCCAAACACGTCCGAAATATGTTCATTCAAAGCTCCAGACTGGCCTTCATACTCTAATCCGTTAGTGAATTGAGTAATACCATGTGTAAGTTCGTGCCCAATGACATCGAGTGAATTTGCAAAACTGGTAAAAATAACTCCATCTCCATCACCAAACACCATTTCATCACCGTCCCAATAGGCATTTTGAAAGTTATGCCCATAGTGAACATTAAGAATAAGATCAAGTCCTTTATCGTCAATAGAATTACGGTGAAACACATTCTTGAAATAGTCACGTACAACTCCAACATAATCGTACGCATGGTCAATTACAGTATCTCCACTTGATCTGTCTCCTTCTTTCCTAACCTCATTCACCCGAAGTTTGGTTGCCCCTTTACAATCGTATACATGGCGAGCAGATTCACCTCGTGGTCCTGTTCCTGCATCAGTTAAGGCGACAACACCAGTAATATCATATTCTTTCAAGATTCTGCGTTTTCGAATTTGTCGACTTTTCGCTAAACTGATTCGTGCTGCTTCTACTTCGTTTTGTGCTAAATTCTCCAGAACATAGTTAGGTACAATAAAACATTGACAATTCTTATGCGAACAACGTTTTGTAGGCAAATTTTACACCCTTTCATGATAATAGTAATAGACATCTTTATTAGCTTGATCTCATTACATGAAGTTTAAACATTTGTTAGTAGATCCCTGCAAATACCCTAATCCACTCTTGTTTTGAATGCATGTTCATAAAGTGAAACTTTGATCAAGTGGGGGTTTTCTTCCCCCCCACTGATCATTAGCCCTCACCAATCGGGCTTTTACGGGCAGTTTATCTCCCACCTAACTTCTTTGCTTCCTGCCGAACTTTGAGGTGGGGGTATTACTGCCCGTTAATGCGGGATAAAAAACATTTTTCAAGACACTAATTAACTTTAGTATTATGTTCAAATTTTAAATTTTTATATCTTCGGAAGTCTCAATGACATGACCTATTGTGGATTCTAATCGAGCTATTGGATCATGATTTCGTAAATCTCCAAAATCAAGACCTGTCAATGCTTCAATTTTTGAAACCGGTATTTGATATGTTTTATATTCACCGTAAGCAAAGTCCAAATTATCAATAAGATTTTTCTGAGATTGTATATAGGCCGTAGCAGATAAACTCTCATCTTCCTTAACAATCACAGCGATTTTCCAGAATTCTGCTGGTATCTGAACTCCTCGATAAACGATGTCATCACTCCGAAATATTGGACCAGTAAACACCGTTACTTTAAGTTTAGAGTTTTCAGCATTGTTTAAAATATAATTTTCTAAATCTAGCCAAGTTTTTTGATTTAAATTTTTATGTTGTGGAGAACAATTTGTAAAGTGGAATGTATCCTCATTTGCCTCTTTTGCTGCATTTCCCCATACAGGATCACGTCGGCGTACAAGGTGTCCTTGATCAATATCATTGCCTTGATATAGCTCCGAACCACACTGGAATCTCGTTTCAATACGTGGATCGAAATGCCATTTATCTTTCTCACGTTTTATATCAATCAGTTGCTTTCCATCAATATTAACCGCAGTGTAATAAGCTAAACGACGTGATTTACTCATAACAATTGAAAAGTGTGTATAGTTTAATACATTACCTCCATTCTTTACAGGTGCTATGTCCTGTTCAAGATCAGATCTAAATTTCGGATGCGGAACTTCGTAATTATTACCAAGAAATTTTGTGTCATAACCAGTCGATTCCTCATCCAGCATCTCTTCAAGTTTATGATCAATAAAATTCCTATCCTTCAACATGTCATTAACTAACTTTTTCTTATCAGCGCTTAAACCGTGGCATTGCTCCGTAGCAAATTTTAAAATACTACTTATTCGAATGCCCTCATTGGATATAAATTTTGTATTATCGTTTGGATCTGGAACACCGGCATGGTGGAGAGCGATGACAATCCATTCGTCATTAAACACAGGTGAGCCAGATGAACCTTCCATCGTGTCTGTTGAGTAGTGAATATAGTCGTCAAATATATCTGTAATTTTGTTTTCTCTTATAGCTACAGCTTTTGGTGCACCCGAAGGATGTTGAACGATTGATACATATTCACCAACTAAAGCTTTCCCTCTTTGTGACAAGAGAGGCAAGAAATCAAAATCACTCAACTTCGTTCCGTCAGCAGACACTTCTTCGATAGCGACTAATGTAAAATCAAGGTCTACATCAGTAATAAATAAACGCTTGGGTGCAAAACGGAAACTCTTAATCTGACGTTCCTTTAAGTTCAGATCAAGCTCATAGTTAAATTCTGCGAGACTAAACAATGCCATATCTTCATTGTCTAAAACATGATTATTTGTAAGCAATAAGGAAGGCGAAACCAGAAATCCCGTACCATGTCCGAGAACCCGCCCAATACTATCTCGTATTTCAATCCTACAAACAGATTTAGCTGCATTAAGGCCCGCTTCAAGATAAGAAATAGGAAACAAATCATTTTGACCAATCAGACGCTCTATCGCTAGTCCATCACGAGGATGAATAAGCGCCTTACGAGAGGCGATCCGCTCGGGCGTCTCTACTTCAAAAGGACTTTTAGTTTTTAGCTCACTAGCGATGTGCTCACGTTCATTGGATCGTTCGATGTAACGCTGTAGTGCTTTTTGTTGTTGCATAGCTACAAGAGCACTATTCAATTTCTGAAACTCATCAAATCGTATAATAGACATGTTTAACCTCCTTAAAATACGTGAAAAAGGTTTACAGCTCTTCATTTCACGTTATATATTTCCTATCCTCAATTGCATTATGCAATTTTGTTATATAATTAAATAATGCGAATGATTACCTACTGACCGCCTATTCTCCGACAACAAACCTCTATGAAAATTTAAATATTTCTAAAATACGATGATACTAAAGGGAATTACTTAATAATTTCAACATATCTACCATATCAAAGGGCGCATCTTTTTTTACGCACTCGGCAAAGTGGGAAACTAGGCGCAATGTTTCGATACTTTCAATCGGATGGTCACCCGATGCACTTTCGGCGGAAAGCATAACAGCATTTGTTCCATCGAGTACAGCTTGAAATACATCTGTAACTTCAGCCCTTGTAGGAATAGAGTGGTCAATCATGGATTGAAGCATTTGAGTTGCGGTAATGACATATGTATTTGTACGATTGCACTCATTAATCATTGCTTTTTGTAGAAGCGGAATAAAATGATAAGGTAATTCTACTCCTAAATCTCCTCTTGCAATCATAATACCATCTGCTTCATTGCATATAGCTTGGAAATTTTGGATGGACTCCATTGTTTCAACTTTGGCAATTAAGTTTGGTGGGTTTTCTTTTTTTTGAAGTACAAAGTTTCGAATTTCCTTTATATGAGCAGGTTTTCGAACAAATGAACATGCAATAAAATCAACATTCTCTTGTAAAAGAAAATGAATATCCTTTTTATCCTTTTCTGTAATAGCCGGCAAATTAACGGTTGTACCTGGTAAATTCACTCCTTTATGGGAAGCAATATTACCACCTGTCTTTATTTTTGTTTCTATTTTTTCCTCGTCTACCTTTTCCACAATTAACTCTACTTGTCCATCATTAATGAGAATTCTATTTCCCGCTTTAACATCATTCACAATACCTGAATAATCAACGCTTGCTCCATTTTTGCTTCCTGAGACGGAATTAATATACAAAATAAAGGTATCCCCTGCTTGAAGTGTAATTTGATTTTCCTCAATAACCCCTAATCTTATCTTGGGTCCCTGTAGGTCACCTAGAATTTTGATTGAATCATCCAAAGATTTTACTAAATGAATCACTTCCTTATGACTTTCATGTGAACCATGTGATAAATTTAACCGAACAATATTCATACCGTTTTTTATTAACTTAGACAATGTATCTTTATTGTTACTGGCTGGTCCAATCGTACAAATTCGATCAATCGTCATATTTTTCACCATCCTTTTGATTTATGGTTCCCATATGGGAGGTAAAAATAATATCTTCGGTACATCGATTTGTAATTTAAAGCATAAAGTGATCAAAATGTTTTTTATTCCGCATTAACGGGTATTCTTCTTTTTATTCTTATTAAGCTAACGGAGCATGATAATTGAAGAAGATGGAAAATAAGCTTGACCAAACATACAAACACCACTGTGAGTGGTGTTTGTATTGAAAGCTATTATTCATTGGCGAAACATTTAACTAATTAATGTTCTATTAAGTTGGATAAAGGAATCTCTTGTTCATTATTTGGTTCATTGAGAGGATAGATTCTAGCTGTTTCATTATTTTCATCCACATTTTGAATATAAATTGGAACCCCATTATAGGTTACATTAGCCATAACTGGGGAAACAGAAATCTCTTGTGCTCGTTGTTTGTTCATTATAATAACCCCCTTTTGATTTATAACAATCATAATATTTACCTCAAACTACTTAAGTATTCTTGTTACTCAATATTAAACAAACAGGGAGCTAATTCTAAATATGGTTACTTAACTAACGGGGCAATTGTTGAGAACTCTCAACTTGTTGACGTATGTATGTTAAACAATGTATATAATACAGATTCTTTCTTCACAATATCATTGTTAACACTTTGCAGTTCTTTCATAATTTACTGTTTGTTTGAAATACTTGTTGATATGAATTGGCTTTTTCTTGTAAAAACGTTCCCGTATAAATTAAGAAAGACTTTTCATCCTATGTAAAAGGGAGTTCCCACTTGTTAATATATCCATTTGATTATTTAATTTGTATTGTATTTCTTGGAATATACTTTATGTTTCCTAGTGAAATCATTCCCTTATGATAAATTATGATTATCCACAATTTCACAGTTCATTTCAGGTATATTAAAGATGCATATTTGTTATTTTGCGTATGTTTAACTTTTGTATTTAGAAACGAATATTGGGAGGTATATTCATGGTAACAAGTTGTACTGCATTACTCATTGTTGATGTACAGACCGGTTCTTTTCACGAAAAAAAATCATTATACAGAGGTACGGAACTATTAAAGAACATTCAGTTGTTAATTTCAAAAGCCCGTTTAGCTCAGACTCTTATTATTTATATGAAGTATAACGATAAGCCTGGAACCCCTCTTGAACGAGGAACCTCTGGTTGGGAGATTCATGCATCTATAGCGCCATTAGAAAAAGACATTATTTTTGAAAAAAATCATCCCGATTCGTTTCATAAAACAAAGCTTCAACAAGAATTAGATGCAAGAAACATAAAACGAATCGTCATTACAGGAATCCAGTCCGAGGTTTGTATAGATGCAACATGTCGGAGTGCATATAGTCTTGGATATGACATTATTCTTGTGAAAGATGGACATAGTACATACGACTCTCCAATTTTATCCGCATCTCAAATTATTGATCATCACAATCATGTACTTGGTCAGTGGTTCGTTGATGTAAAGAAAGCTGATACCGTTGAATTTTAGATATATTTCCATATTTTAGTCTGTCACATACCCATCAAATAAAAGGGATATCCCCATATCACCATCAGGCTAAGTAGCACCCTCGATAGCTCTTGGGTGTCTTTTTGTATAGTTTGGAACAGAGTAGAATGGCAATCAATTGACCATAAAAAGTCGTTTGCCAGTGGACAAACGACTTTTTTATCACTGTCTTCACAATCTCTTATTTCAAATATTTATATAGAAGTTCTTGATCAATTAGCCAACGGTGCGTTAAACTATCTCTTCTGATGATAAAATTGATCCTCTTTTTTTTCCGATCCTGTTTCTTTGTATAAATATTTATTTGAACCGGTATTTCAACTAATATCATTTCATTTATACCTTCAGATGATGGTGTCGAGAGAATGTTAACCCTCAAATATG
This sequence comes from Bacillus sp. DX4.1, assembly GCF_030348195.1. Lineage (NCBI taxonomy): Bacteria > Bacillati > Bacillota > Bacilli > Caryophanales > Bacillaceae > Bacillus > Bacillus sp. DX4.1. The sequence goes on along the minus strand of NZ_JAUCFT010000008.1, from coordinate 1,896,638 downwards.
TGATATCCTTTAAAATTTCATCAAAGCGTTTAGAATAACCAGAATTTGAAAGGATCATTTTTAATAACTGTCGATCCCCTTGGTTAATGGCGATTGTAAAAATATTTATAAGTTCATACGGATTTACCGTATTTAAATATTCATCAATCTTACCAGCTGCTTTCAATATCATTAGTTTGTGAGAAGGATCTTCATTTTTCAAACGATGTGTAATGCTTCCATAGAAATGAACACAAAAGTGACCAGGAAAACCGTTTTGCAGTGCGCCTGCCCCATGTGGCATACCATGCATGGAGGCAGCAATCATCTGATCATTAACTACTACAATGATTGCTCTCCTTTTCCAACTCCACTCCCCACTGTAGATTTTCTTCATAATTTTCGTATCTTTCCTTGTTAATGGTTGTACATCGGCATGTTGATTCCCAGCTCTTCGCTGAACATTAAAGTACAATCCTGTTTCAACATCTACAATGGTGAATTTTGTTTTATTAGGAATAATTTTATCGACGTAATCCCAGGGTAACAGTTCAAGTTTAAAACTGATGGGAGTGTCATCGTCTTCCCACTTAAGTGCATATGTTGGATGGGGAATGATACAACATAATAAAAGAATAACAGTAAGGATTTTGTAAAATATCTTATTGCTCATCTGATTTGACTTCTCCTGTATTAATTTTTACTTTTGGGATGTTAATCATGATGTTAGCTTTCTCAGGGAAAAAATCTATAGACGTTACTGATTCTTCCATTTTTCAAATCATTTCGGTGGCTGTAAAAAACTGCGATAGCCACACCTATACGAAATACGATTGTAGGGACAGCGAGGATTGCATCTCAAGAATCCGTATGAATAATAGGAAATTCATGCATAACAATATCACCTAATTATCGTTTTTTCTTGTATGGTCATGATGTTCAACTCAAATTACTTGGATACGTTTTATCGATAAAATTCATTGGATTAGTTTCACTTCTTTCTTTAATATTGTATTCATTATCTATTCATATTCAGGCAGCCGTTTTTTGCTGATTCTCCTTATAAGGGGTTCAACCGCATCGCCATCAAGCTAAGGTAATTTGTATCCCAAAAACAAAAAAAACCTCTTAAGTAGTTTCAACACAGATCGTATCTTTAACGATACAATCTGTGCTTTTCTCTCCTTAAGAGGTAACTTATTATCCTTGCTTTATTTTGTTTTCTTCTTCGATTTTTTCTAACATGACAGCTACTTGTTCTTCTGTTAATTCATGTTCTTTCACATAACGATTTCGTGGATGTACTCTGCACTCGTGTGAGCATGCACGTAAATATTTATGTTCATTTTCTTCTGAACATAAAATTTGTTTGTTACACTCTGGATTTGCACAATTTACATAGCGTTCACATGGTTCATTTGTAAAGTGGTCTTTTCCAACAATGATATGTTCCTTTTGATTAACAGGCACGCTAATGCGCTCATCAAATACATAACATTGCCCATCCCACAGTTCACCTTGCACTTCAGTGTCTTTTCCGTAAGTTACAATTCCCCCGTGAAGTTGACTTACATCTTCAAACCCTTCTCTAACTAACCAACCCGAAAACTTCTCACAACGGATACCACCCGTACAATACGTTAAAATCTTTTTACCTTCAAGCATCTCTTTATTTTCATCGATCCAATCCGGTAATTCGCGGAAAGATTTAATATCAGGTTTGATCGCACCTTTAAAATGTCCTAAATCAAATTCATAATCATTTCTCGCATCAATTACAACTGTATCTTCTTGCTGCATCGCTTCATAAAATTCTTTCGGTTCTAAATATTTTCCAGTTGTTTCTTTTGGGTTAATATCATCATGTAAGCGCAGCGTAACAAGCTCTTCTCTAGGACGAACATGCATTTTTTTAAAAGCATGCTCATCTGCTTCATCCACTTTAAATACGATCCCAGCAAAACGCGGATCGTTCTTCATCACTTCCATGTATTTCTCCGCTTGCTCAACAGTTCCAGAAGCAGTCCCGTTGATTCCTTCCTCCGCCACAAGAATTCTTCCCTTTAATTCAAGCGATTTACAAAACTCTAAATGCTGAGCTGCAAATTCTTCAGGATTCTCAATTGTAGTGTACATATAGTACAGTAACACTCTGTATGGTTTATTATTTGACAATTTATTTCTACCACCTATCTAACTTAATATTTCTAAATAATGTATACATTAACGAATATATCGGAACATATAATAAAAAATAAAAAATATACCCATCATAATACAAATAAATTTAACCTATTTACAATGGTTCTCCTTAGGTTAACACAAATAAAAAAGTTTGAAATAACTCTCCTATTTGTATGTTATAATAATACTAATATATTATATAACATACAAGTTCTTATCTATCAATTTTTATGCTAAAACATTTATCGGAATTAAAAGGGAGAATTATAATGGAGAAAAGCTTCTTATCAATTCAAATTGGTCAACGTTTACGTTATCACAGACAACAACGTAAATTATCCTTGGACGATCTTGCTGAACTCACTGGCGTTAGTAAGCCAATGCTTGGGCAGATTGAACGTGGTACCTCTAATCCAACTGTGGCAATACTATGGAAAATAGCTGCCGGATTACAAATTCCATTCGCTTCATTTTTTGCAGGGGATCCCTCTATCAGACTTCTTCGAGTAGAGGAGCAACCAAAGTTTCAAGAATATGACGACCTTTTTGAGGCTCATAATACATTTGCCTCACCAGGCCTACCACTTGAGACTTATCGTATGCGATTGTTACCAAGTTGTAGACATCTTTCTGAAGCCCATGGAATAGGGGCGATAAAGTCTTTAACAGTCTACTCCGGTATCTTAACCATTGAAATCGGCAGTGAAAGCTATATTTTGCAAAAAGGAGATGCCATCTCATTCTCTGCAGATGCTTGCCAAGTATATCAAAATCCAACCGATAAAATCTGTGAATTTAGCATGACAATTTTTTATTCTAATCCCCATATTCAATCCCTATAAAAGATTCGATACCGAACGGCTATTTAAAAAGATTATATACTACGTTATTTCTTTCATTTTAAAATTTGTGTTGATAAAGTGAAACTTTGATCAGTGGGGGTTTTCTTCATCCCCCACCTAACTTCTTTGCTTCCTGCCGAACTTTGCGGTGGGGGTATCACTGCCCGTTAGTGCGGGATAAAATTATTCAAACGCAAATACTGAAAAAAGCAGTCCTTGCAAGGCTGCTTTTTTCAGTATTTTCCATCATAAAATAATTCTTTTCTACATTGTAACTTTCATAAAATTATGTACCCTCCCCTTTCAAAGCCACTTTAGTCATTTAAAAACTGTTTTTTTCCACACTCATACACCAAATCTTGCGCAAGTTCATATAATTTGCACATAGGAAAGATTTATGTTCAAATAAAAACATCAAACAAAATATCTAAATGTATTGAATTAAGTAATAAGAATAAATAAAATAAATTGCATCAAGCTAAGAAACAAAAGGGGAACTCTACTATGAATAAAGATATAACAAAAGATGAACATGTCCCTCCACAAAGTACAACGGCTCATTCAGCACAGTTAGCTTTAAGCGGTGAAACAAAAGGATTCAAACGATTATTACCATTTTTAGGACCTGCTTTTATTGCATCTGTTGCCTATATTGATCCAGGGAACTTCGCCACAAATATTGCGGCAGGATCACAGTACGGTTATTTACTACTTTGGGTTATCCTTGCTTCTAATTTAATGGCAGTATTAATCCAATCCCTGTCCGCTAAATTAGGGATTGCGACTGGAAAAAATCTACCTGAAGTGGCTCGGGAGCACTTTCCAAAACCTGTTTCTATCGGTTTATGGATACAAGGTGAATTAGTCATTATGGCAACCGACCTCGCCGAATTTATCGGTGCAGCTTTAGGTTTGTATTTACTATTTGGCATTCCCATGCTGCCGGCAGCGTTAATTACAGCGGTAGGCTCATTCATTATTCTTGAGTTTCAACGCCGTGGTTTTCGCCCATTAGAAGCCGTGATTACTGGCATGGTCTTTATTGTCGTTGTTGCTTTTGGAGTGCAAGTATTTTATGCAAAACCAGAACTAAGCCCTCTTCTATCAGGGCTATTCGTTCCTAAATTCCAAGGTGTGGACAGTATTTTACTTGCGGCAGGTATTTTAGGTGCAACAGTAATGCCACATGCGATTTATCTGCATTCGGCTTTAACGCAGCGCCGCGTCGTGGGAACGACAGATGAACAGCGTAAAAAGATTTTTCGCTTTGAATTTATCGATATCATAATTGCGATGGTCATTGCTGGGGCCATTAATGCGAGTATGTTAATTGTAGCAGCAGCTCTATTCTTCAAAAATGGACTGCATGTTGAAGACTTAGATGTCGCTTTTAACGAATTTGGTAATTTAGTTGGACCTGTATCTGCCACTCTTTTCGGAGTTGGGCTACTAGCTGCCGGCTTATCTAGCTCTTCTGTCGGTACGATGTCTGGTGATATTATTATGCAAGGCTTTATCCGCATGCACATTCCTTTATATTTACGACGATTTATTACAATGATTCCGCCGCTTGTTATTATCGCTTTAGGCGTCAATCCGACTCGTGCCCTCGTAATGAGTCAAGTCGTTTTATCATTCGGGATTGCATTTGCACTTGTTCCACTCATTGTATTTACAAGCAAGCAAAAAATTATGGGCGCTCTAGTCAACCACTGGATTACAACCACAATCGCATGGTTAATTGCCGCTTTAATTATCACTTTAAATATTTTCTTGCTGTATCAAACATTTACTGGTTAATAAGAAAGAGGATGTCTCCTACAAACTCGATTATATCGAGTCTGTAAGATATCTTCTTTTTATTTTGCTCCGGTATGTACAAAACAAACACACTCGTTTAACCTGCTTTTTATATCAGATTCAGTTTGAAAATTAAGTTTCATATTATTTAAATATCTCCTATACTGGAATAGTGTGGGAATTTCTTGTTTTTCAGGAGGATATGGATAAATGAGTGATATTATTTTAGCTGTAATATTAGGAATTGTAGAAGGGTTAACTGAATTTGCTCCTGTTTCTTCGACAGGACACTTAATTTTAGTAGGACATTTACTTGGGTTTGAAGGCACAACGCGTGCTACTACATTTGAAGTTGTCATTCAGCTCGGCTCTATCCTTGCGGTAGTCGTTGTCTTTTGGAAACGCCTGCTTAATATTGTCGGAATCGGTAAATCAGTTGAAACAGCAGGTCCTGCAAAGTCTCATCTTAATGTGCTACATGTATTTATTGGGATTCTTCCTTTTATGATAGGCGGGCTTCTATTTCATGGCTTCATTAAAAACGTTTTGTTTTCTCCAAAAACAGTTGTGATTGGACTAGTAGCTGGCGGCATTTTGATGATTACCGCTGATTTACTACATAAGAACCGTTCTGCCACATTAAATCTTGATTCTGTGACTTATAAACAAGCTTTATACATGGGATTATTTCAGTGTCTCGCTCTCATCCCTGGTCTCTCTAGAATGGGATCGACGTTATCTGGTGGTTTATTAGTTGGCATGAATCATAAAACGGCTTCTGAATTCAGCTTTATTATGGCTGTTCCCATTATGTTCGCAGCCTCTGGCAAAGACTTATTCGATAATTGGAGTCAGCTTTCTGCTAGTGATCTACCATTGTTTATTACAGGGTTTTTAACAGCTTTTATCGTTGCTTTAATCGCGATCAAATTTTTCTTGTCATTGATTTCTAAAATAAAGCTAATTCCTTTCGCGATTTATCGTTTCGTTCTAGCCATTATGTTTTGGATTTTTATTTTATAAGATTTGTTACGAATCCCTTCTGCTGTAATACAGAGGGGATTCGTTATTTTAGGATACAGGTGAAATTATATCTCCAACCGGCACTTCATCTCCATTCTTTACACGAATTCCACCTTCTGGCATAGCTGGTCCATCAATATCACGAAAATAAAGTGGTAATCCTTCCGAAAGAAATATACTTGTCTTAGAAGGATCTTGACGTTGATGATGAATATGCAAATGAGGTTCACTAGAACTCCCTGAATTCCCAACTTGAGCAATCACTATTCCTTCTTGTATATGTTGTCCAACCTTTACTCGTACTGAATCTTTCTTCAGATGAGCAATCATAAGATATGTACCTGTTTCATCTAAACGTATATATACATGATTACCTGCCATAGACTTATAGTTATCAGTACCTGGTATTAGGTCAGCTTCCACATTATTTACTGATACAACCGTTCCCGAGGCAGGAGCTACTACCTCTACTCCAAATATACCGTAATCTTCTAGTTTTGAGCTTTTTATCCCCGCTGGTGGAATGAGAAGGTCATATGCCCAACGTTCAATTGGGGCCATAGCATGATAATTCGTTTCAAGACGATCCCCACCCCATCCTACTAGCACAGGTTGATTTATAGGAAGACGAATAGTTGCTTTTGGTGTAGTCGAATGAATATCTGCTGGATAAGCCATTTGTCCAATTCCAATAAACCAGCCACATGGCCATGCTACTATTATAGAGAGAATACAAATAGCACTGGTTAGTTGACTTACTCTTCGCCTTTTAATTAATTGAAAGATTATAATAATCAACGAAACCATTAAAATAACTACGCCAAACAAACTAAAAGCTTGCATCATCCACCAAGCAAAAACTGCTACAATACCTCCAACTAGAAAAACTGAGCCCCATCCTATTAATAATACTGTAGCAAGCAATATAAGTACGACTTTCTTCCACATGTTATTCCCTCCAGTTCTACATCTTCCTTAGCTATGATATAGAACAGACATTACGACATATAAAAGAAATACTTACGATTTTCTTACGATTCCTTTTTATGTTTTGGTAGGATAATGGTGAATATTGTTTCTTGTTTATTACTCCAAACTGTTATATCACCTTCATGAATATGAGCAATACTTTTGGCAATAGCAAGTCCCATTCCTTTCCCACCAGTATGAGTACTCCTTGATTTTTCTCCTCGATAAAAATTTTCAAATACATGCGGTAGATCTTCTTCTGGAATTCGTTCCCCATAGTTTTTGATTTTTATTACGATGCTCATTTCTTCCTGCAAAATTTGAATATCAATTTTCTTTCCAGTTTTCCCATAAGAAATACTATTACTAATTACATTTTGCATTAACCTTACTATTAAGCTTATATCCGCTTCAATCTGCAAATTTTGATTACACTCGATATCAAAGTTCATCTTTGTCTCTTCTAGTTGGGGTACAAAATCAATCATTATTTGCTCCAATAATTGTTTAACTCCTATTACCTCTTTATGTAACTGAATTTCTCTATAGTTAATGTGACAATATTCTAGTAAATCATCTATTTGATCTTTCAACTCATAACTTTTTCGTTTTAGTACTGCTACATATTGATCGCAAGCTTCTCGATTTGTATCAAGATTTCTTTCCACTAAATCAACATAACCTATTAAGGATGTTACGGGCGTTCGTAGATCATGAGATATATTGCTAATCAGCTCATTTTTCATTCTTTGGGCTGTTTTTTCTTTTTCAATTGATTCTTTTAAATTTTTGGTCATCCCATTAATATTCGCTGCTAATTCGCCAATTTCATCATTTTTCACTGTTTGTATATGTACTTCTAAGTTTCCCATACTAATCTCTTTCACATTTTGATTGATTTGTTCCAATCTTCTCATCATATTCTTTGAAAATAGAAAGAAAAAGAGTGAGGTAAAAACAAGAAAAATAACAAAATAGATAAAAGAATACTTCTCTTCTAATTTAGCGACATCTCCATATGTATTTGCTATTACACTTTGAAACAATACAATGCATATAGTAGCTAATACGATGCTACAAATAAAAACGATAAAAAACTTCATTCTAATTCCTTGAAATAAGTTAGCCTTCAATTTTATATCCGACTCCCCAAACATTTTGTATAATTTTTGATTCCTTTGGGTTTTCTTCTATCTTCCCTCTTAATCTTGCGATATGAACCATGACAGTGTTATTACTTTCATAAGCTGCTTCTCCCCAAACACTTTCAAATATCTCTTCTAGTGTAAATACTCGATTTCGATGTTTTGCTAAAAGATGCAATATATCATATTCTGTCTTCGTAAGATTAATAGCTTTCCCGTACAACGTAACCTTTCTAGATCTTTCATCCATTTCTAACCCTTTAATCTGTATTTTCGTATCATGTACATGATTGCTACTTTGATTTAAATACGTATATCTTCTTATCTGAGCCTTAACTCGTGCTACAAGCTCAATTGCACTAAATGGTTTGACGATATAATCATCTGCACCTGTACTTAATCCAATTACTTTATCTACATCAGTCGATTTCGCACTTAATAGGATAATTGGAATGCTATGCTTCTCTCTTATTCTTCTACACACTTCAATACCATCCATAGCTGGCATCATAATATCAAGAATTACAAGTTGAACATCATTCGTACTGAGTAATTGTAACGCTTCTACTCCGTTATAAGCTTTTATAACTTGATATCCTTCTTGTTTCAAATACGCTTCAATTAATTGAACGATATCAGTATCGTCATCTACGATTAATATAGATTGCTGTTTCATAGTTAAACCTCATTTTGTATATTTGAAATATATTCCATAATTTTATAGTACCATGCATATAAGCAATATCTATAACATTTCTTTATACAAACTTACGTATTGTATAAAAATAAAAAAGCTAAGGCTTATACAAAGCACTTAGCTCTTATTTACTCTCCACTCAATTCTCTTCATTTCCAATGATATACGCATTTTTATACGTATACACACCACCAAATTGATGCTTCTCAATACCTTTTACATATTCCTTTTGTAAGTATGCCGAACCGGTATGATAGAGTGGTGCTACTGCAGCGTCCTCTATCAATATTTTTTCTGCCTCTTGTAAAGCTTCCCATCTTTTCCTTGGCTGTAATACAACATCACTTTTTGCTTTGTTTATCAGTTCATCGTAATGAGGATTTGAGTAAGCCATTTTATTATTCGGGTTACTTGTTGTAAATAATTCAAGAAAACTAATTGGATCTTTGTAATCCGGTCCCCATACAACCATAGACATTTCATACTGTCCGGTTTTTTCAAGCTGTAACTTCTGCTTAAATGGCTGCTGCTTTATATGTATCGTCAATCCTTGTAAGTGCTTTTCAAGTTCTTCCTTTATATATTCAGCTGTGCACTTTGCATGATCTTGTTCAAAGTTTAAAAATTCAAGTGTAACACTTTCTGTACGAAGCTCTTTCTTTGCTTCTTCCCAAAGGGTTTTCGCCTTTTCAATATTATATATGGCTATATCCCCATTTTCTTTTCGAAAATCTTTTCCATCTATTTCATTTTTATATCCTACCGGTACAAGGCCTTGTGCCGCTGTTGCCCCATTGTTTAAGAAATGCGTTACAAAGGCTTCTTTATTTAAAGCCATTGAAAGCGATTGACGTAATTTTTTATTTGCTAGTGCAGCATTACTTTGATTAAAACGCAACATGGCTATGGCAGCGTCTTTTGTCGCATAAAAGTCCTGTTTCCCTTTATATTGATCAACAAATGAAGCGTTAATAGGAATACGATCAATACTGCCAGATTCATATAAATTAACAGCTGTCGCTGTATCTTTTACAATATGAAAATTGATTTCCTTTAATTTCACTTTATCCTTATCCCAATATGTATCATTTCTCTTTAACTGAAACTCTTGCTCGTGTTTCCAATCTGTTAATACAAATGGTCCATTATAAATCAAATGCTCTGGTTCTAATCCGTAGGTGCTTCCTTTTTCAGTCACAAATGTTTCATGCTGCGGTAAATAAATAGGCAGTGCCAATAAATGAAGTAAATACGGTATCGGCTGCTCTAATTGTATCTCTAACGTATCATCATCGACTGCTTTCACTCCTAGTTGATCAATGGGCAATGCACCTTTATTTATTTCTTCTGCGTTTTTCATATGAAATAGCATGTATGCATATTGTGAAGTAGTATTCGGATTAACGGCACGTCTCCATGCATAGACAAAATCATGCGCTGTTACCGCATCTCCATTTGACCACTTTGCATCTTTACGCAAATGAAATGTATATGTTTTTCCGTCTTCACTTTTGTCAAAGGACTTTGCAACCCCTGGTTCTGGGTTGTCTTTTTCATCAAGCACATATAACCCCTCAAATATATTTTGCATCACATGTGATGATGTACCATCCATTGACTTTGCTGTGTCGAGGGACGGGATTTCTTCTGATATCGTTACATTTAATATTTGTTTTTCAACTCTCTCATTTGCTTTTTCATCTACCTTTTTATTACTACAAGCAGAAACAAATAAAGATATTGCAAGTATAATTACCATTGATAGTCTCTCTTGCCACTTCATGAATTTTTTCTCCTTAAATTCGAATAATGTTATAAAACGCTACTTATTATAACAGAATACTAGTAACAAAAGTATGATATTTTACTGAACTTTTATTCGTTTACCTTTTATAGGCTTTATAATTATTTTTTGTATAACGCCCATAGAAAGTAAAAACGTTATCCGTCCCTATTATTCGCTGGAAAGGATAACGTCCTTATATTTTCTTAATTGAATTTCTAATCTGGATTAGCTTAGAAATTCAATTACATATTTAATCCACGCTTATAACGGCCTGCTTCAAAAATAATCCGCTCTTCATCTAATGTTTGACATTCGCCATTCCAAACAATCTGTTTCCCGTTAATCACAACATCTGAAACATCTTTTCCACTCGCTGCATATACAAGGTGTGATAACACTTCTTCTGCTGGTTGTAAGTGCGGCTTATTAGATGGATCAATCGTAATAAAATCAGCATATTTCCCTACTTCAAGCGAACCTGTTTGCTTCATCCCAATTACATCTGCTGCAACTTTTGTTGCTAATGAAAGAGCCGTTTCAACAGGTAATGCCGTCGCATCTTTATGAATCCCTTTTTGCAGCAGAGTCGCGATGCGCATTTCTTCAAACATATCTAGATTGTTATTTGAAGCAACACTATCCGTTGCAATTCCGACTTTAATTCCACTTTCCAGCATAGCCTTAACGTTTGCTATACCCGATCCTAATTTTAAATTACTATTCGGATTATGTGCAACGCGTACATCATTTTCCGCTAGGAAAGCGCGCTCATTTTCATTTAGCACAACACCATGAGCAATGACAGTTGGTCTCTGGAATAATCCACAACTCGCTACATACTCTACTGGACGTTTTCCGTATTGCGCTTCAATATCACGAACTTCACGCTCTGTTTCAGAAAGATGAATATGAACCATTGTACTGTTTTCCACTGCAATTCGTGCGCACTCTTCTAGCATTTCTGTAGAGCATGTATACGGGCTATGAGGAGCGACCATCGTTGTTAACATGCCACTTGCATTGTAATAACGTTTTACATACTTCTCCGCATCACGGATTGCCTTCTTTTCGTCTTCTTTCGCGCCAAAGCTAAATAGCGTTCGTGAAACAGCGGCACGCATTCCACTATTACGAACAGTTTCCATAATAGTATCCTGATCCACTCCAATTGGATTAAACATATCAGAAAATGCTGTCGTTCCGCTTTTCACCATTTCTAATAAGCCAAGTTCTGTACTCGCAACAGCAAGTTCTGGTGTAAATTGACTTTCAAGTGGCCAAATTCTCGTTTCAAGCCATGGCTGCAGTAACATATCATCGCCTATTCCGCGTAAAATGCTCATCAATACATGCGTATGTACATTGACAAGCCCTGGTAATACCCATTTCCCATGAAGGTCAATGACTTGATCTACTTGTACTGCTGTAGGCAATTTTCCTGCCTGCACTTCTATAATTTTATCATCTTCTACAATGATATATCCGTTTTTCAATACTTCATTCTTTTCATTTAAGGTCGCAATCGTAGCGCTTACATAAGCTGTTTTCAAAACTATTTCCCCTCTCGACTCTTTTAAGTATAACCTTCCCTTTATGAGTTACTACCATTATAGTAACTCATAAAGAATCAAGAGTCAAAAGATAATTACCATGAGATAGATTGTATTACTTGTTTGTGTACTTGTTGTTTTAAAGCATTGTATTGCGTTTCATTTGTATCTGCAAATGCTTCTTTTCTGTTAGAAGGAATATCCATATATAGAATCTCTTTCGAAAATTGCGTTTCTGTAAAATCATAACGCTCACCATTGATGCTGTTATAAAAGTGCCATCCTTCTGGAACCTTTGTCTTCAGTATTTCTCCCCTAAACAAATCGTTTATCACTAATGCGGTTACACCACATTGTCCCTTTGCTGGATTATCTAATGTCCACTTTGAACTGGATTCGAGTGACCAAGATTTGAAGAAAATATCTTTCATCTTTGCTACTTCAGTACTCATCATTTAGCATCCCCTAACTAAATTCAAAATAATTTCCAATTATAAAAGGCAATCATTTATACATCATACCGCAAAAGTGGAAGTGCACGATCTTTAAAAACTGTCGATGGTGTTTCTCCTATTTGTTTCGCACCCATTTTTAAGTAAAAGCCTTTCGCATTGGGATCGCTATCAATTGTAAAGCTAGTTATTCCTATTTTAATCGCTTGTTGAACAACACATTCCCAAATAATTTTCCCATAACCTTTTCCTTTATAGACTGGGTATAAATATAGAAAATCAAGGCTATCAACTTCTTTCCTTTCGAATGAGAAAAAGCCAATTTTCACGCCTTCCTTTTCTAAAATATAAACATAGTTATTCTCAATATACTGTTCCGTAATTGTTAAATCTTCCTTACATGCCAATATAAATTCTTCACTATAATCCCACGTTGCTTTTGATTCTAAGGCAATTTTACTTAGTTCGTTTGCTTCATTTAATAAAGCTTCTCTAACTATCATTGACTTCTCCCCTTATCTTCTTTATACATACAAAAAAAGAATCCTTACATGTACTTTATCACAGTAAGAATTCTTTCGTTTTTACATACATAATTTTTCAATTTACCTTTGCGCCATAACACGTAGCAACAGCAACTGCTTGCGCAACGTCTAATCTTACATTTTTCAAATCAAACGATTTGAAATCTATTCGATCAACTGTAGCACCTCGTAAATCAGCACCTACAAGTTTAGCTTTTCCTAACAGTGCCCCTGTCAAATCCGAGTCACGTAAATCCGTTTTTTCTAAATTACATTCATACAAGTCCGCTTCAACTAAGCGAATGCCTTTTAATTTTTGCTTACTTAAATTCGCAAACCGTAAGTTCGTATAGGACCAATCGCCACCCTCGATTGTCATTCCGTCTAAATTCGCCTCTTCAAAATCCGATCCGGTCATTTTACATTCCTCAAATTTAGAAACAAATAAATTTGCTCCAGAAAATTTACAATTAGCAAAGGTGGAGCCTTTATGTATAGAGGCATTGAAAAGAGTACCCGTAAAATCACATTCGATAAAGTGGCAGTTTTGCGTTAAAATTTCTGATGCATCTACACCTCTGAAACGACATTTCATAAATGTACAGTTTCTTAACTCCTCTTCTTTTATCGCAACTTCTCGAAAATCTATTTCTATATATTCCTTATTGATAAATTCCGTCATTTTTGGACCTCCTATTTCTGAAAAAAGAAACCTCGCTTCTATGAAAAAGCGAGGTTTTCATCTTACACAATATGCTCATTTAGCCAAGAAATCAAATCTTGGAATACTTCATGGCGATTCACTTCATGGAACATTTCATGTCTACCGTTTTCATATAAACGGATCGTTACATCCTTTACGCCGCATTTTTTATACATGTCGTATACTTCTTGTACGCCTTTTCCCATATCTCCAACTGGATCACGATCACCAGAAAAGATATGTATTGGAAGATTTTTTGGTGTTTTCTTGTATTCTTCAGGCTTGTTTACTGTCAGCACACCGTTAAATAATTCACGGTAAAAGCTCGTTGTACAAATAAATCCACATAATGGATCCTCTATGTATCTATCAACTTGATTCGTATCCGAAGAAAGCCAATCAAATTTCGTACGGTTCGGCTTAAAATTCGAGTTAAAATTACCGAATGATAAAAAGTTTAGCATTGGACTTTTCTTTTTCGCGCCACGAAGTTTCATTTCAACCGTTGCAACTTTATGACCAATTACTCCTAAAAACCCAGGGTTCCCGCCCGTTCCAGAAATAAGGAATCCATCATATAACTCACCGCGAAGCTGCACAGCACGTCTTGATAGAAAAGAACCCATACTATGTCCTAGTAAAAAAAGCGGACAATCATACTCTTTACGGATCAGCTCTGAAACAAAGATCACGTCAGAAACAGCTTGGTCCCAACCAACATTTGGTTCAAAATGACCATAATCTTCTTCCTGCTTCACTGTTTGTCCATGCCCGCGATGATCGTGAGCATACACACCATATCCAGCCTTTAATAAAGCCTCAATACATTCTGTATAGACACCAGCATGTTCTGTCATACCATGTGCAATTTGTACAATCCCACGCAGCTCATTTTCTGGCAACCATTTACGTAGATAAATTTCCGATCCATCCAGTGCCATAACGAAGCTTTCCTGTATGTTCATTTTGACAGCCCCCAAATCTATAATCACTTTCATAACAATACCAATCTATATCCCTATGAAATGAATGACTATTCATTCTTCTTACTATATAAATCCATTTTGATTTTTCGACATATAGCCGCGGCTATGGATAACAAAAGGTGACCTGCACTCGTTTTCTCTCTTTGTTTTCACTATGTCTGGGCAGGAAAAGGATCTGACCGCTTCTATGCATGGCCGGATGCTCTCTTCCACCTAAAAAGAAGGGTTTTATGTCGGTTTTTTAATTTGTATTTATATATAAATTATATGCAAAAGCCTTGCTTATTACAAATCATGATTCTTTCTTTCATACTATGTTATTTCTTGACGAGACGAAAATAAAATCATATAGTTACTTACATAAAGTAACTATATGATTTGGAGGTAATTATTATGATGCCATCTTTATTTTTAGCACACGGTTCTCCTATGCTTGCAATTCAAGATACAGACTATACACAATTTTTAAAAACACTTGGTGAAACATATCAACCGAAAGCAATCGTTATTTTTACAGCTCATTGGGAGAGTGAAGTTTTAACGATTTCTTCCTCAGACGATGAATATGAAACGATTTATGATTTTGGCGGTTTTCCTCCTGAATTATATGAAATAAAATACACAGCAAAAGGTTCGTCAGCCATTGCATCTATGCTAGCAGAGAAATTTAAAAACAAAGGAATTCCAGTTCAAAAAGATACAACGAGAGGATTAGATCACGGTTCTTGGACACTACTACACCGGATGTACCCAAAAACTGATATCCCAGTCATTCAAATTTCAGTAAATCCATTCCTTCCAGCAAAAGAGCAATATGAAATTGGAAAGGCCATTCAAGGACTTGGACAAGAGGATATTTTAGTCATCGGTAGCGGTGTTACTGTACACAATTTACGCATGCTAAACTGGGAACAAACTACACCTGAATCATGGGCTGTTGAATTTGACGAATGGCTCATTGATCACATGCAACAGAACAATAAAGAGGCGCTTTTCAATTGGGAAACAGACGCTCCTCATGCACGTTTAGCCGTTCCAAGAGCTGAACACTTTGTCCCTCTTTTCATTGCCATGGGAAGTGGCGCTTCTGAAGGAAAAATGATTCATCGTAGCTATGAACTTGGCACATTAAGTTATCTTTGCTTTCAGTTTTAGTAGATACAATATGAAAAAAGGATGAAGCGTAACCTTTCGCTTCATCCTTTTTTCATACCATTCAATCAGAGTTACTTGACCCATATTGCATACACTTTTCTTGTAGTTAACTCACCTTTAAATGAACCTGTTCCGATGTTTGAATGCTTTTACTGTTGAAGTATACCCAAATGCAAGTAATAAACAAAAGCGTTGCTGTAGAGAAAAATACATACTGGAATCCGGCATGTGCAGCAAGTTGTCCGCCTAGAACAGGACCAATCATATTCCCTAAAAATTGAAATGATTGATTGTATCCGAAAATACGTCCAGTAACATGGTTTGGTGTATGTTTTTTTAATAGAGTTTGTACGGAAGGTAACAATCCAGCTTGCGCAATCCCTAGCAGAAAACGAAGCACTAATAATTGCCAAGGAGAAGTCACAAATGCTTGTGGGATAAAAATAATTCCTGCAATAAACAAAGCAACAACGAGTATTTTTTGTGGCCCAATATGATCCGACAAGCGTCCTAATCTAGGAGCTGTTAGAATAACAGCTAAACCTGTTGCAGACATAACTGCACCAGCAACCATTTCAATATGAGCAGTATTTGCATCTGCTAAATGCTTCACATACAACGTAATGATTGGCTGAATCGACATATTCGCAAGTTGAATCATAAACGTTGCTACAAATAAACTCATAATAAAAGATTTTGCTGGGACCATCGTCCACACTTTCTTTGGCTGTTCTTTTTTTTCTGTAGTAGGATTAGATTCATGTAAAAAGAAAATGACAATTAAAAAAGAAAGAAATAAAAAACCGCCCGTTACTAAGAACACGTGACGCATTCCGATTAATTCAGATAGGTATCCTCCGAGCAATGGTCCAAGTAATGAACCACTTACACCACCGGTTGATAAAGTAGAAATTGCCCAACCAGAATGTTTTTGCGGTGTCTCTGCTGCGATAAATGTCATTGCCGTTGAAAGAAAACCAGATACAGCTCCCATAAGAAAACGGAGAGCAACTAATTGATATATATTGGTTACAAATCCCATGAGTGTCATAATAATCGCCATACCAAGGCTTGCACGAATGAGCATCAATTTTCGGCCATGTACATCACCAAGTTTTCCCCATAAAGGTGATACAATCGCACCCATTAAGAATGTTACACCAAATGCAATTCCTGACCACTCTGCAATGTTAGAAGTACCAGACACTCCTAACTCCTCAATGTAAAAGGATAAAAACGGAATAACCAAACTCATTCCAGCTGCAGTAGTAAAACAACCAAGCCAACAAATGATTAAATTTCTTTTCCAGTTGGCCATTTTTACACCTTCTTTCCTAAAGACCCATTCTACACTTTTTACTTCAAAATGTTTAGCAATACGATTCCGTATAAAATGAAATTAGCCCCCAGCAGGGAATATTATTTCCTACTGGGGGCTTAGTTAAATGAATCGGGTAAAATCTACCTTATATAATCGGGATTAATCGCGCGTTACACATTCTTTCATAAAATTCAACCGGACCTGCTTGGCCTATAATCGCATATTCATAACCGATTCGCTACATTCAACTTCTTTACGTGCAATATGAAAAATTCTATTTACGTGGTTTATGAATTGATATTTCTCCATCCCAATTCCCCTTTTCACACTCTCTCATATTTTTATTTAAACCAGCTTTTTAAATAAAATTTTTGCTCCTGTATCATCAGAATCTATTCGCCACTCAATTTCCATTTCTTTTGCCATAACGGCAATAATGGACAATCCAATTCCTGCACCTTTATTAACTGAAGGTGCATTTTGAAAACCAGGCCCATGATCGACGACTGTAATTGTCGCTTCTTCATGATCAATATAAATACCGATAAATCTCCCAACTCCCGCATGGCGAATGACATTTTGAATCACATTGTCTATGATTCTTTGAAACCAATTCGCGTCAATATTCCAAAAGAGTGGCTTTTCCGGAATGACAATATCAACTTCAAATCCTTGTTCATCCAACATGTCATACCATGATGCTACAAGCTTTCTTGTTAGACGTGTCATATCCGTTTGCTTTGGATGGTACGGATACTTTTTTGCTGTTATTAAAGAGTACGATAATAAATTTTCAATAAGCTCGGCCAAGTAATTAATTTTTTCATCTATTAATTCTATCGTTTCATTTCCTTTTACTGAAATGACCTCTTCTTTCAATGAATCAATTTGTGCACGCATTACGGTTAAAGGTGTTCTCAGGTCATGAGAAAGATCCGCAATTAACTTTCTGCGAAACTGTTCCTCCTCCGCTTCTTTCATTTGGCTTTTATGTAAGGCCTCTACCATTCGATTAAATGATTCTTCTAATAAACCAATCTCATCCTGCTTTGATATTTGAACTGTTAATGGAATAGACTGATCCTGTGGAAATTCCATCGCCTTTTGTAACTTTAACAACCGTTTTCTAATTTTAAGAAAAAATATGATAGAACAAACAATAAATATGGCAAAGAAAGTGATGATTATTAATTCAAATACGACTTCATATCTTTCTCGTATTTGAACGATTGGTGCTTTCAAATATTTCCTCGGAATTTGAAATACCATAAATGCACCTTGTTTCTTTTTTCCCATATAAGATACGACGGTAAATGGATCCCCTTCGAAACTTTTTTTCATAAATGCTACCGTGTCACTTGCAGACCAGTGCTGTGGAATATTTTGTTTTTCAGGAATTTGAAAACGTGTTTGTCCCTGTCCATCTATCCAAAACATAGAGCTTTCCGGATATTGCTCACGAAACAACTGAAACGCCTTCTTAATTTCCTCTGGATTCTCTTCATGCAACGCCTTCGCCTGATTAGCCCATTTTTCTTCAATTTGTTCAGTGCCATAATAGGGATTTAGATCCTCTATCCGCTCTAATGAATTTGTAAAAAAAAACGAACTCAGTGGAACAATAAAAGGTAACAATATAAGTGCCACAAAAATAATAAGAAGATATCTTCGTAATAAAGACGTACTTTTCCTCATGCTTTGCACCGATAGCCAATCCCGCGTATCGTTTCTATAATTGTTGGGCTACTTGGATTCCGCTCGATTTTCTCTCGCAAATGCCGAATATGAACCATTAGAGCTTTATCGCCCTCTATATACGATTCGTTCCATACAGCTTCAAAAATCTGTTCTTTTGTTAACGTTCGATTTATATGTTTCATCAAATAAAAAAAGATTTGATGTTGCTTTCCTGATAAAACAATTTCATCATTTGTGTCTGTATTTACAATACGATAGTCTTTCGTAAATACTTGTAAATGCCGAACACGTTGAACCTCTGCTCCGTCCCTGTTATATCTTCTCAACAATACTTCAATTCGTGCTATTAACTCCTTTGGGTGAAATGGCTTCGTTATATAATCATCTGCAAATGTTAATCCATATATTTTATCTTCTAATGTTGTTCGTGCCGTAAGCATAATGATTGGTGTATCTGGATATTCACTTTTAAAACGCTGTCCCAATGTAAAGCCATCTAATCCTGGCAACATCACATCTAAAACAATTACATCTGCTGTTTTACTCGCTTCGGAACTCCCCTTCTCTGAAGTAAACCATAAAACTTCGTAATCTTGTTTCTCAAGTTCTTTTTTTATCCACTCACCAATTTCAATATCATCCTCAATATATAAAATGCGTCTCATTTTTTCACCTTCATATACAAATTTAACCTTTCCCTTCCATGATAAGGAATAAGAGTCCTTTTGAAAACCATTACACTCCAAATCCAAGGAATATTATATAAATTTAAACAAATCTTAAACTCTCCTAACCTTATCATTAACCTTCATTTTTTATACTAGATGGGAGGTGATATGAAAATGACTTATATTTTAGAAACAAAAGGGTTAACAAAAAAATATCGAAATAATTATGTTGTACACAACGTAGACTTAAAAATTCCAAAAGGAGAAATCTACGGTTTTCTCGGTCCTAATGGTGCTGGAAAAACAACCAGTATTCGTATGTTATTAGGTCTTATTAAACCAACGCAAGGCAGCGTCACCATTTTCAATCAAGATTTAGTGAAAGAACGATTATCCATTCTATCTAAAATCGGCGCTCTTGTTGAAAACCCATCTTATTATGCTCACTTAAATGCAATTGAAAACTTAGAAGTCTATCGTATTTTAAGAAATGTTCCAAAAGAAAAAATCGGGGAGGTTTTACAAATTGTCGGCTTACAACATGCCGCGAAACAAAAAGTAAAAGAATATTCATTAGGGATGAAACAACGTTTAGGAATTGCGATTGCCCTACTTGGCGATCCGCAGCTATTGATTTTAGATGAGCCGACAAATGGTCTTGATCCACAAGGTATTCACGAAATACGCACGTTAATTAAAAAACTAGCCAAAGAAAGAGGAATTACCATCCTTATATCCAGTCACTTATTAAGCGAGATCGATCAAATGGCGACTTATGTTGGTATTATTTCAAAAGGCGAGCTTATTTTCCAAGATAAAATTGAAGCACTGCGACACCATGCTCAGCATACGATTTCACTTATGACAGATAAACCTGATGCTGCTTGGAAAGCAATTCTCGCCAAAGGAACTCCTTCGGTGCGAGAAGAGGATAAAATCATCCTCTCAAACGCAACAAATCAAACTGTTGCGGATATTGTAAGAACACTAGTAACACACAACATCGCTGTATTTCGAATTGAAGAAAATAAAAAATCACTGGAAGATATATTCTTACAGCTTGTAAGGGAGGAAAAAGCGGATGTACAAGCGCCTCTTTCAATCTGAAATCTTAAAAATAAAGAGAAAGTGGATTTGGTTTTTAATCGTTTTAGGACCGGTAGGTGTTATTTCACTCCAAGCATGTAACTTTTTTCTTCGTTATGATTTTTTGACAGATAAGTATGCACAAGACTTATGGGCCGGGCTTCTTTCTGAAGTTCAACCTCTTGCCTTAACAACTCTTATATTAGGGATTACTATCGTTACTTCTTTAATTGCACATCTAGAACATCATTCTACTTCATGGAAACACCTTTTATCATTACCTATAAAAAAAAGAGATGTTTTTATAACAAAATTTATACTTGTGTTTTGTTTACTTACTGTATCTTGCTTTTTACTATTGATAGGTACAGTTGGATTAGGCTTAGCTTTACAATTTGATGCTTCAATCCCGTGGTTCGCTTTATTCAAAATGAGTTTTTATCCATATTTTTCCGCACTACCAATCGTAGCTTTACAATTATGGATTGCTATCGTATTTGATAACCAAGGCATCGCTTTTACAGTAGGAATGTTAGGAACGATCTTCGCCATGTTTTCATCAGCCCTTCCAAATTGGATCATATGGAGATGGCCAAGTTTACATATTGACTGGGGACCTCCTATTCTATGTGTAGCAATAGGCATTGCCGTTAGCTTATTTATGTTGTATATCGAAACAGTAGACTATGTAAGAAGGGATGTGCACAAGTAATGCTCTGGCTCAAAATAATGCAAGCAGAATTTTATAAAATTAGAAAAACAAAAATATGGGTCTTGCTATTTCTCAGCTCTCTCATAACAGGTGGATTAGCTTTTATAACTGCCACCCACTATCCCGAGTATAAACAATGGCAACTCATCTACAGTGTTATGGTACTGATACATGGAATGCTATTTCTACCATTATTAACAGGGATTTTCACTGCTTTTATTTGCAGATATGAACATTCTCATGGTGGTTGGAAACAGCTTTTAGTTCAACCTATTGCACGTTATCAACTTTATATCGTTAAATTTTTCTTTATTCTTTTATTTACAGCTTCTTTGCAAATTTTATTTGGAATAAGCTTTGTTATAGTAAGTTGGCTTTCTGGAGTAACTGGTTCTTTCCCGATAGACTCCGTACTAAAAAGCTTAATTGGCGGCTGGATCGCCACACTCCCTTTAATTTCCTTACAATTGTGGGTTTCAACCATTTGGTCTAGTTTTGCAGCACCGCTTGCTTTAAATGTCATTGCAACTATACCAGCTTTAATTATTTCGCAGTCTGAAAGATTCGCACCTTTTTATCCATGGTCTCAGCCATTTAAAGCGATGATGCCTCCAGATGATCCACAACTGTTATTCATATCGGTTCAAACATTAGTCTTTGTGATTATGGGAAGTTTTGTTTTTTTCTTTATCGGTGGATTCATGCATTTTATGAAGAAATCCTATTAACTTCATATTTCTATGTATATAGAATTAGAAAAAGCCCAGTAATTCTCTCTTCATTTTTTGAGGAAACTACTGGGCTATCATTTCTATTATACAAACCGAAACTAACAATTTTAAAAATATAAATCATATCCATACATCAACGAAACAATCACCGCCACAACAAAGATCCCGGGTAATAGATTCGCCACCTTAATTTTAATAATCCCTAATAAATTCAAACCAATCGCAAAAATCATAATTCCACCAGTAGCAGTCATTTCAACGATAAACTGATTCATCAATGCCTCTGGTACAAAACGATCAATTTGCGTCGCAAATAATGCAATGGCTCCTTCATATAAAATGACAGGTATCGCCGAAAATAGCACACCAATTCCCAGCGTTGTCGTTAAAATAAGTGAAATGAATCCATCAATAATTGCCTTTGTAAATAATACATCATGATTTCCGCGAATGCCACTATCTAATGCCCCGATAATCCCCATTGCACCAATAGCAAAGATTAACGTTGCTGTTACAAATCCTAAAGATATACTACCTTGTCCATTTGAACCGACCTTCTTTTCTAACCAATCCCCTAAACTCGTTAATTTCTCTTCTAATTTCAACCATTCTCCAATCACTGCACCAATGACGAGACTTAGAATGGCAATAAGAAAGTTTTCACCTTTCAATCCCATTTGTAAACCGAGTACCATGACGGCCAGACCAATTGCATGCATAACCTTCCCTTCATACTTTCCGGAATACTACTTAATAATCTACCAAATAAAGTGCCGATTAATATGAAAATCCCATTTACTAAGGCTCCTAGTATTACCATCATTCATTCTCCATTCCATTTGTATCTATATAAATCCATTTTGATTTTTCGACATATAGCCGCGGCTATGGATAACAAAAGGTGACCTGCACTCGTTTGCTCTCTTTGTTTTCACTATGTCTGGGGCTGGAAAAGGATCTGACCGCTTCTATACATGGCCGGATGCTCTCTCCCACCTAAAAAGAAGGGCTCTATGTCGGTTTTTTAATTTGTATTTATATAATTATAACGACATGTTATATGAACTAGCATTTCGGTTAGGAATACTATATAAATCCATTTTGATTTTTCGACATATAGCCGCGGCTATGGATAACAAAAGGTGACCTGCACTCGTTTGCTCTCTTTGTTTTCACTATGTCTGGGCTGGAAAAGGATCTGACCGCTTCTATACATGGCCGGATGCTCTCTCCCACCTAAAAAGAAAGGTTTATGTCGGTTTTTTAATTTGTATTTATATACACTAGTTAAATCTTCGAATCTAGTATGCTACAAGACACAATATTCCCCCGAATTTTTGAAATAAAACACCTAAAATTGATTTATGTATTGTATTCACTCCACATTTCATGTTACCGTATTGTTGCAACGATTACGAGATAATTCCTTGGCTTGCTTTCATAATATATAATGAACATCTTACACAATGTACACCGTTTTTTGCATACATAGTTATTCATTTTTTGGTTATATATAAATCCATTTTAATTTTTCGACATATAAGCCGCGGCTATGGATAACAAAAGGTGACCTACACTCGTTTGCTCTCTTTGTTTTCACTTGGCATGGGGCTGGAAAAGGATCTGACCGCTTCTATGCATGGCCGGATACTCTCTCCCACCTAAAAAGAAGGGGTTTATGTCGGTTTTTAAATTTGTATTTATATAGTCTACTTATTTCTATTACATATCATACGAAACTCCTAACAACGGATCTACTAGAACGTAATAAGCAGATAAAGTGAACCTTTTATCAGTGGGGTTTTCTTCATCCCTCACTAATAATTAACCCTCACCAATCGGGCTTTTACGAGCAGTTATCCCTCACCTATCTTCTTTGTTTTCTCTGAATCTTGAAGTGGGGATCTTACTGCCCGCGAATAGCGGAATAAAAACTCAAAAAGGAAAGGTATATATGACAACTTTATTAAAACGCTTTATTTTAATAGCTATTCTCATTACACCGATCGTTTTATCCGTAAATAACTCCTTTACTTCAAAGGCAAAAAACGTAGCAAAAGTAGAAGAAAAATCACAAAAAGCAAAGGCAACAGAAACAAAGAAAAAAGAAGATCCTGAAATTACTCTTACATTCTCTGGCGATACAATGTTTGACTGGCAATTACGTCCTGTTATTCAGAGTAAAGGCTCTGATTATCCATTCGAACATGTAAAAAAAGAAATTAAAAAAGCAGATTTTTCTTTTGTAAACTTAGAATCCACATTTACAACACGTGATAAAAAATATCCTGGTCAGTTATTTTGGATTAAAAGCGACCCGTCTACGTTACAAACGATTAAAAATATGGGCTATGATATCGTCAATATCGGAAACAACCATACGCTCGATTATGGACAAGATGGTTTAATGGATACTATTTCTCACGTAGAAGAACTAAAACTCCCCTATATCGGTGCCGGAAAAAATGCAAATGATGCATATACAGCACGAGAAGTTACAGTGAAAGGGAAAAAGTTTAAATTCCTCTCCTTTGTTCGCTTTATACCTGAATTCAATTGGGTAGCTGGTAAGGACAAACCGGGCGTTACAAATGGATATGATATAAATCTAGTAACTAAAACAATTAAAGAACAAAAGAAAGATGCCGATTATATGATTGTATATATGCATTGGGGTGTTGAAAAATCAAATAGACCAGTAGATTATCAAAAACAATATGTTCCCCAAATGGTTGAAGCAGGTGCTGATGCGATTGTTGGTAGTCACCCACACCAGCTCCAAGGATTTGAATATTATAAAAAAGTTCCTGTTGCATACTCACTTGGAAACTTCTTGTTCCCTGATTATGTAAAAGGACACAGTGCAGAAACTGGTGTATTAACAATGAAATTCAAAGGAAAAGACGTGCAAATGTCATTTAATCCTTATATAATTCGTAACAATCAAATTTCACCAGTTGACGCTCAAGAAAAGAAAACGATGCTACAATATTTACAATCTATTTCGAATGATGTAGAAATTGATAAAAATGGAAAAATAATAGATAAACGTAACCAATAAAGTGGAACTTTGATTAATGGGGCTTCATCCCCCATTAATCATTATCCCTAACCAACTCTGCTTTCTTCTTTGTACAATTGAAAGTATCCGTTCATACATCTATAAAATGATAGAAATGCCTTCTAGCTTCGCGGAAGGTATTTTTTTATTCATTAAATCCATTTTGATTTTTCGACATATAGCCGCGGCTATGGATAACAAAAGGTGACCTGCACTCGTTTTCTCTCTTTGTTTTCACTGTGTCTGGGGCAGGAAAAGGATCTAACCGCTTCTATGCATGGCCGGATGCTCTCTCCCACCTAAAAAGAAGGGTTTTATGTCGGTTTTTTAATTTGTATTTATATATATGTAATCTAGGTCTATATTAAATAAACTCGTCTAATCACTATGACCAGCGAATACAATAAATGGATGATATTTATTACAAGGGGGTACACATGGCTGATTTATTTGTATCAAGATCACTCGATGAAATTCGCTTCTGGTCTCGGATTATGAAAGAACATGCTTTATTTTTAAGTCTTGGATTTAGTGCTGGTGATACACAACTCATACAAGAGGCACAACAATTTATTGCATTATTTGAAAAAATTGAGCAACAACTGAATCAATACTCTGTTGATTCAGACCCTCAACAAATCAAAAATTTTAACAATCAAGTTTATCAAGCTGTCTCTTCCATTTGGGCCTATAAGCGAAAAGTGTTAGGCTTAATATTGCAATGTAAGATTCAATCCAATAACTATGCATTATTAGTTGATCATACTAGCCGCGAAGCCGCCTATTTTGCCAACCGCTTAAAAGATTTAAATGAAAATAAGCTCGATCCATTGCCCGCAGCAATTATAGAAGAAAATGTATTTTTCTTAAAAATCATGGCAGATCATGCAAAATTTATTGGTCATCTTCTCGATCAGTCTGAAAGAAAATTAGTTGAACAAGCACGAGAATTTAGTCATGATTTTGATCAACTTGTTTTTCAAGCAATCGATTTAAACTCTATGCGTCCACAATCAGAAACGGTACCTATTTTAGACCAATTCCTTGATCAAAACCGTGTTTCAGTAACTGCTTTGCGTGACTTTAAGAAAACGGCAACAGAGTTAATTAAAGCCTGCAAAATAAAAAGTAACATTCATCCTCTTCTTGCAGACCATGTTTATCGTGAGGCTGAAAGATTTCTTCATATTATTGATATGTTTGATAAAAGTCTTACTGCAAGCTCCTAAAAGGTGCATCTTGTAAATCTACCAATAAATATAATCTATATAAATCCATTTTGATTTTTCGACATATAAGCCGCGGCTATGGATAACAAAAGGTGACCTGTACTCGTTTTCTCTCTTTGTTTTCACTGTGTCTGGGGCAGGAAAAGGATCTGACCGCTTCTATGCATGGCCGGATGCTCTCTTCCACCTAAAAAGAAGGGGTTTATGTCGATTTTTAAATTTGTATTTATATATAAAGTGCAATTTTTATCAGCAGGGGGTCTTCATCTCCCATTGATCATTAGCCCTTACCTAACTTCTTTGTTTCTCTCTAAATCTTGAGATGAGGATCTTACTGCCCACGAATAGCGGGATAAAATAAAAACTAAATCTCTTTGAAAAATTCTCTTAGAGATTTAGTTTCATCCACGCTAAATTAATAAATCAAACAACACCGGATTTTTATTCAACTCCATAAATTGAATATTATTCTGTTGAAAACGAGTAATTAACGGCTCATAATCTTCTCTATGTTTTAACTCCACTCCGACAAGTGCAGGTCCGTTTTCTTTATTATGTTTCTTAATATACTCGAATCGAGTAATGTCATCATCTGGTCCTAAGCCTTTATCAAGGAACTCTCGCAATGCCCCTGAACGCTGCGGAAATTCAATAACAAAATAATGTTTTAATCCTTCGTAAATAAGAGAGCGTTCTTTGATTTCTTGCATTCTATCAATATCATTATTCCCGCCACTTAACGTGCAAACAACAGTTTTCCCTTTAATTTCTTCTTTATATAAATCCAGTGCAGCAATAGAAAGAGCTCCAGCTGGCTCAGCAACGATTGCATTTTTCTTATATAACTCTAAAATCGTTGTACAAATTTTCCCCTCAGGCACTAGTACGATATCATCTAAAACTTCCTTACACGTTTCAAAAGTTAATTTCCCAACTCGTTTTACAGCCGCTCCGTCAACAAAACTATCAATATTGTCTAATGCTACATTTTCGTTTTGTAAAAAAGCTTCTTTCATCGATGCAGCACCAACTGGTTCTACCCCGATTACTTTCGTGGAAGGACTAACACCTTTTACATATGTACCAATTCCTGATGCCAAACCACCTCCACCAATTGCTGTGAATACGTAATCAACAGGTTTCTCCATATCGTGCAAAATCTCAACGGCAACAGTTCCTTGACCAGCAATTACATATGAATCATCAAATGGGTGAACAAACGTCATCCCCTGTTCTTCGCAATAACGCTGTGCTTCTTGGAAAGAACTATCAAACGTATCGCCAACTAAAATAATCTCAGCAAAGTCACCTCCAAAAAATTGGACTTGGGATACTTTCTGTTTGGGCGTTGTCGTTGGCATAAAGATTTTTGACGAAATCTTCAATAAATTACACGTATACGCGACTCCTTGTGCATGATTTCCTGCACTTGCGCAAACGACACCGTTTTGTACTTGTTCCTTTGATAAACTTTGAATTAAATTGTAAGCACCTCGAATTTTAAACGATCGAATGACTTGTAAGTCTTCCCGTTTCACATACACATCACACTCATAATAATCCGATAAAACCAACACCCGTTGCAGCGGCGTTTTATTTACGATATCCTTCATATGATTATGAGCCACAAGGATATCTTCGATTTTCACTCTCTCCCTTACGTTTTGCACCATCTCGTATCATTCCTTATCTCTTTAATATGTGACTCAATCAAAATTTTGCATTTTCAGCACAGCACCTGTATTTGCTGATGTAACCATTTGTGCATATCGCCCAAGCCAACCCGTTTTCACTTTTAACTCTGGTCTTTTCCATTCTTTTCGGCGCTTTTCTAGTTCTTCATCACTTACTCTTACTTCAAGGAGACGCTCCTCTACATCAATACATACAATATCTCCTTGCTGCAAAAGAGCTATTTCGCCTCCTGCCGCAGCTTCCGGTGAAATATGACCAACTGAAATGCCGCGTGATGCACCTGAGAAACGACCATCCGTTAATAATGCAACATCTGCCCCTAAGCCCATACCCGCGATTGCTGATGTTGGTGCTAACATTTCCGGCATACCTGGTCCACCTCTTGGCCCTTCATAACGGATAACAACAACATCACCTTTTTTTACTTTACCAAGCATAATACCAGCAAGTGCCTCATCCTGAGAGTGAAAAATGACACACGGTCCTTCAAATCGTTTTACCTCTGTTGCACCGCTTTTAATAACAGCACCATCTTTCGCAAGGTTTCCTTTTAATATACGCAGGCCACCTTCTTCACTATGCGGATTTTCAAGAGAGTGAATCACCTCTTTATCTTGAATTTCTGCATGAGCGATGTTTTCTCGTAACGTTTGACCTGTAGCTGTAATCCGGTCAAGATGAAGTACCCCTTCTTTTC
Source organism: Bacillus sp. DX4.1 (assembly GCF_030348195.1). Classification (NCBI taxonomy): domain Bacteria; kingdom Bacillati; phylum Bacillota; class Bacilli; order Caryophanales; family Bacillaceae; genus Bacillus; species Bacillus sp. DX4.1. The sequence goes on along the minus strand of NZ_JAUCFT010000008.1, from coordinate 1,867,945 downwards.
TACTTAATTCTTTTAAAATTGCACTAATGCCGCCAGCACGCTCAATATCTTCCATATGCCAATTCGATGCCGGACTTACTTTACATAAATGAGGAACGCGGCGAGAAACTTCATCAATTCGATTCATATCATAGTCTAACCCTGCTTCTTGAGCGATTGCTAGCGTATGTAATACAGTATTGGTCGAACCACCCATCGCCATATCTAATGCAAACGCATCATCAATTGCTTCTTGTGTAACGATGTCACGTGGCTTAATATCTCGTTCTATTAATACTTTTAATTTTTCTGCTGCCTGTTTAATTAAATCCTTACGCCGTGGATCAGTGGCTAGAATGCTTCCATTCCCCGGAAGTGCCAATCCTAACACTTCACATAAACAATTCATCGAATTTGCCGTAAACATACCGGAACATGAGCCGCAAGACGGACAACCATGATCTTCAATATCTTTTAACTCTTCTTCTGAAATTTTTCCAGATTGATAGGCTCCAACTCCTTCAAAAACAGAACTTAAATCCACTACATCTCCTTTTGAAGTTTTTCCTGCAGCCATTGGACCGCCTGAAACAAAAACAGTTGGAATGTTAACGCGCATCGCAGCCATCATCATACCAGGTGTAATTTTGTCACAGTTCGGAATACAAATCATTCCATCAAACCAGTGAGCATTTACAACTGTTTCTACTGAATCAGCGATAATCTCCCGGCTTGGCAGTGAATAACGCATGCCGATATGTCCCATTGCAATTCCGTCATCGACTCCAATCGTATTAAACTCAAACGGAACCATTCCTGCCGCACGAACTGCTTCTTTCACAAGGCGCCCAAATTCATTTAAATGCATATGACCTGGAATAATTTCAATAAAAGAATTACAAATCGCTACAAACGGTTTATCAAAATCTTCATCTTTTAAACCAGTCGCTTTTAATAAACTACGGTGCGGTGCTTTATCAAATCCCTTTTTAATCATGTCACTTCTCATTTTCCCAAATCCTTTCTCTCTTTGTTAAGCTAAATTTCCTGCGAGTCCTGGAACACGTACCCCTCGTTCTTGCGTTAACTTTCGGAATTCTTCTGTTAACTGTTTTGTTACACCCCCTGGTTTTCCGTTCCCAATTTCTCTTGAATCAACCTTAACTACTGGGATCAACTCCGCAGCTGTTCCGGTTAAAAAGACTTCATCTGCTACGTATACATCGTGACGTGTAAATGGTTTCTCCTCACATGGAATGCCTAGTCGCTCACAAAGTTCAATTACACTATTACGCGTAATTCCTTCCAGCGCTCCTAAATAAGCAGGAGGTGTCAATACTTTCCCATCTTTTACAACAAACACATTGTCTCCTGATCCTTCACAAACATATCCTTGTTGATTCAGCATGAGTGCTTCTAGGACACCCGCTTGTGCCGCTTCAATTTTCACAAGCACATTATTTAAATAGTTCATCGACTTAATCCGAGGATCAAGTGCATCTGGCATATTGCGTCGAGATGCAACAGATACAACGCTAAGACCGTTATCATAAAATTCTTGCGGGAACAGCTTTAACTGTTCAGCGATAATGATGATACTCGGATTTTCACAACTTCTTGGATCAAGCCCTAAGTCCCCTTTTCCTCTTGAAACAATTAACCTAATATATGCATCCGCATATTCATTTTTTTGTAGTGTCTGTAAAACTGCTTGTTCCATCTCTTCAACTGTCATTGGAATCGTAAGTAAAATAGATTTCGCAGATTCATATAAACGCTTCAAATGCTCTTTCAAACAAAATACATTCCCTCCATAACTACGAATTCCTTCAAATACGCCGTCCCCGTATAAGAATCCGTGATCATAAACAGATACAACTGCCTTTTCTTTTTCTACTAATTCCCCATTCATATAGATATATTGTTTTTTCATCATACATCGCTCCTCTTTTTTATCTCCTTATACGCAATCCATCTCTATATCGATTGCTGAGAAGAAGTCATTTTCTTAATATTCTGTATACGAATCATAAAAAATATCCTCGGCTCAATAATCGATTTTCTACAAACTTGTAGCAACCCATTGCTGAGGCGAGGGAATCGCGGTACCACCCAGCTTCCTTATACTTCTCACGAAATACAAGCTCTGTAAGTCCTATTAGACTTTCGTTCTTTTATCGGGAACAACTCCGCCGCTTTCTACTAAGTTTTCCTTTCGAAAGCAGTGCTCTGAGGTGATCTTCAACGATGCGATCGTTACCGTCCTTTCAGCCCCTGGGACAGTTCTCTGAAACGCTCTTTATCGTTTACTCTCCTCTTCTTCGCTTCTTCTATTCTCTTTTTCCAAAATAAAAATCTCTCGCCTCAGCAATCAATCACTACATCATTGTAGCTTTGATTGCTGAGGCGAGAGATTCGCGTTACCACTCAGCTTCCTTATACTTCTCACGAAATATAAGCTCTGTAAGTCCTATCAGACTCCCGTCCTTTTACCGGGGACGATGCCGCCGCTCTCTACTGGGTTTCCCTTTCGCAAGCGGTGCTCCGAGGTGATTTTCAATGAATCGATCGTTACCGCCTTTCCAGCCACGAGGCAGCTCTCTGAAACTTTCATAATCATTTACTTTCCTCTTCTTTGCACGTAAATTATTTAAAAGTTAGAAAATTCAGAATTAACTTTTAGTTGTTAAACGTATTATAGGACTAGACTCTTTTCGTTGTCAACACTTTTTTAAAAATTCATATTTAAATTTCAATTCATATATTATTTTAAAAACGCTTTAGAATATAAGGTAATGGTAAAATATGGATAATCATATTGGATAGGTTAGGAGGAACGGATTGTGTCTTTAACTATGATCAGCATATTATTGTTCATTTGTTTAATCGTAGTCACATATTTGCTTTATAAATTTTTTCCAATGAAACAATTCTTAAAATATGTCCCCAGTGGCATTGTGTTACTCGGTGGATGCATTTTAATGTTAATTGCCATAAAGAGTGGTGGATGGGAAGGCATCGGTTATGGCTCACTAGCATTTTTCATGATTTTAACTAGCTTGTTAACTTTCGTCTTTTCGTCGCTATTAGAATATTTCGCTTTATCAAAACTCAAAAAATAGCTTACTAGTTCTTCTGTTTACGAAGGTGGAATAAAAAATAAAGTCATATCCAAAATTGTTGCTTATCTTGCATTTGTTTTTCATACTAGCAAATTGTTCTTTTAAAGAAAGTATAGATTCAAATGATGGCCCTTATGCTGATAGGAAAGTGAGTAAAAATCTGACGAACGAAAAGCGAAAACCGGCGTGATCGAACAAATTGATGCTAGCAGTGACTCCTGCCTGCAATATTAAACAACTCAAAAAAATATATATTTTCAAATTTTTTCATTGCGAGAATAAACAATATATACGATACTAAATAAAACATATCTATTTAGGAGGATTACAGCAATGACAGAAAAAACATACGAACTCGCAACCTTTGCAGGCGGTTGCTTTTGGTGCATGGTAAAACCATTTGATGAACTTCCTGGTATTCAAAAAGTTATTTCTGGTTACGTTGGTGGTCACGTAGAAAATCCAACATACGAGGATGTAAAAGCAGGAACATCCGGTCATTTAGAAGTCGTGCAAATTACATTTGACCCTTCCCTTTTCCCTTATCAAAAATTACTAGATTTATATTGGCCACAAATCGATCCGACTGATGATGGCGGACAATTTTTTGACCGCGGACCATCATATCGTACAGCGATTTTTTATCATAATGAAACGCAAAAAGAACTAGCTGAAAAGTCAAAGCTAGCAGTAGCAGAAAGCGGTATGTTTAAGGAGCCAATCGTAACAGAAATTCGTCCAGCTGCTCCATTTTACGAGGCCGAAGAATATCATCAACATTTTTATAAAAAGAATCCAGAGAAATATGCGCAAGAGCGTAAAGAGTCAGGTCGTGAAGACTTTATTCAAGATAACTGGAATAAAGTGAAACTTTGATCAGTGGGGGTTTTTCATCCCCCACTGATTATTGGCCCTCACCAATCGGGCTTTTACGGGCTGTTTATCCCCTACCTAACTTCCTTGCTTTTCGCTGAACTTTGAGGTGGGAGTATTACTGCCTGTTAATGCGGGATAAAAAACAATAAGAATCCTCAGCGATCTTTCTACTATTTGAAAGATCGCTGAGGTTTTTTATCATCACATATTTATCGCAATTGAAACCAAATTATTTAGCATACACACACAATAAAATAAAAAAACCCTTCCCGTAAACGAGAAAGGGCTCTAATGCCTCCAAGATTGGAGGCTTGTTCAAATGTTGCTACCATGTAGGGTGGAGGTGTTTGTACGTATAAGGTAAAATATATATATCTCATATATCATATGCTAAGCAAAGTCGTATGGTTTGGGCATGCTGTGTAAATTTCCGATAAAATTGATTATGTGAACGAAAAGTCCCTTCAGATTTTTTCTGAAGGGACTTTTCTAGGTTTTTAAATACATTGAATACCGATAATGAGACTTTATGTATATAAATCCATTTTGATTTTTCGACATATAAGCCGCGGCTATGGATAACAAAGGGTGACCTGCACTTGTTTTCTCTCTTTGTTTTTACTTGGCATGGGGCAGGAAAAGGACCTGCCCGCTTCTATGCATGGCCGGATGCTCTCTCCCACCTAAAAAGAAGGGGTTTATGTCGGTTTTTTAATTTGTATTTATGTAGACTAGATATGAATGCTATTATTCTAAAATATAGGATATAGACTGATAAACAAGCTGTTTTTGTTTTTACTTACTCCTAGTTCCTTCATTATCTATATCTACTTATTCTCTTCTTTTTTTATCTTTAAAGCAATCAAACTAGCAAAATCATGCACAAGCGTAGCTGCCAAAAGAGAGGTAATTTGTGCTTGATCATATGGCGGTAATACTTCAACTAAATCAAAACCGATGTAGTTAAAACCACTTAGGGAACGTACCATATTCAATGTCTCACGACTGTTGAATCCGCCTACTTCTAACGTGCCAGTACCGGGTGCACAAGAAGGATCCACAAAGTCAATATCAAATGTTAAAAAGCAAGGTGTATCACCAATTGTTTGTCGCATTTGCTGAAGAGCACTTTCAAAACCGCGCTCACATAATTCCGTCGTCGTAATGACGTTATATCCCAAATCATCACTGGCTTGTATATCTCCTGGATGATTCAACGTTCCGCGGATCCCAATTTGAAATACTTTATCTGATTGTAATAGTCCTTCTTCATGTGCACGTATAAATGGAGAACCATGCCAATATTTCTCTTCATAGTAAGTATCCCATGTATCCGTATGAGAATCGAAATGAATCATAGCTACAGGTCCATGTACTTTAGCTGCCGCACGAAGGCTGGCTAATGTAACAGAATGATCTCCCCCAAGGCCTATCGGGATAATTCCTTGTTTCATTAAGCCAACAACAGCTTCTTCAATCAAGTCATAGCTACGATGGATATTATGCGGAATAACAGACACATCTCCAATATCAATCGCGTTCGTATCATCAAACGGATAGACATGATGAATTGGATGATACGGAAATAATGTCATAGATGCTTGACGAATTGCTTGCGGGGCAAAACGTGCACCAACTCGAAAAGACGCAGCCGTATCAAATGGCATTCCTAAAATAGCAACCTTCGCTTGATCATTGCTAGAAGGTAGTCTCATAAATGAACCTGTCGTACAAAATTCTGGTTTTACATCTGGTGTGAGCGGATATTTCATTCGTCATTTCCCCTTTATAAACATGATTTTTAACATCAAAAAGAAATTCCCTTTATGAAAACATACACAAGATTATTTTTCTTTTATACAATGCAAAAATCATACCAAACAGAAACAAACCATTCCTCACTATCAATTCCTTATATATGTATTTTCTACCTATGCACAAACGAATAATTCATGCTATGCAGCATAAAAAGGATGAAAAAATAATATCATCCTTTTTATTTCTATATTTACGTCATTAACAAACACTTATTTTCGTAATCTCTCGATAAAGCGTTGTTAACATATAGGCCTTCTTAGGAGTTTTTTATATAACCCCAATAACATCTAAAAATACGATAATAATCGCAATTGGTGCTACATAACGAAGTATACATAACCATAAAACGAATAATTTATATCCTTTGTTTTTACTTACTCCAAGTTCTTTCATTAATACTTCCTTCTTCATTTTTAACGGAACAAAGATGGCAACTAATAATACGCCAAGTGGCATAAGTATATTACTTACTGCAAAATCCGCTAAATCAAAGATTGTTTTATCAAATAGTTTCACATCGCTTAATACACCGAATGATAATGCTGATGGAATCCCCACAACGAAGATTAATAAGCCAACGATTAATGCTGTTTTCTCACGTTTTTTCTTACCTTTTGTTGTAAGCGAAGCAACGCTAATTTCTAACATGGAAATCGCTGATGTTATGGTAGCGAAGAAGAACAGTAATAAGAAAACAATGAAGAATAGTTTTCCGAATGCCATTTTACTGAAAATAGCTGGTAATACGATAAATAGTAGTCCTGGTCCTTGAGATGGTTCCATTCCAAACGCAAAGACGACTGGGAAAATGGCAAGTCCAGCAAGCAATGTAATCACAAGTGTTAAACCTACAATTGAAATTGCTGATCGCGGTAAACTCTCTTCTTTTGGTAAATAGGAACTGTACGTTACCATTACTGCTACACCGATAGATAATGAGAAGAAAGATTGACCCATTGCATATAAAATGATTTCAGATGTTACGTGTGAGAAGTCAGGTTGTAAGAAGAAACGAACCCCTTCACCTGCTCCCTCTAATGTAAGAGCTCGAGCGATTAATACAAAGAATAAAATAAATAGTGCTGGCATGAAGTACTTATTTACTTTTTCAACGCCGTTTTGTACACCTTTACTTACGATAAAAATAGTAATAAGGATGAATAATAGCTGCGAACCAACTGCTAAATATGGATTAGAAATGATTTCACCAAACGTGGCTTCATATGAACCATTCCCTTCCCATAACCTTCCTGTAATCGCGTTCCATAAATATAGTAAAATCCAACCGCCTACAACGCTATAGAAAGAAAGTAAAATGAAGCATGTTACAATACCTAACTTACCAAGCCACGGCCATAATGTGTTTGGTGCAATTTCTCTATACGCATCAACGGCCTCTTTTTGTGTGCTTCTTCCAATAACAAATTCAGCGAGTAATAATGGTAAACCGATTAATAATGTAAACCCGATGAAAATAAGGAAGAACGCACCGCCCCCTCCAATGCCGGCCATATACGGGAATTTCCAAATCGCTCCGAGACCAATTGCCGAACCTGCTGCTGCTAAAATAAAACCAAGTTTCGATGTCCATTGCTGTGAATTCATCTCTCTATCTCCTCTCTTCTGTTTTCTCTTTTTTTAAATATCTACTAATACGAAAATCATGTAACAACTACCAGTATTGTTTTTCCCTTTTTCTAATCCAACCACTTCCTTTCAAAAATAAAAAATCGCCCCTACAGTAACGTAGGGACGATGAAATTATCGCGGTACCACCCTAGTTGTGAAGAACACTAAGAAACTACCTCAATAAAAAAAATCGCCCCTACGTAAACGTAGGGACGATAGAATATCGCGGTACCACCCTAGTTATGAAGATACACAAAGAATACTACCTCAATAAAAAAACGCCCCTACGCAAAACGTAGGGACGATATATATCGCGGTACCACCCTAGCTGTGAAAACATTCTTCACCACTTTATTTGATAACGGTATACACTACCGTCTTTCATTTCCTCTTAACGAGATTTATGAAAGATGCTCCAGGACGAACTTCATGAATAATCTATATACTGATTCACACCAACCATCAGCTCTCTGACATAGGGAGATTTTCACTACTATACCCTTTCATTGCTCAACTATATGTTTTCCGAATTGATTACTATCATTTTTATCACACATTAAAAACAGTGTCAACTGATTTTTTTGAATTTTTATGTATTATTATGCTTAAAATTACTATTTTTCGTTATAAAAATCTAAAATATGACTTTTCTATGAATACTATTCAATCGCTTATGGTTAATACTTTATTAAATACACCAACAGGTTTATAGTAAGAAAAGATGATTCTTAGCAACATGAGTAGGAGGAACCGTTTTGTCTACTTCAAAAGTTTTAAAAGGAACTGCTTTACTAAGCGGCGCCACAATGATTTCGCGTATTTTAGGCTTTATTTACTTCTTTCCTTTTCAACTATTAGTTGGGGAACAAGGGGTTGCCCTATATGCGTATGCATATTCTTGGTATGGCATTTTACTTAGCTTTTCTACGGCTGGTATTCCGATTGCCGTTTCGAAATTTGTTGCCAAATATAATGCACTAGGTGACTATAGTACAAGTAAAAAACTGTATAATTCCAGTGTAAAACTCATGATGCTTATGGGCTTTATCGGCTTCTTAATTTTGTTTATTGGAGCACCTTACGTATCTCAGTTTATTATTCGTTCTGAAACACCTGACCCACAGTTCATTGCTGACGTGACACTTACAATGCGGGCATTAAGTTTCGCTCTAATTATCGTACCTGCGATGAGTGTAACACGCGGTTATTTTCAAGGTTTCCAGCATATGAAACCAAGTGCTGTTTCCCAAGTTGTGGAACAAATTGCACGCGTCGTTTTTATTTTAGTTGGAAGTTTTGTCGTTTCAAAATTGTTAGGTGGTTCTGTTGCTTCTTCAGTTGCAGTCGCAACATTTGGAGCTGTAATCGGGGCGATTGCAAGTGTTTCAATTTTAGTGATGTACTGGAGAAAATACAATAGCTTAAAGCCACCAGAAGGCGAGCTTAAATCACGTTCATCTAGTATTTCATTAAAAAACATCTATATGGAATTACTTCGTTATGCGATTCCAATCGTATTCGTTGGGATTGCCATTCCACTGTATACATTAGTGGATCAATATACAGTTGCCGATGCACTCAGGGCAGTTGGAACACCACTTAAAACAGCAAATGCTATTTTCGCTTATATCACGAACTATGCTCAAAAATTAATTATGATTCCCGCGTCACTCGCAACCGGATTTTCACTTACGATTATCCCTGCGATTACAAAATCATTTACAAGCGGAAAATTAGAAGAATTACAAGAACAAATCACAAAGATTTTTCAAGTACTATTATTCTTTACCATCCCTGCTGCATTCGGACTCGCTAGCATCGCATATGATGCGTTCCGTATGGTATATATGAGCCCTGATACTGCTTTAGGCGGGTCACAATATTTAATTTCATATGCACCTTCAGCAGTACTGAGTGCTATTTTTACCGTTTCAGCGGCAATCTTACAAGGGATTGATTATCAAAGAAAAACAATGATCGCCTTCTCGATTGGTATTCTCGTAAAAGTCATTGTAAATACACCGCTTCTTTACCTATTAGGTGGACATGGCGCAGTACTCGGAACCATTCTCGGATACCTTGTCTCCGATATCATCATGCTATATTGCATCGTTAAATTCACGAAATTTAATATCATTGAAACAGGTAAAACCGTATTTCTCATTACGCTTTATTCCGCTGCAATGTCAGCTGTTGTAATAGGATTGAAATCCATCATACAATGGTTGATTCCTGGACAACCTTACATCGAATCATTACTAATCGTTATCGTATGTGGGGCAATTGGTGGTCTTGTCTACCTCACTTTCGTATTTACAAGTGGACTTGCATCGCACATTCTTGGTGATCGTATTAATCGTTTACCCGTATTGAGAAGACTAAAACAATAGCTAGTGAAAAAAGGTGTAACTTCCATATAAAGTTACACCTTTTTCTAACTTTCATCAGTATTCTAGATACGCAAAGGAAATAACTTGAAGGAAACCCCAAAAGATGATAGATGATTTTTCGGTCCAAGAATTCTAGTTAGAAGATTAATCGATAGGCAGTTTTATATTATTTCTTCGATAGTTATTTTTTGTTTATTTTGCTCGGACGGGCAATGCAGATAAGCTAGAATGTCCCGAGCAACAAAATTGGCGCGAATCGAAAAGATTCACGCCAATCCATATAATTCATTATTTATTTTTCTCCCCTTTCCGTTCGGGAAACATATTGGCGTACCGAATTGACTGTCTACACCGATGCGACATTTTAGTCCGTAAATGCGTTCGATATTTTCGCTCGTTATTATTTTTTCAGGGGCACCTTGAATAAAAACTTTTTGCTCTTTTATCGCTACGAGATGATCCGCATAACGACAAGCTAAATTAATATCGTGCAAAACCATGACGATTGTTCTGTTCTCGTCTCTATTCAAATCATACAGCAGATCTAAAATTTCAATTTGGTGCGTTAAGTCTAAGTACGTTGTTGGTTCATCTAATAAAATGGTATCGGTATTTTGAGCAAGATTAAGAGCAATCCACGCTCTTTGTCGCTGTCCACCAGATAATTCATGGATATATCTATCTTGCAATTCTTTCATGTTTGTTACTGTTAAAGCATGATTAACAGCTGTTTCGTCTTCGTTTGTCCATTGTTTGAATGTACTTTGGTAAGGATATCGACCTTGTTTCACTAACTGTTCCACTGTTACCCCTTCCGGTGCAATTGGTGACTGTGGTAAAATAGCTAACTTTTTAGCGACTTCTTTTGATTTCATTTTCAAAATGTCTCGGTCATCAAGAAATACACTACCCGTTTGCGGTTTTAGTAAACGGGCAATTGCGTGTAACAAAGTCGATTTCCCACATCCATTTCGACCAATGAAAACAGTGATTTTCCCTTTAGGGATTGCTAAATTTAATGAATCAATAATTTTCGTTTCACCGTATGCTAATGTTATATCTTTAACATTGATTTTTATCTCGCTCATGCACTATTCCCTCACTTTTGTCTGCTTACTTTTAGCTGGGCAATTGCCACAATAACCGATTCCTTCAACATCTTCTTCTAATTTATAGTACAAGCAGCACGTCTTTCGGTATGGATTTAATTTAAGTTCTTCTCCTATTTTCAAATAATGTTTAATCGGATTTTCTTTTAAATTAAACAAGTCCCCACTCGCATTTTTCAAGAAATTGAAGTCGCTGTTTAATCGTTCAATTTTAATAGGATCAGATTCTCTCGCTAATATCTTCCGGTAAATTGAGTTAATTCGAATAGCTACGTTTTCCCACAATATTGATGACGGAACGTGGGATGTTTTTTTCAATATGTATAAAACCGGCGTTATATGAGACGAAAAAAGGTCGCGCAGCACGTTTTCACGCCATTGTTCCCTCTCCATACCCTCTACTTCCTGCCATTTGCACATACCTGCTTGAATACATAATTTGCGTTCTTTACTTAATGCACATGCTTTTACCGGCAAATTAAGGGCGCAGTTGAATTCGACCATACTATATAAAGTAGACGATACGACGAGATAAGCATATCTTTTCGAAAGCATTGAAGCTGCAACTGATAAATTCGGCGCTTTTATCTCTCTCATTTGCTTTTGTAGAAATAATAAACATTTTTCTTCATTTAACAAATCTGTTATCGTGATCTCCTTAAGCCTCTCATGTTCTAAATGTATATCGAAAGTTTTCAGTTGTTTTATCACAATACTACTCATTTTTATCATCCTTAAAATGAATTTCGATTTTTAATCAGTAAATAAATAAAGAATGGTGCGCCGATACCAGATGTAAAGACACCTACCGGAATATCTAACGGTTGGAAGGCAATACGTGCTATCCAGTCTGCAAGTACGACTAATATAGCACCGATGCCAGCTGTCATAACGAATAGGAGTGACGTATGATGACGTATAATTCTTCTTGAAATATGCGGTGTCAGTAAGCCAATAAAACCTATTCCTCCAGCCACTGAAACCGATAATCCACAAAGCAATGCACTAAAGAACAAAAGTAATATTCTAAATCGCTTCAAATTTAACCCTAATTGTTCTGCAACTGAATCACCGTAACTGTATAACTCAAACTTCCGCTTCGACCACATAATCAGTAAAAATAAGACAATAAACGACACTAGAATCGATATTGTTTGCAACCAATTGACGCCATATAAGCTTCCTGTCAGCCATAAATATGCGCGTTCAGATGAAAATGAAGCCGACGTCACGAGAATATACATAACAAGTGCATTCGCAAGTGATGATAAACCAATGCCGATTAACACGATTCGATTAGCTGTAATCGACGGATGCAGTGAAAAGAGATAAATAATGAGGAACGTAATAACTGCACCAATTACTGCAAAAATAGGTGTCCACCCTACCCCTATTGACTCACTAAAGTAAGTTAAAAATAAAACTGCACTTACAGAAGCACCTCCTGTGACACCAATAACGTCCGGTGAAGAAAGCGGATTTCGAATAATCCCTTGCACAATTAAACCTGCGACAGCAAGCGATGCCCCAACAATAGCTCCCGATAAAACACGTGGCATCCTTAATTCACCAAGCGCAAATTCATTCTCAATCGGTGCTAAATTAAATGTATAATTAATCACTTCATAAAGCGGTATGATGTCACTACCAACCATCAATCCTAACAAAACGACGAACAATAAACTAACCAATACTGCGATCGTTTTATAAACATCTTTCTTTATCATAAAAAATGATAATTTCTCATTTTTCGACCGAACTATCCATCGATTTTCCACGCATACGCCCTCCTTTAAAAGCGACATAAATAAAGAACGGTGCTCCAATGAATGCTGTAATAACCCCTAAAGGAATTTCCGCAGGCGGATGAATTAAGCGCGTACTAATATCTGCGACTAACATAAAGATACTTCCTAATAAAATGGAGTAAGGCATCAACCAAGTATAGCCATTCCCGACAAGTGATTTAGCTAAATGTGGAATAATCAAACCGACGAACGCAACATTACCAATTACCGCTAGTGCACCACCCGCAAGCACAACCATTAAAACAAGTAACGTCAATTTCATTAACATCACGTTTTGCCCTAATCCTTTAGCAATGCTTTCACCAGAAGCATAAACATTCATAGACCGTCCTAAAAAACACGTCGTAATGAGAGAAATAAGTAAAAATGGCAAAACAGCTAAAATCATATCTAAAGTCCGGCCGCTAATCGTCCCTGCCATCCAAAACAAAACGTCACTCATCCCTTTTTGATTCATTAACAAAATGATTTGCGTAAATGAGACAAACATCGCATTAACGGCAATCCCAGCTAAAATAATTTTCACAGAAGTAGTCCCTGAATAACTTAAAGAACCGAGCAAATAAACGAAAATAGCCGCCACTAACGCTCCTAAAAAAGCGAAATAAACAATAATGTTTACATCTGACACTTTAAATAAAACAACAAAGACAACAATAAAAAAAATCGAACCGGAATTAATCCCTAGCACACTTGGAGAACCTAGCGGATTGCGCGTCAATAACTGACTAATGACACCAGCAACTGCCAGGGAAGCTCCAGTAACGACCGCAATTACCATCCGCGGAAAACGTTCTTTCCAAAGAATAACATGTGTTACATCTTGTGCATGAAATGACGTTACCATACTGTGAATATCAGCTAACGTATAATGCGTATTACCGAACATCAAACTCAATAGCATACAAACGAATAATAAAATCATTAATAAAAACAACCCTAGAATTTTCCACTTACCTTGCTTTATATGTTGTGCCATTTAATCACCATTCATATTTTTGACTTCTTCTAACAGTAAAGAAAACCTGCTTCAATAATGAGCAAAGATTACTCATTTCTTAGCAGGTTCACTATTTTCATAGACTTACCACTTATTTTTTCAATTTATATATTTCATATAAACTATCAAGCATTAGATTCGCTGATGTATAACCAGCACCTGCACTCCAGTACACTTCATCAACTTGGAAGATCTTCTCGTTTTTCGCAGCATTAAGCTCTTTCCAAAGCGGATGCTTTGTCCACTCTTCATAGTTTTTCTCAACTAGTTCAGAATCTTTAGAGGCATTGAAGTTAAAGATTACATCAGCGTTGAAATCAGGAATACGTTCCTTAGAAGTAATCTTTTCACCCCAATCTTCACCCTTACTTCCTGCAGGACGTTCAAGTCCCGTAAATCCTAATTCTTTCAAAATTGATCCTGCATAACTGTTGTAGTAAACACGCATATGGTCCGAACGGAAGTTTGTAATAGCCGCTTTAACCGGTAACTTGTCACCCATTTGCGATTTAAAGTCTTTTACGCGGCTATCCCACTTAGCTAACAATTCTGCTTCTTTATCTTTTTTATTTAATGCATCACCCATCAATTTCAACGTGTCTTTTCATTCATAAATTGTATCGTCCATAACAGTTGGAGCAATTTTTGATAATTGCGGATAAATTTTCTCATGACGATATTTAGAAGCAATAATTAAATCTGGCTTCAATTTAGAAATCTCTTCTAAGTTAGGCTGCAACTCTTGCCCAATAATTTTTGCACCTTCTAAATCTGATCTTAAATATTCATAAATCGGTTTTTGATCCCAAGACTCAACAATACCAACAGGCTTCACGCCAAGCGCCACAGCTGTATCATTCGCACCTTGATATAAAGTTACGATTCTTTTAGGCGTACCTTTAACCTTTGTTTCTCCCCCAGCATGCTTAACTATGCGCTCCTTCTGAGGTGAATTTGCTTCCTTCTTCTCTCCTGTTGTTTCCTTGCTGCTACAGCCTACTACAAGTAGCATCAGTGCTATAACGCATAACATAGTCGAAACTAACTTATTACGGAACATCAAAAAACACTCCTTCTCTCCTTACCACCCGATAACGATAATCATTTTCATTTATATAATACCATTATTTTTAAAAATGTATATAGTTATTTTCCAAATCTTCTATATTTTTCTGTTTTTTCTTTCTCTATCGCCGCTTCTATTAATCTTATATAGTTTAAATAGTTAAATTTATAAATTCCATCTTGATCAGCAATAACATAATCACCGGACTCAAAAACGATGTCACCTACACTTACTGCAGTATTTACTTCTCCCTCCAACTTTAAAACTCTTGTCGTTTTTGCGGAAATAGACTCATAAAATACAGGGACACAACTCGTTCTCAAATATTCAATATCAGTTACTGCCCCTCCAACTATAACACCCGATAATCCGATTTCTTCTGCTTTTCTAGCTCTAAATTCGCCCCAACAAGCATGTGTTTTATTCCCTGAAGTATCAATAACTAAAATATCTCCTTCGTTAGCTTGTTGAAGCGCAACATTTAATGGATAACCATCTCCACTAGATAATTTTACCGTTGTAACTTTCCCATAAACTTTAGTTACAGGTATCGTACATTTATAATTTGCTAGAAAACCAAAATCGGTAAAGTGACCTATCGTAGAAGTACTAATCGTTTTAAATTTCTCTATTTCATTGTTCGAATATTTTTCTATCCTATCTTTAACAGTTAACATACAGACCTCCCTCTATAAAGTGAAACTTTAATCAGTGGAGGTTTCTTCATCCCACACTGATTATTAGCCCTCACCAATCGGGCTTTTATGGGCAGTTTATCCCCCACCTAACTTCTTTGCTTTTGGCAGAACTTTGAGGTGGGGGTTTTACTGCCCGTTATTGCGGGATAAATAATAATGTAGCAAGGGCTTAATCCTCTATCGCAGCGCCATTAAGCCTTATAATAGCAATATCCTTATTTATTAAAATAAAACGGATTGTGTCCAATACCTTTTCCAGATGGCATTGCTCCTGGTACACCATCAGATTCTAGTAATGGACGAATGATTAATTTCACTGGCCACTCTTTATTTTCAAATAGCTCATAATGCAGCACTTCTCTATCTTCTTTAGGAATATCAATTGTTTGCAGCGATTCTCTTAATTTCATTTCTGTAATCTGCCAGAATATTTTTTCTGGAATACAATACATTTCCGATAATGATTCCATTATTGCAGCCAAATTCACTTGTGTACCAAGGGATTGTATATAGTAAATTAATTTTTCAATCGTTTCATTGTATAAGCTATTTGAATAACCAGGTCTTATATGGTAACCAGGGTCTTGAATTTGATGTTTATCTAAATATGGTTGATGCAGACGCACTGAATCATGATCTCTAAATAACAATCCAACTATTTTGTTATCCTTCAGTACAACACAACAATTTTGACCGTGTATTTCTGGCACAATCCCAACTTTAAATAATCTCAGCGTAATATCATAAAACATAGCGGCTAAATCTGTATAAAAGTTAATGACATCTTCATTAGATAAACTCTCTCCTAATATTTCAGTTAAAAAATGATGCTCTTGCAGCGCAACACCCAAGGAAGACATAGGTATAATTTTATAATCTTTTTTCATAATTTCTTGTGGATAAATTCTAACTTGAGCAGCCAAATGACGAGGATGATCATCAAAAAGTCCCATAGATTGAGGCATATATCCCCACCAATTTTTTTCTTCACATAAGAATACTCTATCCGCAAGCGTCTCATCACAAGCTACTGCTTGGCGAAACATTTGCTCTCCGACTATCCCGTTTAATAATTTAACGACTGGCAAATATCTAGCAGCACCTAAAGATTTAACACTAATTGGTAACTTTAACATTTTCGTTGATTCATAAGGTGACGTTAATGAACGTACTGAAGATGTCGCTATGAAATCGCCTACTTTTGAATCTAAAATAATGATTACCTTATCCTCTAATTCTTTTTTGAAATTTGGTAAGATAATATTTTTAAGTTGCCACGGATGAACAGGTATGATTGTATATTTTTTTTTCGATATTTCTTTCAGTATTAACTCGTTTTCGACGATAGCTTTTTCCTCATCATTTAGCACATCGAGACTTTCAACTTCATTTTCTAGACATCCTTTTACGATAGAATCATTACATATAGCTATCCAACATAAGGTCGTTCGTTTTCCAAATTCAGCCATATACTTTTGATAATCTTGTGGTGTAAAACCTATTTTTGCTTTAGACAAAGGATGAAATGGACGATCGCGTAAAGATGAAATCATCTCACCTTTCACATACCAATCGTAAGGTGACTGAGGCATAATAGATTGATGATCTGCCGTCATCTCTAGACTAAGGTTTAATTGTTGAATAGACACTTTTAATCCATCTAAGAAATCGGCTACACCTGGATGTGCATATGCTTCCTTGGATAGCTTATGGTGTAACACAAATTGACTAAGTTCTAGGGGCGAACTTATTATCACCCAAGCATCAGCCACCTTCTAATAAATAGAGGAACCGGAAACCCATTGATAGCCCTGTCTATAACTTTTTTCTACGAGAAAGCATAATTCATCAATATAAATTAAAGCTTGTTCAGATTCGAGATAAAGATTTTGAATAACATTGGGTACGGTTGAAAGCATTTTGGTTGTATGTTCATCGATATGAAAGAATTGCTCTGCAATAAATGCATTCATTAAGTCTTTCATTATTAATTGTTCAGCAGTAACTCTTTTTGATTGAGTGATTGTTTTATTCATAATGATCCCCTTCTGTTATGTAGTAAAAATTCGGATATGGATGACCTAAAAAATCGTGATGAGAAATCGTCCAACAGTATGCCCCCGATTTCTCAAATATAATGACATCCCCAACACGTATACTTTCCACTTCGGCATCTTTATAAAGTTGGTCCTTTGGCGTGCATAACTCACCAACTATCGTTACTTTCGAATTTTTCACTTCCGGTCTTTGAAAAGGATAAGACCACCGTGCTAGTTGTACAACGAAAAACGGATGATTATGCCCCCAGGAAGCGGGTAATCTATTATGATGTGTACCGCCTCTCAATACAGCAAAGTATTGATCTACTGACGCTTTTATATCTACTACTTCAGCAACATAATAACCATAATCAGCAACGATAAATCTCCCTGGTTCAAAGAACAGTTGTGTATCACCTAAGTTTTGCAATATGTCACTTTGTGCTAACAGCGACGTAAAGAGTTCCCAATCAAATCCAGGGGTTTCATCATAAGAGACTCCAATCCCCCCTCCAGCATTAATGACTTTAATATCTAATCCATATGAATGCTTCCATTGTTCTACTTTTTGAAGATAATGTTTAATCATTTCTACATGTAACTCTGCTTTCAAGTTATTTGATAAAGAATGGAAGTGAAAACCACTTAATTGAACATGTGTATTTTCTTCCCCTCTCAAAATACATATCGCCTCTTCAATTAATTGTTCATCTATTCCAAATTGACTTGGGCGACCTCCCATTGAAATTTTAGTTTTAGGTAATGTTTTTGTTCTTAAATTAATACGTAATAAAGCTTGTATATGCTTATTACTTTCTTTCGCTAACATGATTAATTTCTTAAGTTCTAAAAGACTTTCTACATGAATATATGAGACGTTTTCTCTAATAGCCATTTCAAGCTCATAATCTTTCTTACCTGGTCCTCCAAACAAAATAGGAATACTCTTGGAAACTTCTCTTACTTTGATCAACTCACCTATCGATGCAACTTCAAACCCTTTCACTAACGGTAATAATGCCTGAATTATTCTCGTATCTGGGTTTGCCTTAATCGCATAAAATAAGTTCGTTTGCTTAGGCATTGTTTTTAACATATTTCTTACGTGTTTTTGAATGCCTTCTAAGTCATAAATATAAGCACATATTGGATCTGTACTTTGATCATGCACCTCATTTATCAATTTCTTTATATTACGATTCATAATGTCCTCCAGTTAAACTTCGATAGGCAGCCAATTTTTCCATATATGCACGGAATGCTGTACCTCTCTCATCCCCTAACACGAAAATATTCACTCCCATTTCCGTCCACTTTTTATGATGGCTATGATTTCTAGAAACAAGTGCATAAGGGACTTTACATTGCTTTGATACTTCAAATAATTTCTCTAAATTTCTTTGCACTTCTGGGTGATCCGTATCCCATGGAACAGAGAGCGACTGGGAAAGGTCCGCCGCTCCTTCTAGAACAAAACTTATATGTGGTGAAGATAAAATAGACTCACTTTCATTAATGCCTTCTAAACTCTCTATCATCGGAACTACCATAATTTCTTCATTAGCTTTAGCTATATAGTCGCTTAAAGAATATTTAGCAAAAACACCTGGTCTACCGCTATTTAGACTTCTCATGCCAATCGGATGATAATAAGCATAGTTAATTGCCTCTTCTATTTCTTCCCTACGCTTAACATGAGGTATAACAATGCCTTGAGCACCACAATCAAGCACTTTCAATATTTCATTCCGATCCACTTTAGATATTCTGACAAGTGGCGTAATATTTAATAATTCTGCAGCGCGGACCATATTTTCAATGGTTTCCATATTCGTTGATGCATGTTCATAATCAATAATGACAAAATCAAATTCCGCATAGCCAATCAACTCAACCATAATTGGATGCGGTATAGACACAAACATCCCAAAAACAGGTTGGTTTCTTTTTATCTTTTCTTTGAGCTTATTTTCTTTCATTCAAATGACTCCTTTGCCAGTAACAAAGGGTTTTTCACTTTACGGAAGTACAACTTACCATCACCATAAATACGTCGTTTCGTCATTTCCTCTATTAATGCATCTTCAGAAAATAGATTAAACATGTCAAACCGTTCTTTAAATTCTGGGTAATCATTTTGGTATGTTACTATCGTTTCTACGCATTTACGCCAAAAATCTTTTTCACTCAAACCAAATTTTTCAAATATGAAACAAATTTCTGTCATGCAGATGAAGAAAAAAGCATCATATGTATAATCTCTAACTTCTGACACATCTTCTGTTTGAATAAACGAGTATCTATTAAATTTCCGATGACTTTCTGGCTCCGGATTTAATTTTGGTGCCCAATCCGGTTGCAAAAGTTGTTCTGGTGTGTAGCGAACACCATCATGCAAATCTTTAATAATAATTCGTTTCGGGAAATTGTTTTCGACGACTAAAATAATATTTTGAGCATGAGATTCTAGCGCTATCCCATGAGCAAATAATAGATGTATAATTGGAAGCGTCACAACTTTAATAAGTGCATCGCTCCATGCCTCAATCCCGTATTGATCAATCGCTGCTTGAATAAACGGCTCTCCATTTTTTTGAATATGTGATAGGGCATTTAGTGGCCACGCTTCTTCATTATCTTCAAGATATGTCGAGACATTTTCTCTGTATATTGCGCCGAGCGTTCCATAAGCTGAACTATATTGAATTGGAGGTAACTCATCGTATCGAAAAGAAACTCCCATCACTTCTCTTAAAATATGAAATCTTTCCTTCGTTAATAGCGAGTCATTTTGAATAATTTTATTTAGCCAATCACTTATTAGTGGTGCATTTTGAGTTGTGTGATGAGCAAGAATACGACTCGTTGAAGTATTTGTTATACTTAGCGGAAATTTTATATACGGTGCATTTGCATTGTCACGATGAGATAACGAACGGATAGATTGCTGCGCTCTATAAGTACTATTTGATGTTCCTAAAATGACAATGTCTTGGTTAGTCAATTGTTGAACGAAAACAGATTGAATTTGATGCTCTAATTGCCAAGAATGCACCGGTAAGAAAATGTATTTTGTATCTTTACGACCTTTTTCTTTAATCATTTCTATAAATTTAGCTTTCTCTTCATTCGTCACATGATGATTAAATATTTCATCAAATGACATCTCTTTAGAAATATTGACATCAACTAACTGTTCATTTACCGCAACCCAGTATATAGAAATTTCTTGATTGAATTCTGGACCATAAGCAAGATTATCTGCTAAAGAGAAGCCAATTCTTGATTTATAGCTTGGATGATAAGGATGACCGTCCACCATATGACTTTCTAACGCTTCATACTGCTGATCTTGTTCTGGAATTTGGTCCAATTGAAATTGCTTAGACTGGTTATCTTTCACTAATGTTGCTAATAATTCATTAATGAACTGAGTAGTATACAAACCTTTCGAATTATTCTGAATGACTTCTTCAAGGAATACATATATATTCGTGCATGTCTTCCCTTCCCTTTTAATAGAATTTTTTTCTATTTTAATTCTACCGAAAGACCATTTTTCATCTGCTTTACATGAATAATTGACGAAATCACCTTTAGCGCTTTTTCCAGTAAAAGACCACTCTCTTTCATTTTTAGTTATTTCAATTATTTCCTCATATATTAATGCCTCCATCGTTTGGCGCATAATTCTCTCTTTTACTTCCTCAATGAATAATGACTTTTCTTTATACAAGTAACTTAGCGTTTCCATACGTTTCACTCCCTAATTTCTTCATTACGTTGTTTACTGGAATGTAAGATGGCGTCTCACTTTTTCCAATGAGACAACTCATCATATTCTTTTTAGCGTTAAATGTTTTAGTTGTTAGTAAGTGAAGTACATATTCATTTTCGTTATTTTCGTATTCTTGCGTGAGAACATGACGTACAATTCCCCAAAAATGTTCTTCTTCTACATTTAAATCTTTAGCTATTGCATGAATTAAAGAGCCTAAATGATTAACTACAAAATAGTATGAAGTACGTGCCCAGGCTTCTTCTTTTTGATAGAAAAGGGGACCCGTCGTATCAACATCATCTTCAACCTTTTCTATATCCACACTTACACCTTCTAAATCTCTAATAATAAATGCATGCGGCATACCATTCTTTATTGTTAATAAAGAATTTTGTAAATGTGCTTCAAAATGAACACCTTTTTCCTCTGCTAAGCGAACAATTGGCAACAGTGATATTTCTAAATATCGTATGAACCATTGCTCCATATTTCGACTATCAATCATCGAACATAATCGAGATTGATCTCCTTCAACTGGAACTTCAATCAAACTAGACAAAACATAAGTTGATGTTTCATCGAATTCAATTGGACGATAGACGATTGTAAATAATTTTGTTAAATCATCATTTGCAAAATGACAAGTACATACACCCACCTCATAAGAGATATTTGTATTTAATTCGTCTTGGAAACAGTTTCTCTGTAATATATAGTTAGTCGCATCCAACGTTCGACGCATTTGTTCTCTATTATTATTTCTCATCATATTTGTTATTTGGATATTTAACGATAGTTTGATGTTACAATTCATATCAGGAATAAACACCGTACGCACTGAAGATGTCGGATATGCTACCGGACCAAAACTACCAAGCGGAATCATTTTCTCTTGATCAATATAGTCCTTTACCGCTTTTATCGTTTTTACATGTTCATATTGCCAAGGGTGAATTGGTAAAATTTCATACGCATCCCTTTTGTCCTTAAGTACGTGTTGTACATGCACTTTAACACTTTCATGCAGTTCAATCCGCCTTTCTTCCTCGACCCATTCTTCATGAAAAACATCTTTTCTAACAGCCAAATAACATAACTGAAAAGAAGTACGGAGTTCAGGACAAAACTTTTTAACTTCATCTTCTGTAAATCCTAATGTATTTTTCGGAAATGGATGAAACGGATGCCCGTATAACAAAGATTGCTCCGATGATAAATAATTCCATTCATGTTGATTAGCTGCATGCTTTAAAAATAAAGCTAATTTATGATAGCTATTATCCACTTTATTTGAAAAATCGATTAATCTCTCATCAGTAATTATCGGATTATCATGTTTTAGCTCTTTAATAATCCATTGAACTAAATAAGAATAGTCAAGTTCCCTTTCTTTGTTCACATAATAATTTTCGTATTCATGCTCACCCATTTTTGAATAAAATGAAAGATTTCCTGATATGATTACGTCACTCGTTGGGAAATAAATAGAATAAGTATTCTTATTTTGATTCACTGAAAATAAATTCAATTTTTCACTACAAAACTCTCTAATATAACAATTTAATAATGTCTTACACGTATGGAAATTTGCTTGTTCTCGACTGTTAAATCGTTTATTATCTGCCATTTTCAACACCTACATTTAAGTTTCTTCTATTTAAAAATAAAGCTAATGGTAAGGTTAATAACATTAAACACCCTAACACCATGCACTCTTCTTTTAATGCCATCCATTTCGCATTTTGAGCGATTTCTCCCGATTGACTAATCATTTGCCAACGCATGTCGTAATAACCCGTCAATAACATGACTGTAAATGAAGACGCTAAACGTTTGATTGTATTAGACAATGCTGATCCTTCATGTAGATCGTCATCCGTTAATGAATTAAGCCCAACTGTCGTTACGGTCATATTCGATAATCCAATACCAACGCCTCTTACTGCCATTAAGATGACAATGACAATTAATGATGTCCCTTTCGAAACAAACGCAAATAACAATACTGAAATTGCAATTAGGCCAACACCATAAGCAATAAAATGCAATGATTTTCCCGAATCAATTAAATTTCCACCAATCCAAACAAACAAGCTTGTACAAATCGCTGTTGGAATAAACATAGCTCCCGTTAATGAAGGTGATAAATTAAACACCTCTTGTAACATCAATGGAAAAATAAAGATGATGCCAAACATGACTGAAGCCTGCACCGCAGTCATTATGACTGAAATAGCATATATTGGATTACGTAATAACCCGCAACGAATTAAAGGCTCTTTTTGTAAATTATCTTTTTGAATAAAACGAATCAAAATAACTACGCCTAAAAAAAGCAATACACATGTTATCCATCTCGGAAAAGTTGGATTTGAAAACATTTGAATCCCTAGACTTAATCCACCAATACCTAAAACCATTAATATAATACCTTGAAGGCGAATTGTTTTCTTATGTGCCGGTTGATCAAGTTTGATTTGCCTGCAACAAAAAATTAATGAAAGCAGTGCAAATGGAACATTTATCCAAAACAGATGTTTCAATTCACCAAATTGAATAATGATACCTCCAAAGGTTGGACCAATAGCTGGCGCAATAGTTAACAACATTCCCCATACACCAGTCACTTTTCCACGCACTTCTTTACTGTAAATATCAAACAACAAAACTAACGATAGCGGAATCATCAAACCCGCGGCAACGCCATGCATAAAGCGTACTAACAATATAATCTGTACATATTGATAAAATAAGCCACCCATAATAGAAAACAGACAATATAAACTAATTCCCAAAATATATGTTGTCTTTCTACCGAGACGATCGACAATACAAGCAGTCAATGGCATTGTTATCGTCATCGCTAACAGATAAAGTGTAATAATCCATCCACCAAATGTAGTGGATATATCATACATTTCAATTAAGCTTGGTAATAAAATATTAAAAGCGCTATTAGTCAAAACTAAAGAAAAAGCACTAACCAAGATGGCAAATAAAACAGAATGCTTTTTTAAATTGCCTAAATTACTCATTCGTATTAATCATTTGAATTGCTTCGACTACAGATTTCTCAAAGATACTTAAAACTTCTGTCGTTTCATTTTCTGTAATTGTCAATGGCGGTAAGAAACGCATAACTGCTGAGTGGCGTCCTCCTACTTCAATAATCAAACCATTCTTAAAACATCTCTCTTGAATCTTTAAAGCCAACTCTTCAAATTGTGGATAATGTCCTAAATTATCTTTGCGACCTTTTGGATTTACAATTTCAATTCCTATCATCAACCCTCTTCCACGAACATCACCAATCTCTTCGTATTTTTCTTGTAAATCGTTAAGATTTTTGAAAAACTGTTCGCTGCGTACTTTTACATTTTCGAGTATATGATTTTCTTTAATATATTTTAAAGTTGCTAACCCTGTAGCCATGCCTAGTTGATTGCCACGGAATGTACCGATATGTGCACCTGGATTCCATTGATCTAGTTCTTCTTTATAAATAACAACCGACATTGGCAGGCTTCCACCTATCGCTTTCGAACAAATAATGACATCTGGAATGATACCTGCATGTTCAAAAGAAAACATTTCACCAGTTCTCCCAATTCCTGTTTGAACCTCGTCTACAATTAAAGGAATTCCTCTTTCTGCAGTAATGCGTCGCATTTCTTTTAACCATTCAATATCGGCTGGAACTGATCCCCCTTCCCCTTGCACTGTTTCAAAAATCATGCCACAAGGAGACGCTATACCACTTTCACAATCATCTAATAAATTTTCTATATATTGCGCACTAATTTTAGCTGTCTTATCTTCTCCAATACCGAATGGGCATCGATATTCATAAGGAAAAGGTAAAAAATGAACATCAGGTAATAAACTTTGCAAATGTTGTTTCTTGCTTAAGTTACCACTCATTGACATCGTTGCTTGCGTCGATCCATGATAACCGCCTTGGAACGCCAAGATAGACTTGCCTTTAGTGGCATTTTTCACCAATTTAATAGCTGCCTCAACGCCATCAGCACCTGTCGGACCACAAAATTGTATTTTAGTAGAATCTCTTAACTCTTTAGGTAATATAGAAAATATTTCTTGCATAAATTCGATTTTTAAAGGGGTTGCTAAGTCTAAAGTATGTAACGGAATTTGTTGTTTTAACACATCTTCTATCGCTTGAATAACGACTTGATGATTGTGTCCTAAAGCTAGCGTACCTGCACCACATAAACAATCATAAAAAACTTTTCCTTCCACATCCGTTACCATCATACCTTTGGCTTTCTCAATAACCAACGGGAAATGACGTGGATAAGATTTTGCATTAGATTCTTTCTCATTCTGTAATTTTAAATACTTATTCTCTGTGTTTAATGTGATCATTATTGGACACTCCTTTTTAATTGATTACAAATAACACAATAAACGATAATGATTATCATTGTCAAATAAAATATTAGAATTTTCATTGATTTAAGACAAATAAATATTAACAGTTTTCTAGTTAGATGGTTTAAGATTCCTTCTGTAAACGCAGTTATATCAACATTTAATTGTTTTTTTCTACTGTACATTGATTCAATTCTTTCAAAAATACGTGATAATACAATTGTTTCAACAGATAGTTCTCTTATTCATATTTAAAGAGAACTCCATAAAATTCAAAAACTCATTCTCTAGACTATCTCCTACTGAAAATATTTATAATCTCATAAATTCGGAATTTTCAAAACAAAATTTCTCATGTTCCTTTATGATGCACAAATCAAATAATGCTACTTATAATAAAAATTATGTTAAAAAAACTCTTTTAATTTTTTAACTAATCGCCTTGAATGATATTGAAACGTTTCCTCTATTGTTCTTTTATAACTTTCGATTAAGAACACATGTAACACCCACTGAAGCATTAGTTCAACCAATTTAGCTTTTTGGACAGTTTATCCTCCACCTAATTTCTTGCGGAATTGTGAGGTGTGGAATTACGACCCACGAATAGCGGGATAAAATACAAAAAAGAGGATGTATATGGCGCATACATCCTCTTTCTCTATCTCTCTATATCTCGATAACAATTATTCAAACAATCCCATGCTTAAATAACGCTCTCCTGTATCCGGTGCAATACAAAGTACTTTCTTCCCAGCGCCTAGTCGTTTCGCAATCATGATTGCCGCATATACCGATGCCCCTGATGATGGCCCTACTAATATTCCTTCTTGTTTTGCTAGATTTCGCATCGTACTTAATGCTTCTTCATCTGCAATTTGGATGATTTCATTATAAACTTCTGTATTTAAGTTTTTCGGAATAAATCCTGGACTTGTTCCAACTAATTTATGAGGTCCTGGAACACCGCCAGATAACACAGGAGATCCTTTCGGTTCAACTACCGCAATGTACAAGTTTGGTAGTTTCTCTTTTAACGTTTCCCCTGTACCTGTAATGGTTCCACCTGTGCCAGCCGTTGCTACAAAGGCATCCAATTCTCCATCCATTTGCTCGTAAATTTCAAGCGCTGTTGTATAGCGATGAATATTTGGATTCGCTGGATTTTCAAATTGTTGCGGAATAAAACTATTTGGAATTTGTTTTTGCAGTTCAACCGCTTTTGCAATTGCCCCTGACATCCGTTCTGCCGCTGGCGTTAAGACAACCTCTGCACCGTATGCCTTTAATAAATTAATACGTTCTTTTGACATATTATCTGGCATAATCAAAATAGCTTTATATCCTTTGGCTGCTGCATTCATCGCTAAACCGATTCCTGTATTTCCACTTGTCGGTTCAATAATCGTATCTCCTGGCTGAATAAAGCCTTGCTCTTCTGCCATATGAATCAAATTATAAGCTGCACGATCTTTGACGCTGCGTGAAGGATTAAACATTTCCAATTTCACATATACATCCGCTGCATCATCTGGAACGAAGCGAGATAAGCGTACGACAGGTGTATCTCCGATTAATTCTGTAACGTTTTGACATCGTTTCATATCGCATCTCCTATTCTATATTTGTTTTCGATCGCTTGGCAGTAACCATGACGTAAGACCAATTAACGGTAAACAACTACATAATACCATAATAAAATTCAAACTATACACATCGGCCAGTTTTCCAAGTACAACAGCCCCTAATGCCCCAAGGCCAAAAGCAAGACCGACAATTAAACCTGACACCATACCAATTTTTCCAGGAACAAGCTCCTGTGCATATACAACGATTACACTAAAACTACTGGAACTAATAAATCCAATACATATAAATAGTGGTACGACCCATGTAAGAGAAACATGTGGTAATAATAAAGCAAGTGGTGCTGAACCTAGCATCGAAAATACGATAATATTTTTCTTCCCAAATCTGTCTGCTAGCGGTCCACCAAAGAACGTTCCAAACACACCAGCAATCATAAAGGCAAACACATAGTACTGTGCATTTTGAATAGATAGATCGTAGTGTTCGATTAAATAAAACTGATAGAAATTCCCGATACCTGCGCCGTACCAAGAACGAACAAATGTTAGAAAAACGAGAAGTACAACAACAAATTTAATATGTGTACTAATAATTGCATTTTCAGCTTCTAAAGCCGCACGTTTCTTTCTTCGCACTGCACCGTTTATTAATTCATTTTTATACCATTTCGAAACGAACATTAATAATACGATACCAACCACCGCAAATCCTGTAAATCCAAGCGATCCTATTTGACCAAGTGGCACAAAGATTAACGCTGTAAAAATCGGCGCAAGCGAATTCCCTGTATTTCCTCCCACTTGATAAATTGATTGAGCTAAACCACGTTTTGCACCAGCTGCCATATACGCAACACGTGCCCCTTCAGGATGAAAGACCGCTGAACCTAAACCAATAAATAAAACAGAGATAATAACAATAATAAAGTTTGGTGCAAACGCAAGTCCAATCATCCCAAGCATGCTTGAAAACATACCGAGCGGCAATAAAAATGGTGATGGCTTCTTATCTGAATACATCCCAAATACCGGCTGCATAATTGATGAAGTCATATTTAAGGCAAACGCAATCCATCCCACTTGCATATAGGATAGATTCATAGACTTTTCTAAAATTGGAAACAGTGCCGGTACAACAGCCTGCATCGAGTCATTTAAAAAATGACCAAAACTAATCGCAAATAAAATACGATAAATCGTTGGTGTAGCCATTGTATTTTGTTTAGAAACCGCCTGCATATTTCATTCTCCTCTCCACACGAAACCATTGTAAATGTAACCCTTCATCATTACACTTATTAGAATAATTTCTGACTTTTGAAACATTTACTATTCTATACTGCTTTCATTTCTTTTTCCAGCAACACAACTTCCCCACCCCTTTAAAATAACATTATATTTACATCGGTTTTATATGAATTAATCACGGAAATTTTCTTTCTATTCCTCTATACTTAGACAAAGGATAAAGGGAAAGGATGACAACTATAAAGAAAAAGACGGTCCTAATCAAATATTAGGATCGCCTTTTTCACTTTATATTACAAAACGCTTATACTTCTCAAAATCACTCGTCTTACATTCAAGCGAAATCTTCGTACCCTCATTTTCATAACTCATCGATACAACATGTGCATGTTCATTGAAATAAGAAACAACTTGCCCTTGATCGTAAGGAATCAACATTTCACACTTTGTATATTCTTTATAAATGTGTGAACGAATCATTTCAACGAGTTCCTCAATGCCCACTTTTTGTTTTGCTGACAAATACACACGATTATCCTGTACTTGTGGAATCTCAACATCCATCATATCTGATTTATTATAAGCATAAATCGTTGGGATATTTTCAACACCAATTTTTTTAAGTGTTTGATTTGTAATCTCAATCAATTGTTCATAATTTGGATTTGCATAATCCACCACATGAATCAATAAATCCGCTTCCGCTACTTCTTCTAGCGTTGAACGGAATGCTTTTACAAGGTGATGCGGTAGCTTACTCACAAAACCAACCGTATCCGTCAGTAAAAATGCTTTGTTATCTGGCAATTGAATATTTCGCACAGATGTTTCAAGCGTCGCAAACAACATATCTTTTTCAAACACTTGTTTTTCTACAGATCCGTTAAAGATTTCAAGCATCGTATTCATCGTTGTTGATTTACCTGCGTTTGTATACCCAACTAACGAAACAACTGGCATTTCGTTTTTCTTGCGTTGTTTACGCTGCGTTTGACGCTGCGCAACAAGAGCTTCTAACTCTTTATTTAACACTGCGATTTGCTCTTCAATCTTACGACGGTCTAGTTCTAATTTCTTCTCACCAACACCTTTGTTTTTCGTACCAACACCACCGCTCTGTCTACCTAACGATTCACGAAGGCCAATTAAACGAGGCATCATATATTGTAAATGCGCTACTTCTACTTGCAACTGTGCTTCTTTCGTCTTTGCACGCTGCGCGAAAATATCTAAAATTAAAATGGTACGATCAATCACCTTACAC
Source organism: Bacillus sp. DX4.1 (assembly GCF_030348195.1). Classification (NCBI taxonomy): domain Bacteria; kingdom Bacillati; phylum Bacillota; class Bacilli; order Caryophanales; family Bacillaceae; genus Bacillus; species Bacillus sp. DX4.1. Next base: position 1,838,137 of record NZ_JAUCFT010000008.1, on the reverse strand, counting down.
TCTAAATCTTCTTCTAAATTTCGAATTTGCGAAGGCGATAACTCATCATTAAAAATCACCATATTGGCATCCGCTTCCTTCACAAAAGCTGACACTTCTTCAATCTTACCTGTTCCTATATAATGTGATGGGTTTACGCGATGTAAATTTTGTGTAACTTGCCCGACTACTTCCACATCACATGCTTCCGCTAAATTCACTAATTCCTCCATCGAATACTCAAAATCACTTTGACTACTTAAATTAACTCCAACCAATATCGCTTTTTGTACTAGTTCTTCCATATATTTATTCCTCCATTTCGATTACGCAAAATAAAAAACACAAGCCACTGTCTGTGTTTTTCGTAAACGGATGAGAGTACGACAAATAAGCAAAAAGAAAGCATAGCTTTCAGCTTGTTCAATGGTCGTCAAATCCCGTATGACGCACGAAACAACTTTCAAAATACCAAAGAAATGTTGTACCTGCATCACATCATTCTATTTATAAAGGGTAAAACAAAAAGAGGGTATATTCGTCCCTCCCTCTTTTCACATATCAGTTCAATAAGGGTTCCTTTAAAATAGGCAGACCAATCCCGTTCACTCTGTACACAGACAGAGCCTTTGAGCGCTATTCAATTATCGGCACAAAGTATTGAGACGTAATCTGATTAAAATCAAAGGAGACCCCTCCGTTCATTAAAGTTACCTACAGTTTAGCATATGTGAAGTTGTTGTACAATGGGAATGTGTCTCGTGTTGGAAGTTTTTGAATACTGTATGTTTTTACATCACATTTGTTATGGTAAATTATTGCTTACTTTTTATCTTTTTTGAAGCGAAAATATACAAAAATCAAACCCACAAGAATAACTAACACAATCAAAAGAATCAAACCATAGCGATGAACATAGTGTTCTACCTGACGCCACTTTACTCCCAACTCTAACCCTAACTTGATAAAGGTGAAACTCCATAATAATGCTCCTGAGTATGCATACAGACAAAAATTCCAAAATCGAAAACGGGAAATACCAGCTAAATAGGCAGTAACATGCCGCACTCCTGGAATAAAATAACCAATAAACAATAAAGAAGGACCAATCTTCTGAAATAAGGTGTGTGTCCGATTTATTTTCGATTCTGTAATATGTATCTTAGGACCAAATTTTTTCAAGAAGGGAATCCCAAGTTTTACACCTAACAAATAACTAATGGTAATACCAATAGAAGATCCACCCCATGCACTGAGTAACGCTAATAGAAATTTCATTTCCCCTTTAAATACATAGTACCCTACAAATGTTAACAGTGTTTCATCAGGTATCGGTAATCCAATAATTCCACCAACCAAAGCAATTATAATTCCAAAGTATCCAAAATGTGAAATGAGATAATGTAATTGTTGTTCGATCTGTAATCACCATCCATTTGTATCAATTACAAATTGTTATGCAGTTGATATATATATTTTTTTGTTTTATCCTTACCTAGATAAAAATATTCATTTTATAAATCCTTCATTTATAACAAACGTCATATAAGAAAGATGAAATAACAAATATCATAACAATCTTGTGAAAATAAAACTGTCATATCATCAAGCTTATATGACATCAATATTAAAATAAATTTACGCAGAGGTATTCTCTTTAATTATTCCACAATTCCCCTACTGCATTTCCACTTCTACAATGTACATACTTTGTTTACTTCAAAAATCACTATCAAATTTTGAAACTATGTCTTAGTACCTATTACACTCAAAACCGAAACTCGTACAGCTTGTTAGCGCTTGCCCCTCTTCCAAAACCGAAGAGTCATTTTCATTAACTCCCTGTATTGATAGTAAAAGGACAAGAAGCTAGAAACCCCATCGGATAAGCCTTCTATTTGTCTATTCCTTCGGTTTGAGGTAATGCTAGGGATTCCAAAAATACAAATTTTCAAACTCACTAAAATACTTACTATACACCTAACGTTTCAATATATGTATTAACAACTTCAACTAAATCAAAATGAACACCATTTCTAGCTAATTCATAACTATCATCAACACTATATAAACCATGATATTCATCTTCCCAATACAAACCCCTGTTGACTAAAAGTCTGATCGTGCATTTAATTGATTCTTCAATTGACAGCTCATTCCGGCTTAATTTTTCATGAATCACAGAAAGAGTTACTTTAACGGTATATTTTTCATTAACTGTTCTACAAAACTCAAATAACTTCTCTTCAATTCCTCAGCGTCCATTAAAAATTAAAATGTTTAGGTTTATATGATGTATTACATAATTTCTTTGCAGACACTGCATATTTCATTTGTGATGTGTAGGCAAACATATACTGTTTTTTCCCTTCCGCTAATTATAAAAATAGTGGTAGTCATATACAACTTAATTGAAAATCAAGTCCCCAAAGCAATAAAAACTCTAATCATCTTAGCCTATATTACATCCTTAGTAACTCTCAGGAATACAAATAAAGAATAAAAAATCCTAATTAACAAAGAAGGGGGGCAAATTCCCTTTCGACCTCCTCATCATTCTTTGTTGGCAATAAAGATGCACACAATTACCATAGAATTAAGAACGGAAACTTAGATGAAACACTGGATAAAATACCAATTTTGGTTTTTGAATCTCAAAAAAGCGAAGTATCATAGAGCTGCAAAGATATATGTAATATCAATTGTTCCATCTGAATAAATTACAATTTCTTCAATTTTTTATAAAATATAAATTAAATTTGTTCTCTCAAATCTTATTAAGGTAAGTATAATAGTAAATAGAACACTCACCATTGTTTTGGCAGCAAATCAGTCAAATAAGAAGGAGTGGCAAGCTTGAAAAGGAAAACGATTTTGTATTGGTTTCTATCTATTATGTTGGTTGCTTTTTTAGGACATACGGTGTATGCTGCAGAACAGCAAGAATCATTTAAGGTTCAAGAATCGAATGCTTTAAAAGGACAATTCCATCTTGATAATGTAATAAAAATTTACGTACCATCAACCTATAATGTAGATCAACCTATTGATAATACTCCGTATGTTAACAAGTCTCTCGAGACATTCTCTACTATGTTTGGAGGAGCTACCGCTATTGAGGGAACAGGGGCCTGGGTAGGAGATAATAATCAGCTTATTAAGGAAAAAGTCACCATTGTTTATAGTTTTGCGGAAAGTTTAAATAAGAAGAAGGTTAATGAAGTGGTAGCATATGCTAAATCTCTAAAGGAAGAGATGAAGCAATCATCAGTGTCTCTTGAAGTAAACGGAAAGATGTATTTCATTGAATAACTGTTTAAAGAAGCTTGGAGATTTTGTATCTTCAGGCTTCTTTATTACTGTAGACTGACACAATTGTCAGCCGCCCCTTTTTAAGATACCTAAAGTTTATAAAATCAAAAAATATAAAGTATAAGACTTTCAATATGGCTACTTATTCTTTTTGTCTATAAATAAATATTAAAAATGAATAGTACCCAAACAGGAAAGGTAGCTAAAACAGCTACCTTTCCTGTTTGGGTTAATAATGTTATTTAAATTATTTTTTTAAGTCCCTTTTATAACTGAATATATAAACTCAGCATCTCTTCCCACTCCGCAAATAAGTGCTGACCCTCTTTGATGTTGCCACGGTAATCCAATATAATATACCCCTTGGATTGGACTCACCCCCCTGTTCTGAATAGGAAAACCTTTTTCATCTAAACTTCCCTCTATGTCTATCCAATTGTAGTCAGGAACAAAACCTGTTGACCATATAATATTTTGCACGTTTATTTTACTATGATCGTCAAAGGTTACCTCTCTTTCCTGTGTTTGTGTCACTCTCGGTTTGGTTTCAACTTTCCCTTCGCGAATCAATTTTTTCAATTCAAAACCAAAAATGGGATCACTTTGTTTTTGAAACCATGCTCCGCGCCTTGTATTGGTCCCTGCATATAATAAACCAACCTTTTCTAACCAATGAAAGATGCTTTTGTCTATAATTTTGAGTGGTAAAAATTTAAATGGATGACTAATAGCAATGGTTACATCGCGACTTTCCGCAAGTTCGGTTGCAATCTGTGTACCAGAATTTCCGCCGCCTACTACGAGGACAGGACCATCTGGGATTTTCTTTGGTGATTGATATTGAGAAGAATGAATCTGAAACACCTCTTGTGAAAGTCCTTGAGAAATTGAGGGAATAAACGGTTTCTGAAAAGCACCAGATGCGATGATGACATGTTTGGACAGGAAAACTCCCTTATTAGTAGATACCTCAAATGTATTTCCTATTTTTTGTACTTTATGTACAGTTGTTTCCACCTGTACTGGTAATGACAAATGATTAGCATACGTTTCAAGATAGTCTGCAATTTCATCTTTTGTAGGAAACTCATTTCCCTCTCCTTCTAATTTCATACCTGGCAGTGAACTATATGACTTAGGTGTAAATAGAAGCAAAGAATCATACCTGTTTCTCCATGAGCCTCCAATTCGTTTTTCTCCATCAAGTATGACAAAATGATAACGTCCTTGTTGCAAGAAGTAACCCATACTTAAACCGGCTTGCCCAGCACCAATCACAATAACATCTAACACGCCTTCACCTCCATTACCTACTTTTTAAATTTCATATGAATAATTGTTCATATGTTCATATATTTTCGTTCATTATAGCATTCCCTTTTTATACGTCAAGGGATTTTTATCCAATTTCTTATGAAATAAATTATGTAAGAATCCTTGTCTATCTAAATTCAAAAATGAAGCAAACGAAATATTTATCAGACTTTTCGAAAATATTTTTGACACACATATTAGCTAATGCTAATATGAATGAAGAATAAACATATTAGTAATGACTAATACGAATGGAGTGAATACAATTGTGCAATCCAAATGATTTAGATATAAAAGCCAAATTTATTCGCGGCTTTTCTGATAAAACAAGACTTCAGATTCTCCAGTGTATGATGGACGGCGAAAAAACGGTATCCCAAATTGTAGAAATAACCAATGGGAATCAATCAAATATATCTCAACATCTGAACTGTCTAAAAGGATGTGGCATTATACTTGGTAGACAAGAAGGAAAGTACGTCTACTATTCTTTACGAAATACACAAATTGAACAGCTACTCACGATGTTTGATGCTGTATTTCATGAAGTACAGACCGAAGTAGCATCATGTGATAAAAACGATGCTTGCTTATCTCAAAAGGGAGAGAATTGTCATGACAGATAAGAAAGAAAAACAAACGAGTTGTTGTCAAACTTCTTCTTGTAGCGATTCTTTACCAACTCCTGTCAAAGAAGAAGTAACAAAGGAAACATCGTCGTGTTGCTCTTCAAAAATAGAAATTCCGATCGTTCCCGTTGCTAAGAAAGATTCCTGTTGCAGTAGTAACACTGATACTGTGAAAACAGAGAATAACTCTTCTGATTCTTGTTGTGAACCCAAACCAGAAAAGGTATCTTCATGTTGCTCTTCTGCATCCGCCATACAAAAAGAAGAAGTAACACCAAAAACTTCTTGTTGTAGTGATAGCTCATGCGAAGACACATCACCTCGTGATACTCAGAAAGTAACAGGAGATGGCGTACAAACATATCTGGTCGAAGGCATGGATTGTGGGGCATGTGCCTTAACAATCGAAAAACATCTACAAAACGTAACAGGAGTTCAAGAAGTTCGAGTAAACTTTGCTACCGGGAAAATGCATATACGTCATGATCGAGACGTGGATGACATTATAAAAGAAGTGTCTAACGCAGGATTCGGCGCCTCCTTAGCAGGGGTTCGTAGAGGTCCGACACCTACTTCTAAATCTAAAAATACAACTTTGATTCTCTCAGGATTGTTTTTAGCATTAGGATTTTTAGGTGGATTTGTAAATACACCACCTCTTCTTATAACACTTCTCTATGCAGCTAGTATCCTAATTGGAGGATATAAACCTGCAAAAAGTGCTTTTTATGCCTTAAGAAGTAAGGCACTAGATATGAATGTTCTCATGATATCTGCTGCTATTGGTGCTGCTCTAATCGGACAATGGTTAGAAGGTGCAACGGTTGTTTGGCTATTTGCATTAGGAGCAACGTTACAAAACAAATCTATTGAACGTACGCGTGAATCCATTCGTGGACTTATTGATTTAGCACCCTCAGAAGCATGGGTGAAAGTTGGAACAGAACTTGTAAAAAAATCCGTAGATGATATTACAGTAAACACAACAATTGTTGTGAAGCCAGGTGAAAAAATCCCATTGGATGGAACGATTGTAGGCGGCGCTTCTACTGTAAACCAATCACCTATTACAGGCGAATCTATTCCTATAGATAAACAAATTGATGATTTAGTGTATGCTGGAACGATTAATGAAGAAGGCTCTCTAGAAATCACGGTAACCAAACTTGTAGAGGATACTACTCTTTCACGGATTATTCACCTTGTTGAGGAAGCACAAGAAAAGAAAGCACCGACCGAAGCGTTTGTTGATCGTTTTGCAAAAATTTATACACCAATCGTCTTTCTATTAGCACTTGTTGTAATGGTAATCCCTCCTCTCCTTGGTATGGGAGCGTGGATGGATTGGATTTATAAAGGACTGGAACTCCTCGTTGTCGCATGCCCTTGTGCTTTAGTCATCTCTACCCCTGTCGCAATTGTATCTGCTATTGGAAATGCTGCGAGAAACGGCGTACTCATTAAAGGTGGAACGGCTTTAGAAGTAGCCGGCGCGTTAAATGCTATCGCATTTGATAAAACAGGAACATTGACCGAGGGAAAACCAAAAGTAATGCACGCAAGAAGCCTAGATTGTTCTGAAAGCGAGTTATTGTCAATTGCGACAACAATTGAGGAATACTCTAATCATCCAATCGCAAGAGCAATCGCGGCATATGCAAAGGAACAGCAAATTCCCGTTCAAGAAGGAAGAGACTTTCGTACAATTGTAGGGAAAGGTGCCCAAGTAAGTATCGATGGAGAAACCTATTATGCTGGAAATGCCGTCCTATTTGATGATTTAGGTGTCTCCCTTCAAGTGTGGAAAGAACCGATTCAAGAAATGCAACGAATTGGTCAAACGGTGGTACTTGTCGGAACAAACCATACTATTCTAGGAATGATTTCCGTAGCAGATTCCATTCGTTCTACTACTTATCAAACCATTCAAGAATTAAAACGTGCAGGCATTCAAGAAACCATTATGTTAACAGGAGACAATGAAGGAACGGCTGAACATATTGCACAGAAAGCGAAAATCGATCGTTATTTCGCTAATTTACTGCCAGAGGATAAAGTTCGTTCTGTAAAACAACTTCAATCCGAAGGTAAAACAGTAGCCATGATTGGGGATGGCATTAATGATGCCCCTGCCCTTGCCACAGCAAACCTTGGAATTGCCATGGGCGGCGTAGGAACTGATACGGCAATGGAAACAGCGGATATTGTACTAATGGCAGATAATCTCGAAAAACTTCCTTATACAATGAGACTAAGCCGGAAAGCATTGTACGTTATTAAACAGAACATCTGGTTCTCATTAATTATTAAATTTATTGCGCTTGCCTTTATCTTTCCAGGCTGGCTTACACTGTGGATTGCTGTACTGAGTGATACAGGTGCTGCGCTCCTCGTCATTTTAAATAGTATGCGTTTATTACGAGACAAGTAATCTGTTAGGAGGCTATCGCATAGCCTCCTTATACATAATGAAGAAATACAGAACGGAACTGTGGTAAAGAGTTATTCAGCCCTTACAAATACACCGTACGAAGAGATTACTCAAGATATTAAAACGATTCGTTAATCCATAATAAAAACCAAAGGAGCAACGTATATGAAAAAATCGCTTTGTTCTACCCTACTATTAATCTGTTTTTCCATTCTAATTGCTTTAGCAGGATGCAGTTCAAATGAAGAAAAAGCTTCTTCAAAACCAAAGCAAAAACAGAAAAACGAGCAGGAACATGCCATGGGAGATGACCATACTGCAGCCGATATTGCAGAAACAACAAAGGGAGCTGATACACTGCCCTCATTCTTATCTACTAAGCCTGAACAGATGCAAAAAATTTATCAAATGGCAGGAGAAGATCATGAATTATTAGAGTGGATTCCTTGTTATTGTGGGTGCGGAGAAAGCGTGGATCATAAGAGCAATAAAAATTGCTTTGTTCGTGAAGTGAAAAATAGTGGTGAAATTGTCTGGGACTCTCATGCAACAATTTGTGCCAATTGTTTAGAAATCGCTCTGCAATCTGTTTCACTAAAGAAAAATGGAATGTCCACACTAGAGATTCGTCAATACATTGATAAACAGTATAAAGAAGGATATGCAAAACCAACTCCAACTCCTATGCCAAGTGCTTAATATACACGATAAAATTATCTGTTACGAAATAAAACAACCATCGTTATATCGATGGTTGTTTATTCGTACAAAACATAAAACGGTTACTTTCTTATATAACAAACGTTATATAAGAAAGATAAAATAACAAACATCATAACAGTCTTGTGAAAAGAGAACTTTCATGTCATAAAGGTTATATGACATCTATATTAAAAGAAATTTACGCAGAGGTATTCTCTTTAATGATTCCTAATTTTTTCTACTGTATTCTCATTTCTACAACATACACACTTTGTTTATTTCAAAAATCGCTAGCAAACTTTGAAACTATATCTTAATATCTATACACTCAAAACCGAAACATGTAAAACTTGTTCGCGTTTGTCCTTCTCTCAAAAACGAAACACTCTTTTCATTAAAACCTTTTATTTATAATAAAAGGACAAGAAGCTAGAAATCCCCTGGGATAGGCCTTCTATTTATCTATCCCTTCGATTTGAGGTTACGCTAGGGATAAGAATATATTTAGATGATAATTTGGTTTATCAGAATATACATACGCCCTTTTGAGAATTTATTGCTATAAAATGTTTGATATCCATTCTTCAATTTAATATTATTTTACCGTTTTTTTACAAAAACTCCTTTTATAGTCGCACTAATATACATTATGTACATTAGTGCATTTTTTGTATACAAATAGCAATTTGTAATTGATTATTACCTTTATACACTTATATATTTGCACTCACTACACATCACATTTGTAATACAGCTACTACTACTCACTACACCTTACTTTCCAAACCTTTTCCCCTCCTGCTAACCCCAAACCTTCTCTCGCTAAACAACAAACTCACCAATCCACAAATCAAAATAAGCGGCGCGCTTACTTTATATAAATCTGTAAAACTCATCGCCATTTCTTTTTCAGCATAACGATTAATATCATCTGAGAATGCAAGAACTTCTCTTTTTACTTTCTCTGTTTTTTCTTCAATTTCTGTTGTTACCTGTTTTGTAATTTCAGCTTTTTTTATATCTCTATATTCTACAGGAACTCCCTTTAAAATTTCAGTCACTTTTTGTTTAATCAATTCCTCTTTTTGCTCCTGACTCAAAACAAGAGCTTCCCCACTTTGTTTCTTTTCCATATTTGCTTCTAAACTTTTATTTTTTATGTTCTCTTTGGTCACTTGTAATATTTTATCTTGTTCGGCTTTATCTACATGGATATCACGTACTTTTTCTTCCGCATATTTATAGACCTTTGCTTTACTAATAGATAGATTATGAGTCAAACTTGATACAAAAATAGCTACGGCTAATACAATGCCAACTTGTCTTAGCATCGAGACCACACTTTGAGAAGCCGTAAGTAACTCTCCTTCAAATGATGACGCTGTTAAGATTGTAATGGGTCCTACAACAAGACCATACCCAACACCTAATAACATGCAAGGCACAATAATTTCTTTACTTGTTGAATGCACACCTATCATTTGTAACCAATAGTAAGATGCACTCATAACAATAAATCCTGATAAAATGATTAAGACTTTTCCAAGCTTTTTTATAAGTAGTGAGGCAAACGGAGAAACCAAAAATATCATCGCCGAAATAGGAGTGACTAAAAAAGCTGCTTCTAACTCGGTTCGATGTTGCATTTTTGTAAGGAAAGTTGGGAGTAAAACAGTCACTCCTATTAAAAATAGATTACTAAGGATAACAACAATAGAGGCCCCGACAAAAATTCGGTCTTTAAATAGCTGTAAATTTACCATCGGCGATACCACTTTTCTTTCGACTAGGATAAATAATATAACAGAGATGATACTCGTAACATAACAAGTCCATGCCAAGTTACTCATCCAGCCCCATGTATTCCCTTTCACTAGCACTAAAGTGAAAAAGAAAATGGACGAACTACATAGTACTAATCCGATCCAATCAATTTTAGATACCACACGCTCTTCCTTTTTAATCTGCAGCATGATAATACATAAGACAATGCCAATGACACAAATCGGAATATTAACGAAGAAAACCCATCTCCATCCTAAACTTTGCGTAATAATTCCACCTATCACAGGACCGATGGCTGCGGATAAACCTTGTGTAACTCCTAAAATACCAAGTGCAATATGCCTCTTCGCTAAAGGAACTGCCGATACTCCAATTACCATACTCGTTGGAAATAAAATAGCAGCTCCTATACTTTGAATAAATCGAGAAAAAATAAGAAAATCTCCTGTATTCGCAAATGCACATAACGCTGAACCGCCCCCGAAAACTATTAAACCAAGTACATACAATTTTGCTTTTCCAAAAATATCAGCAATCCGCCCTAATGGAATTGCCAACACTGCAATCGACATTGTGTATACATTTAATACCCACGACATTTTCTCTAAAGACGTATCAATACTAGATTGTATCGCTGGTAAAGCAATATTCATTATTGTCGTATCAATCATGCAAAGAAAGATACCTAAACACATTAGGAATACAATTTTGATTCCCTTTGCTTGCTCCATGTCAATCTCCCCCTTTATTTATCTTGAATATTTCTCTTCAATCTGTATTGTTTTTTTCACGCTCTTCTTCTATCGTTAGCTGAGCTAATTTCTTCTTTAATGTTTCAACTTGCGCAGTATAAGACGCAATCCCAACATCTAACGAAACCTCTTCCGCAAATGTTATACCTTCTTTCCAAGATTCATATTTCAAACGAAGATCAGCAATATACGCTTCTTTTCTTTCAATTTCTTCTTCAATCCATTTTTTCATCGTTGTGACATCACTATAATTACCAAAGTACATACGCATTAAAAAGTCGGAACGTAAAACATCCTTCTCTACATCTGTCTGCAAATATTGATGAAACTCTTTCCTTCCTTCTTCGGTTATAAAGTACATTTTTTTATTTGGCTTCCCCTCTTGCATCACAACTTCTTTTTTGATTTTCCCTTCCTTCTCTAACTGCCTTAAAGTTGGATAAATCATGCCAAAGCTTCCATCAAAAAAATGAGTAAACACATCCTCAAATACAATTTTTATATCGTAACCGGACAACTCTTTCTCCATCAATAACCCTAGAACTACATCTCTTCCTTTCATAACAAACACCCCATACGATTTATATAATCAATAATCATATTAACAATGTTAATATGATTATTGATTATACATCTTATGCATTCATTTGTAAAATGTAACCAATAAAATGAAACTTTAACTAGCACCCCTTACCAATTGTGTTTTGAAGGACAATTTATCTCCCAACTAACTTCTTTCTGCAAAATTTTAAGATGCGGGTTTTACTTCTCCTTAAAGTGGGATAAAAAAATAAAGTCAATCATACCTTATATAAGGTATGATTGACTTTATTTCCTCCATGTCTACACAACAATTCAGCTTCTTACATATACATTTTCATTTTTACTTTCGTTTCAGAACCTAACGCATAATTTTCAAATAACAGAACAAGCTAACTTAATAAAACTAACAATATATAATGAATTGGAGATCTATACATGAAAAGAAAAATAGCGTTCTTACTTGCTTTCATATGTTTTGCACTCCCTCTTCAAACAAGCGCTTTTACATTTCAAGAACTTCCAGTTACATCGAAATCTAAACAATGGTATATCGAAATTGATAAATCCAAAAGTGAAAATCTAAAAGCACTGCAACCCAAAAATGGTGAGTTTGATACATACAGTTTATTTGTAAAAAATATCGGGAAAGACGTATCCGATGTATCCATTGAAGTATATCGAAATGATCCCCAGGCAAGAAAAGCTTACGAACTTTTTAGCGTTTCTGATATGAGTATATCCAAGAGTCGAACAAGTTTTACGCATATGAATTTCCCACTATATGCGGAAGCAAATAAATTTGAGGTTGTAATCAAATGGGAAGAAAAACAGTTTACTTATAATGGACACCCAGAAAATGCAGGAAGAAAATATAAGCAAACATTCGTATTTAACGAGCAGTAAGCTCTGCCTTTAAGCAGAGCTTACTGTTTTTTCACGTCAAACCATGGCTACATGGTAAAAAAAGTTCTTACGTTCCTTTTCTTAATTCTCAAAGATACTTCTACAAATATTGTAAAGAAAAAGATTTAAATATAAATATTTTTGTATCCATTGCCTAAATACCAAAATATGTATTCGTTTTTATGTATTTGAATTGAATCGCTTCAGAAACTCCACATTTAATCAAATTGACGAATGCTCGGAACAGATAAAGCACTTGCGACCACTACAATAGCTGCAATCGCTAAAATCGCAATGGTCAAAGTTCCGCCAATCACATCGGCCAACCAGCCAACTCCCAAATACCCTAACGGTAATAACGCAAAGGATCCGAGCATGTCGAGACTAGCAACTCTCCCGAATGCTTCTTCCGGTACAAGCTCTTGTAAACTCGTCTCCCAAATCAATCCAAAAATCATAATACCAAACCCTTCAACTGCCATTAATCCAATTAAGCCCGGAGCCCACGAAACAAAAGGCATAATCAAAAGTGCCAGGCCACTGATCAAAACACCGCCATAAGCAAATAGCCCTCGCTTATGCCATTGTTGTTTCCCACCGAAAATGAGGGCAGCAACTACTGCACCCCCTCCAGAGAATGCCATGCCGAGACCATAGACAAAAGGTTCAAAGTGATGGTGAATATTGAATAACCATGGAATTAATACAACGACGATACCCGCGTAACAAATATTAATAAATGAGAACGCTAAAATCGTGATCCATAACCAAGGATGGCTCTTTAATACGACGATCCCTTCCGTAAAATCTTTTTTTATATTAAATGTATTGTCCACAGATTCTTGCACTTTTTTTGTTTTCAAATCTCTTAAAAATAATAAACATATAAAAGAGAGCAAATAAGTTAACGCGTCTAAACCAAACCCGACACCTGCTGATGTAACAGAAACAATGAGCCCCCCAAGCGCTGGACCGATTAAGCGTACACCTTGATTACTCACCTGAGTCAATGCGTTAGCCGCATTCCGAATTTCTGGTACAAATACTCTCGCTCGCACTGCTGAATAGGCAGGTTGAAACAAACCATCCATAAGGCCATATATTGCTACTAATACATATAGAATTATAATTGTTAAAATATCTGAAAAAATAAGTATCGTGAGCGTTATCATTAATATAAATCGAACAATGTCAGTGAATAACATCAATTTAATACGGTTGAGACGGTCAACGATTAACCCTGAAAACGGTAAAACCAGTACGTTTGGAAGCATGTACATCGCCATCGTCATTCCCATAACCACTGTTGACCCTGTTAAGTTATATACAACCACTGGAAGAATGACCATTGTAATGGAACTTCCAAGGACCGAAAGTAGTTGACCAATCCATAAAAAAGTAAAATGGCGCGATTTTGTAATTGGTAATAACAATTGATTTACATAACTTGGACTTTTATTCTCTTGTATCTCCCCTTGCATACTTTTCCTCCTTGTTCAAAATGAAACAACACAATATTCTCCTTTATTATAGCACTCAAACGTGAGAATTTTCCGAAAAAACATTCATCTCAATGTATTAAAGGCTTTAAAAGCAAAAAGTACATCACTCCAAATCAGTGATGTACCAATATATATAGGAAATTCATCTTTCTTTTGGCAATACCATACCTTTATACAAGATTACTGTAATCCAGTAATATGCAAGATAAATGAGTATAAACAAGCTAATTGGCACCCAAATTTTCACATACGGATCAAGCAGAATGAATGAAAAGAGATTCATTCCGACAAGTACATGAGCAATTCCAACAAGACCAGGGAATAAGAAGATGAAAAATACTTCTTTATAGATGCTGAGAGAGAGCATCCCTTTTCTTACACCAATTTTCCGTAGCATTGCATAGCGGCGTGTATCTCTAGATGCCCCTGTTAAAATTTTAAACATGAGTGAGCTTGCCATCATTGCAAGAAAGGCAATACCTAGGAAAAATCCCATAAACATCGTGCCACTCATAAAGGAATACATAAACTGATAAGTCGTCATTTTTGTTTGCATCTCTACTTCTTCACCAACATTTTTTTCAGCAACTTCTTTTTGTCGTTGATCAATTTTAGTAAGTAACGGTTTATATTTTTGCAAATCATCGACACGAACTAAAAGAAGTGAATGCGATGTCCCTTGTACTTTGTCATAGTTTTCTTTGTCCGCAATACGAAGTGGTTTTCCCCCGAATTGATTATAGCTAATTTGAAATTCTCGAATGAGTGCTTCTTCCCATTGATCTGGCATACTTGGGTGTTTCCGTACGTCCGGACTCTCAAGCGATGTGTATACTGGTTCAGGTAGTGCTTCGTTCACACGGACACGAACTGGTTCTTTACTTTTTTTCGCACTTTTGTGCTCAGAAATAAGTGGTGGGTGATCAAGTAAATCATCACGTAAAAAGTAAACAGCTTCTTCATTTTCTTTATAGGCATATTTCTTTTCTTCTGTAATGTTCATTTGCTTTAACGCATGTACATCTTCTGCATTTGGATCATGAATCGTCGCATCATACACACGTGAAAACTCTGTCGTCATCCCGACATTTTTTTGAAACGCCATCCCCGCTGTCATCGCACCAGCACCCAATGCAATTAGCATTGCAACTGTACCTAGTACTCTCGATAAGCTGTTAATACGAAAGCGTAGCTGAGCAAATGTAAAACTATTAAGCCCTGTCTCATTTCTTTTTTTATTTTTCTTTAACATCGTAACAAATAAAGGCAGCAGCGAACCAAATATAAAATAAGTTCCAATAGTTGTACAAATTGTCGCAGCTATAAGGCCGGTTTCCTGCATCTTCTCCACATGAACAATGGAGTAATACCCAATTCCTAACATCAAAATACCAAGAACCGTAAAGATTGTAATACGACGTTTACTTTTTTCTACCGTATCTTGCGTTTCATCTTCTCGTATGAGCTCTAGTTCTGTTTTACGCAGGAGACGGATACTATTTACGATACCTGTAACTACAAAGAGCACAAAGAAGAAAAGGAGCGTTGTGAGTAAAGCAGGCATATAAAACGCCTCGTACCCTTTCGCTGATACATCCATCCCATTTATAAGAAAGTTCCCCACTGTACTTGCTAATATGATACCTACCGCACTTCCAATGATAAGAGCGACAGTACCAAGCCCTAACGTTTCAATAAATAGTAACTGTGCAACCTTTTTCTTTTTTGCACCTAGCATCATGTACATCCCTAACTCTTTTCGGCGCAATGTGAGCAAAAACGAATTGGCATATAGTATATAAAACAATGTAATAAAGGAAAGTAATACAGCTCCTACGCCAAAGACGAGACGAATACTACTAATGATACTGTTTTCTTTTGTGAACGCAGTATTTAAAGCCATCGTTTGAAACATGTAAAAAATACTAATGCTAATCACAAGACCAATTAAGAGGACAAGATAGTCTTTCATCATCTTGCGTATACTATGTACGGATAATTTCAGTAACATGTTCTCACCTCCTTATATCGCTTCCTGGGAAGATCCCATTTTCCCAAGCACACTTAGAATATCTTGATAAAATGCTTCTCGACTTCCATTGCGGTGAATTTCTTTATAAAGTAATCCGTCTTGTATAAACAAAATACGCTGACAATAGCTTGCACTAAACGCATCATGTGTTACCATCATAATGCTCACCTCATGATTTTCATGTAAGTCTTGCATTGCCTCTAATAAGCTTTTAGCATTTTTACTATCAAGTGCACCTGTTGGTTCATCTGCCAAAACAATTGCCGGATTATGTACGAGTGCACGCGCTGCGGCAGTGCGCTGTTTTTGACCACCGGAAACAGCAGTTGGATATTTCTCTAAAATTTCTTGTATCCCAAGTTTCTTAGCAACCTCTTGTACTTTCCCTCTAATATCTTTGGACGGTACTCCTTGCAATGAAAGCGGCAATGCAATATTTTCATAGATGGAAAGATTCTCGAGAAGGTTAAAGTCTTGAAAAATGAAACCTAGTTTTTGTGCCCTGAAATCAGACAATGTATTTCCCTTCATTTTCGTAATATCTGTTCCAGCAATCGTAACTGTACCACCAGTCGCCTGATCGAGTGTCGAAATCACATTTAAAAGCGTCGTTTTACCAGAACCCGAAGGTCCCATAATCCCCACAAACTCCCCCTCTTTTACTGATAACGTTACACCCTTTAATGCTTTCGATTGATTTTCATTCTTTTTTCCGTATACTTTCTCTACCTGTTTTACCTCTACTACTGTACTCCCCATAACTTCATCCCCTATCCCTTAGTATCTGTTATTATCTTCTCAGAAATTTTTTAAGTTTCTTGTGGGAAATTTCTTAAGAATTCTTAAGAATTCTTGATGGTCAAATAAAAAATGCCTATGGTCTGATACCAAAGGAATTTTTTAGGTTATGTTGAAGTATACAAAGGCTCTTTACTTATATATAAATCCATTTTGATTTTTCGATATATAGCCGCGGTTATGGATAACAAAAGGTTGCACTCGTTTTCTCTCTTTGTTTTCACTTGGCATGGGGCAGGAAAAGGATCTGACCGCTTCTATGCATGGCCGGATGCTCTCTCCCACCTAAAAAGAAGGGGTTTATGTCGGTTTTTTAATTTGTATTTATATAAAGTATCCAACTTACACACCCCATCCTCATTAACGAAGATTTTTCATTCTTTCAATCTCATAATCAATCTCCAAAAATTCCACACCAAATATCCACATTTGATGATGTGCTGTTAAAGTTCTTTCATCTTTTTCTTTTATCGTAAACGTTTCGGATAACGGTAAGCGAATCGTAAAGAAACGACTATGTAAATAAATGCCTTCGTCCCCTCTTGCATTTTTTCTTAATCGGCTCGTAATAATAAGATCCTTGTTATGATTACATAGTTTTAAAATACCGGTCATATTCGAATATGGTAATGGCAGCGCAATATTCATATACGTTTCCCCATTATGTTCGTGCTGAGAATAGAGCGCGACAAAGATCGTTTCATCTTGTTCATTTTTCCGAACCCATGCTCTTACGTCTTTTCTACCGTCTTTATCATCTTTTATAGCAACGATGTTACCGTGCATTGTTTCCCACTGATTCCCCGTTCCTAAATGAATTTGCTGCACACGTCGACTTATTTTTTCGTATAGGAAGGCAAAAGGCTGAAACCAACGTGCCCAATGAATATTCGCTTTTAATTCATAGTTTTTCGTATGCTCATAAAAATCAACGATACGTGGTAATACGTTCCTTGCATCAAGCTGCTTACCATGAAAGTCTGTCATTTTATTTACAAGACCTGTATATTCTCTCTTCTCTACTAGATCATTTTGTAACAAAACATTCTCTCCAACTTTCCTTTTCCCTTTGATATGACTCATCGGTTTTCCATAATGTATGTATACCGGAGCATTTTTTTCAATCATCCAGCCAACAAACGCAGGCAATGCCACACCAATTCCATTCACCACCCCATGAATCCAAACCATCTGAGCAATCGTAATGGTCATGACTTGCCGGAAGTTCCCATATGAGTATAAAAGCGAAAAGAAGATCGTAATCATAAGTGTACTAGACGAAATAATAAGAAGAATTTTCGCACTCCTAAAGGTGAATTGCGTTTTCCACGCGAAAACACCATAAGCGTAAAGTGAAATAAGATAAATAAGTACGGCAAAAAATTCAAATGCCCTCGAATAGGTAATACCAAGTGCTACTGTCATCGGAGATATGACGATAATAAACGTAATGACCACATACAGTTTATTTTTCTTCTGTTGTTTTCTACCTAGCAGACCTGCAGATAAAGGAAGTAGAAAAGCAGAATAATGAAAATGAGCTGCTGTTAGCAAAACAATATCTGAACTAAACTGCATAATTGGTATGTTTGCTACCGAGGCTAAGAACCAAAAACCACCTAAAAACAAGTAGATAAAACCACTATCAATTGCCGTTTCTTCTAGTGGCCTCCATCCTCTTTCTAGCAATCTACTTACTCCGAATAAAGCAACGATTCCTATATATATGAACCAAATAATCGCAAAGAAAAATTGATTTGTTACAAAAGCAAGCATTGCACTAATCGCTGCCACTGGATATAGGAGCGATACAAACCTGTGTAATGGTAATATAGATCCATCTCTTTTATGCTTATCAACAATACAAAATGACATTGGTATAAATAGAAGAATCGATAATAAAATGATAGATTCAACGGGATGTAACCTTGGCCATTCCACTATCAGAAAAATGATGTAACATATAAGTCCAATGGCTATATTTTTCATAAACTTGCATCCCTTTCCATAAACGTTCCCTTATAAGAGAAAAGCGGTCCTAACAATGGATTTCGGACTTGTACATGAATTCGATAACAATCCAATTCATCATCATAGCTCTCTGTAATCTTTGCCTCTCCGTATAAGAACTTTGGCAATGGTATTTTCATTCCGAATAAGTAGAACCATTGCTTTTTCGATGCAATATGAATCGCTCCTTTTTCATCAACATGAAACGCAAGCGTTGATACAAGCAAATGCGGTTCACCAAAATAGTCAAC
Source organism: Bacillus sp. DX4.1 (assembly GCF_030348195.1). Lineage (NCBI taxonomy): Bacteria > Bacillati > Bacillota > Bacilli > Caryophanales > Bacillaceae > Bacillus > Bacillus sp. DX4.1. The sequence goes on along the minus strand of NZ_JAUCFT010000008.1, from coordinate 1,819,194 downwards.
AATTTCATCTTGTTCATTATTTAAGTACATAATAGCATTAAAATAACGCTTTTTTGTTCCAAATAGAAACATACGGTTCCACCTTACAAATACTTCACCTTTATAATCCTTCTCTGCAGTATTATGAATCGTAAATGGCACTTCTTCCCCTCTTTCTGAAAAGAACATCCGGAACTTTGCTGCAACTTTTAAGATCGTTCTTGCAACAACAGAACCTTCTGTAATTTCATCCATTCGCCCTTCTCCTATAAAGCTATGTTCTTCCGTAATTGCATAACGTTTTTGTAATTTTGGGTGTAAATGATGATAGGATTCTCCTAATAATATTTCATAGATGCTAGGCACATGTTTACCCCTTTCTATTTCTCTTACAATGTTTTGCTCGTGGTAAGTCACTACTATTCATATAGCCAATGGTTGATAATCCAATTAGTGTAATATTTAAGGTAATTGGATTAAATGGTTGTGTAAAACTAGCAACATTTGTGAATCCTGCTGCAGCTATCAAAACCAATAGAATGGTAATATGTAATAAAAATAACTTCCTCTTTTGAAAAGGTAACAACCACATGATTCCAAACAATATTTCTAAAAATCCAATCATTTTAATAGCTAATATACTATTATCAGTTGAACCAATAAGAACAGAAAGCATCCGTACCTCTTCCGGATGAGCAAACAGCACTTTCGGAACTAGCCCTTGATAGATCCAAACAAATGAAAATAAGAAACAAACGAGCCAATACGTAACCGCTCTTCGTAATAATAAACGTGGATGAAATCCCTTTTCTAACCATAATTTTAAAGCATCAAAACTCCATGCCGTTGCCGCGCCTAATAGCGAGCGAAATATGTATAAATCTATGAATTTCCCTATACTTCCGAACCTTGTGTCATAATCATACTGCGTTTCGAAGCTAATGTTTTTTCCATTCGGCGTATACTTCCAATAGCCTCTTCCTACTTGTATCAATGATAACTTGCTGTCTGTCCAAAATTTCAGCGAAGAAATTCGCTCTCCCGTTTCTTTTTGTAATTCTCCTATCGATTCTCCTTCTCCAGCTATTTCAAGCCCAAAACCGATTTTTGTTTTATATAAAAAACGTTGTAGCTCGCCTTCCTTTTTCTCTAAATATGATATGTCGGTAAAACGTGCATCCCACTCTGTATGTAGCTTCGGATCTTGTGTATATTTCCAAAGTTCGTCCATTGATGTTGCCATTTCAGTTTGAACATAAATTGGTTTTTTCTTTTTCATTTACATCCCTCCATTCATATTATCTATATAATTCATTTACAATTTCCTTATATCATTTTTTGTGCATATTTTCCAGAAAGTTGAAACGACTTTTTATCGATGAACACCAAATAATTTTGTCGAATTTACTCGTTAAAACAGAAAATGTGTGAAAATCGCATAAAGTGAAACTTTGATCAGTAGGGGATTTCTTCATCTCCCACTGATCATTAGCCCTTACCAATCAAGCTTTTACGGGCAGTTCTCCCCCATCTATCTTCTTTGAATTCTTAGAATCTTAAGATGGGAGGCTTACTACCTGCGAATAGCGGGATAAAAATTTTCCCAACATACATTTTACTGCAAACGGTTGAATTTAATCTGAATTTTCTTAATAATTATAATTGCTTCAACATTAAATCTCTAAGAAGGGAGTATTGAAAAAGAAACACTAGAAATAACGAGTAAAAAGCAGTATTACCTGCTATATCGGCTTTATTCATTATATTTGGATTATTATTACCAACTATAGCTACATTTGCTGTGAATCAACAAACGTATCAACTGCACTATTTCATGCTAAAAGACTAAGTAAGCAAAGTATTGTAAAATCTTACCTTCTATTAGGAGTAAAAGATCAAGTTACGAGGTTAGTAACTACAGGCGAGCAAGTCAAAATTGTCAGTGCGCAAACGGATCGTACAACAAATACATACGATGATGTGATACGTATGCCTAAATTAAGTTTTCTATACCTTTAGCACTCTTAGGATTCACGGGGTTTAAAGTACAAACAAAAAGAGTTCGTAACTTCTATGGCCCTACGTCTATTTTAGTTTATGAAAGCGATTTCAAATAAAATATTATGATTTGGTAGTATATAAATCTAAATTAATTTTTCAACATTTATACAACGCCTCTACCACTTCTTTTTCGTTCTACTTCTAGTAGTATACCAAGGTGAAGGATGGTAAATGTATTGAAAACTTTAGTTAGATTTATAGAGATTTATAAAAATAAAATAATAGGTAGGTGGATATTGAGTGAACAACTTCAAAAAACAATTTGCGATAATTGGCCTTTCTAGCACTCTCGTTTTATCACAGTTCCCTGGACTTTTAACAAATTCTTTTCCTTCGGCGGTTGCACATGCAGAAGAGAACGGAACACAAAAGGAACTACTAGCTAATCTTACTCCAGAACAACGTGAAGCCCTTACGAAACTGCAAAAACCAGAGGAACTGCTAGCTAATCTCACTTCAGAACAGCGTGACGCTCTTATGAAATTACAAACAATCAATGAAACTGGTCTGCATTTAGCACCAGAGGTAAATGTGGAGAGTACAGACGAAATTTCTGTTATTGTTGAATTTAAACAAAGGCCACATCAAGTAGCTGTATTAGAAGCAGCGGCAGAAGGAAAAAAATTGTCTGCAGCAGAAGCGAAAAAACAAGTAGATACCTCCCATAATACATTTAAAAAAGATTTAAAAACGATCTTTACGTCAAAAGGAGAGAAAAAAGCACCTTCTTTCCAAGTGAAACACTCTTATAAAAATGCTTTCAACGGTGTGTCTATGAAACTGCCGGCAAACCAAGTGCAATCTCTCTTACAATCAAAGGAAGTCAAAGCTGTGTACAGTGATGTGCAAGTACAAGCTGAACCGCCTGTAAAAGAGGAAAAAACTGAAGTCAGCACCCTTAGTAAAGGAATGGCGGATGAGATCTCCTACCTGCAGGTGGACAAGCTTCATCAAGAGGGGTTCACAGGAAAAGGCATTAAAGTAGGAGTAATAGATACAGGAATTGACTACAACCATCCAGACTTAAAGAATGCTTTTAAAGGTGGATATGACTTTGTCGACAATGATACTGATCCGATGGAAACGACGTATGAGGATTGGGAAAATTCGGGTAAGCCCGAAGTTCCAGGCTTTACCTATTACACCACGCACGGAACACATGTTGCAGGAACCATTGCTGGACAAGGAACCAATACTAGTGAACACGCAACTACAGGGATCGCTCCAGACGCTGAACTGTACGCGTACCGTGTTCTAGGACCATATGGATCAGGATCATTTGCTGGGGTTATTGCCGGAATTGATAAAGCGGTTGAGGACGGCATGGACGTGATTAATATGTCACTGAGCGCAGCCATAAATGACCCGATGTATCCCGTAAGTATGGCCGTGAATAACGCTGTTTTAAACGGAGTTACGGCAGTGGTATCTGCTGGAAACACAGGAGATAAAATGTACACGTTAGGAGCTCCAGCTGCAGCAGCATTAGCAATTACCGTAGGAGCAAGTAATGTTCCAATTACACTTGTAAACTATAAAGGCTCACTTGCAGCAGGACAAGATAAAATATCTGCAGACTTACGCCTATTGGCAATCGGATATGGAGATGACGTTACCAAACTAAAAGACCAGACGCTTCCGATTGTCGATGCTGGTATGGGCAGCGAGGCTGATTTTACGGGTAAAGATGTAAAAGGGAAGATTGCCTTAGTAAGCCGTGGAAATAACATGGCATTGGCTGATAAAATTAAGTTTGCTAAGAAAAATGGTGCAGCTGCGGTACTTTTATTCAATGACAAGGCAGAAGAAGGACATATTCCCGCTTATTTAGCAGAAGGAATCGATTATATCCCGACATTCTCCTTATCCAATGCAGAAGGATTAGCCTTGAAAGAAAAGGTAGAAGTGGGGCACAACAACTTCACATTTGGAGAGATGACAGAATCGAAAACAGAAGGAGATGTATTGGCAGGTTTTAGCTCCCGTGGACCATCACGTGTCAATTCTGACGTCAAACCAGAAGTAACAGCACCAGGCGTAGCAGTCTTCTCTACCGTGGCTTCAGATGTGGTCAATCATGGTAAAGAAGATAATTATGAATATGCATACCAGCGCATGTCCGGAACATCGATGGCATCTCCACATGTTACCGGTATCGCTGCACTCTTACTACAAGCAAATCCTAAATTACAGCCAGAAGACGTGAAGACTATTTTAATGAATACAGCAGATCCACTCAGCAAACCTTACAGCGTGTTTGAAGTCGGTGCAGGACGCGTCGACCCATATGAAGCGATCCATTCTGATGTGGAAATCAAAGTAAATGACAAAACAAGAATGATTGAAAACGGTAAGGACAAAATTATCAAAGAACAAACAGGCGGCATCAGCTTTGGCACACTTTCTTATACAGGCGAAGATATTAAGGACATACGCTCTTTGACACTCAGCAACAAAGGGAAAACAACAAAAACTTTCGATGTAAAAGTGGAATTTCAAACAGATGCAAGGGGATCAAAGGACGCAAAGAAAAACGGCGTAAAGGCGATGACAAGTCATTCAATTACACTCGAGGGCGGCAGTGAAAAGAAGACCAACTTTGGGATTTTGATTCCAAAAACAGCAGAAAAGGGACTCTATGAAGGGTATGTGGTGTATACAAACAAAGACAATCCATCTGAAACATATCAAGTGCCATTTGGGGTCAATTATGTAGAAGAAGGATTTGAAAATTTCACAGTGCTAACAAAGGCAGTAACAACAACATCTATATCGGCTCCAAACCCATTTATGAATAACGCCTCCATTTTCAATATTAAGTTGAAGTCTTATGTAAAGAGGATTGATTTCTTGCTTATAGATGCCAAAACAAACCAATATGCTGGGTATCTCGGCGTTCTTTCTGGTCAAACCTTGAAACCAAATGTAGATACTCCTGTTATAGGATTTTTGGGATATTATTTACCGTTTATTGGAGATCCAAATAAACCATTTTCTACTGATGCAGAATATTTAAACTCTCAATTTACTGATACACTTAACTGGGTAAAACCTGGAAATTATAAGATAAAGGCCATTATAACAAATGAACAAGGAAAAATCTCTACATCTGCAGAAGAACCTTTTTTTGTAGATAATACGGCTCCAGAATTTAAGCTTTCCCTTCCGCACGGAGTGTACGAGTATGAAGCAGGACAAAAAACAGTTCCTGTTTCAGGGTCTATTTACGACGAGAGTGTTAATGATATAAAGGCTGCCGGTTTCGATGTCTCTCAATCTATAAATAAAGTTTCATATTATTACAACAAAGCTAAGCCGGGACCAAAGGATTGGCAGAATACTACACAAGGGAAACCAAGCGGAGCCATTTCTCTTAATCCAGATGGCACATTTGCAAGTGAGATGCCAATGGATGAATCTATCCCAATTCTTCCTGTTCGTTTCTATGGTCATAGTATATCAGGAGCTGGAGATTATCCAAAAATGCCGACAACGTATTTTGTTAAAAAGGGTACACAATATGTTGACGCAACGCCAAATAAGCAAGAGCCAAAAATGGGTGAATCTGTTACTTATACACTAAAAATGAATAATGCTAACAAGTTAAAGGACCAAACGTTTACATTTGACTATTTAAGCGATTACTTTGAAATTGAAAGTGTAACCGTTAATCCGGAATTACAGAAAAAAGCCAACGTACAATTGGATCAAAAAGAATTACCAGGCAGTGGGGCGGTTAAAAAGCATAGTATACATGTATCCGTACCGGAGGGTATAGACGGCACTATGCCAATGGTAGATGTAAAAATGAAAGTTAAGGACAACTTATATTACGACGACGTATTAGAATTGAAAAACCTTACGTCCTCTTATATCAATGCTGAAAATGCAACGGTTTCTGTACCAAGTGCATCTGTTGAATCTTATGTAATCCCAACGTTTTCAGAAATTATGGTGGGAAGTTTGGCAGAAGGTATCCCGCAAACGGTGGATTACAGTAAAATAGGTGCAACTTCATTTGTTACGGATATGAACAACAAAGAATATAAAGGTACAATTGCAAATACGGGCAGTGGCGGTTATCCACAATCAACGTTTTCTAAATTGCCGGTAACTGACAAAGAAATGATGTACCACACTAACATACCTGGACACTTTACAAACCATAGACCGTTTACTGTCTTTAAACAAGAATTAACAACGATTCGTGGGGAAAAAGACAGTCCGATTAATAGCGGCACTGTAAAAGCGGGTGACGTTAACAAAGATGATGTGATCGACATTATGGACGCAGTATTTATGAAAGAAAAATGGGGAACAAATACACGTAGCGCAGACATCAATTTTGATGGTACAGTTGATATGAAAGACTTTGCGTTTATAGAAAAAAATTTCTTATCGGTGAATAAAACTGCAACGAATCCTCCAAAACCGAAAGAGAAATATCAAGGGGAAACATTAGAAAGTATCAAAAAAGAATTAGAAGGTAAATAATAATAATAATAATAATAATAATAGGAAAAGTATCTCCATCACTTTGAATTGTAACCCGAATAACAGGCGCTAAAAAAAGCACTGTTGTTCGGGTTCATTCGTTCTTTATGAATATCATCCCCCACTGATTATTAACCCGCATGTAAAATCACCGTTTCTCTTTAGTGCGCTTGATTTACAAGTGCTTGCTTAATATTATGCATAGTGAAGAAATATTCATTCCCCTATTAGCTTAGGATATACATAGAAATTTCTTATTACTATATAAATCCATTTTAATTTTTCGATATATAAGCCGCGGCTATGGATAACAAAAGGTGACCTACACTCGTTTTCTCTCTTTGTTTTCACTTGGCATGGGGCAGGAAAAGGATCTGACCGCTTCTATGCATGAACGGATGCTCTCTCCCACCTAAAAAGAAAGGTTTTATGTCGTTTTTTTAATTTGTATTTATATAGTTCAGCTTCTCAGTGATAAACCTATTATCTCCCAATAATAGGTTAAATATTCTGAATATTAATAAACCACTTGATTTCCTGAAATATTTTCATTATTATAAAACAAATGTTACCAATAACTTCATAAACCAAACACTCTCGCCCAAAACGTGAGATAGAGGTTGCAACGCTTATAAGTATTCTAAAGGAGACACAGAGATGTCGCTGAATTTAGAAGAAAGGAAGTGTTGCCGAAATTGATAAGTTTCTCTGCACATATCAATTGGGGCTGTTTTCGAATAGAAACAGAACTGTCATATATACAGACGTGTATGTATGAAGAGCTATCTACAAAAAAGAGATATCACATTTTATATGATATTCCCTTTTTTGGCGGTTTTTTTATTAGCTCCTTTTTCTGTTTCCCTTTTCCTGTAACAGCACCATCCTCACTTATTTGAGATGGTGTTTTTTTATTTTCTTTCCGGTAACTACAGGAATAAAGGGGATTTCTAGATTTCTCTCTTATGTGTTGTCACACCTTTCCTGACCTTTTAACAAATATGGACGAAAGAAGGAATATGCAATGGAAACGATTGTTCAAAAATTTGGTGGTACTTCAGTCGGAAGTATTCAGCGCATTCAACATGTAGCAGATTTAATCATTGAAGAATATGAGCGAGGGCACGGTGTTGTCACTGTTGTCTCCGCAATGGGGAAAAGTACAGATGAATTAGTCGCACTAGCTACTGCTATTACGGAAAATCCTAGCAAACGTGAAATGGACATGCTTCTGACAACTGGTGAACAAGTAACCATTTCCTTGTTAACAATGGCACTACAAGCAAAAGGTTATGCGGCAATTTCACTAACAGGATGGCAAGCTGGTATTACAACAGAATCTGTACATGGTAGTGCACGGATTACTGATATTAACCCAGAACGCATTCAATCACATTTACAAGAAGGAACAATTGTAATTATCGCCGGTTTCCAAGGATTAAGTGAAGAAAAAGAAATTACAACACTTGGCCGTGGTGGCTCTGATACAACTGCAGTCGCATTGGCCGCAGCGTTAAAAGCAAAAAAATGTGATATTTATACAGATGTAACAGGTGTTTACACGACCGATCCACGCGTTGTAAAAGACGCGTTTAAATTAGATGAAATATCCTATGATGAAATGTTAGAACTCGCAAATCTTGGCGCTGGCGTACTTCATCCACGTGCAGTTGAATTCGCAAAAAATCATAACGTAATATTAGAAGTTCGCTCAAGTATGGAACAAGAAAACGGAACAATCGTAAGGGGAGAATGTAACATGGAACAACAATCAATCGTAAAAGGTATTGCATTTGAAGATAATATTACACGCGTAACTATTAAAGGATTAGAGCAGGGCTCACTTGCAACCATCTTCTCTACATTAGCTAATGCTCATATTAATGTTGATATCATTATTCAAAGCATTACAAATGAAGGAACTGTACATTTATCCTTCTCTATTCATTCCAATGACTTAAAAGAAACACTAGCAGTATTAGAACAAAATCAAGAAGCACTTCACTATGAATCTGTAGAGTATGAAAATCATTTAGCAAAAGTATCAATCGTTGGATCAGGTATGGTGTCTAATCCAGGTGTTGCTGCTGACATGTTCTCTACATTGAAAGAAGAAAATATTCATATTAAAATGGTAAGTACATCTGAAATTAAAGTATCTGTCGTTATTGATCGCCTTCATTTAGTGGATGGTGTAGAAGCACTTCATCAATCGTTTATGGCAAAAATCCATCCAATGTTACAAACAAATTAACTCTATATTCGTTTTCATATATAACAACAAAGAGTATCTTCTTTGTTGTTATTTTTATGCCATAAAGTGAAACTTCCATCAGTGATTTTTTCTTCATCCGCCACTGATTATTAGCCTTCACCAATCGGGTTTTTACGGGCAGTTATCCCCCGCCTATCTTCTTTGTTTCTCTCTGAATCTTGAGTAGCGGGACAAAAACTTTTTTACACACATTATCAAACAATTCAAACACGTTAAACTATTCTATGTGCAATAATTCCCAATTCTTTTATAAAATGAAACTTTAATCAGTGGGGGTTTTCTTTATCCCCACTGATTATTAGCTCTCACCTCTCTTCTTTAGTTTCCTTATAATCTTGAGGTAGAGGTCTTACTACACGCAAATAGCGGGATAAATTACAATAAAAAATATGTAAAGGCGGATACATAATGCACACAGAAAATATTCTTTTAGTAGATGATGAACAAGGAATATTAGACATGCTTTTCTTTCACAAAATTTTTTTCGATTTAGCTTTTCTCAAACACTAGTAAACATGTGCTATTTGGTAATGACTTTTGTTCACCATATTTATCATACAGTGTGACCTTGGGAGATAGATGTTCTTTGTAACCTGCTAAGAGATACTGTTTCGATTCTATCACCTTTACATTCTCTGAACCTACGACATCCTCTATAAAATCAATATACTCTTGAAGTGTGAATACACCAAATTGTTCTTGTACTTCATGCGGATACGCCTCTTGTCCCCACGTATATGTATATAAAAATTCCATTGCATCGTTTATCGGCATACGTACTCTCTCCACACTCAACACCTCTACAGCAATTTGGCGCCCTTTAAAATCACGTTGATAATTTCGCAAGAAAGGCATCCCCGTTTCATCATGAAAATGCAGTTCACACCATTCATCACTTTCTGTTTTTACTCCATCCCTTATAATCCAACGCCCACCAGGCTCTAAAACTTGAAAAACACTTTCCACTAATCTTTTCATTGTGGCAATATTGAATTTCTTGCCGTCTGTTTCTCCATATGAAAAGATTTCATGATTCACAGAACCGCAATGAACAGTAGAAATGCTTTCTGGTTCGAAGGTATCCGCAAGATTTAAAGCATCCCCTAACGTTACATCCCAACCGTGTCCCTTTTCGTATTTATCATTTGTTAACTTCTCAATTACGTTTTGTGATAAATCCACACCAATAATCGACTTATCAGGATAAGCCTCTTTGAATTTATTCATCATGGCGCCCCCGCCAGGACCAATTTCTACTATCGTATCTCCTACAACATACGGAAGAACAGCAGCTTTTTCATCTACATTTCCATTCATATGTGCAAGATACTCTTCTTCATTTTCCAAGCGATCAAACGCATCGCGGCGTAAACCAAATATTTCACATAACATCATGACAGCTTGCTCATAATGAGCATTATTTTCTTTTTTACAAGCTAAACAAAACTCAATTAGCGTTTTTCCAACTTCACTCGTTCCAAACCCAACTGTCAACACATTTTCTGTTTCCGTTAATTCTGGATACATTTCTGTTTTTGGTATATGACTTATATTCAGCAATTCGACCAGCGATGCACTTCGAAGTACCTTTTCAATCGCACGTTTGGCATATATATTTAAGTGTCTCTCTCCGTCTCTCTCATAATACAGTGCATCCATAAGAGGCTGAAAACTAATATGGTCCACATTCGTATGAATGGCACGTTGATATGTTAACGCGAATACTTTTACGAATTCTTCAAAATTGAAGTGAGTTAATGCCGCTTCTACATACCAAAGGTCATAATGAAATAAAGTAGTAAACATTTCTTCCAGCGCATCATTCATGATTACAGCATATTCTTGTTCAAAGTGCTTATCATTAGGAGAAGCAACGGTACGTAACCGGCGAATTCGTTCCTTCACACTATATTCGACAAGTTCTCCGCAGAGAATCTGATCAATACGTTCATATACATCACCTTGTACTCGCTCCCATAACTCAGACGATACCCCAGTAATAATGCACTCATTTAAAACTCGAAGTACCTCTCGAAGTTCCTCTATCTGAATCATTCCCTGCTTCCATAATCTCACCAATTCTTCATGGGAACTCATGGATACTTCTCCTCGCAGAACTTGTCCTACCAAGCCATGTGTACGGATGAGAGCAACCGTTACATCATCATATGGAAAATAACGTCTATAAATCCAAGCTGAGTCTTCATTATGTGCCAAAAACGAAACCCCTAATTCTTTCCACTTATTACGTTGTGTAACAGAACCACACTTTGATACTTCGCTCCAGCATAAAACAGTTTCCACACGTGAACGAATACCATATGACACATCCATCTTTTCCAAATGCCGTAGCGTTCGTTCCACATAGTCTAGTGCACTACGATAATTCCGTTCTACACTTACGGTTCCGTGTTCTTCTAATAAAAATCCCAACCATAAATTCGCTTCTTTGATATGTAGGTTTCCCTTTTGTGCTTCTTCTATTGCTCGTAAACTGTGTAACATATTCTTCTCCTCATTTCTTTCCATATTTAGCATTTAGAGACATCAATGAAACAAATAATTAGCCCGCTTCCTTAATATGCTTATTGTTTTCCCTTTATTCTACCGTTTTGGCATACTACACATTATATCTATATAAATCCATTTTGATTTTTCGACATATAAGCCGCGGCTATGGATAACAAAAGGTGACCTGCACTCGTTTTCTCTCTTTGTTTTCACTTCGCATGGGGCAGGAAAAGGATCTGACCGCTTCTATGCATGGTCGGATACTCTCTCCCACCTAAAAAGAAGGGTTTTATGTCGGTTTTTAAATTTGTATTTATATAGCTTAACGTTACATCCGTTTCTATCAATTTCCAGTCTATCATACACTTGTCTTCCTTATCTTTTGACCCCTTATCATGTTTCATTTTTATAAAACTCGACAAAAAACACCCAAAATAATCAAGTGCCTCGTCTCGATTGTTCATCCCTCTACAGAAAAACGGCAGAGAATCTCATCGGTATGAGAAAAGACATTCTTGGATATTTCGGGTGTTTTGTATATTAATTCCACGAAACAACGTTAAGTTACTTCATTATATAGTAGAAACTACTAAATCTTAGCTGTACAAACCTTGTAAGAATTATTACTTGTTTTTTAAGAAATAGAAAACGCCTCATCTAAAATAAATCTTTTTTACTTAAGAGATTTGTTTCCTCTTTTAAAACAAATGAATGTTTTCCTTTTTACATGCTTCACGCAAATCATCAGGCCATACAGAAGTTTGAACTTCACCAATGTGCGCCTTGCGTAAGAAGTACATGCACATTCTCGATTGTCCAATACCACCGCCTAGTGTAAGAGGAAGTACATCTTCTAAAATCCCTTTATGAAAATCGTAGTCACGTTTGAAATCTTCACCTTTTTTTGTTAATTGTTCGTCAAGCGATTTACTATCAACGCGAATACCCATTGATGATAATTCAAATGAAGCTTGTAATACTGGATGCCAGAATAAGATATCTCCGTTTAATTTCCAATCGTCATAGTCAGAAGCACGTCCATCATGTTTTTCACCTGAACGAAGTACATCTCCAATTCCGATAATAAAGACTGCGCCGTGTTCTTTTGCGATTGCATGTTCACGATCTTTCGGTGTTAATTCTGGGTATTTATCTTCTAGCTCTTGAGATGTGATAAATACGATATCTTCCGGTAAGTACTTACCAAGGAACGGATATTTTTCAAATAAATGATCTTCTAAATCTTTAAATATTCCATAAATTGTTCGTACTGTTTCTTGTAAGTAATCCACTGTACGCCATTCTTTTTGGACGATTTTTTCCCAGTCCCATTGGTCAACATAAATGGAATGTGTTGCATCAAGTTCTTCATCACGACGAATCGCGTTCATGTTTGTATATAAACCTTCACCAGCTTCATATCCGTATTCATGTAATGCAAATCGTTTCCATTTTGCTAGTGAGTGTACAATTTCTAACTCTTCTCCTGAATGCAGCATATCAAATTCAATTGGACGTTCCACACCGTTTAAGTGATCGTTTAAGCCTGACTTTTTCGTTACGAATAATGGTGCAGAGACGCGGAATAACTCCAGGCGTTTTGCTAATTGATCCTCAAAAAATGTTTTAACTTCCTTAATTGCGATTTGTGTCTCTCTTACTGTCATTAATGATTGATACATGTTGTTTTCCTCCTAAAATGTTTGGATGTAGTGGAAAGAAACCAATAAAAAAAGCCCTTCTTTCCCAAAAAAACTGGGACGAAAGGCTTTGGTTCCGCGGTACCACCCAAATTAGCAACAGAGGTTGCTCACTTATTCAGTACGGAGATTAGAGAGATCTCGATACTGTTCTTCTTGTAACGGCGAAGTACCCGGCTAAGTCTACTTTCCCTCTAAAGGATTTCGGTTAGCGACTCCAGGAGGTTCTTCATAATAGGCTTCGTATCAGGCTCACACCGCCCCCGATTCGCTTTGACTACGTCCTATTACTACTCTTCCCTTCACAGTCGTTTTGTTGTTACATCTCTGAAACATTTTATTAATGATTATTCTATACAAAAAAACAAGAAAGTCAACAAAAAATTTTTAAATGTGTTTCAATTCTTTATATTATGGCTTTATTAATAGATTTTGTTTATGACAATATTTGTATGCAACCATAAAAAAAGAAAGTCTTTAAAAGGCTACCTTTCGTCTCATAATCAAGGCCCCACCTATATAAATACAAATTAAAAAACCGACATAAACCCCTTCTTTTTAGGTGGGAGAGAGCATCCGGCCATGCATAGAAGCGGTCAGATCCTTTTCCTGCCCCATGCCAAGTGAAAACAAAGAGAGAAAACAAGTGCAGGTGATCTTTTGTTATCCATAGCCGCAGCTTATATGTCGAAAAATCAAAATGGATTTATATACATGTAACGAAACCTTAAGCATCTAGAACTTTAACAAATGTTCCTTTCAATGATTTTTCGAAAGCTTTTTGGTTTAATTCTACTACTTTGTTAGAAAGTTCTGTAGCCTTCCTAAGTTGACTATTCTCTACAAGAACTAAAGGGTCAATGATTCGGACCTTTTTCTTTTGATGTATGTCATAATCATCTTCATCGCTTATCACTTTCTTATCAAGATTCCTTATTCTACTTAAAATTTCATCATCACGACTATTAAGCAACTTCTTCCATACAGTAAAATCATCTAATAATAAATCATTCAATTGAATGATTTGCTTCTTCATCGCTATTTTTAATATATCTGCTAGCATAGCATATCCATATACGTTTAATGGATGCAGAAAAAAGTCAATTACTTCGGTATAATAAGCTTCTACAAACCATTCTGCTGCATCAATAGACTCCACACATATTTTTTGGTCAATGATTCTTAAGGTATCTACAAAATAGGAAACTTTGTCTAAAGGAATCATATTATACGTAGCCAAATCACGAAGTGTATAGTCTATGCGGTCTGCACAAAGCAAAGGGAGTGGCTGTTCTAATAAAGACCATCTTTCTATCGGTAATATAGATTCAAGTTTAATCCCATGCTCCTTTAAAACGGAAGGGATTTCAGATGACATAAGAATTTCCTCAAATATTTGTTCATGATAATTTTGCTCTGCATTATCTAGAACCAAGTCTATTACATGAGAAAAAGCTGTATGCGAAATATCATGCAATAATCCTGCTATTTGTTCTTCTATAGAGCCACCTAACTTTTTAATTAATAACATGACACCAACAGAATGATCAAACCGAGTTACATTCCATTTTGAATTTACTAAATAGCTTGCTCCACCTTGATGGATATTTTTAAGTCTTTGAATGGGTTTAGTATAGATCAATTCTGCAAGAACTGGCTCTAAAACAAAATCTCCATAAATAGAATCTTGAATTCTCATAACAAATCAGCCCCTTTCTTCACGTCTAAACAGTTCTACCATTATTTCGAATAAATTACTACCCTTCACTTTATCACTAATTCAAAATGAATAAGATATACAAAGTTAATTTACATAAGACATCACTCTCGGCAATTAGCTCCTTATATCGATTTTACTATACTTTTAAAACTAAATTGGCCCGTTCCTTAGGGAATTCAGTTTTTAAATAATGCTCTTCAGCCATCCAGTACCTTTGTTTGAATTTTGCAAGATTTTCTTGTGTGTATTTACTTTCACGGGAAAACCTTTGGTCTCGTGGACAATCTAAATAAACTAAGCAATCAAAGGAATCTTTCCATTCTCTACGCTGTAAAAAGACGCCCTCAATTATGATAACTCCTGTTTCAGGCAGTGCTATATTCTTAATTTCATGTGTATCCGTTTTATTTTCATAGAAAGGAAGACGGATCCCTTTAGATGTTTTTAAGATTTTAAATAAATTTCCTTGTAGCCATTTTACATCCCATTGTAAGTAGTAATGTTCAAACCACTCTTCATTACCAGTATTGTAACGTTTTTTTCGCTCAACGATGTGATCATCTATGTGAAAGATAGATACATGAATTAATTCTTCCTGAAGTTTTCCACTAAGTTTCTTCACAAGTGTTGTCTTTCCTGAGCGACTTAGGCCATCTATCCCTAAGATAAATCTTGTACCTGTTTTGACCTTTGAAATTATTTCTAACAAACGTAAAAGATTATCCTCTTGTGTCATTCAGTCTCTCCTATTTGTATGTATTTGACATAACACCCATTATCGAAATCTTCACTTTATCTAACATGCGCTACAGTCTCTTCTTTAAGAAAGTTTCCATAATATCTCTCCTAAATCTTTCATAATCAAACTGAAAAGCCACACTATGTGTTTTATAACCTGGATTTGTCGTAAAACGAAAATCGGCAATACTTTGACCGAATCCCTCTCCTTGATCAGGTATTACTTTAATAGGTACTTTTGAGAGGCGAACCGCATCTGGATTTAACAGATACCATATTGTTACAAAGTCATGCACAGGACTTCCTTGTATATCGGGATTCGATTTGGAGTAGAAATTATAATAGTAATCCAACATAGGTTTAATGATGAGTCCTACTGGATCCTGTGTGTTACGATGAAACGTATCGATTTGTTGAACCATTTCAGGTGTAATAATCGCACTTTGCGTAACGTTTAACGGAATAATTGTCAAATTCTTAGCATACTGCAGAATTAGATTTGCTGCATAAGGATCTGAGTAAAAGTTAGCTTCAGCCACGGCTGTCACATTTCCGGGATAAAAAAAAGCCCCTCCCATACAAATGTATTCCTTCACATCCTGCATCTTAGCTAAGTTTAAAACAAATGCGGTTGCCAAAGAAGAAAGTCTTCCTAGATTAATAATGGTTAGATTGTCCAAGTTTGAATCTATAATCTGATAAATATCATGGATAGGATAAACAGGCGAAGTGATTTGAGGAGGAATGATAGGTCCTAGCCCAGCTTCCCCATGCACTTCTGGAAAAGACTTAACAGCTATACCTGTTAAAGGGACAGAAGCACCAAGAAAAACAGGTATCTCCTGCCTTCCCCCAATATACTTTAAATAGTTAATATTCCATATAGCCTTTTCCCTTGATACATTCCCATAGTCAGCTACAATGCCTACCAGTTGAATATCCTTACGAAAAAAGGTATATAAAATAGCAAATGCATCGTCAATTCCTAAATCTGTAAACAAAAGAACTTTTTTTTGCATATGTCTTCCTCCAAAACCTATAGGATTTTAAATCTATTAAGTGGGTAATAGATTTGTACTATGTTTTTAATATATTTTATGTATTTGTAAATAGTACATTCTGTTTATCCCCCACCTAACCTTCTTGACTTCTTGCTGAATTTTGAGGCGGAGGTATTACTGCC
This sequence comes from Bacillus sp. DX4.1, assembly GCF_030348195.1. Taxonomy (NCBI): domain Bacteria; kingdom Bacillati; phylum Bacillota; class Bacilli; order Caryophanales; family Bacillaceae; genus Bacillus; species Bacillus sp. DX4.1. The sequence goes on along the minus strand of NZ_JAUCFT010000008.1, from coordinate 1,802,533 downwards.
CGCAAATAGCGGGATAAAAAGTCCCACTGCTAAGCGGATTTCCAAAATGGAATGCTATGGGCTATGCTTAGCAGTGCGTTTTAATTCATTAGAAAACCATTGCATTTCATCTGAAATCGATAAATTCATAAAAAACGTCATTCTTTTTGTATATTTCCACAAAAAGGATAGCGTTTTTTTGTTATTTGGTTACAAATTTATATTTTCTTGATGGCGATGCGCCGGACCTCTTGTAGATCTTTCCAGGTCATATGTGAATCACAATATCGTAACCCTTTCTTTTAGGCGTTTCTAACAGAGGTAAGTACAGGATACGTTTTCCTCAAATCATCAAAATATCCCTAATCTCTTCCTCCGTAATAGACGACAACTTCTCTTGCACCGGTTCAATGATTTCTTCAATCAAGTTCTTCTTTTTCTCCTGGAGCTCATGCATTTTTTCTTCAATTGTGCCATGTGCTACTAACTTAATAACTTGCACAGTATTCTTTTGTCCCATCCGATAAGCACGGTCTGCCGCTTGCTGCTCGACAGCAGGATTCCACCATAAATCATATAATATGACCGTATCAGCACCGGTTAAATTCAGCCCTGTGCCACCAGCTTTTAAAGAAATAAGGAACAAGTCCCCTTCTCCTTCGTTAAATCGGTTGCATAACTCTACACGCTCAAAGGCCGGTGTATTCCCATCTAGGTAGAAATAAGGTACGCTTTGACGGTTCAACTCACGTCCAATAATTGAAAGCATCTTCGTGAATTGTGAAAATATAAGGATCCTCTTTCCTGTACTCCTGCACTCCTCTACAATTTCCAGTAGCTGTTCAAATTTAGCTGAACTTCCTTTGTAGTCATCGACAAACAAAGCTGGATGGCAACACAACTGACGAAGTCGTGTCAAACCAGCTAGAATTCTAATTTGATTTTTACGCAATGTATCTTTGTTTAAATGCTTTAATGTTTCTTGCCTCAACTTTGCCAAATAAGCTGCATATAATTTTTTCTGTTCTGGAAGCAGTTCGGAAGATTGTAAGTGCTCAATTTTCTCTGGTAATTCTTTTAGTACATCTTCTTTCAAACGACGTAGTATAAACGGTTTCACTCGTCTTGCAATGTTTTCACGCCTCAAATCTCCAAATTCTTTTCTTCCTGGTAGTAACTCTGGAAACACTACATAAAAAATAGACCAAAGTTCTTCTAATGAATTCTCTACTGGTGTTCCAGTGAGTGCAAAACGATATTCAGCTTGAATCGTTTTAACTGCTTTTGCTGTTTGCGTCGTACAGTTTTTAAACGCTTGTGCCTCATCAAGAAATAGCGTATGGAATGGTTGTGCATATAACTTTACATCCCTTCGTAATAAAGGGTACGACGTAATAATTACGTCAAATTTTGTAACATCTTTTAAAATATTTCGTCTCTCTACTTGATTCCCATCAGCAATAACAGCTCGTATATCTGGAGCAAATTTCTTCAGTTCACTAAGCCAGTTATAGACTAATGAAGAAGGAGATACAACTAATACAGGTAACTTCTTCTCGCGAATTTCAGGCAAGACGGAAACGATAAAAGCAATGCTTTGCAGTGTTTTTCCAAGGCCCATATCATCTGCTAAAATGCCTCCAAAACGATAATATGCAAGTGTCTTCATCCACTCAAATCCATATTTTTGATACTCTCGAAGTACCGTATTTAAACTATCTGGTACAGTAAATTTTAGATTTTTAGGATTTTGAATATTTCCCATCAACTCTTGAACCGATTGATCCAAGCTCAAAACATTTCCTTCCCGAAGTGAATCCATCCATTTCATACTACGAATTAAGGGTACACTCACTTCCTCACCTTGTAATATTTCTTTTCGGATACCCGATTCCTTTATGAATTGGTTAATTTCATTAAATTCCTTACTTTCCAGCGATAATAATGAACCATTTGCTAATCGATAATATTTACGTTTTTCTTCAAGTGCAGCCAGTACATTTTTGATATCTGATTCAGGAATTCCTTTTATATCAAAGCGGAATGATAGCCAATCAATTCGCTCTTTCCTCTCCACCCTTATGATAGGTGCACTATTTCCTCTATGAATCCGTAACTTTATAGCAGTAGTTGCATAAATCTGGACCAAACTCTTTAACTTCGGAACAACATGATACAAGAAATTATATTCTGCTTCCTCATTATGCATAAAATAACCGCCTTCAGTCTTGGCAAAGGCACTCTCATTCATAATTTTTAAAATTTCTTGTTCTTTTTTCTCATCCCGATTAAGTACAGAAGGTTGTCCATCCTCTTCTAACGGATTGATTACAATATTTCCATATTGAAATTCTAGCCCTGCCAATAAACGATTCTTAACTCGATCTAAAAATAATTTCGCTTTAAGAGGTGTTTGTTCAATCCGCTCTGATACAACCTCGTCAATTCGAACGTTTCCAAGTTTCATCAAACCTGGTACTACCTTTTCTACAAAGTGTTCCATTTTCTTATTTGGAATATGAAATTGATTACTTTGTGAATGGTGCATCATTCTCTTTAATTCAACAAGTCGATTACAATCCTCATCATTTAAACGATATAACCGCCCTCTAGAAAGAGCATAACCATATGTATCCATTACCTGAACTTGATATAAACCATCAATCTGAAGTATATATCCACCATTTGTACCTTTATTGAACTCAAAATCGATAGGTAACAACTCTTTCGAGATATGTATGCCATGAAATGATTTCCTATCATGCTCAATCGTTACAAATGGGGTAGTCGAAAGCAATGAAAGAATATGATTCCATGAAGCAGGTGGAATTAAAATCATACTTTCATCTTGTTCAGAGCTCATTTGCAACGATTCTAAATACATTTTTTCATTGTGATAGATTTGAATAAGTTGTTGAATAACAGCATCTGTTTCTTGTTGAAAGCTATGAGCATCCGGCGTATAGGTAAAATCATTTGAACATACGAAAGACTCTCTTTGTTCTACTCTATTAAGAAACCCTCTAATTTGATATATAGGGTGTAACTTCTCAAGCTTCACCTGGATGCCAATCAACGCTCCCCCATTTCTTGAAGCAACTGGAATACAAGTAAATTCCACATCAAGCATCTTCCGTGTATCAAATCGATGTTGCTTACTTTTCGGACGTAGTGGCTTTTCACCGAATAAATCTAACATCCCATTCGCTAATTGAATATCTCTAGACAAACCATTTATCAAATCCTTTTTTGAATTGGAATCATTAGACTCTATCGATTGTCCAGTTTGTTGAAAATTATTGATATATAATAATACAGCTGCGATATGTTGGCAGTATGAATCAAAAGAAGCTAATGAAGGGCAGCTGCATTTGGCAGCAATATTACCATTATTAGCATTCTCTATTGTGACATAAAAATCTCCATTCCCCTTCACTGTCGCTTCACAACTATCTCCGTCAGCATCATAATTCTTGATAGTAACTTTTTTTGATTGATAATAAGCCTCACCTCTTTTGTATGAGGTTTCTCCACATAACTGTTTAATAATTGATTTATTTAATGCAAAACTCATTATTTCGACCCTTCCCTAGAAATAAAAATTTACCATTTTAAAAGTTATATTGAAAAAACATTAGAATACAGACATTTCTAATGTTTTCATCTACTCTTATACAACATTTTACATGTTATACACGTAAATATAAAATAACAATTACTTTCGTTGTAATACAATAATCAAGTAAAATAACAGTTAATGTTTTAAGGGGTATAGTTTAGGATTAATGAAAAAGGATAGCAAGTGCTATCCTAAATTCTTGGGTTCAACCACATAAAGAGATAAAATGTATCCGCAATTGTTACAATATTCGGCTGATATCGGTGAAGATTTGCTTCTTAGATTGTTTACGGGAAACATATGAACAGCTGTATTCGCTCCTTTAATTACACCTTTTTTAATATCCTCGCCTTCGCATTGAGGGCATTTGATTACTTTCAAAAAAACAACTCCTTTTTATTGGTTAATTTGTAAAATAACATAAAACACATTACATTTTCTGATCATAAAAAAAGGATTGCCTCCTCACAACGCAATCCTCCTCTTATATAAGCTCTCCAATTCCTCTAACTGCCTCATACCCAAAATACATCCCAAACCCAACTAATACAACTCCAGCAAAAACAGAAATCCATTTCATGATACGATCATTTACAAACCGTCTACCAAAATGAATAGAAGTCGCCATAAATAAATCCCAAATCATAATCCCAACAAATATTGTAATGCTATAATACAATGCTTGTTCTTTTCCTACTGTACCAATTGCACTTGTCAAAACAGCTCCGTAAATTCCAATCCAAAATACAATATTGAGTGGATTCGAAATCGCAATAAGGAACCCTGAAACAAATGATTTCATTGGATGTTCTCTTTCTCCAACCCCTTGATTCTCTACTTTTTTAGAGGCATCTTTTATGCTTTCGTATCCAAGATATAAAAGTGTAAAGAAACCAAATACCCAAATGGTGAGCTTAGCGATAGGAGTTGTTAAATAAACAGAAACACCAAAATAAATTAAGAGCATCATAATTATATCTGCTGACATTGCCCCCACACCTACGAGCCATGCACTTAAAAAACCATTTTTCATCCCTTTATTTATCTGAGCAACATTGATCGGACCAACTGGTGCTGAAAGAGAAACTCCAAGCAACAAATAACTAACAATTGTACTTATCATCTTGTTTTCTATTCACATCCTTACATATATATGACATAACAAATTTTATATAAAACCAATTATAACCTTTTATTACTAAATATAACAACTGATAATTCTGATGATTCTAAATTTAAATAAAAGAAGGCGTTTAATTTATAAACACCTTCTTTTATTTAATCTATTTGAGTTAACCGCTTCGCTTCAAAATATAGCACCTGAATAAATTTCTTCGTGTTAATCCTTGTATGACCCGATGCTATTATTCCTTCTTTTGTCATTTCTGTCATACGCTTTCTGACAATTGTAAAGTCAAAAAATTTCGGGGCATAGCTTTCAAACTTCGGATTCGAAAAATCGGTTAAACCAAGGGAAGCTAAGTGGTTTAATGACTGATAAATCGCTCGGCGTACCCGTTGCTCCGAAGCTTTTCTCTCTTTATCAATCTCTGCTTCTGAAGCTACTTCTCCTAATTTTTTAACCGTGATATATTGAAAAATATCTTTTAAAGCTGGAAATCCATATTCAAATGTTTGTTCCTTTTCCAGTCCAAATAAATATTCCAGCATACTAAGTAAATCTTTACTTCCATTCTCTCCAGCGATTCCGAGTTCCGATAATAAAAACCGTCCAGAATCAGTAATTTTTTTCTCTTCTAGTAGTGGTTCACTTCGTACTTTAGGCTGCTCCCATTGAAATACGTTATTCAATGACTTTTGGATATCTTGAATAGAACGTTCCAACCGAATACGCTCCATCACTTTTTGTACAACCGATACAACTTCGATTTTATTAAGAGGTTTTGTAATATAGTATTCAATACCAAGGGAATATGCTTCACCGATTAGTTGCTTTGATTCCACTTGAGAGATCATAATTACTTTCCCTGTAAACGATGGCACAATCTGACGAACCGTTTCAATTCCATCTCGAATTGGCATTAATAAGTCAATAAATAAAATATCTACTTTTTTAAAATTTAATTGATCGACTTCTACTAAGGCCCCATCTTCCGCTTCTCCTACTACTTCTCCAAGATCTTCATCTTCAATAATTTGCGATAACATAGAACGAAATACTTCGTCATCATCTATGATATAATAAAACATCCGATCACCCTTCCCTAGCTAAACTAGACTCCGGCAGCCGCACAATAAATCTGCAGCCTCTTTCATTGTCTCCGCTCTGTAGTATAACTTCTCCTCCAAGTTCCGTCACCATCTCTTTTATATAGGAGAGTCCAATCCCCGTTGATGGTGTTCCTGTTTGATCATATTTCGAAGTAAAACCAGGCTTAAATACTAGCTCCTTATACTTCAATGGAATACCGGGACCATCATCTATTACTTCAAATGTCACGAACTCTTCTTTCCTTTTGGCAGTTATCGTAATTGTACCAACCTTGTCAATTGCTTCAACCGCATTCGCAACTAGGTTATTTAAAATCGACAAAACATTGTATACATGATACTCGGAATGCTCTCCTTCTATCTGTTTGCAGAATTTGATTTCTTTTTCCAATAACTGTGCATACTTCTCATTAATCCTTACGATCATTTCTGCTAGTTCATGTCCCTCTATGTATTCTGAAAGGTTTTTATCTAAAAGAAGCTTTGATAATCCCGCAAAAATCCTTTGATTATCTTTTTTAATTTCGTGTACTTCTCCTGCAATTTTTAGTGCTTTTTTACTATATTCCACTATATCTCTTTCACCGTTTTCCATGTTTGTCTTTTGTAAGTTTCGATATAATTGATATGCTTCCTGTGTAATCATTTCCGCATTTTGCAGTGTCTTCTTCAAATGAATAGATTCCACATATAAATTAGAAAGATGCATAAACATTTTTTCATTTTCTTTCCGAACCTGTGCCTCTTTTAACTTCGCTTCATACAAACTCATCATATTCAGAAAACCGAGAGCAAAAAAACTTCGAAAAATAGCAATAATAATAATTTTATTTATTTCTGAAACTGTAATCGCCGTGCCAAGCACAAAGAAGTGATAAAAAGCAAGTTCTGACATACTCGAGACAATTTCAAGTGTAATCCCAAAGCACCCTATTAGTAACGGTTTTTGATGGAATCTATTTACTTTACATAGTGAAAAAAGGCTCCCATAAATGAAATAGTAAAAGAAGACAGGATAACGCATATAAAAAGAATCTGATAAATAAAAGGAACCTTGCATCATCCAATCAAGACCAACGCGAAATATCACAACAGATATACCGACAAGTATACCTGCTAAAGCAGCTGGTATTTTCCGTAGAAATAATAGCAAAAAGAAAAAAATCGGTGTTCCAAAGCTAACGCGAAATGTATCATTAAATGGATGGAAATTTAGTTCTCCAGCTATGGGAACTATCAAAACTAAAATGATTAAAAGGGAAATATCTTTCTTCCACAATTGATTCCAGTTCAAAGATGCCACTTCCTATTTTTTAGTATTCCTAGCTATACTGTTATTCTTGAAACATCATAAGGAAAGCCCGTTTATATCATAAACGGGCTCCATTTTTTATATTGTTACCTTTTCAACTGCTTTTATAGGACGATATTCAGGTTTCCACATGGCAGCTTGGACAGCCTTCCTGATATCGTTATCAGTTAACTCCTCACGAGCAACACCTTCAGCAACTGCAACTTTCGCTACCTCAATCGCAACTATCTCTGAAATGTTACGTAGTTCTTCTACTTCCGGGAGAATTGGTGCACCAGGCTGACTTGTATCTACCATGTTCGTTACCGCTTCTGCAGCTGCTGCAAACATACCATCTGTCATTACACTCGCGCGAACAACAATTGTTCCTAGCCCAAGACCCGGGAAGATAAGCGCATTATTTGATTGTCCGATTACATACGTTACACCATTATATGTAACTGGCTCAAATGGACTTCCCGTTGCCACAAGTGCTCGTCCTTCTGTCCAATTTATCAAATCAACCGGCTTTGCTTCTGCAAGTGGCGTTGGGTTAGACATCGGTAAAATAATTGGCCTTTCTGTATGAGAAGCCATTTCTTTAACAATTTCTTCTGTAAAAGCACCAGCTACTGTTGATGTACCAATTAAAATAGTTGGTTGTACATGTTTCACAACTTCTGCAAGTCCAATTATTTCATTTTGTTTCCACTCTTGCACTTCTGATTTTTCACGTACATAAGGACGCTGGAAGTCAAGAAGGTCTTCCATATTATCAGTAAGTAAACCATTACGATCAATACACCAGAAACGATTATTTGCTTCTTTCTTTGATAAACCTGAACGAACCATTGCATCTCGCACTTGATCTGCAATTCCAATTCCAGCAGTACCAGCTCCAAAAACAACAACGCGGTGTTCACAAAGCGGAACTCCAGAAGCTTTCACAGCCGATAATACTGCTGCAAGTGAAACAGCACCTGTTCCTTGTATATCATCGTTAAATGTACATACATTGTCACGATATTTATCTAAAATTTTGCGTGCGTTACGTGAGCTGAAATCTTCCCAGTGCAATAACGCATTCGGAAACTTATTACATACAGCCTTTACAAACGTATCAATAAACGTATCATATGCGTCTCCTGTTATACGAGGGTGGCGATTTCCGATGTAAAATGGATTATTTAACAAATCTTCGCGGTTCGTCCCAACATCTAAAATAACAGGAAGCACACGGCTCGGATCGATACCAACTGCCGCTGTATAAACAGCAAGCTTTCCAATCGCAATATTAATACCACCTACACCCCAGTCACCAATTCCTAAAATACCTTCACCGTCTGTGACAACGACTAAATCAATATTTTCCGCTGTTGCACCGATGTTAGAAAATGCTTCTTCAATGCCAGACGGATCATTAATTGATAAATATACCCCACGTGGTTTACGATACTCATGACTATATCTTTGAATTGCCACACCGACAGTGGGTGTGTACACAATTGGAAGCATCTCTCGTAAATGATTTGTAAGTAAACGATAAAACAATACTTCATTACGATCATGCAATGCTGTTAAGTATACATTCTTTAGTAAATCATCTGGCTGTGAACAAAATTGTTCATACGCACGGCGTGCTTGCTCATCTAACGTTAACACCGCTGGTGGTAATAACCCTTTTAATCCTAATTCTTCTCTTTCCTCTGTTGTAAAAGCGACTCCTTTATTTAAAAGCGGTGTTGCTAATACTTCTACTCCTCGTAATGTCGTTTCTAACGTACCATTAGAGGAAACTATAAATTTACTCATACCATCCCTACCTTTATCTATTTACCCCGCACGAACGGACAGCAATATCTCCACCTCAAAACTCTGCAGGAAGCAAGGAACTTTGGTGGGAGATAAACTAACCGTAAGAGCACGATTGGTGAGAGCTAATTCTCAGCGTGTGATGAAGACAACCCCCACTGAGAAAAGTTTCACTTTACTCCATTTCTATATTGTAAACAAAAAAAAGGGGAAAGTCCCCCCTCTTTTAATTTTTCTTTAAAAGAGCTGCACCAGCAATACCCGGATGCGTCATTTCATATGGGTCTAAAATTAAATCTAATTCTTCTTGTGATAACACATCATTTTTCAGGCAAAGCTCACGAACAGATTGTCCCGTTGCAATCGCTTCTTTTGCTACACGAGCCGCCGCTTCATATCCAATGTGCGGATTTACAGCTGTAATAACCCCAACGCTTTGCTCAACATACTCTTTCAAGCGTCCTTCATTCGCTTCAATACCTTTTAGGCAATTATCTGTAAAGACACGGAATCCATTGTTCATAATGCTAATTGATTGAAGTAAGTTAAAGACAAGTACTGGTTCCATTACGTTTAGCTCTAATTGACCCGCTTCTGAAGCAAGGCAAATCGTATGATCGTTCCCGATAACTTGGAATGCTATTTGGTTAATCACTTCCGGCATAACAGGGTTTACTTTTCCTGGCATAATAGATGAACCAGGTTGACGAGATGGGAGCATAATTTCTCCTAGTCCAACACGTGGACCAGATGCCATTAAGCGTAAGTCATTCGCAATTTTGGACATGTTCATCATACATACTTTCAGTGCAGCTGATACTTCAGTATAAGCATCTGTATTTTGCGTTGCATCTACTAAATCTTCTGCTCCAACAAGAGGAAGCTCACTAATAGAAGCCAAATGTTTTACTACAGCCTCAATATACGCTGGATCAGCATTTAACCCTGTACCAACAGCTGTCGCCCCCATATTTACTTCATATAAATGCTGACGAGATTGCTGGATTCGTTTCATATCACGCCCAAGCACTCGTGAATATGCTTTAAATTCTTGTCCAAGACGAATTGGTACAGCATCTTGCAAGTGAGTGCGTCCCATTTTAATCACATGATCAAACTGCTCTGCTTTTAATTCAAACACATCATGCATATATCCCATTGTTTGTAGCAAATCTTCTAATAGATTTAACGTTGCAATATGAATTGCTGTTGGGAATGCATCATTTGTTGACTGTGCCATATTTACATGGCTATTTGGACTAATATAATGATAGTTTCCCTTTTCCAGTTCTAATAATTCAAGAGCACGATTGGCAATGACTTCATTTGCGTTCATATTCATAGAAGTTCCAGCTCCACCTTGAATTGGATCAACAATGAAATGATCATGCCATTTCCCTTCAAGAATCTCTTGTGCTGCGTCTGCAATTGCGCCGCCTTTTTTAAATTCCAATCGTCCTACTTCAGTATTAGCAAGTGCAGCTGCCTTTTTTACAATTGCAAAAGCTTTAATTAATCCTTCATGAATTTTATAACCTGTAATTGGGAAGTTTTCTACCGCACGCATTGTTTGAACACCGTAATACGCATGCATTGGTACTTCTTTTTCACCTAAAAAGTCTTTTTCAATTCGTACATTTTTTGTAGTTTCAGTAATTGTTGCCATGTTTCTTCACTCCTTATCTATTTTTTATGCTGCTTCTGTTTGTTTCACATTTTCTACATAACGCTGTGCTTTCTCATGATCAAACTCGCCTTCCCATTTTGACATGACAATGGCTGCTAATGCGTTTCCTAACACATTGACAGACGAGCGAATCATATCTAAAATGCGGTCGATACCAGCAATTAAAGCAATACCTTCTAACGGTAGCCCCATTGATCCTAATGTTGCTAATACAACAACAAATGAAGCTCCAGGAACACCAGCCATCCCTTTAGACGTTAACATTAGAACGAATAGCAACGTAATTTGCTCCGTTAGTGACATTGGTACTCCGTACATTTGTGCTACAAATAATGCTGCTAATGCTTGATAAATGGCCGATCCGGTTAGATTAAACGTATAACCCGTTGGAATAACGAAAGATGCAATTGCCTTCGGGCAGCCGAACTCCTCCATTTTTCTCATTATATTTGGTAAGACAGCCTCTGAACTTGCTGTCGTGAATGAAAGAATAAGCTCTTCTTTTAAAATTTTCATTAAGGTGAAGATGTTTACTCCCACCATTCTTGCATTGATACCTAATACGATAATAACAAATAGTATAACTGTTACATATACTGCTAGCACTAATTTTCCTAATGGAAGAAGCGTTCCCACACCAAACTTTGCAACCGTGACAGCGATAAGTGCAAATACACCAAACGGAGCAAATTTCATAACTTGGTTTGTGACCCAAAACATCGCTTCGAGCACACCTTCAAAGAAATTAAAAACTGGTTTACCTTTTTCACCAATTGCTGCAACTCCTAAACCAAATAACACCGAGAAGAAAATAATCGGTAATAAATCACCTTTTGCCATTGATTCAATTGCGTTTGTCGGTACAATATGAACAATTGTTTCTGCAAAACCTTTTTTCTGCGTTGCATCAGCTGTTTCTTTGTATGATGAAATGTCACTTTGTTGTAAGTTACTCATATCAACGCCCGTTCCTGGCTGGAACACGTTTGCTGCAATTAATCCCATCAAAATTGCAATTGTCGTGATAATTTCAAAATAAAGAATTGTCTTCCCGCCTAGCTTCCCAAGCTTTTTCATATCCCCTACACCAGCTACCGCAACAATCAGTGCTGAAATAACAATTGGTACCACAATCATCTTAATTAAATGAATAAATATATCTCCAATTGGTGTGATATAAGAAATTGCTGTTTTATTACCATAAAAGATTGCCCCTACTACAATCCCTAAAACAAGCGCTACAAAAATTTGTGTTGCCAATCCGAATTTTTTCACGTATTTTCATCCCCTTCATGCGAACGCTTTCATTTATATTTATAAAAGCATACCCACATGTTACAGGCTAACCTACAAAATCAGACAAAAACCTACAAGTTTGTCACAAAACATTCAAATATTTTTCTTAAAATGTTCATTGATATCCTTCATCAATAAAGTGAAACTTTGATCAGTGGGGTATTACTGCCCGTTAATGTGGGATAAACAATCAAAAAATAACATTGATTAATCACTAACTTATTTTGTATAATCTAAAAAATAAGTTTATTTAAAAATAAATGAGGCGAAAAGGAGTGAGTCATATGAAACGATATACGAAGGATTTCATTACATCTCTTTCTTTTCCGTTTCATTTTCTTGTAAAGGAGCAAAGGCATTCGCCTCTGCTCCTTTTTTATTGCTATCTATCTCGTACTAACGAACAGTCCCCCAAAGCTCAAAGTTCTGTAAGAAGCAAAAAAGTTAGGTGGGGAATAAACTGGTCATAAGAGCCCCATTGGTGAGGGCTAATTCTCAGTGAAGGATGAACACTCCACTGAGAAAAGTTTCACTTTACAAGGAGGAACGATAATGAAGCCATACAAACGTGTTTTAATAAAACTAAGCGGCGGCGCTCTCGCTGATCAAGATGGAAACAGTTTTGGTTCTAGACGTTTAGAGCATATTGCAAATGAAATTTTGTCGATTGTAGATTTAGGTATTGAAGTTTCTCTTGTAGTAGGCGGAGGTAACATTTTCAGAGGGAACTTGGCTGAGACATGGGGCATTAATCGTGTAGAAGCAGATAACATAGGTACATTAGGCACAATTATAAATAGCTTAATGTTACGAGGTGTACTATCAAGCAAGACAGATAAAGAAGTACGCGTTATGACCTCCATTCCCTTTACAGCTGTTGCAGAGCCCTATATTCGTTTACGAGCAGTTCATCATTTAGATAAAGGATATATAGTCATTTTTGGCGGGGGAAATGGGCAACCGTTTGTTACGACAGATTACCCAAGTGTACAGCGAGCAATAGAAGTGAACAGCGATGCAATTCTAGTCGCAAAACAAGGAGTAGACGGTGTCTTCACAAGTGATCCAAAACGGGATAAGACAGCAAAAATGTATCGACAGCTAAATTATAATGATGTCGTTCGCCACAATATACAAGTAATGGACCAGTCAGCATTATTGCTTGCTCGGGACTATCATTTACCAGCACATGTCTTTAATTTTGATGAGCCAGGAGTTATGAAAAAGATTTGCTCAGGTGAGCATATCGGCACCTTAATTAATCATGAGTTAACAAAACTTGAAGAAGAAAACTAACCTTTTTCACACAAACAAAATCTTTTCGTTTTACAAATATCAGAAAAACTATATAAATACAAATTAAAAAACCGACATAAACTCCTTCTTTTTAGGTGGGAGAGAGCATCCGGCCATGCATAGAAGCGGTCAGATCCTTTTCCAGCCCCAGACACAGTGAAAACAAAGAGAGAAAACGAGTGCAGGTCACCTTTTGTTATCCATAGCCGCGGCTATATGTCGAAAAATCAAAATGGATTTATATAATATAGATCCTAAAAATATATCAATCATCATGAGTATAAAAAATAAAGTGAAACTTTGATCAGTGGGGGTGTTACTGCCCGCGAATAGCGGGGTAAATTTACAATAGCATAAAAAAAGACGGCCTTAACCGTCTTTTTTTATTTTCATCATTATTATAATAGATTTTTAAACTACAAAGAAAGCTGCTCCTATAATTCTGGTTCTGGTGCAAAAACTTCAAAATATCTGCAAGTAATCTCCAAAACTTGGACATACTGATACTATTACTCTACAAAAGGTGTGTGAACAGTATGGAAAAGGAAAATGTATTCAAGGGGAATTCTCGTCTTTTATTAATGATTATAAATTTATTAATGGATTTATAAATATTAGCAGCTGTAGACCATTGGAAACCACGTTACTATTTTTGAGAAATATGTATAATTAAGGATGGGAGGGGATTTATATGATACATAGAAAAACTTTGTCAATTTTAACACTAATAACCACAATATTCACATTATCTGCTTGTGGTGAAAAGGAAGCTGCAAAGTCAGTAGAAACGAAGCAAGAAATAAAAAAGGATAACGTAACAGTTCCCAAAAAAGAAAGTAAAGAAGAACCAAAGAAAAAAGAAGGGCAAATTGGTATACAAACTAAGGATGAGGAATTGAAGGAGCATGTCGATAAGAATGGTTATATATTCTATACAGAGCATCCTATTCGCCGTGTAACAAGTGATGATGGTAAGCGTACTAATATTTTTAATTACGGAGATTCTTTCATTAATTTAAATACGGAAGAACCACTTGTAAATCTGCCAAAAGAATATATCCCGAAAGCTTTTTCATTTGTTACAGATTACAATGATCCGTCTTTTCAATATAGAACTTGGGATGAGACGACAAATTTAGAAAGAGCACTAATAAAAACTGTATTTGTTTCATTTTCAGTATTTAGAATACTAGATGTCCCTGGAAAACAAGGAGATTTTTCAAGTCCTGAAATTAAAGATGCTCTTTCATACATTCAAAGAGGAGGCAGCTTCGAATATGCAGCCCCTGCTCCTCAATCTCAATCAGATATCGGATTGTATGAGAAGTGTGGCATAATGAAGAAAAGCTGGGAGCAGCTAGCCGCTGTTGAAAATCCAGAAAATAACAAAGACGCTTTTAAAGATGCATATGCGAATGCACGCCAAGAAACAAATAATATGATTTTGATGCTAAATATATTATTATCTAAAAATGCTGAAGAAAGATTAGCAAAATATCAGAATTAGTAATCTAAATAATTATCTTAACTGTTAGAGTATAGAATCATAATTTTTTTTTGTTATTAAAACAATCCAGTTAACATAATTTTCCTTATCAACAGCCAATGTATCCAGAAACCTCGAAGAGTCCCTTCAGACAATCTGAAGGGACTCTTCGTTTACATAATCAAGTGTTATCGGTAGTAAAAATACAACTTTCTCACCATTAGCACCCGTTACTTAAACAACTAAGCATAGTTTTGCTTCAAGTTTTTCATAAGGCTCAACCACAATAGAAGTGACACATTTACGCTTCTTTAACTCGTTACTTAATTCTTTTGTTAACATGTTTTTCATATCTGCACTCCTTCTTGTCGCTTAATTTACTATCGTTATGTTAATGAATTTAAAAATGGTTTCCATGTCTAGAAACCATTTTTTTGTAGCTAACCATATAATGTTACCAATTCGCTTATCTCTTTTACGTAAAGAAGATAAGCAATTACTATTCACTGTCTCAGTGGATGTAAGAAATTCTTAAAGATAGAGGTGAGATTGATTGTTTGTTCTTCTAGAAATAATGACTTAGATATATATACCTAAAACAATGAAAGCCCTACCTCTCTTCCATCCTTACGGCTCCTTGTCCGTGCCAGTGTGAATCAGGATTGCAAAAAATCAAGTTACTATTTTTATCAAGTTATTTGGTGAAGTTTTGAACATTCGTAAAAGAAATTAGAAATGGATTAGATTGTAGAAATAGCAAAAGAGGTTATTATTGTAACTGTGAGTTGAAGAAGTTACATTTCATTAAAATGATTTTTTTAATGATAATTATAATGTGTTAAATTGAAAATTCAGGTCATTCTAAAAACGTAATATATTATCTATAATGAACTTTAACAGAAGCTTTTCATCTGATCTTCCGTGATCCCTTCAATTAATTCCAGTTCACTAATCAAAAATTCATGCGCGTTATCCAACATTGTTTTTTCGCTTCCATGAAGTGCTTTTTCTTTCTTCATACGCATTAAATCACGTACAACCTCAGCACCTTCTTGTATTTTACCTGTTTTTATTTTTTCTGTATTCAATTTATACCTTTGCTTCCACAAAAGTGATCTATCTGATTCTCCATGCTGAAAAATGTGTATTATGTGTTTTAATGCAATCCTATCAGTAACCGGGCGTATACTTGAACTCAATATTTTACCCGTAGGAATCATTACTTGCATATTACTGATTGACATTTTTATAACATAATACTGTTGTTTCTTCCCTAATATTTCCTTTTCTTCTATAGCTTTAATTATACCTGCTCCGTGCATTGGATAAACAATGTTATCGCCAATTTGAAACAAATAATCCACCCCCATATATGGTAACATTCTTAAGTTTAACATACATGTGTTTTTTTAGCAAAATTTTATAATATCACAATTTTATTTTTCATGTCAACTTCTTTTTTCTTAAAAAATCAGGCCGAGCAAAAATAACAAAAAAAACGATAGAAATAGTGCCCCATTGCCAGTAAAGCAAAGATTGTTACTTTCCTCTTTTCATATCAAAAACAGCCATCATATTTTTATTCATGTCTACTCTATTTATAATTAGTTACCATAACACCACTTAGCGGAAGTTATGGTAATTTAATTCTCTAATGAACCGTATCTCCTCTTCAGGAGGATAGTTATAATTGCCAACAATCTAAATAAGAATGATCATGAAATTTAGGTAAATAATTAGTATCTTCAGCAATATACTTCAAGAAAGTGCGATACCTTCTTTTTAAGCCTCGTATTTTCTTTTGTCTCATGTATAAAATCCCTCCAGATATTCCTTTTCTTTATATAGAACACATACCTACTTTAGTAGCGATAAAGGCTTAATACAGGCCATCACTTCGTGTGCAGTGATGGCTTAAGGTCTTACATGAGAAATTAGGAAGAGAGAAATAAATCCATTCCCCCGCTATTCATGTTGGGTAAACAAAAGAAATGCGGAATCATACCAAATCTCTTCTTAATCATCGCATCGCTAATCCTATAAATAATAATTAAGCAATCCTGCTATTTTTTCTTTGCATCGGTCTAAAAATGATAGATCATCAAAGAATGATGAAGTCATTTCTTTTGAATCTTGAAAATCTTGCGCTAATGCTTGGTTCACTTGTTGAAGAATGGGACCACCCTTTATATAAAAATTCATTTCATCATTTAAATAAAAGCTACGCGAAGTGAAATTTGTTGTACCCATAACTGTTGTCTCATTGTCAATCACCATAGCTTTTCCGTGGAACATTCCTTTTTTATAACCATATACGGATATGTTATTCTCAATCGCTTGGCGAATGTAAGGATATGCCGCTTCTTTTATTAGCGGAACATCCGGCTTGAAAGACCAGAGCACTTTAACGAAAACACCACGCTGTCGTGCTTGAATTAAAGCATTCATAAGCGCTTTATCTTTTGGTATAAAATACGGCGTAGCAATCACAATGGATTGTTTTGCTTCGTTTATTAATTCAATATACTTTGTAACAACATGATGACCATTATAAGCAGACAGTGTATGTAACGTTTTCCCTGGTACAGTATGTTGAGAGGCTCGTGTTATTCCTTCAGAAGTATCTCGTTTCCAATCTAATACAAACTGTTCTTCTAAATCTTTCACACCTTCTCCTTGTAAGCGCACTTGATAATCTCGCCAATATCCAAATCGCTTATCTTTTCCTAAATATTCATTACCTATATTAAAACCGCCACTATACCCTATCTTCCCATCTATCGTTGTAATACGACGATGATTACGATGATGTAGCGAATAGAAAAAGAACGGAAATTCAGGTTTTCTGCTATATGTAAAATGAACGCCACTTGCTCTTAATTCATTTTTAAGTTTTCTTTCGAATGACAAATCATTGATCCAGTCGACCGATAAGTATACTTGGACTCCTTCCTCTGCTTTTTCTTTCAACAACTTTAAAAATGCATGGCTACTTTCATCATCAGAAATAATATAGAAATAAGTGAAAATGGAATGTTTCGCCTCCTTTATATCAGAAAACAGCTGCTGATATAAAGGTTTCCCCTCCATATATAATTGAAAATTACTATAATGCTGTCCATATTCTTTCGGTTGATTTTTTTCAGCCTCCATTCGTCGTCCTAATGTTACATCCATATGCATCCAAACAATCAGAAGAATTACTATGCTAATCGCAATCCAAACAACACGTATTATTTTTTTAAACATTTTATTTTCCTTCCACTCAAAGCAATTATTATTACATAGTGTTTCAAAAAATTTGATTTCAATGCTTTGTTTAAATACCTAACTATATTCTAAGGAAGGTGCTTCATGTTCCTTAAAAAATGTCATAAGTATGGTAGTGATAATAACTCTTTATACAAACAGGATCGTTCATTGAATTCATACCTTATCAAAAAATGAGAACACAAAATCACTTTCTTGATGAATTAAATCAAAACAGGAATATGATACAGAAAAGAAATATTCAGACCACACTAATTGCAGGTTATAGGGAAGAAACAATTCAATATTTACAAGTGGTTCCCGCTCATTCCAAAATGAAATGAGTAGATGGAAAAGTGGTAGGAGATATAGCTACAACATTTGGTGATGGAAATGTCGTTACAAATAGTGTTTTCCTTTGAGGAAGAGAAATATGTTGTGCAAGGTACGCATAATGAAATCTTATATAAAAGCATATCAATATTGCAAAGGATACTTTAGTGTTGCTTTGCAATAAAGTTTGTACAAATTAATACGAACAACCTTAATAAACGAACAAAAAGAAAGAGCGTGTTTTGATAAAAGATTAATCAAAACACGCTCTTAAAATATTCTAATGTATCACTCTTTTATAAAAAAGTTTGATCATTTTTTGTGCTTCTGATTCAACTGAAGCACTCGTTAGTTGAATCAAGTTTTGCCATTCTATTGATTAACATTGTACAGATGCCGTAAAAAAGAGCCACCTTTATAAAATAATGACTCTTAGCCAATTTTTTCAGGGAACTTCTTTCAGACGAATCTCCAAAAGTATAATTCATCTGTTTCTTTATACATTTCCGCCCCTGATTTTTCTAATATCCTGTGCGATGGAATATTATCTTTATCAGTATCAGCAATAACGTACATAACATCGGACTGATTTAACAACCAGTTTTTCATATTATTAATAGTTTCCGTCATATAGCCGTTTCCTTGATATTTAGGAAGAGTATAGTAACCAATTACTACTTCACCATTTTCATTTGGAAGACCTTTTATCATTATTCCTCCAACATTACAGTTTTTATCTTTCGACACGATTAACCAATTGGTATACCATATATAATTTTCCTCATCAACTAACAGCTCTGAAAGTCTTATTTCCATAGCTTGTTTAAGTTCCGGACTAGAAAATCTATCTGATTCACTTAAAGATAACCTTAGTTCCATTTCCTTTGGATTATCAATTAGTAATTTCAGATTTTCTGCACTTAGAGGAATTAGTCTTAATCTTTCTGTATTTAATTCAATCATTATTACACTCCTATCATAATTTGTACGCCATTTTAAATAGACAAAAACAAATTTAAAAATAGGTATATGTTATTGGCAGCTACCCCCATTATATTTAATCCAAAATAAAGGAGGCATCACACTTTGCAATCCATTATTAAATGGTTACTTAAGTTTATCATTCCAGAAATATCCTGTACATTCTTTCAAAAATCGCAAAATAATTTTTCTACTGACCGTTGTTCGTCTTCAAGTAACCTGCACCGTTAGTTCAATAAGAAATTCCTCCATACAAAAAGAGGTGCAGCGTCATACTAACGGGTTCCCTTTTGAGGTGCAAACATTGCAAATCACATCACATTTTTTGTCACTAATATCAATGCAATTCTCAATGGAATTCTCTAATTAAATAACAATAATAAACGCAGAGAAGGGATAGCTTAATTTCACTATCTAATCCCGTTGGTTGAAGAAAGTTGTTGTCTGTTTTTATTAAGTGTCTTCGTCACTTTTGTACTCCAAAATATCACCCGGCTGACAATCCAAAGTCTTACATATCGCTTCTAATGTTGAAAAACGAACCGCTTTTGCTTTCCCATTTTTCAGAATGGAAAGATTCGCCATAGTAATTCCAACCCTCTCCGAAAGTTCTGTTACGCTCATTTTCCTTTTTGCCAACATCACATCAACATTGATGATAATCGCCATGATATTCACCTCAGATCGTTAAATCATTTTCTGATTTTATATTAATAGCTTCTTGTAAAAGTCTTTGGAGAACAGCAGCAAAAACGGCGATCACCATAGAGGCGAAAATAATGACCAATCCGATTGGTATGATACCTGGAGGGTCAACTCTTTCCGCCATGAGATAGTAGAGTGGCATACCTAGCAGGTACAAGGTACTGATCGTGATGGCACAGTATTTTATATTCTTTAAAGCCTTTACCGATAATTCCGAGAACGCTTGGTTCTTATCAATATAGCTTAAAAGTTTAAAAGCTTGATACAGAGCAAAGTAAAAAGGTATCGCTGCCGCGTACATATCGATTAAAACGAGAGATTTCATATAAGCAATATCTGGATACAATTCTCCAGCAAAATTCCCGATCTTAGGCACCAAAAATATGCACAATGCAAGAACTGGGATTCCAGCCAGAAAAATAATTACCTTTAAGAAAGTGGTTGAACCTCGTTTAACATTCATTTAAAACACCTCACTTATTTAATGGCAACATGATTTTATCACATGATTTATCGTTTTACAATAAATTTGTATTGTTTTTTATTATATTATTATTGTTATTGAAATATCCTTTTAATTTTGACAAAAATAAAAAGCATTTCTCATTACAAAGAAATGCTCTTACTTTAAAATGTTAAATTTACAACTTGTTCAACAAAACTTCCAAATAGTTTAATAAAGTAAATCAACAACGAAAGATAACAGAACCTACTTAAAATAAATAATATCCTTCATCGTAAATTGTTTATCGGCAATCCCCAATCTTTGAGCTGGTGTAGCCTTCACTTTATCCCATGAATTGTATGGCAAACAGAAGTTGTAGAAAGTACGAAGGATAGTTAAAACGTATTGAGCATACTTCGGATTAAAATTTGCATAGATATAACTTTTTCCTTCGCCTCTCGCAGTAACCAACGGGCGCTCTAAAATAGATAATCTCCTCCGAATTTGTTGCATGAATGCGCTTGTTGCTTTGTCATTTACCTTAACCAACATGTTAGCCACATGTTCAATTTCATAAGATGATAAATCGGTAGTACAATCAACAAACCACTTTCCTTGGTCAATTGAGGGAAGGGGATGTTCAATAGGCTTCTTAGCCCATTTTCGATACTCGCTGCCGTCTTTCTTCACCATCTCATAAAAATCATGATAGCGAAGGATAGATATCAACTTTGCAACGGCTAACTTTGTGATAGAGGATTCATCACCTGAGCCGCCTCCACCCCATGATTTCAATTCTTCCCTTGCATCCACATATTCTCGATAAGCATCTTTACGGCTCTTATTTCGGTCAATTTTAGAAAGGAAGTGATGGGCAGCCCCTCGCTTTATCTCCCTTGCGAAAACACGAAATAAGGCTGTGATTATTGAACTGTCGTCATCTGATACGAAACGCCATTCCTTTGCATTCACCATCAGTTTAATATGGAAATAATGCGCCATTGTAGTATAGGTTGAATTAACATGAAGTCCTTCGATATACTTGTTTCTTCGATCAAATTCATGAAGGGCATTCAAATATTCCGAGTAAGACTCCGTATCATTCTTTGTTGGTGGTTGAGGAGAGAAAGAGAAGCGAAGTCTTGCATTCTTTTGAGAGAAATCATCAAGATGGTCATCTTTATATAGGATTGTGTCATTGTAGATATCTTCAACTCGAACATCCCAATCGTATGCCACATCCGAACGGAAGATGTATCGTGACCCCACATCACCGCTCACAACAATATGAGTAGGGAATTGTTGTTCTTCGATATCATCAAATCTTTGCCCACCTTTTCGCACATTGTTCAGATTGTAAATCATTTTATCCGTATTAACCCACATCTTATCAAAATTTATCGATTCAAAAGCCTTTGCTTCGTGTCGTTCAAGAAACTCCAAACATCTTCTATAAAGCCATTCTAATTTAGAGTAATAGGTCTTGGAACCAATCCCTAACATTTCACACGAGCGTTTAACAGGAGTTCTGTTTAAAAGTTGAGCAGCTAAATCAGGCAAGATATCATTTCGTTTTTGATGATAAGTTGTGGATTCTCTTCGGCTAGGCATGACATTAGTTATTTTCTTACACTTTTTACATTGCCACTTCTGCGAATTTCCACTACTTTTGCCCCGCCTATAAAATTCTCCCGAATGTTTAAATGGATTCAGATGTGATACTTCACAATCTTCTTTATGGAATTCATATTCAACCTCAATATTTTCAACTTTATCTAATGCTGCAAGTCGAGCGATTTCTTCTGCAACCGACCAATTAGAGTAAGGGACACATGTACAATTCCAAGTTGTGCCTAATTTTGAACCAGTAGGGTCAGGATTGCATTGTATAGCCTGAGTATTATGCTTCGCACTTCCGACAATTTTATATCGGCTAGGCTTGTATTTTAAATCCTCGAATCTCTTTTGGGTTTCACCAAACCATTTGCAGAAGGGATTCGTACAACGATTAAATTGAATGAGGAAGGGTTGACCTTTGAAGTGAAATTTCACGGGTTGAAACAGTAGGTCACGATATTTTTTTGCAAAGTCTGAGGGGAAAAGGAGAGGATAATCTTTTTCACACTCCGACAACTCGGTGCTAGTGATGGGACTTTCAATAACAACAATATTATCTTCTTTGGTAGCAAGTCTTTTCAATTTAGACAAGTTGTTCTTCTTCCTCCTCAACATTGATTAAGAGCTGGTCTGTAATTCGTTTGTTAAAACGCTTCTTCTGAATCCACTCCATAAAATCTTCATCTTTGAGTAAATTTTTTAAAAATGTATCCACAACTTCATCCTCGCTATATTCAGTGTATTGAGCATAGTATTTAACGATTGCTCTGGTGTGTTCAGACACTATCCAGTTAACTTTTCGTCCTTGGGTTTTCTTAGGTTTAATAAACTCCATATCTGTTCCTCCTTCCAAATTCACAAAGAAAATCACATGATAATTCACAGTTAAATTCACACTGTACAATAATTATTTCCATATTCGAGAAATAGTATGCGAATTCCTGCTTGAATTTAAAGAAAAATACCAAAGAGTGCAGTAATACCAAGGAAATAAAAAGCGTGAATTCATGTGTGAATTCACGCTAAAAATGTATTGTGGAATTAAATTTTGCACCTCAAAAGGGAACCCGTTAGCATCATACCGCACCCCTTTCTATTAAACAAAATTCCGCGCATCATTATTCCGACCAAATTTGTAAATTGCAATTAAGAAAAAGGCGATTGCAAAGGTAAATAAGATTAAAATGTTTAAATATAAATCGGAAAATGGCGTACCTTGCTGTAGTTTCCCCATCGTATCTAATAACCACCGCTGAGGAAGGAAGTCAGCTATTTTTTGTACAGACGCTGGCATAATTTCAAATGGAAAGAAGCATCCGGCAAGCAAACATGTTGGTGTAATAATGATATTTTGCATTGCATTGGCAGAAGTTGAACTTTTCGCAAAAGATATAATCGCTAATGATAAACCAATTGCAATTAAGCCAAATATCATCAGTACTCCAATCATAACAAGCAAAGGCATATTTGTATCAATATGAAATACATTGGTCATAAATAATACTGTTACAACAATTTGTACGATTAAAATAAGCATATTAACAGCAACATTAGATAATATATATTTTTTCCCATCTATCGGTGTTGATAATAATCGGAAATACGTTCTATTCTCTTTTTCTTTCAAAATCAGTTCTGAAAAATTCACCGCTGAAAACAGCATAAACATAATCAGATAACCAACTGTTTGATTCGTCATATCTTTATTTTTCGAAGTGTCATTAAGCGTATGAGCTGTTAGCTTGAATGAACTTTTTTGATAACTTGCATACATCTTATCAAACGTGCTTTGATTATCTTGTGCTACTTTACTAATCGCTGTTATATTGTCGATATAATTATACAAATAAGATTTTATAAAGCTTGTGATTTGAGCACCTTTGATCGAGGAAATTTGAATATGACTCGGCTTACCATCTCGAACACTTTGCGAAAAACCCGAATCTAACGTAATAACACCATCGAGCTTTTTCGAAGCAAGCTTTTCTTCTATTTCCGATGATTGAATCTTACTCACTTTTACATGGTTTAATCCTTCTAAAAATTTCACTGTATCACTTGCTATATAATGATTTTCATTATTTACAACTCCAATACGTAGGGTCCCTTGCCCTGCATTCCCATATATTAGAAACGCCATTAGTGATCCCACTATTGGCAATCCAATAATAATAAGTAACCCTTTTTTATTTTTCAAAAGTATAGATAATGTTTTTTGCATGAGCCATAAAATATCTTTCATGTTATAGCCCCTCCCGTCTACGTAATGCGAAAATCGCAAACAATAAAAACAATGCTGAAATTCCAAGATTTAAAGAAATCACAGGGAGTACTGCTCCTAAATCATTCGCATAAATAATTTTCATAATCGCTGTATTTGCCCATGTTAATGGTGATAGATTTGTAAGCATATTTTCTTCGACTACAAAATATGCTCCTCCAAAAATAGAGGCCAATTGTACAACAACCATAATAACTGCTTTAGATGCCTCACCTGTTTTCGTAATATATCCTATCCCTAGACCAAAGCTAATTGCGAGTAATACTTCTGTCAGTAAAATAAGGAAGACTACTCCAAGATGGTCACCCCAATTTGCCTTATACACAAATTTACTAAAGAAAATAACAAGAAGGAGACAAATCCCATTTGCTACAAGGCTACCAAGTATTTTTCCTATAAAAATTTCTGCTTTACTAACAGGTGCGGCAATTAAACGATCTCCCGTTTTTCGTAATCGCTCTCCGCGAATAAGATAACTCGCTCCCATCGCCCCATACAAGGCAATCATTGTCGTCATCACAATTGCATAATAATCCATAGAACTTGGTTTTTTAGCAGCTTGTAAAGATGTCTCTTTTATATAATCATCATGATTTCCACTTGAAATGACTGTGCTAACTTTCCCAGGGTCTACTTTCGCAACTTCCACTGCTACGTTGTACTTATCGATAAATGTAGTAAGCATCCCTTCAACGATACTTCCTTCAATACTATTCCGATCACTCTCGTATAACTTCACGCCGTTTTGATTCATTTCTACATAGCCGGCATACTTATTTTGTTTCACTTCTTCTTTCCCATCTATATCCTTTGAAGCTTTCTTAAAGTGAATCCCCGATTTACCTGTTTCTTTTATAAATGCTTCAAAGGACTGAGAGAATTTACCATCTGCTTCATCTTTATATAATACCTGTATATTTTTAATAGAAAGATTGTCACTATTAAATGCATTCGTTAAAGCGGTTCCCAAAATGAGCATAAGCACAACCGGGAATGCTAACATAAAAACTAACGTTCTTATGTCTCGAAAATCTCTTTTAATTTGCATTATAGCAATATTGAAGATGTTCAATCGATGAACCTCCCTTTTCTTTTTCCTAGTAGAACTTATTTATCTCGTAAATTTCTTCCCGTCAATGTCAGGAATACTGTTTCTAAGTTAGGCGCTTGCTCTTCTACAGAACGTATTTCTATACCAGTATTAATAAAATATTGAATAATTTTATTTAAATTATTCACTCCTGCATCAGAATTTACTTTAATTACGTTTTCTTCAAGTTGAACAGCCTTAACTCCACTAATTTCTTTTAATTTATTCACATCCATATTCTCAACTGATTTCACTTCAATCCAAATATCCTTTGTATCTGTAATAATAGCTTTCAGTTGTTCTTTCGTTCCCTCCGCAATTACCTTTCCATGATCCACAATTGCTATTTTTGTACAAATTTCTTCTACTTCTTCCATGTAGTGACTTGTATAAATAATCGTGCTTCCCATTTCATTTAATTTTCGTACAGACTGGAGAATATAGTTTCTTGACTGTGGATCAATCCCTACCGTCGGCTCATCCATAATAATTAGCTTCGGACGATGCGCAATGGCACAAGCAATGTTAAGTCTTCGCTTCATTCCACCGGAGAAATTCTTTGGATAGCTTTTATGTTTATCACTTAGTCCTACAAACTGCAATGCTTCTTCTACTCTCGCTTTCAATTCAGCTCCCCGTAGTCCATACAATCCCGCAAAGAATTTCACATTTTCATAGGCAGTTAAATCCTCGTAAATCGCTAAATCTTGCGGAACAATACCAATATTCATCTTTGCAAATCGGCTATGTTTCTTTGTACTTTTTCCCAGTATGTTAATCTCACCTTCATTACTTCGCAACAACCCAGCAATCATATTAATTGTTGTACTTTTACCAGCACCATTCGAACCTAAAAATCCAAATATTTCTCCTTGTACGATGGATAAAGACATATTATCAACTGCGATGAAGTCACCAAATTTTTTCGTTAAGTTTTTTATTTCTAATGCGTTCATCATTTCACCCCTATTTCGGTTTCTCTGCTGTTATTATAAACAAAAAGAATGAACCTGCTCAGTGCAGAAGTTCATTCTTTTCACATGAGAATATTCACTTTTTTCATATGAGATCCTTCATCTCACTCATTTCCTTATTGAATCGGTAATAACATTGTTACCGAAAAACCACTTGTACCATCTACAATAATCTTCCCATTAATGGATGCAGTTCGTTCCTCCATTCCAATAATACCGAGCCCTTTCTTAACGAGATGAGCTCCTTTTCCATTGTCCTTCACTTGTACCTTTACCACCTTGTTAAGCACATGAATCTCTATTGAAATCACCGTCGCATCAGCGTATTTCATCGCATTTGTTAACGTCTCCATGACATTTTCACCAATGATCTTCCATTGAATTGGAGAAATCGTATCTAAATTCCCTTTATACACAAACGGAATTTTCATATCATGTTTTGTCCCAAATTCATCTATGAATAATTTCATGCGATGAATCCCAATTTGCTCAGTTGGTGGTTTCATATTCTTAAGTGTAATTCTAATACTTTCGATTCCATCTTTGGAAATGTGAATAGCATTTTGAAGCAGTTCTGTTGCCTTTCCTTTGTCTATATCCATTAATCGCTTTGCCGCTTCCATTTGAATAAGCGCCCCTGTCATAGAATGACCAATCTTATCATGAATTTCTTGTGATAATCGATTTCGTTCTTCTAATTTAAAGGTGTATTCAGATTGTCTTATGTATTCTTTATTTTCATTTAAGCTCTTTGTGAGCCTTTGCATATTTTTTCGTATCGTGTCGTTTTGCATTTCAAGTTTTAATAACCTTGCTGTATACAGGTTGGCCATTGTAAAAATAAGAAAACCGAATGTAGCAATTAGCCCATATGTCATCTGAACACTTTCATCAATAAACATAATAGGAAGAATCATAATTAAAAAGATCAGCCATTTTTCATTTATGTAATAAGATACTATTTCATATAAGTTCATAGGTAAAAATAAAATTAATAACGAATGAATTTGTCCCGTAAAAAAAATTGTAATGAAAATCGATACGCCTATTATTGTCTTCTTGAAGACATCTTTTTTCACAATATAAATAGCCACATTCACACAAAGATACAACAACAAGGAGAGTATAATCCATGGTAGACTTGTAACATTGGAATGTACGTAACTAAATACGATATAAACGAAAACAATTAGTTTACTAATAATAACCCAAAGTTCCATATTTCTAGTCCACTTTTCCTGTTAAATAGTAAATTGCGATTTGCGTACGATGCTCAAGTCCCGTTTTACCAAGAATTGACGTAATGTAGTTCGCAATTGTCCCTTCTGATATAAAAAGCTGTTTTGAAATTTCTTTATTAGAAAATCCTTTTGCAATAAGAGCGATAATACCAAGTTCTCTTTCTGTGAACATACTTTTATCTATTTTGAGCTCTACTTCTTTATTTTCAAGTAAGTTTGATTTAATTTTATCTAGCACCACATCTTGCATGACAGTATGTCCGTTATAAACGCTTTTTATCGCATCGCGGATTCGTTCCGGATCGTTATTTTTTAATAGATAACCTTTTGCCCCGTTTTTCACTGCATCTAAAATATATTCATCATCATCAAATGTAGTTAAGATTAACGGTTTTGTTTTTGTTTGCTCACAAATTAATTTCGTAGCTTCCACACCATTCATATTTGGCATACGAACATCTAACAGTGCAATATCCACCTCATGTTTTTTACAATAATCTAGAGCTTCTTGACCATCATTTACCGTTGCTAGCACTTCAAATTCTTCGTATGTACTTAATATAATTTTCATGCCCTCTCTAATAAAAGAGTTATCATCCGCTATCATTATTTTTATTTTCATGTTTGTTAGTATAGGTATTTCCTTACTAACATTCACATCCTTCCCCATTTAACTTTTTCTATTGCTCATTATATACTTCTCCAAGCAATTTTTTCATACCTTTTGTGGCATTATCTTCCCTCAAAATATATTTGTATTTTAAATAAAATTATTCTTTTTTTTAATATGTGTAGGGTGACGAAACATTTTATACGTCTATATAATAGAATACATCTAAAAGGAGGGAGAGACGATTGAAGAGAGACTATTAATTGAAAAAGCACAACAAGGAAGTGAACATGCTTTTCGTATCCTTATTGAAACATA
This sequence comes from Bacillus sp. DX4.1, assembly GCF_030348195.1. Classification (NCBI taxonomy): domain Bacteria; kingdom Bacillati; phylum Bacillota; class Bacilli; order Caryophanales; family Bacillaceae; genus Bacillus; species Bacillus sp. DX4.1. Next base: position 1,773,991 of record NZ_JAUCFT010000008.1, on the reverse strand, counting down.
TCGCCATTATATCTTTCATGTGATTTTTTCGATATTACAACATCAAGAGGATGCGCAAGATGTTACACAAGAAGTATTTGTTAAATACGATATATTTAGTATTTTCTTTATCGGTGTGTTAGGCACAATTGGTATTACATTATACTTCTTGCTATCAACAGGTCTACTAGAAGAGATTCGATATTCAGTCAGCGCAAGCGAACAAACAAATGACATTCCAGAAGTGCAACGTAGCATTCCAGATACCATTACAAAGGTTGTCGTTGATACAAGCAATATGCCACTTACCATTGAAGGAACACAGTCTAGTGAACTCCGTCTATTTGGAACATATCAAGTTGCAATGGACAAACAGGAAAAGAACAAACTGAAACAAGAAGATTTTGTGTCAATACGTATGATTGATCAAACGATGTATGTTACTCTAAAACCACTTCCTATTACAAGCAAATTCTTTGTTTCAGAGCCAAAGATTACTGCAACTCTTACGCTTCCGCAAAACATAGATGTCGAAATTAGGGAATCACAAAGGGATATTACTCTTTACCCAGGTCAATTGCAAAGTAACTGGTCCATTCAAGGAAAATCGAGTGTATCCGTTTATCTCGCAAAAGATAGTGATATGACATTATCAGCAGTGACGAATAAAAAAGAATTACAAGGAAATATGCCATGGGAATATATAGAAGAGTTAAATAAAAATGAAGACACCCATTCAAGAGAGGAGCAAAATGAAGAACAGCATGAAAAATGGTATACAGGAACTCTTAAGTTTGGCAACGGTACACACCACTTAAATGTGCTACATGCTTATAACCTTGATGTTAACGTCCTTGAAAAGTAAAATAAAGTGAAACTTTAATCAGTGGGGAGTTTCTTCACATCTCCCACTGATTATTAGTTTTCACCAATCGGGCTTTTACGGGCAGTTTATCCCCCATCTAACTTCTTTGCTTTTCGCTGAACTTTGAGGTGGGGTATTACTGCCCGCGAATAGCGGAATAAACTTTTCACATCTTTACAACTGGTTTGTACAATGTGAAAGGTTTTGTTTCCTATCTTTATTTGTTGATTTACTAATAAATCTGGAATTATGACCTACTAAAGTCACACTTCATTATATAACCATTTTTAACCCTTCTAAAATTACCCCAATCATAAAACCACAAACTGCGCCATTTACACGAATCCACTGCAAATCTTTTCCAACGTTATTTTCAATCATCTCAATAAGTGTTTCATCATCAAGTTTATCAAGATTTTCTTGAACAAGTTTTCCTATTTTAGAATGATTGCTTTCAACGAGATTCACAATTTGCTTTTGCAGCCAGTTTTCCATTTTCTGAACTGTCGCTGAATCCCCTTTTATTTTATCCATTTGCTTTATCAAAAATGGAAGAAGATATTGATCCGTAAACTCTTCTTTTTGAATAAAACTTACAGCTCTTTGTTTCGCTTGCTCAAGAAACTCTGTTATCCTCCCAGCTGCCTCCCAACCTGCAATCCAGTTTTCTTTCCAATTTTCTATTTCCTTTAATATCGCTTCATTTTCCTTTACACTTGTGAGTTCTTGACGAATTTTCGTTAATACAAGTTGTCTCGTGCTATTATCAGTATCCTGCAAACTGCTAATATTACTAATAATAAACTTTTGCAAAATGCTACCGATTTTTTCTTCATCAACAATATTCATAAAAGATTTAAGTGTAAACTGCAAGAAACCATCTACTTTTATATTTTCCATCGCCTTCATACCTAAACTGCCAAGTTGATGACGAGCTTCCTCTTGTGCTGTCCATTCTTTCGCTTTGACTAGCATATAATCTAACGTTTTCTCATCATATTCCTTCTCAATCATTTGATCGACAAGTACTCGAAGTATATTTCCTGTATTGATTGTATGTAAATACGTCTTTAATTCTTTTTCAATGTCAGCGGCTAACCGCTTCGTATCAATTTGAAGAATCGCTTTTTCAGCAATTGTCACGATTCCTTTTTTCACAGCATCGGAATGTAGCTCTCTTTCCGCGATGTGTAACACCGTTTCCACCAACTGCATTTCTTTTATTTTATTTGTAATGCTTTCTTTCGTAAGCCAATCATTTTCAAGTGCCGAAACGAGACCTTTTGTAACCCGTTTACGATTTTTCGGTAACAAGGCTGTATGAGGAATTGGTATCCCCATCGGATGACGAAATAGTGCTGTAACTGCAAACCAATCCGCGAGTCCTCCTACTAATCCTGCTTCAAACCCTCCCTGTGCAAGCGCACCTACCATTGTGCCTTGGAATGGTATTGTCGTTGCAAAGCCAACTCCCATCACTCCAAGTGAAATGCCAGCTAGATATTTTGACTGTATTGACATTGTGTATCCACATCCTCTTATTATGTAAAGTGAAACTTTCGATATATAAGTTCATTGAAGTAATTAGACTCTCATAGCTATAACCTAATTTAACTAAAAATCAAAGTCTTATCTTCTACAAAAGCTTATACATATACTATAATGAACTACGTCAGAAATAACAAAGAAATTCATAATAAAAACGAGAGGCTTATACTCCTCTCACTTTATTACTTTATGATATATATAAATACAAATTAAAAAACCGACATAAAGTGAAACTTTAATCAGTGGGGGTTTTCTTCATCCCCCACTGATTATTAGCCCTGACCAATCGGGCTTTTACGGGCAGTTTATCCCCCACCTAACTTCTTTGCTTTCTGCAGAAATTTGAGGTGAGGGTATTACTGCCCGTTAATGCGGGATAAAACCCTTCTTTTTAGGTGGGAGAGAGCATCCGGTCATGCATAGAAGCGGTCAGTTCCTTTTCCTGCCCCAGACACAGTGAAAACAAAGAGAGAAAACGAGTGCAGGTCACCTTTTGTTATCCATAGCCGCGGCTTATATGTCGAAAAATCAAAATGGATTTATATAGTCAAAAATTCAGCAATTGGTCCAAGTACAAGCACTCGTAAAAATGTTAAAACACCTACTAAAAATATCGTACCAAGTAAAGCTCCTCCAAACAAACGATTATCTGTTTTGAAGATACCAACTGTCTCAAGTACAACCTTTTTTCTTTTAAGCCCAACCACAACGCCCAGTATCATAATGAAGCCAAAATAACAAATTGTAAAATTTAACCATAAAGAAAACTTCCTTTGCTAGAAGTTTTCTTTATATTCTTCAGTTACTATAAACCGCAACTACAAAAGAAAGTGCTATAAATAGACAAAGTGGACTATATACCCACGTATCATACATCGAAAATTCCGTTCCCTTTACCTTCTTGAAAATCCCAATATACTTCCTATCGCCAACTGCACGTATAAAGAAGATTACCGCCAACAAGATACAGCCCCATTTTGTTATACGACTCGTACTCCAAAAAGATATGTATCCACGCTGTGCTAATAACACAATAGCAAAAAATAGAACCGCAATCGCCACCATAAAAGTCCCCGTCTTCCGCGGAACAAAAACATATTCTTCACTATCTTTTTTCATGGGAAGGACAACTTTACTTGCCCAAGATCCTCCAAATCCCCAGTACATATGAATGAGACTGATTAACACAAGTATGCCGGCACATAAAATAATTAAAAATGATGTCATTGTGCACTCCTCCTATTCTCGTTTTCTATCATATCTGTAAATTATATTTGTCTTCTTGCTTCACTTTTCATTTCTCTCTTCACTAATAACATCCCTTTACATTTACTATGATTCATACAATCTACAAAAGTACAGAAAAGCGATTTATTATACAGCTCCATTAAAAAATATGATGTTCCGCCATCCATTTCTCAATAAACAAAAAGACATCGATGCATGAATAGTCCACACATCGATGTCTTTTATTTTTTCGGAAATAATACAATCCCTGTACTGATCACAATAAATATGAACAATTGTTGTAAGGATAACCCTAGTAGAAATGAAATTTGTTCGCTTATCAATGAGATAAAAATATGTACGATCCCCTCTGCAATGAGAAAATAGCTTATATATTTCCCACTACCTAGTACATCTTTTTGTTTCCATAACCACCCTAACATAAAGATGGAAATTATAATTTCATAGATATAAATGGGATGATACAAAAACTTTGAATCATATATTCTCATGCCCCATGGCATTGTCGTTCTCACGCCAAATTGCGGGTGAAATAGAGAATATAAAATGAGGATACTTACGATTCCAAAAGGCAGTATATCTAGTAATACACGAATCGAAAAATCAGCCTTTTTACTTTTCCATACTACGTATCCACTTGCGATTAAACACCCTATTACAATGTGCTTCACATTTCCGGCAGTTAACAATGCTTGGAGCGGAGATTGAATGGTCCATCCTGGATTCAAAATCCCCGGTGCAAATTTCCATGTTACTACTATAATCAGGAGGCCATTCGTTACCGCGTCCATCATTGTTTCATGTGGAATACACTGTTTTTTCAACTTTAATTTCATCAATATAAGTCCAAATAAGCTTCCTAATATGGGAGAAATCGGCTGTATTTTCATCATCCATTCCATCATCAATACGAGGTCTCCTTTTACTTCTCAATTAATTGCTTAAATTTCTTTTCCAATTGATCTGGAGGTAATACACCTCGTGCTTGATCGACAATGATGCCGTCTTTATCGACAAAAAATGTCGTTGGCAATGAAATTACTTTATAGTCAATTCCCGCTACTCCATCTAAATCTAGTAAAACAGGAAATTCAAATCCGAAACGCTCTGAAAATGCTTGTGCCTCTTGTACTGGATCCCCAATCGTTGCATTCACTGCAAAGATTTCAATATCTCCTTTATACTTATCATACAGTCGAACTAAGTCCGGAGCTTCCATCTCACATGGCCCACACCATGATGCCCAAAAGTTGATGATATATGGTTTTCCTTTTGCATCATTTAACGAATGTAACTTTCCATCCAAACCTTTTAGCGTAATTTTTGGCGCTTTAAATCCTGGCTGTGGTAATACTTCTTTCGTTTGCTGAGCTGCCTGCTTTTCTTTTCGTTCTTTTTCTTCTTGTTTTGAATTGTAAAAGTTAACACCCGCCCATATAAGAGCACCAGCAAGTATTACTGCGATTAATTTTTTCAATTTCTTATCCCCCCTATTTTTAAAACCCTGTAAATCCACCAAATAAACGAATAAAGAAGGCAGTAATTTTCGTCATTTGATTTGTATAAAGTAACACCCCTGTGATGATCGTCATCCCACCGCCGACTTTTGCATCATGCCACGATTTTCTTTTAAATCTTGAATCGAAACTCCTGTAATATACGATAAAGAAGATGGATATAGCGGTAAAGAACACGGTGATACAAATGAAAGAATCCCGGCCCCTACTACAAGCCATATCGTCAAATCTGCTGCATTCATGTTTCTCCTCCATCTCCAAACACTACAAACAGTAGTGTTTGTGGTCAAAAAAAGAGGCTATATGCACTCTCCAATAATAAGTACAAATGAGATAAGAAATAATCCCGTAGTCATGTAAATCGAGTTTGTATGTAGCGGCATACTGATTTTCACAGATGACGGACTAACAATTTGTTGTATACGCAAATTGATTGCTGTCTTTGCAAACGATGCTGTTACAAACGAATTAGACGCTGTTTTTATTTTGATTAGTTTTAACAATGCGCTACCTAATTCGAACGATGATTTCATTTGATCCATCGCATATTTATCCGCTAATAATTCTTGATAGGTGTTATAACACCGTAAAAATCCTTTCAAAACAGGAACATACATCATCCCTTCTGCTACTACTGTAAACAGAAACAATTTTAATGGATCATGATTCTTTTGATGATATTCTTCATGTAATACAATCGCATCGATCTCTTCTTCCGTAAAAGATTGCAAGGCACCTTCTGAAAGAACAATTTTCGGATGAATCATTCCAATAGTAAATACCGCAACTTCTAATGTTGGCAACAAATACAGCTGCTTTTCTTTTCGATTAATCCTAACCAAACTCTTCGTTAATTTCCGACTATAGAAAAACTGCTTCCATACTCTTTTACATACAATAAATACTGTGAATAACAACAAGCCACTCATCATAATTCGAATCATTGATAATTCTTTCATATGCTGCTGTAACTCGAACAGACAAAACTGTGATAGAAAAAATGCCTTATTCGCCAAAAGAAATGGATATGTAACGTAATACACTAACATACCGAGAAAAAGGCAACTAATGACGCTTGTAAACAAAACAATTTTTCGTATTTGCCACTTCACAAGTCTACTCCTCTTTTTTCAATTGATGCAGTTTTTCTTCTAACTTTTTAATTAAAGCTGGATCCGCTTGTTCAAGCTCATCTAGCATATGATTTACAACGAAATCACCAAACTCACCCATCAATTCTTGTGTCATTCTCTTCGTCTGATTCGATAAAAACTCTTCTTTTGTTTGTACAGAACGGTATACACCACTTCTTTTTACCGTTTGTTTTTGCAAGTGACCTTTTTCTACTAACCGATTCATCACAGTCATGACTGTATTAAAGTTCACCGGAGATTTCTCCGTTAACTTTTGTTGTACCTCTTTAATCGTTATGTCCGGAGAACTCCAGACAATCTCCATAATTTTTGCTTCGAGCGGTCCAAAGAAATGATTTAAGCCTTGTTCATTCAACTTATAGTTTTGCGTGAACATGTTCGGCCCCCTTTCACACTACGAATTGTAGTACAAAATAAATAAAACGTCAAACATAATACGGTTCTAGTGTAAATATAGTACGATCTTGAAAAATCCATACAGATTTCTAACGGAATCGAGGTTTACGCAGTAATTCCAAATAAATGGTGACAACTCATTGTGATATGTAATATTTCATATTATTTTATCTGTTTATAGTTGGGGTATTTCACTACAATTCAGTAGGTGAAACATTCCCTGATGTGTCTCCGATATGGTACAAGGAAAGACATGGAAGCCGCGGCTATGGATAACAAAAGGTGACCTGCACTCGTTTTCTCTCTTTGTTTTCACTGTGTCTGGGGCAGGAAAAGGATCTGACCGCTTCTATGCATAACCGGATGCTCTCTCCCACTTAAAAAGAAGGGTTTTATGTCGGTTTTTTAATTTACATTTATATAATTTTCAAATAATTAAATGTTTTGTTATAGTTTTATATTTTTATTTTCAAGTTTACCTATACACATTCCTGTTAATCTCATTTCTTTCTTCTACTTATTCATTGGTGAATTTTTTATTAGCAATCCAAAACTTCGTAACTAAGATTGTTAGTATAATACATACAAGTGTCATACATACATTCCAAATTGCATTTGTATTAACTGTTCCTATAGTTAATACCTCCATAGCATTTTTACTCATACTGGCTGGATTTATAAAATCTATAATAGGACTTAAGCCAACCACTATTCTACATCCAAGTAGGAATACAATTGATATTAATGCAATAACTCCAGCAGTATTAAAAACTGTACTTATCATCGTAGTGAATGATACCATAAATAGAACCCATAACAGATAAAATAGTAAAGCTATTATCATGTCTACAAAATTAACATTTGTAAATAACATATTAATATACAGGTATGAAACAAAGTAACCTAACGTTACACTGCAAGCAATACATATATAATTTGAAATAATCTTCCCACTAATATAGGATACGACAGTTACCGGTCTTGTAAGAATAAAAGCCAACATCCCATTTGCTTTATCTGCCTGTATTACCCCCATCATAGATATTGCAATAATCATAATCCCTAATTGATCAAATTGAGATCCTACTGTACTTGCAAGTATTTCTCCACCCTTTTGAGCTGCCATACTAGGATCAATTGTGATACCTTGTCCCCCACCTAGAGCTTTTAATATTGTTGGTAAATAATAGCTAACCACTGGTTGCGTTATCCCTAAAAATATAAATACCATAGGTAGCCAAAGAACTTTAAATTCGCGTATCATTTGAACAAATTCTTTTTTGGTTAATACAGTAAAACTATTCATTTTCACACCACCAATTTCAAGAATATTTCTTCTAATGTATCATTATTTATTTCAAATTTTACAAGATCAATATCATATTCCAGAGCACTTCTTAGCAACATGTTCTTGTTTAGCTCTATATTTTCAACTTCTATTCTTACTTTATTTCCTATTACTTCTACCCCTTTTACATAATTTGTTTTTTCTAAAAATTCAATCCATTCTTGTTTTTTAGCTATTACTTCAAAATTAATTTTATTTTTGCTATTTCGGTTTAATAAATCTGCAATAGTTGTATCTTCAATTTTTTCTCCATTTTTTATAATTACAAATCTTTCGCATATCTCTTCTGCATCGCTTAATATGTGTGTTGATAATAAAATAGTCGTTTCTTTCTTAATTTCTTCTATTAGATTAAGTACTTCTCTTCGACCAATCGGGTCTAATGCTGATACCGGTTCATCCATTACAATCAAAGATGGTTTATGCAACAATGCTTGCGCAATTCCAAGTCTCTGTTTCATTCCACCTGAAAACGTGCCAACTTTGGAGTTCTCTTCTCCGCTTAACCCTACTCTCGACAATATTTTTGGAACCTCTGTTGTTAACACCTCTTTCTTTAGTCCTGATAGTTGCCCCATAAAAGTAAGAGTTTCTTTTGCAGTCATCCAATGAAAAAAGTTAGGGTATTGCGGTAAGTAACCTATTTCTTTTTTCATTTCCGAAATTTTATTGCCATCAAGCAATATTTCTCCCATACTCGGGTCAATAATATCTGAAATCACTTTTATTAATGTCGATTTACCTGCTCCATTAGGACCAATCAATCCTACACATTCTCCCGATTGTATTTCCATTGAAAAATTATTTACAGCTGTTTTTTCTTTAAATTTTTTCGTAACATTTTTGATTTCTAATTTCATATTCTTTCACTATCCTTTCTACCCATAACAAAGTACAAAATGGGACCAATTGTGTTTATAAAAATAATGACAAGACTCCACATCAAAACATTTTTTCTTGTTTCTCTATTTCTATATAAATCAATTAATGCTATTAAAATCAAAATTATTCCTATGGCCAGTACTGGTAAAATAATTGGTAAGAAAGACATAATATCAATTTCTTTTAAATCATTTAAATCGTAATGCATTTTCATATCTACCGCTCCTTCAATTTAGTTTCAATAACAATTAATATTATCGTTATTGATAATGATAACATGATAAATGGAATTTCACACCTGTTTTTTCTTTAAAAAAATATTGTTTCAACCATTATTATTTTTATTGTTTTATTATTAGTATCAATAATAATAGGATGATCCTCTTCGCTAGTGAAACAATATATTAACTGTCGCCTTACATTGAAAAAATTAATTTGAATAATAAACTTTATGAAAAAACTTCCATTATTATTCATGATCCCCTGAGAATCACTAGCATTGCGTAAATACATTTTGAACTTAAGGCAACAACGCCAATGTAGAATTTTACTAACAAGATCTAAAAACAAGTTTGAAAGGATAGCAGGGTTTATCTCATTGTTCTTTCGTGACAATTGAGAAGCACTAATTGATTCAAATCCAAGTGTTTTTTGAAGTTCTTCGTCCAGTAGTGCATCACTTATCGTATGAAGACTTTCTATTTCGTGTAACTGAGCAAAAATTAAGATCTGTTTCCGAAAAATACTACATTTTAAATGAAGAAAAAGCAAGACTCAGTGCGGATGAGTGGAAAAAGTCTTCTAATAAGACAAAGTTGGATTATATTTCTTATTACCAATTATCACTTATGACCCAATATCAAAACTACCTTACCAAATTAGAAGAGCAAGATCGCTCAGAAGATCGTTCTACTTTTTCACTTGTAGAATTGAAACTTGATGATGAAAATTTTGTACAGTTTGAAAATGAATTGAATGACCTAATGATAAAATATTACAAAACTACCCAAAGAAACAATAAGCTTGACGCTCCAATTCGAACAATTGCCGTTACAATTATTCCAGAATCCTAAACAAATTACTCAAAAGACAAGGTCTATGATTTTGAACTATAACCTGAATAACAGACACATTTGAACAAGAAATTTGTTATTCGCTTTTTGTGTACCATGTTAAATAACAGGGTAATTATAAATAAAAAATACGCTATGGAATCCAAATAAAAAGACCCCGGTTCAAGATCAGAGTCTTTTTATTTGTGGTTACACGCTTTTTACTTATTAACTAATAAGGCGCGTAATACGCTTCTTCTTCCACGAAAATCGATAGTACCCATATTGTAAAATTAAGCTCACAATAAATGCAGCTGGATACCCAATCCATATCCCTTTTATGCCAAGGCTAGTATGATACGAAAGGAAATATGCAACAGGTACTTCCACAAGCCAGATGGATACGATACCAAAAATAGTCGGCCACAGTACTGTTCCACTTGCACGCATTGTCGCACCAATAATTTGCGCATGACCGAAAATTAAATAACTCCATAGTGTAATCATGACCAGGCTATGTGCAATATCGATAGTACTCTGACTCGTTAGGAACAAGGCTAAAATTTGTTGTGAGAATACATAAATAAGAGTGATTAATACGCCTCCGATTATATAGTTCAATACAATTCCTGCTCGAATGACTTTCTGTAATCGATCGAATTGATTTGCTCCAATAGACTGTGCAGCAAATATAGACACAGCAATTCCAAGACTCACCGCTGGCATCTGGACATAACTTGCCACTTGATTGACTACCCCATATGCCGCAGTCGCATCCGATCCGAAGCGATTCACAAACGCAATAACCGCAATTTCAGATAATGAGACTAATATCATATTAATACTCGCCGGAATACCAAGACGTAACAATAATTTTAACAGGTCCCAATCCATGCGAAGATATTTTCGAACCGTTGCATCAAATTGCAACGAATGCTTCGTCTTCCCTAAATAAATGAGCATACTAATAAATGTTATGATTGTTGATATGACCGATGCGTATGCTGCTCCGTAAACACCAAGTTGCGGAAGACCTAACCAACCAAAAATAAGAACAGGTAATAATGCCATATTCAGTGCTGTACTAACAATTAAAAAGTAAAATGGTGTTTTCGAATCCCCTGTACCACGCATAAACGTCGTATATGCAAAATATAAGAATAAGATTGGCATAGAGATAAATAATATTCGCGCATAGTGAACACTCATGTCAATAATGTTTGCTGGTGTACCCATAAGACGCATAATATCCATAGCAAATATACTTCCGACTACCGCTAAAATCACTCCAAGAACAAACGTAAACGTCAACGTTGTACCAACGATTGCTTTTAAGCGTTCTTCATTACGAGCTCCAAAAGCCTGACCAATTAAAATGGAGCTACCAGAACCAATACCAATTACAAATGAAACAAGTAGAAAAAATAATGGAAAGAAAGCTGAAATGGCAGCTAAAGCATTAATGCCAAGCCAACGGCCCACCACTACCATACCAAATAGTTGTCCAACTGATTGTAGTACATTGCTCAAAAGCAAAGGAATTAGAAACATGGACATCGAACGCCATATCGGTTTACTTTCCTTTTCCTGATTCTGTGATTCTACACCTTCTTGATTGTTATCTGTAGGTGGTTTCAAATTTCATTTCTCCTTTTATCGAGATATTGTGCGATTATACCCGCGCTCCCCATATGGTTGTAGTTTCTCCAGCCATTTCTCTTCTAATTTTTTTAATTCTTCCTTTGCATTAAAATACCCAGTTTCTTTCTTTTGCAAAACTTCCAATATTTCAAACGCAAAGGCATCTTCTCCATATTCCTTCCATTCATCTTGCAGTGCTTTATTTATATAAGAACCTATATTCAGTTCAAAGCGTCTCCCGCTCATCGTCTTCAAATTCCTTGTACTCTCTACATACACTTTGTCATTTTTCATATTTGTAATACAATAAATACCAGCTTCAACCTCTGTTTCTTTGTATAGTTGTTTTAATTCTGCTCTTCTATTCATTTTCCTGTCTCCTTTCATTGGTTCCTCATTTTCTTATCACGCACTAACGAGGAATAAGACTCCCACCTCAATTAAAGACGTGCAGAAGATAGGTGGAAGGTAACCATCTTTGGTGAGGGCTAATTATCAGCTAGGGATGGCCCTCACTGATGAAAGTTTCACTTTATAATTTAACCCAGTACTTACTTCCATCAGGTGTTCTGTCTAGAAAACCATATTCAATCAAGTATCTTCTTAACGTGACGTAATCATGATACACACGCTCTAAAATTTCATTAATCTCTTTTTCTGTATATTTTTGACTGCTATCAAAGTTTTTCATTAAGTGTTTCAAGATTACTAATTTCCGCTTTTGTTTTTTCGGAAAACTAGAAAGTGAACCATCTAACCCTTCTGTAAAATACGAATGTAAAATTTCTTCATTCTCCGCTTCCGTAATATCATATCTTTGATCAACCATCGTAGCTGTACGATGCACAGGAAGAAATTTAGATTGATTCGTCGCTTTTTCCTCCGACAACTCCATAAGAGCTAAAAATACTTTTGCCTGCTTCATCTTCTCTCTTAATGTAAAGCGATGATTTCGAATCGTTGATGTGCTTCCACCATCCATTTCTTTCACAATTTCTTTATCATTTAAGCCCATATGAAAGAACTGCACCATTTTCTTTTGCAAATCTGTCAAACCTGTCAATTTCTTATCAAGACCTAATAAATATTCAAACATAGAAGTATGTTCATTTGCGATATGCAGCTGTGTAAACTTCTCCGCTTCATAAAAGACATTCTCCTCTTGATAAATAACACCCTTCACAAACTTTTCTCCACATGCTAAACAAATATATTCTTCCGTATCCTTTTCAAATACATATCCTTTTTTCAGCTCCTCAACTGAGGCGTTCCAAAACCATCCTGAAATATCACTCACACTAAACAATCCTCCAAAAAGTTTATTTTAAATGCAAACAGATTCCGATATTGTTTGTTTTTACTTCATCATCTTATCATAACCATAACAAACATTTCAATAATTCGTTTACCTATTTTGTAAACAAATTTAAAAATGTTTATCATAACGGAACATTCTTTGTATCTCCGTTATTGCTAGAAGAATTAAATAGATTAAGTGCAAAGTCCATTGGATTCGTGCTATTCCCTGGCGCTGTCACCTCTGCCTTTGTTAATCTCTTCTCTGGAAAATTCCCCTTTTATACCATTATTAAAGAAAGAGACAATGTACTTGATACTTTTCATATCTAATCTGATTAAATTGATTAATCTTAATAACATATTGTCAAATAGATATTTTGCGTTTATTGTTAAAACAGCAATAAATAAGGAAAAACTTGGGGGTCATGTTATGAATGCAATTGCTAAAACGAAAGTAAGTCAAAAATTAGATATAGGTGGAACTAAACTCTATTATGAACATTTTGGTGAAAATAATGAAAATCCAACTTTTGTTTTTGATTCTGGATATGGATGGACATTAGATAATTGGGACCCCATCAAAGGTGAAGTTTCAAAGCTCACAAAGATGTTTATTTATGACAGAGCAGGTATCGGTGAAAGTGGAAATGATAAAAAACCTCGCCATAGTCAACAAGCTGTTGAAAACCTTCGCACGTTACTTCAGAAAGCAAATATAAAGCCTCCTTACGTGTTAGTTGGTCATTCATTTGGAGGATTAAATGTTAGACTATATGCCAGTACATATCCAGAAGAGATAGCAGGAGTACTCCTTTTAGATTCATGTCATGAAGATCAAAATAAAATAATGGCTCCTTTATTTTCGAAAGAAGTTCGAGAAGCGTACTTCAGTCAATTTGTTGCTGAAGGTTCTCTTAATGAAATTGAAGAAAGCCTAGAACAAGCTCGGGTTGCCAAATCCCTTGGCAATATCCCGCTTATTGTGATGACAGGTGGTTTACAACCTCATCACACGCCAGAATCTATGTCTGCTTGGATAGCATTCCACAAAGATCTTGCTAAATTATCTACAAACAGTAAGCACATAATTGTTGAAGATGCTGGACATGCAATTCACATGGATCGTCCACAAACTGTAATAAATGCAATTAAAGACATGTTAGTACTGATTAAAGCTTAAAGACCATGTTTACTACCAATAAGCGAAGTTAACATAACACCACTTATTGGTATTCAATGTATCTAGGAACCTAAAAAAATCCCTTCAGAAGATGAAGGGACTTTTCTTTCACATAATCAGTGTTACCAGAAGTTAATTTTCTTGTCAAAACATGATTTTAAAATAAACAAACAGATTGATCCCTGAAACAATAAAAAAGGAAATAGCCATGATCTTATTTACTCTTTTTTGAAAAAAAAATAGTATACCTAACAAAAACATAGTGATTGCTAATAATAGTTGAGTTATAGCTGCATTTGATTGAGTAGGATCATTGTAACTGTAAATACAGAAACCGATAGTAATGAAAGAACTAATAGCAACTAGTATCCTAATCATAAAATCCCCTCCAATTATCTTTTCTTCTTTACATAAAATCCGTTATCTGTAGTTAGCCTGCCTAATTTGAAAAGAGAATAAGCTCCTTTATTTTCTTTAAGCATATCATGTAAAAGACTATGAAATATTAATAAAAAGTAGGTGGAAACATGACATTAGATTCTCAACGTATTATAGCCTTCCCTGGTATGGGTATGGGCGGTTTTCCTGGAATGGGTATGGGCGGTTTCCCTGGTACGGGTATGGGCGGTTTTCCTGGAATGGGCATGGGCGGTTTCCCTGGTACGGGTATGGGTGGTTTCCCTGGTATGGGTATGGGCGGTTTCCCTGGTATGGGTATGGGTGGTTTCCCTGGTATGGGTATGGGCGGTTTCCCTGGTATGGGTATGGGCGGTTTCCCTGGTATAGGTATGGGCGGTTTCCCTGGTATGGGTATGGGCGGTTTCCCTGGTATGGGTATGAGTGGTTTCCCTGGTATGGGTATGGGTGGTTTCCCTGGTATGGGTATGGGTGGTTTCCCTGGTATGGGTCTATAACCTTAATTTCTAATACTTTATATCAAGATATAGATGACAATAGGTAAGGTTAACCCTCGCATCAACCCGTTAGGGTCGTCTTATCTATTGCCGTCTATTAACTTGTACCAGCTTTCTTACATAACGTCGCTTATCAATAGATCAAATACAAAAAGACACTGAATACGCATCAGTGTCTTTTTTGTATATCCTATACATGTGAGGTTTATATAACCCATCAATATCGGAAGCAAATCCAGATTGTTACAACTCTCTTTTTCTTAAACTGTCACAAAAATGTTCTATTTCAGTTAATTGGACTATTCCACTATATATGAAAATAATCTATAATTTTTAAGTGATTTTATTAGATAGAGGAGTTTATGCATAGATATGGAGATGAGAAGGCTACACAATATAATAGAAGAGAAAAAAAAGGAATTAATCCAACTCGTTACAAGTTACGGTTTAAATCATGAAAAAGTCATTGATTTTAGCCAAGATCTAGATCGTTTAATTTATCGTATGATGGAACAAAAAAATAATCCTTTTATAGTAAGAATTCTTAAACAGGAAAGTACAAATATATCACAATAAAAAAATTACTTATCATTATAATTTATATAGTTATAATATAATATAGATAAAATCATATATTAAATTAAATATATAAAATAATGTTATGTGTAAATCTAGTCATTTCAGAGTTTAAATCTGTAATCCTCCCTGGATAGTACCTCAATTCGTGAATCGTTCACCAAGATCAGCAACATTGTCATCACCTTCCTCTTTTTCATTGTAGTGTTTCAGATACCTAACTACAAAATAGGATATACGTTCTCGTTTCATTTCTAGTACTATCATATAGGATGTGACAGAAAGTGAAACTTTAATCAGTGGGGGTATTACTGCACGTTAATGCGGGATAAAAAGGAAATAAAAACTTCGTACTATGCACGATCAACATTCATCCCCTCCCTACCACCTGAGCTATGCCCTGCACGTACTTGAAAAAGGGGATTTCTGTTGGAGAACTGTTAAAGTAGAAACAACATATTTTATCATAAATTAACTTATACTCTTCATTTTTCATATGAGCTTCTTTACCTTAATTACATTATTAGCTAAAAAAGACAGGATTCTCATTTGAGAATCCTGTCTTTTTTAAACTATTTAGCTTATTCCTTCGGAGCAATCATTTTCTTCGGATCTACAATTTCATCGAATTGTTCTTCTGTTAATAATCCAGATTGCAACACTGCTTCTTTTAACGTTAAACCTTCTTTATGTGCATGCTTCGCAATTTTCGCCGCATTTTCATAACCGATATGCGGATTTAAAGCTGTAACAAGCATTAATGAACGATTTACGTTTTGGCTAATCACTTCTTCATTAGCTTCAATACCAACTGCACATTTATCGTTAAATGAAGCTGTCGCATCCGCTAATAAACGAGCTGATTGTAAGAAGTTATAGGCAATCACTGGTTTAAATACGTTTAGTTCAAAATTACCTTGGCTCGCTGCAAATCCAATTGTTGCATCATTCCCCATTACTTGCGCTGCAACCATTGTTAATGCTTCACTTTGCGTTGGGTTTACTTTACCTGGCATAATCGAACTTCCCGGTTCATTTGCAGGAATAATAATTTCACCAAGACCGCTGCGCGGACCACTTGCAAGCCAGCGTACATCATTAGCAATCTTCATTAAATCAGCAGCTAACGCTTTTAAAGCACCATGTGTAAATACAACTTCATCGTGACTTGTTAACGCATGAAACTTGTTTGGTGCCGATACAAATTGTTTTCCTGTAAACTTGCTAATTTCTTCTGCAACCATATCGCCGAATTTTGGGTGGGCATTAATCCCTGTTCCAACGGCAGTACCACCAATTGCGAGTTCTTTCATGTATGTATTGCTTTCTGCAATCATCCGCTCTGTTTTTTCAAGCATACGATGCCAACCACTAATTTCTTGTCCTAATGTTAATGGCGTTGCGTCTTGTAGGTGCGTACGACCAATTTTAATAATATGTTGAAAATCAATTACTTTTTGTTGTAATGTTTCTTTTAATTTTATGATTGCAGGTAGCACCTGATTTTCTACCGCAATAACGCAAGCAACGTGAAGCGCTGTTGGGAATGTATCATTTGAACTTTGTGACATATTTACATCATCATTTGGATGAATATGTACATCAAGCCCCTTTTCTTTTAAAATTTGATTCCCGCGGTTTGCGATTACTTCATTCACATTCATGTTAGATTGTGTACCACTACCTGTTTGCCACACAACTAACGGGAAATGTTCATTCCATTTTCCTGCTAAAATTTCATCAACCGCTTCAACAATTGCAGTTGCCTTTTCCTCTGTTAATTTTCCTAATTTCTGATTACTAATCGCTGCACTTTTCTTTAAAATTGCAAAGGCTTGTACAATTTCAAGCGGCATATGCTCGGTACCAATCGGAAAGTTTTCTTTACTACGCTGCGTTTGTGCTGCCCATAATTTATCAGTTGGAACTTTCATTTCTCCTAATGTATCTCTTTCAATTCTGTACTCCATTTTTTCATCCCCTTGAAAATAAAATACCTACGTTCCTATTTTAACAGACTTTCGTTCGGATGATAAGAATTCTCACTTAAATGGAGAAAATTCATTGAAGAACGTAAACTCCCTCTATATCCTCTTGACACTTTTAGTTCCATTCTAATGATAGGTTATCACTTTTCAGAGGGGGTAGGCGATAAAAACCAGCCATAAGCTCCAATCGCAAGTAATACGACATAAAAAATAACTTTCCACGTAATGGATTGCGGGAAATGTTTATCAATGATTCCTACTGAAGGATGCGCTAATGTTGAAACAATAAGTTTTACACCAACCCAACCTACAATCATAAAAGCAGCTGTTTCAAGACCTGGACGATCACGTAGTAATTTCAAAAAATAAGTAGCAGCGAATCGCATAATAATTAATCCGATCATGCCACCTGTTAAAACAACAACAAATCGACCTGCATCAAGACCACCTATCATTCCCCTATTTAGCGGTGTGATTGTCAATGTAAAAGCTACCGCTGCTAAGATTGAATCCATTGCAAACGCTGTATCTGTTACCTCCACCTTTAAAACAGTTAACCAAAAACCACTTTTCTTTTTTGGTGTATGTTCTGTTTCTTCCTCTTTTTCATTTTGCACATTCTCTTTCATATAGGTTCTAACTAAATGATTGATGGACAAAAATAGTAAATAAACAGCACCTATCGCTTGCATCTGCCATACATTTACAAGAAATGAAATTAAAAATAATGATCCAAAACGAAATACAAGCGCTCCAAATAAGCCGTAAAATAATGCCTTTTTCCGTTCATCTTCAGGAAGATGTTTTACTATGATGGCAAGCACAAGAGCATTATCGGCCGATAAAATTCCTTCTAATGCTATTAGGATCAGTATAACCCCTCCATACTCCATCAGTAACGATAATTCCATATTTCCCCTCCTGCCTTTTGATACCATATTTTGTGCTTATTGCCGTAGCAAATATACTGGCAGCGTAAGAAAGCGAAAAACCCATAAGCTCTATTAGAACCTACGGGTTGTCTTATTTACATGGAGAATTAGAACTTCTCATAAAACAAATTAAAATTATACTATCATTTTGGTTAAGTATTCCTATTCCATATAGTTCTTATAAAACTGGATCATATTCGAATCTATCGCCACTCCATTTACCATTTACATACCATATAGTTCTTATAAAACACTCCGTCCGACTTGGAAAAGATTACTCGTAGTATGCATTTACATACCATATAGTTCTTATAAAACCCAATAAAGATCCCTACAAAAAAACCTTATATATCAAGTTTTCATTACCATTTACTTACTTATATTTTACAATGTTTTGCTGCAAACTGGTAGTTATGTATTTTACATTTTCATCAAAAACGTTCTAAATACTATTATATCAACAACTAGCGAACAAATTCAAAAAAGAGGTTCACGGCAAAAATATGTGATTCTCTCAATTTCTTGTATTTTGTACTTTAAAGATAAAGTGAAACTTTGATCAGTGGGCGTTTTCTTCATCCTTCACCAATCATTAGTTGAACGGATCGGGCTTTTACGAGCAGTTTATCCCCCACCTAACTTCTTTGCTTCTTGCAGAACTTTGAGGTGGGGGTATTACTGCCCGCAAATAACGGGATAAAATGCTAGCATTCAAAATACTTTTTACTCATTACACCCCTTTATGTAATAGTATTGATAAAAATCCTTTTCTGAGACTACCCTGGGCATGATTCAATTTTCTTCGTTCGAGAGCTAGATCTTTTTCTAAAGCACTCATTTCATTATGAGTTTTGTAATATTGTTGCTTCATGTTTTGGATCTGGATCTGTTCCTGATGCTGAGGATCTTCGGCATAAAGATGAATTGCCTCCGTAATTGTTGTTACTCTTCCTTGCTGAATCACATGATTCACATACTCTACAATCGTAACCTCCTGAAACTCTTTTGGCATGACTGAGTCTACAAGCAAGTTGCTTAATTCCTGATATTTCGTTTCAAGTTTTTCCTTCTTCTTTTTAATTTCTATTACCTTCAATTTAAATGTTGTATTCAAAGATGAAAGAAAATAGTTCATTCCCCAAATAAATAACCCAATAAAATATAATACAACCGTATAAACAATTATAGCGATTACAATTAAAATCAATATAAATACAAAATATATGATATTCATAAACAATGAGTGATCTGAGACAAAACGAATAAAATTTTGAATTAGCATCCATAATATTGGAAAATATCCTATAGAGAGAATCCCAATGATTATAGGAATACTAATGATACTTCGAGGTTTTTGTAAATCTAATAATTTTTGATATTGTTCTAAAATATTCTTACGTTCTATCAAAACTTGATATGTTTGCTGTGAATCTAACACAATATGAAATCCCCTTCCAAAAAAATGATTATTCATAATATAATATTTTTTGTTAAAATCTGCAAATAAAAAATATATATGTACTTATATATAAATCCATTTTGATTTTTCGACATATAAGCCGCGGCTATGGATAACAAAAGATGACCTGTACTCATTTTCTCTCTTTGTTTTCACTTGGCATGGGGCAGGAAAAGGATCTGACCGCTTCTATGCATGGCCAGATGCCCTCTTCCACCTAAAAATAAGGGTTTTATGTCGGTTTTTTAATTTGTATTTATATAGTAAAAGAGGTCACCCTTTGCTTTTCGCAAAAGATGACCTCTTTGTTATTATGATACTTGCTTCCCTTTTTCAGCATCATCCACATACCAAATGAATTTTCCTGTATATCCATAAATAATTGCTAATGCTAATGATACAAAGCTCATCCACATAAATGGAATGTATGATAATGTTGCGACACCTAAAATACCAGCCATGAAAATACCGTTATCAGACCACGGAACCATACCTGAAGTTAAAGTTCCACCTACTTCTGAGTTACGAGCTAGTACACGGCGGTCAAGTTTTAGTTTATCATAGCTCTCTTGCATAATTTTTGGCGTTAAAATAAGTGATACATACATCGCACAGCCAAATACGTTTGCTAGAAAGGCAACGATTAATGTAGATAGTGTTACATTTCCCGCAGAATTTAATTTCCTCTCGAATTTTGAAACGATTACTTTTAGTACACCTAACTTTTCAAGCAATCCTCCAAAACCAAGTCCGAAAATAATAACTGCTACTGAACCAAGCATGCCATTAATGCCGCCTCGGTTTAACAGTTTATCAACGAAATCAACACCAGATTGAATAGAGAATCCATTATATGCTGTTCCAATCGCATCACCGAAATTCATACCTTGGAACAATGCTGCCCAAATCGCGCCAAGTAATGCCCCCATTGCAATCGTTGGCATAGATGGACGCTTCATTGCTAACAGTACAAGAACAACGAGAGCTGGAACTAACATCCAGATTTTGATATCAAAATGTTTTAATAAGGATTCTTTTAAAAACTCAACCTTACCTAAATCAACATTTTTCCCGCCATACATCCAGCCTGCAACTGTAAACATAAGTCCTGTAATAATGTATGCTGGCACATCTAACACAAACATGGCACGAACGTGTGCAATCACATCTACTTTCGCCATAGAAGCAGCAAGTACTGTACTATCAGAAAGTGGTGATAACTTGTCTCCAAAATATGCGCCTGAAAGAACTGCCCCAGCAACTAATGGAAGCGGTAAGCCAAGACCTTCACCGATTGCCATCATAGCAATACCAGCTGTCCCAACTGTTCCCCAAGATGTACCTGTTGCAAGAGAAGTAATTGAACAAATAATTAATGTTGCTAGTAAGAAAATGCTCGGATGAATAAATTCTAATCCGTAGTAGATTAACGTCGGTACAACACCGCCTGCAATCCACGTTCCGATTAGTGCTCCAACTGCAACTAAAATAAGAATAGCCTCTAATCCGTTAGAAATCCCTTTCGTAATGGCATCTTGCAATTCTTGATAACCAAAACCTAATCGTAAGCCAAGACCAATCACTAAAAACCATGAAATAAATAACGCTAATTGAATTGGCAGATTAAAAATCGTTTGAAAGGAAAAGACGACGGCAAGAAACAATAATAAAAGAATGATGATTTCTGGAATCGATGGTAATCTTACACTTTTCATTTGCTTCTCTCCTTACAAGTCGATAATATGATGTGCATCGTCTTACATGTATATTTTATATAATATGCCAAGACAAACTATAATTTTCACATTATTCCGATTTGTTTTTTTAGTATAATAAATACACAACCTTTTCTATTGTAAAAGTAGAGCGAGCATTTCGCAATGAAAATTCTAAAAAAAAGTTGTATTTTTATTTATACTTCTCTAGAAATAAAAGCACAAACCCTCTCTATTTCCTGAGTTTGTGCTTTTATTTCTCTATCAGCTTATACAAAATCCCTTAAAAAGTTACTCCTCATCTCATATCACCGCTCATTACTGAGGCAACGCATCATACACATACGGCTCTTTCGGCTTTTCAATTTTTTCTAGTTTGCTAACTTTCACAAGTGGAAATAAAGTCCCTTTATATGTCGTTTCATCTAATGTACCAGTGACTTTCACCCATGTCTCTTCCGGTAACGTTTTTATTTCTTTGCCTGAAACGATCATCCCCCATACAGAAGCATCTGCCACACAGCACGTAATCCCATAACGAGCCACTACCTTTTTATCACCTTTCACTTCTTTATCGTTAAAAATAAAACCGGTAAATGTAATTTGTTTTCCTTTAAATCCAAGTACATCTTTACCGATTAGATTCATCGTTGGAATGTAATTTTTATCATCCACTTGTATCGATTTTTGCTTTGTTATATTTTTCTCTAATTCCTCCGGTGACTGTTGTGAAGTAGGAAGATTTGCAATTGGTTCTTCTTCTTGATCAACTAATAGCTCTCTCCAGTCGGAACTTGCCGGTTGTTGCTTTGCTTGCACGCTTTGGTTCATACCACGTTTTGCTGCTAGATTCCCATCAATCGTCACATTTGAAAATAAAAATGCACTTACAATGGGAATCAGAAAAATCGCATATAGCATACAAGCTCCTATTTTTGATTTTGGTAATGTATGATTTTGACAGCAATGACAAGCCTTTTGCTTTCCTTCTCCGCTACGCCATACTTGCAAGCATCCAAGGACAAGTGAAATAATGAACGCAAAATACATAAATTTTATCATTTTTGGTGCAATAAAGTGATCCATATTTCCTGTTACGAGAAGCTTAAACAGGAGCATCGCAAAACCGAGTAAAATAATGCCTCGAATATACGTATGAAACTCTTTCTTATTTTGTATTTTCACCATTTCTTCCCCCTATCCCATCGTAAGCTGAACAATTATATACACAGCTGTTGTCACAATTCCGATAAAGAACAACACAAATCTCTTTTGGAAATAAGCAAATGACATCAATGTATTTTTCAAATCTAACATCGGCCCAAATACGAGGAAAGCGACAAGTGCTTTTGCTGAAAATATGTGACCAAACGATGCAGCAATAAAAGCATCTGCTTCTGAACAAAGCGATAAGACATAGCCAAAAGCCATCATGACCAATGGTGAAAAAACACCGCTACTTGCAACTTCTGCAAGCACATTCCGATCTAAAAATGTTTGAAACAAGCTTGCTAAAAAAGCGCCAATTAATAAATACTTTCCTGTATCAAAAAATTCATTAACCCCATGACTTGTAACATCCCTCCAGTTTTTGTTCTTCTCTTCATGAGAGATTACTTTGTCATCCTTTAATACATTTTTCCCGCGGTATACATAATACACAACAAGTCCAATTAATAAGGCAACGAGCAACGCTAGCCCGAAACGAGCATATAAAATGGTCGTATTTGTTCGAAACGCATAATACGTTGATAAGAAAACAATCGGATTTAAGATCGGAGCACTTACTAAAATGACCATCCCAACATGAAGAGGTAAGCCTTTTTGAATGAGTCTTCTCACTACAGGAATAATGACGCACTCACACATAGGGAAAATCACACCCACAAATGCCGCTGGAATGATGGCGATTATTGCTGACCTTGGCAAGACTTTTTGAATCATTTCCTCCGTTACAAATACTTGAATGATAGAAGAGATTAATACCCCAAGTAATATAAATGGCACAGCTTCAAAAAAGATACTTAAAAAAATCGTATTTACATTAAGCCACTCTTTCGGAATACCTTTTTGCAGAGCTGATAGATTTGTAAAGTCAACAAAAAACAGTAAAAAAAGAAATAGGGCAATAAGAAACATTCCAATTAACTCTTTTGAAATTCTAGTAAAAATCAACTTTCTCGCCTCCGTTTTGTTCATAGTTAAAAATATGCTTGTCCTCTTTATCTATGACACTTTCCAAACATTTTTTTATACGCTATTCTTATTCACAAATCGTAATGATTATGATTTACTATTGCATTCCTTTTCTTTATCACTTAATATAAAACGTAACGATTACGATTTATACAGGAGGAATACACAATGAAGAAAGTCCCTATTACAGTTTTAAGTGGTTTTTTAGGTTCCGGAAAAACCACATTATTAAATCATATTTTGGCAAATAGAGAAGGATTGAAAGTAGCCGTCATCGTAAATGATATGAGCGAAGTAAACATTGATGCTGCTCTTGTCAAACAAGGAGGTTTTTCGCGTACAGAAGAAAAATTAGTAGAAATTCAAAATGGCTGCATTTGCTGCACGCTTCGAGAAGATTTAATTATTGAAGTAAACCGTCTTGTAGACGCTGGGGATATTGATTATATTGTCATTGAATCTTCTGGTATTAGCGAACCGATTCCTGTTGCTCAAACATTTACGTATATGGATGAGGAGCTTGAAATTGATTTAATTAGTAAATGTCGACTTGATACGATGGTTACTGTTGTTGACGCCAACCGTTTCTGGGATGATTTTGCGGCAGGTGAAAGCTTACTAGATCGTCAGCAAGCGCTGGATGAAACGGATACACGTGAAGTCATCGATTTACTGATCGATCAAATTGAATTTGCAAATATCATTCTTCTCAATAAAATTGATTTACTAGAAAAGGAAGATGTTCAGGAACTTCATAATTTATTACAAACATTGAATCCCGAAGCAAAAATTATTGAGGCTTCTTATGGAGCCGTTCCACTGCAGCACATTTTAAATACAAATTTATTTAACTACGATGAAGCAAGTCAAGCTGCGGGCTGGATCCAAGAACTAAATAGTGAGCATCATACACCTGAAACAGAAGAATATGGAATTGGCTCATTCGTGTATCGCCGCAAACATCCGTTTCATCCAGTTCGTCTCATGAATTGGTTAAAAAAATGGCCACAGGATGTTGTGAGATCGAAAGGATTTTTCTGGCTCGCATCACGTAACAATATGATGGGTCTTCTCTCTCAAGCGGGCTCTTCCATCACGGTTCAAGGAGCAGGAGAATGGATTGCCGCTTTACCCGTAGCAGAGCAAAAACAGCTAATCGCTGAAGAACCAGAAATATTTAAAAATTGGGATGAACAATATGGTGACCGAATCACTGAACTTGTCTTTATCGGGATTGAAATGAACCAACGAGAGATTGAAAGCTCTTTAGACACATGTTTACTAACAGATGAAGAAATGAAACAAGAATGGGATGATTTCGTTGATCCCATTCCACCTTTTACTGTTGCATCATAATAATGAGTTTTAGAGTTTAATAATAATCTCTTAAAAAATCTGTTGTACTTTCCAAAAATACGATGATGTCCTTTTCTATGACATCATCGTATTTTATAAATTTATGATTTAGATATAGGAGGCTTATTAATGAGATTTCCCCATATCAGTACTATAATCGTACTGATAACGGTAAATATCCCATATATCCAAATTATCATTTCATCACTTTCTGTCATTTTATCACCTCTTCTTATAAAATTTCGCCCTTTCC
This sequence comes from Bacillus sp. DX4.1, assembly GCF_030348195.1. Lineage (NCBI taxonomy): Bacteria > Bacillati > Bacillota > Bacilli > Caryophanales > Bacillaceae > Bacillus > Bacillus sp. DX4.1. The sequence goes on along the minus strand of NZ_JAUCFT010000008.1, from coordinate 1,748,493 downwards.
ATCTGTTTCATATAATAGATGGATGCTGTCACACTTATAATGATAACGTGTTACTTTTCCATTTACATTCTTTTCAATTCGGCTAATAAGGGAAGTGAGTATAAAAATGGACGGCCATAGAATTGAATAACGACTAATTATGACTTATTGGATCATATTAAACAGTTTAATATGCAAATACGTGAAGGAAAACCTTTTAATGGAGAAGGTTTTAATTTCAAAAGGGATAATTATGGAGCAGTGTATTTGTCAATTGAAAATCCAGCCGTTTTGTCCAGTCTGTAGTTCCTGTTACTTTACTATTAATATTCGAGTACACTTCTTCATTAATCCAATTTTCTTTTTCATCTGCACCGTGAATAATGAAGTATGCACTTGCATTTTTTAATTTTTCGGTTTTAATTAAAGAACTCAAAATATATTGAGAGTTCGGTTCCACATCAATAGTTTGACTCGTAATCGTGGTGCCCCAATTTCCATTGATTCCTTTTGGAATCACACGTAATGAAGATTTTTGTCCAAGCTGTGTTGCTTTGACACTTGACTCTATTTCTTGTTTACCACCATGATTCCAACCACGTAGTGTCCAATAATCTGCATTGAGTTCAAATCCACCATTGCGCATTTTATTATCTGAAGTCGCTAAATCTAAACTACCTGCAACGTAACAAAAACGAACATTTATGTTACAAATGGAAGTCGCTCCAACAGAAAGCGAATTTCGTACGCTAAGTCATTACCATAAACATTCGTTTATAGAACAGTTTTTCTTCAACTAACGGAGGAAGTAAAGTTGAACAAAGAATGTTATAATTTTCATATTAGACTAACGATAAGGGAGGAAGATTATGTCTGATTGCTGTTCTGTAAAGGAACAAGTTTCAGAAAACAATGGCTCTGAATTGTGTCCTTCTTGTAATATAAAAGGAAAAAGAGTAAAAATAATCACGTTAAAATCAATGCTAAAACCAACAACATTAGATACAATGAATGCAGATTTAACTCATTATTTTTGTTCTACAAAAGATTGTAATGTTGTTTATTTTGATACTGACAAAAAAATGTATTTAACATCCGAAATTAAGGTCTTTGTCCATCAAAAAGATAGTTCTTCTGTTGTACCTGTTTGCTATTGTTTTGGTTGGACAAAAGAGAAAATCAAGCAATTTATAGAAAAAAAGTTAATTCCTAATCCAGTTGAACATATTCGTGAAAACATAAAAGAAAACCGATGTGGATGTGAGGTGAACAATCCACAAGGTAGTTGTTGTTTAGCTAATGTTACAGGTTATATCAACAAACTAACCAAATAAATTTAAATATTCCACATACAACCTAAAAAGTCGATTCCTTAACATGCAGACAATCGACTTTTTTAAGTTAAAATTCACTTAACGTACGAAATTTCCGAAATGTTGACCGCACTGCAAATATCATTGAAAAACACTAATTGGTAAAAAATGCATTTCCGTGACCTGATTTTACGCGTATCTCGGCTGAACCCCAAAATATACTTTAAGCAATTTTCAACACGAAAAAACGTACATTTTAAGGGCATAGTTTTTGGAATGAGTTTTGGATAAACTTTTCGACAAAAAAATAGCTGGAATTGCTTGATAATCATTTATCCCAAAAATAATCGTTTTTAGTAAATCATTGCCCAAAAGTAGTGAGATAAGTGAATAAAAAAAAGCAGTACCACCGCTATAAAAGTGTTGGTACTGCCATACAAAGTGACAAGCATTTTGTTAATTAGAACGTACTTGCTACTTTAACAGCCTTTTCAAGCCCAGCAGCAATAATTTCTTCTGCTTTATCAGGGAATTGGTTGTGACCTTCAATCACTACTTTCTCCATATCTTTTACACCGAAGAAGTTCATCATACTTGCTACATATTTAACAGCCATTTCCACTTCAGCTTTTGGTCCTTCAGAATATACACCGCCACTTGCGTTTAATAATGCTATTTTTTTATTTCCAATAAGACCTACTGGACCTTCTGGCGTATATTTAAATGTTTTGCCCGCGCGGTTTAAGTAATCAATATATGTGTGTAGTACAGCTGGGATTGTTAAATTCCATAAAGGGAAACCAAATACAACTTTATCAGCTGCAAGGAATGGATCTAAATATTTATCAGCAACAGCTACTGCTTTTGCTTCTTCTGCTGTTAAATCAAGTCCTCTACTAGCTTTAAAAGTACCATTAATCATATCTACTCCTACATATGGCAATTCTTCCTTGTATAAATCAAGTTCTACCACTGTATCATTTGGATGTGATTCTTTGTAGCTCGCTAAAAAAGAATCATATAATTTCACACTAACTGCCTGATCTGCTGGGCGATTGTTTGCTTTTACAAATAAAACTGTTGTCATTCTTTGTTCCTCCTGTTATTCACTCTTATGTTGTTATATATTTATCTACTAAAAAGGGCATTATATTATTCTTTATAATATCTTTTTAAAACTATACTCCATTTCTCCACCTAGAGCTTCAGCTGTATCACCAGTTTCTCTGAAATCATGTGTATGAATTTCTTCAAATGGACCAAAATTTACTTGCTTATAAAATTCATAACAAGGGAATCCATCATGTGCACCTTGAATATCGACAGTACCATCTTTTTTGACATGTACAGTTAATAGATAATCAACGGGAGGTGCATATACATTTAATGGGTTGCTAGCACTAGCACTCATTTGGAATTTGACATCATCTGACCCCCATACAACATCAGTGCACAAAATACCTTCTGTACTAGCTTTTCCTGTTCTTTTATTAACGGAACCATCAGGAGTTGTGATTCTTTCTGTTGTTATTCCAGTATTCGCATATGTGAAAATTTCTTTTTTATAAAAATCTACAACTACTTCTTGTTCAATTCTGGAACGCATAGCGTTTACAGCATAAGGTGTAAATTCACGTGAGTCACCTTCGAATTGAATCATGTTTCCTGTTTGAATATCTTTCTTAGGTTCAGTCCAAGACATTGGAATAAATACACTTGCTCTAACTTTAACGATATTAGTCATGAGACACACCTCTATAATTCTTAAATTTATTTTGGGTAATAATATCGACCCATTGAGCAAAATAGGTCGCAATTTCTTTCATATAATCAATTACTTTCCTTTAATACTTACTGCTTGTAATTTTTTACTTAATATTTATATCTAAATCGTCGCTTTAAAACTGTATTCCATTTCTCCAGCTAGTGCCGCTGGAGTGTCACCAGTTTCTCTGAAATCATGTGTATATATTAATTCAAATGAACCAAAATCTGTTTGTTTATAAAATTCATAGCAAGGGAACCCATCATGAGAGCCTTCAATATGCGCAACACCACTTTTGTTAACATGTATAGTTAATAAATAATCAGCCGCAGGTGCTGCTGTATTTAAAGGATTGCTGGCACTTGCCCTCATTTCAAAAGAAACTTCATCAGCGCCCCACACAACATTCGTACATACAATGTTTTCTGTACTTGTTTTTCCTTCTTTATAATCAATTGAACCATCTGGATTTGTAACTTTCACAGTTACCATACAAGCGTTTGCATATGTGAAAATTTCTTTTTTATAAAAATCAATAATCACTTCTTGCTCTAATCTTGACCGCATTGTATTTACAGCATATGGTGTAAATTCACGAGCATCACCAGTATATTCAAATACACTTCCTGTTGCAGGATTTTTAATAGGTTCCAATCAAGTATACGGTGCAAATACACTCCCTCTAATTTTAACGATATTAGGCATAAGAAACCTCCATAATTTATTAATTTGTATTTCGTTGAATCCTATTTCTTTCATAAACAAAATATAGTCAACTTGATTGACTATATCGTGTATAGTACAATGTATTTCAAATAAAGTCAACTTGATTGACTTTATTTGAGGAGGTTTTATGTATGACTCATGAAGTATTTAGTGAATTGGATCTTACATCACTTTTATCATTATCCTTTAGTACATCAATTAATGAACTACATGACGGATTGAGTGAATTGGGATTTGGAGATATTAGACCTGTACATGGTTTTATGTTTAAATGTATCACTCCCAACGGAGCAACAGGTATAGAACTAGCCGAATATTTAGGAATTACAAAGCAAGCTGTGAGTAAAATGGTGGATTATCTTGAGAAAAGTGGTTATGTAATGCGCAAAACTCATCCCACTGATAAGAGAGGAAAAATTATTGTTTTGACCGAACGAGGTTGGTTAGTAGTGAAAGCAAAAGAGAAGATACTAGCTGAGATTGAGCAACGTTGGATTGAAAACATAGGTACCGAACGACTGCAAATGCTCAAAGAAGATTTAACAAAACTAGTTTATGAAGCAAATGAAGATAAATTACCAACGAGATTAAGACCTGTCTGGTAATCATAGAGCTTATAAAAGGGACTATTTGTACATTCATCAACATAAAGTGAAACTTTAATCAGTGGGGGTTTTCTTCATCCCCCACTGATTATTAGTTGAACCAATCGGGCTTTTACGGGCTGTCTATCTCCCACCTAAACTTCTTTGTAATCCTCAAGTTTTGAGGTGGGAGTTTTACAGCCCGTTAATGCGGGATAAAAAATACATAGTCCCCCTAAACAGTAAAAGTAAGCATTTTTCTATCAAAATGGAAACAAAATTTTCATTATGGAGGTGCCTCGGAATATTAGCTTAAAAATGCCGAAAAATGTCTGAATGTGGGTTTTATGTCGTTTGGTTGGCGGGACCCCATCACTATCAAGCTAACAAAAAGAAATCCCCCCAGAACGAAAAAAATACGCTATTCTTTCTGTAGAATCATAAGAAAGGATGGCGTTTTTTTATGTCTATTTCTGTATCTGATGAGTTACAACTATTTGCACAGGAGATTCAAAGTTTTTTATCCCCAAGTGCCTTACAACACCTAGATAGAGATGTTGGATTTGTACAGCGAGCAAGTAAGTATCGTGCACAAGATTTATTAGCTTTATGTGTATGGATAAGCCAAAGTGTAGCAAAAACTTCCTTAACACAGCTATGTAGCCAGGACAAACCTATGAAATAACAGATGCTTATGTAGGGATGAGTGACAAAGTACAAACTCGTGTTCTTGTTCATCGACTTACACAAGAACCACAAAAAAAACGTCTACAAGATCAAGCTGTTCGAGAGAAAAAGAAAGGAATGACGTATTCTCCTCACAGCAAAACGGGCGGAAATCTCATCGATATGAGAAAAAAACGGTCTTTGATATATTAGGTGTCGTTTACAATTGTACCATGTCTGATAATCAAGCCGCTTAATTCAAAAAAGTGAAACCCGTTAGGGTTTATTTCGTATGCAACTCTTTAAATCACCTACACTTGCCCTTTAGAAAAAAGAAACAATCTCGCCTAAAATTGACTTTGCATAAGCTTAGCTTGATAGCGATGTGGCGATATCCCATTATTGAAAATTATTTGCATATGGCCCCGTAAATTGCTTTTGGTTGCATACCCCAGCGTTTACATAATTTTATTTTAATATGCAATTTTACATATATGTTAAAAGCTATCTACAAATTTAACATCTGCTGTTAAGATTAAATAGGTCAGTGGTATGACCAATTATGAAAATAAGAAGGGATTAAGACATGTTGATTAAAAGAAAACTACCTATACTTACATTTTTAGCACTAATATTTAGTTTGATAGTTACTGTTTTTCCTACAAATTCTGCTTATGCAGATGAAGAAGATCGTATCCTTGATATTTATGGTGATCCAATTACCACAAATAAAGACTATATATTAATAAATAAGTACTGGGACGTGGTGGGAGTTCATCCTAAAGACCGTATAGCACCTGTAGGTCAGAATAGATTTGGAGTAACTTATGAGAAGTACGCTGGTTGGCATTATGCAATTCAGTATAGAAAAGCATCTTATTATGGATCAGCGGAAATACATAAAGATGCAAAAGGCAATGAGTACTATGGTACACCTATAAATTTTGAAACTCCAGATGGATTAAACAGTGATGGATATATAAGACATAATACGCCAGTTACCATGTCAATGTGGATTGGTGGACCAAATGCTGAGGCAGGAGGAGTAAAAAAATATATAAATGCAAAGGATGCTGGATGGATTTATTTTAGCGACCAATCAAAAAGCAAGTCAATCGTTCAGAAAGTAAATTCGAAGGAAATAAACTTAGCAACAGGCACCACCGAGATTCTTAGAGATAAATTTGGTAGACCTTGTGATTGGTACAGTGCAGATCCAAAGAACTCTTATTATGGGGTTACATCAACTTTCCAAGTACAGATAGCACAATACCCAGGCTCAGATCACGAGAAAATGTGGGCAATTTCTGCTCCTCAAAGCGTTGCTGGCTACGAATTAGTACCTTTGCAATAAAACGTCTGTTACATTCAGCTTTATATAACTGCACTTATTAATATGTAATGTGTCTTTCAGTAAGGTAAGAGAAGACCCTATGAAAGAAATTTAAATTATATATCAAATGGAGGAATATTTATGAAAAGAAAAATTTTTGCTATAGCTTCTGTAATTGCTTTAACAGCTCCTATTCAAAGTGTGGCGTTTGCGCATGAAAATGATCAGCAATCTGATCCGCCTATTGCTTTAAGATGGTCAGCGGAATCTGTACATAATGAAGGAGTAAGTTCTCATTTATGGATTGTAAACAGAGCAATTGATATTATGTCCCAAAATACGACTGTTGTGAAGCAAAATGAGACAGCTCTATTAAATGAATGGCGTACTAATTTGGAGGAAGGTATTTATTCTGCAGATTATAAAAACCCATACTATGATAATTCCACATTCGCTTCACACTTCTATGATCCTGATTCAGGAAAAACGTATATTCCATTTGCTAAACAAGCAAAGCAAACGGGAGCAAAGTATTTTAAATTAGCTGGTGAAGCTTATCAAAATAAAGATATGAAAAATGCATTCTTTTATTTAGGATTATCACTTCATTATTTAGGGGATGTTAACCAGCCTATGCATGCAGCAAACTTTACTAACATTTCGCATCCATTTGGCTTCCACTCAAAATATGAAAACTTCGTTGATACAGTGAAAGACAATTATAGAGTAACAGATGGAAATGGCTATTGGAATTGGCAAAGTGCAAATCCAGAAGAGTGGGTTCATGCATCAGCAGCTGCAGCAAAAGCTGATTTTCCATCAATTGTTAATGATAATACGAAAAATTGGTTCCTAAAAGCAGCGGTATCACAAGACTCTGCTGACAAATGGCGTGCTGAAGTAACACCGGTAACAGGAAAACGTTTAATGGAAGCACAGCGTATTACAGCTGGATATATTCACTTATGGTTTGATACATATGTGAATCACCAATAACAAATACATTTACACATGGCAAAAGTTATTTATGTCATAAAGTAAAACGGAAGCGACTATTGGGTTCAAGTTTTGGAGATTACTTACAAGAATCTCGAAGTTTTTGCACCAGAACCTACATTTGACAGTCATGGACACAAAGGTTATTAATGATCCAAAAAAAGTCTATTTTTTATAAATATGACTCGCTAAATGAGATCCCCACGACCTCCAGATGCTTTCAGCATCTGGAGGATTTTTATTAACTTGATGGCTATGCGGCGCACCCCTTAAAAAAGAAAACACATTTAAAAGGTATGATAATTCTGAAATTATAGCAGAAAAAATAGTAGAAGATATTACGAAAAATATGCCCCATTTGCTTGGCTAAGTTTTACATTTCCCCTTGCTTGGCATACATCGTTCTCGTAAGAAGAAAAAAATAGTGGGGAAGAAAATCCCCACTAATGGAAGTTTCGCTTTATTTAGCTCACCCTTGAAGCAGCTTATAGATATCTTCTTTTACAGGAATAGAAGATATTGCTCCTTTTCCTGTTGTAGTAAGAGCCCCGCTTGCATTCGCAAATGTTAATATCTCCTGCCAATGCATATGAAGCACCTCTTCTAAATTTTGTTGTCTTACATTTTTCTCTAACAATTTATACAAAAAGCCGCCAATAAATGCGTCTCCAGCACCTGTTGTATCCTGCACTACAACAAGATATCCATTTGATTGATACTGTTTATCCTTCATATATAATTCCGCACCTTGCGCTCCTTTTGTATAAATAACAGCCTTCACATCTCCTATAAATAAAGACTCAATAGCCTTTTCCGTATCAGAAATTCCAGTGATAAACGTCAGCTCTTCATCTGAAATTTTAACGATATGTGCACGCGGAATAAATTCCAAAATCGTTTTTCTACAATCTTCAGCATGTTTCCAAAGCGGGAGACGTACGTTAGGATCAAAGCTGATAATCCCTCCTCTTGCTTTCGCAGAGTGAACCGCCTTTAGATGCGCATATTTCATCGGACTTTCTACTAAATCAACGGAACAAAAATGAAGAATATCACCTTTTTCAAACCATCTTTCATCTATCTCATTTTCGTTAAGCAACAAATCTGCAGAAGGATTACGATAAAAAGAAAAATCACGTTCACCATCTTCGCGTAATGAGACGAAGGCAAGGCCTGTATTTGCTTCGTTCGTTCTTATAATCTTGCCTGTATTTACACCTACTTCCTGTAATTGTTCTAACAGAAAATCGCCAAATGCATCGGTACCTAACTTTGTAAGCATACATGACTTTCCCCCATATTTTGCAACTGCGGCTGCTACATTCGCAGGTGCCCCTCCAGGAACTCGTTGAAATTCCATTACATCTTTTAGAGCCTTTCCTTTTTGAATAGGAATGAAATCAATTAAAGCTTCCCCGATTGCATACAAGTTCTTCATACATTCCACCTCTTCGCCTTATTCATAATCCCATTTTGTTGCTTGTAATAATGCACTTCCTTCTTCTGCAAAAAAATAAATTTCTGTGCTGTCGGTTCTCGGAAATATACGACTAGTAAATACCTCTTCTCCATCATTTATAAAGATTTCAACAGAAGATGTATCCACAAATAAATGGAACTTAATCGCTTGTGCATCTACTGAACATTTTCTCTTTGTTCCATAAGATGCTCCCACTGCTTCTCCTGAATGTGTACGATCTAGTATTACTTTTCTCTCAGCAACATTATACTTAACTACTGTTCTCTCAGTTTCACTTACTCTAAATGCAATTCCATATTCAGTTGCATTCTTATTTTCAAACTTACAAATCATTTCGTATGCTACCCCTGTAAATCCCTCATACATTTTCTGTTCACTGCAAATCGTATCTTTTATTTTATATTGCTGTTTACGAAGTGCTTGAAGCTCTTTTATTGGCCGTTGAATAAACTTGTCTCCTCGAACGATCAATTCTCTTGGTAATGTTAAACAATGCGCCCAACCATTTTTATCAGTTGGATAATCTATTTCCGGCAATCCCATCCATCCAACTAAAATACGCTGCCCAGCTGAATTTATCATTGTTTGAGGAGCATAAAAATCAAATCCTCTGTCCAGCTCCTGAAAGGAACCGTGCGACATAGATAATTGTTTCACATCCAGCTTGTCTCCAAGAATATAGCCAGATTGATAAATATTTTGATAGTGATCTCCTTTAGGTTTTAGACCTTGTGGAGAAAATAGGAGAACTCCTCTGCCTTGTAACTCGAAATAATCTGGACATTCCCACATATAACCGAAATTATTCAAGTTTATTTGCAATTCTCCTTCATAGTTCCACTGTAGTAAATCAGGCGATTGATATAAGACTACACATCCTGTTTTATCTTCTCGCTGCGCTCCAATGACTGCATAAAACATATTACCTTTTTTCCAAACCTTCGGATCACGAAAATGATCTGTATACCCATTTGGAACTTCATGAATGACAGGATGTTCTAACTTTTTGATTTTTCCTGTTTCATCCATAATAGCAATGCATTGATAAGGTTTTCTTACCCATTTTTCATCACGAGTATTACCGGTATAAAATAAGTACAATTTCCCTTCATGCTCAATCGCACTTCCGGAATAAGCGCCATGACTGTCATAATCATTTTTCGGTTCAATCCCTATACCAACATTTTCCCAATGAACGAGATCTTTTGATCTCGTATGATACCAATACTTTAAACCATGCACAGGCCCGAGTGGAAACCATTGGTAAAACAAATGATATTCACCATTATATAGAGAAAATCCATTCGGATCATTTAGCAGACCTGTTTCTGGCTGTATATGAAACGTTTGCCGCCAAGAACAATTATTTACTCTTGCTTGTAATTTCTGAAATTCTTCCGAACTTACCTCCTCAATCCGGCGATAGCGCTGTTTCTTTGTCCATATCATTTCTATCAAACTCCCTTAACAAATAGAGGAGAATGAAACCATCATCCTCCATTTGTTACCATAAATTAAGCTGCCTCTTTTTGAGAAGAATTGCTTCCCTTCTTTTCTGTTCTTTTTGCTAAAATAAGCGTTAATACAAAAGCAATGATAAAGGAAATTACCATTCCGATTACATAAGGAATAATGCAGTCTGGTCTAATCGAAATAATACCAGGTAAACCTGCAGCTCCTAGTGAAATTGCTTTTACCTTGTAAAAAGTTATAAAAGCAGATGCGACTCCTGAACCTATAATAGCTCCTATAAACGGATATCTTAGTTTTAAATTAACACCAAACATTGCTGGCTCTGTAATACCTAGAAGTGCTGAAATTCCCGCGGCTGACGCAATGCCTTTCACTTTCTTATCTCCTGTAATAAGAAAAACCGCAAGAGTTGCTGCACCTTGTGCGACGTTAGACATTGTCGCAATTGCAAATATGAATGACCCCCCTGTTTTTGCAACGTCAACTAGTAATTGCGTTTCCACTGCAATAAAACTATGATGCATACCTGTAATAACAATCGGTGCATAGAGGAATCCGAAGATCCCGCCACCAATAAATCCAGTAGTGTCATATAACCAAACGATTCCATCAGTTAACAAATTCCCTGCAAAACGTGTAATTGGCCCTACTGCTGTAAATGTTAATAAACCTGTAATAAAAATTGTTAATAAAGGTGTAAGCAGATTATCAAGTGCTGTCGGAATTACTCTTCTTAAATATGTTTCTATTTTTGCTAGAATAAATGATGCCACAAGAACTGGTAATACTGTACCTTGATATCCTACTTTTTCAATACTTATACCAAATATATGCCAAGCGGGTACTTTGTCAGCTACCAAAGCTGCCCCATACCCATATCCATTCAATAAATCAGGATGGACCATTAACATACCAAGCGCCGCCCCAAGATAGGGATTCCCTCCAAATCGTTGTGTCGCTGAAAAACCAATTAAAATTGGTAAAAATACGAATGCTGCATTTGCAAAGGTATTAATAAGTGCTGCTAAATCTGTTATTTGAGGATTTGCTTCCACTAATGATTTTCCGGCAATAAATAAATCTTTTGCTGTTAATAGGTTATTAATCCCCATTAATAAACCACCGGCTACGATGGCGGGAATAATCGGAACGAAAATATCAGAAAGCATTTTCACAAATCGTTGAAGCGGATTCAACTTTTTTGTTCCAGCGGCTTTCACATCTTTTGTAGACATCTCAGAAATATCTGTTAATTTCGAAAACTCTTTATACACTTCGTTTACAGTTCCTGAACCTATAATGACTTGAAATTGTCCACCCGTAGAAAAAGTTCCCTTTACCGTATCCATACTATCAAGTTTCTTTTGATCAACTTTCGCTTCATCATTTAAAACTAAACGTAAGCGAGTTGAACAATGTGCTGCTGCAGATACATTCTCTTTACCGCCAATTGCTTCCAAAATCTCTTTTGCGATTTGATTGTAATTCATAACGCTCCTCCTTTATCATTTTTGGAACCGGTTCCAAATTGGTGTTAATTAAAAACCAGTCTTTGGAACCGGTTTCAATTAGATTATATGATTGCTTTTATATGTTGTCAACGCTTTCTCTTTCAATTATTTCATATTTGGATATTGAGATTTTTTCTATCCCTTCTTCATTTATGAGCTTTACAATATTTCGAGCTGCCATTTGTCCAACTTCTTTGTAATAAAATTTCACAGTCGTTAAAGCAGGATGAATGACTCCTGTTACTTGATATCCACCAAATCCAGTAATGGACAAATCTTCAGGTACTCGTAAACCTCTCATATATGCGGCTTTTAATACACCAAGGGCAATATTATCTGTTGCGCACACTAAAATAGAAGGATGAAATTCTTCGATGATCTTCGATGTTGTTTCAATCGCGTCTTCAATATTAAAACTTGTTTCATAATATTTCACTTCACAGTTCGTTTTTGTATCTACTGCTTTTTTGAACCCCCGCTTTCGGTTTACACCAACCGCAATGTCATGTTCTGTTACACCTAAATAACCGATTCTTCTATGCCCCTTTGTAAGGATATATTGTCCTATATGATAAGCCGCTCCGTAATCATCATGAATTAAACTGTACACTTCATTATGCTGTTGTCCAACAAGCAGCACTGGTATATCGATTTTACGAAAAGCTTCTATATGCTGATTAGTAACTTGTGTAGCCAGTAAAATAATCCCTGCAACTTTTTGATTTGCCAATGTATAAATGCTTTCGATTTCTCGTTCTAAATCTTGATTGGAATTGGATGTTAACATTTGATAATTTTGTTCTTTTAACTGTTCATCAATACCAATTAATGTTAGTGATGAAGCATAGGAATCCAAACGTGGTACGATTGTACCAATAATATTCGTTTTCTTTGCCTTTAAGCTTTGAGCAAATGTATTAGGAATATATCCTGTTTCTTGAATAGCACGCTTAATTCTCTCTTTTGTCACGTCACTAACAGAACCGCCATTCAAATAACGGGAAACTGTACTCTTTGCAACCCCCGCTATTTGAGCAATATCAGAAATTGTTTTTTTCATTATTTCATCTCCATATTCATATACGATTGTTAATCATGTCACCTGCTTTTATTCTAGTCTGCTATGTTGAAAAATAAAAGTTATATTTCTATCCCTTTCTAATGACAAAGCGCCTGTATATTTGGACATAATTCGTATATCTAAATACAAGTTGAAAAACCGATATAAAAAATAGACGAGAGATTCTAACCGGTCAAGACCTATTTCTGCCACGTGTACGATTTACAACAAAATGAGAAAACAAGTGCAAAATACATTTGCTACCCTGTCAAGTGGACAGATTCAAAAAAGACTATGCAATCAGTGTGTTCCGATATTCGATTGGTGCACACTGATTCAGTTTTTTCTGAAATCGTTCATGATTATAGAACCAAATATAATCCTCAATGGTTCGATAGAGATCGTTTTCTGTTTTACATTCAGAAAAATACATATTCTCTGTTTTGACATGTGAAAAGAAGGATTCAATGTATGCATTATCTAGACAGGTTCCTTTGCGAGAATGACTGCCTATTATCCCGAATGTTTTAATTTGATTATTGTATGTTTTAGATGTGTACTGGAAACCTTGGTCTGAATGAAGGATTGCTCCTTGTACCTCTCTTGTTGTAGCCAGTTTTTTGACGGTATCACTCACCAACTTCAGATCATTTCGTTTTGATAGCTCCCACGCGACAATTTCATTGTTAAAAAGATCTTGGATGGCAGACAGGTAATAGAAACGATCTCCAAGATCTAGATAGGTTATATCTGTAACATAAAGATGGTTCGGTTCATTCGTTTTAAATACACGATTGAGTCGATTCGGCTATATGATAGAGGCCTTACGTTTAAATTCTTCTGTATAAGGTTGAAATGTTTGTCCTTTTTTAGCCAAAGAAAATCCCCTCCAAATAGAGTGTAACACTTACTTATCAAAAGCAGTCTTTTTACACTGTCTACTCAAAAGGGATAATACCACTTCTTCAAGAAAGCTTTGCGGTCTTTTCATGTTTCTCAGCCTCGTGTTATAACAGTTGATAAGAATCCAGCGTATCCTATAGCAATTGAACAGTTAAAAAAAGAGAAAAGCATATCTGACGGTATGCAACTTAGACAACAAAAGTACTTGAATAACATAGTAGAGCAAGATCATCGCTTTATAAAGAAACGAGTCCGTTCTACGTTAGGATTGAAATCTTTTCGCACAGCAAAGTCCATTATTTCTGGAATAGAAGTGATGCATACGATTAAAAAGGGCAACTTGTTTTACGGGACAAGTCTATCCAAAATCAAGTGGAATTCATCCATCAATTGTTTGAACTTACAGCATAAGATATAATTCCGTTAGGAATATATGCATTTTATTCTTTTTTTGCACCAGAACCGTTTGGCATCTTAATTATATTTTTTTTAATACTTTAAAACCTTTTACAATATTCCAAATGAAATAATAAATATTTATTACAAAAGCAATAACCAAGGTTATTATTAAAGGAATCCCGATTACATTTTCGGTATAAAATCCAGATATTCCAGCTACGATAATACCAATAAATAAAGTTATATACGGTACAAGATGTGTCTCTAGTGCTTTTTTCGCGTGATATTTAACATCTTCTTCCGCTAAAAAATATATAATAATCGGAAAAAATAATGGTGCGAAAAAGATACTAAAGTAATTTAAAGAAGATAAGATATTATTTCCTTTCATGTGTTTCACCTCTAAAATTTAATTATCATTTTTTATACTCTTTATTATTACATTTAAATAGTAAATGAACTAGATAAAAGTTTTTAGATAGCTGTAAATATTATTAAGGGGAAGAAAAAGATTACAAAAAATAAATAAAAGACGACATTAAATAAGTCGTCTTTTTACTTCAAAATATCTATAAGAATTTTATTATTTCTCCTGATTTTCTACTTTTCAGTTTTAGAGCTGAATCCACTTTTAAATCCATCCCCAAAATCACAACCAACTAATGAAAAAACAAATACACATAATAAACCTATCATAATACCTTTTTTATAGTTCATTCTAAACCATCCTCATAAATATAATTTTATATTAATATTTTAATATATAAAATTAAAATATTGTAGGTTTGAATTAAAGTTTGATTAGAAATATTGTATGTACCTTGATTTTACGACAAACCAAAAGAATCCATTTTGAAAAAAGATTGATTAAAATGGATTCCTTTCTTGCTAATTGATATAAAAATTTTATAAAAAAGTTTGATTGTTTTGTTATCCGTTATTTCACTAACGCCCTGTTACTTTAAGTACGTTTCTTCACAATCTTAGTAATCGTAATGATTCTAATCATATATTCCCCATTCAAACAAAAAGTAATGGCTATCAGATTGTCCGAATATGTAATCATAATTATGTCCTTTTTGTACTTGTATTGTTTCAATATGATTTAATCTAATTAAAAGTTCTTTAACAACTAATTCTGGTGCATTCACATCAGCTAAATCCCTTTTAAATCTACTTATAAAATCGTCTTTGTTTACTAACTCTATACAAACACATACTCTTGGATAATATGCATTAATCCAGCCATCTTTTAGTGCTGTTATCCATTGTTCATCTGAAGAGTCTGGCTCATCACTAATATCCCATTCCTCTCCATCGAACAATTCCCTTTTAAATAGTGCAGAAAAGGCCTCTTGAATATTATCAAATTGACCCTTTCTGGCGAATATTAAGTCTACTTGCATTGCATATTCATCTTTAAATTCATATACATCAAATGATGAATTTGACAATCTTGCATTTGCAATTTGTCTGGCAAATAAATTGAGATCATCAAACAATTCTTGAATTTCTTTATTCATCATAATCCCCCCCTTCTTCCTAAAGTTTTGATATTTTAATTATTGATGTTTAACTAATCTGCGTCGTTGGTTCAATAAGAAAAACGAAGTGTAAGTAATTCCGGTTAATCCTTTTTATAAACGGTTAAAATTTTTCAAAACGGTACGATTTTCTTATAAACGGTGCATCTTTGTTCCAAACCGACAAATATCTATAGAATTAACCTTAAATAGTTAGAGCTTTTTTTATCATTTTGAATGTAAACTTTACTATATTAGTTTATATTGATTTTATTGGACTTATCATACTTCAACTGTTTTTAGAAAAATACTGAGAAAAGTATACATTCAAAAATTCATAAATAAAGAGTTTGTGTCACTCATTAAAAAATTATAAATTTATATTAACTCTACCTTTACAAAATTAATCCCAATGTCTGTATTTATCTCATTCTTTTTTCTAAATGCATCTTCTAAATCGATATCAAGTTTATTATCTAGATCAAAAACATTCCATACCACATCATATATTTCTATATCCTAACTGTTCTTTTAATTCATTAATGTTTACAGAGCCAGGATCAGAAGAAATTTTTAAGACTTCTTTTGCAACCTCTCCTATTTCTGTAACCAAATATAAAGTTCTTTCTTCAATTGATGAATTCTCAAAACCTTTATTTTTACTAAACTCTCTAACCTCTTTTTGTAATTCAGATATTTTCACGTTATTCCCCCATTTTTTATTGAAGGATTCATTCTATAATTTTTTTATATAGCTGTTTAATAATTATTTCTGTTACCTTTATATATTTACATGATCTTCGTTATCAATAATTACAAATACAACTAATCTAACAACATTAATTTGCTTTTAGGTAGCCAACCTTTTTCATCGTTAGTTTTTCTTTTACACCATAACCAACCATTTAGTTCCTTAATTTCTGAAATGATTTCTTTTTCTTCAACATTAAGTTCTTTAGCTATATAATCTTCTAATGCAAAAGCTAATTTGCCCTCATTCTTTATAATTTGTTCTGGAACCCAATCCTCATTTTCTTTTGTATGACAATATACCCAATTATCCCAGTTTTCAGGACCTTCATATTTGTTTCCTACTTTTATAATCTCTCCCTTTTTTAATGAAATGGGATTCGGATAATTACTTTCATGCTTTTGAACTACCTTATAATCCACATACATCTCCCCCTTTCATTTAGTACTTTATCATAACTAAAAGATTACATACCCTATATACATCAAGTTAACATAACAAAACTTATCAGTAGTCACTGTATCTCGAAACCTATAAAAATAATCTTCTTTTTAATACAATGTGATTATTTGCAAATTTTACCATTAAATTAAGAAATGCTCTTCAATTATTGTAGTAAAACTGTCATTTTCAAATCTTCAGCACCTCCATTTTTTAATGTATGATTTGGACCACTAAGATACATAGGTTCGATTGTTAAGGATTTTGGAGGATTATCCATTGGTGGAAGAGCTAAAACAATATGGTGTCCGTAAGGTCCCGCACTACCAACTTGTAATTTGCCTCCTTCGTAGATTTTTCCTTTATCATCAGTCACAGTATAATCAAATACTGGCCATTTATCATTAGCTTCCATTTCTTTTGGGTAATCAAAAGTCAGGTCAATTCTTGTTGAAAGTGAAGAAAAGGTCACTTTGTCTACTGTTAATGCATACAAATTATCTTTCGTTAATGCTTTTATATTTGGAGTAAATTTACGAATCTTCCCTTCAACTTTTGCAAGAGGAAATGCTACGTTCCAGATTCCTGTTTTTCCAAATAAATCTTCCCCATGGACAGCAATATCAATTTTATCGCCAAATTCACCGTAATTAGCCAGAGTGAATTCATGCTGCTCAATAATAGTGTCTCGTCCTTTTGACTTTTGTCTAGTAGAACCAATTGCAGGTCTAACTTCTTTCCCATTAATGGTTACATAACTAAATCCAATTTTCTTTTCATCACTATTGGAAATAGGCTTGTTTCCTTTGTATTCCACCGTCACCACTAAACGTCCGCCATCGTAAACTGCTTCTTTCACATTCATCGTTAAACCACTATGGCTATCTTGTCTCTCAATTGATGCAGCAAGCTCACCCTGTTCAATTTTATCAGAGGCAATATCATTAAATTGTTCATAAATGGGTCCTATAACTGGGAAACTCGATAAAGTCTTTGCCATAACAGGAGAAATGAATCCAAAGCCTAAAAGAGAAACGCATATTCCACAAGCAACAAAACTAGAATATTTGGTTGTTTTTCTACGGTATTGATTTTTCTTAGCTTGAAACATAGCTGCTCTTTCTCTTTGAATTAGCTGATTTTCTGGTATAGAAATATCATTGATATGGTAATTAAGCTTTTCTTTATTCATAACTATATCCCTCCTTTAAAATGGGGCGTAAGGCTTGCTTTGCCCGATGTAATTGAGATTTTACCGTTCCTTCTGGAGAATTAAGAATCTCAGCAATTTCTTTAATGGATAAATCGTGATAATACTTTAATAGAATTATAGTTTTGTAAGTTGGGTTTAAGAAGTTAAATGCCTCGGTTAAATCCATTGATTGTTCTAATTTGTTAATGCTCTCTTCTGTACATAAATTAGCAAATATTTCATCGGTTGCAACAAGTTGTCTAGAAGATTTCCGTACAAAATCAATGGATTTAAAAACGAGAATTTTTGTAATCCAACTTTGAAATTTCTCCGGTTTCTTTAATTTCCTCAATGAAAGATATGCTTCATAAATTGTTTCTTGGTATATATCCAATGCATCTTGTTCATTTCTTACATACAAATAGGCTGTTCGATATAATTTTTGGCGAACAAAAGCAATGAGTTGTTCAAATGCTTGATCATTTCCTCTTCTTGCTTGTTTTACTAGATAGGCTATGTCCATTTTTATTTCTTCCTCCCTTTACTAATATAGTCGAATGAGAGAATGAAAAGGTTGCAAAAATAAGAGCACACATATAAAAATCCCTCCAGCAAAATACTTTGGAGGGAATCTGCAAAATGACAATAAAGTTGTTACATTTACAATAAAGTCTTTTAAAAACAAATAAATTTGTTTAAAAAGATAGAGTTAAATTGGATTTTCATACCATATTTTGATTTTCCTGTATAACGAGAGAGAATATTTTGATATTTGGTTAGTTCAAAAAAGCAGAAAAGAGAAGAAAACCTATACTACTTTTTTATATATTAAATTATTGGAAAGTCTTAAACATTAAGGGGGAACTGTTTAGTGGAATTGAGGAGCATTAATACAGATGATTATTTCAAAGTGATAAAAGTAATAGATGAATGGTGGGGTGGAAGAAAGATGACACATTTACTTCCACGCCTATTCTTCGAACATTTCCAATCAACAAGTTTTATTCTCGAAATAGATGGTGAATTAGCAAGCTTTATTATTGGGTTTATCTCTCAAACGAATAATAAAGAAGCATATATTCATTTTGTAGGTGTAAATCCTAATTATCGTAAGCTTGGTTTAGCTAAAAAAATGTATTTTACTTTCTTTGAGAATGTAAAAAAAATTGGGTGCGATAAGGTTAAATGTATTACGACACCTATTAATGAAGGTTCAATTAAATTTCATCGAGCAATGGGGTTTGATGTGAATTTAGTGGAAAATTATGCTGGTGAGAATCTTGATAGAATTGTTTTCAATAAAGAAATTTAAGAGACTATTATATTTGATTGCCTTTCGAATTAAACAACTTTATTGTTCTTAAAATAGCGTATAATGAAAGCAATAAACAATTTTTAAATAAATTTAATAACTACCTATTAAATTTATGAATAGATAGTTATTGTATTTCTAAAGACAAAATTAAACAACTTTATTATCTCTACACAAATTTTTGAAAGCGTATTAATTTACGCGGAAAAGTAAGCTACAATAGAAAAAGAAAATAAACTACTATAAAACGAGAAGAAATAGAATTTATCATCATGAATTTGAAAAACTATAGGGGTATAAGAAAATGAACAATAAACTTCATGAACTCAATAAACAAAAAAAACCACTATTCGTCATTGTGTATGATCAATTGTATAAATTAATCACGGATGGAACATTTCCTCTAGGCAGCCAACTTCCAACAGAACCCGAATTGGCCAAAATATTTGGTGTGAGCAGAATGACATTAAGACATGCTTTGGCACTTTTACAAGAAGATGGATTGGTTAAAAATATCCATGGAAAAGGAAATTTCATTACAAGATTTCATCATAATGAAAGTAGCGATGGCTTAGAGAAGCTGGGGAATCCCTTATATAAATGCTATACGGAAAAAATAGACGATATCGAACTTAATTTCCGAATTGACCTAGTAACGGACTATGCAATGCAAGTATTAAATCAACAAATGACTGCAGTGGTTGCATTGGAACGCTGGTATAAAAATCACGATAAGATAGTAGCTTTTGCTTTTACTATGATGCCAATAGAAGCCGTTTCCAAATTGAACCTTGACTTACATAACGAGAAGCAAGTATTGGAAATGTTGGAGGAGAAAGTATATGAACTGGCTAACTCCTCTACCATTGAAATTAAACGTTCTAATTCCGCCAATACTCCGTCATTAAAATACCAAATTTTCCACGGGGAGGAATTTGATTTAATTTTAGAAAGTGTATATATCAGCGACAAATACCCTGTGGTTTATAATAAATACTATATACCAATAGAATTTAGTCAAATTAGGATTAAAGCATCTAAATAATCGAATGAACAATCCATTATCTCTTAGAAATTTCCATTCGTGGAGAGCTATAAGCGATAAAGTTCTATATTTAATTTGGAAGAAGCTGCCTCAAAAGTTCCTTTAAATGACTAAAACCCACGGAGAAAATAAATTTTCTCCGTGGGTTTTGTTGTTTTGAAAGTTTTGCCCTCAAACAAGTGCTTCTTTTCCGCTTGTTTGGGGAAATTGTGTGCTATGGCGACCAGCCCAAATTCAATCGTTACCTCCACCAATCCTCTTAGCGAGAATCGACGGAACGACCGATTGCCCTTGATATGACCGAACGCACTTTTTACCTCCGCTTTTCGCTTGGCGTAGATTTGTGATCCTTCGTCAGACCAAAGGCTTCGTTTTGCTTTCGCTTTTAACTCTTCATACACTGGATTGTAATGAACTTTTCGGTTACCTTTTGCTTTTGTGCACTTCTCTTGAAATGGACAACCTGAACAATCCTCACATTCATAAATTTTAAAATCTCTTGTGTGACCGTATGAATCTGTACGCTTTGAATACGTTTTGAATGCAACTTTTCGGTTGTTTGGACAAATATAATAGTCGTCGTTCTCCTTATATTCCCAGTTACTAGCGTTGCGAATATCCTTTTTATACGAACGTGTTTCTTCTTTTCTCATCATAGGGGGAGGAATCAATACTTGAAACTCTTTCTCTTTGGCATACAAATAATTTGTTTCACTTCCGTATCCCGCATGACGACAATTCGCCTTGGAAACAATACATTGGCTTCTTTTAATTTCTCCAAATGCGGTATGAAACAACGTGTATCTGTCGGACTTTGGTGAAGAGAGTATCCTACAATAAACTGATTTTCTGTTCCTACTTGCACATTATATCCAGCTTTCAGTTGACCGTTTTTCATGTGGTCTTCTTTCATTCTCATAAACGTGGCATCTGGATCTGTCTTCGAGAAGCTATTACGATCACCGAAAGTCTCTTGATGTGACTCATATTTTTGTAGTCGTGGTAAATAGTCTTCTTTCAGTTTCTTATGTATTTTTCGTTTCTCTTGATACACTTTCTTTTTCTCTTTTTTTGCTCCCTTATCTTGTTCCTGTTCTACTTCCGTCTTCGCTTGTTCCACCTGTTTTTCTACTTGTTTTACCACTTGTGCTAATTGTTCAGAGGTGACCTTTCGAATAGGTTTTTCTGAACTCACTAGTAATTGTTTATCCAGTTCAATCGCTTCTTCAATGTATTGAAATGTGCGCTGAATATTGTGTTGGAGCTTTTCGTTGTCTGTCGCTTTTTTCCATATGAAAGAATACTTATTGGCATTCGCTTCAATTTTTGTTTCATCCAAAAAGTAATTCTCCATAGATATATAATTTTGTTTCAATAACAGTTGAATTAATTCTGTGAAAAGGGGTTCAATCATATCCTTCATTCTTTCGGAACGGAAACGATTGATTGTCCGAAAATTGGGCGTTTGTTGTCCAGATAGCCACATCATTGGTAGGTGTTCTCGTAATGATTTGGCAATATCACGACAAGAATAGATTTTTTGGGTATACGCATAGAGGATTACCTTCGTCATCATTTTGGGATGATAAGAGCTACGACCGCCACCTTGATAACGAGAGAAGAATAAGTCATCACTTACTTGTTCCACCATGTCATGGATCACTCTTACCACATGATCTTCTGGGATTAAATTGCTATAGTCCATTGGTAGAATTAACCGACCCATGTTATTAATGAATGAAAGTAGCTGAATGGTTACTCATAAAAAAATCGTCTCCTATTTTTTGTTTGGTTACTTACAATTATAATGGGTGGGCGATTTTTTTGTAACAAAAAAGACAAATTCCAAAAGAAAGATGGGTTGTGAGCAAAGGAAAGGTATGATATCCTTTTCATTGTTCAGATGCATACAAGTTTTTAGACAACTATACAATATTGTATATATCAAAGAGTCATCATGCATCGTCATGAAAGCGCAATCAAAAGGTGAGATGTTTTTGGTTGTTCATGAAAATGCGTCCTTGTAAGCATCATAAGAAGGAAAGGTATGATATCCTTTTCAATATTCAGGTGCATACAAGTTTTTAAATAACTAGACAATATTATATAGTTCAAGGAGTTATTATGCATCATCATGAAAGCGCAATCAAAAGATAAGATGTTTTTGGTTGTTCGTGAAAACGTTTCCTTTTCAAACACCATAAGAAGGAACGAACAAAAATGGGTACAACTGTGCACAAGGAAGCCCCGCATATGAAACAAAAGGTGTAGAAATTACTGAAACCATCCTTTTACAAAAGGATCAATTGGTAGTTAAAGGCCAGACAATCATGACTCAGGAAGACAATTCCCTGAATAACAAGAAAAGAGGAATATAGCTATGTCTACAATTAATGAAGATGTGAGCATGAAGAAAACTCAGGAATATAGTGCTAAGAAAGCAGTACCCGTTACCTTACTGTTATTTCTATTATGTTTGATAATTGACAATTCGTTTAAGATTATTTCTGTTGACATGGCAAAGGATTTTCACATTTCAGTGACAACAGTTAGCTGGCAAGCAACCCTAGCCGGTCTTGTAATTGGAATTGGGGCAGTGGTTTACGCAGCTTTAGCGGATTCCGTTAGTATCAGAAAACTTTTTAGCATTGGTATTATTTTAATATGTGTCGGTTCAGCCATGGGGTATATTTTTCAACACTCGTTTTTACTAGTTGTTATCTCACGAATTATCCAAACTGCCGGTTTAGCATCAGCTGAAACCTTATATGTGATATTTGTCACAAAACATTTACCTGCAAATGAACAAAAGAAATTTTTAGGATTAAGTACAAGCAGTTTTGCTCTTTCACAGCTTATAGGTGCATTAACTGGAGGTTATGTTTCAACATATTTCCATTGGACAACTCTGTTTTTACTTTCTTTAGTAACACTTTTCACCCTTCCTTTTATTTTAAAGTACCTTCCTAAGGAAGAAGCGAAAAACAGTAATGTAGATGTATTAGGATTATTTCTAGTTGGAGCCATTTCAGCATCCCTATTACTATATATTACCGATTTCAATTGGATTTACCTTCTCTTGTTTATTGTTGCAATTATCTTGTTCCTTACTTATATCAGCAAGAACTCAAAAGCTTTTATCGGAATATCATTCTTTCAAAATAAACAGTTTATCTCATTGCTTGGAGTTGCTTTTATAATTTACTCTGTACAGTTAGCATATATTTTCTTATTTCCATTCTTACTTGAAAAGATTTATGGTTTGAAGCTAGATACCATTTCACTATTATTGATTCCAGGCTATATAGCAGCTACTATAATCGGGGCTCTTTCTGGAAAAGTTGCGAAGGTTATGGGAAGCAAGCAATGTATTACAATCGCTATGTCTAGCATTATGGTCAGCTTACTATTAGGCGGATTCTTTATAAAAACTTCTGTTGTTGTATTCATAATATCCATGATTTTATTCTCTAGTTCATTTGCATTCATGTATGCACCATTACTTGATTCTTGCATTTGTACGATTGAGAAAGAAAAAACAGGAACAGCCATCGGATTTTATAATTTAACACTTAATGTCGCTATGTCAATCGGAATTGCCTATACAGCTGCAATGATGGACCATTCCGCAATGAGAAAAAATTTTCTAGGGATTATAAGCAATCCGGATGCTTCCATGTTTAGTAATATCCTATTCATTCTCGTACTCATTACCCTTTTTAGTTTATCTCTGTACTGGGTATTAGTAGGACGAAAAGCGACAAAATAGATTTATAAAAACCTTAAAATGATTATTTCATGTTGGAACCCCATACCCCATCGCTATCAAGCTAAGGTTTTACACTACCCATAAAGCCAAAAAGACGTTATCCTTTCTGTAGAATTATAAGTGGTCTGACCCCATTTGGTGAGACAAAGAAAAAACACCTCCATTAAAATCATAACTTACTTACGATTTAGAGAGGTGTTTTTTATCGTCTCATTCTCAGGGCTCACTCCAGCATCCAAATAGGGTGCTTTTTTCTTTGTTATATAGAAACTACACAATAAATCCCTATGAAGTAAATCAGTGAACACTAACTTCCGTATATTCCGATATATAAATTACGAAAGGTAAAACTAGGGACTTAGTCTTATCTATGACATAAGGAGAAACAAATGGGGCAGAAACCACCACACCCTTATCATAAAGAATTATCTTTTGGTATCAAAACATCACAAATGATTGACGTGAACCAAAGGTGTTGTTAAAATTATTACTGGAATTAATGTGAAATTTTTCACAAATTGTAGTTTATAATGTGAAAACATTCACAAATCTTATTCTTGTTTCTTAAAAATATTTTTAAAAAGGAGTTATACGTTATGAAAAGAATCGTAACACTAAGTACTCGTAAACTGACAGATACAGTAAAACATGGTGGATGTGGTGCATGCCAAACATCTTGCCAATCAGCTTGCAAGACATCTTGCGGAGTTGCAAATCAAAAATGTGAAAACACAATGAACAGATAGAAAACAAGAAACGTACCGCCCAACTGCTCCCAGATGGGCGGCCATTTTTATCCCGCATTAACAAGAAGTAACAGTCCCATTAATGGAAGTTCCACTTTATAGATAAAAGGAGTTTGATTATTAAATATGATTCATCAATATAAACTAAACAGATACAACATCGTACTCGATACCTACAGTGGATCAGTACATGTTGTCGACGATCTCGCCTATGAAATCATCGCGCTTTATGAGACTACTTCTGCAGAAGAAATCATAACAATGATGCTAGAAAAATACGTACATGATTCCGATATCTCTGAGAAGGACATTCGAGAAACCATTGCAGATATCGAAGAGCTAAAAAATGATGGGCAACTCTTTGCTGAGGATGAATATAAGAGTCTCTCAATTGATTTAAGAAATCGCCAAACTTATGTAAAGGCCCTCTGCCTCAACGTCGCACACACATGTAACTTATCATGCGAATACTGCTTTGCCAGCCAAGGAAAATACAATGGAAGCAGAGCGATTATGAGCTATGAGGTCGGCAAAAGAGCTATCGATTACCTATTGGAAAACTCCGGTCACCACCGAAACCTCGACATCGACTTCTTCGGCGGAGAGCCGCTTATGGCCTGGAAAGTCGTAAAACAGATTGTCGCTTACGCAAGAAGCAAAGAAAAAGAGTACAAAAAAACGTTTCGCTTCACCTTTACTACAAATGGCATGTTGCTAAACGATGAAATCACTGATTTTTTGAATAAAGAAATGTACAATGTCGTATTGAGTCTTGATGGAAGAAAAGAAGTCCACGATCACCTTCGTAAAACAGTAACTGGAAAGGGGAGCTACGATTATATTGTTCCCAAGTTCCAAGAATTCGTCGAAAAGCGTGGAGATAAAGAATACTATGTGCGTGGAACCTACACTCACAATAACGTTGACTTCACCAATGACATTTTTCATATCGCAGATCTTGGTTTCGACAAGCTCTCGATGGAACCGGTTATCTGTGATCCCCGGGAACCATATGCACTCACCGAAAAGGACCTTCCAGATATTTATAACCAGTACGAAATTCTCGCCAAGGAAATGCTAAAGCGTGAGGAAGAAGGTAATGGCTTCACTTTTTACCACTACATGCTTGACCTCTCAGAAGGCCCTTGCATTCAAAAGAGAATTTCCGGCTGCGGCTCAGGAATCGAATATCTCGCGGTCACACCATGGGGCGAGCTCTTCCCTTGCCACCAGTTCATCGGGGATAACGAATACAGTATGGGAAACATCTGGGATGGGATTACACAACAAGAGACGCAATGCCAATTTAAAGAGAGCAACTGCTACTCGAAGCCGGAATGCCAGGACTGCTGGGCGAAACTTTACTGCAGTGGCGGTTGCCCTGCTAACGCGTTGCACGCAACCGGCTCCATCAATGGAATCTACGATTTCAGTTGTGACATCTTCCGTAAGAGAGTAGAATGTTCCATGATGGTTAAAGTAGCCGAATCCATAAGAGCTATGAAAAAAAGCAAACAAGCTGTGGCTGAATAAGCACATAGATATTATAAGAGACTGAGACATAAGTCGAAAATTTGATTTATGCTCAGCCTCTTTGAAGATATTTTACTTTTTTATAATTATATACTCAAAATCCCTTTAATTTGTTTTTTAATGGTAAAACTTGTTGCTCTAATCTTTCATATAAAATAAGTAATTGTGTGATAAAAGAAAATTTCGGTACTAACCAATACGAAAATAACGCTGAAATACTTGATTGATGTGCAGGTCATTTGTTTGAGTAAATTTAAAAAAAGAATCCCAAAAGGAATTAAGGGATTCTTTTTTATTTAATTCAATTTTTTCTCGAATATTACATTATTCTTTGTTAAACAGATAAACAAGGAATAGCAAAAGTCTCTTATTCATTACGATTCGTCGTTATATACGGTTAAATGAATTTACTTTACTAATAATGAATATGTTCCATTTCTGTTTTCCTCTTCAAAAAATGCAACTACATAATACTTCCCAGTTTTCGCTTCAAATTTCCCTTTTATATTATTTCCATCCGCTTGGCCCGTAATGACAGGATTTCCTAAATCTGATTCGTGATATACATCCCATTTTATTCCAATCCCTTGTTCATCTATAAAGGAAATATCTACTTCTTTTGGAGATGTAACATTGAATGCGTACATATACGCCATATTAGGCATATCCATATTTCCTTTGAAAAGCTTATTAAAACGAATTGCCTTTGCGCTGTCATATCCATGACCTACTGGCTCATCCTGTTTTACGGTAACCGTTGTTTGTCCTCGGCCTACTTTTCCTTTATTATCTTTCACTGTTAGCCTTGCAGTATATGTTCCCTCTTTTCCATATACATGAGTAGGATTTGCTTCTATACTTGTTGTACCATCCCCAAAATCCCAGAGATACGAAACAATTTTTCCACCTATGCTTTCTGTACCATCACTATGAAACTCAACTTTTTCATTTAACATCTCATTGTATGGTCCATTCATATTTACTTTAATCGTCTGTTTTTCTTCTTCTCCCGTTGCAACACCATGGAATACAACATCGTATTCAAATTGATTGTTCGCATTAACACGATAATTAACAAAATACGCCGTAACTGTTTTGTAGCCGCTCCATTCTTTTTGCGTTAACTGTTCTAAAGATTGATTAATTTGCTTGCTCATCGCTTTCCAATCTTCAGATTCTCCTTTTGTTACGCCGCCTGTATATGTTCCTTCTAATGTAAACGTATCAAAGAATTGAGACTTATGCTTTGTCATTGTTGCATCTTTTATACGTGCCACATTTTCAATTTCTTTCTTTACATCAGCTAGTGGCTTTGGTGCGTGTTCAGCTAAATAATCATCTGATACTTGTGGGGTATTATATGTATCTTGATTATCAATTAACTGCTTCATATAGTCTTGGTATTCTTTATTTAAATTTGGATCCTTACTTAAAGCTTCACGATATGCATCGTAACCCTTCACATCATTTGCACGAATTAAATCTTGAATCTTATCGAAAGTTTCAAATTGATGAGTATATAAGTAAGACTGCAGTGCAAAAGAATAATTATAAAAATCCCATGATCCATATTTCGAAAATAATGTTCGTTCTGCTGTATAACGTTCTGCAGGATTAGATGATAATCCTTTAATTACACTTTTGCGCGGAACAACGTTATTCGTACGAGTAGATCCCGCAAAAAATTCTGCATTTCCTTCATCAAACCAAGTCATACGTTCATTTTGATATAATTCTCCTTGTCCCCATGATCCTGGAACTTCGTATCTTGCCTGTAAATAGTGTGTAAATTCATGACGGAACAATTCTTCTAAAGTATAACTACTTTGCTGCGGTGTACGTTCAAATGTAAAGAACGTTCCTTTTCCTTCAATGTAAATGCCACCATTATTCGTGTCATATCCATATAATTGGCTATTTCGTTTATATTCATATGGATCATTATAAATTACGATTGTCAGTACATCATCAGCTTTCCCTGCTTCTAACGCTGCATCGTTTCCAATTACACGATGATATTGTGCTTTTACTTCTTTAGCAGCCCAATATAGTCTCTTAACCTTTTCTTCTGTTACTTTATCTCCTGTTTTAAATACGATAGAACCGTCATCGAATGTATACGTTTTTGGCAAGTATTGCTGTTGGCCTTCTTCACGTATTTTCTGTAAATCTACTGTATTTCCGTAATAATCTTTTCCACCATAGTTTGTTGAAATTTGCTCTACCGCATTAAAATAAGCTTCACTTAAACGAGGGTACATATGCATTGCTTGTGTAAGTACTTCTAAAGGTTTATTTTGATTACTATGGAATTTCCCTAAACGACCAGTATAATAAACACCATTATTAATTAACCAGCTATTCTCTGTTGTTACATGATTCAGAAGAGCCATTCGACTGATTTCATTTATGAAACTATCAATTTTCCCATACCATATTGTTTCATCCTCTTTTTTACGTGTCTCATTCAAGTAAGACTGCATATCATCATCAATCCCTTGTATGAGATTATACACGGCGTCCCCTTTCTTCTTGTCACTTATATATGTAGAAATATTATCGTTATATTGCCTTAATATATTCGCTGCATATTGAACGGTTTCAGCATCACAAGAAGCGTTATGAATTAATTTACCATATGCAGATACCACTTTATCCTGTTTATCTGTACCAAGTTTAAAATTCGGATTTCTTCCAATTTCTTTTAATGCCGGTAAACATTTATCATGGAAGCTTCGCTCATTTAAATAGTTTATCTCTTTATTATTAAAGCCTAAATAAAAACCGCAATATAATACTTCAACAAACGTCTCAATCCCTTTTGTATCATCTTTTGTAAATGTGCTTCCACGGCGACCTAATTCATCAATAATAACTTGTATTCGCCCTTTATTTTGATAAAACGCTTTTGTTTCTTGATTAAATTGAGATAAATCTGTAATTTGATCCCAACTAACATTTGCCAATGTATCAATTAATTCGTCATCACTCATTCTATTCAGCTCTGCCACAGAATACTTTTGCTGAAATTGTTTTGCCGCTGCTCGTTTCACGACCGGAGCTGGACGTTGTGAAAAATCGCCTACTTTTAAACGTTCTTCATAAGACAATGTTTCGTCTGCTTTTGTAGAATGTGCAATTTCATCTGTTGAAGTTTCTATCCCAAT
This sequence comes from Bacillus sp. DX4.1, assembly GCF_030348195.1. Classification (NCBI taxonomy): domain Bacteria; kingdom Bacillati; phylum Bacillota; class Bacilli; order Caryophanales; family Bacillaceae; genus Bacillus; species Bacillus sp. DX4.1. The sequence continues at coordinate 1,718,826 of NZ_JAUCFT010000008.1, read as the reverse complement.
TGGTTTCTTTTGTAACACATTATAAGGTGTGTTTTCTTCCGCTGATACTTGTGTTTGAATACTTCCAAATGATAAGGCCATTGTACTAATACCGAGCATCATTTTGGTAAACCTTGATTTCTTGTTCATAACATTTCCTCCATTTATATATTCCATTCAATAAATAACATATTATCCCGATAAAATAATGTAAAATGCAATATTGCATATTCTTTCTTTGTACATTTCTGTACACGGTAATGTTGAACAAAAAATCATAAAATTCCTCCTATTTTTGTGTTTAAAAACCTTGTAAACTTATGTATGTTCAGATAAATATACCTTTGCAAACAAAAAAGAATCCCAAAAGGAACGAGGGATTCTTTTTTGTTTTATCTTTTTATCAGAACTACATTAAATAAAGAGCTTTCTACTAATAAACTTATTCATAACGAAGGGCTTCAATCGGATCTAATTTTGCTGCTTTGTTCGCTGGAATCAACCCGAAAATAATACCAAGTGTCATAGAGAATAACACACCGCCAACGACTACTTGCCATGAAACAAGTGGTGGCCATTTTGCAAATGTTGACACAATATATGCACCTCCATAACCAAGGCCAATTCCAATTAGTCCTCCAAGAAGCGTTAACATAACAGCTTCAATTAAGAACTGTAGTAAGATTTTACTACGCGTTGCTCCAAGTGCTTTACGTACCCCAATCTCACGAGTACGCTCTGTTACAGATACAAGCATAATGTTCATAACACCGATACCACCAACGACTAGTGAGATACCAGCAATACCACCAATAATCATCGTCATGATATTTGTCATTTTAGAAATACCCTCTTGAATTTCTTTTAAGTTTAGTACCTCATATTTACCTGTAAACTCACTTGGCTTACGACTATTTAATACATCAGCTGCTTTCTTTCCAGCGGCATCTAAATTATCGACTTTTTTCGCTTGAACAGAAATACTTTGAATTTCATCTGTTCCATACAACGTTGGCCATAACGTTAATGAAATTAACGCCTCGGAATCTCCCATTCCCATAAATCCACCTGTAGCTTCATATACACCAATGATTTGCATTGGTTGGCCTTTCATTTCGATGATTTTTCCAATGGGATTCTCTTTTTCAAATATCTTTTTTTCTAAACCAGTGCTAATCATGACAACATTATTTCCTTGTTCAATATCTGTATCATTTAAAGAACGACCTTTTTTCACCTTAACTTTATTTACAGCAAAGTATTCACCGTCTAGCCCTTTTATATTTACCATCTCTTTTTTATCATTAACATCAAGTGTTTCCATATTTGAATTTGTCTTAATTACATGTGCAATCTCTGGAATCTTCTTAATTTCAAAAATATCTTCTTCCGTCAATTTTGGTTGTCCCAATGATTCCATACCGGATGGATCATTCATGTCAGCACTATAGTGAATAGAAATCACACTATTTCCAGAACCAACAAATTGTGATTTTAATGCGGCTTCCCCGCCCTGCCCAATCGCAACAACAATAATAATGGAACCGACGCCGATAATAATCCCGAGCATCGTAAGTGCTGAGCGCAGTTTATGAGCTAGAATAGAAGATAGGGCAATTTTTATACTATCTAGTAAACTCATACCGCACACCTTCTATCTTCTGTAATTTTCCCATCTCGTAGTACAATTCGGCGTGAAGAATACGCAGCAACTTCCTCTTCATGCGTAACCATAACAATTGTTGTACCTTCCGCATTTAACTTTGTAAAAATATCCATAACCTGTTCACCAGATTTCGTATCAAGTGCACCGGTTGGCTCATCAGCCATAATAAACGTCGGATCATTTGCAATTGCGCGAGCGATAGCTACACGCTGCTTTTGTCCACCTGAAAGTTCACTTGGCAAATGGTGTACACGGTCGGAAAGCCCTACCTTTCCAAGAGCCACTAGCGCCCTTTGACGGCGTTCGGCTTTCTTCACGCCGCCATAGATCAGCGGAAGCTCTACATTTTCTACTGCTGAAAGGCGAGGTAATAGATTAAAATGCTGGAACACAAAACCAATATATGCATTACGTATAAGGGCAAGTTTTGACTCATCTGCTGTTAAGATATTCACAGCGTTCAATATGTATTCACCCTCTGTTGGACGATCTAAGCAACCGATAATATTCATAAGTGTTGATTTCCCTGAACCAGAAGGCCCCATAATCGACACAAATTCACCACTTTGAATTGTTAAGCTAATACCATGTAAAATCGGTACCGCAAGCTTCCCTTGATAATATGTTTTATGAATGTTATTTAACGTAATCATTTTTCTTTCACTTCCATTCCGTCATACACGTTGTCGGAAGGATTTTTGACTACCTTTTGCCCCACTGTTACGCCTTCAAGAACTTCTGTCCAGTCTCCATCAGTAGAACCTTTTTTCACATTTTGTTTACGAAGCTTTCCTTTTTCTTCTACATAAACAAATGCATCTTTGCCTTTTTCTACAATGCTCTTGCTAGGAACAGCAATCATATTCTTGTTTTCTAAATTGACTTGTAAGGATACATGATAGCCTGGAGACAATCCTTCTTGTCCATCTAAACTAGCTTTATATGTATACTGAGACATATTTTGTGTTGCTTCACCGCCTGCGCCAGCTGCTGCCATTTCTGCACTCGTTGGGAACTCACTTACTTCTATGATCTTCCCTGTCCACTTCTTCTTACTATTCGCTTTTGTAGTTACAGTGAATGTTTGATCTTTTTGAATTTTTGATTTTTGAATTTCTGTTAATGTCCCTTGAATTTGGAATGGATCTTTAGAAGCAATTTGTAAGAATGCTTTTCCTTGTCCGCCCATTGCTTGCACTGAGCTTTGTGCTGCATCTTTATCTAGCTTTTGTACAACACCCGAAAAATTACTATAAATAGTAAGTTCATTTTGTTTTTTCTTTAACTGTTCTGTTTGTAATTGACCTTTTTCTTTCTCTAGGTCAGTTGTTTTTTGCTGTACTTCTAATTGACTTACTTGCTCTTCTAACGGATCTGTTACTTCTTTCCCAGCACCGCTATCTTTCGCCTTCTTAATCTCTTTCTTTATGGAATCTATTTTCTTTTGCTCTTGATCATAACGCATAGTAGCCATTTTTTGATCAAGCTCAGCTTGCTTCATCTGTAAATTAATTTCTTCATTATCATAAGAGAATAATTTCGTTCCTTTCTCTACTTCTTGCCCTTCTTTCACTTCAATATCCTTTACTTTTCCTTTTGTCGGATCTGCATAAAAGCTTTCAATATTCCCAGGTTTCACCTGCCCTGAAATCAATTTTGTATTATTAAGTTTACGCTCTGTTACTTTTTCGAAGCTAACAGCATCTACCTTTGCCTCACCCTTCTTCTTACCTTGCATGACAAAAATATTGATGGCTGCAACGATAACAATTAATGTAATAACCCCACTGATAATCCATTTCCTCTTTTTGTTAAGTTTACGTGTTGTATTTGGTAACATAGTGTATCTCCTTTCATGATTATATACTTTTTAAGTATATTATAATTTTTAAACATAACATGAATGACATATATAATATTATGCAATATTGCATATAAGAAAGTGTTGTCATTAATATAATTACTTACTATAATCATTATTATTATAATATATAAATATTAAACATGAATATATATCTTATTCTAGTGAGGTTTACATAATCTATCATTATCTGTAGCAAAAATGTTAATGCCGTAATTACATAAAGAAAAAGAATCCCTTATGATTTCTGGGATTCTTTTTCTCGTTTAAAGTTTGCTCACACAAATGATCTGCATATCAATTCATTCTTGATATACAGATCATTTGTATGATATTTTTTACATATAATTGCAATTGCGGAATAATGAACTTACATTACTGCTTTTAAAAGTTCTGCTACGAACGGGATGATTCCACCTAAAAATTTTAAAACTGCCATTGCGATTGCCATATTATTTCCTCCTCTTATTTTGTATAGTAAGATAACGAACTTACATTACTGCTTTTAAAAGTTCTGCTACGAATGGGATGATTCCACCTAAAAATTTTAAAACTGCCATTGCGATTGCCATATTATTTCCTCCTCTTATTTTGTATAGTAAGATGTTGTAAATCTTTATACCCTTATTATAGTAAGCGCTTACATATATATATCAATACATTTTAATATGCAATATTACATATGACATAAGCTGGTTTTATTACTATAATGGAAAAGGGAAATTCTACAGCATTTTTCGATATACCGAAAAGCTAATGAGCATGAAAGTTCCAGTAGGGAAAAAGGGAAAAAATGTTTATCATTCTTTTCCCTTTTTGTATTTTCATGCCCCTCACATATCTATCGTAAGAGAGTACTTGTATACGATTATTTACTACATTCCTTTTCTTGGTTCTGGTGCAAAAATAAAATAAAAGAGAATATAGCACATATATTTCTAGCGGGATCGTATTTTATGCTATAAGTCCAAACACTTGGTGGATGAACTCTTTTTGATTTTGGACAGACTGATTCCGTAAATCAATCTGTCCCTTTTTTATCATATGCATGGCTTCAACACCACTCAATATAGAGGTTGCAGTTTTAAATGACTTGAACCCCAACATAGAACGCACACGTTTCTTAATAAAGCGATGTTCTTGTTCCTATAACTATTTGGACTTACAAAGTAAAAATGAAACGGACCAATCGTATCAACTTCACCTTTATATCACAGATAAACATTTAGTTGGTGAATGGAGAACAGCCTATCCGCAGATTTATCAATATGAAGTTTATGAAAAAGAACACTCAATCCAATCTGCATACTGGGGTGGTTATATACGACATAATGTTATTCAACGTAGAGTATATAGCCAACAGAAAGAGTTTGTAGAAGATCAATATGTAACGGAGAATCACGCTATAATGATGTATGAACCCTTATTAGCTTGTAATTCAGAAAAATCTCAATCCAGGTTACTTTCAAGACGGAAGAATAAAGAAAGGTATGCAGTACATTAAGTTAGATATGGAGAAGTTGATGCATTCCATGCAGCCAGGACAAACCTATGATATAACAGATGCTTATGTAGGGATGAGTGACAAAGTACAGACTCATGTTATTGTTCATCGACTTACAGAAAAACAACAAAAAAAAACGTCTACAAGATCAAGCTGTTCGAGAGAAAAAGAAAGGAATGACGTATTCTCCTCGCTTTGTTTTGCAAAAGTTTAGCTTACTTTTAAAAACCTTGCAACAGAACCGAATTACTACTTACGCCGACATGGTTTTATTGTTATATTTAAAATATACGAATTTGTAAAAGCATCAATAAGAACAATTATTAGTAATAGGAGGTTTTATTATCAAAGGAAAACATCGTAACATTACCCTCGCAATATTAGGACTATATTCCGTTCTGATTCTCTACTTTATGTTTCTTGGTTTCGATAGATTGGGATTAAAATATATTAACCATGAATATGAATTCCAGTTAATTCCGAGTAGTATTCCTTTGAGCTTGCCAAATATGGTAGATAGGGAAGATTTTAATCTATGGTTTTTTAATTTTGGAAATTTAACAGCATTCATACCTTTTGGGGTATTAATTCCTATGTTATATCGTTGTAGCTTTATTAGATTTATTACTTCATTCTGTATTTCTATTCTTATACTAGAAGTCCTACAAATGGTTACTTTTCTTGGTGGCTTTGACATTGATGATGTAATTGTGAATGCAATGGGTGCTACAATAGGATTTTGTGCATATAAAATAGGATTTCGCTCTAATAATACTTTGAAAAACTTTATTATTACAGGTGTAACAGCATTTATCTTGATATTAGGAGTACTTGTAGTTGTAGGTGAAATTAATAAATCATTAGAAAAGGAACAACAATCCCTAAAAAATGGAACCGTTATAGCGCTAAATCAACTGACAGAAAGTACTGGATATGTACCGAAAGTTAACAATTCCACTAGCTTTGAAGTGGCTCATAAAAAAATTGAACCTAAATTAAATATGTATAGTAGTAAAGGGACAAATTCTCAGCAATTTAAATACTTGTTAAAAGGTAAGTATGCAAAACTTTCGGGATATCTCGGTATCCCTGATAGTGCTAGCAAACATTCCGGTAAGATAATTATTTCTATTGATGGAAAAGATGTACAAACCATTCGATTCTCTGAAGAAAGCATATCTACATCCACAAGTTCTTTTAAGATAGAGTTGGCTAAAGCAAATGAACTTAGTATTAAATTTATTGATACAGATGCATTGCTATGGGATGTCAAGCTTACAGAATGGAAAAAATAATGAATTGAAATCCACTAGTTTAGATACTAGCGGATTATTTTATATGTTCAAATATCTAATTGAACAATTCTAGCCCTGCCAAAAGTGTTTATGAAAGGATCTATCCCCTATAATCTATTCGTTTAATATCTAACTCGGTTGAATCCTTTCTAGTTTCTTTATTTATCATACTTTGAATGTATACTTTTATTGGTGGTTTTAGAGAGTATACATAAAAATATTGACTATCGAAATATCCCCATCATTATCGTCATGACAAGTCCATGAGTACCAATTACAATTTTATGACCTTTAAAATTCTTTAATATCTCTTTCAATGCTGTCACACATCGGCTCTGACAATCTGTATTCGATTCTCTTCTAATATCCGCTACACCATGCTTTGTTGAAAGACTATTATTCCATACCTACATAACCTAAGGTTTAACTTGGCGAAAAATTACATAGTGATAGATGTTGGTAAAATTTTTATTTTCTGACCTCCGTTTTCTTGTATAGAACCAATTTAAAAAGAAAAAAGAAGCTTCTTATACGGAAGCTTCCTTTTGAAATTACCTTAGTTTTGTGACCGTAATCTAGCCAAGCAAGAACTTGGTATTAATGATGAAAAAGTATTTAGTAAAGACCATACAAAATCATATAAAAACAATGAAATTATGTATACATACAAAGGAAGTATGAAAGATAATTTTATTCTACAAGCAGAATTGTAAAAGAACTCTATTAAATGGAAATAATCATAAAAGCCCCTACATGAGAGGGCTTTTTACTTTATTCATTAAGTCTTGCGGAAAAGTATCTTCTAAGTATCTAAATGCAGTAACCTCTTCTTTTGTCATTTCTCTTACATGGGGTACCGCCCATCGCCATCAAGTTAAGAAATTCATTGTTCCCCAAAACGAAAAAATGAGCTGAATCCTCATAGACAACTGTGGAGAGATAAAATTTTCGTTTTGGGGGTACTCCAAAATATTACCTTGATGGGCATGTGGTACAGCCAACATTTTAACGAAAATATACGCTAAGCAAAATTCGACATGAAAAAACGTTGATTTTACTACTCTAGGCTATATCACCATTTGTGGTTTTGAAAAAAAGTTTAATCAAAAATATCAATTAAATTTGCATTTTGAGCCAAATAAAAATAATCCATTTTGAAAAAAAGATTAATCAAGATGGATTATTATCCAGCAGATTTAAGTTTCAGTTTTATAAAAAAGTTTGATCATTCTCTACCTGTGTGGCTCCACAATTGCGCCCTTTTCTTAAATAAATAAGAAGTCGGAAAACGATAAAAAACTCGTAATTGAGTGTTATCTTAATACAAAGGTCTTCTTCTTATCCATTGCGTCGCAACCCATTTTTCACCTTTGATAACAGGTTCACTACCATGTAAAGTGAGCTTGTTTAATGATGCATCCTGATAAAAATATTCAAAATATACCGCCATTCCTTTTTTCGGAGATACAGAAAGGTTGAGTTTTGGAAAGAAAGTCTCTCCGCCTTCTTCTACATGATTTAGGTACATGACAAGGGTACTAATACGATTGTTATTTGCTGCCGCACTGTTTTCTGCAAAAAAATCATAATGCGCTTTATATTCTTGGCCAACTGTATACTTTAAAATATGTAACCCTTCTCCATGTGGGGCAGGAACATTCATGATTGAAGCGATTCGTCTTTCGATTCTAGTAACGGCCTCACTTTCTTCTAAAAATGTACCACTACTCGTCCGAATGTTATTTATTTTGCGCGAAACACCAATTTTAGAACGTTTCATTTTATTTTTAGACATTTCAATTAACGTTTCACACTCTTCATCACTTAATACATTTGCTAACACGACAATAAGAGGCTCTTCTAATCTTGAAATAATTTGGATTTCTCTATCTTCTGTTACAATTTTGTTTCCAATGTGGTTAAAAATCGTTAGTTCCTTATTTTCCATTGTTCTTTTCCCCATCTCTCTTAAAAATGATTGAACATTATGAATATATCACACTTTTCCTTCTATTCATTTTTTTTGAAAAATTAAGGTGAGGACTGTTCCGTTATATTTTAAACATTGTCATAAAAAACCTCGACTCACTTTGGAATCGAGGTTCATAATTTTTCTCTCTATCTCATATTGTGCTAGGAAGAGTTGGTTTCTAAATCAGAAGACCTAAACTGGCAAAAAACGCACTCTCGGGGAATTTGGAGTAAAAATGGGCATACCTCTAGATGATTAAGAAAGTAGAAGCTTACAAATCTGAATAATCCAGTACACAACTTGCACGATCGTTAGCTAAAGCGCCGCTGTTGTTGTGGGATAGATTTGTTTCTTCTTAGGAGGCGTCTATGTTACTTTAAAATAAACCTTGATCAAATATGTACTAACAACCGTTGATAAATTGATAACCTTTAAGAGCATGTTTTGAAGAAAGATTGCTCAAAACCTTTAATTCTCTAATGTTTGAGACCGTATATTTTAGAAAAAAGGTTGATCATTATTTTTAAAAGACTTTATTATTCAGCAACATATTAGACTCTCTTCCTTCACACTTATCATATCTTATCCAAATTAACTTTCTTTTTTTCCTTTCGAGCTGCCCAACTCTTTTGTAGGTTTTTCCCTAATCTCCATATCCATATCGTAACAAGAACCACGTAGCCTAATATACACGACGGATTGATAATATATAACTCTACCACTTCCGCGAACCACTCCACTGAAGCCCCTTCAGAACTGGCATCTAATAAAATTAGTTTCCACATTAACCACATTCCTGTATTGAACCAAAAACCATATTTCCCCTTAATTTGGTAATTAAACCAACCTTCTCTGTTAGCTCAAAAAGAAAAAAGCGAAATCACAGATAGATTTCGGTTCATCATTTTTATAAACGGTTAAACTTTTTTCAAAACGGTGCGACTTTGTTTCAAACCAACACCATTCTCAAAAACGTAGATATTTGAGACAAATACAATTCAATTTAAAAAGTGCTGAAAACAGCTAAAAAAGCGTCTCAAACTCCACCTTTAAATCAAAATTTCAATTAAATTCGTATTATTGAGTTTCGAGAATCTCTTAGCGTATATTTTCGTTAAAATATGTGCGATATCCCTAAAAGGGGTCACCATACATGCCCATCAACTTAAGAAATTGGTAGTTCCCCAAAACGAAGAAAATATTAGCTTGATGGGCATGGGACTGAACCCCTAATACTTTATTTTAATAATGACTCTTTTCATGAAATAAAACTCAGTTATCAGTCTAAACCATTTTTTAGATCTAACAATAACAAGTGTGCATTTTTACCTTTCAGATAGTCTCTTTTATTCTAATTTCTTCATTTCTTTCAGCCGTTCTATATCCTTTTCTGAAGCCTTTTCTATTTTATACAGTTCATAGCTACCCTTTATCTCATTTATCACTACAAATTCAATTTCATTCCGAACATAGCTTTTAGTTTTTCCCTTTTTATAACCAATAACATTATCTAATATAGTTTCCCCACTATCTTTTTTATATAAATTATAGCTAACAGGTGGACGACCAATTACATACTTATTATCAGAAAATCCGACTATATCATCCCTCCCTAATCCTGTCGAAACACTCCAGACAAAAATAATCTGAAATATAGAATAAACAACAATACCGCATAAGAAAAAAAATAGGATTGATTTAAAAAATAACTTTAAAGGTATCCTGCCCAAAAACCATTCCCTCCCATTTCATCTCGGGATAGCAAGAACAAAACGTGAATTTTGTACGCTAAGGAACCGAATTTTTTAGATTGTTGAACTCAATCCCCCGTCAGTGCCATAAGAAAAAGAGTTACCGTAGTAACCCTATTGTTTATAATACACGTCATTGGGAGAAGCTATGGATGAATAAAGTCAATCTATGAAATTTCCCACAATCTTTTAACCTCCACCAATTCCTGTCCATTGAATTCCATTCTGTATATATCTGGTTTTGATGTCTGTAGTAAAAAATTCAAATCATACTTACTGTCATAATATCCCATCACCAAAGTCATAACAGCTCCATGAGTGCCTAATACTACTTTCTGCCCTCGATAGGTGTTTAATAATTCTTTTAAGACTTTTATAGCACGTTTCTGACAGTCGACATTAGACTCTCCTCCCGTTAAAGCAAAGTCGGGGTCTAAGAATGACTTTTTTATCAAAGGGAATAATTCTTTATCCGACATTCGTTCCTCTTCAGCAATAAAAATTCTCTCTTTTAAGTCTTCAAATACTAAAACTTCTTGTCCTATTTGCTTCGCTAACTGCTGAACAGTTAGCATTGAACGATTGTATGGACTTGAGATAACAGCGTCAATTCCCTCACCTTGTAATACATCTGTTATTCGTTGAACTTCTAATTTTCCTTTTTCAGTTAATCCTCTTGTTCTTTCTTTTCCAGCTTTTGGTGAATCTCCGTGTCTCACCATATATATGAAAGTTTTCATAATTGCCTCCAATTTTTTTAGGTTTCTTTATTCCATATATTGCTTATATTAATTAAAAGAACTTTCCCAATGACCATAACTAATACTCACTATAAATCCTTCTGCATGCGATACTGAAAGACTTACCAAATTATGATCAATTGCTGTCGGAAGGAAATATTAGACCGATTAAACAATGGTTAAATGAGCAAATTCATCAGTACGGAAAGTTGAAGGAACCATTACAATTACTACAGGATATTACGGGTGAAAGCTTAAATGTTCAATATTTAATTGACTATTTAATGGAGAAATATAATACAATTTATCAATTGTAGGAATACAAGGGGTACAAACCGCAAATCGGAAAAAAACCACGTTAAGCAAATTTCGACATAAAAATACCCCTTATCCTCATTATTCCATGTAGAGAACAACAAACCACTCCCCGTTCGGAGAGAGGTGTTATTCGTTCTTAAAATCTTTTATTTTTGTTTGCTGTTTTTTCTAAGTAAGGAAAGCCCTGTAAAGGAAGCTCCAAATGTAATTACAATTGCAACAGCAAGGATCCCCCAGGACACAACATTGTTAGGAATTAACCTAGCAAAATTCGATAAGAGTGCCCCTAAAGTTCCTAACCAGATTAAAGCTACCAGAAGATTAGGCAAACCTGTTTTTTTTGTCATGACTCATTCACCTCCCTTTCTCTGATTGTATCATCTGGAATAAGCGGTTTGTTGTATATTTTGAATGTATAGGATATTCATGGGAGGTTTACACAACGTCTCATTATCGGTAGTAGACAAAAAAGCTCACTTCTTATCTTTTTTCAAATAAGAAGTGAGCTTTTCTTTCTATCATTAAATTCTAATTTTTTTACCAAATAAACGATTCCAAAACGATTTCTTCTGTTCTGAAGCTGCTATTAGACGCTTGCTATCTTGTATTTCTCTTAATACTTGCATTAATTGAATATCTCTCTTTGATCTTCTCTTATTATCCTTTGAGCATCAGTTTCCTGTAAAAGTTTACTTTGCTGATCCAATCTTTGAATTAACTCTAAATTAAGTTGTTCTAATCGTTCTATACGTTCTGCTAATGCTTTTATATGTTCTGTATCTGCTACGCTATCTGTAGCAACAGTTGCTATCTCACTTTCTGTAACACTTGTCATTACTAGATTTATAGCCTGTTCTAGTGTTACGTTCTTCTTGTTCATAGCTGTTACTAGCCGTTCTATAGTTGCTACATCTTTATGAAAAAAAATTCTAGAATTATTGCTGCCGTGCTCAAAAGGATACCCGGCTTCCTCCAGGGCAAGGCAATATTTACGCAAAGTACTTGAGCCAATTCCTAAGTTCTTGGCTACCTCAAATCCCCAATAAGTTTGAGCTATATTTTGTCCTCCCTCTGTTCTAAGCTGTTCTTCAGTTGCTATATAGTGTTTTCCTTCTTTAAAAAGGTAACACCTTCTTTTCTAGATTTAAAGAAGAGTTTTCAATTGTCTTTTAAGATTGAGATTGGCCAAAGTATGGGGAGACCCCTCATATTGCGTATTAACTAATCAAAATAGTATTTAACTAGGGTAGCGTCAGGATTTTGTGCTTTTACAACGTTAAGGATAAGAAGTCTTGTGTATCAATGTTTCATAGTTCGCCCCAATAGGGTTTACCTTAATGGGACGTTTCTTGTTCAGCTAACGGGCAAAATATTTCAGTTTAACCTTTGCGGGAAATAGCAGCCCAAATGTAGAAATAGCCATAGAAACAGTAAATCGGAAATTACTTTGAGGAGGAAATCGATTATGAGCGACACACAGACATTACGAGGACTCACTACCGTCAGTTTTTGGGCGGCTGATCTAGCGGCGGCAAAGAAGTGGTATGCCAAGCTGTTGGGCACCGCCCCATACTTTGAACGCCCAGGATATGCCGAGTTTCGTCTCGGCGATTACCAGCACGAGCTGGGCCTGATCGATAGCCGCTACGCGCCCGATGGTTCGGCGAACAACCGCCCGGGCGGTGCTGTCGTGTATTGGTACGTCGACGATGTGAAAGCAACTTTCGAGAAGCTGCTGTCTATGGGAGCGAAAGAGTACGAAGCACCCACAGAGCGTGGTCAGGGGTTCATTACTGCCTCCGTGGTTGATCCCTTTGGAAACATTCTAGGCATTATGTACAATCGGCACTATTTGGAGGTTCTGGGTTCGACCGGAAAGGTGTGACCCGCATCATCGGCATTTGGCTTAACACAGGTCCAGTTTGTACTACTCACATCGCTGGTATGTTTACACAAATCTATTTTACAGACTCGATTACTCGAACAAATGAATATAACTAATTAGCATTCCGCTAGCGGATAACAATAGTGAAATAAACAAAGCCCGATTTCTCTAAACATTGTTGAGAAAAATCGGGCTTTTTATAAAGGAAAACTCTTAACGTTGTAAATCCGCATTTTCCTGACGCTACCCCATCTATAGATGACATCGCATTCATTTCTGTTGACTTTGTCAATTCTTCGGTAGTATTTGCAATTGAATTCATGTTATCAGAAAGATAAAAAAACATGTTGTTTATTTTTAGAATTGACATGACATTATATTAAATTTATACTGTCAGTAACATATTACTGTTAACGACAGTATAATGTTACTAACAGTATAAATTTTAATGTTATGATGACAAAAAATATTTTTTACATTTAATTCAGGAGGTTAGATATTTTATGAAACATACAGGGAGACATACAGGTGCATTTCTTTTGCTGTTTTTAACAGAGGGAGATAGCTATGGAGGGAAACTTCTGCAGAAATGTGAAGAAGAGCTTCCCATCAATCCAATTGATAGTGCCATCATATATCGCACACTAAAAAAATTAGAGAAAGAAGGTGCTGTTGAGTCTTATTTGGATACATCTGATCAAGATAAGCCGATAAAAATGTACAAAATTACTACAGTTGGAAAAAGAAAATTAGAAGATTTTCAAATAGATATTGAAGAAAAAATTAAGAATTTATCATTTTTCTTAAATAAATACAAAAAATGGAAGGGGTCTAATCATGATTAATGGTGCTATCCTTTACACTATAGCTATTATTCTTACCAGTATTTCTTTTATAAAAGATCGAAATAAAACAAAAGATGCTCTATTAAAGTCATGGGAAATGTTTCGTAATATTATACCTGACATGTTATCAATTATGCTTTTCGTTGGACTATCACTATCTATATTAACGCCATCCTTAATCTCTTCAATCATTGGAGAAAAATCTGGATTAATAGGTATTGTTTATTCGACAATAATTGGCTCTGTTGCACTAATTCCAAGCTTTGTTGTATTTCCCCTTGGAGATACATTAGTCCAAAATGGTGCAGGTCTTCCTCAAGTAGCTGCATTAATGTCTACATTAATGTCAGTAGGAATCACAACTTTACCTATGGAACAAAAAATATTTGGGCGAAGTTTTGCCTATTCTCGTAATGCATCTGCAGTGTTAATGTCTCTCATATTTTCGTATATTATTTGGGTGGTGATGGTATGAATGAATTAAGAAAATATCGTTTCTTTTTCATTTTATTATTTGGGCTCATTATATTTACTTTTATAAATCAATCGTTGGGATGGAGGGCATTTCAATTAACAGGAAACAGCATTTTAGATATGCTGTTTCTACTCCCTCCTGTCTTAATATTCGTAGGTTTGCTTGACAAATGGGTGGAGAAAGAAACACTAATTAGATATATGGGGAAAAAATCTGGCATCTATGGCACCTTGTTCTCTCTATTATTAGGAGTAATTGCAGCTGGTCCCCTCTACGTAGCTTTTCCAATTGCGGCACTTTTATTAAAAAAAGGTGCAAGCATACGGCACATTGTATTTTTTTTAGGAGTTTGGACAACTGCAAAATTACCGATTATTGTATATGAATTTGCTTCATTTGGAGTTAAATTTACACTCATTCACATTTGTTTTGGTCTATTATTTTTCTATTTAATGGGTATTATTTATGAGAAGTTTTATGACCAACGACAATTGTTAAAGTATGATATAACTAAAAAAGTTTAGATTTAAATCAATAAGTCTTTAAGCCCCTCCATCCCAGATTCTTTTGTAGCTGTAGCTTTTAAATAACGTTTGATCAAAAACACCTTATAAACCAGCATTTTAAGATAAGTAAAAAGAATCCACTTTGAAAAAGATTAATCAAAATGGATTCTTTTTCAGCAGATTTAAGTTTAGATTTTATAAAATTAATCCCAATGTCTATATTTATTTATCTCATTCTTTTTTCTAAATGCATCTTCTAAATCGATATCAAGTTTGTTAGCTAAATCAAAAACATTCCATACCACATCGTATATTTCTAACCCTAACTGTTCTTTTAATTCATTAATTTTTACAGAGCCAGGATCAGAAGAAATTTTCAAGACTTCTTTTGCAACCTCTCCTATTTCTGTAACCAAATATAAAGTTCTTTCTTCAATTGATGAATTCTCAAAGCCTTTATTTTTACTAAACTCTCTAACCTCTTTTTGTAATTCAGATATTTTCACATTATTCCCCCATTTTTTATTGAAGTATTCATTCTATAACTTTCTTATATAGCCGTTTAATAATTATTTCTGTTACATTTATATAATTAGTGTTAGCGGAAGTTAAATGCTAGATGCTACTTGATATGGCTGTATCCCATAATCGTGTGACAGTAAATTTCTCCTCTTGGATTGTTATTTTATAAATATCAGGATTCGTTAGACTGGCCCATTCTTCAAAACCAATTCTCTGATCAAAATGTCTAAGGATTAAAGTCATGAGATTACCATGGGTTACTAGCAATGTTGTCTGTTCCTTATTACATATCTCCTCTTTAATAAGAGTAATGACACGCTCTGTAGCTTCTCTTGTTGATTCTCCACCTTCTACAAAGAAATCTATATCATTAAATGTTTGTTTTAATACGTCTAGCCAATTGGTGATTGGTCCATCACTTAGTCTTCTTTCTGATAATCTTTCGTCAGTATGTATTTCTAAGCCTATTTTTTTAGCCAAAGGTTCAATTGTTTTTATGGCTCTTTCATATGGACTTGAGATTATTTTATCAATCTTATAATTTAAGTTGAATAAATGTGTCATTAGATTAGTAGCTTGCTGCTGACCTTCTTGAGTCAATAAGGCTCCTTCCTCTTGTCCTTCTGCTTTACAATGTCTTACAAGTATGAGTGTTTTCATAATTCTAATCCCCTTATCCTAAGTATCAGAATCTTTTCATTCG
The DNA here is from genome assembly GCF_030348195.1 of Bacillus sp. DX4.1. NCBI lineage: Bacteria > Bacillati > Bacillota > Bacilli > Caryophanales > Bacillaceae > Bacillus > Bacillus sp. DX4.1. Next base: position 1,702,804 of record NZ_JAUCFT010000008.1, on the reverse strand, counting down.
ACAACTATAAGCCATTTTCCTACTTCTTATTAAGTATATTCTATACATGCTCAGTTAACATAACACCATTTATCAGCAGTCTATGTATCTAGAAACCTATAAAAGAGTCCCTTCAGACACTCTGAAGGGACTCTTCGTTCACATAATCAAGTGTTATCGGCAGTAAAACAGAAAAAGACCTGCTCACTTCTCATAAAAAAATATAGCGTAATGTAAAGCCGTTAAAATGTCAAATGCACCTGGTAGGACAAGAAAAGGTAGCTCTACATGAGTAAAGCTACCTAAGAAATTGCTTGTTTTGGAATCTTTATTTTTTTAAATGATAAGGTACAGTCGTGATAACTACATTTCTCCGATAAAGCAAGAATGCGCGAATTAGTAAGCTAGACTGGTTATGAAGAATATTGTGCCAGCCTTTCTTAGGAATAAATTGCGGTATTACCACAGTAACCCGATAATTTGCTTCAGTTGCTTTGTATTGAACTGTATCAATAAATTTGGTCAGTGGCTGAATAATACTTCTGTAATGAGAGTGCAGTGTCACCAGTCTAACCTCGGGCTGCCATTTATTCCATTTTGCTTCAAACCTTTTTTCATCTTCCCTTTCAAAAGAAACGTAAACAGCAATGATCTGGTCTGGTGAAAGAGATTTAGCGTAATTTAATGAACTCTCTACTACATGAGTCATACCAGCCACAGGTACAATGATTACATTCCCTTCAATCGGTACAATAGGTTCACAAGTTCTAAGACTTAATTGATCACCTACTGCTTCATAATGCTTTCTAATTCGATGAAAAACAATAATAATGACAGGTAAGAAAATTAACACTGTCCAAACTTGTGCAAACTTAGTTAAAAAGAACATACTCATAACTATAAAACTAATAACAGCACCCGTTAAATTAATCGTTAATTTTAAAATCCACCCTTGAGACTTTTCACGAATCCATTTTACCACCATTCCAGACTGGGACAACGTAAATGGAATAAACACACCTACTGCATAAAGTGGAATAAGATGTTCCGTTTGCCCTTGGAAAGCAATAATTAAAAGAATTGAAGCAATTCCAAGTATGATAATTCCATTTGAATACCCTAATCGGTCTCCTCTAACTGTAAACATTCTAGGTATAAACTTATCTTTTGCAAGATTAACTGCTAGTAAAGGAAAAGCAGAATAACCAGTATTAGCAGCAAGTATTAATATCAACGCTGTTGTTCCTTGAATAAAGAAATACATGAAGTTCCGTCCAAATGTTTCTTCGGCAATTTGTGAGATAACTGTTACCTCTTTACTAGGAGTAATACCATAATAATAGGCTAAATATATGATTCCTGAAAATAACAAAGCAAGTAAGGAACCCATCGCAAGTAACGTTTTAGCAGCATTTTTAGGAGCCGGATCTTTAAAGTTTGGAATCGCATTGGAAATGGCTTCAACACCTGTCAAAGCAGAACTACCTGATGCAAATGCTTTTAAAAGTAAAAACAAACTAACCCCTGCTACTGGTGTACCAATTGGTGTATGCAAATTAGGTGAAACTTCACCTGTTACAATGTTGTATATGCCTACACCGATTAATATAAATAACGCTAAAACAAATAAATAAACGGGATAAGCTAAAATAGAAGCTGATTCCGTTACTCCTCTTAAGTTCAAAATTGTAATAAATAATACAAAGATAATAGCAATAATTACATTATGAGCATGTAAGCTAGGAAAAGCAGATGTAATAGCATCTGTACCTGCAGATACACTTACTGCAACTGTTAAAATGTAGTCTACTAATAAAGATCCTCCAGCTATTAAGCCCGGATTGACACCTAAATTTTCTTTTGATACTACGTATGCTCCACCACCATGAGGATAGGCAAAAATAATTTGTCTATAAGATAAAATAAGAGCTGTTAACAATATTAATACTCCAATAGCGATTGGAATGGAATACCAAAATGCTATAGAGCCAAGTGTAGCTAAAGCAATCAATATTTGCTCCGGACCATAGGCAACCGATGATAATGCGTCAGAAGATAGAATCGCTAACGCTTTCGTTTTATTAAGCTTTTGCTCTCCTAATTCGGTTGATTTTAATGGTCTTCCAATTAAAAACCTCTTTATAGTTGAAACCACTGCTGTCCACTCTCCAATAACTTTGTACGTACATTTCTCTTTTAGTCAAATTAATAAACTGTTTTTCAGAAAACAAAAAATGTCTACAAGCCATAACAAATAGACTTGTAGACATTAATTTTTTTGTCGCACAAGCTCCACCTTCCTTCTCATATAACGCTTACGAGGTTAGCTGTCGGGTTCGGGCCTGTGAGTAGCCCTACCTCTTTTGCAAGGATTCACCCCTTGGATTATGTATCAATCCACAAAAACGGTTCCCCCGTACCATCAGGTTTCAGCGATTTAGAAATTCGAAACTGTCGATTATCATACTCTCTTATTTAGAAAAAGTAAATAAAAATTTTTATACAATAGATTAATTTTTTAGAAATAGAAGGATTATGATGATCATGTATGATATTACTTCATAAGTGAACATAATTTATAATATCAAGTTAGGCTAGGAGGAATTATATGTCTAAAGAAAATAAACCCTTTTTGTCTGATGAATTTTTAGATGAAGTTGTTAAAGAGATTAATCAACTATATGGTGATTCCACAAAGGAACAAAATGATGTCCCCAGCGTATAATCGTTGTATGAATGGATTCATCAAAATTTATAATAGGGGTCCCGGTATATCGCCATCAAGCTAAGGCGGCTTGGTATCCTCATAACTAAAAAAATTACAACGACATATGTACGTCCAAAATTTATAGATGAATTGCAATTGTCTTACAGTTTTTGCACCAGAACCACGGACAGTTTATCCCCCACCTAACTTCTTTGCTTTCTGTCGAACTTTGAGGCAGGGAGTTACTGCCCGCAAATAGCGGGATAAAGATACATACATTCATCTCTGCTATTCACAACTAATAAAATTCTTTTAAAAATAATAAAGGCGTTTAAAAGATAATAAAGTTGTTTAAAAATGACAGCCGACACTTAAATAAATAGTGGCATATTTTTCAAATTAAGGTACAATAAAAATAAAAATTTTAATTCAACAAACGGATAGGAGAGGTACATTTGAAACAAGCATTAATCATTATCGATATGCAAGAAATCTTTTTTTCAGAAGAAAAAAATTACTTATATCAGCATGAACAGTTGCTTGAGAATGTGAATATGGTGATTGACTGGGCAAAAACAAAGGCGATACCCGTTATTTTCATCCAGCATACAGATCAAAATCCATCAGATGAAATGGCGAAGGGTAAGTATGCTTGGGAATTACATAAAGGGCTGCACCGAGAAAGTAGCGATATCGTCATCGAGAAAATCACGTGGGATTCCTTCTATCAAACCAATTTAGAGAAAACATTAAAAAATTTGGGTATCGAGCAACTGATTTTTGTGGGTGCTCAAACCGAATTTTGCTTAGATACGACAATGCGAATTGCCTATAGCAAGGGCTATCAACAGAATCTGCTAGTAAAAGGCGCGCATAGTACATTAAATAGTAGCCAACTTAGTGCGGAACAAATTATAGAGCATCATGAATCTGTATGGAACAACCGTTTTGTGCAAATACAGCCGATTGATTTGTATAAGTAATAAGAGCTATTGTGAAGATTCGCCAATCAAATTAAACAACTTTATTATTCATTTTCAAAACAGATAATATTTTAATTATCGAAAGTTAAACAATTTTAAGGGGACATACTACAATTATAAGTAGCATGCCCCTTTAGTTTTTATATCAGAATTAAATGTAGTGTAGTGCTTTAAGAAAAAAGACAAATCCTTTTACGAAAAAAATCCCAACTTTCTAGATAAAAAGTTGGGATTTTTTGATTTCTAATAGACTTAGGGGAATGAATAATATTCTTCACTTATTCAAGAAAAGCCCCCGTTAGTTCAACAAAAGCCTACCCTTAAATCCACTCTTTTCCATGTTCACGAATGAATTTAATATCGTTTTAATAATGTTCAAGATGCCCTTCATCATATAAAAGAAAACGATATAAAACAACTGACGCTAATAAACAACGAATTTAAACAAGCCATTGATGAGAAGGATTCAAAACGTACAATGAACTTAGACTTACAATTTCATAATATAATCGTATCGATCGCCAATAATACATACATTGAGCCTTTCTTAGCAAGCATACAACTTCATGTATTGCGTCTTGAATATCTTTTCTTCCAAAATTTCGTTCCTGCCATCCAATCTATTGAGGAACATAACGCAATCATTCAAGCATTAATAAATCGTGACTCCGTACAAATGGAAAAAATAATGTCTCAAAACTGGTTGCGACCAATGAAAGAGATTCAAAAAATCATTTCTAATAGTGCTTGTTCAGAAGGAAGGATAAAGAGAGCCGAGCAGTTCGAGGCGCGGAAGCCAGGAGGATACGAAGTGTAGCTGGAACTACATGAGTACCGGACTGGCGATGTAACGAAGAAATGCGACAGCTATCTTTACCGGACTTTTTGAACATCCTCTAATATGTAGTTTATTTTTATCGTTCACATAAAAATCCCCTTAAGTTCGATACACTTAAGGGGATTTATGTTCAGCGCTCTATATGACTATGCATGAACCTCTGCATATTTCTCAATGTCTTTATACTCTTGTTCTAGTTCGTCTAAGGAAAGCTCGTATAATTGTCGATCGAGAATCTTAAACACACCTGCCCCAATTAACTGATCAATTAAATGCCTCTTACGATTTTCAACAGCAAAACGGAGTTGATTACTCATCTTTTTAAAAACTCCTTTCTACAATCATTGAAAATGATAATCTTTATCAATTACCACTTTGATTATAAAAGATGATAGTTTAGAAGTAAAGTAATTTCATGAAATATTTACCTTACAAACTGTTTGTGGCCACATTATATATATATATGTTCCGCAAAAGATGTCATGACACTTTTTAGTATCTTTTTTCTCCGAGTTTAAAAACAAGTAAACTAAGTGCAAGCGAAACCGCATCGCTTAACATATGCCCTGCATCTGATAACAGCGCTAAACTATTTGTTACAACTCCGCCAATGACTTCCGCAACCATAAAGCTCGTTGTTAATATGAAGGCAAGCATCAATGCTTTTTTATTTTGTGAATGCCCATGATTATGTGAATACTCCATAGGTTCGATATGCGTTTTAAAAACTCGCATATCCAAGTCTTATTCTTCCATACGTTTCTTTTGCATCTTAGTTGCAACTTCACTAGACAACACTTCATTCTCTTCATGCAATTTTTTTATGATATTATCGTAATCAATCTTGTTTCTATTTTGACTTAACTTATATTGTGCTTCTATTTCATTCACTTTGATTTCGATCCCAACAATTCCCTTCATCTGTTGTTCTATAAAGGAAGGAGATAATGTGTCCATAAGTACGGAATTCGCTCTACCTGTTTCATACTTTTCTAGCATGAGAGTGAGCGATTCCTTCATCGCGTCTTCACTAACCCTCTTTCCAGTTCCATATATGTGAACAGTCATATAGTTCCAAGTCGGAACATTTTCATGATCATACCAAGAAGGTGAAATATATGCATGTGGTCCTTGAAACATCACCAATAATTGTGCATTTCCCTCTATATTTTTCCACTGCGGATTGGGACGTGCAAGATGCCCACATAAATATAAATCATCTCCTCTTTCTTCTACTACAAATGGTAAATGAGTGGCAATCGGCTTTCCATCTTGATAAGAAACCATCGTAGCAAATGAATGCTCTTTTATAAACTCTATCACTTCATGTTTATCTTCTACTCTGAAATACTTTGGAATATACACCTTTAACCTCTCCCCTCTTTCACCTCGTACTCTTTTCGTTATATGTACTGACAGTTCCTTTTTTCTCAATAAAAAACATGACTACTTTCTTTCGTTGCTCATATCGTTTAGTAATAAGAAATAATAAAAGGAGTGGAAAAATTGAAACGACTATTTCTTTGTATGGAACGTGAACTAATTGTGGTAGAAGAGAAAAATGGAGATTTCAAAGTACAATATCACTTACAAAAAATGCAGCCAACTTGTATTGCAATTGACCCATTTCAACCAAATCGCATATATTGTGGGACATTTGGACGAGGATTATGGTTAAGCGAAGATAAAGGGGATTCGTGGAAGCCAATTGGCGATTCTTGCAGTTACTTTGATTTTCATAAAGAACAAGGAATTATTCATTCAGCTATTACTTCTATTGCTATAAGTCCCATCAAACAAGTTAACGGTTATGGTGTTGTTTATGTTGGAACAGAACCAAGTGCTTTATTTTATTCAGAAAATGGTGGTGAAACGTGGGACGAATGCAAGGGAATGAAATCATTACTTTCTTCGTATACATGGGCATTTCCCCCTAGACCTTTTACCCACCATGTTCGATGGATTACAATGGATCCACATAAAAAAGATAATTTCTATATTTCAATTGAGGCAGGCGCTGTCATTCGAAGTAGAGATAACGGACAAACATGGGAAGATAAAAAACTCGGTGGTCCTGTCGATGCACACCAACTTCTCATGCATCCGCATGCTCCTAATCGTCTTTATGCATCATGTGGAGATGGATTTATGGGTGATCCTGATCGTGCATACGTCGAAAGTTATAATGGAGGAAACAGTTGGGTTTCATGTAGTGAAGGTTTAGACCATCACTATTTATATAGCATGGCAATTGATTCTGCCGATTGTGATACAATTCTCGTTTCTGCTGCATCAAGCCCTGATCTAGCTCATCACCACGTACCGTATGAATCTTATATTTATAGAAAAACAAAGAATGAATCTTTTCAAGCGGTTCATCACGGATTACCATCTCCAATCGGAACTGTGATTTCCATGCTAGCAACCAATCCTACAGAACCTCATACGTTTTATGCTTTGAATAATAACGGTGTATTTCACTCTAAAGATGCAGGACAAACGTGGAAACAGTTACCTATTTCATGGAAAGAAGAATATACAACGCAGCATCCACACGCTTTATTGATTACTTCTTAATACAAAACAAAGGACTGTCCTATGTAAATAAGACAGTCCTTATATCTCTTACTTCTTCAAGTCAATAACGATATCATCTAAAACAATATCTTTATTTTCCCCTTCTTTTTTAGGTACTTCAATTTTCTTCTCTTTTCCACCGCTCATTTCTACTCCACCATGGTTTTCAGGAGTATGGATTCGCAAGTTAACATGAGGAGTGACAATAAGTTTCGTTGCATTTTCATTAAGCTTTTGGAATGTTGTACTCCAATTGATATTATAAGAATCCTTACCTGATCCTCCATTCCCTTTCCCAGAATAATGATTTCCTAAATCGTCTTTAACTTCTAACTCAACATCTACATCGTCCCATTCATTCCTTGTATTTTTGGAAACTTCTTGATTGTAGTAAAGAATAAATGACATTGGTGACACTGCGATTTTCTCCATATTTACTTTTACGCCATCTTTTTCTGAACTTCCACTAATCGTTCTTTCTTTACTATCCGTTGCCTTTACAGTAAGAGCAAAATTCCAATTCCCTTTCACTTCTTTCTTTTTATCTGGTATTTCTATACTGTCTATATTCCATCTAATATTTATAGCATCTTTTTTATTTCGATTATGATGAGTAGCCGTCGCTAAGCCTATATACTTTTTGTCAGCAACTTTAGAAATTCTAGAACTTCCTGTCCCCCCATCAGATTCCATCGCATCTAAGTTACCAAATATAACTGGTTTATCTCCTAAATCTTGCTCACTTTCTATAGAATATGTTACTGATACAGTTCTCCCATCAAAAATTGCATCATTGATAGTGACTTTAATTCCATTACTTTCTCTTGTCATATTCATTTCTGTAGAAAATCCCTTATAATTCTCATAAAGACCTGTTCTGTCATTATCTAAAAATCGAAAAATATCACCTACTATAGGAAGGCTCCCGGCATAAGTAGGAAATCCTAACCCCAGTGTCGCAGCTGATAATCCTACTAGAATGGATGCAGCAGCAATCCTCTTTTTCCAGCTCTTTGTTTTTTTCTTTTTATGTATAGCTTGTTCCAAATTACGTTTCACTTTTTCCTTTTCAAATTCAGAAGCTTCTATTTCCTCAAATTCTTTTTCATCTATTTCAATCTCATTTAATAGCTCATAAATGTCTTTCATACTACACTACCTCCTAAACTAAGATTCGTAGCACTTTTTTGTAGTTTCTTTTTCCCTCTATAAATTCGATTATCTATCGCAGCTCGAGTTAAACCAAGTTTTTCTCCTACCTCCTCAGTCTTTAAACCTAGAAGAAACTTCATGATAAAAATCTTTTGATCCACAGGCTCTAATTGGTTGATTAGTTTTATAAGTTCATTTCTGTCTTCTATTAAAATCAATTCATCTTCCACTGATTTTTCTGTATTCACTTCAATATCATTTGTAGTAATTTCTACTTGCTTAGTAGCTTTTCTGTAGTAATCAATCGCTTTAAACTTAGCAATCGCTGCAATCCATTTTTTAAAATCAGCAGAATCGCCATGAAACTTATTTGCATTGTTCCAGATTGAAAGAAAAATATCATTAATACATTCTTCTATGACACCATCATTTTGAAGTGGCATGAGAACTTTATGAGTGATTCCTTTCATTAATGGCAAATATTTATCCACAATAAACTCTAATGCGTCTTCTTCCTGCCGCTTTAATCGTTTAATAAAATTTTTATCATTTGACTTCATATATCCATTCCCCTTAATTTTTGTAAAAGCTTTTACACCTTATATAACGTATGGAAAAAGATTTTCTCTCACATTTACAATAAAGTGAAACTTTAATCAGTGGGGCTTTCTTCATCCCCCACTGATTATTAGTTGAACCAATCGGGCTTTTACGTACTTACATGCAGTTTACCTCCCACCTATCTTCTTTCCTTCTTGCAGAACTTTAAGGTGGATGTATTACTGCACCCGAATAGCGAGATAAAATATTTTAATTGATATCGACTGGTCTAATATTTATGGAACGTACCTTTTAATATAAAACATCGACCACTTTGAAATAAAGCGAGCTTGGGACATATATGTCCCAAGCTCGTTGTTTGCATTATTTTAATGTGCACAGTCTCTGTTTTCTGTATCAATCGACCAGCCAATAATTGTTGCACAATCCCTTCCTTGCCATTCCTGTACATGCTTCAGTACACGCTCTATTTGAAGTTGATTTTCCTCATGTAATGCTTCATATAAAAATTGATCATCATCAAATGTTCGCTGTCCACACTCTACTACACCATCAGTAACCATTACGATATGATTCATGCCATTTGGCAGTTCACGAACACCTGAAGTAAAGCATGATGTATTTGCTGAAAAAGCATTTTCTCTTCCAATGCACTCATAAAATTTACGTTGATTTAATCTACCTTTTCCATTCTGCAATTGTTCAGGTTGAAACAAATAGGCAAAGCATTCTCCGACTGATAGCCAATATAAAAATTCACCTTTCCGTAAGCAAATGAGACAAGCTGTTTCACTGTTTTCCTGTTCACATTTCTGAATAAATGCCTCATCTGTAAACAATGCTAATAAATACATATGTGTATGATGAAATGCAAGATTGACCGGATACGCAAATAGTTCTTGTAACTTCTCTTTTCTTTCACAAATTTCTTCTATGATAAAATGAATATTTTTTGCTTTATGATGAGCATCAAAAATCATAACAAATTCAAAGTCTAACTGTGGATCACACCAAGCGAGTACCGCATCTTCTCTTTTCTCTGTGTCTGCACCAACGTCTTGATTTCCACCATATAACCCGATTGAAAGAGGACCACATTTTTCAACATGTATTTCGTCTAGATATGTCTTTTCATGACCAATCCATTTAAATGTATTCATTCATATCATCCTCTCTCTTACTCATTGCATGCCCTTACGCTAAGAGTACCGCATCTTTCAAGAAAAATAAACTTTTTCACGAATTTTTACGTAATAAAGAAGGAAATTAATTCTTATATAACGAATATATCGTATTGTAAGATATAAAAAGCCTAAAGGAGAACATCACATATGGAAAACATCAATCATAATTGGGAAATGATTTATTATCACTTACGGTATGAATACGAAGACAGTCTTTCTCACCAAGCAGTTCGGATTTTGCAAATCATTTCACGAAAAAAAGCTGCTACAATTGGACACGTTGCATCAGAATTAAACCTCTCTCACAATACTGCATCTGAACATATAAAGCGTCTTATTCAAAAAGGATTCATTATAAAAGAACGAAATAAACAAGACGAACGTGTAGTCAATGTTATGTTAACGGTAGCAGGCAGTAACACTTTAGCAAAACATACCTTATTAGATGAAGAGAAACTGACCATACTACAATCTCGTCTATCAGAAGAAGAAAAACACCTAATTGAAACTGCCTTTTCTTTATTAGCAAAGGAGGCAAAACATGTCTTTTCTCGTTAAGGTTCTCGCCTCCGCCTTCATTATTGGTGGCGTAACAGAACTTGCCAAACATTACAGTACAATTGGCGGTTTTATTGCCGCTCTTCCGCTCATAAGTTTGCTTAGTTTATTTTGGATTTCTGTTGAAGGTGGAAGCAAACAAGACTTAAGTCAATTCGCTTTAGGCGTTCTATATGGATTTCCGGCATCCGCACTGCTGTTATTAATTGTATATTTCGGGTTACGCAATGCCTTTTCTCTTAGTACTTCTGTATTATTTGGCGTAGGGGTTTGGTGTATTTTATTAGCTTGTCAAAGAATTTTTCAAGCTTAGAGGAGGATTATGAGGATATTTATAGATATTTTCGGAAAGAAAGTTGAAATGTGTATGAAAGGTGACAGGCCTCAAACGATTGTCATTCAAACCGGGGTGGGATGTTCATTTTACGATTGGATGCCAATAGCAAATGAGCTTTCTTCCAATTACAAAGTCCTTCTCTTTATCTATAAAAAAGGAAAGCAGCCTTCACTGCTTTCCTTTTTGTCTATTCGTAGTCTTCCTCTACATCTTCCACATCGTAATACGTATTTCCGTTATTCACATAAATTGGCCCATTCGCAACATCAACGCGAAGTACCCATGCCCACGGTACAGCCAATCGTTCATGTAATGCTCTCCAAAATACCATCGATTTTCTTTCATACTGCTCAAATTCCTGAAGTATATCTTTGTAGGAGGCACCGTCTAACTGAATATTTGCTTCCAGCAAACGAGAATAGGCATAGTGCTGTAATTCTAGCTCAGCTGCAACTTCCATTTCTTCTGGTGTTGCCATACCAATAATTGTTCCATCTGGTGGTACGATTTCATATACATTGTTCACTTCAACAACTTCTCCCGGAAGAGATGACAACCTTTTCTCTTTCTCGAACATATAAACAGCCTCCTTTATAATACAATTTTTTATGCTTCAGCTCATACTTCGCTAATTGTTATATACTTTCCTGCTATTTTGATAAAATGTTACAAATTATTCAATATGTGAAGCACTCGATTCTATCGTACATTTATTCTCTATTCTTATTACAGACGTTAAATTCTCTCCACAAAAAGTTAATTTATATATATCAGGCATATGTAGTCTTCTCCAAAAAGCAATATCATATTTAGAATCAAAATAATTCATAATAAGCACCATAAGATTTCCGTGCGTTCCAATAACAATGTTGCCACCTTCATATTTCTTTAATATCTTTCTCAAACATGCAACCCCACGCTTTTGCGCAGTATTATTCGATTCTCCACCAGCAAAAGAAAAAGCAGGATTCTCCCATACTCTCGTAATAGCTTGTTCAAAATCTACTACTGGAATTTTACTTAACAACCTTTCTCGAAAATCTTCTTCTAACTGAATGGATAAATCAAAATGTTTTGCCACGCCTTCAATTGTTTGCATCGCACGTTTATAAGGACTAGAGATGACAACATTTATCTGTTCGTTTTTTAATAACATAGTGACATTGTGTGCTGCTTTCCGTCCTTTTTCAGATAACGGACGCTCTCTTTCTTCTGGTATATATGTAGAATGTGCGTGACGTACGAAATAAATGTGATTCGTTTCCACTATTCTTCTCACTCTCCTTTTCCCCCGCTATTCGCGAGCAGTAAGATCCCCATCTCAAGATTCAGAGAGAAACAAAGAAGATAGGTGGGGGATAAACTGCTCGTAAAAGCCCGATTGGTAAGGGCTAATTCTCAGTGGAGATGAAGAAAAACCCCACTGAGAAAAGTTTCACTTTATAAAACCATAACATAAAAACGCCTTTCATTTAATTGAATATTCAATCATTCATTCACTTTTCTCCCAAAACAAAAAAGTGAGATGTCATCTATCGGCATCTCACTTTTGTTTACATAATAAAATTATATTATTATAATTTTATTAGAAATTCTTTATTATTTGCTATTTTTTTAATGAAATAACCTAAATTATTTCGAAGTTTCTTCGGTTCTATATCATCTAGATCATTGGACATAAAGACAATTCCAATTTTATTTCCGTCTTTATCAGTCCCGTAAAAGCTTTTTGTTTATACAAATTAAAATAACTCCTATTCTAAATGAATACGGGCTACTCTGTTTCACATGAAATAACTTCACCATTTAACACCACTACTATATCAGAATTTGTATTACAACTTGGCTGAATCTCAATATAACGATTAGAATTTGGTGGCCCAATTACGACAGACTCCTTAATAGGCGAAATCACTTTTGCTAAGTGTTCAGCATTCACACCATAAGCAGCTTGAAACACTTCTGGTGGAGTTAATCTTAGCACATCGGAGCCTTCAGCCGTCTCAAATTGATCGTTATTAAAGAACAGATGTAAATGTACTTCTTCAGATACGGAAGTAATCCAATGCCACCACCCCATAGGGATAAAGACTGTTTGTCCCGCTTTTACTTGATAATTTTGCAGCTGGTTCGTTTCTGGATTTAAAATAGAAGTAACAGCTTCACCTGAAACAACTACATCTAATTCCCAAGCATTTGGGTGCCAATGTGGTTCTCTCATATGCCCTTTCGTCATAAAAAGATCAACAAATGCTCCGCCAATCATTGCTGGTAACTGGGTTGAAGTTACTTCATAAGCAATATTTTTATCATTTCGCTTAAAAAATACATTTTCTCGCGAATCAAAGAAGAGGTTTGGCGTTCCAGAGCTTTTCTTTAGATTTTTATTGTCTGGAACATATCCTGAGTTACCCATCCGATCCCTCTTTTCCACTCTCTTAATATATATAATTCCGTACTTAACATTGTATGTTATGGAAAAAGCAAAGCAGATGTGCACATCAACAATAGACTTCCTATTATGTTTATAGACAACAAAAAAACATGCTCTACATTACTAGCATGTTTTGTGATATACTTCACATTATTCAACTAAAAAATACTTCCTTTTACTTACCATGGTGTAACATTAAATCGCTAAGTTCTTCTTCAATATGATTTAACTTTGCAATCCCTTCTTTCCATTTGTGCATATAACGTGTGATTCCAAAAACAAACGTAGCAAAGATTGTAGAAAGAATGATACCATATACGATAGCAACAGTACTCATAGTTACACTTCCTTGTAATAGATTATGATTTTATTATAGTCCTTTTTCTCGTAAAATGTCGGAAATTCAACTTATTGTAACAAAATTTATTTTTCTAATTATATTTAATTATGGATTTATGTACAAAGATATATATAAATACAAATTAAAAAACCGACATAAAACCCTTCTTTTTAGGTGGGAGAGAGCATCCGGCCATGCATAGAAGCGGTCAGATCCTTTTCCTGCCCAGACATAGTGAAAACAAAGAGAGAAAACGAGTGCAGGTTACCTTTTGTTATCCATAGCCACGGCTATATGTCGAAAAATCAAAATGGATTTATATAGCTAAAAAAAGAAAAGGATTCTACTATTTTGATAGAATGAATACAAAAATCACCCAAGCACTTTATTTTACTTGGGTGATTTTTTTAATTTTTCTTCGCTTCGATTTTTTCTTTTGCTTCTTCAGCTTTATCTAAAGCTTCTCCAACCTTTTTCTGTTTTTCTCTTACTTCATCAACACTATCGACTGCTTTTATCGCTTTATCAATACCCTCTTCGTCTATTTTCTTTTGTTTTTCAGCTTTTGTTTTTTCTTTTTGTTCTATATCTTTTGCCTGTTGCAGTATTTCCTCTGCATTTGCCTTTACAGCTTTCTCAAGTGTCGCATCCTTTTTCGTCTGTATCACTTGATTCGCATTTTCCATCGCCTCTTGATACTTACCAGCCTTTAATGCTGTCGCACCATTGTCCATCCACTTTGCTATGTTCATATATGTTTTTGCTTCATTAGTAGATTTTTCTTTTTCCGCTTTTTCAAACCACATTGTTGCATCACTATAATTCCCATCCTTTAGTGATTTCATGCCTGTTTCTACTTGCATATCATAATTACTGGAGCTGCAGCCAGCCATGATAAGAAATAATCCTAGCATAATAAAAATTCTTTTTCTCATGGTGTATTTCTCCTCTTCTCTTTTCTTCCCATTCTATCTCTCAACTTAAATTGTTGGATTAAAATTGTAAATCTTGTGAAGTCATTCAACTAAAGAATGACATCCTACTAAATGTATCATAACTAAAAAACACTTTCAAAAAAAAGAAAACTTCACCTTCTTCATATTTTTAAATATGAAAGAAATGAAGTTTCCTCACAGAAATACACTATTTCTCCCGCCATTCGCGAGCAGTAAAATCCCAAACTGATGGAAGTTTCATTTTATTTAAGCTGATACATCCACTTGTTTTTTCACGCCCCATTGCTTTGTTCCTAATAGTACTACTAAAAGTAAGCCTACTCCTGAAATGGTCATTACTACACTAGTTGGAATGGCATCTAATAAAACTCCATACAAAATGAGTCCAATAGGTGCAATTACTGGAACGATTGCTTCAAAAAGTCCAAAAACACGGCCTAAATACCCAGGATCAGTTGTTTTTTGAACATATACTTGAAGAGGTATGTTAATTGCAGCCTGCATTATTCCACAAAGGAGCATAAAAAATATATAGTAAATAAAACTTACCGTTTTCGGAAGTGCAACTAATAATGGAAATACGGTACATAAATACAAGCATGCTAATATAAACAAACCAATGCGAATCACACGAAACATATTATTAACTTCTTTACGAACCGATAAAACAATGGCACCAATTAACATCCCAACTGCTAGCATTCCTTCTACAACTCCAAGTTGCTTAGAAGACAATTGTAAGTTTTGAATGACAATATAAGGAAGAGCAACTTGAATGGCACATCCAAAAAAATTAAGCCAAATTGCCAATTTTATCATCGAATAAATATTGCGCTGCTTTTTCACATATGAGAAACCTTCTTTTATACTCGTTAAAAAATGAGCTTTCCCCTGCTCTGATTGTACTTTATACAAATTAAATACGATAAACAATTGTATGATTACCGCTAAGAAAAACGTAATTCCATTTAATAGAAAAAAGAAGTTTATAGATAAGAAACCAAATACCATCCCACCAATAATTGGACCTAAAATAGTCGAAAGTGATGTTGCTGTTTGATTTAAAGAACTTGCTTGTTGAATACGCTCACCGTCAACTAAAGTTGGAATAGAAGCTGTAAAAGCAACCGTATAGAAACTTGCACATATTGCTAACAACGCTGCAGATACATAGATGAATGGAAGTGAAAGTCCCCATGTAGTAGAAAGTAAAAACATCGTTAACATTATAATGCTACTTAATAAGTCTGCACCAATAACAAGCCATCTTCGGTTTACTCGATCCGCTACCGCACCTGCAATTGGTCCACAAATCATTCTTGGAACTGAACCACAAATGAGCGTAATCGCAAATCCAGTCCCTGATCCTGTTGTTTTTAATACATATAACCCCATCGCAAACGCATAAACTCCTGCACCTAATAAAGAAGTCATTTTTCCAATCATCATCAAAATGATATTTCTCGTCGCAATTTTGATTCGTGGATCATTTTGATTTATACTTATGTCCCCCATTACGTCACTCTCCCTTAATAAGTTAAATTGTGTTAAACTTATTATATAATCATTTTTCAGATTTTGACAATAAAAAGTTTAATTAAATTTAACTTTTTAATTATAAAGGAGCAATGTTATGGCTACTCTCGGCGAAAAAATTAAAACACTACGAAAAGAAAAACGTCTTACCCAGACGGAATTAACTGGCACAGAGCTAACGAAAAGTATGCTGAGTCAAATTGAAAACGGGAAGGCAACACCTTCGATGAAAACATTACAGTATCTGGCTGGTAAGCTTGGGTGTGAGGCAAGTTTTTTACTAGAGGAAGATAATAAAGAAGTAACCGAACTCATTCAAAAAATGGAGCAATCTATAAAAGCCAATCAATTTGAAGAAGTGTATCACACACTATTGCCCATTGTTCAAGAAGAACTGCCACCCACTTTAAGCACAGCACGTTTATATAAGCAATTTGTAACAAGTGCAATTAGTATGAAAGATTACAACGTACATTCATATATTGAAAAAGCTGTGTCTATTTTTCAAAAATATACTTTATATCGTGAAAGTACACAAACAAATTTAATGCACTATTATGTATTATTTATCCATAAAAAGTATGAGGAATGCCTGCAACTCATTGCATCTATTCGAACAGAATATGAAACAAAGCAATTAGAGATGGACCTTATTACGCAAATAGAACTTTTCTTAAATGAAGCAATTGTTTTACTCGCATACGGTGATTATGATGGATGCGAAAAAATCATCTTACAAGCACTTGACTTCTCTAAAAAAAATCAAGTGTATTATAAAACGGACGAATTTTATCGGATTCTTTCTTACCAAAAAGTAATAGTAGCGGATGAAAATAAATATCTACACTATATAAAAAAAGCTGAACAATTCGCTATATTTACAGAAGATACTTTATCCGCTGCTAATGTAGACATATTACAGGCTTATTACTATAACACAAGCAGAGAAGAGTATACTCTAGCCTTACAACACCTAGAGTTGTTTAGAAAAAAATTGCAACACGAATCATCCTTTAAAGAAGATGGGCTTTATTACCTTGAAAAGGGAAAAGCATTATATGGTCTGAAACAATATAAAGAAGCGCTAGAAACATTACAACAAGTAACAATCCCAGATTATATGTTTCATCCGCTAGACCAAGCATGGATTATAACTGCCGGAAGTTATCGTGCACTTTGCTATATGCAACTACAAAAGAAAGAACAAGCACTAAATGAAGCAACGCAAGCTTTTGATGCTATACAAGAATTTCCTGACTCAATGTTTACTACTTTTATCGAAGAAACATTACAAATAATACAAAAACTTTAAATCCATGTTAATTTGGTATATTATTCCTCCCTCAGAGCAAAGATAGTAATGATGGGAGGAGTTTAAAAAATGAACATTCAACGTGCAAAAGAAATTTCCGAGTCATCAGAACAAGCAAATGTAAGTTTTCAAGGAATGCCAGTCATGATTCAACATGTTGATGAAAGCAATGAGACCGCACGTATATATGATGCAGCAAACCCCAACCGTGAATTAACTGTTCCGATTAACAGCCTAGAAGAAATATAAGAAGTCCCACTTCATTTTCCTTCGAAGTGGGACTTCTTTTGGAGTACTGTTAAATAGGGTATTTTTTATAGATGGTAAAAATTTATTTTAAGTCCACACTTTTATGATACAATACGTCTGGGTTGGGAATTACCATTTCATACTGGGAATCACTTGAGGCAATTAAACACTGGCGAGAAAATGCTGCCCATACTGTAGCGAGACAACGAGGCCGCGAACAATGGTATGAACAATTTCACATGAAGATTTGTGTTGTTGAAAAAGAATACGATTTTCAGAGAAAAAGTTTGTAATCTATGAATCATAAAGTTGCTCTTATTGTTGTGCACGAAATATACGGAGTAAATGAACATATGCAGGACGTTGTAACAACATTTTCTTCACAGCATATAGATGTCTTCTGCCCAAATCTTTTACAACATAACACGCCTTTTCATTATGAAAAAGAACAAAAAGCTTACTCCCATTTTATGCATACCACCGGATTCCAGCATGGAAAAGAAAAAATTGAAAATATGATTTTACAACTATATAAAGACTACACATACATCGGACTCATTGGTTTTAGTGTCGGGGCAACCATCGCATGGCTATGTAGTAAAAATCAAAACGTTGATTTTGTCATCGGTTGCTATGGATCGCGAATACGGGATTATACGCATATTGTACCTACATGTCCTACGCTATTAATTTTCCCAGAAAAAGAAGCAAGTTTTTCAGTTCCTTCTCTTATCACAGCTGTGCAAAAACAAAACAATCCATTTCTACATGTACAGCAGCTTCCTGGAGAGCATGGATTTCTTGACCCTTACACTACAAAGTATAACGAAAAATCTACAAAACAAGCATTCGAAATGATAAATTCGTTTCTTGCAAAAATTGTGATTGATAGAGTGAAATTGCCATAAGTGGGTGCTTCATCTCCCACTTATGGTTAGTTGAATTTATCGGTCTCTTATGGGCAGCTATCCCCCTCCTATATAAATCCATTTTGATTTTTCGACATATAGCCGCAGCTATGGATAACAAAAGGTGACCTGCACTCGTTTTCTCTCTTTGTTTTCACTTGGTATGGGGCAGGAAAATGATCTGACCGCTTCTATGCATGGCTGGATGCTCTCTCCCACCTAAAAAGAATGTCTTTATTTGCTTTCTTTATTTTTATTATTCTATTAACATTATTTTCAATCTTTACCTTTCTCAAAAATAATACACATCTGAACCGTCCTTATAGACATTCTCTCATCGTGATTATATTGTGTCTTGGGCATTGGATTTTAGTTTTAACTGGGTTTTATGGCCTGTTACCTACCCATATTAGCGATTTTATTTTTCTACCTATTTGGTTCTTTATTTGTATTTTAGGATTTATAGTTTTCATAAAAGAATGGAAAAATAACCGTATCATTTCTGTATCTGTCGGAACATTTTCTTTTATTAGTTTACTGTTTGAGCTATTATTGCACGGGATTTCCAACATGTAAATTCATCTTATAGGAGCTAGGCCAATCAGCATTTTTAAACTATCTCATTTTTAAAATTGGTGCGCTCCATCCAAACAGGAATAAACAAATAAAAGAAAGGCTTAAAAGCCCTTCTTTTCCTTATCTTTGTTTACATGTGGTTGTGCTGTGATGGAATCAACTGGTGTGTAATAAATTTGCGGGGTTGCTTTTTTGACAAACATTGTATAAGTCATAAGTCCAATTACAAAACAGAAAAACAGTGTGAACAAAATAATACCTATTGTGACAATGAACATAGCACCCTCCCCTTTTAATCGTGATATTACACATTTCGATACAACATGCGAGAATCCTTGTTACATGAAAAAACGTAACAAAATAATCACAATCACGCCCGTTAATACCGCTCCTAATAAGCTACGTGTATAAATGACAACAAGGAACGTTGGAATAGCAGCTAATATATAGTCCCATTGCATCGTTTCATGCATAAATAACACTTGAGCAAGGAGTGCTGCTAATATCGCAATCGGTATATAATTCAGCCACTTTAAGCCCCAGTCTGGAATTTGTATTTTACTAAATACAAGAAGTGGTAATATTCTCGGAATTAAAGTCACTAAACCTGCTCCTAATAAAAGTAATAGTACATCCAACCTTACTTCCATTTCTCAATCACCACCCCAATTGTTGCTGCTGCAAGTGTCGCAATAATAACCGCTACGCTTGCTGGTACGAAAAAATGTACGCTATATGCAATCACAATTGCTGCAACTGCTACACTTACATGAATCGCTAAATTTGGATGGCTACTCATTAACTGTAGAACAAATAACCCAATAAACATGGCAGGCAGTGCATAATCCATACCATACGTATGCGGGTCTGGAATCCACTCTCCAAAAATACCTCCAATAATATTTGCCAAGATCCAGTTTAAGTACCCCGTCACATTTAAACCAAGCATCCATTTTTCACTTAAATATTGCTTTCCCGAGGCATGTTGCGCTGCAATACCAAATGTTTCATCTGTAATTTGGGAACCGATTATCATATTTTTCATAAAAGGGACTTTCTTTAAATAAGGTGCTAACGCTGCACTCATTAACAGGTGACGTAAATTGACAAAGAATACAGTAAATATAATCGCTGAAGCAGGTGCTCCAGCCGCAAACATACCAGCCAGTATGAATTGGGAGGATCCAGCATAAATCAGGATAGACATAAGCGTAATTTCTGCTAAAGAAAACCCGGCTGTTTTTTCAATGACGCCTGCCGCAATCCCGATACTTAAATAGCCCAGCACTGTCGGCAAACAATCCTTCACACCTTGCCGAAACGTTTCATCTCCGTGCATTGGCATTTGCACTTCTGCCCTAGCCATCATTCTTCCCCCTTCATTTTTTGAATCAATCGTTTTCCCGTTACAACGTGAACCAAATCAGGATTATTCCGCCATAATGCATCAAGCTTATTAGGTCCAAACTCTTGCGTAATTTCTTCAACCATAATATCGTGACGAACATATTCCGTTGCCACGAGCACTAATGCCGGGTCATACGTTGTCACAGCCCATGATGTGCTATGGTCTAAAAATTTAGCAATGAGCACTTCTTTTCCATCCCGTGCAACAATTGTTAAATGACCGCCCATCCGCTCTTTCACAACATCTGGTGTCATATAGTTATGATGAAACGTCGTTCCGATTTTAGTATGCGGTGCTCCAAATAAAACAGAAAAAACATGTACGCCTTCCTGTTCTTTCTGCTGGATTAACGCCTCTAACTGAAACACCTGCTGTTCCCATACAGAAATCCATAATTCTTCTTCCGCCCGCTCAATGATATTGCTTATTTCTTTCAAAATACGTTCATCGCTGCGAATATGAGAGATGACATCTACTTGGCGTTCCTGCTCCAAACAATTTAACTTTTGATCAAGAAAATCAAACGATTTTTCGAAATCCTTTCTCATTCGGTTCATTAATTCACTCGCTGATACAGGAACATACTTAACCGGTTCTGATGGTACTAAATGCACCGCACCTTTATCCATCAATTTACCGAGTACTTCATAAATCATCGAGCGCGGTACTCCTGTTTGCTTGCTAATTTCATATCCTGTCGCTGGATAATGCTTTAACAAACCGATATAAGCTTTACATTCATATTGTGAAAACCCTAATTTTTGTAGCTCTTTCATAACTTCATCCACTGCAATCCCTCACTCTATCTTTGTTTGTATTTACTGGACAGCACGTACTTCAAAGCGTCGATTTTGTTTTCCTTTACTTTTCACTTTATCGATTACAAGGGAACCAATTTCGTTTGTATACTTTACATGTGTTCCCCCGCATGCTTGCTCATCAATATCTTGAATCGTTACAATGCGAATTTCTTGAATAGATAGTGGTAGAAGATTTATCGCTGTTTTAATCATTCCTGTGGAATTTTCTGCTTCTTCGCGGCTTATGAATCTTGTAGAGATTTCTTTATTTTGCTGAATCAACCGATTGACCTCTATTACAATGTCTTCTACTTGCTCACTTGTTAACTCTTGCAATTCATTAAAATCAATACGTGCTTTATCAGGATAAATTTGATTCCCTGTACATAGTGCCCCGTATTTTTCATATACAACTGCACCAATCAAATGCAGTAAGGAGTGATGACGCATCAAATTATGACGACGCTCCCAATCGATCTCTGCTTGAACTGAGCCAAGCTGTAAATCCGTTGCATCTTTCACATAGTGAACAATCTCTCCTTGTTCTTTCTTTACTTTTTCAACTTCGAAAGTATGCTCCCCTTGTATAAAAACACCTGTATCACATTCTTGGCCTCCACCTGTCGGATAAAAGATTGTTTCCTTGACAAATACTCGCTCTCCATCAATTTTCATTACCTCTGTTTGACAAGTTCTTTCATATGCATCTTGTAGAAATAATGCCTCTGTCATGTTCCCACCCCTTTAGTAGTTATTGTTATACCTACTAATATAAAAAGAAACATTCGGATAGTCAATAAAATTCCGAATTTTATTTTAATTTACAAAAAACAGGCTATCTTTTCATAAAAAGATAGCCTTGCCACATTTGAGCCCCTCATTCCTCCGTTAATAAAAGAAATTCTTTTACATCCCCTAAAACAAGATCCATCGCTTGCTGCCAAAAATCTTGTTTTGTCAAATCAAAACCAAGGTGCCGCTTTGCGAGATCTTCAACAGTCATTCTCCCTGTATCACGAAGTAACTGTATATATTTCTCTTCGAATGCAATCCCTTCCCGAAGTACAGTTGCATAAATACCTTGGCTAAATAAAAAGCCAAACGTATAGGGAAAATTATAAAATGGCTTATCCGTAAAATAAAAATGCCGAGCCCATATCCACATGTATGCATGGTAAGAATCTAAAGAACCTTGAAAAGCATATTTTTGCGCTTCTATCATGAGTTGCTTTAGCTCCCCTACACTTACTATTTCTTGTTTTCTCCTTTCATAAAAATTCTTCTCAAAAACAAAATTCGCCTGTACTCCCATTATATATTTTATGGTCATTGCTATTTTTGCATCCAATAAAGCAATTTGCTCCTCCTTACTTTCAGCACTTTTAACCGCTGCATTGGCAACAATTGTTTCTGCAAAAGTAGAAGCTGTTTCGCCAAGAGACAATGGATAATATTGAGAAAAGGGCGGTACCGTATTTGAAAGCTGACATTGGTGAAATGCATGACCTAATTCATGAGCAAGCGTCACTACATTGTCCGCTGTCCCTTCAAAGTTCATAAAAATGCGAGACTGCTTAGCGATTGGAAATCTCGCTGCAAATCCTCTGCTTGCTTTCGTTTCTCGATATTCACAATCAATCCATCGCTCTTGAAATGCTTGTCTTGCAAAATCAGCGAGCTTCGGGCTTACTGCTTGAAAATGAGCAAGTATGACTTCAGCAGCTTCGTCATATGTATATATTTTTCTTATTGCACCAAGCGGCGTATGCAAATCAAACCAATTCATTTTTTCTAGACCTAGAAGACGTGATTTCCGTTCTATAAAATCGACAAGTAATCCCTTATTTTTATCAATTACATCCCACATTGCATCCATCGTGGCTTGTGATAGACGATTATATTGCAATGGTTCTCTTAAAACAGAATCCCATCCTTTATGCTTATACACCTGCAATCGAAAGCCAGCAATATGATTTAAAGCTATGGCACAAGTATCTGCTATCGTTTCACTTGCTTTTTCCCATCCTTCCACCAAATTTTTTCGTTCCTCTCGATTTTCGGTACTATGTAAAGCATTATATGTTTGTCCAATATTGAAATAATGAACTTGTTGATTAGCTTCAAAGAGGATTTTCGTTTTTCCAATCTCAGTTTCGACTAAACGCTCCCAAGCATAATAACCACTTGGAGAAAGATCTTGAATGAGCGTCTCTTCTGCCTGTGACAATCTTTCTTTTGCTCGTCCTCTTTTTTCTTGAAGTGGATATGCAATATCTTTTATTTCCTCCAGCTGCAGATATTGTTCCCAGATATCATTTGGAATACGAACTAATAATTGCTCCAATATATTCATTACTTTTTCATACTGGACTGAAATCTGATGAATCGTCTCTTGTAATTCCTTTGCCCTTGTGTCCTGTACATTATCAGCTTGCAAACATTCTACAAACTCTGCCACTTCATACAATCGAGCTGATATGTCTTGTATTCTGTTGATTTCCTCGATCCATGTTTCAAACTGAACTAGCGACTGGGGTACTTCTAATTCGTTAAGTTTCCCTTGTTCTCGTGCAATATCATCTTCTAATTTAGTTAAACAATATGTTAACTCCTGAGAGTTGCTCCCTCCTGGAAAAATCGCATCCAAATTCCAGCATTGACTTAATGTCTCAAGCAAATTATCCATCCCCTTTTTCAATATCATTACAAACCTATACCCTCTTCTAGGAAAGATGAATCAATCCCTTTCGATAAAAAAAAGGAAACGAGCCCTCAGCGGAATTTTTTTCATCTCCACTAAGGGCTCTTACAGGATAAAGTATACATCGTTATTTCTGATATTCGTTCAATGCATTTTGTAATGTTAGCGTTAATGGTGCCGGAATACGCTCTAACAAAAACCACCCAATCTCATCAATCGCATGTTGTTCCAGATTTTCCGCTGTCCCATTTTTCACTTTTGCGATATAAGTTGGACATATCCAATGAGCTTCTTCTTCAGGCAAAATATGATTTGTCACACATAATAACGATGTGAGTTCAATCTTTAATCCTACTTCTTCTTGAGTTTCTCGAATAACCGCATCTTCCGCATTTTCCATCCATTCTACTTTGCCGCCAGGAAGACTCCAGTGTCCTTGTTCTGGTGCTTTCTTCCGCAGTACAAGCAGTAATTCATCTCGCTCGTTTAAAATGAACGCCCCGACACCAACGCGTGGGTATAATTCTTGATTCATCTTAATGCTCCTTTTTAATTTGTAGCATCGTGTTGCCGCCTTTTTGAAATTCATACGGCACCTCTACTTCCGCTACTTCATATCCTTTATTCTGTAAATCTTCGATAAGCGCATCTAAAAATTCATAACGATCCCCTTTTAAATCAATGCAAGGGAAAATTCGAACTTCTTTTTTTACAACACGCAATAATTCTTTTACTGTATTCACATGGAACGCATAGTCAAACCGGTCGCTATACATAAATAAAAAGTGTGCTGATAATAGTATATCAAACTCTTCATCTTCAAAAGGAAGCTCCGGTAATGTCGCATACACATAGCGGCTTGGGTTTTCTTTTATATCCCTTGAACATGTTTCGAGTGCTTCTAATCGATGTTTCTGTAAATCTTCGACACTTGAAAAATAGCTCCATATATAGTTATCCTTTGCTACTTCTATATGCTCCATCGTATGGATCACATCTTGCAATCCTTTGTTATACAACTCCCCGATTGGAATTTGATATACAATATCACATGCGGTTACATCTCCCCCTTGTTGATTCGAAACCGCTGTAAATGAACATGCACCAGAAGGACAATCTAGTATTTTGTTCTGTTTGATTTCTTCCCCCTGTAAACGAAACATGCTCTTATATTCTTCATATGTACGACCAATAAATACGACTCTATTAATATCTAATTTCATTTCTCCATCTCCCTCCTTCCCTATTTTACCATTCCTTTCTCTCTAGAATAGACACGATCTTATCCTGAAATTCAAAAACAGGAAGAACCGACTACTAAATACTATGTCACAAATACATGAGACTGAGATGAATTTAACTTCAAGATAAAAGTATATTTACCTTTCATATTGAAGCAATAACAAATACAAATATATTTGGAGGCTATATGATGAATGAAGTTACTAAACTTGAAGTAGGAAAAAAGATAGACATAGGTGGAATACATGACCATTACGTAACATGATTGGCGTTATCAGTAACATAGAAAAAGCACAAACCTTTGATATTACTAGGCTTGTGCTTTTTCTTTTGCAGAATTTTTATGCAGTGGCATTTACACCCTTGTTTTATCAGGTACTAGACTCTTACTGTTTCATTGGCATAGTTTGTTTTTCATTGTGTACTCCGCTCTTATGTAAATATTGTTTACACATATTCACAAAATACGGTAATGTTCGAATTTGTTCAATATCAGAGCTCTCGATGAAATGATTCATTTGATTTGTCATTTCTTTCATACTCGAAATAAGTTCTTTCTTTTCACATCGTAGTTGCTCATTTTCTGCACGCAGAGCATGTAATTCCCTCTGCACATCATGTATACCATGTTCTTCTCTCATATGCTCTGCTGCCAAACTAGAAAGTTTGTAAATCCCTTCCATAAACTGATACAGTTCTTGTTTTTCACTTTGTACACCAATCGTTTCAAAATTATCAACAATCCCTGATAACACTGTAACAAGATTATTTTCTGCATGTTCACTATGAAGCTCAACGCTATTTTCACGCTTTAATTTTTCTTCATTATTTTTTCCAGATCCATATTTTCTCTTACGACCTGGTTTTCCCTTTTTAATATTTTCAAATGGCAACTCTTGTTTTTTTAATTTATAGTACGTATTCTGCAGTTGACTTTCTGTTTTTGGAAACAACTGAAGGCTTTCTTTATTTACATACTTTGAAATATCCGCAATATTTAAATCATAACGCTGGCAAAATTGATACGTCACATATAACAATTCTAATTCAGATTTTAACCACATGATAGGAGATTGTTCATACGCTAACAAACCACCTATTTTCTCAATATCTCTTTGAAATACGACCATTTTATTATATAAATCCATTAACTCTTCATATGTTATATGGAATTGTTTCTCTATTTTTTTACATTCCTCTTCTACTTTACTATCATTTTTCATTTCATCTGACATATTTTTCAAAAGATTTAGTACAGTAATTGCTGCATGTTGGTACATCGTATTCCCACTCCCTCTCAGCACTTTGCAATTTTTATATTAATTCTTTGTCTTTTGTAAAAATAAAAAAATATTTTAAAAATATTTTACAATATTTCTAAATTATCCGTCAAATCAAAGTGGTGCAACAACAAAATTGACACATTTCATTTTTATATTAAGATTATTGTATAGCAATATAAGGGGGATCCATATGGAACACAATATTTTACAAGTTATTGCACTAGCAGAAAAGCTGAAATATGAAATGAGGCACAGCTGGCTTTCAAACGGTCGTCAAGAAAGTGTCGCAGAACATACATGGCGTATGTCACTCATGGCTGTTCTTGTTCAGCCTTATTTAGATAAAACAGTACAAATGGAAAAATTACTTAAAATGGTCATCATTCATGACCTTGTTGAAGCAGAAGCTGGTGATATTCCTGCTTTTGACACAATGAATAGTGAAGAATTACAACTTAAAAAACAAGAAAACGAACAACAAGCCATTCTAAACATTAAACGTACATTAGACGCCCCTCTTGGAGACGAATTATACAATTTATGGATGGAATTTGAAGCAAAAGAAACATATGAGGCAAAAGTCGCAAATGCTCTTGATAAACTGGAAGTAAAAATTCAGCATAACGAAGCAGACATTGATACATGGCTTCCGATTGAACATAAAATGACCTTCCAGGTTGCTAAGCATACAGACTTTGACTCTTTCTTATCAAAATTACAGAAATTAATTGAACAAGAAGGAGAGAAAAAATTAATTGCTGCTGGAATTGACGTAGAGGCATGTAAACAGTAACAGCTCATGATAAATGAGCTGTTTTTTATTTCATACTTTTGTATGAGGTGTATTCCACTCTTTTTGTTGATTTAATCTGGAAATATATAGATTAAAATAAGAAGAAACAAAGGAGGCGATTTTTTATGATCAAGGGACTATATGAGGCACATCTTCCTGTTAGTAATCTAGAAATATCAATTCCATTTTATGAATCATTAGGTTTAAAACTATATAAAAAATGTAAAACGACTGCTTTCTTTTGGATTGTAGAAGAACAAAGTTGGTTAGGACTTTGGCAAGAAAAAGAATATAAAACAAAATATCATCCTTCCCTGCGGCATGTAGCTTTTCAAGTAGAGTTGAATGATTTAGAAAAGGCTATAGAATGGTTGAGTCATAAAGGGATTACTGCAAGAAAGGATTTTGGAATGGAACCGATTGAACCAATTGTTTTTCCAGAACAAGCACATGCAGCAGTATATTTTGATGATCCTGATGGCAATAGTTTAGAACTCATTGCTAGACTTCCTATTGAATTAAAAAGGACTGATAAAATGTATTTAAGTGAATGGAAGAAACTTTCACACTCCCTATACTAATAGCCTCATGACATCAAAATCTATAACACATATAAAAGAAGATATGATCGGAAAAGTATTTTCATTTCATTATTCTATTTATGAGTCTCTTATACAGTTATCGATGCTTATTACTGGTTGGCTTCTAGGAACCCTCACTCCTCAAGTTATTGGAAATATGGCTGTATATGTTTTATAGTGAGAAACTTGATCGAGAGCATGCCAATGTATAATTGCATGCTCTTTTTTATGTTCTCTTTTCCCGCCTTGTCGAAATATAGATTAAAAAAGAGAATTTCTTTTATTTACGTTCTAATTATTTAGAATGTACAATAATTTTAGATTAATTAGAAAGGGGCTTATAGAATGTCTGATCAACGATTTATTATTTCTGCCGAGCAACAAAAGCTAATTTCGAATGCCCTCCGTATTCAAATCATTCACTTGTTAAAAGATGAAGCGCTAACTGCAAAACAAGTAGCTACGAAGTTGAATAAATCACCTGGTAGTATTCATTATCACATTCAACTACTATATGAAGGCGATCTTCTCGAATTGGTAGAAACGAAAGAAAAACGAGGTATTATTGAAAAATACTATAAAGCGAAGTCCGTTTCATTTTCTGTTAAAAAAGAAGAAATAAAGGGCTTAGCTCAACTTGGTTCCCATCTATTTTTAAGTGATGAAGAATATCTTCAATTACTATGGGAAGTGGAACAACTCTTTTTACGATGGGAAAGTAAAACAGCACGTCAAACGAATTCTGAGCAGGAATATCGTCTTTCCTTTCGCATGAAAAGAGATGAAGAAGACGGAGGAATGTAGGACAATGAAAACAAAACTACTATTATTATCAGGAACGGGGATTTCCCGTTTAGGCGATTTTATGTATCTCGTTGCCCTAAATTGGATGGTGCTGAATGATACAAAATCTCCCACCATCGTAGCCGGATTATGGCTAATGGGTCCCCTGGCAGCGGTTTGTACAAAATTCTGGTCAGGCAGTATTGTTGATCGCTTAAATAAACGGTCAATTATGATAATTACCGATATCATTCGTGCCTTCTGTATTTGTAGCATTCCATTTTTTAGCTCAATTTGGCCCATTTACTTCTGCATATTTC
Organism: Bacillus sp. DX4.1; assembly: GCF_030348195.1. Taxonomy (NCBI): domain Bacteria; kingdom Bacillati; phylum Bacillota; class Bacilli; order Caryophanales; family Bacillaceae; genus Bacillus; species Bacillus sp. DX4.1. The sequence goes on along the minus strand of NZ_JAUCFT010000008.1, from coordinate 1,673,706 downwards.
TCACACATATCGCTACTTCTTTTTTTGGAACAGCTTCATTTACATACACAGCAACGCTTATACCTCGTGAAGAACGGCAACAATTCAACGCTTGGAACAGTTTATCAGCTACAGGCTCTTTCGTTATTGGTCCTGCTCTTGCTGGATTACTCATGGCTGTTTATTCACCGCAATTTGTTATTTTCTGTAACGGTATTTCCTTTCTCATCTCAGCGCTCATCATCTATTTTCTACCCAATATTTCATTACATAAAAATAATTTGGAAGACAAGAAAAAAACATTTGTGCACACACTAAAAGCAGATTGGAAACAAGTTTTTTCATTCGCCCGTACACAAAAATATGTCATGCTCATATACATCCTCTTTCAAGCTACATTATTAATCGCAATGGCATTAGACTCACAAGAAGTTGTTTTCTCTAAGCAAGTGCTTGATTTAACTGAAAGAGAATATAGTATGCTTGTCAGTCTAACTGGTGCTGGTTACGTTCTCGGTTCCTTTATTGCCTCTTTGTTCGCTAAAAAACTTCAACTTCAATACTGCATTGGGATTGGTATGATCGTCATGGCCATTGGATATGTCATATATGCTTTTTCCAGCTCATTCATCATGGCAGTAAGCGGTTTTATCGTTCTTGGTATCTTTTCTTCCATTGCAAATACAGGATTTTTCACATTCTATCAAAATAGTATTCCTCTCGACATGATGGGACGAATTGAAAGTGTATTTGATGCGATGAAAAACTTCGTTCAAATTGTATTTATTTTAGCAATTGGAACTTTAGCAGAAGTAATCTCAATCCAATTTGCTGTAATTGGTAGTGCATTATTTATCCTCTTCTTTTCTTGTATACTCGCATTATGGGCAATGGTTCCTTCTCGAAGTAAACATTACGTCAGTACGGAATCTTCAGTAGATTTTTAGTGACCATACGAAAGGACGCCATAAAACTGCAAAAAGGCATTGAAACTAAACAGCGATTTCGACCACTTAATAAAGAAAATACAAGCCGCAAAAATTGATCCTATTGGACTTGGTGTATATGCAAGAGCCTACAAGTATCCTGAATGGAAAAAAGTCCAAAATCAATGGGGAAAGGCCTTTTCAAAAGCTGATGTAAACGTTAAGGTAAGTGTGACAATTAGCGGGATGGGGACGATTAAGTAAAAAATGTACCACCATTATCTAATTTTACACGTATCTCAGCTGAACCCCTTTATACAAGTAGACTTCATTTTTTCGTTTAGAGAACAACAAATTTTTAAAATTGATGGTGATGTGGTGCCATACCATCACCATCAACTTAAAGTATATTTTTATACAAAGTTAGATTTTTCCCAGTCATTTTTTATTTTATTTTGCGGATGTTATAAAAGTACGTATATCAAAGACTGTCTTTTTCTCGTACCGATGAGATTTTCGTCCGTTTTGCTGTAGAAGGTTAAACAGACGAAGGAGAACCTTTGATAATTCTTGGGTGTTTTTTTGTAATGCTTGATGAAAAAGTAAGAAGTAATCTTTAATTATATACATTGCTTTATATTCGCTTAGTTCTTTCTGTTTCTTACGTAACAGGAGTTCTCTCATGATTTGTTAGAATCATAGAACCTCAATATCCTTTTCATTTATGAAGTATGATACTAATCTAAACCATTTATATATGTAGAGTATCTATTTATAGACAGACTTCTCCTCTTTTTTGAATATAATATCCGTATATCTAAGTATTATCGGTTCATTTCGACAGAACATTCACAATAATGAATCTACAGACCGTTTAATTTGTAGGATTTTATTATTTTTTGTCGAATACATTCAATGAAAGGAGGGATATTACATGATTTTCAAAGGATTCTTCATTAATCTATCTATTTTTGCTTTCCTAGTTAGCTCAGCTATATTTATTCGAGTGTTGATTTTGAATATTAATTCTAAATTAGACCAGCTATATGGAGGAGTATTTGCCGGTATCATAGCTGCTATTTTGATGGTCTTTAATTTTAAGTACATGGGATTGTTTTATGATCTCCGAATGGCTCCTCTTATAATTTCGTACATTTATTTTGGTCGTACGGCTGGTTGGATTACAATAACATTTATTATAATTATGCGCATTTTCTATCTTGGTGGTAATTGGGGACCATCTTTGATTGTTTCTTTAGGAATAGCTACTATATATACTATTTTTGAAACATATCTCAAGAAGCTTCATCCCTTTAAGAGAGTCTTTCTCTATCTAGCTGTTTATATAGCTATGATTCATTTGGTATTCGGATTCTTTTTTCCTTCTATACCTCTTATACTTTTTGACATTCAAGGTACATTATTTATATCTTCTGGACTATTGATCTGTATTTTTCTTATGGAGTCCTATCAAAAATTATATTGTTTAACACAAAATTTAACTAAAGCGAATGAAACATTACTAGAATCCAAGCAAGAATTAAGGGATACCGTACATGAATTGCAAGGAGGTATTTTTAAATTTAAAAAAGTAAATGGAAATTTTATTCATACTATGTGTGATGGGCAGTTATTCTATCAACATGGGTTTCACTCAGAACAAGTGGTAGGAAGAAGTTTACTTACCATAGATTCTTCCATTATTCCATTTCATTTACTTCCTCGACTACTAAAATATTATCAACAGGCATGGGATGGTGAAGAAGTCAGTTTCGAACTGCCATGGCCTAATGATGAGACTATTATACTTTTCTCTCTTAGGCCTGTTAAACGAGAAGCAACAGTTATTGAGGTAGTTGGTTCTACTGTTGATATAACTAAAAGAAAAAATGCGGAAGATGAACTAAAGGTGACGAAAGAACGGCTGGAATCATTTATTAATCATAACGTAGATGCTATCACTATATTTGATTTAGACGGACATATGATACAAGCGAATAAAGCTTATGAGAAGATATTTGGCTGGTCAGAAAAAGAAATCTTGGGAAAAAAATTACCTTGCGTACCTGATTTTTTAATGAATCAAACTTTAGATACTATCAAAAACATTAAAAATATTAATACAAAAGACCCTGTTATTACTAGGGTAGAAACAGTTAGACAACGAAAGGACAAAACTCTCATTGATGTAAGCTTGACAGTTTCACCCATTCTAGATTTAAGGGGAAATGTAATTGCTTTATCAGCAATTTGTAGAGACATTTCTGAAAAAAAACAAGCAGAAAGAGAACTACTTCGATTACATCAACAATTAAGAGACAGTGAAATGAAATACCGTGCACTAATCGAACAAGCAACTGACGCAGTATATGTAGTAGAGCTGAATGAGGATCAAGTTCCAACTCGATTTATTGAGGTAAATCCTGTTGGGTGTAAAAGATTTGGATATAGTAGAGAAGAGCTTCTCTCGATGCCATTTCCCAATACTGTACCGCAAGATTCTCCAATGGTCATACGGTTGTTAGAAAAAATTAGAGAAGGACAGACTTCTTTCACTTTGCAAGATGAATATGTTTTTCCAACAGGAAAAACAATAACAACTGAGTTTAGTGTCCGTATTTTTAACTTGAATGGCAAAAACGTTTTCTTAAGTATCTCTCGTGATATCACTGAACGGTTAAAAACAGAAGAATTATTACGAAAATCGGAGAAACTTGCTGTAGTAGGTCAATTAGCCACTGCAATTGCACATGAAATTAACAATCCTTTAACGGCAATGCAAGGATTTATGCATTTACTAAAATCATCGGAAAATAAGAACAATGAACATTATATAGATGTGGTATTATCAGAGATTGAACGAATAGGTAGTATCACTAATGAATTTATGGCGTTAGCGAAGCCTCAGGCGTTAGAAATCAAAATAAATGACCTTAATATATTAATAAAACAAGTTGTAATGATACTTGAGTCTCAAGCAATGATGAATAACATACAAATTATAACTGAAGTTACATCTGATACTTCATTCATACTTTGTGAAGAAAATCAATTAAAACAAGTGTTTATAAATATCTTAAAAAATGCGATTGAAGCGACACCAATGGGAGGAAAAATCTTGATTCAAATCGAATATTCGCCTGACAAGCACCAGGTAGATATTCGATTTATCGATCACGGGTGTGGAATTTCAAAAGAACGTATACCTTATCTAGGAGAGCCGTTTTATAGTCTCAAAGAAAATGGTATCGGTTTAGGATTAATGATCTGTTATAAAATTATTGAAAAGCACCAAGGCAAGATACTTATTGAAAGTGAAGTAGGTAAAGGAACGACAATTAATGTAAATCTTCCTATATCTACTCTCGAAAACTAATATTCTTATTTATCTTTTTAGGTACCACCATATCACCAGGAATTTAAAAATAATAACATATCAAAAGCGAAAAAATTTCTTTTCGCTTTTGATATATAAATGTAGCTTAACATAATGGCGTTTTCGAGCGGTCCTCCTTTCCCTAAAATAATTTTATATCCTGCCCTAACATCCTTTATCTTCCTTCATATTGTAAATTATCAACCTTTCTTTTTAACTAAAATTTGAAAGAAACCTCTTACTTCTAAGCGTAAAGTACACATTCTATTGGAACGGTTTTGCAGACGTATCAAGTTTTCTCTGTATCACTAAATCTATGAACACATAAAAAAAGGAAGAGAATTTTTATAATTCTCTTCCTTTTTTATGTTTTGTGATGTGTTCATAAACATAATGTATCTATATTTATAGAAAATACATAACAACTATAGAAAAATACACATTCTATCTATTTACACACGTACCGCTGTACCGCTTACGGCCACCATTAACATTCCATCACGAACGACTTCGTAGTCTACATCAATACCAACAATTGCATTTGCACCTTTTTGCTTCGCAAGAACTTTCATTTCTTCCATTGCAATATCACGTGCTTCTTTCAATTTACTTTCATATGCACCAGAACGGCCACCAACAATGTCACGAACAGAAGCAAATAGATCGCGTACGATATTTGCACCCATAATTGCTTCACCGTTTACAATGTCAATATACTCAATAATTTCTTTTCCTTGAATAGCAGAAGTTGTTGTTACAATCATTACTAGCACTCTCCTATAACATCTAAAAATTTATTATTTCTTATACTTTTATTATCACATTGAAATCGTAAATGAACTATCTAATTACCTTACATAAAAATGCCACTTTCCTTACTTTTCTAGTACATCTGAACGAACTAGTTTTAAATCATCTGTTTTAATTGCACCTGTTGAAGTAGATGATGGTTTAACTTTTGTAGCTGTATCCCAATAACCGCCACCTTGCCAAAACTGTGCAAAAGGTGAATTTATTGTTTTATTTACAGCTCCCGCAGCGACTGATCCAGGTTTTAGGCTATACTCAGCAGTAACTTGGTATAATGCTGCTGTAATCGTTTTATCAGTATCGTTAGTAAGACTAAATTTACGGGATACTGTTTGTTCTTCACTTAATGAGATACTTGTACCAAATGTACTTTGGAACTCATAACTTGCTCCAATTTCAAAAATGTCTTCAATACCAAAACCGGCATTCACACCTACTGTGTGGGCAAATGATTGTGATTGTTCATTAGTCAATCCCGTTTTAATATCAAATGTTACCTCATATCCTGTATTTTTAGCTGGAATTGATGCTGATCCACCAGGAACTTTCTTAAGATATTTCTTTTCAGTTAATACAGCATCCTTTAGTGGATTAAACGGTGTCTTTGATGAGTAACCAATTGTTACAGCCTTTTCAGCGCCCCAATTATTATCGCCCCAAATAACTTGGATTCCAAGCTCGTCTAAACTTTTCTTTCCAAATTCCTCTAGAATTGCTCGTTCTAAACCACCATTTCCTTGGAAAAATTCTGGCAACCAGAATGAATCTTCAGCTTCACTTTTTTCGTAATATTTAGATTGCAGTATTTTTTGCACATCAGGATCATTTGGATCTTGAGCATATCGAGTTTGGAAAAATTTTTCTAATGTTTCCAGAACAAGCCCTTTTACAAAAGCCTCTCCATAAGTGCTTCCAAAATATTCTTCGACTTGGGATTCGGTATACCCCATAAATCCTAAATCATAATAAAATCTAGGTTTCGGATCCATATGTTTTAGTTCTTTGTTTCTCCAGTCCCCAATAATTTTATTGTTATTTGTATAAAAATAATCTAAATATACATATTCAAGAGGCTTTGCTTGCTTGATGTGAGGCGGTGTAACAGATGGAAAATTCGCTTTAATAATATTATTATTGATATAGTCTGCATTAAATTCTTGGTTTACATTGGAATTTTCTTCGGATACCTGTCCCTCTTTAATATTTAATGATGGATTTTCTTTTTCAGCAGAAGTAATTGCGCTAGAAACTGAAGATACTGTACTTGCTTCTGCTTTTAAATCAAAAACTGGACTTGCTAGAACAGCAAATGCTAATGCTGCAGGAATTACTTTTTTCATATGATTCATGTGATCTCTCCCTTTCTTTTATCATCTCTACAAGATTACAAAAGATGAAATTATACTGTACATTGCTTATACTTTTTACTTCGGATTAAAATAAAATCACCTTCAACATATTTATCTTATTATATATATCTTTCAATTTACTTGCGTAAATGTTACAAAAGTCTTTCATTGATTTTTTATCCCGCATTAACGGGCTGTAAAACTCCCACCTCAAAACTTGAGGATTACAAAGAAGTTTAGGTGGGAGATAAACAGCCCATAAAAGCCCGATTGGTTCAACTAATAATCAGTGGGGGATGAAGAAAACCCCCACTGATTAAAGTTTCACTTTATGCGAAAACTTGAGGATAATTGTAACTAATCTCTGAAACTTGGACATACTGATACTAGCACTCTGAAAAAAGATCAGTGTGAATAAGAAAAAGCACCTTGATTCCAAAAAGGTGCTTTAGCAATAATGCCTGTTTTCTATATATTTACACACGTACAGTTCGCTTACGACGTCATTAACATTCTTTTATGAACGACCTCGTAGTCTATACCCCTACCAAGATTCTTCTGTATATCTTTTCATATCGGAATTGTATTATAATCAGATTTAATTCAAATTTCACCAAAACCCCATTCCTATATCTCTTTTTACTTCTTAAAATGAGCCATACCAAAATTTTCATTAAATCTCTTACACCATATAGAAACTAAACCATATGCATTGATATCTACATCTTCAGGAATTTCATAGTTTTGAGATCCTTTGTTTCCCTTTAACTTACCTAATTCAATATACTTATAGCTTTTTACATCTTCATTATTTTTTAAACTTTTCGTAGGAACCAATACCACTCGAACATCTGGACCATTAGAAGTTTCAAAATTGGTAAGTCTTAGAACACGTTTCCCATCAGGTAATTGATAGATGGTTGCTACTCCAGTGGTTTCATGAACGCCATTCTGAAACCGCCCTTTGCTTATTACTCGTTCTTGTGGTTGAACTTCTTTTGATTTTATTTCTGTTTGTGGCAATGCTTCATTAATTTGCTTATCAATAAATAATTTTTCGGGACGGAATAAAAACCATAAAATTCCCCCAACCATCACAATTCCTCCGATAAACAATACATATTTTATTTTCATAACATAAAAATCCTCCTGTAACATAGTGCTTGTATGTATGTTAACAAGAAGGTCTATCATTTCTATAACATAACTATTACAAAAGTCTTTCGACCGTCTTATTTCTTTTCTGATGAAACGGGAAGAGTAAACCAAAATTCACATCCCTGTTTCCCATCAGAACGATCTCGAACACCAATTTTTCCTTTGTGCATTTCAACTAGCGATTTTACAATGGCTAGTCCGAGTCCAGACCCTCCAGATTGTGAACTTCTTGATGGATCTGTTCTAAAAAAACGTTCAAATATGCGCAATTGATCATCTAGAGCAATCCCTTCCCCTTCATCACGCAAAGTGAATTGGACTTGCTGTTTCTGTTTATTTTCCTCTACGATCAACTCGATTGTCCCACATATAGGAGAGTGCCGAATTGCATTATGTAATAAATTACTGATAACCCGTACTATTTTACATGGCATAATCCAAATTCGTGGTAGCGTATCTGAGACGCACAATTTCAACTGGATATTTTTGTCCTTTAATAAGATAGCATGTGAATCTAGTACTTCTAACAGAATGCTGTCTACATGTGTTAAACTTGGATGAAAAGTTTCTTGTCCAAGTTCTAACTTAGAAAGTTCAAACAAGTTATTAATTAATCCACTTAATCTTTGTATTTCGTTTAGAATTGTCGTTAGATATTGCATTTTCATATCAGGATCTTCAATTAAATCATCCTGTAACGCTTCTATCATCAATTGTATGCTAGCCATGGGAGTTCGTAAGTCATGGGATATATTTGCAATCAGCTCAGTACGTGCTTTTTCTCCTTTTTCTAACTTAGTAAAGCCTTCTTCTAATTTTTTAGCCATTTGTTGAAAAGCTGTCGCCAATTCTTTAAATTCTTCTGGTTCTTTCCCTATTATATACATTGTTTCAAAATGTCTATCACTAAATTGTTTGGTTAATGCAATTAAATTCTGAATAGATTTCATAATAGGTCGTGTCATTAACCAATAAATAATGGTTGAGAAAATCAGCGCTACGATTACAATTCCTATTAATAACCGTGTTTGTTCCGGTCTAAGTAACATCTGCCTTTCACTATACCAGATAGAAACTAATATGATACTCGTGCTCAATAAATTCATCAATAACAATTGATTACGTAATCTCATATTTCATCTACTCCATCCGGCTCAAAGCGATAACCTATGCCCCACACTGTATGAATCCAACGGTTCTTTGTTGTATGCTTCTCCAATTTTTCACGTAGACGACTCACTAATACTGTTACTGCATTTGTGCACCCTTCATACTCAAAATCCCAAATTTGTTCAAGAAGTTGAGATCGTGAAAATACTTGTCTTGGATGTTTTGCCATTATATAAAGTACCTCAAATTCTTTAACTGTTAACTCGATTTCATGTCCACAAACAAATACACGTCTTTTCTTTGGATAAATCTCTAAATCTAGGAACTTTACCATTTCTGATACTGGTTCTTGCATTTGTATTGTTGCTTGATTCCCTCTTCGTAATATAATTTGCACCCTTAATACTAATTCACGAGGGGAAAACGGCTTTGTCACATAATCATCCGCACCCATTGTTAATCCCAAAATTCGATCTCTTTCTTCTCCCCTAGCAGTTAAAATAATAATAGGAACATTAGAGTGCTGTCGAATTTCCCCACATAGTTCCCAACCATCTTTTTTCGGTATCATCAAATCTAAAATAATGATATCTGGTTGATATTGCTGAAATAAGTTCCAACCTTCTTCTCCGTTTACAGCTGTGTATACCTCATATCCTTCTCTTTCTAAGTACCGCCTGCATATTTCTCGGATATTATCTTCATCTTCTATAATTACAATTCTTTTTTTCATACATACAATCTCCTCCATTCTATTATCAATAACGAAAGAAATCTTTCTATTATTTATCCTTACACAACGGATATTTATAACTATTTATCCAAATATAACGAATGCGCTTCCAGTTTAGAGTAAACCCCTTGTAATAAATTCCTTCTAATTGGCACTCTTTTGAACCTATAATCAATTTGTGTTTATCCTATCGAAATCTTGCAGCAAATGTACAAGGGTTATGATAATTCCAAAACTAAATATAAGAGCTGTGATAATAGAATACTACATATAAATGCATGGTTTCGTTCTACTGATATGAAATAATATTAGTGTAATGGTCTTTCCAAATTTGAAGATTTTTGTTCTCAATCTCCTTCATCTATCTGATCCTCCTTATTTTCTTGTAGCGATTTAAATGTTAAATTATAATTAAATTTATTTTAATATAGTTTAGCATAAAATCACCGTTTCGTTTAATTTAATTTAATTTATTTAAATAAAATTAACTATAATATTAAGGAGTATGGTTATGGAAAATATAGACATTGGTAAGAAAGTTAAAAAATACAGAAAAGCTAAAGGATTGAATAGTAGGGAGTTAGCAAAATTAGCTGCGATTACACCTTCAATGTTAAGCCAAATTGAACGAGGGTTAGCAAACCCTTCCATACAAACCCTAAAGGTCTTAGCTAAAACCCTCGATGTTCCAACATTTAGTTTTTTTATTGAAGAAACAAATACAGATGATTTAATCGTAAGATCCAATAAACGTAAGAAAATGATCGTTGATAATTTATCTTATGAGCTATTGTCACCTGATTTTACTGGTAATTTGGCAACAGCGATTATGAATGTTCCCCCAAATACCTCTTCGTCAGAAAATCCTCTAGAACATAAAGGTGAGGAAGTTGCAGTCATTTTAGAAGGAAAAATTCTGTTGTATTTAGATGAAGAACAATATTTATTAGAAGCTGGTGATAGTGTAAAAATACCGGCAAATTTGAAACATAAATGGGAAAATAATTTTAATGAAATTGCAATTGTATTATTTTCAGTTACCCCACCTTCGTTTTAAGTTAGCTAAACGTTAAATGTTATTTAATAATTGGGGCCACTAAACAAGCAACATTTGTCAATTTCGAATAAAACTATATTAATAAGAAACTTTTCTCTGCCAAAAATGGGAAATTTTTAAATATGGTGGGTTATCCCTTGAATTGTTGCCATATCTCAATAAGGACATCCTTGTTGCACAGATAATTCGTATATCAAACATGATTACAATATGCAGATAAATTGGATTAACTTAATAGAAGCAGAAAGAGAGGGCTTTTCTAGTAAAAGCCTCTCTCTTTTCATATTAATTTTTTGGCATAAATAATTTGTGTCATGTGTAAATTTATTTATTATTGTTGATTCACGTACGTATCAAACCATAAGTGAATATATCCAGCTGTAATACGTTGTGCTTCCATTAAACGTTTTCCTGTTACCGGTGTTACTTCAGCACGCCATTTGTCAGCAGAGTCTTGTGATACCACTGCTTTTAGGAACCAATTTTTCGTATTATCATTAACAATTGATGGAAAATCAGCTTTTGCAGCAGCAGCCGAAGCATGAACCCACTCTTCTGGATTTACACTTTGCCAATTCCAATAGCCATTTCCATCTGTTACTCTATAATTGTCTTTCACTGTATCAACGAAGTTTTCATATTTTGAGTGGAAGCCAAATGGATGCGAAATGTTAGTAAAGTTTGCTGCATGCATAGGCTGGTTAACATCCCCTAAATAATGAAGTGATAATCCTAAATAAAAGAATGCATTTTTCATATCTTTATTTTGATAAGCTTCACCAGCTAGTTTAAAATATTTCGCTCCTGTTTGCTTTGCTTGTTTAGCAAACGGAATATACGTTTTTCCTGAATCAGGATCATAGAAGTGTGAAGCGAATGTGGAATTATCATAGTATGGGTTTTGATAATCCGCAGAGTAAATACCTTTCTCCAAATCAGTACGCCATTCATTTAATAGAGCTGTTTCATTTAGCTTCACAACAGTCGTATTTTGGGACATAATATCAATGGCTCTGTTTACAATCCATAAATGAGAACTTACTCCTTCATTATGTATAGATTCTGCTGACCATCTTTGAGCAATAGGCGGATCATATTGCTGATCATTTTCATGTGCAAACGCCACACTTTGAATAGGGGCTGTTAAAGCAATTACAGAAGCTATAGCAAAAATTTTTCTTTTCATAAATATTCCTCCATTTGATGTATAATTTAACTTTCCTTCATAGAGTTTTCTCTTACCTTACCGGAAGACACATTAAATACTAATAAGTGCAGTTATATAAAGCTGAATGTAACAGATACTTTATGGTAAAGGTACTAATTCATAGCCAGCAATACTTTTGGGAGCAGAAATTGCCCACATTTTATCTTGATTTGAGCCTAGTTGTTGTGCTATCTGTAGTTGGAAAGTTGTTGTAACCCCATAATAAGAGTAGATAAGCCTCATCTTATCTAACAAATCTTTCATTTCTCTTTCATAAATGTTACAAAAGTCTTTCAAAGGTCTGACTTATTTGCTAATGAAACTAACAAAAAAAACAAACCTGCATCATACAGATTTGCTTTTTACAAAACTTATTTTTTATTCAACTCTTTTTCATTCAAAAATCCCTTCATATGCAATCTGTTCTCTTTCGACATGAAAGCACTCATCGATCCGGTCCACGTAACATTCTTTTGGTTTGCCAGTCTTCCCTTGTAATACTCATTTGTCGTATGGTCATATCCCTCTAATAATTCGTTATATTTGTTTTCATCATACGCATTTTCATGTAAGATAGCTCCCACTGGCAAACGAGGTTTCACCGCATGATCTTCATCTGGTACTCCAACTGTCATTCCAAACACTGGGTACACTTTATCTGGTAAATGAAGAAGTTCACTTACCCCCTCTGGGTTGTTACGAATTCCGCCAATATAACAAATACCGTATCCGAGAGATTCTGCTGCAAGCGCTAAGTTTTGTGCGAAAAGCGAAACATCTACAGTAGCAACAATAAAGTTTTCTGTTGTATCATGTTTGATTTCTGTGCCGTGTTTTTCACATGCTATTTCTAACCGCTTTAAATCTGCACAACAAACAAAGAATGCCGCACACTCTTTCACATGACGATTTCCAGATAACTCCGCCAATTTTTCTTTCAGTGCTGCATCTGTGACATATACAACAGAGTACGCCTGGACAAAATGAGAGGATGCAGCATATTGTGCAGCTTGGACCATCCTTTCAGCTATGTTCTTTGGAATTGGCTCATTTTTATATTTGCGGACTGATACGTGCTGTTCCATTGTACGTATGATTTCATTCATTATATCTCCACCTTTTATAGTCTGAATACCCAATAATTAGCACATTCTTCGCATACATACAAAGTATATGCTCATAGCACAATTAGACACAAAAAAGGACCAATTTTTTGATTGATCCTTTCCTAACCACTATACCGTTTTTAGCACTCTCACACCTTTTACAATATTCCAAACGAAATAATAAATTCCTACAATCGCGAATATCACATAAGTTGTGATAATACCGAAACCAACACTTGTTGACTCTCCCATACTAATACCAAATGCACCACTTACAGCAAGACCGCCAAATAATATTGCGTAGGGAATAATGTGTGTCCATAATGCTTTTTTCGCATGATATTTCACGTCATCTTCTCCAATAAAGTAGACGATAATTGGTAGTAAAAACGGTGCAAAGAAAATACTAAAGTAACATAATGAAGATAAAATATTATTGCCTTTCATAGCGTTCACCTCTAAAGTTTCGTTGTTTTTGTTACCTTTATTATGCCATTTCAAAACTTTAGAAACCATCGCTTTACCTTTCAGAATCATTACAAATTTGTAAGATTCATCATTATATTTGATTCATCAACCAATACTTTGTAATCGCCAAATATTCACGAACATTAGATTTAATGGCACTCACTTTCGGTGTTTTTGCAGAAAGACCATCTAACTGTAAACCTTGTTTTTCGGCAATCTTTTTTGCACGGTACATATGAAAATCATTTGTAACAATAATACCTTTTTGTTTATTTGATGGAATAAGAGATTTTGAGAATTTTATATTTTCATCTGTACTTGTAGAACGATCTTCCATTATAATTCGTTCCTCTTCAATTCCTTGTTCCATTAATTCACGTTTCATTGCCGATGCTTCGGAAATATTCTCTCCTTTTCCTTTCCCGCCAGATACAATCACGGTCGTTTGTTGGTGTTTTTTTAAATACTCTGCGGCTTTATCAATCCGATATTGCAGTGAAAGAGACGGCTCATTTCCTTTCACACGTGCACCAAGTAAAATCATATATTCCGCATCATTTGGTGCTTCCATATGACCATGCTTGTAAATTGTATATTGCAAGGCACCCATGTAACTTACTACAATCATAAACAAAATAAAGATATACTTTATAAGTTTTTTTCTTTTCAACATTGCTCTATGATCTCCTGTCCCCTTCATTTTTCTTCATCATAATATCACCTATGACATTTACATAGTTAAATTTTGCAATACATCCTATTTTATCCTCAAAACGTAATATTTCTCACAAGGGTGGGAATATTGAATAACGTATAATACACAATCTACAGTGTGAATTTCATATAAGAGGTGTAAACATTGATTGTTTTTTTATGTAATGTAACGTTCTTCTTTTTAGTATTCATTGTATCGATCAAGCTATTAGGAAAATCAGCACTGGCACAACTTACGCCGCATGATTTCGGAGCTATTATTTTTTTATCATACTTAGCTTTTAGCGCTATACCTGTAGATGGTGCATTGCAAAGCATTGTTGGTATAATCGTTATTACATGCATCCACCTTTTTATTACAAAACTTAGTTTGCTAAATAAACTTAATCGTTTTATCCTTGGCCATCCAACGATTCTTATCAAACATGGAAATATTGTATTTGAAAACTTAAAGCAAAGTAGATACCCTATAGCAGAGTTACTTTCTAACCTTAGGGTGGCTGGATACCCTAGTGTGAATGAAATTGAATATGCCATTTTAGAAGCAAATGGTGCAATCAGCATTTTGCCAAAAAGAGAACTTGTCCCTCTTACTCCAAAGGATATGAATATGGATGTCGAATATACAGGATTACCAATTGCAGTGATTGTTGATGAACACATTCAATATGACAACTTAAAGCTCATTCATAAAAATGAGGATTGGCTGAGACAGGAATTACAAGCAAGAGGATTCGAAGACATAAGAGATATTGCATTTGCTTCTGTCCAGGAAACAGATGGTTCTTTCACTGTTAGTCTAAAGAAATCCCCTTAACATACGTTAAGGGGATTTCATCCTAACAAACATTTTTTATGCATGTTTTTCTTCTAACCTTTGCATCGGAACTGGATGAAAAAAACGATTCATCGTGAAAACGATACACGCTGTCAATAGTTCAGCGACGGGCATTACAAGCCATATTCCATTTACCCCAAACACCTTTGGCATGATCCAAAGAAGCGGTATAATAAACAATAATCCACGGCTCAAAATAATAAAGACTGACTTGCTCGTTTGTCTCACCGACTGAAAATACTCTCCATACACGATGTTATAGCCTAAAAATACATACTGAAGGAAGAATAAGCTAATTCCAGTCACAGTCAAGTTAAGTAAATCTGCTGATTGAACGTCAAATAAATCGATAACGTGTTTCCCAAAGAATAAACCGATTATACTTGCTACACATCCAAGCACAACTGCCGTTTTTACTGCAAGCTGTAACCCTTCTCTCAACCTTTCAGACAAGTTGGCACCGTAATGAAAACTTGCAATCGGCTGAAGTGCTGCGCCAACACCAAAGAATAACAACAGTGTCATCGAATGAATACTATTTACCATCGCATAAGATGCAACACCTTGTTCTCCAGCATATTGAATAAATGCTATGTTAAATCCAATTGTTACAATGGCTACCGTTATTTCTGTCGTAAAACTTGGAAAACCAATGACCATAATTTGCTTTACGGTTGGCCATTCTAAATGTAATTTCGTCCATTTTAAAATACTGTTTTTTCTAAAGAAATGACTGAGTAATACAAGAAAACCAATTGCCGCAGATAAAATGGTAGCAGATGCAGCTCCTGTTACACCCCAGCCAAAAATGAAGATAAAAATATAATCAAATACGATGTTCAGTACTGCTGTTATAATGAGACCTGCCATTGCTAAATTTGGATTCCCATCATTCCGTATAAACGTACTCAAAATATTTTCTAATACATATATCATGCCGAATGCTAATAATACATGTAGATAATCTAATGCATATGGTAAAATGACAGCATTTGCCCCAAATAAATAAGCTAAATCCTCTATTCTCCATAAACAAATAACCATTAAAATACCAACAATCACAACCGCTACCGTCATCGATTGTGTAAAAATAGACCGTGCTCGCTCTATTTTATTTTCTCCTAGCGCTATGGAGTATAATGTGGCTCCGCCCATTCCAATCCATAATGAGATGGAGAAAAAGATTGAAAAAGCTGGAACAGCAACATTCACTCCTGCTAAACCATTTGCTCCAACGCCGCGGCTAATCATCACCGCATCAATCATAATATTAACCGACATCAATACCATTCCAAGTACTGCCGGGATTAAATAGGAAATAAATAAACTTTTAATTGGTTTTTCTCTTAATTTCTCAGTTGCTTCCATTACAATTTGCTCCTTTACAACTCTCTGTTCATATTTTAAACCTTCAAGTTACTTGAAGGTCAAGAGAGAAGTAAAAAACGTGTTTTCAGCTAACAAAATCCGTACTATATAAATCCATTTTGATTTTTCGACATATAAGCCGCGGCTGTGGATAACAAAAGGTGACCTGCACTCGTTTTCTCTCTTTGTTTTCACTATGTCTGGGCAGGAAAAGGATCTGACCGCTTCTATGTATGGCCGGATGCTTTTTCCCACCAAAAAAGAAGGGGTTTATGTCGGTTTTTTAATTTGTATTTATATATATCTATTTTCTTTTCCTCACAGGAATTTGTATTTCCGTCACTTGCTCCTCTGGATTATCCGTTACAGACCAATCAATTAACGCTAATTCGATTGCATCTCCGTACACTTCATAATCATTTTCTTCAATAGCTTGTAACAATCTCTTATACGTTCTATCCGTTTCTTCATACGGTCCATGATGATACACACACGCATACATGCCCTCTTCAATTACATTGGGAGTATCGATTTGAAATGGCATGTACTCAAGAAGGATAAATACACTGTTATATGCTTGAAACTCATTTTGAAGCAGTGCATCTTTGGCAACTGTAACGCCAAGATCACCTGAAAATAAACTATCATCTAGTTGTTTCATATTTTTTTGCAATGAATGAATATAATAATCAAACATATCATCCGTTATATTTGGCGCAATAGGAAGTGCCGTGATTTTTCGCTTTGGTAGTTCTAAAAAAAAGATGGTATCTGCATCTGCTTTTACAGCTTCTTTCATCAATTCAATTTTGTGTTTTATTTTTGCCAATGTATATTCGATTTCCCTTTGCTTCTTCACCATCATTTCTTGCTGCTTTTCCAGTAAGTTTAATGCATAAGATGGTGTTCTTTCATCAATATATTGCTTAATTTCTTTTAACGAAATATTTAACTGCCGTAAAAATTTAATTGTATCCAGAAGTGAAAATTGATCAATTGTATAATAACGATAATTCGTTTGCGGATCGACAATAGCTGGATGAAAAATACCTTTTTCATCATAATAGCGCAATGTGGATTCCGAAATGTTGTGCATTTTTGCCATTTCTCCGATTGTAAATCGTTGGTTTAATAACATATTTATTTCTCCGTTCATTTCGAGTTCATTCATCTGCCAAAACAGACTTAAAAATCTTTGTTGTCTTTTTCTTTTTATCCACTCGTTTACTTTATTATACAAGTACAAATCCTGTATTTTAAATAATAAAGTCTCCAATTCTACTTTCTATTTTGAAAAACTCACAAACCATTTTAATGAAATAAATGAGTATGAATATAGGAAAAAAATCTCTAAAGAGCGAATGAAATATGTATGCTGTAATAAATACTCGCGGAGGTGTTTCATGAACCGTAAAGATATTTTTTTGGAACAACTGATTGCATACCATAATGAAAACAATTGGTTTGTTTCACTAAAAAGTGCACTAGATGGACTGACAGAGGAACAAGGTGTTCATTAACGAACGATTGCAAAAAATCGAGCCGCTGTCATTCTGGCTCGATTTTTCATTTTTATCCTGCATTAACGAGCAGTAAAACCCCGATTGGCGAAGGCTAACCATCAGTGGGGAATGAAACCCCCACTGATGGAAGTTTCACTTTATCAAATACGGTCCATCGCTGTTTTCACTGTTCCTACAATGAACGCAATTTCCTCACTAGAAATAACAAGTGGTGGCGACAATGTTAAAATGTTGTTATACCCCGCTGTTGTCATCCCGTTACGACCAATAATGAGACCTTTTTCTTTACATGCATTCATCACACTCGCAATTTTATCACCAGCAATTGGATCTTTCGTCACCTTATCATTTACAAGTTCAATACCAACGAGTAACCCTTTCCCCCGAATATCTCCAACAGATGGATGGTCACCAATTTCTTCTTGTAGTTGCTCTAATAAAAGCGAACCCATTTGTGCAGAACGTTCGATTAAGTTTTCATTTTCCATAATCTCTAAGTTTTTCAATGCCAATGCACAAGCTGCAGGATTACCACCAAAGGTGTTAATGTGGCGGAAAAATTCATATTCCCCTGCCCCTTGGAACGCCTCATAAATTTCTTTTTTCACCGCTGTTGCCGATAACGGTAAGTATGCACTGGTAATTCCCTTCGCCATCGTGATGATATCAGGCTTTACATCATAATGCATAAATCCAAATGGTTTCCCTGTACGTCCGAAACCACAAATGACTTCATCGCTAATAAGCAACGCACCATGCTTTTGACACGTTTCATGAACAGCTTTCATATAGTCTTGCGGCGGCATTAAAATACCTCCACCTGTAATGATTGGCTCCATAATAAACCCAGCAATTGTTTCACTTAGTTCCCATTTCATAACGCGGTCGATTTCTTTTACGCACTCTACGTCATAAATATGTTGTGACTCAATACCAGGCATCCGGTAACAATCTGGCGGTGTTACATGTAAAAATCCAGCGGCAAATGGTTCATATTGATATTTCCGCTGCGCTTGTCCTGTCGCCGCCATCGCTCCCATCGTATTCCCATGATAACCACGATATCGTGACATAAATTTATAACGGTGTGGCTCATCTTTATATGCATAATATTGGCGAGCAATTTTAAACGCCGTTTCGTTTGCTTCTGATCCGCTGTTAGAGAAGAAAATGACATAGTCTCCTCCAAGCCATTCATTTAGCTTTTCAGCAAGCTGAATCGCTGGTTCATGTGATTGTGACATTGGAAAATATGCTAACTTTTGCATTTGCTCATACGCTGCATCAGCAAGTTCTTTTCTTCCATATCCACTATTCACACACCAAAGGCCACTCATGCCATCGAGATAACGTCTTCCTTCTGTATCTTCTACCCAGCACCCTTCCGCTTTCGCTCCAATCATTGTACTGTTTGGGCTATACGGACGCATCCCATGCCATACATATTTTTCATCCTTTGCTAATAATTCATCTGACAGCCTCGTCTTCACCATACATTCCACCTTCCATAACAACTGATATTTTTCCAAGCTGCGTTGGTGCCATGATGAGTTAAAACTTTCCCTGCTATTTTCATTCCACGTAAAGTCGACAAATCCTACCGATTGTCGAGCAATATTTTTCAAAGTTTCTCAAACAAAAGAGCTTTCCAAGCATTTGGAAAGCTCTTTTTCTTTTTAATGCGCCGACACGTCACTTACTCCGTGTCCTGTATTGGACTTCACTAAAATTTCATCAAACTTCGCTGCATCCTCTTTCTTACTGGAGAAGATTGTCCCAAAATATGCTGCTAAAAACCCAAGCGGAATGGAAATGATTCCTGGTGTTGTATAAGGGAATAATGGTTCTCCAACAAAAATCGCTTTCCCTACTTCAGGACTCCAAACATTCGGACTTAACGCCACAAGAACGATAGCTGAAACTAAACCAACAACCATACCGCAAATGGCACCTGTCGTATTAAAGCGTTTCCAATAAATCGTAAACAAAATAACTGGTAAATTCGCACTTGCCGCAACCGCAAATGCCAACGATACAAGGAAAGCAACATTTAATGTTTGTGCAAATAATGCTAAAGCAATCGATAATATGGCTACACCAATTGATGCATAGCGTGCCATTGACACTTGTTCTTTTTCTGTTGACTTACCTTTACGAATGATTTCATTGTAAAAATCATGTGCAAAAGCTGACGCTGCTGTTAACACCAGTCCTGCTACAACAGCTAAGATCGTTGCAAATGCAATCGCAGACACGAAAGCAAATAAGAAATCTCCGCCCAGTGCTTTTGCTAATAACGGCGCCGCCATATTACCAGCTGGATTTGCCTGAATAATTGCTTCATTTCCTACAAACGCCGCGGCACCAAAGCCTAAGAAAATCGTCATAATATAAAACGCACCGATTAACCACGTTGCATATACAACCGATTGACGTGCTGTTTTTGCATCGCGAACTGTAAAGAAACGAACGAGAATATGAGGTAACCCGGCTGTACCAAGAACAAGACCTAAGTTTAAAGAAATTGTATCTAGTCCATCTTTATACTTTACACCTGGATTTAAAAATGCTTCTTGTAGCGGCGTTGCTGTTTTCATCTGTGCAAACATTTCTGTTACACTAAAATTAAATTTTGCAAATACAATAACTGAAATGACAAATGTACCTGCCATAAGTAATACAGCTTTTACAATTTGTACCCAGCTTGTCGCCGTCATGCCTCC
Organism: Bacillus sp. DX4.1; assembly: GCF_030348195.1. Taxonomy (NCBI): domain Bacteria; kingdom Bacillati; phylum Bacillota; class Bacilli; order Caryophanales; family Bacillaceae; genus Bacillus; species Bacillus sp. DX4.1. The sequence continues at coordinate 1,653,261 of NZ_JAUCFT010000008.1, read as the reverse complement.
AAAAATAACATATACTGTCATTAATGTTCCAACGATTAAAACCGATGTTGTATATTCAATTCCTAATAATAGTTTAATAAGTGCTCCTGCTCCTACAAGTTGTGCAATCATATAAAAAATTGAAATTGTTACCGTATTTAAAGCCGCAATCCCTCGCACCTTTTTCGCATCAAAGCGAGCAGCAATCATATCTGCTAATGTATATTTCCCTAAATTCCGAAGCGGTTCAGCAACGAGATACAATACAACTAAATATGCAACAAGAAAGCCAACGCTATAAAAGAAACCATCGAATCCCGTTAATGCTATCGCCCCAGCGATTCCAAGAAAAGAAGCTGCTGACATATAATCGCCAGCAATGGCCAAACCATTTTGCCAGCCAGTTAATCCTCCACCTGCTGTGTAAAACTCACTCGCATTTTTCGTTTTTTTCGATGCAAAATATGTAATGACGAGCGTACCCAGAACAATAATTAAAAATAGTGCAAACGCTGTTGTGTTCAATCTTATCCCCTCCCTTTTTGCATATCTTGAAGAATTTTCTTCGAAGATTCATCAAATGATTCCGCCTTTTTGCTATAAATCATACATAACACCCACGTCATCACAAATTGTGCAAAAGCAAAAATCCAAGCCCATGTCACATCACCAAATGCTGATGTATTTAACACCTTTGAATAAGAAGTCAAGATGGGCAATGCAATAAAAAAGCTCAAAAAGAAAATACTCATTGGGATAATAAACTTCCGCTTCTTTTCTAACAATGATTGAAATTCTACTGACTGAACCACTTCTGTATAATTTACCTTACCTTGTAACTGACGAGCCGAACTGTCTTGTTTCATTCATAATCTCCCCTCTCCCTCATATCATGACACTGTTCTTCCTAAATTAATTTTAAATTACTAAATTTTACAAATATTCAGAAACTTATTTCTATTTTAGACAATCTCTGTCTTGATGCAAAGATTTTCCGATAGACAATTTTCATCATTTTTTTACAATTTTTTAATATATTTTTTCACAATAGAAAGCAGTGCTCATAGCACTGCATCCTTTCCTTTTTCTCTCTCCAAATTGCGTGCTGTTTCACTCAGTTCGACTTCTTTTCCATTTTTATACGTACCGAATAAAAAATCATACACCGGATTTGACACACCAAACCAATAGTTTTCATTTTTATAATGATGCAATATGTGCTGCTTTTTTAGCCACCTTCCAAAACGGGTAAAAGGACGCATCGGCCTGTGTGCAATATAATGTTTCCATTCATATACAAGCAGCATTATAACCATCCCAATTCCAAATGCAAATGTAATTGTTATATGTTTCGTCGCCCCATATAAAAGTAGCAAATAAATCGTAAAGCCCGGCAAACTGTACCAGACAGGTAAAAATAACAGTTTCAAATCATCGGGATACACATGATGATCATAGTGTAGTCTTCTTAACATCTTTAGTAGAAACGGATTTTTTGGCGGTTTAAGATGAAATAAAAATCGATGTGTTACATACTCATTAACCGTATAAAAAATAATGCCAGCAATACACGCAATCACCGCTATTCCTGTAAACAGTTGTGTTTTCAAAATAATGATAAAAGCGATTAAAATTCCAAACGTAATGACAATATCATGTTGAAAGAAGAACTCTTTTAGAACCCTCTTCATTTTCTATACCCCTCTCCTTAGAAAAAACAGCCGTAACATATTGTTACGACCGATCTTTTATATTTATCCCGCTATTCGTGGGCAGTAAGACCACCACCACAAGATTCAGAGAGAGCAACAAAGAAGATAAGTGGGGGATAACTGCCCGTAAAAGCCCGATTGGTTTAACTAATTCTCAGTGGGGGATGAAGAAAACCCCCACTGAGAAAAGTTTCACTTTATTCTATTCCTATTACAGATTTGCTCGTCGCTCAATTGTTATAAAATGATTACCCGATCCAAATATATTTTGTCTCGGAATAATATGCTCAACCGCAAAGACAGTTACTTCACCGCTCTGGACTTCTCCAATAATGAGCCCAAATGTTTCATGATTTACAGCAAATGTCGGTTGTTTTGTATGAAGCAAACGCTCAGCTGTTTGTAGCACAGCCTCATATAACGGATTTCTTTCTGTTACTTCTTTACGAATTTTTGGCGATAATGTAATCATAATTTCTGTTCCATTTACCGTGGTTCGATACATAAAAATCTCCCCTTCAATCTTATATGAACAACTCTAAAGCTTTATACGCAAAATGGATTGAATACCCAACTAAGATTAGACCAGCCCCTGCTGTAATATAGCCGAGTACTTTTGGACGAAGCAATGTTCGTCCAAAATGAACAGAAAAAGCGATATTTAAATTCCACAAAATAATCCCAGCAATGATACAAAGACTATACAGAAATGCCTCCTGCTTCGTTACTTTCGTTAACAATGAGCTAAGCGTACTTCCGTATACACCAAACCAAAAGACAAGATTTAATGGATTAGATAATGCGATTAAAAAACCTGCCATATAGGATTGGCGAAGCCCGCCTATCTCTTCTTGTTTATATTCCATGTTTGATTGCAAAATCCCTTGTTTCACACTTTGAAATCCAAGATAAAACAATAAAAAAAAGCCAGCGCAGTACATGAATGCTTGTACATATGTATACATGAATACAGAAGATAATCCGAAGTAAATAAGGAGCATAAATAAAATATCTGCACTCATTCCTCCTATCCCAACGACCCATGCATGCCAAAATCCTCGTTCAATCCCTCGTTTCACCATTTCAATATTAATTGGCCCTACTGGTGCAGCTAATGAAATACCTAACACAATTTGTTGTATAATTGCTCCAAACATCGCCCTGTCCTTTCTGCATTTGCTACTATTAAGTAATGATTGCGAACCTGAAAATAGACTAGCTTTTATGAAAATATACATATTTAAAATGTCCTTTTTTATCCAAAATATACAAAAAAGCCGTTCCTATATGACGGCTTGACGTAATATCGTTTATTTCTCTATTGTATGGTGAAATGGACATTTCCCGCTTATTGGTTCAATATCATCTCCAATAAAATACTGCTTCCACTCACGGTGATTTGGATCTCCATAATGGCTAATGTTTGGATGTTTTGGGAGCTGATCCCACTTTTCAACACGCTCTCTTACCATTTGTCTTGAATAAGCACCTTTAGGCCGATCTCCTTCTAGTCCATCAAAAATAATGCGAGGCTGAAATCCTATAACAAGTGAATTTCCTAAATGCCTCGTCTTTCTTTGTTTGTAGGCAGGTGCATTGCCAAACGCAAACATCGGCTCCCCGCCAAATGAAAATTCCCATAAATAATGATCTGGATTTTCTGGAATCAGTTCTGGCCAGGGCTGATTATCTTGTTCATGTAAATATTGTAGCACTTTCCAAAAATACGTCCGGTAATGTTCCAATGATTGCTCTTCACGCTCTGGTTCAACAAAGAGAAAAAAACCTCTTCTCACAATCGGTCGCTCCTGCATTAACTGTAAAAAAGATAGCATTGTATTTGGCAGATGACTCCAATCATCATGAGAAAGAAACGAGTAACGAAGTTCATTTTTCTTTAAAGCCGTTAAGCCGAAATAGCAAGGAAACGTCTTTTCTAATACAACATTAGAAAAATTTTCAAATTCTTGTGATACCCAAGAAGGTATATCACTTCTATTTTTCATTGCCTCATTATCCAATAAATACGAATGATTCATTCTCTCACCTCATTATGTACAGCCTTTATTTAATCATATTTAAAACAGAAGTTGTCCTATGCCATTCTGTAAAACTTGCGTAAAACATTATTTGAAAATACAAAAATTTCAAACCGCTTACTTGACTAAAATCTACCATTTCGTGTATATTTAAATTATCATTTAGCAGAATATTCGATAATATAAGACTTTCAGTTTTATGAATTTGTACATATTTCAAGTCTGTGTCGCTAAATGAAAAAGCAATCGTTTTTTAGGAGGAATTGTAACATGCAAGGAAAAGTAAAATGGTTTAACAATGAAAAAGGCTTTGGATTTATCGAAGTTGAAGGCGCTGACGATGTATTCGTACATTTCACAGCTATCGAAGGCGACGGCTACAAAGCTTTAGAAGAAGGTCAAGAAGTATCTTTCGACATCACTGAAGGAAACCGTGGACCTCAAGCTGCTAACGTAGTAAAACTTTAATCCAATTTATAACAGGAGGTTACCTTACCTGGTAACCTCCTTTGTTATTCCTTTGTATATTTCCTTTTTGCAGAGTAAAAACTATGTGAAATGAGAAAGATCACAAAGGAGGAATAAACAATGGGTTCACCTGTAAATGATTTTGAAGAAGTGAAACTCCGTGTAGAAAACGCACAAAAAATGGTAGGATCTGCGACAATTTCAATGGATCCTGGTTCATTACAACATGCGACAACTGTAGTCGAAGAAGCTCGTTATCAACTCGATACAATGAAAACTGTCGCAACAGACTTAGACGAACCTTTTTTATTGAATGAAGAAATGAAATTAAAACAATGCGAACATCAATTGCAAGAAGCGAAGCATTAAAAAAACATCCAGAGATATCTCTGGATGTTTTTTTATCCCGTACTAAATACCCAAAATGAAGAATCAAAGAAGTCATATTAGCTTAAGCTACCCCTAAGTGTCCAATTGGTGAGGGCACATTATGATAATCGCTCTCCATATTCTTTTAACTTTTCTCCCACTGTACATTGCCGAATACAAAAGGAGTGAGCATGATATTTACTATGTTCTTTACGAAAATGTTGCTGTACAAAACATCCCTCGCAATATGTTTCTAATAAATCATTTACCTCTGTAATGAGCTGCCTTCTATTCACATCTGCACCTCTCTACTCCGTTAATTCTTTGTGACTATCAATTACGGTTCCTTCCAATGCTTGTGTTGCCAATTGATGTGCTTCTTTATTTTGTTTTCTAGACACCGCTTCACATACAAGCTTCACTTTCATTGTCTTTGCTTTTTGTTCAATCTGATCTAAATAGTGATTCAAATGTTCATCGTAACATGGCCATTCTCCGGCTAATTGCTGGAGTACGACTTGAGAATCGCCATGAAGCGTAATCAGCTCATATTTGACACCTAATTCTTCCAATATGTTCATTCCATATAATAGTGCTGCATATTCCGCCTCATTATTATCATATATACCTTCTATATAAGCATTACGGCGAACCCGATACGTTTTCCCACCTTTTTTATAGTAAACACATACGCCAACGCCTGCTTCTTTCGTTTCGAGGTCATATCCTCCATCAAAATACACGCTTATTTCTTGCGGTTCTTCCTCCACTTGTTTACTCAGTTTTTTCATTTCTTTTAACGTCCATGCCGTTCCCATCTCATCATAAAATAAAAGTTCTTTGACTCTCCCTGTCTTTTCAAAATCTGTTGCAAGCTGTAATGCTTCTTCTAAACGAACATAATCTGTTGTCAATTCAGTCTGTAGACCCTGTTTTGTTTTATACAACCAGTTCATTTTATATTTCATACCGTTTCCCCTTTTATTTCCGACTTCATATTTTATTTTACCAAGGGACACAGCATTGTATACGAATATTTTATTCATGTTTTATTACTGCTAGTAAGTACACTTCCTAGCGAAGCAATGGAAGTAAGACACGAGACTTCGAAACATAAAAAGGCCGCAAAGCTTTCTTGAAAAAGCGCTTTGCAGCCTTCTGATTTCTTGCAATTATCTTGAAGTTTTTACACCAAAACCGTTTATACTTTCCCCACAATGTACGCACCTATTTTTATCTTGTTTAGAAGGTAAACCACAGGAATAGGCACAATAACTCCAATTATGAAATAAAGAAACAAGGAGCCATACAGATTATTTAGGTAAGGTATATTTATCAAAATCATATCTCCAATAGTTTGCTGAAAAAAAGGATGTAACAAATAAATTCCAAAAGAATATCGATTGATTAATAATAAAAAGCGCGGTATATTTTTTATCTTTGTTGCAATATAGAAAAATACCATAATCGTTGATATCGTATACAATAGTGCATCTACTCTTTTAGAACTAATATCATTTAAAACATTAAAGTATTGAAAAAGAAGAAACAGGGCTCCTGTCAAACACCACGAAAGAATTATCCATTTCAAATTCCTAGTTAATAGTGATTTAAAATATTCATAATAAGAACCTGCATAATAGCCAATAACAAAATAAATAATCCAACCTATAAACGGAATCCAAGAGAATCTATACCAAATATAATTTGCCGTTGGTACATTAAAGGGTTCAACAAAATTAAAGAAACTTAAATACGCCAAGTTAATACATAGTGCAGAAATAAGAACAAGTTTAGGGGAGATTTTTTTCTTAACTTTATTAAAAATCATATGGAGAAAGTAAAACTGGAATATAATTAAGATAAAATACCCATGATAATCTCCTAAAAAAATATTTCGTACACTTTGTATTGCTGTTGCTTGAATTCCATTTGCATGCTCTGAAAATCCAGCATAAAAAATACCCATACATATAAAAGGTAACAAGATAAATTTTATTCTTTTTGAAATAAATTTATCTGGTATTCGATCCTTATAATTGTAAGCGAGTACAAACTCTGATATAAAAACGAACATTGGTGTACCATACATTAACAATAATTGCAAATATGAAAATGCTATATCCATTTTATTAACAGAGTCAAACGTGGAGGGACTACGTGTAATAGCATGTATAAAAACTACAGTTAAACACGCTATACTTCTTAAAATAATAATTTCTTGTACTTTACTTTTCACTCTCTAATACCACCTAAAATAATAAATTTTCATACCAAATTAATATTACGTTTATAACCTTAAAAAACCCTTAAAATTATAATCAAATCATCTATTTTTAGATTTAATGCTTTCTGGTTACGTTGGTCTATATCTCATTTAGAAATAATTGAAGTTTCAGATATAGGTATTGTTATTCTAAGGACAGTGGTATGCAGCGGGAGACATATATCGATATAACTCCTCAGCAAATAAATAAAAATCTTCCCATTGATATATATTAATGGGAAGATTTTTTCTAACTCATATTTATAATATAATTTACACATACATATTATATTATAAGTATGCAAAAAGTGTGCAGATTCATTGAACTTACTAAAACATTGTAAAACTGGCTCTGGTACAAAAACTTCAGGATAATTACAAGTAATCAAAAAAAACAATCCGATTTGAATCAATCTCAATTCGCTTTGATACAGAACAAATTAAGCATTCTGCTGAAATAATTAAATGCCTAGTTCATATGCTTGATCAACTATGATACAGTACTAAATTTTTCTTAAGTTGTATAGAATAAATCCTGATATACACATACCTTCAGATTACTATCAAGCTAAGATTTCACCGAACCCCTATTTATCTTTCAACAGTTACCTGCAAGAATTGAGATTATTTCCTTAGTTTAGTTCCCGTAAAACTTTAACTTGATGGTGATGGAACGGTCCCCCTAAAAGAAATAAAATAACCTGCATTCGATACAATATCGAATGCAGGTTATTTAGCTATGAAATTTTAAGTACTGTCTACTTGACTAAGGTTACGCTCCTATCGCAAACAGCTCTTACATAACTTTTTCAAATTGAACACGTTTATTAACCCAATACATAACAGGTGCTCCAATTGCCATTACAATAAATTCGCCTGCTGCACATGTTAACCACGTCCATAAAAATGGTAAATCAAACGCAAGATGAAGTTCAATCGCAATCATAAACATTGTAAATGTAAAGATTACTGTGTTAAAAATCATACGTGCCCAAACGCCTTTAATAAAACGCATTGAAATAATTGTAGCAAGAAGTGCAATAATCGATTGTCCCACTCCAAATACTAAATCATAAGCAAGCATAGGTGAGAAAAAGAGATTTGTTAAAAATACGCCTAGTACAATCCCGTAAATAGACTTCTTATTAAACACAATAAGATGATTAAACATCTCTGAAATACGAAACTGTACATTCGTAAAGCCAAACGGCTGAATAAGCATAGAGACAGCGATATATAACGCTGCTAAAATACCATTACCAACAATTGTTTTTATATTCATGACAAAATCTCCTTAGTTTTTTTACGTGGGATGGTTTCGAACCACGTGAGTCGTCTGTAAACAACAAAATTATATTTTACGCATTTGGCACCTATTCGTCAATATATTAAGCCGCAATTTTTGCTGTAGATTTCTTTTAGACAACCGCACCTTCATCTCTACCCTTTTTCTTTTAGACAACGTATAATGAAGAATATGAAAGATTTAGGAGGTTTATTTTCATGACAGCAACGATTCAAAATGATAAAGTGATCGTTTCCATCTCTGAAAAAGGTGCAGAGTTACAGAGCGTTCGCTTAAAAGAAGATAACACAGAATATATGTGGCAAGGAGACCCAAAACATTGGGGACGCCGTGCCCCCATCTTATTTCCGATTGTCGGCAGATTAGTAGACAATACATACTATGTGGATGGTAAGCCATATTCATTAACACAACACGGTTTCGCTCGTGACCTAACATTTTCAGTAAAAGAACAGAGTGAAACAAAGATTACATATGCTGTAACCAGTAATGAAGAAACTTTACAAAAATATCCGTTCACATTTGAATTACTTGTTTCTTACGAAATAAACGAGCAAGATGTACATGTCACTTACGAAGTAATCAATTCTTCCTCAACTGAGATGTACTTTTCAATTGGCGCACATCCAGGTTTTAACTGTCCTTTACTAGAAGGTGAAGCATTTACAGACTACCATTTATCTTTTAGTAGCCTAGAACGATTAGAAACAAGCGTGTTAGAAGGACCATTTCTTTCAAAAGAGAAGCAGCTAATTGCTGAAAGTACAACAGAATTACCACTTACATATGATTTATTCAAAAATGATGCTCTTATTTTTGAAAATATGAATAAAAATGAAATTTTCATTCGTTCTCATAAACATGATAAATTTGTAAAAGTAGCATTTGAAGGATTTCCATTCGTTGGTGTATGGACACCAGGAAATGATGCTCCCTTCTTATGCATTGAACCTTGGTATGGAATTGCCGATGAATTAGAGCCAGCAAAAGATTTCAAAAAGAAAAAAGGAGTTCAATCCTTACAAGCGAATAAAACATTTACGTGCCGTTACAGTATTACAATCGGATAACTTGGAGGTTTTCAGTTTGATTGAAGTATATATTGATGGTGCATCGAAAGGAAATCCTGGCCCTTCTGGCGCTGGGATTTTTATTAAAGGTGTACAACCACCCGTGCAATTATCGCTTCCACTTGGAACGATGTCTAATCACGAAGCAGAATATCATGCCCTATTAGCTGCATTAAAATATTGCACAGAACATAATTATAGCATTGTATCTTTCCGAACAGATTCACAGCTCGTCGAACGTGCTGTGGAAAATAAATATGCAAAAAACCAACTGTACGCACCACTTTTACAAGAAGCATTGCAGTACATAGAAAAATTTGATCTTTTCTTTATAAAATGGATTCCAAGTATTCAAAATAAAGTTGCCGATGAATTAGCACGAAAAGCCATTTTACAAAACTAATGGGGGTCGTATCGTGAAAAAAGAGTGGATTGCTCCTCTTTCCTTATTATTCGTTTCCTTTATTTGGGGAGCTACGTTTGTTGTCGTTCAAAATGCCATGTCGTTTGTTGGGCCATTTACGTTTAATGGGATACGTTTTTTATTCGCTGGGGTCATTTTATTAATTATTCAGCTCATTTTCGTGAAAAAAACACCACGAAAACAAGTGCAATATAGTGGTGTTGCCGGAATGATTGTCGGATTTTTCTTATTTGTTGGGTATTTACTACAAACATTTGGATTACTCTATACAACTTCTTCTAAAGCCGGATTTTTAACTGGATTAAGTATCGTTATGGTACCAATCTTATCGTTTATCTTTTTAAAACAACGGGCCACACCGTTTATTGTACTTGGCATTATCGCCGCAACAATGGGATTGTATTTATTAACTGCCGGAGATTCCTTTCAATTCAATATCGGGGATTTGCTCGTTCTTGGCTGCGCTGTTGCCTTTGCAGCACACATTCTCATAAATGGGTTCTTTTCTAAAAAAGTATCTCCCTTATTATTAAGCACATCACAAGTGTTAGCAGTTGGCATTTTTTCTAGCATTTGCGCCCTTTTGTTTGAAGATTGGGAGAAATTATTTTCGATTGATTTATGGATGAATCATTCTTTTCTATTCGCATTATTCTTAACATCATTATTTGCAACATCTCTGGCTTTTTTCATTCAAACATCTGCACAAAAGCATACATCTCCGACACGAGTTGCGATTATTTTTGCAATGGAGCCCGTATTTGCCGCATTAACAGGCGTTCTTGTCGCAAACGAACAACTTTCCATTTCAGCAATAATTGGTTGTCTTTGTATTTTCATAGGTATGATTTTTGTTGAACTTCCTTCAAAAGCAAAAAAAGAAGCGCAGGCTGCCTGAAGTTAAGCATGTAACTTCCGCATAAAAGCCTTTGCGCTTTTTTTATCGGTAATTTTCTCTTCGTTCAATCGCTCTAACAAGGCAACAAAGTAACTACCATCAAACTGTAATTGATGCTTGATTGTCGCTTCAATCGCCGCGTTTACAATTCCATCAGATGCACCTGTATAACCTTGACCGAACATAATAAATCCATGTGCTTCCTCTGATAATTTAAATCCTTTTGTATGTAAGAATGCTAGATAATCTTGTACTGTTTGCATGATGTTCCCACCTAGTTTCAAAAATTCTCCACTCTCTATAATACATGTTTTTTAACATGATGAGAATGCATTTTCTTTGACAACTGTTTATTTTTTCATTAATCATTATAATATAATTTATTTATAGTAAATAGATACAAAGTGATTGGATTCTCACTCCTGTTTGATTAGGTAATGCACTAATTTCCACCTACAATCTCCACCTTAGTTATATGTAAGATATCACACAATGTTAGGGGTAATAAATCATTTCCTTTTTTTATATGGCTCGTGTAAAAAGGATTCTTCCACAACTTAGAGAAATAAATAAAAAAGAGAAAAATATATTTCAATACAAAGGAGCAAAACAATGAAACAAGCTTTGCTAATTATTGACGCCCAACAAGAACTTATTGACGGAAATGAGAAAGAAACAGAAGTGTTTCAGAAAGATCAATTGTTAAAGACAATTAATGTAGCAATCAAAAAAGCACTTCAATCAGATACTCTCATTATTTTTGTAAGGGATACTGATGTTGCTTCCGGTATAGGGAAGGGATTTCAAATACACGAAGAAATTAAAATACCATCTACAGCACTAGTTATCGATAAAGAGGCAACCAATTCATTTTATAACACTTCTTTACATGCTATTTTAATAGAAAAAGAAATTGGCCATCTTGTTATAGGAGGCTGTAAAACCGAACATTGTATTGATACTGCCGTTAGAACAGCAACAGTACAAGGATTTGATGTCACTTTAATAAAAGATGGGCATTCAACGACCGATTCTACAATTTTATCTGCAAAGCAAATCATCGAACACCATAACGAAACACTGCATGGTCATTATAATGTCGATCATTTTTCCATCGTTAGAGATGTCGAGGAAGATCTATTTCAACCCACTCATGACCAATATCGTGAATGACGCAATTTCATGTATAACGTAAAAAGATTCCTTTCTCAAAAAGGAATCTTTTGTTTTAACCAAAAATTTGCGCAGCAATTCCATACAGTTCCCCATTCCGTTTCAAAAATTGATTATCATTCTTCATCATAATGGGTGGTTCATTCACCTTTTTGAAACCACATATTTCTAAATTAGGCATAAAGCTTTCTTTTCCTGCTGGAACATCGATTCTTAGGTGACCTTCATAATCTTTTGCTAAATGATGAATAATTGTAGCTGCCAGTTGATCATTTGATGCAACAATCGGTCCTACTATTCTATTTGTAGGTGTTTCTATACTCATTCCATACGCGACAATATGATTTTCTTTGTCTTTTACAACTACACATTGTTCACACTGTTCCACTCTTTTCTTTATAAACCTGCTTCTATTTACACCAAAGGCATCCTCATCTAATTTTACGATTCCGTGTATGTCTTCTTCATCATAATCTACAAAAATAAGATGTTCATTCCTATAATATTCCATAGGAGTTACATACTTATCACATATGTATTTTGAAACATGACTCACAACTTGAAAACCTATTTTTTCATATAAAGGCTTCCCTTCTTCTGTTGCAATGAGCATAATTGGCGTATGTTCTGAAACATTTCGTATACACACCTCCGTCATTCTTCTTCCAATTCCTCTTCCTTTATAACTAGGATGTACAATAACCATACCAATAGCTACTAATTGTTCTCCATATAAAATAATAGCTGCACTTGCGATGATCTCACCTTGCTCATTCTTTCCTCCATAGACAACACCTGAATGAAAAATGGTTTGGATTTCTTCCATATTATAATCCCATCCAATTGATTCAGATAAAGCAACTAGATATGATATATCTTTTTTTACTAGTTTTTCTACCCTGATTACCATATATATTCTCCATTTCTTTTTTAAGAGTAAAGTCCTTACGCGATTATCTAGATGGATAAATTTACTAAATATTATAACATTTAGTATTTCACAACAAATTCATATTACGTCAAAACACATTGATTCCATATGAAATTAGTTTATTATTGAACTGTTTTTTTGAAAGAAGGAGACGCCATGACTAGTCAAAAATTAAATGAAGGCACAAAAAAGTCTATCGAAAACCCATCATCATATCGAGCGATGGCAACAGTATTAAAAAAAAATGCCAGAAGAAGATATTCACTCTTTACTACGTATCCATAGCAATTTGCTTGCTCATTTACAAGGGATTGAATGGAAATAAGTATTTAATTGTAAATGCAAAAAAGGAAACAAACCTGTAATCCCTGTTTGTTTCCTTTATAATCATTTGTCCTACATGCTTCTCAAAGTAAAAATATTCAGCCATTCTGATAAATGAATGAAAGTGCATTTACACAAACAAAACATTTTTGTGAGCCCCACCAAGCACTCCTTCTTGTAACTTTTGTGCAAAATGACGGATCCTATGCTCTTTTTTTAAAGATAATACTTCTGATTCATTTGTATAAGCTGCATAACAATATTTCCATAACACTACCGTCTTTTCAATTTCATTTCCTTTTTTAAATAACAAATCTTTTTGTATATAATCAACAAATGAGTTTGTTCCGCTCACGTACAAGACTATTTTTTGGTAAGGAATACAAGAAAGTACCTTTTTTGCTTGATACTGAATTACTCCTTCTTCTTTCATCTCTTTCAATACAGCCATAAACAGCTCATCTATTTTCTTTCTCTCTGCTGCAAAATAAAGAATCCATTCTATAAATGTACGATTTTCATTGTTTTTTATAATTAACATAAGCTTATTAAAATAAGTATGATTTACTTCTCCTTTATTCGTAAATTGAATGTTGTTATTTTTGTTTATTTGTAAGTAATCATTTTCCATCAATTCCATCATCATAATTCCAACGCTATAAAGAGGCAAACTATATGTGTAACGATTTTTCATTGTAAATGGTTGCTCTGCAAGATAATTACTAACAAAATTTTTTGTCATTTCCCCTATTTTTTTCATTTTCAATTCCTCCTCTATAAAGTCGCTCCCTAATCCAATTGTGGTAAGATAGAATTGAGTGAACACTTCTTCCTTACAGCTTTTATTATAAATATAGTTTTACAGTACGAGAAGAATGCACTTTTTTGATAGATAGTATCCTCAAGGATACTGAATGGAAGGTGAATCGTATGGAACAAGACTTACGTGATGAAATATTATATAAAATACAGCATAAAGAATTTAATTGTGCAAAAGAATTAACCTTATCCATTATAAGTGGGAAATGGAAAATTGTTATTTTGTATCGTTTAGGCATAAATGGCCCGATGCGTTTTAGTGCCATACAACATTTATTCCCGAAAATTACGCATAAAGTATTAACAAAACAATTACGTGAACTAGAAGATGACGGTGTTATTTCACGAAAAATTTATCCAGAAATCCCACCTAAAGTAGAATATTCTTTAACAGAACTAGGTGAGAGTTTACAACCTATTTTACAAATGATGTACGATTGGGGCGAAAAACGAATTCAACAATTACAAAAAGAATAACTATTTTCATATTTTCCCTATAAGAAAAGCGATTCCTTTTCAGGAGCCACTTTTCTTATAACATATTTTAAAAATAATGCATCTTATTTTTTTACATCCAATATTTCCAAATGAATTGATCGTATAAAAACCCTTCTTTATTTACATCCGACTCTGTTATCACGTAAGATTCTCCATTCGCAAATCCCTTATACCCCTTCTCTAATTTATAAAGTAAATCCTTTGTTCCTACATCAATTCGCTTTTCGATTTCTCCATCTTTATCCTCCCAATAATTGAATAGTTTTAAATTCAGCATTGTCGGAATTGTATTCATCCAGCTTTCATAAGAATAAAATGCGTCACTCCGTTTTCCTTTTGCATCATTGGAATCAAATTCAGCAATCATTCCCATCTCTCCTTCAGAAGGAGAACGCCCTTTTACTATGTATGCTTTCCCATCCGCTCCACTATTTTTTACGTTCTTGTTATATGTATCAAACGTCACTTTTCTAAAAATCCCCATTACATTGTCAATCTCTGTTCCCTCAAATATGAAACTATTTTTCACACCTGCACCGTAGCCACCTTTTCGATCTCTTCCACCTTGTTCCATTATATGACTTCCAGCTTGAGACCACGTATTTATAATATTTTTATATTGATATTTCTTGAACTGTTCCATGTAGTAATGGTAAGAAAACTCCGAAAAAATAGCTTTAGTCCTCTTCACACCAAAATACATCGTAACAGCCACTATTGTATTTCCATAACCATTTTTGTAATTTGGATTATACGATTTTTTAAAATTTCCTCGCTGATCTAAGCCTGTATAAAAATTATTATCGTCATCATACGACCAATGAGAAGCAATTGCTAAAGAGCGCATAATCCAATCTACTTTCTCTCTCTCTTCTCTATTTAATTCTTCCCATATCATCTCATTATGCTTCACCAACACAAGAGCTTGGGCAACTATGTTATGTGTCCTACCATCAAGTCCACCATTTGCATTTGGTTCCTTTCCACCACTTATAAGACTACGTACATGTTCTAAAATCCTTTCTCTTACCTCTACTCTCCCCTGATTTTCATACGAAAATAATGATAAAAAATAAAATGCTTTTGCTTGTTTCACATATACAGCTTTAATATCTCGCCTTCCTTCAAATGCAAGCAGTGGTTCCTCCATTGCAACACATAATATCTTCTCTTCATTAACGATGCGTTCACTATTTTTATTTTTCTGTTCATATACATATAAGAAAGCTACTATACCTAAAAAAAGGGCACCTATAAACCATACCGTTTTCCTCAGCAAATAAACTCCTCCTTATCAATCAAAACCCCACTCTTGTCCACACTCTTTGCATACTTAATACATATTAATAGATTAATAGATTTATAAAAGAAAGAGTGGTTTTTATATAATGAATAATCTCTCCTCATTTTTCCCCTTCCCCACCTCTTTAGTTGATCAAGCTTTATCTGAATCATTACTTGCAGTGATTTCTCCTCACTATACAGATACAAGCAGCATTATTGTAAAACGTGCAAAAGCTTTTTACTTTTTAACTCTTTGTTGCTTCTATAATCCTGAATATAAAACACCTAAAAATATAACTGTAAAAACACGAGTCCTCCAACATATTAAAAGTGTGATTAGTTCAGGCAAAGAACCGAATGCAAACGGCGGACTTGATGGTCGCACTCACAATATTATTGCACAAACATTTTTACTTACAAAACATATTCCTGCTATTTGGAAAGAACTCTCCCCACTAGAAATCCAAAAGATTGATTGGCTTATGAGAGCCTTTACTATTGCTGGACACTGGTCATACGATGATAACAATGATTTTTATACCGGTTTAAATCAACTAGGAAATTTTAAAAAGTCTTATAATCCCAATTACCGCAATGGATATGTAAATGTCATGATTGCAGCTTCCTACTATTTTGGTGCAGATACTGTAAATCGTTTCCTGCAAAACTTTGACTATACAACCTATATGAATATGTTTCAGCAATTAGGATTCGCAAATATTTACAATACGTGGATAAAGACATCAAAATCTTTAATGGAGAGCGGTGGTTATGACCGCTATGGTGGTTATGGAGCTGGTATAAAACATTCATTTTCTTATCAAGGAATTCCATTGTCCAACTCTATTTCTCTCTTTCATACAGTATCCCAATTTACGTACAGTGAAATCGTAACAAACACAGGAGCTAATGGGAGAGCATACCTTATCAAAGGGTCTTCTCCTGTTGTGGGACAATCCGGTATGCTCAAAGAATTTAATGCTACTGATGCACAAGGAAAACGAAGCGATGCATTTTATTCCTATGAAAGCTGGATGAATACCGTTCCAACATTAACTAATTTGAAGTTATTAGGGTATTGGGATGTTAATCAACAAAATCAGTCTATCGAAGCTCTTATACAAGTTGGTACAAAAGATTTATTATATAAATTACAACAAGGCTATATGAGTTATTCCAACGGAAAAACTCATCTCTCTAACACGATTGAGGCAAATATAGAAGGATATCAATACGATCAGACTTTATGGGATGTTATCCTAAAAAATTAATATGTTCCAAATAAGCCTCTTGCTTGTATAAAGCAATACGCCTATACAAAACAAGAGGCTGCTCCTCTTTTCACTATTTCACAAAATCATGTATAACTTGTCTTCGCCCAATCGAATGATACTGTATCTCATACTTTTCTATTTCCTCTAGTGTAAAACAATTCCGTCCATCAAAGATAATCGCTTCTTTCATTAACTTTTGAAAATTAATTAATGGATAGTTCTTAATTTCATCCCATTCCGTCAAAATACATACACAATCAGCATCTGTAATCGCTTGATCTATTTCACTAACAAAACTCACCTCGTTCGGTAATACTTTTTTAGCATTTTGTATTGCAACCGGATCATACGCTATTACTTGTGCTCCAAACTTGAATAGTTCTTCAATAATGGAAATGGCTGGTGCTTCTCGAATATCGTCAGTATTCGGCTTAAAAGCTAACCCTAAAACCGCAATTCGCTTTCCTACTATATCACCATAAAGTGTTTGTAGTTTATTAATGAATTTCCTTTTTTGCTCATGATTAACAGCTATAACTGACGCTAAAAGTTGAAATGGATATTGTACATTTCCTGCTATCTGCATCAATGCATTTGTATCCTTTGGAAAACAAGACCCTCCATATCCAATTCCAGCTTTTAAAAATGCATTTCCAATACGTTTATCTAACCCCATTCCATATGCTACTTGTTCAATATCCGCTCCTACTTTTTCACATAAATTCGCCATTTCATTAATAAAACTAATCTTAGTAGCTAAAAATGCATTTGATGCGTATTTAATCATTTCCGCGCTTTTTATATCCGTTTTTACAATAGGAATATGTAAGGGTTTATATAACGTCTCCATTTTTTTAAATACATCTTCTTCGCTTGCTCCGATTATAATTCTTTCTCCTTGAAATGTATCATGTAAAGCACTTCCTTCTCGTAAAAATTCTGGATTTGAAGCAATTTGGATACCGGCGTTACTTCTTTTCTTTTCACTGATTACCTTTTTTATAGTATCATTTGTCCCAACTGGAACCGTACTTTTCACAACTACTATGACATCTTTCACAACACACTCAGCAATCAGCTGACTCACTTCAAAAACATTTGTCAAATCAGCTGATCCATCATCTCTTTGCGGAGTTCCTACTGCTATAAAAATAAAATCCGCCCCTTGAATACTTGTCCCTATTTCATTCGCAAAAAACAGATTTCCAGCAAGTGTATGTTGCTTTATATATATATCAATTCCTGGCTCATATAGAGGAGATTCTCCTTGTTTTAACATATTTATTTTTTGTGCATCAACATCTATACAAGTAACTTGATGTCCTAATTCTGCTAAACATATAGCTGTTGTCAATCCAACATATCCACAACCAAATAAGACAATTTCCATCTCTATCTTCCTCTCTATATTCGCTCTAAGTAAAGTGCCAAATCCTGCACTAAACCAGACTCCCGCTCGATATAAGGTTTATATTCTTTTTGTTTTACTACTTGCAATTGATCTAACAAATTGGAAACATCTTTTAAAATTTCCACCATACCAGATTCAGAGAACATTTGAGCAATTTCAACTTGATGATCATCAACATGTTCTTTATATTTCTTTCTTCTTGGTACAACAATGACTTTCTTTTTCTGTTTCAACGCTTGAATAATTGAACTCGTACCACCATGCGTAATCACAATGCTGGCACGTTCCATATATGCCGAAAATTCTTTTGGTGTTAGCATCTTTTTCACCCCGATATGCGTAGGTATATATGTTGAATATCCAATTTGTGCAAACATCTCTTCTGAAACTTTCCTTTTGAGAGCTAATTCATCTAACGCTTGAATCAATCGATTAAATGCAAACTTTTGTGTTCCAACAGTAATGAATATCAATATATGCCCCCCTTATATTCTGCTTTCGGGTAAAATTTTTTTAGCCCTTGTGACTGAATATAAAAACGATCAGCTAAGGGATAAACCATTCTCCCTGTAATCGTTGGTGAATGTACTTTTGCAAAGCTTTCAATAAATATAATTTGAGCGCCCATTAATTTTCCAAATAAACAAACAGGAAACGTCGCACCAGCACCTGTTGAAATGACAACACTAGGTTTTTCTTTCCATACATACAGCAGTGACAACCATATATTTCGTAAAAAAACAAATAAAAAAAAGAGATTTTTCCTCTCTTGTTGTTGTAAATAATAAACTTTATGTTGTTGTCGTAAAGACGCCGTTGTCATATTTTTTTCCGTTATAAAAAAATATGAATACTCCTTAACGATTGGTATGAGCTGAAAAATTTGTGATAAATGACCTCCCGACGAACTAGTGAGACAAATTTTCATTTCTCGTTTCCTCATAACATACTCCTTTATAAAAGAACTTAATAAACACCTCTTTTATTCTATGCTGTTCGTATGGTGCTACTGTTTCAATTGCTTTTTTTCGCATGTATTCTTTTTTTTCCTCTGAATACAAAAGGAAGTCATGTAGCTTTTCTATTAGATCTTCTCGATCCCCAGGCTGAAAAAACAATCCATTTTCTTTATCTAAAATATAACTTGTTAAACCACCAATTTCAGAACCAATAACCGGCAACCCACAACTCATTGCTTCTAATCCCACCAATCCTAAACTCTCTCCGATTCTCCTCGTTGGAAACACAAAAACTTCGAATATATTATATAAAAGACACAGTGTTTCATGAGAGACAAAATCAAATAAAATAACATCATCTTGTAAAGCCAATGATTGAATTTGTTTCTGTAACTCTTTTTTATTTTTCCCATTTCCCACCATGATTAATTTCACAAAGGGAATAGCATCATCCTTTTTTAAAACTGAAAAGGAATAAATTAAATCATCCCACCCCTTTTCATAATCGATTCTACCGACATAACCAATATAGCGATATTGCGGCGACAAGTGTAGGGTAGAAAATTTCGCTTCTGCAGGATAAAATATTTCTCTGTTAATGCCACCAGATGGAAAAACTCCAATTGGAGTGGCTATCTTATATTTCTCTCTAATAATATTTTGAAAATATACAGATGGTACAATAATAAAAGCGGAATGTTTTAGTAATAGATGTACAAATGGCTGTAATAGTCGTTGTATACTCGTCTCAGGAATGACGTCACTTCCATGAACATTCGTATAAACTTTAATTTTTCTTTTCAATAATTTTATCAGCAAAATTGGCAAGGCATTGTGTGATGCATAATGTACATATATAATATCGTAGGAATAAAACAATAATTTCCACATGATTTTTATATAGTGGTATACATAAGCCAGTGCTTTTTTTAACAAAGCTGTTTGTTTATACATAACAATGGGCTCTAATTCCATTCCTTCCTCTACCAATAGATCCGCCGTTTTTTTCACAAATATTCCATAAGCAGGATAATCTGCACTTGGATACATATTAGATATGAGCAATATCTTCATGACAAATCTCCTTTAATATGTCATTCAAATTCTCATAAATATTCTTCCGATTGAATTGGTCCGTGTCTATATACTTCGTATCAGCTTCTCTTCGTTTATTTAAGTACATAAGTGCTTCATAAATCTCCGTTTCATCATTATTTACTACAGAAGAGAATGGTTGATCGAATAATAAATTATGCAAATAACCATAACGAATATCATTTATACATAAAATATGTTTATGCAATGCCATATAGTCATATACCTTCGTAGTTGGTTCATATGGATGTCCACCCGAAATAAGAACTGTATAATCAGCTCCTTTAACATATTGCAACGCTTCTTTATATGGCAGAAAACCAGTTTCATGTATGTACTTTCTCATAGTTGGTTTGTTCTCTATAAACTCTTGAATTACTTTTTCTTGTTTACCAACATGAATAAAATTTATCTTCTCCTCATGGCCTTCATTATATTTTTGAATTGCATGGAATAGAGGGAACGGATTTCGAAATGTCCCAAATTTCCCTGTATATACAATCTTAATCCCTTCAACATTACTACTTTTTTCAATAACATTTGTAAAGTCTTCTGGATCATAGCCATTTGGAATTGTAATAAACTTATTGTCTTTTTCATTGCAATACTGCTTTTTATACATATTCGTTGCATCTTCAGTAACATTTAAAATAAAGCTTGCTTCTTTAATAACGTTTGGTTCAATTTTGCTTGCAACTCTTCTTCTTATTGCAGATTGATTATACGGGGTTAATAACCATGGATCTCGAAAATCTAAAATATATGGAATTCTCATTTTCTTTTTTAAAACTGGAGCAATAATCCAATGAAAATATGGGCCTCCTGTGTATAAAATATAATCAAACTTTGTAGTCGTTACCTGTTTCTTTAATTCCTTATACAGCGGGAATGCCCAATACAGCCCTTCTTCTTGAAAAGACGTAAATGCAGCCCACCTTTTTGTACGTATTACCTGTACAGCTTCAGGAATATCTACGAATTTGTTGTAATCTATTTCATTTTTTTCATAATATTCTTCACTCACTGTTACAACTGTTAATTCCCATCCTAACCTATGAAAATATTTAACAAGCTTTGTCATTCTTACTCCCCCTACTGATCCATAAGGTGGAAAATAGTACGCAACAACCAGCAATTTTTTCATATTTCTTCTCTCCCATCATTCACTAAACTTTGAATTATTAAGGTAATAAAACAAACTTGAGCAAATGTATCATTTCCCAAATTTGCCATTGCATTATATGAATTAATCATGAGAGACCAGATTAGAAAATAACATAATATACGGTATTCCTTCTTTTTTAGTAAAAGATACGCTGGATATAAAAAACATAAAAAATAAATTATCCCTACTGCTACTAACCCATAATCATATGAAAGCATTAACAATGGGTATTCAAAATTTTGCGTATCATCATGAAAACTTTGTGCGACAATTCGGGAATAATTCTCACCTTTTCCAAATAATATGTTTGGCAGTTCTTTCCCTTCTTTGAGAAGTTGTTCTATTAAGTCATTACGTCCAGAAGAAACATCATTATTTTCAATTCCCATCGTAAAGCGCTGTAATAGATTGTCTTGAAATAAACTGGATTGAGATAAAAAAAATAATAATACTACTATCCCTATATAATAGAGAAGTCGATATTTTGTTTGATACACGAATAACAACAAAAATAAAAATAAAAACAGCGCTGTTTTACTTCCGCTTAATAGTAAGCCAATCGCTGTAATAAGAATGATAAGATAGGGGGGGAGTAATGTCTTTTTTTTCGAACTATAAATGAAATTTAGTATAAAAAAACACAAAAAATACTTTGCATTCGTTAATGGATGTCCCATGAAAGAGTACAATCGATAAATATTTGATAAATTTTCATTGTATATAAGACTACTTAAATCTTTCCCTACAAATATGGTACTTGCCATTCCCAACTGTAGATAACGGTTCGTCACATAATCCACTAAGCCAAAACAAAACAAAGCAATCATTAATATATTAAAAAAAAACAAAAATCTTCCAAGGGTATGCAACGCTTCATCTTTTGTTAGCTGAATGCTCACTAAATATAATGGGATCAATACAGATGCAATTGTTAAAATCAATTGGCGACTATCATAATGAAGAAAGAAAATACTGTTAATCATTACAATCATTGAAGCAAAAGAAGCTAGATAAAATAAACCTACCAATATACGTTGCTTAATAAAATAGAATAGAATACAAGCAATACTTATAATCAAAAATAACAAGTTAAATGATGTAAATGTACTTTGAATCGTAGACCGAATCGTCTCATTCAATACAAACAGTGATAAAAAAAAACAAACGCTGTAATGAATCGTAATGAACCTTTGATATTGCATATTTTGTAACGAATACACCGTTTTATCCATACTTTAAACCCCTTGTTACCTTTTTAATCATCCTTTGATAAAAGAAATGATTTACAAAAATAGTAAAGAAGTATGTAACCGCATTGGCACAGGCAGCTCCTAATACTCCATACTCTTTGATAAAAATATAATTCAAAATTACATTCATAATAACAGCGACAATTCCCGTATAAAAATTCCCTTCTATTTTCCCTATACTCATCATCGTAATCCCTTTTGGAGAATATAAACTCCAGAAATATAGACCTGCTAATAATAAATAAAAATAAGAGACAGAGGAACGGTATGTTTCACCAAATACAAAGGGAATACAAAACGGTACAATGCAGCCAACAAAAACTATCATTACCGTCATTAATAGAAACATTCTTTTTCGATACGTATTTACAATTCTTTGTATTACATTTATGTCTTTTGATTTTTCAGAAATATATGGAATCATAATTCCGTTAAATGACTGAGGAATCATCATCATAGCGCCAATGATTAGCTGTGCTACACTATAATATCCAATTTCAGTTCTAGCATCCGTCATATAACTCAGCATAATAATGTTAATTGTCGACAGTAATTGTCCTAATAAATTTGTTAAGCACGCAAATAAGCCCATTCTCAAAAGTCCTCGTACATAAATCCATTCCATTTTCACCTTAAAAAAATCTTTCAAATCCACCCGTACTAGATATAAACAAAAGAGAACTGTTATACAATTTGATAGTACAAGACTGATAATATAGCCTTGAAAATGAAAAAAAAGTGCTGCTATTATACTCATCGTTAATACAAGCATTTTAGTAAAGATTTGAACTTTTGAAAGAAGTTTCACCTTTTTTTGTGCCTGCCAGTACACAACTAATATTCCGTTAATAACCATAGAAGGGATTAATAAACAATACATTTTCATCGCTTCATTAATTAAACGATCCTTTGAAATAAGTTGCACATCCGCTAAAATAAATACAATACTTGTGAGGAAAAGGGCACTACATAAACTAATCTTTATCCCTACTAAAAAGTACCATCTCTTCCATTCTTCTTGTTGTTCTGCACATTTCTGTAAAATTGCCGTATTCATTCCCACGGTAGCTAACAATACAAATATTGCTGTAAATGACTGTAGAACTTTGATTCTTCCAATTTCTTCAACAGTTAACCATCTTGTTAAAAAAATCTGTCCACTAAAACCTGCTAACTGAATAAACACATTAGCAGATAACAAATGAAAAAAACCTACTTCAATGATTTTCTTCCAAAGCATATATATATCTAATCTCATTTTCACAATTACGCCGTTCACTTGTTTCATGTTGTTACTCCTCTAAAGAAACAATTTGCTTATATACATCACATAACCTTTCTGCATAGTCTAGTGATTTATATTGCGATAGTTTTTCTTTATAAGTAGAATAATGTTGTATAACATCTAGTGTTTTAGCTTCTAAAGCATTCATATTTTGAGAGGGAAACACAATGGTTCCTTCAGGTCTTTTGCAAACATCACTTGCAATTGCTGGAACACCAAAATAAATAGCTTCCGCAATTGATACTCCAAAACCATCCATTAATGTAGGACGAATAAATAGATGACTATTTTTGAGAATAGGATAAAATTCGGTATCTTTCACCTCATAAAAATATACATAGTCATTCAAATGGTATGCACTGACTTGATCTTTCAAACTCTCATAATATGCTTTCTCACTATCATTTTGTCCACCCACATCTAAAACAGCTATAAAGAGGCTTGCTTGTATATCGTTTGAATGAATTCGTTTCAAGAGGTGGATTAATAAATCAAAACCATATATATCTTTTTCATTCGAAGTACGTACACATCCATTTGCACAAATTAAAAAGGAACTTTTATTGATAAAATCCCATGCTTCATTAGAAATCCCTCTCTCATCATATTGTGTTTCAATCGGATGTACGTAAGCAGGAAGTGTCATTACATTTTGTTTTTGAAACCCTAATGTCAACAACTCTTGTGTATTCCTTTCATTTACACAAATAACCTTATCTATACGACGTAAACTATTGATTAAAAAAAATCTTTTTATTCTCCCTGCGTTTTTCAGTTGAAAGTATAAACTTTCTCCATGAACTGTTAAAATAATTTTTTTTCTAAATATTTTATAAAATCCTAACAACATTCTTACTCGTATATCCGGTGAATGAAAATGTAGAATATCCCCTTTTAAAAACGGAATTTGCCAAACAAATTCAATATATCGTTCTATCTTATACACTTGCTCCGCAATATCATCCCGTTTCGCTTCATTATAAACTGCACACGTATATCCATTTCCCTCCAAATATTGTTTCATTCTCTTTACATGAACAGATACTCCACCAACTGGGGGTGGGTATGGTGCAACCATAACAATACGCATACATTCTCCTTTCCTACACTTTTAACTTTTGAATATGAAACAATTGCTTTCCTCTCTGTGTTCTTTCAATATCATCCACATACACAATATGAATATCCACGCTATCTCCAAATTTTTTATATAACTCCCTTAAGACTAAATGCTCATTCTCGATTCTATACGTATTTTTCTTCACAATTTTCAATATAACAACACCTGGTCGATCTTGATAAAATTGAGCCAATTCAATTTGTTCCTGCAATGAAAAAATCACTTTATAAGCTCCTGTCAAAATTACTTTACTTCCCGTCTTGGTTATAACAACTTCTTGCTCCCTTCCTAAAATCCTTTTTGCTAGTACATGGTTCCTTCCGCATGAACATGTTTTATTTGTACATACTGCTAAATCTTTTGTTCGGTAACGAATAAAAGGCATAACAGGATTATGAAAACCAGTTGCAATTATTTCTCCAACTTCGTCTTCTTGATTCACTAATTGATTACCATTTGCAAACTCTACAATTCCATACTGGCTTTCAAAATGGTACATTGTACTATTCTCACATTCTCCAGCAATTACAGCATGCTCAGTATGACCATAAAATGATAGTATTTTCTTATTAAAAGCAGCTTCAATGATGGCTCTTTGTTCCGGTAAAATATTTTCTGATACACATAAAATTGCTTTTAAATGGAAGGAAGGAAGTTGTAATCCATGTTCTATCATATACCGAGCTAAAAGAAAAAGAGAAGATGTGTATCCTTGAATAAAATCTGGTTGAAATGATTCAATCTTTTTGAAATATGCCTCTATATTTTGAGCATTCAATTGTGAAGAAGATAAAAACAAATGACGTTTCCGATATTCAAACCATTTCGCTCCTGTTGTAACACTTTGTCCCATCAGAATCACTCGTCGATTTTCCTTACGTATGTTATAACCAGCCCTTCCCCAAATGTGGGTAACAAACGCCCATTCTTTTGTCAATTCTGTTCTATCGTGTCGATAAAAACCAAACGGTACACCCGTTGATCCACCTGTTGTTACATATTGAATCTTTTTCTTTTTATACTGAATAGAAATAAATTCTTCTAAATGTTCTCGAATAATTTCTTTGGTTAAGTAAGGGATTAATTTCAAATCATTCATACATTGAATATCCCTAGGGGCAAGATCTCGTTCATTAAAAATCCGCTTGTAGTACGGAACCATTTCATAGGCATATTGTAACAATTCTTGAAGCTTTAGCATTTGGTACTCTTCTTGCTGTTTCTTATCCCACCACTGTGATTCTTCCAAAAACATATACATATCTCGGTATAATTTCCCGCATCTTATATAATCAGGTATTTTATAATACATATGTCGCAATGTATTAGAAACGAACCTCTTCATTCTTATCGCTGCTCCTTTTTTTTAGCACCCCTATGTTACATGATGTATTTTGATTTTTTCCCTTTATCACTAATTTTTTACTTTTAACTTTTGTACCATAACTCTTACTAATCATACAATCTTCTACAAACAACTCTCCATGCAAAACTTCCACATAAAGTTGTAGACCTTTTTTGTTTAATCTACACCCCGTTTTCATTATGTCAATTGTTACATCATCATCTAAAACAAAGTTTGATGTATATTCACAAATTTTCCCACTCGTTGTTTGTTTATCAAAAAAAGAATCTTTTATCCATATTTTATTCTCTTGTAGCTTTATATCTCGCTCGTGTATAAGATCACTAAATCCTCTATGTGTTCCTATAAAATGCTGTTTTGTAAACAAAGAGCATTTTGCAAAAGTCTGTTCTGGCAATGAAAATAACAAGGTTTCACGTATATCATTTTGCTCCTCTTCATTCACCTGAATCGTATTATGCATATTTGTGCTTCTAAACAAATTTCTCATTTTATAATCTGCAGTATATACGTATGTTCCTGAATCTATAAAAAAATCTTCTCCTGACACGTTTAATTCAATACTCAACATATCGTTGTGGCTATGAACACCTCTTCCACGAACAGAAAGTTCTCCACAACGAACAACACAGTAAACTTCCTTATTTTTCAACAAGTAATACCCACCATTGGGATATGCTTTAGAAGTATATTCGTTTTTTCTTTCTATAGTTTTAAAAGAACCACATATCCACAAAGCATTTTCTTCATGGCCAGTTGCATAAGCCCGAAAATCATCCCGATTAAAAAACTCACCTGCAATTGCTAAAACATGGCGAAAATCTCGTTTATCTTCATTTCCATATTGAGATAAAATGAGTAATCGTCCATCATCTGCATCGCCTATAATCGGTGATAATCCATTTTTTTTCGTTATATCCTTTATGAATTCACACATCTTCTCTAATACAATACTATATTTCATTGATAGTTCTATTCCATTTTTCTTACACAAAATTGTTGTTGACAATAACATTTCGGTTACTAAGCGATGATAGGAGGTAGAAGATTCAAAATTTGTCCCATCTACATTCACTTGGTTCTCCCATTCTTTTTCTAATTCTTTGAGTGAAAAAGCTAACCATACATTCGGTTGGTAAGAACTAGATTTTGTTATTTTTAAACCTCGAAAAAAAATTCCTAACCAAATGAGCCCCACTATATTTGTCAAATAATGATTTGCCCGATACTCTCCTTTATTTTCAAGGTTTTTATAAATAAATACTCCATGCAAATAAAGAGATTGAAAGAAACCTTTTTTAAATTCATTTGTTATAAGCGGAGATTTTTCAAAGAACATATATGCACTCATCCAATTTATTGCTCGAATTGCAACCTCCATTGAACAAGTCCAATTTACCGACATTTCTACTGGATTACTTTCGATCCAATCTTCAACTTGATTTATAAATTCTTCTATATATTGTTGATTTTGTGTAATCCAATATGCTTTTCCTAGCGTAAAAAAATGATAGCAACGCGAAAGCTCCCACGGTATTTTCACATCAGCATCATTATATAAATCAATTTTCTTTATCTTTTTGTAATACTGTGATTTCCATTCGTATCCCACTTTAAAATCAATATGCCAAGGAAGTTTCTCTCCTACATCGCACATTCCTGAACCCAATATTTGAAACAAGTGTTGGCATATTCTGTCAGCATCCTTTTGAATTTCTTGTAATTGTACGTTACTTAACTGCATCATAAACTGTTCTTTCTCATCCTCCGTAAAGAAAAAACACCAATCTGATTGAAACGTAGAAAAGTCGATATAAGAAGCTGTAATAGGATAACGAGATATCCACCTTCTGCGAATCATATCTTTACACATCGTTATAGATTTCCTAAACGATTTTTGAAAAAACTTCTTTTTAGGAATTGTATTCCATTTGTGTAAGATGCTGTTTTCTTGCACTATATTTAATCATTCCTCTCGTATCTATCACTGTCTTGTTTATCAATAGCTTTTGATTAATAGACTTAAACTTGTCATGATCAACTAAAAACACAATAATTTCTGCTTTTTCAAGTGCTTCATCAATTGACGTTAAACGAATTCCTCCTGCTTGAAAGTTAGATGGTAGTGCTGATATATACGGCTCAACAACCAATAATTCTTCTTTATCCTCAAACTCTATTAATTGTTCAACAATTTTCATGGCTGGACTTTCTCGTAAATCATCTATATTTGCTTTAAATGACAATCCAAAACAAGCAATTGTTGGCGTACTAAATTTTACTGCTTGCTCTCTTATTTTTTGCACCACATGATACATTTTATTATCATTCACAATACGTGCCGTATAAATCAGTTTCGATTGTTCTGGTGCAGAATTGACTATAAACCAAGGATCTACTGCAATACAATGCCCGCCTACCCCTGGCCCTGGTTGTAAAATATTGACCCTTGGATGGTGATTTGCTAGGGAAATTAATTCCCAAACATCAATTTGTAATTGATCACAAATAATAGACAGTTCATTTGCAAATGCAATATTTACATCCCTAAAAGAGTTCTCTGTCAATTTAACCATCTCAGCTGTTCTTGCATTTGTTTCTAATAGATTTCCTTTTACAAATCCTTTATAGAAATCTTTTGCTTTCTTAGTAGAATCTTCATTCATACCTCCAACTACTCGATCATTCATCTTTAGTTCCTGTAATATACGTCCCGGAAGTACGCGTTCAGGACAATAAGCTACATAAATCTTACTCTTTTCGTTTCCTTTATTACTACCCTGAACTGTTATATCAAGCCTTTTTTGTTCAATTACATCTGCAACCATCTCTGTTGTTCCAACTGGACATGTTGATTCGATAATAACAAGATCTCCTTCTTTTAGAACTGGTATAATAGAATCAACTGCATTTTTAACATAGCTCACGTCCGGTTCATAGTATTTGGTAATAGGTGTAGGAACAGAAATAATAAATACGTCTGCTTGTATAGGTTTAGTTGAAACCGTTAATGTTCCATTTTGTACAGCTTCTTTCACTATACAATCTAAGTCACGTTCAATAATATGTGTATCTCCATTTCGAATGGTTCGAACTACTTCTTCATCAATATCAACACCGTGGACTTGATAGCCTTGTGATGCTAATAAGCTAGCAATGGGAAGACCAATATATCCTAATCCAACTACACATGTTTTCATTTCATTCATCCCCTACATTAATATGCTCCATTATTTTTAAATAAATATCGAATGGTTTTAATAATAATTTTTATATCATACATGATTGTTCGATTCTGTATATACATCAAATCTAATTCCACCATTTCTTGAAATGACAACTGATTTCTACCACTTATTTGCCATATTCCTGTACACCCTGGTATAACTAATAATCTTTGTTTTTCGTATTCTGTATATTCTTTTACTTCTCTTACTAGTGGTGGTCTTGGTCCTACTAAACTCATTTCTCCTTTTAATACATTCCATAGCTGAGGTAGCTCATCAATACTAGTCTTACGTAATATCCGACCAAATTTAGTAACACGAGGGTCATTTTTTATTTTAAACATCGCTCCACTTACTTCATTATGTGGTAATAATGCTTGTAGTTGTTCTTCCGCATCGTATACCATTGTTCTAAATTTATATATATAAAATATACGTTCTTCTTTTCCAACCCTTTCTTGCTTAAAAATTAAACTACTTTTTCTATCACTTAATTTAATGAAGATGCTTACCAAAACGAGTAATGGTGCTAATAAAATAAGTCCAAATAACGCCCCTATAATATCCATGCATCGTTTACCGATCACATACCGTTTCCTCGGTTGCATGTACAACATTTTTTTCATAGGCATCTCTTGATTTGAGTTCATTCTTTGGCGGTCCTTACATTAGTAAATATTCTCATGACCTTATACCTCCACAAAAAACTAGCATGAATTTGCTTACATTTAGGCATCTAACCCATCCTCACACTATACTATTGATGACAAGCATCTAAGGTAATAAAATTACCCACAGCATAGCCGAGTACCTCCATTGATATAGGTGAGGAGATATTACCTAAATCATAAAATATTATATACATACTTTTTTCTAACGAGTATTGTTCATTGCAAATCCAATTACACGAACGGAAAGCCCTTCAGCAATACTGCGTGTTTCATAAAGCTTTGATTTTCTTGTATACTCTTTTTGAATCATAAAAATAACACCATCACATAAGCTGGATAACAATTGTGTCGTTGCATTTTCATTGAATCTCATAGCATTGATCAAGACAATATCAAACTCTTTATGACTGTTTTCAAATAATAATTTTAATGAATCTATACAATTTTCTTTTTCGGAATATTCAGAGTAAAGAACTTTTGCCGGTACTACGTATAAATTTTTTAAGTGTGACTTGTAGATAAGAGGAGATATCCTATTATCAAGCATAGAATCATCACTCGGTCGTTTTTCTAATTGCAAATGGTGGTGGATATTTGCACCTTCATAATCTGTATCAATTACTAATACCTTTTTCCCTTCTTCTGCAAATATTTTTGCTATCATACATGTAAATGTATAAACCCCATTTTCTTTTTCAGGTGCAGTAATAACAAATGTTTTCATTCCTTTTTTTATATTCAATATTTCTAGTTTCAATTTTGCTTTTCGGTAACTTGTAACCCCTTCCTCCACTCTTCTATCTTTATTTCTCCACCGAAAAAATTTATACATGTGAACCACCTACCTGTTATAAAGTTAAAAATTTTCCGGTTTCATCATCCGGTAAATACCAATCGCACTTTCACATAAATTGTTTCTTGTAACTACAGGTGATTATCTCCTTCTAATTTTTTCATTTTCGTAGAATTTCGAGAATATAAATTTTGTACTCGATTCTTATTAGATAAATCAATATTTTTTTCCTCTATCACTGTAATCATCGGAACTTGTAAAATATTTTTCACATCTTCATCAAACCAAATTTTATCGTTATATGTATTTCTTACTATCGCTAATCCCATCCCTACTACAATTCCAAATATAATAGATGCCAATACATAATTTTTTTTGTTTGGTTTTACAGGAAATTCTGGTTCCTTGGCTTCAGAAAGTATTTCTATATTTTTTACATTCATTTTGTCTTGCGAATGCCGTAAGAACACATTTGCAACTTCTGAAGCTATAGATTTTGCAATCTTTGGATTCACGTCTTGTACAGTAATAGACATGATTTGCGTATTCTTTTCATTTACAATTGTGATTTTTTCTTGGAGTGTGCTAGTAGATTCATTTAATTGAAGGTTAGTTCGTACTACATCTAATATTGCGGAGCTTTTCAATACGAGTGTGTATGTGTTAATAAGTTGTAGATTAGCTTGAATTTCATTGTATACAACATTAGCATTTGGTTGTGCTGATGGATTTACTATGAGCTGAGTTGAACTTTCATACACAGGTTTCGTTATAAAGAACACATATACAAGACTTATTGATAAGAAAAATAATGTTGTTGCCGTTATTTGTAATACGTTTCTTTTGAGAATTGCTGCCAAAAAAGATAAATTAATTTTTTGCTCCATATCATCGCCCCGTATTATATTTTATATAGATTATAACATCATTCTTTAAGTTTTCATCCTAAATTTACCACATAATTCCGACATATTTTTTCCATTAATATGAATATTTTGAAGTATAATGTAATATAGTACATTGTTTTTTAAAATTTATTCTCGAATTTATAATAAATTTACCTCATACTAAAAAAAACGGCTCCTGTCTAGGAACCGCTCTTTTTATAACATTTTTAAAAATACTTCTGGTCTTCCCCAGTTCATCTGCTGACAGACAAATCGCATTTTTACTTCATCAATTGTATGAAGTCCTTCTTCTAGCAAACAAGAAACTGGAACTTCACAATGAATTTGCGCTAATTGTAATGATATATTTAAGTTCTCTAAATCACTTTCAATTTTTGTACGCTGCGCTTTCGTTAATGACGCAATATTTTCTAAAACAGCTGCTACTGTACCATGCTCTTGAATGATCTTATATGCTGTTTTCTCACCGATTCCTTTTACACCTGGATAGTTATCACTTGTGTCTCCCATAAACGCTTTCGCGTGAACGATTTGCCAAGGTTCTACCCCTTTTTCTTCCATAATCTTCTCTGGTGTATAGTACTCATAGTTTCCAATTCCTTTACGAAGTAGCATAACCGTAACGTTCGTATCCACGAGCTGTAGTAAATCTGTGTCACCTGTTAAAATATATACTTCTGCTTCACTTTTATATACTTTCGCTAATGTACCGATACAATCATCTGCTTCGTAGCCTTTCATTCCAATTACAGGAATGGACAGATGAGCTGTCATTTCTTGTACTAAATCAAATTGTGGAATTAATTCTTCCGGTGGCGCCGCACGATTCGCTTTATAGTTCGAGAAAGACTCTGTTCGAAACGTTGTACTGCCCATATCCCAGCACGTTACAATATGCGTCGGCTCAATTGCTTGCGTAGCAGTTAACAAATGTTTCATATAGCCATGAATCCCGTTTGTCGGGGTACCATCTTGTCGTTTCATAAATTGTCCGTAAACACTCGTTGCGTAAAAAGCACGAAATAGTAGTGCCATACCATCGACTAACAATACTTTTTTCATAATTCCTCTCCTAATAAAAAAAAATAATAACCTCACGTCATCACGTAAGGTTATATATAAATAGATTACCATTCTACGTATCTTTTCAACTCTATCTATTATACATTGTTTTTCTATATTTAGCATCCTTATCTATTCCAACCACAAGTTCTAGACAGTCATTTTTTACAACATGTGTTCAATAATCCAGAATATGTGTTTTTCCCAGTTGAAACGACAACAGCTCTTGCATTTCCATTTACAATATGTGAACCCATAAAACATACATTTTCAAGTTCAAGTGGATTGTAATCTTTCATACGTTTCAATGGGATAAATCGTTTACGCTCAAGATGATAACAGCTTTCAAATTTCTCGACAGATGTTTCTTTCCCTGTTACCGTAGACTCATTTACTAAGAAATCCTCTGCATAAATAATACGTACATCTGCCGGAACAATATCACCTGCAGAAAGAAAAATCATATCGCCAGGAACAAGCTCTTCAATTGGAAGCTCCATCATTTTAAAATCACTATTCGCTCCTTGAACAGCACACTCTTCTACTCTTGAAACAGTAACTGTCATAGACTCATGCTCTGTTTCACTATGAACATGATGTTTTGAAAACAGAGGAATGATCTCGCCTAATTTCATCATAATATCAGCGATCAATGCTCGTTCAGAAGATAATTGATTTTTTCCATACACGTGCATACGCTTTTTCGCTTCTTGACTAGAAAGGCCATTTCTTGTTGTTTTAAAATAAGCAAATACAGACTTTATATCTCTCGTTGCAATTTCAATTAACAACTCTCTATTTTGTTGTAGCATAGATTGTTCTTTCATCACTTTTTTACTTTGTTTCTGAGACATGTTACCCACAAGTTTATTTACATATAACATACTATCGTCTCCTCCTTTATAACATAGGAAGAAACGCTTTGTTTCTCGATTTATCCTGCTTTAACGACTAAGAAGTTCCTATAGTCTGTTAAAGAGTGACGCGTTCAACTAACGATTATGTTTAAACAAAGCATAACGAATAACCGTTCGTGAAACGTTATCTTATGATAAATATAGAGGGAGGAACAAGTCGTTTCCTGCCTACATCATATATTTTTATTTTGAAGTATATGGGTAACGGAACCGAGTCAGAATTTGACATGCTCCTCACCTCCTCATTCGTTTTTTTAGTCATTTTTTATACTATGAAAATACTTATATCTTATTAATAAAAAGACCTCTACTCGTAAACGAGTAAAGGTCTGTACACACGCAAATAAGCGATTCCTAATAAAATTAGAAATACACGAACCTCTCCCTCGCCGAGTTTTAGCACTGTATAGCATAGGTACTTTACCAGCTACATTAAGAAAAACCTTAATTCGATCATTCCTGTTGACCCATTGGCGTCTCTCGACATTTTTGGGCAGTAGCATTTCTCTATACAGGAGCCTCACCTAACAGAGACATATTTTATTACATAGAAAATGTTACTCCTATTTAAAATAGATGTCAACACTTTGAATTTAAACTTTTTTCTCACTACAACAAGTATTTCCTAGAAAATGATTCTGGCAAGAATAGTCCAGTTCTAATACTAGTTGCTTTAGGGTTTTGTATACTTCTCTTCTCAAGGCGGCAAGCTTGAAGAAGATACTCTTCTACTGTTCCATACTTTTCTATAATTTCGTGATAAATCTCATCTAAATATTCACGATTAAATTCCAAATAAATCCATTTTGTTTTTTCGACATATAAGCCGCAGCTATGGATAACAAAAGGTGACCTGCACTCCTTTTCTCTCTTTGTTTTCACTATGTATGGGGCAGGAAAAGGAGCTGACCGCTTCTATGCATGAACGGATGCTCTCTTCCACCTAAAAAGAAGGGCTTTATGTCGGTTTTTTAATTTGTATTTATATAGTTTGTTTTACAACAAAATTCATATGTTATATAAGTATTTATTCTATCTTATAACTTTTGGATATGAGTATCTTTAAAACCTGTTTTATATTTAAGACCATATCCTAACAGACGATCCATTCCAATATGAGCTGTCTAAATTAAACCAATCATAAGGGTGACATCTGATTTTAGAAAGACGCCTATCAAAATAAGGAATATCGATACTATGTAAGTATGAAACAGGTTATAAACCTGTGCACCAATATGGTTATTAATAAAATATGCTAACATTGAAACATCAGGTACTAAAAGCAGCAAGAGGAATATCAACCAGCTAAACTCATTTAATGCGTAAATATAAATAGTCGCTATTAAGACAATAAACCCTTCGAAATGTATGATTTTTTTCTCCATATTTCACTCTCCTCTTTAACCATCAGTTAATAATAAGTAAAGGTTATTAATACTTTCCATAATGTTTTTAACATGATAATCAGCTGTTTTTTTACATTTTCATACAGAGCTTCACCGCTGAGATAAAAAGTTATAAAGCCATAAAATGATAGGAAGATAGACCATTAGTTAATTCAGTACATACATGGATGAATTTTTCATATATTTTATTAGAATCGCTTTGCAGAAAATATTGAATTTCTTCTTCCTTTATTAAAAACATTACTTTAACTTCCTTAAAATGCAAATAATTAATTGAACGCGTTTTCTAAATTAATATCTAATTTGTCATAATTATGAACTTGCAGCAAACTAATGATTCCTAATTAGCTGTTTTACTTTTGATCTATATGTATTTTGATGCTACATTCCCATCCTGTTTTCTTTATTTAATAAGTAACGTAACGGGAACTTCCATTTTCTAATAGAACGCGGAGTATTGATAATCCACAAATCATCGTAGGAATTATACAAGCTGTGATGATGTTACGGTTACATGAAGAAGAAATAGGTGATGAGTTATTCCCTAAAGTGATGGATAAACTCATTGACTATGTATCAGAAGGATTAACGAAAGACAAATAAAAACCTTACGTATAAAACATAAGGTTTTTCAATATGTTAAACAACCGGCAATAACGACTCCTATGGAAATTGATAAAAACATAAGGAAAAGTCCGACAGCCTGGTTATCTTCTTCGATGCTTTGGTTGATATTAAAGCGCGGTGTACACCACTCAGCTAAATAAAACACAATAATTTGCGCTAATACTCCAATCGCCCCCCATAAAACCATATCCATTAATGAAACAGAATGAGCAGCAGTCGAATACAAGACAATAGCAAGACCAAGAAGTCTTCCTCCAAGTGCGTAGCTTGCCGCTTTATTCCCTTTAGCTATTAACGAAAATTCCTTCACTTTTGTTGTCACTTCCATAAGAAAAAGACCGATACATAAAAGACCGATTGAAACTGCTAAATAAAGTAAGAAATTTATCATTTATAATCCTCCTTTTTAATTCCGACAGGTAAATAATAAGATTCATTCCCCGTAATTTTTTCACCAGCACGTATACCAATACTACTTGGCTTCCCAGCAATTAAAAATGATCCAAACACATATGACAACTCCTCGTTCCCCTTTTCAGTCTCAAGAGAAACAACCGGAAGCTTTATATATTTTTGAAATACAGGAAGCTCTTTTTTATACGTTTGATATGAATTTTGATTAACAATATTGGTGTCTTTGTCACGAATTGTAACCGTGTCGCCTTCTCTACCGAACGAAGGCTTTTGAACAAAAGAACTTTTCCCTAAAAAAGTATCCTGTTCTAGGTAAGTAGGGAGCATATATTTTTTTATCCATTGTCGCTCCTCATTTGTATAAAAAGCGCCTGCCTCGGCCAATCCCCAAATCAAGCATTGAATCGATTTCGGCTGAAGTAAAAAGGACGAAATAGGGTTTATAATAAAGAGCTTGCCTTCCTTTACAAGTTGCAGTAGCTCAATCCCTACAAAATCTCCGGTTTTGGGATCCCGGTCCTCAACCAAATCCTCAATCGGATATGTTTGGCGATACAAAACATCAATTGGCACACCATCTTCGTCAAGTAAAGCATTTTCAGTAATTCTGAGTTCTGACATAGACATCATTTTGTTTCTAACCTGACATAGCTGACTCAAATACCGGGTAGTATTCCAATCTTCTATATGTTCATGATGGGCTGTAAAGACAACGTTCGGCCTTTCTATTCTTTTACCAGCTTCCATCACAGCTTTTGTGATACCAGAAGAAAGAAGACGTTCCTGACCCTTATTTGGATCATGATAATCTAATTCTTTGCAAACTTTTCCATTCATTTGGAAGCATTCCATAATAAAAGTAGGCGTATCACTATTAAACTCAAGCATTTTAATACCATCATCCGTCAAAGCAAAATCAAATCTCGAAATAATAGATTCAGGAAATAGAGATTTCATTCTGATAAAAGGCAGACTTGAAGAAGGAAAACCAAGTTCAAGAAGCTGAGCGTCAGACAAGGTCCGAAGAAGCCTAGCAGTCTTAAAAAATACTTTTCCCATTCGTTCTGTTGCTAATTGCAAATGCCTGATAGTTTGTTCTGTTATTTCAAAAACATGGAAAAGGCTATACTCACTCCCGTATAAATCAGACCAGAATTGAGGGAACCTTGAATAAAATTGATTTCGTTTCTTTATGTAAAACGACATGATTTAACCTCCGAATCCGCCCTTTGAACCGCTTCCAATGCCCCCTTTAAAATTGGACGAAGCTTGATAGGACTTAAATTCAGATGAATTTTTGAAAGTTGATTTATTTTGATAATATTTACCCCCGTAAAAATAATGCCCACGATAACTTGAATGATTGTCATCACATTGCCACACGCCAAGTTCATCATCCCAATCCCAATCGGAACAGCTTTTATCATTTGGTTTGGGAGGAAGATCTTCTGTACAGCCCGATAAAGTGCTGGCCATCAAAGAAGTAAGAACACCCGTTACTAACCATTGGGTTTTTTTCACCTTCCCACGCTCCTTTATATATTATATTTTTATTATAAATGAATGCATGATAAAATAGAAGAAAAAGGAAGAGGGGTTGAAATTGCGGTTAGAATATCGCCTCAATGATGAGGTTAAGCAATATCCTGCCTTATGGAACTACTTGAAAATTCCTGTTTCCGAAGCCGTTGCAAGGATGACTTGTGAGTATTTCGTTAAAGAAGGAAATACGTATGTCGTAACAGCAACCGCGATGGATCCCGACGGAACAGCAGTATTATATGTCAAAAAAGAAAAGTTCTTGAATGATTCTTCAGAAAATAGATATTCCCATATAGGCTTTGAGATTAGAGAACTACAGGGAGCAGGTTCGATCCTGGTAGAAAGTAAGGATGTATGGGATCATGAAGAAATCTTAACGTCTCTCCATTCAGATGTTTTGTACATTCAAAGGGACGGAATATTTATGGAATTTTCCTTAGATTCAAGAGAAATTGATGAAGACCGAAAGTGCTATATTTATTACGGGAATTTTACAGGTGAACGCAGGTAACAATAAAAAAGCCTATGCTACATCAAGAAGATGATTTCTGTATTGTGAAGTGAACTCAAATAGTGGGACATAGAAAAAGAAGGTTATTCTAGTCAAACTATAATGGAGAAATTAGGAATCGCCAGGATAAGCTAGAGGTTATGGAGTTAAGTCAAATCCTCTCCGTTTGTTGCAATGATTTTCTTGTACCAGAAGAATAAGTCTTTTCGTGAACGCTTAAGCGTCCCGTTACCTTCATCATCTTGGTCCACATAGATAAAGCCATAGCGTTTGGACACTTCATTTGTAGAAACGCTAATTAGGTCAATAGGCTCCCATTGATTAAAGGTTCACTTTATTTCTATCATTTTTTGTGTTTTCCACACATTGAAACTTAAATAATTCCCAGCGTGCCGAAAAAAACTAAAGAGTTTCCTAACACACTGAAAAACCTTACGTATAAAACGTAAGGTTTTTTATATAGCCCCACACATGCCGTTCTCTCTAGATGTCCATAAACCCGCTCTCGCAGGTGGATGCTCTCACAAAAGCTTTCAGCTTCCTTCTTAAAAAGATGGCATGCTGTTCGCATTTAAATATTGAGCTTCCGTATTACACTCATTGGTTTAAGACATACACAAGCTACGTACACCGTAGGAATTTTATATATTGTAATATGAAATAAGACCCCCGCACGTGCCGTCCCTCGTAAATGTCCAAAAACCCGCTACTCGCAGGTGGATGCTCTCACAGTTGCCGTACATCTTCCTCCACTAGGAAGGCTTGATGATGGCCTCTAAATGTTGAGCTTCCGTATAACTAACATCGGTTTTAGACATAAATAAGTTACGTACACCGCAGGATGTTTTATTTACTTGTCGTTATCTTAACACATCAAATGCGATGTGTAAAACATATTGTTTTGAAGTGTTTTCTTGTTTATATTCCTATTTTAATACAAATTTTTTCACCATGCAAGAGGTTACTTTTCTTCTTTCGCAATTGGATTTTCAGGATAAGAAATCCAATCACTCCAGCTTCCAGCATATAGTCTAACGTTATTGAAACCAGCTGTTTTTAACGCTAGTACGTTCGGACATGCAGTAACGCCCGAGCCACAATATACAATCGTTTCTCTCTCTTTATCAAGATGACGGAAACGTTCTTGTTGATCAATCTCACCTTTAAATTGACCTTCTACCGTTACCCCATCTTTCCAAAAATAATTTTCAGCTGTTGGAATATGCCCAGCTTTCGTATCAACAGGTTCTTCAAGACCAGCATAACGCTTTGGCTCTCTAGAATCAATTAACGTCATGTCTACATTTGTGTTGATCTTTTCTTTCAGTTCTTCCATCGTTATGAGTATATCTTCCTCTAAAGATGGTATAAATGTTTTTGGTGCAACAACCGACAGATTCGCTGTTGTAGGCAAGTTCTGTTCTTTCCAAGTTGGAAAACCACCATTTAACACATGCACTTTTTTATGTCCTACATATGTTAATAACCACCAAAGACGCGAAGCCATTGCTCCAGCTTGACTATCATATGCAACAACTGTCGTATTTTCATCAATACCAGCTTGAGACAGCTTTTGTACCAATGTCTCAACGTCAGGAAGAGGATGACGTCCTCCATGCTTTGTAACTGGACTTGATAAATCATGATCTAAGTCAAAATATAATGCATGAGGAATATGCTCTAGCTCATACTGCTCTTTCCCCCAGTTTGTATTTGCTAAGTCAAAACGACAATCGATTATGCGAACATGCTCATCTTCTATATGATCACGCAACCATTCGACTGTAACTATCATCCTTAACGACCTTCTTTCTCTTGTAAACGACCCACATACTCCATAACCATATCTTCTGTTACAACTTTACGCTGCGGGGCAACACCTCGTTTGGCAAGTACATTAATTTGCTGTGTTACCATATTAATTACATCCACTGAGAAATGTTTTCCATTTGACGCAAGCGATACTGCCGCTTCAATGGCCGCTTCACGCTGTGCTTCTAGTTGTAAAAATGTTGTAACAATTTCATTTTGTTTACGAGAATGTGCTGTAATAGCTTTATGTACTTCCATCTTCTCTTCCCCCTAGTGTATAATTTTATGCAGTTTCCTCACATCGAAGTTACTGCACGATATCCATTGTAAGCCGAATCATATCACGGCATACAATCCCATTTTCAATAATCTCTTCTTCATAATGCTTCGAAAAGTAATCAAAATCAATAGAAAAAATTCGAAAATCATATTTTTGATAGAAAGCAAGCTGTGAAACACTAGAATTACCTGTCCCAATTTCAAGCGTATGCATGTTTTTTTCTTTAGCAAGGGCAATTGCATGTTGTAGCAGTTGCTTTCCGACTCCTTGTCCTTGCACCTCTTCCAAAACGGCGATATTCATTATCTCCATTGTATTTGGCCTTGTTTCAAGCAAAACATACACACCTACAACATGCTCATCATGTTTGGCAATATATATGATGCCACGCTGTAAATAAGAAACAATTTGCTCATGACTTGGATCAGCAAGCAATAACAACGACATAGGTGCCATACTTTGCGAAATGTGTTCCATTACTATTTCCATAAAAATTTCTCCCTTCTCCTTTGTTCTAAACACCCCTTGTCTACCATAAATAATACAAAGGAGGAATTCCCCATGGACAACAATGAAAAAAAGTGCAACGTCATCTCAATTGATGGAAAGAAAAAGAAAAATGGCACATACTCCTATCCGAAGTTAGTTGTAGAAGGGAAAACATATGAGTTTACTTCGTTCGTCTTATGCGGTGAAACACCAGATGGTAGACGCCTTATCCTTACTCATATGATTTCCACAGATGAATTTGCCGGTTTTGTAAAATCGTTAGATACTGTATTACAAAAAAAAATTGAACGAATCTTTTTTTCCTAGTTTTTATAAAATATGAATTTCTTTTTCGATTGCAGTTAACTCTTTCTGCAATTGCTCTTCGCTTTGTTCATATAGAGATATATCAATTGTTTCTGCTAATGCAAACAATACACTTTCATAATATTGTTCAACATCCTGTCGCATCGCTGCTTGTAATAGCTCCCATTTCGTTTCCCATTCTTGCTTATAATGATGAATAAATAAACTTTCTTCATCTGTTACATATTCTGATACGAAAGGTTCAAGTGTTTCTTTTACTGCTTCTTGCATCGACGCTTTATCATCTTTTTCAAAAAAGCTTTTCTCATTTTTAAAATAAGAGAGTGCCTTTTTGAAATGTTTTATTTCTATAGCAGGAAACGGATCTTTATGTGTAATGACTTGATACTCATACTCCACTGTACCAT
Source organism: Bacillus sp. DX4.1 (assembly GCF_030348195.1). Taxonomy (NCBI): domain Bacteria; kingdom Bacillati; phylum Bacillota; class Bacilli; order Caryophanales; family Bacillaceae; genus Bacillus; species Bacillus sp. DX4.1. The sequence continues at coordinate 1,611,383 of NZ_JAUCFT010000008.1, read as the reverse complement.
TCATAGAAATGGCTTCATTTTCCAACTTACATTTTGCTACAATTTCATTCTGCACATGCCCTATCGCTTCATTCATCCACTTTTCAAGACGCAGCGATGTTGCTCTCATTTCCTGCATTAAATCATGTTGTAAAAACGTCACAAGTTCCATGACACATTCTTGTAGCTGATCTTTCACATTTCCCTCTGTTCGAAGTGATGCCGGATTAATGAATTCAGTAAACACATCGTTATAGCGTAAAAACAAACGTTGCTTTACATAAAATAAAAGTTCTGTTGCTTCATTTTGAAGTGCCTGCTCTTCTGCTAGCACACTAAACGTTGAAATGATGCGAAGTAGGTCTTCACGTTCTGCTTCATATTTTTTTGTTTGTTTTTCTTTTTCATCATTTCCTTGTTTTGCCCCTTGTATCATATTAATAAGAAGCTGCTTTGCACTTTGCAAAGCACCGTATAAAGAGTGTACAGAGACGAGCATTAAATCGCGCATCATAAAGGACGTAAATGATTCTTCAAACTGCGTAATTCCAGAATTCTGCAAAATACCATACTTTTCTTTTTGAATGTTCTTTCCTTGCTTTTCCTCAAGTGCATATAAGCTTGAAATTGCAAATAAACGTGGATTTCGAATGCCATACTGTAAGAGTTGATCTGCAATATATCCTTTTACCATCTGCAGCTCATCTTCAGATTGTGCTAAATCTGCTGCATTAATTAAGAAAAACATTTTATCAAGTGCAAATGTATCTTTTACACGGCCAAGCTGAATTAAAAATTCACGGTCCGCTCTTGAAAAGACATGATTGTAATACGTCACAAATAAAATTGCATCCGCATTTTTAATATATTGGAATGCCACATCTGTATGACGTGCATTAATCGAGTCTGCACCTGGCGTATCAACAAGAGCAACTCCTTGTCTTGTTAAGGCACAATCATAGTACAATTCCATATATTCAACAAAACATGATTTCTCTTCATTGGCAACATAATCAGAAAATTGTTCTAATGTCACACATACTTGTTCTCCTATATGATTAGAAACCGCACTATAGCCTCGCTGTACCGCTCTTAGAAAACTAAATGTCGTTTTCTGTTTCCCACTTGGTGAAGGATATACTAATATTGTATCAATTTGCGATAATGCTTCTTCGAACGTTGCTACATCGTAATGAAACAGCTTATAAACAGCCTTCATATCTTCAAAGAGTGCTTGCTTTGATTTAAATTGAACAATAACTGTACCATGGGGCTTTTCTTTCGTTACCGGCAAAATTTGATTAATTGTTGCTGTCGTAGGATTCGGTGATACTGGTAATACATTCTCACCAAGCAACGCGTTTGCAAACGATGATTTCCCTGCACTAAACGCTCCAAATAAAGCCACTGTAAATCGCTTCGTTTCCACACGCTTTCTCTTTTCAACGACTTCTTGATGTAAATGCTTGAGAGTAGGAAGTTGCTGTAGTACACCTTCTGCCTGCTTTACTTGCTCCATAATGCGATGAATATTTAATTTTGCTGCAGATGTTGCTTCTTTCTCGTTATAAAGTACGATATCCTTACTTGTTTCCTGTTCTTGCACTTTAAACTTCTCATTTACGACTTGTTTCCTACCTTGTAACACTTTCTCTACATCGATTTCATTCGGCACAGACACACGATCGTACCAAATATCTTGCAAGTTTCTCTCATAATCATCATATGCTTGTATATATTGTAATTTTGTTTCTTTTGCCGTCTGTATGATTGTATACTCTTCTATCTCTTCTTTTATATGAGAAATTCCTACACGTATCTTTTCTTGTAAGATACTTGTACTTTTTTCAAAAATTTGCTGTGATTTCATGAAATACCGCTTCTTCAGCTCATTCGTAACATCTCCTGTATAAAGAAGCAAATAATCTCCAGTAAATCCTGCCCCTTGTTTAATAACATCCTCTAGTAACTCTGGTTCAAAAGAGATATACAGTGCATATATGTCTTTTCCGATTTCTTCCGTAAATAACTCTTCCTTCTTTAAAAAAGAGACGATATATTCTTTCACATGAAAATCGATTTGCGTTTCGACTGTTTTTTGTAATGTAGAATAAAACGCATCTAAACGTCTTTGTTTTTCTTGTTCTGTTTTTCCTTTTGCAAATAGCAAACCAACTTTAAATTTTGTTAGTTTTGTTTCTAAATATTGATTCGCTAATTCTCTCATCTCAAATGGCATTAAATACGCATTATCCAATATCGCTTGCAAACCTTTTACAAATTCATTTTTCACTTCTGATTCTTTTCCAGCAATGTGCTTTTCCTTTTCAATCAGTTGTTCTTTCATTGCAATTACGTTTGGAAGAGATGCTGTCGATGCTAATTCTTTTTGAAATGGAGCTAACTGTTTTTCATTTTCTGAAAGAACAAACGAAAAATGTTCTTGTAATAAATAAGCTGTTTCTCGTTCCATACCAACTTTCACATATTGCTCACGCTCTTTCATAATAGAAGAAAGTAATTGTTCTAATCGTTCAATCTCATTGTAGGGATGGTTCATCATCCGTAAAGAAGTGTAAAAAATCCCATCTACTTCAATATTCCAGTTGGAAAATGATTGTGCGACACTCTGTTGATACGCTTCAAATGATAATTCATTTTCTTTATGCTTATCAATTTGATTTACAACGAGATATACGGTTTTATTACGCTGCTTTAGTTCCTTTACGAATTGTAAATTCACTTCTGATTGGACATGATTATAGTCCATCATATAAAAAATAACGTCAGCAAGATGAAGCGTTGATTCTGTTGCCAATTGATGCGCATCATCTGTTGAATCAATTCCAGGTGTGTCAACGAGCATTACACCATCAGGAATGGGTGCATCATTTCGATAAATATGAACACCGATGACTTCATCACCATTTTTACAAAGCTGTTTTAACTCTTCCGCTGAATACGCACCATCATGCTCATACTGTTGTCCTGATTTTACTGCAACAACAACACGATCTTGCCCCTTTTCAATTTTTACAACGTTCGCGCTCGTTGGAATTGGACTTGTTGGTAATAATTGTGCTTTATATAAATGATTCATCATTGTCGATTTTCCAGCAGAAAAATGACCGCAAAATGCAATCATGAGTTGCTCTTGCTTATATTTTTGAATCACTTCAAACAACTTCAAGCTATTTTCCGTATCACCGTACTTCTGCCATTCCTCATAAAAACAAACAAGTTTTTGTATACTGTTTGTCTGTACTATGTTTGTCATCCCCTTGTTCCCCTTTATTCCAAGATGTATATACCCTCTTATCATACTAAATTTTCAGGATATTCTCATTAAAAATAAAAAATCCCTTTCATTCTTTTTAAAGACGAAAGGGATTTTATGTAAGGTCGTTCATTTTGTTGTTCCTACTCCATTTAACACGTATTTTGTAATCACAGCATATACAGCAACCGTTCCTGCAACAAATGCATACATCATATTTATTACACCAGCCTTTTTTGATAATGATTATCACTTTTGAGTACATTTTATCATTAAAGAGAATCATTATCAACATGAATTTCAAAAAAGAAAGCTCCTTGGGTATAAGGAGCCTTTTTACTGCCTGTTTTAAAGGAGTTAAAAACTTGTTGTGCATCTTTATTATATCTCATAACAAGTATCTTAACAGTTAAAAAAATTGGAAAATATCCTTCCTCCTATTGTTTACATTTTATATAATAAAAGGAAATTATTTAAAGGAGGAAATAAATGACACAAAGTATTTCGCAAGGTGAGAGGATTCATTCCATTGATATTATTCGAGGTATTGCTATATTCGGCATTTTTCTTGTTAACTGGCCTATTATAGCTGGCATTGACTCTCGCGATATCACAGGAAGTTATGAAGGAGTAGACAGCTATATCCGCCTATTTTATGACATGTTAATTCAAACAAAATTTTATACTATTTTTTCGTTTTTATTTGGATTAGGATTTTATATTTTTATGCAACGAGCTGAAATGAAGACGAATCGTCCAACAACATTATTTATTCGCCGTCTGCTCATTTTATTCTTATTTGGATTTACTCATTACGTTCTCTTTTGGGACGGAGATATTTTACATACTTATGCAATTACAGGATTTTTCTTATTATTGTTTTACAAAAGAGCTCCCCGGACCATCCTTATATGGGCACTTGTCTTACTAGGTATTTTCCAATTCTTCATGTTACTAGGTAGTGTAATGCTTGCATTTGTACCGATAGAAGAGTTAAGATCTTCCCTACCCATTATGCCTTTGGAAAACTGGGGCTCACAAGTGCAAGATCGCTTTACCGCCTTTTATTCTGAATCAATCTGGTTAAACATCTCCTTCCTTCCAGAATCAATTGGGTTGTTCTTACTCGGCTTATACGCTGGAAAAAAAGATATATTTCGCCGCGCTAGTGAATTGGATCAAAAACTTAAGAAATGGCAAATCATTATGTTTGTCTTCACAATCCCAATGTGGTTCTTTATGATTCGCTACTTTGTAACAAAACAACCGTATGAGCCGATATACATGTTAGGATTTACAATGTTTAGCGGTAAAACTTTATTCATCTTTTACATCTTTACGCTCATGCGTCTATTACAAAAAGAAAGATGGCAAAAAATATTACACCCATTTCAATTTGTAGGACGCATGGCGCTGACAAACTATATTTCTCAGACTGTGATTACATTATTGGTCTTCGGACTCGTATTTAAAAGTACTACATCAGTTCCACCATTATGGACAGGAACACTTTTTTGCATCGGTTTTTATACACTACAAATTTTTATTAGCCGCTGGTGGCTTTCCCATTACCAATACGGCCCATTTGAATATATTTGGCGCCTTGGTACATACGGAAAGAAAATGCCTCTCAAAAAGAAAAGCAAGGTCTCGTAAATTCGAGATCTTGCTTTTCTTATACTGCACTTTGCACTGGAACTTGCTCTTTTTTTGTTTTCTTTTTTCTTTGGGGAATCATATTAAACACGATATTTAATAACACCGCAGATGCACTTCCAAGTACAATCCCGTTATCTGTTAAAATACGAATACTTTCTGGAAGCTGTGAGAATAATGTTGGCACAACTGTTACGCCAAGTCCAATTCCAACAGAACACGCCACAATTAATAAGTTCTCTTGCTTCTCAAACTTTACACTGCTTAACATTTTAATTCCATATGCCATAACCATACCGAACATCGCTAGCATTGCACCGCCGAGTACTGACTTTGGAATAATCGTTGTTAATGCGGCGATTTTCGGAATAAATCCAAGAACGATTAACATACCACCGCACGTATAGATGATCACACGGTTACGTACACCTGTTAGTTGAACAAGACCAACGTTTTGTGAGTAAGTTGTGTACGGGAATGCGTTGAAAATACCACCTAAAACCATTGCCAATCCTTCTGCACGATAACCCTTCGTTAACTCTTTCTCACCGATTTTTTTGTTACAAATATCAGATAAAGCAAAGTAAACGCCTGTCGCTTCTACAATGCCGACACATGCAACAAGAATCATCGTAATGACTGGTGTTAATTCGAACGTTGGTGTGCCAAAGTAAAACGGCTGGATACCGTGAAACCAGTCTGCTTCTGCAACGGCTTGTAAGCTGACTTTTCCCATAAATGCTGCAATGATTGTACCAAATAATAGTCCAAGTAATATCGAAATAGAACGGATAAAGCCATCAAAGAAGCGATACATAATAATGATAAATAATAAGACACCAAATGCTAACGCTAAGTTTTCAAGACTTCCGAAATCTTTACTCCCTACTCCACCGGCCATATCATTAATTGCTGCTGGGACTAATGTAACCCCAATAACTGTAACAACGGATCCTGTTACAACGGGTGGAAAAAGTTTCACGAGTTTTCCAAATAACTTTGCGAAAATAACTACGAATAATCCTGCTGCAATAATTGCTCCATATATCGAGGAGACACCGTACTGCTTACCAATCGCAATCATCGGTCCAACCGCTGTAAACGTACAACCTAATACAACAGGAAGGCCAATTCCGAAAAAGCGATTCGATAAAGCTTGTAAAATAGTTGCGACACCACACATTAATAAATCGATGGACACTAAGTATGTTAATTCTCGTTGATTTAAGCCAAGTCCCCCGCCGACGATAAGTGGAACGATAATTGCTCCTGCGTACATCGCCAGCATATGTTGAATACCAAGGGAAGCGATTTTAAATGGGTGTTGCTTCATGGCTATTTCACCTCCGCAGTCTCATGCTGAACAAATGTAACAGTACCGTTATCAAGAGATGCAATTTCTGCAAGTGATTCTACACGAACACCGCTCTCACGCAGCTTTTTTCCCCCATCTTGAAATGCTTTTTCAATCACAATTCCAATTCCTGCAATGCTTGCTCCAGCCTGCTCAACTAAGCTCATTAACCCTAGAGCAGCCTGACCATTTGCTAAAAAGTCATCGATAATCAATACACGGTCATTTTCATGGATGTGATTTCTAGATAATGAAATCTCATTCGTTTCTTGTTTTGTATAAGAATATACTTTGGCAACATACATATTATCTTGTAACGTTAACGATTTACGCTTTCTTGCAAAGATAACCTTTACACCAAGCTCTAAAGCAGCCATAACAGCTGGTGCAATTCCTGAAGATTCAATCGTCACGATTTTTGTAATATTTTCTTCTTTAAAACGCTTTGCAAACTCTTTTCCGATTTCTTGCATAAGTACTGGATCAATTTGATGATTTAAAAATGCATCCACCTTTAATACATTATCTGATAAAACCTTTCCTTCATTCATAATCTTCTCTTGTAACACTTTCATGATTGTTCCTCCTCTTATGCAAATAAAAAACTCCAAAAGCAGTCTTCACCCAATATAAGTGAGAGACGTGCTTTTGGAGTTTCGCAAAAAAGAATGCTAAACCAGCAATATATTCGTCCTCACCCATAGTCAAAGTATTTACGGTACTTTGGTAGAAACTTGCAGGCCATATCCCCGCGATTATATGAGTGTAGTTAACTTATTTATTTATAGATGGATTATAACGCACTTTTTTTACTTTGAAAAGCATTTCCGCAAAAAACACGTACGAATTTTTAAAATATACACTTTTCGTTCGAGTTTTGAAAACTCTTTCATTTTTAACTGCCCCATCTAATGAGCAGTTAAAACGACTGGTCCTTCCCTCGTTATAGCTACTGTATGCTCATACTGTGCTGATAATTTACCGTCCATCGTTCTTGCAGTCCATCCATTTAAATCTACCTTTGCATATCGCATACCTATATTTACGATAGGTTCAATTGTAATAACCATTCCTTCTTTTAACTCTGGTCCTTGACCTGGCTTCCCAAAGTGAAATACCGCCGGTTCTTCATGTATTATTTTACCAATTCCATGACCCGTAAAATCTCTTGCAACAGAGAATTTTTCAGCAGTTACATAACTCTCAATCGCATGACCAATATCTCCAATGTGATTTCCAATCACGGCCTGTTCAATTCCTTTATATAAGGCATTTTCAGTTACTAGCAATAGCGTTTTTGCCTCATTAGAAATATCTCCTACTTTATAACTCCATGCAGAGTCAGCGAGAGCATTATTTAAGTTCACTACCATGTCAATCTTAACAATATCTCCTTCATTTAACGGTTGATTAGTTGGAAATCCATGGCACATTTCATCGTTCACAGACGCACATATTGCATATGGATAATCGTTATATCCTTTTTGTTCAGGCGTTGCACCATACCTTTCTAAATATTCTTCAACAAATGTATCAATTTCTAAAGTTGTGATACCTGGTTGAATCATTTTTGCGATTTCTTTATGGCAAGAAGCTAATACTTTTCCAGCTTCTTGCATCGAATCTATTTCTCGTTTATTTTTTATGGTAATCATTCAATCTCTCCTCGTTTATGTCCAGTTCAATGATACACATATTTTTCAAGATCTTCAAAAAATGTTGGTATGGATATAAAAAAAGAACCTCCCCTCTACCGAAAGTCCCTCTAAACTTATCAGCATCTATAACTCATTTTTAAAAATTCAAATTTACTACCATTTGTCTCTTGAACAAAAGTACCTACTGCTTCAAATCCAGCTTTTTTATATACTTTTATTGCTCTTTCATTAAAAGTTGCTACTGATAATGTTATATTTTCTGGTGAATATTCCTCTTGAACAAATGCTAAACCTGCCATTAAAAACTCTAAACCATTTCCATTTCCAGTCAAATTCGGTCTCATCCCTAATCCTATATCAACAGTATAGTAATCTACTTTACAAAAACTAAAGAAACCAATCATCTCATCATTTTTAATAACAACAAATGTAGAGTCTCCACGTGTTTCCGGATCCAAAAATTCAACTAAATCTTCTTGATCTGCTTCTATATCATAAAAAGAATGTTCCCCTTCATAATGCCAATTATGTGCTATATCTTCCGCTTGCTCTTGTGTCATAATTTTAAAGTTATACTTCATCATTCGCCCCCCATAAAATAAATCCACATTTATCCCGCATTAACGGGCTGTAAAACTCCCACCTCAAAACTTGAGGATTACAAAGAAGTTTAGGTGGGAGATAAACAGCCCGTAAAAGCCCGATTGGTTCAACTAATAATCAGTGGGGGATGAAGAAAACCCCCACTGATTAAAGTTTCACTTTATAATTTTCCCTTTCACTTACCCTGTTCATAAAAAAAGAGCTGCACGAAGCAGCTCTTCCTCTTTCTTACAACTCATAAATCTCTTTATATTTCGCTTCTAAATAATCCGCTAAATAATTCGCATTTAATCCTTCACCTGTTACATCTTCTAAAATTTCTAACGGTTTTTTTGTTTTTCCATATTGATGAATGTTTTTTGTTAACCATTCACGAATTGGTGTCACATTTCCTTCTTCTAACAATGCATCAAAGTTTGGGATCTCTTCTAGCATTTTATGTTTGAATTGTGCTGCATACATGTAACCAAGCGCATAAGATGGGAAATAACCAAACGATCCTCCTGCCCAGTGTACATCTTGTAATACGCCTTGTGCATCACTTTCTGGACGAATGCCTAAATAACTTTCCATCTTGTCATTCCAAGCTGCCGGTAAGTCTTTAACTTCTAATGTGCCATCAAATAGTTCTTTCTCCAGTTCATAGCGAACCATAACGTGAAGCGGATACGTAAGTTCATCTGCTTCGATGCGAATCAATGAAGGTTTCGATTCATTGATTGCATCATAGAAGTCTTCGACAGATACGTTTTCGAATTGACCATCACTATATTCCTTTAATACATCATAATTTTTCTTCCAGAATGATTTATTACGACCGATAAAGTTCTCAAAGAATAGAGATTGTGATTCATGAATCCCCATCGATGTACCACTACAAAGTGGCGTTCCTTCTAATTCCTCTGCAATATTTTGTTCATAAACAGCATGTCCACATTCATGAATTGTTCCGAAGACCGCCATGCGAAAATCATTCTCGTCATAACGGGTCGTAATGCGAACATCCCCTCTGTTCAATGTAATCTCAAACGGATGAACCGTTTCATCTAGGCGCCCCGCTTCAAAATTATAATTTAATTGTTTTAATAACTGTACTGTGAAATTCTTTTGCTGTTCTTTTCCGAATTTCTCAAACAACACGCTTGTTTGTAACGCTTTATTAGATTCGGAAATTTCTTTTACAAGCGGTACAATCCGCTCACGTAATTGTCCAAACACATGATCTAATACTTCTACCGTAACACCAGGCTCATACATATCTAAAAGTGTATTATATTTGTATGTTTCATAACCCCAATATGTAATGAATTTCTTATTAAACGCAACAATCTTTTCTAGGTATGGACGGAACATTTGAAAATCTGATTTTTCACGTGCTTCTTCCCATACACTTTCTGCTTTTGCTTGTAATTTTACATATTCTTCATACTCATGCTTTGGAATCTTTTTATTACGATCATATTCTTTGCGACATTCTTCCACAATTTTTTTCGTTGTTTCTGAAAGTTTATTTTCAGCAATCAACAGTTCTAATTCATTTAAATACCTTTCCATTTCTTGAGAAGTTGATAATTCAAACACTTCTGTTGAAAGCATTCCAATCACTTCTGAACGTTGATCTACCCCTTGCTTCGGTGCACCTGTGCGCAAATCCCAAAACATGAGATTCAATGCTTCCCCGTAATTATCCATTTTCTTTACATGTGCTAAAAACTCTTTTTCTACTTCGTATGTAACGATTGTCATATTATTAGCCTCCTTCTTCTCCTTCATTTCACTTCGACATAAAGAAATCAAATCCTTTTTTAAAAGAAAAAAGCTTGGCAAATGCCAAGCTTATTGTAATACTTTTCCTTCCACTGGAAGTACTTGTTTTACAGCCTCTACTACCTTTTCGTTTTCATCTTCTGATAAGAATAAAGAAATGTATCCTTTATCTTCGCTCGTACGAATCAGACGACCAATTCCTTGACGAAGACGTAAAATCATATACGGTACATCTACATCCCAAAACGGATCATTTACATGTTTGCGTTTCGCTTCAAACACAGGATCATTTGGAGGGAATGGAAGTGACCAAATAATAACATGTGATAGTGAAGATCCCGGAATATCTAGTCCTTCCCATAAATGAACCGCACATAGTACCGTTTCTTCTTCATTTTGGAAGCGAGAAACAAGCTGACTAATCTCCTGGTCTCCTTCATATAAGAACGGAACAGACATTTGCTCTTTATTTACATATTCTTTAAATGCCGCAAGCTCTTGCGTTGTACGGAATAACACTAACGTACGTCCATTTGTTTTTTGAATGTGCTCTAGTGTATACTGGCATTTTCTTTCCCATTCATTTTCTTTCTTATACGATGGTAAATATACTTTCATTTGCTCTTCATAATCAAATGGAGAAGCAACTGAGAATGATAAATAATCTTTTACCCCTAAACTATTTGCTGAAAATGCAAATGAGTCATTGTCAGATAATGTAGCAGAAGAGAAAATGTAAGGAATTTTTTTCGAGAATACTTTCTCTTGTAATACCTCTTCCACCGCACGTGGCATAATAACTAATGTAAAAGCACCGTCTCCTTCTTCTCCCCATGTAATTACATTTTTCTCATGCATAAAGAGACGAAGCGAATGCTCCAATACATCTAAGTGCTCATCAACAATATTTAAATCGTATGTGTTCACTGTATGCATTTCGCTTTCAAACACAAGCGCATCACCGACTTCAGCAATTTTCGCATAGAGTCGTTTTGCCTCTGTCGTCACTTTTTCGGTTACTGCAATTTCTAAACGATCAGATCCAGCAATTTCTTTTTTGCTTTCTTTTAATACATCAAAGAAGCGTTCTGTTTGCCAAATTGTTTCCTCTACTAAATGAGCAAATTCTTCACGAATATCATTTTGTAATAATCTAGTTAATAATTGCTCCATCATCGTTTGTTTTAAGCGGTACGTAAGTGCTTTTTGCGCCGCATATTCTACAAGGTGACCTTCATCAAAGACAACACAGCTACTTTCTGGTAAAAGCGGCATTTGTCCTTCACGCTTACGTGCATCATATGTCCAAATATGGTCCATATAGAAATCTTGCGAACAAATAATTAAATCTGCTGCTTTACGATAATGTTCACGAGATAGTGTTTGTCCGCAGCGATGACGAGAATCACATGTAAAACAGTCTTGGAAATAATCCCAAGATACCTTTGACCATTCTTCATCATTTAATAACGGAAACTCTTTTCGATCACCGTAATGAGTAAAGTTTTGCATTGTCCCATGATCAAATACAAATTGAGGCAATTCATAATATAAATCCTCAATCACTTCTGGAGCTCGTCCACTCATTACATCTTCAAGTTTACGTAAACATAAATAATTATCCATTGATTTTGCTAAACGTACATCAACAGATAATCCTAATGCTTCAGATAACTTTGCAATGTCTCCTTCTTCTTTCACAAGCTGCTCAATTAACGTTTCGTCTGCGCAAGCAATAATTGCCGGCTTACCTGTATAACGTGCATAACAAATCGCATACAGAAGATATACAATTGTTTTCCCTGTTCCAACACCTGCTTCTGCAAACATTACTTGCTTCTCTTGAAATGCTCGTTCTAACTGGAATGCCATGAAAATTTGTTCATCACGTTCTTCAAACCCTTTTTCTGGGAGGATATCGTAAAACACATCTCCAATCCACTCATTCAACTTATCATAAAAATTATCTTGCTTCCCCACTTCAAATGGTAACCTTTTCTCAGTAAACATCCTTAGCCTCCAACCAAAAAGTTTTTCTATAAAAAGATATAGCAACCGCTATTTATAAAAACGCAGTTGCTTTCCCCTGTTGTAATACATAAAAATGAGCGAAAAAAGTTTTCCTTTATACAAAGGAAAACTTTTTACTCTATTAATGACTTTAAGTACCGCTTTTCGATTAACGTTTCATGTGACAGCGCTGATAAATATTCTTCGCGAGCTCTTTGTATTTCATCTATCGCTGTCCCTTGAAGTTCTTCCCCTAATTCATCATACGTACGATGAATGGCCTTTTGAATCATTGAAAATTGGAAACCATCCATATTATTTCCTCCTTTAGCACATTACATAATAGCCAGTATATGCGTGCTATAGAGGTTTTATACTATGAATTACGGGGTGGGCGTTTACCGAAATACTGATAGTAATCAGTTACGATATTAAACGGCACAATGCCCGATTTCATCGCATTTCCTCAAGTTCATTTTTTCCGAACATTATTTTATTACCTTAATAATAATATGTACGGAATGGAAATACAATATGTTTTACATAATTAGACGTTTATTTGCATATCTTCGTATAATAACACACTTATTTATCATGCTCAATAATAAACTCTGACATGTTCCGACGTAAATAGGCAAAAAAAGCGGCGAACCCTTCCGTTTGTGGAAAGACCCGCCGCCTCTGTCGTCTACTTTACGCATTACACTACGATTTAGACCGTTATAATATAAATACATTACTCTTTATATAACGCTCGTATCCTCCTTGTTATTATCAGTGAAATACGAGCTTAAAACGCATTTTAATCGTCCTGTTGCGTAATTATTACCCTATTTTGTTAGTATATCTCCGCATACGCTCCCTCGCCTGTTTCTTACGTACGTCACCCCGACAACTGTCGCAATATTTAGCTCGGTTACCTTTCGCGATAAAATGATCGTTACACACCGCGCATACCTTTCCGTTCTGACCTTCGTTGAAATATAACGCATATAATTCTTTATCAGCCGGTAGTACGTGTTTTTCGAAATAGTCACATCGCTTACTTTCAAACTTTACTTCTTTATCACGGTAATATAACGAATTTAAAAAAGGACATTTTTCCTGGTATATACAGTTACCTTCTTTCGATGTATAACAAGCACATGTGTCTCGTACTAACCGTTTTACTTGTTTCTCTACGTTCACAATCTCGCTTCCTTTCTTATATAAATAAAAAAGGCGAGCTCTCCGTAATAGGAAGACCCGCCGTCATGTTTGAACGTTTCTATTTGATTTCGATCATTAACGCCCTCTCATATAAGATTTAATCGATAATCTGTCAGCTTGCATACCATCTAGGTGATCTACAGTTGCCCTTGCGACTTCGTATCCATCCATAACCATTACGTTTTCAATCGTTAATGGTCTACTAGATGACTGCGCTGATACATCTCCGCTTGAACGTTCTTTGTTCGAATAAGCCGAAGGTGAAACAGCCTTCGCTAAAGACGTATTTGCATAACCTGTATCCACCGCAAGCATCTCCGGTTTCATCCAGTTCGTCATGTTATCCGCCGTTCTTAACACCGCGCCTTTCATTCCGTCAATACCGTTAATCCAACCTTGCACCATATTCACACCGATCATATCTCGCATCCATCTAGACGGTGAGTGGATTTTAAATAGTCCGGTAAGCTTGTCTTTAATACCGTTACCAATCTCTGTTACTTTATTCCAAATCGAGCTTGCCATCGAAGTAATCCCTTTTAATAGACCGTCCATGATGTTCTTACCGATACTCATTAAGTTGATTCCTCTTAAGAAGGAAATAATGCCGTTCCATGCGCTAGATATCGTTGAGCTAATACTAGACGAAATTTCAGAGACTACGTTTTTCATAGACTGAAAGGCTACTTGTACGACTGCTTTTGCCGAATTTACTACGGTGGAAATGATCGACTTAATCGCATTCCATACCGATGAAATCACGCTTCGAATCGCTGACATTACACTCGATGTGCCACTCTTAATTGCGTTCCATGCGCCGGAAACGATTGATTTTACTGTATTCATTACAAAGCTAATAATCGTTTTAATCGAAGTGAATCCGTTAGATACTAACGTCGAGATGCTAGAAATACTGCCTTGGAAAGCGGACTTAATAAACGACCATCCGCCTACTACGATTCCTTTTAGTCCTGCGAATAGTAGTTTACCTAAGCTTAGTAATCGACCGACCAACATTAAGTTAAACCAGTTCCAAATAACTTGAATAGCGCCGAAGAAAATGTTCTTAATACCTTCCCACATAAGCCCAAAATCACCGGAGAATATGCCGCTAAATAATTGGATAATCCCTTGAATAACGGTTAAAGCGCCTTGTATAACGCCCTTAATATTTTCCCATACGCCTTGTACGATGAGCTGCAAGACAGGCCACACAGCTTGGAATATCGCCATAATTACCGTAAGCGCCGTATTAATCACCGTTTGTATCATCGTCCACACGTTTCGTGCTGCTGTTAAAATCGAAGTTTGGTTTTCATTCCAAAAAGCGACTACTTGTCCCCATACCGACATAATGAAAGAACTAACGGCTGAGATAACGGTACTAATTACTTCCTGGATAGCGGTCCATGCTGTCATAACGCTATTCCTAAACTGCTCGTTAGATTGCCACATGGCTACTAACGCTACGCCTAATCCTGCAATGGCGGCGATGACTATTCCAATCGGACCGGTTATCGCTGCAAATACCGCGGATAGACCACTCATTCCTCCGACTGCTCCGAAGAGAGAAGCGGCTAATCCACCGATAACACTAACGAATGTACCGATAGCACTCATGGCGATACCTGCTACGGTACCAAAAATAAGGAACGCGGTTGCGACTGCTGCGACTGTAGCGATGATAGTTTGCACCGATGATGGAAGGTCCTTAAAAGCGGTCGCTAACCATCCGATTTTATTGGCGACTGCGGTAATAGCCGGGGCTAAAGAGTCTGTAAATGCGCGCCCTGCGGTATCTAACGCACTTTCCATCATCTTTAACGCACCAGCCCATCCTTCCTGCATATCTTTGGCTGCTTTCTTACTTGCGCCCCCGGAGTTTTCGAGCGCTTTTGTCATTTTGTTGATTTCGTCGGGACCTGCCGAAACAAGTGCCATCATACCGGAAACAGCTTCTACACCGAAAATGGTAGCTAATGCGGCACCTTTTTGCGCTTTCGTCATGCCTTCCATACCTGTTTTAAGTTGACCAATAATATCACTTAACGGCTTCATATTACCCTGTTGATCCGTAACGGCAACTCCAAGCTCTTTCAACATGTTAGCTGCGGCTTTCGGTGGTTTAACCAAACGTAATAAGGACGCACGTAACGCCGTACCCGCCGTCTCTCCTTTAATACCATTATCTGCCATAATACCAACAGATGCTGCGAGTTCTTCCATCGAAATTCCTAATTGCGCTGCTGGACCGGAAGCATACTTAAATGCATATTGTAAATCAAGTACGCCCGCCGCTGACTGATTCGCCGCCTGGGCAAGTACATCCGCCACATGACCACTTTTTGACGCTTCCATTCCGAATGAATTAAGCGCCGAAGTAATCGTATCAGCAACTAATCCTAAATCCTCTCCCGATGCTGCAGCGGCTGATAATACGCCAGGTAATGCGTCAGTCGCTTGGGCAGCATCGAAACCTTTTGCGCCCATTTCGGCAAAAGCCGCGGCAACTTCTCCCGTTGAATACACTGAAGTAGACGCCATATCGAGAATAGACGATTTAACTTGATCGTAACTACCTCCGGTAAGTACCGCTGCACGTCGTGTTTGCGATTCGAAATCTCTCGAATTCTGAATCATTCGCCCTAACGCAAACGCTGATGCTGCCGCCGCTGGTGCAAACGCATTCTGCATCGTTTGTCCTGCCCTGCTTACTCCGTTACCAAAGTTTCGTACGTGTGTATTGGCTTGTTGTAACCCTTGTTGAAGAGGCGCTGTATTTAGTGTCGGAATAGTAGGCGCCGGTATATTAATAGGCTGACTAACCGCCTGGTGAAAATTACGTACTACTTGGGTAGCTTGCTGCATGCCTCTTTGTAAATTCGTTATATCTGCAAGTAACTGTACTTCTACGCGATTTGTAGACATAATTATCTACTCCCGATCTTCCGGAACGTTGAAAAGTTTTCTGAGAGTCCCTGAGATTTGATAAAACGTCGTAAATCCTCTAACTCAGCTAGCTCATCGCTTAAGGCTTGGTATAACCCACCGAATTTTACGCTTTCTTCCCCAAAAAGTTCTAATAGTCTTCCAATCTGAACTTTTGTTTTTGGCGACGCGTCTGTCTTTGTTAAGGTAATCGCGAGTTTTTCCATCTCTTTTAAATTTTGTATTGTACCCATGTAATCACTCCTAATTTTTTATATAAGTAAAAACACCCACGCTTTATTGCACGGGTGCTTCGTTATCAATAACATCTGCGAACATTAATAGTGACGGTTTGGTAACCACTGGCAACGCGGCAACGACGCCTCTTTGAACGCTTTCGATAGGCTCTCGGTTATCGTAAATCTGTAAACAGTACCCTGGATTAAAATCATTTTCCACAGTAGGTCCGAAGATAGTTTCGCCAGCACGTTCTTTTACGAAAACGATACGGTTCGGAAGTGCATACTCGATTTGCTCATCTTCGCCTGTATAAACGTTACGTGCTGTAATGCTTCGTCGTTTAAGAAATTCGATTTTAGGTAATCTAAACGTATCGAATACCTCCTGGACTTTTTCGTTACTTGCATGTACTGGAATACTTGAGCTTTCACCTTTCATGTACGCAACTTCTGCGCGAATGCCCTGGTTGAAACGTAATAGTTTCGAAACCTCCGGCGGAATAACAATTAAATCCGGGCGCTCACCGTTTAAGTCCTCGTATTTATACACCCATTCCTCAATATCTCCGAGTATGTCGTGCATTGGATCGCTCCAATCAGCGCCTTTTTCCAGTACAATATGGTTTTCTTCCGGAATGCCAAAATCAAGGTTTATCTTAACTCCGTTACCATCGTATTTAATCTCACCTTTCATGACTGCTTCTAGCTTCAATAGAGCGATACGTAACTGTAAAGCACCGATGATGTCAACGTTCTTAGCTAACATCTTTCCAATCTCATTTACCCTCTCGCCTTCACTTCTCGGCGTGTTGAGTGCTAATAGTTCTTCTTCGGTGTAAATGTTCTTAAGCCCCATCTTTACAACTTCACCGATTTTCGAAGCGACTACACTCTTATCCATTACCGGCGGTTCTGCGCCGTAACCAATCAGTGCTGCGATATGTTTATTGCTCTTAATTACTTCGAAAGCAAAGCGTGTATCAAATGAATCGAAATTAGGTAAGACTCTGTCAGTGAACGAAGGTGGGGTATTATGTAGCACCTCCTCGACTAATAACTTTAATGCTGGTGGTTGAAACGGTTCTAAATGCGAAATTGACATAATTTACTTCCTCCTATATTTCGTTTAATTTGTAATAAAAAGACGCCCTCATTTATGAAAGCGTCCTAATAAACTAGATTTATTCGATTTTTTATATCGATCTCTTTTGAGCCGATTCAATTGCGAGCTTTTTCTGGCGCCACTGCCATAAAAGGTCACTTCGATGATCTTTTATGGCCGAATACATTCCTACTTTAGAATTCGCCTGTACTTGCGCCTCGTCAGCGGCTGCACTCTTTAATCCTTCATAAATACCTCGAATCTTCGTCGTCCCTTGTGCTCGTTCCATTGCTGTATTTCCTTTTAAATCGTCTAATGTTCCTTTAATACTAACGAATTGAGATAGTACTTCACGTGCCACCTCACGATCGATAGACTGAAGCTTCTCTTCCATATAGGAAACAACTTCGTTTAAATTGCTCGCCATGACTAGGTCGGATACAATTACGCCAGCCTCTTGTCGAACCTTATTAGCATCGAATCTATTTACAGTTTTAAGAGCTGAAACGCCCTCCTCCGTTTTAGCATCCGCTAAACGTGATTCGATATCTTCCATGTATAATCGCTGTGTTATTGCGAAGTCTGCGTCATACTTTTCGATAAGCGCCTTGATATCTTCTTTTTTGGCGATATCGGTTAACCGGTTATTCGTTTTAATCGCGTCTAACTCTTTTTGGAAGTCTTCTTTAAGCTTGTCCGCTTTGTCCCTCCAGTGAGTTAGCCCATAGTCGTACGGAGATGAAGCCTTCTTTTGCTTAATTAATTCGTCAGCATTTTCCTCTTGTACCGTATAAATATGACCGGCTTGCTTGTAATGACCTTCCACCTTTTCATCCGTTAACATATAGATATCTTTAAACATTAATAAGTTCCTCCTCGTTTTGTGTGTATTCATTAGAATTTATAATTAAAAAAGATCCATCGCTATAATAAACGATAGTCTCAGTTTCCTCTTGTAATTGGTTGCTGATAAAGATACGACTTTTTTCGCGATAGATTTCTTGTTTCATAGCACTCATCCCCTTTTCAGTTGGATACCAGTTAAGCGGCGGTCAAATTCATTACAAACGCCAATTACGTCTTGCATGACTCCGTTCACCGTCTCTACGATTTCGAATTGGTATCGAGAGAATGCGTCATTACGAATAATTTCGCCTGTATCCTTATCGATAACGCGCCAATTCACCGCTAATCCCGCTACGGGGTGACTTCGTAAAAATATAATTGCTACTGCTTCCTTCATGAAACCACTCCTATCACACTAGATTTTCGAGTTAACGCGTCATTCGCTAATAGCTGTAACTGAGTTAATTTATTTCCTAGTCGATGTACGTACTTAACGCGAATATCAGCGTCAATTAAGCCGTCAACTTCCTTACGATAGTCCCTACTTCGCATACAGTGTGGGAGATTGGAACGAAATACAACTTGCGTAACACCTTCCGGCACTTCCATGACTAAGCACTTTAATATGTATTTGATACACTTAGTCGTTGAATTCACTTCCGTATCATCAATATAGAGACTCGCTACTTTACAAGGTGGGTAGCTACGATTACCTTCTTCGTCGATGTGAAAGTAATCCATCATTGCACCTACGATATATGCTTCGTTTGGAATGCGTAACGCTGTAAAATCGATTATCATCGTATCTGACCTCATGCAAAAACCACCTTTTCTAACGACTTCAATTCTCCTAATCTAGCGTCCGTTAAGTTGAACGTACGAATTAGCTTCACTTTTAATGGATCGGAGACCGGACGATACCCAATTTCTACATTAGCGATTGTTGTAACACCTACGCCCAACGCTTTCGCAAAAGCCTCCTGTGTTAATCCTTCGTCGCAACGAAGCAAACGAACTAACTTGCCGTCAATTTTCAATTGATTCAACCCCTTTCTAATTAGTTTTTATTACGATATTCCGAAACTTCACATCGAAGCCAAAAGAAAAAGACGCCTCCACGTAGGAAGCGCCCTCTAAACGTTAGCTAAAGAATGCGTTAGAAAAATTAAATTATGAAGAATAACGACTACGGTAATACGTAGCCGGTACTGCCCAACATCTGATGGATATTTCTCATATAATAGGACACAAAACATACTAAAAATTAGTAGAGTCCTCCTAATACGTATAGGTAACTAAAGGCTTAAAATACAGTAGTCAAACGAAAAATAATTTCATCGTATCCTACATTACGTATAGGTAACTAAGAGGGTAAAAATTAGTAGTAATATATTATTGGTTCTCTTCAAACTGTAAATTTTCACTTTCAAACTTTATACCTTGATAATCAAGCTTAACCAAAATGAAAACTAAAATATGCAGTAAACGAGCAAAGATATCGATGCCTACTTCTTCTGAATTAATATTATAATGAGCTAATCTGTTTCTTAAATTAAGTCCGTACTCATTATTTATTAAAAAGTACTCCATTGTTTCAATTTCTTCACTAGTGAAAATTTCTTTAAGAATGCTTTCCCTTTTTATATCTAGCATAATGCCCAGTGTAAATTTTGCTTCCTTTAGAATATCCGTCACTCCATATAATAATTTGAGTAATAATTCTCTAAGTAACCTTTCAATTAATTGTGTTACAAATGAAGAAGCTAGAAAAAAATCTTTCTCGTTCACTAATTTTTCAAGCTTCTTTATATCCGCTTTTAAGAATCCACCTAATCCTATAAATCCTTCAATATCAATTGCAAGTTTTGAAAGTTCCTCCCAAAACATATCTTTGTATTTATAAATAAGATGTATAGTTTCCAGCACCATCAATGTTTCAAAATAATGAAAATTCATTGAAAAAGATACATTACCATATTTTTCATGTCTTATTCCATCTAGATTTGAAACATGATCAAGAATAGTGGTTGGTTTCTTATCTTGATATTGCATAATTTGATAGATGGGGAAATTTTCTTTATAAGTAAGAAGATAAAACTTTTCTCGAAAATCGTCATATAACTCTTCTAAATCTGCAAATTCTTTTGATGTTATCTCGTATTCCATACCTGATTCCTTTAGATTTTCATCAAAGATTTCTTCCGCATCTTCAAGTTTACTTTTCAGTTGGATTTCACCTTCAATACCAAGTATTTTACTACCTAAAGTATCTCTCAACATTTTAACTTGTTCCACATTAGTTAAGTTCGCAAATTCTGCTAAATCAAAAAAACCACATAAATCTATCTTAAACCTATTAAAAACATCCTTAAAATCGCTTCTTATTCGTAATGCAATTCCTATTTTCTCCTCATACCGCTTTGTAGATATAGGAAATAGTATTTTATTTATCATTTTATAAGTTAAATCATTTAATTTCTTTTTTTTCGTATACTCATATAATTCATTAAAATAACGAGTTAATAACAATTCATTTGCATGTGTTATGATTTCATCCCATACCTTCATAGCACCAGCAAAATTTAGGCCAATCATTAATGTTTCCTTTTGAATATTATAATTAGCTTGTTTAAAAATCTCTACTGCACTTTGATTTATATACGATATTGTCTTTTTTTTAATTAGTTCTCGGCTGATATCTTCATCGGTGAGTTTTTTATATAGATGGCTTAATACTTCCAAAAATTCTGGACTATTTATATTGTCCATTACTAACTCATATTCAAGAATAACTTTAATTTTTAATATTTCCTCATAATCTTGAAGTGTTTTTGTTTCTTTACGTACTGTTTCTATTATCAGATCTATAAAGTTATCATCCTTCAAATCATCTATTAATTTTTTTATATAGTAGCCTGTTACTGGATCATTTGGTCCATAATAAACTAAAGCGTATTCTTGTAACACTTTATCACCTCATTATTTCCTTATCATAAAAAATCCATCTTCAAATATATTAACTAAACTATTATACCTAAAAGATGGAGGTTTATGAAATATTTTCTATTCTCTTCTCTTTTGCTCTCTAACTGCTTCCCTATACGCTTTCACTTCCTTAATCACGAACAGCTCTACGATTAAAACAACAACGCAAACGCACCTCTAAACAACCAAAGTAGAAACAAAAATTCCCGTTATAATCTTTAATTATTTTCATTTTACCCGCACGATTCTATTACTTTTTACGACCTATAAATACGTAAGGCTAATAGAACGGAAATAATACGTATTAGAACCGCCCCCATACGCTACTAACCGTAATAACACATAGATACATAGTTAATAACGTATAAGATAGATAAGTTGGCGTGCGATTCGTTTAATGCCACGGCTTGCCGCCTTTTTACTCGTGTAACCGCAATCCATCGCTATTTCAGATAACGATGCATCAGGATAACGATATAAATACTTTAATAACCGCTGATCTTTTTCGTTTAAGGCTGGCGATTCTAGCATTTCAGTTATCAGCACACGGTTTTCTAACACTTCTTCTCCGTAACCTGTAACAAGGAATTTTCGGCGGCTAGCTTGACCTACTTCGTTTTCCTCTTCACTATCGCCGCTTCTATATGTACTGACGCTGTAATTTCCGTTCGCCTGTGTACTTAATTCAACATAATCGAGGGTTTCGTCGTCTTTCGGATTCGTAACTCTTTCGACAGTCCGTTTTTCTGCTAAAAAATACCGTTTAAAATCTGTAAGGCGTAAATCACAACGGTAATTTAATACGGTTACATAATTCAGTATTTCTTCATAACGATTCGAACTTTCTGCAACGAACTCCCACAATTCTTCGGTTAACAAACTGTATATATCATCGACCTCATATCTAATAGAAATGTCGTAGTTTCCGTCTAAAAAACGTTTTGCTTTCTTCTTTAACCAACCTTTTATCGGGCTCGATTGATGTAACAGCTTGTACATCGCCTCATCAATCGTATAATTTCCTTCCATATAATTATCGATTGCCTCTCTTAATTGCTTTTCTATTTTTTCACGCCTTGTTTCCACTTTGATTTCTTCTTTCATTTGTAATACAGCCGAATTCATTCACCATTACCTCCTATTAAAATCTGAACTTTTACTACATAACTCCACAGTGATTAACGAATTAAAGAAAAAGCACCGTTACAAAACGATGCTTCTTTTGAGATACCAGCCGAAGCCGCTCCGTTTATTCAATTTCGATTTTATAAATACGACCTTTTTCATCTCTTTTAGCGTAAACGCCATAAATCCCATCACCTTTAGCTAAAGAAAATGCAAAGGCTAGCCCATTTAATACTTGTTTATGAGTTTCAATGTATTCAAATGACTGCAACCCCTTCTCTATGTAGCACGGATCAGAAATTAAAAGTTGCCCACTATCAACACCAACTTTACCGATATATTCAACATCTTCTTCGATTTCTTTTATCATTAACAGAAAATCGATTAACTCATCTTGATTTAAACTGCATTCCTTTATCGAATAACCTTTTGCCAAGTGAGATCGTCTATCTTCTAATTCTTCCTGGCTTTCAATACGTAGAACATCAACAGTAATCTCTTCTCCGTTTTCCACTAGTACAACCTCATAAATATTTTTCATAATCAATCTCTCCCTTTTCGCAATTTTTCACCTTCTACAGCGTATGACGCACGAGATTGCCAATCCGCGCACTTTTTCATGAATTTTTTCTGTAATTTTTACCGCCTATACTATGTATGATGCGAGTGTGCCACTCGCCGCGCACTTTTTACGAAACTTTTTTCGCCTTCACATATAATAGTGCCGCTCGAAATGCAAAAACGACGGGTTTCCATAAAAAATTACCCCTTTACTTTAAATAGATCCGGAGAAGTATCAAAAACGACACCTTTGTAAAAATAAAAAAGAACCCCGTCCGCCAAAACGAGGCTCTTTCCAATCACCTATTTCGCTGTTACATAATATAGTAGGAAATCGATTAAACTTTTATCTTTAAACTGACTTACATCCTCGATAGATAACGGTTTCTTACTAAAAACATGCAACTGCAAGTAGTTATCGCTAAGGTCTTTCGTTTCTAAAAACGTTTGAAAATCATACACGCCCATAGTGTCATCCTCTGCCGTTAAGAATAACTCGTCATTTAGCATCATGCCTTCTAGTATGCAAGTTTCGTAATGGTCATCGATTGGGAACCGCCGTTCCATCCGAAATACATCGCCTGCTTTTAACTCCATAATTCATTTCCTCCCCCTTAATTTAATAGGCCGACGGATTTATACCGAAGTGGTACATAATCGTAAGAGTTGCCAGCTACAAACGGCTCCATATCACCTCGTACCGTCATTCAAGAGCGCTTACTGATACGCTCTGCCAATCAACGTACCAATATCACGACTCACCTTTTCAATTTTTATAGTACGTAAGCGATAAACATACTCGCCGCGAACAACAACGTACCTAATACGTAAAATCCGTAAAACCAAGTGCGATCAGATGTCGTTTGTAAACCGAAATAGTCATCCATTTGCTCTAAAACAACGTAGAAATTAACGCACTTGCCAAGCGGCTCAATATCCCGTTGTTTTACCTCGTTTGTACTGCCGTCAAATTCGATAGTGTTGCGCCAATGGTCTGTTTCGATAACTGCCGTATATATCAAATCAGATTCTTTTACTTCGAATGTTTTAATCGGTTCGTCGATAAATTCGTTTGCAATTGCCGTTTGCAACGTAACCGGTAACCCCTGCATTTGTATAACACTTGGTGAATATCTCATTTTCGTTATCCCCTTTCGAATTAATGTAAGTCCCGTTTGATAGCTGCGATTTTTAACAAGAAGTCTAGGGCGCTCATGTTACCGATTGCTTCAAGGTCGATTGCTGAATCATTTACTACGCCTTGTAAGTCCAGGATTTCATCACCTAATACAATATCGCCTGTTTGATCGTAATGAAACTCATTAATAGATACACCAGCTTCGTAAACGCTAAGGACTAATGTATCGCTGATTTTCACGCCTTTTTCGATGCATTCGACAGTTGTACCGTCGCCGTTTTCTAGTACGATTTTTACGTTTACTTGTTCGATATTTGATAAATTCATTTTGTGTTTCCCCCTCGTTTAATTACGTTTACCGTAACTGATGTCTATATCATAAATTACGTTTACCGTAACTGTAAACCCTAAAATTACATTTTACGTAATTCTTTTTAAACTATATAATGTGAATAAGGGGTGATACATAGTGGTTAAAAGAATAGAAGTTAAGCTACGTGATATATTAAAAGCTCGTGGTATGGATCAGAAGGATTTAATCGATGACGATAATGGATTATCTACACGAACTATAAGTGAACTAGCGAGCGGGAAAATGAAAAGATATCCGAAAGAAGCATTAGAAAAGATCGCTGATAAGTTGAATATTACCGATATGAACGAGTTGTTAGCAATCATGGACGATGAGGAGGACGCTGAATAAGGCGTCTTTTTTATATGTAGGAAATTAACGGTGATAACGTGCATTCTGCGGTCAATTTACGAGAGAGTAATCGAAGGATTGGAGTTCGTTCTTTACTCTGAGGGTTATTACATAGGTAGGTGACACGTGGCACTGGCTAAGAGGTATTACACAGGAAAACACGTCACGGGACGTATTTAGGTATCGTTTTCGTCACACGATAAGAGATATGCGGTCTAAACTGTACCTTTTCGAAGTTAAATAGTCCCAGGAAATAACAGACATGCCGACTTAATCATGGTACTATAAATTTTGTAAATAACCGTGTGGAAAGGATGATTTTTTGGAATTTATAATGGACAATTGGACAAGTATACTTAGTATTTTAAGTTTTTGCATCTCCTGTTTCGCTTTATTTTTAAACTGGAAAAACTCTAGAATTAACGAAAAGAAGTACAATAGTGAACAAGAAGAAAAAAATAAAGCCAATCTAATTTGGGATGATGTAAGCACTTCTAAAAACAGAAACGGGAAAAGAAAAATAAGAATCTCAAATACAGGTTATTCTGATGCCAAAGATATCAAAATTTTTATTAATGGTCTAGAAATCCAAACATACAAAAGTGGTGATAGGATTCAAAACGGTATGGTATATCGGTATCACTTTGAAGGGATTAAAATAGTACAAGACAATTTCCCAACTCGAATTAGCGCCAAATATTCCGAGGATGTCGAAATAATGATTCATGTTCCTGGAAAAAGTTCTATTGAAATTAAATTGGTTTGGACAGACGATTACGAAGAAAAGCGCGAGAAAATAATTAGCTACCTACCTGGCACCACGAAAATAGCTAATTGATACAAAAAAAAGAACCGCCTCCTATTACAGAGACGGTTTAATTTTCGTTATATTATCGTACACTCACATACGCAATGCTAGCCGTAATGTAGTACGTATTTCCTTTAGAATTTACTTATTAGACCTTGTATTTTACGTTTTGAGGTCGTTTTTCCTAGACTATTATCAACGAAATCGAGTACGTATATCCGAAGTAATACAAATATACATTAAGACGGTTTATCGTTCGAAAAGCGTAAATAATATACTCGCTTTACATCGCTGTAAAATCAAACGTTATTTTTGACGCGTCGATTTCTCTGTCACGTGGCGAACATCGTATAATTTCGATATCCCCCGGCATAAAAAAAGAAGCCGGTATTATTCACCGACTTATTACTTTTCTTCGTATTCTTTTACTAGTTTGTAAAACGTTGTCTTACCTACTTCTGCTTCTTTCATCGCTATTACGGCCGTTATCTCTCCTGCTTTCCATCGTTTATATACATCGATAAACACAGGTGTAATCGTTGCTTTCGGTCGTCCTAGTTCCTTCCCTTGCTTACGTGCATTGGCAATCCCTTCGGCTTGTCTTGTACGTATCTTCTTACGTTCTTCCTCAGCTATCCACGATAGTATTTGTAGCACTAGATCAGCGACAAATGTGCCGACACTATCCTTATACTTCGTTGTATCTAGTAACGGCATATCTATTACGATGATGTCCGCCTGTATCTCCTGTGTTATCTCGTTCCATTCGTTTAGTATAGCGTCCTTGTTACGTCCTAGACGGTC
The DNA here is from genome assembly GCF_030348195.1 of Bacillus sp. DX4.1. Classification (NCBI taxonomy): domain Bacteria; kingdom Bacillati; phylum Bacillota; class Bacilli; order Caryophanales; family Bacillaceae; genus Bacillus; species Bacillus sp. DX4.1. Next base: position 1,584,631 of record NZ_JAUCFT010000008.1, on the reverse strand, counting down.
TAACGAATGGATGTATAGTATGTCTCCCTTACGCAGCACACGCTTTAATAACTGATAGCTAGGACGGTTAAAGTCCTTTCCGCTTTGCTTATCGATGTATATGTCACGCTCCGCAATCCCTAACGCTTTCAACGCCTCTAACTGTCTGCCCTCGTTCTGATCCTTAGCGCTTACCCTTACGTATCCAATCCTTCTATTCTCCGCCATTCCCCTTACTCCCTTTCCGTTATGTTTGATTCGATTGTAAAATAAACGTTCGTAAAAGTCAATAAAATAAACGAACGTTCGTAAAGTGTTTTCTTATATTAAACGAACGACAAAATAGTTAATAATCAACCTATTATTGATGGTTCGTAAAGGTATACTTAAACGGACGGTAGGTATATTCGGAGTAGGTATAGCAGCAGTTATCCACCGATTGCATAAAACGTTTATTTAAATACATTTAGGCGCATAACGAATGTAACATTTTCATCTTTTGTTACGTTCGAAGCATCGTATAAACCTTGTTATCTCAACGTTTACACATTCGTTTTATACTTTTATCAATACATTACTTTTATACATGCGTCATATCAACGTTTGTAACGACCTATATACCGGTAATCCCTGTATAAAATCTTGCATAAAAAGGAGGGTTGAAGTTTTGAAGGACATCTCTATCGGAGAGGAGAAGCTGGTGTAATCGGAAAGAATCGGAAAGTTGTATTTCAAATTCCTACTATATATGCACCGAAATAACACCTCTTCCGAAATTTCCGACCGGCTATGTATTAGACGACTGAGACTGACGAAATGTAAACCGATGTAAACTATTACATTCACGTTAAAAATTATCGGAGGGGTACGTATAGTAGGCGCTAGGCTTCTAAAAATCACAACGGATCATAACGCTTTACACCGTATTTCCATATATGCAGGGAAGACCGTTAAAAGTTTCGGAGGCCCGTCCGGCTGAACCATTCGCCTGGTAAAAGTCACAAATTACTATACCGTACTATATTCGATATAACCCATTTCCTCCTTATATAACGCAGAATTCTATCGTTATAGTTACCTAGTAAAAATTCGGTATAGGACATCTGTAACGGGCGTGAGACTGACGAAATGGGAACGGTTGGGAACTCGTTATTTTAGTTCTTTCTATATATACGCACTAAAACCGGCACTTCCCATCCATTGTGACAGCGATAGGTGAAAGCGTTCGAGGGGTCATGCGTAAAGGACGTTCGCCTGGTAAAGCGTTATAATAGTCCGATTATGTCCGATACTAAAAACGAGTTCCTACTATATAATGTGCATGATTTTGTTCATCGGACGCATTACCACCTTTACTTCGTTTTCTTCCGCTTACGATGCACGGTTTTAGTGCGTGGGAGAGGTTATTGAAGGGTGAGTTTCGAGAGGTAGACGTGCGTCACGAGCGTTCGGCTGATAATATGTAACGTAATGTACAACGGTGAGAATACGTTTATTTGTTCAGTTTTGTTAAGCGAATAGACTTATCCATAGTACAGATAACCGTATAACGTCATTCTATTTAGCGAGAGTTTACGAGGATGCAAGCTATAAAAGTCTACAATGTAGAGGAGAGCCGAAAGGACATTTGTCTGGAATGCTCTATTTCCTGTATATTACTAATGCGGTATAATTAGGTAATAATATAAATGTATATTCTTAAAGCGATTGATTTAGATAAATGATTACGAGAGAAATATCATCTGTATAATCAGACGAAGAAAGACGAGTAAAGTCGCCAGGAATGGTGGTTATTTTTATATATGTATTTCACTAGACAAGGTTTGATTTTATAAATATAATTAAATGTGTCAGGAATTATATAGAAATATAGGAATACTTAACCTATTTTGTTATAAGGAGTATAGAGATGAGTCAAGAAACTGAAAGACCATTTGTTGAAGGTACTTGTGACGTCATACTAGACACGGCAAAAGAAATTTATAATGAAGAATCTGCGAGGTTTACACAAGCTGAAGCAAAAACAAATATAACACTTGCATTTGTTGGCGTTTTATTTGGTGCATATTTAACCTATCTTGGGGCGTTTAATCCTGTAACGAAGAACGTTCCATACCTCATATACACATTTCTATTAAAGTTAACGGTTTTTGTATGTTTTACTATCAGTATAGTATACTTTCTAAGGTCAATTAAAACGGGTGAATATGACCAAGTTGGTTTAGATTATATAGTAACGGAGACTTTTGCTAGAGAAGAAGAACGTAGTGCAAAATTATCTGTTGCTGGTACATATACTGACGCAGTTAAATTAAATAAGGATAAACTAGAAGCGAAAATGAAATTGTATGGAACTGGTTTGAGTTTTATGATTTGGGGATTTGTAATTTTCGCAGTGCATTTTGTAATTGAGGAGGTGATTAGACATGTCAAATGATAAAAATAAAATTACAAGATTTAACGAGTCGGCTAGTAATAACAGCGGTACTACTATACGAGGTTTAGGGACAACAAAAATTACTAAGGGACGATTTAATGAGTCAGCGTCTCCTATTAAGAAAATTAATAACGAAAAGAAACAGGGGAAATAAACTCTGTTTCTTTTTTTCGTTATACTACTAACTTTTACCCTCGCATTACCTATACGTTATGAACCCCTCGTGGAATATTATTCAACTTCCAAATATACGGGAGTAATCCGTTACCGCCTCGTAATTTCCCCTCCGTACGGATCGTTTCTTTCCGTTCAATCACTCCGTACTCTTCCGATAATACTTTTAATGCACGGCGCACCGTGCGTGTGCTGATCGATAAAGAAGCCGCAATCGTATCGACTTTTAGGAACGATACTCCGACAGATAAATCAGGTGTTTATATAAATCTATTAAATTATATTTTTCGAGGTAGATTTGCGCCTTTGTATAGTTTATAATGACAATATGCACCAACTTTGGTAATGCATACGACAAAAAGCCTAATACGTATTGGTAGTACGTACTAAGCTTGGCATAAGAAAGGCGGTGAGGCTATGGATTCGCAAACTGTTCAAGCAGTATGTGCAATTCTTACAGTGGTATTTACTGTAGTATTCGGTACTCTTACACTACTAGTAACTATCCTCATCTAATCTGTTATTTTATATTTTTTAAGCTTCTCAGTGTTGGTAGCACTTGGGAAGCTTTTTTCTATTATTATGGCTTCTAATCTAAAAAGTAAACCTAAAATCTTGATTTAGTGTGTAAGTGTGTTACTACATCACTACTAGGGTAATAATCCCTAAAAAGTTTGCCTGAAGCAAACCTCTGCTTCAAAAAAAATACTCTAACGAGTAAACTAGAATTCGATGTTGCCTTAGAGGCAACTTGTAAGTTAAAAAAAAATTAACTGTCAGTCAACCTACCAGCAAAGCGATACAGATTGTATCACTATCGCGATAACTTTATTATACTGGACTGCTAGTCCAATAACAACTTATTTTGTATACATTATTTATCAATTTTTTGTATACACTCTTGTGTACCGTTTTTGGTTCATTTTTTGTGAACATTTTTTCGTCCGCTAATTATACATAACCTTCGTTCTCTCAACGTCATAAGTCTATGTCACCACACAGTTACAACTTTTCGATTACACTGACGTTCACTTCCGCCCGTCTTCAGTCGGTATTCCATGATCTAACATTTTTGACTATCATAAGATGTGCACCAATTCACCCAAAAATCTCGTCCAACTTATCCGCTACACTTCTCTGCATCGTCGGTAGCACATGACTATACGTATTAAGCGTCGTCTGTATATCCGTATGGCCCAAACGCTCTGATATCAGCTTTACATTGACGTTCTGTTGTATCAACATAGTCGCGTGTGTATGACGTAGGTCGTGGAAACGTATCTTCGGTAAACCGAGCTTTTCCGTTAAATTATAGAATTCCTTACGACAGTTCCTCGGTATCATCGGATTTCCTTTACGGGCGCAAACAACTAGGTCATGGTCTTTATAATCTCGTTGATATACTTTCTTCTCCCTTATTATCGTTTGTTTATGCGTTTCAAGTTCTTCGATTAATTTCATCGGAATGTGTACAGAGCGTATACTCGACGCATTCTTAGCGCCTACTTTTATTTCTGCCGCTTGAGTTAACGTTTGTCTTACGTAGATAATCTGCTTATCAAAATCGATATCACTCCACCTTATCGCCATTATTTCGCCTTGCCTCATACCGGTTAGTAGTGCGATTATACATGCGATGTAAACACGAGTAGGTCGATAGACACTTTCCCCCTCACGTAGAAAATGATTCACTTGCTCCAACGTCCATATATTCATTTCTGTCTTTCTTATCTTCGGTAATGTAATTCCTACCGTAGGATTATCTTTAATTAGTTTTAAAACCTTGGCTTTTTTCAACGAAGCGCTTATTATTCGAAAAACGAGATGAATTGTATGTGGTGAATAATCTGTGGTAGTCACTAAATCGTTAACAAATGTCTGCATATGTATCGGCTGAATCTGTTGTAATTTAAAATGTCCTAATCGAGGTTTAATTACATTTTTCAAAAACCTTTTATGAATTTCATAAGTAGATTCTTGCAAGTGAAAAGATCGTTCTTTCATCCATTCCTCTAAGTATGTAGCATAATTCATTTGCGATAAATCAGTAAATTCGTCATTTAAAATTTCGGCTTGTAGTTTTATCATCGCTTCTTGAGCATCTCGTTTAGTAGCAAACCCTCTTCTCTTAATCTGTCTACGTTTTCCTGTAAACGGATCTTTTCCCCTATCGAACGAGAAATACCAAGTTCCTCTTATTTTGTCTAAAATAACGCTTCCCTTCATCCGTCATCCCTCCTCTCTTATATTACTTTCGTACTTATTTTATCGTTTTCCTCTTGTCGAAAAAATCGTTTTAGATCGTTTAGTTACGCCATTCTTTCTTAAAACTATCGTCAAATTCCGTCAACCTACGTTTTCGTACCATAATATAGTCCACCCTCCGCCTAAATTAACCGCCAATATCTTCGAATTTATACTTGACCAATCTCACGCTTTTTGCTAGCAGAAGGAGGACGGTCTAGGAAACGATGGGGCAGGCTTCACCCCTACGCGCAAAGTCTAAAACGATAAAACGTTAACTTTGCGGTAAGAGGTAAAGCACATACTAGCGTCAGTCGTTGGCTGAGGTTTCCGAGTACGCCCCTTCCGACTTTAGACTTTCGCCTATACCGTCTTTCTACATTGCAGCATGTCCCACAATGCGCCGGTACTTTACGTACCGCGCCTAACAGTACACCCTGTTCCCGTAAGAACAACATGCGTCCACTCCTCGCCTTTTATGGTAGCGACCACCTAGACCTGCACACGTATGGAAGGGTTATACGTTGGAAGTACAGCGCCTTACTTTCCGACATTGGCTAGGCTCACCTGTTCAAGTTTAACGAGTGTTAGGTCGTTCCTCGTTCGGAAAAACCGTACACCAACGTCTCTTATCGCTGAAAAAAGTCAGCACTTAAGAAGCCTTGCATTCCTCGAATTTTTTCGATAAAATGAAGGTACTGAATGTACGGGATCGTCCGTTATTTAGTTATATGTGAATGTTTTGAGTCTCCAGCGCCAACTGGGGACTTTTTTCTTTTTATACCTCTATAAAATTCAATGGATTATATTTATCGTTTACGTCATGTAAAGCGTGACCATACAATTTAACGTATCTCTCGGTCATCTGAAGCGTTTCATGACGCATAAGTTTCTGTAAATTTAACGAATCCATCCCCATTTTTAAACACTTCGACGCAAAGTAACGTCTAAAAGCATGACACGTTAAACCTTCCATCTTTAAATTCCTTTTAAGTCGTTTAAATAGCGTAGAAATCGCTTCTGTAGTTAACCGATCGTTTCTCGTATCTGTAAATACGTAAATCAGTTCCTCTTTTTCAAAATAAAATTCAAGAAAAGTTTTATATTCAGCTAATTCTTTCTGTAGTTTACGTGTATATGGAATTGTCGCTATAGCACGTTTCTTTCCATAAGTGGTAATCGTTCGATTCCTCATATCGATATCTGACCACTTTAAATTGACTAATTCCTCCCTTCTAAGCCCTGTCGCAATAAGTATGACTATTACCAATCGATTACGCATTAAAGCAAAATTAGAGCCTTTAAAATGCCCTCGTTCGAAATGGTCTAATACTTTTCTTACTTGTTCGTCAGTTAACACGTCCATAATAATCTCTTCTTTACTAAATCGAAGTTTCCTAAACGGACTCTCTTCCAATATCTCTTCCTCTACTAAGTATTTAAAAAACACCTTAAGCGTCCGATTTTTCCCGTTTATAGTAGCCACGTTATTTTTAAGTTCGTGCTTGCAATAAATCAGAAACTCTTTTGCCATCTTCGCGGTGATTTCGTCAGTATCGAATACCCCTTTGCTAACGCAAAATGATTCAAACGTTTTCAAAACTCCCTTATACGATCTCAGTGTGTGCCGGCTTAAATTCCGTAGCTCTCTGTCGTCCAGAAATTCTTTAATCGCAAATTTATGCAACAAAAAAACCCCCACCCTTTCTTCCGTTCGGAAAAAAGAATGAGGTTAATATCGGGCTGATATTTAATAGTCAGTTCGTGATGGACCGATTATATTTTTCGCCCTTTACGCTCCTTTAGCACATTACATAATAGCCAGTATATGCGTGCTATAGAGGTTTTATACTATGAATTACGGGGTGGGCGTTTACCGAAATACTGATAGTAATCAGTTCGAATAAATCCGTTAAATAATTTACGTTTCTTCGACGCATCTTTTCCGTAACATTTTTCAAATTCTTCATGGCTCGTTAATAAATATAGAGACCACGTATCTAATGGACGGAATACTTGTCCCATTTCAGCATATAATTTTTCAACAAGTGGCTTCTCACTTAAACGTTCCCCGTATGGAGGATTCGTTACAACATAGCCATATTCCTCTTTTGTTGTAAAATCTTTTACTTGCATCTGTTTAAATGAAATTAAGTCACCAAGTCCAACCTCATCTGCATTATCTTGTGCAACTCTTATCATACGGTGGTCTATATCTGAACCAATAATTTGTAGTGGCTGATCATACTTCGCTAAATCCTCTGCTTCTTGACGAGCTTCACGCCAATTGTCTTTACCAATCCATCCCCATGCATCTGAAGCAAACTCGCGGTTAAAACCTGGAGCAATATTTTGACCAATTAACGCTGCTTCAATCGGAATCGTTCCAGAACCACAAAACGGATCAACAAACGGGCGATCGGCCTTCCAATTTGTAAGCATAATTAAAGATGCTGCTAACGTTTCTTTCAGCGGTGCCTCACCTTGTTCCAAACGATATCCACGCTTATGAAGTCCAACTCCACTTGCATCAATTGTCAATGTCGCAATATCTTTTAACATTGCAATCTCAATACGGAATAAAGGACCATCTTCTTCAAACCAAGTTGTACGTTTATATGTTGTCTTTAACTTCTCAACGACAGCCTTTTTCACGATACGTTGGCAATCTGAAACGCTAAATAATGTTGATTTTAAAGATTTACCAATTACAGGGAATTCCCCATTTTCCGGGATATAGTCTCCCCAATTTAATGCTTTTGTCTTTTCAAACAACTCATCAAATGTTGTTGCTTTAAATTCGCCAACTTTAATTTTCACACGATCTGCTGTACGCAACCATAAATTGCTACGGCAAATTGCTTTTTCATCCGCTTCAAACGTTACTTTTCCGTTTTCTACTTGGCATTCATACCCAAGATCACGAACTTCTCTTGCAACTAAAGCCTCTATACCCATTGCTGCTGTTGCAATTAAAGTAACTTTTCCCATTTTCATTCACCTCTTATGTATAATCAAATACTTATTGACAGCTTCTTTTCCTCTGTGAATAAGTTGAAATTACGAATTCTTAACCTATTTACCATTTTAACTCACATGCTATAACTTCATACAAATAAAAAGCCCTCCTCTTACAAAGGAGAGCTGAGTCATTCCATAATTGGTTCATAACGTTCTGTAAGCCATGTTCTGTTCCTTTGTACTGCAAACGGCTCTCGCCTCGTACTCCGGTGGCAATCATCTATCTACAGAGCAACTTGTCTGTCCTTTTCCATCGTTCATTTCCTTGGAAAAGATTCCCCTACCATAATTTGGGTTTCTCGCTCGTGGGGTTTACCTCGTTCCACTCCCATCATTTCTTCAGGGCTTCGTCACTGTGGCACTTTAAAGGTAGTCAAACCATATCCAAAAGGACTTAGGTTTTTTCCCTGCCGTTAATCCAGCCTTACAGCCAGAATACCCTAGCTTATGAATTGGCTAGGCACGAACACTACAACCATCTCAGGTCGTGCGAGCATGGACTTTCCTCTACAACGTTGGCGTTGCAGCGATTACCCAAACGTTATGACAAACATTATTATAGTGGAAACAAAAAGATTTTGCAACGTTTTTTATATGTATATGCTACAATCTTTCTTCTTTCCTTCTATTATTCGTATAGCTTACTTCCAAATACAGCTTTTTCTAGATTTGATAGACGTTTTAAAATATCTGTATTTGTATTGTTGTATACAGGCTGTGGAACTGGTGTTGGAGCTGATTGCTGTGGAACTTGCGTTACCGCTACTTTTTGTTCCTCTAATTCACGTTTCAATCGAACATTCTGTTGCTTTAATTGTTCTAGTTCTTTATGGAATGCCTCGTAGTCCTTAATTACCATATCAAGAAACTTATCTACTTCTTCTTGCTGATAACCTCGCATACCTGTTTTAAACTCTTTTTCCAAAATATCTTTCGCTGTTAACTTAATTTTATCCGAAATCATTTTCTTCACCTCAAATTTTTACCAAAACTTTCATTAACTAAATTTTTTCAGAAACAATGTCTTTTGTCAATAACATATACATAAGCCACTTTTTATACTACCCTTCATTATTCCACTGTTCCTCTTCTATTATATCTTGTAAATCCGAAAAAAGAATAAAATAACTATGATAATTTTCTAATTCTACTTTTTTCTTTGCTACTTCTACAATATATTTTGGACTTCCTGGTTTCTCTTCATCGTATACAGCTAATAGCGCATCGCTTTTTTCAATAAAAAATTGATTTTTTAATCGAAATTGCTCTGGACTTTCATATTTTCTTTTCGTAATGCTATCAATATGATCTGCTTGCGCTAGAATGGACTCATAATATTCACGATTTCCTTCCTTCCACGTTTCTTCTTGTTCTAAAAACGGGGTAAATACCGCAAGCTTTAGATCTGGATATTCTAATTGCATCTCAAAAACAACTTCAGCTGCCCATAACTCTACACCTAATTGGCCACTGATAATTACCCATTCTAATCCTTCCTCCATAAAGGCAAGTAATCTACGATGCACCGCTTTTTTTATACAGGTAATACCTGGATGATCTTTCGTAAAAATTCCAAGTTCAAATGGTTTATATCCTGTTACAGCTACAACTTTCATATCAACACTCCATTTTCCTCCTAAAAGTGCTTGTTCAAAAAGGAGGATAAAGAGAGCCGAGTAGTTCGAAGCGCGGAAGCCATGAGGATACGGAGTGTAGACCGAACTACATGAGTACCGGAGTGGCAACGTAACGAAGAAATATGGCAGCTATCTTTACCGGACTTTTTGAACATCTTCTAAAAGAAAAGAACTAGCTATTTGCTAGTTCTAACATAACACTTACTTTTTAAATATTCCACCGACATTTGGTCCTACGTTTGGTCCGAATGGAGATACATTAGGCCCTGGTCCATATGGGGATATTTGTGGACCGTGACCACATGGGACACAACCTCCGCCGAATCCTCCAACAGGTCCTCCGCCGAATCCTCCAACAGGTCCTCCGCCGAATCCTCCAACAGGTCCTAGAGGTCCAGGATCTACAACATTCACATTAGAAGTCGTTTGCGGGAAAAGATGTTGATTTTTAAGCTGTTGGTGATGAACATGTGTTGTATGAGTTGGGTGAACATGTGGTACCACCGTTGTTGAAAAAGTGTGTGTTACACACTGTTTTGTTGGATGAATTACAGGAGGTGTTATACTAATAGGTGAAACAGGCGCATGCCCTCCAAAACAAGGATGACAATGATACATAGTTTTTTCTCTCCTCTCTCATTTCAAAAATGTGACTACACTTTACAATATGAGAAAGAAGTAAAAGCTGTTTGTTATATATACCCATTTCCAGTAGGAATTTGTCTATAAAATTCAGTTATAATTTGTAAAAAACAGAAGCGGACATGCAATCATGATGAAAAATAACAATAAAATGGCCATCTTCCCATAGTCAAGAGTTCAAATAGTCAGTGTAAAATAAAGTGAAACTTTAATCAGCCCCCGCCTACCTTAATGTCTATGTCACACTCCTATCATACATACAGCCATCCTTACTTCACAAAAAAGCCTCCAACTTGTTTTACAATTCCCGTAACCTGATTCATGGCATTCATCATCTGTCCTGCTGTATTCATCATTTTATTCACATCATAGTTACCATCAGACGTCTTAAATTGGGATACAAAACTAGAAAATTGACTTGGCTGTTGCTGTTGCTTTTGTTTGTTCATCGTTGGGTATGGTTGAAAAGGCTGTTTCGGTGGGTAAAACATAGATTGTTGATTCATATAAGGCTGTTGCTGTTGATTCATATAAGGCTGTTGCTGTTGATTTATATAAGGCTGTTGCTGTTGATTTATATAAGGCTGTTGCTGTTGCTGTTGCTGTTGCTGTTGCTGTTGCTGTTGCTGCTGATTCATAAAGGATACTTCAAATGGTTGATAATAATTCATTTGTTCTCCATAATAAGGCATAAATGGATACATATTGTAACGAAAAGGTGGATTTTCATTGTACTGATATACATTGGGTTGTTGATATGAGCTCGGTTGCTGATAAGCACTGGATTGCTGGTATACATTTGATTGCTCATATACATTAGATTGCGGAAACATGCATTCTCCCCCCTCTAACTAGGTTTCTACATATAGAATATGTACCTATAAAATAAAATGTGTAACCTTTTAAATGTCTGTTTTTGTCGGAAGTTTAAATTTTTAAAAAAATAAGAAAGTAAACCTTTTCATGCTACGATAGTAGAGAAGAAGATTCTCATGGGGGAGGAATCAACATGTTGTTAGGGAATTTAAAACAAGCTTTTGCTCAAAAAAAGGGGTATGACACAGAAGATATGAATGAATTGCTTGATTTTACTAGACAACACTATTTAGAAGGAAAAATCTGCATCTCAGAATATCGAACGTTAACACGTGAATTAGAAACGATCGGTGCTACTAAACCCGCGCATACTATTGTAGAAGTATAAAAAAACAAGAGGGTCTCCCCTCTTGTTACTTACATTGTTCTACAATATTTTGAAGCGTATAAAGAATCGCTTGGTGCGTTTCATAAAACCGCTTCCCTTTTCCCTTATTTACAAAACATTGCAACGCATTATTTTGTAAATTCTCACAGACTTGATCAATTTGCTGCACATGGATATATTTTGGTTTTTCTTGCTTTATCCATTGATAGGCTAATCCTTTCCACTCTTCTAACTCCTGATCCACAACATTTACAAATGGCTTCATATCTTTATAAAAATCAAACTCTTTATTTTCTTTCTTTTTTATAATTGTTTCGTCATTATAATGTATTAACTTTTCCGAAGACTGTATTAACATTTTATATTCCACTATATTTCCACCCTCTTAAGCGCTCACTACGACGTTTTGAAACGTTTGGAGCCAACTTCCTTTTTCTTCATGATGCGATAATTTATCTTCCATATGTTGGATATGCATTTCAGTTACTTCCACTCTATTGTGTAAATCTTCGCGTTTATCCTTTAAAGAATGACTAACCCTAAGAGAAACATTCATTTCCAGCAAATCAAGAGCACTTAACATTTGATCCATTTTTTTCATTACACTTTCTTTCTGAACCATCGCCATTTACAAAACGCCTCCTTCTTTGCTTTTCCTTTGTCATGTAATTTCGACGGGCCTCTTTTCGCTCCTGCATACTTGACAAAACTAGTTGAGATTCGGCAAAGAAATCGTTTCGTATGAGATTTTTAGTAATGGTAACAATACGAATGGGAGGTGTTTATCATGGCTAAAACTAAAAATGAAAAGAAGACAAAACAAAACAAACAACAAAATAAACCCGAAACTGGAAATCCAAAGCTAGATGGGCCAAACTTTCCTGCTACATAAAGTGAAACTCACGTCCAACTGGCTCTGATGGGCAGTTTATCCCCACATAACTTCCTTGATTCCTCCAAACTTTGAGGTGGGGATATTACTACCCATGTATGATACATAAAGGTGAGTTCTTGTATGTACCTTCTTATTAAAACTCATACAGAGTATGACCTATTAAGTAATAAATCAGTCCCACTCCCTTATAAGGGAGCGGGACTTTTTCTTATTATATCATGAAGTCATTATTTCTTAAAAAAAGCTACTTAATGAAGAAAAAATATGTACTTGTTGTTGTTTTTGTAAAAACCAGGCTGTAATATCTGTTTCTTCTTCTGGCTCCTGAAATAAAAACCACGCCTCTACCTCCATGTTTTCATCAAACCAATCTTTTTCTACCTTATTATGATGGGAGATGATTGTAAAAACATCTCGAAGTTGCGCTGTATCTTTCTCTTTTGAAACAGCAAAATACTGCTCATAATCCATTCTTGACCCTGTATGAACCGTTAGTAAAGCAAAAGCATGAAACATCTTTTCATATGTTGGATGAAATAGTAGCCATGCTAATTTCTTTCCTAACTCTATACGTTTTTGCAATGTTTCAAATTGATATATGGAAAAACCATACAGCTCCCCAGCTGTGGTAGGAAAAATAACAGCACTAAAATGAAACAATTCTTGGAACTTAAACAGTAAGGTTTGAAATACGTGTTTTTGAAAAAACGGATGTTCAATGACAGGCTTTTGAATTTTATTTTGTTCATTAATAATAAGCGCTGTGATTAGTCGCTTTCGATCTCCGTTCTTCCAAAAATTTCTCCATTCTTTCTCCATAAAAATAGATACATAAAAAAACTGTAATAAATGAAACAATGGTCTTTTCATTTCTTTGCTGTACTCATAGAGTAATAATTGCGGATATGCATCTGAAAAAATGAGCCAATTTGCACTTTCATACGTAAGAAATAATTGCTTTCTGATTTCCTCAGATAAAATTCTCGGATAATATTTCCCTTCTAAATCCGTCATATTCCATCCAGCATTCCTCGATACCATACTCGCTAAAAATGACCACCCGATTTCTTTATTTCGCAAGTAGTATTCTTGATAAGCGTGTGTGCGTGAAATATTATCTACATTTGCTAGAACTGTCTGTTGCTTAATACGTCCTATCAAATATTTCTCTTCTTCCATACAAGAAATTCCGCTGCGCTCTCTTTTTATTTTCTCATACTCATCCTGTACAAACATCTCGAAATCATCACACCTCTCTTGAAAAAAATCGCATCTTGTTTGTTTTTTTTGATATAATCACCTTTGTAAGTAATTCTAGGCAGTTGGAGTGGACAAAATATGACCATTCGTTACCCAAACGGAAAAAGGTACAATCAAGCGTTGCAACCTCAAAAAGCACAATTAAAAAAGCATACTTATAGTAATAGAGGTATGTCTCTTGAAGAGGAATTAAATGAAACAAATCAATATTATTTAACACATAATATTGCATGTATACATAAAAAGCCCACCCCTCTTCAAATTGTAAAAGTAGATTACCCTGCTCGAAGTGCCGCAGTTGTAAAAGAGGCTTATTTTAAACAGCCATCTACAACGGACTACAACGGTGTATACAAAGGACGGTACATTGACTTTGAGGCGAAAGAAACCAAAAATAAAACAAGTTTTCCGTTGCAAAACTTCCATCTTCATCAAATTGAACATATGAAACAAGTAGTAGCTCATAATGGAATTGCATTTGTTATTATTAAATTTACGCTTTATGATGAATTTTATTTACTCGATGCAAAACATGTCATTTCATTTTGGAATCGCCAAGATTCCGGTGGACGCAAATCGATTACAAAACATGAAATCGAAGAGAACGGATCCTTGTTATCATGCGGTTATCACCCTCGAATCGATTATATTCGCGTACTAGACACGGTTTATTTTTCGTGATAGAGTCAACAATAAGGCTCTTTTTTCGACTTTTGGGGAGAAAATGAAAGGTAGGAGAAAGTATAATGTCAGAAAATTATCGTTCTCGTACAGAACGAAAACATGCACAAAATCAAAAGCAAGAAACACATAAAACGGAGAAGCCAAAGAAAAAGGGTTCCTTTTTTAAGAAATTTTTAATTGCTTGCTTATTAATTGGCATTGTTGGTCTTGTTGCTGGAGTTTCCGCTTTCTTTGTGATGGTGAAAGATGCTCCAAAGCTAGATAAAGCAAAACTTGTCAACCCACTATCAACAAAGTTTTATGATAAAGATGGGAAATTTATTTATGAATATGGGGCCGAACAGCGAACGAATGTCACTTACGATCAAATTCCAAAGGTAGTGGAAAGTGCATTTCTTGCAACGGAAGATGCTCGTTTCTATACCCATAACGGTATTGACTTTAAACGGACCGGAAAAGCAATTTTGGAGAACTTTACAAGTGATTCTAAGCAAGGTGGTAGTACGATTACACAGCAAGTAATCAAAAACTATTTCCTAACGTTTGAAAAAACATCAAAGCGTAAAGTGCAAGAATGGTATTTAGCTTATAAGTTAGAGCAACAATATTCAAAACATGAAATTTTAGAAATGTACTTAAACAAAATCAATCTTGGCAATCGTTCTTATGGGGTTGCAACAGCTGCAAAAAACTATTATGGAAAAGATTTAAAAGATTTAAAATTACATGAAGCTGCTATGCTTGCTGGCCTACCACAAGGTCCAAACAAATATGACCCAACAAAACCCGAAAACGTCGACGCCGCAACAAAACGTCGTAACATTGTACTAACGTTAATGAATCGACACAACTTCATTACGAAGCAAGAAATGGAAGAAGCGATGAACATTCCTGTAACAGAAGGACTTCTACCATCTAAAGAAGCAACAGAAATGCCATATCAAGGATTCCTTGATGCTGTTGTACAAGAAATTGAAAATGAGATAAAAGATGTCAATATTGGATCTGATGGTCTTTCTATTTATACAACGTTAGATACGAAAGCCCAAGACCATGCAGATAAAATCATGAATACCGATGAACTCGTGGACTATCCAAATGATCAATTCCAAGGTGCATTTGTCTTTATGGATACAACTTCTGGAGAAGTTCGTGCAATTGGTAGTGGTCGTGGAGAAAAAAAAGCAACATTTAAAGGTCATAACATGGCTGTGGATTTAGAACGTGCTGTTGGTTCCACAATGAAGCCAATCTTTGACTACGGTCCAGCTATTGAGTACTTGAGATGGTCTACTTATCATCAATTAGATGATTCAGAATATAAATATTCAACTGGCCAAACGATTAGAAATGCGAATGGCAGATATGAAGGGCCAATGTCAATGCGTTACGCGCTACAATGGTCCAAAAACGTACCTGCTATCAAAACAGCACAAGAAGTTGGTTTATCAAAAGCACAAGGTTTTGCACAAGAACTTGGCCTTACATTTGGTAAAGATGGTGCGGTAGAATCAAGTGCAATTGGTACAAATGAATCCTCTCCGTTAGCAGTTGCTGGTGCATATGCTTCTTTCGGTAATGGCGGTGTTTACAATAAACCTCACTTCGTAACAAAAGTGGTTTATCCTGACGGAAAAGAATATAACTTTAAACCAAAAGCAAAACGCGTTATGAAAGATTACACAGCATATATGGTAACCGATATGCTTCGCACGGTCGTTCAATCTGGTACTGGTAAAACAGCAAATATTAGTTCTCTCGATATCGCTGGTAAAACAGGTACAACAAACTATGATGCACCAACATTAAAGAAATATAATCTTCCAGCTTCAGCGAACCGTGACAGTTGGTTTGCTGGCTATACGCCACAATATACGATGGCTGTTTGGACAGGATACGAAAAAGATAGTCCTGAAAATTATGTTGGGTCAAACTCAACTCAAATTGCTCCACGTATGTTTAAAGCAATGATGAGCGAGTTGGCAACAGATAACGCTCGTTTTGAAATGCCCAATACGGTATATCGCGACAATGATGAACTATATATTAAAGGTGTAAAACAAGATGCTGTGAAGAAAACAGAAGTAGCTCCACCTACTGGCTTAAAGCCTGCTTACGATCAAGCATCTAATACCGTTACATTACAATGGTCTGGACCTTCAGATGTTTCTTATTCTGCAAGCTATAAAGGAAGCGATGGCTCTAGCGGTAGTTTATCCGTGAGTGGTACAAGTGCCTCACTTGGCGGTATTAAACCCGGCGTAACTTACAGCTTCTCTGTAGTAGCGAAAAAAGGGAATGGAACAAGTGATGCAGCAGGTGCATCCATCACCATTCCGGGCGAGAGTACAGACGATAAGAAAAAAGCTGAAGAAGAAAAAAACAAACAAAATGAAGAAGCTAAGAAAAAAGCTGAAGAACAAAAGCGCAAACAAGAAGAAGAAGAAGCTAAGAAAAAAGCTGAAGAAGAAAAGAACAAACAAGAACAGCAAAAACCGGAGCAACCGGAGCAACCAGATAAACCGGATAAACCGGATAAACCGGATAAACCGGATAAACCGGATAAACCGGATAAACCGGATAAACCGGATAAACCGGAGCAACCAGATAAACCGACTACAGGACAGCCTGGTGATGGATCTAACCCACCACCAGGTGAGGTACAGCCTCCAAAT
Source organism: Bacillus sp. DX4.1 (assembly GCF_030348195.1). Lineage (NCBI taxonomy): Bacteria > Bacillati > Bacillota > Bacilli > Caryophanales > Bacillaceae > Bacillus > Bacillus sp. DX4.1. The sequence continues at coordinate 1,567,779 of NZ_JAUCFT010000008.1, read as the reverse complement.
CCGGTACCACAACAATAAAAAGAAGTCACCCTCTCCTAGCGAGACGGTGACTTCTTTTTTATTAGTAATGCTTTTACATAGAGCTTTTCAATTTCTCCATACAACTGCGTAATTTGAATAAAGGAATGATAATGATCTGGTTGCGCTGTAATAAATGAATAGCGTTCCCTAAAATTAACAGGCTTTATCTTTAACTTTTCAATTTCTTTCTCAATCTCTTTCAGTCCTGGTACTAGCTGTCCATTCAACCAGTGCAAAATTGATAATAAATGTGCAGCAAACTGAATCATCGGTTCTTTTGCTTCTTTCCGCTTTCGATTTCGAAAAAGTATAGAAATATCCTCTTTCTTCGCTTTCCACACATCTAACACCGCTGGAATACTCGTTTCTATTTCACTCCACGGCTTATATTGCTTCTCTATATCAAATAAAAAATAAGTACTTTCTAACAACTCTACAAAAGATTGATCTGTATCATATTCTATCTTCTTTACATCACTTTCAAAAAAAGGAATACATTGAAATTCATCTGGTATTTGTAATACTTGTTTCATTCCTTCATTTCCCCTTCATCCGCTTCTTGCCTTCACGACATACTTCTAATAACCGACACTCTTCACATTGCGGACGCTGCGCCTTGCAATGATAACGCCCAAAGAAAATCATACGGTGATGCGTAACACCCCACTCTTCCATTGGTACTTTCTTCATTAATGTTTTCTCTACTTCTAGTACAGAATCTTTCCAACGACAAATTGCAAGACGCTTGCTCACCCGTTCCACATGTGTATCAACAGCGATAGCTGGGATGCCAAATGCTACGGAAACAACTACATTTGCTGTTTTTCTGCCGACACCTGGTAGATTTATTAATTCATCTCTATCTTGCGGCACCTCTCCATCATAATCATCAAGTAGCATCCGACATAGCTTTTGAATATTTTTTGCTTTATTTCGGTACAATCCGATTGAACGGATATCCTGCTGTAATTCTTCTAACGAAGCACTTAAATAATCTTCAGGCGTCTTATATTTTTGAAATAAACTCTTCGTTACCTTATTTACAAGTACATCTGTACATTGTGCAGATAAAGCTACGGCAATGACAAGTTCAAATGGATTTTCATGATTTAATTCACAATGTGCTTCCGGATACATCTCTGCCATTGTATCTAAGCAATGACGAATTTGTGTCTTATTTAACATGCCTGTCCTCCTATATTACTGCTCTAACCAATTATAAAAAGGGACTTTCCCTGTATATTTTGTCTCTTGTTTCGATACTTGCTGCGAGCGCTGTTGATTTGCTCTAAATTTCCGTCCTTGGTCTTGCGCTTGATCAACAGTCTTAATTCCATTCTTTTTCCATTCAAACAAGATTCGATCAATATACCGAAAGTTAAGTTTCCCACTCATCACCGCTTCACGAAGAGCTGCTTGAATTAGATTGGGATGATGTTGATCTTGATCTTGCCACATTGCTAACGTCTCACACTCAAACGGAGATAGCGGTCTACCAAATTCATGTTCAAAAATTGTATATAAATTTACTTGTAGTTCCTTTTGTTCTTTTTGTTCTTCCTCAATGCTTTCATTCATTAAAAAATATAATATTTTTTCCCAAAGTGGCTGTAAAGAATAACTCTCACATATACCAGCTTCGGATTTCTGACCGCCTTCTAGTGCTAAAAATCCTTTTTGAATTAATACTTGAATGACTTCCATACTCTTCATTTCTGTAATTGTCATACGCTCCGCAATTTCCGCTGGAGTTGGAAAAGAATTCCCAGCCTCTAAAAAAGTATGCACATGGAGCACTACCATAAACTCTATCTCATTTAAACCAAGTTTTTTATAATGCATCATAAGCAACTTTGGAATAGCAATACTTCCCTGCTCAAACCATTGTAGCATCATTTTCTTCTTCATATTTCAACACCTCGATCTCTAGTATAACACACCTGTTAGCATTTCCTTTTGCCACAATTCGTCAAAAAACCTCCCTATAGATAGGGAGGTCATTTTCATTTGTTCACAGTTACTTTTAAGCTTGCACTTTATCGTTCATAAACGCATTAATTCGCTCTAATGCTTTCTCTAATTGCTCAAGAGATGTTGCATAAGATAAGCGAACATTATTTGGCGCACCAAATCCTGTTCCTGGAACAAGCGCCACTTTTTCTTCTTCTAGTAACGCTTTTGCCCATTCATCAACTGTATCGTAACCAGCTAATGTAACAGCTTCTTTTACGTTCGGGAACAGATAAAATGCCCCTTGTGGTTTAATGCAAGTGAAACCTGGGATTTGAATCAGTTTATCATAGATGATATTTAATCGCTCTTCAAACGCTTGACGCATCATTTCGACAGGTTCTTGTGAACCGGCATATGCAGCAATTGCTCCGTATTGTGCAATTGAAGTTGGGTTTGACGTACTATGGCTTGCTAAGTTCGTCATCGCTTTAATGAGCTGTTTATTACCTGCTGCATAGCCAATGCGCCATCCTGTCATAGAATGCGATTTAGATACACCGTTAATAATAATTGTCTGTTCTTTTAATGCATTAGAAAGCTGAGCAATGGATGTATACTCGGTTTCGCCATAAACCAATTTCTCATAGATTTCATCAGAAACGATTAAAATGTCGTGTTCTAAACATACTTCTCCAAGCTGTTGTAATTCTTCTTTGCTGTAGATCATTCCTGTTGGATTGCTCGGCGAATTAATAATAACAGCTTTCGTTTTCTCCGTAATTGCCCCGCGTAGCTGCTCTGGTGTAATTTTGTATTGATTGTCTTCTAAGCCTTCTACATATACAGGCTCACCACCAGCAAGCTTCACTTGTTCAGGATAACTTACCCAATAAGGAGTTGGAATGATAACTTCGTCTCCTTCGTCAAGTAACACTTGAAACAATGTATATAAAGCATGTTTTGCTCCATTACATACAATAATTTCACTAGAGTCGTACGCTAACCCTTGATCACGAGTAAACTTTTTCGCAATTTCCTGTTTTAGCGTCACTAATCCGCCCGTTGGCGTATATTTTGTATGTCCTTCTAACATCGCTTGATGTGCGGCATTCATAATATGCTCCGGCGTATTAAAGTCCGGTTCTCCGGCTCCTAGTCCGATTACGTCATGGCCTTCTGCTTTTAATGCTTGGGCCTTTGCTGTAATCTCTAAAGTTGAAGACGGTGTTAAAGCAGCTACTCGCTTTGCTAATTTCATTTGTGGTTTCCCCCTGCATCTATTTTTCAATGCTGTAATAACCAGCATATTTCCCATCTTGAAATTCTAGATAATAATACGTATAACGACCTTCTTGATCAATATATGTAATTTCCCACAATGGAACATCGTTTTCAGCACCTAATTTAACCTTTACAAATTCTTTTGGCTTACGTTCACTAGCCACAATTTGCATTGCTTTCTTTTCGGAAATTCCTTCGCTTTTTTTCCGCACTAGGACATTTCCTTTTTTCTCAGGTACCCAAACGATTGTTTGTTCTCCTTTTTCATCCATACCTTGTACGACTGCATATGAAGATTTTCCGTTATAGTAGTCGACTTTTTCTACTTTCGTGAGCTTGGCTTTTTCCTTTGCCATCTCAATAGTTTTCGACTCTTTTGGAATTTTTTTCTCCATCGTCGTATTATAAATATGCACCCCATATAACCCAATAGCAACGATAACGATAATGATGGCAAAGATCCACTTTTTCATTGTATCACTACGTTCTGTATATCGTAAATACTGCTGTTTCTTTTTCGTTTTCGTCTAATGCCAACCCGAACATGAGGTCCTGCTCTTTTAAAGTGCGATTTAAACTATCAACAATTTTATACAAATCGGACGTATATTTAATACGCGTTGTTGATAGCACTTCGATTTTCTTCTCCATGAAAACTCCTCCGTTACACAAAAATTTCTAATTATAGAAGAACGCAATACGGTTACAATAAGAGTACATTCTTTACAACCCCTGCTTCATCACCAATCTATTATAGCAGGACATGTACAGCAAAAAAAGGTTTCAAATTGAAAAGCAATACATTTGTATACATGATGTAAGAAAAATAAAATTCCTCCTACCCACATTTTACGCCTGAAGTACCATGTACTTCAGGCGTATATTTTTACTCTATTCCAATTTCTGCAAAAGCTCTTCTAATGGTCCCTCATAAAGAGGAACATTAGGAATAGACTGAAGAAATCGTTTTCCATAAAAGGCTGTGGTTAAACGACGGTCTAACACAAATACTGTTCCTGTATCCGTCGTTGTACGAATCAATCGGCCAAATCCTTGTTTAAAGCGAAGGATTGCTTGTGGAAGTGCAAGCTTTGTAAATACATCTTCTCCTTTTTCTTTCATCCATTCACTTTTCGCTTGCATCATCGGCTGACTAGGAGGTGTAAACGGCAAGCGAACAATAACGAGACAACTTAACGCCTCACCTGGAATATCAATCCCTTCCCAAAAACTACTTGTTCCTAAAAGAATCGCCTTTTCAAACTCTTGAAATTTCCGAACTAAGCGGCTGCGACTACGATTATGAACACTTTGTGTAAGCAATAAAAAATCTTTTAATTCATCTTCTTGTTTTAAATTTGCATATGTTTCTTTTAACATTTCATACGATGTAAATAAAACAAGCATTCTCCCATTTGTAGATTTCGCAATTTTCATAATATGCTGAGACATTTCGTTTACATACTCTTTCTCACTTACTTGCTTAATAAGAGGAACGTCAGTTGAAACCATTAATTTTACTTGCTCCTCATAATGAAATGGCGACGGCACTGTTAATGTATCTGGTGCGAAGTCATGTAGTCCTAGTCCTTCTTTTATATAGTCGAATGTATTATTTACAGTTAATGTCGCTGACGTGAAGATTACACTTTGTTTCCCTGTTAAAAACTCATCGGCAAACTTTTCTGCTATATGGACGGGCTGCGCATATAATACGGTTGAATGAATCGTACCTTTCGTTTCCGTCTCCATCCATGTTACATACGGTGTTTGTTCTAAAATAAGCAACTGAATCGAATCAACCATTTTATTTAACAACTCAATCAGATGCATAAACTCTCCTGTAACAATATGCATCTCCCACTCCATTTGATTTTGCAGTACATCAGCTTGTTTCTCTAACAAAGTAAGTAATTTTCTTAATTCGTATACAAAACGATTGGTTAGCTCAACAATGCTACTCCATAGCTTTCCTCTTTCTTGTTTCGCATCGTATCGATAAACGAGCGGCATATTGCTCGCTCCTTGTTCTTGCTTTGTTTGTTGGAATATAAATGTACGTATCATTTGAAATAATTCATCGGCATCAAATTTAATTTCTTTCAGCCTATGGCTCAGCATTCGAAAAGTTGAACGTGATGCATATTGTGATTTTTTCATCATCTCATACACTTTTGCCAACACATCATCTGTTTCTAACGTACCTAGACGTGATAAAACAAGTTGAAAATACATGCATGAAAACTGTTCACCAAGTGTTCTGCTTGCTGTTTCTTCAAGATGATGTGCCTCATCAAAAATAATATGTTCGCACGATGCCAAGAGTGGCTCTTCACTAATAAAGTCTTGAAATAATAAAGAATGATTTGTAATCACAATATCTGCAAATAATGCTTTATTTTTTGCACGTTGATAAAAACAGCGGCTAAACCAATTACTCTGCATTCCACCTGGACTGTATACGTCACTACAAATACGCTCCCATAGTAACTTTCCACCTTCTGGAATATTGAGCTCATCTCGATCACCCGATTCTGTTTGAAGCAGCCATACTAAAATTTTTGCTTTCGTGATCGCAATATCATAGTTCCTCTCTTCTTCTTGCAGTGCATGTTCAAATTTATGTAAACAAAGATAATGCTTTCTGCCTTTTAAGAGAGCCACTTCAAACGGAAACGGCAATATGTTTCGTAATAAAGGAATTTCATTTTCAAGCATTTGTTGTTGAAGCTGTACAGTTTGTGTACTAATTACGATAGGTTTTTCTGTTTTCTTCGCATAATACACGCTTGGTAGTAAATAGGCAAGCGTCTTTCCTGTACCTGTTCCCGCTTCAATTAAAGAAAAACGAGAGTCTCTTAACGCCGTATATACTTCCGTCATCATTTGCTGCTGTCCTTCTCTTTTTTCAAACGATGACATCGTTTGCGCAAGCTGCTCCATCGCTTTATGTAGAAAGGCATCAAATTTAGATAAACAATCGTCTCCCATTGCTAATGTGTAATTTCGTTTTCGAAGTGCAAGATTTCGATGTATATCGAATTTCTTTACATCTTCTGTGCCATGCATCATTTTCTTTAAAATATTCTCTGAAATAATATCGCCTATATTACTTTGAAACACATCACTTAGTTCATACAAGGATTGCAATGTAACAAGCGGGAACTGCTTTAATTTGTCTAGAAATTGTAAAAATAATTCCGCTGTAACAAGAGCATCACTATCTGCACGATGTGGTTGGTCATGTTCCAATTCATATTTTTTTGCTAAATCACGTAATTTATAGCTATCAGCAGTTGGCAAAATAACTTGTGCCAGTTCAACTGTATCAATTTTAGGGCAGTTTACTTCTGGATATCCAGCCTGCTTTAATTCGTCCTTTAGAAAATTCCAATCAAAGTGAACGTTATGTGCAACAAAATAAGCACCTTGTAATAGTTCAACAATCATCGGCGCTACATCGCGAAATAGCGGGGCTTGTTTCACGAGATCTTCATCGATCCCTGTTAGTTCTGTAATAAATGGGGGAATCTCTCTCTTTGGGTTGACAAAAGACGAAAAAATTTCCAAAATTTCTCCATCTTCCACTACAACAGCTGCAATTTGTGTAATTTTGTCCTTCCCATCTTTCCAGGAGTTCCCTGTCGTTTCCAAATCAACAACGACATAACGCTTATTCATATGTAACACCTCAATTTCTTACCTTTCAAACAACAGAAATTCATATATTGTTACTATACCACGTTTTTTATTATCTTAATGAAAAGAAACAAAAAAAGCTATCCCCGTGAAGAGATAGCTTTTCTTGCTTATAAAGTGAAACTTTAATCAGTCGGTTTTTTTTTCATCCCCCACTGATTATCAGCCCTCACCAATCGGGCTTTTACGGGCAGTTTTATCCTCCACCTATCATCTTTACTTTCGCCGAAGTTTGAGGTGGGGGGTATTACTGCCCGTTAATGCGGGGTAAAATCGTGCCGGCTTTTTCAGCACCCAGCATTTCAATAATCTGATTATTATCATCTAACACTGCAATTTTCGGTACTTGCTTGCATACTTCTTCTGCTGCTACAAGACCGTAGCAAATAATAATAACTTTATCACCTGGTTGAACCAGTCTGGCCGCTGCACCGTTTAAACAAACAACACCGCTACCACGCTCTCCTTTAATAACATATGTCTCTAAACGAGCCCCATTATTATTATTAACAATTTGTACTTTTTCATTTTCTACAATTTCTACTGCATCCATTAAATCTTCATCAATTGTAATACTACCTACATAATTTAAATTTGCTTCCGTTACAGTCGCGCGGTGTAACTTCGCTCTCATCATTGTGCGAAACATCGATGCTCCCCCTTATCCAACCGTTAATGTAATATTGTCAATTAATCGTGCATTTTCAAACTTCACTGCAATCGCAATAATGATGCGTCCGTGGATTGTCTCAATTCCCGTCAAGTTTGGATATGCATATACATCTGCATAATCGATGATACCTTGCGTATTTACTTCGATATATTCTTTCACAAGACTTGTAATCGTTCTTGGATTACGTTCCCCCGCTTCAATACGTTCTTTTGCCATACATAAACTACGGTATAAATGAGGCGCTTCTTGACGTTCTCTTTCTGATAAATACACATTACGAGAACTTCTTGCTAACCCATCCTCTTCTCGGACAATATCGACAGGTACAATCGTAATCGGAATATTAAAATCACTCACGAATCCTTCAATTACGGCAACTTGCTGGGCATCTTTCATACCGAAATAAGCGCGGTTTGGCATTGTTACATTAAAAAGCTTCATTAATACTGTCGCAACACCAGCAAAATGGACTGGGCGCTGCTTTCCGCATAATACATCTGTCCGCTTCACAACTTCAATTTTTGTTGTTTGCTCTGCGGGATACATTTCCTCTACGCTCGGGTAAAATAAGTAGTCAGCGCCTGTTTCTACCGCTATCTTCTCGTCTCGCTCAATATCACGCGGATAACGATCTAAATCTTCATTCGGTCCAAATTGCAATGGATTCACAAATACACTTAAAATAACAATTTCATTCTCTTGTCTTGCTTGGCGTAACAATGCCCCATGGCCTTCATGTAAATAACCCATCGTTGGAACAAATCCGATTTGTTTACCGCTCGCACGAATCTCTCCAGCAATTTGCTGCATCTCTTGCACTGTTGTAATAATTCTCATCACTATTTTCCTCCGTATAATGCTAAGCATTCTTCCTCTTTCATTGTGAACGAATGTTCTTTCCCTGGAAATTGTCCCGTTTTCACTTCAGTCACATATTGTGAGATTCCACGTACAATTTCTTCTTGGACAGACGTATATTGCTTCACAAATTTTGGAACACGCGTTACGCCATACGAAATGAGATCGTGATAAACAAGCACTTGACCATCTACTTTCGCCCCAGCACCTATGCCGATTGTCGGAATCGTTAGTTGCTGTGATACAAGCTCAGCTAGTTGCATTGGCACACATTCTAATACAAGGGCAATCGCTCCAGCCTCTTCGCATTTTTTTGCATCTTCTAACAATCTGTTCGCACTTTTAGCATCTTTTCCTTGCACTTTATAGCCACCTAATACGCCAACAGATTGTGGTGTTAAACCAAGATGAGCCACAACTGGAATTCCTGCATTCGTTAAGAAACGAATGATAGATACTACCTCATCAGCCCCTTCTACTTTCACTGCATGCGCTCCGCTCTCTTGCACAATGCGGCGAGCATTATGCATCGTTTCTTGCAGAGATACGTGATAAGACATAAATGGCATATCTGTTACAATAAAAGTTTCCTTCGCTCCGCGGCGCACTGCTTTCGTATGATGAATCATATCATCTACCGTTACCGGAATTGTAGAATCATACCCAAGTACAACCATTCCGAGTGAATCCCCTACTAAAATCATATCGATTTCAGCTTCTTCCGCTAACTTAGCAGATGGGTAATCATACGCAGTAAGCATCGTAATCGGCTCACCTTTCTCTTTCATTTTCAAAAAATCTGTTCTCGTTTTCAAAAATTACTCCTCCTTTATACAGGAGAGAGGAGATGGCCGAAATCATATAAAAAACCCCTCTGGCCATAAAAGGGCAGAAGGGTTGTGTTAGTCGGCAAATTTCATCCCTCTGTCCCAGTCCGTTGTTGGATCAAGGCAGAATCCAAATTATTTTTTCTTCATTGCATGAATAGTGGTGCAGTTCTGTGCGATACTGCCCATATTCGAACTAATTATAGCAAACTCGGAAATGAAATTGCTACACTTTTTTGAAAAAACAAATTCCCTTCCTAATTCGGTATATGAAATTTTATTTATGCCGGCACACACAATGATATACGTATGGCTCATGAAGTGAGACTTTTATCAGTGGGAGGGCCTTTATCCCTCACCTAACTTTTTGACTTCCTGCCGAATTTTGAGATGGGGGTATTACTGCGGGATAAAGTAAAAGGAAGCTCCCTTCTCGGAAGCTTCCTTTTACTTTATTTCTATATCTGCAGAATGAATATGATGAATATGCCCTTCATGATCTTCTAACATGAGTACACCATCCGCTGTAATTCCTTTTGCAACACCGCTAATTGCATCTTTCATCGTACGAGCTGTAATTTCTTTTCCAATGCTCACTGCATAACTCTCCCAAAGAAGTTTAATAACAGAGAATCCATTTTTCAAATATTCTTGGTACAACTTTTCCATTTGTAAAAAGATTTGTTGCATAAGCTCTGCTCGAACGATTGGTTTTCCTAATTCAATTGCTAAAGAAGTTGCAATATGTTGTATTTCATCAGCAAAATGTTCCTGTTTTTGATTTACATTAATGCCAATTCCAATAATGACAGCATTAATTTTATCTGGATCTGCTTGCATCTCTGTTAATATGCCAACAGCTTTTTTCCCTTGAATTAAAATATCATTTGGCCATTTAATGCCCACATTCACACCTGTACATTTTTCGATTGCTTGTGCCACGCTAACAGCCGCTAATAAAGTAAGCTGTGGTGCTTGATGAACCGGAACTGTTGGGCGTAAAATAATGCTCATCCAAATTCCCGTTCCTTTCGGTGAATGCCACTTTCGGCTTAAACGGCCGCGACCGGCCAATTGTTCTTCAGCCACAACAATTGTTCCTTCGGCTGCCCCTTCATATGCAAGCCGTGCCGCAATATGCTGCGTTGACTCTACTGATTCCTCAAAATAAACGGTTCTGCCGATAAATTCTGTCTGTAAGCCCAATTGAATTTCATTTGCTGTTACTTTATCCGGTTTACTATTAATTCGATATCCAAGACGACGGACAGCTTCTAATTCATATCCCTCACTTCTAAGATCCTCCATATGTTTCCAAACGGCAGTTCTTGAGCAGCCAAGCTTGTCACTAATTGTTTGACCGGATACAAATTCGCCATCTGCTTCAGAAAAAATTTGTAGTAATTGTTTTCTCATAGTAGATTGCATCGCTGTAGCCACTCCCTTATGTTCTCTTTCTCATTCTCTAATCTTCCATACAGTACTTCTTCCTCAATATTTTGCAGCACTTCTGCTACCCATGGGCCTGGTGTTTTTTCTGTCCAAACTAATAAATCATTACCACTTACGTTCATTTCCTGACGGTTATGAATTGGCAGTGCATCAAATAAAGACTGTACCTCGTGTGCAGCAGACAGATCATACTTCTCTATCATCACTTGATACACTCGTTCTGCCATTAAAGCAATCTCATTACCCGTTTTATATAGAGAAACTGCATCCCAAGCTTTTGTTTTTCGAGAACGAATTGCTAGAATAACAGCTACAATATCTTTTATTTTTTTATTTGAAAATTTCCATTGGCGTAAGAAAACAGATGGATGCTCTTCACCAATACAATATAAAAAGAATGCCCATGTTTCAATTTCCGTTTCGAAAGCATCCCAATTATATTGCGTCGCTTTCAAAATAGTGGATTCTGACATTTGCAAATATGGTAAATGCTCAAATAGCTTGGTTGCTATTAAATGCTGAAGCCCTTTTGTACAATATGTACCAGTTAATAGTTTTTCAAATTCGACTGTAATTCTTTCGATTGCTATATGTTCTAGCAAATGTCCATATGTCTCAATCGCTTGCTTAGTTTGTTCCTCCAAAGAAAATCCAAGTGTACTAACGAAGCGAATACCACGCATCATACGAAGTGCATCTTCTTGAAAACGATCTGCAGCATTCCCTACCGTTGCAATTTCTTTCTTTGCAATTGCTTCTTGTCCACCGAACAAATCAATTATTTCTCCATGTTCAGTCATCGCAATCGCATTCATTGTAAAATCTCGACGCTTTAAATCTTCTTCTAACGAACGAACAAATTGAACACTGCTTGGACGTCGAAAATCTTCGTAATCACTCTCTGTTCGAAAGGTCGTCACTTCATACGGGACACCTTCCTGTACAACAATGACAGTACCGTGTTCAAGACCGACAGGAACGTGCCGTGGAAACAGACGCATTACCTCTTCTGGAAGGGCGGATGTTGCGATATCAATATCACCAATTGGTCGTCCAATAATAGAATCACGAACGCTCCCTCCAACAAAATACGCTTCAAAACCATGCTGCTTTAATGTTTCAATAATCAATGCAGCTCGTTTAAATTGTTTCATTTTTGTCATCCCTTAGTATGTCATAGTAAATCGCTTCATATTGTGAAACAATTTTTTCTGAACGAAATTGTTCATATACAGCTTCCATTGCTCGCTGTGCCATATTACGATGGAGTTCTTCATTTTTAAGTAACTTGGTTGCTTGCTCCGCTATTCCATGAATATCGCCAACTTCACATAAGTATCCGGTTTCACCATGTTGAATCACTTCCGGAATACCACCAACGCGCGTACCGATACAAGGCACACCACATGCCATTGCTTCAAGCAAGACAAGACCAAAGCTTTCTTTTTCTGATAAAAGCAACATCAAATCACTCATCGCAAGAAGCTCAGCTACATTATCCTGTTTCCCTAAAAACAAAACATGTTCTTCAATATGTAAACTTTTCACAAGTTGTAAAATAGTACAAAACTCAGGACCATCCCCAACAAGCAATAGCTTTGTCTTAACTTGTTTTACAATTCGAGCAAATGACTGTACGATATCTTGCGCACGCTTGACTTTTCGGAAATTCGAAATATGAATTAGCACTTTTTCATCTTCTTTTATGCCGTATTCTTTCTTAAGTTGCGACATATCACGTTTGAAATACACTCGTTCATCAATGAAATTGTATACAGTTTGGATATCCTTTTTCGGCTTCACAAGCTCAGCTGTTTCTTCAATTAATGAACGAGATACAGCTGTTACAACATCAGATTGCTCAATTCCAAAACGAATTAAATTATTTAAGGATGGATCCGATCCAAGTACCGTAATATCTGTCCCATGTAACGTAGTAACAATCTTTATGTTCTCTCCAATCATCTGCCTTGCTAAATACGCACAGATTGCGTGTGGAATCGCATAATGCACATGTAAAACATCCAATTGTTCTCTCTGTGCAACTTCTGCCATTTTGCTTGCTAATGCTAAATCATATGGTGGATATTGAAAAACGGAATATTGATTTACCGTTACTTCATGAAAGTAAATGTTAGGGTATACTTTATTCAACCGAAATGGCAGACCAGATGTAATAAAATGAATCTCATGTCCGCGTTCTGCTAATTGTTTTCCTAACTCCGTTCCGACAACTCCAGAACCACCAACTGAAGGGTAACATGTAATGCCTATTTTCAATTTCATTTATATCCCCCCTATTAAATCCGCATGTAACAAAACTGGCTTTTTGCTCATAAACCCTTCTGCATACATAACCCCAACTTCTTTTCCGAACATTTTTTCACGAGCAATAACCGTTTCAACATATCCTTCCGTTAAAGGTGTCTTTACGCCATCACTACCCGTTGTAAATTGGCTTTCATATGCTTCTAATGACGACACTTTTTCAGTAAGATGCTCGCTAATATCAATACAGAAATTGGGTTTATGAAAACCATTGATCATATAGTAATAAAACGATTGCACACGGTGCGGTGGAATTTCCAGCATATATTTACGAACACCCGCTGAAAATACAGCCTCTTCTACAAGTTTTGCACAATTTGCATGGTCCGGATGACGATCTTCGTAATAAGGTGCAAAGATGAGCTTGGGCTTATATGTTCGAATAATTTTCACGATTTCTCTTATATACTCTTCCTTCATATATAAACCACGGTCCGGCATCGCTAAGTTTATACGCTCTTTCACTCCCATAATATGAGCAGCTGCTAGTGCTTCTTGTTTCCGCAATTCTACCGTTCCATTCGAAGATAAGTCAGCTTCTGTTAAATCACAAATACCAACTTCATATCCTTGTTTTGTATATTTCGCAATGGTGCCAGCCATACCGATTTCAACATCATCGGCATGGGCTCCAAACGCTAATATATGTAATCCACTCATAATTGTTCCCCTCATTTTCTTAGCTTTCGGTAGTCTAAATCTCCTCGTTCTAATGCATGCATTAACATCTCAGCACTTGCCATATTCGTTGCAAGGGGAATCGCGTACACATCACATAAACGAAGTAATGCATTCACATCCGGCTCATGTGGTTGTGCCGTTAGTGGATCCCGAAAGAAGATCACCATATCTAAATCGTTTTTCGCAATCATTGCACCAATTTCTTGATCACCGCCAAGAGGACCGGATTGATATCTTGTTACAGACATACCAGTCGCTTCCATAATACGAAGACCTGTTGTTCCTGTTGCAAAGAGTTCATGTTTTTCGAAGATTGGTTTGTATGCGTATGCGAACGAAACCATATCATCTTTCTTTTTGTCGTGTGCAATTAAGGCAATCTTCATCGGTAGTCTCCCCTTTAGTCGATAATGTTTTCTAAACCGTATACAAGATGATCAAGCTCCATTACTGTTTCGATGGATAATTTTACACCTGACATAAATGATGCACGGTTGAAAGAATCATGACGAACTGTTAACATCTGTCCATCTCCGCCAAACAATACTTCTTGATGCGCAATAAGTCCTGGTAAACGCACACTATGAATGTGAATGCCATCCACATTTGCACCACGTGCACCTTTTAATTGTTCCGTTTCATTTGGATGACCTTGCTGTTTTGACTCACGGTTTTGGCGAATTAAATCTACCGTTTTCACAGCGGTTCCAGACGGTGCATCTAACTTCTGATCATGATGTAATTCAATAACTTCAACATCTTGGAAATATTTCGCTGCCATTTGAGAAAACTTCATCATTAATACCGCACCAACTGCGAAGTTTGGAGCGATAATTGTACCGACTTGTTTTTCTTTTGCAGTCTCAGTTAAGTGTTGTAATTCTTCTTCAGTAAAACCTGTCGTCCCAATTACAGAACGCAGACCATGTTCCACAGCAAGCGTTACATGTTTTTTCCCTACTTCTGGTGTTGTTAAATCTAGTAGTACATCCGCTTCTACTTCGTTTAAACAAGTATGTAAATCCGCATAAATTGGTGCATCCAATGCAGGCATTCCAGCAATGTTAGCAATCTTTTCGCCACCATGTTTATAATCAATCGCTGCTACTAATTGAAAATGTGGTGTTTTTTCCATAAGAAGTACCGCTTCGTGCCCCATGCGTCCTCTCGGTCCTGCAATAATTACTCTAATGTCTTTCATTCTTCTTTCTCTCCTTCTTCAATACGTGTCCAGCGATCTTTATCACGTGTATTAAATTTATTCATTACGATGTTATGTGCTGTTTCTAAATCAATATGTAAACTATTTGCCATGCAAATCATAACAAATAATACATCTCCAAGTTCTTCCTCAATTGTTCGTTCTTTTTCAGTCGTTTTTTTTGGCTTTTCACCGTAATAATGATTTACTTCTCTTGCAAGTTCACCCATTTCTTCTGTTAAACGAGCCATCATAGCAAGCGGGCTGAAATACCCTTCTTTAAATTGACCAATATATGCATCTACTTCCTTCTGCATATCTTTCATCGTTTTTTGTTCCATATTATTCACCTCTAATCCTTCTTCTTTCATGTTAGCCAATTCATCACGATTTGACAAATATTATTCCACTTTCCGCTCCATTTGCCACGTTTTTTTGGATAGACTATAATAAAGTGAAACTTTCTTTTGTATGTGCTTTTCATGCAAAAGATTAGTCTTCACCAATCGGGCTCTTATGGCTGGTTTGCTTTTTCACCCTGCTCTTGCTTCTTACCAACCGTTTGAGCGGGGTAAAGTGAAACTTTCTTTTGCATGTGCTTTTTATGCCAAAGGTTAGCCCTCACCAATCAGGCTCTTATGGTTGGTTTGCTTTTTCTTCATTTTTTCTTCTTATTTAGCCGTTTCAGCGGAGCGGAGTGACAACTACATAATAGGGGGCATGCTACATGAAAACCAATTTAAAGATTCGAAACATTATTTTTATTCTGATCGGTTCCGCTATTTTTTCTTTTGGTATCGTCAATATTAATATTGAAAACCATCTAGCAGAAGGTGGATTTACAGGAATTACGTTATTACTGTACTTTCTATTCTCACTCGATCCTTCTTATACAAACTTAATCTTAAATATCCCTCTCTTTTTCGTTGGCTGGAAGTTGCTCGGACGAACAACCTTCTTATACACATTAATTGGAACGTTTAGCGTCTCTTTATTTCTTTGGATTTTCCAGCGCTATGAATCGCTAAATTTACATTTAAACTTACAAAATGATATGACGTTAGCGGCATTATTCGCCGGCGCATTTATCGGAATTGGACTTGGAATTATATTTAAATATGGTGGTACAACGGGCGGCGTCGATATTATCGCACGGTTAGCACATAAATATATTGGCTGGAGTATGGGTAAAACGATGTTTATGTTTGATGCAGTTGTCATTGCTATCTCTATCCTTACTTACTTATCCTATCGTGAAGGCATGTATACATTAGTTGCTGTCTTTATCGGGGCAAGAGTTATCGATTTTATGCAAGAAGGAGCATATGCTGCAAAAGGAGCAACGATTATTTCCGAGAAAAATGATGAAATTGCAGCTAAAATTTTGTCAGAAATGGAACGTGGGGCAACTTTTTTAAAAGCGGTTGGTACCTATACAAAAATCGAACGAAATGTTCTCTATTGCGTAGTTGGGAAAAATGAGATTGTAAAACTGAAAAATATCATTACTTCTGTTGATCCACATGCATTCGTAGCGGTAAGTGATGTCCATGATGTGGTTGGAGAAGGTTTTACATTGGATGAAAATAAAAATCCATTACATAATTAACGAGAAGCTTAGCATAAATAAAAAGCTATCGAACCAGATAGCTTTTTATTTCGTTGCCTGTCCATGTACATGATAGAAGAATTTTCACTGTATGTATCTCTTCAATACTTCTAAATCCTCATAAATTAATTCCAATAAACTTCGATTATAAAAAATAGAAGCTGGATGAAAAGTCGGAAAAATGTTACATACTTTCTCCGTCCATATATACTCTGTGCTTTGATTGTTTCTTAATTTGCGCACTGGCTGCTGCAATAATTGCCCATGAATATCGGAAATCTTTTTATCTGGTCCTGCAAGACGCTTTAAAGCAATGTTTCCTAGTGTCACAATAATCGGTGCCTGAATGTGTTCCATTTCATAATCCAATATAGGAGCATGCGCAAGTATTTCCTGTTGGTTCGGCGTTCGATTATATTTCCGCTGTACAACCTGTCCATTTCGCTCTCGTTTCTCTCTCCATTTATAAGGGCGACTGCGCACAGCACTCGTAATATATACTTCTTCTCTTGTCACACCAATTCGCTCCAAAAATTCCATTAAATGAATTCCCGCTCTTCCACTAAAAGGAACACCATTATGAATTTCTGTTTCTCCCGGTGCTTCTCCTACAAACATCAGTTTTGGTTGTTCTGGCCCTTGTCCATACACAAAGCCCTCTAATGGATAAGCGGCACTTCGCTCTTTCACACCTCTCACTAATAAATCTGGATATTGCACAATCATCACCTTCATTCATGATCACTTTAACTACCTTTATTATAACTTTCTCTTATAAAATCATTACACTATGTTAGCCAAGAATGACGTCTTATTTCCGTCAATCAATATACAAATTATTCTCTTTATTCACTTCCGAAAGAAAATTGCGATATTTAAACATTAATTGTATAATATTCCATGGAAATATATACAAAATTACATATTGACGATAATCGCGGGATTCTCTTACCAGAATTACATGTAGAACCAAAAGAACCGAATGAAATTAAACCTGGCGAAAAAGGCGAAAAGATTTCCGTATTCTTATTCCGTAAAGGTGAATTGAATTTCTACAAAAGATTCACGTTAGAATTTGGTCCAACAGTTGATATGAGCTTACAGGATACCGCAAAAAGTCAAACAGTTAAATTTGAATTACCAAGATAAAGGAAGAATGCCCTCGTATCCTTTTAGAATACGAGGGCATTCTTCCAATAAAAAAGACTATCGGAACCGATAGTCTTTAATCGTCACTGCGCTGCATGCCTGTGTAAACTAATAATAAACGAAGCAGTTCAAATACTGCTACGGCTGCTGCTGCAACGTACGTTAAGGCGGCTGCATTTAATACTTTACGAGCTTGCCCATATTCATCTGTTGACACAATACCAAACGCTTCAATTTGCTTCATTGCGCGTTTTGAAGCATCAAATTCAACTGGCAATGTTACAAGTTGGAAAAGTACACCTGCTGCCATTAAAATAATTCCTAACAACAATAGATTTGTCATTTGTGCAAACATACCAATCATAATGAACACCCATGACATGTTAGACCCAAAGTTTGCAACCGGAACTAGCGAATGACGAAAACGCATAAAACTATAATCTTTCGCATCTTGTATCGCATGCCCTACTTCATGAGCTGCAACAGCTGTTCCAGCAACCGAATGACCATAGTAGTTGTCCGTCGACAGGCGAACCGTTTTTGCTGTTGGATCATAGTGATCTGATAAATGTCCTGGCGTTTCTTCTACAGCGACATTGTACAAACCATTTTCATCTAAAATTTTGCGAGCCACTTCCGCGCCTGTCATACCTGATGTTGAATACACTTGTGAATACTTACTATAAGCACTTCGCACTTTAGACTGTGCATACAACGGTATGATCATAATGATCGCGAAGTAAATTAAGTAAAAAGCCATCATGAACCTCCATTGAAGTCGTAATTGTAATACTATCAATTCTATTTTTTTCTCCTAACATTGTCAATTAAGAAACCTTACAATCCGTTTCATAATTGACAATGTTATCGGTTTTTAGAGTGCATTGCGCTTTTGCGTTTTGCTTTCTCACCTTTATATTTTCTCCAACCAACGTATGTTAATGTAAACAGAATGAGCCCACCGGTAATCGTCATAAACCAGATAAGCGAAGAATCTACTTCATCCTTCTTTGCCGTTCGAAATATTTTTTGTAAATCCCCTTTTATAATGCCAATTTGCGTTTGTCCACTTTTGTTTTTTAACATGACATTACGAAATTCATCTAAATAAGATAAATGTGCATTCACACGCTGTAATTGATTTTCTGGCAAGACAATCATTAAACTCGGATAAATTACATCAAATTCATGCAAGAATGTATTTAATGATATTTGAAACTGCCCATCATCCTCTGCTTGAGTTGCTTTTTCTACTTTTGCAAACGCACCCATTATATGCTCTTCTCGCTCAATCCAAAGTGGTTGATACTTAGATACTTCCGCATCTACTGCAAGTTGCAATGCCAATACATCATCTATTTTGATCTGCTGACTTACGGTTTGTTCCGCTAGCGATTGCTGCGCTCGGTCATACGCAAGAGAAATCGTTCGGAAGTGCTTTGGTGACAGTTTCTCTTTCTTCGCGTTCTCTCGCAATAAAAATTGCTCTGAAAAATGCTTCAACACTTGTGTTGCATTCTTATACTCTTCTTGTTTTACAAACTGCAAAGAATCATCTAATATCCCCGTTAACTCATTCCAGTTTTCAGCATATATACGTACAGGAAACAATATAAGCAGAAATGCCACCATTCCAATTAATACTCTCTTCATTCCGGTCCCCCCTATAACTACTAGTACAAAATATGTTGGGGTGGACAAGAATAGAACAGAGATATTTGAACCACTATAGGGAAAACTGCAGACGTCCTTTTCTCATGCATAAATAATAGGTAATTCCTAGTGCCAGAATGCTAAGCCAAAATGTAAAATAGCCAATTGGTTGATAATATGCATCTAGCACGCCATATCTTGGCATTTGTCTAAATACATAATCAATGATGTCATTATGTACGGTCCAAACCGCTGCAACAACGAAATGCCAACACTTTATGCGGTAAAACGGTGCATATAATAACCCTTGAATTGCCATTGCACCGTGGGAAGCAATTAACATGTAGCCAGCCCAGCCGATATCTCCCTGTACAATGATGAGTAGTACGTTCATCACCACAGCCCATACACCATATTTAAATAAAGTTACAATAGCTAGGGCCTCCATTAGCCCCCAGTTTTTTTTCTGAAGAAAAGCAATTAATACAAATACAAAAAATAAACTAGCTGTTGGACTATCAGGCACAAAAGGTATAAAAATAAGCGGTGTTTCAATCAGTTGATATTGATACCAAATATATCCATAAATCGTACCAAAAATATTAATGATGAGTAAAAGCCATAAAAACATACGCTCTCTCAATATCGAATATAAAAATGTCACGCTATTATCCCTCAACTTTCTTCACATACATTCATGCATATTATAGCAAACTTTTCTATATATACGAGAAAAGCTGACCACAAATTTGCAGTCAGCCTTCTCTTCTCTTATTTTTTATTATACTTTGCAACGAATTCCGAAAGTTTCTTCAACTCTTCATCCGTTCCTTTAAATACGCCTTTAGGCATTGCACCTTTTCCATCTTTCGCAACTTTTGCGATTTCTTCCGGCTTTAACGTTAAGTTTTGCAATGCCGGAGCCGCTGCTCCGCCTTGTAAGTTATCACCGTGACATGTTAAACATGTATTTTTTTGCATCAGTTTATAACCTTCATCGTTTTTATCGACTGGTGTCGTTTTAACAATTGCACCTTGTTTTTTTGCAGCTGCCCAGTCATGTGTAGCTACGGATTCCCATGTTAAAAAGATGATAGAAGCAATTGCCAAAAGCATAAATCCTGTCGCCACTGGACGTTTCAACGGACGTCTTTCAGGACCACGATCTAGAAACGGAGCTAATAATAGTGCTCCAAACGCAATCCCTGGCATAATAAACGCACCGATTACAGTAAATGAACCAGATGCATATGAGTACTTCAAGAGTTGATATAGAAATAAGAAATACCAGTCTGGAAGTGGTATATATCCTGCATCTGTAGGATCTGCCATTCTCTCTAGTGGTGACGGATGCGCCACAGTTAAACATAAATAACCGATTAAAAAAACCGCACCAACCATCCATTCTTTTAACAAGAAGTTTGGCCAAAATGCTTCTGTTTTCCCTGGGTATTCTGAATAATCTTTCGGAATATTCGGTTTCCTATTGACAGGTACTCGCGAATCTCCGACAAACTTCATCCCTTTGCCGCGATGCATAATCTCCCTCCTTCAATTCAATTCTTTTCCCCTTTTAAACCTAACAATTTCTTATAGTGGACCGGAAATACCTTGTTTGCGAATCATGATGAAGTGGAATGCCATGAGCCCAAGTAATGCTGCTGGCAAGAAGAATACGTGAATAGCAAAGAAGCGAGTTAATGTTTGAGCGCCGACAATTTCGGAATGACCGGCAAGTAACGTTTTAATGTAAGGACCAATAAGCGGCGTTTGCTCTGCAATTTGAATCCCTACCTTTGTAGCAAATAACGCTTTCATATCCCAAGGTAATAAATATCCTGTAAAACCAAGACCTAACATAACGAAGAAAATAAGAACACCGACAATCCAGTTTAATTCACGAGGCTTTTTATATGCACCTTGGAAGAAAACTCGAAGTGTATGTAAAAACATCATCACAATTACAAGACTGGCACCCCAATGGTGCATACCACGAACAATTTGTCCATATGCAACTTCATTTTGTAAATAATAAACTGATTCCCAGGCATTTTTAATGTCTGGTACATAATACATCGTCAAGAACATTCCTGACAAAATTTGAATAACAGTAACAAAGAACGTCAATCCTCCAAAGCAGTAGACGAATGCTGAAAAGTGATGCGCTGGGTTTACATGTTCGGGCACTTCATGGTCGGCAATATCACGCCACAACGGTGTAATATCTAACCGCTCGTCCACCCAATCATAAATTTTATTCAACATCTATTTCGCACCCCCTCTTGGCTTTGCCTTTCCTAAATAAAGCGTTCCATCTTTCACTTTGGATTCATACACATCAAGCGGAGCAAGAGGCGGTGTTCCCTTTATGTTCATACCATCTTTTGTGTAACGCCCCCCGTGACATGGGCAATAGAATTGATTAGGATGTGACTTGTCTGAATTCCAGTTCACCGTACATCCTAAATGCTTACAAACCGGAGAAAACGCCATAATGTCTCCGCTTTCATCTTTATGCACCCATGCTGATTTTGGCTCTTCGGATTTATACCATCCATCAACCTGCTTCACCTTAAAGTCAAAGCGTTTTGGTTCCGTTGTAATCTCCTTTACTTGAGCAACAGCAACCATTTCTCCCCCTGCTTCTTTCCTTAAAACTGGATCAAGTGCAAAGCGCGTCATTGGCATTAAAATCCCAGCTGCCATAAATCCTCCTACACCTGTAAGTGTGTAGTTTAAAAATTGTCTTCTTGACACACGATGTTCCTTCTCGCTCACGAAAATTTCCCCCCTCTATCAGAAATTGTCCCCCCGTGACAAAACAATATAAAAAATAAAAACTAGGACACTATCATGATATAATACCGCAATGCACAGGTCAATATCATACTACTCATAATCATGGGAACTATCTGCTTATTATTTATTTTCCCACTTTTCTGTCAATAAATCCATTATGTTTTTTATATGGGCATGAATTACTTCTCTTTTCGCTTGATCACTGAATTGTTCTAGTGATAGAGCTGGTAGCCAAAATAAATTTCCTGTTAATGCATCCTTAGCTTCTTTCCATGCAAAGTCACTTGTAACATAAGCAATATGTTTCAACCCCTGCTCTTTGAGATGGTTTGTCCAGTCTTGCAAGCGTTCTTGTTCCAGCTCTTGTTGTTCTGTTAAATAAGTAAATGCGGGTAGTAGAAGCACCCTTCCTTTATATTCCCTTTCTAATTCCCGACTTAACGCTATAATGAATTCTCCTTGTTCTACAATAGACTTCATTTCTTTTGCAACTGAAATAGAAAGAAGGGGTATAATACCTGTATCTATATACTCTCTTGCTTGTTCAAATTGCTCTGCATCTTTTACAGCCCATTTCACAATATATCCCCCCCTTTGCCTTTTATCCCGCTATTTGTGGGCAGTAAGATACTCCACTAACGAAATTTTCACTTTATCCCATTCTAAATGACAGAACTTTCACTTTATATATATTAAACCATACTGAAACAGGTAAAAAAAGAAAAACTACCTAATATAGGTAGTTTTTCTTTTGAACAGTCGAAAAATTGTCAAAATTAAACAGTAGTCTTCCTTACAAGCCCTTTAATTCCTCCGTCAACTTACAAAAAGTTTCCCTATCCTGACTATCCAGCGCCTCATCAATTAACTTTAAAAGTCGGTCCCTCCGAAATGAATATATACTTTCTTCTAAAAATCGCTCTGCAAGTAAACGATCTTTTTCATTTACTTCAATATGCTTTGGTAAATATGGATTTTCTTCTAATACCGCAACATAATTTGCATTTTGAAACGAAGATTTAAAATTAAGTTGAATATAAATATCTTCATCTCGATTTAAACGAATATCATGAAACGACTTTTCTGCATCCGTCGTCATAACATTTTGTTTAAAGAAATGAAATGGTGTGTCTTTTACACAATTTGCTGACATCACCAAACCTCGGGGACAATATTTCGCATGTTCTACGAAATGGACTTTATGCATTAATTGATCGTGACTCATTAAATAATTTAAAATCCATACACATTCACGCTGTTTCAGTTGGTAATTGTTTAAAAACCATTTTACAAAATCCTTCTTCTCGTTTACAGAAACAGGGGTATTCATAGCGCTTAATCCCTCCTCTGTCTTTCTTTTTCTTACTTATTTAGATTCAAGAAGCAGCATTCAGTTTCCTTCCACTTTATGAAAAATCCTCTAAATTATATAGCAATTCTTCAATGTGAATTTGTGTCGGGTCTAGTTGTATCAAGCTTGTAAATACTTCTTTCGCCTCTTTTCGCAAACCCTCCTCTAACAGGAAATAACCGTACTCTTCCAAGAAATCTGGATGATTCTTAAAAGAAGTATATGCACTTTCATAGTGCTTTAATGCATCTGAATACATTTCTAATTGTTTTTTCGCAAACGCAAGATCCCAAAGCAATTGTGTATCTTGTTCCCCATTATCAATTGCTTTTTCCACAACATTGATTAGTTCTTCATATTTCTCTTGTTCTTTTAAAATATATGCATATTTCAAAATTGCACCTAAATGACTTGGATCAAGTTTCAATGCTTTTTGCAGTAACTCTTCCGCTTCACTTAATCTACCTAGTTTTGCAGTAATATGTGCAAGTTCTACATAAAGTGGTACAGACAGCTCGTCGATTTTGATACCTTCTTGAAGCGTTTCATAGCTTTCTTGCAGCATACCTTCTTTTTCATAGCATTTTGCTAAATACATATATAAAGAAGCGTATTCTGGATCTAGTTCTTTTAACTCTTGCCATACCCCAATCGCTCTTTGATACTCTTCTCCTTGATATAGCGTGAATGCATATCCAAATAGAGAATGAATATCTTTTTGCTCTTCTAATCCTTCTTCATAATAAGAAATTGCTTCTTCCCATTTCCCAATTGCACTTAAAGTTTCTGCAAGGCGGAGTGCAATCACAACACCACCCATCACTTTATGCTCCGCTAACAATGACTGATAATAGGCAATTGCTTTTTGATCCTCACCTTTGCTGCTATACAATTCGGCTAGTCCAAATGTGATAACAGGCTCTTCTGGCATCAGCTCTTTTGCTTTTAATAGCTTTTGTTCCGCAACATCATCAAAGCCTTGCATTTGAAATAAATCAGCTACAAGTAATAGAGATTGAACATAGAGTTCATCATCTTCCGCAATATCATGAAGCACTTCAATTGCCTCATCTTCTTTATCTAAATCAATATATAATTCTGCTAAAAATAACGTAAACTCACTTTCTTCAGGATATAACAAACGTAAATCTTCTATAATCGCTAACGCTTCATCAATAAATCCAAGCGTATGATAGTAACGAGAAATGTCATATTTCTCCTCGTCTGTCCCTTGTTTCACTTGTTCTTTTAATTGTTGTAATCCTTTTTCTACTTCGCCGTTTTCAATGTAAGAAACAGCTTGTTCAAACTTTCGCATAAATATCTCCTTTAACACTCATAATATACTCTTCTGTTCATTAATGATAAACAACTGTTGTGCGGTAAGCAACCAAAAAGAAGAAGAAAAGAATCCTCTCAACTATATAAATCTATTTTGATTTTTCGACATATAAGCCGCGGCTATGGATACCAAAAGGTGACCTGCACTCGTTTTCTCTCTTTGTTTTCACTGTGTCTGGGGCAGGAAAAGGATCTGACCGCTTCTATGCATGGTCGGATGCTCTCTCCCACCTAAAAAGAAGGGTTTTGTCGTTTTTTTAATTTGTATTTATATAGAAAAGATTCTTTTAACTTTGCAGCGCTTCTAACTGGTCAAAGAAGTTTGGATATGACACAGCAACTGCATCACTATTTTCAATTTCCACCTCTTCACCTGCTATACAGGAAGCGATTGCCAGCATCATGCCGATGCGATGATCTCCATGACTATCGACAACATTTCCGTGTAATGCCTGATTTCCATAAATAATCATGCCATCTTTCGTTGCCTCTATCCGTGCACCTAGTTTTTTGAGCTCATCAACAACTGTATCAATGCGGTTTGTTTCTTTTACTTTTAATTCCTCAGCATCTTTAATAATTGTTGTTCCCTGTGCCTGTGTTGCGAGTAAAGCAATAATAGGAATTTCATCAATTAACCTCGGAATGAGAGAACCGCTAATTTCAATTCCTTTCAGTTTGGATGTTTCAATTGTAATATCTCCGCATGGTTCAAACTCTTCATTACGAATATTGTTAATCGAAATGGTTGCTCCCATTTCCGATAGTACATCTAAAATTCCTGTTCGCGTTGGGTTTAAACCAACATTTTTCAATACAATTTTACTACTTGGTACAATGGCACCTGCTACTAAGAAAAAGGCAGCTGAAGAAATATCTCCTGGCACTTCAATGTCCGTTGCAAAAAGTGATTGACCACCTTGTAAAGAAACCGTTAGTCCTTGTACATCCACAGTACATCCAAACGCACGTAACATCCGCTCAGTATGATCACGCGATTGCAAAGGCTCAGTTACGGACGCCACACCATCTCCTTGTAAACTAGCAAGTAAAATAGCTGATTTCACTTGTGCACTTGCTACAGGAGAATGATAGTGTATACCTTTTACATTTCCCCCACGAATAGACAGGGGAGTATATTGTCCATCTTCTCTCCCATCAATTTTAGCCCCCATTTCACGAAGCGGACCTGTGACACGCTTCATTGGACGTTTTCCAATCGATGAGTCTCCAATTACAGTGCAATGAAAAGGTGCATTCGCTAAAATACCGAGCATGAGACGAATCGTCGTTCCCGAATTTCCCACATCTAGTACGTCTTTTGGTTCCCGTAAACCATCTAGCCCTTTTCCATATACAGTGACATCGTTTCCATTTTGTTCAATCGTTATCCCTAATTTTTGAAAGCAAGAAATCGTACTTAAACAGTCTTCTCCTTGTAAAAAGTTCGAGATTTTTGTTGTTCCTTCTGCTATTGCTCCAAACATAACAGCACGATGTGAAATAGACTTATCTCCAGGAACAGCAATGGTTCCATTTAAACCACTTTTACACTTTATTAATTCTTTCACCTTTCTCACCTCTTTCAATTGTTACAATATGCTTCATTGCTCACGTATATCATCTATCTTTATTGTACCGCTTTCCTTCTTCATCGTGCAAATATAGAGAAAGAAAACGACTCCTATAACTGGAGTCGTTTTTTCTTAAGAGTATGTTTCTTCTTTTTTTACTTCCTCTTTCACAAGTTCCGTAAGCAACCCAATAATCTCATCATTTTCTTCTTTTAGGCCAACAGTAATGCGAATACCATCCGGTAAGCCGAACGCTCCTCCAGAGCGAACAACATATCCTTTTTGCATCAATCTTTCAAATACCTCATCACCAGGAAGACCAAGCTTCAAGAAGATGAAATTTGTTTGTGATGGATAATAAAATACATCGTACTCCTTACAGAATGTATAATACTGCTGTAAGCCTTCTTTATTTAATTTCACACATTCTTGTAAAAACGCTTGATCTTCTACCGCTACGCTTGCAACAACTTGAGCAACTGCCGAAGTATTAAACGGTAGCCTTGCTACTTCTAGCTGTTGAATCAACTTCTCATTTCCAACTGCATAGCCAATTCGGAAAGCTGCTAATCCATACGCTTTTGAAAATGTGCGTAATACCATTACATTTTCATATTTTTCAAGAAGCGGTAACGTTTGTGGGAAATCTTCTGCTCCTGCATACTCATAGTACGCTTCGTCCATAATAACAAGCGTTGTCTTTGGCACTGCCTCTAAGAATGAAAGTAACTTTTGCTTTTCTACATACGTTCCTGTTGGATTGTTCGGGTTACAAATCCAAACGATTTGTGTTCTTTCATCAATTTGCTTTAGCATTGCATCTAAATCATGAATTCCATCTTTTAATGGTACTTCGCGCACTTCTGCCCCTTCAATCACAGCATGATGACGATATTGCGAAAATGTCGGATTTGCCATCACAACATTTGTACCTTTTTGCAACAAAGCACGGCTAATCATTTGAATTACTTCATCTAATCCACTACCAAACAATAGTTGCTGTGGTTTCACATGAAGGTGGGCTGCTACCTTTTCACGAAGCTCGAAAGCCGCTCCATCTGGATATAAAGCATATTGTGAAGCTAATGAGCCTATCGCTTCTATCGCACGCTTAGAACATCCGAATGGATTTTCGTTCGATGCTAATTTTACAATTTTTGATAATCCATATTGTCTCTTTACTTCTTCAATGTTTCGTCCAGGTACATATGCTTTCAAAGTTAGCAATTGCTCTTTTACTCTCATTCTACTTCCCCCTGTCATTTTGATAGATCAGGCCGCAGCTCTGTCGCCTTCTCTAAATATACATGCTTCACTTCATGCTGCATTTGCTTTGTCATGACCGTCATCATTACACGAATACATTTCTGCAAAGCATTCGGTACTTCTATTTCTTTTACGCACATAACCGGTACATAAGTAAAGCCTTCCACACGTCTTAATGCCGCAGCTGGAAAGCACGCATTTATATCAGCTGTCGTAGAAATTAACACCGATACAATATCAGTGGGACAGATTCCATTTTCATTTACTATTTCTTTCACTAAACGCTCTGTTGCAGTCAATATCTCCCCAGTTTCATTATGTTTAACGGTAATCGCGCCGCGAATTGCGCGAATCAAATAAATTCCCCCTCTCTTTGAAATGCTTCTAATGCAGCGTGAACGGTCTCATCTGAAATAGATACGACATTCACCACCCCAAATTCCTGCATAAGTACCATACGAATAATTCCAGCGTTCGCCTTTTTATCTTGTTTCATCACTTGTACAAGGCGCTCTATGTTCAAGTGACTTGGCATATTCGGATAACCATACTGAGCAAACCACCGCTTCATCTCTCTATAACCAAGGTCTACTTTGTAGATTTGTTCACTTAAAAATATAGCGAATAACATGCCAATTGCCACTCCATCACCATGCGTTATATTGCCGTAACCCATTTCTTTTTCAAGAGCGTGTCCTAGCGTATGTCCAAAATTCAAATGAGCACGTACGCCTTGTTCCGTTTCATCCTGTGCTACAATTTTCGCTTTCACAGGAATCGCTCGCTTCAGTGTATATATCAATTTTTCATCTCTTAACTCTTCTAACGTTTTCACTTCACGCTTTAACCAGTGATACAGTTCAACGTCGCCGATAAGAGCGTGCTTAATCGCTTCAGCAAATCCTGAGCGCCACTCTTTTTCCGGTAAGGAATTTAAAAATGGCGTATGATACAGAACTGCTTCCGGCTGATGAAACGCTCCAATCATATTTTTTCCTAGCGGATGATTGATTGCAACTTTTCCTCCAACAGCACTATCATGTGCAAGTAACGTTGTTGGAACTTGTACAAAACGAATACCACGCATAAATGTCGCGGCAACGAAACCTGCTAAATCTCCAATCATTCCACCGCCGAGCGCAATAATTAAAGAATGACGATCCATTCCATTTTCAAGCGCTGATGTTTGCGCCGCATAATAATTCTCAAATGATTTTTCTTTTTCTCCGCTCGGAACAATAAATGAAAAAACATTTTGTTCTATTTGCAGCGTATTCATAACTTCTTCTAAATGAAACGATGCAACCGCTTCGTCAGAAATCACCATAACATTAGAAACAGCTGGTTTCATATTTTGAACAAGCGTTGTCAATTGTGACAACGCATCTTTTCCAACGTATACATCATATTCTTTAGACTGCGTTTGAATATGTATGTTCTCCATTAAAATCCCCTCGCATATTCATTATGTTTCTCAATATTTTCACGAATACAATCTATACGATCCGTGCCAAACTGTTCTACTAAAGCTTTCGCTAATTCCCAAGCAACAACAGCTTCCGCTACTACGCTAGCAGCTGGTACAGCACAACTATCAGAACGCTCAATGCTTGCGGCAAAAGATTCTTTCGTATCAATATCAACACTTTGAAGCGGCTTATATAGTGTTGGGATAGGTTTCATAACGCCGCGGACAACGACCGGCATTCCCGTTGTCATACCGCCTTCAAAACCACCTGCATGATTTGTCCGTCTCGTATAGCCCTTTTCTTTACCCCAAAGAATTTCATCGTGTACAAGGCTACCTGGCTGATGTGCAGCTTCAAATCCAATACCAATTTCCACACCTTTAAAAGCATTAATACTCATCACTGCGGCTGCTAATTTTGCATCCAGTTTGCGATCATAGTGTACATAGCTCCCCACTCCAATTGGCATGCCCTCCACGACAACTTCGACAATTCCTCCGATGGAATCCCCACTTGTTTTCGCATCATCAATTGCCTTCATCATCTTTTGACCCGCTTCTTCATCTAAACAACGAACAGGGGATGCTTCTGTAATCTCTTGCAATTTCTCTATAGATTCATATGTAAGTTTTTCTGCTTGTACACCGCCGATTTCAATCACATGACCAGCAACTTTCACACCTAATTCTGCCAAAATCCGTTTTGCAACAGCTCCTGCTGCAACCCGAACCGTTGTTTCACGTGCTGAAGAACGCTCAAGTACATTTCTCATATCACGATGTCCGTATTTAATCGCGCCATTTAAATCAGCATGACCAGGTCTTGGCCTTGTAATTTGTCGTTTCATTTCTTTTGTTTCTTGTTCTGTTAACGGCCCCGCACCCATGATTTTCGTCCAATGTGTAAAATCACGATTTTCTACAACGAGTGCAATTGGCCCTCCAAGCGTATAGCCATGTCTGACACCACTTACAATTTGCACTTGATCTTTTTCAATTTGCATGCGTCGACCACGGCCATAACCTTTCTGTCTTCTTGCTAATTCTTCATTTATATCATCCGCTACTAAAGATAACCCTGCTGGGATACCTTCTAAAATTGTCGTAAGTTGCGGACCATGAGATTCACCAGCTGTGATGTATCGCATCTCGGTTACTCCCCTTTTCATAAAGTTATTTATGTATCAATATATCATAACCAACATGGCTTCGTAACTATTTGAAACTAAAAAAGCGCAAGAAGAGTATGAACCCTCTCCTTGCGCTTTTCACTGTTACCACAGTGATTAAAGCGTTTACAAATTATTTCAAAATAATTAGTAAACCCATTCGTTGATTAATTTTGAGTAATCTACTAGCTCTTCTTCTTTGAAGAAAATACCAATCTCACGTTCAGCACTTTCTAGAGAATCAGAACCATGAATAATGTTTTTCGCAACCGTTAAGCCGAAATCACCGCGAATTGTACCAGGTGCCGCTTCATTTGGTCTTGTTTTCCCCATCATGTTACGAGCAGTATCTACTACACCTTCACCTTGCCATACCATAGCGAATACAGGACCAGATGTAATGAAATCTACTAATTCACCAAAGAAAGGTTTTTCTCTATGCTCAGCATAATGCTCGCCAGCGATTGCTGGTGTTACTTGCATTAACTTTGCACCAACTAATTGAAAGCCCTTTTTTTCAAAACGAGCTACAATTTCCCCAATGAAAGCACGTTGTACACCGTCTGGTTTTACCATTAGAAATGTTTTTTCCATAAAAATCTCTCCACTTCTGAATTATGTATGTAATTGTATATCCCCACACACATAGTAACACCCTTATCACAATTGTGCAATAGTTTTAAAATGGAGAGATTATTTTATTTTAAGAAAAAACAATTAAAATTTTCGTTTTCCGATATACTTTGCAACATTTTGCAATGCGTATTTCGCTTGTCCACGAGGCAACGGTTTTATCACTTCTAAAGCTTTATGTAAATAACGTTCACTAAATGCAAATGCCTGATCAATTGCCGGGCTCTCTTTAATGTCATCGATAATCTCTTTCATCTCATTTGCAGGTGTATTCTCATGGACCGATACAATTTTCGCACGAAGCCTTGGATCTTCCATGGCATACAGAGCCGGAAGTGTCACATTTCCTTGTAACAAATCGCCACCAGCAGGTTTTCCAAGCTTTTTTTCTGTTGAGACAAAATCTAAAATATCGTCAATAATTTGATACGACATGCCTACAAAATAACCGTACCAAAATAAACGATTCACTGTATCCCGATCAGCCCCAGCAGCGATTGCTCCCAACTGACAACTAGCAGCAATTAATAATGCTGTTTTTCGCTTAATTCGTCTTAAATACGTCCTTAAATTCTGATTATAATCATACTTGTCCTTAATTTGCTCGATTTCACCTTTACATACTTCCAAAATTGTATATGATAATGCTTGATGAGCTTCTGGAACTTCTAGATTTGTAATGCACTCCAAAGACTTTGCAAATAAATAGTCTCCTGTATACATTGCAATACGATCGCCCCATTTCGCATTTACCGTTGCACTACTTCTTCGTAAAAACGCTGCATCAATTACATCATCATGAACAAGAGAAGCCATATGAATGAGCTCTAAAGCAACTGCAACATGTTTTATTGTATCCAGCTTATATTCCCCAAATTTCCCTGCAAGCAATACAAATACAGGACGGATTCGCTTTCCACCAGCTTCAATGAGTTGCAGTGCCGCCTCTTCCACCAATTGCTGCTCAGAAGCAACAATCTTTTTTAATTCTTTTTCAATTATATCAATATCCGATCGTAAAAAAGAGTACATAAGTTGTAACTTCATATTGTTCACCTTAACCTAAAACGTCTTTTTTCTATTTTAATTTCGGCTTAAATCCTAAATGCATAGCTGCTACACCAAACGTAAATGGTTTCACTTGCACATGATCTAATCCCGCTTCTTCAAACATCTTTGCTAATTCTTTCATCCCAGGGAATGTGCTTGCAGACTCTTGCAGCCAAGAGTATTCTTTGTAGCTTTTCGCAAACATTTTTCCGAATAACGGCATAATGTATTTAAAATACAAAACATAAAACTGACGAAAACCAATCATCGTTGGCTGTGATGTTTCTAAACAAATAACTTTCCCACCTGGTTTTACAACTCGGTTCATTTCTTTTAATACATGCAAATAATCAGGAACATTGCGAAGTCCAAAACCGATTGTTACATAATCAAACGTATCATCTTCAAATGGCAGTTCCATTGCATTTCCATGCATAAGTTCCACATGTTTCAACCCTAGAGCTTCTACTTTTTCTTTACCAACAGATAACATGTTTTTACTAAAGTCTAAACCGTATACTTTTCCAGTAGTTCCTACAGCGTCAGCAAGTGCAATTGTCCAATCAGCAGTCCCGCAACATACATCTAATGCCATACTTCCAGGCTGCACATCCATGATCCGCATCGTTTCTTTCCGCCATGCCTTATGCTTTTGAAAACTAATAACCGAATTCATTACATCGTATTTACCAGAGATTTTCTCAAATACGTCATGTACTCTTTCTTCTTTTGATTGTTGCATGCTCTTACCCTTCTTCCAATATAAAATCGCTTATGTTTTCAATTTATCTTTTAAAGTAGAAACTAACGAACAAATTTCTTGATGGTTTTGCAGAAATGCAACTTCTTGTTTGTTCATTTCTTCCAACCAATTTTTGTATGCCTTTTCTACTTTCATATCATCATTTGATAGAATTGCTTGAACTGCTTGAAAAACAGGTGCATTCTGTTTTTCAGCATGCAATTGATACTCTTTTTGAAGACGATTACTTCCGAGTACACTTGATATAAATGGTTTCCAGTGTGATAACTGAAAATGATCACATGTTTTTTGTAAAAGTGCTGATTCGATCGTCATGACACTTTCGATTACTTCATCAACTGTTTCGTACGCTTTCTGATACAACATAATTTTATGTTCGTTAATTTCTTTAATCCCTTCAGCTAGTGCACGAATCAATACAACATCACGATTCATCGAAAGCAAGTAATAGTAAAGCCCACTATAGTAGTCACCTGCTAGTACCGTAAGCTGGCGGCGCTTATGAAACTCACTTGTTTCTTCCTCTTCTTTGTTTGATACTTTTTCATGCGTATCAAGAGCAATTTGTACAAGCATTATCGTTAACACATAATGTTCAATCTGTTCCTTATGTAAGTCTGCACTTTTTAAAGCTGCATATAAAAGTACTACTTTCTCTTCATCAATAAATGGTTCTTCAATATAGTTTATAAAATAAGGATGGCGCAGCCTTGATAGCAATTTCTCCTTAATATCCGCATATCCTCCGTAGATGTCACACACAAAAAATCACCCTTGTTTTCTAATTCATAAAACCTATTATAACACATACATTCTATTTTCTATAACCAAAACTTAGTGAAACAAAACAAACCCAAAATCAGCCTTCTATTCATACAACTTCCCTTTAAAGACAACCATCATTCACCTATCAGTTTATCCCGCATTGTCAGGCATTAAAATCCCAAACTAAGAAAAGTTTCGCTGTATAAGTATACATACGACCACTTAAAGGCTATAACCTAATTTCCACACACACTTGTAGTGGAGGTCCAATACTTATCAAAAAAGTAAATAAAAAAGAAAAGCAGTTTCCCGCTTTTCTTTACTTTGTCTTAATGAAAGACAAAATTTCACCACGTGCTGCTGCATCATTTTCTAATACACCACGCACTGCTGTTGTTACAGTTTTCGCACCAGGTTTTTTCACCCCACGCATTGTCATACACATATGTTCCGCTTCAACAACAACCATCACACCATGTGGTTCTAGCACTTCCATAATAGAATCAGCTACTGTTGATGTAATACGTTCTTGTAGTTGTGGACGACGTGCAATTGTATCTACTGTACGTGCCAGTTTACTTAAGCCTGTTACTTTTCCACCACGCGGAATATATGCGACGTGAGCAACCCCATAAAAAGGAACAAGATGATGCTCACACATCGAATAGAAAGGAATATCTTTTACTAATACAAGCTCTTCATAGTCTTCCCCAAATACTTTATGCAAGTGTTCCTTTGGATCTTCATGCATACCTGAAAATACTTCTGCGTACATTTTCGCAACACGTTTTGGGGTATCTAGTACTCCCTCACGATTCGGATCGTCTCCAATCGCTTCTAAAATAAGGCGCACTGCATGTTCGATTTGTTCTAAGTTAACTTTTGCCATCCACTAGCCCTCCCGAAAAACCTAAAAGTGATACGAACACATTCTAGCATATTTATGATTTTAAATGCAAAAAGAAGAGTTCCCAAAAAGGAAACTCTTCTTTCCTGTTAATATGTAAGGATTATTTAACCGCATCTTTTAACGCTTTACCAGGTTTGAATGCAGGTACTTTACTTGCAGCGATTTCAATTTCCTCACCAGTTTGTGGGTTACGTCCTTTACGAGCCGCACGCTCACGAACTTCGAAGTTACCGAATCCGATAAGTTGTACTTTATCACCTTGTTTTAAAGCTTCTAAGATGGAATCAAAAACAGCGTCAACTGCTTTTGTTGCGTCCTTTTTAGAAAGGGAACTAGTTTCTGCAACAGCATTGATTAAATCTGTCTTGTTCATGCCATTCACCTCCTCCCAAAGATAAGACTGTATAATGATCATAAAATGAGTCTTACTTTCATTTGTAGGCAATTTTTACAAATTCTATACTACAAAGATGTAGATAAATCATTATCAACGCCTATATTATACGATTCTCTGGCATAATTCAATATCTTTAAAGAAATTGTTACCTTGAAAATGTGAAAAACTGATGAAACTTGACAATATGCTACATAGTATTAGATAATTGCTATTTATTTTCTATACCAATCCTAGTAAAACTTACATCAAAAAGCCTCTATACAGGCGAATTAAAACAATCAAACCCTTTACGACAGGCAAAAAAGACCCCTGCTTCCAGGGGTCTTTTTCTATAAAATAATGGCAATTAATCCTCCAGATCCTTCGTTAATAATTCTTTCTAACGTTTCTTTCAATTTATACCGTGCATTTTCTGGCATTAAAGAAAGCTTCGCTTGAATACCTTCCCGAACGATTGAACTAAGCGAACGTCCAAAGATATCAGAATTCCAAATAGAAAGCGGATCATCTTCAAAATCTTGCATTAAGTAACGAACAAGCTCTTCACTTTGCTTTTCAGTACCGATAATTGGTTCAAATGTAGATTCAACATCAACTTTAATCATATGAATAGATGGGGCAACCGCCTTTAATTTCACACCAAATCGTGATCCGTGACGAATAATTTCCGGCTCATCTAAGCTCATATCAGCTAAAGCAGGAGCAGCTACACCATAACCAGTTTGTTTTACCATTCTTAACGCATCTGCAACTTGATCATATTCTGTTTTTGCATGCGCAAAGTCCAGCATAAGTTTTAACAAATGGTCTTTCCCTCTAATTTCTACACCAACAACTTCTTTTAAAATTTGATCATACATTTCATCTGGTGCGTATAAGTCAATCTCCGCCACACCTTGACCCATATCAATTCCTGCTAGACTTGCACGATCAATAAACTCATACTGGCTAAATTGCCAAACAACACGATCTACATCACGAAGCCTCTTGATATCTTTTACTGTCTCTTGAACAGCTTCTTGATAACTTTGACGTAGCCAGTGCCCTTCATTTAGTACCATTACCCAGCTTGGGAGGTTCACGTTTACTTCTAAGACTGGGAACTCAAATAGCGCTTCCCGCAATATATTGTAGATATCTGCTTCTCTTAAACTTTCTACACTCATTGCCAATACAGGAATATCATGCTCTTCAGATAAGTTTTGTCGCAACTGCTCCGTATCTGGATGATACGGCTGTACGGTATTAATAATCATAATGAACGGTTTTCCAACTTCTTTGAGCTCATTTACAACACGCTCTTCTGCTTCTATATAATCTCGTCTTGGAATTTCTCCAATCGTTCCGTCAGTGGTAATAACAACCCCGATAGTAGAGTGTTCTTGAATGACTTTACGTGTTCCAATTTCAGCCGCTTCATGAAATGGAATCGGTTCTTCATACCAAGGAGTATTAATCATACGCGGACCATTCTCATCTTCATAACCTTTTGCTCCCGGAACCGTATAACCAACACAATCTACTAATCGAATATTTACATCAAGACCGTCATCCACTTGGATAGAAACCGCTTGGTTTGGAACAAATTTCGGCTCTGTTGTCATAATTGTACGCCCTGCAGCGCTTTGCGGTAATTCATCTTGTGCACGCTGACGATCTGACTCATTCTCGATATTTGGAATAACAACAAGCTCCATAAATTTTTTGATAAATGTTGACTTCCCTGTTCGAACAGCCCCTACAACCCCTAAGTAAATATCACCGCCTGTGCGCTCAGCGATATCCTTAAAAATGTCAACCTTTTCCAAGTGATTCCCTCCCTCAAAATTTTTGGGAATAATATAATTGTACTTCCAAACAATCGTCCTCACTGATGTCTCATTACATGTTTCATAATATACGATATAACATATAGATATTCTTGAGGTTCGGACAATATATCATATGATTTTGTCCTAAACTCATATGACTATTTAAAAAGAACTTTTTGTTTGCATCTCAAGTTGTTTTTACAATTAAAAAACCTTTCTTCTAGAACTTATTCGCTAGAAGAAAGGTTCATGACTTATCACTTAAAAAAAATTGGTTCTCCGTCTTTTACCGTATATGGCAAAGAGTATGCAGGTACAAATGGCGCATCCTTTACAAG
Organism: Bacillus sp. DX4.1; assembly: GCF_030348195.1. Lineage (NCBI taxonomy): Bacteria > Bacillati > Bacillota > Bacilli > Caryophanales > Bacillaceae > Bacillus > Bacillus sp. DX4.1. The sequence goes on along the minus strand of NZ_JAUCFT010000008.1, from coordinate 1,530,759 downwards.
CAAACCACGAATATCTTCTCCTTCTTGCACTTTACCTCCATCCTTTTGTAATATTTCATATAAATCCATTCGATAATCGACAAAAATCTCTCCTTTTTCATTGATTACAAACGGTAAATTTTTTCCAGAATATGGACTCGTTACTTGCGGCACTTCTTTATACCCGATTTTCTTAAAGTCCAGCTCATATACCCCATCAGCAATTACTTTTTTAAATGGGGGATATTGGTGTTCATCCCGATACATTTGTAGCCTCAACTTGACATCGCGAATTTGTTCCGCCATACGTACATCAATCAACTTAACAGTTGGATTTGTTTCAACATCTACTAATACATATTGATACACACCACCACTTTCATACGCATTTCCAGGCGCCTCTTGTAAATAGCGCGGAGCAATTTTTTGAAAGTCAATCGGATATTTTTGATAAATAGGTGTATCCATATCGCGCGTTTGAATCGGTAATAAACCACCATTTTGTTCCTTATATGTATTGACCGCCTTTTGGACAGCTTGCAGCTGATCTTCATACGGGACAGCATTTTGCTTTATGTTCTCTTTCGGATACATGCAGCCAGATAACATGCTTATACAACAAAATATTAAAATCACACATATTTTTTTCACACACAATCCATCCTTTAATTTCTTGCTAATTCCTTCATACAATATTCTTATTCCCACCTATCTCCTACAAATCTATCTGTAAATAAGATATGATTACGATTCGTGTAGCCATTATTGTTCAACTGGTCCACTAAATACAACAAGAAAAATAACAATTCCAGATACAATCATAAGCGTGTAGGCAAGCAATGCTGTAATCCCTTTCAAAATCTTATTCTTCATTTTATGCCGACTTAATAAAATAGACAGAACTGCAACAAACATTAATCCCATTGCCCCTAAAGAAAACCACATTTTCACCAGCCCAACAGACATATATACACTCCTTACTTTAATATTGTTTTTCTATTATTTTAACAAATTAAAACATTTAAACAAATAGAATTCATTATTTTTATTATAAAGCAACACTTTCATCAATTAGATTTGTCTTCTTCACTGATGAAAAACTCCCACCAATTAGGAGCAATTGTCCTCCACCTACCTGTTGGACTTCCGCTTTTACGGTCCCGTAAAAGTGAGATATAACAAAATAAAACCGAAGCGAATGTAACTTCTTCACTTCGGTCGACCAAATATGCCCACAAACAGCTCCACATTCATTCCTTCATAACTATCATATGCAATCCATTAAACAGAGGTTTATCATACTTTACTTTTTAAACATTTTGCTTAATGAACTAAAATCTGTTGGCATATTATTGTTTATAATTGCTTTCACAATTTGATCTTCTTGCTCTTTTGGCACCTCTCGCCCAGCCATCATCGCAACTTGATGAATCAATTGACGGAGCACTTTTTCATCGCGCAAGTTTGCATTCTGTACAGATGACGCTAATTTAAAAATATCATCTTTATTTACTTTCGCTTCTTTCTCAATGTTATTGAAAATGTTATTATCCATTTCCTTCACCCTCTCTTCAAGTTACATTTCATCGTATGCAAAAAGAAACAAATGGTGAAAAGACCTAGAAGTATATATTCAAAAAGGAGGATAAAGAGAGCCGAGCAATTCGAGGCACGGAAGCCAGGAGGATACGGAGTGTAGCTGGAACTACATGAGTACCGGAGTGGCGACGTAACGAAGAAATGTGACAGCTATCTTTACCGGACTTTTTGAACTTCCTCTAGAAAACAAAAAAGCTGTGTAAGTGCTTTTTCACTTACACAGCTTTTACTTACAATAAATCGGGTACAGCTTCTACTTCGTGTTTGCGAACGCGCCCCATCAATGAGCCCACTGCATCTTTCACATTATTCCCATTGAATAATACATCATATAAAGACGCAGTAATTGGCATTTCAACTTCCATTTTCTGCGCCATTTCATACGCTGCTTTCGTTGTTCGCACACCTTCGACTACCATGCCCATACTATCTAATACTTCTTCCAGTGAATAGCCTTTTCCAAGCATATTACCAGCACGCCAATTTCGACTGTGTACACTTGTACAAGTTACGATTAAGTCACCCATTCCGGTTAGGCCAGCAAAGGTTAACGGATTCCCACCCATCTTTCTTCCTAAACGAGCAATTTCCGTTAAACCACGCGTCATAAGAGCCGCTTTCGCATTATCACCTAACCCAAGACCATCTGTAATCCCAGCAGCTAGTGCAATAATATTTTTTAATGCTCCACCAAGTTCCACACCGATGATATCAGGATTCGTATATACACGGAAGTAACTGTTCATAAACAAATCTTGTACCTCTTCAGCTGCTTCCATACGCTTAGCAGCTGATGTAACAGTTGTCGCTTGACGAAGTCCTACTTCTTCAGCATGACTTGGCCCTGATAAGACAACAACATCACGAATGAGGTGCGCTGGAATTTCTTCTTCAATCACTTCTGAAATTCGCTTTGAAGTACCTGGTTCAATCCCTTTACTCGCATGAATCCAAGTGATTGGTTCTGAAACAATTTCTTTCATATCTTGCAATACTTCTCGGTACGCTTTTGTTGGTACAACTAAAAGTACTGTGTCTACATCTACTAGTGCTTTTTCTAAAGAAGAGTAGGCTACGATTGTGCTTGGCAATGTAATCCCTGGAAGATAACGACTGTTCTCATGTTTCATATTGATTTCATCCATGAGTTCTGAACGATTTCCCCAAATACGTACATCATGACCATTGTCAGCTAATACCATCGCTAACGCTGTTCCCCAGCTACCTGCTCCGACTACTGTGATTTTTTTCATAAAATCACATCCCCTCCATTAGTCTCGTGCTCTTGAAATGATTCTAATTGGTGTTCCTACGAAACCAAATGCTTCACGCAAACGGTTTTTCAAGAAGCGTTCATATGAAAAGTGCATTAATTCTGGATCGTTGACAAATACAACAAATGTTGGTGGTTTTACTGCAACTTGTGTTGCATAGAAAATTTTCAGACGACTACCATTATGTGTTGGCGTTGGATTCATCGCAACCGCATCCATAATCACATCGTTTAATACATTTGTTTGTACACGAATGCTATGACTTTCATTTACTTCATTAATAACTGGAAGTAATGTATGCGTACGTTTTCTTGTTTTTGCAGATAAATATACAATTGGCGCATAATCCAAAAACTGGAAATGAGCACGGATGTTTTCTTCAAATGCTTTCATTGTCTTTTCATCTTTTTCAACTGCATCCCACTTGTTAACAACAATAATAACAGCACGTCCTGATTCATGTGCATAACCAGCAATTTTTTTATCTTGTTCAATAATACCTTCTTCACCATCTAACACAACTAAAACAACGTCAGATCGTTCAATTGCTCGGAGTGCACGAAGTACACTATACTTTTCGGTACTCTCGTATACTTTACCTTTTTTACGCATCCCTGCTGTATCAATGATGACATAATCTTGACCATCTTTACTATACGGTGTATCAACTGCGTCACGTGTTGTACCAGCTATGTTACTAACAATTACACGTTCTTGACCAAGGAGTGCATTTACCATTGATGATTTCCCTACGTTCGGACGTCCAATTAATGAGAATTTAATTGTTTTTTCATCGTATGCTTCCTCTTCAACTTTCGGGAAGTGCTTTGCTGCTTCGTCTAATAAATCCCCTAAACCTAAACCATGTGTACCCGAGATTGGAAATGGCTCGCCAAATCCTAACGCATAAAAGTCATAAATATCACTGCGCATCTCTGGATTATCGACCTTATTAACCGCAAGTACTACTGGTTTGTTCGAACGATATAAAATTTTCGCAACTTCTTCATCCGCTGCTGTTACACCATCGCGACCATTCGTCATAAAAATGATAACATCCGCTTCATCAATCGCAACTTCAGCCTGTTGACGAATTTGTGTCAAAAATGGCTCGTCTCCAATATCGATTCCGCCTGTATCAATAATGTTAAATTCATGATTTAACCATTCTCCCGAACTATAAATACGATCTCTCGTTACACCTGGGATATCTTCTACAATTGAAACTCTCTCTCCAACAATTCTATTGAAAATAGTAGATTTCCCTACGTTCGGACGTCCTACTATCGCCACTACTGGTTTCGGCATATATTTTCATCCTTTCAACTTGCTTCTGTTTATTATGTAAAAAACCCTTCTTTGTGCAAGAAGGGATTTGCATTCCAGAAATATTTATCATCATATCAAAACATCTCATATTATAACACACGTTCCTAATGTTTCACAATAATATATACATTCTCTTGTAAGCGGTGTGCGATACCATCTAAAATTGCTTCTAAATTATTTGCGACAAATTCCATTTCTTCCGTTGACTCACATACAAATAACGGGGCTCCTCCAGCAAATTTTTCTGGGGTTGTTGTAATAACTGCAAGAATATAACTTTCTAATTTCATCGTGCGTCTCCCCTTCCTTTCGGAGCTTCAGATGACATATGAACCGCACTTTCTAACGTCGGCACATTTCCGATAACACCAATGGCTTTCTCTACATCTTGATCTTGAGGCAATACAAACACACCTATCCGTCCGTCCTCTAAATCGCGCTTAACAAGTGGAACAAGCGCCGGTGTCCCAGAATCTCGGTACACACCTAATGCAACGGACACATCATGCAAAATTGCTTGACGCTGTCCGAGATTCGCTATCGTCACCTGCGCATCAACAGATTTTGGTTTTAAAATAAATCCCATCCCATATTTCATGATCTCTTCTTGCCTTGCTGGCAAACCGATGTTCATAATGTAAATATCACCAATATAAAGTCCCGCTCCTTCAAACCGAAGTGGAACATGCTCAATGTCGACAAGGTCACGTAATCGTTTACCAGACATCAATACTTTAGCAATGAAGAATCCAATAATTCCAGCTATAACGCCTGCAATCCATGAATGAAAACCGATGTACGCAAACGTTGTAACAAATGCTGTTAACATCGCTAAATAGTTGCGACTTTCAAATACAAGTGCAATTCCTTCTATGTATGTATTCCCTCGTGGTACAAGCTCATAACTATCTAACTGTTGCAACGTATTACGTTCCATGTTGCGTACATCCCGAAATTGCGTTGCGGCTAATGTGAGAAAGGTAAGAGCAGAAAAATCTTGTTTCAAGATAGACGGTATTGCAATTGCTCCTAAAGCCGCTGCAATTAACCCCATTGCAACATGAATAATCTTTCCATGTAAACGCGTCGGATACTGTCTTGTATCTGTACGAAGCATCAAAATTCGCGTTACTGTTCCCGCAATTACGCCACATAAAATGGCTGGTGTATATTCAGTCATATGTTATCCTTGCCTTTCCTTTACATGTTTTTTCTTCAATTGCCCCATAAATACCGACATTTTTACGATGTAAAACAAAATCGTAAAAAATAACGTAGCAACAGCAATGATATCAAAAAATGTCAAACTACCAAGTTGATATGGAAAATGGAGTGTACGAAAAATAAATGTTACTAATATCTCCCCTTGTAATGCCCCCGCATATAAAGAGCATAGACGTAATACCCGGTCTCGATGTAATAAAATAGAAGCATATACAAGAATACCGCTTAACATCCATGTCCGATCCATGACAATCCAAATCGGATCGTACATCTCTAATAAATGAAAACTCGCATATAACATAGCAATGATAAGTGCCGAAAGTAAGGCGTATATTTTTTTCCATATAGAATAAAAAGCGATACCAAGAAATGAAATGGTACCTAGTAATAGAGCATTTGCTGCTATAGGGAAAGAAGCAATCGATACGGTTATTTGTGAACAAATGATAAATACTAATAAAATCGCGCTCACTTTCCATCTAAATGCCTCTTTTTTCAAAAAGAATGTTGTAATAATCCAGCCTAGCCACGCTAAAAAATAAAAATAACTTCCATCCATACTTACACCTCCTATCATTTCCATTATGGGAACTTTTTATGAAAGCTAATCCTTTTCTTCTTGCATAGTTTTTCTAATAACAGCAACACTTTCTAATAAGGAGGTGTAAAAAATAATGGGAAAAGATCGTCAAGAAAAGAAACTAAAACAGTCACGCCGCGTAGAATCTGACCGCGATCAATCACTGCAATATCCAGGAGCAACTGGGCTAGATACACCGGAGCAAGCACGCAAACAAAATCAGCACTAAATGAAAAACAGCCAACATATCGTTGGCTGTTTTTCATTTAGTGCTGTCTAAGCAAAAACATCTACATAGACATTTTTCCCTTCTCATTACATAGAACGAATAAAGCGAAACTTTGACCAGTGAGGGTTTTCTTCATCCCCTACCTAACTTCTTTGCCTCTTGCAGAGCTTTGAAGTGGGGGTATTACTGCCCGTTCATACGGGATTAAATAAAAGAAACCAACCGAATGGTTGATTTCTTTTTTGTTCTAATGGTTTTATATTATCTTTTACTATAACTCGTTGTATCAATCCCGCGCTGCGATAGCCAATGATAGGTATCACCTTTCACAACAAGTGGTACTTGCTGAAGCTCAGTAATTGTCCTTGCCCCAAGAGCGGTCATAATAAATTGTAAGTCCGTATGTAAAAGTTCTATTTCTTCGATTAATTTTTCCAGACCATCATTCATCAGTATTCGTAAAAAATAACCAGCAAAAGCCGTTGCTGATGCTCCAAGCGCGATTGCTTTCGCTACATCAAGCGCTGTTTGTATACCGCCTGACGCAATAAGGGAGAGGTTTTTATCTGTTGAGGATGCTTCTATTACAGAGACCGCCGCCGGAATACCCCATTCATTAAAATAAGAAAGGATCCGCTGTCTTCGTTCATTTTCAACCGCCGCAAAATTTGTACCACCATATCCACCAATGTCTACATTCGAAACTCCAACACTAGCTAACTGTTCTATTGTTCCTTTACTCATACCAAAACCGACTTCTTTTACTACAACAGGAACAGGTGAATGTATGACAATTTGTTCAATTCGCCCTAGTACACCTGTAAAGTCACGATCACCTTCTGGCATCGTCAATTCTTGAATAACATTCAAATGAATTTGTAAAGCATTTGCTTCAATCATATCAATCGCACGTTTTGCCTGTTCAACGGTTGCTTCACTACCTAAATTTGCAAAAATAATTCCATTTGGATTCACTTTTCGTACAATTTGATAGGAGGACGCTTCTTTTTCATCTTTTAATGCTGCCATTTGAGAACCGACTGCCATTGCAATCTTATGGTGCTTTGCCACGTGAGCTAACTGCTCATTAATATGTAGCGTGTGCTCTCCCCCACCGCCAGTCATCGCGTTGATAAAAATCGGCGAACTTAGTGAAAGTTCGCCGATTTTCGTTTCAAATGTAATGCTTTCATAATTTGTATTTGGCAAGCTTTGATGGACAAAAGCAATGTCATGAAAACCATTTATACGAGACTGTCCAGTAGAAAGAGCGTGTGCAATATGTTCTAATTTACGTTTTGCCCTTACCACTTGTACCCCTCTTTATTTCTTTAATTTTTTCAGCTGTTCACCGATAATATCACTCAATTGGAAAGTTGCAGAATCAGAAGTTGGCTCATATTGACTATAATCTTCTGTTACATTATTTTCTTCAAGAGCTTCTTTTATACTTAAAGAAATACGTTTTTCTTCTGCGTGTACTTCAAGCACTTTCACTTTCACTTCTTGTCCCATCTCTAGCACTTCACTCGGGTTCTTCACGTGACGGTTTGCAATTTGTGATACATGCACAAGTCCTTCTACACCCGGTAAAATTTCAACGAAAGCACCGAATGTAACAATTCGTTTTACCTTACCTTCTCGCACGTCACCTGATTTAATTTCCGCTGCAACATTTTCCCAAGGTCCTGGCTGAGCAGCTTTAATAGATAAAGAAATACGTTGTGTATCTGCATCAACGGATAAAACTTTTACTTTTACCGTCTGTCCTTGTGTTAACACATCAGAAGGCTGTTCAACGCGATCATGGGAAATTTGTGAAATGTGAACTAAACCATCTACTCCACCAACATTCACAAAAGCACCAAAGTCAGTTAATCGTTGAACTGTACCCTCAACAACATCTCCTTCTTTTAAAGAAGAAATCGCTTCTTTTTTCTTTGAATCTAATTCTTGTTCTACAACTGCTTTATGGGAAAGAATCACACGATTTTTTTCGCGATCTAATTCAACGATTTTCACTGCTAATGTTTTACCTTTGTAATCAGCAAAATCTTCTACATAGTGCATTTCTACAAGTGAGGCTGGAATAAATCCACGGACACCAAGGTCCACGACTAAACCGCCGTTCACAATATCTTTTACTGTAACATCGAACACTTCACCTGAAGTGGATTTTTCTTGCAATTCAACCCATGCTTTTTCTGCATCAACAGCACGTTTAGATAATACAAGATCCTCTTCTTCTAATTTAATGACTTTTAATTCAAGAGTTTGGCCTAATTCTACAACATCACTTGCTTTTTCAATATGAACGTTGGCTAATTCGCTAATCGGAATAACACCATCTGTTTTGTATCCAACATTTACAAGAACTTGCTTTTCTTCAACCTTAGTTACGGATCCCGTAACAACGTCACCCACTTGTAAAGCCTTTGTATCCACAACTTCTTCATTCATTTTTTCTACCATGGAAATACCTCCCTACAGAATTGACAAAGCATTTTTATGTATATACGAAATGAAAACAAAAGTTTTCATTTGCATGTTATGAGAAATATTTAGAACATACTCGCTGAAAATACATATTACAATCTGTTTTTTTGTAATTTACTTGATAGAATGATACGTACGTCCTCTTTCTTTGTTAACCTATATAAATAGTATACAGCAAAATCCTTTTGAATAAAGTATGTTTTCAAATATAATAGCGAATATATTCTGACAGTTCATTCCCTCTTTTACTAACTTCTTACAAATTGACAGATTTGTCAAGAAAAGCGTCTCACAGTTCACATGTATACCTATATTTTAGAAGAAATTAAATAAAGAAAGAGGATAACCTCTTTCTTTATTTTGCGAACACTTTAGAAACAATATCCATAATTTTTTGTACAACTTCTTCAATTGAGAAAGAAGTTGTATCTAATTCCAGTGCATCATCCGCTTTTTTTAACGGAGAAACTTCACGCTCAGAATCCAATTTATCGCGCTTAGCAATCTCTTCTTTTAATTGTTCTAAACTAGAAGCAAAGCCTTTTTGCGTATTTTCAAGATGTCTTCGTTCTGCCCTCTCTTCAACAGAAGCCAACATAAAAATCTTCACTTCTGCATTAGGTAGTACATGCGTACCGATATCACGACCATCCATCACAACGCCGCCCTTTTCTGCTAAAGCTTGTTGACGGCGCACCATCTCTTCACGAACAAAGCGATGCTTTGCCACAATAGACACGCGATTTGTTACTTCCGGTGTACGAATCACTTCAGATACATCTTCTCCATTTAAAAAGACAAGTTGTGTATTTTCCCCTTGTTGAAACTCAATATGTACATCTTTTAAAACTTCCATCAATTTTTCTTCATTTTCAATATCAACATTTTTTGCAAGAGCAGCATGTGTCAATGTACGATACATCGCACCTGTATCAATGTACACATATGAAAGTTTTTTCGCCACAACCTTTGCAACTGTACTTTTTCCAGCAGCTGCTGGACCATCTATCGCAATTGAAATTCGTTTTTCCATTGTAACACCTCATTTTTCACTTATAGTGCTTATTCAAAAAGGAGAATAAAGAGAGCCGCGTAGTTCGAGGCACGGAAGCCAGGAGGATACGGAGTGTAGGTGGAACTACATGAGTACCGGAGTGACGGCGTAACGAAGCAATACGACAGTTATCTTTACCGGACTTTTTGAACATCTTCTTAATAAACCAAAACGAAAAGCAGGTATAATCCCTGCTTCTTTCTGTTTGTTTCATACCGATTAAATCCTCAATTATTGTAGCATAATCCCTCTTAGAAGAAAATGAAAACTACTTATTCACTTGTAAAATATTCGTTACATTTTCTTTTATAACACCTTCATAATAAACGATTTTCGACAAATATTTCGCCGTGGATTCTTGCATAAAAAGCAATTGAACAATACATAGACAAATAGACTGAATCAATAGTATTCGAATTAAAATTTTCTCAACATTTTTCACAAAAATTTCTCCTTTTTATTGTTTCTCGCTCGCTTCAATAGCTAATTGAGGAGAGAATTTCAAATCAGTTTTTGAAATTTGGTAGCTCTCCATAGTCGTCAGTATGAAAAACTTTACAAATCATCTTACTTTATTGTCATTTCCTACCTAAGCTTTTATACATTTTCATTGTCGAATCCTGTACAATCATGGTATGTTCTAAATGTATTTTTGACTGAAAAGGGGTATAGGCATTGAAAAAAATCCTAGTTTTACACACTGGCGGAACAATTGCGATGGAGGAAGATAAAGAAACTGGGGTTGTGCAACCAGGCAAGCAAAATCCTCTTTTAAAATTTATTCCTGATTTAGAAGACGATATCGACCTAATTGTTGAAGATGTCTTTCATCTTCCATCTCCTCATATAACACCAAGCGAGATGTTACAATTACAAATCGTCATCGATGAAAGAGTGAAACATGAAGATATTCATGGTGTAGTCATTACACATGGTACTGATACATTAGAAGAGACCGCATATTTTCTGGATTTAACTGTCCAAGCCAACATTCCAATTGTTGTAACAGGCGCAATGCGCTCGAGCAATGAATTAGGCGCTGACGGCTTATATAACTTTTTATCTGCGGTAAAAGTTGCAAGTAGTAATGAAGCAAAAGGAAAAGGTGTTCTTGTCGTCTTAAACGACGAAATTCACTGTGCAACAAATGTAACGAAAACACATACAAGTAATGTAGCAACCTTCCAAAGTCCTCAATACGGACCAATTGGTATGGTGACAAAACGTGGCGTTGTCTTTCATCATGCTTTAGTACACCATGAAACATACGCAATCGGACAAATTTCTAAAAATGTTGTTGTGTTAAAGGCATACGCTGGCATGGATGATACGTTATTAGCAGCGATTGAAAACCTACCAGTGGATGGCATCGTTATTGAAGCCCTCGGACAAGGGAACTTACCACCACGAACACTGCCTACTCTGCAGCGCTTAATAAATAAAGAGATTCCTATTGTTCTCGTATCCCGCTGCTTTAACGGAATTGTCCAAGATGTGTACTCCTATGAAGGTGGAGGAAAACAATTAAAAGATATGGGAATTGTTTTCACTTACGGATTAAATGCTCAAAAAGCTCGTATTAAGCTACTTGTCGCTTTAGAAGGTGCTCATTCTCAAAAAGAAATTCAAAAAATGTTTATGCATGATTAAAAATTAATTAAAAAATAAGCTGTCGATATCGACAGCTTATTTTTGTTCCCGTAATGCAATTGTTTGCGTAATAGCGTCTCCATGAAATCGCCCGTTTTCAATAAAGATTTCATTGGCATTATTTCCTGCTGCAATAACGCCTGCAATAAAAATATTCTCGACATTTGTTTCCATCGTTTCCTCCGTATACATCGGGCGACCAGTTTCGCGGTCAATGGATACTCCCATTTTCGTTAAGAAATTATGATCTGGATGATAACCAGTCATCGCAAACACAAAATCATTTTGAATCGTGTATGCTTCTTCATCAATTGTATACGTAAGCGTATGTTCTGTGATTTCCTTTACATGGGCATGAAAATGCATTTGAATCGTGCCGTTACGAACTAATGCCTCAAATTCAGGTAAAATCCATGGTTTAATACTCTGTGAGTATTCTCCACCACGATATAATACAGTTACACGTGCACCTGCTTTCACAAGTTCCAATGCAGCATCTACACTAGAATTTTTTCCACCTATTACAACAACATCCCGATCAAAATATGGATGAGCCTCTTTAAAGTAATGAGATACTTTCTCCAATTTTTCTCCCGGAACATTCATATAATTTGGATTATCATAGTAACCAGTTGCCACAACAATGTACTTCGCAGTATATGTCTCTTTTCTTCCATCACGTTTTGTTGTATCTACTCTAAATAAATTCGCTTCTTTTTGAACCTGTTCTACACGTTCAAATGCATTCACACGCACACTCTTACGTTTTACTACTTCACGATAATACGATAATGCTTGATTGCGAACTGGTTTACGGTTCTCTGTAATAAAAGCAACTTCACCAATTTCTAATTTTTCACTAGAGGAAAAGAATGTTTGATGAGTTGGATAATGATAAATTGCATTCACAATATTTCCTTTTTCAATTACCAACGGGTCGATTCCAACTTGTTGCATTGTAATTGCTGCTGCCAATCCACATGGGCCGCCCCCAATAATAATCGCTGTTTCTTTTTGCATTCTCGGTTCACTCCTAGTCTTCTGCTTCAATCTCTATTAATTGTAAAACAAGAAAAAACCTACTTTCAGCAGTAGGCACCTATCTTTATTGTATTCATTTTTCATATATTTGTCATCTAAACGATACATACATCCGATAGACGTCCGCTAAAAATTGTCTAAATCTAATTCCTTGTTGACCAAATACATTTTCCGGATCAATCTTTCGAGCAGGATCAAGCGTTTTATGAGACACAATGTCCGTTTTAGGATTTAAACCGAAATTTTGACATAAATAGGCATGATACCATGTGAAACGTGTGTATGAATCCCAAAAGCTAACATCTCCACCATAGCACATTTCAACACCAATAGCGGCACGATTCGCATCATAGCCATATAAATCATTATCCGTTGGTACATTATATCTAACATGATAAGCCACTTCAGTAATCGGAATAATTTCTAATATCGTTTTATCATCTACGAAAGTATGCGCTGATGCTTTCGGTTGCACTTCGTTAAAGTAATCGCGATTTCCTATCGCATTACTACCAGGATTCCCCGTATCATGACTTACAATAAATCTTATCTTTGAAAGAGGAATTCCTGGCCGAGAGTTTCCGTATCCAATATAATTCCGCTCTATAGGGAACATCGCCATTCCTATCATCTCCGCTCTCGAAAATTACCTTTCTCCCTTATATATGTATTCATACGTTGCGTCCCTATGGCACATTTATTATGAAAAGAGAAAACCAAAAATGTTAGAGGCCAACACCATGAACATTAAAATACTTGCCGCTGTTCCATAAAATCCATAAAACCAAACACGATCTTCTTTCGTATCTAAACCGAAAAATGCATGCACTGATTGTATGAATGATGCACGTTTCACATGTTTATTTCGTAAACCCTCTACACGTTCCATTACATCCGCTGGCATCATAAATCTTTGTTCTGCAGTCACCTTCATTATTAATCTCCCCTTATCTTGTTTCCGTTTTGTTTATCTAAGGAGAGTATAGCACGAACGTTCTTATAGAACAAGTGTTCTTTTTTTATTTTTTATAACAAAACATCCATTTTTAACAGTTAACTTCCCATTAACAGTACATATTCATCCTATCCAACTTAAAAGTAGTATCACAAGCGTCCAGGCGACAGCTATAACTGGACCAACAATAAGTAAACCAAATAATAAAGACCTGATTCCTTCTCCAAACGCGCGAATCACACTCACCTGTTCACGAGAACTACTTCTCTTTAATTTTTCTTCTAAATGTATAACCCTCTTTTCCAATTCCTCAACTCGCTTGATCGCATCATTTTCTGTTTGCAACAAAATCCCCTCCTTTCTCTATAGTTTTTACAATGTATTTCAACAAAAAAACGTGGTTTCCTTGAAAGGAAACCACGTTTTCTCTGTTTGTTTCAATGTATTATACCCAACCTCTGAAACGACTAGCTTCTGCCATTTTACGTACACCAATCATATATGCTGCTAAGCGCATGTTCACTTTACGAACTTGTGATGTTTCATAAATAGAATCAAATGATCGTACCATTACTTTTTCTAAACGTTGTTCTACTTCTTCTTCTGACCAGTAGTAACCTTGGTTATTTTGTACCCATTCGAAGTAAGATACAGTAACACCGCCAGCACTTGCTAATACATCAGGAACGAGTAGAATACCACGATCTGTTAAAATTTTTGTTGCTTCTAATGTAGTTGGACCGTTTGCCGCTTCTACAACAATTTTTGCTTTAATGTCGGCTGCGTTGTCTTCTGTAATTTGATTTTCAATTGCAGCAGGCACTAAAATGTCGCAGTCTAATTCTAAAAGATCTTTGTTTGAAATTGTATTATTAAATAATTTCGTTACTGTTCCAAAGCTATCACGACGATCCAATAAGTAGTCAATATCTAATCCGTTTGGATCATGAAGTGCACCGTAAGCATCAGAAATCGCAATTACTTTTGCACCAGCATCATGCATAAATTTCGCTAAGAAGCTACCTGCATTACCAAATCCTTGGACAACAACACGTGCACCTTTAATGTCAATGCCACGTTTTTTCGCAGCTTCCCGAATGCAGATTGTTACACCTTTAGCAGTTGCAGTTTCACGCCCATGAGATCCGCCTAACACAAGCGGTTTTCCTGTAATAAAACCAGGTGAATTAAATTCATCAATACGGCTATATTCATCCATCATCCATGCCATAATTTGTGAGTTTGTAAATACATCTGGAGCTGGAATATCCTTTGTTGGACCAACAATTTGGCTAATTGCTCGTACATATCCACGACTTAATCTTTCTAATTCACGGAAAGACATTTCGCGAGGATCACAAATGATACCACCTTTCCCTCCACCATATGGTAAATCAACAATACCACACTTTAAACTCATCCAAATTGAAAGTGCTTTCACTTCATTTTCTGTTACATTCGGATGGAAACGAATTCCACCTTTCGTTGGACCAACAGAATCATTATGCTGTGCACGATATCCTGTAAATATTTTAACAGTCCCATCATCCATACGAACTGGAATTTTCACTGTCATCATACGAATCGGTTCTTTAAGTAATTCATATACCTCGTTTGGATAACCCAATTTTTCTAAGGCTTCGTTAATAACAATTTGTGTTGAATTCAACAATTCAAAGTGTTGTTCCCTTTGTTGTGTTTGTGTTTGAGCTCCCTTTTCGGCTACCATAGTAAGTAAACCCCCTGTAATTTCACTTGTTTAGTAAACCTTCATTGCCTAGTATACACCCTTAAAATAGGAATGCAATAGAAAACGCTAACAAATATATACAAACTATTTTTTATTGCAAGCGTTTTCACTATCATTATAATCCTTTTATTGCTTTTAGAAAAGTAAAATACTTAAATATTTAAATGTTTTTTATCCCGCATTAACGGGCAGTAATACCCCCACCTCAAGATTCTAAGAAAACCAAAGAAGATAGGCGGGGGATAAACTGCCCGTAAAAGCCCGATTGGTCAGGGCTAATAATCAGTGGGGATGAAGAACTCCCCACTGATTAAAGTTTCACTTTATAAAGTGAAACTCTCCAGCAATTCAAAGGTTGCCCTCGCTGATAAAATCTATACATATCGTAAAACGAAAACAAAACCCCAGGCTATATCGTATTAGCTGAGGTTTTGTTTTGAAACAAAATAATGATATATTTGCCGGATTGCTTGAGAATCCATTAGTTCTTTTCCATATTCCATAATTCGATAAATCGTCACTGTAGAAGAGTTACCAAATTCCGCTAAAATGGCGATAATATCCGCCTTTAGTAACGGGGTTTCATCTTCCAACCATAGGTAGAAACGTCCATCCCATGCATAAAGTTTCCCATCAGTTACACCAAGGTTATACAAACGATTCGCCAAAGTAATTACATCTTCAAATATTGCAAATTCATACAATATATGTTCACTCTCATCAAGAGTTACCTGCATCTCAATAAACTCATCCCGAAAGTCATCTTCTACATCCGCTTCAGATTTTTCTTTTGTTACAATAACAACCATACCTTGCGCTTGTAAAGAAAACACTTCAACTGCAATTGGACCATCTGCTTCAAATCCGAGCTCTTTATTCGCCTCTTGCATCATGTCTCGAAATAACTGCTGTACTTTCGGAGCATTTTTCCATAAATCTTCCTTCGTCAGCCCACGTTCCGATAAATCATCAAACGTTAGGAAAATTTTAATTTTATTATAATTCAAACGTTCCAGCCTCATCTTGTAACCTCCTTACGTAACCGTTGCTCTGATTTTTATTATATGAAATAGAAAATAGATGGTTCTTTTCGAACAACTATTCTGACATTTTTAACCATTCATCCCAGTTTTCTTTTGCATCACCAATAAATACCGTACGAAGTTCAGATTTTTCTTCATCTGAAACAAATTGGCAAGCAAATCCGATAAGGCCTATGTGAATTTCTGGATATTTACTTTGCAGCCTTGTAATTAATTGAATAGTAGCTTTCAAATTCCGTTCCTGTGAACACGATAAAAATACATATTTTGGTGCCACTTGTGTTATAACTACATTTAAATCCACTTCTTCTACACTTGTCCCAAGATACATTGCTTGATAACCTTTCTGGCGTAAATATGTTGTAAAAACAAAAAGGTTTAATGCATTCGTTTCTCCTGGACCACATATAGCCAAAGCTTTCGGTTTCGGCAATACAGAATGCATAGATGAATTATGATAAACCATTCCAATGCGTGAACATAAAAATGAATCTACGTATCGCTCTTGCACAGTTGTAATTGCATCATTCCACCGCATATTTCCTAATCTATCAATAATCTGGACAAATATATTAGCTATGACTCTTTCTATTGAATAAATAGCAAATGCTTCGTTTAATAATTCATTAGCTTGTATTTCATCAAATTTTAACAAAGAATGGAGGATCTCGTCTACTAAAAGTACTTCCTTATTGTATTCCATTTCTGGTAAATAATGATTTTGCAATTGATTACTCTCTAATAATCGAACTGCTTGACCAATCGTAAATCCTTCATTTACTTTGTCCATGAGCCATTTTAAAATTTTGACGTGCTCTTCTGTATATAAACGGTGCCCTGCATCATTGCGTTTTGGAGCGATCATGTGATATCGTCTCTCCCAAGCTCGCAGTGTACTCGGGTGAATTCCAAGCATATTTGAAACTGCTTTTATATTATATTTCCCTTTTAAAGTTGGCATATTTCCCCCCATCTTTAAACTGAGTTCACTTAAGATTCTCTTTGTAAAGTAATCAAATGCGTTTGAGACGGAGCACGAAAACGCAGCGGTATAAGTGTCGTTCCGTATCCATTACTGACAAACAAAGTCATATTCGGATGCTCATATACCCCACCTTTTAGATATCGTTCAGCATGAAACAACCGAATTTGCCCACCATGTGTATGCCCGCTTAAAACGAGTGAAATTTGTTCTTGTCCAGTCATTTTTTTCACGATATCTGGATTATGACTAATTAGAATGCGAAAACCATTTTCTTGACAATCTGCCAATGCTAAATCTAAACGGTCCCGCTCTAATCCCACATCATCCACACCTAATAAACAAAGATTCTCGCCACATTCTGATTCAAATAGTACCCTTGTATTATCTAAAATTTTCACACCTTGCTCTAGTAACAATGCATCTAACTCGTGATATTCAATTTCATAATCGTTGTTACCCCACACAAAATATATAGGGCCAATCTCACTTAAGCTTTGAATATTATCAGCAATCCGTGACAACGATACACCTTTCTCCGCTAGATCCCCACCAATAATAACGAGATCTGCTTTCCCTTTTACCTTTTCGATTAAAGAACGAGAGATAGTTCTTCTATGAACATCTGAAATAAAAAAGATTTGTACTTTTCCAAAGCTCATCGGAAAATTTACAAATGATAAAGTGTGTTCTAGCAATGTATCACGCATTGCTTCTCTGTACATCATAAAAAGGCACACGACGACAATACATATGAACGTACAACCTAATCCAATCCATACCATATGTTCTTTTCAACTTCCCTCTTAACAGAATGTAATCACACCATATCGTATTACTGTAAGACATGAATAAAACCCTTTGCAATAAAGTGAAACTTTTCTCAGTGGATGTTTTCTTCATCTCCCACTGAGAATTAGCCCTCACCAATCGGGCTTTTACGGGAAGTTATTCCCCACCTACCTTCTTTGTTCTCTCTGAATCTTGAGGTAGGGGTCTTACTGACTTCGAATAGCGGAATAAAGTAAAACCCTTTCAAGGACGTTATTTATCGTTGGTGTTTTGTCAGTTCACCATCTTTTTTACTGCTTCTGTTCTTTCTCTGCTTTAACAGGGATTTTTAACTCTTTCCCCACCTTTAGTTGTTCATCTTGTAGATTGTTATATTTTTTAATGATTTCAGCTCCATCTTCATTCGGAAAATATTGCTTTCCAATACTTTCGAACGTTTCACCCTCTTTTACAATATGAGTTTGAAATGTTCCAGACTGTGACAGCTTCTGTTCCCCTCCTGCTTGTTTATTTGAATCAAAAAAGATCACTTCAAATGCACTTTTTTTAGGGGCGTCATTTTCTTCTCTACTTTTTACCTCGATATACTTATCTGTATACCACAGTACACAGATTGGTAATAAAATAAATAAAAATGTTAAAATCCGAACAAAAAAATGGTTAATCTTAAATTTAGATTTTTTCTTTTCTTTATTTCGATGAACTTCACTACGCGGCGGTAAACCTTCTTCTGTTTGCTCTATTTCTTCCATCTCTTCTTCAAACTTAGCAGCTTGTTTTCTCATGTTGTTCACCACCACCTTCCATTTATTTTCTCAACTGAAGTCCCATTATAAAATCAACAAGAAAGTGTGCAAAGATTGTTATAAACAAATTACCTGTCCATTGAAACACATATCCAAATACAAAACTAATCATACAGACAAAACAAAATAAAAATGGCTTCATCACATATCTGATATGTAAAATAGCAAAAATAAAACTCGCAATGATAAGTCCAAAATGAGTTTGCAGTACACCTCGAAATAAAAATTCTTCCGCTGCCCCAATAACCAACGTAATGAGCAGTAGGCGGGGTACTGAAATCCCTTGAAACATCCGATCATTAATTCCCCCATCATCAAACCATGATTCAGGAAACACACGCATTGCAATATAGTCAAGTAAGACAATACTACACGCAACTCCACTACCTATTATAAGAATGGAAACAGGCTCCCATTTCCACAAGTCATAAAATTCGTTCATATTTGGAAATAATATATAGGATAGTACAAGGCCAACACCTATAATTATCAATTGTGTCACATAGAGGTTAAGCCGTATTTCTTTCGGACTCATGTCTTCAATACTACGCCTTTGAATGTCCATCAGTCCTCCGTCCTCCTATCCCAAAGAGCAATTGTAACTCCGCTTCCCAATTATAGTCGAAAACCACTTGTCTTGCTTGCCTTTTTTTATACTCTTCTTTTGCAATACCGCAATAGTCACAACAATTTTTCATCTCATTTTCTTTCGTATAACCAAATTGAAGTAACAATTTTTCCCGTCTACACCCTGTGAATTGTAGCCATGATTTCATATTCTCTAATTGAGAGTATTTATTATACAGACGTCCTTCTACTTCTAACATTAACTTTTGCATCACTTCATCTGACAAGGATTCCATCATGAGTTCCCTCTGTTGTATGATTTCCATCTTTTCTAAGTGATAACGTACAAAACGCCAATGTTGCTCGCTAAACCTTGCTGCATTATAACAAATTTCTTCTACATCTTCTATTGGTAATACTTTCGTTTGAAACATTCTTTCATGTAATAAAGAAAATAAAAATTGAATTTGTTGTTTATTTGGCAATTCATCTTCAATAATAGAAACTGGTAAATCATGATCCAATGGACTGCATAGTAAAATTGCAATACTTGCTTCTCCATCCCGCCCTGCTCGGCCAATCTCTTGTAAATAGGACGCAACATTTGCAGGATAATGAAAATGAACAATATAACGTGTATTCGGTTTGTTGACCCCCATACCAAATGCACTTGTGCATATGACAAGCCGCAGCTGATCATTCATAAATTGCTGCTGAATTAGCATCCGTTCCTCATGCTCCATCCCGCCGTGATAATATGCAACGTCTATTATTCCCTTACTTCTTAAATACTCCGTCAAACGCTCGGTCCACGCCCTGCTTGAGCAATAAATAATTCCTGGCCCTTGTAGGTATGTTACATGTGTGAGGAGTGCTTCCTTTTTTTCTTCTATTGTTTGTACAAATTGTACTTGCATCGCAATATTAGGTCGATCAATCGAATAGAGATGCTGCTTTACATTTGTAAGCTTTAAGCTTTCCACAATATCTTGCAACACCTCTTTTGTTGCAGTAGCAGTTAATGCCAATACTGGGGGATGTCCGATTTTCGCAATCACTCCATCTAACTTTTTATAATCTGTCCGAAAATCATAGCCCCATTGTGAAATGCAGTGCGCTTCATCTACAACAAATAGTGAAATATGAATTTTTTTTAGTTCCCTTACCAATAACTCCGATTGCAACATTTCAGGCGAAACAAAAACAAATTTATAGGAAGATAATCGTTTCATTGCTTTTCTTTTTTCTGTTAATGTACGAAAACTATTAAAAGCAATCACACGATTTTTCACAATGTATTTCAACTGTGTAACCTGATCTTCCATTAAGGATAATAACGGTGAAACAATAAGTACTGTTCCATCTTGCATGAGACCTGGAAGCTGATAACAAAGCGACTTCCCTCCTCCAGTTGGGAGCATCGCTACAACATTTTTTCCTTGTAATAAATCAACAATGACATCTTTCTGTCCTTGACGAAATACGTTATAACCAAACCACTTATATAAATAATCCTCAAGTCTCATTTACAACCCCCATCCGTGCTAACACAAGACGAATTTCAAAATAAGAAACCGTTTCTCCTACCACTTGCTTTAACACACGCAATTTGCGTGTTTGTAATGTTTCAATAATATGTTGTACTTGCTCTATCTTGTTCTTTTCCATAAACATTTCAATCGAAAAATCTCTCTCCCGTAAAGCAATTTCTACAAAATGATCTTCAATCGTCGCAACCTTTAAACTTCTAATCGTTGCAATTTCATCTAAAGAACGACCTTGCTTCCAAAGCTGATATGTTTTCTGCGTTGATAAACTAAATAAATCGGCTCTTTCATTCGGATAAGAAATAATTGCTGTTAGTAAAGGAAAGTCCTTTTCATTTGATCGAACAAACTGTATAAAGAAATGAATAGTTCCCCAAAATAAAAGATGCACGCGAAATACATCTTGTTTTGTAATCTCAGCAAGTTGTTCCAGTGTGTACCCAATTCGTTTATAACCTGTTAAGCGATATGTAATAACCGTTGCTTCTATCGGCGAAGTATCTTTTAAAAGCATATGCATTTCTTTCCATAAATTAGCTGCCAATTCACTTCGCACATACGGTGTCTCGATGAGAAACTGTTTAACCCACATCGTTACTTCTGTATCTTGTTGAATTGGAATAAATTTAACATTTTGCTTTTGTAAATTCGACACAGTTTGAATAATTAATGAAATTCTCTTCCAAAAGGTTGTACCAAGATCACCATAGTGCAAGCCATGTAAGTACTGTGGAAATGAAAGTATCTCTTTCCAGATACTTAATTTTCTTTCTCCATCATCTGATAAGATATACGTATTTTCATGTACACATTGAATCCACTTTTCGTTTAATAAATGTTCAATTTCCTGATCATAATCATGACGTTTTAATGGTTTATACATTCCAAAAAGAAAAGAAATTTGAAACATACTTCCATCTTGTAAGGTTTGTGAAGAACGTTTCCCTTTTAAAAGGTGATAAATGGAAGAAACGGTTCGTTCACCATTTAATTGTTTTAAACAATACAATAAAGTATATTGTAACTGCAACACCATTTCCGCCTTTCACTTTCATCTATATTTACTATTGTATCAAACTGTATACCATTTAGACATTTTGAAAATCTTGTGAAATAAATAAGAAATAAGTTGACACCACCAATTGATAAGCATTATCATTATAATTTTATATTGAAAAGTTCGAAGAACCGTTTTACAATAGGATTATAATTTTTATAATGAATGTTTTTACATACATATTACAGGAGGGAAAATAAAAATGGCAAAGTATACAATCGTTGATAAAGACACTTGTATTGCATGTGGAGCTTGCGGGGCTGCTGCACCAGATATTTATGACTATGATGATGAAGGTATTGCATTCGTAACATTAGATGATAACCAAGGTATCGTTGAAATTCCAGATGTATTAATTGATGACATGATGGATGCATTCGAAGGTTGTCCTACTGACTCAATTAAAGTTGCAGACGAATCATTCGAAGGCGACGCATTAAAATTCGAATAGTCTTTCTTGTTAACTTCAAAAAATCCCCTTCATTCCGATGAGGGGGATTTTTTGTTTCTATTCTTACAAGTAACCACTTTCTCTCAGCAAGAAACTTCACTTTCTTCCGCACTAATGAATAACAATTCTCTAAGGAATGATCGTTCCATAAAAAAACATCAGGAATATTCATATTCCTGATGGTTCCTATTTATCCCGCACTAATGAGCAGTAATACCCCTACCTCAAAATTCTACAAGAAGCAAAGAAATTGGAGGCTAAACTGCCTATTAAATCCCGATTTATTCAACTAATAATCAGCGTGGAATGAAGACTCCTCACTGATTAAAGTTTCACTTTATCTTATGCATTTTTCATTTTTGTAAATACCCATACTTTCAATCGAGAAAATAGTGCAACAAAAACAACTGTTACTACAATTCCTTTAATTAAATTAAATGGTAAAATCGCTGTTACAATTGTTTGTCGCATCACACCGCTAGACATAGCAGGGGAATTTAAAAACCAAGTGTAAGCTGGTAAAATGATGAAATAATTTAACACACTCATAATCAATGTCATACTAATCGTTCCTAACATCAGCCCTGTCGTTAAACTTTTTACTGTGCGATGTTTACGGAACAAGAAGGCTGCAGGAGCAATAAAGATACATCCCGCAATAAAGTTTGCCACTTCTCCAACCGGAACTCCCGTCAAACTCCCTTGAATACCGTAGTGAAGAACATTTTTAATCCCTTCTACAATCACACCTGCAATTGGACTAAAAATAATTGCCGCTATTAAAGCTGGTACATCACTAAAATCAATTTTCAAAAATGGTGGAAGTCCTGGAAATGGAAAATCAAGCATCATAAGTAAATACGCAATGCTACTCAGCATCGCTACGCTCACCATTTGTACTACACTTTTCTTTTGTTTCATCGTTCTCTCTCCTTTTCCATCGATCGTCTCATGGAAAGTGGAAAGGTTCTGCTATGCCTAAATATATTCATGACACGAAAAAACCCTTTGTGTATTACACAAAGGGAGAATTTCAGGCACATCAAACAGACGTCCAAAGATCTATCTTTTTTGAACGCTTGAACCTCCATCTTCTCCCATCCAGACTGTACTGTCGGCTTTGGAATCACACCAAATCCTGCCTTAACGGCTCGCGGGCTTAGAACGAATAAAGCTGTTCATCACCGCCGGTCGGGATTTTCACCCTGCCCCGAAGATAGACCGATATTCTATTTTCTCCATCATTATACAACAACTTGAAACAGTTGTGAATAAAAATGCTTCTCACATATTATCCTATACGACATTTTTTCATGGTTTTCTTATAACCGAGATCCTGAACACTCTATTTTACACTAAATAACTTCCATTAATAGGATTATTATTTTCTTTTCGGACAGGATACAATGAAAATAGAGACTTTCCAATTATTTGACAAAACGAGCTATTTTTTTACAATTCGACTTTTTTCCTATGCAATTCCCTAGTCATCCATACAGAAAAGTGATAAGATGTTGAATTGTTAAGATAAGAGCATTTTCTTAATATGGAGGAAATGTCATGAAGAAAGAGAAAAGACAGTCTATTCAAGAAACGATGAAAAAAAACTTAAGAAAAGAATACTTTTACTTGAAAAAAGAATTACTTTTCTTCTGTCCAATCGATTTAGGCACATTCTCAAGAGATACATACTATGCCACTTTTGATAAAGAGGGCATCAGTATTTATCAATATGAGAAAGCAACGGAAAGTAAACTTAAGCTATGTGAGCGCCACACCTGGAAAAGTTGGAAAAAAGTAAAAATCGATCATTATTTAACATCATCACATTTTGTTTTTCAAGGAAAACGAAATTGGATTCTTTCTCTATTTCATAAAGGGAAAGAAGCGCAAAAAATAATTGAGGAACACACTCCTTTACAAACTGAAGTTGTTTCTCGCCCCTTTTTGAAGAAACTTCCCGGATTTCGTTCTAACACAATTTTAAATAAATACATAGGCAGCATTTGTTATACAGCACTTATTGCTTTTTTATTAAAATGGATTATTCCATTTCAAGTACAAATTGCCCTGTATTCATTTTCTATCGGTTGTATGCTTCTCGGTTTATTATTCTTGACTATCGGTTTAATCGAACCAACCATTGTGCTATTTCGAACGAATGAAAAAACGAGGGCAAAGGTCTTTTATTATTATAGTTATTTAGCCATTTCCGGATTTATATGTGTCTTTATTTTTTGGTAAAGAAAAAAAAGAGCTAGTCAAACTAGCTCTTTTTTTAGTTAATATATAATTTTTGATCTGGATAAATTTGATCTTGGCGCAATGCATTTTTCGCTTTTAATTCATGAACTGTCATGTCAAATCTACGTGCAATACCGACTAGTGTGTCTCCTTTTTGTACGACATATACAGAAACTGATGCCACTTCATGCCTATCTTCTTTCATAACAAACAATGGGTTCATCGCATTTCTTTTCCCAATTGTCCAAGCTCCCTTATGAATTTCTAAATGTAAATGAGCACCGTATGATTCTCCTGTATTTCCAACTTCACCAAGCACTTCTCCTCTTACAATGTGATCTCCTTGAAAAACATGGCGTTTATTCAAATGAGCATACACAGCCTCGTATTCTCCGTGTCTCACAAACACAACATGACCATAACTATCTGAGATATACGACCTTGTTACGGTACCGTCTTGAATGGCAGCAACCGGCGTACCAATTGGAGCAGCTATATCAATCCCGTAATGCTTTCCATTCCTCGTTCCAAAATAGTCGCTAATTCTCCCATCAACAGGCCATGTCCATTGTTGTTCTCCAGCATAAGCATTCACTTGGGAAATAAAAAATAATCCGAAGACAATTATCCCAATATTTAAAACTTTCATTGAATGTCCTCCGTTTTTTAAATAACCGTTGCACTTTCTCTATTGTGGTATATTACGGAAAAAAGTATACAAAAAAAGAAAGAGGATTACTCCTCTTTCTTTTCTTCTTTATCAAGAAAAACAATTGCACTTCGTTCCTATTCAACGTGTTTCACCTCATGGCAGTGCCACTTTGCAAAAACCTTACAGTGGCTGATCTGGTAAATATACAGAAAATGTCGTACCTTCCCCAACCACACTTGATATAGAAACTTTTCCATCGTGACCTTGAACAATATTTTTAGCAATTGCAAGTCCTAAACCAGTACCACCCGTTTTCCCACGTGTTCTTGCTTTATCAGCTTTATAAAAACGATCAAACAAGAATGGAATATCTTCTTCAGGAATACCTGCCCCCGAATCTTGCACTTCAAAAACAAGTCCATTATTTTTCTTATCGATTACAAGCGCTACATTGCCACCCGCATTCGTATGACGGATTGCATTATCAATTAAGTTTGTCAACACTTGTTCCATACGATCTGGATCAAACGGATGTTGCTCAATCGGTGTACGGAAATCGACCGCTAGCTGTACACCTTTTTCCTTTGCAATTCCTTGAAACTTACGACCAATCTTCTCTACAAACGGATGAATATCCACTTCGAATATATGTAACTCTACATGACCGCTCTCCATGCGTGCTAAGTCTAATAGCTCATTTACAAGACGACCTAAGCGAACAGATTCATCATAAATAATTTGTACAAATTCATTTACTTCTTCTTTCGTTTGCACAATATCATCTAAGATTGCTTCACTATATCCTTGTAGCATAACCATCGGTGTACGCAATTCATGTGAAACATTCGCAATAAAGTCTTTACGCATCTTCTCAAGACGACGTTCTTCCGTCATATCACGCAGTACTGCAACAGCGCCACGAATTTTCGTTTGATTATACAGCGGTGTCATCAACACTACATAGTTACCCTTTTGTAAATTAATTTCAATCACTTGCTGTTGCTCGCTTTTCACGACAAGGTGAAACAATTCAACAAGCTCAGGTGGTAAATTCATACTTAACTCTAATTCTTTTTCTTCCTGCCACACTTGTAAAAAGTGCTCAGCCGGCGGATTGATGACAACAACCTCGCCCTCTTGATTCAACGTCACAACACCATCTGCCATACTACTTAAAATGCTAGAAAGTTGTTCTTTTTCTTGCTGCAGCGCATTAATATTGAACTTCAATTGTTTTCCCATTTGATTTAACGCCGTTGCAAGCTCTCCTATTTCGTCTTGCGAAACCATTGGTGCTTTCGTATCAAATTTCCCGCGCGCTACTTCAAAGGCTACTTCACGCATTTTACGAAGCGGTGCTGTAATTCGTGTCGATAAGAAAAAGGCAAAGAATGTTGTTAAAATAATTGCAATTCCCGCTGATAGAAAAATAAAGTCTGTCGCTTTTTCCATACCTTGTATCGGAACCTGCAATGATTGATATACAAACACCGCACTATGATTTGCCGATTGTAACGGTTTACCCACAATCATAATATCATTTTCGGAATTTTTCTTTGTCTTCCCATCCGACACTTTTTTGATTTTCTCTTTATTTTCTTTTTTATCTGTAAAAACAGCTGCTAAATCTTTATCATTCTTCAAATCAGCTATTGTAAGATTGACCAATCCTTCTTGTTTCGGAGAAGCAGAAACTTCATTATCGTCTTTGACAACAATAATTCGAGAGAGCGGGTCCGTAAACTTATATGCGATATTCTCAATTGTCTTTTCGTCAGCGCCTTCTTCAATTAATTCCGAAACGCTCGTTGCTACTTTCGTAAGCCTTGTTTCACTCATTTCTACATAATAGTTTTCAAAAAACTGTGAAAGTAAAATGGCAACAAAGCCAAGAACAAATGAAACAAGAAGCAATATCGTCATCCATAGCTTTCCTACTACACTTCTCCAAAGCATCAGTCGGTCACAACCTCAAACTTGTATCCAACACCCCATACAGTTACAATCATCTTCGCTGCATTTGGTGATTTTTTACTTAATTTTTCACGCAAACGTTTTACATGCGTATCTACTGTACGTAAATCTCCGAAGAATTCATATTGCCATACTTCTTTTAACAATTGCTCACGGTCAAACACTTTGTCAGGCGCCTTCGCTAAAAATAGTAGCAGTTCATATTCCTTCGGTGTTAAATTGACTTCATCTCCATCAGCTGTCACACGATGTGCATCATTGTCAATTGATAAATGTGGGAATACAATAATATCTTTTGTTGTCGTATCTTGTGTAAAGAAAGTTGTTGTCACAGAACGGCGTAGCACCGCTTTTACACGAAGAACAACTTCACGCGGACTAAATGGTTTTACGATATAATCATCCGAACCAACTTCAAATCCTTGTACTCTGTTTACTTCTTCTCCTTTCGCTGTCAGCATAATAATAGGTGTTGCTTTTTTTTCACGAATCCCTTTACATACCTCAATACCATCTTTTCCAGGCATCATAATATCTAGCAAAATTAAATCATAATCATTTTGCAATGCTTTTTCTAAAGCTGTATCACCATTATCAGCCTCATCAATCGCATATTGCTCTCTCTCTAAATACATCTTTAATAAACGGCGAATACGATCTTCATCATCCACAATTAAAATCTTTGGTTCATTCTCCATTGCTACCCGCTGTGCATAAACATGCATCAACGGTTCACACCTACCCTTCTATAATGTAATACTGCGTCTACTCTTATCTCATAACAAGCAACTCCGTAATGGTCGATTCCCCACTTTGGATATTATGCTTCACAAGAATAATAAAGTTTGTTCATCTTTCTTCCAAAAATATGTATTTTTCTTGAACAAGCCATTTAGGCCTCGACATCATTTTACAAAATCAACCTGTACTTTGCCATGTTTTTCTCAAAAAAGAAAAGAAATTGACAAAAATAAAATAGAAAAGTGACAGCCACCTTCCTATTTTATCCTGCACGAATGAACAATACGCTCCCTAATTCCATGTTCTAAAGAAAGACATACCCTTATAATTCTTATGCATAAGAATGCAATCCTGCAATCACTAAGTTCACCGCTATAAAATTAAACATAATAATGGCAAATCCAATTACTGCAAGCCATGCTGACTTTTCACCATGCCATCCTTTAGATAAACGTAGGTGTAAAAATGCGGCATAAAAGAGCCACGTAATCAGTGCCCAGACCTCTTTTGGATCCCATCCCCAAAAACGCGTCCATGCAATTTGTGCCCAAATCATTGCAAAGATCAATGCACCTAACGTAAAAACAGGAAATCCAATTGCAACAGAGCGATATCCTATTTCATCCAGCAAATCACTATTTACTTTTTTAACTACTGGCTGAATCGCCGCAGCTACTCGTTTACGTAAAATTAATCTTAATAAGATGTAAATCCCAGTTCCGATAAACAGTGACCAAATCACTGTGTTTAATTTTTTCGCATTAATAATAGCAGGCGTTTCTATAACGGGTTCAAATTTGCCGGCTGTAACTAACTTCCCTTCATGTGGTCCAACTAACGCAGGAAGATTGTATTTCATCTCTGCTTGTTGCTCATTTTTATCCACCCATTGAAACTTTGCTTCATATTTCGTACTAGAAAAGGCTGTTGTCACAGCTATAAAACCAACAGTACAAACGAGCATAAACAATACAGTTTCAAGCCAAAATGTCCGCTTGCTTCTTTTTGACTGATCCACATTTTTAAGCAAGTATATAACTCCTGTAATAAAACTAATTCCTAAAATGGCTTGCCCAGCAGCTGCTGTTGTTACATGAATATGTAGCCAATTACTTTGTAATGATGGAATAAGCGGTGAAATATCTCTTGGAAACATGCTCGCATATGCAATCAATAAGAGAGCAACTGGTAGAGCAAATAAGCCTACTATACTTACATGATACATAAAGTAAATAATAATAAAGGCACCAACAAGCATCATGCCAAAAAATGTCCCGAATTCAAAAAAATTACTTACTGGCGCATGTCCCGATGCTATCCATCTCGTAACAAAGTACACTGACTGGGCAACGAAACCTAAAATCGTAATACTGATCCCTACGTTTGCCCACTTTCGTCCTTTTTCTTTAATCGCTCCTCCGAAGAAAAGCGTTGCAAGCAAATACAGAACGAAAGCAGCAAACAAGAAATTACTGCTTATTTGTACCATATACTCTCCCCACCTTAACTAATTTTTTTATCATTTTCTTTATCATTTATTTTGTCGTATGGTTGTGGAATCTTTGTTCCTTCAAGTACTTTTTCAATGTCCTTCCGTAAACCAAACCAGTTTTTATTTGTATGACCAGCAATCCACCATTCATCTTTAACACGTTGTATCCAGATGCGACGATGATTCCAATACATTCCTTGAATTACACCAACCATGAAAATAAATCCGCCAACTGCAAGAATCCAGAGCGTCAAATCTTTTCGTACGGTAAGAGCCGTAGCATTTCGCATTTCTACTCCCGCAAACGACATTTTATATTTATTGTTCCCTTCCGGCTCTATGTTTTGTTGTATCCCGACAAAACTCACTTCCCCTTCCGGAGTTTCTGGTGTAAACATCTTAAAAACGAAAGCTGGGTTGTTCGGGAGTTTTGTTTTTGTATTCGGTTTACCCTTCTCATCAAAATAAAAATCTGGAAAATAGCTTAATAGTGTAAGAGAATACCCATTTCCTAAATCATATGTTTCCTTTGGGTTAGCTAAATCAACTGTAATCGGACCCCACTTTTGATTGTTTTCTTTCTTTTGCAAAGTAAACGACATGTTCTTAAATTCGCCCTCTTTAAAATCAACTTGGTACACAGCAAAATCGTCAAACTTCAGCGGTTCATTTACTCGAATCTCAGCTTCCTTTACCTTCTCTAACTTCGGCGTTTGTCCCGCTATATTTTCTCCTACAGCTTTATATAACACGGCATTGGTTTGAAAGTTTTTTGCAATCATTTTGTCTCCAACACGATCAATCGCATCATTAAACACTTCATCTTTTTTATTTTTTTTATCATAAACTTCTTTTATAAATTTCTCATTTTTTAAATAGTATTTCCCATCTGTTCCTGGAATCTCTTTCGTTTCACCGTCGCGTAGCCAAAGTGCTTCGTCCACATACATGCTCGGAAGAAAACGTAGCATTGCTCCAAATAGAACAATAATAAGACCGATATGATTCACATATGGACCCCAGCGAGAGAATCGACCTTTTTCTGCTAAAATATGTTCCCCTTCCACTCGCACATTATAATTTTTCTTTTTTAAATTGGCCTGTATAAGGTCTAAGTCTCCTTCTTTTGGAGTTGCTGTTCCATACAGCCTTTGTCTCTTTAAAAAGCTTGGGTGTCTTTTTACCCCCTGCTTTTTCAAAGCCTTATAAAGGGGTATCACACGATCTAAGCTGCATATCACAAGTGACACACCAATCGATGCGATTAAGATCATATACCACCAAGAACTATATAATTTATTGAATCCTAACTGGTAATATAATTGTCCAAGAAAACCGTATTCTTGTTCATAATATTCACTTGGTGTAACACTCGGAGGTATGTACATTTCTTGCGGAAAAATTGTTCCAACTGCCGATGCCAAAAGGGTAATGACAATCAGCCATACCCCCACTTTTACAGAAGAAAAAAAGCTCCAAATTTTATCGACTATTGTTTTTGTATGTGTAAGAGAACGCCGAGCACTCCCTTCATATCGCATATCCAATAATTTTGTATCTTCATTTTTTTCAAAAGGTTTCCCACAAGCTTCACAAAAAATTGTGCCAATTGGATTTATATGCCCACATTCACACTTTGTACGTTCCAACATTCTCACCGCCTCTTGTTTGTTTCTATTATTGTATTGTCTACATATGAGTTACCGCAATACTCAGAATTTTTATAAGAGGTGCTAAGACGAAGCAAAGCACCTTCATCTACCAAACACTTATTATTGTCAAAAATGTAAAGGCTTTCTTCATTAAGGAGTAATCTTCTTCAAATACTCTTCCATTTGCTCTTTTGTTTGTGTACCTGTAATTTGCTCGATGACTTTTCCATCTTTATCTATTAAAAACGTTGTAGGCAATGGACCAACACCATATGTACCTATTATTTCTTGTCCTTTATCAATTGCAACCGGGAACTTTAATCCATATTGATTCACAAAATTTTTCACAGCTATTTTTGTTTCATCTGCATCTAGCGCTATGATTTCAACGCCTTTTTCTTTATATTTTGGGTATAATTCATTCATATAAGGCATTTCTTTTTCACACGGTTCACACCAGGTTCCCCAAAAATTCAAGAATACACCTTTTCCTTTCAGATCTTTTAGCTCAATCTTCTGATCTTCTAAATCTGAAACAACAAAGTTAGGAGCCTGTTTTCCAATTTGCATCTTTTCTTTATCGACAAATAGCCCTTGATAGAATGTGAATCCTACTGCTCCACTTAAAATAAGCAAAATGAGAACGCGAAACAACAAGCGATTCTTCTTCATACTCTCTCCCCTCTCTTTGATGAATAAAAACAATCTATGCAATTTATATGTAAACAATTTTTGTACATGCTAGCTTGTCTCTTCCTTCAATCTTGCCTTTACTTGCTTCCTAAAGGAAGGACTAATATATGTATATACCATAACATCCGAAAAATATTTGCTTTAACAACCATCAGTGGGGAATACCCCCCCACACTAATGGATGTTTCACGTTATCTCGGTTTTGTAGAAGCAAGTGCTCGAAGTTGTTTTACCTC
Source organism: Bacillus sp. DX4.1 (assembly GCF_030348195.1). NCBI lineage: Bacteria > Bacillati > Bacillota > Bacilli > Caryophanales > Bacillaceae > Bacillus > Bacillus sp. DX4.1. Next base: position 1,498,670 of record NZ_JAUCFT010000008.1, on the reverse strand, counting down.
ATGAGGAGATAACTCTCTTGCATCACCAGGACGTAAGTTGCCTACTTCTAAAAAGGCATAGCGTTCACGTTTTAGCTTCATCACTTTACAACCAATCGCTTCAAACATACGGCGAACTTGGCGATTACGTCCTTCATGGATTGTCAATTGAACAATCGCAACCTCTTTACGACGATCCCAAGTAGTAATTTTCACATAAGCTGGCGCTGTTTTTCCATCTTCTAATACAACACCTTTTTCTAACATGCGAATTTTTTCACCTGTTAATGGACCTTTTACTTTTGCAACATATGTTTTCTCAACCTTATATTTTGGATGCATTAATATGTTTGCAAAATCTCCATCGTTCGTCATAAGTAAAACACCAGACGTATCATAGTCTAATCGTCCGACTGGGAAAAGACGTTGTGAAATGTCTGGGAAAAAGTCCGTTACTACGTTTCTCCCTTTATCATCTGATACACTCGAAATTACGCCAGTTGGTTTATATAGTAAAAAGTAAATAGGTTCTTCTTTTTCAAGAGGAATGTTGTTCACTTCAACTTTATCTTGAGGAGTTACTTTCGTTCCGAGTTCTGTTACCACTTTACCGTTGACTTTTACTTTCCCTTGCTGGATAAGCTCTTCTGCTTTCCTTCTTGATGCAATTCCTGCCTGTGCAATTACTTTTTGTAGTCGTTCCATTTCCTTTTTTCACCTCAAATTCATCTTACCTTCATTAGAAGGAGTTGGCAACTGCCGGGAGCATACGGCAGTTTACCACATATATCATTAACAATATAGCGATGGTTATAAACTTACAAAGGAAGAATGCAGTTTCATTCCTTATTATTATTTACTTTCACATACTTGTTCACAATAAAAGTTCATCATTTTGTCAAAAACACTCCACAAAAAAACCACTATTAAGCATCCCCTTAATAGTGGTTGTATACGTATTATAAGCGAATTCGCTCAAAAAATGAATAGCGATTACTGAAACAGTAAAGAAACAAACACAATGGAGCAAATAATTCCAATTAAATCAGCAAATAACCCTACCTTTAAGGCATCTCCCATTTTCCGAATACCAACAGCTCCGAAATACACTGTTAAAATATAAAAGGTCGTATCTGTACTTCCTTGCATCGTAGAAGCCAATCTTCCAATAAATGAATCCGGTCCATACGTCGCAATTAAATCTGTTGTAATACTTAAACCTGCCGATCCTGAAATGGGACGGATAAGTGCAAGTGGCACAATTTCTGCTGGTACATGAATCATATCTAACATTGGCTTCATAAAAGTAATCATAGCATCTAATGCTCCGGATGCTCGAAAAATGGAAATGGAAACGAGCATTCCAACCATGAATGGCAAAATAGAAATCGCAATTTGAATTCCTTCTTTCCCGCCTTCCACAAACGATTCATATGTGGGAACTTTTTTTATCGTGCCATATAATAGAATAAAGCCAATTACACAGGGAATAACCCATAATGAAATCGTATTGACAATGCTCATTTTTTCCGCCCCTTTCTACTCCTTCTTCGGTAAAAATAGCGGTCAATCCAAATTGCCCCAATCATCGATAACAATTGTGCAATGAACGTGACACCAACAATTTCAGTCGGATTCGCCGATTCATATGTCATACGAATTGAAATAACAGTTGTAGGAATTAGTGTAATTGCCGATGTATTTAGAGCCAAGAACGTTACCATAGAACGGCTCGCTGAATCCTTCCCCCCATTTAATTCTTTCAACTGCTCCATCGCCTTAATACCAAGTGGTGTCGCCGCATTTCCAAGCCCGAAAAAGTTTGCCATCATATTAGATAAAATAAATCCCATGGAAGGATGGTCCTTTGGCACTTCTGGAAACAGCCTTTTAACAACCGGCATAAAAAACGCGACTAATTTCTTTAGCAAACCAGCTTCCTCCGCAATTTTCATTAAACCGAGCCAAAAAACTAAAACGCTAATAAGTCCAATACAAATTGTTACTGCATCTTTTGATCCTTCAAAAACAGCTTTATTTACTTCCTCCATCGTTCCATTGACCATCGCATATACAATACCAATTAACGCCATTGCCACCCATACGAGGTTAACCATCCGTTCCAACACCTAGCATATGAGAAAATATTTCTTGCACATCATTCCAATATACTCCTGTCGTAGCAATCAACTTTCGCTTACTATAAAATAAATTACGCTCTCCTACTTCTTTTTCATTTACATAAGCAATCGTCCGTCCTACTTTTTCTCCCCCCACTAATTTGGCTCCTTTATCTAGTTCTATCTTTAACGTAACCTGATTTTTTTCCTCGTTTGTTAACGGTACAGATAAATCATATTTTGTGTAAACATGATTGGCATATTTCTTTTCCTGTACACCGGAAAGTGCTCCTTTTTGTAAAACCTTTGTTAGTTTGTATTGCTTAAATCCTTGATCAAATAAATACATATGATCATCCCAATCACTTGACGCATTCAGTGTAACTACAATTAGATCTAATCCATCTTTCGAAGCCGTTGTGACAAGTGTACGTCCAGCCTTTTTTGTGAATCCGGTCTTTCCTCCTGTTGCATATTCATAATAGGACGTCACAAGTTTATGTTTATTTTTCCAAGGATAATCCCACGCCTTGGACTGATATGTTTTCGTACCAAAAATTTTCCGGAATATTTCATTTCCTATCGCGTATCGCGTTAATAGTGCCATATCGTATGCAGACGAATAATGTGTTCCATCACCATCTAAGCCGTGTGGATTTGAAAAATGTGTATCTTTCATTCCAATTTCCTTTGCTTTTTCATTCATTAAATAAACAAATCCCTCTATACTTCCCCCGACATTTTCAGCAATAGCTTGTGCTGCATCGTTACCAGAACGAAGCATTAAACCGTATACTAAATCTTCTAGCGGTACTTTTTGTCCAGGTTTTAAATAAATTGCTGATCCCTCTACGCGAACCGCTTCATTGCTAATGGGCACTGCTTCCTTCATTTTCCCTGATTCAGCAGCTAACAGGGCGGTCATGATTTTTGTAATACTCGCGATTTTTTGTGATTCATGTTCTGACTTTCCATATAAAACACGCCCGGAATGCTCTTCCATTAATATAGCGTTACGAGCACTCACATCATTCATTTGTGCATATGTATTCGTCGGTATTACACTTGCACATATTATAATAAATGCAATCACAATCCAAATTCGTCTCATATCCCCCACGTCCTTTTGACACTTTTTGTACAAGTGTATGCTTGGACCTTTAAAATATGAACGAAAGATTCTTTTCCCTACAAGTGCCTGTTCAAAAAGGAGGATACAGAGAGCCGAGCAGTTCGAGGCGCAGAAGCCAGAAGGATACGGAGTAGATGAACTACATGAGTACCAGAGCGGCGACGTAACAAAGAAATGCGATAGCTATCTTTACCGGACTTTTTGAACTTCCTCTAGTTCGTGTTCAAAAAGGAGGATACAGAGAGCCGAGCAGTTCGAGGCGCAGAAGCCAGGAGGATACGGAGTAGATGAACTACATGAGTACCAGAGCGGCGACGTAACAAAGAAATGCGATAGCTATCTTTACCGGACTTTTTGAACTTCCTCTAGTTCGTGTTCAAAAAGGAGGATACAGAGAGCCGAGCAGTTCGAGGCGCAGAAGCCAGGAGGATACGGAGTAGATGAACTACATGAGTACCAGAGCGGCGACGTAACAAAGAAATGCGATAGCTATCTTTACCGGACTTTTTGAACTTCCTCTAGTTCGTGTTCAAAAAGGAGGATACAGAGAGCCGAGCAGTTCGAGGCGCAGAAGCCAGGAGGATACGGAGTGTAGGTGACACTACACGAGTACCGGACTGGCAATGCAACGAAGAAATGCGACAGCTACCTTTACCGGACTTTTTGAACTTCCTCTATCATTGAAAAAAGACGCACAATTATGCGTCTAATACGGTATCCATTCTAGTTGCTTCGCACTTTCAAACCTTTTTTCTACATCGGGCCAATTGACAATATTCCACCAATTTTTAATGTATTCTTCCTTACGATTTTGATATTGTAAATAATAAGCATGTTCCCATACGTCAAGGACAAGCAATGGAATCGTATCCCACTGTGTGAAAAGTTGATGAAGAGTACTTTGTAAAATTTCTAATCGTCCTGAGCGAGGTACCCATACGAGAATGGCCCAACCGGAACCTTCCACTTTTGATGCGGCTTCTGTAAAATGCTTTTGAAAACGTAAAAAGCTACCAAAGTCCTTCTCAATTTCTCGAGATAATTCGCCCCGTGGACTCCCGCCTCCATCTTTTTTCATATTATTCCAAAATATCGTGTGCAAATAATGTCCTGATCCATGAAAAGCTGCTTCTCTTTCCCAATGCTTTAATAAATCAAATTCGTTCGTCTTTCTTGCTTCCTCCATCATTTTCTCTGCTTTATTGAGCCCCTCTACATAACTACGATGATGTTTATCATGATGCAACATCATAATTTCTCGAGAAATATACGGTTCCAATGCATTGTAGGGATAAGGTAATGGTGGAAGCGTGTGCCCTCCAATTGGAACAGAGCGCTCGGCGTATGTTCTTTCATATAAGTCATCTTGTTCGTTTTCTAACATAAATACTTCTTGTAAGTGATGTTGAATATGTTCCACATCATCACTTATCTCATACATAAATTCAGTATCTGTTTCATACTCATTTTCCTTCATACGCTCTAGTAGCATTTGAATTTTATATGCAAGCATATGGACATCATAAACTTCAGTTGCCCGATTATCTAATACATGAAGAACACTTTCGCACCAGCTTTCTACTTCATGGAAGTAATCTGTCAATACACCTTGCTGGTTCATACGACACCTCCTCGATGCTATCCACTTTAAATATATTCAAAGTACACATCGTATATACCGTAGAAAAAAGCAAAAGAAGCTAGAGGAATCTAGCTTCTTTTGCTTTTTTCTAGCACCTATGCAATATATCAACAATACATGTATATCCTTCGCTTTATCGTTAATATTTGTGTAACATCTTTGTTTGGTAGTCTGTTTCATAATATTCAAGCTCTTCACGCGTCATCTGAAACTTACCCTCTAGCTCTTGCATCACTTTCTCAATTGAGCGAGGTGGCACCTGTTGAAAAGCAATAGAATTTTTACCCGTATATGCAGAGCGGCTATTTTCATACCACTGATCACTTTTTGGTGAAAAAAATTCAGCAATAACTTGATGATAAATTTTATATAGTGTTGTCTCGGCAGCTTTCTTTCGAAATGGCTGACTACTCAGTAATACAAGGCATGCATCTAATCCTTCTTCACAAAATACAAGCAACCGTCGCAATGATGATAACAGCCCTTCATAATAATCCCGATTGCCTTCTGGTGACTCTTCCAATAAGGAAGGTAATGTATGATAATTTACATAATCAGTCATTAATGTAATGACTTCTTGTAAAAATACAGAAACCTGCTGTGTTTGATTTTCAACCATCGAATTAGACATATCCTTTTCTCTCCTTTGCCATTTTAAACAATTTCCACTTCTTTATTCTTATGTAGTTCTACTATTATGTCTTGTACTCTCCCCACTGTTTCAGTATCAAAATATTTTTGAAAATCTTCTATTATATTAATATACATACGCTTTTGCCCACGAAATTCTTCATTTTTTATGAAACACACGAGAGCAACAATATCTCGTAAATATATGTCTTGTTCTTCGATTTGAAAAACTGGATTTCCTTCAAAAGGCGTAATTTCTTGTAAAATTTCTTCAAAATAACGGACATACAAAACAGAAAATGTTTTTTCTTGCCCTTCAAGAATATATGTCACTTCAGATCGGTTAAAGAAATCTTCTGATGTATTAGGTTGTGCTTTTTCTAGCTCATAGCCTGCGTAACCTGTAATAACCATTTTTCTTCCCTCTCTTTCTTCCTTCCTTTATTTTATTTTAACTTATTTTTCAGAATAAACAAAACAAAAAAACCAGTAAGATCTGTGCGAAGAAAATGTGACTTTTCCAATTTTATATAAAAAATAGCTTTTATATCCTGCAATTTATCTTTTTATTTTTCATGAAGTTTGTCATAATAAGACTATTGTCTCAGTTTTCTTACACAAGGAGAGTTGTATTTATGTCGTTTTCGTGGAAACGTTTCTTACAAATCGGAAAAATTATTTTTCCATTTGGTGTCTTAACAATTGTGTTCTTTCAAGCTCGAAAAGAGTTGTCTGGTATTTCGTTTAGAGAGGCGATTGAAACAATTAAACACATTCCAACCGGCGGAGTCTTTTTAGCAATTACGCTCGGTGCATTTGCTGTTTCGACAATGTTCTTTTACGACTTTGTCATGCTTCGCTACTTAAAAGCAGATATACCGGTACAAAAGATTTTTCGTGTTTCTTGGATTGCCAATTCTTTAAATGGATTTATCGGTTTCGGCGGACTTGTAGGAGCGGGCATACGTACAATGCTATATCGTCCGCATGTGAAAGAGAGTGGCAAACTCATAAAAAGCATCGCTTGGATGACAACTGCTTTTATTAATGGATTAGCTCTTCTCTCGTTTCTCGGTCTCATAGGAATATTAGACACAAGATTTATTTTGCACGAAAAGCCTTGGCTATGGCCTGTCCTCATCTTTTTCGCCCTTTTTGTACCGTTATATGTCGGTTTTTCCAAAATTAAAAATCGTAAACAACAGCAAGTAGATGAGCAACAAGTAGAAGAGAAAAACCCAACCATTCTCTATTCACTCGTTTCATTAGTGGAATGGCTCTCTGCTGGTATCGTAATGTATGTCATCTTACTTTTATTTGGGATTGATATCGATTTCCGTAAATTTTTAGGTGTCTATGTCATTGCGGCATTAGCTGGGATTGTCAGCCTCGTGCCAGGTGGACTTGGTTCATTCGATCTCGTCTTTTTAACTGGGATGGGGCAATACGGGATCGATACAGGTGTATTATTACCTGCGATGTTGTTATACCGTCTTGTCTACTACATTTTACCGTTTTGCCTCGGTTTAATTTTTGCAGCTTTTGAAATGACTGGAGCTGCTTTGAAAAAAATTGAAGATAAACCATTTATCGCACCAGCCTTAGAAACGACTGGTGTCATTTGGACACTCCAACGTGACTTTATAGGGAAATTAGGTTCATGGGCTTCAGCTGCTCTAACAGCTTTTGCTGGATTAATGGTCATCTTATCAACAATTTTACCAACAAGCATTAACCGTGCTCATGCATTACATATTTTAGCTCCAAAACATCTTATTCAACTTTCTTTTAGCTTATCGTTAACATTTGGGATTTTACTTGTTGTCCTATCTCGAGGCATTTATTACGGAACAAAACGCTCCTACTATATGACGATTATTTCTTTAATTGGAGCAGCCATTTTTAACACGCTAAAAGGAATCGATGTGGAGGAAACTTTCATTCTACTGATTGTGCTCGCTGTACTATATATGCTTCGCACACGATTTGTACGTGAAAAAATAGAAGTTTCATTTTCAGATGGAATAAAAGTATTTATATTTTTACTTATCACACTATACCTGTATAAAAATCTTGGAATCTTATTTGCAGGAGCAAAAGAAGCTCTCAAGCCTGATTTCGTTGTTCGCAACATTACACAAGTAAAACGAAGTGCACTCGCCGCCGCCTTCTTCGTTCCAACTTTTTTACTCATTGGTTCAATTATAGCGAATCGTTATCGTAGTTTATTTCCCGGACAATTCGCTAATGACAAACGACTGCAAAACTTTTTAGATGAACACGGCGGAAATGTATTGAGTCATTTAGGATTTTTAGGAGATAAACAATTCTTTTTCAGCAGTGACGGAAAAGCACTCCTTCTATTTTCACCTGCAGGAAAACGACTCATTGTACTCGGTGATCCAATTGGCGATCCTTCTTCGTTCCGTAAAGTACTACAAGAATTTTTAGCAGAAGCAGATCGCTTTGGCTATATTTGCGTATTTTACCAAATTGAAAGTAAATGGATGAGCTTATATCATGACTTTGGTTATAACTTCTTTAAACTCGGTGAAGAAGCAGTTGTTGATTTACATACGTTTACCATATCAGGGAAAAAACGTGCTGGACTTCGTGCTACCTTTAACCGTTTTGAACGTGAAGGCTATACCTTTTCAATTCATCAACCACCATTTTCTGACGAACTATATGAGGAATTGAAGGAAGTATCAGATGCTTGGCTTGGACGAAAAAAAGAAAAAAGCTTTTCTCTAGGCTATTTTGATCGTGATTATATAAGCCGTGCGCCTATCGCAACGCTCTCTGATGCCGACGGAAAGATCATCGCATTTACAACATTTATGCCCGTCTATCAAAGCGGTGAACTGTCGATTGATTTAATGCGCTATTATCCAGATGCACCAGGAGGAATTATGGATGCGATCTTTATCCACTTATTCCAATGGGCGAAAGAAAACGAATATCATTCCTTTAACATTGGAATGGCTCCACTTTCTAATGTTGGTTTATCCGCGCAATCATTTTGGTCCGAACGCGTCGCAGCAGCTATTTTTAACAACGTTCGTTATACGTATAGTTTTAGTGGCTTGCGACATTTTAAGGAAAAATATAAACCAACCTGGAGCGGTAAATATTTAGCATTTCGAAAAAACCACTCTTTACCAATCACAATGCTTGCCGTAACAAAATTAATAGGAAAACGAAAAAGCAGCTAACAACACTAGCTGCTTTTTCGTTTTTGAACTTGTAATACAAACTCTTTTTCATGCTTTTGCCCATTTATATAAAAAACACCCCATAGTTTATAACTTCCTTCTTCTGGAAACGTAATACGATATTGAAGTTGTTCTTCTTCATTGACAGGAAGCGCATATAAAAAATGCTCTTTTTTCTCATCAACAATATAAAGAGCCGCATGTTCTCCACTATTCGAGCGAAGTTTTAAACTTTCTCCCTTTTTTGTTTGAAATTGAAATGTCAGAGTAACTGCTTCATTTGGATGTAAGGCACCAAATAAGAGCGACATTTGATAATCACCAATTTTTTTTGTTAATACCGGATCTACAGGTAACTGCTTTTGTTTTTTCTTATCTTTCTCTTCTTCCCCTAAATGTTTCCGTGCAAAGGATTGTGCTGTTTTACCATGATCTTCATACAAAAAAATTGTTTGTATGCTTTCTTTTGTCACTTTTGTAGATAGTTTATAAGAGCCGTTTCCAGAAAATGAAGGATTGATTTGCTGGACACCCTTTAACTGCTCGTCCACAATAACAGCTCTAATGTTATCGTTAACACCACGAATTTCACTATTCCTTTTATTAAACAGTTGAAATTCAATGTCTACTTTTCCATTTCCCTCTCTGTTTTTCACATCCCATTTCACTTCTTGTATGGCCCCTGCTGTTTCCGTTGTTCCTTTATACTTTTGCATGTAGAATCCACCAAGTACAATAAATAATAAAGCAATCAGTCCTATGACAAGATTTTTCATGCACTCACCTGCCACACTTTTTTCGTGAATTATAACACAATTCTGACATTTTGTTCTATAAAAAATGAAATATTATTATTTTCTCCAGATTGAACAGAATTAGCTCTTGCTTATGCAAGAGCATCATTGAGATTAAGAAGGATTGATTCAACTATTGAAAACGTTCTTTCTCGTACATACTACAAATGATAAAGTGAAACCTTTTTCAGTGGAGGTATTACTGCCTATTAGTGCGGGAGAAAACACTTTAATCAGCATGATTCCTATTGTATAATGCAAATGATGTTGATTATACATATATATAACAAGGAGGATTTTTATGAGCGTTCATATTGAAGCAAAACAAGGTGAAATTGCTGAATCTATTTTACTACCTGGTGATCCATTACGCGCAAAATATATTGCAGAAACATTTCTAGAAGATGTAACTTGCTATAACAATGTACGTGGTATGTTAGGATTCACTGGTACTTATAAAGGAAAACGAGTTTCTGTTCAAGGTACTGGTATGGGTGTTCCTTCTATTTCTATTTATGTAAACGAACTCATTCAAAGTTACGGTGTAAAGAATTTAATTCGCGTTGGAACATGCGGTGCTATTCAAAAAGATGTAAAAGTTCGTGACGTTATTATTGCGATGACAGCTTGTACAGACTCTAACATGAATCGTTTAACATTCCCAGGATTTGATTTTGCACCAGCTGCAAACTTCGATCTTTTAAAGAAAGCATATGATGCTGGAACAGAAAAAGGATTACAAGTTCGCGTTGGTAATGTTTTAACAGCGGATGTATTCTATCGTGAAAGCATGGATATGGTAAAGAAACTTGGCGAATACGGTGTATTAGCTGTTGAAATGGAAACAACTGCTCTTTATACATTAGCAGCAAAATACGGTGTAAATGCATTATCTGTATTAACAGTAAGTGATCACATCTTTACTGGAGAAGAAACATCTGCAGAAGAACGTCAAACAACATTTAACGAAATGATTGAAATCGCTTTAGATGCAGCTATTCAACAATAAAATACAAAAGAACTTGTCATACATGTCTGGCAAGTTCTTTTCTTATTTTGTATATATGTATAACAAACACATCACATGATTCTATCAATTATCATTGTATTATGTTATATGACTTTTTATAAAAAACTACTCCTAAAAACGACAGATTTTCATTTCCTACTTTCTTTAATCGTTTGCTATAATAAAGAAAATATTTACGTAAGTATTCTTTTATGAGGTGAAGAAGTGAAAAAAAGAAGTATTGTTTTTAAACTATTCCTATTAACATCAACATTATTTACTGTTACCTTTCTCCTTTTTTTCCTTGGACAATCGTTGTTTTTAGAAAAGTTTTATATCAATAAAAAAATCCATACTGTCCAAACTTCTTTTGAAAAATTCATAACAAATTATGAGAAAAGCGGTGGAACATTTGAGGAAGTTACAAAACTCAAACAAGAATTTCACGAAAAAACAAATGCTGAACTCGTTTTGTTAGATCCAAATGGAATTATAAAAGATGAAAATAATTTCTATATTGAAATTGTGGATAAATCAAATAAAACATACTCGATCCCGCTCAATAATATTTTAACGAACGATGAATACACAAAATTTATGAATTTACAGTTGAAAAATAATGATGTTATTCTCATTGATGGAATTCCAAAAAAAGATACCATTATCCCTGTTGAAATTACAACTCGTTATAATTCATGGAAAAATGATAACATCATTTCTGACTTTAAGTTATTTGATATCGATTGGACAAACACAAAAAATAACAAATATGCAAAAGATACAAGACTCGGTATTCAGCGTTTTGAAGGCATTGTATCTAAAATTCACCTTCCTTCCAAAAATGACATCCGCCTTGCAAACAATGTAGATACATTATTTCAAGGGATTCAGCATTGGAGCGTATCGGTATTACTAGGTAAGGCGAATGCAAACGAATTGACGACATATACTATTGGTGGGGAGAATGAAGTTAAAAGCCAAATTTTCGTAAAACCGGTTTTAGAAAACGGTAAACTTAAGGAATTTGCTTTTGCAATGACTTCCTTGCAACCCGTTGATGAGGCGATGCTTGTTTTAAAAGATTATTACGTCTATGCACTGATTATTGTCTTCTTCATTATTATTTTACTATCATTTTATTATTCGAAAATTATTGTCAAGCCGCTTATCAAAATGAATCGAGTTACAAAAAAAATGGCTAACTTTGATTTCACCGAAAAATTACCTGTGTCAGCGGACGATGAGATTGGCGGTTTATCTAGTAGTATTAATACATTATCTGTTAATTTAAAAGACCGAATTGATCGATTGAACGTGGCAAATACGAAATTACAACAAGATATCGAACGAGAACGTCAATTAGAAAAAACACGAAAAGAATTTATTTCTGGCGTATCTCATGAATTAAAAACACCATTAAGTGTCATTCGAAGCTTTACAGAAGGCATTAAAGATGGTGTCAGTAAAGACAACAACTACTATACAGATGTTATTTTAGAAGAAACAGAAAACATGAACCGACTCATCGTTGAAATGTTAGAGTTAGCAAAACTAGAATCTGGCACATACAAATTAGAAATGAATACTTTTTCACTTGGTGAACTTGTTCAGCAAGTCTATACAAAACTTCTATTTAGTATGGAAGAAAAACATTTACACGTAGAAATCGATGCAAATCCTTCTATTTATGTAGAAGCGAACCGCAATCGTATTGAGCAAGTTGTTATCAATTTACTGAGCAATGCGATTCGCTATACACCAGATAGTAGAGAAATCCGTATTCGTGTAATAGAAAATGACGAAAAAGTTAAAGTGGAAATTGAAAATACTGGAAACCCCATTCCCAATGAGAGTTTAGAAAAAATATGGGATCGCTTCTACCGTCTAGATGCTTCACGTAGCCGTCATACTGGCGGTACGGGACTTGGACTATCGATTGTAAAAAATATTTTAGAACTACATCATGCCGAATACGGTGTATACAATACCGATGATAGTGTTGTCTTTTACTTTGATTTACAAAAAGTAAAAGAAGTCAAATAATTTGTCTTAATTTCACGAGGAGTTCACATGAAATTCACACCCTCCCTTTATAGTAGTAACTAAGTTAATCCTTTCCTTTACACATATAAATGAGGAGAGTGCGTGAAATGAAACAAGCAGGACAACCTATTCAAAATGGACAACAATTAGAAAAAATCAAAAATATACTTTTACAATCTTCGAAACGTGATGGATTATTATTCGTACTAGCTGTTAATTCTGGTTTAAAAGTGAGCGAAATTTTACAATTAAAAGTTGGCGATGTAATCGATGAAAATGAAAATGTTCGCCACTCCATTTTGTTTTACAACGAAAAAGTAAAAAAACATAAATGGTTCGCTGTAAACGAAGAATTACAACATGCAATCGAAGATTACATGAAAGAACGAAAAACTTGGAAACGAAATGAACCGTTGCTAAAATCTCAAAAAGGAACGAAATCCATTACGAGACAGCATGCATGGTATATTTTAAACAAAGCAGCAAAAGAAGTTGGTTTAGAAGGGATTAGCTCACATACACTTCGAAAAACTTGGGGATATTGTGCCTATAAATCTGGTGTCGATATAGCATTTTTACAACACTTCTTTGATCATAGTACCCCATCAAAAACTTTAAAATATATCGGTATTGCTTAAAACAATGAACATCGTTCTTATAGTACTTGTTCAAAAAAGAGGATAAAGAGAGCCGAGTAGTTCGAGGCGCGGAAGCCAGGAGAATACGGAGTGTAGATCGAACTACATGAGTACCGAATTGGCGACGTAACGAAGAAATAGGGCAGCTATCTTTACCGGATTTTTTGAATAGCTTCTTATACATAAAAAAGGTTACCAACTTTAAAACTGGTAACCTTTTTTATGTTTCATATTCCCTATCCTTGTTTCTATCATTTTGTAGTGGTACTCTAGTAATAAGGGGGAGAAATTATGAACACATTAACAATTGAATTACCGAAAGAAACAGCAGAAAAACTCGGCTTATTAAAACAGGCTTATCAAAAGAAAACAGGTGCTTCTATTTCTGAAAGTACACTCATTCAATCTCTTATTTCAAGAGAGTTTATTCAAGAGATTACTCCGTTTGATTTACAACAATATGCAACTCAAAAAGAACAGCGCTAAGCGCTGTTCTTTTTCTATTGAATCGATTTTACATATTCTGCAATCGCATGAACTTCTTGTTCGGATAGCTGTGGCTTTTCTACATATTGATGCTTCTCTACTGCTTCTTCAATTGTGTTCGCACTACCATCATGTAAGTATGGAGCTGTTGTCCATACACCACGAAGTGTTGGTGGATCAAAAAAACCTTTTTGTCGCTTATTTTGGAAACCACCGCGTGCATCACCATCATATCCTGTATCTGTTTCATTTGCAGTACCAATGTTATAAAGGAAATTTGTATTATCCGTCGTCAATTTTCCATTTCCATCCATTGCTTTTGTGCTGTTTGTAAAATTATCTCCTCCGTGGCATGTTAAACAACTTGCCTTTCCTTTAAACAACTTCTCACCGTCTTTAGCCGTAGGGGTTAATGAACCATCAGCTTGACGATTTGGGCTCTTTGGAACCGGAAATGAATTAGGATCATCTAAAAATGCTTGCAAAGCATCATACATATGCTGAACATCTTTTGGAACCTCCTTTCCCGGATCTAGTTCCATCATACCACCCATTTCACCTTGTACAGTATGAATATAATCTGTAAAATCATCACGTGAGCCATCCCACATAAATAAACCTGTTTTTGTAGTTAAAACGTTACTCGGAACATTTCGTTTTCCTTTTGGTGTCAATAATGACAGGCCATTTATTTCTCCATCACTATGACACGTCACACAACTCATCCAGTTATTACCAGTTATTGACGTCGCATATTTATCACTATTTGCACTATAGAAAATCTCTTTCCCTTCACGTACAAGTTTTGATAAAGAATCTTTTTCAATTAATTTAACCGTCTTTTTATCAGCTTTCACTTTTGCGTATGAATCATCACCACCCGTTTCTAAAAAAGCAAGATCATGACTCATCGCATTGTGAACAGCTAACGTATTTTCTTTCGGAAGAACAGTAATACCGCGCGGATTACTTCCCGGAATGCGCCTTACAATTTGCGTCGCATTGCCACCGCGAGTTAAATCAAACATGACAAGATCTTCACTGCCTGACATAACAACAAATACTTTCGTCCCCTTTTCATTAAAAACCACATCGTATGGATTAGATACAATCATTGTTTCATTTTTTGTATCCTTCACATTCATCGCTTCAAAAAGTTGCTTACGTTGTTTTGTAACTTCTTCATCTTTTTCTAAATCAATAATCGAAACTGCCGGAAACACTGTTTCTTCAAACTGAATCGGCGTATCTATATTCGTAAGCATATGTGGTACCCATGCTGTTTTACCATCTGGTGCAATGACAAATTGCTCTAATGTATTTGGAATTCCTTGACTCTTTTTACGGTCTTCTCTGTCTGGAGAAGGAGCAAGCGTAATTACTTTCTTTACTTTATTACTCTCTGTATCTACAACACTAATTTTCCCCTCTAAATAATGCGGCACATATAATTTTTTTCCGTCTTTCGTCATTGCTAATGTTCGTGGACGGTCACCAATTTTAATCTTTTCGATTGTTTTTTTCTTTTCAATGTCTATAACTGAAACATTCTCCGAACGAAAATTGGATACGTATAACTTTGTCCCATTTGGATTTGTGACAATACCAAAAGGTTCCATCTCTGTTGCAATTCGATCTACCACTTTTTTCTTTTCTAACGATACAACATCTACCTTATTATCATACATACAAGAAACATATAATTTCGTTTCATCCGGACTTATTGTTAATTGTCTTGGCTCTTTTCCAACGGGAATCTCTGACACTACTTTTCTACTTTTTGTATCCGTAACTGTTACTGTATTAACATCAATATTTGCTGTGTAAATCCATTTTCCATCTTTACTCGCTATAATATTATTACTGTGAACAGCATCGCTACGTTTCTCTTCTTTTCCATTCATTTTCATTCCGCAACTAGCAAGCACACTTATACATAGGAGCAGCACGAACGCCATCAACAATCGCTTCATCATCTAACCCTTCTCTCTTTCCCTTACTCTAGGTAATAAGCCTCGCATCCTTACATTCTAAAGAATCGTCAAGGAAAACTACCACTAAAAGCGCAATTGGTCCAATACCCCATCAACGAGAGACACAATACTTGTTGATGAATACACCTTTTTATTACATCCTTATTTCACAAAAACCGAACAAGCTTATAAACTTGTTCGGTCTTACTACTATCATAAATTGGTTTGTCCTATTTCCCTTTTTTCACTTCCACGTCTACAAGAACTGGAGCAATCCCATTCTTCCCATGACCAGCTTGAACTTGCGGTACATTATCCTTATCGGTATTTCCAAGCTTCTCTTTTATATAAACATCTCCTGTATCCCAGAACTCACTTGTTTGCATTCCTTCTTTTAGTGATGGCCCATTGATAACTTGATCATAAAAATCAACATAACGAGAAGTAATTACTTTTTGTTCTAATGAATCATATTTCGTTTTATCTGCATCCGTGTTACTTAAATTTTGCAGTGCAACGCGTAAGGCTGCTGATACACTACCCGCTGTATATGGTGTATATTTCATTTCACCTTTTTTCGTTTCATATGCACGTGCTTCTTTATTCCACATTTTACGATCAACTAAATCATATAGTTTACGTGCTTCTTCACGATACATTTCATCTTTCGTTGCTAAAAAGGCTGCCGTTAACCCACGAATTGCTCCAAGCTGCGCTTCTAGTGTTACCGGTTCCTCATCTGCCCCTTTACCAATCGTATAGCCATTTGCGATGAAACCATCCTTTGTTTTCATATTTTTCAATAAGAAGTCCGCTTGTGTCTTAATCATATTAAGCGCGCGTTTTCCTTCTTCTGTTTGCAACCCTTGTGCCTCTGCTCCACTTGCATATCCAACTGGCATACCATCAATTGCACGTTGGAACATGCGAAGTGCTTCTACCATATAACTTGCATCAAACGTATCAATCCGCTTACCTTGTTCTGTTCCACTATGCTCTGTAACAAACGCTCCTGTTTCTTTGTTATAGTGCATCGCTTCAATATTTTTAAATACATGTAGCATTACATCACGATTTAAAGAGTATGGATCATCTGCCTTTACATCATTTGCCACATCAAGATCTGTATTTTCAGTTGCCGCTTTTGCAAACGGTGCACCGTCAAATGCCGCTTGGAAAGCTGGATTCACATTTTTATTATCCGGACGTTGATCAGTCATTCCGAAAAATTCTGCCGTTGGCCATAACATCATCCACTGATCACGAAGCATACTACGTGTATCCTTGACTTCTAACCCACCAGCCTTTGCAATTCCGCTTTTTTCCTCCTCATTTACTTTAATCTCATGTGGTAAGTAAACAAGACCGTTTTCTGGATTATATTTACTTCCAATTCCGCTCGTTAATTGTTTTGCATTCGCATCATAAAATAATCCATCACGAATATATGCAAGCTTATTCCAAATTTCTTCTGTCAAAATTACACCTTGCATACCATCTGCACTACTTTTTCCAAGACGAATATTTGCATCTTGATCCTGTGTACTTGATGTCGCTTCTAATTCTTCATCTTTATCTACTGTATGGAAACCGCCCAAGAAGTCTCCTGCCCATAATGATTGTTTTAAGAACGCTGAACCATATGCTGCTGGTGTTAACGTTTTATTCATTTTCGCACGATCCCAGCGCAATGTTTTGAAATCCGTTTGGAACGCTGGTACATATGTTTTGTCATCATTTTCTGCATAGACTGATGTATCTACTTTTTGCGTATAGTGTGGATCACCGCCAGCATACTCCATAAATGTCGGGTACATATTAGCAAATATTTCTTTACGTGGATATCCTACACTGTCTGCTAATGTATAAAATCTATCCTCTAGCCAAGCGGGAACGTCTTTATTAGCTTCCTTTGTCATTTTTTGGGCAATTGGTGCATGAAGTAAATGCAATCCAAGACCTGATTTTTCTACAACTTCATACATTGCTTCTTCTGAGTACTCATAAGATTCAATTCCGGCCATATAATCAAATTTCGTTGGTTTATTTCGTTTTTGTGCATCTAAAATATCTAAGTCTAATCCAAGCCCTTCCGCTAATGGCTCCCCAGATAATTCAAACTCTGTATATGCAAACATATTTGCTGCTGTATCAAAAGAATAATTAGTTACCGGTACACGATATGTATTTTTTTCTTTTGACGTTTCTTCTTTTTTCCCCGCACACCCTACTGATAGTAGAAGTGAAGAAACAACAGCAACTGTCGTCATAACTTTCCATGGTTTTTTCATTCATTCCCGCTCCCTTAATTAATATTGATAATTGTTATCAAATAAACGCTTTCATTATATTATTAAATTTTTTTTTTGTAAACTTTATTTTTTTCGAAAAAAATAATAGGAAAAGTATTGACAACGATAATGATAACCATTATCATTTATTATGAAGCCAACAATTGATGAATAAACCAAACGCTCAGTAACATTGTTACCCCTCTTTTTCATAACGAACAACACTGTACATTCCCCCTGTTTGTACAGTGTTGTTCGTTTTTACATCATTCGAATAAATTTAGTTGCTCGGGTTTCGGTTTTCCATATGTAATGCCTAGCATATTCATTAGTTGCTTCGCATTATCCGCAGCATCTCCGCCCGAATTATTATTAAATAATACATATATATTTTTTGTTTTTTTCTGCAATGTCTGTAGCCTATCTACCCATTCTTCTAACTCTTTTGTATTATAGCGGTATAAACAGCGGACAGCTCGCCAATTTTCTCCTTTATCAAGCCAGCCATGAACATTACGGCCATGAAAACGAATCAGTGCCATTTCAGAATGTGTCGCTTCTAATATGAGTGGAACGGATCCTATTCCCGCTTGTGGCTCATCGCAAATGGTATGAATCCAGTTTTCCTGTTCTAGAAACTGTAACGTCTTATCGTGTATATTTGGGTAAAACCAAGTTTGATTTCGAAATTCTAATGCACACGGTAAGCCTTTCATCTTTTCTTTTGTATAACGAAGTAGATCTACATTTTTCTTTTTACAATCGAACCATGGTGGATATTGAAATAAAATCACCCTCAGTTTTTGTGCTTCTTGGAGCGGAAGAATCGATTGTTTAAACGTTTCAAACATCTCATTAACATTTGAAAATGGAATTTCTTCCTGCATATGCCCCGTCATCCCTTGATACGCTTTGACAACAAATGAAAAATCGTTTGGCGTTTCTCCGGCCCATTTTGTATAATTTCGAGCCGGTTGCATTGCGTAAAAAGAGCTATCCACTTCAACAATTGGAAAATGCTCACTATATGTTCGTAATTTATTTCTGTTTTCGTAGGAATTTGTATATAAAGAATGATGGTCTCCCCAACCTGTTAATCCAATGGAAATCAAATTTCCTCCTCCCTTCACTTCTTTACTTTTATTCCCGTTTCATCATGAAACAAACTCGCATTGGTAAAAGTTTCAATTTTATACAAAAGCATTTGTATAAAATTATGATATACTAAATGGAATGATTTTTAAATTAAGGGGTTATTTATTTATGTTTCAAGAGGATACTACTTTATCTCATGAAAATCAAATTCAGGAATTAGAAAACAAAGTTCGTTTTTATGAGCAACTAATTGATCAATTACCACATCATTTTATATATGAAAATTCACAGCTTGGTTTGCGATTACAAAAACAAGGAGATTCTTCTCATGCCATAAGTAATATACCGAAAGAAGATGAAAATCCAAGTTTTTTGCTCACTTGTGATTCCCTCTTTCTATTTGAACAGCTGGAAAAACATTTTATTCATATTTTTGATGCATTTTCACATCATGTTACTTTTATCAACAAAGAAGGTTGTATTACGTTATGTAATCAAGCAGCTGCAGACGATTTTGGTATTGAGAGAAATGATATAATAGGTAAATCAATTCAAGACTTATTAAACCTACCAAAAGAAAAAATTAAAGCATTAGAAACATTGTATTCTGGAAAAGAAATTTATAACGAGGAAGTATTAGACCAAAACTACGGCATTTGTAACAATCGCATTATGCGTGATCACAATGGAGAGATTTTCCGAGTTATCAGTGTATTTCATTACTTAAATACAGAGCGTGATGCCGAAAAGCTAGCATTAGCTGGTCGAATTGCGGCAGGTATTGCCCATGAAGTTCGAAATCCACTTACGACAGTACGAGGGTATTTGCAATTTTTACAAGACAGCGTTTCTGCTTCCAATAAAGAGCTCTTTAAAAACCTTCTCATCCCAGAATTAGATCGTGCGAACAATATTATTACTAAATTTTTATCTATTACAAAAGAGCATGAATTTAAAAGAGAGCCATTCCCTATTAATACGTTTTTACGTGGTTACATTCAACAGTTATTAGCTAGCGAAGTATTTTTACATAACATTTCAATCCAATATGACTTGTCTCCCGAGTTAGAAAGCGTACTCGTAAATATTGATCGCCATGAGCTTGTACAAGTCTTTTTGAACTTATTTCAAAACGCTGTTGATGCAAAGAGTGACAAACCTTTAGCCATCAAAATTACAAGTCATCGTTTGGACAATTTTGCTCGAATTACTTTTCAAGACAATGGAACGGGCATTCCAGCAGCCATTCAAGAATATATATTTGACCCATTCTTTTCTACAAAAGATGCAGGAACAGGACTTGGTTTATCGGTTACAAGAAAAATCATCCAAAATCATAATGGAACTTTAAAAGTTTCTAGCACTGAGAATGGCACAACCTTTACCATCTCGATTCCATTAAAACAAAAAACAACTGGCTTATAAAATTCATAACTTCCATTAAGGCCAAACGTAAAAAAAGAGCGAACGTTCGCTCTTTTTTTACGTTTCTTTACCTCAAATTTACTTTAGCTTAATGCTTATTTTGTATGATAAGTAATGAAGACATTTATATGAAAGAGGGATGAAAATGAAAGTATTGTCATCAATACGCTTTTGGCAAGCTCTTATGTCATGTGTTATTTTATGTTCTGCACTCTTTTTAGTTGGAGAATATAGTACATCTAAAGCAGCCGCAACCCTTGATGCTCCGTCATATGAACTATTATATGCAACACAAAATACTATACCTCTCTCTTCTCCCTCCCAAAAAGAAAAAGTAGTTGTCAAAGGAATGGTCATTACTAAGGCTTCTTCCTATAATGAGCTTAATCAAATTGCAAAGCAACTTAAAGAACAGTATGCAAAAAAGAAAATTGATGCTGTTGAACTGTCCGTTCATAATAAAAATAACGGACAGTATGAAGAAGAACTTCCCTATGAGCCAATTAGTAAAGGAACGATTTCTATTACTTATCACTCACCATCCTCTTCACATGTAATTGTTCATCTTAACAATCGACTATAATTGTTTATCCCGCTATTCTCGGGCAGTAATACCCCTACCGATCAAAGTTTCACTTTATATGAGAAAAGAGACGAATATAAAGTGATTCGCCTCTTTTTATCTTTAAAAGAACGGGATCCATTCTTTTACTTTATCTATCCATTCTTTCTGCTGCTTTTTTCTTTGTTGTTCTTCTTCTTTTCTTCTTTTTTCTTCTTCAACTGTTTTTAACTGTTTTGTATAATCGACTTCTGATATAAGTGATAATTGAAATGCTTTTTGAGTAGGATTTGCGTCAGCTTTTTTCATAATATCTCGAAACATTGTTGTTGTAATTTGGCTACCACCTGGCACATAATGCTCGCTATCTGTTTTATCATACCCTACCCAAATTGCACCAACTAAATCTGGCGTATAGCCAACAAACCATGAATCTTTCGCCCCGCTGCTGGGACCATCTACAAGTTGAGTTGTCCCTGTTTTACCAGCAGTATCAATATTTTTCACCTTTGCTTTTTCACCCGTTCCTTTTTCAACAACACCTTTTAATAGGTATGTTATTTTTTGAGCAATTTTCTCGCTCGTTACTCGGGTTTCTTTTTTGTACCATTTCCCAACTATTTCTCCTTCAGCATTCTGTATTTCCCGGATTGCATGTCCTTCAATTTGTACTCCATCATTTGCAAATGTTGCATAAGCTTGAGCCATTATGAATGGTGAAGTTCCTGTATACATTCCCCCTAACGCGATATGATAAGCGCGATCTTCCTCTTGTAACGGAATACCAAATCGTTCTAATGATTTCAAACCTTTTTCTAATCCAATTTGTTCTAACAACCACACCGCTGGGACATTGTAAGACTTTGCAACCGCTTCATACATTGTGACATCCCCATGAAAAGTATGATCGCTATTTTGGGGTGTATAATCTTTTATATTAAGCGGTTCATCTTTTAGCACATCATATACTTCATACCCTTGTTCTAACGCCGGTACGTACACCGCAAGAGGCTTTAGTGTTGATCCTGGTTGTCTTTTTAATTGCGTCGCATGATTAAATTGCAAAAATTGATACGTCCCCCTACCACCAACTAATGCTGGGACACCCCCAGTTTTCGGATCCATAAGTACAATCCCTGTTTGCATAAGCTGATCAGAACTACTCCCCTTAAAATAATTATCATTATTTACAACATCTTCTACCGCCTGTTGTTTTTTCGGATCCAGCTCTGTATAAATACGATAGCCACCAGCTAAAATTTCATTTTGTGTTAATTCATATTTCTCCATTGCCTCTCGAACAATATAATCCACATATTGCGAATATTTCCCTTTATACTTATCATCAACACCTCGGCGTAATACGAGACCAGTTTCTTTCTCTTTGTTATATTGCTCCCCTGTAATATATCCTTGTTCTTTCATAAGCGATAGAACAACGTTACGTCTTTCAATCGATTTATTAAAGTTTTTATAAGGTGAGTACGTTGACGGTGCCTTAATTAACCCTGCTATTGTAGCAGCTTCTGATATTGTTAAATCTTTTACTTCTTTATCAAAATATGATTTCGCCGCTTTTTTAATCCCCCAAGCACCTTCACCAAAATAAATTTGATTCATATACATTTCAATAATTTCATCTTTCGTATACGTACGTTCTATTTTTTTCGTAAGAAAGTACTCTTTAAACTTACGTGAAAATGTGCGCTCTTGTGTCAAGAATACATTTTTTGCAAGTTGTTGGGTAATCGTGCTTCCACCAGCAACAACTTCCCCAGCGGTAATATTTTTCAAAACCGCACTCATAATCCCACTATAGTAAATACCATGATGGCTATAAAATTCTTTGTCCTCTACTGCAACAATTGCCTGAATCATAATATCAGGAATATCTTTTCGTTTAATCCCTTCTGTTTTCGAAGAAGATAGCTTTGCTGCTACTTCTTTATTAGCGTCATAAATGAGAGTTGGCTGTGGGACAGCTTGCTTTAATGCAGATATGTCTTGAATGGAAATTATAATATTTACAGCAATAAGCAGAGTGATGAACAAACCACCAATAATGAATAACACATTGCGCAGTTTCTTTTTCTTGTTGAACCACTCAAGCATCCTTTGTAAATGAGTGTTGTTCAATTTCATTTATCCACTTCCTTTATTTGTTTACAATCTCATTAGGAAAAGGAAGAAATTTCCCCCTTTTAAATTCTTTATGATAACGTAATAATTCGTCAAGTGTAAAGCATTTCTTTCTTATTATATATTTCACAAGAAAAGGACATTCTACAAGTAAGATATTTATTATCAATAATTAACATTATTAATGCATCAATGTGTATTATGTTAAGTTTTTGTAAACTTTTCGATAAAATGTTTTAAAAACCGACAGTTTTTTGTTAGAATTGACTAGCCAAATATATTTTACATATATTACTTTTTTGTGGGGGTAACAATAATGGTCTTTAAATCTAAGAAAGATAAATTTTCTGAAATGCTAATGAATATTTCTGAAAATTTAAAAGAAGGCGCTCAATTTTTCGTGGAGTATAAAATTAAAAATGCTAGCGATTTAAAAGAGTTTTCTATGCGCATGAAAGAATATGAGTCAAAGGGTGACTCATACATTCACGAGATTATTATGGAGCTAAACAAAGCGTTTATCACTCCTATTGAACGTGAAGACATCCTACAGCTTGCAATGAGTATGGATGATGTTTTAGACGGGTTAGATCATAGTGCTGCTCTATTTGAGATGTACTCTATTACAGAAGCAGATGAATACATGATTAAATTCGTAGATGCGATTAATCAATGTGCAATTGAAATCGCAAATTCTGTTGAGCTTATGTCGAACAAAAAGTTAGTAGACATTCGTACAAATGCAATCAAAATTAAGGATTATGAATCACAGTGTGATGATATCCGTCGTCATGCGATTAAGCATTTGTTCTCTCGTGAAAAAGATCCAATTAAGATTATTCAGTATAAAGAGATTTACGAAGAGCTAGAAGAAATAGCTGATAGCTGTCAAAGCGTCGCAAATGTGTTAGAAACAATTATTATGAAGAATGCATAAGGAGTTTGATCATGAATACACTCTTGTTTTTAACTATTTTAATTGTCATCTGCGCTCTAGCTTTCGATTTTATTAATGGATTTCATGATACAGCGAACGCCATTGCAACAGCAGTTTCAACGAAAGCTTTGAAGCCAAGACATGCAATTATTATGGCAGCTATTATGAACTTTTTAGGTGCAATGACATTTACAGGAGTAGCAAAAACAATTACAAAAGACATAGTTGACCCATTCGCTTTAAACAATGGATCATATGTTATTTTAGCTGCTCTGCTTGCTGCCATTGTTTGGAACTTAATCACTTGGTACTACGGTATTCCAAGTAGTTCTTCGCATGCAATCATTGGTGCAATCGCAGGCGCTGCAATTGCTGCTGCTGGTGTAAATTCATTAAATTATAAAGGATTTATTAAAATTATTGAGGCTTTAATTATTTCACCAATCGTCGCTTTTGTTATTGGTTTTATCGTATATAGTATTTTTAAAGTTGTCTTTAAAAACTTTAATCTAACGAAAACAAATAAAAATTTCCGTTTGTTCCAAATTTTCACAGCTGCATTACAAGCTTACACGCATGGAACAAATGATGCACAAAAAGCAATGGGAATTATTACAATGGCATTAATGACAAATGGTCTTCATACTTCCGGAGATATTCCTTTATGGGTCCAATTCTCATGTGCTCTTTCAATGGGACTTGGTACTTCTGTTGGTGGATGGAAAATTATCAAAACTGTCGGTGGACAAATTATGAAAATTCGTCCTGTAAATGGTGTGGCTGCGGATCTATCATCATCACTTGTTATTTTCGGGGCAACATTTATTCATTTACCAGTTAGTACAACGCATGTTATCTCTTCTTCTATTTTAGGAGTAGGTGCTTCACACCGCGTCAAAGGTGTAAAATGGGGAACTGCAAAGCGTATGTTAATTACATGGGTTATTACACTTCCTATTTCAGCTTCATTAGCTGCTTTATTCTTTTACCTATTACAGTTAATCTTCTAATAAAAAGTCGTCTTCCTTTTCTTTCTAGGAAGACGACTTTTTTGTGAACAACCCTGTTTCTATTCAAAAAGTGTGTATAATGAATGTTGTATTAGTTATGCAGAGGAGTGTGCAATTTTGGAATACATCATGTTACTTTTCATCGGATTAATTGCGGGAACAGTCGGAAGTCTAATAGGGCTTGGCGGGGGAATTATTATTGTCCCTTTACTGATTGGGCTGCATAGTTTGTCACCACAATTAGCAGTTGGGACTTCGATTGTGACCGTTGTTTTCACCGGTCTATCCTCTACTCTTACATATATGAAACATAAGCGAGTAGATTATAAAAGCGGACTTATTTTATTCATTGGGAGCGGTCCAGGTGGCATTATTGGATCGTGGGCAAACAAATTTTTAAATCCTGATACTTTCTCTTTATACTTCGGGATTTTTCTTATTTTTGTATCAATCCTTCTTATGTTACGGGATAAACTGAAACCTCTTTCCCTATCAAATGCTACTGTCATTAAACGTTCTTTTACAAATGCTGAAGGTGAGACCATTCTTTATCAATTCCCACCGTTTCTTGCTATTATTATCGCATTTGTAGTTGGCTTCATATCTGGATTATTTGGAATTGGTGGCGGTGCCCTCCTCGTTCCAGCGATGATGCTTCTATTTGCTTTTCCAGCACAAATTGCTGTGGCGACTTCCATGTTTATCGTCTTTTTATCAGCAATCGTGAGTTCTTTAACTCACATTTCTCTCGGAAATGTCAGCTGGATATATGCATTGATCCTCATACCAGGTGCATGGGTTGGTGGAAAAATTGGAGCTTACATTAATACAAAATTGAGTGGCAATGCCATCATTAATTTGTTACGTATCACATTAATTATTCTCGGAACTAGACTAATTATTAGTACTTTTCTGTAACGTGTTCTTTTTAGAATGCGTTTTTTTCATACACAAGAATATAAAAACATCCCTAAAATAAAACATACTACCGCACACACACACAACAACATACAATTCGAAATATGTAATTTGTCCAAGTTGATCACTCCTATAGCTGCGACTGTTATACTTATCATAACGAAAAAACAGACACGTTGCCGTTACAAAGCGCTAACAATACAAAAGCAATTATTACAAATTTAACCCATTTATTACATCTATTTGTATAATCTATCGATTCAATAAAAAAAGATGTCATATTGACATCTTTTAGTGAAGGAGTGACCACCCCATAAAATCTTCATGTACTTGACGTGCTCGTTTATCATTTCTATCATACAATTCAGCATAGCTATCCGTTTCTTCATCATAAGCCATTGTATAAATAATTTGACCCTCTATTTCAACTGATAGAACAACTCCACCCTTCATCTCTTCCACATGTATTACTGCATTAGCTGGAATTTTCATATCAGTCATCTTCGCATCTAACAATATACTAAACCCCCTACAGCGTATTCATTGCTATATAAATCCATTTTGATTTTTCGACATATAGCCGCGGCTATGGATAACAAAAGGTGACCTACACTCGTTTTCTCTCTTTGTTTTCACTTGGCATGGGGCAGGAAAAGGATCTGACCGCTTCTATGCATGGCCAGATGCTCTCTCCCACCTAAAAAGAAGGGTTTTATGTCGGTTTTTTAATTTGTATTTATATAGTGCTATTACACACTAAATAGTATACTACTGTAATAGTGTATACTTCGTCAACAAAATTACTGTTTGTCAGCTTATAGTCTTTTCCAACTAACTCTTCTATAATAAAAAATATATAGCGTCAACTAACGATCAACTTTTTTGTTTTACTAATCCTTAGTTGAACCAATCGGGCTTTTACGAGCAGTTATCCCCCACCTATCTTCTTTGTTTCTCTCTGAATCTTGAGGTGGGAGGTCTTACTGTCCGCGAATAGCGGGATAAAATTTTCCCTTTACCATACTGATCATCAGAACTAAATAGCGAGGTGCTAACATTGATTTTACATAAAGGAGACATATTATTTCGTCAAGGAGAAGAAGGTCCTCTATATTTTGTTAAAAGTGGGCTTTTAAAAGTCATTCGATTGCAAGAAGATGGCACACCATTTTTATTTAATATCATCGTTCCAGGTGAAACAATTCCTCACCATTCATTAATTTCACCAAAGGAATACCATGGTACGACAATCGCTTTAATTAAAACAGAGGTTGAACTAGTTTCAAATCACCAATGGTACGAACAATTACATGTCAATCCAGAATCATACGTAGATATCGCCATGCAACTTCAGGCAAAATTACGAATGATGCAACAACGAATTGATCAATTAACAACCGTTTCTCCAAAAGAGCGTCTTCATCGCTTGCAAGAATGGTTTGCGCTATATTTAGGAGAAATTCCAATCTATGAAATATTAACACAAACAGAAATTGGTCAACTTATCGGCATACGCCGTGAAACAGTAAATCGATTACTACGAGAACAAATAAAAAACGAGGTGAACTAACACCTCGTTTTTTCATTATCTCGCATAAACAGGCTGTAATACCCCAACTTCAAAATTCATAGAGAAAGCAAAGAAGTTAGGTGGAGATGAAAGTTTTACTTTATTACAAGCTTGCTTTCGGTCCAAAGAATTCAAAGTTAATGTGCTCAGGTGCAACGCCCCACTCTACTAATGCTGCATTGATACCCTTCATAAATGGTACTGGACCACAGAAATAAAATTCCGCTTCAGCCCCAGGAATAATAGATTGTAACCACTCTAAATCAACGAATCCTTCTTTATCAAAATTCTTTGTTTGTAAATCTTGTTCTGTTGGTGCAGAGTAGCAAGTGTACGCTTTCACCTGTTTATTTTCTTCTACCACTTGGTTTACGTGCTCTTTCATTGCATGCACATTACTATTTAATGCAGCATGAATAAAGTATACATCTCGGTTAGAGGATTGCTCAATTAATGTATTTAGCATACTCATCATCGGTGTAATACCAACTCCGCCACTAATTAACACAACCGGTAAATTTGAATCCGTGTTTAAAACAAAATCTCCAGCTGGTGCACTTAGTGATAACACATCACCTTCTTGTACGTGATCATGTAAATAATTAGACACGACGCCATCTGGTGCCTCTTTACTTGTTTCTCGTTTCACACTAATACGGTAATATCCTTTGCCAGAAGCATCTGATAAACTATATTGACGATTATGTATATTTTTTTCTCCTGGAATATTTATCTTTAAGCCTATATATTGTCCAGGTAAGAATGAAGACACTTCTCCACCATCTTCTGGTTTTAAATAAAACGACGTAATAACGTCACTTTCCTTCTCTTTTTTCGCAACGATAAAGTTACGGAAGTCTTTCCAGCCTCCCTCTTTTCCCGCTGCCTCTTCATACATTTCTGCCTCTATACTAATGAATGCATCAGCGATTACACCGTACGCTTCTCCCCAAGCGGTTAACACTTCCTCTGGTGCCCCTACAACCTCTTCGATTGCTTGTAATAAACATTTCCCTACAATTGGATACTGATCTGCTTTAATACCTAAACTTCTATGTTTATGAGCGATTTGTTTTACAACCGGAATGATAGCTTCTAAATTATCAATATACATCGCTGCGGCATAAACAGTATTTGCCAGCGCATGTTGCTGTTTTCCTTGTTTCTGATTTGCATGATTAAAGATATTCAATAACTCAGGGTGTTCCGAGAACATAATTTGATAAAAGCGAGTCGTAATATCTACACCTTTTTCTTGTAATAATGGTACTGTTGATTTTACTATTTCAATTGTTTTTGCACTTAACATTATATCTCACTCCTTTATTTCCTTAACTGTTATTAGTGTAAACGAAATAATAATTGAAGGGTGTGATTCTAATCACTATAAACACAGTGTTTTTGTGAAAAATATATGAACACTAGCTTTTATAGACCGTTATATCTTTCCCAATAAGCAAAAAAGCTAACCAAAATATTGGTCAGCTTCTTACCGAGAGTGTAAAGCTTGTTCAATCACTTTTACATCTTTCCCATTTCCAAACTCTGTATATCCCCAAATATTTGTTTCACCTGTATATTTGTTTACAACAACATCCAGATCATGATACACACGATGGGCATACACTACATATTCTATATTCCGAACCTCTATGCCCTTTTTCATAATCTCATAACTTCGTTTTACATCCCGCTTCATCTTCTCATCTTTCACTTTTGTATGTACATCTTTTAATGCCGGTTCTTGTTTTTGAAACCATTGTATGAGATGATTCCAATCACCATCCGTGTATTTCTCAGCCTTACCGTAATTTAAGAAATTATTATAGCTTTCGTGTGTCGTGCGGATGAAATGTAATACTTCTTTCTTTTCTTCCACCTCTTCTATTTTTGGTATTGCAGATACTCCAACAGGTTTACTTGCATAGTGTACAAACACTTTCATTAATCCATAACTCGTAATACCCATCACAATAAGAACTCCAAGGATCGTCCACACTTTTTTCATATACCGAACTCCTTTTCTACGGTCGATGTTACATTTATTTCTATATACCATTATATTTGTAACATTCTCTTATAGAAAAAGAATTCCTGTATACATACTTCTTATCATTTCGACACTGTTTTTCTACACATTTCGCTGTGGCAGTTGATCCTGCAAAATCGCATAGCCTTCATATGCAGCATAACCAAGTATTGCAAGTAATCCAATGTAACAAGCAAATACTGTCCATCTTGCTTTTGCATCAGCTTTATAATAATCTTCTTGCTGTTTCTTTTCTTTATCCCACTCCTGCACTTTTCTTTCTGATACTTCCAAAGCTTCCTTTATGCGCATCAACTGTTCTTCTTTTTCTTCTTCGTATGGTACATAATCAAGCGGTTCAAATTTTGGAAGTAAGTATTCTAATACTTCTCCCTTCTGCCGCTCTCCTTTTTCTAAAGTGTTTTCTCGTTCTTTCTGCTTTAGCATATTCATTTCATGATGGATCATATAAATTGTTCGGTGAACAGCTCCTGTTTCTTGTAACTCTTCACGAAATTTAGCAAGGTACCCTTTTGCTGCCTCCACTTTCCATCCTAGTTCTTCAATTGGTTTACTTCTTTTGATAACACTATACAACTGCATACAGCCTATTATAAAGATAAATCCACCAAAAATACTCTTAAATATAATTGAATAGCCAAGTAATATCGCAAGACCAACTGCCCAAAGTTTTGTACTAACCACTGCAACAATTCGACCTCCATCGAGCGGAGAAACCGGGATTAAATTGAAAAAGTTCAACATGCTTCCAAGTAAAATCACAAGAGCCCAAAACGGTTCATTTGTCATGATGTAAAGTGGAATGGCTGGCAGGAATGAAAGCAGTCCAAATAGAGGACCCATATAGGCAATAAAAGCCTCATCCTTTGCATTTTTTGGCATCTCTTTCATTCCAATAACAGCTCCCATAAACGGAATGAAAATTGCAGGAGACGTTGGAATCCCTTTTCGTTTCGCCGCCCATAAATGTCCCATTTCATGTATAAAAAGCAAATAGATAAGCGCTACGCCAAATTTCCATCCATATATTACAGCGTACGCTCCTAGTGAAAGTAGCATACTAAAGACCATGGAAAATTTCGCTAGTTTAAAAATAGCAAACACCCATTTTAATTTTGAAAGCAGGAAGACTCCAACTGCTGCTAATATTCCCCATAACCCTTTTGTGTTTTTTTTCATGTTCATCTCCCCATATTATCTTTTCTTCTATTATGCCATATTTTTTTAGTTTATTGGAAATGATGTTTATTTTATCCAATTTCAGCCAAAACTAACTGTGAAAGGAGGTGCAAACAATGACATTACAATCTTTCATGATCGGTGCCCTTTCATTTCTAGCTTCTACACTGATTTTTTATACAGTTGGCTACGTATTGCTAGTAGATTGGTTACCAAATCATATGTTTATCGGTCTTATTGTTCTTTCTGCTCTTATGATTTCCTATCTTATTACACGAAAATCGATGAGTGAACCGTCTGCAAAAACAAAATAATAGAGTGAACCTTTTGGTTCACTCTATTTTTCATTTCCGAGGAAAAAGTTTGACTATCGCTGCAAATTCATTTTTTCACCGTAATCTTTTACAATCTGGATTATATTTCGAAACGCCCCTACTTCTTCCCTTTTCTGATTGAATACTTTTAAATCATATTCATCATAATAGGTTTCTAGTGCTTTTATTTGTGAAGTGGATGCATCACTTACAGGCACAACAATATTCACTTCATATTGTTTATACCCCTCTTTTACTGGTTCGCCACGTATAAGCTCACTTTTTTCCTTTCCAATCATCTTTTGTACTTTCGAAGGAAAGGTTAATTGAAAATAATACGCTTCTTCTTTTTCTAATGTTTTATATAAAAGATCCGAAATGGTATAAAATACGGTGTAACTCAGCTTATTTTCATTTGTTTTAATATGAAAACGAGTGATTTGAAGGTCTTTTTTTGTAACTTCTGTTAAAGGCATAACTTTTTCATCATCACTTGACTCTGGAGAAACTAGTGGAAGGAAAGAAAGTATTTTTTCCGTATCTGACTTCGTCAACATATACATCCCATTTTCGTCCTGTAACCATCCTTGACGAGATTCTCCGCGCAGCCATGCTCGATACATTTCCTTCTTTCCATTTTGCTGAATTTGAATTTCATATTCTGGTTCGCCAAAACTTCCTGTCACATTTTGCTTTTCAGCTTTCTTTATTAGCTCTACCACCGTTTTCGCTTCTTCATTTTTTAATACTTTTTCTACTTTTCCCTTTTTCCATATACTTACTTGTAAATCTTCTTCCATTACACTCACCGTCTCTTTTACTTGTTTTTTCGGTTGTTCTTTTTCCTTTCCTACTTGGTTACACGATGCCAATACAAAAAGCAACAAGAAAAGGAGCCACTTTTTTTTCATTTCTTTTTTCCTCCTATCTACCAATAAGAAAACCTTATTGGTCTTTCAAAAAAAACAAAAACGTAATCCATGTTGTAATGAGATATACTACATATGAAAGGAGGCTTTTCACATGCCTATTAATTTTCATGATGCCAACAATAAGTATACGTATGCATCGCGTAAGGCGGATCCATCTTGGCGTACAATAATTCAAGCAATAATTGATATGAACGGTAAAAATATAATTGATATTGGCTGCGGTGGCGGTATTTATACAAAAGAACTCGCACTTATGGGAGCTCAGAAAGTCGTTGGGCTTGATTTTTCGAAAGAAATGCTACAAGTAGCAGAAGAAAATTGTGCAACACTACAAAACATTTCTTTTATTCACGGCGATGCCCAGCATATTAATTTTAAGAATGAGACATTCGATGTTGTCATTTCTCGCGCTGTTATTCATCATTTACAAAACATCCCAATTTTTTTGCAAGAAGCCTCTCGCATCTTAAAGAAAGAGGGGTTGCTTATTCTCCAAGACCGTACAATTGAAGATTGTACGATTCCAGGAAGCCCAGAACATATTCGTGGGTATTTCTTTTCCATCTATCCGCAGCTTATTCATACAGAAGAAAAACGAAGACCAAAAATGGAACATATACAGCTGTTATTAGAGCAAATCGGGCTGCAACCACTTCCGGTTCAAACGATGTGGGAAGTTCGAAAAATTCACGATTCCATTGAAGCACTATTACAAGATTTATCCCCACGGACGGGCCGATCTATTCTACACGAATTATCCGACAATGAACTTTCTTCTCTTTTACATCACATTCGCTCTAAGCTTACAACAACAGGTCCTATTGCCGAGAAAGATCGCTGGACCATTTGGACAGCTATAAAAGAGTAAGGAAGCCTCACATTATATCGTGAGGCTTCCTTGTCTCATAATCTAACTTTACAACACTCTTGATAGCCTCCACTTCTAGCCTGTGCACTTCCACACTTTGAACATACTAGAAATCTAGATTTACTTGTCAACAAACTACCTTTATGAAAGAGTAACACTTCTGCTTGTTTAAACGAACGAGAATAATATAACCATATAAAGCCACAAATAGCCATAATTCCAAACAATACACCCATCGCAAGCATTTCCGTCACCTCTTTTGGTTTGTTATTCCAGCAAGTGGATTGTTGTCTTATTCTCTAAAGTGAACAGAAATCCCTGCTTTTTTGCGCAAATTGTCATATTTATCAAAAAATTAAAATCATCATCACATACTCTTTACGTACTCTTTACAAAAGAATAAGTTGTCCTCCTCATACAATGAACATGACATCATAAATAAAAAATCTCTTTAACCTAAATTTATGAAATAGAGGAGTGACAATATGCCATATCGTTTCTCATTTATCATTTTGCTTGTTTATATGGTCATTTCCGTTCTTTTTTCCCCTTCCCCATCTACCGAAGTACAAGTACAAATAATTGGTCTTAATGATTTCCATGGTCAGCTAAATACAACGTCAAAGTTGCATGGAAAAGCGGTGGGACGTGCTGATTATGTAGCTGCCTATATTCAATTGTATCGTGAAAAACAACCTAATACACTGCTTGTTCATACAGGTGATATGATCGGCGGAAGTCCGCCAATTTCGGCACTTTTTCATGATGAACCAACGATGGAATTTTTGAACTATCTCAAGTTTGATGTTGGAACAGTTGGAAATCATGAATTTGATAAAGGGCCTGCCACACTACAACAATTAATCGGTGGTGATTCAATCACACAAACAACGATGTTTTCTGGTAGCTCTTTTCCTTACGTATGTGCAAATGTAATTGATTCAAAAACAAAACAACTCCTCTTCCCTCCCTATACCATTAAATGGGTAGATGGTGTTCCCATCGCTTTTATTGGTGTTGTCACAAAAGATACTCCTTTTCTTACAATGCAAAGCAACATGTCATCCGTTCTTTTTTTAGATGAGGTCTCTTCTATTCATACATATGTACGACAGCTACAAAAGCAAGGCATTCATGCAATTGTTGTTCTTGCACATCTTGGCGGTACAACAAACCATATGGAAACAAACGGACCCTTAGCTGATTTAGCACGTCAGTTAGATGATGACGTCGATATTATTTTCGGTGGCCATTCTCACTCTTATATGAACGGGAACGTTAACGGTAAGCTACTTGTTCAAGCTTATTCATACGGAAAGGCTTTTTCCAATGTTACCGTTACCTTGAATCGAAAAACGAAAGAGATTACAAAAAAAGAAACAAACATCGTTCCCATCTATCAAGATGCAATCCTTCCTGATTCTCACATACAAACATGGATGGAGTCTTACGCTTCAAAAATTCGCTCTACTACGGAAGAAACGTTAGGAGAAACGGAACATACGTTAACACGAGATCAAAATGACGATGGAGAAACAAAGTTAGGTACGCTTCTAGCTATCGCTCAGCGTCAAATTATGAAAACTGATATTGCTTTTGTAAATCCAGGGAGCATTCGTCACAACTTAAAAAAAGGTCTGATTACATGGGAGGATACATTCCTGATTCAACCATTCGGAAATACATTAATTAAAATGGACCTGTCTGGAAAGGAGATTCGAAATATCCTGCAAGAACAATGGAAAGAAGAAACGCGTATGCTACAAATTTCTGGAATCCGCTATACTTGGAAAAATAAAATAATCCAATCCATTTCATTAGAAGATGGGACGCCTCTCCAAGAAGATCGAATATATTCTGTTACAGTCAATTCTTTTTTAGCAAATGGAGGAGATAAATTTATGACTTTTAAAACCGGGAGAAATCGTACTGAAGGCCCAACAGATCAAGAAGCATTCGCAAATTTCATTCGCTCCATTTCACGAATAGATACACTTCCTCAAAATTATATTCAAAAAATCTATTAACTTTCGTAAAAAAACATGTGTAATTTTTGTCAAAATACTTAAACAAAATTTATTGACGTGAACGAGTACGTTATAAAGCTGTTCCCCAGAGAGTTGACGCTTTGCTGAAAGCCAACGTTCAGTGCGGAACCGAAAATCATCGTAATCTCTGTTCCAATTTTACTTGTTATCTATCCAATTGCTATCGTACTTGTACTATTATCACTACTGCATAAATACTTTAGTGGTTATCGCTCTGTTTAGCTTTAATTGGTGTAGCAGTAACCAGTGTGTTTGATGACTTAAAACAAGCAAATTTACCAGTAGCATTCGTTACTTCTTACTTTGAATCTATCCCATTTTATAATGAAGGTATTGGCTGGCTTTTACCAGCACTAGGTGGAGCAGTAATCGGTTTTTCAATTGCAAAAGTAACGGGTGCAAAACCAATCCCCTTGACGGAAGAAGCTTCTAAATTCAAGGCTTCTTAATATAAAAAACTCCCGAGTTCGGGAGTTTTTTTATATTTGATAGGAACTATTCGTAAAACTGCCTACTTTATATGCCTTTGTATAATACTCTAGATTTGTATCAACCATTTCTACCTTTACAACATCATAGCCATCCGTTTGTTTTACTAGAAATAAATAATGCTCTTCTGTTGCTTCAATAATTGCAATACAATCTGTCTCTACATCATATTGCTTCTTAAGTGCTTGCAACACGTTCACATAATTTCCTAACGTTTCTTTTTTACTCGTTTCAAATATTGTTTGAACTAACATACAATTTCCCCCTTTGTATGTACTGCTTTCAATTAAATGATAACGCTTTCAAAAGGGTGCGTCAATAAAGTGAAACTTTAATCAGTGGGGGTTTTCTTCATCCCCACTGATTATTAGCCCCTACCAATCGGGCTTTTACGGGCTGTTTATCTCCCACCTAAACTTCTTTGTAATCCTCAAGTTTTGAGGTGGGAGTTTTACAGCCCGTTAATGCGGGATAAAAAAACTTCCACCCGTACATAGACATTCGATGGAAGTTTTGCCTCACTTCGTTAACTGATGACGAAATGCATAAATAACCGCCTGTGTACGATCACTTACGTTTAATTTATTTAAAATGTTGCTTACATGTGTCTTCACCGTTTTTAATGCAATAAATAACTCATCTGCAATTTCTTGGTTGCTCTTTCCTTCTGCAATTAATAATAAAATCTCAGACTCTCGTTCTGTTAAATCTTCGTGTAGAGGCTGCTCTTTCTTTTGACGCATACGTGACATCATTTTTCCGGTAACTTTCGGCTCTAGCACTGTTTCTCCGTCGTATGTTGCCCGCACCGCATCAGCTATATCGCTTGCTCTTGATGTTTTTAATAAATAACTGGTTGCACCTGCTTCAATGACTGGGTATAGTTTTTCATCATCTAAAAAGCTTGTCACAACAACAATTTTTGCTTCCGGCCACTCTTGAATAATCGCACGCGTCGCCTCAACACCATCCATATCATCCATGACAAGGTCCATTAAAATAATATCTGGTTTTAATGCTAATGCTAATTCTGAACCTTTTCTCCCGTTCTCCGCTTCTCCTACAACTTCAATATCCGGCTGCGTTGATAAATAAGCGGATACACCCATACGAACCATCTCATGATCATCAACAAGCAATACTTTAATCATGTTATTCCCCCTCTCTTTCTATCATAAAGTAAAACGTTAATAATTTTGGATCTTACTATATAAATGCAAATTAAAAAACCGACATAAAACCCTTCTTTTTAGGTGGGAGAGAGCATCCGGCCATGCATAGAAGCGGTCAGTTCCTTTTCCTGCCCCAGACACAGTGAAAACAATGAGAGAAAACGAGTGCAGATCACCTTTTGTTATCCATACCCCCGGCTTATATGTCGAAAAATCAAAATGGATTTATATACCCGTTAATGCGGGATAAATGGTACTTTGACCTCAATTTGCGTTCCTTTATTCGGGAAACTTAGTACTTTTAAAGTTCCACCAATTTCATGGACGCGCTCTTGCATAGACTGAAGACCATATGATCCAGCCTTATTGACACCTACTTCAAACCCAACGCCATCATCAATAATTTTTAAAATCGCATATTTATCAATTTGGCGTAGCCGCACTTCTGTTTTCTTCGCTTTCGCATGTCGTAATGTATTGGACAACGCTTCTTGTACAATACGGAATAAGTGATCCTCTACACCTTTTTTCAATTGAATTGGCTCAATTAACCATTCAATTTTCATATGTTGTTTTCTTGAAAGCTCTGTTAATAATTCTTCGATACCTTCTGTTAATTTTTTGCCTTCTAATTGTACCGGGCGTAGATGCAGCAACAATGCCCTCATTTCTGATTGCGCATTTACGACCATATTTTCAACAAGTTGCAATTGTTTTTGCGTTGTTTCTGGTATATGGACCCTCTGCTCATTAATAGCTGACATCATCATAGACATTGCAAAAAGCTGTTGACTGACTGAATCATGAAGCTCTCTAGCTAATCTATGTCGCTCTTGAGAAATGGCCTCTTGTCTCATCTCTTCATTCCAATGTGCTCGTTCGTTCGTTACCTTTTGAAATAATCCCGCTTGCTCCTCTAATCGCCTAGCAAGCACAAT
This sequence comes from Bacillus sp. DX4.1, assembly GCF_030348195.1. NCBI lineage: Bacteria > Bacillati > Bacillota > Bacilli > Caryophanales > Bacillaceae > Bacillus > Bacillus sp. DX4.1. The sequence goes on along the minus strand of NZ_JAUCFT010000008.1, from coordinate 1,461,072 downwards.
CACCTTTCGCTCTACTTCATGAAATTCATCTTCTGACGTAAAAGAAACATCCTTTGGGAAATTCCCTCGTTCTACTTCAAATAAAAAGGTGGTTAAACCTTGAATACGCTGCTGCATATAATAGCCGATTGCATACCCAACAATTCCCCCAATGAGAAGACTCGTACTTATAATAAACAAGCCAATTGGAACAGAAGCAATGGATTCTTTCCATAACAAATCATATACATGCTGCCCGCTTTTCCATACATATATAATGGTACAAATGAGTGCAATGCTAACAGAAGATAACATAGAGTAGCGAATATACATCCATGAAATACTCTTTTGCTTTTTCATTATACTTTCCTCACTTCCGTATCGCCTACGATAAGCGAAGAAATAATTTTAATGCGGCGAGGCGCTTCTTTATACTGTGCTGTTTTAAACGTCACATTGCGGTTAAAGCCTGTTTCTTCATGACCAGGAAGCAAAACTCTCCCAATAATAACAGAATGATTTAAAGATAGTTCAATATCATACGGAACATACAAACGAATATTACCAATAACACCTCGAATGATAATAACGGTTTCTCCTTCCGGAACCATTGCCGTCGTCAAATCAATTTCAACGTCACAGGCCCCGTACTGGACATTAATATCTTCTAACTCATAAATATGATCCATCACTCGTACGTTACCAACCATCATATTCTTAAGATACGGTTCTGTTCGATAGATTTGTTTTTCTTCATCTATATATCCCTTTTCTTTAATCTCCACCTGTACAGTTTTTGGCTTCTGCTGACCTTGAATAAGCTCATAACCAATGAAAGCTAAACAAGCAAATAAAACGAGAACGAAGGCTGCTGATGAAAACAGAAAGAATAAGAAAATAATTCCTCCGACAAATAAAAATACATTCCCTCTCACATATCGGTTCTTTTTTCGATAATGTCTTCCAAACATAATCATAAAAAATGCAAAAATAAGGGCACCCGGTTCAAAACGTCCGAGAATCATATCAAGAAAAAGACCAAATCCAAATATGATGAGGAGCATCCCCACTAATTGTGTTTTTGAAAATTGTTTCTTCATTGCAGCTCCCCCTTCTTCATCACTTTACATAGAAGAAAAAGGTATTGCTTTCCAACACCTTTTCTTCTATCACTATATCATAAGCTCATTTTATAATGTACTACAATTATTTTATCACTTCTTTTGTTAAAGATACTTCAGCATTTTCTTTCATTTCACGCTCAAGCTTTGCAATTTTCATATCAAATGTATCACGTTCATGCTCTCCATTCATGCGAAGCTCTAGGTCACGAATATGATCTTCAATTTCCTCAAATCGTAAGAATGGATTATTCTCATCCATTTTATGAAGTGCTGAATTCATACGGCGGTTTGCATGCGCCATATTTTCGCGCGCCATTAACTCCATACGTTTCGCATTCATTTCTTTTAATTTATTTTTCATTTCAAACAGTCTGCGCTCTAATTCATCAATTTGCTCCACAACCCCTGCATACATTTCTTCTAAGCGAGCAACTTGCCCCTCATAGTATGCTACTTCTTCTAGTGCACGTTCATACAATTGAATTTCCCCTGCTTCTTGTGCAATTACAGCTTGCTTTGATCTTTTATTTACGAAATAACGAGCCTGCTCAAGCTCACGAGCAAAGTTAGATTTTAAAGTTTTATGTCGCTCGATTAACTTTTCAATTTTCGTTACTTCACGCTCACTATCGCGTAAATATTGATTTAGCATCGCAATTGGATTTTTTCTCTCTTTTTCATCTAACACATTGTGAAAATCTGCAAGTATGGCATCGCGTACACGTCCGAATAAAGATTGTTTCATTATAATCTTCCTCTCTTCTACTATATTATTAGTTATTTGATATTAGTTATTTTTCATTAATTTGTTCCACTCGTCTTCAAAGTTGCTATATGGTTTAGAACCTTCTGAAGTAGAATTTACTACTGTATCTTTTCCTTTTTTCCACTCACGGTATCCGTAGTATAAAACTACTAATGCTGCGATACCGATTAATGCTGGGGAATGAGATAAGGCAATTGACAAGCCAACTAAACCGACAATACCCCAAGCTAACTTTCCAAAAAATGATTGTGCTCGCACAAATGATTTATAGCTCCAGTACACAATCCCTGCTCCAATTGCGAATCCTACAATACCAGCAAGACTACCAAGAGCAATTAAAGCCAAAATACCGGCTGCGATAAACGCTAGAAATTGTTTCATCTTGTGCTTGCCTCCCTTCGATTTGATACTCTTATCTTAACTATTTTTTTAACTTTCCATAACGAGCTTAAGAACCGTTTTCATCTCAGACTTAAGGCTGAGTAGTATTCAGACTTTTGTAGATTTCGTCTATATGTGCAAAGGCGCTATATAGAAACACAGCATTCTCATATCACTCTGAATGATCATGTTCGATCTAAAAGTTCAAAAAAACTGGAACTGAAAAAGATAAAAAAACATCCATACAGGTCTTCAATAAATAATAGTCGCTAAACGAAAAGTGACTATTAAGAAAATTATGTTGAAATGAATTAGAAGGCTATATTCAAATAAAGGGAGACCTATATCATGAATTTACATATTACGAAAGAAATCAATACCACTGATAAAAACTATATAAACAATCAGCTTTATGAATATAATTTAAAGCATTTCCCACCAGATTTAAGAGGAAGGTACTCAGAGATTCATTTATTTCTTAAAGATGAAAATGGAAAAGCTCTCGGGGGATTATTAGGTGAAGTTTGCTGGAATTGGTTAGAGATTCATACTCTTATGATTGATGAAGACATCCGTAAATTAGGATACGGATCTAAATTATTGTTAGAAGTGGAAAAAATCGCTTTAGAGAAAAATTGCAATTTTATAAAAGTTGATACTTTAAGCTTTCAAGCACTAGACTTCTATAAAAAACGCGGCTATAAAGAGTTTGGTATCCTTGAGAATGTAGGAAGAAATTATAAACACTACTATTTAAAAAAGGATTTATAAGTAAAAAAACGCTCAGTGTTTATTCTCTGAGCGTTTTTCATTCTACTTATAGTAAAATCTAACTATTTATGTTGAAATCAAGCTGTTTTATGATACTGCTTTTTTTCCGCTACCTTTGAAAACCGTGGAAAACCTATTAAGATTGAAACTATACCACACACTCCAACTAAGATTGGATAAAACGAATATGGCAACAATTCAATTGGAGACAACGCCGCAAATCCTGCTGCCGTTAACATTTGAGCTCCATATGGAATTAATCCTTGAATACAACATGAAAATAGGTCTAATACACTCGCTGATTTTCGCGGATCAATTTCATATTGATTCGCAATATTTTTAGCAAGAGGTCCAGTGAAAATAATAGAGATTGTATTATTTGCTGTACACATATTCGTCATACTAACTAAGCCAGCAATTCCAAATTCAGCACCTTTTTTCGAACGAATATTACGTGTTAATGTATTCATTAAGAACTGAATGCCACCGTTATATTGAATAATCTCTACCATTCCGCCAATTAGGATTGCTAATAAAACGAGCTCCATCATGCCATTAATTCCCGTTGTTACACTTTTAAAGAAGCTTGCCAATGTGTAGCTACCATCAATAAGACCGATAATACCTGATAAAACTGTTCCACCCGTTAATACAATAAGTACATTCCAACCAAGTAACGCTGTTATCAGTACACCTGCATACGGTAAAATTTTTACCCAATCGAATGCATGAGCTTTTATTTCTGTATTATTTCCAATTGTTAAAACAACCAACAGTACAATCGTAATAATCGCAGCTGGTAATACAATTAAAAAGTTTGTTTTAAACTTATCTTTCATTTCCGTTCCTTGTGAACGAACAGCAGCAATCGTTGTATCTGAAATAAATGAAAGATTGTCACCAAACATCGCTCCACCAACAACTGTTGCCATCGCGAGTGCCAACGAAATATCCGTTTGCCCACTTACCCCGACTGCAATTGGCGCTAACGCAGCAATTGTTCCCATCGATGTTCCCATCGCTAGTGAGATAAACGCCCCAATAATAAAGATTCCGGCAACAATAAACCCTTGCGGTAAAACAGAAAGTGCTAGATTTACCGTCGATTCTACGCCGCCCATTCCTTTTGCTGTTTCAGAAAATGCGCCAGCAAGTACAAAGATTAACACCATAATCATAATATCTGGATTACCTGCTCCTTTGGCAAACCGCTCTACTTTTGTTGTAAAGCTTTCTTTTCGGTTCATCGCTAGTGCAGCCGCTACAGCAATTAAAATTGCTACAAGTATTGGTAATTTATAAAAATCACCAGTAATAATTCCAGAGCCAATAAACAGCGCTAAAAATATCCCAAGTGGTAATAATGCCCACCCATTTCCTCTCGTTTGTTTCAAAATAACATCCTCTCCCTATTTCTAAACCTTTTCTTTTTAATAACAAAAGACCTCTTCCGAAGAGAAGAGGTCTTATACATCTATAAGAAACACTCTCCTCATCTTTCAAGCATACACTTGCTGGATTTGGCACAGCACTCTATGATGAGTCCGCTGCCGAGGCATCGTAGGGCCAGTCCCTCCGCCTCTCTTTATAAGAAGGTTTCATATTTTATTTTTTGTAAAGAATTCTTTCCTAACTTTACTCGTTTACAAATTAAAAGTCAATTATTATTTCCATAAAAATAGTTGGTATTTTTTGATATTTATACAAAAATACGAATACATCAAGCATTTCAAAGAATTAAACTCTACATTTCACTTTTTGAATTTCTTTTTCTAAAATCGCAAACCAGGAAAGCTTTTCCTTTCCAATCGTTTCCATCAGCCATTTTGCCGTAGTCCAAGCTACCTCATATTCTTCTCTGGAAACATCTTCATTCCTATATGCTTCCTCTAACTCATCTTCATCAAGTAAATATATATCACCATTTGGCAATAACACAACATCTAAATATAAATCATCGAAATAAGGCATTCCCCTTTCATCGATTTGATACTCTTTTGCAACATCAATATAATACTGCACAAGCTCTTTTTTTTCATTCAACATCGCTGTAATCGCAAAATTTTTCCCGTTTATAAAATACTGCATCCAAGTATAACCTGCATCTACAATACAAAGCTTCCGATCATTATATTGCTTATAGCTAGGAGCTTTCACTTCATTCATATGTAGTATACCTAACATACCCTCTTGTACCTGTTTCACCGAATATGTTTTATCTATTAACCGTTCCCATGAAGATCCGTCTCCATATTTCCTTTTCATCACGCTACAACCCCTTTTCTATACAGAAAAGCCCCCACGTATTACGTGAGGGCTTTATCGTTCATTAAGCTGCTTGCTTCTCTGAAATTTCTTTTAAATAAGCTTGTCCTTTTGCTTCATCATATTGACCTTCCCACTTAGACATAACAACAGCTGCTAATGAGTTACCAACTACGTTAACTGCTGTACGTGCCATATCGAGAATACGGTCAATACCAGCGATAAATGCTAAACCTTCTGCTGGAATACCTACTGTACCAAGCGTTGCCAATAATACAACGAACGATACACCCGGTACACCCGCAATTCCTTTAGATGTTACCATTAACACAAGCATTAATGTAATTTGCTCTGTAATGGACAAATCAATGCCATACATTTGCGCTAAGAAAATAGCCGCAATTGCTTGATATAATGTTGATCCGTCTAAGTTAAATGAATAACCTGTTGGAATAACGAAAGATGCTACGGCTTTCGGACAACCGAATTTCTCCATCTTTTCCATAATCTTCGGCAAAACCGTCTCTGAGCTTGCTGTAGAATATGCTAAAATAAGCTCGTCTTTTAAAATCTTAAAGAATTGGAAAATATTAATTCCAAATAGTTTCGCTGTCAGCCCTAATACAACAACAACGAAGAAAATCATTGATCCATACACCACAATAACTAACTTTCCAAGTGGAATTAATGATGTTATACCAAACTTAGAAACCGTTACACCAATTAACGCAAATACACCAAACGGTGCAAATTTCATCACTTGGTTTGTAACATAAAACATCGAATCAGCTACACCTTGGAAAAATTGAAGAACTGGTTTTCCTCTTTCCCCAATCGCTGCAACTCCTAAACCAAATAATACGGAGAAGAAAATAATAGCAAGCATATCACCGTCTGCTAACGACTTCATAATATTCGTTGGGACAATATTCACAAATGTATCTGCAAATGAATGACTCTGCACTTGCTCTGTTGTCGCTGTATATTTAGAAATATCAGTCTTTGTTAATTCATCCATATTCACGCCTTTTCCTGGTTGGAAAATATTCGCTATCAATAAACCAAGAGCGATGGCAATTGTTGTAATAATTTCAAAATAAAGGATCGTTTTTCCACCTAATCGACCAAGTTTCTTTACATCACCTACGCCAGCTACACCAACAACGATACTAGCTACCACAATCGGTACAACAATCATTTTAATTAAACGAATGAAGATGTCACCAATTGGTTGTAAATACCCTGCAACTGTGTCATTGCCATAAAAGATTGCTCCCACTGCAATACCAAGTGCAAGCCCTATTAAAATTTGCCACGCAAGTCCAATTCTTTTCATACTTGCAGCAACCCCCTTCTCAGATGTTTATATCTCTATATTTTTTAAAGATATTATGAAATAAAGAAAATAAGAGTATTGTATATTATTCGACAATTCCCTACATTTTCTCCCCTGTTAAAAATGATAAATCAAAAAATGAAATCTGACAACAAAATAAGTTTGTCTGAATACAAATAATTTTCTTGACAAAGATAAACCTCATGTCAGAAAACCTAACATGAGAACGGTTCCATGTGTTATATATCAACTTTTTTTCATCCATTCAATTCTAACACAGCAATCAACACAATATGCGGAAATAACCGTAATTCCAACAATTCACAGTATATTTATAAAGTTTTCTTTACATTATTATTACAACAATAGACATCGTTCTTCTTCTTATGATATATACATCATAGGGAAAGGAGCTAGACACCTATGAAAAAGAAATTTGCAGCTTTTAGTGTATTGGCAGCAGGAACTCTTCTTGTTTCTCCATTGCTTTCACCAGCATACGCAGAAACAAGTCAAGATAAATTATCGAACATTCAAACCGAATTAGAGGGCAATCAACAAGAATTACATACTAAATCAGCAGAGAAAGAACAGATCGAAAAAGAAATACAAGAATTACAGAAACAAATTGACGAATTAACAAATTCTATTAATAAAAATGAAGCGGATTTGAACGCTACAAAAAAAGAAATTAGTAAAACACAGGAAACAATTGCCGAGAAAAAGAAACATATCGAGCAATTACAAACACAAATCGAAACACGTCAAGATGTAATCAAACAACGCTTACAATCCATGCAAGAAAAGCCACGTACAAATATCGTGACAGAAGTATTGATAAACTCAAATAACTTCGCAGACCTCATTGAAAATATGTATTCTGTCAGTTTAATTTTAAATAACGATACAGACATTGTAAAAAAACAAGCAGATGATCAAGAGACTGTAAAAACAGAAAAAGAAGCTGTTGAAAAGAAAGAACAACAACTGAAAGAATCCGAACAAAAATTACAACAAAAACAACAAGAACTACAAACAAATCAACAACAACAACAAACACTAATTAACGATTTGCACGCCAAAGTATTAAAAGTAGATTCTGAGATTGAAGGTTTAGAAGAATCAAAAGACATTTTAGAAAATCAACGTCAAGCCGTTCAAAAAGCAATTGAAGAAGAAAAACGCGTGGAAGAAGCTCGTAAAGCAGAAGAGGCGCGCAAAGCAGAAGAAGCACAAAAGCAAGCTACTGCCTCCGCTAAAGAAGTCGTACAAGCTGCTCCAGCACCGCAAGATACAAACAAAAGCGGATTTATCAAACCAGCAGCTGGTCAAAAAACGTCTGGATTCGGCGCTCGTTCTTTAGATAATCATAAAGGTATTGATATCGCTGCTCCTGGAACAGTTCCAATTATGGCGGCTGCCGATGGCGTTGTCATTCGCTCTGAGTTATCATCCAGTTACGGAAATGTTGTATACTTATCGCATCGTGTAAATGGTAAAACTTACACAACGGTATATGCTCATATGAGTAGCCGCTCTGTATCTAATGGACAAACCGTGAAACAAGGTCAGCAATTAGGGTTTATGGGGAATACTGGTCAATCTTTCGGACAACATTTGCATTTTGAACTTCATATCGGAGAATGGAATGTAGGTAAAACAAACGCAGTTGATCCTTCTCCTTATATCGGATTATAAATAAAAAACTCGGTGCACACCGAGTTTTTTTATTTGCACCAAAGTTTTCAACCCCCATCATTTTTTAACACTTTGTAGGCATTTTACATAGACTAAAACAAAATGCCTATTCATCTGGGAGGGAGACACATGAATACAGAACTACAAGAAATAATAGAAGAGGCAAGAGAAACATATATCGGCCGACTATTTACGTTTAGTGGTTCAGCTATATTTTTAATCGGTTCCTTTATCGCAGTTGTTACAGCTTATAAAACATATAATCGTTTATTAAAAACACCTACATCACAATAAAGTGAAACTTTAATCAGTTGGAATTTCTTCATACCCCACTGATTATTAGCCCTCGCGAATAGCGGGATAAAATAAAAAGGCAGGGAATCCCCCTCGCCTTTTTATTTTGCGAAAATCTTAAATATACCAATCGCATTTAAAAATACAATGACTACTGTTATCGGAATAATATAACGTAGTAAGAAAAACCAAATGTTAAATAATGTTTTTCCCTTCGTTTCTGTAACTTCTAATTCCTTCATTAATAATGTTTTACTCATTTTATTCGGTACAAATAACGAAATTGCTAATACGCCTAGTGGAAGCAATACATTACTCACCGTAAAATCTACTAAGTCAAAAAATGTTTTTCCGAATACTTTTACATCACTCATCACACCAAAGGATAATGCAGCCGGAATTCCAACAGCGAAAATAAGTAATCCAATGATAAATGATGCAGAAGGACGTTTCTTCTCATTATCTTTCGCTACAGAAGCTACAACAATTTCAAGCATAGAAATTGCAGAAGTTAATGTTGCAAAGAAGAATAAAATTAAAAACATAATAAAGAAAAATTGTCCAAATGGAATTTTTGCAAACACAGCCGGAAGAACAATAAATAGTAAACCAGGCCCTTCTGTCGGCTTCACACCTAGAGCAAAAATAGCTGGGAAGATTGCTAATCCTGCAAGCACTGTAATAAACACTGTTAAACTTACAATAGATGTTGCAGATTTTGCTAAATGCTCTTCTTTCTTTAAATACGAACTATATGTTACCATTACCGAAGCTCCCACCGTCAGTGAGAAGAAGGATTGTCCCATCGCATACAAAATAGTATCAGCTGTTAACTTCGTAAAATCAGGTTTTAAGAAAAACTCAACTCCGGCCCATGCCCCCTCTAATGTTAGGGCACGAATAATGATCGCAATAAATAAAATAAATAAGAGCGGCATCATATACTTACTAGCTTTTTCAATTCCCTTTTCTACACCTTTACTTACAACAAAGATAGTACAAAGCATAAAGATCAGTTGCGCCCCTACTGCACTAACCGGATTTGAAATGGTTTGCTCAAACAATTTTCCATATTCAACTGTTCCACTCCAGAAATTACCTGTCACGCTATAATATAAATATAATAAGATCCAACCACCAACAACACTATAAAATGATAATACACTAAAGCAGGTTACAACACCCATACGACCAATCCATGGATATAATTTGCTATTCGGTACTAACATTTTATATGCAGTAACTGCTTCTTTCTGCGTACTACGGCCAATGACAAACTCTGCTAAAAGAAGGGGCATACCGATAAATAAAGTTAATAATAAAAAGACTAGAAAAAACGCTCCCCCTCCACCATTACCTGCAACATATGGAAACTTCCATATTGCACCAAGTCCTACTGCGGCTCCGGCTGCTGCGAGTACAAAACCAATTTTCGACGTCCATTGCTGTGTTTCTTTCATTGTTCATTCTCCTTTTCTGAATTTTTCCACTTTTCACAATTATACACTTTCATTTCATACTCGCCCACCTCCTTTAAAAATAAAAAAGTCCCCTACACGCATTTCTGCATGTAGAGGACGATATATGTAATATAATACCGTGGTACCACCTCAATTGGATAAAAATAATCCCACTTTTTCAGGTACGGGAAAAAGTCCGATACCCTATCCTTTTAACGGCGGAACCCGGGTTGCCTACTAAACAGTTCAGCATACCTCTCGCAAGCCCATTCAGTATATTTTATCGTACCGGGCTCACACCTTATCCCAGCTCTCTGAACGCATCCAATATACGTACTTTTCTTGCTCATCGATTTCATGTATTGAAGTTACTTGTGATTATAGAGTAGATTGTTATATTTGTAAAGAAGAATTTCATTTATATTTCCTATATAAATCCATTTTGATTTTTCTACATATAGCCGCGGCTATGGATAACAAAAGGTGACCTGCACTCGTTTTCTCTCTTTGTTTTCACTGTGTCTGGGGCAGGAAAAGGATCTGACCACTTCTATGCATGGCCAGATGCTCTCTCCCACCTAAAAAGAAGGGTTTTATGTCGGTTTTTTAATTTGCATTTATATATATAAATCCATTTTGATTTTTCTACATATAAACCGCGGCTATGGATAACAAACGGTGACCTGCACTCGTTTTCTCTCTTTGTTTTCACTGTGTCTGGGGCAGGAAAAGGATCTGACCGCTTCTATGCATGGCCAGATGCTCTCTCCCACCTAAAAAGAAGGGTTTTATGTCGGTTTTTTAATTTGCATTTAAATACATAAACAAGTGTACATTTTTAATGCATCAAATATCATATACATGTAACATCCTTCTATTATACGATAATTCTTTCATCTAATTGGCGTAAAAAAGTTTCTCTTTTTTGCTGATTTTGGATATACTCATACTTCAAAACTTCTTGTAATAAAATATTCTGTTGGCTTTTTTCTAGAGACAATTGCTTCACTTTCATTCCTACTTCATATAAAAAATCAAGGTATTCTTCATATGCCTCATCATATTTTGTCGCGATATCATCACGGATTTTTTTTGCAAGCTTGGGACTTGCACCACCTGTAGAAACTGCTACATTTAGCTTTCCGCGATGGATAGCCGCAGGAAAATGCACATTCCCGCTTTCTGGATTGGTAATTACATTGACGAGCTGATTTGACGATGCCTCTTGTGCGATACGTTCATTTAATAATGGATCGCTTGTAGCTGCCACTACTAAAAATGCGCTTTCTAAGTCACTTTTTGCATACTCTTTTTGAAACCAACTAATCTGTTTCGCTTCGAAAAGCTTTACTAAACTTGCATCTAGTTCACGACTCACTACAACTATATTCGCTCCTTCTTTTAATAAAGGAGCTATTTTAAACGCCGCGACTCGACCACCGCCAATTACAACGACATGTTTATTTTCAATTCGTACTGTAAGTGGATACACGCTCATCTCCCCTTAATATTTCTTCTGTTTTCTGAATTAACATCTCTTGAAATACATAGTTTTCTCCTAAATAAGGACCTATATTTATATTCGCAGACTGATATCCGCGCACTTCCTTTTCAATATGTTTCATTAATAACCCTGTAAATAATAAATAAGGTAGAACGACAACATTCTCCTCTTTTCGTTCTACAACTTCTTTTAACTTTTCCTCAAACCTTGGCTCTGCCGCCGCTAAATAACATACTTCTACCCTTTTAATTTTCTCTTCTTTTTCAAACAGTGAAGCAATATGCTGCATATCCTGTAACGTTTGTGGATCACTACTTCCTCTCGCAACGAGCAGGAGGGCCACTCCATTTTCAAACTCGTTGATACCACTTCCTTCATACGTAGCCGACACAAGTGATTGTGACACACCAAATGGGTTTCCATATGTAATAGAAATATGAGGATAACTGCTTTGGAATCTTTTTAACTCTTGCGGTATGTCCTCTTTCACATGACCTGCTGCTAATAAAAAGACAGGAACAACAATAACTTCTGTTGCTCCTCCTCTGATGCAAGCAGCAAGGCCTTCACTAATAGAAGGCTTTGCTAACTCTAAAAAACATAGTTCTTGAATAGGAGCTGATACCTGTTTCATACAAGAAGATACAAAAGTTACCGCTTCCTCTTTCGCCGCTCGCAACCTACTTCCATGGCATATATATAACACTGCCTTCATTTTATAGTACTCCACTTACTGGATACGTATTTTCAATCTTTTGTTCAAACCAATGAATTTTTTCACGAAAACGGACAACTTCCCCAATTACAATCATACTCGGATTTTGAATGTTCTCTTTTCCAGAAATCGCAACAATTGTTCCTAGCGTTCCTGTAATTGTTCGCTGAGATGAGGTAGTACCCCACTCAACAATAGCAACTGGTGTTTCTTCTCCTTTTCCATATTTCAAAAGCTGCTCACATATGTAAGGAAGATTGCTTACTCCCATATAAACAGCAAGTGTATCCACACCTTTCGCTAAATTTTCCCATTTCACCTCTTCTTCAGCACCTTCTTTACGATGCCCTGTCACAACAGCAAAACTCGCGCTCGCATCTCGGTGGGTTACAGGGATTCCCGCATATGCTGAAGCGGCTATTCCCGCTGTAATACCAGGCACAATTTCAAAAGGAATGCCTTGATTTGCTAACACTTCTGCTTCTTCACCGCCTCTACCAAACACAAATGGATCCCCGCCTTTTAACCTTGTAACAACTTTTCCTTTTTTTGCATATTTCACTAGAAAAGCGTGAATTGTTTCTTGTTTCATCGTGTGATAATTTGGTAGTTTTCCGCAATAAATTAAATCTGCTTCTGGTTTTGCGTACGCAAGCAGCTCTTTATTGACAAGACGGTCATATAAAATGACATCAGCTTGCTGAATACACTTTACTCCTTTTACAGAAATTAAATCCGGATCCCCTGGCCCCGCCCCAACAATATATACTTTTCCCATCATCTCTCCTCATTTCTACGATAAAGTGAAACTTCCATTCATATTACGAATGGAAGTTAATATTCAAACCAGCATCATTTCGTATTACAATGTCTCCTGTTCATGAATGACAAATGCCGCACCTTTTCGAATCTTCTTTTTTTCATATAGAGAGATTTCTTTCACTTCTGGCAACGGTAAAAAATATTTCTCTAATTCGACTTCCACAAGCCTAAATGCTTGTTCTTCACTTTGTGCAACTACCACTACAGGAACAACAGCATTTTCTAACACAGCTTCAAAACGATATATATCCATATTGTTCCCTCCCTATGATGCAATCACTTCTTCTAAAATTGTGTTTAATACCGCTTGTAAGCTTTCAATACCCACACGTCCAGCAAACTCATAAAATGTTTCTGCTGGAAGTTTATTCTCTTTAAAGTACGTTAAAAACGATGTAAGAACATTCGGCAAATCTGCCCCATCAATTTTCCCTTTTAATTTTTGATTATACGCTCCGCCATCTAAGAGGGTCCCACCTACATAGATCTCAAACGCTTCAACAATTCCTTTTTCTTTTGTTTTCAATTTCACTCCCTGTAAGCCAATGTCAGCAATTTGACGTTGGCCACATGAGTTTGGGCATCCTACCATATGAATACGAACAGGAACGTCTAGAACAAGCTGTGTATCTAAATAATCCGCGATATTGCGCAGTCTTTCTTTCGTTTCTACTAACGCAAGATTACAATACTCAATACCTGTGCATGATACTGCATATCCTATGAAAGATTTTGGGCTTGCAGAAATAGATTCAAATAAAGGTTCTTTTAACAGAGATTCTACGTTTATTTCCGGAACATTCGGAATAATGAAGTTTTGTGAGTTACATGTACGAATTTCCCCATTTCCGTACTGTTTCGCAATTCTAGCAATTTCAAAGAACTCCTGAGAGTGCAAACGACCAACAGGTACGTTAAAACCAACGTATGATAAATCACCTTGCTTTTGTTTATGAACACCGTAGAAATAACCTGCATTCCATCCTTTTAAAGCATCCTTTCCTTTATCATGTAAAGACCCTGTATATTCTAATAATTTTTCTTTAAATTTTTCCGGACCCCAATCGGCAACTAAGAATTTCAAACGTGCTAAATGTCGTTTTTCACGATATCCAAAATCACGAAAGACTGTAGCAATTGCGATTGCGACCGATTTTACTTGCTTAGGAAGTATGAATAAATCTAGCTCTTGCGCTAAATACGGACGGGCAGATAGTCCCCCGCCTACTCGTAAATGGAAGCCTTCCACTAACCTCCCATCCATTTCTTTTATAGCAGGAATAAAAGCAGCACAGTTAATCTCAGCATTTGCTGCATTATATACGTTTGTGCTAATTGACATTTTAAACTTTCGAGGCAAATTCGAAAATTCTTCATTATGTTGGAAGAACTCATATACCTCTTTGACAATTGGTGCTGTATCAAATAGTTCATCACCATCAATACCAGCGAGAGGGTTTCCAATAATATTTCTTGTAATGTCGCCACAAGCTCCCGCTGATGATAATCCCACTTTTTCTAAGCGGTTAAAAATATCTGGTATTTGACCAATTTCAAGCCAATGGAATTGAATAGCCTGTCTTGTGGTAATATCAAGAACATCACGACCATAATCTTCCGCAATAGAAGCTAATACTTCCACTTGTTCATTCGTTAAAATACCAGAAGGAATATTAACACGCATCATAAAATACCCTGCCTCTTTCGGCCGCTGTAAATATAGCCCTGCCCATTTAAACGAATCCCATTCTTCTTTCGGAATGGAGTCGAATCCATTTTCAGCATAATACGGAATATCTTTAAAAATTTCTAAACCATCTTTTGCCAACTTCTTTTTCTCTGTTGTATTTATTTTTTCATTGTTTGCCCATACTTTTTCATAACTCATCGTTTATTCCCCCCTATATAAAGTGAAACTTCCATCAGTGGGGGTCTCTTCATTCCCCACTGATGGTTAGTTGAACGAATCGGGCTCTTACGGGCAGTTACCTCCCACCTATCTTCTTTAATTCCGCAGAATCTTAAGGTGGGAGTCTTACTGCCCGTTAGAGCGGGATAAAGCTACGTTCTTGTAAGTAACTGATAATTTGTTCCGCACATTGCTCGATGGAATGAAGATGCGTTTCTACAATGATTTCCGCTTGAATAGGTTCTTCATAAGGCGAATCTATACCGGTAAATTGCTTAATATCTCCTTGTCTCGCTTTTTTATAAAGACCTTTCGGATCACGCTTCTCACATTCTTCTATTGGACACTTTACAAATACTTCTATAAATTCGCCTTGTTCAAGAACATCTCGCACTTGCCCGCGATCCTCTCGAAATGGTGAAATAAATGCTGTTAATACAATCGTTCCTTGATCTACAAATAATTTTGCCACTTCACCAATGCGGCGAATATTTTCTGTACGATCACTTTCGGAAAATCCTAAATCTTTATTTAAACCGTGACGAATATTATCACCGTCCAGTACATAATTCCCAATATTTCTTTCAAACAATTTTCGGGCAACTCCATTTGCTACCGTTGATTTTCCAGAAGCTGATAATCCTGTAAACCAAAGGACAAAACTATAATGCCCATTTTGTTTCCTACGCTCTTCCTTTGAAACGGATGCAGTGTGCCAAGTAATATTTGAATCCATTCTATTCTCTCCCTACTTTGTAACAGTTTCTTTTTGTAAACCGCGAATTAGTACTTCCACTACTTCTTTCCGGCTAAATGTACTTGGTGGAATCTCACCATTTCTTAATAATTCTCGCACCTTCGTACCTGATAAAATGACATGATCTTCTTTTCTATGCGGACATGTTTTCGTTGAAGCCATCGCTTCACACTTCGTACAATAAAAGCTATGTTCAAAAAAGAGCGGTGTAATCCCTAACTCTTCTACTGTAAAATTCGCAAAGATTTCCTGCGCTTCATACGTACCGTAATAATCACCTACCCCGGCGTGATCACGACCAACGATAAAGTGTGTACAACCGAAATTTTTTCTGACCAGCGCGTGAAATATTGCTTCACGTGGCCCGGCATAGCGCATCGCGGCTGGAAAAACACTCAAAAAGACACGATCATTTGGATAATAATTTTTCAAAAGTACTTCATAGCTTTCCATACGAACATCAGCTGGAATATCATCTGATTTCGTTTCACCAACAAGTGGATTTAAAAAGAGTCCATCTACAATCTCAAGCGCTGATTTTTGGATATATTCATGTGCACGATGAACCGGATTTCTTGTTTGGAAGCCGACTACTGTTTTCCAACCACGCTTTGCAAATTCTGCATGTGTTTCACTTGGATCTAAATGATAAGAAGCGAATTTCCCAGTTTTGAAACGCTTCACAAGTATAATTGTTCCTCCAACATAAACATTCGGACGGTCATATAATTTTTTTACTCCTGGATGTGCAGTGTCAGTTGTTTTATAGACAAGCAACGCTTCCTTCTCTTTATTTGGAACAAAAATATCTTCTATTTGAATCACACCATATGTGAGTCCTTCTTTTACAAGGCGAACTTCTTCCCCAGTTTGTAATTCTTTTGCTTTTTCCTCTGTTACTGGCAGTGTAATGGGGATACTCCATACATCACCGCTTGTCAAACGCATCTTTTCTACAACAGATTGGTAATCATTTTTTCCTAAAAACCCTACGAGCGGAGTATAACCACCTGTTGCAAGAAGGTTTAAATCACTTAAAGAAATTTTGTCTAATTCAATTTCCTTTACAATATGT
Source organism: Bacillus sp. DX4.1 (assembly GCF_030348195.1). NCBI lineage: Bacteria > Bacillati > Bacillota > Bacilli > Caryophanales > Bacillaceae > Bacillus > Bacillus sp. DX4.1. The sequence continues at coordinate 1,444,216 of NZ_JAUCFT010000008.1, read as the reverse complement.
CCTGTTTCATATGTTTCATCAACTCGATTTACTAATCCCTTTGTATCACTCATTTTTCTGTACTCCTTCTTATTATATTAGGAACGTTCATAGCCTTATTAATCATGAAGGCCACATTCCATTTTCATCTGTCCAGACCATCGACCTTCCCTTGAATCTCCTCCCGCTCCCACAGGTAATGTGCATGTTTCACACCCAATACTTGGATATCCAACATCGTGTAACGGATTATATGGCAAACTATGCTTATATACATAGCGCCATACTTCCTTCCATGTCCAATGAATAAGCGGACATATTTTAATAGATTGAAAGCGATGATCTTGGTTTATAAATTGTGTATGTTTACGCGTTTCAGATTGCTCTCTTCTTAATCCTGATATCCACGCTTTTCCCCCCTTTAAGGATTCTTCTAGCGGTAAAATTTTTCTTAATTTACAGCAAAGATTCGGATTGCGCTCCCACAACTTTTCTCCATGCTCTTTTGCTTGTTCCTCAAGTGTAGAAGCAGGTTGCTTTTCAATAATTTTCAAATCAGGAAATCTTTCTCTCACTCGCTGAATTAAATCGTACGTTTCTTGAAAATGAACGTTCGTATCTAAAAATACAACTTTCGCAGATGGATTTACTTGGTTTATAAGGTGTAACAGCACCATCCCTTCCACTCCAAAGCTGCACGCATACACGATTTCCTCTCCATACTGTTCATACGCCCAACGTAATACTTGTAATGCGCCTTTTGTTTCGTCTTCCTCAGAAAAAGAAATGAAATCTTCTTTCCATGCTTCGTACGTTAACATTGTTTTTCCCCCTGTAACGCAAAAAGACGGTTTTAACCTATGTAATAGGTTAAAACCGCCTCTAGTTTTTCTAGTCAGCGCTTTTATTTTAAGCGTACTTTTTCACTTTTCTCAAGTTGAATCACTTTGCCATCTTGCACAACAATTGTAATTGAGCCATATTTCATATCCGCAAGCATTGTTTGAATTTTCTCAGCTACTTCGTCAAAATGTCCACGCACTCCCACGAACAGCCCCCCTTTTTCATTCATAAAAAAAATCTTTTCCATTTCGAAAAGACTGTTCGGTAATATATTTACCTTATCTTTCAAAATGGATGCCATTTTGCTGGAATTAGCACCTTGCTTCTATAAGCAGGTTGCCGAGCTTCGTTGGGCCAGTTCCCTCCGCTTCTCTTGATAAGCTATTCTTTGTATTTGTATTTTATCATAATTCAGATTTTTTTCATTCCTAGTTTTCCGATATATTTTATATTTTTTTATTTTTTTTAAGGAGCTGTTCACTTTAAACAGCTCCTTTTTCCCATTATACAAGTTCTTTAATACGTATGCGATCGTTTCCAATTATATTTTCATATGTTTCACGGTCAACGACAACTTGTGATTTCCCACCTTTTGCAAAGACTACGGCTGGACGACAGATTCGGTTATAATTATTAGCCATTGAATATCCATATGCTCCCGTACAAGATATTGCTAACAAATCCGCTGAAGCAACTTTCGGTAATTCTATATCCCAAATGAGCATATCTCCGCTCTCACAACACTTTCCAGCAATCGAAACAACCTCTTCATCTTCTTCTTTTCCTCGATTTGCGAGCATTGCCTCATAACGTGCACCATATAAAGCAGGTCGTAAATTATCTGTCATTCCACCATCGACTGACACATATTTACGAATTCCCGGAATATCTTTTACCGCCCCTACTGTATAAAGCGTCGTTCCTGCATCCCCAACAATGCTACGTCCTGGCTCAACCCAAATTTCAGGCAGCGGATACTCACATGCAGTAAATTGTTCTCGCACCGCATTTGTTACAGCTCGCACATACGTCTCAAGTGTAAGTGGTGTATCTCCTTCCGTATATCGAATACCAAAACCGCCACCAACATTTAATACATTCACCGTATAGCCAGTTTGTTCTCTTAGTTCTTCTAGGAAACTACGCAATACTTCAATTGCACGAACAAACCCTGCTGTTTCAAAAATTTGCGAGCCAATATGCGAATGAATACCTAACACGTTATAATTTGATTTTTCTAGTGCCATTTTGATCGCTTGCCAAGCTTGACCTGTTGAAACACCAAAACCAAATTTCGAATCATCTTGCCCCGTTGTAATGTATTCATGTGTATGTGCTTCCACTCCTGGTGTAACACGAATTAATATATTTACGGTTTTCCCATGCTGCTCCGCTAAATCATGTAAAATTTCTAATTCCAAGAAATTATCTACAACAAAACAACCAATATTTGCTTGCAAAGCCATAACCATTTCTTCTTCTGTTTTATTATTGCCATGAAAATGAATGCGTGCTGCTGGAAAACCAGCTTGCAATGCAGTATATAACTCTCCTCCAGAAACAACATCTAGCGACATTTTTTCTTCATGAGCTACTCGGCACATCTCCATGCACAAGAACGCCTTACTTGCATATGCTACTTGGTAAGAGAACCCGCTTTCCTGGAAAGCGCGGTGAAATGCACGACATTTTTCACGAATGGAAACCTCATCGTATACATAAAGTGGTGTCCCATATGTTTTTGCTAACTGTGTCGTGTCACATCCCCCAATTTCTAAGTGTCCTTGCTCATTGATTCGACTTGTGCCGTGTAAATACATTTAAATTCCTCCCTTATTTCCTCAAAAACTTATTACCCCAATCTTCTTCTATCATTGCAGCACGCTTTTAGATAAACAAAAAACGCGCGGAACAATGTTCACACGCGTTTCTTATTAGGAATAATTATGAAAAAATAAACGAGTTGTCATCTTCTCAAATAAGAAACCGCATCAACATCTCCAAATAGCTCTCCATAAGATTAACCTTATGACAGTACTACATTTATTCAACATAGTCCCAATATATGAATGATGTGGTCACCCATATATTTCGGCAATAGTCCCTTTCAAACTATGATCATGGATTCCACTGAATCTCCTATAGCATACTCTTTCCTATTGCGGCCTCTACCTTTGAGAGTAGATGAGGTAAGTCTATTTAATTTTCAAACATCTTTTGTTGCTTTTAAGAATACCAAACGAATAAATTATTTGTCAAACAATTTTTCAAATTACTTTTTTGCACTTTAACTTCGTATCGTTTGGTAAGCGTTTTACATCTATTTTTTTTACGGTCCACTCTCCCTCATCATTTTCAAATGTAATACTTACTTTTTCAAATGGCGGGAGTATCTTCCCCCCTGTACCTGATTCATATTTCGTTACTTCAATTACTGTTCGAAATAAATATGTACCGCTATACAATTTTTTCATACTAATAATCTTTGGACAATCATATGGTTTTTGTTTCCCATATTGCTTTTGAATCGCTGCGTTTATTTGTGGAAACAACACAGAATAAAGAGCATCTTCCAATAATGGCGGAGTATATTGTGCAGCCAAAACTGTAGGAGTAGAAAATAAAAAGAAACCGCTACATATGAAACAAAATAACTTTTTCATCATAACCTCCGTATCTAATACGATATTGTTATTGTCTCCTTTTTCAATTTTTCTAACCCATTCTTATAAAAACCGTCCACAACTCTGTTTTGTTTTCGTATAATAGTACACATAGTATAATAATCATAAAGATACACGACAGTTCGTATATATAAAGTGAGACTTCTATCAGTAGAAATAAAGTGAAACTTTGATCAGTGGGTGTTTTTTCATCCTCCACTGATCATTAACCTTCACCAATCGGGCTTTTACGGGCAGTTTATTCCCCACCTAACTTCTTTACTTTCTGCCGAATTTTGAAGTGGAGGTATTGCTGCCCGCAAATAGCGGGATAAAGTCACTAGAACCGTCACATTTAGTAGGAGAGGAGTCTATTATGCTACAACATTTATTTCCAAAACTGCGATTTGCACTTGTTGCAGTCGTTTTATTATGGATAAAAACATATATTGTGTACAAGCTAGCCTTCGATATCAAAATTGATAACATTTCCGAAGAAATCATGCTATTATTTAATCCACTCGCTTCGTTACTTTTATTTTTTGGCCTAGCTCTATTGGCTTCCAAATATCGAAATCGAATTATTATTGGAGTCAGCTTTGTTCTATCATTTATTTTATTTGGAAATGCGATGTTTTACGGATTTTATAATGACTTTGTCACGTTCCCGGTTTTATTCCAAACAAATAACATGGCAGATTTAGGAACAAGTATTAAAGAATTATTTACGTATAAGACGTTGCTTCTATTTGCAGATGCGATTATTTTAATGTTTATTTCACGTAAATTTCCAATTTTTTGTGATAATACACCATTATCTCGCTCAGAAAAACGGACATTCTTTGGCGGTATAACAGCTCTATTAGCATTACAAATTATCGTTTCGGTCATTCATAAGCCACAGATGTTTTCACATTCTTTTGATCGCCAAACAGTTGTGAAAAATTTAGGTTTATACACGTATCATCTATACGATATTGCGCTGCAGTCCAAATCTTCCGCGCAACGTGTTTTCGCAAGTGGAGATAGCTTTACTGAAATTGAAAATTATGTACAAACAAAAGATAAAAAAAGTAACAAAGATTTATTTGGTGCTGCAAAAGGAAAAAATGTGATTTTAATTTCAATGGAGTCAACACAAAATTTTGTTATAAACAAAAAGATAAATGGAAAAGAAATCACACCTTTTTTAAATCAGTTTATAAAAGATAGCTATTACTTTGATAACTTCTATCATCAAACTGGACAAGGAAAAACATCCGATGCAGAATTCATTGTTGAAAATTCATTATATCCATTGGACCGTGGCTCTGTATTCTTTACTCATGCAGACAATGAGTATACTGCGACACCCGAACAACTGAAAAAGTATGGCTATTATTCTGCGGTCTTTCATTCTAACGATAAAACGTTTTGGAATCGTGATTTGATGTATCCGGCACTCGGATACGATCGCTATTTTAATTTACAAGATTATACAGGTACTGAACAAATGTCTGTCGGCTGGGGCTTAAAAGATAAAGAGTTCTTTGATCAATCTATTTCAAAACTAAAATCTTTACCGCAGCCATTCTATACTAAATTTATTACGTTAACGAATCATTTCCCATTTCTTTTAAATCCAGAAGATCAATATATCGATGAATATAATTCCGATAGCGAAGTCCTAAATCGCTATTTCCCAACTGTACGTTATACAGATGAAGCACTCAAACAGTTTATCAATCGTTTGAAAGAAGAAGGATTATACGACAATTCAATTATTGTTATTTATGGAGATCATTATGGAATTTCTGAAAATCATAATGCTGCTATGGCACAATTTCTCGGCAAAGAATCCATAACTCCATTCGATTCCATGCAATTACAACGGGTACCACTCATTATTCATGTTCCAGGTCAAGAAGGAGAAGTCATTTCCAAAGTATCTGGACAAATTGATTTAAAGCCAACATTGCTTCATTTACTTGGCATTAAAACAAATCATTCTATTGAATTTGGTACAGACTTATTTACGAAAAATGATAATCCGCTCATGATTATGCGTGATGGTAGTTTCGTAACAAACGATTACATTTATACAAAGAATATGTGTTACAACAAAAGCAAAGGCGAACCTATCGATACAACGATTTGCCAGCCGTATATAGAAAAAGCCAAAACGGAATTAAATTACTCTGACAAGCTCATCTATGGTGATTTATTACGTTTTGATTCACACAATAAATATAAAACGGGAACGATGATAACAAAATTTGAATAATATAACCAAGAACCTCGAATGATAATCATTCGAGGTTCTTTTTTCTTATAGAGGCTGTCCAAAAATCCCGGTAAAGATAGCTGCCCTATTTCTTCGTTACGTCACCACTCCGGTACTCATGTAGTTCAATCTACACTTCGTATCCTCCTAGCTTTCGCGCCTCGAACTACTTGGCTCACTTTATCCTCCTTTTTGAACAAACACTTATATCGATTTTCTTTCCAAACTAGCCTATGAAATCTTTCACAAAATGGGAATTTTTTCGTACGGGAGGAGGAAATTTATGTTATGATAAAATACATAAACTTTCATACACTAATTAAGAATTTATAACAGAAAGCAAGGGATCAGATTTTGTACAGAGCAGCAATTCCAAACTTATTTACGCTCGGAAATTTATATAGTGGTTTTTTATCAATCGGCTATGCATCTTTAGGTTATTATAAGTCAGCTGCCATTTTAGTACTAATCGGGATGATGCTAGATAGTCTCGATGGTCGAGTTGCTCGCTTACTACGTGTCGATTCACAAATGGGAAAAGAACTTGACTCATTGGCGGATGTTGTCACATTCGGTGCTGCTCCTGCAGTTTTAATGTACTATACATCTTTTTCTAATTACGGAATTATTGGACTATATATCGCAGGACTATTCCCGCTTTTCGGGGCATATCGCTTAGCACGCTTCAATGTGACGCCTTCATCTACTTCCATGAAATATTTTACTGGCGTTCCCATTACCGCGGCAGGAGGACTCGTTGCCTTCTTAACATTATTTTCACACACCATTCCAAAAATTGTTCTGATTACAATATTTGTAACGTTTGCATTTTTGATGGTAAGCCGCGTTCGTATTCCAAGTTTAAAAGATGTACCAATTCCACGGTATAGTATTATTATTACACTATTTTTAATTGGAGTTATTTATACACTGTATAAAACAAGCTTTGGCAACATTTCTGAATTTCTGTTTATTGCCATCCCGCTTTATATTTTGTATATGTTATCTCAGTTTATTAGACAAAGACCCTCTCACAAAAAACGAGCAAATAAAGAAGAATAAAAAGAAACCTTCCTACGCAGGAAGGTTTCTTTTTGCTAATAATAAGTAAAACATAGTTTTTGGAAACAAATCCATATACCTCACTTATGAAAGTTTTACTTTATTTTGTTACCAATTCTTTTTTATTCACAGGCGTTAATGGCTCTTCGCTTTCTAATACAGATAAAATATTACGCACTGCCATTTCTGCCATTGCATCTCGTGTCTCAAATGTTGCATTTCCAATATGCGGAGTCATGACAACATTTTTTAATCCTTTTAGTCGCTCTGTAATTTTCGGTTCGAACTCAAATACATCAAGAGCTGCTCCTTCGATTTGATTTGTCTCTAGTGCATGAGCAAGTGCTTCTTCATTCATAATAGGACCGCGTGCCGCATTTACAATATAAGCTGTTTCTTTCATCATTTTAAATTGTTCTTCATCAATCATATGATGAAGACTTGAGTTATACGCACAGTTAATTGTAATAAAATCGGCTGTTTGTAATAGCTCTTCTAATGTTACATAGGATGCTTCTAATTCGTGCTCTGCCTCAAGCTTACGGCTTGGTCCTGTATATACAATATTCATACCAAACGCTTTTGCACGTTTTGCCACCGCTTTTCCAATTTCTCCAAGACCAATGATTCCAATTGTTTTTCCGTATACTTCTCGTCCAAGGAAAAAGAGCGGTGCCCAGCCATTAAAGCCAACTGTACGACACAATGTGTCTCCTTCAGGAACTCTTCTTGCGGCTGCTAGTAAGATCGCAAACGTTAATTCTGCCGTTGCTTCTGTTGAAACTTTCGGGGTATTTGTAACAACAATTCCTTTTTCTGCTGCATATGCATAATCAATATTATCGTAACCTGCACCATAATTTGCAATAATTTTCAAATGAGGTGCTGCATCGATTACTTCTTTTGTTACCTTTGTAGAAAGTAAACTTAAAAGAGCATCTTTATCCTTTACACACTGGGCTAATTCTTCTGTGCTAATTAATTCTTCTTTGTCATACATCTCTACATCATGATTTTGTAATGATTGTAATCCGATTTCTGGAATGTTTCCTGCTACTAATATTTTCGCCATGAACAAGCACCCTTTCATCTTCTATCTAAAAATGAGAACTTCCTTACGCTTTATTGTAAAAAATCCACGCCCAAAAAGCCAAGATATTTGATTACAGTTTTGAAAATCGGCACTTCTTTCCAATAAAAAAGAACGAGATGAACACGTTCATCTCGTCCTTTTTTATTGTTCTTCGATAGATTGTTGTTCTAACTTTACATCGATCGTTCCTTCTGCTACCGTATCGCTAATTTGCTCCTGTGTTACAGACTGATTTTCATCTTGTTTCTGCGTTACATTACTTTGATTCGTTATTTTCGCATTTTCTTTATGTTGTTGTTTTATCATTTTAAACCCTCCTTTTTTCACTCCTCCTTATTTTGAGCAAAAAGAAAAGTTTTCATCACAAAATCATTCCTCTACTTCGAAACAATTGTTGACACCTGTTCAAGTAATTGCATTTTTCTAATCCGTTTTTCAAATGTAGCAACATGAGAAACACTATGATTACGTAATATTTCCACGTTGTCCTCTACATAGTTTCCTAAGTCATTTGGATAATGAGCATCTGATGAAAGTGTAATTGGCACTTGATACTGTGCTAATACATGTAAATAAAGTGGACTTGGACACATCTCTTGCACAGGATAACGGTAATATAACCCCGCGTTTATTTCTGTTGCTGTATTTGTTTCCACTAATGCTCTTGCAATTGTTTCGTAATAAGGGAGCTGTATATTCTCATCTAAACGATAATTAAATACTTTTATATTATCAAGATGAGCTACAATATCAAATAATTTAGAACGAACTGCCTTTTCAACTGTTGTAAAAAATGTATGATACAACGTATGTAACTGATGTTCTTCAAAATACGCTTTCGTATCTGGATTATCAAAACCCCATCCATCGATAAAATGCACAGAACCAATTACATAATCCCAGTCGCCCAATGCTAATAATTCTTGCAGTTCTCGTTCTCCGCCAATAAAATAATCAGCTTCAATGCCCAGCCGTAATATAACTCCTTGTTTTGCCCAGCGTTCTTTCGCTTCTTGGATGGCTCTAGTAAAGTTATGAATAGATGTGACTCGTACTTGATCTAACCATTCTTTTTGCAAGCGTCCAAGTTGTGTGTTTCCAATATCTACATACTTCTCATAATACGCCTTCGCCTCATGAAAACGGTATAAATGGTCAACAATTCCCACTTCTTTTATTCCTTTTCGCACTGCTTCCTCTAAATATAAATCAATCCAGTCTGCTGTAAAAGGTCCTTCCTTTACTCGCTTTTGCAGACGTTCTTGTGTTTTCATCATCCATTCTACAGAATGTCGTTCCTCTTGGAGCGGTATATAATGTTCTAGCGCTTCATTCGTTCTTGCCAACCAGCGCATCGAATATGGTCCTTCCTCTAAATGAAGATGATAATCTACTTTCATTCTCCTACCTCCCCCTTATAGAAGATGTTCAAAAAGTCCGGTAAAGATAACTGTCGTATTTCTTTATCCTCCTTTTTGAACAAGCTCTTATAACGTATCAATTTCTTTTCGGTCCCCTGTTTTTGATAGCTTTCCTTGCCGCTCCTTTACTTCTTCTAACACATCTTCTAACGGAATATTTTTTTCAGCAAGTAGAACGAAGCAGTGATATATGACATCAACCATTTCTTTTACAAGCTCTTCTTTGTGATCATTTTTTGCAGCAATTACAACTTCTGTACACTCCTCTCCTATTTTCTTTAAAATTTTATCTTCTCCTTTTGCAAATAAATAATTTGTATAGGATTCTGAAAGCGGATTTTCTTTACGCTGCTGAATCGTTTCATATAAAGACCGAAGAACGCTCTCCATCACTTATTCCCCCTACATAATTTTGTAATGAAAGCATGTTTTTTCTCCTGTATGACACGCAGGTCCTACCTGTTTTACAACGATAACAATCGAATCTTGGTCACAATCTAAATATAGTGATTGAACATACTGTACGTGGCCGGATGTTTCTCCTTTATTCCATAACGCTTGCCTAGAGCGCGAGTAAAACCATGTTTTCTTCGTCTCTAACGTTTTTTGATACGCCTCTTCATTCATATATGCTAACATCAAAATTTCTTTTGTATCTTCTTCTACAATAACAGCTGGCAACAATCCCTTTGAAAAATCCGGCGTCATAATCTCACCTCAATTTCCGCTGCTTGTAACTTTTGTTTTACCTTCTGCACGGTCGTTTCACCATAATGGAAAATGGAAGCCGCCAATGCCGCACTTGCCGATGTTTTTTGAAACACTTCTACAATATGCTCTGCACTGCCGCAGCCACCTGAAGCAATGACCGGAATAGAAACAGCGTGCGACATCGTTTCTGTTAACGAAAGTTCATAACCATCCTTTGTTCCATCTGCATCCATACTTGTAAGTAAAATTTCACCGGCACCTAACTGTTCCGCACGTTTTGCCCATTCGATAACATCGATTCCCGTATCAATCCGCCCACCATTTACATATACATGCCACTTCTTTTCCGCTACTTTTCTTGCGTCAATTGCTACAACCATACATTGCGAACCAAAGTGTTCTGCCCCTTCTCGAATTACATCTGGATTCTGAACTGCAGCAGAATTGAGGGATACTTTATCTGCACCAGCCCTCAGCAATGCATACATATCTTGAACAGATGAGATACCACCTCCTACTGTAAGTGGAATAAAAACTTGTGATGCTGTTCGTTCCACAACGTCCAAAATTGTTTTTCTTCCTTCATGCGTCGCTGTAATATCTAAAAAAACAAGTTCATCAGCACCGGCTTTATCGTACAATGATGCAATTGCAACAGGATCACCAACATCTTGTAACTGGGCAAAATTCACACCTTTTACAACCCTGCCTGCTTTCACATCTAAGCAAGGAATGATTCGCTTCGTTAACATATCTTTGTCACCTGCAATACCTCTTCTAAATCAATTGTTTTTTCATATAGCGCTTTTCCAATAATAACGCCATACACATTCATATCGTTCAGCCTCTGTACATCTTGAAGCGAACATACTCCGCCTGATGCAACAATACGGAGTGCCACCGCCTCTTGCAGTGACTGTAATTGTTCAAAATTCGGCCCCGCAAGCGTACCGTCTTTTGCAATATCCGTAAAAATGATTGTTTGTACGCCGACGCTTTCCATCTTCTTCGCAAGATTAATGTAAGAAACTTCAGATATATCCAACCAACCTCTCGTTGCCACGTAGCCATTTTTCGCATCAATGCCAACGATAATCTTTTCTCCATATAAGCGAACTGCATGTTCTAAAAAAGAACGATCATACAATGCTGCCGTACCTAAAATGACTTTTTCTACGCCTACAGACAGTAACATTTCAATAGTTTCGAGAGAGCGTATCCCTCCGCCCACTTGGACTGGAATACGAACTGCTTTACATATAGCTTCAATTACAGAAAGGTTCATTGATTGACCGGAAACCGCTCCGTCCAAATCAACAATGTGCAACTTTCGTGCTCCTAACTTTTCAAATAATAATGCCTGGGCAACTGGATTTTCATTCATAACCGTTTCTTTTTGAAATTCTCCTTGATACAGCCGAACACAACGTCCTTGTTTTAAATCGATAGCTGGGAAGATCTCCATGCTTCTACCACTCCTTTAAAATTTCTTAACATTTGTATCCCGATATCACCGCTTTTTTCGGGATGAAACTGTGCCCCAAATATATTTTCTTTTGCAACAAGACCTGGAATATCAATACCATAATCACTCACACCGCATACAATATCACTTGGACAATCCGCATAATAAGAATGAACATAATACACAAATGAACCTTCTCCCACATCATTCCATAATGGGATTTCCTGTTTCTTCTTTAATGGATTCCAACCCATATGTGGTATTTTATAAGGTACTTTGAGTTTTCGAATGACTCCCGGTAATAAACATAGCCCTTTTGTACTCTGTATCTCTTCACTTTTTTCAAATAAAAGCTGCATCCCTAAACAAATCCCCAAGAATGGTTTTCCTTGTACCGTCGTTTCTTGAAGTACTGAAATAAGTTTTTTTTCCTGTAAAGCATCTATTGCTTTCGGAAAAGCACCTACTCCTGGTAAAATCACGCCATCACTTCGTAATATTCTCTCTCTATCATCCGTTACAATATGCTCTGCTCCAATGCGTGTTAACGCTTGTTCCACACTACGAATGTTCCCCATCCCATAATCTACAATTGCAATCAATTACAACATTCCCTTCGTAGAGTTTACACCGACAATTTTGTCATTTTTATCTACTGCTTCGCGTAATGCACGGCCAAATGCTTTAAATAGTGCTTCAATCTTGTGATGTGTATTACTTCCATATAAAACGCGAGCATGTAACGTTATATTCGCCGCATGAGCAACTGCTCTGAAAAACTCTTCTGTCAGTTCTGTATCAAAATCTCCTAACTTCGGATTTGTCCATTCACCTTGAAAAACGAGATAAGACCTTCCACTTATATCAATGGCTACAAAACCAAGTGCTTCATCCATCGGTACATATGCCGATCCATAACGGTTAATCCCCTCTTTATTTTGCAGTGCTTCTTTTAAACAATTACCGAGTACAATACCGACATCCTCAACTGTATGATGCGCATCAATGAAAACATCACCTTCCGCTTCAATTTGCAAACCAAATCGGCCATGCTTTGCAAACAAAGTAAGCATATGATCAAAAAAACCAACACCTGTTTGAATCGAAATATTTTCACTTTCATCTAACTGTAAACAAAGTTCGATTTTTGTTTCGGCTGTTCTCCTCGTTTGACTTGCCTTACGCATTATTTCCCCTCCTCAAACCGAATTTGAATAGCCCTGGCATGTGCATGCAATCCTTCTTTATCCGCGAGCGTTGTAATATGATGTTGTACGTTTTGCAACGCCTCTTTCGTATACGATACGAAGCTCGATTTTTTCACAAAATCATCCACAGATAATGGTGAAAAGAAACGTGCCGTTCCACTTGTTGGGAGTACATGGTTCGGTCCTGCAAAATAATCTCCGAGCGGCTCTGGTGCATACGGACCAATGAAGATTGAACCCGCATGCTGAATAAATGACAAAGCATTCATCGGTTCATGTATATGTAATTCTAAATGCTCCGGTGCGATTTCGTTTGACAATTGAAACGCGTGCTCTAACGAAGGAACAACGAGAATGGCTCCATTTCTCTCTATCGATTCACGCGCTATTTCACTTCTTGGCAATGTTACAAGTTGCTGCTTTAGTTCTCTTTCTATTTCTTTCGCAAGTTCTACACAAGTTGTAATACAAATAGCTGTTGTTCTAACATCATGCTCTGCTTGAGACAATAAATCGGCAGCAATAAAAGATGCCTTCCCCGTTTTATCAGCAATTACAACAATTTCAGATGGTCCAGCAATCATATCGATATGAACTGCTCCAAATACCTCACGTTTTGCAAAAGCCACATATATATTTCCAGGACCAACAATTTTATCAACTTTTGGTATCGATTCCGTCCCGTACGCTAATGCCGCAATGGCTTGGGCTCCGCCTACTGTATATATTTCATCTACACCAGCAATTTCAGCTGCAGCTAGAATATGCGGATCGATTCCCTCTCTTCCTGGCGGTGTAACCATCACAACTTTCTGAACGCCTGCAATTTTGGCAGGTAGTACATTCATCAATACAGATGAAGGATACGACGCAGTTCCTCCCGGTACATATACACCAACCGTTTGAAGTGGCCGAATCAGCTGTCCACGAATCACGCCTTCCTTTTCACAATCCAAAAATGATTGTCTTTGTTGCCTTTCATGGTATGATAAAATATTTTTCTTTGCTTCTTGCAGCGCTTCTAGAAATGAAGCTTCCACATATCCGCTTGCTTTTTTTATTTCTTCCTTTGTAACACAGAACTTTGTTACTTCTACGCCATCAAAAGCTTTTGTATAAGAAATTAACGCTTCATCTTTCCTTTCCCTCACTTGTTCAACAATTTCTCTTACACGTAATTGCACAGTTTCTTCTATTATATTAGCCTGTTCTCTTAACTGCTTTATTCTCCGCAGTGCTTGCGCGTAGTTTTCATACATAACCTCCATTACACTCTCCCCTTTATTTACCTGCAGCGATTGCACGCTCCATCTTATTTATAATATTGAATATTTCGTCTTTTTTTGTTTTTAAGGCAGCTTTATTGACGATCATTCGTGCAGATATTGTATACATTTCTTCAAATACACGTAATCCATTTTCTTTTAATGTTGTGCCCGTCTCTACAATATCAACAATTGCATCTGCTAATCCGAGAAGCGGAGCAATCTCGACAGAACCTTCTATTTTAATAATCTCTACATCTTCTCCCTTATCACGAAAATACGCGGAAGTAATATGTGGATATTTTGTAGCAATTCTCTTTTTTCGATAACTTTTCGGGTTATATGTCGGAATAGAAGCAACACAAAACTTACAACAACCTACTTCTAAATCAACCATTTCATATATATCTTTCTCATATTCAAGTAAAATATCTTTCCCAACAATTCCAATATCAGCAATACCATGTTCTACATAAGTTGCAACGTCAACCGCTTTAACAAGAATGAATGAAATATTGGCATTTGTACTTTGAAAAACAAGCCTTCTTCCTTTATCCTTTAGCTCTGAACAATCAATTCCAATCTTTTCAAAAAGTGGAATAACATGCTTCTCCAACCTTCCTTTCGTTAACGCAATTTGAATGTTACGCATGAGGTTTCCCCTTCTTTCTGCTTAATCCATTTTTCGTCCCACACGTACTCTACTAACGTTTCCCGAGATGCTTCAACTACTGCCCTAATCTCATTTTCCCTCGCAAACTGAAATGTATCTTGCAATGTTTCAAACATAGATAATTCTACTTTACGGCCATCTTTCCGAAGCAAACCACATAATCTTTCTGCTTCCGCAACCATATGGAGTGAATAATGGATAAGTATATCTAATTTCTTTCTATCGTCAACCGCTTGATGTTCTTGCAACGTACGTACAATTTGATTTACTTGTACAGCTAACCCAACTGCCGGCATTGGCTCTCCAAAATTTCCAATTAACTCATCATATCTGCCACCACTGACAATTTCTTCTCCAACATCACATATATATCCCCTAAAAATAACTCCCGTATAATAATGAAGATGTTGAATCATCCCAAAATCAATCGAAATATAGGAACCATAGCCCAATCTTTCAATTGTTTCATAGATTTCTTTTACCCTTGCGATTGCTTCCTTCATTTCATTGTTTGAGGCAAGTTTTTCAGCTTCCTCAATGACTTCTAACTTTCCAAATAACCGCGGCAATCGTTCGAGTAACTGTACCGCCCTATCATTTCGATCTAATTTCTTCTCTTTTAAAAAATGGGATAACGCAGCATCATTTTTACTTTCAATATGCGTGCGCAACGTTGACTCATCGTCTTCTTCAAGTGCTAGCTTTTTAACGATACATTTATACAATTGAACTTGCCCCAGTTCAATTGTAAAGGACTGAATTCCTACTCCCAGAAGTGCTTGTATCGCACTTACGATGCATTCAATTTCAGCACGTATATTATCAATACCGATAATCTCAATACCTGTTTGAATGATTTCATTATATTTTCCAGATAACGATTCATTTGCCCGAAATACATTCCCGCTGTATGTTAATTTCACAGGTGCTCTCCCGCCATGCGTTCCCATCACCCTTGCAAGCGGAATTGTCATATCCGGTCTTAACACGATAATACGCCCTTGCTGGTCAAAGAACTTATACATTTTCTCTTCATCTATCGGCCGATTACGAAAAGAAAAGACATCATAAAACTCAATCGTCGGTGTTCGTATTTCCTCATAGCCTCTTTCTAAAAACGTTCGTCGTAACTTTTGTTCAACCTCTTCTATTAACGTACATTCTTCAAATACATAATCCCTTGTTCCATTTGGATTTGCTCGCTTCCACTTCGTCACGCAGTTTCACTCTCCTTTCAACTTCAATCATTCAAACTCTTCCTTTCTAATGTATGCCCTTGATCGCGACCACGAACAAAATAAAAAGAGCCTTGTAGAAAAAATACCTACAAGGCTCTTAGTAAGAGTGTAGGTACAATGGGAATAACCCTTGTACCTACACGTTGTTCACGCTAGGTTCAAGGGTTATGTATGATGATGTAGTTGTGTAAGTAAAGTGACTGATTGTAATGTAAACATTGTCATTACTCCCTTTCTCCTCTTGTTTTCACATAGTATATACCATTAAATTCAGAATGTAAACAAAATTAAAATTATTATATTTACTTTTAAAATTACAGCTCGCCAAATTTGTTTAGCGAGCTGTTTCTAGTTCATACTCTTGAATTTTTTGTTCATATTGAAGGGTAATTCCGATGTCATCTAAACCACTCAATAGTTTATCTTTCCACATTTTTTCAATCGTAAAATGAAAGCGATCTGCCTCGGTTGTTATTACTTCATTTTCCAAATCTACTTCTATGATTTCTCTTGGACCTACCGCAGCTAACTTCTCACGTATTTCTTTTTCCATTACGATAGGAAGCATCGCATTTTTCGTACAATTCATATAAAAAATGTCAGCAAAGCTCCCAGCAATAATAGCACGAAATCCATAATCAGCAAGAGCCCACGGGGCATGTTCTCTCGAAGAACCACAACCAAAATTCTCACCTGTAATCAAAATACTTGCGCCTTTTCGTTCCGGCGCATTTAGCGGGAAATCTGGATTTTCTTGACGATCGTTCTGATAGCGCCATTCATCAAATAAAAACTGTCCAAAACCAGTTCGTTCAATCCGCTTTAAATATTGTTTTGGGATAATTTGATCTGTATCAATATTATCGTTCATTAATGCAGCAACAGTACCCTTATGAATACGAAATGGCTCCATCATAACTCTCCTTTCTCACATCAACAAAATGACCATATAGTGCAGCTGCTGCTGCCATCGCTGGACTCACAAGATGAGTTCTCGCACCCTTCCCTTGTCTCCCTTCAAAATTACGATTGGAAGTGGATGCACAATGTTCTCCTTCTGGTACTTGATCTG
Organism: Bacillus sp. DX4.1; assembly: GCF_030348195.1. Taxonomy (NCBI): domain Bacteria; kingdom Bacillati; phylum Bacillota; class Bacilli; order Caryophanales; family Bacillaceae; genus Bacillus; species Bacillus sp. DX4.1. The sequence continues at coordinate 1,427,260 of NZ_JAUCFT010000008.1, read as the reverse complement.
GGTTCATTCCAAGACACATGGAACACCCTGGCTCTCTCCATTCAAATCCGGCTTCTTCAAAAATATAGTGCAGCCCTTTTTTCATCGCTGCTTCCCTCACTCGTTTTGATCCTGGTACAACGAGTGCCCGCACACCTTCTTTTACCTTTTTCCCTTTTACAACAGCTGCTGCAATTTCCAAATCTGATAAACGAGAATTTGTACATGAACCGATAAATACATGCTGAACTGGAATTTCAAATACACTTTGTCCTGGCTGAAGCCCCATATATGTAAGAGCTCGTTCATCATTTTGATTTCGTATGACCGGTAAGCGTTCATCAATGCGCATTCCCATACTAGGATTGGTTCCCCACGTTACATAAGGTGCTAACGTGGCAACATCTATAGAATAAACAGTATCGTATATTGCATCCTGATCTGTATAAAGTTCACTCCATTTCGCTACCGCCAGATCAAAATCTTTCGGTGCATATTGACGCCCTTTTACATAAGCAAACGTCTTCTCGTCTGGTGCGATAATTCCAGCTTTTGCTCCACCTTCAATCGCCATATTACAGAGTGTCATACGCTCTTCCATTTCCATTTCTATAATTGTTTCTCCATAAAACTCCATCACATATCCTGTTCCCATTGCTACCCCATGTGTAGCTAGCAAATGTAAAATAATATCTTTTGCATATACACCTTTTGGTAATTTCCCTTTCAATTCGATGCCCATCGCTTTTGGTTTTCGCTGCCATAGTGTTTGGGTCGCTAACACATGCTCAACCTCACTCGTTCCAATTCCAAATGCAAGTGCTCCAAACGCTCCATGTGTTGCCGTATGGCTATCACCACATACAATTGTCTTTCCTGGTTGCGTAAGTCCAAGCTCTGGACCAATTACATGCACAATTCCTTGTGATTCATCACCTATATCTGCTAATGGGACTTCGAATTGCTTACAATTTGCACGAAGCGTGTCTAGCTGCTGTTTTGCGATACGATCTGTAATATTCCAAACATCCTTTGTTGGAATATTATGATCCATCGTTGCAAACGTTAAGTTAGGTCTTCGTACATTTCGATTGGCAAGCCGCAAGCCTTCAAAGGCTTGCGGTGATGTAACTTCATGTACGAGATGAAGATCGATATATAGCAGGTCTAATCCATTCTCGTTTGTTGCAACAACATGTCGTTCCCACAGTTTATCTAGTAACCTTTTCTTCATTATCTCCCTCTCCCTACTAACGCCTGCTCTTCCATTTCTTGCAAAACACATTTTGTAAACGAAGATGTCGTTTCATTCCCACCTATATCTGCTGTACATTTTCCGGAGCGAAGAACTGCAGAAATTGCTTCTTCAATCGCTTCTCCTTCTTTTCTTAATTCAAATGACTGCCCAAGCATCATCGCAACCGAACGCATCATCGCAATTGGGTTCACTTTATTTTTCCCTGCAATATCTGGTGCCGATCCATGAATAGGTTCATACAATGAAGGACCGTTCTCTGCATGACTCGCTGATGGCAACATACCTAACGAACCTGCTAGTACAGATGCTTCATCACTTAAAATATCACCAAATAAATTTTCCGTCACAATGACATCAAATCGACCTGGATTACAAATCAATTCCATTGCTGCTGCATCTACTAAAAGATGTTCAAGTTCAACAGCTGGATAGCGCAGTGCTATTTCTTCTGTTACTTCTCTCCAAAGTTTACTTGACTCTAAAACATTTGCTTTATCAATAGAAGTGACTTTTTTACAACGTTTACTTGCCAATTGAAATGCGTAAGAAACGATTCGCTCAATTTCATGGCGATGATAGGTGAGCGTATCCGTCGCTACCTCTTCTGTTCTTTCTTTTGGGAAAGAGAAATAAATACCTCCTGTTAATTCACGAACGACAACAAAATCTAATGCGTCAGTTGCTTTTAATGGTGATAAATGCGAAGTCGCTGCTTCTACAGTAACAGGACGAACATTTGCAAATACCCCGAGTCCTTTTCGAAGTGCAAGTAACCCTTTTTCAGGCCGTTCCTTCGCACCGTCCCAGCGTGGTCCACCAACTGAACCAAGCAATACAGCGTCACTCGCTAAACATGCTGTTAATGTTCTTGGTGGCAACGGTTGCCCGAAAGAATCAATAGCAGCCCCACCAAAATGTTCATCTTGTAGATAAAAACGATGACCATACAACCTTTCTACCATTTGTAATACTTGCTTAGCACTATCCATAACTTCTGGTCCAACACCATCACCTGCTAAACAAACGATACGTTTCTCCATTCATCAGCACCCCTTTATCTTTTTATCAAGCTCTAACTGGCAGTAAACTCTCTAATTGAAAAAGTTAAGTGGGGAACTACATCCCCCACTTATAGAAGCTTCACTTTGTAAGTGACAGCAACGCTTTTAACTTTCCCGCTGCATGCACATAGGCCCTTGCTGATGCTTCCAGTACATCTTGTGCAACCCCAAATCCTGAAACTTGATGATTTCCTTCTTTTAATTCGACATGAACATGTGCAAGTGCGTCTTGACCTTGCGTAATCGATTGAATACGATAATCTGCTAGTTCACACTCCAATCCTAGAATTCTTTGAATCGCGTTGTAAATCGATTCGATACTACCAGCACCTGTTGCTGCATCCTCGTATACATTTCCTTCTGCATCTTCCAGTGCAACCGTTGCACATTGTGTACTATTTGATACAAAGTGTACTTGCAGCTGTTTAATACTGTACTGTTGTGTTGAAAATGCTGTTTCTCCTAATACAAGTGCTCGTAAATCCTCTTCTGTAATCTCTTTTTTTCGATCTGCTAATCTCTTAAATGCTCCAAATGCTATGTCTCGCTCTTCTTCTGTAATCTCATAGCCAAGTTCTTTCATTTTTTCAGTGAAGGCATGACGTCCCGAATGCTTTCCAAGTACAAATAAATTTTGCACTTCACCAACAAGTTCTGGTTCAATAATTTCATATGTCGTTACTTCTTTTAATACACCATCTTGATGAATACCCGATTCATGCGCAAATGCATTTGCACCAACAATGGCCTTATTCTTCGGAACAATCATGCCTGTTAATCGGCTAACAAGGGTGCTCGTTGCTTTTATTTCTTTTAATGTTAAAGAAGACTGTGCTCCATAATAGTCCTTTCGAATATGAAGAGCGACTGCTACTTCTTCTAAAGCAGCATTACCAGCGCGTTCACCAATTCCGTTAATCGTTCCTTCTACTTGCAATGCTCCTCCTTCAATCGCTGCTAATGAATTCGCCACAGCCATACCGAGATCATCGTGACAATGACAAGAAAAAATTGCTTTTTCATAGGAGGGAACATATTCTTTTAAGTATTTAAAAAGAGAATAATATTCTTCTGGATTTGTATAACCTACTGTATCTGGAATGTTAACAACATCTGCACCGGCCCGAATCGCAACTTCCACTGCTTCTGCTAAAAAGGAATAAGTTGACCTTGTTGCATCTTCTGCTGAAAACTGTACAGTGGGAAACAAAGATTTACCTAAGGTTACAGAGCGATGAATACTATCTAGTACATCTTCCTTTGACATACATAGCTTATATTTCATATGAATATCGCTCGTTGCCAAAAATACGTGTAATCGAGGTGATACCGCTCCTTTTACCGCTTCATACGCCCTGCGAATATCGCTTTCCTTGGCCCTTGCTAAACTCATAATAGATGCATTTTGAATCGTTTCAGCAATGCGTTTCACTGAATGAAAATCACCTTCAGAAGCGGATGCAAATCCCGCTTCCATCACATCAATCCCGAGCTTCTCTAATTGCCTAGCAATCTGCAGCTTTTCCTGTTCATTCAAGTTGACTCCCGGTGATTGCTCGCCATCACGAAGCGTCGTATCCATGAACAAAACCTGTTTCATATTATTTAACCTCCACTTTCACTTTCGGTTGTACAAACGGCATCATCTCACGTAATTTACGTCCTACAACTTCAATTTGATGTTCATTTTCTTGTACATTCGTTGCGTGGAAATGTGGTCTTCCTGCTTTATGCTCTGCAATCCATCCCCTTGCAAATGTACCATCTTGAATTTCTTTTAATACTTCACCCATTGCTTGCTTCGTATGCTCTGTTACGACACGTGGTCCCGATACAAAATCACCCCACTGTGCTGTATCAGAAACAGAATATCTCATATTTTCAAGTCCACCTTCATACATCAGATCGACAATTAGCTTTAGTTCGTGTAAACATTCAAAATATGCAAGTTCCGGCTGATAACCAGCATCTACTAATGTTTCAAATCCTGCTTTTACAAGTGCAGTCACACCGCCGCAAAGTACGGCCTGTTCTCCAAATAAATCCGTTTCCGTTTCTTCTTTAAATGTAGTTTGTAATACGCCTGCGCGTGTTGCTCCAATTCCATCAGCATACGATAATGCTTTTTCAGTTGCTGTTCCTGTTGCATCTTGATAGATCGCAAACAACGCTGGTACAGCTGCGCCTTCTACAAACGTACGACGTACAAGGTGACCCGGTCCCTTTGGTGCTACTAGAAATACATCTACATCTTCTGGTGGTGTAATTTGATCAAAATGAACGTTAAATCCATGTGCAAATACTAGTGAATTTCCTGCTTGTAAATTCGGTGCAATTTCTGCATCATATACTTCCGGTTGTAATTCATCTGGAAGAAGCACCATCACTACATCAGCGGATTTTGCTGCCTCAGCTACGGAATATACAGAGAAATCATCCTCTTTCGCTTTTTTCCATGACTTACCCGGGCGTAGTCCAACTACCACATCAAAACCGTTATCACGTAAATTTTGCGCATGCGCATGACCTTGTGACCCATATCCAATAACTGCTACTTTCTTTCCTTTTAATACATTTACAGTTACATCTTTCTCATAATAAACTTTTGCCATTTTCTTTTTCCCCCTATATTTAAATGATTAATGGATTAACATGATTTGCTTATCTTGTTTTTTCATGCTGCGCGTAAATGCTGTAACACCTGTTCTTGCAATTTCTTTTAAGCCATATGGGCGCAATAGCTCAATGAGCGCTTCTACTTTTTCTTGCATCCCTGTTACTTGCACGACGATGGAATCCTTCCCAACGTCTATTACAGCGGCTCGGAACGGTTCAATTAAACTGTACAATTCTGACCTGGATACACTTGTCGTTGCTACTTTAATAAGAGCGAGCTCTCTTGCAATTAATGCTTCTTCTGTAATATCAGACACTTTTAACACATCAATTTGTTTATGAAGCTGCTTGATAAGTTGCTCTACTTGTTGTTCGTTCTCAACATGAACAACAAGTGTCATCCGTGAAACATCCGATGATTCCGTATGCCCAACGGAAATACTTTCAATATTAAAGTGCCTTCGTGTCATGACGCCTGTAATTCGGTTCAATACCCCACTCTGATTTCGTACGGTTGCCGTAACAATCCGTTTCATATCTCCACCCCCTCCATTTGGTGAACTCCTTTTCCAGGAGCAACCATCGGCATAACCTTTTCGGACTGAAGCACCCGGCAATCAATTAAAACTGGTCCTGGCAAATCAATCGCTTCTTGTAACTGCCCTTTTGCAAGTAATGCATTTTCAATTCGCACTCCTTTTATGCCATACGCATGAGCAAGTGCCACAAAGTCTGGTTGACAAGAAAGCAAAGAGTGAGAATAGCGTTGATTATAAAATTCATCTTGCCACTGTCTCACCATGCCTAACGCTTCATTATTTAAAATCAAAACTTTAACTGGGAGAGAATGCTCTTTCAATACGCTTAGCTCTTGTAATGTCATTTGAAATCCTGCATCGCCAACAATCGCTACAACTAGTTCTTCTGGTTTTGCAATTTGTGCACCAATGGCAGCTGGAAATCCAAATCCCATTGTTCCGAGTCCTCCTGAAGTTACCCACTTATCAGGATCCTTAAGTGGATAATATTGAGCAGCCCACATTTGATGTTGGCCAACATCTGTCGTTACAATTGCTTTTCCTTTCGTAATTTCGTATAACATATCAATTGCCGCTTGTGGTTTAATTTCTTTAGAATCTTCACGATAAGAAAACGGATATTTTTCTTTTCTACTCTTTAACAGTGATAGCCACTCTCCATGATTTTCCTTTCGTTCCTTGCATACAAGCAGTGCTTCTAGTGCCTGTTTCGCACTGGCTACAATCGGAATTTCTGTATACACATTTTTTCCAATCTCCGCTGGATCAATATCGATATGTGCGACTGTAGCCCCTTTTGCAAAGTACTCTAAATTCCCTGTCAGACGATCATCAAATCTTGCGCCGATATTAATGAGTAAATCACACTCATACAATGCCATATTCGCTGTATACGACCCATGCATTCCGCCCATTCCTAGAAACAATTCATCAGCTGGTGGAAATCCGCCTAATCCAAGAAGCGTATGAACAACTGGTATACGATACATGCGAGCAAAAGCAGTTAATTCCTTTGTAGCTTTCGCATGCAGAACACCAGCTCCCGCTAAAATCAACGGCTTTTCTGCAACTTCAATTGCTTGTAACAATTTGTTAATTTGCAGTGGATTAGGCTCATAATTTGGCTGGTAACCTGGTAAATCCATTTGTACGTCGCTACATCGCTCACCTTTTTCTACTACTATGTTTTTTGGAAGATCGATAACGACCGGTCCTGGTCGACCCGTTTTCGCAATATGGAATGCTTCTTTAATAATCCGCGGCAGATCAGAAGCATTACGCACTTGATAATTATGTTTTGTTACCGGCATCGTAAGGCCCATAATATCCGCTTCTTGAAAAGCATCAGTTCCAATCAACGTTGTCGCCACTTGACCAGTAAACACAACGAGTGGTAGTGAATCAATCATGGCATCTGCAAGACCAGTAATAACATTTGTGGCACCAGGTCCACTTGTCGCAATGACAACACCCGGTTTACCTGTAATTCGTGCATATCCCTCTGCCGCATGAATAGCGCCCTGCTCATGCCTTGTTAAAATATGAGGAATTTCACAATCATAAATCGCATCATATAGCGGCAGGACAGCACCTCCCGGGTAACCAAAAATAACTTCTACGTCTTCCTTTCCTAGCGCTTCTAACAACAGCTGTGCACCGGTTGCCAATTTTTCTTCCGTTTTTGAAGACATCGCTCTTATGAACCTCCTTTAAAGTTGTTTATACACTAAAAAAACCTTACGCCCACACTCCAGCTATGTGCTGAAGGGACGAAAGATTTCGCGGTACCACCCTTCTTTGCAAGAACATTTCTTGCCTCAGAGACTCTTTATTGAGCCTAGCTAATAACGGAGCTACCGTCCAAGCCTAGACAAATGCTTCAGCTTGGCACTCAAGGGTGATGTTCGTCAACGTGAACCATCGGTTTCCAGCAACCACCGACTCTCTGTGAGGCTTCACAATCAACTACTCCTCCCTATCAACGCTTTACAATTTCATAACGAGCTGACATATCCAGTCCTCTTTTTGGATATTCGTAACAGATCACGAATGTCATTTACTCTTCTATCATCCAACTTTATTCTCTTCGTAAATTTTCTCGCCATCTTCCACAACTAACTTACGAAATTCTTCTAATAAATGGTTTGTATGTTGCCCAGGTTTTCCAGAACCAATAATTCTTCCATCAACTGTCGTAACAGCGATAACTTCAGCAGCCGTTCCTGTTAAAAATACTTCATCAGCTACGTATACATCATGACGTGTAAATAATTCTTCTCTTACGTCATATCCGAGTTTTTCTCCAATTTCCAAAATCGCATTTCTCGTGATTCCTTCTAATGCGCCTGCAGAACTTGGCGGTGTAACTAATTTATTTCCTTTTACAATGAACACATTATCGCCAGATCCTTCTGCAACATAACCTTGTTCATTTAACATAAGTGCTTCTTGCACACCCGCAAGCTTCGCTTCAATTCGCACTAAAATATTATTTAAGTAGTTTAAAGATTTCACTTGTGGTGTTAATACATCTGGACGATTGCGACGTGTTGCAACTGTCACAACCGGAATTCCTTTTTCGTAATATTCTGACGGAAATAACGCTAATTGTTCCGCAATTACAACCACATTTGGATTCGAACACGAATCGGGATCTAAACCGAGGTTTCCAGCACCTCTTGATACTACTAAACGGATATAACCGTTAGAAAGCTGATTTTGGCGAATGGTTTCAACAACAATACCGGTCACTTCTTCTAACGTATATGGAATTTCTAACATAATGGATTTTGCTGACTCGAATAAACGAATGAGATGTTCCTTCAACCGAAAGACGTTGCCACTATAGACACGAATTCCTTCAAACACCCCATCACCATATAAATAACCATGATCATAAACAGAAACTTTTGCTTCGTCTTTTGGAACAAATTCTCCATTTAAGGAAATCCATTGCTCGTTCACTTGAAAGCGCCCCCCTATATTCTGTGAGTTTTTTATTGTTTCCTAGTTTACTCTCCTTTTTAAATAAATCAAGATAATTTTTTGAAAATTTATAATTTTTAAACTTATGTACTTGCTTGTTTATATTGATATATCAACATTGTTAACGGTTACAAAATAAAGAAAAATATTTTTCGTTTTTTTTCGTTCTAAAAAACATTTGTTTAGAAGAAGGATTTTTAGAAAATGATGCGAATCTATTGTATTCAATAAACGGACGTCTTATTTCGTGTATTTGCGAACAAAAGCGAATTTTGAATGAAAAGGAGTGAAATGAGGAAAAAGAATACTGTATAAAAATAATAATCATATTTTTCATGTTGCTTTCATAAACCTATTTTCAAAAAGCAATTTTTCAAACAAAGGAGGAAAATAATATGGCATGTGTACAAATTAAAGGAACAAGACAAGAAGTGGTGGAGATGTTACAACTATTTGATCTAATGAATACAAAAGGACTTTGTAAATTTAACAATTATGTAGAAGTATATCCAAATGAAGAACCGGAACAAAACAATAGCTTTATCGCATCTATTAATGTGCACTCTAATGACGATTCCGCCCAAGAGCACTTAAATAACCAATTCGTAAGTCAAATGTTAACAGGTGTATATAACGACTAATTTAGTCTCCTCTTTGCCATCTTTTCTACAAAATACGAATATTTCCCAAAAAAATGGACCATATTACTAGATGGCAGGAGGTGAAGAGTATGGCGAAAATTGGCGTTGAAAATTCGTTAACAGATGTTCAACAAGCATTGCAACAAAAAGGATATGAGATCATCTCATTACAATCCGAAAATGATGCGCAAGGATGCGATTGTTGTGTCGTAACTGGGCTAGATTCTAATGTCATGGGGATTCAGAATGCGGAGATAAAAGGATCTATCATTGAAGCAAGTGGCTTAACAACTGATGAAATCTGTCAAAGAGTTGAAAGTAGTCTTTAAAAGATGATGCAATTATTTAATGTAACATGTATAAAAAAGAGAAGTCTCCTTATGAAAAAGGAGACTTCTCTTTTTTATATTCACCTAATGGGAAAGTAACATATACTGGATGAAAGCCCTACCTCTCTCTCATCAATACGGCTCCAATGACCGCTCCTTATACACTAGTATGTGTATAAGCTTATAAATACAACTTTTTGGGTCTGTTTACAAAAGTTGTTGGCATAACTGCCCGATCTTTCGCAAATCTTCTATACTGTATCCATAAGAAATATTCAATCCATACTAGCTGTAACTGAGACACGAAATATTATATTAACACTAATATACAAACATGTCAAATGTTTTCCCAAAAATAAAAACAGACATTACGATCGGTCTGTTTTTAGAACTGTGCTTTTTTTTTAACTACATACACAACAAATCCGCTCACTAACATGCATAAACCAACAGTAAAATTCTTGATGTTAATCATAACTACCTCTCCCTTATTTCTTAAATCATATATATTTATATTTCAGTTATATTTATCGATCTCTAAACACACTTTTTCTAATATATCATAATTCCTAAAAAATGCAAGTCCGCTTTTTAACGACCATTTACGAACTTATCGACGGTACTTGGAACTATATTTAAGGCTTTTTCAATCAGATGTGTACCACTATGTAAATGCAAAACTTGCACTCCTTTTGTTCCTACCACTAAAAACGCAACCGGGTTTATCGAAACCCCTCCACCACTTCCACCACCAAACGGATGTCCTTGCCCCGCCTCTTTTTGTTGCCCTTGCCCTGTTCCATTTTTTCCTACAGACACATTTCCTTTAAAGTCGCTTCCTCCTGCCCCAAAGCCAAAAGCAACTTGAGAGACTGTTAAAACAACGTTTCCGTCTGCTGTTGAAACAGGACTTCCGACAATTGTATTCACATCAACCATCTCTTTTAAGTTTGTCATTGCCGTTTTCATTAAATTTTCAATTGGATGTTCCATCATACAAACCACCTTTTTCCTTTTAATTCTTTTTTATCCTTTCCAAAATAGAGGAACTCATACCAAGTTTTACAATTCATTTAAAGCTGCTATCTTTTGGCACATTTCAACCTTCAAATCTTGCGGTGTCGTGCCTACAGTTCATTCATGCGGGATAGTGAAACTTTGATCAGTGGGGTTTTCTTCATCCCCCACTGATTATTAGCCCTCACCAATCGGGCTTTTACGAGCAGTTTATCCCCCACCTAACTTCTTTACTTCTTGCAGAAATTTGAGGTGGGGGGTATTGCTGCTCGCTAATACGGGATAAAAAATAAAAATACATACATACTACTAAAGAACCTTGTTACGAAAGGAGAAATCACCTTGACTGATAAATTTGATGAACATCGTAGAGAAGAAGGCGATTATAAAGAAGAGTATGCAACAGAAGTTGCACCTCAGCACATCAATTATGATAATAAAGACGAAGTAAAATCAAAAACAGCTGGTTCAACAGCTGGGTTTATCGCTCTTGCTCTCGCTGTATTATCACTCTTCACATTTCCAATACTTTTTGGACTTGTTTCTGTTCTACTTGGTATATATGCTTATAATCGTGGTGCTACCGTTACAGGGAGCATTGCAGCTATTATCGGTGGAATTGCAGCACTTGTTGCTCTCTTATTCCGCGCTGCGATTATCGGATTATTGTTCTCACTTTTTTAAAAAAGTAATTAAGTACGTGTTCAAAAAGGAGGATAAAGAGAGCCGAGTAGTTCGAGGCGCGGAAGCCAGGAGGATACGGAGTGTAGATGGAACTACACGAGTACCGGACTGGCGACGTAACGAAGAAATACGACAGCTATCTTTACCGGACTTTTTGAACATCCTCTTAAAGAAAAAAGGTATCTCGCTTTTTGCGTGATACCTTATCCTGTGAAAACATCTTCTGATGGATAACGAATTTTTTCCTTCGCTGGTCGTGCTAGGGTAAATACAAGTGTTAAAGGTCCAATTAATCCACAGAACATAACAAACATAATAATACATTTTCCAATAGCTGATAATTCCGCTGTGATTCCCATTGTTAATCCAACTGTACCAAATGCAGAGATCGTTTCAAACAGCAACTGAATAAAACTAAAGTTCTCCGTCAGCATTAATACAAAAACCGCTGCAAAAATAAGAATTTGGCTGGCAACTGCAATTGCCAGTGCCCTTGTTACTGTAAACATTTTGATTGAACGATGAAATAAAACAAAGTCTTCTTTCTTTCTAAAAAAGGCAACAACCGATGTAATTAAAATAACAAATGTCGTTAATTTAATTCCTCCACCTGTTGAAACACTTCCTGCCCCAATAAACATTAAAATCATCGTAAACAAGATTGACGATTCTTCCATGCTTCCATAATCAACAGTATTAAATCCAGCCGTCCTTGGTGTAATACCTTGGAAGAATGAAGCCCACAGTTTCTCGCTTAGAGATAACGATCCTAACGTTTTCACATTATTATACTCCAATAACAAAATCACAATCATCGCAATTATATTGAGGGCAATTGTTCCAACAATCATAATTTTTGAATGAAGTGATAGTTTCTGAAAACTACGACTATACCATATATCAATTAACACGGTAAATCCTAAACCACCTGTAACAATTAAAGAACAAATTCCAATATTAATAATTGGATCCCCTACATAACGTGTTAAATTATCGGGCCAAAGGGCAAATCCCGCATTATTATAAGCTGCTATGACGTGAAAGAAACTATAATATAGTCCCTTCCCAAATCCAAATTCCGGAATGAAACGAATAGATAAAAAAACAACTCCAACTAGTTCAATACAAATAGAAAAAATAAAGACACGTTTTACTAATTTCACAAGACCACCGATATTTGTTTGATTGAATGCTTCTCCAATTAATAGACGATGGCGCAATCCAATTTTCTTTCCTAATACCCAAACAATTAAAATTGCAATCGTCATTAATCCAAGACCACCTGTTTGAATTAGTAGCATAATGACAATTTGACCAAACATTGTAAAAGTGCTTGCAGTATCCACAACACCTAACCCTGTTACAGTGGCCGCTGATGTTGCAGTGAAAAAGGCATCCACCCAACTAATAGACTCTTTTGTCGCAAAAGGTAGTTTTAATAACAATCCTCCGACAACAATTAAACAAAAAAAGCCCATTGCTAAAATTTGCGGCGGACTTAATCGTATCAAACGATTTTTAAAGTCTTGTTTTTTTGCTGCTTCCATATCACTAACTCCCTTAATACATCCTTATACTCTCATAATATAGTTGAGCATAATCCTTTTTTTCATAGATTTCAACTTTTATTTTCATACAATGTGAGACTTCTATCAATGGTAACTTTCTTCCTCTCCCACCGATAGAAAACTACCAACAACCGGGCTCTAGTGGACCGTTATCCTCCACTGATCATTAACCCTCACCAATCGGACTTTTACGGTCAGTTTATCCCCACCTAACTTCTCTGCTTCTTGGAGAACTTTGAGGTGGGGGTATTACTGCCCACAAATAGCGGGATAAAAATTTGAAAATCCCCATCCCTTTCACTTCAAGTTCACATTGAATTCACACCTATCTTTTATAGTATAACTATCGAAGCTGTTCCTCCCTAATAATGAGACATTCCCCAGTGTCTCGAACAGCTTTCCATCCCTAATTAAATTGACATAAATTGTCCCCCTTCCAGGCCACCTTGCATTGACAAGGTGGCTTATTTTTTTAATAACATATGTAACAAATCTTCTTTCTACGTATGAATTACTTCATAATTTCTTTTATTTACAAAGCCTTGTTTAAACATCAGTGTTAATAATTTGAGCAAAAGAAAAAGGACCAGGTTTGGTCCTTTTGTATGTCTTATTGAACGAAAGCACCCATTAGTTCAACAAGATATACTCATTATTTAAAAAAAGAACTAGGCATGAGGACTACGCTATTAAAGATTACTTCTATACTATATCAGAAAAAAAATATGATGCAGACAGCTCAGCAGCTTCATAATACAAAAAAGGAGTGATTGTATCACTCCTTTTTTGATTTACTTCCTTTTTTCGAACGATATTCCTTCCCTTTATTATCATCACCACTCACAAATTCCGAACCAAACTCTTGTTGGAACTGCCCTGTTTTCGGTGATCCTTGATTGCCACTTCCTTGACTCCCTTTACGGTTTGTCATCTTTCCCCCTCCTTCCATCTTTTATAGGTAGTAGTATTGTCTTTCCTGCTACTTCCTACACTGGGGAATCTCTCACCCATCGGGGTCTTATGGATAGTTTCCCCTCACCTAACTACTTTCATTCTTCGGAACTTCGAGGTAGAAGTATGACTGCCTGTTCTTGCGTAATACATACACACCTTGTTACACACTTCTTTCTTATCCATTAACAAGCTTCTGCTTATATTTCTTTTCAGATTATGAGGCTCAACTTCAGCACGCACAAAACACAAAAGTCTTCACATTAACGTGAAGACTTTGATTATTTTTCGTCTTTGATCTAGATGCTCCATGAAACACTCCGTCTTTCTATCTTTCACTTCACAATATGAAATATAAGTACCACTTCTTACTATATTAGCTTTTTATAAATAGACACCATAACTTGCATTTCTTCTTCAGATAGCGTTGAAAATTTTTCTTTTAGGTACTGTTTTTTCGCGACTTCCATCTTCGCAACTAACTCTTTTCCTTGTTCCGTAATTTCCAAATACACAACACGACGATCAGATGTAGAACGTGAACGTGTCACAAATCCTTTTTTAATTAATTTTTCTGTAACAGCTGTAATATGACTATTTGATACATGTAATTGATTTGCTACACGAGAAACCATCTCTTTTTCATTACGATTTAATATACGAAGTACAAGAAACTCATTCCATGGAATGTAGCCCCCAAAAATTTTTCCAATATCATTACGCACCGAGCGAAACATTGCAAAAACATGTGTAGATAAATCCTCCATCAATTGTTCACGATTTTGAGACACCGCTTACATCTCCTTCATTTATTTCATATAGTTAAATAAAAACATTATGAATTATATTACCTTATTTTTCACATTTTGTCACCTTTTTTCCCATGCTAATATGCACTAAGCGTTCAATTTGCTTACTAGCCCTTCATTACGAACTAAAACTTTCCGCTCATGAAAATTCTATTTTAACCACTAGAACATGTATCTTTTGCTATTCATTTGGAAATGAATGATAAAGGTTGCTTTTCTAACATGCTGAAAATCACTTCAGCCACAAAAAGAGTGCGCTTTACTGCACTCTTTTTTGTTTTCATCATCCACCAAATTATTTATGATATACTAAATATTATGAAAGAAAACTCCTCTCAATAAACTTTTTGGAGGTGTATGATGGATAAGGATGAAGAAAAGTTTTCAGATTTAAGTGGAAAAGAAAAAACAATTGTTATTAGTAGTATTACCCTTCTCATAATTATTGCTTTTGCAATAATCTTCTTTGCATCTGTCGGCGTATTTCGTCTCGTTGGCATAGAATACACATCACGAACTGCACTTCTACTCTTTTTTCTCTTTACTCTCATTCTAGACGGAATTAGTAGCTTTTTTATTTTATTTTTTAAAGTATTTTTAAAATCAGTATTAGAGCAACTACCAAAATGGCTCTCTTTTATTCTTCTTTCTATCTTAGAAATTTCATTTGATTGGCTCGTTCTTCATATAGCAGATGATTGGATGGAGAGTATTACTATATCAAATATAGGTGAACTGCTAATTGTCGCAATTTTCTTTACACTAGATAAATTATGGCCTACTAATAAAAAGAAACAGGAAAAGTAAAGTTACAAGCTTTTCTGTACTAAAATTGATACAATAAAAGCAAATTAGAAAGAGGTGTTCCATATGACATTACAACAATGGGCTGAAAAAGGTATGTCCTTTGATACATATGTAAATAACATGACTGTTAACCAATATGAACTGTTACATATTTATAATAATTTTTTAATTCCAAACGAATTGCTTCCCGTTTTAGAAGATTGTCAAAATGACGGCTGGCGTGTCATCGTATTAACAGCTGACTGGTGTGGCGATGCTCTTCTTTGCGTTCCTGTTATGAAGCGCATTTGTGAAGTTGCGAATATTGAAATGAGCCTTCTTATCCGTGATGAAAACTTAGAGTTAATGGATCAATACTTAACAAACGGAACAGCACGTGCGATCCCAATCTTTATTTTTATTGACGCAGCTGGAAACGAAAAAGCAGTTTGGGGACCACGCGCTCCAAAAATACAAGAATTAGTTACTTCCATGCGTGCCACATTACCTGGAAAAGACGATCCACAATTTGAAGAAAAGCAAAAAGAAATGTATGCTGGATTCCGTGAAACGTTAGCTTCTGACACCTCAATTTGGGAGCATGTGATGGAAAATATGATTGAAAAGATAGCAAAATAAAAAAACTGCCATTTGGCAGTTTTTTTATCACATAATGAAGAAATAGAACACCGCAGCTACAATAAAACGATAGTATGCAAATGGTGTTAATTTCACGCGTGCTAATAATTTTAAGAATGAAACAATTGCAAGCATTGCCACAACGAATGCTGTAATAAAGCCACTTGCAAATAGAGGGATATCTGCTACGCTTAATACATCCCAGCTTTTAATTAAATCTAACCCTGTTGCAGCTACCATCATTGGAACTGCTAAAATAAATGTATATTCAGCTGCTGCTGTATGAGATACACGAGCTAATAATCCACCACTAATTGTAGACCCCGAACGTGAAAATCCTGGCCATAGCGCTAAACATTGAAACATCCCGATTGTAAATGCTTGTTTATATGTAATCTCGTCCAATGTTTTTGCTGTACTTGGTCTTGAAAACTTCTCAGCAATAATCATTAAAATACCACCAGCAACTAAACTAATAACAACCGGTCCTGGTCCAAATAAAACTTCTTTAATTTTACTATGGAATAAGAATCCAAGTAATCCTGCTGGAATCATTCCGATAATAATATGTATTAAATTTAAAGATGGTCCTTGTGTTACTTTCCCAATGCCTACCAAAGACCATAATCGTTTCCAAAATACAACGACAACTGCTAGAATCGATCCTAACTGAACAAAAACTTCAAATGTTTTTGCTTTATTTCCTTCAAATCCAATTAAATGTCCTGTTAAAATCATGTGACCTGTTGATGAAACCGGTAAAAATTCCGTTAATCCTTCAACAGCCCCCATAATTAAACCAATTAACCAATCAGCCACGGGGCGTGCCTCCTTAATACCTTAACATATACTTTTTTTCATACCTTCTCATAATACCTTATCCTCTTTTAAAGTGCACCTTTTTTTCAAATTGCTTCAAAATATACAAGTGATTTGTCCGAAGTGTATTTCTTTTCTATTTTCGTTTTAAATTGTATGATAAAGTGAAACTTTTATCAGTGGGTGTTCTTTACCCACCACTGATAATTAGCCCTCATCAATCGAGCTCTCACGGGCAGTTCCCTCTTATCTATACTTTGATTTTGTAAGCAGAGTTACTGTCCGTTTGTGCGTGTTTGGTCTTATATGGAAAGGAGTCTTTATGAAAGAAACAACTTCACTCTCACAGAAAATGAGACAATTTTTCTTACTATTTTTCCCGATTTTCGTGACGCAAATGTCTTTATTTGCCATGAGCTTTTTTGATACAACAATGTCTGGACATGCGAGTTCCACTGATTTAGCAGGGGTTGCGATTGGTACGAGCATCTGGATTCCTGTTAGTACTGGATTAACAGGAATTTTAATGGCAACGACGCCAATTGTCGCTCAACTTGTCGGTTCCAAACAAAAAGAAGAAGTACCTCATATTGTTATGCAAGCTGTTTACTTAGCAATTCTAGTCAGCTTCATTGTAATTATCATCGGATACTTTGCTGTTACTCCAATCTTACATGCAATGAATTTAGAAGAACAAGTTGAAAGTATCGCAGATCAATTTTTAAGTATTATCGCAATCGGTATTATTCCATTATTTGTATATACGGTATTTCGTGGCTTTATCGATGCATTAGGAAAAACGCGCACCTCGATGATTATTACTTTACTCTCTTTACCAATTAACGTCATTTTAAATTATGTATTTATTTTTGGCCATTTTGGTTTTCCAAAGTTAGGTGGAGTTGGCGCAGCAATTGCTTCCACTGCGACATATTGGTGCATTTTACTCATCACCATTATTATTATCCATACGAAAGAACCTTTTGCATCGTTCGGTATATTTCAGCGTTTATATCGCCTTTCTATCTCAAGTTGGAAAGAACTATTAACACTCGGCGTACCAATCGGCTTTGCTATCTTTTTTGAAACGAGTATTTTTGCTGCAGTTACGTTATTTATGAGCAACTTTGATACAACAACAATTGCCGCCCATCAAGCAGCAATGAATTTTGCAACACTGTTATATATGACGCCTTTAAGTTTAGCAATGGCTATGACCATTACAGTCGGCTTTGAAGTTGGAGCAACTCGCTATGAAAGCGCAAAACAATACGGGTTTATCGGCATAGGGCTCGCAATTGCTTTTGCCCTATTCTATTCTGTTCTCCTCTTTTTCTTCGACGATCAAATTGCATCTATTTATACAGCAGATGCGGCTGTCCATCATTTAGCAAAAGAGTTTCTAATATTTGCGATTTTATTCCAAATTTCTGATGCAATCGCTACTCCAGTACAAGGTGCATTGCGTGGTTATAAAGATGTGAATGTCGCCCTAGTTATGACACTAATTGCATATTGGATCATCGGTCTCCCACTTGGTTATGTACTGGCGACATACACATCTTGGGAAGCAAAAGGATATTGGATCGGTCTTATTTTAGGATTAGCATTTGGCGCAGCCTTTCTGCTCATTCGTCTCTTTCAAGTACAGAAAAAATATGCAATGCAAAAAAGCCGCTAATATTCGCGGCTTTTTTATTTCCTCTTTTCCTCGTCCTGCATAGTTCCTCTTCGTAACGTACAACCTAGTAAAAAAGAAAGGTGCAAACATATGGATGAAAAGAAAGAACATTCTTCCTATGATGAAGAGTTCGCTCCTGAAATTTCTCCTGGATATCGACAAGATGTTCATAAACCACCTCGATACAAAAACACTTCTTTTTTAATCGGGATTGGTATATTCGGAGCAATATTACTTGTACTCATTATTTTCGTTTATTTTTAAATGAAAGAAGGCTTACGTATGACAAATCAATCCTCAACATTTCGTAAAAGAGTGGTAAAAACGCAAAAAGGTTATGCTGGAGATTCAGTAAATGAACTAAAGCAAGTCGAACAGGGAAATCTTGAAATAAGTAAGAAGGAAATTGGTCAACAAAATGAAAACCTGTGAAAACAAAAAAATGTCCCCACACTGGGGACATTTTTTAACGTACACTCTGTTGCTGTTCACAAATTTTAAAAATGCTCTCTTCTTTTACAATCTTCATTGTATAGCTTAACTTCATTTCATCAAAAAATAATTGATTCGCTTCTTTACTACTTAGATTTTCAGATACTTGATAGTCGTCTATTGCGTCATACACTCTCTTTTTGATTTCTGATAATATTGAATAGAAAGTCAATTACCCAGAGCTTTTAAATAAGAAGCGAAAAGAGGATTAATAAAATGAATTCTTATATTCAACATGTACAGCGAGCACTACCAAATGTGAAGATACACTCTTGTAAACAAAATGACAAGGGCTGGGACAATGTAGCTATTATCATCAATCAGGAATGGCTATTTCGTTTCCCACGAAAACTTGAGTATGCAAAAAAAATCCCCCGTGAAAAACAATTATGCGAGGCACTTTCTCAATCCTTACAAAATATAAAGGTTCCGCAATATCACCTTTTATATAAAAAGAAAACAGATAAAATTCCTATATGCAGTTATTATAAACTCATTCATGGTGAACCATTTACTCGAGAAACATTAGAACGCTTAACACCCCATGAACAAAATAAAATCATAACACAACTCGCTTCATTTCTCGCTGCTTTACATATGATTCCGGTGGAAAGCGCAATAAAATGTGGCTTTTCAGTTGAACATCCTACCTCATACTGGCGGCACCTTCAAAGTAAACTGGAACATTATCTTTCTAGTACGCTCACAACGCCAAAAAGAAAAGTACTTGATTATTTCTTTGAAGCTTTTTTTGAACAAATACATGTATCCGCTCTTTCACAAACCATTATTCATGCCGATTTCACGCATCAGCATATTTTATTTCATGAGAAGCGAAAACAGATTGCCGGCATTATAGATTTCGGAGATGCCCAAATTGGAGACCCTGCCTTTGATTTTGCTGGGCTATATAACGACTTCGGTAGTGAATTTACATATGAAGTATATAAACAATACCGCACACTCGCTCCTCATCGCGATTCATCATTCTTTGAACGCATCATTCACTTTTATCAATATAGCCCTCTATTGCACAACCTTATATATACTTTTGAGATAAACGATATAAAAATGATGGAAGAAAATCAAAAGGAGCTTGGGCAAATATTTCAGGGAATGTGCTAAACACTTTCCCTCATTTCCTTTTCCTCATACATCATCAGTTTCTTATCCATTTCTACGATTAACTTATACATTTGAAACGCTTGAAAAATTTGCAGTTGAACGAAAAAAGGGGCCTGTTGGTTTTTTAACCATTGAAACACTTCAAATTCGTTTTCCATTGATCATCTCTCCCTCTTCTATTTTCGCCTTACACATGTAGCGTAAATGATGAAAAGCTTTTCATGTCAACAGCAAAAAAGAGTACGAAATCGCACCCTTTTAATGGACTATAGAATTGTTTTGTATAGGTTCATCTTTTACTTCATCAACTTTACATTCATTACGAAAGGCACATCCAATACATTCAGAGTGAAATGTTCTTTCTACATAATGCTCTGCTTGCTGTAAAATTTCTTTCATCCTATACAGATCACTCATTCCAGTCATAATATCTTGTTGCTTTGGAACATACTCACTGCTAGTCCCTTCTATTAAATTAATAATCTCAATTTTCTCTGGAAGAACACCAAAAGCTTTATAGCAAAACACAGCTGTTAACTTTTGAAAAAGAGCGAGCATTTCTTCGTTTGCATCGACAACAAATTTTTTAATCACAAATGATTGTGTAGACCATTCCCCGACTTCAAGCGTTAATGAAATATACACACCCAACTCTTCCATATATGTTTGTAACTTTTCATATAAAAATAAAGGTGGTGTTCCGCCCGAATCACCTTTTACATACCGCAACAGGTGATCAGTTAACTTTGCAAGAACAATATAATATTCTGCTTTTGAAGAAAACATTCCAATACGCACTTTACCCCAATGTCTTTCTAGTAACTCTAATACAAGCACTGTTGTTTGTTTTTCTGCTGGTGACATGTAATAGTCACTTATAATTTGATTTACAATCGCTTGAACCATTTGCTTCCATTCAAACGAAGACGGTTCTCTTCTTTTTATATAACGGAAATAAAATTTATGCGGACAGCGCATAAAATCATATAAATGATAATCCGTCATCGTTTTCATTGAGATTTTCCCCTGCACTCGCTCTTCATCTCCCTCTCACCATTAAGAAAGGTGTTTTACAAACTCTGCACCAAATTGAAGACATTTCTCTACATCTTCTTCTTCTGGCGTTAATTCTACTTTTAATCCTTCCAGTACAACTTCTGCACCACATTCTTGTAACTTTTCTACTAAAATATCAACAGCTGCACCATATTTTGGATATGCAGAATCACAAGATCCAAACACCGCTGCTTTTTTACCTGCTAAATCAATCTCTTCCATCTCGTCATAGAAATCCAAGAAATCATCTGGTAGTTCTCCATCCCCCCACGTATACGCTCCCAGAATAATTCCATCATATCCCTCTAATACAGATGCTTCCGGCATTGTCATCATATCAATGACTTCAATTTCTTTTCCAGTTTCGCGAATAGTTCCTGCAATATGATCCGCCATCTCCTCTGTATTTCCACTCATACTTGCAAAGATCATTACTAATTTACTCATTTGACTCTCTCCCTTGATTATGTATCACTTTTTCTATTTTGTTTATTATGTCTTCTGCTACGCATTCATCACGAATGACACGCTACTGCCACTCTATATGTTCATCTTTATTTTTAATTTTTCTTTGTTGAAAGCGAAATTTCTTCATCTTTCCCTCTTTCATTCCCCTACCTTCCAATCAATTGATAATAATTATCAATTTCAATTATAAGATTAGATTAATTGAAAACGATTATCAAAGTCAATAACTATTTTTAAAAAAATGATGAAAAGGTACAAGCTTGTCCGTTGGGAGTTCATATACTATAAATGAGCATAGTTCTTTCTCAAAACCCTCTCTAACGGAAAGAATATAAAAGCAACTGCGATAATCGCAGTTGCCTTTTTTTGTACGATATAAAGTGAAACTTTGATTAGTGGGACCCCACTAATCATTAGCCCTCACCAATCGGGCTTTTACGTGCAGTTTATCCCTCGCCTAACTGCTTTGCTTCCTGCCGAATTTTGAGATGGGGGTATTACTGCACATTAATGCGGGATAAATCTTAATGAATGTTTGCTCCCAATCCTTACTTAGATTTTTAGTAGCTTTATTGTCGCCTGTAAAAATAATTGCGCTCCATAAACTAAAGCCGATTCATCCACATCAAATTTCGGGTGATGATGCGGATAAACAGTCTCTTTTTGCTGATTCCCAGTTCCTAATTTAATAAAACATCCTGGACATTTTCTCAAATATGCAGAGAAATCTTCTCCACCCATCGAGGGAGAAAGTGCTACAATTCTCTCTTTCCCAAACAACTCTACTGCACTTTCCTCTACTATGTTCGTAATGACATCATCATTAATAACCGGATCATAACCATAGCGATACGTATAGTTATACGTTGCACCATGTGCTCCTGTAATTCCCTTTGCAATTTGTTCAATCATCTCTTCCGCTTCTTTTCTCAACTTTTGATCAAAACAGCGTACGGTTCCCATGAGATGTGCTGCATCAGGAATAATATTATCTGCTGTCCCCGCATGAAATTGCGTTACTGAAACAACTCTTTGCATAATAGCACCTGTTTTTCTGGACACAAGATGTTGTAAATTCGTAATAATTTGTGCCCCAATTGCAATGGGATCCACCGTTTCTTCTGGATGAGCGGCATGTCCCCCTCTTCCTTTCACTTCAATTGTAAATACATCTGGCGCTGCCATCATGGGACCATATACAATCCCAATTTTCCCACTCTCTAACCCAGACATCACATGTAAGCCGATAATACAATTGACCCCATCCATTACACCAGCTTGCACCATTTCTTGGCCCCCACCTGGATGTACTTCTTCAGCATGTTGAAATAAAAGACGGATTTCCCCTTCCCAATTATCATCCATTTTTGCTAACGCTTCCGCTGTCCCTAATAAAATTGCCGTATGTGCATCATGTCCACATGCATGCATCACCCCCGGAGCAACTGATGTATATGGCCGCGACGTTTCCTCTTGGATCGGTAGTGCATCCATATCCGCTCGAATCGCTACTACTTTGCCAATTTTCTTTCCTTTTTTCGTTGCCATAACACTATATGGCGTTGGTCTTGTCACCTCGAAAGAAGAAAATTTGCATAATGTATCATGTACAAATTGTGAAGTCTGTTTCTCATGAAATGATAATTCAGGAAATTGATGCAAATGTCGTCGCCACTTTATAATATTTTCTTCTGATATATATGTTAACCAATCCCTTTGTATATGCGCCATTCCTTTCAACCTCCTTTTTAATTCTTACCAGCTTTATTCCATTGTTATTACACAATGTCCTTGTAGCAGAAGTATTTCCAGATAACCCCTTTTCTTTTTTACTGAACTTTGAGGCTGGGATATTACTGCCCACGAATAGCGGGATAAAAATTCACTCCAAACTGTCTTCTTACTTCAAAGGTAACAAATCGATTACAATTCCATACAGAATGTAATATAATTACTAAGTTAGGGATTTTCTTTTTTAGTATTTAGTGCTACTATCAAAAAAGAGCCTTTTTGCCCTTTATTTACCTAAAATGTGGAAGTTTTGTTTTTTTCATAATAAAGTAGGATATGATACCTACATACAGTTACTATTTCATAAGAGAGGGAAAGACATGGAAAGATTAAAAGAGATATGGTCTAAACCACTCACACAATGGTTTGCAAAAACTTTTTATTATCTTGCAATTTTGTTTACTTTGCTATGGTTGTATGGATTCCATGATACAAACACAAGCACATTTATTTACAATGAATTTTAGGGTGGGAACGTTATGAAGTTATTAGAACAAATCGAAAAGTGGGCGGTTGAAACGCCTGACCAAACCGCTTTCGTTTGGCGAGATGCGAAAATTACTTACAAACAATTGAAAGAAGACTCTGATGCGTTAGCCCATTGGATCTCTTCAGAATATGAAGATGATCATTCCCCAATTATGGTATATGGCCATATGCAACCAGAGATGATTGTCAGTTTTTTAGGGTGTGTAAAAGCTGGACATGCTTACATTCCAGTGGATTTATCTATACCCGCTGATCGTGTACTACGTATTGCCGAAAGTTCCGGTGCGAAGCTACTTTTATCACCAACAGATGTGACCGTAGCTGACTTACCAGTTCGCATCGTATCTGAAAACAACTTAAAAGATATTCTCTTTACTCATAAAGGGCAAACACCAAATCCTAAACATGCGGTAAAAGATGATGAAAACTTCTACATTATTTACACATCAGGAAGCACAGGTAATCCAAAAGGTGTGCAAATTACGTACAATTGTCTTGTAAGCTTTACAAAATGGGCAGTTGAAGATTTCAACTTACAAACAGGACAAGTATTTGTGAACCAAGCACCTTTCTCATTTGATTTATCTGTGATGGATGTTTACCCATCGTTAGTAACAGGTGGTACACTTTGGGCTATCGATAAAGATATGATTGCACGTCCAAAAGACTTATTTACTTCTTTAGAACAATCAGATATAGGTGTATGGACATCAACACCATCTTTTGCAGAAATGTGTTTAATGGAGCCATCTTTCTCTGAAAGTATGCTGCCAAATATGAAAACATTCTTATTCTGTGGTGAAGTATTATCAAATGATGTAGCAAGAAAATTATTAGAACGCTTCCCAAAAGCAACAATTATGAATACGTACGGCCCAACAGAAGCAACTGTAGCTGTCACAGGCATTCATGTTACACAAGAAGTCGTTGATACCTATCAATCCCTTCCAGTCGGCTACTGCAAATCCGATTGCCGCCTTCTTATTATGAAAGAAGATGGCTCAATTGCACCAGACGGTGAAAAAGGTGAAATCGTAATTGTTGGTCCAAGCGTAAGCGTTGGTTATTTAGGAAGCCCTGAATTAACAGAAAAAGCATTCACTGTTATTGATGGCGAACGTGCTTACAAAACAGGTGACGCTGGTTATGTAGAAAATGGTCTTCTTTTCTATAACGGTCGTCTTGATTTCCAAATTAAGTTACATGGTTATCGAATGGAATTAGAAGAAATCGAACATCACCTTCGTGCTTGCTCTTATGTAGAAGGAGCAGTTGTAATTCCTATAAAAAAAGGTGAACGATACGATTACTTATTAGCAGTTGTTGTACCTGGAGAACATTCATTTGAAAAAGAATTCAAATTAACATCTGCAATAAAAAAAGAACTCAATGAGCGATTACCAAACTACATGATTCCAAGAAAATTCATGTACCAACCTTCTATTCCAATGACACCAAATGGAAAGGTAGATCGCAAAAAATTATTGAGTGAGGTTACAGCATGACCGCATATGGATCATTTTATTTTTTCGCTATAGTAGGCATTTTATTGATACCTACTATCGTAGCTGGATTAAAAGGTAAAATGTTACGCAAATATAATGCTGCCCTAACGCTAATCATGCTTGTTATTATCTTCTCAGATAAAATGCATCAAGCTAAGATGCTAGCGGCATTTATTATTTGGCAATACATCCTTATTAAAGGCTACTTATTATTAAGAAAACGAAATAATAACACGCTTACGTTCTGTATTGCTGTTATTTTATCGATTTTACCATTGGTTTTGGCCAAAATCGCACCATTTGCATCTGACTTAAAATTTATTGTTTTTGCTGGTATGTCCTATGTAACATTCAGAGCTGTGCAAATGGTCTTTGAAGTTCGTGATGGTTTAATTAAAGAAATTTCTTTCTTTAATTTCTGGGAATTCGTCCTGTTCTTCCCTGCCATCTCAACTGGACCGATCGATCGTTATCGAAGATTCCAAAAAGATATACAGAAGCCACCAAGTGCTGAAGAATATGAGAAGCTACTATATACGGGTTTGAATCGTATTTTTCAAGGGTTTCTGTATAAATTCATCATTGCGCATTTAATACAACAACATATTATAGACGCACCATTTGCTAACGTAGATACAATTACATCTAATATAATGTACATGTATGGCTATAGCTTATATTTATTCTTTGACTTTGCTGGTTATAGTGCATTCGTAATTGGTGTAAGTTATATGATGGGTATTAAAACACCTGAAAACTTTAATAAGCCATTTATCAGTCGTAACATTAAAGATTTCTGGAACCGTTGGCACATGAGCTTATCATTCTGGTTCCGTGATTTTATTTATATGCGCTTTGTCTTTTTCGCAACAAAGAAAAAATTAATTAAAAATCGATATACGATTTCATATATCGGCGCATTTTTAAACTTTTTCATTATGGGTGTTTGGCACATTGCAGGTCAGCATGTTTATCAATATATCATTTACGGCCTCTATCATGCTGCTTTGTTTATCTTGTTTGATATTTTTGAACGAAAAAACAAAAAGCATAAGTTTTGGCCAAACAATAAAATCATGCATGTTGTTGCAATTGTTATTACGTTCCATGTTGTTTGTTTTGGTTTCCTAATCTTCTCTGGTCACTTAAACAGATACTTTTAGTTAATAACTTCTTACATGCATTACAACTAAGAAGTTACACATAATATATTACAGATATAAAGGAGATTTATGAAAATGGCAGAATTTAAAGAGCAAGTATTAGATATTTTAGAAGAAGTATGCGAAAACGATATTGTAAAAGAAAATCCAGATGTACAATTATTCGAAGAAGGTATCCTTGATTCTTTCGGTACAGTATCTTTATTAGTAGAATTCCAAGAGCGTTTAGAAATTGAAGTATCTATTTCTGATTTTGATCGTGATGAGTGGGCAACACCGAACATGATCGTTAAGAAACTGGAAGATATGCGATGAAAAAAGCAACTTTTGGTCCGATGCTCCTAGCATTGGCCCTTTTTGCTGTATTCTTACTTATTCCAATACGCTTTTTATTACCTCTTGTCAGTGATAAAAAAGTGGAACAAGCTGCAACTTCTGTAGAAGCAGAGAAGATACAAAGTATGATTTTACAGCAAAAAATGCTAGAAGATCCGAAGTACCTTCCGATGTATGGTTCATCGGAATTTAAACGGCTGGATGCTTATCATCCCTCCAGCTACTTTAAAGTAAAACCAGAAGGCTTTACACCATTTCTTCTCGGGCGTGGCGGAACACAAAACCTTACCCATGTATTAAACTTTGCGTCAACAATGGACGATTTAAAAGATAAGAAAATTATCTTTGTTCTTTCGCCTCAATGGTTTGTACCGCATGGCATTGATGAATTGCACTTTGCACCTAACTTTTCAAAACAACAAGGCTACCATTTTATTTTCAATAATGACTTACAGCCTGAAATGAAAAAACATATTGCAAAGCGCTTATTAAACTTTGATATTGTAAAAAAAGAAACATTACTAAAAACATCTCTAGAAGGCATTGTCTATGATGATACGAATCATAAAGTAAAAGCTATTGCAGCTAAGCCATTTGCTTATATTTATCGTAATATTTTAGATCGTAAAGACTTGTTTACAACAATGTTCAATATTAAACCGCCTAAACAACAACTTGATCCTGCGTTGAAAAACATGACCTGGGAAGAAGCACGCAAATACGCTGATCAGACTGGTGCAGCTAACTCTAAATCCAATAAATTTGGCATTGATGATTCTTATTTCCATGATAAAATTAAGGATGTTAAGCAACGCAAAGGCTATTTAGCACACGCGTCTTATGATAAATCTCCAGAATATGAAGATTTACAAATTGTTCTTGATCTTTTAAAACAGGCTGGTGCAAAACCACTCTTCATTTCTGTCCCAGTTAAAGGACCTTGGTATGATTATGCAGGTTTCCCAAAAGAACGACGTGAATTATATTACAAGAAAGTTCATGAGCAAATTAAGCAAGCTGGATATCCTATCGCTGATTTTTCTAATCATGAATATGATAAATATTTCTTAAAAGATCATATGCATTTAGGTTGGAAAGGTTGGGTATACATCGACGAGGCAGTTCAAAAATTTTATAAAACGAACTAATAAAAAGAACGCTTGAATGATTCAAGCGTTCTTTTTATACATGTATCTGCAGCTTTTCTACTGTTACTCTAGCTTCTTCCACTATGCGTTCCACAATTTGCTGTGCAGGCTCTCTTCTCGCTAAAGAAGACGCCTGTCCTGCCCAAAGAGACATATATGCTCCCGTATTTTGTTTAGCCGCTGTCTGGCGTATTTTAGATGTTAACACATTTTGAACAGGATACATCGGCAACTCATCTTCTCTCCCTTTATGCTGTTCAATAAATGCATTTCGAATACCTCTTGCATATTTACCTGAAAATGAGCGTGTCACAGTTGTACTTGTATCTGTACTATGTAGCACCGCTTCTTTATGTACTTCATGTGTGATACTTTCTTCACTTGTTAAAAATGCCGTACCCATTTGAACACCTTCTGCTCCTAACGCATAAGCAGCAACAGCGCCCTGTCCATTCATAATCCCTCCTGCCGCTACAATCGGAATATCTGGAACTGCTGCTACAAGTTGCGGAATCAACGCAAATGTTCCAATCATGGAGTCTTGCTCTTTTCCAATGAAAGTTCCACGGTGTCCCCCTGCTTCACTACCTTGTCCCACGATAACATCAACACCTATTTCAGCAAGTACCTTTCCTTCTGCAACATTTGTTGCTGTTCCAATTACCTTTATTCCTTCTTGCTTCAATGATGTAATTTCCTCTCTCGTCAGCGTTTGAAAAGCAAAACTCACAACGGGTACCTTTTCTTCTATTAAAACCTGTAACTGTTCTTTATAACTCTTTGGAAGTTGCACCGATTGTTCTTCCTCTTCTACTCCTAATTCTTTTTGTATCGGTTCTAACAAAAGTCTCGCTGCTTTTACTTTTTCTTCAACAACCTGTATTTCTTTCGTAATTAATAGATTTACTGCAAACGGCCGGTCTGTTAACTTGCGTATATCACGAATAGCTTGGCGAATTTGTTCCGCACTCATATACCCTGCTCCTAGCGTGCCAAGTCCGCCACTATTACATACAGCAGCAACGAGTTCCGGTGTTGTAATTGCTCCTGCCATACCTGCTTGAATAATGGGATATCGAGTTTTTAATATATCATTTACTCTGCTTGAAAACATTCTTCTCTCTCCTCTCCTCTCATCTATATAAATACAAATTAAAAAAACGACATATAACCCTTCTTTTTAGGTGGGAGAGAGCATCCGACCATGCATAGAAGCGGTCAGTTCCTTTTCCTGCCCAGACATAGTGAAAACAAAGAGAGAAAACGAGTGCAGGTCACCTTTTGTTATCCATAGCCGCGGCTTATATGTCGAAAAATCAAAATGGATTTATATAGTATCTTCTTGTTTCAACAAACTTTTCCCTTCTTTTACAAGGATTGAACTGCTTATAAACGAATATATTGAAAGAAAAGGGGGAGATTACATGCTTCAGCCAAATGCTCTACAAAAAGGCGATACTGTTATGATTATTGCTCCAGCAGGTCCGCCAACAATTGAACACATTCTTGCAGGAAAAAACATACTAGAACAAATGGGACTATCTGTTATCGTTGGACAAAGTGTCTATGAAAAACATGGTTATTTAGCTGGAAATGATGCAGTGCGTCTTCACGATTTACATGAATCGTTTGCAAACCCTATTGTGAAAGCTGTTTTTTGTGCAAGAGGTGGATATGGAAGCGCTCGTCTTCTTCCTCATATTCATTATGAACTCATTCGAAACAATCCAAAAATCTTTTGGGGCTATAGTGACATTACTGCTCTACACATCGCTTTTTCACAGTATGCACAGCTCATTACATTTCATGGACCTATGATCGAAGCACTCGGTAAAGGACTCGATTCTCTCTCTCTATCTTCTTTCAATCAGCTATTCCATCCTTATTCTACTATTTTAAAAGCAGCAGAATGTCTGGCTTCTTCATCCTCATGTACGGTTTCCGCACCGTTAATTGGTGGGAATTTAACAGTTCTTACAAGCACACTTGGAACACCGTATGAAGTAAATACAGTAAATAAAATTTTATTACTTGAGGATGTCGGCGAAGAACCATATCGCATTGATCGTATGTTCAATCAATTACGTTTAACTGAAAAACTGAGTCAATGTGCAGGTCTGATTTTCACAAGTTGCCAAGACTGTATAGCCTCTAAACACTCTTTATCCTTACAAGACATTTTGTATGACTATCTCGTCCATTACAATATCCCGGTTATGTTTGGCTTTCCTATCGGACACATTCAACCCAATATTGGCGTTCCACTTGGTATTACTGTCACAATGGATACTGAGAAAAATACATTGGCTATTCCTTCGGGGGTGAAACTATCCCGTACTACCGAGCAATAACACGTAAGTAAAACATCCAGCCCTTCATTAAAATCAAAAAAGGAAAAGCTTTTTATCGCTTCTCCTTTTTTATTTGTTTTTCTTATTCTTATTTTTATTGTTGCTTTTATTGTTGTTTTGATTACTTTTTTGTTTTGTGTTTGAAGATGATTTTTTCTTCGCATTATTATTTTTCGCCATGTTCTTCCCTCTCTCTCGGTCAAGCTATTAATACGATATGACCACAAGGGAAAATGGCGACAATTTTTTACTTATAATAATTGAAAATTCTTCCTGATGCAATATCAGCAATCTCTTCTGGTATAAACGTTTTATTAAATTCAGTACCAACATTTAATACGGCTGTCGCCTCTTTATCAATGTTTTCAAACAACTCTTTTCCACGCATCGTAATAAGGGGTGTTCCTTCCGGCAACACTTCTTGTACAAATTCCAACTGTGTAAAGAACGGGACAATCCATCTTCCTTCACCTTGGAAATAGCGTAGGCGCACTGTTCCTTCTGTTTCAGAAACATCTGCCTCAACAGATCCGGCAACATAAAAATGGGTTGTTAGCAATAACTCATAAAATTCTTTTTGTTTTTGTTTGTCATCCTCAGCTAAAACGAGTACCGTTTCTATTTTCTTTAATGGAATTTGTTCCATCTGCTGCCACCCCTGCTTTCAAAATGATTATACTGTAATTATACAAAATATTCTTATTTTTTTCTATATAATTATTAAATATTTTATTACGATAATATTAAGCCGAAACGTTACATTGTTACATGTGAATGATTTCTTATTCTCTCTAATACTTCAGCAGTTGTAGTAATTGTAGCAAACTCTTCATAAAGATTTACGAGTGTCATTTTATGAATTTCTTCTGCACGATATTGTGTACCGTCTGGCCCTATGCGATCAAATGTAGCTGTTGCATCGCTGACTAAATAGGTTGTAAATCCTAAATTCCCCGCCACTCGAGTTGTCGTCTCTACGCAATGATTTGTTGTTAATCCCGTAATAACAACCGAGTTACAATGATTGTCTTTCAATAGTTGTTCTAAATTCGTTCCAATAAATGCACTATTTACACACTTTTGAATGATTGGTTCACCTTGTATTGGCTTTACCTCTTCTTTAAAAGCAATCGTTTTTGAATTTGGATGAAACATAGATTCTGGATTATCTTTGTTAACATGCTGAATATGAAAAATCGGTAATTTTTTTCTTCTCCATTCTTCTAATAAAATTTGGATATTCTCTTCTGCAAAAGGATTATTTCGCTTTCCCCAATTTGGTAAATCAAACGCCTTTTGAACATCAATAATAATAAGCGCGACTTGGCACATCACTGTTTGCCCCCTACTCTGCTGCTTGTAATTGAAATAAAAATCCAAGTTGTTGTGAAGCAGAAATAAAACCAATATACGCACACAGCTCCACAATCTCTGCTTCACTCCAATATTGTTTTAATACATGAAACATCTTATCATCTATTGCCGAACGATTATGTACAAATAAATGTGCAAAAGTTACAGCAACACCTATCTCTTCTACTTTTTGTATATCATTTGGTTTCCCTTTTGCCATGCAATACGGACATTCATTTCCAAATGCAAGTGTTCTTCGCACTTGCTCTTTTAATTCTGCAGAAAGCTTTCCTTTTTCATATAATGTGCTTTCTAATGAACTCCAATCATGTAGTAAATCCGGACAATGCCCTAATAATTTTTGAAATCTTGTTTCTCCTACATCTGATAATGAAATTCTCTCCATCATTCTTCCCCCTATTCCTTACTCTTTTATTGTAAAATAAAGTAGATTCTTTTCACATTTCATATGAATCTTTATTGATTGATTTTCTTTACAATAATTATTATTTTATTGGGGGTATATTTACATATGCAATTAGATCGTTTAGATCGTAAAATTTTAAATGAATTATATAATGATAGCCGTCTCTCCATGCGTGAATTATCAAAACGCGTAAACTTATCCGCTCCTTCTGTTACAGAACGTGTGCGTAAATTAGAAAGTGAAGGCGTAATTCAAAAGTATACAATTGATATCGATTATAAAAAGGCTGGTCTTGTTTTAGACTGTATTTTAGAAATCACATTAAAAAATGGCGATACAACTCGTATGCAGCAATTTATTCAATCGTATCCAACCGCAAGCTTTTGTTATCGCGTAACAGGAAGCCTTTGTTATATTGTTAAAATCTCTGTCCCTTCATTAGTCGAGCTTGAAGAATTTATTAATGATGTTTCTTCATATGCAACAACAGTTTCTCATATCGTATTATCAGAAGTATCTCTTACTCCTGATATTGAACACATTTTCCCAGAAGAGTAAAATTAATTTTTATTCAAAATTTCTTTCAAAACCCCTTACAAAAAGAATAAAAATGTTTTATTATGTATTAAAATACATAAAGTTCGAGAAAGGGGCATCACAGTGAAAATCTGGTTTTACGAAAAAACAACGCAAGAGGATGATTTACTTGGCATTTGGGATAATGTTCCCACCATACCCCGAATTGGGGAAAAAGTAGAAATTTTAAAAGCCGTTCGTACCGTCACAGATATTAAATATGTAAAAAACGGAAATAATTTTCATGTTGAGATTGTCATCCATTAAAATAACAGCTCTCCTACATCAATATGGAGAGCTATTGTTTATTTTTAAATCTCATATTATTATATAAATCCATTTTGATTTTTCTACATATAAGCCGCGGCTATGGATAACAAAAGGTGACCTGCACTCGTTTTCTCTCTTTGTTTTCACTATGTCTGGGGCAGGAAAAGGATCTGACCGCTTCTATGCATGGCCGGATGCTCTCTCCCACCTAAAAAGAATGGGTTTATGTCGGTTTTTTAATTTGTATTTATATAGCGAGATTCATCTTTTGTAATTATAATTTTATCGCCTGCTACTTCAACCTTAACATAATCATTCTCTTCTAATCTTAACTGATTCACAGCTTCATCTGGTAATTCTACAGCCATGAGTCGTTCTGTTAAAATGACTTGACTGTAACTATGCGCTTCTTGTTTCTGTAATGACACCATTTTCTTCCCTTCGTCAATGACACGAAGACACGGTACCCCTACTTCCGTTACAGTACGCCAATTTCGACGAATAAACGGAATCAGCCATATGAAGCTAATCAGGATCACAACGAGCCCAATCCATAAATTACTTTGTGACTGCAATTCAGCAATAGGAGGCACCTCATCTGCTCCTTCACCACTGCTGAATTGAATAACTGTTGCAATAAAATTATTTAATGCGTGCACAGCAATATTCGTCCATATATTTCTCGTTTTTATGTACAGAAGACACATAATAACGCCAAATAAAAATGCGCCAATGACATCAAAATGTCCTAAGCCAAAAATAAGAGAAGAAATGATAATAGCTCGCTTAATTCCCCATTTATAGGTCATACGATTTAAGAAAAAACCGCGGAAAATCACTTCCTCCATAATTGGTGCAAAAATACAAGCTGAAATAAAACTAAATACTAGCGCATAAGGACTACTCATATCAATGATATCTTCACTCAACATTCCAATTAAGAAGTCCGGAAAAAGATGCGCTAATATGTAAAACTGAATAAAAGATATACCAAATGCAAAAACCATTCCCATTGCAGTTGCAATAATAATTAACTTCCATGATAATGCTGTTGGCTTATCAAAGAAACTCGTAAACAAAACATTATTGTTACGAGTTTTATAGAAAAGCCAGAGCAATGGAAACACAAAAAAAACAAGCGTTTGTAACGCGACTTCTATTACATTCTCTGGAACATTCACAATAGATAACGGTACTAATGTTACAATTGTTCCTAAAATCATCCATATAAAAAAACTACGAAGTCGTATACGTGAAAATGCGTACTGAATAAAAAACACCTCCAAGGTAATATATGTATATTGTAATATGAATATCGTAAAAATTCTTCCTATTTTTCTCAGTTCATTTTTAATAAAGTGAAACTTCCATCAGTGGGGGGGATTAATGCCCCTGAATAGCAAGATAAATAACCCACTTCCTACCACATGGGCTATGCCTTACACATGCCTGAGGAAAGAGGCTTCTGTTGGGTTGCTATTAAAATATGTATTTAAGAAGTCTATTTTTTACAACTATCTTCTTAAATACATATGCATTCACTGCCCTGCAAGACCCTATGAAACAAAAAGAAGCTAAAAAAGATCCCAGGTTTAGAAAACACAGAATGCTGGAATCGTGAAAAAATAAACGAAAAAATTGGTTAATAAAAATCCCTGCTTGCCGCGGGGATTTTTATTATTATAATACATCACGTTTTTGAAACAATGCACTTGATGCAACGAGTAACACTGCAAAATAAGCAATCACAAGCAATAATGATGTTGTGAAATTAAATTCTGTAAATGGCGGTTTTGCACCACCACTAATTAATTTATCGTTATCATACACACTTAAATTTAAATGGAATGTAACAACATATTTTGCAATTCCTTTCGCAAATTGAAAGAAAACGATTTGAATAAGTCCTTCCAAGAAAAATAAGAATAATGTAATAACAAGCGGTAAAACAGATTTTCTAAAAATATTTGCTAGGAAAAAGGCAACTGTTGCGTAAAATAACATCGGTAAAATCTTATACAATACATGCTTTATCATGACTGTAAATGTGACTTCACCTGTTCCACTACCAAAGACAATCAATCCAATTAGCATAACAATTGGTACAGAAATGAGACAAATAAGAAGAATCGCTAATACGACTGTCACATATTTTGAAAATAAAACAGTAACACGTTTTCTTGGGCGGATAAGCAATTGCTTAATCGTTCCTTTTTGAAACTCTTCTGTAATGGTACGAGATGCAAGCGTAACTCCAAAAATCGTAGCAAACATTATAACCATTGCCATAAATTCATCTGCAAATGCTAAAAAACCTTCATATTGCACTTCTGCCGGCGCCCATGTTTTAATAACAATGGCTGCTGCAATCTCTAACACTACTAGTAAGCCTAATAAAATGTACATACCCTTTTTCGCATGTAATTTTAACAATTCATTTTGAATTAATTTTATCATTATGCCTCTACTCCCCCTGTAATCGCTAAGAACTCATCTTCTAATGTTTTATTTTGAACCGTTACACCATATACAAGCACATCAGCATGAACAAGCTTTTTTACGAGCTTTGGAATCTCCTCTTTCGTTACAGATGTAACAATTACATTCCCTTGCGCCTTACCTTTAATTACTTCATTTGCATTCCCTACTTGATCCACTTCAAATGCTACCACAACTGTTTCATCGTTTTTCGCTTGCTCATGCAAGTTATACTCTTGTACAAATTGACCATTCTTAATGATAACAACACGGTCACACATCAATTCAATCTCACTTAACAGATGGCTCGATACAATTACGGCAATGTTTTCTTCTTTCGCTAAACGCTGTAAATAATCACGAATTTGGCGAATACCAGCTGGATCTAATCCGTTTGTTGGCTCATCTAGAATTAATATCTTCGGGTTATGTAGAAGTGCTTGTGCAATTCCAAGACGTTGCTTCATTCCAAGTGAATATGTTTTTACTTTCTTATGAATAGCGTGCTCTAAATCTACAAGCTTCACAATTTCAGCAATACGTTCTTTGCTAATCGGCGTAATTGCCATATTGGCAAAATGCTTTAAATTTTGCATCCCTGTCATATATTCATATAGTTCAGGGTTCTCTACAATTGCTCCGATATGCTCTAGTGCTTTTTCACGCTCTGTACGAACGCTATGACCACAAATTGTAATATCACCTTCTGTCATGGCAATAAGACCTGTCATCATACGAATTGTCGTCGTTTTCCCGCTACCATTTGGTCCAAGAAATCCGTATACTTCCCCTTCTTGTACTTCAAACGAAAGACCACGAATAATTTCTGTGCTACCTATTTTTTTATGGACGTTTTCTAATTTTACTACTACGTTTCCCAATGCTTGTTCCTCCTTTAAAATTCTAGTTTTTTGTCGATGATATGGCTTGTCATTAATACCAATAGAAAGATTAACAACAAACTAAAACATAAATAAGTAATGTTTGAAGTATCACTGAAATAAAAAGATGTTTCAAAAAAACCGTTTTTATTTATAAATCCAGCATCTTTTACAGAAAATATATATCGATCTATTTTTTCTAAAATATTAGTTACCGCAAGCTGAATTCCACTAAAAATAAAAAAGAAAAATATAAATAGCACCTTACTTAATGAGGATTTTATATTAAACAGTTTTATAATTACAATTATGAAATACACAGAAACTAATGTATTTATTAAATCTACAATCCATAAAAAAATAGAAAACAAATGATGGAACAAACCATAATTGTACAAACTATTAATAGCTTGTTGAATCTCTCCACTTGTCTTTTTCTCATATATATTTAAAGAAAGAAAATGTAAAAAAGCAATACTTATTAAAGATAGCAAAATAAACATTATTATAAAAAACAGCAAATTGGCATATATATATTTCTCTGATGGAATTGCAGTATACCGAATCATAGAACCTTTTAACATATTTCGAAAAGAAGAGAGTGCCAGCAAGAAGATTGAAAATACAGTTATACAAAATAATAATATAAATATGATTAATATTATTTCTTGTCTATTTGGAATCATTGTCCTCGAAGATCCCTTCATATTAAATAATAGAATTAAAGAAATAGTAATAAATCCGAAATAAATTACCCATATTTTCTTTCTATTACAGTTATATAAATATCGAAGGAGTTGACTCATTTTCCAAACACCTCCTTAAACAGCTCATTTACCGCCTTCCCTCTTTGAAAACGAAGTTCTTCCACGTTCTCATGTAATACAATTTCTCCATCCTTTAAAAAGATGACTTCATCAAAGATATTTTCAATCTCGCCAATTAAATGAGTAGAAATTAAAATAGTACAATCCTCACGATAAAATTGGAGGATGAGCTCTAGCACATGTTCTCGTGAAACAGGATCAATTCCGCCAAGCGGTTCATCTAATACATATAGTTTTGCTTTTCGCGAAAACGTTAAAATAAGCTGTAGCTTTTCGACCATCCCTTTGGACAAAGAAGTAATTTTTTCTTCTAACGGTATTTTGAATTCAGCTACCGTATCCACTGCTTTTTGAATATCAAAATCTTGATAAAAGTCACGATAAAAAAACAAAGCATCTTTTACAGTCATCCATTCATCAAATATCGGACGATCCGACATAAATGAAACAATTTTTTTCGTTTCTAAGCCAACCTTCTTACCATCAATCAAAATTTCTCCTTCAGAAGGATGCTGCAGGCCCACAATCATTTTCAATAACGTCGTTTTTCCGCTCCCATTATCTCCAACAAGACCTATAATTTTCCCTTCTGTTATCGTCAATTTCAAATCTCGAATCACTGCCTTTAAAGCATATCGCTTCCAAAGGCCTTCTATTCTTACTAACCCCTCCATCAGTTCTCCTCCTTTTTCTCTTCCAATGAAGAACGGAGAATCGAGAGAATTTCTTCTTCTGTAAACCCTAGATTGTCCATTCCGTTTATAAAAGAATGAAGCAACTCTTTTGCCATATCTTTACGCAGCTCCATAATTTTCTCTCCTTCGCTCGTCACATATCTTCCCATTCCTCTACGTGTCACGACGATACCATCTCGTTCTAGCTCTTGAAATGTACGTTGAATCGTATTCGGATTCACTTGTAATTCACTCGCTAATTCACGTACGGAGGGGATTTTATTACCAGGCTGTAAATGGCCTGTTACAATTTCTTTTTTTATGTATTCCATCACCTGAATATAAATCGGGATGTTGGGAGAAAACTCAATTTTCATTTCTTCCCTCCTATCGCTCTAGTGTACTAGTTAAATAATACACCAATACAAAACAAATGTAAATACTTGTAATTTTGAAATATATATTAAAAAATAAAAAACAGTGCAATTTCAATTGCACTGCCTTCCCGTACCATTTATTTATTTAATGTTCCTACTACACTCTCTTCAAAAGGCCACTTCGGTAACATGTTGCGAAGCTCTTTATCAGAACGATAACCGAGCGCATACTCAGCCTGCATAATTGTGTGGATTTCACGTGTTCCTTCGTAAATAACCGGTGCTTTCGCATTTCGTAAATACCGTTCTACCGGGAACTCATTCGAATAACCATATGCACCATGCACCTGCACTGCATCATTTGCTGCTTCGAACGCTGCATCACAAGCAAGCCATTTCGCCAAAGACGTTTCACGTGTATTACGCTTCCCTTCATTTTTTAACCACCCTGCTTTATAAACCAATAAACGTGATACTTCTAGATTGGCAGACATCTTTGCAATCATTTGCTGCACAAGCTGGTGTTTCCCAATTTCTTTGCCAAATGTCTTTCTCTCTTCACAATACTTTATACTTGCTTCTAAACTCGCTTGAATTAATCCACATGCACCTGCAGCCACTGTAAAACGTCCGTTATCTAATGACGCCATTGCGATTTTAAACCCCTCTCCTTCTTCACCAAGAAGGTTTGATGCCGGTACCTTAACGTCATCTAAAAAAACTTCTCCTGTATTGCCAGCCCGAATGCCAAGCTTTCCTTTTATTGCTTTTGTCGTTACACCCGGAAATGTCCGTTCTACAATAAAACAAGAGATACCGCGGTGCTTTAATTCATGATTTGTTTTAGCAAAAATTAAAAAGTGATCTGCTACATCGCATAAAGAAATCCATGTTTTCGATCCATTTAATACATAGTAGTCTCCTTCTCGCACCGCTGTTGTTTGCATCGCAACGACATCTGATCCTGCATTTGGTTCTGTTAAACCAAACGCTCCAATTTTTTCTCCTTTTGCTTGTGAAACGAGATATTTTCGCTTCTGCTCTTCTGTTCCCCATTGCAAGAGTGTCATACTATTCAGTCCTGTATGTACAGATACAGCTGTACGAAAAGCCGTATCACCACGTTCTAACTCCTCACAAATAATAGCGAGCGTGTTATAGTCCATACCAACGCCACCATACTTCTCTGGAATACAAACGCCCATAAATTGCAATTCTGCTAAACGCTTCAAGATTTTTTCTTCAAAATGCCCTTTTTCATCCCATTCTTTAATATGCGGAATAATCTCATTATCTACAAACGCCCTTACCACTTTTCTTACACTTTGTTGTTCTTCTGTCAAAGAAAAATTCATTTTTGACGCCTCCTTATATCCATTGATTTTTTTTCATTTCGATAATTCTTTCCGAAGAATATCCTAATTCCTGCAAAATACGCTCTGTATGTTCTCCGTGAAGTGGTGGATGCTTCCTCATAAGCGTTGGTGTCTTTGATAATTTCAATGGGGAACCAACAAGTTTAAGATTTTCGATGGTTGGATGCTCCATATGAATCATCATCTCTCGTACTTGCGCTTGCTCTGTTTCTAATGCTTCTTTCACGTTGAAAATTGGACTATTTGGAATGCCGACTTCATCCAAAAGCTTCTTCCATTCCTCTTTTTCTTTCTTTTTCATTTCTTTTGCAATAATGGCTACAAGTTCCTCTTTATTTTGAAGACGAACTGCATTTGTTTTATAACGGTCCGAACTCGATAATTCTTGTCTACCGAGCAAGAGGCAAAATTTGTGAAACTGTCCGTCGTTTCCTATCGCTACCACAAGGTCTCCGTTCTTCGTCGCAAATACCTGATAAGGAACGATATTCGGGTGCTGATTACCAAGTCTTAACGGAAGCTCTCCTGTGCACAAATAATTGCTAGCCACATTTACTAATGCAGCTAGTTGTGAATCAAATAAAGAAATATCTACTTCTTGTCCTTCTCCTGTTCTATTTCGATGCTGCAAAGCTGCTAAAATCCCAATGCACGTAAAGAGACCTGTCAGCACATCTGAAATCGCAACACCTACTTTCGCCGGTTCTCTATCACTTTCTCCTGTTATACTCATTAGACCGCTCATTGCTTGAATCATATAGTCATAGCCTGGAAGATGCGAAGCGGGACCATTCTGACCAAAGCCACTAATAGAAGCTAGAATAATATCTTCCTTCACTGTTTTTAACGTCTCATACCCAAGCCCCATTCGCTCAAGTGTTCCCGGTTTGAAATTTTGCACGACAATATCAGCATCAGAAATAAGATTTTTCAAAATATCCTTTCCCATTTCCGATTTCAAATTTAATGTAAGGGATTGTTTATTGCGATTTGCACAAAGAAAATAGGCACTTTCTCCTCCAACGAAAGGCGGTCCCCACTCTCTTGTATCATCACCGTTTACTACATTCTCAATTTTTATTACCTCAGCCCCTAAATCACCGAGAATCATCGTACAAAAAGGACCAGCAAGAACGCGAGATAAATCAACAATTTTGATTCCCTGTAATGCTCCTTCCACTCCCTCTCCTCCTATAGTAAAAAACCAGTAAAGCCCACTATAAAGAAATGCAACATGATGGTTTACTGGTTTGTATTTACAAGTTATTTTATAAAGTGAAACTTTTCTCAGTGAGCTTATTCTTCATCCCTTACTAAGAATAAGCCCCGCCTTTCTTCTATACATTTCTTTAAATCTTGAAGCGGGGGCTTACTTTCCGTTAATGCAGGATAAGAGGACTATTGTACTTTCACTTGAGATAGTACTTCTTTAAATGCATTGATTACAGTATCTACTTCTTCATAACTGATTGTGAGGGACGGCTCAATACGGATTGTTTTAGAGTTAATTAACGTTCCCGCAACAAGGATTCCTTGATCAAACATCGCTTTGGATACTTCATAACCAATTTCATCTTTATGGAATTCGATACCAATCATTAAACCTTGACCACGAATTTCAAATACTTTATCTTCATGTCCTTTCGCTGCTGCCTTCAGTCCTTGCAAGAAATATTTTCCGACTTCCGCTGCTCTTTCCGGTAATTTTTCTTCCAATAAAACATGAATTGTTGCGATTGCAGCTGCACATGCAAGTGGGTTCCCACCGAATGTTGTTGTGTGCATGAATGGGTTTTCAAACCAACTTTTAAATACTTTTTCTTTGGCAACAATTGCACCCGCAGGCATGACACCTCCGCCAAAGGCTTTCGCAAGACAAATAACATCTGGAACAACATCGTACAATTCTGCTGCAAACATTTTCCCTGTGCGTCCCATTCCTGTTTGGACTTCATCGAAAATAAGTAAAGATCCGTACTCATCACATAATTCTCTCACTTGTTTCAAGTAGTTTTCTGGAGGTAAAATAATCCCGCCCTCTCCTTGAATTGGTTCTAGAATAACAGCGGCAACATCTTCTCCTACTAACGCACATGTTTCAAATGTTTTTCTCATCATATCAATATCACCGAATGGAACATGGCGAAAACCTGGAATTAATGGTAAGAACGGCTTACGGAACATTCCTTTTGCTGTTCCAGATAATGAACCAAGGCTTTTTCCATGAAAAGCACGTGTTGTTGAAATAAAAGTTGTCCGTTCACTGTACATTTTTGCCAGTTTCAATGCTGCTTCTACACTTTCTGTTCCGCTATTTGTAAAGAAAGCATATTTTAAATCGCCAGGCGTAATATCCGCCAAAATTTTCGCAAGAATAGCCCGAAGCGGATCTAACAAATCTTGACTATGAAGTGCTTGGCGTTTTAATTGATCTGTTACAGCTTTTACTACTTTTGGATTACGGTGTCCAACATTATAAATTCCAAATCCACCTAAACAATCAATATACTTTTTACCATTGATATCCATAAAGCAAGATCCTTCATCAGACCATTCTACAGCTGCAAATTGTCCATCTTTTGTTACCGTTTTTCTGTATGCAAGGAAACCAGGGTTTACGTGCTCTCGGAATCCTTCTACTGTTTCTTTTGTAATCCAGCTTGCTTCTTCCTCAGATACTTTATCCTTTTCAATTAATTGAAGTACTTTCGTAATATAATCATTAACACCATTGTAATTCACATCTTGTTCCGTAGATTTACTTTGTACATTCGTCCCCATCTCTACCACTCCTATATCATTTTTATTTTGCAAACCAACCAATTGGTTCTACTTCCAAATTTATATTAATCTGTTTAATTTCCTGGAATTCTTCTAAACCAAACGTACCTAATCCACGACCAATACCACTTTGTTTATATCCACCCCAAGGCGCTTCATTATATGTTGGATGATAGCTGTTAATCCAAGTAATGCCTGCACGAAGTCTACGAATTACACGCATCGCTTTTGCCCCATCAACTGTAAACACTCCTCCAGCTAGACCATAATCTGTACCATTTGCAAGTTCAATTGCTTCTCGTTCATCTTTGAACTTTTGAATTACTACAACTGGACCAAAAATTTCTTCCTGAACAATACGCATATTAGGTTTTACATTGACAAAGACTGTTGGTTCAATGAAAAATCCTTCTCCTTTACCATCAGCTGTAATTCGATTTCCCCCACAAGCAAGCTGCGCTCCTTCTTCTTTTCCAATCTCAATATAGCGTAATACCTTTTCCATATGCTCTTGACTAACAAGTGGCCCCATCTCTGATTCTGGATTATCACCAGGACCGACGTTAATTTGCTTTGCACGTTCTACAAAACGAGCAACAAACTTATCGTAAACGCTTTCCTGTACGAGAATTCTTGATCCTGCCGAACACACTTGACCAGTACCTGCATAAATACCAAACAATGCGTAATCGACAGCTGTTTCAAAATCTGCATCTTCAAAAATAATATTTGGTGATTTCCCGCCAAGTTCTAGCGAAATCTTTTTCATATTATCTGCTGCTGTTTTCATAATGTGCTTTCCAGTTTTCGTTCCACCTGTGAAGGAAATCATATCTACTTTCTCACTTGCCGCAATCTCATTTCCTACTATTGGTCCCGCACCCATCACCATATTCGCAACACCTTTTGGTAATTCCACTTTCTCAAAAATTTCGAATAGCTTTGTTGCAGTGATTGGTGTAACCTCAGAAGGCTTAAATACAATTGTGTTTCCAGCCGATAAAGCAGGAGCAATTTTCCATACACTCATTAGTAAGGGATAATTCCAAGGAACAATTAATCCACAAACACCAACTGGCTCTCTGACTACCATAGCTTGCATCGGATCAGCTACATGATAGGTTTGTCCATCTGGTTTTGTAATAAGCCCAGCATAATAACGGAAACAAGCTGCCGCATCCC
Source organism: Bacillus sp. DX4.1 (assembly GCF_030348195.1). Classification (NCBI taxonomy): domain Bacteria; kingdom Bacillati; phylum Bacillota; class Bacilli; order Caryophanales; family Bacillaceae; genus Bacillus; species Bacillus sp. DX4.1. The sequence goes on along the minus strand of NZ_JAUCFT010000008.1, from coordinate 1,383,772 downwards.
CAATATCACCTTCTGCCTCACGATATGTTTTTCCGTTATCCATTGTTTCAAGGCGAGTAAGTTCTTCCATATTTTTATCAATTTCATCTGCAATTTTAAATAAATAAGATGCTCTTCCAGCAGCGGGTGTTTCTGACCAAATCCCGCTATCAAAAGTCGCTCTTGCTACTTCTATCGCTTCCTTTGCATCCTCGATCGTTCCTTCGGGTGCATATGCGATAACCTTGCCATTTGCAGGGTTAATAATAGGTCGTTTCTCTCGATTACTAGAATCTCTCCATTCACCGTTTAGATACATTTTTAAATCTAGCACTGTATATAATCCCCCTTTGTCGATCGTTCATATATTCTATAAGCAATAATTGTGCCAACATTTTAAATACCAAATAATCCTAAAAAAACTGACTATTCCCTCTAATAAAACATAAAAACCTATGCATTTTTGCATAGGTTATTACATTTCGCATAATTACGGATTAAATAAAAAGAGCAGCTCATATAAGCTACTCCTTTTCCTTTTAGAAATATGAAATTGTATCAACTTCCATTTCTTTGTCATTCACGATTTTTTGATATTTACGACTAACAGAAGATTGGCTGATTCCAAGGGCTTTCGCTGCCTTCGTCGTTGTTTTATACTGCTTCATTGCGAGTAAGATTAATTGCTCTTCTACAGAATGTAATGCTTCTTGCAATGGTAAAACTCTTGTAATAACCGGCTTTGATTTTTTAAAATCATATCCAGGAGTTAAAAATTTACTAACAAATTCAGCCTCAATAACTGGATCATCTGCTGATACCACTAAACGTTCAATCATATTCTGTAACTCTCGTACATTTCCTGGCCATGAATAAAACTCTAGTAAGTTAAGTGCATCAGGAGTTAAATGATAGTTTCTATTATATTTTTCATTTAACTGCTGTAAGAAATGAAATGCAAGTACTGGAACATCTTCCATTCGTTCTCTTAACGGGGGAACTTGCAACGGAATTACATTTAAGCGATAAAATAAATCTTCTCGAAACGTACCAGCTTCCACCATTTTTTCGAGACTTTTATTCGTAGCAGCAATAATTTGTACATTTATTTTCGTAGATGTAGTGCTTCCAATCGGAATCACTTCTTGTTCTTGCAACACCCTAAGTAATTTCACTTGTAAATGTAAAGGCATTTCTCCAATTTCATCCAAAAACAAAATCCCTTGGTCTGCACGTTTAAAATATCCTTCTTTTCCATTTTTATCAGCACCAGTAAAGGCACCTTTCGTATAACCAAACAATTCACTTTCTAACAACGGTTCTGGAATCGCACCACAATTTAATTTCAAAAATGGCTGAGAAGAACGGCTGCCCAGCTGATGAATGGCTTGTGCGATTACTTCCTTTCCGACGCCGGACTCTCCATAAATAAGAACAGTTGAAGAAAAATCAGCTATTTTTTTTGCTTGATTAATGATTTGCTCCATTTTCGGACTACAATAAATGAGTTTCTTAAGAAAACGATCCTGATTTTTAAAACTATCTAACTCTTTCTTATATTGTTCTGATATCTTTTTCATCTCATGTAATTCTGTTTTTAATCTCGTTGCTTCCGTAATGTCTCTTGATGCAATAATAATGCGATGAATCTTGCCATCATCATCAAATACAGGATTTCCAACAGCTAATATTTTCCGGCCACTTTTTGTTTCTTGAACGATCGATACCTTTTTCTGCTGCTCTAACACTAATCGAGTAACGGAGGGACTAAATAGCCCTTTGCTCTCTAATTCTAAAAGGCTCTTTCCTAAAAGCTCCTTCAAGTCCCTTCCCCAAAAGTCATGAATAACGCTTTCGCTATATCGAATTAATTCTCCCTTACGATTGACTACTAATATTTCATCATAAATGCTAGATAGGATTGCATTTAAATCTTTATTTAAGTCCTTAATATATTCAATTTCCATAGCCATATCCTCAACCATCGGTAAATCTTGCACGATAATAACCATTCCGTCTATTTGTTGATCAAAGTTAGGAATAGGGCTGTAATCAACTAATACTCCCATCTCATTTGTTATTTGCAGCTGATTTAAAATCGTTTTCCCTGTCGCAAACACATTATTAATATGTTCTCCATTAAAAATGTGTTCAGCAGGCACATTCATTACCTTTTCCTGATTTGCTTTAATCATCTTCAAACCAGATTCATTGCAATTCACAATTTTCTTTTCACGATCCACAACAAAAATTCCCATTGGAATAGACGTTAAAATGATTTTCAGTAAATCTACACTTTTATTTTCTTGTTTAAATAGCTCTGCAAACACATCTTCTCTTCTTATATAACCATTTAGCTCTCCGTCTTCATTCTTAACCATAGCAATTGGTGCCCCAATAATTTGGAATAGAGCAGGTAAAGAGATATTTTTGCTAAGCTGACATACTGTGTCTAGTGAAATAGCACTTGAGAGTAATGTTTCAGGAGTTAATTGCTCACTTTTTAATAACAGCTCCTTAACATGGACGTATGCAAATAATTGATCTTGCTTTTTTAAAAACAAAAAAGATTCTTTCATTTTTTCAAAATCTATATTCCATTCCTTTTCAGATTGATCGATAGATAGAGAAACAATAGGTCTAATTTTTTTATGAGCAATGAAAAACATTCTGCTATTCCTCCTTTAAACTGCTTAATTTGTATTGTATCATTAAAAACAGATTTTTTTAATTAATCTGACAATAGCTTTTTTATGAGAGATTAATCGCTCCCGCCAATCAAAATATCTTCTTGAACGTAAGCTAATACCATTCCTGGAATCACTTTATCTCCCTCTTCTACCTCTAAAGAATGTACTTCTCCGCTACATCCCATCTTAATCACTTCTACCTCACCATTCATATTTTTTATAGAAAAAAGTGGTTCCCACTCATAAATCCGAGAGTCTCCATTAATAGATACCTTTTCAATTGTTCCGTAACATGGGCTCATAACAATCTCATAATACAAAATATATCATTCCTTTCTCATTCAAATATTCTTTCCCGGTTATACGTGATATTAATACTGCTCAGACAACATTTGTGACTGGAGAATCGTATAAAAAAAACTTTGAAAATCCACTACATCTTCTATTTCAATTCCTAGCTTAGGTGCCCAGTATTGCTCTTCTTCGATGTCTTCTTGACTTAATAAAATCATTCTTCCATTTTGAATAGATGTGACCATTGCTTTTCCAAAAAATTGCTGCGAGTAAGTAACTGCTATATCATATCGATGATGATTCGACACAATACAATAATAACCAATCGGTTGCCTTTCAATTTGTTCTAATAAAATATCCAGTTTCATACGATTCCTCCCTTTAAACTAAAAATGCAACCAACCTCGAAGACGTGATGCCTCTACAATTTTACGAACGCCTTCTATATACGCAGCAATTTTCATGTTTACACCGAAATGCTTCGACGTATTAAATACATTAGAAAAGCTAGATGTAATTTTCTCTTTTAAACATTGATCAACATATTGCTCTGTCCAGTAATATCCTTGGTTATTTTGGCACCATTCGAAATATGAGACGATAACGCCTCCAGAATTGGCTAAAATATCTGGAACAACTAAAATGTCCTTCTCCTCTAGAATTGTGATTGCATCTTTCGTTGTCGGACCATTTGCAGCTTCAATTACAATTTTACACCCGAGCCGCTCTGCATTATTTTTTGTAATAACTCCTCCAATGGCAGCTGGAATGAGTACATCACACTCTTTTTCTAGTAATTCTTGGTTAGGGATTGTTTTGCTAAAAAGATTCGATACTACACCAAAAGAATCTCGATTCTCTAACAAATAAGGAACATCTAAACCGTCTGGATTATAAATGCCACCTAAAGCATCAGACACTCCTACAACTTTCACACCAATATCATATAAATATTTTGCTAAATGACTTCCAACGTTACCAAATCCTTGAATGATTACCCGCATATTTTGAAGTGGAATATGTTTCAATTCACTTACTAATTGGAGCGTGTATAATACCCCTTTAGAAGTAGCTGTTTCTCGACCTTGTGATCCTCCAAGCATTAACGGCTTTCCAGTAATAAAACCCGGGGAATCAAATTCCCTAATATGATCATATTCATCCAGCATCCAAGCCATAATTTGAGCATTGGTATACATATCAGGAGCTGGAATATCTTTAGTAGGTCCAACAATTTGGCTCACTGCTCTTACATAACCACGGCTAAGTAGCTCTAATTCTCTGAAACTCATCTTCTGTGGATCACAAATAATCCCGCCCTTTGCCCCTCCATACGGAAGTCCTGTAACTCCGCACTTCAAACTCATCCAGCCCGCAAGTGCTTTTACTTCCTCTGCTGTGACATCTGGATGAAATCGAATACCACCTTTTGTTGGTCCTGCGGCATCATTATGCTGCGCACGATACCCTTGAAATACTTTTGTCGTCCCATCATCCATTCGAACTGGAATACTTACTTCTAAAAAGCGCATTGGCTTCTTAAGAAACTCGAATACTTCATCCGGATAACACAAAACATGGAGTGCTTCTTTTAATATAGCCTGAAATTCTTCTAAAGGATTTTCTAACTCAATCTTTTCCTGCATAGGTTGAGTTCCATTTTCTTTTTCTGACTTAACTGCCACAATAACACCTCATTTTTATATAGTTATTAGTGTTATAAAGCAATAATTGTGCCAACTGGAAATATATCATTCTACAACATTCCTTCAGCCTTTTCGATGTAACATGAATGCAATTCTCTTGCATTTCGTATGAATAGTTGAATCACTTATGCAATATTGCATAGTTCTTGCACCTCTAAAACCTGCAAACAAAAAAACACTGGAAAACCCAGTGTTTTTTTGTTTGTTATATTTCCTGTACTTCTTCAAAATGCATTTGCGGAGGGGCTGAACGAAACATGTTCGTAATATATAAAAGGTAACCAATTCCGACAACCGCCCAGCTAAGTCCAAGAACAAGTGAATGGATATTGAGGTTAAACCATAACACCGCCACTGTACCTGCTCCTAAAATAGGCATTACTAAGAAATTACAAAAGTCTTTTACCGTTTTATATCTTTTTTGTTTTATAACATAGTAAGCAATCACAGATAAATTGACAAAGGTAAACGCAATAAGCGCTCCAAAGTTAATAAGTGAAGCTGCCGTTTCCAAATCTATGAACATTGCCGATAACGAAATAATACCCACAAAAATAATATTGTAAACTGGGGTTCTCAAACGCGGATGAATATATCCAAATATCTTTTGAGGGATAACATTATCTCGTCCCATTACATACAATAGCCGTGACACACTCGTATGTGATGCTAATCCTGAAGCAATTGTCCCCATAAGCGTTCCTACTAAAAAGAAAGTTTGAAATAATTTTCCTCCTACATATAGTGCAATTTCCGGAGCCGCAGATTCTTGATCTTTAAAAACTGATGCATCTGGGAAAAAAGATTGTGTAAAATACGTAGTTGTAATGAATAACACACCACCAATTAAAGCGGTAAGAAAAATAGCTCGAGGAATCGTTTTCTTTGCATTTGGTGTTTCTTCTGAAAACGTCGTTACCGCATCAAATCCTAAAAATGAAAAACAAAGAATGGTAGCTCCAGCAACTAATGGCGATATTTGTATATCTGATTGAAAAAACGGCTGAATGGAAAAAACTTCTCCTGTTCCCTCTCCTGCTATTAGTCCTTTTATAACGAGAAAAACAAACACGACCATTACTAGCACTTGGAATATTACTAAGAACGTATTGAAATTGGCAGTAACATTCACGCTAATAATATTTATAAGCGTAATAAGCATTACAAAACCAACTACCCATAACCAAGCAGGCACATTAGGAAAAAGTGCAGACATATAAATTCTCGTTAATAGTGCATTCACCATCGGTAAAAATAAATAATCCAGTAATGCTGACCATCCAACAAGAAATCCAAGTCTTGCACTAATTGTCTTTTGTGTATAAGTGTAAGCCGAGCCCGCGGTAGGAAAAACTTTTACCATTTTGCCGTAGCTTGCAGCTGTAAATAGCATCCCCAATAATGCAATCAAATAAGCTCCTGGAACATGTCCGTCTGTTTTGTCAGAAACGATTCCAAATGTATCAAATCCTACCATTGGTGTCATATATCCTACTCCTAGCATAACAATTGACCAAAGTCCTAATGAACGTTTTAACTCAACTACTTTTCCTACTTTCCCCACTTATCATTCCTCCTACTTTATATACCTAATTTGCATGTAAAGATTGATAGTTTGATAGAAAACGCTTTCACAAAATGAAATCCGTTACACGTTTCATCCTAAAACCCCCTTATTATTCAAAATATTTATGCAATTTTTGAGCCAAAATTTCTTCAACTAAAAAAATCGATAAAATCGGCATATTTTAAATAGTATTGAGAAATTATAAATGGGTTATTTTCTATTTTTTCTTTTCCCTTTATTCATTTTGACATAACTTATTCAGTCTCTCATACTGTTTACATATGAATAGCACATATAAAATACAATTTTTCTTAGTAATGTTTCTTCACAAACTCAGAATTAGCTCCAACTTCTCTTTTCCTAGTCCACAAGCAATAATGCATATCTAAAAAAGACCTCAAAATAATAAAGTGAAACTTTAATCAGTGGGGGTTTTCTTCATCCCCCACTGATTATTAGCCCTCACCAATCGGGCTTTTACGGGCAGTTTATCCCCCACCTATCTTCTTTGTTTCTCTCTGAATCTTGAGGTGGGGGTATTACTGCCCGTTAATGCGTGATAAAAATAAAGTGCAAAAAAACACCTCATTAAAATCGAAACTTACGACTTTAATGAGGTGTTTTTCAATTATTATTCTATTCACTTTGAAGACAATCATCTAAACTTTAATCATACCTACAGCTAAAAATCAAAAATATGTATAATTCAATCATCCTATTATTTTACATTTTAACTTTTAAAATAAATGGCTGAATTAAATTTATTTTCGAATCATCTTGAAACGTTGGAGTAATTTTAAAATCGAATTCATTTGGTATATTTGGTAAAGTATAGAGGTTTGTTCCATCTACACTCGTATGAGGAGCTACAATTCCCCTTTGATCCCAATTTCCTTCAAATGAAGTCGGCATTTTACTTTTACCGTTTTGCTCAATTTTTGCACCAGGGGCACCAGCAGATACAGGTATGTCTGTAGTGTTATTGACTGTATATTTAACACGTACAATATCTTCGGCTTGTTCTACTGAATGCACAGTTACTATAACTCCATGTTGCTCTAAAGTTACACTACCAGAGGGTTTTTGATTATTACTTTGGTTATTATTATTATTGCTGTTCGAATTGCTATTGTTGTTTCCATTATTATTGCTATTGCTGCTTGAATTACTATTATTGTTATTTCCATTATTGTTACTATTACTGTTTGAATTGTTATTGTTATTTTCATTATTATTGCTATTACTGTTTGAATTACTATTATTGTTATTTTGTTTATCGTTTGCTTTATCTTCCTTACTGCTCACTTCTTCTTTTTTACCACCGAATACATCAGATATGCTACATGCCGATGTAGCTAATAATAAGCTTGTAGTTACAGCCGCCATTCCATACCATAATTTAAATACATTGGAATATTATCCCTTGTTCCTATTTTAATTTAACACACCGCTATAAAGTGGTCAATTTAATATATCCGAAAATAAATAATTTTATATACACATAAATAATAGACTGAATATAATAAGATTATGTAAACTGAATCATAATGAAAAAGACTGTCTTATAAAATTTATAAGACAGCCTTTTTCATTATTTCATATTAAATACTAAAAATTAAAGACAAAATCATCATCCAATAATTTTTCAACATTCATTGCTTTTACATAACCATTCCCTTTTACAGAGAAGAAATCATGGTTTTTCGTATCTGTACGTAAACCATTTAATACAATCGGGTTAATTTCTTCTTCTTCAAAGTGTGGTTCTAAGCCTAAATTCATAAGCCCTTTATTCGCATTATAACGAACGAAACGGTTCACATCTTCTACAAGGCCAATGGATGTATAAATTTCTTCTGTGTATGCTGTTTCAATTTCATACAGCTCCTCTAATAGATCCATCGTTTCCTTTTGTACTTCTTGTTGTTCTTCCGCAGAAAGCTTTGCAAAGATTTGCTGTGCTAAAATACCAACGAATACGCCGTGAATGGACTCGTCGCGTATGATTAAGTTAATAATTTCACCACTCGCAGTTAATTTCCCTTGTCCTGCTAAGTAAAGCGGATAGAAGAATCCACTATAGAACAAGTAACTTTCTAAGAACACACTTGCTACCATTGCCATGTACAGTTCTTTTTTCGTTACTTGCGGCTTTAATAAACGGCGATAGTAGCCTGTAATAATGCCTGCTTTTTTCTCAAGCAACGAATGGGTATCTACCCATTCAAAAATCTCATCAATTTCTTCTTCCGTTGCGAGTGTCGTAAAGATATGACTGTAACTTTTCGCATGTACTTCTTCCATTGCTCCCATGAAAGCTAGTACGCTTTTCGCCTGTAAGTTCTCAAGGTGAACAAGAACAAGTGGCATTCCTTCGCCACCTTGCTTTGTATCTAGAAGCGTTAAGCCACCTAGTACACGCTTATAAGCAATTTGTTCTTCCTTTGATAACTGCACCCAAGTATTTTTATCAGAAGATACAGCGATCTCTTCTTCTGTCCAAAATTGAGCGATGTTTTGCTTCCAAAACATTAAACTAAAATCATCTTCTTTTTTATTCCAGTTCACCGCGCGCATTGAATCGCCCCTTCTCTATATCATTAAACCGTTCTAACGTGCGGTAAAACTTCCATTTCGCAATGAAAATCTAACCGCACGTTAGAATCTTAAATTTTATAATTAAGCATGAGCAGGGTCAGAAAAACCCTGCTCATGGTGTCTTACTCTCTATTCTAGATGCTTCTCAGACAATTTGTGTACGAACACATCATCAAACTGTGCAGGCAACGCACTCTTCTACGCTTAACTTACGTGTTCTTGTATAATACAGACTCTTTAAGCCTTTTTTATGTGCATAAATATAATAGCGTGCTAACTCACGTGTAGAAATATCACTATTTACATAAAGGATTGTACTAATACCTTGGTCAATATGCTCTTGAATTTCTGCGATTAAATCAATCAGTTTAAACTGATTCATATCGTAAGAAGATTTATAATACCAGAATGTATCTTTTGATAAATACGGCATTGGATAGTATGTTGTTGCATTCGCATACGTTCTTGACTCAATTTGACTTACGATCGGCATTACGCTTGAAGTCGCATTTTGAACATAGCTGATCGATTGTGTCGGAGCGATTGCCAATCTATATGAGTTGTATAAACCATTTTTCTGTACTTGTTCTTTTAAACTTGTCCAATCTTCTTTTGTTGGAATATAGATTCCTTCAAATAACTGCTGTACTTTCTCAGTTACAGGACTGTAGTCTGTTGTTTCATACTTTTCAAAGTATGTGCCGTTTGCATAATCAGACTTATCGAAGTCTTTAAATGTTTCGCCCTTTTCTTTAGCAATTCCCATACTTTTTTCAATGGAGTAGTAATTTAACATCATAAAGAATGTACGAACAAATTCTTTCGCTTCTGCACTTTCATAAGCAATTTTATTTTTCGCTAAATATCCATGTAAGTTCATTGCACCAAGACCAACAGAGTGTAACTCATCATTCGCTTTTTTCACAGTCGGTGCATTCGGAATAACCGTCATATCAGAAACAGCTGTTAAAGCTTCCATCCCCGCATGAACTGCTTCACGAATTTCTTTATTCTCCATTAAGTTCACGATATTTAACGATCCTAAGTTACAGTTAATATCACGGCGGATAATGTCATCTGTGCCGTAATCATTGATTTCGGATGTTTCTTGTAACTGGAAGATTTCAGTCTCTAATGTTCGACTGAGGTCGCTACTCTCAGCCCGTTGCTTACGCAACTGCTATATGTCACCATACAGGACAGACTATATCATCACCTACAGCATAATCTGATTAGGTGCTCCGCTTTTCGAACGCCAATTGCTTGCGCCCTACTCCCATGTGGGATAGTCGTTAGGCTTTTACTTATCTTAGTCTTTCAGAAAGTCTCTTATTATTTTATGATGTTCTTCAATCTATGTCTTATACAAAATAATAAGATACCTTCTGAACCTAATACGCTTCATTCTAAGATAAGATTTAGCACGGTAGGTTACCTCAAATTGAGGCTTTCCCCGTTTAACGGAGTTTTCGACTAGCATTTCTACTAGAAGGTGCTAGATAATTAACACAAGTTAGACATCTTCACAGTTCCTATATCCTTTAACGGATGTTGCTTATTCGCATTTGATTTAAACATTAAGTATGGATAACCAGACTCAAGCTGGATCATTGCGATTTTAATAAGCATATCACGAGCACTAATATCAAGTGGTTTCTTCTTCACTTTCGGGTTGCTCATGAGTTCATCGTACATTTCATCAATATCGATATCATCTAAATGTTTTCCATACTCTTTATATACTGTATAAGGTGCAAAAACATAGAATGGTTCGTTTTTCTCCGCAAGCTCAAAGAACTTACTTGGAACGATAATTCCGATTGAAAGTGACTGAATACGGCTCTTTTCGTCGGCATTTATTTTTTTTGTATCGAGGAATTCAATAATATCCCAATGGAAAATATTCAAGTACACAGCTCCAGCACCTTTTCGTTGGCCAAGCTGATTCGCATATGAGAATGAATCCTCAAGCAATTTCATAACTGGTACAACACCGCTTGCTGCGTTGTCGATACCTTTAATTTGCTCACCACGTGCACGTAGTTTACTTAAGTTTAAAGCCACGCCACCGCCGATTTTTGATAACTGCATCGCCGTATTAATATTAAATCCGATCGAATTTAAGCTGTCATCCATCTCTAACAAGAAACAAGACACCATTTCGCCTCTTCTGCTTCTTCCTGCATTCAAAAAGGTTGGTGTCGCTGGTTGGTAGTTTTGTTTTACGATCATGCTTGCAAATTGTTTTGCTTTTTTAACATCGCCACGTCCTAAGTATAATGACACGATTGAAACGCGATCTTGGTAGCTTTCTAAGTATTGTTTTTGATCATCCGTTTTTAACGCATAATCTTTGTAGAATTTAGATGCTGCCATATAAGATTGGAACTCGAAGTTTTCACCGTATGCAACGTTGTATACTTCTTCTACTTCCTCCAACTTATATTCGTCTAGAACGTTGTAATAGTAATCGTGTTGCTTCATATACTCCATTCGCTCTGCCACGCTATTAAAATGAACGGTATTCTCTCTCGCCTCTTCCATAAAGACCTCTAATGCTTCTTTATCTTTATGCAGCTGATAGAAACCATCTTGCATTTGCGTGATTTCATTATTCAGTTCAATGTGTCGCAATCTCCCGCACCCTCTCTTTAAAAAATTCTACATCTTTATTTGTTCCAGATAACTCAAATTTTGATACAATAGGTACTTCATATCTGGATGAGATTTTATCTGCACTTGCACCGAACATATCTCCCCAGTTGCGATTGCCACTTGCAGATACGCCTTTTAAATTTGCATTATTGCGCTCTAAAAATTCTAAAACACGTTCCGGCACATTTCCAAAACCTGTTGTATACGTAATAAGAACAAAATCTTCGTCTAATATGAGGTCATCGTTAATTTGAACGGCCGGCATATTTAATTTGTGGATGAAACGCTTCACGTTTCCTGTCATAGAATCATATGCAACCAACATTTCCGACCCTCCCCTTCTATCTTTAATATCTCTATCTATTTTCATTTTCTCTACATATTGTATTACGTTTCAAAACAAGACACAAGATGTATGTATAAATTCTTTCTTTTTTTAACTTTTACTTTTCGACATGACAAGCCGTTTTTTTCAATACAAAGACTATGAAACAACATTCTAAAACTCATGTCAATAAAGTGCTTTTCGGAAAACTTGTCAACGAATTTAACCATATTTCCAAAAATGATAACAATATGTTTTGTCAAAAAACGATAAATGCTGGAGAAATATATTTCTCCAGCATCACACAAAAAAGAACAGACTTTAAAACGAAAGCTGTTCGAAACCGATTACACATCATTTATCCATAGAAAAGCACATAGGCTTTCTTTTCTTAATACACTATAAGAAAATATGATTACAATGAAAAAAGGAGAATGATTATGACACACCCATCTATTTGTTAGTGTTATGAAAAATTCAAGAAGAATTTACCTCCTAACACCAAAACGATTTGCTTAAAAGAGAAATGTGCTACATATTGCAAAAATATAGAGAATTACCGAAAAGAAAAAGACTGTTCTTATCTATTAACAATATTCAACACGTAAAATATCTTTTATAAATAAATGGTGGAAATTCTCATCTTTATCTTGAACTGTAAAAACCGGTGCTTCTTCATCAAAATATACAACTGTTCCCTCTACATTTTGATATGTATGCTGAAACTTTACCGATGCTCGAATTTTTGTTTCTTGCTCATATGCTACCTTTAATTTTTCTATCACGTCTTCCGCACGTTTACGTTTCTCCGGGAACATGACCATCCCTACAAATCTTCTTCCGGTTCCATCTTTCCACATGTAATCCCAATGCGGCAAAATACCTTGTTTAAATTCTCCCATAAATCCCCTCTCCTTTTTCATTCTATTAAGAACGCGGTGTTTCCATATATGTATAAATAATTTTTCCTCCGCGCTGTGCATTTCCACTAAAATGTTTAAAATCTTCTCGATTTACTAAAACGTCACGAAATGTATAAAATACATCCTCTGGTGCAACATACTCTTTTATCTCGCCATTTTTCAGTTGATCTAAAATTGTATTCGCTAATTGTTTATCCATGTATTTCACCTCTCTGCAATATTTCATTGTATCTTATCTTCTACAAGTCGACAATATTAAATTTCTGACATTTACAGCAACTATCATATACTAACATAGCAGTTCCCCCCCACCGAACTGCTGAAATAGCAGGTTTATCTTATACACTTTAACAAATTTCCGAATCATTGGTTGAAATTTTATTTTATGTTACAATAAGAATAGACAACTAGGAGGGATAGTAATGATTCGGAAAGCAACAAAGACAGATGCAAAAGCAATATCACCTTTATTGTACAATGCTCTGCACGAAATTGCTGAAAAAATGACAGGTGGCACAACTGAAATGGAAGTATTGGCAGGGCTTGAATCTTGGTTTTCAAAAAAAGGAAATCGACTTAGCTATGAGAACTGTTTCGTTGAAGAACAAGATGGAACAGCAGTTGGAATCATCGTAGCCTATCATGGCAGTGATGCAGAGCAACTGGATACTCCAATCATCAAACACTTACGAAAGAATCAACAGGATTCAACTATTACACTAGAAAAAGAAGCCGATCTTGATGAATATTACATTGATACATTATCTGTTTCAAAAGCATATGGCGGACAAGGTATTGGATCAAAACTAATTAAAGCAGCAGAAATTGCCGCATATGAAAAAGGCTATGAGAAAATTGCATTGCTTGTAAATTTAGAAAACAAACGAGCTTTCTCTTTATATAAAAAGCTTGGTTACCAAGAAGATAAAACAGTTATGCTTGTCGGAGAACCCTATGTTCATCTAGTAAAACCACTATATAAAAAAGCTTTCGTCTCTTAAAAAAAAGCACACGATTCTTTATTTGAATCGTGTGCTTTTATGTGAAATTGGTATTCAATACATTTCCGTTCATCGCTTTATGAAATGTATACTCTGTACAGCTCCATGGTTTCCTATGAAAAATGGGCGGTCCAGACCATCCTCTAGCCCGCAGTTCTGCACCAATCATCATATTAAAATAGCTATGCCCCACAAGTGCAACATGCGCATGTACCATCGCATAACCAACTAACGTATCTGCCGCTTGTTTCGCTCTTCCTTGTACTTCTCGGTATGATTCAACACCTTTAGAATATCCAATCATCCAAAATGTGCGCCCTAAAAAGGTCCATACTTCAGGCTTACATTTCACCCATTTAGGGAAAAGAAACCTAGACGGTACTTCTGCCTCTCGAAAAAGTGAGCTTTGTATAAAAGAAAGCGAATCTGTTAATTCCGCCGCTGACTGTACCGCTCTTTTTTGATCACTCGTTACGATGAGCTTTGCAGATTCAATCGCTTCGATCGTCTTAATTGGTATGTCAGTCCTTTTTACCACACCATTCAAATCATACTGCTTCATCCATTCATGAAACACTGGAGCTGTCATTGATTCTGTAACATGATTCGAGCGGCCGTGACGAATAAAAGAAATTTGCATTTTCTCCACTCTCCATTCAACGCTCATCACTTGTATTATTATGTGCTTTTTCTTATTGTCATCATACCACGGAGAAAGAGAAAGTCATACTCTTTACATATCCGCACCGCTACCATGATTTACGGAAGCGTGCACATCATCTAGCCCATCAAAATAAGTACTGGTTTCATGCATACGAATTATTTTTAATTGCTTATATGAAAATAAAAATAAAAGAATCGCCCCTACACTTCCAAAAATTTCAAACATCATTTTACCGCCCCTGATTTATTATACTCCTATATCTTGATATAATCATTTTTTATCATGATACCCTCACAGAATATAAAAATCATACATTTCTTATGAAAAATGTCTATTTTTTGAAAATTTCTCATGGAAACATTTACAAACAAGGGAATATAGTTCAAAATAAAGGGAAATAAAAAAAGAACAAACTTGTTCTTTTTCGCAAAACTGTAACAAGGAGAGTTGCTTATGAAAATCGCAGAAACTGGAGATATCATTGAATTTAAAGGTGGAATGCAAGGTCGCGTTCAAAAAGTAAATAAAAACTCTGTTATTGTTGATATAACAATTATGGAGAATTTTAGAGAACTAGATATGGAACCTCTTACAGTTGTAAATCATAAAAACTATACAGTTATTAATCAACATGCATAATATAATAGAAAAAAGGATCTGTATGCTACATACAGATCCTTTTTCATCAGCGATTATCTACTGTTTCAGGATATAGATCATGATTCATCATGCGATAATCTGCCATTTTTTCATACTTTGTGCCAGGGCGGCCATAGTTGCAATATGGATCAATAGAAATGCCACCACGTGGTGTGAATTTGCCCCATACTTCAATATAGCGTGGGTCCATCAATTTGATTAAGTCATTCATAATAACATTCATACAGTCTTCATGAAAATCCCCATGATTACGGAAACTAAATAAATATAACTTTAATGACTTACTTTCCACCATTTTTTGTTCCGGAATATAACTAATATAAATTGTCGCAAAATCCGGTTGTCCTGTTTTTGGACATAAACTTGTAAATTCAGGACAGTTAAATTTCACAAAATAATCACGGTTTGGATGATTATTATCAAATGTCTCTAAAATTTCTGGGCTATATTCAAATAAATATTTTGTATTTTGATTTCCAAGTAACGTTACATCTTTTAAATCTTCATCTAATCTTCCTGTCATTTTCAATGCATCCCTTCTATCCTATACTTCATGTACTCTATATTATGCTCGGATCTTTTCCAATCACCAAGTTCGTATTTCGCTTTATACCCCTCGTTTATTGCCCCAAACTAGCGCGTGAAGCTGGGGTAATACTTTTGCATCATTCATCTCTTTACAATGTACAGCTTTTTCAATGAGCCATTCATATTGTTGTAACAACCGCCCAATTAACATTGTATCGTCCGTTGTTTTTGTATCATCATTTCCAACTTGCAAGAAAAACGGCACATGTGGATAACGCACATGTGCTTTTATCGCATAATCAAAATCACGATCATCAAATACAACAACCTTTAAACTAAAATCTTTCCCTGTTAATCTTTCAATAACAGAATCTAACATCACAAAATCTGTTTTCATCTGTGAACTTGGCGGCTTTGGTGAGATTGTCACTTCATCAATATCAAGCAACCAATCCTGCCACTTGCTTCCTTGCGTCTCGATGGCTGTTCGAATCTGCTTTTCTTTTAATAAAGAAAGAAAAGCCTCCAGATTTTTTAGTAGCACTGGATTACCACCTGAAATTGTTACATGTGAAAAATTTTCACCACCAATTTCTACAAGTTCCTTCCAAATCTCTTCTGGAGTCATTTGACGAATTTGTTCTTTCGCTGATCCATCCCACGTAAAAGAAGAATCGCACCATGCACAGCTATAGTCGCAACCTGCTGTACGAATGAACATCGTCTTTTGACCAACAACCATTCCTTCACCTTGAATCGTCGGGCCAAAAATTTCTAAAACGGGAACTCTACTCACCGAGCATCCACTCCCGTCTTACTTCCGCGTAACTTGTTGGTGTTTCAAATAAACGAACAAATTCAACGCGTGCTCCTTTATATTCATTAGATCGAATCTCTTTTGTAAGTGCTTCTTCCATTTTTTCATAAATCCAAACGACCATATTTTCAGCCGTCGTATTCATTGCTGGTAATGTTTCATTTAAATAACGATGATCTAAATAAATTTCAATTTCATTTTTCCAAATTTCTTTTATATCACCAAAGTCAATGGCAAGCCCAATTTCATTTACATATCCACTAATTCCAAAAATAACTTTGTATGTGTGACCGTGTAAATTTTTACATTTCCCTTCATAACAGTGCAAATGATGCGCTGCGTCGAACGTAAATTCTTTGCTCACCATAACTCGTTTATTATGATATTTCAGTTGTTCACGCTTAATATCTTGATCAACTTTTTGTAAATTTTCTACGATACGAAATCCAAAAAAGTTCTGTTCCATTATACGTTCGCTCCTTCGCGTTCTTGTAGATACGTATCTAAACCTGCTCTGCGAAGTTTACACGCTGGGCACTCGCCACAACCATCACCAATTATTCCGTTATAGCACGTTAATGTTTTTTCTCTAACAAACTTAAATGCTCCAAGTTCATCTGACAATTTCCATGTTTCTGCTTTATCGATCCACATAAGTGGCGTATGAATTACAAACGGATAATCCATAGATAGATTTAATGTAACGTTTAACGATTTCACAAACACGTCACGGCAGTCTGGATAGCCGCTAAAATCAGTTTCGCATACGCCCGTTACAATATGACGTGCTCCAATTTGTTTTGCCAACACAGCCGCAAATGATAGGAACAGTAGATTTCGTCCATCTACAAATGTAGATGGTAACTCGCCTTCTTCGTGCGTAATCTCCATATCCGTTCTTGTTAACGCATTAGGAGCAAGCTGATTTAATAAACTCATATCAAGTACCGTATGCTTAATTCCTAACTCTTTGGCAATTTCAGCTGCACAATCAATTTCTAACTTATGACGTTGGTTATAATTAAACGTCACGGCCTCAACTTCTGCAAATTGCTGCATTGCCCAAAATAAACATGTTGTACTATCTTGACCACCACTAAAAACGACAACTGCTTTTTCTTTTTTCATCTCACTCATTCTCCTTCTCTTATAATAATAGGAAGAAAGAACGTTCTTGAACTGTCACAATTAAAAAAACAAAACAATACCTAAGGATATTGTTGTTTCCTTAGTTTTTTATAGAGGGAGTTCGCGAACCTCTCCCATGCCATGCATGGAATTTCTTCTTTCATTGTCAACACATATTGTAACATAATGTGTATAATGGCGAAAAATATCTAATTTTTCAGAAATTAGATATTCATTTTCTTACATTTTAATAGTATGATTATATTTACTTACCATTATGTATGCAAGTAGAGGGGAGGGCATGAAGCTGAAACTCTTTATCATTTACCTCTTTTTAAATATACTATCTATTCTCGTTATGACGCTGATGTATCACTTGTTTTGGAATCTGAAAGGGAAACATTCCCCTAAAGTAAATTCCATTGTATTTATTTTATTTTGCAGCAGTGCTACCATTCTTTGCATTTCATTCGCAGCAAAAACCGGGAACGGATTTCAATTCGATCTGCGTCATATCGTTTTAATCGTCGGTACATTAACGGGCGGCCCAGTAGCTGGCGGAGCCATTTTAGCCGTTTTAAATATATACCGTTTCTTATTAGGTGGCATCGGCGTGCTTCCGTCCGTTATCGCTTCAATTTTCTTATACGTTGTTTTGCTTTCTACATACGGACTCTTCAAAAAAGGGAACAACAATATGAAAGTGACACTTGCAATCTTATATAGCCTTGTATATGGAATTGGTTGGATTCCCTTTTTTCTTGCCGAAGTTCCTAATGATCGCTACTATATGCCCCATATTATTGTATACGAATTATGTACAATTGTTGGTACCATTCTTATTCTTTATTTAATGAACCTACTACAGTTACAAATCCGTCTACAAGAAGAACTTATAAACGCTGAAAAATTTCACCTCATTGGTGAAATGGCTGCATCCATTTCTCATGAAGTTCGCAATCCTTTAACTTCAACAAAAGGATTTTTACAACTTCTCCAATCAGAACATTGCTCTGAAGAAGATCGAAAATTATATACAGAAATTGCTATACATGGCGTTGATCAGGCCAACCATGTACTCACAGATTATTTAACATTCGCCAAACCAAGTATTGAAAAAGAACAAGTACTACAAATAGAAGAAGAATTACTTCATGTACTGACACTCATTACTCCATTAGCCAGCCTAGCAAATGTTCGTATATCCTATACAAAACAAAGCAAAAGATTTTTTATCTCGGGTGAAAAACAAAAGTTTAACCAATGCTTGTTAAATATTTTGAAAAACTGTATTGAAGCCATGCCAAACGGTGGGGATCTTATTCTTACACTCATACCAGATCATAAGCATATACAATTGTACATAAAGGATACCGGAATTGGCATGGATGCAGAACAAATTAGACGTCTCGGTTCCCCTTTCTATTCGACAAAAGATAAGGGAACCGGCCTTGGAATGATGGTCGTATTTAGTGTCATAACAGCAATGGATGGAAAAATTGACATCACAAGTGAAAAAGATAATGGTACAACTTTTCTATTAACTTTTCCATTCATACAAAAAACGTGATGAAATCATCACGTTTTTTCCGTTTCGTCAACAAGCTCTGCAAAAGTCTTTACTTTTCCGTGTGGTTTTTGGTTTTCTTTTCGTGCCTTCCATTGGCGCTCTTGCTCTCTCGTTTTCTTTCTCATTCTCTCAACTCCTTTTTATACTTTCCTTCTGTATTATTCCAAAATACGAAGTGAAAATATGCATACAGATGTTTTCGGCACAAATATAACTTCAAAATGAAAGGAGCAAGCTAAGATTTAGCTTGCTCCTTTCATTTATCCCGCATTTACGGGCAGTATGACCCCACCTCAAAGTTTAGCAAGAGGTAATTGGGAGATAACTGCCCGTAAATGCCTAATTAGTGAGAGCTAATCATAAGTGGGGGATGAATCCCTCACTCATGAAAGTTTCACTTTATCTTTGCAAAATCGCATATTTTGCTTCTTTCAACTGCGTAAGATGCCGCTGTTCATGCAAATCAAGGAATTGAACCCATTGATATAAATTGAGTTCGTGAAATACAGGATGTTTTAATGAATTTTCAAGCAACTCTTTCTCATCTCCAATGCTATGGAGCGTGTGTAACAATTCTTTACGCGAATGCTCTAACAATTGAATCCCTTGTTGTTTTTTCATTAACGTTTCTGTTGGTTGCATTTGTTGAGGAGCTTCTCGCTTGTATGTTCGATTAAGTAGAGGCTGAAGATCTTTGAATGGAACAACTTTCTTTTCTCTTTTTTGAAGTGTGTATACAAGGGCTGATGTCACAGATTGTTCAATAAGGTGCAGATGATGAAGAATTTGGATGATACTCCATTTATCACGGCGTGGTTTCACATTCACTTCGGTATCATTTAACATCTCAATTTCTGATAACAATGTGTTTCTTGTCGATTGTAATGATTGGAGCAATGTTTCCATGCCAACATTCATATTAGATTGAAGCATAATTATCCCCCCTTTTTTTGTTGAAAAGAGGCGCCTCTTATTTAGAAACACCTCTTTTGAAAAATCTGAATTTTCATTTATTATCTCATTTTTTTATACATGTGTCGATTGCAAAATTATAAAAAACAACCATTGATTTTTACAATTTTGTGTCATCCACTCCATTTAACCATGCTTGAATCTCAGTGATCACCCCTTGGACACAACCATCAGCAAACGGTGATGTTAAGTTTGCAGTTTCTACTAATTGTAAGAACGATTGACTTCCACCTTGCCTGCAAAGGTGCACATAGTCTTCCCATGCTTCTTGACGATTGTCTCTTGCACGTTTCCAAAATTGAAGTGCACAAATTTGAGCTAATGTGTAATCAATATAATAGAAAGGTGAATTATAAATATGACCTTGACGTTGCCAGAATCCACCACGCTCTAAATAATCATTGTCTTCGTAATCTCGATGTGGTAAATACTTTCTTTCAATATTGCGCCATGCAGCTTTACGCTCTTCCGGTGATACTTCTGGGTTTTCATATACATAATGTTGAAATTCATCAACAGATACACCGTACGGTAAAAAGAGAAGCGCTGAGCTTAAATGAGAGAAATAGTATTTATCTGCATCTTCCTCAAAGAACAATTTCATCCATGGCCATGTAAAAAACTCCATACTCATGGAATGAATTTCACATGCTTCATAAGTCGGCCAATTATACTCTGGAATTTCGTACTTACGACTTTCATATACTTGAAATGCATGACCTGCTTCATGCGTTAGCACATCAATATCACCTGATGTTCCGTTAAAGTTTGAAAAAATAAACGGAGCTTTATAGTTTTCAATATATGTACAATAACCGCCGCCAGCTTTCCCTTTTTTCGCGACAAGATCTACTAATTGATTATCTAACATAAAATTGAAGAACTCATCTGTTTCTTTTGATAACTCTTTGTACATCGTCTTTCCATGATTGATAATCCAATCAGCGTCACCCTTTGGAGTTGGATTACCTGTTGCATATTCAAAGTTCTCATCATAATAGGCAAGTTTTTCTACACTGATGCGCGCTTGCTGTCTGTTTCGTAGTTCGGTCGCAACCGGAACAATATAATCAAGTACTTGTTTACGATAATTTGCAACCATTTCGGCATTATAATCAGTACGGCACATTCTTGCATAGCCAAGTTCAACGAAGTTTTGGAAACCAAGTGTTTTTGCAATCTTTGTTCTTACTTTCACAAGTTCATCGTAAATACCGTCTAACTCCTTTTCATGCTCTGCTAAAAATCCATAATAGGCTTCACTTGCTTGTTTACGCATATTTCTGTCTGTATGCTGCATAAAAGGAACAAGCTGTGATAATGTTCTTTCTTCCCCTTCAAACGCAATCTTTGCAGCCGCTAACAGCTGTGTATATTGTGAAGATAACTTGTTTTCTAACTGTAAATCTTTCACAACTTCATCTGAATATGTTTTTAATTCACTCTCTGCCAAAGCAAATAGCTGTGTTCCATAATGTGCTTCTAATTCCTGACGAAATGGAGAGCCCATCAATGCATTATAATATTTTGTTACATATCCTTGTACAATTGGAGAATGTTCATCAAAGAAATCTTGTTCTTCCTTATAAAACACATCTGTTGTATCAACAGAATGGCGAATATAACAGATATTATACATCGTGCTAAAATCATTACGAATCTCATTAATCGATCCAATCACTTGCTTTTGTTCTTCTACTGTTTTTGCATTGTCAAATTGCTCGAAGGCTACAGTAAATTTTTCTTGTAACTCTTCCGTATTTGGACGTTTATATTCATAGTTTTCAAATGACATGACTATGACACCTCTCTCTATTAAATGTTCTCTTACTATAGTTCCATTTCTTTTTTCCAATCTCCTTTTATTCCTCACCGAAATTCGTTAGAAATGGTACATCCCTTTCAATGCGATACTCGCTTTTAAAATATAATAAAGTGAAACTTTAATCAATGGGAGTTTTCTTCATCCCCCGCCTAACTTCTTTGTTTTTTGCTGAATTTTGAGGTGGGGGTATTACTGCCCGCAAATAGCGGGATAAATAAAAAAGCCTTGATGATTTCACATTCAAAGCTTTAGAACAGGCGGTATTATTTTTCATATTTCCCAACTTTTTTAAGTAAAGATAGCAACTCATTCTTCTCTTCTATTGTTAACATTTCAAACGAATCATGTATAACTTTTTCATGATTCGGAAAAATAGAAGCAATTAATGCCTCTCCTCGCTCTGTTAATTGTGCATATATAACACGGCGATCATTTGGGGATGGATTTCGTTTGACGAGTCCTTTTTTCTCTAACTTATCAACAACATATGTAATACTACCACTTGCAATCAAAATACGCTCTCCAATTTGTTGGAGCGGCTGATTGCCTTTATGATATAGCACTTCTAACACGGCAAACTCTGTTGGGTTCAGTCCGTTATGTTGTATGGATTTATTTGTAATATCCATAACCGAACGGTGAGCACGTGATAATGCAATAAATACTTTTAAAGATTGAGAAATTTCTTCTCTCTCATAATTAGATGTCATTCTGTTTCAACCCTTCACTTAAATTCGCTGGAATTAGAGTCATTATACTGAACAAAAAAAAGGACTGTCAATAAAGTGATGTTACCATAGGTTAAGCGTTTTTCATCTCCTAGCGATCGCTCAATCCGATGAATCAACCTCTGTACTTTCGCGCTTCCTATCCCATCTTCTCAGCATATAGAATAGGACTAGCTACTGATTAAACACAGAATAAAAACATTACATTTTTAATACGGATTCATAAAACAACTTTATATTAAACTGTTATAGTAGAATGCCTCGTCACTTTATTTTTAATGGCGATTTTACTTTTGCTGATTCAATATGTTCTACTGCAGAGACAAGAAAAATCGAGTTAGTTGGTACTTTTGCCGCTAGTACAACTCACGAAATTCGCAACCCACTTACGGGTATTAAAGGATTCGTTGCATTCTTAAAAAAAAACATAAACAAGATCAATTCTAATTTTTAATTATTGAACAAGAAATAGAACGCATTAATGAAACTGTTAGTGAATTTCTTATCCTCGGCAACCTAACAGCGATTACTCAGAACAAATAGGATGTAAGAGATATTGTAAAAGAGGTTTCATTAATTATTCAATCGGAAGCAACTCTGCATAACATTACATTTTTTTCACATTTACCAAGCCATCCTGTTTATATCCGCTGTTCAAAAGATCATATGAAACAAGTGATTTTGAATATTACCAAAAACGCGATTGAAGCTATGTCAGCCGGTGATACATTAACAATTGAAGTAGCCGGTAATACATATACCGCTCAACTACATGTTATTGACACAGGAAAAGGCATTCCAAAACATATTCAAAAGCACCTCTTTCATCCGTTCTTTACCAATAAAGATACCGGAACAGGTCTTGGCCTTGTCATATGCAAAAGAATTATAGAAATGTATGATGGACACATTGTGATAGATAGCAAATAAAATAAAGGAACAACTGTCCATATAACGCGTACAGTGGATTCAGCATAATTATCCTTCTCTAAGAGAGATAATTATGTTTATTTCATCAAATCAGTCATAAACATTTTCCAAAATGCACTTGATTTCCCACCATATTCTATTTTGAAAAAAGGTGTTTTAATTAATGCTAACCATCTTGGTTTCTGTTTTTCTTTATAACTTTGATACTGTAAAATAAGCTTGTCCAATTCTTGACTCACTTGAATTGTTTCTATGCTATCTAATCCATTTGTTAAACCTAAATGAATCATTTCTTCACGTTTCATATGAATATCACGCGAAAGCCTTTCCATCGTATACTTCCGTTTTGCTGTAAACATCCATATCCCCCTCATTATTCTCCCATACTCTCTACTTCATTTTTAATCCATACATTTAATTTCTTAATACAAATAACCCTTAAATTAGAATACTCAGAATTTCTAACATTTTCCCCCTGTAATTTACAAATCTTTATCCTCACTTTGAGAATTATTACAAATTATTCTATCTTTGTAAATACATTCGCAATAATAGACATTTTTTTCATGTTATTTTTTTACAAACTATAGATAAACGGCACTTTTTATTTTTTTCTCTACAGCACTTCGACATTTTTTTCGTTTATTTTTTTACAAAAACGCAAATCATAACTGTAGATTTGTATTTATCCCACACTAATAAGTCAGTCCTATCCACTCGAAGGAAAAAAGTTAGATAAAGTGAAACTTTGATCAGTGGGGTTTTCTTCATCCCCCACCTAACTTCTTTGCTTCCTGTCCGAACTTTGAAGTAAGGGTATTACTGCCCGCAAATAGCGGGATAAACGCAAGAATCTAGTTGGTTAAATAAACTACAAATGGTATTAATACCCGTTTAAAGAGGGTCCCTTTACCAAATCTCTTTAATTAGAAAGGAAATTCTTATATGCGTAAATATATCGTTACTTTGTTTCTTTTTATTTTATTACCTATTGTAATTTTCCCTCTTCGAACACATGCTCATACAAATAAAATTGCCATCGTCATTGACGACTTTGGTAACAATATGAAAGGGACCGACAAAATGTTATCACTTCCTATTCCCCTTACCGTAGCAGTAATGCCCTTTCTTCCATCAACAAAGCAAGATGCAATAGCTGCACATCAAAAAGGACATGAAGTCATTATCCATATGCCAATGGAACCTATTAAGGGAAAAAAAGAATGGCTCGGTCCTAAAGCAATTACAACTGATTTAAGCGATGATGAAATTAGAAATCGGATTGAACAAGCGATTCAAGAGGTACCACATGCAATAGGGATGAATAATCATATGGGCTCAAAAGTAACAGCTGATGAAAGAATCGTGCGAATTATACTTTCTGTATGTAAAAAACATGGTCTATTCTATTTAGATAGTAAAACAAATCCCAAAAGCGTCGTTCCAAAAATCGGAAAAGAATTGGGAATTCCTATTGTAGAAAACCAATTATTCTTTGATGATGTGTATACGTCATCTCATATTACAAAACAAGCACAGCTACTGTTACAAAAAATTAAAAAAACCCCTGTCGTAGTAGCAATCGGACATGTTGGACCTCCTGGAGAAATTACTTCCCGTGTAATCGAATCCCACGTTCCCAAAATACGTGAACATGCAGATTTCATTTTCTTATCAGATCTTGCACTATCTCCGCCATCTGTTTCCACACAAAAATAGAGAGAGGCGCATGGGCCCCTCTCTATTTTTTACCGTTCCAACAACAAATCCCCTCCCTATTTTCTAAAGCGTACAAAAAATAGAGAGGGGTAACTTCATATACGGTCAACATGACTAACCCGAAATCCTTTTTTCTCTATTTTTGCAATCAATATTCCTAATGCCTTTTCACTTAATTCATCTGTAATGTTAACAATCACACGCCGAATATATTGATCACCATTATCTAATGTAAATAATCCACCTATGTGATACGACTTTAATAACGTTCCTAACTCTTTAATTGTTCCCTTGCAATCTTGAGTCGCAATTGTTAATATATATCCTCCTGTTTGCATCCCAAATGAATCTTCAATAACATCGAATACATTAGAGTGTGTTAAAATACCAACAAATTCATTATATCCATTCAATACAGCTAAAAATGGAAGACGCCTAATTGCATAAAAAGCTCGAAAAAAAGAATCTTTTTCAAAAATAAATGCAGATTTATCTTCCATAATACCTTTCGCATATATATCTTCTAAACCTTCATTACATTTACATTCTAAAATATCTACTTTATAAATGATTCCTTTAAATTGTTTCTCATCTTCTGCTAATACAGGAATTGCTCTATATCCATTCTCATTCATCATGTTTAACGCTTGTTCTCCCGAATCATCTTCCTTACAAAAGATCACCTGTTGCTTCGGCAGAAAATGATATTTAACTCGCAAAATACGTTCCTCCTCACATGGCGACATGTAATCTATATATAATAAGGAGACCCATATTTTATGAGTGAAATCATTTTTAAAACGCTTTCATTTTTGTTGATTCACATTTCATACATATTTCTCTTTAAGCCTTTTTCCTACAGAGATTCTTTTTTACATAACAGAGCTTTTCGTCCCTTTAATCATCAATAATTTCACATGATAATTCATTAAATACTCTAATCCTTCTAACCATTTTTTCGTCTCTTCCGGCGTTATTCCCCATACAATCAGTCCATAATTATGAACGAGTGCTGCACCGCCGCCTTCAGCAAAATTTGGAACCTGATTCTCTAATAAATCAGCAAACTTCTTTTCATTTTCTACAATTGGGATCGTAATCCCTGTAATGCCTTCTTTTCCAAAAACACGCTCTACGTTACGTTTTTCAAATGTAACTTCTCCTTCTTTTCCATATAGCTCCGACATTAAATGACTATCAACTGTTTGAACTTGTAAAATACATTCTGCATCACTTTTTTTATAAATATCAGCATGCATAAACGATTCTATAGCTGGTTTTTCATCATTTGCAAATACAGGCTCACATGTACTGTTCACTACAATAAAATCTTCTTCCGCAAATACTCCTTTGTCTCTTCCTTCTATATTGACTAAAAACGTTAACGGCTCTTTCGATGTACGCATAGATAAACTGATTTTCGTACCATAAAACCAATCACGAAGAGCTAACTCCATTTTAATATCTCTTAGTTCTTTCCACTTTTTTAAAAAAAATAACATATCGTCACCCCCATGATAATATCTCTATCGTTATTGAGCCTTTTCTATGTAAAAGGAACATTTTTTGATTATTCTAAAAATTTAATTGAATTATCACATGAGAATCCCTTTTTGTCAATATGCTTTCTCCAACTCTATAAAAATTAAGCAGATCCCCCATAACAAAAAAGCTCTTTTTTATAGAGCCTTTTTGTTCATCATTTGGAGCATCGCACTCTTTTCTTCTTCATTAATAATACGGAGCTTTTGTAATATATTCGCGTACAATATCAGTTTATTATACATTCGTTGTGTCACCTCTTCCCCCTTCTTTCCTTCAGCCAACTTTTTTTCTGTTGGTAAATTATATGAAAGAATTCTTAAAATGTGTCCTTTTTTTGCATCAACGCAAAACTTTTTTGATATCACTAGAAACCACCTTAATAAACAGAACATTTACAAACAATTTAAAAAACTTAAAAATCCCACAAAAAAATGAGACGTTTGTAAAAACGTCTCATTTTGTCTTCCCTTTTTTCGAATTACGATTCGCATATTTCGCTGGATTTTCGTTTTCATACTCTACCGCAAATTCCGCGTCTGGCAGACTTTCTTTTGGAGTTTTATTATGATTGGCTGCTGCATGTTGTTTTACTTTTCGTTTCACCATCAACTATACCTTCTCTCACTAAAATGAAATATCACTTGCTATATTAGTTTAAGAAAAATTTCATAAATTATAGATGGGAAGTGTTGACAAGTACAGAACAGTCCAAGTATGGAAATACTATATAGGAAAGAGGCTAACTTTCCTATTATAACAAAGAAGGAACGATTACTTTGAAGAAACAACAAAAGATTGATTCACCAGTTTTAAATGAAACCATTCCGCATCAAATGAATTTTCCATCCTTTAAAGGAACAGGAAAACAGATGCAACAACCTTTTATAAATCAATATGATGTCGTGATCGGGGATAGTCAATACAATTCCAAGAATAGTCCACTCAACAATTGGAGTGATGACATTGATCCTGCCATCATGGCTGGGGATGAATGGATTCATCCTACAAATGATATCGGTTGGATCGCAGAGGAAAATAGGCAGTTGTTGGAAAATAAAAAAGATACAACAGAAGATACATTTATGCATCCACAATTTGGCATTAACGATTAAAAAAACCCATTCTACCTCTTCGGGTAGAATGGGTTTTATCCAATAATAATCCGCTCTTTCGGATACTTATAGCGTGGTGGTTGTTCTCTTCCACCACTAGCTAAAATGAATGTTAAAATGCCAACACGTCCAATAAACATGAGAACAATTAAGACAAGCTTTCCAATTTTCGTTAAATCAGAAGTGATACCTGTTGATAATCCAGTCGTTCCAAAAGCCGAACACACTTCAACGACTAAGCTCATAAATGGGGCATTTTCTGTTATACATAAAATAAATAAAGCGGAAGCACATAATAAAATACCCATTGTCATAACAACAGATGCTTTTAAAATGTCTTCTTCATGCAATTGACGTTTAAATACACGAACCGTTCGTCCCCCTTTTGCAAATGAATATAAGGAAAGAATATTAACTGCAAAAGTTGTTGTACGTATTCCTCCACCAACCGAACTTGGAGATGCACCAATAAACATTAAAATGCTCATAAATAAAAGCGTCGGTTGTGAAAGTTCCCGTATATCCATTGTCGCTAATCCACCACTTCGCGTTGTAACAGATTGAAACAATGTATAAAATACCGTTTCATGCCATGACTTACCAGCTAAAAATTGATTTCGCTCTAATAAAAAGATAACAATTGTTCCAACAACAACAAGGGAAAAGAATGTTGCTGTCGTCAATTTTGTAAAGAGTGAAAAACGGAACAATTGATACTTTTTCTTACTCAAATACTGTTTTACTTCCATCAGTACGGGAAATCCAATTGCCCCTAAAATAATAAGGAGCATATGAATGATTTGAACAATATAATCTTTTTGATACGGAATGAGCGACTGACCTGTTAGATCAAAACCGCCGTTTGTTGTAGCACTAACAGCTGCAAAAAAACCATGAAAATACGCTTCTTGCCAAGTCGGAAAATACAGTAAAAATCTTGTTCCTAGCAGCAATGCTCCGACCACTTCTATCGAAATGATTAAAATTAAAATAGAACGCATCAAATCAACAAGCCCCGACAAATTTCCTTGATTATGATCCGCCATAATCAATCGTCTTCGCTGCAGACCGATTTTCTTTCCCGTTAACATCCAAACAAATGTGCCAAGCGCCATAATTCCTAATCCACCTAATTGTAAAACAAGTGCTAGGACGATAATGCCCGCTGTACTGAACGTATCAGGAATTGAGACAACCGAAAGCCCCGTGACACTCACAGCACTTACGGATATAAACAAAGCATCAATAAAGGACCACTTTACACCTGGCTGAATGACAAATGGTAAACTTAATAAAATGACTGAAACAATTACTGCGATTAAATAAAATACAACGATAAGCTGTACCGGACGTAGTTTTTGTAAAAATTTCTTTATATTTTTCATTCCACCACTTCGCTAACTTTTTTCTATCGATAAAACAAAGAAAAATCTGTATCTCCTTTATTTGCAAACAACTTCTGAAATATTTTCGCGAATACCATTCCATAGACGGTTCCGTTTCCTCCATACGTTAATACGTAATACAGATTAGGGATTTTTTCATCTTCCTTCAAACTGGGAAGCCCATCACGGCTTCCTCCAAAAATAGCCGCCCAATAATATTCAGCCTTTACATCAGTGAAATTCGGAAACATTTCTTTAATGATTTCAACAAGTAAATCACGCTTATGCATTAACTTCGTATCGCCAAATCTTTGCAATAGCATCGCTTCATCCAATCCACCTACAATAATTCGATTCTTATAAGTGCGATAATATAAATAGGGACGGGCAGTTTCCCAAATTAACGATTGATTGTACCAACCATTAAAATGCTCTTGTTCATTTGTAACAATGGCATACGAAGTTTCCATTGTTGCGTTTACTTCCTTTTTTCCAAATAGTGTTTCATATCCTGTAGCCATAATAACCGACTTCGCTACAATTTTCTGTCCTGCCTTTGTATAGCAAACAAGGTCTTTTTGAACAGACTGAATATGTACAACCTCTGTATCTTCAAAAATAACTGCTCCCTGCTGCTTCGCTTTATGTATAAGACCGTGAGTTAATATGTACGGATTTACTTCCGCATCTCCTTTTGTATATAAAGCTCCTGGTTTTGTAAATGAATAGCGTTTTTTAATATCAGATTCCGTAAAATATTCAACCGGAAAACCGTAGCGTTGTAACGTACGATATTCCTCTTGAAGGAACGAAACATCTGCATTCTGACTTGCATAATATAAGCTTCCTCTTGAAATAAAACAAGGATCCATATCTAACATTGGAATTACTTGCTCCAATGTTTGTAATGCGTCATAACAAAGCTGATAAGCACGCACACCTTTTTCTTCACCAAACGTATGGATCAAAGATGTTAGCGATTTATCATGAACAAATTGTAGTAATCCTGTACTTGCAAGTATGCTTCCATTTGCAACTTTCTGTTTATCAACTAATGTAACATCCATTCCTAGCACGGTTAGCAAATACGCAATATGAGCACCTGCTCCACCACTTCCAACAATAAGCACATCACATATCATATCATTTTCCAGCGCTGGATAACAAGGCATATAAGCTCCTTCATTCCAAAACAAGTTCCCTAATGTTAACTTCATAACAATGCTCCTAAAGTTTAATTTTTCACCTCTCTATTTTTTGTTATTTCACATAAAAAAACCCAGCTAGTTTGCACTAGCTGGGTTTTTCACTTATTTAGAGCGTTCCTCAAGCCAATTCCCAACTGTTGGATACGTTTGTTTTACCGCTGTACCACCGTATACAACTGACATATGTCCTGTTGGCAAGCACACATATTGCTTATCAACACTTGAAATATGATCGAGCAATGCCTCTACTTGACATGGCAGTGCAATGTGATCACGTTTCGCAGAAATATTTAAGACATTCGCCTTAATATTTTCTAAGTTTACCTTTTGACCACGAATAACAAGCTCACCTTTAACCAACTTGTTATTCTGATAAAAGTCGCGGATCCATTGACGATAGGATTCACCAGGGAACGGAATACCATCTCCTACCCATTTTTGAATCAGCTTCCAACTTTCAACAAATCGTTCGTTTTCTGAGCGATCAAGTAAGGCCACATACGGACCGACAAAGTTTGAAATTGGTTTTAACATCTTATTCCCAAAATCAATCATTTCTGGCGGGATATTTCCAAAAGTATCTACCGCTTTATCTAAATTAAAATACTTTTCATCTAATAACGGACCATATAACCCTGTTTCAGAGAAATCAAACGGACTTGTCATAAAAATTAAATTACGAATTGGCATGTGTGGATGAAGGGCAGCGTAAATGGACGTTAATGTGCCCCCCATGCAATAACCAAGTAAAGAAATCTCGTCCGCTTTCGCAGTTCTCATTACTTTTTTTACCGCTTTTGCAATATAATCGAACACAAAATCATCAAATTTAAGATGACTATCTTCTAAATCAAATGTACCCCAATCAAGCATATACACATCAAAACCACGATCTACTAAATATTCCACTAAACTATTTCCTGGTGTTAAATCCATAATATATGGTTTATTAATCAACGCGTAAATTAATAAAATTGGAACAGAATGTGTTTTTTCCTGTTTTGGAATGTAACGATACAGCTTCGTTTTGTTTTTTGTCCAAATTACCTCTTTTGGTGTTAATCCAACTTGTGGTTCCGGTTCACGTAATAAAACTTCACTTGCTCTTTTAAAACGACGATATGCTTTTCGGTATTCATCTGGATATAGTTCCAATTGTTTTTCCCATTCTGTGACGAATGTAGTCATCTTCCTATCTCCTTTATAATGGATTTCCTTCCTCAAAAAAGAAGTGCATTCCTGCTATGGATATGCACTTTCTTCTTACCTCATTACATGTATAATCCGCCGTTAATGTTTAATTGTTGTCCAGTGATATACGCTCCATCACGGCACAAGTATATAACACCTTTTGCAATTTCATCTGCTTGTCCAAAACGTTTTTTCGGAATTTTCGAAATGATTTTTTGACGAACATCTTCTGGTACTTCTGCTACCATCTCTGTATCAATAAATCCTGGGCAAATAGCATTCACTGTTACATTTGTTTTAGCAAGTTCCAATGCTAACGATTTTGTAAAACCTAACATACCAGCTTTTGCTGCTGAATAGTTTGTTTGTCCAAATCCACCAGCTTGACCAATAATAGAAGAAATACTGATAATTCTTCCAGCTTCTGATTCAGATATGTAAGGAAGTGCTGAACTCGTTGTATTAAACACACTGCTTAAGTTTACATCGATTACACGTTCCCAGTCTTCACGATTTAACTTTTTAAATGTACGATCTCTTGTAATACCAGCATTATTAACGAGGATATCTACTTTACCGAAATGATTCACAGCTTCGTCAACAAGGCGCTTTGCATCCTCTAACTTAGATACATCAGCTTGATATGCATATACATCATGACCTTCTGCACCTAATTCATTCACTAGCTTTTCTGCAGCATCTTTACTGCTGTTATAGTTAATAACAACTTTTGCTCCTTCTTTTGCTAACGCTACCGTAATTGCTTTACCAATTCCTTTTGCTCCACCTGTTACAATCGCTACTTTACCATTTAATTGAACCATTTCTGTTCCCCCTTAATTGAATTTTTCAGCTATATGCCGAATCATAATGATATGCCGTTACATCGTACATACAAAATGTGCCTGCATGTTGCTATCGTTTGTAAAAGTGGGTCTCCCATCCTCTTTTCAAACGAATTAACATACTTCACTGTTATTTTTTATTTTCTACTTTCACTGGCGCTTTCACTGGTTCCTGTAATTTTGCTAACACTTCATTCTGCTTCTCAAGCAGTTCCAAAATCTTATCCATTTTATTTTCTAGTGTACGAATATCTTGTTTCACTTTTGTTACATCACGTTTTAGCGTAGGTGATTGGTCAAGGGAATCTGTTTTTTCTTCAAAAAATTCTTCAATGTTATCAACTTTATTTTCCAAATTAATAACGAGTGAAGCAACCCTTGCAATATCTTCTTTTGTTGGTATGTTTACTTTTTCTAAATAATTCTTCGTTACATCATTCAACATCTTCTGATAAAACAAGTTTAAATCCAGAACGCTCCCCATCCATGCAGAATACTCTTCTTTTTGGATTGTTTCATTGAGCGCTTTTCCCCAAAACGTTTCAGTTTGTTCATAAACTTCTTTCCAAGCCTGTAATGGATCGAATTTTTGATCAATCACTTCTCCTACACTCCTTCATTCGTTTTTGGAATAATTCAACCTATTCTCTATTTTCTAATATTCTGAATAAAACTTCAAGTGCGTATTTTATTTTTTTATATATTCTAACAAATGTATTGACAAGAAAAACAGATAGGTGTAAATTGCACTTATAAGTAAAAAATTCCATCTAACTGATTCATGAGGTGATGCACAATCATGCTACATAATGAACCAGAACAACAAGAAAGTTTGGAAACAAACCAAACGAAACAACCAAACTCCATGCCAAAAAACTTCTTAGTTCCTTTCCTACTTCTCTGTCTAAAAGACTGGAGTCTTCACGGTTACAAGCTTATTCAAATGTTAATGGATATTGGCTTTTCTTCTGTTGACCAAGGTAATGTCTATCGGACTTTACGTAAATTGGAGAAAGAAAATCTTATTTCTTCCACTTGGGATACAAGTGAAGGAGGCCCAGCAAAACGAATTTATTCTTTAACAGAATATGGAGAGCAATATTTAACAACATGCGCGACTTCTTTTGAGCACTACCAAAATATGCTGCGGACATTTTTCACGTTATACACCAATGCATTCTTTCCATTTTCTACTTCTCCAGAAAAGGATGAAAAAAAATCTTCATCTTCACCTGGTGGTACAGCAGAATGATCTGCGTTCACAATATGCAAAAAAATATTTGGGGGTCAAACAATGGAAACTAAGCCATACGAACTAGTCGATGCATTTTGGAAAAATTGGTCACAATCTCTTTCCCTATTTTCTTCAGCAGGGAAACAATTAGAACAACTAACTTTGGAAACGTTAAAACAACAACAGGAAGCTTTGCATAAATTAACAGCAGGGGTAGATGAAATTGAAAAAGAACTGCACCAATTCACCTCTCAGTTTAACAACCAATATACAGAATACGTGAAACAAGTCACAGGTAACTCTGTAAATGAACAAATTAACGATTGGCAAGCAAAATGGAATGAGCTTTCCAACCATATTCATCAGCTTACTTTATCTCCATCGAAAACATCATTGTCTATTCTTACTCAAACAAGTGGACAATTTGAAGAAACGACGAAACAATTCATCGAACAACAGCAACAACAACGTGAAGAGGCTCAAAAACAACTGGAAAGTTTTTTGGACGAATTCAAATCTACACAGTTGGACCTCGTAAAAAAGTTCGAGGAAAACTCAAAAAATCTATTTACTTCCATCAAGTAAGGAAAATGTGGCAACTTACTGCAAAACAGACTCGTCTCTTTCTTCCTCCCATTACATCAGGATGGCTAACATTTTTCAATATGGAAAAGAAGGAGGAAAACATGAATCCATTTCAAGAAGCACAATCTGTTCAGGAGCTTCATTACGATGAGATTCAAGTTGGCGATCAAGCTTCGTTAACCAAAACGATTACCGATGAGGATATCATCACGTTTGCAAAACTTACCGGAGATGTAAATCCGATTCATATTCTTGACTCTTTTGCAAAAACAACGATATTTAAAGAACGGATTGCTCACGGCATGCTCGTTTCCAGCTTTATTTCTACTGTTTTGGGAACAAAATTACCGGGAAAAAATACAATTTATTTATCACAAAACGTATCCTTTCGTGCACCTGTGAAAATTGGCGACACGTTGCGTGTTGTTGCAAAGGTCATCAAAAAACGCGATGATAAGAAAATCATTACATTACAAACAAATGTTTACAACCAATTGGAAGAGGTAGTTGTAGAAGGTACAGCAACCATACTGAAAAAAGAGTAGCTAACACGCTACTCTTTTTTTATTATCCAAGAAATTCTAATCTCGCCGATTACTTCCGTGTATGAGCAGAAACATAAAACATACACTAACTACACCAGCTTATAAAATGGACTTTTCAGTGGATTATTTCTCCATTCCCCACCAAAACCAGATAAACTGGAATACAAAAAAGGAAGTGTTATCAATGGCTAAAACAAATAAATTACTTGTTCCAGGTGCTGAACAAGCTCTAGAACAATTCAAATATGAAATCGCACAGGAATTTGGTGTGAATTTAGGATCGAATACAGCGTCTCGCTCTAACGGATCTGTCGGTGGCGAAGTAACAAAACGTCTTGTTTCCCTAGCGCAGCAACAATTACGTGGATAATCCTATACACTATTGCTTCGAGGCAGATAAACTCTGCCTCTTTTCTTTGTCAACATACAACACACACTTTTTTCACATACTATAAAATGAAACTTTAATCAGTAGGGTTTTCTTCATTCCCCACTGATTATTAACCCTCACCTAACTTCTTTACTTTTTGCTGAATTTTAAGGTGGGGTATTACCACCCGCAAATAGCGGAATAAACAGCAAATGAAAAAGAGGGGTGTCATTATATGAAACGGATCAGTATCGGAATGAGTCCACCTCGTGTCCTTACTTTATCTTTTATTACTTTAGCCGTTATCGGAACATGCTTATTGAAACTTCCTCTTGCCACTACAACTCCTATCTCTTGGCTAGATGCTTTGTTCACAACGGTTTCTGCATTTACCGTTACTGGGCTCGGCGTTGTGGATACCGGAAAAGTATTTACCTTGTTTGGTCAACTTGTCATTTTAACACTCATTCAAGTTGGCGGTCTTGGTATTATGAGTTTTGCTATTTTAATTGCCATTATGCTCGGGAGAAAAATCGGTCTACAAAATCGGATTTTATTACAACAAGCGTTAAATCAAACAAATATTGGTGGCGTTATCCGACTTGCGAAATCATTATTTCTTTTTTCCTTTACAATTGAATGCATCGCTACGGTGCTTCTTTCATTCGAATGGATTCCTAAATACGGTGTTTCTCGTGGATTATACTATAGTTTTTTTCATTCAATTTCTGCTTTTAACAACGCTGGTTTTTCTATTTGGAGTGATAATTTAATGTCCCACTCTCATAGTATCCTCGTG
Organism: Bacillus sp. DX4.1; assembly: GCF_030348195.1. Taxonomy (NCBI): domain Bacteria; kingdom Bacillati; phylum Bacillota; class Bacilli; order Caryophanales; family Bacillaceae; genus Bacillus; species Bacillus sp. DX4.1. Next base: position 1,347,674 of record NZ_JAUCFT010000008.1, on the reverse strand, counting down.
AATTTCGTCATTTCCTCTCTCATTATTTTAGGTGGAATTGGCTTTACTGTCGTTGTGGATATAAAAAGGAAACGAAACTTTAAAAGTCTTACACTGCACTCCAAGCTTATGCTCTCTTCTACCCTTATTGTAAATATAGCTGCTACAATTTTAATTTTTATATTTGAATTTCATAACCCTCTTTCTATGAAAGGATTTACACCCTTTGAAGAAGGTTTGGCTGCTTATTTCCAAGCAATTTCCACACGTACAGCTGGTTTTAATACCGTAGATATAGCTCAATTAACAGAACCATCCCTTTTGCTTATGATGCTCCTTATGTTTATCGGCGCCGGTAGTGCTTCAACAGGAGGAGGTATTAAATTAACAACCTTTTTAATTATGTTGCTAGGGGTACTTAAATTTTTACAAGAGCAAGATGATATTGTCGTGTTCAAAAAATCAATCAAAGATGGACTTATTGTAAAATCACTCGCCATTACAGTCATTTCAATTTTATTTATCTTTTTTGCCATTTTAATTTTAAGCATCACCGAACAAGCTCCCCTTTTAATGAGTGCTTTTGAAGTATTTTCTGCATTTGGGACTGTCGGTCTCAGTATGGGACTTACTTCAAAATTAACAGAAATCGGAAAAATAACAATTATTTTCATGATGTTTTTTGGAAAAATGGGACCTTTAACGTTAGCTTTTTCTTTTGCACGTAAAAAACGAAAAAAGATAAAATACCCAAATGAAGATATTTTAACAGGTTGACAAACATTAACATCATCCATATAATGAGAATATAACAGCATATTTCCAAAGGGGAGTAGCGTCCGAGAATATATTCTCGGAAACAAAGTCGTCATTACGTGGAACATTGTTCCTCCGGCTTTGTTGACATTGTCATTACATATGTCTAGCCAGACCTTTGCCTATCAACGGCAGAGGTCTTTTTGTATTTTTCTTCCAATTTCTTCCTCCGTTGATAGGCTGGAGTATGGAGAAGCTAAACAGTGGGGAAGCTTTCTTCACTTGTTTAGGATTTATACAAATGAGAGGAGAATGTACATGGATGTATCATTATTATTGGAGTATGGTTGGGTATTGCTTATTTTAATTGCACTAGAGGGGATTTTAGCAGCGGATAACGCACTTGTCCTTGCAATTATGGTTAAACACTTACCAGAAGAAAAACGAAAAAAAGCATTATTTTACGGATTAGCAGGAGCCTTCGTCTTCCGCTTTGGATCATTATTTATCATTTCCTTCCTTGTCGATGTATGGCAAGTACAGGCAATTGGTGCGATTTACCTAATGTTTATCGCTGGTAACCATCTATTCAAAACATACGTGAAAAAGAACGTACCTGAAGAAATGGAAGAAACCGAGGCAAAGAAAAAGCAAGAAAACTTTTGGTGGACTGTATTCAAAGTTGAAGTTGCTGACATTGCATTTGCAGTTGATTCCATTTTAGCAGCTGTCGCATTAGCAGTGACTTTACCAAAAACAAATCTTGGTACAGTTGGTGGACTTGATACAGGACAATTCCTTGTCATTTTAACAGGTGGGATTATCGGATTAGTAATCATGCGATTTGCTGCATCAGCTTTCGTTCAGCTATTAAAACGCAAACCAGGATTAGAAACTGCTGCTTTCTTAATTGTTGGTTGGGTTGGTGTGAAGCTTGCTGTTTATACATTAGCACACCCTGCTTTAGGTGTTATTCCACACGAATTCCCAGAATCAGCTCCATGGAAAATCGGATTCTGGATTGTGTTAGTTGGAATTGGTGTAGGTGGTTGGTTCTTATCTAAAGATACAACTGTTCAACATAAGCAAAAGAATTTGGATGAAAAAGCGCTGTAATTACAGCGCTTTTTCTTTTATTCTATATAAATACAAATTAAAAAACCGACATAAACCCCTTCTTTTTAGGTGGGAGAGAGCATCCGGCCATGCATAGAAGCGGTCAGATCCTTTTCCTGCCCAGACATAGTGAAAACAAAAAGAGAAAACGAGTGCAGGTCACCTTTTGTTATCCATAGCCGCGGCTATATGTCGAAAAATCAAAATGGATTTATATACAAGCATAGAAGATAGACTCCTAATCTCTATAACTGAATACCACCTGATACAAATATCATTTTATTATACAACAAACATGATAACGCTTTCAATAAATCGTGTGTGTATTTTTTGTGAAACATTGCACAAACTTATTGAAAGTAAGAGCAAGTACGTGTAGTTTATTCATATAGAGAAGGATTTACAGACGATGTACTAAAGGAGCGTATTATTTATGCTAGAACAAGGATTAACTTACGTTGTACAGCTTGCGCAGAAGAAAAAACAAATGTTGGACATAAACCCAATGCAATATTTCATTCGTGCTGCTCTTGCTGGCATCTATATTGGTTTTACTATTGTACTATGTTTTAAATTAGGAAATTTCTTTCACATCGCAAATTCACCTGCAACATATTTAGCAGCTTCTATGTTTTTTGGAATTGCACTTGTTTTAATTATATATGGCGGAGCTGAGTTATTTACAGGGAATACAATGTATTTTACAGTCTCAACTTTACGAAAAGAAACAACAATTACCGATACACTTCGCAATTGGGGCGCTTGTTATTTCGGTAACTTGGTGGGGGCAATATTTTTTGCATTACTATTTTATGCAACTGGTATTTTTGAACAAATTAATAACGAACATCTTTTAAATGAAGTCGTTGGAATAAAAATGGGTACATCAACAATGCATTTATTTTTCAAAGCAATTTTATGTAACTGGCTCGTTTGTCTTGCTTGTTTCCTTCCTTCTCAAGTAAAAGGAGATACTGCAAAAATACTTGTTATGATGTTTCTTGTCTTTACGTTCTTCTTGTCTGGATATGAACATAGCATCGCAAACTTATCACTATTTGCACTCGCTTTAGTATCACCACATCCTGATACAATTTCTATTGCTGGTGCAATCCATAACTTAATTCCAGTTACAATCGGTAACATTATTGGTGGCTCTGTATTCGTTGGTATGGTCTATCACTATTTAACAAAAACAAATACTGATCCGAAAATTGCCGAAGATAAATTAGAAGCAATTCAACCAGAAGAAATGATTCCTTTACAAGCACATATGAAACATTAGCAAACATTCCAAGGAATCCCTTGGAATGTTTTTAGCTACCGGCATATTTCACTTGTATATGTAATTTCTCCAGCTTCATTTCAATAAATATATCGTCATTAAAGAACAAAACGTCCCCACCGCAATAAACGGTCCAAACGGCAGAGCTTGCCGAAGTGTAATACGATGTAGCATCATGCCAACTCCAAAAAAACACAGACTTAAACAAGATGCAAAGCAAAGAGAAAGAAAAATTGCTTTCGTCCCGATTACAAATCCAAGTAATGCTAGTAGCTTCACATCCCCTCCTCCAAGTCCATTCGGATATACAATTTGAATGACATATAATACAAGAAATATAATTCCACCGCCAAGTAAGCTATCCCACCACGGATTCAGCGGAATAAAAATACGTTCTATTATAAATACACAAGAAAAAAAGAGTAACACAACATTTGGAATCACCATATAGAAAAGATCTGTCATGGTAATAATGATGAGTAAAGAAAGTAACGTCCATATGATAATGAGTTGTTTGTCTATCCCAATGATAAGTGCAGAAAAAAGAAATGCTACCCCTGTTATAATCTCAAACACTAAATAAATAAGTGGTATTTTCATTTTACAATGGATACAACAACCTTTTTGTAAACAAAATGAAATGATTGGGATGAGTTCTTTTGGTTGAAGTGTTTGCTGACAATGAGAACAATGAGAACGAGGTGTAATGATAGATTGTCCGATAGGAATACGGGAAGCAACCACTCCATAAAAAGAACCTAGTACGATTCCTACTATGAAAGCATACATATGAAAAAGCATGTCATCCTCTCCTTTTTCAACAATATAGCAAAAAAAGAGAACCGTTCCTATTTTCTATTACAGCTATTTACCCATAAAAAAACAGGCCATTTGCAGGCCTGTTTTCTCATTTATACAACAAAATAAAATGCTTTTAATGGTCCATGTACACCTACAACAAGATTCATTTCAATATCGGCTGAGTTACTTGGTCCTGTAATAAAGTTAATACAAGACGCTACTGCTTCCCCGCCCTCTACACGAGCATTCATATCTTGAACTGCTTGTGTAATACGCGGCACAAGTGTTTCACGTGGAATAATTGCAAAATAAATTGTTGGTAAGAAGTGTAAAGAACGCCCTTGTCCTTTATGACTTTGCACCACAATTGTACCGGATTCTGCTAATGTGTAATCACTAAATGCAATACCGATGTTTGCCTTTTCCGCTAAACGGATATTTTCCTCTTTTTTGTCTGGGTCCCAAGTGTTCACTTCCACATTTTGACTTGGTAACTCAGCCCTAAATAAAGACGTTAAACCATACGTATCAAAACGCTCATCTTCCGATAATAGAACAGGTCCGCCGCCGTTTTCAGCAATTACCTTTCGAACTGCTGCACTCAGCTCGTCTTTTGACGTTTCAATTACAGTTGTATGAATGTTTGTACATTGTCTTTTAAATACTTCTAACAATTCTTCTTCTGAATAATCTTGTAATGTTTCTATATTTACATTATTTTCCCATACTGGGCGCTGCACTCCTTCTGTTTTACGTTCACGTCCAAGTTCTTTCGCAATGTTTTCTAAAAAGGAATCACGGTTTTGAATCATTCCCGTCATCATTCATTCCCGCCTTTCTTATGTTCTTTATACCAATCACGGAATCTCTCTTTACTTGGCGCTGGGAATTCGCGAATGTCTGTCCAGTTTTTCAGTGGTCCTACACCCTTCGTTACACGATTACCAGACGTAAATGGACTCATCGCAGCCGGAGCCATTTTCGATCCCATTTTGTATAAAGATGCAGAAGATGCACCCATACTAAACATCTTCATTGCTAATTTTTCTGCAAGTGGTGCACGTCCTTCTTTTTCTACTATCACTTGACGATGTTTTAATAAAAGATCGTGCAATGGAATTTTAACCGGGCAAGCTTCTGTACATGCACCGCACAGACTTGATGCATAAGGAAGTTCTTTATAATCATCATATCCTCCTAAAAGCGGAGTTAAAACAGCACCAATTGGTCCAGAGTATATAGAACCATAAGAATGTCCACCAACATGACGGTAAACAGGACATACGTTTACACATGCTGCACAGCGAATACACTGTAGCACTTGACGGAATTCAGAACCTAAAATAGTAGATCGTCCATTATCAACAACAACTAAATGGAATTCCTCTGGTCCATCTACTTCGTCTTCTTGAATTGGACCAGCCACTGTTACATAACTTGTTAATTTTTGACCAACTGCACTGCGGCACAGTAAACCAACAAGAACATCCAGCTCTTCCATAGTTGGAACCATACGTTCCATACCCATCACCGCAATTTGCGTTTTTGGAACAGACATAACAAGATCAGCATTCCCTTCGTTTGTTACTAAGCAAAGAGAACCTGTATTTGCAACAGCAAAGTTACATCCTGTTACACCAATTTCAGCATCCATAAATTTTTCACGAAGTTGCTTACGAACAAACTTCGTCATTTCGTATGGATCATCAGAATTTTCATATCCAAGCTTTTCTTTAAATACATCGCGAATTTGCGTTCTATTTTTGTGAAGTGCAGGCGCAATAATATGGGATGGTGGATCATTATCCACTTGTAAAATGTATTCGCCTAAGTCACTCTCTAACACTTCACAGCCAATTTCTTCAAGCGCATGGTTCATACTAATTTCTTCTGTTACCATCGATTTTGATTTTACAATTTTTTTTGCTTGTTTCTTTTTCGCTACTTCTTGAATATACTTTGCTGCTTCTTCTTTTGTTTTCGCAAAGAAAACGTGTCCGCCCCGTTTTGATACATTTTCACTCAGTTGCATTAAATAATAATCTAAGTTTTCTAATGTATGCTGACGAATTTGTTCACCGAGATCACGCCACTCTTCCCAGTTTCCCAATTCATCAGCTGCTTTTAATCGATTTGTATATAAACGTGTTTGCGCAGAAGATACTGCCCCGCGCATAAAAGAATCTTGAATCCCATCATCAACACGATCATTAAATTTTTTCTCACTGATTTTCATAGACATAGCTTATGTTCCCCCTTCATGAGCGGCTATTCAATACCTCAGCAATATGCATTACTTTTACCTCTTTACCTAAACGCTCCATACGTCCGCCAATGTTTAACAAACACCCACAGTCAGCACCGATTAAATAATCAGCACCTGTTTCCATCACGCTATCTACTTTTTCATCTACCATTTGCTCAGAGATTTGCGTCATTTTAACTGAGAACGTTCCCCCAAAACCACAACAATTTTGTACGTTTGGTAGTTCTTTTACAGTTAATCCTTTTACATTTGATAGTAAAATACCTGGCGCCTCTTTTACTCCTAGTAAACGTGTCATATGGCAAGATTTATGAACAGTAGCTGTCCCATCTAAATGAGCACCAACATCTGTAACCTTTAACACATCGACAATAAATTGTGTCAGTTCATAAGTTTTAGCTGCCACTTTTTTTGCACGTGGTCCCCATTTTGGGTCATCTTTAAAAACTTGTGGATACTCGTGAAACATTGTCGCACAAGAACCAGATGGTGTAACGATGTATTCTGCATCTTCAAAAGTTTCAATCATATGCTTCATCGCTTCTTTTGCTGCTTCTACATGACCACTATTGTAAGCGGGCTGTCCGCAACAAACTTGTGCCTCTGGAAATTCAATTTCACAACCTAAATGCTCCAACACTTCAACAGTTGCTTTACCGACATTTGTTTCAAACATATCGACTAAGCAAGTAACAAACAAAGTAACTTTCATAATTATGATTCCCCCTCATTTCAACGTAGCCAACAATCATATGGTCATCAGATGACTTAATAAAAAGGAGAAGCTAGGCATAACCCCCTATGCCTGACCTTCCCTTTCCTCAAGAAAACGCTTACTTAACCTTTCTCTATCTTATCAGAAAAATAAAATTTTGAAAGTGAAAATTACGAATTCGTCTCTTTTTTGCCTGTGACCATATGTTCTACATTTATTAAATGATCTAGCATTGCTTGTTGTGCACCTTCCACATCTTGTTGCAACACTGCATCATAAACATTTTGGTGCTCTTCTAAAAGTCGTTCCGCTGTCGTTTGTTCACCATATAAAATAATACGTCTCGTCTCACCAATCGTTTCAGCAATCATTTCTGAAACATGATTCATGAGTTCTAACAGAATGTTATTATGTGAAGCTTCTGCTATACCCATATGAAAATGAAAATCTGCTTTTTCACCAGCTTTTTCATCTCCAATACTTTTTTCCATTTCATATAACCAATGCTTCATATTTTGTAAATTCTCTTCCGTACGCTTTACTGCAGCAGCTCGAACTGCTCCTAATTCAAGTACTTTACGCACTTCTAATAAATTCACAATGTCTTCTTGTTTCATTAACAACATATTATTTAATGGTGTTGTCAATGATGAAGCATCAAAATTCTTCACATATGTTCCTTCCCCTTGTTTCATCTCAATTAAGCCCATTGCTCGCAGTGCACTTAATGCTTCGCGAACAGCAGATCTGCCAACTTGAAACTGCTCAGCTAATTGATGAACAGGAAGAAGTTTGTCACCAGGCTTTAGGGTACCATTTTTAATCATTGTTAAAATAGCTTCCGATACTTCTTCGTAAATTTTTTTCGGCTTGATAGATTTATACTCCAGTTGTCTCACCCCAGTATCATCCAAACAACAATGACAACGATTTATAAGAATTTAGCATCCATAACTATTTTAGAACGAATTAGAAAGAAGTACAAACGTTTTGTTCATAAAATCGTCAATTTTTTGTTATATGAAGGAAAGTAATGGCTATAAATTCCATTAACAGATATCACCTTTCTTTTCCATTTACATGTTCCCTCTTCACCACTTGTTATATTTTCATGATCGCAACAGAAAAAAAGCATACTTTATCTCGTGAAAATTAAGATAAAAGCATACTTCCTTCTTCCTTTATTCTGCTATTTCTGGGCAGTAAAGCCCGATTGGTGAGGACTAATGATCAGTGGCGGATAAAGCCCCGCCGATCAAAGTTTCACTTCATTGGCAACTGTATGATAACCGTTGTTCCGTTTCCTTTTTCACTCTCAACAATCCACGATCCATCATGGATATGCACAATTTGTTTTACAATCGCAAGACCGAGACCTGTTCCACCATGCTGGCGACTTCGCGCTTTATCGACTCTGTAAAAACGTGCTCCAAGCTGTTCTAAATGCTCAGGATCAATACCAATTCCTGTATCTTTTATTTTCAATTCGCATTGCTTATCTTTTTTCTTTAATTGTATATCAATGCTCCCATTATGATCTGTATAGCGAATCGCATTGTCTAGTAAGTTATGAAGAATTTGCTGCATCCGGTCCTCATCGATCATTACAATAATATCAGGATCAAGTTTTGCTGAAATTCGCAATTGTTTTTCTATACATTTCAATTCATACGTTTCTAATACATCTTCAATAAGCTGAGCGAATACAATCGGTTGTTTTTTTAGTGGAAAATGTTCACCTTCAAGCTGTGCCAAATCCAATAAGTCATGAACAAGCCGTTGCATACGACCGGCTTCTTTATGAATGAGTTGTGTAAATTTTGACTGTTGTTGCCCCTTTGCCACTCCATCTAGAATGGCTTCGCTATATCCTTTAATATAGCTGAGCGGTGTCCTTAGTTCATGCGAAACATTCGCTAAAAACTCCTTACGTTTAGCATCTTCTGTTTCCAATGCAGTTGCCATTTTGTTAAATGCTTTTCCTAAACTACCTATTTCATCTTCTGACGTAATCGTAATACGATCTGAAAAATCTCCCTTTGCCATATGATTGGCGACGCGCTCCATTTGTGACAGTGGTTTGGTGATCGCGATGATAGTTTTTCTACCAATCCATATTGTCAGTAAAACCATAACGAGTGCTAATGGCGCCAAAATAAATCCCACACCATATATTAAATCTTTAATACCCTTTAATGGGATATAAGAGTACACAACCCCAACTAGCTTCTTTCCCTCTAAAACGGGAATGACAACTCCCATAATGTTACGATTAAAATGCTCTTCGTATCCAACCTTTTTAACTGTTTTTCCATCCAATAACGCTTGTCTATCATTCTCACTAATAAGGGAGTCATAATGTACTTCGAAAGGTAAACAAGCACTTAAATCACGAGGGTTACTCACAAAGATTAAATCCGCACTTGAGATACTGTCAAAAGTTTTCACTTTCTCTTCAAATACCGTTATATCCTCGTCCTTTTTATATTGAGAAACTAATCGCTTTCCTTCCATTGTTAATGAATCCTCAATATTTTGTACATATAGCTTTTCATACGAATATAAGGAAACAAAATATAGAAAAGAAACTGTTACACATACTGCACAAACTACTGTAAGCCAAAGCTTCTGTACCATCGTAAGCATATTACACCTCAAATTTATAGCCTACGCCCCAAACTGTCTGAATATAATTCCCATATTCTCTAAGCTTTAAGCGCATCGTTTTTACATGTGTATCTACCGTTCTCGTACTTCCTGCATAATCGTATCCCCATACTTTTTCAAGCAATTGTTCACGGCTAAACACTTGTCCATGGTGCTGGCACAGAAAATACAGTAAATCAAACTCTTTTACAGTAAGAGAAATCGGCTCACTCTCGATTTCAATACGGCGACTTTTTTCATTAATCATAATGGACCCATATTGCTGTTCTTCTTGTTGCTCATGTTTCGTATATCGTCTTAATACTGCTTCCATACGGGCAATAAGTTCTCCAGGACTAAACGGCTTTACAATATAATCATCCGCTCCAATGCGCAAGCCATTAACCCGATTCCATTCTTCACCCTTTGCTGTTAAAAAAATAACGGGAATATCAGAAGTTTTACGAATTTCTTTACAGACTGAAATCCCGTCCATCTCTGGCATCATAATGTCTAAAATAACAAAATCATAATGATCCGCTCCTAGCATCTGAAGGGCATCTTTTCCATTTTCAGCTTCTCCCCACTCATATCCAAAGTTATCTAAATACATGCCAACCAGTTGTCTCATATCACTTTCATCATCCACAAGTAATACTTTATGTTTGTTCATTTTCCTCTCCCTTCCCGCTGCGTGAGTTGAAATGGACCTTTTCCTACCGCAATCGTTTGTTTCACTTTCATTTCATCCATATCAATCACATACACTTCATCACTATCATAGCTAGCTACATAACCTTCTTTTCCATTTTTCAAAAAAGCAAATGGATTGGATCCTACCTCAACTGCACCTACTTCTTGATACGTACGAACGTCAAACTTTCGCAGCGTATTTGATCCGTGACTTAATGCATAAATGAACGTTTCATCTCCTGCGATACTAACCGGCATAAATGGTGCATGTAAAGAACGGACCATTTGTCCATCTTCTAACGAATAAACCAATACTTTTTCATTTACCTGCTTTCCGTCTCCATGTCCGCCAATCCATATCTCTTTTCCGTCTCCACTTACAAATGCTCCAGTTGATGCAGGGGGCACCATAAAGGAATGAATCACTTTCTTTTCCTTTATGTCAATTGTAGATAACTGCGTATCATAAAAATTCAGCACATGTAATTGCGTATCATGTTGCACCATTGTAAGCGGGCCTTTTCCTACAGGTACACTGGCGGTTTCTTTCCCTTTTATCGTAAATAGACGTATTTTTTGCTCATTTTGATCAGCTATAAACAATTCTTTTTTATCATTCGATACAATCACATTCGCAATCCCTTTTCCCGTCTTCCATTTCTCAATTTGCTTTCCTTCTGTTAATGAGTATACATATATATATTCTAACTGCTTACCGTATACAAGCATGTTCTCTCCACCCGGAAGCATTGCAATCCCTGTAATAGGCTCCTGTAATGACCATGTTGCGACTGTTTCTTTCGACTGCATATCAATAAAACTAATACTACCTTCCTTTATATTTGTCGTTATGATTAAGTTTTTATTTTTCGCAATCGGTGTATATAAATCTGACTGGCACCCTGTTAATAAAAGCATAAAGCATAGCAGAAAAAGCCATTTTCTCAAAAGATTCCCTCCATCTTCGAATGATTTCGTTATAATTGTAAAATAGCAAATATTTGTGAGGAAAGTGTGAAATTTTTCTACTTTGCACAACTATATAAATCCATTTTGATTTTTCGACATATAGCCGCGGCTATGGATAACAAAAGGTGACCTGCACTCGTTTTCTCTCTTTGTTTTCACTTCTCATGGGGCAGAAAAAGGATCTGACCCCTTCTATGCATGGCCGGATGCTCTCTTCCACCTAAAAAGAAGGGTTTTATGTCGATGTTTTAATTTGTATTTATATACATATATAATGTACAACAAATAGAAATAGAGGTGTGTAAATTATGCTTTTTCCTGATTTAGCAAACAAAATTGTACGTGAAGTTCGGAGGCTAATTACTGAAAATATTATTATTATCGACATACAAGGTACAATCATTGCTAGTACAGATGCGGCACGAATTGGTCAATTTCACGAAGGAGCCCTTCGCTGTGCGAAACAAAAGAAAACAGTCATTATTACAAATGAAGACGAACTACATTTACAAGGAGTAAAGGCAGGAATGAATCTCCCCCTTCTCTTCCATGATGAAGTAATCGGTGTCATTGGTATAACAGGAGAACCAGAAAACATTTCTCAGTATGGAGAAATATTGCGGAAAATGACTGAACTATTAATTCATGAAAATTATTTTTTAGAGCAATTAGAACTCGAACAACGCTCCTATGAAGCATTTGTTTTTGATTGGCTACAAAGCAACGACTGGTCTCCTAGCTTTCTCGACCGTGCCAAGACACTTGGTATTAATTTACACAAGAAAAAACAACTCATTTTATTTTCATTCGATCAAGATGACACAATGCTACAGCGAAAAATTTGGCAACATATACGAAACTTATTAGCAAAGGAAGAACTCTTTGTACGCTGGGGAAATGACCGTTTTATTTTATTTACAGCCACGGAAACTAAGAAAAAGACCTTTCAATTTTTAAAACGATTAAAACAAGATTGCGAAACTTTATTTCCTATTACACTGTATATTGGTGTTGGACAAACCGTTATGCCCAATGAAATGCACGTTTCATATGAACAAGCATTGCGTGCCCTTGCTGTTGCCTTAGAAACGAAAGGTATTATATTTAATGAAGATTTACGTTTAGAAATGTGTTTGCAAGATATTACAGCTGAAACACGTGAAGAGTTTCTCCACCGTACCATTTATCACTTACTGCCAGCAACTGAACTGATGCAAACACTACGATTATTTATTGAAAACAATCAATCCTATAAACAAACAGCTGAAATGCTACATATTCATATTAATACATTACATTACAGATTAAAAAAAATAGAAGATTACACAGAATTAGACCCAAAACAATTTAAAGATTTAACCATTTTATATTTCGCTCTCCTCTTATTAGATAATCAAACAAAAAAAAGAAGGTAAAACCAGTTAATCTTCAGTTGTTTATACATAGAAAGAAATCCACCACTTTCTTATGATTGTAATGAAAACACTGTTACAAAATGAATATCCTTATTTTCCTATAATGTGAAACTTTCATTAGTGGCGGTTTTCTTCATCCTCCACCCATGATTAGCTTTCATCAATCAAGCTTTTACGAAATAAATCAGTTGAAAGTAGGATAAGCAAGATAACAGTTTGAGGGGGATTTTTTTAATGTTAGAACAGCATATTATTGATTCATTCGTATCCATTGTTGGCCAAGATAATGTCGATACGTCCAATATGGGGCGTTTAACGTATAGTTACGATGCGACTCCAAATTTCCAAGCGATGCCGGATGCGGTTGTCGCACCTCGCAATACAAATGAAATAGCCGAAATATTAAAGGTATGTAATGATCATAAAGTTCCTGTTTACGTTCGTGGCTCTGGAACAAACCTTTGTGCAGGAACATGTCCACTTGAAGGCGGCGTTGTTCTTATTTTCCGCCATATGAATCGTATTTTAGAAATTGATGAAGAAAACTTAACAATTACGGTGCAAGCAGGTGTCATTACTCTTGATATTATTAAGGCCGCCCAAGAAAAAGGACTATTTTATCCACCAGATCCAAGCTCCATGAAAATTTCTACAATTGGCGGCAACATTAATGAAAATTCCGGTGGATTGCGCGGTTTAAAATATGGTGTAACACGTGACTATGTTATGGGTCTTGAGATTGTTCTCCCAAATGGCGACATCATTCGCACTGGCGGGAAATTAGCAAAAGATGTAGCAGGCTATGATTTAACTCGTCTATTTATCGGGTCTGAAGGAACACTTGGGGTTGTAACAGAAGCGATTTTAAAACTTATTCCAATGCCTGAAACAAAGAAAACAATGCTGGCATTATACCAAGACATCAATGAAGCCGCTCGTGCTGTTTCAGCAATTATCGCAAATAAAATTATTCCAGCAACACTGGAGTTTTTAGATCAACCAACAATCGAAGTTGTAGAAGAGTTTGCACAAATTGGTTTACCAACAGATGTAAAAGCCATTCTTCTGATCGAACAAGATGGTTCTCCAGAAGTTGTAAACCGTGATATTGAAAAAATGGCCGAAGTTTGTCGTTCTATGCATGCAGTTGACGTCCGTGTTGCCAAGGATGAAACAGAAGCTGATGCGCTCCGCACAGCACGCCGCAGCGCTCTTTCTGCTTTAGCAAGACTCAAGCCTACAACAATTTTAGAAGATGCAACTGTACCACGTTCACAAATTGCCGCAATGGTTGAAGCAATTAATGAAATAGCAAAGAAATATAACATCTCCATTTGTACATTTGGTCATGCTGGCGATGGTAACTTACATCCAACTTGTATGACAGATGCACGTAATGAAGAAGAAATGCATCGTGCTGAAAAAGCATTTGCAGAAATTTTCGAAAAAGCAATTGAACTTGGCGGCACAATTACAGGAGAACACGGCGTTGGTGCCATGAAGGCTCCTTATTTAGAATTAAAATTAGGAAAAGAAGGCATCGCTGCCATGAAAGGCATTAAACAAGCGTTTGACCCGCATAACATTATGAACCCTGGAAAAATGTTTGCAAAAGACTCTCGTAAAAGAGTGGTGGCCCAGCGATGACAACATTAAACAAAACCCAGATTCAAAAAGAATTTAAAGAGCGCCTCAGTGAAGATGAATTATTAAATTGTATGCGCTGTGGATTTTGCTTACCAACTTGTCCAACTTATATTCAATCTGGGTATAAAGAATCACACTCCCCGCGTGGTCGCATTGCGATTATGAAAGGAGTCGTTGATGGCTTAATTGAACCCGATGAAGATGTTGAAAACACATTAAATGTTTGCCTTGGCTGCCGCGCTTGTGAACCCGTTTGTCCATCCGGTGTCAACTATGGACATTTACTAGAAGAAGCACGGGATATTATTAACCAAAACAAGAAGTTTTCCATGCCAGTCAAAGCTGTTCGTAAAGTCGTATTTGAAGGTTTATTCCCTCACCAAAACCGGATGCGAACATTAACAGGGCTTATCGGTTTTTATCAACGTTCTGGTTTACAAGCGTTAACGCATAAAACAGGAATTATGAAGCTGTTCCCTGAAACGTTAGCAACAATAGATCTTGTCTTACCGAAAGTACCAAAAATGAAGGAAATGAAAGATCGCCCTGAATTTTTGCCAGCTGAAACAACGAAGAAAAAACGCGTTGCTTTCTTTACGGGTTGTTTAATGGATACGATGTTTTTAGAAACAAATAATGCTACGATGAAATTGCTTCAGCTTGCTGGCTGCGATGTTGTTATTCCGAAAGAACAAAGTTGTTGCGGAGCACTACATGGTCATGCTGGAGAAAAAGGCGGAGCAAAAGAACTTGCAAAAAGAAACATTCAAGCCTTTGAAGATTTAAAAATCGATTATATCATTACAAATGCCGGTGGTTGCGGTGCTTATTTAGTAGATTATGACTACTTATTAAAAGATGATCCAGAATGGGCTGAGCGCGCACAACAGTTTGTTACGAAAATAAAAGATATCACTGCTATTTTAGTAGAACTAGATTTCCATAAACGAAATAATTTACGTCTTCCTCCGCAAATTATCACTTATCAAGATTCTTGCCATTTACGCAATGTGATGCGGACAGCAACTGAACCACGTATGTTACTAAAAGCCATTCAAGGCGTGACATATCGCGAGATGAAAGATGCGGACCGCTGCTGTGGTTCTGCTGGTATTTACAATATTGTTCATTCTGAACTATCTATGGAATTTTTAGATTATAAAATGGAGCGTGTTCACGAAACAGATGCAGCAACCATTGTCACTGCCAATCCAGGCTGCTTACTACAAATGAAACTCGGAATTGAACGAGAAAACATTTCTCATAAAATGAGAGGTGTTCATATTGTAGATGTGTTATTAGAAGCAATTGAATACAACTCGTAATATATGTAACAATATGAAAACGGCCATCTCTTTCCTCTATGTAAAGGGATAGCCGCTTTTTTATCCGCTACAACATTAAAAATATGTTACTGTCTCATGAAAAAGAACAACAAAAAGATTACAGTTTTGTTAAAAATCATCCATTATATTCCTCAACAAAATTCTTAAATCCTTGCTATGATTACCTTCCTCCTTTCACAAATAGGTAAGTATACCCAATTTATTCCCTTTACATGTGAAGCAGAACATGCTGAAAATCCCTTTTACAATCTAGTTTTCTCTCTTTCTAGCTCCTTTTTACATCTAGGATAAAAAAGGAAATTTCAGAGTCTATGTATTTTTTTCCATCCTTTTTTCTGCAATTTGTATGCTACGATGAATTTGTCAGTCGGACAGACAGGCAAACATAAATCTGTTTGATAACAGTTAAAAAACTTTTACATAGGGGGACACATGTCATGAAAAAACGTGTTTTATTATCTGTAGCAGCAGCGACTGCACTTACTCTAGGAGTATCAACGCTAGATGCACAGGCTGCAACGCTGCAACCAGCTACAATGAAGGTTCAAAATATTCAGCAAGCTAAAGTGATTATGCAACATATGAATCAACAAGAATTGCAAAATTACTTACAATCTATGGGGATTAACTCACAAGTACAATGGAATCAAATTCAATTCCAACAAGGTAACTGCTTCATTCCTGGTGAGCAACCAAACGTAACAGTACCTAATGAAAATGAAGTAGTAACACCTCCAACTGCGAAACCAGAAACACAAAAACCAGTTGAAAATGAAGAAACTGCAAAACCAGAAGCACAAAAGCCTGCTGAAAACAATAACAATAACAATAACAATACTAACAACAACGAAACACAAAAACCTGCTGAAAACAAACCAGCAGAAGATACAAAAGGCTCTTTAAGTGAATTTGAACAACGCGTTGTTGAATTAACAAATGCTGAGCGTACAAAACAAGGCTTACCAGCATTAAAAGTAGACGCTGAATTAAGTAAAGTTGCACGTATTAAGTCTGAAGATATGCAAAAAAATAACTACTTCGATCATAACAGTCCAACATACGGATCTCCATTTGATATGATGAAGAAGTTTGGTATTTCTTATAAATCTGCAGGTGAAAATATCGCTCAAGGCCAACGTACACCAGAAGAAGTTGTACAAGCTTGGATGAACAGTGAAGGTCACCGTGCAAACATTTTAAATAGCGGTTTCACTCATATCGGTGTTGGATATGTAGAAAGCGGAAACTACTGGACACAACAATTTATTACGAAGTAAATAGAAAAAGAGTCTTCTACTATAGAAGGCTCTTTTTATGTTTCATAGTTTTCTAATGTATATGCATATAAAATATAGAACATAAAAGAAATTGACCCACAGCTAATTACACTAATTAACAAGTAAAAACCCCACTCTTGTTTCAAAAATAAACAACCCAAAATCATAATTGCCATCCCTTGAAAAATACGCTGACTATACAAACGTATTTTCTGTAACACGACAGGCTCCTCTTCCTTCCTTTTTCCTCTTTGAAATCCTTTACTTATCATAAATAGGAATACACTAATCCCCATTGTAAGCCAAGTTTGAAACTGTATATTGATTCCGATACCAACGGTGAGAACAATCATATGAATAAACAACAAAAATAAAAACACACTTTTTTCAAATCCCCTTACAATGTATTGTTCTGCTTCCCGAAACTTATATATGTATTGTGAGATTATATACAATATGCTGTGTAACAAAATAATGAGGCATGGAATAAATAATACAAAAACTTGTTTCCTTACAAATTCATTTGTTTTACCACTCTGGTTCCAATGTACCGCTACATGATTTGGTAAGTATGGATATACAACTAGCGTAAATAGAAGACACGCCAAAAATATCCCCATAATAAACCTATATCTTGCCAAATGACCTTCACCTCTCTTTTCTATTTACGAGCTTCTATTCTCATAAGCGATTTCCTGCAGAGAAAAAAATTTCTCCATAAAAAAAAGCCAAACTTTACTTGTTCGACTTTTGGAAAGACTGCATAATATGATTTAGATTTTGAGGAAGTGGAACCTCTACTGTAACCTTTTCTTTTGTAATTGGATGTAACAAAGCAATACGTACCGCATGCAATGCTTGGCAAGACATATATGTTGTTTTCCCGCCATATAACGTATCCCCAACAAGCGGATTACCCATATGACTCATATGAACACGAATTTGATGGGTTCTTCCTGTCTCTAATTGCAATGTCACAAGCGTCACATCTTGCTTTTTAAAATATTGTTCTACTTTATAATACGTTACAGCATGATCACCTTTTTGAGAAACACGGCGCCTTGTTGCATGATGCCTGTCTCTTCCAATCGCTGCATCAATAATCCCTTGCTTCTTTTTTACTTTTCCTTCAACCAATGCCATATATGTTCTTTTAATATTTCGCTCCATTAACAATCGATCCATAATTGCACCGGCTAACGCATGCTTTGCAAATACGACACCACCGGTTGTATCTTTATCTAACCTATGAATATGACGTACTTTTGTCTCTAATCCTTGTATTTGTAAATGAAAGGCAACACAGTTTGCAAGTGTTCCTGTTCCCTCTTTATCTGAGGGATGTGTGTCCATTTGCACAGGTTTATTGACAATTAATACGTGATCATCCTCAAATAATACATCAAGATCATGAAATTCTGGCTGAACGCCATACTCTTCTTGGAAAAACATATGAACTTGCAGCTTATCTCCTTCTCTTACAGGCTCGCTCCACCGTTTCCGTTCTCCATTCACAACAATTCCTTTTTCCATACGAAGTTGATGCAATAATTTTTTAGGGACGCCCCACTCTTCTTTTAAAAGCGAATCAATAATCATACCATCCCATTTAGCAGGAACTATAATTTCGCACCATTCTCCCTTTTTCTTTGTTTCCATACCTATCACCTTATTTCTATTCATTCTTCTATTGTACCGGAAAATGCTTCGTTATGCACCGTTCAAAAGAAAAGACAGTCTATATAACAGACTGTCTACTAAGCGCGTAGCCTCTTCATTTCTTGTAGCATTTCCTCTGCTTTTTGCTCATATGATAGGTCCTTGAAAAAATCAGCTAATCGCTTATAGTCATTATAAGCGTCTAATAGTTCATCAATCGTTTCTTGACAGGGTAACTTCAGCTTTTGCTTCATTTTAATCGGGTACCGATAACCCGACATTTCATGTATTTTATAAAACTCTTCCTCCACTTGAATCACCTTTACAAGTTCCTCTTCTTCTGCATCCATGGTATATCCATCAAACTCTCGCAACAATTCATAAATAATATGTGTCCATTCGTCCTTTGGATAAAACCCTTTTTCTAGCCTATAGCCGACAATGCGATACATGTGCCCATCATTTTCTGCAAACTGTACAGTATCATTTAACTTGAATTTAAAATAACGAAACATTGTCTTCACCTGCTTTTATATGTATGTAATGTTCTTATCACATACTATTTGCAAAAAGAGGGCGATGCTATTCATGCAAAAAGCGCTCATCTACAAGATGAACGCTTTTTTTCAATCCATTTTCTTCTCTTTCTTCTTTCGAAACGGCAACCACCAATTCCAATCTCCGAACATTTTCATTAAACTTGGCACTAACATGAGCCTAATAATCGTTGCATCAAGAAAAATAGCAAGTGCAACACCAAGCCCCATTTGCTTCACTGGCAGAATATCAGTAAACGCAAATGCACCTGTTACGACAATCATAATGAGAGCGGCTGACGTAATAATACGGCTCGTTGAGACAAGCCCTTCTAGTGTCGCCGTATCATTATCTCCTGTCTCTTCATACAATTCATGAATACGAGAAATAAGGAACACTTCATAGTCCATACTTAGGCCAAAAACAAGTCCAAAAATAAAGATTGGCAACACGAATAGCACAGGGCTCTGTTCTAATCCAAAATGGCCACCTTCAAAAAGCCAGATTACAATACCGATTGTTGCACTTAAACTAAGAACATTCATAACAATGGCCTTAATTGGGATTAGTACGGAGCGGAATGCAATTAATAAAATAAGAAAAGTTGAACCAAATATAACAGACATCCCAATGACAACTTTATCTTTAATTTCATCCTCCAGCTCTTGTTGAAATGTTGTCATGCCCCCTAAATAATAAGTCACGCCATCATCTTGATACGTTTCTTTAAAATCACGAACCCATTGCTTTGCGGTCTCCGTTCGTGGTTTTGTATGCAAGAAAACTTGAACGGTTGTTTTATTTTTTTTTGTATATGCTTCAAGTACAGGTTCTACTTGCGCACGCTGCGGTGATTGTAACAATCCAGTAACCTGCTCTGCCGTCATACCGTTTAGCTCATCATACATACTCTTTACTTTGTATACATGTTTATCTTTTTTCAGTTTTTGAACAACATCTTCTATCTGTTGTAAATTTTCTTTTTTCGTTACATCGCTTTTTGTTTCTAGTATCAGAGTAACATCTGCATGCTCTTTTACAATTTTATGGAATGACTCTTCATAGCTTTCATAAGCAGTTCGTGTATCACTTTTCTCTGGCAATGCTTCTACTCCTGGAAACTGAAGATTTGCAGTACGCAGCGGCAATAAACACACGATGATAAAAAGAGTAACAACTATGATCATCATAATCGGATGCTTCATAACAAACTGAGCAAATTTCCGCCACATATTTGATGTACGAGGTGCAGCTTGATTCTTTTTCAATAACCGCTTTCCGATTAAGGATAACAGTGCTGGAAGAAGTGTTAATGAAAATAAAATACTCATTACAACAACAATCATCCCACTAATCGCCACAGATTGAATATAATCAATTTCAAAGAAAAACAAACCTGATAACCCAACAAATACGCACAAGCCTGAAAATACAATTGCCCGACCAGCCGTTTGATACGTAACGGCTATCGCTTCTTTTACCGTACGATGTGCTACCTCCTCCCGAAAACGATTGACAAACAACAGTGCAAAATCAATCGATAAAGCAAGGCCAATCATAGGCGCTACATTCAATACAAAAATCGATAGTTCTTTATCCACGCCGATAAAATATAGAATACCCATTGTACTAATAACGCTAAGAGCCCCGTTTATAATCGGTAAGATCGATGCAATCAAGCTACCAAATGACAATAGTAAAACAAGAAATGCAATTGGTAAGCCAATCATTTCTGCCACTTTCAAATCATTCTGTGTGCGTTCATTAATTTCATCATTAATCACGGGAAAACCAGTTGGGGATACCTTCACAGCATTGCTGCTTTCCTTTTTCACTTCACTTGCAAAATGTAATGTTTTTTCATTCCGTTCTTTGCTTGTTTTTCCGGAAAATAAAATAGTCGCATACGCAATATCGTCTTGTAACATTTCCTTATTTTCTAACGGATGATGAAACGAATCGTATGTTTCTTTCGTTTGAATTTGTTTTACGATTTCTTCTATTCGTTTATGAAACTGTTCTTTTGAAGTTCCTTTTTCCTTTTGAAAAACAAGCAGAAGCGTATCTTGTGACTGCTTAAAATCTTTATCTAAAATCGCCTTTGTCGTTTGATAGTCTCCCTTTGTTTGGAAGCCATCTCCCCCTAATACACCTGGGAGCTTTGGTGCAAAAATGCTAAGTGCTACCGCTAGCACAAGCAAGGCCGCTATGACTGTATAACGAAATTGATAGAGAAAGATACCCACTTTTCCCCATTTATCTACCTTATGTACATTTGTTTTCACACACCATCACCTACTTTATATAATTAATGAATCTGCATACATTTTATCACATCGCTTATTACGAAATAGTCGCGTTTTGATTTTGTCGCATATATTCTACAAAAAAAATGTCCGAAAAAACCAGTTATATCAGTCTTTTCGGACACCCTTTACCTCTCTTGATTCATTTGAAATCGCTCTGACAATAATCGATGAAAATAAATGGCTATGATTAAAAGAATTCCACCTGCGCAATAACCAGCTAAAATATCAGTCGGATAATGAACAGATAAAATAACGCGACTCAATCCAATCCATAGAATTAATATCACCATAGCAATCGTAATAACAATCTTTCCGGCTACGTTTTTCACATTTGCAGCAATAATATAAGCGAGGAATCCATACGTTATAGTCGATAACATAGCATGTCCGCTTGGGAAACTATATCCAAGGGCATCTAGCGCCGCATTTAAACTCGGACGATCCCTTTTCACAATCTCTTTTATTCCTTTATTAACAAGATGTGTCATAAGTATAGCAACGGGATAAACGACCATGGCTACGTAATAACGCTTCTTAAAAAAAACAATGAGACTAATCAAAACAGTACTAATAATCCCAATGGCAGAGCCAAGCTTTGTAAAAAAGGAGAAAAATGAAAGCGATCCCTCTGTTTGCAAGCCTTTTACAAGTCCTCTTACATATTCATCAAATGCTGTCACATCACCTGCTTGTACTCTCCAAGCAATCAGGCTAAATAAAGCCGCTAATAAGATAATACAAAACATCTCATATCGATGTAATTTTCGTTTCAAAGCATGTCCTCCTACTATAAAAAAAATGCGATTTCTATTTAGAAACCGCATTTTCATTACTTATTTCCCTTTTGTTTTTAGCTCTGTCCAATAACGGTCATAATCTTTTAATTTATTATCTACATCAACAAGCCATTCTGTACGATTTAATTCTTCTGGTGATAAGAAGATCATGTGATTATCACGATATTCTTTACTATGAAGAGCACGAGCTTTTTCATTCGGATTACTATATCCAATGGATTCGTAGTTTTTCACACTTACTTTTTCATCTAATAAGTAGTTCATAAACTTCTCTGCAAGCTCTTTATGTTTTGCACCTTTTGGAATCGCTAATGTATCCGCCCAAATTGTACCGCCTTCTTTAGGTACAACATACTCTACATCTTTATTATCTTTTGCAATGAAAGCTGCATCCCCAGACCATACTGTTCCGATCCAAGTATCTTCTGTAATGAACTTTTGTTTAATATTATCTGTATCAAATGCAAGCAAGTTAGGAAGTAGCTTTTCTAAATCATTCGCTGCTGTTTTTAGCTCCGCATCATTTGTTGTACTATTTGAAAATCCGTTCTTTTTCAGAGCCATTCCTAATACTTCACGAGAGTCATTTAATACAGTAACGTGTCCTTTATATTTCTCGTTCCATAAGTCATTCCAGCTTGTTGGCGCTTCTTTTACATATTTTTTATTATAAGCAATGCCTGTTACACCCCAAGTATACACAAGAGAATATTTATTTTCCGGATCAAACGGAGGTGTTTTAAAGTTAGAAACAAGATTCTCTATGTTTGGAATGTTTTTCTTGTCTAACGGTTCTAGTAATTTCATTTCCGCCATCGTTTTAACCATGTAGTCAGACGGTTGAATTAAATCATACTTTGCACCGCCCGCTTGTAACTTCGCAAGCATTTCTTCGTTACTTGCATACTTATCATAGTTAATTTTCACGTTATATTTCTTTTCAAAATCCTTTAACACTTGCTCATCAAAATTATCAGCCCAGCTATAAATATTTAGCTCTTCTTTCTTTTCACCACAGCCAGCTAATACACCGGCAACAAGGCTGAAGCTAAGTGCTGCACCAGCTACTGTTTTCATCCATTTCATCGATTTATTACCTCCTCTTTCTTTGTAATTCGTTACACTCTTATAGTGGAAGATGCCCTCCAGAGTTTTCTTCACCGTCTGCACCTTTATTACGGAATATTTCTGATGCAATCATTAACCCAACAATTACAACAATTAAAATTGTAGAAAGGGCGTTAATTTCAGGTGTTATCCCACGTTTCACCATACTATAAATATATAATGGCAATGTTGTTGATCCTGGACCTGATACGAAGAAACTAATTACAAAATCATCAATTGATAATGTGAATGTTAATAATGCCGCTGAAATAACGCCAGGCGCGATTCCAGGCAGCGTTACATAACGAAACGTTTGCCAAGGCGTTGCCCCTAAATCATTTGCTGCTTCCTCTAAATCACGCCCCATACCGGAAAGACGTGCTGCCAAAATAACAACGACGAACGAAATACTAAATGTAATATGTGCAATGATAATTGTTGTTTGCCCTAATTCCATGCCAAGTTGGCTAAATAAAATAAGTAACGATAATCCCATTAAAATATCAGGAATTAAGATTGGTAAATATACCAGTCCATTAATCGCACCTTCAAAACGATACTTATAACGGTGCAGTGCCACTGCGAAAAGCACGCCAAGAATTGTTGTTACAACTGTCGTAATAAGCGCAATGGTAATACTATTAATAAACGCATCAATTACGTCTTGTTTTTGAAATAAATCCGTGTACCAATGAAGTGTAAATCCTTCCCATTCCGCGTTTATACGAGAATCATTAAAGGAATATATCATTAATACCATCATCGGAAAATACAAGAACAATAAAATAACCCAAGAATAAGAGACTAAAAACTTCTTCATTTTTGTCTATTCCCCTCCGTTTCCGTATTTATATACTTTCGTAGCACGATAATATAAGTAAATTAACAGAACGGAGAACAGAACAACAATGATAGATAACGCTGATCCAAATGGCCAATCACGCGCACCTAAAAATTGATTTTGAATGACGTTTCCGATTAATGCTACTTTTGATCCACCCATTACGTCGGATACAACGAACATTCCAATAGATGAAACAAATACTAAAATCGAACCCGTTGCAATCCCTGACATTGTCATTGGCACTGTTACATGCCAAAATGCTTTAAATGGTGTTGCTCCTAAATCATATGCTGCTTCTAGCTTTCGTTTATCAAGTTGTTCAATCGATGCATACACCGGTAAAATCATAAATGGTAGTAAAGAATATACCATACCTAATACAACAGAAGGTGTATTATACAATAAATTTAACGGTTCAGTAATAATACCTAACTTCAGTAATAATGTATTTACAAGGCCTTGTGAACGTAAAATGACAATCCACGCATAGGAACGTACAAGGAAATTAATCCAAAATGGAATTGTTGCTAATAGTAGTAAAATGGAACGATATTTTCGGTCCACAATTGTGATCGTATACGCAAATGGATAACCAATGAGTAAACAAAGAGCCGTTGTAATAAATGCAATTTTCACTGTTTCCCATAATGTATTCATATACAATGGGTCAAACACGCGCGATATATTATCTAATGTAAATTGCATCTCCACTGTTCCGTATGCCCCGCGCTGCAGAAACGCAAATGCTAATACGAATAAGAGTGGAAATAAAAAGAAGATGAGCAACCATGTAACTGTAGGTAATGCGAGTAGTTTCCCTTTTCTCAATTTAAGGTCACCTCATCCTCTTGCACCCAGCCTACATATACATTATCTCCAATGCTCCACTGCGTTGCTTCTTCGGCAGTTTGATACGCCATTAATAACTCTGATGTTTTTTCATCACGTACATAAAGCTTTTCCATATTTCCAACAAACTCAATATCTTCAATATGCCCAAGGTGATATTCTTGCATAATCGGTTGCTCAACCGAACGTACTTTTACATTTTCTGGGCGTACTGCTACGTAGGTTTCCCCATTTTGAATAATATTATTTTCACCGATGAATGTCGCAACGAACATTGTTTTCGGTTCTTTATAAATCTCCTTAGGCGTACCGATCTGCTCAATATGTCCTTTATTCATAACAACGATGCGGTCGCTCATGCTCATGGCTTCTTCTTGGTCATGCGTCACATAAATGAACGTAATTCCTAAGTTACGCTGCAAGTTCTTTAATTCACGCTGCAAATCTTTTCTTAACTTGAAGTCAAGTGCTCCGAGTGGTTCATCCAGTAATAACACACGAGGATTGTTTACAATCGCCCTAGCAATCGCTACACGTTGCTGCTGTCCACCCGAAAGTTTTGAAGGCTTACGATTACGAAATTCAAGTAGCTGTGTTAAGCGCATCGCTTCTTCCGCACGCTCTTTTTGTTCTGCGGCCGATACCTTTTGCATTTTCATGCCAAAACAAATGTTTTTCTCAACTGTCATATGTGGGAATAATGCGTAATGCTGGAACACTAGGTTCATATGACGCTTATAAGGTGGCAAATCATTGATTTTTTCATCATCAAGTAAAAGATCACCTTTTGTAGGAGTTTCAAACCCAGCAATCATACGAAGTAAAGTCGTCTTACCACAACCACTTGGTCCAAGGATCGTTAAAAATTCCCCTTCTTTAATATCTAAAGAAAGAGGTGGAATAATCACTTGTTCTCCAAAATGTTTTTCTACCGCTTCAACTTTAATAATCTTTTTCATTTTCTCGTCCTATCTACCTCAAATTTTTATTTTTTATATTCATGAATACGTATTGGTTTTATATATATTATTTTTTGTTTCAATCCAAACAAAAATGGTTGTTTAACAGCCTTTTTTCCTATTCCATATAGTATGTTTGATTCATTTTTTCATGATACACATGTTGAACAGAAAAACCCCTTCACGTTGAAGGGGTTTTTATCATACGGCTACGCCAACTGATAAACACCATCACTATTTTAACAACTTTCGTATAAATTTTAAAGCACTTTTTGTAGAAGAATAACGAATTTTCATGTCGAATGCCGTTGATTGCAACAAAATGCTTTTATAATGAGAAAATGTGCGAAAACTCTGTTCACCATGATAGCTTCCTAACCCACTATTTCCCACCCCGCCAAAGGGTAAATATGGAGTAGCAAGATGATACACAACATCATTGATACAACCTCCCCCATATGGAATGTTCCGTGTAACTTGTTTTTGAATTTCTTTGTTCTCTGAAAATACATATAAGGCCAGTGGTTTTGGATGCTGTTGAACTGTTGTAATGACATCTTCTATTTTATTATATTCCATAAGGGGCAAAATCGGTCCGAAAATCTCATCTTCCATGACTGCATCCTGCCAAGTTATATTTGTTAAAACTGTCGGCTCAATTTGCAAAGCATCCTCATTATATTTCCCACCAACTTCTATCGTACCATCCTGTAAAAAAGAGCATAGTCTCTCAAAATGACGCTTGCTTACAATCCGAACATATTTTGCATTTTGTAACGGTTGTTCACCATATTGATTTCGTATTTCAGTTCGTAACGCTTCTATAAATTGTTCTTTCACAGAAGAATGAACATAGATATAATCCGGTGCAACGCATGTTTGTCCAGCATTTAAAAACTTCCCCCATACGATGCGCCGTGCCGCTACTTCTAATTTTGCATCTTTATGTACAATGCATGGACTCTTACCACCAAGTTCTAGCGTGAGCGGCGTCAACCTTTTGGCCGCTGCTTCCATCACAACTTTTCCAATCCCAACGCTACCAGTAAAGAAAATGTAATCAAATGGTTCTTTTAATAAGGCTGTACTCTCATCAACTCCGCCTTCAACAACCGCAACAAGTTCTGCTGGAAATAACTCCTGCAGCATCTTTGCAAGCAGGTTAGAGACGTTAGGTGTTAATTCAGACGGTTTTAGTATAACCGTGTTTCCAGCCGCAAGGGCACCTACAAGTGGTGCTATGGCAAGTTGAAACGGATAATTCCACGGAGCCATCACAAGCGTTACGCCGTACGGCTCTGGAACTACTTTTCCTCTTGAACCAACATGTGTTAATGCTGTTCGAACAC
Organism: Bacillus sp. DX4.1; assembly: GCF_030348195.1. Lineage (NCBI taxonomy): Bacteria > Bacillati > Bacillota > Bacilli > Caryophanales > Bacillaceae > Bacillus > Bacillus sp. DX4.1. The sequence goes on along the minus strand of NZ_JAUCFT010000008.1, from coordinate 1,320,353 downwards.
GCTTCGGCTTACTCCATGAAGAAAGATGCTTTTTTAGAAATGAAATTTCCTTTAATACATACCCGACTTCTGTCGTAAACGATTCATGATCCGACTTATTTAAATCTAGTTTCAATGCTTGAAAAATGTCCGATTCAAAACGCCCAATCCCTTCATATAATTTTTGTAAATGTTTTTTTCTCTCTTCTATATTTCTTGTGTTTCCTTTATAAAAATACGCCTTTTGTCTTTTCACAATAGAAGTGATATTCATCAGCTACACACTCCCTCTATTTATATAAAACATTTTTATCGCTCTTAAATCACTTTTATGTATATAAATACAAATTAAAAAACCGACATAAAACCCTTCTTTTTAGGTGGGAGAGAGCATCCGGCCATGCATAGAAGCGGTCAGATCCTTTTCCTGCCCAGACATAGTGAAAACAAAGAGAGAAAACGAGTGCAGGTCACCTTTTGTTATCCATAGCCGCGGCTATATGTCGAAAAATCAAAATGGATTTATATAGATCTCACCTTGATAAAAGATTACTATATATGAAGTTTCATTATATATGAGTTTTTACTTAACTGAAAATACATTTGCTCATAAAGTGAAACTTTAATCAGTGGGGGTTTTCTTCATCCCCCACTGATTATTAGTTGAACCAATCGGGCTTTTACGGGCTGTTTATTTCCCACCTAAACTTCTTTGTAATCCTCAAGTTTTGAGGTGGGAGTTTTACAGCCCGTTAATGCGGGATAAAAAAAGCTGTTGAAAGGAAAACCTCTCAACAGCTTCTTCATTATTTACGGTATAAGCGAACTGCTCCTGCAGAGTTATCGTCTGCTTGGCCAACTACTTCAAATTTCAAGCCAAGCTTCGGTACGTTACGTCCTGCATCTGGAATTTGTTGGTTGATATAAGCTTTAGAATCGTCAAACTTCGCTACACCTGGTAATCCATCATATACGAATGTGCCACGTGTTGGATGTACAACTTTCCAAGCTGGTGTTTGGTTGAATGAGAATGCAGCATCCGCAATTTGGAAACGTGTGCTATCTTTATACATTGGTTTTCCATTTAAAACTCCAGCGATTGCTTCAGGATGTGAATCTACGACTCCTAAGAAACCATCTCCTGGATGGACACCAACCCAGTTATCAAGGTAGGTTTCATCAGCATACCATACAACTAAACCAGTGTTATATACAGGCCCACGTGCATGTTTTAACGCTTCGTCAGAACCAGAATAGTTTCTCCACTCTAAATAGTAATGATGATCTTTCTTATCAAATCCGTTTGATACAACGAATCCATTTAATTTCAATTTTGCATCGCCTTCTGCATCATCAGAGAAGACAACTTGTCCATCTACTGTTAAAGATGCATTATCAAGTGCAAAGCCATTAAGCGCTAAACCACCATCTGTAATATATTCAAACACAAGTTTCACTTTTTTCCCTTTGAATTGACTTAAATCATACGATTTGTCTACCCATTTTCCAAGAGTTGTATCTGCGCCACCTTTTACATTTTCATCGCCAAGCTTGTCAATTAATGTTTTTGTTCCATCTTCTGTTACTGCATGTACTTCTAAGAAATCATACTCTGTTTCAATTTCGTATAATGATTTGAAATCAAATTTCGCATTTGTTGCATTCGTTAAATCGAACAGTGGTGTCTCCATTGTTGTATGAAGGTCATCACCTCTTGTACTATAGTAATATTTCTTACCGAATGCAGGTTCAATTCCTTTTACCTCTTTATCTGGTAAATTAACACGAATTAGACCTGGTCGATTAGATTTCGTTACACTTTGATCTAAGTATGTTGCTAAACCGATACCTTTATTTAATTTCTCGTAATCTACTTCTACAATGTTCGCCCAGTTTCCGCCCATGTTCTTTTGAAAGAACTCTTTGTTTTGCGGAGAGAAGCTTGTTGGCGTTGTTCCAGCGATTTTACCAGCCCAGCTACCACCACTCATAATAGACCAAGCTTGAACTGGTTCTCCGCCTCCAGAATACTTCGTATCATACTCATCTGGAAGACCTAAATCATGACCAAATTCATGTGCGAATACACCAACTGCCCCATCTTCTGGTTCAATCGTGTAATCCAATGCTGCCATCTTACCGCCCCAATATGGAACTTTTGCTGTTGTACCTTCTACTGGATATGGGTTTGGTCCAACTGTCCAGCGGTGTGACCAAATTGCGTCATCTCCTAATTTACCACCACCAGCTTCTTGTCCAACGCCTGCATGAATTACCATTAAATGATCCACAAGTCCATCTGGCTCATTTTTATTACCGTCCTGATTTACATCATATTGATCAAATTGGTCAAATTCAGATAAATCAAGACCGCTATCTACTGCCGCTTTCAATGCATCTTTTACAAGATCACGTGGCCCTTTTGGTCCTTTGTTATCATGACCTTCTCCAGCATCAGCACCGTAGTCAGCCGCTTTACCTGGAACTTTTAGCCATTGTGTTACTGTTCCATCTACCGTATAACTACCACCTGATTGTTCTTGGTAGTATTGTTTAAATGTTTCAATTTTTGAACCATCGTATAACGTGAACGGCTCATCACCAAATAGCATTTTTTCATAATGCTCTTTATTAAAGTCATCTGAATACATATAACCTGGCTCTTGATCAATGTTATTATGTTTAAAATCATCATACTCTACAAGTAACACAAGCACTTTATCTTTACGAACTTCTCCATTATACGGAGCTTGTTTTGCTGGATCAGTTGGTACTTTCCCATTTAAATTCCCTTTAGGACTACTTGGTTGACCAGCACTACCATTAGCTGGTTGATCTACTTTTTCTTTCGCTTTCATGTTTGCATCTTTTACTTTTTTCATAAAGTCTGAAGCTTCTTGCGTCACGCTATCCCCCGCTGCTGGGTCTTTTCCAGGCTTATCACCTTTCTTTTTCTCTACATACTTTTCAACAGCTTTTAGCGTGTCTTCTTTTGAAGCAGACTTGTCAATAACCCCACGTTTCTTAAGAGCTTCTGCTAAACGCTCTTCTGGAATTAAATGATCATCAACTGGGCTTGAAGTTACAGTTTTACCTGGTGTTTCTGCATAAGCTGACTGACTTCCAACCCCAAATGTACAACTAAGCACGGCTGCCGCAGCAAGCGTGGACAGTACCTTAAAAGGTTTCTTTCTCATCCCTATTTCCTCCCCTAATAACAAATTGTATTAATATTTAGATAATAATAAAAATTCAATAAAATTTCAACAATTTGTTTTATTTTGTAACTTTTTTAATATTTTTGTAAAAATTCCATATCTTATATAAAAACATATCTTAATTTATCATTTTTTCAGAAAATATTGATAAAGTTTGATAAAACTATTACAATTTCTGTATAGAACGACAAAATTGAGAATTTAACCTACAAATATACAATAAATTAACACAATTTTTACCATATTAATCTTTTAAAACATTATAATAAGTTTACAAGATTGATTATTTCGTATCATTCATTACGATGGACGATTAGGGAGGAATATACTTTGTACAAAGAGAATGCCGAAAAACTAGATCAAGAATGGATTGATTTAATGCTTGAAGCTCTAGATGCAGGAATTGCCATTCAAGAAATCGAACACTTTTTCCACCATGTGAAACACCCTTCTGGAAACTAACAGCGTTGTTCTTTTTAACGAAAATTGTGTTATAATAATGACATCATAAGCTGACTACATACAGAAGAAAGGTGCGCGAAAATGATTGGAGAACGTATAAAACGCCTTCGTCTACAAAGAGGGATTTCTTTAACAGAACTTGCTGAAAAAGCAGGTGTCGCTAAATCTTACATTAGTTCCATCGAACGTAATTTACAAAAAAATCCTTCCATTCAATTTCTTGAAAAGATTGCTAATGTTCTGCAGATTCCGGTTGATATACTCCTTCATGACGAAACAACACCTGAAAATCAATTAGATTCCGAATGGACAACTCTTGTCAAAGAAGCGATGAATTCTGGTGTATCAAAAGAACAGTTCCGCGAATTTCTAGAGTTTACAAAATGGAAGAAGAACCAGAAATAATAGATTACAAAAAGAGTGCATACTGGGGAGCACTCTTTTTTCATTTACTAGAAAAAGCGGGGAATCCCCGCTTTTGGTTTTGCTTCCTTATTTATTACTTCTCTTCGCCCTCAGTTTGGTTTGCATTGAATGTCCATTCTAAATTCAACTTATCACCTTGGAAGATGTTTTGATCTTCCTTATTGTCTACGAACTCAAATTGTACCCATAGATAATCTTCTGTTCCAGCTGCTAAGCCGCCTTCTTCACCCCATTCTGGAGAAAAGATGTCTTTTGCTACAAGGTCCGGATCTAATTTTTGTAATTCTGCTAACGTTGTTTCATATACAGGCTCACTTTGTGTATCCCAGTTCCAAATGAATTTCACTTTAATATGCTCACCAAAGTCTTTACCAGCGTTATCACCTTTAGCATCAGTTACTGAATATTTAGTTGCTAATTTTACATCTTTAATTGCTAAAGAACCTTTGTTTTGTAATAAGAATTCTTTCTTTACAGAATCACCAGGTTTTAAATTATCAATATCAATAATTGTTTTTGGATTAACCGCAAGATCTAACGTACCTGCTGCAAATGTATTATTTGATACTTCTTTATCGCTAAAGTATGCGAACGTTCCTCCACCGATTAAAGATAACCCCAATGCCGCTGATGCGACTCCCATTCCTAACTTTTTCTTTAAGCTCACTTCATATTCCCCCTAGCTGTTTTTATTGTTATCTCTTATGTAAGAAATAAGAGGTCTAACTAATAGAATTTCTCTCTCTTTGCTATGATCAATATAAGTGCAATATCCCTGATTACTTTCGTTCTTTAAAAAGCTACCTTATGTTCATTATAAAGAACAATCATCTATAAACGAAACAACAAAATCAGCCTAATTTTATATTTTAAAGGAATTTAAAGACCTTTTAAAACCATTTTCTTTATTTTTCATAAGTTTACTCTATTTTTCTATTAATTTATGTAGTTGATTTATTTGAATATAGCCTAAAATAAAAAAATATCCTCAATAAAGTGAAACTTTGATCAGTGGGGTTTTCTTCATCCCTCACTAATAATTAGCCTTCACCAATCGTTTTTTTACGGGCAGTTATCCCCCACCTATCTTCTTTATTTCTCTCTGAATCTTGAAGTGGGGATCTTACTGCCCGCGAATAGCGGGATGAATTTTTGTTATTTCTCTAGGCATTATTGTTCGTTCGTTCCAAATAAAAAAAGACTAAATTACTTCTCCTTCCTCTTTCTCGGAGAAGTAATTTAGTCTTTTCGCAACTTAACTCTTCATACGTTTCCTATACAAATAAAATCCAACTAATATCAGTCCGATCCCTAGTAAAATCATATTAGTCTGCTGCATACCTGTACGTGGTAATTGCCAATCATTACCCGGATTCACAGTAGAAGATCCAGATTGATTGTTGCCCGTTCCATTTCCGTCTCCTATTTCTCCACTACTTCCATTAGCCCCTTCAGCATAAAAAATAAACTTCACTTTCGTTTGTAAGCCTTGATACTCATTGCCAAGTTCTTCCGGAACACGCACCGTATAAGTAAGCTCATCACTTTGGCCTACTGCCAGTGTACGCCCTTTCATTTTTTCAAAATCCCTTAAACTCCCTTCATATAAGATTTTTTCTTTATCTTTTACAGCAATTTTAAGAGCTTCATATAATTCATTAGATCCGTCAACAGCCTCACTTTTCATTATATATATTAGTTTGCTTATTCCTTCATTGTTAACACGGATACTTCGATTTGCCCAGTCTCCTGGCTTCATGTCTGACACATGAAATAGTACTTCTTTTGGTGTAAGACTTATATCTATTTCTTGTCTCTCCTCCGCACGCACTTGCTCAATGTTCGTTGTAATACCAATGAGCAATGCTATAACACTATACACAACTAACACATATAACCACTCATTTTTTTTCATCTATATCCCTCATATAAATGAGAATTACTATAGAAAAAGGTGGGAGATCCCACCTTTTTTATAGAAATTCTATTATTTTTCTTCACCTTCTGTTTGCTCTGCTTCAAATGTCCATTTCAATTCAAGTTTATCACCTTGGAATTGATTTTGATCTTGTCCATTATCAACAAATTCGTATTGTACCCATAAGTAATCAGAATCACCATGTTGTAAACCGCCATTTTCTGCAAACCAGCCAGCAAAAATGCTCTCTTCAACTGCATCCGGAGACATTGCTTTCAAGTCAGCCAATGTTGTTGAGAAAATAGGCTCACTTAATTTATCCCAGTTCCAGAAGAAGTTTACACGAATGTGCTTACCGAAATCTTCTTTGTTATCACCCTTTGCATCTATTACTTTATAATCCGTTAATAATTTCACAGTTTTGATATCTAACGAACCGTTATTGATAAGCTGAAAATCACGTGTCATCGTATCTCCCGGTTTGATATTATCAACATCAATAATTGTCGTTGGATCTACAGAAAGATCTAACGTACCTGCAGCAAACGTATTGTTCGTTACTTCTTTGTCACTAAAATATGCAAATGTTCCTCCACCGATTAAAGATGCTCCTAATACCGCAGATGCAATTCCCATTCCTAATTTTTTCTTAATTCCCATTCCATATTCCCCCTGAAATTCATTTTTTTATGTTAACCTCCACGTTTGTAGAAGGTATAACCCATAAATATTACTGAACTTCCTTTGCAGCGATTTCTTCTTTTTTCTCTTCTGTTTGTTGAACTGCTGGCGTGTTTTGTTCTATATGCTGGGATTGTTTAATTGATTCGGAACTAGATTTTGTCTGTTGCTGGATCTCTTCTTTTGTTTGCGAAGAAGATGCTACTTGTTCAGCTTGTGTTTTCTTTTCTACTTCCTGCTGCTCTTCACTTGCTTTCTTTGCTTTTTCTTCTTCAGCTTTTTGTAGTAGGACCTTAGCCTTTTCTTCTTCAATTTGCTTTTGTAAGGAAACAATTTTTTCGTCAATTTGCTGTAGGTTCACTTGCTTGTCCACATTGTCACGAATACTCTTGACCGCTGTAAAACCAGCTTGTACATATTGAAGCACTTGTTGACTTGATTCATTGTTATTATTTTTTGTACTTTCTACCGTTTGGTTATAGTAGCCTTCTATTTCTGCATATATCTTTTGCAATGCTTCATACGCAGGCTTCATCTTCTCACGCTGCTGCTTCCACACTTTTTCCTGTTGCTCTAGTGCTGCAACAGAATCAGGTTCTCCCACACGCAGCATCTCTTCATATGCATTCAAAATAGAGCGTTCATGCTCCCCTGCCTCTTTCGTTAATGTATCGATCGTTTTTGGAAATACAATTGCTGTAGAAATGGCGGATTGTATTTTTGTCTCATCTACAAAAGAAGCTTCTGTATACGTAACTACTTGAGAGCCCAAGTAAAAAGTTATTGAACACATACACGGTAAAATGAGTATTGTTTTTATTTTGTTTGAAGATTTCGACATTTTAATCTCTCCCATTACGCGTGATTGTTCTTTATAATGAACCCAATTCCCATTATAAAGAATCTTTCCAAAAAAAGAAATATATTCCATAAGACAAAAAATGACATAATTGTGACAAATCATTTCGCCGTTTTCGTCTGCATATAACGAAAAAGAATGCTTCCTCAAAAAAATTTTTCTTTTGTATGGTTTATCCTATGATATGTCGTAAGTCATGCATGAAATAAAATAGGCTATCACTTTGATAGCCTATTTATATAATTATTTCTCTACACTAACCGTTTGTTTCACATCAAACGTCCATTTTAATTCAATAGTGTCCCGTTTTTTTCTTTAAAGTCATGCCCCAATCCCGCAATTATACCTATATATACTTATCAATCTCTAAAATGGATAATATAACTAAATTACACAGATTCTCCTACATTTGAAGATTTATTTTTCTTTTCTTCATCGATACTGCGAATGGCAGTAAAAATAGTAATTGCAGAATATCCAAGCAAAAATATCCCCGGAATGATTAACAGTAAAGCTGCCCCTGCTTTAGAATTTGCATAGCCCAATAAATATCCAACATACGGAACCGTAATATCTCCATATTTTCCAACTACATTTTCAGCAAGAACTGGTTCTAAATCTGGGCCATTGTTATTATCACCTTTTGTTTCATACATCACTTTTCCATTTACATTTTTCACGCCAATAATACGGTGCGTTACAAGTTTCTTATCACTTTCTTTAAATGTAATAACATCCCCTTTTTTATATTTAGATCCATCTTTCGTCGGTTCAACCGCAATAACCGATCCTGTTAAAAATGTCGGTTCCATGGATCCAGATAATACCGTTTTAAATTGATATCCCATCACTGTTGGATCTCCGCCACTTGCTTTTGATGAAATCACAACAAACGCTAAGCACACCATTACCGCAAATAAAACAAACGAGATAACATTACTCATAATCTTCCAAACTAGTTTCATTTGTCTCTTCCTCTCTTCATTGTTTATATAATCTCAAAACAAGGACGTTTCACAATGTTCTTTAAAGAGAACTTATTTCCATACTATAATGAACATTTAGAAAACGCAATAAAAAATAGGCAATTATTACTTGCCTATTTTTCTTCTGAAATCGTATTCTTTTTACCCCGTTTTATTAAATATATACCAAGTGCCAGCAAAGCAATAACCCCTACCCCAATACTTGCAAGCATTTCATACGAATACTTTGGTTCAGATGGCTCTATATTCTTTTTCGGCATTTCAAATGTAACATCTTCTTTTGAAAGAACATTAACACTTTCAATCGTTTGATTATTTTTCTTCACATCCACTGTTCCAATGACATCACCACGATGAATGCCTCTTTCATACAGCTGTCCCTCATCAACTGGAGCAGATCGAAATACCGTTTGAACATTCTTTCCTTCTTCTTTCTTTAACATAAGCTCCGCACTTCGTTCTAGTTCACCATCTATATTTTTATTTAAATATGTTGTTTTCTGTCGCCAATTCGTTTTATCTAGCACCGTTTGCTTCGCGAATTGTAAAAATGAATAATCCGCAATTTGACGCATATCTTCATAAATTTCTGGTTTTTGTGACGCCATCACAACATTCACAATACGGTTGCCATCTTTCTCATTGAACAACACAAGTGTATTACGTGCTTCATTTGTAAAACCTGTTTTCCCACCAATACTATTTGGGTTTTCAAAATAATTCCCTTTATTAAAAATGGATACCGTCTGTCTTGATGTTGTAACAGTTGTCCGTTTCGTATTCATCGCCTGTAAAATCTCAGGATATTGCTGAACACCTCTCGCAATCATGGCCATATCATATGGAGTCGTATAATGATTCGGATCATGCAAGCCATTTGGCGTTACAAAATGACTATCTTTTGCCCCCAAATGCTTTGCTTTCTCATTCATCATATTCGCAAAATTTTCTATGCTTCCCCCGATATGCTCACCAATTGTATAAGCAACATCGTTGGCACTTAACACCATTAAAATCATCAGTGCTGTATTACGATCTACTGTTTCCCCCACTTGAAACTCAAGTTGATAATTACTCTTCTCCTGATCTAGTGCCGCCTGTGAAAATGTAAGTTTCTCCTCTGGTTTTACATGCTCCATTAATAAAATAGCAGTCAACACCTTCGTAATACTTGCCGGAAATGCATGTTGATATGCATTTTTGTCATATAACACATCCCCCGTCTTCGCATCAATTGAAACTGCAAACTGACCAAATACATTTGGATCTGACCCAGGTACATGTGGTGGTGGTGGTGGTGCTGGTGCAGCACCAGTTTCAGCATACAATGTCATAGGCACTAAAAAGAACAAACAACTCACCATAACAAAAACCATAATCTTCTTACAATTTACCATGTGACTCTCCCTTTTCTACTTTGTTTTACACTGTATTTATTTACCTTAACTGTTAAAATATCACAATGGGATTTAATTGGAAAATCAATCGCCGTTTTTCACTATATCATAATTTTTCAAGAAAGGACATAATAGGATGCATAAGAATAAGAAGGATTCACTCCTTCTTATTCTTCTCATCACTCAATAAATCTATTAAATTATTCCCTGCTTCCTCTTCAGTTACCTCATCTGTCATGCCCATAAACGACCAGCCTTTAGACTCTGTCCAAGCGATAAGCTCGTCTATAAACTCATCATGAGACACATCCACATCAAGAATTGCTCCATTAATCGCAATCGTTCTATTTCTAGGTACACGCATTGTAAAAGTTTTTCTTACCATTAAGTGCTCCTTTTATTTATACATATTTTATAAAACTATTTCCTAATTCTTTTATACCTTATTTCCATAGAATTGTAAAAAGTATATATTACCTGAAAGTAAAATCTAAAAATTGAAAATAATATTATTTACTACTTGATTTTATGATTATACTAATTTACAATTAGTCATACGTTACTTCCTATACATATCATGATCCCGTAGCTCAGCAGGGAGAGCGCCACCTTGACAGGGTGGAGGTCGTGAGTTCGAACCTCTCCGGGGTCATACTGATAGAAATCGTATCAAATTAACGTTTGATGCGGTTTTTATTTGTTTAAGCAACTCTCTAAAAGAGCCAGTGGTCACAGAATTGGTCACATTGCCTACAAAATCTCTTCTATTTTATTAACCGCATCTTCTTGCATTGTTGGCAATACATGAGAATAAGTGTCTAATGTAATTTTGATGTTACTATGTCCTAACCGTTCAGAAATCACCTTCACGTTCACACCTTTAGCCAATAACAGAGTTGCATGCGTATGACGTAAATCATGAAATCGAATCTTTGGCACAGCTGTTTTCTGAATCAAAGCGTTTAAACTTCTTCTAACATTAGCAGGATTAATTGGTGTTCCAGAAGGAGTACACATCACCAAGTCATTGTCTTGGTATTCCTCACCTTGAGTCAGCTTCTGTTTCAATACGACTGCTCTGTGTTTCTTTAGCTTTGCTACTGTTGATGCAGGTAGTAGTATTTTTCTTAAACTCGATTTCGTCTTTCCTCCAAGCAAGAACGTCTTTCCATCATGACTTAACGTTTGGCTAATAGTTAAATGTCCCTTTTCTAAATCAACATCTTTCCACCGCAACCCTAGCAATTCACCCTGTCGCATTCCAGTTACAAGAGCTAAATGAAAGACAATAGAATACCTGCTATCCTGTGCAGCTTTTAAGAACAACTGTACTTCATGTTCATTCCACACAGTTAACTCTTCCTTATCAGCTTTAGGCAACTTTGTTTTGGCTGCAACATTTTTAGTAATCAGCTCTAAATCTATTGCATGTTCAAGGGAGTTCCGAATGATTTTGATTATTTTCTCGATTGTCCCTCTCTTTAGCCCCATTTCTCGCAGTGAATTGACGTAGTTTTGCATATGTAATGATGTTAACTTAGCTAGTTTGATATTGCCTAGAGAAGGGATGATACGACTGTTTAAGTACCCTTTCAGTACCTTCGCTGTTTGGATACCAACACTGTGCTTCTTGGTATTGAACCAACTTTCCAGATATTCACCATAGAGAAGTTTGCTAGGTTCTACATGTGTTCCAGTATGAACTTCTGAGAGCAGCTTTGTTAAAGCAGTTTCCGCTTCTTTTTTGGTAATGAATCCCCTCTTCTTTTTTTGCTTTCTTTTACCTGTTAGTGGTTCAATACCAATGTCTACAATATAAAAATATTTTCCTGTTTTCTTATCTTTTTTGACGCTTCCTTTCATCGTTAAGAGCCTCCTTGGAGTCCTTAACTGTGCTGTATATGGTAATTTAATTATAGCGGATAATCTTAGTATTATAGACTAGAGTTTTCATATCATATCAATATAAAGAAAACTGAACATTTTTTACATATTCCCCCCTAACAAACCACGGGAAATTAACGATATATTTTATTTGCTGGATAAGCTATTTAAATGGCTTATTAAAAGAAACCTCTCCTCCGATATGAATCTTTTAAAAGAACAAAGAAGAGCTTACAAAATCAATCTAATACCTATGGTAGGACAATTTTTTTATTTAGATTACAAAAAGGAAAAAGCCTATAAATTATTCAATATTTAAGTTATAAAATCCACTCAAAAACTTACCAAAATCAATATAATTATTAAAAAGGCATATAAAAAACACCTACCCATTTCAGTAAGTAAGCAATAAATAGCAATACTTTAATGGATAGGTGTTGCTTATAATGATATTTCTTAATCGTCAGATTGTGCAGATGCAACCTGCTCTAGTGCCTCAGTAATTTCCATTTCAGTCAGTAAACTCTGGACATCCTTGTATAGTTGTTTTAAATGGTGGTCTGAAATATCTAATATAGGCTCAAACATAAAAGAGTTTAAATGAATATTTTCTGGAGTCATAATATTTACTTTCTCAAGAACCTTTATACTTCTTAACTCTTCTGGGAAGCACCGCTTAAATTTACCAACTAATTTCCCAGTTTGATTGCTTGTTATCCCTCTAACATACTCATCATCATTAATCTTTTTTATCATGTATAGTTCAGCGTTTAATCTAATTGCAATTGATAAAACAACCTTATTTTCCAGATTAGCCACTGACTCCGAATCTGAACCAACAATTTGGTCTGCTACTTCAAAAATGATACTATACAGGTTCTTATCAGCGTTAGCTAATTCAAGGTCACTTAAATCTCTAAAAATACTCTTATAAATCCCATGTAAATCCTTAATTGTCAAAACTGTTGTTTCTTTCTTCATATGTAGAATCGATGTTAATTTATTAAAATTTTCATTATCCCCAATATAATCTGCGATATTCCTAGCAAATGTAACTGAAGCTACTAACTTAGCATCGTCTGACAAATCCTGTTTCCAATCCTTTAACGGATTACTTATATATTTATACTTAAGATTCTCTAACCTTATATAATCTTTTTCTTTAACTGCCATAAACGAACCCGCATACTTACTGCTTCCACTAATTCTTTCCTGTACAGTTCTAAAGAAATCAAAATTATGAGTTAAAATAATTGAGCAGAAATCATCATGTTCGGAGACTTCCTTTAGATATTCAATAATTGCATACTTATTCTTATAATCAAATGAATCAGCAATATCATCTACAATAAAAAGTGTTTTAATTCCTTGCTTTTTCCTAGATTCTATCTCAAAGATAATATTTAATAAGTATAGAGTTCGTCTTTCTCCTTGACTTAATACCTTTAATAATAAATCTTCATCTATATTTTCTGGTCTTTCTTTATAGTAGTAATCAATGCTTGGTGCTACATCTTTTAAGACTGCATCCTCTTTATTTTTTATACCTAATCTATATGGAACATAGAACCTTCTATTAAAGATTTCCATTACGTTTTCCCAATCCGTTGCATCATTCTTTGCTTTGTCAAGAATCTCCTTAATTTCATCCTGCCCTTTTTTATATTCACTTAAAAGATTATCATATACATCCTTATTGTTCTTTAAATAAGACACCCATAACTTTTGTTTAAAAACACTCAAATCAGCTAATTCCGTCAAAACTTCCTGATTTTCAAATAAATATTCTCTAAACTCCCTTAGTTGAGCATTAGAAATTTTTTTATCAATATTATTAAAAATCACCTGTAAAGTATCATCTTTTAAAATCTCTTCTTTTGCACCCTTTATCAACTCTAAGAATTTATTCTGGTCAACTACCTCCTGCTTCTCCCCATTTACATTAAGGTTGATAGAGTGTCCACCTTGGAAGAAACCGTTATCCTTTAAATTTTTATGGACTGTTGTAGCATTATAATGATTAAACGATTTTTTAAAAAACGAGGATTTATTGATTAATTCCTCATATTTTTCTATGTATTCTTTTATTTGTTTTTTAAAATCGCCTGTCTCTAAAAAGGCAATTACTTTTTCATTAAATATTTTGTCATAAATAATATGACTATATGGTAATTCGCTGTCATCTTTAACCCAATCTTCAAGTCGATTCAAAACTTGTAAAAAACTATTTAAATCAGCACCAAAAGAAGTACAAATAGCTTCTTCAATCTTATTTCTCAATCCTGTTGCCGATTTTAGAACTTGCAAAAGTTTAGCTTTTTCGATATTAATTTTTTCATGAATTTCATCATATTGTCTTCTTAAATCATCCTTTACTAATAATGTTGACATTCTATTTGATTTGAAAGATTTCTCATAGGGTCTAATTACAAATATTGATTCAGGACTAATAGCCTCTCCAACACTATCTTTAATAACACTTAGAGATTCTTTCGTAGGAAATATCAAATCTTTCGACTCAAAACCTTTACTGTAGTCATCAAAAACATTGGCAAGTGATGTTTTCATTACCCCATTTGGAGCATAGATAATTTGTGTAGACTTAGCACCCGTGAAATCAAATTCAGCTTCTAAACTATTGATACCATAACAATTCATAATCTCTACTTTAATCTTATCCATATTATCCTCCCTTTTCATTTTAAAGATACAAAAGTTTCCTGTTCTTAGATTTAATTAAAATATTAACGTTGAGTTAATATTTCAAAGCATCAAAAAATTGCTCTTTTGTAACGATTAATAAATTAGTTGTATTAAAAGTATTCTTTTCTGCAAGTTTTAAATAATGTAAGTATCGAACTAATCTAACAAAAGCATTCAGCTTATCATTAGTCCAAGGAATTACGATACCTATCCTTGCTAAGGCTGATGAATTGATAGCTCCACCCATTAAGTGTTTTCTACTAACCTTATTTTCAATTTCTATTGCCATAAAACATCTTGCATTTCGATTTTGATATATTATATCTTCATATATATGTGGTTCTACAAAGTCACCATGGCGAGTGAGATTATCATGATTAAATCTTATCAACTGCTCAATAAATTCTTTTGATTTAAAATCCCTAACCATATCATCATATTTTGATTCGTATCTTTGATTAAAGGCAAAAGGACCTACTGCTACATCAATTCTAGGTGAGTATATATTACGTTCTCTTTCCCCTTTCATTGCATTCCATTCTGTTTCAACTTCATTTTGTGGATACAATACTTGTAATTGACCTTTAATATAGTTTTGATATTGTTTAAGACTCATTTGCTCCAAATCATTTATTTCTACTGTTTCATCTGTATTAATAAACTCCATCAAATCCATCCCCTTTAAATCAACTCTAGCCTTTTTCGATATACAAATCAACATAATTTCCCATTAAAAAAAGCTGACCATATTTCGACGGAAAGTGAGTTATCCCTTAATAATTAATGATATTATAAGTACAAAACAGCTCCCTGCTTATGGACCTGCTCAGTTATCCATTAATTATTACCATAAATCACAAAATTAAATACTTTCTTACAAATCCTAGTTCTTCCAAATGAACTTTTCTATCTCTTCAATTATACGTTCATTTTTTTGAACATTTGTATGAAAACACATACACGCTTCACCCTTAAAGTTCTTTGTTAATTTTGATAAAAACAATTGACTTTTAATATCCACCACACCATCATCAGGTACATCTATAAATTCCCCTGTGCTAAAATCGTACCAAGTGATTATTCCAGCAACAGAAAAAACTTGAACATTTTTATTAAACAACTCTTTTCTTTCCCTAATATACTCTTGCGCATTACCTACGTATAAATTACCTAGTGCAGGGATAAGTGCAGGGATAAAAAAAGCAGCAGCTCCCTTTGAAAATGACTGGGGTATTTTTTCCGTCCCAATGATAGGTGTTGCGAGTGTAATTAATTTTTCTACGTCATTCCCACCAGTTTCAAGAATATACGAGGTTGCAACCAACCCCCCCATACTATGACCGATAAGTATGACTTTTTCGGTTTGATACTTGTATTTCACTATTCTAATTACATCTTTTAACCAGTTCAATTGTGTTTTACTCCCCTTATAATTATGCTCAAATATCACTTGTACCAAAGGACTTTCTGAATAAGAACTCAGTTTGAAATCAATATGTCCATTTTCCCGTACCAAATATTTATCTGTTAAACTAGCATATCCATCAACCTCTAATTTATTTATAAATTCAGTAAATGTTCCCTCCCCCCCACTGAAACCATGAATTAAAATGACTGGAGGCTGTTTTACTATAACTTTTGACCTTTTAGGTAAGTCAATCTCACCGTAGCTAGAGTACCTAACATTATAAATAATGACCAATAGCACAAACAAACTAATTATTTTTTTTCTACATTTCATATTAATTCCTACCCTTTTAATCAAATTAATCTCAATTAAATAGCAAAATTCCATGTTCTACTTCTCTTCGGGAACATTTACTATAGTCCTCAATTCCTCAACTGTTAATACATTATCTTTTCTTCTGTGTATCATTCTATGACAGTTTGAACAAACAGGTACAAGGTCTTCCTTTGGGTTAATAGCAACCTCTTCCCCTATAGTACTTAATGGCTTAAGATGATGTACCTCGATGAAATCCTTCCCCCTCTCACCATAGACATATTCAATTCAAACCATCAACTCAGTAGCTACTTGAGGTAATTGGGTTACACATTTATATCTTTACTAAAACAAGTTACATACGTTCTTAAATTTCAAGAAAGTAATCAAAATCATTAAACTTAAGCATCATTCACGTTCTTGATAGGCACAATAAATCAATTCCTTAACGTTTTCTAGAGAAATAATGTTTTTCAACTCTATATCAATCTGATTTTTGTCCCTTGTGTCAACAGGGATGAAAATCTTTATCTTATCTTTAAACCTTTCAAAAATAGAATCTCTCATTTTAGTAGGGACATGGAACAACACTCTATTTCCTTTTGTTGAAATTGATAAAAACTTAAAACGTCTGGATGCTCGCCTCAGCATAATACCATCTGACAGATAATAATAAACACCTTCTAGACCATAAGCATATTCAAAAATCTCTTTAGCAATTTGCTTTTCCCTTAGACTAAACGTTTGAATTAATTGGTCCACAGTTTCAAACTTAGATTTATTTCTTGGAACTTTCTTTTTATATAAGGCAACATTTTCTTTGTTTCCCTTAACATCGTCAAGATTAACTTCCTTATATTCATAACCGTGTTTTTCAAGTCCTTCTTTGAGTCCTGCTACAAAAGTAAGTCCCACCAACATGAATCGGGCATCTGGATTATTTACAAGCCCATCGTACCGAATTAATTGACCTACAGCACTATCATTTACCTTTAATTTAACTTCAACAAAAAGTTTCTTTTTGTTTTTATCCAAAAATAATAGGTCACACCGTTTCCCGCTCAAGTTAACCTCACTTTCTAAAAAAATACACCCTTCTTCAATTAAGTACGGATTTGCAATTAAAATTTCATGAAGTTGAACCTCTTTCATTTTCATCAATCCTTTTTGGATATTAATCAGCTTTTAAACCAATTGTTCAGACTTATAAATATTCTCCCGATGCCAATTCATATAGTTCTGTTGTCGCTCATTCAAAGCAACTTTCATAGTTTCATTGATATTAAGAAAAACCTTTGTGGCTTCATCCAAACTTTCTGAAATCAAAATTCTCCCATCCTCATTAAAACTAATATATCCCTTATCAAATAGCGCATCATGGTTAGGACATAATAGCAATCCATTATTAACATCTAACCGCTCTTTATGATTAGATTGACTCCATTGCTTAATATGGCTAGCTACTAAGAATCGTTCATCTGATACACCACACAGTTTACATTTCTTTTCTACAGCTAAAAGCGCCTTTTTAAAAATTGACTGACCTATACGTGCCTTAACAACCGATTCTTTTTCGGTTTTATCCAAAACAATCGGTGATTCCAATTCTTTCTGAAAAATCAGAAAACTCTTATTGTGCAGTGGATTCACTTTCTTGAGTAATAGTTTTACTTGCGAGTTATTTAATCGCTTCCATCTAAACTTTAGCGTAAGGGCTTGCAGTTCTGTTAGGTTCGGAGATGGATTATAATCAATCGATAATTCCTCTAGTAATGCCCTGTTAACTACTAGAGGGGTATCTAATATCACTGAATTCTCTGGACTTCCAAAAACAATTACTTCATTCTCTTGAACTTTATTTCTAAATAAGTGAGGATTTTTATATTTCATCATGATTGTATTATCCATTTTTGCTTTATGAATATCCAAAACTTTTTCCACTTCGTAAAATGCGGTAATGCAGGGGTTATTTTCTATACTTTTATAAAAAAAAAGGAAGTCCCCCTTTGAAACTTTAGTTTTTAAAATTATCCCTCTATCCCCTTTATCCCCATAAGTGTACTCTGAGAATAGTGGGTCTTCTTCCCTATTATGTATCTTTGGGTCTAAATATGGGATTATATAACTGTTCAAAACACGTCCCCCATCCAATTTACAGTTTTCTTAAACAAAATTTTCCTTAATTCATTATTCTAAATGAATAACTTTGACTGACATAAATTTCAAACATAGCCTGTACTTTAAAAGTTAATACAGGAAGATTATACCACATCTTTTTGCATAAATATTTTAAAAGAGAACAGGGTGTTTAAATCTGTACTTTAAATTTGTTCCCTATCCAGTTCATTTGTAAGCAGATAATAAAAGATGGGTTTTATTAGTCATTGTGGTGAATTCAGTCCATCTGTTCAATCCCCACTTCAGTATATGAAAAAAAGGATAACTCAAAACTGAGTCATCCCTATTCTACACTTTTCATAGCAATCACCCAATAATAGACTCGTATCTACACCGCTCTAATCTTTCTCTTATTCTCTTTACGTTTTAAATGTGCAGTATAATCGCGTACTGATGTAATGGGTTCGTTCATAAATCGTTCTTGTCTCTCTTTCTCATTTTGCAATTGATGTTTCGCATCCTCTAAGGTTTCCTTATGCAATCTACTTAGGATAAATCCTGTAGTTCCTTGAGATAGAGTACTGATATTTACACCATTCATCGCATTATGAATAGCCTTAACAACTGTTTCAGCTCCATATGTTTCACTTAACTCGTTTAGCTTGTTAGCAGAATTATTATTATGTTCACCTTGATAATAATTGAACCATTTCTTAACATCAGCATTATCAATAAGCACCGTTTGTTTTGACTGTTTAGATGTTTTCTTTGTATCTGCTTTCGGTTTCACTATTAGTTTAGCTTTAGATGTCTCTTTTGCATCAATAGTAAAATAAACATCTAACACGTCAGTATTAAGATAGTAACGATTTACGTTTTTCTCTTTACTACCTTCTTTGTACGACCTTTTAACAGTCATTAATCCTTTTTCTTCTAATACTTGAATGTGACTCTTCACACTCCTTTCTGATTGTCTTGTAATGTTTGCAATGCTTGAGATAGGCGGATAAGCGTATACTTGACCTTGTTCATCTGTTGTATTGGATTGAATACTCATATTTCTGAACGATATCAATGCACCATATACGAGCGTTTCTCCGACCTTTAACTCATAATCTCTCATTAAGCTTCCGTTGAACTTTATAAATCCTACTTTACTTTCTTTCATCATTATGTCTCCGTTTCTTTTTATTTGTATAAAGTCATAATGATTTGCCTTCCTTATCCCATTTGTAATAGAGAGATAGAAGAGAAGGAGCGTAAGCGACCCTATTTATTTTTCTCTTATTTAATCCTCTAATATCTTCTCTTATATTGGGCAAATTTCGCACTACCTCTTTACGCTTTTTGCACTACCCCTAGTGCAAATTTTTTACTAAGGTGGTGTAAATTTCGCACCCTCTCACTGTATCACACTCAATTCTTACTGTACCAACCACTCAGTAAAACGCTTACATGCTTATATATCAAGGGTTAAGTATGATTTGGTCATTTGTTACATTTTTATTACAATTATATTTCACATTACCTCTTAAAACTGATTCTCATATCTATTTTCAATGATTATTGTCCATTCACTTTAAGATAGTAACCTTTATGACAGTTCATACTTCTACTATACAAAATTCAAAATTGCCGATTTGCCCAAAATCCTATAGAAAAAATTAGAGGAATCCTGTAAAAGTATCCACCAAGAATTTTTTATGTAACCAATGGATAACAACTTCCTTTGTAACTATACTTATCTCCCTCAAGCATTTTGAACAACTAAAGATACAAATTAAATACATATATACGCTTCGAGATTAATGTTATAAACGTTAAAAAATAGAGTGTTTATGTCGGTTGTAAAGTAGTAAAAACCCTTAACGAATCGGAATTCTGCGACTGCTTTTGGCGTAGATTGAGGTGCTTATAAGTATGTCAGTCAAAGGAACGAGCATAGAATCTGAAAAATACTCCCTCCTCTTTCCTGCTCCAAACAAAAAAGAACAGCCATACAACTGCCTAATAACACTTATTATATCGAAGTTTTTGTATAATCAATTAACGCCTGTAACTTAGAGTAATTAAAAACACTCTCTTTTATACTGCTAATAACGAACTCTAATTGCTCAATCCTCTGAAGGACGTCTTCTGCACCATTCTGTATAACCTCATCTTGCTCATATACAGCTTGTTCATTTACTTTTTCTAATAACCATTGAACATAATGTAATTGTTGTTCTAGTTGCTGCTTTTGCAGAATACCGTTCCCTGCTAATGGTTCGTAATAATAAAGATATTCTTCTGGGGAAAGAGTTCCTTTTTTGGTATTACACTCTTCACAAGCACAAACACAATTTCTAAAACTTGAAATGCCTCCGTTCGACTTGGGAATAACATGGTCTATAGTATCTCCGTATCTACCGCAATATGTACAGGTGTAATTATCTCTATTTAGAATCATTTGACGAAATGTGCATTTATCATATAACTTATGAATGAGAGTTCCGTGTACAATCCCTGCCATTCCTTCCTTTACCATTAATATCGCTTGTTTATATGGAACACTGTACTTAATCTTCTTCTTTGACGGTAGTTTAACACGAACCTCTATATCTGACTGCTCTAACAAAGCTGTATCATAGGAGTATGGAGTTGATGGTATCCTTATTTCATCCTTACGGTTCTTGCAGCTTCGACAATACGACCTTCTTCGCCCTTTTCCCATTGATGCAAATTCATGATACAATTTCGTCTGACCACAGATTTTACAAGTTTTATATAAACTACAAGTGATACCTATCATAAGAATTAACTCCTTCCACCCACTTGTTTCCAAATACCTTCCAAACTAGATAGGAAGCAGCTATAACTGCAGTCCTAAAGCATTAAAACCATATACCCTTAATCCCACGGTCCTTTTATCACCTTAACGCCAAGTCCTTCTTCTGCAATTGATACGAGAGCTTGGTACAACGTAAATCCATTCTTATTTACTTGTTGGCTAAGTGGCGATTTATTCCATACCGCAAAGAACTGCTCTTCATGTAACGTTTCCTTGTGCTTTTGGAGTAATGTATTTAAGTCAGTAAGTAAATGGCGCACGTTGTTGGAGTGTTCTTTCACATAATCTTCAATTGCCTGCTCATTTGATTTATCTTCATTGTCAATAGACATCGCATAATCTCTCCCCTAACTATTTTTATTATCTTGCTCATCACTATCCAAATCACTAAACAACTCTTCAACATTGTTGAATTTTTTATATCTACCCTCTTGCAAATCCTTTTGACTTGCTTTTATCTTTTCTTGCCAACTATCACTGTAAAAATATTCTTGTGACAGCGGAATTTCTTCACCAAATAAATCCATTTCCTCGTTACTTATATCATATTGATTGTTCTTCCTATTCACGAAGCTCTCAATCCTTATTTTTAACTGGAAACGAGAAGTGAGATTATCGTTAATATTAAATCGTTTAATAATTATTGGAACTACATCATCGATGTTTTTTCCATCATTAATTAATTCTTTAGCCAAGTGTAGTTGTCCACTATACGAAATTGTTGTTGCATTTAAATATGGATAATCAAATATTTCAGCAATCCTTAAAATTCGTTGACTAATGATTTGACCCTTAACCTTAGCCTTTCCTCTTAAACCTCTAAGAACATTAGCCCCTTCTGCAATTTTGTATCTACGAGAAGTCTCTCCCTTGATGCTAACGTACTTATCTTCTTCAAGCGCTCTTCTAACTAAAATTGCTGTTTCTGTACTCATAGGGACAATTCTATTTTCTAATATGATTTGTTGATTTTCTTCATCAATATTATCTTCAGTCAAGTTAGTCAATTCTTCAAATTCGTTTTTATGACTTACTCCATCAAATAGCAATCCTAGTATAACGCCATCTTGAGCATTATCTGCGCTCATTGCCATTTCCATAATCTCATCTTTATCAAATCTCATGTTCTCTTCTGCTTCTTTGTCAAGAAGGTTTTCTAACTTATCTTTGGAATCAAATAATGTAGCGTAATTAATCTTTGTCTTTCCATTTTCTTTGGCAAAATCAATATATCTTTCTACCGTAGATACTTTATCTTGAAGGCTTCTAATCGTTTTAGCTTTTAGTAATTTGAAAGCCTCTGCCAATTCTTCTTGATTAAAGCTATATAGGTCTTTATCCTTACTCTTTTCGATTTCAGCAGTCTTTCTAAATAACGCTTTTGCTACCCTCTGTGTATTAACACTATACTTTGAAGTTAAGAAAACATTTTTAAAGTCCCTTTGATATATGCTCTCCGATTTTGATTCAAATCCAAATTTCATATCTTCTAACTCTTTCAACAAAGCTTTGTAATAAGGTAATTTCAATTGCCATCGATGTATAAATCTTTCAACCTTTTCGTACAAGTCAGCTGAGATAATTTTCTCTCCTCTTTCCACTCTTTTAATTTGGTTATTTCTTCTATGGTTGTATGCCATCCCCACTCTCGAAAATATCTCCATTAATATTAATTCATAAAGCTCGTGTTCACTGGTTTCTATTATTACTTCAAAATCGAAATTATCTTCTCCATATTTTAAAAAATCTTCTTGGAGGGATTTATTTCTTTCAATTCCTTTCCTAAGGTCGCTTCTATGCTGAGATAAACGAAAATAACCATCACCACCCGTTTCACCGAACAATACCTTTTTATTCGATTTGTTAAAAATTACATAAACATTTCCCTTTTGAAATCCCAAAAATATCAACCTTTCTTTTCTATATTCAAATAAACATAAAGAATATTCTATACAGTCTAATACTATGCTCAAATATAAATGTTTCCAGCTTCAAGAGTAGCATTATTTTCACTTCATTTTACTATTTTAATATTATATAGTCAACATTTTTTCTGAATATTCTAATTAATAAGTAATACACTAACACATTAATACAGAAGTTTTATAAGAATTTATCATTAATCCATACTCAAAAAACAAAATTATTTTTAAATAACAAATAACTCATTCACCAAGTTCTTTCATAAGTAATGTATTTATACGTTTATCTTTAACATGCTTAAACAAAAAATGAAATCACGTGGATACACCCTCACTTTCCTGTTAGCTGTTTAGGTATTGAAAAAGTATTATGTTTTAAATTGAAGAAAACCTACATAGAGGCTCTATGTAACTGAAAGTGAATTAATGTTGCGTAAAAAGCTATTAGAAATGCAATAAAAGGAGGTTGATTTTTTCAGTCTCTTTCCTTTTAAAAATATTATGTTAATTCTATAATAAGCATATAATAACAAAAGAACCCAGTGCGCTAACATTGGGTCTTCGTACAACTAATTACAGTAACGTGGCTAGTTTATCTAATTCAATTATTTGGAATCAAAAGAAGAACCATCAGCTTGGTCGGCATCGTGGTTCTTTTTATTTGTTGTCATGTATACCCCTTTTCTAGCCATTACTCTTCCTCCTCGACTGGAGTTATTTTTACTGCTTCTTGAGTTTTGATTTTATCCCCACTATAACAAGAGAATACATAGCCCTCACCGCCAGTTGAACTACTATCTAAAGTTTTATTTACAGTAAGTCTCCTTACAGAGTCTCGTACAATAAAGCCACCTCCTTGACCTATAGGAGTCACTTTGTAGCGTCCTGCAGGGATATCCTTGTCTACGATAAGTTCCCCCTCTGCTTCTAGTGTTATAGGCTTTGCCTCCTGTGTTTTATCGGGCATTGGTTCACGGATGCAGTAACTGTTAACGTCAACCCAAACTCCATTCATATCTTTTTCACAATCATACTCGTTGTCATAAGTTTCATTAGCATTGTCGTCAGAAGTATCATCACGAGTGTCATCATGAGTATAATATGATGAATTATCTTCTTGAACTTGTTGCACATTAGAATCATGTACAGCCACCACTGATATAAGTATCATGATAGCGACAACTCCAACTACTATCCACGGTAATAACTGTCGTCCAAATTCTTTTCTTACTTCTTTCGCTTGCTCCTTTGCGCTCCCTTTCAGAATCCAAACGAGCAAGCAAGATATTAAAAAGGCTAATACTAAACTCATTACGTATTCACTTCCTCAATCTTTACTCTGTATTGCTTTCCCAATTGAATTATGATGGCATCACCTCTTCCTTCAAGAAATCTAACTCATAAGCGCTCATCTCTTTTTCAATTTCATAGATTTCAAAGCTTTTATCGCGATTCCCCTTAAATACCCGATTCTTAATATATCATACTTATAATTTATCTATAACTTACAAAATGCAAGATTTCAATTCGTACCACTGTTCATAACTTCCTCTTTCAAGAATCCTAATTCGTAAGATTCTATTTCTTTTTCAGCTTCCACGCTCTCATATTTCTTTTCAGACACTCAACATTTCCATACCATGTGTCTGAACCAACCTATGCCTATTCTCTCCACAAGTCCTCCTCTGATTGTGGAAACTATCCCCCCTCTACATCAAAAAAGGAATGAGCCATCTCATTCCCTTTACCATTATACAGACAGTTAAGGACATAAATTTTGTGGTCACAAATGGTCACATAACTTGCAATAACCACTGCTTTTTTAATAGAATTCCGTTTATACAAATCCTTGAAAATGCCTTTAAATCAACGTTTCTCCCGTAGCTCAGCAGGGAGAGCGCCACCTTGACAGGGTGGAGGTCGTGAGTTCGAGCCTCTCCGGGATCATAAAATACGGTAAAATGGCGTTCTATCAATGGATAGAGCGCTATTTTTATGCGATGATTTAATCGTAATGAGCTTGCTTTTGCTGGTGGAAGTGGTATACGATCTGGATTTGATAACCAGATACTCCAAAACGAGCTTAATCAAAACTATTATGCTCTTACAAGGGCTAAAATTTCAAGTGCAGAAAAAAGAAGTGCGCCGGGAACAGTAACTTCAAGCTTTAACCTTGAACGGAGTTTAGAAACTCAAAAAAAGTTAATGTATAATAATGGTTCAATGGGGGTTATTCCAAAAGAAATTCGAGATAAGCTAGTCGAAAAAAAAGGGTTATAAATTATAGGGGGAAGATAACATGAATAGTAAAATGACTAACGAAGAGCTTATTAAACTTGTAGAGCAAATATGTGATCCTAAATTACCAGATGAGTTAGGTAGTAAGTATATTGATATCTTAGAGGCGAACGTACCTCACCCAGCTCCAAGTGACTTAATCTTTTGGGATTTTAGAGACTTAACGCCCGAAGAGATAGTAGAGATTGCGTTGAACTACAAGGAAGAACCGGAAAGCATCGATTAATAATAAATGAGCTGACTTCCACATAGATGGATAAGTCAGCTTTCTTTGTTATCACTTGCATTCTAGCATATTTTCACATGCATATCGCTAGCTGTAATGTAATACGTATTCCCTTTCGTATTTACTAATTAGCGTCGTTATCTTACGTTTTAGCTCCCCTTTCCATAGAAGTTTATCAGCCGTATATCCGAAGTAATACAAATACATTCAAAACGATTTACAACTCATAAAACGTAGAGTATTATCTCGTAATTTAGACCCGAAGTTATTTTTGATACGCGGATTTTTCGGGCGCCTGGCAAACCAAAATTCCGAAAACCTCCCCCGCCCCCAAAATAAAAAGAGCCGGTTTATTTTCCCGACTCCTTGCGTTCTTTCAAATATTTATATATCGTTGCCTTCTTACGCCTGTTTCTTTCGTTATCTCTGCGATACTGTATTGATTACTATCATATAACGCTAATGCTTTACGTATCTTGCTTTGATCGGCTGGCTTACGTCCGCCTTTGCGTCCTCTTGCTCGTGCTGCTTCAAGCCCAGCTACCGTACGCTCTCTTATCATGTCGCGTTCTAGCTCCGCCATTACTCCGATCATACCGAACATCGCTCGTCCCATTGCTGTCGATGTATCTATCTGTTCTTTAATGCTGACTAACTCAACACCGATAGAACTTAATCTATCCGCTATCTCATATAGCTGTTTTGCGCTACGTGCTAATCAGTCTAGTTTATAGACGACTAGCGTATCCCCTCTCTTGTGTCCAACCAATATCAATCTTGCTCATCCATAATTCCCTCGAAAGCAGCAGATACTTTTTCAAACTCCTCGTCACTTTCAATGTATGACAATTCACCATCATCTTCTACTCTTAAAAAGAAGATGTCAATGTCTTCATCTGTTTCCTTTTGAAGGTCTTCTACAAAGCCGACAGCAATGTATTCTGCTCCTTCGACATTCATCGTTCCCAGCACTTCAACTTCCTGCTCTTGATCACTCTCATCGCTAAGGGTAAAAATTTCGCCTACTTCAATTTTTTCCATATAATACTCTCCTTTCATACTCTAAAAAATAGAGCGTTCAATTCGTATATTTACTAACATATCTTTCCATAGAAAATCAAATTAATGTGCAAAAAACAAATTTTTATATTTTTTCTTTTTCCTTATTTTCATTAAGTGCTTCTTCACTACTTTTCCATTGAAAGGTTTCAAGCAGTTCAGCAACTTCCCTGCAAAATATGTATAATGAATGCTTGAGTATGTCTGGATATATTACGTGGCAACCTAAATATGGACATAAGTCAGCATTCTAAGTTAGCAATTGTTAATTGTTGAACACTAATAAATACCAATAAAAAGATTATGGTTGGAACACGCTGCTCTGCCGACTCTTGTAGACATTCCTATGCCAAGACTTACATTCAATCTGGTGGCGATATTATATCCTTATCTAGGATTTTGCGTCATACTAATATAAAGACAACTGAGCGTTATTTGCATATGTTTTCTAACGAATTAAAAGAGAATAACGAAAAGTTTAATCCTTTGAATAAGCTGTTTTAAGTGTCTATGTGTGACCGCATTAGTGACCAAAAAATATGCTCTTGAGGCATCTGGAACTATAGGGAGTAAGTGCCCCGAAAACGATACCTTTCCGAAGCATGAGATTCGATTTTTTACATTTAAGGAATAGTCTAAATACGTAACTTGATGATGCCCCCTAAACGTATGAAAAAATTGTTTGGACACGAGAACATAGTAATGGACTTTGTCATAACGTGATATATATATGTTCAAAGGGGGTGTTATCATTATGTATCCTTATTGGGAATCCAGTTATTTCGTACATGATATGCCATATGTAATTTGGAATCCACCATCTGCGTTTTCAACGGCACGGAATTATCGCATCAGTAAGGCTGAGGCTGATTTAAAAAGTTATATGCGTTTACTATGGGAACAACATGTTGCTTGGACAAGGATGGCCATCATCAGCATTATTTTTAATTTGCCTGATGTTAACTTTGCTGTTACACGTCTCCTTCAAAACGCTCCGGATATGGGAAATTCACTCAAACTTTTCTATGGTAAAAATGTGGCGGAAAAATATAGTAATTTGATAAAAGATCACTTAGTAATTGCAGCGGATCTTGTCAAAGCAGCAAAGGCTGGCAATCAAAACGCCGCATCAATTGCAGAGAGAAAATGGTACGCCAATGCAGACGACATTGTTGAATTCTTAAGCAGTATAAATCCGTATATACCTAAAGAAGAATTCAGGAAAATGTTTTATGAACATCTGGCATTGACTAAATCTGAAGCAGTATCCATCCTGAGTAAAGATTATCAATCCGGTGTCCAATTGTATGACAAAATTGAGAAAGAAGCTTTAGAAATGGCGGATGCACTTACTGAAGGAATAATAAAGCAATTCCCTCAACTATTTCAATAAAAGAAAAGTACCGGTTCTGTCAAAGGATCCGGTTTATTTTTCGTTACTATCATATACAGACCATCGTTAAATTTTATTGTGAGACAAATGAAGGTGCTGGAAATTAATCAAAAATTGATATTAACTATTAATATCATTATATATAAATCCATTTTGATTTTTCGACATATAAGCCGCGGCTATAGATAACAAAAGGTGACCTGCACTCGTTTTCTCTCTTTTTTTTCACCTGGCATGGGGCAGGAAAAGGATCTGACCGCTTCTATGCATGGCCGGATGCTCTCTTCCACCTAAAAAGAAGGGTTTTATGTCGGTTTTTTAATTTGTATTTACATAGGTATTATTACAAGGCGTATGTACAATGGATCTAGTACTATGGGTGCTTTACTATTCGCTGAATTTATGATTAGAACTCTTTATAAAAAGATTATTTTGTTAAGTTTCATTTAATAACTGGATTCCCTTCACGTCTTCTATGCGCTGAACCACGTTGATAATCGATCCGTATGGGTATAGTGAGAGATAGAAAAAATGAAAGGACGGATTAAGAATGACTCACGACGCACAACATCTTCACAAACGTTTCGCAGCATTTCACAACGAACACAATCAACGCGTAGCAGAGTTTCATAAACGCCACGCTGCTCAAATAGCAAATGGCGAAAATGGAAATAGTTCGTTATCAAAATGGGAACGATATGTTTATAACAAAGGACTTGATATCTTCAAGGCAGTAAGAAAAATATTCAACTAGGAGACTGTTCCTGATGGAAGCAGTCTTTTTTTATTTTCTTCCCATCCTGAATAATCTTTAAAATTCCGTCAATACTGTACATAGGCTGATAAACAGCTATAATCCAAATCTGTTAGTACCCTAATGTTCCCCCCCTGGAACCAACCGAGCAGTTAGCTTATTGAGCTAGCTGTTTTGTTGTACAATTGGTAACATTTACTTGATGTTTTCAACGTAATATTACGTTACAATATAAACGTTCAAATAAAGTGAGCTGTTATACCATCTCTCTAGCTCTGCACAGGGCTAGGGTTTTTGTTTTAAAACAAAATGAAATATTGTGTTGCTGGCATTAACCATTCAAATAATCTAGTAACTACATCCGCGAACTCTATTCTCTATATCCTGAGGGTAGAGTTTTATTTGTAGGGTTTTCCTCTTTTAACCTTGCGATTTGTTTCTCCATTTCTACCGCTTCTCCTTTGCACGTAATTTGTATACGATTTGGACACATTTATCATGCCGATTTTCCGAAAATTCGTGTTACTATTAATTTGTTGAGTTCGTCACTTTTCGACAATAAATGACTTTCCATCCACCCCCTTGAATCCCTGTCCCCGCGGGGATTCTTTTATTTATGATTCATTTGTTGGTTCCACTGAATTTACAACCACCTCTAGCTCTACTTTTCCTAGTTCTTCAAACAAGCTGTCACTTGGCAACTTATCAGTCAAAATATGATGGCACTCGTACAGCTACCTCGCATTGAAACAAAAGATGTCCAAACTTGGTCATTAGAGGAAGCAAATCAATTTCTTGAACACACAGAAAATGAGTTAGCATCCCCCCTTCCCTTAATAGATAAAAGCCATTAGCCCTCTAAATGATCGTTATTTGCGTTCGTTTGTTTTGTAAATAAAGTAGTGTGCACCTTCACTTTAATTAGATGCCTCTCTTGTATTTGTAACTTTGTTCCTTTAGTGGATGTGATTTTTATATTCTACCAAGAATAGAGACAATAAGAAGTTTCAATGTTGCATGTTCGAACACGATGAAGGATTAAATGAAGGACTCGCGAATTACTCCAATAACGAATACGCTGAAAAAGCAGAACAAAATAAAGTGAAACTTTAATCAGTGGGGGTATTACTGCCCGTTAATGCGGGATAAAGCGAATTAAGGATTATTCACTCTCAAAAAAACGAATATTCAGAATAAAATCCTTTGATTACCATTATTTTCATGTATAATTAAAATATCTAAACAATCAGTGTTGTAATACGAACTGAGCATGTCATCAAACTGCTCTAATTACTTAATTATATCGGAGGACAAACACATGATGAAATTAGGAAAAATAACTTTAATCGGAGCATTAACATTTGGAAGTTTCACAACTATAGGAATGATTAAACCGACTACACAAGCAGCTGCAGCTTCTTTAAACGGAGTTTCTGTAAATACAACTCGAACAAACTTCACTTATCCAAATCCTATTACAGCAAAAATCAAAAATGATGATGATTTTGAAACTCGTGTTCATATTCAACCAGAGAAACTAGTCAACGGCAAATGGAAAAATGATGGAAACCTTGACACAAAAACATTTAAAGGCTGGTACGCATTACCAGAAGAGTATTTTGGGATCTCCATTAATACAGACGGAACAAACGGAGGAGTTCATGGCAAAGGAACTTATCGTCTTAAAGTTGAAGTTTTTCACACAAATGGTGACTATTTAGGATCATTCTTCACTAACACATTTTATGTAAAATAAGGCGAACATTCAAATGAAAAAGCTAGGTAAAATTGCATGAATTAGAGCATTAACATTTGGAGGTTTCACAGCATTAGAAATAATACTAGTTTTATTTGTCATGAATTTTCAGTTGCAATTAGAACAATAAATATTATACATTTTATGCAACTTTATAATCAAACAAAGTTAGAATACGGACGTGTCGCAAAACTAAAGTAAACATGCAATATTGTCGTGGTTTATATATAAAATTACTAAATCAAAAAGACAGGGTGCAGTTCATATATGCTGCTCGCTGTCTTTTATTTATGAACCAAATTTTTGCTTAAGGTCTATCGTCTTCGAGCATGTCGATGAACTTGAACATTTTCTAGGTCTGCTCCCTGTAAAACGGTATAAATTTACGAGATTTTAGTTAATGTAAATTTTAAAAAGCTTAGCGTCTTTCTTTATATGTCCAAATATCTCGTGAAAGATCTTTACAGCTAACAGCTACACGGTCATCGCACCAAATAAAGTTACCCGCTTAAACGTTGCCGCCATTCTAAGATTATTTTGATATAAAAATACAGCTCTATCTTTAAATTGATTATTTTCATACCCTAGTAACACTTCATAAAGCTTCATTCTAGCCATCCTTTACTATTT
Organism: Bacillus sp. DX4.1; assembly: GCF_030348195.1. NCBI lineage: Bacteria > Bacillati > Bacillota > Bacilli > Caryophanales > Bacillaceae > Bacillus > Bacillus sp. DX4.1. Next base: position 1,289,131 of record NZ_JAUCFT010000008.1, on the reverse strand, counting down.
CTCTCTATCTTAACTTACATATACAATAATCAATTCTTGTTAAGAATATGTACTTTTTCTGTGTACTTGTTGTGTTTTTATGATTCTTCTCTCCAAAATAAAAAGAGCAACAATAAGCTGCTCTTTGATTACTTTCAATTAATTATTTTTAGTTAAAGATTTAAGTTGTTTCTGTAATGCTTAAAAAACTCCACATTCTTTAATAATTTCTTCTGCACTTAACAATGTAGTTTCCTGAATTGTGACATTATTTTTTCATAAAAGATTGTACAGCATGATAACCTATCAGCGTAACCCGCACCAGGTGATAAACCTACTGGTGAATAGCCTTCCTTTTTAGCAATTTCATCTCCAAACATGTAACCACTGACTTCTGCAAATCCTATTAAATTAAAACCTTCTTGTATGAGCTGAATTGAACATTCGAGCTCTTCCTCATCGATTGAAGTAACCCAAGGACCTAAATGTTCTTCACCATATAACTCAGTAGCAAATGAATCAGCAAGTCCTTCAATGACTAAATATTCACCTAAAGTTACGTCTCCGCGATCCCAATCGAAATAAGAAAAACGACCGTTGATCATGTTGGCATCCGCTTGCTGGGAGATAATGTGTTTAATCGAACATCCGAAATAAGGAATACACTTCCTAGAATGACGATAAGACCTATTAGCATTCCTATCGTAATCTCTTCGTGGAGGAAAAGGGCACCCCAAATCATTCCGAATACAGGAATGAGAAAGGTAACACTTAATGTTTTGATCGGCCCAACGCTTTCAATGAGGTAGAAATATAAAAGATATGCAATGGCTGTACAAAACAGTGCGAGTCCAACAACAGACAAAACAGCAACAATCGATATTTTGCTTGTTGAAGTAGGCAAATGTGTAAATGTAAAAGGTAACAAAAGAATAGATGCTCCAACCTGCTGTCCTATAGCAAGAGAAAGTGGTGGAACACCTGCAAAAGCTTTTTTTGCATACACACCTGCAAACCCATATGAGATGGTCGATAAAATGGAAAGAACTATGGCAACAATAATTTCGGACGTAAAAGGAATCGAACTCCAGCCTACTAAGATGATGACACCAACCACACCAACTATGATACCAAACCATTTACGTATATTTAATTTCCCTTTCATCCAGCCCCAGACAACTAAAGCAGTAAAAAGGGGGGTTAAGGAATTTAAAATAGCTGACATGGAAGCTGTTAAATGGAGTGCAGCTGTTGCAATGAGGGTAAAAGGAATAGCTGCATTTAATGCTCCAATTATTAGATATTGTCTCCATCTCTGTTGAAAATTTGCTGACCTCCCAGTTACGAATAGATAAATAAGTAGAGCCATAGCTGCAATCGTAACTCTCCCCTGAATGGTCAAGAATGGTCCGAATACAGGTGAAGCAATTCGAATGAACAAAAAGGAAGCTCCCCATAATGCTGCGAGTCCAAATAAAGCAATCATATCTTTAAGTTTCATGATTTACCTCCGTGTTCTATAATCTGATGGAGTATAACCTGTGTGATGATGAAACACACTGGAAAAATAAGCAGAACTCTTATAACCAAGATTATGGGCAATTTCTGTTATCGTGTCTTCTGTAGTTTGGAGTAGTACAAAGGCTTCATTCATTCGTAGTTTTGTTGTATATTCCAATGGAGATATCCCTATGATTTTCTTAAATAACCGTTGCAAATGATATTTACTCATACCAACATGTCGTGCTAGTTGATCGAGCGTTAAAGAGTTGTGGTACTCCTGTTCAATTATCTGTTTAGCAGTAAAAATAACTTCTTCTTCAGTTGATTGAATTAAGTCTGGACGACATCTTTTACAGGGACGGTATCCATCTTGAATTGCTAAGGAAACAGAAGGATAAAATGATACATTTTTTCTCAAAGGTGTTCGTGATTTACAAGAAGGTCTACAACATATTCCTGTGGACTTAACGGCATAAAAAAAGAGTCCATCATATGCTCCATCGCAATATGTAATTGCATTCCACATGAGTGTATCATTCAAATAACCCATACTTTCACCTCGATTCTTGATACATACATTGTAGCAAGAGATACTTGACTTTCTCATTCGATTTCTTGCTTTCTAATTCAAAAAACGAAACTGTTGTCCTTAATGTGGTGTTATCCCTGTTAAGTGGACAACATAAAAAATTATGCAGCCAGTGCGTGCTAATTGAATTTCGATTAAAAACGTTGTCTTTTTTACATATTTTGCGATACGAGAAAGCCCCTACAGGACTTTAGTCCGCCTTTAGGCATGGGATGGAAGTATCACTTTTGCATCGCAAAACATGTTAAAATTTATTTATAGTCATGCAAAAGACTCTAAAACGATCATGTTCTCTGAAAAACGAATATTGTATGAGGTTGCACGAATCAATTTCATTTCGTGTGTAAAACAATATGTGTCGTCAAGAACAAGACGTTAAAACATAATGGAGAACCCAAAGATCTGTACGGTATGGTAACAGTACCGTAGCCCATGAACCTATACGGTCTGTCATGGGAGTGGTGATGACACACCGCAATCTTGCACGTCAGCGATACCAGAAATGGACTTCGCCTTTGGTAGCAAGAATCCCACTGACGTTAGTCAGCTTGCGGCTTTAGCCGTGGGAGTGTCAAAATCTCTTACTTATCACCACAACTAAAACAACAATTCCGATAAGCATCACAACTAAACAGCCAATGAGTTTATAAAATCCTCTCTTCGTCAACGTATTATCTTTTGTAATATCTTTACGAATAAACAAATACATTGCTACAAATAAAATGAGACCTATACCAAATGAATAAAGAAATTGCATTTCCCTTCTCCCTTCTTATATTTACTAATCATTACTTAAAAAAACGTTCTTAATATCTTTTAGACAGAACTACAAATGATAGGAAAACCGTACTAATCGTTAAAGCCATTAATATATTAAGCAGTTCAATCGCAGATAATGTAAATAGATTCAAATTTAGACCTATAGAAAAAATAAGGTAATACGTCAACAACGCGAAGTATGAATAGAACATCCCCTTTTGACGAATCAACTTCATACGTTCATCTTGTTCTTTAAACTGCGGATGTAAGTAACTTAAACAGAAGCACATTACCATCATTGCCAATAATGTATACGTTGGCGCTGGCGGTGCAGAATGCGTCATAATACCTGCAAACACCATAAACGCCCCCATTGCAAAAAAGAGAATCCCCATGATTAAAAAGTATTTTTGTGAATAGTTCATCTGTATTCCTCCTTATGTAAATTTACTTTGCTTTTCCTTCATAAAGAAATACGTTCTCGATGGTTGTATGAAATATTTTTGCAATCTCAAATGCTAAAGGAAGAGAAGGATCATATTTTCCTTTCTCAATTGAAATAATTGTTTGCCTTGAAACGCCAAGATTTTCTGCTAACTTCTCTTGAGAAAACCCGTATTTTTTTCTATATTCCACTAGTTTATTTTCCAAGGAAAATTCTCCCTCCTTACTTAACCCAAGTATAAACGTAAAGGAAACTTTACGTCAAGTTCCCTTTACATAACTAACCCATATTTTCCCTAAACACATAATAACTCTCTGCCTTATCTGTTCTCATGAAAAAACATACTAGTAATAGTGCAGCAAATCTTTCAACATATCTTTGTGCTTTTCTTCTATTGATAAATAACAATACATACGCAAAACACCGTTTGATAAATTCGAACGGTGTTAAAATAATTGTTTATTATTGACTTGTATTTATTTTACTCAAAATTAATAACAATACCGTCGTTTAAAAATTAGGTCTTATTAAACTGAGATGGGAATTCCCCTACAATTCTTACTCAGTTTTTGCATAAACACATGTGTCTGTAGGATGTTTTCCGTCTACGGATACATCTTCATTCCTAAGAATTCCCTCTAGCTTGAAACCTAATTTTTCAGGTATGGAGCGACTTTTTATGTTTGTAGACTCACATCTAACCTCTAATCGCCTACATTTTAATTTTTTCATCGCCAAGTTAGTTAATTCATTTATTGCTTCTATCATATAGCCATTACCACTAAACTTAGTATTGATCCAGTAACCTATTTCACATTTTGGAATTTCCCATTCTATATTGTGAAGGCTTGAAGACCCTATAAATTCTTGTGTTTCTCTATGAAAAACAAGAAAACGAAAACTTTCTCGTTTTAAAAACTTTATTTCTCCCTCATACAGAAAGCAAAAAAGCACCTACTCTGGATTCATAAAGAGCTGTGCTTTTCCATTTTCTATTTTTATTAAAACAATCGGGGTACCCTCTCCTAAATCTTCAACATATAAAGTAACTCCTTTTTCCACCCGTATATAGTCACTCATTTTCTTCCCCCTACTACGCCTTTTTCTTTTTTTTGCTATCATGATTATTTTTATGACCTGGATGAAAAAGTATAACTAATGAAATGAGTAAATAAGCTCCTGCCAGGTTGCACCACCTTATTTATCACTTTACCTAAATTTATAAATTTCGTTATAGCAATCATTCCCTATTAAGAAAAATTAGTATAGCTATATGCACTTTATTCTTTAGCACACTAAAATTCTTATCCTGTATGAATAAAACAAGACATCATATTAGAGCAATTTTCTGCTATATTTGCAAAAACTAACGATTTGCGGACGATTTTTTTATAATAATCATCACTTATAAGCAAATACTTCATTTTTCCTTTCATTCTTTAACACTATCGAAATGAAGTTTATGCTAAATTCATAATTTTTTATTTTTTATACTATATTCCGCTATATTGTTGTATAATATTCTTGAAAGCGCTTATTATTTTAATATACATAAATCAAATTATTATTTAACAAAACATTCTTGCAATTCTCATTATTTTTCCGTGCAAAATTTTGTATTCTATTTTATTTCAAGTACAGATGTACCAATTGAAATCACCCATTTTTTTCCTCAAAATTACTTTATAACATAAAAGATTAACCTGGGTGATAAGTAATTGTGAATGTTTTTTTACAAAACAGATAAGTAATAATGTTTGGTATTATGTAAATTATTGTAATAACATAAGAGTAAAGATAAAATTTATATTCATTACTGGTTCATCAATTATGAAAAGAGCAAAAAATGCATCCTTTTCCAATCATAAGGAGAGGCCTAATGCATTGGGAGGTTTAATCAAATGACGAGGAAGAATACAAATACAAACCCTTGGATCAAATTCCATGGTCCGAACCTTGGCTATGTTATTGAGCAGTATGATCGTTACGTGACTGAGGAAGGTTCTGTTGATCCGGAATTAAAAGAGCTTTTTGCAAATTGGGGAGCTCCTCCATTTCAGACCGATGTCACAGCGGGGAACAACACGGAAACAAATTTTTCTCCTCAAAACAAGGCAGACATTGAAAACATTATTAAAGCGGTACAAATTGTAGAGAGTATCCGTTCATTCGGTCATCTATCCGCTCACATTAATCCAATGGAAGAACATACTGATGGGCAATCGTTACCACATACAACAATGCATGGATTAAGCGATAGCGATTTGAAAGCGATTCCAGCTAAAACAGTTTGGGCAGATGCACCAGGAGATGTTCAAACAGCTTTTGATGCGGTTAATAGATTAAAAGATGTTTATACGAAATCTTTAGCCTATGAATTCGCTCATGTACAAGATAGTGAAGAACGTGCATGGTTGCATCAAATGGTGGAATCAAATTCCTTGCGTCACCCATTAACAAATAAAAAACGAACTGCTCTCTTAAAACGCTTAACAGCTGTTGAAAGTTTCGAGCAATTTTTGCATAAAACATTTGTCGGTCAAAAACGATTCTCTATCGAAGGCGTTGATATGCTTGTACCTGTACTTGATGAGATCATTTCTGAAGGTGCAACTAATGGCGTAAACGACGTTATGATTGGAATGGCTCATAGAGGACGTCTTAGCGTACTTGCTCATGTATTAGAAAAACCATATGGTCACATGTTTGCTGAATTCAAACATGCAACAATAAAATCCGATAAATCCGAAGCTGCAATTAACAGCAGTATTGGGTGGACGGGAGACGTGAAATATCACTTAGGTAAAGAGCAAGTTGTCGGATCTGAAACTGCTCGTACACGAGTTACTTTAGCGAATAACCCAAGTCATCTTGAATTTGTTAACCCTGTTGTAGAAGGTTATGCACGCGCAGCACAAGAAAATCGCCAAAAAGCTGGTTATCCAGAACAAGACGTATCTAAATCTTTTGTTATTTTAGTCCATGGTGATGCGGCATTCCCTGGTCAAGGTATCGTGTCTGAAACGTTAAACTTAAGCAGACTAAACGCATATCAAACAGGTGGAACAATTCATATTATTGCAAATAACGCAATCGGCTTTACAACAGATAGCTTTGATTCTCGTTCAACAAGATATTCAAGTGATCTTGCGAAAGGCTTCGATATTCCGATTGTTCATGTGAACGCTGATGACCCTGAAGCTTGTCTTGCTGCTGCTGACCTTGCGATTCAATATCGCATGTGTTTCAAAAAAGATTTCTTAATCGACTTAATCGGCTATCGTCGTTATGGTCATAACGAAATGGATGACCCAGCAGTTACACAACCGCAAGTTTACAAGAAAATCAAAAAACATCCTACTGTAAGAGCATTATATGCAGATCAACTGCAAGTTGAAGGTGTTCTAAATGCAGATGAAGTTGAAACAATTACACAGTTTGTACAAGAACATCTAAAAGCGGAATATGCACAAGTACCACCTGCTGATACTAGTGAAGCAACAATCCATGTTAAAGTTCCAGACGTAGTTGCAAGAGGAATTCAACCAATTGATACAGGTCTTCCTCTCGAAACATTACGTGCATTGAACGATGGTCTTCTAGCATGGCCGGAAGGTTTTAACGTATACCCTAAAGTGAAGAAAATTCTTGAACGTCGTAAAGATGCCCTTGAAGATGGCGGTAAAGTAGAATGGGCTCTTGCTGAATCTTTAGCATTCGCTACAATTTTACAAGATGGCACGCCAATTCGTTTAACAGGACAGGATTCACAACGTGGTACATTCGCACACCGTCATATCGTACTACATGATACAGAAACAAATGAAACATATTCACCATTGCACCGTTTGCCGAATACACGCGCTTCTTTCTCTGTTCATAACAGTCCATTATCAGAAGCTGCTGTTGTCGGTTATGAGTATGGTTATAATGTGTTCGCTCCAGAAACTCTTGTTATGTGGGAGGCACAGTACGGTGATTTCTCAAATACTGCACAGGCATTATTTGACCAATATGTTTCAGCTGGAAGAGCAAAATGGGGACAAAAATCAGGTCTAGTTCTTCTCTTACCTCATGGGTATGAAGGCCAAGGTCCTGAACACTCCAGCGCTCGTCCTGAACGCTTCTTACAGCTTGCTGCTGAAAACAACTGGACTGTTGCAAATTTAACAAGCGCGGCACAATATTTCCATATTTTACGCCGTCAAGCATCCATTCTTGGAACAGATGCTGTTCGTCCGTTAGTAATCATGACACCAAAAAGCTTATTGCGTCACCCACTTACAGCTTCAGCTGGCACTGAATTAAGTGAAGGTCGTTTCCAAGCTGCACTAGAACAAGAGAACCTTGGTACAAAACCAAACAAAGTAAAACGTCTTGTCTTAACAACTGGTAAAATGGCAATCGATTTAGCGGCAGAGATTGAATCTGGTAAACAACAGCAGAATTTAGATGAAGTACACATTGTTCGCATTGAGCAATTATACCCATTCCCTGCTGAAAAAGTTCAATCTATTATAAAACGTTTTAAAAACTTAGAAGAGATCGTATGGGTGCAAGAAGAACCACGAAATATGGGTGCTTGGCATTACATGGCCCCAATTCTGTTTGAACTTGCTGGCGATAAAGTAAAAACAGGTTACATTGGACGCCCAGACCGTTCAAGTCCGTCAGGTGGCGATCCACATGCACACCGAGCAGAGCAAGAACTAATCGTCGCACACGCATTAGATGCAAGGTATAACTTCCGCCAAGACAAACAGGAAATAGAAGTTTTTAGCAACTAAATATGAAAGTGCACCACTCTAGCTCATTTGGGCAGAACTCTTCCTACTCTTTGAAAAGGGTCTGCCCAATCAAGCTGGAAAAACTGGAGATTACCGAAGAGAAAAAGACAAAACACACCGTTAGGCAAATAAGGGGAGGACATTTAAAATGATCGAAATTAAAGTACCTGAGCTTGCAGAATCTATTTCAGAAGGAACTATCTCACAATGGCTTATCAATGTAGGCGACAAAATTGAGAAAGGTGGCAGCGTTGTTGAGCTTGAAACAGATAAAGTCAATGTAGAAATCATTGCAGAAGATTCAGGTATTGTATCAAAACTATTAGGAGAGCCTGGGGATACAGTTGAAGTTGGCTCCGTAATTGCAATTTTAGATGCAAACGGCACTGCAGTAAGTACACCTGCTCCACCAAAAGAACAACCAAAACCAGAAGTTACTGAAGCACCAAAAGCTGAGGTTTCTAATACTCAAAGTCCACAAGCACTACAAGGACTTCCAAATACAGACCGCCCTATCGCATCACCAGCTGCTCGTAAAATGGCAAGAGAATTAGGAATTGACTTAAATGAAGTACGCAGCACGGATCCACTTGGCCGAGTAAGACCGCATGATGTCCAAGCACATGCTGCTGCACCAAAAGAACAGCCAAAACAAGAAAAAACAAGTCCTAAACCAGCTGCAACTACTGAATTTGAAAAACCAGTTGAGCGTGTAAAAATGTCCCGCCGCCGTCAAACAATTGCAAAACGTCTTGTAGAAGTTCAACAAACCTCTGCAATGTTAACAACATTTAATGAAGTTGATATGACTGCAATCATGGCACTACGTAAAGAACGTAAAGATGCGTTTGAAAAGAAACATGATGTTCGTCTTGGCTTTATGTCATTCTTCACAAAAGCAGTTGTTGCAGCATTAAAACAATTCCCATTGTTAAATGCTGAAATTCAAGGCGACGAGCTTATCTTAAAGAAATTTTATGATATCGGAATTGCAGTAGCAGCTCCAGATGGATTAGTGGTTCCTGTTGTACGTGATGCAAACCAATTAAACTTCGCTGAAATTGAGAGTGAAATTCGTAATCTTGGCAAAAAAGCTCGCGATAACAAACTTACATTAAAAGAACTACAAGGTGGCACATTTACAATTACAAACGGAGGCGTGTTCGGTTCCCTTATGTCAACACCAATCCTAAACAGCCCACAAGTTGGTATTCTCGGTATGCATAAAATCCAAGTAAGACCAGTTGCGATTGATGCAGAACGCATGGAAAACCGTCCGATGATGTACCTTGCTCTATCTTACGATCACCGTATCGTAGACGGAAAAGAAGCAGTTAGCTTCCTTGTTGCCGTTAAAGAAATGCTTGAAGATCCAAAATCATTATTACTAGAAGGTTGATCCTTTAAACAATAGATTCAGAAGATACAAATGCCCTCCTTGAATATTTCAAGGAGGGCATTTTACTAGTTACGAAGACCTCTATTCCGCTCTTCGTGCTGCTTGTTGAATCGGATCCCATACACTATTGTATGGCGGTGCATAACTTAAATCGACATCTTCTAAATCATGAATACTCATTTTATGAAAGAGTGCCATGGCAATGACATCGATTCGTTTGTCCACGCCTTCTCCTCCAATCACTTGTCCACCTAATAATTGTTTTGTGTCCGAGCGATATAATAATTTTACATGTAATGGTTTTGCACTCGGATAATAACCTGCCATGTTTGTAGAATCTACTTTAACCGTTTTATATGGTAGCTTTAATCCACTTGCCTCTTTTTCATTTAAACCTGTTCTTGCTAATGTGAGCCCCATAAATTTGATAATGCCAGTTCCGAGAGTACCTTTAAACGCTCTTCGTTTATCAATCATATTCATCCCGGCAATACGTCCTTGTTTATTCGCAGTTGTGCCGATCGGGATATGGTCTTGTATTTCTTTTACGATATGATAATGCGTTGCACAATCTCCCGCGGCATAAATGTCTTCTACATTCGTCTGCATATAGGCATTTACTTCAACTGCCCCTTTTTTATTTGTACGAATCGTTGTTCCTTCGAGAAAGTCGGTATTTGGCTGTACACCAACCGATACTAAAACAAAATCGGTTTTGTATGTTCCTTTATCTGTTTCAATCGATTCTACTTTCCCATTCCCCTTAAACGCTTTTACATTTTCATTTGTGATAATTTCAATGTTATGTTTCTGCGCTTCTTCCTGTATGTATCCTGCCATATCAGCATCATAAATTGTACCAATATGATCATTTCGTTCAATCATTCGTACTTTTTTACCAAGCTCCACAAATGTTTCAGCCATTTCAAGACCAATGGCTCCGCCGCCAATAATCGTTACCTGCTCTACATGATGCGTTTGCAAAGTCTCCAAAATTTGCTTTGCATGCGGAATTGTTTTTAAAAGATGAATCCCTTTCAGAGTCTTCCCTTCCCAATCTGGCATAACAGGTCTTACTCCCGTCGCAATTAACAAGCGGTCGTATTCATATTGAAATGATTCCCCCGTCTCTGCAAAGATTCCATGTACGACTTTATTTTCTGTATCAATCCGTGTCACTTCATGATGTACTTTCGCATCAATCTCGTATTTATTGCGAAACGTCTCAACATCCCGTGCAATTAATTTTTCTGTAGAAGGAATCTTACCGCTAATAGCATACGGAAGACCACACTGTGCATATGAGTATATTTCACCTTTTTCTAACGTTACAACTTTTGCTTCTTTATCATTTCTAACAATTTGCATGGCCGCACTCATTCCAGCTGCATCCCCGCCGATAATTACATAATTCACCAAACCACTCCTTTGCTTACTCTCTACTGTTTTACCGTATCCAAATTCTCCGTAAATAAATCCTTTTCTTCATGAAGTTTTTTCTCTTTTATAAAAAATAAAAAGACAAGCAATTGTATGAAGAACCTAGAAGTTGGATTATTTTCAAACACCATATAAACGCGATAGATAAAGTGGCGTGTCTAATGAGATAGAGTGGCAATATGCTATATAAATCCATTTTGATTTTTCGACATATAAGCCGCGGCTATGGATAACAAAAGGTGACCTGCACTTGTTTTCTCTCTTTGTTTTCACTTAATATGAGGCAGGAAAAGGATCTGACCGCTTCTATGCATGAACGGATGCTCTCTCCCACCTAAAAAGAAGGGGTTTATGTCGGTTTTTTCATTTGTATTTATATATAACCGTTACAATCAAAAAGGTACATCATCATAATTGTTGATGTACCTTTTACTTCTAAAAGAATGAAAAACATGTCATTCAGTCCATATTACTATATAAATCCATTTTGATTTTTCGACATATAGCCGAGGCTATGTATAACAAAAGGTGACCTGCACTCGTTTTCTCTCTTTGTTTTCACTTGGTATGGGGCAGGAAAAGGATCTGACCGCTTCTATGCATGAACGGATGCTCTCTCCCACCTAAAAAGAAGGGGTTTATGTCGGTTTTTTCATTTGTATTTATATAGTTCATAGCGCGCCTTACTCCATACTTTTAATCAGCTCAGCATTATACGTCTCTACTTCATTTAACTCACCGGTATAATACGGATTTTCTCGATACCAGGATTGCTTTAAGAAGTATGCACGCATGTCTTTTGATTCAAAGATATGCCCATGCCGAGCATATATCTCATTTCTCGCAATCCGCAGCTGTCCTTTTGTTAAATTCCGTAAGTCTGCACTCGTTAGTTTACGGAGGTGGCTATCACGAAAATAAAAATCATTATATGAATATTGTGGCGGTGTTGACTCAGAAGGCGCTGGCTGTTTTTCAGGCTCTTTTTGAAACGAGAGTGTATACGATTGGCCAGTCGTTATATTTTCTACCTTTGTTCGTTCTTTACCGCTTGGTCCATCTTTTTCTAAATAAATAGAAACGCTCCCGTCCGTAGCCACTGGTCCCCATTTTATCTCTTCTCCCATTAACGTCGTAATCGGTTTTTGATTAGCATACAATGTGGCTCCCGTTACATTCGTTTGAATCGTAATATAGTGACCCTTTAACGCTAAATCGACCGTTACGTTATTTTGACTCTGTTTCATAAGCAAAACCTTTTCCTCACGCTGTAACTTCACGTACTCATTTTTATACTCTGATTGAAATATTTGAAGACCAGGAAAGAAAGGACCATATTGCTTTTCAAACATTTTATCGTTTGTTTTATCTAACTCTTTTCCGTTCATTTTTAGCACCGCGTCTTTTTCATCCGTAAGCAGAGAAGCGTAATACGTTTTTGCTTTCAATTTATACCGATCAAACAGAAAGAAATACTTCCCATCTTTTGTTAACACAAAGTCTATTTTTTCCACTTCATTTTGTTTTTTCTTTTGCTGCTGAATCGAGGCTTTTAAATCAGTAATATAAGACGGGTATTCTTTTATATAGTTGAAGAGCGGTTTCACTGTCTCTTCATCAACGAAAAACTGCGGATCATCTGTTGTGATAACGTCTATTAGTTTTTCTGCATCTCTTTCTTGCAAAATGGTAATCATTCTATCAATTTGTGCTTCTACCGAGTAATATTTTGCTCCATATAAATATGCCCCGCCAATACAAATGATACAAATAGCTAAAACCGCGAACCATATTTTCTTTCCTTTGCTCATCCTCGTTGCCTTTTGCACAGATGGTTCCGGTTCATTTGATACACCATGACCACACTTCTGACAAAATTGTTGTCCATCATCTAACTGTAAACCGCACTTCGTGCAAATATTCATCGATTCATCCACCCTTCATTAGAAGTTTGTTACGCCTCCCAATAAGGTATCAAAAATCATTTTCATATAAGCCCCCAGCACGATATAGCTTGCAATTGTGATTAAAATATGTGCGATAATCAATGTATAAACTGGGTCTAATCCACCGCGGTCTAGCTTTAATATTGAAACAATTGTACTGACGCTCATACACATTAAGACAAAACCTAAAAAAAGTGGTAGTAGAAAAATTAATAAAAAACTAAATAAGAACGCTACAACAAGTAAAGCGACAACCGGTGTCGAAACTGTCCCCCACACGCCTAGTGCTTCTAAAAAAGAAAAAGATGATTTCATCAACTTGCCACTTAAAAAAACGATAAATCCTATAAAAAGAAATAAAATTAGTAAAAATAAAAGGACTTTAAATGATTCACCAAAAACGGATGGTGTTGCCTCAGGGGCAAAGCCAGCTCTTGTTCCACCCATAATACCCGTTGCAATTGATACAGTCGCACTCATCATTCGATAAAAGATACAAGTAAATAAGAAACAAATAAGGACAAGGCTTGTAATTCCATTCCTCACTTCAATATGCCCACTTTTCATAATTGCAGTTGGAGATTTTAACGCATTCTTAAAAAATTGAAAGTAGCCGCTAGCAAATTGCTTCGCCTGATTTACGGTTTCATTCGAACGCCTTTCTTGCACTGGTGCCGCCACTTCGTACGTTCGCTCTTCACCCTGCTCTGCACTTTGACTATTCGCTAAAACTGGCTCTGTAAGTGAATGTCCACAGCCACCACAAAATTTCGCTTCACTCGTGTTCTCCGTGTTACAATTTGGACACGTCATCCTATCATCTCCTTTAGCATGTATCTTCTAAGCCGTTATAGATTCAATATATGTACTAGTAAGTGAAACATGACTATAAGAAACAAGGTTGTATACCTATATGTGCTGATACCAGCACATATATATATCCATTTTGATTTTTCGGCATATAAGCCGCGGCTATAGATAACAAAAGGTGACCTGTACTCGTTTTCTCTCTTTGTTTTCACTATGTCTGGGGCAGGAAAAGGATCTGGCCGCTTCTATGCATGGCCGGATTCTCTCTCCCATCTAAAAAGAAGGGTTTTATGTCAGTTTTTTAATTTGTATTTATATATATACATCCATTTTGATTTTTCGGCATATAAGCCGCGGCTATGGATAACAAAAGGTGACCTGCACTCGTTTTCTCTCTTTGTTTTCGCTTGTCATGGGGCAGGAAAAGGATCTGGCCGCGGCTATGCATGGCCGGATCCTCTCTCCCACCTAAAAAGAAGGGTTTTATGTCAGTTTTTTAATTTGTATTTATATATATACATCCATTTTGATTTTTCGGCATATAAGCCGCGGCTATGGATAACAAAAGGTGACCTGCACTCGTTTTCTCTCTTTGTTTTCGCTTGTCATGGGGTAGGAAAAGGATCTGGCTGCTTCTATGCATGGCCGGATCCTCTCTCCCACCTAAAAAGAAGGGTTTATGTCAGTTTTTTAATTTGTATTTATATAGGTATAGATAATATTAAAAAAACTTTACAAAACTCGTATTTCATAGAAAAATAGACATCAATAAAAGCCAAATAGATAGGATGAAAATCATGGAATTTGCAAACTCACTTTTTAACATATTCATTACTAGTTTTATACAATTATTTTCTTTAATTGGTAGCATCATTTTGGTTGGTTTTTTATTAGGTTATTTAGAATCACTTACACGAATGTACTGGATAAGAGCCTTTGGCCGAAAAGGTTTTCTCTTAACCGCGTGGATTGGTGTTCCAATTCACGAATTTGGACATGCCTTTATGTGTGTATTATTTAAACATCAAATCATAGGTATCCAGTGGTTCCCAACCAATACAAGTAACGGTTATTTAGGCTATGTAAAACACCAATATAATTCAAGAAGCATGTATCAAAAAATAGGCAATTTTTTCATCGGTATTGCTCCTATTTTCTCAGGGATTACAGCATTAATACTCTCCATGTATTATTTAGCACCGCAATCCTATTCATTATTTATGAGTTATCTTGAAACAAACATCCAAGCATCAAATATAAATGGTGAAATGATTCAAAATATCTTTTTCTCATCATTCATATTATTAAAAAGCCTTCTTACTACTAGTAACCTATTCAATCCTTCTTTTTGGTTTTTTCTTTTTATAGCAATTTGTATTTCTACACATATTTCCTTAAGTAAACCAGATATAGAAGGCGCATTAAACGGGCTTATCACAATATTTGTGTTCCTTCTTCTTTTCAATGTGGTAGCAGGAATTTTCCATTATAACAGCGATAAGCTAATAGGAAACATCGTAAAATACAATACGTACTTACTAGCTTTTTCTAGCGTTGCAATATTATTTTCATGTATTGCTGTTGGAATCAGCTATACTCTTTATAAAATAAAAACGGCTAGTTCTAAAATGAACTAGCTGTTTTCTATTATTCTTATTTATCCCCTGTCTTATAATTACAATGTTCAACAGGAATACGTGCGTGCCCCTGTTCATCTGTACACCAAGACTGCGACTGAAATGCAAGAAAGATACCAACCCATTGCTGCTCTTTATCAAAGTGAATCAATATCCCGCCATCTTGCCATGTTCCATCATCATTTTCCCACTTTTCCACATTCCCTTGGTTCATATGAATATCGTGTATGCCATTACCAGGTTTGAAATGAAAGTATGAATCTGGAGTATTATTTTCCGGACCCCATCGTTCTCCAAACGCGTAAATGATTGCCTTCTCCTGTATTGCTCTTTTTATATAATGTTCCATTTTTTCATTTAAATCATTGTTAGCTCCTGATTTTTCAGGTGGTAAAGGGATCATCTGTTTCGAATCAAATAAATTTCCCTTCACATAATCTAATGCAACCCTCGGTTCGTTATTTTTAACTTCCGTAAAACCAAATGGTAATGTCGGCAAAATCGTAATTGCTTCCGATTGAATATCCTCACTTGCAAAATATAATACTTCTGATGGATAACTTTGTGATTTGACATTAATTGCAATACGGTAGTCTACTTCTGCTTCCCCTTGCAAATGAACTTGATAATGAGGTGTTTTCCCTTTTCCTATCATAGATTGTAGCGCTATACCTTTTAAGACTCCATAGTTTTTTAAGGGCATATAATTCATCTCCTATTTATTTAACGTGCTTCCCGAAAGAAGTCCCCATCTTCAAGCGCGTGACGGGCGATAGCCAAGCGATCAGGTGGGGATGAATTTCGGTTAGGCATCGCCTAACTGACTTGTAAGAATAACCAATTATGATTGTGGTGCATACATTCAATATCTGATATATTCACTTGTTTATAAGATTTAGCAGGATTTTGTATATAATGGCCGTCCAAATCTTGCACATACACCACCTTCCCTGTAAATCCTGTCACGAATCCTATTTGTCCAAACGCTTTCACCTTATCACCTAGATACATTGTGCCTACGTACGGTGTATTTTTATTATTTCTTTTCGCTGTTCTATTTTTCGTTTTTCTTCCTTTTCTTGCAGTTGCTTCATGAAGAGAACGCTTTTTCTTTCTAAATTGCTTGATGCGAAACTCACCACTTTGATAATATTCTCGTAATTGTTTCGGATTTGTAATCGCAATGGCATCATTATAGTGTGTTTTAGATAACCTTAATTCTTTTCGCTTCGGTGTTGTGTAACTCCCATACGTAATCTCACAATCTAAACGCTTCATGATTTGAAGTCGCAAAATATTCATAAAGGCGGTCTCTTTATACTGTTTTGGTTTCTTAAAAATGTGTTTAATTTTTCCTTGGTGGAATTTTTGATGACATTCTTCATGTACCGTTACAAGGTTCTCTACCATATCTGAACCACCCTTATGTCGCTCAATGATATGGTGCGTGTGTAAAATACCACCTTTTTTCTTACAGATTTGACATGTATAATGGTCTCTTGCAAATACATAGTATCTTATATTCCAAAAGCCAAATGCGTCTCCTTGTTGATATTCTTTCCCTTGTATATCAGGGTTCTTTAGTTTTTGTACATCAAACTTGCCGACTTCTACAATGATTTTTGGTGAAGGTAATAGTGATTTGAATGTTTCAGTCCAATGAATGATGTTATCGGTTCGGCTTTGAATCGATGGTGGAAGCCAGCCCTCTTTCTTTTTTCGATTGAGAAAACGTGCTTTTCGGTAGCGGGTTTTACGTTGTCTTCGGCTTCTACGTAATGTAGCTCTAAGAGTAAGGTTCTCTTTCACATCCTGACGTAATTCAATGGTTCCTTTCACTAGTACTTTTTCCTCTGTTGTAATCGCGATCCCCACATATTTTGTACCGCTATCGACACCGATTGTAACAGGTTGTACTGTTTCACCAGTCGCATATTGCAATTGAATGGTAAACGGTGTGTAACCTATAATTTTTGCTTTCCCCTGTTTGAGAAGAAGCCGTGCCTTACGAGTACTGCAAGGCATGAGCGGTTCTCCTCGTAAATTCTTGACAAATACACGCATGTTTTGCCCCTCCTAAGAGTTTGTTTCCCTTCGCCAATGTTTGTAGGTGTTAGCAACTTCTTATGAAAGAAGGCTTGTGGTTGACCGTTCCTTCCCAACCAGAACTGTTACGGAGCCACCATAGAGCCAAGAACTAGGGAATCATTCTTGGGTATGCAACCTACGAACGTAGCCCACAAAAGACTGAGGCTAGACAACCAAGGTCTTTACAAGCCCCCACTTCAAAACGCGTTAGCGTTTAAGTGGTGGGTAGTTGACTCGAAGCTCTTACTACTTTACAAATTATCTCATAACAAAAGAAAATCCTCCTAAAACAGAGGATTTTTTTACAATTTTTTCATTGTATTACATACCACACAATCACTTCTCCCACTACAATCAACACAGCCCCAAAAATTATAAGCGTCGTCTTTTTCAGCAATTCATTTTCCCGAAATGGAATGTTGCATAAGTATGCTCCAAGTGTAATCCGTGACGGGCAAGCAATTGTTGCTACAGAAGAACTCGTATTTTGCAGCGTTGTAACAAACTGCCACGGAAGCCCCACATTCTGCGCTGTCTGCATTTGTAGTTTAATAAACATGGCGTTTGATCCGGCGTTACTTCCCGTTAAAAAGCCACCAATTGCACCGATGAACGGAGCAATAAAAACAAACATCAGTCCAAATGTATTCCCAGCTGCTTCCGCTAACAATGAATGCATGCCTGCTGCACCCATTAATTCCGAAATAGCAATAAACATTGTCGTAGTAATCGCAAATGGGATCCATTGTTTCACTGTTTGAGACAATGATTGTTTTATTATAGTAGAAGGAACACGGAAGAAAATAATGGTAAATAAACACGTAATCCCAAGCCAAAATCCTGGTGAATACAATAATTCTAGCTTGTAAGAGTAGGATGGCAAGTCAAGCACAGCGTATGATTGCAGCATACTATGAAACGATGGAATCATACGAGATAGTAGTATACACACTGTTAAAAATAAGTACGGACTTACAATTTTCACAATGGACACTTCCTGCTGTGCTGTAGCTGCATGTTCCGAGTATAGTTCCTTCCCTTGCTTCGCTTTCATTTTAATAATAATAAAACCGAACGTGATTGTTACAATCGAGCTTAAAATCCCAGCTAATTCAACGCTAACATATGCATTAGACAGATAGATGGATAAAGAGAATAATAGAAAAAATCCAGCCGCTTCTCTCCATTTTTGCATCACTGCTGACCAACCGCCAATTACATATAAAGATAGGATTATAAAATAAGCGAAGAAAGGTATGCTTAATAGGGCTGTCCCTGCCCCCATTTTTGTGAGCGACATACCGACAAGCTGTGACCCAATAATCGTTCCGGTTGCCATCGCTCCCCATGAACTAGCCAATAAACCGATAAACGATAGTAAGACTGCTTGAAACGGTTTATAACCGAGCGAAAGAAAAATAGGAGCGGCAACCATAAAGCCAATTCCAAATCCGCTAACCGATTCAATAAGAGGACAAATTCCAAAACACATGAGTAGCATTTGCAGCAAACGATCCTGTGTAACATGTTCTATAAAACGTGCAACTCGCTTGATATACCCCATTTTATTCATAAGGTGAAATAAAAAAATACCAAAAAACAAAACATATCCGACAATAAAACAAATAAGGCCGCCTTTAATTGTTGCATGCATAACCTCTCCAGCTTGCAGGTGAAACATCGGTATTAGTAAAACGATTCCACAACATACAGCATAAGAAATTAATGAAGCTTTCAGCGATGTTTGCCTAAATACAAATAAGCAAATAAAAATCATCATAATCGGAATAAGAGCCAACAATACTGCCATACCATCATCTCATTTCTTAAAAGATACAACTGTAACTATTATATATCAGATGGAAAAATATTCAATTGGTTTTATAACAGTTTTCCAAATCTATGGAAACGTTTTGGCGAAAATCTATTAAGTTAATATGTATTTCATATATTGAAAGAGGCTCCCTTAACAGGCAGCCTCTTTCCTCTATATAAATCCATTTTGATTTTTCGACATATAGCCGCGGCTATGGATAACAAAAGGTGATCTGCACTCGTTTTCTCTCTTTATTTTCACTGTGTCTGGGGCAGGAAAATGATCTGACCGCTTCTATGCATGGCCGGATGCTCTCTCCCACCTAAAAAGAAGGGGTTTATGTCGGTTTTTTAATTTGTATTTATATATTTCACCGCAGCAATTAGCTCACAAATTTCATCTTGTCTTTCTTTTTCTAGAAGCTCGATAACTTTACTACCAACAACAACCCCGTCACATACATCAATCATTTCCTTTATTTGCTCAGTTGTTGATATACCGAATCCAGCAACTACTGGAAGCTGTACATGCGCTTTTACCTTTTCTAAATAGCTATGCAATTCCTGATTGAAATCACGTCTAACACCAGTGACACCCGCAACTGTTACCGCATATACAAACCCTTGCGACTCACTCGTAATCTTTTCAATCCGTTCAATCGGACTCGTTATTGTAACAAGGGGGATCAAAGCAATATTTGCATCACGAAGCAGCGGTGCGATGATATCTTGTTCTTCATATGGTAGATCGGGAACGATAATCCCATCAACACCTGCTTCAAGACAACTTCCTATAAAACGCTCTTTTCCAAATGCTAAAATAGGATTCAAATATGTCATGAGTACAAATGGAATTTGTACTTCTCTTCTCACTTCCGCTAACGCTTGAAAGATTCCTTCGAGCGTCGTCCCATTCTCTAACGCTCGTTTTCCTGCTCGCTGAATTGTCGGTCCATCTGCGACCGGATCAGAAAAGGGAATCCCAATTTCAACAATGCTTGCCCCTGCTTCATCTAAGAAACGGATTTGTTGTTGCAACCTTTGTAAACCGCCATCTCCCCCCATCACATACGGAATAAATGCTTTTTTTCCATTTTGAAACGCTGCCGTGATTCTTTCTACTCCCATTCTTTACACCTCTTCCATATAATGTTTTATGCTTTCAACATCTTTGTCACCACGGCCCGATAAACAAATGACGAGACCCTCATCTTGATTCATCTTTGGCGCTAGCTTTAGTGCATACGCAACAGCATGTGAGCTTTCTAATGCTGGTATAATTCCTTCTTTTTTCGTTAGCAATTGAAAAGCATGTAGTGCCTCTTCATCTGTTATAGAATGATAGGATACACGGCCAATATCTTTTAATAAGCTATGCTCCGGTCCAACTCCTGGGTAATCGAGACCTGCCGAAATGGAATGTGCCTCTTGAATTTGCCCTTCTTCATTTTGCAAGAGATACATCATTGAACCGTGCAGAATTCCAACGCTGCCTTTCGTTAATGTTGCTGCATGCTTCTCTGTCTGAACCCCTTTACCTGCTGCTTCCACGCCGTGAAGAGCAACTGCTTCATCCCGTACAAATGGATAAAACATTCCCATCGCATTGCTACCGCCGCCGATGCAAGCTACAACAGCTTCCGGTAATTTCCCTTCTAACGCCTCATATTGCTTCTTCGTTTCCTTACCAATGACACTTTGGAAATCGCGCACCATTTGCGGAAATGGATGTGGTCCAAGAACAGATCCCATAATATAGTGCGTATCATGCACATGTGCAGCCCAGTAACGAAGCGCCTCGTTTACTGCATCTTTTAACGTTCCACTACCTGCTGCGACGCTTTCAACTTTCGCCCCTAATAGTTCCATACGAAAGACGTTTAACTTTTGGCGTTTCACATCCTCTTCTCCCATGAAAATGACGCACTCTAAACCAAGTAAGGCGCATACCGTCGCTGTCGCCACGCCGTGCTGACCGGCCCCTGTTTCTGCCACAACTTTTTTCTTACCCATTCGCACCGCCAGAAGCCCTTGCCCTATTGTGTTGTTGATTTTATGAGCTCCTGTATGATTTAAATCTTCCCGCTTTAAATAGATTTTGGCACCGCCACAATACTTCGTAAGATTCTCTGCAAAATAAAGTGGTGTTTCTCTTCCAACATACGTTTGTAAATAATGTTGTAATTCTTGATGAAACGCTTCATCTTGCATTGCTTCTTTATATGCTTCTTCTAATTCTAAAACGGACTGCATTAACGTTTCTGGAACATACCGTCCTCCGTAAATACCGTAATGACCTTTTTCATCTGGATATGCATATTGCATGTTTAACACTCCTTCGCTTTTGTTATAAATCTCTTAATCTTCTCGATATCCTTTTTACCATTTGTTTCGACACCACTGCTGACATCCACCATATACGGCTTAACCATTTCAATCGCTTTTGTAATATTTTCAAGATGCAATCCACCAGCTAATATACATTTTTGCTGTATTACATTTGGCATATGCTCTAGTAACTGCCATGAAAATGTTTTTCCATTCCCTCCATGAAACGCTTCTTTTGGACTATCAAATAACACATAATCAGCTTCATAGTCTTGTGCTCTTTCTATATCGCCGCTCGAATTTACTCCAATCGCTTTTATAGACGGAATATTCAATCTTTTAATATGATGATTTTGTTCATCCCCATGTAGCTGTACATGTGTTAAGCCACAATCCTTTGCGATTTTCTGGATCACTTCGACCGATTCATTTACGAAAACGCCAACTTTCATTACATGCACTGAAAGCTCCTCGATTATTTGTTTTGCCCGCTCGGGTGCAATTTCCCGTTTACTTTTTGCAAAAACAAATCCGATTGCATCCGCCTCGTATTCGCAGGCTATTTTTGCTGTTTCGACATCGGTGATGCCGCAAATCTTTACTTTCATGTTGTCACCTTCAGCGACTGAAAGAAATCGCAGGCAGAAGGTGCTGTCATCAATGCTTCTCCAACAAGAATTCCTTTTGCACCAGCTTGCTTTACACGAATGATATCCTCCCCTGTATGAATGCCGCTCTCACTAATCCAAGGCACGTTTTGTTCGTTTAACCGTTCCCCAAGCTTTTCCGTTATCCCTAGATCTACTTCAAATGTTTTTAAATTGCGATTGTTTATCCCGATTACATGTGGTTGTAGGGTCAGCGCTACTTCTAACTCCGCCTCATTATGCACTTCCACAATCGCTTCTAAGCCAAGCTGATTTACATGTTCATATAGCTCTATTAATTTTTGCTTTGACAACGCTGCAACGATAAGTAAAATAAGATCAGCCCCCGCCTCATAAGCCCGGTCAATCTGAATTCTATCGATGATAAAGTCTTTACATAACAGTGGAATATTAGCATGTGCTCTTGCCGTTTCTAAATCACGAAATGTTCCTTTAAAGAATTGTTCATCTGTTAAAACAGAAATCGCTCCTGCGCCGCACTGTTCATACGTTTTCACTTGTTTTGCGACATCCACATGCAAATTGATATCTCCTTTAGATGGAGAAGCACGCTTCACCTCAGCGATAACTGTAAATTGCTGCAGTGCCTCTACAAGAGAGTGTGATGTACGATTTGGCTTTACTGATGAGTATGTTTCATACAATATCTCTACTTCTTTCTTTTTCTGCTGCACAATCTTTGCTAAAATAGTTTCCATTTAATTCACCCTCTCTAACTTCTTGTTACTTGCAGCAATCAACAGATTTAATTTAGCTAACGCTTTTCCAGAATCAATGCTATGAGCTGCAATGCGAATTCCTTCCCCTATCGTTGCTGCTTTTCCGTTTGCAAAAAGGGCAAGACCTGCATTTAATAACACCGTATCGCGGTATACACTGTCTTCTCCTTGCAGCACTTGCAATGTAATGTTTGCATTTTCTTTCGCATTTCCTCCTCTAATCGCTTCATTATTCACCCGAGAAAACCCATACTCTTCTGGGGAAACATTCACTTCTATAATCTTATTATCTTTTAAAATCACTACATGATTTTCTCCTTGCAGAGATGCTTCATCTAAAAATCCACTACCATTCACAACAAGCGCTTGCTTTCTGCCAAGCTTTTGCAATACTTGCGCTACTGGCAGCAGCATATCTCGCTTATAAATACCAACGAACTGTGTTTCAAGGTCAATCGGATTTGTAAGTGGTCCAATTAAATTAAAAATGGTCGGTACATTTAATTCTTTTCTTATTTTCATAATGCGTCTGAGTGCCGGATGCATCGCGGGTGCAAATAGAAAGGCAATGCCTACTTTCTCTAATAAAAAATCAATTTGCGCTGGTGTACATGCGATATTTACCCCAAGTTCCTCTAATAAATCGGCACTCCCTGTTTTACTAGAAACAGCGCGGTTTCCATGTTTCGCAACCTTTACGCCAGCACCAGCAAGTACGAAAGCAGATGTTGTACTAATATTAAATGTTTGTGCACCGTCTCCGCCTGTTCCGCAATTGTCCATCGCCCCTTGAATATGGTTAGAGAATGGCAATGCTTTTTCCCGAAGAGCACGAACGAGGCCGTATATTTCATCCGCCGTTTCACCCTTCGCTTTTAATAGTGCTAAAAAGGCAGCAATTTCACTTTCTAATATATCCTCACCTAATAGTGCAAGACCCGCTTCATACATTTCATACTCTGTTAAATCCTGTCCCTCTACTAATTTTCGAAGATAACGATTCATACTCTCTCCACCTCTTTCACATCGGATAAAAATGCACGTATTAATTTCCCGCCTTCTTCAGTCGCAATCGATTCGGGGTGAAACTGTAGTCCAAAGAGCGGATAGTAGTTGTGGCGAACTGCCATAATTTCTCCGTCATCCATCGCTGTTGCTAATATATCAAAGCAACTAGGTAACGTTTGTTGTTTCGCTACGAGCGAATGGTAACGCATCGCACTTAATGGCTGTTTTACATATGAAAATATGGATGTACCGTTATGTTTCACAAGCGATGTTTTCCCGTGCTTAATGTGCGCTGCCTGCACAATTTCTCCGCCAAATGCAGCAACAATTGCTTGATGCCCAAGACAAATGCCAAGAATCGGAATCGTTTTATAAAAGTGTTGAATCACTTCCATACAAATCCCCGCACCTTCTGGTTTTCCAGGTCCTGGCGAAAGAATAATCGCGTCTGGCCTCATTTCCTCAAGCTCCTTGATCGTCACTTTATCGTTACGTAGCACTACAATCTGTTCTGCACTAGCCCCTAACAATTGATATAAGTTATATGTGAATGAATCATAGTTATCAATGAGTACAATCATTGCATTACCTCCAGAAGTGCTCTCGCTTTATTTAACGTCTCTTCGTATTCGGCATTTGGATTCGAATCATACACAATACCAGCACCTGCCTGCACATATGCTTGCTGATTCTTTACAACCATCGTTCGAATGGCGAGTGCCATATCAAGATTCCCTGAGAAAGCGATATATCCGACAGCCCCGGCATACACATTTCTTTTTTCCGTTTCTAATCCATTTATAATTTCCATCGCCCTAATTTTCGGAGCTCCCGATACCGTTCCTGCCGGTAAACAATATGCTAATGCATCAAAGCTGTTCTTTTGTTTTCCTAATATTCCGGAAACTTCAGATACAATGTGCATCACATGTGAATACTTCTCAACTTTCATATATTTATCTAATTGAACCGAACCGATTTCACTCACCCGTCCGATATCATTTCGGCCTAAATCCACAAGCATCATATGCTCTGCTCGCTCTTTCTCATTTGTAAGTAGCTCTTTCGCTATCTTGTCATCCTCTTCTTTCGTTTTTCCCCGCGCTCTTGTTCCGGCAATCGGATTTGTCATCACTTTTTCATCTCGTACAGAAAGTAAACTTTCTGGTGAGGAGCCAAGTACGACATAATCTTGAAAATCAATGTAAAACATATAAGGCGATGGATTCGCAATCCGAAGCCGGCGATAGAGCGCAAATGGCTCACCCGTAAATTCACTTTGCAAACGCTGTGATAATACAACTTGAAAGATATCACCTGCTCGAATGTACTCCTTTGCTTGTTCAACCATCTCACAAAACTTTTCTTCTGTTACAGAAGATGTAAATGATAAAGAAGCATGAGTTTCTTTTACGTGCTCTTCTTCCCCGCTCAATACATCCTGCTTATATGCTTGCAACTGTTCATAAACCTCTTCATAGGAGTCCATGTCATCTTCCCTGCATACATATACAAATGATAGTTTTTGTCGTAAATGATCATAGACAACAAACATGCGGTAAAGTAGTACATGAACTTCTGGAATATTTACTGGGTCAGACAACTCTTCTCCAATATCTTCATATTGCCGAATCACATCATAGCCAATATAGCCAATTGCTCCTCCGCAAAACGGAAATGGACTTTCTACTCGAGATGGTGCAAGCACCCTTTCCAGCACCTGTAATACATGCTCTTCTACCTTTTCCGTCACACCATGTATCGTAATCTCTACCGCTCTACCAACACTTTTTATTTCTCCATAAGGGTCACATCCTAAGTAAGAATAGCGTCCTTTATCTTGATGCAGCTGCGAGCTTTCGAGTAAAAATTTTTTCTTCCCCTTCATACGGCGATATAAAGCAATTGGCGTCAAACTATCTCCTTCTTCTTCCTGAATCACGAGAAATGTTTTTCCTTGTTGCTTTTGCATCATAAATTGTTCTTTCGTTATCATGACTTTCACCTCTCTATTGAAAATAAAAAAGTCCCCTGCATATTGAAATATGCAGAGGACGATAAATTTACCGTGGTACCACCTCTTGTTGGATGCAGAGCATCCCTCTTTGTTCAGGTACAAATATATACCCTATCCTTGTAACGGCGGAACCCGGGCTGCCTACTTATACTTACCTGTTCAGCATGCCTCTCGTAAGCCCATTCCGCATATGGCACCGCACCGGGCTCTCACCTATCCCCGGCTCTCTGGAACGTCTCCAATATACGTACTCTTCTTACTCAACGATTTTACTTATTTATTTTTTATAGAGGAAGTTCAAAAAGTCCGGTAAAGATAGCTGCCCTATTTCTTCGTTACGTCGCCAGTCCGGTACTCATGTAGTTCCATCTACACTCCGTATCCTCCTGGCTTCCGTGCCTCGAACTGCTCGGCTCCCTTTATCCTCCTTTTTAAACAAGTACTTAAACACAAAAAGGGAGTACTCATCCTATAAAAAGGACGGGTACTCCCGTGGTGCCACCTTAATTCGTTACAACCGTAACGCACTTTACCGTATCACAATTCAATACGTGTCTCTTATATCGATGAGATCATGTCGCCAAAGCCTACTTCTTTCGGTTCGGTTTGGAAGCTCCGAAGGCCATTCCATATTAATTCCATACTGATTCGCACCAACCATCAGTTCTCTGTCATGTTCATAATATGTACTCTTCTTCATCAACGCTTGCATTTGTTAAGTTGCACCTATTATATTCCCTTCTTTTTTTATAAGTCAATACTTTTTTATTTTTTTTATTTATTGCTACATTCAATATTATATTGACAAAACAACCTATTTTTATGTAAAAATAATAAATACTCTATTAAAATATAGCCTTCTTGTCAGAAAATTATATATTCCAAAAATAATATACTGTCAAAAAACGCTTACATTTCAGAAAATTCTTATTTGTATATGGATTTTCTGCAATAATCATGATAGATTATAATTATGCAATTCACCAAAAGACACTACTATAAGGAAGGGGAACTACATGAATACGCAGATTTTGATTTTAATTTCTATCTCGATTTACATGCTAGGGATGTTAGTCATTGGCTATTTTGCCTATAAGCGAACATCCAACTTAACAGATTATATGCTTGGCGGGCGTACATTAGGCCCCGCAGTAACAGCATTAAGTGCCGGGGCAGCTGATATGAGCGGCTGGCTTTTAATGGGGTTACCTGGTGCAATGTTTAGTGTTGGATTAAGTAGTAGCTGGATTGCGATTGGCTTAACACTCGGTGCCTACGCAAACTGGATCTATGTCGCTCCTCGCTTACGTACCTACTCAGAACTTGCAAACAACTCTATTACTATTCCAGAATTTTTAGAGCATCGTTTCCATGATGCATCTCATATGCTACGTCTTGTTTCTGGACTTGTTATTATGATCTTTTTTACATTTTATGTAGCTTCAGGATTCGTCTCAGGTGCTGTATTATTCGAAAATTCATTTGGCTTAAATTATCATGTTGGGCTACTTATTGTTGGAAGCGTTGTTGTAGCTTATACATTATTCGGCGGTTTCTTAGCTGTAAGCTGGACAGACTTCGTTCAAGGAATCATTATGGTAATTGCACTTGTCCTTGTCCCAATTGTAACAATTATGAATGTAAATGGTCTTGGACCAGCATTCGATACCATTCGATCCATTGACCCAGCATTATTAAATATTTTCAAAGGTACTTCCGTATTAGGTATTATTTCATTATTCGCTTGGGGTCTTGGTTATGCTGGACAACCTCATATTATCGTACGCTTTATGGCAATTTCATCTGTAAAAGAAATAAAAAGTGCTCGCCGAATTGGTATGGGCTGGATGATTTTTTCTGTGGTAGGAGCTATGTTTACTGGTCTTATCGGTATCGCTTATTATTCAAAAGCGGGATTAAAGCTCTCTGATCCAGAAACAATTTTCGTTGCACTAGGCAGCATTTTATTCCATCCACTTATTACTGGATTTTTATTAGCAGCTATTTTAGCAGCTATTATGAGTACAATCTCTTCTCAGCTTCTTGTTACTTCGAGTGCGATAACAGAAGACTTATATCGAACATTCTTTAAACGTTCTGCATCTGATCGCGAGCTTGTATTTGTCGGTCGTATGGCAGTTCTTGTTATTGCACTCATTGGATGCGGATTAGCATTTAAACAAAATGATACGATTTTAGCACTTGTTGGTTACGCTTGGGCTGGTTTTGGTTCTTCATTTGGACCTGTCGTTTTACTAAGCTTATACTGGAAACGTATGACAAAATGGGGAGCGCTAGCGGGAATGATTGCCGGTGCTACAACTGTTATTACATGGACACAATTTAAGTTTTTAAAAGATTTCCTATATGAAATGATTCCTGGCTTTACAGCAAGCTTACTTGCAATTATTATCGTGAGTTTACTAACAAAACCTTCAAAAGAAGTTGAAAAACAATTCGAGGAATTCGAAAAATCTGCATAATATGAGTAAAAAAAGAAAGAGGTCTCTCCAAAATAATATATGGGGGAGGCCTCTTTTTTTCTCCAAACATTATTCCCTGCTCCTTTGCTTCCTGCCAATTGCAAAAATGACTTACATTTATAAAAAAAGAGCTAACTCCAATTATATAAATCCATTTTGATTTTTCGACATATAAGCCGCGGCTATGGATAACAAAAGGTGACCTGCACTCATTTTCTCTTTTTGTTTCCACTTGGCATGGGACAGGAAAAGGATCTGACCGCTTCTATGCATGGACAGATGCTCTCTCCCACCTAAAAAGAATGGTTTTATATCGGTTTTATATAGTCGTCACTCATCGTCCTTTTGAGTTATCTTCTCCCTATCTTCTATTCACCCTTCGACAATTTTTTCTTTGAACTTAACAATTTCTTTATGTTTCGTTAAATTTATCATAACACTACTTCGTTATAGTATGAGTATAGACTCACAAAACAGAAAGGAGACTCATAAATGATGGCATCACTACAACACCAAAATCACAAAAAATTTTCACCTATCACAAATACTTCTTGTCCAAACATGCAAACGAGCCACCCTCACATTTCACTTACTCCTTCTGTTGTACCTGTAATTGGTGTGCATATACAAAAACCAAAAGTAAAAATAAAAGTAGGACAAAGCGCAGAACTATCTGCTTCTGTCCTACCCATTCAAGCAACAAATCAAGAAATCCTATGGATGAGTATGAACTCTAAAGTTGCAACAGTTATCACAAAAAAAAATCAAGCCATCGTAACTGGAAAAAGCGCTGGACGATCCGTCATTATCGTAACCAGTGCAGAAGGAAAATTTCGTGATTTATGCGTCGTCCATGTCCAACCATTTATCACAAATCCTAAATAAAGTGAAGCTTTGATTAGTGGGTTTCTTCATCACCCACTAATCATTAACCCTCACCAACAGGTCTTTTATGGACAGTAAGATCCCCACCTAAAAAGAAGGATTTTATGTCGGTTTTTCAAAATGCATTTATATATAAGTCCATTTTGATTTTTCGACATATAAGCCGTGGCTATGGATAACAAGAGGTGACCTGCACTCGTTTTCTCTCTTTGTTTTCACTGTGTCTGGGGCTGGAAAAGGATCTGACCGCTTCTATGCATGGTCGGATGCTCTCTCCCACCTAAAAAGAAGGGTTTTATGTCGTTTTTTAAATTTGTATTTATATAGAAAAAGGCTGTTGGTCTTTTCCAACAGCCCACTAATAATCTATAAATCTTGCGTATATACTGCACGATTCACTGGCTCTTTTTGCACGCGTTTTTGCTGCTGCAATAAGAAAATAAATACACCACATAATACAAGGACGCTACCAATCACTTGCATGATATTTAATTTCTCACCGAGCAAGAAAAATGCAAGTATTGATGCTCCAACAGGCTCTCCTAAAATACTCATTGAAATCGTTGTCGCATTCACATAATTTAATAACCAATTGTTAATCATATGTGAAGCTGTTGGTACAATTGCAAGTAAAACGAATATGCCCCAGTCCCCTGTAGAGTAGCCCGTAAACGGCACACTAAGTACTACATTATAAATTGCTATAAATACACCCGCAAATGCAAATACAGTAAAACTATAAATCCAATGAGAAACTTTTTTTACTGTTGTTTGCCCAATAAATAAATAACCAACAACTGCAATTACACTTAAAAAGGATAAGATATCCCCTATTACTGCCTGTTCACTTAACCCTAAATCTCCCCACCCAATACATATCACGCCAAGGATTGCAATCCCCATTGTGACAACTGCTGAATAAGTAGTTCTTTCTTTAAACAGAAAAAAACCTCCAACTAAAGATACGATTGGCTGGAGCGCTAAAATAATCGTTGAGCTTGCAACCGTTGTATACTTTAAAGAAGCAAACCATAAAAGAAAATGCAGTGCCAAAAAGAATCCCGACCCTATTAAAAATCCCCAATCTCGCTTTTGAATTTTGCGAAACTCTTCCCGCTTTTTCCAAGCGATTGGAAGCATAAGTAGCACAATAATCCATAACCGATACATACTTAAAATTGAAGACGGCGCCGAGGACATCTTTATGAAAACAGCTGCAAATGAAATAGCTATAATAGAAATCGCTAACGGTAATGCAATTGATTTCTCTTGTTTCAAATTTATTTCGCCCCTCTCCCCTGTGAAATTCCCACTTCATTATAGCTTCTTTCTTCATCCACTTAAATACTAATTTTTTAGATTCTTCGTACCATTATGGTAAAATATAAAGTGAACCTTCCATCAGTACGATTTTTCTTTATCACTCACTGATAGAAAGTCTTCACCAATCGTGCTCTTACGGGCAGTTATCGCATATTTTTATTTAGGGGGATACACATATGAATCAAGCAATGGGGAAAATAGAAGAACTTTCATTTTACAGTACATCACTACAAGAAGAAGTTACGCTTCTCGTCTATTTACCAGCTAATTTTACTCCGCTGCATAAACACACCATTGTGATTGCGCAGGATGGAAGAGATTATTTTCAGCTTGGTAAAGCACATCGCGTGATTGAACAGTTACGTGAAAATGAGGAAATTGACCGAACAATTATTGTCGGTATTCCATATAAAAACGTACACGATCGTAAAGAAAAATATTTTCCAAACGACGTAAAAAATGCAGCTTATATTCGCTTTCTTGCTCATGAACTCGTTCCATATATAGATGAGAAATATCCAACATACCAAATGGGAAAAGGCCGTGTATTAATTGGCGATTCTCTTGGCGGTACAGTGTCATTTATGACCGCACTCATGTATCCGCATACATTTGGGAAAGTCGTTATGCAATCACCATTCGTCGATGAAACGGTCCTCAGCCTAGCGAAAGATTTTACAGAGCCACAAACATTAGAACTTTATCACATCATTGGTACAGAGGAAACAGACGTAAAGCGAACAGACGGACAAACTTCTGATTTTGT
Source organism: Bacillus sp. DX4.1 (assembly GCF_030348195.1). Lineage (NCBI taxonomy): Bacteria > Bacillati > Bacillota > Bacilli > Caryophanales > Bacillaceae > Bacillus > Bacillus sp. DX4.1. Next base: position 1,257,737 of record NZ_JAUCFT010000008.1, on the reverse strand, counting down.
GCAGCCAAACCGAGAATTACACGCATTGCTCACAGAAAAAAAATTCACAACACATTACGAAGAATTTGAAGGTAACCATACTTGGAAATACTGGCAAAAAGATTTACCAAAAGCATTTTCTCATATTCTATCAATGAAATAACAAGAGGCAGTATTCTGAATAATTTGATATAATAAAAAAAGAGATTTGTTTTTCAAACAATCTAACTAGACTTACAAAGGGAGGAATTTAAAGATGAAACTAGGCATTGTAATTTTCCCATCAAAAATGATTCAAGATAAAGCAAACGGACTGCGTAAGCGTTATGATCCGCATTATGCATTAGTTCCGCCACATATCACATTAAAAGCACCCTTTGAGGCACAAGATGGACAACTAGAAGCGATTGTGCAAGAATTACATACAATCGCAAACAAAACAAATCCTTTCACCCTTCATGTTGGAAAAGTAAGCTCATTTGCACCTGTTAATAATGTTATTTACTTTAAAGTAGAAAAAACACCTGAACTTACATTTCTAAACGAAGAAATGCATAAAGAATTTTTCCCGCAAGAGCGAGAGTATGCATTCGTACCACATTTAACAATTGGACAAAATCTATCAGATGCGGAGCACGCTGATGTATTAGGTCGCTTACGTATGAAAGACTTTTACTACGAACAACCAATCGACCGTTTCCACCTTCTCTATCAATTAGAGAATGAAACGTGGACAGTATATGAAACATTCCATCTTGGAAAGGAGAACAATTAATTTGCAAGCACAAATCGTACAAACAGACGAGCAACTAAGAGACGCATTTTCTGTACGTAAACAAGTATTTGTCGAGGAACAAAATGTATCTGCTGAAGAAGAATATGACGAATTTGAAGAAATCGCAAAGCATGTTGTGATATATGATGAAGATGTACCTGTTGGAGCAGGGCGCTTTCGCACTGTTGATGGAATAGGAAAAATAGAACGCATCTGCGTTCTCGCTTCTCATCGCAAAAAAGGCGTTGGAAAAATCATTATGGATGCACTTGAGGCATATGCGAAAGAACAGTCTCTATCCAAATTGAAACTCCATGGACAAACACAAGCGGAATCCTTTTATAAAAAACTTGGATATCACACTGTATCTGATATATTTATTGAAGCTGATATTCCCCACGTTGTCATGATAAAAGAATTATAATCTCTAAAACAGGAGGTGACCCCCTCCTGTTTTTTACATTGCTATTTTCCATTTCTTCCGCTAAAGTTAAAAGTTGATGCTACAGTTTTGAAGGTGAATTTATGACTCAAGAAAAATTTTCGCAAAAATCATTAACACATTCGAGTGTTCCACAGGCGACGTATCATATTCCAAAAACCTCTGTCGATTTAATTCCAGAGAAAGATGTGGATGCTACTTATTTTCGTGCCCTTGAACATCAAGGTGTTTATTTAAATGAAAAACAATTAGAAGCTGTGCGAACGACGGAAGGTCCTGTTCTTACATTAGCGGGAGCTGGCAGCGGGAAAACGTCCGTTTTAACGACTCGCGTCGGCTATTTAATCAATGTAAAGAACGTTCATCCACGTAATATTTTACTGCTTACGTTTACACAAAAAGCAGCTGAAGAAATCCGAAATCGCGTGGCAAATTTACCTGGAATGAATCATGCTGCAAGCCGTTATGTTGTCGCAGGAACATTTCATTCTGTCTTTTTAAAATTGCTCCGCAGTCAAGGATATAATCAGCAAATTTTAGCAAACGAAAAACATAAACAAATTATGATAAAGAAAATTTTGAAGGAATTACGCTTAAAAGACGATTACGATGCAGAAACAATGCTCGCAATGATTTCGCTCGAAAAAAACAAATTGAATCGTCCAAAAGATGTACAAGCAAAAACACCAGTTGAACAGGAATTTCGCGAAGTATATGAACGCTTTGAAGACGCAAAACAAAAATATGGCTATATAGACTTTGATGATATCTTACTAGAAACATTTTATATGCTTGAAAATAACATTCCTTTATTAACACAATTGCAAGAACGCTTCCACTATATCGAAGTCGATGAATTTCAGGATACATCCTATGCTCAATATGAGATTGTGAAGCTATTAGCTTCGCCGCGAAATAATTTATTTATCGCGGGAGATGACGATCAAGCTATATATGGCTGGCGCGGGGCAAGCCACCAAATTATCCTCTCCTTCCCAAAAGAATTTGAGGATACAACGATTATTGCTCTGAACACGAATTATCGTTCTAATCCATTTATCGTTGGACTCGGTAACGAGGTCATTAAATTAAATCAAGAACGTTTCAAAAAAGAGTTATATTCCGTTCATGAAGAAGGAATTCAGCCATTCTATATAAGACCGGAAACAACATTAGAAGAAGCAAATCGCATCTTACAGCTCATACAAGAGAAAGTGGAACGAGGCGAGCGTAACTATCGCGATTTTTGTTTGTTATATCGTACGCATTCTGTAAGCCGTTCTCTACTTGATCAGCTTACGATCCATAAAATCCCTTTTATTAAGCATGGTGCAAGCCAATCGTTTTATGAGCATTCCTTAATTAAACCAGTATTAGACAATTTACGTTTAGCCTTTGAACCATTCCGAATTGAATCACTCTCGAGCATATTGCCAACGATGTATATCGGTCGTGATGAATGTATTTCATTTATTGAACGTGAACAGAGGAAATATGGTGAAGGAAGATTCCCTTCCTTGCTTCACTTCCTATTACTCAATCCAAGTTTAAAACCATTTCAAGTGAAAAAAATAAACGACCGGATTGATTTCATTAAATTTCTTAAAGAATTAGAGCCAAAAAAAGCATTAAAAGAAATTATTAAAGGAAAAGGAAAGTATTTAGAGTACTTACAAAGCAATGACCGCTCTTCCTTTACAATGCATAAAGACATACAGGAAGAAATGCTTGAGGAACTAATGGAATCCGCAAATCGCTTTACAGATATCCCTGCTTATTTAGAATTTGTCAGCACTGCGATTCAAAGCCAAAAAGAGATGGAAGCATTAAAAACAATGCCTCAAAAAGATGCTGTATCCCTCATGTCGATACACAATGCAAAAGGACTAGAATTTCCATGTGTCTTCCTGCTTGGGGCAAGCGATGGCATATTACCGCATTCCTCTTCTTTAAAAGATGCAAATGACCGCGTGACTGACACTTCTGAAGCATTGGAAGAAGAAAGAAGACTTATGTATGTTGCCATCACTCGTGCAAAAGAAGAACTCTACATTTCCTCTCCCCAATTTTTCAGAGGAAAAAAATTAGATATATCACGATTTTTATATATTGCAAAAAAAGATCTACCAAAAAAGTCAACACCTTAACATTGAACTGCACCTCCAATTGTTAGTTGTGTCTAACAATTGGGGTGCAGTTCACATATGGTGCTGACTTTTTTATTTTACATCTCCCTCAAATAACATCCTGCTTATTGTCCAGCTCTATTCATAAGAATGTCTCCTGTTTCTCTAAAAAGAAATCAGCTTTGTCTCCCGTAATATCATCCCTTCTCGGCTCATATTCTAATAGTGTAAACTCAGGATAAGGAGGGAACAAAATGAGTTGCAACTGTAACGTCGAACACGATACATATTTTGATGGAAGCTGTGTATGTGATATCGTCCAATTCATACATGAATTACAAGAATCCCCATCTAAGGCTTATAAAATTCCCTTTCTTGGCTCGCATTATAAAACAGGGATACCCAATACACGTCCATTTATTTTATTCACAAAATCAGGAAAACCATTTGAAGCATATGTTCCTTCCAAAAGTTCAAATTGCCGATCCCCCATTTTTCGTGTAGAGAGTGTAGATAAAGATTGCTGTGCCGTACTCCGAGCATTAATTGTTGTTATACGGGAAGAACCTGATTCTAGCCCCAATCCTGTCTGTACTTACTTAACTCTCCGGCACGCTGAATTACGTGCAACCCCTTCTTGTATCACTGTTGATTTAACCTGTTTCTGTGGTATTCAATGTTTACGTGACGCGTCTATTCCAAACTGCTAAAATTCGACGATCATTGGCAATCATTTCTCAATACATCTGCAAAATATTTACGGTTATACGCTATTGCTGAATTATCAGGAACATCATTAGCAGCCAATTCATTATAATAGACGGCCTTTTCCTGATTCCCTAAATGACTATAGCATACATACATTTGTAAATATGGAACCCACGTACAACTCGCTAGACTATGGAAAGGAGACTCTGTAGGAATCGGAACCCCTGTTGCCGTTTGAAACTAGAAAATAGCTTCCTTATATTTTTGTTGTCCCTTAGATAGATTCCCTAACCGTGTACAATTTTCTCCTCTTGGAATATCGTATTGAAACGACTCACACACGCCTCTACAACTCGTACCACTTTTGAACATTGCGTCACCTTTTGTTATCTATAGCCGCGGCTATATGTCGAAAAATCAAAATGAATTTATATATATTTGATATTTACCGTTAGACTGTCCTTCTCATCAAGTAAAAAGGGGTAATAATCCATCAAATACATTCGTATAATTGAATATAACTGTAAGTAAACCAACTGCAATAAAGGGATGTTCATCTGTTTTTCTGAGTGAAATGTTTTTGAAGGATGGAAAGCTTATTCTTTATTCAATACATGGGAGGCTATAACCTTATAATCATTAGTTGACCTTACATCGCTGCAATACTTTAAGATTTCATCATATTTTTGTTTCCAGGTATGGTGTCCCGGATCCTCTCTCCGTATATAGACAAAGTTGCTTCTATCAGTAACGTATACTTTTATTCGGTGTTTGCGACAATCTCTGGTGAAAATATCATCCTCGTCACAGTTCTTGTCTGCAAATTGCACCTTGCTGAATACATCCTTTTTGAAAACAATGGTCGCACCTTTTAGGTTTATATTTTTCGGCAGATATTCATTTTCATAATTCGGCATATGAACAGCAAGTAACCCTTTATCTTCAAAATATAAATAAGTAGTTATCTTACCAACGACACTTGCTCCTTTTTCCTTTAAGGCATCCATTGCCTGTGTAAGATATTTGGGAGCATAATAATCATCGTCATCAAATTTAGCAATGTGGCCATGTTGTGATTTTTCAATTCCAAAATTCAAACAATATCCTAATGAAATTGATTCCGATAACTGATAAATCGAGGTATTAGGAAAAAATCGGGCTTTTTCTTTCCATTTTTCAATACTCATTGAATCGTTATTCAAGATAATAATCAACTCTTTTTCCTTCCATTCTTGTCTTTGGCAATTTTCAAACACGTTGTCAATGTAGTCTTCTCTTTTCGTACAAGTGATAATGGATACCATAAAAAATTCTCCTTCCGAGATATGTGCTTTCAAGGCACAATTTAATAACTTAATGTAGTTTATGAAGTGCCGTTTAAAGGGAACTAATACGTATGTCCAGATGGAAACATAAAACTTAAGATAAAGGATGTTGTCAATGGCTATTACTAAACCACGGTTCGTTTCACTTACCTTTGATGACGGACCATCACCGTATACAACTCAGATTCTTGATATTTTAAGTACCTATAATATTGAAGCCACATTTTTTGTGGTAGGTAAAGCTGTAAAGAAGTATCCCGAAATCATTACACGCATAAAAAAGGAGAACCATGTAATAGGAAACCATACATGGAATCATCCTGTAATCACCGGTATCACGTCACTTGAAATAACGGAGCAAATCTTAAAAACTAACTCGGCTATAAAAGAAATAATTGATGAGGAACCAACGATATTTCGTCCTCCGTATGGCAAAATCAATAATACTTCCTATCATGCCATTCATGGACTAGGATTAACATCTGTATTATGGAATGTCGATAGTTTGGACTGGTTCATAAAAGAGAAGGCTTTGATTGAAGAGCGAATCCGAAAATACACCAAATCCGATAGCATTATTCTTTTACACGATGGTGATCAATTCGGGAGTGGTCCTAGGGACGCTACTGTTAAATCCTTGCCAGGAATGATTGAGGATTTAATACATTCGGGTTTCAGTTTTATCGCCATTCCTGAATTCCATAATCGGTGTTTTATAAAAGAAAAGTGGTAAAACAAAAAGCTAAGAAGAAATACTGATAGTCAAGCCAGCATGTCTTGACTATCAGTATTTACTTTCGAGTAAGTATAGATTGTTTGATATGTATATGAAAGTATAGTTCAAGTGAGGAAAAATCGGAATTGCGATGAATTATATAAATACAAATTAAAAAACCGACATAAACCCCTTCTTTTTAGGTGGGAGAGAGCATCTGGCCATGTATAGAAGCGGTCAGATCCTTTTCCTAACCCATGCTAAGTGAAAACAAAGAGAGAAAACGAGTGTAGGTCAGCTTTTGTTATCCATAGCCGCGGCTATATGTCGAAAAATCAAAATGGATTTATATAGATGAAAAAACTTCCGTTAATGGTGTGAATACCCTCTAGAATTATTACTTCAGAAGTATTCAGGGGATTATATTGTTGACAGGTTTCTTTAAAGAAAGTAATAAAAGAATCAAGATTGAACATAGCGACTTATTATTTCTACAATATCAGGCAACACCTGCTTTGCTTCTACAATATCGGTGTAAAACTCCTTTTTTGCGATATCAGAGATTTGCCAGTCTCCTGGAATAGAGTAAATGAAGTCCCAGATCAAGCTTTCCTGTACATTCATTATTTTTCGAAGAAAATCCGTAAGTTCTATTTCATCATTCAACATGGACAGACACCATTTATGCACAACAGAAAGTTCCAGCTTACTGGGATCAGCTATCAATTTCAATAACTCTCTTTTACTTGGATAACAATTTCCATGGTCTATTATATAGATGAAGTAATCAGACTTTCCAATCGGTCTCAGCAAGATATTACTTTCATCACGATCTATATTTCTAAGCCAAAAATCGAATACGGTAATACCTGCTAGTATATCTCGGTTTTTCATCTGATTCTTCTCAGGATTACACCACAGACCCCTACAGTTTTCTAGATATAAACTTGCAAACTGATTACCATGTTTAAATTTATATTTATCCAATTCATTTATCAAAATGAATTCTTCTGGTATATAAGCAATCTCAAAAGGTACTGTTGGAAGATCAAGATGTTTGGCCAACATGGTAACAATAAATTCTCTCATTAACATTCGGTTCCCTTGTGGATTATTTTTAAATTTAACTAAATATTTTTTATTGTCATTAAATAGTATGATTTGAGGATGAGAGTGAGCAATCACTGGTTTTCCTTTTTTATTAACCGTATCCACGTACCTGATTGGATAAAGTTTAGGTATCTTTCGCATTGAATGCCTCCTAAAAACCACTCTCTTTAGATTACACTCCATATTAACTCTTCCCAATTAAAATGTTTTTACTACTTTTGTAAATATATCATTATATTAGAATGTATGGTCTTTGACACAATAAAGTTCATAATAATAATTAGTAGTGTTGTATAAATAATGTTGGAAATATTTTTAAAATAACATTTTACAGCTCAATAAACATTCAGATGACTTAGATTACATTACTGCAACACTACTGAATAACAATAAAGTTGTTAAAATTTTATCTGAAGGTTTGAAATATGCATTTTCAATATTGAATGTGCTATTTTGAATATCAATAAATAAAAATAAATTGACTCTAACATAGCGTGATAGGTTAAAAAACACTCACAATAGCATGAGTGTTTTGTTAGCCTTGGTTTTGTTGATCAGAAGTGTTCTTTTTCTTTCCGCCGCAGTTACAACCCTTTTTCTTCACAAAGCCTTGCTTCTGTAGTTTCTGCATCTGTTCTTGTTGTTGCATTTGATACCATGGATGAAGGTTATATGGATTTGGTTGCGGATTATCTCTCATAGCAAACATCTCCTCTGCTGTACAATTCTATCTATATTACTATATGAACAACCTTTCTACTCTGTTCCCCCATTTTCCTATTCAATAACCCTCCCAATCATCGTTTCTATAATAGCTGCAGCACCTGCAATAGCTAACAATAGCAAAAGTGGTTCTGCTATTTTAGGAACCCAATAATACAACAAAAGTAAAAATGCACTCACCCACACACCCGTACACCAATAACAACTTAACAATTCACCAATCCATTTTTGGAATCCTTTCCCTTTTACTTTCGTATAAGTGGATACTGTACCATCTGGTTCATTTATTTGCACCTCTTCAATAAATGGAACACGCAAAAATGATGTAATTTTATCATAAACAATAAGGCGCGTTAAACGAAACGCGGCGCAGGAAAATATAGCAAATAACAACCAACTATCAAGTAACAAATTCCTCATCTCCCCTCAAAAGAACTCATGCCTATTTTCAAAAAGACAAGCTTAGGTTAGTAACCAAATTACACCCGTTTCAATATTCTATTATTGTAAAAGTAAACTGAATGATAAGGAGTGAAATAAATGAGCTGTAACGACAAACATAGCCACCCTAAAAGTTTCAACTGCGTATGTGATGTTGTAACTTTCATTGATGAACTACAATCCGCATGTGTCGACTTTATCTGTACTTCCAATTGTTTAAACCCTATGCTAGGTATGCCATCTGGCGGAATGAAAGCTAATACAAGAGTATTTTCTTTGTACAGCAAAGATGGTGACATATTTAAAGCACACTTTTTGAAGGATAATTGTAATGGTACAGACGCGTCAAAATTCTTCCGTGTAGAAAGCATAGACGACAGCTGTGCTGTATTACGAGTGTTAAAATTACACGATGGAAGTGTAGGTATGTGTAAATTTGAAAAAACAGATCAATGTATCATTGTGGACTTAAATTGTTTCTGTGCAATTGCATGCGTCGAAGATACTTTTATTCACGGCGTTTAATTATGTAAACTTAAAAACTATAAGCGGTAGAATTTTTTCTACCGCTTTTCTATATAAATACAAATTAAAAAACCGACATAAAACCCTTCTTTTTAGGTGGGAGAGAGCATCCGGCCATACATAGAAGCGGTCAGATCCTATTCCTGCCCCAGACAAAGTGAAAACAAAGAGAGAAAACGAGTACAGGTCACCTTTTGTTATCCATAGCCGCGGCTTATATGTCGAAAAATTAAAATGGATTTATATATTTACGCTAATCCTTTCATTTGTATCGTTTCAATATCTGCAAGTGCTATAGTAACAAACCCGAAATGAGTGCTATTTTTCATTTTCAAAACCTTTTTTTCAAATGATACGATATATCCAACATATACCTCTTTCTTCGTTTGAACTGCACACTGGATATTAGGAATGTAATGTGGCCTATTTAATACATAATTGATTTTTTCTACGTTGGTCATTTGTGTAAAAACTTTCTTTTTCCCTACATCTTTCTCTATTTCCGCTTCATTATCAGCTGAAACACTTTCCTCTTCCACCGAAAAAGGTTTTTCTTCTACTTGAGTTTCTATTCCTTCACTTTCCACCTCTGAACTAGGCACGTTGGTCATTTGTGTAAAAACTTTCTTTTTCCCTACATCTTTCTCTATTTCTGTTTCATTATCAACTGAAACACTTTCCTCTTCCACCGAAAAAGGTTTTTCTTCTACTTGAATTTCTATTTCTTCATTTTCCACCTCTGAACTAGGCACATTTGGTAAACTTTCACTCTTATCTTCCTTATCTAAGTCTAATTGATATTGTTCAATAGAATTTTGTTTTACAATAAATACTTTTTGCATACGTCCAACTGGTTGCGAGCGTATTGGTTGAGCAATATAGAGAAGTGGTTGTTGTTCTGTAAAAGTTTTTTTCTCCTTCCCCATGGTTTTCCCTCCCCTGTTTGACTTACTTGCTGTTCCTTTTCACAGCCATCTACATATAGTTACTGAAAAATGTCCTTTGAATCATACTCAATATATTCTTTAAAATTGTTGATTCTCCTCACCGCCGTTGATTTTTGAAAAAGTTTATGTTCTTGAAATGTAGAAGTATGATGACGGATGTTAGGATATCGAATATACACATAGTTATATTTAGAAGTACTATATAATTTAAAACCTTTTTTTAAACAAGCCCTCAAAAAAAGCGTATCCTCCCCATCATTCACTTTTTCAAATGTCACATTTGGAAATATTTCCTTTTTAAAAACGAAAGTGGCACCTATTAAATATTTTTCATATAATTCTTCTTCCAGGCATAACTTAATAAATTCTTTCTTTTCGTTAAACAGAGTAAGCATTTGATTACTAAAATAATAAATAAAAATGGTACTCTTCCCAACCATATCTGCACCACTTACTTTTAATCCCTTCATCGCCTCTTCTAAATAATATGGAGAGTAATAATCATCATCATCAAACTTTGCAATATAATCGTATTTTGCTTTCGGAATAGCGAAGTTATAACATTCCCCGAGTGTAATACTGCTTTCTAATCGAAAAACACGAACATGTTCAATCTCCTGTGCCTTTTTTTGCCACCTATCTATATCCATAGCATCATTATTCAATATAATAATTAATTCCTTCTCCCTATACCGTTGATGTTCATAATTGTTAAACACATTCTCCAAAAAATGTTCACGCTTTGTAACCGCAATGATCGAGGCCATTTATTCGCCCCCATTATTATTTATTCCCCTCAGGGGCCATATATCCCTACACAAACTGTGTTTATAACATCATACGAATAACATACATTGTATATTCCAAAAACCTCTCAGAACGTTCTATTCCACCGTTCATATACTGTATTGGTGAATTGAATTGTTTTACAACTAATAAAGTGAAACTTCCCTCAATGCGGGGAGTTGAACGAATCGGACTCTTACGGGCAGATTTATCACTTACCTAACTTCTTTGCTTCCTGCATTCCTTTAAGGTGGAGTCTTACTGCCCGTTAGTGCGAGATAAAACAGACTTTCGTACACAACAGCACGAGGTGAGCAAATTGACAAAAACAGTTGTGATTACTGGAGTTGCTGGTTTTCTTGGTTCTTATTTAGCTAAAACTCTCTTAAACACAAATGAAACTTTTGTAATAGGGCTGGATAATTTATCTACTGGGAATATAGAAAACTTGCAAGAAATACTACATAATTGTAATTTCAAATTTCTACAAGCTGACGTATCATCATCTGATATTTTACAACTATATAAATACAAATTAAAAAACCGACATAAAACCCTTCTTTTTAGGTGGGAGAGAGCATCCGTTCATGCATAGAAGCGGTCAGATCCTTTTCCTGCCCCAGACACAGTGAAAATAAAGAGAGAAAACGAGTGCAGGTCACCTTTTGTTATCCATAGCCGCGGCTATATGTCGAAAAATCAAAATGGATTTATATAGTATCCCTATCAGCAGGAGATGAAATCTATCATCTTGCATCTCCTGCTTCTCCAAAATTCTATCAATCTACTCCATTTGGCACGATAGATGTAAATATATCTGGAACAAGAAATATGCTGGAACTTGCAAAGCAAACAAATGCAGAGGTCACAAGCAAAGCTTATGGAGCCCCTGAAGTTCATCCTAAAAAGATGAAACATATAGAGGGAAGTAAATACATGGTGGGGACCGAGAGCTTGTTATGCGAAGACATACAAGAGTTTACAGGAACTGTACATGTTGCAGGGAATGATTTCGTTTCGTTACAAACGACGGATTCTGAGATTCTTATTGCTTATCAAGCTATTACATTTACAAAACAGACAAAAAGATACAAGATAGAGATCATACTAGTGCCCCTGAAGTGGACCCTTGTGTGAAACGTGAATTAGTATTAGCATTTGGAAAGGAATTTGCAGTGTCCTCCAAATTATTTTCTATTTTCTTTGGTACAGATTTGAAACAATATCTTACAGAATGGTTAGAAAAAGAAGTAGAAATTATCGGTAAACAAAATGAAACAGGAGAAATATGTGAAGTGAATCATGAAGAAATCGTACTTTGTTCGGGGACGGATCAAAGTCATATCCGTTTTGAAGATATTTGTACGATCACTACAAAACAGTAACACGAAGTGATGAATGCAATAATGAAAAAAACCCTTGAATCGCATATTTTTTACGATCCAAGAGGTTTTTTGTTCATTTTAGCTATTCATATAGAATTACTACCCTAAAATATGATACCCAGAATCCACATGAATGTTCTCACCAGTAACACCGCTCGCTAAATCACTGAATAAGAATAACGCTGTGTTTCCTACTTCTTCTTGCGTTACGTTACGACGAAGTGGTGCACGTTCTTCAATTTGTTTTAAGATGCTGTTGAAGTCGCCAACGCCTTTTGCTGATAATGTACGAATTGGTCCTGCTGATACAGAATTCACTCGAATGTTATGCTGTCCTAAGTCGTTCGCTAAGTATCTTACACTTGCGTCTAATGATGCTTTTGCAACGCCCATTACGTTGTAGTTCGATACAACGCGTTCGCCGCCAAGGTATGTTAATGTAACGATGCTGCCGCCTTCTGTCATTAACGGTTTCGCCGCTCTTGCTACAGCTGTTAATGAGAATGAGCTAATGTTTTGCGCAAGTAAGAAACCATCGCGAGATGTATCAACGAATTCTCCTTTTAAATCATCACGGTTTGCAAATGCGATGCAGTGTGCTAATCCGTGGACAACACCTACTTCTTCTTTAATAGACTGGAAGCAACGCGCGATATCTTCATCGTTTGTTACATCACATGGTAAAACAATAGATTTTTGTCCTTCTAATGATTCTGCTAAGTCACGTACGTTTTTTTCTAGACGCTCACCCGCATATGTGAAAATTAAGTTTGCTCCTGCACTATGTAGTGATTGAGCGATTCCCCATGCAATGCTTCGTTGGTTCGCAACACCCATAACAATAATATTTTTTCCTTTTAAGTTGAGAAGACTCATTTATTTATCCCCCTAATTTTAATTAATAATAGTAGTTATTAGTACCTGGTAATATATTTATATCATATCACAAATTCGAAAGAAGGCAAAATAAAATTCTTTATAGATGTTTCTTTATTTCTATTCTGATCTCTCCCTTTCCTTCTCATAAGTGAAAATCACTTTATATATTAGATTGTGCATCACTTTCCTTCTATATAAATCCATTTTGATTTTTCGACATATAAGCCACGGCTATGGATAACAAAAGGTGACCTACACTCGTTTTCTCTCTTTATTTTCACTGTGTCTGGGGCAGGAAAAGGATCTAACCGCCTCTATGCATAGCCGGATGCTCTCTTCCACCTAAAAAGAAGGGTTTTATGTCGATTTTTTAATTTGTATTTATATATAAGCATATTTTTCATTTCCTCTACTAAGTATGCTCTTATCTAACATTCCCGTCTTAAAATCCAAACAACATATTTGCAAACAACTAAAAATCAGCTAATATGGTAATAGCGTCTTTTTTTTATAAAACAACGAGCAACAGAAAGGACTACGTACGGTGAAAGATAAGAATTCTCAATATCGAATAGATTACGTCTTACTACTGATTTTACTCGCAATCGCGATTGTGAGCTGTTTTGCTATTTCCAGTGCCCAACCATCTTTACCACCCTTTCTACAACAGGTAAACTTTGTTTTCAAACAAATTCAATGGTATGTCATTGGGATCGTAGCAATTATTGCAGTTATGATTATCGACTTTGATCGTTATAAGCAAATTGCCTGGTATTTATATGGATTTGCAATGCTACTTCTACTTGGACTTGAATTCAAAATCCCAGGAGCAGTAACAATTAAGGGGGCCACTGCTTGGTATAGCTTACCAGGAATCGGTAACTTACAACCTTCTGAGATTATGAAATTATTTTTAATCCTTGTAGTTGGCCGCATTATCGTAAATCACAATGAAAAATATCCATTTCGAACGCCGCGGGAGGATCTCATTTTACTCGGCAAAATATTTGGAGCTAGCTTACCACCACTGCTTCTCATTGCGAAAGAACCGGACTTAGGAAATACAATGGTTATTTCAGCAATGCTAGCGGCGATGATCTTAGTCTCTGGTATACGCTGGCGCTTTATTTTCGGCTTAGCTGGTCTTGTTACAGCAGCTGGTTCCGCACTCACGTACATTTACTTTGCACATACAGCTTTCTTTAAGGAACATATTTTAAAAGAGTATCAATTGGACCGTTTCTACGGCTGGTTAGCACCTTATGAATATGAAACACAAGGGTATCAATTACGGCAGGCTGTTTTAGCTACCGGATCCGGTGAACTGCACGGAAAAGGCTGGGAGAATGGACAAGTATACTTCCCAGAGCCGCATACAGACTTTATTTTCACAAATATTGCAGAGCAGTTCGGATTTTTAGGAGCAAGTGTTGTTATTTCACTTTACTTCTTACTTATTTATCGTATGATTCATATCTCATTAGAAAGTAATGATCCGTTTGGTAGCTACATCTGTGCAGGAACAATCGGAATGTTTACATTCCAAGTATTCCAAAATATTGGAATGACAATTGGCTTACTTCCAATTACCGGGATTACGCTTCCTCTTATGAGTTATGGTGGTAGTTCCTTACTGACCTATATGATTGCGATTGGCTTTGTACTGAACGTACGGTCACGAACGAAAACATTTATGTTCGATTAAAAATACTTCTAAAGAAGATTTCTGCCGAAGTACTGTTAAACCATATCCACAAGGGTATGGTTTTTTTCTCATTCTATTAGAGGTATACTAATAAAAAAACAAAGCAGGTGATCCATAATGATGTACGATATTATCGGAGATATTCACGGTTGTTTAGAAGAGTTTGAAGCATTAACGAAGCAGCTTGGTTACAACTGGGGTAACGGTCTTCCTGTCCACCCGGAGAAGAGACAGCTCGCTTTTGTCGGCGATATTACTGACCGTGGTCCAGCATCGCTACGCATGATTGAAATTGTGTGGGAGCTTGTGATGAAGAACAAAGAGGCATATTACGCCCCCGGCAATCATTGTAATAAGTTGTACCGCTTTTTCATCGGACGTAACGTGACGATTGCCCACGGTTTAGAAACGACCGTGGCAGAGTACGAGGCTTTATCTCCTAATAAACAGCAGGCAATCAAGAAAAAGTTTATCGATCTTTACGAGAAATCTCCTCTTTATCACGTACTCGACGATAAAAAGCTCATCGTTTGTCACGCTGGTATTCGGCAAGATTATATAGGAAGACAAGATAAAAAAGTGCAAACATTCGTATTGTACGGTGACATTACAGGCGAAAAGCATCCAGATGGTTCCCCTGTCCGCCGTGACTGGGCCAAGCATTACACCGGAGAAGCTTGGATTGTATATGGTCATACACCCGTAGCAGAACCTCGTTTTGTTAATCATACGGTAAATATTGATACTGGATCCGTATTTGGCGGGAAACTAACGGGGCTACGCTACCCAGAAATGGAGACCATTTCGGTACCTTCTTCTATGCCGTTTGTACCAGAGAAATTTCGTGCAATCACATAACAAATAAGCTGCCCTCATACACTGAGGACAGCTTATTTCAATGCTTCTTTCATATCTTCCGGCACATCTGCATGAAACGTCAGTCTCTTTTCTAACACCGGATGATAAAACGTTAAACTCGTACTATGAAGCGCTTGCCTTTTCATATGTTCGGCACTACCTCCATACAAGTCATCCCCTAACAACGGATGTCCTATATGCGCCATATGGACACGAATTTGATGCGTCCTTCCTGTTTCTAACTGCAGAGCAACCCGCGTCTTTTCAGGAGATCTCTCCATAACACGAAAATGTGTAACCGCCCTTTGACCATCTTCACATACAATTCGTTCAATAATGCTATCGCTTTTTCTTCCAATTGGTGCATCAATTGTTCCCGACTCTTCTATTACTTCACCATGAACGATTGCTTCATATGTTCTCTTCACTTGCTTTTGCTGATGTTGC
The DNA here is from genome assembly GCF_030348195.1 of Bacillus sp. DX4.1. NCBI lineage: Bacteria > Bacillati > Bacillota > Bacilli > Caryophanales > Bacillaceae > Bacillus > Bacillus sp. DX4.1. The sequence goes on along the minus strand of NZ_JAUCFT010000008.1, from coordinate 1,241,861 downwards.
TTTGATAATAGATGATGGATAAAGCGATTTTTCGCAATTAGCATGAGACCTGAAGTATCGCGGTCTAGTCTCGTTACAATATGTACTGTACTTGCAAGATCTTGTTTATCATAATGATATAGGAGTGCATTGGCTACACTTCCAGTTGGATGTTCCCTTGACGGAATCGTCGACATATAAGGGGCCTTGTTTATGACAAGAACAGACTCATCTTCATATACAATAGACAGAGGAATATCCTCCGCTTGCATCCCTTCACTTCGCTGTTCTAACGGGAAGCATACTTGTAATTGCTCACCTACTTGTAATATGTGCCGAACATTCGCATGCTCACCATTAATTTCAATCGCGCCGCCGTTAAACTTTATATCTGTTAAAGCAGCCTTGGAAATACCTTTCGTTTTTAAGAACTCTCGAATAAGCATGCCCTCTTCTACTTCTGTCATATGCCATTTTAATGTAAATCGTTTCAAATACATAAACCCTCTCTACTCATCCGCAACAAACGAATCTCGAACACGTTTCCAAAATGGGAATGGACGAAAACGAACGAAGCGTACCTTCTCGTTTGCAACGCGGTATTGAATTGATTTTACATCTTGATGAACCATCGTTAAATGGTCAACCGTAATTTGTAAATTCATACCCGCAGTCGGTTTTAAGACACATGTATGATGCTTTGGTAGAACAAGTGGTGAACCAACCGTACGGAAGACACGGTTATTAATGGATGCCATTTCTGCAATTTGAATCGCTTCAATAGAAGGATGAATAATCGCTCCGCCTAACGCTTTATTATATGCTGTACTTCCTGAAGGAGTAGAAATACATAGACCATCTCCGCGAAACGTTTCAAAATATTCTCCGCGAATTTCCACCTCTGTAACTAACGTCCCTTCAGCATTTTTCACGGTCGCTTCATTTAACGCTAAATACTGTGATTCTTTGCTACCATTCACGTAACGAATAATAACCTCAAGCAGTGGATATTCCACTACTTGAAACGGCGTCTTTGCAATCGCAATCACAAGTTTTTCTACTTCTGTTGGCAACCAATCTGCATAAAATCCTAAATGCCCGGTATGTACACCGACAAACGCTGTCTCATCCAACCGGTTATAATAACGGTGAAACGCATATAAAAGCGTTCCATCTCCTCCAACAGAAATCACAATCTCCGGTTCTAGTTCGTCCACTGTAAACCCGAAATCCTGCAAATACTCCGTCATCGTACTTGCAAGTGCGTTTGATGATTGATCTCCCTTTGACATAATTGCAAATTTCATGGCCCAACACCCTTTAATTTATGATTCGGATTCTTTCGCTTCTTGTTTGCGCGAAAAAATCTTTTGTGCTTCTTGAATTTCAAGACGAATCGAAGACATTTCTTCATCTAATAAAAATGCCGCTTCTGCCGCACGCTGCAAGCGTATTTTAATATCTTCTGGAAAACGTCCACTATACTTATAATTTAAGGAATGCTCAATTGTCGCCCAAAAATTCATCGCTAACGTCCGAATTTGAATTTCAACTAATACTTTTTTCTCCCCGCGAATCGTTTGAACAGGATAGCTAACGACAACATGATAAGAACGATAACCACTTTCTTTTTTTTGCGTCACATAATCTCGCTCTTCCACAATTTCAAAATCGTTCCGTTTTCGAAGAACTTCAACAACAGGTTTAATATCATCCACAAATTGGCACATCATACGAAGGCCAGCAATGTCCTGCATTTCTTCTCCTAACCGATCAAGCGGAACATTTCGCTTTTCTGCTTTATCGATAATACTTGCACACGATTTTACTCTTCCTGTTACAAATTCAATTGGAGAATGTTCAGTAAACATTACAAACTGAGCACGCATTCCTTTTAATTTCACTTTTAGCTCTCCCACCGCTTGGTGGTACGGCGCTAAAAATTCTTCCCAATTACGATTCATTTAAACCACCACCGAAATCAATCCGTTTCCTTATATGTGTTCAAAAAGGAGGATAAAGAGAGCCCAGTTCGAGGTGCGGAAGCCAGGAGGTTACAAAGTGTAGATGGAACTACATGAGTACCGGACTGGCGACGTAACGAAGAAATAGGGCCGCTATCTTTACCGGACTTTTTGAACATCCCCTTATAGAAACACTTTTTTTACTGCAGCTTCAAGCTCTTCTCCGTAATTTGCATTTCCTTCGATGTTTCCAATTAAGTATGTCACTTCTTCTTTCAACTGCTCTAATTCAATTTCAATATTATTGACACGAACAAACATCTTTTTATCATTTTTCATCGCATCGTGCATTGCTTCCCAGCATGTATGCGGAATACTTACATAAATGAAAGCTGTTTCGTCCTCTAAAATATATAAAAATGATAAATGATCTGAGTCTACAAGTACGTGATTACGTACTGTTAACTCCTCCACACGTATTTCAGTATTTTCCGCACAAAAAATAAGAGCATTCTCTCTTTCTTCTACGCTCTTAACTTGAATTTTATTTTGCATGCTCTAACTCCTCCATATCGAATTCCTGTCTTACTAAGCACTATTATTGTATCATAACATGGGCGCAAACAAATAAAACATTGAACCAAATTTGCGAAAAAGCGATAATGTCTAAAGGATTACTTTTAAAAGGAGTTTATACGATGACACAAGAAATTGAAATAGAATTTAAAAACATGGTGACACAGGCAGAATTTCATACATTATGTAACGCCTTTTCTATCAAAACATTTACAAAACAAGTAAATCATTATTTTGAAACACCCCATTTTTCTTTAAAAGCAGCTGGCTCTGCTCTTCGTATTCGCCATAAAGACGGAGCTTATACATTAACTTTAAAACAGCCGGCTGAAATTGGATTGTTAGAAACACATCAATCCTTAACAGCACAAGAAGCCCAGTTAATGATAGAAACAAATGTACTAATTGCCGGAACTGTAGCAGATCAATTACATGCCCTGCAAATCCCTGTTTCCTCTTTAGCTTACATGGGAAGTTTAACAACAGAACGAGCAGAAACTATTTTCGGAGGCGGCACACTTGTATTTGATCATAGTTTTTATTACAATCACGATGATTATGAACTTGAATATGAAGTACAAGACGAAGCAACTGGCAAAGCCGCCTTTATTGCTTTACTAAATGAATATCATATCCCCATTCGCCAAACAAAAAATAAAGTACAGCGCTTTTTTCTTGCCAAACAAAACAAAGCACGCTAAAGTGAAACTTCCATCAGTGAACGCTTTTTTCACTGATGGTTAGTGTTAAACCAATCGGGCACTTACGGACAGTCCTTCCCTTACTTCCTTGTTTTTCATTATTTTAAAAGGAAGGTTACTGATTGCGAGTAGCGGGGTAAAGTGAAACTTCCATCAGTAGGTCCATTTCCTACTGATGGAAAGCTCTCACCAATCGGATATTTATAGGCAGCTGCAAGCCACTTCGTCATTTCCTCTGAACCTTGAGGATAATCGCTCCACTGCCCTTTAATGAAGAAAAAATAAGCAAAGGTTTGTATGAAAGCTATTTAGTTGCTCTTCGTAACAATCCATTGCTACAATGGATATACATTTGATGGAAAAAGGAGTTTATTAAGGATGAGCAAGCAACCGATGACACCATTTGAAGCAATTGGCGGTGAACAAGGCATTGCAACATTAGTCAATACATTTTATTCCTATGTCAGTAGGCACCCTGACCTATCTCCCATCTTCCCAGACGATTTAACAGAAACGGCTAGGAAGCAAAAGCAATTTTTAACACAGTTTTTAGGCGGACCAAATTTATATACGGAAGAACATGGTCATCCGATGCTAAGAGCACGCCATCTCCCTTTTGAGATTACACCAAAGCGAGCAAAAGCCTGGTTAGCATGCATGGAGCAAGCGCTGGAAGATACGGGCATTCACGGTCCAATTCGAGATTTTATTTTCGAACGTTTAACATTAGTAGCACAGCATATGGTCAACACTCCAAACGAAACAGGTGAAGCGTAATGGATAAACAGGAAGCAAAACATTTGCAATTTCCTTCTCTTTCCAAATGCGAACAAAAATCTGTAGAAGCTTATTTGTTTATTGATCCACTTTGTAAAGATTGCTGGGATATTGAACCAATTATGATTAAATTATGGCTCGAATACGGAAAATATTTTTCTATTCGACATATTTTAACTGGCAAAGTGGAAGGGGCAATGACCTCCTCACACAAATGGAATAAACCTGCTAATATTCGATTTGTGTGGGAAAAAACAACAAGTTTGCATGGCTTTTCATGTGATGGAAAAGTACATATGCAAGACGAATCGTCCACACCATATCTGGCTTCTATTGCGATTAAGGCAGCGGAGTTGCAAGGTCGAAAAGCAGGTTCGAAATTTTTGCGAAAACTCCAGGAATACATCTTTCTTGAAAATGTATCAAAGCCAGATACACAGTTGTTGCTTGCATGTGCAAAGCAAAGCGGTATTGATGTAGAAGAGTTTAAAAAAGATTTGCATTCAATTAGTGCGAAAAAAGCATTTCAGTGCGATTTAAAGTTTACAAACGAAATGCATATCACGGAAATCCCTTCTCTCGTATTCTTTCATGGGAATTCAGATGAAGAAGGTATTAAAATTGCCGGTATTTATTCCTATGATGTGTATGTACAGCTCTTAAAGGAAATTGTAAAGTATGACATTGAGCCAACACCTCTACCACCACTAGAGCACTTACTAGAAACAGTAAAATTTATGTCATCACGAGAGATCGCATTTATCTATAATTGTTCGCAACAAGAAATAGAACGGGAACTAAAAAAATTGTCGTTAAAACAAAGAGTACGGACGATTGATGTGAAATGTGAGCGTTATTGGAAATGGATTACAAAAGAAAAAGACCTGGTGTAAACACCAGGTCTTTTTCTTTACGGCTTATAAAAATATTAAAGGGGATGGGAGAAATTTTCACGTTCAAACAAAGGGGTATATGTTTGTATGTGAATTCGTTCACGTCTATTATATTACAAGATTCGACGTAGAATGACAACCCTTTTTGTCGAATTTCACATTTTTGTCACATTCTAAACGTTTTCATTTATGAATAGAATATGAAAACAACGATTTTAGGAGGTATTTTATGAAAAAATCACATATCTTCCTTCTCATTTTTAGTATCTGCATTGCCTTTTTCTTATATATCCTTTCACTCTTACAAGCATTCCCGAAGATCATTGCACTTCCACTTTTATTCTTGATTATTGTGCTTTCCCTCTCCTATTTCAATCATCGAAAACATTTCAAAGGCTTTTAAGTGTTTTTTCAAAAAGGAGGATACGGGGTATAGATTATTGAACTACATGAGTACCGGACTGGCGACGTAACGAAGAAATAGGGCCGCTATCTTTACCGGGCTTTTTGAACATTTTCTATGAGCGAAAAAAAGACGAGAGCTCATCGCTCTCGTCTTTTCTACTTTCCCTATTCAAATAGGAAAAAAATCCACCTATTATTTACCTTCAAACAATAGCGCTTCTAATTCATTCAACTTTTCTTCAAATACTTGCAGTGCTTCTTTCACAGGCTCTGGTGATGCCATATCCACACCTGCTTTTTTCAATACTTCAATTGGATAATCGGAGCTTCCAGCTTTTAAGAATTCGTTAATATAACGCTCTACCGCTGGTTTTCCTTCTTCTAAAATTTGTTTTGATAAAGCTGTCGCTGCACTAAATCCTGTTGCGTATTGATATACGTAATAGTTGTAATAGAAGTGCGGAATACGAGACCACTCTATACCAATTTCTTTATCGATAACTAAAGCATCGCCAAAATATTTTTTATTTAAATCATAATAAATTTCTGTTAACATGTCTGGTGTTACCGCATGTCCTTCTTGTACTTTTTGATGAATCACATGCTCAAATTCAGCAAACATCGTTTGACGGAATACAGTACCGCGGAATCCTTCTAAATAATGATTTAACAAATATAACCGTTCTTTCTTATCTTCTGTTGTTTTTAATAAGTAATCATTTAAAATTGCTTCGTTACATGTAGAAGCAACTTCCGCAACAAAAATAGAATAGTCACCATATATATATGGTTGTGTTTTTCTTGTATAGTAGCTATGCACAGAATGACCAAATTCATGAGCAAGTGTAAACAGATTGTTTACATTATCATGCCAGTTCATTAAAACGTATGGATTTGTTCCATATGCACCAGATGAATACGCACCGCTGCGTTTCCCTTTATTTTCATATACATCCACCCAGCGATTTTCATATGCTTCTTTTAGAATTGCAACATACTCATCACCCAGAACATTCAATGATTTCAATAGAATATCTTGTGCTTCTTCATATTTCACATTCATTTTCACTTCTGGTACAAGCGGTGTATATAGATCATACATATGTAATTCATCAAGCCCTAATGCACGTTTGCGAATATCAATGTAACGATGTAATAAATGTAGGTTATCATTTACTGTCTCAACAAGCTGATCATATACCGTTTCAGGAATATTATTATTACTTAATGCCGCTTGGCGTGCAGAATCATATTTACGAACACGCGCATAGAAATTGTTGCGTTTAATCGCACCATTCAATGTACTTGCAAATGTATTTTTATAGTTCCCGTACGTTTCATATACAGCATGAAACGCATCATGACGAACACGAGGATCATCACTCTCTAAAAATTGAATATAACGACCGTGCGTTACTTCTACCTCTTGTCCATCTTCATCTTTAATAGATGGAAACTTTAAATCGGCATTATTTAATATACCAAACGTATTACTTGATGCACTCATTACTTCAGATGCTTGCGCTAATAATGCTTCTTCTGCTTCTGACAATACGTGTGGACGCTGACGTGTAATTTCTTCTAACGCATGCTCATAGACGATTAATTCTTTATTTTCTTGTAAGAACGATTGTAATGCTTCTTCTGAAATCGTTAAAATCTCAGGAACGATATATGCCATACTGCTTGACGCTTGAGAGTACAAGTTTGTTGCACGATCATTAAGTGCTTGATAGGAAGAATTTGCCGTATCCTGGTCATAACGCATATGAGCATATGTATATAATTTCCCTAGACGCATTGAGACTTCATCTTCATATTGCAATGCTGCTAATAATGTATCAGCAGAGTCACCAAGCTTCCCTTTGAATTCTGTTAGCTTTGGTAGCAACTCTTTTACTGCTTGAAATTCTTTTTCCCACTCTTCATCCGTATGGAAAATATCTTCCAAACGCCATGTATTTAATTCTTCAATCTCACTGCGGGCAGGCAATGTTTTTGCTGTTTTTTGATCAGCCATAAATAAACCCTCCTTTTAATCTTCTTCTAGAGGATGTTCCAAAAGTCCGGTAAAGATAGCTGTCACATTTCTTCGTTACGTCGCCACTCCGGTACTCATGTAGTTCCATCTACACTCCGTATCCTCCTGGCTTCTGCGCCTCGAACTGCTTGGCTCTCTTTATCCTCCTTTTTGAACAAGCACTTCTAGTACAATTCTATTCTTCTTATGTAATTCCTTCTGGTTACCCCTTTATTATATCCACTTTCCCTTCCCTCATGTTGTACTTTGCTTCAAAAAGAGACAGCGCGTGCGATAAGCAAATTGCATCATATTCTATTATGTCCGCCTCTGTTTGCGGTATAACAAAATGACCAACTTTCCGATACTTCTGCGGAGCAACTTCCTCTAACACCCCTATTCCACATAAAAATGTTAAATACTCCGTCACTGCTTCTTTCCAAATATTTTTTGGAAAATAAGGGAGCGCACGCAACTGAATACTTTTGTGTTGACTCATATAAGAAAAAACAGCATGCAATGAAAAATATTCTCCAGCTTCATGTCTCTCAATGAAATTCATTAAGAGATACGCTTGCCATACAAAAGGATGTGTTCGAAATGCAAATGCAGATGGAAGAGGAACACCTATCTCGGAAGGAAAACAAGAAGGCGTAAGGTGATAGTGATATAAAATACGCAAAAGGGCTTTATGACTATAATTCCATATCGGAAGAATGTTCGTTCTAAAATAATTCTTTTTATTCTGCCATTCCTGCTGCAATCTTTCTTTAGAAAGGACAGTAGAGTGAAAAAGAGAAGTGAAAGTAAGGTTGCGAAGTGGTAAGTGGATGATGTGTGTGAAGTGAACGTTTGAAGAAAAAGGTGTAAGAAGCGTACATTTCAGAAACGCCTTATCATTTGGACAGAAAAAGAGAAGAGATGGCTGAGGATAAGATTGTATACAAAGCGAATGAAACGAGGACAGCGATATCCAGGAAGCAGAATGACGCTTCAACTGATTTCCACCTAGAATCCATACGATTTGTATCCCTGCTTTCCAGTACGAATAGGTTCGTTTTAGCAACTGGTCGGCTGACAAAGACGCACATTGATATTCAATCGCAAACTTTCTTCCTTCCATTTCAATAAACAAATCAGGCCTTTGCCGAATGGCCTTGAGATAATATTCAATTTCCACATGAAAACCCTGTGACTGTATCCATTTATATAACTGTTCCTTGCCATGCATATGATAGGCGGATTCATGTTCATATTCAATGAGACAATTATTTGTTTTTTTATGAGCAAAGTGCCACCTTTTTTGTTTTCCTAACTTGAGCTGTACTTCTAGATGACAAATTGGACAAAAAAAGCGGTCATTCTTTCGTAATGTGAGCAGCTGCTTTTCATCCCAATTATGAAGAAGATGAATCTTCTCACCATTTTCTCTCTTTGCGACAAACATAGCACCACTTCCTTTCTTTACTGCTCTCTATTCTACAAATTGTTACAAATTCCTCTCCACACAAAAAAGAAGATGTCCTTATAGAACATCCTCTTCTCTCCCCAACGATGGAAGCTTCACTTTCCCCCAGTAAGACTTCCACCTTAAAAGTTTCACTTTATAATAAAGGTGATAATAAGCGATATGTTGATTCGACAATTCGCATAAGAAGGCGGCGCTTACGAAAGCGATCCACATGAATTTCGCTTGCTACTTGCAGGTCATCTTCAAAATCCTGTACCAGCTTTCGAATACTATTTGTATCATACAAGAAAGCATTCACTTCAAAATTCAAATGAAAGCTTCTCATGTCCATATTTGCTGTTCCGATTGACGCTAAATCAGAATCAACAATCACAACTTTACTGTGTAAAAAACCTTTTTCGTATTCATATATTTTTACACCCGCATCTAATAATTCTGGGAAATAAGACCTTGATGCATAAAATACAGTATGTTTATCCGGTTTACTTGGCATTAATAAACGTACATCAATACCAGCAAGAGCTGCTACTTTTAACGCAGTTAAAATATCATCATCTGGAATAAAATATGGCGTAGCAATCCAAATGGACTTTCGAGCAGAAGAAATCATTGCAAAATACAGATGTTTAATCGTCTCCCACTTATTATCCGGTCCACCCGCAACAAGCTGCACACCGCCCCAATGATCTCCTTCTACTGCTTTCGCCTGTAAATATTCTAGTGCTAATACTGCTTCACCTGTCATATAAAACCAGTCTTGCAAGAAAATTAATTGTAAACTTTGTACAGCTTCACCTTGTAAATACAAATGAGTATCTCGCCAAAAGCCAAAATACTTATTTTTCCCTAAATATTCATCACCAATATTTAATCCACCTACAAATCCTTCATTTCCATCAATCACAACGATTTTTCGATGATTTCGATAATTGATTTTATCATTTAAAATAGGAAAGCGTACTGGGAAAAATGGGACCATCTCTACACCAGCATCATTTAATTCGTCAATATAGGCGTTTGACAGTTTAAAACTCCCCACTGCATCATATAAAAAACGAACAACGACACCTTCCTGTGCTTTTTGAATTAAAATCTCTTTAATTTTTGTTCCAAGCTTATCATCTCGAACTATATAATATTCCATATGAATATGATGCTTCGCTTTTTGTAATCCTTCTAAAATTGCTTGAAACGTTTCATCTCCATTCGTTAATATTTTTGTTTCTGTCTGAAATGAAATATTCAATGCCCCAAGTCGATCCGCTAAGCGAAATAGTAATTCTTGGTGTTTATGATTCCGTAAAATGCGATCTTGATAATCTTCATGCCCTTTATACTGTAAAAAAGCTTGTTCATCCAAAAGAGCCTTCTTTTGAAACATTCGTTTTCGTCGAAAGTTTTGTCCAAACAATAAATACGCAAAAAATCCAAATACAGGAAAAATACCTAATACAATTAACCATGTCAACGTTTTTGATGGATGACGATTCTCTAAAAAAATGACACATCCGATTAAAAATGCAGAAACGGTAAATACAATACTTATAATTCCTAAGAACGAAACATCTTTTATCCCCATAACATCTGAATAAAATGCTACATCAATAAACATGCGTAACGAAACAAATGCTACGAATACTCCCAGAAAAAAGAACAGTAGCTTTAACGCACTTTTCATCTCTGCCCCCCTTGCTTACAAACCCTTTCTATTTTCAGCATACCCATCATATAAAAAGCCGATTTCATAATATAGAAATCGGCCTATTTCTTAGAAGGAAAATGACTGCGAATTGTCTCAAGTGCATGTTCAGCAATAATCAGTTTGCCATACTCACTTACACGGTGAACCGTTAAAGTAGATTCTTCTCCATATTCTAAAATAATACTCAAAATACGGTCGATTTCTTCTTCATCGTGTAGCACTTCATCAAATTCAACGTATACATAATAGCGGTCTTCAAACGAATATAATTCATCTTTTATGTCTTCAAATATAAGACGATGGCTTAACGAGATCACATCTTCAAAATCATTAAATTTAATCAAAAAGCCGAATGTTCCATCTTCGTTAAAGTTCGTTCCCGCCTCTTCCTCTAACTCTTGTTGGAATAACGATTCAATACGTTCATCTAGAGGAATATCAATAATTTTGTCCAGACCTATTGGTAATTCTAATTTTTGTCCATCTTTCGAAAGCTGTGCTTTCGTTACAAGTACTTCAATTCCTTTATCAAGTGCCTGCACTTGAATCCATAGCGGTCCATCGATAAAGAAATCATCCTGATCGCGCGCTTCATCCATCATTTCCCAAAATAATTGCTCGCTTCTTTCACGACTGTTCCAAATCTCTTCTCGATTAAATCCACGATCTTCTATATCAACGTACGTAATAAAAAATTTCATCGTATGATCATTAATTCTTTCAATATCCAAAATACAACTCTCCCTTCCTGTTTGGAATTGTTATGAAGGGATTCCCCACTCATATGACAAATCAATAGATTCTTGTACTTTCATTTTATGATAAGATACTCCAGAATGGAAATAAAATCGTCTGATTTTACAAAAACAGTCATTCACCTATCCGATTATGTATCCTCATTACTAAAAATCCCCATCCTTCCTCCATCAATAAAGTGAAACTTTAATCAGTGGGGGTTTTCTTCATCCCCCACTGATTATTAGCCCTCACCAATCGGGCTTTTACGGGCAGTTTATCCCCCCACCTAACTTCTTTGCTTTCTGCAGAAATTTGAGGTGGGGGTATTACTGCCCACGAATAGCGGGATAAAAAATTGGACATACAATCGCGCATCCCACCGTAAACTGTTAATAAAGCCGGTCAAGCTTTCAAGGGCAGCTTTTCATTCCATACATATATCCATACATGTATTGCTTATTAAAACAGAGTAAATGGAGGCAAAATGATGGAGATAGATTTTTTGACATCTATACTCATGATCATTGGTATCGATGTTGTATTAGGTGGTGATAATGCAATTGTAATCGCGCTTGCAAGCCGAAACTTACCCGAACATAAACGTAACAAAGCCATCTTTATCGGAACTATTTTAGCAATCGTACTACGAATTCTTCTCACAATACTCACTGTCTATTTACTTGATATACCTTTTCTACAACTCATTGGCGGCATTTTTCTCACGCTTATTGCTGTAAATTTACTCACCGACAATAGTAATGACCTTTCTTCTATACAAGCAAAAACAACATTATTTCAAGCGATTCGAACAATTGTATTTGCCGATCTCGTGATGGGCTTCGATAATGTACTTGCAATTGCGGGAGCTGCACATGGAAACATCATACTCGTTATCATAGGCTTATTGATTTCCATTCCAATTATTATTTGGGGAAGCAAGCTTATTTTACGATTTATGGAGCGTTTTCCTTTTCTCATCTATTGCGGGGGTGCGGTCCTTGCTTACACAGCTGGAACAATGATTACTCACGAACCAAGACTTACAAATTTTTTCAATCATAATCCTACCTTTACAACAAGTATACCCTTTCTATTTATTTTCACAGTACTATTCATTGGGTATGTTGTTCAACATGTGAGATTACGTAATATTAATAGTTAAGCACCGGGTTCCTTCTATATATGTGATACGAATGAAATTATGTTAAAAACCTTCCACTATAAAGTAGAAGGTTTTTACATAATAAACTTTATTATTAATTTACAAGACGCTGCGCTTCACGTAACTGGAATGTTCTTACCGTACGTGGTAAAAAGCGACGAATCTCATCTTCGTTATAACCAACTTGAAGACGTTTTTCATCAATCATAATCGGGCGGCGTAGGATACCCGGATAGTCACGAATCATCTTATATAAATCTGGAAGAGGTAAAGATTCTAAGTTAACATTTAACTCTTGGAAAACTTTCGAACGAGTTGAAATAATCTCATCCGTTCCACTTTCCGTCATGCGTAAAATTTCTTTAATTTCCTCAATCGTTAATGGATCTGAGAAAATGTTACGTTCTGTATAAGGAATATTATTTTCCTCCAGCCATAATTTCGCCTTTCTACAAGACGTACAACTTGGAGAACTATATAGTGTTACCATACATGACTCACTCTCCTTAAAGAGTACAAATTCTGTAATAATTACAGTTTAGATTTCTACTTTTCAGCAATTCTCCACTATAACTTGTCTTACAAAAAAAATAAAAATTGCTTCGAATTTTTAAAAAAACAACTCATAAGCAAGCACCTTTTCTTAAAAAGCAATTACTTTAAATAAGTAACTTCTATAATCATTATACAATAGATTCTGCAAGAAATATACAGTAAATTTTGTTCATAATATAAAAAAAACGAGTGTAAAAGATGAGCAAAATGTAAGACTTGTCTACACATGGATTATACTAAAAAGAACATTTGTTCTTTTAAATTTTACCAAACCCCCTCCGAACTGTCTAGATAATTTTTAAGACACTCTTTATTTTTCTGTCAATTCTTTCTTTTCTGACGTTTTTCACATACAATAAAAATATAGACATGCAAAGGGGATGTTACATATGATTGCTTTTTTTGCTGATTTTGCAATTGTCGCTGCTCTCGTAATTGGAATTACAGCATTAATTGGCGTCATTACCAATAGCATTGGTGAGAAGCTATTTGGTGGAAAGGAAAAAATGAAGTTTGTTGATAAGAGTGCCGAAATTCAATCCGGTTGGAATCAAGTTGGAGGAAAAGGAATTTATAAGAAACGTACGTATTAAAAAGAAGCAGGAATTTACCTGCTTCTTTTTAGCTTATTTTTCGACACATAATCCGCGACTATGGATAACAAAAGGTGACCTGCACTCGTTTTCTCTCTTTGTTTTCACTGTGTCTGGAGCAGGAAAAGGATCTGACCGCTTCTATGCATGGCCGGATGCTCTCTCCCACCCAAAAAGAAAGGCTTTATGTCGGTTTTTTAATTTGTATTTATATACATAATACTATCTCTCTTTCTACTCTATATTTCTATTAGGCACAAGAAAAATTGGATGCATGCGTTAATAAAGTATGTTAAGATACACTTTGTTAAAAAAGGATATCGGTAAAGAGGGGGATGAGATGACAGCTGTTGGGTCTAAAAACGGGCAAGGAGAAAAGTTAAATTTATTTTTCTTAACTTGGCCTATTTTTTTAGAAGTTTTTCTTTTTATGTTAATGGGAATCGCTGATACCTTTATGCTAAGTGCACTGTCAGACGACGCAGTTTCAGGCGTTGGCGCAGCGAATCAGTATCTTCACATTGCAATATTAGTGTTGGAAGTAATTGGGAATGGCGCGGCGATTGTTATATCGCAATATCTTGGTTCAAGGAGATATCTCGAGGCGGCAAAAATATCAGCATTAGCAGTAACTTTAAACTTAGGAGTCGGGCTCATCATAAGCGCTAATTTTCTTTTGTTTTCACGAAGCATGATGGCAGCGATGAACTTACAAGGAGATGTATTAGTTTACGCTCAAAATTATTTGTCCATTGTTGGAGGGGCAATCTTTCTTCAAGCAATAATCAATTCACTAGCAGCGATTATTCGCGTACACGGATTTACAAAACAAGCGATGTTCATTTCATTAGGAATGAATATTTTTCACATTATCGGAAACTACTTATTAATTTTTGGGAAGTTCGGTTTTCCAGAAATGGGTGTACAAGGTGCAGCGATTTCATCAGCATTCAGTCGCTTTGTCGCACTAATCGTCTTTTTCTGGTTACTGTATCAAGTCATGGAATATCGCGTGAAACTTCAATACTACATCACTTTATCAAAAGAATATATCGGAAAGATTCTAAAAATCGGTATCCCCTCTGCGTTTGAACAAGTCATGTATCAAGCATGTCAAATTGTCTTTTTATATTACACAACATACTTAGGAACGGAATCATTAGCTGCAAGACAATACGCAATGAATATTTCGATGTTTACTTACTTATTCGCAATTGCAATTGGAATGGGAACCGCAATTATCGTTGGTCGGTTAGTTGGTGGAAATAAGAAAGATGAAGCATATGTACGTGTGTGGAAAAGTGCGAAATGGGCAATCGGCGTTACGTTATGTATGGTTATTCTCGTTATGACGTTCCGTAAACAATTAATTGGAGTTTTTACAGATAACCCTCAAATCATTCAAATAGGGTCAACAGTACTTTTGCTAAGCATCCTTTTAGAAACAGGTCGCACGATGAATATTGTGTTAATTAATTCACTGCGTGCCGCTGGTGATGCAAAATACCCTGTCTTAATCGGGGCCTTCTCTATGGTAATAATGAGTTTGTCACTCGGTTACTTTTTTGTTTTTTATTTAGACATGGGGCTCCCTGGTATTTGGTTAGCCATCGCGATTGACGAATGTACACGTGCAGTTATTATGTTCTTCCGCTGGAAAAGCAGAGCGTGGGAAAATTACACACTCGTTAGCCCTGAACCTTCAGAAAAACCCGAACTGATTCAAGCTTAATATGAAGTGAATATGCTGAAATGTAACCACAATTATGGACCTTTAAAAAACCGACATAAACCCCTTCTTTTTAGGGGGAAGAGAGCATCCGACCATGCATAGAAGCGGTCAGATCCTTTTCCTGCCCCATGCCAAGTGAAAACAAAGAGAGAAAACGAGTGCAGGTCACCTTTTGTTATCCATAGCCGCGGCTTATATGTCGAAAAATCAAAATGGATTTATATATATCCATACATCCAATCTATCAATAATAAAAAAGCGACCATGTGGCCGCTTTTTATTATTGATAGATTTCTTTATATTTTTTGTATTCTGCTTCTGAACAAAGAACAAAGTGTCCTGGGCGAATTTCTCGCATAACAGGTTCTTCATTTCCATATTGATGCTGAGACGGATCATAAACAATACGTTTACGATTACGCTCATAATCTGGATCTGGAAGCGGAATTGCTGATAATAACGATTTCGTATATGGGTGAATTGGATGCGCGTATAGTTCATCACTTTTCGTCAATTCTACAATTTGACCACGATACATAACACCGATACGATCACTAATGTATTTTACCATCGACAAATCATGGGCGATGAATAAATACGTTAAACCTTTTTCTTTTTGCAACTTTTTCAGTAAGTTTACAACTTGCGCCTGAATCGATACATCAAGTGCTGAAATCGGTTCATCTGCAATAATAAACTCTGGTTCTACCGCAAGAGCACGCGCAATTCCGATACGTTGACGTTGTCCACCGGAAAATTCATGTGGAAAACGATTTGCATGTTCTTTATTTAATCCAACTGTTTCTAGTAATTCATGAACACGGTCCATACGCTCTTTTTTATTTTTTGCTAAACCGTGAATATCAAGACCTTCTGCAATGATATCTCCAACTGTCATACGAGGATTTAATGATGCATATGGATCTTGGAAAATCATTTGCATTTTACGATTAAATTTCTTTAATTCTGTTCTTGATTTCTTACCATGTACATTTTCACCATCGAATAACACTTCTCCAGCAGTTGCATCGTATAATCGTATAATCGTTCTCCCAGTCGTTGACTTACCACAACCAGATTCTCCTACAAGTCCAAATGTCTCTCCACGGTAAATATCAAATGTTATATCATTGACCGCTTTCACAACACCACCACTCACATCAAAATGCTGCTTTACATTTTTGACTTCAATTAATTTTTCACGTTTATTAGTCATGTTGTTCACCTGCTTTCATTTGAAGAATTCTTCTTTGAACAACTTCAGGTGGTTGTACTTCTGGCGCTTGTTCGTGAAGTAACCATGTTGCTGCATAATGTGTATCACTTACTTTAAATAATGGCGGCTCCATTTCAAAGTCGATTTTTAAAGCCTGCGGGTTACGCGGTGCAAATGCATCTCCCTTTGGTGGCTTTAATAGATCAGGAGGCGTTCCCGGAATTGCATATAATTCTTCCTCTGTACCCTCTAAACTTGGCATAGATGCAATTAATCCCCATGTATAAGGATGTTTCGGGTTATAGAAAATTTCATCAACCGTACCAATTTCAACAACTTTACCGGCATACATAACCGCAACACGGTCGGCAACGTTTGCCACTACACCTAAGTCATGCGTGATAAAAATAATTGCTGCTTCCGTTTTTTGCTGAATATCCTTCATAAGCTCTAAAATTTGCGCTTGAATTGTTACATCAAGTGCTGTTGTTGGCTCATCAGCAATCAATAACTTTGGATTACAAGCTAACGCCATCGCAATAACAACACGTTGTCTCATACCACCAGAGAATTGATGTGGATATTGTTTTAAACGAGCTTGTGGATTTGGAATTCCAACAAGATCAAGAAGCTCTAAAGCTACTTTACGAGCATCCGTCTTGTTCATTCCTTGGTGCTTAATCAATCCTTCCATAATTTGATTCCCAATCGTCATCGTTGGGTTTAATGATGTCATCGGATCTTGGAAAATCATTGCGATTTCTTTCCCACGTACTTGTTGCATTTCTTTTTCTGATAACTTTGTTAAATCACGACCATCAAATACAATTTCTCCATTTTTAATATGTCCTGGAGGATTTGGAATTAAGCCCATTATCGCTTTAGAAGTAACCGATTTCCCGGAACCAGATTCCCCTACAATCGCTAATGTCTCTCCTTTTTTCAAATCGAAAGTAACCCCACGCACCGCTTGTACTTCACCGGCATGTGTATCAAAGGAGACTTGTAAGTCTTTTACGTCTAACAATGTTTTCATTTTCGTCTCTCCTTCCTCGTTTACTTACGCATTTTCGGATCTAACGCATCACGTAATCCATCTGCCATTAAGTTAAATGCTAAAATTAACATACTGATGACAACAGCTGGGATGAGCATCATATGTGGGTATGTTTGAATTGACTTATATCCATCATTTACAAGAGAACCAAGCGATGCAGTTGGTGGCTGAATACCAAGTCCAATGAAGCTTAAGAATGCTTCACCAAACACCGCTGTAGGAATTGTAAACATTGTCATAACAATAATTGGTCCCATTACGTTTGGAATTAAATGCTTCACAATTAATTGCGTGCTAGTTGCACCTAATGTGCGAGATGCTAATACATATTCTTGATTTTTCAGTTTTAATATTTGTCCACGCACGATACGCGACATCCCAATCCAACCTGTAATTGCCATCGCGAATGTAATCGATAAAATACCTGGGTCCAAAATAATTACCATTAAAATTACGATGATTAAATATGGAATACCGTTAATAATTTCCATAATACGTTGCATAATGTTATCGACGCGACCACCGTAGAACGCTGAGATACCTCCGTATGCAACCCCGATTACTAAGTCAATCGCTGCTGCTAAAAGTGCGATATATAAGGATACACGTGTCCCTTCCCATGTTCTTGTCCAAAGATCACGTCCAAGATCATCAGTACCAAACCAGAAATACTCTTTAATCTCACGTTTTTCATATTGATCAACACCGTATTGGTCTGTACCATCAAATGGTAGCCAATGTACGTTTTCTATTACCGGAATTTTCGGAGGCATTTTTGAACGGCCTAAATCTTGCTCTTTATATGAATGTTTACTTATCATCGGTCCAAATATAGCAAGGAGCGTAATGATAATGAGTATTACAAGACCGAACATTGCTCCTTTATGTTGAAATAAACGTCTTCTTACATCTTGCCAAAACGTTAAGCTCGGACGGGCAATGACTTCATTATCAACATTATTTTGATTTGCTGGTTGAAATAAATCTGGAGATAATTTTTGTACATCTTTCATCATTTTTTCCCTCCCGCTAAACGAATACGAGGATCAATTACACCGTATAAAATATCAACAATGAAAATTACTAAAATAAAGATTGCACTATAGAAAATTGTTGTTCCCATAATAACCGTATAGTCATTTAGTGGAATCGACTTAACGAATTGCTCCCCAAGTCCTGGTACAGCAAAGATTTGTTCTACAACAAGTGTTCCTGTTAATAACGCTGCAACCATCGGTCCTAAAATTGTAACAACAGGAATCAATGCGTTACGAAGCGCATGTTTCATAATAATTACGCCTTGGCTAATTCCTTTTGCTTTCGCTGTTAAAATGTAATCTGCCTGCATAACCTCAATTAACTCTGCACGAGCGAAACGAGCAATCGTTGCGATAACAGCCATAGATAAGGCGATAGTAGGCAAGACTGTAAACTCAAATCCCTTCCAGAATGCAACTGGGAACCACCCAAGTTTTACACCTATGAAATATTGCAGCAAGGCTGCAAATACGAAGGATGGTACCGACATTCCGAGTACGGAAATAATGGTTGCTCCGTAATCCACCCATGTATTATTCCGAAGTGCTGCGATAATACCAAGTATTAAACCAACAAATGTTCCTAACATGATTGCTTGGAAACCAAGCTGTGCCGATGGACCAATGCGATCGACAATCATATCTGTTACCGGACGGTTATCATATTGGAATGACACCCCTAAATCACCTTTTAACAAGTTCCCCATATAACGAGCATATTGCACTGGTACTGGATCATTTAATCCGTATTTTTCTAAGATGATTTCTCTTTGTGCCGGAGACAGTTTCTCTTGGTTCTTAAGTGGAGAACCCGGTAATAATTTCATCAGAAAGAATGTTAGTGTAGTAATTAAAAATAATGTCAAAACCATGTACACGAAACGTTTTAATGCATAACGTCCCATAGTCAAGCACCTCCCCATTTTTCTCAAAAGCAATAAGATAGTTTTAAATATTCTTACTATTCTTTTAAAAATAGAGCATATGCCCATCATAGGCATATACCTTTGTAAACGATGGAATTAACTTTTTATTTTTCACTTCAACTCATTTAAAGCTTAATTCACCGCCATAACTACTAAGTTTAATACTTGTTTCCCCGAATCGCTTGAGCCCTTTGCAATTGCTTTGGATTCCTCTTTTTGATATCTCCTAGCATACTTACCGCTAATGTGGATGCAACGAATAATGGTATCTTTTTCTTCATGTAGTATTGCCTCCCCTAATTGCAATCTCTATATTCTCTCTTGCAAAAAAATGGAATTGAAAGAATAATCTCCAAGTTTCTACAATTTTCATTATACATATAATTTAACAATTGTGAATATAGTTTTTTATTTTTTTATTAAAATTTTTAATAATCTGTTTATTTTTTGTAAAGGAGAACTTAACATTGCTCCCATCATATTGCAACAAAATGCGTTATTATGCATAATTTTCAAATAATTAATTCTAGTATTTATTATAACTTTTATAGTATAATAATTCCAGTAATATTTTGACGGAGGGGAACATTTTGAATAGATTTTTTTTACATACTTGTATATTAATTTTATTGGCAACAATCACTTCTAGTGTCGGTGCATTTTTCTTTTCTACGCATTATTTGTTGAATTTTGTCAATGTTATGTTTTATATCGCATTATTTTTCATCATGTTAGGTGGATTTTTATT
Source organism: Bacillus sp. DX4.1 (assembly GCF_030348195.1). Classification (NCBI taxonomy): domain Bacteria; kingdom Bacillati; phylum Bacillota; class Bacilli; order Caryophanales; family Bacillaceae; genus Bacillus; species Bacillus sp. DX4.1. The sequence goes on along the minus strand of NZ_JAUCFT010000008.1, from coordinate 1,221,609 downwards.
TCTATTTCAAAGTGGATTTTTTAACGTTACAATGTACGCCTTCCAAAAAGTATTTGGAACAAATAAAAAAATCGAATCTTTAATTGAAGGTGAAGAACAGATAGATAAAAAAGAAAGAATATATAATACTTATTCGTTTACATGGACGTACCCAATTTGCATTACAGGTATTTTATTAGGACTCCTTTCTACAATCCTTAGCTTTACTGTTTTGATATAGTTTGCAAACCATTTTTCGTATGATATAATAATTTGCAAAAACATTTTATTATACAAAGCAACTGCTTGCTCAAAATGATTAGCAGCTGAAGCTGAATGATAATAAGTTTATATGTATGCGATGAGAAAGAAGAGTACATATTGTGGCAATTTCAGAGAGCTTGTGGTCGGTGTGAACAAGTACTTGTACAGTATGGAATGGGCTTTTGAGCACCAAACCGAAACGATTCAGGAGTAGGATTTGGCGTTACATCCAACGTTACAATGGATAAAAGAGATTTCACATTCGTGAAATAATTAGGGTGGTACCGCGGTCCATTCGTCCCTATACAGCTGGGATGAATGGGCCTTTTTGTATTGTGGCTCGATTAGAATGTGCGGGGATCGAGCTCCTGACGTAGAGGAGTCTTTTCCTCACAAGAAGACGCGAAGCCACCGATTATTCTTGCTGATGGAGCTAAACCAGTCGAAAAACGGAAGTGACTTACTCAGAATCGCCTTGGTAGCTTAATGATTACAATACTGAAATGGATTACTCACACCTACTCTTCAAAAATACATAAACATTTAAGGAGGATTTACTTATGTCAGTTATTTTTTCTGGTATTCAACCGAGCGGAACGATTACGCTTGGAAACTATTTAGGGGCAATGAAGCAATTTACAGAACTACAAAACGAACATGATTGTTATTTCTGCATTGTAAACCAACATGCGATTACAGTACCACAAGATCCTGTACAACTTCGTAAAAACATTCGTAGCCTTGCCGCTTTATATGTGGCTTGTGGCATCGATCCTGAAAAATCTACTTTATTTGTACAATCAGAAGTGCCAGCACATGGTCAACTAGGATGGATTATGCAATGTATCGCATACGTTGGAGAATTAGAACGTATGACGCAATATAAAGATAAATCATCTGGTAGAGAATCCGTTCCAGCTGGTTTATTAACGTATCCACCGTTAATGACAGCCGACATTTTACTATATAACACGGAAATTGTGCCAGTTGGTGATGATCAAAAACAACATATTGAATTAGCGCGCGATTTAGCAGAACGATTCAACAAACGTTACCGTGAAATTTTCACAATTCCAGAGATTCGCATTCCAAAAGTAGGCGCACGCGTTATGTCATTAACAGAACCTACAAAAAAAATGAGTAAATCTGATCCAAACCCAAAATCGATGATTAGTATGCTTGATGAACCAAAAACAATTGAAAAGAAAATTAAAAGTGCAGTTACTGATTCTGAGGGTATTGTAAAATATGATAAAGAAAATAAGCCTGGTATTTCCAACCTATTAACAATCTACTCTTCTTTCTCAGGCAAAACAATTGAAGAACTTGAAGCACACTATGAAGGAAAAGGATACGGTGACTTTAAAGGCGACCTAGCACAAGTAGTCGTAGAAGCAATTCGTCCAATTCAAGAAAAATATAACGAACTCATCAACTCTCCTGAATTAGATGAAATCCTTGATCAAGGCGCTGAAAAAGCAAACCGCGTCGCTATGAAACAACTACGTAAAGTAGAAAACGCAATGGGACTAAGCAGAAAGCGTAGGTAACTACAAAAAGCGGAAGCGGCTCGTTCAGAATGTGAGGCGGATGGAGCTCCTGACGTAGAGGCGCTTTTTGCCTCGCAGGAAGGCGCGAAGCCGTCGAACATTCTTGCTGCTGAAGCTGGATTCCTTCAGAAAGCAGAGGCGGCTCGTTCAGAATGTGAGGCGGATGGAGCTCCTGACGTAGAGCCGCTTTTTGCCTCGCAGGAAGGCGCGAAGCCGTCGAACATTCTTGCTGCTGAAGCTGGATTCCTTCAGAAAGCAGAGGCGACTGTTCAGCCCTGGGTGGCTAAGGTTCTTTCGTACAGAAAGTGCTCTTTACTTTCTCGTACGGAAGGTTCTTAGACGCGAAGGGCTAGGAGCCGGAGCTGGACTACAAAAAGCGGAAGCGGCTCGTTCAGAATGTGAGGCGAAGCCGTCGAACATTCTTGCCGCTGGAGCTAAACGAAATTAAAAAGCCGCCAAATTGGCGGCTTTTTAATTTACCTTTTGTTCATTTTCCATTTCCCATAGTTTTTCAAAAAACGGCTGCCCTTTTACAAGTCGTTCGCATAGTTGCTCATGTTTTTCTGACCAGCCATATTTCGCTTCTTCATAGAGGCGTTCCCAGACGTCCTCAAATTTCATACGTTGAACAGTCCCATATGCAGATGGATCCCATTCTGTATACCAATAACGAATTTCTGCCGGATTTTTTGTTGTATGTAGTTGATCTAGCGCCATAAAAAGTAATTGTTTTAATTGTCGTTCTTTACGAGTCAAGCCATTCATGATATACGGTGATGGAGATAAAATATGATGCTCTTTTGCAGATTCTTCCACTTGAAACTCATATGTTTCAGCTTTTACATTTTCCACCATTTCATATACCATTTGCTCTTGACGAGGAATGAGCCTACTTTTTCGAATTGGTACATTGTATCCAATTGAATCTACAGCAATAATTCCTTTTCCATCGGTTACGACAAAACAATATTCTTGTTGTAAACGCTCATGATTTTTACGAATATATGCCTTATGATGTACGTCTTCCAATAGTCTTTGCGGAAGTTCCAGTAATTCGTTCTCGATGTAATGATATAATGTGGAATCTACTTTTAATAATGGCACTTGATCTAATAATTCGATCGTATCATCCTTCCGCCACTCGTAAAAATTACAAACGTTATACCCATTTTCTTCACCTTCAAACCAATTTACCCATACATCGTGTAGATATAACATTTCTTACCCCTCACTTCACTACTGTTTGTACATCTCATTATGTTCATTTTTGATAAATTTTATTCCAAACGAGGAAATATATTCTACTTATTCATTTCGTCACTTTTCGTGTCTTCCATTCTCGTCATGTAAAAAAACTTGGCAATGCCAAGTTTTTTTACATGACGTCGGAAAAATCCCGACATGCGTTATATATATTGATGTTACAAGTAAATTGAACTAACCCCACCTACCTCTATACGAGCTTGAGGTGGGGGATTCTACTGTTTCTGCCCTAATAAATTTGTCCATAATCTGTTTCAAACAAAGTATCCTTCTATCGGCAGATCTTTTTACGATCTGTTAGAGCTGGATGAAGTGAAATTTTAATCAATGGGGGTTTTCTTCATCCCCCACTGATTATTATTCCTCACCAATCAAGCTTTTACGGACAGCTTATCCCCCGCCTAACTTCTTTGCTTTCTGCAGAAATTTGAGGTAGGGGTATTACTGCCCGTTAATGCGAGATAAATGAACTCGCTTTATTTAATATACTCGTCGCATCCATTGACAATAAAGAAACCGTACTGAATTTCTCCAACTGCATACAATCTTTTACAATATGAAATCCAATTCCATATCCAAGCATACTCGGATACATACGCAGCCCATTCAATAACCAATCGTGCTCCCGTGTCCCTCTCTTCACTTCATGCTTTTCTTTTACAACCCTCTCCCAATAACGCACTGCTTCTTCTTTTGAAAAATACAACGCCCACGGTGCACAATATGTTTCTGAGTATCGTTCATATACCGCCTGTTCTGCTAATCCTTCCATAATCATCGTATCAAGTAGTGTATAGTCTATTTCTTGTTTTTCAATTCGATGTAGCCGGCATATATGATGATATTCGTGAGTAAGTAATGCCTTCAATTCTTCTACTGTATTTTGACCACTTACGAATAAAAAGATTACATGCCGCATTGCTAAACCGGCTTTTCCATTATATTCTTGTTGTACCGTGCGATTATATGAATCTGACAATAAAATAAAGACAGGGATATCCGGCCCGTTTAACCACTTCTTGAGCTCTTCATACTCCCCAGCAAGTTCTTCCCAAATCCGCTTTTTCTCTAGCTGTTGAATTTCTTTTTCTCCTTCAATTACCGGACGATACATACCTTTTGAAATTAAAAAACGATACAACCTTTCCTTTTGCAACGGAATATACTTCGTAAACTTTTCACATAATTTTTCTGGTTGCCTATAGTAACGACGTAGCCATTCTGCTGTTTGTATAACCCCCATCGCCATTCCTCCTTTCCTTCTATACATATGCAACAAAAAGAGTTTGCGAGAAGGTACGGATAAAGTGAAACTTTAATCAGTGGGGGTATTACTGCTCTCGAATAGTGGGATAAAAAAATAAAGAAGGTGTTTCCAAAAGTAGCTATATTGCTACCTTTGAAAACACCCTCTCGTTATAGAGGAATTTCAAAAAGTCCGGTATTATCCTCCTTTTTGAACACATACTTTTATTATTTATATGCTTTAAATACAAGTACTGCGTTATGACCGCCAAATCCTAATGAGTTACTTAATACCGTACGCACTTCTTGATGTCTTGCTTTGTTTGGTACGTAATCTAAATCACACTCTGGATCTGGTGTTGCATAATTGATTGTCGGTGGAATGATACCATCCATAATTGATTTAACAGAGAAAATCGCTTCAACAGCACCAGCTGCACCTAATAAATGACCTGTCATTGATTTTGTTGAACTAATTGCTACTTTATATGCATGGTCACCAAATGTTTCTTTAATTGCCATCGTTTCATATTTCTCATTTGCACCTGTACTTGTACCATGTGCATTAATATAATCGATATCAGTTGGCTGAAGGCCTGCATCCTCTAAAGCTTGACGCATTGCACGAACGCCACCTTCACCACCAGGAGCTGGAAGCGTAACATGGAACGCATCACCTGTAGCACCGTATCCAGCGATTTCAGCATAAATATGGGCACCACGTGCTAACGCATGTTCTAATTCCTCTAATACAAGAATCCCCGCACCTTCTCCCATTACAAAACCACTGCGGTTTTGGTCAAATGGACGGCATGCTGTTTGTGGGTCTTCATTAAATGTTAATGCCTTCATAGAGCTAAAACCTGCAAAAGCCAGAGTTGTTAACGGTGCTTCTGCTCCGCCCGCAAGCATTGCATCCGCATCACCACGCTGAATAACTTTAAAAGCATCACCGATTGAATTTGCCCCTGATGCGCAAGCTGTTACTGAGCAAGTATTAATCCCTTTTGCACCTGTAGCAATCGATACTTGACCAGCTGCCATATCAGGAATCATCATTGGTATAAAAAATGGACTAACGCGGCGTGGTCCTTTTTCCATATATATATTAAATTGTTCTTCGTATGTCTCCATACCGCCAATACCAGAACCAACCCATACACCAATGCGCGGGCCATTTTCTTCTGTAATTTCTAATTTCGCATCTTCAACTGCCATTTTTGCTGCCGCCACCGCATATTGTGTAAAGCGATCCATACGCCGTGCTTCTTTTTTATCTATATATTTCTCGACTTCAAAGTCGTTAATTTCTGCTGCTACTTTTGCAGGAAATTGTTCTGGATCTAAGCGTGTAAGACGTCCGATTCCAGATACACCATTTTTAATGTTCTCCCATGTTGTTTCGACATCTGTTCCTATCGGAGTAACAGCTCCTAATCCTGTAATTACAACACGCTTCTTTTCCATACAACATACACTCCTCTTTCTCAGTCCTTATTTACCCCAACGAAGAGCGACTGCTCCCCATGTTAATCCGCCACCAAAACCAACTAATATGATTAAATCACCATCTTGAATACGTCCATTTTGTAATTCTTCTACCATGGCAATTGGAATCGAAGAAGCTGACGTATTTCCAAACTTTTCAATTGTCTTACTCATCTTTTCCTGTGGCAAATCTAATCGTTCTCTTGCAGCTTCCATAATACGAATATTTGCTTGATGAGGTACTAAAAAGTCCACATCTTCTTTTGAAAGACCCGCTTTTTCTACAACGCGAAGACAAGAATCACCAAGTTGACGAACAGCGAATTTATAGACTTCTCTGCCATTCATCGTAACATATTTATCCTGATAAAGATGCTTGCCGCCGCTTCCGTCCGCTCCTAATTCAAATGAAAGAATACCTTTTCCTTCTGAAACAGCTCCCATTACGACAGCCCCTGCACCATCACCAAATAACACAGCCGTATTTCGGTCATTCCAATCCACAATTTTGGATAATTTGTCACTACCAACTACTAACACATTTTTATAAGTACCATTTTGAATAAATTGCTGCGCTGTAATCATTCCGTACATAAAACCAGCACATGCTGCACTTAAATCCATAGCTGCTGCATGCTTCGCACCAATTTGTTCTTGAATTACGCAGGAAACTGCCGGAAACGAACGATCCGGCGTTACTGTAGCAACTAAAATAAGATCAATTTGTTCTCCACTAATCCCTGCATCTTCAAGTGCTTTTTTGGCAGCTTCTACAGCCATATGGGAAGTATTTATTGTATCATCGGCAATTCGTCTTTCTGCAATTCCCGTTCTTGTACGAATCCATTCATCGGATGTATCCATAATTTTCTCTAAATCATGATTTGTGACTACTTTTTCCGGCACATATCTTCCGATCCCTAAAATGCCTACGTTCACATCGCAACCCTCCGCTTTATATCAATTATTATGACTTGGTACTAATTTTAAATGATAAATGTTTTTTTGTCTAGAATATATTTCTCCCCCAAAAAATAAAGTCGACGCATTGTCGACTTTCCCCCGCTGCTCACAGGCAGTAAGACTCCCACCTCAAGATTCCGTGGAATCAAAAAAGATAGATGGGAGTCTTACTGCCTGTGAGCCCGATTGGTGATGGCTAACCATCAGTGTGGGGATGCCCCCACTGATGGAAGTTTCACTTTATTTTTCCGCTTTTCCAAGCTCATATGCTTCATTCATCACTTTCATTAATAACTCTAATACTGGCTGCGCATTTTCCATATCGAGTGCAATGCCATGATCATCTAGAATTGCCTTTGCTTCTGGTAAGTGCTTCATTGCGATTTGTAAAAATTGCATACTTTTTTCGTTCATATTTCTTCATCCTTTCAATATGAGGAGAAGCATCTCCTTACTTCTATACCAGTTTAACATTTGTTTTGCTCCTCGTATAACTCCTTATATTTTTTTAGATGTATCAACTGTTTGTGTAAACCAAATTCTAACGGTGTTCTCCTTGATATATATATCGTCTCTGTCGCTTCCCTTTTTACCTCTTCATCATTTTTGTTCACTTTATGTTCCGCATGTAAAAGAGTAATTCCCTTTTCCCATAACTTTTTTTCACCACTGGCCATATTATACGTACCTAAGTTTTCCTGATCATTACCTTTTTCCCATAAATATTCACACACATCCTCAACGTAAAGGAGATCAGCTTCCTCTTCTTTTTGGGGGATCCTGCATTCTTTCTCTATAATTTCCGATAAAATCAGTTTATGGTATACCATAAAAGGTGGTTGCCAAGGACCATATAATGTTGGGACACGCAGTATACTATAGTTTAAATTCCCTTTTTTTACTTCTTCTTCTACTTTCATAAATAATCGTCTATTTTCCGACGTATCGTGTACATTGCCTACTTCTATAGAAGAAAGTAAATTTAGCTTCACTTTTTTTCTTTCACACATGTGAATCACACGCTTCAAATACTGTAAAATAATTCGTTCATTTCGAAATCCACTTTGCTGATTCGGTTCACATAAGCAAAAATAAGCCACATCAAAGTGATCTGTTTCCACTGCCTTCCACCCGTCTTCATCTCGTACAGAAGAATACATAAACAAAGCATTCCGTCCGATTAAAAATAACTTTTCCTCACTTATTTTGGACATACTTTCCATATCATCAAAATCAAGACCATATACCAAAGCTTCTTCAGCAAGCATTTTATTTACAAGATGATAGCCAACAAACGTCAGTGCACCAACAATCAGTATGCGCTTCATATCATCAATCCTTTCTAAACCTAAACAAAAGGCTCCTTACTTATGTATATTGGAGCCTCATAAATCTTCTTCATATTTTTTAAAGAAACGACATGTATGTTGAACCATTTTATATTTCACATCTTGTAAATGAAACGATAGTGATGTTTCACACTGTGCATATATTCGTTTTTTTTCATATTCACGTAATAGCTGCTTGCGTTCTTTTTTTTCCTGCGTGGACACGTATATTTTGACAGGCACACATGAGGGTAGATGAGGAAATGCTTTCTTCGCAATTTTCGCTTCTAATTCAACTTCCTTTACATCATACGCAAGCAATAATTCTCTCACTAACCTTTTATAAAAAAATTTATGCTCTTTTTCAAATTCGACATGCGCAGGTAAATCCAGACACGGATTAAACATCACTACAGATCGTACGCATTCTGGATGTTGATTCATCATTTGTAGAGCTACAAGCGCTCCCATTCCATCTGCAATTAAATGAACTTGTTCATTTAGAATTTCTTTTTTCATTACAACATGATACAACCGCTTCGCTAAACGGACCGCTTGATCATTCCCCCAATGTCGCCCATACAAATTGGATGAAAAAACCGTGTAACCTTTGTTTATGAGCTCATTTAAAAAATATGATCGCCCTGCATGCTGTGTCCATAAACTTGTACCATTCTCAATAAAATAATTATAATCCCCAAGAAGCATGACACCAAATCCATTTGGCTTCTCTGGTAAATAAATAACACATGGCTGTTGCTCTAAATAGAAAAAACGTTCCGTAATACTCATTCTTCTCCCGCCTTATTCCTAAACGTAAAAAACTACTCTTTTATAATGTATGAAATGAATACAAATTTGCGTTGTAAAATCTACAATTTTTTTCTATATTCTTTTTTCAATTGTGTTACAATATAGACAGATTGAACGAATAGGGGTGTGAAAAGATGCGTGTAATTTGGGCCTTTATTTGGTCGTTTATGCTTGTACACATGATGAGCTACGTAATTAGTTCCATGACAGGCGGTACATACGATTTTGGGCAAGCGTCTATTTTCTCGATTGTCCTTGCAGTGCTTGTGATGGCGATCGGAGCAACAATTCCAAATGAACCTGTAGAACAGCACTAACAAAAAAGAGTCCGAATCTAATTCGGACTCTTTTTTGTTAAATATGAACAACTAATTCAGCATTTTCCACATCAACAACGACATGACTATTATCAGTAATGGTTCCTGCAATAAGCTCTCTTGCTAATTTCGTTTCAATTTGACGCTGTACATAGCGTTTTAACGGACGTGCTCCGTACATTGGATCAAAGCCAGATTCAACAACAAATTCTTTTGCCGCTTCTGTTAATTCCACTGTAATATGGCGATCCACTAAACGACCTTGCAACTCTTTTACAATTTTATCAACAATGCCTTTTATTTCATTTGTTGTAAGTGGTTTAAATAAAATAATCTCATCTACACGGTTTAAAAACTCCGGACGGAAATGTCCACGAAGCTGACTCATAACGAGATTTCTTGACTCTTCTTGTATTGAGCCATCTTCTTGTAAACCTTCTAACAAATACCCTGAACCAATATTGGATGTCATAATAATAACTGTATTTTTAAAGTCTACTGTTCGCCCTTGTGAGTCCGTAATACGACCGTCATCTAACATTTGTAGTAAGATGTTAAACACGTCCGGATGTGCTTTTTCAATTTCGTCTAACAAAATAACGGAATATGGTTTACGACGTACTGCTTCTGTTAATTGTCCACCTTCTTCATAGCCGACATATCCAGGAGGTGCTCCGATTAAACGAGATACGGCATGTTTTTCCATATACTCAGACATATCAATACGAATGATTTGTTCTTCGCTATCAAATAAAGATTGTGCTAATGTTTTTGCAAGTTCCGTTTTCCCAACACCGGTAGGTCCTAAGAAAATGAAAGAACCAATTGGACGGTTTGGATCTTTAATACCGGCACGAGCACGAAGAACAGCATCTGCTACAAGACCAACTGCTTCTTCTTGTCCAATAACACGCTCTGATAAAATTTGCTCTAAACGAAGCAGTTTTTCACGTTCTCCTTCCACAAGTTTCGCAACTGGGATACCAGTCCACCGTGAAACAATATTCGCAATTTCCTCTTCGCTTACTTCCTCACGAAGTAGACGATTATCTTGTCCGTTATCAGCACTTGTTTCTTCCGCTTCTCTTAACTCTTTTTCTATCGCCGGAATTTTACCGTGACGAAGCTCTGCTGCTTTATTTAAATCGTAGTTTCCTTCGGCCTCTTCTAACTCACGACGTAAACGTTCCAGATGCTCACGTAAATCACGAACTTTATGAATTTCTTCTTTTTCTTTTTGCCACTGTGCTCTCATCCCACTTGCTACTTCTTTTAAATCAGATAATTCACGCTGTAATATTCTCAAGCGCTCTTGGCTGCCCCGGTCTGTTTCTTTGTCCAGCGCTGCTTCCTCAATTTCTAGCTGCATAATGCGGCGCGTTACTTCATCTAATTCTGTTGGCATAGAATCAATTTCTGTACGAATCGTTGCGCATGCTTCATCAACAAGGTCAATTGCTTTATCTGGCAAAAATCGATCAGATATATATCGATCAGATAACACAGATGCTGCTACAATCGCACGGTCATGAATATTTACACCATGATAAATTTCAAAACGCTCTTTTAAGCCACGTAAAATAGAAATGGTATCTTCCACTGATGGCTCTTCTGCTAATACTTGTTGGAAACGACGTTCTAGAGCTGGATCTTTCTCAATATATTTTCGATATTCATCTAATGTCGTTGCACCGATACAATGAAGTTCGCCACGTGCAAGCATCGGTTTTAACATGTTTCCTGCATCCATTGCCCCCTCTGTTTTACCAGCACCGACAATTGTATGGAGTTCATCGATAAATAATAAAATGCGGCCTTCACTTTTTTTAATTTCGTTTAAAACGGCTTGCAAACGCTCTTCAAACTCACCGCGGAATTTTGCACCTGCTACAAGAGCACTCATATCAAGCGCAAAAATTGTTCTATCTTTTAAACCTTCTGGTACATCTTTTCGTACAATTCGCTGTGCCAATCCTTCGACAATTGCTGTTTTCCCGACACCTGGTTCTCCGATCAAAACAGGATTATTTTTTGTTTTACGAGAAAGAATACGGATGACACGGCGAATTTCGCTATCCCGGCCAATAACGGGATCAAGTTTACCTTGTCTTACTTCCGCCACTAAATCACGGCCATATTTTTCTAATGCTTCATATGTTACTTCTGGATTTTGACTAGTCACTCTTTGATTCCCCCGAACTTCGATTAAAGACTGTAATAATGTATCTTTTGTAATTTGAAATGTTATAAATAGCTGTTTAACATCAGCTTTTTCTCCGCACAACGCAAGTAACAAATGTTCCACTGAAATATATTCATCTTGTAACTGCTTTGCCTCCGCTTCTGCTCTAACAAGCAATTGCTGCAAAGCATTTGTCACGTATACTTTTCCAGCCTCCACACCGCTTCCTGTAACGGACGGCTTTTGTTGTAACAATCTTTCTACTTCTTTTGTTAACTGTTCTATATTTACATTCATTTTTTGAAAAATACGTACCGCTAATCCATCTTGCTGCCTTAGTAATGCGAGCAATAGATGAACAGTATCAATTTCTTGATGATGATGAGATACCGCTAAAGATTGGGCACTCATAATCGCTTCTTGTGTTTTTGTCGTCATTTGATTTAGGTCCATCTTCACAGCTCCTCCAATAGTTTGACTTTCTTTGACCTTTAATTTGATTATACGCCAACTGTTTTCTTTATACAATAAATTTGATTGTATATTTCTGCCTTATTTTTTGAAAAAACATATAGAACATACATAAAAACCCGCAGCTTTTCGCTGCGGGTCTTTTAATGAGGATGTTCAAAAAGTCCGGTAAAGATAGCTGTCGCAGTTCTTCGCTACGTCGCCACTTTAGTACTCATGTGGTTCAATCCACACTCCGTATCCTCCTGGCTTCAGCGCCTCAAACTACTCGACTCTTTTTATTCTCCTTTTTGAACACGTACTTTATGGTTTTCTTTTATATGTCCACTGCCGATTATGATTCGAATTTTCAGGAAACCTTTCACCTGCAGTTAATTTCACCATTTGGGGATCTTTGACCATACTTCCTGTTTCACCAATTTCCACATATATGCCATCATTTGGTGCTTTCTGCCCAGAACGAAACCTGCGATTTTGTCCCATTTTTATTCTCCTTCCATGACATCTTTACACCATTAGTATGCCCGTTTTTTAAAAAGCTTTTCTGTTATGTTTAGGAAGCCAGTCATATTTTTCATTCCACTTCATATGTATGAATTTACACCCTGAAGCAGGAAAAAGCACATCATTTGTGGAAAAAAAAGAAACTGACCTATCCAAGGCCAGTCTCAAAAGAGAGTCAAACAATATACGAGAAGATTACGTTTTCATTATAAGTCTTGCTGCATCCATAATGTAACCCTTTTCACAAATTGTACAAAATGAAAGAAACATTGTTTGAACTTTGGAAAAAATTATTGACTTTTCTGTTTTCTAATGAGAAATAGTGGACACTAACAGGTTCCGCGACGTAAGATGAATACATAGCGAAACATCCATTCATGGGTGTTTTTCAGCCCCCTACCTAGGCTTCTTACTTCCACGCACTTCACAAAGAAGTATGGCTAGCCAATAGAACGGGGTAAAAATTTTTCATAAAAGGTGAAAATATGAAAAAACAACATTTAATCGCATTAGATTTAGACGGTACTTTACTTACAGACAATAAAATTATTTCAGCACGCACAAAGAAAACGATTGAAAAAGCAAAAGAACAAGGACATATTGTTGTGATCTCAACAGGACGTCCATTTCGTGCTAGTCATGCCTATTATAAAGAACTTAATTTGAACACGCCGATCGTTAATTTTAACGGCGCTTATGTTCATCACCCGCTTGATGTAAACTGGGGAACTCATCACTCTCCTCTTGAACTTTCTACTGCACAGGAAATCGTTCGTGCTTGCTTTGATTTTGGTGTCAAAAATATTTATGCTGAAGTCATTGATGATGTATATGTTCGTGAAATTGATGAAGATAAAAAACATATTTTTGAATTTGGTTCTCCAAAGATTTTCACAGGAGATTTATTAAACATCTTACAAGATCATCCAACATGTTTATTAATTGATGCGCACGATGAACAGTCATTGGCCATTCGCCAACATTTAACCGATATGCATGCTGAAGTCATTGATCATCGTAAATGGGGTGCTCCTTGGCCGATTATTGAAATCGTGAAAAGCGGCCTGAATAAAGCGATAGGCCTCCAAAGAGTTTCAAACTATTACAATATTCCGCAAGAACGCATCATTGCCTTCGGTGATGAAGATAATGATTTTGAAATGATCGAGTTTGCAGGCCATGGAATCGCCATGGGTAATGCCATTCCAGAATTAAAATCATTAGCAAACCACACTACATTAACAAATGAAGAAGATGGAATTGCCCTTTATCTAGAAGAAGTTCTCGGATTGTAATCTAAAAATTCCCTGGTTATAGTTTGGCACAAAACGCTCATACTATAACCAGACACAGCGATGTGTCAGTTGTTTTCTGCTAAAAAAAGGGGGAATTACGAATGGGTAAAAAGAACAAATCAAAACGTTTCACCCAACAAGGGGCCGATGCTGTTATGAAGCATGCTGCAAGATTCCCGTACCGCGGTACATTAGCTGAAGCAGAAAAAGAACGAAACAACTCTTCTCTCGGAGGGTTTTAAATGGGTAACTTATTATTTAGGCAAGCACGAGATGCTGTTTCCGAAGCCGTTTCATGTTCAAGCGGCACTGAACAGCGAGATCTCGTTTATAGAGCAAAAAATGCTTTGCAGTCCGCTTACGCCAATTCTTCAACTGCCGAAAAGGCGCAGTTGCGTGAATTACAAGAACAACTGCATAGCATTTCTAGTACACATTAAAGAAGAGGGCCGAAAAATCGGCCCTCTTCTTTACTCTTTCCGAAATAATCCAAATATCCCTACCGTTTGAACCACATTTGTAAATGCGCCGGGATCTACCTGCTTAATAACTCTCTCTAGCTCGTACAACTCATAACTCGTAATTACAATCATGAGCATCTCTTTATTTTCATTTGTGAAGGCACCAGTAGCTGGTATAGTTGTTATCCCTCGTACTAAACGTTCCTGAATCGCTTTTCTTACGTCCTTACCATTTTTCGTAACGATAAATGCTGTAATTTTCACATGACGCGTATGAATCGCATCAATAATCCGTGTCGATACATATAATGTCACCAACGTATACAGCGCTTTTTCCCATCCGTATACATAACCAGCCGCGATAATGATGATAGCATTAAAGAAAAAGAAATATGTCCCCACTGGCTTATCTTTTATTTTCGATAAAATCATCGCAACAATATCTAATCCACCTGTTGATGCTCCCCATTTCAAGGCAATCCCGACTCCTATCGCAGAAATGAGACCTCCAAAGATAGCATTTAATATAATATCATTCGATACCGCTTTCACTGGTATGATTTCTAAAAATAGCGTCATAAATACGACGCACAAAAAACTAAATAACGTAAAAGCTTTTCCTACCTTTTTCCACGCTAAAATAACAACCGGAATATTAAATAAAATAAAAAGTACCCCTGTCGATACATGAATCGATGCAAAATCCCCTAATACTTGTGAAAGTAATTGTGCTAATCCAGCAAAACCACTCGCATATACTTTTGCCGGTGTTAAAAATAGGTTCATTCCAATCGCATTCAACAAACCTGCAACGATGACAACAATCAGCTTTTTCGTTAATTCTGCATAATTTAATTTTAAATCCATATCCCAGCCCACCTTTATATATAATGAGTTCACTCCCATTGTATACATAGTCTTAACGAAAACGGAAATGATAAACGTACAACTGTTTAGAAATGGAGCTGATACATATGCCGCATACAAGTGACAACGATAAAAAAGCACGCGATAATAATGCAAAACGCACACAAAAAAATGAACAAGAACAAAAAAATATTCAGCAAGGAAAGCGTGCCTACTCTAAAAAAACAGATCACCTATAAGAAGATGTTCAACAAACACTATAAGCACTCTGTACATCAACATTATAGTTGATGTACTTTTTTCATTTCATGAAACAAACACTCTTTCCTTTCCAAAAACATCTCAAATTCACTTCATGTTCACTTCGTTATTTTACAATAGCAATAACGATTTTTAGATGGGGTGTTCATATGAAAAGAAAACAATTATTGATTGCAACAGCTGCACTCGGAACGTTAATGCTGTCTGCTTGTGGTCCAAAAGATAGTTCAGAGGCTATCGCAACATCAAAGGTCTCAACCATTACAAAAGGCGATTTTGATAAGCAATTAAAAGATCGCTACGGAAAAGATATGCTATATGAGATGATGGCACAAGATGTCATCACAAAAAAATATAAAGTATCTGATGATGAAGTCGATAAAGAAGTGAAAAAGTTAAAAGATCAAGCCGGTGATCAATTCCAAATGGTATTGGACAGTAATAATTTAAAAGATGAAAACGACTTAAAAAATCAAATCAGATTCAAATTAGCTATAAACGAAGCCATTAAGAAAAGCATTACGGATAAAGATGTAAAAGCAAACTATAAACCTGAAATTAAAGCGAGTCACATTTTAGTAAATGATGAAAAAACAGCAAATGATATTAAGAAACAACTTGATGAAGGTGCTTCCTTCGAAGAGTTAGCAAAACAACATTCTCAAGATCCAGGTTCAAAAGAAAATGGCGGTGATCTTGGATATTTCGGTCCAGGTAAAATGGTATCTGAATTCGAAGAAGCTGCCTATAAATTAAATGTGGGTGAAATTAGCAAACCGGTTAAATCAGCAAACGGCTACCATATTATTAAACTTACCGATAAAAAAGAATTAAAACCATACGATGAAGTAAAAGATTCCATTCGTAAAAATCTAGAAAAACAACGCTTAGCAGATAACACAGCAGGTCAAAAAATATTATTAGACGAATTAAAGAAAGCCGATATTAAAGTGACAGATAAGGATTTAAAAGATACGTTCTCTCGCTTATCCCAACAAAAGTAATAAAAAAATCCGAACAAATTAAATTTGTTCGGATTTTTTTATTACTTCTTAAAGTACGTCCAACCTTCTTCTTGATAAATCTTTTCTTCTTTCATCAGTTTACCAAGAGCACGTTTAAATGCTGCTTTACTCATACTGAAACGTTCCTGAATGTCTTCTGGATGGCTCTTATCCCAAAACGGCATTGCTCCGCCACGTTCTTCCATATAGGCATAAACTACTTGTGCATCATCTTCCATCCCCTCTTCTTTTCGTGGAAGTAGGGAAATATTAATTGTACCATCATCTTTCACATCGATAATACGACCGGTCACGCGTTCACCGATACGCACTTGCTCTTTTCTTTCTGTATGATGTAAAAAGGCACGAAAATGTTCATCTGTTAGTACAAATGAACCAACTTGAAGTGAGCGGTATACACGTCCGTTCACATTTTTATTACGCATAGATGGCGTTGCATCCACGATAATCTCTTGCATATCTGAATCTCTTGCCGGTAGCGCAATTAATCGCCCGCGGTTTGTCAATTTTAATGTACAATATAGTTCATCATCTTCTACCGGCCAAACAGGTGTATAGATTGGAAACTCATCAGCTGGAATTAATATATCTTTCGAAACACCGATATCAACAAACACACCTAAATGAGGTATGATTTCCACAACTTTTACCCAGTTCCAATCATTTGTTGTAATAAGCGGTGTCTTCATCGTAGCAGTCAGGCGTTCTTGATGATCGTGATATAAAAACACATCAATTGTATCACCTTCTTCAATTTCCCCCGCTACTTCATTTTTATGCAAGAATACTTCTTCATAACCATCCTCATCATCATATCCGACCATATATCCGATTTCCGTTTCTCGCAAAACAGTTACCTGTTCAATTGCTCCTGGTTGCAAATACATATTTTTAATTCCCTTCTATATATAAAGTATATTTTTATCATTCCAAAGAAAGGTTCATTATAACACGATTTTTCCTTTATTTGTCCAACTCTCCAAAATTCACTATAATAAAGTGAGAGCTTTTACGGACAGTTTATCCCCTACCTAACTACTGTGTTTTCTGCTACACTTTAATGTGGGATATTACTGCCCGCGAATAGCGGGGTAGAAGATGGAATTTAATTTGGAGGTGCTAACCATGGCAAAAGACAGTTCTTTTGACATCGTTTCAAAAGTAGAATTACCAGAAGTAACAAATGCTATTAATATCGCATTAAAAGAAATTCAAAACCGATATGACTTTAAAGGAAGCAAAAGTGATATTAAATTAGAGAAGGAAGTACTCATTTTAACTTCTGATGATGAGTTTAAATTAGACCAAGTAAAAGATGTTCTTATTTCAAAACTAGTTAAACGTGAAGTACCAATCAAAAATTTAGACTACGGAAAAGTAGAAAATGCTACTGGTAACACAGTACGTCAACGTGCAACATTGCAGCAAGGTATCGATAAAGATAATGCTAAGAAAATCAACACAATCATTAAAGACCTAAAATTAAAAGTGAAAACACAAGTGCAAGATGACCAAGTACGCGTAACAGCAAAAAGCCGCGATGACTTACAAGCAGTAATCGCAGCCGTTCGCAGTGCTGACTTACCAATTGACGTACAGTTCATTAACTATCGCTAAAATTGCGTGTTCAAAAAGGAGGAGAAAGAAATGCGACAGCTATCTTTACCGGACTTTTTGAACTTCCTCTAAAAGAAAAAAATCCTCTATTTTGAGGATTTTTTCTTTTTCTTTACAGTAATTAAAAAAGTAATAAACAAAATATTTATACCGATCATTATAGATACAAACAGCCAATTAATCCCCGTTTGTTCTTGTGTTTTATAAACATTTGCCTCTTCACGCTTCAATACAATATAATACTTCCCATCTTCCTCTCTTATAATTTCATCTTCCAACAATCCTCGTAATTCACGATTATCACCAACTTCATTAGCGGAAAAAGAAACTTTTTGCGTCTCTTTCGTGTTGTTAATCGCAACAAGTGCCGTCTCATCTTTATACGTTCTTTTCAGTACACTCATTCCGTCTTTATCATATAACAGTTCAAATGTACCGCGGCGTAAAGATGGCATCCTTTGACGCAACTCACCTAACTTCGTTACATACTGTAAAAACTTTTCATCGGTTTTAAAATTCATTAAACGGCGATTATCAGGTACTTCCCCGCCATCCAATGCGATTTCCGTTCCGTAGTATACAATTGGCATCCCCGGCGATGTATATAAATACGCGAGCGCAAGTTTCAAACGCGCTGGCGGATAGTACAAATTTTCTTTCGCAGCACGAACAAATCGCTTTGTTTCCTGATTGTCTATAAACGTACTTCTTACTTTATCCTCATCTATTAGACTCACATCATACAGCGGTTGAATAGACATATCCGGTTTTGAAAACGCATCTGTTATCCGTTTATAGTAATCATTTTGTACCGCAGACAAGTCTGTTTCTCCTCCATTCATAATGAAAAAATCTTTTTTCATTACTTGGACACTTTGTTTCATGTCATTTAAAAAGGTAGGAGAAATTTCTTCACTATGTATGAAATAACTTCCATCTATATCCGCTTCTTTGATCCACCAATTTATAGAATCAACAAGCGATTCTTCCTCTTTTTCCACTACAAATTGAAACACCACTTTCATATCCCGTTTATGCGCTTCGCGGACAAGCTGCTTTACATCTTGCAACGACCCAAAATGTTCATTCACCTTTTGTAAATCGCCCGCACCATATCCATCATACGTTTCACTTTTAACAAGCGGCGAAAGCATAATTGCGGTGAAACCCATCTCTTGTATGTAATCAAGCCTCTTTATAATCCCTTGTATATCTCCCCCTTGGTATGCTTGCAAATTATTCACATCAAGCTGTTTGTCATTTTTCGCATTACCGTTATTAAAACGATCAATCATAATAGAATATACAATTTCATCTTGCCATTGCCTTTTTTCTTCTGCTAATGCCTGCATCGGTACTAAAAGTACAAACATCACGAAAAAACAAACCAACACTCCTCGTTTCCATATCCTATTCACAAGTATCCCCCAGTTTTTTTCTAATTGTAAGAATAGTATACCAATTTTATTCACACATCGCATGTCTACAAGTGCAATGTTAAGTTTCCTTACATTAAATTTTAAATTTTCTAAAAATTTTGTTGATTTTCTCTCATTTATTGAATATGATATGTAACATAACATTAAATGTAACGTTTTATAACACCATAGGAGGGATAAGAATGAATATGGGAGATACTGTTTTTTTATTTTTGACGACGGTAATGGTTATGATTATGACACCGGGCTTGGCACTTTTTTATGGAGGAATGGTTCGCAGCAAAAACGTACTAAGTACAACGATGCATAGCTATAGTGCTATGGCAATTGTGTCTATTCAATGGATTTTTATCGGCTATTCTTTATCATTCGGGCCAGATTGGAACGGAATCATCGGTACGTTAGATTGGTTCGGTTTACAAAACGTAACTTTCACACCAAATCCAGATTACTCCTCTACAATTCCCCACAATTTGTTTATGATGTTCCAGCTCATGTTCGCAATTTTAACTCCGGCATTAATTTCTGGAGCTTTCGCTGAAAGAATGCGATTTTCTGCCTTTCTCATTTTCATTCTCCTGTGGACGACAATTGTCTATAATCCTGTTGCTCATTGGGTATGGGGCGTCGGCGGGTGGCTCCGTGAACTCGGTGCGTTAGATTTTGCTGGCGGTAACGTTGTCCATATTACATCCGGAGTCGCTGGACTTGTATTAGCTATTTTTCTCGGCAAACGAAAAGACATAAACGGTTCATCCCCTCACCATCTACCATTCACAATTTTAGGCGCAGGTTTATTATGGTTTGGCTGGTTTGGATTTAACGTCGGTAGTGCACTTACGCTGAACGACGTCGCACTCACTGCATTTATTAATACCAATACCGCAGCTGCTGCTGCAGCCTTAACATGGATACTAGCAGAATGGTTCTTTCAATCAAAGCCAACTGTACTTGGGGCAGCTTGCGGAGCCGTTTCAGGACTCGTTGCCATTACCCCAGCTTGCGGCTTCGTCACTCCATCCTCCGCCCTTCTCATCGGAGCAATCGGCGGCGTCCTGTGCTTCGGATCGGTATTCTTTTTAAAACATAAGCTCGGATATGATGATGCACTTGACGCATTCGGCTGTCATGGCATCGGCGGCACATGGGGCGGCATTGCAACCGGACTATTCGCAACAACTTCCGTTAATAGCGGCGGCGCTGATGGATTGTTTTACGGAAACGCTGCACTCCTTTGGAAACAACTTGCCACAATTGGAGCAACATATGCTTTCACAATCGTTATGACATACGCCATCATTAAAGGAATTAGCTTCTTCCTTCCCGTTCGTGCACATGAACACGAAGAACAAATAGGGCTGGATATTTCCATGCATGGGGAAAAAGCTTATGAGTATAGCGGAAAATCAGTGAGTGAGGGGGAATATATTTATACTTCGAGAGATTCAATATGAAACCCTTACAAAATAGGACTTAAGTAGAAAAGCTCGTTTATTAACAGGTTCATAAGCGAGCTTTTCTTTTTATTGATTATTTTGTTTTGAAAACAGGCTATCCACTGTAGTATTTAGTACGCTCGCTAAATCAAAGGCTAATGATAGTAAGGAATCATATTTATTATTTTCAATCCCATTCATTCAGACTCAAATGAAAAATCAATAATTACCGTGCGTAAAATTGTTGTTACATTAGCATTTTGTAAATATGTGTATATAACTTGTATAACAAAAAGGTTTATCCCTTTTTAAGATGGAATAAACCTGAGAGATTTGCGTATTACTGTCCATTCTATGATATACTATTATATCCTGCTGTTCATTTTTATGAGCAACTTTCGGGAAGGAAGAAATTCATTGACAAGAATTTTATTTCACAGGTGTATTGACTACTGCGGAAGCAGATTTGCTATACAATAATAATGGAGTGATTATATGAGTAAAGCCAAGGGTAAAGGCGGAACAGGTAGAGGAACAGGTAGTAAGGGCTGGAACCGCTGGAAAGCTAGTGCCAAGAAGAAAAAGAACGCCAAACCTTATACAAGCAAAGGTGTTAAAAAATCGACTGGTACAAAGACTACCAGCAGTAATGAAGGTGACAAATCCGAAATATAGGGACTGTCGTTTACTTTTGTTAAACTTGATAACTTTAATATAAGTGTAAAAGTGAAATAGATGTTGTGAATTTGTTTTGTGGTGAAAAGCTAGTATCTTTCTATGAAAAGCAAAGATTTAAAGCAACAAAACAAGTGGTTACTCATCGTAAAAACAACTTTAAACATTCATGAACAAGATACTCTGTACGATGAAAAAAGACGACTGATTCACGGTCGTCTTTTTTTCATTCATTGTAATAAATTTCAGGATAAAATGGAATTAAGAATGTTTTTATTTTTTAGGATTTCCTACAAATGCTGAAATATCAACTTTTAACGCTTGCGCTAAACGCATACCGTACTCTCGGTCTGCACGGAAGAAGTTGCAAATTGCAAGCAGTTTTGTTTGCTCATGCACATCTTTTAAGTCATTTGTTAAGTTCGCAATTAAGTTATCTTGTTCTTCCTTAGAGAATGAACGATAACGCTCACCCGCTTGCTTAAAGTCGTTTGGCTTATCAATTTTTTCACGAGATACATAACCTTCGAGTTTCATAGTTGAATCACGGTATGCAGCATCCTCAACTGGATTTTCTGCATGACGACTTGGCTCATAGTTAATTGTAGATGATTGTTTGTTCATTTGCATCGCACCATCACGTTGTTGGTTACGTACAGCTGCATACGGGCAGTTTACAGGGATTTGTAAGTAGTTCGCACCAAGGCGGTAACGCTGTGTATCTGGATACGAGAATAAACGACCTTGTAATAACTTATCTTCTGATGGTTCAATACCAGGTACAGTCGCACTTGGTGTAAATGCCACCTGTTCTACTTCCGCAAAGAAGTTTTCTGGGTTGCGATTTAACGTCATTGTACCCACTTCAATTAATGGGAAACGATCTTCCGGCCATACTTTTGTTGGATCTAATGGATCGAAGTCTAAAGACTCCATTTCATCTAATTGCATCACTTGCACATGAAGATCCCATTTCGGATAATCGCCACGCTCAATCGCATCGAATAAATCCCGTGTTGCATGGTTGAAGTCTTTTCCTTGTATTTCTTCTACTTCTTTCGCACTGAAGTTACGCACATCTTGCTGTGGTTTCCAATGATATTTAATGTAAACAATTTTACCTTCTGCATTAATCCATTTGAATGCATGCACACCGAAACCTTCCATTTGACGGTAGTTTGCAGGTGTACCGTAATCAGAGAATACCCACGTCATCATGTGCGTAGACTCTGGCGATAATGTCATAAAGTCCCAGTAACGATCTGGTGTTTGAACATTTGTATCCGGTGCTGGCTTTAATGAGTGCACCATATCAGGGAATTTAATTGCATCACGAATGAAGAAAACAGGTAAATGGTTACCAACGAGATCATAGTTTCCTTCTTCTGTATAAAATTTCACAGCGAAGCCACGTGGATCGCGGGCTGTTTCAGGAGAGCCTTGACCATGAATAACAGTTGAGAAACGAACGAACACAGGTGTTTCTGTTCCCTCATTTTGTAAGAATGCTGCTTTTGTATAGTTTTTCATACTATTTTTCGCTACGAAAATACCATGTGCACCTGCACCACGTGCATGTACAACACGTTCCGGAATACGCTCACGGTCAAAATGAGCTAACTTTTCTATTAAATGATAATCCTCTAATAATACAGGTCCACGGCGACCAGCCGTACGAGAATTTTGATTATCTCCTACAGGAGCACCTTGGTTTGTTGTTAAACGATTATTCGGATTCATAAAGGGGGAGCCTCCTCTTTCACACTTTATATTTATTACTTAATTAAAATTATTATAATTTGATTATCTTTAAAAATTACTTATTTGTCAATATATTTATTGGGATTTTTTTCACTTTATTCATGACAACCTCAGCTAATCAATCAAGAAATGATGCAATATGCTTAAACCCTAAATAGGATACAAATTCATAAATAGTAAAAAGCGACTTACAATTATACTGTAAGCCGCTTTTTACTATTCTTTAATATTCACACCATATTCCTTAAACCATACATGAATTTGTGCCAAATGCGCTAACAATTGCGGTCCTGTCATTAACTGACCAAACCATGGTGTTTGAAATGCACTTCCACCTGATTGAATTAGACCTTGTAATTGTTCTTTATCAAACAACTCATGCAAAATGGAGTTGTTATCAGTTAATAAATCCTGTAACCATATCGTTACCGCTTTTGTGTAATGCGGATTATGAGTTTTTGGATACGGGCTTTTCTTTCTATATAAGACATCATTCGGCAAAACTCCTTCTAACGCCTTACGTAACAGACCTTTTTCACGGTTTTTATACATTTTCATTTCCCAAGGAATATTCCACGCATATTCGACAAGACGATGATCTGCAAATGGAACACGTACTTCCAGACTTGCTCCCATACTCATCCGATCTTTTCTATCTAGCAGCGTTGTCATAAACCAAGTCATATTTAAGTAAAATAGTTGACGTCTCTTTGCTTCAATCATACTTTCTCCCTCTAAAACGGGTACTTCTTGTATAGATTCTTCATAGCGCTGCTGTACATATTTTTGAAGCTGTAATTTATCGCGCCATTCTTTTTTTAGGAGTTGTTCACGCGCCTCTGTTGAACGCATCCACGGAAATGCACTTGATTGTAAATCATCTTCCCGGTAAAACCAAGGGTAACCACCAAAAATTTCATCGGCACATTCTCCTGACAAACCTACGACAAAATCTTGTTTAATTTCTCGGCAAAACCATAATAGTGACGAATCGATATCTGCCATACCAGGTAAATCACGAACAAGTACTGCCTCTGTTAAATACTGCGCTAATTGTTCATTGGAAATCACGCAGCGGTGATGAATCGTATGAAATGTATCTGTCATCAAATCAATATATGGTGCATCAGAATTTGGCTGAAAGGCATTCGCTTTAAAATATTTTTCATTATCTTCATAATCAACCGAATACGTGTGAAGCCGCCCTTTCCCTTCTCGTTCATATGCCATTGCAGCAAAAGCTGTAATCGCACTCGAATCTACTCCGCCGGATAAAAAGGTACATAACGGAACATCTGAAACTAATTGCCTTGTAATTGCATCCTTCAGAAGAAAACCTACTTGCTCTACTGTTTCCTCAAATGAATGTTCATGCCTTTTACTCTCAACATTCCAATATCGCCATATACACAAACCATTTTTCGAAAATGTAAGAACGTGTCCTGGACGAAGCTCTTGTACTCCCGCATATATACCATGTCCAGGAGTTCGAGATGGTCCTAAACCAAACACTTCCGCAAGTCCCTCTTTCGTAACTTCCGCCTTCACATCTGGATGAGCTAAAATGGCTTTTAGCTCTGAACCAAATAGTAGCCTTCCATTATCGTATTTATAAAATAATGGCTTCACGCCTAATCGATCACGTGCGATAAATACTTGCTCTTTTTTCTCATCCCAAACCGCGAAGGCGTATATCCCATTTAAATGATCAACACATTCCTCTTTCCATTCTATATAAGAAGCTAATAATACTTCTGTATCAGAATGTCCTTTAAATGTATAGCCTCTCTGCAACAATTCTTTACGAATATCTTCTGTATTATAGAGCTCACCATTATAGCAAATCGTATAATATTGCTCTTCTTTCAGACATGTCATCGGTTGCTTTCCACCTTCAGGATCCACCACAATTAATCGTTTATGTCCGAAAGCAACGTGCCTTTTTATCCATACATTTGTATCATCTGGCCCCCGCTTTGCAAGTGTTTCTGCCATTTTTGTAACCGTTTCTCTTTCCTGCTCTAATGAACGTTTATAATCAATCCATCCTGTAATCCCACACATACGAATCACCCTTCCTATCTTATATCCGTATAACTTTACGAAACCCGTTCTTATTCTATGCCCAAATCCCATTGTATGTTCCTTTGTTATAAAGAAGGGCGGAACTGTCTATAACAAGAACAGACACTTCTATAAAAAAGGAGAAATCACAAATGAAACAACGTAAACATATTTTGTATAATCAACCGCGTGCTCATACAATCGGAAACGTGGAGTATATAAACGACGAATGGATATTTTTTGATGATGAAAATGACGAAGCATTTTTATTGGAGGATATCATTGAAGATGGATTTGAAGTTCTATATAACAACAATTGGCTACCGGCACGATTTTATGAACAAAATATCTTACAAGTCGCCAATGAGCATCACCCATTACAAGACGGTGAAACAGTGCGTATTCGCAAAAAGTTACTGCTGAGTTATCACGAGTGGCTAGAAGAACTACCTGATACTGCTTTTTCATTATTAACAGAAACATTACAGTCGCTGGGTTATTCTTTATATGACTGTATATATTGTCATAATTTCTTATCGTTTCAGCCGGAGGGACAGCATTGCGAAGGCGTAAATATTCTCTTATTTGATAATGAAGAAATGATTTGTGCTTTACATCATCATTATGTTCGATTTTCTACATGTAATAAAAATATATTTCAATTCACAAAAACAAACGGTGAACAATTACATGTAGATGCAACTTGAGTACAAAATAAAAAAAACGCTCATTTGAAAGTGAATAAGCGTTTTTTTATTTTGTCGAAACATTTGTAACTGTAGCTGTTTCAAACAGACTTTGTCTACCTTCACCATTCTCAAACGTCATAAATGTGTTGATTGTCATTTCATGTAAGTTCAATATTTGACTAATTGTTAAGCCGTCGTTTTCGATCCAGTTCAAGAAATAAATACCTGAGGCAACTTCTAGTGCGGTAATGGTTTCTTCTCCAGTTTGCCCTTTTTTCGGACCAGCTACAGCTTCCCATCTTAAAGTCGTTTCATTCTGATAAGTAACTCGAAACACAAGACCATTTTCATATCTCACTTCAACTGTACGTCCAATATATGTTTTCATACTTCTCTCTCCTTCGACATCAATTTATACACGTAACTATTTTAGTTACAACTTTATTCCTTTGTCAAGTTACAACAAATAATAAAAAACCACTTATTCAATAGAAAATAAGTGGTTTTTTTACTAAAATAGGTCAAAACCCATCGGTAATCGCAAGCCTAAATATAGCACAACGACAAACGCGATAATAAATTGAATCCAAAACGCCCCTGTTGGTTTTTGTTTACTTGTTTTCACAAGAATCATTTCCATCGCAACAATGACCCAAACACCAATTAACATTTTTAGGCCATACCACATATGAGCATTACCTGTTGCTGTTTTCATAATGCTTTGATACAGTAAGAACCCTGTTACAATGATGATAATATACATAAGACGAAGCCCCATATGTACGCCTTTACCTTTTCTTCCTGCCGTATACATGGAATACGCCACAAAGAATAGAATAAGCCCTAACGCCCACGCAGTAATATGCATGTGTGTTGTCATGTAATCCCCTCCTCTATTCACACTTTTTCACTTTATATGATACCATGTCCATTTCTTTTCAGGAAATATTTCGCTTTTTCCAGTTTAAATGATATAATATTTAGAGTATTTACAAACTTCTTGTAATAACAAAAGGGGGAACTATCATGATTCAAACAAAAGATATCATTGAACTAACTGACACATACGGGGCAAATAACTATCATCCGCTACCAATCGTAATCGCCAAAGCAGAAGGTGTTTGGGTAGAAGATCCTGAAGGCAATCGCTATATGGACTTGCTTAGTGCATATTCCGCAGTAAACCAAGGTCATCGTCATCCAAAAATCATCGACGCATTAATTGAACAAGCGAACCGTGTTACATTAACTTCACGCGCATTTCATAGCGATCAATTAGGTCCTTGGTATGAAAAAGTAGCGAAATTAACAAATAAAAATATGGTACTTCCAATGAATACAGGTGCGGAAGCTGTTGAAACTGCAATCAAAACAGCACGCCGCTGGGCATATGATGTTAAAAAAGTAGAAGAAAATAGAGCTGAAATTATCGTTTGTGAAGATAACTTCCACGGTCGTACAATGGGTGCTGTTTCCATGTCATCTAACCCGGAATACAAACGCGGCTTTGGACCAATGCTTCCTGGTATTGTTGTCATTCCTTACGGCGATTTAGATGCATTAAAAGCTGCGATCACACCAAATACAGCAGCATTTATTTTAGAGCCAATTCAAGGAGAAGCAGGAATTAACATTCCACCAGCTGGTTTCTTACAAGCAGCATTTGATGTATGTAAAAAAGAAAACGTTTTATTTGTAGCTGATGAAATCCAAACTGGTTTAGGACGTACTGGGAAATTGTTCGCATGTGATTGGGACAACGTAATTCCTGACATGTACATACTTGGAAAAGCATTAGGTGGAGGCGTGTTCCCAATCTCTTGTGTTGCAGCAAACCGCGATATTTTAGAAGTATTTGAACCAGGCTCTCACGGCTCTACATTTGGTGGTAATCCACTTGCATGTGCGGTTTCTATCGCAGCTCTTGACGTATTATTAGATGAAAAGTTAACAGAACGTTCTCTTCAATTAGGAGAAAAATTAGTAGGACAATTAAAAGAAATCGATAATCCGATGATTACAGAAATACGTGGTAAAGGATTATTTATCGGAATCGAATTAAACGAATCTGCTCGTCCATACTGTGAAAAATTAAAAGAAGCAGGGTTACTATGTAAAGAAACACATGAAAATGTAATTCGTATTGCACCGCCTCTTGTCATTTCTGAAGAAGATTTAGAATGGGCGTTCCAAAAAATTAAAGCGGTATTATCATAATACAAACAAGCTGCCTCCAGTGAGGCAGCTTGTTTTCTTCCATACGAATTGGTTGTAAATATTTCATTTCAGGAAAAGAATAATACTCTTCAGCATTATGCAATACAAATAATATAGGGATGAGCCAGATATAAGAAACGCGCACGCTACTATTTGACTGTATTGCGGAGAGTTCCAATATGTTGCACTGTTATCATTACTTCATCGCCAGCACGCAGGAACTTTGGGGGTGTAAAACCTTTCCCAACTCCAGCTGGTGTTCCTGTTGCAATTATATCTCCAGGCTCTAACGTCATCCCTTTACTTACGATAGAAATAATATCTTCTATAGAAAACATCATATTTGCAGTATTCGAGGATTGACGCACTTCCCCATTAATTTTTGTCTCGACGCTTAACTCATTTGGATTTTTAATATACATCTTATGCACTAAATATGGTCCCATTGGACAAAATGTATCGAAACTTTTCCCTAAGAAAAATTGTTTATGTTTTCTTTGAATATCTCGGGCCGTTACATCATTCAAAATTGTATAACCGAAAACATGTTCAAGAGCCTTATTTTTCGCGATTTGTTTCCCGCGTTTCCCAATAACAATTGCAAGTTCTCCCTCATAATCCAGTTCATTCGTTGCATGCGGATGACTATAAATCTGCGCCCCATCTCCAATGACAGTTGTTGGCGCCTTTGTGAAAATCATGATATCCTTAGGCACCGCTTCCTCTCCACCCATTTCTATCGCATGATCTCGGTAATTTTTTCCGACACAAAGAATATTCTTTCTCGGCCGAGGAATAGGAGCTAATATTTTGACATCTGATAATGGATAATACGCCGTCGTTTCATTCTCTTTTGCCCATCTTACAATCTCACTTACCTTTTCAATAAATGCATTTCCTTGCTCAATGCATTCTAACATCGTGATAGGAACTGTAATCTTTTCCCCTTTTTGTTTCTGTGCTTCCCTTATATGCAGCACCGTTTGCTCATAATCATCCACAACACCGACAAATATCTTTTCTTCTTTCTTCACTGTAACCAACCGCATCATTTCCACTCTCCATCCTAAAACTCATACAATGTAATTGTATTCGCATCGCCTGAAAAAAAACCTGCAAACACATTCAAATTTTCACAATGTTCTTTGCGTTTTTTGTTTATTCATGAACTTCTTTAGGAAAAAATGTAGAATTTTTACTATTTTTAGCGAAGGTATTTCTTTTTTATGGAAAGTTTGTATAATATGTACTACAGATACTCTTAAAATCTATAAGGAGATGGAGCCGATTCTATGTTTGAGCAAGCAATTGAAAAGAAACGTGAAAAAATGATGTATTTTGCTGAACGCTTTGGAATAACCTCTCAAAAAACAGTTATTTGTAGTCAAGAACTGGACAGGCTCTTAAACGTTGTTTTGGTTATAGACGCAGATTGTCTCTCCACTCAAAGCACAGACACAGACACACACTAAAGTGTGTGTCTTTTATTTAAAAAAAGACACATTTTAGTAAAAATGCCCATACAATACTATAAGAGAATATTCTAAAACAGTCCTTTAAAAACGGACAAATATGAAAATTTTAATATGAAAGGTGTTTTCTATGCCAGCAATGGTTGGACATATCCGTGTCGTTAACATTGGATCAAGTGGTATTTTTCATATAGGAGATGTATTTGCGATTCGGCCGATTAGTTATTCTCGCGCTTTTGCAGGAGCTGGTTCTTTTAATGTCGGTGAAACTATTTCGGTGTACAATTATGAAAACTCAACAACTGTCAATGATCAAGACGTAGTCGATCAGGCCATTATCGGGTCCAATTAAAGGAGGCGAATGGAAATGAATTTCTACGTACATCAAAGTATTATCATTAACAATATAAAAATAGACAGCATTACAACATCATCGGTTTTTCAAATCGGAAGTGCCGGAAGCATTAAAGCTTTATCTAAGTTCTCAAATACTGGTGGATTTACAGAGCCACTTCGCCCCCTTACAGCAAAAGGACAAATTCTTTCTATTAAGCCGGCGTCTAGTTCTTCTTAAGCTGTTTTTGTCATAAACATATAGAGCAGCTCTACACACACCCTCCCTGTTGAAAAGGAGGTTTCACACAGTGAATCAAGATATATACACGTACTTACAACAATTCCAACAAGTTCTTCAAAAACAACAAGAAACAATCCATGCTTTAGAAGAAAAAGTACGCTCATTAACGGAAGAGCTTGATGAACTAAAAAGCCGTCCCTCCTCTTCTATAGGAAAAGTAGAATACAAATTTGACCAACTAAAAGTAGAAAATTTAAATGGTACATTAAACATCGGCTTAAATCCATTTACAAGCAAAGGCCAACAAATTGAAGATTTTCAAGTAGATACCGAAACATTAAAAGTAAATCCGGAAACACAAACAAATCCTGATTTTTATCAAGACATCATTCAAGAGATGCATCGCTATTTAGACGAAGAAGCATATAAACGCATTCTTCATTTTGAACAAGAAGAACGAACACCACTGGATGATATGTATCGACAAATGATGATTGATGATATAAAAAAACAAATGGAGCATCGCCTTCCTTACTACTTATCACAAGTACAGCCGTATGAAGACATTGCATCAGATCCCCAATATATGAAAGATGTAATCATTCAAGCTATGAAACAAGATATTGATAAAGCATTCCTTTCCTTTATTCAGCACATACCAAGCAACTTCCGAAAGGAGTAAGTATGCATGAATTTTACTGTTGTAAATCGTGAAATAAAAGTTGGTACGATAAAAATGAACGGTATCTCTTCCTCAGCACTATTTTTAATTGGAGATGCCAACCTTCTCATTCTCTCTGCTATTCTCGATACACCTTTTGAATCCGTTTCTGAAGGCCCTTTTGTTCCTCTTGCAACCGGTGTCCCTACTACTCCAGGTTAAGGAGGGTTCTTAATGTTTCGACATATTTCAGTTGTTCATCGTTCCTCTGTTATCTCTATGGGTATTTCTGGGGTTTTCCAAGTCGGGGATTCTAATCAAATGGAATTAAAAAGCCGAGCACTTGTTGTACAACGTGAATTTCCTTACTACTTATCACAAGAAGGTGACTTAGATGCTTATGCTATCTTTACAGATGATGAAATCACAATTCCATCTCGATCAACCGATATCAAAATGAACATCATCAATGAATGCCCTTTTATTGAAGTAAACGATGTTACTGTTCGTACCCTTTTAAATTCCGCTTGTTTTCACATCGGTTCAGTTGATTATGCTTTTAACAACGCACGCCTTCTTCAAATTCGTCAATACATCACTGAGGAACCTTTTTAAAAATGAATCATATAGTGATGGTAAAGAAGACTGATGAAGTAGGTGAAGAATATGCCCTCTGTCGTTGGAAATCTTATCGTTCAAAATAGCAATGGTTCTTTCAATTTAGGTGATTTTTATAACGTATCCCCAAAAGAAAATACGAAAGCATATAACGGATCAGGCGCATCAAATGTTGCTTTTGTTATCAATACATTCAACGGTGTCAGTGCAACAAATACATTTGATTCGGACGTTGCAGATCAAGATCAAATTGGAACAGCATAAAAAAGTAGGAGGAAGTCCTCCTACTTTTTTATTTATTTTAATTTTTTGTTCGAACAAGCTTTGATGATGGCTATTTTCGAATCCTTTTTAAAAACGAAGTAACTACTTACCTACTCATTTTTCTCATCTATTCGTAACACGTGATTTCCATCAAAGAAGTATAAATATTTTTCCTTTACAGGCTGACCTAAGCTTTTCTCTAGTGCTTTTCCATACAATGTAAGCTGTACTTTATAGCGATCTTCTAAAACGATTCTTGCCTGATCAAATCCACCTGGAAAGCCTCCCTCAATGGTATCCGTTTTAAAATCAACTAATACAATGCCGTCTTCCTCTTCCATCATGCAATCGATGACACCTTGCACAAGCACAGATTCTTCATGCTCTCCTTGCCAATTTTGATACGCTTCCTCTGCTGATAACATCATTGTAAATGGCACTTCGCGTTCTACACTTTTCGCAGCCAATACCCGTTTCCCAAGCTCCGTATCAAAGAAAGCAACGATTCTCTCAGCTGCAATCTCTTCTGCCTGCTCAAATGTTAACAATTCTTTATTCACCATTTCAGCAATTTTTTCTTGAATTGTTTCTGCTGTAATTGGCTTTTTCAAATTCACATGCTGCATCACAGCATGTACAGCTGTTCCACGTTCCGCATAGCTCAATCCTTTTTTCTCCATAAACCGCGGGCGCGTTTGAATAGGTGCACGTACCTTTTTAATAAAAGCATGATCACTTCCATCTTCCGATTGATAGTTTCGCTTAATTTCCGAGACAGACTGTTTTGCTCGATGTACTGTTGCTTCTCCATATGCATATTGCCATGTTAACCTCGCGTATACTTCTTCTTTTCGTTCGCTCTCTACTGAGACAGGATTTTTCTCACGAAGCGCTTCTAATAGTTCTTGTTTTTCTTCTTGGATTGGTTCTGGCGCCTGTAAACTTGTACCATCAACAGCCTCAACTTTCCAGCTTGCGTCATACTGATAAATATCATTTGGAATGTTCCCCTGTCCAAGTTCAAGAAGCATTTCACTATCACGGTGCCTATATAATGATGGTGCAATCCAATCTAAATAACAAGATGCTCCCGCGCGAACATAATCCGGTAACAACCAATCGGTATGTTCCCGTGCATCCAGCCACTTTTCTATCTCTTTGTCTTTATCCTTCACCGTACCGATTAAAATGAGTTTTTCTTTTGCACGTGTTAATGCAACATATAATACTCGCATTTCTTCGGCAATCAGTTCCATCTTCATTTTCCGCTTAATCGCCAATTGCGATAGCGTCGTATATTTAATTCGTTTACGCGGATCAATAAATTGCGATCCGAAACCGAAATCTTTGTGTAATAAGAAGCGCTTCATTAAATCTTGCGTATTAAAGCGGCGTCCAAGCCCCGCTACGAATACAA
Organism: Bacillus sp. DX4.1; assembly: GCF_030348195.1. Classification (NCBI taxonomy): domain Bacteria; kingdom Bacillati; phylum Bacillota; class Bacilli; order Caryophanales; family Bacillaceae; genus Bacillus; species Bacillus sp. DX4.1. Next base: position 1,188,426 of record NZ_JAUCFT010000008.1, on the reverse strand, counting down.
CTGGAAACTCTAGCCCTTTACTTTTATGAATGGTCATAATGCGGACCACATCTTCTTGTTCACCAAGCGCTCTTGCTGTTCCCATATCATCGCCGCGCTCTAAAATTCGTTCAATAAAACGAAGAAAACGGAATAACCCGCGGAAGGATGTTGCTTCATATTGACGAGCGCGATCATATAACACACGTAAATTGGCCTGACGCTGCTTTCCAGCTGGAAGACCACCGACAAAATCATAATAACCTGTTTCACGATATACTTTCCAAATGAGATCAGAAAGCGACTGTTGACGGGCAAATTCTCGCCAGCCTTGCAGGAGATCATAAAACCATTGTAATTTCCTGTGTAACTCTACCTCTTCCTCAAGTGGTACACCTTGTAAGAACGAACGCATTACTTCATAAAATGAACCTTTCTTTTCATGAGCACGTAACATCGCGAGTTCCTCATCATGTAATCCGACAATCGGCGAGCGTAGTACAGCTGCAAGCGGAATATCTTGCATCGGATTGTCAATCACCCGAAAGATATTCATCATGATGTTCACTTCTGTCGCTTCAAAATAACCTGTCGCTAGTTCAGCATAAACAGGAATACCTTGTAATTTCAACTCTTCCATGATTTGCGGTGCCCATGGCATCGAGCGAAGTAAAATCACAAAATCACGATATTTCACAGGGCGCATACTATCTGTTTTACGGTCATATACTTCATATCCGGAATCAACCATCGCCTTTATTCTTTGTGCAATGAGACGTGCTTCTAGTTGTGCTTTTTCGACTTCCACACCTTCTTCTCCATCTGCCACTTCTTTATCAGATTGATGAATACATAGCAGTTCGGCTGCGACATCGTCACTTGCTGGATAACTCGCTCCTAGCTTTAACTCTGCATCCGCATCATAGTCAATTTCCCCAACTGCTTCTCCCATAATCTGTTTAAAAATAAAGTTCGTGCCAGCTAACACTTCATGACGACTTCGGAAGTTTTTTGCTAAATCAATTTTCATACCGCCGTCTATTCCATCAGACGTAAAACGTTTATATTTTCCTAAAAACAATCCAGGTTCCGCTAAACGAAAACGATAAATCGACTGCTTTACGTCACCAACCATAAACAAGTTACCTTCTTGCTCTGAATCTTTCGTTACAAGTTTAATAATCGACTCCTGCACAAAGTTCGTATCCTGATATTCATCAACAAGAACTTCTGCAAACTTATTACGATATTGAAGCGCAACTGGCGATGGATACATTTCACCGTTCTCAGTGTGTTCACTTAAAATCTGCAAACAAAAATGCTCTAGATCTGTAAAATCAACCATTCCTTTATCACGCTTTATCGTTTGAAAACGTCCTGTAAATACTTTTACAAGCTGGACAAGCTTTTGCAGCACAGGGTGCATATCTTGAAAATCACGTAAAAAGCTTTCTGGTTTACGGCTAAATAACTCCTCTTGCAGCTTCTTCACTTCATCTTTTGCTTTATTCCGTAATGAATCTACTTGTTTCACAACATCTTCATTATAGTCACTCTTCTTAATGCGCTTTAATGTTTGCCAAGAAATAGTTTGCATCGCTTCATATACACTTGTCCAAGACTGATGTGCCGCTGCGGACAACGTCGTGAGTAGTGCAAGATCCGCTTGCAATGTCTCAACACGTGGTGCGGGACCGTCTGGCAGCATCGCTAGCTCAATTGCTTTTCGAACATGTTGCTCTGCCGCTCGAAGCTGAAACTTCACATCTTCTAATAAATAAGAGGCATAGGTCAAGTCTTCAATTGATTTCCCTTCTACATCATATGCTTCTACAAGTTTATCAAGCCAACGAGCTGGATTCGGATGCGCCCTAGACTCTGTATGAAGCGCTAAAATCATGCGCTGTAAATCGTCATCGCTTCGATCACTCGTATAACGATCGACAAGTTCAAAGAAGATGTCATTTCCTTCGATTCCATACTCTTCTTCTAATATATCGTCTAGTACTTCTTCTTTTAATAATTCGTTTTCTGTCTGGTTGGCAATGCGAAAGCGCGGATCAATATCGAGCATATAATAATACGTTCGAATGACTTGCAAACAAAACGAGTGAATTGTTGAAATCGATGCTTTATTTAATAAACTCAGCTGTTTACGAATGTGTTGTGACGCTGGATCATCAATCAATACTTTTTCTAATGCTTCACCGATTCTGTTTTTCATCTCTTGTGCTGCTGCGTTTGTAAACGTCACAACAAGCAAACGATCTACATCCACAGGATTCTCAGTAGAAATAATTTTCCGGATCATCCGCTCTACAAGTACAGCCGTTTTTCCCGATCCAGCTGCCGCTGCTACTAAAATATCACGACCATTCGCAACAACTGCCTTCCATTGATCATCGGTCCATTGACTACCTTCTGGTTTTACTGGCCAATTTTGCATCATTCCCCAACCTCCTCTCTCATTTTTTCCATTGCTTCACTATCTTTCATATCTTTTAACGTACGATACTGATTATCTTCAAGCGATTCATCAAACTGACAAACAGAGCGGAAATTACAAAACGTACAAGCTGCTTTATTCCCCATTTTATATGGTGCAATATCAATTACACCTTCTGTAATGTCTTTTCCGATGTTTTCAAATGTATGGTGCACATATTGCTGCAAGACCGTAAATTCTTGCTCACTTGCAATATCAGAACGAGCACTAAAGCTTCCATCTTTTTTCAAACCAGCAGAAATAATATCAGAGCTTCCTGTCACAAGTTTGTTATCCATTAAACGCACAACATCTGTATCTCCGAGCACAAGTCCTTTCATTTTAAATTTCTTTAAAATTTCTCGCTCAATTTCTTCCTCAGAAGCGTCACCTTTCATTTCAACAATCGGATTATGAATATGGAAATAAAGGACCCCAGCAGGTGATGCCGTCTCATTTTTCTTCATCCATGTATTCGCATTAGAAATAACAACATCTAAATACGTTAACATTTGTAGCGCTAAACCATAGTACACTTCGGTTAAATCTAACGCTTTAGCACTCGACTTATAGTCAATAATGCGCAGGAACGTACCGCTCTCATCTTCCGCTTTATCTACGCGGTCAATGCGGCCAACAACTTCCATTTTCACTCCGTTCGGCAATGAAAACTCCATTGGTGGCAACGATCCTGTCCCACCCATACCAAATGGCACCTCTAAATCAACCGGCACGAACCCGCTTGATTTTGCATGCTCACGAAGGATAAGAGACGTCCGGAAAATGATTTGCTGCAATTTCTGCTTTAAATAATAATGACGATTTGAACTCAATAGAATTTGCCTTTGTAGTAGCGGTGCAATTTCTTCTATTACCATGACAGAAAGATGCTCACACTCTTTTATTGATAAATCAGACCAAGTGCGATTTTCACGCAATAACTTGTCTGCAATTTTCTTTAATGCCGCATGGAATAGTTCACCGATATCCGGTGCATCTAGTTTAAAAATATCTCGCTCTCTTAGCGATAACCCATGCTGCGCGAAGTGAGCATAGGCACAGCGATTAAATAATTCCATACGAGAAACGCTTCCTTTAATGGTATCACCGTACAAGTCTCGGCTCACAACCGCGCTTAATTTCTGTGCTTGGTTTCGATAGAACAAACTGGATAACACACGATAACTTTTTTGCTTCCACGCAGGTGAGGTAACATAGAAATTATATACGTCCCACCAAAAGTCTAGATTCCCTTCAAATCCGTATCGCTTCCAGTTTTGCAGCTGCTGCGTCACATACGACAGCGTAACCTCCGGTGTTGCTACATACGAAATTTGCTCATGACGAGACAAATCGTTCACATCATTTGTTATAAATACTTCTTTGACAAAAGGGAACATTCTTTTTACTTTCTTAATAAAACTAGATGAGAGTAATGTTTTCCCTTCTTCATCGGCAAGTGGACAAGAAATATATAACTTTTCGGATGCACGTGTCACCGTTTGATAAATGATAAATTGTTCTTCTAATAAAGTCTGTCTTGTTGTCGGTGCTAATTCTACACCAGCTGAAACGAGAACCTCCCGCTCTTCATCTGATAACATGCCCTCGTCTGAAGGCGCTGCTGGAATAATTCCTTCATTGGCCCCGATAACAAAGGCCGCTCGGATATCAGATAAACGAGAATGATCAATATTTGCAATTAGTATTTGATCTAAAGATGGCGGGATATTGGCAAACTGAAGCGCCTCTAAACCAGTTGTCATCACATCGATAAACATAGATAATGACATCTTTTCCTCACCGATCATTTCCACACATGTATCAAGAAGCTTCATCACTTCTTCCCATACTTGATCATGATCATTTGCAAATAAGAAGTTTCCTTCTGCTTCGGCCCGTATGCGTAAGTCTTCCAGTTTTTTCGGAACATCCAGTTCTTCTAAAAACAAATAAACCGCTTCACACATTTGCATTGTCGTTCCGGCACGTTTTAAACGCTTTTGCAAACGAATAATTGGTGTCCGTATAACATCACGAAGACGGTTTATTTTTTCTTCCATCTCGCGCTCGCTATCAGTTTGCGTTCCATTTACTCCATCTAACGAACGGTAACGGCGATATGTCCACGGTTCATCCGCTGTCCATCTCTTTCCTTGCACACCGTACGCTAAACAATAATTTTCAAATTCATCCATCTCTTCACGCATCATTTCTTTTCTTACATCTAATGGATATAACAACTCCGTTTTCACACAGCGAAATACTGCATCATAGCGCCAATTTCCGTTAATGGTTTCTAGCGCAGAACGAATGCATTCAATGAGCGGATGATGGGACATCGGACGCTTTTCATCAATAAAGTGCGGAATATTATAATCGGTAAAAAGGGTTTTCATCACATCATAGTAGCTTTCTCCGTTACGAAGAAGAACAGCAATATCGCGGTAGCGATACTCCTCCTCTGCAACAAGTCTTCGCACTTCACGGGCAACCCCTTCGACTTCTGCTCGTAAGTTAGCCGCTGTATATAGTGTAATATTAGATTCACCTTGAAATTTTGCATTTGGACGAGATTCATATTGTGCTTCTAAATGTGCCAATGCAGCTGAACGAAACCGCGGTTGCTCTTGCATCGGAATCGTATTTTCAATCGTAATTTTCTCCTCGCGTGCCAGCTGTTTTATCTTTTCATACGTAAGAACTGTTTGATAAAACAAATCAAGTTCGCTCACCGGCCCAGACAATGTTTTTTCATCCAATGTTAATGTAATCGTCATTCTTGCCCCGCATCTAAGAAGCTGCCTAATGATCTCTAATTCTTGCGGTGAAAACGAATGAAATCCATCTATATAAATCTCAGCACCATTTACATAATCAGAATGCGGAAGCTTCTCTACAAGCAACTGCAAATAATCTTCAGAATCTAAATATTTACCTATTAAAGCTCGTTCAAAATCATCGTATAAAAGCTGAAGATCGTACATTTTATTCGCTAATATTTTTTGCTCATTGCCATTACTATGAGTATCTAACTGCTGCCACATTTCATATACATTAGATGGTGTTAAGTTATAACGTTTAAATTCAGCAATCATACTGCCAAGGTGCTCAAAAAAGCCATTTTGTTCCGCCGCTTTTTGAAACACATATAATCCTTCTTTACGTGCCTCAACAATTTTGCGAAGCAACATGTGCACACCCGCCTCATCAATATGAAGACGACTTGCACCACCAACCTCTTGCAGAACCTTCCACGCTAAACGTGAAAAACTAAAAACTTGCGCCCGAATCGAGCTACTTACGTCCCCATTACCGATTAACGCTTGCTGCGTTTGGAACGTCATCTGCTCTGGCACAAGATATAAAATTGTTTCGCCTCTTGGACACTGTTTAAGTTCTTCTTGCACTTCACGTAAACAAAATGCACTTTTTCCACTTCCAGCTCGTCCAATCACAAATCGAAGCGACATGAAATCCCCACCTTTCACCTATAACGAACATTAGTTCGCTGTCATCATTGTATTATACGACAAGAAAAAAGACAAACAGCGACTGCTTGTCTTTTCCTTCCCTATAAGTACATGTTCAAAAAGGAGGATAAAGAGAGCCGAGTAGTTCGAGGCGCGGAAGCCAGGAGGATACGGAGTGTAGCTGGAACTACATGAGTACCGGACTGGCGACGTAACGACGAAATAGGGCAGCTATCTTTACCGGACTTTTTGAACTTCCTCTATTATAAAAAGCAATTCCAATTACCCTTTGGAAAAATTAGTTTGCACTTCATTGATCGGCCAATATCGCAAGTCCACTTTCCCGACAACTGTATCCGCTTTTACAAAGCCGAAGTGACGGCTATCCCAGCTGCCTAAACGATTATCACCAACAACAAAAATGCATCCTTTCGGGACAACCTTTTCCCGCGTTAGTTCTTCTAACGTGAAATCTCCTGTCAACTGTCTGCCTTCCACTTGCTTCTTATATGTTTCTAAATAGGGCTCTTCAATAAACTGACCGTTTATGTAAAGCTTATCATTTTTATATGCAATATGATCGCCTGGTAAACCAATAATCCGCTTGACGTAATCTTCTTTCTTATTCGCATGAAACACCACAACATCAAATCGATTCAATTCCCCTACTTGGTAGCTCACTTTATTGACGACAAGCATATTGCCATCTTGAAGGGTCGGCATCATCGACTTCCCCTCTACCACATACGTTGAAAAGAAAAACGCTCGAAAAAAAACAGCTAATAACACACCTATAAAAATGGTTCTCATCCACTCTAAGCTTTCTTTTTTTAGCGTTCGCTTCATCTGCATCTCCCCTTGCTTTTTTCTATAATGGAGTTGCATTCACAGTGAAGACTAGTCTCAATGTAGTTCTAACTTTACTTCAATTTTCTTGCCGACATACCATAAAATAAAGATGACGCTAATTACAATAATTGTTTTCACTGGCTTATGAAAAAAAGAAGTTAAATCATATCCGATATAACTTAATACAAAAATCATCACAAGTTTCCCAAGCGCCAATGCTAAAACAAACTGGCGTCTACTAATACGTGATAAACCCGCTACAACATTAATAAGTGCAGATGGCGTAAACGGAAAACAAAACAGTACAAAAATCGGTGCAAATCCTTTTCGTTCAATCCATCCCATCGCGTTGCGTACTTTCGGATGCTTATTCACAAAAGAAAAAAAGCGACTCCGCCCAAAACGACGAATGACCGAAAATACGATTAATGCACCAACAACCGATCCAATCCATGAATACAAGAACCCAAGCCATAAACCAAAAGCAACTGCATTCACCATCACAAACAAAATAAGTGGGAGCGCCGGAATGAGAGCTTCCACCATTGGCAGTCCGATACCAAGAATGGGTCCAAAAGCTCGGTAGCTCTCCACAAGCTGGTCCATATTTTCTTCTGAAAAATATTCTTTGATCGTTTGAAAATCCATTCTACTATTTGCCCCTTTGCTATAGTCCTATCCTTACTTTATCATTGCTTGGCGTGAAGAGGAAATGGTAGATATGACATATAAAGATGTATTTATTAGTGTTCCATGTTCTCACTTAGAAATCCTGCATCCTTATTGTATGGCAATCTATAATTATTTGGTACTACCTTATAGTGATCGTTCAAAAAGGAGGATAAAGAGAACAGAGCGGTTCGAGGCGCGGAAGCCAGGAAGATACGGAGTGTAGATGGAACTATATAAAGTAAAACTTCCATCAGTGGGGGTTTTCTTCATCCCCCACTGATAATCAGCCCTCACCAATCGGGCTTTTACGGACAGTTATCCCCCACCTCTCTTCCTTGCTTCTCTCTGAATCTTGAGGTGGGGGTCTTACTGCCCGTTAATGCGGGATAAATCCATTTTGATTTTTCGGCATATAGCCGCGGCTATGGATAATAAAAAGGGACCTGCGCTCGTTTTCTCTCTTTGTTTTCACTTCGCATGGGGCAGCTGACCGCTTCTATGCATGGCCGGATACTCTCTCCCACCTAAAAAGAAGGGTTTTATGTCGGTTTTTTAATTTGTATTTATATACATGAGTACCGGACTGGCGACGTAACGAAGAAATAGGACAGCTATCTTTACTGGACTTTTTGAACATCCTCTTATATATTGAGAAATAAAAAAAGGATGGTCACCCATCCTTTATACTGTCACATTATATTTAGTCTTCTTCTTTGACAAGATATACTCGCTCATAAGCCGGTTTCAGTTCAGCTTCTTCTTTTTTATCAACCTTTTTAAAAAGAAGTCTCCCTTGTTTATCTTTTCGATCTTCGTATTCCGTCCGCAGTTTTGCAGTTCGATTTTGTTGATTTTCAAAACTACTCTTTGACATTTCTATTTTCACTGCAAAACCATTAATAAATCGAATGATAAGATTTCCATCTGTAAGTTCTTTACTATTTGCAATATGAAAGTGGGATAGCCAAGCGCATTCCTTTCTAGAATACGAATAAGTAGGGAAAAAATAAAGCTGGTCGGTAGGACTAATGGCAATGGGTGCTTTGTGCGTGATATTTGCTAATTCTTTTGTGCCTTCTTTACGACCTAAAAAACTAGATCCATGCCGGCGGCAACTTCTTTCTACAATATCAAGAGGTTTTTGATACACAAAAAAGGAATCTTCTACTTCAATCACTCGCGTTACAATACGTTTGTCCCCTAAAATAACTGGAAGTAAGGCCATCGTTTTCTTGTTTACAACATAGTTTTCGACATAGTGTTCCACTTTTTCACCCATCTTTAACTCGCTCCTTTACTATTTAACTTACAATATATAACAGCTGTTACATGGATAATTGTACCATCTGAAAAATAAAAAAGTTAATATTTTCAAATATTTTACAAACACTTATAAAACTTTAAAATTTCATAATATTTCTCTATGCAAATTTCCAGACAAAAACCAATCATTTACCTACATAAAACGATGGATTGCTATAGAAAAATACATTCTTCTCTTTTTGAAATATTTGTAACATAATACACAGCTAGAATAGTGAAGAGCTTTCTTTGAGATCTTATTTCTTTATTAACAGCTCAAATAGAATAAAGTGAAACCTTGATCAGTAGTTTTTTTCTTCATCCCCCACCGATCATTAGCCTTCTCCAATCGGGCTTTTACGGGCAGTAATACCCCCGCCTAACTTCTTAATTTCCTGCCGAATTTTGAGGTGGGAGTATTACTACCCACAAATAGCGGGATAAATAACAAACGAATTCAAATAAAAAAAGGATGGCATATGCCATCCTTTTTTCCGTTATATCTATAAAATTATAGTTTTACAACGTTTTTAGCTTGAGGTCCACGGTTGCCATCTTCGATTTCGAAGCTAACTTTTTCGCCTTCTTCTAAAGATTTGAAACCTTCAGTAGTGATTGCAGAGAAGTGAACGAATACATCGTTGCCGCCTGGAACTTCGATGAAACCGAAACCTTTTTCGTTGTTAAACCATTTTACTTGTCCTGTTACTGTCATAATAATTTCCTCCTAAAGAAAATAAAAGTTTTTTTTAGTCTGCATACATAAAAAAAGAATCCACACATTATCAAATACGAAAATACAACAGTTCTCACATACTTTTTCTCGTTCGTTCTCAGCACTTGATAATATATGGATTGCTTGATTTAATTATTCAACTAGGAGTAATCATACCATACTAAAATAGAATGTACAATCTTTTTTGAAATCTATTTTCTATTTCTTCCATATTACCAAATGACACCTATAACAATTTCAAGATTTATTATCGATTTCCTCCTATATTATTATCAAAATTATGATTGTCGCTATTTCTCAGCAAGAATAACGACAATCAAATAAAGTGAAACTTTAATCAGTGGAAATATTACTGCCCGCGAATAGTGGGATAAAAACAAGTGTCTCCAAAAAGACACCTGCTTCCTCACTTATTTCGTAAACTGCGCCTCTTCTGTTGACCCTTTCAGCGCTGTTGTTGAAGATGTTCCACCTGTAATCACTTGCGCTACTTCATCAAAGTAGCCCGTTCCTACTTCACGTTGGTGACGTGTTGCAGAGTAGCCGTGCTCTTCTGCTGCAAATTCCGCTTGTTGCAATTCAGAATACGCTGCCATTCCACGCTCTTTATAGCCGCGTGCAAGTTCAAACATTCCGTAGTTTAACGCATGGAATCCCGCAAGCGTTACGAATTGGAATTTGTATCCGTATGATGCAATTTCTTTTTGGAAGTTTGCAATTGTTTTTTCATCCAACTTTTGTTTCCAATTAAAGGATGGTGAACAGTTATATGCTAGTAATTTCCCTGGGTATTTCTCATGAATTGCTTCTGCAAAACGCTTCGCATCTTCTAAACATGGTTCAGACGTTTCACACCAAACAAGATCTGCATATGGTGCATATGCTAAACCGCGTGCAATTGCTTGATCAAGCCCTGCTTTTGTGCGATAAAAGCCTTCTGGTGTTCTTTCTCCAGTAATAAACTCTTGATCAACTGGATCGATATCGCTTGTAATTAAATCCGCTGCATCCGCATCTGTTCTGGCAACAATAATTGTTGGTACGCCCATTACATCCGCAGCTAATCGCGCAGAGATTAAATTACGTACCGCCGTTTGCGTTGGTAATAATACCTTTCCACCTAAATGTCCGCATTTCTTTTCTGAAGATAATTGATCTTCAAAGTGTACGCCTGATGCCCCAGCTTCAATCATGCCTTTCATTAATTCAAACACGTTTAACTGTCCGCCGAATCCTGCCTCTGCATCAGCAACAATCGGTACGAAATAATCTGTATCCCCACTGCCTTCCATATGCTGAATTTGATCTGCACGTTGCAGCGTTTGGTTAATTCGTTTTACAACTGCCGGTACACTGTTTGCTGGATATAAACTTTGGTCCGGATACATATGCCCTGATAGATTTGCATCTGCCGCCACTTGCCAGCCGCTTAAATAAATTGCTTTTAATCCAGCTTTTACCTGCTGCATCGCCTGATTTCCTGTTAACGCACCGAGTGCATTAATATAGTCTTCCGTATGAAGCGATTTCCACAGCTTCTCTGCCCCGTAGCGTGCTAACGAATGCTCAATATCAATTGATCCCCGAAGACGAATAACATCTTCGGCAGAATATGGACGTGTTACCCCTTTCCAGCGTTCATCTAACGCCCAGCTTTCTTGTAATTTTCCAATTCTTTCGTTTTTCATTTCTTCCATCCCCTTTTCCTTTTATTCAGCAATAGTCGGTAAACTTTAATCATTTTCAAAAAAAAACGCCACTTTATAAAATCTCATACCCCGGTAATGTTAAAAACGGTACAAATTCATCATTACGAACTAAATCAGTAAACAACTTTGTCGCTTCACTGAATCTACCTTTCTCAAACTGTTCGCTACCAATCTCCTGTTCTATTTTTGCTAGCTCCTCCGCCTTTAGTTCTTCCATTAAAGAAAATGTAATATTGCGGCCATCTTCTAGCTTTCCACCTTCATGGCGAATCCATTGCCACACTTGTGCCCGTGAAATTTCTGCTGTTGCTGCATCTTCCATCAAGTTGTAAATTGGTGCTGCTCCGCGGCCGCTTAACCACGATGCAATATATTGAATACCGACACTAATATTCGTACGAAGTCCTCCTTCTGTAATCGTTCCCACTGGTACTTCCAACAAATCTCTTTCGGTTACGCAAACTTCTTCTCGTTTTCGGTATATTTGATTTGGTGTTTTCATAATGTGATCAAACACTTCCATCGCAACCGGTACAAGTCCCGGATGGGCAACCCAAGTCCCATCATGCCCATCTAAAGCCTCACGCTCTTTATCAGCACGCACCTTTTCAAAAGCAGCCTCATTGGCAACTGCATCATTTTTAATCGGAATTTGTGCTGCCATCCCGCCAATTGCTGGCGCATTACGACGATGACACGTTTGAATAACCCGCAAGGAATATGAACGCATAAACGGAGCTGTCATTGTAACTTGTGCTCTGTCTGGAAGTAAAAATTCGTTATGACCCCGGAAACTCTTTAAAAAACTAAAAATATAATCCCAGCGCCCGCAATTAAGTCCAGCTGAATGATCACGTAATTCATATAAAATTTCATCTATTTCAAAGGAAGCATGGATGGTTTCTATTAAAACGGTCGCTTTAATCGTTCCATTTGGAACTCCTATATACTTCTGTGCAAAAACAAAAACATCATTCCACAATCTAGCTTCTAAATGACTTTCCATTTTCGGTAAGTAAAAATATGGTCCACTTCCTCTTTCTAATAATGCTTTGGCATTATGGAAAAAGTACAAACCAAAATCCACAAGACTACCTGACATCATTTCCCCATCAACGAGCATATGTTTTTCTTCTAAATGCCACCCACGTGACCGCACTAGAAGTACAGCTGTTTTACTACCTAAACGATATTCCTTTCCACTGGGGTTTTTATATGAAATCGTTCTCTTAGCTGCATCTCGTAAATTAATCTGTCCTTCCATTGCATTTTGCCACGTCGGCGAATTTGAATCTTCAAAGTCTGCCATAAAGACATGCGCTCCAGAATTTAAAGCATTAATAACCATTTTTCGGTCAACAGGTCCTGTAATTTCGACACGACGATCCTCTAAATCTTTCGGCAGCGGTGCAATTGTCCAATCTTCTGTACGTATATGTGCCGTTTCTTTTAAGAATGTTGGAAACTCCCCTGCATCAATTCGTTTTTGTTTTTCCACCCGTTTTTGCAGCAGTTCTTTACGGCGTTCATTAAAATTCTCATGCAGCTCTTTTAAAAAAGTGAGCGCCTCCGGTGTCAAAATTTCTACATACGCCGGTAATACTTCTCCAACGAGTGTAACCCGTGAAGTTTGTGTCGACATATTAGCATCTCCTTTTCTTTAAACTGTTTTATAACAGATTTAATTTTATGTTTTATATTATATAACAAATCCTAAGAAAAGGAAGAACTTTTTAGAAAATTTAATCAATTATAAGATATCCGCTTATTTAAAAATTACATTACAAAAACCTAATTGTATCCAAAAACGGAAGGCTTGAGGATTCATCAATAAAGTGAAACTTTGATCAGTGGGGGGTTTTCATTCCCCCTGATTATTAGCCCTCACCAATCGGGGTTTTATTGCTCATTAATATGGAATAAAAAATAAAAAGGAGCCGACGTCCATTCCCCTTCGAGCGGAATGAAACGTCGTAAGCTCCTTTTCTGTTTTGTTCTCTTCTTCCCTCAAACAACTTAGCTCTGTATTACATTGCACCTTTTTTTAACCTTTTCTCCGTTTGCACTTCTGTTTCCGACTTTCGAAAAGTCAGCGCCATACCAACAAAAATAAGAATAATTCCTGCAATTTGTATCGGAGTCGGACGAAAACCGGTAAATACCGTATCGAGTAAAATAGCTACACCTGGATCAAGGAATACCAATACGGAAATTAATCTTGTTGGTAAATCTCGTAAACTATCAAAAAATAAATAATAGACAAAACCTGTATGAATGAGTCCTGTCGCTGTAATCGCGATCCAGTTACTTTGCGTAAGACCTGTAAATGCATCAAAATTAACAAAAGGTAGTAAAAGAAAAATCCCTAAAAATGTTTGCAAAAATGTCATCGCATATGCACTTATATGTTTAATTCCCTTCCCCAACAAAGTCGTGAAAGCATAAAACACTGCAGCTAGAAGCGCCCAAACCATCCCGGAAGACATGAATTTGCCAAAAGAAACACTTCCATCCATCCCTGCTACTAAAGCTGTTCCAACAAAGCAAATAACAATCGAAATAACAGATACTATCGTTAATTTCTCTTTAAACATCACACTGCCGATCATCAATACAATAATCGGCGCGAGATGATACACTGAAATCGCAATTGTCACTGACATCACTTCAAAGGCTTTAAATAAGAACACCCAGTTGAAGACAAGAAACACACCACAGGCTAATACTTGCAACACTTCTTTACGATTCCACTTTTCTTCTTTAAACTGACCAGTTGCAATCCAACATAGTGTTAAAAATATGGTTGCACAAATACAGCGTACAAAAACCAATTCAAATGATGGCAAATTCGTTTTTGTTGAGAAAAATCCAATGGAACCAAAGATAGACATAGAGATTATCATTTTTATAGCAGGCATCGACTTTGTATTAAATAATATATTTGTGTTGCTTTTTTGAAACAATATAAACGACCTCCATTAAAACAAAAAATAATTTATCCCGCATTAACAGGCAGTAATACCCCTACCTCAAAGTTCGGTAGGAAGCAAAGAAGTTAGATGGGGGATGAAGACTCTCCACTGATCAAAGTTTCACTTTATGTAACAGACTCAACTTCAATTATTTTTTCTTAATATTCTTACTTTTAGTTTTTCAATTATACAATAGAACAAATGAAATGTAAAAAATCGAATAAAAAACCCTGTAAAATGATCAAAGTTATCCTCCATCTTAAAAGGTCTTTTTTCGTTCAGTAGCACTTGCAATTCGCATCCCTTTTACAATATAAAACACCATTGTTCCTAGCAAAACAACAATGAAGATGATTAAGGGGAACATAGACATACTCGTTTTCCCATTTATAGCTGCTTGCGTATTTTCCCATGTGTTATATACACTAAACAGAATGATTTGCAAATTCATCCAACCTAACATTTTACGAGAATTTACAAATAACAGTGGTTTCGTTTCTTCTGTCGTATTTGCAGGATAATTGAAGATATTCGGAAAACGACTTAAGATGTTGAAGAAAATATATAACCCAAGACCAAGGATCGGGTGAATAAACATATTTCCCTTTTCTCCAAAGCCATCCGCTTCTCCATTTAAGCCAAAATGCGTTGGAATTGTGTGAGGTAAAGATGTCCAATACATAAGAATATATACAATCATCGCCACAATACCGAGAATCGAAAAACAATCTAGCCATTTTTCCAATCTCGTTTTTCTCATGTGCTCTTTCATTTTATCCCCCATTTCAAACTTCTCTCTTTTAATATTTTATCATACTTCACATAATAGGAAACTTATTCCAATAACATTTCACCCCCATCAGAACAGAATAAATAAAGGAAGTCTTTATTTAAATAAGTTTACATAAAAAAAATAAAAAGAACTTGTAGTACCTCTACAAGTCCTTTTTGAAATAATGTTAACATAAGGGAACATAGACAATATTCTAAACATGGAGAACGGAGAGGTATGTTTAGAGACTGACATGACAATTCCAGTATATATCATATATTAATATTTATAGAATTGTATTATCGATAATTGTGTGAATTTTAGAAATTAAATCCGAAAGTAAACTTTTAGATATTTATTTACTTTCATAGGGAACATAATTATTTTACTATTTGACTTGCCTGATTTAGACTGTAGAGCATTTGAACACGATCACAGTCTATTGGCATATTTACAGGTATCTCTAAGAAATATTCTAGCTGCCATATCTGAGTTTTTTGAGCCTGACGACTCGTAGGCTTGTCCCAAGGCGGGTAAATGCGTATTGCTCGTTTACCACCTTTACCCTTACTAGATACTATATTTTGATCACATAAAACAGCTTTTGGAAATACAAACTGACCAAAGTTATTACCTTTACGAGTACTAATAACAAACAAATCAATTGGATCTGATACGTCATATGGTTGAATCGACCCATCTTCAATTCTCTCCCACAAAGTCACAAATTGCCCAACCTTTGTAGGAGTGATTTTAGCTATACGAAATCTAATGGAAAGAGTATTCAATTTAAACACATAAGCTCCGTATTCAGCGTTTTGTGCTTCTATTAGTGGTTGAGAGCACTCAAACCTGCACGGACTATAGACAAGATCCTTCGTTGCAAGAAGGTCACTATGAATTGTGCCAGAGGAAGTCCAGGGATTTTGGTCACTAAAATTAGCTTCTGAAGAGTCTCGATTTTTCTCATCCATTTTTTGTTCAAGTCCTCCATTCTAGTTAGTAAGCTTACTATTCATTTTACTATTATGATATATTCAATTTTTATGTTGATTTTCTTTCTCTTCTTTTTCAATTTCAGACACGGATTTTTCAGGGTCTTTTATAAGTTTCCCCAGTTCTCCAGAACGCGATAATTTATCTTCAAAGTTTTCCGTAGTACTTATACTTGCATCAAACCATAATTCCTTATCATTATTTATATATCCTTCTACAGAAGGAACTCCCATCGGACTTACATCTTTTTTTGTAAATATAATAGATTTTACATCTTGAATATTATAACGAATATACTTTTCTACTCGTGCCTCTTGATCTTTCCAAAACTTTTCTTCTTTTTCTTTTTGTTTTAAGTATTCCATTGTAAAATCCCCTCCTGCTATGAGCACCACAGCAGATACAAACCAAATCATTACTTTCTTCATTGGAAATCACCTTATAAAAAACTTACCTATGTATTCTTCTTAAAATGGGATACAGAAGATATGAGTAGTGCAAAGACTACTCCTGCCTTTTCTCTTTCTCTTCTTTTTCAATTTCTGATACTGATTTTTCAGGGTCTTTTATAAGTTTCCCCAGTTCTCCAGAACGTCCAAAATCATCTTCAAAATTTTCCGTAGTACTTATACTTGCATCAAACCATAATTCCTTATCATTATTTATATATCCTTCTACAGAAGGAACTCCCATCGGACTTACATCTTTTTTTGTAAATGTAATAGATTTTACATCTTGAATATTATAATGAATATACTTTTCTACCCGTGCTTCTTGTGTTTTCCAAAACTTTTCTTCTTTTTCTTTTTGTTTTAAGTATTCCATAGTAAAATACCCTCCTGCTATGATTACCATAGCAGATACAACCAAAATCATTACTTTCCTCATAGAAAATCCCCTTATAAAAAACTTACCATTACACTCTTCTTAAAATGAGATACAAAAAACAAGAGTAGTGCAAAGATTACTCTTGTTTTTTTTCTTTCTCTTCTTTTTCGATTTCAGATACAGATTTTGCAGGTTTTTTTATAAGTTTTCCTAATTTTCTAGAACGTGTAAAATCGTTTTCGAAATCTTTCGTTGTGCTAATGCTAGCGATGAAATCTAATTCTTTATCATCGTTTATATACCCATCTATAGAAGGAACTCCCATTGGATTTACTTCATGCTTTGTAAATGTAATAGATTTTACATCTTTAATATTGTAATGAATATATTTTTCTATCCGTGCTTCTTGGTCTTTCCAAAACTTTTCTTCTTTTTCTTTTTGTTTTAAGTATTCCATAGTAAAATACCCTCCTGTTATAATACAAATAATGGATAAAACAATTATAAGATTTTTTTTCATTGGAAATCCCCTTATATTTGAATATAGTTAAAATATACCATGAAATGAGTTGATGAAGATGAATGAATTTCAAAGGAATCCTATTGCGACAGATGAAGATTATTTTAAACTTTCAAGTATTGTTTATAAAGATTCTGTTTTAAAGAAAGGAACAGAGATAGAAGGAAGTAACGGTAATTTGTGGGTTGTGATAGAATCCATAAATGCAAAAGATCCTGGGCAAGTAAAAAATGGGTTACAAGCCATCGCAGTAGTACGAGCAAAAGAGTATGAAGAGGGCAAAACTGACTATAAAAATATAATCCTATCATTTCGTGGAACAAAGCCAGAGGAACTTGATGGAGATATCACAATAGATATCAAGCAGATTTTTTTAGGTGTTAAAAAAAACTATCGAATGAATGACGAACAAGTTGAAAATGTAGAGACAACATTTGAAACTGGATTAAAATGGGCTAAAAATGACATTGTTGCGAAATATAAGCCGGAATCTCTTCATACAACTGGACATAGTAAAGGAGCTGGAGAGGCAGACCTTATAGCTGCTGAATTAAATTGTTATGCAACTACATGGGCTGCACCTAATGTCTATCGATTACTGAGTGATGAAGCAAAAAAACGAGTAGATGAAGGCGTAATGGAAAATAAAGCTACAGATTATACACATAAAAATGATAAAGTAGGAAACTTTACTCAATTCGACGCACCTTTAATCGGCAAACAATATACGGTGAAACATAATGGGTCATCTGATGGCATATATGCTTATGCAGGACTAGCTGGTCATATGTTAAGTACGTTTGAAGGTATATTCCATAATGGTGGAGTTCAATTAGAATTAGAACCGGACGATATTATTAGGCATGCAAAAGAAATACAAAAGATAAGTGACCTATTACTTGATATTGTGAAAAATATAGAACGTTTTCAACAGCAAGAAGAAGAGGAAGTTGCAAAACTAAAAAGTCAGTTAAAACATGAGACAGGACCAGGTGGGAAGTATCATCTTTTAGAAGAACATGAAGTGGATGAAGCAATTAGAAAGATTGCAAAAGCATCCCAAGACGGAAAAGATTATTTTCATGATGTAAAACTCGCAGAAGAACTAATTCATCTTTTACGAAAAAAACAAAAAGAATTAATTCGTTTTGGAGATGATATTGCGTATGCAGCTAATTCATTACGAGATAAAGACAATCAATTAGGGACAAATTTGGAAGGATTGGCAGTGAGATAATATGATGGATTTTATAGGGGAAATTCAGAAAATAGAGAAAGAAATAGAAAAAGCTGCAGTGGGTGCAGCTGGGGCTATTGTTGACGAGTTGCAAGCTGCTAAAAAACAATTAGAAAGAGAAATGCAGCGAAAACTTTTGAAAACAGAAGTATCATTTAAAGCAAATGGTATTGTAGCAAAACAAAAGCATACCATTCAAAAAAATAAAGAATCATTTCATGATGTATGCAAAAGCTTATCTGAACAAGGGATTGCATTAAACAAAAGTTTTGAAAGTAAAACAGGAAGTGCAGTAAAAAAAACATTACATGAACATCTTGAACAAATTCGAAATGAGATGGTTTCTGCACAATATGATTTAATTGATAGTTGTGGAAAAAAATAAGAGAAATAGAAAAAACTAAAGAATTGCTATT
This sequence comes from Bacillus sp. DX4.1, assembly GCF_030348195.1. Classification (NCBI taxonomy): domain Bacteria; kingdom Bacillati; phylum Bacillota; class Bacilli; order Caryophanales; family Bacillaceae; genus Bacillus; species Bacillus sp. DX4.1. The sequence continues at coordinate 1,169,480 of NZ_JAUCFT010000008.1, read as the reverse complement.
ATTATTTTAATCTATATACATAGAAAAAAGTCCTCTTATGTAGGACTTTTTTTAATGATTTTGAATGTAAAATTTAGTATATTAGTTTACATTCAAAATGTTGATTTCATTAGCCTTATCCCACTTTAGCTATTTTAAGCAAAATCACTAATAAAAGTATACATTCAAAGCATGAAAAACAAAGAGGTTAGAACATCCATAAACAAAAAAGAAAAAACTAGATCCATGCTAGCTTTTTACATAAGTCCCGTTATTGGTAATAAAAAAGTAGCTAATTTAATATTAGCATCTGTTACTTTAAGTGTAATACTTAACAAAATTAGTAAAAAACAACAAATAAAAACAGTCCTATGAGATACCACTATTGATGATGTTTTTAGGTGGTATACTGGAGGTGGATTACTCATCTAATAATGAAGGGAGGTTTACGCGTATGGAGGTAACATTTGCAGTAAGCAAATGGGATGAAAAGCCAGTCGATGACACTAGAAAAAATTTCCCTATTAATATTGTCCATGCCGAATATGATATTGACGGTGAATTAAAAGGAAAAGCTTTTGTTGAATATTTATTATATTATTTAGAATCAAGCATAGATGATGGTCACTTGGCTACTTCTAAAATTTCCGGATTTTTGCATTTCGAAGGAACTTATAAGGGAAAACAAGGGACGTTTACAGCTATAGAGCAAGGAATATTTGATAAAGGAAATCTAGATTCTCCGGCAACAATCATCAAAGCTACCGGTGACTTAGAAAGCCTAAAAGGGTCCTATAATTATAAGTTTACAGGTCAAACCAGTAAAATGATTCTAGACTTTGAATTCTAGCAACATACTCTATAGTTTAGTAAAAAGGACATCCCCTGTAATACCAAGAATGTCCTTTTCGTCGAACGAGCTTGTTCAACTATCCTACCCCGTTAGTTGAACAAGGAACAATGTATACCCTATTCAAGTGAGGTTAACATAACACCACTTAGCGGAAGTAAAAAAGCTAGCTCTATGCTAGCTTTTTATCATCATTGATATCAAATAAAAAAATTAGAAATAATCTCTCATTAATTCTTTCATCCATACAGGGACACAAGTATCCTTTCTTGAATCAAACTCTGGTATATAAGGTTTAATATCTAATACTGGTGTCTTATTATTAGCATCTAATCCTTTTACGGTAATTACATTATCATCAATTGATAATATCTCAACTGTAGAAATCCCAATAGGATTAGGACGATACTTTGTTCTTTGTGCAAAGCAACCCTTCTTAGCTAAAGTTTCAATTCCTCTTGGTTTTCTAATCCAAGATTGATTTTTCTCTTCTTTAAATTGATCCATAAAAAAGATAACCATAACATGCGAATATTCTTCTAATCCAATTAGTCCTTCTTTATATTCTGGATTAATTATGATAGTCGAAACAATTTCTCCCCATTCTTCATATACCTTTTCATCAATAATTGATGTTACTTCACCTATAGAAGACATATTTATTAAACTCAAATTTTGTTCCTTCTTTCTTTACATAACTCCCGATAGCAGAAGTAATTTTATATATGTTTATAAATCACATAGTATATATCACGAAAAAAGCTCAGAATTTATGCTCTGAGCTTATCTTTTTTTGGGGTTTGTTCCATTAAAGTTCCCTTTAGTTCAATAAAGTATTTTTCATTTTAGGTATTATTGTTTTGAGTTCAATTAAATCATCTATTACCAAATCAGCCTGAGCGAGTTCATCTTCTTGTGCAAAATCAAAATTACATCCAATTGCAATTAAACCATTATCTTTAGCCGCATTTATATCAGATAGACGGTCTCCGACTACTGCCGCTTTTTTTATATCATATTTTTTTATAATTGTTTTAACTAAATCTCCTTTATCGAGCGTTTGTATTTGTTGAATACTAAATGTTTCAGTAACCCAATTATCCAAATTATAATAACTCACAATTGCTTTTAAATATTCCGTTAAACCATTACTCGCTATATAAATTGAACAATTATTCTCTTTTAAATAACTGAAAACTTCCTTTACATTAGGATATAAAGCACCTTTCCCACTTCTTATGTTTTCAACTAATCTTTCCAGAAAATAAGCATCAGTTTGTTCTCTTACTTCATTAGAATGATTAGGTAACAAAGCTTCCCATACTTTTGGTAAAGGTACACCCATAATTTCACGGTATTTATCAATAGGGGTTACTGTATCCCATTTATTTAGTGACCGTAAATGGTTAAAAGTATCATCAAGTGATAATTCTAAAATTTTATCTGTTTGAAATAGAGTTCCATCCATATCAAAAATCAATGATTGTAACATTGCTTTCTCTCCCTTTTTACCATTGTTGAACAATTTGTAAATTTTAACAATAAAACAAAAACTTAACCAATTATTATTAAATTAAACTGCCCTTTAATTTAATAATGACTTTGCATCAATCTTTTATATACTTTAACATAAATTACCTATTACTTCTGGAGATTTTATATTAGGAGTAGCACCCCATGCCCATCAACCTAAAGAATCAAAATCCCCCCATAACGAAAATATTGCGATTGAAGGCAACAAAATGAAGTTACCTAAACTTGCCCTTGTTCGCTTTGCCAAAAGTCGTGAAGTAGAAGGGCGTATTTTAAATGCAACGATTCGGCGCAACCCGAGGTTAGTTTAATGAGTTTAAAAGTCGGTGAACCGTTTGACTTGGAACAGGCCAATATAAAGTGAAACTTTGATCAGTGGGGGTTTTCTTCATCCCCCACTGATCATTAGTTGAACGAATCGGGCTTTTACGGGCAGTTTATCCCCCACCTAACTTCTTTGCTCCTTGCAGAACTTTGAGGTGGGGGTATTACTGCCCGTTAATGCGGGATAAAAGTAAACCGCCTTTTTGGGCGTTTTTTCTTTACTTAAAATAGTATGTTGACTCTCCAATTAGATGAGTATGATATATTTGAAAAAGCGCCGATATACTTGTGACCAAGTAAAAAAGCGCCCTGTAAACAGGGCGCTTCACTTTTACCTAATGACTAATATTAGCACTTGGGTATAATGTTGTTCCTCCAATTGAAACTTTTATTTCATTTGTTAATGGAACATTTTGTTCATTAATAATTGTTCTCCACCATTCCCATGCAAGACCTGTACATTCTCTCGCTACGACTTTTACATTTTTTGAATTCGGTGGAAGTGGTATGACTGTAGAGAAATGAGCAGTTTTGTCTCTGCCGCTTCCTTCCCAAGTTTTATGTGTTAGTACTTCTTTTCCATTTTGATCATATGAGAATTCATCCCAAGATACATCAAATTGAGCAACATATGCACCAGAATGATCAAGCGTCATTTTAGCACTTGAATATTCTGTAGTTTTAGTCTCAATATAATCTGTATTGTTATGAACAGCAGCAGTTGCGTTATCTTTTAAGAAAGTGCTTGTATATGAAATTGGGTATGCTGGATTTTTAGGACTTAATTCTGCATTATCTTTAATGATATTTCGTATTTCATTAAAATCTTTTGTAACAACCTTGTTATGCTCTTTTGCATCTCCGCCTAATACTACAGCGGTAAAGGTACTGTCTTCAAAAATATCTTTGTACTGTCCACTCGCTTCAACGCCTTGACCCTTAATTAAGGCTTTAAAAGCAGTTTGTACATCTTTGCTCTTAGATGATGTTTCTAATTTCACATAAACTGTTCTACCATAAGCTACATTTGACACCATAACAGGCGGAGCCGCATTACTTACCCCTTTACGATTTAACTCGTCAAACGTAACACTATTATCAAAAAGGTCTGATGGATTGTTAGGTAGTTCTGCACTTACGGTATAAAAGATTTGCTTATATGCCGCAACCATCACTTTTTTCTCTCCATCTGCAATCGCTTTAAAATCAATGTTCAGTGCATTGTCAAGATATTTAGCGTTAACATTAAGAGCACTTGCTATTTGAGATTTACTATAAACCATAGATTCTGTATACTGCATTCTTGCAGGTAACGTATGTGTTTTTGAATACTTTTCATTCCAAGTAGATACTAATTCATCTACTGCTCCAGACACATTACCATATGTAGGATTTTGGACAGTAATTGTATTGTCTTTTCTCATGCCAGGTAAGTCTATACTAATATTCAAAGGTTTTCTCTTAGCTACTAACAAACTAGGTTGATTATCCGCAAAAGCTTTATTTGCAAGTTGTACTGCTCCTGGATATGTACGATTAGCCACAGAATCAATAATCGAAATATCGACTGGTGAAGTTGTAAGTGATTTTTTCTCACGTTCAACTACTACAAATTTACCATTTGAATTTGTACTTTCTTTCGGAACAAAACTCTCGACTTTATCACCATTTACTGCTAAAACCTCTTGATTATTATACTTTAGATTTGCTATGCCAGTATCAATGTTAATAGCTTTTTTTGTTGCATCAGCTGAATTACTTGTATGTGTTTCAGCGAAGGAAATAGAAGAATAATTAATAGTGCATAAGCCAATTGATAAACATGCTAGTAATTTTATTCCTTTGGTATTTTTCTTAATTTTCAAAAAAATCAACCCCTTCCTTTTTTTCGTATTAAGGTATGATAATTATTTATAAATAATTGCTAAATAGTGAACTTACATAAATGCTTTTAAAAGTTCTTGAACTAATGGAAGTACTCCACCTACAAATTTTAAAATTGTCATTGCGATTGTCATATTACTTCCTCCTCTTTTGTTGTTGCTAAGATGTGATTTATCTTTATGCTCTCATTATAGTAATCGCTTGCATTTTTATCAACACATTCTTATATGCAATATTACATATAAGAATATAGCAAGCTCCCTTTGCATTGTTAATAAGAGTTGCATTAATCATATTTTTCATTCGCAGATAATGGTCTTCCTGGAAAACGTAAGTAAGCAATTTGTATGGCGAATCCTAATCTATTAATATCATTGCTTAATAGTAATATCAAAGTGGAATCCCAACAAACAATCTCAAGTGTTGCTTGGGGATGTTGAATCTCTGGATTTGGTACCCAGAGTTCTTCGTTCCCGTCTGCATAGGGTTCTACAAGTAGATTATTTACATCAATGTTTATAGACTTATCAAACGCAGATAGTACCCCCAAAATAAATTGGGGATCATACTTGTTCACGAGAGTTGAAAGATCTTCACCAATTATCCAGGCTATTTGATGAGACATTGTAGGATAATCTCGTATAAGTTTCTCTTCCTGAAGTGTAGCAAATTCCAGGTCTGTTATAAGCCAATTAAACTCCTTTTCCCTACTTTGAAATGCTTCAAAAATGGGAGCTAAAAGTGTATGTTCAGGTAAAATGAAATTCATACAATTCCTCCAACTACTAATAATTTATGTATCTCCATTCGCCAGTAACGTTTACTATACCTGTTATATATTATGTTCAGTTAACATAAGCTATCATTATTGGCGGTCATTGAGTTCTTATTCTTCATCCCTTTTTACAACCCTATAAAATGTTGGACTTGTCATACTACATCTTCTCATCGCTTCTAACGCTGAAATATCACCTTTTTTCCAATCCGCATAGGCAACAATAAATTCATCTGTAATTTTTTTTAGGTCTTCCTAAATGCTTCCCTTGTGTTTTTGCTAGGTCAATCCCTTCACCTTGACGAGTTTTGATCTTCGTTCGTTCTTCTTCAGCAAGCCAGGACAAAATTTGTAATATAAGATCTGTAATGAAGTTTCCTAAAAAAGTAAAAAACCTTACTCTTGATAGCAAGGTTTTTTATAGTGAGAGTAAAACAATATTTTAACTACATATATCATGACTTATAATAAATCAACCCCACGGTTCCCCATGCGTATATTGTATAACATTTGTCGTGCTATCCTTTTGTTGATCCGTTGAAACGTTTACTCCACTTAATAATACGACTGTCATTATTAGCCCAATTGAGCTAGTTATAATCCTTTTCATTTTAAAGCCCCTTTCTGAAAACCTTCTTCTCTTTCCTTATGCCCTAAATAGAAATATTCACTGGATTTTATTGGATTTCCTTCTTTATAATATTTAACCGCTAATTTTTCAGCATATTCCTGTACATATTGCCATAAACCCGCTTCTTTAAAGAAAGAAATCCCTTTGGAAATGGCTACCTCTAATTGTTCAGCTGAAACATTCTCATTCATTTCTTTTAAAATTGTAAAATGATGTTTATATTCTTCTTGTTCTAATTCATTACAGATTACTAACCCTTTTTCAATTAGGAACGCTGCAAGCTTTGTTTCTCCTAACTTAAAATTCTCTCTAGCTTCTAAAAAAATCGCTCTAAAGTGATTTGGGATTTTTTGTGATACTTCTGATAAATAACGAATTGCTAAATCAGATAGGTTTTGCTCTGCATACATAACCCCTAAACTATGGCGAACTCGTAACATTAATTCTTCTTCATTTTGCTTTTGCAAAATATCCAGAGACGACATAAAATAAACTTCTGCCTGTTCAAATTCATTTAACTTTATACAGGCTAAACCCAGAACGTTGTCACACGCTGCAACTTTCCTGTCATACCCATGTTGCCCGGCAAATGTATTTCTTGCTCTAGTTGCATATTGAATTACTAAAACAGGCTGGCAAACATGGTAATAATAGCTGGATAGTTTAAAATTAAATTCTGCTTTTTCCATTGGATCATGAATATTTTTCAACAGAGATTCAGCTATTTCATAATGCTTTTCAGCCACTTTAAACTCCCCTTTTACAGTCGCATGAGAAGCCTTAAAGAAATGATAATAATATGCTAAAGATTCATCTGATGGAGCTTTATTCAACTCCATTTTTTTGACATCATTCTTAGATACGTCAGATTGATTAGGATAAAATTCTGCACTTAACATTTTAAATCGAAAATCTAAAAGTGAATAATACTCTGCATTCGTTTGATTTTCTTCCATGCTATGAATTTTTGTATCAATATTTTGTTTCAATTCTTTTGCTTTAACAAAATTTTGCGAGCGAATTTCTTGATACCATTCATTTAACAGCAAAGCGATTTCTTCTTTTTTTATCACGTTTACGCTCATATAGCTCCTTCTCCTTTGTCCGTAGATTACTAACATAATAACAAAAAGAAACTATAAAAACATCGAATTTTCTAAATATTTCAGCCGAAAAAATATTTCTCAATATAATAGCATTCTTTATTTCATTTCATTAGACCGCTCTTTTATCTGCTTTTCAGTTTTCACAACTGCTTTGATATAAATAAAGAAGCAGCACATGCGCTGCTCCTCACTTCTTTTGCTTACCATACTCTTCAAACGTATGAATTCTTTCAAAAATTGGTGGATGCGTATATAAGAAAAACTTCACTAACGCCGGGGGATCTACTTGGCTTAACCCTGTTTTTGATAAATATTGAAATGTTTTCACACCAGATTGACCATCTTTCGTCATATCCAGTGCATATTGATCAGCCGCCCGCTCTTCTATACGAGATACATAGTTGGATGCCGGGCTCACCGCAAAGGACAGTACTGAAGAGATAAGAAAAAACAATGGAATAATTGAAAAACATGCCATCTTTGAAATTTGCAGTGTATCTCCCCATTTTCGTACACACGCATTTATAATACGGCTTATGAGGTACATACCAACAAATGTTAAAACGATGTAACTCGCTACGCCCCAATATATATGTTTCATAACGTAATGTCCCATTTCATGAGCCATAATAAATAAAATCTCTTTATCTTTCAGCTGCTGAAGCGTCGTATCCCATAATACAATACGAGAATTCGATCCAATCCCCGTCACATATGCATTTAATGCGGTCGTTTTCTCAGACATATTCACTTCATATACATGCTCTGTTGGGATATGTGCCCGGTCAGCAATCGCTAAAATTTTCTTCTCTAGATCTTTATTTTGCAGCGTAGAAAATTCATGATATAGCGGGTCAATCACTACCGGTTGCACAAATGTTAAAAAAATTGTAAATGGCACAGACAATGCCCACCCAAATAGCCACCATCGTTTTGGAAATTTATGAATGAGCCATAGGAGCACAGAGACAACGAGAAACATCATAATAAAGTTTACCCAAAAATCAATGACATGATCTTTTATCCAGCTCGCAGTTGTTTGCGTTGAAATACCATAATCGATTGACACTTGATGGCCAATCCATTGTAGTGGTAATGAAAGTACCGTTGTAAGCAATGATAAATAAAATAAATAAATCGCAACTTGAATAATCCGTACTTTTGTCGTCTCCTTTGACCACTTTTCAAAACGCTTTGATATACCAAGAACGAGAACAAATAATAAAATGATCCATTCAAGGGGCGTTGCTAAAAAAAATAGTAAGTTTTTCACTCGTGAATAATCTTGACTTAATGTCAGTTCCTTCGCATTCATAAACGTTTGTGGATCCGCACTCGTTCCTTTATACATATCCGGAATGATTTCATGATTCCAGCCAAATAAATACCAATATATAAATAATGCAAAACCAACGTACAAAAAAAGTGACCATCCAATAACCTTTCTCACGTTATCTCCTCCTCTATGCTGCCTGTCTATTATTATTGTAAGTTCGTTCTTTCTAAAATAGACCAAGCTAATAAAATGAAGTGGAATCTTTTTATTGTAAAATGGTCCAAAAGTGATTATCACGCTTCATGAAAAAGGCAATATAAAAAACTCTTCTGCACCGGAAGAGTTTCACTGTTCTTGTCGTTCTTTTATTTTACCCCGCTATTCGCGGGCAGTAAGACTCCCATCTCAAGATTCTGAGAAGTTCAAAGAAGATAGATGGGGGATAACTGCCCGTAAAAGCCCGATTGGTGAGGGCTAATGATCAGTGGGGGATGAAGCCCCCCCACTGATCAAAGTTTCACTTTATGTGTAAATAATGCAACAAAACCTAATCCAATTGTAAAAACAAAACATTCCGTCGCAAAATGTAACCATTCCACTTGTTGATCAGGACGCCCCCTCACAATCATTTGTATTACCCCAAACATCGCAATCATAACGAAAAATTCAATTACAGTACGTTTTTTAGTATGTTCCATTCTATTATCTCTTTCTATTGAATTATGTTGACAAAGAAACTGAAATCTTGAAAAGAAATTACACTATATTTCATAATCCCTTGTACGACAAGTAAAAGTATTAAACCGAGAACACATATATAATTGATTCCATTCTCGTCCCCTTTTTCTACTACAATCCCACCACCAATACATAGGAGTCCAAGAAGATGAAGAGCTAAATAAACAAAAAAGTATGTTTCATTCCAGTGAAAAATAACATTCACTGTCGTTATGAAAATAAGACCTACCATAATCAAATAAAATATTTTATTTGATTGCATCGTTCGATTCATAGAATACTACACACCCTCTCTTTTATTATTTTTCAATTTGTTTCATGATCCCCGTACCCTTACATTCTAAAAATAAAACCTCACTACCAACCTGAATATTCCGATATTTCTACAACTCTCTCACTTTATCTGAATATAATCCGGGCATCCCTTTATTCATATATCGACGGTTTGCAAACAGAAAGACAAGCAGTAAATTCAGTCCAATGATAAATAAAATAAGACCTGTGAAAAACGTCGTATAATTTAGAAAATCCGCTAGACTCACCATTTTTTCTTTACTGAGCATAAAGGATACAGTAAATACAACAATATTATTTAACATGTGAATGCTAATTGGCATAAGTAAGCTTTTTGTACGAATGTATACAATTGACAACACAATACTGAACATAACAGCACTGAGAAAATCAACATGAAAACATCCAAAAATAAGAGCTACAACAATCATACCTTTTCCAGTTCCCCATTTCGCTGCAAACCGTTGAAAGAGAAAGCCTCGAAATAATAATTCTCCTATAACCGGAGCTACAAATACCATAATTATAATTTGAGAAACGGATGTGCCTGTACTCCCTACAATTGGTTTATGTAATAGATTCATAATAAAATTGGGTGTAATCCAAGAAAAACTATACATATAAAGAACTAGGAATCCGTAACTAAACATACACAACATCCCTGTAATCAGTAGTACCTGCGATAGCTTAAATGGTTCTCTTCGATTAATAAATACAGCGAATGAGATACCATGACGTTTGTATTGATACCATAACCAAAAAGATGGGAATATATAAAGTGTAAATATATCAATAAAATAAGATAACTGGATTGACAGATGAAGTGTGTTTTCTAACAAATATTTAATAACGCTATCAATAAATAAAAGAAGCGTAAATATGATCAAAAAATATCGAGCTTGTATGTGGCAGAATGGATTCAAGCTATCTCCTCCCTATGTTACTTTTATCATATCATTTCAATCTTATTTCTAAGCAAAGAAAACCTTAAATTTTCCTTAAAATTTCTAATGAATTCCATAACTTACAGGAAAATGATATGATATTCGATGAAAATAGGGGGCGATTTATGATGTACCATGCAAATATTTTACTTGTTGATGATGAAACAGCCATTTTACAATTATTAACTACTATTCTACAAAAAGAAGGCTTTACACATATTACAACTGCAATATCAGCTGAAGAAGCTGTATTACTCGTAGAGAAACATAACTATGATCTTATCATTCTAGATGTGATGCTCCCGGGACAATCTGGTTTTGATATTTGCCCAGTGATTCGTCAAAAGACAGAGTGTCCTATCTTCTTCCTGACAGCAAAAACATCTGATTTAGATAAAGTATCCGGTTTCTTATACGGAGCGGACGACTATATTACCAAACCGTTCAATCCGTTAGAAGTTGTCGCACGTATGAAAGCACAGCTTCGAAGACATATGAAACAAACAGCACACCCTATGAAAGAAACACATATTTCTTCATTTGAAAGGTTCCAAGTCGATAAAAATGCAGCAGAGCTACAAGTAGATGGTCAAATTATTGAGTGCTCCGCCCAACTATTTCAACTGTTACTCTTTTTCTGCGAGCACCCAAATTACGTGTTTTCAAAAGAAGAGTTGTATGAAAAAGTATGGGGGGCACCTGCCTATAATGGCGATGATAATACTGTCATGGTCCATATTCGTAAATTAAGAGAAAAAATTGAACTCGATCCAAGTAACCCAGAGTATATTAAAACTATTCGTGGACTTGGCTATAAGTTCCTTCCGAGCAGGTAGTGGTCATGAACTTACGAAGACGATTAATTATTCAATTCATTATGCAGCATATTTTTGTTTTGTTCACTTTACTGATTGGTTTATTAATTGCTTTTGGTTATTTAGGTTATCTTGTCGGTACTACCTTGTACGAACCGAATATTCCAAAATCTGATAGCTTTACTATTTCCCAATATGTTTCCTCAGAAGATGGCCGCATCACATTGAACTCTGACGTAAAGGAATTAATTAAAGACAAAAATGATTGGCTGCAAATTGTAGATGAAAGTGGAAAAGTGCTATATGACTTAAATACACCAGAAGATGTTCCAAATTCTTATACAAAAACATCATTAGTCGCGTATTTACAACATCATATACAAAGCCCTTATAAATTCACTTACTGGGAAACTGAATTAGAAGAAAAGAAAGTAATTGTAATTTACGGCGGAAGGATGAAAAGTAATGCATTATTTCAAAGATTACAAAAAGAACGCACTTCCCCGTTAACACCTGAATTTTCTTTAACAGAAAAAGAAAAAAAACACATCACGGAAGAAAATGCCATTTTACAAGTGTTTAATGCACAAGGAGAAGAAATTTTTTCTTATCCTGACAAAAAAGGAAAGCCACTTTCAGCAATTAGAACAGCACTTGCTGAAAAAGAGCCATGGAATCATAAAGAAAACATCTCTAGTTTTTATAATTCAGATCATCAACTTCTATTTGTAGTGACAGCCAAAAATGATCATTACAATCCAGATGCCGAAACTGAAACCTTATTCATCAAAAAACTGTTTACAGGCTTTGGTTTTATTTTGTTTGTTCTGTTTGTTTACTTAGTCATCATCTCTATCTGGTATGGAAGAAAATTTGGAAAGCCGTTATTACATGCGATGCGTTGGCTCAAAAATATTGCTGGCGGAACATACGAAGAGCCAGTAAACCGAAAAGGAAAACCAATTCGTTTTCGACGTTCTGGTAAAGAAAAATGGTCATTCCGCCTTTTTAAAGATGTAACAAATGCTTTAGAACACCTTTCAATTACGCTCAAAAAAAACGAAGCAATGCGTCAGCTCATTGAAGAGACACGTGAAGACTGGATTACTGGTCTCACACATGACTTAAAAACACCGCTAAGTTCCATTTACGGTTACTCTCTTTTATTAGAATCAAAGCAATATAATTGGAATGATAACGACATTCAAGAATTTGGCCACATTATCCGAGAGAAATCACAATACATGACAACGCTTATTGACGATTTAAGCTTAACCTACCAATTAAAAAACAAAGCAATTCCCTCTCAACACGTCCAAGTTGAGATGAATCAATTTGTCCAAAAAGTATTATTGCAATTTGTTAACAACCCGACCATCCGAAACCAAAACATTGAATTTGTCCCAAGTTCACACGCTATCCATTATGAAATTGAAGAACAATGGTTTCAGCGTATTATCGAAAACTTATTAGCCAATGCGGTGAAGCATAATAATGAAACAACAAACGTTATTGTCAAACTGGGACAAGACAAAGATTCGTTTACACTTTCCATTTCAGATAATGGACGAGGAATGGACGAGCAAACGAAAGATCTCTTATTTGAACGATACTACCGCGGTACAAACACGGAAGAAAATGATTCAGGAACCGGTCTTGGCTTAGCAATTACAAAACAACTTGTTCTCGCTCATAACGGTACAATTTCAATTGAAAGTGATCTTGGAAAAGGTACGACCATTATCATGATATTCCCCTCTCTTAACGATAAAAGAGCTTCCTAGTCAAATCTAGGAAGCTCTTTTCTATTTTTCAACCAATACAAATTAAAAAACCGACATAAAACCCTTCTTTTTAGGTGGGGGAGAGCATCCGGCCATGCATAGAAGCGGTCAGATCCTTTTCCCGCCCCGTGCCAAGTGAAAATAAGGAGAGAAAACGAGTGCAGGTCACCTTTTGTTATCCATAGCCGCGGCTTATATGTCGAAAAATCAAAATGAATTTATATAATACTTCCATAACCGCCACATGCCCCGATTCTGCTTGAAACGGTTCGATTCGCCTCTTATTGTTTCTTCTGCACCGGCAACCAAATCTCAATTTGTACAAGTGCATGCTTATCTTCATGACAGCGCTCATCGTATAACTCAAACTCTACCACACCAGCATGCTCATACTCTGAATGTGGGAACCATTCTGAAAAAATCGCATTCCACGTTTGCTGAATTGACGCTACCATGTCTTGATGCGGCACTTTTGGAGTAGTAAATACAGCGTACGTTGCCTCAGGAAATGTACGGTACGCCATTTCATCTGGCACATTTTCTAAACTCGTTGCTTCCATTCCAATAATATAAGTGAGATCTCCTGTTTCTAACTGAAAATCCGTACACATCCCGAGCTCTACGTATTCATTTGTATGCTTACGGTTTGGAATTTTATCTCCAAGATTCTGTTTTAAATAGTTATCCCAAAACATAGGAATATCCTTTTGATTTTGCCCTTCTCTACTCGTTGTCTTGAGTTCATATCCAATTACATGAAAAGCTGGTTTTGTTTCAATCCGAAATTCCATTTGTATTCCCCCTAAATATGGATTCCACTTCCGCCATGTCACATTCACTTTCGAATATAACGGCGTTCGAATCTTTTGTTTTCGATATTCACTCGGTGTCATCTGAAATAACTTTTTAAAGGCTCGAATGAACGTTTCATGAGATTGAAAGCCATGCTCTAGCGCAATATCAAGGATTTTCTCTTCTGTATGAGAAAGCTGATAAGCTGCCCGGGCTAGCCTCCTCTTACGAACATACTCCATTACGGAATCACCAACCATTGCTTGAAACACGCGATGGAAATGATACTCTGAAAATCCTGCTATATGAGCAAGGTTGCTTAACGTTTGTTTTTCCATTACATCTTCTTCAATATAATCTATTGCTTTTTGAATCTGTACTTCATAGCTTCCCATCTCTGTTCACCTGCCTTATATGTATTATGATAAAAGAAAATGCCATTCTTTTCTTGATGTTTTTTGCTTTTATTTTACAGAAATCTGTAACTTTTATAAATAAAATTCGTTGTTATAAATGAGGGAGGAGACTAGTGAATGACCCCTCCTTAACACTCTTACGAGTTGTTTGAAGAAGGGGCTTCCTGTTTCATAGAGCGTTGCTGCTTGGAGGTTACCCAAGCAGTCTTACATACTCTCCACAGGCGTCGTTTATACTATTTGGACACAACCTTGCCCTACAGTCTCAGTCGTTCTCACAAGTAATTGCTCTAACCCTTTTCGTAAAATATTTAGACTCGCATTATGATCCCTGTCTAATACCGTTCCGCACTTTGTACAAATATGTGTCCGAATCGAAAGCGATTTTTTCACACGATTCCCACAGCTAGAACAATCTTGCGATGTGTATGCTGGGTCTACTTTCACAAGTAGACCTCCAAATTTCTTACACTTATACAGAAGCATACCGCGAAAAGCACCCCACCCCGCATCAGAAATTGACTTCGCTACCTTTCGATTCCGAACCATGTTTCGGATATTGAGATTTTCCACACAAATCACCGAATACTCTTGGGCAAGATGATAACTTAATTTGTGTAAACAATCTTTTCGTTGGTTCGCTACCTTTTCGTGAAGGTGTCGAATCCGTTCTACTTGTTTGTTATAGTTCGCAGAGCCTTTCTTTTTCTTCGAAAGATTACGCTGTGCTTTCCTCAGTTGCTTTTCTTTTTGACGAAGAAATCTTGGATTTTCAAATGCCGTTCCATTTGAAAGAACAGCGTATTTGTTTAGTCCAACATCTATACCAATTGTATTTGCCATATCAATAGAGGAAGGTACAACTTGTCTCTCAACACTAAAAATAGCGTACCATCTCTTGGATTGGCGTTTGATAATCAGTTGTTTGATGGTTCCTTCTATCGGACGATGAAGAAGGATATCAATTTCTC
Organism: Bacillus sp. DX4.1; assembly: GCF_030348195.1. Taxonomy (NCBI): domain Bacteria; kingdom Bacillati; phylum Bacillota; class Bacilli; order Caryophanales; family Bacillaceae; genus Bacillus; species Bacillus sp. DX4.1. The sequence continues at coordinate 1,154,368 of NZ_JAUCFT010000008.1, read as the reverse complement.
CTAGCTTTGTGCTATATAGCTTTCCATTGTCAGAAAAAGACATGGCGAGACGATGCTTTCCATTTGGTTTTAATCCAAATTGTGGGAAAGTGAGACTGTTATATTCTTTATACTTTTTCAATTTTGGATATTTGGAATCCCCACGAAAAAAGCCATCATATGCCTTTCTCAGTCGTAAAAACACTTCTTGCAATGGCTGTGATGGCACTTCTTTTAGAAAAGGATAGGTCCTCTTATCTATTGTTTGTTGCTTTTGCATGTCAGAACGTGTATAGGATTGTTTGTTTTCTTTATATTTTCTCTGTTTGTCTAAAAGAGCAGAATTATAGGTTTGACGACAATATTGGAGCCAACGGTCTAACGTTTCTTTTTGTTCTTTCGTTGGGAAAATTTCGTATTTTTGACTTAGCAACATTGTCATCACCTTCCTCTTTTTTCGTTGTAGTGTTTCAGATACCTAAACACAAAACAGAATACATGTTCGCGTCTATTTCTAGTACTATCATACATGATGTGACATAAAAAGGAAATAGAAATTTCGTGCTATGCACGACCAACATTCATCCCCTCCCTACCACCTGGGCTATGCCCTGCACGTGCTTGAGGAAGGGGACTTCTGTTGGAGTACTGTTAAAACTACAAAACGCAAAAAACATTCGTTTCGCTTCGCTTGGTGATATGGAATTATGGAATTGGTTGAACCGTCCGGCTGAAGGTTCAGTATATGAAAAGAAGCTGCCAACATGATATGGCAGCTTCTTTTCTAACTATTCATTTCTTCTCTAATCACCCAAATGTAACTTCTATTTGAATAATCTCTGATCGGCTACCCAGTCGTAAAGGCGGCCCCCAAAATCCAAACCCTGAAGATACAATCGCATGGAAGAAATCCTTCTGTACATATCCCCAATCTAATTCATACATTCTTCTTGTAATGATGTGATTTGGTGCCATTTGTCCTCTATGCGTATGTCCGGATAATAATAAATCAACACCAGTCGCTTCAGCCTGTTTTAGTTCAAACGGCTGATGATCCATCGCAATGATTGGAAGGCTCTGATCCACTGTACTCATTAACGCTTCAAAACTTTGACGATCTCTTTCTGTCTTATCTCTTCTTCCAACAAGATAAAAACTATCATCAATTTTCAGCACTTCATCCAATAATATATTGACATCAATTTTCTTCATTTCTTGCAGGAATTCAGGAATTGCTCCGCCGTAGTATTCATGATTTCCTAACACTCCATAAACGCCAAGAGGAGCATGCATTTGTTTCATAACTTGTCCCATATTCTTCTTAATAAACTCCTTTGGATGATCGTCAATAATATCTCCAGGTAACAAGATAATATCTGGTTTCATTTCATTCACATGGTGCACTAATCGTTTCAAATGGGACAATCCTGACAGTTTACCAAAATGCATATCTGAAGCCATCGCAATGCGAAGCGTTTTACGATTTTTCGCTTCTTTTGGTATGTTGATCTCATATTTGCGAACGATCGGACTATAGGCATTAAATGTTCCATAACCAAAGATAACAACAAATGTAATAAGAACAACGATTCCAGTCCAAATAATAGCTGGTTCTCTCGGTATTGATAGTAAGTGTAAGATAAACACCATTACATCCGCTAATGGCAGCAATATCAATGCATATTGTATAACTGCAAACCAGTAAGAACCAATTGTTCTAAGGAAAGGAATGAATTTAAAAACTTGTACAATTAAATATGCATATGAAAATAATCCGACCAACACCGCATAATATCCCCACGTTTGAATATTAAAAGTCGTGCTTAGCCAAATCCATCCGTTCCATCCAATGTAAAACATCAGTAATGTGTATATTGTAAAGATAGTAAACATGTTGAAATAGCGCCGTATTTTCAAAGCACACCTGGTTTAAAAAATATACCAAAATATATCAAAATGTAACATAACGCAGAGAAACCAGGATAAAACTCTACTTCCATGACGAATCTCACGTCTCATGCAGGGAAGAAATACTTCGTCATATACCTATCGTATAAGACAACCCGCAAGTGACCTGTTTGGTCTGGCAACTTACGAACAACCATTTCTTCCTTTGATCAGTCATTCGTAAAGAAGTTTTATCATAACGATTGTAATTCGTATTGCCAATGCTTTACCTTTACCATTTGATTCACGATATTCCAAAGAGACCATTCATGCTCATTTTTGAACATTTCAATCTTTCTTAAATACATCCCCAGTCGCTGCCGCTTCTTTCCTCTCTCATTTGTCTTCTCGCTTTCTTCCATGGATGCGAGTCCTGCAATGAGATGGCTCTTCACTTTTTCTCGGAGTAGCTTCAGCACTTCTTTTGAAAGACGTTCATTCAATCCGAGCCCACGTCTTCCAATGACAAAGCTGGCTGCTTCATGTACCGATAATCCATACTTCTTCGCATATTTGAAACGTCCAATCACTGATGTATACGCCGGATTCACTTTTTTGACCGTATACCCATTTCGCATAGCCCTCGCTATAAGTACGTTTGACATTTTCTTGTAGGCAAAACTTGCAGTCGCACGATTCACACATTTGTTTGTGTCATGCTCCTGTGCAAATTTTAAGTCTTCCATTACAATTGCTCCTACGTTTTGGGCACGAAGCCAATCCATGACTTCTTTTACCGTTTCTCCGATAATATTATTTCGTTTATTGGAGGAAACATCTCTCAAGTCATGCATATAAAAGGTCTTTTCTCCTAGAAAATTACCTTGTTTGGAAAGGATACTCACAGCAATCCGGTCTATATTCATATCAATGCCAGCGATGCGGTCTGAAAGAAGTGATTCACGGGGCATAACCGTTTTCCCAGTGGTCTTTTCATCGTAAGAAATATGCACGTAATACGTATCATTTTTCCGAATACATTCCATGGTGTAGGGAATATAAGTGCTGATTGGTTTCCCTCTCTTACCCACTCCCACTTGTGTTCCCATTACAACATCAGTAATTTCGTTGAACCACTTACCCGGAATATGAATTGGAAGGACAATTCTCGGTGCGATACGTTTTTCTTTTTCTCGTAATAATGGATTTGCAATTTCTAATACGAAGGTGTTCGTATCTTCTTGATACACAATCCTCATATTTAAGTTTCCATTTTTACTACGATCACCACGAGAATACAATGACTTGGAACGTAAATTTTTCCATTCTTCGTTCGAAATACGCCTTTTCATCCGCTTTATGAAGTTTTTTCTGCCTCCGAAAATCACTTTTGGAATTGTCCCTTTTTCAAGATGAGATTCACATTCTGTGATTTTCTGTTCTAGCTTTTCTTTTCGCTTTGCTAAACCATTTAGACAGATGCTGATATCGACTTTTTTTGGTGTCTTTACACCATTTTCATAATCTGCAATTTTACACAGTGTTTTCTCTAACTTCACTTTGGTATGTTCTACATATGCTGGAAGCAATTCCTTTTGGCTAGAAATAACAGCCTGTGCTTGTAAAACAGCATCTTCCGCATAGCGTTTATTCAGACGAAAACGAGGTTGCAGGATTTTGATTAACTCTTTGGAATCTTTCTCTTCTAACAAACGGTTAAAAGCATATCGTATCGCTCCATTAAAAATTCTCATTAAGGTGTCTAGTTCTGTGTTGCGGGGAGCAGTAACTTTGCATATACGCGTTACAATCATTTTCCTAGTCTCCTCCACTCGAACAAATGTATATACCTATCATACCAAACACATGTTCTTAACGGAAGGTTTTTATTTTGATTTTTCTGATTTTAAAACCAGGTTCCACCTCCTTCTTTGTTAGGTTTCCTATTCATCATTTTTAGATGGGTTTATATGATTTTATACGCTTTTAAAAGAACTGTTGTTACCTCCTCTATATATTTCATTATAACTTGTAACCCACCCACACCTTAAATATTATGCACGTCATCTTTCACACTAAACGAAAGAAACAAGTAAAAGGAAACGCCCCATCCATAAAGTGTCTGTTCACTTACAAATGGTTCGTTTCCTTTTACAATATATTAAATTACAACCATACTATTTATCCCGCTATTCACGGGCAGTAATACCCTCACTGATCAAAGTTTCACTTTATTTCATATAATCGTAATCATTATTTTCCTAGCAAAAACAACCCACTTCATACGAAAGTAAGTTGTTTTGTATTTCATTATGCTTGCATCGCCTTTTCCTTTAACGCTCTTCTCAGTAATTTACCTGTTGTATTTTTCGGTAATTCTTCTAAAAATTCTATGCTCTGTGGTACTTTATATTTGGCAAGATGTAAGGAACAATACTGCACGAGTTCTGCTTCTGTTACAGTTGTATGCTTCAGAACAACGTATGCGCGTACAGCTTCTCCTAACCTTTCATCTGGTACCCCAATAACAACCACTTCCGCGACTGCATCATGTTGATACAACACTTCTTCTACTTCACGCGGATATACATTATAACCACCAACTAAAACAATATCCTTTTTCCGGTCTACAATATAAAAGTAGCCTTCTTCATCCGCCCTGGCTAAATCTCCTGTATATAGCCAACCGTCGCGAAGCGTTGCCGCTGTATCTTCTGGTGCCTTATAGTATCCTTTCATTACATTGGGCCCACGGACAATTAACTCGCCTACCTCGCCTACGGGAATTTCTTCTCCTAGCTCATTCACAATTTTATTTTCCACATGCCAAATGTTCGTTCCAATCGAACCTGGTTTACGAGGACGATCCAGCGGGTTAAAACAAGTAACTGGCGATGCCTCTGATAATCCATATCCTTCCGAAACAATAACACCAAAGCGGTTTTCAAAGTTTTTCAAAAGAGCAACAGGCATCGAAGCACCTCCGGAAATACAAAGGCGCAGCGTATGAACATCTTCTGCACTCGCATCCTCATATAAATATAAGTAGTTATACATCGTCGGTACTCCAGCAAATATTGTCGGCTCATACGTACGACAAATGCGAAATACTTCTTTCGGGCTAAACTTTGGCAACATTAAAATTGTCGCACCGTTTACGATTGGAGCATTGACTGCTACAGTCAAACAAAACACATGAAACATTGGAAGCGCGGCAACAATACGGTCCTCTCCAGTATATTGTAAGTACGCAGCTACATCCCCGGCATTACTATATAAATTTTTATGTGTCAGCATAGCCCCTTTCGGTTTTCCAGTCGTACCAGATGTATATAAAATAACAGCTACGTCTTCTTCATCTAGTTCAGGACCTTCAAAAGACAAGTCGCCGCTTGTCACAGAATCCGTAAACGTTTTCATTTTTTCAGTTTCTGTATGGTTAAACTCTGATGAGGTTTCACATATGATGATATGTTCGAGAGAAGGAAGTCTTGTTGTAAGAGACTGTATAACAGGGAGAAGGATGTCGAGTGCGATGATTGTTTTTACATCTCCATTTTGTAAAATATAGTGCATTTCGTCTGCTGTATAAATCGGATTAATTGGAATGACAGTTGCCCCTGCTTTCATCGTTCCATATAAACCAATTAAAAAATGTGGTGAATTTCCTACAATTAATGCGACATTGTCCCCTTTTCCAATGCCCATGTTTGCTAAACTACTAGAAAACTTTGTGACCATTTTGTTTAATTGGTCATAAGAGACCGACTGATCCATAAAAATATACGCCGGTTTCTCTCCTTTCTTTCGTGCCGTTTCAGCTAAAGATTGAACGAGATTCACACAAACCCCACCTTTATAAAATTTTGAAAATTTAAAAATTCTAAATACATTATATTAAAAGAAAATTAAAGTAGCAAGTAACATTCAAGTAACCGCATATAAATGAGCATTCATTCATTTTTCAAACAGAGATTGTATCCATTGTTTTTATACGCTTTTTTACATTAAAATAGAAAACAGTCATATATGGAATATGACTGTTTTCCCCTTTTAAAAGAATAAAGTTAAGAACTCTTCTTTTGTTATATTACCAAAGTAGCGTTTTACATCTACATCTTCTAACACTGTAGAAAATGCTTCTTTATCAAATTGTATCCCTGTTAAACGTTCTTCAATATCATGAACATCTTCTACGCCGAAGAAATCACCGTATACTTTGCACTCTGTTACCGTTCCTTTTGTCACTTCTAAACGAACATCAACTTGTCCAACTGGGAAACGGTGGGAATGCTGTAAGTTGAATTTCGGAGACTTACCGTAGTTCCAATCCCAATTACGGTAGCGCTCTTCAGAAATTTTGTGGATTTCTTTCCAATCTTCTTCTGTCAACTCATATGTTGGAACTTCTGTTTCTCCTTCAAAAATCGTTGCAAGAAGAAGCTGTTTAAATTCTTCCGTTGTCATTTTTTCATTTAAAAATTCTGTAATGTTTGCAACGCGGCTACGGATTGATTTAATCCCTTTTGATTGAATCTTATCCATTTTCACTTTTAATGCAGAGACAACGTGATCAATTTCAGAGTCAAATAATAATGTACCGTGGCTGAACATACGACCTTTCGTGGAAAACTGTGCGTTACCTGAAATTTTTCTACCTTCAGCTAAAATATCATTACGACCACTTAACTCTGCATTTACACCTAATTTCCCAAGTGCTTTTGTAACAGGTTCTGTGAACTTTTTAAAGTTATGAAAACTATCTCCATCATCTTTCGTAATAAAACTAAAATTTAAGTTTCCTAAATCGTGATACACAGCACCGCCGCCAGATAAACGTCTTACGACATGAATGCCTTTTTCTTTTACATAGTCTGCATTAATTTCTTCCACTGTGTTTTGGTTTTTTCCAATGATAATGGAAGGTTCGTTAATGTAGAACAATAAGTATGTTTCGTTAATATCTAAATTTTTCACGCAATATTCTTCAATTGCTAAATTAATTGTAGGATCTGTAATCCCTTTATTATCAATAAATAACATTTGTTTCACCTCATGAATTCCAAACGTAACCGCTATGCGCAAGCGTAATGCGGCCGCCAAAAATTTGTTTTGCTTCTTCTACTAAATCAGCTGTGTTTCCTGCGTGCGGCAGATGCGTTAACAAGAGTTCCTTTACATTTGCATTCTTTGCAATACCCGCTACTTCTGTACTATTCATATGCCCTGCTTTTGCAGCCTCTTGATGTGCATACATATTGCATTCACAAATAAATAAATCTGCATCTTTTGTAAATGGAATAAATTCAGGAATGTAGCTGGAATCAGCACTATATACGATTACTTCATCTCCCACCGTAATACGCATCGCATAGCATATAACAGGATGTACTGTTTTTAAAAATGAAATAGAGAACGGCCCAATCTGTAATGTTTCTTCCGGATTGTACACAATCCCTTTTGTATGCGGTGCATGTGTTAAAGTAGAGAACCCTTGCACATCAAATCCGTGCCCATAAATCGGTAGTTCCGGTAATTGTCCTTTTGTCGCACTTGTAATTAATCTTGCATATTGCAATACCCCAATATCCGCAACATGATCGTGATGATAATGTGATAACAGAACTGCATCTATATCAGATGGTGTTATATATTTTTGAAGCTGTGCTAGTACACCACTGCCACAGTCAACAAGTAAACGAAAACCATCGTGTTCAAACAAATACCCCGACGTTGCTTCTCCCGCTTCTGGAAAGCCGCCCCAAAAGCCAACAACTGTCATTTTCATATGTATCCATCCTTTCTAAACACACTAGAAATGTAATATTCCTCCTCAATTGAGAAAGGTTTTTACTTACACTCTACAGTCTTAACTATAATTCATTTCCTAAACTTTTTCATTATTTTTAACTTTGTTATAAAACAGTTGTTGACTTTTTATTTTTGTACTAATACAATGTTAGTAAGAAATGGAAATGGAGGGATTTACATGATAGATCAACCAATGGAATTTTTCAGAAATTTACCGACGAAAACTTGTGCCCATTGCGGGAAAGAAATTGATGAACAGCACGAAGCATATCATAATAAATGTGACGATTGCGTTCACGAAGAATAGTAGTTTGTAAACAGAAGAAAAACCTAGCAGACATCGTCTACTAGGCTAGTAACATTGTGTTTTTCATCGTTGACCCTTTCACCAAGAGCTCCAATTCAAACTCATACAATTCTTTTTTTCTATAATTTTTCGTATGGATTTTATCCATCATCAAATCGACAACTTTTCGAGCCATTTCATCAATTGGCTGTTCAATTGTGGTAATACCTGGCTCTGTAATCTGCGATAAAATTTGATTATCGAAGCCAACAACAGCTAAATCATCAGGAATGCTCCAGTCGTGACGCTTTGCTTCTGCGATTATTCCTGCTGCTACTTCATCTCCTCCTGCCAAAATAGCGGTAGGTTTTTTTTTGTCTATTAGTATTTCATGAAATATTCTTTTTCCATCATCCCAAGAGAAAGCGTTTTCAAGAAAATCTATCGTTTCAACTTGTTTATTCTTTTCTGTAATTGCACGTAAAAATCCCATTTTGCGCTGTTGGCTCACTACTTTTGATTCTTTTCCACGGCAAAAAATAAGGTTGCGATACCCTTGTTCTAACACATGTTGTGCAGCTATGTAAGCCCCTTGTGCATGATCAAATTTCACCGTTGGAATATTCGCTTCTTCAATATATTCATTACATAACACGATTGGACCGTGCTGTAAATATGGTTCTACTTCTTCCCATGGATTCTCAAGTGAACACAAAATAATCCCATCAACTTGCTTCGTTGATAACAGCTGTAAGTACTCCATTTCTTTTTCTGGTAAATACCTCGTTTGACAAATAATCAGTTTATATTTATGATCAGAAGCCGCAATCTCAATCGCTTCAATAAATCTACTGAAAAAAGGATTTGTAATCCTTGGAACAAGCACCGCAATTGTTTCGGTTTTCTGTTTACGAAGTCTTCTCGCTGCAGAATTTGGTACAAAACCAAGATGCTTCATCGCCAATTGTACTCTCTTTTTCTTCTCGTCTGATACATACGGATGGTTGTTAATCACCCGAGAAACCGTTGTTCTTGATAAACCCGCTAATTTCGCCACGTCCTCGATCGTTGACACGAAATTCTCCCCCTTTGTATGAAAACGTTTTCTTAATTCGATTATATAGTATATAATTGGAAACTGCAATATGAGTTATTAGAATTTTACTATATTAATATTATTCATAGGGAAAAGTATGTATTTTCCTCGTTATATAAATACAAATTAAAAAACCGACATAAAACCCTTCCTTTTAGGTGGGAGAGAGCATCCAGCCATACATAGAAGCGGTCAAATCCTTTTCCTGCCCAGACATAGTGAAAACAAAGAGAGAAAACAAGTGCAGGTTACCTTTTGTTATCCATAGCCGCGGCTATATGTCGAAAAATCAAAATGGATTTATATAGTTGCAGGAGATACAGCTCCATTGTCCGAACTGTCCCTAATATAAGATCGCCTACCATATGAAAAAGGATGATACATAATGAATCGAACAGATCGCTTACTTTCTATTCTTATAGAATTACAGAGAAAGCAGATTGTTACAGCCAAAAGCTTAGCTGAAAAATTTGAAACGTGCAAAAGAACGATATACCGAGATATGCAAGCATTAAGTGAATCTGGTGTCCCAATATTCTCTATGCCAGGACAAGGCTATTCATTGATGGATGGATATTTCTTACCCCCTATTCAATTAAAAGCAGAAGAAGCCGTTACACTTCTATTAGGAAGTGATTATATAGAACAAAACCTTGACTCGACCTATTCTGTACACGCTCTTTCTGCCAAAGAAAAGCTGGAAGCAATCCTTTCTTCTGAACAGCAGAAAAAAGTCAAAGAACTACGGGAAACATTCCGCTTTCTTTCAGGATCTTTTTCTCATCAAACCTTTGATCCAGAGCAGTTAGAAGAAAAGCTTTCTCTATTACAAGAGTCCATTCAACAACAGCAATGTGTTTCCTTTTCTTATCGAAAACCAAATCAAGATCAAGCTGGGCAAACAAATCGCACCGTCAACCCATATGGCTTAGTCAACATATCAGGAATTTGGTACATGGTCGCCCACTGTCTTCTTCGGCAACAACTACGACATTTCCGTTTAGAGCGAATGCGTGACTTACGACAAGAGCAAGACTTCTTTCAAAAACCAGAAGACTTCTATTTGCCAGACTATCAACCAAATAATGACCGTACCTTACGTGTTCACCTGTTGTTTCCACAGTCTATTTCTCATAAAGTCATTGAATCACACTATTTTTACATAGATACATATGAACAAAAAGAAGATGGATTTCATGTTTTTTTGAAGGCAAGACAAATAGAGGATGTATTCCCATGGGTGCTAAGCTGGGGAAGTTATGTAAAAGTGTTACAACCAACCGCTCTTTCCAAAAGGATTCAAGAAGAGGCTAAAAAAATGTTAAACGTATAATTTATTATTTTATTACTGACATAATGGTGTCAACAAGGCTCCTTTATAGTAGTGATAAAGAACAAAAAACAAGAAAGAAAGGAAGTATCCTATGAACACAAAAATAATTTTAGAGAAGTTTGAGAGCTTAGCAATGTATTACGTTAACGAGTTAGAAAAGTACTCCCTCAAACAATTTACAGAAAAACCTTCCGAAGATGAATGGTCTCTAGGACAAATGTATAATCATTTACTTTCATCTGCTTTATATATGCAGTTAGGTGCCATTAAGACATGTACAACTGAATCTGCAACTGTAGATGGTAAGAAAACAGAAATGGGTGAAAAAGTATATGGGATGGGCGCTTTTCCTCCAATACAAATAAAATTACCTAATCGCCCTGGATACACACCAAACAATCCAACAAATAAAGAAGAAATAAAACAAGCCTTGCTACAGCTGATTGAACAAATGAAAGAAGTTGAACTCACGCTATCTTCTTCTCCAAGCAATCATAAAGTGGAGCACCCTGGACTCGGTTATTTAAACGCTGTGGAATGGTTTCAGCTAGTTTATATGCACTTTGCACATCATCTTCGTCAAAAAGAAAGATTGGAGGAAGTGCTCCCGATCAAATAAAATTCAATTCATGTTTATGTTCAAAATTAAAAGCATTGTCACAGTATTTCTCTGCTTCCATTGTAGAAATACTGTGACTTTTTTGTATATAATTAACAGGGAAAACCGCTCTTATTTTTACAAAAAAGGTTAAGTGTACGTCTATACATATCATAGTTCATTTTTTATTTTTAAGCGTATTTAGTGTTACAGAATAATAAAGTTGTTTAATTTTATTATTATTTACCGTTCGTTAAGAGCAATTATTTTTTAGTTGCTGTATTCCCCATTGCAATAGAAATTCTATTCCAACTGTTGATTTGATTGATTATCAGAACAAGGTCAACATATTGTTTCTCGTCATAGTGTTCACGTACTTGCTTATATAGGTCTTCAGGAACTCTTTTAGTAGGAATTAGAGTAATATGCTCAGATAGTTCAAGAGCAACTTTCTCTTCAGGTGTATAAAAATCACATTCATTCCAAGTATTCAAGCAATAAATTCGTTGTTCGGTTTCACCTATCTTACGAGCATCGGATGTATGCATATCTATGCAGAAAGCACAACCGTTAATTTGAGAGACTCTAATCTTTATAAGTTCTCTAGTAATTCGATTAATTGTAGACTTCTTAGTGTACTTCTCCATATCCATCATAATTTTCATGCCATCAGGTGCAACATCATAGTAGGAAATTCTTTGACTCATAAGGCAAGACCTCCTTTGATTTTAAGATACTTATAATTATACCTTCATACGAACATTTGTACTAATATTTTGTTTGTACGACATTCAAAATTAAAGAGAATTTCAGTTGTAGATAGTGTAGTTAGTTGTTTCATGGTACGTAAATACCGCAAATGAGTAACCGTATTTTTCAAACAAATATTTTCACCTTTAAATTACTTTATTATTACCGTCAGAAGAAATTGAATAACTTTATTAATTTTTAAATGACTTTATTATAAATGAAACAATTTTATTATCACCAAACATTTAGGGAGGATTTGTAGTGAAAAAACAATTTATAGTAATCGGCATTATATATGTATTCATGACTATAGAAACCATGCAAGTACTTTTCGGAAAAACCAATTATACTGATATTGTAAACAAACTGAATAAAACACAGGAAAGCACACTCTTTCAATCTGCTAAAGATGGTGTCGTTTTATTAAAAGGGAATATAGCCACCGAACAACCAATTACAGATGAAACAAAGATAAAGAAAGAATTTGTTTTTTTCCAAAAAAGCAGGTATACGAAAGAGAAAAATAGTTGGAAGCTGAGGAATACAGAAAAAAAGGTTGCTAAACATCTTTCTATAAATAATCAGTTTCTCCCATCATTTGCAGAAGCTAGGTTTTTGATGGAACCCCTTACACTCTTTACATCAGACATTACTTCAGCTGATTACAATTTTGATTATAATGACACGCTATTAGTTGTTAATAGAGAAGGTTTCCGCTATAAAGGCATCGAGAATCACGGAGAAGCTCTTATCTTTGGATTGAAAAAGGGCAATACTCTTGAAGGATATAAGGGAGAAAAACTTTTAATTGGGACATCTAAAGAAGAGATGATTAAAAGGATGCAAGCAGATGTATCCACAGAGAAATATGGCCCTACTGTTTGGGGAGTCAGTACTGCTCTCCTCATTTGGTACGGCATCTATCGTTTTCGTAAAAAACAAAGTGAAATTGTACAATAAATAAAAAACTCCTAGTGGACTGTGTCCACTAGGAGTTTTTTTATTTATTGCTCTTCTGCAAATTTTCCATACTGACGCTTATGCATCCAAGTTAATGTTCCAATGGTTCCAAGTGATAACAGAACAATAAAGATCATTAAAATACCTGCATTTTGCCACATAAAGCTGAAGTCTCCGCTTGATACAACCGCTTTAAAGCCAGATACAGAATATGTCATTGGTAACCATGCATTAAAGATTTGTAATGGTTTTGGAATTAACTCAAGTGGGAATGTACCTGCACTTGTTGTTAATTGCAGAATTAATGTTAAGATCGCGATAAAACGTCCTGCATCGCTGAAAGCAGTTACTAAGAACTGAATTAATGTAATGAATGATAAACTTGTCAAAATACTAAACAGAATGAAATATGGAACACTCTGTACTTCAACGCCTAAACCTAACAGTAATACTAAATCAGCAACGATTGCTTGAATAATACCAACTGTTAATAAAACACCGAATTTACTAATAAACCAGCTAAATCCTGATTTTGGTACACCTACAGTTTCACGTAATGGGAACACAATAGATAGTAGAAGTGCCCCAACGAATAAACCAAGAGATAAGAAGTACGGTGTAAATCCTGTTCCGTAGTTTGGAACTTCTGCTAGTTTCTCAGTTTGTACTTTCACTGGATCTGCAAACATGTTATATGTTTTGTCATTACCTTTTACTTCGCCTGTTTTCTCAGCACCCTCGCCAAGTTTTTCAGCAAGTTCACTAGATCCATCATTTACTTTCACTAAACCATCTGTTACTTTTCCGGATCCATCTGCTAGTTTGTTTACGCCGTCGATTAATTGGCCAGAGCCATCTGACAATGTACCTAAGCCATTTGTTACCTGATTAGAGCCGTCTGCTAGCTGCCCGACTCCTCCTGCCATTTGGTTTGCTCCAGTAGATAATGTTCCTAATCCACCTGTTACTTGGTTAGAACCATCTGCTAACTGACCAACACCGCCTGCCATTTGATTTGCTCCGGCAGATAATGTTCCTAAACCACCTGTTACTTGACTAGAACCACTTGCTAACTGGCCGATTCCTCCTGCCATTTGATTTGCTCCGGCTGATAGTTCACCTAGACCACCTGTTACTTGCTTAGAACCATCTGCCAATTGGTTAACACCATCAATTAATTGACCTGAACCTGCTGATAATTTAACAGCGCCTTCCTTGGCTTCTCCTAACTTCTTACCGAATGTTTGGAAGTTGTCCATAAAGGTTTCTTGTCCATTTGCTAACTTATTAGCACCATCAACAAATTGTTTTTGTACATCAATTAACTGATTCATACCAGTTGTTAATTGAGATTGACTGTTATTCACAGATTTTTTCACTTCATTTGTAAAATCTGTTGCACCTTGTTTGAGGCCGCCAGACGCGTTAGCTAATCCTTGTGCACCTTGCGCCACTTGTTTGGCAGATCCTACAGTTGTTTTAGTATCACTTTTCAATTTTTCTATAGTATTTTGTAATTCTTGTTTTTGTTGTTCTGGAAGGCTATTTATTTCTTTCTCTAACTTAGCTAAATCATTTAAAACATTTTGAGCACTACCATCTACTTGCTCTGCACCATTCGTTAGTCCGCTTGCTTTCGTTTGCCAATCAGAGACTCCTTTTGTAAACTGTGCTACCCCATTATCTAGCTTCCCAGCACTTTCAGACGCTGATTCTGAAATTTGATTTTGCATTCCAGTAATCCCATCCACCGATGCTTGTAACTTATTTGATAGTCCATTAAGGCCTTCTTGAATTGGTTGAGCGCCCTCTTTTACAAGCCTTCCTTGACCCTTTTCTAATTCACTAAGACCATTTGAAAGTTGCCCCATTCCATTCTGCATTTCACTAGATTTATTTGTTAATACATTCAAGCCATTCGTTACTTTTCCAGATCCATCTAGTAATTTTCCAATTCCAATCTGCATTTCACCCGTCTTACTATTTACCGTATTTAAACCGTTTGTCACTTGGCCGGAACCGTCTAGTAATTTTCCAATTCCGATTTGCATTTCACCGGTTTTTCCATTTAACGTATTTAAACCGTTTGTTACCTGACCGGAACCATCTAGCAATTTACCAATCCCGATCTGCATTTCACCGGTTTTTCCATTTAACGTATTTAAACCATTCGTTACTTTACCAGATCCATCTAATAGCTGGCCAACACCATTCTTCATCTCGCCAGATTTTCCTTGCAATGTATGCAAACCATCTGTTACTTGACCGGATCCATCGTGTAATTCCCCAGCTCCGTCATGTAATTTATTTGCTCCATCTGTTGCATCAGCAAATCCTTGTGAAACATCGCTTATTGAATCAAACATTTTTTCTGCATACGTTTTTGTTAACGTATTAGATACTTCACCTTTAATCTTTTCAATGGCTGTTCCACCGATTTGTGAAGATAAAAAGTTTAAGCTTTCATTTGGAATGTATTCTAAATTTAATGGTTTTGGATGATCTTTTAACAGCGTTGTTGCATTATCGGAGAAATCTTTTGGAATACGAACTAACATATAGTATTTTCGATTTTCCATTCCTTCTCTTGCTGTTTTTTCACTCACAAATTCCCATTTAAAGCTCTTATTATCCTTTAATTTATCGACTAATCCTTGACCGACTTCCAGTGGCTTTCCTTCATAAACTACACCTTTGTCAAGATTGACGACCGCAACTGGCAAATCCTCTAACTGCTCATATGGATCCCAAAACGCCCATAAGAACATACCAGCATATAAGAGCGGTACAAATAATACTGCAATAATTGGAATTAAGATCTTTTTGCTTGTTATAATCTCTTTAAATTCCTTACCAAGCAGGGTAAAACCTCTCATTGTTTCTTCCTCCCTAATTTTTGACCATTTCATTCAATTAGTCATTTTCGAACAAATAAAAAGGCTATCTTATTGTTATACATATGACCTAACCCTAATTTTCATTCTCTATTCTATGCTCCTTTTTATTATAAATGACTAATTCATCCACTTGGTCAAGCTGTGCAAAATAAAAAGATTATCCTCTGACAACCTCACATACATTATCTGTTGTTGATTTTTATCCCCCTTCAATTAAATCATTGACCACTTCGTTCAATGGGTCACATTTTACTATAATAAAAGGATTATCTTAATTTGACAATCCTTTTAATAAATAAAGTTCAAAAAGCTCTGCGATCCGCTCTTTTTCTAGCGGTTCATGATTTTTTTCCCAATCAAAGATAAGTGATACGTATAAACGTAGCATAATAAACGCGGTAATTTCCGGATCACATTTACTAATCTCACCTTTTTCAATTGCAACCTCTAAATAAGACTGAATAACGGAAACAATTTCACCATCAACTTGATGCATCACATCTTGCACTTCTTTTGTTCCCATATCTCGCTCTTCTTGAATGAGTTTAATCATAAGCTGATGTTCTTTTCGAAATTCTAAGATGCTGTATAATGCTTTATGTACATTTTCAAAAAATGAAACATCTGAACGAATTGCTTCCTTTGCAACTTGCTTCATTTCTGTAATTAAGTTAGAAATAATTTCCCCAAACAGTTCTTCTTTATTTTTGAAAAAAGTATAAATTGTTCCTTTTCCTACATTCGCTAATTTTGCAACTTGATCCATTGTCGTTGCCTTATAACCAAATGCTGAAAAAGATTTTGTCGCAGCTTCAATAATTGCTCGTTTTCGATCAACCGCCACATCTCCACCTCCAAAATGACTATTTGAACATTACAGTCAATAAGTACGCTTTTGATGATACCACAAGTTTCCATTCTTTACAAGTTCTCTTTTTATTAATTCCCAGTAGACGAAATTCTACTCTTTGACCCACCACTTAACGACTTTATGGTCTATTTGAAGTGGGGGGATTATTTCCCGCAAATAGCGGGATAAACAAGCAATTTTTTTGTAGCAAACTTTTTACTATAATTCCGTCATATTGTATCAGAAAGAGAACTAAAATGAAAAGACAAAGAACGCTTGAATAATCATATATGCTGAATGGATATATTTACGGCTCCATACTTTAAAACAATTGATTTATGTAACTTCCATCAGTAGAACGCTTCTTTATCTCCGGTTGCTAGAACACCCTTACTGTCCATTAACATGGAATAAAAGGAATCCTTTCTATATAAACACCATGAAAAAAACAAGAAAAATTTTACAATTAATAGTAAGATAGAAGTAGATATATTTATCCCGTTCTAATGAGCAGTAAGATCTCCACCTCAAAATTCTAAGAAATCAAAGAAGCTATATAAATCCATTTTTATTTTTCGACATATAAGCCGCGGCTGTGGATAACAAAAGGTGACCTGCACTCGTTTTCTCTCCTTGTTTTCACTATGTCTGGGCAGGAAAAGGATCTGACCGCTTCTATGCATGGCCGGATGCTCTCTCCCACCTAAAAAGAAGGGTTTTATGTCGGTTTTTTAATTTGTATTTATATAGTTGAAGGTTAACTGCCCGTAAGAACTCGATTGGTGAGGGATTTCCATCATTGAGGAATGACTTCACTGATGGAAGTTTCACTTTATTAAAAATAGTGGAGGCTATATTACTTATGGTACGTGCACTTAGTTTGAACATAAAGCATGCCTTTTTCAATCGAATTTCGTTTATCATCCTGCTCAGTGGACTCGCTCTTGTCTCCGGCTATCATTATTACTACGTTATCCAGTACATGGGGATTATACAAAATGATTTTTTTACAACGTCCTATAAGTGGATTGGCTTTGGCGATAATGAGATGAATATTTATTTACTATTAATGCCTGTATTAGCAACATTACCTTTTAGCACAAGCTATAATGCTGATAAATCGGATGGCTTTAAATCTTTTATTAGTAAGGAAATTCCTCTCCGCTCTTATGTATTTACGAAATATATTGTCACTTTTATCAGTGGAGGGCTTATTTATATTTTCCCATTTTTATTTTCTTTTTTACTATGTAAACTCACTTTACCAGACGGTCTTCCAACGACCGCTTCAGGAGCTGTAAGTAACAACGGTATGTTTTCATCACTATATTACAGTTCCCCACTATCTTATATTTCTCTCTATATTGGTATTAATTTTTTATTCGCAGGCCTTATGGCAGTTTTAGGATTAGCAGCATCTATCTGGTCACAAAAGGATTATATGGCACTTTTATTTCCGTTTGCCATTAGCTCACTACCCTATGTGATTTTAAACATCGTATTTCCTACCGTTGCTGGGGCTCCGATTCATTTATATGATCCGAAGCAACCGCTGCAAGGGGTATCACCTGTTATTTTAACTGTAGAATGTCTCCTGTTTTTTGGACTCAGTCTATTTCTCTATATAAAAGGTATCCAAAAAGATAGAACAAAATATATGCGTAGACTCCAAAAAAGAATGAGATGTAAAAAAGCGATTCAACAATCACAATCTATCAGCTTATGATGCTATAAAAAATGTCCCTCAGCATGATTACTGAGAGACATTTTTTTACTTTATTGATTAAGAAGCTTTTTTCAAATCGATTTGAGCTAATACTGGATCATGATCACTTACACGACCATGTTCTTGCATAATATTTGTGTTTAAGTGTACAGGATCGACAATTGTATATGGCGCAATATGATTCGTAACTAAAATATGATCTAGTACTTGTGCGTTTCCTTCATGGATATACGTATAGCGTGTTTCCTTTGAAACCGTTTCTAGCATATCTTTCATCGTATCACCTTTTAGTGCTTGCAGTGGTTTAGAGAATTCAAAGTCATTCATATCGCCAAGTACAACAACATTTGCATTTGCATCTCGTTTTTGAATACCTTTTACAAAACCATTCACTTCTTGTGCAAGCTGGATTCGTTTTTCTTCGCTTTTTAATACAAGCGGTTGAATTTTTCCAAACGGCGTTGCATCCCCTATTTTTGAATTTAAGTGACTGGAAACAACGACAATGTTTTGTCCTTGGAATGTAAATTCAGCCGCTAACGGTTTACGCGTACTATCAAATAATGAATTATCTTGACCGATGCGTACAACGTTATTTTCAAGTAATTTTGGTTTATCCGCTAGTTTCACACGTGATGCATTATAGAAAAAGCCCACGCGAATATTCGCTCCCGGCGCTCCGCCATCTTGATTATTTTGTGGTGCAATTTCTACATATTCATATTTGGGTCCATGAATTTCTTGCACAGCATCAATAATTCGCTTTGCACTTAAAGAAGCATCCGTTGTTCCATCATTGATTGTTCCATTATTATCCTGCATTTCTTGTACACCAATAATATCAGGCATCTTTAAGTTATATTTAATAGAATAAGCAAGCTCTTTTACTTTTTCATCAGATGTTTGCTTTTTATTCGCTGAGAAGTTTTCGATGTTATATGTCGCTACTGTTAGTTTTCCTAGACTCGGCTGAATATTTGCACCAGTTTGTTTAAATCCACCATCTGTTACAACTGGTAGTTCGGTCGTTGGAGAAATACGATACGCACCATAATCATATCCGACTACACCTGTTATATCTCCAGTAAACGTATCCCCAACCTTTGCTACGTAGTCACGCGAAACTTTTAAAGACAGACGTTCTGGGTTTAATTGATTTTCTTCCAGCAACGGTGTTCCATATTTCGTTGTCACTTTATTCCCACCATTTGCAACCGTTACATATAGATTTCCATTTTTCTGCGGTGCAACAATCGTTGGTGTCGGTGTTGTTACGAGCATTCCTTCTACACTTTCATAAAAGTCAATTGCATCTTCCTCTGGATCAAATATGCCAAACGCATCATTATCAATGGTTTGATCTGGTATTTTCAAACCTTTTTCTCCTAATACAATCGCTTCTGGTAGCTGTTGGTTTTTCGCTGTTACTGCAACACGATTTGCTTTGATTTCTGTAATAGCTAGATCTGTATCAAATCGCTCAGCATATCCAGCTCCGATATGTTCTTCTACTTCTCCATCAACGTGAACAAGATCTCCTACCGCAACATTGGCACCTTTCTGGTATACATAAATACCTTCTGATGTTGCAGGATCATGATCAGGTTGTGGATCTTGTATATAAAAACCATATTTATCTAACGCTGTAACAATACCTTCTACATTTTGTACTTCTTTCTCATTATAAGGGGACACATGAGATTTCCCTTGAATATCATGAATACGAATTGGCTCATATTTTACAACTGTAAATGAGAAGGTAGACACAGGTGACGATTCAAGCCCTTCTTTTACAGCAATCGCTTTAATGACACTATTTTCATTTAAAACAATCGGTTCATTATAACGAATACTTTTATTCGTTGGAACCGATCCATCTAACGTATAATAGATTTCTGCTTGTGCCGTATCTGTTGTTAATGTGACCGCTGTTCCTTTCGCAATTTCCCCTCCATTTGGAGATGCAATTACATCACTCACACGATTTTGTGCTTCATCTTGAAATTTGTAAGCTGTTACCGACTTTAAGCCAGGGCTACTAAAATACAATTCAAGCTTCCCTGTTAAACGAACTTTCTTCCCAATGTTTTCAGGATGATCTTTCAGATTTACTGCCGCTCGCACTTCACCTTTTGGCAATTGAACAGGCATAATCTTATCTGGGTTTATCTCATTTGGAGAATCCGCAATCGCGACATTCGTATCTCCAAACTTTGCTGGATCTTTCGTATACTTAGAAGGACTTTGTGTATATCCGACAATATATCCTTCTACTACCCCTTTACTTTCTCCATGATTTTGAAACAGTTGAATCGCTTCATTTACTGACAGTGTACCGCCTTCTTCCGCCTTGGCCACTATTCCTGTAAATGAAACCATCAGTGCTAATGACAAAAAAATAATTGCTATCTTCTTCAAATTCATCCGCCTCCCCAATTCAACATATTTTCTTAACATGTATTATCATAACAAATAGTTCTTTATAAAGAACTAAATATTCGACAAAATTTACAAAAAATTAATCTCCTACTTCTGTAGAAGATTTTCATATTGTTCTCGAACTATTTTCTTACAATATAAAGTGAAACTTTAATCAGTGGGGGTTTTCTTCATCCCCCACTGATTATTAGCCCTCACCAATCGGGCTTTTACGGACAGTTTATCCCCCACCTAACTTCTTTGCTTTCTGCAGAAATTTGAGGTGGGGGTATTACTGCCCGCAAATAGCGGGATAAAAAGCATCCCTTACGCATAGGGATGCTTTTCTCATTGTGCAATTAATTCTGCTTCATCTATTTTTTCTAAATGAGATAATACATGCTGCACTGCCGCCTCACCTTGGTCAATACAATCTGGAAGACCCGTTCCAGCGTAAGAGCTACCAGCTACATAAACACCTGGTAGTTCTTTGTCCATAAATGTTTTCAGCTCTGCTATGCGTTCTTTATGGCCTACTGTATATTGCGGCATCGCATCTTTCCAGCGGCTTACAACTGTAAAGTCTGGATCTGCTGTAATATCCATTGTTTTTTTCAAGTCTTCTAATACAAATTGAACAATTTCTTCATCCGTTTGTTCCACGATTGCTTCATCACCTGGGCGACCTACGTAACAACGAAGAAGCACTTTTCCTTCCGGCGTTGTATGTGGCCACTTCTTATGTGTCCACGTACACGCTGTAATTGTAAAGTCACTATTTCGTGATACAACGAAGCCTGTTCCTTCAATATCACGCTGAATCGCTTCCTTTGGAAAAGCTAACGCAACATTGGCAACCGATGTCGATGGAACGTTACGGAAGAAGCGGAACTGCTTATACTGAGCAAACATGGACGGCAATATTTTATGAGACGCAGCAATAACGATAGAATCCGCCTCTATTTCTTTTCCATTGCTAAGCGTAATATTATAACCGTCGCCCACTTTGGAAATTTTCTCAATGCGAGTGCCCTTCATGACCGTCTCATCTTCGAGCTTATCTTCAATCGCTTCCACAATCGATTGCAAGCCTGTTTTCAGTGTTAAAAAGATCCCTTTCGGCTTTACATCTTTCGTTTTTTTCGGCGCTAGCGTACGCATGCCGAGCGAAATACTACGATACTTTTGCTCCACTTGATAAAATTGCGGGAACGTCGCCATTAAACTCATTTGATCAATATCACCTGCATATATGCCAGATAACAATGGTTCAATTAAATTTTCTACCACTTCATTTCCTAAACGGCGGCGGAAAAATTGACCAAGCGATTGATCAGAAACGGGTTTGGAACGAGGTAACACAAAATCAAAACCAGCTCTTAGCTTACCAATCGGAGAGAACAATCCTGAAAATAGAAACGGGGTAATCTGCGTTGGAATCCCCATCATAGATCCGCTTGGCATGCTATGTAATCGATTGTTAACAAGAACAAATGATTTACCAGTCGCATTATTTACAAGTTGATTTCCAAGTCCTAAATCGCGCACTAATCTAGCTGCACTTTCTTTTCTTTCTAAGAAAGAATCTGGACCACGTTCAATTGTAAATCCATCTTTTTGAACGGTATGAATTTTCCCTCCAAGTTTGCCTGATGCTTCTATTAACATTGTATCAATCGGCAATCCTTTTTCGCGAATTTCCTTTTGTAAGTAATACGCAGTTGTTAAACCTGTAATTCCACCGCCGATGATAACGACTTTCTTCTTCAAAATGGTTCCTCCTTTCCTAACATTACGAAACAGTTGTTTGTTTCTGTAATACTACATCTACTAAACAAGAAACAAATGCGTCTGATGCGTTTGGCATTTCTGGGCGATAATATTTTGCCCCAATTTCTTCTGTAACGATTTTACATTCAATGTCATTGTCATATAATACTTCTAAATGTTCAGCTACAAAACCAACCGGCGCATATACAAATGAAGTGTAACCATACTTTTCATGTAACTCTCTCGTTAAATCTTGTACATCTGGTCCAATCCATGGATCCGGTGTATTTCCTGCACTTTGCCAACCAACTGCATAGTTACGAACTTCCGCACCATGTGCAATATAGTCAGCTGTTTCATTTAACTGCTCTGGATATGGGTCACCTAAAGCAATAATTTTCTCCGGCAAACTATGAGCAGACACAATTAAAACTGCTTTTTCACGTTCGTCTACTGTCATGCCATCATATATTTTTTTCACTTTGTCTACCCAGTACTCAATAAACTTCGGTTCTTTATACCAACTATCAATACCATGAATCGTTAAATTCCCTAGTTTTTCCGCTTCTTCTTGCGCTCGTCCGACATATGATTTCACGCTAAATGTAGAATAATGCGGCGCAAGAACAAGAGCAATCGCTTCTTCAATCCCGTCTTTATGCATTTCTTGTACCGCATCTTCAATGAACGGTTCAATATGTTTTAAACCGAGATACATGTGAAATTCAACATCATTTTGTACTTCATTTAAACGTTTTTCTACTTTTTTCGCTTGTTCTAGCGTAATTGTCGCTAAAGGAGAAATACCGCCGATTGCACGATAGCGTTCCGTTAAGTCTTCTAACATTTCTGGGCTCGGCTTTCGTCCCCTGCGAATGTGCGTATAATAACGCTCAATATCTTCTTCGTTATACGGCGTTCCATATGCCATCACAAGCAATCCGATTTTCTTTTTCATACGCGTATTCTCCTTTACTTCGCTAGTTGCCCTTTAGAATAATCATGAATAAATGCTGTTAAACGTTTTAATATTTCTGGGTTTACTTCTGGGAACACGCCGTGACCTAAGTTAAATACGTAACCAGGCTGCTTTATTCCTTGATCTAAAATGCCTTTCACATGTTCTTCAATGACATGCCATGGCGCAAGTAATATAGAAGGATCCATATTCCCTTGTACCGCTTTATGAATACCGCGAGCACGTGCTTCTTCAATTGGCAAGCGCCAGTCAAGACCAACTACATCAAGAGGTAGATCATGCCATTCATTTGCTAAATGACCTGCTCCTACGCCGTGCATAATCATCGGAACGTTCATACCTCGAAGTTCAGTGAAAATACGCTCCATTGCTGGCTTAATAAACATACGATAATCTGCTACATTTACCGCTCCAACCCACGAATCAAAGACTTGAACTGCCTTGGCTCCCGCCCCAATTTGTGCTTTCAAATAAGAAACAACCAAATCTGCAAGCTTATCCATTAAAGCAAACCAAGCTTTCGGCTCTGTATACATAAATGCCTTCGTTTTATGGTAGTTACGAGAAGGTCCACCCTCAATCATATAGCTCGCTAACGTAAATGGCGCCCCTGAAAAACCAATTAGCGGAACATCTAACATTTCTGTTGTTAATAGACGGATTGTATCTAATACATACGGTACGTCTTCTTCAGGATGAATTTCACCAAGCTTCTCTACGTCCTGTAAAGAGCGAATTGGATTATCGATAACCGGTCCGATTCCTGATTTAATCTCAACATCAACACCAATCGCTGGAAGTGGTGACATAATATCCTTATAAAGAATCGCCGCGTCTACATTATATTGATCAACTGGAAGCTTTGTTACATATGCACATAGCTCTGGTTGGTGTGTAATTTCAAATAAAGAATATTTCTCTTTTATCTTTCTATATTCAGGCTGTGAACGACCTGCTTGTCGCATATACCATGCTGGTACATATTCCGTTCGTTCCCCAATACACGCTTTTAAAAATGTCTCATTTATATTTCTTACCAAGACCCTTGCTCCCTTCCTTACCCATGCATCTAACAAACCCTATCCTATTTATCTTTTTTTACTATACAGCTTGTAAAAACAAAATGCACAATATTATGTACGTTGTTCATGAAATTGACACAAACGTTCGTAAAAAACTTGTCATTTTTCACAACATTCTTATTATATCATAAGCAAAAATTACGGTTTAACTACTTTTGTTTTTTCTCCTTCTCGATTTGTTTGTGGGTTGTACGGCACAACATAAAAGCTCGGCTTAGAAAAGACATTAATGAACTTCACCTCGTACTCTCCTATACCTTTCACTGTCCCAACATGAACTGCCTTGCCTTGCTCTACTTTATAAATTCGGTATGCGATCCGTTTATCAGAAAGTGGGTTCCATTGCAGATTAGCGGTAAACAAACCAAATGGACTAAAAGATAACTTCACTTCTACCTTGTCAAGTTTACGTAAGCGAATTGGCCTTCCAATGGTTTCAACACCTTTTGGTTGGCTAAAGTCTTGTTTATCCCGTACATTTGCTTTCGTTAAAATCGTTTTAAATAATTGTGTCGCCGACGAACTTCCATCATGTAGCTGATGCTCTTTATCCGTACGATCATACCCAATCCACACCGCTCCTACTAAACTTGGTGTATACCCGACAAACCAAAAGTCTCGTGCACCTGCATCTTGATTCGAAAGCGATGTTGTTCCTGTTTTCCCAGCTAGCGCACCACTATATTCTCCCGCTCTTGCTGTTCCTTCTTTTACAACACCTTCTAGCATTTTGGTCATATACCAAGCCGTTTGTTTTGAGAAAATTTTCGTTTCACTCTTAGACGATTCTCCAATCATTTCTCCGTGTCGATTGAACACTTTTTCAATGACATGTGGCTCAATAATTTTTCCATTGGCTAAAAAAGCACGATACATCTTCACAAGTTCAAAAGGAGAAACGCCTTCTTTTAAACCACCAAGCGCTGCACTTAAACCAGATTCTGGAATACGAATATTTCCTTTCTCTAAATATTGCTTTCCTTGCTCTACACCCATTTCATGTAACAGAGATACAGCTGGTACATTTGTGGATTCTAGCAATGCATCATACATCGTTACTTCTTTTGAATATTGGTGATTATAATTTCGCGGTGCATATCCTTCAAACGATGTGCGTTCATTTGTTAATAAAGAATAAGGATTATACTTTTTTGTTTCAAGGGCTGGTGCGTACACAAGGAGTGGCTTTAAAACAGATCCTGGCTGCCTTTTTGCATACACCCTATTAAATCCTCTTGAAACGTATTGTCGGCCACCAATCGCCGCTTTAATCCCTCCCGTTTCATTATCCATTAACAAGAAAGCACCTTGTGCACCATCGCCTTTTCCTGGAAAGTTACGTGCATCTTGAAATTGATCATACGCTACCTTTTGTATCTTTTCATTCATAGGTACAACAAATGTATACCCGCCGCGGAGCACCTCTTGATGCGATAACCCATACAGACGCGCCGCTTCATCTACTACCATATCAATGTATGGCATATAGGCAAGTTCACGTTCATTCTGATTGTTATGAAGAGCGATTGTTTTTCCTTGATAGCGGACTGTATCTTCTGCTGATACATATCCTTGCTGATGCATAAGTGATAACACTAAATCTCGGCGTGCTTTGCTCTTTTCTGGATATAGAAATGGAGAATATCCATTTGGGGCTTTCGGCAGGCCAGCAAGCATCGCCCCTTCTTCAACTGTCAATTGCTGTACATCTTTATTAAAATATAGCTTTGCTGCCGCCTGAATCCCATATGCACCGTGACCGAAATAAATATGATTCACGTACATTTCAAGAAGCTGCTGCTTCGTATATTTTTGTTCTAATTGAAGAGCAATCGCTACTTCTTTCAATTTACGTTTCAACGTTTTTTCGTGTGTTAAAAAAACATTTTTGACAAGCTGTTGTGTAATCGTACTTCCGCCTTCTATCTTCTCACCAGCTAAAGCATCTTTATATAACGCACGGAAGACCGATGGAAAATCAATGCCATGATGTTCATAAAAACGAGAATCTTCCACTGCTACAAACGCTTGTTGTACATGCTTCGGAATTTGTTCTACCGGTACAAGCTCTCTATTTTCTATGTAAAGCTTTGTAATTTCTTTTCCTTGCTGATCAACAATACGTGATGAAGAGTGGAAAACAAGTCTTTTTTCATCCATCATATAACCGCCAGCTAATACAATCAGTTTATATAAAACGATCGCAACTACAAATACCGCTACGCCGCTAATTAGGATCCACTTTGCTTTCTTCATACATCGGCCTTCTTTCCAAATGATGGTACGTTTATTATTTGAAAAACAATTATCTTTATGTATAATCTTCGAAGTTTTTTACAGAAGTTGTTATAATAGAGAATGTTCAAAAAGTCTGGTAAAGATAGCTGTCGCATTTCTTTATTCTCCTTTTTGAACAAGCACGAATAGAATCACCATACTAAAGGGGGCATTATAAATGAAAGCGATTATTTCATACGAAACACCTCTAGAACAACCACATTTCATCGCAAAAAGTAATGAAAAAGACATGTTTTATAAAGAGAACATTGAAGAAGGTGTGCAAGGATCACTTCAATATGATGTATTAGATGCTGTAGGAGAATTTAAAGGACAAGCAGGCTTTATTGTATGTAACAACATCTCTGTTACAGAAGAAGGCAGAGCCACTTTTGAAAACCGTTTCCAAAACCGTGCAGGACTCATTGAAAACGAACCTGGCTTCCAAGCGATCCGTGTTCTTCGTCCGTTAACAGATGATACGTATGTCATCTTAACAATGTGGGAAAGCGAACAGAACTTCAAAGATTGGCAAGAATCACAGTCTTTTGAAAGAGCACACAAAAAACGCCCTGCACAAGCTAGTGCAGAGCCACAAAAAAGTATTTTTTCAAGACCATCTTTTGTAACGACATTTGATGTACAAGCATAAAGGTAGTTCTCTGTAAAAAATAACTTAAATAAAAAACACCCTTACGCAAGGGTGTTTTTTCTCTGCTTATACCAATTATGTATACGATCAACATCCTCTAATCGAGTGTGTTTTAATTCATAATGCCGGCCAGCACCTGTACAAGCTACCGCAAACATAAACGTACATAATTGATCTTTCCTCTGAAAATAAGTTTGACTTTTCGTCATCGATTGGACATGTCTTTTTTTTACTAATCCTGTATGTTTCGCAATACCGCGATACACAAGCGTTAATTGATCACGCTGTAATGCATATCCCCCGGTTATATACTTTCCATATCCAAGAAGCGTGAAAAACAAGAATACAGGAATTAAAAGAAATAGCCCTATATATTGTTTAAAGTAAATACTTACCCCTGTAATTGGCAAAGCAAGAATAACGAAGAATATCCAGCTGTAAATGAGGTATCGTCGCATTGCCTTTTTTGGCAAACGTGTTACATTCTCTTCCATCTCGTATGGCAATTGCAAATATTCCAGTAACTTTTGTACATCTCTTTTTTTCATAAGAGGATGGAGAGTCACATTCATATTATCTTTTTCCACACTTTGAATAATTTCCACATGAACGGAACAATATCCAAATGGCTGACGAAGGATTGCTTCTTTTATAGTAATTGCCTGAATGCGGTGCAATTTTAACACGAGTTCTTTCTTCTCCAGTAACCCTTGCGAAATACGAACTTCATTCCCTCTTCTATAGACGGTAAAGTTTGCATGTTTCAATGCATAAGAAATCGTTGAAATAAGCCATGATATGAAAAGTAATACAACCGCCATATACACCCAGCCATATACATCGCTATCTTTTACATATTTTTCGATTGGGTTCAAAATACTCTTTGGAATGTATTCATATAACTCCTGCGCAAAGACTAATAAAAATGAAAATAACAAGCCAAATTGACCAGATGTAACTGATGCGAGAAGAATTTCTTTTATAGTTAATTTATATACCGTTGCGTTTGTTTCAGCGGTCGGATTGTTGCTTTCTTCCTGTTTCTCATTTTTAATACTTTGTCCTTCATTTAATAAAGCAATTAAATCTTTTGCTTCCTCTTCCTTAATTCCCGCAAGTGCGACTTCAGGTTCATTTCCACCGCCAGCTGTTTCAATTTTTAATCTTGTTAATCCTAACAATTGATAAATTACATTAGAACTTGTATTAATCGTTTGCACACGCTCTTTATTTAAATAACTTTCCTTTTTTACAAACATTCCGTGTTTTATATGTAGTACATTATCTTCAACCCAATATATTTTGTAATACCAATTTATAAAGGCAAACAAAATAGTTGCAACAAAAATTGCAATGGGAATCATGTACCAAAATGGAAAGTCTCCCTTTAAACTAATTAATGGAATAATCCCTGGTAATAGGTGAGATATTTTTAGTTCTAGCAAAATGGTAATCGGATGCTGCCTCTTATACATCCTCATCACTCACTTTCGCAAGCTCTGCAATTTGCCGCTTTAATTGCTCTGCCTCTCTCATCGTTAAACCTGGAATACTATGAGAGGTAGCCGCAGTTGAAATTTGTAATTCTGCTAATCCATGTTTTCGCATAATGGGACCTTGTTCAATCGTAACATGTTGCACACGCATCATTGGGACTAATACACGTTTTACAACAAACATTCCATGTTGAATTTCTAGTTCCTCTTCATTTAATTGATAACTATGATAGCGTTGACGTAACTTTGGAAATATCAAATAATCAAACGGTGTATAAATAATAAGCGAGAGAACAAGCACACCGAAAAGCCAGCCCCACCAGTTAAACTTAATCATAAAAACGAAATACGCAATAACAACAATTAATCCGATTCCCGCCTCAATCAATGCACGAATTTGCCACACTTTGACCATATCGGGATGAATCTCATTTTCTAACGGCTGCATCTAATCACTCCAACTTTCGAAATCTAGTAGTCTACTACCTTATTGTAAAATATACCAATATCATACAAAAACCCTAATGGTAAAACAAGAAAATACTAGAAAAAATGTTTTATATATAAATATAAATTAAAAAAACGACATATAACCCTTCTTTTTAGGTGGGAGAGAGCATCCGGCCATGCATAGAAGCGGTCAGATCCTTTTCCTGCCCAGACATAGTGAAAACAAAGAGAGAAAACGTGTGCAGGTCACCTTTTGTTATCCATAGCCGCGGCTTATATGTCGAAAAATCAAAATGGATTCATATAGAAATACAAGTGAAACTTCCATCCGTGCCACATGAATGGAGATCATCATTCGTTTGCATTTTTGTATATATCACAGAATTTAGCTCCAGGAAGCCCATTTCTTTAGCTGTGGGAGTAGTCAGAAAAGAAAAAAGCTTTCACATCTTGTGAAAGCTTTTTCCTTAAATAACTATTCCTTTTTGCTGAAGCGACCGAACACGATAACAATTCATCGTCACTTCTCCCAGTCGCTGTAATAATTGATAGTTGGCATAAGCTCCAACCGGGGCTCCTATGATGGGTACGAGCTGTAACATCTTCGCTAAATCAATATAATCACGATACTCCTGCTGAAATTTCTCCCAGTCAACATGGTTTTCTTTATTTGTATCCCACGTTTCAATCGCTTTCCATATCTCTCTGCGGTAGTCATCGCTTGAAAAAGCAAGTTGGAAGACATGAAGAATAAAAAGACGCTCTTCTTCTTTACTCGTATCAAATCCATAAATGGTAGCTGCATCAAATAAAAATTTAATTTTAATGCTAAGTAGAAGCGGAAAATCAGCAAGTCCAAGTAAAATACCACCTGCTCCAGTTCCTGCCCCTTCTGCCGCTGCAATCTTTTTATACTCGTCCATTTTTTTGAACACTTCTTCATCTCTTCTTTGCAATGACCAATCTGTTTCTTTTAATTTTGGTTTTACAAAATTGGAACCAGCACTAATGCTCTGCACCATTTTTTTAATCGTTTCCGTTAACACGCTTTGTACTTTTTCGGGAATAAGCTGTTGTACTTTCGTTTGTATTTTTTTGGATAAGCGCGTCATCATAGAAGAATCTTTCGTGATGGTACTCTTCCACTGCTGCACTTCTATTATGACCTTCTTTTCATAATCAGTCATAGGTTCCTTCCTTTCAATTACGTGTTCAAAAAGGAGAATAAGAAATAGGGCGGCTATCTTTACCGGACTTTTTGAACATCCTCTTCAATTTAGACGATCGATACGTTTTGCTCCATATTGATATACAAAGCCGATACTAAATAATATACTGCCAGCAAATAAAATACATGTCATGATCAGATCTTTTGTTGCGGCAGCAAATACGATTGTGAAAATGACACCGCCGATGCAAAGTAACGCATTTAGCAAGCTAAGAAAATCCTTTTTCTTTTCTTCTGAGGACACCGGATATAAATCAAGCCATAGTTTCAAACGATGATGCTTCCAAAGACTTAACAGCTGATAGCCAATTAAGTATAAAAACACAAGGCCTACAATAAAACGTCCATATAAAAATGGGATAAAGTAAAGAATGACACCGCCGATGACAAGCAAACGAATATATAAACCGAAATAGTTTCCAGATCGTAAAAATGTACGTGTATACAAATATAAATATGTACGCTTTTCACCAATTATTTTAAGAATAAAATCAAGCCATTTTCGGCGTGATACTCGTTCTTTTAATGCCGGCACATCGACAAACATGTTTGCAATGCGATATAGGAACATCATTTTTTTTCCTTCTTCTGCAATTAAGTATTCCCAGTTTAGCGGTTTTCCTTTTCCGTTTTGATGTATAAACACAAGATAGATCGCCATCACAAAGACGATTATCCCTACATAAATTACAGAAGCTCGTTCTACAAGAAAATAGACAAAAAATGCATTTAGTACAAACCGGATAAACCAATCAACGCGGTGAAATCGTCCATCTGTCATAGATGACTTTTCCCACGTTATAAATAAATTCCAGCCCTTCACGAAAACTACAGCGAGTACAATCCATATATAAGTTGCTCCTGTTTGCTTCATTTGTTGGAAATAAAGCGGAGCAAGTGCTGCCGCCACCATCGCTACAACATATAGCTGAACGATAAACGTAAACAGAAATGCTTTTGTAAAATATGGTTTTAACTTTTCTTCAACAGGAAGCAAATACACGAGATCCGCTTCTTTTAATAATGTTTGAATCGATCCTGCTGTTAATACGAATCCAAACAACACAGCAATTACGAAGGCCGTGGGAAATGAAGGTGTCAGGGTCTGTAACCATTGCTGATAATAAAATGCACCCGCACCAATGATAAACACAAAAATAAATTTCAAATGATCATTAAATACGTATTTACTGTATGTACGAATTTCTTTTAAAAAGTGTCTAAATCTTTCTTTCCATAACACCTTACTATTCATAATCTTCTTCCTTTGTTAACGCAATATAAATATCATCAAGCGCTGCTCCAGGCAGGTTAAATTGTTCCTGCAGCGCTACTAATGTTCCCTGTGCTCGAATTTCACCTTGATGTAAAATAATAAAGGAATCACAGTAACGCTCCGCTGTTGCTAAAATATGTGTACTCATTAAAATACCCGCACCGCTCTTTTTCATTTGATTCATCATTTGCAGGAGCGATTGAATCGCTAACGGATCAAGCCCAACAAACGGCTCGTCTACAATATATAGGGATGGCTCAACAAGAAATGCGCTCATGATCATCACTTTTTGCTTCATTCCTTTTGAAAAATGAGCTGGGAACCATTTTAAACGATTCGTCATTCGGAATTCCTTTAACAACTGCTGTACACGTTCCTCATATTGCTTCTCACCCACGCCATATGCCATCGCTGTTAACTTTAAATGCTCTTCTAATGTTAACTCATCATATAACACAGGTGTTTCAGGGATAAATGAAAAGCTAGAGCGATACGCTGTCATATCCTCTCGAATTGTTTTTCCATTAATGGTTACAGTTCCTTTTTTCGGTTCCATTAAACCAATAATATGTTTAATGGTTGTACTTTTACCGGCACCATTTAAACCAATTAAGCCGACAAGTTCTCCTTTATTGACAGAGAATGAAACATTTTGCAATACAGGCCGCTTCGTATATCCTCCTGTGACATTTTCCACTCGTAATAACTGTTCCATATGACACCACTTTCTTCCTCATATTCTTCCGCCTTTAATCAAGCGTATCTTTTGTTAACTTTTATGTATACTCATCTTACCAAAAAATGAAAGATACTACATATATAAGTACAAATTAAAAAACCGACATAAAACCCTTCTTTTTAGGTGGGAGAGAGCATCCGGCCATGCATAGAAGCGGTCAGTTCCTTTTCCTGCCCCAGACACAGTGAAAACAATGAGAGAAAACGAGTGCAGATCACCTTTTATTATCCATAGCCGCGGCTTATATGTCGAAAAATCAAAATGGATTTATATAGTATCAAATTTCTTCAAAAAAAAAAAATTTCTTTGCATATCTTTTACAAAACGGGACATGATAATGAATGAAGAAGGAACACATTGAAAAAGCAACCACCAAAGTGATGAATATAGCCTAGCGAAATCATCATGAAACGGGGTGTCTATCATGGACAAGGACAGTTTACAAGAAGTCAGATAGTTTGTTTTATTTTAGAAACGGGGTGTCTCGAGGAGAGTATATACTGTTTTATAAAATAAACAATTTCATTTCATAAAGGGTTGCAACATCATTTCATTGTAAATGGGGTGTCGACGGCAGAATACAAGTCGAATTACCACGCATTTCCTAAATAAATGAGGTGTCTGCTAAAGGTAAATCAACTAAATGCTTTTTCAATCCTTCTTCAGAAAACAGGAAGCTAAGTCAGCTTCCTGTTTTTCGTGTTTGTTCTCCTATGTAATTATGTTAAAATACGGCTAAGACCACTGAAAGGATGAGAGATATGAATCATACAGCGGATAATTGTATTTTTTGTAAAATCATTGCAGGACAAATTCCTTGCTCAAAAGTATATGAAGACGAACATGTACTCGCATTTCTAGATATTAGTCAAGTAACAAAAGGACATACGCTTGTTATTCCAAAAGTACATAAACAAGATGTATTTGCCTTAACACCAGAAATTGCAGCACATATTTTTTCTGTCGTTCCTAAAATTTCAAACGCAATTAAAGATGAATACAACCCAGTTGGCTTTAACCTTTTAAACAACAACGGTGAAAAAGCTGGACAAACTGTATTCCACTTCCACCTTCATTTAATTCCACGCTACGGTGAAAACGATGGTTTTGGTGCGGTTTGGAAATCGCATCAAAATGAATACACAACGGAAAATTTACAAAACATCGCGAGTACCATTGCAAATAGTGTAAAATAAAATTAGGCATGATTTTTAATAAACTCAATCGAGCTTATATCTATTCACTATTAGAATGGGACGAATATAACGAATATAACAACTATTGCAACATATAAAATAAGATCGTACATAACAAGCCTACGCCTCCAAAAGAAACGTACTGCATCGCTTGTTTCTTGACCCAAAACGCTGGAGGATACGATCTTTTTTGTTTTACAAATAACAGTAAATGCATGGCACGTGCAAGAAAGAAAAGACTTACAATAAAGCAAATTGTTGTTACAAGTTTCACTTTTCTCCCCCCTTGTCTTAAGCATATGCACTGTTTTATACAACATGAATACAAACAAAAAATAAGGAGGTTTCCTTTTATGTCAAAAGCTAAATCCTTTGTAACAGGTGTAATTTGCGGTGGTGCTATCGCTGGACTTGCCGTTCTTTTCTCTACTCCTTCTTCTGGAAAAGATATGCGTAGCAAGCTAAAAGAAAAAGGAACTGACATTAAAAAGACATTGGCTGATATTACTGCTGATACGAAACTGTTAAAACGTCAAATTGTTGAAACAGCATCAGAAGGTAAAGAAGTCTTTCAAGAATTAAAAAATGATATGCAAGATACACTTTCTACATGGAAACAAGATATTTCTCAAAACAAACATCATATTGAACAAGAAATTAAAGACATTCAAAAATCAATTGAGAAATTGCAGCAAGCAGTTCCTGAAAAAGCGTAAAACAGTTTACATCCTTAGTTTTTGCGTATAACAAATATTTTTTATAAATATTCCTCTAAACACGACATATCACACAGATGTGTCGTGTTTTTATGCATTTACAATATATGTTATCCCCTCTTCTTTAAAGATAACACTCGTGATTTTCACAACTAAAGCGCTTCCACTATTATGCATGATTTGTATAAGAGTATAGCTTTACCAAAAAATTTTCACAATTCTCACAAAAACACTTTATTAATTTTTATTTTACTGGCATAATAGATATTAATGAATAAGAATGGAAAAGTGGGTGAGTGAATGAAAAGTGGGGAAAAAGATTATTCGGTAAAAGAAGCAATGATTTTCAGCCAACGCATTGCTCAATTGTCAAAAGCATTATGGAAATGTGTAGAAAAAGATTGGCAGCAGTGGATTAAACCATATGATTTAAATATTAATGAGCATCATATTTTATCAATTGCTTATCATTTAAAAGGGGCTTCGATTTCTGAAATTGCAAAGTTTGGTGTTATGCACGTATCTACAGCATTTAACTTTTCTAAAAAGCTTGAAGAGCGCGGCTTTCTTGTGTTCTCCAAAAAAGAAGATGATAAGCGAAATACGTATATTGAAATTACAGAAAAAGGGGAAGAATTACTACTTCAATTAATGGAGGAGTATGACCCTGAAAATAATTCCGTCTTTAATGGTGCTCTTGCTCTTCGCAATTTTTATGGTAAATTCCCTGAAAATATTGAATTAATCGCCATTTTAAGAAATATCTACGGACAAGATTTTATCGATATTTTTGAAAAGTCCTTGGAAAGTATTGAGGAAAATTTCACAGAACAAGATAAAAAATTGATTAAGAAATAGATTACCAATCATTTTTGAGCAATCATACGTAAAAATTCTTGCATGATTGGCTGAAATAAACCTTGTCTTTCTAGCGCTTCTGCAGTCTCGTTTACCTCGAGCTGATGTGGAAGCGCTTTTTCAAATTGTTCTAAAAGAGCATCAAACAAAAGCAAGCCTTCTTGCTTTTCCAGTATGTATTGTTTATTTAGTTCTTCACAAAGAGTAAGCACACGTTCAATATCCTTTTTTCGAACTTTTTTCTTTATAATTAAAGAATAAAATGGACACTTATCTTCGTCGACCATTTTGAAAATAAGTTCTACATAATATTCAGCTTGCTCTAATCGTTTTACAACGTCCATTTTCTCCCCTCACTTTCTAACACAAGGTCTTCTATTTCTGAATTTTATAACACGAACAAAATATCGTATGATACAATATATAAAAGTATATGTATTTTGGCCAAAAGGGGGTATCTCCTCGTGACTCTTATAGAGATTGTTTTTGTCACATTTGCACTTATTGTTCTATTCTACACGAATTTCCTGACACATACACTGTGCGAGCGGAAACAAATGTCCGAGCACCGTCAAAAGAGCGTCTTTCGGGTTATCAATGTATGTATTACCATTCTATTAATTTCTAGTTATATAGAAATTATGTTTCAGGCAAAGTGAGGAAAGCCCTTTCCTCACTTTTTTCCTCTATAAGCAAATTATACCTATTATAACTAATAAAATAAACAGTACAAGTAATAAAATAAGATACGAATTCATACACCATATCCCTCCTGTTTCCTTTATATGCACATCCGCCCAAAATGGTACCTTTCTACAATCTGACAATCTCCATCAAACAAATGGGTAATTTTTCTTTATCAATAGGAAAAGACGTCGAAATATGATATATTAAATTTTGTACATATTGCCTATACTATAGAATAAAATTACCTTCAGCTAGATTTTATCCCTAGTTACGGTAAGCCCTGTTACATCAGCTTTTCAGGGGAGAAAATCCTCTTATATGAAAGCTGAACCAGTACGACTTAATCGGGCTCTTATGAGTAAGCACAATCTCAAATGAGAGGGTTGCTCATTCGTACGGGATAAATTAAAAATACATAATAGTAGGAGTGTTTATTGAATGAAGAAAGCTATGCTTGCCTTAGCAGCAACAAGTGTGATTGCCTTATCCGCATGTGGAACATCTGATAAAGTTGTCACATCAAAAGCTGGTGATGTAACGAAAGACGAATTTTACGATGCAATGAAAAAAACACAAGGTGAAAACGTATTACGTACCCTTGTTATGGAAAAAGTTTTTACTAAAAACTACAAAGTTGATGACAAAAAAGTAGATGAAGAATTTGCTACTTTCAAAAAGCAATACGGCGATCAATTTGATGCAGTATTAAAACAATATAACACTGATGAAAAAACAATCAAAAACAGCATTCGTAGCAAATTAGCGATGGAGGCTGCAATTGCAAAAACAATTAGCGACGATGACGCGAAAAAGAACTATCGTGATAAAAAAGTTTTCGCAAAACATATTCTTGTAAAAGATGAAGAAGCTGCGAAAAAGGTAAAAGAAGAGCTTGCACAAGGTAAATCATTTGAAGAAGTAGCAAAAGCTGAATCTCAAGATACAGGCTCTGCCCAAAAAGGTGGCGACCTTGGTGAATTAAAGCCTGGCACTCTTGTGAAAGAATTTGAAGATGCTGCTTTCAAAATGAAAAAAGATGAAGTAAGTGAGCCTGTTAAATCTCAATTTGGTTACCACATCATTAAAATAACTGATATAAAAGATTCAAAACCATTCAATGAAGAAAAAGAAACAATTAAAAAAGAGCTTGCTGCAAGTAAAGCACAAGATGCTGCATTTATGAGTGATTTTGTAGCAAAAGAAATGAAAAAGGCTGATGTAAAAGTCGAAGATAAAGATTTAAAAAAGATTTTTGATGCTCCAAAAGCAGAAGCTGCACAAAAATAATGTATAGTAAAAGCCTGGTGTTTACCGGTCTTTTAGGCTGTCAGGTTCTTTCCTGACAGCCTTTTTATTTTACTTTTTAGACTCCCCATATCGTTTTTCAATTTGAATTTTTCTTATAAACAAGCTTCTCTATAAACAAAAACCCCCTGAGGTTTTCCTTCAGGGGGTTCTTATTATGCTAATGCTGCTGCTTGTTTTTGTTGATCTACAGGTACTACCGCATCCATTAACGCTTTTTCTAACTCAGCTGTATATTTCATCTGTTCTTCTTTGCTCCAGCCTAGTTTCACTGCCATATACCCAATCACTGTTTCTTTCCAGTCATATACCCAATGAATGTTGAAGAATACAGCCCCTCTGCGGCGGATGAAGAAGTCAACTGGTTTTGCTGTCATTTCGTAGTCCATTGCGTATACAAGTGGTACAAGCACGTCTAATGGCATATTATACTCTTTTGCTTCTTCTTTATATTGTTTCGCTAAGTTAAAGAGAACATCAACGTTAGAGCCATAGAATTTTGCAAATTGCTCTGCTTGTTCTGTCGTTAAACCATATTTTGTACCTTCTTGTGCTTTGTTTGCAACGAATGTTGGAAATTGTTTAGATCCACTTACATGACCGCCAGAGATCGGCATATGTTTCGTTTCACTTTTCGGATATGAGCCATGACCTTCTTTTTGTAGTAAATTCGTTACATAATCTACTACCATCTCTGCCATTTTACGATAGCCTGTTAATTTCCCACCAGCAATTGTAATTAAGCCAGATTCAGAAGTCCAAATTTCATCTTTACGAGAGATTTCAGAAGCATTCTTTCCTTCTTCATAAATGAGTGGACGTACACCAGCCCAGCTTGATTCAATATCTTTCTCTGTAATCTTTACAGTTGGGAACATATAGTTGATCGCATTAATAATATATGTGCGATCCTCTGTTGTCATTTGTGGTACTGCCGCATCTTTATCATAGAACGTATCTGTTGTGCCTACATACGTTTTTCCACCGCGTGGAATCGCAAAGACCATACGTTTATCTGGCGTATCAAAATAGATTGCTTGCCCAAGTGGGAAACGTTTTTGATCGATTACTAAATGAACACCTTTTGATAACTGCAGTACTTTTCCTTTTTTCGAATTATCTTTTTCACGAAGCGTATCAACCCAAGGAC
The DNA here is from genome assembly GCF_030348195.1 of Bacillus sp. DX4.1. Taxonomy (NCBI): domain Bacteria; kingdom Bacillati; phylum Bacillota; class Bacilli; order Caryophanales; family Bacillaceae; genus Bacillus; species Bacillus sp. DX4.1. The sequence continues at coordinate 1,115,916 of NZ_JAUCFT010000008.1, read as the reverse complement.
CCGCTGCGTTTACAATTTTTTTACCGTACACTTCATATACTTCTCCATCTAATAAGTCGATAACACGTACACCACATACTTTTCCATCTTTATATAAGAACCCGTCTACTTTTGCATAGTTTACTGCTTTTGCACCGTGTTCAATTGCTTCTTTCATCACTTCAATTGTTAAACGAGCATCATCTGTACGATATTCTACGTAATAGCCGCCGCCTTTTAATCCTTCTTGTTTAACAAGTGGTTCTTTTTTCATCGTTTCTTCACGGCTAAACATCTTTCTACGCTCGCTTCGTTTTACCCCCGCTAAGAAGTCATATACACGAAGACCGATTGATGTACTGAACGAACCAAATGTCCCACCTGTATGGAATGGAAGTAACATCCACTCTGGTGTTGTCACATGGGGACCGTTCTCATATACGATCGCACGCTCTTTCCCAACCTCTGCTACCATCTTCACTTCCAATTGTTTCAAATAACGTAAGCCGCCGTGTACAAGCTTTGTTGAACGACTTGATGTACCTGCTGCAAAGTCTTGCATTTCAAACACAATTGTTGATAATCCACGTGTTGCTCCATCTAATGCAATACCAGAACCAGTAATACCACCACCAATTACGATCACATCTAACTCTTGTTTATTCACTTCGTTTAATACGTCTTTACGTTGTTTGCTTGAAAATTTCATGGTAATTCCTCCCTTTGATACGGAAAAGAGACCACGAACATCACTATAGAAATCGCTTCTATAGCGTGTTGTGGTCTCTCCATATCTCCTACCGAATTATTAACTTATCATCATTATAACACTGTCTATGATTATTTAAAAGCTTTTGTTGCTGCAATTGCCTTTTTCCAGCCCGCGTATAGCTCTTCGCTTGTTTCCGCTTCCATTGCTGGTGTAAAGCTTTTATCCATATTCCACTGCGCTCTAATTTCCTCTTGGTTTTCCCAATATCCAACTGCAAGACCTGCTAAATATGCTGCTCCTAAAGCAGTTGTTTCGTTCACTTCTGGACGCTCTACTGGAACATCTAACATATCACTTTGGAACTGCATTAAGAAGTTATTCTTAACTGCTCCGCCATCAACGCGTAATGTTTTCAGTTCAATACCTGAATCTGCTTCCATTGCACATAATACATCTTTCGTTTGGTATGCTAATGATTCTAGCGTTGCACGAATAAAGTGTTCTTTCGTTGTGCCACGCGTTACTCCAAATACCGCTCCGCGTACTTCACTATCCCAATATGGTGTTCCTAATCCCACGAATGCAGGAACAACATAGACACCATCTGTTGATTCAACGCGAGATGCATAGACTTCACTTTCACTTGCATCCTTAAACATGCGCATTCCGTCACGTAACCATTGAATTGCAGAACCTGCTACGAAAATACTTCCTTCTAATGCATATTCCACTTTTCCATCTAAGCCCCATGCAATTGTTGTTAATAGGCCATGCTCAGATGCAACTGCTTTTTCACCTGTATTCATTAACATGAAACAACCAGTTCCGTACGTGTTCTTCGCCATACCTTCACCGAAGCAAGCTTGCCCAAATAACGCTGCTTGTTGGTCACCTGCAATACCTGCAATCGGTATGTTTTGGTTAAAGAAATGATAGTCCACTGTATGACCATATACTTCAGAAGATTGACGTACTTCTGGAAGCATGCTTTTCGGTACTGTTAACATCTCTAGAAGCTCATCGTCCCACTGTAAATCATGAATGTTATACATTAAAGTACGTGATGCATTTGAATAGTCTGTTACATGTACTTTACCACCAGACAATTTCCATACAAGCCATGTATCAATCGTTCCGAATAATAATTCGCCGCGTTCTGCTTTCTCTCTTGCACCTTCTACGTTGTCTAAAATCCATTTCACTTTCGTACCAGAGAAGTATGCATCAATTAACAAACCAGTTTTTTCACGAACCATATCGCTATAGCCTTTTTCTTTTAACTCATCGCAAATTTCAACTGTTTGACGAGATTGCCATACGATTGCGTTATAGATTGGTTTACCTGTTTCTTTATCCCATACAACTGCTGTTTCACGTTGGTTTGTAATCCCGATACCAGCAACTTGTTCTGGCTTTACATCAGCTTCGCTCAAACAAGTTGCAATAACTGCTAAAATCGATCCCCAAATTTCTTGTGCATTATGCTCTACCCAACCTGGCTTTGGAAAATGCTGTGTAAATTCTTTTTGTGCTACATGAACAATTTTTCCTTCTTTATTAAAAAGAATGGCACGTGAACTTGTAGTTCCTTGGTCTAATGAAAGAATATATTTTTTCATATTCGTCTCCCCCTTATGCTACTTTTCTACTATTTGTATTGTTTTGACTCTTTTTGCTTGTCATATAAGAGATTGCTAGTACAATCACAGTTGCAATTATCACATAAATAAGTGCTACATTCTGTTTACCTTCAAATACCACTTGATGGAATAAACCTGCAAGTGAACCACCTAAAATTGGACCTACAACCGGAATCCATGCATACTTCCAGTTCGAACCGCCTTTTCCTGCGATTGGAAGGAAGAAATGCGCAATACGAGGACCTAAGTCACGTGCTGGATTAATTGCGTAACCAGTTGTTCCACCTAATGATAAACCAATACTTACAATTAAGAAACCTACGATAAATGGATTCAAACCATCTGCAAATTTATTTGCACCAATTGCTAATATACCAAATACTAAAACGAAAGTTCCAATCATTTCACTTAAAAGGTTTGCAAATGTATTCGGAATTGCTGGTCCTGTTGCAAATACACCTAATTTTGTACCAGGATCTTCTGTTTCTTTCCAATGAGGTAAGTAATGTAAATATACGATAATTGCACCGATGATTGCCCCAATCATTTGCGCAGCGATATATCCAGGTACATCACTCCATGGGAACGCTCCCTTAAAAGCAAGTCCAATTGTTAACGCTGGATTTAAATGTGCTCCACTAATCGATCCAACTGCATATGCTGCGATGGCAACCGCTAAGCCCCATCCCATTGTAATAACAATCCAACCTGAATCCTTCGCAAACGACTTCTTTAAACTTACACCTGCACAAACGCCGCCTCCAAGAACAATCAATAACGCTGTCCCTATTAATTCCCCTAAAAATGCTGTCATAAAATCCCTCCACAATCAATTTAAACGCCGCTTACCGTGTGATAGAGATAAAATGAATGGCCATTCGTTTTTTCGAAAGAAAAAGACCCACAACTAACACGTTTCTATATAAGTTATATAGAAACAATGAAATGTGGATCTCTTCTTTTCTCCGTCACGTTTATTAACTTATCTATAATGTTAACCTCAAATGAAAGCGGTGTCAATAAGATTTTTCACATTTCCGTCACTTTTTTTGATAATGTTTCCATAATTCTTTTTTCGACGTTGTAATCGCTGTCGCACCAGCAGCTAACGCTCTCTCAACATCGTCGACTGTGCGAATAAAACCACCCGCTAAAATCGGAACACCTGTCCGTTCTTTCACTTCTGCAATCACACCTGTTAAAGCACCCGGAAGTACTTCAATGTAATTCGGCTTCGTCTTTTCTAAAAGCGCACAGCTTTTTTCCATCGCACTAGAATCGATTAAAAAAATCCGTTGAATCGCAACGACACCTTTTTGCTTCGCCTTTAAAATCACACTTGCTTTCGTAGATAATAACCCGTATGGCTTAAATTCTTGACATATATATTCAGTTGCATGTCCATCGCTTTGTAACCCGTGAATCAAATCAACATGTAAAAATACTTTTTTACAATGCTGCTTTGCTAGCGCAACCACACTTTTCAATTGACCGATATGAATGTCTAAAATAACAATATACTCATAAGAACTATGTATTAACTTCTCTAAATCCTTTATTTGCCGAACAGCTGGTAAAATTTTTTGTTCATGAAATTCCATTCAAAAATTCCCTTCTTTATAACGTCTCTACCCTTTATAGTACACAATTTAAAGGAAAAGAAAAGCGAGTAGGAGAAATTTTTAGTTTCCTTGATATTGTATCTTGTCGAAAGGTCGATATCCTATGTCGAAGCGCTGATATAATGATGTCGCGAATAAAAAAGGATGAATAACTTATCAGTTACTCACCCTTTACTAAAATTAAAGTAAAACAGAGTCCTCATCCTTATCTTGATGGCGTCGTTCCCGCTCTTCTTCTAAGCGCTTCATATATATTTCGCCTTCTTTTTCGATAAACTCATTATCCATCTCTTGCTCTTTTTTTGAAGTATATAACACCATATAGCCGCTCACAACAATCCCAATAATAATAAGATAAATCCACCATGGTAAAATTTCCACTTGGTTTCCTTCCTTTCCTAAGACAAGCCTTGTTAGTTTCACTGTATGAAAGGAAAACGAGAGTTATGACCCTTTAAACAATTCTTTTCAAAAAATTAAAGCAGTACTTCTATCTACAATCACCGCAGATAGAAGTACTGCCTTTAAAATTCTATCGATGAATCCAAACTGCACCTGCAGAATTGTCTTCAGCTTGTCCTACTACTTCAAACTTTAATCCTAGTTTCGGTAGTTTACGTCCTGCATCTGGAATGATGCTGTTTATATACTGCTTAGAATCATCAAATTTCGCCACTCCTGGTAATCCTTTATAATCAAAGATACCGCGAGTTGGTGAATCAACTTTCCATGCTGGCGTTTGATCAAATGAGAACGCAGCATCTGCAATTTGGTAACGCGTACTGCTCTTCACAGTTGGTTGTCCGTTTAAAGTCCCTACGATTGCCTCTGGATGAGAATCTACTACGCCTAAGAATCCTTCACCCGGATGAACTCCTACCCAGTTATCTGTAAAGCTTTGATCTGCATACCATACAACCATTCCTGTATTAAATACTGGACCACGCGCATTTTTTAGCGCCATGTCAGAACCAGCATAATTTCTCCACTCTAAATAATAGTTATGTTTTTTCTGTTCAAATCCGTTAGACACAGTAAATCCTTTTAACGTCATTGCTGATTGTCCTTCTGCATCATCAGAAAATGCAACTTTACCATCTACAGTTAAGGTTGCATTGTCTAAAGCGAACCCTTTGTAAGCTACTGCAATGTCTGTTAAATATTCAAACTGTAGTTTTACTTTTTTCCCTTTGAATTGGCTTAAATCATATGACTTATCAACCCACTTACCATCTGTTGTATCCATACCGCCTTTTACATCTTTTTCACCAATTCGATCAATACGTGTCTTCGTTCCATCTTCTGTAACCGCATTTACTTCAAGGAAATCATACTTCGCTTCAAGTTCATAGAATGTCTTATAATCAAATTTTGCATTCGTTGCATTTGTTAAATCAAATACTGGTGTCTCAAGTGTTGTATGAATGTCATTTCCTTTTGTACTGTAATAAAACTTCTTGCCAAATGCAGCTTCGATATTTTTTATATCTTTGTCCGGCAAGTTAACGCGAACAATTCCTGGTCGTTTTGATTTTGTAACACTTTGGTCTAAATATGTTGCAGCACCGATTCCATTGCGAAGTTTATCATAATCTACCTCAACGATATTCGCCCAATTCCCACCCATATTTTTTTTGAAAAACTCTTTATTTTGCGGTGAAAAACTTGTTGGCTCTGTTCCTGCAATTTTTCCTGCCCAGCTACCGCCACTCATAAGAGACCATGATTCAACTGGTTCACCTTGCCCTGTGTACTTTGTATCATACTCATCTGGTAAACCTAAATCATGACCATATTCATGTGCGAACACACCAACAGCTCCGTCTTCAGGCTCGATTGTATAATCGTATGCAGCCATTTTTCCGCCCCAATTAGAAACAGGGGACTTTGTTCCATCAATTGCATATGGTTTTGATCCAAGTTTTGAACGATGAGACCAAATCGCATCATCTTTCAATTTACCGCCGCCAGCTTCTTGACCCACGCCAGCATGTACAACCATTAAATGATCAATAATGCCATCTGGCTCATTTTTATTTCCATCACCATTTTGATCGTATTGATCAAATTGATCATAGTCTGCTAAATTTATCCCTTTTGCTACCGCTGCTTTTAATGCTTCTTTCACAAGATCGCGTGGCCCTAAAGGACCCTTGTTATCATGACCAGTGCCCGCATCCGAACCATAATCTGAAGCTTTTCCTGGAACAGTAAGCCATTCCGTTACAGTCCCATCGACTGTGTAGCTACCACCAGATTGTTCTTCATAATATTGCTTAAATGTGTTAATTTTTGATCCATCAAATAGCGTAAATGGCTCATCACCAAATAGCATTTTTTGATAATGCTCACGATTAAAGTCTTTCGCATACATATATCCTGGCGCTTGATCAATATTATTATGTTTAAAATCGCTATACTCTACGAGTAAAACGAGTACTTTATCTTTCCGAACAGCTCCATTATACTCTTCTTGCTTCGCCGGTGTAGTAGGTACTTTCCCATTTAATTTCCTAGGATTCAAACCTGATTCTTGACCAGCTACCGGTCCTACTGTTGGCTGTTGTGCCTGTTCATTCTCCTTCATTTTTGCATCTTTTACTTTTTTCATAAAATCAGAAGCTTCTTGCGTAAGACTATCTTCTGTAATGATTTCTTTCCCAGGGTTTTCCCCTTTCTTTTTCTCAACATACTTTTCAACAGCCTTTGATGTCTCAGCTTGTGATGCAGATTTATCAATTACTCCACGTTGTTTTAGCGCTTCTGCCAAACGCTCCTCTGGTATTAAATGCTCGTCTATTGGTAGAGATGATGATGGCGCTTCTGCATATGCTGCATGACTTCCAAATGCAAAAGTACTACTTAACACTGCCACTGTTGCTAATACTGACAAGGGTTTTAATTTCATCTTCTTTTTCAATACATTTCCTCCCCTTTTTATAAACCATCGAATTATTTGTCGATATTTAAATAATATTATCGATATATAGAATTTTCAATATTTCTCAACATATATAATGTTGAGAAATATTTTCACGCAAAGGAGAATCCCCAATATACAAAATAAAAAAGGTTCTGCCTTAAGTGGCAGAACCTTTTTTAAATCATCTTCTTCATTATAAAAGTTATGATTAAAAACTTCTATTCATCGATAGATACGGCATTCTTTTCAAAAAAGGCTTGGACATACCCAATATAATTAAAGTTGGCACCTTGATTTCATTTGCATCCATAGCTAGGCGATGTTCTCTCATTTTGCTTAATTCAGCATAATGCTCTGTATCATCTCGTTTATGTTTTACCTCGTTTTCACAGAATTTAGCTCCAGGAAGCCCATGATGCCACTTTGAGATCTGGTCGACCATGGGATTTGCCAAAAATAGATAAAGAATAAATAAGGAGGCCTTTATATATGGCGGTATGTTTATTAATGACTAAAGAATTTGAAGCTGAAGAGATAGTTGTTTATCAATACTATCCTTCTGAATCACCAGATAAAGTAGGAAAAATGTATTATAATAAAAAAGAAAGAATGTTTTATGATTTAGAGCAAGCGCCAGTGAACTCAGAAGTAATGAGAAAACATTATTTTAATTGTGCATGTACTAGAATTGTGCGTTGTATTAAAAGGAAAGAAGACTTTCCTGATAGCATGGCATATGAAGCATAATGAAATGAACCAATATATAAGCCGGCTCCTTTAATAGGGACCGGCTTTTACTGAACTATATTATACTTATAACTTCCCTACCCTCTCTTCTAACATGCGCTACTCCCTCAACCCAATGACCTTATACTAGATGTTTTTGTTTATCCATTAAAAAATAAAGATAGAGGTGTTAGCATGGTTTTAGATTTACTTTCAAGTATAGAAAAAATAAAAAATAAAAGAGGAAAGTCAATAATACAGTCTGCCAGTGATGAATCAATTCAAAACATTAAAAATTGGATATCCAGCAATGTAAAAAAGAATGTATGGGTAAATGAATATGAAAACTTTTTAAAGATTGCTAATGGATTAGACTTTAACGGTTTAGTTATCTATAACGCTAATCCTACTGATGATAATAATGGATTTATCACCGCAAATGAAATATGGAGAGAAAATGAGTGGGATAGTAACTATTTGTTTTTTGGAGATTCAAGTATAGCTTGGTTTTGCTTTGATGTTGATAGTCATCTTTTTTTAGAATTAGATAAACCAAGTGGAGATATAATGGCGGAATATCATAGTTTTAATGAAATGATTGAACAAGCAATAAAGAATGTATTATAAATGCATAATTGAAACTTCTGAGTTAAGAGCATTAATCTTAATATGGTAAGCGGACAATCATCTCTGCTTTCCCATCAGAATGAAATTTTTTTAGCATAAAGGAGTACAATAATAATGAAATATAAATATAGTTTTGAAGTGCTTGATGATGAAATATTAATCATGAGGGTACCAAAGGAAATTAAACTTGTTGGAACCTTTTTATATGTTGAAGTTTCTGCATTTGGAGATTGGATTTTAGAAGAAATACATAGTGTTTTAAACGGGGAAAAAGATTATGGAGAAGTAAATGGCAACATCTGTGGTTTAGAGATTCGAAAAGATGTAACTATAGTCCTAGACAATTTAGCCGAAGATGGTAAAGGCGAATTTTGTGAGATAGAAACGGTTGAATTAGTACATTTGATGCATATTTGGCTAGATAAAAGAAAAGAGTTTAAGAAAGAAAAAAATAAAGGGTTGTAACAATTTAAACGGTTTCAATTTGTTCTTCTGTTATTCCGATGTAATGTAATTGATGGGTGACTATGATTTAATATCCGTTGCAACTTATGATGAAACTCTTCCTGCTATGTGGAATGTCTTATCAGACTCATTTATTAATGATGTAATAAATGGAGATGCTGAAAATCGTGTTAAATGAGGAAGCAAAAAGAAAGTAAAAAAAGATGAACCTTTACTTGAGAAATTTAAACATGGTGTCGAGGATATTTATGAGGGCTATAGTAAAATCATAACTGCTTATCCAATGTATTAAAGAATGTGAGGTATCAAACTATGAAATATAAATATAATATGTAAACGTAAAATCCTGCAAATTAGCCGGTACTTAAAGGCTGCGCTTTGGAAGGTAGCACATATTTGGATTTGGAAAATCGAAGGGAAATGTGTGCCATAACAAAGCAAAATGTCGACGTCACTCAAGTATAATTGTAAATAAAAACCAAATGGATAGATCCACCTTTATTGGGATGTTTCCTTTTTTGGTTTTGAACCACAGAAATGAATAATTTGAATTTTCAATCATCATTTATGCAACACTAGTGTCTTAAATTATATAATTAATAAAACAAACTACTTTGGCTCAAGATTAATATTTATTTTCAGTTATAAAGAGGGAAAAACAGATGCTGATATGTTCGACTTATACAATTGCTCTAATACCTTTTGGTTTTTACAATATACTCTTGCATAATTATATTTACTTACTAAATCAATTCTTCTTCTTATAAAAATTGTTTCTTCGGTATTGCACCACCACTCAAAGTATTTATCTGAAAATGATTCTCTCTTAATTTTATTCAAAGCTTTCGTTTTTTTAAACTCATCAATTTCACTCTTTTCAGCACCACGTGTTAGCCAATTTTGATGCTTATTAACAATATAATATTTAATTGCTTCATCGTCTAAAAATTCTTCTATATTGTCAGCACTAATGAAAAAATATCCCATGCCGAAATAATATATTTTCCCATCCTCATCAATACAAGGTCCAATATCTCCTGCATAATGATAATCCATACATTGAAAATAGTATTTTCCGTTTTCTTTTGTAAAAAATCTAAGTTCATATTTTGCTTCAAATTCATTGAAGTAAAACATATCCATTTGGAAACCTTCATAAAATCTTTTACCAATTTTATACCAAATGCCACCAAATGATACTTGAAAATCAATTACTTTATCAAAAATAGGTATTCCTTCATTGGCAAATACTCTTTTAATTTCATCTTTATCTTTAATTGTATCAACTTTCTTACCAGATAATATCATGTCATTTACTGTCTCAGATAGAATTTTTTTCTCCATACTTTTCATACCTTTCATATATTCATTTTAAGTAGATTCTTTTAGTGTATTTATTAGTTTTATCAATCATTCCGCTATACATCTACCATCTAGCCAAAAATCATATTCCATTAATTACTTGATGTCCGGTTACCATGACTCCACTACTATTTAAATAGTACCAGTTATAATCAAATTTACAAATGGTAGGTGGGGAATATTTGACGCTTACTATAATATAACAAAAAATGAAGGCCTAGATTCTTTAAAAATAGAATTGCCAAAAGAACTAGAAATTGTAGCAACATTTTTAGAAAATGATATACAAGGCATTCCAATTAATTGGTGGTTGCAACAAATTGATGAAGTATTAGATAACTTAAAAGAATATAATGAATTTAAAGGTACATTATGCGCAGTTCAAGTAAAAAAAGATGACTTCTCCGTCTGTATGAGCTGTACCACGATTCGGGATTTTGGTGTGCTTTTGCACTCATTCCTCATTTGGAAAAATAGTTACAGCATATCCATTATATACTTGGAGTAAATAAACAATATGTAATTATTTTTCAAGAAAATATTCTTTCATATAATCTTCAACGCTATTACTTTTTTCCATATCTTCTGATAACATCCTCCCTTCAAACTTCGTACCTCCTTTATAGGTCAATGTAATATGGAATTGTTTGTTATGTAGTTCTTCTTTAATCCAAGTGGCTAATCTGGTTAAATCCTCGATTAGATTTGGGTTGTTTTTATATTGCAACATACCATCATTAAAATCTAAGGTTACGTTATACTCTGGACAATCCCCATTTTTTGTATATGAACAAGTAATTTCTTTGAATATAAATCTTTCATTTTGAATTTCTTTTATTTTGTCATGAACTTGTGTTTCAATTAAATATGTCCAGTAATCTGGTGATGCGTTTTTCATTGCTAGTAGCAGTTCCTCTTTCGTTGGATTTTTTTGTATGTTTGTATAATAAAATCTAGTATACTCACCTGCATTGTCTTTTATATTAAGCTCTGTTATTTTTTTATTATTCCTTTGAATGAGTTGTAATAAAGCAAAGAAGCGATCTAATTCTGTCGATTCAAATTGACTATAATCGATTTTGTTACTAGTTTTTAAAGTTAGTAACAAATTATTGTTTAGTAGTTCTTCATTATGATCAGTTATATATTGAATAGTATTTTCCTCTTCAAGTTCCGAGAATCCTAACTTTTCGATTTCTTTCAGAATTGGTTTGAATTTTTCATATTCTTCATATGCATTTTTACCATTTTTATATTCATCACCTATTATTGTAGAATAAAATAAACCATCTACTTCCAATCGGAATTGAATGTGTTTATTATTTTTTACTTGAACAGTATGATATGTATGTCCCATATTCCCTGAATGTATTCCTCCCCAATCTGTTACAATAACATCAATTCCATATTTTTCTTTAAAATATGTTTTTACCTCTTTTTCATTTTCATGGTTACAACCACTCAAAAATAAGAAACATACAGCTAACAATATTACGTTTTTAATTATTTTCAATATAAACGCCTCTTTATTATGAAGTTTATCTTTATTAAATACTAAGATATAGCTACTATAGAGATGATTTCATTAATAAATAGATCCTCCTTTACCTTCAAGATGCACATTCAAATTATATCATAGTAAATTTGTTCCAGATTTTTTGTGTTATTTTTCTAACCCTCTTAGAATTCTTTAATCAAAAAGAATATCGAAACACTAGAACCAGTAATGATAAAAGAAAGTTACGATACTGATGGTTTAACCTCCTTAGAACATACAGCTGAAAAGTTAATAAGCTTGGGAGCAGAATTAAGATTTTATCAAAACGATCATATCGTTACATTAGAAATAATTCAAAATTTAATTGAAAGAAATAAAGGCATAGAAAAAGATATAGAAGAATTAGATGAGTTGATGTTCGGTGATGAGTCTATAGTGCCGAAGTAATTGGACATTGTCCCCTCCTTTTGCTCAAGGAATCATTTACTTGTGTGAAGAATTAATTCGTCAGAACGATGCTCTTCCGAATGCTGTTCAATCACAGGTGGCTTCGACAAAGGAAGAACGAATCAATCGAATTAAAGAACATATTCTTGATCGAGGAGTAGATAGATTTGACCCTAATTTGGGAATCGCAAGAGCTTGGCAACGTTTAGAAAAAGGTATTCATCATGAAAATGATATACAATTACTTAAACATGGATACTTTGAATCTCAATTTGAAAGAATTTTTAAAACTAATTATAAAACAGCACATCGTAAGACAGTTGATTCTAAACAGCCATGAGCGTCGTCTGAAGCTGAACCTATGATACCTTTTGACGAGCATTTAAAAATTCCTCTTAATAAAGTTTTTGATTAAGGAGTGTTTAGAACTATGGGAAGATATCCACTGATTGCAATAATGAAAGAGAATGAGGATAAAGAAAATGTAATTTACAGTTTTGGTCCAGATACTGAATCTTGTATGTTGAATCCAGATCTTTATAGTAGATGGAATTTTAAAGTTTTAAAGAATGAAACTAACCCTGATGAAGCATTTGTTTTACTAGATGATATGCCTAAGAAACATATTTCCTTGTTATATAAATGTATTCATAAAATATATGTTCACGTAAGAGAAAATGGTGGTATGGAAAATATGAATAATATAGATTTCCCGGAATACCTTGAGTTTATTGTGTAGTCTTTATAATCATTAGCCATTCTACCTAAGAATTATCGTAGACTCTTAAAATTACTCTCTACCTTTAATTGATTTACTTATACAAGTCGATCATGAATGCAACAGATTAAACTAATAAAGGCCGACTCCTATATTGATTGAGGCGGTCTTTTTACTACTTCACATATACATAGACTTCATTAACTGTTACATAGCATGTTTTGCTCTTACTGTTGTGCACTTTACATTGCAATAAACCATTTACCCTAATCTTCTCATCAATCATAAATCCTAATCCTACATCTACAGTACCGGCGACATCTCCCCCCCCCCTAAAATATGTTAAAATAAAGTGGAACTTCCATCAGTTCCGCCCCCTTATCTATTTCATATCACACTTCGTATCCCGCAATATACGCCCACTGTAAAGCCGCTTTAAATTGTGTTTCTAGTGCACTTGAAAATACATAGTAATGAGGTATATGTTATGAGAAACAGGCAATTAAATTTAAAAATAAGGGTGAAAAAGAATGGAATATAATGAAATAGAGTCTATATTATCAACTATTATAGAAAGAGAAATAGAAACATTGGATAGGCCAACAGATAAAGAATGGAAAGAATTAAGTGATCAGTTTAATTGCTCATTTAGTGATGAATTTAAGTATTTTATTGAATTAATGTCATTATGGGCATTTCCAGGTGATATTTATAATGTGTCAAAAGGTAAAACAAACGGAAATGATCCAATAGAAGAAATATATAATCACGAAATGAATAGTGGAAATTGGGATTCAAATATGATGCCATTCTATGGTATTGGGAATGGAGATTATTTTTGCTTACATATATTAGAATCAAAAGTTTATTATTACTATCACGATACAGGGAGATTCGAAGAATATTGTGATACCTTTAAAACATGGATAGAAGGTTTACCAAATTTTTTGACGTAAAATATAAATTGCGTAGATGATAAAGAATCACTCGTGTCCTTTGAAATAATCGAATTAAACTTTTTAACAATGAAATTCAAAAAAGTAAATGGATTAAGGTAACATCCTATATACAAAGCTTGACACTGAAGGTCGTGCAAAATAGAAAATTTATGCTTTTATAGAACTCGTTGATGATACAAAATTGGGGGGACTAAAATGAAGACTAACAATGATAGTAAACTGCAACCACCAAGTGATGAATTGATTCAATCATTTGAAAAGTATTGTGAAATAAAATTACCAGATGATTTTATAGATTTTTTGAAGACATATAATGGTTCTATTCCTATTACTAACGTTTTTACACATAAAAACCACGAATTTTTAATTGAACGTTTCTTATGTTTGCTAAGTAATCCAGAGGAAGATACTGAAAATGGTTGGTATGATATAGAGGTCGTATTATCCCAAATTGATACTCGTTTAACTGATGACGAAGATTTAACAGGAGTACACGTTATCCCATTCGCAGCTTTATTTGCAGGTGATTTCCTTTGCTTAGATTTTAGAGAAAAAGAAATACCATCTGTTGTGGTTTGGTATCATGAAGAATCAGAAGAGCTTAATCCTGAGACTAGTGAAGTCGCTAATAACTTTAGTAGTTTTTTAAGTATGTTAAAAGAGTAGCTTTTGAAAGGATTGCTTCTTAATGCATATACTAAAAAAATTAAATAAGATCTTCACATTAGAAACTCAAGAACCGCCAACAACTAAAGAGGCCCTTCAAGAATTACAAGTTTTTTCATCAATAGATGTACCACTTGATTATTTAGAGGTAATTCAACATAGTACAAATGCAGAAATTAATGTAAATAACGAAATATATATACGGATTTGGGGTCCAACTGACTGTATAGAGATAAATGAAGCACATAATGTCCAAAAGTATATACCGAATTCACTGGCAATTGGCGATGACGAGGGTGGAAAAGCATTATTATATGCGGATGGAAAAGAAGGATTTGGACTCTATATAGTGGATTTTGGAGATTTAGACATTGAGGAAGCGATTAAAATATCCCCTTCTTTAAAAACATTGTTAGTAGATGGTATAGGAGTAGAAGAACTATTGTCATAGTTCAGCTAGCATACACTTCTAATTAAATTTAGTTGTACCATTTAGAATAATAGCTAATATTCCCGCTTTAGAAAATATCCATAATGAATTAATTAATATAAAAGTAAAAGACCACTTAAATCATACTATCTTATCTTTATAGGAGGGACAAATTTGGCCATCGTTAAATTAATAATAGTAACTGATAAAAATACTAATACATACATCCCTTTGTTAAGAAAAGTCACTTCCCAGGCAATTAGTGAAATCAAAAAGAATATTGAAACAATGGAACCGGTAATGATCAAAGAAAGTTATGATACTGATGGGTTAACTTCTTTGGAACGTACTGCTAAAAAGTTAATAAGTATGGGAGCCGAATTACGATTTTATCAAAACGATCATATCGTTACATTAGAAATGATTCAAAATTTAATTGTAAGAAATAAAGGCATAGAAAAAGATATAGAAGAATTAGATGAGTTGATGTTTGGTGATGAGTCTACTGAATAGATGCTGTGGTCCATTCAAATCTCTAAAAACTCTAAATGTAGCCAAGTATAAAATCTATATAAATACAAATTAAAAAACCGACATAAAACCCTTCTTTTTAGGTGGGAGAGAGCATCCGGCCATGCATAGAAGCGGTCAGATCCTTTTCCTGCCCCAGACACAGTGAAAACAAAGAGAGAAAACGAGTGCAGGTCACCTTTTGTTATCCACAGCCGCGGCTTATATGTCGAAAAATCAAAATGGATTTATATATACTGCGATCTATACGATTCGGCTTTTTTATGAACCATACTAGCATATCCCCCCTCCCTATTAACCTGCGCCCTCTTATCCCCTAGATAAAAGTAGAATAAAATGGATAATAAGTATTTCATTAAAGCCGAACTACTAAAGGAGTATATAAAATACATGAGTAAGCAGGTGCCTATATGAAACTATACTTTAAAGATATTGCATTAGGTGAAATTTCGGAAGTGTACACAGACTACCCATGGATGTACGGGAGTATCCACTTAAATGAGAATAGTAAGCCATTTTACGAATATTTTCGTGGGATGATTGATGAAGACAATGCATTTGATTTTGAAAGTGCAGATCCAGAATTTTTAGATGATAGGAATTGGTCTGTTTTCGATGAAAGTGAAGGGAAATACTTAGGAATCGATATACCAGCCGTTTATATTGAAGATACAACGGTCGCATGGCGTTGGAGATAAACTTCCTATTTTTGCATTTGATAGATTTTTATTGTTGGAGGGATAAAATTTGGCTATCTATTCTGTCGTACTTGAATCTGATGTTAAAGGAAGTTTGTTGATGAAAATAAAAAAGTATACAAATTTATCATTAGCTGAAATTCAAACTAATATTAAACATAAGTCTCCAATACTAATCGTTAACCGCCGGAATAAAGAAGAAATGAAAAATATGAAAGAGTTAATTGAAGATTTATCTTCAATTAAATTGTTGTTTAAGATTTTCAAACAAACTTATGAAGATATTAGAGAAATAACTTTTACAAGATTTATGAATGGGATTGAATTATCACGTCAAATTGCAGCGGATATAGAACGATTTGATGCATTATTAGTGGAAGAAGATGATAATATCTAGGAGGCTTTATCCAATGATAGATTTATCTAACATTCCTGGTTTCATCAAAAATAAACCAGGAAATGATATTGAAATTCAAGAATTAGAAGACTTGATGAAAATAAAATTCCCCCATGTATATAAAGATTTATTAACATACACCAATGGCTTTTCAATCAATGGAGGGGTAACAATTTATGGTACAGATGAAATTGTAGAACGAAATAAGACTTTGGAAGTAAATGAGTATGCGAATGGATATGTTGCGATTGGTGATGATGGTAGCGGTAATGTTTTCTTAATGTTACAAAGTACGGATAGCAAAGAAGTTCTGCTTGTTGATTCGGGAGATATGAATCCAAATCACGCTACGATCATCACCTTAGATTTTAGTGAGTGGATAAATTTTGGGTGTTTCAATATAACAACTAATAGAATTCCTGACATTTGCAATATAGTGCTAGTAGAAACTCCCAATGGAGGATTAAAAGACTTAGTAAAAATAAAAAGTGTATTAGGAACTGATATGCCAGCAGCAGATTTATTAAAGGGTTCAAAAAATCTTCCTTTTACAGTAGTAAAGAATTTTCCGTATGGTAAGGCGAAAAAATTAATCCAAAAATTAAAACCATTTGGTGTCGTGCTAAATCTAATACCCATTGATGAACATTAAGTCTTAGTTAAAAATAAAGCGGAGGTTGTAAAAACTATGTTTGATTTTTTGAAAAAGTACATTGTAGCAGACAGAAGTGTCCGTTCTAACCAAACACCTATTTTCTATCCTATATATGAAGAAGAGATAAATGAAGCAGAAAGCCTATTACAAATGGAACTCCCAAAAGAATTGAAACGCTTTTATCAAGAAATAGGGTGTGGTTTTTTAAAATCTGATAAAAGAACATTTTTCAACAGATTTATGGACCCGATCTCGGTTGCGGATTTTCGTTTAAGACAAGATGTTTATGAATATAATCCAAACTTAGATGGTATAGATGATGAAGAATCATTCGTATTTTTTGAAGTAACGGAATTGAGTTTTTTAACAATTAAATTTAAAGAGGAAAATGCATTAGGTCAATGTCCTATATATTATGGTGAAACAAAGATAGCAGATTCTTTAGAAGAATTTTTAATCAAAATGGTTGAACAGCCTGACTATTATATGGAGTAGATGAATCCGTTCCGATTTAGAACATGATATAAAACTAACTAGAAATGGATACTTTCAATCTTGATTTGAAGGGAATTATACAACGAATGAAGCCTTCAATTCCCTCTTACCAAAGAAGTAAGGAGTGTTTAAAACAATGGGCAGATATCCACCAATCATAATAACAAAAGAGAATGAAGATAAAGAAAGTGTAATTTACAATTTTGGTCCAGATACTGAATCTTGTATGTTATATCCAGATCTTTATAGTAGATGGAATTTTAAAGTTTTAAAAAATAAAATGATCCCTGATGAAGCATTTGTTTTACTAGATGATATGCCGAAAGAACATATTTCCTTATTTTATAAATGTATTTACAAAATATATGTTCATATAAGAGAAAATGGTGGTATGGAAAATATGAATCATATAGATTTCCCAGAATACATCGCTTTTATTATATAAACTTAATAAAGTAAAACTTTGATCAGCGGGGTGTTTTTTATGTGGAGAAATCTGATTGTAGAAATTGAAAAAATAGAAAAAAGCTTTAATAGTAAACTAAATACACCAGCAACAGATACTGAAGTTCAGAGATTGAGAGAACATGTGAAAGAGAGTTTTCATGTTGACTTACCGAGTGAATATGAAGAGTTTCTTAAAACTGTAAATGGTTTAGATTTTAACGGGCTAGTTATTTATGGAGTTGACCCTTCTTTACTAAACACAGAAAGAGATGAACTAATTTGTGGACTTATAGACACGAATGAGATTTGGTATGAAAATGAGTGGCAAAAGATATATCTATTTCTTGGGGATTCAGATATAGCATGGTTTTGTAAAAACTTATCTGACGGTACATATGTGGAACTTGATAAACCATCTGGTACAGTAATGGAAATATATAATGATTTCAATACGATGATTGAGGCGGCATTACAAGATCATCTTCTTTAGTATGGTGCATTAAAATGAACAATATTACATGGTTTAATGTAAGAAAAAAGAAAATTACAGATGAACAAATTCAGCAAGTAGAACAGTATTTGGGTGTAAAGTTCCCTAATGATTTTATTGATTGTGTGAAAGAGTATGACGGAGGATATCCACATCCAAAAGTATTTGATATACAGGGGCAAGATGGAAGTGTATTCAGTTACCTATTAACTTTGGATTCAGAAAGTAAGTACTCCATTCTTCGGGCATATGAAGGCATAAAAGATAGATTAGTAGATAAGGTATATCCGTTTGCCACAGACCCGTACGGAAACTTTTTATGCTTTGATTATCGAAATAATCCTGAAGTCCCAACCGTTGTATTTTGGGAACACGAAGAAGAAGATATGAAAAAAGCAATTTATCCTGTTTGTTCGTCATTTCAGGAATTACTTGATAGCTTACGCGATTTTGAAGACGAAGATGAAGAATAATTAATAAAGATATTTGGTCGAATACAATACTCTATAACAAAAGAGACCTCACATTTGGGGCCTCTTTTGTTTATTTTAATTACAATATTTTTTTAAAATAACAAAGGCAAGTGATCTCAGCTATACACTAAAATCACTTGCCTTATAAGGGTTTATTTAGTTATGAAACGTCGGCTTATAAAACGAACGATTATCAAGCGCAAAGACACGCTCTGTATATTCACCTGGTTTCGTACGTCCAAGCGCACGGTCCATCATGTTCATCTTCGCATCTAAGTTATCAATGTAATGTAGAATCTCTGCTTCTCTCACTAACGGTGGTTTCGGACTACCCCACTCTGCTTTTCCGTGATGAGAAAGCACGATATGCTGAAGAATTAATACTTCTTCGCCTTCAATTTGCAACTCTTCCGCCGCTTTTCCAATTTCGTTCACCATAATAGAAATGTGGCCAAGCAAATTTCCTTCTAGCGTATACGTTGTTGAAATTGGACCAGATAATTCAAAGACTTTACCAAGGTCATGTAAAATAACACCCGCATATAATAGATCTTTATCTAGAGATGGATATAATGTCGCAATTCCTTTTGCTAAATCAAGCATCGATACAACATGGTACGCTAGTCCTGATACGAACTCATGGTGATTTTTCGTTGCTGCTGGATATTCTAAAAATTCATTTTGATGTTTATTCAATAAGTGTCTCGTTAAACGTTGAATGTTTGGATTTCTCATTTCAAATATGTACTGCGTAATCTTTTCCACCATATCTTCTTTTTTCACTGGCGCTTTTTCTACAAAGTCTGAGATATCTGTCACTTCATTTGCATTTGCAACGCGGATTTGCTTCACGCGCAATTGAATGCGTCCTTTATAATTTTGAACATCTCCAGCTACTTTCACGATTGTTTCAGCTACATATTGCTGCTCCACTTCAGGTGATACATCCCATAGCTTTGCTTCAATATCACCGCTTTGGTCTTGTAAAATAACTGTTAAAAACGGCTTTCCATTACTTGCGATTCCTTTTGTTGCTGTCTTAATTAACAAAAAGATATCGACTTGTTCACCAACTTCATATTCTGCAATTTTCTTTTTCATTCTGATTCCTCCACCAACTTAAGTACTTTTAGTATAGCATATTACATGGCATTTTCTTTACGTTCACGTGTTAATTTCATAATCTGTTTTTCCTTAAAGAATGATAATAGATGAGCATGACATGTAAAGAAAATCACTTGCCTATCTTTCGCAATTTCTTTCACAAGCTCTATCGTTCTTTCCGTCCGCAGTGCATCAAAATGTACAAAGCTATCATCGATAACAAATGGATACGAGTGTTCAAATGTTTGGGCTAGCGCAAAACGGAGTGACAAGTACAACTGTTCCGCTGTCGCTTGACTCAGTTCATGACTGTAAAAACGAGTGCCATCGCTGCGTTCCACTATAAATGGCTCTTCTTCTGACGGCGAAAAGATCTTTATATACTGTCCACCTGTTAAGTATACAAAATACTCCTCCGCCTTTTGCAAAATGCGTGGCAGCTGTACTTCATGATAATATTGCTTCGTTTTTGTTAACACTGTTTTCGCCGCTGCATACGCGGCCCACTTTTTCACTTGCTCACGTACATGTGACTTTTTCATTTCCCATTCATGCAGTAAATCACCGTACGTACTGCCTTCTTCTAAGTTAGCAATTTCTACGCGGTACTCCGCAATACGGTGCGTTATTTCCTTCTCCTGTAACATGAGCTTTTCAATAAGTAGCGCTTCTTGCCGGAGTTGTTCCTCATATCCTTGGGCCCCGTAATGCTCCCTCAGCGATAAACTTGTTAGGCGCTGCTCTAACATATCAATTTGCGGCAGCAATCGCTGCACTTGTCTCTCTGCGTCTTCCCTTTTCTCTGCTTGCTTACCCGCTTCAAAAAACATTTCTTCATCAGCAGCTCCTGCCATATTCCATAGTTGCTCTCTTTCTGCTACTAGTTGCTGCACTTGCTGCTGTAATAATCCGTATTCTTCCTGCCAATCGGTCAGCTTTTGCAGAAGTTGCTGACGCGTTTGCTGTTTTTCTTTTTCCTTTTGGATACGGTCGCTTATCATATGAAGATTGCTAGAAGACGTATCTTCCATAACGTCTTCTAGTTTATGTTCAAACTGCGAAATCATTTCTTGTAATAATTCTTTTCGCTCCGTTTGTTTTCCTAACTCACGGTATAACTGCTGCATTTTTTCAAGTCGTTCAAATGCTGGCAATAGATGTGCATGTGTGTAAAAGTGTGGAAACATATAACGTTCTTTATACACGCCGGCTTGCTCCCCCACATGAAACGTATCCCGTTCCCATTCTTCGTATGCAGAAACAGCTTTATCGTATGTCCGTTCTATTTGTTGTAACTTATAAGATTCTCGCTCAAATAACTTACGGATTTCTTCATCTTTTTCTAATTGATAACGGATTGAAAGTGCCTCTTCATTTTGGCTTCCTCCCGTACTCCGCTGCAGTTCAAGCAACTCCTCTTGCAAACCGTCAGAAGCAGTGTCTTTATATAAAATAAGTACAAGCACAATTGCTACAAAAAATAGAACACTTGTAAATAACAACGTGCGGTTATTAAGAAATAAGCTTGTCAGTAAAACACCTGTATTCATCAGCAATAAAAGAAAGCAGATCATCTGCCAACGTTTCTTTTTCTGCTGCACTTCTTTCATCCGATCTTCATATTTACGTTTCACACGTTCAGCATCGGCTCCTGCAAACATTGCTCCTTGAAACGATTTCTCTTTTTCTACATATGTCTGCCGCTCTTCATCAGACAACATTTGCTGACGAATTTGCTTCACGTTATCTTCCTGCTCTTCTAACTGCTCTTGTACAGCCTTAAAGCGTTCATCTAACTGTTGCTTTCGCCCATCTAGTTCTCTCGCCTTTTGCACCGTTTGTGTCACTAGCTCTTTTGCCGCAAGACTTGTATCGAACGAAAGGACTGATTCTCGCTCAAGTGTCGTACCAATTTGCTGCTCAAGCTCTTCTATCTCATCTTTTATATGTCCAAGGCGCCCTGTGAAATCACGTATTTCTTGGCGTGCATTTTCGTATGACATATACTGCATGCGCAAATCTTCTACATAGCTTTCTTTTTGAAGAAGTTCTTCTTGTATTTGGATTGTATTTACTTCCGATTGCACCATTTCCATTCTTTTCGTCAATGCATCTACTTGCACTTGAAGTGGTTCAAGCTTTGCCTTTATCGTTTCATAACGTACCGTACCGCGAACAGGGAATGGCTGCGCCTGCTCTTCTAGCAATTTTTCATATGCACGCTGTTCAATAACAAGTGGCTGCAGTGCTGCTAACACTTCGTAGTCTTGCTTCCGCTTTCCTGCCATTTCTTTTTCATTACAAATCGAAACGAGGCGCTGTTCACACTCTTTTTGTTGCTGCGTCAGCTTTTCATACGTATCAATTTTCCCTTGCCACTCTGTAAGCTTCTCCTGGATTTTCTTTACTTCTTGAAGCGACGCATTAATTTCTGGCTTACGACCATTCGGTTTAAAGCGCTGCTCCATTTCTTTTTCTAACTTTTTATCTAGCTGCAGTAGCGCATCGCTTCCAACTGCACTTGCTGAAAATAAATAATTCCCGATTTCTGCTTCGCCTACATGATGAATATTTTGTAAACCATGCATATCAAATGAAAAAACAGAATCAAACAGTCCTTCGTTCATTCCACTTAACAGCCCACGCAGCACTTCTTCGCCGCCTGTTTTTCCATCTTCAAAATAAACCGTCACTTCACCAGCAGCGTTTTTTGGAAGACGCTCAATTTTCAAACGCCCATGCTGCTCTGTTATCACGGTCATCGCACCGCCATACTTCCCGCCTTCTTTCGGCTCATAGCGCCGCTGTCCTCTTGTCGGAAAACCAAACAATATACTCTTCATAAACGAGCGAATCGTTGATTTTCCCGCTTCATTTTCTCCGTACAACACCGTCAGCAATGAAAGGTCGATTTCCACATTTTCTAATTTCCCATAACCGTAAATATGGAGTTTTTCAATCTTCATTTTTTGCCCCTTTCTTGCTCAAATAATTGCTCTAATATAATATTCTCTGCTTCTTTTTGAATCTCTGCTTTTTCCTCTTCTGAAAAAGATTCAATGACATTACGAGCAACAGGGGATGTCCAAATTGTTCGCAGCACCGCATCCATATTCGAAAAAGATTCTAGCTCTTGCAGCACACTGCCAACAAAATGATTTTCCTCTTTTAACCGCTCAATGTCCGCGAACGAAATCGTCTCATTTCTCCACTTGATTACGTACACAAAATCTCTTCGTTCTTCTCCCGCTGCTAAAATATGAAAAATCTCTTCCACTCGCTTCTCATCTCGTAAATAGGAAGAAAGTGGTCCTTGTCCTGTAAACACAACTGTCAACAGCGTTCCTTCCTCTTCTTTACGCCATTCATTGATTGCTTCCGTACAAGCCTCCATCAAGTTGTCCACCGTTTGCAGTTCATCGATTACAATCTGGGTTTCTTCCCAAATCACATCCGCCGCACTGAAAAACGAACACGTCGTTTCTTGCTCTGTTAACGTGACTACATATGCTCCTTTTTCTCCTGTTTCCTTCCGGTGGCGTCCTTGTATATTACCTGGGTAAATCATATACGGTTCCTCGGATAAAATCTCTCGCTTATGTATATGGCCGAGGGCCCAGTAATGAAATTGTTTTGCTTTTAACTCCCTGATCTGAAACGGTGCATAACGATTATGCTCCGCATCTCCTTCGACACTTCCGTGCAGCATTCCAATATGAAAAGGAGCATCACTCATTTTGTTATACTGATCCGTCATATTATCCGTTACAACTTGCTGCAAGTAACTAAATCCATAAATGGATGCAAGCAGTTCACCATCTTTATAAAATGACTTTTCCTCTACGTACGGCTCTGTAAACACATGAACATTCTCTGGAAACTCAATTGCCGCCCAGCTTCCGCCTAAATGATCATGGTTTCCATGAATGATAAAAACAGGAATGTTATACTGCGAAAGCCGCTTCATTTGCTCTCTTACAAATACTTGCGCCCGCAAGCTTCTCGTTTCGGCATCATATAAATCCCCTGCCAGTAATACAAAATCAATGCGTTCTTGAATCGCTTTATCTACAATACGCTCAAACGACTGAAACGTACTTTGCTTCATTCTTTCCCAAACCCTAGTTGGTACATTCATTTCCAACCCTTTAAATGGACTATCTAAATGCAAATCGGCTGCATGTATAAACTTTACTTGTTTCACAAATAAACAATCCTTTCTATATAAATACAAATTAAAAAAACCGACATAAAACCCTTCTTTTTAGGTGGGAGAGAGCATCCAGCCATGCATAGAAGCGGTCAGATCCTTTTCCTGCCCAGACACAGTGAAAACAAAGAGAGAAAACGAGTGCAGATCACCTTTTGTTATCCATAGCCGCGGCTTATATGTCGAAAAATCAAAATGGATATATATCCTTACTCTAATGCAAACAAACTAGCTTACTCCCTATATAAGTTTCACTTTCCCCCACTATTCTCGGGCAGTAAAATCCTCACCCCAAGATGCAAAGCAGTGCAAAAAATAGATGTGGGATAACTGCCCGTAAAAGCCCGATTGGTGAAAGCTAATCATCAGTGGGACTCCCCACTGATGAAAGTTTCCCTCTATTTTAACACGTTATGTCACATATTTCTTTTGCATAATCTATCGTTTTATGCCAAAATAGTTATAACATTCTGATTTTTATTTGGAGGGGAATTTTCATGGGAGTATATACACTAACAGTCTTTGAAAAAGATGGTTCGAAAGCACTAGACGAATCATTCGAGGCCACGACAGAAGCAGAAGCAAAATCAAAAGGTGAAACCATTTTACGAGAAAAACAATTGTATGAGCATACGCACCGCTGCACATCTTCAGCAGGAAAGCTTGTTTTATTCCAGCGCTAAAAAAAGAAGCGTCATATCCGCTTCTTTTTCATTCTATATCCTCAACACACCATTTGAATACCACATCTAAAATGCGATTTCCAAGCCGGACGCGCTTGTTCCACTGTCCAGTTTGGATTTGGCGCTGCAATTCATCCTTCATCTTATCCGTCCAGTCGAGAATCGTTCCATTCCCGTCGTACGGATAAACGCTTGGAAATTCTTCCTGTAGAAGACGCAGGCTTTCTGCATCCAAATGAAAATGGAAAAAGTAGTTGGCCGTAAGCGACGGCTCTTGCAATTGTAAAAACGGATCGTCAATTTGCTTTTTATTTCGATAAAAAGTAAATATATTCACCTTTCCGCTCGTAATTTGATCAATTTGAATTTCGTGCTTCTCTATAATCACGTCTGCCCACCTCGTTATATACTACCTCTAGTATATATGTCTTTTACACCGAAGTTAACCATTTTCATATGGAAATTCATTTCCTTCATTCATTTCCCGTACCTCAAGTAACAATCAGAATGAATAAAAAGCCTTGGTTGTCTAGCCTCAGCCTTTTGTAGACTACGTTCGTAGGTTGCATACCCAAGAATAATTCCCTAGTTCTTGGCTCTATGGTGGCTCTGTAACAGTTCTGATTGGGAAGGAACGGTCAACCACAAACCTTCTTTCATAAGAAGTTGCTAACACCTACAAACATTGGCGAAGGGAGACAAACTCTTAGGAGGGACAAAACATGCGTGTATTTGTCAAGAATTTACGAGGAGAACCGCTCATGCCTTGTAGTACTCGCCTTCCCGAAATTCATCCCCACCTTATCGCTTGGCTATCGCCCGTCACGCGCTTGAAGATGGGGACTTCTTTCGGGAAGTACATTAAATACGAGCATGTTTTGATCAATCTTTTTTCAAAATATGCTCTTTATACTTGTCTTTATATCAAGGTTATTAGTAAAAATTTAATCAAACTTTATTTTAAAGCTACATTTACATCTTTCTATTGTTTTAAAAATTCTCCCATTATTTCCATTATGTCCTCTGCATCGCTTACTTTATCTTTTGAAAAGCGCCATTGGTCTTTTCCGTATCGCTCCATCTCAACTTTTATTACTTTTTCTTTATCTGAAGCCTTCGCTTCTGGCAATATGGATATAAGATAATCAAACGATTGACTAAATAATTTAGACTGTTCGATTCCTGGATTTTCTCTTAGTAATCTTTCATTTTCGTTATTCAATTTTGACTGCAATTCACTCAATAATAATGGTTTCACTTTTAATTCTACTTCCACTTTATCATCCTCAGGAGAAGAACTTACTGATTTTACTTTAAATGTAACTTTTTTCTGTAATACAGATTTTAACTTTTTATAGTAACTTTCAAATTGCTGGTCACTAATTTCATTATACGTACTGGACGTTGCATCTTTTTTAAATTCTTGTAGTATATTCTGAGTAAATTGCTTTCCATCTTCGCCGGATAACTTATTAATCTTGTCTATATCTTTATCATAATAAATAGCATTTATGTAGGCTTTTAGAGCTTCAGCTGGTTTGTTGAAGTCTTTTGTATTCTTTTCTATTTCTTTCGTATCAATTTTAAAAGAAACTTTTTCTGTTTCCTCTTCTCTTTCTTTTGTAGCCTCATCGGAATAAACAAGTTCATATGATGAAGCTTTATTCACATCGTAGTGTAGGGTCCCAGATATTTTTTTACCAGGTGCTAAATCTGTTAAACGTAATTTATCTGAATCAGCCTTATCATATTTTTGCATTTTTTCATCATCTTGATATAGAGCAAAGACATGGGGTGATATCTCTAACGTTTTATCCCCTTTATTTTTTACACTCACTTTAAATTTTAAAACTTTGTCTTTACTTATTTTCCCCGTATATCCACCCAGTGGTAATACGTACTCAACATTTTCAACTTCAATTTCCAAATTTTTCGAAGACGACGATGCTTTTCCATTTTTTACGACTGTGGAACTTTGTGAAGAACTACAACCATTCACAATAGTTACTGTAAATATAAACACAAAACAAAGCATAAAAAACTTTCTAAGTTGCACTTAAAACCCCTCCATTACCTTATTTAAAAAACATTTACTATTTTACCATAAATTCCCGAGTATTATTTCTATAACTATATAAATCTAAATTAAAAAATCGACATAAAAACCATCTTTCTTTTTAGGCAAGCGAGAGCATCTGACCATGCATAGAAGCGGCTAGGGCCTTTTTCTGCCACATGCGAGGTTTAAAACAAAAGGAGAAAGCAAGTAGCGGTCATGTTGTATTCTGCATAGCAGCGACTTATATGTCAAAAAATCAAAATGGATATATATATAGTTTAATTAAATTAATTAATTTCGATATAACAGCAAATAGAAAAAGAATGATTTGAGCAATCTTTTTTCAAATCATTCTCTTATAATATGAATCAATGATAGCTTTGAAGTATAAAGGGGGAAATCGCATGCCCAGCAACTTAAGACTTTGAAGCACCCCTAAACGAAAATTTCACTTCTCTACAGTTAGTTATTTATAAGGGTTCATCTCATTTTTTTCGTTTTGGAGAACAAATAATTTCTTAACTTGATGGATGTGGGGCGGCACCCCAATATGCTTGGATTAAAATCATTGCAAACAGCTAAAAAAGTGATTGCTGGAATAGAAGTTATGCATATGATCAAAAAAGGACAAACTCTCCAAGGTGAGAAGTCTGTCCAAAAACGGATATATCTTATCCATGATCTCTTTGGTTTAACAACATAAAATTCAATTCCGCTAGGAATCTTTCGTTCTTTTTTCATATCCCACTATTTTTGCACCAGAACCAACAATAGTGAATTAGAATAATGACTTAATACTTGCTAGGACAGTAAGTACACCTATAACAATGACAAATACATTGCTCATTTTCCCTCTGTATTTAGCTAGTACTGGTACTTTACGGATCGCATACATTGGTAATAGACATAAGATAGCAGCAACTAACGGACCGCTAAGGGCATCAATGAGTCCAAGAATACTTGGATTTGCATAAGCAACATACCAGCATGTTAATACGACAAAAGTAAGGATCATTGTCTTAACTGTTTTTTCTCCTATATCTTTTCCGCGTGTTTTACTGGACTTGATAATCATGTCACGCATTACCTCATATGCTCCTATATAATGGCCAAGGAAGGACTTTGTTATGGCCATAAAAGCAATGATAGGAGCTGCAATAGTAATGATAGGCGAATTAAGCTCATTAGCAAGATATGATAGAATTGACAAGTTCTGTTCTTTTGCCATCATAAGATCATTTGGAGTCAAACTCAAGGTACTGCTCCAAACAAAGAACATAACAACAGCGAATGTCATGATATAACAAACTTTTTGTATTTGAGCACATTTGGCATCAGTAGCTTCTATTCCATAGGTAGCTCTCTGTTTCATAACAAATGACGAAATCATAGGAGAATGATTAAACGAGAATACTATGATTGGTAGTATCATCAATATCGTTCCCAAATATCCTGTTCCTGTTGAAGCAGTAGAAACACTTGAAAAACTAAGCATTGACGTATTCCACTGTGGAATCAAAGATATTGCGATAAAAAGTAGAGAAGCTATGAAAGGATATACTAGCATGCTCATTATCTTTACAGTGATATCTTGACCAAAATTTAGTATAGCTATAAGACCGAGTACTAATACAAGCGATAAAATGGCCCTTGGAGGCTCCGGCATGTGCAATTGATGCACGATAAAACTACTTGCAGTATTTGTAAGTGCAACCGAATACATCAGCACGATAGTATAAATTGAGACGAAATATACTATGTTAAAAATGATACTTGCCTTATTTCCGAAATACTCTCTTATTGTACCTGTAATCCCCTCATCAGCAGAATTGGAAGCGTATATCATTTTAGCAAGCGCCCTATGTGAGTAGTACATAACAGGATATGCAAGTATGGTAATTAACAGTAATGATAATAAACCACCTGAACCTGCATTAATAGGTAAAAAGAGTACTCCTGCTCCAATTGCTGTTCCAAAAAGGCTCAATGCCCAGGTGGTATCCTGTTTATGCCACTTTTTAGGGTCTGGATATTTCTCATTTTTTACTGCAGTATTTTCAGCTTGAAATTCTATTTTTTTTGCTGTATTCCCATTCATATAATAATTCCTCCTTGTATCCTATTCTTACGTCTCTTTTTAAGGCTTAGGAATATAGACTATTCTTGAAAAATGAATTGCTTACAAGGTGCATCGCATCGTGTGTCCTTCTTCTAAGTTGATCATCAACCTGATGGATTTGTTAGCGTTCACAAAACATTTTAATTGTATAGTAGTATATTTTAGTGATAATGGCTATTAATATACAGGCATCCTTAGGAGAACAATAGAGAATAGAATTGTTAACTATTTCACAATATTCCCAATAACTGTTTATTGCTTTAATTGTTTCTCTCCAAAAATTTTACTTTTAATGGCAATCCCTGTAGGTGTGGCCGCAATTCCGCCTAAACCTGTCTCTCTTAATTCGCGAGGCATCTGTCTTCCAACTCTATACATCGCTTCAATAACTTCGTCAGCATTGATGATATTGTTTACGCCGGCTAATGCGATGTCCGCTGCTACTAAAGCATTTGCCGTTCCAACGGCGTTTCTCTTTACACAAGGAATTTCTACCAAACCAGCGACCGGATCACAAACTAAACCGAGTAAATTTTGTAATGCGGTTGAGAAAGCTTCAGAAGATTGCTGAGGCGTTCCTCCGGCAGCTTCTACCGCTGCAGCAGCCGCCATTGCTGAGGCACTGCCTACTTCAGCTTGGCATCCTCCGTACGCTCCGGAAATACAAGCATTATTTGCGACTATTATTCCAAATAAAGATGAAGTGAATAGAAAATGGACCATATCTTCATGACTTAACTGAAACGTATCTTTAATACTAAATAGGACTCCCGGGATTGTCCCACTTGCACCTGCTGTTGGAGTCGCACAAATAGCCCCTAATGAAGCATTTACTTCATTAACACCGATAGCACTTTGAACCCCTAACACCATTAAATTTCCAGAAAGAGTTTTTCTATTTTCTCGATATTTCTTTATTTTAACAGCATCGCCTCCGGTTAAACCGGTCGGAGAAAATACCCCGTCGCCCTCGATACTTTTATGTATGGCATTTTCCATAGTCGCTAAATTTTTTTCCATTTTACTCCAAACTTCTTCATAAGAAGTTTTAGTTTGTTCGATTTCCTGTTCGATTGCTAATTCATAAATTGGCTTTTGCCTTTTATTAGCTGCATCTACAATTTCTTTTATGGACATATACATATTTTTTCACCCCTTAATGTAACTAAAGAATAATGATATTAGCGATACTGCTTAAACTTCCCAATTCTTTCTGAGCATCACCAGGCAATAGCGAACCCAAATCGAATGCATATAAATATTTTCCGCTTTCTTCTAAACTATGAAAGTCATTAATTTCCACATCATATTGTTTAAAGATCCTGCGTAAGACAAATTCAAAGTCAGCTCTTTCGGAAATCGCAATAATAACTGGCAATGGCCCCTGCAGATCTAAGCCAAATCCGTCAATTTCAACATGTTTGACTTCAATTAATCCGCCGCCGACCGAAATACCTATCGTTCTAATACTTCGACTTTCATCCTCTAGATATACATCTGCCGTATTTGGATGACCAGCAGGACTATCACCCGCTTTTTCAATAAAGGTAATGTCAATGCCTTTAGATTCTGCTATTTTAATAGCATCTGGCACTTTGCTGTCATCGGCAGCAAATCCTAATATCCCAGCAATAATTGCAAAATCAGTTCCGTGTCCTTTATGGGTTTCAGCAAATGATTCATAATACCTTACCACGACTTTTTTTGGAAGACCTTGAAATAATTTCTTGGCAACTGTTCCAATAGCTAAAGCACCTGCAGTATGTGAACTTGAAGGACCTATCATTACCGGCCCAATCACATCAAAACAACTTTTGTATTTAACAACCTTTTTTTCTTTAATAGATACTACATTCATGTTCATATAAACACCCCCATAATTTATTATTTTTAATTGCAGTTGAATCTAAGTTATTAGAATGACCAATTCAAAATATGTTCCAGCTTTTATTTTCTGCAATTACATTTGTTCCAAAAATCAGAACAGGTCAATCTATTAAAATGTCAGCTTGAGAAAGAGGTTCAATTGTAATAAAAACTGTATTAGAATTATCACCAAATTTCATTTTCTTAAATGACATGACGTTTAATATAGAGCTTCCATAACAACCTAAAGCAGCATCAATTGCCATTGGTACCTCTGTCAATCCAATCAGCACTGTTAATACCATTGAGCTTAATGGTGTCATTTCTATGAAGAATCGCTTTGCAGCCTTATGATTTCTAGATTTACTTAGGTAAAAATCAATTGTGTTTCCTTCAGAATCAACAGCACGATAGAAATACATCCATTGTCCCCTTACCTTTATATACGTTTCATCCACTCTCCATGAATCATTTGTTTGTTTGAGATGACGTCGGATTCTTCTCTCAAACTCCGGTCCATATTGATGGACCCAACGCATAATCGTGGTATGAGCCAAGGATAATCCTCGTTCCTCCATCATTTCTACTACATCACGAAAACTTAAGTTGTACCGCAGGTACCAACGTACTGTTAACAAAATAAAATCCGGCTGATAACGCTTCCATTTTCATATTGAATAAATTTCCCTTCTGATCACACACCTTTCTTAGAGTAATCGTATCAGTATGTCCAATTTTAGAAGATTACTTGCAAGGTCTTTAGAATTTTTGCACCAGAACCAGGTTTGATATTTTCTCCGGAGGTAATAGATTATCTCTCGACGCCCTCATTATAACTTGTATATTTATAAGTTTAATATTTTTTTATTTTTAGAAAGATTGAATAAACAGAATTTTGAATAGGTAATAAATTACACTTGGCATGTAGCAATTGTGTCCATTGTTTGAAGCTGTATTAGTTAGTAGAAAAGCAAAAATAACACAGAGTTCCTTTGATTAACACATTGATTATATTGGGAACTCATTATAAAGATACTTATATTCTCCTTTGTTGAAACATCTTATTTTAGACGTGAAAGCTGTTGTAATAAATGATTAATGTAGATGGAAAGGAATAAATTAAGGAAATATAAAATCCTTTTCGGATATTCATTATTAATCTTGCATTTATATACATTTTTCAGAAAAAAGGAACTTCTTTTCGGGGTGCCGCCACATCGCCATTAAGCTAAATGAACGAGTTATCCCCAAACAATAAAAACGAGCAATATGCACAAAATTTTCGTTCTGGGGGTATTATGAGATCTTAACTTGATGGGCATGGGGTACAGCCAACATTTCGGAAATTTTGTACGCTAAGCAAATTTCAACTTAAAAAGAGTCGAATCCCTGTACACTATGGAACCGACTTTTTTTATTAAGCAAACAATTAAAGTACCATTACAAACATCGAATATCGTTTATGGAACCTTCTTAACGTATGGTAAAACCAGGTTTTTTAACCAAAAAATTCCTTAGCGTACGCTAAGCAAATTTCTAAAAAGAAGGCTTTGTTAAGTAGTATTGTTGTTTTTTAGGTATAAAATATGGGAACGTCCGATTTGGACGTTCCCGTTCTTATTCCATTAAAGCCCCCTATAATGGAATAACTGTAAAGCTAATGAAGCTTTTTTAAAAGCTGCGTTTCCCTGCCCAAGCTCCTTGCATTTTACTTAGGAATACAATTTGCCCAATATGATATGCGTCGTGCAATGCTAAACTCTTCAGTTCAAGCACTAATGATCTTTCTCCAGGGATCTGTCTATACAAATCTTCATGTTCTGATTTTGCTAGTATTTTTTCAAGTTCACGATGAACATAAAAGTATTCTTGTTTTGTTTCCTTCCAATTTTGAAACGTCTCAGTTGGTAATCGAAATGTAGATTCATTATCTTCTGCCTGGGGTTCATTCGCTGTTTCACCAAGAAATCGCATCAGAAGTCTCTTTTTATAGAAAAGTAAATGACAAACTAATTCCCAAATGGAATTCATTGCCCCCTCAACTGGTTTCCAAATTGCCTGTTCAAAAGTAATATCCTCTAGCACTTTTTCAAGTGGTGGAAACCAGTCTTCTTCATCTAAGCAGCTTGCCCATTGTTGTAACAAAAGTGTCTTTACATCCATTTTCTATTCCCTCCAATTTAATCCCTTTAATAGATAATCCCTTTGGTCAAAATTCATTTGCGGCGTGTTGTAGATAGCTCACTAATTAAGGTGTCATGCCAATTCCTTGTTCAATTAAACTGGCCCTTTAACGGAACAATGAACGTTCCATTATTCGGAAAATTCTGATAACCTTAGTTTATCAGAAGTTGTGTTAACTGAGAAAGAACAACTGTCTAAAACCATTTTGGTTATCGTAAAGTTATCTTTTATATGTTTGATGGTGTCTAAGAATTGGAACCAGCTCAAATAATGGTCTAGATATTTAGTCGCTACACCATTAAAACGCTCCATCCAGCTCTTTAAACGGCTGTGATAACTATTTACATTCTGGATGTGATAAATCCCTTTAACTCGCTCCCTACCATTTGCTTTAAAGCGATGATGCTCAATTCCTTTTTCTTTGGCATAAGTCATAAACGCCCGCCAAGCATCCGTACATAGAACATTTTGTATTGATAGCTTGGAACCTAACGCTTCGTCCAAACTCTTTTTTATAATACGCCCTTTTCCTATTGTTTTGGAAAACGTTCTCTTTTGGCGGTCTCTGGCTACAAGAACACATACTTGGTCCTTACTTATTCCTCTAAACTCCGAACTACCACCGCTTAACCTTGGTTTTCGACCTTGGATATTCCGTTTTCCTTTCTCGGAATAGAGGAAATAGGTTTCATCCATTTCTACTATGCCTTCGAAAAGTTCAAAATCCATCTGTTTCAATGCAGTTAGAATTTTATGCCTCCAATAAAAAAGCGTCACATAATGAGCACCAATGAGTTTAGCTGATTTCCGAAGGGAATACCCTTCAATCATACATTCGATGAACTGAAGCCATTTACTAGGCATATGAGTTCTGTGAAGAGGAGTGTTCGTCATATCTGTGAATGTTTTACCGCACTCTTTGCAGCGGTATCTTTGACGTTCAATGGTATTGATTGTAGTTTTTACCTGATATTTACCGAAGCGAATGACATTAGTGGATTGACAATGGGTGCAGGTGTAGCCGTCTTTGTGTTTCTGTTCTGATACATCAGTGAATACAGACTCTGTTTCTCCCGCACTCCCTAATGAGTTTGTGAAGAACTCCTTCAATCGTTGCTGGTCTCTTTGGCTAAGATTTCTGATTTGGTTAATTATGTCCGCTAACGCCATTAAAACTCACTCGCTCTCGGTAATTTTAGTTCATTATAGAACAACCGTTCGATCAAATCAAATAACAACATTATTCTTTAACAAAGCCAAAAAGAAAAAGCCGATTTCCTGTACGCTAAGAATCCGACTTTTTTAAGGGATGGCTTGTTAAATTAAGCCCCATATAGGCAAATGTCGATTAATGAATTTTAGCCTTGCGGATACTATCATATACACTGATTGCCGCAGATAACATAAAGAAGAAAATTGCACCGCCAACTATCCGCGATTCAAGTTGTTTAGTAGTAATAGTGAATAAATCAGCTGTATACGTAATAAAATCTTGGTTTATTACATTTGGATTCGTTACTATCACAATGAATACAATGGTTCCAATAAGCTGGAAAGCTGTATTAAATATTGCTATTCCTTTTGTCCATTGTCCCTTAATTAATTTATAAATAGACAATGCTATTTCCAAACCGATCACAACAAGAACGATTGGCCAATACTGAAGCAATACATCTTGATTAATAGCTGGAGCCACAAAATCAAGTCCGTGTTTACCACCTCTATATATACCTACAAGATGATTTGCGTAAAAATAAACTGTTGCCCAAATAGCAGTCCATAATAAACTTCCGAACACTTCAAATTTTGTGATAACTTTTTTCTTAGGAATATAAGGTATATTTTTCAAATTGTCCGCTGTCCATTTGGTAAACTTTGTTGTGAATGGGTGACTTGCTTTTGAATGATCGGCCCGTTCTATAAGCGCGAAAACAAGTGTAAGCCAGAAAAAGACTTGCATACCTAATTCAATGATTTTCCATATACCAAAACCAATAATATCTACAATTACATTAATGACTGCTTCTTCGCCACGATACCCTATAAAGTATTCGGCAATGAGCGAGATTAGAGAAATAGTAGCAGCAATCGGTAAAATCATTTTTAATAACGTAACATATGTCTCAAAATAGTGAGGGCCAATAAGATGCATTGGTCGATCGCGGTATTTACTAGCTAATATAGCGGGATTCCCTAATGTTTCAAGGACCACTTTTGTATTTTCTTCACTGTAATCATCAAGTAACATATCCTCAATGGTCGATCTTAACTCGAGAGCGATATCTTCACGACTTTTTTCAGGCAGTCTTCGAGTCACTTCTTGTATATAAATCTCAATTAGATTCATCATCTTCCTCCCCTTTTAACACTTCTAAGAGTTTTTTAGAATTGTCCATCCATTCCCTTTTTAACTGTAAAAAAATCTCTAAACCATATTCACTTAGAACATAGTACTTACGCGGTCTACTCTCAGAGGTATCCCAGCTACTTGTTACTAACTCCTGTTTTTCTAAGCGGCGTAGCAATGGATATAAAGTACTTTGATCAATGTTAATACCTGACTGTTCTAACAATTGAACAAGTGAATATCCGTACTGGGGCTTTTGTAATTGATTTAAAACAGCTAACGTCAAAGTTCCTCTCCTAAGCTCTGTCGTTAATGAATTTAATAAACTATTCATTCATCCACCTCTTTTCTTGGTGTATGTTATACAGTATATGTTTTATACTATGCGTCATATACCATTATTGTTCCAACATCGATGTGAAAAAATAATTCGTTAAGAAACACATAAAAATACAATATTTTTCGAATTATATTTAGGTTAAAATAAAAAGAATCCACAAATTAGGTAGTCTAAAACGTGGCTTCCTTTATTGGTGTTGGCTTAGAAAAAGCATGAGCTTCCGCTAATTTAAAGGTGTTCTTTTTTCATTACAAAACAAAAAAATATATGAAACATAAGCGGATCTAATTGATCAAAATTTCGTTTTTGGGATAAAGTTTCATCTTCGCTTGATGGATGTGTGGCGGTACCCCAATACTCACATGGTCATACTGGTGGTTAATAAATAACGAGTATTAGGAACGTTAATAAATACCATTTATCCTCACTATGGAAAACCTTGCTATTGAATTTTACATCGTAAGTTTTCCATATAAAAATCCCCTTAGAGTATGTCTACTCTAAGGGGATTTTTATATCATTTCATAAGATGCTTTTTTATTTTATATACGTACAGCAGTACCACTTACAGCAACCATTAACATTCCGTCACGAACAACCTCGTAATCTACATCAATGCCAACAATTGCATTTGCACCTTTTTGCTTCGCAAGTTGCTTCATCTCTTCCATTGCAATATCACGAGCTTCTTTTAATTTACTTTCATATGCACCAGCACGGCCACCCACAACATCACGAACAGAAGCAAATAAATCACGTACGATATTTGCACCCATAATCGCTTCACCATTTACAATATCAATATAATCAATAATTTCTTTCCCTTGAATTCCAGAAGTTGTTGTTACAATCATCGCTGACACTCTCCTATAATCTATAAAAATTTATTGGCGTTTCTTATACCTTTATTATTACATGGAAAAAATAAATAAACTATCTAATAACCTTACAGAAAGATGACATCTTTGTAAGGATTCATAAATAAAAGAACAGAATCACTTTCATGGACTCTGCTCTAATCATTTTAGTTTATTTTTTCTATTAAACGCTCGCTCTGCTTTTTCTAATCTCAATTGTGTATAAGCTATAAAGGAGCACCCCTAGACCTAGAATTTTTTCATTCTTAGACGCATTGGAACCTAGTGTAATAGTAGGTACATTTAATCCCATAAACCTTTCACTCCATTCTATAGGCATATACCCTTGCTTACCGATTGCTAATGTACGTCCATCTATTGTACGGAGAGTACTTTGAATAAAATCAAACTCAACTTCTACATCGGACAACTTTGTGGCTTTATCAGTCATCAAAGAACCACGTATCATGGTAAATCCTTGTATCATCTTTTCCTTAAACATACCAATCTGGTTATAATTCGAATCATAGATTACCCAATCATATCCGTCCGCTTCAGTATGAAAATATGCAAGAATTTCCCCGCTACTCGTTTCTAATCCATAAACATCTTTATTACTTAAAAAAGGTATCACTGAAAAAAGAATGTTAGATGAAATGATCTTTGTTCCTGCAACATATCCACCATCAGGATGATATAAACCAAATTGCTTGTTCCGTTTAGGTAATTCTAATACGACAAACGTATCAACATCCCAAAACGTTGCATTACTTTTAACAGCATTCTTTTGTATCAAATTCCCTTTTCTTAACTGCCAAAATCCAATTCCGAAAAAAACAGAAGAAACGATTACAATAAAAATGACTTGTCCCCAAGTTCCATATACACACCATAGCGCCAATAGAAAAATACCAGTTCCAATCAGAAGTTTAGCCTTCCCTTTCCGCTTATAATAATCAAATAATTCCATTTCTGCATCCCTGCCCCTTGTTTGTATGTCCCCATTATTAATGTATCAAAAACAAATTAGATCCTCTAGAAAAAAATGGCTTCGATCCAATACCGAAGCCGTCTTTTCAGTATCTCATTAAAGAACTTTATCTAACATTTATTTTATAAAGTTTATTCGCTTTATTTCCAGCTTCTATTGCTTTTTGTACTACTTGTTGTTTAAATTCTATAGAATGCTTTCTTCTTTGCATAATAAACGCCCCCTTATTTGGCTACCTCGAGTATAAAACTACTCTTAGTAGGTTTCCAAGTTCATTAGGGGGCTATATTTATTCAAATTTATTATAATAAGTTCAAAAATTTACTTCTTCATGTGACACTAACAATATAATAATCCAAGTTATTAAGGCTCCAATTGCTCTTAAGCTATTTTAAGAGAACTATGAGCATACTCTTAATTCACTCTTATTCGTGGTATTCTTGTCTAAATCTAAAACTATACTCTGGAATCAATATTTTATATCCAAGAAGAGAAAATCTACTATATCTCTTTTTTTGTTCAATAGGGAGCTTCTTATCATGACTGTTTAATACAGTTCTAACTAATTCCATACCATTCCTATTCTTCATCAATTCAACATAATGGTCTAGAAGAAGAATTGGGGTAGGTACACTAGCATTTATTCCTGTTCCAATAGAATAATTTGTCAAAACAAAATAATCTATTTTACTTGGCACAGTCTGTCTATAAGTTTCTCCGAAATACTCTTTCAAGATTAAAGCTAAATTATCATTAGTATATCTCCTAGCCTCTTCTACTTGTTTGTACGCCTTTTCTAACATTTTATCCAAGTTATTAATATCACGTGTAGATTCTATAGGAATTTTATATTTTAATTCTATAATTTGAAGATGGTTGATTTCCGGATCGTAGACCAACAGATCTATTCCAGGAATATTTTTTTTTGATTTATCAACACCATAACTCGTTAAATATTTTTTTCCGATACTCTTTTTAACCCTCGCTCTCTCCTCTCCTTCAAAATTATTTTGTGCAAAGTCATAATTAGAAGATCCTTTTTTAGCTAATAAACGCATCGCATTCGCTTCTGGTCTAGAAAGATTAAATATTGCCTCCGATACAACCAAATAATTATCTGAAAGTGGAACAAAATAAGATAAAGAAATATCACCTTTACTATCAGAAAAATCGTAAGTAAAGAAATCTATTATTCTTTCTATCTTTTCACAATCGAGCTTTGTTTCAACGGATAATTGATATATCCATGTTTCTTTTTTTAGACATATAGCTCCTTCAAGCCCTGGTTCAATTATGTAGTTTTCCCCAATATAATTATCTAACATATTCTGAGTAAACATTTGAGTAAGTGCAGTAGAAAATATCTTATAATCTTCTAAATTGAATTCTTTAAATTCTATATTAAAAGAGCAATTAAAATCCATTTGATGTGCATCATTCATAATTTGTGTTAAATTTACTCGACTAACATCTAAAGTATCTAGCTCTTCCATCTTCTTTTCATTATCAATTTCTCTAAAAATAGTGTCATAGAACAAATGAATTTTATATATTTCTTCATGAATATAATCGAAAGTGACTTTATTTCCCTTTTTGTTATATTTAACTTTCTTCTGTCTATGCATCTCCCACATATCAAAAAACCTCTCATATGAATATGCAATTCCCATAAGATTGTAGATATCGTCTGCAACCAAATCTTCTTTATTAATTATAGACTTATTCCTACAATATTTTGTGCACCATCGAAATATCCACTTTAATGATTCTTGTATAAAAGAAATCTCATTAATCTCAGTTGCGTTTGTTTTAGCTAATGTTTTCATATATCCTTGTATCTTTTCATATTGTACCGAATGAGAAAGTGCATAAAAGACACCTACCTTCTCTAATACTACCAAAGTTGCTTCATCAATCGATAATTCAAATAATTTATTTTCACTAATACTTTTCTCTATATTTTGCTTAATATGATATACTTCTTCATACTCATTCAAGCATAGTCCCTCCTATTCAAAAAGTATTCTTAGTATAATCATACCAAAAACAACCACCTACGCAATATTCGAAATTTGCTTAAAATTGTAAAATA
This sequence comes from Bacillus sp. DX4.1, assembly GCF_030348195.1. NCBI lineage: Bacteria > Bacillati > Bacillota > Bacilli > Caryophanales > Bacillaceae > Bacillus > Bacillus sp. DX4.1. Next base: position 1,076,104 of record NZ_JAUCFT010000008.1, on the reverse strand, counting down.
TTTAATACACAAAAGACATGGTTTGTCTAAACATGTATCGTTCTCATACAGACCTATAAACCTCACTCACTTACGATATGGTTCGCCGTAACATAAGTGAGTGAGGTTATTACATTTTTAATACAATAAAAAACAAAAAACCATTCATAATAAAATGGTTTTGAACATTGTTAGTTATTTAGTCTCTCTAACATTCCCAAATGAATGAAAGGCCGTAACTACTTCTTTCTTCTCCAGCTTACTTGTTTCGTCATCATGACAATCCACTCTTCCTGTACACATATCTTTATAGTGGAGCTTGTTCAAAAAGCGCATTTTTTGAACAAGCTCCATAAAATTAAGCAAATACTTGCTTAACCTCTTTTGCAATTTCATTTATTAAATCTTCCGCTTGCGGATACAAACCAATTTTATCCATAAACGCATGATCTGTACCGTTGTACTGAATAAGCTTCGTAGGTACGCCACTTCGTGCAAGTTTTGCCGCGTAAGCTTCGCACTCTACTTTTAAATAATCAAATTCGGCAGTTGCAATTAGTGTCTGCGGCATGCTGCTTAACTGATCTGACAGCAGCGGAGAAACGTGTGGATCGGTGATTTTCGCATTATTTTGCAAATAGAGTCGAAAAAATAACTCGCCGCTTTCAGCCAACCCTTTAATCATTGGAATGATGAGCTCAGAATAGTTACGAATCTCATATTGGTCGAGGCTCCAGTTGAAATCTTCAGTTTGGACGCCAGCCATATTCACGGTCGGGTAAATAAGCGCTTGAAGCTTAATCATCCCCGTTCCCTTTTCAATATCCATGAGCGCACACACCGTAGCTAAATTACCACCCGCACTGTCTCCAGATACGGCAATTTGCTGTGGATTCACACAAATTTCTTCAGCGTGCTCATACACCCATGTTACGGATTCGAAACAATCTGTCAGCCCTGCTGGATATGGATGTTCAGGCGCTAAGCGGTAATCAACGGAAATCACAACGGCGCCTGCTTTTTCTGCCAATGATTTACACGGATTTTCCACGACATCCACACTGCCGCCTATGAAACCTCCGCCGTGAAAGTAAACAACCGCAGGCAGAATTCCTTCATTGGAAGGCGTATAGATTCGCAAAGGAATTGGTCCATTTGTCCCATCAATTGTTTTATAAGTGGTTTCGACTTTACTTTTCGTAACGTCGTCATTGTTCCACCCCATCATAGCCCGCATTCCCTGAACAAAACCTGTCATATTTGAAGGGTCAAGTGGTTCGGTTTCCGTCGCAGCCATTTTTTCTGCCGCTTGTAAAGTCACTTGGAGAACACGAGGATCTAATTCACCAATTGCATGAGAATCAGGAATCGGTTTAGCGATAAAATCGAAACCTCTTTTTTTGACAGCTTGCATCTCCTCGCTTAGTTTAGAAACTAAATTTACGTAAGAAGTTATATTACTCATCATTACCGTCTCCTTTTTTTGATCATTTTATTTTCGGAAAATCGGGTTACCGGTTTCTCCCGTACTTCGCTATACGAGAATCTTCAATTACACCGCTCCAATTGAGCCCAAAGGCGAAATCATATACATGGCCTTCAGAATCAACGTGGCTTTCCATATCATGCGCGACGTCTTCTAGCTGCTGCTCAACTGTTCTCATATCCGCTGGCATTTGCATCGGCAATAAGCCTGATGGCTCGTAAACTCCTGACAGAACGTCCATAATTGCCTGATCTTGAACGCCAAAGTTCGCTACGATCGCATCAACTTCCGCTTCAAACTCTGCGACAACCATTGGATTCGACAGTAAAATCGATACGACAACCGGCTTTCCTTTCATCATTTCTTTCGTTTCAAGCACCATGTCCAAATCAGACGAATTGTGCGTTGTAACTGTTTTCTCTTTATACGAACGGTTCAGTACATCCGTTTCTCTAGGGTCGCCGGCAATACTCTGTTCGCGGGCATGCTCGGCTGTATACGGCTTGTATTGAAGGCTAATTGGTACATAACCATTTCCTCCATTATCAGCATCCTCTTGGTTGTACCCCACGCCTGACTTCGGACTTTGGATGAACACAAGTCCGAAATCTGCTTCGTCCGGATTATTAGTAATATCGAAATATTGAGCCACAACGTCAAGATTGACTGGATGCTCCAGTTTCTCCGGCGTTGGCATTCCAAACCAGCTCTTCCCAGCTGGCAAATACCTTTTCGGAATGTATACTTTGCTTTTTGGCTGGATCGGCAGCGTCTGCCCCTTATTCTTCAGAAGGACGATTGACTTCAACTGCGCTTCATAACCTGCTTTCACGAAATCTGGATTGCAGACAATTTTCTCACTTTCCTCAGACTTGAGATAAGGATTTTCGAAGAGACCAAGTCGGAACATATTTAGAAGCAGACGAACCGCTGATTGTTCGAACCGTTTTTTCATATAAGCCTCTCCATGTTCAGATACCCCTAATTGGCAAGCCTCTAAAACAGGGCCAACTTCGTTATTGCCTCCAAACTGGTCCACGCCGGCCATCAACAGCTTATAGTGACGCTCCGCAACGGTCAGATGCTCAACACCCCATGACTTGCCCGTCATAAGTGTATCTTTACCGCCACACTCATCAGCAGTAATCATCCAATCTGTACAAACAACGCCGTCATAGCCATATTGCTTGCGCAGTAAGTCGGTAATTAAATAGGAATTATAAGAGTTGCCGACGTTCTCTCCGTTTACTTGATCTTGATCGAACGAAATCGTGTAATATGGCATTACTGCAGAAGCCTTACTCGTCTTCCCCTCCAGTTGAAAAGCTCCGTCAATAAACGGCTTCAAATGCTCTTTAGAATTGTTTCCTGGATAAACGGCATACTTTCCGCAGGCAAAATGCGCGTCTCTTCCGCCCTCACCGCTTCCTCCTCCAGGCCAATGCTTCACCATAGCATTCACACTATCCAATCCCCAACCATCTTCTAGTTCCTGCTTGCCTTCTGATGTTTGGAAACCGTCCACATAAGCGCGCGCCATATCCGTAGACAAACGTGAATCCTCACCGAACGTGCCGCTGAAGCGGAACCAGCGCGGGTCAGTTGCAATATCGATTTGCGGTGATAGTGCTGTTGTCATGCCAAGTGCCCTGTATTCCTTCGAGGCAACTTCTCCAAATTTGCGTGTTACTTCAGGATCAAATGTCGCAGCAAGACCAAGCGTTTCAGGCCAGAATGATACGCGAGAAGCTGTTCCTGCGCCGACGTTAAATTCGGAGCTCGCATCGGAACCGTGACGCGGATCCGAGCTATTGTTCGCTGGAATGCCTAAACTTGTTCCTTCCGCAACAACCTGCAGCTTGTTGTTCCAGCGCGCGGCTGTTTCCGGATTTTCAACTGTTGTGATGAGAACATGACGGAGATGGTCTTCAGTCAAAAATGCGATTTGCTCATCGGTCAAATCCCACGGCTTAGCGCCGCCCTCTTCATAAGACTTTCCGCCGTAAGTCCCGGCAAACCAACTATCACTCGTGGCTGGAATTGCTTGATGCCCACTGTATAACATCAATCCTGCAATTTCCTCGATAGACATCCGCGTAGCAAGATCTTTTGCCCGTTCTTCAGCTGGTAATCTCCAGTCCTCATACGGCTTCAATACTCCATCCTTACTTAAGTTTTTAAAAAACGAGCCATTCTGCTCAATGATGCGAACCCCAGATGAAACGGAGTAACCAAGTGTAGGTCCGCCTTCGTTACGGACGTATTCAATCAACGGCTGACCTGCGTTATTTTCTTTGGCTGACATAGAAGAACCCTCCATTTCTTTAAATTCAATCGTTATTCATCGCTGTGAAGCGAGCATATAAGTCACATATCATTAGAAAGCGTTTACAATTTAATTATAATAAAAACCGCTCGTCCTCGAAGAGACAGCGGTTTATCGACTTTTATTACCTTATTTAATCTTTTTATGTAAACAACTTGAATCATTCAATCAAAAGAGGTTAATTTTTAACACAATTCGTCACCATGCAGGAATGAGCTCAATCAACTCGACCCCGTGCGGCTCCAAAATGGAAATACAAGTGTGACTGTTCTCCACTTCAACATACTGACTCGTCATACGCGGCTGAGTGCCGGCTTTCAAATATTCCACATCCTCTAGGCAGAGTGATTGCGGCGCTCCCATCTCTACCCAGCGGTCATAGCTGCTTCCATATTTTCGGCCGAGCGTGCGGGTAACGATCCGATACTTTCCGCTCGGCAAACCAGTAAGCCCTATCTCTAATTTTACAGCCTTCACGTCCTTGAAACCGTTATACCGGTTAACCGCATCAATAAAGGAAATATCACCAAGTGCGTACAAATCATCAAAATGACAATAATTAAAGGTAAGCACTTGATAACCACCCCAGCCAGAGGTAACGATGTAATTGTCACCACGTGCAATAAGTCGATTCCCCAATTTCGCCAGTAATTCATAAGCAATCATGCCAGCCTTAGGTATGCCATGCTGAGCAATCAGTCCAAGTCCCCCGTGAAACAAATCCGGTGAAGCAGCCGTTTCTTCAATGTTGTCGCTTAGCACCCAGTAACCGAAGCCTTCAATGCTATCTAAATTATCGATAATATTTTTGACGATATAAGCAGCCTTGTACAACGTATCATTCGTTAACTCGCGATGATAAGAAGTCGAATTCCACTCAGTCAAATACAGATTGGTCCCAGACACCTGATATTTCTCAAGCAACCTTTTCTCATGTACAAGTCGCTCCTTTAGGAAATTTGGATTCGGAGATACACCACCAAACTCTTCAATCAGTTTCCGAAACGACTCCAATTCGTTAAATATGTTACATTGTTCTAGATTATTCACCCTTTCATGCGGGTAAAAATGAAGCGGAACGAAATCAGGCAAGCACTGCCGCTCGCGGCAAAATGCAAAAAACTCATCGTAAAACTTTCTTCCATCAATCGTAATGATTCGGCCAGGCGCTCCGATTTGAAGACGAGGCGATATACGTTTCACAGTTTCATAGGTGCGAGCATACAACTCCATATATTCTTCCATCGTCCCCGGCCAAAACGCCTTCAACTCCGGTTCGTTCCAAAATTCGAATTTCCAGGATTCTACCTCTTCCTTGCCATAGCGATTCATACAATGGCGTAAAAAGCGATCAACAAGCTCACACCATTTATCGACAGACCTCGGCGGACTAATATAACTCTTTACATAAAAAATGGTTTTCTCCTGGTCCGCAGCCAAAGCAGATGGCATAAATCCAAGCTCGATAAATGGCTTAATTCTAACTGAAAGGAGAAAATCAAATAGCTCATCGACCAATCTAAAATTGTATACAGGCTTGCCCGTCTCGTCCTCAGTGTACACCATCATAGAGTCGTCAAATATGCCATGAAACCGCAAATAGCGAAAAGGGCAGCGCTCCTGAACTCGTTTCAGTTGCCACTGCACGTCCGCATGCAATCCTTCTTTTGCTTTTCCAATCGCGATCAAATTTTTCCATGTATGCCTTATTGGACTACTGTGAGCGGATACGCTAACCTGATATACCTCCGTTTCGAGCGCCGTAATCTCTTCTACCTGCTGCGAAGGACTTCTCTGTAAATATTGGCTAATAATTCCGAGTGCGCTCGATTGATTAAACGTCAAATAATTGGAAGATTCCCGTTCCCTCCTCTTACCAAGATCTGGACGAAAATGCTTCCGGTATTCACTTGGCGTTACGTTATATCTTGCTTTAAAGGCAGTGTAGAATGACTTAGCGTTCGGAAAGCCGTGCTTCAAAGCAATATCAGCAATAGGCATTTCCCCATTGTGAAGCAGTTCCTCCACCGTATGTTTCAAACGAATGCTCATTAAATAAGATTGAAAATTAAGACCGATGTTATCACTGAAAAACTTAGACAAATACGGAATAGACAAAAATTCACGCTCAGCAATTGCCTGCAGTGTAATCGGCTCCTTATAATGATCTTCTATATAAGTAATAATACGAAGCATCCGCTCCATATACTTTTCATTCATAACGCCCGCAGATGCTGAAACCTTAAATTGCTTCAAAAGAATAGAGAGCACTTCCAACATTCGAATTTGCATATCGATCTCATAGGCATCACCTTTCTGATACATTAGCTGCACCATCTCAGCCAGTAAACGTCGCATCTCGTCTAAAGCATGACGCCGCTCCTTATCTCCCGAATAACAATCAAAGCTAATCTCGTCCGCCCGTGCTATTTTTTCCTTCAAATAACTGAAAGGAATAAGAAACGTCGCAATAATATTCCGATCAAGGCCAATCACCTCATGCACATGACATTGGTTGATAAGTAGTACGTCTCCCTCAGAAAGCGTCCGTTTCTCATGACTTAGCCTAACCTCCACCGTACCGCGCAGTACAAAAATAATCTCTACGCTGTTATGCCAATGACTCGGTACATAATTGACACTGTTCAATGAAACATCAAAAGGCAGACTATCATTCGTCTCAACCAACTCGTATACAGCATTTCGCATGAAGCTCTCCTCCTTTTAGAACGGTACTCTTACCTGTTTTTCGGAATGGGATTTTCTTTTTCATTAGGCTCTGATTTGTAGTATAATCCCCTTAAAATTACAATAATGATAGATTTATTGGGTATATCCGTTTTTCTAATATTATACCATTGAATTCTAAAGCTTCATCTGTAACGAGCACTTCATTTGAATCCATTTATAATAACTTGAGCGATGTACACTGAAAAATTTAGTATGCCATGTAATCAGACATGTCTTTTATAAATAGCTTTGAACAGCCGATAGTTGTAATTCGTCTGAATAAGTATTAGGTATTGAACCTTTTTAACTATGAAAAATCCCCTTAGAATATTTCTACTCTAAGGGGATTATCCTATCATCTATAACATGCTTTTTATTTTTATATACGTACAGCAGTACCACTTACAGCAACCATTAACATTCCGTCACGAACAACCTCGTAGTCTACATCAATACCAACAATGGCATTTGCTCCTTTTTGCTTCGCAAGTTGCTTCATCTCTTCCATTGCAATATCACGAGCTTCTTTTAATTTACTTTCATATGCACCAGCACGGCCACCTACAACATCACGAACAGAAGCGAATAAATCGCGGACGATATTGGCGCCCATAATTGCTTCACCATTTACAATATCAATATACTCAATAATTTCTTTTCCTTGAATTCCAGAAGTTGTTGTTACGATCATGACTGACACTCTCCTATGATTTATTGGCGTTTCTTATACCTTTATTATTACATTAAAAAAATAAATGAACTATCTAATAATCTTACAGAAAGATGACATCTTTGTAAGATTCATAAATAAAAAAACAGAATCACCTTTATGGACTCTGTTCTAATCGTTTCAGATATCTGTTTGCTATTTTCCAACTTACATCATCGTTAATTAACTTGAATCGTTACGCTCTCTTGATAAAAACCATCGAATATCACTTGAGCTTCTATAATAGAATGCTCTTTCAAATGATTATACGAATGGGGTTTCGCATAGCCTATTACATATTTATCATTCTTTAAAGGCAGTTCTTATCAAACTTTAAAATAAATAATCAATCTTTTTTAGAAACAATCAAACTTTGTTACAAATGATCAAACTTTATTATAAATCTACATCTAATCTTCAAATATAAATAATTCATCAATAGTTGTTTCTAAAACTTTTGCTATATCATGAGTTAATTGCAAAGAAGGATTATGTTTTCCTTTTTCTAAATAGCATATCGTTTCACGTCGAACTCCTACAGCAGTATGAAATTCATACAGGTTACACTAATTTGTCGGTCTTAAAAACTTAAATACTAATAATAAAAAGCTAAATAAAATAAAAACTTGAGCATCTTGACTAGGATCACCAGCATAACCATCTTGTATCTCAGTAATTAATTCATGTGTTTTCACTTATCCCATCTCCTTTTATATATTTAATTTATTAAAAGTTCATTAGAAAAAAAGACGACATTAAATAAATCGTCTTTTTTCTAATGAACATCTATAAAAACTTTATTTCTTTTCCTGATTTTCTACTTTTTCAGTTTTAGCACTGAATCCACTTTTAACTCCGTCCCAAAAATCACAACCACCTAATGAAAACACAACTACACATAATAGACCTATCATAATACCTTTTTTATAGTTCACTTTATAACAACCCCATAAATATAACTTAATATCATAATTATAATATATAAACTGGAAATATCTATAAAATCCACCTTAAATTAACCTTAAATAATTAGACCTTTTTTATCATTCATTAATGGAGTAACGTTAGGAAACCGCATTTTCCTGACGCTACCCCATACCCCTATTAGTAAGGATCCAGGCTTATCGACAATTGCAAAAAGCCGGAGATTTTGCCGATATAGAGTCCATCGGTACCCATACCATGCGCAAAATCTTCGGCTATTGGTTCTATAAACAAACAAAAGATGTTGCTATGTTGCAAGAAATACTCAACCATAGCACTCCACAGATCACATTAAAATATATAGGAATTAATAAAGAAAAAAGATAATATTCTAGATACATTTTGTATTCAATATAATAAAATCTATATGTATCAATTTATAAAAAGGAGATTATCTAATATGAATCATAATATTGAAACTCAACATACAGATGAAATAAAAGAATTAAAGACTTATATAGAAAAATTAGAAAAAGAAATTCAGCATTTAAAAGAAAATAAGAACACAAAAAAAAATACGAATTTAAAATAGGCGGTAATATAGGATTAGTAATCATTATCTGCTTAATATTAATCCTATATAAAATCAATTAAAAAAAGAGCAAATGCTTGCTCTTTTTCAACTCTTAAGTAATTAATAAATTATTGTCTTTCAAATTGCTGTTTAATAACTTTTTGATAATACTCATGATTACTTAATAACTCATCATGAGTTCCAAAACCTGTGATTCTACCATCCTCTAATATAATAATTTGATCAGCATTTACAATAGTAGACAACCTATGTGCTATTACAAAAGTTGTTTGTTTATTAATTAATGCACTTATAGCCCCCTGCACTTGTTTTTCTGAATCAGAATCTAGATTTGCCGTAGCCTCATCTAATAATAGGAAATCAGCATCACGCATTAAAGCTCTAGCTATTGCAATACGTTGTTTTTGTCCACCTGAAAGTTGATTACCTCTTTCTCCTACCTGAGTATTATAACCATCCGATAAACCAACAATAAATTCATGTGCATTTGCGAGTGTTGCAATTTCTATCAATTTATCATCTGTAACCTTATCATCTTTTCCGTATAAAATATTATTTCTGATTGTACCTGAAAAAATTGGAGTATCTTGCGAAACATAGCTAAATTTCTGTCTCCATTCTTCAACATTGATATTTTTATAAGATACATCATCCAATAAAATATCTCCATTAGTTGGATTATAAAACCTTTCTATTAATGAAAATATCGTACTTTTCCCAGAACCACTTGGTCCAACTAGTGCTGTTAAAGATCCTTTCTTAATTTTAAAAGAAATATCTTCAATAACATTGTTTTTTTCATCATATCCAAAAGAAACATCTTTAAACTCTAATTGAGTTGGAGATTCAATATATGTTTTAGTAACAACTTGAACTTCCTCTTCTTCTTCTAAAATTTCAAACAATCTTTTCATAGATCCTTTTGCCTCTTGGAAACTAGTTAAAAAATGATTCATTTGTATAAAAGGAGACATAATTTGAAACAAATACAATAAAAACGCTACTAATTCACCAGAACTAATAAGCCCTTGATCTACCCTCCAAGCACCAAAACCTATTACACCAATTAAAACTATAGTAGTAAATGTCCCTAAAACTGGAGTTAATATAGAATTAATTTTAGCTCTCTTAATTCCATTCTTATAAAGAAATTGAAAATGATTTTTTCCATTTTTCGCTTCTTTTAATTCAGTATTATAAGCTTTTACAAGCTTAATCTCAGAAAGAGTCTGTGATAAATAAGCCGTTAACTGAGACATTTTATTTTGTTCTTGAAAAGAAAGATCATATACCTTCTCTCCCAAAGGAATTACAACAAAAAGAGTGATCGGTACTACTAAAATCAAAACCAATGTCATTGGAACATCTAAAGTAAACAAAATAATTAAAGAAAGTACTAATGTTATACAACTCGTGATTAAATCAACAATTTCAGATGAAATAATATTCACTATTGCAGTAGTATCACTAGTTATTCTACTTACCATTTCACCAGATTTATTATCATTGTAATATTTTACAGGTAACTTTAAAAACTTATCCCATAATTTATCACGTAATTTTTTTACTATTTCTTCTCCAACTTTAGATAATAAATAAAGAGAAAAAGCTGAAAAAATTATTTCCAAAATTAACAGAATAGCAAGTTGACTTATTAATCCAAAAGATATACCTTTTGAAAGTTCATCCATTATGTCTTTTATTAATAAAGGTACTATCAATGAAATTACACTTGAAACAATAGATAATAATAATCCTGAGATAAAATGAATTTTAGAAGGATTAGTTATCTTCCACATTTTCTTAATTGAAAAATCCTTTTCCGCTTCCATATTCTAGTTACTCCTTTAGACTAAATAGTTTAAATAATATTTGAACAAAATAATATAATTTTTGTAATCACAAAATAACATTATAAAACGAAATATAGAATAAACGTAGAAGTTTATTACTATATTTCAAATAATTTCTTTTTTTGTAATAAAAATAAAAACCATTTAAATAAACTTATAATTATATATTAATATATTTAAATTAAAATTCATATTTTTTACAGTGATTTCATTTAATGATAAAAAACGGAATATAAAATCAATTTCTTTTCTTACTCTTTTCCAATAAATGTAGCTTTGAAATAAAGTTTGATCAAAATGAATTCTTTTCTTTTTAAATGAACTTTCCATTTTATAAAAAAGTTTAATCAAAACTCACTTAGCATTCTTTGATTAAAGGGATAAAGCATCGTGACTTTATTTCAAAGCTACAAAAAGAGCAAAAAACCTTATCTGCTTAATACACAAAAAGAAGCAACGTTTATTTTGGCGTTGCTTACTTCTTATTTTCCTTCTATTCATTTAGAAATACCGAACTACCATTATTTTAGACTGCTAGAAAGTTCCGTAAAAATAACTCCTAGCGCAAAGGCACCAGCATCAGGATAACCCAAACTTCTTTCGCCAACCGTACCAGCGCGGCCCATTCGAGCAACAATTTCTTTTGTATATTCCGCTCCTGCAATAGCAGCCTCTGCTCCCTTTTCAAAAGCAGTCTTAAAGTCCGTACCAGCTGCAGCACTTTCTAACCAAGAATTTACACAAGGCACAAGTGCATCCACAAGGGTTTTATCGCCTACCTCTGCTCCTCTTCCGAAAGAGCGCTCACCGATAGACTGTATACCTTTAAGTGCAGCTTGTAACATTTCAGCAAACTCTCCGACTGTTAATTCCATTTTCCCTTCCATAGCCTTACCTGCTGCTCGGAAAGCTCCGCCCCAAATCGGGCCAGAAGCTCCCCCGCAATGTTCCATAATAACCATAGAGCACGCATCTAGAAATGCTCCTATATTTAAACGTTCTTGATCCAAAATCGATCTCCATTCTCGCTTTAATTGCTTGAATCCCTTAGCGACGCTCATCCCAAAATCGCCATCACCTGCATGGGTATCCAATTCGCAGAATGGCACTTCGTTCTTGATAATGATTTCGCTCATTTTATCTATAAGATAAATCATATTATCCAATGTGATTATCTCATTCTTGATTATAGCGAATTCTTCCGTTGTTTCCGTCTCAAAGAAAACTAGTTTCTCTTCTTCGTGATCCTCAATATCAACGTATTCTACACTCTCAATTGGTCCATCTACCCGAAACGCAGGTGTATTACATTCTTTAGATAGCAATGTCTTCAGCTCATCGTCCAGTTTCATTACTGTTAGGGAAATTCCAGCCATATCAATACTAGTCATGTAATTACCGACAAACGTTCTATTTATTCGTATATTTCTTTTACTTAACTCTCTTGTAACTGCGTTGTTAAACAGATACAGTTCTTGAAGCGGTGTGCCGCCAAAGCCATTTACTAAAACAGCAATTTCAGCATCCTCATCACCATCTAGAACTAAATCCTTCACAAGATCATTTGTCATACGTAAAGCCAGTTCATCTGCAGTCGCAATTTTTTCCCGTTTTCTGCCTGGTTCTCCATGAATACCGACGCCATATTCCATCTCATCCTCACCCAATTTGAAAGTAGGCGATCCACTAGCGGGAACCGTACAGGAAGTTAGTGCTAAACCAATTGTTCGAACATTTGCTGCTGCTTTTTCCGCTACGGCTTTGACCTGCATCAAATCCATACCTTCTTCTGCTGCTGCACCAGCAATTTTATGCACTAACACAACTCCTGCAACACCGCGGCGTCCTACTGTATAAAGACTATCTTCTACTGCAATATCATCATCTACACGGACATATTCTACTTGAATGCCATCCTCAGTAGCTAAGTGAGCACCATTTTTAAAGTTCATGATATCTCCACTGTAATTCTTAATAATGAGCAGCGTACCTTTTTTGCTAGCTGTTGCTTTAATCGCCTGATATACCTGGATCTGTGAAGGGGAAGCAAATACGTCTCCACATACTGCGGCATCCAGCATTCCTTTTCCCACTAATCCCGCATGTGCCGGTTCATGTCCACTACCGCCACCGCTAATTAAGGTTACCTTATTTTCGTTCATTTCCTTTTTCTTAATTACCTTATACTTTTTTAACAACTCGAGTTCCGGATGGGCCATAACCATCCCATTGCACATCTCCATAACGAGAGTTTCAGGTTTATTTATAATTTTTTTCATTTTTTATTCCTCCTCTGTAAGTTTTGTTACATTTTTCGCAAACCTATTCGTATCCACACTTCCATGATTTTATTGATTCATAAGGGATTCCTGCCACGATACATTCCCTTCTGAATTATGATATATTTGAAAGCGTATTCTTACTAACTATACTAAAATGAAAGCGTTTTATGGTAAACGGACAAAATTAATGATTTGTCTAAAAACGCCCACTTCATTTATAGATGAGATGTTACTATTATTAAAAACGAATAAAGTTGTAGGGATGATTAAGATGACCTCTTCTATAATTTCTAAAAAAATCATAGCGAACTCATTAAAAAAATTAATGGAAACGGAACCTTTCCATAAAATATCAGTGAGTGATATCATGTTAAATTGTCAGATGCGCAGGCAAACTTTTTACTATCATTTTAAAGATAAATTCGAACTGTTAGGTTGGATTTATAAAGAAGAAACGAAAGAGAATATTATAGACTTTCTTGAGTATGAAAAATGGGAAAATATTTTCGACCTATTATTTGATTACTTTCACCAAAATCAGCGATTCTATCGAAATGCATTTAAAGTAATCGAGCAAAATTCATTTAATCATTATCTATTTGAACATACGAAAAACTTATACATCAAGATTATCGACGAACTATTAATTGGCTGTAAATTAGTGATTTCCGAGGTGAAAAAAGATACACTGGCCTCTTTTTATAGCCATGGCTTTGTTGGGACGATAAAAGATTGGATTGAAAATCATTGCACTGTAGACCCGTCTATCATGTCTTCTATGATCAAAAATATGATAAACAATCAATTAGTACTTTTACTAGAGCAATCAGCAAACAAATCATAAGGTGGAAAAACAATGAAGAAAATTATGAATGATGCTCAAAATATTGTTCAGGATATGTTACATGGCTTTTATTTTGAACATAGCGATAGAATATCTTATAACGCAAAATACAACATCATTTATCGGAAAGACCTTGCCGAAATTGGGCAAGATGTTGTCATCATAAGCGGCGGAGGTAGTGGGCATGAACCAGCTGATGTTGGTTATGTAGGAGAAGGCATGCTTTCATTAGCAGTCAATGGGGAAATCTTCACCCCACCTACACCAGAACAAGTATTGGCAGCAATTCGTTTCGTGCCCAAAGACAAGAATGTCCTATTAATTATTAAAAACTTCAAAGCTGACGTGGAAAGCTTTTTAACTGCTGAATCTTTAGCAAAAGAGGAAGGAAGACTTGTTGATCATGTCATTGTAAATGACGATGTTTCCATTGAAGATGATGCTTCCTTCAATAAAAGAAGACGAGGAGTAGCTGGCACAATCTTCGTTCATAAAATACTCGGAGCAGCAGCTCTTGAAGGCTATTCTTTACAACAATTAACGAACATTGGTCTTTCTGTCATTCGCAATCTACATACATTAGGAGTTGCGCTTTCTCCAGCAACCGACCCTATCCAGGGCAAAGCTTCTTTTACCTTACAAGACAATGAAGTTTTTTATGGAGTCGGCATCCATGGAGAGAAAGGGTACCGTAAAGAGGTGTTATTTTCCTCTGAAAAATTGGCTATTGAGCTGATGAATAAACTCAAAAGTATTTATCGCTGGAAAAAAGGTGATAAGTTCGCCATCCTAATTAATGGATTAGGTGCTACTCCATTAATGGAACAGTATATCTTCGCAAATGACATTCGTCGTTTATGTGAACTGGAAGGATTAGATATTCGATTTGTAAAAGTCGGAACCCACCTAACCTCCTTAGATATGCAAGGCACTTCATTAAGTTTACTTAAAATAGAAGATCCACTTTGGGAAACATGGTTAAAAGCAGATGTTGAAGTGGCTAACTGGTAGCTGAAAAGGCGGCCGACTATTTCTGTCAGCCGCCTAAAATGAATATTAGTTCAGTTTAGGCGGCAATTTATCTTTTTTCCATTACAGCAAAGTAATTTTCTTCGTTATCTGCAAAGTTAAATACTCTGCCTGAAGGCATATTTACAATTTCTCCGACTGTGATATTTTTATTTGATAAGTTGCTACGTAATTCATCGAGATTTTCCGTGAAAAACATTAAAGAAGGTGTACCAAGATGTAATCCAGGTGACATTTTAGCAACGAATTCCTTATTGTGCAGAATGATGCTTGTTTCTGCGCCCTTTGTGGGAGCAATTTCAATCCATCTCATTCCTTGACCGTTATTTTCTTCAGAAATTACACGAAATCCTACTTTTTCTGTCCAAAAATCCACTGCCTCATCTTGGTTATTTACATATAACATAATTTGACCGACTTTATTAATCATAGACTTCTCCACTCCCTTATATAAGTAAATACCAAACCCGATTCTCCCAATCCTTTTCATCACCAAGGTTTCTGATACTCAATGACAACTTAATAGATACGACAATAAATTAAAACTTCCTCTTTAAAAAATAAAGTATTACAGAAACTAACGGAGCAGTTTCGTGTAAGTAGGAGATTATAAGAGCGAGATAGAATATTAACAGAATTTTTTCTTTGGAGTTAGTATAGTCATATGGACACAACTTAGTTAAGTCCTTACAATGGATTTCAAGGAGGGAGTGTCCGTATGGCATTTACGTTTTCGTTTCATTCCGCCTGCTTCTATAGCCAATTGATTAAGTGTAGCGGTATCCCCCAGTAGCAATAGTAATATACGAATTAAAGAATAGCAAAAAGGAATGTGAGTATATCACATTCCTTTTTTTATTACTATTCAGCAAGATACAGTACCTAGTGAATTCTATATTGTCCCGTTAGTTGCTCTTCTCCCATACGAACTAAACGTTTAGTAATTTCTCCGCCGACAGAACCATTTGCGCGCGCAGTTGAATCTGGACCGAGTGTAACCCCAAATTCACGAGCAATTTCATATTTCATTTGCTCAATAGCACTCGCTGCAGCTGTTATAAGAATTTCATTTGTATTGTTGTTTTCACGAATATTCATCTTCTGCACCTCCAATTTAATTGTTTATATAATGCTCTGAATTTCAGATAAATATGCAGACTAGTATATTTACTTAATGATAGGTGCATTATTTTTCTTCTTTTATTTCCACTAATTGATTATCTTGAGAAACACTAGAATCAGAATTCGAAAACCTTCTAGTTATAAATACCTTACAAGAATAAACTCCCCAGACTATGTAAAGAAATCCTAAAGCCTCCCTAAAGATTATACCCGCATTAAAAAATTTAGGCGGAATCATCAAAAAGGGAAGAATGTATGTTAAACCACCAGAAAAACAAAATGGTAAAAATAAAACTAACATCCAAATTGGTTGATTTTAACAACTCGTTTTACATTTGTATACCCTTTTTACGAATTGACAACCATTCACCAGTCTAAATATTTGTTTTATAAAATTTTAAAAATAAGAATAAAGAAATCTAGCTAGACCAACTTTGTTCAATCTAAAACATTTTTCAAACCAAACAGTTTAGAAATTAATTATTCTCCAAACCCCACTTTTATGTTCTTTCTTACTTTTTAAAATAAACAGCACCAAAGTTTTCATTAAATCTCTTACACCATATAGAAACCGAACCATATGTACTTACATCTATCCCTTCAGGAATTTCATAGTTTTGGTCTCCTTTGTTTCCCTTTAATTTTCCTAATTCAATATACCGATGATTTTTAACGTCTTCATTATTCTTCAAACGATTCGTAGGAACTAATACAACTCGAACATCTGGCCCGTTAGATGTTGAAAAATTGGAAAGTCGTAAAACACGTTTTCCATCCGCTAATTGATGGATTGTTGCCGTTCCAGTTGTTTCATGGACACCGTTTTGAAACTGCCCTTCACTTATTATTCGTTCTGGTTGTTGCTTTGTTTCGTGTGAGTTCATTTCTGTTTGTGGCAATACTTCATTCACATGCTTATCAATAAATAATTTCTCGGGGCGGAACAAAGACCATAAAATTCCCCCGACAATCACGAATCCTGCTATAAATAATACATATTTTCTTTTCATAAAGTAAAAGACCTCCGTTAACATGATGTTTAGTGATATGTTAACAAGGAGGTCTTTCATTTTTATAACATAAATATTACAAAAGTCTTTCAGCAGTCATATTTTTTCTGATGTGATGGGCAGAGTAAACCAAAATTCACTGCCCTGCTTGCCATCTGAGCGATCTCTCACACCAATTTCTCCTTTGTGCATTTCAATCAATGATTTTGCAATGGCTAATCCGAGCCCGGATCCTCCAGATTGTGAACTTCTTGATGGATCTGTTCTAAAAAAACGTTCAAATACGCGTAATTGGTCATGTGGAGCAATTCCTTCTCCTTCATCACGCAAAATGAATTGGACTTGTTGATTTTTCCTATTCTCCTCTATAATCAACTCAATTGTTCCAGATACAGGGGAATATCGAATTGCATTATGTAACAAATTATTTATGACCCGTACTATTTTACATGGCATAATTAAAAGTCGAGGTAATGTATCAGGAACCTGTAATTGCAAATGGATCTGTTTGTCCGCTAATAAGACAGAATGTGACTCTAGTACATCTAATAGGACTTTGTCTATATGTGTTAAACTTGGATAAAAATCTACTTGTTCAAATTCTAATTTTGAAAGATCAAATAAGTCATTGATTAATCCACTTAATCTTTCTATTTCTTTTAAGATCGTCACTAAGTATTGCTTTTTCATTTCAGGATCTTCTATCAGGTTATCTTGTAATGCTTCTATCATCAATTGCATGCTAGCCATAGGCGTTCGTAAGTCGTGTGAAATATTTGTAATCAGCTCTTTACGTGCTTTTTCCCCTTCTTCTAACTTAGTAAACCCTTCTTCTAACTTTTTTGCCATCTTTTGAAAGGCCGTTGCTAATTCTTTAAACTCCCGTGGTTCTTGTCCAATTATATACATCGTTTCAAATTGTCTATCACTAAATTGTTTCGTTAATTCAATTAAATTTTGGATAGACCTCATGATAGGACGTGTCATTAACCAGTAAATAAACGTTGAAATAATGAATGCTACAACTGCGATTACGGTTAATAACCGCGTTTGTTCCGGTTCAAGTAACATTTTCGTCTCACTATACCATATAGCAATTACCATGATACTGGTACTTAATAAATTCATTAGTAACAATTGAATACGTAATCTCATGTTTCATTTCCTCCATTTGGCTCAAAGCGATATCCTATCCCCCAAACCGTATGAATCCAACCTTCTGTTCCATTTACAGCGGTATATACTTCATATTCTTCTCTTTCTAAATACCTTTTGCATACTTCTCGAATATTTTCTTCATCTTCTACGATTAGAATTTTTTTTTCATATATAATCCTCTCTTCGTTTTCACAAATAACAAAAAAAGGTTCTCTTATTTGCTTTCATCTAATAAATCTATGAAACTCGGATACACAAATGTTGTTGCTGATAGTATTGCTAAGTTAGAATCTAACACATGGATCTTATACTCACTAAGAATTATTAAAAATGATTATATAATCCAGATGGTAATTTTAACATTGGACTATTTGTATGACTAGATAAGTTCTGTTTATATACCATTTTTAAAAGAATAAATACTGGGGATCGTTCAGTTTGCGGCTTATGGAATAGAGGTAACAAATTTATAGAAAAATTTGTTACATTTAGAAACCTATATATGTACCCCCTATCCATATGGACAGAGGGTACATATATAGCATCATTCTTTACTTAATACTTTCTAACTCCCATTTATGATTCTCACCTGGTGAAGTCGTCTGTTCCGGTTTTAAAATATACTGGTTAACACTTACAGGTGGGTAAATCCCATTATCAGCGACACTACCAACCCATTTATAGAATCCATACGTGATATAAGTAGAATCAGATTTTAAATAGAAGTTCTTTTCATTCGTAACTTTGTCTAATTTAATTGTGGACCTGTTACGTTCTTGATCTAACCAACTATAATCATACCCATTTCCGATATTAAAGTACTGATAACCAGCATGAGTGCTGTTCGTAAACTTAAGGAATACTTCTTCATCTTTTCCAATTGGTTCTCCTGGTTTAGATTGACCTTTTCTCTCAATGATTACTGGCGTAGCTTGAATATCTTTTCCATGTATTTCTTGACTTTTCGGTCCAAGTCTTAATCCATCCCAATTGTTCCCCTTTACATCAAAGTGTACATATTTCCCTCTTATACTTTGAAATAAAGTACTTACATGCCACTCTTCGCTCACTTTTTCACCAACTTGTGAAGCAGTTGTTTTCAAATAATATGGTTTTCCTTCTACAATCAATTCACCTGCATTGTCTACTAATAAGTTATCAAACCCTTTATTATACTTAACAACTGTAGAGATTTTTTGTGTCGGAAGTTTTTTTAGTGCATCATTGATTTCAAATATAACTTCTTGTGATGGATTGAAATCATTTAAACTTACAGTTTCTTTAGACTCATATACGTTTCCATTTTTCACTAATGTTACTTTCTGGGTTGTTTTAGAATTTTTCTTTTCAAAAGAAGCAGAGATTTCATTACTTGCTCCAAATACGCCCGGTACAACTGCCGCATAAAACTTTTTCTTAATTGGGTCATAAGCACTATATGTTAATGTCGGTGGCTGTAGTTCTTCAAAAGCACCGACTTTCCAACTTTTTTCTACAAGAGATTCTTTTACATTTTCTAGATTCCCATTCTCAAAGATGTTACGCTCTCCACGACTATTATCTACAATCGCATTTACTTTTTTAGAATCTACGTTGACATGCTTTAAAACCTCGTTAAACGTTAAATTCTCACCAATACCGTTTGGCGCATACACTCTAAACTTCGGTTTATTCCCGATATCTGTTTCTAGTAATGCAGTAGACGCATTTACACGAGATTCATATTTTCCTGAATCTCCTAAATTCGTAAATTCTCCATCTTTCTCGATAGACAAGTCCATTGTACTCGTAGGTAATACTTCAACAGATAGAGGGGCACCTTGTTCAACAGCTTTTAATTCATCTAACGATAAGTAAATATTTACATCTGCTTGATTATCTAAGCTGTCTATTAATACTTCTGTTTTATTTCTTCCGCCTTTTTCTGTGCTTAAGTGCTGTGCTTTATAACGATCTTGTGTTGCCTTTACCGTATTGATAATCTTATCTCCTAAGCGAATGTTAAAATGAGGAGAAACATTTTCAGCTGATGCTGTACCTGTATTTTTATATTCTAACTGTAAGCTTACCTTTGCTGCTTTTGCTGAATCTACAGTTTTTGCGGTAGACCAATCAAAATTATTAGAATAGCTTTCTGTTTCTGTTTCAGTTTTTGAATATCCATAGCCTACATTTAATGAAGCTTCACCTTTTGGCACAGGTCCTGCTGCTGAGCCTTCAACACCGCCTGTCCCAGTTAGACCAACATTAAAAGAGTGCTGCGTAGATACACTTTTCTCCCAACCTTTACTGATAGATCCTCCTTTTGAATCCGTAATAGATGCAATCGGAGTAACGCCAATACGTTTGATTCCAATTTGTAAATTCGGTATATTGGCAACCATTGGATTTAACTCAGTATCAGAATCACTGCCAAAATACTGAACTTCATATTCATCTGTAAAAGGATCTCCATCCGAATTCGCACTCATAGGATTGGTGATAAATTTCAATTTATTTTTGTCCTTCTCTGAATCCCATGCTCGCGCTTCATTTTTTCCAGTTTGATAATTAAATTCAATTTTATATCCATGTGTCTCTAGGTCGTTAGGAATACCATCTTTATCCCAATCGTTATTTTGTACTTCAATTTTTTCAGTAGAAATCTTTCCTTTTCTTCCGTCAGTTCCATAAAGAACATCTTTTCCTTCTTTTACATTTGAATCCTCTTTGAACATTTCAACTATACTTTCTGGATTCGGCTGCTTTACGTCTGCTAAAGCAGGGGATGTTAGCGTCATTGCCATAGTTAAACTACCTACTACACTAAGTATTGGCTTTAATTTTTTCATCTTCGTTTTCCTCCATATTTCCTATATATGTTTGAACATTTACTAGTAATAAAAATTGTTGAGAGCATATTCTCTAGTAAGATTGACTTCATCATATCTAACAATTCTTTCATTTCGCTTTCGCAAATGTTACAAAAGTCTTTCGTAAATCTATCTTTTTGTTTTATATGCATACAATGTTGTTTATATAAATAATAGTTTGATTGAAATTAATTAGAAGGGATCACCATACATCGCTATCAAGCTAAGAAAAACAAGGGTTCTGGCGCGAAGTTTTCTAAACTAAACTCTGTAAAAAACGAACAGGAGAATAACAGATGAAATATTTTAAAGGAAAACAGTTCAAAAAAAACAGCTTGATTTACGGAACCAGTCTGTCCAAAATCAAAAAGAAATTATTCATCAACTGTTTGGAATAGCCTCATAAGCTAGAAATGCAAAGGAATTATATATTCCATAAATAATAATATAAAAAGGCTCAACCCATAAGAAAGGATTAAGCCTTTTTAATATGTAGACTCACACAAATAATCTGTACATCAATTCTCCTGTGATATACAGATCATTTGTATGATAATTTTTACAGATAATTGCGGAATAATGTACTTACATTACTGATTTTAATAAATCCGTTACTAATGGAATTACTCCACCCAAAAATTTTAAAACTGCGATTGCGATTTCCATATTATTACCTCCTTTTTTGAATATTAAGATGTTGTAAATCTTTATGCCTTTATTACAGTAAGTGCTTACATTGATGGCAATACATTTTAATATGCAATATTTCATATTATATAAGCTGATATTATTGCTATGATAGAAAAGGTAAATGCCCCCTCATTTTTTGATCTAATACAAATCTCAGTAAGTAAAAAGGGAGAAGAATGTTTATCATTCTTCTCCCTTTTTATCTTTTCACGAACCCTACATATCTACCGTAAGAGAAGTCCTGTATACGATTATTTACTTCACTCCTTTTCTTCATATCTTTTTACAACTCGATAAAATATCGGACTCGTCATACTACACCTTCTCATCGCTTCTAATACTGACATATTTCCATATTTACCTAGAAGAAAAAGGATGTACCACAGTTAATAGTTGAAGCCATAGCGAAACAGCTGGATCTTTCATTAAGTTTATTTGATCAGTATCGTTGGGGAGCTGAAGATATACAAAAATGTTAAACTCGGTTGGTTCAACAAGCCTATAAAGTCTATTGAGATTGCGAAGGCTTCTACTTAAACTAACGGAGCAATTTAGTTTAAGTAGGATATTATAAGCGGGATATAGAATATTAACAAAATATTTTATCCCGCATTAACGGGCAGTACCCCCCCACCTCAAGGTTCAGAGAGAAACAAGGAAGATAGATGGGGAATAACTGCCCGTAAAAGCCCGATTGGTTCAACTAATAATCAGTGGGGGATGAAGACCCCCACTGATTAAAGTTTCACTTTATAAGGGGGAATATAATTGTCAATTTCAAAAGATACTGCTAGTTACATGATTCGTACTGGAAAAACAGAAGATTCCGAGGCAATTTTAGACATACAGAAATCAGTTGTTTCCGAAGGCAAGTTTCTCATTTCGTTATCCGAAGAGTTTAATAAAACTTCATCTCAACAAAGAGAATGGGTACAGGGCGTATTGGAGAATGAAAGAGAAACATTAATTGTAGCTGAAAAAAATGGCGAAATTGTTGGTTGGATCGTATTTCTTACCGAAAATAAAAAACGATTGTCTCATACAGGTTCCTTTGGAATAATGATCAGTAAAAATTACAGAGGACTAGGAATTGGAAAAATGCTACTACAAGCTTTATTAGACTGGGCAGAGAAAAATCCTCTCATTGAAAAAGTAAGTTTAGGAGTTTTCTCAACAAATCATAGTGCAATATCTTTGTACAAAAAAATGGGCTTCATTGAAGAAGGCCGTAAAATTAAAGAATTTAAGATGAATGATAATGAATATGTGGATGATATTCTTATGTACAAATTCGTTTAATGAAATTGATTTAATGAGGCTTTTTGAATAAACGGGTACTTTACTTGAATAAGATAAAAAAAAGGTCAATTTCTACAGGAGATTGACCCTTTTTATTGGGTTGAAACTTACTTAACGTTGTAACTCCGCATATTCCTGACGCTACGCCATTAATCTAAGATTTTGAAATGCACCCAAAACAAACTTTTTTTACTTTTTGAACTACGAACTTCTTAAATTAGATAATAACAGGGACCACACAAAAAAAAGCCGTTCCCCTATAAACTATGGAAATCGACTTTTGTAATTTATCATTTACAATGAACACCCCTGTTAATGTAACAAGGATTAAGATTTATTAGCTATTATCATAAAGCGTTTTGAATTTGTACGGATTCCTTTTTCAGTTTTGTTTGTTATAATAAATTTTTTCAAAATGTCAAAGTCCTCTTTCTCTTCACCAAATCTTGGTATGATAGGTGTGTGTTTTAATAGGAAAATGAGGTCTTTAGGTGTTTGATAATAATCAATAGCATCATACTCTAAAATTTGCACATCAGCAAAGCCCGCACACTTCAATTCTCGGACATATTTTTCTTTTAATGTGCCGTCTTTTTCTCCTAAGCACTGCCCTCTTCCAAACGCTTCTTTTAAGTTCAATTTATCATGTTCGCTGACTTGCTGTGTTAAAAAGATACCGCCCTTTTTTATTACTCTTGCTACTTCTGCCGCCACAAAAGGTGCATGACAACTAGACACAATATCAAAAAAGGAATTTGGGAATGTCAAATCTTCGGACTCCATTTTGAAAACTTTAACGTTTGACACACGTGCTTTTCCCAAGTTAGACTGTGCTGTTTCTATCATTCCACTTGAATTATCAATCCCAATTATACATGAAGCTGCCGATGCAATTTTTAATATATTCTCTCCCCCGCCTGTACCAATATCCAGCAAAACATCTGAGGGTTTGCATCTCTCTATTACTTCTTCATAAAACTCCCACGTAGCACCTTCAGTTACGTATTTAAGTTTACTAAAATCCCAGCCGTTTGATCTTCCGACTTTATCATAAAAATTTTTGTAATCTAATTCATTCATTTTGTATATCCACCTTCCAAAAGAGTGTAAAAACTAAGACTATAAGACTAGTTAATAAAACAATCCCGTGCCTTGATTTAATAATAATGGGTGACTACCGAAACAGATTCAAAGCTTATATTTCCGAAAAAGGGCAGACTTCTCCCTTGATGGCTGGTACGCGTTTTATCCAACCCGAAAACTAATTACTTCGAACAATACGGAAAGACATCCACTTCACCCCATTTGAAAGATTATATTAATTATACTCTATAACATTCTTTTGTGTACGTTGTAAAATACACGCTATTAGATAAACTTTTCTGTTATCATAACATCAAAAGAAGATCTACATACTAAAACGAAACACAGCCTAACACATTGGATCATCCTGCATGGCTATCAAATTAAGATATATTTATGTCTACAAAACGAGAAAAACACTATCCTTTCTGTATATTTCTACAAAAAAGAATAGTGTTTTTTTGTTCAATATGGGTATAAATTCATCTTAGCTTGATGGCAATGTGGTGCTATCCTTAATTCAAGATAAAAAGGGAGAATTATTATTTATAGATGAACAATTTAAACAAGAATTATTGCAACGCATGAAATGCAGGATTTCTTAACATTTCTTCATGAAATAGAAAAGACACCTATCGCAGGTGTCCATCAAACCAGTATTTTGTTCAGATTCGATTTTATTACTGTTTGTGCTTCTATATATATTTGTTGTTTCATAGTGCCGAATTTTTTGTTATTGTTTAACTTTATATATATTGTATTTTTACTTACTAAATAAGCGGAGAATACATAGGTATCGAAATATTTAAGATGATATTTTGTTTAGAACATTCATTATCGCTTAAGACAGGAAAGAAGGTATACATATGACAGAGATACTGAATTTATCTTTATACTTCATTTTGTTTATCCTAATAATATCCATAGTATGCTTAATCTTATTAGTATTCATGAAGATTTTCGGGAAAACAATGAATTATCGTCGTTCTGTTGAAAAAGAACGAAAAGAACATTCTTCAACAAAAGATACAGTGGCGTATAAGGATTCAGAAATAACTACCAAAGATGCTGAAGCAGATTGGATGAATGCAGTGATGACAACATCTTTTGTTGTTGCAGCTATGAAAAGTGCCCATGAAGATTCAAATATCGATCATGATTCAGGAACTAGCAGCGATAGTTCAGATTCAGCAGGACATAGTGATTCATTCGATAGTGGAGACTCGTAAGATAAGCTAAGTACGGAGAATGCTTAGCTTTAAAGTATGCAATTGGTCAGCTGGAAGACTCTAAGAAAACAATTATTTACATAACAGCAAAAGGTCTTTTAGATGGTAAAACAATCAATCAAGAGCAAGTGATTGAATTTAAGGCAGAATAATTCATAAGACAAAAAGGATAGATAGTAGTAGAACATTCTACTGCATCTATCCTTTTTTATTTATAAATAAAAACATATTAATCGAAGTATGCCTCTTATTTTGGATATCTACAGCAACCATACTTTTAATCTGTATTTATAGGAGTAGCACCACACATCCATCAAGTTAAGGCTATATATAATTTTCAATAAAAACAACCACCCTTTCATGGAGTATCCATGAAAGGGTGGTTGTTTTATGTCTTCAATGAATCTTACAGAAGAACTACAGTTATTAGATAAGGAATTAAAAAGTAAATTTTCACTTACATTTTTAGAATCACTTGCACTAGAAACAGGCATGATTCACCGGATAAGAAAATGTAAAGCACAGGATATCGATTCTTTATGTGTCTTTTTAAGTAAAACAGCTGGAACAGAATCTTTAGCTAGTCTATGTGCCAAGTTGAATGAGACGACTGGGGTCTCGCTCTCTTCCGAGGGGTTAAACCAACGTTTCTACTCTCATACTGTTCAATTTTTTAAACAAATTTTTTCAGAATTATTTCATCAAAATATTTGTTCGACTCCATCAATAGGAGGAAATTTCAAACGAATTCGAATCTTAGTTGAACTCATGTTACTTAATCGTTCCCATCCCACCAATTTCTACATTTACCTTGACGTTTACATCCCCTTTTGCTAATGCCTTATTCCATTTATTTTGGACTTCTTTCCATTCTGGATACGTGTAAGCTCTTGCATATATCCCAAGCCCAATAGGGTCGATTTTGGCAGCTTGTATTTTCTTTATTAATTGCTTGAAATCAGCTTCCATCTTAGTTTCAATAGCTTTTTGTAATTTTGCTGCGTCTTCTCTTGTATTGAACGAAAAAAGCCGTTCTGTAATACCGATTCTCATCTTTACATCTATATTAAATATAAAATGATTATCATACCTTACCTTTGTCTTCACTTTAATATTTTGGGCACTAAAGCTTATCCAATCTTTATCCTGGCTATCCGACTTTAGTTTAATTGCAATTGTAAATGGAAACTCACCTTTCGTTTCTTGTTGCAAAATGCGTAATAGTTTGTTTTCATCGGATTTTAGCGTTAATTTATACCTTCCTTTTTCATCCAACAAAGCTGTACCTGTCACCCATATTTTATTCTTTTTTTTCATCTCAGTAATACTTGCTGTTATCCCTTTGTCTGCTACTTGTTCATGTAATTTTTGAAGAGTTGTTTTTACTGCGATATTTCTTAAATAGGCTGTATCAACTAGTTTTGTTAAATATAAAGGAAGCCGCGGCTTATCTTTTGGGTGATAAAAGATGACGTCCGAAACAGGTCCATCTACAGCAACAACTCGTGTGGTAACTGTATTTTTGGGGTCTCGGTAAAATGGATCGAGGTAATTTTCCCAGTTTTTTCGTTTCATTAGCCGCTTTCCAACTAAAATAACCTGTGTTTTACTTCCCGAGGTAAGCGCCATAACTGTAGCGTCAAATTTCTCTCTAGCATTTCGAATCGTAACAGATTTCACACCAGTAGTTTCTTCTTTTACCTTTGCTTCTTTGTTAAAAACAGGACTTGACATGTACACCAATAAATTATTATTACGATCTAAATCGATTCCAAGGATAAGACTAAGGGAAACATCTTCAACATTCGTTTGATCAAAGCATCCAGTCATCATGAACACCGATAACAAAATACAACATAGTACCTTTCTTTTCAATGTATCCCCCCCTGGCGAGACTTCTCATATACCCAGCTATACATCCATAAAATGATAGGTGATATATACGTCAATCCTAATCCAGCATTCGATACTACCTGTTGCCAAGTTTCGGATTGATTCCAACTAGGATGAGTCCAAAATATGAAGCCGATAATGAGTAATAATAGAACAACAACATGAGAGGTGTGATCTTGTTTCCCAAGTAATTGGCTAGAACAAAATACAGCGCAGTATATGCAAGGAATCCAGGCTGTGGAAACAACGGTTAAGTAAACAGCTAATAAAATCATGTCAAAACGTTCTAAAAAACGAAATTCAATTACTTTAAGTAAATTTAGTACCGGCTGGTTAAATTCTGTAATGCTATCAGGGCTAAAATAGGCAAAGCAAACAATAGTAGCAAATAAATAAAATAACATCGTTAAAGTGTTTGCAATAACGATTCCATGGACTGCATACTGTTTTTTTTGTAAAAACGGATATAAAAAGAACGCAATATCAAACCCTAAATAAGCAAAAATAGTGGTCGGTACAGCCGTTAATACCGGTTTCCACCCTTCTTTTAAGAGCGGAAAGAAAGGCAGCCAACTCCCGCTCTCTTTTAGCGGTATCAAAAAAAACAGCGGAATCCAAAACAGCATATAAAAATTAAGTTCACAGTACCGTCCTATAATACGAGGGCCGTTGCGTACAACAAGAAAGGTAGGAATCGAAAACAAAAAGATAATGATATAGTCAGGCGTTTTCGGAAGCAGCCATCCCTTAAGATAAAGCATAGCGTTCACAAGAATGATACAAGAATAAAAAGCGAAGTATATCATGTAAATCACAACTAGTGCTTTCCCTACTATTTTTCCAAATAATCGTATAAGAATGTCGTAAAGCGTGTCCTCGGGATATCTTGCAGCTGTTTTCACTATAAAAACACCTGATATTGTGGAGAATACCCAGCCGATAAGTATAGCTATCCATCCATCTGTTCCAGCTTTTTCTGCAAGCAATCGTGGGAGAGATAAAACTCCAGTGGCCACCTGCATTCCATTGATTAAAAAAATATACTGCATAAGGGTGATGTCATTATAGGCATACTTTTTCATAGTTTCACCTTTTATTATGGTTTTTTCCTTGTCGAATAGATTGAGTGGCTCCCGTACCCTTAAGACGACTTCTCATCGCCCATAAAGGAAAGCGTACAAAAGTATCTTTCATATCTACAAAGCGAAACGGTGCTAACGGCGTTCCGTAAGGGGTACCTAGCGATTCGAGACTGATGAGATGCGCAATTAATGTCATCCACCCGATAACAAGTCCTACAATTCCAAATAAGGCAGCTGATAGCATCATCGGAAAGCGTAAAAGTCTGACTGCCGCTCCCATATCATAATTAGGGATAATAAAAGAAGCGATGGCTGTAATAGCAACAACAATAATCATAATGTTGCTTACAATCCCCGCCTGAACAGCCGCTTGTCCAATAATAATTCCGCCTACAATTCCAATCGTCTGACCGATCGGAGTAGGCAGCCGCAAAGCCCCTTCCCTCATCATTTCTAATGTCATTTCCATAAGCAGTGCTTCCATAACTGGAGAAAATGGTACGCGCGTTCTTGATTCCGCAATAGACAAAAAAAGTTCTACAGGAATGACTTCAAAATTAAAGGAAATAAACGCAACATAACTCGCAGGTAAAAATAGAGCAATCATAAAAGCGACGAAACGAAGTATACGAATAGACGAGGCAACTAACCAACGTGTCCCGTAATCATCAATTCCTTGAAAAAAGGAGATAAAATTTGTTGGAGCAATTAATACATTAGGCGAATGATCCATTACAGTTACAAATCTGCCCTGTAAAATGTGAGATACTGCCAAATCAGGTCTTTCAGTTAATATAAATTGGGGAAACGGTGAGTACGGGTTATCTTCAATGAATTCGATAAGTTCACCAGTACTCGCAACAGCGTCGACCGTAATATTTTGAATCCGTGTTTCTAATTCCTTCAGCACATCTTCAGAAGCTACATCGTTCAAATATAAAATAGAAATCCTCGTTTTGCTTCGTATACCAATTATTATTTCTTTTATCATTAATTCGCGATGAGGAATATATCTTCGAATCATTGCGATATTTTGACTTCCAGTTTCTACAAATGCTTGATGCGCACCTTTTAGAGATATTTCGTTATGAGCATCTTCAACATTTCTTTGTGGCCATCCTTTCGTATCCAACTGATGTGCTGTTGTTCGGCCGTGGATTAATAAAACACTATCTCCTCCAAAAATAGCATTTTCAATCTGACTCCACGTATTAATAATTTCAATATGTCCTAATGTAATTGGAAGTTCCGTATTCGTATCAAAAACACTATTCATCAAAGGATTTAGAACGTGATTTTGAATCAATTGTTTATCTGTTAATCCAGACAAATACACTAAAGCTGCTTCTAATCCATCTGCTGTCATTTGAAACCGACGAATCACTAAATCAGGTGCTTGACGAAATATATTCTGAAGCTCAGCTATGTTTTTCGATAAATCAGCGTCTAAGAGGGAGTCCTCTATATTTTTTTCCGAGAAATGAGTATTGTCTCGTATTAAAAATGACTTACGATTGCTTCTATATTTTAACCGTTTCAGAAATTTAGCCATGACTCCCTCACTTTCTACGTGCCTTCTATAGTATGTTTAGTATGCATATATTAAGAAAAAATATCCTAATAACTAGAGAGGCAACGCCAGAATTATTACTATAGATGTCCATTAAGGGGTACCGCCCCATCGCCATCAAGTTAAAATTTTACAATACCCCCAGAACGAAATTTTTTTGTCTTTTATAGCAACGAAGCTGCTTAATGGAAATTGAGATCTTTAATTTGAAATAAAGTTCTTTTTTATATTATAAAGTTATATAAAAATGTTGTGCCAGAACCAACTGGAAACGGCAAGCGGGTACACTCCGCTTGCCGATTTTTCATAGCTTCGTATGTACTTGAATTCCTTTCGCTTTCTCTTCTTCACCCTTCACGCGTACAATTAAATCATATGATCCGGATTTTGGCGCTTCAAAAGAAAGCAAACCTTCTTTTTGAGAAGTGACTTCTTCTTCATAAATGACCTTATCGTCTTTTGTGACTTGCAATAAAATCGTACCTTCTTCAACGGCTGCCTCATAAGGAATTTCCACATTTCCTTTTTCAGCTTTAATCGTTTGCACATCGTGATACCCTTGCAGGGATCCAATTTTTAAAGTCGTTTCGCCATTTTCTTGAACCTTTGTGACTTTTGTTGCTGTATTGCATGCGCTTAACAATACAACAAGAGTGAGAATGAGAAATGAACGTAGCAATTTCATAGAGATTCCCCTTTCTTTTTTATCATTATAAAATTTTACCATTGCGGTAACTATTTTATCATTTTTTGATAAGCCAACATACTCATCAAAATTAAAAATTGTTATTTACTGATAACCTGCATGACATCCGCATCCTTTCAGCCTAATAAACTCCCGTAAATTTACTTCATCTACATTTTTTTTTGTAAATTTTAATACAGATTCTCTTGAACGCTCGATTTCATTTTTATTTTCATTATAGAACTTTGACACATACACATCTGTAGTAATTACGTCACTTACATAAATTGGTTCTGGTGCAAAAACTCTAAAACTTTCACAAGTAATCTTCTAAACTTGGACATACTGATAGTATTACTCTAGAAAAAGGTGTGTGATCGATATGGAAAAGGAAAATTTGTTCAAATGGAAGCATTATCAGCCGGAACTAATCTTATTAACAGTAAGGTGGTACCTACGGTACAATTTGAGCTTCCGTAACCTGGTGGAAATAATGGGGGAACGAGGCTTATCCATAGCTCACACAAATGATCTGCACATCAATTCATTCTTGATATACAGATCATTTGTATGATATTTTTTACATATAATTGAAATTGCGGAATAATGAACTTACATTACTGCTTTTAAAAGTTCTGCTACGAATGGGATGATTCCACCTAAAAATTTTAAAACTGCCATTGCGATTGCCATATTATTTCCTCCTCTTATTTTGTATAGTAAGATAATGAACTTACATTACTGCTTTTAAAAGCTCTCCTACTAGTGGGATGATTCCACCTAAAAATTTTAAAACTGCCATTGCGATTGCCATATTATTTCCTCCTCTTATTTTGTATAGTAAGATAATGAACTTACATTACTGCTTTTAAAAGCTCTCCTACTAATGGGATGATTCCACCTAAAAATTTTAAAACTGCCATTGCGATTGCCATATTATTTCCTCCTCTTATTTTGTATAGTAAGATAATGAACTTACATTACTGCTTTTAAAAGTTCTGCTACGAATGGGATGATTCCACCTAAAAATTTTAAAACTGCCATTGCGATTGCCATATTATTTCCTCCTCTTATTTTGTATAGTAAGATGTTGTAAATCTTTATACCCTTATTATAGTAAGCGCTTACATATATATCAATACATTTTAATATGCAATATTACATAAGCTGGTTTTATTGCTATAAGGGGTCACTATACATGCCCATCAAGCTAATATTTTAAAGTATCCTCAAAACGAAAATCTTATCTCTTTATAGTTATCTATGGGAATTCAGTTCGTTTTTCTCGTTTTGGGGAACAAAGAATTTCTTAACTTGATGGCAATGGGGTACCGCCCCACATCCAACAACTTAGAGTATATTTTTATACAAAATGCGGTCTTTCCACGTAGTTTTTTATTATCTTTTATAGGTGTTATAAAAGTAGGCATATCAAATAAACCCTTATGGATTTCAATTGAGCGGGTTTTGTTTTAAATACCACTGTTTCGAATTCTTTTCTATATATTTTAGTTGGTAATTTAGGACGTGATAAATAATATCCTTGCTTATCTTGGATAGACTTAAAGTCTTGCAAACGAAAATATCCTAAGTCACCAATATATAGTTCATTCTTTTGTGTCATGCCTGTTCGAGTCGCACTATATGCCTGATCACTTCGTTTTCCTGGTTCAATTTTCACATCAGAAAATTCTCCACTCAACAAGTCATACTCTAGTTGAATTTTCACACCAGCTTTATGACTACATCCTCCGGCACCAGGATAAGTAGCTGCGAATCGATCTGGAACTTGAAAGGTTGTAGAATCAAGGATGTGAATCCGCTCAAAGTAAGCAGAAAGAGAATGAGAAATCTTAGATAATCCTCCAATTTTAGCTTGTGGAAGTGTAGTAAATGCATTTCGAAAGAAGGTTACAGAAGCCAAGTTAAATCGTCGATTAAGTCCCTCA
Organism: Bacillus sp. DX4.1; assembly: GCF_030348195.1. Lineage (NCBI taxonomy): Bacteria > Bacillati > Bacillota > Bacilli > Caryophanales > Bacillaceae > Bacillus > Bacillus sp. DX4.1. The sequence goes on along the minus strand of NZ_JAUCFT010000008.1, from coordinate 1,043,725 downwards.
GGATTTAATCAAATTCCTGGTGAAATTTCTAATTGACTACAAAGTTGAGTAAGAGAGGTAGTAGCGATTTGTTGATTTAACCATACACGCAAAGATAAAAAATGGTGTCCATGGCATTTACATTTTCGTTTCATTCCGCCTGCTTCTATAGCTAATTCATTAAGTGTAGCGGGAGACATATATTGATATAACTCTTCGGCAAATAAAGACAACTCTTGTTTTTGATGCATATTCGTAAAAAGCACGTTACTATTCTCGTTAACATAAGAGAGTAGTAACGTGCTTTTTACTTCAAGAATAGTCTGAATCTTTAAGTTGATGGATGTGTGGCGAGACCCTTACGCTAATTGCATTATAACTTTTAATCACTCTCTTCTATTTACAACTCTTTAAATTCTATATATTTGAATGTATAATTGTATGAAAATAATAAAATTTCGAACTGAGGTGACAATAATGAGAAGTTTAGGTTCATTAGTAACGTCTATTGTATGTTCAGTAATCCTTATAATTTGGAACGCCTATACCTTCTATGACAAATTCACGACGGGAAATACATATTTTTGGATTAGCGGAATCATAGGTGTATTATTCATTCTATTCTTTATCAGAGACATGCGAGATATCATCAATAAAAACTATAGAACCCCTACAAATTAGGAGTAGATCTACATGTGGGAAAAATATAAAAAATACAAATTCTCCTTAAAGGAATTAAGATTTATGCTTTGGTTATTTGGGATTACTTGCTTTGCGCACTGTATTGCTTTCTTTGGCGGTCTATTTGATTCCGAATTCCTTTGGTTTAAAGGTATTTGTGCTATTGCAACCTTCCTAGCTTTTGTGGATGTTAAACGAAAAATTAATAAGTATAATGTCGCACTGTGAAAAGGAATCTATAACGGTTCCTTTTTTTCTATGCAAAATAAAAAAGCAGCGAACTCGCTACCTCTAATTAATTACCACTTTGTATTGTTTGCTAATCAAATTCATTTTTAAATTTATAGAAATCATATAGAAAGTGTAGAAAACAGTATGAACTTGCAATTAATTAGAGTAACCGAATCCAGACTGTTTGAAGAAAGAATCGAGATCATTTCAGATAGGGACTCGCTAGTCTGTTTTTAACCCTTCCCCTCCACAAACCTCCCATACTCCTTCAAAAATCGCAGCCTCAGCATCCCAACAGGCCCATTCCGATGCTTCGCCACATGAATCTCTGTAACATCTTTGTTCTCAGTATCCTTATCATAATAATCCTCCCTATACATCAGCATAATCAAATCCGCATCCTGTTCAATCTGCCCTGTCTCCCGCAGATCAGACAAAAGCGGACGCTTATCGTGACGCGACTCCACCGCACGGGACAATTGCGACAGTGCTACTACGCACACATTCAAATCGCGTGCCATCAACTTCAGCTTACGGGAGATTTCACTCATTTCCTGAAACCGATTTCCCCTATATTTCGAATCACCTGTAATAAGCTGCAAATAATCAATAATAACTAACAGTTTTTTATCTGAATGCTTTCGTTTCAGCTTTCGTACTTGTATCCAAATCTCCTGCGTTGTGACGCCTGCCTTATCATAAATCTCCAGGGGCAGATCTCCGATTTCCGCAAATGCCTGGCTTGTTTTTCTCCAGTCTTCTATCGTAAAACGATGCTTTGGATTTTTCAGCCTTTTCCCCGACACCTCACCGACGCAGGAAGCCATCCGTTTCAGCAGTTGCTTGTCGCTCATCTCCAAGGAAAACAGCCCAACTGCCACACCCGATTTTGCCGCATGAAGCGCAATATTTAAGGCGAACGCCGTTTTTCCCATGGAAGGCCGTGCACCAATTACAACAAAGTCTCCTTCCTGCAAACCACACGTCATCTTGTTTAAAGCTGAAAAACCGGTCTCAATGCCTATGAGCTCCTCTGTTTCCTGATAAAGCTCTTCATACAAGCTGACTAAAGCATCCTTCAGCTCAAAATCCAGTGTACAATCCACCTCTTCCAGTTCACAAAGTGCCGTAATCGTCTCACCGATTATTTTCTCATCCTTCTCTGCAAGAAGCCGTTCACTCATACTTTGCGCCATGATTCCCGCATGATGCATTTTCCATGCGCTCCGAACAAGCCCCTCATAATAGGAGAAGTTGGCAGTAGTCGGAACACTCTCGATTATATTTACAAAGTATTCAATACCGCCAATTTGTTCCAAAAAGGAGGGTTCCATTCTAGAAACAAGCGTAACAAGATCAAGAGGCTGTCCGTCTTCCTCTATTTTCCGTATCAACTTGAATATAGCTTGATGCACAGTCATAGAAAAGTGCTGCTCGGTCAGGCGGCACTCCTTAATCAGTTCACCATCGAGTAGCAAAGATCCTAATACCGTCTGTTCAGCCTGGGCGTTTTGAATGCTCACGGACGCCACCCCTGTTCCTGCAAGAACTTCTGCAGCTCTTCTTCAGACGGTACATTTTTCTTCCACTCCTCACACTCCTCCAAAAACTTCTCAGTCTCATGACTGGCAGACGGTTCCTTCTTCCGGAACTTCACTGCCCCTTCCTCTACTTCACTGAGCTTCGTATATCCCTTTCCCTGCCAATCTCGAAAAATGCCCTTCACGTAAGCAAGCGTCCGCTTGTTGTTTTCATGGGCAATCTGGAGTGCTTTCAGTACAAGTTCCTCTGACAAATCTGTAATCCATTCACTTAATTCATCCGCAGTATAAGGCGACAAACTACCGAAGTTTTGTTCATAAAACATGAATACACTGCTTCCCGGATCCACTTCTTCTACTTTTTCATCTGCTTCACAGCTTTCAATGGGTTCTTGAGGAATAATCTTAGACTCTTCAACCGGCATGCCGAAATGCTCTAATAATAGTGGAATACTCAGCTCTTCCTCCAAGCATTTTTGAAGAAACATATGTACAAACTCTTTGCTTTTCACAGCCTTTAACTCACGCAATACGCATTTCTCCACGTTCGTGTTCGTAACCGGGTTATAGCGCAACCAATTTTGGATATATAACTCCTTCGTTTCTGCATCATATAATATTTTTCCATATTCGATGAACCGCTGTAGTAGCTTCTCGACAGTCTCTCTGTTGTAGCCTGTTTCCATTTCCGCCAAACGCTTCGGTAACGGATAAATACCGCATTGCGTAGTTTTGGAGCATGTCAGTAAGTATATGTAAAAGTATCGTTCCTCCGGTGTTAAATCCAACACAAAATCATCCTGCCAAAAATTCACCTGTACATTACGGTATACTGCCATATTTATTCCCTCCACTCTTTAATGGTAAATAGGAAATTGCCGTTTCCTTAATGTATATAAGGATGAGGGAGGGAATTTGGTTATTTAATTTTATATTTTTAAAAATTACTACGACATACATTCTTTTTGAGTACTGCTTGTAGTAGTTTTTTTGTTTTGTTTTTGTAATGATTTATTACTTGGAAGGGGCTTGGTAGGGGTTTGTAAGGGGCTATTGAGAGGATTTACATCCATAAGAAAACAGCCACACCATTTTATCCCGCATTAACGGGCTGTAAAACTCCCACCTCAAAACTTGAGGATTACAAAGAAGTTTAGGTGGGAGATAAACAGCCCGTAAAAGCCCGATTGGTTCAACTAATAATTAGTGGGGGATGAAGAAAGCCCCCACTGATTAAAGTTTCACTTTATAACTTTTGGTCAACAGTTATGCTTTTTCATTTAAATTTAAACCAAAATTTTAAAAAACATATAAAAATATCACGCTTAGAATGAAGCCTTACATATAGTCATAGAATTATAATTAATCTGTGGTCGAAAGTACGTAAAAAACTGCTAGAATTAATTACTGAGAATATGAAGAATACAGTAAAGAAACGAAGTAAAAGCTAAAAAAATCAGAAAAGGAAAATGGAGAGATGAATTAAATGTTAAAAATAATAAAACATTTAAAACCTTTTACTGTATCAATAATTGCAGTTATATGTCTTTTATCCATACAAGCCGTATGTGATCTATCACTGCCAGACTACATGTCTAACATTGTGAATGTAGGTATTCAGCAAAAAGGTGTAGAAAACGCAGTACCTGGGGTTATTCGTAAAAGTGAGTTTGATAAACTTAAGCTCTTTATGAATGAAGATGAGAAGAAAAAAGCAGATGACAACTATGTGCTTTTAGATAAGAAAAATATTTCTCAAAGTGAGTTGCAAAATTACTTGAAAGATTATCCGCAACTTGATAAAGAACCTCTTTATAAGCTACATACAAAGGATAAAAATACAATTAGTGAACTTAACGACATATTTGGGAAACCAATTTTAATTACAGAGGGAATTGAAAAAAGTGGTGCATCCGCGCTTACTCCTGCTGCGCCAAATGGTAACAAAGCACCGATGAATCTTCCGGCAAATACAGACCCTTTCGCAGTAATTGCTAAACTGCCTCAAAGTCAAATCGATGCAATGAAAGAAAAGGCAGATGAAAAATTTAAGAAGATGCCAGGCAGCATGGTAACACAGTCAGCCGTTCCATTCATTGAGAATGAGTATAAAACGATCGGTATAAATACGAATAAGCTTCAAACAAATTACATTCTTACTTCTGGTGGGAAAATGCTGCTTTTATCCTTAGTTAGTATGGCTGCTACCGTTATCGTTAGTTTACTTGCGGCAAAAGTAGCTGCTGGATTAGGCAGAGATCTTAGAAAGAAAGTATTTCGGAAGGTTACAAGCTTCTCTAATACGGAGTTTGATAAGTTTTCCACTGCATCTTTAATTACAAGAAGTACAAATGATATCCAGCAAGTTCAAACACTTATGGTTATGCTCCTTAGAATCGTATTCTATGCACCGATTTTAGGCATAGGCGGCATTATTAAGGTACTTACTACAGACCTTTCAATGGGATGGATTATCGCAGTTGCAGTTATCGCGATTTTAAGCTTAGTCATTGGTCTATTTAGCATCGCGATCCCTAAGTTTAAGAGTATCCAAAAGTTAGTAGATAAAATTAACTTAATCACTCGTGAGTCTTTAACAGGTATGCTTGTCATTCGTGCTTTTAATAATCAAAAGCATGAAGAAAAGAAATTTGAAAAAGGAAATCAAGATTTAACAAAAACAAATTTATTTGTAAGCCGTTTAATGTCATTTATGATGCCAATGATGATGTTTATCATGAATGCCGTTACTGTACTTATTATTTGGGTTGGATCACACCAAGTGGATATGGGACATATGCAAGTTGGTGATATGATGGCATTTATGCAATATACAATGCAAATCATAATGGCCTTCTTAATGATTTCTATGGTATCCATTATGGTTCCACGTGCTTCTGTATCCGCACAGCGCATTGCAGAAGTTTTAGATACTGACCTTTCTATTCATGACGCAGCGGAGCCAAAAACATTTGCTTCTGACAAGAAAGGCTACGTTGAATTTAAAAATGTTAGCTTTAAATATCCAGGTGCAGAAGAAGATGTGCTTTCCAATATTACCTTTACCGCAAAACCTGGAGAAACGACAGCTTTCATCGGAAGTACAGGTAGTGGTAAATCAACATTAATCAACTTAATTCCACGCTTTTACGATGTCACAAGTGGCCAGATATTAATAGATGGCACGGATATTAGAGAAGTATCTCAGAAGGAATTAAGAGAGAAAATTGGTTATGTACCACAAAAAGGAGTTCTATTCTCAGGTACGATCGAAAGTAATTTGAAATACGGTAAAAAAGAAGCAACTGAAGAAGAACTAGCAAAAGCGGCAGAAATCGCGCAAGCTATGGAATTTATTAACGCGAAACCTGAAAGCTTTAAAACAGAGATATCACAAGGCGGTACGAACGTTTCAGGTGGTCAAAAACAAAGACTTTCTATTGCGCGTGCTCTTACTAAGAAATCTGAAGTATTTATATTTGATGATAGTTTCTCAGCTCTTGACTTTAAGACAGACGCAGCCCTGCGTAAGGCTTTGAACAATGAGATTTCAGGAAGTACTGTTCTAATTATTGCACAAAGAATCAGTACGATCATGAATGCAGATAAAATCATTGTACTAGACGAAGGAAAAATAGTGGGAACTGGTACTCATGAGGAGCTTATGGAGAACTGTGAAGTTTATAAGCAAATTGCTTTATCACAACTTTCAAGGGAGGAACTTTCATCATGAGTGATAGAAAAATAGAAAATAAAAAACATGGTGGCGGCTTTGGCGGCGGTCATATGGGCGGCATGGGAAAGGTTGAGAAGGCAAAAAACTTCAAGGAAACGATGAATAAATTACTTCAATACCTAAAGCCATATAAGTTATCAATCATCATCGTCATTATTTTTGCAATAGGTAGTGCGGCTTTTGCAATCGCAGGTCCAAAGATTTTAGGTAAAGCGACAACAAAACTATTCGAAGGACTGGTAGACAAGGTAACGGGAGTGCCAGGTGCTGCAATTGACTTTACCTATATCGGAAACATTGTCATTTTACTCCTTGGATTATATATAGCCAGCACTGTGTTTTCCATTATACAAGGATATATCATTTCGGGAGTCGCACAAAAGGTATCCTATAATTTCAGAAAAGAAATTGATGAAAAGATCAACCGTATGCCGCTTAAGTACTTTGATAAAACGACACACGGAGAAGTATTATCTAGAGTTACAAATGACGTAGATACTGTGAGCCAGACTTTAAACCAAAGTATGTCGCAAATCATCACATCCGTTATTACAATCATTGGTGTACTAATCATGATGTTATCAATAAGCTGGCAAATGACATTAGTGGCGCTGTTAATATTGCCAGTATCAATGATGCTCATAATGGGAGTCGTAAAGAGATCACAAAAATACTTTAAATCCCAGCAAGAATATTTAGGACACGTTAACGGTCAGGTAGAAGAGATTTATAGTGGTCACAATATCGTAAAAGCCTTTAACACTGAAGAAGAGGAAGTTAAAAAGTTCGAAGAGGTTAATGATACCCTTTACCACTCTGCGTGGAAGTCTCAATTTTTATCTGGAATGATGATGCCGATTATGACTTTTATCGGTAATATCGGTTACGTAGCTGTATCTATTTTAGGCGGATGGCTTGCAGTAAAGAAAACCATTGCAGTTGGAGATATTTTAGCCTTTGTTCAATATGTTAGAAGTTTTACGCAACCAATCGCTCAAGTAGCTCAAATCGCTAACGTACTTCAATCCACAGCTGCAGCTGCAGAAAGAGTTTTCGAATTTTTAGAAGAAGAAGAGGAAATTCCAGAAGCAGAAAATCCAGTTAAGCTTCAAGAAGTGAAAGGAGAAGTTACCTTCAAAGATGTTCAATTTGGATATAATCCAGATAAGATCATCATCAATAATTTCTCAGCTCATATTAAGCCTGGACAAAAGGTAGCTATCGTAGGACCAACCGGGGCAGGTAAAACAACGATAGTGAAACTTTTAATGCGTTTCTATGATGTAAATAGCGGTGCTATATGCATAGATGGTCACGATATAAAAGACTTTACGCGAGAAGATTTACGCAATATGTTCGGCATGGTACTTCAAGACACTTGGCTATTTAACGGCTCAATCATGGAAAATATACGTTACGGTAGACTCGACGCTACTGACGAAGAAGTGATCGAATCAGCTAAAGCAGCTCACGTTCACAGCTTCGTGAAGACTTTACCAAATAGATATAATATGGAATTAAACGAAGAAGCAAGCAACGTATCGCAAGGACAAAAGCAGCTATTAACGATTGCTCGTGCCCTTCTAGCGGATCCAAAAATATTAATACTCGACGAAGCAACAAGCTCGATTGACACTCGTACAGAAGTACTGATTCAAAAGGCCATGGAAAACCTCATGGAAGGCAGAACAAGCTTTATTATCGCTCATAGATTATCAACAATACGTGATGCAGATTTAATCCTTGTCATGAAAGATGGGGATATTGTAGAACAGGGTAATCATGAAGAGTTATTGAAGGCTGATGGTTTCTATGCTTCGCTTTATAATAGTCAGTTTGAGAGTGTGGATGCTTCGTGAATTTAAATAGAAGAAGCTTTCCAAAAAGGTCGTTGAATAACGACCTTTTTGAGACAGCTTCTTTTGCATGAATAGGTTGCTTTTTATAGTAACGTTTTGAAATTTCTTGGTAAATTCTACTGTCATTATGTAGAAATATGAAACAATGAGTTAAGGATAGTATGTGTCCAAAATTAAGGGGTTAATCCGCTTATCCTTATCTTTCTTGAATATAGTTACATAAAAAGTAAAACTAACCCTCACTTACTCAAAAAAGAGAACAGCCATGTGACTGTCCCCTTCAGTAGAATGTAACCACGTTACTAATCCATCATTTCTTCAAATTCAATTTCTTGAACGTCATCAATGGTAATATGATAGACATCCTGCTTCATTTTTTGTATCCGCTTAATTTTATCTGCATAAACAAGCTTAAATTTATCTTTAAAATCATCCTTATCAGAGGAAAGCTTCATGACAGAAATAAGTCCTTCTAAATGATTTTGAAGATATTGGATTCCTTCATCTGAAAGATGTTGGAACAAGCGGAATTTACGGTCCGTACGACCAGTCTGACTATTATAAATAAGAGGGTTCATTTCATCTAACTTTTCGAAAATATTAGGCGGTAGCATATCATACACATACGTTCGAGTAAACCAGGCAAAAAATTTAGGCCTTTTCTGTGTAGTTGGATCATAAGGCCGACCATAAATACGAAAAATCTGTTCAAAATATTCACTACGAAATTCTTTGGAATAGGCTCTTAATTCTTCAGATATAAACTCCTCTAGTAGAATTTGCAATTCATCTTTTCCTCTGCTGCTTTGATAGTTTGTCGCCTCATCAATTAGAGCAGTAATTCCTACCCTTGCAAGAGAACGAAGTAATATTTTTGCCTTATCTAGTACATGTTGTTGTGATGCAGTGATTACGCTTCTTTTTTCTGCCTCCATATATATATCACAGATAATTGGAATAGTATTTGCATCATACCACTTCCCAGTCTTGCCATTAAATTGAGCCACTTCAAAAGGTGTAATGGTAGATAGGTGTTCTGGATACATATCCATTAAAAGTGCTGCTAATGATTTAGAACCAATAATCGGAGGAAATCCTTCTATTCTTGTTTCACCTTTTCTTTTACGGTCAAGGGCAGCAAATAAACTGGTATCTTTAATAACTCGTCGACCATCATTTAATACCGAACATTGTAGTTTAGTGTCACCAATATACAAGTCAGCTTCGACAACCACAGCTCTTGGAATTTCAACAAAACTATTAAAACTTAAATTATTAAAGTGCTTCTCCACAAAGTCTTGCTGCTCTCTATTGAAATAGCAATCTCCATTTTCATGAATAGCAACATAGATTTTTTCGTCATTCGCTATGAAATAGCCCACTGTTTTGGCATGAGGCATCTTTAAGCATTTTTCAACATAACCGTGCTTTGTCAAATTCACATAAATTCCCCCTTATCAGGTCCAGATTTTTCATCACCTTTCTTCCAACAAGGACCATATTACCAATCAAGCGCAAGAAAAGCAATAAAATTCTGATTATTAACTTTATTACTTATATATAACAAGTATCTTTTAGCATTGTTGCTTATTTTCCTCAATTCTACTAATACCTTTTCAAGTAATACCCTCTGTAATTTTCCTAAACACTTCAGAGGACAGTTAAAACCGACCTCTGAAGTGTTTAATTCATAGGCTTTCTCATAACTCATAAAAACGAAGCTCTTCACGCAAATCCACTAGTAATTGCTCCTCATTCAAATCTCGAAAATATACACCATTATTCTCTAACAAAGGAGTGCTCCAAATATATTACTGGAGTACTCCTACATAAACTTAGCAACCAATTTAATTTTTCAACTTAGCTATACTCTTCATATGCTTATTAAGTACTGCTACTTCATGAAATTCATTTAACCTTTTTCTTAAATTTAGATTTTAATAGCATGAAAATAACAATATTTAAATCTACTCTACATTTTTTAATTACTATTTCTTCTATAATTTTGACTTTATATCCCCGAACCTCGCTCTATTAAAAGTTTCTCCAACTCCTTATCACAACAATAAACATAACAACCCCTCATCCCACGAGTCATAAGAGTTTTATATGTATTTTTAACAAGAGTAATTAATGGATCAATCTGACCCTTTTTCGGTTTAGCCGGCTTTGCTCCTTTATCTTTAAATTCATCTCGTCTAACAATAAGGGAATTTGTTTCTTTGTCATAACCTAAATCTTTACCAATTATGACACCAACATAATCCATTTCTAGACCTTGTACTGTGTGGATACATCCAATTTGATAGGCACAATCTGGGTGTATCGCCCAATCAATCCGATTTGGATCATTCCACGGCAAAGCAAAATTATGCTCTTCAATGACTACGTCATCTACCAATTCTTTCATTTTGGCATTTTTTGTCCATTCCCATGCATAACCAGCTAATAATCTTCCGCCACGTTTCCCAATGATCTCTTTTTTTAATTTGTGTGGATTTGATATAACTTGAAAGTCAAAATCTCCTTCAAGTGTTATTTCATTATTGTCATTACTAAAAATGTCTTCTAACCATTCAATATAATTACCCGATCCTGAACAACGATATTGGGAGTCTAATTCTACAATATGAACCCCTGCATCGAATTTAGCTGCTTCTTCCTTTAGTAAAGCTACACTTCCAATATCTTTTTTCGAGATTTTTTGAGAATCATCGATGAAGAAAACACTTATTTTTGAAGACCTTATAATTTGTGTAGCTTGATTTTCTCCTTCAATCTTCTTTTTCATATGTCCATGTTCTTTTAAACGATGTGCTTCATCACAAATTAGCACATCAAAATAATTTTCTGGTGCTTCTACATAAGAAGCAGATCCCTTAAATAAATCCCTTACTTCTATAAATCCCGATGTGCCAACCAATTTTTTCCGTAACACTTCTCGAAAAGCCTGATTCGGTGTAATATACTCCACATAAGCATTTGTCTTTAACATATAACTCATTACATTTAATCCAATTACTGATTTCCCAGTGCCTGGCCCACCTTTAATCAAAATAACCTGCTTTTGATCTTTTTTTGTTTTCAATTGATTATACATACTAATGATTTTTTCATAAGCAACTTTTTGCTCGTCTAATAAGATAAATTCCTCATTTCCTTTAATTAAAGAACTAACAGTTTCTACAAGTTTTTTTGAAGGGCGTATTTTACCTTTTTCAATAGCATTAGCAATATTTCCGCCGTTCCCATTAGAAACCAACTTACTTATATTTTTAGCTAAATCTCTATCATCAAATTGAAAGTATATAGGTGATTCTTCAATATAATTGTTATATCTTTCATCTAGTAAAGGCTCTTCTTTTTGATTCATAATATAATTATGCAAATATGCACAGGAATGAAGATTAATAGCCGAATCATCATATAAAGACTCATTAAAGTTTTGTAGAAACCTTTTATATGAAGAAGCCTGGTAGGAAGGGTGAACTGTCTCACGTTCGCGCCCACCTAAAAATGTTTGAACAATTCCATCTCCTTCAGCAGTTTTTGCTTTTTCCCACTGTTTCAACTCAACAATCAATGCATTATCTTTTCCCTTTTCATCTTGACCAGTAATAAGGAAATCAATTCTTTTCTCTGTGGAAGGTAGTTTGTATTCTAATAATACATGCGTATCTTCTTTTAAATCCACATCACGTAATACTCTTGCCATTTGAGGAAGAGATCTTTCCCAAGATCTTAATTCACTATCTGAGACAACTTTATTCATTTTATTTAGTACGTTTTCTCGCAATACATATCCAATCTTTTTCTCATAAATATGGTTCAAAAAGTTGTTAGATGTCTCATTGTAAATAATCATTTAGCAGTCCCCTCGATTCTGAGGAGCTGGATATTTCTTTGCGTTCTTCTCTAACTTTTTAAGAACTTCCTCCTCCAAGTCTACTTGCATTTTATCAGCCATTTGAATTAGATATATAAATATATCAGCCATCTCTTCTTTTATATTTTGTTTCGATGTAGTAAGCGCTTCCTTACTACTTCTCCATTGAAAATTCTCAAGTAACTCATTTGCTTCTAATGAAATTGAAATTGCTAAATCTTTTTCATCATGATATTGTTTCCAATCCCTTTGATCACGAAATTCTAAAATTTTTTCATAAACCTTTTTCAATACACTCTCTCCTCTTCTACAACAAAAACATTTTTATATTCTATTTTACCAATTGGAAAAACTTATAAAAAGAATAAAGCTTTCCTAATGTCTCGAGCATTACTCATAGTTTGCATCGTGTACGATTATATTTATGATTTAATACTACTTGTAGCTAACTTTAAAAGCGCCTCTGCTTCATGTAATACATCCACTGTCCTACACAAATCAATTCTCTCTTCTGCGTCCTTTACCCTATAATCTTTCAACACAGCAACAGTCATATACTCCCCATTACCAAACCTTGGCTTCTCTAGTGAAAAAGAACATGTTTGACTTTGTTCAATTAGTTCCTTACTCCATTTGTTTCTAAGCTCTCTTCTTTTGTCTTTATCGTCCTCATGCACATGTATCTTAAAACATAAACGGCCTTCTTCTAATTGCAAATACTGTTTACACTCTTCGTCTTCTTGCTCGTTCCACCAAAAAGAATAGAAACCACCATTAGGATTCGCTACATATCCATAATGTCCTTGGACCCCTCTTTGTTTTAATTCCTCATAAAATCCTTCCCAAGCTTCGCCCTTCCACTCATTTAGCGGGATCGTCTTATACCCATCATAATTTTGATCAATTTTCCTTAAATAAGAATAATAGTCTAAAAATATTTGATCTTGAATCCCTTCGTGTATACTATTTTGTAAAATTTCAAGCATCTGCTTCCTTGTAAGCAGAACATATTTCGTCTCATAAACTGACGTATAATCACTTTGATTGCCCGTTTTATAGTAAACAGGTAATATATCCAACTCATTGTATTTTTTCATTTCAACTACGGCTTCATAGTAACGCTTTAATTGATTAGAATGTTCTTTTGTGTACGTTTTATCTTCAATTAAAATAGTTTGGTTTCCGTTAATTTCAATAAAGATATCTAGACCTTTAAATTGTCTTGTAATCTTAGTTTCTTTAATAGATGCTGGAAAATCCTTTTTATGTAAATCATATATCTTTCTAATCAAGTTGGTACCTGCTTCATGTAATTCCTGATTTATTTCTTTATACTGTGGATCTGCCCATTCTGCTAGCTAGCAGATAAAAGCATCTTGAGATAACTCACTAGTCGCATATGAAAATAGATTAGGTCTCGTTCCCATCACACTATTCCCCCTTAAGAACCATTGTTTTCATCTAAAGAGACATGAACTATTAATCCTGATATATTAATTACTTTCAACACATCTTACTATCTACCTAATCCCTCCAAAACCACCTTAAAAAACACCGACGAATTCCTCACAACCAAATCCAAAGGCAACTCTTTAAACACATCCCCTTTTCCAACCATCACATTCCCCTGCACATAATCAATTCCGATTTGAACATCTTGAACATGATAACTCTTAATAGCCGATGCCTCGTCCAAATTAGAGTGATCAAGTTCGACTTTCACCTGTTTTGTAAATCGGCGTAGCGTTTTCCAAAGAGCACGTTCTTCTTTTGACTTCATAAATAATTCCGGAAGCTCTTGTACTTCTTTTAAAAGGGACATACTTGTTAGCATATATGTTTGAATCCCATATCCTACTGAACGAATGAGATGATCGAGTTTTTTCCATGGCTCTAGTTCGAAATAAACATAATCATTTGTGTGGTCGCTAGGCAGTTCATGAATTTGATTTTCCCTTTTTATTTGGATATTTTTAATTCTTGCGACATATTGAATCCCACCGTTTTCTCCGCACCACTTTTTCGGTGCATACAAGGCTATGTATTTCACTTCTTGCCAGCCTGGTTTTAATTGTGAAACAGGAATATGGTAGAATCCTTCTTTCATATATGCCGCATAATATTCTTCGTTTTTCACACTACCGACTAATACCTTTTCATCTAAAGAGGAGTTCCATTCTTCTTTTGTTCCTCTTGGAAGAATCCCTTCTCTTATAATGTCTTCTGGGCTTTTTTCAATTAGATGATCAAGAAATTGTTCTACTAATCTTGTTGCATTTGGTAAAAATGGAAATCCACCAATATTTACTTTTTCAATGCTTTTATAAAAAGGATGATGCTCATATTCTTCCTCTTGATTCCACGGAAATAATACATAGGCTCCATAGGCTGTTCGCTCAAACGGCCCTCCTTGGTCTACTACTAACGCATCTCGGTACCGATGCATCGTGTTAATATCTTCTTCCATTGGACCAGGAGTTCCATACTGCCTTTTATAATGGGAACCACTTTTTGCGAAATCGATTCGATATTTGGCATCAAAAATATATTGATATTGATAGTTTTTCCCTTTCTTCTCAATAGCAAGCATTGTATCAGGTTTTTGAGTAACAGTTGGTAATGCTTTATTCCTCTTCTGAAAATAAAGCTCAATCACTTCATCTGTTTCAGGATGAACGAAGGTTCTTTTTGCAGTTTTACTTTCATCGAGTGTCACATATAGTCCATCTTGTCGAACTTTAATAATGTCTTGCTGAACTGTTGCATATTTTTTAGACAGAATTTGACCAAGCTTTAAGTACGTCCAATACTCATACAACCTCGCAACGTCTTTAACAGACATTTTGAAAATCTGTCCTCTTAGTGTTAGACCTCTCGATAACATTAGAAAAATCTGATACGCATCTCTATAGCCAGTAGCCATTTGAATGACAAGAGAAAAGACAGAGCGATCCAATTTCCCTATCCCGTTCCAAAACGGATCATTTAATTCATTTTTCATTCGAGATTTCATATTCCTTACGTTTTGAATAAGATTGTCGTCAATTGATAAACTCTTAAATCCAGAATCTATTTCTAGAGATTTAAGCAAATCATCCGTTTTATGTACCACTCTCTGAATCATCCACTTAACAAAGCGATTTTCCAATGTATCATATGACACTTCCTTATAAGCTGTAATTCCTTTAGATGGGACCATGTTTGCTCCTACTTCTTGAAACAAGTGAGGTCTCTTTCGTAAGTAATTCATTCCAACAGAATCGAGCCTACGAATTTTTTCTCCTTGTACAAGCTGATGCCGAGTAGTAAGTATATGGTGCGGTTGCCTTTTAATATGAGAAATCGCCTTCATAAATCTATGAAAAGAGTCATTTAAAATACGATAAAATTCACTCTTAGATGGGTTAGTAGCATAGATTGTTGATGCTCCAAAATAAGTCCTTTTTAATAAATGAAATGCCAAATTATAAATTTCATCATTCACTTCTTCCAATAACGCTCGATAGTCATCTTTGTAATCGAGCTTTGATGGGAAAATCTCTAATGTAACTTTTAGCAAGGAACTTTTGTCATCTCGAATTTCAAATGTTGTATACCCTACTTCATTTGGAAATGATAGATTTCCCATTAATACCTTTAATGAACCCATTTGAGTTGAGCTGATCGCCTTTCGAAGAGATGGATGCTCATGATAAAAAGAAAGTTCTTGATCATTCTTTGGAACGACAACGAGCTGATAGCTTCTATTCTCAAAAAATATTGGTGGATGCTCGGTCCATTCATCAAGCTTCTGTAACCTGGCATCGTATACCATGATAGAATCCCATGTTCCAGACACATGAAAATGCATCATTTCATCTGAAGCAATTGATTGATGATTTTTTAAGCTCTCGTATTTTTCATGATAAGGATTTCCTTTAATAATCAATGATAAATCGGTTGTTTCAATCTTAACTAGTTCTATATCACTGTTAGATCCAGAAAGAGGTGAAACCATCATATTCGAACCTCCTTAACATATGAGACAGCTTCTTAGCAGAACGAGGATACTTAACATAAGACATATCTTCAAAATGTAAATCTTCATTATTAAACTCTTGATTTGTACAAAGTATATATAATTTCTTTAATGCCTCTTCTGTCCGCCCATCACTTCCTGCAATACGCGGTAAAATCTTTTGATAAATTTGATAGTCTAGCGCTTCGTCAAACGATAACAGTTTCCCTTGCTCATTGTAAGCCATGTAAAAACAAATCTCGTCACGTATACGGTATCCTACCTGTGCTCCAATTGGTTCAAGAGATTCATTGATTCCAATTAAAATATCCGATACTTTCTTTACAAGGTCTTGGTGTTCTTTAAAACACTCCTTCAAATGAAGATACTCAGCTGTCAAAGAACGATTCGAAACACTTTCTGCCTTTACATCTTCTAAATCCATTAAGAACTCAAAATAATCCAGTTTTACTTTATTAAATTCAATTGTATTCGCACGATCCAGTACTTTTTTACTTAATGGATGTGTCGTTTCATCCATATTGACGGTTCCTACAACATACACGTTTGATGGGATAGTAATTCGTCTGTTAGCAATAGATTCTGGAAGAACAGTTGATGTAATAATCTTGCCCTCTTCCCATCTACGACTTTCAATTACACTTAAAAAATCACTAAAGTAGTATTCAACTCGAGCTAAATTCATCTCATCCAATACTACAAAATACGGCTTATTCGGATGTTTTTCCGCTTCATCAAGAACTTTAATTAAAGGTCGTTCCTGAAATTCTCCTTGGATATTGACATAACCAAGTAAGTCAGAACTGTCACTCCAGTCAGGACGAACAGGTATAAGTGTAAACTGCCCATTCTGCTCAGTTGCCCCTAAGCTTTCCGCAAACCACTGAACAATTTTTGTTTTTCCTGTACCGGAAATACCTGATAGGATAACAAAAGGTTTTGTTTTTAGAGAAAGAAAAAAGTTAATGAGGTCTTGTTTGTCATAATAGAAACCTTTGCTTTGAATATAAGAAGATACATGATCTATAATTTCTTTCTGATTCAAATAGACTTCCTTTCTCTCATAGATCATTTCATAATCAGTCCCTTTCTCCTTAAAAGCAATGTATCCCTCATAGTAGCTAAGCATTTCTTTTAAATCTTCTACTAATTCTGCTTCACTTGGCATTTGATTAACATCATATACAATGTACGCTGCAGTTGAGTTTGCGTACCCTTTTGCTTTTGGACTTGTACCAAGGAAAATCCCATCATCTTTTTTCACTTTTGTAGACATATGTATATGCTGACGGATTTCTTGTTTAATTTTTTCCATTTCCTCTTTAGAAGTTTCAGTTACCCCTTGTGCTATCGTTAAATATAGTTGTTTCATATCTTCACTAAATAAATAAACGATATAATAACCTCTCTGAGTCGATGTCGTAATATCTTTATGCATAATAGCGAGCCATGGAACAGACGCCCAATTCCCTTGCCCAACCGAGCCTGTGACAATGTATTGATTATGATCTATAAAAGGCAAACGATTAATCTCTGTTGTCAGTTCATTTCTAACGAATGAGGCTAGTTTATGACCTCCTAAGCTGTCTCTTTTTGCCTCTAGATACTCGTTCATAACAGTTAAAAACTTTTCACGCAAATTACTATTCATATTACCGCCCTTTTCACTGTTCTCTTTTAAATGTTGTTCAACCAATACCCAATCCTCATTAATTCCCCCTACCTTCTCAAGCCACATTAGCAAGTTATGAGTACGTTCCTTGGCTACCGATTCAACCATTAGGTTATCCCCTCGTGAATTTCGGACAATCGTCATTCCTAAATTCACTAAGGCTTCTTTTTTCTGATCCTTTGAATAGTTACTTAAAAGGCCCAGTATAAATAGGGAGATTCGGAAGTAGTCTTGATTCAAAATCAAATTTCGAATCAAAGCCTCCTTATCCTTTGATTGAATATATTCATTTAAAAGAGTCCTATTAATCTCATGATCTTCATTTAAGAAACCTAATAATCTCAAATCTTGCCGTCCACGAGACTTCACTCTATATAGATTCCCTTCAATTTGGTGACTTAGATTTTTCGGATCATATGTATCATTTATTACCTCTTCTAAAAATATAATGACTTTATGATATTGCTCACATGGTAGATCATCTGTTTGAAATTCTTTCAATGTGATCGCTTTTAAGTCGTTAAACGTTGTTACACTGACAAAAGGCAATTGTGAAAACAATGAAATCAAAAAATCATTTTGTTCCTTATCTTGCCCCAGGTCTTCACTAGTCACCATGCGGACAGTAATGAAGTTTTGCCAAGCTTGCTGAAGAATCTCAAAAGTTATCATAAAGTATGGCTGCGCTTCATCTCCTCTTTCGTACTTTTCACGTGAGGATTCTGTTTCCACATATAACCCTCGATCATCTATCTTTGTGATCCAATTTGGTTTATTAGTATCTATCTCGTTAACCTGTTTTATTTTTTTAGCCCATTCAATGAGTAGTTTTTCTCGCATATGCTTCCTCCGTGACGATAATTCATATCATTCCATTTATATACAAGTATATAATTCCAAATGTAAATATTAAACAAAAAACTCCAACTTCATCACCAAGTCGGAGTCCCACACCTCTATCAACCTATTCCTTTCACATTTCTCACCATGTAACACTCTTCACAAATCCACTACATGCTTATTTTCTTCTATTGGTTCATGTAAAATTGTCATAGGACAATTTCCAATCTCCATATACATGCTGCGAGGAGGTGTGTATATGATTACAAAACCAAGTACGTATCCCAAACAAGAAATTAGTATGATTCCGCTCAGAAAAATAAAACCACTATATATCCCGCACATTACAAAAGTATTCTATACAAGGATGAATAACATTTTCTCTCATCTTGGTATCTTTGATTTACTCTTGCCAGTTGAAAAGCATCCTCAGAAAGATGAATATTTTCTGGTAGGAAAATATGATTTATATTATTTCATGATTAATCATACCAATCTAAATGAAGCACCTTGTATAATAGAAGAATTTACAGGAAAGACTACACAATCCCTTAAAATACTAAGAAGACTCCATAACAAAGGAGATTCTAATAAAACTAGTAAACAAAACATTTTAAGCAAACTTTCAAATAGAAATTTACCCCTCTCAAAAATTATAAAAATGACTGGATTTATAAAACAAGACTTAAAGGATTACCACTACAACTCAGTTGTTCCACGAAAATATATAAGTGATCATACAACAGAGACTACTTTAAATTGGATTGCAAATTTAACATTAGATGCAACTGTAAAGGAATTTCTATATGAACGAGCAGGGCTGCCTCAAAAAAACCAAGACAGATTAACAGATGAAAAACGTAAATTTTTAAATCATTTCTTTAGAAACTCCAAACGATTTGAACAACTTTCTGCTCCTAAACAGATTAACGTGTTAACTTACGCCATGAACTTCAAAGGGGTGGTAATAAGCCACCTTCAAAAACAGATCGATAGCTACTTAAATTGATAGTGCCTTTAATATAGACTGCGCTGATGAACTTTGAGGTACTTGAATATACATGCACGGATTTTCAGTAGTGATGTTGTTGATCTGGAACAAAAATTACATATGTTTTTGAATAAGATCGTGTAAATGAAATCAATCTTAAAAAAGTTTTTCTACAACGAGCACTAAAATACCATCAGATCCAAAATATAAAAAACTCCAACTTACCCTCACTAAGTTGGAGTTTCTTGTACCCTTCCATTAATTCAGATCCACCCATCAAACCACCCCAACCAACATCCTCCAACGCATCCAAACGCACCTTTTTAATTTCTATATGTTTTTCCGTTGATGAGTTTGAAACTAACCATTTTAGTTATAGGGATTCTTCTATGTGCGAGTATAAAATAATACACCGATTTGCTAATAGAGTACTCTTGCATTCATAAGAATTGTGTTCCATTTTGTATTAAGGAGACAGCCTATGCTCCAATAATATTCAATGATTTCTCAAGTTATCTGCAAAACAGGCAAAAGCAGTATCAACATACTCATATATCATTCAATTTGGTTCAAGTATAATTTCTAGTCGTTTTGTAGCATCTCCCCTCTTTAAATCTAGTTAAAGACTTAAATTCAATTGATTACCGCCCTTAACCTCATCTACGTTTTCTACGATAGAAACATAGTAAGATTTCTTAGAAAAACGCTTATAATCACCAATTACATAAAATTCTTTCTTAGCTCGTGTAACAGCTACATTTATTAGGTTAGGCTTTGAACATGACCAGTTCGCTGCTCCATCACTATTTTCGTCTGTACCGATTACAAAATAGACAATATCAGCTTCTTTTCCTTGAAATGTATGAACAGTCCCTACAGAACTCTTTAACCAATCATTCACTACTTCTGTAGAAATATTCCTATTTTTCAATCTTTCTTTTAGAAGTTTTTTAATGCTATCTTTCACTGCAGTAAAAGGAGAGATAATATATACATTAGGAGGATCTGAGGGTTTCTCCCATAATGTAATAATATGGTCTACCACCAATTCTCCTTGTTCTCTAACAAATTGGCGGTTTATAGCCGATCCTTTACAATCAAACCAAGCACTTTTACCTTGCTCCTTTTTTCCTAATACCATTTTGTTATCATAGGCTATTTCATTTGCAATCGTAAACATTGGATTTAGACATCTTCTATGAACCCATAAAGGTGTCCCCATCCATTGACCATCGCCGTTAAGCATACCGTATGGATTTGCCGCATCTGCTAGTGTTTGAACCGAGTTCCCGATTCCAATATATCTATCATTTACATTGAAATACTTTTTAATATCCCCTAAAATTGTTTGGTCAATTGTTACAACAGGCTCAATTTGAATGGGATCACCTACTACAACTACTTTTTTAGCTCTCCATATTGCACCTGCTGCTTGTTGAGGACTAGCTTGTCCTGCTTCATCAATAAATAAGTAATCAATAAAGTCCTGTTCTACACCTTTATACATAGAGCTAAAACTTGCAAACGTTGTACTTAATAAAGGGGTAATTAAATGAACAGTTTGCCACATATTCTTTACATATTCTCGATGTTCCTGATCATTAAGATTTAAATTTGTACGATTAATTAATAAACGTAAAGTAGATTTAATCGCTTCAAAATTAAAAGTCAACATTAATTTATGGATTTTCATGGCCTTTAAAAATAATAATCCCCTTTTAAAATTCAGTTCATCTGTGAGCCAGAGGGTGTTTAATTGACGAGACTCGTATGCCTGTTGCGTGTTTGCCCAGTAACCTTCCTCAGGTAATACAAGGCCCTGCGTTTCATAATAGTTTAGTTGTTTGGTTAAGGTAGATATTTTCCCCTTTATACCCTCTATTGTCCGCTCAGTCTCAGTTATTTGTTTGCTTTTTAAATGAAACTTACTTACTTCTTCTTTCAAACGCGAGATAATAACATTCAGTTCATTTTCCAACGTAACTTTTTTTGTATTTTTTTTACGTAAGATTCTTTGAAAGAAAGACTGTTTAGGTTGGTCGTGGATTTGTTGTTCTGTGAGTTGCTTTTGCTGTTCTAAATACCTCTTCTCATTCTCTGCATCCATTTGTTCTTGCTTAAGTATAGATAATTGATTCTCTAATGCTTGTAATTGAATACTAGAAGTTTGTATACTCTTAAATTCATCGTGAAACTTTTGAAGATCTCTCTTTTTTTGTTGTACAGATTTAAAAATATCCTCAAAATCCTTTACAGCCTCTTCCCAATCTTTCTTCTTTACTTGTTTACTATCCTGTTCTAATTGTGAAAGAAAAGCCTGTTTATCATTATTACTTCCAAACAACTTCCAACTAAATGTAGATATATTGTCTGATTTACCAAGAGCTCCAGAAAACAGCCCCCAAGCTTTATCATTGCTATCTAGAAGATCTGCTGCAACAGATGGATACATAGATAAATCTTTTGCTTCTTTCGCGTATAACTCTTCATATTCTTTAAACTTACTGTCATCAGAAGGCCGTATAACTTCTTCTAGCTTAGGAAGATCCTTTGAAATATTTTCAACCGCTCCGTTATTACTTGAAGCAACAACCATAGAATACTTATTTATTTTTGAATTCAATAAATAGATAGGATAGCGGAAACCATCTAAATTAATCGTTTTGATTTTTTGAAAAGCTTTGGTAGGATCATCTAATTGCACCATTTCTTTTGCTCTTTGAACTACAATATTAGCAAAAATATCTTTTAATAACGTAGTCTTTCCTGTTCCTGGTGGCCCGTTGACAGAACTAATTTTTTGATCATGATTTAAAATTTGATTTACAGCCACTTGCTGCATTAAAGACAACCTCTGATCTACTGGCGACGGCCAACGACCGTTAGGCAAATGTTTAGGCTGTAAAATTTCTTCAATGTATTCTCGATTTTCATTCACATCCACGCGTTCTTCAGGAAAAGTTCCTTCAATAAACCGGCAAAGTGTTTCATTTTCCCCTTTTGATAATATTAGTTCTAAATCATTTAAATAAAAGCTATTAAAATTCTTAGATATAGGTTTTTGTTTTGCCTTCATAACTTCCAATTCTACATAATTTAATGGATTGTTATCTAATCGATGAAAATACCGGTTGTAAACTTTTTGAATTGAAAGTAAAGATTCTTTTGTCACTCCATTAACAAAGGCATCCTGCGCTTGTTCTTCGAATAATTGCAATTGATTTCGAAAAGGGGTCATGAGTTCACCATAATGAACATTTGAACCTTCTGCCATCAATTTCATTACATACATGAGAAAAGGAATAAATATGGAATCTTTTATATAATTTCCATTGCTATCTACCAAAAAGGAGAAACTAAATAACGTCTTATGATCCTTATTAATAATCTCATCATTATTTTTAAACATATCACGTATAAAGCTAACAAGCTTATGATGCTCGAAACACCCCAAATAATAGCGGAATTGAACTTGGTGTTTCTGACAATCCTTTACTTTATCTTTCTCCCAAGGGTGTTCATTCAGATCTATCAAACGTGTTCGCATTCGATTTTTATTGTCTTTGAAAAAATCTTTTCTTACAACTTCTCCCTTACCTGGAACTTCACTTGGTGCTAATGCTTCTATTAAATGCCAAGCCTTTAATACCGAATGTACTCTCGTTCTTTTCATCTTGCCACTCCCCTAAGTTTTTCTTGCCTTCATTGTAACATACTGGAAAATACTCTTTGAGAATAAAGAAAAATAAAAAGAGACCACCTCAAAAAGTAGCCTCCTTACTCAAGCCCTCATCCGAAACACCCGGTCCACACTACATCCAGCACATTACATATCCCCTATATAACATGCAAATCCCCAACAATTTTCTCAAGCACTTTATTTTCTAATGTACCAAGCAAGGTATCTGATAGTCTTCTACGCGGTGCACGATTTACAATGTTCATAGAGATATAGCCATCTTCAATTAATATAATTCGATCTGCTAATCGTACTGCTTCTCTCACATCATGCGTCACCAAAATCGTCGTAAATTTATTCTCTAGCCATATTTTTTCGATTAAATTTTGCATCTCAAGTCTCGTCATTGCATCTAAAGCACTAAGAGGTTCATCTAATAAGAGTAGAGTTGGTTCATGAGCGAGTGCTCTCGCCAATGCGACACGTTGTTTTTGACCGCCAGATAGCGTGGCTGGCCATTCTTTTTTTAAAGAAAGTAAGCCAACAGCTTCTAATGCTTCCTCAGCCTTTCGTTCCCAATCTTCTTTTATTCCTAACGCAACATTATTTATAACCTTCTCCCAAGGTAACAATCTAGAGTCTTGATACATCATTGTCACTTTTACTTTTGAATCTTTTATTGAAACATGATTAAACAATAAATCTCCTGAAGTTTGAGTTTCTACTCCTGCAATTAATCGTAATAGTGTACTTTTTCCACTTCCACTTTTCCCGACTACTGCAACAAATTCTCCCGAATGAATGTCTAAATTGATTCCTTTTAACACCTCTTTGTCTTCAAATCTTTTCTCTACATGTTTTAAACTAATTTGAACACCATTTTCTATTCCTTCTAAGATTTCAAGTTCATTCGCTACCTTTGACATATACTCCCCCCTATTATTTCCTGTAATTTGGATGCCATCTAAGCGCTTTTCTTTCTCCCCAATAGGCTAATAAGTCTGCAGTTTCCCCAAATAAGGCATATAATAAAATACTAATAATGATGATATCTGCCTGCATGAATTCCCTTGCATTTGTAGCTAAGTAACCGATTCCTCTTTGCGTAGCTAGTGTTTCTGCAACGATAAGAGTTAACCACATCACACCAAGCGCATAGCGTACTCCTAAGAAAATAGATGGTAACGCTCCTGGCAATAATATTCTTGTGAACTGTTGCCATCTATTTAATCCATACATTTTCCCCATCTCAATAAACCCTGGGTCAACTGTACGAATGCCATGATACGTATTAATGTAAATAGGAAACATAACGCCAAGTGCAACTAAAAAGATTTTCGCGCCTTCATCTACTCCCATCCATATAATAACTAAAGGTACTAACGCAAGATGCGGCACATTTCGAATCATTTGAATTGTAGTATCTGAAATACGGTGCGAAGCTTTGGATACCCCATTTGATACACCAAGCAAAAATCCAATAGTCCCGCCAATCATTGTCCCGATTAACGCCCGGCCTAAACTCGCTTCCAAATGGTAAAATAATTGTCCACTAGTCACTAACATCCAAGCAGAATACAATACAGTGAGTGGCGATGGAAATAAATTTGTTGATACAACTTCAAATGTAGAGATCAGCTGCCAAAGAATGAGCAAAATAACAGGGAGAATCCAAGGTAATAAGTTATAAGTAAATTTATTTTTCATGATAAGCTCCCCCTTATTTATCATTTAAGTTTGGTGTTCAGGCATTTTGGATTGGCATCACATCTTTTACATTAATTTTGTTAGATATTAATCCGATACGGTAAAAAACATCTGCCTGCTTTTGTTGTGGTTGAATGATATCTTCTGAAATGTTATCTACACCATAATGCCTTCTGTCGATTGCTCTTATCAGAATTTCTTCCTTCAAACCAAGTGTCTTCGCAAGAAGTTGGACTACCTCTTTTTTATGTTTATTCGCCCATAAATCCGATTTGTTCGTTTCTTCTAAAATTATCTTAATTAAATCAGAGTGTTTCTTCGAAAAATCATTATTTGAAAAATAAAAAGTTCTATTTGGATAATCATTACCACCATCTGTAAGAGTTATCGGTTTTAAGTCATTTTCAAGTCCCGCAAAAAACGGATCCCATGAAGCAATCGCATCTACCTGTTTTGTTTCAAATAATGCCCTGCCTTCAGAAGCATCTTTCGTGTAAACGAATTGAACTTCCTCTAGTTTTATCCCCTCTTTTTCTAATGCTAACACCGTTAAATAGTGGTGATTCCCCCCTTTTACTACTGCAATCTTCTTCCCTTTCAATTCTTCTATTTTTGTAACACCAGAATCTTTTGTTACCATTAACCCCACACCTTCAGGATTTGGTTTATCAGCACCTACATAGACAATTGGTTTATTCGTAGCTTGAGCAACAATACCAGGGCCATCCGCTCCATGTCCATAATCAATATTTCCAGTAGCCAAAGCTTCCATAAGCAATCCACCTGTCGTGAAAAGCTTCCATTCTACCTTATACCCCTCTTTTTTTAATCTCTTTTCTAAATAACCACTCTCTTTTAAAATGTTAAGGGTATTACCTTTTTGATAGCCAATTCTAACTACTTTATCTCCTTTTTCTTTTCCCGTAGTTGTTTTATTTCCCAAACTACACCCAACTAAAATTGTTAATAAACTTAATATTGTTATTACATAAATTAAAAAAGTGCTTTTCTTTTTTTTCATTTCCCCAACCTCGTTCACATTTTAATTTTAAAATAATAAACATCCTCTACTTGCTGTGCTGTAATCCATTGTGTCTTATGTACTTCTTCGAAAACTTATTCAAGATACTGCGCAAATAAATTCCTAATTTGTATAAAGTTTCTTTGAAATCTGGCTTAACGTATTTATCCCAGTGCTTATAACAGTTTCCCTTTTACTGTGTATATCATAAATCTCTCCCTTTAAATGCAAAAAGAGACTTATTCCAAAAAGCGAAATAAAGTCTCTAGTGGTCTAGTCAACTGTGAATTTAATTAACAATAATTGTAAACATATAATTCCTATTTGTCAAGTAGGGATTTACAAAAATATTGACTTGAACTAATAATTTATTCACTGAGAAATAACTACTACTTAGAACTATCTTTATAAATGCGCATGATAAGCTTTTGATTCCAATCACCAAGTTCCTTTTGAAGTAACTTAATCACATGTTTCCAGTTCGAATCAGACTCACATATTTCGTCATCCTCTTTTTTATTTTCTTATAGCGTTTCAAACGCCCCTCCCATGCTGCTTGTATGAAGCGATATACCTCCAGACAAGTTGTATGTTTTTTGTAAAATCCATAATTCTTGTATTTTCCCTCCTGATAATCCTCTCAAAAATCCCCCAAATTGATAAACATTCAAATTTCATTTCCTCCTTTTTGATAGATTTGTGTATTCCAACGAATCCGTAACACATAAAAAAACCGAATCATGGGCTCTTTTTAAATGTCCACAATTCGGGAAACCTTTCAGTTTCTAAAGATCTTTTTATTAAATCTTCCATTAAAACAAGCTAGAAAGATTTTTATCACAAAAGTCAAATCTATATTTTTCCTTCTAATCAGGCCTTCACCCGAAACACCCCAGCCGAACTCACCCGATCCACCACCACATCCGGCACCTGCTCCGCAATCCCTTCTCCAATTTTCAAACTAGCTGTTGCCGCCGGGGACGGCGCATTGCATATATGCATGGAGTTTACACCTGAAATAATGCAAAAATCATCTACCATGTTTCCATTGGATAGAATGGCCTGCGCTCTTACACCAGCATGAGTTGGAACGATATCTTTTTCTGTGAGTTCTGGTATTAGACGCTGCAGACTTTTGAGAAAGGATTGTTTACTGAAAGAGCGGACCATTTCTTTTAGGCCTTCTTTCATATTGGGCATTGCCATTTTCCAAAAGCCGGCATAGGTCATTGTTTCCATGAAGTCTTTTATGTCAAAGTCTTTTTTTGTGTAGCCTTCGCGCTTGAAGCTTAAGACTGCGTTGGGACCTGCATGTACGTCCCCATTTATCATTCTTGTAAAGTGAACGCCTAAGAATGGGAAGTCTGGGTTTGGAACAGGATAAATTAAATGTTTTACGAGGTGACGTCGTTCTGGAACAAGTTCATAATACTCGCCTCGAAAAGGGACGATTTTCATATCTGTTAATATTCCTGCTTTTTTAGCAATGCGATCGCTATGTAATCCAGCGCAATTGATGAGAAATCTTGTTTCAAAGACGCCTTGATTTGTCTCAATTGTAACGAAATCCTTTTTCTCAAAAATATGTTCTGCTTTCGTCCCTAAGTGTACTTCTCCTCCGCTCTCCTCTATGAAACGTGCAAATGTATGACTTACTCCTTTATAATCAGCAATGCCGCAAGAAGGAACGCGAATGGCTCCCAATCCTTTTACATGAGGCTCAATTTCCGCTAATTCCCCTTGGTCGATTTTAGATATATCTAGACCATTTTGCAGACCTCTCTCGTATAGATTATGTAAATGAGGAAGTTCTTCTTTTTCTGTCGCGACAATCACTTTTCCGCACATGTCATAGGCAATGCCATTTTCTTTGCAGAATTGAACCATCGCTGCATTTCCTTCTTTGGCAAATTTAGCTTTGTAGCTGCCTGGTTTATAGTAAATGCCGGAATGAATGACACCGCTATTATGTCCAGTTTGGTGATGCGCAAGTTCGTTCTCTTTTTCAATTACTGCTATTTTGGCATGAGGGAATTTTTTCGTTAAAGCCATTCCAGTTGAAAGGCCAACAATTCCTCCGCCGATAATGATAAAATCATACATATAACTTCCCCCTTATGTCTTCTCTCTACATATACCCCTATACTATGAAAGGCAGGCCTTATGTTAAGACCCGCCAAATACATTATTTAGAAAAACAGCCGCGTTGGCGCATGAGCTCTCTGTATAAATCTTTATTCTTCTCAAAAGGAGCGCGCCCGTGCATCCAAAATTGATTATTTAATAGAACTAAATCTCCAACCGGTAATTTTAATGCATGCGTTGCTTGAGAGTTTTCAACAGAAGCTGATAATTCCTTCAAATATGTTGCCTGTTCAATATTATCCGGATAAGCAAATTGATCGATAAAGCAAATACATGGTGCATTGTTCACATCAAAAAATGTTTCACGATATACGATTTCTTGTGTATTTTTACTTGGAGGTGCTTTGTACGTGATTTTGACAGAAGCAAGTGGATGCTTCCGAAATCTATCAAGCTCTTCCCAATCATCTAAATGAAGTAAACGCGACTCGCCCCCTACTGCATTCTTTTCTTCAATTTTCATCATAAGAAGCCAATCTGTAGGTTCATCAACAAAGGTTCCGTCTGTATGAAGCGTGAATAATCGATATGCTTGACGAAGATAAGAATCGCTGCTTTCTGTATCTTTTACATTAAATCTCGCATAGTACGTTCCTGTCATTGCATCAAAGTTAGACGTACCAATTAAATGTGTTAATGCCGTTGCAAACTTCACATACTCTCCTGCTTCTATCGTTTCGCCCTGTACACCAATTGTAAATCCTCCTGTTTCCCGATCATGAATAATGCCACGAACATTCTCCATAAAGGATTCACCAAAGAGCTTTTTCATTTGATTAGCAAGGATAAAGCGGGAATACGGAATATATTGTAAGGATTGCTCAGAATGTTCTTTTACCTCTTCGAAAAATTGTTGAAGCAACTGCTGATCTAACACAATATGATACAACCGTTTATGTTCTGGATGAGGAACAATTTCATATCCCTCATATTTCTTTGCAAATTTCATCTTCACTTCTTGTTCCGTAATCATTGACATCTTAATTCCTCCTTAGTTTGGATAAACTAAAAAGCCAGTCATACGCATCTACAATATAAAAATTGTAGAAACGTACAACTGGCTTGAAATTACGAGTGTTCTTTAATCTCTTAAAGTACAGTAATAATAGACAGCTTTTTTATTCCAATATGAGCAAAGCAGAAAATGAAGATCGGATATAGAGAAGGCTAATTTCTCGTATGGATCTTATCACTTTATAATTAAATGATAATTCAAAATATTCTTTCTGTCAATGTGTTTGTATTATTTATTTTTAATTTGAACGTTCTTTCATGTATGTAAAATGACAATAAAGTTATTTAATTTTAAAAGTTCAAACAAGCATAACCCTGTTCTAAATTTAGGACGGGGTTAAAAATATAGTTGTTTAATCTTGATGTAAGATACTTCACTACACTAAAAAATATAACAATAAGGTCGTTTAAAAATCTAAGTTTTATTCAAAAAATAGCGCCCTTTAATTGGATAAGACATCTGAAATTTTATCCACAATTATTATTAATTACAGTAACTTTTCAGGTTTTTTACATTATTTATTGCTCAAACCTTATTTAATATTACATTGTTGATCCATTACTCCCCTTATATCACTCTGATAGTGCAAAGTAGCCAATCCGAATAAGATCCCTGCGATTAAAAACCAAGGTTCGAAAAGTAAAAGGTCAGTTAGGATCCAATATTCGACGTTTAAAGTTGCCCATACAGAGAAATCAAAGAACTCTAAACGAATAATGCCAGCCAATAAGAGCCCCTTTGTAACATAGCCATATACAGCATGCATGAACGGAAGTATACAAGCAGTCCAGCCCATAACAAGCATTAACCATCGTGGGATACTTTTCCCCCAAGGATGAACCAGTGAAAGCGCAAGTATTGCAGCTACTAACAACATTGCAGATGCTCCCCAGTTTACTGCTTCCCACATCGCCTCATCTTTCAAAACCCCAGGCATCCATGCCATTCCTCCAAATGCCCAATAAACGTGAATCGGAATATACAGGAGCGACCAGATACATGCGGCATAACCAGCCCATTTCATTTGACTAATCTTCAATTCCTTTCACCCCACCATCATTATATGCAGCAAAATTAAAAGTAGAAGTTTGATTTACTTTCTAATAATTCTTTACTTTACTCTACAATCTGGCCCGTTTGTGAAACAAGAAAAAATCCTGCATATATCAACACAGGATTTTTAATCAAACTTTTTTATAAATATCGCGACTTTCTTTTAAACTTCGCATCTTTTTTATAAACATCGTGACTTTATTTCAAATCTACAGCATTAAAACCTGAAAAATACCTAAGCTTCTTTGGATCCATTCCCAGCCCTGTTCAGCAGTCTATGGCCTGTAATCCAAACTGCCACCCCGGTCCCCCACAATATCAGGGCTGAGCTAAAACCAACAGATGTCCACCATACCATAATTTGATAATTCCCCCAGGTAACTCTTACAGGTAAAGTAAACAGTGTGATTGCCGAAAGCAGACAAAGAAGTGAACCCGAAATATAATGGATCTTGACCTGGAAAAGGTGCGCTAGGGGAAAGAAATGAGCACCGACAATAAGAGCCATAACAGGGACAAACAAATCCAAGTGATTGGTAGATCCACAAATTGCGGCGGCGGCGGCAATCAACACGCCTTCTAAACCGAAAATAATACCGAACCACATATTCTTTCGTTTCCAACGATGGGAATCCCCTTCTACCATCTCGTTTGATAACCTTTTTGAATTCATTATCAATACGATTCCTCCAATAAGCAGTATAACACCAATCAACAGGGATAAGATCAACAGCCAGAGAAATCCCCAGCCCTGCAGTCCTCTAATTCCAATTCCCGCCCACAGAGTACCGAAAAATGCCATGAAGATAACTCCAAAAGCTGTCCCGCG
Source organism: Bacillus sp. DX4.1 (assembly GCF_030348195.1). Taxonomy (NCBI): domain Bacteria; kingdom Bacillati; phylum Bacillota; class Bacilli; order Caryophanales; family Bacillaceae; genus Bacillus; species Bacillus sp. DX4.1. The sequence goes on along the minus strand of NZ_JAUCFT010000008.1, from coordinate 1,012,842 downwards.
CACAGCAGCTCTAGGAATGATGGTTTGCGACATATCATGAACCCTCCTCTTTCAATTTCATTCTAAAAGGCTAAAAGATGCTGTCTCACTATTACGGAAAATTTTGCCATAGTAAAGATAATAATAATATTCCTTATTTCTGGAGTTAATGCACTGTACATTCCATACGGTTGTAGTTTATATGAGATACCATTATCAGAAGAAATCAAAAACCATCTGTCAGGATGGTCTTACTGTTAACATATCGCGACACTAATAGAAATTCCTCATCAGAAAACCCCTTGGTGTTGCTTTGAAATAAAGTTTGATCAGAAACACCCTCGCAAGCCAGCATTTTTCAATAGAATCCACTTTGAAAAAAGATTGATCTGATCATACCATCTATATAAAATTTTATTCCATTAAATGGCCCGTTTGTTGAATAGCGAATAAGAACCTGATCTCTACCAACAAAACGCGAAAAACGTACGTTATCAAGACCTAAATTATAAAAATCCTTAAAAATAAAGAAGAGCACATATTAGTCATGTATAATATGTGCTCTTCTTTTATTCAATTAAAGCGCCCTTTTCTGGAATAAAGGAATAGATGTATTTATACAAAGATTGAATATTTTACAGGATTTCCGAATCCTAATTTTTCAGCTAATTTCTCTCGAAATCATAACAGCTGGAGTGAACTCCAAGTCAATGGTATTTATAAAGTTATGGTCTAAATTCTCCTTCACCCTTCTGCCCGTTAGTTCAGTAACTTCAAAAAAAAGAGTGTCAATCCTTCTTGGATCAACACCCCAATACTAAGCTAATTTTTAACATCTTACATATTTACGTTTGAAACCAAGCCTCCCTCTATCAATTTCTTTATGAATACTTTCGTAAGCATTTAGGAAACTGCTTTTTTTCTTGTCCCGTTTTACTTCTACTGTACCTACTTCCTTTGCGGTCTCGACTGCCTTTTCATGTAGCGGCAAATATGAAATCCCCACGGTGTATAGAAAATTATTCATAGCGGATTTCGTTCGTTCTGGCGAATCATGAATCGTATTTTTCACAATTTCAAGCATATTGGAAATCTTGCTTTCGGAAAATTCATTGTCTAGGCGATTCCCTAAAAGCCAGCAGTAGCAACTCCAGCCCGCTGACATTCTCAACTCGTCACCGCTTGCAATCCATTTATCAGCAACGTCTTGTGCAAAATCTGACTCTGATAAAGTTACTGCCACCACAAAATCAGACAGCATATAAAAATACGCTCCATCCATCCAACGATCAAAATCCGACTCACTCATAGCTTTTGGGTTTGCAATAATGCCTGCAAAGTACATTGCATCGTAGTTACCTGTGGAATAAAGCTCTTCAGCTAAACGTTGATTTATTTTTATTTTCTTTGCGATTGGTTTCATAGCACCTGTAGCTACGCCAAAAAGCGGCTCGTGCGCACCATTGGATATGTACATTTTTTTAGTTCGTTCCTTACCGAGGGCTTCAAGCTCCTGCATAACTGTTTCGAAATCCATAGTTTTGCACTTCCTTCCTTAATATTAGGACCCTTTTAATTGTAACCAACTAGTTTATATTCTTTATCAAGTCTTCCATACTTCTCAATTTTACCATTAATCTTATTCAAGTAGGATGTCTACTGTCTTTAATTCCTCAACAATTCGCCCCGATTGTTGAATAGAATGACTCGCATTTTTTTAAACAACTTTATTATTTTTTAAACGACTTTATTGTAAATTAAACAACTTTTTTGTCACTTTACAGAATCGGGGAAGTGTGCGCAATGAGGATAAGTGTAGGAGTGAATTGTATATTAGCTTAAATTTAGTTGTCATAGGTGAATCTGAGCTTGTCGCTAGAGAGACGCTTTTTTGAGGAATGAAGTTGAACAAATTAGAAGCAGTAGATAGATTGTCTTTGGTGGAAGTTTAATCGTAGTTATTATTACTAAAAGGGCAAGTCCATTATCGAAGTTCAATAATGTTGTAAAACTCCCCCCTTCATCTGCTACAATTGATTTTGGATAAAAAGCGTAGGAAAATTTTTAAGTGAAAAGAATTGGAGGTTTGATGAATGAGGATTAAAGGGTTTGGTGGCGTTTTTTGGAGAACTAGTGATATAGATGCATTAAAGAAATGGTACAAAGAAACATTGCTAATCTCTCTAGAAGAGTGGAATGGAACAGTTATTAAACCAGATTCAGATAACGAAACAATATTTTCTCTCTTTAAACACGAGAGTGAGTATTTTCCGAAAGAACAGTCTGTAATGTTAAATTTCCAGGTAGATAATATTAATGAATGGGTAAATCATTTTAATAAAACTGGTGTAAAACTACTAAAAGAACCTGAAATTAGTGAATATGGAGCATTTATATGGATTTCAGATCCAGATGGCAGATGGATTGAACTATGGGAGAAGAAATAGGGTAGAAAGTACAAAAAGTCAGGATATTTAGTGAAGGATATTTTTTAAAGTAAGTCCAAATAAATAATCAGCTGATGTTCTATATGAATAAACATATAAGCAGATATCACTTTGGTTATATTCGTGACCTATTGTAGCCTTGGAATAAAGTTTGATTAAATTAATTTAATAAACCTTGATAAAAGAGCAAAAAGAAAAAGCGTGTTTTGAAAAAAAGATTGATCAAAACACGCTTTTTCTATATTTACTTGAATCATCCTTTTATAAAAAAGTTTGATAATTTTTGTGATCCTTTCTCCATTAAAGCGCCCGATTGTGAAATTGGCAAAGGCAGTCTAATTATCGAATAGCCCTCTTCCTCTCAGATTTGCGGAAACAGGCTCCTTTCCTATTTCACGTGCACATATAGATAACTGGCCGATATGGTGGATCTCGTGGACAATGACATGACGTATTATCTCTCCGTGTGTACATTCAATGACTCGGCACCTGATTGGTGCGTCTCTAGAGCTAATCGGTTCTTCATTGAAATCAGTTTCTAAAAGTTTCCGAGAATCCATTTCATTTGTCCAAGATGTCACAAATGGCTTCACCTTCTCATGGTATTGAGCTGAAAGATTTTTCACTTTTTGTAAGCTAACATAATCCTCAAACAATGGCTCCTCAGGCACTGGTTCACCTCGCAAACCTAAGATCCACATATATTCCACATCTACAATGTGAAATAGGGTATGTAGGATACTGCCGAACCCACCGACCCGTTTCTTTAATAGTTCTTCATCCGGTATGTCTTCGCACAATGTAAACCAATCATCACGAACTTGCCAGTTATATTGAAACAGTTTCAACATCACAACAACCTCCATCTTTTATAGATTAACATTTAATATTCATCAAAAGATTTCAAAATCCCTATTTAAATAATAACTCTAAAAAAACCTGTTAAAATCCTCCACAATCTGGCCCGATTGTGGAATAGAATGACCCGCATTTTTTTAACAACTTTATTATTTTTTAAACGATTTTATTGTAAATTAAACAACTTTCTTGTCACTTAACAATGTACTTTGAATCAGCTTTATTTCGGCCACATACTTTACACATTTCACAAGATTTCACTACACCATTTTCCATACATCCTCTTTTTGTTTTTTCCTGTTTTACACCTTGAAATTCATTTGATTTTGACATTTTCTCTCCTCCTCATTAGATAAAAATAAAAAGCCAGTTATATTTCGCTCACTAAATAAGCAAAAATATAACTGGCTCTCGTTTATGAACGCGCTTTAGAAAATAAAGTGCAATAAACTGGGCAGTTCGTTATGGAGTTGTTTCCTCATATTCTTCTTGCGGATTTTCCCCATTTACATAACTTGTATATTGGCGGTACAAATCCTTTAAACCGCTAATAATCGCATTTTGTGCTTTTCCTTGATAGTGATAAGAGATTTCTTGAACGATATCTTCAATGCCATCTCGCAAACTATGCCCTCTTAAAATTTGAGCGATAAAGTCTCTCCCATGTTCGGTAGCAAGGGTACATGACGCTTCAATAATAACGTGATATTTGTGATCTGCCTCTATTGTAATTGTTAATGTTTCATAGACACTGCGTACAGCCATCCCTTTTGGAAGTCTTGAGTGTCCTGCCATGAAAAAAGTCCCTTTACGCATGTTCATCCCCCATTATTATGCATTGTTAATTCTATAACTTATACTTGATCGACATATACGGTCTTTACTCTTGTATAAAATTCTGCAGCTGTTTTTCCTTGTTCACGTGGTCCAGCACTAGAATTTTTCATTCCTCCAAACGGAACTTGCGGTTCTGCTCCTGCAGTTTCCGAGTTTACATGGACCATGCCAACCTCCATATCATCGATAAATTGCTGGGCAAGGCTAAGATTATTTGTACAAATGGATGCGCTGAGTCCATACTCCGTATCGTTAGCCAAGTGAATAGCCTCTTGATAATTGTTCACCTTAAACAAACAAATAACAGGACCGAAAATTTCTTCTTTCGCAATTCGTGCATCTTGCGGTACATCTTCAAAAATAGTAGGCAAAATATAAAACCCTTGTTGCAACTCATTTTCTTTTGGTACGCTACCCCCGCAAAGCAAACAAGCCTCTTTTTTACCTACTTCAATCATTGATAAAACAGATTGCTGTTGGTTCTCAGATACACATGGCCCCATAAACGTATCCTGTTCTAATGGATTTCCAACTTTCAAATCCTCTGTACGTAACAGGAGCTGATTTCGAAATTCCTCATAAATTTCCTCTTCAACTATCACTCTACTTGTCGCTGTACATTTTTGTCCCGTTGACATAAATGCACCTCTGATCGCAATATCTACTGCCTTATGAATATCCGCATCCTTTAATACAACTAATGGGTTTTTTCCTCCCATTTCTAATTGCACTTTTTTCCCATTCGTAACCGCTGTTTGCTGAATTGTTTTTCCAACGCTATTAGAACCAGTAAAGGATATCGCTTTTATATCAGGATTTTCTGTTAATTCCGTTCCAACTACTGAACCTTTCCCAAATACACAATTTATAACTCCTGCAGGAATTCCTGCCTCATGGAAAGCATTTACGAGATGATATACTGATTTTGGTGTAATTTCAGCAGGTTTAATGACAACCGTATTTCCATAAATAAGTGCCGGGGCCATTTTCCATGCCGGAATCGCAATTGGGAAATTCCACGGCGTAATGAGTCCTACTGGTCCAACTGCTACGCGTTTGCTATAGAGCATCGTTTTCGGATTTGCAGAAGGAATCATTTCTCCCATCGGTTGATTTGCTTCCCCCGCATAATATTCAAGAATACTGATTGCTCGCTTCGTCTCTCCTATACCTTCAGCAAGTGTCTTTCCTTCTTCACTTGTTAGATCTTGACCGATTTCCGTAACTCGTTCTTTTAAAATCGCTGCTGCTTTCCATAAATAACTTGCCCGCTCATGAAACGATAACCCTTGCCAATGTTGAAAGGCTTCTTTCGCTGATGCGATGGCCGCTTGTGTATCATCTGCTGAGCTTAATGGAAATTCACCTAACACTTCTCCATTATGCGGATTATAGTTTTTCGAATATTGATTAGTAGATGGCTCTCTCCACTGACCGTTTATATAATTAGAAAACCTCATCACCCTACCTCCATCATTGTTTCTTATTTTGATAGCTTAGCAATCGCAGTTTCAAGAATCGCAAGCCCTTCTTCAAGCTGTTCATCTGTTATAACAAGTGGCGGTAAGAAACGCAGCACATTCCCATAAATACCAGCACTTATTGTGATTAAACCTTTGTTATGTGTTTCTTGCATAATTGCTTTAACTTCTTCCGTTGCCGGCTCTTTCGTATTTCGATCCTTTACAAGCTCGATAGCCGCCATTGCCCCAAGGCCCCTCACATCTCCAATTAATTCATATTTATCCTTCCAGCTATTGAATACTTCCATCATACGACTACCGATTACCCCGGCACGTTTTACTAAATTCTCTTCTTCTATTACATCTAAAACAGCTAGAGCAGCCGCGCAAGCAACCGGGCTCCCTGAAAAAGTACCGCCAAGTTGTCCTGGTCCAGGTGCATCCATTAATTCCGCTCTTCCTGTCACAGCACTAAGCGGCATACCTGCAGCAATTGATTTTGAAAATGTCATTAAATCAGGAGCTACGCCAAAGTGATCCATTGCAAATAAACTACCTGTACGAGCAAATCCCGTTTGAATTTCATCTGCGATCATAATAATTCCATATTTATCACAAAGGTTTCTTACTCCTTGTATAAAAGTAGCAGTTGGGACAATAAATCCACCTTCACCTTGAAGCGGTTCCAAAATAATAGCAGCAATATTATCGCTTGCCACTTCTTCTAACAGAAAACGTTCAAAATACGCTAAAATTTGCCCATCTACTTCTTCTTTCGTCATACCGTCTTCCGCACGGTAATAATAAGGATAAGGTAGCTTGTATACATCCGGTGCAAACGGGCCAAATCCATGCTTGTAAGGTTTTACCTTACTTGTAAGAGACATTGTCATGAGTGTACGTCCGTGATATGCACGCTCAAACGAAACGATAGCACTGCGCCCAGTAGCTTTCCTAGCGATTTTTATAGCATTTTCTACCGCTTCAGCTCCGCTATTTGCAAACATTGTTTTTTTCTTAAAATCTCCTGGTGTTAATTCATTCAGTCTTTCAGCCAATTCAATATAACTTTCATACGGTGCTACATGAAAACAACTATGAATAGAAGATTCCACTTGGCTTTGAATTGCTTTTACTACCTTCGGATGACAATGCCCTACATTTTGCATACCAATCCCGCCTGCAAAATCTATTAATTCGTTACCATCTATATCAGTAATAATCGCTACTTTTGCAGATTGAACATATAACTGCGTAATATTATAGGGACCTATAGGTACCGCATTGTTTCTTCTTTCATGTAAACAATCAGATTTTGTAGTTACAATATTTTTCTTTTCTTTTAACATGGAACATACCCCTTTTTCATTTTTTTGTGTTAAATGCTACTTAGTCCTTCTCTAAACCAATTCCCGAGTCTTTTATAATCGTAAAATCATCTAAATTTGTTTCATCTTCCTTTATAGATACTCGCTTATTTCTATCTCTGAAAAAATAGATTGCGATTACTAGAGCAGTAGCCAAAATCGTCATATAAAATTGCATACGCATATCCGCTATAAACGCTTGCGCAACAAATATCGTAATAATCATCGCAAGCGTTGCGTATGTGAGATAAGGGAAAAGCCACATTTTCACCTTTAATCTTTCCGTTCCTTCTCTTTCAGCTTCTCTTCTTAACCTGATATGAGAAACTGCAACAAACATATACATAAGCATCGTAACCCCGCCCGAGCTATTCGCTAAAAAAGCAAATAATTTATCAGGGGATATAAACTTTAGCATGGCGCAAATGAATGCAAATACGATACTTGCATAGATCGCCCAAACGGGTGTCCCTCTACTGTTTAACTTTGAAAAAATAAAAGGAGCGTCTCCCTTTTTTGCAAGCGAAAATAGCATACGAGAACTCGTGTATATACCGGAATTCATAACCGAAAGGAGCGACAGAAATACAACCCCATTCATAATTTCCGCAGCAGCAGGGATTCCTGCCATCTGAAATAAGCTTGCATAAGGCAGTTTCAATAATTCTGCATTGTTCCACGGCATAAAAATAACCAAAATCGATACAGACCCTACAAAGAAAATCATAAGGCGCCATACAACACTGTTAATCGCTCTTATTACATTTTTCTCTGGATTGTCAGACTCCCCGGCCGCAATCGCAGCTACTTCACTCCCCGATAAAGAGAAAGAAATAAACACAACGCTAAGTAGTACAGGCATAATCCCTTTTGGAAAAAAGCCCCCGTTTTCAGAGATGATTGAAAAATCCGGTCTATCTACATTAGGCACAATTCCTAAAATCATAGAAATTCCTAAAATTAAAAATGCTAGAATCGCTACAACTTTAATAAACGCTAACCAATATTCAAACTCTCCGTATAACTTCACCGAATAAACATTCGTCATTGTCATAAGGATAATCACGAACAAACTCGCGACCCATGTTGGTATGGACGGAAACCAATTGTTAATCATCACTCCTAACAATACCGCTTCAATTGCGATAATGATGAGCCAATTGAACCAATATAACCAACCGATTGTGTACCCTGCCCAAGGCCCAATTGCTTTATGAGCGTATGTCGAGAAAGAACCACTATCAGGGTTTACCGCTGCCATCTCCCCCAGCATCCGCATCACGAGTACAACTATTAAAGCGCCAATGATATAGGACAAAATGGCAGCTGGACCTGTTGATTGAATAATTGCTCCACTTCCTACAAATAATCCCCCTCCGATAACCCCACCAATTGAAATCATTGTTATATGCCTGGTTTTCAAGTCTTTTTGCAGTTCGTTTTTTTCTTTTGCCAAAAAGATCACCAACCTATAAGTATTTATTTTTATAAATCCTTCTATTAAATTGAGCATACATAAGATTGAAATGTCACCATTATTGATAACGCTTTCTTAAAAACCACCTATAAATGAATTGCACATGTAATACTCACCCTATTTAAGGAAAAATAAAAAGAGCCAGAAAAACAATGTACAGAGCTACATTGGATTTTACTGTCTCTATCCTTATGGCTCGTCTTCCTGCTAAGGAAGTTCAAGTGGAAAGAAGCCAATCATCCTCTATTTAATTGAAAGAAAGCATATCCGGGCTTGCAGGGAGGCTAATCACTGTCATCCGATAATAAGCTAATAATAATACAAATAGACTGAATATTCAACATTTATTTTAAATTCAGCAATTATATCAAACTAACTACTAACAGGAAGAATCCTAGCTATTATTAAAAAGCAACAAATCTACTAGAAGACATTCTTTCCCGCTACTTAGTTAGAGCAATGAGAGAAAATGCTTACTTTAATCAAAAGATTGTTCTGGAGAATCGTTTTCTTAAATCTGAAACAAAAAGAAACCACCCTATGAACCGTTATATAATGGGAATGATTCCTGTTATAAATTTGGGGAAGTGCTGTGAAATTAAATCTTTTACAATTCCCGTATCGTTTACAACACGACTTACTGACTCCCCACTTTGTTGTTTATCGAAGTAGCTTACTGGTAATCGAATGAGCTTTACCCACATTTTCTCTCTTAACCGAGCTACAATTTTTTGAAGTGTTTGGCAGCTTCTTTATATCTCTTACGATTGCCGTCTGGTATAAGGAAACGGCCTTTGCTCCAGTAATATTCAATGATTTCTCTCGGATATTTATCTACTAGCTTATCTGCAAAATGATCCAAACTTGTATCATCATACCTATACATCATTTGCTTTGGTTCAAGGATTATCTTTAACATCTCATCGTACATTTCATTGTCATAACAAACAAAAATATTTAAACACCGGGGGCTTTAGTTCAATAAGGATTAAAAAACGATTAAACTTTATTATAAAAATTTGATAGTTAATCATAAAGAAATATGCCATTTTGATCAATCTTTGTTTTACAGCTACAATAGGGAATCCTGATGGCTTATATCAACTTGCATTTTATTTGCTAGGATACCATTTAGCTAACCACTCATTCCATTTATCTTTTTGAATATTAGTGTCAAATATAGTGTTTTTCAAAGATAAATATATGTTCAGAAAGATAAAAACCAAAATTTAATTGAACATTGATTTGTTTCCACGCTTTATGAGCATGATTATAGCTAGAAAATGTTGATACTATTCAGTTTTATCCTCTGTTCACAAACATAGGATTTTCTGAACAAATGTCTCTTAGCGTACAATTTGATCAAACTTCATTTTAAAGCAACATATGAAAGGGAATCGCTTGGCTTAATGAAAGATTTTGTTATGTACTTTGAAAAAATAAAATATGAAAAAGCGATTCAAACATTGGAACAAATTACTACGGAGGGGGCACCATATTAACAAAGAAAAAAGTTAGAACATCCATAAACAAAAAAACTAGATCCATACTAGTTTTTTACATAAATCAGTTTATCGGAAGTAAATACATATAATTTACTTAATTAACATTGGTACCTGTTAGTCAAATAATAATCAAAAGAAAAGCTAGTGCCTCCGACGGGATTCGAACCCGCACTCCTTTCGTAAGCATAGGCTAAGGGGAACACGCTTCCCTACGGAATTTCACCGACAGGAGTTTCACCTGTCTCAGCTCATTTGCTTTTCGGTGCTTCTGAAACCTTTGCCTTGCGACCCGGTTCTACAATGTTTTCCGGCGCTCTTCCCTTCTAAAGCTACGGAGGCATTTTAAAAATTATATGTTGAATATAAAAAGGTTATCAACTGTTAGTTCACATAAATCTCGTTCTCGGTAGCAAACATGTTAATGCCGTAATTACATAAAGAAAAAGAATCCCTTCTGCCTTTTGGGGATTCTTTTTCTTTTATAAAGTTTGCTCACACAAATGATCTGCACATCAATTCATCTTTGATATACAGATCATTTGTATGATAATTTTAAAAAATAAGTGCAGAGAATTATATTACATGAATGCTTTTATAAGTGTTGTTACTAATGGAAGTACTCCACCTAAGAATGTTAAAACTGCCATTGCGATTGTCATATTATTTCCTCCTCTTTTTTGAGTATTAAGATGTGTTAAATCTTTATACTCTTATTATAGTAAGCGCTTACATATATATCAATACATTTCGATATGCAATATTACATCTTAAAACCATGTTTTATACTATTATAATAGAAGAGGTAAATTCTACAGCATTTCTCGAGGAACTAAACAGCTAATGAGCATGAAATTTCTCGTAAATAAAAAAAGGAAGAGAATTATAAAAATTCTCTTCCTTTTTTATGTTTTCATAAACATTACTTATCTATCTTAAGAAGGTACACGTATACGATTATTGGTTGTGGGACAAATGTGTTGCGCCTTTAAAAAATTCATACAGATACCTAACCAAAGTGTCTGTAAAGGTTTACTTTTCGGGACATTTTTATGGATTATCTTGTGGAATTCTTTTTCCTTTATGATTAATTGAATCAATAAAAATTTAGAAACAATAAAAAAGCTACCTTAAATAAGATAGCTTTTGATTTAATCATTGATAGACATAAATGCTGGTACCTTCATCGTTAAGTAAGGACCGAGTATATTATGTTTATGAATGGTTCATTAAAGAAACCAACCAGGTCTTTTATATTGGAAAAGGTAAAGGAAATCGTTATAAGCAAGATAAAAGAAATCCGTATTTTTTAAGCGTTAAAAGCCACCACAATTGTGATGTATGTTTTGTGAAAGAGAATCTCACCGAATATGAAGCATTAATCTTAAAAGAGGAATTATTTAGTCAGAGGGAAAAAGAGGGACAAATTTTAACAAATGTGATAACCCCAAATGCCATTGGTGCGAACGAAAGACCAGATAACTATGAATTTATGAAAGCTCCCATTATTAAAGTAAGCAGAGTAGACAAGTATTACTTTAACAAAGAATTACTATCCTCTAAAACGATCCCTATGTATCTTCTTCAGTATTGTTGATTCTAAAAGAAATCCCAACGGCTCCATAAAGTTCTTTCCACAAAAAACGAAAGTTATAAATCCCCAAACATATACTGTTTAAAAGCAAAAAGGAAGTGATCCCATGTACTACGGAACAAAAGGATGGTACGTAGCAGAACTAAAAAAATTAGGAGTTCGTTATCTCGAAGGACGAAAGTTAGAGGCTTACCGTGCACATGTTTTACGTAATTTATTAGCTGAGCAACAGGAAACAATGAAAGATAAGTAATCTATCACGATTAATTAATAAAACGATATCGACCGTTCGACAATATCTCCCACAAAAAAGAGGCTATCCCAAACGGATAGCCTCTTATACATCACTATCCAAACACCAACTTATTCCTATACTGTATTTTTAGTGCTACTAAACGGTTCTGCCATATGCTTTGTTCTTTTAATTTCTCTAGGATATCTGTCCACAAGCTTATCAGCAAAGCTGTCCCATTCTCTATATACATACCCAAACAAACCTCGTTTCAGTTCAAGAATGATTTTTAACATTTCATCTTCATATTGTGAATGAATTATGCAAGGGAACAGTTCATAAGGATGGATGAATTTTGTTCAATTATGGAACGATATACATATCATGTATGAAAGGGGATGAATTTCTTTTGTATACATATAGCTTATACGATTCAGGAGGTTCTTTCAGTATCAGAAAGTCTTATCATATTAAATGCGATATTCCTCCGCACAGATTTAGGGCGATTATGATGGAGTTTCGCCGTAATAAAGAAGTTGGAGAAAACATTAGAGAATTTATCGAATTCATGAAACAAGAATTTGGTGAAGGATTTGAACTATTTGAGTATGACGATATTGTACAATACGATGCGGATCAAGAGAATAGCATGATACTGGCAAACCTGCTGGATCAGGCAGATAAACATGTATGAAAGAAAGAAGAGGCAGTTCAAATGGACCTGCCCTCTTCTTTTAGTTATTAGTCTAGAAGTTCTTTTCTATTTGAAGTATCGTATACGTAGCTTTCACTGTATTTCAATAACAGCTAGGGGATGCTTCAATCGTTTGCAGTAAAGCAAGCGCTAATAATAGTGAAGACAGTGACTCTTCTCCACCGGATACACCGCTTCCGATTTTGCCGCGATGTCCTTTTTTGCGCGCCTTTATATATAAGTAATAGCACATTTCACCGTGCTTATTTGTGTCCATATCCCACTCTACCTTACCCTCAAAGTGAAATTGTACCAGTGAATGACCCCTCCTTAACACTCTTACGAGTTGTTTGAAGAAGGGGCTTCCTGTTTCATAGAGCGTTGCTGCTTGGGGGTTATCCAAGCAGTCTTACATACTCTCCACAGGCGCCGTTTATACTGTTTGGACACAACCTTGCCCTACAGTTTCAGTCGTTCTCACAAGCAATTGTTCTAACCCTTTTCGTAAAATATTCAGACTCGCATTATGATCCCTGTCTAATACCGTTCCACACTTTGCACAAATATGTGTCCGAATCGAAAGTGATTTTTTTACACGATTTCCACAGCCAGAACAATCTTGCGATGTGTATGCTGGGTCTACTTTCACAAGTAGACCTCCGAATTTCTCACACTTATATAGAAGCATACTGCGAAAAGTACCTCACCCCGCATCAGAAATTGACTTTGATACCTTTCGATTCTGAACCATGTTTCGGATATTGAGATTTTCCATACAAATCACCGAATATTCTTGCGTGAGATGATAACTTAATTTGTGTAAAAAATCTTTTCTTTGGTTCGCTACCTTTTCGTGAAGGTGTCGAACCCGTTCTACTTGTTTGTTATAGTTCGCAGAGCCTTTCTTTTTCTTCGAAAGATTACACTGTGCTTTCTTAAGTTGCTTTTCTTTCCGCCAAAGAAATCTTGGATTTTCAAATGCCGTTTCATTTGAAAGAACAGCGTATTTATTTAGTCCAACATCTATACCAATTGCCTGTTCGATATCAATAGAAGAGGGTACAGCTTGTCTTTCGACACTAAAAATAGCGTACCATCTCTTGGATTGGCGTTTGATAATCAGTTGTTTGATGGTTCCTTCTATCGGACGATGAAGAAGAATATCAATTTCTCCTAGTCCTTTGTTATATAACTTTCCATTTTCAGAAAAAGACATTGCGAAACGGTGTTTCCCATTCGGTTTGAATCCAAATTGTGGGAAAGTGAGACTGTTATATTCTTTATACTTTTTCAATTTTGGATAGTTGGAATCCCCACGAAAAAAGCCATCATATGCCTTTTTCAGTCGTAAAAATACTTCTTGTAAGGGTTGTGATGGCACTTCTTTTAGAAAAGGATAGGTTTTCTTATCTATTGTTTGTTGCTTTTGCATGTCAGAACGTGTATACGATTGTTTGTATTCTTTATATTTTCTCTGTTTGTCCAAAAGAGCAGAATTATAGGTTTGACGACAATATTGGAGCCAACGATCTAAAGTTTCTTTTTGTTCTTTCGTTGGGAAAATTTCGTATTTTTGACTCAGTAACATTGTCATCACCTTCCTCTTTTTTCGTTGTAATGTTTCAGATTCCTAAACATAAAACAGAATATACGTTCGCGTTAATTTCTAATACTATCATATACGATATTACATAAAAAGGAAATAGAAATTTCGTGCTATGCACGTCCAACATTCATCCCCTCCCTACCATCTGGGCTATGCCCTGTACGTGCTTGAGGAAGGGGGGCTTCTGTTGGAGTACTGTTAAAAATGAAAAGTAAACAAAAAAAGACCAATGCACCCATTGGTCTTCCCTTACTCCCCTATTCACAAACAAGAATTTGCCGAGAAAAGTTTCCTTTTCTTGTTACGCAGCGGTCTGTAATTTCAAATCCAATTTCTTCGATCATGTGATCCATTGTTTCGCTTGTTACAACTACTACTTTTTTTGCAATACGGCGCGCGTGCTTGAGGATCGAGAACTGATCTTCTGGTGTTGCATGCGTAAATAGATTGTACGGCATATCGATAATCGCTACATCGTAGTTTGTTGTAACTTCTGCGATAGGTCCTACCGTTACGTCTCCTTCGAACCCAAAATGAGCAATGTTCTCTCTTGATCCGATTACGACAAGAGGGTTTATATCACGGCCGACGATGTCAATGCCCATAGAGAGTGCTTCTACCACTACCGTTCCAATACCACAGCATGGATCGATCGCTCTGACTCCCTCAGGATTTGGAACAGCGATATTGGCAACAGCTCTCGCTACACGTGTGCTTAGTGACGTAGAATAGCTGCGTGGTTTTTTCACGTGATGGAACCAAACAGCCTCGCTTTCCATATATGTTCCAAAGTACCAACGTCCGCCAATGGTAACAATGCCAAATACACGCTCTGGATGATGCACGTCGGCTTCACCTTCAATATGCATGCCGATATCTCGCTCGATAAGGCGGCGTTCCCCATATTCTATTTTTTTCGATTTATCAAGATCATTAATTTTAACGAAGATGACTTTGAACGTTGATCCAGACAAATCAATCTGTTCGACCTGCTTCAAAATATCTGGCAGTTCATCTCCCTCATACATTACGTCAATCCGTTCTTTAATAAACGGGCTTCGGCTCGGATCAATTTTGATTGTGCTTTTCAATATATTAGAGTGCGACTCAGTTCCAAAAAGTGAGCGCATCTCCATATAACATAAAGAACGTTCCTCTTCGCGAAATGCATACGTATATATAAACGCCGGTGTTCGGCTATGATTATCCAATCTATTCCCATCCTTTATCGTGTCAAATTGTTCTTTCTCTCAAACGATATCCGTAACGTTGCAAGCGGTAAAAAAGGACTAATAAGCCGAGGCAAGGTTGTCTCATTTTATTAGTCCTTTTTTATGAGCTTTTACTTATTTAAAGAACACTTTGTCTACATTATATTTCGACTTTTGTTTATTAGCGATATATGTTTCATAAATTTCTCTTTCCATCGCGTTTTCTACAAGACAAACATCAATTTTGCTTACTTCATCTCTATGATCTTTGATTACTGATACAGTATCTTCAAAATGTTTTTTAATTCTTGGTCTTAATTTTCTTGCCTTACCAACAAACATTAGTTCATTCTTTTTGTTATAAAACATAAAGATTCCACCTTTATCTCTAGGAATTAGGTGAAAATCAGTAAACCCATAAATATTACTTAGTTCCGGATCCTTCTGTTTCGTAATTGTAATATCGGGTCTAGGCGCTTTAATTGTAATCACTACCACTCACGTCCTCTTTCTATATAAAGTTAAATGATATCACAGGCTTCAAATAAAATCTATTGTAGCTTCCCTCTTCATTGTTGACTCCTTACTTCAAACTAAAACTTATGTATCGATACACTTGGCGCTCCTATTCCTAATGGTTCTAGTGCAAAAACTTCAAGTCACTTGCAAATAACCTCTAAAACTTGAAAATATTGATACTACTACTCTAAAAAAGCATTTATATAAATCCATTTTGATTTTTCAACATATAAGCCGCGGCTATGGATAACAAAAGGTGACCTTCACTCGTTTTCTCTCTTTGTTTTCACTGTGTCTGGGGCAGGAAAAGGATCTGACCGCTTCTATGCATGAATGGATGCTCTCTCCCGCCTAAAAAGAAGGGTGGTTATGTCGGTGTTTTAATTTGTATTTATATAAGATGTTTGACAATATGTTTACTATTTCTTAGATAATTAATGAAGTGATTTATGTGAATTTTGAATAATATGGTAAAATAAGTAATGTTAGGGAGGGATATGTTTATGGTTTTTAAATCTAAAAAGAGTGGTATTTTGTTTGTATTAATATGGGGATGTATTATGTTATTTACTGGTATAGCTATTTTTTATAATAGTGTTTTCATTCGTATTGGATCCATTTTTATAGTGGCTTTCTTGTTATTAATGTGGTTTAAAACTCACTATTCTATTACAAATAAGGAACTTGTAATAAGTAGCGGTGTATTTAAATGGAGTATCCCAATAGACACGATACATTCTATTCATTTATCGAGTAATATAATGGCTTCCCCGGCATTATCATTTAATCGAATTGATATTTCGTATTCAAATTATAAAAACATATTAATATCACCTCAAGATAAAGATTTGTTTATTAAAAGACTTATTGAAATAAATCCTAATATTAAAATAAATAATATATAAAAAGAGAAATGATCAGTAAAATTAAAAATGTCTTTTTCAATTTTACTATTTTGCTAGTAGATCATTCATGTAATAGGATCATGTTCAACTTTTGAGCTCTACTTAATTGTGGGACTTTTTTTACCAAGGCTGTTTTCTAAAAGATTGTCGCTTTCTAAATAATTATTTGTAGATATTATACCTTCTAATAAAATGGTAATATAAGGTGTTTTCATTATTCTAAAGTCAAAGGAAAGAAGGTAAAATATGAAAAATATAAAAGACAAAACCAAGAAAACAAAAAAGGATTTCAACCCAAAAGACGCTGTTCTAGTATTCTCTTCTTTTGCATTCATTTGCGTGGCTGTCATTTTTATTCTTATGGTTTATGATGTACTCACAATTCAAAATTTCCTATCATTCGATAAACCAATCAGAATGATAATGAATATATTTATTGCTTCGTTTGCTCTACTTTTGTTTGGTGTAATTTTAACGCTTTACATTCCCTCGAAATACATTGACGATACAAACAAGAGTTATCAAAATTATTCACTGTTAAGTATTTTTGCCTTTATGTTTTTAGGAGCGTTATTTGAAGAACTTTTGTTTAGAGGAATTATTCAAAATTTGCTTTTCATATTTATAGAGAACCAATGGATTGCAATTATAACAACTACTTTATTTTTCTTAGGTTTTCATACCCAATACTTCAAAAAGCCTATAATGCTAATAAATATAAGCGTTCCAAGTTTGACTTTTGGTTGGATATATTTTGAAACAAACAATATTTTAGTACCATTTGTTGTGCATTTTCTAATGAACTTAGGAATAACGCTATTATTCAAATACAATTTAATAAGGGTTAAAAAATAACTTAGTTTACTGATATTTCGACCTCAATCGACTCTTAGTTGGGGTCTTTTTTATGCACTTCTCAACATCTCAACTATTGTACAATTTGATTTCTGACACGCTGAAATAAGCATTTGTTCTACTCGTTTATCAAATGCTAAATTCTTCCCTAATTCAAGCCAACGGAACCAATAGAGATAGTTATCTAAATAATAGGTTCCAACTCCTTGGAACCGTTCCATCCAACTTTTCAAGCGATTGTGGAAATTGTTGACGTGTTGAATATGATAAATCCCTTTCTTAACACGCTGTTTTTGGCGTTCATTGACGGTTTCGTGTAATAATCCCTTCAATTTGGCAAACTTCTTATAGTTCGTTGCTGTATCGGTGCATAACAAAGCAGACGGGTGAATAAACTTACCTATCACAGTGTCGATTTCTTCGGCTTTTACACGCCCTGTTCCTGCTTTTCGAGCAATCATATTACCATTTCTATCTTGTGCCACTACAACAGCAATTTTAAGATTTGAAATACCTCTTTTCTTGTCCTTTTCTCCACGTTTTTTGGCTTTTCTATGAGTAATTTCACGATGACTTTTCAAAGACTCACGAAAGAAGGTTTCGTCACTTTCTACGATACCTTCTAATTGATTGAAACCAAGACTTCCTAATGATATCAATCTTTATACAGTTTAGTTAGAAAGCAACACTCTATACGAAAACAGCCTTTACCAAAGACAAAAAACACTCAAATGAGTGCTTTTTGTTGAGAGCTCATGACCTTGGGAGAATCATGATTTGAGTCAAAAGATTTGATTAGGGGTAAATCAAGAAACAAGAAAGCCTCTTCATAAACAACGTTATCATTAATGGGATATATAGTAAATTGATAATATTTATACGGAAAATTGCTAATGTTTAGTATAGATATTTTTCACTATGGTTATAGAGAAAACTCTTTTTTTAGTGGGATAATACTATAAAACTGCGTATACAGAAAACAATCATTATGTGTATATAAATCCATTTTGATTTTTCGACATATAGCCGCGGCTATGGATAACAAAAGGTGACCTGCACTCGTTTTCTCTCTTTGTTTTCACTGTGTCTGGGGCAGGAAAAGGATCTGACCGCTTCTATGCATGGTCGGATGCTCTCTCCCGCCTAAAAAGAAGGGTTTTATGTCGGTTTTTTAATTTGTATTTATATATACAAAAAAAACACTCGAAATGAGTGCCTTTTTTCTTGGTTAGTATCCGACTCCACCGCCGCCGCCCCAACAACTACATCCAATAATAACTAACAGGATGAATAGCACGATCAGTAAAGCGAATCCTCCACCGAAGCCACCACAACCAGCTCCATGACCCATATTATTCCCGCCCTTTCGTAAGAAGATAAAACCTGTGAGTAATTGACTGTTTAACGGATTTACATTACTTTATGTTTTTCAATGAGAAGTGAGCAAGTCCTTTAGAAAATAAAAAAGACGGGGTTAATCCGCCTTTTTTACTGTTGTTATTTGCTTTATTGATTTCAATATATGGTTCTGGTGCAAAAACCTCAGGAAAATTACAATGAATCCTTAAATCTTGGACATACTGATACTATTAATCTAAAAAGGAGAGTGATCAGTATGTAAATACCAATCACTCTCCTCGCTCATCATTCTATACTAAAACACGATTCATCTATTATTCTTCAATTAATGCAGACAATACATACGCAAATACAAGCGCCTCTGTATGCGCAATTGAAGTCTCATGTGTACGCTCAAATGCATGAGAAGAATCAATGCCTGCACCGATTAGTCCGTGTTTCACATCCACGCCAGCACGAATTGCTGCGGATGCATCGGATCCGTAGTATGGGTAAATGTCTACTTTGTATTCAATGTTGTTTGCTTTCGCAAGTTCAACTAAATGTTTGCGTAAACCATAGTGATATGGACCGCTAGAGTCTTTCGCACAGATGGATACTGTGTACTCATCTGATGCTTGTCCGTCTCCAAGTGCTCCCATATCAACTGCGATGTATTCTACCGTTTCTTCTGGGATATTAGAGTTACCACCATAACCAATTTCTTCATTGTTAGAGATTAAGAAATGCGTTGTATATGGCAATGTGATGTTTTCATCTTGTAATCTTTTAATCAGTTTAAGTAAGATTGCCACACTTACTTTGTCATCTAGATGACGCGATTTTATGTAGCCGCTCTCTGTAATTTGAACGCGCGGGTCAAAGGATACGAAGTCTCCTACTTCAATGCCTAACTTACGAACATCATCTACTGAGAATACTCGCTCATCCAGACGCACTTCAATATTTTTCTCATCACGTTTCGCCTCTCCTGCGTCTTTATAAACATGGACGGATGTTTGATGCATTAAGATTGTGCCTGTATATGTTTTTCCGCCAGATGTTTCGATTTCACAATATTCTCCTTCAACAGAGTTCCAGCGAAATCCACCGATCATCGATAAACGTAAACGACCATCCTCTTTAATTTCTTTTACCATTGCACCTAACGTATCAACGTGAGCAGTTAATAGACGGTGCTGCGCGTCGTTCTTTCCTTTTAATGTAAGGATTAAACCGCCTTTATTGTTACGCTTCGTTTCTACATTCCATTCTTTTACGTAGTTTTCAATGAAGTTAATGATTTTCGTTGTATTTCCAGACGGACTTGGAATGGAAACAAGCTGCCTAATCAGTTCCATCGTTTCTTTTGCATGATGTGCCAATGTAGTTCCCCCCACTTTATTTTTCTAATATTCAGTATACCGAAATTATCACAAAACCTCCACTTATAACGATGGAGGTTTTGTATACAATCTATCAATCTATTCCTCAGAAACATCCATTAAGTAGATCCCTCTTTGAAATCCACCTCTGTCTGCTTCTTTTTGTTTGCGGATACGCTCTACATCAGCAAATGTCGCACCTTCTGCACGTGCGAGTGACATGATGACTTCAAGTGCATCTGCAAGGGAATCTAACGCATGCTCACGGTCTTTCATAGAAGCGAACTCACGAATTTCTTCCGTTCCGATTTTTGATAACGCTTGTATGTATGCTTGACCCGTTAGTTTTTTCGATGTATATGTTTTTCCAGACAATAAAATCTTTTCTGGAACACGATCTCTGACTAGCTTATTATAAGTTGACATAGTCCTACCTCCACCAAAATATCATACTTATACTATAGCATATCTTCTTTTCATATTTAGTAGCATCCTATCTCTGCTTTATAGAATAACCACTGCTTCCTCACACATGCACTGATCATCAATATAATTCTTTTATTCGCTTTCTTCATTTCCTCCCTCTTTATCTAAAAAAGTGCTAACACGTATGATCGTGTTAACACTCTCTTCCTATTATTCCCCTTTAAACGCCGGCAGACGCTTCTCTAAAAATGCAGTAATTCCCTCTTTATGATCAGCTGTTTTTCTCATCGCAAATTGTCCGCGTTTTTCAAGCTGCAACGTTTGCTCTAAATTAGAACGATTGACTTCGCATAGTATTTGTTTCGTTTGAATCATCGCTTGAATTGGCTTTTGTAACCATTCATTGATTTTCTGTTTTACAGCACCTTGGAAGTTTTCAGCGATTACTTCGTCAATTAAACCGAGCTCTAGTGCTTCGCTTGCAGAAAGCTTCTTCCCTTCCCAAATGAGTTGTTTCGCCTTATTTTCACCGAGGCGTTTTTGTAAGAAGTAATGACCACCACCATCTGGAATTAAAGCGATTCCAATAAAGTTCATCGCAATGATAGATGAGCTGTCTGCCAACACATAATCAGCCGTTAAAGCGATGCTCAGGCCAAGTCCTGCTGTCGGGCCATGAATCGCACTAATAACAAGCTTCGGCATCGTATATAATGTCACAACAATTTCAGAAATGGTGTTCATAATGCCATCAAAGCGGCTTTCATCATTGCTGGAAAGCATCGATTTAATATCCCCACCTGCAGAAAAGCCACGACCATTCCCGCACAATACAACAACATGTACGGAGCTTTCTGCTACTTCTTTCAGTTTTGTTAATAGTTCTTGCATTGTAGGTTCATCTAACGCATTTAACACCTCTGGACGATTAATCATAATCGTCGCTACTCGCCCTTCATATTGTACAACTACAGATTCTGTTTTACTTGTTACTTCCATTATATATTCCTCTCCCTCTTCTAAAGATTATACTTATATAATTAAAGAAAGGGGTTACAAAATCCTTCTTTTTTCTTAATTTTCTGTCTAATAAACTCAAAAACGTGTATATTCCCTTGTACAAAGCTCATTATAGCGAAAGAAGAAATTGTTAACTTAAGCGATGAATAAGTAAGGATGAAAAAGCGCCTTCTTTTCAGAATGACGCTTTATAGTATATTAAGATTTTATCCCGCATAAACGGGCAGTATTACTCCCACTGATTAAAGTCTCACCTTATTGTTCTTTCACCATTTGTAACTTTTCACGCTGTCCCTCATTTGCCAAAGTAAGAAGCGTCTTTTTAATATGCGGCTGTACATGTTCGAGTGTTACACTTGTCCCAGCTTTCTCTGAATGATCGACAAAGTTTAGCAATGCCATTGCTCCTGAAGCATCCATATAATGTACATCCTTCAAACGCAATGTCAGATGCGATTTTGCTTCTTGTAGTGAAGCAAAAATACGATCGACAGATAAAAAGGAAAGCGGTCCTTGAATGACATACGTTGCATCTTTTTCTTTTATAATAGAAGCTTTTCGTTCTTTACACTGCACAACATATAAGACGAAGGAAAGAAGAATTCCAAATGCAACAGCAATCATTAAATCAAATTTCACCGTAATAATCATTGTTAAAAGCATCACAATCACATCACCTTTTGGAGCCACATGCATTTTCTTCATGCTGTCCCAATCAAACATTCCGATACCTGTTAAAATTAAAATACCTGACAATACTGCAAGTGGAATATATTGTACAACAGCGCTCAGTCCCATAATAAAGACAAATAAAATGACACTATGCATAGAAGCTGATAATGCTGTTTTTCCGCCGCTTTTTATATTCACGATCGATCTTACTGTTGCACCTGCACCTGCTAAACCTCCAAACAAGCCGCTAACAATATTCCCTAACCCTTGACCAATGAGCTCTTTATTACTTTTATGACGTGTGCCTGTTACATTATCCATAACAACGGATGTTAACAAAGAGTCAATGGAGCCTAATAATGCGATGCTAAGCGCCGGGAGGATGAGTTCAAGTACAGAATATCCGCTAAAAGTTGGGAGATGAAGAGAAGGCATCGCTTCCGGGATTTCTCCAATTTTTCCAATCATTTTATTAAGAGAAATCGTTCCCATAAACGGTAACTGAATGGTAAGCCCCTCTAGTAAATGAGAAAATAATGGTAATGCAGCCGTCACCCCAACTAGTGCAACAAGGCTCGCTGGAATCGCCTTAATCCATTTTCCTGAAATAAGCATAACGATGATTGTTAAAAGAACAAGTAAAAAGCTATTCTTTACATGCTTCATTTCACCTAAAATAATAATGAGTGCAATCCCGTTCATAAATCCCGAAACAACGGAATACGGAATATAGCGTATATAAGACCCTAGCTTACATACCCCAAATAAGATTTGAAACAAGCCAGCCATCATAAATGCGATAAAGCTCGCTTCTAATCCATGACTTGCGATAATACCTGTTGCAATGACAGTGATTGGACCCGTTGGACCGGTTACTTGCCCTGCTGTACCACCAAATAACGCTGCAAATAGTCCTGCAAAAATGGCACCATACAATCCAACCAAAGCACCTTCAGACGTTCCCGTGGCCGCAATCCCAAATGCAATTGCGAGTGGCAATGCGACAATCGCAACTGTAAAACCAGCTAAACATTCTTTTGCTATCTTTTGCATCATAAAAAAAACCACCTCTATATAATGTCCAAACCTCATTGTATCGAGAAAATATGCGTTCGTCACCGCTTTTCCATATAAACTCTTTACAGTATCGTGAAGAAAACGCGTTCATATAAAAAAATACTTCTCTCATAAGATACACTTTCTAAAACTGATTACATATCTATCTTTGGAAATATAGTTGACTGTGCTATAATGAACAAATTAAATCTCTTACTATATATCGGAGGCAATATGCTAACTTTTGAAGAAAAATTAACGATTATCGAATCTTTCCCACAATTAGAAAGAAAAAACGTATCATTAAAACGTGTAAACTTTCACTTTGAAGAAAGTCGCTCAGATAAAAAGAACGTTGTGTATCATTTACATCCGAATGGAAATGGCTTCGTATATGCTAGCGGAATTCGCGGCTATAAAACCGATGATAAAGGTATGGTCAACATCCGCGAATTTTCAGCAGACGAACTACGTTCATTAATTGAAAAATCCATCGAGCTTCTTTCTCAAGAACCACAAGAAGAAGTAGCACCAATTGAACCTGCTGTAGAAGAAGAGTGGCATAATGAAGATGGACATATCCTCACTCTTATTCGAGAAGATGATATGTGGAATGTATACGCTGGTGTAAACCTAGACGGTACATTTAATTCTTATCCAGAAGCTGCAGAGTATCTTGATGAAGAAGGATTCTCACGCAAGTAAAAAAAATGCCTTTCCAAATTTGGAAAGGCATTTTTTTTATTGTTTAGCACCTTTTAATGACTCTCTAAGCACAAATTTCTGTAGCTTCCCACTCGCATTACGAGGAAGTTCATCTGCAAATACGTAGTGGCGTGGTCGTTTATAGTCAGCTAATTCATCACTTTCTTTACAATATTTTTCTAAATCTGCCGCCGTAATATGCTCATCTTTTTTAACTACTACCGCAACAACACGTTCACCCCATAGTTCATCCGGCTCGCCAAGTACCGCAACGTCTAGTATGCCGTCATGACTATGTAAGAAATCTTCAATTTCACGCGGATAAATGTTCACCCCGCCACTAATAACCATATCATCAACGCGATCTGCTACATATAAATAACCATCTTTGTCAAAATAACCGAGATCCCCCGAGTGGTACCACCCTTTATACATAGACTTTACTGTCGCTTCTTCACGATTGTGATACCCTGCCATCATGGTTGGTCCACGTAAAATAATTTCTCCCACTTCATATGGAGGCAGTACATCATCCGGCTCTGCCGGTCCCTCTTCATTTGGTTTTACAATACGAATTTCATGACTAAAGCAAGGCGTTCCAGCTGAACCAGCTTTCGTAATTTGATCTTCTTCTACTAAGAATGCAACAACCGGACCCATCTCTGTCATTCCATAAATTTGAACAAGATCAATATGCAGACGCTCTTTACATTCTTTCACAAGCGCTGGGGCCATCGCCGCTCCGCCATATACTCCAATTTTCATAGACCGTAATTCATATTGTGACAAATCTTCTTGCAACATCATATTCCACATCGTTGGCGCCGCAAAAAATGTTGTAATCTTTTCCTTTTGAATTGTATGTAACACCTGCTTTGTATCAAAGTGGTGTAAAATTACATTTTTCCCGCCAACTTGAATCCGTGGTATAATACCAGCATTTAATTCACCGCAATGATATAACGGTGCTACTACAAGACCAATACTGTCACGGTTATATTTTAAGAAATATGTGCAAATCATACTATGTTCAGCCATGTCACGATGACGATGTAGCACTCCTTTTGGATGACCCGTCGTGCCGCTTGTATAGAGCATCGAACAATAGTCCATTTCTTCAATTTCAATGTCTACCGGTTCAGACGATGCAGCATTTACCTTTTCATGATAGGAAGTAGCATAGGAAGGGGCATCATCTTCAATATACCAAAAAGAACTGTTTGGGAAATCTCGTTCAATCGCTGCAACTACCTGCTCGACACCTTTTTCAAATACAACAACTTTGGAGGAGGCGTCTTGTAGAATGTAAGTTACTTCTTTTGCTTTTAAGCGGAAATTAATTGGATTGAATATCGCACCGATTTTGGCGCAAGCCAAGTAAACGTTTACAAATTCATGACAGTTGTATAAATAAGCAGACACACAATCCCCTTTTCTCACGCCTTCTGCTAACAGTGCCTGTGCGGTTTTATTAACTTGTTCATCCCATTGTTTATATGTCCATCGAATATTCTTTTCTGGTTCGACCAATGCTTCTTTACTTGGATACTTCCCTACCGTTAAATCAAAAATTCTTCCAATGGTCATATACATATCAAAATATACCCCCTTAAATCTTTCATAAATCTATCATTTCGTGCATAAGCAGACATCTTCCTGCATATTTTTACCTTCATTTTCTGATTATTCTCGACACTGTTTTACAAATACAGTGAAACTTTCATCCGTAGGGGGTGATTCGTTAAACCAATCGAGCATCAACGAAATAAAAAAAGAGACTGATACCTAAAAGCCCACTATACGTGGACTTTTAGGTCAGCCTCTTAGGAGAATAACTCTTTTAAAATCTCGAGCTTATCTTCTGTATATTTCATATAACCATCATTATATGATTTCGGATCTTTCGGGTTTGCAAAGTGTGTAATCGCACCTGTTTGCGGATGAACAAATTTACTAGATGCACCACAGCCAAGACCGATGATGGATTGTACTTCTTCCATAATTACGATATTATAAATACTTTCTTGCGATGGCACCGCGTAGCCAACGTTTTCTAAGTTACCTAAAATGTTCTTTTGGCGATATAGGTAATATGGCACGTAATTGTGATTCTTCGTCCACTCTTCCGCTTCATGCATCATCGCTGTAATTTCTTCGCGGCCTGCCACTTTATATTTACGCTTATTCTGCGTCATTTCAGAAGCACGTTTGAATGATAGCGTATGAACTGTTAACGATTCTGGCATTAACTTTTCTGTTTCATCTAACGTATGTTTAAAGATGTCTAGACCTTCACCAGGAAGACCAATAATTAAGTCCATATTAATATTGTTCATGCCCATTTCACGAGCAAGATGGTATTTCTCAATCGTTTCTTCCACCGTATGATGACGTCCGATTGCTTTCAATGTTTCTTGATGATAAGACTGCGGATTAATACTGATGCGGTCAATATTCCATTTGTTTAACACTTCCAGTTTTGCTGGTGTGATTGTATCCGGACGACCCGCCTCAACTGTTACTTCACGCACCTCTTTCACATCAGGGAACGATTGATACATTTCTTCATACAACATATCCATCTCTTCTGCTGTAATACTTGTCGGGGTACCGCCGCCGTAATAAATCGTTGTAACTTTTACCCCTTTTTCCTTTAAAAACTTACCTATTTCACGAACTTCATAGTGCAAACCGCCTAAGAAAGAATCAACAGATCCTTGGCGTCCATTAATTGCATAAGCCGGGAATGTACAATACGCACACTTTGTCGGACAAAACGGAATACCGATATAAATACTCACTTCTTCTTTCAAACGATATAAATCTGGAACAACCGCTAATTGACAGTCTACAATACGCTGTAGAAGTTCAATTTTTTCTTCATGAATTAAATAACTTTCACGAAGCTCTTTATGCGCTTCTTCTTTTGTCATACCATTTTGCAGCATTTTGTGAAGAAGTTTTGTTGGACGCACTCCTGTTAAAATACCCCAACTTTGCTCAAGTCCTGTTAGCTGCTGCAGAACAGATAGGTACACATAAGAAACAACATGCTTTACTTGTTTCATACGTTCTTTTTCTTCTGTAAAGAAAGATAAATCTTTCGAAAACGTTTCTTCATATACATTTCCAGTTGCAACATCTGTTAAACGAGCAGACGCTGTTACATTTCCTTCTACATGTATATCAACAATAAGATTTGCGTCTTCTTTTTCAAATCCTATCGTACTTTCTTCAAAAAATAAGCCGCTAATATTTTGCAGCGGGCGTAAAAAACGATCATCTTGTAACGTTTTAATTGAAATTAACAACACTTATCACCTTTTCATTTGTAAACTCTCTTTAGTTTACTTGAAGGGCGTTTACAGGTCAATACAGAAGCTTTTACCTCATTTTTCCCGAAGAAAAGTAGTGAAATTTTTGTAATCTCAAAACTTACGATTAACTTTCTGATCCTATATAAAACCCTTCTTTTTAGGTGGGAGAGAGCATCCGGCCATGCATAGAAGCGGTCAGATCCTTTTCCTGCCCAGACATAGTGAAAACAAAGAGAGAAAATGAGTGCAGGTCACCTTTTGTTATCCATAGCCGCGGCTTATATGTCGAAAAATCAAAATGGATTTATATATCGATTATGCGATAATTCATTCATAAAAAAACATCTCCGAGAAGTAGCTATCAGGCCACTTCTCGGAGATACTCTTTCACCATTTATTAACCTGCGAGTGATTTTTGAGAAATGGCAGTGGAAATTGCTTTCGAAAATGTTCTTTAATCATATACTCTACTCCATTTTCACTATTGGAACGCGTAATCCAGTCCGCTGCTTTTTTCAATTCAACTGGTGCATCTCCCATTGCAACTCCTAATCCCACACTTTCAATGACATCTAGATCTTCTAAGCTATCACCAATTGCTACCATTTCATTTAACTCTATTCCAAGGTGCTCTCCTAGTAATTGTAAACCTCTTAATTTCGATACATGCGGCGGAAGAATTTCTACTTTTCCCCCATCGCATTCTATATATTCTGCATCTTCAAACGCTTTACGCAATGTTTTAAGCGCTCGTTCTTTTTCTCCTCTGCTTGTAAAGACAACGTCAATCTTTGGAGCAGCAACAGGTTGATCACGGAGTGTGTCACCTAATGAATCCACAAATTGAACAGGATAAAAAAGCGGATCTGTACTTGATAATACAGTGCGTGCAATTAAGTTTGATGTATTGCGCTCACGGTTACCAATAGAAAAGCGTTCATGTGAAATACGGATATTACACTCAAAATGTTCAAGTACTTGCACCATATTAAATGTTTTTTCTTCAGATAATCGTTTTTGGATGAACGGTTTATCTAATGAAGCGGAAATAAAGGAACCGCTATGCGTAACTAATATCGAATCTAGCTTTAACGATTTTGCTATTTTATGAGCAGATTGAAAGTTACGACTTGTAAACAGCGTAACGTATACGCCTTTTCGTTTCACAAAATCAATGGCTTCTCGTGTCCCTTTTGGTATCTTTCCATTTTTCTGCAGTAATGTTCCATCTATATTAAGAGCCAATAAGCGATAAATCATGTCGCGCTCCCTCCTCTTAGCTGCTTTTACTCTATCCATAATTTATGAAATTAAATTGTTAATTAGAACGAGTTGGAATCTCTGTGAAAAATTTGATTTAATGTGTATATCAGCTGCAAAGGAGATACCAGTATGAAAGCACCCCTATCTTTTTATGAAGGCGATACATTAGAAATTGCCAAAAGGTTACTGGGTCATAAACTTGTTCATATCGTAGATGGTATAGAGCGAAGTGGAATGATTGTAGAAGTAGAAGCATATAAAGGTCCCGATGATAAAGCTGCACATAGCTATGGCGGAAGACGTACAGATCGCACAGAAGTTATGTTTGGTGCACCTGGACATGCTTATGTGTACCTTATTTACGGTATGTATCATTGCTTCAATATCATCACGGCCCCAATTGGTATTCCGCAAGGCGTACTTATTCGCGCATTGGAACCAGCACAAGGTATTGAAGAAATGAAGGTTGCACGCTACGGTAAAACTGAGATAACAAAAGCACAATATAAAAATGTAACGAACGGACCTGGGAAGCTCTGCCGTGCAATGGGCATTACTTTAGAACAAAGGGGCTTATCACTGCAAGGTGATGAACTATATGTTGAGCTTGTTCCAGAAGAAGAGCATTTATCTTCTCGATATGAAATTGTCTCTGGGCCACGCATTAATATTGACTATGCGGAAGAAGCTGTTCATTATCCATGGCGCTTTTATTTCAAGCAGCATCCGTTCGTTTCCAAATAAAAAAGAAGCCAAATTGGCTTCTTTTTTACTCTGCACCTTCTGCAGTTGCAATATCATTTTCTAAGTTTTCTCTTGATAAATCAGCTGCCATAAAATCAGCTGTTTCTGGAAGCGCTAAATGCAAATGCGCTTTTTGACAAATCTGAATCGTACAGTTTTCAACGACGAAGTCAAAAACATGTCCGCCTCCGCTACGCCCATCATCAATATAATGTAAATGATAACCAGCTACTCCAATACCTTGCGCATAATCGGGTGTCCAAAATCCTGCCATTGTTCCTTTTGTGTCCGAGAAAGAAAAAATCGGCTGTGATTTTGTCACTTCTACAAGTGGTGCATATGGTTTTTGTTGGCGTGGAACTGTTCTTGTTCGCACTTCCCGGAATGTCCCATCCATGCGAATACCATAAAATAAATTTTTACTTGGCATTAACTCCTGTAATAAAGCTTCCACTTCTTCACGATTCATTGGACGATCAATCGTATAACTCATTTCTTTTTCAAAAAACGTTACAGTTGAAAATGGAGTTGTTTCATCTGGCTCTACTATTTCTGCCGAACCATCGGAACGCAAATGATAAAACTCCCCATCAAAGGCAATCATTTCACCATCTAATCGATCAAACGTACCGATGCCAAAATCACCATGTTTTTTTAATTGGTCAAAGTTGATAACTCCATCATATATACCATCTAATAAAGCAAGCATCGTCGATATTTGATACACTTCATTTTGAACTTTATTTTTTTTAGCATCTATTTCTAATAATTGTGCAACGCTCATGTATGTTCTACTCCTTTACCATTAGTTTAATTGGTTTGGCAGTAATTTCTCGCTTAATTTAATGTTATCGCGGTAATCAATTGGAATATCCACGATAACAGGTCCTTCTGCTTTCATCGCTTCTTGTAATACAGCTTCTAATTCTTCTGGCTGATTGACACGAAGGCCAGTAGCACCAAAGCTTTCTGCAAACTTCACAATATCAACGTCACCAAACTCTGTACCTGATGTTCTGCCATATTTCATCATTTGCTGGAACGCAACCATATCATACGTGCTATCTCTCCAAACAAGATGAACAATTGGGGATTGCAAACGTACCGCTGTTTCTAGTTCCATTGCAGAGAATAAGAAACCACCGTCTCCGGAAACCGAAACAACCTTTTTACCTGGTTCAACTAATGTCGCTGCAATTGCCCAAGGAAGTGCAACACCTAATGTCTGCATACCATTGCTAAACAATAACCGACGTGGCTCATAAGAACGGAAGCATCTGGCCATCCAAATATAATGTGAACCGATGTCACAAGTAACCGTTGTTTCATCGTCAATTAACGAACGTAGTGTACGAATCACTTGTAATGGATGTACAAGACCTTTCGGGTCACGTTTTGGTAATTCCGCTTGCTCTGTCAATTTCCCGCGCAAACGATCTAAGATGGCTTCTGAGTTTGTTGACAGTACGAGTTTCGGTAATTGGTTAGCAATACTATTCACAGTTAATGCAATATCGCCAATTAATTCGCAATTTGGTTGATAGTCATGATCGATATCTGCTTGATGATCATCAAGATGAATAATCGTTCTATCTCCAAGTTTATTCCAGAATTTTGGATCATACTCAATTGGATCATAACCAATGGATAGAACAAGGTCAGCTTCTTCTAATAAAATATCGCCTGGTTGGTTACGGAACAATCCAACACGTCCAAAGAAATGATCTTCTAACTCACGTGAAATAGCTCCTGCCGCTTGATATGTTTCAACAACTGGCAATTGTGTATCAGAAATTAATTCACGAACTGCTTTTGTTACTTCATTCGTACTTGCTCTCATACCAAGCAAGATAACTGGTAATTTCGCTGCTTTTATTTTTTCTACAACCATTTCAATTTGATGTATGGGAGCGATACCAAGCTGTGGCTTAGAAAGCGCACCAATGGATGAGACTGTTGTTTCAGCAGTCATAACATCTTGCGGAAGACTAACGAGTGCTGCTCCTGGATGAGTGGAAGTTGCATGGCGAAATGCATTTGTCAATGCTTCTGGCACATTATCAGGATGCTCTACTTCTACACTATATTTTGTGATTGGTTCGAATAATGCAGCGTTATCCATGGATTGATGTGTACGTTTTAAACGGTCTGTACGTGGCACTGCACCTGCTAAAGCAACAACGGGATCACTCTCTGCATTTGCAGTAACAAGACCTGTTGCAAGATTCGATGCTCCTGGACCTGATGTAACAAGACACACGCCTGGTTTCCCTGTTAATCTTCCGACAGCCGCTGCCATAAATGCTGCATTTTGCTCGTGACGACAAACGACTAACTCTGGTCCACGTTCTTGTAATACATCAAATACAGAGTCGATTTTTGCACCTGGAATACCGAAAACATGTGTGACTCCTTGCTCAATTAAACAATCAACAACAAGGTCGGCTCCTTTCGTAGTTGTTTTCACGTTGTTTGCTTGTACTTTTGTGCTCAAACTAATCATCCCTTTATGTCAAAGTCGTGTACAATAAAGCTGGTTATACTGTAAATTTTTAGGCGTATTACACCTTGTTAATTATTATATTATAAATGCATTATATTTCAAACAATATGAATTTGACATTATTTTAACAATATAAAATGAAAACCTTTACATTATTTTTATTATTTTAGAATAATATTCAGTACGGATTTTTTCATTTGCTGAACATCTTTTTTCATACAAAAAGACGTTTCCTCTTTATGAGGAAACGCCTGTTTTATTAAGCTTGCATATATGCACTATATAATTCTTCAAGTGGCTTCATGATAATTTTGTTAATGTCGCCGATTACAACATTTAAACGTTGCTCTGCTTCCATTAATCTTACGATTTTTGGATTTTGTTGAATAATCGCTACAACTTCTTGTGCTTTTTTGTTATCTTCTTCTGTGATTTCTTCACCTTGCATCATTTTTTGTTGTAAGCCCATTTGCATTACACGGAAATGGTCGAATAATTGTTTTGAATCCGCATCTCCTTGTACTTCTGCATAGCTTGCTTTTAAAGCTTGGAAATCTGCATTTTCTGTAATCGCTGTTTGTAATTCATATGCAACATCATGAATATTCTTCGTCATTTTATATTTCCTCCTTTAGTGGGCTAGAGCTATCATGCACTCTGTGCAACCCTTTGGGTACTTTTTGATATGTACCTTCTTACAATATCAAACTATGCATGAGATGTGAAGAAATTTCACTTTCTTTATATCTTACCGTAGAATAGAATATATATAAATCCATTTTGATTTTTCGACATATAGCCGCGGCTATGGATAACAAAAGGTGACCTGCACCTCTTTGTTTTCACTTGGCATGGGGCAGGAAAAGGATCTGACCGCTTCTATGCATGGCCGGATGCTCTCTCCCACCTAAAAGAAGGGTTTTATGTCGGTTTTTTAATTTGTATTTATATAGCACAAAAGTTAGGATAGGAAAAGTAATAACACACCTTGTACAAGCCCAATTGTCCCTCCTAATAACGCTCCTAAATATGTAATCATCTTCAGTTCACTCTTCGTAATCGATAACACAAGATCTTCTAATCGTTCTGTTGAAAATGTAGATACTTCTTGTTGCACAATCTCCGCTAAATGTAAGCGCTCTAGAACATTCCCCACATTGCTTATGCCCCATTTCAAGCCTTTTTGCACTAGCTTCGGAATCATATTTTGGACAATTTCTTCTCGCACAGGCTCACAAGCTTTTCGAACAGATTGATTCAAAAAAGCACCTACTGTTTCTTCGACTTTTATCGTAGATATCATTGTTTGTATAACCGCCTCTTTTGATACAAAAGACTCCAGTTCTTTCACTTCTCGCTCTTTCCATTTCTCCCATTCTTTTTGCAACACATCGTTTAACAACTGCTTCGTTCCGTCTTGTTGTAGAAACTTAATAACTTCTGGCTGCAGACGATCCACTAGACTTACATTCCCTAAAAACATACCGACTAAATTTAATAACGTACCTCGTGAAGCAAAAAAGTCATCGATCATTTTTGAAAGATGTTGTTTTCCTTCTGCACTTTCAAAAAATTCAATTCCTTTTTTCACAACGAAAGAGGCTATCCTTGGAATGGTTTGCTCCACTTTTTCATGAACCGAAATGGGAAGAGCTTGTTCCCATGTATATGTATAATATTGCGATAAGAATACATCAATCTTTTCCGCAATGATTCTTTCAATTTGTTGGACCGCACGACTCTCCGCATATCCCATTTCCCATTTTTCTAATACGTCCCGTAATGTTTGCTCATTCATGAAAAACTTGTCCACTTCTGTTTGTGTCCAGCTCATCAGTTCCCGCTGGAAGTCTTCATTTGTTAATTTCTTTTCTATCCCTTCCGGTGTTAACAAATGATCGACAACCATTTTCCCTAATTGAACTGCTAATTCATCACGACGTTTCGGAATCAATCCCGGTGTAAACGGCACTTGAAACTTTCCAATATAAACGGGGCGATGAGGACGAAATAACATTTTAATCGCTAAATGATTCGTAAACCCACCAATCACCGCTCCTATGCCCGTCGTTGTTAATATACTTAACCACATATTCATTACAATACCAACCTTCCATTTCTCCAATATACACACATTTTACTACAATATCAAAATCCATTCATTTTGATTCTCTATATGATCCCGCTCTACAAAATAATTCAATTCTTAATGAGAAGCAAAATAGATAACTGCTAACAGCTTAAAATGATAGAAATTTTACTCCATATCATTTCCAGCGCACGCCCAGCAGAAAATAGCATATCGTTATGCGGACAACAGTATAATGTTATGGAAGTACGTTTGCAATGCATATATAACATAAAACCGCCCATTTGGTAGGATTACAAATCCCATCTAACAACTATACATGTATGTACGATTATCATACAAAGGAGGGAGAACTGTATTGAAAGATCATATTTACACATTACAAATTTCTAAAGATCAGCCGCTATCTCTAACAGTACCCTATATATTTTCTAATACTTCCTCTCTTCAATTTCTTTCTTTTGGAACACGTTATATGGCATGTAAGGATATTCAAATTCGTTACACATATTCTCATGAAATTATAATCGGCGAACAGATTGCGAAAGAGCTTTATCTGCCATTCCCAACTAGCATTCATGCTTTCATTCAAGATCAAACACTTATATTTGGGCCACTGATTGGCATTTTCACAACCGGTTTTACCGAATCAGCATCTGATCCCATTGGAAACCGTTCGATTACACTTGGAGATTTACTGACTCCATCTGAATCGCTATGTCCATTCGTATTTTTATTTGGTGCACAACATATCAATTGGGAAGAAGGAACAATTGAAGGGTACTTTTTCAAGGACGGAAACTGGATACAATGTAACGTCCCTTTCCCAAATGTCATTTATGACCGATTACCCAACCGCCAAGCAGAGCTTTACAAACCAATTTCTCGGATTAAAAAGCGATTGCAAACAGAATATACGATTCCATGGTTTAACCCAGGGTTTTTTAATAAATGGGATATACATCAACTTCTCGCAAACGAAAAAACGGTCTCTTCCTTGTTACCAAAAACAGAAATGTTTCGGCATTTCGAGCAAGTAGAACGTTTCTTATCCAAATACAAACATGTTTATATGAAGCCCATACATGGTAGCTTAGGAAAGAACATTTATCAAATTTTCTATTCTCCTACAGAAAACAGCTATTATTGTCGCTACCGCGAAGGTGAGCAAAATAAATTACGAAAGTATTACTCTTTAGAAACGTTAATGAATCATGTGATGCAAGGACATAATTTAAAAACGTTTATTGTCCAACAAGGAATTTCATTAATGCGTGTTAACGGGCAACCTGTTGATTTTCGGATTCATACAAACAAAAATCGCTTTGGTGCTTGGACAGTCAGTGCCATCGTTGCTAAAATTGCGGGAAAAGGAAGTATGACAACTCATATTAATAACGGAGGAGAAATAAAGATACTCCAAGAAATTTTCCCAAACGCAACAGACCGCATTCGGCATACAAATCAATTAACAGCTGCTGCACTACAGCTCAGTACCATGTTAGATCAGAGAATCGAGGGCTTTATTGGAGAAATTGGATTTGATATCGGATTTGATAAAGAAGGTCAAATTTGGTTATTTGAAGCAAATTCTAAGCCAGGAAGAGCTGTGTTTCAATGTGAAACATTACAAGAAAGCAGCCAGCTGACGAGACAATTATTTTATGAATATGCGATGCACTTAACAGAATGCTCTTTCAAACGTCCTGAAGAACTGTTTCAAGAAGATGAAACTTCCACCTTACCTTAGAGGTGGAAGTTTTACGTTACACAAGCTTCACTGTTATTTCCGTTTGTTCTCCACACGCCCCGCAATAAAAAAAGTGAATGCAATATCGCTGAGAATTGTTTGATGTTAAACCGTCTACTGCTGTTAATAAATCTTGATCCATATATGCGTTATAAGCGTCTAAATAATCCACAACTTTACCGTAATCTTGGAGTATACTCGTACAAGCTTGACAAGTATATGTTTGATTTCCCAGTGCATTACAAAGCGGACACATCGCCATCTACATTCCTCCAAACACAATTCACTGTATACCGTATAAAAGTTCTAAAAAACAAAGAAGATAAGTGGTGAATGAAACACCACACTGATAGAAGTTTCACTTGATATTCACGATTAGTGTAGCCTTCTTTTACAAAAATACAACGATACCTCACTTTTTCATTTTGTTCTCTCTAAGTTGTTTTTTACAAAATTTACAAATTTAAATTTTGCATATCTCTCTACGTATCATCCATACTATGAATACATTCACCTCAAACGATGGATTAGCGCCAAACGGGGCGATTCTGGTTCAAATCCAGCTAGTCCAACCAAAAAAATCTCTTATACTCTAAGGAGGATATATTCCTATGGCAAACCAAAGTTCTTACAATCAATTAGTAGTACCAGGTGCAACAGCTGCAATCGATCAAATGAAATTCGAAATCGCACAAGAATTTGGTGTACAATTAGGAGCAGATTCTACAGCTCGTGCAAACGGTTCTGTTGGTGGAGAAATTACAAAACGTTTAGTAGCAATGGCTGAACAAAGCCTTGGCGGATACCAAAAATAAATATATATGGCAAAAAAGGTCTCAAGCATTCGCTTGAGACCTTTCTATTGAAGCATTTGTAAAAACTTCTTCGTCCGCTCTTCTTTTGGAGTTGTAAACACTTCTTCTGGTGTGCCTTGTTCTACGACAACACCACCATCCATAAAGATAACGCGGTTTGCAATTTGATGGGCAAAGCGCATTTCATGCGTTACGATGACCATCGTCATTCCTTCTTTCGCAAGTTCTTTCATCACCTTTAACACTTCTTGCACAAGCTCAGGATCTAGTGCTGAAGTTGGCTCATCGAATAATAGAACTTGCGGCTCCATCGCAAGCGCACGGGCAATCCCAACGCGTTGCTGTTGTCCACCTGAAAGCTGAAATGGATATAAATCCAATTTATCTCCTAGTCCAACTTTTTCAAGGACGGATGTCGCCTTTTTCTTTGCTTCTTCTTTTCCCATCTTTTTCACTGTAACAAGCCCTTCCATTACATTTTGAACGGCTGTTAAGTGAGGAAATAAATTATGATGCTGGAATACCATACCTGTTTGTGTACGAAGTTTTACAATATCGTTCTTCGTTATTTTTTTAGAGAAATCCAGTTCTTCATCACCGATGCAGACGATGCCAGCATTCGGTGTTTCTAGCACATTGAGGCAACGTAAAAATGTTGTTTTACCAGACCCAGATGGTCCGATAATTACGACAACCTCACCTTTATCTACTGATACATCTATCTGCTTTAGTACGGTATTATCACCGAAACTCTTTTGTAAATGTTGAATTGAAATCATAAAAACAAAAACTCCTTTTGTAAAAGGATAATTATTTTAGCGTATAACGTTCTGAACGCTTTTCTAATATTTGCTGAACAATAGAAAGTAAGAAACAAATCACCCAATAAATGAGGCCCGCTTCAAAATAAACAATTAAAAATTCATAATTCATTGCTGCAATTTCCTGTGCTTTTCGGAACATATCTGTTACTAAAATTAAAGATGCTAATGAAGTGTCTTTAATTAAACTAATAAATGTATTCGAAAGTGGCGGAATCGATACACGTGTTGCTTGTGGTAAAATGATGCGCTTTAATGCTTGAGGATACGTCATCCCTATTGTATACGCTGCCTCCCATTGCCCTTTCGGAATCGATAGGATAGCCGCACGAATAATTTCAGATGCATACGCACCAACATTTAATGAAAATCCAATAACAGCTGCTGTGAATGGTTCAATCTCAATATGCAGTGTTGGAAGTCCATAGAAAATAATAAACAGTTGTACAAGAAGTGGTGTTCCGCGAATAATAGATACATAGATACGAGCGATCCATTGTAAAATGCGACTACTTGAAATACGTCCTAAAGCTGTAAGCGTCGCTAATATAAGACCAAGGATAAATGTAATAAGCGCTAATGGAATTGTCGTGAAAAGAGCTTCCTTCAGCATAGGCATGAAGGAAGTTTGCATAATATCTACCCAAACCGATAATCGATCTGCACTGATAATTGCACTACTTAGATACATCTTCACCAAACCATTTTTTCGCTATTTTGTCGTACGTACCATCTTTTTTCATATCCTCTAACGCTTTATCCACCTCTTGTACAAGCTTATCGCTACCTTTTCGGAATAAGAAGCCACTTTGTGCTGCTTCTTTTTCTGTAGCAACAATTTTAATATTCGCATCTTTTTTCGTTTGTAAATAGTTTAATACTGATAAACGATCATTGATTGTGAAATCAACACGCCCTGTATTAAGTAGTTCTACTGCTTGGCTAAAGCCTTCTACACCAGTGATTTCCGCACCATTTTTCTTTGCAAGATCAGCGTAGTTACTAGTTAAAGATTGTGCTGCTTTTAAGCCTTTTACATCTGTAAATGAAGCTGGCTTATCTTTATCC
The DNA here is from genome assembly GCF_030348195.1 of Bacillus sp. DX4.1. Lineage (NCBI taxonomy): Bacteria > Bacillati > Bacillota > Bacilli > Caryophanales > Bacillaceae > Bacillus > Bacillus sp. DX4.1. The sequence goes on along the minus strand of NZ_JAUCFT010000008.1, from coordinate 974,324 downwards.
TTTGCAACTACAAGAGCTGCTGAAGAAGAAATATATGGTTTAGAGAAATCATATTTCTTTTGACGATCTTCACGAATCCCAACTTCATTTGCAACCATATCAAAACGTTTTGCATCAAGTCCTGCAAGTAAGCTGTCCCATTGTGTTTCTTTAAACACTGGTTTCACACCTAATCGTTTTGCAACTTCTTCTGTTAACTCAACATCAAATCCAGTTAATTTTCCACTCTCATCATGGAATGTAAACGGTGGGTATGTACCTTCTGTACCAACAACGATTTCACCGCTTTGTTTTATTTTTTGCAATGCATCTTGACTCGCTGTATCTTTTTTCTCTTCTTTGCCGCAGCCCGCTACAATACCGACCGCAAGCGTGGCTACTGCAAGCACTGAAAATAATTTTTTCATGATATTAATCCTCCAAGTATTCTGATAGGAATTTAAAAGCTATATTGATTGTATGCAATCTTGAATCATTTTTCAATGAAAATGTTCGTCATTAGTGTATCCTTTTTCTTCATAATCAAACAAAAGGGTGTAAAATCATAACATACAAAAAATAAGTAACATTTTTTAATATAGCATTTATAAAGAAAAAGGTAAAACAATACTGCCTTACCTTTACAAAAAAGGAACTTGCTAAACAAAGCAAGTTCCTTTAAGAGTTCCCTGAACATTTAATGAAGATTATGCACTTTGACTTCCTTCGATCTGTGTTTTATACATTTCGTAATAACGACCCTTTTTCTGCATTAATTCTTCGTGTGATCCTTTTTCAAGAATGGTCCCCCGGTCAAGAACAATAATTTGATCGGCACTCTTAATCGTTGAAAGGCGGTGGGCAATGATGAATGTTGTTCTTCCTTTCTTTACAACCTCCAATGCTTGTTGGATCATCGCTTCTGTCTCTGTATCAATACTTGACGTCGCTTCATCTAAAATTAAAATAGCCGGGTCGAATGCTAAAGCTCGTGCAAATGATATAAGCTGTCGTTCTCCAGTAGAAAGTGTATTCCCTTTTTCGGTAACTTCCTCTTCTATATGATTTGCAAATCGCTCTGCTCCCACATCATGAAGCGCTTTTACAATTCTATCTTTCGAAATTTTCGGATGTTCTAGACTCACGTTCGATGCAACCGTCCCTGTAAATAAGAACGGATCTTGCAATACAATTCCCATATGCTCGCGCAGCGCTTGCTTTGGCATATCTTTTACATCACGCCCATCGATTGTAAGTTTTCCTTTTTGGAATTCATAAAACTGAAAGAGCACGTTCATAATCGAGCTTTTTCCTGATCCAGTATGACCGACCAGTGCAACTGTCTCTCCCTTTTTCGCTTCAAAAGAAATGTTTTTTAACACTTCGTCTTTTCCATTATAAGAGAAGGAAACATCATCAAATCGAACATGACCTCTAAGACGTGGTATATGTTCTTCTTGCACAGCTTCTCCTGTTTCATCCAACAGCTCAAATACGCGCTCTGATGCAACGCGTGCTTGCTCTAAGTTTGCAAGCTGATTCACCATATTCGTAATCGGTGAGAAGAGTCGTGTTAAATAATCCACAAAGGCATATAACACCCCTAAAGAAATAAGGCCTGTAGCGCTTAAAGAAGCACCGCCAAAATACCAAATCACCGCTGTAAAAGCAATATTACGAAGCACCCCTACTAAATTGTGTGATGTTGCTGCATTTAAGTTTAAAATTTTGTTTTGATACTTATAGTAGTCTTCATTTAATTCCTCAAACTCTTGTTTTGTCGCGCGCTCTTGCCGAAATGCTTGAATAATTGGCATCCCTTGAATTGATTCATTCACTGTACCATTAATATCTGATAAACGAGAACGCATTTTATGATTGTATACAGAAGCATACTTTCTATATACAATAGCCCACACAATTAAAATTGGCACAATGAGTAAACACATGAGCGCCAGCTTTATATCAAGCAAAAATAAAGCAGCGAAAATCCCGATAATGTAAATAAAACTAGAAATAAATGTTGCTAAAACCGTTACATATAACTCCCGAATTGCCTCTGTATCATTCGTTACACGCGATACAATTTTCCCCGCCGGTAAATGGTCAAAATAACGAATCGGCAATGTTTGAATATGTGAAAACACATCTTCACGCATAATTTGAATAATTTTATTAGATGCTTTCTGTAAATAAAACTGCTTACCATATGCAAATAATGACACAATCAATAATAAGGCAAAGTAACCTCCGCCGAGCAGGAGTAACCTTTTTATCTCCGGTTCATAAAACGAATACACTTCCGCCCCTGTTAACATTTTTGCTTTATACACTTGCGTTGCTTCTCCGCTTTGAACGGTAATAATATCCCCTTTTATAGAACGTGCTCCTTCAAAGGAAAGCTTATTTGGGACAAAATAATACTTAAAGCCAATTTGTACCACTCGAACTTCCTTTCCTTTTTGTTCTCCTTTTTCAAAACGATCACTTCGCTTATACCAAGTACCATTATAAGAAACGGCATCTTCACCTTTCACCGTTTCATGCCATGGTTTCTCTATTCCGACAATATGATTATCGATCATCGTCTTCGCAACAAATGGGCCTGCAAGCTCAGCAATAACGAAAACCAACAACATAGCAAGTGCAGCAATAATGGTTGTTTTTACTTTCATTGCATATTGAAATAACCTTTTTCCGACACTCATATTTTCACCTCACCCTCTATACTTTCTCCTTGCTGTCTTTCGAATTGTTCTGCATACCAACCCTCTTCATGAACGAGCCTGTCATGTGTTCCCTCTTCGATAATCTCACCATTATCCATAACGAGAATCCAATCGGCATGCTGCACTGCAGATAGACGATGCGTTGTAATAATCGTTGTTTTCCCGCTCCGTTCTCTTCTTATATTTTCAATAATTGCCGCTTCTGTACGAGCATCAACAGCAGATAAAGAATCATCTAAAATTAATATTTCTGGATTTTGAATCACTGCGCGTGCAATCGAAATCCGCTGCTTCTGCCCACCGGATAAAGAAACACCCTTTTCCCCCACAAGCGTCTCTAATCCTTCTGCAAGAAACTCTAAATCTTTTTTAAACGCAGCAATTTCAATTGCCTTTTGAAGTTCTTCCCTACTTGCCTCTCTGTTCCCAAATAAAATATTTTCACGCGCTGTTTTCGAAAATAGAATATGTTCTTGCGGTACATATCCAACCCAGCCCAGTACATGATCAATTGGGATTTCACCTAGTGCGACACCCGATACCTTAATTTCTCCTGTTCCAAGCGGGTATTGGCGAAGAAGTTGACGAACAAGTGTCGTTTTACCACTTCCGGTTTTCCCAACGATTCCAAGTGTCTCTCCCTGCTTTAATGAAAAAGAAATATTTTTCAGATTGAGCTCTGACGATGTTGGATATGAAAAAGATACCTCATTAAAATCAACATATTCCGGCTTATATACATGCGCTCGGTTTTTCACATTTTTCACATCAGGCTCATATGCTAATGTTTCATTTACACGATCAAGCGAGGCATTCCCGCGCTGCATCACATTAATTAATTCACCGATGGCAAACATCGGCCAAATCATCATCCCAAGATAGATGTTAAAGGAAACAAGTTCTCCCAGTGTAATTTTCATTTGAAACACTAAAAATGCTCCGTATACTAAACCAATTAAATAACTAAGTCCAACAAGCATTTTGACTGTCGGCTGAAACAGTGCATCAATTTTTGCCACTTTCATATTTTTCTCGTACACATCTGTTCCTAAGTGATGAAACCTTTGTTCATCAGCTTTTTCCTGTACATATGCACGGATTACACGAACACCTGCAATCGACTCGAGTACTTTATCATTCATATCCCCAAAAGCATCTTGGGCAATCGTAAAGCGTTCGTGTAATTTCTTCCCATATATATTCATGGCATACGCCATAATTGGGAGCGGTAAGAGCGCAGCAATCGTCAGTTGCCAACTAATTGAAAATCCCATCATGAACACAATCGTCAACATATATAAACTGGAATCAACAAGTGTCAATATACCAAACCCTGCAGTCATGGCAATCGCTTTTAAATCATTTGTAGCCCGTGCCATTAAATCACCGGTACGATTCTTGTGATAAAAAGTTGGCGTCATTTTCAGCAAGTGCCCCATAAACTTGGAACGCATCGTTTTTTCAAGTACAAATGCCCCGCCAAATAATTGATGTTGCCATACATAGGTGAGCGCATATCCTCCTATCGTTACCCCAAACAGGATCCAAACATAATTCATAATCACCGTACTCGTTAAAACTCCTGTCTTTATATCATCAATGGCTAAGCCGAGTACCTTTGGGGGAACAACTTCAATTACATTTACAATTAAAAGCGCTCCAATCGCTATACTATACCTTTTCCATTGTGCTTTAAAAAACCAAGTTAGCTTTTGTAATACTGAAAACAATATAATCTCTCCCTTCCAAATCTCGTTTTATCCCATTTCCATTATCCGGTATCAAAAGCCCCTGCTTTTACATTTCGAAGACCGTATTGTTTCATCATTTTTCCTTCCTTTCTATATTCGATGTAGTATGAAAACCATACAAAAAGCATGGAAACACCCAAAAAAGGGACAAAAAAACGCATACCGCCGCTTGACGATATGCGAAAAACGCATAAAAGCGTACGTTACGATATACGCAACGTACGCTTTTTCAAAAAACAAAAAAGCTCTATCTTTCCGTACAGGTTGCGTAATGATATGGATATTTCACTCCAGGTAATATAGCTAAGCCAGTCAAATTTACAACTACAATCATTACGCACACCTCCTTGTTTTTATTTTCCATTTTTTATTTTATAACTTTAGAGACTTTTCTGTCAATTATTTTTTTAACAATTGTATCAAGTGAAACTTTAATCAGTAGGGGGTTCTCCATACCCCACTGATTATTAGCCCTCACCTAGCGGAGATAAAGTTTCTACAATCTAAACCAACTTAAAACTGCATCTATTGATACTATACGGATTACCCTATATCTCACTTGCAAATAAGGTAAACCGCTGTATGAAAGGGCATACAAAATAAAATCGACATGAGAAATCGTTTTCATAAACATTTTGTTTGAAAAATATTCTCAAACCCCCTACAATCACCATATACTCACTCTTACAAGTTGCTATTTTAGGAGGACTAATCATGACAACTAGCAATACATACAAATTTTATTTAAACGGTGAATGGAGAGAAAGTTCATCTGGACAAACAATTGATATCCCATCACCTTATTTACATGAAGTAATCGGTAAAGTACAAGCAATTACTCGCGGAGAAGTTGATGAAGCGATTGAATCTGCAAAACAAGCTCAAAAAGAATGGGCTGAAGCGTCTCTTCAAGATCGCGCAAAATATTTATATAAATGGGCTGATGAGCTCGTAAATATGCAAGATGAAATTGCCGATATTGTAATGAAAGAAGTCGGTAAAGGCTATAAAGATGCGAAAAAAGAAGTCGTTCGTACAGCAGATTTAATTCGTTACACTGTAGATGAAGCACTTCATATGCATGGCGAAAGCATGATGGGAGACAGCTTCCCTGGTGGATCTAAATCTAAACTTGCCATTGTTCAACGTGTTCCGCGCGGCGTAATTCTAGCAATTGCACCATTTAACTATCCTGTAAACTTATCTGCTGCAAAACTTGCACCAGCTCTTATTATGGGAAATGCTGTTATCTTTAAACCAGCAACACAAGGCGCAATTAGCGGTATTAAAATGGTTGAAGCACTTCATAAAGCAGGTCTTCCAAAAGGACTTGTCAACGTAGCAACAGGACGCGGTTCTGTCATTGGTGACTACTTAGTAGAACATCCTGGCGTAAATATGGTATCGTTCACAGGTGGTACAAATACAGGAGCTCACTTAGCGAAAAAAGCGGCTATGATTCCACTTGTATTAGAGCTTGGCGGTAAGGATCCGGGTATCGTACGCGTGGATGCTGACCTGCAAGAAGCTGCAAACCATATTATTAGTGGTGCATTCTCTTATTCAGGTCAACGTTGCACAGCAATTAAACGCGTGCTTGTAAATAAACAAGTAGCAGACGAACTTGTAAGCTTATTAAAAGAACAAGTGGCTGCATTATCTGTCGGTTCTCCAGAACAAGACAGCACAATTGTACCATTAATCGATGACAAATCTGCTGATTTCGTTCAAGGATTAGTTGATGACGCAGTCCAAAAAGGTGCAACAATTGTGATCGGCAATAAACGTGAACGTAACTTAATTTACCCAACATTAATTGACAATGTTACAGAAGAAATGAAAGTTGCTTGGGAAGAGCCATTCGGCCCAATTCTTCCAATCATTCGCGTTTCTTCTGATGAAGAAGCAATTGAAATTGCCAATAAATCAGACTTTGGTCTGCAAGCAAGTGTCTTCACAAAAGATATTAATAAAGCATTTGCAATTGCAAACAAAATCGAAACTGGCTCCGTTCAAATTAACGGACGTACAGAGCGTGGCCCTGACCACTTCCCATTCATCGGTGTAAAAGGTTCTGGCATGGGTGCACAAGGTATTCGCAAGAGCCTTGAATCTATGACACGCGAGAAAGTAACTGTACTAAACTTAGTATAATTTTTCATATAGAAGCTGAGCCAAGAGACCACTTTTCGTGGACTTTTGGCTATCAGCTTCTTTTTTATTGTAGAAACAAGAAAACACAACAATTATATAAAGCCTACATTCCTCATCTTAATGACAAATTGTTCACCATAGTCTGATTATTACTGTATCCATTGACGAATAAAAATACATTTGTTACCCTTGATTACGTTAACTTAATACATAAATCCTCATTCGTATCTCGGTGAGGTAGAGGTTGCAGTCATTAAGAGTATCATTTCGGGAAATGTAGTGGCATTGATGAACGAATGAGAAAGGAATGGTTGCCGAAGTAAGAAGTACCCACTGTACATTCTTGCTGGGGCTGCATTGAATAGGTGCAGAACTGTCACAGGTATTTTGCTTGTGGAGAGCTATCGAGAGATATGTCGTGGGTTTCTTATAAGATAGAAAGCACGTAACGACAATCACGCGTGCTTTTTTTTGTTTTGTATGGAACTTGCTTTTCTTCCTTTTTGGAAGACATACATATCTCCTCGCTTGACTTGGTTATACTAACTTTGGAGGTATTCTTTTATGCAACAGAAAAAATGGGGCTTTTGGGTACTGACAGCATTTGTTGTCGGCAACATGGTTGGCGCTGGTATTTTTATGGTGCCAAGTACATTGGCACAAACAGCTAGCCCACTCGGTGTTACGTTAGCTTGGTTAACAACAGGATTTGGTGTTTTAATGCTAGCTCTTGTTTTCGGTAATTTAGCAATTCGTCGTCCTGATTTAACAACAGGGCCACAAAGTCACGCATACGCTTTATTCAAATCACCAAAGAAGAAAAAAATGGCTGGTTTTAGCATGGTTTGGGGCTATTGGGTTGCAAACTGGGCGAGTAACGTTGCTATTATTACATCTTTTGCGGGTTACTTATCGCTTTTCTTCCCAATTATGAAAGATACGCGTCTTTTATTTTCAATTGGTTCTTTTGATATTGAAGTTGGAAAACTCATTACGTTCTCCATCTGTTCTTTCTTACTATGGGGCACACATTTGATTTTAACAAACGGTGTAAATGGAGCCGGAAGATTAAACTTTTTAGCAACAACAACGAAAGTTACTGGATTCCTTCTGTTCATCATTGTGACATTATTTGCATTTCAAGCTTCAAAATTTGGTCAATGGTACACACCGATGATCGATAAAGAAGGCGTTTCACATGGACTACTTTCACAAGTAAACTTAGCCGCTCTCACAACATTGTGGGCATTTATTGGGATTGAATCAGCTGTATTATTATCAAATCGCGCTGTATCTCCCAAAATTGTGAAACGAGCAACTGTAACAGGCTTACTCTTAACAGTAGGAATTTATTTAGGAATTACCATTTTAACAATGGGTGTTCTTCACATTGATAAATTACAAACTTCTGAACGTCCATTAGCAGATGCATTAAATGCTGCAATGGGACATGGCGGTGGGAAATTAATGGCACTTCTTGCCCTTACTTCCTTATTCGGCTCCATTCTGGGCTGGATTTTATTAAGCTCAGAAGTACCATATCAAGCGGCAAAAGAAGGATTCTTCCCTTCATTCTTTGCAAAAACAAACAAAAAGGGAAGTCCGATTCATTCCTTGCGACTGACAAACATTATGTCGCAAGTGTTCTTATTCTCAACACTATCAGGAACGATTGCCGAAGCGTATACATTCGTTATTACCGTATCAACGCTGGCTTACTTAATTCCATATCTCGTTTCACCAATCTTCCAATTAAAACTCGTCATAACTGGTGAAACATATAAGAACGAAAAAGGTACGCGTATTCTGGATGGTATTATCGCGACCATAGCAATTGTATATGCACTATGGGTCATCAAGACAGGCGCCACAGATTTAAAAACGTTCCTACTTGGGATTGGATTATTTGTAATCGGCTTTGCCTTCTATCCATTAATGAAGCGAGATAAAAGAAATTCTCAAAATGAAAACGAGCATGTTGCATAAAGCAATTTGCTCGTTTTTATTTTTGTATAAGAAAGAAACCTTTATTCCGCTATTCTTGGGCAGTAATACCCCCACCTCAAAATTCGGCGAAAGTAAAGAAGATAGCTGGCGGATGAAAAAACCCCCACTGATTAAAGTTTCACTTTATAATAAAAGACAGAGGTGAGAAACATGACAATTGAAACATTATGGGGTGCTCGTTTTCAAAAACATCTTCAAAACGTCATCATGTACTTTGCACGCATGATTAGCGGTCTACTATACAGCTTCATCTTCGTCTCATGTATTGGTGCATATTATTACGCAAAATTTCTTAAAACATCTCCTTCTAAAGGAGTCTCATTATTCATCATTATATCTCTGCTGACAATCATTGTAACTAGATGTCCAATCCGTACTTTTTTACAAAAACCTGACGCCATTTATTTATTAGCACTTGAAGAAAAATTAGCACATTATTTCAAACAATCGCTCCTATATAATTACATCATTCAACTCTTTCCATTGTTATGTGCTGTGCTTATCATTACACCGCTGGCACTGCAATTACACGCAACACCTGCTTTTTTATGTGCTGTATTCTTTATTTTAGCACTCGTAAAAGGATGGAATATATACATAAGTTGGATGTGGAGAGATCGACATACTTCTCATCTTTGGTTCATCATTCGGACAGGTTGTAACATACTTATTGTATATATGCTCTTTCAATCTGTTTCGTTTGTTTTATTAGGAGTGGGATTATTACTTCTTCTCGTCTTTCTTTTTTATACATTAAAACAAGCTCCAAAACGGATTCAATGGGAATATGTAATCGAACAAGAAGAAAAAATGGACATGCGCTTTTATCAATTTGCTAACTTTTTTACAGATGTTCCGCAAATAAAAAAACAAGTAAATCAAAGAACATGGCTTACAAGCTGGCTGGAACCTTTCCTACATAAAAAGCAATCTACTTTCTTATATTTGTACACTTTAGCCTTTCTTCGGACCAATGATTATTTTGGAATATACATTCGATTGACTATCGTCGGAATCGGAGTTGTATATTATGTACCTACTCCACTTGCGAAAGGCTTAGTTACTTTATGTCTCTTATACATGTCGTCTATCCAACTTCGTGCCCTATGGAAATATTTTTCAGGAAATAATATTGTAGTATTATTTCCCATTTCTTATGAAGAAAGAATACGCCAATTTCTTACGCTTATCTTTTTCGTAACATGTGTGCAATTAATGGTGTTTACCGCTATTGCACTTGCTCGTACCCAACAGTTCTTACCTACTCTTTCCATTGCTATGATTGGAATATTTTTCATCAAATTTATTATTCTGCCCAAAACCAAAAAACGAATTTCTTCTTTATAATTGAAATCATAATTGTAAAAAGTCATAAAAAATTAAGGGTGTTACATATTATACATGACTAATATGTAATACCCTTTTACTTCTTGTTCAACAAACGTGCCCGATTGCGAAAGATCATATCTACATCAATATTGTAAAGTGACAATAAAGTTATTTAATTTTAAAACCTCAAACACGCATAACCCCATGCTGATTTTAGGATGGGGTTAAAATAAAATTGTTTAATTTTTGATGTAGATTACTTCACTATACCTAAAAATATAACAATAAAGTCGTTTAAATCTAAGAGTTATTCAATAATCGCGCCCGTTTGTGGCATAAAGCGACAAGGTCACGGAAATGAGCGACTTTATTTAAAGTAACGTTCTTTATTTTCTTAAAGTGAATAAAATTACTTTAAGAGAATAAATTGAAAATAATAAAGAAGTAAACAAAAAAGAGAAAGAAGGAACCGGGAATTTCCAAGGAAGGTTGTGGTGAACATCAAGGTTAGGAATTTTTATTATCTGATTGCAGGCGTCCTTGCGATGCTGTTTGCCGTCACGCACGCATGGAACGGGCAATCCGCTGTGCTACCGACGCTCAACATTGAGGCAATATCCGTGGGTACCCGGACAGTATTCACGTATGTCTGGCACATCATCACGGCGGAAAATCTGGTCTTCGGCATCGCTTTCATTTTCATGTCATTCCAAACCGAGCGATCAAAGATCCGGTTTGCCGCATGGTTGATCGCGGCGATCCTGATCGTCCGACTGATGGTTATTCTTGGTGTAACGGCCTTGCTTGACGTATCGGGGCTTACGAATACGCTTATAGATTCGATTGCCATCGTAATCTATGTCGCCCTCATCATACTGGGCACAAGAATGAAGAAAAAGCAGTACGATGGTCAGCAACCACAGTAACAGAGATGTCCGATAATAAAGGAAAGAGGACATTAACACCAGGAATTAAAGATTCTAATGTCCTCTAAGGCTTAACAAAAAAGGATTTTATTATTTCCGCTAAAGTTTAAATGTAAAAGTTACAGGTATCTTGGGGTTACCCGTTATTCCAGAATATGGCCCGATTGTTGAATAACTGAATGGGCTTTTTTAAATAACTTTATTGTAAATCAACAAATATGTTATAAATTACTGACTCCTCCTTGAATAAAAGCACCCGATAGCAAAACAAAAAGTCCGCGAATTGCGGTCTTTTTTTTATTCCACTTAGAAAAGTATCTCCAGATTTCCAATCACTTCTTTTAGGCATTTCTCATATAGTGAAAATGACTATACTTCCGGATTTTTATGAAAAACGAATATATTTCATAACCTTATAAATATAAACAAAATGATGGGAGCCCTATTATGAACCATACCCCCACTTCAACGCCCAAAGATAATTCTGAGGAAAACCAAAGAATTATTAGCCTACAAACATTAAGAGTCATTGGACTCATTGTCTTAATTAGTGGTTATATCCTCGTCGCCCTCTCCGAAATAGGAGAACTGAAAAATCTTTTAATGGGACCAAATGCAGCACACAATGCTCTAGAGCAAGACGTTTTCTAGAGAAGAAGGCTATACGAAAAGCTAATTGTACTTAGAACGATTAGCTTTTTATACTGTAACAAAAGGATCTCATTCTAACTTCATGAAATATACTTAATTATAGCAACCTCATCACAACAGTGAAATTTAGGGCAATGTGCACAATCAATCCATGGTTTTTCAGGTAATAACTCTTTATCAACAATATCAAATCCACACTTCTTAAAAAACGTAGTTTGGTAAGTTAAAGAAATTATATAAATCCATTTTGATTTTTCGACATATAAGCCGCGGCTATGGATAACAAAAAGTGACCTGCACTCGTTTTCTCTCTTTGTTTTCACTACGTCTGGGCAGGAAAAGGATCTGACCGCTTCTATGCATGACCGGATGCTCTCTCCCACCTAAAAAGAAGGGTTTTATGTCGGTTTTTTAATTTGTATTTATATAGAATAAATTTGTCTTATATGGTTCTAATAATCTCTTTATTTGAAACATCATTTTTTACTCTCCTTAAACGCCCCCCTGCTAAAGTTTTATTAAAAGTCAAGAAAATAACTAAAAAGCTTTATAAACAAACAATTAGATTTAATGTCACACATTAAATAAGGTAAAAGGTAAGGATAGATCAACAGGGAAGAATACCTGATTGCATCTATCCTTTTTTGTACTACATATGACCTCATTTACCACAACAACATCTTTTGCTGTTATTCAACTAACGCATGCGTTAGTTGAATTAGAAATTAAATTTTCATCATTAATAAATCAAGATCATTTTGTAAATCGGTTTTTTCTAATCCGTCTCCATACACTTCTACCAATTGCGTAGTATATCTTTTTGAATTAACAATGTAGTGTTTTAATTTTAAAAAAGTACTTAAAGGAAAATCATGCTCATACCATGTTTCACGATATCCTACGATTCCATATTTTTTTATTAATAAATCTATTTCCTTAATTACGTTTCGTAAAAATTCAGTATAAGAACATTTTGTTTCTATTTTTACTTTTGGACTCAGTTTCAAATTAAGGTCTTTATAACTTATAGCCTTTATAAAAAGCGTATCATCTTCTATCAATTGTAAAAATATATTTGTACCTGCTGGTTCAGAGTCCCATTCTAAACTAACATTTTCTCTACACTCATCATCTGGAACACAATATTTATTTAACAGCATAAGTCCATTCAAAAAATCCCCTAATCCATCTGTTAGATAACTAATTCCAAAATAGTGTTCCTGATTATTGATTTCAATAATTCCATCAGCCCAACCTAAACCAGTTAATTGATATTCAAACTTCATTCTCTACACCCCCAAATCGTGAGCTTCAGCTAACGCATGCGTTAGTTGAATAAGTTTAACTTACAAAGAAGCATGTATGTTTGGAAACTCTTTTTATTGTTTCTTCGAATCTTAAATTGTAATTTCATAAAGAGTATTCCACTCTAAGCCAGAAATCTCATGTTCTTTAATAAACTGATTTAAAGAATAATTAGTTACTATATTTCCTTTTTCTGAACCTTGTATATCTGTTAGGAAAAATACTTTACCCTCGGGTGAACCTAACAAAGCACGATTATTAGTGTTGATAATCCAAACAAGCACCACTATCATTCGGTGCTTGTTTTCTCATTTCGTATCGGCAACACAGTCGAATACTTAATCTCCCTTAGCGCTAAGCTCGTTTGAATCCGCGTAATCCCGAGCTTATTTAACTTTCTAATAAAACACTCGAGTTCCTTCCGATCTCGGTTTGCTACTTTTAAAAGATAATCGTACTCCCCTGTTAAGCAATGACATTCCAGTACTTCAGGCATAGATTTCAATTCTCTTTCTAATACTTCTAGTTTTTCAGCTTGATGAATGTTTGTGCTCATAAAAATAAAACATAATAAGTCAAAGCCAAGTTTCTCCTGATTTAATATCGCAACTTGCTTATCAATAAACCCTTCACTTTCCAAGCGTTTTACCCGTGCATGCATCGCAGGTGGTGACAAATTGACGCGGCGCGCAAGCTCTGCGTTGCTTACCTGTGATTCTTTTTGCAATACATCTAAAATTTGAAGGTCTAAATCATCTAACACTTTAATAATGGACGATTCCATGTAAGTAACCCCCTGTTCTCTCTTTTCTGACCGACGATTCTTCGAAAAAACATATCCTACTCATCGCAAAATTGAATAAAAGTCGCCGAATAAGACACTTTACCTATTATTATTTTGAATTTTATCAATTATACAAAACAACATATAGGATAAACAAGAAAAATGTTAAAATTATTTACAATTCAGTTATTCATCTTTCTTACTTTTGAAAAGGGGTTTCATAATATGCCGTACTTTTATGTTTTTTTATTACTGTTAACAAGCTTACTCTGGGGTGGAAACTTTGTTGTTGGAAAATCACTTGTCAATCATGCTTCTCCAATGACTCTTACTAGCTTACGATGGATGATTGCGATCATTTGTCTATTACCGCTTGTCTGGTTCAAAGAAAAGAAAATTTTGCCGCCGCGTGGTGCAATCCTTCCCTTACTATTCATGGGATTAACTGGTGTTGTTCTCTTTAACATTTTTCAATTTCTAGCACTAGAACAAACATCTGCAACAAACGTTGGACTCATTTCTACATTAAATGCAATTTCAATTGCTCTATTTTCGTCTTTATTCTTAAAAGAAAAAATAAACACGCTTCAAATTCTTTCTATGATTCTTTCTTTATTTGGCGTTGTTCTCGTACTTTCAAAAGGAAATATAGCACTGTTATTTTCATTACATTTCAATAGCGGGGATTTATGGATGATAGCCGCTGTCTGTATATGGGGCATCTATTCTGTTTGCAGCAAATGGGCAACAAAGAAAACAACACCGATAATGGCGACATTATATTCTGGAATTTTCGGTGTCATCATACTGCTTCCATTTAACATTTCTCAGTTTACTGTTTCTCATATCGACGCTTCATTTATCACCTCATTACTATACACAGGTGTAATCTCAACTGTTGTCTGTATGGTATTTTGGAATATTGGTGTTCAAAAATTAGGAGCAACTACGTCTGGTATTTTTCTAAATTTCAATCCAATCTTTACCGCTATTTTAGCGTTTCTTTTCCTAGGAGAACAAATTACGTGGGTTCAAATCTTCGGCACTTTCGTTGTGGTTACTGGCTGTTATTTATTTTCCCATTTTAAAACAGTCGTACCTCAGCCAAGCACAACTTTTGCACGTAATCATTTATAGGTTGTATAGAATCACATCGCGTGCAGGATCGAGCCGACAGAAAGGAGCTTATCAAAATGCAATAAGCTCCTTTTTTTAGACAAAATATTTCTTCAATAGTGGCGGCGTAATAATTGTCGTTAAAATAACAACGATGACAATAGATGTGAAATTTTCCTTCGCTAGCATATTCGCTGCAAGTCCATTGGAAGCTATGATTAAGGCCACCTCTCCCCTTGATACCATACCAGCACCAATACTAATAGAAGATTGTAAATTGAAACCGGTTAATCTTGCTCCTAAACCAGATCCAATTAATTTTGTCAGTATCGCAATAATGGTCGTAATGACAATAAACCATATTTGATCCCCGATTCCTTGAAACGTAATTTCCATACCGATGCTAACAAAAAAGACTGGCACGAAAATCGCGTAAGCAATCGGCTCTATTTTATGTTCTACCTCATGCTTATATGTCGTTTGTGAAATGGCGATTCCTGCTGCAAACGCTCCAATAATCCCAGCAATCCCCATAGCCTCGCTATAATACGCAAATGAAAAACAAATGATTAGTGCGGCACTAATTAATGCTTCTGATACGCGAAGTGGTGACAACATTTTCATAATAAACGGAACACCCTTCCAGCCAATCAGAACAATGCTGACGAAAAAGATGATTTTCTTTGCAATCACAAGTGTGAGATTTACATCTTGTGTACCTAAAAAACTCATTACAAATGCTAACAAAATGACAACAATGATGTCATCAAAAACAGCAGCCCCTAAAATCGTTGTACTTTCCCTTGTGTTCATTTTTCCTAAGTCTCGCAATGTTTGAACAGAGATACTCACAGAAGTAGCACAAAGGAGTAGCCCTAGAAAAATCGCATGCGATTGTAGCATTCCAAAGGCTAAACCTGCAAGATACCCGCCGGAAAATGGAAAAATAATACCGCCTACCGCTACAGCAAACGAAGATTTCAGATTACGATTTAATTCCTCTAAATCTGTCTCCAGCCCCGCTATAAACATCAGTAACAATACACCAATTTCACTTAGTTCATCAATAAGCTCTGAACTATTAATAATTCCAAAGACAGCGGGACCGATAATAATCCCGATAATTAATTTACCTAATACAGATGGCTGACCAAGTTTAACGCTAATATCACCAGCCAACTTCGTACAAAGTAAAATAACGACAAGTTCAAAATAAAACAGCATACTATCTTCTCCTACTTTCAAAAATGCTTTTATTCATGAAGATAGTTTTTCCGTACAAGTGTGATTTTATTTGTTATAATTTTATTTGACAAAATATTCTGAATTATAATAAAATGACTACAGCAATCCTATATTAAAACAATACACAACTGTACCTCTATTCACTTACATTCTATTTTGTAATGGACTCATATTATAATTCGCAGTTGTGGCGATTGATCAGGAGAGAGGAGAGTCCATGTGAAATCATTATTACGAAAAAAACCGTTGACGACTGAATCACCACGGCAGCTGCAAAGAACATTAACTGCATTAGATTTAACCTTTTTAGGCATTGGGGCTGTAATTGGGACAGGCATTTTCGTTTTAACAGGGATCGTTGCTGCTAAGCATTCTGGTCCTGGTATTATGTTATCCTTTCTGATTGCTGCGTTTACTTGTGCTTGTGTTGCCTTCTGTTATGCAGAATTTGCTTCCTCCATCCCCATTTCCGGGAGCGTTTACACGTATGCGTATATGACAGTTGGAGAAGTTGTTGCGTTCATTGTTGGCTGGTGTTTAATGCTTGAATACTTGCTAGCCGTTGCAGCGGTAGCTGTTGGCTGGTCAGGGTATTTACAATCGTTGCTGCATGGTTTTAATATTCATCTACCCGCCATCATTGCCTCGGCCCCCGGTATGGGAAAAGGGGGAATAATTGATTTACCAGCTGTATGTATTTTACTTTTCATTACACTACTTCTTAGCCGCGGAGTCCGCGAAAGCGCTCGCATTAATAACGTAATGGTATTAATTAAATTAGCGGTTATCATTGCCTTTATCGTAGCAGGTGCTAAATATGTAAAACCAGAAAACTGGACACCGTTTTTACCATTTGGATATGATGGAATCATTACAGGTGCAGCGACAGTCTTCTTTGCTTTCTTAGGCTTTGATGCCATTGCAACAGCCGCTGAAGAAACGAAAAGACCACAGCGTGATTTACCGATTGGTATTATCGGTTCCCTTCTCATCTGTACTGTCTTGTATATGATTGTATCCTTTGTGTTAACAGGTATGGTTCCTTATACACAGTTAGATGTTTCGGACCCAGTTGCTTTTGCTCTTCAGTTTGTTGGTGAAGATACAATTGCCGGTTTATTAGCCGTCGGAGCAATGACCGGAATGACGACTGTTATTTTAGTCGTTATGTATGGACAAGTTCGCGTTTCCTACGCGATGAGCCGGGATGGTCTCCTTCCAAAAGCATTGGCACGCGTCAATCAAAGAGTAAAAATACCGTTATTAAACACATGGATTACTGGGATTGCGGCCGCATTATTAGCAGGCTTAATAGATCTACATTTGCTTGCGAATTTAGTAAATATCGGTACACTAACCGCCTTTTCATTCGTTTGCTTCGCTGTACTTATTTTACGAAAAACACATCCAAATTTACAGCGAGGTTTCCGCGCTCCATTCGTACCCGTATTACCAATCGTTGCAATCTGTTGTTGTATATATTTAATGATTAATCTTTCTGCAACAACATGGAAAGGTTTTGCTATCTGGCTTGCAATTGGACTATGTGTCTATTTCTTCTACTCTAGGCACAATAGCCATTTACTTACCGAAAAAAATACCGATGAGAAAAAAGAAGCCTAAAAGAAAGCTCGCCGCATTGGCGAGCTTTTCTTACGTTCTTGTTTCTTTTCCTGTTACCGTTTGTAGAATGAAAAATATGCCGATGCAAGCTGTAAACCAAGCCCAATCTCCGAGTGGTGAAGCATAGTTCACAATGCCAACTGTGATTACAATTATCATCACGACAAATTGATATGCCAGTTTCCACTTCTGCTTTATCGTTTTGTTTCTGCCTTTTTCTTTTTCCAAGCATTCATACTCTCGAAGAAAAAGTTAATAAATAACGTTCCTAGTCCCGCTAATAAAAATGTCATAAGAAAAAGAACCCATATGCTTTTTTCTTTCAAAAAGTAATATCCAACGAGAAGCACTACGGCGATCCATATATATTCAAGGATTCTTTTTATCTTTTTCTGTTCCACGTAATTCGCTCCTTTAGTTTTTCATCTGTTTTTATTCTAACATAAAGTGAATTCCCCTTCATGGCGAAGAATGGCATAAAGTGAAACTTTGATCAGTGGGGTTTTCTTTATCCCACACCTAACTTCTTTCCTTCCTGCTGAATTTTGCGGTGAGGGTATTATCGCCCACAAATAGCAGGATAAACTTTATAACTAATGTGTAAACCATATTTTCCATGTATAATTCATCTATATAAATCCATTTTGATTTTTCGACATATAAGCCGCGGCTATGGATAACAAAAGGTGACCTGTACTCGTTTTCTCTCTTTGTTTTCACTTCGCATGGGGCAGGAAAAAGATCTGACCGCTTCTATGCATGGACGGATGCTCTCTCCCACCTAAAAAAAAGGGGTTTATGTCGATTTTTTTATTTGTATTTATATATTTCCACATAAAGAAAACGCTCTATAGGCGTTTTCACATAGACTCTGCTTTATTTTTCTTTTTCACAAATTTATAGATTAAAATCCCCCCTACAACAACACAAACTACTCCTAGCATCGGTAGCATATATTGTTCTACCATCGCACCTGCTTTGTTCCAATGAGGCCCAAGCTTCATACCTACATATACATATAACGTCGTTAATGGCAACATCGCTAAAAATGTGTAAATGCTAAACTGCCAAATATTCATTTTTGCCATTCCGCATGGAACGGATATAAGTGTACGAACTCCTGGGACAAATCTCCCCGCAAATGCTACAATCGGGCCATATTTCCCAAAAAAGTCGTCTGCCTTTTGAATTTGTTCTTCTTTTATAAAAAAGTATTTTCCATATTTGATTAATAACGGACGACCACCATAATAGCCAAGAGCATATAGTGTTAGCGGTCCTGTCGTTCCTCCGATTGTCCCTGCTAATACCGCTAGCCAAAAATTCATATCACCTTCGTACACCCAGTACCCAACAAGTGGCAATACAATTTCTGCTGGAATAAATTCAAATGTTAACGCCAGAACGACACCAAAATAAGAAAACTGCTTTAAATATTCAATCACATCTAAAATCAACTGCTCCATTTGTTAACTCCTACCCTTTGTTTAATTTGTATTTTTCTTGTAGGTGAGGCGGTGCGATTTTCACAATTCGCTGCAAGATAAACGTAACGACCGCAATATCATCTAGCACACCAAATAAGAAAAGAAAATCTGGAATTATATCAAATGGAAATACTACATATCCAATTAGAAAACCAATTGATATGATTTTCTTCTGAACAGCGACTTCTTTTGATGTAAAAAAGTCATATAAAAATGGGCCAAACCGACGAAACTGAAGCATAAATCGAAATCGGTTGATAAACTTTTTCATTGAGAACCTCTCCTTCTTCTATATACAAAAAGGACCTTTACCAAACATGGCAAAGGTCCTAAAAAGACAATAAGGGGCCCTTACCATTGCTGGTAAAGGTCTCACTAACAACAAAATTGTTGCCAATAAAGCCGAGGGTTTCTCCCTGTAATGACGACTTTATTGTAATAAGTTACTCCCCTTTATATACGCAATTTTATAAAATAACCTTAAAATATTTGATAGAACTTGTCAATCCTTTTCTATTTATCCCGCTATTTGTGGGCAGTAATACCTTCACCTCAAAGTTCAGTAGGAAGCAAAGAAGTTATATAAATCCATTTTGATTTTTCGACATATAGCCGCGGCTATGGATAACAAAAGGTGACCTGCACTCGTTTTCTCTCTTTGTTTTTACTTGGCATGGGGCAGGAAAAGGATCTGACCGCTTCTATGCATGGCCGGATGCTCTCTCCCACCTAAAAAGAAGGGGTTTATTGTAACGGTTGATAGATACTTGCTATCGCTTGTATTTCAGATTGCGGTGCTGGTGATAACGGATAATACCCTTTCTTCACCATATACTGCCAAATATCATAAGCATGTCGACTACTATTTAAAAATGAGATTTCCAAAACTGTTCTTAAATCTGGGTTTGCAAATTCTAATAAAGAACCCGCATAATTTAATGCCGAAGATTTTTGATGTAATAAATAACCTGTAGCAATTGATCGATCATTAGCTGGCTGCGCAGCCATACTTGGTGTAATTGGTGGGTATTCTCGGACGGATGCTTGTGTAAAAGAAGCTAATACTGGATTTAATTTTGAGGGCTGAAACTGTGAAATATTTGGAGTCGACTCACTTTGTACAAATCCCACTTTAAAATTATAGGCCTGTACATGAAGCGGAAGGTGTTGCTGCAACATTTGCTTTAATTCAGGTTCCTGTGCTTGTTGAATATAGGTAGCCATTGTATTAATCGTGTTGTAACAACCCAGAATCAATTCACTTAAGTCTCGTAATTCATGTGTAGCTAATTGCATTCGCTATTCCTCCTTTTCCACATTCACTTTCTAGCATCCCCTAAGAAGAGAGAAATACTATACGAAAAGTGGAAGAATGAATAGAGGTTTTCTTACATCCATATAATACATATATTCATCTTCTTTCTATAAGGAGGAAACTCATATGCATACAATATGGAAAGGCTCTCTCTCACTTGGTTTATTAAAAATCGGCATCAAATTATATAGTGCTGTAGAAGAAAAAGATATTAAGTTTCTACACCTTCATAAGGAATGCCTTACTCCGATTAAATATAAAAAGATTGCTCCTGACTGTTCCGATGATGACATTAATGAAGAAGATATTGTAAAAGCTTATGAATACGAGCCACATAAATATATTATCTTGGAAGATAAAGAATTAGCTGATCTACAAAAAGCACTTGAACCAAGAGCAATTCGTATTCTTTCTTTTGTTCAAAACGATGAAGTTGACTCTATTTTTTTCGACCGTTCATACTTTATCGGTCCTACATCAGGTTCAGAAAAGGCATATTTATTACTAAAAGAAGCACTTGAACGAACAAACAAACTTGGACTTGTTCATATTTCTGTTCGCAAAAAAACACACTTAGCTATTATTCGTAGTTTTCAAGAAGGACTCATTCTACAAACTATTCACTATCCAGATGAAATACGAAACATACGAGACATTCCAGATCTCCCTAAGAACGAAGAGACACCACTCCAAAAACAAGAAGTAGTTACAGCAATGAACTTAATTCATCATCTTACAACTCCCTTTGTTCCTGAAGAATATACAGATGAATATCGAGAAGCCCTTCTTGATTTTATTGAAGAAAAAATTGGAAAACAACAAGAGACTGAAATCATGTCTCATCCAAAAGACATTATAAATATTATGGAAACATTAAATGCTAGCATTGAAGAAGTAAAACAACAAACAATCAAGAAAAAAGAAAAAACAAATACACAAAAAGCCACATGATTGCGGCTTTTTGTGTATTCTCAAAGCGGATTACACTTTGGTATTTCCAATCCAGAAGCCTGCGCTAATTTCAATAAATAATAACATTCTTCTCTTGCCATATGGTCTGCCATTCTTCCAGATAATGAACCTAATATTTGCTCAGACAACTCTAACTCCTCCAATTCATGAAGAAACCTCGAAAATAAAGTTAATTCTAATGAAACATCTTTTGTAAATTTCTTTAGAGCTGGAAAAGAGTGTAGTTCTGTCCGCAAATAACCGGTCATTTCCAAAGCTTTTAAGTAAAATTGTTCAAAATGCTTTTCATATTCAGCACTCTTCTCTTTTAGTCGTTTTTCAACAAGGTCTAACTTGCTTTTTATTGCACCGGCATGCCCCGCTGCATCCGTTAACCAGACGAGGTGATAATGTAATTCATGGAAAACAGGCGGTACTTCTGCTTTTATTAAATATTCTAGGACGGTTATGTACTCTTCTACTTCACTCACCATATGATTGAGAAATGTCGGGGTAAAACTAATGACAACTTTTCTTTCTAACTGCTTCCTTAATATACTCAGCTTAAATTCTCTAAACTTCTCTGCTACTTCTTTTGCCTTTTTCGCAAAGTCAACCAAATTAACAGTGTGTATATTACGTAAAAGCCTATCAAAGGTTTGCACAAACCCCATCGCTGTTTGAATATCTTCCGTTTCTTTTGGAGCTAGTGCATCTGTCAGAAACTGTGCATGATCGCCAAGAACCTTCAACCAAAATTTATGTTCAAATAACGCACTTTCTTCATAGGTTCGGTCCATTCTATTACGCCCCCTTGCAACATACATTCCTTATTATTTATATTGGCGAAACATATTTGTATGTACATAACGGGAATTTTAACTACTTTCTTTCCTTCTAACTGATGAATCAATTTGAAGTCTATATTGATCTGGATCATACACAATGATAGATTTTTTCTCCTCATGGTCATCCGCTATTTCTTTATATGCCACACGATAGAATTCTAACTTTTTCTGAACCTTTTCCAGATCACAAAACGGTAAATTTAATTCTATTTGCGTCGATAGTGTTTCATCAGATACATCTCTTCTTTTCTTATTTACTATAAAACAAATCCTTATTGAGCCGATATCGTACCATACTCCAGGTACATCTAATTGTGGACGCTTCCTACTAGGCTCAAGCCCTAATACACCTTCATAAAAATATAGTGTTTCCTTCAAATTTCGTACCTCTAATACAATAGAGTTTTTAATATTATCCACATATTCTCCCCCTTGTCCCTATTAGTTTTTCTATATGAGTCATAAATGGCAATTATGTCTGAATACAATACATAGTGATATCGTTTGATAAAGGAGGTTTATATCATGGATAAATTTATGAAATCATACACACCGTACCATGGCCCAAATGATCCTTGTCCTCCCCTTGGAAAGAAATATTACTCAACTCCTCCTCATTTATATATGGGATTTCAACCACCAAATTTGCCACAATTCCCGCCAAAAGAAGCATTAAAAAAAGGCACTTTATGGCCTGCTTTTTATGATTATTATGAAAATCCATATAAGAAAGGGCGGTGAGAACCATCGTGGCTCAAACATTGCCAGATGAATTTTATAAATGGATGGAAGAACTGCAAGAACTCGATTTTGTATTAATAGAACTTACCTTGTATTTAGATACACACCCCGATGACGTTACATCTATTAAACAGTTCAATGATTTTTCTTATAAACGAAGGCTACTAAAACAGCAAATCGAGGAGAAATACGGTCCGCTTCAGCAGTATGGGAATAGCTACTCTAACGCTCCATGGGAATGGAGCAAAGGTCCTTGGCCATGGCAAATATAAAGGAGATACACTATGTGGATTTATGAAAAAAAATTGCAGTACCCTGTAAAAGTCAGTACTTGTAATCCAGCACTTGCAAAATTATTAGTCGAGCAGTACGGCGGTGCAGATGGAGAATTAGCTGCTGCCCTCCGTTATTTAAATCAACGCTATACGATTCCAGATCAAGTCATTGGTTTATTGACAGACATCGGAACAGAAGAATTTGCACACCTTGAAATGATTGCAACAATGATTTATAAATTAACAAAAGACGCAACACCTGAACAAATGAAGGCAGCTGGACTTGATGCTCAGTACGCCAATCATGATAGTGCATTATTTTATCACAACGCAGGGGGCGTTCCATTTACAGCAACATACATACAGGCAAAAGGAGATCCAATCGCAGATTTATATGAAGATATCGCAGCAGAAGAAAAAGCGAGAGCAACCTATCAATGGCTCATTAATCTATCAGATGACCCTGATATAAATGATAGTTTACGCTTTTTACGAGAACGTGAAATTGTTCATTCCCAACGCTTCCGTGAAGCTGTTGAAATATTAAAAGAAGAACGAGACAGACAAATTTATTTTTAACTATTTCATATGCACATATCGAAAAGATATGTGCATATTTCTTATTAATATCTTTGGATAAAAAGGTGTTCCCCTTTTGTCCACTCCACATAGCAAACTTCTTTCAAATCCGTTTTTTTGCATCTTTAACTCTTTCTGTAACCACACTTCACACATTTTTGTTAGTGAAAAAAACACATGTAAACGTAATATACCACCACAGATTGGGGACATATAAAAAAGCATAATTATTCAACTTAACGCATTAATTTTTAAATAATTTAAAATTCACTGTTGCTTTCTAATCATCAGACCTTTAAAATTAAAACAGTTACTCGACAAATTGTTTGAATTTTCGACGAAATGATGTTTAGGAGGATTTTCTATATATGCGTACAACTTTAAAGCCATCGCAAATTCTCTCGATTAGCTTATTGCTATTTGCGATTTTCTTCGGTGCTGGTAATATGATTTTCCCGCCTCTTCTTGGGCTTTCTTCAGGGAAAAACATGTGGATTTCTATTTCAGGTTTTATTATTACGGATGTAGGGTTGTCATTATTAGCAATTGTTGCCGTCGCTCTTGCAGGTGGTAGTTTCAAAAATCTAGCGAGCCGTGTTCATCCAAAATTTGCAGCAGTATTAGCCATTATTATCTATCTTTCAATCGGACCACTATTTGTTATTCCACGAACTGGATCTGTTTCATATGAAATTGGGATCGCACCACTTTTCCAAGAACAATGGTATTCCATGTTACTTTTTAGCTTTATTTTCTTTACGGTTGTTTACTTCTTATCATTAAACCCATCCAAATTAGTTGATCATATCGGAAAAATATTAACACCAATCTTACTTGGAATCATTGCAATTATGGCAACAAAAGCCATTATTTCACCAACAGGTTCGTTTGTAGCTCCCGTTGGTGATTATAAAGAGATTCCATTTTTCAAAGGATTTTTAGAAGGGTTTTTAACATTAGATGCGATCGGTGCTCTCGTTTTGTCAACAATTGTCGTCAATGCCATTCGTCAAAATGGTGTACAAGAAAAAACGGCAATTGCAAAATATACGATTATTTGCGGAAGCATTGCTGCTCTCTTCTTAACAATCGTTTATTTCTTACTCGGATATATCGGGGCATCAAGCGGAAACCTAGGACAATTTGAAAACGGCGGACAGCTGTTAGCAACTGTGATGTATCAGTTATTTGGGACAAGCGGTAATATTCTACTCAGCATCGCCATTATATTTGCTTGCTTAACGACAGCTATTGGTGTAGTCAGTGCTTTCGCTAACTATTTCACAAGCATATTGAAAAATGTTTCTTATAAAAAGCTCGTATTATATGTTTGTATCTTTAGTTTTATCGTTTCAAACCTAGGATTAAGCCTATTACTCAAAATTACATTACCTGTGTTAATTATTCTCTATCCGATTACAATCATCTTAATTTTCGTATCATTTATTGATAGATATACGAAATGTAAACCATCTGTATACATCGGTGCAATGGTTGTGGCATTTATCATTAGCTGCATTCACGCACTTGATAATGTAGGAATGATGCCAGCTGCTATTTCATCTATCGTAAGTACAATTCCCTTTTACAAATTAGGAATTGGGTGGATTGTTCCAGCAATCGTTGGCGGTATTATCGGTTACTTCCTACCACAGACACAAGCAGAAGGTGAAGTTTCTACAAAATAAAGTGAAGAAGCACTCATTCGTACAAGAATGAGTGCTTCTTTTAATGTGCGACCACCCTCTTTTACCACTACTACCTTCGCGGCTATGGATCAAAAGGTGACCTGCACTCGTTTTCTCTCTTTGTTTTCACTGTGTCTGGGGCAGGAAAAAGATCTGACTGCTTCTATGCATGGCCGGATGCTCTCTCCCACCTAAAAAGAAGGGTTTTATCCCGCATTAACGGGCAGTAATACCCCCACCTCAAATTTCTGCAGAAAGCAAAGAAGTTAGGTGTGGGATAAACTGCCCGTAAAAGCCCGATTGGTCAGGGCTAATAATCAGTGGGGGATGAAGAACCCCCCCCACTGATTAAAGTTTCACTTTATGTCGGTTTTTTAATTTGTATTTATATAGTATGCTTAAACGTAAATAAATCTTCTTTCGGCTGGGATAAAGACTTTGTTTCCTCTATCTTCTCTGTCTTTACTCCTTCTCCCAATCTAGCCTTCGCCATTGCTTGCTGTATGCTTAGCACCATGATATTCCCTGAAAAAATGGTTAAACCAAAAAACATAATGGGTACAAGAGGAATCCATGGATGAACCGTTAAAGATCTAAAATACGTCCCAATTAAACCAGACCATTCATGAGTAACAGAATCTATATCCTCACCATAAAAAACAATTGTCCCCCCAAAAAATAAACCAAGCATTCCTAAATGTAATAAAATAATAAGCGCTTGTACAAATTGTTGGATAAAGACAATAACAAAGCTTGTATACAAATGAGGAAATATATGTTTGAAGACAATATGTCGTTTACTACCCCCAAGTATTCTTGCAGCATCAATAAATTCTTCTGTAAATAATTTCCGTACTTCATTTGCTACATAAATTGCAAGTGTTGGCACTGCAAGAACTGTCAATAAAATAACTTCAAACGATGCTCGTTCATAAAAAGAAGATGTCATTTCACCATTTCCAAACACAATTGCACTCCGCAACATAAAATAGGCAATCATAACCATCGGAATGACTGTAAAACTATCAAAAAACGCTTCTATTTTTGCAAAGCCACGTTTTACATACGTCCCTAAAAGGACACCAAAAAGGATACCAAACAGAACACGCAACAACGCAATAAGAAGAGCAATGCCAATCGTCCATTTCCCACCTTCTACAATTAAGTGCAATAAATCATATCCTTTTCGATCCGTCCCTAACCAAAATTGCCATGATGGTGGAAAAGGAGCTGCTAGTACACCACCTTTTCCATCATAATCATACAAAATAGATACTCTGCGAATCTCTCCGTTGTTCCATATTGTATTTCCAATGCTAGCTAGAACTATACTTACCAAGAATAGAAGACCGAACCAAAAACGCTTATCGCGCTTTAAGAATGACCACATCTTATTTCGCCTCCTTTATGGAAGCAGGAACAAAATAATGAGCTAACTTAAAGATAATAAAAATTGGTATATACAGTAACAGTAAACTTACCGTAAATATTTCAACTGTCGGATGCTCTCTGATGAATATAAAAATACCAAGCGTGTTAAACAAATACTCAATAATATATAGATTGGATAACATAAACCAAATATTTGTTTTTGCAAAATATAACGTACTTAATAATACATTTCGCAAAACATGATGATTTAAAATATAAAATGTATCTAGTCCTTTTGCTTTTGCAAATAGCACATAATCTTTTTCCAATTCCGTATCAAAGCGCAGCATTAGCAATTTAACAAACATGATGGTAGTGGGTAAACTTAAACATATAATTGGCAAACCAATTACAGATTTCCCGCCCACCCCTGCAATATTTACTGCTAAAATACCCGTTTGTTGAAAAATCCAAATAACAAAGAGCTGAGAACCGATAATCAGTAAAATATCTGGAATAGACTCTAACAATAGTAGAAAAGATTTGATTCTTTTTTGGAACTTTTCGTTACTTCGTAATAAAATGTATACAATGACAAAAGCGACAATCAGTGAAATAAAAAATGAAGCTAAAAAGACAATCATTGTCTCTTTATAGTGTACAAACAATTGTGGAAATAAGTCGCGTGGCTCTGGGTGTTTACTCTGTGTAATCGGAATATACGTTAATGATGAAATATGTAATAGTCCCACACCTAGTTGTTTTAATGTCTGTATATAATTAGAAACATTCATTTGCAAACCTTGAAATAACCCTGGTAAAGCTCCTACGCAAATGATACCTATAATAGATAGAAATAATTGTAACAAAACTTCAAAACTATGAACTACGATCCTTTTAGACATTCTCCCCTTCCCTCCCCATAAATTTATTCTATAAATAATTTTCAGAATTGTAAATATTTTCTGCACAAAAAGAATCACTAGACTATGAGCCTAGTGATTCTTTTTGTATATTCGTTTCTTTTCTCGCAAATGGCATATATAATAGCAAGCATCCCATAAATGCAACGATTTCAAGTGAAATAATATAATACGGATGAGGCCCTAACACATCAAGCAATGATGCTGTTTCTAGTTTATGTGCCAAAAACATATAATTACCGCCAGTCATGTAATTCACAATCGACACAATCGGTATGATTATATTTAAAAAGATCATCGTACGTTTAATCGATTGAAAAGTAGGGCGATACCCTTCCACCCACGTCATAAAGAGTGGTGCCCAAATGAGTAATACATGTGCGATGAAATATTCTATGAAGCGAAAATGCGGGAAAGCATATTGTAAATTTGGCGTTAAAATTGCTTGTGATGCCCCAATAATACCTGTAAAAAAAACAATCTCATAGATTCGATAACTTTTTGTTAACATCATAATTGTTGCTAATAATAAACTAATCGTACACAACTCAAATGGCAATGATGTACTTAACTGAAAAATTCCAGCCTTCACTTGCCACACATCAAGTCCAATTTCACTTCCTATAAAAAGAAAGGCAATTGTATATCGAATCATTATATTCCATTGCTGCTCGCGGAGTATACCCTGACAATGATAAAGAAAATAAGCTCCTATACCGATAAGAAGAAGTATAATTACATGTTGTTTCGAATATGGAACAAATGACTTTATTGGAAAAGCACTAAAATAATTGTCCACTCTCTTTCCTCCTTTGCTACATACAACATTATTGTAAGAAAGAAAAAGACCGTCAAGTAATCTGCTTTTCATCTATATATATCGTAACATCTCAACCTTACAAAATTGTAATGTTATTGTAAGTTAAAACGATTTGTCATATTCTCTCTCTCTCCTATACTTAGAAACAGATACCAAAACGAACGAAAAGGTGAGAGATAAATGAAAAAGAAAAATAAAGTATTACTTACTGGTTTAGTAACAATCGGAATCGCAGCAGGATCGTATTTTACTTTTACTGGTGGTGGTTCTGACGTAGCTATGGCATACAGCGGTTATAAAGTGACAGAGAAAAGCATACAAAACGCACAAAAATTTGGTGGTGAAGTGATTCCAAACGGAACAGAAACCATTGCGTTTGATCCATCAAAAGGTACATATGACCTTTCTGTTAAAAAAGGCGATACAGTAGAAAAAGGACAACTGCTATTTAAATATAATGACCCTTCAATTAAGTTAGGCGTAACGGAAGCAGAGATGCAAAAAAAGTTAGCTGAAAAAGAAGTAGCATTACTAAAGAAACAAATTGATGCAGCGAAGCAAAAATTGCAAAAAGATAAGAATGCTGGTTCTCCACAAGAAATGCTAAAAGCAACTGAATCTGAGATTCAAGGGCAAGAAGCACAGCTTGAAATGAAAAAATTCGAAGTAGAAAAAGCAACACAAATGATTCAAGCAAACAACGAAAAATTAAATACACTTGCTGTAACAAGCCCAGTTGATGGTGTAGTTGAAGATATCACAAAAGGTATAGATGAAAAAACTGGTATGAGTGGTATTACACTTCGCACTGCTGGTCCATTAAAAGTAAAAGGCCAACTATCTGAATATGAATTGGCGCAAGTAAAAATAGGGCAAGAAGTAACTGTTACATCAAAAACGGTAGCAGGTAAGACATGGACAGGTAAAGTAACAGAAATCAGTTCAACCCCATTAAAGAGCTTGGATGAGAACAAAACAGTATCTAACTATCAATTTATCGTTACATTAGATAACAATGAAGAATTACAAACTGGTTTCCACGTATATGTAACAAGTAAGTCAGGTGAAGCAAGTGGTACAGTCGTTCCGAAAAGCAGTATCGTGAAAAAAGGTGATAAACATGTTGTATTCATCATTAAAGACGGTAAGGCAAAAGAACAAGCAGTTACAGTTGAATTTGAAACAGATGGCGAAGCAAAAGTTACTGGCGTAAAGAAAGGTGACCAAATCATCTCTAAACCAGGAAAAGACTTAAAAGATGGTATGGAGGTTGTCGCCCAATGATTGATTTAAAAGGCATCACGAAATCCTTTCAAAACGGTAAAGAAACAGTTCAAATCTTACACGGTATTGATGTAACACTTAACCAAGGTGAATTCACTTCCATTATGGGTCCATCTGGTTCAGGTAAATCGACATTAATGAATATCATTGGTTGCTTAGATAAACCAACAACTGGCACCTATTCATTAGCTGGGCAAAACATTTCTAGCATGTCTGAAACGGAACTCGCACATATTCGAAATAAAGAAATTGGATTTGTATTCCAAAACTTTATGCTACTCCCTCGTTTAACAGCACTACAAAATGTTGAATTACCGCTTATTTACGCTGGGATCGATAAAAAAGAACGACGTGAGCGTGCATTAGCCGCGTTAACAAAAGTAGGTCTGGCAGATCGTGCAACTCACCTACCAAATGAATTATCAGGTGGTCAAAAGCAGCGTGTTGCGGTCGCTCGTGCGATTGTTAATAATCCAAAGTTCATTTTAGCGGATGAACCAACCGGTGCATTAGACACAAAAACAAGTAAACAAATTATGGATCTCTTTTACGAATTAAACAAACAAGGCTCAACAATCATTATGATTACCCATGATCGTGAAATCGGGGAAGCGGCAGCACGCCAAATTGTAATTCGTGACGGAATTATCGTCCAAGATTGGAGAGGTTAATTTTGAACACAAGTGAAAATATACGCATGGCCCTATCCTCCATCTTCGCCCATAAAATGCGTTCAGTTTTAACGATGCTTGGGATTATTATTGGGGTCAGTGCAATTATTACTATTATCTCTATCGGTGATGGAACAAACGCAAAGTTCCGTGAACAAATTGGAAAAGAAAAGCAAGATGAATTTCAAGTCAATTATCGAACAGACGACTATTCTGATATGGATGGAAAAATCTCTGGAAGCATGTATGAAAGTGTCTTAAAAACTCCCGGCGTAAAAGACGTATATCCAAACGTTTCATCTAAAGAAAAAATTTATGCTGGTAAAAAAGAACTTGATGTCGACCTTAAAGGTATTAAAGGCGATTATTTCAACGATGAAGCTAATATTCAGTTAGAGCATGGCAATTTTTTAACAGCTTCAGACTTAGATAAACCTGAACATACCATTGTATTAAACAAAGATGCATTCGATAAATTATTCTCTTCTTGGGAGCCAAACTTATATGTAGATATAAAAGGCACTCCCTATAAAGTAGTCGGTGTCTATTCTACTAAAGCAATGATGGGTGGTATGGAATTTAAAGAAGGTGCAATTTCTGCAGAGAACTGGCCAGTATTATTTGGAAAAAATAATTACGACGGTATTACAGTAAAAACCGCTTCTGGCCATGATAAACAAACCGTTCAGAAAGCAGTTGTAGCAAAACTGAATGCTATGAAAAAACCAGAACACTTAGGGAAATTCAGCGTTCCCGATCCACAAGACGCATTAAAAGAAATCGATGGATTTACAGGAATCTTAAAAAGTGTGTTCGGTGGTATCGCAGCAATTTCACTATTAGTTGGTGGTATCGGTGTTATGAATATCATGCTTGTATCGGTAACAGAACGTACACGTGAAATCGGTATCCGTAAGGCACTTGGTGCAACGCGCGGAAAAGTATTAATGCAATTCTTAATTGAATCTTGTATCTTAACTGCTCTAGGTGGTTTCATTGGATTCATGCTCGGTATCTTCTTTGCTTGGATTGTGGCAATATTCGCCGGATGGCCACTTGTTGTTTCAGTAAAATTAGGTCTTACTTCCGTAGCATTATCTATGCTAATCGGTATTCTATTCGGTTTACTTCCAGCGAACAAAGCTGCGAAGCTTGATCCAATTGAATGTTTACGATATGAATAAGAAACAAAGCTGCCTTCATAGGCAGCTTTGTTTCTATTTATATAAATACAAATTAAAAAACCACCATAAAACCCTTCTTTTTAGGTGGGAGAGAGCATCCATTCATGCATAGAAGCGGTCAGATCCTTTTCCTGCCCCATGCCAAGTGAAAAAAAGAGAGAAAACGAGTGCAGGTCACCTTTTGTTATCCATAGCCGCGGCTTATATGTCGAAAAATCAAAATGGATTTATTATAGAGACTATTTTTTTAACGTAAATCCAAATTTATCCCAAGCCTGTAAATAATCTAGTAGGAAAATCTCTTCTTCAATTACACGGCCGACCACGTTCGTTTTTCCTGTATTGACCATATCTTTTAAGGCAATTTGTAATTCACCTTTATACTGACCATACTGCTCATTATCGATGAGAATATCACCACGTTTAATCGCTCTTGTATTATGCGGTTTAAAATCTTCTTTTTTATACTTCACACGGCTTTGTGTTGAACGGATCATATATTCAGACACATCCCCACGATAGAAATGAGGCTCTTCTAATACAATTTTCCGCTCTAAATCCGTAGTTGTTTCATAAATTTCTATGTCAAACGTTTGTTTTTCTTTATTTAACGTGCCCAGCGCTTTCAACTCTTCTTCTGACGCATACGCATTTGCAATCACAACGTCATCAATTAATTCTGTCGCAAATAAATGTTTTGCCTGTGTTGTCATTGGCAGTTCGCGATGTTGTTCTACTGTACATAATCCTTCCGTTACCGGCCATGGACCATATACCGCATCAAATGATGTAATGAAAGCTGCAGTTCTCATACCGTAATCTTTAAATTGTTTTGAGCATGTAATGAAATGATCATAGGAAAGACCAGAATAGCGATGTGGATAAAAATTATGACAACCGATTAAATTTTCACGATTTGGACGATGACTCATAATATTATCAACATATTTTGTACCATTACTCATATTAATCTCAATTTTTAAACCATATGGATTATACGTCATAATGGATTCTTCTAATCCTGAAAAACCAACATCAAGACGAATACCATATGCACCTAAATCATGGAAAAATGAAAGATCATTATAAGAAATACCAAGCTGTTCGAACACGGCTGGACTAATATCAACAAGCACTTGGAAACCCAGTTCATTTGCATGAGAAATCGTTTCCTTAAATTCTTTTATAACTTTCTCTTTTTCTCCATCCACAGATAATAAACATGTGAATACACGTGTAAAACCATATTGATGTGCTACAGTTAAATATTCCTTATCTTTCTCTACTGTAGAGTGCTCTGGATAAATAGAAATACCTAATCGTCTCATATGTATACGCCTCTTTCTTCATCATCATTTTGTAAACCTTTTCAAAACCTCATAGCAACACAGTTGTAGATCCCCTTCTGTTTCACTATCCATTTGAATCCGCTTTCTTTTTAGTGGTTAAAAATTACACCTATTAATCACAACAACTAGCAGACTATACATCTATACTTTACCCTTT
Source organism: Bacillus sp. DX4.1 (assembly GCF_030348195.1). NCBI lineage: Bacteria > Bacillati > Bacillota > Bacilli > Caryophanales > Bacillaceae > Bacillus > Bacillus sp. DX4.1. The sequence goes on along the minus strand of NZ_JAUCFT010000008.1, from coordinate 941,082 downwards.
TTTTAACAATTTGTGTAGCATTTACACAAATTGTTAAATATTTCCGCCGAAAAATTGTTACGTCATTTCAATTCGCCTTTCTTGACTGTTACATTGACCAATACATATACTCGAAAGAACAAAGAAAAAATATATAGGGGCTGAATATATGGGAGAAGCAGTGCTCGTAAAGCGAGAACCGTTATGGACAAAAGAGTTTATAGCTCTTATTCTGGCAAATTTATGTATGTTTTTGGGGTTTCAAATGTTAATTCCAACTTTGCCCGTCTATGTAAAAGAGATTGGTGGCACAAGTTCAATCATTGGATTTGTTGTTGGGATGTTTACTGTAGCAGCACTCATTATTCGGCCGTTAACAGGAAATGCACTACAAAAATACAGTAAAAAAATGATTTTAATGATTGGAACTGCCATTTGTTTACTCGCCATGGGCAGCTATCTTTTTGCCTCAACTGTCTTTCTTCTTCTCGCCGTTCGTATTTTACATGGAACCGGTTTTGGTATTACAACCACTACATATGGAACCGTTGTCTCCGACCTAATTCCAGCTGCCCGCCGGGGCGAAGGTATGGGGTATTTTGGATTATCCGGAACGATAGCAATGGCGCTTGGTCCTCTCATTGGACTTTGGCTCATGCAAACGTATAATTTTACGATTCTTTTTTTATGTGCGCTATCTTGCACAGTCGTCTCTTTAATATTAACAAAATTGCTAACGATTCAAGCAACAACAAAGCCCATTCAACACACACATGAATCCTTTTTAGATGGATTTATTGAGAAAAAAGCTTTACTTCCTTCATTATTAATATTATGTCTCACATTAATGTACGGGGGGATCGGTAGCTTTATCACGTTATTCGCTACACAGGTTGGCATCGCTGATATTAGCCTTTTCTTTTTATTTAACGCACTTGCAATTGCTGTAACGCGCCCATTCTCCGGAAGACTATACGATGTAAAAGGCCACGCCTTTGTCATTATTCCCGGAGTCATCTTAACATTCGCAGGAATTATCCTTCTGTCATATACAACAACAATACCAAGTTTAATTCTTGCCGCAAGCTGTTATGGAAGCGGATTTGGCGCGATTCAACCTGCACTGCAAGCATGGATGATTGACCGTGTAGCACCACATCGCCGCGGCGTTGCAACTGCAACATTCTTTTCCGCATTTGACCTTGGCATTGGAGCCGGGGCAATTATCTTTGGATTTATCGCACACTTTACTGACTATGCCACTGTATATCGGTATTCTTCCGTGTTGCTTATCGCCTTTCTCTTTATTTATATTACAAATTTACGAAAACAAAAACGTATGGATAAAAAACATGAAAAAGCTGCTGGATGAGCCAGCAGCTTTTTCATGTTTTTATTTATCGCGATGATACTTTAATTTCGTTGTTACATTATCTCCAAAATATGTCTCAGAACCATATTCTCCAGAAGCAACAACTTTTGTCGTTAACAGAACCTTATTCCCAGCTAATTGAATTGTTGCCTTTTGCAGTACATTACTTCTTACATTTGTAAATGAGAATGTTCCAACTCCATTGTTGTCAAATGTAACAATAGCCCCTTCCTGTGCTCCATCAGGCTTAGCGTTTTCACAATTCCTTGATTTTTGAGCATGCATTTGCGCACCTAAATGAACCTTGGCTACATTTTTGTCGGTAAACTGGATCGTAGCAAAAATTCCGTTTCCGCAATAGTCGTCTGAATCTGTCCACAATCCATTATACGATGTAAAATCTTTTGTATTGTCCACTTCTTTTTGTACGTTTTCATTTGCTTGAGATTCATTTTTCTTTTCAGTCTGCTCAGATATATTTTCCTTTTGATCTTCTTTCACTTTAAAAACTACTTTCAACGGTTTTCCAATTTCAGAGCCATCTGCTGCTTTCACTTTACTTGTTACAAATGCAGTATATGTACCTTGTTGTTTCTCTTTATTCAGCGGCTCGATAATGAGCTTTGTTCCATTTATTTTCAGCTTACTTTCTACTTTCGCGTTTTCTTCATCCATCACATAAACAGATTCAGATGTCACTGTCCCAGGATCAATTTTATGTTTTAAGTCTATCTCCATTGGATCTTTAGCAGTAATAGATGCCTGTACGGGAACTTCTTCAAATTGATCTTCCTTACTACCCTTTGTTTCATGTGTTTCTTTTGTATTAACTTCTTGTTTTTCAGAACTACAACCAGCTAAGCCGACTCCACACAAAATAACTAACAGCATTGCATATTTCCCAAATTTATTCATTACCATCCCCACTTATGTAGTATTATTCTCCCTAACTTATTTTACCATTTTTCTGATAAATATTAATATTTTTTTCACTTACTTCCATATACATAGATAACTACTATTTAACTCACACCCTATTTGTATAAAAAGCACTGCATAATTTCTACCTATAGTTAAATCCAATGATTCCTTTACACAAATGTAAATTTTTTATCTGTTTGTAAAATTAGTGTAAATTTTATCAACAAACCGTTTACAGAATCTCAACGTTTAGTTAATAATTACACCGTACATGAAATTTAAGGAGTGGAATGCGTGGAATTTAATGTTCAAGATATGATCTTCCAATTTATTGGTGGATTAGGTATTTTCTTATTTGGGATTAAGTACATGGGAGATGGACTGCAACAAGCAGCAGGTGATCGCCTTCGTGATATCCTTGATCGCTTTACAACAAACCCACTTATGGGCGTATTAGCTGGTATGTTAGTTACCGTACTCATTCAATCTAGTTCAGGAACAACCGCTTTAACAGTCGGACTTGTAAGTGCTGGATTTATGACACTTAGACAAGCAATTGGTGTTATTATGGGTGCTAACATCGGGACAACTGTTACAGCATTTATTATCGGAATTAAAATCGGAGAATATGCGCTTCCTGTTATGGCAGTTGGAGCTATCCTATTATTCTTCTTTAAAAATAAAAAAGTACAATCTCTAGGTCAAGTAATATTCGGATTCGGTATGTTATTCTTTGGTTTAGAATTAATGAGCACTGGTATGAAACCACTACGTTCTCTAGAATCGTTCCAAGAATTAACGGTAAGCATGAGCGACAGTCCAATTCTAGGAGTCATCGTTGGTACAATATTCACTTTAATTGTACAAAGTTCAAGTGCAACAATCGGAATCTTGCAAGAACTATTTGGTCAAGGGGCAATCGATTTAAAAGCTGCCCTGCCTGTATTATTTGGTGATAATATTGGAACAACAATTACTGCTGTCTTAGCAGCAATTGGTACTTCTATCGCAGCAAGACGTGCAGCATTAGTTCACGTTATTTTTAATATCGTTGGAACCATTATCTTTACCATCTTATTAGTTCCATTTACAAACTTAGTTACTTATTTCCAGCAATCCTTAAACTTAAATCCAGAAATGACGATTGCTTTTGCACATGGAACATTTAACGTAACCAATGCAGTTATTCAGTTCCCGTTCATTGCTGTCTTAGCATGGATTGTAACAAAAATTATACGCGGAGAAGATGCAGCAATTGACTTCAAACCGCAACATCTCAATCCAATTTTCATTGAACAATCTCCTGCCATTGCTTTAACAGAAGCACAAAAGGAAATTGTACGCATGGCGGAATTCTCATTACACGGACTAAAAGAAGCAAATCAATTTTTAAATACAAAACAAAAGAAACATGCCGATATGGTTGCTCAATTAGAAGGAGCCATTAACAATTTAGATAAAAAAATTATAGAGTATTTAGTGTCTCTTTCAGCAAGACCACTATCATCCGTTGATTCTGAAAAACACTCAGTATTAGCAGGCGTTGTCGGTGATATTGAACGTATCGGTGATCATGTAGAAAACTTAGTAGAACTCGTGGACTTCCAGATATCTAATCGCGCTTCACTGTCAGATACAGCAATGGCAGAATTAAATGAAATGCTTGAATTAACAACCTCAACATTACAGGATGCAATTGTAGCTTTAACAAACTTCGATGTAGAACTTGCGCAAACTGTAATTACGAAAGAACATAAAATTGATCAAATGGAACGTGTTCTACGTAAGCGTCATGTCATGCGTCTAAATGAACGTAGCTGTTCAGGCGATGCAAGTATCATCTATGTTGATATGGTAAGTAACTTAGAGCGTATCGGTGACCACGCTGTAAATATTGCAGATGCTGTTTTAGGTGAAAAAGGAAAAGTAGCATTAAAGCAAACACTATAGTAAGAAAAATTCCTTCTATTTAATATTCACACCACTATCTATCTTATATATAAATACAAATTAAAAAACCGACATAAAGTGAAACTTTAATCAGTGGGGGTTTTCTTCATGCCCCACTGATTATTAGCCCTGACCAATCGGGCTTTTACGGGCAGTTTATCCCTCACCTAACTTCTTTGCTTTCTGCAGAAATTTGAGGTGGGGGTATTACTGACCGTTAATGCGGGATAAACCCCTTCTTTTTAGGTGGGAGAGAGCATCCGTTCATGCATAGAAGCGGTCAGATCCTTTTCCAGCCCCAGACATAGTGAAAACAAAGAGAGAAAACGAGTGCAGGTCACCTTTTATTATCCATAGCCGCGGCTATATGTCGAAAAATCAAAATGGATTTATATAGTACATTTGTCATCGGATCTTCTGTACCTCGTGTTGTATGAGGGTATATTAAAAAGAAAGTTAAACAGAACTCACTTTTTAATCATGTCATATATTTAAACAACAAAATCTACTACTATACAATTAATAAACATAGTCTTTATGATAGATTTACAATCGTTCTTCCTTTTAATTCCCCTTGTAATATATGTTCAATCTTTTCATCTAATCCTTCTAACGTACATTCTACTGTATAACGTAATAACTCTGGATTTTTCCATTCTTCCGCTAATAATAACCAAACTTGCTTTCTTACTGTCATCGAACATTGCACAGAATCTATCCCTAGCAAGTTAATACCGCGTAAAATAAATGGATAGACAGAGGTTGCAAGCTCATGTCCCGCAACATTACCACATGTCGTCACACTACCTCCGTACTGAACAACTTTAAGAGCTGTCGCTAATGTATTGCCACCAACAGTATCAATCACACCTGCATATACTCCCTTTAACATCGGTTTTCCAGATTGGTCGTTGATTTTATCACGGTGAATGACCTCTTTCGCACCTAACTGAAACAACATATCTTCCTCGTCTTTTTTTCCAGTTGCTGCTACTACCTCATATCCTAGCTTGGCTAAAATGCTAACAGCAACACTACCAACTCCGCCTGTCGCTCCTGTGACAAGAACTTTCCCCTGCTCTGGTGAAATGCCTGATGCGATTAACTTATGAACAGAAAGAGCAGCTGTAAACCCTGCCGTTCCATACATCATACTTTCTTTTAGTGAAATTCCTTCAGGTAAAGGAACAACCCATGATGCTGGCACACGAATATATTGGCCAAGTCCACCAGATGTATTCATTCCTAAATCATATCCCGTTACAATGACTTGATCGCCTTGCTCTAAGGAAGCATCTGTACTACTAACAACTTTACCCGCTGCATCAATCCCTGGCGTATGCGGATATTTTCTTGTAACCCCTTTATTCCCTGTTGCTGAAAGTGCATCTTTATAATTTAATGAGGAGTAATGAACACGAATACATACTTCTCCTTCTGGTAGGTCACTTATATTTCTCTCTACAATACTTCGTTCAAATTGGTTTCCTTCTCTTTCATTTACAAGCATCGCTCGGAATGTTGTACCATTCATGCTGTCTCTCTCCTTTATTTGCCTACTTTATATTTTATCCCGATTAAACGGGCACATTGACATCGTTCTACTTTATTATATAAGACCAATAAAGTACCAAGTAATCGCTCTCTTGAACATATTTCAACAAATCCTACTTCCCTACCATTTTCTCATAGCACGTATTTCTATTTCCAATAGAACGAATTATGTGTGTTTCATTACTCATATTCCCTCAATTTCACTTCAAGCGAGGTCGAAAAATCTGACTTTTCATAAAATAAGTTGAATTTTTACGAATTGTTAATGATTTGTAATGTCTTTTTTCGCCAGGATTCATTATAATTAGTTGATATGAGTGTCGTATCTCAATCCAAATGAAGGAGTATATGAAATGGAGCAAAACTCACCTTTGCAACAAAATACACGAAATAATAAGAAAACAGGTAAGAAAAAGACCAAAATCATTATAAGTATCCTTTTATTATTTTTCATAGTAGGAGGCGGCTATACATGGTTTTTAGTAAATAAAGCATCCTCTGCGGTTCGAAATGCCGCTCACGGTTTAGAGCGTGGCGATAAGTCTGACTTACGCGATAAAGCAGTTAAACCTATTTCTAATAATGTATCTGTATTAATAATGGGTGTTGATGAAAGCGACGTACGTGGCAAAGAATACGGTGCTGCCATACGGACAGATGCAATGTTACTTGCAACTTTTAATAAAGATAGTAAAACCGTTAAACTTTTAAGCATTCCACGAGACACATATACTTATATTCCAGTAGAAAAAAAGAACGATAAAATTACACATGCACATGCATTTGGTTCTGCCAAGAATGGTAAAACTGGTGGACCACAGGCTAGTATTGATGCAGTTGAAAAATTACTTCACGTCCCTGTCGATTACTTCGTAAAATTCAACTTTAAATCATTTATGAAAATTGTTAATGACTTAGACGGCATTGAAGTTGACGTACCTGTAGAATTTACTGAACAAGATAGTAACGATAATGCTGGTGCAATCCATCTCAAAAAAGGGGTACAAAAATTAAACGGCGAAGAAGCACTTGCACTTGCTAGAACGCGCCATATTGATAGTGATGCAATGCGTGGACAACGTCAACAACTTGTTATCGAAGCCATTCTCAAAAAACTAACAAGTGTTGACTCTGTTACAAAAGTAGGAGCTATTATTGATGATATTAACGGACAATTTGTTACGAACTTAACATTTGATGATATGTTGTCATTCTATAAATACGGTTCAGATTCTTCAATTGAGAAATTACAAATTACCGGTAAAGATTGTTATATGTCAGCTGGTGATGATCAATGTGGTCGTGCGGGTGACGGTGGTACGTATTACTATGTGCCTGAAGAAAAAGATTTAACAGATCTAACAAATCAACTTCGTACTCATCTTGGGCTATCTGAGTATAAAAAAACAACTGACTCACAGAAAGAGAGCAAGAAAAAAGAGAGTTCCGACAAAGTAAAAAAAGCAGATTCCGAGGACAACGACAGCAATAACAATAATACTCACAACTCCGAGGACAACAATAGCAATAACAAAGGCAATAGCACTCGCAACTCCGAGGACAACAACAGCAATAGTAATGGTGAGACAGAAACAACATCGAATAATAATTAATAAAAAAATCAGCCCTATGGAGATAGGGCTGATTTTTTTATGTTTTTTATTCTTCATTTCACTTTATCCCGCATTAACGGGCTGTAAAAGCCCGATTGGTTCAACTAATAATCAGTGGGGGATGAAGAACCCCCCCACTGATTAAAGTTTCACTTTATTCTACTGTATCCATATTTTAACCGATGTTACGACAATTAATATCGCTAATATCCACTGTAATACTTTTTGATTCATTTTTTTACCTATACTCGCTCCGATAGGCGAAGCAAGTATACTTGCGATAGCAATAATAATAGAAGGAAGTACCATAACTTGTCCAGTCGTAATTTTTCCAATCATAGTACCTATAGATGAAATAAAGGTAATCGCTAATGAAGTTGCGATTGTTACACGCGTAGGAAGTTTAAGAATAACGAGCATAATTGGCACTAATAGAAATGCTCCTCCAGCTCCCACAATCCCTGCAGATGCCCCGACTAAAAATGCTAATGCACTAGCTAACCATTTATTATAAGTAAGTGCCTCTAATGATATATCCTCGCGGTTCTTTTTCGGTACAAACATCATAAAGGCTGCAATCGTAGCTAAAATTGCATACACAATATTAATTTGGCTCTCATCTAATATCTTTGAACCTAGACTACCTACAAAACTCCCTATTAAAATGCTCGTTCCCATAAATAAAACTAATGTTTTATTTATATATCCATCTTTACGATATACCCATATACCTGCAAAAGTTGCAAAAAATACTTGTACCGCTGTGATTCCACTTACTTCATGTGCTGTATAACCAGAAAACCCCAATAATACAGGAATATACAAAAACATGGGATAGTTAATAATGGCACCGCCAATGCCCACCATTCCAGAAATAAATGAACCAATAAAGCCAACTATAAAGATTACAACTATAAAACTAAGGCTCATGTTCATTCTTCCCCTTTCCCTTTTTTGCGAAAATGTATCTTATAATTGAATACCTTCCATACATGTCAAACAAATTTTTCATGTCACAACATGCTCAATACCACTACCCGTTGGGTTTTTTTTAAGTCTAAAATTCAAATAAACAAATTTACATTTCCTTCAGAAGCATCTGCTAAATACGCTGCCACTCCTGCAAATTCTACATCTTCCATAATTTCTTCTTCTTTTAGCCCTAATAAATCAACTGTCATTTGACAAGCTACCAGTTTAACTCCTTGCTCTTTTGCCATATCAATTAAACCTGGTAGAGGCATTGCATTGTGTTTCTTCATCACATGCTTAATCATTTTCGGTCCCATACCAGCAAAATTCATTTTAGATAAGCTCATCTTATCAGCACCACGAGGCATCATTTTTCCAAACATTTTTTCTAAGAAATTTTTCTTTGTAGGGACATGCTCATCTTTACGAAGCGCATTAAGTCCCCAAAATGTATGAAAAATCGTAACCTCTTGATCATACGCTGCTGCACCATTTGCAATAATATACGCTGCCATCGCTTTATCATAATCTCCGCTAAACAATACAATTGTGGTCTTTTTCTGTTGTCCCATGATGAACCCTCCCGTCTCCACTCATACCCACGTGGTAATCAATAGTTCGTGCAAAGTCCTTTCTTTCCTAAAAGTCTTTGCATTTTCTTTCATATAAACCCATTTTGATTTTTCGACATATAAGCCGCGGCTATGCATGGCCCGATGCTCTCTCCCACCTAAAAAGAAGGGGTTTATGTCGGTTTTTAAATTTGTATTTATACATATCGTTTTTCATACACTTGACTATTATTCTATTTTTCCTTCCCAAGCTAACATACCACCGTTCATATTAATAACTAGAAAACCATTACTCTCTAAAAATTGAACTGCTCGCGAGCTTCTGCCACCAGAACGACATACCATGATATACTCTTTGTTTTTATCTAATTCATGCATACGAAACTCTAATAAGCCAAGTGGAATATGAAGCGCTCCTGGAATTTTTCCTTCTGTAACTTCTTCTACTTCACGCACGTCAATAATGTTTAATTCTTCATCATTCATAAGTTTATTTTCTAATTCTTTAGCTGTAATCTCTTTCATTTGTAATGCCTCCTTAGTTCCAAGCATTCATACCACCTGAAACATTTGTAATGTGTTTAAATCCTAGTTTCTTTAATACTTTTGTTGCTTGTTTACTTCTCATTCCACTCTGGCAAATTACTACCACTTCTTTGTTTTTATCTAAACTATTTGCTTTTCGTGCTAGCTCATTCAGTGGAATGTTACGAAAAGCATGAATATGATTGCCTTTAAATTCTCCTAGTGTACGAACATCAATAAATTGTTTATTCTTTTTATTCATCTCCCTTTTGAGTTCTTCTCCACTTATGTTTTTCACTCCCTTAATTGGTAAAAAACGAGATACAATAAACCAAGAAATAAGTACAATGAAAACGATATTTAATGCTACATTCATACTCATACAACATGACCTCCAATCCTTTGTTGTTCACTTTTCATCATTACGCCGCATACATTTCCAACATTTTACTTCCGCATAATTTTTCCCTACTTGTATCATGGAGTTGCTATCGACTTAACATGATTCAAAAGGTTCTAATCACAATGCTTTACTCCGAACACATCCTTTTATCATTTACATGTACATTGTATTAAGCTGATGCATTCATAGAGCAAGCTCTTTCTCTTACGCTTTCTTAATCCAGAATGTTAGCACACCAGCTTCTTCAGTATGTTGTAATACTTCATGTCCGCCAGCTTGTGCCCAAGCTGGAATATCCTTTATAGCTCCTTTATCTGTTGAATGAACCTCTAGAATCTCTCCAGATTGTAAAGCATCCATCTCTTTTTTTGTTCTTACGATTGGCATTGGGCATGCTAATCCTTTTGTGTCTAATACTTGTTTTACATTCATTTTATATACCTCCGATAGTATGTTTATTTTTGATTTATTCATGAACCGCACAGCGATTTGGTCCAATTTCCATTTCGCGTTTTTCTTCTTCACTTGGATTGATTTTCCCCATATTTATTTGACGAATGTCTTGATATGCATTTGGTTGAGGTGGTAAATTCTCTGTAACTGTTCTACGAAACTCTGCCTCATCCTCAATATTTAATCCCGCATTCTGTACAAATAAATCTTTCAATTTTGCACTAACCACGCCTTGTTCATCCATTTCACTCACTTTAGAATAATGAGCTGGTAAAACGATTAAATCCTGGGATAATACTTTATAACGTTTATATAAAGTATTACGTAAATCACTTACCCAATCTTCCGCTTTACCTGCAAGATCTGGACGACCAATAGAATCTACAAATAGAATGTCACCTGATAGAAGATAGGAACCATCTATAATGAATGATGTACTTCCAATTGTATGTCCTGGTGAATAGATCACTTGAATGTCAATTTTTGTTGTTCCAACTGTAATCACAGTTCCTTCTACAAGTGGTTCATAAGAAAATACGACTTCTTCCGCATCTTTTGGTGGTAACCAATACGTACCGTTCACCTGCTCAGCTAACTTACGACCACCAGAAATATGATCGGCATGTAGATGTGTATCCATAACATGTGTAATCACTGCACCTTGTTCTTTCGCAAATTCCTCATATGCTTGAATTGTACGTACGGAATCAATAACTGCTGCTTCACCATTAGAAACAACCATGTAAGATAAACATCCTTTACCCACACGATTAAATTGATACATGCTGCCACCGTCTTTTAAGTTACCCACTTTAATCGGCTTTACATATTCACTCCATGCTTTCATACCACCAGCTAAATAATATACATTCTCTACACCAGCTTCTACGAGCTGTTCGGCAACAAACTTGGAAGACCCTTCTTTCGCACATATCACAAGAATATCTTTGTCTTTTGGCAATTCAGCTAAAATACCGTCTACACCCTCTAATAAATCAAAGTATGGTTTATTGATAGATGTTACTTGCTTCCCTTCAATTTTCCAGTCAACATAGTCAGCTTCGTTACGAACATCTAAAATGAACAGTTCTCCAAATAAAACCTTCTCAGCAACATCTTTCGCTTGTAATCCTACAACATACATTACCTTACCCCCTATGGTATTTTTATATTTAAAAAAATTAGAAACCTAATGTGATATTCTCATCTTTTGCAACTCTAAATATGTGATGGCTTCGCCAACTTCAATATCCTCTACTAAGTCTTCTTTTTTCAAGTGCATCACATCCATTGTCATTTGATACACAATCATATTTATACCTAATTCTTTGGCCATATCTACGAGTTCAGAAATACTTGAAACATTTGCTCTTTTCCTTCCGTAATTTGCTTTGTAAACTTATAAGGAATAATCGTTTAACTTGTATTTAGATTTATACCCTTCGTTCATTATACACATACCCGTACGGGTATAATAATATTATTTTTAAAATCTGTCAACGCATTCGTTTGACAGATTATCTACTTTTCACAAGAAGTTGTACAGCTTCTTTTATTAAATCTTCATTTGACATATCGCCTTTTTCAAATTGTTCTCGCAAACACTTTTCTAAGTTCATTCCTACAATTAACCCAATTGTACGATCCATTGCAGACCTTGATGCGCTTAACTGTGTAATCACTTCTTTACACTCTTTACCTTCCTCGATCATACGAAGAACACCACGAACTTGACCTTCAATTCGCTTGAGACGGTTTTTAACATCTTCACTGTATTCCAATTCTCTACCTCCAAATGCTTTTATAGATATATAATTACATTACTTATGATCATGTCAAAATCAATTTTTGAGTGAAGTTCTTGTTTGAACTCCCCTCTTACATTATACCTCAAGGGGTATTTTGTAAACCCTAATTTTTAAAAATTGATCATGTATTCTAAACAAAAAAATAGAATGACCTTTAATGCGAAACATTCATAGACAAAACAGTCGCATACAATTTAAAACCACCATCTACATTCTTTACTTTATACCCTTTCTCCATTAGCATACGTGCCGCTACATACCCTCTCATACCAAGTTGACACGTAATATATAGCTCTTGATTCATTGGGATTTCATCTAATCTCTCCCGTAGTTCATCTAATGGGATATTGACAGACCCTTTGATGATTCCTTGTTTTAATTCATATGGTTCACGCACGTCAATTAAATATCCACCTTTTCCGACGATATCATCGATCTCATGCCATTGTACGGTATCCACAAGACCTTCAATTATATTGGTTGCCACATACCCCACCATGTTTACAGGATCTTTAGCAGAAGAATACGGTGGTGCGTATGCTAATTCTAAATCAGGTAAATCCATTACCTTTAGTTTTGCTTTCATCGCTGTTGCAATGACATCGATACGTTTATCGACTCCATCACGTCCTACAGCTTGCACGCCGTAAATCTCTCCGGTTTCCTTATTAAAAATGAGTTTTAATAAAATTGGATATGCATTTGGATAATAACCAGCATGAGAGTTTGCTTGTACATGAACTACCTCGTAGGGTATATTTAAACGTCGCAATACTTTTTCATTTACTCCTGTTGAAGCTACCGTTAATTCAAATACTTTGGCAATAGATGTCCCCATTGTTCCTTTATATACAGACTCTGTGTTACCATGAATGATATCTGCTAACATACGGCCTTGGCGATTTGCTGGCCATGCGAGTGGGATCATTGTTTCTGAATTAGTCACAAAATCTTTTACTTCAATTGCATCGCCAATGGCATAGATAGATGAATCAGAAGTTTGTAATGTTTCATTTACTTTAATTGTGCCTCGAACTCCCAGCTCAAGACCAGCATCTTTAGCCAAACTACTTTCAGGCTGAACACCGATAGAAAGAATGATCATATCTGTATGAATTTTCGCACCACTTTTTAAGCGAATAATTGTTCCATCTTCTTCAAAAGCATCTACTCCATCTTCTAAAATGAGCTGAACTCCATGGTTTTCCATATGTTCTTGTACATATGCTGCCATTTCATAATCAATTGGTGGCATCACTTGATTTGCCATTTCAACAAGTGTTACATCTACACCTCTTTCTCGCAAGTTTTCAGCCATCTCAACTCCAATAAAGCCCCCACCAATTACAGTGGCATGACCAGGGTTTTTTTCATCAATATATCCTTTAATACGATCTGTATCAGGTACATTTCGTAATGTAAACAACGCTTTTGCTGTTTCGATACCTGGAATAGGTGGGAAAATTGGCTTAGAGCCTGGTGAGAGAATCAGAATATCATAAGACTCCTCATACGTTTCATTTGTTACTACATTTTTAACAGTGATTGTTTTTTTTCCTTTATTAATTTTCACGACTTCACTTAAAATACGAATATCTAAATTAAAACGCTTTGACATTTTTTCTACTGTTTGCACTAACAGCTTTTGTCTTTCATGAATGATTCCGCCGATATAATATGGCAGTCCACAGTTGGCAAACGAAATATACTCTCCGCGCTCAAACATAATAATCTCATCATCTTCACTTAAACGACGGAGACGCGCTGCAACTGATGCTCCACCAGCAACTCCACCAACTACAAGAATTTTTTTACTCATCTTTCTTTTACCTCCTCAATCATTTTCAATTTTATTTTCCCTTCGTGTTTTGATTTTTACACACAGAGATATAAGTGAAACTTTAATCAGTAGGGGTTTTCTTCATCTCCCACTGATTATTAGCCCTCACCAATCGGGCTTTTGCGGGATAAATGTAGTAAAATCAAATTACGTATACCCGTATAGGTATATAATAAATGTAAAAAAACATTCGTGCAATATTTAGAGCTCAATATTTCTACTTGTTCACAAAATTGAAACAATGTTAGAACATGTAGGAAATCCCTCTATAATTAATCCTATTGTTAAAGAAGAAATCACCTCAATAGGTGCAAAACAACAAAAATAAAAACCACCTCACGTGAGGCGGCTTTCACACATACTTCCGGTGCACCATCTTCCCATCATATGAAAAGACAACGCCTTTATTCTCCACATTCGACTCCATATGCACCGTTCTTCCCCATAGCTGATGAATGTATGGCAATACTTTCTCTAAGTATTTCAAATCAAGCTCTATCCCTTCATAACAATGCTTAATATACAACTCACCATTTTTCAAATGATCTCCATCTTCAACTACTAAATACGGGAAACCACCATTCGTCCGCATATTGACGAGCTGATCGCGTACGTTTTCCCAATCTTTATCAACGACCTTATATTCCTTGCCTTGGCGCTGGAATAAGTACATATCTTCTCGCATAACGAGATCTTTATTTAAGTAGTTTCTAAGGAACGATACATCCCACTCGATTTCACGCACTTCAAACATTTTTTCCCGTCCTGATCCAGGCTTCACACCGCGGCGTTTCATTTCCTCGGTTGGATTGTCATAGCGCTCTTCAATATCTTCAAAGATTTTAATGCCGAGGTAGTATGGATTAATACTTGTTTTCGATGGCTGAACAACACCTGCATTTAACTTCGCAAACTCAATCGCTTCATCTGAACCTAGGTCCATTTCACGAAGGATGCGTTGGTGCCAATACGAAGCCCAGCCTTCATTCATGATCTTTGTTTCCAACTGCGGCCAGAAATACAGCATTTCCTCTCGCATCATCGTTAAAATATCACGTTGCCATTCATCCAATTCCCGGCTATATTCTTCAATGAAGAGGAGTAAATCTTTCTCTGGCTGCGGTGGAATTTTCTTTTTCTTCCTCATATTTGGTCGTTCTCGTTTTTTATTTCGGTCATCTAAGTTCCATAGGTCGTCATACTGTGATGCCCGTTTTGTTTCTACTTCTTCCTCTTCTAAATCATCTATACTCCAAGCAAGCTTCGGTCTCATAAGCGATGGATCAATATGTTCTTGAATTGCCAAAACAGCATCTAAAAATGTTTCTACTTCATCTTTTCCATACTTATGTTCATATGCTTTAATCCGTTCTGCCGTTGCCGCCATACTTTCTACCATGTCGCGCTTCGTATTTGAGAATCGAATATTATTTTTAAAGAAATCACAATGTGCCAATACGTGTGCCACAATTAATTTATTTTGAATCAATGCGTTTGTATCTAATAAAAAGGCATAACATGGGTCGGAGTTAATAACTAACTCATATATTTTACTCAGCCCTAAATCGTAATGTAGCTTCATTTTAAAGAACTGCTTTCCAAAGCTCCAATGTGAAAAACGTGTTGGCATCCCATACGCACCAAATGTATAAATAATTTCCGCTGGGCATACTTCATATCGCATCGGATAAAAATCAAGTCCAAACCCTGTTGCAATTTCAGTAATTTCGGCAATTGCATATTGCAGTGCTTTATCATCATTACTTCTCATATCTTTTCCCTCCTTACACTTTCCCTTATGAAAGTGTATGAAGGAAAACAAGCTTTCATGAAGATTGATTACATAATAAAAAGGCATCCTTGTCCCAAAACAAGAATGCCTCTCTTTATATTATCCTTCAAACACTTCTAACTTCTCTGTAATCGGTGTACGCTCTTTTCCTTCAGGTGCCTTATCGAAATAACCAAGATGAAGAATTCCGACAATACGCTGTCCTTTTGTTAATCCGATTCCTTCCATAAATATAGGATTGTAATTCAGTCCACCTGATTTCCAAACAACTCCTAATCCACGTTCCCATGCTAGTAATTGGAAGTTTTGCATAAATGCGCATACCGCTGCGTAGTCTTCATCACGTTGTACTTGGCGCGGATCTTCATCCATATAAACAACGATTTGAGCCGGTGTGCTCATAAAGCGATCCGATAATATTTGGCCTCTTTTTTCTCTTTCTTCGTCTGTGAAAGAGTTTAACACAGCTTCTACCAATGTCTTACGGCCTTCTCCGATAAATAATTTACATTGCCAAGGTTCGCGATGGCGATGATTTGGTGCCCACGTTGCGTCATTTAATAATTCAATTAATAATTCTTTTTCTACTGCTTTATCTGTAAATTTACGAATAGATCGTCTCTCTTTAATAACATTTGCAATGGAAGTATATGTAGTCATATTTCTCTCTCCCTTATTTTCATCTATATACATGATATTTATTTTCATTGATAAAGATTATCAATTTCGATTATAACTTAGTTTTCTACCATTAATCAATGTTTTATGTTAGAAAACTAATAAAAATTTCTCTTCATATTGTGAAGAAAAAAACTTAGAATGTTCACAAGTTTTTCACAGATCATGGACATGCTACATGTAACGTTTTCCATTTTATTCAATTAGGAGGAATTTATATGTACAAAAAAATCATTTCAAGCGTTATGGCAACAGCAATTTTATGCGGAGTAGTCGCGTTCCCAGCATCCGCTTCCACTTCTCCCCCAAAAGAAATTACCATGCACCATAAACTCATTTCAGAAGAACAAATGAAATCATTAGAGAAACAAGGTTATCAAAAGCATGAAATTTGGAAAGCAGCACACCTTGCAAAAATAAGTAAACAAGATATTAACACCGTACTAGCATACTATAAACAAACGAAATCTTGGGAAGACACTGCGAAACATTTCGGTGTTGATCCAAAGAAACTACATAAACATCATATGAGTAAAGAAATGAAAGAAGCATTACTTCAAAAAGTAGCGGAGATGCAAAAATCAACGCCCGAACAAGTAAAGAAAACGATGAAAGATTACAATATTCATCTACGCCACCTTGCGATTCTTACCATCATTGCGCAAAAAAGTAATACACCGCTAAACGACGTACTGCAAATGAAAAAAGATGGTATGCATATAAAACAAATCGCGGATAAACTAAATGTAAAAAAAGAAGATATACGAGCAGAGATGCTTAAATTAATACAGTCTGTGAAAGCAAAAAAGACGGAGTAGGCAGAGAAAAACGAGGAGCAACTGCTTCTCGTTTTTCTTATCTCTTCTACCACTGAACATGCATAGTAACCTTTTGTACATACATTGCCACAAACATAGAAAAAGATCTTCCCAAAGGGTACACAGTGTCTAAATTTCGGACAGACTTTTTTAGGTTGCTGGTATAATTTCTCTTCTTCCCAAAAAACTAACTAGAGTATTCCATATAAGGGAAAGAGGTGAAGATTATGTTGCGCTTACTATTTAGAAAGTCAAAGGAGGATTCCGATCTGTAACTGGTATCTGTTTTTTTGGCGTTGTACTGCCGTTTTTCATACTGCCCTTTTTATTTTTTTCAATGAAGTATGCACATTTCCGTAATGTTTTACCTATTTTCACCCATTCGTTACCTGATATTATCCGATCAGCGAAAGATTCTACTTTAGAATTTCTAGGGTTTGAGACATTGCTTCTCTTTTACCCATTAATTGAAAAGGTCAAAAGATGGGCACATGGTGGTGTTACTTTTACGACAATCCTTTATGTAATTGTCATACTCATCTCTTTCATGTACTTTAGTGAAGGTCTGCTAAATCATACAATTTGGGCTACATTAACCACGCTAATATTAAAGTTCCCTTCATACGGCGTTTTGAATACATTATTATTTTGGTATGGTTTCTGATTGTTTTGCCCAACTTGTGTGTAACAATTTAGGTTGCCTGTCAATCCATGAAACGCTCTTTCCGCATTCCTTTAAAATCACTACTCCATTTTTCATCATACTCATATTGATCGTTTCTTCATTATTTACAAATCGAGAGAACGTAAATGCACTCAATACTTTCGTTTCTAAAGCTGGTGTGTATCTCGTATACGTCTATATTCCTTGCCTTTTCCTGTGGCACTCTATTTGTTTCCGGCTAAAAAAAACAAATAAGGGAAAACTTTGATTAGTGGGATTTTTTTCATCTCCCACTGATTATTAGCCCTCACTTAACTTCTTTGCTTCCTGCCGAACTTTGGAGTCAAGATATTACTGCCTGGGAATAGCGGGATCAAACTTTTACATAGGATATAACTAGAGAATTTGGTACAATTTAACTAATATTAAAGTGAAGGAGTAAATATATGAAAAAGTATCTATTCTCTCTATTCGTAATAAGCAGTCTCATACTTGCTGGTTGCGGTACCGCAGACAAAGAACAATCTTCCGCACCAAAAGAAGAACATGCCTCACACTCACAGCAAGGTGATATCCAAGAAACAACAAAAGGAGTTGACACACTCCCAACCTTTTTGGAAAAATTAGATCCGCAAATGAAAGAAATTTATGCTGTTGCGGGAAAAAACGCTGACCTATTAGAATGGATACCTTGTTACTGCGGTTGTGGTGAAAGTGTGGGACATAAAAGCAATAAAAATTGCTTTATTCATGAGATCAAATCAAACGGCGAAGTTGTTTGGGATTCTCATGCAACAACATGTGTGAACTGTTTAGAAATTGCAACCGAATCCGCATCCATGCAACAAAAAGGAAAATCCACCCTTGAAATCCGAAATTATATCGATAAAAAATATAAAGAAGGCTATGCAAAACCAACACCTACGCCGATGCCAAAAGCGTAAAAACGAGGAAATTCCTCGTTTTTTATTTTTCACTCCTCATTTTCCTTAACAAATTCTTTCAAGTGTATTTCTCCTCTCTTGTCGTACACTATATATAACTCCTCAGTAAGGAGGGTACACAATGTACACATATAACGACTACGATAAAGCTCTCTATTACACGTATTGTTGTAATTGGGACAAGTTGCTTGTTTTAATGGTGCAAACTGATGATCATTTATTTTCTAAGCGCATTGAACACTTTTTACATGCTTATAAATATGGAAAAGAACTACCAGAAGTGGATAAACAGCTTCAGCTCTTATTTCAATACATTGACCATGCATCACAAAAGTCACATGTAGAAGAAGTAGAGTACGTACAAATATAACCCATGCGCTATTCTCCTTTGAGAATAGCGCTTTTTGAATATTTTCCCACAAGAATGTTCATAATACATATATCAATTATTCAATGGACGGACGTGATTGTTTGCATAAATCTTTTTACTTAATTCTCTGCATCACTATATTGCTTATCGGTTGTGAGAAACAAGCTAAATCTGAGTCATTTCAAGGTGCGAAACAAGAGAAAAACGTGTGGAATGTCTTAATTATCGGAAGCGATTCACGTGGTGAACAACAAGCTCGCGCTGATACCATTATGGTTGCCCAGTATAATAAAAAAGACCACACAGCAAAGCTCGCTTCCATTATGCGAGATAGCTATGTAGAAATTCCCTCCTATGATAAAAAGTATAATAAAATCAACGCCGCCTATTACTATGGTGGTCCTGAATTATTACGAAAGACCATTCAACATAATTTTGGAATCGATGTTTCCCATTATGTAACTGTAGATTTTGGAGCATTTGTTAAAATTGTTGATACAGTTGCACCTGAAGGAATTGAGGTCCATGTTACACAAGCGATTATCGATGATATGGGATTCAATCTACAGCCCGGTTTGCAACGTCTTCATGGGAAAGAATTGCTGAAATACGCCCGTTTTCGCCATGATACCGAAAGTGATTTCGGACGCGTCAAACGCCAACAAGAAGTGCTGCAAGCATTAAAACAAACTTTTACCGATAAAGTCCAATCTGTAGACGGTGTACTTAACTTGCCAATGATGGCACAAGAATTGTCACCATACATAAAGACAAATATAGATATATCAACACTCTTTACACTTGGAAGTAGCCTTTTGTTTCAACCCATTGACGAAATGGAAACGATGCGAATTCCGATTGATCATGGATATGAACCCACTCTTACCAAACATGCTGGTTCTGTATTAAAAGTTCATCCAGAAAAAAACAAAGAAGCAATCCAAAATTTTTTCCATACTTCAAAAGCTGTAAACCACCCTTAGGAACAAGGTAAATTAACCTTGTTCTTTTTTATTTTCTAGTTTTCTTCGTACAAAGCTTTCTTTACTAAAAATATTTTCTCTTTATTTTCTTATACGCTTCATACTATAATTTAGTATGTAACTATTATAAGAGAGGTAAAAAATATGAATCGTGAGAAAAAACCAGAATATGCATTGTTTACTGCTTGGGGAGCTTCTTTTATCGCTACACTTGGGAGCTTATACTTTTCCGAAATCATGAAGTTTGAGCCTTGTGTACTTTGTTGGTATCAACGCATTTTTATGTATCCATTTGTTTTATGGCTTGGCATTGCTGTTGTAAAAAAAGACTACCGCATTGCTTACTATTCTTTACCAATTGCAAGTATTGGTGCTTGTATTTCTTTATATCACTATGCAATTCAAAAAAATTCTGCATTCTCAGCAGCAGGAGCAGCTTGCGGACGTGTGCCTTGTACGGGAGAATACATAAACTGGTTTGGGTTCATCACAATCCCGTTTCTAGCACTTATCGGATTTATCACGATTGCAATTTGTAGCTTTATTTTGATCAGAACAAATAAGGAGATGAAAAAATGAAAAAAATGCTTATATTTGGCGGTATTATAATCGTCTTATTCGTAGCTATTTTTGCTGTAGCAAATATGGAAAAGAAAACAGATTACTATACAAATAAAATCTCTCTTGCAGACCTTCGTAAAAATGTAGAGGCAAAGAAAGATCAAACCATTTACTTTTATCAAACCAATTGCATTCATTGTCAAAAAATGTCTCCTATCGTTGTGCCTCTTGCAAAAGATTTGAACGTTGATATGAAAGTAATTGATATTGAAAAAGAACCTAATGCTGTTTGGGATGAATTTAAAATTACAGGTACTCCAACAATTATTCATTATAAAGAAGGTAAAGAAGTAAGCCGTATTGATGGCGAACAAACAAAAAAAACTTTAGAAAAATGGTTTAACGAGAACAAAAAGTAACAAGAAAAGGAAACTTCCTCTATACATGAAACGTGTGTAAAGTCCCACACTAATGTATAAGGAGGGGATTCTATGCCAGACGTACGCTGCTCTGTTTCCAATTGTTCATTTTGGGGACAAGGTAACTTTTGTCAAGCTAGTGCTATCGTCGTTCAGCCTGACGCTCAAAATGCAGTGCAAGCAGGCGATGACTCTTATACAAATGCAGTTTTAACTGGAGAAACGCTAGAAAGTTCAGCATCGACAAGCGTTGAAACATGTTGCCAAACATTTAGACCAAAATATTAATACACAAATACCCATCCCCTCTGGAGATGGGTATTTTTCTTTCTTTTCTCTCTCATTTCTTTCATAATATGTATAAAAAAACATGGAAGGAGCGAACAGGATGAGACACGTTTTTTGTATTGGCGAATTATTAATCGACTTTGTATGTCGTGATATCTCTTCATATTCCATTCAGCAAATGGACACAACAGATGCAAACGATGCCTTTGTCGGAGCGATCGCTTCTTGAAGATGTACAAGCATACGGATAAGGTAAAGTTTCCATCAGTGCGTTTTACCTTATCCCACTGATGGAACGCTTTCACCAATTGAGCTCTTACATAATCGCGAATCCATATTTCCAAGCATCATGCATCACAGCCATATACACGATTAAAATAAAAACAGTTCCACACAGTGTTATCCAGCGATATACTCCATCTTCCCCTTCTCTCGCTTCAACAAAAGACCAAATAAAGCCCACTAAAAGTAATAAATCAATATAAGGAATGTAAAGAGAAAAAACAAGTGAGATATACAAATAAATAATAAATAAGCAACAGGCTAATAAAAATATTTTAAAGGCAAATTTACTATTTCCTTTCTTCACAGCGCACCTGCCTCCTTATCCCGCATTAATAGGTAGTAATACCCCCAAATCCAAAATTGTGAGGAGTCCAAAGAAATTAGACCGGGATAAACTACCCGTAAAAGCCCGATTGGTGAGGGCTAATAATCAGTGGGGGATGAAGAAAACCCCCACTGATTAAAGTTTCACTTTATCTTTACTGTATTATATTCAAAGAAAAATAATAGTTGCGAATTGGTCAATCTTTACTTTCTTCATTATGATATAAAAAGCTACCGCCTCAACTCGGTAGCTTTCACTGCACTTTATATTTCCGTTTATATATATTACTTAAAATTGAATCAGGTACTTGCTCATAGCGGATTTTTTCTCCTGTTTCATCCATAATATACAAATTATTTCCTATATAATATACTCCATTCTCTCCTCGGGAGTAAACGACATATCTTTCATTCGGCAATACCGTTTTTATTTCGGTAAACTGACCATTGGGCTCTTGCCAATATATGTTCATACGATCCACAAGCGTCAATGTTCCAATTTGTTCTTCTAATACACGCCCATACCAACTCACAACACGATACCCGAGCCTATGCGCTGCATATTCTGGAGATGTATGAAATTGAGAGATAATAACTTTTGTCTGCACAGGTACACGTTCATACAGCCATTGTATATCGCGGTCATGCATGCGAATACAACCATTTGATTCCCTTCTTCCAATCGTTCCTTCTCGATTTGTACCATGAATTGCATATTCCTTTTCATTTAAGCCGAGCCATCTTGTACCAAGCGGATTATTCGGTGCTCCACCCGGAATTTTCTTACGATGATATTCTTTATTTTTATATTTATTAATAATGCAAAATGTCCCTAGAGGAGTTGGAGTATTAACCTTCCCCGTTGTAATTGGAAACGTCCTTACGTAATTTCCATTTTCAAAAAAAGATAATTGATTTGTAGAAAGATTGATCAGTACTAAATGATCTGTATTTGCAAAAATGCTCATTGGGAAGCAAAAAAAGAATATTGCAAGGAAACATATTTTTTTCATCCAGGTCACCTCAGCAGCCACTTCGAAATTGACCACAATATACAGTGGTACAATTAGCTTTTACTACGAGTTCTATTCTTATGAACGAAAAAAAATGAGGCATTTTCCATCCTCATTTTCTTCGCACTTTCTTTTTACTCCGCTATTTGCGAGCAGTAATAATCCCACCTCAAAGTTCTTCAAAAAGCAAAGAAATTAAGTGGGGGATGAAGCCCCCCACTGATCAAATTTTCACTTTATCCATTCACGATTACCCCGCCATTTACGTGAATCATTTGTCCTGATACATATGTAGAATCACCTGAAGCTAAATAAACGTAAGCTGGTGCCAATTCATATGGCTGTCCTGGCCTTTTCATCGGTACGTTACTTCCAAATTCAGATACTTTCTTCTTATCAAAACTCGCTGGAATAAGTGGTGTCCAAATCGGCCCTGGCGCAACACCATTTACGCGAATACCTTTTTGCACTAACGATTTCGCAAGCGAACGAGTAAAAGCAACAATCGCTCCTTTTGTTGCAGAATAATCGATGAGTTGTTCATTTCCTTCATATGCTACGATAGATGCTGTATTTACAATGGTATCTCCTTGTTTTAAATGTACCAGCGCTGCTTTTGTTACATGAAAATAAGAAAAAATATTAATGTGAAATGTTTGTTCCAACTGCTGCGCTGTAATGTATTCTAAACTTTGCTGTGGATATTGCTGTGCAACATTATTTACAACGATGTTTAAACCGCCCAGTTGTGAAACTGCTTCCGTTACAACATGCTGACAATGTTGTTCCTTACTTAAATCACCTGGAAGTAATATGCATTTCACACCTTGCGTCTCGACAAGGCGCTTTGTCTCTTTCGCATCTTCATGTTCATCTAAATAAGCAATTGCAATATGTGCACCTTCTTTTGCAAAAGCGATAGATACTGCCCTTCCAATTCCGCTATCTCCACCTGTAATGAGTGCATATTTTCCTTTTAATTTCTCACTACCTCGGTAATTTGGATCTTCATACTCTGGAAGAGGATTCATCATCGACTCTATCCCTGGTTGTTTATTTTGATGTTGTGCTGGCAATGTTAGAAATTTTTTTTGTTCTGACATGCATCATTCAGCTCCTTCTCAATTCTCTTTCTTATGATGTACACAATTATGAAAAGTACTTATACATTAAAACCCGAAACATATACGCATTTTTTGTGATTAATATTCGAAATTGAGACATAAAATAAAAATTGTTGTAAATCTTTTTATATAAAGCTCTTGCAAAATAACAAAAAAACGAATATTATATATAACTGTTGTGATAATCATTCGTAAAAAGAAAGGATGTTTATATGTTTAACCTTTCAAAACATAAAACTTCTATTAAAACTGAAATTATGGCAGGTATAATTACCTTCTTAACAATGGCATATATTATTGTCGTAAATCCCGTCATCCTTGGTGATGCAGGCGTTCCATTTGAGCAAGCATTTACAGCGACAATTATTGCAGCTGTTGTCGGAACATTATTTATGGCAATCTTCACAAATCTACCAATTGCAGTCGCACCAGGTATGGGACTTAATGCTTACTTCTCTTACTCTGTTGTAAAAGCTCATGAAGGCATGACATTTGCAGTTGCATTCTCTGCTGTATTCGTAGCAGGTATGATTTTAATTTTGCTATCATTCACATCTTTCCGTACAAAATTAATGGAAGCTATTCCTGAAAACTTAAAACATGCAATTACAGCTGGTATTGGCTTATTTATCGCATTTATCGGTTTACGTATGACAGGTATTGTAACAAGACATGAATCAAACTTAGTTGGACTTGGAGATCTTCATTCAGCTCCTGTACTGTTAGCATTAGCTGGACTTGGCATTACATTAGTACTTATGTCCTTAAACGTGAACGGTGCATTATTCTTCGGGATGTTACTAACAGGTATTATCGCTTACTTTACAGGACAGTTAACGTTCACAAACGGGATTACCTCTATGCCTGGATTGCCAGAAGGAATCATCGTTTCAAATCCGATTACTGCAGTTTCTGATGTTATTAACTACGGTCTATACGGAGTTGTATTCTCCCTCTTCCTTGTGACACTATTTGATACAACAGGTACCTTACTTGGTGTTGCGGAGCAAGGTGGATTCATGAAGGACGGTAAGCTTCCGAAAGCTGGACGCGCTCTTCTGTCCGATTCTTTCTCAGCAACAATTGGTTCTATGTTTGGAACAACACCGTCAACAGCATACATCGAATCATCCGCTGGTGTAGCAGCAGGTGGCCGTACTGGTTTGACAACAATTACAGTTGCGGTACTCTTTGCAGTCGCTGCATTCTTTGGTCCATTGGTCGGTGCAGTTTCAGGTGTTTCAGCAATTACATCTCCATCCTTAATTATCGTTGGTAGCCTAATGATGGGTTCTGTTCGTCACATTAATTGGGATGAATTTGATGAAGCATTCCCTGCATTCTTAGTAATGTTAAGCATGCCACTTACATCAAGCATTGCAACGGGTATTGCACTTGGATTTATTTCATACCCGCTTATGAAAATAGCAAAAGGTCAATTCCGTGCAGTACATCCACTTGTATACGTATTTGGTATTTTGTTCGCTTATCAGTTAATTTTCTTACCGCATTAATAGATAAAAAAGCCTTGGTTCACCAATGATGTGAGCCAAGGCTTTTTTTATGATTTATCTTTAACATTTTTTATTAACGCTTAATCCTATCCTTGTAAAAATGCCTGTAAATCAGCAAACTGTTTTGCTGCATCTTGATATCCTTGTTCATACAAACCTTGCAATTTTTGCGGGTCCTTTTCCATTCGATCCACTTGCAGTAGCACCTCTGGACGAATAACAAATAAATTACCAGCTGCCTCTTCTTTTTCAATATAATGCAGTGTCTCATTGTATATTTCATAACGAGCTAGCATCGTATTCACAAGGTTTGGATACTTTTTATATGCTTTTGCTGCAATCCACCCAAACTTGGATTTTCTTTTTGAGTACCCATGATTTCTCGTTAAAATAACAACTGATTTCTCATAACCATCTTGCTGTGCTTTCCGAACCGGTATAGGATCAGAAATGCCACCATCTAATAACTTTTTCCCACGGAAATTTACAATAGGAGCTATAAATGGTAATGAACTAGATGCCTGTAATAATGTTAATGCTTCTTCTACCGTACCATCTTTTTCAAAATACATGGGCTGGCCTGTTTCGCAATCCGTCGTTCCTACAAGAAAGCGCTCCGTACTATTGAAATATGTGTCAAAATCAAACGGCACATGCTGCGTTGGAATTTCATGAAAAATAAAATTCATATCAAATAACTGACGTTTTTTCCAAAAGTTTTTATAAGATAAATATCTTGGATGCGTTATATACTCAATATTGACTGTTTTATTTCGGTCTTTTTGCCTTGAAAGATACGACGCTGCATTACACGCACCAGCTGAGACACCAACGATATATGGAAAATATAAATCCTGTTCCATAAAGTATTCTAGTATCCCAGCTGTATATACGCCGCGCATGCCGCCGCCTTCTAATACTAAACCCGTATTTTCAAGCATTGTTTTCTCTCCTCATTCTATATAATATTTAATATTCACATTGTTAAGTATCTCTTTCTATTATATATAAGATTTTACTGAAACTATATTGAGACGACTTGAAATGAGGGAGAAAATTCTTCATACTACTTTTCTATATAAATACAAATGAAAAAACCGACATAAAACCCTTCTTTTTAGGTGGAGGTCTTACTGTCCGCGAATAGCTGGATAAATTTCATTTCCTTTGTCCGTTGAACGAAAGAGAGAATCTCCGAAAACAGCTATTTTGCTGTATTTGGAGATTCTCTCTTTCACTACGCTCTTTGATCAGCAACAATGTGAATATCAATATGCTTCGTTTGCCGCATAATTTCATTTACAATTGAACCTTTTCGAATTTCTTCCCATCTTGTTCTTGCGGATTGTCCAAGCAAGATTTGTGTAGCCTGCAATTTTTTTGCAACTTTAATAATGACATCAGCTGGCTTCATTCCTTTCGCTTCTTCTAGTAAAAAAGTTGCATCAAATTGTTTTGTTAACAGTTCCCATTCTTCAATGATTTGCTTCTTAGCTGTCGATAAAGATTCTATCTCTTCTCTTTCTACGTTCAATACATATAATTCGGCATTCAATCGATTCGCCATGCGCCAACCACGCCGAATTAACTTTTCTGCTGTTGAAGTGAACTGCACACATACAAGGATTTTTTCTTTTACACCAATTGGTTCTAACGTCGATTGACTAATTTTCTCATCCATATCATCCGCAACTTCACGTAACGATAACTCTCGCAAAGCACCTAAATTATTAATCGTAAAAAAGTTTTGTAAGCTCCTCTGAATTTTTTCTTCTTTATATATTTTTCCGTCCATTAATCGTTTCCTTAATACTTCAGGCGTTACATCAACAAGCTGAATTTCATTCGCTTTTTGCAAAATAAAATCTGGAATGCGCTCTCGTACTTTTACATTTGTTATTTGTTCCACAATATCATGAACACTTTCTAAATGCTGAATGTTAAACGCTGATAATACTGATATTCCCGCCTCTAATATCTCTTCTACATCCATATAGCGTTTTTTATGTTTAGAGCCTGGTATGTTCGTATGCGCCAATTCATCAACAATGACCATTTGCGGCGCCCTTTTTATAATCCTGTCTACATCAAGCTCATAAAATATCTTTCCTTTATAGTTCATTTCTTTTAAAGGGATTTTTTCTAAATCAGCAATTGCTTCTGCTGTCTCTTGTCTCCCATGCGTTTCAATTAAACCAATAACAATGTCAATGCCCTCTTTTTTCATTTCTTGTGCATCGAACAACATTTTATAGCTTTTTCCAACGCCTGGTGCCGCACCAACATACAGCTTAAGCTTTCCACGATTTTGCTCGCGAATATATTCTAGGTATTCTTCAGGTGTTCGCCTTTGAAATGGCGGTTTATAGTCATCTGCATACATTACAAACACAACCTTTCTTACCAAACAGTACTACCTCAATCCGAAAGATTGAGGTAGTACTGTTACTATTTCATCATTTTTTGCAACTCAATATTTAATTTCAAAACGTTCACACGATCTTCCCCAAATAGTCCAAGTGCACGTCCCTCAGTTTGAGACTTAATCAACTGATTCAATTTTTCTTTTGAAATGTTTGTTAATTTTGCAATGCGATCCACTTGTACATAAGCAGCTTGCGGACTCATATCAGGATCGAGTCCAGAACCTGAATTCGTTACTAAATCCATCGGTACTTCTGTAACTGGAACGCTTGGATTTTCCTTCTTCCAATTTTCCACACTTTCTTCTACACGTTTTACTAAATCAGGATTCGATGGTGCATAGTTATTAGATCCTGATGCTTCTGCTTTATATTCTATACTAGAGACACGCCCATGAAAATAACGTGGATCTTTAAAATTTTGACCAAGTAGTTTTGAACCGATTACTTCATTCTTTTCATTATATATAAGACTTCCGTCCGCATTATCTTTCATAACAGCTTGCGCAATTCCAGTTACAAGCAATGGATATAAAAGTCCGCACACGACAAGAAACGTAAAGGTTACACGAATGACAGGTGAAAGTATACTTTGTTTTTCGGACATTTTCCTTTTCCCCTCTTCCTTAAATAAACAATCCCACAATCATATCAATTACTTTAATTCCAATAAACGGAACAATCACTCCGCCAAGTCCATAGATCAACAAGTTACGACCAAGTAGTGCATTGGAACTCATTGGTTTATACGCAATCCCCTTCATTGCTAGAGGAATGAGTAATGGGATAATAATAGCGTTAAATATCAGTGCTGATAAGATGGCTGATAACGGTGAAGTTAGCTTCATGACATTGAGTGCTTCCATTTGCGGAATTGCCAATGTAAACATCGCTGGAATAATTGCGAAATATTTTGCGATATCGTTCGCAATACTAAATGTTGTTAATGCACCGCGTGTCATTAATAGCTGCTTCCCAATCCCTACAACCTCAATAATTTTTGTTGGATTGGAATCTAAATCAATCATATTGGCAGCTTCTTTTGCAGCTGTTGTACCACTGTTCATTGCTAGCCCAACATCAGCTTGCGCTAAAGCTGGTGCATCGTTCGTGCCATCGCCTGTCATCGCAACAAGCTTTCCTTTATCTTGTTCTGCTTTAATCACAGCAATTTTATCTTCCGGCTTACATTCTGCCACAAATTCATCCACACCTGCTTCTTTTGCAATGGTTGCTGCTGTTAATGGGTTATCCCCTGTACACATGACTGTTTTAATCCCCATTTGGCGAAGCTGTTCAAAACGTTCACGCATGCCTGGTTTTACAGTATCTTTTAAATATATTAATCCATAAATACGTTGATCTACTGCAACTACAAGTGGTGTCCCGCCCTCTTTTGCAATTAAATCTGCTTTTTGATTCAAATCTTTTGGAATCGTACCTCCTTGTGCTTGTACCCACTCTATTACTGCACCAACTGCTCCTTTTCGTACTTTTACACCATCAGGTAAATCCACGCCACTCATTCTTGTTTCTGCTTTAAATGGAACAAATTCACCTTTTTCTGCAAGCTCTCTATTATAGGAAAAAGATTTTGACTTCACATATTCAATCACTGAACGACCTTCTGGTGTTTCATCTAGCACTGATCCAAGTGCTGCCCATTTTGCTACTTGTTCAATCGTTTCATTCCCTACAGGAAGCAATGTATGTGCCATCCGATTCCCAAATGTAATGGTACCCGTTTTATCTAAAATGATTGTATTAATATCACCAGCTGCTTCTACAGCTTTCCCTGACATTGCTAATACATTAAATTTCGTCACCCGGTCCATTCCGGCAATCCCAATTGCTGATAATAACCCACCAATTGTTGTTGGGATTAAACAAACCAGAAGTGCAACAAGTATTGCCGTATCAAGTTTAAATCCTAAATAATTCGTAAAGATTGGTAGCGTCACAACAACGATTAAGAAAATAAGCGTTAAACTTGTTAATACTGTGTTAAGAGCAATTTCATTCGGTGTTTTTTGACGAGCTGCTCCTTCTACTAAGGAAATCATTTTATCTATAAATGACTCGCCTGGATTGCTTGTAATAGAAATTGTAATCTCATCACTTACCACCATTGTGCCGCCTGTTACCGAACAAAAATCGCCACCTGCTTCTTTAATAACTGGAGCAGATTCCCCAGTAATTGCGGATTCATCAACGGATGCTAATCCTTTAATAACCTCACCGTCACTCGGAATCATTTCTCCCTGTTTCACAATTACAACGTCACCTTTTCTAAGCTCCGTTGCTGAAACTTGAACGATCTTTCCATTTTCTTTTACTGCATTCGCAAATACATCTTTCTTTGATTGTTTTAAAGAATCTGCCTGTGCTTTCCCGCGTCCTTCTGCCAATGCTTCCGCAAAGTTAGCAAACAAGACAGTGAATAATAGAATGAGAGAAACTGTTATATTAAACCAACCTGGTATACTACTAGATAAGCTTGGTAGAAACGATAAAATCAAAGTGATAACAAATCCGATTTCCACCACGAACATAATTGGATTTTTTACCATCACTTTCGGGTTTAGCTTCGCAAATGATTGTTTGATAGCATTTGTAATAATGTCACGATCCATTGTTTTTGCTTGTCTGACTTCACTTTCTATTTCTATTTTTGATGATGTAATCGATTGATTAGATTGTTTATCTTTTACCACTACAGGTCTCATCATTTACCCTCCATTACTTCAATGTAAGAAATTCTGCGATTGGTCCTAGCACCAACATTGGGAAGAACGTTAATGCACCAACGATTACAATCGTTCCAATGAAAATGCCTCCAAATAAACCATTATCTGTGCGGAATGTTCCTACTGTTTCTGGTACTACTGTTTTCTCTTTCAATGAATATGCAACAGCTAGCATTGTAATTAAACTGAAATAACGCCCTAAGAACATGACTATACCAGTTGTAATATTCCAAAATGGTGTATTATCGCCTAATCCTTCAAATCCGGAACCATTGTTAGCAGCTGAAGAAGTATATTCATATACAACTTGTGTTAAACCATGAAATCCTGAATGTGAGATTGCATCTGTTCCTAAATTCGTTGAAAGAGCCAATGCTGAAAATCCTAGAATGAGCAACGGATGAAATAATATCGTTACTGCAATTAATTTCATTTCCTTTCCTTCAATCTTTTTCCCTAAAAATTCTGGTGTACGTCCTACCATTAGTCCAGATATAAAGACAGCGATGATTGCGTACATAATGATATTAACAAAACCTGCGCCAACTCCGCCAAACACTGTATTTAGCATCATATTGACAAGTGGTACCAATCCACCAATCGGTGTTAACGTATCATGCATTGTATTAACAGCACCTGTTTCTGCCGCAGTTGTTACTGTCGCATACAGGGAAGAAAAAACTGTTCCAAATCGTACTTCTTTTCCTTCTGTACTACCTTGCACATTTTCCATACCAATTTGATTTAACGCTGGGTTTCCATGTAATTCAGATGAAACAATCGTTGTAAATCCGACTAAAAACACCATAAATAGTGAAACGAAAAGGATACGTCCTTGTTTTTTATTACCGACCATTCTTCCGTACGTAAATGGTAAAGCGGTTGGTAATAGCATCATAAGCATCATTTGCAAGATGTTACTAAGTTGACCTGGATTTTCAAATGGATGTGTAGAGTTTGCACCAAAGAACCCACCTCCATTGTTACCAAGTTCCTTAATTGAAACGAATGAAGCAACCGGCCCGCGTAAAATACTTTGTTTCACACCCTCAATCGTCTGAGCTGTAACCGCTCCGTCCAATGTTTGTGGTACACCAAGAGCAACGAAAATCAATGCTGCTATAAATGCGATTGGAAGAAAGACTCTTGTTAAAGCTCGTGTAAAGTCTACGAAAAAGTTACCAAGTTCCTTCCCAGCTAATCCTCTTATAAAAGCCATAACAAGCGCCAACGTTGTTGCTGGTGCGGCAAACATTAAAAATGTAATCCCGATTAGTTGCGATAAATAAGACAAACCATTTTCACCGCTATAATGCTGCAAGTTTGTATCAGCCATAAAACTAATCGCTGTATTAAAAGCAAGCGTTGGCTCCATTCCTTCAATATGAGCTGGATTTAATGGAAGTACTCCTTGTAAGCGAAAGATGAAATACACGACAATGATCATAAAACCATTGAGTGCAACTAACGATAAAGCGTATTGCTTCCAACTCTGGTTATACGCTTTAACACCTGTAATTTTGAAAATAATCTTTTCAAAAGGCCCAAACACTTTTTCTAATTTACTATTTCCTTGAAAAGCTTTCTCTAAATAAATGCCTGTTGGCTTTGCAACAAGAATGAATAACAACATTGTGATTACAACTGCAACCCAAATCATAATAAATGCTTCCCCCTCATTAAAACTTTTCTGGATTTAATAACGCGTAAACTAAATACACCGTAACTGCTGCAACAATAACCGATAACGCAATCATCATGATTGCTTCCCTTCCTTCACAACTTTATCTGACCATTTTGCTAACCCCACCATAGACGCTGCTAATACAACAAATATTCCGACCATCACGACATCAAGCATACAGATCCCTCACTTTTAATTGTAAAATTTTACCATTTATCCATCAAAAAAAGAACACTGAGGCTCTACTCAGTGTTCAAAAATGAACAACACAAAAGTAAACCTCCTCTCCAAACGCTTACGAAGTTAGCTGTCGGATTCGGGCCTAAAGAGTAGCCCTACTTTCGTAATGAAAGATTCACCCCAAGTGACAATGCACAAAATTGGTTCCCCCGCTCCATTTCTGGACTCAGCGATATCAGGTTGTTTTTGGAAATATTATGAATAATTTATGATTGTAAATATACTCCTCTATATTTGACTTGTAAAGAGCAAAATTAGCTGAAAACAGACAGAATTTTATCGTTTAACCGCTTACATTCATTATTATATGTATTTTATCATCTGTTTCCTTGTCTTTCCTTTTGTTTTCATTAAAAATACTATTTCATGTAAATTTATTTTGGAAATATAAGAAGAAAATCACGCTACTTCATTTACAATATCAACCATCTTTTTACTTCATTAGCGATACATATATCCATTTTGATTTTTCGACATATAAGCCGCGGCTATGGATAACAAAAGGTGACCTGCACTCGTTTTCTCTCTTTGTTTTCACTATGTCTGGGGCAGGAAAAGGATCTGACCGCTTCTATGCATGAACGGATGCTCTCTCTCACCTAAAAAGAAGGGTTTTATGTCGGTTTTTTAATTTGTATTTATACAAATTAAAAAGGAGCTCATAACCCAAATACCATTTTCATAGTACCCAGAATTCGCTCCTTTTATATTACAAATCTAATGATTATAAAAGCGGCGTAAATTCCGCCCTCGAAAACATACTCGCATTAGCTCTGCATGTTTCTTTTCATACTCGATAATATCATTCTCTAAATATAAACTTACACCTTCTAGCGGCAGTACTACATATGGCTTTGGAAAAGTAATATCCTGCATTGCTAATTCGTACACTCTTTCTAGTGATATTGCCCATCGGTTTGCTATATCATGACATAACAACACTTTCATATTCATTTCCTCCGCCCTACTCAAAAAATAAAAATGAAATGTTATCACAATTCGTAAACACTACAAACTTAGCTCCAATTGTTTGATAGAGCCGAACCGGATACTGTTTATTCCTTGTGACAACCGTAATGGGTGCTTGGAAGGAAAAGCGAATACGTTCTGTAAAAAAGCTAACCGTTGGGAGTTCATCTCCTAGCAATATCACCTTTTTAATCCCCTTACAAATACTTGTTAGCTTCTGTTCTTCATTACAACAATATGTTTTTTCAAATCCACATGCCCGTACTTCAGCGGCTACGTGTTCAGTTACTGTAAAAATAATCATATCACTTTGAAAAGGTACTAATTCTTGTAAACTGTTTACTTTTTCTTCTTCTCCCACACAAATGAGTGTTAATTCTTTCTCCTCACCCATGCATATCATCCCCTTAGTATAAAAGAATTTCGATATAGTGATTTACGATTCTTTTACACTAATCGGATCGATGAAGCGATGTACCCATCGTTACACCATCCCCTCTCAATACGCTTACGAAGTTAGCTGTCGGATTCGGACTTTGAGAGTAGCCCTACTTTCATTATGAAAGACTCACCCCTAGTGACAATGCACAGTTTGGTTCCCCCGCTCCATTACCTGGACTCAGCGTTCTAAAAATAGATTCTGGCTGCTATATTACTCCTAATTTTGGAAAAAGTAAACAACAAAAAAAGCCAGTTTTACAACTGGCTCCCCTACCAAAGTATACATATTTATACATGTATTTCCTGACGTTTATATGCAAAATGATTCGTCGGGCCATGACCACTTCCAATATTCAACCGCTGTTCTATCGCTATACTAATAAAACTTTTCGCTTCTTGAACTGCCTCTTCAATACGATATCCTTTTGCGAGTCCTGCTGTTACAGCGGATGCAAATGTGCAACCACTACCATGTGTTTGTTTTGAATAAATTCGTTCACTTCTGTACTCAATAAACTTCTCGCCATCAAATAATAAATCGATGACTTCATCGCCTTGATATGCCGCATGACCACCTTTCATGAGAACATACTTCGCTCCTAACTCATGCAATACTTTCGCAGCCTGTTTACTATCTTCAATATTATGAATCTCCATTCCAGTTAACACTTCCGCTTCTGGTACATTTGGAGTGACTACCGTTGCGATTGGCAATAAATGCTCTTTCAATGCTTGAACCGCTTCTTGTTGTAAGAGCGATGCCCCGCCTTTCGCTATCATAACAGGATCTAGTACAATATTATTCCAATCAAATTTCTTAATATTTTCTGCAACAACATCAATAATCTCACTACTAAATAGCATACCTAGTTTGACGGCATCCGGTGTTAAGTCTGTACCAATCGAATGTAATTGCTCCTGAATGCCCTCAATTGCAACAGGGTACACGCCCTGTACACCGAGCGTATTTTGTGCGGTAATCGCAGTAATGGCTGTCATTCCGTACACACCGAGTTCTTGGAACGTTTTTAAGTCAGCTTGGATGCCTGCGCCGCCACCGCTATCAGATCCAGCAATCGTTAATGCTTTATTCACTTTCATCTCACTCACCCTTTTTCTATCCAAAATAACGATGATAAATTGTTTTTGCTTCTATCATATCCTTCGTTCCATGTACGAGAACACGCCCGTCTTGGAACGCTACCAATCTCTTTCCATCAACAGAAAATGATAATAAGTATGGATTTACTGTTAAATCAGCCACACGATCTTGCAACATCCCTTTATACCGGTCAAAATCAAGTTTCTCTTTATGGGGAGGACGAATTTGAACCGTATTTCTTCCACATAGAACAGCTGTTTTAGATGTATTCTCTTTGCTTAAATACGGATAGATTGCCTCCTCACCACACGATGGGCAATTCTGTTTTCGCAGCTTTTGAACATTCATGCATGAATATTCATTTTTCCATACATCAAACGATACAAGCCCGTCGCGAAGAGCTTCATAATCCTCTACTAACATTTTAAGAGTTTCCGTTACTTGATGGGAAACAACATGTGATACAGCAGGTGAAATTATACCTGCTGTATCACATGTTGCTCCGCCAAGTGGGATCGATTGTAATAAACAAGATAGACATGGCGTCTTTCCTGGTAAAATCGTATAAGAAAGACCATAGCTACCTACACATGCCCCGTAAACCCATGGAATTGAATGTTTTTGTGATATATCATTTACAATAAAACGCGTTTCAAAGTTATCAGTTGCATCAATCATTACGTCCACATTTGTAATAAGCTGTTCTAATTCTTCCGCTGTTACATCTTGCACATATGCCTCTACAGCCACATGGCTATTAATCGCTTGCAAGCGCCGTTTTGCGGCCACTGCCTTTGGAAGATTATTTTCCACATCTGCTTCACAGTACAGCTGCTGACGTTGTAAATTACTCCAATCAATATAGTCGCGATCAACAATCGTTACTTTACCAACACCAGCTCGAACAAGCATCTCGGCGTTTGCACTACCAAGTGCTCCTGCACCGATAATTAGCACATGTTTTTCTCCTATTTTTTGCTGGCCTCTTTCCCCAATAGGAGAAAATAACTCTTGTCGAGAATATCGATTATTCAACTACGCTCATTCCTTCTAATGGACTACTTGCTGTTGCACAGCGTTTACGGGCAATACGTCCTGCTTCGAAACCTAAACGACCAGCATGAATACCTAATTTCATTGCTTCTGCCATTTTGACAGGATCTTTCGCACCAGATACAGCTGTATTTAATAAAACACCATCTGCTCCTAATTCCATCGCAAATGCTGCGTCAGCTGGGCTACCGATACCAGCATCAACAATAACAGGTACCGTCGCCTGCTCAATGATAAAGCTTAGGTTGAGTGGATTTACAATACCAAGTCCTGAACCGATTGGTGACGCACCTGGCATAATCGCGTGCACGCCTAGTTCTTGTAATTTACGCGCTAATACAACATCATCAGACGTATAAGGAAGAACAATAAATCCTTCTTCCAATAACATTTCAGATGCTTTTAACGTTTCAACAGGGTCCGGTAATAATGTTTGAGCATCACCGATAACCTCTACTTTTATCATGTCACAAAGTCCAGATGCTTTTGCTAACCTTGCAATACGCACTGCTTCTTCAGCATTTTTTGCTCCCGCTGTATTTGGAAGTAACGTATATTTTTTCACATCAATTTTTTCTAGTAAATTCGGTTGATCCGCATCAAAGATATCCATGCGACGCACCGCAAATGTTAAAATTTCTGCCTCTGATACTTCAATTGCTTTTCGTTGCACATCAAAGTCAGAAAATTTCCCTGTTCCTAATAAAAGTCTAGAATGAAAAGTAAATGGTCCAATGTTTAACATAATCAACCGCCTCCTACAAAAGTTACAATCTCAATTTGGTCTCCATCAAAAACAGATGTATCTGGATGGTCTTCTTTTTGCAAAATATCTTGGTTACGTTCTACTACAACAATTTTTGTATCTAAGCTTAGATGTGTCAGCAATCCTGCTACTGTTTTTATATCACCTGGCACCTCTACTTGCTTGCCGTTAATTTTTAAGTTCAAACTTCCATCCCCTTTCTATATAAATCCATTTTGATTTTTCGACATATAAGCCGCGGCTATGGATAACAAAAGGTGACCTGCACTCGTTTTCTCTCTTTGTTTTCACTATGTCTGGGGCAGGAAAAGGATCTAACCGCTTCTATGCATGGCCGGATGCTCTCTCCCACCTTAAAAAGAAGGGTTTTATGTCGGTTTTTTAATTTGGATTTATATCAATCGATTTAGAAAGCAATGAATCTAGCAAATGATTCCCTTGCTTTTCTTCTATTAAATCAGCCATATATTGACCAGAAACTGGACTTAGTAAAATTCCGTTTCGGTAATGACCGGTACAAGCATATAGACCTTTTATTTCTTCATGTGTCCCCATATACGGCATCTCGTGATTCGATTGCGGACGTAATCCAGCCCAGGTGCTTTCCCATTCCGCTTCTTTTAAGGCTGGTAGAATCGTGTAAGCACGCTCTAATATCGCCGTAATACTTTCCGGTTGTACAGATTTATTAAAGGTATGAGGCTTCATCGTTGCCCCAATTACATAGCGTCCGCCACGTTTCGGTGCGATATAAAACCGCTCTTGAAAAATAGGCGCTTGTAAAAGCGGCTTACGGCTATGCACGGCAACAACTTCTCCTTTTACAGGATATGTACCCCAGTCTTTCTTAAAATAGTGGAGTAGCTTTGTACTCCAAGAACCACCAGCAATCACTACTTTTTCACATAAAATCGTACCTTCATTCGTAACAATTCCAGTTACGCGATTCTTTTCCATTTGAATATCAAATACTTCTGTTTGTTCATATAGATCTGCACCAGATATCGCGGCAGAGTGCGCAAACGCATTGGTAAGATCTGGTGCAATGACATGACCATCTTTTGGATGATACACCGCCCCAATAATGGAAGGAGATAGATAGGGCTCTTTGTCACGAAGCTGCTCCCCAGAAATAAAATGGGACGCTTCTCCTATTTGCTGCTGCCACTTCATGATGTGAAGCAACCTCGCCCTCTCATTTTCATTTTGAGCAATACGATAAATCCCTTTTTCTTCATACCCAATATCAATACCCGTTTTTTCACGTAAAGCTTCTGCAAGATTTGGAAACATCACACGGCTTTTTCTAGCAAGTTCAAACAGCGGATCGTATTCATCCCACTCCGCTTGTACACCGAGTAAACCCGCAGCCGCCTTAGAAGCTTCAGATGCAATCCTTTGCTTTTCAACAATTGCTACTCGGTAACCTCTTTCCGCTAGAAAGTGTGCAACTGAACTACCAATTACACCACCGCCAATAATGGCTACATCATATATCTTACTCATGATTTCCCGCCCACTTTCTTATTGTTTCCTTGTATAATCTTGCTTGCTCATACGGATCTCGATCACTTACAATTCCAGACATAACTGCAATGCCAGTTACACCAGCTTGAAGTACGTTCGCTGTATTTTGAGGCGTTATCCCTCCAATTGCTGTAATGGGTATCGTTAACCGTCTTGCCATATCTGAAATTTCTTCTAGCCCTCTTGCTGGAACACCTTTCTTACAGCTTGTCGGAAATATATGCCCATAAACAAGTGAATCTGCTCCATTTTTGAAGGCAGTTATCGCTTCTTCTAGAGAATGTACAGAATAACCAACATGTAAATAAGAAAATTTTTCTTTCACAGACCTGACATCAGCACTTCTGTATCCTAATTGCACGCGTGGAATGTTTAAAAGTATGGCAATATCGATTCGATCATTAATTACAAGCTTAGAAGCGGGAAAGCCCCCTTTTAGGAGCTCCGCCACACCTTCATATAATTCTTTCGTACTTTTTTCACGCTCACGAATATGCAAATAATCAATCTCACTCTCAATTTGCATCGCTACATTCGCTAACTCTTTGAATGTCATCTGACCATTCGAGATAACATGGAGCTCGTCTTTCATATTCATTCGCCTACTTTAAAATGTTTTCGAATAATTCGTTTGCAGGAACGATTTCTTTTGTCATACCTTTTTCTTTCAGCCATTTATTTTGTTTTTCCCATGACTCTTTTGTATCTGATAAAAACGGCTCATCTTTCGTTTCCATTTTTTCTAATAAAATTTTCATACTCTCTTTTTCAACTTCTGGAACAAGTGGGAAGTTTTCTTTTTCTTGATGATCTAATAAAATATTGAGTGCTTCATCTGGATTTTTCTTCATGAAATCATATCCTTTTTTTGCACCGCGTAAAAATGCTTGTAACGCTTCTTTATCTTTTTTCAACGTTTTATCACCTGTTACAAAAACAAGCTCATGATAATTCGGAACGCCATAATCAGCTGGATTAAAGTCCGCTGGCTCATGACCTTCATGACGCATAACAGGAACTTCATGGTTAATGTATGCCCCTGTTACAGCATCTACTTTTTTCGTAATTAGCGCTGGTACTAAATCAAACCCAACATCTACTACTTTTACGTTATCTGGATTACCACCATCTTCTTTTACCATCGTTTTTAAATATTCCTCACTTAAAGGTGTTCCAGAATAACCAACTGTCTTTCCTTCTAAATCTTTTGGTGAAGTAATTCCAGCTGATTTTAACGATACAACACGGTTTAATGGTGAGCGCACAACAGCCCCAATTGATTTCACTGGTATTTGTTCATTGGCTCTTGCAATGACAACATCCGGCTGATAATATAAACCAACTGTTACTTTTCCTGCTGCCGCTAACGTTAATGGATCTGTTGGATTAGAAGGAAATTTGATATTAACTTTCACTCCTTCTTCTTTAAAGTATCCTTTTTCAATTGCCGTATAGATAAAGCTATGAACCGCATTTGGATACCAATCGAGCATAACTGTTACTTCTTTTTCAGCTTTTTTCTTCTCTGATGATGAATTGCTAGAACATCCTGCAATCATTGCAACTAATAGTGTAAACACAAAGATGCGTTTGAATAATTTCATGAATGTTTCCTCCAACTAATAAATTTCTTTTCTAACATAGAAACAAGTAACACAAAGAAAATAGCAAGCAATGATAACAATACAATCGGTGCAAATACACCTGCTCCGTCTAACTGCGTCATCATTCGCTTACTAAAGTATCCAAGTCCAGCTTGTGCACCAAGCCACTCACCGATCGCAGCACCAATTACACTAAGTGGCACCGCGATTTTTAAAGCCGAGAAAAAGTATGGGAGTGCAGATGACAACTTTAACTTTAGAAATATATCTTTTTTCGTTGCACCGTATGTAACTAACAGCTCTTCCCATTCCTTTTTCGTACTGCGCAG
This sequence comes from Bacillus sp. DX4.1, assembly GCF_030348195.1. Classification (NCBI taxonomy): domain Bacteria; kingdom Bacillati; phylum Bacillota; class Bacilli; order Caryophanales; family Bacillaceae; genus Bacillus; species Bacillus sp. DX4.1. The sequence goes on along the minus strand of NZ_JAUCFT010000008.1, from coordinate 900,458 downwards.
ACCATCGTACGTATTTACCGCAATCGGGAAAAACGTAATCAAAACGGTAACAATTACTTTGCTCCAAATCGAATAACCAAACCATAAAACGAATAATGGCGCTAGCGCTGTAATTGGAATTGTTTGTGAAGCAACTAAAAGCGGATAAAATGCTCTCTCCATCCATGTACTCGCATTCATTACTATCGCTACCCCAACACCTAACACGATAGAAATTACAACTCCTATCAATACTACGTATAGCGTCGCTGGTAAATGAACAGTCAGTAATATGTCACGTAAAGCCCACATTTTAGCTAGAATTGCAGTTGGAGATGGCAATATGTACATCTCATCTACAATCCTAGCTCCCACTTCCCAGCTAACAAGTAAAATACTGCTCACAATCAGCGCAGGTAAAAATTCTGTAACACGCTTCATACGAGCACCTGCCTTTGCAGCATACCAAGCAGCTCATCTTTTAAATCTAATATTTCCGGCTTATACAAATCTTTTCTTGAACGATCAGCTCCAAGTGGAACAACACGCTCTGTCAAAGTTGTGATAGGTTGCTCCGTCACAACAAAAATTCGATTGGAAAGGTAAAGCGCTTCTTCCACATCATGCGTAATAAATAGAATCGTTTTTTGCCAATGTTTCCATTGTTCAAACAGCCATTCTTGCAATGTGGCCTTCGTTAATGCATCCAGTGCACTAAATGGCTCATCTAATAATAAAACTTCGCCGCCAGTTAATAGCGTTCTAATAAATGAAACACGCTGCCGCATACCACCTGATAAGTCTTTCGGATATTTTTTCTCATATCCTTGCAAACCAAATTGTTCTAAAAGCGCCTTTGCCTGTGTATGAGCTTCTTTTTTCTTTATCCCCTGACACTCTAGCGGCAGCGCTGCATTTTCAATAATGGTTCTCCATGGTAAAAGCATATCTTTTTGTGGCATATATCCTACAGGATGACTTGTTGTTTCTGTCAGTTGAATCGTTCCAGCCATCGGTTCTTCTAATCCTGTAATAAGACGAAATAATGTACTTTTGCCACAGCCACTCGGTCCAATGATGCTAACAAACTCTTTTTCTTGTATGTTAGCATTAAGACTATTTATGATTGGCTTTTCATCATAATGAAAGGAAACATTATGAAACTGTAGTATGCTCTTGCTCCTCAAAACCCCACATCTCCTTACGATAGGCCATATCCCAGAATAAATATTCAAAGCGGCTGGAATATAAGAAAATCTCTTCTAAACGAGCTAGTTCTTGTTCAGGTTTTCCAATAGCTAAATCATTTAATAAATCCATTAACCAAGTACAAAGGTTTCCGTACTCTTCTGAGCTATATCCTTGAATCCATTCACCAAAAAATTCATGATCTCTCGCTCCTGGCATATCATTTAAACGCTTTCCAATTTCCCAATAACTCCACATACATGGAAGGAGCGCTGCAATTAATTCGGCAAGTGTACCATTTTGTGATACTGACATCATATAGTTCGTATACGCTAAATTTTTAGCGGATGGTTTTGCTTGTTCCATCTCTTGGGCAGAAATACCGAGACGTTTTGCATACTGCTTATGAATAGACATTTCTCCATTTAAAATCCCATCTATTTGCTCAGCAAACTTTGCCATGATTTGTGGATTTGTCGCTTTTACAACTCCAATTGCATATAGTTTTGCATAATCTAGCAAATATAAGTAATCTTGTATGATGTAATATTGGAATTTATCTTTTTCTAATGTACCATCACCCATTCCAGTCACAAACGGATGATTATGACTTTTCTCCCAAACAGGTTGCACGGTTTCAAATAACCTCTCACAAAATTTCATTTATACTTCCCCTTCCTTTATACCTATTTATGTACACTGCAACTTCTATCAGTGGGCAGGTTTCCCCTCTTTTCTTTGATTACTCATGACTTGGAGATGGAGATTTACTGCCCATTAGATCCGGAAAAATAAAAAAACCACTCCTAATATATAAGAAGTGGGTACAGCAAATAAATGAGCATCTATTTGTCGTTCCACTTCCCTTCGCTAGTATTACCTAGATCAGGTTTGTAAGGGTTAAGGATTAATCCTCTCTCAGCATTCACAGCACCCCTAGTGGTTTTCTCTATAAAATTTTCAAATAAAAAATCCCCGTTTCTTAACATAAAGAAACGGGGACCTAACATTCATGTCCAAGTTGCTTCCCTACGCTAGCATAATCTAGATCAGGTGAAAGGATCAAAGACTCTCGGTCTTACTCTCAGCCGGCAACACCAGCTCTCCTAGCACAATATTAAATTAACATAGTCAGTATAACACTGTCATCAATCATCAGCAACTGTTTTAACCTACGACCTAATTTATCCCGCTATTTGCGGGCAGTAATACCCCCACTGATTAAAGTTTCACTTTATGCTACACGAATGGTCTATATGATATATAAATCCATTTTGATTTATCGACATATAAGCCGCGGCTATGGATAATAAAAGGTGACCTGCACTCGTTTTCTCTCTTTGTTTTCACTATGTCTGGGCAGGAAAAGGATCTGACCGCTTCTATGCATGGCCGATGCTCTCTCCCACCTAAAAAGAAGGGGTTTATGTCGGTTTTTTCATTTGTATTTATATATATGATACATAAAGGAATCTCCATGGTCGTCACGCCCGTAAAACCTCATGGCATGGCTCACCATTAATAGGTAAAAGCCGCTCTACTGATGAAAATCCCACTATATATTATTATAAAAACAAATTGTATGTTCATAAAACGCCAATATCTCCCATGCATTTCCTAATCATTATAAATCTGTTATCCTTTTAATATATTTCTATACAATTAAAAAAGGTTTTTAATCTTATTACATTGATGTAAACAACGCACAAATATTATATCTTTATACTATATAAATCCATTTTGATTTTTCGACATATAGCCGCGGCTATGGATAACAAAAAGTGACCTGCACTCGTTTTCTCTCTTTGTTTTCACTATGTCTGGGCAGGAAAAGGATCTGACCGCTTCTATGCATGGCCGGATGCTCTCTCCCACCTAAAAAGAAGGGGTTTATGTCGGTTTTTTCATTTGTATTTATATATAATCAACAATGTAATAATACATCCTATGAGGGGGTCCATTATTAAATGAAAATGAAAGCTACAGCTTTTACGGCGGCTACTGTTGCAGTGACTTCCTTGCTTCCGTCCATGACTGAGGTAAACATGCATACTGCAGCAGCCCAACAAAAGCCGACAGAAAAAATTGGATATGTAACAACAGAGACAGTAGAGTTATATCAAAATGCTGAAGTGAATGGTGATTCAATTGCCAGTATTACATATAACACACCCGTTACAATTCTTGAAACAATACAAGATTGGTATAAGGTAAACGTACAAGATAAAACTGGTTACATAAAAAAGAATGATATTTCACTTACAAAACCAGCTCAGCTTAACAACCAATATATTGTAAATGCAAATGCACTAAACGTTCGTTCTGAACCTAATACACACTCTTCTATTCTTGATGTATTACCAAATGGTAAATTCATTACCATTCAAGGAACACATGGCGATTGGTATCAAATCTCTCACAATGGAAAAGTAGGATACGTGAAGAGGGACTTTGTATCTAGTGGTTCACAACCATTAGTAAAAGGTATGACTGTACAAGGTGCACCTTCCTATTATGTTGCAGCACCTACATTAAAAGTCCGTAGTGGTGCAGGAACAAACACCACCGCAATTGGCTCTTTACAAAATGGTACCCAAGTACAAGTGGTAGAAACAGTGGGTACTTGGTATAAAATTCGTTTTGGCTCCGGTTATGGATATGTCGCACAACATTATATACTACAAAAACAACCACAAGCAAAGCAGGATACTCCTTCCATTCCAGCTGTTTTCAAATTCCCTGCTCAAGGTAAAGTTAGCTCAACATTCGATATTAGTTGGGAACAAATGCATTATGGTGTGGATATTGCAGCTCCTGGAGATGTTTCTATTCAAGCTGCGGCTGCAGGTACAGTTTTGAAATCCTACTATTCTGCAAGCTATGGTAACGTCGTATTTGTTACTCATCACATAAAAGAAAAATTATATACAACGGTTTATGCTCATCTGAAAGATCGTGCTGTACAAGCTGGTGATCAAGTTCAAATGGGGCAATTATTAGGCCATATGGGAAATACAGGTCATTCTTTTGGACAACATCTCCATTTTGAATTACATAACGGTGAATGGAATTTTGAAAAAACAAACGCAGTTGACCCACTGCCTTACTTAGTTCGGTAATATCGTATGCCACGTAATATCTCATTAATTATTGAATATCTAGCTTTTTTGGGTCTAATTTATTGTTTATTAATTTACAATACAAATGTTGTCTTCTTAGTTATCACCATCTTATTTGTTACGTTTGAAATTTTGATGGAAGCATTCAAAATCCGCTTAAAACAACAAATTTCTCATGTGTATACTGCATTTTTTATCCTAAGTAGTTTTATCACAAATGTGATTTCTAGCGGCTTACATAAATCTGCTATATTCCCTGTATTTTTTATGGCCATTCTACTTGTTGTATCCCAGTATATATACGTGCCTGACTACCATCGTAAGAAACAACAACAAGAAACATAGAGAGTGAATGCTATACACCGATTATTAAAAATATATAAATCCATTTTGATTTTTCGACATATAGCCGCGGCTATGGAAAACAAAAGGTCACCTGCACTCGTTTTCTCTCTTTGTTTTCACTATGTCTGGACTGGAAAAGGATCTGACCGCTTCTATGCATGGCCGGATGCTCTCTCCCACCTAAAAAGAAGGGTTTTATTTCGGTTTTTTAATTTGTATTTATATAAAAGGATCTCATTTGAAATGAGATCCTTTTATTTTTAATTCATATAGATAGAGCTGCTATCCACAAGCATATCGCTCATAAATAAAGCTCAAATTATATTTCTTCTCTAAACCCATTCTCTGTTCATCATCACACCAATAAAATAAAATATCATGAATGGTTGCATAACGCTTATTTTTTAAAAATTGTTTAATAAATGATGGCAAACAATCATGCAATTGTATAAATATATAATTACGTAGCATTTCTTCTTTGTATTCAATTCCCTTACAAATATACATCAACTCTTCACAATAATAAGCATGTTGTGGAACTTGGATCATTTCAAAAAATGGTACATATGATAACAGCTTTCCAATGAAATTCTCGTATCTATCCATAAACTCAAACGACATATGCTCCATCATTTCTTTCATTACATATAAATAATCATCCACATGCGTTGTTTTTAACGGATTAAGACGATCAGAGATTTGAGCAATTACAGCTCTTTGACATGCAATAACAGAACGACTAGGTCCATAGTATGTTAAAAAATCAGTACACTTACGATATTTTTTTAATAAGTCAAATATGTATAAATCATAAACATATTTATTACAGTATACTGCTAAGCTCATCATATCTTGATCTAGTTGTTCTTTTGATAATGTTTTTGCCTGCTTACATAGATAAAAGAATGTAAGCTCCATCATTTCTTTATGAAACAATAGTTTATTACATTTTTCAATACATTCTTCATTAAATTTAATTCTTTCCCAAATCATTACGTCTTTAATTTCTAATTCACCGACTCTATATTTTATAATTAAATAATTCCAAGCTACAACTTGTGTCAAAATATCCCATGTTTCATATTCCATTGATGTATGTACAAATTCATCTAATCTTTGACTTACCATAAATGTATAGGCTTCTTTATACCATCCGATTTCCTGACATAAACGAACAATTCGAACCAAAGTTGGTATTTCATCTTTATGAAATTGTGGCAAGTCCTTCACTTTATTCATTCCATATAAGATAAATGGAGCTAAATTGTCTTTTTTATAAAATTCTTTTTCTTTCCATGCTAAAATTGTTCTATCTTTCCCTTCACCTTTTGGACGAGCAGGTACAAGTAAAGAAAATAAATCCGCAAAATTATCTGGTTCAACATACGCATCCGTAACCAAATTCCAATTAGGATTGCTCTGTACAGCCCTCATATAATTCCCCCTCCATTTTTTATATATGTAAAGCACCTAAAAATTTAACAGCTTATATCTTAATTATTACTATCATCATATTAAAAACCATGCATAGAATTTATATTTACTAGTATAGCACTTTCATAATTTTAAACGTTAATAAGAAGAGTTGTTAACAAAACTTCAAATGAAATTGAAATAAATTAAAGAGTTTCATCGATGTCTTTTATTTCCCTCTGATGTTTGGTTGAATAAATTGAAGGCACAGGACTAGACGCTCTTACATATGCCCAGTATAGCATTTCGGATACATAATACTAACAATTTTTTGGCTATGTAGTGTTAGTAAAAGGTATCCGACACACTATCATTCGATACCTAGAAACGCTATATAAATCCATTTTGATTTTTCGACATATAGCCGCGGCTATGAATAACAACAGGTGACCTATACTCGTTTTCTCTCTTTGTTTTCACTTAGCATGGGGCAGGAAAAGGATCTGACCGCTTCTATGCATGGCCAGATGCTCTCTCCCACCTAAAAAGAAGGGTTCTATGTCGGTTTTTTAATTTGTACTTATATAGGTTATTTCCTTTGAAAAAGTGTTAAGACTCACTCTTTATTCTGTATGCTCTGATATCTCACTTAAAGCAAATCCAGCTTGATCATCCGCTTGTTCTGTTACTGCTAAATCACCTAGTGCTAACATCCCAATAAGTTGCCCGTTTTCTACTACTGGTAGTCTTCTTACTTGATGTCGTGCCATTAACTCTGTTGCCTTTTCAATGGGATCGTTAGGGGATACTGAAACTATATCCGTGGTCATCACATTTGTAATTTTATTAGAGCCCGGATGTTTCTCCGCAATTCCACGTACAACTAAATCACGATCTGTAACAAGACCAACTACTGTATTATTTTCTACAACCGGAATCATACCAACCGCTTCTTCTTTCATTTTCACAGCCGCTTCATATACATTATCTAGCGGCGTACATTGTACAATATCGGTACTCATAAGTTCTTTTACTGTTGTCATGCGATTCTATTCCCTCCTTTTATACATACTATAGCTTTTCCAAATTCCCTTTATTTATTTCACATGATATGTTAAGAAAGAATTGAACTCTTACATGATTTTTTCCTCAAGAAAAAAGAGCCAGCAAATTGCTGACTCTTTCATTATGATCCATACGGGACTCATCAAATCCTTTCCCAATAACTTCCGTTATAAAGAGAATTTCAATAGCAAATTTGAAAATAACGAAAACTATGTAGATAGCGCAAGTTAAGGTTGTAAGGACTTGTACGGAATCTAAAAAAGAAAAACAATTGCTAAATTACATCTACTGAATAATAAAAAATCGTTGATATAACAACACATTCGTCTCTGTTTTAATAATACAAGCGCAAAGGAAATAGCAAAATATATATAAATCCATTTTGATTGTTCGACATATAAGCCGCGGCTATGGATAACAAAAGGTGACCTGCACCTTTGTTTTCACTTGGCATGGCATGGGGCAGGAAAAGGATCTGACCGCTTCTATGCATGGCCAGATGCTCTCTCCCACCTAAAAAGAAGGGTTTAATGTCGGTTTTTTAATTTGTATTTATATAGCAATAAAAGTGTACTTCATCATCCAAAAAGGATACCGACCTCTATCTTCAAAAAATTCATTAAGCGCCTTTTTCAAGTTGGCATTTAACGGCTTCTTTATTATAAGCTTTCATTCAGACGAATACTTCGATGTGATTTTTTCGTGAAATATCTTGAAGTATTGCTTCAAAAGCATTCTTACTTTCCATAAAGTAGAAATGATTCCCCTGCAATTGTAGCATCTGACATGGAAAATGAGTATAGCATGCCCAACTTTCCATACTTTCAGCACTTACCACATCTTCTGTTCCATACAACAAGTAAATTGGAATATTTAAAGGTACCACTTCCTCCCTTGTTCGTACGCTTAATGCTTGATAAGAGTGCAAAGTACTTAAATCTGCAAACAAGATTTCCTTAACCAATTCACATAATTCTTCATGTTCCAACACTTCTGCAGGAGTACCACCTAAATTTCGCAACATATCGTCCATTTCATCTTTATTTCGTTGATAAGAAACACGATGCTCTAAATCATATATTGGAGAAGCTTTAGAAGAAATGACTAAACCTTCAATGGAAAATTGTTTTTTTCTAAGCGCTTAGCAACCTCATAAGCGACCACACCGCCCATACTATGACCAAAAAAGAAAATACGCTTTCCTTCTAGCTTTTCCCACTGATTTTTTATCATTTGTTCCACATCGTCTAACAATTGCTTCATATCTGTACAAAGTGCTTCATGAATCCGACTACCGTGACCGGGATAATCAACGCCTAACACTGAAAAGTTAGCTGACAATAAATCACGATAATAGTTGCCATTCCCTGCAGCGTGAGGAAGACACACCCATACAGCTTCTGTCATTTACTTATATACCTCCTTAATTCCAATATAGTAATTGCGTTAAATTATTCACTAGCGACAAAAAGCCTACTATTAGTAAACCTAATCCAATATTTCTTCTGATTTTGGTACTGTTTCGACGATTGATAAGCATTACAAACAGACCAATTAAAATACAAACACCACCAAATCCCAGAAAAATCATATTTCCTAAATGTCTAGTTGATTCATCAATTTGAGGCATAAATGATTGTAATGAAGGCATAATAAAACTCCTATTCTCTATTAAATTTTTCGAACAAAATATTGCCCGATACTGTATTTACATATATTTGACAAGCTTCAGAGCTGGCCGTCTTAATACTTGTTGCAGGCATGCGCCCAGAAATACTTTTAAAATGGATATCGTAGCTGGTAAGTTGACTATCTATGCCTAGAACAATATCTCCGGTTACAGATTTCACATCCATTGTATGGTAGAGGTTCATCGCATCAATTACCACTTTTCCAGCAGTAGTTTTTACCTTAAACCGATTATTATCAAACCCTTGGGAACGAGGCGTTTTTACGTGAATGTTTCCTGTAGTCGACGTTACAGTTAGTCGATTAGCATCCACTTCAAGCAAAGAAATATTACCAGTTGTAGATTTAACAACACATTCATTAAAATGTGCCTGCTGTTGTGTCACGAAAATTTTTCCCGTTGCAGTAGCGATATTGATATTTTCACGGTAATATTTAGGAATACGGATTTTCAATACAAGACCATCAAAAAAGTTAAATGGCACAAATACATTTTTACGTTTCAACTGCACATATAATGTTTGTCCTACAATACTAGATTTATAGGTAAATGATTTTTCTCTGTCTTTATTAGATAAATAGTATCCGACATAAATGTCTTCCCTATCTTCTGTTTGAATGTCTAACAAGCCTCTTTCCAAGTAAATGTCTATATTTTTTAATGAGGCTGAAATGTAATGCCTTTCCAACACGAATTGCATGTTTTCTAGTGTTGCTGTTTTCATTTGGCCTTCATTCCCTTCTTTCTTTGCCTTCAAATATTTCTTGAGCAGTACTCAAGAAATGATTGTATATGAAATAGTAGATATGATTTCTACTGGTTTACTTGCTCCCATCGTATTGACACAAAAGATTGTCATCTAATTTGTGCGGAACTCACTTTATATGCCTTACCCAAATACAACACCTCTTTATATTTTAATCATTCCCCCTAAACCAATTCTTCTTTCGCAATCTTTTTGAGGGCGTATCCACCCGAAATCAAACCTCCCCCCCCTAGGACTAGTGCAACTGAAACTTTAGAAATCATTCCCCCAGGACCGGCCGCTGCGGAAGTAACCACACATAATATCAAAATAGATGTCACCACAGTTCCAACTGTTGAACGATACATAATTCCCACACACAAGGAAATCAGCCCTAATAACAGACCCGCAATTGTTGTTACAAAAATAGCTGGCAACATGCTTACATTCATTTGATAACCCATTGATGGTACAAACAAACCAAGAACATAGAATGCACTATTTTGAAAAACCTCAGACAACAGCATATATCCAAACATCATGCTTAAAATAATAAGCAATTTAGCCAAAATAATTTTAGTGATCTTAACAGGATACGTATAGAACATAAGTGCAGTTTTGGTTTTAAACTCTGCAACAATCATCTCAGCAAGCAAAACGGCTTCCCATACAATGAAGACAGCTTTTATCAAAGTATCAATAATTGTCATTGTTTCTAGCTGGACTGCAGGAAGTGCTGCCCCATTCTGGGAAACCATTTCAATTTGATTTGGTACTAATATTTTTAAAGTAACGCTTAAAAAAAGAATCAATAAATTACATAAGAGCAAAACTAAGAATTGGTTTTTTAGATTAATTTTTTTCAGCTCAATTGCAACGAGATTTTTCACATACTCCCTTCAAATTCATTATTCAAATAATTCATCAATAACACTATGAAGCAATAATTCAAAGACTTCATAATGGTCGTAGCCTAAGGAATCCTTACTCCCTAAAATTGCTAACAAAGCTGACAAAGTTCCAATCACTTTTTGTTCTGATACTTTTAAGACCAAATGACTTTTTTCGATGGCATCTCTTAATATAAAAATGGTGTAATCTGGATTGTGATTTTCCAAACGCTCTTTAGGCAGTTTGTTTAGAAGAACAACAAACTCCGGACTAGTTAAATTTCTCACCCAGTTTCCTTTTCCATATTCTTGATACATTTTTTTGAACCCATTCATGAACCCTTCTTTTGTAGGATTGCGGGTAATTTCATCATTCATGTAACGAATCAACCGTTCTTGCATCTGATCCATGACATCACAGAATAACTGTTCTTTTGTTTGATAGAAAATGTAGAACGCTCCTTTTGAAATGCCTACTTTTGCACATAACAAGTCAATGTTCGTTTTCTTGTAACCGTACTCAACCCAGCTTTTTTCGCATTCTTTTAGTAGGTTCTCCTTAATTTTCGCTTTTTCTTCTGTTGTAAATCCTCTAGCCATATTTTTCTCCACTCTTTCCTATTTAAATTGCATTTGCTTACGTATATTTATGACTTTAAAAATTTTTAGAGTCATAAGTTCATTATATTACAAAAAAAAATAATAGTTAAGTGGATAGTAAATATTCTTTGAAGATTTATGCATGCAACATTGTTAGAAAATAATCCTCTAAATCAACACCGCTTTCACGAAGGGTGCTCATCGTAAATTCTTTCATGACTTTCCCTTGATCCAAAATAGCAATATGGGTTGCCAATTTGAGGATGATCCTAAGGCTATTTCATCTTCATCTGTTCACTTGTTAAGACTGAAAAATCCTTAGATAAGGTCATTATGTCTACCGGAAATTTGAAGTCATTTGTACTAATACTACACCAGTGTTCAGAATCAATTTGAAATGAATATACTTGAATAGTATTACTGTATACAGTTGCACTTTCAATTGATTGTGGCTGAGCGGAAGAGTGAAGCGGAACTATAAATGTATCTAGCGGTTGACTTAATCCCCTACCAATACATTTCAAAAAGCTTTCTTTCGCTGTCCATATACGATAAAATGCATGCTCTGCTTCTTCTCCCACTAATCCTTTTAAATACCGTTGTTCTGCTATGCTAAAGAATGTCGCAACCTCCCAAATATCAATTGGTTCCATCTTTTCAACATCAACACCAATTGACTCATTTGTTGATAAGGCAATCACGACCCATTTACCAGCATGAGAAAGATTAAATGAAATAGGACTTTTTTGTACTGTCTTTTTACCATATGCATTAGTCGTAAAATGTACGTGTTCTATATTTTGCTGGGTATATCGTGCGATTAAGCACTTCGCTACATAATTACCGAGAAGAGTTCGCTTTTTGTCCTCAGGCATTTGAAAACGAGATACTTGCAATTGCGTCTCTTGTTCTAAAAGAGGCAACAGCCTCATTAAAGTGGCAAGGTCGTAATTGTTGATATCCATTTTTACAATTAAAATCATAAAATATGCCTCCATTCATTTTTTCTCTCTCTGTCTTTTTACCAAAAATCCAAATGGATTTATATAGTTAGAACAAATGAAGAATGTGTTGACACAAAAAAAGAGCACAACCATTAGAATCAAAATTTCTAAGATGGGTACTCCACTCTCACAAGTAGAGTATACCATATTTTAGAAACTCCCAAAAAGTACAAGTAACAGAAGGTGAAAAAATCACGGCTAATTTATGAATTTGCTGAAATCCTAAAATTCGAGTCAATCGCTGAGTCAAAACAAAAAAGCCGTCAGAAATGTTGTTAAATCAACATTTCTGACGGCTTTAAAATCTATGACCCGTACGGGATTCGAACCCGTGTTACCGCCGTGAAAGGGCGGTGTCTTAACCGCTTGACCAACGGGCCATGGCTCCGCAGGTAGGACTCGAACCTACGACCGATCGGTTAACAGCCGATAGCTCTACCACTGAGCTACTGCGGAATATGGTGGGCCTAAATGGACTCGAACCATCGACCTCACGCTTATCAGGCGTGCGCTCTAACCAGCTGAGCTATAGGCCCTTAACTTTTCAATACAGGGGCAGTAGGAATTGAACCCACACTGGAGGTTTTGGAGACCTCTGTTCTACCTTTAAACTATGCCCCTAAGTGGTGCCGGCTAGAGGACTTGAACCCCCAACCTACTGATTACAAGTCAGTTGCTCTACCAATTGAGCTAAGCCGGCATGTTTATGTAGAAATGGTGGCTCGGGACGGAATCGAACCGCCGACACGAGGATTTTCAGTCCTCTGCTCTACCGACTGAGCTACCGAGCCAAAAAATGGCGGTCCCGACCGGGGTCGAACCGGCGATCTCCTGCGTGACAGGCAGGCATGTTAACCACTACACCACGGGACCATTGGTTGCGGGGACAGGATTTGAACCTGCGACCTTCGGGTTATGAGCCCGACGAGCTACCAGACTGCTCCACCCCGCGACGATACAATATTCTTTTAGAAAAATGGAGGAGGAAGAGGGATTCGAACCCCCGCACGGCTCTCACCGCCTGTCGGTTTTCAAGACCGATCCCTTCAGCCAGACTTGGGTATTCCTCCGTGAAAGTGAATCTTAGCGAAATCACTATATAGTAATTTCAATTTATGAATTTCGGGTTATACTCCCGATGAGCTAGTAGCCCTTGATAATAAAAATTTTTCTTTAAAATAAATGGAGGAGGAAGAGGGATTCGAACCCCCGCACGGCTCTCGCCGCCTGTCGGTTTTCAAGACCGATCCCTTCAGCCAGACTTGGGTATTCCTCCATATTCATATTAAAGTGGAGCCTAGCGGGATCGAACCGCTGACCTCCTGCGTGCAAGGCAGGCGCTCTCCCAGCTGAGCTAAGGCCCCATGTTAAAACTATCGGGAAGACAGGATTCGAACCTGCGACCCCCTGGTCCCAAACCAGGTGCTCTACCAAGCTGAGCCACTTCCCGTTAATAAAGCGCGCCCGAGAGGACTCGAACCCCTAACCTTTTGATCCGTAGTCAAACGCTCTATCCAATTGAGCTACGGGCGCATATGGTGCCGAGGGCGGGGGTCGAACCCGCACGGTGGTCACCCACCGCAGGATTTTAAGTCCTGTGCGTCTGCCTGTTCCGCCACCCCGGCATGTCATACTGGAAATTGGAGCGGAAGACGGGATTCGAACCCGCGACCCCAACCTTGGCAAGGTTGTATTCTACCACTGAACTACTTCCGCAAGACATGTATGAGTTATTAGATTAAAAGTGCGGGTGAAGGGAGTCGAACCCCCACGCCAAAGGCGCCAGATCCTAAGTCTGGTGCGTCTGCCAATTCCGCCACACCCGCAAAATTTAAAATGGTGAGCCATGAAGGATTCGAACCTTCGACCCTCTGATTAAAAGTCAGATGCTCTACCAACTGAGCTAATGGCTCTTAAATGGCTGGGCTAGCTGGATTCGAACCAGCGCATGACGGAGTCAAAGTCCGTTGCCTTACCGCTTGGCTATAGCCCATTAATTAAGAAATTGTAAAAATGGTGGAGGGGGGCAGATTCGAACTGCCGAACCCGAAGGAGCGGATTTACAGTCCGCCGCGTTTAGCCACTTCGCTACCCCTCCGACATAATATGGTGGAGGATGACGGGATCGAACCGCCGACCCCCTGCTTGTAAGGCAGGTGCTCTCCCAGCTGAGCTAATCCTCCACTTTGCCTGGCAACGTCCTACTCTCACAGGGACAAGGTCCCAACTACCCTCGGCGCTAGAGAGCTTAACTTCCGTGTTCGGTATGGGAACGGGTGTGGCCTCTCTGCCATCATTACCAGACTATATTCTTTTAAGACAAACACTATTATACCTGATTGAAATAAAAAGTCAACAAGTTTTTCATGTTCTCTCAAAACTAGATAACATTGCTTCATATTATATGGTTAAGTCCTCGATCTATTAGTATTCGTCAGCTCCACATGTCACCATGCTTCCACCTCGAACCTATCAACCTGATCATCTTTCAGGGATCTTACTAGCTTACGCTATGGGAAATCTCATCTTGAGGGGGGCTTCATGCTTAGATGCTTTCAGCACTTATCCCTTCCGCACATAGCTACCCAGCTATGCCCTTGGCAGAACAACTGGTACACCAGCGGTGCGTCCATCCCGGTCCTCTCGTACTAAGGACAGCTCCTCTCAAATTTCCTGCGCCCACGACGGATAGGGACCGAACTGTCTCACGACGTTCTGAACCCAGCTCGCGTACCGCTTTAATGGGCGAACAGCCCAACCCTTGGGACCGACTACAGCCCCAGGATGCGATGAGCCGACATCGAGGTGCCAAACCTCCCCGTCGATGTGGACTCTTGGGGGAGATAAGCCTGTTATCCCCGGGGTAGCTTTTATCCGTTGAGCGATGGCCCTTCCATGCGGAACCACCGGATCACTAAGCCCGACTTTCGTCCCTGCTCGACTTGTAGGTCTCGCAGTCAAGCTCCCTTATGCCTTTGCACTCTACGAATGATTTCCAACCATTCTGAGGGAACCTTTGGGCGCCTCCGTTACACTTTAGGAGGCGACCGCCCCAGTCAAACTGCCCACCTGACACTGTCTCCCGGGTCGATGAGACCCGTAGGTTAGAATTTCAATACAGTCAGGGCGGTATCCCACCAGCGCCTCCACCGAAGCTAGCGCTCCGGTTTCAATGGCTCCCGCCTATCCTGTACAAACTGTACCAAAATTCAATATCAGGCTACAGTAAAGCTCCACGGGGTCTTTCCGTCCTGTCGCGGGTAACCTGCATCTTCACAGGTACTATAATTTCACCGAGTCTCTGGTTGAGACAGTGCCCAAATCGTTACACCTTTCGTGCGGGTCGGAACTTACCCGACAAGGAATTTCGCTACCTTAGGACCGTTATAGTTACGGCCGCCGTTTACTGGGGCTTCAGTTCAGAGCTTCGCTTGCGCTAACCCCTCTCCTTAACCTTCCAGCACCGGGCAGGTGTCAGCCCCTATACTTCGCCTTACGGCTTCGCAGAGACCTGTGTTTTTGCTAAACAGTCGCTTGGGCCTATTCACTGCGGCTTTCCGTTAAGAAAGCACCCCTTCTCCCGAAGTTACGGGGTCATTTTGCCGAGTTCCTTAACCAGAGTTCTCTCGCACACCTTAGGATTCTCTCCTCGCCTACCTGTGTCGGTTTGCGGTACAGGCACCTTTTATCTCGCTAGAAGCTTTTCTTGGCAGCGGGGAATCAAAGACTTCGCTCCATAAGGAGCTTCCCCATCACAGCTCAGCCTTCACGATAAGCGGATTTGCCTACTTATCAGCCTAACTGCTTGGACGTGCACAACCAATCGCACGCTTCTTCTATCCTTCTGCGTCCCTCCATTGCTCAAACGATAAAGAGGTGGTACAGGAATATCAACCTGTTGTCCATCGCCTACGCCTGTCGGCCTCGGCTTAGGTCCTGACTAACCCTGAGCGGACGAGCCTTCCTCAGGAAACCTTAGGCATTCGGTGGACGGGATTCTCACCCGTCTTTCGCTACTCATACCGGCATTCTCACTTCTAAGCGCTCCACCAGTCCTTACGGTCTGACTTCACTGCCCTTAGAACGCTCCCCTACCACTGATACCATAGGTATCAATCCGCAGCTTCGGTGGTGTATTTAGCCCCGGTACATTTTCGGCGCAGAGTCACTCGACTAGTGAGCTATTACGCACTCTTTAAATGGTGGCTGCTTCTAAGCCAACATCCTAGTTGTCTAAGCAACTCCACATCCTTTTCCACTTAATACACACTTTGGGACCTTAGCTGGCGGTCTGGGCTGTTTCCCTTTTGACTACGGATCTTATCACTCGCAGTCTGACTCCTAAGGATAAGTCATTGGCATTCGGAGTTTGACTGAATTCGGTAATCCGATGAGGACCCCTAGTTCAATCAGTGCTCTACCTCCAAGACTCTTACACTTAAGGCTAGCCCTAAAGCTATTTCGGGGAGAACCAGCTATCTCCAGGTTCGATTGGAATTTCTCCGCTACCCACACCTCATCCCCGCACTTTTCAACGTGCGTGGGTTCGGGCCTCCATTCAGTGTTACCTGAACTTCACCCTGGACATGGGTAGATCACCTGGTTTCGGGTCTACGACCACGTACTAAACGCCCTATTCAGACTCGCTTTCGCTACGGCTCCGCCTCTTCAGCTTAACCTCGCACGGGATCGTAACTCGCCGGTTCATTCTACAAAAGGCACGCCATCACCCATTAACGGGCTCTGACTATTTGTAGGCACACGGTTTCAGGATCTCTTTCACTCCCCTTCCGGGGTGCTTTTCACCTTTCCCTCACGGTACTGGTTCACTATCGATCACTAGGGAGTATTTAGCCTTGGGAGATGGTCCTCCCAGATTCCGACGGAATTTCACGTGTTCCGCCGTACTCAGGATACATTCAAGAGGGAACGAAGTTTCGACTACAGGGTTGTTACCTTCTATGACGAGCCTTTCCAGGCTGCTTCGTCTACCCCGTTCCTTTGTAACTCCGTATAGAATGTCCTACAACCCCAAGAGGCAAGCCTCTTGGTTTGGGCTAGATTCCGTTTCGCTCGCCGCTACTCAGGAAATCGCATTTGCTTTCTCTTCCTCCAGGTACTTAGATGTTTCAGTTCCCTGGGTCTGTCTTCCATACCCTATGTATTCAGGTAAGGATACCATACCATTACGTATAGTGGGTTTCCCCATTCGGAAATCTTCGGATCAAAGCTTACTTACAGCTCCCCGAAGCATATCGGCGTTAGTCCCGTCCTTCATCGACTCCTAGTGTCAAGGCATCCACCGTGCGCCCTTTCTAACTTAACCAAAATTAATTAAAAAAATATGAGCTACACTGTTATCTAGTTTTCAAAGAACATACATTTCGAGAGATTTAGTTCTCTCAAAACTGAACGAAACGAAACAAGTCAACGTATATTGATGAACTGCGTTCATCAATTCTCCATAGAAAGGAGGTGATCCAGCCGCACCTTCCGATACGGCTACCTTGTTACGACTTCACCCCAATCATCTGTCCCACCTTAGGCGGCTGGCTCCATAAAGGTTACCCCACCGACTTCGGGTGTTACAAACTCTCGTGGTGTGACGGGCGGTGTGTACAAGGCCCGGGAACGTATTCACCGCGGCATGCTGATCCGCGATTACTAGCGATTCCAGCTTCATGTAGGCGAGTTGCAGCCTACAATCCGAACTGAGAACGGTTTTATGAGATTAGCTCCACCTCGCGGTCTTGCAGCTCTTTGTACCGTCCATTGTAGCACGTGTGTAGCCCAGGTCATAAGGGGCATGATGATTTGACGTCATCCCCACCTTCCTCCGGTTTGTCACCGGCAGTCACCTTAGAGTGCCCAACTAAATGCTGGCAACTAAGATCAAGGGTTGCGCTCGTTGCGGGACTTAACCCAACATCTCACGACACGAGCTGACGACAACCATGCACCACCTGTCACTTTGCCCCCGAAGGGGAAGCCCTATCTCTAGGGTTTTCAAAGGATGT
Source organism: Bacillus sp. DX4.1 (assembly GCF_030348195.1). Taxonomy (NCBI): domain Bacteria; kingdom Bacillati; phylum Bacillota; class Bacilli; order Caryophanales; family Bacillaceae; genus Bacillus; species Bacillus sp. DX4.1. Next base: position 882,403 of record NZ_JAUCFT010000008.1, on the reverse strand, counting down.
CAAGACCTGGTAAGGTTCTTCGCGTTGCTTCGAATTAAACCACATGCTCCACCGCTTGTGCGGGCCCCCGTCAATTCCTTTGAGTTTCAGCCTTGCGGCCGTACTCCCCAGGCGGAGTGCTTAATGCGTTAACTTCAGCACTAAAGGGCGGAAACCCTCTAACACTTAGCACTCATCGTTTACGGCGTGGACTACCAGGGTATCTAATCCTGTTTGCTCCCCACGCTTTCGCGCCTCAGTGTCAGTTACAGACCAGAAAGTCGCCTTCGCCACTGGTGTTCCTCCATATCTCTACGCATTTCACCGCTACACATGGAATTCCACTTTCCTCTTCTGCACTCAAGTCTCCCAGTTTCCAATGACCCTCCACGGTTGAGCCGTGGGCTTTCACATCAGACTTAAGAAACCACCTGCGCGCGCTTTACGCCCAATAATTCCGGATAACGCTTGCCACCTACGTATTACCGCGGCTGCTGGCACGTAGTTAGCCGTGGCTTTCTGGTTAGGTACCGTCAAGGTGCCAGCTTATTCAACTAGCACTTGTTCTTCCCTAACAACAGAGTTTTACGACCCGAAAGCCTTCATCACTCACGCGGCGTTGCTCCGTCAGACTTTCGTCCATTGCGGAAGATTCCCTACTGCTGCCTCCCGTAGGAGTCTGGGCCGTGTCTCAGTCCCAGTGTGGCCGATCACCCTCTCAGGTCGGCTACGCATCGTTGCCTTGGTGAGCCGTTACCTCACCAACTAGCTAATGCGACGCAGGTCCATCTACAAGTGACAGCCGAAGCCGCCTTTCAATTTCGCACCATGCAGTGCAAAATGTTATCCGGTATTAGCCCCGGTTTCCCGGAGTTATCCCAGTCTTGTAGGCAGGTTACCCACGTGTTACTCACCCGTCCGCCGCTAACTTCATAAGAGCAAGCTCTTAATCCATTCGCTCGACTTGCATGTATTAGGCACGCCGCCAGCGTTCATCCTGAGCCAGGATCAAACTCTCCAATAAAGTTAGTTTGTCTAGCATCATAAAAATAAAAATTGACGTTGCACGTTGTTTGTTTCGTTCAGTTTTCAAAGAACTTGTCTGTCACTCAGTAGCGACTTTTTCATGTTAGCATTTCAGTTATTCAATGTCAACATAATCTTTTATTTCTTTTCGCTTTCTGCTGTTTCGCATCAGCGACGTTTATTAATATATCATTCCATTTTTAAAACTGCAAGTGCTTTTTTGAAAAATATATGAAATGTTTTTTAAACCTCATAAACGTGACTTTTATTATAATACACACTTAGGTTTTCTAAAGAGTATCTTCCATTGGTTCACGCAAAATAAGCATCCCTTCTACTTTATAGAAGAACACAACAAGTGAACAAAATACAACCATTCTCCCACCAAGAGATTAGACCATCTCTATAAATCCATTTTGATTTTTCGCCATATAGCCGCGGCTATGGATAACAAAAGGTGACCTGCACTCGTTTTCTCTCTTTGTTTTCACTGTGTCTGGGGCAGGAAAAGGATCTGACCGCTTCTATGCATGGCCGGATGCTCTCTCCCACCTAAAAAGAAAGGCCTTATGTCGGTTTTTTAATTTAGATTTATATCTCATACCTCCTCCCGCTTCGGCTATCATCGAAGACTTCTTTTCAATCCGTATTAAGAAGAATCGTTTCTTATTGAAAAAATGATCGTCTTAAGAATTTATTTAGAAATATTTTACATATTCTTAACTCTACTCGTTATTCATTTGCTATATAGTAAAGCAGTAGGCAAAAAACATTATATATGGAGGAATTACTTTATGGAAAGATTGACAAGGTTTTCATTAAAAAACCGGGCCGCTATTATCATCATGGTTTTGCTCATCTCTATACTTGGCGTTTATTCCGGTTCCAAATTACCGATGGAGTTTCTACCAAGTATCGATAACCCTGCGGTAACCATCACCACATTGTCTCAAGGGCTAGATGCTGAAACGATGGCAAAAGAAGTAACAGAACCTCTCGAAAAACAATTCCGTAATTTGGAACATGTTGATACAATTACTTCTTCTACACACGAAGGTTTATCGCGTATCGATATTGCTTATACATCTAAAGCTAATATGAAAGATGCAGCGCGTGAGGTCGAAAAAATCACCAATGCTGTTACTTTACCAAAAGAAATTACGAAACCGGTCGTAAGCCAACTTAATACTTCTATGATTCCACTCGCACAGATCACTATTCAAAAAGAGAACGGTTTTACAAAAACAGATGAAAAACAAATCGAAAAAGAGATTATCCCACAACTCGAAAATATTGATGGTGTTGCTAACGTTATGTATTACGGAAAATCAACAACTGAGCTTTCTATCGCATTAGATCCAACAGAAATGAAAAACAAAAACGTGACAACCCAGCAAGTATTGGCCGCTTTGCAAGGAAAAGAAACTTCAACTCCCGCTGGCCAAATCACTATAAACAATGAGGAGTACTCACTTCGTGTCATTGGGGATATTAAAAATATCGACGAAATGAAGAATATCACTCTTACGCCACAGGTAAAATTACAGGATATTGCTCAAGTAGAACTAAAGCAACATTCCGATGCAATTTCACATGTTAACGGAGAAGACGGCGTGGGGTTAGTTATCATGAAAGAACCAAGCGCAAATGCAGTGGCAATCGGAAAAGAAATTGATAAAAAGGTGAAGGATATCAGCAAAAAATATAAAGATAATTTCACTATTAAATTGCTGGCATCTACTCACGAACAAGTTGAAAATGCTGTTATGAGCATGGGCAAGGAAGTAATTCTTGGCGCAATTGCTGCGACATTTATTATTTTAGTTTTTTTACGTAATATTCGTACAACGTTAATTGCTGTTGTCAGCATTCCATTATCTATTTTACTGACACTCTTTTTACTCGATCAATCTAATATTACGTTAAACATTTTAACTTTAGGTGGTTTAGCGGTTGCTGTCGGGCGTCTTGTAGATGATAGTATCGTTGTCATAGAAAATATTTTCCGGCGTTTACAAAAAGATGCCTTTTCAAAAGACGTCATTCTGAATGCTACAAAAGAAGTCGCAGTTGCTATTACTTCTTCTACCTTAACAACAGTCGCTGTCTTTTTACCAATCGGCCTTATATCAGGTGCAATTGGCGAATTTATGTTACCTATGGTATTAGCAGTTGTATACTCAATACTTTCTTCTTTACTCGTTGCATTAACAGTTGTTCCGCTTATGGCATTTTTACTGCTCAAAAAAACAAAACAACGAAGTCCCAGATCTTCAACACGTTATATCGCTATTTTAAAATGGGCGCTTTCACATAAGTTTATTATTTTATTCACTTCTTTCTTATTATTCGCTGGATCAATCACAGCTTACGTATTGCTACCAAAAGCAAACATAAAATCCGACGACGATACGATGCTAAATATTAGTATGACATTTCCAACGAATTACGATACTGAAACAAAGAAACAACAAGCTTTTGATTTTGAAAAAAAATTACTTTCTAACAGTGATGTAACGGATGTAAGCTTACGAATAGGTTCAAGCGCTGAGGATGCACAGTGGGGACAAACAACGAAAAATAACCTTGCTACTATATTTGTTGCATTTAAAAAAGGTACCGATATCGATCAATATATTGAGAAACTAAAAAAAGAACAGCAAACTTTTGAACCAACCGAATTTGATTATACAAAAACAAGTTTTTCTAGTTTCGGCGGTGGAAGCAACTTACAATTTAACGTTACAGCAAACAATGATACTGATTTAAAAAAGGCTGCTGATATTGTTGGAACGAAACTAAAAAGTATAGACAGTCTCTCCAAAGTAAAATCAAATGTAGAAGAATCTAAAAAAGAATGGCAACTTCACATTGATCAAGCAAAAGCAGAACAAGCAGGATTAACACCAGAAACAGTAGGACAACAAGTTTCATTACTTATGAAGAAATCACCAATTGGACAAATTTCAATTGATGAAGAAAAAGCAACCCTTATGTTGGAACATAAACAAGAACATATAAATAAGAAAGATGATATTCTTAACTCAAACATTTTATCACCTGTAAGTGGGTCTATTTCTTTAAAAGACATCGCATCCATTTCAGAAAAACAACTACAAACAGAAATCTTCCATAAGGATGGAAAAGAAACAATTCAAATAAGCGCTGAAGCAACAGACGACGATTTAAGTAAAGTAAATACAGAAGTAAACAAAGCCATTAAAGAATTAGACTTACCAAATGGAGCAAAGGTTACCGTTGCTGGTGCAACTGAATCTATGCAGGAAAGCTTTACAGACTTATTTAAGATAATGGGGATTGCAATCGGGATTGTATACTTAATTATGGTCATCACTTTCGGGCAAGCACGTGCACCGTTTGCAATTTTATTCTCCCTTCCATTAGCTGCTGTTGGCGGTATTTTAGGATTAATCATTTCAAGAACACCGGTCGATTTAAACGCATTAATCGGTGCATTAATGCTAATCGGTATCGTTGTTACGAATGCCATTGTATTAATAGAACGTGTCCAACAAAACCAAAAACACGGTATGACAGCGCGAGAAGCCTTATTAGAAGCAGGTTCCACAAGGCTACGTCCAATTATTATGACCGCTATTACAACGATAGTAGCAATGTTGCCATTGTTATTCGGTCAATCACAATCTGGCAGCATGGTATCTAAAAGTTTAGCTGTTGTTGTAATCGGTGGCTTAGCTGTTTCAACTATACTCACTCTCATCGTCGTTCCTGTTATGTACGAATTATTAGATAAGATCGGTAAAAAAAGACGAACAAGACGACAAGTAAACTCTTATGTAGAGACTCCAAAAGCTTAACAAAATCAAAACGTTTTCTTTTTATATTGTTTTTAAAAAAGGATGTCTCTAAAAGTAGCTATTCAGCTACTTTTGGGACATCCTCATTTTTTTGTTTCTACTATTAATATAATTATAATTTTATCCCGCTATTTGCAGACAGTAATACCCCCACCTCAAAATTCAGCAAAAAGCAAAGAAGTTAGGCGGGGGATAAACTGTCCGTAAAAGCCCAATTGGTGAGGGTTAATAATCAGTGGGAATGAAGCCCCCCACTGATTAAAGTTTCACTTTATAGTTAATCACTACCATATGTAATTGCATCATTTTCAACCTTACCTATACCACAAAACACTCATTCTGTTGATTCTAATATCAATGCAGTGATTTAACACAGCCAAACAAAAAGGCCCTCTGCTTTTCTAGTAAGCAGAGAGCCTTTTATTAATATTAAGGTAGAAGAGATTAAGCTACTTTTGTTTTCGTTGTTTTGCGAGACTTTTTCGTTCCAGTGAAATGTTTATGAAGTACAGATGCAGTAAAACGAGCGATGATATTAAAGAGCAACACCATAATGATTAATACCGCCGCTGATTTTGTTGCAATTAACTTCGCATCAGGAATAATCCCCTCAGAATTTAACTTCCAAATATGAACCGCTAACGTTTCAGCTGGTCGAAATGGGTTTAATGGATGTGCTGGACTTGAAAAATCTGCTGCAGAGTTTAAAATTGGCGATGTTAATCCCGCTGTATAAATTAACGCAGCCGCTTCCCCAAATATACGCCCAGCCGCTAAAATTACCCCTGTAATAATTTGTGGTAAAGAAGTTGGAAGAATAATACGAACAATCGTCTGCCATTTTGTTGCACCAAGCCCAAGACTTGCTTCTTTTACATTTGGCGGAACTTCTGTAATCGCACTTTCACAAACGCGTGTTAAACCTGGTAAATTTAAAATTGTTAAAGCAAGCGCACCACCTATTACTGTGTAGCCCCAGCCTGTCATGGTAACAAATACTAACAAACCGAATAAACCAACAACTATAGAAGGCAATGATGCCATTGTTTCAATACACAGACGGATAAAACTTAAAAACCGCCCTTGCTTTGCATATTCCGCAAGATAAATCCCTGCTCCTAAACCTAACGGAATCGAAATAATAAGTGTAATAACAAGCATATAGGAAGAATTAAATAATTGCGGACCAATACCGCCTCCTGCTTTTATATTACTTGGTTCTCCAAATAAGAAACTTGGATCCCAAAACCCCCAGCCCTTTTGCAGAATTTCGTATACTAGAAAAACAAGTAAAGCTACCACAAACGCCGCTATTGCATATAAAATACCAGTCCAAATATTGTTTACCGTTCTTGCATTCATCGTTATCGTTCACCTCTTTGGCCAATTGCTCGAATCACTACAATAAATAAGAAAGAAATAACAAGTAAAATCATTGCCAATGTCCATAACGCATTATTCCAAGCCGTTCCATTTAATGTATTGGTCATATCCATCGTTAAAATCCCTGTCAACGTTGCCGTTGGACTATATATACTTTCAGGTAGTTTAATCGTATTCCCAATTACCATTTGAACCGCTAACGCTTCTCCGAAAGCACGCGCTAACCCTAGAACAACTCCTGTTAAAATACCTTTTTTGGCAGCTGGAACAATGACACGACTAATCGCTTGCCATTTCGTTGACCCTAAACCATAAGAGGCTTCTAAATAGTCAAACGGAACAGAACGAATTGCATCAGAAGCAATACTGGCAATTGTCGGCAAAATCATAATACTTAAGACTATAATACCCGCAATTAAACTAAAACCAACACCGCCAAATGTATCACGTAAAAGAGGTACTAAAATTGTAACCCCTAGTAACCCGTATACAACGGAAGGAATTCCGACTAATAATTCTAAAACAGGCTTTAATACTTTATTCCCAAACTTCGGTGAAATTAGATTCATAAATATCGCTAGAGCTAGACCAATTGGTGCACTGATAACTACCGCTCCTATTGAAACGAGTGTTGAACCGACGATAAAAATAACCGCACCGAACGATCCCTTATCAGCATTCGGGCTCCATGTCGTTGATGTCAAAACTTCAGAAATAGAAATACCACTTTGCGTAAAAGATTGAATTCCTTTTCCGCAAATGAATCCAATAATCGCTAACGTAACAATAACAATAAATATACCGCAAAACGTAACAAGTGATCTTCCTATATATTCACTTTTTACGTAGTTAATTTGTTTTTTCCCCTTCATCACAGGACATAACCCCACTTTATAGATTGAAATGAACAAGACTGGCCTCGCAGCCAGCCCCATTAAATTACAATTATTTTAATTTAGACATTGGAATATAACCCATATCTTCAACTTGTTTTTCAAATTCTGTACCTTTTACATAGTCAATATAAGCTTTTGTAGCTTCTTTCGCTTCACCTTTTGTTACCATGTACTCGTAAGACCAGAATGGGTATTTTCCAGAAGAAATATTTTCAACTTTCGGCTCTGCTCCATCAATTTTTACAGTTTGTAATGTACCTTTCTTATCGCCTACCATGTAAGACATTGCAAGGTAGCTGATTGAACCTGGCGTAGAATTAATTGCTTGTTCTACCGCACCGTTAGAATCTTGCGTTGTACCTGTTCCATCATTGATCTTTGCATCTTTCATAACTGTTTTTTCAAATGTAGCACGTGTACCAGAAGCTGCTGGGCGGTTAACTACATTGATTTTCTCATCTTTACCGCCTACTTCTTTCCAATTTGTAACTTTACCAGTGAAGATATCTTGAACTTGTTTCACAGTTAAGTTATCAACCTTCACATCTTTATTTACAACAAGCGCAAACGCAATACCCGCCACTTTGTTATCTACTAATTCTTTCGCCTTTTCTGGTTCTTTTATTTTATCTGCAGCTGGAACATCAGAGTTACCAATTTGAACCGCACCGGAAGCTACTTGGTTAATCCCTGTTCCACTACCGCCACCTTGAACTTGAATGGATACTTTTGGGTTCTTCTCTTGGAATCTTTTCGCAGCTTCATCCGCAAGAGGTTGAAGAGCTGTAGAACCAGCTGCTGCAATCGTACCAGATAGTTCTTGTTTTGTATCATTATTTTTAGCAGTTTCTTTGTTATCAGTACTTCCTGCTTTTCCACAACCTGCTAAAGCACCTGCAACCATTAATGCCGCCAACGAAAACTTGAAACCTTTTTTCATAACCATGTCTTGTACCCCCATTTGAATTATCGTGAATTATCGCTTTTTCACATTCCTCTACTTCTTTCGAATACAAATTCATTGTAGGACAATAATATTATGTTAGTGTTAAGCAATTTTTAAATTTAAGTAAAGAGTGAAAATATGCCGCAAAACCTATGCCATTCCTTTCTTTTTAATAAAAAAACAAAACAATTTCACTCAAAACGCCCCAAAATGTAAATTTATTTTTAACAATGTAAATTTATTGTAAATAAAACCTTCTTTTTTGCTACCAATGTTAAAAATACATTTACAAAACCCATCACTTTTTGAACTTGTACCCTTAAACTTCCCCTTTTTCTCAAATAAATTCATTAATATTTTTAGACACAACAAAATAAATTGGAACAATTCTAAAAATATTTGAATATTTTTAAAGTACCAATTGACAACATCATCCAATGTAGTCTACTATATTAATAACAAAAAGTTTCCCTTGGTAAACATTTTAAACCAATACTAAAAATATAGAGGAGAGGTAACTTTTATGGTAACAGCTAATACCGAACCCCTTTCAAGTTTTCAAACCGGGCAGTTTGTACAAATTGAGATGATACATTTAGAAGGAACTATGAAACGTCGTTTATTGGATTTAGGTTTTATTCCCGGAGCTACAATTAAAGTATTGCAAAAAAGCCCGCTCGGAGATCCAATTGCATATCAAGTGAGCAATACAACCATTGCACTGCGAAGTGAGGAAAGTTCCCTTATATTCGGGAGATTAATAGGAGATGATGTACGATGATAAATCATCGCATTGCACTAGCAGGAAATCCCAATACCGGAAAAAGTACATTATTCAATACATTAACAGGGTTAAAACAACATACTGGAAACTGGACCGGAAAAACAGTATTGAAAGCAGAAGGCGAATATGAACATAACGGAAATATGTATACAGTAATTGATTTACCAGGAACATACTCCCTTTATTCGAATTCTGCAGATGAGGAAGTAGCACGAGATTATATCATTTTTGAGAAGCCCGATGTAACGGTTGTTGTTATAGATGCAACGGCAATGGAAAGAAATTTAAACTTAGCATTACAAGTCATGGAAATGACAAAAGACGTTGTCGTTTGTATTAACTTAATAGATGAAGCAGAGAAAAAAGGAATTGTCATTGATGAGAAAAGATTAGCGAAATCTCTTGGAGTTCCTGTTGTTAAAATCTCAGCGCGGAATCGAGTCGGTATCGGTCATTTACTAACTGTAATAACAAAAGTAGCAAATAAAAAATTGATCCCTACACCAATTCAAATTACTTATAATGAAAAAATTGAAGGTATGATTCAAGAATTAGAACCACAAATTCATAAAGTGTTTGGAGATACTTATCCTGCACGTTGGATCGCACTTCGTATATTAGATGGGGATAAAAATTTTCTAGCTGCACTCCAAAAGCATCATAAAGAGCCGCTTGTAAGGGAGGTTGTCATAAATGGAATCTCACTCAGCCAGTAAATCTCTTCCATTAGATCATATTATTCAACATGCTCAAACACTTACAAAAGATGATATTCGTGACGATATTGTTGGTGATATTTATCGAACTTCTGCTGGCATTTGTAAAGAAGCTGTTCAATATACCAATACAGATAAATTATATCGTTCAGAGAAGCTGGATAAAATTTTCACTTCTCCTATATTCGGATTCCCTATTATGCTCGGAATTTTAGCTATTCTTTTTTATCTTACAATTGCTGGAGCTAACGTTCCATCTGATAAAATCGCTGAATTTTTCGGCTGGGCAGAAGGCCATTTAACAGCATGGTTCCAAGCTATGAATGCACCTGAGTGGATACATGGTGTTTTAATTCTTGGTCTATTCCGCGGTACAGGTGCCGTTATTAGTGTTATGTTACCGCCGATGGCCATCTTCTTCCCCATGTTTGCCTTATTGGAAAACTATGGCTACTTACCACGTGTCGCTTTTAATATGGATCGCCTGTTTAAACGTGCTGGTGCTCATGGAAAACAATCGTTAACAATGGCAATGGGCTTCGGTTGTAACGCGGCTGCCATTATGTCGACGCGTATTATTGAATCTCCGCGCGAGCGTATGCTGGCAATTTTAACAAACAACTTTGTTCCATGTAACGGTCGCTGGCCTACATTAATATTAATGGCGTCATTATTTATGGCTGCCGGGTACACAGGCGGCATGCAAACGCTTGTTACATCAGGTGTTGTAGTCGGAATGGTTGTTATCGGTATTATCGTAACATTATCTGTATCTTGGGTTTTATCTAAAACTGCTTTAAAAGGCGTACCTACCCACTATACATTAGAATTACCACCATATCGAAAACCAAAAATATGGAATACGATTGTACGCGCCACTCTCGATAAGTCGCTATATGTTTTAAAACGCGCTGTTATCGTCGCTGCGCCTGCTGCTGTATTAACTTGGGTGCTAGCAAATGTATATGTTGGTGACACAAGCCTGCTCATGTACTTTGTAAATTTCTTAGATCCATTCGCAAACCTACTTGGACTAGATGGATTTATTCTAGCGGCATTCATACTTGGACTGCCGGCCAATGAAATCGTTATTCCAATTTTATTAATGGCTTATTTATCAACAGGTTCCTTAACAGAAATAGACGATATGTCACAAATTAAACAGTTGTTCCTTGATCACGGCTGGACTTGGTTAACTGCGTTAAATACGATGTTGTTCTCCCTTCTTCATTTCCCATGTGGAACAACATTAGTTAACATATATAAAGAAACAAAAAGTCCAAAGTGGACATTTCTTGCGTTTGCAATCCCTACCGTTATCGCCATTGTTGTTACATTCCTCTCTACGCAATTGGTACATTGGTTAGGGCTTGTATAAAGTGGAGAGCTTCATCCCCCACTGATGATTATATAAATACAAATTAAAAAACCGACATAAAACCTTTCTTTTTAGGTGGGAAAGAGCATCCGGCCATGCATAGAAGCGGTCAGATCCTTTTCCTGCCCCAGACATAGTGAAAACAAAGAGAGAAAACGAGTGCAGGTCACCTTTTGTTATCCATAGCCGCGGCTTATATGTCGAAAAATCAAAATGGATTTATATAGTTCTCACCAATCAGGCTTTTACGGGCAGTTATCCCCGCCGCATTTTTCGAGTCTTGAGACGGGGTGGCTACTGCCCGCAAATAGCGGGATAAATGAAAAGGAAACCCAAACTACGGGTTTCCTTTTTCATTTGAATCTTCCCACGGCTGCGCACCATGTTTCTTTATTTTCTTACTAATAAAATAAAAACCGTATGGGATAATGCCCATCAAAATGGTACCTACAATTGCAAGAGTCGAAGGCATCTTCATATAACTAGCTCCCCTTCTATTTATCCACCTTAGCGGCAGTAAAACTTTTTTTCAATGTTTTAAAGAAATCAAAGTAAGAGATGGGAGATGAAGCCCCGTCACTGATGAATGTTTCGCTTTACTGCCCACCTTTCGGTATTAAAGAACCTGAATGTTCTACCCTAGGATGAACCCGAACAACTATTTTGCTCTTCGTAAAATAGTTTTCTCCTCGATCCCAGTTATTTTCTATCTTTTTCCACTCCTTGTAATTATGTCGTTTATAATAATCTCCTAATCCAAGAACATCCGTTTTAAAACCTTTTTGCACTTTCTTAATCGTCATCATAGTTATTTTTTTCATCTCTTGAGAGATATGTGTATTCAGTTGTTCCCCACTCCACATCTTTCCATCCCCTCCCAAATATACCTCTGCTAGTATACCTTCAGGATAAATATCAATTGTAAACTTCGGATGACGAGGATCTGCAAAAGAAGCGTGTATTTTGCGCCTTAGCTTATGAATTTCATACGTAACCGTTTCCTCCTCTTTCCGAATGGTCACAAAACCACTCGCTTTCTCTCCAATTATATAGTTTAATCCTTGCGTATCTTTTCCGCTTAAAAGACCGAGCAATTTATTATTTTTCCCTTTAAATACAGCAGCTCCCTCCAGTTTCACACCTTGTTTTGTTAATTGTAAAATCGGAAGAACAAAACTTCTTTTAGCGGTCATCATTTCTTGTATGTCTCCAATGCGAATCGCTTCTAACATGTATGCATTACTGTCAGCATGATCCGCTAACAGATCAATATACTTCGCTGGTAAATTTTCTGGTTTCGAGCTTTGTTTCAAAATACCTTCCGCTCGGTCTTTTGAGACAAAAATCCGAATATTCCTTCTCATTTCATGGTCACGAAAAAAGACATCTAACGTTTGTTCTAAAACAAACGGATGCTGTAATAAATCTTTTGAAAAGACAAGAATTTGAATATGAGGAAAAAATAAGGATCGACTTATTTTCTTAGAGATTTCTCGAATTTGTCCAAAAATGCTATCGCCTATCGCACTAATATTAATATAATTATCTCCATCAGTTTTCCCACCTTGTTGTGCCAATGCACTCGGTAAGACAAGTTGATACGTTCCTTTCATAAAAGGAGGCTTTTTTGATTCACTTTCTTCCGCTGCTTCCTTTGCAACATCAAAAGCCACCCCTACAACAAAGCCTCTCTCTTCAATTTCCTTTCGTTCTGCACATCCACTAAGACATAGAAACAAAATGATGCAGTAAACAAACTTATGAAGGTGTTTCATTCTTCTTACTCCCTTTTATTTTATAAATAATGAGAACAAGCGTAGGGACAAGGATAATGCACGCCATATCAACCCAAGCTAAGTAGACACCATATTGAGTTAACTTCGCAACATTTTCAGGAAGCACATTAAGCAAATAAATAATCGGTGCACTTACAAAAATAAATGTCTTCTTTTTAATAGAAGGAAACATGGAACAAAAACTCATTACTGCGATATCATAATACATAGCAGTAGTAGTAAAAATTGTAACAATCCAAGTCGTAAAGAAAATCGCATCAAAACGTTCTAAAAATCCTCCACCTATTTCAATTTCCTTCCCTAATTCAATAACGGGATATGTGAGACTTTTAGTTGTAGTATAAGAAAAAACGGTAATACAAGTGAGATACATGAGAATATATAATAAATTGGTAATCATCACTCCCTTTGCAGCAGCTAAAGGTATTTTGTCTTTTTGATTTATAAGCGAAGAATAAAATAACACTATCTCAAACCCAATAAATGTAAATATCGATTCTTTCATTCCGATGGCATATTGGCTCCATTTTGTTTGGAAAAAGGGCATTAAATTATGAGAATCCATTAAATTTATATTTAATAACGACAAAGCAAAAATGGCACACACTACAATTGGCAAGAATAACAAGTTAAGACGAAGTAATGCTGCTCTAGAACCACTCACTCCGTAGATAACGACAAGTAAGTAAAAAAATGATAAAAGTTCAATAGGCGTTTTACCAAATAAATATGTTTGCGAAATAATTGAAATTGCTCGCGCCTGATACGCAGTAATTCCAGCAAACGTTAAAACCATAATACTTGTGACTATGAATGCTACCGGCTTTGATAAGTATGCACCTGTATATTGAAAAAACGTTTGTTGCGGAAATAAAATTGCTACCTTTGCAATAAACCAAGCCACAAATGCACAAATCACCCCTCCAAGAAACAAAATCAACCATCCGTCTGTGAAAAGCGTTTTTTCTGCAATTACGCGAGGCATCGAAAGCGCTCCTGTACCAATAATGACCGAACTTACTGCAAAGGTTAACTCCCGAGATCCAATTTCTTCATCTCCGTATTCAAACGGTTTCAATTTATTCCCTCTCCTTTGAATGTAATGTTTTATCTTTCGTCTGCAAATATTCTGGTCTCGTCTTTAACATTGCCCTCGGTAACAGTACCACTTCTTCTTTCCAATCTTTATAAAAAGCAGGAGCTAACGGCGTAAAATATGGTACGCCAACACTTTTTAAATTGGTCATATGGATCGCCAATGCAATTAACGCCAAAATAATTCCATATAACCCAAACATAGTAGCCGCTAAAATAAATGCAAATAGTAAAAAACGAAACGTTATCGTTACGCTATAAACAGGGAGAGAGAATGTAGCAATAGCCGTAACGGCTATAATAATAACCATAAAAGGATTGACAATCCCAGCGCTTACTGCAGCTTCTCCAATGACAAGCCCTCCCACAATCCCAACAGTTTGTCCGATTTGCTTCGGCAAACGAAGGCCAGCTTCTCTTATTAGCTCCATTGTCAACGTCATAATAATGGTTTCAATATAGGCAGGAAATGGTACTCCTTCTCTTGCTCCAGCAATTGAATATGCCAAATTAGATGGAATAAGCCCTTGATGATACGAGACTAGCGCAACATATACAGCTGGAAGTAAAATCGCCATAAGTCCAGCCATAATACGAAGCCCTCTTAGTAAAGTACCGATAATCCATCTTTCATAATGATCTTCTGGGGATTGAAAAATATCCACAATGACCATAGGAGCGATAACTGCAAACGGCGATCCATCTACTAAAATGACCGCCTTCCCTTTCGCTAAGGCAGCTACTGCTCTGTCTGGCCTTTCTGTATTTAAAAATTGTGGAAACGGAGACATGTTATTATCCTCCAATAATTGCTCAATCTTTCCAGAGTCCAATATCACATCAGTTTCAATCGACTCCAATCGCCGAGTTAATTCTGTCACAATGTAGGGGTTAATTACGTCTTCAATATAAATTAATGTAACTTCCTTTTGAGACCGTTTCCCCATAATGTAAGATTGAAAACGAAGTTTTGGATCACGCAAATCACGGCGAATTAACATTTTATTCGTTGCAATATCCTCAGTAAGTCCTATTTTAGGGCCTCGAATGATATTTTCTGTGATCGGTGCCTCCAAACTTCTTCTTTCCCACGCCCGACCATTTATCACTAATGCGTTAGGTATCCCATCAATTAAAACAACAGCATCCCCTACTAAAACGGAATTAATAACATCTGGGAATGTCTTTACTGTACTTACTTCACCTACAGAAATAAATCTGTCTAATAACGTTTGCATAACCGGTACTTTATTTGGAATCTCTTCTTGTTGCAAAGGACGGATAACAAGTTGATAAATTAAATCTTTATCTGTAAGTCCGCATAGAAAAACAACCGCACACCGAGTAGATGAACCAAAAAGTGCAAACTCTCGCACAGTTAAATCATTGGGCGACTGCAACGTTTCTCGAATAGATTGTGTAATGGCAGATAAGTTTGCTTCTAAATTGGTCATCTCTCTCACCTAACTTTCCTCTAAAGATGTTATCGTTATATTTCTCCATATTGGGAAAATGTATGCAATACAAAGAAGCTATCTCTCCAAAGTGAGATAGCTTCTTTAAAGTGAAACTTTTATAGCTGAATCCAGCAAAGAACACAAACAATAACACTAAAGAATACAACGGCATAATCGTAGCATTTTTCCGAAAAACTTTTTCACTTTTTGCGAAAAATGCAGAAGCAAATGTATGTAGCCACATATAAAATCCTAACGCTGTTAATATAATAGTAGAAACAAACCAAGAAATACTCATTCCTTGTTCAGGTAAAGCTAGAAATCCTGATTTTGCCGCTTCTACTGCTTCAAACATTGGCTGGAATACTCCGTAATAATGATAAGTGCCGTCATTGTGAATCCACCTTATTCGCAGGGCCGAGCCAATACATAAGGAGTAACTGAAGTTGTAAACACTGGCCCAACAACTAAACAAAGAACTGGAATAAGTGCTAGTATATGTATTTTCCTCATCTTATTCTCCTTTTCGCATAAAGTTTAAGACGGATGAAACAAAAACTTCTACCCCGATTGGTAAAGCATCTTCGTCAATCGTAAAACGCGGATGGTGATGTGGATATACAATTCCCTTTTCTTTATTACCAGCACCAATAAAGAAGAATGTTCCCGGCGCCTTCTGTAAAAAAGCTGAAAAATCTTCTCCAGCCATTGTCGGCTGCAAGCGAACCACTTTTTCTCTTCCATACAATTGCAACGCTGCACGCTCTACATGCTTCGTAATCTGTTCATCATTGACAACCGGCCGATATCCATATTCATATGAAAATGTATACGACGCTCCGTACGCTTCGGTAATACTTTTCGTAATCTTTTCGATTCTCTCAGCCGTTTTTTCTCGCAATTCATGTTTCAAACTTCTAACTGTCCCTTCAATCTTAGCCTGTTCCGGAATCACATTATGCGTTGTACCCGCATGAAACTGCGTTACAGACAAGACGAGAGAATCTAACGGATCAGTAAGACGAGATACAATTTGCTGAAGCTGTGAAACGACTTGCGTACCAATCGCAATGCTGTCTATCGTTTCATGTGGAATACCTGCATGACCACCTTTCCCTTCTATTGTAATTTTAAAGACATCAGGTGCTGCCATCGCTGGACCATAAATGATTCCAACTTTTCCAACTTCCAGTGAAGCCCAAAGATGTGCGCCAATAATACAGTAAACATTTTCCATCACGCCTGCTGCAACCATCTCTTGTGCACCGCCTGGGAAATTTTCTTCTGCATGTTGAAACAAAAAGCGGATTTCCCCATGAACTTTTTCTCGTTGTCCTACCAGTGCATGCACGGTACCAAGGAGCATCGCAATATGTCCATCATGCCCACAGGCGTGCATCACTCCTGAATATGTAGAAACAAACTCAAAATGATTTTCTTCTTGAATCGGGAGTGCATCCATATCAGCTCGAATCGCAATCGTCTTACCTGGCTGTTTGCCAATTAATCTTGCCATAATGCTATACTTTGTTGGTCTTGAAACTTCTAGATGAGGGATTGTTTGAAGTATGTCATATACAAACTGAGAGGTTTTTTCTTCTTGAAAAGACAGTTCTGGATACATATGAAAATGTCTTCTCCATTCTATTAATTGATCTTTTGAGAGAAAAATTTCTTCTGCTACATCCATCCTTCATCTTCCTTTCTTCACCAAGTTAAGTAATATTATAGCGTGGACTCCTACTAAAAGAAACAATATTCCGAAAATTGTTTCTATTGAATGTCATTTTATATTTATACAAAAAAATAAAAAGCTACCCAATTATAGATAGCTTCTTATTTTTATAGAATAGTAATCGCTTGTTTCCCCATTTGCTCCCATGCCTTCTCGAATTGAGCACGTGATACTTTTTTACTTGGCGTGTTAGCCAGTGGATCATTTATATATATAAAGTTCTGATCATATCCAACAATTATAGCGCTATGCTCATAATATGTAATTTTCAAATCTCCTGTATTTGTATTCCACGTCTCAAAGCTATCTTCTGCTAACGACTGAAACGTTGTATTTGCAATGACCCATACTGGTGAACCTGAACTAATCACCTTATATATATCCTCGATATCTCTTCCTGTTAAATCAATCGTTTTTTCAGGCACGTATCTTTCTGCAAGTTCAAAAATCGGTTCATGATATACACCGTAGCCAGGCTCAGATTTCGTGTAAATATTTCCAACAAATCCTTCATGCGGATTGCCACGAAGATTGTTTTCTTTAAATGGAACACGATTTATTTCACTCGCAAGCTTCATCTTATCTACTTGTACGCCTTTATACTGTAGTAGCATCGCTAAACTTGTGACCTCACAACCTCTTTGTAACTCAGGAAGTTGTTTTATAAATGGAACATTTTCAATCATAGCTGTTTCCTTCATATCAAACAAAAAATCTACACGTAGTTCTTGTGTCTTTTGGAAAATTTTATTTTTCCCTGCTGCAACGACACCCCTAGCATCTTTACTACACGCTACACCGACAACAATTACAATTCCTAAAATACATATATATTTGACTTTCCTGAACATATACCAAACTCCATTACATCATTATTTTCTCATTCTTTTCAAAACCATACTCCTTTTATTGTACCTTTCTTCCTGCTAGTTTGCTAGAAAGATTATGAAAATTGGTCCCTAGTATTTTCACGTAAGATTCTAATTATTTTTAATAGAAAGAAAAACGAATATACATTTTCAGAATATTTTGGTAGAATTAAAAATGTTTATGTGACATGCATATAAATCCATTTTGATTTTTCGACATATAGCCGCGGCTATGAATAACAAAAGGTGACCTGCACTCGTTTTCTCTCTTTGTTTTCACTTGGTATGGGGCAGGAAAAGGATCTGACCGCTTCTATGCATGGCCAGATGCTCTCTTCCACCTAAAAAGAAGGGGTTTATGTCGGTTTTTTAATTTGTATTTATATAGAAAAATATTTCTTACATGCATGAAATACTTAATCAAGTGAAACTAATCATAGTTGTTTTCTTATTGCCACTAATATGTGCATCTCATATTACTTATTAGGGTCGAATAAAGTAAAACTTCTATCAGTAAGTTTTTCATCCCCCACTGATGATTAGTGAAATGATGCAAGCTCGACAAGCTACTTTGTCCATCGAGCAAAACAAACAAGATAAAAAGTATGGGGTGAAGGGAATATGAATCAAACAGAAAATCAGCAAACTGGATTACAGCGTACGATGAAAAGTAGACATCTCTTTATGATTGCACTTGGTGGTGTCATTGGTACTGGGCTATTTATGGGGTCAGGACAAATTGTTCACAACGCTGGTCCTGGTGGGGCCATCCTTGCTTTCTTAGTTGGTGGTTTTGTTATGTATTTAACGATGCTCTGTCTGGGTGAACTATCCGTTGCCATGCCAGAAGCAGGTTCATTTCAAAGCTATGCAAGCCGATTTATTTCACCTGGTTTTGGATTTGTTGTCGGTTGGATGTATTGGTTGAACTGGGCTGTTACAGTCGGTGTTGAACTCACAACCGTTAGTATTTTAATGAAACGCTGGTTTCCAGATGTTTCTTCATGGATTTGGTGTGTTACGTTTGCAGCAATCCTCTTCATTATAAATGCTTTATCCGCAAAAACATACGCAGAAGCAGAGTTTTGGTTTGCCAGTATAAAAGTCTCAACAATTGTTGTTTTCATTATACTTGGAGGCGCTGTTATGTTTGGACTCTTAGATTTCAACGGAAAACCAGCACCAATGCTTCATAATTTCACAGACAATGGTGGATTATTTCCAAACAGTGTACTAGCTGTTCTATTTACAATGATTACCGTGAATTATTCATTCCAAGGAACCGAATTAATCGGGATTGCAGCAGGTGAAAGTGAGCAGCCAGAAAAAACAATTCCGAAAGCAATTAAAAATACAATTTGGCGTACTCTATTCTTTTTCGTATTAGCAATTGCAGTAGTTGTTGGCTTGCTTCCATGGCAAGAAGCCAACCTTGTAGAAAGTCCATTCGTGCTCGTCTTTGATACAGTTGGCATCCCATATGCAGCAGACATTATGAATTTTGTTATCATTACCGCTGTGCTATCTGTAGCAAACTCAGGATTATATGCCAATTCACGTATGCTTTGGGCCATGTCAAAACAAGGAATGGCTAGCCCTAGATTTGCAAAACTAACGAAAAAGGGTGTACCATTAAACGCTTTAATTTTCAGCCTTATATTTGCAAGTCTTTCACTTTTAACGAGTATTTTCGCAGCTGATACTGTCTTTTTAGTACTAACATCTATCGCTGCAATGGCAGCTGTTGTCGTCTGGATGTCGATTGCAGCTTCACAATTTTTCTTCCGAAGAAAATTTATTCAGAATGGTGGAAATATAAAAGATTTAAAATATCGTACACCGCTATACCCAATCGTTCCAATTTTAGCATTCTCTTTAAACTTCGTTACATTCGTAAGTTTAGCCTTTATTCCAGATCAACGTATCGCTCTTTATTGTGGGATTCCATTTATGATTATTTGTTACATCTTGTATCAAATTAAATATAAAAAAGTTGTCACATTTAAAGAGCAACAAAACATTACACAGGAAGTAAACTAAATATAAAGAATATTACGCTATCTTACCTTATGATAAGATAGCTCTTTCTATTTTTTGGGTATTTTGGTATAACTTTATTTATCTTAAAATTTTTACAATCAAGATTTAGCACGGAAAATAGTTTACAATGTTATCAAGTTACAAATGATATTCACTGTAAATAGTGTGCATTTGTGTCTATTTTTTAACAATATCACGAAAACTATTGCCTTATATAAATTAATAGGTTTATATTGTTTTATTGGCATAGTTTCAATCCAAGGAGAAAGGAGATTTTCAATCGTGCAACTAAAGAAAGCGTCTTGGAAGTTGGCTTCACTTCTTCCGCTATCATTACTCTTGTTCCTCGGTGGATGTGAGAAAATCGCAGTATTAAATCCACAAGGACCTGTTGCAAAACAACAGTATGATTTGATTGTTTGGTCATTCATACTTCTACTATCGATCATTGTTATCGTATTCGTTTTGTTTACAATCATTTTGATTCGTTACCGTGAAAAACCAGATAATATGGACTATGAGCCACCTGATATACACGGTAATACTCTTTTAGAAGTTATCTGGACTATTTTCCCTGTTATTATCGTTATTGCACTAGCAATTCCAACGGTCAAAGCAACATATGCAACGGAAAAAGTGCCAGAACAATCAAAAGATCTTAAACCAGTTGAAATTTATGTTACATCTGCCAACTGGAAATGGTTATTCAGTTACCCAGAGGAAAAAATTGAAACCGTTAACTATTTGAACGTACCAGCTGGTGTACCAATCCAATTTAAGCTGACATCTGTAGGCCCAATGAACGCCTTCTGGATTCCAGAACTTGGTGGTATGAAGTACACAATGGATGGCATGATCATGGATTTATATTTACAAGCTGATAAACCAGGTTCTTACCTTGGTCGTAGCGCAAACTTCTCTGGTGAAGGATTTACTCACATGGAGTTTGAGCTCGAAGCAAAAACACAAGAAAATTATGACAAGTGGGTAAAAGAAGTAAAAGAAACTGCTAAACCACTGACAGAAGAAAAATACAATGAAATTATTAAACCTGGTGTAGTAGGGCGTATGACATTCTCTAGTCACCACTTAAGTTATGTAGATCCGAAATCACTTGAATATTGTGATTATAACTACTACACAAATAAGTAATAGCTACTATTCCAACAGATTGGAGTGAACACAGTGAAGCTTGATGAATTTTTTGTCACAGGTGATCCGATTATTTACGGAGCTGACGCCTCTATTGTTCTTGTGACATTAGCAATCCTTTTCGTACTGACAAAGTACAAAAAATGGAGATGGCTTTGGGATGAATGGTTAACGTCTGTTGACCATAAGAAAATCGGTATAATGTATATTATATCGGCAGTTTTAATGTTATTCCGTGGTGGTATGGATGGTTTAATGATCCGTGCACAATTAACATTCCCAGATACAACGTATTTAAACGCTGAACACTATAACGGTATCTTTACAACACACGGTACAGTTATGATTATCTTTATGGCAATGCCATTTGTTATGGGATTAATGAACGTTGTTGTACCTCTTCAAATTGGGGCACGTGACGTTGCATTTCCATTCTTAAATGCATTAAGTTTTTGGTTATTCTTTATTGGAGCAATGTTATTCAACATCGCCTTCGTTATCGGTGGTTCTCCAGACGCCGGATGGACATCTTACTTCCCAATGGCTGGTACAGAGTTTAGTCCTGGCGTAGGAAACAACTTTTATGCAATTGCATTACAGATTTCTGGTCTCGGTACGCTGATGACAGGGGTTAACTTCCTTGTTACAATCTTAAAAATGCGTGCGCCAGGCATGAAATTAATGCAAATGCCAATGTTTACATGGTCTATTTTAGTTACATGTGTCATCATTCTCTTTGCTTTCCCAGTATTAACAGTTGCTCTTGCATTAATGACATTCGATCGTCTATTTGATGCTCACTTCTTTACGATGGCGAGCGGCGGTATGCCAATGCTCTGGGCTAACCTATTCTGGGTATGGGGTCACCCTGAAGTATATATTGTTATTTTACCGGCATTCGGTATTTTCTCTGAGATTGTAAGTACATTTTCTCGTAAACGTCTATTCGGTTACAGTGCAATGGTGTACTCAATGGTCGCAATCGCAATCTTAAGTGGTCTTGTATGGCTGCATCACTTCTTTACAATGGGTGCAGGTCCAGCAGTTAACTCATTCTTCTCGATTTCGACAATGGCGATTTCGATTCCAACCGGTGTTAAAATCTTTAACTGGTTGTTTACGCTTTATAAAGGACGTATTCGTTTCACAGTTCCAATGCTTTGGACATTATCATTTATTCCAAACTTTGTAATCGGTGGAGTTACAGGTGTTATGCTTGCAATGGCAGCAGCTGACTATCAATACCATAACAGCTACTTCCTAGTTGCCCATTTCCACAACGTTTTAATTTGCGGAACTGTATTTGCGATGCTTGCAGGATTTACATTCTGGTACCCAAAAATGACTGGTCACATGTTAAATGAACGACTAGGAAAATGGACATTCTGGTTCTTTATGATTGGATACAACGTATGTTTCATTCCAATGTATTTCTTAGGTCTAGACGGTATGACACGTCGTATGTACACATACTCTGAGAACCTAGGATGGAACCTATTAAACCAAATTTCATCTGTTGGTGCACTAATGATGGGTATCGGATTCCTATTCTTATGCTATAACGTAGTTTGGAGCGCACGCCATGGTGAGCGCGATACAACTGGAGACCCTTGGGATGGCAGAACGCTTGAATGGGCAACTCAATCTCCAGTACAGCATTATAACTTTGCAAAATTACCAGAAATCACAGAGAGCGATATACTATGGCACATGAAGAAAACTGGTCAATCTATTACGCCAAAAGCGGATGAATTAACACCAATTCATATGCCAAGCAATTCTGGTGTTCCAATCATTATGTCTTGTTTTATCGGTCTTGCAGGTTTTGCATTAATATTTAGCTGGTTCTGGTTAGCAATTGTTGGTGGTATCGGTATGTTAGCTTGTATGATCTGGCGCTCGTTTGATTACGACGACGGATATTACGTTAGCGTAGACGAAATTAAAAAGACAGAACATGTTGCATGAGAGGTGAAACGAAATGGCAGCTTTAGATAAAAGCTTACCTCTAGAATATCAATCCGAACAAAGCAGATTGAATATTTTAGGGTTTTGGATTTTCCTTGGGGCTGAAATCGTGCTATTTGCAACGCTTTTCGCCTCTTACCTAGTACTTGCTGGTCGTACGGCCGATGGTCCTACTCCAGCTCAGCTGTTTGAACTAAAAACACTTTTAATTCAAACACTCCTACTTTTAACAAGTAGTTTTACATGTGGTATCGCAATTCATGAAATGCGTAAACACAATCAAAAAGCTACGTTAGCTTGGTTCATTTTCACCTTACTTTTAGGTGCAGGCTTCCTTTTCTTCGAGGTTGAAGAATTTATGGCTTATGTTGCAGAAGGCGCAACAATCCAAACAAGCGGTTTCTTATCTGGATTCTTCGTTCTTCTTGGAACACACGGTGCCCACGTAACAGCTGGTATCATCTGGGCAACTTGTGTTATTTTCCAAATTTTAAAACGAGGACTAACACCAGTTACAGCTCGTAAAGTATTTATTATCAGCTTATACTGGCATTTCCTTGATGTTGTTTGGATCTTCATTTACACACTAGTTTACTTGAACGGGATGGTGGCGTAATAATGGGACAAAACAATACACAAGCGAACGGACACGCTCATAGTGGTTTTCCGTGGTCACACGTTTTCGGATTTATTTTATCACTTGCATTAACGTTCCTTGCTTTATACGTAGCGTTATATACAAGTTTGCCACTTTCAACAATCTTAACAAGTATTATTGCAATGGCAGTGGCACAAGCAGCATTACAATTAGTTATGTTTATGCACATGAAAGAAGGAGAAGGTACAGCACAAACGATCACAATGGTATTCAGCTTTTTCATCGCTGCAGTAACTGTTGGTGGTACGGTTTGGATTTTCTTCTCTATGTAACATACTTTCAAAAGTCTGCTAGGACATTGTCCCAGCAGACTTTTTTTATTCTTCCCTCTTCCCTTCCTTATGCAATAAGTCAAACCCTTATATACATATCAAGGAAAATAAAGAATAAAAATGTAAACTATACTTATTGTGACAAATGTTAAGAAAACTCTTTCTTTATGGAATCGAATTCATATGCATTGCTTTTCTTCCTATAATATGGCTAAAATAAGTACTATATATTTTGAAGGGAGAGAACGCTATGGAACAACATTCTTCTGTTCTATCACTTATGATTGTCGTCGCAATCGCATTTTTCGTTCCTCTTTTGCTGCAACGCTTTAAGTTAAAAGCAATTCCTGTCGTCGTTGCAGAAATCATCGCAGGAATTTTTGTAGGAAAAAGTGGATTTAATGTTATCGAGCCGGATATGTGGCTCCAAGTCTTATCAACGTTAGGATTTATTTTCTTAATGTTCTTAAGCGGTTTAGAAATTGACTTTTCAATCTTTAAACAAAAAGGGAAAAAGAATACGAAAAATGAACCAAATACTTTCCAAGTAGCAAGTATTATCTTTTTATTTATTTTCGTATTATCCTATGCCCTATCTCTTGTATTCGTATGGCTTGGCTTTGTAGATAATGCCATGTTTATGACATTAATTATTTCAACCATTTCTTTAGGTGTTGTTGTACCAACACTAAAAGAAAACAATTTAGGAAAAACAGCAATCGGTCAGATTATTTTATTAGTCGCTGTTATCGCTGACTTAGTTACGATGATTCTATTGGCTGTGTTTGTCGGATTAAACTCCGAAAGCGGTCAGAGCATGTGGCTTCTTCTCGTTCTATTTGGCGCAGGTATTGTGATTTACTTTGTTGCAAGACGCTTTAAAAATATTCCATACTTAGAAAGCTTAAAGGCCGGAAGTGTTCAAATTGATACACGAGCTGTTTTTGCACTCATTTTAATTCTTGTTGGATTATCGGAATCCGTTGGTGCAGAAAACATTTTAGGGGCCTTTTTAGCAGGTGTGCTCGTATCCTTACTATCACCAAATGAAGATATGGTTGAAAAACTAGATTCCATCGGATATGGTTTCTTTATCCCAATTTTCTTCGTTATGGTTGGTGTGAATTTAGAAGTATGGTCTATTTTTAAAGAGCCTTCTAGTATGCTCATGATTCCAATATTAATTGTTGGACTGTTTATCTCAAAATTATTACCGTCGCTTGTACTGCAGAAATGGTACCCTCGTAACATCGTATTAGGTAGTGCTATTTTATTAACATCAACATTATCATTAGTAATCGCAGCAGCACAAATCGGTGAAAAATTAAATATTATTAGTCCTAGTCTTTCTGCTTCACTTATTTTGAGTGCAGTAATTACATGTATTTTTGCACCTGTACTATTTAAAAAGATGTTTCCAAAAGTAGAAATACCAAAGCCAAAAGTTTCTATTATTGGTGCAAGTCGTATTACACTTCCGTTATCACTTGATTTAAAGAGAGAAGATTACGATGTAACACTTTACATGATGCGTCAAAATAAAGTAAATACAGAAGAAGTAATCTCTCATGACTTCCCAATTGTAAAATTAGATACAATTTCTATCGAGGCATTAGAAGAACAAAAAGCGTTTGATGCAGATCGAGTTGTTGTTGCAACAAGTGATGATGAACAAAACCTTTTATTAGCGGGGCATGCAAAAGAATTAGATGTTGAACACGTCATTGCAAGTGTCGAAGATCCTCTTCTGCAAGAAAAAGCAACGCAAGAACATATTGCAGTGTTCTCAACCATTAACTCGACGCGAATTTTACTGCGTGCACTCATTGATAAACCTAGTCTCGTCCGTTTAATTACAACAGCAAATGAAACAGTGCGTGAAGTGGAATTACGTAACAATATATATAACGGTTTACCACTTCGTCGCCTTCCATTCTTAGGTGATGTGCTCATCATTCAAATTTACCGTGGTAATAAAGCAGTAGTACCACACGGTGATACAAAATTACAACATGGAGATACACTCCTCGTAACAGGCTCAAAAGAACATATTGATACAATGAAAAGCATACTAGAATAGTAGAAAGTTTCCCCTTTCAAAAGCGAAAGGGGGACTTTTTTTATACATACGCTGAAGGGAAATTGCGTAATAATCCCCCCTTCGTACCCTATATGAATCCATTTTGATTTTTCGACATATAAGCCGCGGCTATGGATAACAAAAGGTGACCTGCACTCGTTTTCTCTCTTTGTTTTCACTATGTCTGGGGTAGGAAAAGGAACTAACCGCTTCTATGCATGAACGGATGCTCTCTCCCACCTAAAAAGAAGGGTTTTATGTCGGTTTTTTAATTTGTATTTATATAGATCTTAATACCCCCAAAAAATTTATTAATATTCTTATTTTATCATGGTAAAATATTACTATCATGTAATACGGGGATGAATCACGATATGTCCATTTCAACTTTAGCTCTTTTTTTATTGGCAGAAGTACTTGTTGCTATTATTCTTATTGGTATAAGCATTGAAATTTTTAGTTATGGTTGGAAGAAACCAAATGGTACGAAATACTTTTGTATCTTTCTTTCTCTCCTTATTGGTACATGTAGTATATTAGGCCTTTGTGTTGCACCAGCCTATTTCTTTATACAACTTATCGATAAAGCAGTATAAGAAAGGAGTATTTATATGATCGAGATCCAGCTGATTGATGCCTCTCAAACATATAAACTGAGGAAAACTATTTTAAGACCAAAGCAAAGTATAGAAGACTGTAAATATTCGTCTGATTACGAAAAAAATTCGTTTCATCTTGGTGCCTTTCTACACAACGAACTAATTAGCATCGCTTCCTTTTCTCATGAATCACACCCTTCCTTACAAGGGGACCATCATTATCGTTTAAGAGGAATGGCGACAGTGCCCGCTTTTCAAAAACAATGCGTTGGCAGCTCATTAATTCATAGTGCTGAAGAAATACTACAAAAATGCCAAGCACAGATCCTATGGTGTAATGCAAGAATTACTGTTACAGATTACTATTCGCGACTAGGATTTCAAGGGTACGGTGAAATATTTGATCTGCCACCAATCGGACCTCATAAAGTAATGTATAAATCGTTATAAATGAAATCCCACTTCATGCCTATAGAAGTGGGATTTTACTTATCGCCTTACTTGAGGGAAGCTTTACTTTATAATCACTCTCTCTTCTTGTAGCTCTTTTAAATATTCTTCCTTCTCATCTCGATAAAACAAATTATACGTATCAAATGGAATAATTCTTCCATCTGGATGTACAATATGTACACATGATTTTTTGACAGAACGTATATCTAAATCATAATTATCCATAAATTTCATAATTAACACACGAAATACATTTTCATAGCCAATACCTGTCGGAAAGCTCACTTTCGGTAAACAGCACAATAATTCTTTTAATGAATCATAGCCACTTTGTGGTGAATGATTTAAACTAAATAACTTAAAAATTTGCCCTTTTAATTGATCATCATTTTCGAAAACAATCGTATTACGGTTCCCCTCTAATAAAATGTTTCGGTCAATCATACTTGTCAGTGGAAAAATCGATCCATTTAACTTTAATGCATATCCCATCGCCAAACTATCTGGATGACAAGGAACCGGAATGATATCATCATCTGTAAATAAAGAAGATTGTTCAATAATCATTTGTCTTACTTCACTTAAGGTCAATCGATTCGTTTCAGGATCATAATCTTCTGTTCGTCCCGCTTGTTGAATTGGCTGAAATGTAACACCTCGTACACATTTTTGTTGTACTGCGTATTGTAATATCTCTCCTATTTCTTTATCATTCACTCCTTTTTTCAATGTAACGACAAGGGTTGTAGAAATATTATATTCATTTAATTTCTCAATCGCTTTTCTTCTTATTTCTCGTAAATCCGCTCCGCGTAGTTCTTGGAGCGCTTCTTTCTCAAAACTATCAAACTGTAAATATATTTCAAATCCAGGCGTATATTTTGCTAGTTTTTCAACAAATGTAATATCTTGTGCAATTCGTAAACCATTCGTATTAATCATAATATGTTTAATCGGTTTTTGTTTTGCAATCGTTAATATATCAAAGAAATGAGGATGAAGAGTTGGCTCACCACCGCTAATTTGAACAACATCTGGATTTTTTTCATTTTTTACAACTGCATCTAACATCATCTCTACGTGCTCAACTGTTCTCCATGTTGTCCGTTTGGGTGATGATTCCGCATAACAAATTGGGCACTGTAAATTGCATGCATCTGTAATTTCAATAATACTTAAACAGCTATGCTGTTCATGATCTGGACAGAGCCCACAGTCGTAGGGACAACCATATTTTATAGGCGTATTCCAGCGATACGGCATTTCGCTTGGCTTAATAAACTCACGACATTGCTTATAGTAAGCAATGTCTGTTGAAATAAGCACTTTTTCTCGGCCATGCAGCATACAATGCTTTATCAGATAGACTTTCTCATTTTGTATAATGATTTTTGCTTCTACTTTCCGTAAGCATTTAGAACATACACTACTTGTTAAGTCATAATATAAATAGTCTCTATTTGGCATGCTGTCTTTCCCCTCTTCTCTTTTTTATGACTAACACCACGTAATAACAAACGCCAAGAATACAAGCCCATTGAATCGCACTTAACTGCACATATAACTTATCTGTTGGCTTTAGCCATTCAACCCAAAAACGAAAAGTTAAATATGCCAACATAAAAGCTTGAAAAATGAAGCCGTCCCACGGTTTGTATCTACTTAGCCAAATGCAGCAAATCATAATGATAAATAAAAAGCCCATCTCATATAATTGTGTTGGATGCCTAAATATTCCATCTCCAAAATCAATTCCAACTGGCCATGTTGTTTGTATGCCTACCGTTTCATCTCCAATACCAGTTAAAAAACAACCAATTCTCCCAATTGCAATTCCGAGCACGAGTGGAATAACCATATCATCTCCTGTTGATTCTGTATGACCGACCATTTTTTTCACACTTTCTACACCAATAAGCCCGCCAAGTAAACCGCCTACAATGGTTTTCCCCTGAATCAAGCCTTGCCAGCCATTCTCTGTTATTACTCTCTGCGCCTGAAGAAGATGCTCAAACGTCGCCAAAAGAATGGCACCAAGAAAAGCGCCAAATATAGCACCTAAAAAGATGAATAGCGCTTTCGCTTCTGGAATCTTTTCTTTTCGGCGACTTTTTAAATAGAAGCGGAACCCGATAAACATGCCCAGAGATTCGAAAATAGCATGTGGATGTAGTTTCATTCCAAATACATGTAAATAAACTGGAAAATCCATATAATTATACCTTTCTCACATCTATTCTCTTCCTTTAACCATACATATATTGTAAAATATTATTTATTATAAAACAATTCTGAATTTTATGGAGGGATTTTATGAATGATGCAAACTCCCCTAAAAAAACTCGTCCTTTTCAACAGTGGATGATTGGATTTGCTGTTACATTTCTAGCCCTCATTCTATTATTTGTCTTTCTTATTCGTTGGATTGATATTGCATTTGTTATTGTAGTAATTTCTTTACTATCATGGGGAGGATATGAAGCATACCGAGGGAACCCTTTTATTGTATTAGGAATTATTAGCACACCGTTTATCCTAGGATTCGTACTCTTTATTATTTGCGGTGGATTCTTGATATTCTCTGCATAAGCCTAAAAGCAAAAAACCTTCCATATGTACGGAAGGTTTTTCTATTTCATTATAAAAATAAATGACACCCAAACAAAATGGCAAAGAAATAAAGAAGCGGATGAACTTCCTTCCCTTTCCCTTTCACGATCTTTAAGATTGGATAAATTAAAAACCCAAGTGCAATCCCATTTGCAATACTGGATGTTAACGGGATTCCTACAAAAATTAAGAATGCTGGTAATGCATCTTCAAATTCATTCCAGTTGATATCACGAATACTTTGTGCCATTAGACTACCAACAATAATTAATGAAGGGGCTGTAATTGCCGCTACACTTGATAATGAAGAAATGACAGGACTAAAAAATGCGGTCACAATTGTTAAACAGATTACCACTATACCTGTTAATCCTGTCTTACCACCCGCTGCAATCCCAGCGGAAGATTCAATTGTTGCGGCCGTCGGACTTGTTCCAAACACCGCTCCTGTCGTACCACCGATTGCATCGGCAATAAACGCTTTACCAAAACGTTTTTCGGCGTTATCTGCATTTAAACCCGCTTGTTTAATAAGCCCGAGCAATGCTCCTGTTGTATCAAATAAAAGAACGAGTAAAAATGAGAATACAACACCATATAGTCCATATTCAATCACATCAGAAACTGCAGTAATTGGATTTGAAACAATGAGTCCTTCTGGTAAATGCGGAAGTGCTACAAGCTTATCTTCAAATTTAAGTTGCCCTGAAAAAAAGGCAATGATGCCTGTTACAACCATACTAATAAATAGAGCGCCACTCACACGTAATGCCATCAATATTGCAGCCAATGCCAAACCAATTAGCGTTAATATAACCGCTGGTGAATGAAAATCTCCCATTGTAACTAAATTAGATGGATGATCAACAATAATACCAGATAAGCGAAGACCAATAAAAGCAATAAATAAACCAATTCCACCTGCAATCGCATGTTTTAAACTATCTGGAATCGCCACAATGAGCTTTTGACGAAATGATGTAAACGATAGTAAAAGAAAAATAATACCTGTTACGAATACTGCAGAAAATGCAATGACATATGTAATGCCCTCCGCTTGCTGCACAACCGAATAGGCAAAGTACGCATTCATTCCCATTGCAGGAGCAATGACAATCGGATAATTCGCTAAAAATGCCATACATAATGTTCCGACAACTGTTGCAATAATTGTTGCCGTAAATGCTTGATCAAAGGGTACACCTGCATCAGACAATATTTTGGGATTGATGACGAGAATATACGCAAATGTAAAAAACGTTGTGATACCAGCTAGAATCTCTTGCTTCACAGAGGTATTATACTTTTGTAATTGGAACATACTTAGGTACCCTTCCTACACGATGAATTGTTATCACACATTCTTTTCGTACTATTATGCGAGAAAATGTAATACTTAATCTTACCAATCAATAAAAAGAAGAGTCAATATACTCACTAATAGTTCGAATTTTAAGTTTAGTTTTAATATTTCCAGATATAGTACAGCGAATCTTGTTGTTTTTTGTAGCATAACAGCGCTAAATGTTTTATAATTTAAAATAGTTTCATATGTTGCAAACGCATTCAAATATTTTTCATTCTACAAGGAGGCTTTTTATGAAGCACACAAACAAACCAGAAACTTTAAACCGCGGTTTAAAACAACGACACATTACATTGATGTCACTCGGGTCTGCCATCGGAGTTGGTTTATTTTTAGGATCTGCTACTGCTATTAAACTAGCTGGACCTTCTATTTTACTAGCTTATATGATTGCTGGCCTTGTTATCTTTTTCATTATGCGTGCCCTTGGTGAGATGGCAATTGAACAACCAGTTGCCGGTTCCTTTAGTAAATATGCACATGATTATTTAGGCCCACTAGCAGGTTATATCACTGGGTGGAACTATTGGTTTTTATGGGTTGTTACTTGCATGGCTGAAATTACTGCCGCTGGTATTTATATGGAGTTTTGGTTCCCAGACATTCCACGCTGGATTTGGGCGTTGATGGCTCTCATATTAATGACTGCATTCAATTTTCTATCTGTAAAAGTATTCGGTGAGCTTGAATTTTGGTTTGCTTTAATCAAAATTGTCACAATTATCTGTATGATTGTAGTTGGTGCAGGAATTATTATATTCGGCTTCGGCAACGGTGGCGTAGCAACAGGAATTTCAAACCTTTGGTCACATAACGGATGGTTCCCAAATGGTGTTTCTGGACTACTTCTATCTCTACAAATGGTTTTATTCGCTTACTTAGGAGTTGAACTCATTGGTGTCACAGCAGGAGAAGCACAAAATCCAAAGAAGACACTAGCAAAAGCAATTGATAACGTATTTTGGCGTATTTTACTTTTCTACGTCGGTGCACTGTTCGTCATAATGGCGATTTATCCGTGGAATGAGATTGGCGAAAAAGGAAGCCCATTTGTATTAACCTTCCAACAAATTGGAATTGCAAAAGCAGCTGGGATCATTAACTTCGTTGTCTTAACAGCAGCACTTTCTTCTTGCAACGGCGGTCTATTTAGTACAGGCCGTATGTTATTCACATTGGCACAGCAGAAAAAGGCACCTGAAAAGTTCGGTCGTTTAAATAAAAATGGCATTCCAAGCAAGGGAATTTTAGCAACTGCTTTTGTCTTACTCGTTGGTGTTATTTTAAACTATCTCGTTCCAGCAAAAGTATTTACGTGGCTCACAAGTATTTCAACATTCGGAGCAATTTGGACATGGGGCATTATTTTAGTAACACAAATACGCTTCCGCCGTGGATTATCAGCACAATCGGTACAAAAATTAACGTATAAAATGCCGTTGTATCCATTAAGTTCTTATCTTTCACTGGGCTTTCTTTCTCTAGTGTTAGGAATTATGGCCTATTCCACCGATACACGTATCGCTTTAATTGTTGGGCCGATTTGGTTAGTTGCATTAGTGGTTGTATATTACATGAAGGGATTTCATAAAACAGATACATCAAAATCCCCTTCAAAAGTTGGATGACTTGTACTCTCTATGAAACTTTTATAAGCATAGATCCCTTCCTTGAAATAAGGAAGGGATTTTAATTTGTTACACAAATATTTTCCAACAAATTTCTTATTTAATTTACAAAGAACCAAGGTTCCCTGAAAAAACAATAAAAAAAGCAATCCAAAATGGATTGCTTTTTTATCACTACTATTTTTCTTTTGAGAAAAACATTCTAGAAATGACAATTCCTAATCCACCAACAAGCAAGAATAATATTGCCCGAATCAGCATAGATACTTCTGGTAAATCTAGGAAAAATAATTTTCCAACCGTCACTACTAATACGACTAATCCCGCATATAATATTTCATTCATTCTTCTATTCCGTCCAAACCAAACTAAAATTAATGCGTATATCATCCAGAAAAGTGATACAGATACGTTAATGATACTGCCATTTGTAGAAAGAAGCTCACCTATTCTAGTAATTGTAATAAATACAAGTACCATAAAACCATACAACGTAATAGAGTACACTTGTTTTCCGAAATGCTGCAACATTTGTTTCGCTTTAATCATTCCGTAATAAAATGTTCCAATTAATATAAGATGTGCAACAAAGGCTGCTGACATAAATGTATCAAATGGACTTGCAATTGTTTGAATCATACCAATCGCATAAATGACAGCACTGATATACAACTTAATTTCTTGCTTCAATTTCACAGAAGTAGCAACACCAAGGAATCCTTGTAACATTAACACAATTGCTGCATTTACTAGACTACATTCATATAAAATTGCTAAACTAAACGATCCCATCGCAAGGCCGAATAAAAAATCTGTAAATGGTGACTTCTTATTTTTCATATATTCAGCTGCAAACATAACTAAATGTAGAATTGTACTAATAAATAACCCCCATGTTGTAAAGTCTGGAATTTTGGCAATCGCCATAATAAAAAAGAGAGCATTGACACTAAATATTGCAATTCTCTGCTGGTAAATAAACTGTCGGTCTATATACATATGCCAGAAAAGTATAAAATGAATAAGCCCATAAACAATTGTTAATTGCCCTTGCAAATGTCCTAATCCTATTGACATAACAGCGAAAAAGATAAACGTTACAAATACAGAAACACCGTAAGAGATCATGTATAAATATTTATACCGATTTTTATACGCATGCCACAATAAACTAATTGTTAATACTGTCTCATATCCAAAGAATATAAATGGGTTCGGTGTTGTGCTATTTAATAAGAACGGAACGAAAAAGGCACCCACCGCTACAAATATAGCAAGATATTCTGATTGATATCTTTTGGCAAAGTAAATACCCATTACAATCCAAATAATATTCAATACAAATGCGATACTTGCAGGAAAGAAGTTATACAGGTAATGTGCAGCAAATGTCGTTAAAACAATACC
Source organism: Bacillus sp. DX4.1 (assembly GCF_030348195.1). Lineage (NCBI taxonomy): Bacteria > Bacillati > Bacillota > Bacilli > Caryophanales > Bacillaceae > Bacillus > Bacillus sp. DX4.1. The sequence goes on along the minus strand of NZ_JAUCFT010000008.1, from coordinate 848,271 downwards.
TGTAATACTCCCTCCAACTAGTACTAACCCGAGTGCTTGGCGCTCCTGTTTCATTTGTTTATCACCTATATAAAACAAACCAACTGATAACAAAGTACCAAATATGATGCGGATTGGTGGTGTAAGTAACCCTGTATCTACCCCTGCTTTAAATAACCAGATGACTCCCAGCAACATAATGGCAACGAAAATACGTGGTAACCATGTTTGACAAAATTTTATAATATCAAACGGCTCGGGCTTAAAAGCAGATATATCTACTTGTTTCACTTCTAATTTTTCTTTGCTTCCTTGCGTAACGCTGTTCTCTTCTTGTTGCACAGTCGGCACCGTAATATTGACTTCTTGCTCCTGTTCAGTAGGCTCCTGTTTGTTCAGTTCAATTACCTGGACCTGTTCTTCTTCCATTGCCTTTTGCTGTACCTTTAACTCATAAAGCGCCTCTTGGATCGTATCAATTGCTGTTTCAAGCGCTTCTATTTTTTTGTTAAGATCCTGTTTCATTCGCTCCCTCCTTTAATCATGCTGCTTAAAAATCGATATCCACCCTATTGGTAAAATTATCAATTATCTATATCATACTCTTAATCTATTCATTCTTTAAGAAAATTCTGTATGAATTTTCCCTCGTCTATGAAAAAACTCTTTTTACTCTGTACAATTAAAGAGATATGAGCAGTGTTTTTGTTCTTAAAAACACTATACTTATTGGTATATTACTAGTCCGAAAGTGGTGTATTTTTTTGTCTTTATAGACCTCTTTATAACCTCATTTCCTGCTACAACAAAACATATAAAGTGAAACTTCCCTCTCTCATAGGAGGGCTTTCTACCCATTACTCTAGGCAAACATAGTCCATAATCTATCATAAAAAAATACCTTCTTCTATATCTATATAAATCCATTTTGATTTTTCGACATATAAACCGCGGCTATGGATAACAAAAGGTGTCCTGTACTCGTTTTCTCTCTTTGTTTTCACTGTGTCTGGGGCAGGAAAAGGATCTGACCGCTTCTATGCATGGCCGGATGCTCTCTCCCACCTAAAAAGAAGGGTTTTATGCCGGTTTTTTACTTTGTATTTATATACTTATGGTTTCCTATTTCTTCTGAAAAATCGACCTTTATTGACTTTCAATAGTTAATAAAGTAAACTATTAAACATATAAAACTATTAACTTTGTTTTTGTTTTTGTCAGGAGGGAACAAATATGGAATCAGCGATACAACTTGAGAAAAAACAACAAAAAAACAAGAAGCATCCTCCAGGTTTATACTTACTCTTCTTTACAGAAATGTGGGAAAGATTTAGTTACTATGGATTACGAGGATTATTAACACTATATTTAACAACTGCTTTAGTAAGCGGTGGTCTTGGGTTTAGTACAGGCTGGGCACTTTCTATCTACGGCTTTTATACAGGAGCTTGTTATTTCACACCATTAATCGGTGGATTCTTAACAGACCGTTTTCTTGGTAGACGCTTAGCCATTACTATAGGTGGTATTGCAATGGCAATCGGGAACCTTACACTATTTTCCTTGCAAAACCAAGTCGGACTATACCTCGGATTAGCGCTTATTATTATCGGTAACGGTTTCTTCAAACCAAATATTTCTACGCTTGTTGGAGAGCTGTATGAAGAACATGATCCAAAGCGTGATAGTGCATTTACGATTTTCTATATGGGTATTAACGTTGGTTCATTTTTAGCTCCACTCGTTTGCGGGTTTTTATCAGAAAATTTATTCAAAACAACAGTAGACGGTGTTGTTCATTACGGTTTCCGCTACGGCTTCTTAGCTGCTTCAATCGGTATGATTATTGGACAAATTTTATTCACAACACTATCTAATCGATTCCTTGGCGATATCGGTAAAAAACCGACAAGAGATTTACAAACAACATCAGGCAACCAAACAGCTGGTAATACACCCTTAACAAAAAAAGAAAAACAGCATACAGCAGTTATTGTTATCTTAACTTGCTTCGTTGTCTTCTTCTGGGCTGGCTTTGAACAAGCTGGTAGCTCATTAACATTATATACAAACAAATTTGTCGATCGTTCTGTGTTCGGATGGGAAGTTCCAACATCTTGGTTCCAATCGGTCAACCCATTGTTTATTATTTTACTTGCACCTATTATTTCAGCACTATGGGCAAAACTTGCTACAACCAAACGTGGTGATTTAAAAATCCCAACCAAAATGGGACTCGGTATGATTCTACTCGGAATCGGTTATATGATTCTTGTCATTGCCACATTAAAAACAGGTAGTAACGAGCACAATATTACAGAACAAGCAAACTTACTCTTTATCGTCTTTACGTACTTATTTCACACGTTAGGTGAATTGTTCTTATCCCCTGTCGGATTATCAATGGTTAGTTCCCTTGCACCAGTCAAACTTGCCTCTTTACTAATGGGCGTTTGGTTAGCAAGTACCGGCGTGGCTAACATTTTAGGTGGCCAACTAGCTAGCTTTACAACTTCACTTGGATATTCAGAAGTATTTGCTGTCATTGGAGCTGTAGCCATTTTCTTAGGCTGTGTCTTATTATCAATTTCAAAAAAATTAGTAAAATGGATGGACTAAAAAAGATGAGGGAAAAATCCCTCATCTTTTTTATTAACCGTTTATTTTCTTCGCCTGTACAAAATCTCCAGCGACAACATAGCGCTTCGAATTATCTAACACAGACACGCATGTAACAAGCGTTACTTCATCTTTCCCGTGATCTTCAACAACTTCCCACTTATCAGGTGTTACTTCTGAAACACTTTTAACAGTATACTCATATTTATTCTCATTATCATACAAATAAATTTTGTCTTCCTTTTTTAATGTTGATAAGTCGCTAAACAAGACACCTTTTTTTGACATATTATGTCCTGCTAACGCATAATTTCCTTTTCCCATTTCTTGCTTATCTTTTACAGTTGCTGCTCCTGATAATAAGTTCTTCTCAGTTGAAGCATTTAAAATTGGCATTTCTAATGAAATACTTGGAATAGATATGCGCCCAATTACTTGTTTCTGATCTAATGATGCATTCGCTACTTCCGCTAAATCTGGTTGTTCAATTTGAGAAGCATCCACAAACTTTGTTTCTTGTTGTTGATATTCCATCTTCTGAACAGTTTGCACATTAGCTGTTTGCTTCTTTTCCGCCTTATATCCGTCATAAAATGGCTTACCAATTAGCACGCCACCTGTAACAAATAGAACGATTGCTAGTATACTATACACTTTTCGCTTATTCATTCTTCAAATCCTTTCCCCTACAGCATCTTACTTCTATATAAAATGATAAAATAAGATTGCAATATGTACAAGTATAATACCGAAAGGAAATGAAATTTATTGATTTATATGATAAAAGCTCAAAACACCATCCACTTCATCTGCACTCACAAATAGATCCCGATTATTTATTTTATGAATCCCTTCTGGTGCTGCTCCAGCTGATGGTCCAAGTCCGATATAAACCGGGAACATTGGGATAGTCATATCGAAAAACAATACCGCATTTGCTCTTTCAGCAGCCACTGCTAAAATTGGATTTCCTTTTATTATACCAGTAGCTACATTTTCTACTTCACTTCCGCGATTTTCGCTTCGGGTATCAGGATATAAACCAGCTGCTGCTACTTTTTCATCAATGAGATGCATACTATCGTACACAAGAGATCCAGCTGGACTCCACACAGAAATATTTCTTCCACCTGATTTCACATCATCTTTGAATTCATTTTTATCAAGGTCCCCTTCATTAGCGGTAATTAAAAATCGTCCAGATGGATCCCACGTTACACCATCTGGCTCTAAGCGTGCTGTCATATCATCTTGAAACGATACAACACCATCCTTTTTCACATCAGCTTTATGTGTTGTCGTCCCAAGACCAAATATATTCTCAATCCGTTTTTCTGCGATATTTACAATTGCCACTGCATTATTTTCTTGTAAGGTAATAGCTGCCTTGTCCCCTTTTGGACTAATTGCTACATACTCTGGTTGCGGGTCATGCTTATAGATTGCTCCGTTACCGACGTGACTCATATCAAGTGAAAGTTCTACATGCTCCCCGTGTAATACATCGCCATTAGGGAATGTAATTATTGAAATACTTCCTGGACGCTTTGTTTTTTTCATATTTACTTCATTATCATCATTTGGATCATTTTCTTCATCTTCATTACAAATAATAAGCGTTCTCCCATCTGCTGATAACGCCACCGAATCCGGCCCTACGCCTACTTCATATGTTTTCACAACTTGATGCACTGCTAAATCTATCACCGCTACTTGTCCTTTATTTGCATGATATAAGTTATCCTCATTCCGAAAAGCAGCCAATGCATATTTACCATCTGGTGTAACAGTTACACTCGTTACTTCTGCTTCTGAATGAATTTCTTTAAAACTCACGGCCCCTAGCACTTTTATATTCTCTAAATCTGCAATCGATAGGATACGAATTTGTCCTAAGTCCGCTTCCGTAACAACTAATGTATTACCGTCAGGTGTAGACGCTGTAATTTCGGCCTTCCCGCTTGGCATTTGAAATGAAGCAACTCGATCAATTTTGGTATCCTTATGTTTTTTACTAATAAAGCTCGTCACCATCTGTTCCACTTTCTCACGATACGCTGGATTAGAAAGGCTTCCCTTTGGCAAAACCTCCATTTTATTCACGAACTGCTGCGGGTCCTTGTCTATCATTTCCGCACTTACAGGATTATCTGTCCAGATTATACTTGCGATCATACCACTGCATAACAATGCTTTTTTCATTTCTCCAATCCCCCTTGTTCGATACATCTATGTCTATCATAAAAACCATTTGTAAACCCTTACCGTTGTATTCATTAAGGTTTTGTAAAAAATAGGATGCATTATAGCATGGTAGACAGAAAGTGAAACTTTGATCAATGGGGTATTATTGTCCTCAAATAGCGGGATAAAAAAGACGTGCGCCGCACGTCTTTAAGCAATTTTATTTCGGTATAGTGAAACATGAAATACCGTCATTTGAATAAAGAAAATAAAAAACAAGATATATAGTGGGTATTCTGGAAGATATAAATTTACAACAGGAGAAAAAGTCAAGAATCCAATAGCACAAGGTAAAACATACCACAATGAAATAAAAGTAGTACGACACGCTTTCGCAGTAATTACTTTCTCACGTTCATCCTCCTGTGGAAACAATAAAGGATACATCCAAAATGATAAGGATTTATATTTTTTCTTTTGTACTTTGTAAAAGAACGTTGATACAACCGCTACAATCAATAGCACTAAGAACGGTATCGCATTTATTGATACCTCAAATGGTACTTTCTCAGTTCGAATGATATTGGCAAGTTCCATAACAGCATAATAGAGTTCGATAAACGCCCAACTGGCCAATCCAATCAACAACACATTCACCACATACGAAAGAACAATCCTATTCATCCTCTTCTCCCTCCTTATTTAAAATAAACACATCCTCCATCTTTAAATCAAACACATCACAAATCGTCAGTGCTAATAATAACGATGGAACGTAATCACCCTTTTCAATTGCTGCAATTGTTTGCCGCGTTACGCCAACCTTTTCAGCTAATATGCTTTGTGTAAAGTTAAAACGAGCTCGCAGTTCCTTTACTCTGTTGCAAATGGTCAAATTTACCACCTCTCACCATCATTGTATGCTAAACTTCACAAAATGTAAACTCAACTTAACATTTTGTTTTTTAAAAAATCCAACCTTACAACATGTAAAGTTGGATTTTGTTTCAAATTATAAAATTACTACACGAACTTGTTTTCTACCCCAAGCACTAGATGAACCCTTATCTGGCATTAACACATCAATTCTATGTCCTTTAATATCGCCACCAGTATCTCCAGCAATTGCTGTTCCATAACCTTCAACATATACACGAGAACCTAATGGAATAACCCTTGGATCGACAGCAATTAACTTCATTCCTGGGTTTGCAGTTAAGTCATGTCCCATTGCAGAATGCACATGTTCTCCTGGTTTATAGCCATTTTCTAATGGATCAGCTGTATAAGCAGTCGCTTCTACATAAATTTCACGTCCACCTGGAGATGGCTTAGAATCTGGCTGAGGAGCAGCTGGCTCTGGTTTACTATTGCTCTCAGGTGCAGTTGGCTGAGGAGCTGGTGCTGGCTGCTTGTCAGCTTTCGCTTCTTCTCTTGCCTTTGCTTCTTCTTCTCTGGCAACTTTCGCTTCTTGCTCTGCTTTTACACGAGCTTCTTCAGCTACTCTCGCAGCTTCTTGTTCACGTGCAATTGTTTCTTGTACATTTTTCATATCCGTTTCGATTTTTGCTTTTTCTTGTTCAGCAAGGTTAATTTGACTTGCAACTTGATTATATTTCGCTTGCACAACTTGTAAATTTTCTTGACGTTTCTTCAAGTTTTCTTGCAAGTCAGCTTGTGCTTTTGCTAATTTTTGTTTGTCTACTCCTAAAGATTCCTCTTTTTCGTCAATTACTTTTTTATCTGCTTCAATTTGACGAAGATCCTGCTCTTGTAGATGTAAAATTTCTTTATCTGCTTCTAGAATCGTAGAAACTGCATTCATACGTTGTAAGAAATCAGCGAAATTTTTTGATTCTACAACAACTTCTACTACTAAACTCGTATTTGAGCTATTTTGAACAGAGACCATACGTTTTCTCATAATATCTTTACGAGCAAGGACTTTATCCTCTAAAACGATAATCTCCTTCTTTTTTTGCTCAATTTGTTTGTGCGTTTCATCGATTTTACGTTGAAGAGCACCCTGCTCTTCTTTATTTTTTGTAATTGTATTATTTAAACTATGTAGTTCGTTTTCGATACCTTGAATTTCCTTATTAACAGCTTGCTTTTCTTGTTCCTTTTGCTGAATATCATTGTTATTCTGCTGCAATTGCTGTTGCATGTTGTCTAATTTCTCGTCGTTTGACTCAGCTTTTACAGCGACTGTACTAGAAAGACAAATAATTCCTGCTAATACTAGACTACTGATACGCTTAAAATAGTTCATAATCCGACTCCCTTCTCTTACAGTTATACATGATTTATTTTACAGTTTGTTTACAAACTCATTAAATACAGTTTATTTTTCATGAAAAATAATGAAAATAACCTAAAAAATGTAATGAATTCTTAACTTTTAACAAATTGTACATGTGTAAATCTTATTTGAAATAAGATTTGAATATTAGAAACAACAGATTACAGGAGATTGAAAAGATTGTCAAATGCTACAGAATGTGACTATGACTAAAAACAATCATTTGACAGCAAACAACAAATTACCACAACTACATACTAAAATACTTCTCTTTCTATTGTGTCATTGTCGGTGTACTAACAATTTTATTCCTATAAGACGAAAGAGTTATCTTTATCCCGCATTAACGAGCAGAAATGAGGATACATCTTTTTTATTTCATAAATATCCGTCTATTTGTAAAAAAATGTCGTCTTCCTTTTATTTACTTTAAATTTTCAGAATAGTATAATATTTATACACGATGACTAAAATAGAATATCAACTTTCATTCACTACAAATAAAAAAAGAGGTGCAATCATGTTTATTGTTACAAAACTCCTTCATATGAAATTTGGCCATGAAACTAAAATGATACATTCTCTACAAAACTACTATCCATCTTCTGGCACATATGGCTTTATTAATCTAGAATTTTCCCGCACCAAACGTACCGAACATGGGAACGAATATATGATTCGTATGCTATGGAAGACACAAGAAGATTACCATGAATGGATTTCTCAAAAAAAAGAAGCAACTACGGTAACTTGGAATCAACAATTCCAGAGTTATATTCTCTCTTCCAAGTCCAATGCTTCTCATGTGAAATATCCATATTAAGAAAGCAACTTGCTGTAAAATTACAGCAGGGGGCTTTCTACTATTTATTATATACCTTCTTTTCTTGACAATATAAACGAATGACATGTGTATGAAATAAATCGTGTGTTAAACGAATAATTTAGAAAGAAAACGGTATTTTCCTTTTTCTACACAAAAAAGTCCCTTCTGAATCGAAGGAACTTTTGTAACTATTTCATAGAAATGGTTGCCTCTACTGGATAATGATCAGAATAATCATCATACGTATATGTTTGCAACCAAGAAGAAACCGACCACTCTGGTGATTTCGGTTTCAACACTTTATTATCCACATATTCAGGCTGAGCGTGGTCTTTATCCACAATAATATAATCTAAATATTCCGCTGGTGCGGTTGGGAAGTTATATTTTGCAATACTATTGGTCTTGGCATCCCAAGTTGCTGTATGTCCTGTATAAGAAGGGACATTCGCATGTAATGTTCTAAACATAGAAGCGTATTCAGATGTATTACCAGCATCATTGGGATTTCCGCTATTTATTTTATTGACATTCAGATCTACACCAATTAACACATATTCATCCACTGGGATATTTTTATTTTTAATAAATTCTTGTACCTCTTTCAATTGTGCAGTACGCACAGATGATGGTGATGTTGGCCAACACAGTTTATCTTCTGCTTGTAAGTGTGTACCAATGACATGAACAAAGCGATCATTTTTCTTAATCTTTGCATATACAAACCCTTTATTTGATTGGCCGTCTGGTCCACATCCTTTTTCAAAAACATATTAAATTTTTTCAACAATGGGCCATTTACTAACGATCGAAACTCCACCATCTTCTGGGACTTTTGATGAATAATAACCTAATGTCTTGTCCCATTCACTTCCGTTAAAATCCTCCATTTATAGTTAAGTTATTTAGAACATGTAGTTAGGATCCTATGATGTCAATTGGTTAACCTACGCTTAGAATATCCACCCTTCAAGAAATTTCTATCATTAAATTAAAATATATAAATGTTAATATTATTATAACTCTATACATTGTGAATATAATAATATGATTCAATTGAATTGTAATAGAAAAGGGTTAACTTTATACAAAGAAACAGCTATATAAATCCATTTTGATTTTTCGACATATAAGCCGCGGCTATGGATAACAAAAGGTGACCTGCACTCGTTTTCACTTGGCATGGGGCAGGAAAAGGATCTGACCGCCCCTTATGCATGACCGGATGCTCTCTCCCACCTAAAAAGAAGGGTTTTATGTCGGTTTTTTAATTTGTATTTATATAGTCAAAAGAAAGTCTATCACTTTTCTATTTATAAAAAAAATAGCCCCTTCTATTTTCTAGAAAGAGGCTACTTTGTCTACTTATTATCTTATTTAGGTGAAACAAGAATTTTCACTTGATTTTTATCTTTTACAAGCGCTTCAAATCCTTCTTCTACAACTTGATCCACTGTAATTTTTTTCGTAATTAATTTCTCTGCTTGAATTTGACCAGAGCTAATTAATTTAATAACTGCTGGGAAGATATGACGATATCCAAGGATACCAACAACTTCTTTTTCTTTTAGCACTAAGTTGTTTGGAGTGATTTTAGCGTCTTTTTCCCATACGCTGACAATAACAGTTTGTCCTTCAAAGCGTGTACTTTCAATTGCTTGGCGAAGTACAACTTCAACACCTGTTACTTCGAAACTAACATTTACACCAGCACCATCTGTTAAGTTACGAATTTCTTGCAGCACATCTTGTGTAGCTGGATTTAATACGTAATCAGCACCTGCTAATTTCGCTAATTCTTGGCGTTCTTTAGAAAGTTCAACTGCAATAACAGGAGTTGCACCAGCTGCTTTTGCTGCCTGGATAACAAGAAGTCCAATTGGTCCACAGCCGAATACAGCTACAGCTTCGCCCTCTTTTAATTTACTTTGACGCACTGCATGAACTGCAACTGCTGCTGGTTCTACAAGTGCACCTTGTTCATATGTCATTTCATCTGGGATATGGTGAACCATATCTTCAGGTACAACAGTATATTCAGAGAAGCCACCACCATCTCCACCAAGACCGTGGAAGACAAGTTGTTCACAAACATTATAATGTCCATGTTTACAAGCTTCACATTTACCACAAGAATAAATAGGTTCCACAACAACGCGGTCTCCTACTTTATGATTGGTAACACCTTCACCGATTTCAACAACTTCACCACTAAACTCATGACCTAAAATAACAGGTGCTTTTACATGTGTTAGTGGATGTTCCTCTGTTGGAATAAAAATAGGTCCTGCTAAATATTCATGCAAATCCGTTCCACAGATACCACACCATTTGATTTTGATTTTTACTGCTCCTGATCGTACAGTTGGTTCTGGAACTTCTTCTACTCGTACATCACGTTGATTGTACCATAGTAATGCTTTCATTTTATGCATCCCTTTCTATGTATATACTTAACCTGGTGAAGTTTATAAAACTATTATAATACTTTTATCCAAATATTTCAAAACACAAATTCCACTAAATTTTAACAATAAATGTTCATCATTTTGTCACTTTGTACTTTTTTCCACATCTGTTAATTCAATTTCATTGCAGGTGAAATTCGCATTATGCCATAATAGCATAGGAGAGGTGAACATCGCTTGAAATATTTCATTTATTTTATTGTTATCGTGGCTTTTTTCGATACATTTTCACAATTACCAATTATGAGTACTTACGCACAGAGTCTTGGGGGAACGCCTCTTATTATTGGCCTTGTCATTGGAATGTACTCGTTTGCCAATATGATCGGCAATATTATCGCAGGTGCATCTGTTGATAAATTTGGAGCAAAAAAAGTTCTTTATATAAGTATGGGAATTACGAGTCTCATAGTCTTATTGTATACCGTTGTCCAAAGCGGCGAACAACTGATTATCGTTCGCTTTCTGCATGGATTTAGCGACGGTTTCTTAATACCAGCCGCCTTTACTTTCTTATCCAAACAAACAAAATCAACAAGACAAGGGAAAGCAATGGCTTTATCTGGTGCTGCTGTCGGAACAGCAGCTATCGTTGGTCCTGCTTTCAGCGGAATTATGAAAGCAAGAGCAGGCATAGAGTGGGTCTTCATTACAATTTCTATCTTAATGGTACTCGGTACAATCATCTCGCTTTTCTTGCTGCCAAATCATATTACAAGAAAAGATAAATCACGAACGCAAATGATGAACAAAGAAGATATGCTTGGATTACTAAAATCCGAACCATTATTACAAGCATATCTCGGAGCCTTTACATTAATGTTCTCACAAGGAATTGTAACGTATATGCTACCGATGAAAGTAGAAGCATTAGCACTCAAAGCATCTACAACAGGCATGATGCTAAGTGTCTTTGGGATTACCGCAATCCTCTTCTTCTTACTACCAACAAATCGAATATACGATCGCTTTAACCGTCAAAAAATGATGGTAATTGGCATTGCAGTAATGGCTCTAGCATTATCTTTACTTGGCATATTTACAACAAAAGGCATGCTCTTTGTTGTCATGATCATTTATGGAATTGGATTTGCAATCCTCTTTCCTTCTATTAATGCCCTACTTGTTGAAAATACAACAGAAGACAACCGAGGAAAAGCATTCGGATTATTCTACGCATTCTTCTCCTTAGGTGTTGTCGCTGGATCATTTATAGTTGGGGCGATTGGAGCATCACCGAGTGTAAGCTTTGTGATTGGAACAGCCTTCTTGCTTACGTTTGCTTCGATGTTATATGTGAGAGGGAGGTTAAAGCTACAATAATATGTATTTACTATTTTCATGTATATGACACAGTCCATATAAAAAATAGACAGCTAGAAAGCTGTCTATTTTTTATATAAATCCATTTTGATTTTTCGACATATAAGCCGCGGCTATGGATAACAAAAGGTGACTTGCACTCATTTTCTCTTTTTGTTTCCACTTGGCATCGGACAGGAAAAGGATCTGACCGCTTCTATGCATGGCCAGATGCTCTCTCCCACCTAAAAAGAAGGGTTTTATGTCGTTTTTTTAATTTATATATATATACTCTTTATTGTAAAACTTCAACATACGCCGGATTAGCAGTTATGTAGTTTCCTGATTTTAACTTGTACATTTTCGAACCATCCACAGTTAACGTTTCCACAACAGTAAAGACATCACCTTGTTTCACAGTACCAGCTCTTGCATTCCAATCAGGTTTATTATAATAATATAACTCTACTGGTTTCACACGAATTAAGAACGTTTTCTTTTGTAAACCAAATGCTTTTACTAAACCGTTTACATGCCCTCTTGCAAGTTGTTCTCTAAATGTTGGATTGCTTAATTTTTGAGCATCTTCCGCCCGATCAATAAATCCATTTTCAGTTAATACTGCCGGCATATTCGTCTCTCTTAACACATGGAAATTATTTGTCTTTATTCCTCTATCATTAAAATCAGTTATCTTCATTATTTCTTGATGAATTAAATTTTGATAAGTCGTAGTTGGCGCTCCTGCATTTGGATAACTATAATCTTCATAACCCGAGCCACCACCACTATTAATATGTACAGATAAGAAGAAATCCGCTCCCCAATTATTCGCGTCAGTTGTTCTCTGTGTTAGCGTAGGATACACATCACTTGTACGGCTCATTCTAATTTCATGACCCGTATACTCTGCATTTAAAATGTTACGAATACGCAAGGCAATATCTAATGTTAAGTCCTTTTCTCGCAAACCATTTCCAACAGCTCCTGTATCCGTTCCACCATGACCTGGATCAATATAAATTTTCACAGTTTCTGCACTTGCATGTGTTGTTGGCATAACAAAATAAATACAAGCAAAACATAATAGAACGATACTAGCCTTTACATAGATTGATAAATTTCTCAATGCTGTCACTTACTCTACTCTCCCTTTGTTTACAACCTCATAATTATTCCTTATACTCTGCATCTACTAAAAATAATTTTCCCTTACCTAAAATCAAACTATTAAACTATCGCTATCATTATTGATCCTTTTGAATTTTACTTAAAATAAAAGGCAAAATCAATACATATTCTTGCTTTTTTATAATAATTATTTTTTCATACCACAAAATTAGCAAGTATTGAAAATATATGTATTTTCATATTCCTTCTAAAAGAAATAAGTGACATTTATCATCTTTATATCATTATAATATAATTAAAAAGCGCACTTGATACACTCATTGCCTCCTATTTTTATCTAACAATTTTAGTAGCTTCTCTTATTCTTTTTTATTATTTACTAGTAACCTCGTTCGGATGCTACTTTGCAAATAGGGGGCACACGTTATAATTCGTTGAAAACAGTCTTCTATACTTCTCATCCTCATACATTTCTAAGAACCATTCAAATTGCTGTAAATAATGAATATTTCCATCAATTTTCTTTGTGTTTAATCCTGAATTTAACCCACTAAATTCTATGACAATAGCAAGTAAACTTAGTATAAAGTGAACCTTTGATCAGTGGGTTTTCTTCATTCCCCACCTAACTTCTTTACTTCCTACCGAACTTTGTGGTGGAGGTACTACTGCCCGAAAATAGCGGGATAAAAGCAACATCCTCTCATTTTTTGTAGAAAAAGTACACAAATACCAACTATATCTCGACAATTTCCCCGGAAATATTTCTTTTCTCTACACTCTTTGATAAAGTGAAACTTTAATCAGTGGGGGTTTTCTTCATCCTCCATCTAACTTCTTTGCTTTCTGCAGAAATTTGAGGTGAGAGTATTACTGCCCGTTAATGCGGGATAAATATCCTTTTTCTGTAATCCTCAAGCTATCCTACTAAAGCAGTAACCTGATGTATAATAGAAAAAAGCACATTCTCCATATGAAGAATGTACTTTTTTATTTCACTTACACTACCAATCTATTAACGACGAATCCAAACTGCACCTGCAGATTTGTCATCCGCTTGTCCAACGACTTGGAACTTCAGTCCTAATTGTGGAACTTTACGGCCTGCATCTGGAATTTGGCTGTTGCTGTACACTTTAGAATCATCAAATGTTGTAACACCCGGTAAACCTGCATAATTAAATTGACCACGTACGCTTGAGTTTACACTCCATGCTGGTGTTTGATCGAATGAGAATGCCGCATCAGCAACTTGATATCCTGTTTTTCCAATTACCGGTTTATCACTTAAAGTTCCAACAACCACTTCTGGATGAGAATCAACAACACCAAGGAATCCTTCACCAGGGTGCTGACCTACCCAATTATCTTTAAAGCTATCGTCTGCATACCAAACAACAAGACCTGTATTATATGCTGGACCTCTACCTGCTTTTAATCCATTATCTGAACCAGCATAGTTTCTCCACTCTAAATAATAGTAATGTGATTTCATTTCTGTTCCGTCAGAAACGACAAATCCATTTAATTTCATTTTTGCTTGTCCTTCTGCATCATCAGAGAATGTTACGTTTCCGTCTACTGTTAATATTGTGTTATCCACTGCAAATCCCTTATATGCTACAGCTGGATCTGTAATGTAGTCAAATTGTAATTTTACTTTTTTTCCTTTGAATTGACTTAAATCATATGATTTATCAATCCATTTTCCTTCTGTCGTATCCATATCATCCTTTACAACTTTACCGCCCAGTTTATCAAGTAATATTTTCGTTCCATCTTCTGTAACCGCATGTACTTCTACAAAATCACATTCTGCTTCAAGCTCATAATTTGCTTTGTAATCAAATTTCGCTGCCCCAGCTTTTGTTAAATCAAACAACGGTGTTTCTAATGTTGTATGAATATCGTCGCCTCTTGTACTATAGTATGTTTTCTTTCCAAATGCTGGTTTAATTGTTTCAATGCTTTTTCCAGGTAAATTCACACGTACAAGACCTGGACGATTCGATTTTGTAACACTTTGATCGATATAGGTAGGCACTCCTACACCACGCTTTATTTTATCGTAATCTACTTCTATAATATTCGCCCAGTTACCGCCCATATTTTTTTGTAAGAAATCTTTATTTTGCGGTGAAAAACTTGTCGGTTCTGTTCCAGCGATCTTCCCTGTCCAGCTACCGCCACTCATTAATGACCATGCTTCAACAGGTGATCCATTCCCTGTATATTTTGTATCATACTCATCTGGTAAACCAAGATCATGACCGAATTCATGAGCAAACACACCAACTGCACCGTCCTCAGGTTCGATTGTGTAGTCATGCGCAGCTACTTTTCCACCCCAGTTTGAAACTTTTGATTTTGTTCCTTCAATTGCTACTGGATCTCTTGCTAATTTTGAACGATGTGACCAAATCGCATTATCACCTAATTTACCGCCACCTGCTTCTTGTCCAACACCAGCATGAATGACCATTAAATGATCGATAACACCGTCTGGCTCATTTTGGTTGCCATCACGATTCGTATCATAACGGTCAAACTGGTCGAACTGAGATAAATCTAATCCTTTATCAGCTGCCGCTTTTAATGCCTCTTTCACAAGGTCACGAGGTCCTTTTGGTCCCTTATTATCATGACCACTCTTCGCATCTGCCCCGTAATCTGTTGCCTTCCCTGGGACAGTTAACCATTCTGTTACATAACCATCTGTTGTATAGCTACTACCAGATTGTTCTTCATAATATTGCTTAAATGTTTTTACTTTTGATCCATCAAATAATGTAAATGGTTCATTACCAAATAACATCTTTTGATAATGCTCTCTGCTGAAATCTTTAGAATACATATATCCAGATGTTTGATCAATGTTGTTATGTTTATAATCACTAAATTCCACAAGTAGCACAAGCACTTTATCTGTGCGAACAGCTCCGTTATACGGTACTTGCTTAGCAGGAGTCGTCGGCACTTTTCCATTTAGCTGTTTTTTACTTGCTGAAGGCATTTGCTCTGGTCTTCCACTTTGTACCGGATTCTTCACTTTTTCTTTTTCTTCCATTTTTGTTTCTTTCTCTTGTTTTACAAAATCAGATGCTTCTTTAGCAGAATCACCTGGAAGTACTTCTTTATTCGATTGATCGCCTTTCTTGTTTTCAATATATTGCTCCACAGCCTTTTTCGTCTCTTCTTTCGATGCTGATGGATGAATCATTCCCCGCTCTTTTAAAGCTTCAGCCAAGCGCTCCTCTTGAATTAAGTTTTCATCAATTGGAGTAGTTGGATTTTTACTACTAGATTTTGCAGTTGTTTCTGCAAAAGCAGATTGTCCTCCAATAGTAAACGAACAACTTAATAAAGTTGTAATTGCCAATGCAGAAAAAACTCTAAATGGTGTTTTTTTCTTCAATGTATTCCCTCCTCAATTTCCATTTTCATAAAACTAAAAATTCGAATAATTAAAAGTAGAAATGCTGAAAAATAAAAAATAGCTACCGTTCTTACATATCCTCCTCTCTTTTCCCTCAATACAAAAAGTCTATTATTGCTATTAAATAACTAAATATTGAAATAGAAAAGAGATTATGCATAATTACATACTGAATCTTTTTATTTTTCTGTCAAAAATAAAAAGATTCCCTAAAAGCAGCAAATTAGCTACTTTTAGGGAATCCTCAAAAACATGATTTATCCTGCATTAATGAGCAGTAAGACCCCGATTCGAAAAAGTACAGGTGGATAACTGTCCGTTAATACCCGATTGGTCAGGGCTAGTCATCAGTGGGAGACGAAGCCCCCCACTGATGAAAATTTCACTTTATTTTCCTTGTGATTTATCCCAATCTGCTAAGAATTTCTCAATTCCTTGATCTGTTAATGGATGTTTTACTAACGCTCCAATTACATTTGCTGGGATTGTTGCAATGTGTGCACCGTTTAATGCTGCTTCTGTTACGTGAACGCTGTGGCGTACAGATGCTGCAATAATTTCTGTTGGGATGCCGTGAATTACAAAGATGTCAGCGATTTGGCGAATTAAGTCTATACCATTATGACCGATATCATCTAAGCGGCCTAAGAATGGAGATACGTACGTTGCACCAGCGCGTGCTGCAAGCAATGCTTGTACAGCTGAGAATACTAATGTTACGTTCGTACGAATTCCTAGGTCAGAGAATGCTTTTACTGCTTTTAAGCCTTCTTTTGTCATTGGTACTTTTACAACAACGTTTGGAGCAATTTTTGCTAACTCTTTTCCTTCTTCAATCATTTTGTCTGCTTCTAAGCTAATAACTTCTGCACTTACAGGACCTTCTACAACGCTGCAAATTTCACGAATACGTTCATGGAAGTCTACGCCTTCTTTTGCTACAAGTGATGGATTTGTTGTTACACCTGCTAATACTCCTAGTTCATTTGCCTCTTTAATTTCATTAATGTTTGCTGTATCGATAAAGAATTTCATTTGTTTTTCTTCCTTTCCAAATTTGGATTTATATTTATTTTTTCTTAATAAGCTCTAATTCAATCGGAATAAATTTCGACACTTTTTTGCCTTGGCTCACCTGTTTTGCTGTTTCCATCGCCTTCTCTCCAATTAACTCTGGTTTTTGTGCAACAGTTGCTGCCATACGACCGTCATTAACCGCTTTTACAGCATCATCAGTTGCATCAAATCCAACAACAATAACATCTGTTTTTCCAGCAGATTTCAATGCTTCTAGTGCACCTAATGCCATTTCATCGTTATGAGCAAATACTGCTTTTATATCATTATTTGCCTGTAGAATGTTTTCCATAACCGATAAACCTTTGGCACGGTCAAAATCTGCCGCTTGCTTAGCAGCCACTTTCAACCCCTTGTCAGCTACTTTATGGAATCCTTCCCCACGCTCACGAGCTGCAGAAGAACCAGGAATCCCTTCTAGCTCAGCAACATTTGCACCTTCACCAACAAGTCCACGAATGTAGTCACCAGCCATTTTGCCACCTTCTACGTTATTAGAAGCAATGTGTGAAACAACTTTCCCAGAGTTTGCAACGCGGTCTACTGTAATAACAGGAATGTTTGCTGCATTGGCTGCGCTTACTGCTGATGCGACAGCATCTGAATCCGTTGGGTTAATAACAATTACATCAACACCTTTTTGAATTAAATCTTCGACATCGTTTGTTTGCTTTGCTGCATCATTTTGTGCATCGACCGCAATCAACTCAATACCACTGTCTTTCGCTTTCTTTTCTGCACCTTTTTTCAACGTGACGAAAAATGGATTGTTTAAAGTGGAAACAGAAAATCCAACTTTAATGTTGTTATTTCGACCTTTATCGCTAGAATCCTTTGCCCATTCTGGCGGTTCCATCGAACAACCAGCAGTGATTACCATCATGAGTGCAACGAGTACAAGTAACCATTTTTTCATGAATTGTCCCTCCATTACGCTTCTTTTCGACGATCAATTAATACAGCAAGTAAGATAACAAGTCCTTTTACAACTTGTTGGAAGAAAGAAGATACTCCTAATAAGTTTAAGCCGTTATTCAATACACCGATGATGAGTACACCAATGAATGTGCCGACAATCCAACCTCTTCCACCAGAAAGACTTGTTCCTCCTAGTACGACTGCAGCGATTGCATCCAATTCGTAAGAAGAACCGGCAGTTGGCTGTGCAGAGTCTAAACGTGATGTTAACACGATACCCGCAAGCGCTGCCAGAATTCCAGAAAGACCGTAAATCATTACTTTCATACGCGTTACATGAATACCTGATAATGCTGCCGCTTCTTCATTCCCACCAATTGCAAAGGTACGGCGGCCAAACGTTGTTTTCTTTAAAATAAAGTATAGTGCAGCAAAAGCAATCATCATCGTTACAGCTGGTACAGGAATACCGAAGAAGTAACCACGACCAAACATTTGGAATGCTAAGTGATCCCCAAGACCAGTGATCGGACGTCCGTCCATATAAACAAGCGTCAGCCCACGAAAAATGGTCATCGTTGCTAATGTTGCGATAAATGGTGCCACTTTTCCTTTCGCAATGATGATACCGTTTACAATTCCCATTACAAGACCCGCTAATAATCCAACTGTCATTGCAAGGAACGGATCCATGCCACTTGCCATCATCCCAGCAACAAGTGCACTTGATAATGCTAAAATAGAACCTACCGATAAGTCAATACCCCCTGCTAAAATTACAAAGGTCATTCCAAAAGCAATTAGTGCATTAATAGATACTTGGCGTAAAATATTTAATAAGTTTGGTATCTCAATAAACGATGGATTTAATACTGTAATAACTACTACAATAAGTGCTAATCCGATTAACGAACCGAGTTGTTGCAATACATTCCCCTTTTTAGCCATGACTTATTCTCCCCCTGTTGCTAATGCCATAATCGACTCTTGCGTTGCCTTATCTTTCTCTAAAATCCCGCCTACTTTTCCTTCATGAATGACAAGGATACGATCACTCATCCCCAATACTTCTGGTAATTCAGATGAAACCATAATGATTGCATCCCCTTGGCTTGTAAGCTTGTTCATAATCGAGTAAATTTCTTTTTTTGCTCCAACATCGACGCCTCGTGTTGGTTCATCTAAAATCAATAGCTGCGGATGAATCCCGAGCCATTTTGCAATGACAACTTTTTGTTGATTCCCACCGGAAAGTGATTTGACAGCCTGTTCTCCATTTGCTGCTTTTACATTTAGGAGCTTCATCATATCCGCTGTAAACTGCTCTTCCGTTTGTTTATCCATCACGCTACCTTTCGAAAGGCTCCCCAAGTTTGGCAATGCTAAATTTTCACGAATAGAAAAATCTAATACAAGTCCTTCTGATTTTCTGTCCTCTGTAATAAATGCAATCCGCTGCCGTATTGCATCAAGCGGGCTATCAATCGTAACTTCTCGGCCATTCATAAAGATTTGTCCTGAATCTAACGGCTCGTATCCGAAAATAGCTTTCATAATATCCGTGCGGCCTGCTCCCATTAATCCGGCAACGCCAAGAATTTCACCTTTTCGAACTTGAAACGAAACATTTTCAAACTTACCTTTCTTCGTGCCGTTACGCATTTCAAATATAACTTCTCCAATTGCAGCATCACGTTCTGGATAGCGCTCGCCAATACTTCGACCCACCATCATACTAACAACTTCATCAAACGATGTTTCAGGAATCAATCGCGTTCCGACATAATCTCCATCACGTAAAATTGTAATTGCATCACATATAGAAAAAATTTCCTCCATGCGGTGAGAAATATAAACGAACGATACACCTTCTTTACGCAATTTGTTAATAACCGTAAAGAGCGTTTCAATTTCTCGATCTGTCAAAGCGGCTGTAGGCTCGTCCATAATAATGACACTCGCGTTTGTCATTAATGCTTTGCCAATTTCAATAATTTGCTGTTGCCCAACAGACAATGCACTGGCAAGCATAGATCCTTTTACATGAAGGCCAAGATTTGCCAGCTGTTGCTGCGCTATCCCATTCATTTGACGTGTACGCAAAATTCCTGTTTTGCCATACATAAGCTCTTTTCCAAGAAACATATTTTCAGCAACTGTTAAATTCGGTAGTATGTTCAGTTCTTGATGAATAAAAGCAATGCCGTATTCTTCTGCTTCTTTCGCATTTTTAAATGTACGTTCTTCTCCATCAATCGTGACTTGGCCACCATCTCTCGTATAAACACCCGTTAAAATTTTCATGAGCGTTGATTTTCCCGCTCCGTTTTCTCCCATAAGTGCATGGACTTCTCCTGCTTCAATACAAAACTGTGCGTTTTTCAAAACAGGATTGCCATTGAACGCCTTTGAAATATTTTTCATTTCAATACGCATCCCCATCACATCCCTTTATTAAAAAATCACGCCTGCGTGTAAAATGACATTGGCATATGGCGTTGCTTCTCCTGTACGAATCACAACTTTCGCCTGCTTCGTAAGTTCTTTAAACTGCTCATGCGATACATATTCAGAAGCAGCATCTTTCAAACGTGCTTCAACCTCTAGCTTTACTTCTGCATTATGCGCTGTAATCTCTTCTGCTAATGTTAACTTTTCAACTGCCATATCATCTGCTACAACTTGTAATACATCTAAAAAAGATGGTTTCCCAAGTTCGACTGCTAAATCTATTCGTTTTACACCCTCAGGGACTGGTAGACCGCAATCCGCAATGACAATCTTGTCTGTATGACCAAGCGACGCAAGTACCGCTGCAATTTCGCTATTTAATACACCATGCCTTTTCATCCGACAATCACCTGCACTTCTCTCATTCTCCCTCTCGTTGGCATGCCGCCCTGTGCACCAAGCTTTGTTACGGAAAGACCACCAGCAATATTAGCAAAGCGAATTGCTTTTTGTAGTGTTTCTCCTTCTGAAAGCGCAACTGCTAACGCACCGTTAAATGTATCACCAGCTCCTGTTGTATCCACTACTTCAACAGAAATACTTGGTACGTGAACAATCTCTGTACCATTATGAAAGCGAACCCCGCTCCCGCCTTCTGTCATCAATAATTTGTTTGAATATTTTGCCAGCAACTCTTCAAGTGGTGAAGTAAAATCATCTAATACAATGCGACATTCATGTTCGTTTGGTGTAATATACGTTGCTTTTTCTAAAACATCCTCTGGCAATACTTGTGCCGGAGCAGGATTTAACATCACCGGAATTTTATGCTCTTCACAAATGTGCAGGACATATTTTACTGTTTCTAATGGAATCTCGAGTTGAAGTACAACCATATCCGCTTTTACAAGAAGGTCTTTTGCCCGATCCACAACCTGTTCATTCACAAGACGGTTTGCACCTTGCACAACGACAATACTGTTATCTTCTTCTGCTAACACGATATGAGCAATTCCTGTCGTTTCACCTGTAACCGGTTCCACATAATCAATAAAAATATGTTCATTCTCTAAATTATCGCTAACAATCTTACCGTAAGCATCATCACCTATAGCTCCAACCATTGCCACATTTGCACCTAATCTTGCTGCTGCAACGGCTTGATTTGCCCCTTTTCCACCAGGCACCGTGTGAAAGGCTTCTCCAATAACGGTTTCTCCTGCTTTTGGTCGCTTTTTCGAAACCGCGACTAAATCCATGGAAATACTGCCTACTACTGCAATATTTGGCATATATCTTATCTCCTTACTTCGTTGTATTTCGTTCTATAATTTTAATCGGTAAACGATAATGTTCTGTTTGTAATGAGCTACCTTCCATCTGTTGCATTAGTAACTCTGTAGCAATCTTCCCCATTTCATAAATAGGTTGTGCAACTGTTGTAATAGATGGATACATCATTTCAGTTAAAGAAACACCATCAAATCCGATAATTTGTAAATCATTCGGAATTGATATCCCTTTTTGCAACGCCGCTTTCACTGCGCCTATTGCAATGAGATCATTTCCGGCTACAATACCATCAATATGTGGATACTCTTCTAGCAATTCCTTTGTCACGCGTTCACTGTCAACGGGATCAAATGTACTTTCAGCAATCATGTACGAAAGGTTGTTTTTCGTAATGACATCAATAAACCCTTCAAAACGTTCATTTGCTGTACTGACATCACGTGGTCCACGAATATGTGCAATATGTGTGCATCCTTTTTCCAGCAATAGCCTTGTAGCTTCTTGACTTCCTGCATAGTTGTCCGCATACACTGTCGGAATACGTTCATTAAACATGCGGTCAATCGCTACAATCGGCACAGCTAAGTTCATATAATTACTACTGTTTTGTGGATTCGTTGCCACAATAAATCCATCTACATTATTTTGCCTGAGCACATCAATATATTGTTTTTCTTTTTCTAAACTTTCATCCGAATTACATAATACAACCGTGTACCCTTGCTTATGTGCTACGTCTTCTACGGCACGTGCAACTTCTGGAAAGAATGGATTCACGATATTTGGAACAACCAAACCGATTAGACGGGATTTTTTATTGTATAGCGAACGTGCTACTGTGCTCGGTTTATAATCTAACATTTCAATTGCACGCTCCACCTTTTTCAACGTATCCTCGTGAACGTACCCATTCTTATTTAGCACTCTGGAAACGGTCGCAACAGATACTCCCGCTAACTTCGCAACGTCTTTAATCGTACTCATTCTCTTACCTCTCCATTTCGTGTAACCGTTTACACAAGATAATATAACGCATTTGCGAAAATACGTCAATCATTTCTGTCTAAAAAAGCCATCGTGTTATACTTTACAAAAAAAGCACCGCCATAATGAACTGCACCCCAATTGTTAGACACGACTAACAATTGGAGGTGCAATTTTTTTATGACGAAATACTCTTTAGAAGTCAAATTATCTTCAGTTACCGCTTATCTTAACGGCATAGAATCCTTTAAAGATATAGCTCAAAAACATAGTGTAGATATGACGATGTTAAAAAAATGGGTAGCTAAGTTTCGAAAACATGGATTGGCAGGTCTTCAAAAGACATATACAAATTACTCTGTTGAGTTTAAAATGGACGTACTTAAATTTATAAACGAGATGGGAGCGTCCATCGCAGAAGCCACTACGGTATTTAATATTCCTACTTCTAGCACTGTGTGGAAGTGGAAACATTTATTTGAAACACAAGGGATTGACGCTCTTCAACCAAAGGAAAAGGGGCGTCCACCTATGAAAAAGAAGCCAGAGAACAATCAACAAGTAGAAGGATCAGAAGAAGCATTAAAAGCGGAAATTGAGAGATTACGTATGGAGAATGCGTATTTAAAAAAGTTACATGCCTTAATTCAAGAAAAGGAAAAGTCACAGAACAAGACAAAGCGCAAATAATTTATGAGTTGAGGCACGAATTTAAAGTCATTGACTTAGTAAAAGTCGCTGATATTCCGCGCAGTACCTATTATTACTGGGTGAAACGAATGGATCGCCCAGATAAATATCACGAAGTGAAAGAAATGATCCAACAGATTTTTCATAAGCACCAAGGTCGATATGGCTATCGTCGTATTACGTGGACATTACGCAATCAAGGTATCATATTAAATCACAAAACAGTTCGTCGCTTAATGAGCGAAATGAATTTAAAATCTCTTGTCCGTATGAAGAAGTATCGCTCATATCGTGGGAAAGTTGGTAATATTGCACCAAACATACTAAAACGTGATTTTGGAGCAACGAAACCAAATGAGAAATGGGTTACAGATGTGACAGAATTTCACATACATGGTGAGAAGTTATATTTATCCCCGATACTTGATTTATATAATGGTGAAATTATTGCGTATAACGTAGAGAAACGTCCTGTTTACCCATTAGTCTCAAAGATGTTGGATAAGGCTTTTCAACAATTAAAAGATGGTGAATTTCCTATCCTCCACTCGGATCAGGGATGGCACTATCAAATGAAGGAATACCAACATGTATTGAAAGAAAAAGGAATTACACAAAGTATGTCTCGTAAAGGGAATTGTTTAGATAACGCAGTCATCGAAAATTTCTTTGGCTTATTAAAGTCTGAATTACTCTACTTACAAGAGTTCGAAAGCATGGAACATTTTAAATTAGAATTAGAAAAATATATTCACTACTACAATAATGACCGAATTAAAACAAAATTAAAAGGAATGAGCCCTGTACAATACAGAACGCATTCCTCATTAGCTGCTTAAAATATGTGTCTAACTTTTTGGGTTCACTTCAATAAGGCGATGCTTCTTCTCTTTATGAATAAGACACATTCGTATCTTTTTCATCTTCTTTAGTAGATTGTTTTTCTTCTTTTTTACGATCAGAAAGCTTAATTTTCTGTAAGAAAATTGTAAATACCGCACCAACTACAATAAAGACTAATCCTGTCATAAATACACTATGAAGTGAACCTACTAAAGATGTTTTTAAAATAGGTACAATAGTATTCGAAATTGCTTCCGGCATTTGTTTTAACGCTTCTGGACTAAACAACATAGAATATAAACCTTGTGGATCTGTATGGATCATATCTTTAAACTTCGTGACCATTTGTCCCGCCTCTGCTGGGAACGTATCCAGTACAGGTACTAATTTATTTGTCAATGTTGTACCTGAGGTGTTATTCATAATCGAACCTAAAATCGTAATCCCGAATGTCCCTCCGATTTGACGGAAAAATTGGCTGGAAGATGTTACAACGCCAAGATCTTTTTTCGGGAAGCTTTCTTGTAATGCTAATGTTAATGTAGGCATAACAAGCCCCATTCCTAAACCAATGAGCATCATATAAGATGTTGCGATAAGTTTTGTTGTATGCATATCCATTGTTGTTAATAGCCCAAAGCCACCAGCCATAATGAGCATGCCTGTAATAATTTGTGGTTTTACCCCTACTTTTAACACAAGCTGACCACCGATAATACTCATTACAATCATCGTAATCATCATTGGTGTCATAATCGTTCCAGATTCAGCAGCACTTACGCCGACAATTCCTTGCATAAAGAATGGTACAAACATAATTGCCCCAAACATTCCGATACTCATAAAGAAACCAATCGCATTTAATAGTGTAAATGTACGGTTTTTAAAGAAATGCATTGGTAAAATCGGTTCTTCTGCTTTTGTTTCAACAATAATGAAGCTCACGATACCGATGATAGCAAGTGCAAACAATCCAATGATTTGCCAAGAATCCCACGCATAGTTTTTCCCGCCAAATGTTAATGCAAGTAATAAACTTACAACACCAAGAATCATTGTGAAAATACCAGCGATATCGATTTTAATCGGACCAGTTTTTGTATGTCCTTTTAAGCCCATAGCAATAAAGATCGTCGCTAAAATACCAACTGGTAAGTTAATGTAAAATACCCATCTCCAGTTGACAGCATCAACAATCCAGCCACCCACTTGTGGCCCGACTACAGAAGCAAGACCGTAAAGTGCCCCGAAAATCCCCTGCCATTTTGCACGTTCTTTCCCTGTAAACATATCCCCGATAATAATCATTGCCATTGGCATCATAATACCGCCGCCAAGGCCTTGAATACCACGGAAAATAATTAACTCAGTCATACCATTTGCCATACCGCACAGCGCGGAACCAACCATAAAGATAATTAATCCTGTTATATATACGTTACGGCGTCCTAATAAATCAGCTAACTTACCAGCAATTGGTACAACCGTCGTTGATGTTAACATATAAGCTGTTGTTAACCATGTCATTAAACTTAATCCGCCTAGTTCACCGACGATGCGCGGCATTGCTGTACCGACAATTGTGCCGTCTAATGCAGCAAATAACATCGCAATTACTAAACCAATTAACAACAGTTTTCTATTTTGATTTGCTTGTTGTTCCATGTAATCTCCTCAATTCCATTTAGTTTGCCTCTTTTTTCTCAGATGCCCCGCAAATAATTGCTTCTAACTTTTCAAACAAGCGTAGTAAATCTTCTCTCTCTTGTAATTCTAATTGTGAAAAGTATTTTGCAATGTGTTGATTGCGAGCAATCATTGCCTCTTCTAATACATCTTTCCCCTTCGTCGTTAGCTCAATTACAACAACACGTCGATCATTTTCGTCATGATAACGTGACACTAATTCTTGATCAATTAAACGATCAATCATCACTGTAATTGCGCTTGGTTTTACATACATTTTCTTTGCGAGCTTTGTCGCTCTCGAAGCACCATAATGATCTAAAATTTTTAAAATATAAAACTGCGGTGGTGTAAGCCCTGATGCTTGCAACTGTTCTAGTAACTCCGTTTGCATTTTTTTTCCTATAGAAAATGTTAGAGCTTGAATTTTATCAATATGAGTCATATCATTTTGCATGTTATCCACCTCTTATTTCAACAATGAAATATTTAACGTATTTAAATATTAATATCTCTAACCAATTCCGTCAACACTTTTTATTTATAAAAACGTTTACAATTTTGTCGCGAAGTTGTATAATTTGTGGCGAAATTCATGGGGAATGAGAAGAACAAAAATAGCCTCTTGCATATATCCCGATGCAGGAGGCTATTTTTCAATTATACCTGTTACTATTTTTGGGCAGTATATAAGAATCAATCCCTTTCCACTTATAAAATCTATATTACAGAAATAGCTGCTGAAACAGTTTCACAGTAATGGCTAATAAAATAGAGCCCACAAAACCACCTAAACAAATGACACTAACAATTTGGCTATATACTACGTCTTGATATTCCTTCATTTCTTTATCCTCCTGCACTAATCGACTTGATGTTTTTATTGTATCAATAGAAGACTTTCCATAACATCGAATTAGCTGACAACAGTCTTACAATATTGTAAGATTTTTCTCTACTAAAAAACAGACAACATTTCTGCTGTCTGTTACTTCACAATCATCACCGGACATTTCACACGTTTCGCTACTTTATGACTTACACTGCCTAGCACCATTTCTTGCAATGTGTTTAATCCTCTACTACCAAGAACCACAAGATCAATATCTCCTGTGTTTATATATTGGACCAGTGTGTCACCTGGATCGCCATGTAAAATCGTTGTCTTATAAAAAACTTCTTCTCGCTGTAATAAAACTTCTATTTCTTTTAATCTATCTTTTCTACTAGCAGAAATCGTTTCTATATCCGTTTGACCCTGTATAATATCTGATTTTGCCGTTCTGCCATCTACTACATATACAACTTCAACTTTTGCTTCCTTACTGAATTTGGCAATGTGTACTGCATGCTTTGCCGCACGCAACGCATGTTCTGAACCATCACATGCCAGTATCATCTGCTTGTACATATGTTGAAACCCCTTTCGTAGTCATACTCGTATTATAATACAAAAATATCCCTTTCGGTTATCCGAAAGGGATATTACATAAATGACGAGCAGCTTGGATAATCTCTTCTTTCTTAATTATAAGAAGCTAATTTCTTAACAAGCTGTTCACTACGCTCATTTAGCCCGACTACATGTACTTTCACACCATTTTGCTCATACTTCATAACTACTTTATCAATCGCTGCCACAACAGAATCATCCTAGTAATTCAATTGTCTCTGTAATCTTTATGCTATCCTTTACGGATTGTGCAATCGTACAGTTCTTCACAGCAAGCTCTAATGCTTTTTCTAACTTCTCCTGCGCTATGCCATCTGCTTTTATTTTATAGTGCAAATGGACGTTCGTCACTGGTCTTGGCAAAACTTCACTTCTTCCAATCTCAGTTTCAATCGTAAATTCATCATACGTAATACGCTTTTTTTCTAAAATCGTCCGAAACACAATCGCACTGCAACCCGCAATGGAGGCAATAAGTAGTTCTAACGGTGTATATCCGTTTTCTTTTCCAATCTGCAAGTGTCCATGCGAAAGCTCCGCCCTAATATCATCATGTTTGATTGTTAATTTCATAAGCTTGTCCCGTCTCCACTTTCGTCACTTTCTTCCGCTTCTCATTTATATAATAATACACATAGCAGAAAATGATAAATGGAATCCCGCAATATAATGCCATACGTTGTTCTGGAATAAACGCTAAACTAATAACAACAACGCTATTTGTAATAAGCGCTAAAATCGGAACAATTGGGTATAACGGTGTTTTATATTTTAAATCTTCTATTTTTCCGCCTTGTTTCACATACTGTTGTCTAAATTTGATTTGAGAAAGTGCAATAATAATCCAACTTGCTACAGCTGACAAACCTGCAATTGATAATAAGTAAATATACACTGTACTTTCCGCGAAAATACTTGTTAGTAGTGATAATCCAGCAACGGCAATTGTTACTACTAATGCTGTAATAGGAATACCTCGTTTATTTACCTTTTTGAAAGTAGTTGGTGCCATTCCTTCATTTGCAAGTGACCATAATATACGAGTTGCTGCATATAATCCTGAGTTTGCTACAGATAATAAAGCAGTAATAATAACGAAGTTCATAATATCCGCTGCATATGGAATACCAATTTTATCAAAAACAACGACGAATGGACTTTCAATAACTCCTGCATCTTTCCATGAGATTAATCCTACTAAAATCGTCATCGTTAAAATAAAGAACAACATAATACGCCATACTGTATTGCGAATTGCACGTGGAATTGTTTTTTCCGGTTCTTTACTCTCTCCTGCCGCAATCCCGATTAATTCTGTGCCTTGGAATGAAAAGTTGACCGTAATCATTGTTAGAAGCACAGCTGCTAGTCCATTCGGGAACAATCCCCCATCACTTACAAAGTTAGAGAACAGCGGTGCTGCTTCTTTGCCGTCATACGGTAAAAATCCAAACAATGCACTGCCTCCAAGAAGAACAAATGCAATAATCGTCACAACTTTAATACTCGAGAACCAAAATTCTAACTCAGCATAGCTTTTTGCTGAGATAGCATTAGACATATATAAAATTAAGCCGAATACAAGACACCATACCCATACGTCTACAGATGGAAACCATCTTTTCATCATTAAACCAATTGATGTTAACTCTAAACCAACTGTCACTGCCCATCCAAGCCAGTATAACCAGCCGATCATAAACCCTGTTCCAGGTCCGATAAACTTCGTCGCATATTTTTGGAACGAACCAGAAACTGGCATCGCAACCGTTAGTTCACCAAGGCAAAGCATCGTTAAATACATAATAAATCCGCCTACTAAATAAGAAAGAATTGCTCCTCCTGGTCCTGCCTGGTTAATTGTATATCCCGATCCAAGGAAAAACCCTGTTCCGATAACGCCTCCAAGCGCTATCATAAATAAGTGTCTACTCTTCATCGTACGATGTAACTGCTCATTTGTTGTTTGCTGCATCGTAATCCTCCCCTAAAGTACCCTCTATATCTTTTAAAATTTTCTGATTAATAAAAATATACACGAAAACGGTTACAATTTCTATATAAAATTAAAACTTTTCTGATAAAATGATATTTTTCTCAGTGAAGGGATTTCTACATCCCCCACTGATCATTAGCCCTCACCCATCGGGCTTTTACGGACAGTTTATTCCTCACCTAACTTCTTCGCTTCCTGCCAAACTTTGAGGTGGGGGGTATTACTGCCCGCGAATAGCGGGATAAATAAAATTCAAAAAAAGTTAGATCTCTTCCCTTCTTTTATTCGTACGTGACAGAAAAAACTCTTACATATTATTACATGTAAGAGTTAACGGCTTTCTAACCTTCTAGAAACAAGCGATAAGCTGTAGTTAACTACAAAATACATACAAGCAACAAGTATAAATGTCGGAATCATATAGTTAACATTTTGTCCATTAATAATTTGAGCATTGTGCATAAGTTCTGGCAATGAAATAACGACAGCTAATGATGTATCTTTTAACAAAGAGATAAATTGACTCACAAGAGGCGGTACCATTCGTCTTAAAGCTTGCGGTAAAATAATGTACCGAAGCGTTTGTACATAGGTTAGCCCGGAAGCACGCGCTGCTTCAATTTGCCCCTTCTCAATCGATAATAAACCGCTGCGAACAATTTCTGAGATCATCGCCGCTTCAAATATCGTTAAAGCTACAATAGCCGCTGTTGTAATCTCTAATTTCAATCCGGCCTCTGGCAATGCAAAGTACGTAAAGAAAATAATCAAAAGAAGCGGTAAATTACGAATAATTTCAACAATAAAGGCAAGTACGGGTGATACACTCGGTATTTTCGTATATCGCAACGTACCGATTACACTACCAATGATAAAACTAAGTAAAATGGCTACAACAGCGATTTCTAACGTAACAAGTAGTCCTTTTAGTAAAAATAAAAAATGATCTCCTGTATAGGCACCCTGAAAATCCATTTACACCGCTCCCTTCGCCAAGCGTTTCTCTAAATAACGAACACCCATGCTAAGCGGAACAGTTAAAAGTAAATAAAACATACCGACAAATATATATACATCAAATGTAACAAATGTTCTTGTAGAGATTAAATCACCTTGGTACATTAAATCCGTACCAGCAATAATCCCTAGTATAGAGGAGTTTTTCACTAAATTAAGAAATTGGTTCCCAAGCGGTGGAATCACTATTTTTATCGCTTGGGGTAAAACAACATAATACATCGCTTGTACATAAGTTAGACCGGAAGAACGTGCTGCTTCCATCTGCCCTTTCGGAACTGATAAAATTCCTGCGCGAATTGCCTCTGCAATAAAAGCCGCGGTATATATAGTAAGTGCGGCAGTACCAGCAACAAAGCCATTTAGTGTCACGCCCAGTACTGGAAAAGCAAAATAAAAAGCAAAGGCTATTAAAACTAGCGGGATATTCCGAATAAACTCTACATAGGCTGTACCTAGCCAATTCAGAATCCGAATAGGCGCAATTCGCATCACTGCCATTATGATGCCAAGAATGAAACTACCAATCAATGCAACAACACTGGACATCACTGTATATTTAAATCCTTCTAAATATAAATCTAGATTGTTTGAGAGAATAGAAAAGTCAAGCAAGTGCTCCCCCCTCTTTCTTTACAAGAAGAGGATGAGTACTTCTCATCCTCTTACTCGATCCTCTATATCACTTCTCTGGCTTTTCACCAATCCATTTTTCATATAGCTTGTCGTATTCTCCGTTTGCTTTCATTTCTTTTAATAAATCATTCACCGCTTTTGTTAAATCAGTTGCTCCTTTTTGAACAGCAATTCCATATGGTTCATCTGTAAAGATTTTCCCAACAACTTGATAGTTCGAATCTTGTTTTGCCATTCCATATAAAATCGCATTATCTGTTGTAAGCACATCACCTTGTCCTGCTTTTAATGCTGTAAATGCTTCACTATAGTTTTCAAATTCTAGTACCGTTGCTTCCGGTGACTTTTGACGAATGTTATTTGTAGAAGTAGAGCCTTTTACAGCCAATACTTTCACACCTTTTTTCACATCATCAACGCTTTTAATTTTACTGCCCTTTTTCACAAGTAACGACTGACCCGCTTTAAAATACACATCTGAAAAATCAACTTCTTTTTTACGTTCTTCTGTAATCGTCATCGTTGCGATAATGGCATCAATATCACCATTTTTCAGCATTGGAATACGCGTTTTAGAAGTAACTTCTTTTAATTCTAATTTGTTTTCATCCCCAAGAATTTTTTTTGCAAGCGCCTTTGCTACATCAATATCGAATCCTTCTACTTTCCCAGTCGATGGATCTTTCAAACCAAATAAATTTGTATCATGCTTTACACCAACGACTAGCTTGCCACGTTTTTTAATTTGCTCAACTACGCCGCCCTGTTCATTATTAGTTGTTTCTTTTGTTTCTTCTTTCTTACTCCCGCATCCAGCAATAATGAGCGTAAATAGACAAGCAAATACAATAAGCGTAAACAGTTTTTTCACTTTAATCATGATACTCCCCCTTTAATGATTTAAAACGCGACTTAAAAACAACTTTGCTCTTTCTTGCTTTGGATTTGTAAAAAAATCTGCCGGCGTAGTATCCTCAATGATTTGTCCTTCATCCATGAATAAAATACGATCTGCGACCTCACGTGCAAATCCCATCTCATGTGTCACAACAACCATCGTCATTCCTTCTTTTGCCAACGTTTTCATGACATCTAATACTTCACCAATCATTTCAGGGTCAAGTGCAGATGTCGGTTCGTCAAACAACATAATCTGAGGCTTCATCGCTAAGCCTCTCGCAATTGCTACACGTTGCTGCTGTCCTCCAGACAGTTGATGTGGATATGCTGCTGCTTTCTCTGGAATGCCTACCTTCTCTAAATAAAACATCGCTGTTTTCTCAGCTTCGTCTTTGGAAATATCACGAACTTTTATTGGCGCAAGCGTAATATTTTGGAGTACTGTTTTGTGCGGGTATAAATAAAAATGCTGAAATACCATTCCGATATTTCGGCGTAGTTGATTCGCATCTATTTTTGGTTTATGTACCTCCATATCCTGCACCAATAGTTCTCCTTCTGTTACAGTTTCTAGTTGGTTTATACAGCGCAACAGTGTACTTTTCCCTGATCCTGACGGACCGACAATTACAACTACTTCCCCTTTTTGGACTTGAAGATTAATATTTTTTAAGACTTGGAAGCTGCCATAATATTTAGTTACATTGCGAAAAATAATCAACCTAATCCCCCTTACTCCTAAAATTAGCCTGTACACTCTTTGTATATGCAAAAGCATCTTAAAAAATAACCTACCAAGCTATTTTGAACATAAAAAAAGCAAAGGGAAATTCCCTTTGCTTCTCGTTTTCTATCTGTTTTATGACACTTCCTCTTTCTTATCTTTTCCGTATTCATGCTCCCAGAAATCAGCATTTTTGATTCCAAGCTCTTGCGGATCAAATACAGGATCTTTTCCTTCTTTCTTCTGCTTTTCATAGTCTTTCAGTGCAAGTAATGCTGGTTTTTGTAAGAGTATGATTGCAATGATGTTGACCCATGCCATAATTCCTACACCAATATCACCAAGAGCCCAAGCAGTTGCTGCCGTTTTCACACAGCCGTAGAATACAACTCCTAAGAAAACAACCTTTAATACAAATGACATCCATGGGCGATCTTTATCACGATTTAAATACGCGATATTTGTTTCAGCAATGTAGTAATACGCCATAATTGTTGTAAATGCAAAGAACAGAAGAGAAATGGCAACGAAACCGTTTCCAAATCCAGGAAATACAGATTCTACCGCAGCCTGTGTATACCCAGGACCTGGCTGTGCACCATTCAGTTTATTTACAATAAAGTTTTTTCCGCTTGCATCAAATACGTTATACATGCCCGTAATAATCATCATAAACGCCGTTGCTGAACAAACAAATAATGTATCAATGTAAACGGAAAATGCTTGCACAAGACCTTGTTTTGCTGGATGGGATACTTCCGCCGCTGCCGCAGCATGCGGGCCTGTTCCTTGCCCAGCCTCGTTCGAATAAATACCACGTTTTACTCCCCAAGAAATTGCTAAACCAATAATTCCTCCAAAAGCAGCTTCTAATGCAAATGCACTTTTTATAATTAGCATGAACGCTTCTGGTAATTTTTCAATATTCATAAACACAATTACGCAAGCAACAAGAATATATCCAATTGCCATAAATGGTACAACGACCTGTGCTACGTTAACAATACGCTTAACCCCGCCAAAAATAATAAGTGCTAATGCACCAACTAATACTGCTCCTGATACAGATGTATTAATACCAAAAGCCGTTTCCAAACTTACAGCAATACTATTCGCTTGAACACCCGGTAGTAACGTTCCAGTTGCAAGAATTGTCGCAGCAACAAACACGAGGGCATACCACTTAACTCCTAAACCTTTTTCAATGTAGTAAGCGGGTCCACCTCGGAATTGACCTTGATGCTTCGTTTTGTATATTTGGGCAAGTGTCGATTCTACATAAGCAGATCCTGCTCCTAAAAAGGCAACAGCCCACATCCAGAACACAGCTCCTGGTCCACCAAATGCAATTGCCGTTGCTACACCAGCGATATTCCCTGTTCCAACGCGCCCGGATAATGAAAGTGCTAGCGCTTGGAATGAAGAAACACCCGCTTCCGACTTTTCTCCTTGAAATGTAAGTCTCACCATTTCACCTACATGCCGGACTTGTAGAAATCTCGTTCGTATTGAAAAATATAAACCTACTCCTAAACATAAATAAACAAGTGCAGGACTCCATACGATATTATTCAACCAGTTTACGAAAGCTTCCAATGCATTTCCCCTCCCTATTACCTTATTTATAAAGAATTTTCTGAATATACAAAAATTATATAAGAAACAAGCAACCTATGACAATATTATTTTGATAAAATAAACATATTTTTGTATAAAAAAACAGAGTGTATGTTCCATTTATACACTCTGTTTTATATCACCTGTATTATATATTCACAATTGTTTCTTGCTTAATAATTCTTTTATAAAGTGTATCTGCTAGTTTCTGAAACTTTTCTGGCATTTCTTTCCCTTTGAATTTTTTCTGAATCGTACCATACAAACCGACATCACGAAGACGTAAAAATAGTGGTAACGATTCATACCAGCTTTCCTCTAATGTATGTTCTAGTTCATATCCTTTTCGTAATACGTTTAATTGTTTACGTGCAAAATGTGTTTTCTCTTCATCAGTCCATTTTGTTGAAAGAACTGAATAATAGATAAGCATTGCCAAATCGTGAATAAAGTAATTATAGGTAGCATCATCAAAATCAAAAATCGTTAACTCTTTACCATCATAATGAAAATTCCCTTGATGAATATCACCATGAATAAGACCAAATGTTGTTTTTTCCATTTGAAGAGCCTTTATTTCTTCAATTAATACATAAGCAATACTTTGCACCTTTTCATCATCTAATTCATCAATAATTGCTTTTTCTTCTACTTCCCACGTATCTCGATATTCCGTTTTTGGATAATCAATTGTAAGGCGATGAAGCTGACCAATTGCTTTGCCCCATGCTTCAAAAAGATCGTTCCCCCAGTAAATTGATGTTTCATCATTTACTCGTTCACCCTTTGCATACGCAAAAAGGGAAACATAAAAACTCGTTCCATCTTCCGCTTGTATCGTTTCTACAAGTTTTTTAGATTTTGAATGATATGGCGCTGCAACTTTAGCACCATTCCCCGCAACATAACGTAAGAATTCTAATTCTGCTTCTACTTGTTCTTCAGTGCGATGTGTGGAGTGCGTTAACCTTAATACATAGAAGATCCCGCTCCCATCTTTTGCGCGAAAAATATAGTTTTCAAAATCTCCAAGCGAAGTTTCTTCCACTGTAACGTTAAATAAATTTGCTGCCTCTTCTAAAATCTCATTTGTAAACACTCGTTCTACAGCTATTTCCATACTTAATCCCTCCTATATATATCCCTTACTTAATTCGCTATAAACATGAAAAGTACTGCTATGAATACAATTAAAAAGTTTAGATCCTATCTATAGATAAAAGTTGACCACAAAAAAACAGATTGATTTACAAAATCAATCTGTACAATATTTGAAAGAAGTTATCCAGAAAGTGTTTGAATCACAGCCAAAAATATAACTCTATTAAGAATATATCCCTTCAATTTCTTATTATATAAATCCATTTTGATTTTTTCGACATATAAGCCGCGGCTACAGATAACAAAAGGTGACCTACACTCGTTTTCTCTCTTTGTTTTCACTTGGCATGGGGCAGGAAAAGGATCTGACCGCTTCTATGCATAAACGGATGCTCTCTCCCACCTAAAAAGAAGGGCTTTATGTCGGTTTTTTAATTTGGATTTATATATATTGTTCTTTTTTAAGAACGATAATACTCAAACTTACTTGTCCTCACCTTCTGTTTGCATTGAGTTGAATGTCCAATTCAAATTCAATGCGTCTCCTTGAAATACATTTTGATCTTCACCATTGTCTACGAATGTAAACATCACATAGAAAGTATCATCATCACCAGGAGCAAGTCCGTTTCCTTCTCGATCTACAATACCTTTTTGTACAAGGTCAGGAACGCTTCCGTTTTGCGTAGCTTTCTTCAATTCAGACAATGTAGTAGACCATATAGGCACTGTATTTTTATCCAAATTCCATAAGAAATCGACGCGGATGTGATCACCGAAATCAGCGTTTCCATTATCTCCTTTAGCATCTGTTACAGTGTAATCAGTAAGAAGCTTCACGTCTCCTATCTTTAAAGTACCTTTATTGACAAGTTGAAAACCGCGCTCCATTTCATCCCCCGGCTTAATGTTGTCGACGTTGATAACAACTGTAGGATCAACACTTAAGTCTAAAGTACCAGCTGCAAACGTGTTTTGTGATACTTCTTTATCACTGAAGTACGCATACGTTCCTCCCCCAATTAAAGATAAACCAAGAGCTGCAGTCATAGCACTCATACCAAGCTTTTTCTTAAAACCCATTTGAAAAATCCCCCCTTTAATATTCCTAAAATTCAGATTATAAATTATATATGAATTCCATAACATCAATGGATGCTTCCCCCATATAAAGTGAAACTTTAATCAAAGTGGGGGGTTCTCCATCCCCCCCTCTGAATTTCACATCAGGAGTTATCCTTGCTTATTTGTTCGGTTCTAATCCAATCGAACGCAAGATTTTCTCTAATGTCACTGGTCCAATATTTTCTTTTGGTTTCTGATTCGCTTTGGCATCCGAGCCCTTTTTCAAGAAGTTCTTCTCGATAAAACGAATGTCTGTTTCGTTCACAACACCATCTTGGTTGATATCACCGTCTTTTACAGACACTTTTTCTTTTTCATATGCTAGAGCTGCAACTCTAGCATCTTGAATATCCACCATTTTATCGCCGTTTACATCACCTGCAAGGCTTTTATCCATATGAACTCTATAATTTTGTCCCACTAATTCTCCGTCCAGCATTTTACCTATCTTTGTTGTGAATTTACTCGTCAAATGCCCCGGCATCTCCACAATAATATCGAGTTCTTTATCACTTACAGGAACATTGTGAATTTCAAAATACCCATTTTCATTGATCGTTCCTGTATGTTTCTTTCCATCCTTGGCAACAACGTACACTTTTGCTCCCAGCTTTGTGTAGTCGTTCTTACTTAAATACCCCTGTTCATTCAAGAATGCTTCTGGAAAAATATCTCCTACAACCACTGAATGTTTTGGAACAACAACAAAGGATTTATCTTTAAAAATAGGAATCTCAACAGCTTCTGATACACTAGATTTTGTATAAGAGAATTTATTTGCTCCAAATGAATATAATTCACTATAGTATTCATCACTCGTCATTTCGAATGTAACATCTAAAAACGGTGTGTCTCCATCTAAGCCTTTAAATTCTGTTCCTTCTAAGGATGCGCCAACTTTTACTTTATTTTCAACAGTTCCCTCTGGATTTATAATCGGACTTTCTAATTTTAGATTTAATCCATGTTGTGTTGCATATTCCGTAAGCGCTGGATTTGGTTTGACGTCTGTAAATTTAAACAGCTGTTTGTTATAAGGAACCTCAAATGTACCTGACATAAGTTGTTTTACGTTATTTAGATTTAAAGTTAAAGTAATTTTTTCTCCTAACTTCATTTTATCTTTGTCATAGCTTGGAGCAGCGTATTCTGTTCCTTCTTTAACAAAGGTGTAATCTTTAAATCCGTTCCTTATATTCCCTGCAGTCGCAGTGTCATATCCAAATAACCTTAAATTTAACGGTTTATTTATTTCCTCTGGAAGTATTCCAAATTTAAAATCACCGTTTGCTTGAATTGTCTTCAACCAACCTGACGGAAAAGAGGAGTTTTGATAATATAGAATTGAATTGGCTTTTTGATCATACGGAAGACCTTTTGCCTTTAATGCATCCACCGTAGAGTCATAAATATTACCATGAACCCATAATGCCCGCTGACCATCTTCCTCTTGGAACATTGATTCATTTACCTCATGAATACCAGGTTGTACATCAGTGAATTTCATTTCAGGTTTAACATTGTCAATGATCAAGCTATCGCCTTTTGTATAAGAATTTCCTTCTTTATCATATCCAACGAAGTCAAGTTCGTAATCCCCATCAGGCAACGTGACAGGTTTATCCCCAATTGGTTGGTTAGGATCACCTGTAAATGGGAATACAAAATCGGACATACCCCTGAGCATATGATACTCGACATTCGGAGTGAATCTGCTTGCGTCCAGTGTTCCTGCAATACCTAATGCTTTTCCTGTTTTTCGATCCTTAACAACCGCATCAATTGTTTCCATTGGGCTGTTCAATGTAAATGCCAATGGTGAAAATGGTGCTAGCATATATTGGTGGAAGTTACTTCGGTCTGTTGCCATCGCATCTCTAGATAAATCTACAGATTTAATTCCTGGTTCCATTAAGCGAACCGCAAACGGAATTTGGTATGTTTCGTTTTCATTGTTTTTATTCGAGATATGGATATATCCCTCATATCTGCCGAGTTCTGCGTTTTCTGGAATGAGAATTTCAGGATGAATTTCTCCGGATGTACCCGGTGCTACTTTAATAGAATCTTGTACATTCAATTTCACACCATTTTTTTCTGCATCCTGCACACCTACACTCGTTGGTGAAAACTCTACTTCTAATTTGAACTCTTTTTCTTCTGTTTGATTGTTGTTTTTAATCATAACTTTTCGGTTATCTTTAACTGGCGAATTTGCCGATTGATTTTTATAACCGAATGCAATAGAGCCCGTTTTTTCTTCAATTTCTACTTTTTCATCATTTACAATGTTTGACGTTTTATCGATAACTTCGATCGATGTATCTGCATGAACTGCATGATAAGCATCAATTCTTCCTGATCCTACTTCAAATACAGAGCGCTCTTCTTTTAAATCAACTGCTGTATTCATAAGCGCCTCTTTTACGTCAAACGGACTATAGTTTGGATGTTCCTGTAAGATCAATGCTGCTACCCCCGCAGTATGAGGAGTCGCCATGGATGTACCCGACATCCGCCCATACGCTACCGGATAATTGTCGCCATCTTTTGGATCATTTATATATTCAGGTACAGTAGAGAAAATAGAAACACCTGGCGCTACAATATCCGGTTTAATATCATCTGTTTTATTTGCAGGACCTCGTGAACTAAAATCAGCTAAGTGATCTCCCTCTGTTTTTGTATTACTTAGTTCTCCGAATGTTAAAGATACATCTCCTTGTACAGCTTTCACTTGTAATTTCTCACCATCTGCTTTCGTTAAGCGGAAAGATGGAATAGATGATGTACTTTCTCCGAGGTAGCTTGTAATTTCACCATCCACATTGTTGTACACAATCACAGCTTTTGCGCCTGCTTCCTTAGCATTTTTAATTTTTTCATCAAATGTAATCTCACCACGCCCGATGAGTGCCAGCTTTCCTTTTACATCTTTCCCCGTAAAATCGCCTGATTTCCCAAGTCCTGCATATACAACAGGTAATGATTGCCCTTTTAATTCCTCAAGCTTATCAGTAAAGCTTTTTCCAAGTAGCATCATCTTATCCACATGCAAATCACCTGCATCAGCCGAAAACATTGGAATTGTCATCGCAGCGTCGCTTGCTCCAACTGTAATCGGAAGTGCCGCCGCACTAGGTGAACCAAGAGTCCCTGCTTCTGGACCATTATTTCCTGCCGCCACAACTGCTACAACACCAGCTAACATCGCGTTGTTCAACGCCACAGAAGTAGGATATAAAGGATCATTAATGGCACTTCCTAATGACAAGTTAATAACATCCATGTCATCTTTCACTGCTTTGTCAATTGCGGCAAGAATACCATTTAGTTGACCACTTCCATAAGGACCCAGTACACGATATGCATACAAATCTACATCAGGGGCTACCCCTTGGACAGCGTAATCTACTGTATTTTTCTTATCCGCAGCAATTGTTCCTGCTACATGTGTGCCGTGAGATGTATAATACGCACTTCCATTATTGAATTCAGGATTCCCTCCTGAATTTTGCCAGTCTTTATATGTTGTTTCCATCGGATCAGCATCATTATTAACAAAGTCCCACCCTTTTACAGCGTTTGGATCTACTTTGTTTGGAAATTCCCCTTGCATTGTACGATATCCTTTATATGCATCTTTTAAATCAGGGTGGTTATAATCGATGCCTGTATCTAATACCCCTACCTTAATTCCTTTACCTGTTATTTTTTCAGCGTGCAGCTTGTCCACACCAATTTGTGGTACACTATCAGCCATTTTCGGCTGTATAGCAGCCTTAGCTGATTCTTTTGGCAGGTCAATTTTGATCTCCTGATCTTCCCATACGCGCTTTACAGTACCAGAGCGAACTAAATCTTCAATTATATTGCCAGGTAGGGTCATGGCTACACCATTGAAAGCATTCTTGTATTCTCTTATAATCTCTGCAGATTTAAAGTCCTTCCCTGCATCTTTCTTTTTTTGAAGCTGCTCCAGTGCAGATCCAAATTCTTTATGAGACGCTTCCACCTTTTGTTCAGCAGTAGAAAGAGCTAGTTTTTTTCCTTTAGCTGCTTGTTTTAGTACCTCAATTTTAGCAGGAGCCTGCTTGAATTCTACAATCACATTCATTTTCTCAGGACTTGCTGTATTGATACCTGGTGAAATAACAAAATCCGGTCTTGCATCTAGTGTTTTCAAAGCATTACGCTGCTCCTTTGTGAGTCCTTTCAATACAGAATTTGCATCAGCAATTCCAGTTAAATTAGATGTGTTTGCGTTTTCTGCCAATACGTTGTATGGAATCCCTTGAGACAATAGCATACCAACAGTTAACGTTCCAATGAGAACCTTTCCAAATTTCCCTCTTTTCATATGGCATCTCCTTATGATTACAAAATTATTTTTTCTCTAAACTCCATTAATACTCTTATGAATATTCTGATTTTTCAGTATTGACAATTCTATCAATATAGTCGTCCATACATTCCCAATCCTTTTTTGACATGAAGCCCCTCCCTATAATTGTTTTCACCCAAGTTTTTACAATATGGATTCCTAAAAATATTAAACTATGATTCTATTTACATATTATTTCATATTTTTATTTTTCTGAAAATTAAACAAAAGGAGTATTTTTGTTCTAATGACTCTCTATCTACATAGTACAAAAGAACTATCTTGTTCTTTATTCTTTGTAATATATATACATACAAATTAAAAAACCGACATAAACCCCTTCTTTTTAGGTGGGAGAGAGCATCCGGCCATGCGTAGAAGCGGTCAGATCCTTTTCCTGCCCCATGCCAAGTGAAAACAAAGAGAGAAAACGAGTGCAGGTCACTTTTTGTTATCCATAGCCGCAGCTATATGTCGAAAAATCAAAATGGATTTATATAGAATAAAGAAACACGATAGTTCTTTTAAACTTTTAAGTATTTTTTCTTTAGTCCAACGGAACCAGTTGATTTCGAACCGCATAAATCACTGCTTGCGAACGACTCTTTACATTTAGCTTTTTGAAAATTTTATTGATGTGAATTTTAACTGTCTTGTCACTAATATATAGAGCTTCAGCAATTTCTTTATTACTAAGACCCTTGACCAATTCAAAGAGAATTTCCTTTTCGCGTTCTGTCAGCTCATTTTCTTTTGGTTCTGATTTCATTTGTTGCTGATGATACGTAATTAGCTTTTTAGTCATGCGCGGATGAATAACTGAATCGCCTTGATATAACATTCGAATTGCTGCCACTACTTGATCCGATGATGAATCCTTCAATAAATAACCATCAGCACCAGCCTGAAGCGCGTCCATTAAATACTCATCATGCTCATACATAGTCAAAACGAGCACTCGGCAAGTTGGATACTGTTTTTTCACCAGCGACGTGGCTTCAATTCCATTTTTTCCAGGCAGGTTGATGTCCATCAAAATACAATCTGGTCTGCATTCCTCGACTTTCTCCAATACCTCGTCTCCAGAGACCGCTTCTCCAACTACTCTCATATCGGATTCAAGCTCTAGTATGCTACGAATTGCGTCCCGTAAGAAAGCATGATCATCCACTACTAATATTTTAATCATTTTACGCACCCCTTGTTTGTGAATCTGGAATTAACAGTGTAATTTCTGTTCCTTTCCCTACAGAACTATCAATCTGTAAAGTAGCCCCCAGCTGTTCCGCTTGTTCATTCATATGTAATATACCATAATGTGGCTCACACTTCGTTTTAACCATGGATTCAAATAGAGAAAAGCCAATTCCGTCATCCTTCACCTTTAAAAGTACGTGCTCACGCTGATAGCTTAACAGAACACTAACTTTTTCCGCTTGTGCATGCTTAACAATGTTCTGCAAACTCTCTTGGAAAGTATCAAAAATGGCTCTTTCTTTAGAAAGACTGAGTGTTCGAGAGTGTCCTCTTTCATGGTATCTAATGTCTAGTTCGTATTCTTGTTTTAAAGATTTTATTTTACTTGCGATCGCTTGCTTGAGTCCTAATTGTTGCGTTGGATACGGCTTTAAAGCATAAATAGAATAGCGAATTTCCCCTAAGCTTGACCTTAATTTCCTTATACTTTTCTCCACTACTTGCTGCATCTCAATTGGTTTATCACAGTATTTTTTCTGGGCGGATTCTAGTTGGAATATTACTCCGGCCAACGCTTGTGCGATACCATCGTGAATTTCGCGTGCAATTCGATTTCTTTCTTCCAAAATCATTCTTTTTTCCTGTTCAGAAATGAGTATCCTTGTTTTAACTACGTTAGCTAATTGGTTAGAAAACGTCGCTAAAGACTGCACATCTTCCGGAAAAAAACCCGCATTTCTACTTTTTCCTGCAACAAACATCCCAACCAATTCGTTATTTACAATAAGAGGAAAATATACAAGCGAACGTATAACATCGTCAAACACTTCATCCCCAGGAGCCATACCAGTTTTCCAATCATTAAAAACAACATTTTTGGATATTTCCTCAAACGCTCCATATGCATCTGAATAATTAGAAATACCAGAATTTAATTTACCATCCTTTAATAGAAGATTCCAGTCTCCATCATCTTTTGTCCATATTACATATGCTTGTATTCCAAAAAAACCTTTAAGTGATTGTTTTATATGCTTCAAGTTCCCTCCAGATAGCCCACGACTTATCTCCGTTGTAATAAGAAACAATTCATATAACCGTTCTTTTTCCATCCGTATTCGCACAGAGAAAGAGCTGATGACTGAAATTGCTACAAGTGGAAAAAAGAAGAACAGCACTGTAATCTCGTTTATCTCAACACTATATTTACTAACTAAGATGTGCATAAGAGCAGCGTAACATAAACCAAAAGTTTCACAAAGAAATACCGTTACGGTTTTTTTGTACCACTGACGTATCGAATACGGCTGAGGAAGAAGTACCATTAACAAATCGTAAAAACGGTTGTTGAAAAAACAAAAAAACATGCAGAACAATAACAAAAATACTAATCTCTCATACAGGACGGACATGTTCATTCCGCTAATCAATAAAGACATACATTCATTAGAAAACCATTCTGCCAAGAGCAAGCTAAGAGCATGCTGAGTACTATTAAATAGCATTCTTTGCATTGGCGAACGGCGAAGTAAATGAATAATTAACGTAACAAATACAAGAGTGATAACAGTTATATGTATTCCAAACTGCCAACTCATAGCGTAAATAATTGAAAAGTTAAGAGAACTAGTCCCTCTCCAAAATCGTACAGGAAAATACTCAGCAATCCCCATAAATATCAATAGCAATACAAGTATTGTTGGGTGAGAAGGGATTTGAAATTCAAATAAGGAAATACTTATAGAAATCAAACCAAGAAAAGAAATAAAATAAAGATAAAAACTAGCCACTTGTTCTTTCATAAAAATAGAGTCTACCTTTTTCAAAACATTCCCTTCTTTCTTTATAAAGAATATATTCCCTCTATTATCCAATAAAAAACCGGCACTGGCAAAATGGGAAAATCCCACTAGCCAATCACCGGCTGTGTGCTACACCTAAACAGGCAAGACACAAGACTAGTATAAATCCTTCTTCTTACATTTTCTATCAATCAAATGGTGTAATTATAAACGCCATTTGTCGTAATCTCTATAGAACAAAAGATGTATGTATTACTACTTTTATTTCTAGTACAAATATGCTTTTTGTTC
This sequence comes from Bacillus sp. DX4.1, assembly GCF_030348195.1. NCBI lineage: Bacteria > Bacillati > Bacillota > Bacilli > Caryophanales > Bacillaceae > Bacillus > Bacillus sp. DX4.1. The sequence continues at coordinate 803,839 of NZ_JAUCFT010000008.1, read as the reverse complement.
AAAACTATCTTCAATTGAATCAAAAAACTGTTGATTCGATTAAAACAAATCTCCATTCTACTTTCTAAAAATAGCTCATAGAACCCCTACTAGGAATAAATGAATACAAACATAGAACTATTGAATTCGTACAAATAATACACCGCATATTATTTTTATCTTTAAAGAAAAGGCTGCCCAAAATTTCCGGGCAGCCTAATTACAATTATTTACTATATAAATCCATTTTGATTTTTCGACATATAGCCGCGGCTATGAATAACAAAAGGTGACCTGCACTCGTTTTCTCTCTTTGTTTTCACTTCGCATGGGGCAGGAAAAGGATCTGACCGCTTCTATGCATGGCCGGATGCTCTCTTCCACCTAAAAAGAAGGGTTTTATGTCGGTTTTTTAATTTGCATTTATATATAGCGATACACGATAGATTCATACGGTCTCAATACAAGATTTCTAATGTCTTCACCTGAATCCTCATAATTTGATATTAATATTTCTTGCTTCATTCCATTTACTCTGACTTCTTCTGGTACGGAATATGTTATTGTTTCTTCATAAAAATTATTTATAACAAGCAATACTTCATTATCTAACGTGCGATTATACACCCAAATATTCGGATGATTCATATCTATGATTTCATATTTACCATCTGTAATTACATCATATTTTTTTCTAAGGTCAATTAATTTTTTATAGTGATAAAAAACAGACTCTTTATCTTTTAGTGCTTTTTCTACATTAACCTCTTTGTAATTCTCTGCAACCGCAATCCAAGGCGTACTTGTTGTAAAACCAGCATTTGCTTCCCTATTCCACTGCATAGGAGTACGCGAATTATCACGAGATTTTTGCTGTAAAATCTCAATAATCTCTTCTTTCGACATCCCCTCTGCTCGTTTCATTTTGTATATATTTAACGATTCTACATCACGATACTGTTCAATGTCGTCAAAACCTGGATTCGTCATTCCAATTTCTTCACCTTGATAAATATAAGGCGTTCCTTGCAACATATGCATCGCAGTTGCTAACATTTTGGCAGATTCATTTCGGTACTGTTTATCCTCACCAAAACGAGAAACAATGCGAGGCTGATCGTGATTGCACCAGAACAACGCATTCCATCCCCCGCTCTGCTGCATCTCAACTTGCCAATTTGACATAATTTCTTTTAATTTCACAAAATCAAAATCTGCTTTCGTCCACTTATCTCCATTTGGATAGTCTACTTTTAAATGATGAAAGCTAAATGTCATACTTAATTCCTTACGCTCTGGATTCGAATACTTAATACAATTATCAATTGTTGTAGATGACATTTCTCCAACCGTAATTACATCTTTTCCTTCAAATACTTCACGATTCATTTCTTGTAAATATTCATGAACACGCGGTCCATCTATATAGTATTTACGTCCATCACTAGTAGCCACTGTTCCTTCGTCATCTAAAAAACGCTGATCTTTTGAAATTAAGTTAATCACATCAAGGCGGAATCCTTTAACCCCTTTTTCAAGCCAAAAGCGCATCATCTCGTATACTTCTTCTCGAAGTTTTTCATTTTCCCAATTTAAATCGGCTTGTGTTTTATCAAATAGATGCAAATAATATTGCTCTGTTTTTTCATCATACTCCCAAGCAGACCCGCCAAATTTAGACTGCCAATTATTCTTTTCATCACGCCATATATAGAAGTCACGATACGGGCTATTTTTACCTTGACTCGCCTCTTTAAACCATTTATGTTCCGTTGAGCTATGGTTTACGACAATATCAAGCATAATATCAATTTCACGTTTTTTCGCTTCCACTAGAAGTTCTTCAAACTCTTCCATCGTTCCGTAAGACGGATCTATAGCATAATAATCGCTCACATCATACCCATTATCATGTTGCGGTGAGTGGTAAATGGGGGTTAACCAAATGTAATCGACCCCTAACTCTTTTAAATAATCTAGTTTCTCTGTAACGCCTTTTATATCGCCTGTTTCTTTATTGTAATAGCTATTAAAACTTTTCGGATAAATTTGATAGACAACGCTTTTGTGCCAATCTTTCATGCTGCACTACCTCCTCTATTTCTTTTGTGCTCGTTTTGCGAATAACCATGTTAAAACAAATGGAACTAAAGCTGCGATTACCATTCCAACAGCAAACATTGGAATCGATTTCGGAATGATAGAAATAAATGCTGGTAACCCACCAATTCCGATAGCTGGTGCTAACACACCATTTAATGTAATAAACACCGCCGCAATTGCCGATCCTGTAATCGCTGCATAAAATGGGAATTTATTTCGTAAGTTTACACCGAACATCGCGGGCTCCGTGATACCGAAATACGCGGAGATTGCTGATGTTGATGCCATGCTTTTATCATTTTGATTTTTTGAGATCCAGAACATCGCCAGCGCTGCGCTACCTTGTGCAATATTTGAAAGTGCAATCATCGGCCAAATGAACGTACCACCATTTTGTGAAATTAACTGTAAGTCAATTGCAATAAACATATGATGCATGCCGGTAATGACTAACGGTGCGTATAATGCTCCAAATAATATTGCTCCTAAAGTAGGAACTGTTTCATAAACACCAACTAAACCATTTGTTAATAAATCTCCAATATGACGCGTAACTGGTCCAATAACTCCTAATGCTAACACGCCTGTTACAACAATCGTTGTAATCGGAACAACCAATAATTGAATGGCATTTGGTACGCGTTTCTTAAGGAAAATCTCAACCTTACTTAATACAAACGCCGCTACTAAAATCGGTAAAATTTGTCCTTGATATCCTACTTTTTCAATTTTGAAAAGTCCTAAAATGTCAAAGTACTCAATCTTTTGTCCATCAAGTCCTGCCGCTGCTTTTCCGTAGTTCCAAGCATTTAATAAATCAGGGTGTACTAACATTAATCCCATAACAATCCCAAGTATCGGACTACCGCCAAACCGTTTCGTTGCCGACCAACCAACAAGTGCTGGTAAGAACACGAATGCCGTATTGGCCATCATATTAATTAAATCCCATAATCCGCCTAAGTTCGGGTATACTTCTAATAAATTTTTGCCATCAAAAAATAAATCCTTTGCACCTAATAAATTATTAATCCCCATCAGCAAACCAGCTGTTACAATTGCCGGTAAAATTGGCATAAAGACATCAGAAAATACTTTTACAAACTTTTGCATTGGATTTAATTTTTGATTCCCTGAATCCTTTACATCCGCTACTGTTGCTTCCTGCATACCTGCAAGCGTTATCAATTCTGCATATACACGATCCACATCTCCTGGACCAATTACAATCTGAAATACCCCAGCGTTATGAAACGCACCTTTCACTAAAGAAACCGCTTGCAGTTTCTCGCCATCTATTTTACTTTCATCTTTTAAAGCGATGCGAAGCCTTGTTACGCAATGCGCTGCTTGTTCGATATTATCTTTACCACCAATATATTGCAGCACTTCTTCTGCTGCTTTCCGATAGTCTTTCCCCATTTCCCGTCCCTCTTTTCTTTTTTTGATAACGTTTACACTTACATATTAACTCGTATATATAAGTTAGTCAATACTCGTATATACGAGTATGTGATTTTTTTATACTGTGAAACTTTTATCCCGCATTAATGGGTAGTAATACCCCCACCTTAAAGTTCAGCAAAAAGCAAAGAAGTTAGGTGGGGGATAAACTGTCCGTAAAGGACCGATTCGTTCAACTAATAATCAGTGATTGAGTCTTACTTCCCGTAAGAGCCATATAAAAAAGAGATGAAACAGTTTTCGTTTCATCTCCTTCCCCTTTATTAACAAGCAGTAAGCCCCTACCTCAAGATTCAAAAAATACAGAAGATAGGTAGGGGATCGTTTCACTTTATTTTCTCCGCGCCACATCAGAAAAATGAAAAATATCAAGGCGGTGACGTGATTCCGTATATTCAAATTGGCTACCATCATATAAGTGCGTAAAGTTTTTTACAACGACAACGTAGTCTGTTCCATTTAAATCTAAATAATTGCGATCATCCTCTGTACAAGGCTGTACTTCAATGACGCGCTGTGCATAACTAATATGTAATTCTAATTCTTTTTCAATGTATTTATAAATGGATTTTTCAGCAATTTCTTTTGTCAGCCCTGGAATATGTTCCACTACAAAATAGTTCACATCTAAAATTACATTTTCTCCATCAATATTTCGAACACGTTTAATACGGTCAATTGTCGTTTTCGTTTTCACATTCAATAACTTCGCAACCTCTTTTGCTGCGTGAATTTGTTCCATTTCTACCACATTTGTTATGCAGTGGCGGCCAAGACGTTCATTTTCCTCTTGAAAACTTACAATACCTCCAAAGTTAAATTCAATATTTTTTCGCTTTAAAACAAAAACACCTTTGCCGTGAATTTTCTGTACAAACCCGCGTTCCTGCAATAAATCTACAGCTTTTCTTACCGTACCTCTGCTCGCTTCGTACTGCTTCATTAATTCCGTTTCAGACGGAATTTTATTTCCTTCTTTTAACTTACGATTATCAATTAAGTTGCTTATATCGCTATAGATTTGCTCATACTTACTCATCATTTTAAATAACCCCTTGTCACCTTCTTTTTCTATTTGTATTATAGCATGTCAGAAATTCATTCCAATCTCTCACTTATTTTCCAATACCAGAAAAATACATATAAATATTTAGTCAATAATCCGCATTTTTATAAAGATTTTTATATTTTTCTTTTCATTTAAAAAAACATGTAGTATACTAATTTCAAAATCAGAGGAGAAAGGGAGCAAAGAACTATGCTTACTTATACAACTGTAGTTACATTTGCACAAAAACATCATCATCATACGTAAACCCTTGAAACCTAGCGGAAAAATTTACGCGTAGGTACAAGGGTTATTCCCATTGTACCTACGTTAGGCAAAGAGCCATGTAGGTATTTTTTATCTACATGGCTCTTTTTTGTTTTCAAAAAACGCTAGATAAAGTGAAACTTCCACAAATGTGGAGTAAAAAAATGATGAATAAACAAAACTACTACAAAGGAGTTATACAATCATGGAAATGAAAAAATGGGGTTTATGGATTTTAACAGCATTTGTTGTTGGAAATATGGTTGGTGGCGGCGTGTTTATGCTTCCGGCAAATTTAGCACACGTATCAGGCCCGATGGGATCTACACTTGCATGGACTATTACAGGACTTGGTGTATTTATGATTGCACTTGTATTCGGAAATCTTGCCATACGTAAACCAGAGTTAAAAGCTGGCCCACAAAGTTACGCACAAGCGATGTTTAAATCACCGAAGACAGGTAAAGTTGCTGGATATAGTATGGCTTGGGGATATTGGGCAGCGAACTGGGCTGCAACTGCTTCTGTTATTATTTCATTTGCAGGATATTTATCTACATTTTTCCCAGTTTTACAAAGTAAGCAAATTCTCTTTACTATAAACGGTTTTTCCTTAGAACTTGGAAAATGCCTAACATTTGCTGTATGTAGCATGATGCTATGGGGCATTCAATATATTCTTTCGCAAAACATTGATCGCGCTGGTAACATGAATCTTCTCGCAACAATCGCAAAGATTATTGGATTTACAATGTTCATTGTCATTACCTTATTTATTTTTAATGCATCTAATTTCGGTGATGGCCAAACCTTTATGAATGAAGCTGGAAAATCAATTCCGCTTGGCGGACAAATAAATGCTGCTGCCATTGCAACACTTTGGGCATTTATCGGTATTGAATCAGCGGTCATGCTTTCTAACAGAGCAAAATCGCAACGAGACGTGAAAAAAGCAACGATTTTCGGATTGATCATTGCACTCCTAATTTACATGGCAATCACATTATTAACAATGGGTGCTCTTCCGCAAGACGCTTTAAAAGAATCACAAAAACCGTTAGTAGATGCTTTAAATCTCGCAATCGGCAGTAAAGGCGCCTATATTATGGCTCTATTAGCACTTGTATCATTATTTGGCTCTACTGTCGGCTGGATTGTCGTTAGCGCAGAAGTTCCTTATCAGGCAGCGAAGAACGGACTTTTCCCAAAATTATTTGGAAAAACAAATAAAAAAGGAAGTCCTTCAAAATCATTGCTTATTACAAATATTATGACGCAATTTTTCTTGTTTTCAACAATATCTGGTACTGTTTCAGAAGCATATAACTTTGCCATTGTTGTTGCAACGTTAGCTTATTTAATTCCATATCTTGTTTCCACTCTATATCAGCTAAAACTTGTTATTACAGGGGAAACATATGATGTAATGCCAGGTTCTCGAATAAAAGACGGTATCATTACAATATTAGCCTTCCTATATTCCATTTGGGTGATCAAAACAGGAACAGCTGATTTAAAAACATTTTTCTTAGGTATCGGGTTATTTGTACTAGGACTTATTCTCTATCCAATTCTTATGAAAAACTCACCAACATCCGTACCAGAACAACCAAATAAAAGAGCAAGCTAACACAAAAGGGAGCTGCCAGCTACATTCCACTTACAATGGATTTTTAGCTGGCAACTCCCTTTCTTTCTATAAAGATGGCATAGAGCCTTTAGATTAGTTACTTTTATGTTGTTAAACATGATAGTCTTTTTGAGCTAACAAGACGATAGAAAATCCCCCATTAATAACATGACAATTAAAGATAGTATTTTATTCATTAGTTTACATTCGAGATAATAAAAACAGGCTGCTCCAGCCTGTTTTTTCTTCCCTATTTTTTGTATTCATATCTATATCGCTTATTAATATCTCCCATATGGGGGATATGGATAAGCAGACGGGTATGTCACCGGATAAGTTGTTGGGTACGGTGCTGGATAGGACACTGGATAAGGCGCTGGATAGTATCCTCCACCGCTCGTTAATGCACTACCTGCAAGACCTCCTACTACTCCTCCTGCAAAAGCGCCACCTGGGAAAAAGGAACCGCCCCCCCAGCTTCCCCAACCTCCACCGTGGTGATGGCCGTGATGGTGATCATGATAATGTCCACCATGGTGATTGTGGTGATGCCCGCCATGGTGATTGTGGTGATGTCCACCATGATTCCTTATATCATTCATTTTATCTTCATCTCCTTTTGTATTGATTATTTACTACCATACGCAGGACAAATACGAAAGGCATGAGTACTTCTGTTCTTTCCACTTTCATCAATATGTGCTGTATGAATAATACGGATAATCCTGATAATCCGTATAGTATGGATAATCTGAGTAATATGGATAACCATATCCACCATAACCAAAAGCAGGGCTAAGCAAAGCGCCAGCTACAAATCCTGGGAAGAATCCACCCCCAAAAAATGGTGGACGCCCAATACCTCCATGAAAACCACCATGCCCAAAGCCACCCCCGTGTCCAAAACCACCAAATGGACGGCTTACTCTATGCATATCATTCACACTCCTTTTCATATAAAGTGAAACTTTAATCAATGAGGATTTTCTTCATCCCACTGATTATCAGCCCTCACCTAACTTCTTTGCTTTTGCTGAATTTTGAGGTAGGAGATAAAGGCGTAATAATATACGTTATGTGGGACAAATGTGGAAGGCATGGGCAAAATGTCTATATTGGTGCAAAAAAATAAAACGGTTTATAATAAAGATAGCTTCCACTCAAGAAGCTGATAGCTCGTTCATATAAAGCGTATACATAAGAAAGAATAGGTGAAATTTATACATATGAAAAATCGTGTTGTTCAATTACTATTTGTATTTACAATTGTAGCAATTGCTCTCATGCTCTTAAATAGATCCAGCATATCGTTATACACTTTTGTTGGTGTACTATGGCCCATCACTGTTGTAGGGATTTCCTTCGTTATTTTTATTGAGAATCGTTCACCACAAAGTACATTAGCGTGGTTTTTAGTATTAGCGCTCCTTCCCGCAATAGGTGTACTATTGTACTTACTTTTCGGAAGAAGCCGCTGGAGACGAAAAAAGCATTTACATCGTGCAGAGGAAAAGAGAAATGTATTCCGTGAGCTTTTAGCGGGCAAGCACCTAGATGTATCACTTCCTTCCTCGTTAAATGAGCGGTCTACCTATTTAACCAAGGTTGTACAAAAATTTGGCGGTGGTCCTGTCGCAAATGAAACAGCAACAACGTTATTAACAAACGGAGAAGAAACATTTACTGAAATCATACAAGCTATCGCAAGCGCACAGCATCACATTCATATTCAATACTATATTTATCGCTCAGATGAGATCGGTACGAAAATTCGAGATGCATTAATAAAAAAAGCAAAAGACGGTGTTATCGTACGCTTTCTTTATGATGGGCTTGGAAGCAATACACTACGAAATCGCTTCTTAAAACCTATGAAAGAGGCAGGAATTGAGGTTGTCGAATTTGATTCTATTCTTTCACCATGGCTACTTGAAACAGTAAATTATCGTAACCACCGTAAAATCGTTATTGTAGATGGAGTAATTGGTTTTACAGGTGGGCTCAACGTTGGTGATGAATATCTCGGTCGTTCTAAAAAGTTTCCTATTTGGCGCGATAGTCATTTAAAAATAGAAGGAAAAGCATTATATAAATTACAAGCTGTTTTTCTAGAAGATTGGCTCTACGCCTCTAGCGGTTTAAACAATTATTCTTGGGATCCATTTATGAACAGAAACTATTTTCCAGGTCAAGGAGTTCATCAGGCAGAAGGCGCCGTTCAAATCGTCGCAAGTGGACCAAGCTCAGATGATACAAGTATTCGTAATGCTCTATTAACAGTTATGGGATCTGCAAAAAAATCAATTTGGATTGCAACTCCATACTTCATTCCAGATCAAGAAACATTAACATTACTACGTTTAAGTGCAACTGCTGGAATTGATGTCCGCATTCTATATCCAGGAAAAAGTGACAGTGTTATTAGTGACCAAGCATCTCAATCCTACTTTACCCCATTGTTAAAAGCAGGAGCATCAATTTACCACTATAAAGATGGATTTATGCACGCCAAAATTGTACTTGTTGATGATAAGATCGCAACAATTGGTACAGCAAATATGGATATTCGTAGCTTTGAACTTAATTATGAGCTTATTGCAATACTATATGAATCTACAACGGTTTTAGATATAAAGCGTGATTTCGAGCAAGATTTTGAAGATTCCATAGAAATTAAATGGGATTTATTTCAAAAGCGAAGTATTCGAAAAAGAATACTTGAGTCACTGATGCGACTCATCTCACCTTTGCTGTAGATTTCTAAAAAGTAATCAAAACAAACTTGATTACTTTTTTCTTTTATAATGACGTACTTTTCTCACTTCTGTCTCCCTCTCCTTTTCTTTGCATCCCCTATTAAAACACGTTATCATAAGATGTATTGTTTACTTTATGAAAATAATGTTAGGTGGGAAATACATGTTAGAACAATTTCATATACATGCTGATTTAAAGCAGCAACTAGCAACAATTCACGAAAAAAATAAACAAGTAGCTGGTGAAAATGCACATTTAATCGGAACAAAAATATATAAAGCATCCGATAGCAGCATTATGGAAGATGCGATTACGGCACTTCTTCTTGGTAAAAACATTCTATTAAAAGGACCAACTGGAAGCGGAAAAACGGTGCTTGCAGAAACACTATCTTCCTTATTCCAAAAACCGATGCACAGTATTAACTGTTCTGTTGATTTAGATGTCGAAGGTATTTTAGGGTACAATACCTTACAAACAAAAGACGGAGCATCTGAAGTTGCATTTGTTGATGGCCCTCTTATGAAAGCAATGAAAAATGGTCATTTCCTATATATCGATGAAATCAATATGGCGAAACCAGAAACACTACCTCTTCTACACGGTGCACTAGATTACCGTAAAATGATTACGAATCCATTTACACAACAGGTTGTATACGGAGATGAAGAATACCGCGTTATTGCTGCAATTAACGAAGGTTATGTTGGAACAAGCGAACTGAACGAAGCGTTAAAAAACCGCTTTGTTATCATTGAAGTTCCTTATATTCAAGGTGAAACATTAAAAGAATTACTATTATCTGAATCTAAATTACAAGACGTTGCAACGATTGAAAAGTTTGTTGCATTTGCCAGCGACCTTATGCCACTCGCTCGTGACGGTCGTGTAAGTGAAGAAGCAGCAAGTATTCGCGGTATTATTGATGCATGTGATTTAAGCGTATATATCCCTGTTATGCGTGCAATTGAACGAAGCATTATTGCCAAGTTAAGTGATGAAACCGAACAAATGACTGTCCGTGAATTAGCAGAAAGTTATTTCTTTGAGGGATAATTCATGAGACAAATTTTTAGTGACAAAAAAATCGATGCGTCGCTGTTTCTTCAAATGGAAAATTTAATGTATGCCCTTCTAAAAGAAGACGATGCCTACTTAGAATATGGTTATAAAGCATATTACGACGAAATCGAAAAAAAAGTTGTCATCAGTCACTTTTGGGACGATCGAAAAGAAGCGGACACCGTAATCGGATTAAAAAGCGAAGTATTTTTAAAAGCACTCGGCAATAAACATTACTCGGACATGAAATTAATTCGTTCTTATGCAATCGAATTACAAGAATCTCCTCTTAAAAAGTTTTTAACACAATTATTTGTTCTGTTAGAAGATTTACGAGTCGAAGAAATTGTGAAAGGGCTTCGTCCTGGTACGAAATATGTTTTCGGACGCCGAAAAGAAATGTATCGCAACTATTTCAGCTCACAAAATGAAATCAACCGCGTTCGTAATTATCATGGGGATCGTCTCTTTTGCTTATGCTATATTTCATTAACGAGTGATAAATATGAAATGTTTAACAATGAACATTTCGAGCAAATCGAAGCCATTTTACATGAAGCGTTTCAAGCACGCAGTACAGAAGATACAATGTATGTTGTTGAAAAGATTCGTTATCGCTTAGAAGAATCACTTAAAAATGATATGCTTAACAACTACTTCGGACTCGCACCACTCTACTTACCTGTCATTGCAGAGGAAAAAGACGGTCGTGTCGAGGATTTAGCAAATGACGATGTACAAATTGTGGATGACGATGATAATAAAAACAAAATTAATGAAAGCTTTTCTACATGGCATCGTGAAAATAAAAATAACGAAAATGAAAACTTTTTACGCTTTGAATTAGAAAGCGGTACAAAGACAAATATGATGGGCGATACAGCTCGTGAGTCTGACGATAGTGATCAAGCACTTGCCTCTGTGCAAGGTACGTCACAAAAAAGTACGCAGTCAAACTTTGATCAAGCTGATGCAGAAGATGCTAAAGCGTCCCATGCTTCTAGCCAAAGTGAAGGTGCATACGGTAAATATAACGCTGGTGCATCACATATATTTAAAGAAGCTCGCAAGACAAATCATGATGAAAAGAAAGACTATCAAGCCATTAAATCCGTCATTAATAAAGATGTAAAAGAATTAAAGAAAATTATTGAGAAAACAATTGAAAATAAAACAAACGCAAATGCTGATAAATACTACGGCAGACTTCGCAAGAAATTTCTACGTATTTATACAGAAAAACAACCGCGCATGTTTTATAAAAAAGGGCAAGAATCACAAGAACTTGACGTTGCCTTTCAGCTATTAGTCGACTGCTCTGGTTCCATGTACAACAAAATGGAAGAAACGAAAAAAAGTGTTGTTCTATTCCACGAGGCACTAAAATCATTAAAAATCCCGCATGCCATTAGTGGATTTTGGGAAGATGCTTCTAGTGCTACACCGGAAGACAAACCAAACGTGATTCATGAAGTCGTAACGTACAAAAATTCAACTCTTCCAAGCGTTGGACCAGAAATTATGCAGCTTCGTGAAGAAGAAGATAACCGTGATGGTTACATTATTCGCATTGTTTCTGAAAAGCTTGCAAAACGACCAGAGAAACATAAATTCTTGCTCGTATTTACAGACGGTGAACCATCTGCATTAGACTATCAACAAGATGGTATTTTAGATACACACGAAGCGGTAAAACTCGCGCGTAAAAGGGGCATGGAAGTCATCGGAATTTTCATTGAAGAAGGCGAAGCAAAAGAAGCAACCTATCAATTGATGAAAAATATTTATAACCATCACTTCTTAGTTGCGAATCACGCTGAGGACTTACGATTGAAGATTAAGCCGTTATTGAAGAAATTATTACTGAAGACGATTGAATAGCAAACAGGGGCCTGTTCGGCCCCTGTTTTTTTAGTCGTTATTTGTCGAGCGGTCGATATATTTAAAAAAGCGCCGATAAAAGGAAATGAAAAATTCATAGAAATTTTTTGGGGTATATTAAGGAAGAGGTCTACTATCAAATATATTTGAAAGGATGTTTCATTTGTCCCCAAAAAAGGATGAACAATATACGGATTTTACAGCTGCTGAAGCAAGACATGAATATGTCATTCCCGAAGAGTTTCCTGAAGGTCCTTACGGTTCTTCCATTAACAGAAAGTTAGGAAAATCGACTCCTTGGGAGAAAGATCAAAAAACACATAAAGCATTTAGCTACGAATATGAAAAACAATATGAAGAAACGGAACAACAATACCCTGAAGCTAACACCGAACCAAGAAGTCTAGATACGAATAAGGTAAAGTCTATATAACGAGAAAACTTATTCGTATCTAGACTATGTTTAGGTATGCTGACAAAAAGAGCCGATTCAAAGAAGAATTGAATCGGCTCTTTTTTCATTAACTAAGCACTAACTCAGCTGTTAACTTTTTTTTTAACTTTGCAAGCATATCAGCTGTCATTTTATCTAAATCGTAGTCTGCTTTAAAGCCCCACTCGTTTTTCGCTGCTGTTGCATCGATTGAGTTTGGCCAGCTATCAGCAATGGTTTGACGAGCTGGATCAACAGCGTAATCCATTGTAAACGTTGGAATATGTTTACGAATGGCTGCAGCAATTTGTTCTGGCTCAAAGCTCATTGCCGTAATGTTAAAAGCGTTGCGATGTTTTAATTTACTTGGATCTGCTTCCATTAATGAAACAATTGCTTGCAGTGCATCTGGCATATACATCATATCCATGTGTGTACCTTCTGCAATGTAAGAGGTGTAAGAACCTTTTTTAATTGCTTCATAATAAATTTCAACCGCATAATCTGTTGTGCCGCCTCCAGGAGGAGCAACATAAGAAATTAAACCTGGGAAACGTACGCCACGCGTATCGACACCAAATTTTTGATGATAGTAATCACATAAAAGTTCCCCAGCTACTTTGTTTACCCCATACATCGTAGTTGGACGTTGAATCGTGTCTTGTGGTGTATTATCTTTTGGCGTTGTTGGACCAAATGCACCAATGGAACTTGGCGTGAAAAATTTACAGTTTAATTCACGTGCTGCTTCTAATGCATTTACAAGTCCGCCCATATTTAAATTCCAAGCAAATAACGGATTTTTTTCTGCTGTTGCTGAAAGTAAAGCTGCTAAATGAATAATCGTATCCACTTCATTACGTTTCGCAATATCATGTAGTTTTTGACCATCTGTTACATCTAACGTTTCAAATGGACCAGATTTTACAACTTCACTATCCGTCTCACGGATATCTGTCGCAATAACGTTTGATGCGCCATATACATCACGAAGTTTCATTACAAGTTCAGAACCAATCTGCCCTAAAGAACCGGTTACTAGAATTTTTTTCATTTTCCCCACTCCTCATTTGCAAGCTTTCAAAAGATGTAAATGTATTAAATAATCTCCATTTCTTTACCCACTTTTTCATACGTACGAATTGCTTCATCTAACATTTCTTTCGTATGAGCCGCTGTTGGCATGTTACGAACACGACCTTTTCCTTTTGCTACAGTCGGGAACACAATTGATTTTGCGTACACGCCTTCTTCATTTAAACGTCTACTAAACTCTTGTGTTACTACTTCATCACCAATAATGCAAGGAGTAATCGGTGTTTCACTTTCCCCAATGTTAAAGCCCAGTTCTTTTAATCCTTGTTTTAAGTAGCGTCCGTTTTCCCATAGACGATCATGTAATTCTGTACTCTCCATTAAAATTTCAATGGATCGCATGCATGCTGCCGCGTCCGCTGGCGTTAACGCTGTTGAGAATAAGAATGGACGTGAACGAACTTTTAACCAATCGATTAAATTTTGCTTACCTGCCACATATCCTCCGACAACACCAATGGCTTTCGATAGTGTACCAATTTGGAAATCTACTTTATCCGAAAGGCCGAAGTGCTTCACTGTACCTGCACCTTTTCCAAGTACTCCTGAACCATGCGCATCATCAACATATGTCATTAAATCTAGTTCTTCCGCAATCTCAACAATTTCTGGTAGTTTCGCAACGTCACCATCCATTGAGAATACGCCATCTGTAATAACCATTAATTTATTGTAAAGACCGGATTCTTTCGCTTCGATGGCTTTTTTACGTAAATCTTCCATATCGGAATGTTTATAAACGATAATCTTCGCTCTGGATAAACGGCTACCATCAATGATAGATGCATGATTTAATTCATCAGAAAGGATCGCATCATTTTTATCCATAACAGCTGAAATCGCTGCCATATTACAATTAAATCCAGATTGATATGCGATTGCTGCTTCTGTATGTTTAAATTTCGCAATTGTTTCTTCTAATTTGATATGCAAATCCAGTGTACCGTTAATTGTACGAACTGCACCTGCACCAACGCCATATTTATGAATAGCACCAATTGCTGCTTCTTGCAAACGATTGTCTGTCGCTAAACCAAGATAGTTATTTGAAGATAAGTTAATATATTCTTTCCCGCCGATTGTAATGATTGGTCCATTTGGACTTTCTAGCGGGTCAATCACGTTATAAAGTCCCTTTGATTTTAAATCCTCTAAATTTTCTTCTAAAAAGTTTGCGAGTGTTTTACTAGACATTGTGAAGCCTCCTATCGTTCATGTAAGCGGATTATTATCTTAATAATGCCAATAATTCCTCTACTAGCTTAACACGTTTTTTTAATTTATTATAGAAAAATAGCTTAAAGAAAACGCTTACAATGAATAATTATATATGATGTAACAAAAGAAATCTATCATGATTATCTAAATTTTGATAGATGGTACTTTCACATTTAGCGTTCAGCATCCTGTTATCACCTCTTCTTTTGAAAGTTTACAAGCGAGTAGTAAACGAACAAGCTGGCTCATTGATGATTATTTTAAAAATGGCAAACGTGTAGAACCATGGATTGATCAAGAAGTGATCAAATATCATCGCACCATTGAGCAATACTTTACTTCCCTGCAGCAAGCTGATTTTACGATTACGAGTTCACGAGAAGCCACACCGGAACTACAGCATTTTCAAAATGAAGAAGAATATACGCGTATATAAATACAAATTAAAAAACCGACATAAAATCCTTCTTTTTAGATGGGAGAGAGCATCCGGCCATGCATAGAAGCGGTCAGATCCTTTTCCTGCCCCAGACACAGTGAAAACAAAGAGAGAAAACGAGTGCAGGTCACCTCTTGTTATCCATAGCCGCGGCTATATGTCGAAAAGTCAACATGGATTTATATAGACTGCGTATTCCCCTCTTCCTCCTCTTTTCTTGTACAAAATAAAAAAGCGATGAAAATTCATCGCTTCCCTATCTTGATATTTGTGCTGCCTGTGGAAGTAAACATCTTCCTTTTCCATGTGGAATACATAGTGGCGTTCCAAACAACGGATCCGTTGTAATTTGACAATCCATACGGAATACATCACGAACTAATTTACAATCAATCACTTCTTCTGGTTTTCCTTGTGCATAAATCTGCTTATCTTGAATGGCTACAATGTTATCGGCATAGCGGCACGCTAAGTTTAAATCATGCAATACCATAACAATTGTGCGCTGCTCTGTTTCATTTAGTTCAAATAGCAAGTCAAGCACTTCAATTTGATGCGTCATATCTAAGTATGTCGTTGGTTCGTCTAGTAAAATAATATCTGTATCTTGCGCAAGAGTCATTGCAATCCAAGCGCGCTGACGTTGTCCGCCAGAAAGTGCATGAACATCGCGTTCAGCAAATTCAGTCATTCTGGTCGCTTCAAGTGCCTTCCGCACCATTTCTTCATCTTTTTCTGACCATTGTTTGAGCCATGTTTGGTATGGATAACGTCCTTGTTTCACCAGTTGCATCACCGTAAGACCTTCTGGCGCTTGTGGTCCTTGCGGCAAAATCGCCATTTGCCGAGCGATTTGCTTCGTTTGCATGTTTTGAATTGCCTGATCTTCTAACAAAATATCACCAGAGGTTGGTTTTAATAAACGAGCAAGCGAGCGTAGTAAAGTTGATTTCCCACACCCGTTAGAACCGATAAAAATCGTAATCTTTCCTTTAGGAATTTCGAGATTTAATTCGTCAATAATAATTGTTTCACCATATGACAATGTTAATAATTTTGTCTCTAATGCTTTTGGCATACTCATCTTCCTTTACTCCATTTTAGTAGACAGTAACGTCAGAACTGCCAATGTATATTTTTCTTTACCTTTATCCCTCTATTTGCGTGCAGTAATACCCCCACCCCAAAGTTCTGCAAGAAGCAAAGAAAGTTAGGTGGGGGATAAACTGCTCGTAAAAGCCCGATTCGTGAGGACTAATGATCAGTGGGGATGCCCCCCACTGATCAAAGTTTCACTTTATGAATTACGACTCTTATAAAGTAAATAAATAAAATACGGAGCACCGATTGCTGATGTAAAGACACCAGCAGGAACTTCAAGCGGTGCAAAGACTGTGCGTCCAATTAGATCTGCTGCAAGTACTAAAATAGCACCAACGATAGCCGCAACTGGAAGTAATGCGCCGTATAAAGAACCAACTAACCTTCTTGAAATATGCGGTGCCATTAAACCAACAAATCCGATTCCACCTGCAAACGCTACCGCTCCTCCAATTAATGCTGTACTAAGTAGCAATAGGAAAAAACGTGATTTTGTTAAACGAATTCCAAGTCCAACAGAGATATCATCTCCAAGTTCTTGCGCATTTAAATGCCTAGCAGCAACAAAAGCAATCACTGTCAAAATAAGAACCCAAGGTGCTAACACCTGAACATTTTGCCATGAAGATCCGTAAACAGTACCGGTAATCCACACATTGGCTTGACTCGCTTGATAAATAGGTGCTAACAGCATAAATAATGTTGTTGCTGCCTTTGTCAGCGCCCAAAATCCCACACCAATTAAAACAAGACTGACCGCTGACAATCCATCATTTCGCCAAGCAAATAAATATACAAGAAATGCAACAATCGTTGCACCAACAAAGGCGGCTAGTGGCATATAATGAATGCTTACTGTTAATGCATTATTCTTATCACTAAATAGAGCAAGAAATAGTACAACCGCTACACTCGCACCACCTGTAATCCCGATAATATCAGGAGAAGCAAGTGGATTTCGAACGAGCCCTTGTAAAATACAGCCGGCTACAGCAAGAGCAATTCCTACAAGAATCGCAATTAAAATACGGGGCATGCGAAACTGATTCACAACCATATTCGACATCGCGTCACCGCTGCCAATTAACGCTCGCCATACATCGTACGGAGCTATTTTCATATCTCCCATACCTGCACTCGCAAAAAATAAAACGAGCAGCAAGGCTAACAGACTGAATAAGACGAGACAAGCTCGTTTGTACATTAAAAACGAGAGGCCGTCTTTTCCTATACGAAACGGAATATACTTTTTCATTTGCTAAGTCCTCTCTTACGTGCAATATAAATAAAGAATGGTGCACCAATAAATGCTGTCATTACCCCTACTGGAACTTCTTGCGGCATAATGATATACCGTGCAGCGATATCTGCAAGTAATAATAAAATAGCGCCTAGTAAACCGCTATATGGAACTCTCCAGCGATGATCTACACCAACAAGAGCTCTTGCAAAGTGAGGAGTAATAATTCCAACAAATCCAATTGGACCTGCAACAGCAACCGCCCCACCAGATAATAGAACAATGATTACCATCACAAAGGACTTCATCATCACCGTTCGTTGTCCAAGACCTTTCGCTACATCTTCTCCCATCATAAGCGTATTCACTTTTCCTGCCATCATAAGAGAAGCCATCCATCCAAACAATAAGTATGGAAATACAGATTGTAATACCTCTAGCTTTCTACCTTGTACAGAACCAGCAAGCCAAAACAGTACTTCTTCTAATGCTTTTTCATTTAACACGAGCAATCCTTGTGTTAAGGAAGAAAATAGAGCACTAATCGCTACCCCTGCTAATGTTAACTTGAGCGGAGTTGTCCCTTCTTTTCCTAAAGAACTAGAAGCAAATACAAGTACTGCGGCTAACGCCGCCCCTAAAAAAGCAATCCACGTAAACGCAGATAAAGATGTCACGGAAAAAATAACAATCGCTACGACAATGAAAAAGGCAGCCCCTGAGTTTAATCCAATAAAGTCTGGAGCAGCAAGCGGATTCTTTGTTAAAGTTTGCATAAAGCAACCTGAGATGGCTAGACTAGCACCAACACTAGCTGCAATAAGCGCACGGGGAAGACGTACATTTTGAATAATAATATGTTCATTAGAACCATTAAAATGGAAGAAAGCATCCAGTGCTAACCTCCAGCTCGTATTTGTATACCCGAAAATAATACTCCCCCAAATACAAGTCATAACTGCAATGATTCCAACAAATAGTCCAATCCATTTTGCTTGATTTGTTTTTAATAGCATGCAGCGTTTCTCCTTCAATGCATAATGATACGTTGCTAGTGTATTGTACCTCAATTCTGGTTGTCAATTGAAATTAATAATTATTCTCAATTTTAACCATTGACAATCTAATTATAAAGATTTAACATCATTCTTGATAATGAAAATTATTCTCAATATATAGGAGGATACATAATGAATTTCATCAAACAAAAATCGTTTGCGTTATTTGCATTCGTACTATCATTTACACTTCTTTTAGGTGCATGTGGTAAATCAGACAACAAAGCAGAGCCAAAAAAAGAAGACAAAAAAGAAATGATTACTATCGAACATGCAATGGGGAAAACAGAAGTTCCTGCTAACCCAAAACGCGTTGTCATTTTAACAAATGAAGGAACGGAAGCCTTACTTACTCTTGGTGTCAAACCAGTTGGTGCTGTACAATCTTGGACTGGTAACCCATGGTATCCACATATTGAAGATAAAATGAAAGATGTAAAAGTCGTTGGTAATGAAGGTCAAGTGAATGTGGAAACAATCGCATCTTTAAAACCAGATTTAATCATCGGAAATAAAATGCGACATGAAAAAGTGTACGAGCAGTTAAAAGCCATTGCCCCTACTGTATACGCTGAAACATTACGTGGCGAATGGAAAGATAACTTTAAATTTTATGCAAAGGTATTAAACAAAGAAAAAGAAGGTCAAAAGGTCTTAGATGATTACGCAAAACGTATGAAAGACTTAAAAGGAAAACTTGGAGATAAAGTCAACCAAGAAATTTCTATGGTTCGCTTCATGCCTGGTGATGTCCGTATTTATCACGGGGATACATTCTCTGGTGTCATCTTAAAAGAGCTTGGTTTCAAACGTCCCGGTGATCAAAATAAAAACGATTTTGCAGAACGTAACGTATCGAAAGAACGTATTTCTGCAATGGATGGCGATGTATTATTCTACTTCACATTCGACAAAGGAAATGAGAAAAAAGGTTCTGAATTAGAGAAAGAATATACGAACGATCCTCTATTCAAAAACTTAAACGCTGTGAAAAACGGCAAAGCATACAAAGTTGACGATGTTATCTGGAATACAGCTGGTGGTGTAATGGCTGCGAACTTATTGCTAGATGATATTGAAAAACGCTTTGTAAAATAATACTTTCTTTATACCTTTCTAAAACAGCTCCCCTTTCTGGAGCTGTTTTTTATTCCGTTTTCACGGAAGTTTCACATTATTTCATTTTGTATTTTTATTTCCTATATGTTATATTATAAAAATAACTAGTAGATATATTCTTTATTTCCGAAAAGTTATTTCATTCTAAATTTTCAGATTAATCATTCTTTTATTTTCTTTCAGAACTGAAATAATGCATTTGAAAACGCTTATTATCAAATTTTTAGGGGAAAATAAAACAACGATCGAAGTTTAAAGCGATTATATAAGGAATTTTATTTCTATTTCCATATAATTCTATTGACTTCTAAATATTTTGTGAATTACAATAATTACATAAATATCCGCTATATAGGATTAGGGGGAAGCAAAATGGATGCAGCTTTAAAATTAGACAAAGCTGGAGAACAACAGTCACCAAAGAAACATCCACCTGGATTATATTTGTTGTTCTTAACAGAAATGTGGGAAAGATTTAGTTACTATGGAATGCGTGGGCTTTTAGTTCTTTATTTAACAACGACTGTTGTAAGCGGAGGACTTGGATTTGATAAAGCATTCGCAGTGCAATTATACGGAATTTTCACAGCATTAGTATATTTCACACCGATTATCGGTGGTTGGTTAACTGACCATTTCATTACAAGACGTCATGCCATTACCCTTGGTGGTATTATCATGGCCGCTGGTAACTTCGTTCTCTTTTCAATGAATACAAAAACAGGACTATTTTTAGGATTAACACTATTAGTTATTGGTAATGGATTCTTCAAACCAAATATTTCTACACTTCTAGGTGAACTTTACGGTAAAAATGATTCACGCCGTGACAGTGCCTTCACAATTTTTTACATGGGTATCAATGTAGGGGCTTTCTTTGCACCACTTATTTGTGGCTTCCTAGCAGAAGATTTCTTTAAAACAAGCATTGATGGCGTTATGGTAATGGGTTACAAATATGGCTTCTTAGCTGCTTGTATTGGTATGATTGTTGGACAAATTTTCTTCAACTTATTAGCTCCTCGTTACCTTGGTGATGCAGGAACAGTAGTACTTGGTAAAAAATCTAAAGACAAAAATGCAGCAGTAGTTGAGAAAAAACCTTTAACAAAACAAGAGAAAAACCGTACTTGGGCAATTATCATTTTAACTTGTTTCGTTGTTTTCTTCTGGGCAGGCTTTGAACAAGCAGGTAGCTCTTTAACACTATATACAAACACATTTGTGGATCGTACAATTTTCGGATGGGAAGTTCCAACATCTTGGTTCCAATCTGTTAACCCAGCATTTATCGTACTGTTCGCACCATTTGTGTCTATGTTATGGATGAAACTATCTAAAACGAAACGCGGCGATTTAAAAGTTCCAACAAAAATGGCATTTGGTATGATCTTACTAGGAATCGGCTATCTCGTTTTAACATTGGCTGTTCTGAAAACTGGAAGTGATGAAGCTCATATTACTGCCAAAGCAAATTTATTATTCATCGTTATCACATATATGTTCCATACAATTGGTGAGCTCTTCTTATCACCAATCGGTCTATCAATGGTAAGTGCAATTGCTCCTGTCAAATTAGCATCTTTATTAATGGGTGTTTGGTTAGCTGGTTCAGGTATGGCAAACTACCTAGCAGGTGCATTAGCTGCTTTCACGCAATCTCTAGGATATTTAGAAGTATTCGCAAGCATTGGTATTATCGTTATTGTACTAGGCTTTGTACTTCTTCTGTTCTCTAAAAAAATTGCACATATGATGGAGTAAATAAAAAAACGCAGACAGAAAAAAGAGTCCATCTCAGATGGACTCTTTTTTACTGTGTATCTAATGGAGCTACTACCACGTTCTTCAGTCTTCTTATTTGTTTTTTTAGCAACGGCATATATGTATCCGTGCGACGATCTCTCAAAAATTGAAGAAGATTACGAGTATTTTTAATTTCATTTGTATCAATTTTTTGAATTAACATGTCTTCCCCTTCACCTAAAGAACAAATAATTTCTCCCATTGGATTACTAATAAAGCTGCCGCTATAAAAAGACATATTTCTACATTTATCTTTATGTTCTCATCATAAAGTGAAACTTTTCACAGTAGTGGTATTACTGCCCGCTAATGTGGGATAAACAAAAAGTGGAAGTTAGCCTTTGAAAGCTAACTTCCGCTTTTTTTATTGCTCTTCTAATGCTGTAACATTCACTTGTACTGTTTCATGTGGAACTTTTACATCATACACATCGGCAGTTCCACTCGCCTCATCACAGCTTTCAATCCATACAGGTACGCCATGATAGGTAACATCAATTCTGCTGGAAGATGATAGAATTTGCTTGACTCGCTTCAAATCCATTCAGTATCCCTCCTTCTGTTTATTACACTCCTTTTTATCTTGTCATATCTCTTTGAAATATATTCCATAATAAAAAGGCGTATATTTCTACACGCCTTCTCTTAAATATTCAAATTTTATGAAAATAATGTCTTTACAACTTCGCTCACTTTGTCATTGTGTACTTGATAATAAACTTCTAAGCCACGTCTTTCAAAACGAACAACTTTGTTTTGCTTTAATTTCGTCAAATGTTGTGAAACGGTAGATTGCGGGATTTCTAATATTTCTTGCAATTGTGTTACGTTACAAGTTCCGCGCTGCATAAGCTCCATCACTAAACGAAGGCGAAGTGGATGAGCTAGCGCTCGTAACATTTGTACATCATCTTCTGAAATACGACAATCAAATTGATTTTGATTCATAAAGTTCCCCTCATTTTTTCTATTTTATTTTCTCTTTATATATTGTTATATATTTGTTTTTATATTTCCTGTTACGACACAACTTTATCAACCTAAAATAATAAAAATATTTTCCTCCTTTTATCAACATACAATTCAGGAAAAACCCTTGCTGATTCTGAATATTATACTACACGACTTAGTGAAAAAGCAAAACATACAGATAGGAATACTTTGCTTCCAAACGCTGTTTTCTCAACATTTTTGTTATATTTTTTGTTCAGCTTTACTTGCCTCAATAATATTGTAAAATATTGTTTTTTAATTATGTGTGGAAGTAGATTTTTTAGGCTTTTGACCTATAAAAATTACTTTGTCACGGTGAAAATAGTTGAACTTTGTCAATATAGAGGATTCATAACAAAGTGAAACTTTGATCAATGGGAGTTTTCTTCATCTCCCACTAATCATTCTCCCTCATCAATTGGGCCTTTATGGGCAGTTTATCCCCCACCTAACTTCTTTGCTTCCTGCCGAATTTTGAGGGGCGATATTACTGTCCGCGAATAGCGGGATAAAAAATTGGTTAATAGTATGCCTTATTAGTATTGCACTTAGTTGAACGATTATCCACAACCTCCTATATAATTGATACAAAAGGAATCATTCAGTTTAAACATGTAGGATCCATGACGTACGGAAATATGAGGGAATATATGGATAAATAAAAGGCGGAACGCTCTCATACCTACAAGAGTATACGAACATTCCGTCTTTTATTCATTTCCCAATTTGTGGACAAAATGTAGCGGATTTTTTACAGTTAACATTATTATGGAATAAATATACTTTTCTACGTTGACAATAGTGTTGAACGAGAATATACTAAGCAATGTAAGATGCTTGTGAATTATTTCACAATTAAATGTGAATGCTTTCACATATTATAGATAGGAGTTGTCATTATTATGAATACTTGGACACATGTTTATGACCCGTTAAACAATATTTGGTTATCAGCGCTTGTAGCTGCCCTGCCAATCTTATTCTTCATCCTTTGCTTAACAGTATTTAAAATCAAAGGATATTTATCAGGACTTTATAGCGTAATTTTAGCAATTATTCTTGCTGTATTTGTTTACAAAATGCCTGCAACTATGGCAGTGTCATCAGCTGCGTTTGGTGTAGCTGCTGGATTTTATCCAATTTGTACAATTGTTATCGCAGCAATTTTCCTTTACAAATTAACTGTAAAAACTGAGCAATTCAATGTTATTCGTGACAGTATTTCAAGCATTACAAGCGATCCTCGCCTTCAAGTATTATTAATCGCTTATTCCTTCGGTGCTTTCTTAGAGGGCGCAGCAGGTTTTGGTGTACCAGTTGCCATTACAGCAGCATTACTTGTAGGTATGGGCTTTGATCCATTAAAAGCAGCAGGTATCTGTTTAGTTGCGAACATTGCCGGTGGTGCAATGGGTGCAATGGGTATTCCAGTTACAGTACCAGCACAATTAACTCAAATAGATGCATTAACTGTTGGTCGTCAAACAGTTACATTATTACCTTTCATTAGCTTTGTATTACCATTCTTACTTGTTGCAATGGTAGGCGGGTTCAAAGGAATTAAAGAAACTTGGCAAGGTATTCTTGTCAGTGGTGGTTCTTTCGCCATTACTCAATTCGTTGTAACATATTTCCTTGGTGCAGAACTTACTGATATTTTCGCAGCTGTTGTCAGCATGATCTCATTAGCATTATTCTTACGTGTATGGCAGCCAAAATCTTCAGCTAAAACTGAAACAAAACAAGCAGAAAAACATAGTTATACAATGAAACAAATTTTATATGCATGGTCACCATTTGCATTCTTAACTGCATTTGTAACAATCTTTAATTTAAAAGCTATTAAAGGTTTATTCGCTCCAGATGGTGCATTAGGAAGCTTAGTATGGAATATTCAAGTTCCTGGTTTGCACAACCAAGTTATTAAAACAACACCAATTGTAAATGCAGATACACCATTTGCAGCTATTTTCAAACTAGATGTATTTTCATCTACAACTACTGCAATTGTACTAGCAATTATCGTATCTCTTCTTGTATACCGTGCAAAAGGAAATTTAATAAAAGAATTAGCTATTGAAACATTAAAAGAGTTAAAAGCTCCAATTTACACAATTTGTAGCGTAATTGCATTAGCATATGTAACAAACTACTCTGGTATGTCTTCTACTCTTGGACTAGCCTTATCATCTACTGGCGATACGTTCCCAATCTTATCTCCAATCCTAGGTTGGATCGGCGTATTCATAACTGGTTCAGTAGTATCAAGTGGTTCTTTATTCGCACCGCTTCAAGCAGTAACTGCAGCTCAATTAGATATCGTACCATCTACCCTTGTTGCTCTAAACGTAGTCGGCGGTACAATGGCAAAAATGGTATCACCGCAATCCGTAGCAGTTGCTTGTGCAGCAGTTGGATTAGTTGGTAAAGAATCCGTTCTATTTAAAACAACAATGAAATATAGTTTAATGTTCTTGGCCGTAATTAGCTTACTTCAATTTTTCATTTAATATTTCTTAAAATATGGAAACGATCCCTTGCATAGGGATCGTTTTTTATTTCCTTCTTCTTTCTAGCCATTCACTAAGATATAGCACTTCACTAATTCCAATTGATTCCTACTTTTATACGAAAAAAAGACCGATTCGCTTCATCGGTCTTTTTTATCATTACTTTTTATTCTTTAACAACGCGGCTCCCGCAATTTCAGGGTGCGTCATTTCATACGGATCCAAAATAATATCCAATTCTTCTTCTGTTAGCACACCATATTCTAAGCAAAGCTCACGAACTGATTTCCCTGTCGCAATCGCTTCACGAGCAATACGAGAAGCTTTTTCATATCCAATATGAGGATTCACCGCCGTAATAATTCCAACGCTTTTCTCAACATATTGTTTTAACAATTCTTCATTTGCAGTAATACCTTCAATACAATATTCACGGAACACACGGAATGCGTTGTTCATAATGCTAATGGACTGAATTAAGTTAAACACCAATACTGGCTCCATTACATTTAATTCTAATTGTCCCGCTTCTGACGCTAAGCATATTGTATGGTCATTTCCAATCACTTGGAAGGCAACTTGATTAACCACTTCTGCCATAACCGGATTTACTTTACCTGGCATAATAGACGAACCTGGCTGACGAGCTGGTAATTGAATTTCCGCTAAACCAACGCGTGGACCCGATGCCATAACTCGTAGGTCATTTGAAATTTTAGACATGTTCATCATACATACTTTTAACGCGGCAGATACTTCTGTATATGCATCTGTATTTTGCGTTGCATCTACTAAATGTTCTGCACCAACGAGTGGGAATCCACTAATAGCGGCTAAATGTTCCACAACATTCTTAATATAAGTTGGGTTTGCATTTAATCCTGTTCCAACAGCTGTCGCCCCCATATTCACTTCATATAAGTGTTGGCGAGACTGCCTAATACGTTTTATATCACGACCAAGCACGCGGCTATATGCCTCAAATTCTTGCCCCAGTCGAATTGGTACTGCATCTTGTAAGTGCGTACGCCCCATTTTAATGACATGGTCAAATTCTTTTGCTTTATCAGTAAATGCACCATGAAGTTCTTCCATTGTAACTAGAAGTTCTTCTAACATCATAAGCACTGCAATATGAATACCTGTTGGGAATGCATCGTTTGTTGACTGTGCCATATTGACATGCGTATTTGGACTAATTGTCGCATAGTTTCCTTTTTCATATCCCATCTGCTCAAGAGCACGGTTTGCAATGACTTCATTTGTATTCATATTAATAGAAGTTCCTGCACCGCCTTGAATTGGATCCACAATAAACTGATCATGGAATTTTCCTTCAATAATTTCCTGAGCAGCTTTTGCAATTTCTTCCCCAATATTTGCATGTAAATAACCTGTCTCCATATTTGCAAGTGCTGCTGCTTTTTTTACGATAGCCATTGCCGTAATTAATGACGTATGAAGACGATACCCTGTAATTGGAAAATTTTCTACAGCTCGCAACGTTTGTACGCCATAATAAGCTGCAACTGGTACTTCTTTTTCACCTAAAAAATCTTTTTCAATACGAATGTCTTTTGTTGCTATCATGTTCCATCACCTATACTTTTTATCATTTTTGGCCAAGAAAACTCCCTCCCCAATTTGTGTGAATATGTATAGCATCAACAAATAGGCGGGAGTAGTTCAATCTGGTTGATGACCTAAAAACACTCTTCTCTATGAAAATATTATTTTTAGCAAGAAAAAAGTGTCCTTATCTCCTTTCACTATATAGCACCTATTTTGAAAGCGCAAACAATAATATTTTTCTGTAAAAGTAAATTATAATTAACGAACGGTAAGAACGCAGTCTATATAAATACAAATTAAAAAACCGACATAAAGCCTTTCTTTTTAGGTGGGAGAGAGCATCCGGCCAGCGGTCAGATCCTTTTCCTGCCCCAGACACAGTGAAAACAAAGAGAGAAAACGAGTGCAGGTCACCTTTTGTTATCCATAGCCGCGGCTTATATGTCGAAAAATCAAAATGGATTTATATAATAAAGGGAAACTTCAATCAGTGGGGACTTCATCGCCCACTGATTATTAGCCCTCACCAATCGGACTTTTACTGCCCGCAAATAGCGGGATAAAAAGTATTCCTCCCGTTCGTTACAGGTTATGAATACAGTTATAGCTAAACACACGCCTTTATATATGATACACTTCACAAAGCAATTGCTTTCCCTTCTGGTTCAGCTCTTTTTATTTCAACTCGCTTGATTTGATGTGAATCTTTTTCAAGAACTGTGAAAATCCAACCGCTTGTATCGATGATATCGCCCTCTGCAACTGTCTGTTTTTGCGTCATTAACCAACCGCCAATTGTATCTACATCATCAGCAACTAAATGTAAGCCAAATAAATCATTCACTTCACTTATTAGCACTTTCCCGTCAACAATTTTACATGTATCACTTATATGTTGAACTGGTGGATATTCATCTTCGTCGTACTCATCCCGAATTTCACCAACAATTTCTTCCAAAATATCTTCAAGTGTAACAATCCCTGCCGTTCCTCCATATTCATCATATAAAATTGCAAACGGGATTCTCTTTTTTTGCATTTGCAGTAACAAATCATGAATTGGAATGTTTTCCATCACTTCAATGACAGGTCTTGTATACGGTGCGATGGTCCACTCCTCTTTTTGGTCATCACTCATATAACGAATAAATAAATCTTTTACATTTACCATTCCAATGATTTCGTCTTTATCTTCTCCAAATACAGGATACCTTGTATACTTTTCTTGCCCAATCACTTTCATATGTGTCTCAAAAGGCTCGTCTTCATATAAACCGACAATTTCAGTACGCGGCACCATAATTTCTTTTGCTAAACGATTATCAAATTCAAAAATATTATTTACATATTTAAACTCGGCTTGATTAATTTCACCGCTTTCATAACTCTCCGATAAAATAAGTCGTAACTCTTCTTCTGAATGTGCAACTTCATGCTCAGAAGCTGGATGTAATCCAAACATACTTGCCACAAGGCGAGCTGCTCCATTTAACACCCAAATAAACGGATACATAATGCGATAAAAATAAATGAGCGGCTGAGATAATAACAGGCTTACTTGCTCCGCCTTTTGAATGGCAAATGTTTTCGGTGCTAATTCACCAATGACAACATGTAAAAATGTAATGACTGCAAATGAAATGATAAAAGATACTGTACTTGCAATTGCAGGCGAGAGTTCCATCCTTAAGAATAATGGCTCTAATAAGTGCTTTATAGTTGGTTCACCTAACCAACCTAGCCCTAGAGCTGTAATTGTGATTCCAAGCTGACAAGCTGATAAATATCCATCTAAATTTGAAATCACTTTCTTGGCTGCCAGTGCCCCCCGTTTTTTTTCTCCCACAAGCTGATCAATACGACTGCTGCGTACTTTTATAATCGCAAATTCAATTGCCACAAAAAAACCAGTTAGTCCAATTAGAATAGCCACCATCATCAATTTAGTAATTTCCAAAGAACACCTTTAGCTTTCTTCAGCTAAAGTTACACCTCCTTTTGAAAAGAAGTTTCCCCGTCACTCTAACAAGTGGTAAGCTCCCTTAAAGATGTTATGTTTGAGAGAACTGCCCGCAAAAGTCTAGTTAACAGGATTTCCCATGTAGGCGAGATAAAGTGAAACTTCTATCAGTGGGGGGGTTCTTCATCCCCACTGATTATTAGCCCCCACCAATCGGGCTTTTACGGGCAGTTTATCCCCCGCCCAACTTCTTTACTTTTTGCTGAACTTTGAGGTGGAGGTATTACTGCCCTCAAATAGCGGGATAAAAAACCTCCCACTAATGAAGGTTTTACTTTGTTTTTATTTTCTTCATTTATTAGGGAGCAAACCTATATAAATTTCGCCAATTTTTAGTGCTCGTACAATTCTAATGGTAAATCATCTGGATCTTGAAAAAATACAAATTGTTTCCCCGTTATTTCATCCACGCGAATCGGCTCTGTCTCTACTCCGCATTGTCGTAAATGTTGAACAGCTTCCTGTATGTCAGTAACTGCAAAAGCTAAATGCCTCAGACCAGCCGCTTCCGGAAAACTTGGTCGTTTTGGAGGATTTGGAAATGAGAATAATTCAATTTGATACTGCTCTCCTACACATAAATCCAATTTATATGAATCCCTTTCTTCCCTATATACTTCATTTAACACTTTAAATCCTAATATATTTGTATAAAAATCCTTAGATTTTTGATAGTCCGAACAAATAATTGCAATATGATGCACTTTAACTATATTCATTCCCTAATCCATCCCTTTCTTTACCGAACGTGCATATTCTCCTTCGAAATGAAAAACCTATGTAACAGAACATCTCTTGAGGAGGATTACTATGAAATTTATTACTTTTTTTCTCGGTCTTGTCGTTGTTTTCTTTCTTGCTTTCATTGCAAGTAACAATAAAAAGCGTATTAAGTTCAAACCCATTTTCATTATGCTTATTATACAGTTAATTTTAACTTACTTACTATTAAATACACAGATTGGTCTCGTACTTGTTACAACTGTTTCTAATTTGTTTACGAAATTATTGGATTACGCTGCGTCCGGCATAAACTTCGTATTTGGTGGTATCGCTAATAAAGGAGAAATGCCTTTCTTTTTAAATGTACTACTACCAATTGTATTTATTTCTGTTTTAATTGGTATTTTACAGCATTTCAAAATCCTACCGTTCTGTATTCGCTGGATTGGTTTTTTCCTCAGTAAAATAAACGGGCTTGGAAAACTGGAGTCTTATAACGCTGTTGCATCAGCTATTGTAGGACAATCAGAAGTATTTATTACTGTAAAGAAACAGCTTGGTCAAATTCCAAGGCATCGCCTTTATACACTTTGTGCTTCTGCGATGTCTACTGTATCTATGTCAATCGTCGGTGCTTATATGACAATGATTGAACCAAAATATGTCGTAACCGCTCTTGTCTTGAATTTATTTAGCGGCTTTATTATCGTACTCATCATTAATCCGTACGATGTGAAAGAGGAAGAAGATATTTTAGAAATTAAAGAAGAGAAACAAACTTTCTTTGAAATGTTAGGCGAATACATTTTAGATGGATTTCGCGTTGCTGTTGTCGTCAGTGCAATGCTAATTGGATTTGTTGCCCTAATCAGCTGTATTAATGATTTATTCCATATTATTTTTGGAATTACATTTCAGCAGTTGCTCGGGTATGCCTTCTCCCCCATTGCCTTTCTTATCGGTGTGCCAACTAAAGAAATCGTAGCAGCAGGAAGTATTATGGCTACAAAGCTTGTGACAAATGAGTTTGTCGCTATGATGGACTTAGGTAAACTAGCAGGCACACTCTCTCCGCGTACAGTGGGTATTATTTCAGTCTTTCTTGTATCATTTGCAAATTTCTCTTCCATTGGAATTATTTCTGGTGCCGTAAAAGGATTAAACGAAGAACAAGGAAATGTCGTCGCTCGCTTCGGTTTAAAACTACTATACGGGGCTACACTCGTCAGTATTTTATCTGCAATTATTGTTAGCATTATGCTATAAGCCGGTAAAATTTAATCCTTTTCTTCTTGGTCCTTTTTGTATAAAATACCCTTAGATGTCTCATAAATAATCGAGACATCTATTTTTTATACATGTACAACGCCTTCTATTTGTCGTACAATATTTTTTGTCCGCTCTAACGGGCAGGAAGGTTCCGATTGTTGAAAGCTTTCCATCAGTAGGATGATGGAAGTCTCACTTTATATGCCGTACTTAGATGTAGTCACCCTTTTCCTATCTTTCATTTTCATTTCAAGTGAAAGATTATCGTATTTTTGGAAAATAAAAGATGTGCCTTGTCTGCAGCTTATACAAAAATATACAAATTGAATTACCTAAAGGAGAACTAGATAATGAAATCTGATACAGAAAAACATAAAAGAACCTCAGACAGGCGATCTAAAAAGAGACGTCTACTATGGTTTATTCTAATTCCATTACTTATTGTAGCGATTGGTGGTGGAGGCTATTTCTCCCATATATACAGTAAAGCAAAATCTATTGTAAATAATGCATATTCTGAGCTGAGCAGAGGAGATAAATCTGATAAACGCGAGAAAGCTGTTAAACCAATGACAGATAATATTTCCGTTCTCATTATGGGTGTGGACGAAAGCGATATCCGCGAAAAATCTTACGGTAGTGCGACACGTACAGATGCACTATTACTTGCCACAATTAATAAAAATGATAAATCGGTAAAACTTGTAAGCATACCACGTGACTCTCGCGTATATATTAAATCACGTGGAAAACAAGATAAAATTACACATGCTCACGTATTTGGGGGTGTTGATAGCACAATTGATACAGTTGAAAACTTTTTAAATGTTCCTGTTGACTACTATGTTAAATTCAACTTTAAATCCTTTATAAATATTGTGGATTCTCTTGGTGGTATTGATGTGAATGTCCCTGTTGAATTTACAGAGCAAAATAGTAAAGATGAACCGAATGCGATTCACCTCAAAAAAGGCCTTCAACACTTAAATGGCGAAGAAGCTCTTGCTTTAGCAAGAACTCGTCACATTGATAGCGATTATATGCGTGGACAGCGCCAACAACTTATTTTAGAAGCGATTGCTGAAAAGGCATTATCTATAAATTCTATTAATAAAATTGAGGATTTATTAGATGCAGTTGATCACGATTTAAAAACAAACTTAACCTTTGATGACATCATGACAATTACAAAAAATATGATGGGTTCAAGCTTAAGGATGGACAAGCTTCAAGTAAAAGGTGACGATAAATATATAAACGGCATCTACTACTATGTTCCTGAAGAAAAAAGCGTACAGGACATATCAAAGACATTAAAACAGCATCTCGGTGTTACAGATAAAACTGAACATAAAAAGTTATAATAAAAGGGCCGTGAACAACGGCCCTTTTATTTTTCATCTACGCTTATTGAAAAAAATCGCAAAACAACTTTGAATTTTCTGATAATTTATAATACAATAGTAACAAACCTTCCTTTTATTCCCTTATAAGAAAATAGACTTTTGTTACAAAATAGTAACAAGTTTTATAAAAACATTACGATTTTTCTGGAAATAATAGTATACTAGTACATATGTAATACTATTTTCATCATTCATACGTTAAAGACCGAATATATATGACTTTACATATTTGCTTTTTGGGGAGGGAAATAAATGAAGCTACGCAATTTAGTTATTGGGTCTACCATTGCAGGCGGAATATTACTCTGTGCAGGTGGAATTGGTGGTTATCAATATGTATCAAATTTGAACAAACAACTTGATACAGCTGTGTTACCACACACTACATTTGAAGGTATTTCACTTGATGGTAAAAGCAAAAAAGAAGTTCAAGCAATTATTCACCAAAAAGGGAACGAATTACAAAAAAAATTGCTTAACTATACTCTCCAAGGCAATACACAAACTTATACATGGAAAGACCTAGGTATGGAATATAGAGAAACAGATATTGTTGACAACATCTTTAAAGAACAAAAAGGCGGCATTATTGATCGTTATAAAATAAGAAAGAAAGCTGAAAATGGTGAATTGAAACGCCAGTATAAGCTAGAACCACAGTTAAATACAGCAACATTTGATGCATTTATGCAAGAAAAATATAACGAGCTCTTAAAGCAACCTGTGAATGCGGATTTAACTGTCTCAGGAACAGTAATTAACATTAGTCAAAGTCAAGATGGTGAAAAAGTTGATAAAGATAAGCTAAAAGAGTTAACAACAAAAGCTATCATTACCGGCACACAAAATATTCAGCTTCCGATTGCTTCTATAAAACCAGAACGAACTACAGAAGATATACAGAAGATGGGAATTACAGACGTTATCGCTGAATACTCTACTCCTATGGCTGGTCGAAATGGTAATCAATCCTTCAATGTTCAAAAGTCAGCTAACACTTTAAGCGGTGCACTTGTAGCACCTGATGAAACATTCAGCTTCAATGGACGCGTCGGTATTACAGATGCAGCACACGGCTACAAATCAGCCGCAGTATTTGTAAATGGAAAAGTCGAACAAAGTGCTGGTGGTGGTGTTTGCCAAGTTAGTAGTACACTATATGGCGCTGTATTACGTGCTGACTTAGGAGTTGTTGCACGTAGTAATCACTCATTACCTGTTCATTACTTACCGCTTGGGCAAGATGCAGCCGTTGCTGATTACGGTCCAGATTTAAAATTTAAAAACAATACCGGTAAACATATTTACATTCAAGCATTTTCTAATGGTGGTAGCGTAACAGCACGTATTTTTGGCACACCAACTGGCAAAAACGTAGAAGTTTCATCGCAAGTTATCAGTAATACTGATAATAGGATTACTGCTGTCACATATAAAAAGGTAACGCAAAACGGTCAAATTATCTCGAACGGTCAAATTTCAAAAAGCACATACAAAAAGGCGTGAAATATCACGCCTTTTTGTTTTGCAGCAAACTTACAAATACCTCCATATGTTCTTTCGTTTCTTCTAGGGACCAAATACGGTTTCCCTGTTTAGCTGCTAATAAACACCCTTCTTCCCATGCTTCTTGCTGCTGCATGTGTAACAATTCATATCGCAATTTCTCGATGGTTTCTCGTTCCTCTTGTTCAATAAACTCTTTCATTACAGATAGTATTTCTTCTTCATGCACACTTAACGTACAGTATGCTTTTAGAAAGTATTGAAGTGTTGAATACATGCTACTACTCCCCCTTTCTTATTTATCACGAACTCTGTAGATACCGTTAGCCTTACTTATCTGAAGGATAAGAAGTAATAATTTTAAAGCCTAATGAACCCGCTTTATCTCTTGCTAAAACCGTAACTGTATTCACAAGCTTATCTTGTACACGCATGTCTCGCTTAAGCACTGTTTTTCCAACTGGAAATGCGTGCCTCGTATTTAGTACAAGACGATTTTCTTTAGAATTCTTTAACCAATTCTCAATTTCCTTCTCGTGTTGCTTCAAACTGTCTTTAACAGCTTTTGTTGCTGTTTCTTTATCGTAGTATGTACTTGCAGCCGATACTTTATCTGTACGCAATCTTTCTTTTAACTGATCTTCTGTTTTTCCAACATGACGTTCTATCGTATGACCATTTTTCGGTGGCCCTTCCATCTCGTCTAAAATATTATCACTAATTTTTTCTACCGATGTTGAATTGTTCTCTTTCGGACTCGTTTTTTTCTGTTCTTGTCCTGAACAACCGCTTAAGATGAGAATCATCGCCAGCATTGCACTAAAGAAAATACTCCATAATCGTTTCATCATATCACCTCTTTCATGATTATTATCGTAACTTAAAAAAAAGTCAATTTCACATAGAAAAAAGCGTGTAGAACGATAAAGTTCCACACGCTTTGTCTTATTTATCCCGCATTAACGGGTACTCCCACTGATGGAAGTTTCTCTTACACAATATCGTAACCTTGTTCTTCAATTGCATCCTTTAATTGTTCCACTTTTACCATTTTTTCATCATATTCAACTGCTACTGTACCTGCTTGCAGTTCAACTTCTACGTTTTTTACACCCGCTAATTCTTGCAGTGTATTTGTTACCGCCATTTTACAATGATTACATGTCATTCCTTGTACATTTAATGTTACAGTCATTTTTGTATTCCTCCTTAATAAATTTTATCTATCTCGCATAAACGGGCAGTATGATCCGCAAAGTAAGGAAACTCAGTATAAGATAAACCACCCGTAAGTACCTAAATTCGTATAATTTTATCTATCGATGTGAACTTGAAAAATCACATCACTACGATAGGATTCTCTTTATATTTTCACGCGTTTCAATCGAAGTGCATTTGTCACAACAGATACAGAGCTAAATGCCATAGCAGCTCCAGCTACCCACGGTTCTAATAAACCACTTGCAGCAATCGGTATACCAATCGCGTTATAGAATAATGCCCAAAATAGGTTTTGACGAATATTTTTCATCGTCTTTTGGCTTAAATCAATCGCTTGTGGAATATGACCTAAGTCACCTCCAACTAATGTGACATCTGCAGCTTCAATTGCTACATCTGCCCCTGTTCCAATCGCCATACCGATATTCGCTTTCGCAAGTGCTGGCGCATCATTAATGCCATCACCAACCATTGCTACACGCTTTCCTTGCTCTTGCAATTGCTCTACAATATCAGCTTTTTGTTGTGGCAATACTTCTGCATATACATGGTCAATACCGACTTGCTTTGCAATCGCTTCAGCAGTTCGCTTATTGTCTCCTGTTACCATATAAACATCGATTCCAGCAGATTGCATTGTATGAATGGCTTCTTTTGAGCTTTCTTTAATCGTGTCAGCAACGGAAATCATCCCTGTAAACTGACCCGAAATAGCTACAAGCATGACCGTTTTTCCATCCGCTTCAAGCTCACTCATTGCTTGCTCATATGTTGCCATATCGATGCTATGTTCACTCATTAATTTTCGTGTTCCAATTACGACTTGTTTTCCATCTATATTTGCTTCAATACCGTGTCCAGGTACCGCGCGAAACTCTTCTACAGGTAAGAGGGCGATATTGTTTTGTTTTCCATATTCTACAATTGCAGAAGCAAGTGGATGTTCCGAAACATTTTCTGCAGAAGCAGCAAGTAGGAGCATATCATCTTGTAAGCTCATCACATCCGTTACTTCCGGTCTCCCCTTCGTAACAGTGCCCGTTTTATCTAATAAAACGGCGTTAATTTTATGTGTTGCTTCTAAATACTCTCCACCTTTGAAAAGAATTCCTTTCTCTGCCCCTTTTCCAGTTCCAACCATAATAGAGGTAGGCGTTGCAAGTCCTAATGCACAAGGACAAGCAATGACTAACACTGCAATGGCAACTTCAAGAGATTGCGGTAAGTCATGCGGAGTGATCCCAAAATACCAGATTAGAAAAGCAATAGCCGCAACAGCAACAACTATCGGAACAAATATACCAGAAATTGTATCTGCCATACGTTGAATAGGTGCTTTTGATCCTTGGGCTTCTTCAACGATTTTTATAATACTTGCAAGCGCTGTATCTTTTCCAATTTTTTCTGCACGCATTGTTAATGTGCCATTCTTATTAATGGTTGCTCCAATTAAAGTATCTCCAGACTGCTTATCGACTGGAATAGATTCACCTGTGATCATCGCTTCATCAACAGATGAAGTACCGGATAAAACTATACCATCGACAGGTATCTTTCCACCTGGTTTGACAATAATTGTATCACCGATAACAACATTTTCAATTGGGATTAACATTTCATTCCCATCTCGAATGACTAACGCTTCTTTTGCTTGTAAGCTTAATAATTTTGAAATCGCTTCTGTCGTTCTTCCCTTTGCAACAGCTTCAAAATATTTTCCGACCAGAATTAATGTAATTAACACTGCACTCGTTTCAAAATAAAGCTGCGGTGAATACGATGGGTTTTGCAATGTTTTCAAACCTTCATATAAGCTGTAAAAATATGCCGCTGATGTACCGAGTACAACCAGTACATCCATATTCGCACTTTTATTTCGCAGTGATCGGTATGCACCGATATAAAACTGCGAGCCGATATAAAATTGTACCGGAGTTGCAAATAATAATTGTACCCATGGATTCATTAAAAAGTGCGGTACGAGTAGCCCCGTCTCAAATGGCATATGTGCAACCATTGTATAAAGAAGTGGTAATGATAACAAAATAGAAAGAAATAGCTGTTTTCGTTTCTCTTTTAATTGTTCTTCTTTTTTATTAGACCCAGTCTCTTCTTGAGGTTTTCCTTTATAACCAAGTTTCGTTATTTTCTCTAAAATGGCTGGAATGGTAATAATACCATCTTTATATACGATTGTTGCGGTGTTCATCGCCAGATTAACAGTAACACTTTCGATTCCTTCCATTTTACCAATTACTTTTTCAATCCGATTTGAACATGCAGCGCATGTCATTCCTTCAATGTCTAAATTCACTTTTTTCGTTCGAACTTCATATCCCAGTTTCTCAATTCGATTCGTAATTGTCTCCACAGATTGTTCACCCGTATCATATTGAACTGTCGCTTGCTCCATCGCTAAATTCACATTTACTTCTACACCATCTAGCTTATTTAACACTTTTTCAATTCTGGCAGAACAAGCTGAACATGTCATTCCATCGATACCAACCGTTATCTGTTTCACACTACTCATACAGTTCATCTCCTTTCTATTTCGAGAACTGTTTGATGACTTTCATTAATTCTTGAATCGACTCGTCTCCATTCCCTTCTTGAATTGCTTTTGCCACACAATGGCTTGTGTGACGCTCCATCAATGAAAAACCTACTTTATTTAAAGCTGCCTGTACTGCAGAAATTTGTATAAGGACATCCACACAATACCGATTTTCTTCAATCATCTTCTGTATACCGCGCACTTGGCCTTCAATACGTTTTAAACGCTTTACAACCCTATCAATTTCTTCGTCCGTTCGCGGAACCATTTTTTCTTCATTTGAACAATGATCCATTTATATACCCCCCATCATGTATACATTATACCCGTAAGGGGTATATTTTTGCAAGTTTTTAACTGTAAAAAATTTATAATTATAATTAATTCCACTCTTGCCTCTATAGGTAAAATGTGATGTAATGCTAAAAAAGGCAAAGGACTTAAACTAATGCAAGAAATCATCCACTCTTTTCTCACAGATCATTACAGTATTGCAATTCCACTTAGCATCCTATTCAATATCATCATCAGCCTCGCTGGTTTTATTCCGAGCATCTTCTTAACAGCAATTAACATACAACTTTTCGGGTTAACCGATGGGACAATCATTTCAATTGTTGGGGAAGTGTTAGGAGCAATTATCTCCTTTTATTTCTATCGATTAGGGCTTCAAAAATTCGCCCAAAAAAAAATAAACCATTATCCAAAAGTAGAACGTCTCCTTTACGTACAAGGAAAAGAAGCCTTTTTACTTGTCTTATCGTTTCGATTTGTTCCATTTATTCCATCAGGTATCGTTACACTATTTGCAGCTTTAGGAAAAATGTCACTGCTCTCTTTCAGTATCGCCAGTACAATAGGGAAAATACCCGCATTGCTCATTGAAGTTTATTCTGCTTATCATGTAATGAATGGAACAAAGGAAGCAAAGTGGATTATAACGGTTGCAGGTTGTCTCGGACTATTTTATATATGGAAAAAGTGGAAGAAACAATAAAAAAAAGGAGCATCTGCTCCTTTTTTATTGTCCCTTAAGGGGAGTGAAACTTATTTTACACCAACTGCATCATACGATTGCTTCACCGCTGTAACTTCCGCAGAGTTTGCACCGTATAAATCAGCAGCAGCTTGTACTAAACCAGCACGAGCTTGGCTAAATGTAGTAGATTCCGTGAAATATACTGTATTTGCACGATAATAAATTGCTCCTACTTTATCTTTACCAATACCGTTCACTGTTACGCCGTAATGTGTACCACCATTCGCTAGTAAATAAGCAGCTTTGTTAATAATACCGCTGTTCGTATGAACACCACCATTATCGCTAGATCCTGTATAACGTTTAGAATAATGATCAGGATCACCATACTTCGCTGGATCACTCATAGAGCGAAGTGCATCTCCAGCTTGACCAGGCGTATAAATATCTTCTCCTACTTCCCAATCTGGATTACGATTATCATAGTATTCTACTAAAGTACCAAAAACATCAGAAATCGCTTCATTTAATGCTCCGGACTCATTTTGATAAATAAGATTTGAACTATATTCTGTAACAGCATGTGTTAATTCATGCCCAATTACATCTACTCCACCAGATAACGCTACAAATGTAGATCCATCTCCATCTCCATATACCATTTGCGAGCCATTCCAGAATGCATTATTGTAATTGCTTCCGTAATGAACCGTTGATTTTAACGGCGCCCCAGCATTATTGATAGAGTTTCTGTTAAACGTATTTTTATAATAATCATACGTTACACCAGCATAGTAATGAGCATCTACTGCTGCTGCATCACGGCTCGCATTGAAAATATTATCTGTGTCCGCCCATAATGTTCCAGGCAGCGTAGAACGATTTTTCGCATCATATGTGAAGATCGTTGCACCGCGTGTATTGTCTTGTAAGTAGTAACTAGATCCAGATAATGTTGTATTAATAGATTTTGTATCTCCTAATACCCCTTTACCTGTTCCTACTTTATTTGTTCCTGTTACAGGTTTTACAGCAGCTTTTTCCTCTTGCTTAGCAGCTTCCGGTTTAAGTGGAGCTTTATTTTCATTTGTTACATGACCAATTGTATTGTATTTATTTAACACTTTTCCGCTATCTGCTTCAATGAAATAATAATAGTTCCCTGGTTCTGGGTCTAAGAAGTTCAACTTCACAACATACGCGTAAGTTGCTTCTTCACCATTTTGATATACATATAAATCTGCTGATGGTTCTACTTCATATTTCGGAGTTAACCCTAAATCTTGCTGTGCAATTTCAATCGCTTTTTTACCTTCAATCTTATTTTGTTTTTTTAATTTTTCCTTTTTGTCCAAATCAGGTGCTACTGTTCCAGATAGCACTTTTAGCGCACCATCTTTTCCAACGTGTGCTAGTTGAGTAGATCCCCATACAGGTATTCCTTCATATACTTGCTGTAAACGTACAACTGTCGCATCACCTACAGAATCCTTTGTTACTTGTTTTACTTTAAAGGAATCCTCCGCACTCTTTTCCCCTAGCTTATAATCTTGTTTTGCCGCATTTAAATAATCAAAAACGACAGATTCTGCTTTCTTCCCAGATGCACCAGTCAAATCACCAGAAATAAATTCAGGTGACTGTACCGCCTCATTATACTTTTTCGTAGAGAGTACATTCTTTGAATCTGCAAACGCAGAGCTTGTCCCTCCAAATGTCGTAACTGCCATTCCTGCTGCTAATACAAATGCTAAACTTTTCTTTTTCATATAACCTTCCCCCTAATAATGTTTTTTGAAAATTTAAAAAAGAGTAATTTTATATTAGCATTAGGTTCCCACTATTAATATACTAAAAAGTAAAATAAATCTTTTCTCAACTTTTGTAGAATTTTGCGGAACAAATATTGAGAAAGGCCCTTTCCAAAATGGAAAGGGCCTTTCTCAATATTTGTTCTATATTTACTCTTTAAGCTAATTTATTTTCGCGCTATAAATATCAATAAATATCAGGTTTACTTGTATATTGTTGAATTCCACCCATCGCAGTAAACAATAACCCAATCATTAACAATCCATCCAATACTTTTTTCATTCGTATTCCTCCTTATAATCTTCTAGCACTTCAATAACAAGTTTATAATACCGATTACTTTCCTTTAAATCTGACAGCTCGTCAAAGTATTCAGCAAGTTCCATATAAGCTTTCTTTAATTCTTTCTTATTTCCTGCAACTTTAAAAAAGGGAATTGCTTCCGTTTCTAAAAATGCTTTATATGCTTTTGTTTCTTCAAAATACTTATACCTGAGCATGAGAAGCAAATACAATTTTGTATTAAATCTCTCTTCCTGCTTAGCAGCTACAATCCCTTTATCAATCCATCCTTTAGCTTCCTCTAATTGTCCAAGATTAATACATTGCAACGCCATCTCATATAACGTATCAATATAATTTAAATCCTCTTGCCTTTGATATTGTAAACTTTTTGAGTAGTATTCTTTTGCTTCTTCGTATTGATTTTTTTTATAATAAATATTTCCAATATTACTTAACGTAATAGCTAGAATTGAATCTTTTTCAGCAAAAGAATCTGATTCTCTTAGTATACCTTTATACATCTTTAAAGCTTCTTCATACTGTCCCTTTTCCGTATAGCTTAACGCAATAATAATTTGACAATTAATTACATATCTGAATTTATACTCATTTCGAAATCCTTCTAGTGCAACATTCGCAAAATGAAGTGCAAGGTGCGGGATTTCCAAGTGACTATATGCGAGCGCTATATTATAATAAATCCCTGTTTCATAATAACTCAACTCTTTTGCTATCACTTCAGTTTTAAGTAAGTAATCTAAGCCATCTTTAAACTTATACTGCAAGCAATATGCCAACGCCTTACTATACATATACAACAACTTCTGAAACGGAGAATACTTTTTATACATCTTTTTCAAGTTCTCTAGTTCCTCTTCAAGCGCTGGAAGATCCCTTTTTATAATTAAATAACGTGTATAAAGAAGCTTATAATAATTTATGATTTCAAAATCTACAACATGCTGCATTTCAGATTGCAGTTCGTTGTATATGCGTTCAACCTGTTGCTTATCCAAATGAACTAATGCGTTTAACCAGTCATCCAGCTTCTCTTTCACTTCCGCTTCTACATCTCTCAAATCAGAAACAGCAATCTCTAATTTCACACAAAGCAGCTGTAAAATTTCTTCCGACGCTTCGATCTTTCCATTTTCAATTTTACTTAAATATGAGACGGAACAAATGCCCTGACATAATTCTTCTTGCGTCATTTTTTGCTGAAGTCGCTTATAAAAAACTTGTTTGCCAATTTTTTCTAAAGTTTGTTGCATTGTCCTCCTCCATTCTCATTTCCCCTCACTACTCTAATAATACATAAAAATGGTAAAAATATAAATTGATAAATGCAAATTTTCTATATATTTTTTTCAATAAAAGAGCTTTATTCCAATCCAAACAACCAAATTTTATATTAGAAAAGGTTTTTCACTGACTTGACTATACTTTTTACTTGATCAATGGTGTGGATGATTATATTCAGTCTAATAATATCTGAATTTTCCGCACGATAAACCAAAGAAGATCCTTCTTACTAAAAGGATCTTCTTTGGCATAAACTAGTAAAAATTGTTATACTATAACCAAATTACGGAGGTGTTTTTCGCAATGAATCATTATAAAGACGATAGTTACGCCTTACATACAGATTTATATCAAATTAATATGGCTTATACGTATTGGAAAGACGGCATTCATAATCGCCGCTCTGTTTTTGATTTATATTTCCGGAAGCTTCCATTTGAAAATGGTTATGCCCTTTTTGCTGGCCTTGAAAAAATTATCGAGTACATAGAAAATTTTCGTTTCACCGAAAGTGATATCGCTTATTTAACAGAGCTTCAATTTGAGGAAGAATTTCTACATTATTTACAAAATATGAAGTTTACTGGAACGATTCGCAGCATGATAGAAGGCGAAGTTATTTTTAACAATGAACCACTCCTGCGTGTTGATGCACCGCTTGGAGAAGCTCAAATTATTGAAACTGCTTTGTTGAACATTGTGAATTACCAAACATTAATTGCTACAAAAGCTGCTCGAATGAAGCATGCAGCGAACAATGATGAACTACTGGAATTCGGTACACGTCGTGCCCATGAATTCGACGCTGCCCTTTGGGGGACACGCGCAGCCTTTATCGGGGGATTTTCTTCTACAAGTAACGTCCGTGCAGGAAAACGGTTTGGCATTCCAGTGGCAGGTACTCATGCTCATTCGTTTGTCCAAGCATATCGTGACGAATATGTTGCCTTTAAAAAATACGCGGAAACACATGAGAAATGCGTTTTTCTCGTTGATACCTATGACACTTTAAAATCTGGTGTGCCAAATGCAATTCGCATTGCGAAAGAATTTGGCGATCGTATTAATTTTTACGGGATTCGTCTTGATAGTGGCGATATGGCATATTTATCAAAAGAAGCACGAAAACTGCTTGATGACGCAGGATTTACAAACACAAAAATTATTGCTTCTAGCGATTTAGATGAATATACGATTATGCATTTAAAATCACAGGGATCAAAAATCGATGTGTGGGGTGTGGGAACAAAGCTCATTACATCATTTGAGCAGCCCGCATTAGGTGCTGTTTATAAATTGGTGGCCATTGAAGATGAAGATGGAACGTTAAACGATACAATCAAAATTTCTTCCAATCCTGAAAAGATTACAACACCAGGATTAAAGCGTGTATATCGTATTATTAATCGCTTAAATCAACATACAGAAGGGGATTATATCGCTTTAGAAACAGAAGTACCACAACAAGAAGAACGGTTAAAAATGTTCCACCCGGTTCATACGTACATTAGTAAATTTGTGACGAACTTTGAAGCACGTGAGCTACACCATGATATTTTCATACATGGTAAAAGAACGTATGAATTACCTGATATACTAGAGATTCAAGCCTATGCAAAAAGCAGTTTAGCACTATTTTGGGAAGAATATACACGAACGCTTAACCCTGAAGAATATCCCGTTGATCTAAGCCAAATGTGTTGGGATCATAAAATGAATTATATTCAAACTGTGCGAGATCAAATTTCAAATAATATCAAAAAATAAAAAGAGAAGCGATTGTTATTAAGACCTGAATTTTAAAGAGGACATAACATATAATTATCGACAATTAAAGGGGTTGGACACCTTTTAGGTACCCAACCCCTTTCTTAAAACTAAAGAATCTGCGTTAATTCTGAGTGCAATACTCGTTGTGCAGTAATAATAACGCCACCAGCTGTTACTCCGTAAACACTGTATAATCCACCGTTTTGATTAGGAACAATTTCAACTTCGTATTGAAGCGCTTGTCCCAAAGTAGAGTGAACTAAACTTAGAGTTACAAGATTAGAAGCATTAGCAGCCACATTAAAGTTTATCTGTTCGATTAATGTTCTTGTACCGTCAAGTCTAAAAGATCTAACTACCCCAGTAAGTGGACCTCCAGTACGATTGAGGATTTTAACCCTAGCTCTATTTGCATTAGCAGGTTGATTTCCTACGTTTTCAATTGGACCAGTAGTGAAAGGCATTTTAAATTCACCTCCAATTAAATCAAAAGATTAGTAATCTGCAGATTACAATTCCATAGTATGCAATGCTTTATTAAAACGGTCTAAATCAATTCACCAATTTGTTTTAAAAATGAAAAAATAGTAATCTGCGAATTATGATTTCACAGTTTTTAATATAGTTTTGTTGCAAGAAATCTATGTCACACATTTGATTTGTTGTCTTCGAATGAAAAAAGCTATATTTCTATATTACGTAGAGATATAGAAATATAGCTTTTTCTTTGTATTCAATTAATATATACCGTACACATGATAGGTTTACATAACCGATCATTATCAGAAGTAAATCTAGGTTATGTAAATTAGAATGATACAAATGAATATTCTCAACGTAGATGTATTTTTATGTACCGTGATAAAATATCTATTCTATATTTTTCTTATAATTTAGTTTTAATAAACTTTTAAAATCTAGTTCAGCAATTAATACACTTAATAATAAGAGTGTTGCACCTAAGTAACCTTTCAATGTGAGAGTTTCACCTGTGAAAAAGAAAGCAAAACCTGCTGAAAAAACAGGTTCTAATGAAAAAATAAGACCCGTATGTGTAGGACTGGTAT
Organism: Bacillus sp. DX4.1; assembly: GCF_030348195.1. Lineage (NCBI taxonomy): Bacteria > Bacillati > Bacillota > Bacilli > Caryophanales > Bacillaceae > Bacillus > Bacillus sp. DX4.1. The sequence continues at coordinate 759,147 of NZ_JAUCFT010000008.1, read as the reverse complement.
ATTGCTGTGCAATTATTTGAACAATGAAAGCTATTGCTGTACAAAATATGCTTAATGCTAAGATTGAAAACCATGATTCGGAAGTGTCAGGAAGTTTTGGTGTTTCCATAAACATTGAGAAAATGATACTAAATAGGCCAACGAAACCAAGTTGTAAAACTCCCAGGATAATTGAATTAACATGCTTAGTCATTGTTCCAGTAACGATGATATGAACTGCATAAAATAAAGCACATAAAATACATAATATATCACCATCACCTATCTTTAATTGGCTATTTAATGTTAATAGTCCTATTCCTACTATGGTTAAAACAATTCCCAATACAACTTTTTTTTCAGGCCTTTGCTTTAAAAATATAGATGATAATACTGGAATAAATATGACTGTGAGACTCATTAAGAAACCAGCATTAGAAACAGATGTATACTTTGTACCAAAAGTCGCAAAAACATAAACTATAAACAAAATAGAAGCTAATATAAAAGCATATTTTATAGTCTTAAAGTCAATTTTGATTAGGTGCTTGTAAAATACTATGCCTGACAAAAGAAAAGCAATAATAAAACGTAATGCGATTAAATTATATTCTGGTATGTAATCGAGACCAATTTTTGTAAGTAAGATGGACGCACCCCAAAAAAATGTAATCATTAGTAGCATTAAATCAGCTTTTAATTGTATTCTCATCTCTATTCCCTCGTTAGTCTTTCTTTAGCTTTTAAAATATTTCGTAATTTATTAGATTTGCGATACACCTTTTGAATACAGACATTAGCTGTCGGCTCAACCCGGGATTTTTTAACCCTGTCTATTATTTGGAGTCTTGACTATTGTATCTAATGATTTTGCTATTTCTTTTACTTTTCTTAACAATGAAGATCCAATCCCTTTATTTTCAAGGACATTATCTAAAGAAATAATTTCGCATTCATCATTATCAATAACATAAGTAATTAAACCTATAATCTTATTTGATGACTTCCCCAATGCTTAATAAAAAATTCAGCTACTAACCTTTGATTCTCATTATTTATAATTTGTAATCCCATAACTCTCCCTCCCATCATTTATTTTAATATTTATTCACAATATTTAAAATAATAATTTTAGAACTTACCCATGTAAAGTTAACATAATTTATCATTATCGGTAGAAACAAAAAAGATTTTGCTGTTTATTTCTTCTTTACCAAATTAATTATTTTATCCCACATTAACAACTGAATATTCTATACATTTCAGATGTATCCTTCCATAGATATATCAAAGTTTTATCATATAAAAAGAAAGAGGATATACGCTCTTATATTGAACGTAGTACCCTCTAATCATTATAGTATGTTTAACTTTTCGCTTCTCTTCTTATTTTACAAACCTTTCACTCGCAACACGCGCATCGCATTTAATACAGCGAGTAGTGTAACACCAACATCGGAGAAAACAGCTTCCCACATCGTTGCAATGCCGAATGCACCGAGTAATAAAACAAGTCCTTTTACTCCTAGTGCAAAGATAATGTTTTGCCATACAATGCTACGCGTACGTTTTGCAATTTTGACAGCTGTTGCAATTTTAGAAGGTTCATCCGTCATGATAACAATATCAGCCGCTTCAATTGCTGCATCAGAACCTAGGCCACCCATTGCAATCCCAACGTCTGCTCTAGCTAATACTGGCGTATCGTTAATACCATCACCAACGAATGCAATTTTTTCTTTTGCATGTTTTGCTGCATCAATTTTTTCAATTTCTTCTACTTTTTGTTGTGGTAGTAATTCAGCATGCACTTCATCTAAACCAAGCTGTTTTCCAACGGCTTCTCCAACTAACTTCGCATCACCTGTTAACATCACTGTTTTCTTAATCCCAAGTTCTTTTAGCATTTTGATCGCTTGTTTAGAGTCCTCTTTCACTTCATCTGAAATGACGATATATCCTGCATACGTGCCATCTACAGCAACATGAACAAGTGTCCCTACAGTCTGCGGCTGCTGGAATGCAATATTTTCTTTTTTCATTAATTTTGCGTTACCAGCAAATATTTCTTTACCATTTACTTTTACAACCGTACCATGGCCGGAAATTTCATTGTAGTCTTCGATTACATTTTCATCAATTGCTTTCCCATAAGCACTTCGAATGGATTGTGCAATCGGATGATTTGAATACACTTCTGCAAATGCAGCATATTCAAGGAGCTCTTCTTGCGTAGTTGCACCGTTTGGCTCCATCATTGTTACTTTAAAGACACCTTTTGTTAATGTTCCTGTTTTATCAAATACGATATGTGTCACATCATTTAATGCCTCTAAATAGTTGCTTCCTTTTATTAAAATACCGCTTTTTGATGCCCCACCAATCCCCCCAAAGAATCCTAGGGGAATGGAAACAACTAATGCACACGGACAAGAAATAACAAGGAATACTAACGCACGGTAAATCCAATCAGAGAATGTTGCGCCTTCTAAAATGAGAGGCGGAATAAACGCAAGTGCCGCTGCTGTAATAACAACAACCGGTGTATAGTAACGTGCAAATTTCGTAATAAAGTTTTCTGTCGGTGCTTTTCGGCTGCTTGCATTTTGTACTAGGTCTAAAATTTTTGATACAGTAGATTCACCAAATTCTTTTGTAACCTCAATTGTTAACACACCATTTTGGTTAACGAAACCACTTAATACATCATTCCCTACTTCCACTTCACGAGGTACAGATTCACCTGTTAACGCTGAAGTATCTACCATTGATGTTCCTTCAATTACTTTTCCATCTAACGGTACTCTCTCACCCGGTTTTACAATGATAAGGTCTCCAATTTGTACTTCTTCTGGTAATACTTGTTTTGTTTCTTGCCCTACTTTTATGTTCGCATAATCAGGGCGAATATCCATTAACGAGCTAATTGATTTTCGAGAACGATTCACAGCAACACTTTGGAATAATTCACCGACTTGGTAAAAGAGCATAACCGCAACTGCTTCTGGATATTCTTTAATTGCAAATGCTCCAAGCGTTGCAATCGCCATTAAAAAGTTTTCATCAAACACTTGGCCGCGTGTTATATTTCTCACAGCCCGCCAAACAATATCTCCACCAATTATAAGATATGCAATCACAAAGAGGGGAATTGTCACCATTTGCGGCAATCCAGCAAGTGCAGCAATCCCTGTTACAACTGCACCAATCGATAAACGCCACAGCATTTTCTTAACATTTCCTTCCCCATGATCATGGCTATGTCCATGATCTTTCCTCTCTTCTTCTCGCACTACGTTTACATCTGGCTCTAGTTTATGCACAATATTTTTGATGTTCTGTACTGTTTCTTCAAGCTCTTTTTTACTTACAACTTCAACTTTTAATTTCTTGGAAACAAAATCAACATTTGCTGCTGAGACTCCCGGCATTTCCTTTACCTTTGTTTCAATTTTCATTGCACAATTGGCACAATCTAATCCTTCTAAAAGGAAAATTTCCTTTGCCGACTTTATTTTTTGATCTTCTTGGACCTGAATATGCGGTTCTAGTTTCGTAACAAGCTGCTTTGCTTCAGCGATCACATTGTTTTCTTTATTTTGATCTGCTTCTACTGTCATCGTCTTTGTTACAAAGTTAACCGAACAAGAGGATACACCTTCTAACTCGCCAACGCCTTTTTCAATTTTCATCGCACAGTTGGCACAATCTAATCCTTCTAACACAAGTTTTCGTTTCACGAGTGCCTCTGCCATCTTTCTCCCTCCTTGTGCTTTTCTTTTTTATTCTTCTTCGTTTACGTGTTCAAATGCTTGCTCAAAGATACGGATTACGTGATGGTCAGCTAATGAATAATAGACAACCTTCCCCTCTTTACGATTTCTTACAAGCTTTGCTTGCTTTAAAACACGCAATTGATGCGAAATAGATGATTGTGTCATTCCGAGTAAATAAGCTAAATCACATACGCACATTTCTGCTTCAAATAAAGCGTGTAAAATACGTGTACGCGTGCGGTCGCCTAATACTTTAAATAACTCTGCCACTTTGCTTAAGCTTTCGTCAGCTGGAATCGTTTGTTTTACTTGATCAATGATTTCTTCATGAATAATTGTTTGAGAACATGCTTCCTGACATGCTTCTACTTTATTTTCAGCCATTATAGCTCACCTCTTTATTCGAACATATGAACAATCATTCATATATTTTATACTTTTATTATATGAGCGCCCATTCATATATGTCAATGAAATCTACACTAAATTTTCCGAACATTTTGTGCACATTTCAAATCATACAAGTATATAACGTATTTTCGGCCTACTTTAAACTCTTCATTCAAAATCGTTCTATATAAATACAAATTAAAAAACCGACATAAAACCCTTCTTTTTAGGTGGGAGAGAGCATCCGGCCATGCATAGAAGCGGTCAGATCCTTTTCCTGCCCCAGACACAGTGAAAACAAAGAGAGAAAACGAGTGCAGGTCACCTTTTGTTATCCATAGCTGCGGCTTATATATCGAAAAATCAAAATGGATTTATATATATGAGCCCTAAATCATAGGTACACATAAAACGAGGATGTTCGCTAAAAAATTGACTCTTTAGCACATCCTCCTTTCTTGCACCTATTCAGCTTTAACTGCATCAACGCTTAAACGAAACCTAATTTCCCATCTTGATTTCTATGATCAAAACGTTTAGAGCGACAAAGTGAAACTTTAATGAGTGGGAGTTTTACTGCCCATTAATGCGGGATAAATTGCAAAATACAAAATCCTACAAGTTATCCCTTTTTTCCTTTTACAAAACAAAAAAGCCTTGCGCGCTCCCCAACGCACAAGGCTCAAATCTATATCCCTTAATTAGCTTCTTTTAAGCTATCTTGCGAACTTTCGTCTTCTTTTAGATGACTGTGTTTTTTCGAATACCCAAAGTATACGACTATACCAATCGCCAACCAAACGCCGAAGTATATCCATGTTTGTAACGGTAAATTAAACATTAAGAATAGACAGCATGCGACTGAAATAATCGGTAAGATTGGTACAAGTGGAACCATAAATCCACGTTGTAATTTTGGATGGGTTTTACGAAGGATGATAACCGTTACACCAACCATCGCAAATGTTAGTAGCGCTCCAATATTCGCTAAGTTTGACAATTCTTTTAAATCGACAAATCCAGCAATTAAAGCACTACCGATCCCTGTTAACCAAGTTGAAAACGTTGGTGCTTCTGTTTTCTTGTTGATTTTCGCAAAAGATTTCGGTAATAAGCCGTCACGACTCATTGCAAAAAATACGCGTGTTGTTGCATAGATGTAAGCGAAAATTACAGCCATAATACCAATTACAGCTCCAATCGCAATAATACCCGCTACTTTATCTTGTCCTACAACTTCTAGTACGTAAGCCATCGCTTCTGGTACATCTAATTCTTTATAAGAAACCATACCAGTCATAACTAGACAAACGGCAACATAGATGATTGTACAAATGACTAACGAAGCAATAATACCAATTGGTAGGTCTCGCTGTGGATTTTTCACTTCTTCTGCTGAAGTTGCTAACGCATCAAAGCCTAAGAAGGCAAAGAATACTGCTGCTCCTCCGGCAAAGACCCCACTTAAACCGTATGGCGCAAATGGTACCCAGTTTTCTGGCTTTACATAGAATACACCAACTGCAATAAATAATACAACAATACTAATTTTAATTAATACCATTGCATTATTCACGCGCTTACTTTCTTTCGTACCACGTGATAATAACAATGTTAACACCAGTGTAATGATAACTGCTGGTAAGTTAACAATACCACCTTGTGATGGAATCGTTAACAGTGCTTTTGGAATTTCTAATCCAAATCCACTCACTAAGTTATGGAAGTAACCCGTCCATCCACCAGCTACTGCTGCTGTTGTTACGACGTATACCGATAACAACGTCCATCCCATTAAATGGGCTACAAACTCACCAATTGTTGCGTATGAATATGTGTACACACTACCCGAGACCGGAAGCGCGGAAGCAACTTCTGCATAACATAAAGCTGCAAAACCACAAACAATTGCTGCAATCATAAATGAAAAAATGACAGCTGGACCAGCATCTCTTGCTGCTACTAATCCAGTTAATACAAGAACTCCTGTACCGATTATCGCACCAATCCCTAGCATTGTTAGATCGAATGCCCCTAAAGTCTTCGACAAAGTCTTACTCTTACTTTCCCCTAACAATTGCGTAACGGATTTCTTTTTAAATAGGTTGGCCACGATGTATGCCCCCTTTTACTAAGAAGAGCTAAGAGGTCATCTCTCTTAGCTCTTATCATATTGTATGAAATATTGTTCGATTTTTAATTTAGTACAATGCTACAATTAGCAAGATACGGCTTCTGTTTCTAATAATTCTTTTGCACCTTTGTATTCTACACCGTGAGCTTCTGCAACTGCTTCAAATGTTACATAGCCGTCTAATGTGTTAATACCTTTTAATAACGCAGAGTTTGTTAAGCAAGCTTGTTTGTAGCCTTTGTTTGCAATTTGTACTGCATATGGTACTGTTACGTTTGTTAATGCAAGTGTAGATGTACGTGGAACCGCACCAGGCATGTTTGCAACTGCATAGTGAACAACGCCATGTTTTTCATAAGTTGGGTTATCATGAGTTGTAATGCGATCAGTTGTTTCAAAAATACCGCCTTGATCGATTGCGATATCTACTACAACAGAACCTGGCTCCATTGATTTAATCATTTCTTCTGTAACAAGTTTTGGAGCTTTTGCACCTGGAATTAATACTGCACCAATGACAAGATCAGATTCTTTTACAGCTTGTGCAATATTGTAAGGATTAGACATTAACGTTTTCACTTGGTTACCGAAAATGTCATCTAATTGACGAAGGCGTTCTGCACTTAAGTCAATGATTGTTACATCCGCACCTAGTCCAACTGCAATTTTAGCAGCATTTGTACCAGCTTGTCCACCACCGATAATTGTTACTTTACCGCGTTTTACTCCTGGAACGCCTGCTAGTAAGATACCTTTACCGCCTTTGTTTTTCTCAAGGAATTGTGCACCGATTTGTGCAGACATACGACCAGCTACTTCACTCATAGGTGCTAATAGTGGTAAAGAACGATTGTCTAATTGTACTGTTTCGTAAGCGATTGCTACAACTTTCTTTTCAATTAAAGCTTTTGTTAATTCTGGTTCCGGAGCTAAGTGTAAATATGTGAATAAGATTAAACCTTCGCTGAAATGTTTGTATTCGCTTTCAATTGGTTCCTTAACTTTCATAACCATATCCATGTTCCAAGCTTCTTCAGCTGTATCAGCAAGTTTTGCTCCTGCTTCAACATACTCAGCATCTGTAAAACCAGATCCTAGACCTGCACCCTTTTGAATGAATACTTCGTGATTGTTACGAACTAAATGTACAACACCAGCTGGTGTCATTGCCACACGGTTTTCGTTGTTTTTAATTTCTGTTGGTACTCCAATACGCATAATGAAATGCCCCCTTATAATTAACAGAAAAAAGGAATTCTTTTTTCTTTTTATAATAATTAATAACTTATGTCCTTATTCTAACATAGCTTTAAAGTTATGAAAACGCTAACATACTGAATTATAAAAAGTTTATATATTTAGAATAGTATAAATATATAAACTTTGTTCTGTAAGGGGATTTCATATATTTTCGTTTCTTGTTATTCTATTTTTATTATACTCTTTAGAACTGCATTTGAATCATATATTATTTGACAATAATATAACAATGTGGAAAACCCACCAATAACGCATACATATATACTTCCTATTCCCTGTAATATTTTAGAACTATATTCTTTTTATATAAATCCATTTTGATTTTTCAACATATAAGTCGCTGCTATAAAGAACAAAAGGTAACCTGTACTCGTTTTCTCTCCTTGTTTTAACTTGGCATGGGGCAGAAAAAGGATTTGACCGCTTCTATGTATGGCCGGATACTCTCGTCCATCTAAAAAGAAAGGGGTTTTTTATGTCAGTTTTTCAACTTGTATTTATACAAAACAAACATGTTAAAAATTAAAGAAGTTAATCAACAACAAAGGCTTATCCCTGTTTTGGATAAGCCCAATGAAATTTATTCCATCAAAGTGTTGATGACTTAATAATGGAATAATCTATAAAACAATTCGTTTTTCAGTTTCAGAATCAAAATAATGAACTTTGTCCATATTCAAAACTAGATCCATCTTTGATTGACTATGCACATCAGCAGAGGCGTCAACACGTGCAACAAAGGATTGGCCATTGATATTGGAATAAAGATATGTTTCTGCCCCCATTAATTCTGCTACATCAATCGTCACCGTTACTTTTGCATTATAAGGTAAGGCTGAAATTGCTTTTCCATAATAAAAGTCTTCTGGACGTATCCCTATGATGATTTCTTTATTGACATACCCTTTGTTTCGCAAACTTTTCATCTTCTCTTCTGGAACTTCAATTTTCCATTTATCAATCATAACCGTACTTTCTGTTACTGTCCCTTTGAAAAAATTCATTCCAGGAGATCCAATAAATCCTCCGACAAATACATTCTCTGGTTTGTCATAGACTTCTTTAGGTGTACCGACTTGTTGTATGATACCATCCTTGAGCACAACTAAGCGTGTTGCCATCGTCATAGCTTCTATTTGGTCATGTGTGACATATACAGTTGTTGTTTGCAGCTGTTGATGTAATTTTGTAATCTCGGCACGCATTTGAACGCGTAGCTTCGCATCTAAGTTTGACAATGGCTCGTCCATTAAGAAGACTTTTGCATTTCGAACAATCGCTCGACCTAACGCAACACGCTGACGCTGTCCACCTGAAAGCGCTGCTGGTTTTCGGTCTAAATATTTCTCAAGCCCAAGAATTTGTGCTGCATGTTTCACACGTTGGTCAATCTCATTTTTACTATATTTTCGCAATTTTAAACCGAACGCCATGTTATCATAAACTGTCATATGCGGATAAAGAGCGTAGCTTTGAAAAACCATTGCAATATCTCGGTCTTTCGGTGTCACATCGTTCACACGTTTTCCATCAATATAAAAGTCTCCGTCTGAAATTTCCTCAAGTCCTGCAATCATACGTAATGTCGTTGATTTTCCGCATCCTGAAGGTCCAACCAAAACGATAAATTCTCCATCATTCACTTCTAGATTAAAATCTTTTACGATAGTCACATCATGATCATATTTCTTATAAATATTTTTGAATGATAGCTGAGCCATAATTGCCTCCTATAATTTTAGCTATTTTTAAAGATGCTGTTATCGACAATATTAATCACACAGTTGTTTTATAAAACTTTTGAAATCTCCTTCATACTGTCTAAAATATAATCAGCTTTTCCTTCTAAATCTTCCTTCCTGCTCGCACCTGACAGAACACCCACCACTTTAATGTTGCTATTTCTTGCAAATTTAACGTCTGTTATTGTATCTCCTACCATTAACACATCTTCTTCAGCCAGTGAAAATTTCTCCTTGAATATATGATAAAAATCACTTTCAGGTTTTGTTTTATTAACACCATCATCTGCACCTAAAAAATCCACATAATCATATAATCCCGTCATTTTAAGTGAATGAATAGCTGCATCAACGTCGTCTGCTGTAACAACTCCAATTACATATTCATGGTCTTTTAAATATTTTAATGTTTCCTTTGCACCTTCCACTTCTGTAAATACGAGATCATCTGCTGTAGAGTGTTTTTTGAATAATGCACATACATCACAAATAAAATTCTCTTTATTCACATTTTGATTTTCTAACAGCGAAAACCATGCAGCCGCAATAAAGTAATTTGTACGACAAGCTAGTAAACTGGTACTCTCAAAATCGTTATCACTCATACCAATAATCTTTAGGTAGTCATTTCGTTTACTTTTTTCATTTGGATACATTTGAAATATATCATCTAGCACACGATGAACAATTTTGTACCAAACAGAATCTAGCTGTATTAGTGTTCCATCTTTATCAAAAATAATTCCTTTATTCACCTTCTAATCCCCCTAAAACTTCATGCCATGTTTTAATATTCTTATGCCCAACGTTATTATGAATAGGATTTATAAACGCTACTAATTCATCATCTTCCCATCCCTCAACTCTGGCATATGCTCCTTCATTTAAATAAAAGTCAAAGGTTACGTGGCTGCCAAATTCTTTTTCGATAATTTGACCATTCACAATCAACCTCCACTCGCAAGGCTTATCTGTATAAATGTTATAATGAATATTTCCTTTAGCCCCATCACCGACATAAATGGTTTCACCTTCGTTTTGAATATCTATCTCTAATTTTCTAAATCGAGAAAAATAAATTCTGCCTCTTTGGATAGCATCATTTAAATTTTTAATAGATAAACTATTACATAATACATATGTTCCTGGGTCGCCATAAATTGATGGGTCTTTAGATCCTGGGAACGTTTTGGATGGATGTAAATGAGAATCACTTCCTCCTATGCCCCAGATTTTAAGACCATTTAACCATATTTGATCGAAAAAATTTAAAGCTTCTAAAGTAGATGGTTTGCTTTTTTTATAAGTTGGATCACACATGATTTCCATTGTATGGACATTTTCTAGGTTAATATTAATTTGGTTCGTCCAAGGCTTCATAAATGGATGATTCACACTAATTAAGTAGCCTTTTTCTTTCATGAGAGAAAATAGTTCATTCATACTTTTGGCGTTAAACGATTCATCCAAATGCTCTGTAAAGTTAACGTACTCCTTCATGCCGAACATATTGTAATGACCATAAGGAGTTGTAAGTTCCATAGATGGTATAATCAATGTGCTTCCTTTTTGATAAGATGGCATGACAATATTGTGTTCCGTCGCATATAAAAAATCCAACTCTTGTTTTTCACATACACTCATTGCCAGTTCGTCATCTATCTCGCCATCTGTTAAATTTGTGTGTACATGAAAATCTCCTTTGTACCAACGATGCTCTTCATTCACTACTTTTTCAAAATCATGTTCATCAATAAAAACATTTTCTTTGCAAAAATGCTCTCGATTGTATTCTCGCTCTACCTCGTCATTCACCAATATATTTACTGTATAGTCAACTTTTCTTCCGGTAAATTTTAGTGCTTTATCTGCACAATGAGGAGTATACACTACTTCTAATTCCCAATTACCAGACGGTATTTCCCCTCCAACACAACCGGCTGAACAAAACTTTGGATCTTTTGCGACAACCAGTTTTTCGTCAACAATTGGTGTTTGATACTGTATACGCACACAACCTCTAGAGTCTCTCAAGATTAATAAAAGCGGGATTTTCCGACTGACTCCTTGATCAATAGTTAATGTAAAATTGACAATATTGTTTGAATCCATGAGAAAACAATGTTTATTTTTTACGAATGGAGAAAGAGTCAAGGTACTTTTCATTTCAATCATGATTCCCACACCTTTTTCTATATTTTAATTATAGAATCATAGAGGTGCTTCTTTGCTTCAAAAGCACCTCACGTTTCTCTTCAAAGTAATACATAAGTTTATTTCTTCTTTTTCAGAACTTTATCCAATTCTTCCTGTGCAATTTTAGCAGCCTCATCCAATGCTTGTTTTGCAGGGATTCCTTCAATTTCTACTTTATCCTTAGCTACATTTAATGCGTCATTGATTTTACCACCTGTTGGATCTGTAAATGGCGCAACTCCATATTTATTAGCTTGCTCTAATGGAACTACTGCTTGTGGTTGTTTTTTAACAAATTCAGCATAAGGACCATAATCTGTTACATGGTTACGAACAGGGATATAGCCTGTTGCCATTGACCATTCAGCCGTTTTCTCAGTGCTTGTAGCAAATTTCATAAAGTCATATGCACCTTTTGCTACTTCTGGATCAATATTTCTCGTTAATGTGAATAAATAACTTTCTAATTTTGGCGCTGGTTTATTATTACCCCAAGCTGGTTGTGGTACTGCTCCAAATGTGTCAAGACGTTCTTGCTCAGTCATTCCTTTACCTAACGATTTAAAAACAAATCCTTGGTCACCAGATGAGCCTGTATATCCTAACGTTCTACCTTCAACTAAATCAATGATTGTTTTATCCCAATATTCCCATCCAGTTCCACCTGAATTAATCTTCATAATTTTATCTTCATGAAGCCATGTACGGAATTTTTCCCATACTGTAACCCAAGTGTCATCGTTGATTAATACTTTTGTTCCATCTTCACTTAAAACATTTCCGCCAGCACTGCGAACCGCGTCAATTAAGTTTGACGTACCCCACATTGGCATCCAACCTGCGTATGTGACATTTCCACTTGCGTCACGTTTTGCTACTTTTTTCGCTACTTTTTCTACACCTTCCCACGTCTTTAAATCGTCAGGTGTAAAGCCATTTTCCGCTAACACTTTTTTATTGTAATAAAAAACTTGAGTTGTACCGTAAAAAGGAATCCCATATAATTTCCCATCAATTGTTGCTTGATTCATAAAACCTTTTCCATAATCTTCTTTGTTAAATTGCTTATCATCTTTAACATATTGATCTAGAGGTACAATTAACTTTTTCTTAGCATATTCTTGAATGACGTCTGAACCTAACAATGCAATTGCCTCTTGGTTATTCGCTGCAAATCCACTTTGAAGCTTTTGATAAGACTCATCGTAGTTACCTGCTTTTGTTGTTTTCACTACATACTTGTCTTGACTTTTATTGTATTCCTCGACAATCTTATCTACTTGGTCTGCAAGTGAACCACCTACGCCATTAATAAACGGAACAACAATCTTATCCCCTTCTTTACTTACTTTGACAGTATTTCCTTTTCCACCTGAACAGCCTGCAAGCGCACCAACAAATAATGACAAAATCGTTAAAAGCATTAATAATTTTCTCATCCCGAATATCTCCTTTATATTTAGTTAACCTTTTATTCCTGAATCAGTAACACCTGAGAGGAACCATTTTTGTAAAACTAAAAATACGATTAAGAGTGGCACTGTAGCGATTGTACTTGCAACCATAATGTGCGACCAATCTCGGCCTAAGGAACTATTAATGAAATAATCAGCAATTCCGTTAGTAATTAATTTTTTGTTGCCATCATTCAATATAAGAGCTGGCCAAATATAATTATTGTAATTCCCAATAAATGTAACCAAACCTAGTGTTACAAATGATGATTTCGTCATTGGAAAAATAATCTTCCAAAGAATACGCCAATCACTTGCTCCATCAATTTTGGCTGCTTCTACTGTTTCATAACCAACCTTGTGGAATGACTGTTTTAAATAGAAAATACCGAATACACTAACAGCCATAGTAATAATGTATCCAAAATGCGAATTAAGTAAGTCCGTTTTTCCTAACATCACATATACCGGAACATACGATACAGCTCCAGGAATCATGTACGTTGCCATGACAACACTAAATGTCAAGTTCTTCCCTTTGAACTTATAAAATGCCAACATATAAGCAAAGAGTGCAGACGAAACAAGTACATATACAGTAATAAGGAAAGAGGTATAAAAACTATTAAATATATACGTGTTAAATGGAAGAATGTCTAATACTTGACGATAATTTTCCCAGTGGAATTCCTTAGGCCAAAAACCTCCTTGTAATACTTCACTGGATGTTTTAAACGAACCAAGTACCATCCATATGAATGGAAAGACAAACAAGATACTTGATAAAGCCAAAAAGATATGCTTTAGAATTAATGGCGTCTTCTTCATATTATTCATCTTAATAGTTCACCCACTTGTCACCTATTATCTTGTTTATAACGGATAGTAGGATTGTAATGATTAATATAATAAATGCAATTGCCGTTGCAGACCCCATATCGAACTGTTCAAACGCTTGTTGGAAGAATAAATAAAGTAACGTTCGTGTCGAACCACTCGGTCCACCTTGTGTTAAAATTTTAATTTGATCATAAGCCTGCACCGAAGTAATTATATTGACAACAACTAAGAAGAAGGTTGTTGGTGAAACCATCGGTAGTGTTACATTTCGAAATTTCTGCCATGAATTTGCTCCATCAATACTAGCAGCTTCATACAAGCTATCTGGTACTTTCTCTAGTGCACCGATATAGAAAAGCATCGTCCATCCAACTAATTTCCATACCGTTACAATAATGACCGCTAGCATCGCTGTATCACTACTCTTCAGCCAGTCCAAACCCGGTATCCCGAAAAATTCTAGCACCTTATTGATAGCTCCATATTGAGGTTCATATAGAAGTGACCATACAATGGATACAGCTACCGTTGGTGTTACCCAAGGTGAAAAAATCATTAATTGATAAATTGCAGAGCCTCTGAACTTCTTTCGGAAGAACAATGCGAAACCTAAACCTAATACAATCGTTGGAACGACTGTCCCAATTCCAAAATAAAGAGTATTTAACAATGCCTGTATAAAAGAATCCTGTGTAAACAAATTAATATAGTTATCTAAACCAACAAAATTAAAGTCACTAGTCATGAAATCCCAGTCTGTAAAACTAATACCTAAACTAAATAAATTCGGAATGATCCAAAACAATATTAGAGGTATTCCAACCGGTAATAAAAAGAACACAGCTTTTGATAATTTTATTTGCATTCTTGCACCTCCTAATTCATATTGTACGGGCACATTATTAACACAATGTTGTTATTATGTTAACGAATTGTAAAATCAACATAACAACAAAGCAAAACAACATATTAACAAAAAAGTAGACTATTTCTCACCTCACTAAGAAATAGTCTACTTTAAGATTTTCTTTCTATACTGTTATTACTTCAATTCCTTTACTTATTAGGACGTTTTGCCATGCTTCATCGAGTTTAGCATTTGTATATAGTGCATCTATATCATCAAAATTTCCGCTTTTATAAAACTTTGTTAAATTAAACTTTGACTCATCTATCATCATCACAACTTGTTTTGCATTTTTCTTTAACTGCTGAAAAACTTGCGCGTCCTCAATATACGAACATGTCAGTTCCTTTTCTAAAGAAATTCCATCACACGAAGCAAATAATTTATTAACAGTGAAGTGGTCAAGATAGTTTAGCATCATGTCTCCAGACAATGCTAATGAATTGGAATTTAGCATTCCACCAAAGACTATTAATTTACAATCAAATGAATCATAGTGTTCTTTAAGCTCAATAACTTTATTAACAGCTGGTATTGAGTTTGTTAGGATCGTCAAGTTCTTTTTGTCATGTATAAAATCCAAAATTTGCATTGTAGTCGTGCCAATTTCAATTGCAATAATATCATTATCTTCTACTAATTTACTTGCTTCCATAGCAATTTTTCGTTTTTCTTCAATATTCTCAGATCGACGTTTGTCAAAATAAAATTCAATAGTATGATCTTTTTTCTTAACTGCACCACCATGTATTTTCGTAAGCTTACCTTCCTTATGCATCATATCTAAATCTCTTCGAATTGTTTCTGTGGTAACATTTAACACCTTAGCTAAATCATTTACCATCACTCGATTGTATTTTTCTAACTCATCAAGTATGTATTTTCTTCGTTCAAATTGTGTATAGGATTTCATTCAATTAACACCTCTTCGTATTACACAAAATATACATAGTTCTAAAAACCCTTATAAAGACTAGAGTGATACCTTTAAAATAACATCATCTATAGCAGTATTAAAAAATTATCTTTCTTCAGTTCATCTTTACTCATTTACTTAAAGTATAGTGTAACTAGCAGTAACTAGACAACAATTTCATCTAAAACATTCTAAAAGGCAAATCGTATAGTTTGAAGGCAATGTCTCATCTTCCATGGAATAACATATCTTCCTCCCAATGCGCAAACTATATTTGAGCAGAGGACCATATTCTAATTAGAAGCCCTACTAGCTAATCTGTACCCAATCTTTTTATGATAATGTACTTCCGTTAACACTTACACTTATATACATATACACTTTAGGATTCCTCTAATATTTTAGAAGCATATTATTTTACACAAAATAAGCTACTGGTATTTAACCAGCAGCCGGGTAGCTCATAAATAATTTTGAAAATAAATCTTCCGTCGTTTCTGTAATTTTATCAAACATATCCGTTTCAGCATCTTCTTGTTCTTTTAACATCTTTATCGTTTCTTTTGCATCCTCTGGATAGTCTGTAATAACCCCATCCACATTGAGCTTATAATATTTCTTTAAATTTTCCATATCATTTACAGTCCATACATAAATCGGCTTATTTAGCTTTCGAGCTGATTTTACTAAACGATCATTCAGCATATACTCCTCTACCACATAAAAATCCGCTTGAATATATTTCAAATTTGCTACACTTGCATATAATACATATCCTACTTTTATATCAGGATTTGCACGTTTAAATTCTTTAATGAGTGGATAATGTAATGTTTGAATGATACATTGCTTTTCAAAGTCGTTTTTCTCGATTGTTTTTAAAACCTTCTTTACAAAATCTTTCTCATTTCCGTGCAACTTTACTTCTATATTAAGCTTGATTTTTCCTTTCGCAAGCTTAATGATCTCATCAAGTGTACTAATTCCCCCTGAAAATCCATCTTGATTCAATGTAAGCTGTCGAAGCTCATCCATCGTTAAATCCGATACATGTACATTCGCATTGGCAAGACGCTTTAATTTCAAATCGTGTATCACTGCCAACTCGCCATCTTTTGTTTGCAAGACATCAATTTCAGCGTAATCTGCTTTTGCATCAATCGCTCCTTGCACTGCCTCTTTCGTATTCTCTACTCCTTTAGAAATATAGCCACGATGTGCCATAATAACCGGCTCTTTATACGTGTTCGTAATAAACGCCACGATAAAAGCAACAACCATTCCAGCTACAAGAACACCGCCAATATATACACCAATAAATTTCAAACGATGCTTTTTAAAGAAGAATTTATCTGCCTTTGTTTTCGAATAATCTAATCCTTCTTCTAGTAAAACTTCTTCAACCGAAACCTTCTGTAAATACAAGCGAGTTAACGCCATAATATAGAACGGCGTTACGATAAAACTAAGTACATATAAGGTACTCGTTAGAAATACGGATAAAGTTGATTCTGCGAGCAATGCAAATGTACCTTCTGGATTTGTAGCATAATATAATGCCCACAATAACAAGAGATAAATACCTGTAAAGAATAGAAACACAATCCCAATTGATATAAAGAATCCAATTAAAAATAAAACGACTTTAAAAAAGCTTTCTTTCACAAGAATTGCACTTTTACGTGCAGCAACGCGAAACGTCTTGCCTTCTAACACAATAATAGGAAGAACGAAAATCCAACGAAGATTTAGGTACGTTACTACCGCAAAAAAAGTATAGTACCCTACTTGCCCCATTGTTGTTTTAAACAATTCTCCCGTAATGAAATTTGGAATTTGAATTTCGGGAATCAATGCGGACTTATAACCGATGCTTAAAAGAGGTAGTAAAACAACAACATATAAAATAAATCCTGGTAAGCAATATGTGAAAAAAGAAGGTAAATACGTTACCGTTTTATATAAAATAGGACGTAATCGCACCTTCTGCCGTTTATGTGCAAAATACGAAATCATAATGAGCACTGCAAACTCCGTAAAAATGAGGAAAAGTGCCAGTATCGATAAAACCAAAATTGCCGCAATGCCATATGGCGTTTTCAAAAATGCGAGTAACTCTTCATTTGTCGCATGCGCATAACCGCCCAAATATAATAACTTGTTAAACATCATACCGAATAGCGGGATAAACACAATTGCCGCTAACAGTTTATAAACGAGTTGAAACGCTAATACATTCCCAAAAGCAAATCTTACTGTTTGAAAGGAATGTCCCATTACTCCTGGTATAGATAGTCTTTTACGGTGTAGCATATATCCTCCAAATTCTAAAACTATATTTGAGAAGGATCCCATATTCTATACAAATACAAATTAAAAAACCGACATAAAACCCTTCTTTTTAGGTGGGAGAGAGCATCCGGCCATGCATAGAGGCGGTCAGATCCTTTTCCTGCCCCAGACACAGTGAAAACAAAGAGAGAAAACGAGTGCAGGTCACCTTTTATTATCCATAGCCGCGGCTATATGTCGAAAAATCAAAATGGATTTATATATATCCGGAATCCATGCTCTTAATAATAATATATTCCGCTTAACATGAACACTCTTATACATATATGAAAAAGAGCAATGGATTCCATATCCATTGCTCTTTCCTTATTATTTCTTCTCTTCTAACTCTTGCCCAAACGCTTTTAAAAAGTTAAAACCAAATGTAATCGCTCTATTTATATCTGGATCCTTTAACACTTTAAAGAAATCCATAATCTTTATTTTTCTGCCTTTTTTTAATTCCTCTGTTGCAAATTGTAAACCTGTAACTAAACTAGATGTCACTTGCTTAGTCACTTCTGGGTCTACAGAAGATAACGCTTCTCCTGCCCCCATCATATTATTTAATGCATTTTTTACCGGTTCACGATTCAGTTGCTCTACGGCAATTTTAGAAACATCCTCTTTCGCAGCTAGTAAACTAATTGCAGCATCTAATAGACCAGCTTGTTGCAACCCAGCTAACAATTGCATCGTTTCTTCCACTGCTTCTCGGTTCTCAGCAAATTGTGTTAACAACTCATCTGATAACTGTTGCTTCTTTACTTCTTCTGTTATAACTTTCTTTTGAATCAATGTAATTTCTTTTGCCACATTCTTCGCCCCCTAGTCCTGATCCACAAGTGATACGTATTGTTTTCGTTGCCATTTTTGCTCAATTTCAACACCATTTTGTGGATGACGTTTTTTATCTCTTGGGTTTGAAGCAGGAAGCGGGCGTTTTCCTTTTTCACGCAGTACACGCATTTTCACTTTCGTTTGTTTATAGGCTGGTGTGCATGTGTAAATATCTGTTGCTGTTCCCGTTAAAATATTAATTGCTTCTTCATTCACTGTCGCATGCATAGGTAAATACAGTTCTTTTCCTGTAACGCGGTCTGTAACTAATGCCTGTACTTTTATTTTTCCAAACGGTGATGCAAGTTCCACAAGGCCGCCATCTTTCACATTACGTTTCTGTGCAAGCTCTGGTGAAATCTCAACAAATACATCCGAAAGCTTAGATAAAATACCTGTTGATTTATTGGTCATATTTCCTTCATGGAAATGTTCAAGCATACGACCATTATTTAATAGTAAATCGTAGTCTTCCGGCGCTACAACTGCTGGAACCCATTCATCCAATGATAGACGTGCTTTTTTATCAGGGAAATTAAAGCCATCCGCATATAATATTGGTGTATCACTACCATCATGACTACCCCAACATAAACTATTCCATCCTTCTAAGCGGTCGTATGTTGCTTGAGAATAAAACGGTGCAAGTGATGCAATTTCATCCATAATTTCACTTGGATTTTCATAATTCCAATCTCCGCCAAGTGCACGAGCTACTTTTTGTAAAATCCACCAGTCCGGTTTAGAATCGCCAAGTGGTTTCATAACTTCATATAGACGCTGAATACGACGCTCTGTATTCGTAAATGTCCCTTCTTTTTCTAAACTTGGTGCCGCTGGTAAAATAACATCAGCAAAACGTGCTGTTTTTGATAAGAACATGTCTTGAACGACAAGAAAATCAAGATTACCTAAAATGTGTTGCACATGATTCGCATTGGAATCAACTAACGCCATTTCTTCTCCCATTACATACATACCACGCAGTTTTCCTTCTTCTGCTGCAGCAAGCATTGCAATGTTATTTAATCCCGGCTCTTTCGGAATTGTAGTCCCATATGCTTTTTCAAATTTTGCGCGCAGTGCATCATCTGATACTGCTTGGTAACCAGGAAGCACGTTTGGCAATGTTGCCATATCACAAGCGCCCTGCACGTTATTATGTCCGCGCAGTGGATATGCTCCTGCACCAGGACGACGATAGTTACCTGTTACAAGAAGTAAGTTTGAAATGGCTGCAGATGTTGTACTACCTCCTGTATTTTGCGTAACACCCATACCCCAAAGTATACAAGTACCATCTGCTTCGTATACCATACGAGCCATTTCTTTTAGTGTCTCTTTCGAAATACCTGTAATGTTTTCCGTATAATCAAGTGTATATTTCTCTAACATTTTGCTATATTCATCAAAGTTCTTCACATTTTCGTCTAAGAATTTTTTATCATGCCAGCCTTGATCAATAATATATTTTGTTACACCTGCAAGCCAGACATAATCTGTTCCTTGACTTGGATGAACGAACATGTCAGCACGCTCTGCCATTTCATGTTTACGAAGGTCAGCCACAATTAACTTTTGTTCATGTAATTTATGAGCACGTTTCACGCGGGTTGCAAGTACTGGATGTCCCTCTGTTGGATTCGCACCGACAATAATGACAAGGCCAGCTTCCGCAATATCTTTCACTGTCCCAGTGTCACCACCTATACCAACAGTTTTTGTTAAGCCATCGCTTGCTGGTGATTGACAGTAACGGGAACAGTTATCAACGTTATTTGTTCCATATATTTGACGAGCAAGCTTTTGCATTAAATAGTTCTCTTCATTCGTTACTTTCGAAGAAGAAATAAATCCAAAGGCATTGCTACCATGTTCTTCTTTAATATGCTGCATATTAGACGCAACGACCTCTAAAGCTTCTTCCCATGTTGCTTCAACAAACATGTCACCTTGGCGAATCAATGGTTTTGTGATGCGGTCTTCACTGTTCATAAAGTCCCAGCCAAACTTCCCTTTTACACATGTAGAAATTCCATTTACTGGTGCATCTGATACAGGCTGCACTTTCAAAATTTGACGGTCTTTTGTCCAAACTTCAAACGAACAACCAACACCACAAAATGTACAAACTGTTTTTGTTTTATTTATCTTCGTTTCACGCATTGCTGCTTCAACTTCTGATACCGCTAAAATGCTACTATATCCCGGTTCTACATCTTTAACAAAATCAATCATTGGATCTAACACATCTGATTTCAAACCAGTCATAAATCCAGCTTCCCCCAGCATGGATTTTTCCATTAACGCGTTACAAGGACAAACTGTTACACATTGTCCACAACTAACGCAAGATGAATCATCAATACTCACACCGCTATCCCAAATAACACGTGGGCGATCTAAGCTCCAATCAATTGATAAAGTTTCATTCACCTGTAAATTTTGACATACTTCTACGCATTGACCACAGGCAATACATTGGTTTGGATCATAACGATAAAATGGATGAGACATGTCCACTTCAGAAGCACTGACTTTCGGTTCATATGGATATTTCTGCTCTTCAATCTCCATCATATGTACCGTATTATGAACTTTACAGTTACCATTATTATTATCACATACTGTACAATACAATAAATGGTTCTCTAATATTCGATCCATCGCTTCCGTTTGTGCTTCTTTAGCACGCGCTGATTTTCTTTCGATATGCATGCCATCTTCTAATTTTGTTGAGCAGGCACGCATCAACTTGCCATTCACTTCCACAATACATGTATCACAAGTTTGAATTGGATCTACTTCTGGTACATGACAAATTTGCGGATGCTCTAAATCACTTTCGTTAAATAACTGCAGTATCGTTTTTTCATCAGATGAAAAAAATTCTGTTCCATCAATGGTCACACGAACTGTCTGTTCTACCATAGTTTCCCTCTCCTTACACTCAACTGTACAATACGTTTTGAATACGTTTTCAAAACTGAATTGCTATACGTTCTTTGTTGAAACGCTCATGTTAAAAACATATCTTAGAAGCCGATTCTAGATGCTATAAGGTTTACTCCGAAAGCCTACAATTGATATATATTCTACCATTCTATTATATCTTACATATACAATAATAACCAAAAAATCTTCTACTAAGTATATAACAGATGCTTTTCTTTTCTTGTTGTTTTATGATGAATAGAGAGAAAAATACATATAAAGTAAAATTTTTCTCAGTGGTGGTTCTTCATCCCCCACTGAGAAAAATTGAACAAATCGGGATTTTACGGGCAGTTTATCCCCCACCTATCTTCTTTGCTTCTCTCGGAATCTTGAGGTGGAGGCCTTACTGCCCGCAAATAGCGGGATAAAGGGGGAAATCGTATGGGGCCTGTCCAAGAAACATGTAAAATGGTACGTTATCAAGCTGGACCATTTCTTGAACAAGAAGATGAAATTGTTACAGAATATCCTGTGACAATTAAATTAAACGGGGAAGAATATGTAACAGTTGTATGTACTCCAGATTATATTGAAGATATGGTAGTAGGTTTTTTAATTTCTGAAGGGATTATAACTTCTTATAAACATATCGATGAGTTATGGATACAGAAGGAAAAAGGTTTCGTACATGTTACAACATCAAAAATCAATCCACTCTATCAAACCTTATATAATAAACGATATGTTACTTCTTGCTGCGGGAAAAGTAGACAAGGCTTTGTTTTTATAAATGATGCAGCAAAAGCAAAAAAATTGGATCATATACATGTAACGATTACTCCTGAAGAATGCTTTCATTTAATGAATAACTTACAGCAATCTTCTACTACATTTCGTCAAACAGGTGGGGTCCATAATACAGCTCTTTGTGACCGAAATAACATTCTCGTATCAAGAATGGATATTGGAAGACATAACGCATTAGACAAAATATATGGTCATTGTTTACGTAATGATATCCCCGTCAAAGGAAAAATTATTGCATTTAGCGGTCGCATCTCATCTGAAATTTTATTAAAGGTTTCTAAAATTGGTTGTGAAATTGTTCTTTCCAAATCGGCCCCAACGAAATTAGCGTTACAACTCGCTAACGATTTAGGTATTACTGTTGTTGGTTTTATTCGAAATGGATCTTGTAATATTTATACGCACCCAAGTCGGATTGAAGGATATATAGCAGAGACAAAATGACTCCTATACAAAGGGGTCATTTTTTAGTTATGAAAATGTAATATATTTAACTGTTGAATAGTTAATAAAGTTAATATATAATTTCATTACACAAAGTGAAACTTTCAACAGTAGAGATTTTTTTCATCTCCACCGACGATTAGTCTTCACCAATAGCAGAACAAATGAAGATACGCTCTTCACCACATATATCTTCTCATTCTTTTACAAATTAAGATGGAATGAGTACAGAATATATTCGCTTTGTAAACAAAGCTCTAATGAAGTATAAAGCGGAATTTATATCAGTTGAGAAAATTCCACCAATCGGACTCTTACGGTCAGCCATCTCCTTGCTTCAAACATTGGAGCGGAGTGTCTGCTGCCCTATAGAGCGGGATAAACTTAGGAGGTCACCTGCATGGAAATTCGTTTATTAACAAAAGAAGATGCTAAGATCTATTTACAAGTTTGTGTAGAAGGATTAATTCAAAATCCAGAAGCTTTTAGTTCCTCTTATGAAGATGTACTAAAACAAGCAGACCCTGTTGCTGCAATGGCAAAACGTTTGGATAATCCAGATAAACGTACACTCGGTGTATTTAAAGATAATGATTTAATTGGAATCGCTACTTTGGAAACGAAACCATTTATAAAGCAAGAACATAAAGCAAAAATTGGCTCTGTTTACGTATCACCAAAAGCTCGCGGTCTTGGAGCGGGACGTGCATTAATCAAAGCGATTATTGAAAATGCCCATAAATTACATGTAGAACAGCTCATGCTTGATGTTGTCATCGGAAATACAGCTGCGAAAAAATTATATGAGTCACTTGGTTTCCAAACATACGGCGTACAAGAACGGTCCTTGAAACATAATGATCAATATTGGGATGAAGAACATATGGTTTTATTTTTAAACGATTAATTGTATGAAAAAGTAAAATCACTACAAATTCTTATACAAAGTATTCAATATAAAGGGAAACTTTAATCAGTGGGGGTTTTACTGCCCGCGAATAGCGGGATATTATTACACATTGTATAACATATGACTTCGTTTACCGCTACAAGATAAAGTAAAACTTTTATCAGTGGGGATTTTCTTCATCCCCCACTGATAATTAGCCCTCACCAATCGGGCTTTTACGGGCAGTTATCCTCCACCTATCTTCTTTGTTTCTCTCTGAATCTTGAGGTGGGGATCTCTGCCCGCGAATAGCGGGATAATTCTTCACCAAGGTATGTTTTCTTACAATAATGTAATGTTCATGTCACCTTTATCGATCGTCTTGCACACCCTATTTCGCTATACTAGAAATATATAATAACAATAAGGAGAGATAAGCGATGAAAAAAATGATAGAAGTAATCGGAGCAATTGTAGAAGTAATGCTAAACGGAAAATCTGTTGTATTGAAATTAAATCAATAATTGGAGGAGTTTTGACATGAAACAGCACAAACATCTTATCTTGTTAGTTTGTGGTACAGTTGTTGTCACAACATTTTTAGCTCTTCTTCCTTGGTTTATTGTTTAAGCCTTCTATCATTTTTTCATCCCTTATTCCCTTAGGAAGCTAATCCAGAATTCCCGATTAGCTCCTTTTCTTTTTCAGATTGAATTGTACGTTCATCATAAGCCTCTTACATAGACAACATAATAAAAAACTCGTTGTTTCCTGAAACTGAAACAACGAGTTTTTCTATGATCTATAGAATTCCGAAAAATTTATTTGCGCATGTCACGATAATCAGCATAGATACTGCAATACACATAACCGCTGCATTACGATCCTGCTTTTCTTTTTTCAAACGTTCTTCTTTTTGATTCATTTGTAAGTCCCCTTTATAACATCAAAAAAAGTGTGAGATAGGAAAATTTCCTTATTCGATGCGAGGTGAATACGAAAATCCCCAATATCTCACATACACAATAGAATGGAATTGTCATTTTATAAATAAAATGACATGACGTTATGTCGCAACATAGGGTATTTGTGTCGCTACGTTTTCTATTATAAAAAAGAGTTGTGCAAAAGTAGTGCATTTTTTATGGCAATTGCTTCTGCACAAAAAAATACTTTATGATTAAATCTCATAAACAGAGTTTTTTCTCATTTTCATGTAAACTATGGATACAGAATGAATGTTTTGAGGTGTACAATACGATGACAAAAATTTTATTAGTTGATGATGAAGAACGCATGTTGCGTCTATTAGATTTATTTTTAAGCCCACGTGGTTATTTTTGCATGAAAACAACTTCTGGCTTAGAAGCTCTTGAGCTTGTCCAACAAAAAGACTTTGATATTATTTTGTTAGATGTCATGATGCCTGATATAGATGGATGGGATACATGTTTTCAAATCAGGCAAATGAGTAATGTACCGATTATTATGCTAACAGCACGTAATCAAAACTACGATATGGTAAAGGGACTTACAATTGGAGCCGATGATTATATTACAAAACCTTTTGATGAACAAGTGTTAGTCGCTCGCATTGAAACGGTATTGCGTCGAACGAAAAAAGATGGTTTTATTAGCTTCAATGGCATTGAATGGGATAAAACCAAGCATACCGTTACTGTTTACAATGAAAAGATTTCACTGACTCCTATCGAGTTTTCACTGCTTGGGCTTTTTTTACAAAATCCAAACCGTGCTTATAGCCGCGATGACTTAATTGAAAAAATATGGGGTTATCAAACGGATATTGAATATCGTACCGTCGATTCACACATTCGCAATATTCGGGATAAATTAAGAAAAAAAGATTTTCCTGTTGAACAATATTTAGAGACAATCTATAAAGTAGGATATAAGTGGAAGAACGAATGATAGTAACGATACAGTAAAACTTCCAGCAGTGGGGATTTTCTTCATCCCCCAAACTTCTTTGCTGTTGAGGTAAGGATATTACTGCCCGTTGGAGCGGGATTAAGGTATGGTGAAAAATGAACAAACTTTCCCTCAAGATAGGTACGTACTTTTTAATTTTATCTTTATGTATTGAAACGATAGCCTTTGTATCCTTTTATACAAGTCTCACAAAAATGCGTATAGATGAAGAAACAACAGCCTTATTAGAAAAAGGGAATCGCTACCGTAACTTTATTGAAAGACGGTATGGGCCACGGGCCTTTGAGCATGCTACAGCAATGGAATCTCACTCTAATTCCGATACAAAATTAGTCATAACAGATGTTAATGGGAAAATTCTTTCTTCTTCTGATTCTGTTACAGAAGAAATGCTGAAGCAACTCCCTTGCAAAACACAGTCTATTTCTAGAGATGGAACGATGATTGAAAAAAATTGGAAAACATCAAAGTTCATTTCAACAGCCAGTCCCATTATTATAAATAATCAAGTAACTGGCTATGTACATATGTTTTTAGATACAGCTTTCTTAGAAAAAATGATTCTTCGTTTAACACAACAATTTATTATTATTGGTGTACTAACCCTTCTTTTAACAACTATTTCTGTTTTTATTTTTTCCCGTGTACTTACTGATCCTCTCATTAAAATGAAAAGAGCAACAGAAAAAATGTTAAAGTTAAATAAGCCCATTAAATTAGGGATTAAACGAAAAGATGAACTTGGTAGTTTGGCAACAACAATTGAAGAATTATCAAATGAATTAACCTATATGAAAAAAGAGCGCGATGAATTTCTAGCAAGTGTTGCTCATGAACTTCTAACCCCGCTTACATATGTAAAAGGTTATGCAAAAGTAGCAAAGAGAGACTCCTTATCTAAAGAAGAACGCGATGAATATTTGCAAATTATTGAAGATGAAACAGATAGTGTAACAGAACTCGTTCAAGATTTATTCGACCTTGTCCAGCTCGAACAACATCAATTTATTATAAAAAAACAGAAGGTTCCTTTGCAGCCCTTTTTAGAACGAATGATTGAAAAAACAAGAACAACATTTGCAAAAAAGCAAATGAATATTATGTTCAGTTTTGAAGGTGCACTTGATGTTTGTATAGACGAACGCCGAATGGAACAAGTCATGTTGAATATATTACACAATGCCTATCAACACTCTCCCGAAAAATCAGCTATTACAATACATGTATTTATAAGTGAGCATACTTTTTCTATATGTGTGCAAGATGAAGGAGAAGGTATTCCAAAGGAACATATCCCGCACATTTTTGATCGTTTTTATCGAGTCGATAAATCACGGACTCGTGCAACAGGAGGCAAAGGAATTGGTCTAGCTGTTGCAAAAGAAATTATTGAGTTACATAACGGTTCTATTCAAGTAAAAAGTGAGCTAGGAATCGGAACAGAATTTATCATTGAATTACCGATCGAATAATATAGATTTTACGTAATATCACCAGCAGTCTCTCTATTGAACCACTGTTGGTGACTCCCGCTCTAAGGGCAGTAAGACCCCAATTGTGTGAGCTAAAAATATGCTAAACGAAGTTTCATTTTATTATGTTACTAGCTAATATTTATTCGCAAATTATTAACAAACACATTAAAATATTAATAAGAAGAGCTATCTTTTTGAAATTATTACTATTTCAATATACAATGTAACTACAACTGTCAAAGATTTGGAGTGTGATACGATTGGAAATTCATGTATTAACAAAACAAGAAGCAGAAATTTATTTAGAACTTCGTGTAGAAGGATTAAAACAGAACCCTGAGGCTTTTAGTTCTTCTTACGAAGATATTATTAATAAAGAATGCCCCATTGAATATAAAGCACAAAAGTTAGCACAAGACGAAAACTATACCCTTGGTGCATTTAAAGGGGATACGCTAATCGGAGTTGCGACACTGGAAACGAAACCATACGTAAAACAAGGACATAAAGCAAAAATCGGTTCTGTATATGTATCACCAAAAGCACGTGGGCTTGGTGCTGGAAAATCTCTTATTAAAGCATGTATTGACTTAGCAAAGAAATTAGAAGTAGAGCAAATCATACTTGATGTTGTTGTCGGAAATGATGGCGCGAAAAAACTATATGAATCATTAGGCTTTAAAACTTTTGGTGTACAAGAGCGTTCACTAAAATATAACGGTCAATATTGGGATGAAGAGCATATGGTTTTATTTTTAGATAAAGAAAAATAATAAGAAAATCCTCACATAATTGAGGATTTTTTTATTACCTTCTATTCATTTCAAACAGGCAGTAAGATTCCAATTAGTGAGAGCCTTCCATCAGTTATGGATGAAGAAATCCATAACTGATGGAAGTTTCACTTTACCTGCCAAACCATGCCTTATATAGCAGCTGAATTGCTTCTTCTATCTCTTGCTCTGATAAAATGGCAAATCCCAGTAAGACTGTATTTCCATCACTTGTTTCTTCTTTATAATACGTAGAAACAGGATATACTTTTATACTGCTTACCGCCGCTCTTTCTATTAATTCTTCTTCTAACATCCCATTATGGACCTTTAATAAGATGTGCAAACCCGAATCTTCGCCAATTACTTCGACCTTAGTAGAAAAATATTTTTCAATTGCTACAACAAGAGCATCTCTCTTTTTCCGATAGACAACCCTCATCTTATGAATATGCTTTTCCCAATGTCCTTCTTTTAGAAACCTTCTAATGATTTCTTGATCAATTCGTGAAACGCTTTGTGTATAGAACAGATATTGCTTCTGATACAGTTCGATCAATTGTTTCGGAAGCACCATGTAACTCATCCTGAGTGATGGAAGCAGTGCTTTTGAAAGAGTCCCCATATAAATCACGGTTCCTTCTGTATCCAGTCCTTGTAATGCTGGTATTGGTTTTCCAGAGTAACGAAATTCACTATCATAGTCATCTTCTATAATATATCGTCCATTCCTTTGCCGTGCCCAATGAAGCAGCTGCATACGCCTTGTAATTGGCATAATCATTCCACATGGAAATTGATGAGATGGGGTTACAAACACGACATCTGCACCACTGTCTTCTAAATATGGAATACAAATACCATCCTCATCGAGCGAAAGCATATGAACATTTTCTTCCCCTTGCTCAAAGGCAACCAGTTTGCGGTGATACCCTGGATTTTCAACTGCAAAACAACTTCCTTTCAGCAACTGAAACAGAATTCTTATTAAAAACTGTGTTCCAGCTCCTATTACAATTTGGCTCGCTGAACAACGTACACCTCTTGACTCATATAAATATGTTGCAATCTCTTCACGAAGACTTACTTCCCCTTGTGGATGACCAAGAAATAACAACTCTTTATTTTCTAGTTGCCATACCTCATTTGTAATTTTTCGGTATATAGAAAACGGAAATGAATTTGCATCTACACCAGTTTGCGTAAAATCAAATTTATATTCCTGTTTTCTATACGGGATTTCCCTTACAGACTCTTCTTTCTCCATTGCGCGCATCATTTGTTCAATTTCACACACAAAATATCCCCTTCTTGAAATAGATTCAATATAACCCTCTGCAAGGAGTTGTTCATAAGCTGCTTCTACTGTATTTTTACTTACCTGTAAATATACAGCTAACTTTCTTTTTGCAGGAAGCTTTGTAAAGGGAGGGATTTCTCCATTTTTTATTTCTGTCTTTATATACTCATATAACTGTACATATAAGGGAGACTTTTTCTCCACACTCAAATTTGGTGTTAATTCTAACATACTATCTGACCCCTTTATAAAATGAAAAACTGATACTTTTTACAGTACCAGAAATTCTATATAATACCTTTTATCATGTAAATCTTAAAAAATCAATTACAGAAAGGAACATCATAATAATGAACAATAACAGAAGACTTGGTCTCATTATGATTATTACAGGAGCTACTTTATGGGGATTATCAGGTCCAATGATCCAGTGGCTCTTTCAACATACCGAGTTATCCTCTATCAACTTTTTAACAATCCGCTTATTACTAGCTGGCGTCTTTATTTTATGTTTCTTAATGGCAAAAAAACAAAACATATTTCGTATATGGCAGCACCCACGCCACTGGATGCAACTTGTCATTTTCGCTATTCTTGGCATGCTGGGAGCACAATATGTCTTTATTGAAACCGTTCATATTAGTAATGCCGTTACCGCTACCCTGTTTCAATTTCTAGGTCCGGTTCTCATTACAATTTATGTTGTAGTGCAACATAAAAAATTACCCTCTACCATGCAAGTACTAGCCATCGTAGCAGCACTGACAGGCACATATTTTATCATTACAAATGGTTCCATCGAAAATATTGTTTTATCTAAAGAAGCTATTACCTTTGGAATTTCAACCGCAATTGGCTTTGCTTTTTATACACTTCATCCTGCTTCACTTATTAAACAGTGGGGCACGACTCTCATTATTGGCTGGGGCATGTTAATTGGAGGAATCGCACTTCTTATTTGTAATCGATCCTTCGAATGGGAACACCTTTCACAAACTCTTACATTCCATACGTCCTCTATGCTGATTCTTATTATTATAAGCGGAACACTGTCCTTCCTTCTTTATATCGGCAGTCTGAAATATTTATCAGCAACAGAGACAAGTATTCTATCGAGTATTGAACCGCTTGTAGCGGCTATCGTTTCAATCACTTGGCTAAACGAATCTTTCGGGGCATATCAGCTACTAGGTGGTGTATGTATTGTCATCTCTGTAATTTTCTTAACAATGCCTGAAAAAGAAACGCAAACTACATTCACAACTGAACAAATTTAATCAATAAAAGAGGCCATAAGTTTATTATGGCCTCTTTCATTGATTAAAGGAATTGTCTTGTCTCCTAGCAAATATAATGAAATAACAACTAAAAATAGGAGCGTGGCAAGATGAAAAAAATCGGAATTGTTCTACTTTTCTCCTGTCTCATCGCTGGCTGTACTACACTACAACAAGAAACCAAATCACCAGTAAAGGAAACCATTGAAACAGTGAAACCTCAAAATAATGCTCCCACCTTCTTTCACCTTAGTGTCTTAAAAGATGTCAATTGGCAGGAAAGTCCTTCCTTTGTAGAAGGAAAAGTACCTTTAAAAGGAATCGAAGGAAAAGTTGCGATTGCAGATGGTACTTGGATTGCGAATGAACCAAATAAACAAATGTGGTTCTTCCTCGATCCAATGATGCCATCTGGCAAATTATCCGTCATCGCTCTGAAACAAGGATCTACAGCACCTACTCCTGTAATCTTTCAAAATGAAACCTCCGAACGAACTTGGACTGCTCCCACTATGATTGATTCAACTACAAAAGAAATCCCTATACTCATGTCACTCCCATCCCCAGGCTTATGGCTCTTAAATGCATATATTGGTGAGAAATTTTATGAACAAATCGTTATAAATGTAGAGAAAGGTGACAATCTGTAATTTTTTCCTTATAGTACTTGTTTAAAAAGGAAGACAAAAAGAGATAAGGTTCATCATTGTTTTGATCCCTTATCTCTCCCCAAAGTAGTGTCTTTTCAAAAAAAGACATTGCTTTTTATTATTTTTCTATAGAATAACTTGGCAACTTTGTTATTTGTGCCACTCCTGATTCAATCGCGGCTTTTGCTACTGCAGCTGCCACGCTTGGTACGACACTCTTGTCTAGTGGATTTGGAATCACATAATTTGCGTTTCGTTCTTCATCCGTAATGATGTTAGCGATTCCATATGCTGCAGCTAATTTCATTTCCTCCGTAACATCCGTTGCCCGTACATCTAATGCACCTCGGAATATACCTGGGAATGCTAGCACATTGTTCACTTGGTTTGGGTAATCAGAACGACCTGTTCCGACGACCGCTGCTCCAGCTTGTAGTGCATCCTCTGGGTATATCTCTGGAACTGGATTTGCCATCGCAAACACGATTGATGCTTCATTCATTGTCTTCACAAGCTCTTTTGTTAATACATTCGGAGCAGATACTCCAATAAACACATCCGCACCATCAATTGCTTCTTTTAACGTTCCACGCATACATTCACGGTTTGTTCCTTTTGCAATCTCAATTTGAGCTGGATTCATCCATGCTTCCCCTTCACAAACAATTCCTTCTAGACTCACTAACGTAATATGCTGTGCACCAGCTTTTAATAACAATTTTCCAATTGCAATTCCTGCAGAACCGGCACCATTAATGACAAATTTCACTTTATCCATCTGCTTGTTAACAACTTTTAAAGCGTTAATAACCGCTGCCAATACAACGATTGCTGTTCCATGTTGATCATCATGAAACACCGGAATATTTGTTTCTTCTTTTAATCGCTTTTCAATTTCAAAACAGCGTGGTGCCGCAATATCTTCTAAATTAATTCCTGCAAATGTCGGCTCTAAATTTTTCACAATGGTAACGATTTCATCTACGTCTTTCGTTCCAAGACAAAGCGGGAATGCATCTACATTCGCAAACTTTTTAAATAAAATACATTTCCCTTCCATAACCGGCATAGCTGCTTTCGGTCCAATATCACCTAACCCAAGTACTGCCGTTCCGTCTGAAACAACCGCAACCATATTACCGCGTGCTGTATAGTCATAAGCTGTTTCTTCATCTGCCGCAATTGCCTTACAAGATTCAGCTACCCCCGGTGTATACGTCAAACTTAAATCGTCCGCTGTGTTAACCTCTACTTTACTGGTAATTTCAATTTTCCCTACTAATTCTTTATGAAGTAATAATGATCGCTCATTAATTTGACTTTCTAACATATCAATAAACTCCCCCTAATTTGACAAGCTAGCTATGTCAAAACATAGCTAGCTTATCTAGTACATTACGAAAACATTTTTAATAAAATTGTCGCTGTTACAACCATTGCTGCACCGCCTAAACGAGTTGAAATTTGTGCAAATGGCATCAACTCCATACGGTTTGAAGCTGATAAAATTGCAACATCGCCTGTGCCACCTAATCCGCTATGACATCCTGTTACAATGGCAGATTCAACTGGGTACATTTTCATCACCTTACCAACAAGATAACCAGACGTTATCATTGTAAGTACAACTGATGCACACACAACAACATATCCAACTGAAAGAACAGTTGCTACATCTTTTAATGGAATGTATAACAATCCTAAACCAACCATTAATGGCCACGTTAAGTTTTTGGAAATAAACTTATATAAATGAAATGCTCCCTGTTCCATTTTTGCTGGCATTAATTTAAAGTACTTCACAAGTGCTGCCGAAAAGATCATAATAATTGCTCCTGGAATGCCAATAAATTTAGAAGCAAATCCACCAAAGATAAAGAATGTACATGCAATTAACAAACCTGCTCCCATTAATGAGAAATCAATCGGTTTTTCTGTATTTTGTTCTTTTAATAATTCTGCTTGATTATCTGTTTTTACTAATACACCATTACCGCTAAGTTCCGGTCTTTTTTCACCTAAACGTTTCATATATCCTGCACTGACAATGGCAAACATATTCCCAATAATTGCTGCAGGAATGAGCTGGGATACAAATGTTGCTGATGATTCATTTAGAATGTCACTATAAGCTAATGAAAGTGGTAAAATCCCTTCTCCTATACCACCACTCACAATTGGTACAATGATAAAGAAGAATGTATGCTTCATTTCAAATCCAAATAATGATCCGACTAATAATCCAACCGCAATTGAAGCCAGTGTCCCTACAACTAACGGGATAAACATCCGAATAAATCCTTGTACTAACACTTTGCGGTTCATTCCTAAAATACTTCCTACTACTAAACAAGAAATATATAAATATAAAAAGTTCGATTTTTTCATTAACATCGTTGCTGCTTCCATTGAAGCTGGGTTCATCCAATTAAAGAACACCAGTAATGACGGAATAAATAATGAGAGAATTGCTGGTCCGCCAATATTTTTTAAAATTGGGATTCTCATTCCAATATCCCCTAGGAAAATCCCCATAATCATAATGACTGCAAATCCACCAATCATATCAGCAGGCAATTTATTATATACAGATGCTCCATAAATAATAGCCGCTAACACGAGATATAATGGTAAAGGTATAACACCAATTTTAATATTCATGATCTTAGAAACGAAAGATTCGTGTTTTGGCTCTGCCGTTTCCACGAATGATACCGTTTCCACTTTATTTTGAATCCCCATACAGGCACCCCCTTATATTCTTATTTACAATATTAAAACGCTTTCAATATTAAAAATAGGTTTTGTAAGTTTTGTAACTACTTTTGTAATTAAAAAAAGTATAAGCGGCTTACATAAGCCGCTTATACAGGGATTTCAAAAAGTCCGGTAAAGATAGCCGCCCTATTTCTTCGTTACGTCGCCAGTCCGGTACTCATGTAGTTCCATCTACACTCCGTATCCTCCTGGCTTCCGTGCCTCGAACTGCTCGGCTCTCTTTATCCTCCTTTTTGAACATACACTTATACATACAAATGTATTTTGTTTTCATCGATGCAACGCAGTTTACTTACTGGTCTTCCCACATGTTGATAGACCATTTCATTTTCTAATGCCCCAATTTCAGTTAAAAACAATACATATTTACGAATAGATACCCTTGAGATTCCAACTAATTGTGCCATTTCATCTGTTGTAAATGCTTGTCCACGTAGCAATTCTATTTGCTTCCAAATCAACTGCAATGTTTGTTTTGTTAATCCTTTTGGAAGTTCTTTATTTACATGAGATTCTACTTTTTCTTTTTGTAAAATCAATGCATCTAGTTCAGATTGGTTAATGTTCTGCTGTACTTTCATAAATGTAAACTTCTCTCGATATACAGTTAATGCTTCCTTAAATCTTTCAAATGTAAATGGTTTAATTAAATAATCGACAACTCCATATTGCAGTGCTTTTTTAATACTCCCCATATCATGCACAGCTGAAATCATCATAACATCAATTTCTTTTTCCTGATTCCGAATATGCATTAACAATTCAAACCCTGTATCACCAGGCATAAAAATATCAAGCAGTATGAAATCTACAGGCGATTTCTCTAGTATTTCTACTGCTTCTTTCACAGAATTAGCTACATGAACAAGCTCAAATCCGCCCACTTGCTCTAAATAATGCTTATTTAACATCGCTACCATCGGATCATCTTCTACAATCAAAACTTTGATCATGTTCCTATCTCGTCCCTACTTTTGTATGGTATTTCAATTGTTATTGTTGTTCCTTTTCCTAATAGTGAATCGACATGGATGTTTCCATTTATTTGCTTTAGACTATCATTTACAAGATATAAGCCATACCCTCGATTTTCTCCTTTTGTGGAATATCCTTTGACGAATACTTTGTCAATTTCATCTTTTCGAATTCCATTTCCTGTATCTTGTACTGTAATAATTAACTTATCCTGATAATGAATAGAAACATGTACTTGCTTCCGTTCACAGTTCATCACCGCATCTAATGCATTATCGATTAAATTCCCTACAATTGTAATCAGTTCATGAATAATACTCTCATCATCCGGCTCTGGCAAAAAAGAATCTTCGCTTACAATAAGTTGTATATTCTTTTCCCTTGCGTAACTAAGTTTGCCAAGCATAAATCCTGCAAATACAGGATTTTTTATTTTTCGCATCACACCGCCAATTTCATATTGATGTTCCGAAACCATATTGCTAATATAAGTTTCTAATTGTTCATAATGCTTCATATGCGTAAGTCCTAATACGACATGCATCTTATTCATAAATTCATGAGATTGTGCCCGCAATGCTTCAGCATAAAGACGAATATCAGTTAACTGTTCTGCCAATTGCCTAATCTCTGTTTTATCACGAAATGTTGCAATAGCACCAACAATTTCTCCTTTAACATATAAAGGAACTCGATTCGTAACAATTGTAACTCCGTAAAGGTTCTGTTCTTCATGTAATTGTGCTTCACCCGTTTGTAATACCTCTTTTATACAAGAATTAGGCATATACTTCTCAACATCTTTGCCAATAAAGTCTTCCTCAATTCCACTTTTCTTAAATAACCGTTTTGCTTCGTTATTGATTAAAGTAACCCTCGCCTCCTTATCAACAGCAATAACGCCTTCTTTTATAGATTGTAGCATCGTATTCCGTTCTTCTAAAATTTTGGAAATTTCACTAGGTTCGAGACCAAATAAAATTTTTTTAATATGTCTAGCTAATAAAATAGCACCCATTATCCCAACTAAAATTCCTACGCCAACACCAATATAAATAATGTGTCTGCTCTCTTTTATCTTCTCATGCACATTCTCAGCGGAAATTCCAACAGCGACCGCACCAATTTGTTCTCTCGTGTCAGAAAAGATCGGTACAAACACGCGCATGGAAATTCCTAATGTTCCTTCTGCCATTGATACGTGTTCTTTTCCTTTCAAGGCTACGCCTTCATCTCCCCCAACAAAATGGTGACCGATTTTTTGAGGATTGGGATGAGATTTTCGGATTCCATTCATATCCATAACCACAATAAATTGAACATCTGTATTTTTTAAAAGTCGATTCGTATATGCTTGAATTTCAGAAACATCTTGTCTTCCCATTAAAGCTTCAATTACAAGCGGTGAATTTGCTACAATACGAGCAATCGTTTTTGCTTTTTCTGCTTGGCTTTCTTCTGTCGTACGCTCAACATTATGACTAATCAATATATCTGTTACAAGCAAAGAAAGTGCGACAACGGTGCATACTAACAATGTTATCGTTTTCCATAAACTTAACAGTTCTTTTCTTTTCCGCATCCCTTCATTGTCTCCCTTATTTCTTCTGTACTATATTTGAAATCTACCTTACTTATTTTATGCCATTATCCTATAAATTTCTCTATCATTACTTGCAGCTTTTCTTTTTTTTTGTTGCATATGAAAATGAGTGCCTTATCTACTATATAAATCCATTTTGTTTTTTCGACATATAAGCCGCGGCTATGGATAACAAAAGGTGACCTGCACTCGTTTTCTCTCTTTGTTTTCGCTTGGCATGGGACAGGAAAAGGATCTGACCGCTTCTATGCATGAACGGATGCTCTCTCCCACCTAAAAAGAAGGGGTTTATTTCCGTTTTTTCATTTGTATTTATATAGTTCCACAATCTCCATTTATCCCGCTATTTACGGGCAGTTTATTCTTACAACACTGTAATCTCTCTGTCACCTACTTCGATAGTTAATCTATGCACTCTCATCTATACTAAAAGTAAGAAATAAAACAACAAACAAGGGAGAGATGAGAGATGAAAAAAGTGATGGAAGTTGTCGTAGCAGTGGTTGAAGTTTTAGTAAATGGAAAGCAAGTAGCAATGGAGCTAAACAAATAATGACGCGAGGAAAAATTAGTATGGAATATATAAACACATAAAAAGAGATAAGGTTTTATCATTGTTTTGATCCCTTATCTCCCTTTTGTAATAAAAACTTAAAAATGAGAGGGAATCAACATATTCATGATGTTGATTCCCTCTCATTTTTCTTATTGAAAACATAAAAGCAATGAGTAAAGACATTATTTTCTCTTGTTAAAAATACTTTTTACGAAGCTTTCTTTATGGTCCGTATATTCATTTATCCCAGTGGATTATTTCAACTAGCAATGTTTTAACAAGATTTCAAATAACTTATTCATTACCTAATATGGATTTTATTCATTTGGAATCCGGTACATAACTAATGGCCTGACTTCCCATTTGCACCCATGCTTGTTCAAAATTTTCGCGTGGAACACTTACATTCGGGGTATCGCTCAGTGGATCATGAATATACACCGACTCACTATCATATCCGACAAGGAGAACGCAATGTTCATTGTACGTAATGGAGACTTTGCCTGCATCTGTTTCCCATGTATCAAATTCACCTTCATCTAACGGGGCATACGTTGCATTTGTAATCATGACAACTGGGGCCCATTCTTTCACATTCTCATAAATTTTATTTATATTTTCTCCTGTTAAATCAACAGCTTTATTAGATAAATATTTGCTCGCTAATTGAAAGAGCGGTTCATGATACACACCATATCCTGACTCAGAAAAAGTATAAATATTTCCCACGAACCCTTCATTTGGATTCCCACGTACACCACCTTTTGAAAATGCAACTTTCGGTATTTCATTCGCAAGCTCCATCTTATCTACGGAAGCACCCGCGTACTGCAACAGCATCGCCAAACTGGTTACTTCACAACCTCTTTCAAGCTCTGGTAATTGTTGAATAAATGGTACGTTTGAAAGCAATATTTTCTCTTCTTGGACAGGCGCAGATGCCGCTATCTTTTTATCTTGTGATACTGGATTTACAAGTTTGTCTATATCATTTTTCTTTTGAACAACTTGATTTAAAATATGTTTGTTTACATGTAATATATCGTAACCTTTCATATACCCACCAATCAAAACAAATGCCCCTAATACGATCCCATATTTATAAATCTTCTTTTTATTTTGCATCATTCCTCCTACTTCCACACCCTTATCAATTGGTTAAATAATAATAAAATGCATCCGCATCCGTTTGTATCC
Source organism: Bacillus sp. DX4.1 (assembly GCF_030348195.1). NCBI lineage: Bacteria > Bacillati > Bacillota > Bacilli > Caryophanales > Bacillaceae > Bacillus > Bacillus sp. DX4.1. The sequence goes on along the minus strand of NZ_JAUCFT010000008.1, from coordinate 720,768 downwards.
AAGGTGAAAATGTAAGCTCTTGTAACTTCTCAGGCTGCTCGTTTTTAATTTTCCCCGCTAATTCCTGAGTACTTGTATTTGTTCTATCTATGCCAAGTTCCTCTGCTACTTGTATTACTTTTTGCTCATTTATTTCTCGCAACACTTGATAAATATCTTTACCATAGAGGTCGATATGAAATTTCTTTGCCTCTGTTTGAATTTCCGCCTCATATACTGCTTTCGCTAACCCTTCTATATCTTTTCCTTTCTCCGAAATCCCAAGCTCTGCTGCTTTACTCCTTACCTTTGTGCCATAAATCGCTTCCGCAATTTCATCTATTTCTTTTCCTTCTTTTGAAACACCAAGTTTATCTGCTTCATCATTTATTTTCACCGCATTAATTTTTTTTATTAAATCTACGATGGTTGTATTGTCTATTTTTATCCCAAGCTTTTCCGCTTCTTGTTTTACCTTTTCTTCATAGATTTCTTCTGAAAGGCCCCCAACATCTTTGTCTTCAATGGAAATACCTAATTGCTGCGCTTCTTGGTCTACTTCCGTTTCATGAATCTCTTTCTCTAAAGTAAGTAGCTCTTTTCCTTCGGTTTCAATTCCTAAATTTTGCGCTTTTTCTTTCGTATGTGCCTCATGTATCTCTCCATGATTCATTTGTTCACTACTGCGCTGGGAAAAGTTTGTTTTTCCTTTTGACGCTGTAGAAACAGATGCTCCTCCCATTACACTTAAACTCAGCATTCCGATGAAAAGTGCCGACAATATCTTTTTCTTTTCCAAATCTTCTCTCCCCCTTCATATTTCTTAAACTGTAATTTCCACGATCTATTTTCCTTTTCATTTTGTCTACATCACAAAAAAAGATTTCCCTTACAAAACATTGTAACGAATCTCCAAATATACCTTTCACATTCCTGATATAATCTATTATGAAAAAAAATCCTTAGCTTTCCCTTAAAAAAAGACGACCTTGTAAAAACAAGATCGTCTCAAATTTCTTTTATACTCGTTGATTTTTTGGAAACACTACTTCAAAACAAGTACCTTTACCAACTTTACTCTCTACTTTTATTTTCCCGTGGTGTTTTTTTACAATCCAATTAGCAATTGACAAACCTAATCCAGCTCCTTCTGATTTTGTCCTTGCTTTATCTCCCTGATAAAAGCGATCAAACACTTTCGGAATATCTTCTTCTCTTATCCCCACTCCATTATCTTTCACTTGTAACGTAATTAAATTACTCGTTTGCGTACAAGTTAGCTCAATACCCCCTCCATATTCTGTATATTTCATGGCATTATCTAATAAAATTACAATCATTTGATGAATTCGCTCCCTATCTCCCATAAAGGAAATGGTAGGGGCTACTTGTAATGTCATCTGTTTTTCTTGATAAGCAGCAATTTCCGTATAAGGATCTATCACTTCTTTTAGTAATTCATCTAATGCAAATATCTTTTTATCCATTTCAATTTGATTCGAATCCGAACGTGCTAACAATAATAGATTTGCGACGAGCTTTGATAACCTTCTACACTCCTTAGAAATTGTAGAAATATCAATTGCCTTATCTTCTATGGTAGCAGAAGGAGATTGAAACAATACATCTGTTTTCGATTGGATGACTGCTAGCGGCGTTCTTAATTCATGTGATGCATCAGAGACAAACTGTTGCTGTTTCTCCCAAGAATTACGAATGGGTACAAGGGCCTTTCCAGCTAAGAAAAAACCGATTCCAATTGCACATAAGCTACCTATACTGCATCCAACTATAAGAATCAGCAATAATGTGTGCAACATATCTCTTTCAGCGGTTGCATCATACACAAATTGAACAGTTACTTTTTCAGATTTAATGTCCCTCTGAATTGCCCACGTTCTAAAGCTTTTTCCATTTATTTCGATATCCTGAAAATCCTTAAACTTTTTCGGAAAAAACTTTGAACCATGCTCTTCATAAAAATTCGGTTCAGGAAACCTAGGCTTCATCTCTATTAACTTCTGCTTTTCATTCCATACGAATACAGTAATACGCGGATCCCCAATACGAAGATTTTTATTGAAAGCAAATTCTCTCTGAATCCCCCTAGTATCTTTTATCACTTTTTCTTTAAACATTTCTATTGAATTATCTACGCCACTATAAATACGATTATATGTATAGACATAGATAATACTCCCTAATACTCCAATCAATATGATAAACACTAATGAATTTAAAATTGTAAGACGAATGCGTGTTTTTTGAAACATGCTCCCCCTCTTCATTGTGCCTTTAATATATATCCAATCCCACGAACGGTTTGAATATCTTTCTGATAACCAAATGGCTCTAATTTTTTCCGAAGATGATGCACGTATACTTCGACGATCGCTACGGTTGTATCAGAATCAAATCCCCAAATACGGTCAAAAATTTGTTCACGCATCAAAATTTTCTCGCTATTTTGGATCAAGTACTCTAATAGCTCATATTGCTTTAATGTTAACTTGATTGCTTTCCCATCTACTTGAATGTCTTTTTCTTTTCCAAACAATTCAATACCTCGATATCGCATCGTTTGCTTTGTTGTTAAACTGCCGCTTCTTCTTAATAAGGCACGGATTCTCGCTTTTAGCTCAGGCGCTTGAAATGGCTTTATTAAATAATCATCGCCTCCAAAATCTAATCCTTTCACTCGATCTTCTAAAGAATCTTTGGCAGTCAAAAATAACACTGGTGTTTCAATCTTTTCGCTCCGTATTCGTTGAATGACTTCAAATCCATCCATTCCTGGTAACATTACATCAAGAAGGATTACATCATAAATATTTTGGAGTGCCAAAAATAATCCATCTTCTCCATTCATTGCCGTATCGACTACAAACTCATCACGTAAAATTTGTGTAATTGATTCTAGTAAAGAAGCATGATCTTCCACTACTAATAAGCGCATATTGCTTTCTCACCTTTCATCATCCATAAGAATTCGTTCCTTACATCAAGTAAATCTTCTATCAGAAAAAAATTCTTTTTACTTACCTTTATACTAGCAAAAGAAAGCGGCCGCAATATACGATCGCTTTCTATCATCTCGTTACTGAACTCATCGTATCTACTAAATCTTTTTGACTAAATACACTATAATTTTCTTACTTATTTGGAAACATACTAGCTAACTTACTTTGAATCTGAGACATAACAATGTTTAGCTTTTCTTCACTGCTCACTTGCACATATACGGTTTGAATACTTGTATTTTTCACAACCCTTTGTGCTGTACTCATTGGCATAATTATGACATCATTACCATTTTTTCACAATTATTTTTCACCTTCTTATTCATCATTATTCTGTAAGTAAGGCTTATTATGAAGTCTATTCCTTAACTTTCCCTTAAAAAAATAAGTTTTTAAAATGCAAAAACTGTGCCTTACAACACTGTAATCCTCATGTCACCTTATTCAATAGTTACAAAGCTTGCTTTTGAATATACTTAAAGTAAGAAATGAAACAACATATAAGGAGAGATGAGAGATGAAAAAAATGATGGAAGTTGTAGTAGCAGTAATCGAGGTTTTCGTAAGCGGCAAACAAGTAGCAATGGAGTTAAATCAATAATGAAACGAGGAAAAATCATTATAAACTATACAATCACATAAAAAGAGATAAGGTTTCCTCATTCTTTTGATCCCTTATCTCCCTAATACAAAAACCGTACCCTGTATAAGGATACGGTTTTTGTTTATTCCGCATTAACGGGCAGTATTCCCCCCACTAATCAAAGTTTCACTTTATTTTTGACTTGTGCGATTCGAAATACTAATGGCACGATCCGTTGCTTTGGCAGCTTCATCTAGCGCTTCTTTACTGCTTTTCCCTTCGTACATTGCTTCTAACGCTTTTACAACTGCATCGCGTGATTCAGGGAATACACTAATAAGCGCACCTTGTGTTGCGACAGAGGATTTTGTTGCTTGTAGCTGGTCTACAGTTACTTTTAACTGTGGATACTTTTCATGCTGCTCTTTCGCTAAAGGCTCTTTATAGGCATCTGGATTGATTGAAAAGTAACCTGTTTCCGTATGCCATTTCGCTTGTACATCTGGTTTCGTCAAATATTTCATAAAGTCCCAAGCACCTTTTTGCGTTTCTTCAGCGACCATATTTGTCATCCATAATGATGCTCCGCCAATGACAACTCCGTTTTGTTTTACATCCTCTGGGTATGGAATGTAAGCAACACCTACATCAAATTTAGATGCATTAATTACGTCACGAACACCGGCTGAAGAGTCTAAATACATCGCAACTTGTCCAGATTGGAAAGCCGCACGAACATCGTCCCAACTTGCTCCATATTTGCCAAGTGTACCAGCTTTGTTCATCTCATCTAGTAAACCAAATACTTTTTGTCCTTCTTTTCCATTGAATACAGCTTTCGTTGCTGCATCTTTACGCCCGTTTTCTTTATCCACATATAAACCACCTTGTGTTGCTAACAATTCTTCAAAGAACCATCCGTAATTCAGCATCGAAAAACCATACTGTTTTACACTTTCGCCTTCTTTAACCGTTAACTTTTTCGCTGCCTCTTTTAACTCGGCATATGTTTTCGGAGCTTTTTCTGGATCTAAACCAGCTTTTTTAAAGGCGTCTTTATTATAAATTAATACCGGCGTAGATGAGTTAAATGGCATGGAATACATTTTTCCATCAACTGAGTAATAGTTTGTAATCGCTTTTTCTAATTTTGATGTATCATATTTATCTTTTTTTATCCAGCTATCAATCGGCGTAATTTTTTTACTATCAATCATATATTTTGTCGTAATTTCACTAGATTGAACAAGCGCTGGTGATTCTTTCGATGCTGTTATATTTTTAAATTTCGTTAAAGACTCTTCATAAGATCCTTGAAATTCAGCTTTTATCTCATACTTATTCTGTGACTTATTATAGTCCGCAACAATTCCGTCTAACACACCCTGTGTTTTTCCACCCATCGCATGCCAAAAACGGATCACCGTTTTATCCCCATTCTTTTCTACTGAAGCTACTTTTTCTTTTGCTTCAGATTTCCCTTCTGTTTTGCTACTTGAACAAGCTGCTGCCGATAAAGCCATAGTCGCTGCCATCATAACAGCGGCACCTTTTTTCCAAAATCTCATCTTAATCCCACCTTTTCATTTATATAATAAAGCATGTTATCTACTTATTTAATCGCGCCTTTTGTTAACCCCTGTTGCAGCTGTTTTTGTCCTAAAAACAGTAAAATTAACGTTGGAATGACAATTACAGTAACACCCGCCATCACACTGCCCCAATCTGTCGCAACTTCCTGTGATTGGAGCTGTTTCACACCAATTTGTACAGTCCTAATTCTTTCATCATTTGTAATAAGCAATGGCCATAAATACATATTCCATGTCGATAAAAAGCTATATACACCTAACGTAATAAAACTCGTTTTACAATATGGCACAACGATACGGAATAAAAACTTCGTATGCCCAATTCCTTCGATAAAAGCAGCTTCTTTCAACTCATTTGGAAGCGTCATAAAATGCTGCCGTAACAAGAAAATCCCAAATGCCGTTGCAAAAAATGGAACCGTCATCCCCGTAAATGTATTAATCCATCCGAACTGTTGCACCGTTAAAAAGTTTGGTACCATCGTTGCTTCCCATGGGATAAGCATAGTTGAAATAAACAGAAAGAAGATGAAATTTCTTCCTTTAAAATGTAAAAAGACAAATGCATAAGCGGCTAAGCTGGATACAACAAGCTGGCCAACCATCACAACCGTTGAAACGATGAAGCTATTATATAAATAAGAAAACAGTGGTACTTTATTAAAAATATGTACGAAGTTATCAAACGTAAATTGTGTCGGGAATACCCGCCGCATTTGAATATCTTCCGGCGTCATAAACCCTAACAAGAACGCATACAGAACTGGAAAAAAGACCAGTGCTGCACTTATAATAAGCAGCGTATAGAGAAGAAGTTGTTGTTTCCACGTTTTCATAATCATTTATAATGCACCTTTCTCTCTGCAAACTTAAATTGAAGTAAAGTAGCAACGAAAATGAAAATAAATAGTACCATTGCTTGTGCACTTGCTGTACCAAATTGATGATTTGCAAAAGCTTCTTTATAGATGGAGTACACGATTAAATTTGTTGCATCATTCGGTCCACCATGCGTTAAAATATCAATTTGTCCAAAGCTTTGAAATGCACTTATTAAAGTAACTGTGATAATAAAAAATAGTGTTGGAGATAACATCGGTAATGTAACTCGGTGAAGCTTATACAAATAGCTAGCACCATCAATAGATGCACTTTCATATAAAGATGTATCAATGTTTTGTAAACCGCCTAATATAACCAAGAATGCGAATCCTGTGTTCACCCAAACCGTTGTAATAGATACAGAAAATAGCGCCCAATCCGGACTTGTTAACCATGCAATTGCAGGAAGATTCATAGAACTTAGTATGTTATTAAATAAACCAACACTAGGATGGAATAAAAATAGCCAAATCACTGCACTTGCGGCTACTGAAATTCCCATTGTCGAAGAAAATAACACGCGAAATACTCCGATCCCTTTTACTTTCTCATTTGCAATTAATGCAAGAAACAAAGCAAATAAAATACTAGTTGGTACTGTATACAAGACAAATAACAAAGTAGATTTTACACTTTTATAAAAGGCTGGATCAGACAATAAATATTGGTAGTTTTCAAGCCCGACAAACAAATTAGCCTCTCCGTGCACATCTGTTAAATAGAAGCTATAGTAAATGGTTCGAAACAATGGATAAAAAAGAAAGATTGCAAATAACAAAATAGATGGTGCTAAAAATAATAGGCCTGTTCGTAAATCTCGCGTCCGGCTCCATAGCGCCCTCTTTCTTGGGACGTCAGTTTGAACTGGTAATTTTCCTACCTCAATCATTATTTCGCCACCACCTTCAACTCTTCTTCCGCTATCAATCGAATCCTTTCATTTGTATCGTTATGAAAGAAACATAGTTTCTCTTTGGGAAATTGTAATTTTACTTTGTCACCTCTTTTTAAAATAAGCTGTCCAATTACTTTTGCACTCCATGTTTTCTCATTTACTACGAAATTTAAAATCGATTCATTTCCTAATACTTCTACAGATTGAAGTGTAACTTCTTGTCCATCCTCAGCTAATAGAATATGTTCAGGACGAATTCCTAAACGTACTTTTGACTCTGGTAACTGTTGCAACTGTCCTGGGGACATTGGAATTTGTAATCCATCAACGTGCAATACGCCTGTTTCTTTATCCATTTCCCCATCTCCAATATTCATAGAAGGTGAACCGATAAAACCTGCAACAAATTCATTTGCGGGATAATTGTATATATCAAGTGGTGTTCCTACTTGTTGTATACTTCCCTTGTTTAACACCATAATGCGATCACCCATCGTCATCGCTTCAATTTGATCATGTGTTACATAAACCATCGTAATACCTAGCCGCTGCTGAATTTCTCGAATTTCAAAACGCATTTGCGCACGTAATTTCGCGTCCAAATTAGAAAGTGGCTCATCCATTAAACAAATTGGTGCTTGGCTGACAATTGCTCGAGCTAGTGCAACACGTTGTCGTTGCCCACCAGATAATTGACCTGGCTTCGATTTTATATATTCCGTAAGCCCAACCATTTCTACCGCTTCCATCAATCGTTTTTTTCGTTCTTCCTTCGGAATCTTTCGTATTTTCAATCCAAAAAGAATATTTTCTTCTACAGACAGATGTGGATATAAAGCATAATTTTGAAATACCATTGATAAATTACGATCTTTCGGTTCTAGATCATTCGCGACCTTTTCACTAATACATAACTCTCCAGAAGTAATTTCCTCTAAACCTGCAACCATTCGTAGCAATGTACTTTTCCCGCACCCAGAAGGCCCAACTAGAACAAAGAACTCTCCTTTTTTAATCTGTACCGAAACACCTTCAACTGCTATTTCCTTTGCATTTTTATAAACCTTTGAAACGTCTCTTAATTCAATCATTAGTTTGCACTCCTCTTTTGTTCCTGTGCCCACACTTGACAATGACTTGTCGAAATCGCACTCGCTCCGGCTTTAATGGCAACCTCTGCATCTTCTTTCGTTTGGATTAATCCACCCGCAATAATAGGAAAATCTAATTCCTCTACTAGCTTCCTAATAATCGAAGGCATAATTCCTGGCATGATTTCTACCGCACTCGGCCGCGTCCCTTTACAATTTTCAATTGATTTCGTAAGCGATAGCGTATCCACAATAAAAATACGTTGAATTGTCTGTAACCCAACTTTATTTGCATTTCTAATGGTAGAACCTTTCGTTGAAATAATGCCTTGAGCACCAATTACCTCATGAATATATAACAATGCTTCCTCTGTGTTCGTATTCAACCCTTGTATAAAATCACAATGCAGAAATACATCATGTCCATTCTTCTGCAATTCATATACATGCTCTGGTAATTCAAGCATCGAACCCGTCATAAGGAAGACTGTTTTAGGTAAATTCCGATATGATTTATACTTGTTCCAATCTTTTATCATCGCGATATAAGGTTCCTTAAACATTGTTTTTCACCAACTTTTCACATATTGTCAATACATGTAGGCAAAACAAAAAACACCAATTTACATAGAACGATCTCCTCCTAATTTTCACTCTACAAACTAGAGTCCATTTAAGAAATGTAAACAGATCTTTTTATGTAAGCGGGTGTTCTCAAATGTTCTCTACCCAAGTTATTTTGTTACCTTTACTATAGTACTTATTTATTAAGTTAGTTTTGACGTTTTGTAAACGGGGTGTTAACTATATGTTAATTATTACCATAGTAAATTTTACATATTACAAGTAACACTTTCGTGACAGCGCTTTTATTTTCGTGTCACCTCATCAATAGTTACATCTTCCTTGTTTCTTTATGCTAAACATAAGAAATAAAAAAAATGATGAAAATTGTAGTTGCAGTGGCTCAGATTTTCGTAAACAGGTATTAAGTAGCAATAGAGTTAAATCAATGATGAATCGAGGAAATATCAGTATGAATATATAAAAAGAGATAAGGTTTCATCATTATTTTGATCCCTTATCTCCCTTTTATAGCAGCATACATTATGGTGTAGGCTGTTTTGTTATTTCATTTGCTCCTGCTGTCCTTAGCATCGTTTCCATTTCTTTAAATCCTCTTTTTTCTGCATGCTGAAGTGGTGTAACACCTTCACGATCTGGCATGTTTACATCCGCCCCGTTTTCAATAAGTAATTGAATAACTCGCTTATGATTCTCGCTGCCATTCCCAAGGACAATTGCTTCTAGTAAAGCTGTCCAACCAAGATCATTTATATAATTCACATCGATATCTGTACGAGTTAATAATTCTCTTACAACTTCGACATGACCTCTCTCAGCTGCTGGAATGAGTGCTGTACCATAGCGATTTGTTTCTTTTGTATTCGTCCCTGCTTCAATTGTTAGTTTAACAATTTCTAAATAGCCTTCTGCACTCGCATAAAGAAACGGATTATCTTTATTTTTATCCTGTAATTGAATATCTGCACCAGCTTCAATCAGTGCTTTTACTGTCTCCATATGATTATGATACGTTGCTGCCATTATCGGCGTTTCTCCTTGTTCCCCTATTACATTTATGTTTGCCCCGTCTTTAATCAATTTCAAAACTGTTTCTGTATCACCAAGGGTTGCAGAAAGCAGTAATTGCTTATCCATCAAATTTTCGCCCTTTTTCTCTTCTTTCTTCTTTTCATGTTTTACTTGAACTGGTTTTGTTTTTGGTTTAGCTTCCTCTTGCTCTTCGCACGCTGCCATCACAATAAAAAGTCCTAGTAACATAAACAATAACATTTTACTTTTTTTCACAACTACAGCTCCTATGAAAGATAATGTTTTTCTAACCATTCCCTCATCACATGTAACACCTCTTCTTCAATAGATTTATCCATAAGCCCCTTATATTCCTTCATTAATCGAATCATCGTATGCTTACATTCATACTTTCTCAAGATATGGTTCATGTTTGGAATGATGTGCCATTCAGCTTCGCCTTTTACGTATGCGGCAATTAGTTTAGCATGTTCAGGTGGCACTTGTATATCATTGTCTCCAGTAATCGCTAAAACAGGACAAGATACTTGCTCTAAATACGTAACTACATTATATTGTAACTGTTCTCGTAGCCATTTTGCATTCACTTTTGCACCTTTTATTCGTATAACAGGCTTCTGTGAATACTGTACTTTGTTTATAAGCGCTTCATTTTTCTGTTTCATACGATGCGGAAGCTTACACACTTTAGATAACCAACCTATAAATCCTGAAGCTGTTTCTAATTCTGAGGCCGCCATCTCTATCTGCCTTGGAAATAAGTCTTTTGATGGTCCTGCTGCGCCAGCAAGCAGCAATAATCCAGCAACCGATTCTCTTACAGATACAGCTGGTGCAAGTAAAGCTCCTTCACTATGTCCAGCAATAATAATTCGTTTTGGATCTATATAAGGATGCTCTTTTAAAAATCTGACACACGCAACAGCATCATCAATAAACTCTGTTACTCCTGCTTTATAGTAATCACCCTTGCTTTTATGAGTACCTCGTTTATCGTAACGAAGCACAGTAAACCCTAAAGATGTAAAATACTCCGCTAATTCTTTATACAAGTTTAATTGGAAACCACGTGTATTTCCGTCACGATCTCCTTTTCCAGTACCACTGATTAATAAAATTGCCGGATACGTTGCAGCGTAATGTTCGGGAATTGTTAATGTTCCTTGAAGCGAAAAAACACTTTCAATCGTCACAAACAATTCTTTCCCCATTTTTATTCTCCCTTCATCCTTTTTCAGGAATGATAATCGTTGAAATGGTTCTTCGTCTTCTTTCTGGTGATGGCTTACGTCCGTATGCTTTCATAAAGACTTCATTTAGTTCTTTTACGAACGTTAAAAATTCTTCATCACTCATATATAAACTCGCCTGTGTGTATCCCGTTCCATCTTTTTCAAAATCAATCTCCTCTTGCTGTAAATAGTCTTTAAACTTAGCTGTAAGCCCAGTAATAAACATCATAAAATATTGCATATGCTCTTCTTTCGTCAAATCCTTTATATCATTTTGTGACATGCGAGCCATGCTTCCATTTAAAACGTACAATTTTTCAATCGTACCGCGAATTTGTTTTTCCTCTACAACTAATAAAATTTGCGAACTCATTAATTTATCTAAATGCCTATATAATGTCGCCTGTGGAATATGAGGCAATTTTTCTGCAAGATGTTTTGCGGTTAGCTTCTCACCACCCATGAATTCTTGAACTAATTGAAATCGGATTGGATGAAGTAATAACTCCATTTTATTTTCTTTCATGTATAACCCTTCTCTCCTAATATATCTTATGCTTATATTATCAAAAACGAGAACAAAAATGAACGATTACAAATTTATTCTACTTTAACAGGCAATAAAAAAAGTGTGTAGCTACATCTACACACTTTTTTATTCGCATCCTGTAATAACACGATCATCTTCTAAACTACATAGCATTGTATTTACATTGACTTCCTGTCCAACATCTATATTTACAGACCGTATATGACCGCTAATGCCTACCGCTATCTTTTTTAAAGTTCCATCATTCTTCCGAACTATAACTAATTTCTCCCATTCATATACGTAAGATGATTCATCAACTAACACTTCTTCCACTTTACCCGTACATGGACTATAAATCTCTTCAATGATTGCTTTCATCTAAAATATCTACTCCTTACTTCACGCTTCTCCATTTTCCCATTTATTCTACCACTCTTATAAACAATGGTTTATCTTTTTAAAAATTCGAAATAAGAAACCATAAACAATATGAACAAAATAAAAATTATGCTTTTAATAACTTTATTTCCCTAATTATTTACCACATGTATTTCATCCTTTATGATTACTTTAATGATTTAGTTTTCTGAAAATTTAACTTATTTTGAAAGCGTAATCATTTATGAGGGGGGAGATTACATGTTAGCTACACTGGGGTTTGTAATGGTATTTGTGTTTATGTTTTTAATTATGACGAAACGTATGTCAGCGTTAGTTGCATTAATATTGATTCCAATTGTATTTGCGTTAATTGGGGGTTTTTACGCTGATTTAGGACCGATGATGCTAGAAGGAATTAAAAATTTAGCACCAACTGGTATTATGCTTATGTTCGCAATTTTATATTTTGGCATTATGATTGATAGCGGTTTATTTGACCCGATTATTACAAAAATCTTAAATGTTGTAAAAGGTGATCCGTTAAAAATTGTCGTTGGTACTGCAATTCTTACTATTATTGTTTCTTTAGATGGCGACGGTACGACAACTTATATGATTACAATATCTGCGATGTACCCGCTCTATAAGCGCCTTGGAATGAATCCACTTATTTTAGCTGGAGTTGTTATGCTAGGAGCGGGGATTACCAACATTACTCCATGGGGCGGACCAACCGCCAGAGTAATGAGTTCACTTAGCCTTGATGCCTCACAAGTATTTACACCACTTATTCCCGCGATGATTGGCGGAGCGATATGGGTAATTTTCGTTGCGTACTTCCTTGGAAAAAAAGAACGAAGACGCTTAGGGATTGTTGATATACAGTACACACAGAAAGAAAAAGCAATCATGAACGAGCAAGCAGCAACGGTGGAAGAATACAGCTATAAGCGTCCAAAGTTATTATGGATCAACTTTTTATTAACATTGACACTGCTCGTTTGTCTCATTATGGAGCTTATGCCTCTTCCAGTCTTATTTACAGTTGCTTTTGCAATTGCAGTTATGATTAATTACCCTAGCATAGAAGAGCAAAAAGAACGGATTGCTTCTCATGCAGGAAACGTTCTTGCAGTCGTTTCTCTAGTATTTGCAGCTGGGATTTTCACAGGAATTTTATCGGGAACAAAAATGGTCGATGCAATGGCTAATGGCTTAGTCACCCTTATTCCTGATGCACTCGGACCTCAATTACCAATTATTACTGCTATTATAAGTATGCCATTTACCTTTTTTATGTCTAATGATGCATTTTACTTTGGGGTATTACCTATCCTAACAAAGGCTGCTGCAACTTACGGAATTAGTGCCGCTGAAATGGGACGTGCTTCCTTACTCGGGCAACCCGTTCATTTATTAAGCCCACTCGTTGCTTCAACGTATTTATTAGTTGGTATGGCAAAAGTTGATTTTGGTGAACATCAACGTTTTACATTATTATGGGCAGTTGGTACGACAATGGTCATGCTAGTTGTTGCCATCATTACAGGTGTCATTCCAATAAGTTTTTGAGAAAGAACTATATCTAACGAAACTTCTTTTAAAGGAGTTTCGTTTTTTCAGTGATTATGAATCAGAAAGAAGGCCGTAATATGGTATTATCCAATCTTTTATTACTCATTCTAGGGAGCCTAGCTGGCTATATACTCTCCTTAACAGGATTATCCATCGGCTGGCTGCTTGGTTCTTTATGTGTCACTGGCTTGCTGGCTTATCTGAGACCTTTATGGATCAAAGACTTAGATAAAAATCCGAAGCAACAAAAAGTTCTTCTCTCTTTTCAGCATAAAAGTAGAGACTATAGAAATCTCTACTTTTTATACTTTTATGAAGAAACTTGAAAATATCTTCGTTCTGGTCTACCCACATTTCCATATATAAGCTCCGCATAAATTTTCTTTTCAGAAATTAAATGCTCTAAGTAACGCCTTGCAGTTGATCGACTTACACCCGCCTCTAGGCTGAGCATTTCCGCTGTAATTCCTTCCGCTCCTACTTTAGAGACATACTTAATAATTTTATTTAATGTCAAAGGATCAATTCCTTTTGGGGCATAACCACCTGGACTATTTTCCGCCTGTCCTTTAAACCATAAATGTTCAATTTGATCCGGTGACAATTGCTGATTTTGTTTGAATTGCATTATTTTCTTTTGATAGTTTTCTAAACTCTTTTTAAAACGATCAAACATAAGTGGCTTTACAATGTAATCCGCTACTCCACCGCGCAGTGCGTGATGGACAACTTCTACTTCCGATGCCGCTGTAATCATAATCACATCTGTTTCATGTAGATTTTGACGAATATATGTAACGAGTTCCGTTCCTTGCATATCAGGTAAATACACATCTAATAAAACAAGTTGCGGCGATACAAGCTCTAACCATTCTTTCGCTTGTTCTCCTGTTGTCGCAGTGCCAATCACTTTAAAGCCCCCCACTTTTTCAGTGAAACGACGATGAATTTCTGCGATGCGAACATCATCTTCTACAATTAACACTTCAATCCCCTCAGACATTACAATTCCCCACTTTCTTTCGGCAATGCGACAATAAATAATGCACCGCCTAAGTCCCCTTTTTCAATCGCAATACTTCCATGTAACTCCTCAACTAACTCATTTACTTTGGCTAATCCATAGCCTCGTTTCTCCCCTTCTTTTGTAGAAAAACCCCGATTAAATATGTATGCAATTAATGTATCATCAACGCCTAAACCTGAATCCTCAATTTCAATCACAATCTCTTCACCCATATCTGTTACAAACAGTCTTACTCTTTTCTCATTTTCATGATTATTTTCCGTCGCTTCAAAAGCATTCGTAATTAGGTTCCCTAAAATAGAAACAACGTGATTACTATCAATATGAGAACCTAGCTTTTGTAAACTACTCTCACGATCTAAAATAAAATCAATTTTTAGCTCTCTCGCTCGGTTATAAAATCCAATTAAGATTCCACCTAACCATGGGTTTTGTATACGCTCCATAATAAACTGAACAAATTCTTGATACACTGCTGTTTCTTTATGAATGAGCTCCATCGCTTCATCATAAGATTCTAATTGAATAAGCCCTGATAGCGTATACAAAAGATTGTTATACTCATGTGCCTGTGCCCGAAGTGCCTCTGTATATCGTTTTGCTTGAGATAATTCTTCTGTCAATTGATCCATTTCTGACTTTAATCGAAAGCTAGACACAACTCCAATTACTACATTTCCTACTATGATAGGTAATCGATTTGCAATAACAGCTTGCCCTTTTATATCCAATTGCCGGTCTAATTGCTCTTCTCCCGTTCGGAGCACTTCTAATATAGAGGTATTCGGGATAATTTTTAAAATAGAATCCCCAATTATATTTTGCTTTTTTTCTAACGAAAGAATCTCATAAGCTGCTTGATTGACTAGATTAATGCAACCCTCTTTATCTATTACCATAATTCCTTCACGAACAGATTGAATGACAGCACTGCGTTCCTCGTACAGGGATGAAATCTCCTCTGGTTCCAGCCCAAACATTAATTTTTTTATACTCCTCGCCAAATACATAGAACCAATTATTCCGATTACTAATCCAACTACAGCAATCCACAACACTCGATTTCCATATGCTTCCGCTACGTCATGAATATCCTCCATTGAAAACCCGACAGATACGACCCCGATAATATGATTTTCTTGATCACGAATGGGCACCTTCCCTCGTAAAGAAGGACCTAACGTCCCAGTCGCCTTTGAAATATACGACTTTCCATCCTCTAAAACCCCTTTGTTATCGCCCCCAACCATTTCTTCTCCAATTCTGTCCCGTACAGGATGGGCATAACGGATTCCCTCTGTATTCCCTACAACGATAAATTCCGCATCTGTTTCCACTCGTATTTTTTCAACAATTGGCTGAATAATAACAGATGGATCTTCTGTCTGAAACGCCTCATGAATTTCAGGTATGGTAGCGACCGCTTTGGCAACATGTAACGCCCTTTTACCAGTTTGCTCTTCCACTGTTTCAGACAATATATAGTAAAAAAGAAAACTTGTTAGAACGATAACAAAGAGAATAAGTGTACCGATAAACAATGTAATTCTTGACTGTAACTTTAATTTTTTAAATTTCAAAACCATTCCCCTAACTTTTATTGCAGATTACTTTTTACACTACGTATAAAGTCAAACCTCCCTAAGTAGAGAAAACGTTGCTAATTTGTACGAGATAAAAACTCCCCAAAACTTATAATATATTAGGAAACCTACTTAAAATACGCTGTACAAAAGCTACATACTGCCGTTCCTCATCATTACTATTTTTCTGTTCCATCCAATAATATCCATCTACTAATTCAAACATTTCAATAGCAGTAATCTCCTGGCAATTAGCGTGTTGTAATACCATTTCCATCGGCTGTAAATCAGCATCCCAATTAAAATGTAAAACAAAAGCATGTAGTAATTCTGGTGTATTCAATTTATAAAAATAAGCATTTGTTTCAGCAGTCTCTCTATACAGACAATCTTCAATAATGGCTTGTTCACTTTCCGTTAGTTTCAATCGGATAGCTCCTTTTGTTTCTAATAATAAATCAGCTAATTCTGGAGTATGTCTTGCCTGAAACCAAGGTGTACATTTGATCCCATTCGGATGATTGAGTTCTACTCCATTTCCCATTAAACATTGCACAGCTTGCTTATTATTAAACTTAATCGCTTTAGTAAGTACTGACTCGTGTAGACGATCTGTTATATTTGGGTTCGCCCCAAAAGCTATTAATCTTTCAAATATTTCAATAGGAGCCTTTTTTACAATTGCATAATGCAAAGGCGTTCTTCCAAACTGATCTTGTTCATCTATATCCACCATTGGAATCGCTTTTATTAATTGTTCAAGATTTTTATTCTTTATTGCTTCAAACAATAGATTCACTGAATCCACCACTTTCAAATTACAATTTTTTCACAGAAAATACTGACATATAAAAATAAACCAGCTCTACATAACTTATATATCTATTTTATTGTACTAGCATATCTACTTCCTATACAAGGCATCCTACCTGACAATCCTGTAATTTCTCTGTCATCTAACGTGATAAGCCATGAGAAAATGATGGAAGTTGTAGTAGCTGTAGCTGAGGTATTTGTAAATGGAAAAAACGTTGCAATGAAGTTAAACGAATAAGAAAGTATATAAATCCATTTTGATTTTTCGACATATAGCCACGACTATAGATAACAAAAGGTGACCTGCACTCGTTTTCTCTCTTTCTCCTCACTTGGCATGGGGCAGGAAAAGGATCTGATCGCTTCTATGCATGGCCGGATGCTTTATTTTATTTATTATTCAAAAAATATCCAGTAAAATAGAAAGAAACGGTTATAGGAAAGCAGGGAAAAGATGGAGTCCAAACAGCTTTTATTAGAAGAAATCGCACACATTGAAAAATGGGAGAAAGACCAAGAAGACCTTTGGTTCTTTGAAAAATGGGGGAAAATCCCGTTTGCTATTCTTGATAAGTTAACTCCAAAGTTTATACATAAAAAAATTAATGTTTTACTAGATGAACTCATTCAATATCTCAACTCTGGAAGCAAATATTTAATTCATCCGGAAACAACTTTAAAGAAATTTGAAAATGCCGTTTCACTAGAAGATGTTCAAAATTTCCCTTTAAGTGAGATGGATACAATCGTCGATAAAATTATTGAAAACAGAAAATCAGTTGCAACTGCACAAGGAGCTACAACTGGATTTGGTGGCATCTTCACACTAGCAATTGATATCCCTGCAGTTTTAAGCATGTCACTAAATGTGTTACAAGAAATCGCAATTTGTTATGGCTATAATCCTGAAGATGTTCAAGAACGACTTTTCATCGTAAAGTGCTTACAATTCTCTTCATCTGATATTGTGGGAAAACAAACGATTCTTCATGAATTAAAATATTTTGATGCTCGTTCCGATCACGATGATAGTATGTCACAAATTAAATCATGGCGCGAAGTATTTACTGTTTATCGTGACAATTACGGCTGGAAAAAATTATTTCAAATGATTCCTGTTGCTGGAATGATTTTTGGTGCTTACTTAAACCGAAAAACAATTGAAGAAATCGCGGAAGTAGGTAAAATGCTCTATAAGAAAAGAAGAGTGTTAGACAGATTAGAAGAAATGAATCATACTTCTAAAGAAACGCCTATTATTTCTGAACATATGTAGAAGAGCCCCTAATGCTAGGGGCCTTCTTTTATTATTTTTCACTATTATCCTTTTCTTCTACTACTTGCACAACAGGTTTGTCATTCACAGCCTGTTGCACGGCACCTTTTCCAGCAAAGCCCTCCAATAACTCTTTTAGATCAATACCAGAAGATGCTTTTAATGTTTCTTGCATTGTTGCCATTAGATTTGTAGCATAACTTGGAATCCTGTTAAAAATCATAACTATAATTATTTATCAAACACACAATTCTAAATTTTTAACGCTTTTCTTTTTAGTGTTAAAATAGTTAATAAGGACAAAGTTTATTTAAGTCCTTACATTAAGTAGACATCTAAAAAGACCTAGATTAAGTCTTTTTACACAGTCTAACAAAAGAATACGTGTATCGTATCTAATCATTAGGTTTGTTTGTAGTTAAATCTATTTAATAGAAAGAAAATATATAATCCATGAACGATAAACCCTATTATCATATAAATTATATAATTATGTGTACTATCATAGCTTGCTACAAATATTTTTGAAATCCAATATGTCGGAAATACTCCAGCAATTAAATTCCATTTTTCTGTAATAAAATAACCCACTAGTGGAGCAAAAAGTATAACTCCTGCTCCTTTAGTTATTGCAAGTCCTTCAACTTTATTATTAGCAAAGTTACTTAAAAACAAAGCCATAATTGGTGCCTCTAAAGCCACCATTAAAGCAATCGGTAGTAATTGATACTTAAATTGTACTATTCCTGTAAATAACAGAATAAAAAGGGTTAAAATAAAACTAATAACTATTGGACTTAGTAAACGATACATTAAATATTTTAACTTAGACAGTGGTGTTACTGCAATATATGCTAATATATTCTCATCTTGTTCATCAAGTAGCATTAATCCTGCCATTACTCCTACCATAAAAGGCGACAGTAGAATAAGAAAACTCATAATAAATTCATAGTGCTCTATAAGATTTAAAGAGAACATTTCATATGCAGTTTGAGTTATAAATGGAAATGTAAATTTGACAAATAAAGCAAGAGCAATTGGAGCAAAAATTGCTACAATTAACATAGCATCACGGGTAATATTTTTAAGATCTCCAAGGGATAAAGCTACTAATTTTCTCAATTCCCCCCTCCCCCTATCTTCAATATAATATATTTATAAAATGACTGATATGCCCAAATATAAGCAATAATTATCCAAATAATTATTATCGTAATTGAATACAACATCGTAAACAATGATAAGTTTCCTCCCCCGCCATCAATGAGGACCAAGGCTGGATATGTTGGTATGATATGGAATAAAGGTGTTTTAAAAATATTTATGTAATCTAATACCGGTAAAAAGAAAACCAGGGTATATGCTGGTGAAATTAAAAGATAACTATTTACGGATTTCGAACGTACTACTATCGCAAATCCAAGAAGTGTAAAAAAAATTGAACTTAATGTTACTCCAATTAGCATAGGAATTGGAGCAAAGCCAGAATCTCTTGTAAATCCAGCAACTACAAAGCTTGCAACCACCGTTAAAAGTGTTAAGGAAATAATTTTAGAAGTAATATACTCATGGACTCTAAACGGTGTAACAAATAAACTATCTAATGTGTTTTGAGCTTTCTCCAAAAGAACAATCCCACCTATAAAATAAAAGCCAAGTACAACTGGATCAGAAAAAAGCACCAAAGTTTCTACACTTGTTCTAATCCCATCTGGCAAAAGTCTTAAAAGAACAATATACAAAATTGTCACAAATAAATAGGCATAGTAAAATCCGTGTCTAAATTGAGAAATTATATCGTATTTAACAGCAGATAAGAGTCTCATAGTAAACTCCTTCCGGTCACTTCAATAAAAATGTCCTGAAGTGTTGCTTCTTGAGTGTGCATACGCTCTATTTTATTATTCCGTATTAAATGCAAAAATTGCGAATTATTACCAATGTCATCCAAGTTGAATTCAAATGTTTTATTCTCACTACCTACTTTATATTCTATACGTAAATTTTTCCTTCCATATTTCAATTTCAACTCTCGAGGAGAATCAATTAAACTAATTTTCCCGTCCACAACAAAAGCAACTCGATCACAAATCTCTTCTGCCACACTCATATTATGAGTTGTTAAGAAAATTGTCTTTCCCTCTCTCTTTTTTTGAAGAATAATTTCTGTTATTCTTTTAGAATTAATAGGATCAAGACCCGATGTAGGTTCATCTAAAAAAATAAGATTTGGTTTATTTAAAAGCGAACGTGCAAAATTCAATCTCATTTTCATACCTTTAGAGAAGCTAGATACTTTATTATTAGCATACTTTTCAAGTCCTACCATTTCAAGTAATCTCATAGGTTCTTCTGTTTCTCCAGAATAAAAAGAACGAAAAAAATTAAGGTTTTCCAAAGCAGAAAACTTAATATATAAATTAGGCAGTTCAAAAGAAACCCCTATTTTCTCATAAATGTCTGAATTACTGTCCCCTATTTCTTTTCCTAATACATTCACATTCCCATTGTAACGTTTCAAAATTCCGATAATTATTTTTTGCACAGTACTTTTTCCGGCACCTGAAGGACCCAGAAAGCCAAAAATTTCTCCGTGATCAACAGAAAAGTTCATCCCTTTTATCGTTTCTTTTTCTTGACCCGGATAAGTAAAATATAGATCATTGACATTAATCATGATTATTATCTCCTTTATAAAAATGGAATAATGCATTTTTAATCTTCATTAAAAACGCATTATTCCGATTATTTTAATCTTACAAAACACCATTTAGATTTTAGAAAGTAATATGAAGATCTTTTAATCCTCTAAAACCAGCATTATAATGCCAATTTGGTGTATTATTGACTAATTTTATATCAGGGATCCTCTTTAATAATGTATTAAATGCAATTTCTCCTTCCATAAGTGCAAGTTGTGCGCCCGTACATGAATGTGCTCCCATGCCAAAAGATAGATTACGAGATTCATTACGTTTAATATCAAATCTTTCAGGATTATTAAATTTATTAGGGTCATGATTAGCAGAACCAAAACAAAATAGAATAGGTGAACCTGCCGGTATTTTTTGACCCTGAACCTCCATATCTTCTACAACAGCACGTACAGTGAACTGAACAGGACTATCATAACGAAGCATTTCTGGAACTGCCGTTTTAATTAATTTTGGGTTTTTTCTCAATTCTTCCATTTGATTTGGATTTTTAATAAGTGCTAATAATCCGTTTCCTAATAAATTCCTTGTAGTTTCATGTCCCCCAAACAATAATGCAGCACATTGAGCAGCAATCTCTTCAACAGTTAGTTTATCTCCATTGTCATCAACACTTAAAAGATAACTTAATAAATCATCTTTAGGCTGATTCATTCTCTCTTCAATAAGTGCCTTTAAATATGCATCTAGTTCCACTAATTTGCGCTGTGCTTCAAGAGCCATTTCAAAATTAGCTTGAGTAGAACCAAATACTTGAGAAGATAAATCAGAAGACTTCACAACCAAATCTAGGTCTTTCATAGGAATACCAATCATTTTAGAAATTACCATCCCAGGTAATAAGTAAGCGAAATCTTTGATAAAATCCATTTGCCCTTTATCAATTACTCGATCAATAAGCTCATTAACAATCGCTTCAATTTCTTTTCCTATTCCTTTCATAGCTAATCCAAAAGCTTTTGAAAGAAGTGTTCTATAACGTCTGTGTTCTT
This sequence comes from Bacillus sp. DX4.1, assembly GCF_030348195.1. Lineage (NCBI taxonomy): Bacteria > Bacillati > Bacillota > Bacilli > Caryophanales > Bacillaceae > Bacillus > Bacillus sp. DX4.1. The sequence continues at coordinate 698,978 of NZ_JAUCFT010000008.1, read as the reverse complement.
TGTCAGCAGCATGAATTAACCAAAGTTTATTAAGCCTGAAAAATTCCGACAATGCAATTTGCTGCTCCTGAGTAAATTGCATTGCTAAGAATGGAAGATTGTCATGAGATACACGCTTATCAGTTATTACCTCAGTAATTACATCATAGCTCGCCAGATACCACATACCTCCATATAAATTTACAAAGCTCATATCTCCCATTTTTAACAATTCACGATAAGTCTGATATGGATTTTGAAAGAATTCCTCGTTAAAAAATAGTGTAGGATTATTTAAATCGACAGCAATACTCATGTTTTTTTGTCCCCCTTAAGTATCTATAAGTGTATTTAATAATATAAAGATGGAATACAATCAATAGAATTTTAAAAATTAGAATCTGTCCTGTTTTATTTATCTATCGACATTTTTTCGTTAGGATCATTACCAGAACGTTTTTTAAATAATCTACTTATTCCATTTTTAAAAATTTCAATCAATTCGTAAATGCATGGAACTACTACTAAAGTCAACAAGGTAGAGGTAGTTAAACCACCAATTACAACAACTGCTAATCCTTTAGAAATTAAAGTTCCTTTTGACATTCCAAACGCTAGTGGTAAAAGTGCTATAATGGTTGCACCTGCCGTCATTATAATTGGTCTCAACCGTGTTGTGCCAGCCTCAATCAAGGCTTCTCTAACAGAGTATCCACTCCCTCGTAATTGCTGTACCCGATCTATCAATACAATAGCATTCGTTACCACAATACCAATCAACATTAAAAATCCAATTAAAGAAGTAACATTGATTGACTCAGATGTAACTAGCAGCCCAAGTAGACCACCGATTACCGCAAGTGGTAATGAAAATAGAATAGCAAATGGTGCGCCAGCATTACCAAAAGTAAGTACCATTACAAGATAAACAATAAAAATTGATGCTCCCATTGCTACAAACATCTGTATAAATCCTTCATCAATCTCATTTGATACTCCTTTTTGCTCCCCAGTTACCCCAGAAGGAAAATCAAGTTTATCAAGCTCACCTTCAATCTTTTTACTCACTCCCGCTTTGTCTTCAACATCAATTTTTGCACTTACTGTAACTGTCCGAACTTGATTTTCTCTAGAAATTGCTGATGGTGCAGTTACTTGTTTTAAATCAGCAACTTCATTTAATTTCATAGTTTTACCTGCCGGACTTACTAGTAATAATTCTCCAATCTTTTTAACACTATCTTTATATTTAGGATCTATATACACTTTTGTTTTATAGTTATTGTTATCTAGTTTAGATGAAGTAAGTTGCTCTTCTGCAATCCAACTTCTAACCATATACATAACCTGCCCAGAATCAAGACCATTTTCTTGTGCTTTATCGTTATTTACATTAATCTCAATCTCTTGCTTAGATTCACCTGCGTGGTTTTTTACATCAGATAATTCTGAGTGCTCTTTCATTTTATTTTCTACCATAGTAGCTGCTTTTTCTAATTTCTCATTATTTTCTCCTTTAAGAACATAAGAAAAATGTGATGTTGCTGCCGCTGATTCTTGATCGCTTGCAATAAGAATTACTTGCACGTTTGAGCCTTCAGGAAGCAATTTAGAAATACTATTTTTCGTTCTCTCAATAGCAGGCGTGGCATTAGTATCATCACTATACTCAGCAAATATGGTTGCTTTATATGAAAATCTATCAACCTCTTCATCACGATAGCCAACAATAGCATTAAGATAATCATATGTTGCATGTCCTTTTACATCTTTTTCTTCCTTTAAATTCCTTTCAATTTCCTGAATTCTGTTGTTCGTTTCTTCTAATGATGTTCCTTTTGGCATATCAATGTGAATCTTCATGCTTTTATCTTTTTGTGCCTCAGGTAAAAATGAAACTGGCAATTGTGGAGTAATAAATACGACAGATAAGATAAATATCAATGCTACACTCCCCAAAGTTTTAAAACGATTATTCAAAGACCACACAAGCGTACGTTTATACGCTAAAGTCATCGGACTAAGCTTATTATCATGGTATACAATCTTTTTATCTCTCATCACCATTAGTTTCGCTAACATTGGAATAACAGTAAGTGCTACAAGTAAAGATGCCATTAAGGCACATACTAACGTTAAAGCAAATGGTCGAAACACTTCACCTACAATTCCTGTTACAAATCCAATTGGTGCAAATACAGCTACAGTTGTCAATGTAGAAGACGTAATCGCAGACGAAACCTGCTTTGTAGCAAATTTAATGACAGATTCATTACGTTCTTGAGCCCGTTGTAATTGACGATAGATATTCTCTATAACTACTATACTATCATCTACCACACGACCAATAGCAATAATCATTCCTCCTAGAGTCATAATATTTAAAGTAATATTAAGAGGTGCCATAAATAATAATGTAGTGACGATTGATAGAGGAATCGATACGAGTACTATCAATGTCATCCTAATATTTTTCAAAAAGAGCAAAATCATTAAAGATGCTAGAATTGCTCCTAATGACCCTTCTTGAATCATCCCTTGAATAGATTCTTTAACCTCTGTTGCATCATTCAAAACAGTATAAAACTTAACATCTGATAGGTCTGCCTTCCATTTCTTTACAGAACTATCTATTTTTTCTGCAAACTCAACAGAATTTGTATCTTTTGTCTTATATAAATTAATCCCTATTGCTGCTTTTCCATTAAAACGTGCTATAGTTTTAGAATCATTAGATATAGACACTTCAGCAATATTATTTAATTGAATAGACTGACCCGTTGGTGTCATAAATTTTAACGTCTTTAATTTTTCAACCGTTTGAACATCGCCCTTAACCCGAACGACTTCTGTATCACTCATTACATTAACAGCTCCAACTGGAGCAGATACAAGAGATCCTTTAACCATTTCAGATACTTGCGTTGGGCTTAGTCCATGCTGTTCAAGTGCATCAGCATTCAATTTAATGGAAAGAACTTCATCTCTCATTCCTAGTACTTCTACACGCTCCATACCCTTAATAGAATTTAATTTAGGAAGAATAACTTCATCGTAGATATCTTTTAATTCTTTTTCATTCAATTTATCGCTATAAACGGATAGTGTATAGACTGGTAAAGATGAAACAGTAATAGTGGAAACTTGTGGTTCAGCTTTTGCTGGTAACTTTACACTATTTAATGCACTCTCCATATCTTTTTTTAGGTCTTTTGGATTCTTTCCTGGTTCTAATTCAATTGATACTAAAGAAAAGTTATCACTAGAAGTAGAGCTGACACTTTTTACCCCTTCCATTCCTAATGCAGCTTTCTCCAAAGGCTCTGTAATTTGTTCTACAATTTCATCGGGTGGAGCTAAATACTGGGTAGTTACTGTAACGTAGGGCAAAGAGACATCTGGCAATCTCTCAATTTTCAAGGTCGAGGTCATATAAAAACCTCCCCCGATCAACATAATAATAATTATTATTACCGCCGCTACATTTTTCATTGAAAAGTCTGTCAACTTAATCATTTCACACCCCACAGCTATATTTATTCTTGAGTTAAGTAACTAGTAACCATATCTATTAATAAATCTATTGTCTGAGGATACGCCTCTTTAACAAAATCTTCTCTATGTAGTGAAATAAAAAATATGCTTCTAATTACTCCCGCAATAGCTTGAGAATCGTACTCTTTAATATGCCCTTTTTCTTTTTCTTTATTAACAAACTGAAGAATCAGATTAAAATCCCGGTTGCTATGATTTTGTATCCTTTCCTCTGGCAACTTACGTAAAAAATGTTTAAGTTCTTCGTTATTCAACCTTTTCATTATTGGATTTGTTTCTACAATAGATAAACTTTTCTTAAAAAATTCTTTAAAATTCTCTTTCGGTGTTTTATCGGATTGGAACCCCTCCTCAAATAATTGATCATAAAATTCTTTCTCGAATTTTTCTAGAACTTCTAAAAAAAGTTCTTCTTTTGAATTATAAAAGGAATAAAAGGCTCCTTTTGAGATACCTACAGCTCTTGTTAAATCACCAATCCCTGTTTTGTTAATGCCATAAATAGACATAAATTCCTTCGCCTTTTCCAATAAATCTTTACGAATAATTTCTTTCTCTCTCTCTGTAAATGCTTTTGGCATCTTACTCCCCTTTCTTTCTAAAAATGTATGAACGAAAAAAAAATTGGGTCATATAGGTTACAGGTTTATTTTATCTTACTTTTACTTTTTTTGTCAACTTTTTTTACAAAAAAGCCCATATCTATTAGATATAGGCTTTTTAAGCACATAAATTAATATTCGATTTCAGTTTTTAAATACAAACTTGCTTGAATAAATCGTTTAACAATAGATAAGGAAGGCTCTTCTAAAATATTAAAGTGGTCACAAGGAACTTGAATAATATCCATATCTCCTTTCACCCATTTACGCCAAGGCCCTGTGTAATCATAATCCTTATACACATTGACAGGATCTAATCCCATCCAATTGTCTTCTCCAACAAAACCATCTGTAGCTTTAAAATATAATACATCTCCATAGTAGGCTTGAGGCTTATAAGTGTCATAAGTAGCTCCAGCATAATCATTGAGTCGACAAGCACCTGTAATAAAATTATAAATCTCTTCAACTGGAAGTGGATTTCCTCCTCTTTGTTTGGCAAGTTGAGCTATATGAGAAATATGCAAAAATGGATGAATACCCTGTAAGTCCTTAGGTAAAATTAATGCTGCTTTATTTTTTCGAGCATTTGCAAATTCGTTACCCATCATCAATTTAAAGAATGCGTTATTAGGATCACTATTAGAGTAGAAAATCTCATTCGCCTCAGGATCAGGTGGAAAAGTATCAAAGATAATTAACTTCGACACTTCTTCACCCTGGCGCATAAAGCGTTGTGCCATTTCAAAAGCTATAATTCCTCCAAAGGAATAACCACCAATTACATATGGTCCTTTTGGTTGAACCATTCTTATACAGTGCATGTAATGCGAAACCATCTCTTCAAAGTTTCTAGGCATAGTTTTTCCGTCAACACCCTTAGCTTGGAACACATAAACTGGGTAATCATTTCCTAAAGTTTTTGATAAATTATTATAGAAAGCTGCCAATCCTGGTCCACCGTGAACAAAAAATGCATTTTGATAAGCTCCTGTTGCATTCAACGGGATAAGCTCTGGTGGTAATTTTTGTTTTTTCATTGTATTCTCTATTGGCTTTGTAAATGTGACTTTGCGTTTTGGTTTCATTGGTGAATTTCGCGATACTCCTCCTTCACTTATTACTATGCCTTCGACAAATTGTGTTAATTCATTAAGTGTTGGATACTCTGCTATCGCAGACAAAGGAATAGAAATACTATACTTCTCTTGAATTCTTTGTACAATTATAGAAGAAATTACAGAGTCGACACCATATTCTTCTACATTGTAGTCCTCATGCACCTCACCTTTATTCAATTTAAGTATATCTGCAAATATTACTTTTAACTCTTCAAGGAAATTACTATCTACTTCTTTTGATTTTTTACTTAAACCAACCTCTTCTGTAGCTGCTATTTCTTCTATTCCTTCAGATTCTATACGGCTTTGTAATGGTGATAAAACACCAAAGAAGCCGCCTTCTTCTCTTTTTGTTTTCCCTATAGTTTTCGACTTTTTCTTAATAGATATCATATTTACTTTGTTATCTTTTGGTGCCCAATAGCGTTCTCGAGAAAATGGATAAGTTGGTAAAGACATACGGTGTGGTTTGAATTCACCATAGATTAAGTTCCAATCTATTTCTCCTCCTCTAACCCAGAACTTCGCTATTCTATCCCACTCTTTACCATTCGCTAGCTCTTCGATATCTATCTTAGTTTTGCCTAACTCATTCAGAGAAATATTCTCTTTTTTCACATCTTGTTTATTACTAATATACATTTTTTCCATGTCAATATGTCCAGCAACAAAATTGTGAAGATAATCAACTAATTCGGTTACGCTAGATACTACACATGCCAAACGTTCTGTCATTTCTTCTCTTCCAACTTGGAAAGTATAAATTAGATCAGTAAAAGATTGATCTGGCTGTTCAGAAAATTCTTGTTCTAGATATTGAATGATGCGCTGAGCATATTCTTTGAGTCTTTCTATATTTTTAGCAGATAATACAAAAACTTTGGGTTCTTTCAATTCTGCTACATATGATTTTCGTACATATTCTTCTAATACCACATGAGAGTTTGCTCCACCAAATCCAAAAGAACTAATACCCGCACGGAGTGGAATCTCATCCCCATCTTCATCTTTCATTCTGTTCCAATTTTGAGTCTTATCTACGATATAGAAAGGTGAATTTCTTATATTCACATAAGGATTCACATTGTTCAAATGTAACATGCCTGGTAATTTTTTGTGTTTCATTGATAAGACTACTTTTAATAAACCAGCAATGCCTGAGGCTGGCTCTAAATGTCCAATATTTGTTTTTACTGAACCTAGTCCGCAATAATATTGTTTGGTAGTTGGATTCCGTCTATTAGTTGATAACTGTTTAAACGCATTCTTGATTCCCTCAATCTCTACAGGATCACCCAATTCAGTTCCTGTCCCATGAAGTTCCAGGTAACCTACAGTTTCCATATCAATATTAGCTTCCTCATACGCTTTAACTAATAATGCCGATTGTGCCTGAGGATTCGGGGCAGTTAAAGACGTTGCTTTACCACCGTGGTTCACTGCAGTCCCCCTAATAACAGCATGAATATTATCATGATCTTCGATAGCTTTGCTTAATGGTTTTAATAAAATAGCAGCAACGCCTTCTCCTTTTACATAACCATTCGCATCCTTATCTAAAGTTTTACATTTTCCATCCGGGGACAAAATACCTAATTGATCTGAACTAATCATGGTATAAGGTGCTAAATTTAGACACACACCCCCTGCAATCGCCATTTCACATTCTCCCGTACGAATCGAATTTACCGCGCGATGAATAGCTGTTCCGGCACTTGCACAGGCTGTATTATACGGCTCACTTGGTCCATGAAAATTAAAGAGGTAAGAAATTCTATTTACCAAAATAGAATGTTCATTTCCGAGCCCCATCTGAGCATTAAGCTCTCCTTCGCTGGCAAGCATCTTCTGATAATCACTAAACTGAACTCCAGCGAAAATACCAATATTTCTTCCAGACAAATCAGATGATCTATACCCACTATCTTCAATAGTCTTCCAAACAATTTCTATGAACATACGTTGCTGTGGATCCATCATCTCTGCTTCATGTGGAGAAATTTTGAAAAAGCGCGGATCAAATTTATCTACATCTGGAACAAAACCTCCCCACTTAGACTTAGTTTTAATATTCCCATCAACATAGTCTTCATGATAATCACGCCAATCCCAACGATCATGAGGGATTTCTGTAATTAAATTGGTTTCTGATTCCAAATACGCCCAAAATTCATTAAGATCCTTCGACTTAGGAAATGTACCACTCATACCAATAATAGCAATTGGCTCACTATTTTTTCCGAAACGGTTTCTTCCCCTATTTTCATAGCGCTTAGATAATGAAGGTAAAGACTTGTTAACAATAACCTTTCCCTTCTCTTTTGAATTATTCCCATGTTCAAATGATCCCTCATAGTAGTTTCTAACCTCATGTTCAAATTCTGTAAGCAAGTGCTCAGTTAATCTACGAATACTGGATGTCGCGAAGAATACAGTTGGCGAAATATCAACCCTATAAATCTCGCTTAATTGATCCGCATAATCTTTTAAACCTACAGAATCGAAACCAAACTCATCGAACTCACTATTCACATCAAATCTTTCTGGATTCACCTTCAAAATTTTCGCAGCTGCTTTTTGAATATCTTGTTCAACTAATTTTTTTAATTTTTCAACTGAAAGTAAATGATCTATGATTATTCCTTGTTCTGTATATTCTTTTATAGTTTGTACCTCCATTGGCCTTACAATGAAGTGTTTCATCATGATAATCATTTGACCCTTTTCATCCAAAAGTTTTATATGGAATGCTTGACTATTGTCCGCTACATTTTCAACACATTTTACATAAACAAAGAAGTGCTTACTTGTTACACGTTGCATAACTTCTACTTCCTTCACTTTATAAGGAAGATAATAGCTAGTTTGTCCAGTTTGATTCATCCATCCATTTATACATTGTAATATCCCCTCTAGCAATGCTGGATGAAGCATAAAATCAGCTAACTCATCTACTTGATATTCTGAAATTTCTAAGCGTGCAATTGCTTCTCTCTTTCCTAAGCTTAGCTCTTGAATAACTTGATAGTTAGTTCCATAAGTAATAGCATGCTTTTGTAGTAAATTATAAACCTCTTGTTTATTATAAGCATGCAAACAACGTTCCTTAATTCCTTGAATATTTAGTTGTTCTACTGCTAACTTCTGCTGTTCTTGATAAGATAATATTCCTTGCGTAGATACTGAGATAATGTCTTCTTCATCAACGCTAGTTACTTCAAATTCTACAGTATCTTGATTTAAATATAAGTTAATCTCCATATCTAAAGCATTTTTATCTAACGTAAGAAGTTCTCCCCATACTACATCTTTTACTTTTCGAACAGTTTGCTTACTTACAAGATTCCCAGCTGCAAATGCCATCTCTAACGCTGTAAGAGCTGGAAGTACTTTCTGATTATTAATCATACAATCTTCTACATATTCTTCACTGTCATATAATTTTGTAGCAAATTTAATATCACTTAATGTTGAAATATTTCGTTCAATCAACGGATGAAGTCTTTCAATTGGTCCTTGTTTTTCTATCACTGGTACCCAATAACGTTCCCTAGCAAATGGATAAAGAGGAAGATGAATTCTTTTGACTCCCACTTCATACAATGATTGCCAATTAATTTGAACATCAGATAGCCAAAGCTCAGCTAACTTCACAAGTTCTTTATTTTCAGTAATAGTACGTAAAAATAATTCCCCAGATTCTCCTGTAAATAGATCCGCAGATCTCGAAATATCTCGAACATTTCCTTCATATAAACTGTCAATTGCATTCTTACCTTGACAATATTGGGTCAATTTATCTATTAGCTCTTGTATATTAGACGCCACAAGAGCTAATCTCTCATCCATCGCCTCTCTTCCAATCTGTAAAGTATAAGCAATATCTGCAAAATTCAAGTTGTGTTTTTTCTTAACATTCATATTTTTTATTATATTTAAACCATAGTAATCAGCAAATACTTGCTTATATTCCTTAAATAATTGTTTTGTCATTACATGAACTGATGAATTTTCAGAGAAAATGGAAGGGTTAACCTCAATGTTATAAGTTTGACTAATCGATTGAGCGAGCCTATTTAAATTAATAGGGTTTAAGGCATACTCTATGACATTTTCCTCAAGATCAAGTTCCTCAACACAAATGTTCATCATCTCTGCAACAACTTGAGCTATATCTTTTTTTAGTTTCTCTATAATAGTCACTTCATCAAAATAATTTTCATTGATAAAATTATTATCTCCTAAAAAATATATTAGTTGAGAAGCGAGTTCTACCAGTCTTTCTTTATTTTTAGCAGATAGCAGAATTAACTGCGGATCTTCCTTTTTCTCTACTACAACTGTTTCATTATTATACTCTTGTATAATAATATGGGCATTTGCTCCTCCAGCACCAAAAGAACTAATTCCTGCAATTCGAGGTAGCTTTTTCGGTTTATTCCCCTCTATTACAACCGGTTGCTTCCACTCTGCCAAATTAGATGGTACGTAAAATGGTGATTCCACAAAATTAATATTAGGATTTAAGCGTTCTGAATGAATAGAAGGTACTATCTGCCTATGTTTCATTTGCAGTAATACTTTTGTTAGTGCAGCAATTCCTGCTGCAGATTCTAAATGTCCAATATTAGATTTTACCGAACCAATAGGACAACTTTGCTTTTTTAATGTCTGATCTTGAAAAGCCTTCATTAGTCCTGTAATTTCAATCGGATCCCCTAAAGAAGTTCCTGTTCCATGAGCTTCTAAATAACTAATTATATTCGGAGAAATATTTGCATCTTTGAAAGCTTCTTTAATCAAGTCTGCTTGTGCATTTGGATTTGGCACTGTATATCCATTTGTCTTCCCTCCATGATTCAAGGCGCTTCCTTTAATAATGCCGTAAATGTAGTCCCCATCCTCAATTGCTTGATCAAGTGACTTAAGTAAGACTGCTCCGACCCCTTCACCTGGAACATAGCCGTCCCCACCTTCTCCAAAACTGCGGCAGCGTCCATCACTAGCTGTAAAATTTCCTGCACTTAATTGTAAATACTTATTTGGATGTGCTGTTACATTAACTCCTCCTGCAATCGCTAAATTACTCTCTCCCTTGCGAATACTTGTACATGCTAAATGAATAGCAGTCAGAGACGAAGAACACATTGTATCTATTGCTATGCTTGGACCATGAAAATTAAAATAATAAGATACGCGATTCGCAATAGACGCATATGAAGAAGTAGGAATGAAACCATTCTCCTGCTGCTCTTTATCCGCACCATATAATTGATATTGACCGTACATCACTCCAACAAATACCCCTATTTTATCTTGTTCAAGACGTTTTCTCGTATAACCAGCGTCTTCAATAGTATGCCATACTGTTTCTAAAAATAATCGTTCTTGTGGATCCATCATCTCTGCTTCTTTTGGGGAAATATTAAAAAACAGCGGATCAAATTTATCTATATCTTTGATGAACCCTCCCCACTTACTGTATGTTTTCCCTTGTTTCTTTTGACTTGGTTCATAGTATTTATGGTAATCCCAACGTTCTCCTGGAATTTCAGTAATACAATCTCTTCCCGTCTTTAATACTTCCCAGAACTCATCAAGAGTTTGGGCCATTGGATAACGTCCGTTAATACCAATAATAGCTATATCACCTTGCTCTTGCATTGTGTTAATTTCTTTATTCCCCCTTCCTTTTTCTTCTTTTTCTTCTTTTTTTGCTTCATAAATAGGATTCTGCATTTGCTTCCCATCCGCTTTATCCAGAATAGATATTCCTAATTTTTCCACCAAAACCTGTGAATAATTAATCGCGAAATAATTAGATAAATCATGCAAATTTTGATACTCAAAAAACAAAGTTTTAGATAATTTCCCAAAATCTTTCTCTAACTCTCTGGTTAAATTTATAATAATCATAGAGTCAATTCCATATTTTTCAAAAGGTTCTTCCATGCGTATTTTATGTGCGGGAACTTTTGTTTCTTTAGATAAAACATTTCTAAAATAGATTGCTGTTTTTTCAAGTAACTCATTTTTATTAATTTTTGATAATTTCACGTTATTTTTATTATCGATTAATTCTTCTTGCATTTTATCTTGCTTGAGATTAATAATATTATCTATTTTATTTTTCTCGCCTAGCAACACCATTATTTGGGAATCACCTTCACTTAAAATCGTTTCAAAAGCTTGATAGCCCTTTTTCGTATTAAGTGATTTAAGCCCACTAATTTGACTCAATAACTTTTGTGAATGTACATCTACTCGCATACCACCCTCTTGCCATAGCGGCCAATTAATAGAGAGCGTTTTTCCAGAACGCATCATCATATTTTTCATATCTTCTCGACGTTCAGCGAAATGATCCATGAAACTATTTGCATAAGCATAATCAGTTTGTCCTGTATTCCCTAGCTCCGCAGCTATCGAAGAAAACATAATAAAAAAATCTAAATTTTGAAATTTAGTAACTTCATCCAACCAAATAGTCCCGTATACTTTAGATGCTAATACTGCTTCTATTTCTTCTTGATTCTTTTTTAAAACAAAAGAATCACGTGTTACACCAGCACTATGAATAATTCCATTAATTACCTGAAACAAAGATTTTGTTTCAATTATCAATTTCTCTACATCTTCACGCTTTGAAATATCAGCCTGAATATAAACAACTTCTGCACCTAATGACCTTAACTCTTCTAACTGTTCTTCTTTCTCTCCATTTAATTGAGAACGACCAACTAATATGAGCCTTGCTTTCACTTTTTGTGCTAAATATTTTGCAAATAACATGCCGATTCCACCAGTACCACCTGTGATTACATAAACACCATATTCTTGAAGTGGTAATTCATCTTGCAGTGGTGCCTTTGGCATAAATTCTTTTAAGTGTCTAACCAATCTTTTATCATTTTCATATTTTACTTCTATAGAATCAAAAGCCAATTGCATCTCACTAATTAAAAAGTCGCTATATTCTTTTATAGAATTACTATCTATTGCTACTGTTTTAATAAAAATATTAGGATTTTCTTTCATTAGTGATTTAGCAAAGCCACTTACCCCAGCATATTGTGGCATTAAATCTTCTCGGCTTTGAGGGTATACATACAAAACGTTTGTTCGACTAACAATTGACCGCCCTATTAGTGCTTTACTTATATAAAATAAAGAGTAAATACTATTCGTTAGTTGCGAATGGATCTCTGTTTCCTGAATGGAAAAGCTCTGATGTGACCACTGATGAACAATAGTCTGCGGCATACGCTTATGTTCTGCAAGTTCTTGAAACAATCGACGATAGTCAGCTTCATTATTTGGATCAATTACATACGTATTATTTTCTTGTTTTTCAAATTTAGTTCCTGGGTTTACCACAAATATTGTTGAAAAATCAACTTGCTTTATAATTTGATCTTTTATAATATCAAGTTTTTGTCCAGGAAGACCAAAAATCAAAATATTCCCTAATGCCGAGGAGCCTAAATCAGGCTCCTCATTGGATTTCTCCCAAATATTTTTATAATACAGAGTTGCTTCTCCTTGATTAGTTTTCATCAATTCTTCAATTAATGTAAATCCTTCTTGAGAAGATAATTCACTATTTTGTACCATTTTAATAATTTCTTTTTGACTTAATTGTTTTTTATGCATGTAACAAGTCCTCCATCAACTTATTTGCCTTATCAGGGTGCAACTCACCATTCTCCACCTTCTGCAATATTTCCATAATTACACTTTTTTTATCATTCTGATTTACCGATTTAGTAGTTGTAAAAGTTGATTGTCGTTGAAAAGGATAAACTAACAGTTCTTTAATGTTTATGAGTACTTTTCCATTCTCATCTGTAATCTTAATATTAAATTTATAAGCGTCTGACGATGTCGGTTGGTTGCAAAGAGCAATATACGCATAACAGTTAGATGTTAGTTCATTTAATATTTCTAATTCACCTATTCCAAATGGTAAATACAATGTTTCAGATTGTTTATGGCCCAGAAGACCTATAACAGATTGAATTGCTGCATCCATTAATGAAGGGTGTAATACAAAGTCCTCTAGACTTCTCTCCATCACTTTAGGCAATTCAATATACGATAAACATTCCCTCTCATTATGGTACAACTTTTTAATACCCTTAAAGCTCGTTCCATAAGTTAATCCTATTTTTTGAAACAACTGATAACACTCTTCTCCTTCTTTCGATTGCTTACATTCTTCACGAATATTGGCCAGGTCAACAAATTCTTGTTGCGTGACTACATTTGGAGATTCAAATTCAAGATTTCCTTGTGAATGTAGAGTCATTTTATTATCACTTTGCATACTATATATTTCATAACTAGTATTTTCTGCATTCTTATTAAATTTAATATAAATATCCCGTTCACCATCATCTTCCAAAATAATAGGTTGTGTCCAAATAACATTAGTAATCTTCTGCACACTTTTTTCAGCTACGGCAGTACCTGCTGCATATGCCATCTCTAAATAAGCCACGCCCGGAAGGGTCTCTTTCCCCTGAACTACATGATCTTTTAAATAAAATGTATCTCTTTGCAAACATTTCATAAATTTAGTTTCTAATAAGGTCGAAATATTTTGATCAATTAAAGGATGTCTATCTATTGTTCCCTCTTCTTGTTTTTCAAATAAATGCCTTACCTTACGCTCTGAAACCCAATGGCATACCCGCTCAAATGGATAAGTTGCTAGCGAAATTCTCTTTGGACTGCCTTCACTATGTAATAAACCCCAATCAATTTCTGCTCCAACTATCCAGAGTTGAGACAATTCCATATAATCTTTTTCTCTGATTCTCGCCTCGATATATTCTCGGCCTTCCCCTTCTTTTCCCATTCGTTTTGCTTGTTGAACTGTTACAGTTCCATGATAAAAATGAGGAATCTCCTTATTTCCCTCACAATACTTTGTTAATCTTTCTTTCAGTTCTTCCTTATTGTCAACAATTACAGCTAATCTCTCTTCCATTGATTCTCTACCAATTTGTAATGTATAAGCAATGTCTTCTAAACTATAATTTTCTTGTATTGAGGTAACAATATTACGTGCATATTCTTTAAGGCATTCCTCATTCTTAGCTGATAAAATAATAATTTGCGATTCATGAGTCACAACCTCTTGCTTATTAGAAGGTTTTTGATATTCTTCAATTACAATATGGGCATTGACCCCTCCGAAGCCAAAAGAACTAATTCCTGCTCTTCTTGGAATAATTCGACTATGCTCATCTCTTATTTGTTTCCACGGAGTAGTTTTATTCACAATATAGAATGGACTATCTTCAAGCTTAATATAAGGATTTAGTTCTTTGTAATGAATGCTAGCGGGAAGAACATTATTCTTCATAGCCAACAGAACTTTACAAATACCTGCAATTCCAGCCGCAGCCTCTATATGACCAATATTCGTTTTCACTGAACCAATTCCGCATTTTTTCTCCTCCGATACTGATTTTCCCCATTCTTTATACAACTGATTAAAGGCTTTTTTTAGACCATTAATTTCAATAGGATCTCCCAAAGCTGTTCCAGTTCCATGAGTTTCAATATAAGATGCGGTAGATGGATCAACTTTCGCTTTTCTCCATGCACGGATAATTAAATCTGCTTGTGCATTAGGATTAGGTGCCGTCAAGGAGTTAGCACGCCCTCCATGATTAACAGCACTTCCTTTAATTACACCATAAATATGATCTCCATCAGCCTCTGCTCTACTTAGTGGTTTTAAAAGTAACGTACCTACGCCTTCTCCTCTTACATAACCATTAGCATCCTTATCAAAGGTTTTACATCTGCCATCCTCACAGAGCATACCAGCCTTATTAAAAGAGAGGTATAATGTAGGACTTGCGATGACATTAATACCACCTGCAATTGCTAATTCGCATTCTCCATTTTGAATTTGCTCTATCGCCCGATGAATAGCAACTAGTGAACTGGAACACGCTGTATCAATAGGTTCACTTGGTCCATGTAAATTAAGTAGGTAAGAAATTCGATTTGTTAAGATACAATGTGACATTCCTGTAGAAGTCTGAGCCTGAATTTCACTTTGAGTTTGTAAATCTCCATAATCTGAACTTGAAACTCCAATAAAGATCCCTGTTCTTGTTCCAGATAACTCAGATGCTTTATATCCTGCATCTTCAATTGTTTTCCATACATTTTCCATGAGAATCCTTTGTTGAGGATCCATTAGTTCTGCCTCTTTAGGAGAAATTCCAAAGAACAAACTATCAAATTTGTCAATATCCCCCATGAATCCGCCCCATTTAATATTTGTCTTGTTAGAACCTGAAACCGGATCACCATACAATTCTTTCCAATCCCAACGATCATTAGGAATTTCACTGATAAGATCTTTCTCTTTCACAAGGTGTTTCCAAAAAACATCTAAATCCTCTGATTGTGGCATAATACCACTCATTCCAATAATAGCTACAGGTTCTAAAATTTCCATTTGTTTCTCTTCTTTAGTTTTTATAGTCTCTTCTCTATGAAGCTCTTTAGTAGAAATAGTCCCACCAATCAATAATTCAGACGATTGAACAGGCGGATCCTCCGGCTTCTCAGGCAATACAGATTCTGTCTGAACTCGCTCTCCTGTATAGCATTGAACAATTTG
This sequence comes from Bacillus sp. DX4.1, assembly GCF_030348195.1. Lineage (NCBI taxonomy): Bacteria > Bacillati > Bacillota > Bacilli > Caryophanales > Bacillaceae > Bacillus > Bacillus sp. DX4.1. The sequence goes on along the minus strand of NZ_JAUCFT010000008.1, from coordinate 683,073 downwards.
CTCACTATATTCTTCTATTAAATAATCGACTACAGAATCTAATCTTGAATATTCAAAGAAAATAGCAGGTATAATCTCAATATTAAATCTTTCATTTATCTTATTACTTAAATCAGTTAAAGATAAGGAATCAAAACCGAATTCACTCATTTCTTCATCTAAGTAAATATCTTGCTGATTAATTTTCAAAATATCTGCTACTATTTCAATAAGATCTTGCTGCAACTTTTCTATTAATGAATTTTCATTTTGAATAGTTCCCTCTGTCGGCTGATAAGTAGAAGCATTATCTTTAGTATTAGTAGAACACCCCATATCACCGACTAATTTTTTCATCTTATCTCTTGCTCCTTGAAGAATGACAAACTGGTTTTCTGAGTGTATTAAGCCTTGTTCGACAGCATATATCCCAGTTGCTGTTCTTAGTGGCATCATTCCTATTGTTTTCGTCATTAGTTTTTCCATAGACTTATCCATTTTCATGCCACCTTCTTTCCACAATGGCCAATTAATAGAAAGTGTTCTGCCAAATCTATGTGAAGCTTTCACTAATTGCTCACGGCTTTCCGAAAATTGATCCATAAAAGCATTCGCATATGCATAATCGCTTTGACCAATGTTTCCAATTACAGCGGTGGTGGAAGAAAATAATACAAACAAATCAAGTTTTTCATTTTTCGTTGCTTCATCTAGCCAAATCGTTCCAAAAATTTTAGGAGCTAATACTTGTGTTATTTGCTCATTCGTTTTTTTCTTTATAATGGCATCACGAATTACGCCAGCACAATGAAGAATACCATGAATTTCATAATATTGTTCTTTTGTTTTTGAGATTAAGCTTTCTACTTCTTGGCGCTTAGAAATATCCGCTTTTATATATAGAATTTCCGCTCCATAAGAAATAAGTTCCTCTAGCCTTGCCTTCTTGTCGGAGGTTAAATCTGAACGACCTACCAGCACAAGTTTTGCTTTAAATTCTTTGGCTAGATACTGGGCAAATAAAAAGCCAATACCACCAAGGCCACCAGTTATCAGATACACCCCTTTCTGTCTCCATGGCAAAGTATTTTTCTCTTCTTCCTTAAATTGAAATTCTCGCATAAACTTCACGAAACGTTGTCCATTTACATAACGAACTTCTAAGGATTCTGAAGTATCTTCTAATTCTGGCAATACTCTCTCTAATATATCTGATTTTGAATAAGTTTCTAGAGCTATTGATTGACATATAAATTTACTATTTTCAATACGCACCGACTTAAAAAATCCACTTAGCGCTGCCTGTATTGGTTTAGAAAGTCCATTTTTCTGTGCATAGGTATATATAAATTGCACCTGCTCTATGAGAGATTCAGACATCAATGCTTTAGTTAAAAAAAATACCGAATAAATTCCTCGATTGAGCTCCTCCTCAATGCTTTCATTATTTTCACTTCTATTTCCATTCGCCCAAAGATAAAGAATATGCTTTGGGAATAAATCTTCTTCTTTTAACGTTTGAATTAATCTCACATAATCACTTTCACAACTAGGATCAATAACATACATTTGATCACTAATTTTTTGGTAGCCATTACCACGCTTAACCAAAATAATCGATGAAGAATTACCCCTTACACTATTCCAAAGTTCTTCACTTTCATCAAAAATAATTATCTTTTCTAAAGGTGCCATATCCCCGCTACTCTTTAGTTTTACTGGTTCCCATACATTCTTGAAATATAAGGGAGAGGACGCTTCCTTCTCACCAAAAAATGGTTTAGCTATAAAATCTTTTATTTTTACTAAGACTTGCCCAGTCTCGTCTAAAATATAAATATCAAATTTCCCTAACTTGCCTTCAGTATCTTTTGTACATATCGCATAAACATAATAAGCATTTTTTAAATTTCGAAATATTTCTACTTCATCTATAGAAAACGGAACATATAATTCTTTATATCCTTTTCCTAATAATGCGGTTTGAAATGCTCCATCCATAAGAGAAGGATGCAGCTCAAATTTATCACTTCCATCAATTAATTTTTGTGGAAGTTGGATTGTTGATACAAATTCCTTATTGTTTCCAAACCTTTCTTGTATTACTTGAAAACTAGAGCCTAAATGAAGATTCCGCTGAGTGATTAAATTGTACATTTCATGTCCGTCAATTAATTTTTCACATCTTTGCATAACACTATCTATATTAATCCGCTCAGGTTGTACATCATCATTTTCAAATATGAATTTCCCATGATGATGGATTGTCCTTTTTTCATTTTCTCCGCTAAATATTTCGTATTGAACATCAGTTTGACGTGGATGCAACTTAATATGAATATCTTGTGAAGAAGAATAAACTTTAATCGGGCTCTTCCACACCAGATTTTTGATTTTTTTAACTTTTCTTTTTCCTACTAATTCACCAGCAGCTCGTATCATTTCAATATAAGCTACACCTGGAAGAACCTTCTCTTTATTTATTATATGGTCCGAAAGATAAAATTCATCACCTGTCATTTTTGTAGTAAACTTATACTCTTCTAGATCTGAATTGTTTTTTTCAATCAAAGGATGTAGCCATTCTCTTTGAGACTGTATCGATTCTTGAATTGTACTATTAACTATCGTTTCATTTTCCTGATTTAACCAAAAACGTTGATAAGAGAAAGGATAAGTAGGTAATGGGAGTCGCTGATAATTGCTACCTTCGTAAAACTTGTTCCAATCTAGTTTATATCCATTCACGTACAATTCGAGTAAGGACCAAAGTTTTTCTTTATATTTCTCTCCTTTTACGTTCTCTTCTTTAAATTCTCTTATCAATTTTTCTCCCATCTCTTTTGCTAGAGCATTTTCTTTATGAGAAGATTTTTTTCGATCAGAAATAAGGTAATTGCTTATATTTTTATTCTCACAAAGATCAACTAATTTCTGTTTTAATTCAGCAATATTTCTTACAAGTAAAGCTGAACGAACGGCAAAATGTTTTCTTCCCACTAGCAAGGTATAACAAAGATCTCCAATCGAACATGCCGATTCTTTCTCTAACCAGCTCCTAAGGTTCTGCAATTGTTGTTGTAATGCGTCTTCGTTCCGTGCAGAAAATGGAACGAAATACAATCCTTCAGAAGAATTAGATAAAGTTTTTTGGGGTGGCTCTTCAATTACTAGATGAGCATTCGTACCACTAAATCCAAAAGAACTAATTGCTGCTCTTCTTTTCTCTCCCGGTTCTACCTTCCAATCCTTTAGTTCTGAATTCACATAAAATGGACTACTCTCAAAATCAATATGTTCATTTGGTGTGCAAAAATTAAGTGAAGGTGGAATTTTTTTATGCTTTAGGGATAACAAAACCTTGGCTAAGCTGGCCCCTCCGGCTGCTGTAGCAGCATGACCAATGTTCGTTTTTACAGAACCTATTGCACAATATTGCTTCTTATCTGTGTACTTACAAAATGCATTAGTTAACGCTTCAATTTCAATGGGATCACCTAATTTAGTACTAGTTCCATGCGTTTCTACATAAGTAATAGTTTCGGGATTAATATTGCCTTTCTCGTATACGAATTGTTCCAGTTCTGTTTGTGAAATCGTACTTGGTGCTGTGATACCATTTGTTCTTCCATCTTGGTTAGTTCCAGAACTTTTAATGACACCATAGATGTGATCACCATCTTCCAAGGCTGCGTCTAAAGGTTTTAATACAAACATTACGACTCCTTCTCCAGGAACAAATCCATTTGCGTTATTATCAAAAGCTGCACTTTTTCCTTCTGGTGAAAGCATATTAGCATTGCTCGAAGCAATAAAAAACTTAGGTGTAACATTGATAAAAGCTCCTCCAGTCAGTACCAATTCACTTTCTCCTGACGCAATGCTTTGACATCCCATATGAGTACTGACTAAAGCCGATGAACACGCTGTATCGATAGCAATACTTGGTCCTTTAAGGTTAAGAAAATATGAGATTCTTGCTACAGATACAGAATTATGGTTTCCCCAAAATGATTGAGCTTCTTTCGGAACCCCTAATTCATTCATTTTATCTACATAATCACCGTTACTAATACCAACAAACACTGAACATTTTTTATTACCAATATAATCATTTGCATACCCTGCATCTTCTAAAGCATTCCAACTTTCTTCTAATAGAAGGCGTTGCTGAGGGTCACTCAATTCTGCTTCCTTTCCAGAAATGTTAAAAAACAAACTATCAAATTGATCAATATCCTCTAAAAACCCGCCCCACTTACAATTTGTTTTATCTAATTTTTTTAAATCCGGATCGTAATAAGCTTTAGAATCCCAACGTTCCTTTGGAACTTCTTTAATTGAGCTAACGCCATTAGCTAAATTGTTCCAAAATTCATCTTTATTTTTTGCACCCGGAAAACGACAAGACATACCAATAATAGCGACCTCTCTCTGACTATCCACTATCATTTTCTCTCTATTTTTTACACATTTCTCATTACTTAGCATTATCTTTGTTTGATGATTCCAATAAGAAAGAGGTGTTGTCACGACCACTTTCCCAATATTCTTTCTGTTTTCCAAATAACGGTAAGCTTTTTGGATTTCAGAGAAAGAAAATACTTTATCAACTGTAGGTTTAATGCTACCTTTTTCCAACACTTCATACATACGATCTAGGTATTGTATCGTTGCCTGCTTTTTATTTAACATTAACTTTCGCATATCAACACTATAAAAAGTCTGATTGTTTACTAAATAAGATAGATCTATATGCTTGGCGGATTTTAAACCAGTCATCGCAATTTCAAGATAGCGACCCTGAGGGGCTAGAATTTCTAGTCCCTTTTGAATCGCATCTCCTGATAGAGTATTAATGAGAACATCAATACCATGACCATTTGTCATTTCTAAAACTTTTTCTGCAAAATCTTCCTCACGATAATTAATAAGATGCTTAACCCCCATTTTTCTAAGGTAATCTAATTTTTCTTGTGAACCTGCTGTCGCATAAATTTCAGCTCCTTGAAGAAATGCCATTTGTACTGCAATTAATCCTGTACCTCCTGTTGCTGTTTGAATAAGAACTTTTTCCCCTTTTTTAATCATTGCCTTATCAAACACGTGTTGCATAGTAAGGTATACAATAGGAAATGAACATGCTTCTTCATGAGTGATATTCTTTGGTTTTTTGACGACAAAAGACTCATCAGTGTTTACTATCAAACTTTGGCCACCCAAGCGTTCTCCCATTAACCCAATCACTTCGTCTCCCGCTTTAACTCGAGTGACTCCAGCTCCTGTTTTAACTACTACTCCAGAAATTTCAAATCCTGGTGAAAATGGATAATCTGGCATGGTAGGATATAATCCCTTTACACACAATAAATCACCAAAATTTAATGAAAATGCCTTAACAAGGATTTGTACCTCTTTCTCAGCTGGATCACTTAAATCTATGGTGCTAATCTGAATATCAGAAATATTACCCGGTTTATCTAATACAACTGTTTTGTGTACAAAATCACTATGTACCGAGGACATATATTCGTTCTCTTTTCTATCTCGCAGGAAAGTATCGTCACTTATAATTGATTGATTCTTCTGACTCATATTTTGCATTAATTGTTTCCCTTGTTCCGGTGATATTTCACCACATTTTACCATTCTCAAAATTTCTTTAATGTCTCTCTTCATACTTCCACCCCATTAATTGATAGGCCTCATCAACAGTTAATTCATCAGCTACTAATCTATCTAATAAATCTAAATCCTCATCAAATTCTTTTTTCACAAATTTATCTGAAAAAACTAGAGATAAACATTCTTTATATTCATGATATATATACGCTGCCAAATCTTTTATATTGTTGTAATCAAATAAGACTGTAGTTTTGAGAGCAACGCCAAAGGTTTCGTTAATATTTTTAATTAGTTCTAAACCTGTAATAGAATCCACACCATAGTCCGAAAAAGGTCTTTCCAATTGGATTTCTGTCTTATTAATTTCTAAAGTGCTAGCCACATCAGAAAGTATTTTTTCCTCAACTATATGCAGTTGCTCTTCTAATGTCATTCTGGATGGTTTTACTAGGTTCTCTTGTACTACTGTTACTTCCTGAATGACTTGTTTTGAAGTTTGGTGTGCTTGGAACTTATCTCCTTTCGAAATAAATTGCTTATTTAAATCCCGTTTAACAGTTTCTATTATTCCACTACTTTCTCCAATTATAATATTTTGAACAAGACCATTACGTCCTTCCTCTAATGGCTCTAAATTTATTATTTTCTCAAATCCGACTTGCTTCAAATTTTGTTTCCACATTTCTTCACTAAGAAGTGGAGAATCTGGTAATCGCATTTCTAGATCATCATACAGCCACCAACCTTCTAATAATCCAAAAGTTAAGGTTGCAAAATCATCAACAATAGTGGCTTCATTAATAATAATCCAACCATTCGTTTTTAAAAGCATTTTTATATTTTCTAGTGTATGTTGTAATCGTTTCGTAGCATGCAGCACATTTGTAGCAATAATCACATCATATTGACCTAATATATATCCTTGTTCTTTAATATCTTTTTCAATATTTAGTAGTTTAAATTGGACAAAAGGATTGGCAGCACCATATACTTTCTTTCCATATTTCGTAAAGCTTGGTGATATATCAGTGTAGTCATATTGTAAACAGTCGCCATATTCATGAATTTCTTTAAATACTACAGAGCTAGTTCCCCCTGTTCCCGCACCAATTTCAAGAATTTTAATTTTCTCATTATCTTTCATAGTTTCTGTTCTTCTTTCAATATAAGAACGAAGTCCCCAGGCTACCAGTTGATTAAAGTAATCGGCCGAAGCATTCTTTTGATAAATTCCTTCTACTAACTCCATAGATGATTCAGGGAATAAGATATCTGTAGCTGCAATATTCCCTCTTAATATGTCAGGATAATATTGAAAGCAAACCCATAATAAATTTACATGTGCATTAATTTCTGGGACAGATATTAAATCATTTCGTTTCTGCTCTAAATTTTGCAATTTATTTTTTGTATTACTATTATCAACCATTGTTGTCGTGCATACTACAGAATCCTCTATTGTTATAAATCCAGCTCTAGCCATAATGTTTAATAAAGCCTTGAATAACCGTGTATAACTTAGCGTAATCCCAAGCTGCTTAGACAAATCTTCTATATGATATTGTTCTCCATTTTGATAAAAAACACCCATTTTTTGAAATGCATTTAGTAATAGAAGTCTATTTAATTGCTTAAGTTGACTAAATGCTTTCTTCATCTGCTGTTTACTAGCACTATTCATCACAGGTTTCTTAGTCAAGTCAAGTATTGCTGTCATTTCCTTAAGATGTTGTACATTTGAATGTTTACCATCTATACCGATTTTCTCTAATACTTTTTCATCCGCTTTCATTGCCATGATTTGATTTATTGGATTACTAAGCAAACGTTCAACAGCTCCCATACCTTCTTCTACTGAGATGGAATATATCCCTTGCTTCGCTAAGCGTTCATTATATTTTTTAGTAGCTACTATTCCTACGCTACCCCAATATCCCCAATTCATGATCTTAATAGGATAGCTTTCCTTCTGTTTAAGATAGTGTGCAAAAGCATCTTTGAAAGTACATGCAGCTGCATAGTTGCTCTGACCAGCATTCCCTACAAAAGATTGTGCAGAAGAGAAGAATGTCATAAAGTCAAGTACTTCTCCTTGTAATGCTTGATGAAGAATAACACTTCCTTGTACCTTAGGATTTAAGACTGAACGGAAAGTCTGTTCGTCCATATTTTCCAGTTTACAATCTTGAAGAACAATAGCAGAATGAATGACACCATTAATATTTCCAAAATATGTTTTTGCTTTTCTAACTGCCTCTTTCATGCTTGCTAAATTCGTTGCGTCTGCCTGTAGGTAGCAAACTTTTCCGCCTTTGGACTCAATTTTAGCAATCTTCTCCTTTTTCTCTGCATTCAATTTACTACGTCCAATTAACACGATTCTTGCATCCACTTGCTCTACTAGGTAGCGACTTAACTCAAGTCCAATACCACCAGCGCCTCCTAGAATTAGGTAGACTCCTTGATATTTAAAGACACTTTTCTCACTAGCTGGTAGTAAAACTTGTGTAAGAGATCGAACGTACCTCCTATCATTGCGTAGCAGCACCTCTTCGGCTTTATTTTCAATCGATTCTGCAAGAATTAATTGAATTATTTTGTTTTGTTCTTCCAATAAAGTACCATTAATAAATGGATACAAATCAATGTCAATATAATGAATATTCCAGTTCTTATACTCTTTCATCATAGATTTGGTTAGCCCGTGAAGACTTGAAGAATATGGAATTGTGATTTCATCCCCCATAAGCTGATATACATTATTTGTAATAACTTTTAATTCAAGCCTTTTCTGAGAATAACCCTGTTCACTTAATGCCTTGAGAAGTCTAAATAAACTTAAAACTCCTTCTTCTTGGCTCTGATTTAATTTTGTAAGATTTTCAATTTCAGCCTCTTCAACTTGAATTCCACCAAGAAAATAAATTAACTCAATATCATACATTTGTTGCATGCATCTACTGAAAGATTCAGGATCATCCGTTTTTATTTCCCAGCTTCGCTGTGAATGTTGTTTATATTCATCTCCTAGCTGAATATAATAAACCTCACTTGACTCATGCACTTTTGCCAAATCATCCGCGAGTCCGGCACTTTCATGTGGAGCAATAATAAGGACTTTATTGGCTACAATTGATTCTGGCTGCTTTGTTAAAGGAGCTGGCTTCCAACTTGGCTTATAATAAAAATCATGAGAAATTTCAGGTACTTCAATACTTCTTTTCAATGGCCGAACAGTAACTTCATGCAATTTAATACAAACTCTACCCGTTTCATCTAATAACATTATGTTATAGCGATTTTTACCAGCCACTCTTACATAAGCATAACCAGACTCAGATAACACTCGCTTTATCTCCACTTTCCCTATGGCATAAGGAAGTTTCAACTCATTATTGCTACTTAGAATCCCGGCGATTGTTTGCAGTGCCCCGTCCATCAATGTCGGATGCAATGTATACAGTTCTTTTCCATTTTCGAAAACATCCGAAATACGCAATATTCCTAAAGCCTCGTCATTATTTCCCCAGATATGCTCTACACCTTGAAAATATCCTCCGTAGTTAATCCCTACTTTTTTAAAGCTTTGATATAACTCTTGGTGATTCATTTGTCGAGTTGCTCTTACTTTAATTTTTTCTATTTCAACAAATTCCTCTTCTTGAATATCTGATAGTTTATTAAGAATCAATTCTCCTTTAGAATAAATAATACACTGTTCGTCATTAAAGCTTTGAATCTCATATTTCAAATACCCACTATCTTCTTTAATGACAATATGAATCTCCTTTTCGTCTCCATCCACAATAATAGGTTGCAGCCAAGTAACATTAGATAGACTGTAGTTATTTTTCTTTTTTACTTGCTGTAGTGCTTCTAAAACCATTTCTAAATGAGCTACCCCAGGCAAAATGAGCTGATTCTGTACTTTATGGTCATGAACAATTGAATCATTGTTTTTTATTTTTTTCTTATAAACAACACCTTTTGTATGTAAGCTCAATTCAGGATCAATCTTGTCAATAAGTGGATACATTACTGTCAATTCACTATTAACTGTTTCTATCGATCTATTCTTCATTCTTTTAATCCAATGCCGTTCCTTTTTAAACGGATACACTGGGACTGAACACTTCTCTCTATGTCCCTGTGATAATTTATGCCAATCAATATCTATCCCATTTACCCACACTTCTGCGAGCTTACTAAGTTCTCTTCGTTCTATCCACTTTTGGATCATACTTTGTCTATCCTCATTGGATAAAAGAGACATAATCTTTGTTTTTGTATTAATGTTTCCTCTATAAATATTTTCTGCTGTATCATCTTCCTCATAAAATTGTATTAATTTATATTTCAACTCTTCTTTACTAGAAGCGATTATCGCCATTCGTGCTTCCAATGCTTCCCGACCAACTTGGAATGTGTATGCAATATCAGAAAGGCTAGCTGAATCTCTTAAACCTTTTGTGCTCTCTTCGCTAGGAACTTTCTTTTGATAATAATTATTCAAAATTTCTCTATGATCTTGATACAGCTGTTGCGATAAATCCTCTAGTGACAAATATTCAGTACAAATCATAGGATCGCTCTTAATATGATATGTTTGATTAATAACATCGGTAAAAGCAGTAAATTTAACAAGATCAACTCCGTAGTCCGTCAAGCTCTCATTACTATCAATGTCCTCTATTTCTACATGCAATATTTCAGATAACATATTTAATAAGTCCTGTTTAATCCGTACTATTAAAGCTGTTTTTTCCGCTCGAATGTCTGGTTTGTTTTTTTCTAAAAATTCCGCCACATTTGAAGCATAAATTTTAAGTTGTTCTACATTCTTTGCAGATAGCACTAACACTTGTGGCTCATCTTTTACTATCATTTTTTCTGGTTGATTGTGGTGTTCCTGAACAATAAGGTGAGCGTTAGCACCTCCAGCTCCGAATGAACTAATTCCTGCTATTCTAGGAATCTTTATCTCTTTTCCACTTTTTATATCAATCGGCTGTTTCCATTCCTCTAATGAGCATTGGACACGAAACGGTGAATTTAAAAAGTTAATATTTGGATTTAATTTTCCTGAATGAATGGATGGAACTAGTTGTTTATACTTCATTTGCAATAATACTTTGGTAAGAGCTGCAATTCCTGCTGCAGATTCTAGATGTCCAATATTAGATTTGACCGAACCGATAGAACAAAATTGCTTTTTATTCCCTTTGCCATAGGCTTGCATTAATCCTGTAATTTCAATTGGGTCCCCTAATGAAGTTCCTGTTCCATGAGCTTCAACATAACTAATATCACTTGCAGAAACCTTTGCCTTTGCTAATGCTTCTGTAATCAGTTTTCCTTGAGCATTCGGATTAGGTACAGTATATCCATTCGTTTTGCCGCCATGATTTAAAGTGCTGGCTTTGATTACACCATAGATATGATCTCCATCCGCAACTGCCTGTCTAAGTGGTTTTAAAAGTACAGCTCCTACACCTTCTCCAGGAACATAGCCATCTCCACCTTCTCCGAAGCTACGACAGCGTCCATCACTAGAAGCAAAATTCGCTTCACTAAGCTGAAGATATTTACTAGGATGAACTGTAATATTTACTCCTCCTGCAATCGCAAGATTACTCTCTCCATTTTGAAGGCTACTCACCGCCAAGTGAATTGCAGTGAGAGACGAAGAACACATGGTATCTAATGCAATACTCGGTCCATGGAAATTAAAATAATATGATACACGATTCGCAATAGATGCATAAGAAGAGTTTGGAAGGACAAAATTTCCTTTTACTTGCTCTTCAGCACCAAACAATTGGTACTGTCCATACATTACTCCAACAAATACCCCAACATTCTCATTATCTAATTGACTTTTCTTATACCCAGCATCCTCTAAAGTATGCCAAACCGTTTCTAAGAATAAACGTTCTTGAGGATCCAATAATTTAGCCTCTCTTGGGGAAATATTAAAGAATAGTGAATCGAATTTATCTATATCATTAATAAATCCTCCCCATTTCGTATAACTCTTACCAACCGTCTTCTCTCCTGCTTTAAAATATTGCCGATAATCCCATCGATCCTCAGGGACTTCTGTAATACAGTCTTTACCATTTTTAAGTACTCTCCAAAACTCTTCTAAATTATCAGCCATTGGGTATCTTCCACTTACACCAATGATAGCAATCTCTTCTTTCCTATCATTTTCTTTTCCGAATTTTTCCTGACTATACTTTGACTTAGAAATGGATTGACGGTATACATGCTCCGTTTTTAAATTATTGTCAAAAGTTACACCAAATAAATCCATTAAATTTTGTTTATGATTTTTAATAAAATAATTAGATAGTTCTTTAATTGACTGGTATTCAAAATACAATGTTTTAGATAATTCACCAAACTGTTTCTCCAGATGATGTATCATACGCATAATGATAACCGAATCAATACCATATTTTTCAAAAGGTTCCTCAGCAATGATTCTTGATACAGGTATTTTTGTTTCTATAGATAATATTTCTTTTAAATATTGTTCTACTTGTTTTTGCATTTGAATTCTCTCTCGTTTCTCTAATCCTTTCTCATCCTGTACCCAAACATTTCTTGCATTCCTGTTCTTCAAACCTTCCATTATCTTTTGTTTCTTTCCTTCTAGAACAATGAATTGTGAAACATGATTCTTTAACCCTTCTTCAAATGCTCGTATTCCATTCTCTGTTTGTAACGGAACAATGCCAAGTATATTCTCCATCCACTGTTGAGAATCACGATCAAACTTCATTCCACCCTGCTCCCAAAAAGGCCAGTTGATAGAAAGTGTTTTGCCAAATCGTTGTTGTTTTTCTCTTTTTAGTTCTCGTAGTATCGCAAAATAATCCATAAAGCTATTTGCATAGGCATAGTCTGCTTGTCCTACATTTCCTAGTTCTCCTGCAAGAGAAGAGAATAAAGCAAAGAAATCGAGTTTTTCCTCCTTAGTATATTCATCGATCCATACCGTTCCGTATACTTTAGGAGCCAATACATCTTTCATATTTTTTTTTGTTTTCTTGTGTACAAACGCATCTCGAGTAACCCCAGCACTATGAATTACACCGTGAATGTGCTTAAAACGCCCCTTCACTTGTTTAATTAACTTAGCTGTTTCATCTTGTTTTGAAACATCAGCTGAAATATAAAGCACCTCTGCACCCAAATTTTCAAGTTCTCGCACTTGTTGTTCTTTTTCAGAGTTCAATTCAGAGCGTCCCACGAGTATTAACTTAGCTTGAACTCGTTCTGCTAAATGTTTAGCAAAAAGAAAGCCAAGTCCCCCTGTACCGCCAGTAATGATATATACTCCGTTTTTTCGAAAAGCCACTGGCTCATTTATTTCTTGGGGTATCCATTCTTGTAATACTTTAACAAATCGCTGATTTGAATCATATTTAATTTCCGTCTCTTTAGTATTGTCCATTACTAATTCAGCAAATAAAAGATCAGAAAGTTGAAAAGATTGCATCTTAGAATCATCAATCTCTATTGTTTTGGCAACTAATATCGAGCTCTCTAGTTGAATTGTTTTTATTAGGGCACCTAAGGCCGCATATTGTGGTTGAACTGCCCCTTGTAATGATGGATATACATATACAAGGGATATATTATCCTGTAATTTTTGAGCCATTATTACTTGACTCAAATAAAAAATGGAATATACACTTTGGTTAAGTTGCTTTTCTAAATTTTTTTCAAAATCATTTTGTGCCCATAGATGAAGAATGTAACTCGGCATCAGATTTTCTTCTTTAAGAAAACGGAATAGCCTTTCATAATCTTCAGGGTCCTCAGGATTTATTTGATACGCTCCACCTTCTAATTTATTAAACTGTTCCCCTTGTTTTACTAAAATAACCTTTAATTCTTCTGGACATTCGGACTGTTCATATAACTTATTTCGCATCTCATTATCTGTATCGAACAATAGTATATTGCCAGATACTTTAGCATATTTCACATTATGCTTTAATTCATTTTTCTTCCATACCCCATGTAAATATGCAACCTCTGATTCTCGTGTATTCGACCTTTTTCTTTGGAGTGCTGCAACAGAAAAATCCTTAATATTCACTAAAACTTGTCCTACTTCATTTACAAGCTGAATCATAAATGTCTTAATTTTTGTTTTAGGGGCAGGCTGTTCCTCTTTCCAAGTCACATAGGCATAACATTTCTCATTCAATGGTTGTAAGATCTCCAATTCTCCTAGAGAAACAGGAAGATAGGTTAGTTCTTGTTCCCCTTCAACATTCACTATAAGTCCCATGACCGTTTGGAGTGCTCCATCTAGCAAAGAAGGATGTAACTCAAAAGAAGAAAAGCTCTCTTTTAAATGAGCTGGTAATTGTAAAGCAGAAAGTGCTTCGCTCCGACTCAAGTATAAACGTTGAATTGTTTGAAAACTCGGACCGTAATTTAAGTTTGCTCTTTGAAATAAATGATAGCATTCTTCCCTATCCTTTATATTTTTACAACGAGACTCAATAGTTTTAAGATCCAATATTTCATCTGTATTCTCTAACTCATAAAACATTTGTCCTCGAGCATGAAGTACCTTTTTAATTCCTTTATCCGAACTCCATACCTCATAGTCAATTCCTTCTTCGGTTGAATATAAACTAATTGCTACATCCCCTAGTACGAATCCTTGATTATCTAAAGAAGAGGTAATTGGCGTATTCCAAATTACATTCTTAATTACACGCACTGTTTTATCAACTGACAAATTGCCAGCCGCCCTTGCCATTTCTAAAATTATAGTACCCGGTAAAATTTCTTTACCAAACACTTTATGGTCTTTTATATAAAATTCTTGGTTAGCTAAACCTAACGTAAACTTTTGTTCTCCCAATATTGAAACATTACGGTCAATCAAAGGATGTAACTTTTCTGATTTTTGATTTGTAACGTTTTCCTCTTTGCCAGCTACCCAATACCGTTCTTTAGCAAAAGGATAAGTAGGAAGAGAAATTTTCTTTAGTTTTCTTTCTTTATAAAAATTTGTCCAATTAATAGTTGCACCACAAACCCAAAGTTCTGCAAGTCCTTTTACATTATTTTGTTTAATATATTCTTCTACCATTTCCTGTTGTATTTGTGATTTTGTAACGTTACTACAATAAAGGTCAGGTGCATCCTCACCCTTATAAAATTGCTTAAGCAACTCTTGTAACGATTCTTTATTATCAGTCACAATTGCTAATCTTTCTTCCATCTCCTCGCGACCAACTTGCAAAGTATACGCAATATCAGCAAGATTAAGTGGTTTAGCATAACGCTCTAAAAAGACTTGCAAATTATAAGCATAATCCCGTAGTCTTTCTTTATCTTTAGCGGAGAGCAAAATCAAATATGCTTCATTATGATAAGAGTAAGAGCTTTCTTCATGTTCTTCTAAAATAAGATGTGCATTCGCTCCTCCTGCTCCAAACGAGCTAATACTTGCCCTTCTTGGGAGAATCTTACGTTTACCATTACTCTCCACTATAGGCTGTTTCCATTCAGATAATTTACGCTGTACATAAAAAGGCGTTTCTTCAAAAGCAATATTAGGATTCAATTGTTCTGAATGGAGAGAAGGAACTAGCTGTTTATGTTTCATTTGACATAGTACTTTCGTTAAACCCGCGATTCCAGCTGCTGATTCCAAATGACCAATATTAGATTTAACAGATCCTATTGCACAAAAAGCTGGTTTATATTTTTTCATTTGAAAAGCTTTTGTTAGCCCAGCAATTTCAATTGGGTCTCCTAATGATGTACCTGTACCATGAGCTTCAACATAAGAGATTGTAGCTGGATCAACTTGTGCATTCTCTAACGCTTCTTTAATTAGGTTTGCTTGTGCATTAGGGTTAGGTACAGTGTAACCACTCGTTTTCCCACCTGCATTAATGGAAGTCCCTTTAATAACCGCATAAATATGGTCTCCATCTGCAATAGCTTTTTCCACTGTTTTTAATAAGACTGCCCCTACTCCTTCTCCGTCAACAAAACCATCTGCTTCAGCACCAAATGCTCTACATTTCTCACCTTTTGATAGCATGTTCATTTGAGACAAATTGTTATAATGCTCTGGATGGACAATCAAGTTGACCCCCCCGGCAATGGCGGTATGACATTCGCCTTTTTTAAGGCTTTCACATGCTAAATGAATCGCTGTCAAAGAAGAAGAACAAGCTGTATCTACCGTGATGCTTGGTCCTTGAAAGTTGAAAAAATAGGAAATACGATTGGCTATTGACCAATATGCCGAATTTCCTCCATGACGCGTATAGAAGTTATTCATAACTCCTACAAAGACACCCACCTTTTCATTCTCCTCAGTAAGTGATTCCCGGGTCACTCCTGCATCCTCTAACACAGCCCACGCTGTTTGTAAAAATAGTCTTTCCTGCGGATCCATTTCCTCGGCTTCTTTGGGCGTAATCTGGAAAAACCATGGGTCAAATTTATCAATATCTTTAATAAACCCCCCCCATTTACTATAACTCGTTCCTTGTTCCCTAGAATCAGGAAGGTAATAACCTTCCCAATCCCAGCGATCTTTTGGAACTTCGGTAATACAATTTTTACCTTCCTTCAAATTATCCCAAAAAACATCCAATGTTTCTGCCATGGGATATTGTCCACTTACACCAATAATTGCTATATCTTTAGCAGAATTAGTTAGAGGTACTTTTGCAAGAAGTTGTTTAAGTAATTGCCTTTTTTGAATGCCTTCTGAATTCCCCATATTGTTCCTCCTTTGGTTCTTCCATTCAAATTTATATTAATTTACTTAACCACATATCCACCTCATCATCCGATAGGCTATCCACCAGATCTCCGATATTATCTAAAGGTAGATTTCCTTCATTTCCTTCCTCATGAGTCGTTGCAACCTCATCGATACTTTGAAAAATTTCATCCGCTTCCATAACACCTACTAATTCCGAATTTAATATCTCTTGCAAACGCTCAGCATGCTCCGAGATAAAATATTTACTAAGTTTCTCGATAGTCATATATTCAAACAATAAGGTGGAAGGAAGTTTACCAAATTCTTGTTCAAGACATCTGTTAATTTCCATACTTACAAGAGAATCTACTCCGTATCTTTCAAAAGTCGCTTTACTGTCTATCATGTCGTTATTCATTTTCAATATTTGTGCAAATTTCTTAATAAGATACTCTCTTGTTTTTTCCAGTAAATCAGATTGCAAATGTACTTGTTTCACACCTTTTTTAGGTAATATAGCATCTAATTTATTTTCCAATGAAAACTTTCTCACGTGTTGCTTTTGATTTTCCTGATCAAAAGTATTTATAACTACTTGACCATCACTTTCAGCTACAATAACACTTTGGTCCCACTCTCCGATGAACTCATCAGAAAAATTAACTTCTTTCACTTTCTTAAAACCATTGAAAGCGAGCAATGATTTCCATGTAGTCGGACTAAGTAATGGTGAATCTTTTAAACGATAGTGTTCATCTTCATATAACCACCAACCATCAGCTAGTCCAAACGTTAACGTTAGAAAATCTTGTGCTTGCGTAACTTCATTTATTACAATGAGGCCATTGGCTTTAAGTAATTTCTTAGTTTGATTTAAAGTATTGTTAATTTCCTTCGTAGCATGCATGACATTGCTACCAAACATGACATCAATACTATTCAATTCAAAACCTTGCTGCTCAGGGTTATTTTCAATATCAAGTACTTTAAACTCAATAAATGGATACCTTTCTCCAAATACTCTCTCACTATGATGGGTAAAGCCTCGTGAAACATCGGTAAATAAGTATTCGATATTATTTTTATATTTTGAAATGGCTTCTAATACAAAATGACTTGTTCCCCCGGTCCCCGCTCCCACTTCTAAAATTCTAATTTTATCCTGTGGATTACGAGCAAGACGTTGTTCAACATAGCTTTGTATGATTTTGCCTACAATAAGATTGTTATAATCAGCACTTTCATTTCCTTTATAGATTTTCTCAACTAAAGAAGTAGAGCCTTCCGGAAACATAATTTCCATAGATTTTTGTTTTCCAGTTAGCACAGATGGATAAGCATCAACACATACATCCATTAAATTCACATGAGCTTCAAGCTCAGGATGTGTACATACTAAATTGCTTTTGAAACCCTGTATATTATTAATATTTTTTTTGATTTCAGGACTTTCTAAACGCTTCGTAGTGAAAATATTCTGATCTATGATTGTAATAAAATCAGCCTCAACTAAAATACTTAATAAAGCCTCATACAGACGTTTATAAGTTGGAATAATTCCTAATTTTTGTTTTAGTTTTTCCTTATGATAATACTCTTCACTTCGATGAAATGCGCCCATTCGCTGAAAAGCCGATAGCACTAAATGTTGGGCAAAACTTTTAAGCTGTCGCATAGTCTGTTGATGTTGATAAATTTTTGTTACATCCGGTAACAGAGTCTTTGTCTGCTTCACGGTAGTTTCAAGTAAAGATGGAACTTTCATTGGATAAATTTCAACTTGATTTTGTAATTGAACATCTATAGATTTTAATAAAGATTTAGTCCCCTTAAATGGCATAACTTGAATAACAGGGTGTGTTAAAATCCTTTGTATTGCATCTATTCCTTCATGAGATTGGATAGAACCAACACCATTTAATTCCAATTTTTCGTTATACTCTTCTGTAGCTACAACACCTACCTGTCCCCAAAATCCCCAATTAATCAGTTTAACTGGACATTTTTCATAATGACTTAAATAATGTGCAAAAGCGTCTTTAAAAGTTGATGCCGCTGCATAATTACTTTGACCTATACCACCCAGTAAAGATTGTGCGGATGAAAAGAACATTATAAAATCTAATTTTTGTTTCTGTAATGCCTTATAAAAATTCACACTTCCTGTCACTTTCGGAGCAAGAACTTTACGTAAAGTTTCTTCTTCCATATAATCAATTGTCTTATCATGTAACACAAGAGCCGAATGAATTATCCCATCAATGTTACCAAATGCTTTGTTTGCTTCGTTAACAGCTTTAGTCATGCTTATTAAATCAGTGGCATCTGCCTGAAGATACATAACTTTTCCACCATACTTCTCGATGTTAGCTATTTTTTCTTCTTTCTCTTTTGTTAATGAGCTTCTTCCTATCAAAATTACTTTTGCCTGTACTGTTTCCATTAAATATTTACTCAACTCTAGTCCGATACCGCCTGCTCCCCCTAAAATCATATATACGCCATTATTTGTAAAAGGAATTTCACTCGTTACCGGTAGATGAATTGGCTCGACACTTTGTATATAACGTACTCCCTCTCGAATTACTACTTCACTTCCATTCGAACTACCTGGCTCTATCAGAATATGACCCGCTAAAGATTCCATATTATTTTCCTCTAGGTCGAGATCAATACAACTAATAGACCAATTGGGATATTCTTTCACCAACGATTTTGTAAACCCAAATAAACTTGCTGCATAAGGAGGAATAATAGTTTCATTCATGATTTTATGCACATTATTTGTAATAACCTTTATTTGAACCTGTTTTTCCTTCAAACCTTGTTTTTTCAATAATTTTATCAATCTAAACAGTGAGATTATTCCTCTTTCTTGACTGGCTTCCAATTCAGCCAAGTCGTGGATATCACTATCTATTGCTTGAATTCCA
Organism: Bacillus sp. DX4.1; assembly: GCF_030348195.1. Classification (NCBI taxonomy): domain Bacteria; kingdom Bacillati; phylum Bacillota; class Bacilli; order Caryophanales; family Bacillaceae; genus Bacillus; species Bacillus sp. DX4.1. The sequence continues at coordinate 663,774 of NZ_JAUCFT010000008.1, read as the reverse complement.
CCGAGATAGTAAATCGTATTTATCTCTTCCAAAATACTACCGAGTTTTTCAACAGCATAGGGATCATCTACTTGCAATTCCCAAACATATTCATCAATTTTCCTTGTCTGCTTACCCAATTGAATTTGATAAACTTCTTGAGAAGTATGGGCATCGAATAGTGCTTGTTCTAATCCTAAGCTTTGCTGCGGATGTATAATGACCGCTTTCCCAGTATATTGTTCTGTTCGTTCCAATACTAAAGGTTCTGGCTTCCATTTTGTTGTATAGAAAAGATTTTGTAATGAATCTTTCATCTCCTTTATAACCACATCATGAAGTTTGATACAAATATTGCCATTTTCATCTAAAATAGCGATATGGAAATGATTTGGTTCTATTTCTTGTACATAAGCATATCCTTCATTTTTTAAATCCTGAAAAACCTCGACCTTTTTTACAGAGAATGGTAATTTCAGTTTTTCTTTTTTACCTTTTTTAAAGATTAGACTCGCCATTGTTTGTAATGCAGAATCCATTATAGTTGGATGTAGAGTATACATTGACTTTTCTCGTTTGAATTGAGATGGTAAAGCAATTGAACTCAGTGCTTCCCCCTCTCCAATCCAGACCTCTTGTACACCTTGGAAATAGGAACCATAGTACAATCCAAATTCTAAGAATTTATGGTAAAAAGTTTCTTTATCCACTTTTTCTTTACACTTGGCCTTTATATCATGAATAGACACACTATATTCATAATTGGTAGGGGACGCAGGTTCAATATCTCCCCTTCCATGAATAATTGATTCTCCTTGTTCCTGAGTTTTGATTTCATATTTCAGGCATCCTTTATCTTCTTTAATTGCAATTTGAACTTCTTTACGATCCTCGACTAAGATTGGTTTCAACCAAGTAACATTTGATATATTATATGGCTTTTCTTCATTAAGCTGAGAAACAGCCGCATATGCCATCTCTAAATACCCTACCCCAGGTAATATTGGCTGATCTTTTAATTGATGATCCTGAACAATAATATCGGAACGTTGCAAATTTTTATAAAATACTATCCCTTGATCTAAGCTTTGTTTTATATTCACGTTATCCACTAACGGATGTAAAGCTAAACTTTTTTGGTTATAACTTTCTTGAGCTTCTATTGGAATCCAATAACTTTCTCGAGTAAACGGATAAGTTGGCAGCGATATACGCTGAAGAGAAGAATCTTTGTATAATAATCTCCAATCAAACTCCAATCCAGAAACCCAAAGCACTGCTAATCTAGCATAATCCTGATCATCAATGATTATTTTTATAAATTCTTCTGCCGCTCTACCAGAAAGTAAATTTTTAAGTTTACTATTTTTCACATTCCCTCGATAAATACCCGTGACTTCCTTATTTCCTTGAACGTATTGATATAATTTCTCCTTAAGTTCTTCAACAGTACTAACTACTAAAGCTAAACGCTCTTCCATTGGCTCCCGCCCGATTTGAAGAGTATAAGCTATAGCATTTAAATCTATCGACTCTTTTGTATGCTGTAAAAAATAAGCTAATTTTTTTGCATACTCTTGTAAGTTCGCTTCTTTTTTAGCAGATAATATGATTATGTGTGGTTCTTGTCCCTGTACAATAGACTCCGCTGGCTGTTCATATTCCTCTATTACAACATGTGCATTGACGCCACCAAACCCAAAAGAGCTCACCCCTGCTCTTCGTAACACTTCTTTATTATCACTATCTCTTAAACGTTCCCAATCCTGAGTCTCCTTCACAACATAGAACGGACTGCTTTCCAATTCAATATATTCATTTAATTCATTCAAATGGATATTACCTGGAATTTTCTTGTGTTTCATGGATAATATCACTTTTAAAACTCCTGCAATTCCAGCTGCAGTTTCCAAATGTCCAATATTTGTTTTGACTGATCCTAATCCACAGTGGGGCTTCTTAGATAATGGTTTCCCCCACTCTTTATACAATTGAGCAAATGCCTTTTTAAGTCCATTAATTTCAATCGGATCTCCAAGAGCCGTTCCTGTTCCATGCGCTTCAATATAGCTTATAGTTGTAGGATCAACCTTCGCTTCCTTGTAGGATTTAACCAAAACTTCTTTTTGAGCAATGGGATTAGGAGCGGTCAACGAGTTTGCACGCCCTCCGTGATTGACTGCTGTTCCTTTAATTACAGCATATATATGGTCTCCATCTGCCTTCGCTTTACTTAATGGTTTTAAGAAAAGGGCTCCAACTCCCTCTCCTCTGACATATCCATTTGCTGTATTATCAAATGTTTTACATTTACCGTCCTTAGCTAACATCCCAGCCTTTGCAAAAGATGTATTTAGCGTTGGACTTGCTATTATATTAATCCCTCCAGCAATGGCCATTTGACAATTTCCGTTTCGAATAGCTTCTACTGCTCTATGAATCGCAACGATTGAGCTAGAACACGCGGTATCAATCGGCTCACTTGGACCATGGATATTCAGAAAGTACGAAATACGATTTGCTAAAATGCAATGAGATGTTCCTATTGTCGCTTGTGGACTAATTTCAGAAACATTATTTTGAATAAGCTCATGGTAATCTGAAGTACCTACGCCTACAAATAATCCTGTATTTGTTCCAGATAAATCAGAAGCCTTATAACCCGCATCTTCAATTGTTTTCCATGTCGTTTCCATAAAAATGCGCTGTTGAGGATCCATTAGTTCTGCTTCTCTTGGGGAAATCCCAAAGAATAACGGGTCGAACTTATCAATATTATTCATAAAACCTCCCCACTTAGAGTTAGTTTTATGATATTCTGTCTGTTCATCACAATACTCTTTCCAGCTCCAGCGATCGTTTGGTATTTCTGTAATTAAATCTTTTCCTTGTTCAATGTTTTTCCAAAAACTCTCTAAATCATCTGCCTGAGGCATCATACCGCTTATTCCGACAATAGCTATTGGCTCTGCTATCACTTCTCCCTGTCGGTCTTCTTCTATAATATCCATAGATTTGATACTAGCTTCTCGTTTCGAAACTTTCCGAGAAACTTGGAGACTTTCTTGATAATACTCTATCATCTCCCCTTTGTACTCCTTTGCTAAATATTGAATTAAAGATTGTAGAGTAGCATGTTCAAAGAAAATAGATGGTAAAATGTTTTGATTATATTTATTACTCAATTCTTCACTAAATTTGGTTAACAGAATGGAATCGAAGCCAAACTCCCTCATTTCTGTATCAACTTCAATATCATCTTCATCAATTTTCAGTACACTAGAAATAATAGAAAATAAATCTTTTTCTATACTAGCTTGTAAATTTTTAGGATCTACTTCGGTTATTAATTTATCCTCTTGCATAGAGTAAGATACTTCTTTATTATTCCCTACCATTCTTAAGAATTTTTCTCCATCTCCCTCAATTACTGCAAAATAACTATCAGAAATCTTTAATCCTTTGTTAAATGCGTAGAGCCCTGTCTCTGTATTCATAGGGGACATGCCATAAGTTTCAAACATACTATTTTTAGTTTCTTCATTCACCTTCATTCCACCGTTACGCCATAGCGGCCAGTTAATCGAGAGCGTTTTCCCATGACGCTTACGATTTTTGTGCATCTCTTCTCTCCTCACAGCGTAATGATTCATAAAACTGTTAGCAAAAGCGTAATCCGCTTGTCCAATATTCCCCATCATTCCAGCAGTCGAAGAAAACAGAACGAAGAAATCAATGCACTCATCCTTCGTTGCTTCATCTAAATAAATAGTTCCATGAACTTTTGGAGCTAATACAGCTTGTATATCTAAGGCTGTTTTCTGAATAACAAGCGCATCTCTAATTACACCCGCACTATGAATAACACCATGAAGCTCACCATATACAGATTTAACTTGGCTTATAAGTTTTTTTACATCTTCTTGATTTGAGATGTCTGCTTTAACATACATTACTTCTGCACCCAAATCTCTAATCTCTTGTAGTTTGAACTCTATATCATTTGTACAATCAGATCGCCCCGTTAAAACTAACCTCGCTTTAACTTCCTGTGCAAGATAACGAGCAAAGATGCATCCAATCTCGCCTAAACCACCTGTAATAAGATAAACTCCATTCTTTCTTAACAAAGAAGATTGTATGTTATCCATATGAAATGGCTGTAATTCTTGTACATAGCGTTCTCTTTCCGTATATCGAATTTCAAATTTTGTATCTTTTATTCTTATCTCATCTAACAGCAATTGTAACAGGACTGATTCTTGATAGGATGTATCTAATTCTATCTTCTTATATAGAAAATTCGGATTTTCTATATGAAGCGTTTTAAAAAATCCTCCTAACGCTGCATAAATTGGTTGTTTTTGCTCTTGATTTTGAATATACGTATATAGAAGCTTAATATTTTTATTTACCTTTTGTTTCATCAATGTTTGAGTAAGGAAAAATACTGAATAGATTCCTCTCTCTAACCCACTAGTTGACATCTCTGCCTCATCAATAGACTCGTGTTGAGACCACAAATATAAAATGTTGTTTGGAAATAAACCTTGATATTTCAACGTAGTTATTAACTGTTCATAATCACTTAATTGATTAGGGCGTAATTCAAAAGTATCTTGTCCGAGATTTCTGTATTCATTGCTCGGTTTTACTAAAATAACCCTTACTTTTCCTAATTGGCTCGAAACCCGTTCAAGCAACATATCTCGTCTATCTTCAATCGTATCGAATAAAAGTATAGTTCCTTCAAAGTTTTCTTTAGGATATTCCGATTCTAACCTTTGTTTCTCCCATACGTTACGAAGATATACTGCTTTAGATGGTGTGAAAACTTTCTCAAGCATAGCTTTTTTCTCCATCCCCTCTTCTTTTTTTATCGAACTATGCGTTGAATGACGCTCCTTTGAAACCCAGTAGCGTTTCCTAGAAAATGGATACGTTGGTAATGAAAGGCGCTGCGGAATATTTGAATATAATTCGTCCCACTTTACATCTTCTCCATTTATCCATAGTTCAGCAAGATGAGCTGGATTGCTATTTAATATTTGATCTTGTTTTTTGAAAAACAAACCTCCATCTTTTTTTACACTTCCACAATGTACTCCCTCAATTTCTGTATTTCCTAAATAATATTTTAGTAATTTATCATACAAATCCTGTAAATTGGATGTTACAATAACTAATCGTTCTTTTAAAGGCTTGCGTCCTGTTTGTAATGTATAGGCCATTCTAGTTAAAAAATAATTTGCGGCACTCCCAGTTAATCTATTCTCTTCTTTAGCTAAGAAATTTATAAATTTTTTCACATATGCCCGTAATCTATCTTCTTTTCGTGCTGAAAGAACAATTAATTGTGGTGGTATTTGTTCGTAACAGTCTAGATCAATTTCCTTTCCCAAAAACTCTTCTATAATCATAAAAGAATTAGAACCACCTATTCCAAAAGAGTTAATTGCAGCTATCCTGGATCTCTCTGAATGTTCCCATTCTTTTGTTGTTACTGGAATATAAAACGGATAATCATTGAGCGTAATAGCTGGGTTAACATTTTCAACATTGCTACACTTCAATATCTTCTTGTATTTCATACTTAATAATACTTTTGTCAACGAACAAATTCCTGATGCTGCTTCAAGATGTCCTAAATTTGCTTTAGATCCCAGAGCACAAAAGCCCTTTTTATCAGTAAAATCCCCAAAAGCTTTAGCTAGGGCTTTTAATTCTAGTGGATCCCCCAGTACAGTACCCGAGCCATGTGTCTCAATATATGTAATTTGCTCAGGATGTATCTTTGCCTGTTCTACACTTTCTTTTGCTACTTGGGCTAAAGCTTTTATATTCGGAACATGATGTCCTGCTCCTGAACCAGAGTGATTAATAGCAGACCCTTTAATGACTCCATAGATATGATCTCCATCCTTTATAGCTTCTTCTAATGATTTGAGTAAAACCATCCCCACTCCTTCACCAGGTACATATCCATCTGCCTTCTCATCAAAAGTCTTTTCTTTATTGTCAGAAGATAGAATCTTCATTTGACTCAACATCATATACTTACTCGGATGCAAACTTAAGTTAACTCCGCCTGCTAATGCAACATTACATTCTCCATTCATAATTGCATTTCTTGCCATATGAATAGCTGTTAATGATGAAGAACAAGCTGTTTCCAGTGTTAAACTAGGTCCTTGCAAATTCATACAGTAGGAAATACGATTTGCAATCTCGTGATTATAGTTTCCTGGGCTTGTAAATTGATCTGTGTGAAAAAAACTTTCTGCAGCTACCCAAGTATAATCATTATTCATGACTCCAACATACACTCCCACTTTTTGAGAAGAAAGTTTTTCAGGTGTATACCCAGCATCTTCTACTGTATGCCAAGCAGTCTCTAACATTAATCGTAACTGAGGATCCAACATCTCAGCTTCTCTTGGAGCAATTCCAAAAAAGAGTGGATCAAACTTATCAACATCAGAAATAAATCCTCCCCATTTACTATATGTTTTATCACTGGTTGTTGGATTCGCATCATAATGTAAATTAAAATCCCAATGATCTTTAGGTACTTCTGTAATACAATCCTCCCCCGCTACTATATTTCCCCAAAAATCATCTATATTAGGGGATTGCGGATATTTACCTGCTAATCCAATAATAGCAATATCCATAACACGATTAGATTGAAGAGAATGTGAATTCTCTTCAATCTGTTTCAATTTTAATTTTGATATAGCTCTCTCTGAAATTATCTCTTCCTGATTATTCTCAAGATAAGCTTTATATTGTTCTCCATATTCTTGAGTCAGATAGACTGTTAATTCTTTAATATTATTATATTCAAATAATAAAGTTGGATATAGTTGAGTATTAATTTTCTGTTCAACTTGTTTGACTATATCCAATAGATTTGTAGAATCTAAGCCTTGATCATAAAATGCTACTTCTACACTAATTTCTTCTACAGATTTATTTTGTACATTTGCAATCATCCTACGTAGGTCATCTTCAATTGTAAGTGACTTATGTTGCCCTTCGACATTCTGCTCGATTATAGGTTGAGTATCTCTTTTTATCCTAATTATTTCATCTTCCTCTTCAGGTTTAGCTTTCCCTAAAATTGCCTCTTCCTGATTATTCTCAAGATAAGCTTTATATTGTTCTCCATATTCTTGAGTCAGATAGACTGTTAATTCTTTAATATTATTATATTCAAATAATAAAGTTGGATATAGTTGAGTATTAATTTTCTGTTCAACTTGTTTGACTATATCCAATAGATTTGTAGAATCTAAGCCTTGATCATAAAATGCTACTTCTACACTAATTTCTTCTACAGATTTATTTTGTACATTTGCAATCATCCTACGTAGGTCATCTTCAATTGTAAGCGACTTACGTTTCTCTTCGGAATTTTGCTGTATTAGATACTGATTATCTCTTTTCACCTCAACTATCTCGTCTTCCCCTTGAAATCTAGTAATTAATTTTTTAAAACGAATTCGTTTAGCCGATAGCTTTTTAAAAGAAGCAATTTTCTCGCCATCTATATTGTATATTTCATAATTATTGGCTATAATATCTTTTTCTAATCCACCTTTTTCTGGTTGACTTACATATACATAACATTTTTTTCCTAACCTACCAGAAGCACGAAACGCTTCAATATATAATGGAATAAAAGGTGCTGATGAATCAATATTTTGATCATGTAAAAATGGTATCAAAGTGGAACAATCCAGATGAGCAGGATGCAAATAAAACTGGTTTAAATATTTTTGAGCCAATGGACTCAACGAAACTTCTGCGAGAAGAAACTGTCTTCCTTTATATAAAGTCCCTAATCCCTTCATAAATTCATAATGATGAATTCCCATTTCCCTTGCTAATGCATACACTTTATCCATATCTCCAGATTCAAACGCCTGCCGTTTTAACCCTTCAATATCAATCCGGTTCATACTTTCTTTATCAACTAAATGAATTTCACATTCGAGGTTTTGTATCCAATTTTCTTCTAAATCATGATTATTTTTTACTTTTTTACTTCGAGCAATAACCTTCCATGATTTGGAGTCCTCTTCTTTTTTTATACTAATCAATAACTTCTTATCATAAGATTCTGTTGTTGCGACCGCTTCTTTAAAAAGAATATTCCGCAATTCTAATTGCTCAAGCGGAAATCCCTTTTTCTTCAAAATATTATATATTAGGTCTAAAAAAGTAACTCCTGGCATAATTCGAACTTGATGAACCTGATGATCACGCAATATAAAATTGTCATTTTTCACAATAATATTACATTGGATATTATTAAGATGATCCACATATACCACTTCCTTTTAACTCATTTCAAATTCAAATAATGAAGGAAGATTCCCCTCTCCTTTTGAGATAATATCTTCCTTATCCAACCAATAATAAGTACGATTAAATTTCACTGGTGACAAGGATGTTCTTTTTTGTTTATATCCACTTATTAATTGCTGATCTATTTCACTAACAATGATATGGGCATTCGTTCCACCAAAACCAAAAGAGCTAATCCCTGCACGGCGTATCCCTTCTCGTTGCTCCCAATCACTCAGATGAACATTCGGATAAAAAGGGGATTCCGAAAATTCAAATCTCTTGTTTGGAGTCTCGCAATTTAAAGTAGGTGGAATCTTTTTATGATATAAAGAAAGTACTACTTTAATAAAACTCGCAATACCTGCTGCACTTAAAAGGTGACCAATATTAGTTTTTACACTTCCTACTCCACAGAACCGCTTCTCCTTTGTAAATTCACGAAACACTTTGGTTAGGGATTTCAATTCAATTGGATCCCCAATCATTGTTCCTGTCCCATGCGTTTCAATATAACTAATAGAAGATGGATTGATTTTTCCGATTCGTAACGCTTCTTTAATTACCGTTTGCTGTTCTTCACCATTGGGTGTTGTTACGCCCATAGTACGTCCATCATTATTAATAGCTGAAGCATCAATAACCGCATAGATTTGATCGCCATCTTTTATTGCTCGCTCTAACGGCTTTAACAGTACAGCTCCACAACCTTCACCAGGCACAAATCCATTTGCCTTAGCATCAAACGTATGACATTTTCCATCTGGCGAAAGAGCACGAGCTTCACTTAGTATCAAATACGGATTTTCATCTAATAAAATATCGACACCGCCAGCCAGTGCAATATCAGATTCTCCTGTCATCAAACTTTTACACGCTAAATGAATACTTACTAATGAAGAAGAACAAGCTGTGTCAATTACAATATTAGGACCTTTAAAATTAAAAAAGTGAGATAAGTGTGCGCCAATAAAATTTTGACCAATACCAATAATACTGCTCTTTTGTAATTTGGTAATACGTGATGAGTAGTCTGCTACCCGTGAACCTACAAATACTCCAACTTTCCTATTCGCTAATTCTTTTTGTTCATAACCTGCATCTCGTAAAGTCTGTGTGCTAACTTCTAAAAATTGACGAATTAATGGATCAATTTGAGGAGCATCTTCAACTCTAAAGTTAAAATATTTAGGATCAAAATATTCGATATCCTCAATAAAGCCGCCCCACTTACTAATACTTTTCCCATCTTGATAATCTGGAGCATAGAAACGTTCTACACCCCAACGCGATTGAGGAACTTCAGTGATTTTACTTTGCCCTGTGGAAAGATTCTCCCAAAAAGATTCTTTATCTTTTGCTCCTGGAAAATGACACCCTATACCAATTACAGCTACCTTCTCCGAAGCATTTTCGTTTGACGAAGTAGTGTTGAATCGTTTAAAAGTATGGTCTGCATAAGGCTTCAATTCTTTTACTGGTTTAATTAGAAACTGCGATGTTCCAACTTTCTGAGTTGAACTCAACTTAGATATCTCCCTAGCCTTAGACTCTTCCATCTCATTTACAAATATTGTACTTTCTTTTCTATCGTTTCTTACATTTCCCTTATGATTTTCTATCAAATAACCGCTAAGTAATGTTAATGTAGGATATTCTAAAAAAATTGATGGATCTAGATCCATATTTAGCCGTTCTTCTACTCCACGTACTAAATCTATAAGTAGAATAGAATCTACCCCAAAGTCTCCAAAGTCAGTATTTTCATCTAATCTTTCTATTGGAATTCTTAACTCTTTAGAAAAGAATTCCTTAAGCCATTCTTTTGTAATCAGTACTTCTTGTGAAGGATTAAGATGCTTTGTTATTACATTTTTCTGTAATGCCGATTTCGAAGACTCCTGTTCTTTTTGGGGATTAAGCCACAATAGAGTTTCTATATTAAATCGATCTGAATCTACCATACATGGTGTACATAAAGCATGTGGTAATTTCATTACTTGATCAAACATCGATAGGCCGTCCTCAGTAATGTGAGCTAGCAAGCCCGTCTGCTGATACGCAAAACTTTTTACTTCTCCGATTCCAACCTCTTTCCAACTAGGCCAGTTAATAGATTTATAAAAAGTTTTTCCCATACGATGTTGATATGTAACGAAATAATCCATAAAAGAATTAGCAGTCGCGTAATCACTAACCCCTACACCTAATTTTGGAATTAATGCCGATACAGAAGAAAAGAGAACAAAAAAATTCAATTGATCCTCTGCAAATATTTCGTGTAGTGTTTGGACTCCTATTATTTTCGGTTCAAAAACCTTAGAAATATCCTCGCTTTTTTTCTTAATAAAAGCCGGCTCATGTTCAAGCGCTAATCCTGCACAATGAACTACACCACCAATTTCCCCTATCTGTTCTCTAATTCGATTGAAAAAGATACGTAATTTTTGTTCATCAGTTAAAGAACCTGTGTATACCTCAACTTGTATACCTTGTTTTTCTAAATCAAGTACGAGATTTAGTCTATCCCTCATACTAGTAGCCACGTTTGATTCATTTAACATAGAGTGCCACTGACTGCGCGATGGGAGCGGTTGTACTCCCATTAAAACTAGTTTTCGTGCTCCTTTCTTTACTAAATACCTAGCAATTTCCGCACCTATACCACGCATCCCTCCTGTTACAACAAATACTTTGTCACAATCTACCTCGAGCATTGACATCGCATGTTTCTTTGCTATATTTTCCTTCATATATGGTACATATCTCTTACCGGACCGATAACAAACTTCACTTTCTAAAGAATCCATCATAATTTCATCTGCAATAATCTTTTTCAAGACATCTGAGTCTGCTAAAGATACATCGACATCCACAGTTTTCGCTCGTACTTTTTTATATTCAGCACCTAGCATTTTAATTAAACCGGCAATATCTGCTCCGGCAAGAGTAGATTGTTCTTCTTTAAAATCCTGTAAACCTTGTGTAAGATGCAATATAAAAACTGAATCATATTGCACATTCTTTATCAATTCTTGCAATAGAACGATTTTATTTATATTGCCGCTGCATTTTTCAACAGAACTACTGTACATATCTGATAAATCAATTAAACCAATACATTGTTTTATTTTTTGTGAATCTATGTTCAAAACATTCGTTCCTTGCAGCTCTTTCTGGTGAAGAATGATCCCTTCTATCCCAGGTAATATGTTCTTTAGGTTATTAGCAAATAAATAACTTTCTTCATTTACAATCATAATTAGCACCCCCATCGAAGGGGTCTCAATGATTTGTTCATCTACAGATTCTTTCCAGTCTTTAGATAAAATACGAAAATCTGAAGATACGTTTTCTTCTACTTTATGAGTGGCGACTAATTGTAGTTGTTTCATAACAATTGCTAGATTGCCTTTGCCATCATATAAATAAATATTAAATTTCTTAATTGCATCCTCACTATCCATTATGACATGAGCATAACACTTTTCTGATAAAGGTCTTATGATTTCCACTTCATCTAGAGCGTACAATAAGTATGGATGAGCCGACACTTTCTCTGAATGAATTGCCAATGCAAAAGCTGTTTGAATTGCTCCTTCCATTAGAGCCGGATGTAATTCAAACTCGCCAATATCCTCGTTTCTTGTATACTGTAACTGCGATAAAGCTTCTTTTTCATTTATATGCAACTCTTCTATCACCTGAAGCTCTTTACCATATTGTAAATGATGAGCAGCTAATGAAGAATAACACTCTTCTCTATTCTTTTTTTCTTTAAGCCTCAATTGAATTTCATCAAAGTTAATTTTTTTGCCAAACTGATTTGAATGTTCCTCATAAATTAATTTCCCTTGGACATGAGCAATTCGCTTACTACCAAGCTTAGTGCTAATTTCATAAGATACTTGCTTTTCATCAGGATGTAGATGAATCCATACCTCTTGAGTGTCTTGTTTTAATGAAAGCGGCTGTGACCATACCATATCTTTGAGTTTGGTAACCTGCTGATTGGGATTAGCAATATCCCCTGCAGCTCTCGCCATTTCCAAACATACTAAACTTGGGATGATTTTTTCTTCGTCTACTAAATAGTCTCTTAGAAACAGAGAATTTCGATTAAATACTTTTTTAAAACATTGTTCTTGTAAAGTCGATTCATTCGAGTCAAGAAGTGGATGAATTGTACTTATTTTTTCCTGATTCATAATGTTTTTCATACTAATATTCTCTACCTGTGGAACCCAATATTGTTCACGAGCAAACGGATAAACTGGAAGCGAAATGCGATGTGGTATTTCATCCACATACAGAAAATCCCAATCAATATCTTCACCTAATGTCCAAAGGGTAGCCAGCTTAGAAAATTTTCGCTTCGTAACAATTAAACGAATAAACTCCTTGCCTTCTTCACCTTCTACAAGAAGGCCTCTTGTGTTTTGATTATCCTTAATATTCCCCCGGTATACTCCATCAATAGCTTCTTTTCCTAACGCAAATTCACAAAGTTTCTCTATTAATTCTTGTTTACTTAATATAACAATTGCAAGCCGCTCTTCCATTTCTTCTCGCCCCACCTGCAAGGTGTACGTCAGATCGCATAGAGAAATAGATGTATTCTTCAAAAATTCAATATAAAGTTGGATATATTGATACAATTGTTCTTCAGTCTTTGCGGATAGAACAAAAATCCTTGGTTCATTATCCTTTTCAACAGAACTAGCTGATAAACGATGTTCGTTGTGGTATTCTTCTATGATAAGATGTGCATTTGAACCTCCAGCACCAAAAGAACTTATCCCCGCTCTTCTTGGATATGTCCTTAATCCATTCTCCTCTTCAATCACCGGTTGTTTCCATTCTTCTAATTGATGCTGAATATAAAATGGAGAACCTTCAAAATTAATATTCGGATTCACAATATTTGAATGAATCGAAGGTACCATTTGTTTAAATTTCATCTGTAACAAAACTTTAGTAAGAGCTGCAATCCCTGCTGCTGATTCCAGATGACCAATGTTAGATTTAACAGATCCAATCGCACAATAAGATTTCTCATTGTTGAAGGTACTAAACGCTTTACTTAACCCAGTAATTTCAATTGGGTCTCCTAAGGATGTTCCTGTACCATGCGCTTCTATATAACTAATTGTTCTCGGATTAACGTCTGCTTTTTTTAAAGTTTTAAGGATCAAATCCGCTTGAGCATTTGGATTTGGTACAGTATAACCATTCGTTTTTCCTCCATGGTTAAGAGAAGTTCCTTTAATAACAGCATAAATATAATCCCCATCTTTTATTGCTTTGTTCAATGGCTTTAAAAGGACTGCCCCAACTCCTTCTCCTGGAACATAGCCGTCCCCCGCCTCTCCAAAACTACGACAACGTCCATCAGTGGAAAGAAAATTCCCCTTACTTAATTGTAGATATTTATTAGGATGAATAGATACATTCACTCCCCCAGCGATAGCTACTTCACACTCCCCGTTACGAATGCTTTCACAAGCAAGATGGATAGAGGTTAAGGAAGATGAACACATAGTGTCTACCGCCATGCTCGGTCCTCGAAAATTCATATGATAAGAAATCCGATTAGCTATTGAAGCAAATGAAGAAGACGGTACAAAATCCATATTTTTCAACGCTTCCTCTGCTCCATAAAGCTGATAATGTCCATACATTACCCCTACGTATACCCCAATTTTATCAATTTCACCTAGATCTTTCTTAATATATCCTGCATCTTCTATGGTCTGCCAGGCCGTCTCTAGAAACAATCGTTCTTGCGGATCCATTGATTCTGCTTCACGAGGAGAGATATTAAAAAATAAAGGATCAAATTTATCTACATCATTAATAAATCCTCCCCATTTTCCATAGGCTTTTCCCTGTTGCCGTTTATCGGAATCAAAGTGTTTTCGATAATCCCAACGTTCGAATGGAATCTCAGTAATACAATCTTTTCCACTTTGTAAGTTTCTCCAGTATTCCTCCAAATTATTAGCCATTGGATAGCGTCCACTAACACCAATAATCGCTATTTCATTTTCATAAAGCCCTGTAACTTTTTTTCTCAAATCTTCCTCTTGATTCTGAAGAAATTGACTACGTTTTAACACACGCTGCTTTTTTACTTCATTGCGCTTTTCTTCAATATGCTTTTTTATAGGTAAGTTAATTTCAGTTCCTAATGTTTTCACAATTCGTTTTCGATGATTTTCTACAAAATAAGTTGCTAACTCATTTATAGTTTGGTACTCAAAAAATAATGTCTTAGACAATTCACCAAAGTATTTTTCCAACTCCCTCGTTAAGTTCATTACCATTACAGAATCAATGCCATACTTTTCTAGTGCTTCCCTAGCATCTATTTTATGTACTGGTAACTTAATCTCCTTAGAAAGAATATTCTTGAGATACGTAACAGTTTTACCTTGGAGCTTGTCCAAATCTAGTGAAATTGTTTCATGATCCATACTTTGTTCTTTTCCTTTACTTTCCTCTTCCATAGCAAAAGCTCTTTCTATCTTATCCGTGTCACCTTCAACTACTAATAATTGCGAGATTGAAGATTGTATCCCCTCTTCAAAAGCTTCAAGACCTACGTCTGTACTTAATGGACTAAGCCCTGTTGTACTTTTCATATAGTCAATAGATTCAGGACTAATTTTCATTCCTCCACTTTTCCAGAACGGCCAATTAAGAGATAGACTTTTACCAGGATGATTTTTCTTTCTCCTCACTTCAACAAAGTAGTCCATAAAACTGTTAGCATAAGCATAATCGCTTTGTCCTACGTTACCAATTAATGCTGTAATGGAGGAGAACAAAACAAAGAAGTCTAAATTTTCATTCTTGGTTGCTTCATCAAGGTTTAATGTCCCGTACAATTTAGGTGCTAATACTTGTTTGATTTCTTTTTGTGTTTTCTTTAAAACAAAAGAATCTTGAATTACACCTGCGCTATGAATAACGCCATGAATTTGTCCAAAGCGATATTTCGTTTCATCTATAAGTTTCATCACAGCATCTATATTCGTTATATCTGTCTGAACATAGAGTACCTCTGCCCCTAATACTTCTAACTCTTCTAATTTACGTTTTGTCTCAGGAGTTAATGGTGAGCGACCAGCAAGAACTAACTTAGCCTTTACTTTATCTGCCAAATACTCGGCAAAAATTAGTCCTAATCCACCTATTCCACCTGTGATTAAATACACACCGTTTTTTTTCAATCCAGTCTTTTTATTCACCTTAGTAGGTTGATATCTTAGTAAATTCTTAGCATAGCGTATACCATTTTCATAACGAACTGATAATTTTAAATTTTCTCTTTCAAATTCATCTAGTGCAATTTCGCATATTTCAGAAGGAGCATAAGTAAACTGAGATATAGAATGCAATTCCACGGTTTTAATTAAAAAGTTTGGATTTTCTAAACGCACCGCTTTAGCAAATCCACTTATAGCCGCACATTGAGGTCGAATCTCATCCCCCTGAGTAGAATACAAGTACAATATTTCTACTTGTTGAGCACTTTTCTGGCTCGTTAAGATTTGAATAAGATAAAAAACAGAATAAAACATGTTCACATCACTAGAATTTTTTTCAGTTTTTGACCAATTATGGATAATTCGATTTGGCATTTGGCCACGACTCTCCAACTCAGCTAATAACAATTGATAGTCTTGTTGTTTAGTTGGGTTCATTCGATATCTTCCATCATCTAAAACTTGATATCGTTCAGCTGGGGTGACAAGAATAACTTGTTCCTTGTCACCCTTTCTGGATTCTCTCCATTCGTGAAACAAGCTTTCATTATCATCAAAAATAAGTGTCCAACCTATCATTTTTTTATCACTGGAGTTTTGTTTAACCTGTGATTTTTCCCAATTCGTGCAATAGTATATTGGGTTTTTCTCTTTAGCTTTCAATTTCATATGAGAATATTGGAATTCTTTTTGTAAATTCCCATATAATTCAGCACCTTCTTCAGGCGAAATTTGGTGCCTTTTTATCTTTTCTAAGATATCTCTACTGCTAAAATTATTCCTCATAATATCCCTCCGCTAGTAACTCAACCTCATGGACACTTAGTTCACCGCGTTCTAGCTTTCTAAATAATTCCAGTATATTACCACGTCGATTGCCTTCTTTGCGAAATTCACGTAATGAAAAGTCTTTAATTCTCACAAGAACCTTTCCTTCTTTATCAACAATTTTTATATTGATTTTATTAATACCTTTAGTAAAACCTGTTCCCTGTAATTCAACATATGAATAACACTGCTTCTTCAAAGGACTTAAGAGCTCGACACTTCCAATGGAAAACGGAAGAATTGTAGTTCCAGCCAAGCTTTGGTCATCTATCAGTCCAATAAATGACTGTAATGCTCCATCCATTAAAGAAGGATTTAATAATAAACTATCTAACTCATTTTCCAAATTATCAGGTAATATCAAATAGGAAAGCGCCTCTCTTTTTCCACATGCAATAGATTGAATTGTTCGGAAGCTTGGTCCATATTTCAAACCCATATCCTCAAATTGTTGATAGCATTCTGATTTACTTTTCACTTTAAAACATCTATTTTTAATTGATTCAAGGTCAATAACTTCAAATGAGCTCCTATTTTCAGATTCGAACTCTATCCTACCTTCAGAATGAACAATAACACGATTTTCTTCATCTAAAGATGTGACCTCATAACTTGCTCCAGTTTCATCAGGGGACATGGAGATATTAATTTCCTGACCATCATCTGATACAACAATACGTTGAGACCAAGTGACATTTTTAATTTTTCTCACCTTGCATTCTCCTGAAATCCCCCCTGCAGCACGTGCCATTTCAATCATCACAACACCTGGAAGAACCTTTTCATTTACTACCACATGATCCTTTAAATAATTCTCGTCCCCTTGTAACTTTGTACTAAACCTTTGTTTGTAGAAAGTTGATGTATTACTTCCAATCAGTGGATGCGTTTTCTTTACTTCATTTATATTTGTTTTTCTATACTCCTCTGGATTTACCAACCAATAAGTTTCTTTCTCAAAAGGATATGTTGGTAAAGAAATTCGTTTAGGCAAATTCTTAAAATATAAACCTTGCCAATCTATATCTACTCCTATTACCCAAAGCTGTGCCAATTTGTTGAAATCCCGTTCATTAATAAGTATTTGTATGAAATTTTTTCCTGCTCTTCCCTTCGTAAACAATTCAAACTTGGCTGGGTCTCGTGTCAAATAGCTAGTATATAGATTCTGTATACTATTTCCACCTTTAAAGAAACTCAATAACTTCTCTTTCAATTCATATATACTAGAAACAACTATTGCTAGTCGCTGTTCCATTGCTTCTCTACCAATCTGCAAAGTATAAGCGAGGTCAGCAAGATTCAAACAATCTATCCTTTCTCCTTGCTTCATATTCATGGGAATAATTTCATAATAAGAGGAAATTTCCCTTTTATACTCTTTGTACAAATACTTCGCAAGATCTGGCAATTCGTTATACTCTGAAAACACAGAAGGTGTGATTGCCAAGTTAAATTTTTCGTTAATTCTCTCAGCAAATTGTTTTACATCGACAGGGTCAATAAAATATTCACTCAATTCTGTGCTCTCGCACTCTATCTCTTTTATTTGGATAATATCCGCAATTATTGTTAACAAACTCTGTTGTAATTTCATGATAATATCTTTTTCATCAGTTTGTTCATTAGAGACAGTCATCATCTCTTGATCCAGAAAATCATAAAGTGCATTGGCATAAACTTTTAACCTATTCTCATCTTTAGCAGATAGAACAATGATTTGCGGGCTCTGCTCATTGCTATTCACCTTAGATAAAAGCGATGTTTCATACTCTTCTAAAATCACATGAACATTGGTCCCACCTGCTCCAAAGGAACTAATTCCAGCTCGACGAGGATAGGTTTTTACCTTTCCCTCTTTTTCAATTATAGGCTGCTTCCAATATTCTAGATCCTGTTGTATATAAAATGGAGTTTTATTTATATCAATATTTTTATTTATCTGTTTGGAATGAAGAGAAGGGACTAACTGTTTGTTCTTCATCTGCAAGATAATTTTAGTTAAACCTGAAATTCCCGCTGCCGATTCAAGGTGCCCAATATTGGATTTGACTGAACCAATTGAACAATATTGTTTGTCTTGTGTATACTCACCAAACGCTTGAGTCAAACCATTAATCTCAATTGGATCTCCCAACGAAGTCCCCGTTCCATGTGCTTCAATATAAGTAATAGTTCGAGGGTCAATCTTAGCTTTTTGCAGAGCTTGTTTAATAACACTTGCTTGTGCTTTGGGATTTGGTACAGTATAGCCATTCGTTCTCCCACCATGATTAATGGATGTCCCTTTAATAACAGCATAAATATGATCTCCATCTGCTTTTGCCGCAGAAATTGGCTTTAACAAAACTGCTCCTATCCCTTCTCCTGGTACGTAACCATCAGCCTCATCTCCAAAACTATGACACCTTCCAATTTGAGAAAGCATACGTTTTTGACATCTGAAGACATATTCTGCTGGGTGTAAAAGTAAATTAACTCCACCAGCAATCGCCATTTTACTTTCTCCATTTTTTAAACTTTCACATGCAAGATGAATTGCTGAGAGAGAAGAGGAACAAGCTGTATCAACCGGCATACTTGGACCATGGAAATTGAGAATATAAGAAATTCGATTAGCTATAGACCAAGGTAAAGAATGTGGAATAAGCGCATGCCCCTTACTCCACGCTTCTATACCGAGCGATTGGTAGGAGTTAGTAGTAGTACCAACAAATACACCAATATCAGCTTTCTCCTTATTTTCGATATATTTGTGAATTTGGCTCGGAGCATATCCAGCATCTTCTAAAGTTGACCAAACTGCCTGTAAAAACAATCTCTCTTGAGGATCCATAATTTCCGCTTCACGTGGAGACAAGTTAAAAAATAACGGATCAAATTTATCTGCATCTGTAATAAAGCCTCCCCATTTACAATATATCTTCCCTTCATTTCCCCTTTCAGGATTAGGATTATAATAATCATGATAGTTCCATCTATTACCTGGAATCTCTGTAATACAGTCTTTTCCAGAAGCAAGATTATCCCAATATTCTGCAATATTATCCGCACCTGGATATTGCCCACTAATACCAATGATAGCAATATCATTATCATTATTTTTAATATTGATACTATTTTGCTCCTTATATTTCATATCTTTAGTGCCATCCCGATTAATTGAGTCGATTTGATCAAACTCTTTAATTCCACACTCTTCTTGTGAACTAACATCTTCTTCTTGATCCAACTGAAAATATTCAGCTAATAATTCAACATGATTCTCTATAAAGTAATTTGTTAAAGCTGCTAAACAGTTGTATTCAAAAAACAGAGTCTTAGAAATTGAACCAAGTTCTTTTTCTAGTTGTGAATTAAACTGATGAATCATAATTGAATCTATACCGTACTCCTCAAAAGTAGTCTGTTCATTGACTTGATCCACGGCCAAACCGATTTCTTTTCCAATAATTTCCTTTAAAAAACCTACTGTTTTTTTATATAAATTTTTTTTATTCACTGACACTTTTGAGTGTTTCTGTACTATCTTTCCTTTTTCGAAACTTTGGTTTAAAAATGCTCTTATTTTATCTTCATGACCATAACTCACTAAACAATGAGAAATATCGTGCTGAAAAGCTAATTTCTCGAAAAATTCTAGACCTTTTATCGTAGGAAGAGCTTCAAGTCCTGTTTTTATTAAAAACTGTTTTCTCACAGTATCGGTAAGCTGCATCCCACCATCTTGCCAAAATGGCCAACTAATAGATAATGTTTTACCGACTCGTTTTCCTTGCTCGCGCAATTGAGTACGCCACTCTGCATAATGATCCAGAAAGCTATTGCCATATGCATAGTCACTAAGCCCCACATCTCCTACCACACCAGCAATAGAAGAAAACATAATAAAAAATTCCAAGGGCTCATTCTTCGTGTATTCATCGAGATAGACAGTTCCCCAAAACTTTGGTGCTAATACTTTTTCCATTTCGACTTCTGTCTTTTGTAAAATTAAGCCACTATGATATATACCAGCTGCATGCACCACACCATATATTCGCTGGAATTTTGTTTTTGTTTGCTCAACGAGTTTTCTAACATCTTCTTTCTTTGAAATATCAGCTTGAATATAAAGAACCTGTGCCCCAAGTGCCTCAAGTTGCCTAATCTTTATTAATTTTTTTTCATTCAATGGGGTGCGTCCTGTTAATACTAAATTTAGATTAGCTTTTTGTACTAGATATTTTGCTGTAATAAATCCTAGTTCACCTGTTCCTCCAGTAATAAGGTATGCTCCATCTCTTTTTAAATGTAACGAACTTGTAGATCGACTATCGATATCTACTTGTTTAAGACATTTACTCCAACGCTTGTCCCCTACATAACGAATCTCATTAGATATGTCATCCTCAATAGAAAATTCTTTACAAATCAAATCACACAAATTAAAAGAATCCGTAATATTTGTAACTTGAATACTTTTAAATTCAAAATTCGGATTTTCTAAACGAATTGTTCTGAAATATCCACTTAATGCCGCATGTTGTGGTTGTGGGTGTTCTTGGTTTGCCTTAAAAAGATATAACAATTTTATATCCCATTTGTATTTTTGTTTTAATAAAGCTTTTGTGAGATGAAATATAGAATAAAGCCCTTTATTAAGATGATTAAGAAGAATTTTCTCTTCACAGCTAAAGCTTCCATCAGACCAACAAGATACAATTTTAGAAGGTAACAGATCATATTGTTCTAAATCGCTTAATAGTTCATAATAATCTTCTTTATGTTCAGGATTTAACTCATAAATGAACTCTTCTTTTTTTCCAAAACTTGTCCCTGGTCTCACAAGGATTACCCTTGCAGATGTGTTAGCTTTCAATTCCTCAAATAAATTGGTATTATTATCAAAAATTAAAACGATTTCCTTGGAAAGATTATAATCCCTCACATTTTCATTAATATCTAATTGCCATGCTCCTTGGTGGTACATGCTAACACACTCATCCTTCAAAGAGGCCCTTTCCTCTGAGTCCGATGCTACTTGCCTTTGTTGAGCAGATATCAAAAATGAATCGCGCGAATAACTGTACACTGGCAATGACACTTTACTAAATGATTTTTCTGAAAAGAGTTTATCCCATTTGACGTCCATACCTAAAAGCCATAATTGAAGTACAATGTTCTTGAAATCAAAATTCTCTACAAAAGTAGTTTGATTTTGTAGTACACTGCTATCTTTTCTACCGAATTCTAAACACTTTGTATCCTCGCCGATTAATATATTTTCATTTTCAATTACATTTGTTATCCATTCATAAGTATCCTTAATTTCACTAATACCTTCATTTTGTTTCTTAATGTAAGAATACGAATGTTTCGTATTCATTTGATTTTGCTTCCTGTTTAGTGTCTCCAAAATTTCTTGCTCTTTAGAGGCAGAATCTGTTAAAAATTGTAGGAATAGCTCCTTTTCCATAACATCATCTATAACCAAATTCAATAATTCATAAAATGCTTCGTGATAGAATGATTGTTTTTCTATTAAACTCCACTTTTGGCTCATTTTATATAAAGAATGCATAACAACTATCATTAACAACAATTTTTCTGTACACTTTTCCTCATAATTAGATTGAAGTAATGTATCATCATATAGCATTTCAATAGCTGTAACTTTATAGTATTCTTTGATTACTTTATCCCATTCATAAATACACCTTTTAAATGTATATTGGCTTGTAATTAAAAGACGTGCTTTCTCTATATAATGAGCAAAAAACTTCAAATACTCATCTTGATTCTTCAGCAATTCCTGTCGTAATAACTGCAAATATGTTTTATTAAAATAGTAAGGAAGAATCATTTGAGAATTAACCGAGTCATAAAATGGAATGCTCGGACGAGACAACTTTATGTGTTCTACTTCTTTCTGTCCTTTCAAGACAGCTAAAATATCTATTACCTTCATCATGTTACTAATAGCAAGACTAACCCATAGCCCGTTCCCTTTACTTGTAATCATGCTAGGTGAAAATCCTAGCTCTATTAAAGTACATGCATAAGCATAGTTAGCTACAAATGAATATAAGGGAATTAAATCCTTCTTCCATTTTTTGCGATTAAAATTTTTATCATTTAATAAAATCAAAGTATTATTTAAATATCCCTTAAATACATCATTCATCTCTGCAAAGTATTGAATATCTTTGTAGCCTTCCCATTGTAATTCTCCAATACATAAGCTCCATAACTTATTATTTTTATTAGAATAAACTTGATTGGATTTTTGCAGAAATGTTACTAGCTCTTCCTTATTCCTTATCCTAGTACCATATCTGTAGGCAAAATTCTCTCTCCCCATTAACAAAGTTGTACACACATCTTGTAAACGTTTCGTTTTAAAATCATCTGATTCTACAAAAGTTCTCCATACCCTAATTTGTTTATTTAAACTATCAACATTTTTAGCTGAAAGTACAAAAAGGTGCTCTGTTTCTTCCTCCTGCTGCTGATAAGGCTGTTCAATATATTCTTCAAGAATAGCGTGACTATTCACACCAGAAAAACCAAACGAACTTACACTTGCACGGATTGGTATATCATCTTTAGAAGTTTCCCAATTTGCCAATTCTGTTGTTACCCGAAACGGTGAACGTTCAAAATCTATAATAGGATTCAATTTGTTTATATTTAACGTTGGAGCGATTTTCTTTTCTCGCATCATCATTAAAACTTTTATTATCCCCGCTACACCAGCTGCTGATTCTAAATGTCCAATGTTTGTCTTAACAGAGCCAATATGACAAAATTGTGTTTGATCTGTGAACTCTCGAAATGCTTGAGTAAGTGCTTCTACTTCAATCGGGTCTCCTAATGAAGTCCCAGTTCCATGAGCTTCGACGTACGATACCATGTCTGGAGAAATTTGTGCATCCGAATAAGATTTTAAAATTAAATTTTTCTGGGCTTCGACACTGGGAGCCGTAATAGATAAAGATTTTCCAACATGATTAACACTAGAGCCTTTCAAAATCCCGTATATATGGTTCCTTTGCTTAATCGCGTCATTTAAACGTTGTAATAAGAGAACTCCTACACCCTCACCAGGAACAAATCCATTAGCATCCTTATCAAATGTCTTACACTGGCCATCTGGGCTGAGCATTCTAGATTTGCTGTAAATTAAATATCTCCATGGATCAAGCGCTAAGTTAATTCCTCCTGCCAATGCATAATCGCATTCTCCTATTTGTAAAGATTTTTTCGCTTCATGAATTGCCACAAGAGAAGAAGCGCATGCTGCATTGATTGGTAGAGTATTCCCCTTAAAGTTAAACATGTATGAAATACGATTTGCCAATACAGACTCGTATGTCCCTAATGCCATATAGGGATCAACATCAATCCCCGACTCTGTTAAAACCTTCCGATAGTCACTTAATATTAACCCAGCAAAAACAGATGTAACACCTTGCTGTAGTGTTTTTAATGAAATACCAGAATCCTCAATACAATGCCAGGTTTCTTCTAAAAATATTCTTTGTTGGGGATCCATGATTTTAGCTTCACGAGGAGAAATATTAAAAAAACTATTATCAAATAAATTTGTCCCATCAATAGCCCCAATTGATCTAATGTTCATCTTGTTAGGTTCATGAATATTGGAAGAGAAGTGCTGATTAACATCCCATTTATCCCTTGGAATTTCTCCAATAGAATTGACACCGTTCTTTAAATTATCCCAAAATTCGTAATGGTTATTCGCACCTGGAAAACGACAAGCTATACCAACAATCGCAATATCATTTGCATTTTCTTGCATTAATTCTCCCCCTAATAACACTATTTCAAGATAAAACTTTCATAACGGTCATTTAATAATTTTGCTGTTCCTTGCATTATTTTTTCAGCAATATCATCAACATGACGTTTTCTCCAATTTTCTAATTCAGTACCTTCCACCCACCTATTAAAGTCTCCAAGTGCAGGTCCAGTATGAATTTGATAATCTACTTTTTGTTGCTCACTTCCACTTAACGCCAAGTGTGAAGTATGCTTAAAATACCATCTAAAAATCAAGGCCATTTTACTCTTTGGACTGCGCTCTGCTTTTTCGATTACTTCTGATCTTGTATACCTTTTTGCTTCTTCATAAATTTCATCAAAACTTTTTCTGAAATATCTTTCTTGAATTTGTTTTGCAGTTTTATCATCTATTTCTTCTAAAGAATTGTATTGACGATATAAGTCATATAATTTATTTGCTCGTGCCGGGAAAAATAACCCTTTCCGGAGCACTTGAATACGAGCGCCAATTTCAAACATGTCTCCAGCAGGTGCTGATTCTGTATCCTGAATATCCATTTGATTTAGTAAATCTTTTACAGCATCACTAGTTCCCGCCTCTACTGTACACTGATTAATTGAACCTGTGAGTATAAAATCCGCTCCAAGAACAAAGGCCGCTGCCGCCGAATCAGGAGTACCGATTCCTCCCGCCGCACCAACTCTTACTTGCTTTTCATATTTATATTTTTGCATCATACTATCACGTAAGCGTAAAATACCTGGCAATAATACAAATGCAACTCCATGATCTGTATGCCCACCTGAATCCGCTTCTGCACAAATATCATCCGCCATTGGAATCTCCTTAAGCATTTCAGCTTGTTCTCTTGAAATTATCTTTTCTTCTAAAAGTTTGTTTACAATCCGTTCCGGAGCAGGACTTAAAAATGCAGCTGCAACTTCTGGACGTGATATTTTAGTAAGAATACGATTATTAACAATGACTTTTCCATTTTTGTTTCTTTTTAATCCGTATGCACGATAACGAACTAGTGCAGAATTAATGTTGATATATGCGGCTGCTTCTACATTTTTTACATCATGCTTAATTAATAAATCTACTAAATCCTCTTCTTTTTTAGGATTATTAGGGTTTGATAACAAATTCATACCATATGCTTGCCCATCGCTTAAGTGGTATTTAATATAAGTAATTGCCTCTTCAATCTCAGACATTTTTAAACCACCTGTTCCAAAATATCCTATCATACCAGACTTACCCATTTTAACAACCAAATTTGCAGAAGCCACCCCACGATACATCGCACCAGCAACATAAGGATATTTAACGTTATAGTCTTTTTTAAATTCTTTACTTCCTAAAGAATTCACTGTTATGAAATTTCTTTCCTCTGTTCTAGAATCTAAAGTGGAACGAACATAGCCTTTATCAGTAGAAGTTACATTAATAGAAAGACCCTCTTTTTTAGAATCTATTTGTTGTGAAGCGGTTAATTCTTCCTTAGGCAAAATTAATGGTTTTGCTTCTTTCTGAATAGCCGCCACTAATTTAGTAAGAACATTACCAGGACCTATCTCTTCTATTTGAATTTGATCATAAGCTATAAGATATCTAATACTTTCAGTCCATTTTACAGGATGGTTAAGTTGTTTAATTAAATGCTTTTTTATATCTACATTATATGGACGAGCATATACGTTTGAAATAACAGGTATTTGAATCTCTTGAAAATTAAAATCATTTAAGTATTCAGCGAATTCATCAGCCATTTCACTCATATAACGCGAATGAAATGCACCACTTACCCGTAATACTATAAACATATTAGCACCAGCAGCTTCAAAAATTGATTGTGCATACTCAATATCTTTTTTAGGACCAGCAATAACAATTTGAGAAGGAGTATTATAATTAACAATATCAATACTATTCAAGTTGTTGTCTCGAAGAATTTTCTTGATTTCCTCCTCTTTCATTCCAATAACAGCTGCCATCCCTCCGCCTAATATTCGGCTCATTAATTCTCCTCTTTTTTGAACTAGTTTCAAACCAGTCTCAAAATTAAAAGCACCAGCAGCAAACAAGGCATTATATTCTCCTAAACTATGACCAGCTACAAAGTCTGGTTTCCTACCATCTTCTTCAATCTTTTTTAAATAATGAAGAGCATTAACCACATATAGTGCTGGCTGGGTATACTGCGTTTGACTCAATACTTTATTAGGATCTTTCAAGCATAATTCTTTAATAGAATACCCTAAAATATGGTCAGCCTTAGCTACTAAATCTTTAAATTGATCAAATAGATTTTCGCCCATTCCTATTTTTTGTGACCCTTGACCTGGGAATACAAATGCTCGCATATTTTCTTTATTCCTTTCTCTTTTAGTTGCAAAATTTATTTTTTTTAACTGTTCTAGTTTTGTAATTTCTGTTCGGAAATGATTCATTATCGTGAAGGTTTGAGATTGTGATTCTTTGCCTAAATGATGCTTAGCAAAACTAGCTAATGTTCCAGTTGGTCCTATATCCAAATAAATATGATCGCCCTTCTCTTCAAGATGACCAATTGATTCTGAAAATTTGATTGGCTTTCTAACTACATCCCAAAAGTAATTTGAATCGATATGTGAAAGTTCTTTTCCATATAAACAAGATATAAAATTCTTTTGTGGGAGCTTAAATGATTTGTTATGTAGGAATTCTTTACAAGAAAATGCCGCATTATCTAATGCACCTGAATGAAATCCATATGATACCGGAAGTCTCTGAACTATAATTCCTCTTTCTTCTAAATATTGTTGAATTTTATCTATTTTCTCCCTTTCTCCCGCAAGTACAAAATGAGAATCATAATTAATTGAGACAAGTTCACTATTTTGATATATGAAAGGTTCTTTAAACAAAGAAGGAGAATTCAAGACAGCTAGCATACCACCACGCTCACAAGATTGCTCAATTAATTGTGCTTGCTTTACAATAGTACCTAATGCGTCCTCAACATTTATAATTCCAGCAATTGCTGCTGCTGAAAATTCTCCTAAACTTGTCCCTAAAACAAAATTTGGTTCGACTCCATCTCTTAATAGCACTTGAGCTAATGAATATTCAACCATAAAAATTGCAGGATGTGTATAAAGTAATCTATCAAATACATCTGTTATCTTTTTTTTCTTATTGTAAATATGGTTAATAATAGATTCTTCAACCACCTCTTTAACGATACGATCTAGCCGAATCATGGTATCACGAAAGGTGACATTTTGAGTAAATAATCGCTCTCCCATTTGATAATACTGTGACCCTTGTCCTGAAAACATAAAAACAACATCATTTCCCATCAAATTCACCCCTTTATTTAAAATCAAATAAGCCTTTTTGATTTTTACGCATCCTGAATTTCACAAAATACTCTTTTTTATTAAGATGAAAGTAAATATTTTGCTTTTTGACATATTCAAAAGAACAGCCCGGCTCTTTTCCATAAGAATGTCCTGGAAAAACTGAAACATGTGATGGTACTATTTTGCTTATATTTCGAAAACTCTCAAACATCTCTTCTGCTGATCCACCTGCTCCACTACATATACCACATCCTTCAATAAAAACAGTATCACCTGTAAAAATGCTATCCTCTAATAAAAAACACATGCTACCAGCTGTGTGACCTGGAGTAAGTAAACAACAAATATCAGTCTTTCCTAGCTTAATTAGGTCAAAATCATTTAATTTATTCAAATTTTTACATTCAAAATTATAAAACTCAATTTCTCTCTGTGACATATACACTTGGCAATCAAATCTTTCTAACAACGGCTTCACCATATTTATATGATCAAAGTGAGAATGTGTCAGTAAAATATTTATTAATGTAACGTCAAGTGTGTTAATTATAGAAATAATTTGTTCAAAATCCCAAGCTGGATCAATGATAGAAGCATATTTAGTATCATTATCAACAATAATATAGCTATAATTTCGGAAATTTAGTCTATTTAATTTTAATGGAATTACTTCATATGTTTTGAGCATAATTAGCACCTTAAATTTAATATTGTTAATCGTGTCTTCTTAGGATAGACAATTGAAAATATATAATCTTTTATCCGAAACGAAATTGCCTTATACTGTGTGAAGTTTGTAAAAGTACTGGTAAATTGACCATTTTCAAACTCAATACTCTCTACTTCTAAAAGATCAAAAGGAATCATCAGACCACTCCTTAAAATTTTAGATAAAGCTTCCTTCACTGTCCATATCACAGTAAGCATTTGATCCTTCCCCTCAGAATATGCAAACATATTTATTACTTTAATTTCAGACTTTGTCATTTGATTTTCTAATACAGAGCGTTTACTAGCATGAATACTCTCTACATCAATTCCCATAGGATGCTCTTCAGGAAAGGCAATTGCTGCCCCCATACATTTACAGTGCGTAATACTCACTTGAATATTAGGTTGCTGTTCATATGTCACAATAGGTTGATTAAAAATCCCCTTATTAACTAATATACTAGTGTAATCTTCTTCATCTACTAATTTCGAAATTGCTTTCTTCGCAACGTATCGTCCTAATAAATAGCTATTTTTCTTTTTAGTAAATTTGAGACTATTGTAATACCACTTCTCCACAGGATGTAGTACATTTATATTTTCTAAAAGCTTTACTTCTGGAACATTACAAATGGCTAGATGTGCTCCAAATACTTTAACGGCTCTCTCTAAAACAATTCCACTATCAAATTGAAATGATAAAAAATTGGAATTTTCGTTATTTTCCAATATTACTCTATCCTCTCTTACAAAAAATGTTTATAAAAAGAATTTTCTTCCAAATACTTGTCTATTTTATATTTTTTTTCCTTTTTTTACAACAAGAAAAAACATAATTCTCTCTTTTTTTACATTAATTTTATTTTTTAGTAAATTAAAACAATAAATTGTTTGCATTTTTCAGAAAGGATGATAAAGTTACATTATCTGGATATTTAAATTCAAAAAATGTAAAAGGTGGATAATTAATTATGAATTCAGAGAAAAAAACCATTAATGAACCCGCTGAAACAGAGGTAACCATAATTGGTGCCGGCATTATAGGACTGCTTAATGCACTTCAAATCGCTAAACGTGGTATAAAGGTGACAATTATTGATGATATCATTCATCAAAAACGAAGCTATAAAGTAGGGGAATCTTTGTTAGTTTTCAGTAATACATTCCTAAGAACAATTGGCGAACTGGACGAATTTTTACAGACTTCTTATCCAAAAGATGGTGTGTGGTTTACTTACGGTATGGAGAATTCTACTAGCTTTAAAAATAAAACAGAGTGGGCCTTTACTACACAATCTAACTGGTATAATGAATTACCAAACAATAAACTATATCGTAGTATGTACTATGATAAACAATTAGTTAGACCTGAAGCTGAAGATCTACTCCGTGCAAAAGTTCATGCACATACTAATATTACTTTTTTCGATTCAGGGCGTGTTCAAGATGTTATTTTTTACGATAATAGCGATTATCATGATGTTCAATGGCTATGTCGGCTTAGCAAAGAAAAAAGAATCACTCGAACCAAGTGGGTCATTGACTGCTCAGGAAGAAATCGCTTATTAGCACGGAAATTTAACCATGCCGTTGACTTTAAAGACGATTTCCAAACAACTGCCGTTTGGGCGCAATTTGAAGGAATCACAGATGACCTTTTCGGAAATGAGTGGATATATAAATATTCTAGCGGAAGTAATTCTTCTCGTAATAATCATACATGTCACCTATGGGGAAAAGGGTACTGGATGTGGATTATTCGGCTTGCTAATAACCGAATTAGTATAGGAGTAACCTTTGATCAGCGAATGCCACCTGAAGGGGAGAAACCAAAGGAGAAATTTTGGAATATTATTAATCGTTATCCTTTATTAAAAAACGTACTCAAGCAAGATAATATGTTGGAATTTCGGATGTATAAAGATATTCAATATTTGACCGATACATTTGTCAGCCCGAAACGTTATGGAATATTAGGAGATGCGGCCTCTATTATCGATGCCTATTATAGTCAAGGTATTTCTCTTTCACTAGTAACTTCTTGGCATACTACTAATATTATTGAACAGGACTTACGTCACAATAATCTTGATACAGATTATATTGATCTAGTAAATCGTGCAACTAAACAAGATTGGCTAATGATGCGCAATGTTATTAAGGAGAAATACACTACAGCAATCGAAGACAGTCGTTTCTTCATATTGTCTCATTTATTAGATAGCATTATGTTTACAGCAGCTCTTAAAAATCGTTGGTGGTTAACACATTGGCTTGTAAAAACCGATGGTGATACTATGAATGAATCTGAATCTAATAAAAAAATTCGTCAAAAATTACAAAAGCATCTCTATTACTCTCAGATGAAACCATGGCATAGTTTATCACCTTCGAGGGTTCAAAAAATTCAAAGCTTCCTTCAAAAAAGACTTGCTGAGCGTGCACGTTGGCGACTAGATAACAACGTAAAACTCTCAGCTTTAAAAGCAGTTACTCCGTCCCTACCCAAATTATGGTTACTTCCTTGGGGGCATAAAAAAAATACAATTGATATTTCTGTTGAGTTTCAAAATCCACAAAAATTTTTCCCGAAGGAACATGAATTATCTCCTTTAAGCATGCGAATGGCTGCACCCATGATGATGATTTTCTTTTTTATGGCTTATGCATTTGACGGGGTAAGCACAACTCTATATAAACTAATAAATACATTTAGTTTTAAGCGTAAACGTCATCATAAAACAAATTAAGTTTATATAATTTAAAAAGGCTAATTTAAAAGTAAGTCTATTTTAAATTAGCCTTTTCTATTTGGTATTTGGAAGAATTATATTTTAACAAATGTATTTTTATTTCTCTCAGCAACATTCAATTCAAAAAATGCCTTTCAAATATAATTACAAACACCAAAAACTTCTAGTTGTCTTGTACACAATTTAAATTTAATATTAAATTTTCTATGCTTGATTTTGTATATAAAGGAGAGTGTTGTCTTTGTTTATCTTTTTAATAAGTCTGTCATTAATTCTTTTAGTTTCACAATTAATGGGTTTTTTAGCAAAACTAGTTGGTCAACCCAAAGTAGTAGGAGAAATGATTGGCGGGGTGATAATAGGGCCTACTTTTTTAGGGACCGTATTTCCAGAGTTACAAACAGTAATTTTTAAAGATGATAATAAAGAAACTTTATATTTATTAAGCCAATTAGGAATATCTTTGTATATGTTTCTGATTGGAACACATGTTGGAAAAGAACCTATAGCACCAAAAGAATTCAACATAGCCATAAAATTAGCTTTATTCGGTATTATCCCTACCTTTATTGCTATTTTTTTATTTAGTTGGAATTTTTATTATGATTTAGAAATCAAACTTACTTCTCAATTGGTATACGCTCTTTTCATGGCGGCGAGTATATCCATCACAGCTTTCCCAGTTTTAGTAAGAATATTAGATCAATATAAAATGATAAATACTTCCCTAGGTAAAACAGTAGTTTTAAGTGCAAGTATAGATGATGCTATCGCTTGGATATTACTACCTATCATTATAGCACTATCAAAATTTAATTTTTCATTAAACGATATTAACATACTATTTTACATGATTTTTTACCTGCTGGTTATGTTTTTTATTATTAAACCTATTATAGCATTTCTAACCTCAAGATTTTTGAAAGAATATACTGAATTA
The DNA here is from genome assembly GCF_030348195.1 of Bacillus sp. DX4.1. NCBI lineage: Bacteria > Bacillati > Bacillota > Bacilli > Caryophanales > Bacillaceae > Bacillus > Bacillus sp. DX4.1. Next base: position 631,804 of record NZ_JAUCFT010000008.1, on the reverse strand, counting down.
TTCCCTCTGTTTATTCTAGTATTTTTAATAAGTAGTTTAATAACTGAAAAAATTGGTTTACATTGTATTTTTGGGGGGTTTATTGCTGGGCTCATTATGCCAAGAAACACAAAAATAAACACAGACTTAAATACGAAGTTATCAGGCCTAGTAAACACTCTATTTATTCCGATCTTTTTTGTATTATCTGGATTTAATGTAGATTTGAATAATCTTACAAAAGGGTATAGTTACGGAACAATTGCTCTTTTCATCCTAATTGCTTTTACAACCAAATACTTTTCATGCATGCTTTATAGCAAAATGATAGGATTCAATTGGAATCAATCAAGTGCTATAGGAGCACTAATGAATGCAAGAGGATTGATGATACTGATATTTGCAAATATAGGTTTGACCAGTAAGCTCATTTCTAATAATGACTACTGTATACTATTTCTTATTGCAATTATTACAACCATCTTTACCTCTCCTTTATTTAAAATATCTATGTACTTCCAAAAGAATAAACAAAGTTATGAGATAGAAAAGACACACATAGTATAACGAACACAAATAAAGATTCCTACCTAAAACTTTTACAACTATGTAAATTATAAAAACATGCAATAGGAGCGATGTTCAACATGTTTAAATCCTTAGACTATATAGCAAATAAATATATTGATGCTGAAATTATTTATGAAAAACAAATGGGATCTAGTTTTCAAAATTTCATGACACTAACTAATATTTCCAAAGAATTTCTTCCTTTAAATACTTACACAACCAAAGATATATTTAATATTTGGAAAGACTATCGAGTTTATAATTTTATTCAAGATAAATATTGTCATACCCCTATTCTATTTGAAGGGTTTAAAGAAATTGTAGGTTTTACACATATTAAAAAATGCATTGATGAAGGTGGCATTTTTGCAACATATCATTTTGGAGATTATCGATATATCCCTTATTACCTAACTAAATTGGTTAATATTGATTCTTTACATATTTCAACTGATATAGATACCTATAATAAGGAAAAGCGATTAGCAATATGGAAGGAATGCAGAAAAATTTATCCTGTAAAAGACATTCTTTCAGAAAAAATTTGTACCAGTACTACATTTTTAAAAAAAATGAACAAAGGAGAAAGCATTATACTATGTTTAGACGATAGCATTAAATCGAATGAAACTTACGATATTATTAATATTAAACACCTATCTTCCATGGTGAAGATGAAAATTAATGTATTTAAATTAATATATTTCTCAAAAAAGCCCATGTGTATACTAATTAGCGATAGAAATGAAGAAGGATTATCTCGTCTAACTGCTTATCCACATTTTTATATTTTGCAGAAAGATAATATAAAACATGCAGCTAATTATAGTTATCATTTATTTCAAACAAAATTAGAAACCCAACCGCAATTGTGGAGTCTTTGGTGTAAGCATCATCAGAATGTAACAAAATGGAATGAATTACCAGTCGGTACAACGAATCCCTCAATTGATTGGAAAATTGACAATAATGCATTAGGCCTAGATATAGGCACAGGACATATACATAAAATTTCATAAAATCAACAACATTTCTGTTTCTGTATTCATCTAGACCCTATCTAAAAACTTATGATAGAGTCTAGATTGTATATTAATAAAAAGAAATTATCTTTTTATTAATATATTTTTACATATAATCACATTCTTTTGTCAAAAGGATATCTTCATATATAAAAATATTATTTATAATTTATTTCAAGAATTTCTTCGTTTACTCAGTTTTCTTTTTTTGTTCTGTGCCCTTTCCTTGCACAACAGGTTTGTCATTCACAGCCTGTTGCACGGCACCTTTTCCAGCAAAGCCCTCCAATAGCTCTTTTAGATCAATACCAGAAGATGCTTTTAATGTTTCCTGCATCGTTGCCATTAAATCAGTTGCATAGCCTGCTACTTTTCCAGCACCGCTGTTTTTACCACCGCCGCCTGTATCGACAACAGTGATTTTATCAATGTTGCTAAGTGGGCTTGCAATTTCTTTTGCATAACTTGGAAGCATTTTAAGGACCATATCCATAATTGCCGCTTGACCGTATAACTCGAATGCTTCGGCAATTTTTTGTTTTGCTTCTGCTTCTGCTAAACCTTTTAATCGAATAACGTCTGCTTGTGCTGTACCTTGTGCCTTTTCAACTTCTGCTTTCGCTTGACCTTGTGCTTTTTCAATTTCAGCTCTTGCTAAACCTTCTACACGAACTTCTTCCGCACGTGCTTTTGCTTCCGCTTCAATTTTATATTGCTCTGCGTCTGCCTTTTTAATTTGTTTTACTTTCTCCGCTTCTGCTGATTGCTCAACTGCATATCGATCTGCATCTGCTTTTTTCTTCACTTCTGCGTCGTATTGCTTTTCACGACGTGCAATTTCTTTTTCTTCTAATTCAATTTGCTTTTCACGCTCAATAATTTTAACGCGCATTTGTTCTTCTGTAACACCTTGTTGTGCTTTCGCTTGTTGCAGCTCATAAGAAAGATCTGCATCCGCACGTGCTTGTTCTTGCTCTCTCTTGTAAGATTGGACTTTTAATTCTTTATGTTTTTCTGCTTCTGCAATTTGTGCGTCGCGTTGGTATTCAGCTTCTTTCGCTTCTTTTTCCGCACGTGCTGTTTCAATGCGTGCTTCTTTTTCACGTTCTGCGTTCGCAATTGTAGCATCACGCTTAACTGTTGCGATCTGTGGCTGACCAAGCGCATCTAAGTAACCATTTTTGTCCATAATTTCTTTAATCGTAAAGGAAACGATGCGAAGGCCCATCTTTTTCAAATCAGTCGAAGCCACTTCATGTACCTTTTGCGCAAATTGCTCTCTATTGCTGTAAGCATCCTCTACGGTCATTGAAGATAAGATGGCACGTAAATGACCTTCTAATACCTCTTTCGCCTCTACTTTTAATTCTTCTGTTTCTTTTCCTAAGTATTGCTCAGCTGCTGTTGATACTTCTTCAATTGTAGAACCAACTTTAATAATTGAAACACCATTTACCGTCACAGGCACACCTTGCTTCGTATACGTATCACGTGTTCCCACTTCTAATTTATAGTTTAATAAACTAAGTGGTTCTGCTCGTTGCATAATTGGTACAACAAATGTACCACCGCCGCGAATAATTTTAATCTTCTTTCCATCCTCTGTTGTCACAAGATTTTTCCCACCACCAAGCCAGTTCCCCGTAACAATCAATGCTTCATCTGGACCAACTGTGCGATATTTTGTAATAAATACCAAAATAAGTAAAAGTAAGATTGCGAGTAAGACACCACCGATAATTAATGGAATCATTTAAATTCCCCCTTATAATTTTGGTTTTTTTAAAGAATAAGCGATGTTTTGTACAAGCAAAACACCATCTTGAACTTCCTCGATTATAACTTGTGTTCCTTGCAAAATATCTTTCTTTCCGATTGTCTTTGCTGGTATCGCATTACTTCCAAATTGTGAAGAAATTAATACTTCACCAAAACCTTCTTTCGGTATCGTGATAATTACTTCACCCCGGCAGCCAATAAAATCATCCATGCGCTGCACTGTATTTTGTTCGGATTCTGCGATCGGCTTTAAGATTAATATCTTCATCGTAAAAACCCCAATAAAAGATATGCAAAAAGAAAGAATAAAAATAACGATACTATTCCAAGAGAATAAATATTCTCCTATATAACTAAAACCGCAAAGCATTGCTAAAAAGCTAAGCAGTATCGTAAAAATAGATGTAGGACCGCTTGAAAAACTAAATATTGATTCGAATATATCACCAAAAAAGATATAAATAACGGTAAGCACAGCGCTTATGATAAATCCATATAAATAAATTGTTTCAAGTGGATAACCAAATAAGATCATTCCTTATCCCCCTCTCATTATTACAGCCCTCTTTTCTATATGTATGCCTCACCTCTTTCAATGATTATTTTTCCTAATTTTCAGTTATTTTTCAGATAAAAGCCTGTATGGCAGGTCCCTAAAAAAGAACAGGAGGAGCCTATGGTGACAGGCTCCTCCTAAAAAATAACCGTTATATTGTATATCCATATAATATACTATTTTACATAAAAAGTAAAGTTATATATACATTGGAATTGCAATCATTTTACTTTTATCGAATATGCTCCATTTCCGTTATCAAATTTATATACATATAAATAATATTTCCCTGGTTTCACTATATATTTACCTTTAATCATGTTTCCATCAGTTTGTCCATACGCAACGTAATTTTGCATATCTGATTCATGATGAATGGGTTCTTTATTTCTTTCTGCAATGAACCCAGCAACTTCTTCAATATGTGAAATCAAACTTATGTACACTAGATAATCCCTCTTTAAAAAACGCATGTATACTCCTACAACAGTATATACTTACGGGGAATATGAGATACTTTTCCTTCTTTTATTATCATAACAAAAACCCCTTTAAAAGGGGCTATGCCATTTTCTCATCTGATTCTTCTTTAAAAAAGCTCTTCATCGCATGAAATACATCGGCCTTCTGTTTTAAAATATAATAGCGAAAATTCTCATCTTTAATATTCTTGTAGGCTGACATTAGCGTACTGTGACGATTGTACTGGTTCACTTCTCCATATCCAAACATACTGGATACCTTCATTAATTCTTGCACAAGCTTCACACAACGAGCGTTATCCGATGTTAAATTATCTCCATCTGAAAAGTGGAATGGATAGATATTATAACGTTCCGGCGAATACTTTCCGTTAATGAGCTCAAGTGCTTTCCTATAAACAGAAGAACATATCGTTCCGCCACTCTCTCCTTTTGAGAAGAACTCTTCTTCCGTAACAACCTTCGCTTCGGTATGATGAGCAATGAATTCAATATCTACCGTTTCATACTTTGTGCGCAAAAAGCGCGTCATCCAAAAGAAGAAGCTGCGTGCCATATACTTCTCCCAAATTCCCATCGATCCACTCGTATCCATCATTGCTAATACAACCGCTTTCGATTCTGGCTTTAACACTTCATTCCATGTTCGGAATTTCAAATCTTCTCGATGAATCGGATGGAAAGATGGCTTTCCACTCATCGCATTTCGTTTATAGGCTGATATCATCGTCCGTTTTTTATCAATGTTTCCCCATAGACCCGTTTTTCTAATGTCGTTAAATTCAATATGTTCAATGCGATTTTCATCCATCTCTTTCTGCTTTAAGTTAGGAAGCTTTAACTCTTTGAAGAATGCTTGCTCCAATTCTAAAATAGACACTTCCGCTTCATAATAATCTTCCCCAGCTGCATCTCCTGCCCCTTGCCCTTTTCCTGCTCCCTTCTGCTTTTGACCACCTGATCCATCTCTTGCGACTACATCGCCAACTTTACTATCTCCAGTTCCTTGACCAACATGTTTGTTCTTATCATAGTTATACCTAATTTTATACTCATCTAAAGAACGAATTGGTATTTTTACAACATCCTTACCATTAGACATAACAATACTTTCTTCTGTCACAAGGTCTGGTAGATTGCTTTTAATCGCTTCTTGTACCTTTTCTTGATGGCGTTGTTGATCGTCATGTCCTTTGCGATGGAGGGACCAGTTTTCCTGTGACACTGTATAATTATTTTGGTTTTCTTCGCCCATCCCTTTCCCTCCTTACTGTATTTTTCTTTATTCCGTTTTAACAGATAGTAATATCTGACTTTGAGGTTATGATCATACAACAAAAATAGATGAAAAATAACTGTTCATTAGAACTTACTTGTTTCATTGAATCATAAGTGTACGAATAGCAGTTTTACATGTCACTCCGAACATTCTTAGCGAAGATATAGAAATCAAAATTCTTCAGCTGATACGAAAGAAACACAATGAATTGTTGCACACTTTTTCGCTCTGCAACATATTGTATTGTGTTGACTTTTTTCTGTATGAATGGTTGGTTACTCTATCATATGCACATTAGAAAAATAATTGACAATAAATTCATGGAATTGCATCTTAATTTATTATGTTTGGACAAGCCTATATATGAAGCGCTGCTTTCATCAATGAGGAATTGCTATCCATTAGACTGGGATAGATACAAAAACGCTGCCTCGTTTTAAAAAGAGACAGCGTTTTATTATCAAACTATCGATTCAGCAAGCTCCCTACATAACGCAGCAATTCGTTTGCTGATGTAGAATTATAGCCATGATCATTGATTAAGCATGCCACCACTTCATTAATTTTCTTCAGCTGATTTTCATCTGGTGTTTTTGTTGATGTTGTAATCTTCACAACGTCTTTCAAATCAGCAAATAGTTTTTTCTGAATCGCTTCACGAAGACGTTCGTGTGAGTTATAGTCAAAACGTTTTCCTTTACGAGCATACGCAGAAATGCGGATCAAGATTTCTTCACGGAAAGCTTTCTTTGCATTTTCTGAAATACCAATTTGTTCTTCAATGGAGCGCATGAGCTTTTCATCTGGACTCATTTCTTCTCCTGTTAACAGATCGCGTAATTTCGATTTATTGCAATACGCTTCAACGTTATCTAAATAATTATCCATAAGCGTCTTAGCCGATTCTTCATATGAATACACGAACGCTTTTTGTACTTCTTTCTTCGCAATTTCATCGTATTCTTTCCGTGCGAGTGAAATGAAATTCATATAACGCTCTCGATCTTCATTACTAATAGATGCATGTTGATCTAAACCATCCTTTAAAGAGCGTAATACATCAAGCGCGTTAATAGATGGCACTTCTTTTCGAATAATAGTTGAAGAAATACGATTGATTACGTAACGTGGATCAATACCATGCATACCTTCATCTTGATATTCACGCTGCAGTTCTTCTACGTCAATCGTATTATAGCCTTCCACCATCTCTCCATCATATAAACGCATCTTCTTAAGTAAATCAATGTCTGGACGTTTTGAATCTTTTAAACGTGTTAAAATCGTAAACATTGCTGCAACGCGAAGTGTATGCGGTGCAATATGCACATTGGAAACATCACTTTCTTGAATCATCTTTTCATAAATATGCTCTTCTTCACTAGCACGTAAATTATATGGCACTGGCATCACGATAATTCGTGAATGCAAAGCTTCATTTTTCTTATTCGAAATAAAAGAACGATATTCTGTTTCATTTGTATGAGCTACAATCAACTCATCTGCTGAAATAAGTGCAAATCGCCCTGCTTTAAAATTCCCTTCCTGTGTAAGAGATAATAAATGCCATAAAAACTTCTCATCACACTTTAACATCTCTTGAAATTCCATCATGCCGCGATTTGCTTTATTTAATTCTCCATCAAAACGGTACGCACGTGGATCAGATTCTGAACCATATTCTGCAATCGTTGAAAAATCAATACTACCTGTTAAATCAGCAATATCTTGTGACTTCGGATCAGAAGGACTAAATGTACCAATTCCCGTCCGACGATCTTCTGAGAAGAAGATACGCTCTACAATAACATCTTCAATTCTTCCACCATATTCTTTTTCTAAACGCATCACATTTAATGGCGACAAGTTCCCTTCAATTCTTACATTGTACTCATCATAAAAATCATTCCGTAAATGATGTGGTATTAAATGAAGAGGATCTTCATGCATCGGGCACCCTTTTATAGCAAAAATGGCTCCGCGATCTGTACGCGAATACGTCTCTAGACCTCGTTTTAATATAGTAACTAACGTCGATTTCCCACCGCTAACTGGACCCATTAGTAATAAAATTCGCTTTCTAACATCTAAACGTTTGGCAGACGGATGAAAATATTCTTCAACAAGGCGCTCTAATGCATCCTCTAATCCAAATAATTGATTGCTAAAAAAGTTATATTTTCTTCTACCTTCTACTTCTTCAATTCCAGCATCTTTGATCATATTATAAATGCGAGAGTGTGCTGTTTGTGCCACCCATGGTCTTTCTTTTACAAGCTCCAAATACTCAGCAAACGTACCTTCCCATTGTAAACGTTCTTCTGCTTCTCGATGCTGCTCAATTTTCTTTAAAATATCCATTATAGCTCCTCCCCCATCTCCTTGTTCAATCGGATTATTATAAAAGGTATGCGAGGATGTCCTTAAACATTCTTGTGAATCAAAATGAAATCTCTCACAAACGCTATAAATTTTATTCCAAAATTAAAAGAAAATTCGGTATAATGTAAGTGATGGAGAAATTTCTATCCATTCTACTGATTTGATCTCTTATTTACCTCTGCAGAATCTACATAAGATTCAACTGTCCGGCTAACTAAGCTTGAATTTAAAAAGGGGGGATTGGCATGAAATTATTATTAATTTTGGGTGTCTCACTCACATTTCTCACTGCAATTTTCACATCAGGATATAACGATAAACCAGGTACAAACAAAAAGTGATGAGCATATGCCCATCACTTTTTGTTGTTTTTTATTCCGCTATTGGCGGGCAGTAATACCCCACCTCAAAGTTAGACAGGCAGTAAAGAAGTTAGGTGGGGGAAGCTCCTCATTATTCCAACGAAGCAAAGCTTCCATACCTGTCATCGCTTCTGTCATAATATTAATTTGTTGCTGATAACATAATGAAAACTCATTTCTCTCTAATACACGATGAACGTTTAATCCGCTACAATAAAACTGATAGTTCCCTTTTCCTAACTCTTTCGCTCGCACTTCTACTAGAAGTCACTTTGTCACAGAGCTCCAACCTTAGGATTTCTCCACCAGTTGTCTGTCAGCTACTAGGCGACTTGGTTCTTACCTAGACTGGACTTTCACCAGTAAACAGTGCCCAGCTTAGCTGGGCACGCTATAAAAAAAGCCGTCAAATGACGGCTTTTAGTACACAATTTGTAAATCTAAACCTGGGTAATTTTGTTGACGGAATGCTTCATAGATTAAAATCGCTGCAGTATTTGATAAATTTAAAGAACGCACTTTATCTGTCATTGGGATACGTAAGCAATGATCAAAGTTCTCTTCAATTACGTTTGCAGGCAATCCGTTTGTTTCTCTTCCAAATACAAAATAATAATCTTTCTCAGCATTACTATAATTAAACGCTGTATGTGCTTTTTCACCATACTTTGTTAAATAGAAGAATTCACCGTCTTTATTTTTTTCATAAAACTCTTCAATCGAATCATAATACGTAATTTTCACGTGTTCCCAATAGTCTAGACCCGCACGTTTTAGCATCTTATCATCGGTTGAAAATCCAAGCGGTCGAATTAAATGTAACTCTGTTCCAGTTGCTGCACAAGTACGTGCAATATTTCCTGTATTTGCTGGAATCTCTGGTTGATATAAAACAACATGTACTCCCACGATATTCACCTCAATCTTTTCTCTACTACGTATTATACCATTTGAGTGAAAAATCTCTACCCATTAATAATATGAAAAAATTTGTATTTCATTTGCGGCGTATATTTACTGGAATCTTCATAATTCCAATAGCGCCGGCGACTGTCAGCTGAATGTGCATTCACAAGTGGCATACCATTCGCATCTTTTGCCACAACAATCGTCGTATGATTCCATCGCCCATCATCTTCAAAATCATAAGCAATCACATCGCCAAGTATAAGATCCTCTGGTTTTTCTACCTGTTTAGCGCGTAGTCCTGTTGTAGCCCCTGATAAATACCAATAAAATGAGTGGGCAACTGCCCAGCTCCAGCTCCACTGATTCTGCCTTTGCCACCATCCTTTTCGAATGTTAGGATATCCACTCATTGGCGTTTCACCCTCATGAAGACACTGTGAAACAAAATTTGTACAATTATCAGGGAAATTACGATACGCCGGATTACGCTCATCCCACCAGAGTTCCGCATATTTGACTGCTTCTAAGCGGTTATAATGATACGAGGCATATTGTCCTTTCGTTACCTCTCGCTCCAGTGTTTCACTTTGCACTTCTTCTACCTGATGTTCAATCGCTTTATCTTCTACAATACACCCATCTTTCATGCGAATGCGTCTTTCCAATTTCTCTTCTTCAACATAAAATAATTCATGGTGAAGAATTAAATTTTTTAAATGAACTTGATAATCGACTTCTTGATATTGCTTACTGTTCATCTGTCTAATAAAAGAGACATCTGCAGTTGCCTTTACAATTTCAGCCTCACGATTTTGAAACAAGTTCTTTTTCCGCTGTAGTACTTGCAATAAATCCGCGGGAACCTCATTCTCATTGATACGTTTACCTGTTATATACGATAAAAATTGTTGCATCTGTTCTTTAAGCTTTTGTTTTACAAGCATAGCGTCTCCCTCCCCTATTACAATATGAAGAAAAGAGACATAATCTGCTATTTTTTCTCGGCTAACAATTCGATTCCTCGGTGCATTTCATGAAGGACCTCTTCATCCGTCTCACGTTCCATCGCTTTTTCAATTGCTTCTTGAACACCTTCACCGCCGATTTTCCCTAACGCCCATGCTGCCGTTCCACGAATTACAGGACGAGGATCATCTTTCATAACCCCAACTAAATCTGGAATCGCTGCTGTCTCTTTGAAATGAGCAAGAGCCAAAATCGCATTTCGTTGGAGGGGCTTTTTCCCTCGCCATGATCCAGACATAATGCCGTATTTCTCTTTAAAATCACGATTACTAATCGTTAAAAGCGGTGTTAAAAGTGGTTTAACAAGCTCTAAGTTCGGTTCCATCTCTGGATGATTATGAAAATCTTTTCCTTTATTTTTCGGACAAACTGTTTGGCACGTATCACAACCATAAATCCGATTTCCAATTTTCTCTCGATATTCTTCTGGAAGAAAACCCTTTGTTTGTGTTAAAAAGGCAATACATTTTTTTGAATCTAATTGTCCTCCTTGTATAAGTGCACCTGTCGGACAAATATCAATGCATTTTGTACAGCTGCCACATTGGTCTTCAATTGGCTGATCCGGCGGAAAGGGAACATTAGTAATCATTTCACCTAAATACACGTAAGAACCAAATTCCGGCGTAATAATAGCACAGTTCTTTGCACTCCACCCAATACCAGCTCGTTCTGAAACAGCTCGATCACTTAATTCTCCCGTATCAACCATTGATTTCACTTCTATATCAGGTAATTTTTCGATTAAATAAGCTTCTAATTTCTGTAACCGATCACGTAAAACAAGATGGTAATCTTGTCCCCAAGAAGCACGGCAAAAAATACCACGGCGTTCTCCGCGCTTACTGAGCGGGGCATTTTTCAGCTTTGACGGGTACGCTAATGCAATCGCAATAATAGATTTTGCACCTGGCAATAATAGCTGCGGATTTGTTCTTTTTTCAATATCTGATTCTTCAAAACCGGATTGATAATTTAATTGCTGTTGCTGAATTAAGCGTTGTTTTAATTCTTCAAATGGTGAAGCACTCGCAAAACCTATTTTATCTATTCCGATCGTTTTACTATATGCAATTATATCTTGTTTTAATTGTTCAAAATCCATGCTTTGCCTCCTTCTAAGATGAATACATATACCTCATCTAACAAGTAGTCACCTACTGATGGTTAGCAATTCACTTGGTAATAGTACGTGTTCAAAAAGAAGAATAAAGAGAGCCGAGCAGTTCGAGGCACGGAAGCCACGAGGATACGAAGTGTAGATGTAACTACATGAGTACCGAAGTGGCGACGTAACGAAGAAATAGGGCCGCTATCTTTACCGGACTTTTTGAACATCTTCTAATAGTATTCCTTATTTCTATTCTCGCATATAATACTCATTTACAAACATTAAAAAACGCAATGCTTCGTTTATCTAAGAAACGAAACACTGCGTTGATAACAAATTGTTATGAGAATATAAAATGATATTTGGAGCGGGTGAAGGGAATCGAACCCTCGACCAGAGCTTGGAAGGCTCTTGTTTTACCACTAAACTACACCCGCAAATATGAAGAAATTATAAATTTTCGGTTAACTTATGTAAAATAGTATAGCATGTACAAAAATCTGAAGCAAGAACTTTGTCGAAAAAAGACGAAAAAAAAGTGATGAATACTCATCACTTTTTCAATTCTTTTTCGATTGCTGCTTTCATACTATCATAATCCGGGTTTGCAAGCTCGCCATTTACATATACTGAAGGTGCACCTTGTACTTTTAGTTTCAATGCACGATCAAGATCTTTCTGTACTTTATCTTTCATTTCTTTACTATGCATATCTTTTTTGAACTGTTCCACATCAATATTTGGAAGTTTTTCCTTCACCATATTCACAAGCAGTTCTTCTGTAATCCATTCTTCTTTATCACTTTTTTGATTTTGGTATATTTCATCATAGAACTTCCAAAACGCTTCTGGATTTTGTTTATAAATTGCCTCACCAGCCGCTGCTCCTAGCTTAGAATCTTTTCCGATGAATGGGAAGTTAATAAAATAAAACTGTACTTTCCCTTTATCGATATACTCTTCTTTTAAACGAGGTAATACCGTTGTATCCCATGTTCGGCAAGCTGGGCATTTAAAATCGCCAAATTCAACAATCTTAATCGGAGCATCTTTTTTTCCTAATGATTGCTGCGTAGAGTACGCAAACATTTCATTTCCTTTATCTTTTTTATCATTTATAATACTGTACACAATTGTTCCAATTATGATCAGTACTGCGATAGAAAAAACAACGCCAAGAACCATAATTTTGTTTGATGATTTCATATACATTCCTCTTTAAATTCATATTCTGTATACATTGTTGTACACATTACACATGATATCAATACTTATATAAGTCGCGCAATGAGCACGCTCACAAAATCGCCAAAAACATGGAAATTGTGTCAATATTGTGTCTCGATTCTAACTGCTTTATTCATAAAAAAAACTAAGTTCCATATGGAACTTAGTTTTTAACTTACAAGCTTTTCACGAGCAACTTTTTGTACCGGGTGCTCCGCTTTAATATCATGACGAATCACTAATTTTTCACTTGTTGCTTGTTCATATTCAGCATGGCTAATATAGCCTTCTCTCTCCATCAATTTTAAAACGACATTCCGTCTTTCTACCGCTTTATCATAATTCTGAACAGGTGAATAATAAGAAGGGGCTTTTACGACAGCAGCCATCATTGCACTCTCGCTTAGTGTTAATTGATTCACCTTTTTACCAAAGTATAGCTGCGCTGCTTTCTTAATTCCCCATGCACCTTCTCCATAATAAATATTGCTCACATATAATTTTACAATTTCATCTTTTGTATATGTGCGTTCAATTTTTTTTGTATAAAAAATTTCTTTCCATTTACGAGAAAATGTACGTTCATTTGATAAAAAAGCATTTTTAGAAAGCTGCTGTGTAATTGTACTTCCACCTTGTACAACGCCACCAGCTTTTATATTTTCAATTGAAGCCCGAACAATTGCTATATAGTCTAAACCGTTATGATGATAAAATCGTTTATCTTCTGTCGCAATAAATGCGTGAGCTAATGAATCTGGCACTTCAAATTTAGCAGGTACATGTAACTTGCTAATATTACTTCGTTCAACCATTGCATTTCCGATAAATAATAATGTACAACTTAATAATAATAGTAAAATGATAGCTTTATAAAAAAACTTTGCAATTGGATTGAATGAAACCCGTTGATGATAGTTTACTCTAGACAGTACTCGTTCTTTCATCGTGCACACCTCTTTTCTTTACAGCATGTATGGTTCTTATCTTAAAAATACCCTTAATGTGCGGAAGATCCCATCGATTTCTCTTACACCTACCTTACAATGTTGTAAGTTATAAAATATATATTTTAGCACAAACAACTGTAGACTCCTACTCATTCAAAAATGTCAATATACTGTATCTATTATTCTATTATATCACTTTGGATTTTCTTGACCTTTAAGTGCTTTCTATATAAATCCATTTTGATTTTTCGACATATAGCCGCGGCTATGGATAACAAAAGGTGACCTGCACTCGTTTTCTCTCTTTGTTTTCACTATGTCTGGGCAGGAAAAGGATCTGACCGCTTCTATGCATGGTCGGATGCTCTCTTCCACCTAAAAAGAAGGGCTTTATGCCGGCTTTTTAATTTGTATTGATATAACATAATACAAACTTTTCCCTTACCAAAATATCTTAAAGGTTGAAATAACACTTTTCACTCTCCATTAGAACAATATAGATATCATACCAAACGAACGTTCTTTTTATCAACATATAAAACCTCTCTACCTGTAATTCAATAGGGGCTGATGGCCCAATACAGTGGATAATCACTTATTCTCCTAGCCTATCCGTTCTAACAGCATATTAGACGTCCCCGCGTCCACACTATACATAAAGTGAAACTTTGATCAGTGGGTCCTCCACTGATCATTAGCCCTGACCAGTCGGGCTTTTACGGGTAGTTTCCCCCCCACCTAACTTCTTTGCTCCTTGCAGAACTTTGAGGCGGGGTATTGCTGCCCGCAAATAGCGGGATAAAAAGGACGAGTTGTTTGATCCGGGATCAAACAACTCGTCCTTAATGAATACAAAAAAATACATCCTCAATATCTACTATGTATTGCGATAATGTAAACAATAAATTACTTTCTTATATAAATCCATTTTGATTTTTCGACATATAAGCCGCGGCTATGGATAACAAAAGGTGACCTGCACTCGTTTTCTCTCTTTGTTTTCACTATGTCTGGGCAGGAAAAGGATCTGACCGCTTCTATGCATAGCCGGATGCTCTCTCCCACCTAAAAAGAAGGGTTTTATGTCAGTTTTTTAATTTGTATTTATATAAGTTCATTTTGCTTCACTTTCTATTTCTTTACTAAGTTATTTCATTATTTAGCTGAAAGATCACCAGATTTAACTAACTTCCCAGTCATTTCTTCACCAAAGTTATTACTTGCGAAGGTTCTTTCTTCTGAAGTATTCAGTATACCATACGCTTTTCCGATTGTTCCTCCATCAAAAGTCCAAAAGAAATTATGGTCATCTGATACTTGACTAAAATCACGATTCTTCCATCTTTCAGCAATTTGTAATAATCTATCTTTCTCCTTGAATGAGCTTTGAGCGACGATATTATATATGATATCTGCACCTTGCTTAGTCATTGGAATTGCGCCCCATTTTTCTTGTGCACGTACTTTTTGGTGAGTCATTTTATGCATAGCTGCCATAACTGCCGATTCGGGTGAGCTGTTATCAATATTTAATTGTAAATCAACGCCTTCAATCTGTGCTGTATTTTCTTGTAAATCTTTTTCCTCCGATGCTAGTTCTTCTTTTTTTTCTTTTACTGCTTCAGAGGAAACAGATTCTTTTTCCACGCTTATAGTAGATGTAGCCGTTAATCCATAAAATATTCCAAATCCTACAAGAGCTAAACCAACAATTGAGCCCACCCAGTACAATAACTTTTTTTTCATAATCTCTTCTCCTATTTTAAAATTTTTAAATATTATGTATAAGACATATTATAGCAAATAATATGTTTTATACATAATATCAGGAAATTCATGATTAATTTTCCAACAATAGTTATAATTAAACCTTAATCTCAAAGTATGTGGTGTCGAAAATAGCAGAATGCATGTTAAAAGCTATTCAATATCGGAGTGTTTTTTCGTGATATTCATAATAGGGAAGGTTTCGTTTGCTCAACTTGAGGACAATACTAATTAATGGGTCTCTATGTTTACCGTTAGCTTCTTTAACAACATGTTCAGGTAATCAGGCAGTACCAATACTCGTACATAATAAAGTAAAACTTTAATATGTACGGGTTTTCTTCATCTCCCGCTGATTATTAGCTCTCACCAATCGGGCTTTTACGAGCAGTTTATCTCCCAACTAACTTCTTTGCTTTTTACTGAACTTTGAGATGGGGGTATTACTGCCCGCAAATAGCGGGATAAACGAAAAGGACTGGTTGTTTGATATAAGATCAAACGGCCAGTCCTTAAGGAACTAAAATAAAATATACGCACACCCAAAAACCTTACTTCTTTTTATAATCTTGCCATCAAATTATAAGGATCTACTTTCCAAGTTTCATATGGGGTAAAATTCTTTGCCTTCATAGCATCCAGTGTCCTCGACTTCATATGAGGGCGTGTTATGTATTCGTCAATATTACTTTCATTTAACGCAACAAATTTTGCTTCCTTTATTTCTTCAGGTGGTGTTTTTATTTCTCCACTAACATACTCCGCCTTAAATACAACTACTAGAATATGCTTTGATGCATTATAATAAACACCTGTTATTCCAATAGGTTCTACAATAAGACCTGTTTCTTCAAGTGCTTCTCTACAGACTGCCTGATCAAGTGCTTCTCCCTCTTCTACCTGTCCACCAGGCATTTCCCATGTATCAGCTCTCCACTGAACCTGTGTTAAAAGAATTTCATTGTTTTTGTTCGTGATATAAGCAGAGACTGCAATAATATGTTTAGGTGGTGTATGTTCCATCTTTCATCCTCCAGAGAATATCAATAACATTTAAGTTGTAATATATATTAATATTCTTCAGACACTATAACATCCCTTTTAGTATATGAATTTTCATCCTCCACCTAACTTTCTTTACTTCCTGCCGAACTTTAAGGTAGGGGGTATTACTGCCCGTAAATAGTGGGATATAAATAAGACCAGATTTCTCTCGTCTTACTTTCAGGTTATTTCGAAGTCTCTACTTCTCTTTGGGATCTCCTGATTCGAATAATTTTGCTATTTCTTCGTTTCCAAAGTTATTGAGAGAAAAGTGATCTCTTCATCGTACATCACAAGAGACGAAGGCTTTGCTTTACGATCTATTTTCTCTCAAGCTTCCCAGAAGTAATGTGTGAGAAAATAAAACAAGGCCTCGTATAATTAAATACGAGGCCTTGTTTACTAGATACCTGAGGTGGGGGTCGAACCCACACGCCCGTGAAGGCACCGGATTTTGAGTCCGGCGTGTCTGCCATTCCACCACTCAGGCAAAATATAAAAAATTCGACATAACGAACTTAGTATTGCACTACTTCTTTAAGTTGTACTCGTCTACTAATTTCACCATATCTAGATAATAAAAAAGGCGGCAACCGGATTCGAACCGGTGGTAAAGGTTTTGCAGACCTCTGCCTTACCACTTGGCTATGCCGCCGTATTAAACTTGGAGCGGAAGACGGGATTCGAACCCGCGACCCCAACCTTGGCAAGGTTGTATTCTACCACTGAACTACTTCCGCAAGAATGGCTGGGCTAGCTGGATTCGAACCAGCGCATGACGGAGTCAAAGTCCGTTGCCTTACCGCTTGGCTATAGCCCACCGAAGTTTTAATACATTATATGTGTGTAACCATTATTTTATTTGTAAATATTTAAAATAAAAATGGGGCGACTGATGGGAATCGAACCCACGAATGCCGGAGCCACAATCCGGTGCGTTAACCACTTCGCCACAACCGCCATGGTGTGTTTTGGCAGGGGCAGTAGGAATTGAACCCACACTGGAGGTTTTGGAGACCTCTGTTCTACCTTTAAACTATGCCCCTATATAAAATATAAATGGTGGAGGGGGGCAGATTCGAACTGCCGAACCCGAAGGAGCGGATTTACAGTCCGCCGCGTTTAGCCACTTCGCTACCCCTCCGAAACTTACATGGTGCCGGCTAGAGGACTTGAACCCCCAACCTACTGATTACAAGTCAGTTGCTCTACCAATTGAGCTAAGCCGGCATATTTAGTTGAAAATGGTGGCTCGGGACGGAATCGAACCGCCGACACGAGGATTTTCAGTCCTCTGCTCTACCGACTGAGCTACCGAGCCAAAAAATAAATGGCGGTCCCGACCGGGGTCGAACCGGCGATCTCCTGCGTGACAGGCAGGCATGTTAACCACTACACCACGGGACCATTGGTTGCGGGGACAGGATTTGAACCTGCGACCTTCGGGTTATGAGCCCGACGAGCTACCAGACTGCTCCACCCCGCGACGTTACTATTCATATATTTTATATGGTGGAGGATGACGGGATCGAACCGCCGACCCCCTGCTTGTAAGGCAGGTGCTCTCCCAGCTGAGCTAATCCTCCAAAGTGGTGACCCGTACGGGATTCGAACCCGTGTTACCGCCGTGAAAGGGCGGTGTCTTAACCACTTGACCAACGGGCCAAAAATGTTATGGCGGAGAGCAAGGGATTCGAACCCTTGATACGCTTATGACGTATACACGATTTCCAATCGTGCTCCTTCGGCCAACTCGGACAGCTCTCCATCATGGCTCCGCAGGTAGGAATCGAACCTACGACCGATCGGTTAACAGCCGATAGCTCTACCGCTGAGCTACTGCGGAATAATGTTAGCCTGGCAACGTCCTACTCTCACAGGGACAAGGTCCCAACTACCATCGGCGCTAGAGAGCTTAACTTCCGTGTTCGGTATGGGAACGGGTGTGACCTCTCTGCCATCATTACCAGACTATATTCATTTGAGACAATCATTATTATACTTGATTGATTTAAAAAGTCAACAAGTTTTTTATATTCTCTCAAAACTAGATAACATTGCTTCATATTATATGGTTAAGTCCTCGATCTATTAGTATTCGTCAGCTCCACATGTCACCATGCTTCCACCTCGAACCTATCAACCTGATCATCTTTCAGGGATCTTACTAGCTTACGCTATGGGAAATCTCATCTTGAGGGGGGCTTCATGCTTAGATGCTTTCAGCACTTATCCCTTCCGCACATAGCTACCCAGCTATGCCCTTGGCAGAACAACTGGTACACCAGCGGTGCGTCCATCCCGGTCCTCTCGTACTAAGGACAGCTCCTCTCAAATTTCCTGCGCCCACGACGGATAGGGACCGAACTGTCTCACGACGTTCTGAACCCAGCTCGCGTACCGCTTTAATGGGCGAACAGCCCAACCCTTGGGACCGACTACAGCCCCAGGATGCGATGAGCCGACATCGAGGTGCCAAACCTCCCCGTCGATGTGGACTCTTGGGGGAGATAAGCCTGTTATCCCCGGGGTAGCTTTTATCCGTTGAGCGATGGCCCTTCCATGCGGAACCACCGGATCACTAAGCCCGACTTTCGTCCCTGCTCGACTTGTAGGTCTCGCAGTCAAGCTCCCTTATGCCTTTGCACTCTACGAATGATTTCCAACCATTCTGAGGGAACCTTTGGGCGCCTCCGTTACACTTTAGGAGGCGACCGCCCCAGTCAAACTGCCCACCTGACACTGTCTCCCGGGTCGATGAGACCCGTAGGTTAGAATTTCAATACAGTCAGGGCGGTATCCCACCAGCGCCTCCACCGAAGCTAGCGCTCCGGTTTCAATGGCTCCCGCCTATCCTGTACAAACTGTACCAAAATTCAATATCAGGCTACAGTAAAGCTCCACGGGGTCTTTCCGTCCTGTCGCGGGTAACCTGCATCTTCACAGGTACTATAATTTCACCGAGTCTCTGGTTGAGACAGTGCCCAAATCGTTACACCTTTCGTGCGGGTCGGAACTTACCCGACAAGGAATTTCGCTACCTTAGGACCGTTATAGTTACGGCCGCCGTTTACTGGGGCTTCAGTTCAGAGCTTCGCTTGCGCTAACCCCTCTCCTTAACCTTCCAGCACCGGGCAGGTGTCAGCCCCTATACTTCGCCTTACGGCTTCGCAGAGACCTGTGTTTTTGCTAAACAGTCGCTTGGGCCTATTCACTGCGGCTTTCCGTTAAGAAAGCACCCCTTCTCCCGAAGTTACGGGGTCATTTTGCCGAGTTCCTTAACCAGAGTTCTCTCGCACACCTTAGGATTCTCTCCTCGCCTACCTGTGTCGGTTTGCGGTACAGGCACCTTTTATCTCGCTAGAAGCTTTTCTTGGCAGCGGGGAATCAAAGACTTCGCTCCATAAGGAGCTTCCCCATCACAGCTCAGCCTTCACGATAAGCGGATTTGCCTACTTATCAGCCTAACTGCTTGGACGTGCACAACCAATCGCACGCTTCTTCTATCCTTCTGCGTCCCTCCATTGCTCAAACGATAAAGAGGTGGTACAGGAATATCAACCTGTTGTCCATCGCCTACGCCTGTCGGCCTCGGCTTAGGTCCTGACTAACCCTGAGCGGACGAGCCTTCCTCAGGAAACCTTAGGCATTCGGTGGACGGGATTCTCACCCGTCTTTCGCTACTCATACCGGCATTCTCACTTCTAAGCGCTCCACCAGTCCTTACGGTCTGACTTCACTGCCCTTAGAACGCTCCCCTACCACTGATACCATAGGTATCAATCCGCAGCTTCGGTGGTGTATTTAGCCCCGGTACATTTTCGGCGCAGAGTCACTCGACTAGTGAGCTATTACGCACTCTTTAAATGGTGGCTGCTTCTAAGCCAACATCCTAGTTGTCTAAGCAACTCCACATCCTTTTCCACTTAATACACACTTTGGGACCTTAGCTGGCGGTCTGGGCTGTTTCCCTTTTGACTACGGATCTTATCACTCGCAGTCTGACTCCTAAGGATAAGTCATTGGCATTCGGAGTTTGACTGAATTCGGTAATCCGATGAGGACCCCTAGTTCAATCAGTGCTCTACCTCCAAGACTCTTACACTTAAGGCTAGCCCTAAAGCTATTTCGGGGAGAACCAGCTATCTCCAGGTTCGATTGGAATTTCTCCGCTACCCACACCTCATCCCCGCACTTTTCAACGTGCGTGGGTTCGGGCCTCCATTCAGTGTTACCTGAACTTCACCCTGGACATGGGTAGATCACCTGGTTTCGGGTCTACGACCACGTACTAAACGCCCTATTCAGACTCGCTTTCGCTACGGCTCCGCCTCTTCAGCTTAACCTTGCACGGGATCGTAACTCGCCGGTTCATTCTACAAAAGGCACGCCATCACCCATTAACGGGCTCTGACTATTTGTAGGCACACGGTTTCAGGATCTCTTTCACTCCCCTTCCGGGGTGCTTTTCACCTTTCCCTCACGGTACTGGTTCACTATCGATCACTAGGGAGTATTTAGCCTTGGGAGATGGTCCTCCCAGATTCCGACGGAATTTCACGTGTTCCGCCGTACTCAGGATACATTCAAGAGGGAACGAAGTTTCGACTACAGGGTTGTTACCTTCTATGACGAGCCTTTCCAGGCTGCTTCGTCTACCCCGTTCCTTTGTAACTCCGTATAGAATGTCCTACAACCCCAAGAGGCAAGCCTCTTGGTTTGGGCTAGATTCCGTTTCGCTCGCCGCTACTCAGGAAATCGCATTTGCTTTCTCTTCCTCCAGGTACTTAGATGTTTCAGTTCCCTGGGTCTGTCTTCCATACCCTATGTATTCAGGTAAGGATACCATACCATTACGTATAGTGGGTTTCCCCATTCGGAAATCTTCGGATCAAAGCTTACTTACAGCTCCCCGAAGCATATCGGCGTTAGTCCCGTCCTTCATCGACTCCTAGTGTCAAGGCATCCACCGTGCGCCCTTTCTAACTTAACCAAAATTAATTAAAAAAATATGAGCTACACTGTTATCTAGTTTTCAAAGAACATACATTTCGAGAGATTTAGTTCTCTCAAAACTGAACGAAACGAAACAAGTCAACGTATATTGATGAACTGCGTTCATCAATTCTCCATAGAAAGGAGGTGATCCAGCCGCACCTTCCGATACGGCTACCTTGTTACGACTTCACCCCAATCATCTGTCCCACCTTAGGCGGCTGGCTCCATAAAGGTTACCCCACCGACTTCGGGTGTTACAAACTCTCGTGGTGTGACGGGCGGTGTGTACAAGGCCCGGGAACGTATTCACCGCGGCATGCTGATCCGCGATTACTAGCGATTCCAGCTTCATGTAGGCGAGTTGCAGCCTACAATCCGAACTGAGAACGGTTTTATGAGATTAGCTCCACCTCGCGGTCTTGCAGCTCTTTGTACCGTCCATTGTAGCACGTGTGTAGCCCAGGTCATAAGGGGCATGATGATTTGACGTCATCCCCACCTTCCTCCGGTTTGTCACCGGCAGTCACCTTAGAGTGCCCAACTAAATGCTGGCAACTAAGATCAAGGGTTGCGCTCGTTGCGGGACTTAACCCAACATCTCACGACACGAGCTGACGACAACCATGCACCACCTGTCACTTTGCCCCCGAAGGGGAAGCCCTATCTCTAGGGTTTTCAAAGGATGTCAAGACCTGGTAAGGTTCTTCGCGTTGCTTCGAATTAAACCACATGCTCCACCGCTTGTGCGGGCCCCCGTCAATTCCTTTGAGTTTCAGCCTTGCGGCCGTACTCCCCAGGCGGAGTGCTTAATGCGTTAACTTCAGCACTAAAGGGCGGAAACCCTCTAACACTTAGCACTCATCGTTTACGGCGTGGACTACCAGGGTATCTAATCCTGTTTGCTCCCCACGCTTTCGCGCCTCAGTGTCAGTTACAGACCAGAAAGTCGCCTTCGCCACTGGTGTTCCTCCATATCTCTACGCATTTCACCGCTACACATGGAATTCCACTTTCCTCTTCTGCACTCAAGTCTCCCAGTTTCCAATGACCCTCCACGGTTGAGCCGTGGGCTTTCACATCAGACTTAAGAAACCACCTGCGCGCGCTTTACGCCCAATAATTCCGGATAACGCTTGCCACCTACGTATTACCGCGGCTGCTGGCACGTAGTTAGCCGTGGCTTTCTGGTTAGGTACCGTCAAGGTGCCAGCTTATTCAACTAGCACTTGTTCTTCCCTAACAACAGAGTTTTACGACCCGAAAGCCTTCATCACTCACGCGGCGTTGCTCCGTCAGACTTTCGTCCATTGCGGAAGATTCCCTACTGCTGCCTCCCGTAGGAGTCTGGGCCGTGTCTCAGTCCCAGTGTGGCCGATCACCCTCTCAGGTCGGCTACGCATCGTTGCCTTGGTGAGCCGTTACCTCACCAACTAGCTAATGCGACGCAGGTCCATCTACAAGTGACAGCCGAAGCCGCCTTTCAATTTCGCACCATGCAGTGCAAAATGTTATCCGGTATTAGCCCCGGTTTCCCGGAGTTATCCCAGTCTTGTAGGCAGGTTACCCACGTGTTACTCACCCGTCCGCCGCTAACTTCATAAGAGCAAGCTCTTAATCCATTCGCTCGACTTGCATGTATTAGGCACGCCGCCAGCGTTCATCCTGAGCCAGGATCAAACTCTCCAATAAAGTTAGTTTGTCTAGCATCATAAAAAATAAAAATTGACGTTGCACGTTGTTTGTTTCGTTCAGTTTTCAAAGAACTTGTTTGCCGCTCGATTAGCGACTTCCTTATGTTAACATCTTTGTTTTTTGATGTCAACTAAGTTTTTCATTTTGTTTTTCGCTTTCTGCTTTCTGTTGTTTCGCATCAGCGACGGTTATTAATATATCATGCTGAATATATAGGGTCAATACTTTTTATAAAAAAATTTCACATCCCGTTTTACTTCTTCCCATTTCTACAATTTCTACAATTTCTACAATTTCAATATAGTACCTTTCTTTTTAACCAAAGATTCTAAATTGTATGTTATATTGTTGCTATAGGAGCGTGATGGGAATGGGGATTAAGTATTCTAACAAGATCAATAAAATTCGAACCTTTGCATTAAGTTTAGTATTTATCGGCCTCTTCATTGCATACTTAGGCGTATTTTTCCGTGAGAATATTATTATCATGACAACTTTTATGATGGTTGGCTTTTTAGCTGTTATCGCTAGTACAGTTGTCTACTTTTGGATTGGAATGTTATCTACAAAAACCGTACAAATTATTTGTCCAAGCTGTAATAAACCAACCAAAATACTTGGACGCGTAGATGCATGCATGCATTGTAATCAGCCATTAACGCTTGATCGAAATTTAGAAGGAAAAGAGTTTGATGAGAAGTATAATAGAAAAAGTTACAAAGCTTAAACAGGACATGTACCATTTCCATATAATAAAGAAAGAGGCTGATAATTTTCACCAGCCTCTTTCTTTATTATATATTATGCCTTATGACATTCTGGACATACACCATAAATCTCTAAACGATGACTATTAATAACAAAGCCCGTTGTTTTCGCAGCTTCATCTTCAATTTTTTCCAAACCTACATAAGGAAAATCAACAATTTTACCACAGTCTTCACAAATCACATGGTAATGTTGACTTGTAACATAATCAAATCTACTTGAAGCGTCTCCGTAAGTTAATTCCTTTACAAGCCCGACTTCTTTAAATACACGTAGGTTATTATAGACAGTCGCAACGCTCATATTTGGAAACTTACCTTCTAACGCTTTATAAATTTCATCCGCTGTTGGGTGCGTCATAGATTCCACAAGGTACTCTAAAATAGCATGACGCTGTGGAGTTATGCGTACACCCGTATTTTTCAGCATTTCTAGCGCTTCTTTTAATTCTTCTTTGACCACCGTCATGCACCCCGATTCTATACGGATTATTATTTTATAATTCTTATAAAGAGTGTACTCCTTTTCTTTTCAATCGTCAATATTTCTACTATAACTATGTAGTTTATTTTTGGATCACACTTATTCTTATGTAAATCTGTCCCCTATTTATACATTTGCACATAAAAAAGTGCGAAAACTCGCACTTGAAATACTATCACCTGAGGAGGTATGCCCTACTCTTTTAATATATGGAACACCAGCAAAAGGGTATAGGCATATGCCTCATAATCCATCATTATTTTTTATCCCTTTCGAACAAGTATCTTATTTTATATAAGAAAGAATTTCCTCTACATGGCCTTTTACTTTCACTTTACGCCACTCTTTTACAAGCTCGCCGTCTTTATTAATAAGGAATGTAGAGCGCTCGATTCCCATATACTCTTTTCCAAAGTTCTTCTTTAATTTCCAAACATCATATAGTTCTGCCACTTTATGATCTTCATCGATTAAAAGTACAAATGGTAAATCGTGCTTTTCAATAAATTTTAAATGTCTATTTGCTGGGTCTGGACTTACCCCAAAAATAACCGTATCTTTCTCTTGAAACAACCCGTACGCGTCACGAAAATCACATGCTTCTGTCGTACATCCTGGTGTCATATCTTTCGGATAAAAATACAATACAACATGTTTGCCGTGAAAATCGGACAACTTGATTTGCTCGCCATTACTTCCTTCTAGTGTAAAATCTGGTGCTATTTCTCCTAGTGCAACCATTTTTATCACTCCTTACCTTTTCCTTTTACTATAACAAATGTTATCTTATTTTTCATTTTCCATCACCGTTCGAACTACAAAAGCAAATGGTAATGTATATCCAATCAACGCTTCAACAATTGCAATCCAGCGTCCAATTCCAATCGGGGTTACGTCTCCATATCCAACTGATAATAATGTTACTGCACTAAAGTATAGGCATACTTCTACAAGATGAAAAGAACGAACCGTTAGCTCTGCTCCATCTTCTCTTAGCACAGCTAAACCCGTTTCTTCTAACACAACATAACTTAATCCAAATGCAATAAGTACCGTTGTATAAATAAGAAAGAGCGAAGCTAAATTATAGAATGAAAAGAAACGCTTTGATTCCACAGCTGAGTTCCATAACAATTGAATGCTTCTTAAAACAGCAATCGCTGCAATTAATAAAATAAGTCCCCACAACATGTCCCCCACCTCATCTTATATGTATGAGGACAAAGACCTATTTATCCCAAAGTTACCGGGCAATATATATGATGTTCAAAAAATCCGGTACAGATAGCTGCCCTATTTCTTCGTTACTTCGCCAATCCGGTACTCATGTAGTTCCATCTACACTTTCTATCCTCCTGGCTTCCACGCCTCGAACTGCTCGGCTCCCTTTATCCTCCTTTTTGAACATGTATATATAGTAAATTAACCCTTCATTAATTCCCCGCACCGCGGTATTTTTTTACGCCTACATTCCAAAGCGTTAATGCAATCGTAAAACAAATCACGCCAACGACCGGTGTCGCAAATGCATAACTGTTCCATTCTGTTTTTCTAAGAAAATAAGCAGCAGGATATACACCAACAAAGGCAAACGGTAATACAAATGTTAAAATAAAGCGAATGACACGATTATAAATATTTACTGGATAACGCCCGTAATTCCCAATGTTGTACATGAGTGGCATAATGGAACTTTTCGCATCTGACCAAAAACCAATACTTGCGAGTGTTATAAAGATTCCTCCATATACAAGTGCCCCGCCAGCTACCATCAATATGAATAGAAAGAAATCGTACCAATAAAAGGATAACTGTAATTGCACCGCTGCATATCCCATTACAACGATCCCTGTCACTGCACCAATTAAAGATTCCAGTTCCATACGCTCTAATATAATTTGAAACAGACTATGAATCGGTCTCGTTAAAATGCGATCCATCTCTCCTTTAATAATGTAACGATCATTAAAATCCCATATATTAAAGAACGCAGAGAAAATAGCAAACGGAACTAAGAAAAAGCCATATATAAAAATAACCTCTTCTCTACTCCAACCTTTCAATGATTGTGTATGCCCAAAAACAACAAGAATAAAAATTAAGTTTACAGCTTGTAGCAGTAAATCAGATAATAACCCGATGATAAAATCACCGCGATATTCTAATTTTGTTTTTATATATTGGCTTGCATACTGTAAAAACAGCTTTATATATAACATCTCCTTATCCCCCTTGTACAATCAATCGTTTTCTCGCTGTTTTCCACATAAGTACGATTGGAATAATAAGGACTACTGACCAAATCATTTGAAATAATAAAGCCTGATACAGTGCACTCCCTTGTATTCCTTCTGAGAAAATCATACTTGGAATGTAGCTGATTGCTTGAAACGGCAAGAACACCATTGCTTTTTGTGCCCATAGAGGATAGAAACTAATCGGTAACAATAATCCTGAAAATAAATCAATGACAACGCGCTTTGCATACATAATTCCACTATTGTTAAATAAGAAAAATGTAAGCATCCCCGTCATTAAATTAATTTGTGTATTAATGATAAAACTAAAGACTAACGATAGGAAAAAATAAAGCCAGGTTTGAAAGTTTGTTGTAATTTGCAATGAAAATAGAAGCGTAACGATAACCATACCTGGAATAGAAAAGAAGGCGAAGCGAAATATCCCTTCTCCAAGTCCTTGCATTACTTTCATTCCTAAGTAGTTGTATGGACGGATTAATTCAACCGCTACACGTCCCTCCTGAATTTCCATCGCAATTTCTCTATCGATATTATTAAAATAAAAAGCACGAGCCATCCATGCAATTGCAATATATGTTGTCATTTGAGAAATCGATAAGCTTTCAATATTCCCTTTTCCGCTATAAATTGCTTGCCATAGAAAATAATAAGCTCCGATGTTAATTGTATAAATTAAGATTCCACTGTAATAATTCGTTCGGTAGGCAAGCATCATTAAAAACCGAATACGAATCATTTCGATGTACTTACCCATGGATCATACCCTCTTCATAAATGTTGCGAATAATTTCTTCTGTTGATACTTCGTTAATTCTTAAGTCTTTAATTTGAAAAGCTTGGACTACTTTTGAAATAAGCATTGAAATGATAACTTCTTCGTTCGGGATTTTCGCAATCCATGTATTCTCCTCTTTCCCCTGTGACCAAGCTACGTTATTATCCGGCATCACCATTGATAGCTGCTGATAGGAGACTGGTGCTATAAATTGAAAATGTATTTCTTTTTCTGCTCCCCACTGTGAACGAAGTTTTTCTAATGAGCCATCGTACATAATATTTCCTTCATCCAGCATAATGACGCGCTCACATAACGCTTCAATATCTGTAATATCATGTGTCGTTAATAAAATTGTTGTTTTATAACGCTCATTCATTTCTTTTAGAAATTCACGGATTTTCAATTTTACAAGGACATCTAGTCCAATTGTTGGTTCATCTAAAAACAGTAACGGTGGATTATGAATTAACGCCGCTGCTAATTCACAACGCATCCGCTGGCCGAGCGATAATTTACGCACTGGTTTATCTAACAAGGGACCAATATCTAGCGTTTCAATGACATGCTCCATATGTTCTTTATATTGCCTATCCGATACACCATATACTTTCTTTAATAAACGAAATGACTCTTGTACTGCAATATCCCACCAAAGCTGTGAACGCTGACCAAATACAACACCAATTGTTCTTACAAATTCTTCTCGTTGTTTATGCGGATTCATACCATTTACTGTAATCTGACCGGACGTTGGTGTTAAAATCCCAGTTAACATTTTGATCGTAGTCGATTTACCAGCACCATTTTCACCAATGTAACCAACCATTTCACCTTGTTTCACAGTAAACGAAACATCATTTACTGCTGGCACAATTTTATAATTACGATTTAATAAATCACGAAAAGCTCCTTTTAAGCCTGCACGGCTTGAGTATGATGTAAACTCTTTACGCAATCCTTTTACCTCAATAACCGAATCCATAATCGGCCCCCTTCCTAAATACCACAACGAATAGTTTACCCAACTGCCCTTCCTATCACAAACAATACGTCTTTCAGGACACGCACTCTTTGTAAAAAACATGTTAGAATAATAGATAGATTTTTGTAAGGAGATGAATTGTAGTGAATTTCACAAAATCAGAAGCATTACATAAAGAAGCATTAGAACATATCGTTGGTGGTGTAAACAGCCCTTCTCGTTCTTTCAAAGCAGTTGGTGGCGGTTCACCTGTTGCAATGGAACGCGGGAAAGGTGCTTATTTCTGGGATGTAGATGGTAACAAATATATCGATTACTTAGCAGCATATGGCCCAATCATTACAGGGCATGCTCACCCTCATGTAACAGAAGCAATCAAAACAGCTGCTGAAAATGGTGTATTATACGGAACACCAACAGCACTAGAAGTAAAATTTGCAAAAATGTTAAAAGAGGCAATGCCTGCATTAGATAAAGTTCGTTTCGTGAACTCTGGTACTGAATCTGTTATGACAACAATTCGTGTGGCCCGTGCTTATACAGGTCGCACAAAAATTATGAAATTTGCTGGTTGCTACCATGGCCATTCTGACTTAGTACTTGTAGCAGCTGGTTCTGGTCCTTCCACACTTGGTACTCCGGATTCTGCTGGTGTACCACAAAGCATCGCTCAAGAAGTAATTACAGTTCCATTTAATAATGTAGAAACATTAAAAGAAGCATTAGATAAATGGGGACATGAAGTAGCTGCCATTCTTGTAGAACCAATCGTTGGGAACTTCGGAATTGTAGAGCCGAAACCTGGCTTCCTTGAAAAAGTAAACGAACTTGTTCACAAGGCCGGCGCATTAGTCATTTATGATGAAGTGATTACAGCTTTCCGCTTTATGTATGGTGGCGCTCAAGACTTACTTGGTGTAACACCTGACTTAACAGCACTTGGTAAAGTAATCGGCGGCGGTCTTCCAATCGGTGCATACGGTGGTAAGAAAGAAATTATGGAACAAGTTGCTCCGCTCGGACCTGCTTACCAAGCTGGTACAATGGCTGGAAACCCAGCTTCTATGTCAGCAGGCATTGCATGCTTAGAAGTGCTGCAACAAGAAGGTTTATATGAAAAATTAGACGAGCTTGGCGCAATGCTTGAAAAAGGTATTCTAGAGCAAGCAGAAAAACATAACATCGATATTACAATAAATCGCCTAAAAGGTGCATTAACGGTCTACTTCACAACAGATACAATAGACGATTATGATACTGCAAAAAATACAGACGGTGAGATGTTTGGTAAGTTCTTTAAGCTTATGCTTCATGAAGGAATCAACTTAGCTCCCTCTAAATATGAAGCATGGTTCTTAACAACAGAACATACAAAAGAAGATATCGAATATACAATTGAAGCTGTTGGCAGAGCATTTGCTTCTTTAGCATAATCCCAATGAAATACTTGATAAAAAGAAAAAAATAGAGGCTCTCCTCTATTTTTTTCTTTTTTCTATTTCATAAATTTCGTATTAATAGTATAATTATTCATAATTATTCGCTTTTTTAATGTTCACGTTTGTTGTTTCATTGTCTACAAGGCAATTTACGTCTTGAATAGTTAGATTATTGCTAATTTTATATCAAAGGGGGGATTGACGGATGCCTAACAATACAAATAAATGGACACCGTCTTTATTTCGAAATTATGCAAACGCAGAACACGATGCCTGTGGAATCGTTTCCGTTATGGAGAAGAAAAATGTTCCAACAAAAGAAAATATCGATTTATGTATACAATCGCTTGTAAAAATGAATCATCGCGCTGGCTTTATTAATGGCGAAGGTGACGGCATTGGGGTTCATATCGATTTACCGAAAGCTCTTTGGAAAAAAAAGTTAAACAACAGCGGATATAATCCAGCGATTGTGGATCATCCCCACTTTATCGTTGGACATTTTTTTCTAAATAAGAAAGGAAATCCGGCTGATTTACAAAGTGAGATTCGTACAAAATTACAAAATGAAAACTTCACAATTATCTTCGAAAGTGAGGATGTTATAAATTCTGATGCTCTTGGCCCTCTGGGCAAACAAGAAGAGCCTGTATTTTGGCAAGTTGCTATCCTTTCAGAAACAGCAAAAGAAAATATGGATCAAGCACTATTTTCTTTAACCATTACAATTGAAGAAAATGAAGCAGTCCATGTGGCTTCATTAAGCCATGATCATGTTGTTTACAAAGTTCTTGGAGCTGGCGATACACTTGTTGCATACTATGATGACTTACAACATCCGCTCATTGCATCAACAATGACACTTGGACATAACCGCTATTCAACAAACACATTATCTAACTTTTTTCGTGTGCAACCATTTAGCTCCCTTGGACATAATGGCGAAATTAACACAATTGCCAAATTACGTGACCAAGCTGAAATGATTGATGTACCACTTACTGCTGGAGGCAGTGACTCTCAAGATTTAAACCGCACCTTAGAAACACTTCTCGTAAACTACAACTATAGCCTATTTGAAGCGATGGATGTATTATTTCCACCTATTATTAATGAAATCAAATTATACGAACCACATATGCAAGACTTATATACGTATATCCGTGAGGCATGGGGACATTTTGCACAAGGACCAGCTGGCATCATTTCACGCTATAAAGATGAAGCGGTTTTTAGTGTAGATTCGCTCGGATTACGACCCGTTTGGAAAGTTGAAACCGAAAGCTCCTATATCTTTTCTTCTGAGCCGGGTGTTGTCTCACCAGCTGAATATGTAGCAGAACCAAAATCACTCGCTCCTGGAGAAAAAGTCGGATTGAAATGGGATGATCAAGGTACTCTTGTGCTATATGAATATGAATCATACCAAAAAGAAGTATATAAACGTTTGAGACAACGCATTGACTTTACAAACTATCATTTCAATTTATCTACAGCTAGTGTAGATAAATTGAAAGATTTATCTAACATTTCCCAAGTTGAAACAGAGCAATATGTAGCTTTCGGCTGGGACCGTGAACATATCCAGCTTCTTGAGCAAATGGCAACGAAAGGCGTAGAACCCATTCGTTCACTCGGACATGATGCCCCGCTTGCCGCACTTGATACCGACAGACGAAACATCGCTGATTTTATAAAAGAAAGCGTTGCTGTCGTTACAAATCCAGCAATTGACCGCGACCGAGAAGTTGAACACTTTTCTACACGTACAGTGCTAGGAGAGCGTCCGAGTTTATCCGGTCAAACTGAACCATCCTTTGTCACTGAACTTCTATCTCCAATTGTCCTGGAAGGTGAACTAGGACAATTAGCAACTGAAGATGTAGAAACAGTAACATACGAACAACTCGTACGCCTATTTGCAACCCATAGCGCTGTTTATACATTATCTGTTACCTTTACAGCATCAGAAACTTTAGATCATGCACTAAACCGGATTAGTGCAGAAGCAGTGACAGCTATAAAAAAAGGAGCCTCTCTTTTATTACTAGATGATGCAAAGTCGCATCAAAATGATCAATTATGGATTGATCCACATTTAATTACAGCAAAAGTACATCAAGAACTAACGCAGAATAAAGTAAGACGGAAATGCTCCATTGTGATAAGATCGGGTGCCCTTCGCTCCTTACACGATATTGTTACACTATATGGTTTAGGTGCTGATGTTATTAATCCATACTTAATGTTTGCAACTGTAAATGACGGAACGACAAAGCCAATTGTTAACTTATACACTGCCTTAAATAAAGGACTAGAAAAGGTCATTTCAACCATTGGAATTCATGAATTGCGCGGCTACGGTCGTCTCTTCTCTTCTATTGGCCTACATGAGGAAATTGCACACACATTACAAATCACGAACTTTTTAGGATCCGATGCATTAGCATTTTCACTCGATTCTCTAGCAGAAGACGCAAAAGCACGGGCACTTGATTATAATGATCCAAAGGTGAGAATGAGAAAAACGTTTCATATTTTCCCACGCGTTTGGAAAGCAATTGGTGATATCGCAAAAGGAAATACTTACGATGATTACCGTGAAAAACTGGCGGAATTAGAAGACAAAAATCCAATTTCAATTCGTCATCTTCTCCAAATAAAAAAGGCGAATCAACCTGTGCCAACTGAACGTGTTTCCATTCACATAAAAAAACATAACTTGCCATTTATTATTAGTTCCATGTCATTCGGTTCCCAAAACGAAATTGCCTTCCGTGCTTACGCAGAAGCCGCGAATCGCCTTAATATGATTAGTTTAAACGGTGAGGGCGGAGAAATTAAAGATATGATTGGCAAATATCCGCATACACGCGGACAACAAATTGCATCAGGGCGCTTTGGTGTGAATGCAGAACTGTTA
This sequence comes from Bacillus sp. DX4.1, assembly GCF_030348195.1. Taxonomy (NCBI): domain Bacteria; kingdom Bacillati; phylum Bacillota; class Bacilli; order Caryophanales; family Bacillaceae; genus Bacillus; species Bacillus sp. DX4.1. The sequence continues at coordinate 599,035 of NZ_JAUCFT010000008.1, read as the reverse complement.
AACTCATCGAATTTAATTGAAATAAAAATTGGGCAAGGCGCAAAACCGGGTGAAGGTGGACATTTACCTGGATCAAAAGTAACTTCCAAAATTGCAGAAGCCCGAAATGCAACAATTGGTTCAGATTTAATCTCTCCTTCCAATAATCATGATATTTATTCAATTGAAGACTTAGCACAGATTATTACGGAAATTAAAACAGCTAACCAACACGCACAAGTCGCTGTTAAAGTTCCTGTCGTTCCGAATATTGGAACCATTGCCGTAGGGACTGCGAAAGCTGGTGCTGATTTTATTAATATTAGTGGATTCGATGGGGGAACAGGTGCTGCACGTATTCACGCCTTACAGCACGTCGGTCTTCCAGTTGAAATTGGCGTAAAAGCTGCTCATAACGCTCTATTAGAGGCCGATATGAGACACAATGTAGAAATTTGGGCAGACGGCGGTATTCGTAGTGTAAATGATGCATTAAAAATTATGCTTCTAGGTGCAAATCGTATTGGCTTTGGTACCCTTTCCATGATTGCAATTGGTTGTACAACATGTCGCGGCTGTCACTTAGATACATGTCACGTCGGTATTGCAACGCAAATTGAGTCAGAAGCACAAGCGAAAGAACACGGCCTGCGCCGCTTTGTTCCCCGCCAATTTGAACTTGCTGTAGGGGGATTATTGCATTTATTTACTACCTTTGGCACAGAACTCAAACGTTTAACAGGCCAACTTGGTTATACAAATTTACAAGAAATTGTCGGTCGTTCCGATTTGCTAGAACAAATACGCGGAACACAGCTATTAGATTTACAAAATTTACTACAAACGATCAACCAAACACCTTATGACGTAACAGAAACGCACCAGCAGAAACATAGTGCAGCCGCCTCTTCATTCCAGTCAAAAGAACTAGTTGGAGTTGGTGTAGAGCAACGCGTTATGGGCGGCCTGGAATCTTGCTACCGTATCCGTAGTAAATTATACGAAAACAGTGTGCTTGAACCAATTACATTAAAATATACAAATGGTTCGGTTCCTGGAAACGGATTAGGTGCTTATAATAGTGAAAATTTATTTATTCACGTAAATGGTGGCGCACAAGATGGCATCGGAAAAACGTCGTTTGGCGGTGGCATTTATATTACAAAAGCAAGAGGAAAAGATGGCGCATACTATAACGGTTCTGTCGGAAAAGGATTTGGATACGGTGCTCAAAAAGGAGCATTATACGCACAAGGAAATGCAGATGCCCGCGCTGGCATCCGCCTATCTGGAGCCGATATGATTATTGGGGGTAGAATCACAAAACCACTTCGAGAAAAAGAGCACGGTAATCTTGGGGTTCATGCGAATATAAAAGGCTTTGCTTTTGAATATATGACAAATGGGCGCGCTGTTGTCCTTGGCGATCCTGGTCCTTGGATTTGTGCTGGTATGACTGGCGGTGTTGTCTACTTACGTCATCAACCAGAACTTGGCTTAACAGAATCCGCTTTACAAAAAAGAATTGCAAAAGGGGCGAATGTTACATTGCGTCCACTTAGCAAAAACGGAAAATCAGACGTCACAGAATTATTATTAGACTATATTCGTGTATTAAATGAGCATGAACAATTTGAAGAAGTTGCTTTCTTAACACCATTGTTAGATGACATTCCACTTCACTTTTATGAAGTCATTCCAAAAAGAGAACAAGCGGATCCATCTATTTCAACTGAATGATGCACTACGATTTACCGCTGTTAACAATTGACGAAGCGAGCATCACATAGTAATCTATAATAACAATTTGAAAACCTGCTGAAATTCAGCAGGTTTTTTCACTAAAAGTATGTGTTCAAACGGAGGATAAAGAGAGCCGAGCAGTTCGAGGCGCAGAAGCCAGGAGGATACGGAGTGTAGCTGGAACTACATGAGTACCAGACTGGCGATGCAACGAAGAAATGCGACAGCTATCTTTACCGGAATTTTTGAACTTCCACTATGTTCAAAAAGGAGGATAAAGAGAGCCGAGCAGTTCGAGGCACGGAAGCCAGGAGGGATACGGAGTGTAGCTGGAACTACATGAGTACCGGACTGGTAACGTAACGAAGAAATGCGACAGCTATCTTTACCGGAATTTTTGAACTTCCACTAAAAATACGTGTTCAAAAAGGAGGATAAAGAGAGCCGAGCAGTTCGAGGCACGGAAGCCAGGAGGATACGGAGTGTAGCTGGAACTACATGAGTACCGGACTGGTAACGTAACGAAGAAATGCGACAGCTATCTTTACCGGACTTTTTGAACTTCCACTAAAATATCACTTGCTAACATATTGTAATGAATGTATAGTATCATGTTGTACATTCATTATGACAAGAGAAAGGATATTAAAAAGGGTATGAAACTTGGTGCTCGCATTTTAAAAACCGGTATTGCCATTACATTAGCTTTATTTGCTTGTATCTTGCTCCATCTGCCGAGTCCAGTATTTGCAGGGATTTCAGCAATTTTTGCTGTACAGCCCTCTGTATACCGCTCATATTTGACAGCACTGGAACAAATTCAAGCGAACGTAATCGGTGCTGTATTCGCTATTGCTTTTGCTTTTGCTTTTGGAAACAATCCTTTTATTATTGGATTAACTTGTATATTAGTTATTGCTCTCACACTACAATTACGTTTAGAAAACACAATATCAATTGCTTTAGTAACGGTCATTGCGATTATGGAATATCAAGGAAATAATTTCTTTGATTTTGCTTTACTCCGCTTTGCAACCATTATGACCGGAATTATTGCAGCTTCACTTGTAAACTTAGTCTTTATGCCACCGAAATACGAAACGAAGCTGTATCATCGCATTGTTGATAATACAGAAGAAATTGTGAAATGGATTCGTATGAACAGCAGGCAAGCTTCTGATTTTACAACGCTAAAAACAGATATCGATCGTATGAAAGAAAAAATGATTAAATTAAATCATTACTACTTACTTTATAAAGAAGAAAGAAGTTATACGAAGAAAGTGCAATTTGCAAAAATTCGTAAACTCGTCTTATTTAGACAAATGTTAGCTACAACAAGTCGTGCTTTAAGTCTGCTAAAGGCATTACATCGCACTGAAAACGAATTACGATATATGCCAGAATCATTTCAAGAATCCATTCAGAACGAACTTGATTCATTAACGCATTATCATGAACAAGTCTTATTAAAATTTATTGGTAAGGCAAAAAAACAACAATCTATTGAAATGCTTGATGAAATAGAGACTGGCAAACAAGAACTTATTGATATATTTATGGACTATCAAAACAAGGATGATGAAGAATCATATACCATATGGTTACACCTCTTTCCTCTTATCTCATCTATTATTAACTACAGTGAAGAAGTGGAACATTTAGATTTACTTGTAGATAGCTTTTATACCTACCACAGTCCAAAAGATGAACTACGAATTGAAGAAAAAAAAGAAGATGAATAAAAACAGCCCTTTCATGATGAAGGGGCTGTTTCTGTTATATGTTGAATTTGATATAAATTATAATAAAACCCTCGTTTTTGCATTAATTGCTCATGAGATCCCTTTTCTTTAATTGCACCATCTTCTATATAAATGATTGTATCTACATGCGTAATCGTAGCTAATCTATGAGCAATGATAATCGTCGTACGATCAAAAGCTAATGTTTGCAAAGCTTCTTGAATATGTCGTTCATTCTCCAAGTCTAAGGCCGACGTTGCCTCATCTAATATAAGCAAGGATGGGTTTTTCAAGAACACACGTGCAATCGCTACGCGCTGCCTTTGTCCGCCAGACAATTTCACGCCTCTTTCTCCAACGACTGTATCATAGCCTTCTGGCAAATTCGTAATAAAATCATGAATTTGTGCTGCTTTGGCTGCAGCAATTACCTCTTCCTCTATAGCTTTCGGATTCCCATATAAAATATTAGCTTGAATTGTATCACTAAACAAAATATTATCTTGTAACACAATGCCTATATGACTACGTAAATTTCTTACATCATAATTCCTCACATCAATACCATCTACATAAATTGCGCCGCTTGAAACATCATAAAAGCGCGGAATCAAACTGGCAAGTGATGATTTTCCTCCACCGCTCGCTCCAACGAGTGCAACTTTCTCTCCTGGCTCAATTGAAAAAGAAAGGTGATGTAATACATCTTGCTCATCTGCATTATAACGAAAAGAAACTTGATCAAAGACAATTTCACCCTGTAACTTTTTTTGCTCTATTGCATTTGGAGTATTCACAATATCATATTTTTCGTCTAGCAACTCAAAAACCCGATCCATTGAAGCAAATGACTGTGTCAATGTCGTAGAAGAATTCACAAGGCGACGGAGTGGACTATACAAACTATCCATATATCCAACAAAAGCAACCATCGTTCCAAGTGTTATGGAGCCTTGAATAACCTCATATGCTGCAAACGCAATGACAAGGAGCGGACCTAAATCCGTTAATGTATTGACTGTAGAAAATGTTCGTGCCGTCCAACTTGTATGTGTTAATGCTTTCGTTAAAAAATCATTATTTTTCTCTTCAAACTGTCCTTTTTCATATTCTTCTAATGCAAAACTACGCGTCACTTGCATCCCTTGAATACGTTCATGTAAATAACCTTGCATCGCTGCCAATGCTTGCGAACGCTCTTTCGTTAATTTTCGAAGACGTCCGAAAAAATATTTCACCGCCACAACATAGATTGGCAAAATTAATAACGCAACAAGCGTTAGCTTTATGTTCATCGAAAACATAACTGCAATTGCAATAAAGATAGTTGCTGTATCCAACCAGACATTCATGAGTCCCGTAATAACAAAATCCTTTGTCTGTTCTACATCATGAATCACACGCGAAATAATTTCACCTGTTTTTGTATTCGAATAATAGCGTAAGCTTAACTTTTGCAAATGACCAAATATATATTTTCGTAAATCGTATAGCACTGTATTCCCGATACGTTGTGCAAAATATTGACGATAATATTCAACTGGCGGTCTAAGTACTGCAAAAATAAAAAAGGCAATTCCAACTGCCGTTACTAATTGCGATGTTTTTTCTTGAAGAGATCCCCCTCCTTGAATTACATCATCAATAATGTATTTTAATAACCATGGCATAATAAGCGGAATACCAAACTTAATCAACCCAATAATAATTGTGATTGCAATGAGCCACCGGTATGGCCTCACAAATTGCAAATATCGTTTTATACCTTCCATACAGTTCCCCCTTTAAGTGCGTGTTCAAACAGGAGGATAAAGAGAGCCGAGCAGTCCGAGGCGCGGACGCCAGGAGGATACGAAGTGTAGATGGAACTACATGCGTACCGGACTGGCGATGCAACGAAGAAATGCGAAAGCTCTCTTTACCGGACTTTTTGAACTTCCTCTAAAAATACCTGTTCAAACAGGAGGATAAAGAGAGCCGAGCAGTTCGAGGCGCAGAAGCCAGGAGGATACGACGTGTAGATGGAACTACATGAGTACTGGACTGGCGATGCAACGAAGAAATGCGAAAGCTATCTTTACCGGACTTTTTGAACGTCCTCTTTAATAGGACAAACCTGCGGGAATTTCCCTGCAGGTCTGCTCTAATCCCTATACATTAAATACCGTTCATACCACATGTCAACAAAATCTGGTGCAAACGGTCCTTTTCTTTGATGAATCCACTGTGTTAAGCACGCTACATTTCGCTTTAGAATCGGATCGATTACAGCAGGGTAATTCATAAGCTGGCTATGCTTCTCATACTCATCTTCATCTAAAAGTGTATATGTCATATCTGGATATACTTTAATGTCCAAATCATAGTCAATATACTTTAACGCTTCAGAGTCATATGCAAATGGAGAGCTTAAATTACAATAATAGTATACACCCTCTTGTCTTAACATCCCGATGACATTAAACCAATAGTTCGCATGAAAATAACAGATGGCAGGCTCACGAGTAATCCATGTTCGGCCATCTGATTCCGTTACGACAGTTCGATCATTTGCACCAATTACAAGACTTTGTGTCCCTTTTAAAATCGTAGTCTCTTCCCACATTCTATGAATGGAGCCATTATGTTTATAACTATGTATTTGTACTTTTTCTCCTTCTTTTGGAAATCCCATACATGCTCCCTTCTTTCACTGTGAACTCTCTTCTAAAGTTGTCCTATCTATTATAGTCCTTTTTAAAAATACATTGAGCCGAATTCACTTTTTTTCTATTATAACGTTTTTGTCAAAATTTTAAAACTAAACCGATGGAATCCCCTTTTCTCCAGTATGTGTAGGCATAGCTCAATGACAAAAACCTCCCTCTTCAACAGCTTGTTAGAGTGTTAAAGGGGGAGCATTCACAACTAAAGAGCCGATATATAACATCGCCTCTTAGTTCGAACTCACTTTTTCAGTTTCAAAAGAATGAATTACTTCATTTGTTTGCTGTTCAAATTTTTCATGTAACAGCTTTAAAGCCCGCTCTGTCTTATGTATTTCTTGACGAATAAAATGCAAATCTTTCTTATCCTGCTCTTCTTGTTTACTCGTTTCGATCTGTTGGTACTTCTCTAAATGTGCTTGTAACTTCAACAATTCATCCATTGTTTGCAACTGCTCTCCTACCAACTTATCAAATGAATTCATCGTTTACCCCCTTTTAATATATCTATTAGTATGTGTTCAAAAAGGAGGATAAAGAGAGCCGAGCAGTTCGAGGCACGGAAGCCAGGAGGATACGGAGTGTAGATGGAACTACATGAGTACCGGACTGGCGACGTAACGAAGAAATAGGGCAGCTATCTTTACCGGACTTTTTGAACTTCCTCTATTACATAGTTTCGGATATTCCCCTTACATCTCCTTTGACTACATTTGTTGACTTATTAGAAGTTATGTCGCCTCTCAAAAACTCTAGAAGTAATAATCCTTCCCTGTTGTGCTGTATTTTTTTCATTCCAAGTAGGTAAAAATCCCATTGAAATATAACAAAGAAAACACTCCTCTTGAGCCGAGGAGTGTTTTTCTTTGTTACTGATTATTACTAGAAGCTTGTGATTTTTTCGCTGCTGATTGTGCATTTTGTTGTTTTACTTGCTGCACGTTTGTTTCAGTTGCAAACTCTGTACCATAGCTAGCATTTTGTTGTTGTGCACTTTGAAGACTAGCACTAGAAGCTTGTGATTTTTTCGCTTCAGCTTGTGCATTTTGTTGTTTTACTGCTTGCACATTTGTCTCAGTTGCAAATTCTGTACCATAGCTAGCGTTTTGTTGTTTCGCACTTTGAATGCTAGCACCAGAAGTTGTTTTATTGTAGCCTTGTTGTTTTTTGTTCATCTTTTCTCACCTCCACAACAAATAATGTAACCAATCTTGCCAAAAGATATCCGTAAAAATATTTTTAAATTAGCGCATATATCTTTAACAGCTCATTCAAACTACAGATGATGGAGGTGTGACCATGTACGTTGGACGCGATATGACAGAACTATCTATGATTTCAAAAGAAAAGTGGGAGAAAGATGAATTAGCTTACTTTCATCATTCCTTACAGCAAATCATGCCTTATTTAAACGTCGAAGGCCAAACCGTCTACAAAGAAATTATAAAAGAAATTGAATCACGAGGCGGTCTTCAAAGAAACGAAGCTAATTGGACGCATGGTACGAAAATTTCTTGCGAATAAAGTGAAACTTTGATCAGTGGGAGGGTTCTTCATCCCCCACTAATCATTAGCCCTCACCAATCAAGCTTTTACGGGCGATTTATCCCCTATCTGACTTCTTTGCTTCTTGCCGAACTTTGAGGTGAGGGTATTGCTGCTCGCAAATAGCGGGATAAAAAGGAAATAGAAGCTTCGTGCTATGCACAACCAACATTCATCCTCTCCTTATCACCTGTGCTATGCCCTGCACGTGCTTGAGGAAGAGGACTTCTATTGCATGTAAAAAACGTGTTCCCTAATTGGGGAACACGTTCCATCTCCATGTTTTCTTTCCTGTTGTGAATGACCAAACTGGTGAAGTCACTTGACCGCCATAACGATCCTCTGCTTTTATATACCAATGATACGTCGTATTTTCCTTTAAGTTCTCCCATTTTACTTTTGCATTACGCCAGTTTGCAACAAAGTCATCTTTACCAATCACTTCATTTGTATATACATTTACTTCTACGTAATCCGTTGCAACTTGTTTTACTGCAGGTTTTAGATCGACATCAAGTTCAAATTCATCTTTACCTGGATATTCTTCTGGTTTATAGAAATTATATTCATTTAAATAAGGAGAGTATGTTTTAACATACATTTTGTTTGCCGTTGTATCAAATTGTAAAAGGCGCATATAACCTTGTCCACCCTCTGGACCACCTTGATAATCTGCCAACATTTGATATACTTTACGATCTGCTACGCCATCTCCATCGTCATCAATTTCATCAACTAACGTTTCACTATCATGATAATGTCCACTTAATACCGCTAAAATATTCTTATTCGGCTTAACTACTTCATTAAAAATTTTGTCACCGATTGGGCTCCGATTACCAGATACAAGTAAATATTCATGGAATGATAAAATCGCTTTTCGATTTGGATATTTCTGCAATACGTCCTTCACCCATTGAATATCTTCATCTGTAACACCCCATCCCATATATATCATAATAAAGTCATTACCTTTTGCTGAAATCAAATCATAATGACCACGATTATCCTTATAACTTTCACCGTAATATGGCTTATCTTTAAAACGCCAGTCTCCAAAATATTTTGAGTACGCTGTATAATCTTCATCTTTATGGTTCACATCATGATTTCCAGCTAATACACCATACGGTACATTCGCATTTTCAAGCACTTTCATATATTCATCTGCACGCTGCCATTGGAACTCTTGATAGGATTTATCAACAAGATCCCCTGTATGGAATACATATTGAATATTCAATGGTTTTTTTTGCGCTGCAATCCAATCTACCTGACTTTTATAAATGTGCGGATAGCTTTCAGCATAATACTGCGTATCTGACATCCATACAAATGTATAGTCGAATTTATCTGGTGAACTTGGAATTTGGTCTTGTACGATTACACTTACTTTCTTATCCTTCACATATTCTTTCGCTACGGCAGTACCTTTTAATTCAAAGTCTTTATCACCAGCGATTTTAGATGTAAGTTCCGTCCACTTATTGTTCGTATAATTCCAAGCATACATTGTTACTTTTCTTCCTTCTAAAGAATGACCATACCACTTCACTTCTACTTTATCATCATTCTTTACATCATCGGCAACTGACACATCAAAACGATGATATGGAAACTTCTCTATCGATTCTGTTGTATAATATTCCCCATCTTTTTTACTGATTTTACTTAATTGATCTTGATTAAAATTCTTCTCTCCACTTACTTCAAAAGCTTGCGGTGGTTCGTGTTCTATAGCGTTTTCTGTGATTTCCATGCGGTCCGTTTGATTTGGCTTGTAAGTATACCCTTTATAGAATGTTACTTTCATTGCATCGTTCGTCGGATCGGTTACTTTCGCCTCAAGCGTAGCATTTGTACTCACATTTTCTTCTCCATCTTTTGGAGTGATTGGAGTTGGATCTGTTGGATCTTCTGCCCATGTCTCAAATACAATTGTTTTTTCTTGCCGATTTCCCACTTGATCCTCTGCTTCTACATGTAACTCATGCTTACCTGCAGCTAATTGCCCAGATGATGTTTCATAAGGAGTTATAATTTCTTTCCCGTCCAATATAACCTTTTTATTTTTCACTCCCGCTATGTCATCCGTAGCTGTTACATCGATTGGAATTTTCCCTTTATATTTTTTCCCATTTTGTACAGTAGTAGAAAGTTGTGGTGGTGTATTATCTACTTTTACATTTGCAGCGGCTTCTTTATTCACACCATCTTCCACTGCAATTCGATGCTTTCCATCCTTTACTTGTTTTGTATCCCATAAATACGCATTTGAAATAAATTTGTCTTCTGGAACTTGGAAGCCAAATGTAAACACTGGTGTTGATGTATCACCATCTCCAACTGATAATTCTTGATTTGGATTTGCAAAATTCGGATCATATAACGTCGTGCCATCTGCTAACACAAGACGAACATTCTTCACATAAAAATCATCTTTGTTCTCTTCTTCTCTATCATCAAATGGAGACGTTTTCGTTCCAGACCGAATATCGATTTTTAATGGTTCGTTATATTTAATTTTTGATTGATCAATTTTTACAGTTAATGTGATGTAATCACTATACGTATCATCAAATATGCGCAATACTTCGTTTCCAATCGTTACTGCATTTTTAAAATATAAATCTGTCTGCTTTACATCAAAAGCAAAATAGGCAGGTTTTTCTAAAGCACGATACGTATTCGTCTCTACTTTTTTCCCATCCACCGAAAGAGAAACTTGTTCTGGGCTGACCGATAAAGAAGTTCCTTTTAATAAAGCTTGATTTGCCAGTACTTCATCATCTTTTACATTTAAACGAAGTGGCCCTTTGTCTTTCTCTCCAGCAATTTGAACGGTATACGTATCACTTTTCACTACATTAATGCCATCAGAAGCTTCCACGTAATATGTTATATTTTCTTTTCCAATTAATTCAGGTGAGTAAATGGTATAATGATATTTTTTATCCACGCGATCTTCTACTAAGTTTTCAGCTTTATATTCTGCATTGGGATTCGTCTTATAATATAACTTTACGGCTTTAACTTGTTCGTTATCAAGAACGCCAAAAGTCAATTTATGATCTTGAAATTCAGCGATTGGCTCTGTTACCGCTTTATGTGAAATTGTCGGTGCAATCGTATCCTCTTTCAAAGCAACTCGTTCAGCTGGAACTTGTCCTTCTAAAACAGTTCCGGGTGATGCGTTATGCTCTGCACCACTAACTTTTTGCATCATCTGTGAGCCATCTTGTGGATATCGATATAGAATTCCCTTATTCTCTTTCACATCTGCTGGGCTTGCTTGATCATTATAGTATGCAGCTGCAATTTCTTTCCCCGTCTTCGTTGCTACAATAATGCCACGGGAGCTTCCATTCGCCATTCCATTTGAGTATATTCTAACAATATTTTTATTTTCTACTAAGTTCGCACCAAATTGTTTATTAAAATCAACTACCGTTTTCTCATTGTTTTCACCGTTTATAATCCAAAATACGAGGGATTGTCCTGATGGAATTACAACATCATCTAGAGTAGAACCCCAAATTAAATCTCCCTCTGGCCCTTCAGATGGATAACGATATCGAATCGTATAATCCTTAAAATTAATATCTTGCTTGCTATTGTTATACACTTCAATAAATTCATAGCCATCTGCTTTCCCAACATTCGTCGTATCTGGAGTCACTTCGGTAATTAAAAATGGCGGTATGCTTTGCGAATCTATTTTTGCATGCTCAATTTTTGTTTCATAAGACTTTTCAATTGTTTTTTGATTGCCTTGCACGACAATTTTATAAAATAACGAGTTCCCCCATAACTCTTTTGCTGGAATCGTCGCCTTATAAACATCTCCATCCCCTTCTTTATTCATCTGAATTTTTTTATATGCTAGTTTTCCATCTTGCGTATACAAGACAGCTACATTTTGAACATTTTCTCCACCCTTAATGGTTGCTGTAATAGCGAGGTCTTCTTTCTCTGTATGAGTAGCTGGTGCTGTATGCTCAATCGTAATTTCACCTTGTTCCGGTTGCTTTACTGGCTCTAGCGGTACTTGAAATGGCACTTGTAATCCAGGTGTTCCTTTTTCAAATAAACCCACTTTATGCATTTCTACTTGTCCAGGCCCATATGAGTAAGCAACACTTTGATCAACTTTTACATCCGCCTTTTCATATGTTGCAGACGATAAAACAGTTCCATACTGATCAGCAAATTGAATGGTTCTTCCGCCGCTATTAGACATTCCATCTGTTTCAATTTGAATCACCTGTTCTTCTTTTATATTTCCACCGTAAACTTGAATAAAGTCTTGCTTTGATAATGTTGCATTACCTTCATTTTTAATCCAAAACACTGCCGTTCCTTTCGATGGAATCGTCGTATTTTCTGTAAAATTCCAATCTTCACTTCCAGTTTCCGAATACTTATAAATAAGCTTATAATCTTTTAATTGTATTGCTTCACTTGAATTGTTGTATATCTCTATTAATTCATATCCATCTTTCCCATTTACATTTATCGTATCAGGCATTAGTTCAGTAATCATGACTGTCCTATTCCTTGTATAATCTTCTGCTTGATGCTGAATAGTGCTTGCATATCGTTCTTTTTCTGGAAATACAGTAACTTTTCCATTTTGTTCAATTTCAAACCAATATGTAAACGTATCGGACCAAATATCTAGTTTTGGAACAACGGTAGAATATACATTATTCTCACCTTTTTTCATTTCTTGTTTCTTTACTAACAACTGTGAAGCGCTTTGATACACAACGTTTACTTTCGCACCGTCATATGTGCTTGCTAGCTGAAATTCGATCGGTAAATCTTCTCGTGCATTCACTTTTGTTTTTGGTACATGTGATGTTTCTTGATGTGGCTTTTCATTTTTATTTTGATCTGCTGTAATGGGTTGCTTCTCTGTATTTTCCTTGGATTCTGGTTGTGTGGATTCCTTTTTCGCGGGATCTGTAGTTGTTTTTTCATTTTCCTGTGATGGTACTATCGTATAAGTTCCAGGTGATGGCATTTCATTTTTTATTTCTTTCTTTGTATCATTCCAAAAAGAATGAATCGAATGATCAGTATTCGTTTTGCGCGCCTCAAGAACATCTACTGTTTTATTTTGCTCATCTGTTACTTCCACCTTGATTTGTTCGTCACTTATGTCATCGGAAGCAAATAATACTTGATCTTCTTTTATTCCTGTCTTATAGTGCTCATTTACCTCATTAACTGTTTTATTTCCAAATAAAATTAACTTCGTTTCTTTTGGTTGCAAAGATTGTTTTTCCTTTTCATTTTTAAACATTAACTCTTTTCCATTTACCTTCAGTTGAACCTTGCTCATATCTAATACTTTAGTTGATGAATTATACAACTCAATATAGCGGAACTCATCCGTATATTGAACTTCCGAAATGAGAACTGATTGATGTTGATTCTTCTCCTCTGCAAAAGTAATGTGAGCCGGTCCGGCTAACGTTTGGAGTAAAAAAGTTGCTACAACAGCTGAGCGAATTGCTTTTTTAAACATGTCCTATCCCCCTTTTAAAATTTTCATTACAACTTTCATTTTATTTGTCGTTTGTTAAGGGAATATGAAATTTTTGTAAGAAATTGTTATGTTTATGCCGAAAAAACTCCAGCCATTAAGACTGGAGTTTTTTAACGCATTCTTCATAAATCGTTCGATGTGATTTTGAAAATGGTAATTGTTCAAACGCTTCTAGGGATACAACTTTTAATGTATCGGTTTCCACAATAGGATCTTTTACCCTTCCATAAAACACAAAAACATCCCACGTACGGTGTGTAAACGTATGCTGTACATTCATTGCGTATTCATCAATTGAAACGGCAAGAGAAAAATTCTCTTTCATATAATCAGTAAGCTGTTGTTTATGATTTCGGATTCCTTCGCTGATTTCAACGTTAGGAAATTCCCACATGTTCGCAAGTAAGCCTGTACTCGGTCTTTTGTTAATCACATAACTCCCATCGTCGTTTTGCAACACACCTGCAACAAGCGGCACCATTTTCGGTGCTTTCGCCTTACTTTTAACCGGCAATTCTTTTTGCACACCCTCTGCATGTCCGCGGCAATGCTCACGAACCGGACAAAGCAAACAAGCTGGGCTTTTCGGAATACAAATAAGTGCGCCTAACTCCATTAAACCTTGGTTAAAATAAGATGGATTATCCTTTGAAATGATTTCACGTACAATATCTTCAAATATTTTTCGTGTTTTTGGTTTCGCAATATCGTCCCAAATTGATAAAATACGCGATAAAACACGCATTACATTTCCGTCTACAGCTGGCTCTGGTATCCCATATGCAATACTTAAAATCGCACCTTTTGTATACGGTCCAACACCTTTTAATTTTTCAATTTTTTTCACGTCATTTGGCACTTTTCCGCCATATTCTTCTTTTACTTCTTTTACTGCTGCATGTAAATTTCGTGCTCTGGAATAATAGCCAAGACCTTCCCATGCTTTTAACACTTCTTCATCATCAGCATCTGCCAATGCTTCTAGCGTTGGGAACTTTCCCATAAAATTTGCGTAATATGGTTTTACCGCTTCCACCCGTGTTTGCTGCAACATAATTTCAGAAACCCAAACTCGATACGGGTCTTTATTTTTACGCCATGGTAAGTCACGCTGTTCTTTTTCAAACCAACTAATTAAATCATGCTGAAACTGCTCTATGTTAAAATCGTCTAATATTTCAAGTGTCAAACTTGATCCCCCTCATTTTTTTTGCATATACGTACTATTATAAAGATTTTAGGAAAAAATTTAAGTAAGATGGTGTAAAGAAATAGCAGGCAAAAGCCTTGTGATATCGAATAAAAAGAGTTACATTAATAAAAAAACGGAGGTGTTTGTTCATGGACACAGCCACTCACCTTGTTATGGGCGTAACATTAGGTGGTTTAGCAACATTAGACCCAGCTATTAGTCAAAGTGATTTTGGACCGCAAGCAGTCATGCTTGCAACGATTGCTGGCTCTAATATTCCTGATATTGATACTGTCTTAAAACTGCGTAATAACGCAAAATATATACGCAATCACCGCGGAATTACCCATTCAATTCCTGCTGTTATGTTTTGGTCCTTCCTTATCAGCGGAATTGCATTTGCATTCTTTCCAGAGGCACCTTATCTTCATCTTCTCCTTTGGTCATTTATTGCGATCTTTCTTCATGTGTTTGTTGATATTTTTAATGCTTATGGTACACAGGCATTGCGGCCTTTTACAAAAAAGTGGGTTGCATTAGGTGTAATTAATACATTCGATGCCGTGATTTTCTTTATCCATATACTCGCTATCGCTTGCATGCTTGTCGGCTCTCATAAAGGATATACCACTTTAGCGGCGTATATATTAATGTTTGTCTACTACATTGGCCGGGTTATGATGAGACAAAATGTAAAAAGCGTTGTTTACAAACGGTTTGAGGATGTAGAAGAAGTCATTATTTCTCCTTCTTATCGCTTCTATCACTATCATTTAGCAATTGTAACAAAAAAACACTATTATGTGGCTCGTTGGCACCGCGGACATATTATGGTACACGACAAATTTGAACGCATTCCACTTCCAGATAATGAGATCATTCGAGCGGCGCAAAAAGATGAAAACATTTCTGCCTTTTTATCTTTTTCACCTGTATATCGCTGGGATATTTTCGACTATGACGATTATTATGAAGTTCGTTTCATTGATCTCCGCTATCGAAGTAAAGCTTATTATCCGTTTGTCGCAATCGTCCAACTTGATCAAAACTTAAATATCATTAGTTCCTATACAGGCTGGATTTTTAGTGAAGAAAAGCTGCGTAAAAAATTGGAATTGATTCCTCATTAAAGAAAAGCGACCCAATATGGTCGCTTTTCTTTAATGCTTCAAATGATCTTCTCGATTAATTAAATGACTATATTTCGGATTGTTTGTGCGAATTTCATGAAGGCGTTCACCATGATTGTTAATCCATGCTCTTACAACTTGCTCTGTCATTTCTTCACCTTGGTAACGACCAGACTTTGCATACGTCGCTTGAAAATCCTCCCATAATAATTCAATCCATGCACGTGCTTGAGAGTAAGAAAGAAAGCTGTTTTTTTCAAGCAACTCTTTTGTTAATATTTCATATATATCATTCATGATCTATTGCTCCTTTTATTCATTTCTGTACTTTATCCCGCACTAACGGACAATAATACCCCCAAAGGATCAAAGAAGTTAGGCGGGGGATAAACTGCCTATAAGAGTCCTCATCGCTGAGAAGAATTCCACTTTATTTCTAAAGGATATTTTCTTCTATTTTGCACATTCTATAAGTGATACTTCTTAGTGAGTATCAATTTGTAATGAGGGGGCGTTCTTCTTGGGTAGACAAGCCGAATTTTGGTCTGAATCAAAAAATAACAGCAAAATCGAAGGTCCAACGAAAGCAAAAGCTCGTTTTGCTTCGAAGAGACCGAACGGCACAATTAACACGCACCCACAAGAACGTATGCGTGCTGCAAATCATCAGGAAGAGTAACACAAATAGTCAGTTATCAAAGATTATTGCAATTAACTTCCTACACGAGGTGATAAAGATGAGCTATCGTAATCATTTAGACCGTCGTTCTGAATCATTCAACCCTACGTGGGCACGTCCGAAACATGCGAAAGCGCAAGTAAATGGACAGACGCAACAAACCCAGTCTCTCATTATTTTGGCGAATGAGATGAGAAAACGCCAAGTTTAATTGCCTATCTCCTTTACCAACTACGAAAAGTGAAAACCAGAGCAGCCAAGGCTCTCTGGTTTTTATTTCTTTTGCAATAGCGAAATAGGAATACCAATTTCCTCTGTTTCATTTTGTTTGTGTCCCCAAGCAAATACACCATTAAAATACGTAATGGTAAATACTACTCCTGGCTCTTCTATAAGTTCATACGTTTCACCAACCTGAAAGGCGTTTATATCTGTCATATAAGCACGAGCCATTGCCATTTTTCTCATCAACACATCAAATTCATTTACAATACCGAGCTGTTCTGCTTTCACTGCCTGTTCTTTTAAAATGCCAATTTCCTCTCTCAGCTCATGTGGTGTCATCTCACTATACCGTTTTGGCATATTCATCATTTTCCCTCATCCCTCTTCACGTTTCATTTGTAAAAATGTCTCTATTTCTTCAATAGTAAATCCTTTTCGATATAATGCTTGTTTCATCTTATTTTCATACATCCAGCCATCATGCTTTTTATGCTTCTCATGATACTTGTTCCCATGATATATCAATGCTTCTTGCTGCTGCGAGTCATCCTTTTCATCCTTCAATTCTTCTAAACAAATTTGAATCACATCACGACTATATCCTTTACGAACTAGCATTTCTTCTAGCTTTTGTTTCATTTGTAAAAATGAATGCTTTTGATAGGACTTTTTCTTTTTCTCTACAAGCACCAAGGCATTCTCTATTTGCTTCTCTTTCGAATATTCTTGTAAACTATGAGTAATAATAACATCTTGGACACCTTTACCAAAAAGTTCACGCCTAATAACAGTCGGACCCTTTTGATTCACATTACTATGAGTTCGCACATAAGAAATTGCGTACTCTTTATCATTAATATAGTGGTCATGTAATAATTTCGAAGTAACTTCAGAGATGATGGCTTGTCCTATTTCTTTTTTTCGTAGATGCTCTTCTACTTCCTGTTTCGTTCTCATTTGGTAGGATAAGTAGGAAATTGCTTGCAAATATGCCTTTTGTACTTCTTCATTGTACAAAATATTTGCTAGTTCTACGTCATCAAACTCTAACCCTTTTTGTAAACCATGTTTTATCAACGTAACTTGATTCACACTAAAGCCGTATTCTTCCCCTTGTCCTTTATCAATATAAACGTTAAATCGTTCTTTCGTTCGTTTCTGTACTTCTATTTTTGTAATGACAGCCATATATTTCACCTCGCTACTATTTTAACATAGTTGTGGAACATTTTTGATTTTCAAGAATATATATAATGAGGAGGAATTTCTGTTGAATATCGCAATTTCTGGAGGAACTGGATTTATCGGCAAGCCATTATCTCAGTTTTTAAGCATGAAAGGACATACAATTTATATTCTCACCCGGCAAGCACGTAACAATACTACCAAATCCAATATCCAATACGTACAATGGGATGCCACTTCGAGCACATTTCCTCTCTCTTCTGTTGATGTTGTTATTAATCTAGCTGGAGAGCCTATTAATAATGGTCGCTGGACAAAACAACAGAAAGACAATATTATAACGAGCCGGATTCACACAACAAAAGGTCTCATTCATCAATTACAAACAATGCAAACGAAGCCCCATACTTTTATTAACGCCAGTGCAATTGGCTATTATGGTACATCTGAGACAAAAAGCTTTACAGAACAAAGTAGAGAATATGGAAATGATTTTTTAGCAACCACGGTGAAATTATGGGAGAAAGAAGCAGATCAAGCTATTTCTCTCGGAATTCGAACTGTATATACACGCTTTGGCATTGTTCTTGGAAAAGATGGTGGAGCCCTTCCAAAAATGCTGCTTCCCTATCAATTATTTAGTGGCGGAACAATTGGTTCAGGTAATCAGTGGCTTTCCTGGATTCATCTTGATGATGCCATTCGTATGATTCATTTTGCAATAGAAACAAAAGAAATAGAAGGTCCTCTCAACATTACAGCTCCAGAGCCTGCAACAATGAAAGAGTTTGGAAAAATGATTGCCAGTGTTATGCATCGTCCCCATTGGCTTCCTGTTCCAGCATTTGCATTGCAAACTTTATTAGGAGAAATGAGTATGCTTGTGTTACAAGGACAGCATGTTTTGCCTGATAAAGCCGTGCAACATGGATATCAGCATTCTTTTCCAACATTAAAACAGGCATTACAAAATATTATATTGCATAAACAGTAGTACTTCTGAAGTGATTCATTCGAATTGTTCTACTTACTCTATAAATCCATTTTGATTTTTCGACATATAAGCCGCGGCTATGGATAACAAAAGGTGACCTGCACTCGTTTTCTCTCTTTGTTTTCACTGTGTCTGGGGCAGGAAAAGGATCTGATCGCTTCTATGCATGGCCGGATGCTCTCTCCCACCTAAAAAGAAGGGTTTTATGTCGGTTTTTTAATTTGTATTTATATAGCCTAAGGATTACCTGTTAATGGAAATGAGGTTTCTATGAAAATACTACTTAAACAAGCCATTGTATACCCCATTACCTCTTCCAAGTTTCAAGGAGATGTATTGGTTGAGCATGAAAAGATTGTTGCGGTAGAACCGTATATTGAGCCTACTCAGGAAATGACTGTTATTGATGCAAGAGCTCTTCACCTTTTACCAGGCTTTATCGATGTTCATACACATCTTGGTCTATATGATGAAGGAACCGGATGGGCTGGAAATGATGCTAATGAAACTTCTGAAGTATTAACACCACATATCCGTTCTTTAGATGGAATCCATCCTTTTGATATCGCTTTTCAAGACGCGGTTCAAAATGGAATTACAACTGTTCATATTATGCCTGGAAGTCAAAACATTATCGGCGGTACAACATGTGTAATTAAAACCGCAGGAAATTGTATCGATCATATGATTATTCAAGAACCCGCGGGGCTAAAAATTGCCTTCGGAGAAAATCCGAAACGAGTTCATAGTAATGGTACAAAAGAGTCCATCACTCGTATGGGAATTATGGGTTTACTGCGTGAATCTTTCTACGAAGCACAGCATTATCGAAACGATGCTGATTTTCGAATGTTGCCGATACTAAAAGCACTACGCCGAGAAATCCCGGTACGAATCCATGCTCATCGTGCAGATGATATTCTTTCCGCTCTTCGCTTTTCAAAAGAATTCAATCTTGATGTACGGATTGAACACTGCACAGAAGGACACTTCATTGTAAAAGAGCTCGCTAACCACAATTTAAAAGTATCTGTTGGCCCGACGTTAACACGCCGTTCAAAAATTGAACTGAAAAATAAATCATGGAATACATACCATATTTTATCAAAGCATGGTATAGAAGTTTCCATTACAACAGATCATCCGTATACCCCCATTCAGCACTTAAATGTTTGTGCAGCAATCGCTGTTCGAGAAGGATTAGACGAACAAACAGCCTTAGAAGGTATTACAATTTTACCAGCTCGAAACTTACGTTTAGAGAGAAGAATTGGAAGTATTGAAGTTGGAAAAGATGCCGATCTTGTCCTCTGGACGCATCACCCATTTCACTACTTAGCCAAGCCCGTATTAACAATAATCGATGGAAAAATAATTTACAAAAAAAATAAAAAAAACTAGTTTATTTTTTTGACTAGATAAAGTATTATACGATTATAAACTGAATGAAACCATAATCAATTTGTGTCGTGATGGCTTATTTCAAATTGATGAATGGGGAAGGCAAATGGTGCGCCACCAGCTTTATAGACTGGTTCTAGTGGGTTCGATTCCCACCCCGAAATTTTTTAAAGATTGATATAAAAATTTCGAGGGTGGAGTGCTTTTTCGTCATGATACCCTCATGCGAGGAGGAGTTAGTGTGTTAAAAAAACGCGACCTACACGACAGCCACGTTCTATACGATTTGATGGTGGATCCTGCTGTCTTCCCTTTTGTGCGTCAAAAAGCATATTCATATGAAGAGTTTTTATTTTTAACAAAACAAACAATTGAAGCTGAAGAGCGTGGGGAACTGATTTCACGTACAATTTTAGATGAATGGGGAAATCCTATCGGCACAATCACTTTATTTGATGTGCAAGAAAAGGCAGGATTTCTTGGTACATGGCTCGGCAAACCATACCACGGCCAAGGGTATAATAAATTAGCAAAAGATGCTTTTTTCAGCGAACTTTTCTATGAACTAGATATCGAAACAATCTTTATGCGTATTCGCAAAATAAACATTCGCTCTATTAAAGCTGCTGAAAAACTTCTATATGTAAACTTAGCAAATGAAACGCGAAAAGCTGTTTATGATCAAATTAACGCAAATGAAGAAGTATATAACTTATATGAAATTCCAAAAGACCAATATACACTTTCTACAATGCGCGATACTACATTCCAAGATACGCATCATTTAAAAGAAGCATAGTATAATAAATACAAATTAAAAAACCGACATAAAACCCTTCTTTTTAGGTGGGAGAGAGCATCCGTTTATGCATAGAAGCGGTCAGATCCTTTTCCTGCCCTAGACATAGTGAAAACAAAGAGAGAAAACGAGTGCAGGTCACCTTTTGTTATCCATAGCCGCGGCTATATGTCGAAAAATCAAAATGGATTTATATATAACAAATTATATGCGAACTAGTTTACCTCGTTCTAACGGGCAGTAAGATTCCAATAAGTGAAACTTCCATTAGTGGCAAATGAAGAATCCCACTAATGGAAGTTTCACTTTTTTATGTATATCGCCCTGTGTCATTGGAAACGATAGGTAATGACTTTATGACACGAGGTGAATTGTAATGGAGAAAAAAAGACGCGAAAAAGCAAGAAAGAAATTATCTAGTACACAAGAAGTTCTCTATCAACGAGCATTCAAGCAAGCAGATCGTGCAGGAGGCTACCGTTCAAAAAGCATATAATCATAAATGAAACTTTAATCAGTGGGGGCCTTACTGCCCATTAGTAAAGGATAAAGGTATCTCCCTTCTTCGGAAGGGGTATTTTTCTGTGGAAAACTTTATCCACAGAATTAATAGAATTGTGTATAAATTCATTCATCCTTTTGGATATATAAGAATCTAATCACATATACACTGTTCAATTTGTGGATATGTTTTCTGAAAATTGCGGACAATGTGGATAACGTTGTTAATATTCCGATTTTACCGTCTATTGAAATCGTATTCTTTTGTGGATAAAGTAACACTTCCATGAGTAAATAAATTCTGTTACCTGTCCAATGTGCAATCTCTTTCTAGTATTACCACCATTAAAAAACAGCAAAAAACCCTCTTTCAAAACAGTAAAGAGGGCTTCATATTACGTAAAAGATTGTGCAAGAGCCGGTGATTTAATTGGCATATGATTGACCTGTACATGATTCTCTTCCAAAATCGCATCCACGATATGGCAAGCTGGCTCTGGACGATAAATGCTTTTTATTGCTTCTTTCATTTGTAAGAGCCTCATATCATCTTGTAATAATGCTTCTGTTCTCGCAAAAATATCATCATCTTCGCGAATAACAACCGCGGCTCCTTTTTTTTCAAAATATATCGCATTTTCATTTTCTTGTCCTGGTACTGGTTTATATAAAATGACAGGTACTTGCAAAGCCGCAGCTTCGCTTAATGTAATGCCGCCTGGCTTCGTAATCATACAAGAGGTAATACGAAATAACTCATCGATATTCTCTACATAACCAAATACTTTTAATGCCTCAGGCTTTTGTTCCTGTAGTTCTAATAACTCTTGTTTTAAAGTTTCATTTTTCCCACAGACAACAGCTGTTTGAAGATTAGGAACCGACATAAAGGATTGACATAATTCTTTCACATTTCCTAATACGCCATGAGCACCTGCTACAATAAGTAAAATCTTTTTCTCACGCGATAAATGATATTTATTATACAGGATTTCTGGATTAATGATTGATTCAAAGTTTTTACGAATGGGAATCCCTGTTTCTACAATTTGCTCTGCAGGCACACCAATTTCAACCATAACTTTTTTCACATAATCTGTTGCGACAAAGTAACGATCTACTTCACGATGAATCCATATTTTATGCAAACAGAAATCTGTTAACACATTATAAACAGGAATTGAAAAGCCTGTTTGTTTTTTCAATTCTGGTACTGCAATAATTGGAAATGTATTAATAACAATATCTGGTTTTTCCGCATGTAATAGTGCTTTTAAACGTTTTCTCCCAAAGTTCGCATACCACGATGCAATTTTCTTATCATAAATCTTTTCTACACCGTAATAAAATAAACGATACAGTTCTTTACCTATTGTGTAACTTTTTAAGTATAAATATTTTGTAATATCCGTTATGACAGGATGTGACTCTCCAAACAGGTCACACACGATCACATCTTCAATTCCTTTTTGTCGAAATGTTTGTGCTAATGTTTTGGCTACTTGCACATGACCATTACCGTAATGTGCAGTTAATATTAATACCTTGGGGTTTTTTATCAAACAAATCCACTCCTAGCTTTTTCGCTCTTCCATATTGCATATACGACAATAGGAAAAACATTTTCCTTAAAAAAATTACATGTTTGGATTCCAACACTTTCATGTTAGCTATGTACCTGTCGTGGATATGCAAAACATATAAGATTGACCCCTTAATCCTATCTGTACTCATATCTTTATATTATACTTTCCTATAAGAGCTTTCGCAATAACTTACAAATGATCCTTACTCAATGATACTCATTATACTACTTCTTAATTCTTGTTACTATTTGATTTTCCCTTTACAATTATGTAAAGTTATCCACTTGTTTTTTACAAAAATATGGATATTCTACTTTCAGTATACTCTTTTCTTCCTATATACTCTACATTTTATTAGAAGAGAAACTAGAAGAAAATAAAAAGTCTAATCCAGAATTCGGATTAGACTGCTTGTAAAATATGCTTTGCATTTTGAACACTTTTTTCTGTTGGAGGCTCTACTCCTTCAAGAGGATATTTATGTCCAAGAGCTTCCCATTTATATACACCAAGCTTATGATATGGTAAGACTTCGACTTTCTTTACGTTAGAAAGACTTTGGATGAAGCTAGATAATCTTTGTAAGTCATCTTCACTATCTGTAACCCCAGGAACTAATACATGCCGCACCCATATCGGCTTCTGTTTCTCAGATAAATAACGAGCAAATTGTAGAATATGTTCATTCGGTTTACCTGTTAATTTACGATGTTTCTTGGAATCGATATGTTTTAAATCTAATAAAACTAAATCTGTATAGTCCATTAAAATATCTAGTTTTCTTTGGAACTCTGGCTCTTCAGAATAGCATCCTCCTGAAGAATCGATTGTCGTATGAATACCGACTTCTTTACATTTTTTAAACAGCTCAGTCAAAAATTCTAACTGCAGTAATGGTTCCCCACCACTGACCGTAATGCCCCCATCAGAAGCTTCAATAAAGGGAAGGTAACATGTAATATCCTGCATCACTTCTTCAACTGTTATTTCTTTTCCTTTACCAATTTCCCACGTATCAGCATTATGACAATATTGACAGCGTAATAAACACCCTTGTGTAAATATTACATAACGAATTCCTGGGCCATCGACAGTACCACAAGACTCTACAGAATGAATTCTTCCCTTTACCATGTTACTTCCTCCTTTATTGAAACAGCCTCCCTCTATTTTTATTAAAAATAGAGGGAAACTTTTTACTTACATGCTTTCATGCATTGTACGGTTAATTACATCAATTTGTTGTTCACGAGTTAACTTAATGAAGTTAACAGCGTAACCAGATACACGAATTGTTAATTGTGGATATTTCTCAGGATGTTCCATTGCATCCATTAATGTTTCACGGTTAAATACGTTAATATTTAAGTGATGTCCTTCTTTAACTGCATATCCATCTAGCATAGATACTAAGTTTCGTATTTGTACATCTTCTTCTTTACCAAGTGCTTTTGGAATGATAGAGAATGTGTTAGAGATACCATCTTGCGCATCTTCATATGGTAATTTCGCAACAGATAATAGTGATGCTAATGCACCTTTTGTATCACGACCATGCATTGGGTTTGCCCCTGGTGCAAATGGCTCACCAGTACGACGACCATCTGGAGTGTTACCTGTTTTCTTACCATACACTACGTTAGATGTGATCGTTAAGATTGACATTGTATGAACAGAATTACGGTATGTTTTATGTTTGCGAAGCTTGTTCATAAATGTTTTCACAAGACTTACTGCAATTTCATCTACACGGTCATCATTATTACCGTATTTAGGGAAGTCACCTTCGATTTCAAAGTCAACTGCAATGCCATTTTCATCACGAATTGGTTTTACTTTTGCGTATTTAATTGCACTTAAAGAATCAGCTACTACAGATAAACCAGCAATACCTGTTGCCATTGTACGAAGAACATCAGTATCATGAAGTGCCATTTCAATACGTTCATAGCTATATTTATCATGCATGTAATGAATTACGTTTAATGTATTTAAGTATAAACCTGCTAACCATTCCATTGTCATATCGAATTTACGCATAACTTCTTCGTAATCTAATACTTCAGCAGTAATTGGTGCAAATTCAGGTCCAATTTGCGCTTTTGATTTTTCATCTTTACCGCCGTTAATTGCGTATAATAACGCTTTTGCTAAGTTTGCACGTGCTCCGAAGAATTGCATTTGTTTACCAATTCTCATTGCAGATACACAGCAAGCAATACCATAGTCATCGCCGTACTCTGGGCGCATAATGTCATCATTTTCATATTGAATCGCAGATGTATTAATAGACATTTTCGCACAGTAGTTTTTAAAATTCTGTGGTAATTGTTTAGACCAAAGAACTGTTAAGTTTGGCTCTGGTGCTGGACCTAAATTATCTAACGTGTGCAAGAAACGGAATGAGTTTTTCGTTACTAATGGACGACCATCGAGTGCCACACCACCAATAGATTCTGTTACCCAAGTTGGGTCACCAGAGAATAATTCATTGTAATCAGGTGTTCTTGCAAATTTTACAAGACGTAACTTCATAATGAAGTGATCCACAATTTCTTGTGCTGCTTCTTCTGTTAAAGTACCGTTTTCGATATCTCTTTCAATGAAGATATCTAAGAATGTAGAAGTACGACCAAGGCTCATTGCTGCCCCATTTTGTTCTTTAATTGCTGCAAGATATGCAAAGTATAACCATTGGAATGCTTCCTGTGCATTTGTTGCTGGTTTAGAAATATCAAAACCGTGAGAAGCTGCCATTTGTTTTAGTTCTTGAAGTGCGCGCATTTGCTCAGATAACTCTTCACGTAGACGCATTGTATCTTCGCTCATTACACCGCCAGTTAAATTCAAATCTGCTTTTTTTGCTTCGATTAAACGATCTACACCGTATAATGCAACGCGGCGATAATCACCGATAATACGACCACGGCCATATGCATCTGGAAGACCAGTAATAACACCTGATTTACGAGCCAATTTCATTTCCGGAGTATATGCATCGAATACACCTTGGTTATGCGTTTTACGCCAGTCTCTGAAAATACGGCTCAGTTCTTTATCCATTTCATATCCGTAAGCTTCACAAGCTTGCTCTGCCATACGAATACCACCGTATGGTTGTAAAGAACGTTTGAATGGTTTGTCAGTTTGGAAACCAACTACTGTTTCAATATCTTTATTTAAGTATCCTGGGTCATGTGATGTAATAGAAGAAACAATTTTTGTATCCATATCAAGAACGCCACCATTATCGCGTTCTTGTTCTGTTAAATCCATTACTTGATCCCAAAGTTGTTTCGTTACTTCTGTTGCGCCAGCTAAGAAGGCCTCATCACCTTCATAAACGTTTACATTATTTAAAATGAAATCGCGAACATCAATCTCTGCTTTCCATTTTTCACCTTTAAAGTTTGTCCATGCTTTTTTTACAGTTTCTAATACTTGAGTCATCCTAATCTCCTCCATTTTTGATTAGTACAGGACTAAGAATTTTTATATAACAGCTTATACATTTAGGATACTACTTTTTTTGAAAAGTGAATGAGATAGTTGTGACACATTTGTGAAACGTTGAGCAAACTACTATTCACATAGTATTAACATCATTTAAAAATCTACTAAATTTACCCTTTAATTAATTGTATTTTTTTGATATTATAATAATATAATCATATTATGTAGTTTGAAGAGTCATACCCGTTGTAAACTGTAATACCCTTACTTGCTATTCTGTTATAGTCATTTTGAAACAGAATAGTAAAAAAGTGTGCCTGTTTGGCACACTTTTTTCATTATTAATTGGAAATACCTTTTACCCCGCATTAACGGGCAGTAATATCCCCACCTCAAAGTTCAGCAAAAAGCAAAGAAGTTAAGTGGGGGATAAAGCCCCCCACTGATCAAAGTTTCACTTTACATATTTTGAATTTGCACTAATCCATTCATCTGTTCCTACGCAATACAAACCGTTTTCTTCCCCATACACCTTATAGCTTTCTCCTTTGTGCACAACCTTTACAATTCGCGCGTTAAAACTAGGGGCGCTTCTTACATATAATGAATCTGCTACAATCTCGACTACTCTAACACGCTCATTGGCTACTTGCTGTGAACCTGAAAAGAATTTCACATATTGTGAATTTGTGCTAATCCATTCATTCGTTCCAACACAATATAAGCCGTTTTCTTCCCCGAATACTTGATAGCGTTCTCCTTTATGCACAACTTTTACAACTGGCGCGGTGAAGCTTGCTTCTTTTCTAACATTTAAAGAGTCTGCTACAATTTTAACTATGCCTGTACGTACTGTTACTGCTGGGGATGTTCCTTCAAATTCTCGCGTTACATCTTGCACAAATTCTCCCCATGACTTTCCCATGTAGGCAAAAGCTGTATGTGGATCCTCTCTTCGCGAAGGGTCTAGCTCTTTATGACTAATTAAACTGACGGAAGGATGCAAAGAAAATCTATTACAAATATATGCAATTATCGATACATATCGCGAGTACGCTTCTTCATTATTAATCTTCCCACTTGTGCCATAGCAAAGTTCCACTCCGATTGCTGCATCATTTGCATTCTGTCCAAAGCGGTTATTATCACTTTGAACATCGTATCTAACATGCCATGCCTTTTCAGGCTTAGCTGTTAACGCTGGTATACATTCAATAATGTCCCGATCATCAACAAATAGATGTGCAGATGCACTCATCTCATTACAGGATCTTTCATAATACAATACATTTTGAGCAGCTGTTGCATTCGGATTTCCTGTATCATGCGCAACCACAAAAGCAACTTTCTCCATTTGTAATCCAGAACGTCTTTTACTTGGGACAGGTAAATATCGCGGTGTGATGACATACTTCATTTCAAGCGCCTCCTCTTTTTGTTTTCGCCATATACATAGGCTTGAACACAAAGAAGTGGCAACGCTCACTTACAAATTAATCCTAATTTATCCCGCTATTTGCGGGCAGTAATACTCCCACTAATCAAAGTTTCACTTTATTGAAATAATTATAATTCATCAGAACGCAACAAAAAGCAGATGCTATTAGCACCTGCTTTTCCATCACTCACAACCATCTATGTTGCATGTCATTCCTTCTGAAATAGTTGCCGTTTCTTTTTTCAATTCTTGTTCAATCACTGCTTCTAACGCTTTTTTATCTTTGACACCTTGTACAACGCTATCGCCAATAATAAATGTCGGTACAGCTTGTACACCCTGTTCATAGTACGCATGATGTACAGCTTTTTCATGAGCAGCTTTATAGGTACGATTTTCTAATGCTTTTTTAAATTCATCTTGATTTAATCCGACTTCTCCAGCAATTTCTACTAGCACATCAATCTCACCAATATTTCGTTCTTCTTGGAAAAATGCCACAAATACACGGTGCTGATATTCATTTCCTTTTCCATGTTCTTTTGCAAATTGATATCCTTCAAATGCAGTATGTGTATAAGGATGTGGTGAAAGTCGAGGCAGTTTCATATCAACGCCCATTTGCTCTGCCCACGGTATAATTGTACTTTGGAACATTCCTAATTTATCTGGCTCGTTCCATGGATCAATTCGCTCTGCTGGATATGGTCTAAGTTCAAACGGCATCCATTCTACCTCTACATCTTTTCCGTGGATTGCTTCTTGCAGTGGTTGTTCTCCTAAAAAACAAAACGGACAAACATAATCCGAATAAACTTTTATTTTTAATGTCATAATAACTTCTCCTTTACTGTTCTTGTTGTAATAATTATAGTTACAACTTAGTTTAGTGTCAACTCTAATACTTTTCCATTGAACTACCCCCACCTTCACTTCGTTTAGAGGAGGGGGGCTTCTCGGTTGAAATGATAAAAAGACTATCTCAAAAGATAGCCTTCTACACTTCAATCTGCTGCAACATCGTATAAATATCATTATTCACTGAACCAAATGATTTAATGTTATTTTGAATATTGGATAATAACACAACATATACACTTCCGTTTTTGCTAAAACCATTTAAACAGTTCCATCCCGGCATTACACCATGATTAGAGTAACTTCCCGGATTCACATACCACCCGAATCCGTAGTCTTTTTTACCCCCTGTAAACATTTGATTATAACTTTCTTTTGAAATTAATTTTCCTGAAAATAACGCTTCATTAAATAAGTATAAGTCGTTTGCAGTAGTATATATATCACCGCATCCGTACAATTGTGACATATTTGGAATAGCCGGTGTTGTCATATTATTATTTTTTATTTTATAGCCAGTAGAAGGATATTTTGTTTGCTCTAATTCCGTACCAAAGCCTGAATGCTTCATGCCTACAACATTAAAAATATGCTGTTTAATATATTCTTCTAACGGTTGACCACTAACCTTCTCCGCAATATACGCAAGTACTGAGTAATTGGAATCAGAATACTTCCATTTTGCCCCTGGATTAAATAAACGTTTTTGTTGTCCAATCCGCTTCACTAACTCATCATGAGAAATTTGGTCTGCTCCTGCCTCATATTCCGGAATACCAGACGTATGTGTCAAAAGATGAGCTAATTTGATTTCACCACCTTGTGGAAAATCAGGAATATATTTCGCTACCGTATCCTCTGTTTGAAGTTTATTTTGATCTTTTAGCTGCATAATAGCTGTTGCTACAAAGGCTTTTGTAATCGAACCAATGTAGAATGTTGTATCTGAATTATTTGGTACATTTTTTTCTCTATTTGCAAGTCCATATCCTTTATTCAGAAGTACTCTTCCATTTTTCACAACAACTGCTGTTCCACTAAAATTTTTGCTCTTTAAATACTCATCTAATTGTGCATTTTCATTAATTTCTTGTGGCGGTCCTTCTTCAACAGGCTGTTCTGCCTCTTGAGCTTGTTGTGGTTGCTCTGCAGGTTTTTCCTGTTTCTTTTGTACCGCTTCTTTCTTTATCTCTGTTGCTGCTTTTAGCGCGCTCTCTTTTTTATTATGCGAAATAATTTTTGTATATCCGAAATATACAAGTGCGAACAACACACTGAGAATGACTGTTCTTTTTATGTATATAATCGGTTTTTGAGACTTCATACCGACATTACCCTTTCTTTATTCATGGTTACTTTTTCCCCTTATTTATCGTTATTCAATCGCTTTACTGGCCACACTCCATAGTCTTTTCTTTCCTACTAATAGGAGTTTCATTTTATGTCATCCTTACTGTATCATGTGATGAACATATTACCAATCGATATGTAAAAAAAGAAAAAGAAAATTTCTAAAAGTAAGATTTTCATTGGAATTTTCAAACAAAAAAAGAGAATGTCATCTAAAGGACCGATTTCGTCGATCTTTTAGGACATCCTCTTTCAATATAAATTATACGTGTTTTTTCATATCATCAGCTACAGATTCAACGTTTGTACCAACGATTACCTGTACACTTGTATTACTTAATTTCATAACACCTTTTGCACCGGCGCGTTTTAATGCTGGTTCGCTTACTAAACTTGCATCTTTTACTTGTAGACGTAGACGAGTTGCACAGTTATCAATAACTGTTAAGTTTTCTTTTCCGCCTAATGCCGCTACGTAAGTTTCACCAATAGATCCTGCAACTGGTGCATCTCCGTCTTCTACTAGCTCATCATCATCTTCACGACCTGGTGTTTTTAAATTGAATTTCTTAATTAAGAAATAGAATACAAAGAAGTAAATGGCTGCGTAAATTAAGCCAATACCCGCTAATAGTAATGGTTTTGTTGCGATACCAAAGTTTAATCCGTAATCAATTGCACCTGCACTAAATGTGAAACCGTCATGAATACCAAGTGCGGTTGTTACATATAAAGAAATACCTGTTAATACAGCATGGACACCATATAAGAACGGCGATAAGAACATAAATGAGAATTCAATTGGTTCTGTAATACCTGTTAAAAAAGAAGTCAATGCAAGACCTGCTAACATACCTGTAACAGCTTTACGCTTTTCTGGCTTAGCAGCTGCAATCATTGCGAAACATGCTGCTGGTAGACCAAACATCATTACTGGGAAGAAGCCAGTCATGAACATACCCGCTGATTTATCACCTGCAAGGAAACGTGCAATATCACCATTGACAACATTTCCTGCTGCATTTGTAAAGTCACCAAATACGAACCAGAAATATGTGTTCATTACATGGTGTAAACCAATTGGAATTAATAAACGGTTTAAGAATCCAAAAAGGCCTGCACCAAATGCTCCTAAGTTAACAATACCGTGAGCTAATGAATCAATACCACTTTGAATTGTTGGCCAAATTTGTGCAAATAAAATTCCTAATATTAGCATTACAACAGATGTGATGATTGGAACAAAACGTTTTCCAGCAAAGAATCCTAACCATTCTGGAAGTTTCATTTTATGGAATCTATTATAAAGTAACCCAGCAATAATACCTACGATAATACCGCCTAGTACTTTCATATCAACTTTTGTCGATAACTCGGCAGCCTTGGATACTTGTGTCATTGTGTCTGCAAGTTTAGACGGATCCAAATTAGCATTTGTGCCAATTAAATCTTGGACTTTCCCTAATTTATCTTGTAATTCTACAGTTGAATATCCTTTACTAAGTGCATCAATGCTATTTTTCATTACAAGATAACCAATCGCCCCTGAAAGACCTGCAGCACCGCTACCATCAACAGATAAACCGATTGCAATACCAATTGCAAAAATAAGTGCTAAGTTATCAAAAATTGCTGCACCGGCTTGTGCCATAACAGGAATGTCAAACACGTCAGGTTGACCTAAACGAAGTAATAATCCTGCTGCTGGTAATACTGCGATTGGAAGCATTAACGCTTTACCAATACGTTGTAAAAACTGCAACATTTTAATTCCCCCTATTCAAATTTATGAAATCGTTGCCAATAAAAACAAATTAAGAAAACGCTTTCTGTTACATAATAATAACATATAGTTGTATAGATGTGTAGCTTTTATTTACGAACTTTTTTTGGGAATTTATCTCTGTAACAGTATGTATTATAAGGAAAATTAGAATATAAAGTGCAATATCCCCCTCTATTTTTCTTCTTTGATTCCTTACCATTTCAAAGTAAAAAACGGAATGCTCATTCACATGAGATAACGCGAAATTTTCACTAATGAGGCGCTTCATCCCTCACTAATCATTCGTTACATCAATTAGGCTGTTACGTGCTACATCGAAGTTTTATTTTATCATTCCACTTTTTCATGTTATTATTTATTTCCGAGTTTATTGGGAACAGTACACTTAGTGATAAAGAAATAGGAGCGTTGGTACTATGCAGTGCGTCGAGACAAACAACTTACAACAGTTGTTAAACAAAGTAAAACCATACACACAAAAAGGTAAGCTTGCTACTTATATCCCGGAACTAGGAAATGCAAATCCAGACGATTTAGGGATTGCTATTTATCATAAAGATAAAGATTATGTCCATGCTGGCAGCTCACAAACACTCTTTACTCTTCAAAGTATTTCAAAAGTAATTACACTTGCTCTTGCCCTTCTAGACCGTGGTGAGGAATATTTATTTTCTAAAGTCGGAATGGAGCCAACTGGTGATCCATTCAACTCTATTATTAAATTAGAAACAACAAGCTCTTCTAAACCACTTAATCCGATGATTAACGCAGGTGCATTAGCAGTTACAAGTATGATTACAGGAGATAGTAATGAAGAAAAGATGGAACGCATTCTCCGCTTTGTACGTGATATTACAGACAATCCTTCAATTAATTACTCTTCAAAAGTTGCCATTTCTGAACTAGAAACAGCTTTCTTAAACCGTTCTCTTTGTTACTATATGAAGCAAAATGGCATTATCGATGGAGATATCGAAGAACTAATGGACTTATACACACGTCAATGTGCAATTGAAGTAAATTGTATTGACTTAGCACGCATCGGTTTAATCTTTGCAATGGACGGTTACGACCCGTATCAGAAAAAACAAATTATCCCAGAACACATCACAAAAATTTGTAAGACATTTATGGTAACATGCGGCATGTACAACGAATCTGGTGAGTTTGCAATTCGCGTTGGAATCCCTGCAAAAAGTGGTGTATCTGGTGGGATTTTTGGCTGTGTAAAAGGTGAAATGGGTATCGGTATTTTCGGACCAGCTTTAGACGCAAATGGAAATAGTATCGCTGGCTTTAAACTATTAGAACTACTTTCTGCGCAAGAAGGATGGAGTATTTTTTAGAAAAGAAGCGTCATGATGACGCTTTTTATTTTGCTCAAAACAATTGAACCCTTATTGCCTGTTCGTTTGGAATAAACTGTCCCTAAAATCCCGATTAATCAGAGCTATTTCTCAGCGGTGGATGAAGTCCCCTACTAAGAAAAGTTTCACCTTATTATGCATATTCGCTACACCCATCCGAATAGTATAGTACAACCTAGCGCTATGCGATGGAGGTGCAGATACAAATGAAGCTGATTTTTCAAATGGAGGAACAACCTGTTCTTGAAAAAACGATTCTTCTTTTTATACTCGGTATTGTAGAAAGCTTAAAACTGAAAGTCGTTTCACTCGATGAGGCTTATCGATACATATTCAATCTAGAAGTATTAGAATTATTAATGGATCGAAATATTGACGACCAAGTACTTGAACTCATTCACTTTGGCATTGGACTTGAAGATATCCAGCATGTAATTCCAGAAGAAATCGAACCAAGTATTGAAGAACTAAAGTGGCTATGTATTCAGGTATTAAGTGAATACGGAATGTATGAAGAAACCGAGCAATTAATCGAAGATATACGCTAAAAAGCACCTATACTAGGTGCTTTAATGCTTTTTCAAACTATTTTTATACGTTTCAATGTTAACAGGCAATTCTTCCTCTTCTAACGTATGCTCATTCACATCTTTATGAATGTGAGCACCTTTTGGTGGTTGATGATCGTGACCCTTTTTCTTATGATCAAAAGCTTTACCACGTCCCATATTCATACCCCTTTCTTTAAAAGAAATCACTGTTAGTATGAATGAAAGCCTGTCGACATATACAAGTTTTTGTTGGTTTTCCTGGGAAATACTCGAAGATTGTTTTTTGGTCTTATTTTACAACAATTGATCGATTCCGATGAGAATAAGTAACGCACCCGCTATGATTGTTGCCCATTTCCCCAAATACTCCGCTAAATATCTTTTCCCTATATATGAAAAACCGCTAATACAAATAAAGCTAAAACATCCAGAAACGAGAGCAGTCGCCCAAAGGTTTAGATTCGTTACCCCCGCATCAAATCCTCCGGCTATGTTATTAATCGATAATGCAACACCAAGTACAAGGGCTTCAGAAAAACCAATTGTCTTTGATCCGTCAAAATCAGCACTTTCGGGAGTACGTAAAATACCGATGAACATATTTTCACTTTTCTGAGACGTCTCCTCTCGCTTACTAAGTAATGGCTGACACAAAATGAATACTCCGATTACACCGAGTACAATCGTTCCAATTAGATTTGCCATAAAGTCTGAAATAAACAATGAAATCCAATTCCCAAAAAAGCCCGCTAATAAGGTGAAAAGAAAACCAAAAAAACCAATGATAAAATTATTTAACCAAGAAATTCGAATCCTCCGAATACCATATGCAATTCCTACACCAGCATTATCTAAATTTGAAGCAACTCCAATGAGAAAAATTGAAAATAAACTAGCCGTATTCATCAATACTCACTCCTTCATGTCACTTTTTATTGCATCGTATGCAAATGTTGAGCAACTGTGCCTGTCAGCTTCATATACTTGTAATAACAACTCAACATTTCCTCAATACTTTAGAAACAAGAAGGAGTGCCAAAATGATGTCCACTCAAAATACAAACGATCAACTTGGTACGATATTAAAAAAATTGTTAAAAGAACGCGCCTTATCTATGCGTCAATTAGGAATACTTGCAGATATTGATCCTTCAACCATTTCAAGAATCGTTAACGGCAAACAACAAGCAAAACAAAAACACCTTCAAAAATTTGCAGAATGTCTACAAGTTCCGCCACAGGTTTTATATGATGCGATGTACACAGATTCTTCTCAGACAAAGAAGGAGAAAACGGATATGTACACATCCATTGATGCCATTCAGCAGACACTGCAATCCTCCAACTTATTTGATTTCGAGTACACCACAACTCGTGTGAAACAAGAGCTTGAAAATTATGAACGATATGCGCAAACATCAGAAGGCCAACGACTCATTCACGAAAGTTTCTCAACAAAGTTGCAACAAATTGATAGCACTGGTCCTTTCATTGAGCAATTAGCAGACATGTATCACCAATTCTGCAAAGAATCCATTCCGCTCAAAGAACGTGCAATTATCGGAAGTGCTCTGTTGTATTTTGTTTTATCAACAGACATTATCCCCGATTATATATTTCCAATTGGTTATTTAGATGATGCAATTGCGGTGGAATTGGCAAAAGAGAAATTAGCTCAAATAAGAAAAAAAACGTAGGGCATTACATTGTATGTAAAATGAAACTTTTCTCCGCTTCCATCAGAATTTTGAAGCGAGGGTATATTACTGCCCATTAGTACGGGGTAAAAAAGAGCTGCGCCAAGATTCTAGTTCGAATGAATTTTAAAGTAGCTCTTTTCTTTTTTGTAAGGCTCTGTAATTTTTTAATCAAAAAAAGACCAAAATCGGTCCTTTTTGTTATCTTATTGAACGAAATACACTCGTTAGTTGAAGTATTTTTTAATTTCAATATTATCTTTTAAAATTATCAACTTATTACTATATAGACTTAATATATGTAAAATCTCTGGCTTACTTTCGTTCTCAAAATAATCATTCCACTCAAACTGTGGTGGATTTTCACGAAGCCACGGATCAGCTGCCGCAAGTCTGCCAATATAATCTTCAATTTCTTCAGCGACCTGCCTATGTGTTTCATTCGGATAAAAATGAACAGTAATCCATAATCGGCATTCATCTGCCACAAATACAGCATGACGTCCGCCTTCAATCACAGCTGGATTAATTGTCGTTGTTCCTGACGGATATCCTTCGTATGTTTTCATAACCGCCCAGTGCCGTTCTAATTCTTGTAAGCCTTGTACAATCTTCAACATCTTTTCAATTGCACTTGCTCCAAATAAACGACCACCTGCATGAATCATTTGTCTACGCGTTGCATCATGGAATGTTTGTGGACTTTTTACAGTAATCCATCCTGTAATCACGCCGCCCTGCCCTTGCATATGTAAATTACTTGTATCTACAACAACCGCAAAATCAGCATCATATCCACGCTTACAACATTGAAGCGTTCCTGCTTCTCCCACTTCTTCTCCAATCACCGATTGGAAAATCAAATCCCCAGGTAATTCAATCCCGGCTTCTTGTAAAAGCTGAATCGCAAACAATGCCCCTGCAATTCCACCTTTCATATCTGCAGCCCCGCGTCCAACTAACCAACCCTCTCTCACAAACGGCTCAAATGGACCAGTCTCCCAACTCTCACCTTGTGATACTTCCGCTACATCCATGTGTCCATTAATAATTAAGCTTTTATGAGAATCTCCTGCTGTCCCTTTTTTCACTCCAACAACATTTGGATCATTCGGATACACGTCCCATTTATCAATTGTAAAATCACATTGTGTTAAAAAATCAGCAACAAATTGCTGCGCCTCATTTGTATTTCTTGCTGGTGGTGCTGGTGTTTCAAAATGGATCAACGTTTTTGTTAGTTCTAATAGTTCTTCTTTTCGCAAATCAATTTGTTCTAGTAGCTGTGAAATGTTTTGATTCATTGCAAATTCCCCTTTGCATACATAGTACGTTCCCATTTATATTTTCACAAAAAAAGAGAGTGTTTACAATTTTACAGTTCTCTAATATCCATAATATGACTTGGTAAAAATTGTGTTATAATTAAATTATCAGTAATACAAAGGGGTTAAAAATATGATTCGAGATAAGAGACTAAAAGTATTACACGTACTATATGTTCTACCATTTGTCTTATCTGTTATGTGTTTTCTTAATAGTTCTATGAATAGTCTTCCTTATTCAAAATTAATCGGTACAATTAGTGGTTGCGTTGCAGCAATCATGCTTGCTTTGTTTTGGACTGTTAAACTACAAATCAAAAGAGATCAAGCTTCTTAGTGTGGACGCGATCTTATAGCAAAAACGAGCTGTCTATTTGATCAGCTCGTTTTTCATTTTGATTTGTATTTCAACATCAATGGTATCCTATTATTCGTCCGCTATGTTCTACATGAAAATACAATTGGTTCATTCCAGTTGATTTTGTAGAATTCTATCTGACTACATAACAACTCATTTTTATTCAAATCTTAAAAAATTATTTCTAAGAGTACAAATCACACCTGAAATTTCATCATAAACTTTGTGCTTCTGTTGTATTCGTTTTTTCAGTATGTTCCATTTTTCTTTTCTTATTTTTTGTAACACGGTAAAACAGTAAGCAAACAATCATAAATGGAATACCACAATACAATGCCATGCGTTGTTCTGGAATAAATGCCATACTCACAATTACGGTCATATTTAATAGAAAAGCAAGAAGCGGAACATACGGATACAACGGCGTTTTAAATTTCAAATCCTTAATATCCCCGCCCTGCTTTAAGTACGTTCTTCTAGCGAGAAGATTCGATAAAGCAATAGATGCCCAGACCAGTATTGCACCAAATCCTGCAATAGAAAGTAGCCATAAATAAACTGTATCCTCTGCATAAATACCACATAATAAAGAGAGACAGCCAAAAATTGTACTTACAATCAATGCATAAATTGGAACACCATTTTTGGATAATTTACCAAAAATCGGACTAATCATTCCTTGATTCGACATAGACCAAAGCATACGAGAAGTTGCATATAAGCCAGAATTTGCTACTGATAATACCGCTGTGATAATAACGAAGTTTATAACATCTGCTGCATAAGGAATACCAATTTTATCAAATACAACTACAAATGGACTTTCTACTACCCCTGCTTGTTGCCAAGGGAATAACCCAGCAAGTATAAAAATAGAAAGTACAAAGAAAACTAATATACGCCAAACTGTATTATTAATTGCTTTTGGAATTGTTTTCTCCGGATTTTCACTCTCTCCAGCCGCAATACCAACTAGTTCTGTTCCCTGGAAGGAAAAGTTGACGGCAATCATTGTAATTAAAATAGCTGTTAGCCCATTTGGAAACAGTCCCCCGTGATCAGTAAAGTTAGAAAGCATTGGTGCTGTTTCATTTCCTTTCATATCTAGGAATCCAAACATAGCTGCTCCGCCTAAAATAATAAATGCGATAATCGTAATTACTTTAATACTTGCAAACCAAAACTCAACCTCTGCAAAACTCCGTGAGGATAATGCATTAATAGCAAAAAGAAGCACTGCAAAAACTACGCACCAGATCCAAGATGATACATCTGGAAACCAGCGTTTCATTAAGATACTAACTGCAATCAGTTCAATCCCTATCGTAGCAGACCAGTTTAACCATGACATCCAACCCACTACGTAACCTACTGCAGGCGAAATATGCTTTGTAGCATACGTTTGATAAGATCCTGCATCAGGCATAGCAACAGCCAATTCCCCAAGGCAGAGCATTGTTAAATACATAACAAATCCCCCAACAAGATACGCTACAAGTGCCCCGCCCGGCCCAGCTTCATGGATTGTATAACCGGATCCCAAGAAAAGTCCGGTACCAATAACCCCTCCAAGTGCAATCATAAATAAATGTCGACTTTTCAACTCCCGTTTTAATTCCTGATTTTGATTCGTCATATAAATCCCCCTTTTGGTTTTGCAAGAACATATAAATGTAAACGCTTTAAAAATTAATCTGAAAAAGAAATTTAAAATATAAAAAATAATAGCGTACATTTATATTTCATTGTTACTACAAACCGGAAATAAACCGTAACGCGATAATCAATTCTTAAACTTTTTTATGATTTGCTTGGCATTAGCATAAAGTGAAACTTTACTCAGCAGGGATTTTCTTCATCCCCCACTGATAATTAACCTTCACCAATCGGGCTTTTACGGGCAGTTATTCCCACCTATCTTCTTTGTTTCTCTCTAAATTTTGAGGCGGGGGTCTTACTGCCCACAAATAGCGGGATAAAACTTTCAACTCACCCCTAATCTTTAAATTTAAAGCTTTCAACTACTATTAATGCAAGATACATACCAACCTCAATTCCTATGTAAAATTAGGAGTTCGTGCGAAAAAAATCTTAATAAGCGCAAAATTTTTCTATCATTTTAAAATTTCCAATCGTAAAAGCGCAAAAAATTTTGCTATTTTATGAGAATTTTAATAAAATTATAAAAAGTCAGTCTTCATAAGATATAACGAGGAGAAGATGGTACATGCATACAAAAGAAATCAATTTCAAAAAATTAATTGAAATGAATATGCTATATGAAACTTTACTCAATGAAATTGATATTGGAATTCACATTATTAATGAAGAAAGTAAAACGATAATCTATAATCGCAAAATGATGGAAATTGAATCGATGGATTGTAGGGATGTATTACATAAAAATCCTTTAGAGGTATTTGCATTTGAAGAGAACAAAAGCAGTACTCTCATAGAGGCACTAAAACTTGGAAAAACAAAAAAAAACATAAAACAAACTTATTTTAATAATAAAGGAAAAGAGATTACGACAATTAATGATACCTTTCCCATAATAGAAAATGGAAAAATTAAAGGTGCTATTGAAATTTCAAAAGATATTACCCAATTAAAGCAAACGATTAAAACAAATGTTCCTCGGAAACAAAGTACTAAGTTTACCTTTGATCATATAATAGGTAATTCTAGAGCAATTCAATCCATCATTACAGAAGCAAAAAAAGTAACACGTACCTCTTCCTCCATACTTATCGTAGGAGAAACGGGAACTGGCAAAGAATTATTTGCACAAAGCATTCATAATGAAAATCACCGTTCAGCAAAGCCTTTTATCTCGCAAAACTGTGCTGCTATACCAGAAACCCTAATGGAAAGCCTATTATTTGGCACGAACAAAGGTGCTTTTACAGGTGCAATAGATAAACCAGGTTTATTTGAAGAAGCAAATGGAGGAACTTTATTATTAGATGAAATTAACTCATTAAGTCCAGCTCTTCAAGCTAAA
Organism: Bacillus sp. DX4.1; assembly: GCF_030348195.1. Lineage (NCBI taxonomy): Bacteria > Bacillati > Bacillota > Bacilli > Caryophanales > Bacillaceae > Bacillus > Bacillus sp. DX4.1. Next base: position 558,885 of record NZ_JAUCFT010000008.1, on the reverse strand, counting down.
TTACTGCGTGCTATACAAGATAAAACAATACGAAGAATCGGCGGAGCACAAGAAAAAGAAGTAGATGTTCGAATCATAGCAACCATTAATGAAGATCCTGTTGAAGCTATTACACACAATCGATTAAGGAAAGACCTATATTATAGATTAAGCGTTGTTACTTTATTTCTTCCACCTTTAAGAGAGAGAAAAGAAGATATCTTAACTCTTCTTCATTATTTTATTGAAAAGTATAATATCCAATTTGGCTTAAAGGTAAAAGGGGTGGATCATAACGTAAGAGAGTTTTTCTATAAACACGATTGGCCTGGAAATATAAGAGAGTTGGAACACATGATTGAAGGCGCTATGAACTTAATAGAAGATGAGGAAATCATTACAACACTCCATATTCCAACACGTTTTTATGACCTAACCAAAAGCGAATTCAACATTCATCCTCCTCTAACGAGGCGGGATGCAAATGATACTACCAATGATGCGTCTAAAACTTTAAAGCATACAATAAAAGAAATGGAAAAAGAATACATCAATCAAGTTCTTAAAGAAAATAAAGGTAATATCTCACAAACAGCAAAGTTTTTAGGCTTGAGTAGGCAAAACCTACAATATCGACTAAAAAAATATAATTTAAACAGTTAAAAAAAATTATTGATTTACCATGAATCCATTACAACTTGTAGGAATCAAATATATGTATCACCTTGATTTCTTTACGTTTTCTATAAATACAAACAAAAAAAGAAAGAGCTATTAGCTCTTTCTTTTTGATTTAGCTTCTATCTACACCAACTGCACAACATTTTCGATATGTCCAAGGTGTATGTAGGAACATATAGGATGCTAGTGAGTTTACAACATAAAGTGAAACTTCCATCAGTGGGGGTTTCTTCATCCCCCACTGATGGTTAGTTGAACGAATCGGGCTTTTACGAGCAGTTGTCCCCCACCTATCTTCCTCGTTTCTCTCTGAATCTTGAGGTGGGGGTCTTACTGCCCGTTAATGCGGGATAAATTACATCCATTTGTCTAAAAATCAACCTTTTCCAAGTACAGCCCACTTGCATCAGCAAGACAATTGATTTGGTTTCGTTGTTTCGCCTCTAAAATTTGTGGTATTGCTTCAGCATCTAACTGACCTAAGCCAACTTCTACTAACGCTCCAACGATCTTTCTCACCATATTGTGAAGAAATCCGTTTCCGCTCACCCTAATTTGGATGAAACCTTCATTTTCTACTATATCGAGCATGTATATTTCACGAACCATAGACTTCTTCTTAGATTTAGCGTTTGAAAAAGCAGTAAAATCATGTGAACCGATCAAATATTGCGCTGCTTTTTTCATGCTTTCAATATTTAACTTTTTTTCAACATGCATGCTGTATTTACGCATAAATGGATTTGTATGTTCCTCATTCCAAATCTTATATAAATACGTTTTTGCTTTAGAGTTATAGCGAGCATGAAAACGCTCTGGAACTAGCTTCACATCAGTAATACTAATATCGTTTGGCAAGTATTGATTTAAATACTTTTTAACTTTAGGCTCCGTCAAATTCTCCTCAATCATAAAATTAGCAACTTGGTTAAGAGCGTGTACACCAGCATCTGTTCTGCTGCAACCGATAATTTCGATGTCTCTTCCGACCATTTCTGATAATACACTTTCAATTTTTCCTTGAATGGTATTATCGTTATTACCAAGTCTTTGCCATCCCTTATAGCGTCCACCATCATATTGAATCGTCAATTTATAATTGTTCATTGTATTCTCCTTACTTTCATTGGCTGAATAAAATATAATCCCTCACACAGGCTTCTGCTGTATGAGGGAACATATCCTTATTCTAAAAAATATCATGTTTTTTATTACTTACGTTTCATATTGTAGTTTATTTTCTAACAAGCTTCACTACATTCTACACATAGAAGAAGTGTTCCTGCAAGTCCTTGTCTCCGATAGTATGGATGTGTATATACATTCGTAACTATTCCTCTGTTCGTTCGGTAGGGAAAGCCTGATTTGCAGGCTTTTCGATTACGTTCAGCAACACGATAGCGATTGTGTTCTGTGCTTTTCCGGAAATATAAATATTCGTTTGTAATTTTTACATAATGTTGAGATATTCAAACCTTAATAGAAGCTGTCTACTATTAAGCTTTGACCCCTAGTATAGGGGTCTTTTTTCTACCTCTTTACTTTATGTATGAATTCGTTTCATCCTACAAAAAATATTTGTGTTAACCAGAAATGGGAGGTAAGACATTTGAAAGAAACAAACTATTGGAATCCTGACAATCCTGAATTTTGGGAAAGTAAGGGAAAAAAGATTGCGAATCGAAATTTATGGATTTCTATTGCTAATTTATTTATTGCCTTTTGTGTGTGGCAAATATGGTCCATATTATCATTAAACCTAATTGATGCGGGGTTTAATTATACAACTGATCAAGTGTATACTTTGGCTGCCATTCCTGCATTAACAGGTGCAGTAATCAGGCCTTTTTATTCTATCGGTGTAACATATTTAGGAGGAAAAGCTTGGACTTTTTTATCTACTATTATCCTGTTAGTACCTGTGTTTGGAATTGGATGGGCATTAAAAAATCCAGATACCCCCTATACTATAATGGCTATTTTTGCTGCTTTATGCGGACTTGGAGGAGGAAACTTTGCTTCATCAATGGCGGCAATTGGACCTTTTTATCCGAAGGCAAAGCAAGGATCTGCTCTTGGAATTAACGGCGGATTGGGAAATCTTGGTGTAAGTGTAGCCCAATTTGTCATTCCTTTTATTATTACAATACCGTTTTTTGGACCTTTAGGAGGCAGGCCTTTAACTGTAGGAACGACTAGACTGTGGTTGCAAAATGGAGCTTTTATATGGGTCATTCCAATTATAATCTTTGCATTTCTAGCCCTGTTTGGAATAAACAACCTACCTCTTAAGAAGCCAAAATTGTCTGAGCAGTTGAAAGTATTCCAACGAAAACACATGTATCTTATTATGCTTTTATATATCATGTCGTTTGGATCATTTATTGGCTACTCAGCTGCTTTTCCTTTATTGCTAAAAGGACAATTTCCAGAGATAAATGCTCTTCAGTTAGTGTTTCTCGGACCACTTCTTGGAGCATTAGGGCGGCCTGTCGGCGGCTATTTAGCAGATAGATTTGGAGGGGCACGGGTTTCTCTTATAGATGTAGGTATTATGGTCATCGGTGTATTTAGTGTTATTTTCTTCATTAGCGAAGGAACCAAAAGCTTTCTTGGATTTTTTCTCTCTTTCTTAGTGTTATTTGCTACTGGGGGGATTGTCAATGGTTCTATTTTTACAATGTTTCCAATTATTTTTGGACCGATTGAATCACCGGCAGCTATCGGATTTGCCTCTGCCATCGGAGCATTCGGTGGATTTTTTATTCCAAAAGTTTTTGGTTGGTCAATTGAGAACTTGGGAGGTATAAGTCCAGCTTTATACTTATTTATTCTCTACTATATCGTTTGCTTAGGAATCATTTGGTATTATTATGCTCGCAGTAATGCGGAAGTACATGTGGATTCGTTACGGACATAATAAGATTGTTGGAGACTACACCTTTAAAATTAGCCCTCACACAGATTCATGCTGTATGAGGGCTAATTTCATTTTTCTTAGAGTAAATCGTATCGATACGTACTTATTGAATATGTGTACTAGATGATAACCTATTTTCTAACAAGCTTAACTACATTTTCAACATGCGCCGTATGTGGGAACATATCAACCGGCTGCACATATTCCACTTCATAGCTCTGCATCAATGCTTTCACATCACGCGCTAATGATGAAGGATTACAAGAAACATATACAACCTTTTTCGGTTGTACTTTTAAAATTGTTTCGAGTAATTTGTCATCACAACCTGTGCGAGGTGGATCAACCACGATTACATCTGGACGCCAGCCTTCTTTAACCCATTTTGGTAGCCATTGTTCTGCTTTTCCAGCTTCATACTTTGTGTTTGTAATGCCATGACGCTTCGCATTTTTCTTCGCATCTTCAATCGCTTCTGGAATGACATCCATACCGCGTACTTCCGCTGCATCATTTGCAAGCCAAAGTCCGATTGTACCAACGCCACAATATGCATCAACAATTTTTTCTGTACCTGTTAACGCAGCGGCTTTTTTCGCTTCATTATATAAAACAACTGTTTGTTCTGGATTCAACTGGAAGAAAGCGCGTGCTGATAATTCAAATGATAAATCACCAAGTGTTTCTTGAATGACTTCTTTTCCAGCTAAACGGAATGTTTTATCACCGAAAATAACAGATGTTTTACGCCAGTTCACGTTTTGCATAATCGATTTGACATTTGGCATCTGTTTTTGTACTTCTGCGATAAACTGATCTTTATTTGGTAGTTCTTCTTTTGTTGTAATTAATGTGACTTGTACTTCCCCTGTTTGAACCGCAGCACGTGTCACAATTGTACGTACCAGACCTTTTTGTTTTCTCTCATTGTAAATAGAAATGTTCAGTTTTTCTAATATACGTTTTACAACTTTTGTTGCTTCGTTCGTTGCTTTATGCTGAATCATACAATGAGAAATATCAATTAATTGATGTGAGTTTTGTTTGTATAACCCTGTAATGACTTTTTCGTCTTTACGTCCTACTTGCAATTGACTTTTATTGCGATAATGCCACGGATCTCCCATGCCAAGTGTCGGACGAATATCCGCTTCCATACTTCCGTTCATATACTTTTCAAACGCTTGTACAACAATATCACGCTTTTGATTCAACTGCTCTTGATACTCTAAATGTTGCAGCTGACAACCGCCGCATTCATCGTATACAGGACATGGCGGCTTCACACGATGCGGTGACGCCTTACGAATTTTTTTCACTTTTGCTTCTGCAAAACCACGCTGAATTTTCGTTGTTTCTGCAACTACTTCCTCTCCTGGTAATGCCCCTGGAATGAAGACAACTTGTCTCTTGAAATAACCAACGCCCTCTCCGTTAATCCCAAGACGTTTAATTGTCACAGGAAACGTTTGACCAACTTCCAACTTACTCTCATGTTGTTTTTGTATCATTGTTACACCTCTACTCTATACTTTTCCATAAATATAACGCTGCATAACTGCAGTATGGTTCACACTCTTGTTTCATTTGTTCTAAAAATGCGTCATCCGGTTTATTCTCTAATTGAAATAATCCTTGAAGTGCACGCTGAAGCCCGATATCCGCTTTCGGAAACATATTTTGACGCCCTAGCCCAAACAGTAAGAAGTTTTGTACCGTCCATACACCGATGCCTCGCAGTGGCAATAGCTGTGCTGTTACTTCTTGGTCTGTTTTTGCCTCTAGTTCTTCTAAATGTAACTTACCTTCCGCAATATGTTTCGCAAGTCCAACGATGTATTCAGCCTTTCGCTGACTAAACTTTTGATTTCGCAATTCTTCCACTGTAATATTTGCTACCCTTTCAGGTGTTGGAAAAAAGAAAACGCCATTCTTCTCTGTTCCATACCTTTTTACAAATTGTTCTGTAAGTGTAGTTGCAAATTTCAAATGGACTTGTTGATGAATAATGCAGCGGAGAAGACAAGCAAAATAGTCAAACTCTAAAATAAGTGGTGTATATGCAAATGTTTCGAAAAGCGGACGTAATGATGTGTTTATAAAATGGTTCTGCATATCATGAAAGGATTGATTCCATTGAAAAATTAAATAGATACGTTTCATAATTTGCTCTTGCTCACCCATCTGGCTTGAAATCCAAAATTGTGGCTTTTCAAGCGTGCCAATTCCTTGCACGCGTACAACAATATGTTCTCCATCTACGATGAGTGGGACTTGAATTGTTTTATCTTCTAAATTCACAGCATTCAACGGATCAAAAGATAGCCGCCTTAACACTTCGTCAAAATGATATGGATATTCTAACATAACATGCTCGCTCCACATACATTTCCCCATCCTTTTTACACATCATTATAGCATGAGAAAACCGTAAGCATACATGCTTACGGTTGATTGCCTTTTACTAAATCATCTAGGCTTTTAAAATGATACCCTTTCTCGCGTAAATCATCAATGATTTTCGCAAGTGCTTCTGCATTATCTTTTGATATCGCATGAAGCAACAGAATAGATCCTGGATGAATCATATTCATAACATTATTATGTGCATATTGCCATCCTCTTTGTTGATCTATCTTCCAATCAAGAAAAGCAAGTGACCAAAATACGTTATAGTAGCCCATTTCTTTTGCAAGCGCTAGCGTACGTTCACTGAAAATACCGCGAGGAGGACGTACATATTTCACTTCTTTTTGTCCAGTTACCTTCTTAATCTCATCCGTTACACTTTGCAGTTCTTCACGAAGTTTTTCATCATTTACTGTCGTAAAATCAGGATGGCTTCGGGAATGGTTTCCAATAATATGTCCTTCTTGCGCCATTCTTTGTAATAGTTCTTTTTGCGTCTTTATATAATGCCCTGTCACAAAAAAGGTTGCGGGTACTTTCTTTTCCTTCAGTACATCTAAAATTTTTTCTGTATACCCATTTTCATACCCGTTATCAAATGTTAAATATATATCTTTTTTCTTTGTATCACCTAAATAAAAACCACCGTTCTTTTGCAGTAATTCTGTATATAGTTTTCCTGCATCTGGTGCTGTTTCATTTTTAGCGCGCGGAATCCCCCAATGATGGGGTGTATTTGTATAAGCGAATGCCGAAACTGGGACAAGTGCCATCATAATTGAAAAAATGAGACCGATATATAACCATTTATGCCTCATAAATAGTCTCCTTTCCATATATAATCGTACCTGTAGTTTCTGTTTTCAATATTTGTTTCATGCTGAGAATGTTTTTCCATATATACCAAAAAAAATGCACCTCAAATCATTTGAGATGCATTTTCCCCACTTATCCCGCTATTTGCGGGCAGTAATACCCACCACCTCAAAGTTCCGCAAAAAGCAAAGAAGTTTGATGGGGGATAAACTGCCCGTAAAAGCGCGATTGGTGAGGGCTAATAATCAGTGGGGGATGCAGAAAAAACCACTGATTAAAGTTTCACTTTATTTAAATACTGGTTCTTTAAACTCTGCTAATTTTTCAAGTGAAGTTTTATCGACATCAGCATGTAAGCTTTTACCATGCGAATCCATCGTTACAACTGCTTTAAATCCATCAATACGTAAATGCCACATTGCTTCTGGAATACCAAATTGTAAGAAGTCTACGTCTTTTACTTCTTTAATACATTCCGCATAATACTGAGCGGCACCGCCGATCGCATTTAAATATACACCGCCATGCTCATGGAGTGCAGCTAATGTTTTCGCACCCATGCCGCCTTTACCGATGACCGCACGAATACCAAACTTTTTCATAATATCGCCTTGGTATGGCTCTTCACGAATACTTGTCGTTGGACCTGCGGCTTTAATTTTCCAATTTTCATTTTCATCTTTAACAACAACTGGACCACAGTGATAAATGACTTGTCCATTTAAATCTACAGGGCAATCGTTATCCATTAAGTGCTTGTGAATTGCATCACGACCTGTGTACATCATCCCGTTAATTGTAACAACATCACCAACGCGAAGCTCACGAATTTGCTCTTCTGTAATTGGCGCTTGTAGTACAATTTCGCGTTGTTCATTATTGTTTTGCTGTGCTTCTTGCTCCAGTGTGTCTTCGCCTTCTTGATACAACCAATCGATAATTTCACCTGTTTCCGGATGAATATTTACCCCTAAGCGGCGATATGCCCAACAATTGTATGCAACAGACACATAGAAACTAGCTGGCAGACGATTGTATACGCCGATTTTACAACCAAGTAAAGTCGTTTCCCCGCCAAATCCCATTGTTCCAATACCAAGCTTATTGGCGTTCTCTAATACGTAGTCTTCAAGCTTCTCTAATTCTGGAATTGGATTTACATCATCCAATGTACGGAATAATTGATTTTTTGCTAGCTCATAACCTGATGTGCGGTCTCCCCCGATACCGACTCCGATTACACCTGCACTACACCCTTGTCCTTGTGCTTGATATACCGCGTGAAGAAGACATTTACGAATCCCTTCTAAATCACGGCCCGCTCGTCCAAGTCCTTCTAGTTCGCAAGGTAAGCTGTATTGAATGTTTTTATTCTCACAGCCGCCCCCTTTTAAAATTAAACGAGCATCAATATAGTCTTTCTCCCACTGTTCAAACTTAATGACTGGTGTACCTGGTCCTAAGTTGTTCCCACTATTGTCGCCAAAAAGTGAATCAACAGAGTTTGGACGAAGTTTTCCGTTTTTTGTCGCTTGCTCAAGCGCACCATAAATGGCTTCTTTTATGTGTAATTGATTTACGCCAACTGGTGTGTAAATTTTGAAAGTTGGCATCCCTGTATCCTGGCAAATTGGCGAGATATTATCATCTGCCATTTTAATATTGTTTGTAATGGTGCCAAGTGCCATCGCAGAACGAGTCCCTGCACTTTCTCGCTCTTTTGCTCGTTGAATTGCACGGCGAACATCCTTCGGTAAGTTCGTCGATGTTTCAACAATTAGTTGATACATGCTTTCTTGAAGCTTTTCCATTGTTACTTCCCCCTCAATTGTGAACGCTATCAAAACGCTAAAAAAAATTTTTCACAATTTGATTATACCCTTTTTTCTATATTCCTTCTATTTCAATACAACAGGAAATCCTCTATATTCATATATTTTTTGGCTATGTTAAAGTTCTTGGTTGATGTTGAATAAATCGTAAATCAAGAAAACGTGGTGGCTCAGCTTCAAAAAGAGGAATTTCCAACGAACAAGTCTGTGTATTGGTCGCAAGAGACCGAAATAAAACAACATTATCAAGGCGTGTCGGTTCAGGAAGAATTCTAACTGAGCAAATTGATTTAGCTCTTACATCACATCTCCAAAATGATACGGTGCTTATTTCTGATGCTCATAATTCATATAAATCTTATTCAACTAATAACGATGTGGAACAAATTATCATAAATGGCAGTAAGAAAGAATATGTAAAGAAAGGAATTTATCATCTTAACAATATTAATAATTACCATTCCTGATTAAAGAAATGGATAAATCGATTTAATGGTGTTTCTACGAAGTATTTACAGCTTATTTGGTGTGGTTCCAGTTCCTTGACAATAGGAAAATTGAAAACGATTTGAGCAAGAAAAAGCTAATGCTTATCTTAGCGAGTGTTCACGGAACTTGGGAAACCGCAGAGACGTTAAGACTTAGAAACACAGCCTTCTAAGTGAAAGAAGCTAAAACAGGTGAACACTAAAAATAAGCTTGAAAAATTATCCTCCAAGCTCAATTATTTAACTGTCATTTTTTTCACGAAAGCCCCCGTTAGCTTAATGATAGCTTGATTGTTATCTTAATTGAAAACTCACTTTTGTGTTTCCATGGTTTCCTAACCTATAAACAGATTCCCTGTTATATAGATTTTCAATGAATACATCCAATGAATTTCCTCTGCCCTAATCTTTGATAGAATAGTGCCTCATTTATTAGGATTTGTTGTTATGTTCCACAGTTATAACGACATTTCCTTTCTTGTGTCCTCTCTCGACATATCTATGAGCTTCAACTATCTCCTCAAACGCATAGTATCTGTCAATGACCACTTTTAACTTCCCCGCTTCAACAAGTTCTTTGAGAAAGTTTAGAGCTTCGGAATCTTCAGGTGAATTTTGACTCAATATTAGTTTCTTGCTGCTTGTCAATTTAGTCCATAGCATTCGAACACCTGGTAACGGTACAGTGGCATTTAGATAGGTTCCGTCCTTCTTTAGCGATTTCATACAAGCTGAAAACGAACTCTTGTCTACCGCTTCAAAGATAACATCATAAGTCTCGCCATTACTAGAAAAATCTTCTGCAGTGTAATCAATTACCTTATCGGCTCCCAGAGATTTTACCAATTCTAAATTCGTGGTACTGCATACCCCTGTAACTTTTGCTCCGAGATACTTGGCAATTTGTACTGCATAAGTTCCTACACTCCCTGAAGCTCCATAGACAAGGACCTTTTGTCCACTCTGAATGTTAGCTTTTCTAAGATAGTACAATGCTGTACGTGCCCCAATTGGAATGGCAGCAGCTTCCTCATAAGTTATATTGTAGGGTTTAATAGATACTGGTCCATCTTCAGGCAGGCACTTATACTCGGCATAAGCACCAAAACCCACTTGTGATGCTGCAAAAACCTGGTCACCTTCCTTAAACAGCTTGACATCTTTACCTATTGACTCAACTTCACCAGCTAACTCCATCCCCAATATAACTTTTTTAGGTTGTCTTAAACCAAGTGTTATTCGAGCAGGCAGCCAAAAAGAGAGTGGAACAGTAAATCTCCGTACCCGAATATCTGCTACTGTTACGGTTGTCGCTTTTACTTTTACCAGTATTTCATTTTCCTTAGGAGTAGGTTTTTCTATCTCTTTCAGTTGAAGAACATCAGGGGGACCGTAATTTGTGTACACAATTGCTTTCATTTGTCCTCCTCCAATTCGTTATATTCATTAATATCTACGAATGTCTACGAACAAATAGAACAATGGTTTCACTCTTTAATAACTGTTCTTAAACTATCCTATCCCGTTAGTTTAAGCGAAAACTTTCACAATATCATATTGATTTTAACATAAATATCCAAGTGACCTTTAGAAACTCTTTTAAATTTACATAAGATATAGGAAACCCCGTCACCAATATGATTAATCAACCTTTCCCTTTAACATAGCCTATTTTTTTTACAATTTGCAACTTCAATTCATCATTGATTTTCACGATATATCGGCGGAATGTCTTCATATATCAGCGATTTTTACAATATATCGGCCATTCGACATAACTTATCGGTAATTCTACAATATACGCTAAAAAAAGGACCTACCTATATAAAAACGGCTACCGAGAAAGTCCCGATAACCGTTTTGAATATATTATTCATCTTTTTTAAATTGCTCACATTTCAATTCTAATTCATCTAACATTGCAAGAAGACGATCTACATCTTCTACTTCTACCTCTTCGGGTTCAATCGTATCAATTACTTCAATAAACATATTTAAACGTTCTTTTAAATATACTAGTTGTGAATCTTTATCTTGAATAGCTTTTCCCACAAGGGCACTCTCCTTTTTATTCGAGTTATGTTGTCCCGTTTTAACAGGCATAAAAGCGATTTTCCGCAATAAAACCCGATTCATTCCATTCGTAATAAGCAAATTAATTTCTTCGCTATTAGAAGGCTTACTTTATTATACAAGAAAAATGAATAATACGGGAATGAATTTTTCACGTCAACTTTGTCAAAACGTTTTATCCCGTACTAACGAGCAATATACCATCTTCTGCATGAAGCAAAGAAGTTAGATGAGACGATGAAGAACTCCCCCTAAGAAAAGTTTCACTTTATAAAATGTTCATCTTCTTCTATTATAGAGAATGGACAAATTGTTATTTCAACAGTCAAAGGAGTATTTCAGATGAGTATATCACAAACAATGAAGCCGATTACTCCTTCTTACGATCCATGGGAAGCGTATATGGACCTTGAAGAGTACGGCAAATTACTATTAACAAATGTTGAGTTTACAACGACAACATTATGCAATATGCGCTGTGAGCATTGCGCTGTTGGTTACACCCTACAGCCGAAAGATCCAAATCCGCTCCCACTTGAACTTTTATTAAAACGATTAGATGAGATTTCTCATTTACGTTCTTTAAGTATTACCGGCGGAGAACCTATGCTTTCAAAGAAATCCGTTGATAACTATGTGACACCACTTTTAAAATATGCCCATGAACGCGGCGTTCGCACTCAGATTAATTCAAACCTAACTATAGATTTAGCTCGTTACGAACAAATTATTCCATACTTAGATGTACTGCATATTTCACATAACTGGGGAACGATTGATGATTTCGTTGAAGGTGGATTTGCAATGATGGAGCGCAAGCCAACCTACGAACAACGTGCTAAGCTATTTAAACGAATGATTACAAATAGTAAAGCTTTATCAGACGCAGGTGTTCTCGTTTCTGCGGAAACAATGTTAAATAAACGTACATTACCACATATTGAACACATTCATCGTCAAATCGTTGAAGAAATGGGCTGTAAGCGCCATGAAGTACACCCAATGTATCCAAGTGACTTCGCTAGCAACCTTGAAATTTTAACAAAAGATGAAATTCGAAGTGCGATCGAGCATCTGTTAAATATTCGCGATGAAAATGTATGGATGCTATTTGGAACATTGCCATTCTATGCATGTAGTGATGATGAGCGTGACTTAGTTACATTACAAAAATTACATGGAAGCAAAAACGTAACAGTTCGTAATGACCCAGATGGACGTTCTCGCTTAAATGTAAATATTTTTGATGGCAATATTATCGTAACAGACTTTGGGGATATTCCATTGCTTGGTAACGTACAAACAAACACATTACAAGAAGCATATGACAAATGGAGCGGTTCAAAAACAGCACAATCATTAAGCTGTCATTGTCCAGCCGTAAAATGTCTCGGACCAAATATTCTTGTAAAAAACAGCTACTATCCAACCGAGGACTTCTTAACAAAAGAAACGAATATTACGATTTAACTACAAAACGTCAGCAGAATACGCTGACGTTTTTTTTAGCTCGTTTACTTTATTGCGGCTGAGGTGAAGATATAAATTTAAAGGACAAATGATCCTGAATTGGAATAGAGGCCCCAATTCCTTGTGAAGTAATATTTTTAATAAGAAGCCTCTTTTGATTTCCTTTTAAAACAAGATATACTTCTCCAAATGTAACTTTTCCTTTTTCATTTACCGCTGGTGTATACGCATATAAATATCCAAGTTGTTTTGGACTAATATTATATACACGTGCATTCCCAGTACCGTAACCGATAGTTGTTTTAAAAGAAAGCGGCAACTGTACTTTCTCCATTGCCTGTAACAACATCATTTTTTTCACATCTTCTGCATCTTTAATATAGGCAGTTAAACCACCTTCGACTATTTTCTGTGATTCCTGTTTGTAACGAAGCGGATAATATCGTTCTACCCCTCGGTTGTCATAAACATTACGACTTACCTGTTTATACTCCCAATTCATTGTTGTCTCTAGTGATTCATAGTTTAAAGGCCACTGTCCTAAATAAATTTTTGCTCTATACCCCACTGCAAGCGGTGCATTTGAAATCGATGTTTCATTGAACATCCGAATTAAATCTGGATTTTCAATGCGGATTGATGATGTTTTAAGTAATTCTTTCGCGAGCTCACTTGGCTGTAAACGCGGCAAATCCTGCTCCACATTTGGATACGTATTATCCTTTGAAATATTTAAAACAGATGAAGGCATTTTTACATTTACCGTTGTCTTTGCAAAACTGCTGCAAGGAAATAATAAGATCAACGAGACCATAGTTGAAAGACATATGCTGTATACTCGTTTCACCTGCCTGACTCCTTTCTAGATAAAGTGAAACTTTTATGAGCGGGAGCTTTCTTCCTCTCCCACTCATAGTTATCTCTCTCCAATCGGACTACTGTCTTCTTTCTATTGTTAGTGGTTTTACTGTCCGTTAGAGTGAGATAAAGTGAAACTTTTATCAGTGGGGAATTTCTTCATCCCCACTGATAATTAGCCCTCACCAATCGGGCTTTTACGGGCAGTTATCCCACACCTATCTTCTTTGTTTCTCTCTGAATCTTGAGGTGGGGTCTTACTGCCCGCGAATAGCGGGATAAAAATGGATACAATTCGCTGACCAAAGAAAACATTTGAACAGCTGTTGTACTATCTCTATTGTTTTCTCTGCTTGATATTGTTATCCAAATTTTTTATAACAAATAGAAGCCAATTCCCATAATAAAATAAGCAGCTAATAATGTTCCTCCTTCAAACCAGTTCGTATCCCCATCGTTTGAAATCGCAATTGTTAAAAAGACAGCTGTAATCATCGCCACGAGTTCTGGTATTGTAAATACAAGCGGCATTTTCACTGTGAAAAACATCGAAAGTAATACGAGTACAGGAGCAACAAACATAGCAACCTGCAATGTAGAACCAATCGCAATTTCAACTGCAATATTCACCTTATTCTTATAGGCCATAATAATCGCAGAGGCATGTTCAGCAGCATTACCAACAATGGCAACAATGATAACCCCAATAAATAATTCCGACCATCCAAATGATTTCGCAACCGTTTCGAATGTATGAACAAGTGCCTCTGATACATAGGCAACTGCCAGCGTTGCAATTGCTAAAATAAGCAACGCTTTTCCTTTTGACCATTCTGGCTCTTCCTCATGCTCTACCTCATCACTTTTATGCTGATATACGCCGCGATGCGTGACGAGTTTAAAAAACAGTGCCGCTAAATACATGACAATCATAATGATTGAAACCCCAATACTTAATTGGTATGTTTTCTCTATACTCATCTTCATCGAAAAAACTTCCGGAATAACAAATGCTACAACAACTGCAAATATTAGTAAGGCAGAGTTATGCCTTGCATCATAAATATTGAAGCTTTGTCTTTTATACTTGAGTCCTCCTACAAAAAAGGAAAGACCACCAACTAATAACAAGTTCCCAAGAACGGAACCAGTTAATGAAGCAAGTACGACCTCTGTTAATCCTGCTTGCAATGCAAAAATTGAAATAATAAGTTCAACTGCATTCCCAAAGGTTGCATTTAATAACCCACCAATTCTTGGTCCAGACACGATAGATAAACTTTCCGTCGCCCTTCCCATGAAAGCAGCAAGAGCAATAATTGTTATACAATATACGGCAAACATAATAGTCTGTGGCCAATGCAGCGTTTTTCCAAGAATAGAAAGCGGAACCCCAGTAAGTGCAAGTAGTAGAAAAATTTTATTGAACATGTTTTCCATCCTTTCATCGCATCTATTTCTCACCATTATTATCATTATTCTTCTCCTAACTTGTCCCATTTCATCACAATTACGTTTAAAAAATGCAATTGAAGAAAAAAGTATAGAGGATCACAAGAAATTTTAAGCAGTAAAAGTTTCGCAAAAAAATTTCGGATTATAGAGAGGGGTTAAAAAATGTATTTAAAAGAAAAAATTGCGACCATCATTGAGGGACAAAGAACAGGCGTACTAGCTACCGTTCGTGAGAATAAACCACATAGCTCTTTTATGATGTTTTTTCATGAAGATTTTGTATTATACGTAGCAACAGATCGTAAATCCAAAAAGCTATCGGATATTGAGCAAAATCCAAATGTACATGTATTACTCGGAAGAGAAGGGAAAAATTGGGACGAAGATTATATTGAAGTGGAAGGCACCGCTTCTATTGAAGAAGATTCAACATTAAAAAGTAAATTTTGGACTAACAGCTTAAAACGCTGGCTACTTGGAGCTGAAGATCCAAACTATGTACTTATAAAAATTAATCCAAATACAATTTACTACATCGATAGTGCTGGTACGACGGAGCCGGAGTTTTTGCGACTATAATCTTAAAACAAGCCCCTTCAAAAGGGGTTTGTTTTGTCGAAAAGTTCTTTTTCAAAAAAACATAAAAAAGCTGGAACTTTCTAAAGATTCTGTTATATAATAGCATTAACTTAAATAAACTGTATTAAAACAGATTGGGAGGAGAAATAAAAATGATGAAAAGAGAAGAACGGAAGAATATGATTGAGTTTATTGAAAAGAAAAAAGGAATTGAGCGCGACGAACTATTATTCATGACAGATGATGAAGTGGAACATATTTATAATGTAACGTACTTCTTATATGAAGAAATTGCAGAATAGCATATATATAAATACAAATTAAAAAATCGACATAAAACCCTTCTTTTTAGGTGGGAAAGAGCATCCGGCCATGCATAGAAGCGGTCAGGTCCTTTTCCTGCCCCATGCCAAGTGAAAACAAAGAGAGAAAACGAGTGCAGGTCACCTTTTGTTATCCACAGCCGCGGCCATATGTCAAAAAATCAAAATGGATTTATATAGAAAGCCCCCTTGTATGTTTATACAAAGGGGCTTTTACTATTTTCATAGAGAAACTCCAGATTAGTATATTATAAAGTGAAACTTTGATCAGTGGGGTTTTTCTTCATCTCCCACCGAGCTTTGAGGTAGGGGTATTACTGTCTGCGAATAGCGGGATAAAGGTCCTCTATCCCACCTTTAGGCTTGAGAATGATTTTCATGTATAATGATACAAGAATGGAGGAATTTTACTATGAGTTCATGGCTATTATTCGCATTATTATCAGCAATTGCTGCAGCACTTGTATCTATTTTTGGAAAAATCGGTTTAGACGGAATTGATGCCAATGTTGCAACAACCGTCCGTTCCATCATCATGGCACTATTCATGATCGGGGTTATTATGATACAAGGAAAGTTTCAAAATATTGGTGACGTCCTAATGAATAAAAAAGCACTGCTATTTATTACTTTAAGTGGTGTAGCTGGTGCTTCATCCTGGTTATTTTATTTTCTTGCCCTAAAAACAGGAAAGGTTTCACAAGTAGCTCCTGTAGATAAGTTAAGTGTCGTATTGTCTATTATTCTTGCGATGATTATATTAGGAGAAAAATTAAATTTCATGACTGGAATGGGTGTTGTATGTATTACAGCTGGCGTTCTATTTATTGCTTTCAGCTAAAAAAAACCGCTTATATTAGCGGTTTTTTTTGTCTTCTTATGTACAACCATATAATGAACACGAACACTGCCGAAATAATCAATATCCATATCCCATAATGATGAAAACTATATTCAACAAAGCGCCATTTCGCTCCAAGCTTCCAACCAAGCCCAATAAAAACGCTAATCCAAATGAAAGCACCAACGTATGCATATAGACAAAATTTCCAAAATGTTAAATTTGACATGCCAGCAAAGTATGCTGTCAAATGACGAACTCCTGGTATAAAGTATCCAATCATTAATAAAAAAGGACCATATTTTTCAAATAAAACATGTGTTTTTTCAATTTGTTGTTCTGTAATTCGCACCTTTGGACCATACTTTTTCAACACAGGAAATCCAAGTTTCAAGCCAAGTAGGTAACTTAAGGTAATCCCAAGTAGCGCACCAGCCATTCCACTTAGAAGGGCAGCTGAACCTGACATATTCCCTCTCGAAATATTATAACCAACAAATGTGAGTAAGAACTCATCCGGTATCGGAAGACCCACAATACCGCCAGCAAGAGCTATAATAATTCCGAAATATCCATAGTGCGCAATTATTTCACCAATATGTTGTTCCATTCGGGTGACACATCCTATGCACGATTGTTATTCCATATTGTGCCCTCTCTCCCTGTGAAGCAAACATGGTATACGTATTCACTATACATCGTTTTTATATTGAACTCTACTTTTAATCTTTTTTGCTTTATATTAGACTATATTCCGTTTATTCTTTTATATAAGTCCATATTCCGTTTCGGATTTGTAAGAAAAATGAAATTTTACTAGCATGAATTTTTGTTACAATAAAGGGAAGTTACTATCAGTAATGGTTAACTCTCAAGAGAACTGATACAGGTAACCGTAACTATCGCACTTTTACACATAAACCTATTCTTATCCCTTTCATGAAAATTATTTTCAAAATAAAACAGGGGGAAAAACATGACAATGGAAAAACAGTTAATAAAAAAGATATATTATGAAACTTTCTTAATAGACCAGGCTACCAATCAAACTCTTCAAATTCTTGGAGAAGCTTATGTAAATGAAGAAAAGAATGAGCCTTCTAACCTATCTAATATTCGCTTTGCACAAGGAGAATTTTATTATCATCATAAAGACTTTGAAACAGCTATTTTCAAATGGGAGAAAGTAAATAACGGCCTAATGCCATGGGCTCAAAAAAATATAGCAGATGCTCATTTTGAACTTGGCTCGCTTTCAATAGCAGAAGAAATCTATACATCGATTGATGGAAAAGATCAAACCCTTACGATGGAGGTTTTCTTACAACTCCTCTCTCTTTACATTGAGCAAAATCGATTAGAACTCGCTTTCAAAATCATTAAAGAAGCTGTTTCACTGCAACCAGACTATCCAAACATTACAGCAATCGCTCGTGCTTTTTATGAAAAACAACAGGATTGGAACAATGCCATTGAGCTCGCTGTTCAGGAAGGGATTCGAACGGAAACATTACAGTGGTTTAAAATTCTAACAAACTATGTTGATCAAGGATTTACGAAAACAATTGAACCTAAATACTTTTATGAAGCACTAAAAGTGTTATATACGATTGATAAAATTCAATTTAAACAACTCGTCTCATCACTTTGGAATAGTTATAAGGCAGAACCAAACTATTTAGTATGGCTCAAAACAATTAATCATCTATTTTTACATATCGAAGTAGATTCCTATGATGCATGGGATGAAATTTCAGCTCTTTATCAAGACACCTACTGTGAATTAATTGCAGAACAGTACTTGATGAAGGATTTACAGGATCTTATTCCAGACTTGTTAACAAATTGGTTTAGCTTAACGAAGCCAGATCATTCTTTATTTGTGTCTGCAGTAGCATTAGCTTGGAATGAGATTTCACCTTCCAGTATAGATACATTAATCGTAAAAAGCGCTGAAGTTCTCCTTTCCAGCTCAAATTATCACACAGATGACCTAGAAAATGTTGCAATACTTTTTGAATCTATTATAGGCTGGGCCGAAAAGAATGACGTTGAATTGGACACTCCTTTCACACGACTCGTTCGTGAACTTTCCGATGTAAAAGTACAGCACCTGATTGTAACTGGGGGGAGTGGGAATGGTAAGTCATCCTTTATTAACTCTATATTAGGAGAAAATATATTAAGCGACTCACTTTCTACCACTATTGTTTTTAAAGATAATACCCATACAGAAATTACTGAATTCACGGATACAGAGATAAGAAAGACTTCAAATTCCAATGATTTCTATGAAATGATGGCTATACCTCAAAAAGCAGAATTGGAGAAGAGATGCATTGAGTTTAAACTACCGTGTAGATTTTTAAGTAAAAATAAATTGTCATTCATGGTTATGCCAAGTCTTCATGACAATAACGATAAAGAAAATACAACATTTGAATATTTACATGCGGCTGATAGTCTATTATATGTACTAAGTGCCTCTTCAACTTTAACTGATGAAGAACTTGATACACTACTACACATGCGAGAACAGGTACCCGATCTACAAGTTAATTTTATTTTAAATAAGATCGATACTATTTTTAGCGATGAAGCAGCAAGTAGAATAGTAAATGAAACAGAGACTACTGTCCGTACACACTTTCCGAATGCACGAGTATTTCCTTATTCTTCTTTATATGAAAGTAGTCAACAACTAAGTGATTTGACTGAATGTATCACCTCTAACTTCAGTTATAGAGATATAAAGAAAGAACGTATGGAAAAACTATTATGGTTTATGCAAAAAACAATTAAGCATCTTTTAGATAAACGAGTGGAACTAGAAAATCTCTTAGGAAAATCCATCCGTTGGAATAAACATATTTTAGTGAAGCTAAATGGTTTTATCAATAACCTTACTGCTATCGAAAAAGATAAGGTTCGTGTCATCTCAGAATCTTATCGTATAACGAAAGAAGAAATTGTACATAATCTAACAGAACAAATTCCTGAGCTATTGCAAAGTTGCTCCGATTTAATTCATGAAGAGAGCGACTTTAAACAAATTCACGCAGAAGTAAATACAGCAATGAATGAAAGAATTCAGAAGCACTTACAGCAAGTGATATTACCTAAGTTTACTCATTCTATTCAAGAGTGGATTGAATCGACTCATAATGAATTTATTCATAGTCAATCTTACTTAGATGAGATGAGCGAAACATTTAATACTTTATACGAAGAAGAGCGTATTAGTTTACCATGCGACTTCCAATTACTTGATGATTGGCGCCGCGATGTTACTAGAATGACAAACCGAATAAAGATTGATGAAGTAAATATTTTACTTCGATTTACACCGACACAATTTTTACTTAAAAGTGCTGGAAAGTTATTCGGGAATATGCACACAAATCAAGCAATGCTCTATAAAAAATACAAACACTATATAGAAACGGAAGACTATACAGATGTAACAACTACCATTACAAAACAGTTTTTCTTACAATTTGAATTATTTGAGAGTGCATTAGAACGTGATATTATGATATTCTTTAAAAATCCTCTTAGTATATTAAAACAGACCGTAGAAGAAACACATCTCGAAATACACGAGGATGAAAATGCGTTAACGAAACTAAAAACAAACCCAGAAATTTATCATGACCCTTTAACACTTTTTGAATTACAACTACTACAATATAAATTTATGCTGAATATAAATACAAAAAGAAACGGTGCGGCTTCCCCTTCAAAAGTAGAAATTGATGAGGCACCAACCATTTAAATATAAGAAAAAAACCAAGCAACTCGTAACAACTGCTTGGTTTTTTTCTTATATTCTAATTTACAATTTTCATATGATCAAATGGATAATAGATCGCTGTTAATGTTCCAAGCACTTCTTTTTTTTGAATAAGACCTAAACCGTTACGGCTATCTCTGCTCACTAAGCGATTATCCCCCATAACAAAAATTTTATTTTTCGGTATTGTAATAGGTCCAAAATCTTCTGTTAAGTTAATAAGGAGCTGTTTTGCATGTTTTTTATTTTTGTCTAAGTAAGGTTCATTTTGCAATTGATGATTTACATATAATTGATCATTTTTCATCTCAATTACATCTCCTGGCAGTCCAACAATTCTCTTCACATAAAAATTATCAGTCTTCACAACAATAATATCTTTACGCTCATAACTTTCAAGTCGTTTTGCTAGCTTATTAATAATTACTTTATCCCCGTCTCGCAATGTCGGTCCCATAGATGCCCCTTGTACAGTTGTCGGAAAAAACACAAATATCTTCACTAAAAAGGCGAGCACACATGCAACAGCAAGTATTTCAAAGAATTCACGAAAACGGCTCTTCTTCTTCTCCATCCATTTCCCCTTTCTCCCTCATTTCTCAATTATAAAGCCTTTCTGTAAATAAATTCTATATTATCTGTGAGTTTTCCACTTAATTTACCTAAAAAAAAAGACCCACTGATTATTAGCCTTCACCAATCGAGCTTTTACGGGCAGTTATCCTTTTTTCAAATTCCAACATATATAATACACATCTGTGCACTAACATATGTCAACCAAATCCAAAGCGGATCATACTTCACTTTACGCCCACCAATATCCGTTACACCGATAATAAAATCAGAAATGACAAATAGAAATCCACCAAGTGCTGGTATCCACCACATTCCATTATTTGCGTAGAATAACGCAAATGCCACACATGCCATTCCACCAACCCACAAACCATAAACAAGTGCACCAATCGTAAACAGTTTATCTTTTTTTGTATTGCGGATAAAAAAGAACCAGCCAATGATTAAAAATAAGCCGTACGCTACTATTCCAATCCAAAATCCTGTCCATGAAATGCCCGTTTGTAAAAATGCCGTCACATAAAAGCAGTGTGCAATTGCAAAAGTGACCATACCGCCAATTAGCCGATGTCCAAACGGAATGAGCCCTGCCATAAATAAATCCCCAAGCGTGGATAACGTCATGCCGATCGCCACCCATTGACGATATTCTACAGCTGGATCTTGCAACCACATCCATACTGCACCACCTGTTAAAGAAAAACTAAGAATTAACCGAATAGGTAAAGGCAACGACTCATTTTTCAGTGTTTGTTTTGTCTGCCACATTGCATATATGGCACCAAAAACAAATAAGATTGTTTGCCCAATTAATAATATGTATAGTGTGTTCATACAAATTTCTCCCCAATGAATGTATAGTTCTTATTTTTTTTCGTGATACAGCTCATCTTTTCCTGTTTATCTTATAAAATTTCTAAAGAGGATGTTCAAAAAGTCCGGTAAAGATAGCTGTCCTATTTCTTCGTTACGTCGCCACTCCGGTACTCATGTAGTTCCATCTACACTCCGTATCCTCCTGGCTTCCGCGCCTCGAACTACTCGGCTCTCTTTATCCTCCTTTTTGAACACGTACTAAAATAAAAAGAAGAACGCAATCGTTCTCCTTTTTACACTACTTGTTTCTCCTGCTCTTTTTGCTTCGCCGCAGGGGTTCTGTTTACAACAATAATGCCAGCTGCTACACATGCTAAACCAACTAAAACGAATGAGTGAATTGCTTCTCCTAAAATCATGCTGGATAATAACACACCGAATACTGGAATAAAGAACATGTACATCGATACTTTTCCGACTTTATTATATTTCATAATCGTATTCCATATACAAAAGCCTGCCGCTGATAAGAAGGATAAATATAACAACATAAGTAGCGCTTTCGTACTAAACACAAATGGCATAAATCCAACTTGGAAAATACCAATACATAATAGCCCAAATGACCCAAAGATCATTTGGTAGGCTGTCATATAGCCAACATCTAACGTTTTACTTCCTTCTTTTGCTAATATATTTCCGTATGAATACATCATCGCTGCACCAAGAAGTAGTAACTCCCCGATTCCAAAATGAAATTCCATCTGTCCGCTTGGAATATTTACAAGAATCACACCACAGAAGCCAATCGAAACGCCAATAATTTTCCTCATATTTAACGCATCATCTTTATACAAAAAATGTGCCATTAAAATTTGAAAAAAGGATGACGTGCCTGAAATAACAGCACCTTCGATTCCCGAACTATAACTCAGGCCAATATAAAAACATACATATTGTAGAAACGTTTGAAACAAACCGATTTGCACCAGTTGCTTCGTCGTTTCTTTTTTAAAGTACATATTTTTTCCTAACGCTTTAAAAAAGAATAAGAGCATCACACCTGATAAGAAAAAACGATAACCAGCAAATAATATTTGCTCTCCTACTTCATGAGGCTGAATTCCAAGTTCAGTATAACTTAATTTAATAAACGGAAATGCACTGCCCCAGAGAAATGTCGCTGCTAATGCAGCAATAAATACACCAATCGGATGGGTAAAAAATCTTTCTGTCTTCACTTGTTGTCTTCCTTTCCGACCTTTTTATGAACAATACTCATATATACCAAAGGAAAACTAAAAAGACAAGTTTTTCAATTTTTCATCTAAGCAAAAACATATCATGAAGTAGGAACATATGCTATAATATAGAATAATTATAAAGTAAATAATTTCACAAATTTTTGTGTTTATTCAGAAATGCTGCTATCCATATGGATGGCAGCTTTCGTCGTTTTATAGGGGTTTCGATTTTGATTCTTTTTCTCAATAAGAATGTGAAAGGAGCGGGAAACAATGAATTCAGAAGTAAAAACATTGCCAACAAAAAAGAACATGCCTAGTTCTTCTTGGATGCAAACATTACAAAAACATTATGAACTTATTTTCGCGATTATATCAGGTATTTTTATTTTAGCTGGTTGGTTATTAACAAAAAGTGAGGCGCAAATCGCTGGGATTGTTTTATATATCCTTGCATATATAATCGGAGGCTACGCAAAAGCCAAAGAAGGCATTGAAGATACAATCGAAGAAAAAGAATTAAACGTTGAAATGTTAATGCTCTTTGCAGCAATCGGTGCCGCTATTATTGGCTACTGGGCAGAGGGTGCCATCCTAATATTTATCTTTGCATTAAGCGGTGCAATGGAATCTTATACATTAAACAAAAGCCAAAAAGAAATTTCTGCACTGCTTGATTTACAACCCGAAGAAGCTTTATGTATTTCACATGGAAAAGAAGAACGTATTCCAGTAAGTCAATTACAAATTGAAGACATCATCTTAATCAAACCAGGTGAACGTGTCCCGGCTGACGGTATCATTCACAATGGCGAAACGAATATTGATGAAGCAGCAATTACAGGGGAACCAATCCCGAATGAGAAAAAATTTGGTGATGAAGTATTTGCTGGAACTGTGAATTTACGCGGTGCTATTGAAGTTAAAATTACAAAGCGAAGCGATCAAACGTTGTTCCAAAAAATTATTCGTCTCGTTCAAAATGCTCAAAGTGAAAAGTCACCATCGCAGCTTTTTATTGAAAAATTTGAAGGTACGTATGTAAAAGCTGTACTCATCATCGTTGCTCTTATGATGTTCGTTCCTCATTTTTTACTAGATTGGAACTGGAATGAAACATTTTACCGCGCTATGATTTTACTCGTTGTCGCATCTCCTTGTGCGCTCGTTGCATCGATTACACCAGCAACACTATCTGCTATTTCTAACGGGGCACGGAGCGGCATTTTATTTAAAGGCGGCATTCACCTTGAGCGACTCGCCTCTGTAAAAGCAATTGCTTTTGATAAAACAGGCACATTAACACAAGGAAAACCAGCTGTAACAGACGTATATGTACGTGAGGAAATATCCGAGAAAGAAGTATTGCATATTACAGCTTCTATTGAGAGTCATTCAACACATCCGCTTGCAGAATCAATCGTCAAATATGCCAAACATGCGTATGACATTACAGTAACAAAACCAGAAAAAGTAGAGGATGTAACTGGATTTGGCTTAAAAGGTGTATTGGACAATAAAGCCTATAAAATCGGAAAGGCAGATTTTATGGGCGAAGAAGCAAAAATATTTCATAATGGTATCGCGACTACACTTGAGCAAGAAGGAAAAACAGTCGTATATATTGGCGATGAAGAAGGGATTCTTGGTCTTATCGCCTTAAAAGATACCCTGCGCCAAGAAACCATTGTCGCAATTCGCGATTTACAGAGTCTCGGTGTAGAAGCAATTATGATTACTGGTGATAATGAACAAACAGCTAAAGCAATCGCAACTGAAAGTAACATAAAAGAATATTATGCATCATGCTTACCAGAAATGAAAGTAGAAACGATTAAACAATTAAAAGAGAAATACGGTACGGTAGCAATGGTTGGTGACGGTATTAACGATGCTCCTGCCCTCGCTACAGCAAGTATTGGTGTTGCCATGGGAGAAGGAACAGACGTAGCCTTAGAAACAGCAGATGTTGTTCTTATGAAAAATGAACTCTCTCGCCTTGCTCAGGCCATTCGTTTATCTAAACGAATGAACCGTATTGTAAAACAAAACGTTATCTTTTCATTAACAGTAATCGCGATGCTAATTTGCTCAAACTTCCTACAATTTTTAGCTCTGCCATTTGGCGTTATCGGTCATGAAGGAAGTACAATTCTTGTTATTTTAAATGGCTTACGATTACTAAAAGGAAATAATTAAACGGGCTCCCATTGGGAACCCGTTTTTTTAATGGTAGCTATTATGACCATTCGCACTGCTGCTCGTTTTATGTTTCGGCTGTGAGCTACTTTTTTGTTTACGTTGGTTTTTATCATTATGATTTTTTTTATTATTACTCATTTTTATTCCCCTCCTGTTCCTTTTTATTATGGAACAGAATCTTATTTTTCATTACGGGAATTATTGTCACTCGTTCGGTAAAAATTCAGTAATGCATTAATTTCCCCACCAAGTAAAATGACCCAAGCTGTTAAGTAAAACCATAACATTAAAATGATAATACCACCAAGACCACCGTATGTATTAGCATAATGTGCAAATTTATCTACGTAATATGCAAATGAGTACGATACCACAATCCATCCAACCGTTGCAAATAACGCTCCCGAAACAACCTCTCTCCTCTTCAGCTTTCGATCGGGTGCAAATGTATATAGAAAGCTAAATAAAGCAAATAACACTAAAAAGCTGGCTACTAACCGCGTAATACTCCACACAATAGAAAAGCTCTCGGATAAACCAAGCGCTTTAAAAACTGCCGCCCCAATTACTTGGCCAAACACAGGAACAATTAACGCAAAGACAATCATAAAAATCATTGCTAACGTAAATACGATAGACAAAGCCCTCGTCGCAATAAAAGAACGTGTTTCTTTCACATCATAGGCACGGTTAAATGCATTCATAACTGCATTTACCCCATTCGAAGCAAACCATAGCATTGATAATAAACCAAAGGATAATAAACCACCGTTTTGTTCATTTACAACTTTATCGACATTCACTTCAATTAAGTTCATTGCATCGTCAGGTATATAAGCTTCTAACAACACTAGTACATCCTCTGTTTTGATGGGAATATATCCAAGAAGCGTAATTAAAAAGACAAGTCCAGGAAAAATAGCAAGCAAGAAGAAATAAGCGAGCTGTGCTGCTAAACCCGCCACATCATCTTGCATCGTTCGGTAATACAAATCTTTTCCGAATGAATACACACGATTTCCCCTTGCTTTTTCTAAGAATTTTTTCATATATCTCTAAACGCTTTTCTTCTCTTCTTTATCCTGTTTTAGCTCAATGAACGCTTCAGTTTTTTTTCGCACTGTACCAGGATCTACTTCTGTTTCGTCTTCAGACTCTTCTTTTACTGGAGCAATGGCTTGAATTTCGATTGTTTCTGGTTTTTCCGCTGGCTCTACTTTCTTTTTACTGAAAATTTCTTTCGTTTCTTTTAATGTTCCAACAACAGCCGGTGTTAATTTCTTAATTTCCGCTACCTTTGCCTTTACTACATTGAAATCTGCAAGTTCGCGTCCTTTATCTGTAACAGTCTGCACTTTTTCTTTTATCTTTGCATTTTCGCCAATTTCGATCATTTTTGTTTTTGCTTTTCCTGCTGTATTTTTAACTTTGTCACGGTTTTCTTTCTTTAACATAGAAACAGCCACACCTGCTGCCACACCGATTGCAATGTTACGCGCTATATTATTTTTCTTTGCCATATTCCTTCACCCTTTCGTCTATTGTGTTAGAAAAGATGTTCAAAAAGTCCGGTAAAGATAGCTGTCGCATTTCTTCATTACTTCGCCACTCATGTAGTTCAATCTACACTCCGTATCCTCCTAGCTTCCGCAACTCGAACTACTTGGCTCCCTTTATCCTTCTTTTTGAACAAGCACTAGAAAGCATTTCTTTCTAAACTCACTCATATTCCTTGCTCATTACAAATGAATGTCAACAACTTTGTACACCCTTCTGTTACAAGGTTATATACTTCTTGAAAGTTCCCTGTAAAATAAGGATCAGGAACATCCGTCCAGTCACCGTCTGGAACGAAATCGGACAGTCTCCCAATATAGCTTCCTCCTTGACCTAAACTTTCTAAATCCGCTATATTCTTGTTGTCCATGGCAATCACATAATCAAACTTTGTTAAGTCTTCTTTTTCTACTTGACGTGCTTTAATTCCTTCAAAAGAGACTTCATTTTCTTTTAAAATTTTTTGTGTTCCCTCATGAGGTGGATGACCGATATGCCAATCTCCTGTTCCAGCTGAATCAATATGAATTTTATCTTCTAATCCCTCTCGCTTCACAAGATCACGAAAAATCGCTTCTGCCATTGGAGAACGACAAATGTTTCCAAGACAAACAAATAATACTTGAACCATATTTGTTTCTTCCCTTCGTGTACATTTCTTATATATACATATAGTATAAACAACCAAATATTAATTATAAAGGAAATCCCTACTAATTGAATATGATTGAAAAGTTTCATTAACGAAAATGATAAAAAATGTTAAGATAGCCTTATGTTATTCTAAAGGGGGACACATCCGTGGATTTATCCGTAAAGTCGCAAGCAAACGTTGAATATATGGTAGAAGCAATTAAAGAAAAATTACGCATGGTAAACGCTGGTGCAATGCGAGCTACTAGCTTTAATGAAGAAATGTACGAAGATTTACGAGACATCTTTGAACATGTGATGAAGCGTGAAACATTTAGCATTAGCGAAATGCAGGCTATTACAGAAGAATTAGGTACATTAATCAAAAAATAATGAAAAGCCCTCTATATGGGGCTTTTTTCATTTTCAACAAATTCATGACAAATCTTCCGTTTTCTTCTTTCTATTTTTAAATACGATACAATACAAATAGAACCTCACCATAGACCTCACATCCCGATACTTACTACACATAAGTAACTGCCACACTACCATTGCCAACTGTATTTACTGGAGGTGCTTAAATATGAGCAATTGGTACAGTAAGACGAAAGATCAAACAATACGAGAACTTGAAACAAATGAACAACGTGGTTTGACAGAAGAAATTGTCTCAAGTCGTTTAAAAAAGTATGGACGAAATGAACTAACAACGAAGCAAAAACGAACATTATGGCAACGTATTTTCGCCCAAGTTAATGACGTTCTCGTCTATGTTCTTTTGATTGCCGCCCTCATTTCTGCCTTTGTAGGTGAATGGGCCGATGCTAGTATTATCGCTCTTGTTGTTATCTTAAATGCTGTAATCGGTGTCATTCAAGAATCGAAAGCCGAACAAGCTTTAGAAGCATTAAAAAAGATGGCCACACCAAAGGCAATTGTAAAACGAGATGGTGAATTAAAAGAAATCCCATCAGAAGATGTTGTCCCTGGTGATATTGTTATGCTTGATGCTGGACGTTATATCCCTTGTGACTTACGTCTCATCGAAACAGCGAACTTAAAAATTGAAGAGTCTGCTTTAACAGGTGAATCCGTTCCTGTTGATAAAGATTCACTGTATCATCCGTCTTTTCAAAATGAAGAGCAGATACCACTAGGCGATCAAAAAAACATGGCATTTATGTCAACGCTCGTTACATATGGGCGCGGTGTTGGCGTAGCTGTTGAAACCGGAATGAAATTACAAATCGGTAAAATCGCGACGCTCTTACATGACGCAGAAGATGATGCAACACCTCTTCAAAAAAGTTTAGCACAAGTCGGAAAGTATTTAGGTCTTGTCGCTGTTGGTATTTGTATCATTATGTTCTTCATTGGATTTTTCCAAGGCCGGGACACATTAGAAATGTTTATGACCGCTATTAGTTTAGCAGTTGCAGCTATTCCAGAAGGATTACCAGCTATCGTATCTATCGTTCTAGCGATTGGTGTGCAACGTATGATTAAACAAAACGTCATCATTCGTAAGCTTCCAGCCGTCGAAGCACTTGGATCTGTTACAATTATCTGTTCAGATAAAACTGGTACATTAACACAAAATAAAATGACAGTTACCCACTTTTATGGGGATGGTACATACGATAAGTTAGAACAATTAAACATAAATAATAATGTGCACCGCTTATTATTAGAAAACATGATTTTATGTAACGACGCTTCTTATACGGCAGAATCACAAACCGGTGATCCAACAGAAATTGCTCTTCTTGTTGCGGGAACTGCCTTTCATCTTCAAAAGGATGCACTCGAATTTGAACATAGACGTGTTAATGAATTACCGTTTGACTCTGATCGCAAAATGATGTCGACACTGCATCAATACAATCAAAACTGCTACAGCATGACAAAAGGAGCAATTGATAAACTTTTACCACGTTGTAGTCATATTTTTATCAATGATACGATTCAACCATTAACTGAAGAAGATAAACAACAAATATTACAAGCTGCTCATACTATGTCTCAAGAAGCCCTACGAGTGCTATCATTTGCTTTCAAAAAGTATGATACACAAAACATCACCCTTGATCACATCGAAGAAAATCTTGTTTTTATTGGACTTGTTGGTATGATTGATCCGCCTCGAACAGAGGTACAAGCATCAATTACAGAGTGTAAAAAAGCAGGGATTCGCACGGTTATGATTACAGGAGACCATAAAGACACTGCCTTTGCCATTGCAAAAGAACTCGGCATTGCTGAAAAAAAATCAGAAGTGATGATTGGAACAGAATTAGATCGTATTTCAGATGAAAAACTAGCAAACGAAATTAATCATTTAAACGTCTTTGCTCGCGTTTCTCCTGAGCATAAAGTGAAAATTGTAAAGGCATTGCGTACAAAAGGAAATATTGTTTCGATGACAGGGGATGGTGTAAACGATGCCCCCTCTTTAAAACAAGCAGATATTGGCGTTGCCATGGGGATTACAGGAACGGATGTTGCCAAGGGTGCAGCTGATATGGTTCTAACAGATGATAACTTCTCCTCCATTGTAAAAGCTGTCGAGGAAGGACGAAATATTTATCGCAACATTAAAAAGTCGATCCTTTTCTTACTCTCTTGTAACCTTGGAGAAATCATTGCGCTATTTTTAGCCATTTTACTCGGCTGGGCTACACCGCTTCGCCCGATTCACATTTTATGGGTCAATTTAATTACAGATACACTGCCTGCATTATCGCTTGGCGTTGATCGAGAAGATCCTGACGTAATGAAAGAAAAGCCTCGTCGTACAAATGAAAGCTTATTTAGCGGCAGCATTCCTTTTCTTGTTCTAAACGGAATCTTAATTGGACTTATTACATTAACAGCCTTTATCGTTGGGGCAAAATTGTATACAGGGGATACGGATATCTTCCCGCTCTTTCCATCTCAAATTGATGATGATGCTTTACTACATGCCCAAACGATGGCGTTTGTCGTACTAAGTTTTTCGCAACTCGTTCACTCATTTAACTTACGCTCAACTACAAAATCAATCTTTTCAATTGGATTATTTACAAATAAATATTTGGTCTTTTCTTTCCTTATCGGTGTACTGATGCAAATTTGTATCATTTCTATTCCAGCGCTTGCCAATATATTTGGGGTACACGCCTTAACCGGAGAAGATTGGATTTTTGTGGCATTGCTTAGTATCATTCCACTTGTTGTAAACGAAATTGTAAAAGTCTTTAAGAAAAATTAAAAGGCAATGAGGATTCTCCTCATTGCCTTTTTCATACCTTATCCTTGCAATTCTTTTTTTATATTCGCTGTTAGATCAGCCATACGTTTACGACTTTCTTCACGCTCACGTTTGTTTTGTTCTTCAATTTGCTGCGTTTCTTGCATACCCCTTGAAATAATATTCCATGTCTCTTCAAGTGTTTCCATTTTAATGCTAGAAGAGCCAGATAATCTTGCTACTTCTACACTTTGTGTTGCAATGTTCTGGGCATTTTTCTTCAATAGCTCATTTGTACGACGATCAAGTTCCGCCATTGAGTCTGCAACAAGCTTTTGACGTTTTGCATTTACCGCTTGAATGATACCATTTTTAAAAATAGGGATTGTCGTAATAAACGCCGTATTAATTTTACCGATTAATTTGTTGTTACCACGTTGAATCATACGAATTTGTGGTGCTGTTAATAAAGCAACCATACGCGCTTTCTCTAAATCATCAATGCGTTGCTCCAAAATTTCAACAGAGTTTCTCAGAGATTCTAATTCAATACCTGCTAATTGATCGTTGTTACGAACTCGTTCTTCATACATTGGAACTAGTTCTGTTTGCAGACGCTCTAGTAACATTTCCCCTGCAACGACATACTTCTCTAAGTCTAAATAATACTTTAAATTTTGTTCATATAGACCGTCTAACGTACCAATCGATTTCTTCATTTCATCTTGGTATTTTGTAATTTCCACATATACTTTATCCATTTCACGGCCCATCGTTTGATACTTACTAAAGATTTGTTCAATCATTTTATCTGCTTTTTTAAACATACGAGAGAAAAAGCCACTTTTTTCTTCCGCAAAATCTTTGCTATCAAATTTATCCATAATTTTACCGAGTTGCTTTAGTAACTCCCCAGAATCTTCTATCTTAGATAAAGACATCGTATGTAAAATTTGATCTGCGAAACGAGAAATCTCCATTGAAGGTTCTTTTCCAAGTTCAATTAACTCTAATTGATCTTTAATATCTACTCCATTATAAATACGTTGCACTTCAGTATCTTGTCTAAGCTGCAAGCGAACATCTTGAGCTGTTTGTTCATTTAATTCAGTTTTTGGATCTAATACGATTGGATTATTATTCATGTGTCATTCTTCCTTTCTTTATAAAAACGGACGGAATAGCCCTTTTATAGTTTGTGATAGATTTTTGTATGAAGATGGACCATGATATTCAAGATCAAAGCTTACTTCTTCGAGCCAATGAGAATCAAATGCTCCTGCTTCAATATATGGTTCAATATCATTTCTTCCTGTCGGATTAAAATGTAAAACATCAATTCCAATTTGATTTAAAAATAGTAATACCACCGCATCCGAACGAGTTAATTCACCGCTCTTTTCATTGTTAAATACAACGATTTTCGGTACTTCCTGTGAGTAATCAAATTTTTCTAGTAGCTCTAAAATCTTTGGTGGAATTTGCGAAAGTTGTGCAAATACGTAGAGTGCTGTCTCTTGCTTGGTTTCCTTGCCAACTGGCTTACAAAGTTCACTTTCGCATGTGTGAATAATCGCTTCTGCAATTCCATGCTGTAACCCTTCAGGCAAACGCTTATGTGGCCACCAATGACTGTTCACAATCTGATCGGGATGAAGATTCCCAGCCCGGTCTAATGCGTCCCGATAATGAAATTGAAAGTTTGCTTTTTGTTCTTTTGTAAATGGGAATGTATTGATTAACAAGCTGTTATCAAAAGATGTTACTGTCTTCAAGCGTTGGAAATATTCTTTATCATTTTTTGAAACACCCGACACTTTTGCAAATAAAGATGGAATATAAATATGTTTATTTTCGACAAAGAATGTCGGACGAATAAATGCCTTTTCTTTCGTAATTAAAAATAGTTCATCATATGTTGTCTTTAACGTACGTGCAACAGGTGTATACGAACGAAATTGCCACGGTTTGTACAATAGAGAATTATCATGATGAAGCACTTGTTCAATTTCTTTTGATGCTTGATAAGCTACCGTTGCAACACGTTCACGTCGTTTATCAGGAAACGGCTCTAATGAAATATGGCCCGGATGAGAAATAACGAATGTTCTTTCTTCCTCATCAACATTCTCAAAACCATCTTTTCCTTCTGGATGATAATATAAAACATCACAACCAAGCATAATAAGGAAATATAAGAAGTATATACGGCTTTCCTTTGCATCACCGTACCAAACGATGCGAGGCATTTGCTTCTTATAATTCATTGTGGAAAACCATTTTGCAACGTAGTTCTCACTTAATTTAATGATATCAATTAAAAAACGACGAAATCCTTCCGTTTTTAATGATTGATTATGCTGCTTCTCATACAATTTTAATACAGAGATAAAGGTTGTATGGATATAATGTTGTAAATCAGGATTCTCTACTTTCGGTAATAACTGTTTTCCTGACAAATGTGCCACAAGACGGTTTACAGTAAGACCATTCGGTTGTTCTTGATGCAGTGTAAATATTTCTTGAATGTGCTGAAGCTTCTCAGAATCAATCACTTTATTTAAATTTTGTTCATGTAATACAGTAATTCCTTTTGCTTCACTATAATCAAAAAGTTCATTGAAATATTCATCTACATCGTTTGGAACACCAAGAATACGACAAGCAATATAACTAAATTGCATACTGTTCTCTGCCATTTCATAATGTGGCCGTTTTTCTAAAATCATTTCAAATTGTTTCAAATCTGCTTCTTCTTTTAGTGCATGTGGATGAAGTGCAAAACGCGAAAACACGACAATTCACCTCCAAAAAACATTTACTTTTTTTCTGAAGGCCAATGACCTTCTCTTTTATTATAAACTGCCCATTTGATTTTAGGTTATAAAAAATGGGCGCTCGTATAACGAGCACACCCATTTCAATTATTTATCTTCTTTTTTAGTAGCCGCAATCTCTTCACGGGCTTGTCCAGAATTTCGCATATAATGCAAAATAAATGTACCAGCAAATGCAATAACTAAAATAACAAAGAAAACTATGTGACTAATTTCAATACCGAATACAGATAATAACATTTTCGTGGCAATAATTAGAATTAAAATATATGCTGTCGTTTCAAGCTCTGGAATACGCTCTAGTAATTTTAAGAATACACCTGCAATACCACGCATCATTAAAATACCAAGCATTCCACCTAATAGTAGAATCCAAACTTCATTGGAAACACCAAATGCTGCAAGAACGCTATCTACAGAGAACGCAATATCCATTAACTCAACCATTACAACTGTTCCCCAGAAAACACCAAACATTCTAAAGAGAATACTGTCTTGCTTCATCTCATGTGACTCTTCCTCGTCATTATTCCCTTTTCTCTTATCAATAAAGTACTTCACTGATAGCCATGCAAGATAAAGTGCTCCGAGTACTTTAACCCACCATAATTTGATTAAGAACATCCCAATTCCAATCGCAATAAAGCGGAAAACATAAGCACCAATAAGTCCATAAAATAATGCCTTTTTACGTTTTTTCTCTGGAAGATGTTTTACCATAACAGCTAATACAAGTGCGTTATCGGCAGATAATAAACCTTCAAGCACAACAAGTGTACCAATTAATCCCCAAGATACAGGATCTTGCAATACTCTAATCCACATGTCCAAATCAAAAAATTGGGCATACGTATCAAGAATTCCCTGTAAAATACTCATCCTACCATTGACCTCTATTCTTTGCTAGATTTATAGAAAGGCGAAAAAAGGAAACGAAGTTCGTTCCCTTCTTATGCATCCAAGCCGTAGGCTCTTACAAGAGCACCTAATCCACCTTGGAAGCCACTTCCTACTGCGTTGAACTTCCACTGTCCATTATGACGGTATAATTCACAAAAGACAACTGCTGTTTCAATGGAGAAATCTTCCCCTAAATCGAAACGGAGAACCTCTTCATTTGTCTCTTCGTTTGCTAAACGAGCAAACGCATTGGCAACCTGTCCAAAGTTTTGGTTACGGCCTTCTGCATCATAAATGGTTACTGTAATTGCAATTTTGTGTACATCCGCTGGTACTTTACTTAAATCAACAACAAGTTGCTCGTCGTCTCCGTCCCCTTCACCTGTACGGTTGTCACCTGTATGTAAAACCGATCCACAAGGAGATTGTAAGTTGTTATAGAAAATGAAGTCTGTTTCTTTCGTACACTTACCATTTGCATCTAATAAAAAGGCCGATGCATCTAAATCATAGTCTGATCCACCATCATATTCCTTAATATCCCAGCCAAGACCGATAACTGCTTTTGTAAGACCTGGGCTTGTCTTGCCTAAATCAATTTTCTGTCCTTTTTGCAATTGAATGACCATGTATATTCACCTCTAATGTTATGATTTGTAAAAATGTGTCCATCAGCGAAATGAAAATTTCACTGATGGACGTTTCTTCTTAATTACTCAACATCTAAACCAAAGTTGTTACATAAAGAACCTAGTCCGCCTTGGAATCCACTTCCAATTGCATTGAATTTCCAGTCACCAGCATGACGATATAATTCACCGACTACAACTGCAGTTTCAATCGAGAAGTCTTCTCCTAAATCGTAACGAATTAACTCCGCATTTTTCTCTTCGTCTAAAATACGTACGAATGAGTTAGATACTTGTCCGAAGTTTTGGCTACGACCTTCTCCATCGTAAATTGTAATTGTGAAGCAAATACGTTCAATATGTGCAGGAACATTATTTAATTCCACTTTAATTGCTTCATCATCGCCTTCGCCATCGCCCGTACGGTTATCTCCTAAATGTTGTACCGAACCATTTGCACCTGTTGGATTATTGTAGAAAACGAAATCTTCTTGACCTGATACTTTACCGTTTGCACCTACTAAGAAAATACTAACGTCTAAATCGAAATCATGTTGTCCATCATAGCGGTTTGTATCCCAACCAAGACCAACAAGAACTTTAGAAAGACCAGGGTTTGTTTTTGTTAAGTCTACCTTTTGTCCTTTTTTTAACGAGATAGCTGCCATATAATATTCCTCCTTGAAAATAGTATTATTGATAACGCGATACAATTTCGCTTAAATTTTTATCTTGTGTGCCTTCTCCAACTGCAGAAAACTTCCAATCATTTCCTTGTCGGTATATTTCTCCTGCAACCAATGTTGTTTTTCCAGCGTAATTGTTTGATAAATTATAACGTGCTAATTCTTCACCTGTTTGTGGATTTTGAATGCGAATATACGCATTTTGAATCATGCCAAAATCTTGACGACGGTTAACACAATCATAAATATTTACAACAAATACTAAACGATTAATACGGCTTGGAACTTTATGCAATTCTACGAACACTGTTTCGTCATCGCCTGCACCTTCACCTGTTAAATTATCACCTGAATGAATAATGCTTCCACAAGCAGATAGCTTATTTCCAAAATAAACAAGATCATTCTTATTTAAAAAACGATCATTTTCTAGCATAACCACAGACGCATCACAATCGACGCTTGGTTTGCTTCCAAGTAACGAAGATAAAAATCCACCTGACTGTGCCATCGGATCCCATCCTAGGCCAACCTGTAATTTTATTAATCCTGGTTGCCCTTTCGTTAAATCAATCTTCTGTCCTTTTTCTAAAATAATAGGCATGAAGTTTCTTCCTTTCTTCAAGATATTTTCCTACTGGGAAAATATTGTATTCTTCTTCTATATTGTAGCATTATTTGTCGATTGAAAAAAAGAATAAATTTTCAATTATATGAAAACATTCATTGTATTTATTCATGTTGGTGTAAGAAGTGATAAATCGAACCAATCATTCCAGCATGATTGCGATTGTGTGCAAGAGTAATCTCGCAATTTCTATAAAAATCAGGCTGCAAATACTTTTGCACTCCTTCTTCCACTTCTTCTAAAAACTTTATACCTCTTGCCGTAATACCTCCACCAATAATAATCGTTTGCGGATTGAAAATATAAGCAAGGTTGCTAATCCCAATAGCTAAATATTTAAAGAACACTCCAACAGCTTGCACAACTTCTTTATCATTCTCGTCATACAGCTGAAAAATTGTTTTACCATCCCAGTTTCCTTCGCCCTTATATTTCTCCACAAGACGAATTAATCCTGAAATAGATGCGATTGCTTCAAATGGCTTTCCTTCTATTAACATGTTTCCCCATTCACCAGCACTAAACGAATGTCCTCGATATAATGTATGATCAATAACAATCGCTCCACCAATTCCCGTTCCAAGTGTAAGCATAATAAAATTTTTCTTCTGTCTTCCTGCCCCTTGCCATACTTCTCCGAGTGCAGCACAATTCACATCATTTTCAATCGTAACAGGAACTTTAAGTGCGTATTGTAACCTATTCACAATCGGAATACCAGCATAGCGTGGAATATGATCCACGCCGCCAGTTATCATTCCCTTGTTGATGTCAACAATTCCTGCTGTACTAATACCAACACCAAAAATAGCATGCCGCTTCATTACTTCTTGAGACAAACAAATTAGCTTGTGAACAATTTGTTCGCCTCCTAAAGAAGCCTCTGTTGAGACAACTTGATGTTCCAATAACATACCTGTTTCCGAAACGATTCCATATTTAATCTGTGTACCACCAACATCAAATGCAATGTATTTTTTCATCCTGCCGCTCCTTCTAACAGTATGAATCGAGTTATCCCACATTAACGGGCAGTAAAGCCCCCGCTAATGAAAACTTCACTTTATTTTAATAAGAGTTTGCAAGATTTACAGAACCAGCTTTTACATACACACTGTTATATGCCGTATCATCTGAAACCAATTCATAATATGCACCATAGGGCGTTTGAACTGTTTGCTTAATAGCCACCATTATATTACGAGAAGCTGAACCATTTTGATCACCAGCTAAATTTTTGTATACTGTTGAACCTTCCTTTAATGTTCCAAGTCGGTATTTATTTAAATCCTTACTTCCATTCGTTGCATCCAATCTATACATAAGCGATGCAATCTGTTGTCCCCAGTTTTCATCACTTGCATACATAACATTCATACCTTGAGACTTATCACCTAAATTTCCACCATTATATGTGTTTCCGCTTGGCGCTAAATAGTGCTTATCAATATAAGCTGCACAGAAATCAATTCCTTCTTCCCATGTTTTAAATGAAGCTGCTCCGTTATATGGATCTGAGTCTATCGCTCCAAATCCAAATAAGTTTTTCTTTTCTTGTGCAATATGACTCGTTCCCCATCCAGATTCTAAAATAGCATGAGATAACAAGTATCCTGCATTCATCTTATATTTTTCTGCTGCCTGTACAAAATATTTTCCCAATCCAATAAGTGGACTATCAGGACGCACTGTACGTAAGAAATCATCTATTTCTTTTCCTGTGTATGAAGAAGTTACACGTAATGGCATATATTCAAAGTATTGATAACTATCTTGTCCACCGATTTGTGTTTTATCAAACGCTTCATAACGTTCGCCTTCTTTTAAATGTTTTGGTGCATTACCGATTTGATACGTTGTATATTTTCCAGTCGAAGGATTATATACATAATGATATAATTTCCCATTTTTTGCTGAATAATATGATGTTGCAGCACCCGTCATTGTCGGATGTAATGTTACATCATACATATTCACGTACCCAGTTAACCCATCGATTTTCACATGGATACGATTGCCTACAACTTTCACAAACTTCAAATCTGCCCCACCTTTTACATATGTAAGGGTCTTACCATTCGCAATATCATAAATATTAATTACACCATTCGCACGAACAAATCCCTGCTTCATATTCACAACTTTACCGTCGCTCATAATATAAGCATCCTCTTTCAGATTGTTCATAATTTGCTCAGCTTCTACCTCATTCGATTTTTGAATCTTTTGTGATGAAGTAATAATTTCATAAGACGAAGAGCCTTGTTTTATTTTCAAAAATTGTAATGAGACATAGCCCTCACCACCATTAAAACGAATTTTCGCCCAGCCATTCTCTTTGCCAATTATCGTAACAGTTTCTCCATTTTTCAAATGACCAATGGTTGCCGTTGTGGTAGATGGACCTTTGCGAACATTTAATAACGAAGCATTTACAACTCCTCGTTCTTCTGTCACTTCCCCAGGGTTTGTCGGATTTGTAGAATCATTACCAATCTTCACAAACTCTAACGAAATGTAGCCTTCTTTTCCTTTATAGCTTATTTTCGCCCAGCCGTTTGCTTTTCCTAAAATCGTTACTTTTTCACCTTGTTTTAAGTTTCCTAGAATTGCACTACTTGTATTCGCTTCACTTCTCACTCGTAAGCTTGTTGCGGTAATTGTTCCACTTTCCTCTGTAACATTTTCTCCAGGTTTCTCTCCTTGGTTTCCTGCTTCGATTTTCACAAACTCTAACGAAATGTAGCCTTCTTTTCCCTTATAGCTTATTTTCGCCCAGCCATTTGTTTTTCCTAAAATCGTTACTTTCTCACCTTGTTTTAAGTTTCCTAGAATTGCGCTGCTTGTATTCGCTTCACTTCTCACTCGTAAACTCGTTGCAGTAATTGTTCCACTTTCCTCTGTAACATTTTCTCCAGGTTTCTCTCCTTGGTTTCCTGCTTCGATCTTCACAAACTCTAACGAAATGTAGCCTTCTTTTCCTTTATAGCTTATTTTCGCCCAGCCATTTGCTTTTCCTAAAATCGTTACTTTTTCACCTTGTTTTAAGTTTCCTAGAATTGCACTACTTGTATTCGCTTCACTTCTCACTCGTAAGCTTGTTGCGGTAATTGTTCCACTTTCCTCTGTAACATTTTCTCCAGGTTTCTCTCCTTGGTTTCCTGCTTCGATCTTCACAAACTCTAGCGAAATGTAGCCTTCTTTTCCTTTATAACTTATTTTCGCCCAGCCGTTTGTTTTTCCTAAGATCGTTACTTTCTCACCTTGTTTTAAGTTTCCTAGAATTGCGCTGTTTGTATTCGCTTCACTTCTCACTCGTAAGCTTGTTGCAGTAATTGTTCCACTTTCCTCTGTAACATTTTCTCCAGGTTTCTCTCCTTGGTTTCCTGCTTCGATCTTCACAAACTCTAGCGAAATGTGGCCTTCTTTTCCTTTATAGCTTATTTTCGCCCAGCCGTTTGCTTTTCCTAAGATCGTTACTTTCTCACCTTGTTTTAAGTTTCCTAGAATTGCGCTACTTGTATTCGCTTCACTTCTCACTCGTAAACTCGTTGCGGTAATTGTTCCGGATTCTTGCGCACCACTATTAATAGTTGGTTGTTGCTTTGATCCCGATGGTTTTGATCCTTCCGCATTCTCACTAATTTTCACAAACTCTAACGAGATATAACCTTCTTTTCCTTTATATTCAACTTTTGCCCAACCATTTGCTTTTCCTAAAACTGTTACCTTTTCACCTTTTGTAACATGTCCAAGAATTGAACTTCCTAAAACAGGACTATTCCGAACATTTAAACGTGTCGCTGTAACGATACCATTTTCTTTTTGTTCGCTATTAATGGTTGGTTCTTGGTTCGTTTCAACTGGAGTCTGTGTTCCTGCTAGTTTTAAAAATTGTAGTGAAACATAGCCTTCTTTCCCATCATGAGAAATTTTCGCCCAATCTTTTTCTTTCTCTAAAACTTTTACAGTCTCCCCTTGCTTTAAATGCCCAACAATTGGGCTTTGTGTTGTAGGTTGTTGACGTATATTTAAATTTGTTGTATTTACTGTCGCTGAATTATCATCCTGTGCAAAAGCATGAGTGGAAACAAAAGATGCTGCTGTTGCTATAAATGTACCTGCTATGATTTGTTTTGTTGTTTGTTTCATATGCTTATCCGAATATAAACGATGTTATATCCTTCAACCCTCCTTTAGTACAAATTAGTCTACTATTTATCTTAACATATCCTCCTTCATTCATTTTCTAAATATAATTATTCAACTTTTGTAAACAAACTACCCCCCACCTAACTTCTTTGCTTCTTGCAGAACTTTGAGGTGGGAGTATTACTATCCCGCGAATAGCGGGATAAATATTTTTGAACCAGTATGTAAAATGGACCCTCATCTCGAATTTTATCAAATCGAGATGAGGGTCCATTTTAAAACCTCTATACATATCAAGTAAAAAAAATTTGGATTACGACTGCAAATGATCGTACTGTTATTGTAAAAAAAATGAACCAACTTTAACTATAACAACTTGTTATCCATTTTATTATGTCAGGAACGCTCCAAAACAATATATTACCCAAGCGGTGCTTATTAAGAAAAAACATTATCTCCAAACCGCACAAGCTAACTATTTGTGCATGAAATGTTTAATAAGCCTTCCCCCAATACACCATATGCTTTGCTTCTTTCCCGCAGCACACGCAGTGCTCTGCTACTTGTTCTTGTTCAAATGGCATACAACGCGATGAAACGCCCGCCTCTTCTTTCAATTTTCCTTCACAAGCAAGCTCGCCACACCACATTGCTTTTATAAAGCCTTGCTTTTTCTCTGCAGCTTGTTTCATTTCTTCAAAAGTAGTAACGCTATATGTGTTTTCATCACGAAATACTTTTGCCTTTTGTAAGAGAGAATGATGAATCTCATCAAGTAACGATGTAATGCGTTCTTCTAATTGATCCATTGATACAAATTCTTTATCTTTCGTATCCCGCCTTACAAGCACAACCTGATTTCTTTCAATGTCTTTTGGACCAACCTCTAAACGAATTGGTACACCTTTCATTTCGTACTCATTAAATTTCCAGCCCGGTGTTTTGTTACTTGCATCGATTTTTACACGGGCCACTTTTTGAATTTGCCCTTGCAACTCGGCTGCTTTTTCTAACACACCTTCTTTATGCTGCGCAATTGGTACGATAATGACTTGTACTGGCGCGACTCTTGGTGGCATAACGAGTCCGTTATTATCTCCATGCACCATAATAAGTCCGCCGATCATTCTCGTCGATACCCCCCAAGAGGTTTGGTGTGCATATTGCCACTTCCCATTTCGATCCAAAAATTTAATATCAAATGCTTCAGAGAAATTTGTACCAAAGTTATGGGACGTACCTGTTTGCAACGCTTTTCCATCATGCATTAAACTTTCAATCGTATACGTTGCTTTTGCACCTGCAAATTTTTCTTTCTCTGTTTTTTGTCCTTTAATAACTGGAATTGCTAAATAATCTTCACAGAAAGAAGCGTATAGATTTAAAATATTCAGTGTTTCTCGCTGGGACTCTTCTGCTGTTTCATGAATCGTATGACCTTCTTGCCATAAAAATTCAGTTGTACGAAGAAATGGTCTTGTCGTTTTTTCCCAACGGACAACTGAGCACCATTGATTATATAACTTCGGCAAATCATTATAAGACTGTACAATTTTTGAAAAGTGCTCGCAAAATAATGTTTCTGACGTTGGACGAACACAAAGACGTTCTGCTAACTTCTCGTCTCCTCCATGTGTGACCCATGCTACTTCCGGTGCAAATCCTTCCACATGATCTTTCTCTTTTTGTAATAAACTTTCTGGAATAAACATTGGCATATACACATTTTCATGACCAGACTCTTTTAGCTTTTCATCCATCACTTTCTGCATATTTTCCCATAATCCATATCCGTACGGACGTAAAATCATACATCCTTTCACACTTGAATAATCAACTAGCTCAGCTTTTTTTACAATATCGGTATACCACTGAGCAAAATCTTCTTCCATTTTTGTAATCGCTTT
Organism: Bacillus sp. DX4.1; assembly: GCF_030348195.1. Classification (NCBI taxonomy): domain Bacteria; kingdom Bacillati; phylum Bacillota; class Bacilli; order Caryophanales; family Bacillaceae; genus Bacillus; species Bacillus sp. DX4.1. The sequence goes on along the minus strand of NZ_JAUCFT010000008.1, from coordinate 516,369 downwards.
TACTTGTTCTTTTGCCATATCTATGCCTCCTTTAGAAAATAAAAAAAGCCCGCGTCCCCAAATAGGGACCGAGCTTTTGTCGGCGTTACCACCCTGATTCATATACAAATAAATTGTACATGCTCTCTTCTTGATAACGGGAAATTCCCGCTGCAAATGCAGAACGCAAAGGTAGGTTCCATATCGCCTTTTAAGAATCTCCCAGCCTAACGGATTCTCTCTCTGCAAAAAGATGTGACATGTACTAATCCTTTTTCATCGTTATAACGAAATAAATTTGTTAAATATCATAATATAAAATTTATTTTAAAACAATAGAAAATTCCCTCATTTATATATTCTTTTCATTTTTTTCTGTTTTATACTGAAATTATACGTATTTATTCCGAAACAGTTTTACAAATTGATGAGCAATCATACCGATAATTGTGCCTAATAAGACAAAGAAACACGCAATCGCATACCCCATTCCATCCCAGCCACCAATCGCAAAAACTGTAACGGGGAAGAAAACAAAACAGAGGAGCATTAAAATAAGTGCAAATGTAATATCAAATCTTCTATGTGGAAATTGTTTCTTTAATAAAAAAGAAACAGTAAACACAATAAGAATCGTTACAGCACCAATAATAAAAAATGTTTCAAATCCATTCATCATATTCCATCCTTCCATTCATTTCCTTATACTTATTATATGTTGGAAAATTCGAAAAATAAATAATAAACTTTTTTCAAAAACAAGTTTTTATAACCAGGTATTAATAGTAATATATATTAATACCTTTTATATATATTACTCCATTTTGATTTTTCGACATATAAGCCGCGGCTATGGATAACAAAAGGTGACCTGTACTCGTTTTCTCTCTTTGTTTTCACTTGGCATAGCAGGAAAAGGATCTGACCGCTTCTATGCATGGCCGGATGCTCTCTCCCACCTAAAAAGAAGGAGTTTATGTCGTTTTTTTAATTTGTATCTATATAAATGGGAGGTATATTCTATGGACAAATCGTTAACGGAACATGTGATTATTTTATCTTTTGACTGTTTATCAGCTTTAGATTTTCCTATACTACAAAAACTTCCTCATTTTCGTTCTTTAATAGAGCGAGGCGCCCTTGTCCGAAAAGTAGAAGGGATTTATCCTTCCGTTACCTATCCAAGCCACGCCACCATTGTAACTGGTAATTACCCTGTCAAACATGGTGTTGTAAGTAATACATTACTGCAGCCTGGAAGGGAATCCCCTGATTGGCATTGGTATCGCCGTTCTATTAAAGGAACCACCTTATATGACGAAGCAAGCAAAGCAAAATTAACAACTGCGGCACTTCTATGGCCTGTTACAGGTAGGGCAAAAATCGACTACAACTTACCAGAAATTTTTCCAAACAGACCGTGGCAAAATCAAGTTCTCGTTTCATTATTTAGCGGAAGTCCATGGTATCAACTAGATTTAAATCGTCGTTTTGGCCATATTAGAAATGGATTGTCACAGCCTGAGCTTGATGATTTCGTTCTCGCTTCTGCTGTACATACCATTCAAACAAAAAAACCTAACGTCATGTTTGTTCACTTTACAGATTTAGATACACAGCGGCATTATTATGGATTTTCTTCGGACGAAACGACAGCCGCTATTCATCGTCATGACGAAAGACTAGGAAAGATTATTCAAGCATTGAAAGATAGTGATATATACGAAGAAAGTACAATTATTGCCCTCGGTGATCATAGTGCTTTAAGTGAGAATAAAGCCATTCAGTTAAATGTTCTTTTTCATCAAAAAGGACTGATTTTCGTTAATCCAAAAGGAAAATTAACAGATTGGAAAGCATATTGCCAAAGCTGTGATGGTTCAGCTTACGTGTATGTAAAAGATAAAAATGATATTGAAACCATTCAAGCTGTGCAACTGCTTCTTGAAGAACTTCTCCAAGATAAGAAAAACGGAATTGAATTTATACTACATGATGAAGAGGCAAAAGAACGCGGAGCTGATGGCCATTGTCTCTTTATGCTCGAAGCAAGAGAAGGCTATTACTTTGTAGAAAACCATACAGGAGACTTGATAAAAGAAATCACGAAAAAAGATGTTGATTCTAGCAAAAAATATACGTTTGGGACACATGGTTATTCTCCAACAAAACCAAACTATGCAACTATTTTTATGGCTGCTGGGAAAGGCATTCGCCCAGGAGCAGTTATTCCCTATATGCGTCTCATTGACGAAGGACCTACCATTGCACGATTGCTTGGATTACACCTTGGTGAAACAGATGGAACTGTGATAGAGGGTTTACTTCAATTGTAAAGAAATATGTACATATGTAAAAGTTACGTAAAACTTACCTCTGCTTCTCTTTTTATGATTTTTATTTTGTACACTAATGTTAGAACAAATTTGAGGAGGAACGTGATATGAAAAAAATGTCCAGACAAGAAAAGAGCTGGATATTGTATGACTGGGCAAACTCGGTATATTCGCTCGTCATTACAACTGCACTATTTCCGATTTATTTCAAAGCAGCCGCAAAAGAGGCTGGAATTGCTGGAGCAACTTCAACAGCTTTTTGGGGATATGCTAATTCTTTCTCTACACTTTTAATTTCTATTCTTGCCCCAATTCTTGGTACAATTGCCGATTATAAAGGGTTTAAAAAACGATTTTTCACATTCTTTTTTGCACTTGGTATTATATTTACAACGATGTTATCAGTCGTCCCAACATCACAGTGGTACTTATTGCTAGGGTGCTATATGCTTGCTTTAGTTGGATTTGCCGGAGCAAATATTTTCTATGATGCATTTTTAGTTGATGTTACAACAGAAGACAGAATGGATCGTATTTCAACACGAGGCTTTGCATTAGGGTATATTGGAAGTACGATACCATTTATCGGTTGCATCGCTCTTATTATTATGGCACAAAAAGGAACCATCCCATTATCTGTCGGCATTGCAAGTCAAATTTCATTTGCCATCACAGCACTTTGGTGGGGACTATTTACGATTCCAATGCTCAAAAATGTAGAACAAATGCATTATATTGAACGTCATCCAAAACCAATTAAAATGAGCTTTAAGCGTTTAGCTCATACATTTAAGAACATCCGTCAATACCGAACTGTATTTTTATTTCTCCTTGCTTACTTCTTCTATATTGATGGTGTCGATACAATCATCACAATGTCCACGGCTTATGGAACGGACCTTGGTATAAGCGCGACAAACTTACTTATCATTTTATTTGTAACGCAGATCGTTGCTTGTCCATTTGCCTTATTGTACGGGAAACTGTCTGAAACATTCAAAGGAAAGAAAATGTTATATATCGGTATCATGATTTATATCATTATTTGTGCATACGCTTATTTTTTAAAAACAACACTCGATTTTTGGATTTTAGCAATGCTTGTCGCAACTTCTCAAGGTGGTATTCAAGCATTAAGTCGCTCTTATTTTGCGAAGCTTGTACCGAAAGAATCTGCTAATGAATTCTTCGGTTTTTACAATATCTTTGGTAAATTTGCAGCTATTATGGGTCCTGTTCTAGTGGGTGTAACAACTCAACTAACAGGGAAAACAAATGTTGGTGTACTAAGCATTATCATTTTATTTATTATCGGTGGATTTATATTAACACGCGTACCAGAAGACGTAGCTTCCGTTACACCACCTGCCCCAAAGTCAGAAACGTTATAATATAAAAAATGTCCCATTCTATATGAATGGGGCATTTTTTATATTTTCATCTTCTATATATTTAGATAGAAACAACTTATCAACGATTGTGCCTAACACTTCAGCTAAACGGAACGCAAGCGCTCAACTCGGATTGTATTTATCCCGCATTAACAGGCAGTAAGGCCCTCATTCATCCCCTTCCCTGCCAGCGGGCCACTCCCTGCACACGCTTGACGGCTTGACGAAGAGGACTTCTGTTGAAGTACTGCTAAAATTAGATTTTAGAGCGTCTTTACCACGGCCTCATGCTTTTCTCCCATGTTCATTCGTAATATTGGTAAAATTGCAAGTACAATGAAAAGCATCGCTATACAAAATACAACAATGAGTGATGTCAGTTCCTTCAATCCTCCGGCTAAAGAGGTTCCAATTAACATGGTACCCATGAATAACGGTAAAATGGTACCATTTACACGCCCCACCATATTTTCTGGTACCATTTGAATCATAAGCGTTCCAACAACAATATTAACGCATGCTAAACAAATCCCTGTTCCAAATCGCATCATACTAGTGAGCCAAAACGATGTAGATAGGCCCTCAACAAGAAACGAAATGGCCAAGACTGTCATACCAAATACAAACATTTTTTTTGGATTTACTTTCGAAGCAAATACTGCTGCCACCACGCCTCCGATTAACATACCCATTCCATCAGCAGCTGTTAAATATTGCACAGCTTCCTTTTCCATCCCTAATCGCTCAATAACAAGAAACGCTTCTAGTGGTTGTGTTAACCCAACTGCTAAACCAATAATAGAAAAAGCAATCGCAATCATCAATAGATTTTTTGTTTGAAGAACATATTTCCATCCTTCTTTTATATCATTCCATAATGAAACGCGTGCAGTTTTTTCTTTTTCCATCCACTTTGGCAAAAATGAAAGACAGATAGCAGATAACATAAATAAACCAATTAAACTATATAGTGAAACAAAAAGTCCAAGCTGAGTATAAACAATTGTCCCTACAACTGGCCCAAAAATAAGGAATATTGACTGTAAACTTTGACTCATTGCAATAGCGGTTGCAACTTGTTTCTCTTCTACATGACGCTTAAACACACGCGATGATGAAGGTTGTGAAAATTGGCCGACGACCGCTGAAACAAACGTTATAAAAAATATAGCTTCCCAATAGTCAACTTTTAATAATAAGACAATCCCAACGATAGATAACATACTTAACATATCTCCAGCCACCATCGTTCGCTTCGGGTTCCAACGATCTGCTAGTGCTCCGCCGATAAAGGAAAAGATAAAAATTGGCGCATATTCCATAACAGATAATAATGAAACAGAAACAGGATCATTATTTGTTTGTTCCATCACAAAATACAAAAGTGCCATATTCCGAATCCAAATTGCAAACTGCTGTAAAATATCAGAAATCATAACAAGCATAAATGCTCGATTTTTAAATAAATCTCTCATTATATCTCCCCACTTTCTAAACCGACCGTTCAGTCTATTTTAATATAGAAGAAAAGCTGCTGATTATTCAGCTGCCATTCCTTGTAACAATACATCAATTGCTTTTTTATAAATTCGTTTCATTTCTGTAGAATCTACTTCGTAGTAAAGAACACCAAGGCCAGATAATAAACCATTTACGATATACATAAGATCCCGTACATCATCTTGACGGAATTCTCCTGATGCCATTCCTTCTTCAATTAACGTTTCAAACACACGATACGATTCTCTTGTCAATGCTATCATTTCATCCATAATATCTTTGCTTACAACTTGACTCGTTACAAACTCTTCAACCGCGCTAAATATAGGGTGTTGCGTATCTTCTACATGATACTCAGCAAGACCATATAATTTTTCGGTACTCGTACGATATTGCTTTTCTTTTTCTGTCCACTTTTCAAGCCAATCGTACGTATGTTGTTTTACCACAAATAGGAACAATTCTTCTTTACTTTTAAAGTGATAATAAATACTGCCCTTACTACGCTCTGTAATTTCACAAATATCTTCCATAGATGTTGCAGCATAGCCTTTTTGTGAAAATAACACTTCTGCTTGATAAGCAATTTCTTTTTTTATTTCTTCTGCACTTTTTCTCATTTGCACACCTCACTAAACCGACCGTTCAGTCTAATATTAACAAATATAGAACCTCTATTACAAGAGGCCCTATTCCAATCTGTCAAAATATATTTTCAAACCACATACGGATTGTATGAATGATGCCCACTTTGAATGCGAATTTACCGATAACTACCGCTCCTGCTGCTAATAAAAATAGAGCCATTTTTCCTTTGTTTTTTACTTTTGGTTTCTTTTCCATTCCCATTGCTCCTATAGTATTGTTTTTTCTGTATTATATAATATACACTACATAAATAATTGTCTACTACTTGAAATATATTAAACAAACGTTTGTTTAGCTTATTCCATGCGGTTTGAAGTCTACTAATCAAACGTTTGTTTAAAAAAGAAATACGTCCTGAAAGAGCGTATCACACATTAATCTCCGCCACCATCGCCGCCAGAAGAACCGCTGTCTCCACCAAAAGAGCTACCGCAGTCATTTGAACTATCAGATCCCGCAAAGAAAAACGGTGTAGAAGTCGTAGCCGAGCTATCGCCCGTATCTGATTTATATAATTTTTGCTTACGCTTACTAGATCTGACTTCTTTTGCAATCATTCCGATTACAATAAAAATGAACAACGCACCTATTGCAATTCCCATGTAAAACGCCTCCTTCCACTATTGAAATAGTTGTAGCTTTCGATCTATCTTCTCTAACGAAATAAAGTGAAACTTTAATCAGTGGGGGTTTTCTTCATCTCCCACTGATTATTAGCCCTAACCAATCGGGCTTTTATGGGCAGTTTATCCCCCACCTAACTTCTTGGCTTTCTGCAGAAATTTGAGATGGGGGTTTTACTGCCCGTTAATGCAGGATAAAACGTGATTCACGTAATATCTCTTTGCCTTCATAAAATAATAAGACCATTGGTGCTGTAAATACTAAATACTTCGCTGAAATTTCTTTCATATCCTGCAATGAAACGACAATATCTTCCACATCTTGATATTGTTCCAGCAAACCGCTCACCTTCTCTAGCCTCACATCACAAACACCACAGTTTTCTGTTTTTATAAAGTGAAACTTTAATCAGTGGGGATTTTACTGCCCATTAATGCGGGATAAATAAGAATAGCAACTGTTTTTCTTCAATATATGCCACTAATTCTTCTTTCGTCTGAAATTTTTTCATACAGTCCCTCTTAACGTAGTTTACGGAACAATCGGTCTTGATACATACGAAAAGACGATGTTCCTTTTATTTTCCGCTTTTCCATTAGCTGCTGAAAACGAAGAGATTTTGCAGTTAACTCTTCTTTTAATTTTGCTCGTTCCGTTTCATCGTAACAACAAGCGATTAGATCCTCTATTTTCAATATATCCTTTTGCAATTCCATCTCTGCTGGGATCATTCCAGCGTTTTTCAAAATTTTGTAGCTCATTCTAAGATCTGGGGGTACCATTGAAAGATCTTCTAGTTGCAGCGGTTTTCCTTTTCCAGGAAGATCATCAAAATCACCATTATTTATTGCCTGACGAATTCGTTCCTCAGCAGGGCTCAAGAAAATATCCATGTCATTCCCTCCTTTACCTATTTTTACTATTATTTTACATGAAAATTTAAAATGCGGTGTCTCTTATGATAGAGACACCGCATTTCTATTAATCTTTTTTTAATTTCCTAGCAATCCCGTTACCAAAAGATTGCAGGCCTTGAACAAGAATAATTAAAATAAAAACTGTTGCATACATTACTTCTGGCTCATATCGTAAATGCCCAAAACGATATGCTAAATCTCCAAGTCCACCAGCCCCTACTAGTCCAGCCATAGCTGTTGCACCAATTAATCCAATCGTCGCAATTGTCAAGCCGAGCACAAGAGATGGACGGGACTCCCTAACCATTACGTGCCAAATAATTTTTATAGTGGAAACTCCCATTGCTTGATATGCTTCAATCACACCACGATCTACTTCTAATAATGCTGTTTCCATTAAACGTGCGATGTAAGGAGCAGTAAATACAACAAGCGGCACAATTACACCTTTTACTCCAATTGTTGTTCCCATGATGAGCTTTGTAAATGGCAAAATAAAGAATAATAGAATAATAAATGGCACAGATCGAATAATATTAATAATCGTATTTAAAATAGGATATACAAGTTTATTCTCATGCTGACCACCTGGTCTTGTTAAGACAAGCGTTACGCCAATCGGTAAAGCAATAATGATAGATATGAGCAGTGAGATAGATGTCATTTGGAATGTTTGAATGGTTGCCTCCCAAATGATTGTACCCCATTCAGCCAAAAAGGATTTGCTTTCCATGTTCTTCTCTGCCTCCTTCTACGATGATTCCTTGTTCCTGTAAAAACACTAGTGCTCGGTGCACTTCACTTTTTTCTCCCTGCATATGAACAATTAACTTTCCATATGCCTCGTGTTTTAGCTGCGTAATATTACCAGATAAAATATTGGGATACACTTGGAATCGTTTTGTTGCTACTGCAAGTGCCGGTTCACCAGAAGAGTTCCCGATGAAGGAGAGTGTCACAATTTCACCCGTATCCTTTAGCTCCGATTGTAATGCCGCTGGAATTTTGGCTGCAAAAGCACTGTTTACAAATTTTTTCGTCGTTGCATGTTGCGGATTTGTAAAGACCTCCTTTACTGTACCACTCTCTACAACTGCCCCATGCTCCATCACAGCAACGCGATCACATATACGCTGAATCACATTCATTTCATGTGTAATCAATAAAATGGTAATTCCTATTTTTTCATTGATCTCTAATAATAAATCTAAAATAGACTCTGTTGTCTCGGGATCTAGCGCACTTGTCGCCTCATCACTTAACAACACTTCTGGTTCATGTGATAATGCACGTGCGATCGCAACACGTTGTTTTTGACCACCAGAAAGCTCACTTGGATAGGCATCTTTTCGATCAAAAAGACCGACGATGCGTAAATATTTTTCTACCCTATTTTCAATTTCTGTTTTCGAAATCCCCGTAAGCCGTAAAGGCAAGGCAATATTTTCATACACAGTTACTGTTTTTAATAAATTAAATCCTTGAAAAATCATCCCGATTTTTTGTCTTGCCTTTGCTAACTCTTTTGTAGATAAGGTTGTTAAATCACTTCCGTTTATATTTACATGACCTGTAGTCGGTTTTTCTAATACATTCACACAGCGGATTAATGTACTTTTACCAGCACCACTGTAACCGATAATACCGAATATTTCTCCTTTTTCCACCTTTAGAGAAGTTGGTTTTAGAGCTTCGACTTTTCCTTTTTTTGTTGTAAATATTTTGGATACATTTTTCAATTCAATCATCGTAATCAGCTCCTACCAGGACGGCAATACAGAACCATCGAATTTTTTCTCAATAAACTCTTTCACTTCTTTAGATTGATAAGCTTTCTTTAATTTTTTCACAGCTGCATCGTCTTTATTTTCCGTACGAACAACAACCCAGTTCACATACGGTGAATCTTTTCCTTCTCGGAAAATAGAATCTTTCGCTGGATTTAGTTTTGCACCTAATGCAAAGTTCGTATTAATGGCCGCTGCTTTTACTTCATTTAGCTGCGTTGGTAATTGTGATGCTTCTAATTCAACAATTTTTAAGTTCTTTGGATTTTCAATCACATCTTTTGCAGTTGCTTTTTCTGTTGCTTTTGGATCAACTTTTAAGACACCTGCTTTTTCAAACAATTTCAATGCACGCAATTCATTTGTTGGATCATTTGGTACCGCAATTGCATCTCCGTCTTTTAAATCCTTTACATCTTTAATTTCTTTGGAATATACGCCCATTGGAAATGTTACAGTCGAGAACGCCGCTGTTAATTTCATCTTTCGTTCTTTTTTAAAGTCATCGAAATAGGTCTTCGTTTGAAAACTATTCACATCAATTTCTTTTTCATCTAACGATACATTCGGCATTACATAATCGTTGAACACCTTTAATTCCAATTGCAAACCATCTTTCGCCGTTACTTCTTTTACCTTCTCAAAAATTTGTTCATGCGGTCCGCCCGTTACGCCGACTATGAGTTTCTTCTCATCCAGCGCTTTTGCTTCCCTCCCAGCATCGGCACTACATGCTCCTAATAGTAATACCGCTCCACTTGCAATACTTAACAATAACTTCTTCATATACAATTCCTCCTCAATCTCTCTCTTTTCTACACAAAAAACACCTCTCTAATAAGAGAGGTGTCGAATAGATAAAATAGGCTCCTCTCTTATCTTCCAAAACGAAAATCGTTTTGCTGGAATTAGCACCTTCGCTCATAATAAAATTTATGAGCTGGGTTGCCGGGCATCATCGGGCCAGTCCCTCCGCCACTCTTGATAAGAGTATTTTTATAAAATTTTTAAAAAACTATGGTACTAATAGTAAATCTTACGAAAAATTTTGTCAATACTATTTTTCTGAATATACTTTATTTACGAATATTGAATATAATTTCTATTTTCTTCAAATATCGTTTTTCCAACTAAAGTAAAGAGATTTATTTCTCATTTGATGATTCCTAGAAATAGTGTCAAAACTGCTGAGCAATAATCATATACAAGGTATACCCATAATTAATATACTAAGTAACAGCAAATACTCTATACAGACAAACGAAAAGAGGTTACATTGTATGTACGAAAAACAAGCTATACAAACCCTACTATTATCTCAGATAGAAAAACTATCTCAATCCTTTCATTACGATTTTTTATATGAGAAAGAAGAACAGGGAACACTATGCCAAATCCTTTTAAGAGATGATAACGGATCAATCGTAGCTACACCACTTAGTTTTCATATGTTGATAAACGAAGCTACTGGTAAAGGCGAACTTATTTTTTATAACGAACATGGTGAATTTCATCGCCAAAAATTTGATATTTATACAGAAGACAGCCTCGTCAAGTTACTATTATTTATTCAAGAACGTTTACAAGTAAACCATTAAAAGGTAATAAAACAGCTACATGGAAATGTAGCTGTTTTATTATTTTCTTCCCTGCTTCTGTTAGAGAAGATGTGTAAAAGGATTGATATAGATTTCTTTTTCTTCTTACTAAGATAATTTATGATTTTCACATTGCGTTCCTAAATAGGCTTCTCTCTTATTTTTTAGTAAATTCAATAGGTCCATTCATTTCCTCCATATCCCAAACTCGAGTCACCCAAGACTCATAAAAAGAAGGTTCATGAGAAACGAGTAAAATTGTTCCTTTATATTGTTCTAATGTTTCTTTTAATGCCTCTTTCGCATGCACATCTAGATGATTCGTTGGCTCATCTAAAATTAAAACATTACTCCTCATTAACATAAGCTCACATAAGCGTACTTTTGTTTGCTCCCCACCACTTAAAGAGCTAAGAGGCTGACGTATATGCTCTTCCTTTAATCCACACTTTGCTAGAGATTGACGAATTTCTTTCTGGTTCATATCTGGCCGCCCTGACCATACTTGCTCAAGTGGTGTAATTTCTTTTGCAAACTCTTCTTGAGCAAAATATGCAGGTTGTACCTGCTCTCCAATTTGAACTGTCCCACTTAACGGTTCTAGTTGTCCAAGTAACGTTTTTAACATTGTTGTTTTTCCAATTCCATTATGACCAACAATCGCAATCTTTTCGCCTCGCTTTATTTGTAAATCAAACGGTGGAAATAACGGTTCTGTATAACCAATTTGTATTTGGTTTGCTTCTAATATACGGCTCACCGGATCAGTATGAACTTGGAACTGAAAGCGCAGCTGTGGTACTGCGTTAGGCTTTCCTATCCTTTTTATTTTGTCTAACACTTTCTCACGACTTTTTGCTTGCTTTGCATTACGATTTTTATTTTTTTGAATAAAAACCTCTAATTTTCCAATTTCCTCTCGTTGTCTTTCGTACGCTGCTTGTAATTGTTGCTTACGTTGTTGGTAGCTTTGTAAAAACACTTCATATTTTCCTGTATACCGGTTTATCTTTTGTCCCTCTAAATGATAAATTACATTCGTAATTTTATTTAAAAATATCTCATCATGCGAAACAACAATATAAGCATGTTCATACGCTCGTAAATAAGATGTTAACCACTCTATATGAACTGTATCTAAATAGTTTGTCGGTTCATCTAATAGTAAAACTTGTGGCTGCTCTAAGAGTAGTTTACCTAACAATAATTTTGTACGTTGCCCACCACTTAGCTTCGTAACATCTTTGTTCATACCTAAATTGAACAATCCTAATCCAGCTGCTACTTCTTCTATCTTTGTATGAACTTGATAAAAATCGGAACTCTCTAATATACTTTGTAATTCTCCATATTGTACTAACAACTTCTCTAATTCCGTTGCTTCTGACATCTTTTCGGTAATTATCATCATTTCACGTTCGACAGTATATAAATGAGAAAATGCACTTTGCAAATATTCCTCAATGGTTGTTCCTTCTTGTAAATCAATGTGCTGCTGTAAAAAGCCAATTTTCACATGCGGGAACCATTCAATTTTCCCTGCATCCGGTAAAATTTCTCCTGTTAAAAGGCGAAGCAATGTTGATTTCCCTGCTCCATTACTTCCGACAAGCCCAATATGTTCACCTTTTAATAATCGAAAACAAGCATTATAAAAAACTGTTTTATCGCCGTACGTATGCGTAAGATTTTCTACTGTTAATACACTCATTTCATTCTCTCCTTTTTGCTTCGAATAAAAAGCCAAATAGAGAGAACAGCAAAAATAAAGATATTATTTAATTTCATATATAAAAATGGGTAAGGTGAACACACCTTACCCATTACAATTGATTATCGTAAAAAAGGATTAAGGCTCTTTATCTGCTGTCTTCAATTTGGCTTAAACTTAAAAAATGGGCAGACTTCTCCCGCATCAAGCTAAAACCATTTGAAGAACAGTTGATAAAGTCATCTTATCCTTTCACTCCTTTAAAAGTCATTATTGTTACATAATAAGCATGCTCCATACTCTTATATTTTATTCGTCATGAATTGTTTTATTCCTCTTTCCTTCTATCTTTTTCTTTAAAAATTTCTTCCAAACAAAAAAACCACTTAACAGTCATTATACAAAAAACTGTTAAGTGGCTTTCATTACTTCCGCATATAAGGAGCTAATATCTCTAAAATTTCAGCTTTATCTTCTTTTAGTTCCAGAGATGTTAACATATCCATCGTACGAGGACGAGGTAAGTTTACGTTTACCTCACCTACAAGTGTTGCTGGTCGTTGCGACATAATAAACACACGATCAGATAATAAAATCGCTTCATCTAAGTCATGCGTTACCATAATAATCGTTTGTTTTTCTTGATGCCATGAATCTAGCAGCCAGCGATGCACCTCCATTTTTGTAAATGCATCTAGCTTACCAAATGGTTCATCAAGCAGCATAATAGGCTTTTCGCATAAGTAGGTACGCAAGAAACTAATACGCTGACGCATACCACCTGATAGCGCATCTGGATAGTGGTTCGCATATTCAGAAAGACCAAACTGCTTCAATGCTTCCATTCCTTCTGCGAGCCGCTCTTTCTTTGCTTTCCCATCAATCTCTAGGGGAAGAACAATATTTTGCAAGGCAGAGCGCCATGGCAAGAGAAGATCTTGCTGCGGCATATAGCTTACGATATCTTGCTTTTTAACAGGCACATCGTTATAAACCACTTCACCGCTAGTTGTCTCTTCAATACTGGCAATCATATTTAATAACGTACTTTTTCCGCAACCACTCGGTCCGACGAATGAGACAAATTCTCCTTCTTGTATGGAGGCACTAATCTTTTCTAGCACATTTTTCCCATCAAATGCTTTCACAATATCTTTTATTTGTAATCCGTTCATTTTTCATTTGGAAGGAATTCATTTGTAAAGGCATCTTTTACATCAATTTTCTTTTTAATGACTTTATTATCATGTAAGAAATTCATGTAGTTCGTCCAAACTTCTTCCTTCTGTACTCCCCATGCTTTTGCATCGTCTTGGTATTTCGTACTTAACCATTTTTGGCTTTCTTGTACTAACTCTTTATTGATGTCTGGTACATTTTTAATTAAAATATCAGCTGCTTCTTTCGGCTCTTTAATTGCAAAGTTATAACCTTCTGCTGTTGCGGTCATGAATTTTTTCACAAAATCTTTATCTTGTTTTGTATGTTTTTCACTCGTAATAATTACAGGACTATAAAAATCCAGTGCTGGATCTAAATCTTTTACCATCACGGTATTTAATTCTTTTCCTTGACGTTTTGCTTCAATGCCGTCCCAGCCATAATAAATCCATTCAAAATCTGCATCGCGGCCAATCGATTTAAAGAAGTCTGTTTGGCCAAGAACAATTTTCTCTACTTTGCTAAAATCAGCATTATGTTTATTCATAATTGTTTTTAACGTTGCTTCTTCCGCTGGCGCACCCCAGCCTCCATAACGTTTACCTTCGAAGTCTTTTGGAGAGGTAATATTATCTTTTTTAAGTGAAGCGAAAGCAGATGTATTATGCTGAATAATTGCTCCAATTGAAACAACTGGAATCCCTTCAACGCGAGCCGATGTTACATTTTCTTGATAGCTCACACCGAAATCTGCTTTCCCTGATGCAATCATTTGTTCCGCAGACACGTTATCTCCTGGCTGAATGATTTCCACATCTAAGCCTTGCTTTTTATAATAATCTTTCGTCTTCGCTACATATAAACCAGTATGGTTTGTATTTGGAAACCAGTCTAAGACAACTTTTACTTTCTTCTCTTTATCTGCACTCTCTTCTTTCTTCGCTGAAGAACAACCGACCACGCCAACTGCTAATAAAGCTGCTAGCATGACTTTTAATCCTTTTTTCATTTTTTATCGTCCCTTCTGTATACCCATGGTGCTGTTAGTCTTGCCATAAATTCTACGATAGAATACAAGAGCAATGTCACCATTACGATAATAGCTGCAATGCCAAATACACGAGCTGTTAAAAAGGATTTCGTTGCACGTGTCAGCATAACGCCTAATCCTTCGCTCGCCCCAAGCCATTCTCCAATAATTGCTCCCATCACACTATATGTAACGGCAATTTTCAACCCTGAGAAAAAATATGGGAGGATCGCTGGAAATTTCACCTTTTGATACACTTGCCATTTTGTCGCACGCATTGTCTGTAATAGCTTGAGCATGTTTTTATCAACTGTTTGAAAGCCTTCTAAAATACTAAGAGCAATTGGAAAGAAACAGACGAGAATAACGACCATCACCTTTGGCAGCATTCCATATCCGAACCAAATAATAAACAAAGGCGCGAGCACAACAATCGGAATCGTTTGCGAAATAACGAGTAACGGATTAATTAAAATGCGAAACAATGGAATAACATCCATAATAATTGCAATACTCGTTCCAAGTAGAATCGCAAAAAACAATCCTATTACGACTTCTTGCAGTGTTTGCACCGTATTTGGTAATAATAAATCCTTCATCCCAATAAGCTCTTGTACAATTGCAGAAGGCTTTGGTAAAATCCATGGTTCAATTTTAAATAATGAAACAGATCCTTCCCATATAGCAATGAGAAGGATAAGCCAAATCGTTGTAATTGTTATGTTAGATCGCTTCTGGTTTTGCATATTCATCACGGTACTTCCAAACTTTTTCATCAATTGATACACCAGTACTTGGACGATAGTGAATTTTAATAGAAGTAATAACTTCTTCTGCTCCAGCATCGACGCAAGCTTGTTGTGCACGTTTAATTACGTCAAGAAGTACGTCTAATTCTCCTTCCAGTGTTGTTTCCATAGCTCCCACTTCGTAGCGAACACCAGATTGTTGCACAACTTCAATTGCTTTATCAACAACGGCATATAAATCTTTCGTTTTTGCTTGTGGTACTACTGAAAATGAAATCGTAACTTGTTGTGACATACTAAAATCCCCCTTGCAAAATATGTTTAGTAAAAAGAAAAGGCTTTCCTATGATTACGTAGGAAAGCCTTGTATGCAAGTTATTGTACAATAACGTTTGCTTACATCACTTTAAGTAACTCCCTACGCTGGCATTATCCAGATCAGGTTGAGGGTCGATACATTCTTGCATCCTCTCAGCCAATTGGCTCCCCGTTCTTAATTCGTTTTCATTGTAGCATGATTTATTTTCTCAAACAAACAAATAAGATGTTTCTTGTTTTCTTTTTTTAAACAATGACACATATAATGAAACAAATCGATCAAAGCTTTTTCTTCATTCTGTCCGTATGCTCTACTAAATAGAAAAAACCACCTGTGAATGACCCCCTCCTTAACATTGGGCATGCCCTGCACATGCTTGCGGAAGGGGACTTCTGTTAGAGTACTGTTAAAGACCAAAATGATTTATCCCGCATTAACGGGCAGTAATACCCCCACCCCAAGATTCTAAGGAAACCAAAGAAGATAGGTGGGGGATAAACTGTCCGTAAAAGCCCGATTGGTGAGGGCTAATAATCAGTGGGGGATGAAGAAAACCCCCACTGATTAAAGTTTCACTTTATCTTATTCTATTTAAAATACGAAATATGGCGTCTATCTATATAAATACAAATTAAAAAACCGACATAAAACCCTTCTTTTTAGGTGGAAGAGAGCACCCGGCTATGCATAGAAGCGGTCAGATCCTTTTCCTGCCCTAGACATAGTGAAAACAAAGAGAGAAAACGAGTGCAGGTCACCTTTGGTTATCCATAGCCGCGGCTATATGTCGAAAAATCAAAATGGATTTATATAGTTCTATGTTTTTCCTAACTCATATTTCTCTTAATCCCCTTTCTATATACGGATAATAGAAAGGGGATTATTTGCATATACATCCTACTTACTGAAATCATCCAGTCACTGACTAGCTGTTCTTCCTCTTACCCTCTATCGTTTCTTCTCCTCACTTTTCAGAAATTGATCTTCCATGATGAATAAGTTATACATCATCTTCATTTTTTATTATATCTTTATATAAAAATATTTAATTTTAATGATTATTCTTTCAAAATAATTTCACTAAATATAGTGAATGTTACTTTTTATGTGTTATATAATTAAAAAGGTTTATATACAAAGCTTTCATTTGTTTAATTTAATAATTATCATTCAAATTAAATTATTCAAAAATATCTTACCATATGGATTTTGGAGGTATTTTATTATGTTTTGGCTACAATTTATCACCTTACTACTCTGTATTTTTATCGGTGCACGCCTTGGCGGTGTTGGCCTAGGAGTAATGGGCGGTGTTGGTATGGCGATACTCGTATTCGTCTTCCATCTACAGCCTACAGCTCCCCCAATTGACGTTATGTTGATGATTTTAGCAGTCATTACAGCTGCTGGTTCACTACAAGCTGCTGGTGGAATGGATTATCTTGTCCATCTTGCAGAAAAAGCACTTCGTAAAAATCCAAAGCGTATTACATTCTTCGCACCAATTGTGACATATTTATTTACATTTTGCGCAGGAACTGGTCACGTTGCCTATTCCGTACTCCCTGTTATTGCAGAAGTATCGCGCGAATCAGGAATTAGACCAGAGCGTCCGATGTCGATTGCTGTAATCGCCTCACAGCAAGCAATTACAGCAAGTCCAATCTCTGCTGCAACTGTTGCACTTCTAGCAATGCTAGCTGATTATCAAATCACATTGCTAGACATTTTAAAAGTGAGTATTCCTTCTACATTTATTGCTTGTATGTTAGCAGCTTTCGTTGCAAGCAAAATGGGTAAAGAATTAAATGAAGATCCAGAATACTTACAGCGTTTAAAAGAAGGTATGATTCCTAAACTCGAAGAAAAGAAAGCATTTAACGGCACAAAAGGTGCAAAACTATCCGTTCTTCTTTTCTTATTCGCAACAGTTTTTGTTGTTCTTCTTGGTTCATTTGAAGCACTTCGTCCAGGCTGGATGGTAGATGGGAAATTGGTTCGCCTATCGATGCCTTACACAATTGAAATGGTCATGCTTACAATTGCTGCCCTTATTATTATCTTCTGTAAGCCAAATGTAGAAAGCATTGTGTCTGGCAACGTCTTTAAGGCTGGAGCTACAGCCGTTGTTGCAATTTTCGGTATCGCTTGGATGGGTGATACATTCTTCAACGGAAACTTAAATATCATTCAAGGATCGATTCAGCAATTAGTAACAAGCGCACCTTGGTTATTCGCCATCGCACTATTTATCTTATCTATTTTACTGTACAGTCAAGCTGCAACAGTCCGTGCATTAATGCCCCTCGGATTGTCACTCGGCATTTCACCAGCACTACTGATTGCAATGTTCCCAGCAGTAAACGGTTATTTCTTCATTCCAAACTATGGAACAATCGTTGCTGCCATTAACTTTGATCGTACAGGAACGACTCGTATTGGAAAATATGTTTTAAATCATAGCTTTATGATTCCCGGTCTTGTCGCAACATTCGCCTCTATTGGAATTGGTATGCTATTAATTTCAATCATGTTTTAAATCATTCAAAAAGCACAAACCTTTTTATAACAAAAGGTTTGTGCTTTTTGTGTTAAAAGTTTAATCAAACGTTTGTTTAAATTTTCATTCGATGATTTCCACGTTATATCCTTTCTTTTCTATCCCACTTAACACTTCTTCAATATGATTTTTATCCTTCGTTTCTAGCGATAAATAAAGCTGTGCATACCCTGGGAACACCTTTGTTCCAATCCTCTCTAAATGAATATGCAGTACGTTTGCTTCAAAACTTGTTACAATTTCGAGTAAATGCTGCAGATGTCCTGGTTTATCTTTAATTGTTGTTGCAATATGAACAAAGCGCCCTGCTTCAACCATTCCATGCTCAATAATACGAGTAATAAAGTTTACATCGACATTACCGCCACTTAAAATCGAAACAACCTTTTTCCCTTGAACAGGAACTTTTTGATACAGCAATGCAGCTAACGAACTAGCTCCTGATCCTTCTACTAATAACTTATTGCGTTCAAGTAGCATTAACATCGTTCTCGCAATTTCCATTTCATCCACACAAAAAATATCATCTACGTAACGCTGTACAAGCTGAAACGTGAGCTCCCCTGGCCTTTTCACTGCAATACCATCTGCCATAGTTGGCGTGGATTCCACTGTAATGACTTTCTTTTCTTGTAAAGATTGCTTCATGCCGGGACAAGCAAGTGCTTGTACACCATATATTTTTACTGATGGCTTTTGTTCTTTAATAGCCATCGCAACACCTGCAATCAATCCTCCGCCTCCAACGGGACAAACAACAGCATCCACATCATCTAACTGCTGCAATATTTCTAATCCAACTGTCCCTTGCCCAGCAATCACGGATTCGTCATCAAACGGGTGAACAAACTTCGCTCCTGTTTGTTCTTTTAAGTCTAGTGCATAAGCTAACGCATCATCAAATACATCACCTTGTAACTCCACATGTGCACCGTATCGCTTTGTCGCAAGCACTTTACTAAGCGGAGCACCTTTTGGCATCACAATCGTACAAGGAATGCCGAGCATATTACTAGAATAGGCGACTCCTTGCGCATGATTCCCAGCTGATGCTGCAACTACACCATTATCCAATTCACCTTTATCAAGAGAAACCATTTTATTATAAGAACCACGCACCTTAAAAGAACCAGTCTTTTGTAGATTTTCAAGCTTCAAATACACTTCATTATGTGATAACTGGCTAAATGTACTTGAGTAATCTAATGGTGTCGTATGTACAATGCCTTTCATTTTTTCATGAGCGGCTATAATATTTTGTAATGAAATCATGGTGTCGCCTCCGAAACGAAATAGATTCATACAGGTTAGTTTGAGCGGCACGGTTTGTTTTATACTGTAGAGTGACAATAAAACTGTTTAACCACAAATTAGGCCGTGTGAATGACCCCTCCTTAATACTCTTACGAGTTCTTTGAAGAAGGGGACTTCTGTTGGAGTACTGTTAAAATGCTGAAAATAAGTAATAAATTCTTGACTCTCTCGTTACGGGATATTTTATATTCAATTGTATCTTAAGTTAAAGGGGTGTAAGCATGATGGAATCTTATCCTATGCCTTTGTTTGTAAAGCTTTCAATAAGTAATATGGACAGTTCACTTAGCTGGTACAAAGATGTTCTTAATTTTGAATCTGTATTTGAGCTACCAGACAAAGACGGCAGAATTGTAATGGCTCATATTCGAGGTAAGAAGTATCAAGACATAATGTTGGTATCAGAAAAAAATGATCAGGAATCTAATAAGAAAGGAATCGTTCTAAACTTTACAGTAGAAGATGTTCATCGTTTTTTCGAGAATGCAAATAAGATGAATGCAGAGGTGGTGGAAGGCCCCATTGACCGTCCATGGAATGCTCGCGAACTTATTTTAAATGACCCAGATGGTTATCTTATAACACTTTCCATGCAAATAGATCCGGAAATGACTATGGATGATATCGTCGATCAAGTTAAAGCATAATGAATTGCAATAAAAAAGAACCCCTTCTTCGCATTAAGAAGGGGTCCTCTACAAATAAATTTGCTTTTCAACTTATTATTTTTTCACTTGTTCAGCCAATCTCTTCGCACTATTATAAGGAGAATCTGCTAAACTAATTGCGGAAATAATCGATACTCCATCTGCACCTGCTCCAACGACTGAAGCCGCATTTTCAATTGTAATTCCACCAATGCCGACAATCGGTATCGTAATACCTGCTTCTCTAAAACGATGAAGACCATTCGTTCCTTGAACTGCTTTTGCATCCTCTTTTGTGCTCGTTGGAAAAATCGGTCCGACCCCTAAATAGTCTGCACCATTTGTAATTGCAAAACGTGCTTCTTCTATTGTATGAGCGGATACACCGACAATCTTATCTCCCATTTTTTCACGTACTACCGTAATTCCTTCATCATCTTGACCAACATGAACACCATCGGCATCCAGTTCGATTGCTAATTCCACATCATCATTCACGATAAAAGGAACATCATATTCTTTGCAGAGCGCTTGTAGTTGCTTTGCCAATTGAAATCTATCTTCCCCAGTTAGCGCTCCTTCGCCTTTTTCACGAAATTGAAAAAGTGTAACTCCACCATCGAGCGCTTCTTTCAATACCTGTAATGGATCTTTCTGGCAATTGTTACTCCCCATAATAAAATACACTTGTAACAACTCGGATATATGTTGTTGATCAATGCGCGCCATTTTTCTCATCCCTTCTTAACGAATTTCTTCTACATTTCCATATTGTTCAATATCAGCTGCAGTAACATTTGCTAACTGATTGAGAAATTCAATTTGGAAACTTCCTGGTCCTTGCTCCACTGTTTTGCTTGCTGCAATTTCCGCTGCTACGCCATAAAACGTTAAAGCTGCAACTGCCGCCTTCACATAATCTTTTTCAACCGCTGCAAATGCCCCCATTACAGATGTTAATAAGCAGCCTGTTCCTGTTACTTTCGTTAAGATTGGATGACCGTTACGAATGATAACGGTTCGCTCTCCATCTGTTACAATATCTTCTTTTCCGGTAATCACAGCAACTGTATCTACCTCATCAGCTGCTTGCCTAGCAATTCCTACAACATCTCCACTTCCAGCTCCTGCATCGACACCTTTAATCTCCCACTTTTCATTAATAACATTTGCAATTTCTGCTGCATTCCCGCGAATCATCGCTAATTTCACTTCACTTGGAATGTGTCTTGCTACTTCTGTTCGGTACGATGTAGCCCCGGCGCCAACTGGATCAAATAATACAGGTACATCATGTGAATTCGCTGATTTTCCGGCAATCATCATCGCTTCCACTTCTTCTGGACGAAGCGTCCCCATATTTAAGACAAGTGCTCCCGCAATACTAGCCATTTCCGCCACTTCTTCTTTTGCATATGCCATCACTGGTGATGCTCCTAATGCAAGCAAACCGTTAGCCGTAAAGTTTGTCACAACAACATTCGTAATATTATGCACAAGTGGATTAGACTCTCTCACTATTTCCACTACTTTTGCGATTTCTTGAATCTTCATTCCTTTTCCATCTCCTTGTTTCAATATTGGGAGATACAACAAAAAGACACTTCGCGTATGCAAAGTGCCTTAACATGTGCTTTTACACTCTCCCTACGCTGGCATTACCCAACAGGTTCAAATGGTCAACGACAGCTTAGCCGTACTCTCAGTTTGCATCCGCAAACTCCCATGTTCTATCTACTTATTTCAAAGTCTACTCCTGTATCGAAAGAATGACAAGGAATAAGAAAAAGTAATATATATATAAATCTATTTTGATTTTTCGACATATAGCCGCGACTATGGATAACAAAAGGTGACCTGCACTCGTTTTCTCTCTTTGTTTTCACTATGTCTGGGGCAGGAAAATGACCTGACCGCTTCTATGCATGGCCGGATGCTCTCTCCCACCTAAAAAGAAGAGTTTTATGTCGGTTTTTAATTTGTATTTATATAGTAAAAGCTTTATTTCGCTACAGATAATCCGGATATGGATTGATATCCGATGCACACTGGTACCCCATCATAAGGGTCATTAATAATACGTGCATCAATTTGGAAAAGTTCTCGCAATACATCTTCTTTCATAATAAGAGACGGCGTACCTTCTGCAACCACTTTTCCATCTTTCATCGCAATCATATGGTCTGAAAATCTTGCAGCATGATTAATATCATGTAAAACCATAACAATCGTTCGGTGCGCTTCTAAATTCAGCTCACTAATGGTATTTAGGATTTCAATTTGATGACATAAATCAAGGAAAGTTGTCGGTTCATCAAGTAGCAACACATCCGTATCCTGTGCAAGCGCTAATGCCAACCATACTTTTTGACGCTGTCCACCAGATAAGCTTCCAATTTCTCTTGATCGATATTGTAATAACCCTGTTTTTTCTAATGCCCACTCAATCATTTCTTTATCTTCCGTTGTTAAACTATAAAAGCCTTTACGGTGTGGATAACGCCCATACGCAATTAACTCTTCTACTTGTAACTCATACGGTGCGACCGGGTTTTGTGATAAAACAGATAATTTTTTTGAGATATCTCTCGTATGGATTTTTTGCATGTCTTTTCCATCTAGGTACACCTGACCTTTTGTCGGTTTTAACATGCGGCCAATTGTCTTTAATAACGTCGATTTACCACAACCGTTCGGTCCAATAATTGTCGTTATTTTTCCTTTTGGTAATTCTAAAGTTAAATCCTTATAAATCGTATTTTTTTCGTAGCCAGTTTCTAATTGTTCTACTTTAATAATACTCATTACCTCAATCGCCTCCTTACTTCATAGATTTGTATAGCAGATAAACGAAATACGGAACACCAACTATAGATAGAACAACTCCAGAAGGAATTTCAGCAGGTTGCACAATCGTCCGTGCTATAAAATCAGACCCTAGAACTAGCACCATACCGATAAGCATTGTAATTGGGATTGCCAAACGATGTTTAATTCCAACCATAGTTTTGGCAATATGGGGAGCTAATAACCCAACAAAACTAATCCCACCTGAAACGGCTACACAAGCACTTACTAGTGCAACGCAGGAGAAAAGAAGAATGCCTTTTTCTTTATTAACAGAAACTCCTAAGTTTTTCGCTCCGTTCTCATCCAGTTGGAATAAGTCTAATACTGTTGCTCTCCACCATATGATCGGAATGAAAACTAAAAGCCACGGTAATAGTGCTAATATAAAGTCCCAATTCGCATTCCATATACTTCCTGATAACCAAGCACGAGCTTTTTCGTATTCATGTGATTCCAATTTCATGCCAAAGTATAGAGCAATTGCATCTAAACCAAAGTTTAATCCAATACCGACTAAAATAAATCGCTCTGAATCTAATCTGCCTTTTCTCCATGTAAACATATATAAAAGGACAGCTGCAAATAGTCCACCGATTAAAGCAAATAAAGGCATAGAAAACATTGCGAGTGATTCTAACCCACCAACATTCCATTGGAAATAGAATACAAAAACAAGAATCGCTGCCCCTGCCCCAGCATTAATACCCAGTATACCTGGGTCAGCTAAATCATTTCTTGATATCCCTTGTAACACTAAACCTGCTAAGCCAAGTCCTGCACCAACTAAAGCGCCAATAATTATACGGGGTAAGCGAAGTTTAAACAATACAAGCTCAAAGTCAGGGTCATTGCCAAAACCAAACATTGTACTAAAGACGTCATATACAGGAATATCAAACATACCATTGGTTACACCTAGATAGATAATAAATAAAATTAGGAATAAAGAAACCACTATACTTGTTAAAAATTTGCGATTTACTGTTTTAAACATAGCTTTTTCCTCCTCTTGTTCTTGCTAAGTAGAGGAAGAATGGTACTCCCATAAATGCCATAATAACACCAACCGGTGTTTCAAATGGGTAATTAATGAATCTTGCTAATACATCAGATAATGTTAAGAAAACAGCTCCTAAAACACCAGAACAAGGGATAATCCACTTATAATCTGATCCAGCTAAAAATCTTGTAATGTGCGGAATAATCAAACCGATAAATGCAATTTTTCCAGCAAGTGCAACTGAAACACCAGTCAACACCATTACAACAACAGAAGCAACAATTTTAATAATTGTTGTTCGCTGTCCTAGATTCGTAGACATCTCATCTCCTAAAGATAGGATTGTAATAGATTTTGATAACCAAATAGCTGCTATAATAGCCAACGCAGCAAATGGCAATGAAATTTTAATAAGCTGTGGGTCCATTTGATCTAGCCTTGAATTATACCAAAAACTAATACTCTGTGAAATCTGGAAAAAACTCGAAAATCCAGCAGCAAGACTGCTTAAAAACGTACCAATAATTGTACCAAGTAACGCCAAGCGTACTGGTGAAAAACCATTTGGAAGAATACTTGCAATACCAAACACAATCGCAACACCTAATGCCGATCCCAAAAATGAGAATAAAATCAATTCAATAGATGAAGCATTCGGCAGAAAAATCATACACATCGTAATCATAAATACCGATCCATCTGAAACTCCCATAATAGCAGGGGATGCAAGTGGATTACGTGTAATCCCTTGCATAATTGATCCTGAAATAGCTAAGAAGGCGCCGATTAACAGCGCCCCTATAGCTCTTGGCATACGTGAAGATAATATGATTTCATGATTAATATTATTAGTATCATAATGAAAGAATGCATTTATTATCGTTGACATATCAATATTTTTAGCCCCGTATGATACAGATAGTACAAGGGATAAAATCACCCATATTGGTGCGGCAATTAATATAATAAATGGAACGATTCTTCGTATCTTTGAGACATTAAAACTCAACATGATCACCACATTATTTTTTTAGTAATTTCTTTGTAGCTGCATCTAAGAATAAATCTTCTGTTAAACCAGTTTTACCGTTTACAAGTGGTTCAACTACATTCACATATACTTGTTTATTTTCAGAAGCTTTCATTTTAGACCAAATTGGATTTTGTTGTAATTCGTCTAAAATCTTTGTATTTTGACTGTTTTCAATCTCTGCGAACTGAACAAATAAATGATCAGGATTGATCTCTGAAAGTTTTTCAATTGAAATCTTTTCTTGACCTTTTACGGCTTCCATTTCTTTTGGCATTTTTAAGCCTAATTCATGATAAAGTACCATGTTTAAATACGATTTTGGACCGTATACCATAATGCTTTTTCCACCACGAACACGAACAGCCATAACTGTTTGTTCTGTAACTTTAGCATCTTTTAAATCTGTTTTTGCTTTTGCAAGTCTTTGATCAAAATCTTCAATGAATTGTTTTGCTTCTTTTTGCTTACCTGCTACATCGCCAATAAAGGTAAGGTTGTCTCTCCATTTGTCTTCTTTATCAATGATTTTGATTGTTGGAGCAATATCCTGTAATTTAGCCATGCTTGCATCATCTGTATGGTCGCCAACAAAAATCACATCTGGTTTTAATTTTAAAATTGCTTCTAAGTTCGGTTGACCTTTTTCACCGATTGAAGTTGCATCACCCATAACATCTTTTAACTGTGGTGCTACTTTTCCAGCATATGTAGGTACACCCACTGCTTTAATATTTAATGCCGCTAACATTTCAGCAACGTTATGATCAGTTACAACAATTTTTTCTACCTTATCTTTTAATTTTGTTTCTTTACCTTCGTATGTCACAACTCTTTCTTTTGCACTTGCAGTGTCTTCCTTACCTTTTTCCTTTGCAGCATCCTTAGATCCACATGCAGCTAATGCGAAAATCGCGAACACTGCCATGAATACAAATAATAACTTTTTCTTCATCTAATAGTTCCTCCCTATTTCTCCCTATTTCTTCTCTATATTGAGAATTTTTATCAATTGAGAGTCTAAAAAAATTACATAAATTACAACCACTTCCAATGTTATTGAAAATAATTATCAATGTCAATAATTTTTTGGTATTTTTATTGTATATATCTATTTTTTATCTTTATAACTAAACCAGAGTACGATACGATATATCTAAAAACTTCCATTTCATTCAAAAAAGTAGTGACTAGAGATAATTCTCTAATCACTACTTTTTACATACTTATTTAAGGCCTTTAGATACTTCTTTCACCCTCTTAACTAGTCAAAGATGTAGAGTATTTAATTGATAACAATGGGCTAGAATCTTCGGCATAACTGAATCCCAAAAGGATGTATGCTATATTTAACTTACGGAAACTTGAAAGGATGTTTTAAATATGGCAAAAAGTGTTGTAATTGCTGAGAAGCCTTCTGTTGCACGTGATATTGCACGTGTATTGAAGTGTGATAAAAAAGGAAATGGTTATCTTGAGGGCAATAAATATATCGTTACTTGGGCTTTAGGGCATCTCGTTACATTAGCAGATCCAGAAAATTATGATGTGAAATATAAAAAGTGGAATCTAGAAGATTTGCCAATGCTACCTGAACGTTTGAAATTGACAGTGATTAAGCAGACTGGCAAACAGTTCAATGCCGTTAAAAGTCAACTGACTAGAAATGATGTAAATGAAATAATTGTGGCTACAGACGCAGGGAGAGAGGGAGAATTAGTCGCTCGTTGGATTATTGATAAAGTTAAAATCAATAAACCTATCAAACGTCTATGGATTTCATCTGTTACCGATAAAGCAATCAAAGACGGCTTTGCAAACTTGAAGCCTGGTAAAGCATATGACAATTTATATGCTTCAGCTGTCGCACGTTCGGAAGCTGACTGGTATATCGGTCTTAACGCAACACGTGCATTAACCACTCGATTCAATGCACAACTAAACTGCGGTCGTGTACAAACACCTACTGTGGGGATGATTGCAGGCCGTGAGGACGAAATTAAAAATTTCAAAGCACAAGCATACTACGGCATCGAAGCCCAAACAACAGACAAGTTAAAACTGACTTGGCAAGATGCTAAAGGCAATGGTCGTAGTTTTGATAAAGAAAAAACCGATGCGATTGTGAAAAAACTAGGCAAACAAAATGCTATTGTCGTGGAAATTGAGAAAAAGCCTAAGAAGTCGTTTGCTCCTGGTCTTTATGACTTAACAGAGCTGCAACGTGATGCGAATAAAATCTTTGGTTACTCTGCAAAAGAAACGTTAAATATTATGCAAAAACTGTATGAGCAACACAAAGTATTAACATACCCTCGTACAGATTCGCGCTACATCTCATCCGACATCGTAGGAACACTTCCAGAACGTCTGAAAGCGTGCGGAATAGGAGAGTATCGTTCTTTAGCTAATAAGATTTTAAATAAACCTATAAAAGCTTCTAAAACATTTGTTGATGATAGTAAAGTAAGTGATCACCATGCAATCATTCCAACAGAAAGTTATGTAAACTTCTCAGCTTTCACAGATAGAGAACGTAAAATTTACGATTTAGTTGTAAAACGCTTCTTAGCAGTTTTATTCCCAGCTTTCGAATACGAACAACTAACGTTACGTTCAAAAATTGGTGATGAAAAATTTGTCGCACGTGGCAAAACAATTCTTAATTCTGGCTGGAAAGAAGTATATGAAAATCGCTTTGAAGATGACGATGCAGTAGACGATTTAAAAGAACAAATCTTACCTCGCATCGAAAAAGACGATACATTAAACGTAAAACTAATTGCACAAACTTCAGGTCAAACAAAACCACCTGCACGCTTTAATGAGGCAACATTACTTTCGGCAATGGAAAACCCTACAAAGTACATGGGCACGCAAAATAAACAACTTGCAGACACATTAAAATCAACTGGTGGACTAGGTACTGTTGCTACACGTGCTGATATTATTGACAAGCTATTCAATTCGTTCTTACTCGAAAAGCGTGGTAAAGACATTCACATTACATCAAAAGGCCGTCAGTTACTTGATTTAGTACCAGAAGAATTAAAATCCCCTACACTAACTGCTGAGTGGGAACAAAAACTTGATGCAATTGCAAATGGCAAATTAAAAAAAGAAGTATTCATTTCAGAAATGAAAAACTATACAAAAGAAATTGTTGCCGAAATTAAATCGAGCGATAAAAAATATAAACACGACAACATTTCAACAAAAACTTGTCCAGACTGTGGCAAACCGATGCTAGAAGTAAACGGTAAAAAAGGCAAAATGCTTGTATGTCAAGATCGTGAATGCGGTCATCGTAAAAATGTATCCCGTACTACAAACGCACGCTGCCCTCAGTGTAAGAAAAAACTAGAACTTCGTGGTGAAGGAAACGGCCAAATCTTCGCATGTAAATGCGGCTATCGTGAGAAACTTTCTTCATTCCAAGAACGCCGCAAGAAAGAATCCGGTGGTAAAGTAGATAAGCGTTATGTCCAAAATTATATGAAACAACAACAGAAACAAGAAGAGCCTCTGAATAATGCGTTAGCAGAAGCATTAAAAGGATTGAAGTTTGATTAAACCCATATTTAAGGGGCTATTCATAAAGATTAAATATCTTTATGAATAGCCCCTTTTTGTAGTTTTTAAATAAAAATTGATCAAAATGGATTCTTCACACGGAATATTACTGTCCGTTGGTGCGGGATAAACAAAAGGTTTCTACCAAACTTGGTAGAAACCTTTTTCATCAATGAATGATTTTACTTCCTTTTGCATTCTCAACAAATTTTTCACTCGACTTGTTAATCGGCTTTTTCAGTACTAATGCAATAATGAGCATAATTACGATAAAGACGCTCAACACGAGGAGATCTCGTAATACAATATCCCAAAGCATACCGCCAACTGTTTCACGAGTGATACTAATCGCATACGTAAACGGTAAGAACGGATAAATCGCTTGGAAGAACGCCGGTGTCATTTGAATCGGGAATGTTCCGCCTGATCCAGCTACTTGCAGTACAAGTAAAACAATTGCCATCGATTTTCCGACGTTTCCAAAAACGGAAACGAGCGAATATACGATACAAACAAAGACTGCACTAATAAATAAACTGAATAGCACAAACCAGAATTTATCAACTACGTACGTACCAAGTAAGAATATATCCCCCATCGATACGATAAACGCCTGTGCAAGACCTATCGTTAAAAATGTTAAGAAACGTCCGAAGTAAATCTCATGGCTCTTATAATTTGCGCCTTCCTCATGTACTTCTACTGTTAATAACGAAACCATTAACAATGCTCCTACCCATAGTGCAAGCACTGTATAGAACGGTGACATCGCTGATCCATAGTTCGGCATCGCAAATAATTTATTTTCTTTTAAATTCACTGGATTTGCAAAGTAATCACTTTGCTTTTCAACATCATTTTTTAATAAGCGTATAATGTCCTTCAAATCCTCTTGTGATTCAAATTCACGAATTTTATCTGCTAGTTCTTTAATCTTTTTCTCAGTAGCTGGCATCTCTGCTTTTACATCTTCAACTTTCTTTGTACCTTCTACTAATCCTTTTGATGAATCTTCTAACAACTTTTTCACATCTGGAAGACTTTTATTTGCTTCACCTAAAATCTTTGATGTGTCTTTTGACATTTGTTTTGTTTTTGCAATTGCCTCATTGAAACTCGGAACGATTTCAGAATCGTATTTTGCTAAAATGTCGCCTAATTGTGCTGAAGTACTTTTTGATACTTGGTTGATACTTTCGATTACATCTTTTGCTGGTTGTTGCCCTTTATCAATGGCAGCAATTCCTTTATTCGTTAAATCCATTCCTTTTTGAAGATCAGCTTTTACTTTGTTTAGCTTATCAATCTGATTATTAACATTTTTATCGCTATTGACATCACCTAAAATTTTATTCAAATCATTTAAGACAGGTATCATATCATCAATCATATTTATAGTTGCTTGAAATTGACTATTTAAGCTATTTAAAGCTGTTTTAGAAGCATCCAATCCATTTATACCTTTATTTTTTAAGTCTTCTGCTGCATTTTTTACATCCTCAGTTGTATTTTTCAACTGTTCTGCTGTGCTTACTGCTTTTTGGAAATCTGCTACAAAGGTTGCAGTATAGTCTTTTTCAAATTGATCAACTGAGCTATTGATGTCATTCAACTTTTTGCTAATGCCATCTCTCACATCTTGCTTAACTTCCTGACCAGTACTAATTAAATCTCCAACATGCTTAATTCTATTATTTACATCATCCATAGAATTTTTAATGGCAGTTAGATGCTTAGCTCTATCTCCAAAAAACTTTTTACCAGAATCAGTTGGTGCTACCTTTTCCAATTCAGTAAAAGTATCAATAATAGAAGAGACATTATCAATATGACTTTGGAAATTATTAGAAACATCTTCAATGTTTTTCTTTGCAGTATCTGGATCAATTTTTCCATTTTGTAATCCATCCATAACACTTTGCACATACGCAGTTCCCACTCGTATAGAGTTGAGTGCACCATTTACTCTTTGGTCAATTTTTTGTGCCATATCTTTATATCCTTCACCATTAAACTGTGGAAGGTCTATATTCAGATCAATACCTGGACTTTTCAGGAAATCAGTAATGGACGCTGCACCATCCATTCCTTTTTTTAGTACTATTAAATTATTTTTTATTACTCCAGGAGCATTTTCTAACGTTTGACCATTTCTCGCAAAAAACGCGTCCAAATCCTTCGTCATTTGCTGTCCATCTTTAATCACATTTTCCACCGTTGGTAATGTATCTTGCGCAGTTTTCACAAGCCCTTGTGCTTTATCAGCATCTGTTAAGGCCGTATCAACAAGCTTATACATTTCTGGGAATTGTGCTTCTAACTTGAAAACAAGCTCTTTTACTTTCTCAATGCTTGGTAAGCTTGTTTCTAAATCGATTCCAAAGTCATTGAAGATTTTAAAAATCTCACCATTTGCTGTTTTGACGAAGTTCTTACTTACCTCTTCGGTTATACCTGATGCACCCTTTGCTGTAATTTTCGGTGCAATGGCGTTCACTTTTTCATTCACAAAATACTCAAGTTCTGGTTTTTGTGGATTATCGCTAATGACTGTTGCAATTTTTTCAGAGAAGTCTTTCGGAATCGTAATACTTGCATAATACTCTCCGTGTTTCACTCCATCAATTGCCTGCTCCTCATCAACAAACTTCCAACCAAGATTCTTGTTATCTTTTAATGAATCTATAATCTCATTCCCGATATTAATATCTTTCCCTCGTAGGTTTGATCCTACATCTTCATTTGAAACTGCGATTGGAACATCCTTTGTGTTTCCATATGGATCCCAGGAAGCTTCAATATTAAACCACGCATAGAGTGATGGTAAAATCGTAAGCCCTAACACAATAATAATTGCAGCCCAATGCTTTGCTACATTCCGTAAGTCTGTCGTATAAATACGCCATATTTGTTTCATATAAGCTATCACCTAATTATATATTTTTCTTTCTTGTGAAAATGATACATGCATTTTGCCATTATATCATTTCCTTTATCCGAGATTAAACGAAAATGCACTATATTCCCATCAAAATTCCTTATACATTCCATTATATAATAAATAAATGAAAGTATTAATACAAAATGACCAATTCGGTTTTACATTCAGTAATAACTAATATATAGGAAATGTCATAAAAAAGACAACTATTTTGTCTTGGAAATACTTGTCTTCATTAAAAAATCCCCATAGCCCTTGAGTAGCTATGAGGATTTTCTTCTATTTATATACTTATTTTTACTTCAATTCCAAAGTGATCCGAAATCACGCTTCGATTCATATCATTAAAAATAACTTCCGAAGAGATAACTTCTATAGGTTGGTTACTTAAAATAAGATCGATTCGTAAGTTTTTCTTATTTTCATCCCAGCCAGCAATATTCCCTTGTACGGTTGTTCCTTCATCTTTTTGCTTAGCTAATTCATATGTGTCATAGAGCCCCTGTTGCATGAGATAATCATATCCTTCTCTTTGCAAACGAGCGTTGTTATTAAAATCACCCATTAAGAAAGAGAGTTCTTTCTCATTCACTTGCTTTATCAAACGATCCACTTGTCCTTGAAATGATTCTTCTTCATCATTCCACCAGCCAAGATGACAAGAATAGAATGTTATGTTCTTACCTTTATAAGAGATTGTTGCACTGACAATTTTACGTGTTTTCCAATAATTCGTATTCATATTTTCTGATATAAAGAAGGAATCTTGTTTCACAATTGGATGTTTCGTTATAATCGCTAATCCTTCTTCATATACGTCATAGCCAATATGCGAGAAATCCCAAATAATATCATAACCTTCTGCACCTAGCTGCTCAAGTTCTGCAAGCAACACAAGTCCGAAATTATTTTTTTTCATGTTACCGCATACATTTTCGGCTGTAATAGACTGACTTACTTCTTGCAACGCAATCACATCATAATCTTGTTCTTGAATCGTTTTAGCAAGATGTTTTATTTTTTCCATTTGATTCTCTTCTTGCCAAGAATGACAATTTAACGTTAATACTCTCATTGGTTACACACCTAGAATATCTTGAATGTCTGACTTTAACACATCAGCTTTTGGACCGTAAACAGCTTGTACACCTTTGTCTTTTACAATTAAACCAAGCGCGCCATTTTTCTTCCATTGTACTTCTGGTGCAACGCCATCTAAGTCTTTTACAGTTACACGTAAACGAGTCATACAAGCATCTACGTCCGCAATGTTATCTTTCCCGCCTAACATTTCAATAACCGCTGTTGCTAATGAATCTTCTTTTCCAGTTGCTGTACTACCTTCAGACTCATCTTCATTCTCGATATAGTTACCAGCACGTCCTGGTGTTGGCAAATTCATCTTCTTAATTAAGAAATTGAACAATGTAAAGTTTAAGCCAAAGAATGCAGCTGATACAACAACGAAGTTAATTAAATCTCTCGTTAATCCTGCTTTTACCATCATTGGTGTACGAGTTAATAACTCAATAAAACCAAATGCATGAACACGTAGGTTAATTAAATCTGCTAATGCAAATGCTAAACCTGTTGTAATCGCATACACAACATACAATACCGGTGCAATAAACATGAACATAAACTCAATTGGCTCTGTAACACCTGTTAAGAATACTGCTAATGCTGCCGATAAGAACATTGGTTTATATTTGCTGCGTTTCTCTTTATCTACGTTACGGTACATTGCAAATGCAATCCCGATTAATCCTGCTGTAGAACCAATTACTTGTCCTGCTTTGAAACGAGCTGGAACAACATCATTTAACAGTTGCTTATATCCATTCATATCCCCATTTGCAACTAAATTGTTTAAATCAGTAATCCATGCAAGCCATAATGGATCTTGCCCTGCAACGATTTGACCAGCCTTTGCACCTGTTAACATCGTGTACGTGCCACCAAGTTCTGTGTAGTTCATCGGAATCGTTAACATATGATGTAATCCAAATGGTAATAATAAACGCTCTAGCGTTCCGTATACAAACGGTGCAACAACTGGTGCGCTATCTTTTGAAGCAGCAATCCAGCGACCGAATTCATTTAATCCACTTTGAATGAATGGCCATACGAACGATAAAACAATTGCCATAACTGTAGAACCGACAATTACTACAAATGGTACGAAGCGTTTTCCGTTAAAGAATGCTAATGCCTGTGGTAATTTATTATAGTTGTAATATTTATTGTATAATGTAGCTCCTAAGAAACCTGAAATAATCCCTACGAATACTCCCATGTTTAATGCCGGTGCACCAAGCACAGAAGTGAAATAATCTTTTACAAGTAAATTCCCTGCTAATAAAGAAGAAACCTTCGCTTTTGAATCCGCTAACATTTCAGCGTTTACGCCAAATATAGCTCCTGTAATTCTGTTTGTTAAGATGAATGCTAATAGCGCTGCGAATGCACCGCCCGCACGATCTTTCGCCCAAGATCCCCCAATTGCTACTGCAAATAAAATATGAAGATTTGTAATAATAGCCCAACCGATATCTTCCATAACTCTAGCAATTGTATGGATAAAAGCCATATCACCAGCAGACATACCAATGAGTTTACCAATGGAAATCATTAAACCCGCAGCTGGCATAACAGCTACAACTACTAATAACGCTTTCCCGAACTTCTGCCAAAAATCAAAAGAAGTAATTTTCATCTGTCTCTTCCTCCCCTTTAACTCTATCTTCCCTAATTATATAAATGATAATTTCCCTTTCACTCTGAAACCGATCTCTTTTTTTACGCAATCGTTTTCATAAATCTATTTTAATAAAAGCGTTTTCACATTGCAATACAAATTTATTATTTTTATAAAAAAAGATGCTACGAGAGCATCTTTTTTTATTAAGAAATACGATAAATCCTTGTTTCATAAGGTTTTAACGCGATTGAAGTAATATCATCATGTTCTGCTACTTCATAGTTATTTAAAAGCAAACGTTTGCGTTTTATAGTGAAAGTATCCTCATTAAACACAGCTTCTTCTTTCGATATATTACTGATTACAACAACTTTTTCATCATTTAGCGTACGCGTATACGCATAAATTTGCGGATCATCCTCTAAAATTAAGTCATACGTGCCATAAGTGAATATGTCATGCTCTTTTTTCAATGCGATCATCTTTTTATAGAAATTTAAAATAGAATCTTGCTCTGTTTGCTGCTTTTGAACATTAATGTCTTCATAATTTGGATTCATTCCAAACCATGGAGTACCTGTTGTAAAACCAGCATTCATTTCACCATTCCACTGCATCGGTGTACGTGAATTATCACGACAAGATGCCCAAATAATTTCCATCATTTCTTGATGTGATACACCTTCTTCGATCTTTTGACGATACAAGTTCTTAATCGCAACATCATCATAATCTTCAATATTTGGGAACTGAACGTTTGTCATTCCAATTTCTTGACCTTGATAAATAAATGGTGTCCCGTGCATAAAGAAGTACATTGCCCCTAAAGCCGTTGCACTTTCACGCCAATACTTTTTATCATCACCCCATGTAGAGACAATACGTGGCT
The DNA here is from genome assembly GCF_030348195.1 of Bacillus sp. DX4.1. Taxonomy (NCBI): domain Bacteria; kingdom Bacillati; phylum Bacillota; class Bacilli; order Caryophanales; family Bacillaceae; genus Bacillus; species Bacillus sp. DX4.1. The sequence continues at coordinate 481,114 of NZ_JAUCFT010000008.1, read as the reverse complement.
TATCATGATTTTCAATATACAGCGCATTCCACCCTTTATTTTCCAATCCTTTTTGCCACTTTGTTAATACCTTTTTCAGTTCCACAACATCAAGTTCTTTTTTCTTTTCTGCATCCCATAAACTTAAATGCTCAAACTGGAATACCATATTGAATTTACCATTCTCTTCTCCAACCCAAAGATCAGCATCTTCAACCTTCACACCATTTGCCTCACCAACAGTCATAATATCGTACTTTGAGAATGTGCTCTCTTTCAATTCCTCTAAGAGAGGTTGAATTCCGTTTACATTCATATGCTTATCAAAAGAAGGTACATATTTTAGCCCTTCTGGATTTGGCATATCGGGCAAGCCTTCTTCTTTTTTAATATGACTAATTGCATCCACACGGAATCCATCAATTCCTTTATCTAACCACCAGTTCACAGTGCCATATAAAGCCTCACGAACCTCTTTATTTTCCCAGTTTAAATCCGGCTGCTTACGTGAGAATAAATGTAAGAAATATTGCTCTGTCGCCTCGTCGTATTCCCAAGCGGAACCACTAAAAATACTTTCCCAGTTATTCGGTTCTTGTCCGTCTTTACCATCGCGCCAAATATACCAATCACGCTTTGGATTGTCTTTGGAAAAACGTGATTCAATAAACCAGGGATGCTCATCACTTGTATGATTAATAACTAAATCAATAATTAACTTCATACCACGTTTATGCACTTCATCCAATAACTTATCAAAATCAGCCATCGTGCCAAACTCATCCATAATATCTTGGTAATCACTAATATCATAGCCATTATCATCATTAGGCGATTTATACATTGGACAAATCCAAATCACATCTATTCCTAAATCCTTTAAATAATCTAGCTTTGCAATAATACCTTGTAAATCTCCAATACCATCGCCATTAGAATCCATAAAGCTCCGCGGATAAATTTGATAAGCTACTGCTTCTTTCCACCATGTTTTATTCATAATAGTTCTCTCCTTTTGCATTCTTAAGAATTCATGCAAACGTTTTCGTAACACTATCATAACAAAATATGAGGAGTTTGCAACGAGAATTTTGTTACTCCTATTAAATATCTACTTTCAGCTAAGAAATAATACTCCTATTTTATTAATGACATGTAAGTATGGTTAATCTTACATAAAATGGTATTTTGTTCAGCGGAGGTTTTACTGCCCGCGAATAGCGGGGTAAAATAAAAAGTCATCCAATTTTGTCTCACTACTAAGGACATTTTGGATGACTAAAGTTCAATTTTCTTTTTCATTTGTAAATGTTTCTCCTATATAACTTCTTTACAGTTTATACAAACTGACTTTTTCATCAGCTAATTTTAAGCCTAAAGCTTTTCATTTAATAACTGTAATTTAATATTTGGTGCCCTGTTTTCTAATTTGGATTCTCCGTAGGCAACTGGAATTTGGAATTGAAATTTCTTTGTTTCGTGTCGATGTAAGTAAACAGGTTTCGGTACTTGATAGCTCTGCACTCTCTGATTTTCATCTTGATATAAAACGAGCTGTAATGCTTGTGAATGATTTTGATAGTTTTTTAAAGTAATGAAACAATTTCCCGCAATATTATCTCCCTTTTTCTCAAATGTACATTTACTATCCTCCTTTTTGTATTCGATTGCTTCTGTCCCCTTTTTGCCTGTGTAATACCATGTTTTATCAAGAGTTTGGAGCATTTTATTTAAAAAAAATGGCATTCCTATAATCACTACACACACAGTCGTTACTTTTATTTTATTTATTTTTTGTAACCAATTAGAGTCCTTTGTTTTCAGCCATTTCACAAGAAATAGAACAGAAATGAACTGTAATACAAACGACGAAATCCATATATTAGAAATTTTATAATTCATATAAATATGCGTATCTGCTGGAATACTATACGTTTGGAACAACTTTTCTCCGATTGACTCATTATCACCTGGCATCTTTATTAATAGTAATACTCCTATACTGTAGAAAATGGCTACTAACCTATCATATTCAATCCGAATCATTCTCTTTTCCTTCCCCCTTTGTTTTATTATCGATTTTAGCCAACAGTACAGGAATATACAATCTTTTTATATTAAATAACATGAAAAAAGTTCTTTATAAATATATAAAGAACTTGAATTATATAAATACAAATTAAAAAACCGACATAAAACCCCTCTTTTTAGGTGGGAGAGAGCATCTGGCCATGCATAGAAGCGGTCAGATCCTTTTCATGCCCCAGACATAGTGAAAACAAAGAGAGAAAACGAGTGCAGGTCACCTTTTGTGATCCATAGCCGCGGCTATATGTCGAAAAATCAAAATGGATTTATATATATATAAATATGAAAAGGAGAATTCACAATCAATTTTATTATCATTGTAACAATACCTTTATGAAGTTTTCACATCGAGACTTCCTCAAAATATGTTGGATCATGTATTGTAATTTTTTTACCGAGCATTGTAACAATACTATCATTTTTTAATTGTTTTAACACTCCACTAACTGTTTCACGAGACGTTCCAGATATTTTAGAAATTTCGATTGTTGTGAATGGACATGAAATTACAATTTCTTCTCCCTCTTGTTCTCCTAAATCGTTCATTAAATAGTTTAACGTCTGAATGACACGATCTTGTGCATTTGGAATTGTAATATTTTGTACACGACTTTCATTTGCTTTCAGTATAGAAGATAATTGGTGAACAGTGTATATAAGCTGTTTTCGGCTTGATTTAACCATGTCTTCAAAAATAATAGTAGGAATATAATATACATCTACGTCTGTCATTGCTACAGCCGTATAATCATATGCCTCATCTGTAAACATACCGCTATAAGGAAACATAGAAAATCGCTTTACATAGTCCTCATATAATAAATTTCCACTTTGATTGACTCGTTCTAATTTTACAAATCCATCTAACATAAAGTAAATTCGTTCCCTTGAATCACCTTCTAGAAATAAAAATTGACCCTTTTTATAGGTTCGCCAATAGATGAGTTCTGTTAGACTTTTCAATTTTTTATCTGTTAAATGAGTAAATAATTCAAATTGCTTCAAGTCTTCAACTACGTTTCGCCTTTTCATAAAACTCCCTCTTTCTATATATCGGAGTGAAACTTAAAGAAAGCGCCTTCAAAAATTATTTTATCATAATTAGTTTCCGAACCCCTTATTTACCCATGAATACTTTATGAACGTTAGTTATAGGAAAATAATTTGCACATAAAAAGAATGAAGCAAATCACTTCATTCTTTTTATACATATGGAAGGTAATAGTGATGGAAGATTTGTATTTTATACACAAACACATGCATCCTGCTTAGAAATAATAGTACCCGCATTTTCTTCTAATGCGTCATACACTTTTTCTAGTGAGGTAATAATCGTTTTTCGCTTTGGATCTGTATTAGCAAAGTTTATAGCAGCTTGAATTTTCGGGAGCATACTTCCTGCAGCAAATTGATTATCCTGCATATATTGTACTAATTCATCAACTGTAACAGCCTCTAATTTCTTTTGATCCGTTTTATTAAAGTTTATATAAACATTATCAACTGCAGTTAAGATAACAAGTGTATCGGCATCTACTAATTCAGCTAGTTTTTGAGCAGCAAAATCCTTATCAATAACAGCCTCAGTTCCTTTTAATCCCTCTTCTGATTCAATAACCGGGATTCCTCCGCCTCCAACAGCAATTACTATATCTCCATCCTCCACTAAAGAATTAATTATTTTATGCTCATGAATACTCACAGGCTTTGGTGATGGTACAACGCGTCTCCAACCACGTCCTGCATCTTCTTTAAATACCGCTTTTGTTTCTTCCATTAACTTTCTTGCTTCCTCTTCTGTATAAAAAGGTCCAATTGGTTTTGTTGGATTTTCGAATGCCTCATCCTTTTCATCTACAATAACGCGTGTTATAACCGTCGCAACATCTTTTTTTATTTTACGCTTTTTCAAAGCCTTTTCAATCGCATTTTCCATCCAATACCCAATCATTCCTTGGCTCATTGCACCACAAGTATCTAATGGCATTGCAGGTGTTTTTTCCGTATCCGCTGCTTTTTGTTGCAATAAAATGTTACCTACTTGCGGACCATTTCCGTGTGCAATAACAATATCCACATCATTTTCCATAATTTTAACAAGTTGTTCCGCTGTTTTTTCCAATGCTTCTTGTTGTGCTTGTGCAGTAGGATTTCCAGATTGTATAGCATTTCCTCCTAATGCAACTACGATTTTTCTCCGTTTCATACTTCATCCCTCCAATTGGTTTCATGTTTACAAGATCTTATAAGAGAAGACATCTTCCGTTAATTTAAAAAGTAATATTACCTGTAATCAATCCATAAATCGCAAAAAACGCTAACGCTCCAATGGCTACAGAGGAAGCAAGTTCAACACGAGTAAATATTTGTTTTGGATTCGTTTGTTTTTGAACATTGTAAAAGATGAAAATTCCTGGTGCATATAAGGTCATTGTTAATAATAAATAATCTAAACCAGCTGCATAAACTAACCAGATTCCATAAACACTCGCAACCAAACCAATTACTATATTCTTTGTTCGATCTTTTTCTTCAGATTGTAAACTATGCTTAAATTGATAGAATGCCGAAAAGGCATACGGAATTAAAATGGCAGAGGAAGCGAGAGAAAACGCAAAATTATATGCTTGATCTGAAACAACAAATGTTAGCAAGAAGACTTGAATTAAACCATTTGTTAACCATAAAGAATTTACAGGAGCTTTATTTTTATTTTCCTTCGCAAACCATTTCGGAAATACGCCGTCTTTAGCAGCTAAATACGGAATTTCAGATGCTAGTAAAGTCCACCCTAACCAGGCGCCTAATACTGAAATAACTAAACCTAGGTTAATAAAAATGGCTCCCCATTTCCCAACAACACTTTCAAATATATATGCCATTCCTGGGTTTTTCAGATTGGCAACATCAGCTTGCTGCATGATGCCTAGAGATAATAATGTAAGTAGGATATAAATAATGAGAGTACCAATTAATCCAATGACAGTCGCTTTTCCAACGTCGCTTCGGCTTTTTGCACGACTTGATAGGACAACGGCACCTTCTACTCCGATAAATACCCAAAGAGTTACAAGCATTGTACTCTTAACTTGGCTCCCTACTGATCCCCAGGAAAAAGTAGCTCCTTGTCCCCAAAATCCATCTAAGAAAATATCAATATGAAATGCAAAGATTCCTACAATAATAAACACAAAAACAGGGACTAATTTTGCTATCGTTGTTACTAAATTAACAAGTGCTGCTGATTGCACACCTCGTAAAATTAGCATATGAACACACCATAGTAATATACTCGCTCCAATAATCGAAGCTACATTTTGACCGCCTTCAAAGATTGGAAAAAAATAACCGAGTGATGAAAATAACAATGTACCGTAAGCTACGTTTCCAAGCCAAGCGGACAACCAATATCCCCATGCACTGTTAAAGCCCATAAAATTACCAAATCCTGCTTTTGCATAACTAAAAATGCCACCATCTAAATCTGGTCGTTTAACAGTTAAGTTTTGAAATGATAATCCAAGGGCGATCATACCAATACCTGTTATAATCCAACCAATAATAATGGCACCCGCGCCGGCACCTCTTGCCATATCACTGGCTAAGTTAAATGCTCCACCACCTATCATGGAACCAACAACAAGAGCCGTTAAAGTAAACAGTCCTAGTTTCTTTTCTTCACCCATTACACTCACCTCTCTTTTATAAGATAGGAATAGATAAAAATAGTGAATTATATAGTATAAGGGAGAATAAAGAAGGAAGATTCTCCTCCTTCTTTATTCCATATCTCCTAAAGTAGCTGCCATAACCGCTTTAATTGTATGCATTCTATTTTCTGCTTGATCAAATACTTTTGAATGCTCACTGCGGAATACTTCATCGCTTACTTCCATTTCTTTCAATCCATATCTCTCGTATGTTTCCTCTCCATACATCGTTTCTACATCATGAAATGCAGGTAAACAATGTAAGAAAATCACATTTTCATTTCCGGATTTTCTAAGCATTTTCATGTTTACTTGATACGGCTGAAGAAGTTCAATACGTTCAGCAAATTTATCTTCTTCCCCCATAGATACCCATACATCTGTATAGATAACGTCTGCACCTGCAACAGCTTCTTCGATGTTACTTGTTACCATCACGCGGTCATTATATTTTTTCGCTATATCAATTATTTCCTGTGCTGGCAATAATGATTCTGGGGAACAAATACGTACTTCCATTCCAACAATCGCTCCACCAACTAATAAACTATTGGCCACATTGTTACGTCCGTCTCCAACGTAAACCAGTTTGACGTTTTTCAAGTGTCCTACATGTTCTTTTATTGTTAACAGATCTGCAAGTGTTTGGGTTGGATGCCACATATCCGTTAAGCCATTCCATACTGGTACACCAGAATGTTCTGCTAGAGATTTCACTGTAGAATGCTCAAATCCCCGGAATTCAATACCATCAAACATGCGTCCTAAAACTTTTGCTGTATCTTCAACAGACTCTTTCTTTCCTAGCTGAATGTCATTTTTACCTAGATACTCAGGACTTGCACCTAAATCCGTACATGCTACTGTAAATGCACAGCGTGTACGAGTTGAAGTTTTTTCAAATAAGAGTGCAACATTTTTACCGGCTAAATAACGATGTGGGATGCCATTTTTCTTTTTTTCTTTTAATTCTGCTGCTAAATCAAGAAAGTATAACAACTCTTCTTCCGTAAAATCTTTTTCTGCAAGAAAACTTCTTCCTTTTAAGTTTGGTTTTGTCATTAACATAATTCATCCCTACCTTCTCTATTATTTGTACTAAATATCTTTTCGAACGATTGGCATACTCATACAACGTGGACCCCCACGACCGCGAGACAATTCAGAGCTTAATACTTCGATAACTTCTATACCATGCTCGCGTAATAAAGAATTTGATACATAATTGCGATCATATGTAACAACTACTCCCGGTGCAATTGCTAACGTATTAGACCCATCGCTCCATTGTTCACGAGCAGAAGCAATAACATCTCCTCCTCCGCAAGGAATGAGTACTAATTCACTTAAACCTAATACTTCTTTTAAAGCCTCAGTTAAAGATGTCCGGTGTGTAATTTTGAGAGTCTCTTCATCCTGTCCTTTTTCTAAAATATAAATATTCATATTTCCCTTCGGACCTTGAATAGCTGGATGAATCGTAAATTTGTCATAATCAACCATTGTAAATACTGTATCTAAGTGCATAAACGCACGACATTTTGGAATCTCTATTGCTAGTACCTTCTTAATTTTATCTTGACGACTAAATAAATTTTTTGCTAAGCGTTCGATTGCTTTGGCAGAAGTACGAGCGGATACTCCAATCGCAATTACTTCATCATTTAAGATAAGTTCGTCGCCACCTTCAATTGGAAACTTATGGTCACGATCTAACCAAACCGGCACATTATGACTTGCAAAACGTGGATGATATTTAATAATATATTCCATAAATAATGATTCACGTCTACGTGCTGGTTCTCTCATTTTGTTAATAGTTAAGCCGTCACCAATTGTCGCTGCTGGATCCCGAGTAAAATATAAATTCGGCATTGGATCCAAATAGAATGGATAATGATCCTCCATCAATTCGTAAAGGTGTGTTTTCTTACTGGTTTCAATTTCGCTTTTACGCACTCCACCCATAATTTTTTGAATCAATTCTTCATTTGAAAAGGAAAGTAAATATTCTTTTAAAGTTTGGTGTGCAACATTTACATCTGCTTGTCCTTCTTTTAAAATACGATCAACAAATTCTTCCCGAAGCTTTTTGTCAACTAACGCTTCAGCTGCTAGTTTCTCCAAATAAAGAACCTCAACACCTCGATTGCGTAATGTTTGTGCAAAATAATCATGTTCTTTTTGAATAATTGGTAAGTATGGGATATCATCAAATAATAATTGCTGTAAAAATTCTGGTGTCAAATTTTCAACTTCTTTACCAGGACGTTTTAGTAAAACCGTTTCTAACTCTCCAATTTCTGAAGTAACATGTATCGGATGTTTCATTTGTTGTACCTCCTTTTAAATTTGTTTGCTGCCTTACAATTACATAATAAACGGTATGTACATACGCATCCGTGAAAACGCTAACATTTTAAAGTGAAATATTTCACAGGTTATTTTTTTAATATATATATGTTCGTATTTTTATAAGTTATTTCACCTCATAAATGAAATAACAGCCGTATATTACGTATATTAAATGTATACTGGTTTACTATTTTATATTAAAATTTTATATTCTTTATAAAGTGAAACTTCAATCAGTGGGGGTTTTCTTCATCCCCTGCTGATTATTAGCCCTAACCAATCGGGCTTTCATGGGCAGTTTCCCCTTTGCTTTCTGCAGAAATTTGAGGTGGGGGTATTACTGCCCGCGAATAGCGGGATAAAAAAGACTGTTTCTAATTATAATTAGAAACAGTCTTCTCATTTACATAATCAACTTTATTCTCTCTTTCAAAATTTCCCTATCTGCTTTTGATTGAGAAATCACAAGACATGTATCATTTCCACATATACACCCTACTTTTTCTTTCCAGTTTAAAGAATCTAATAAAGCACCAATCACATGAGCATTACCTGGCATTGTTTTAATAATAGTTAGTTGATCTACATAATCGATCTTTACAACAACTTCTCTTAACTTTTTCTTTAACTGCATATCGACTTGTAGACTATCTTCTGTAAAAATCTTATATGTTACTATCCCTGTTGAAGAGGTTGCCTTTATTAAATTCAATTCATGAATATCTCGAGAAATAGTTGCTTGTGTAACTAATACCCCTTGCTCCTCTAACAACTCTAGCAATTTCTCTTGTGTATCTATTTCATACTCTCTCACCAATTGTTTAATTAACTGTTGTCTTTTCTCCTTTTTCATAAAAGACACCCTTTCAAATATTATAACTTTATTATATCTTGCTATAATTTTCATATAAAAGATACGAAGACAAATGTTACGGAAACGTTCATAGTTTTAAATATTTTTTATAACAAATTTATCTATAATCCATGAAATATTCTCTCCTGTACATAATTTTATTAAGATAACTTTCTAATAGAAGAAGAGGGCATCCCCAAAGTAATTCGATACTTTGAGAATACCCTCTTTTAAACTTCAATTATTTGCTTCGTCTTCGGCCTGCTAAAAGCAACCCAAAACTCATCATTACAAGAAGTGCTCCCATATATGGTTCTACAGGTAACTTCTGTCCTGTTTTTGGTAATTGTTTTTCAGGCTGTACTGGATCTGTTGTTCCAGGTTTTCCTGGTTCTTCTGTTCCTGGTCCTCCTGGTTCTTCCGTTCCTGATCCTCCTGGAAGCAATTTATTCAGAACTTCTAACTGAACTGGATTTACCATTCCTTTTTCAATTTTAACTGAAATCGGCTCTGTTAATTTTTCATATCCTGTTGGTGCCTCTACTTCCACAAGTGTGTAATCACCTGCAGGTAAATCTGAAATTGTTGCTTTTCCTGCTTTATCTGTTGTTACTTTTATGACTGTTTTTCCGTCTTGATCACGAACTTCAAACACAGCCCCAGGTAATACAGACTTGCTTTCAGCATTAACTTTTGTAATTTCGACAGAGCCTTTGTCTACCATTTCATTTTCTACTTTCAATGGTAAAACTTCTGTCATTCCTTTTTTAATTTCAAATGTTACTGGCTCTGTTAATTTCTTATAACCTGGTAAACTTTCTACTTCTACCAGCTTATACTTACCTACAGATAAATCAGAAATTGTTGCTCTTCCGTCTTCACTCGTTGTTACTTTTGTGATTTCAGTTCCTGCTTCATCTTGAACTGAAAACACTACACCTGCTAACAGTGATTTGTTATCTTTGTCCACTTTTGTAATTTCTACATTTCCTTTATCTAACAGTTCGTTTTCTACTTTCAATGATAGAACTTCTGTCATTCCTTTTTTGATTTCGAATGATACTGGTTCTGCTAGTTTCTTATAACCTGGTAAACTTTCTACTTCCACTAACTTGTACTTACCTACTATAACTATCCCATACAGATTACAAATGTATTCAAACATCAATCATTTAAGATAAAAACTTATTACCTTAGACTCTAAGCTTTACGGCCTACTCGTATACTCTTATCGGCAAGTCGTACATATATAAATACAAATTAAAAAACCGACATAAACCCCTTCTTTTTAGGTGGGAGAGAGCATCCGGCCATGCATAGAAGCGATCAGATCCTTTTCCTACCCCAGACACAGTGAAAACAAAGAGAGAAAACGAGTGCAGGTCACCTTTTGTTATCCATAGCCGCGGTTTATATGTTGAAAAATCAAAATGGATTTATATAGTAAAAAATGGGCCAACCTTTCCGGTATCCTCTGCATCTAAACAATGTTTTTTCGCAAAAAATAAAGGGTTTTGCCGTTTTATGACTAATAACAGAAATAAGGGGCAGCATTTGTAAAATACAATTTTGACTGGGGGATTGGTATGATTCAGGTTCAAAATCTAGTAAAATCATTTGGCTCACTAGACGTGTTAAAAGGCGTCAATTTAGAAGTAAAGGAAAAAGAAGTTGTTGTTTTAATCGGTGCCAGCGGTTCAGGGAAAAGTACTTTACTCCGCTGTCTCAATTTTTTAGAAATGTACGATGAAGGCGAAATACACTTACAAGGAAAGCGAATTGATCCAAAGCATACAAACTTAAATACAGTCCGCGAAAATGTTGGAATGGTATTTCAGCACTTTAACCTCTTTCCTCATATGACCTCATTAGAAAACATCATAGAAGCACCTATTCACGTTAAGAAACTAGAAAAAACAAAAGCTCGAGAAATTGGAAATGACTTATTAGAAAAAGTCGGCTTGCAAGATAAAGCGAACGTAACGCCACACCTTTTATCTGGTGGTCAAAAACAACGTGTCGCAATCGCAAGAGCACTTGCGATGAATCCAAAAATTATGCTGTTCGACGAGCCTACATCGGCTCTTGACCCCGAACTTGTTGGAGAAGTATTACAAGTTATGAAAGATCTAGCTCAAGAAGGAATGACAATGGTAATTGTTACGCATGAAATGAACTTTGCACGAGAGGTGGCGGATCGAGTCATTTTTATGGATGATGGACAAATTGTGGAAGATACAGCACCAGAACAATTTTTTTCAGCACCCTCAAATGAACGAGCAAAACAGTTTTTACGAAACATTTTATAAAACGCAACTTCCATTAACACGTTTCTTCATTCGCCGCTGATGGTCAGTTGAACGATTTAAACGCTTACGGGCAGATTAGCCTCCCCGCCCATAGAAATTTTTCCATAGCATCTTGAAAATACGGCCTTACTGCCCGTATGTGCAGGATAAATATAGAGGAGGGGCTTTATGAAAAAGAAAATGTTTACTGTTTTTGCAGCGATTACGTTATGCACATCTTTAATACTGGGAGCCTGTAGTAAGGAAAGTAGCTCAACTTCGACAAGTGGAGAGAAAGAATTTCGCTATGCAATGAGTGGTTTATATAAACCTTTTAATTATAAAGAAAATGACGGAAAACTCGTCGGCTTTGATGTTGAAATCGGTGAAGCACTTGCCAAAAAAATGGGCATGAAACCTGTTCCTGTTACAAATCCTTGGGAAACATTAATTCAAGGACTGAAAGCAAAAAAATATGATGTAATTTTAGGAAGTATGGCGATTACAGAAGAGCGCTTAAAAGCCGTTAACTTTACGAATCCATATTATCGCTCTGGCGCCCAAATTTTCGTTGCCAAAAAGAACAATGCTATCTCTTCAGCAGAAGATCTAAAAGGGAAAAAAATTGGTGTTGTAAAAGCAAGCACATTTAAAGCACTTGTTGAAAAGCATACAGATCAAATTACAGAATACGACAGCGATATTACGGCTCTTATGGACTTAGAGCCAGGTCGTGTAGATGCTGTTATTACCGATCAAATGGTAGGTCTTCGCATGATAAAAGAGGGAAAATCCAATATAAAAGAAGCCGGCAAACCGTTGAACCTTGATGAAATGGGTATTGCGGTTCGCAAAGATGATAAAGAAATGGTGAAGAAAGTTAACAAAGCATTAGATGAAATCGTTAAAGATGGCACATATGAAAAAATTAGTAAAAAATGGTTTGGTCGTAATATTCTTGGGGAAGAAGCTCAGACGAAATAAAGTGAAACTTTGATCAGTAGGGGTTTTCTCCATCCCGACTGATCATTAGTTGAACGAATCGGGCTTTTACAGGCAGTTTATTCCCCACCTAACTTCTTTGCTTTTTGCTGAACTTTGAGGTGAGGGTATTACTGCCTGTTAATGCGGGATAAAGTGACACAATCCTTTTAATAACTTGAAAGTGCTTATATCACTTAGTCTTTATTACCCTTAAAAAGAATGATCTATGTTTACTCAATAAGCGATGCCCCACCTGACCCGTGGGGCATTTACATCTATTTACTAAAATATAATTTATTTAAATTGAGGTGACCGTAATGATTGAAATCTTTGTATCTACGTATCCAACCTTTCTAAAAGCAGTAGTCCTTACACTGCAATTAACATTAACTTCACTGCTTCTTGGTTCGTTAATTGGACTTCTATTTGCCTTCTTTCGTATTTCAAATAATAAAGTGCTCAATAGCATTGCAAATGTGTATATCGCGGTTATCCGTGGCACACCACTTATTGTTCAAATCGCTATCCTTTACTTTGGTATTACATCTGTTATCGTCTTCTCACCATTTTGGGCAGGTGCCATTGCCTTAGCGATTCATAACGGTGCATATATTACAGAAATTTTTCGTGGCTCCATTCAATCCGTCGACCGAGGGCAATTAGAGGCAGCACGTTCTTTAGGAATGTCCTACCCACTCGCTATGCGTCGCATCATTTTGCCACAAGCTTTACGCTTTTCTATCCCGCCGCTTGGCAACCAATTTATTATTGGTTTAAAAGATTCCTCGCTTGTCGCATACGTAGGAATGCCTGAATTATGGGGCTCTGGTCTCTCGATAGCTGCTGGTAATTTCCAACAATTAGAAACGTATATTGTTGTCGGTACCTATTACCTTGCACTCGTACTTTTGTTTACGTATCTCGTAAACAAATTAGAAAAACGACTACAGCGTAAACAAAATAATTCCACGCAAGTCAATACGAAGAAAGAAAAAGCAGTTTCTTTCTAAAAATAAAAAGCAAGCTACTTTTTCTGTAGCTTGCTTTTATTTTATAGGATTTCTAGACTATTATTTAGTAATCATTGATTCACTTTTTTAACAGCTTCCTGTTCTTCAATGTGTTCCTGACGATAGGAAATATTATGAGGGTCTAACCCATTCCCTAAAGAACCGTAGAAATGTTCTCTATGAGGATCAATTAATTCACTACCTTGATAGTACACACGAGGCGTGTTCCAAAGCGCTACCATTGCTTTCGTCATTGGCATTTCATGATAACGCTCCGGCCACATTTCTTTAATCTTCTCTTTTACTAACGGATAATATTTTGAACTCATAGCAGGGAACAAATGATGTTCTGTATGATATGAGAAATTGAAATGTAAAACGTCAACCCAGCGCGGCACTGTTACAGATAAACAGTTAGCTAGTGGATCATTCACAGGAACGATTGGATTTAAGCGATGATTTGTTGCAATATATCCCATTACGATAAAGTTTGCGATGAATAATGGAATGATATAAGCAAAAAACCACTTCCCAGGACCCATAATAAATAGTAAACTAATCCACACTGTCCACGGCAAAAGAAGTTGAAGCCATACGGATTTTTGATTCGATGACTTAAATTCTTTTATAAAATGAAAGAACATCCGCGTTGAATGCAATGTAAATTGAATTGTTAGAGACAGAAAACTAAAGAAAGAACGCACATGCAATGGCAAATGATATACCCAGCTCAAAAATTTACTCTTCTTTAACTTTTCAAACGTCGGCCAAGCATCAGGATCATTCTCTTCATGTTGCGTATGCACATGGTGAGTTGCATTATGCCACTTTCTCCATAATTTTGGACCAGTAGACAACGGCATAAATGCAATCGCTCCTAAAAAGTCGCGAAGCCAAGCTTTTCTCACAACTGTACCATGCAAAATTTCATGTCCTAAAAAGCCAAGTGAAGCAAAGCATAACCCAAGAACAATTGCAATCCCGAGATTTGCCCACACATTTAAATCGAATAAACCAATCGTTACTAATCCAGCTACTGCCACAAGTAAATAAGCCAGTCCACCAAACAGACGGGTTGGAACTGGTTTAAATGCTTTTTTTGGCAAATGCGGCGATACACGTGCTGCATACCATCCAAACGTATGAAGCTCCTTCATCCTTTTGCCCCTTTCTTATGCCGAGCTTACTCAACTTGCATAAATCAATTCTTGTTTCCAGATTGATAACACTACGTACTTACAAAAAGCATTTATAATAAGTAAATCATACTCACTCTATTGTCACTCATTTTTGCTTTTATTATCAATGAAAAACATTTCTCTTTTTACTCTTTATCAACCTTTCCACATGATGAATCATATCAATAGACTTTCCATATTGTCAATAACTTTTATGACCTAGTAATAAAATGTGGTTATATTTTTATAATTACTTTGTATTCCACCAAAGGAAAAACGTAGATTTTATGGGCATCTATCCACTCTATATATAAATAATTACACATACAATAAAGCCACCCTTACTTAAGAATACCTTATATATGAATATGAATTCCGCTTTATAAAATTGAATATTCCCAAAATGCATTTATAAAATACAAAACATTTTTTATTATATTAAAATAATTTTTCGTTTGAAAAAACATTTTAATATTTTTAGCATTTTCAAAAGATTCTTCATGAATTCCTTTTATGCAAATCAAACCCTTTCCTTCTCCTGAACTAAGAACAATATACATAAATTCTATATTAATTGGAAAAATTAAGTAACACATTGATCTAAACTAGGAGGATTATACTTATGGAAACACATTCATTTCCCCAATTCCCGGAACCGTACTGGCGAGATTCTACTACACTGCCTACTTTTCCTAAGCTATCAGAAAATATAAGAACAGAAGTTGCGATTATCGGCGGAGGAATTACAGGAATTACTACCGCTTATTTGCTTGCAAAAGAAGGTATGAATGTTACTTTAATTGACTCTGGAAACATTTTGAATGGAACAACGGGACATACAACCGCAAAAATTACAGCGCAACACGATCTCATTTATGATGAGCTTATGAATCACTTTGGAGCCGATAAGGCCCGTTTATACTATGAAGCAAATGACGAAGCACTACAATTTATAAAAAAAACTGTGCAAACTCATAATATTGATTGTGACTTCACCGAAGAAGATGCCTACTTATATACAAACGATACAGAGAACCTTCGAAAGTTGACAAAAGAATACGAAGCTTATAAAAAACTAAATATCCCTTGTGAATACGTCGAATCTATTTCCCTCCCTGTCCCAATTCAAGCAGCACTTGTGATGAAAAAACAAGCACAATTCCATCCACTTCGCTATTTAAAAAGTCTTGTAGAGCAATTTATTGAAGCTGGTGGAATTATCTATGAGCAAACAACCGCAATCGATGTAGAGAAAGGATTTTATCCACAAGTTATTACAAAAGATGGTCATCGCATCACGTGTGGGTATATAGTCTCTTGTTCACATTTCCCATTTTATGATGCAAACAGCTTTTTCTTTGCGAGAATGTATGCCGAACGCTCCTATGTTCTCGCAATAAAAGCAAAACAAGACTATCCCGGGGGCATGTACTTAAACATTGATAATCCAAAGCGTTCCGTACGCTACACAACAGTGGATGGGGAAAAACTCATTCTTATTGGCGGAGAAAGTCATAAAACGGGGCAAGGAATTAACACAATGCTGCACTATGAAGCACTGCACTCTTTTGCAGAAGACACATTTGGAGTAGATGAAATTCCTTACAGATGGTCAGCACAGGACTTAATCACACTAGATAAACTTCCTTACATCGGCCATATCAATGAAAACAGCCCAAACATATTCGTCGCAACAGGTTACCGAAAATGGGGCATGACAACTGGAACAGCTGCAGCACTACTACTGAAAGCTTCCATTACAAAAGTAGATAGCCCTTACAAAGAACTATTTGCTCCGTCACGATTCCATGCAGATCCAGATATTAAAACATTTGTTTCTCAAAACCTGGATGTCGCAAAACATTTGATTGAAGGCAAATTAGAATTTGCTCTTCGCAAACCAGAAGACCTAGAAAATGGCGAAGGTGCTGTTGTAAGAGTACATGGAAAGCGTGCTGGTGCTTATAAAGATGATGATGGAAAACTACACATCGTCGACACGACTTGTACGCATCTTGGCTGTGAGGTGGAATGGAATGGCGGTGATTGCACGTGGGATTGTCCTTGTCATGGATCACGATTTTCGATTGATGGCGATGTGATTGAGGGGCCAGCGGATAAAAATTTAAAAAAAATAGAATAGAAAACAAGTTATCCTCTTCATATTTGTGAAGAGGATAACTTGTTTTAACATTAAACAATATAAACGCCAGCCCTTATAAAACTATTTCTTTTTCGTGATAAAATGAGAATAAAATTACCAATAAATTATATTATTTTCAACTAGGGAGATAGGTATGGACAATCTTAAGAGCGTTTTTGAAGAATTAAAGAAACAAAAAAAAGATTACCCTGAAAACAATATTGAACACCCTTTAGCTCCTACTGAATACATTGATTCACTTATTCATTATATAGCTAAACAAACAGGAGATAAGTTTGAACAATTATATACAAGTTCCAATATAGATGAGATTTTAAATTTAACTTCTAAAATTACTGAAATTATACATCCACACACGGAAAGTTTACATTTACCATTGTCATCTATTTTATATCGTCACGACGATAAGCAACTTCCAATTAATAAAGAGCTCTATTTATCAAAACTTGATTTCATTTCGAATGATCAAAAAGAAAATCAAAACTTCTTTAAATCTTTAAAATTTGAAATACTCACCTCAGATTCTATTGATTTTATGGTAAGTTTTATTCGCTGGTCTGGACTCCAGTTGTTGATTAAACCTTTACAAGAATTAGAAAGACAAGGTAAAAAGGTTCGCATACTAACTTCATTTTATTTAAATATTACTGAAGCTAAAGCTTTAAAAAAATTACTAGAATTTTCTAATGTAGAAGTCAAAATTTTTGATTCTGGTCATGATTCATTTCATACAAAAGCTTATTTATTTCATAGATGTTCAAATCTAAATACAATTATTATAGGCTCTTCTAATTTATCACAAGCTGCTTTAAAATCTGGACATGAATGGAATGTTAAAATTCCAGATACAACATACCTTCCAATTTATCACAAAGCAAAGAAGAGTTTTAACCTCATGTGGGATAGCTCACATGCTGTACCTTTAAATAATGACCTACTCTCAAAATATGAAGCATTTTTACAGAATAGAAAAACCGATCTATCCGGTTCTTTTAATATTTCAAAGGTCGCTGAGCAACAAAATGAATATACTCATACCGGTATATCTCCTAATAACATGCAAAAGAATGCATTACATGCTCTTTCCCAAACTAGGAAATCTGGAAAAACTAAAGGAGTGGTTATTGCGGCAACTGGAACCGGAAAAACTTACTTATCTGCCTTTGATGTAAAAAATTTTAATCCGAAACGAATTTTATTTTTAGCCCATAGAGAAGAGTTACTTCAAAGCGCAAAACATACTTTTGAAAAAGTATTTGGAAATGCAGCTCGGTGTGGTTTATTAACAGGAACTAAAAAGGAATTTGATAGCCCTTTTTTATTTTCAACTGTTCAAACACTATCTAGTGATGAAACACTTAGCAATTTTTCTCGGAACTCATTTGATTACATTATTGTAGATGAGTTTCATCATGCCGAGGCACAAACATATCGTAAAATATTAGACTATTTTAATCCTGACTTTTTACTAGGATTAACTGCAACACCAGAACGTTTAGATGGTAAAGATGTATTGGCAATCTGTGACCATAATGTTGTTTATGAAATCCGATTAAGAGATGCACTTGAAGCAGAACTACTAGCTCCTTTTCATTATTTCGGTGTATCTGATGACACAATAAATTATAATGATATCTCTCTTACCAATGGATTGTATAATGAAAACCTACTTGTAAGAGCTTTAAAAAATGAAGAACGTGTAGACTATATCATTAACATGATGAACTTATATGGATACAGCGGAAATAGCCTTATATGCTTAGGTTTCTGCACCAACATAGATCATGCCAAATATATGAGTGAAGAATTTAATAAGCGAGGATATTATACTACTTACTTAACTGGCAATGATTCCCCAGATACACGCCGTCAAGTAATCGAAAGATTAGAAGATGAAACAGATATGCTTCAAATCATATTTACAGTAGATATTTTTAATGAGGGTATTGATATTCCAAAATTAAATATGGTGCTATTTCTCCGCCCGACAGAATCACCAACTATTTTCATTCAACAATTGGGGCGTGGTTTACGTAAAAGCGATAATAAAGAATTTGTTACAATACTTGATTTTATCGGTAATCATCAAAAATCATTCATTGTTCCTCTTGCTTTATCAGGCCAGCATAATCATAAAGCATTTGACAAAGACAGCCTTCGAATTGCTGTTCAACAAGAATTTGCAGATTTACCCGGCGGTTCATATGTCGACTTAGACATTATTACTCAAAAAAGAATATTAGATAAAATAGATAGTATTCGCATGGATGCAATTGCTATGTTAAAAGATATTTACAATCAGTTTAAAAAAGACATCGGTCGTTCACCTAGCATTGCTGATTTTTTATATATTGAAGAAGCACCAAACTTACAGTTCTTTATTAACAAATTTAAATCATGGTTAAAAACAAAAGAGAAGATGAATGATCTAACGAGTGAAGATCAAAAACTATTACAAAACAACTATGCTATAGAAATTTGTGAACGGCTAGAAAATATGTATCCACTTAAATGGCCTTATGAATTTATTATATTGGGACTTGCATTAAAACAAAATTGTATTGCTATTACTGATGTATTAAAAGAATTAGAAAACCAATTTAATGTAGCTACCAATTGTGAAACGCACAAAGATCTTATCTTAAGGGCCATGTCAAAACTAACTGAACCCTACCAAAAACAAAAGTGGAGTTTTGGACATATAAAAAATGAAACATTCATTATTCCTTTAGAACTACAATCTATTCTAAAAGAAAATAAAACCGCGATTCAAGAAAGAATTGAGTATGGATTAATTGAATATCGTCGTACTTATCAACCAACCCAATTTCTTCAACAAGGAGAGCGTTTAATACGTTATCAAAATTATACAAGAAATGATTTGATCTTCTTATTTAACGCTGCGGTTCAAGAAGGAACTTGGCGTGAAGGTGTTAGTAGAGTCCATAATCATTATTTATTATTTATCAACTTAAATAAAGATGAAAAAATCGAAGATCATCTACATTATCACGACTATTTTATTGATCCTGGTCATTTCCACTGGCAAAGTCAAAATCAAACAAGTCATGGTTCAGAACGCGGTAAAGATTACATCTACCATAAAGAAAAAGATATTCACATCCATTTATTTGTTCGAAAGTTTAACCAAATGCATGGGATGACGCTTCCATTTGTATACTTAGGTAAAGTAGATTACGTAAGTAGCCATAATGATAAACCTATGAACATTAAATGGAAACTGCACCACCCCGTGCCAAATAATTTATTTACCGACTTTATCCGATAATAATTTATCAACTGTTGGAATATCAGCAGGAGCCCACTCTAAAGTTTTGAGCTCGTCAAGGCTTAACCATTCTAGCTTGGCGTGCTCTCTTGCTGTTGGATTACCTTCAGTAATCTTTGCTTCATACGTTAATAAATTCACAATTATGTTAGGGTACTCATGCATCACTTCTTCAACAAAACCATGAACTTCAATTGTGCAATCTAACTCTTCTTGGATTTCTCTCACTAAAGTTTGTTGTGGTGACTCTCCTTCTTCAATCTTACCACCTGGAAATTCCCATAAGTTAGGTAAAGACATCTCTGAAGATCGTAAAGCACATAAGATAAGTCCCTCTTCATTTCGAATAATAGCTCCTACAACTTTAACTTGTTTCATTTTATTACTCCTCATTATATATTTATCGCCTACTAGTTTAACATATCCCGAAACAAAACATTCAACTTCTCAACATCTATTCCTATCCCTTTTTCAATCCCCTTCACATACTCCTCATAATACGTAATCTGCCCTTCTAAAAATTCATTTAATACTACAATTTTCGGTCCAACATCCAGCTCAACACCCGATTTTTTCTTTACTAGTAAATCTTCAATTTCACTTACGATTGTTGAATCTAATGTTAGTTCAGTTATCAACCGCTCAAACTCCACCGGTGGCAATGTCCCTTTCTCTTCTAACCACTTACAAGCTAAAATCGGGCGCAATACGTAGAAGTATTTTTTCAATTTGACTCTCTCACCTTGTAAAAATTCACGATAATTTTTTGATGCCATATGTAGGTAGTGATAAATCGTTGCTTTTGGATCAAAATCATTTTCGCTCATCCCCTGTAAGCGGTCTGGAAAATCAGATTGCTTGGAATAAAAGATTGGAGAACGAATCCACTCTAATAGCGCTGGATTTGATTTTGCAAATAACCGCAGTGCTTTTCTAATATCCCAGCCACTTATATCTAAAGCATCATTAATTGGGTATTCAATGACATCACGTTTTTCATTTATCGATAAATACCAGTCTACTGGATGAATATATACAAAACGAACATCATAATCACTATCTTTCGATGGGAATCCCCATGCCCGGCTTCCTGATTCAACTGCAAATAGGATTTTTACGTTATTCTCTTTCTCGATTCTCTCTAGTTCAAATTGAATTTTCTCTTTCATATGTATCACTCTCATTTTCTGATCATTTCCCCGGAAATTCGACAAAAATAATAGAATTCCTTCATTATGTTGAAAACTATATAAATCCATTTTGATTTTTCGACATATAGCCGCGGCTATGGATAACAAAAGGTGACCTGCACTCGTTTTCTCTCTTTGTTTTCACTTGCCATGGTCTGACCGCTTCTATGCATGGCCGAATGCTCTCTCCCACCTACAAAGAAGGGTCTTATGTCGGTTTTTTAATTTGTATTTATATATTTTCTACCGTTTTTTTATCTAGAAAAATATACCATATAAGATTATGGAAATTCTAATCCGAATCCAGCTTTCTATATACAAAACGGACCACTCCTTAAAAGTGGTCCAGCTATCGCTATTTCTGCTCCTGAGCAACAAGCTTGGCAATTCGCTCAAACTCGCTCTGTATTTCTTGTTTATAGGCATCTACCTTTGTAAAATCCATCGCAGCGATATAGATATGCTCTAATTTATCTCGTACTGCTTTGGCTTTCGCTAAGAAAGACATTGCTTCATTCATTTTGGTCTTGTATTGAATGGAAACATCACGAATTTCCGTGGCGTATTTTTCATCGGTTCCCGGAGTAACAATAAGATCATACATATCAATAATCTCATCGCCTTCTCGCACCGGAAAATATTCATGCGGTGCTGTACTATCAAAGATGGCAAACCCTAATTCTCTTACAATAATCATATCAAGGCTATTTGGATCAAATCCACAATGATATACCTCGACATCAAAACCTTTTTCTTCGGCTGCGACTGCTATTTTTTTTAACATCGTTGATTTCCCAGACCCTGGACGCCCTTTTATAAAATAACGATTCGGAAGACCTTCTGTTAAATTTGGAACAAAATCAACCGCACCCTTTGGCGTTGCCGCTCCTAAGAAACGATGTTTTACAACCGCATGTTTCCCTTGTTTATCCTCGAACAGTTTTTGAATGAGCTCTTCTGTTAATTCATTCGCTTTTTGAAAATTAATATTATCAATATAAATTTTCTCCCAATCATCATGAACCGCTAACGCTTCTTGAAAACACGCATACGCGGATTGGAACGCACCACTTGCTTCTGACACATAACGTGTAATTTCATCTTTATACTTTCGCAATTTCTCTGAATCCCAAGCAGCTCCTAGGTTTACGTATTCTTCCACAACGCCAGGCACTTTCGGCTCAATAACATGCGGTGCGGTGCCGTCTACAATCCCTACTTTTAATTTTGGAATAATCACGCCATCAATCGAGTTATTATCAGACGAACAATGTAGCAGTTCAATATCATATCCTCTTTCAGTCCATTCACGGCCAACCGCTTTCATCAATGATGATTTCCCTGTCCCTGGTCCGCCTTTTAAAATGAATAATCCTTCAAGCCCAATTAAATTTTCCTCATATAAGCTATAAAAACCTCTCGCTGTGTTACCACCAGCATAATAATTTAAAATTCTCCCTGTCACTGCACTCACTCCTTTGCAGAAGTTTACTTACATAAGCTACAATATGCATCACCCGTCAATTGGGTGAACACCTATTTTTTCATCTTGCAATAGAAAAGGAAATGAATTACAATCAGAATAACGAAAATTCTTAATTTTAAAACTTAATAAAACTTCTTATCGAGAGAGGCAGAGGGACTGGCCCTTTGAAGCCCGGCAACCTCAGTTTATACAAACTGAACAGGTGCTAAATCCTGCAAAATGTATTGCATTTTGGAAGATAACACATGAATTTACAAAACTGCATGTAAAGCCCTTCTTTCTCGGTTGAAAGAAGGGCTTTTTATTTTTACCTAACACGAATGGAGGAATACGGGTATGAAAGTTATCGATTTATCACAAACATTTGAAAACAATATGTCTCAATTTCCTGGAACACCACCGATTCATCTAGAACCGATTACAAGCGTGGAAGAAGTCGGGTTTCAAGTAACAGATTTTCATTCAGTTGTTCATGTCGGTACACATTGTGATGCACCCGCTCATTTTATTTCTGGAGCAACAACAATCGATCAACTACCGCTTGATCAGTTTGTAGGCGAAGCCATTCTCGTTGATGTAACACATGTGCAAGAAAGAAAATTATCAAAAGAAGTGTTACGTGATGTTGAAGTGAAAGAAGGAGATATTGTGATTTTTCATTCCAATCTCTCAGAAAAATGGAATACAGAAGCTTATGCAGAAGAAGCATTCTCTCTCTCTGAAGAGCTTGCTGAAGAATTAGTGCGATTACAAGTGAAATCTGTTGGATTAGATTTCATTTCACCAGATGAAGTCACAACGGAAACATCACCTATCCATCATATTTTATTAGGGAATGATATTTACTTAATCGAAAACTTAACAAATTTAGATGCGATTGGAAAGCAACGTTTCTTCTTTTCCGCAGCACCTCTAAAAATTAAAAATAGTGACGGTGCTTTCGCGAGAGCATTTGCCGTTATCTTTTAGTTCATCACAAAAAAGCAGAGACCATTATTGATCTCTGCTTCGATATTTTCTATTCCAATTCAAAAATAACTGTCCAATTCGAGGACGGATCCATGAAAGATAATCTTTGTCTTTCTTTTTCGTACAAATAATTTCTTCACCATCAACCATCCCAACAAGCTCTAATTCTAACAGTTGTCTCGTAAATTCGAGAATATTCACTTCTTCTTCTGGATAATCTTCCTTTAACTTTTCTTCAATTTCCCCTAGTAAAAATCCGTCACGCATCATCGCAAGTGCATCAATACAAAGCGGCGGCATTTTATAAGCTTCTCCTGTAACTGTATCTTTTACAATATAATTCTTTTCATCTTTTTGAAATTGAATTGTGTGTAAACATACATTTGACCATAATGTTAACTCCATCCATACCACCTCTTTCATAATATCAGCATAGAAAAAGGATGCGTGCGCATCTCTTTTTTCACTTAAAATCAAATTTTATTTAAATCTAAATCATTGAAACCGGTACATTAGCTATATGCTACATGTCGATATTTTCCTTCATTATAAACGAAGTGTTTTATAAAAAAAAGCCTTCTTGAACCTTTTATAAAATGTTTATATTTACACAACAAGAGCACTTTTCTGACAAAGTGCTCTTGTTCTCATATATTATATAATCGGTAAGATTATTTCAACTTTTGTTCCTATGCCTACACTACTTTCAATTTTTATATCCCCTTGATGTTCTTCAATAATTTTATATGTAATCATTAGACCAAGACCTGTTCCATTCTCCTTTGTCGTGTAAAACTCTTCACCAATTTTCTTTATTTTCTCTCTATCCATACCGCACCCTTCGTCTTGAATACAAATACAAAGGTTTTCTTCACCAGTTTTATACGCATGAATTTTTAAATTCCCGCCACTCATCATAGATTCAATTCCATTTTTTATAACATTTAACAGAACTTGCTTTAATTGTTTTTCATCACCATTTATATGAGGTAAAGGCTCATCTATTTGTATATGAATATTCACAGCATATTGCATTGCATAACTTTCCATCAATTGAACAACATATAACAAAATCTTTTGCATATCACACAATTGATACATTGTTGGTTTTGGCTTTCCAAGTAACATTAATTCACTAACAATTCCATTAATCCTCTCAATTTCTTGTAACATAATGTCATAGCTAACAACATCAGCAGGATTACGTTCTTTTTGAATTTGAGTAAATCCTTTTAAAGCGGTTAATGGGTTTCGAATTTCATGCCCAATTGCTGTTGACATTTTTCCGATTAGTACCAGATTTTCAGTTTGTTTGATATTCGTCAATGCTTTCACCACTGTGCTAACATACGATTGGAATCTCTTTAATAAAGAACGTGAAATAACGAAAAAAAAGATGCATAGCACAAGAGGAATGACTACTTTTAAATCCCATAATAATAAAGCAAAGAAAACATACTTGCCAATTACACCAAAAGAGACTAAACAAAAGTACTTTCTATTTACAAAGACTGGTGCAAAAAGTATGAAAAACATCTCTACTATGTTTCCATTTTCAAATACTCGATCCGTGCGTAAATAAATCATTAAATTATTAATCAAATCAATTAGCATATACCCAATAAAAAATAAATATTTCACAAAATAAGTATGATTCCTTTTTTGGAGATAAATTGAAATTGGGAGTAATGAACCTATAAAAATATATACTCCAATTCCCAATCCACCTTCTGGCCATCCGATCTGTGCCTCATTTATATCTATTGCAGGATATATAAAATAATATATAATGTCATATAACAAAAATATAAAATAAAATAATATTAAAAATACCTTTAAAGCTTCCTTTTCTTCTTGAATCAAACTTTGAAACTTATTCATATGAATACTCCTTTTAAGCAATGCAACAGCATATTACATCTCACCTGCTAGTGCTATAAATTATACTTATGAAATTGCTTTCAGAACAATATGCATCTGTCTAAATATATTAAAATTCTTATATTATACAGCTACTCTCACAAAGTACGTGCATTCTCTAACTATATAGTATTCTACTGCTTTTTCTATATAAATCCATTTTGTTTTTTCGACATATAAGCCGTGGCTATGGATAACAACAGGTGACCTGCACTCGTTTTCTCTCTCTGTTCTCACTTGGCATGGGGCAGGAAAAGGATCTGACCGTTTCTATGCACGGCCGGATGCTCTCTCCCGCCTAAAAAGAAGGGTTTTATTTCGGTTTTTTAATTTGTATTTATATAGCAGTGCTCTTTTCAATACCTAGCATAATATTAGCCCTTCATTCACTCAAGTTGATTATTTCATCATAAGAAAATACCGTTTTAAGATGTTTATCCTATACATCTTAAAACGGTATTTAAAAATGACACCATATAACATTTCATATAGGAATACAAAATGATCTAGTCTTCGTCTTTCACATCCATATCCTCTGGAATTGGTTCATTTAATATTTCTTCCACTAACTGCTTATATTTTTCCATTTGCTCTAAGTGCGTATTGAATTGTTCTTTATTAAGCAAATATTGCTCACCGTCATACAAAGCTCGAATACGCTTTTTCTGAACTAATTCTTCAATATAAGATTCCGGAAGATTTAAATATTCCGCTGCTTCTTTTATCGTTATATACAATGGAGTCATTCCTTTATTATTTTTTATTATTTCCACATGATTCATCGCACTTTATTATAACTTAGTTTTGTAAATGAAATAAAAAGTTTTTGTAAATACAAATCAAAATGCAGGTGATAGCATACCAGATATTGTATAATAATATAGTGAGCCTAAAAAACAGATAACAATCATCATTCACACAAAGGGGAGTTAAAAATGAATACGCATCACATTCTTACAACATTAGAACAATCTTTACAGTCTGAAACAAAACACACTGCTTCTAAGTTATCTCAAGCTCTGCCGAATCGTATTATTCAGCAAACAGAGAATACAAATGAAGATGTTAACTACAACACAATTGGAGAATGGTACGCAAACCATTTCTTATTCCAACAGGAGGACTTTCTGTGGGCGAAATATGCTTATTATGATGCATACTGTGAAGCGTTGCAAAACCAAGGATACCTTACAAAACGTGTACGTAACATGCTAGAAGCAGTCGCTAGAAGACATGGGAAACAATATATTGCTTCTATACAAAATGAGCAATTTCCTAATCACCGCGAAAAAGGAACCGCATGATTTGTTGAGTGACACGACTTATTCAGAACAAGCTACATGGACTCTGGGGATATTTACAAATAAAAAGTTCACGTCTCCGTATTCTCTTCTTTCGAAAATACATCAAAAAGACGTGAACCTAAGAAACCGGTGTAGTAAAAATGATAAAACAGGATTCAAAACGCAAACACCCAGTTACTTCTCTACTTATTGAAAATAGAAAAGTAACTGGGTGTTTGTATATATCACGAAAGATATTGAACTATCTTCCATAAGTTCATTCTACTTGTTCTTTTTTACTACGGATAACTTTATTCCGGTTAACTAGTAAAAATATGAGCATATGTATTAGAAAAATTCTTGTTCTTTAAATCATTTGTATCAATTAAGAATTCTAGATTTCCAGCATCCCACCAACACATACCTACTTCATCTATAGAACCTATTTTTATAAGGGAATGCCAATTCTCAATACCCTTTTTATGCATTTCTTTATTAGAATTGTATTCTCTTAATTGTGGCAACACACAAGTTTCCAATGTTTTTGCATATTCTTTTTTACCTTCAGCAACCACTTTATCTATCTTTTTTAAAAGGTCTTCTTCTTCCATGTAAGAATGGAATAACAAATCCTCTAATCCATTACGACAGAAGTAAGCATCTTCTTTCGGGTCACCCGCGTATGTATCACTATTCCCCCATAGTCGATCAGTATGATAACATAAAATTTCATATACATCTTCGTAATCTTCTAATAGGATTTCTTCAAGTTCACTTTCAGATGGTATATGTACCTTCGCTATAAAGGAAATTTGATGCGATATAAAATCTCTATTTTCAAAATCAATCTCTTCTTTACCTTCTGGCGGAAGAGTTTTTTGTAGGTCATTTAAATCGCCATTGTAATAAAAGATTTTATGATCAACATCGTAAGCAGGCTCATCTAATCCTAGAAAAAAATACAATATCCCTTCTTGAGGTAGCTCATTTACTACATTTCGCGGAAGTTCAGACAAATTAATTTGTGCAATAAACGTCCAATATTCCCCATCTTCATCACAAGGCCATTCTATAGAAGAAGGTAAATCTGGATATCCTGCAATTCTACTGTTACCGATTTTTTCATAATTCTCTTGTTCCCCTAGCACAAGCTCAATACTCGCTTCAGCATGTTTGTTAAGCTGAGCTTTTATTTCCTCAAGACCGTACTCTTTTATAATATTATCTAATTCCATTTGTAGATTTTTTGGTAGCATTTCTTCCCCTCCTAATTATTGTTATTTTCAGTTAAATACAACTAACAAAATCATACCATAATTTCACTTTCGTCTACCGCTGTAAGCGATTAAAACATAGAAAAAAGAGCATTCGTTATTTTACGAATGCTCTTTTCTCTATATGCTTCTTTTATTTCATCATTTGCTTAACGAGTTCTCGGTTACGCTGTTTAAACATTTCATTATTTGAAGAAACCATTGCATGATCACTTGCATTTGGCTCGATAAATTGTTTTGCTTTATTTACAGCATTTGCCGCATCTTGGAAAGCACCAGCTATTAAATGCACTTTCCCTTCGTACTTTAAAATATCTCCAGCGGCGTAAAGTCCAGGTATCGAAGATTCGCTAATAGAATTACCTGCAATATAATAATGATCTGCTATTGCAATATCTAGTTCACTATTCTCCAATAATGTCATATCACGTTCATAACCATGATTAATGATTACCTCATCAATTGATACATACGAAATTTCTCCTGTTTCATGATTCGTCAGTTCAACACGTTCAATCGCTTCATGATTTTCACACGCAATAAGTTTTGTAATCGACGTATTCAAAAAACAAACAGCTGAACTATTCATCAGTTGTGTTACTTGTGCTTCATGACCTGCTAAAGCATCTTTTCTATATGTTAAATAAACTTTTTTCGCAATAGGCTCTAATTCGTTTGCCCAATCTATTGCAGAATTTCCTCCACCTGAAACAATGACTATTTTATCTTTGAAATGCTTTAAAGATTTCACTGTGTAATTTAAATTTGATACTTCAAATCGCTCCGCACCTTCTATTTCTAACTTTTGCGGTTTTAATATTCCACTTCCCGTAGCTACAATAACTGTTTTTGAAAAATGTTTTTGGCCGGAGGAAGTTGTTAACACAAAAATCCCCTCTTGATTCCGAGTGATTGACGCTACTTTTTCGTTCAATACTACTTCTGGATGAAATGTTAGCCCTTGCTCCACAAGCTGATCAATTAATTTTGCTCCCGTAATAGGTGGCTGCCCTCCAATATCCCAAATCATTTTCTCTGGATATACATGTATTTTCCCACCTAATTGTGGTTGAAATTCAATTATCTTCGTTTTCATTTCCCTAAGTCCACTATAAAACGCTGAGTAAAGCCCTGCCGGACCTCCTCCAATCACGGTTACATCAAATAATTCCTCTTGATTCATTTGCGTTCACTCCTCAGCCACCATTCGATTGATTATCATTATCAGTAAAATATACCTTTTTTCTTTTTAATTTTCAATCAAAATAACTATTGACAATAGAAAAAGATGAAATTATATTATTAAAGAATCTATATTGATAATCATTATCAATTTGTAAACTATTAACAATTTTTATATGGCTTACACAGTTGCTATTATAGATATTTCATTGTATACAATCTAAATGACTACGAGAGATTTACAATGAAAAAAACCACTCATATTATTCGGCCATACGCATCACATAAACTTTTCTAAGAGGAGAATACAACATGAAAAAACTATTCATTTCACTCACGGTTCTATTCGTGCTAGTCATGAGTGCTTGTAGTAACGGCTCTACAGACAAGAAGAACGATTCAAGTGCAAAGGAAAACAAATCAGGAACGATTACGTACCAATCTGAAAATGGTAAAGTTGAAGTTCCCGCAAATCCAAAACGCGTTGTTGTCCTGTCCTCATTCGCAGGTAACGTAATGTCTTTAGGCGTAAATCTTGTTGGTGTAGATTCATGGTCTAAAATAAATCCACGTTTTGAAAAAGAGTTAAAAGATGTTGCAGAAGTGTCCGATGAAAATATTGAAAAAATTATTGAACTAGATCCAGATTTAATCATTGGTTTGTCTAACATTAAAAACATCGATAAGTTAAAGAAAATCGCTCCTACTGTAACGTACACATATGGAAAAGTTGATTACTTAACACAGCACTTAGAAATTGGAAAACTATTAAATAAAGAAAAAGAAGCAAAAGCTTGGGTTGATGATTTCAAAAAACGTGCTGCTGCAGCAGGAACAGATATTAAAGCAAAAATTGGTGAAGACACAACTGTTTCTGTTTTTAACAAATTCGACAAACAACTTTATGTACTCGGCGATAACTGGGGCCATGGAACAGAAATTCTTTATCAAGAAATGAAATTAAAAATGCCTGGAAAAGTAAAAGAAAAAACAGCAAAAGATGGTTACTTTGCATTATCTGCCGAAGTTCTTCCTGAGTACGCTGGAGATTATATGATTATAAGTACAAACAATAAATTAGACAATTCATTCCAAGAAACAGAATCCTATAAAAACATTCCAGCAGTTAAAAACAATAAAGCTTTTGAAGTAGATGACAAAGAATTCTACTTTAATGATCCACTTACATTAGATTTCCAATTAGATTTCTTTAAGAAAAGCTTTCTTGGTAAATAATACAACGAAGAGGAATTCTTAAAATAAGAATTCCTCTTCCTTTATTCTATAAAAAGAAAAGATGTGAAACTGATGAAAAAAGATAATCTACGTTCCACTTCCTTTATATATAAGTTCATTTTTGGTATCCTCGCGTTCTTTATTATCTTTATGATTGCGATGGTATTTGGAGCGGCAGATACTACGGTGAAGGATGTATGGATGGCACTTACTTCTAACGCGAGCGGCGAAAAACTCTCCGTCATCCGTGAACTGCGCTTGCCACGTGAAATTGCAGCAATTTTTGTAGGAGCTGGACTCGCTGTTTCTGGTGCGATTATGCAAGGGCTAACCCGAAACCCACTTGCAGACCCAGGATTACTCGGGCTAACTGGTGGTGCCAATGCTGCCTTGGCAATTACAATCGCCTTTATCCCTTCTGCAAACTATTTTTATATGATGATTGCTTGTTTTATCGGAGCAGCTGTCGGAGCCATTATGGTATTTGGAATCGGCATGATGAAAAAAGGCGGACTTTCTCCTCTTCGAATTGTCCTTGCTGGGGCTGCTGTCTCTGCATTCTTAATCGCAATTTCAGAAGGAGTCGGGATTTATTTTAAAATCTCACAAGATGTGTCCATGTGGACTGCAGGAGGCGTAATTGGAACTTCATGGAGTCAATTACAAATCATCGTTCCTGTTATTTCAATTAGTATCCTAATTGCCCTCTTATTTGCAAAACAGTTGACTATTCTTAGTCTAAGTGAAGAAGTAGCTGTTGGATTAGGTCAAAAGATCATCTTCATTAAAACGATTCTTTTTGTTGTCATCATTCTACTTGCTGGTGCTTCTGTCGCACTTGTTGGAAACATGGCATTTATCGGTTTAATGGTTCCTCACATGGTTCGTCCAATTGTCGGACCAGACTATCGTTTTGTCATACCGATGTCTGCCATTGCCGGAGCCTCTCTCATGCTATTAGCGGATACACTTGGACGTACAATTAACGCTCCATACGAAACGCCAATCGCAGCGATTATCTCAATAATAGGTCTACCATTCTTCCTATTCATCGTACGTAAAGGAGGAAGAGCATTCTCATGATTCAACAATCTATAATAAAAAAACAACGCGTCATTGTATTGGCATTACTCATACTCATTATCGCTACGATCGCAATCGGAATGGGCCTAGGGGATGCTTCTCTATCCTACGATAGGCTGATACCAACCCTTCTTGGTCAAGGTACGTTTAAAGAAGAATTTATTTTATTTTCTCTTCGATTACCTAGAATTGTAATTACACTATTAGCGGGTATGGCACTTGCATTATCGGGTACTATATTACAAGGCATTACCCGAAATGATTTAGCTGAACCTGGCATTATCGGCATTAACTCCGGAGCAGGCGTCGCAATTGCGATTTTCTTTTTATATTTTCCAATACAAGCCGATTCATTTGTTTATTTACTACCATTTATTGCTTTTATCGGTGCTTTCATTACTGCCTGTCTCATCTATGTCTTTTCATACAGCAAAACTGCTGGACTTCAACCTGTAAGATTAACATTAACAGGCATTGGATTTTCATTCGCGCTTTCTGGCGCAATGATTGTACTGATTTCATCTGCTGAACGCACGAAAGTAGACTTTATCACAAAATGGATCGCCGGAAACATTTGGGGAGATGATTGGGTCTTTGTTTTAGCACTCCTTCCGTGGTTAGCTGTGCTGATTCCATTTACTTTCTATAAAGCAAATCGACTAAACCTCCTTGCACTTAACGAACATGTGGCAATTGGTGTTGGTGTTGCACTCGAAAAAGAACGCCGCTCCCTCCTTTTAGCAGCCGTTGCCTTAGCAGCTTCTGCCGTTTCGGTCACAGGAGGAATCGCCTTTATCGGACTCATGGCTCCTCACATCGCCAAATCTTTAGTAGGACCTAGACATCAACTCTTCATCCCTGTCGCCATTTTAATTGGTGGATGGCTATTGTTATTTGCTGATACAATTGGCCGTCATATCGTTGAACCAAGTGGTATTCCTGCGGGGATTATGGTTGCTTTGATTGGTGCTCCTTATTTTATGTATTTGTTGTTGAAGAAATAGAAAAATCCCTTGAGAATGGAGTTGTTCTCGAGGGATTTTTTATTCTCTTATTACTAGTTTTATTGTTGACCATATCCTTCAAACTTTTTCGCCAATGTTTTCATTTCTTCCTCTGGCAACAATTTTGGTTCTCCAATACACTTCGTTTGATAATAAATTTGCGCACAAAATTCAATTTCCTCTGCAACAGTAAATGCCATTTTTATATTATGCCCGCCTGCAATTAATCCATGATTTGCAAGGAGAACTGCACGACGATCTACCATTCCCTCATATGCTGCTTCTGCTAATTCTCTCGTTCCAAATGTTTCATAAGGTGCACAGCGTACATTCGGTCCTGCAAAAGCAATTAAGTAAGATACTGCTGGAAGTTCCCATCCTAATGATGCAATTGTTTTTGCATAAGGCGAATGAGTGTGCACAAGCGCATTGATATCCTCACGCTTTCTATAATAAATAAGATGCATATCTAGTTCGCTTGAAGGCTTTCTCTCACCTTCTACAATCTCACCATCTAAATTCAGAACAACTACATCTTCAGTTTTTGTCTCAAAATAATCTAAACCACTTGGGCTTATCGCGACAAGCCCCTGTTCACGATTAAAGATACTAATATTACCGCCAGTCCCCTTTGTTAATCCACTAGCGATCATTTTCTTTCCGTACGCTACAATTTCTTCTCTTTCTTGTTGTAGTAACATATACATCCTCCTCGGTAAGAGACTTGTTACGGCTAGTTTGCTAGCATGACTATCGTGCCATATTCTCTATAGCTCGTCATACATTCTTGCTGCAACGGTGTCAGTGGTGCAAGCTCATCTGTAATAATTTTTGTAAATTCTCCGCAAACGGTGCACGGACAATCCCCTTTTCTGTAATGATTGCCGTAATATTCTCATGCGGCGTTACATCAAATGCTGGGTTGTACACTTTGCTTTCTTTTGGCGCTGAATATTGTCCAAAACGATTAATTACCTCAGAAGCATCACGCTCTTCAATTGGGATATCTTTTCCTGTCTCTGTTTTTACATCAATTGTTGGTGTCGGTGCCGCTACATAGAATGGAATGTTATAATATTTCGCTAGAATTGACACACCTAACGTTCCAATTTTATTCGCTACATCACCGTTCGCTGCCACGCGGTCGCAACCAACAATTACGGAATCAATCTTTCCTTGTGACATAACCATCGCTGCCATATTATCGGTAATCACTGTTACATCAATCCCTGCTCGCTGCAATTCTAATGCCGTTAGCGTAGACCCTTGCAATCTTGGCCGCGTTTCATCAGAATAAATCTTTAAGTCCCAGCCCTTTTCCTTCGCTAAATACATCGGTGCTGTCGCTGTTCCGTATTTCGTTGTAGCAAGCGCTCCAGCATTACAGTGCGTTAATACGCCCATACCATCTTGAAATAACGTTAATGCATGCTCACCAATTTGGCGGTTAATCTCTTCATCTTCTTTATGAATCGCTTTCGCTTCTTCTAACAATCTATTTTTCAAATCTACAATAGATAAATGAGTATGTTCTTTTGCCACGCTCTCCATTCTCTCAAGCGCCCAAAATAAATTCACCGCTGTTGGTCTTGATGTCGCTAAATAAGCGCATACCTTTTGCACCTCTTTTATAAAAGATTCCATGGAATCTTCAGATGCTTCTTTCACGCCTAGATACACACCGTACGCTGCTGAAACACCAATTGCTGGTGCCCCGCGTACTTTCATGACTTGAATTGCATCCCACACACCCTCAGCAGTTGTAAAAGATTCATAGACAACTTCATTCGGTAATAGCGTCTGATCTAACAAAACTAAAGCATCATCTTTCCACTGAATCGGTATCAATTGCTCTGACATGATCTTCTCTCCCTTACTTTGCGCTATGTACTGCTTGTTCCTTTAACGTTTGTAAAAAGTCCGCGCCTGTTTTGTGCGTACTTGCTTGTAAAATAAACACCTTCGCTGCTTGCAGGCAAATCCGTTCTGCTCTTGCACGAACTTCGTCATCTGTAATTAATGTAATATCCTTCACCTTCGCTAATCCAACAATACGGCGAATTAACTCTAAGCCCGTCACAGCCGCTGTATCTTCTAACACAGACTGTAAATACCAACGATCAAATTCTGGTTCTTTCGCCATGATTTCTGTCACATGAGTGCCCCAAGCTTCTAAAAACTTTGTTCCAAATAGATCAATCACATCTGTAATCGTAGACTCTAACCAGCTCATATAAGCATCTTTCTCTGCTCCAGCAGCCATCGTTGCATCCGCATTTACCCATGCAAACATTAAGTTGGCCATCACGTTTCCAATGTCATAGCCCATTGGTCCGTAAAATGCAAACTCTGGATCAATTACCTTTGTAGAATCCTTTCGTACAAATACAGACCCAGTATGTAAATCACCATGAAGCAACGCCTGTGCATTCGTCATAAACGAAAACTTTAGCTTCGCCACTTCCATACGAAATGCATCATCACTATATATATGCTCCCGAATCCAGCCTTCATTTAAAGAAAACAACTCGTTGCGCTTGTTATGATCTGTAAACGGTTCGGAGTACACAAGATCTTCTGTAATCCCACACAGCTCTGGATTGATATAATTTTTCACAAGATCCTTCTTCTCTTTATGATTCATCACCACATCTGATGTTAATAAAAGTGTGTTCACCATAAACGTCGTCAAATCATCTGCAAGCTTCGGAAACACTTGATGATTCATAAGTGCAGTTCGCAAAATTGTATGATCAGATAAATCCTCCATCACACAACAGTTCATCACACGATCAAACAAATACACATCCGGCACAAGTCCAGGTGCCAGCTTCCCCCCTAGCTGCAGCACATCCGACTCAATGCGAATCCGGTTCGTAGACAACTTAAACTCATCCGAAATACGTGCCGTATCCCCGGCTTGCTTCACAATAACAGAAGTTCCATTCTCCTCATCCCAAACACGAAACACATAATTTAAATTGCCATCCCCGATTTCCTTGCAACGTAAGTTTTGTGCATTTTCAAATGCAGGTAACTTCTCTTTCACATACTCGATTACATCATGAGCTTCCATTAAAAAATACTTCGTGAACTTAGACATGGTTTCTCCCTCCACACTAAATGTAAGCGTTTTCTAAAAGACGTAAAAATAATAGATTGAAAGTGTTTGTTCAATCTATGTTATACGTTGTTCTTTTTGTATCAGATTTTGTTTGAAACGAATATCTCGTTTTTATTATAGCTGGTTTTAATTCAAGTTTAAACCATATGCCCTTGAACCAAGTTTATCTTTGTACTTATTCTCTTCAAATAAGACCTCATTTTTAGTTAATGTCCTCGGTAATGTCTGAAGAATAGTAAATTTAAATTTCTGAACTCGATTAGGGTCATTCTCAAGAAGTTCCTTTAGTTTTTTATTTCCACCGTGTCCATTCTTGGCATATTCCTTCCAGCGTCCAAGTATCCCTTCTTTTCCAGAAGCAGAACCAATATATTGCATTCCATCTGTTGTGTCTAGAATAAGATATATCCCACCTACTGAAGAAAGCATTTTATGCCAAACTCCATTCGCAGTTGGATCACCCATAATCCCCTGAAGTTCTCTATATAATAAATTGATTTCTAAATATCCTGGGAAATCCCTTACATATCCCTTAGGTAGTAATTGAACAACCTCTTTTTCATTTGTATCAATTTTCATACACCACGCTTGAGCTATATTCTGCCAACTGATAACAAGCCTGTTTTCTAGTTCCTCAAATCCAGGTAGCTTTTCTAAATCATACATATATCTACTTTGAAGTTTAGCCTTTCCTCTATAAGGGACATCATAATGATCCGGGAAACCATTTACCGGAGTTATGTTTTTAATTGCATACACCCCTATAAACAGAGCTTGATTGTTCTCAATCCCCAGACAGGAAACAAGATACTCACAGTCCTTAAATTGATTTTTCTCTTGATATGATTGATACAATTCAAAATGATCAGTAGCATACAATTCGTGTACGTCTATATCTCGAGTATCCTGATGCCTTGCAATCTTAATATTTTTTGACATATCTAGACCTGCAAATTCTAGCACTTTATTAATAGTTAGCATATATGTACCTCCGCGAATAGATTCCCTAAAATATATTCTAATTATATACCTCTCCATTTCTGATAAAAGTCATTTTAAAGAAGCAAGTAGTATGTCGTATACAATATGTCATGTTTAAACAAGCAAACCTAACACTATTTCAATACATCGAAGGGATCCTATAATTGTAAGCGGATCCGTAATAGTACATTAATTATAAAATTCTCAAAGCAATAGAAATTCGGCTAAAAAAGTCGCTTAGATTTTACTTATAATACGGTTCACCACACCAAACACTGTATATAATTGTAAAATGTCAAAATAATTTGGACCCTTGATTTAAGTCAATGACCAGTCGTAATCTTCCTATTAAAATGAAACCAACATTGTAATATAGGAGGGTATATTATGGTTACCTCAGTAAGAGAACAATCGTATCAACGAAAATCTGCTCTGATTGCTGGCACATCACTTATCATCATGGCACTTGCTGCATTTTTTTCCTATGGCTTTGTCCATGGAAGCCTTGTGGTGCAAGGGGATGCCAGCGCAACTTTTAATAACATTAAGTCATCAAATATGCTTTTCAAAGCTGAAATCTTTGGTTGGGTCATCATCCTGATCACTGACATTGTGGTCGCCTGGGCTTTCTATATCTTTCTCAAGCCAATTAATAAAAGCCTTTCATTGCTCGGTGCATGGTTCCGTCTTACTTATGCGACTATATTGGGAATTGCCATACTGAATTTGATCTTTGTATTGCTTCTCTCGAAAAGTACAGACTATTTATCATTATTTAAAATCGATCAACTTCAGGCACATATGATGTTGTTTCTTGAAGCATTTGAATCTATTTGGTCTATAGGATTGATCATTTTTGGCGGGCATCTCATGATTGTAGGCTATTTGGCTTTCAAATCAGATAGAATACCTAAAGTCATTAGCATCTTATTGTTGCTTGCTTCAATAGGCTATATTGTCATTAACTTATTTAACACGATTTTTTCACAATATGATGTGGTAATTTCAATTCTTAAAATTGTATTTAATGTACCAATGATTGTAGGAGAATTGGGCTTTGGTATATGGCTGCTATTCAGAGGAGGAAAAGTCCCTAAAGGTGTATGACAACTTCCTAAAATTTATCTTTATTGATTCGCTTCTTGATTCTACTTAATGATTCTGGGGTAATACCAAGATAACTCGCCAATTGATGTTGGGGTACACGATCGATTAAATGAGGTCGTTTCCGTAATAGTGCTTTGTAGCGTTCTTCTGGTGTAGATGCAATAAATGAAGCCAATTCATCTTGTACCTCACCAAAGTTGTGCTCGATCATCTTGCGTGTCATTGTTTCCAATTGTGAGTATTTGTTATACATGTCCTTTTCGGAGTCAAGGTCACCAACGACCAATATACAGTCTTCTAGACAAGTTAAAGAGTACGCGGATGACTTATCCTGTTTATGATGATTGAAATTCGAAATGGCTTGTTCTTCTGTGTAGAAATTGGATGTGACCTCTTTTCCCGTTTCATCTATAGAATACTGCCTAACACATCCCTTCAATACAAAATAACATTTAGTCGGAACATCTCCTTGTCTAAGGAGTATTGTTCCTTTTTTATATTCTTCAATTTTTACATCTTCAACGATTGCCTGTTGTTCTTCTTCGTTTAGTGTTGTAAATCTAGTTATATACTTCATTAATATTTTTTTCATTTTTCTCTCCATTCAACTCCTTTGATTAAGTCATTATGATCAACATCATCTTTGTATTACAAAACTTCTTAGCAAGCTATTCAATAAATAGCTTTGAACTTTCTTTTTTCATTATAAACCTACTTTAATATATTAGTTGAAAAAATAATGGTTCTTCGCTACGACTTATTATGGATTATTTATAACAAATGAGGATGATCATTTACATAGGTTGAGCAAGAGTTTTTGCATTATTTGAAAATGGTTTACTCATGATCTGATTCGCCGAAATATTGATTAGGATTAAAAGAATACTTGGATAACAGCTCCAAGTATAAATTAATCCCGTTACATTGCGCCACTAGCATCAAAATAGTCATTGTAAACTGTCATTCAATTATATGAGCCTTTGTAATATCTCATTATCAACTATTATTTCAAACTTCCGCTTTACTATCACTTGTGATACGGTTCACCGTAGTTAATCCTAAGCCATAACTTAGTAATCTTAAATACTCACTGACATTTCCTATTTATCTTTTTACTCCTTCTAACACCCCGACCCATAAATCAAAAACCTCTCATTCGCATTCCGTTCATACACCCCAGGCAACCTAACTTCCTCTTTCAACTCAAATGCCGTTTGATTCTCCAAGAAATAGATATAATCTTCCGACGGATAATATAAAATAATTTCAATATCTCGCTCTACTTCCTCCACTGAAAGCAATATATTATTTATAACATTCATAAACACTTGTACCGAAAATGGATTAAAGAAATAAAATCGATTGTCGCGCGGATCAATCTCATATTCCTGCGCTAAGCAACATTGAAATTGAATTTGATCTTTACTACTTCTCGCTTTCTTCGCATAACGTTCTCGATTTCCCATTGCTTCTTCGTAGAAAGTCTCGTTCATTTCTATTCCAACAGCTGAAGCACCGCATGCATGATGGATATAGAAATTTAATCGCCCTTTTCCGCATCCAAAGTCCACAACTCGATCACTACTTTTTAAGTTATATTGATTAAATAGCGTTTCTAATGCACTATATGGCGTCGGCTCATAACGATGATAGTGCAAAGATTTGTTGAATCCCTTTTGGTCTCCGACTGTTTTTATATTTAGCACTGCATCATAATATTGTTCGTTCATCCATTTTTCCTTCTCTCTAAAAAGAACCCTAATAAAAATCAGGGTTCTACTTATCATTCTTTTCTAACCAAGCCACATGCCATATGTCCAAAGTATATGCGACAAAATATGTGATGCTGGTAAAAACTGCAGAACCAACCTAGAAGCACTCGGGCTCCTTCAAATACTCTTTTTAAACTCTGTATATAAAGTTCAACTAATGATCAGTGGGGGTTTCTTCATCCTCCCACTGATCATTAGTTGAACGAATCGGGCTTTTACGGGCAGTTTATCCCCTACCTATCTTCCTTGGTTTTGCTGAATTTTTGGGCGGGGATATTACTGCCCGCGAATAGCGGGATAAATTAAATATTACCTAAACGATTTAAAAAGAAATCTAGCTCAGCTTCTGTTTGGAATTTAAAAGAATATCCATAATTTATTGGCTTTTTCCCATTTTTCATTTGCTTCGGAAATTTTTTGAATGCAGTACTATTACGGTCATGTTCACTTTTAAAACTTGAATCATTTTCAACAGTAATAGGGTTTATAACAATGGTTATTTCTTGATTAGGTAGTAAGTATATGACTTCTTTATTGTTAATATTTTCAAATTCAGTAGCCTTAACAGTTTTATTTGTTAAGTGAAAATTATTTTTCAGAAAAACATTAGATAGATTCTCCGGTACTTTACTTATTTTATTTGCTGCTTCATTAACTACTACACTTTCTGGGCCTTGTCCCTTCTCCTCCCTAATCGCTTCAAGTTGTTGATGAACTTCTGACCACATATCATCAATTTTTTGCAACGTTTGATCTAAATACGGCTTGATCAAACCATCTATATCATTTACTCCTAATGGATTCGTTTCCTGAGCATTCTTAATAGGGAGCTTGTAAATAGGAGGTTCAAAATCGTAGCTCACATATACTTGCATATACCAGACGCTAATCTCAAATAGAAACTTGTGAGCTTGTAGCACATCATGAATATCCACTTCTTTTACATCATGTACTGCTTTATTTCCTTTCTTTCTAATCCATTCCAATTTCATATAAATATCTTCTTCAATCAAATTTTGACGATATAATTTATGTATTTTCTCCGAGTGCTTAAGCGGATAGATATCCTCAAGCTCTTCTTCTTTACTAATAATCTTCACTAGTTGTTCACTATATAAACGAGCCTGCATCATTGACGCATGAGGTTGATCCAACAGCTGATTTTCAATACGATGAGCAAGTTCAGCTAACTCACTTGAAAATTGGCCAACAAATTCAAATAAAGAATGATTAGGCATTATCATATCTCCTTAATAACTATGTATTTATCAAATCTTATAGTTTTCCAATGACATATCATTCAATTTTATCATATATAAGTTTCGAACCTGCACCATATTAAAAAGCTATCCTAAAAGGAAAAGTAAATTTGACCTTTTAGGATAGCTATCATCTCTTAATTTAAGGAAAAACAATATTATTTTAAAACTTCCATTATGGTTTGCTTCAATATTTGCACTCCATCTAGCACACAAGATTGATCAAACTTCATATGGGGGTGATGTAATCCTGGTTTTAGATTTGCACCTAACCCTAGCATAGCAGCTTTTAAATGGGGCCTTTTGACCGTATAATAATGAAAATCATCACTTCCTGCTGTGAGAAGCGATCCGGTACAACCCTCTTCTCCGTATGTTGGGAGAATTCCTTTACGAAGGAACTGCTCTGCTTCCTCTGATACCTCTGCTCCAGGTACGAAATCGACCCATTTATAAGAAATCTTCACACCCATCGATTCAGTAGATTGGATAACCTTTTCTATCTTGTTCTTTAATTCATCCAACAGCGGATTGCTTTCTGCCCTTACATCTAAAGCAAATTGGCCATTCCCTGGAATAATATTTAAACTTTCACCACCCGCTTGGCATCTCGTCATTTTGACGGAGTATGAATGTTGCGGTGAAAGCCATATATTTTTCAACCCAATATTAATCATTGAAATGACATCAATTGCGTTCACACCTTGGTGTGGCCGCGCGCCATGAGCATCAGTCCCATATATTTCAGCTTCTAAAAAGTCAGCAGCTCCATGTCGAATAGATGGTGCCGCTTGCTTCAAGGATAATTCCTCTATTGGTCGTAAATGAACACCGAATAAGAAATCTGCATCATCTATAGCTCCCTTCTCCACCATCTTCAAAGCGCCACTTCCTTTTTCTTCTGCAGGCTGAAAGATAAAGCGGACTGTTCCTTTTTGCCACTCTACATTTTTTAACCGTAAAATAAGCCCCATCACAATCGTCATGTGAGCATCATGACCACATGAATGATTTGCTTTAAATTCCCCATCTACTTCTTGCCATAATGCATCCATATCAGCTCGAATAGCGATAACTGGTTTCCCGCTTCCTATTTCCGCTACAACTCCAGGACAATCATCAAATACTTTATATGAAATTCCTTCTTCTTCTAGAAATTTAGTAATATAGGCCGTTGTATTATATTCTTTCCAACTTATTTCAGGGTTCTCATGCAAATACTGAAAAATTTCATTTAAACGATCCTGTAACTCTACTGTTTTCAATTTTCCATTCTCCTTCCTAGACTCGAAGCAGTTCTCTTAAGACTGTTTTGAAATAACATTTATTCGATACAAAACAGCTTTTTTATTTATAACAGCCCTATCCCGAAAACATATTGAATATTCACTCAAATGTCAAGCGATTGTTCTCGTATTTCTTTTGAAATATAATAAGGGAAACAATGATTAATTTCTGAAAATTCTTTTTCGAACAAATAAACAAAATATTAATTATCCAGATTTTCCATTTAGTAGTCATCATTTGCTCAAACTCCTTATGAACATTTAATACCAAATCTATTAAACGGATAAAAACATTGTAAACAGGAAGGGGTTCACTCAATGAAAATCACAGCAATCCATCTTTATGCGATTCGTTTACCACTTCGTCATCCATTTATTATCAGTTACGGCACTTATCATGATATGCCCTCTATTATTGTGAAAATCGAAACGGATGAAGGCATTGTCGGTTATGGTGAAGGAGTAGCCGATGATCATGTCACAGGTGAAACATGGGAAAGCACCTTCCATGTTTTAAAACATACATTAGCTCCGGCCTTACTAGGTGTAAATCCAATGAATATTGAGAAGATACATGACATAATGAATCAAACCATCTACGGGGTACCTACTGCAAAAGCCGCGATTGATATTGCTTGCTTTGACTTAATGGGGAAAAAATTCGGGCAACCTGTGTATCAATTGATTGGTGGTCGCTATCATGAAGAATTCCCAATTACCCATGTTTTAAGCATTGCTTCCCCAGAAAACATGGCGGAAGAAGCTGCTTCCATGATGAACAAAGGTTATCAATCCTTTAAAATGAAGGTCGGAACAGACGTCAAAAAAGATGTTGAGAGAATTGAAGCTGTACGTGAACGAGTAGGAAATGATATAGCTATTCGCGTTGATGTGAACCAAGGTTGGAAAAACAGTGCTACAACGTTAACTGCATTACGTTCACTTAGACATTTGGACATTGATTGGATTGAACAGCCTGTTATAGCCGATGATATCGACGCAATGGCCTATATTAGATCAAAAACAGATCTTTCGCTTATGATTGACGAAGGCTTGAAAGGGTCACGTGAAATGCGCCAAATTATTCAAAAGCAGGCAGCTGATAAAGTGAACATTAAATTAATGAAATGTGGTGGAATCTATCCAGCCGTCAAACTAGCTCATCAAGCAGAAATGGCTGGAATTGAATGTCAAATTGGTTCGATGGTTGAATCATCTGTTGCATCTTCCGCAGGATTTCATGTTGCTTTTTCCAAAAAAATTATTACAAGTGTCGAACTAACAGGACCATTAAAATTCACAAAAGATATCGGGAACCTCTCCTATGATGTACCTTTTATTCGCTTAACAGATAAACCTGGATTAGGTGTTGATGTTAATGAAGATGTACTCAATGAATTAACTGTTTTTCAAGATGTTATTTGCTAAAGGAGGCCAAAATATGAACATTCTTTATGAAGGAGCGTTGAAACAAAACGAGCAAATATTCAAGGTCGCACCATTATCTTTAGATCACATCCAGCAAATTTTATCCTTACAGGATGCTGTGATTGAAGCATTAGAAAACAAGGAAAGCTTGCAACCTCTTACGTTAGAAGAATATCAATATATATTAAACGGAAATGGATTGATGATTGGTGCGTTTGTGGACGAACAACTCATTGCGTTTCGCGGGCTCTTAGTTCCACCTATTGATGAAGAGCATTTAGGATTTGATATTGGCTTAACAGATAAAGAATTAGACCGTGTCATCTATCAAGAAATCTCAAACGTTCATCCAGCCTACCGTGGAAACGGGATTCAGAAAACATTAGCGAACCTTATTATGGAGCAATTAAAGCAGTTAGATAACAAATACGATTACGTGTGTTGCACTGTTGCACCATTCAATATCCCTAGTTTAAAAGATAAGTTCGCTCAAGGAATGGAAGTTGCTGCGCTAAAAGAAAAATATAGCGACCGATTGCGGTATGTGTTTGTGAAAGAATTACAGAGTGAGAGAAAAAAAGAATGGACGAACGTAGAAGAACTTCCAATGAGTGATATTGCTGGTCAACAGAGGTTATTAGTAGAAGGTTATTGTGGGTATGAGATGAAAGAACGAGATGGGGAGTATTGGATGACGTTTGGGAGGAAAATGATGTAGATGTAAGGCAACTATGTCTGTTCTCCTGTTTTATTCATTGCTATATAAAAGAAAGATAAGGTATCACTGTTAGGGATACCTTATTTTGTATTGATCATTAAATGCAACTATACCTCCTTAAGTAGGCTATACCCTCTCTAATAAAGGAGCACGAGCGCATCGAGTGACTATGTACCTTGACCATATCGGAACGGATGACAAGATATACTGATTTAAACGTTTAAAATACTATATAAATACATTTTGATTTTTCTACATATAAACCGCGGCTATGGATCACAAAAGGTGACCTGCACTCGTTTTCTCTCTTTGTTTTCACTATGTCTGGGCAGGAAAAGGATCTGACCGCTTCTATGCATGACCGGATGCTCTCTCCCACCTAAAAAGAAGGGTTTTATGTCGGTTTTTTAATTTGTATTTATATAAAAGAATATAAACCTCTCCAACCTATACTATTATTCTAACGATATTTTTTTGAAACAACAAATTCCGTAATAGGAAGTGTTATAAAAGTTAATCCGATTACAATAACAAGAGGAATATTTCTTATGTCATTCATTGCAGTTACTCTCTCCGATAAAATTAAAACAATTAACATCAATACAAGCAATAGATAATAACTTATTTTTGAACTTAAGAGTGTTATATGTTTTTCTAATTCATCTTTTTCCCCCTCATGTTTTCCTTTCATTTCACCCCATGTGATAGATTGAAAGAAATAACCGATACCCAAAA
Source organism: Bacillus sp. DX4.1 (assembly GCF_030348195.1). Lineage (NCBI taxonomy): Bacteria > Bacillati > Bacillota > Bacilli > Caryophanales > Bacillaceae > Bacillus > Bacillus sp. DX4.1. The sequence goes on along the minus strand of NZ_JAUCFT010000008.1, from coordinate 436,179 downwards.
ATAAAAAGAAAAGAGTGGACGCATTAATTACGTCCTTACTTATCCACTCATATATACCAAATCCACCAACAGCAATAATAAGAGTAAGAGAACAAATTACACTAACTTTTTTTAGAATTGTCATTTTTGCTCCTCCCTTTCGTAATTAAAAATAAATAATTTTTCGATAGGTAGACCTAAAACATTAGACAAAATAAATGCCAATTGTAAACTAGGGTCTTACTTGTCATTTTCAATGGCATTAATTGTTTGTCTTGATACTTTACATTTCCTAGTAGGTTCTTCTTGTGACAATCCCCTAGTCTTCCTTTGAATTTGAATTAAATTTTTCAAAATACTCACCCACAAATATGTAAAGAAAATTCCATATTAATAATACCATTAACTAAAAATCCACAAAACATTAGTTTTATAGAACTTCAAATAATAAAATGTCAATCGTAAAATATAATGAATTATGAAGACGAATATTAAATAAACTCAATAAATGGAGGTTTATTATGGGTTTAGGCTATTTAAAAATAGAAGCACGTACCGGAGATGGCGCTTTACCGGTACGCGGGGCAAATGTTGTAATCAAAGACAGCAGTGGAAAAATTATTTACCAATTGAAAACGGATGAGAGCGGAAATACTGAAGCAGTAGCATTATACGCTCCAGATAAAGCACAGACGTTAAGACATAACAATCCAGGTCCTTATTATTCTATATATGATGTGGAGATTAGACACGAAAAATTTATCTCGAATGTTATTCGTGGCGTGCAGATATTTGACACTGTAACATCTACACTACCTGTGAATATGTCGCCTGTACCGAAAACATTTGAAAAAAGCAAATTGGTAAAGGAAGTAAACATTCCGTCACACGGACTTCTAACTCAAGTAAATCGGAAACAACAGGGACCTTTAGTACAACTTAAAGTGCTTCGCGATGTAGCCATTCCCGATTATATTACAGTACATCTTGCCCACCCTGACTCAGGAGCAAGAAATGTTCGAGTTAAATTTATTGACTACATCAAAAACGTAGCATCCAGCGAGATCTATCCAACCTGGCCACAAGCCTCACTCGAAGCGAACATATATGCTCAAATCACTTTTGCACTAAACAGAGTGTACACTGAATGGTATAGGTCAAGAGGCTATGATTTTGATATATCAAATTCCACAAGTGTTGATCAAGCTTTTGTGGACGGCAGAGATATATTTGAAAACATAAGTAGTATTGTTGATGGAATATTTAACGAATTTGTTCGAAGAAAGGGGCGAAAAGAACCATTTTTTACACAATTCTGTAATGGAACAACGTCAACCTGTCCAGGGGGACTTTCGCAGTGGGGTACAGTTCCGCTCGCAGAACAAGGTATGTCTTCTGTTCAAATACTTAAATATTACTACCCTGATGACATTGAAGTGGTAGAAACCAATAATACGATCAGTGTAACCGAGTCATATCCCGGTACACCATTACGGGAAGGAAGTCAGGGATACCCTGTTCAATCAATGCAAAGGTATTTGAATAGAATAAGAGCAAACTATCCGCTTATTCTACAAATATCAAATCCAAACGGAGTATTTGGAGGTGATACTACCGAAGCAGTCAAAACATTTCAAAGTATTTTTGCTTTACCGCAGGACGGTGTAATCGGTAAAGATACATGGTATAAAATATCTTATTTATATATAGTGGTTAAGAAACTTGGAGAGCTTGAAAGTGAAGGCGAATGGATCGATATAGGAGAAACTCCGCCAAGCGTAGTTTTAAGAGAAGGCTCAAAAGGTTCTAACGTCGCTCAACTGCAATTTATTCTAAGTACTATTTCAGAGTTTTATCCCTCTGTGCCTTCTGTAATACGCGATGGAACATTTGGAGCTACAACAAAAACATCGGTTATAGAGTTCCAAAAAACATTTAATTTGACTCCTGATGGAGCTGTTGGTCCCGCCACTTGGGATATGCTTTATAAGGTTTATAAGGGCATTAACCATAATGTGGTAATTCCTAAACCCCTGCCCGGGACCGTTCCGCCACCGGAGCCCGTTCAACCGCCCGAAACGACACCGCCTTACCCAGGAATGCTTCTGCGAATAGGTTCCAGAGGTGACAACGTTTTATTAATGCAACAATATCTAAATGCAATTTCAAATGTTTATACAACTATTCCCAAGCTTATAGCTGATGGTATTTTTGGCAATGGAACACAAAGCGCGGTCATCACCTTTCAAAACCAATTTGGTTTGACACCTGATGGAATTATAGGTCCATCTACGTGGAATAGTATTGTAGCAGAGTACAAAAAAATTACTACCTCAAGACTTCTACCTGAGTATCCGGGAACTGTGCTGCGCGTAGGCTCCGTGGGTAATAATGTGGAATTAATGCAAAGTTATCTTAATGACATCTCAAACGTTTATACGTCCTTTCCCGAACTTACAGCTGATGGTGTTTTTGGTAATGCAACACAAAGCGCGGTCAACACGTTTCAAAGATTGTTTGGCTTAACCCAAGACGGAACGATAGGCAAAATGACTTGGAATGCAATTACGAATGAATGGTCTAAAATTTAGGCTATAAGGATGTACTAAACTTAAAGGAATTAACACCGCCAATCCTTCATTCACTGGTTAAGAAGATCACTTGTAATCACGAGGGCACTGTTCATATTCAATACAGTTTTGTAAACCCTTTACAAGAAACGTAAAAAGGCAACACCCATAAGGGTTAGTTGCCTTCATTCAAACTAAGCTAAGCCACGCACTCCACATGTCCAGAGTGTATGCGGCAATACAATGAGATGTTTGTGAGTTTAGTTATAAGAGAAGAAGCAATTATAAACTAAAACTGTAGTGCAATGGTAATCGCTCCAACGATATCACTGCTAAACAGTCATTTTCCAGCTTGATAATGCTAACCAGTTCTCCAGTTCCTTATAATCAGGCATTATTTTCCCAACAAGGCGCCAAAAGGATCGATCATGATTTAGATGGACCATATGGCACATTTCGTGAACAACTACATAGTCGATTACTCTCAGCGGTGCCATTGCCAGCTTCCAATTAAATGTTAACTGCAGCTTTGAATCACAGGTTCCCCAGGTACGGTTACTATCTGAAATACGGATTGAACGCGGCTTTGTTTTAAAGTTGCTTTGATAAGATTGGATACTCTTCTCTACTAACGCTTTACACTGCTGATAATAAAATCGTTTTAAGGCTTGTTTTATTTTCTCATCCTCAAGCTGTTTCACATATATATGCAGCTTATCCCCTTCAAACACTGCATGGTCTTGTTGAATACTTGCATCTTGAGAAATCTGTATAGGATATGTGTTCCCTAAATACAGAAAGCTCTCTCCATGATCATAGACCTTCTCCTGTGGCCCAAGCATTCTATCCTTCATTTCCTTGGATGTTTTCTGAATCCAATCCCATTTTTCCTCTAACAATTGGAGCACGTATTCAACAGGCGTCCCTTTAGGAGCCTGCACTTCAACATTTCCGTAAGAATCTATATATATGCCTATGGATTTCCGCTTTTTGTAATTTATATCAAAACTAATTGTCTCACCTGAGTATGTATGTATCATTTCATCACCTAGAGTATTCGTTCATGTTATTTTCGCATTATGACTATGCGTGGTATTTGGTTGAGAAAAATGCATTGTTTCAAAACTACAAATGATAAAATTAACATCAAAAATGATGAAAAAAATGAGAGCAGGATAAAGATTCCTACTCCATCCATTGTATCGTTTAGCTTCTTAACATGAATATACATGCGCGCTCACCATGCAGCGAGCGTTTATGGAAATACATGGAACGTTAATTAGTTACAACGCTTGTTGCTTCGGGATAGTTTTCCCCTGCATCATTTATACGTAAAAGATGTGTCCTAATTATAATTTATATTAAAGAATTAATTGGTGATTCCTTATCCTCTATATTTTACAGTTAATCCCTTTAAGAAATTCCTTGCGTATCTATCACCGCACTCTTTATAATTCTTATGGCCTTCTTTTCTTAATAGAGCGCTTAATTCTCCTTTTGTTACCATGACTCCTACGTCTTCTAATATATCAAGCATATCCTCACTTGTTAATGCTAGTGCTATTTTCAATTTCTTTAGAATGAGATTATTGACACTTCCTTTATTCTTTAAAGACATCGCTTGTCTATCCGGTTGCCCTGGTTTTGGATCTTGTTTTCCTCTTTTAAAAGTAATAAAACCATTCAAAAATGACTCTAACATAATATTATTGCATTTTATTACGTAATCATTTTCAACTATATCATCATCATTGTCAGCTTCATTATGGTAACTGTTTTTTGATTTTGTAAGCATCTCCAGCACTTCTTCTTTTGTTAATTCAATGCCACCAAGTTTAAATATCTCCACCATATCTATATCTTTTATATCCAGAGCATATCTTAATCTAATTAATATATCATTATTGCTCATACTCATCGTTAACCCTCCTAAAATATTGACTATTGCACAGCAGTCAAAGCGTATCCTCTAACATGCTCTAAATTCCAAATTATCATGTTAAATATAATCGTATCACCAAGAATCGTCCTTAAGATTGGATCACCCAACACTTTTAAGCTAATGCCCGCTAAATTAATACTTTAACACTTTAAAGACATGTTTTATAGTTTTACCCGAATTAATATTTGTGAAGGTTATACCAAAAACCCCAAGAAGACCTTGAGTCTGAGGAAAGATTAAAATGATGTTTTGATTCATTCTTGTCTCTTTCATTGCGCCTGTGGATCTGGTCCATATTTATTAAACCCGGAAGTACGCTTATAAGACTCTTTCCGCCGCTGTTCGCGAACAATAAAGTTGTTGAAAAAATAATAAAGTCAGTAAAAAAATAATAAAGATGTTTAAAACCTAATAATAATGATAAAAGGTGAGAACTATGAGAAGAAATATAGAAAAGAGGCTATTCTATTTATATACAGGTGAATTATTTTCAATAATTAGTTTTGTTTTTCTAAGTTATTTAATTAATTATGTTTATCCTAAATTACATTTATACTCGCTATATTCTTTTTGGATTTCATTTCTTCTTTTGGAGTTTCTCTTACTACAAGGGACTGTTTACTGGTACGTAAAATGGAAAAGACTAAAAAAGGAAAAGACATCTATTACTCCCGTTTGGATTGTTCAACGATTAAAAAATTTACAGAAAGTGAATATTGGAATGATTATCGCCGGACTTATTATGTTTGTTATCGATTTTTTTTATTGGTATCCTTTATTACCTTTAGGAGGATTATCAATTGCAGGATTTATTTATGTTTTTGCATTGCTTGAGTATATTAACTATTATTATGTTCAACTTTCATATGATAATATCTCTGATATTAAATACCTGGTGAAATCAAAAAGACTAAAACAAGCAAGTATAAACAAAGATTTTAAACGTATTTTATAAAAATATTATGTTGAACTTATGAAGCTTTAAGAATAAGAAAAATTAAACAACTCCATTATTTGTTTTTATTAATCTAATTATGAAATAGAGGATATTTTAAATAACTTTAAAAGGAGATGCTACATTCTTAGTAGTACCTCCTTTGTGTTTTTAAGAGTAAAATTAAAGAACTTTATTACTTCTACACAGCCCCATGCTGCCATTTGTACAGAACTGGAGATAGCAACCATAGACATTGCCTCGGTACCATGAATTCAAGTACATCTCCATAAATCATGCTTGCAGTAAAAATAGCCCGCAGCGTTGACTAAAAGAAAAAACAGTGCTTTGATTTCTCAAAAACACTGCCCGTTTCCTGCCCCAAACTTATTTTAAGAAAGACGGCTTTCCCGCATTCAACCTCCACGGTTCACTGACATAGGCTGAAACAGTTTTGAAAGGTTGACGGCAATTACACATAATGTCGTCATCATGACTAATCGCGATAGTATATTCATGATACTTTCTTTGATGGTATCATCAAAGTTTCCCGTCGGCCCATCAGTGATAATATCTGGATTGTATGACTACGCTCTTGCGATACTCCGCGCTGTTATTTGCCTTCTTTTAAAATGAGTTGCGCCACGCACTCCACATGTGAGGAGTACTGGTCACTACTTTAATTGACAAAAAAAGGGTTAAAAAAACGATAATGGATAATAAGATCCTTGTTTTCCTTTACCTCAATTTTATGAATAAGCTTATGAAGTAACTCTGGTGTTATATCATTTATATTTATAAGCTTTTTTAGCTCATTTTGGACTTTTTGAACCATCTCTGTACTTTTTGTATACCGTTTTAACATATCCTTTTTTTGTAAAACTTCCGATTGTAGCTTTTTTATTTCATTTCTATTTTCATTAACCGCTTCATCATAATCAACTTTTTCTATTACCTCATTCGCCAACAACTTTAAAAATTTCTTATTTTCCATTTTCAGCTCAGCAATTTTGTTTTCCTTAATTTCTATTTCTTTATATAATGTTTGTTCTTGCTTCTTGATTTGGGGGCGAACCTTTTTAAGTAAATCTTTTTCATCGACCGAAGCAGAAATAAGCTTTTTTACATCGCCCAATATTTTTTCCTTAATATATTGTTCTTTCACACTATGACTGCTACATGCATTTACACCATGTTTTTTAAATCTACCGCATACATAACCATTACGATTTTTCAAAAACCATAACCCTGTACCACAATCAGCACAATAGATTACATTTGTAAAAAGATGAATTTGGGCTTTTGGACGCTTCATATATCTGCTTTCCATTATATTTTGTACTGCTTCAAATTCTTCTCTTGTTATTATTGGCTCATGTGAATTTTTTACTATAATCCAATTTTCTTGAGCAACTTCATCTCGAGTTTTATCCACTACACTTCGCACTTTTGTCCGACCTTGTACTAAATCACCTACATAATGAGGGTTTTTTAAAATGTTTTTAATCGTAGAGCCGTGCCAATACTGTCCCGCATTTTTCTTTCCTGCAACATATGCAGGAGTAGGATACCACGCTTCATCCATTTTTTTCGCTCGATATGATACCGAAAATTCTCCCCATGTTCATACATCAAACGCTCGGCATTACCTAAATCAGTATAATTAAAGGACTGCTCCTTTTTTTGTTTTGTGTTAACTTCTCCTAATAGCTTATCTGTGCCACGCTCTCGAAGCCTTTCAGCTTTTGTTTTTTTAGCAACACTTTCTAATTATTAACAACTCCAATAGCAGATTCGAAAAAATCAATCTGCTGGTCAAAGTCAATTTCCTCCAAAAGCCCAGCTAATAATCCATCGAGTAAAAACTCATGGTAGGCAATTTCGTGATAATAACGGATTAAAAGAGGATCTTGCTCTACCTGGTCTATGTCTTTGTAATTTTTACCTTTGGCTTTCATGGAATCCCGTAAGTTGCAAAGATAATAAAACAATCGTTTATATTCCTGTTCAAACCGTTTTTCAATCATTCTATCTTCCCGCCGTTTACTGACCTCTACTTTTTGCTCTTTGGTCAGCTTTTTTCTTGACAATCCGATACGCTTCGCTAACTCTGAAACTGCATTCCCATTGTTTATCCCATTCAATCCGACATATAGGTTTATTTGGTCACCATAGTACTCGTGTCTATACGAGCATTTTCTTACTTTCATAGTATGTATAGGAAATATAATTTAAGGAGAGAAAAGTATGAATTCATTTCAAAGACCAATTATTGGTGTATTTGTATTTAAAAAACTAATCAATAGATTATTGAATCAAAAAAATAGGCGTAATGGATCTATGCTCCGAAAAGCGAACCGTAAGGCGAAAACCACTCTTTATTATTTTTCTTTAAACAGTATTGACTATAGCAATCAACAAATTGATGGTGTTTATTATAATGAAACAACGAATCTATGGGAAAGAAAACGCTTTCCTTATCCTGATATTATTTATAGTAGAAGACGAGATTCCGCTAAAAAGTTTCGTAACAATGAACAAATCAAAAAGATAAAGCGTGTCAATAATCAATATTATTTTGATAAGTGGGATGTATATACAAAACTTATGAAAAATGATCAAATTAGGCCACATCTACCTTTTACCAAATTATACAAACATCCTGATGATTTAAATAACATGTTTAGTGATGTGAATAAAGTTTATTTAAAGTCATTTAAACAAAATAACGGTATAGGTGTCCTATGTGTTGAGAAGCTGAAGACGGACAATCACTACAAATACAGTTATGTAAAAAAAGGAAAACTTGTAGCGAATAAAGTTAATAGTTTCTATCAGCTTCTTAATGTGATTATGAATTTTTTTAAAAGTAGAAAATTTATTATTCAACATGCCATTGACCTACTAAGTATAGATGGAAACATTTCCGATATTCGAAGTGATGTTCAAAGAAATGGGAAAGGTGAATTAGAATTTGTAGCACATTCCATTCGAGTTTCTAGCAGAAATTCTCCCATTACAAATACAAAATCTAAGCCTAACATTTATCAGTTTAAGAATTTCTTCAAAAATAAACTTCAATATTCTGACGAACAAGTGAGATCCTTAAGATTACGTATTGAAAATCTATTAAAGATAATTTATGAAGAGTTAGAACTTTCTTACGGACATTTCGGTGAGATGGGAATTGATATTGGAATTGATAGTAAGGGGAAAATTTGGTTTATTGAGAGTAATGCAAAACCTGGGAAAAACTCTTTCTGGGTCTATGATAAAAAAATGATATTCAAAGCTTTTCTTAATCCATTAGAGTATAGTAAATATCTTTATAAAAATAGTTAATTTATTATCTTTTATCCATCCTAATAAGGATTGGATTTGAGTCAATATTTTGGACACAAAAAAGTTAAGTGTTATGCTGATCGTTTGATTTGATCCTCGACAATTTGGGGAGTTTGGTACCCCAAACTGCTATGTATTCTTTTTCTGTTGTACCAACCTTCAATAAACTGAAACATAGCTAATTTGGCTGAATGGTAGTCTAGATATTGTACATGGTTGACTTCTTCTTTCTTTAATATGGCGTGAAAGGAGTCGATACAAGTATTGTCATAAGGGCAGCCTTTTTGGCTAAATGATCGAATGATGCCGTGAGATTGAACGCGTTATCTAAACTCAGAGCTTGTATATTGTGAACCTAAATCTGTATGCAAGAGTAAATCCTTGGCTGGTTTTTGAACGGAGTAAGAGTTTTCTAAAGCTTTCATTGCCAAGTCTGTTGTCATAGTGCGTGAAAATGAATAGCTCACAAATTTCTTAGAGTGTAAATCCAAAACGGAAGCCAAATAACCCCAGCCATCTTTTAACGTATGGATGTAGGTGATATCGGCTACCCATTTCTCATTGATGGTAGTAGTAGAGAAGTCTCTTTCCAACAGGTTTTTACGTTCAAGTACTTTTTCCCAGCTGGAGTGCGGCCGGTATTTTTTCCTGGTAATCGAACGAATCTCTGCTTTTGCCATGAGACGCTGCACACGCTTCAAACTCACGGAACATCCGTCTTTAAGTAGTGTTTGATGAATTTTCGGAGCTCCATATCGTTCTTTACTTTCTTGGTGGATCTGGATGATTTTCTTGGTTAAATCCTGGTTTTCACGCTCTGTTTGGTGTAAGGAATAATAGTACGTACTTCTAGGAACAGCCAGTACCTCACACATCATCTGAACCAAGTGCTGTTCTTTCTGCTCATTAATAAAATCGATCAGCTCTGTATCGGTTACTTTTTCGCGAATATGACCATAGCCTTTTTTAAGATTTCAATCTCCTGTTTTAAACGCAGATTCTCCTTTTGAATAGCAGCCAGCTCTTTGGGGGTGAGGGATTCCTCCTCCGTTCCAATAGGAGTAAAATCTTTGATCCATTTGTAGATCGTCATATCAGAAACGTCATATTCGTTACTTAATTCTTCCACAGAGGTACCTGAATGATATAAGTCCACCACCGTTTTCTTAAACTCGTCATTGTATTTTTTGCCTGTATTTTTACGTTCCATACGGACACATCCTTCCTTGAGATACATTGTAAAGACTTAACTAAGGTGTGTCCATGAAACTATACTAACTCTAGCTCTTAACTTCTTCCATGTGAATGAGATTATTTTTTATTTCCTTGATAAATGTTCTATCATAATTATACTATTCTTTTATGTTTAGACAAAAACCCGCAAGTATAATTGTTGAGTGAGCCTGACCATAAGTAAATGAGGTTTTATGGATACGAAATAGTTGAATGGGACTGTCTCTTAGGAGATCATTGATTAGTGACAGTCTCTATAATACAACTGGGGAGAAACGATTTTCTTTTTTAAATCATCGTAATGCAAAACCATTAGCATATGGTTTGTGTTAATCATCCAATTGAAATGGTTTAGAACGAATGCTTCTAAGTAGCATTACTTTAAAAAAAGATAATATTAGAAAAATATAATAAGGTCTTTTATTTAATTCGAGAAAAACCGCCCCTACTTATGGTAAGGTTCACTTCGATTAATCCTAAATAAATCTGCTTTAAAATTTCTCCTCAGCCATTTTTGTTGATCTTTCAACACATCAACATTTATTCGGTTAATAGGTATTAACCGTTCAACATATTGGGGACAACTTGGGGACACACATAAACAAACTGTCCCCAATCACCTCCTACTAAATCCTATACATTAAAAAATCAAGCTCGCTGTATCAGCCTTTTCAAACTTAATCTGTTATAATCCGAAACAATGTCTATCTCTGGCAGCGTAGATGTCAATATGCCTTATTTTTTCTATATAAAAACTAAGAGCCTTTCCGGATTGGAAGGCTCTTTACTCACTATTACATCATTAATCATTGTTTTAATTCGAGTAGTGAACAGCACTCCACATGTGCAGAGTGTATGTCGCAACACAAGGGTGCTGGTGGGTTTATTACATTCTTAAGACCTTTTTCTTTCAGAAAACAGACTTTATCAAAACAAAAGTTGCCGGCTGCAAAGGAACTTGAAACTGAATAAAATAAGTACACATGAGTTGATGTGATTCATTTTTTCTCTAACTTTTTGAGAGTTACATCATTTCACTGTCCCCGTCCCATCAACATTCTTTTCCAAAGTTATCAAGCAATGCACGCACTTCATCTGTTGATTTCGTGTTCATCAATTGATTTCTTAATTCACCAGCTCCACGGAATCCTTTGACATAAATTTTGAAAAAGCGATGAAGCCCTGTGATTGAACGTGGCAGTGCTTCCGCATATTGATCTTGAAGATCAAGCTGCAGTCTTAAAAGATCAAGGTATTCTTTACTGCTATGCTCTTTTGGCTCTTTTTCAAAAGCAAAAGGATTTTTAAAAATACCTCGCCCGATCATAACGCCATCAATACCATATTGTTCAGCAAGCTGCAGCCCAGTTTGACGGTCAGGAATGTCTCCATTGATTGTTAGTAGCGTATTTGGTGCGATACGGTCACGTAATTTTTTGATTTCCGGAATTAGCTCCCAATGCGCATCTACTTGGCTCATTTCCTTTCTTGTACGTAAATGAATAGAAAGGTTCGCAATATCCTGTTTTAAAATATGCGTTAGCCACTCCTCCCACTCATTTACATCCTTATAGCCAAGTCGTGTTTTCACGCTGACAGGCAGTCCGCCCGCTTTTGCTGCTTGAATAAGTTCTGCCGCAACGTCTGGACGCAGAATAAGGCCACTACCTTTCCCTCTCGATGCCACATTCGGTACAGGGCAGCCCATATTAATATCGATGCCTTTAAATCCTAACTCTGCCATGCCAATACTCATTTGACGAAAATATTCGGGATTATCCCCCCAAATATGTGCCACCATTGGCTGTTCATCTTCTGTAAAAATCAAACGGCCACGCACACTTTTCATACCCTCTGGATGACAATAGCTATCCGAGTTTGTAAACTCTGTGAAAAATACATCCGGTCGACCGGCTTCACTTACTACGTGACGAAAAACAACATCTGTCACATCTTCCATTGGTGCAAGTACAAAAAATGGTCGTGGTAAATCACGCCAAAAATTATCTATCATTTCAAACTCAAATCCTCTCACTATGGATACAACTTCAAACTCTCGGTCAAAAAATATAAAGCCAAATGTTCCACTTCTTTTACACTTATATCATGCTTAATAACTTATTATCAAACACAAGTACATTTGGACATTTATAATTTGTGAAAAACTATTGTGAAAATCGGCAATGTTTATTTTAACTAAAATCGGTCCTGAATGGTATTTTTATAAACAAAAAAGCAGATGGTATAGATTTTTTCTATATCAACTGCTTTTCTATTATACCAACTCCAACCACGCGACCGCTTCACAATGAGTAGTATGCGGGAACATATCAACAGGCTGTACTTCCTGCGTTTTATATCCGTCTTCTTCAAGTACTTTTAAGTCACGTGCAAGCGTTGCTGGGTTACATGATACGTATACGACACGCTTTGGTTTCATGTCGATAATTGTGTTTAGTAGTGCTTCGTCGCATCCTTTACGTGGTGGATCGACTACGATTGTATCGGCGATCACGCCTTGTTTGTACCAGTTTGGAATGACTACTTCTGCTTCGCCTACGCCAAATTCAACGTTTGTCATGTTGTTTAAGACAGCGTTGCGATTTGCGTCTTCAATTGCTTCTGGAACGATTTCAACGCCATATACCTTCTTCGCTTTTTGCGCTAGGAATAGTGAGATTGATCCGATACCGCAGTAGGCGTCGATGACTGTTTCGTTTCCATCTAGTTTTGCGTACTCTAATGCTTTGTCATACAGCACTTTCGTTTGTTCTGGGTTTACTTGATAGAAAGAACGTGCTGAGATAGCAAATTTAATGTCACCGATAAAGTCATAAATATATTCTGATCCATATAGTACTGTTGTTTTGTCTCCGAAAATAACGTTTGTACGTTTCGTATTTACGTTTTGGACGATGGATTTTACATTTGGGAACTTCGCTGTAATTTCTTCAATGATTGCCTTTTTATTTGGAATTTCTGCGCTGCGCGTAATAAAGACAAGCATGATTTCCCCTGTTACTTGTCCGTAGCGAGCCATCACATGACGAAGCGTTCCTTTATGACGCTCTTCGTTGTACGCTGTTACATCATGCTTTTCACAAATACGTTTTACTTCTTGAATTAATGTATCGTTTTCTTCCGCCTGGATTAAGCATGTCTCCATATTAATGATGTCATGCGTTCCTTGGCGATAGAAACCAGCAACAAGTCCGCCTTCACGTTCTCCAATTGGTACTTGTGCTTTATTTCGGTATACCCATGGATTCTTCATACCAAGAACGGGATGAACGGGTACATCATGTAGTCCGCCAATGCGCTGCATTACATCACGCACTTGTTTTTCTTTTGCTTGTAGTTGCCCTTCATACGTTAAGTGCTGAAGCTGGCAACCGCCGCATTGGTTATATACTGGACATTCTGCGTCTTTGCGATATGGGCTTTCTTTATGAAGCTTCATTAAACGCCCGAAAGCAAAGTTCTTTTTCACTTTAATAATTTTAATTTGTGCTTCTTCACCTGGTAATCCGTTTTTCACGAAAATAGGATAACCCTCTACTTTCGCAACCCCGGCACCATCATGTGTTAAATCTTCAAACACTACATCTATAAACTCGTTTTTTTCAACTGGTGGCGTCATTTTATTACTCATTTTCCGACCTCTCTTTTCCATACACTGCGTTACATTTTACCATATTCCTTTACCCTTTAGCTATTGGAAGAAAAAAAGCTATTGACGAATTTTGTCGATTAATGATACGCTACTACTAATTTAATACGGATGGTGTTACCTCATATATACTCGATAATATGGATCGAGAGTTTCTACCTGGCAACCGGAAATTGCTGGACTATGGGGAAAACTAATAAATATTAGCTTTTTTGTGTATACAAAGACTCATATGGATTAGCTTTCTCGCATAGATGAAAGTGAATCCATATGGGTCTTTTTTTATTTTTTATTTTTCTAAAAGGTCAGACATCTTACGTATGACATGAAACCTCTGTTACTTTATTTATTAGTTATATAACGAAGGTTTTATGTGAAAACTTTATACGAACTGCTGAAAGGGGCAACTACATGCAATATGTGATGAGTGTTATCGGTATTCTTGCCGTACTAGGTCTATGTTTTGCTTTCTCAAACAACAAAAGCAAAATCAATTTCCGTGCAATTGCTATTATGATTGTTTTCCAAATTTTAATTGGTTGGTTTATGTTTGGTACAAAAATTGGGCAGCAAATCATTATTGTAATTAGTAAGGTCTTCAATAAACTCATTAAACTTGGTACAACAGGTGTGGATTTTCTCTTCAACGGAATCCAACGAGACTTTGTCTTTTTCTTAAATGTCCTATTAATTATCGTCTTTTTCTCTGCACTACTTTCTATTTTTAGTTATTTAGGCATTTTACCATTCATCGTTCGCATTGTTGGCGGTGCAATTTCTAAAATTACTGGTCTGCCACGTGTTGAATCATTCCATGCGGTAAACTCCGTATTCTTCGGTTCAAGTGAAGCATTAATTGTTATTAAAAATGATTTAAAGCATTTTAATAAAAACCGTATGTTCATTATTTGCTGTTCAGCAATGAGTTCTGTTTCAGCTTCTGTAACAGCATCTTATGTCATGATGTTAGATGCAAAGTATGTACTAGCAGCTCTGCCGCTGAACTTATTCTCTAGCTTAATCGTTTGTTCATTATTAACTCCGGTTGATACAGCAAAGGAAGATGAAACAATCCAGAAATTCGATAAAAACCTATTTGGTGATAGCTTAATCGGTGCCATGATTAATGGTGCGTTAGATGGCTTAAAAGTAGCTGGTATTGTTGCGGCTTTAATGATCGCCTTTATCGGTGTTATGGAAGTTGTAAACTATGTCATTAGCGCCGCTTCAGGAGCAATGGGATATGCAATTACACTACAACAAATTTTCGGTTACATTCTTGCACCATTTGCATTCTTAATGGGGATTCCAGCACATGATATCATTCCGGCTGGGGGCATTATGGGTACAAAAATTGTCCTAAATGAATTTGTAGCGATTCTTGATTTAAAAGAAGTTGCCAAAACATTATCTCCACGTACAGTTGGGATTGTAACAGTATTCTTAATTAGCTTTGCAAGCATTAGTCAAATCGGTGCGATCGTCGGTACGATTCGTGCACTTTCTGAAAAACAAGGAAGCGTCGTATCTCGCTTCGGTTGGAAAATGCTATTTGCATCTACACTTGCTTCTATTTTATCCGCAACGATTGCCGGATTATTTATTTAGTCAAAAAGTAGCTTTCTCCAAACAGAAAGCTGCTTTTTTTCTTGCTTCACAAAAATTTTACATATGACCTATAGACTGCGAATAAATAGTGTTTTTTCCGAATTCATCCAAAAAAGGATATTCCCCTCTATATTTCATAGTGATATGATGGGACAAGGGTATCATTCAACTTCCTTCACGCAAGGACGGTTGAATGAATTGGCTCTTATGAACAGTTATCCCCCGCCTTTCTAGGAGATCGAGGCGAGGGATTTTATTGTACATGAGGGACAGATAAAAAACACAATAGAAGGATGATTTGATGAAGAAATATGCATGTATTGCTGTACTTTCTTCTACCATTCTCGTAGGTTGCAACACTAGTACATCTAGTGATAAACAGACAAAACCAGCAATTGCCGAGAGTCAAAAAGAAAAGAAAAAGGTAGAAGTAAAAACAGTAGAAGTACCTTTGACACAAGGAATAGTGGCGTGGGACCCGTTTGAATACAACGCAAAGAACACCACACTTTACACAAAAGACCTACGAGATTCGTTTACACAAGTACGTTACAATATTTGGCGTACGGCTGATGGACCTGAAAGTAAACAAACATTTGTATCTCAGGAAAAAGATCATAATTTCGCGCTCCCGTTTCATTTAACAGCATTCAATTTAAAGCGCGGAGAATATCAAATTGAAACGATAGGTTTGAAAGAAGACAACAAAGAAGTACCTCTTGCTAAATCTACGATTACATTCCAACAACATGTACCATTTCTCATGTATCATGCCATTGAGAAATACCCAGGACCAGCTGATGGTGAATTAGGTTTGTACGTGCCACCAGAACAATTTGAAAAACATATGCAATATTTAAAAGATAACGGTTATACGATGTTAACGTTTGAACGCTGGGGCGATGTGAACCGTGTGAACAAACCGATCTTTATCACATTAGATGATGGCCGAAAAAACAATATGAATGCTCTTCATATTTTACAAAAATTAAAAGATGATAAGTTCCAACCGGCAGCCACAGAATTTGTTGTTTCAAATGACCTTGATAAACCAAATCGTCTCACAACAGATGAGGTAAAACAAATGCTTGATTCCGGTATTTTTTCCATTCAATCTCATACTGCTAATCATACAATGATGGCCCATACAAACAATTACGATGAAGAATTACATACATCTAAAGAAAAAATTGAAAGTATTACAGGTAAAAAAATTATTGCTCTTGCCTATCCGGTAGGTTCTTATAATGATCAAGCCGTGGAAGAAACAAAGAAACATTATGAATTTGCGGTCACAACAGATCACGGAACTCATATTACAAAAGGTACACCGAACGAACAATACTTAATTAAACGACACTTTGTCGGTCCTTATACAACAATGGGACAATTTATATCTCTTGTAAAAGAAAAATATTAATAGTTTTTCAGGCTGTTTCATTTCAAAAGCAGCCTTTTTTTCTTGCCTGTTTTCTATAAATAATAAATGCTAAATTTCTTTCCCTACCTTAAATTCAGCTTAAATCACAACCCTGGATATATATATCCCATACAAAAATGTTATAATTTGTTAAATATTTGTGCAGGAGGCTCTTATGAAATTACATGCTCTTTTTGACTTTTTACATTTATTATTTTTGAGTATGAAAAGTTATTACGTTTTTGGCATACCTAGTTATGTATTTTTAATTCCTACAATTTTTGCGCTAGGTTATATTATTATTTCTTGTAACAAATCTACAAAAAGAAAAGTAGCTCGAAGTAGATAGGCCGATCTTTCTATAATATATTCTCCCCCCCAAAACATTTCCCCTAACGATATGATGAACAAGGGTAAAGAAGTACTTATCATCATTACAGAAGTTTGAAACATTCCCCACCACTTTTTCACAGAGGTGGGCGTTTTACTATGGTGATAAAGGATAATACACAATAGAAGGATGATTGTTATGAAAAAATACACAGCGATCGCTTTATGTACATCTGTTATTCTAGCAGGGTGTAACACGAGCACTGCACATCAAGAGCCGAAAAAAGAGAAAACGGTTCAAGAACAACCGAAAAGGCAAGAGGTAAAGGTTCAACCACAGGGTAAAATCTCTTGGAATTCCATTACGCATGAATCAACAAACACATCTATTCATATAACGGATATAAAAGATTCTTTAACAGAGGTACAATATAAAATTTGGCGTACGGCCGATGGAAAAGAAAGTGCAAAATCATTTTCTTCTAAAGAAAAAGGCAAGCAATTTTCTCTTCCTTTCGATGTAAAAGAGTTTGAAGGAAAACGCGGCGAGTACCAAATTGAGGCAGTTGGTATAAAAGAAGATGGAAAAACCATTCCACTCGCGACATCTGCTATTACGTTTCAGCAGCATGTTCCTGTTTTAATGTATCACGCGATTGATGATTATCATGGACAAGGGATCAAAGATTTATTTGTGTCTCCAGCTAACTTTGAGGCACAAATGAAGTATTTAAAAGAAAATGGCTATACACTGTTAACGTTCGAACGATGGAATGATATGAATAAAGTAAGCAAGCCAATTTTTGTTACATTTGATGACGGTATGAAAAATAATATGAATGCCTTTCGTATTTTACAAAAGCTAAAGGATGATACATTTAAACCGGCAGCAACTGAATATATGATTGTTGATAACGTTGATGTAGAAGGTTCTTTATCAACAGCGGATGTAAAAGAAATGGTTGATTCTGGTATTTTCTCTGTACAATCTCATACTGCAACACATGCTGATTTACCAAAAATCAAAAACTATGAAGAAGAATTAAAAGCCTCAAAAGAGAAACTCGAAAAAATAACAGGCAAACCCGTTATTGCAATTGCGTACCCGTTCGGTCATGTAAATGATAAAGTTGTAGAAGAAACGAGAAAATATTATCAGTTTGCAACAACGACAAAATCAGGACAGTTTATTACAAAAGGCGAACCTGATGAACTGTTAAAAATGAAACGTGTTCGTATGCATAACTCGACAACCGTTGAACAATTTGGACTTTCTATCAAATAATGGGAAAATAGAGCTCAATGTTGATTGAGCTCTATTTATATTTTTTGAATTTTCTAGTATTATGTATATAGTAAAGTGAAACTTTGAGCTAGAAGTATTACCGCCCGTTGCTGCGGGATAAATTTTTCAAATAAAGGAGATTATACCTATGTCATTTGAACAAACGTTAGAAAAATATGCTGCTCTTGCAGTGAATGTCGGTGTCAATATTCAACCTGGGCAAACACTATCTATTAACGCTCCACTTGAAGCTGCTCCATTTGTACGCCTTGTTACAGAAAAAGCATATAAATCAGGTGCAAAGCATGTATATGTAGATTGGAACGATGAAACATTAACACGTTTAAAATTTGATTTAGCTCCTGAAGAAGCATTTTCTGAATTTCCTGCTTGGAAAGCTCATGCACGTGAAGAATTAGCAAAAGAAGATGCTGCTTTCCTCTCAATTTACGCAGAAAATCCAGATTTATTAAAAGGTGTAGACTCTAAACGTATTGCCACTGCTCAGAAAGTTGCTGGCGAAGCGATGAAAGTGTACCGTGATTATGTGCAAGCAGATAAAGTCAGCTGGTGTGTTATCTCTGTTCCTACGAAAGAGTGGGCTGCAAAAGTGTTCCCTGATGCCGCTCCTGATGAGCAAGTAGAAAAACTATGGGATGCTATTTTCCAAGCGACTCGTGCTGACTTAGAAAATCCTGTAGAAGCATGGAAAGAACATGACGCAACGCTACATACAAAGGTAGACTACTTAAATGAAAAACGTTATAAAGCTCTTCACTATACAGCTCCTGGAACAGATTTAACAATTGAACTTCCCGAAAAACACATATGGGCTGGTGCTGGTAGCCTGAATGAAAAGAATATACCGTTCATGGCTAATATTCCAACAGAAGAAGTATTTACAATGCCATTAAAAACAGGCGTAAGTGGTTATGTATCAAGTTCGAAACCTCTAGTATTTGCAGGTAATGTAATTGATAAATTTACACTTACATTCGAAAACGGACGCATTGTCGATTATAAAGCTGAAGTTGGAGCAGAAACTTTAAAACACTTAGTAGAAACAGATGAAGGATCGCACTTCTTAGGAGAAGTTGCATTAGTCCCTCACGATTCACCAATTTCTAACACAAATATTTTGTTCTACAATACATTATTTGATGAAAACGCATCTTGCCACTTAGCAATTGGAAATGCCTATGCATTTAACTTAGATGGCGGGAAAACAATGACAAAAGAAGAGCTTGCTGAAAATGGAGCAAACGCTAGTATTACACATGTAGATTTCATGATTGGTAATGAAGCATTGGACATTGATGGTGTTACAGCCGACGGAACACATGAGCCAATTTTCCGTAAAGGTAACTGGGCATTTTAAGAAAGAAAATTACTAAATGAAAAGTGCTGTCTTCGTAATGGAGACAGCACTTTTTAGATTGACTTGTCACTCTAAACCGCTTTTGGGTGCTAACTTCCTCATTAGCTTCCTGCCACATGCCCATGTCATTATAGTTGTCACCTAGTAAAATGTCATCTTGCCTAATCTCGTATTTCTCGTCTTATTCTATTGTTATAGTAACTCGTGATAGTACAACCGTCATGAGTTTTCGATTTTCAAAGTATCATCGTTCATTTTGTCCCATTCAAAAATCCTTTATTTCTTTTTTGTTCACTTGTCTTATGTACCTGTTTGTTTCCAACTTTAGCACTAAAAGCTTTGTCATTCTCGTACGTAAAAGTAAATCAAGTAGTAAATGTGGGTGTTTTCATAAAAATTCACAGTACCCATTTTTATATGTCTGTGTGCCTTCATGAGCTCTGAATTCATAAACGGCTATTTTTTTAACCATGTACAAAACAAAGGTGAACATTTCACTTAATATCCTTTGTTTATCGCCACGATTTTTGTGATTCTCGTGTGCAAATATAAATCGAGTAGTAAGATTTAAATGTCACTGCAACCAATCTCGTACGTCTTTTTACCATTATGAGCTCTTGTTTCAGATATGTGGCTATTTGTAACCATAAAACTGTTCTAATTAAAAAAACTTGAAAGGCATTTAGCCAATCAAATTTTTTTACAAAATATAACTTAGATATTCATAACTCTCTCTACTTGTATTCCCCTACTAACAACTGACAACCAAGGTATCACTTGGTCGGTAGTAAAAATTTGAAAATGGAATAACTCATTTTGGTTGTACTGTTTCAATAGTTCGCTATCTCTTAATAACTTATAGTTTTGGATTGTGTACCAACTCATACTGTAAGAGCGTTTTTCCTCTTCTGGTACACTTAACAGATTTGTTGTTAAGGAAAAATCTGCTTTTAAACAATCCTTAAACCTTAATTTTAACAATTCCTCCTCATCACTATTGTAATAGTCAATGGTTAAAACTAAGTCTAACAAATCATTTTCCCAATTAATACATTCGATAATACTATCAGTAAAATCTAAATTGTTGTAAATTTCTTCAAATCCATTTGCTATCAACATTTGAGCACCTCTACTTCTTAAAATAAAAATGGGTCGAATCTCGTAATTCTTGTTTTGTTGCATTAGATGGGAAGTTTCCAAATTCATCAAGCCATCCCCCACCTTTATTTTGCACTTTAAAATATGGTTTTCCATTATCTAGGTTCGGCATAATACGAATTATGTCTCCGTTCTCTGGATTGGTAAATTTTATTGCTTCTCCACTTTTAGCGCTTCTTGGTGGGTCAACTACTTTAGACCATCCATTATTCTCTAAATTATTTATTAAATCTTTTGCACTATTATTTTTTGCCAAATCCTTATAACTTGCACTATCCTTTATTAAATTACCCGTACCCTTAGTAGCATTTACTTCTTTATCAAGCTTATCGGTCTCTTTAACTTTATTAACACGTCCACCAGAAGACGAAGAAGATTGGAATTTTTGAAGGTTATCAATACCATTTTGAATTGTATTCTACCAAATATATCCGCCATGTATAACAACATCAGCTCCAGTTGCCTGTCAGCTACTAGGCGACTTGGTTCTTACCTAGACTGGACTTTCATCAGTAAGCAGTGCCCAGCTTAGCTGGGCACGCATGCAAAATAAGCGATTAAACCAAAATTTTGATTTAATCGCTTTAATTTAACTATTCCAAATATCAATTGAAATAAAATCTTTCACAAACTACCCAACCATTTAAACCATATGATGATTGTATTTTATAATAATGATAATTATTATCTTTGATATAATCAATCAGCTCTTCATTTTTATCATAGTCCATTGGCCAATAATAATTTTTCCCTTCAGATAGCAATTCTTCATTTTCAGATATAAAATTATCCACTGATTCTTCTATAATATCCAAAAGTATGCTATCTGGCAGTTGGCTTTCAAAGTGAAAAGAAAAAAAATTTTCAAAAGTAATTTTAATTTTTTCTTCTCTATCGTCTTCAATTTCCAGGCCTATTTTTAAGTTTTCAAAATTTACTTGATAAGACAATATTCTACCGTCATGAATTTTTTTCATTTTTCCAACTCCTTATTCCGGCTTTTGTCTAGGTGGTTTTTTAGTCCAATCCCATTTATGTCTATGAGGGAATGATTGAAATCTATATCCTCTTTCGCCCTTCCGTTTTCATCGTAATATCTTCTGTGTTTAACACTTCCATCAGGATTTAATAAATCCACAGATGAATTAGGTTCACCTTTTCCGCTTTGGACTTCGGCAAGGCCTTGGGTGATGCTAGTGGCTTAGAAGTATTATCGCTGTATCGTAGGGGAGGCAGAGGGATTGTTGCTAAACAGTATGTATTTAGAAAGAGGAGTAACGAAGGTGAAAGGGAGGATTTGAAGTAGTGCATGTTAAATGAGAAGAGAAAGGAGTTATAGGTATAATATCTCTCGATGCATCGGACACAAAAAACAGAGGTAGATTAGATTCTCTTGTTTATATATACTTTAAAAATTATTTCACTTATTAAAAGTGATTTGGGGGAAGGAAAGAAGAAACAATGGTGATTCATTTTAATTAGAATCAACAAAAGGGACCTCAAATGTGAGGTCTCTTTTGTTGATTTTTCTTCATCTGTAACTTTCTCTTCACTTACTCCAAACCATGTAATATTGTTCATTGAAATATACGATCCTAAAAAAGACTTGTTCTTCAAAGAGTTCTTTTTTTGCCCTCAGAATCTAGCAAAATAGTCTTTAATCTTATTGCTTACTAAATTCCATATTCTTGACCATTATATTTTTTCAGCCTCTAAAACCAGCAATTTGCTCCAAATTTCTATCACAATATTTCCTTCACCAGAGTACTGTTCAATCCATTTTTCTTTAATGTTATTGAGATTTACTTCTGTCAGTTTACTAAGAGGGTCTCTCTTTTCAATGAGACTACGTTTTCGAACCGTAATCATTTAACCTTCTAACTAGAAAAAATTTGCTATCTTGCTTCACTAGATACCTCAATATCCTTGCACCATATTTCTAGTTCCATAGGTGGCATAAGTATTTTACAAGAATAAAGTTTTCTTTTTTCCTC
This sequence comes from Bacillus sp. DX4.1, assembly GCF_030348195.1. Taxonomy (NCBI): domain Bacteria; kingdom Bacillati; phylum Bacillota; class Bacilli; order Caryophanales; family Bacillaceae; genus Bacillus; species Bacillus sp. DX4.1. The sequence goes on along the minus strand of NZ_JAUCFT010000008.1, from coordinate 413,336 downwards.
TTCAATTTCTTTTACCTCTACATCTTGAAGAAAGTATGGTATCTGACCCTGTGTTAAATCTCTATACGGCTTCTCCTTCTCATAGCCTAGCCAATGAAAAAAGTTTGATTTATAACAGCAAATAAACCTGTAGGTTACTATCATATCTTCATCATCATAAGCTAAAATCACTTCATCAGTAAAATAATCACTACTCAGCCTTAACACTTGAGCATCCCAATAATGTAATTGGTCCATTTTTTCTTGTATTTGTTGAGCATTCATTTCTCTCTACCTCATTTCTTATATGGGATATGTGCATCTGGGCTTTTTCTATCGACAATATTTCCATTGATATCTAATGGATTTCCATCTTTATCGTATACATGAACATGGTCATATTTTGTTATTTTATCTGGTGGGTCTATTCTCATTCTCATAACACCATTTTCATCCTTTATATGTGCAAATCCATTATTATCATTAATAGTCCAATTGTCAGGTACAGAATCAATTATTTTTTCTCTATTCATGTTAGGGATATCACTATTTTTTAAAGCCTTAGGTACACTAGCTCCCTTAACAGCATTACCCGTACCCTTAGTAGCATTTCCCTCTTTATCAATTTTACCATTCTCTTTAACTTTATTAACACGCCCACCAGAAGACGAAGAAGATTGGAATTTTTGAAGGTTATCAATACCATTTTGAATTGTATTATACCAAATATATCCGCCATGTGTAACAACACCAGCTCCAGCAGCAGTAAGGGCTACATCAGCTGGGAGAACAATTGGTGATGCTAATCCAGCAGTTGCGCCTTCCAAGATTACGGTTCCAATATTAGAACCTCCTATGATGGCCCAGCCTCCTAGAACTTCTAAAACGGTTTGTCCTCCGGTTACAATATTTCCTACAAGGTTTCCAACTTGATAGGTTTTCTTATTTTCTAATTCATCATTCATAGGTAATTCTTGTCCTACATTGGCTTCTGCAACTGAATTACAAACGCCTTGAAAAAATCCCCAAGCACCGATGGCTGTTTTTTGATACCATGGTCTATTGTCTTCTTTTTCTTTTAAAGCAGCTTCTTGTTCTTTTAAAGCCATTTCTTTAATTTCAGCTTGACGAGCTCGCTCTTCCATAGTTTCTTGAATAGAAGCCGTCCACTCCATATTCAACCCTTGCGTACTAAATGTACCACTTGCGGCATTAAAACCTTTTCCACTTTGGACTTCCGCAAGACCCTTAGCAATGCTAGCAGCTAGTTGAATGGCTATATCATAGTTACTACTGGAAGTTTGATTGAATTCATACAGATGTTCTAATTTTTTTTGGAGCTTCCGTTTCATGGAATCAAAAATGTGTGTCATGGCCTGCATACCTGGCATGTTTTGAATGATTCCTACTATACCAGTATTCATTCGTTCAATTTCTCGAATTTGTTCTAATATTTCTTGTTCAATAACATCTGTCGAAGCAACCTTTGATTGAAAATCACTCGGAAAAGCATCATTTTGACAAATCAATTCTTCACACAAGTAAATGATTCCTTGAGCTAAAGGACGAAAAGTTTGTGCAAAGAATATTTTTGCACTGTCATAAGTTTTTCCTTGTAGAACAGCATCACCTACAAAAGTATCAATCGACTGGATAGCTTGTTCCATACCTTGAATAGTAGTCTTACACAAAGCATTCATACTCTGTGTTTGGGTTTGTACTTCCCCTAGATACATGTTTAAATTCATGAATTGACCTCCCGTGCTAAACTTTTCTGTTGATAGGAAAGGTCATTTTCTAGATCACTCAAGTTTTTCCTCTCTTTAAATAACGTTTCTTTTTTGTTTTCCAATTCAAATGTAACTTTTCGTTCAATATGTTGTGCATCCTGATACGTATTCATAAAAAACTGAGACAGCTCTCTATCACCATGCCAAGTTCCTAAAATTCGATCAAACAAACGACGGTTTCGACCTCTCCATTCATGAAAATCTACTTCCGCTTGTTCTTGTTTTTGAATAGCACATTGATTTTGGTATTGTTCCTCAGATAAACTTCTTAATTTTTGATTCAATTGATTGATTTGTTTTTCGATATCTTGATTCATTTTCCCTCCTACTTTTTCATGTTTATGTAGGTTGTCATGTCGACTTAAAAATTCTTTTGAAGTTCGTTATCCATTCTCTCAAACTCTTTAGCTACAGAATGAATATTGTTAACTGCTTGTTGAAAAGCGGCACAAAATTGTTTAGTTAAATCTAAAGCTTGTTGATTGGCTTCTTGTGCTTTCGAGTTAATAGATAACGTAGTACGTTTCGATTTCGTTATAGATTTACTTGTTGCACTTTGAATCGTGTCAGAAGCCTTCCCCATTTGCGTAGCGATTTGTTCTGCCGTTTGAAAATTACTTTGAAATTGTCCCATTGCTTAAAATCCTTTCCGTATTTTTCTGGACACATCAAGAGGGTTGCATAGCAAGTATGTCAACTCTTTATCCTCCCGTTCTCTTTCGGGCTTGGTCTGGTACCATTGACATACGCCATACAGTTACCTCATTTCTAATTCATCACTAATCTGTTTTAATTCTTTTACAAAATCTTGTGAATTTTTTTAAATGACTTCAACTAACGCTTCATTCTGTCTTGATTCATGAGAAGAAATAGTTCTGCAATGCTTATTTCATCCAGCACAAATTCTTTTCCGTTCAACTGTATTTTCATCTCATGTTTCATCGTTTGGGTGTTAATTTTATTTGAGTTCCCATACCTCCTTCTTTTTTTACATTATTTTATCAATTAGGAAAATTATACCATAATGGTAGATTTGATTATTCTATGAATTTATTTTTTATCGAGTTTTCCAAAAATAAAGTGTAGGGATTCCGATGAAAAAGAGGTTATATGTAATAATGAAATAAGACTTCCTGATTACTTCTGAAAAAATAGACATCGACGGCATTATTGCCGATGGAACACACGAGCCAATTTTCCGTAAAGGTAACTGGGCATTTTAAGAAAGAAAATTACTAAATGAAAAGTGCTGTCTTCGTAATGGAGACAGCACTTTTTAGATTGACTTGCCACTTTAAACCGCTTTTGGATACTAACTTCCTCATTACACTGATTTTTTGAACCCCCATTATCGATTATATATTTTTCTTTTATTATAGAAAATGTTATATTTTAATTACTGTAAATTTTCTGAATTTATATTTTTATTACATAATGACTCTCTATACTTTTTAACTTATTGTTCATATTTAGGTGAAAAAGTTCTCTCAATCAAGGAAAATTGTAAAAATCAAAATGTACATTGGAAGGAGTAATGCAAATGAAATGGAAATTAGGACTCGCTTGGCAAATATTAATAGGACTTATTACAGGAATTATAGTAGGGGCAATTTTTTATGGAGAGAAAGAAATAATTACTTATTTAAAGCCTGCAGGTGATATATTCATTCACCTCATTAAAATGATTGTAGTCCCTATTGTCATTTCCTCTATTATCATCGGTGTTGCCGGGGTCGGCGATGTAAAAAAATTAGGAACCTTAGGATTGAAAGCGCTTTTATATTTTGAGGTTGTTACAACTCTTGCTCTTATCATTGGTATTGTGGTCATTACAATTTTCCCAATAGGAAATGGGATCAATTTGAATACATTGCATAAAAGTGATATCAGTTCATATGTCGAAACTACTCATCAAGCACAACAGCATTCTATGGTTGATACTTTAGTAAATATCGTTCCTACTAATATCATCGACGCCATGGCAAGAGGAGACTTACTTGCTATTATTTTCTTCTCTGTTTTATTTGGACTAGGAATTGCAGCCATTGGAGAGAAAGGAAAACCTGTATTAAAATTCTTTGAAGGTGTAGCTGACGCTATGTTTTATGTTACAAATCAAATTATGAAGGTTGCTCCTATAGGGGTATTCTCATTAATCGGAATGACGGTTTCTACCTTTGGTATTCAGTCCCTTATTCCTCTATTTAAATTAGTTGTATTAGTATATGGAAGTATGATCTTCTTTGTATTATTCGTACTAGGTACTATTGCTAGTTTTGTAAAAATAAATATCTTTAGTCTTATGAAATATTTAAAGGATGAGATATTACTTGCATATTCAACCGCAAGTTCCGAAACAGTTTTACCAATGCTTATGAAAAAATTAGAAAAAATAGGTTGTCCTAAATTTATTACGTCTTTTGTAGTTCCTACAGGTTACTCTTTTAATCTGGATGGATCTTCACTATACCAAGCGATTGCAGCTATGTTTTTAGCACAAGCATATGGAATAAATCTATCTATTTGGGGGCAAATTTCTTTGTTGTTAGTTCTTATGCTTACATCTAAAGGAATAGCAGCCGTACCAGGAGCCTCACTAGTTGTACTGCTCGCAACACTTGGAACAATAGGCGTTCCTTTAGAGGGTTTAGCATTTATTGCAGGAATTGATCGGATTTTAGATATGATTCGAGTAGCAGTGAATGTAGTAGGAAACGCGTTAGCTACTATCGTTATATCTAAATGGGAAGGAAAGTTTGATGAAAAACAAGCGAAAGTTTCCTTGCAGAAAATTTCTTGATGAAGGAAAATAACTGATTTATTTTCCTCATGGTAAACGACTCAGTAGTATAAATAGAAAACAATAAAATGGCTGTCTTCCTATGGGAAGACAGCCATTTCACTTTATGATGCTGATGATACTTTTAATCCAATTACACCAAGCACAATGCAAAGGATACAGAACGCTTGAAATAAGCTAATATGCTCTTTAAAAAAGTATACACTAATGATTGTAATAAATAATGTCCCTAAACCGGACCAAATTGCGTATGCAATACTTAAATGAATCTTCTTTACAACCACTGCAAATATGCTAAAACAAATACCGTAACATACAAAAATAAGAACACTCGGAACAAGCTTTGTTAAGCCATTTGATAATTTCATTGCGACTGTTCCAGCTACTTCAAATACAATCGTTACAAGTAGTAATAACCAATAGACCATATAGAACTCCTTATTTTTCATCATTTGGAATTCTAGTATACTATGTTCTTTTTATCCCAAACAAGATTTCCTTCATTCGAAATAACATCTGCTTGTAACTTATATAAATCCATTTTGATTTTTCAACATATAAGCCGCGGCTATGGTTAACATAAGGTGACCTGCATTCGTTTTCTCTCTTTGTTTTCACTTGGCATGGGGCAAAAAAAGGATCTGACCGCTTCTATGCATGGCCGGACGCTCTCTCCCACCTAAAAAGAAGGGTTTTCTGTCGGTTTTTAATTTGTATTTATATAGTTACTTCTTTTCACAATCCTAACGAAATATATTTAATTTCTAAATACTCCTCAATTCCAAAGTGACCACCTTCACGACCAATACCACTTTCTTTATACCCACCAAATGGAGCTTGTGCAACAGATGGAAGACCGTCATTTAAACCGATAATGCCGTATTCTAATGCTTCGCTAATTTGAAATGCTTGGCTAATGTCTTTTGTAAATACATATGCTGCTAAACCGTACGGCGTGTTATTGGCACGTTCAATTACTTCTTCAGCTGTTTCAAATTTTGCGACAGGTGCAACCGGTCCAAATGTTTCCTCATTCATGCATAACATCGTATCATTGGCCCCGCCAATTACAGTCGGCTGAATAAAGTGACCATTCAACTCTGCGATTTTTTGTCCTCCGTAAAGTAATTCTCCACCTTTTTGGATGGCATCTTCTATATGTTCCTGCACTTTTTCAACAGCAGCTCCATCAATAAGTGGCCCTACAGTCGTTCCTTCTCCGAATCCGTCCCCTACCTTAAGCTCGCCTACAGCTTTTTGAAACTTCTCTACAAATTTGTCATACACTGCTTCTTGAACAAACACTCGGTTTGTACATATACATGTTTGCCCAGCGTTACGGAATTTTGATCCAATCACTGCTTCTACCGCTTTATCTAAATCTGCATCGTTCATTACGATAAATGGGGCATGCCCACCTAGTTCAAGTGAAACTTTTTTCATTGTTTTCGCAGCACTGCACATTAATTCTTTCCCAATTTCAGTTGATCCTGTAAAAGAAACCTTTCTCACGCGCCCATCGTTCATCCACGTATCAGCGATTGCTTTTGCACTACCCGTTACAATGTTCAAAACACCTTTTGGAATTTCAGCTTCATGTGCAAGTTCTGCTAGCTTTAACGCTGTTAGCGGTGTTTGACTTGCGGGCTTCACGACTGCTGTACAACCTGCTGCTAGTGCTGGTGCTACTTTTCTCGTAATCATAGCAGCTGGAAAATTCCACGGTGTAATAGCCGCGATAACACCAACAGGTTGCTTCGTTACAAGGATGCGCTTGTCCGGATGAGAAGCTGGAATCATTTCACCATATACGCGTTTACCTTCCTCCGCATACCATTCTACAAAGCTATTTGCATAATTCACTTCGCCAAGCGCTTCTGCAAATGGCTTTCCTTGCTCTCTCGTCATAATCGCTGCAATTTCTTCTTTGTTTTCATCAATTAATGTAAACCACTTTCTCAACTTTTGGGCACGATCAGCTGCCGTTAACTTTGACCAACTTTTAAAAGCTTCGTACGCAGCATCAACTGCTTGCTTCGCCTCAGTTACTCCACCTTTCGGAACGGCCGCAAAAACTTCTTGTGTCGCCGGATTATTAATTTCAATTTGTTCCTGCAGTTGAATCCATTCCCCGTTTATATACATCGCCTTCTGATCTAAATTAATATACGCTGCTTTCTTATCCAATGTTTTCTTCCTCCCCTATAAACTTCTTAATTTTCCTAGTCGCTGCTGATTGACTTATTTTTAAAGACTCTGCTACTTTATAACTCGATCCATGTGTTTTGTACGCTTTAAGAATGATATTTCCTTCCACTTCTTCTAACATTTCGTAAAGACTTTTACCAGATTGTTCGATTGTAGATTTTTGCATAGATAATGGTAAATCTTCTGTTGTAACAAGGTCATCTGCGGTAATAACAATCCGTTCTATCACATTTTCTATTTCCCGATTGTTTCCTTCCCAAGGATATCCTACAAGAACTTGCAATACACTCGGAGATAATTTTACACTGCGTCCATATCTTTCATTAGAATGATCCAAGTAATGATAGACTAAAGGTAAAATATCTTCCGTCCTTTCACGGAGTGGTGGAATATGAATCGGTATAACATTCAAGCGATAGTATAAATCTTTTCGAAATGTTCCTTGTTTCACCATTTCCGCTAAATCTCGATTCGTTGCTGCCACAATACGCACGTCTACTTTTTTTAACTCTCTTCCCCCTACCGGGCGAAATGTTTTTTCCTGTAATACTTGTAAAAGCTTCGCTTGAATTTCAAGCGGCATTTCACCAATTTCATCTAAAAAAAGAGTTCCTTTATGAGCTAGTTCCAAAATCCCTTTTTTCCCTTCACGATTTGCCCCCGTAAATGTACCGCCTGCATACCCAAACAACTCTGATTCAATTAAATTTGTTGGCAAGGCTGCACAATTTATCTCATAAAACATCTCATTTTTACGATGACTCACTTCATGCAAATGACGTACTAATCTACTTTTCCCTACTCCCGTCTCTCCTAAGACAAGAACCGTACTGTCTACCACGGATACTTTTTTGATTGTTTTGACTATTTTCTGCATAGCTACGCTTTTAAAAATAAGACCTTCGTGCTCATACGTTTCTCGCAATTCTTTTTTATACGTTTTTAACTGGTCATCCATCTCCTCGACTTTTTTTCGTAATTGATAGAGTTCCGTTAAATCACGTGAATAGCTAATGACTCGTCGCAAATTTCCTTGTTCATCAAACACTGGTCTTGTACGAACATGCAAATATTCTCCTGATTTTGTTGTTTGAACAAGTTCAATCGGCTTCTGCTTCTCAATAACTTCCAATGTTGCAGATGGATAAAAAATACCTTCTTTTTGCAACTCTTTTACATGCTTGCCAATCAACTTCCCAGCCGGTAACTGGTAGTGCCTTTCACATGTACTATTTACACGGACAACCATACCTTGCTCATCCGTAACAAAAATTTCATCAAACGCATATTCAAATACATCTCTTAAATCCATAAGCGCTCGTTCCTTTTCTGCAACCATTCCAGCCACTCCCCGAAGTATGAAAGTTTTTCAAGTCCATTGTTTCACTTTACTACACCGTTTACATTTATCCTTATTATAAAGTGAAATTTCCATTCGTGGGGATTTTATTCATTCACTTTAATGATTCGCCCTCTTTTCGAATCAACCAGAGAAAACTAGAATGGTCGCAAACAAGATTTTAATATATTACATGATTTACACCCGAGCTATATCAGCTTGCTCATAACAAGCTTGAAGAGAATCCTCAATAATTGTCAGTCCTTCTTCTAATTGCTCATCAGTAATAACCAGTGGCATTAAAACGCGAACTACATTCCCATATGTTCCTGCAGATAAAAGGAGTAAGCCTCGTTTATTTGCTTCTGTACATAAGTTTGCTGTTAATACTTTATCTGGCTCTTTCGTTGTACGATCTTTAACAATTTCAAATGCACACATTGCTCCTAAACCACGAACATCACCAATACAGTTATATGTTTTCTTCATTTCTTCAAATCGATTCATAACGACTTTTCCTATCTGTACAGCTCGTTCATTTAATTTTTCTTTCTCGATTACATCAAGAACAGCTAATGCTGCACTACAGCCTAATGGACTTCCAGCATATGTTCCGCCTAACTCACCTGGAGCGGATTCATTCATAACTTCTTTGCGACCAATTACGCCACTAATCGGCACTCCTGCTCCTAATGATTTCGATACAGTAATTAAATCTGGAACCACATCATAATGTTCAATCGCAAAATATTTTCCTGTACGGCTAAAGCCAGTTTGAATTTCATCAGCGACGAATAAAATGCCATGTTCAGAGCAAAGACGACGTACTTCCTGTACAAATTTTTTACTTGGGACAATGAAACCACCTTCGCCTTGAACAGGCTCCATCACAACAGCCGCTATACTTTCTGGCGCAACTTCTGATATTAAAAAGCTCTTAAATTCTTCAATAATAAAGTTATCGTATTGTTCTTCTGTTAGCCCTTCTGGACGACGATATTCATATGGGAATGGCGCTTTGTATACTTCTGGTGCAAATGGGCCAAATCCATATTTATAAGGCTTTACTTTACTTGTCATCGTCATTGTCATCAATGTACGGCCGTGAAACCCTTTTGAAAAAGCAATAATACCAGGTCGTTTCGTATATTTACGAGCGATTTTCACTGCATTTTCAACTGCTTCTGCACCGCTATTTAGAAATAGTACTTGCTTATCAAACTCCCCAGGTGCTAACGCTGCGAGCTTCTCTGCTAGTTCAATATATGGTTCATACATCATTACATTAAAACCAGTATGAATATATTGATCTACTTGCTTATGGATCGCTTCTGTAACAGCAGGGTGACAATGTCCAACATTAATTGTTCCAATTGCTCCAGCGAAATCAATAAATTGATTTCCATCTACATCTGTCACAAGTGCGCCATCAGCTGACTGTACGAATGTTTGAATGCCATTGCTAACCCCTCTTGGAACGATATTTTGACGGCGCTCAAATAAAGAAGCCGCTTTTGGTCCTGGAATTTGTTCATTTACTTTAGCAAATTTTGTATTCATCGTATCTTCCATCCTTTTCTATGATTTTCTATTTATATTGCAAAATGCATGCCAACTTATAAATACGATAACACTCTAATCCGTTGAGAATTACGACATAAAAAATAAGTCTATACGGACTTATTGCAAGTCCGTATAGACTTATTTTACTTACATATTAGACTTCTCTTGCTCCCAAATAGACTCACTGGATTCAGAAATCAAATCAGCTACAGAATCTAATACGATATCAGTAAGTGGTGTTAACGTTTGACGATTGCCAGTCCCAGAAAGAACCCCAATCGCATACCTCACATCACTATTTTTTGCTAAATACAAATCTGTCGGCGCATCTCCAATCACTGCTATTTCACACGGATCAAGCCTAAACCTCTCACAGAATGCTTCTACGATTTGTTTATCCGGTTTTTGTGCTGGAAATGTATCTGAAGCTACAATACAATCAAAAAAAGGATTCTAATTGATGTTGCTTTAAAAATAGTTCTATTGGTGCAAAATCGTGAGACAGCACGTAATAAAAAAAGGATGCCTTATAAAGCATCCTCGTCATGTTCTCGTTCTGGAATGAATAACTCAAGACAGTGGTATATGTTTTCAAACTCCATCGGTGCATCCCCACCATATTCACCATCGAGGTTAATCATCAATTTATCTGGCGAATGAACTTTAATGCGATTCGCCTGTGTATATAATACTTTTGGATTATTAATATGCTCACCGCGCTGTGCTTGTGTTGCTGCTTTAATTAAATCAGCAATGGAACCTTTTTTCAGCACTAATAAATCAAATAAGCCATCGTTAATCGACGCATATGGTGCAACTTTTTCAAAACCACCAACAGAGCGCGTATTCGTAATTAAAAACATCGTAATCTCTTCTTGCAATAACTTTCCATCATACTCAATTTCAACATATGTCGGATGTAGTGATGGCAGCATTTCAATCCCTTTTAAATAGTATGCAAGCTGTCCAAGTACCGTTTTTAACTTACTTGGCACTTCATATGTTAATTCTGTAATACGGCCGCCTCCAGCGATGTTGATGAAGTATGTACCGTTCGCTCTCCCAAGATCAAGCGGAACCGTTTGACCCGCACAAATAATATCAGCTGCATCTTCAATGGAACGCGGTACACCAATTGCACGTGCAAAATCATTTGTTGTGCCAACTGGGATAATACCGAACTTCGGACAATGTTCATGTCCTACTAAACCATTTACAACTTCATTTAGCGTCCCATCACCACCTGCTGCAATCACAACGTCAAACTTACGATCCGCAGCTTGCCTCGCCGCTACGGTCGCATCTCCAGGGCCAGTTGTCGCGTGACATGACGCTTCGTATCCAGCTTGTTCTAATTTTTGCAGTACTTCTGGCAAACTCTTTTTAAATAACTCACGACCAGAAGTAGGATTATAAATTATTCTCGCTCGCTTCATAATTCGTTAGCACAGGAAAACCCTCATTCATCCTCAAGGAAAAAGAATATACCAAACCTTTATCCAAGTATTCCTATGCCTACCTCCTCTCATCTCCATATCCTTCTTTTATCCCGCTCTAGCGGGCAGCAAAAGCCCAATTAATAAGGGCTAACCATCATTTCCAGATAAGGAACCTCCCACTGATGGAAGTTTCACTTTATGTTACCAAGAAATATATGACGTTCCATGATTCATACTGCGTTCTATTTCATCCTATTTCTTTCATAAAAAACCGGATCTATTAAATACTGATTCCCTATTCCTACATGAGATGAAAAACTCTCTATGTCTAGATTTATCATTATTCCCACCTTTTTGCAACTATCATACCATAGTTGCTATATAAACATTTTTGCCATTTGTCAGTTAAACAAACGTTTGATTAAATAGCCCTTATTTAAACAAATGTTTGTTTAACTCAGAAAAAACACCCAAATATGGGTGTTTTTTCTGTTTAATCTTTGATGTTTGATAGTTCTAACGGCTCGAATACTCGGTCATTTCACTTCTTCCTACGAGGCAAAAAACGCTTCTCTGTCAGAAGCTCCAATGCTAAACGAGCCACCTTCGCTTTTCGTTATTGTCTAGCTCCGCCTCCTAGCCCTTCACGTCTAAGAACCTTTCACACAAGAAAGTAACAAACACTTTCTGTGTGAAAGAACCTTAGCCGCCAGGCCTAAACAGTCGGCTCCGCTTTTCGTTATTATCGCTTATTAATTTCTTCTAATAAGATTTTGTTAACAAGTGGCGGATTTGCTTGTCCTTTTGTTGCTTTCATGATTTGACCAACTAAGAAGCCAATTGCACGGTCTTTACCGTTTTTGAAGTCTTCAATAGATTGTTCGTTATTATCAAGAATGTCTGTTACGATCTTACGAAGTGTGCCTTCATCAGAAATTTGAACAAGACCTTTTGCTTTTACGATTTCTTCTGGCTCTCCGCCTTTTTCAATTAATTCGTTAAATACTTTTTTCGCAATTTTAGACGAAATTGTACCTTTTTCAATTAATTGAACCATTTTTGCTAAGCTAGCTGGCGTTAATGCCACTTCTTTTAATTCTTTTTGTTGTTTATTTAAGTATGCTAGTACTTCACCCATTAACCAGTTTGATGTTAATTTCGCATCTGCACCATTTGCAACTGTTGCTTCAAAGAAATCAGACATCTCTTTCGTTAATGTTAATACGTGCGCATCGTAAGCTGGTAGCCCAAGCTCTTCAACATAGCGTACTTTACGAGCATCTGGAAGCTCAGGAATAGAAGCACGAACACGTTCTTTCCACTCATCATCGATGTAAAGTTCAACTAAGTCTGGCTCTGGGAAGTAACGGTAATCGTCAGATCCTTCTTTCACACGCATTAAGATTGTTTTCTTCGTTGCTTCATCATAACGGCGTGTTTCTTGTTGGATAATGCCACCAGATAATAATTCTTTTTCTTGACGCACTTGTTCGTGCTCAAGGCCTTTTTGTACGTAAGCGAAAGAGTTTAAGTTTTTCAGTTCTGCTTTTGTACCGAATTTCTCTCTTCCAACTGGACGAAGAGAAATGTTCGCATCACAACGAAGAGAACCCTCTTCCATCTTACAATCAGATACACCTGTATATTGAATGATTGATTTTAATTTTTCTAAGTATGCATATGCTTCTTCTGGCGTACGCATATCTGGCTCAGATACGATTTCGATTAACGGCATACCTTGACGGTTGTAGTCTACTAATGAATAGCCTTCGTCTGTATGCGTAGATTTACCCGCATCTTCTTCTAAGTGAAGACGTGTAATACCGATGCGTTTCTTTTTGCCGTCTACTTCGATTTCAATCCAACCATTTTCCCCAATTGGCTTATCATATTGAGAAATTTGGTACGCTTTCGGGTTATCTGGATAGAAATAGTTCTTACGGTCAAACTTTGTTTCTGTTGCGATTTCACAGTTTAATGCCATTGCTGCTTTCATCGCAAAGTTTACTGCTTCTTTATTTAGAGTTGGAAGCACCCCAGGATATCCTAAGTCAATTACACTTGTTTGTGTATTTGGAGCTGCTCCGAATTCTGTTGGACTTGCAGAGAAAATTTTAGAGTTTGTTTTTAACTCAACGTGAACCTCTAAACCAATAATTGTTTCTAAATTCATCTATGCTCGCCTCCTTACAAACTTGCTTTTTTTGTATGATAATCTGTTGCTTGCTCGAACGCATGTGCAACGCGATAAATTGTTGATTCATCGAAATGCTTACCGATAATTTGTAAACCAAGTGGCATGTTGTTTGCACCGAATCCACATGGAACAGAAATCGCTGGAACACCCGCTAAGTTTACTGGAATTGTTAAAATGTCATTTGCATACATCGTCATTGGATCGTCCATTTTTTCGCCCACTTTAAATGCTGGAGTTGGCGTTGTTGGTCCAATAATAACGTCATAGTTTGCAAATACATTTTCAAAGTCGTTTTTGATTAATGTACGTACTTGTTGTGCCTTTTTGTAATATGCATCATAGTAACCAGAGCTAAGTGCAAATGTACCAAGCATAATGCGGCGTTTTACTTCGTCACCGAAGCCTTCGCTACGCGTATTCTTGTAAAGGTCTAGCAAGTTATTCACATTATCAGAACGAACGCCGTAACGAACGCCATCAAAGCGTGAAAGGTTAGCAGATGCTTCAGAAGAAGATAATAGGTAGTAAGTTGCTAGTGCATATTTAGAGTGCGGAAGAGATACTTCTTCCCAAGTTGCTCCCATACCTTCTAACACTTTTAAAGCCGCTAGTACGGATTCACGAGCTTCTTCGCCAACACCTTCGCCTAAGTATTCTTTTGGCACAGCAATGCGTAAGCCTTTTACGTCGCCTGTTAAACCAGCTAAATAGTTGCCTACTTCAATGTTTGCAGAAGTTGTATCCATACGGTCAACACCTGAAATGGCTTGTAATAAGTATGCATTGTCTTCTACTGTACGTGTAATCGGTCCGATTTGGTCAAGAGAAGATGCGAACGCAACTAAACCAAAGCGAGATACACGACCGTATGTTGGTTTTAAACCAACAACGCCGCAATATGCAGCTGGTTGGCGGATAGAACCACCAGTATCAGAGCCTAATGAGAATAATACTTCTCCTGCTGCTACTGCTGCTGCAGAACCACCACTAGATCCACCTGGTACGTAGTCTAAGTTCCAAGGGTTTTTCGTTGCATAGAATCCAGAGTTTTCATTAGAAGACCCCATCGCAAACTCGTCCATGTTTAATTTACCGATTGTAATTGTGTCAGCAGCTTTTAGCTTTTGCACAACTGTTGCATCATAAATCGGATCAAAATTTGCTAACATTTTGCTCGCACAAGTTGTACGTAAGCCGTTTGTTACGATGTTATCTTTTACACCGATTGGCATACCGAATAGTAGACCATTGTCTTCAGCACCAATCTTCGCATCTAACTCTTTCGCTTTTGCACGTGCATTTTCTTCATCTAATGTAAGAAAAGCTTTTACGTTGTCTTCAACATCCGCAATACGTTTGTATGATTCTTCTACTAAATCCGTAACGGAAATTTCTTTGCTGTTTAATTTCTTATGTAACTGTGATATAGAATGATCAAATAATGACATCGAAATTCCCTCCTCTATTCTAATACTGCTGGAACACGGATTTGATTATCTTTGTGATCCGGTGCATTTTTTAATACTTCTTCAACTGGTAAACCTTTTTCTGGTACATCTTCACGCATAATATTTTTCATATCTAACACATGAGTTGTTGGTTTAACACCTGTTGTATCTAATTCATTTAACTGCTCAGCAAATGTAACAATTGCATCGAGTTGTTTTTGGAATTTTTCTGCTTCTTGATCTGTAATTGCAAGACGTGCTAAATGCGCAACATGCTTTACATTTTCAACGGAAATTCTTGACACGGCTAGGCCACCTCCATAATATTTCGTTCAATCTACAATACTATTGATGATACCAAATTTTCAGTACTTCAAGCAAGTCAACACACGGCACTTACAGCATTTTTACACAAAAAAAAGAAAGGCTTGTGCCTTTCCTATCATTTTATCCCGCTATTCTTGGGAAGTAAGACTCCCCCACCTCAAAGTTCAGCAAAAAGCAAAGAAGTTAGGTGGTGGGTAAACTGCCCGGAAACGCCCGATTCGTGAGGGCTAATGATCAGTGGGGATGAAGAAAAACCCCCACTGATCAAAGTTTCACTTTATGATTTATCTACTGGTTCTTTTTTAGGAAGATGTTCATTATCTTCCTCATTATCACGAATTGTTTTTTGTAATACAAAACAAGACATAGTTAAAAATAATGTTCCGATTAAATAATATCCTTTTACACTAAGTGTTTCATCTAATGTATAAATACCAATTAACATACCGGAAAGTGCACAAACAAAAGAAGTCCATGCTAAAAATGTGAACGCTTGGGTATTTCTCCTTCTCATTGTTCTCCCCCTTATCAGATCTCCATCCATTATAGACACATATATTACTATTTCTATTATGGATTTTTATGTAAAATAACCCTCTCCATTTATTACTCTATCACACACATTTTCTATTATAAAGCGTATTTTTTATATAATCTAAAAAAACAGAAATAATTTTACATTTATTTCAACTGAGCATAGGATAAAAATAAATATTACAAATCTCGAAATATACATAGGGGCCGGAAATAATTGTTACATTATGAACATCTTTAGATTTTCTACTAGATAACGCCCAAAAGCTTTTTTATCCAGAAGAATAGGGAATCCTTGATTTATGAGGAAAAGGATTCCGCTTTCTATAAATGGTTCATCATTTTTTTATGGGTTCTCACCAACAAAACGCGAATTTTGTACGCTAAGCGATTTTTCATTTATTGAACTATTGATTCCCAGCGGGAGTAAATAAAACGATCTATTTTGAAGTGCAATTTGCCCTATACATTTTTCACTTACAAGCAGGTATTACATACTTACCAAATAAGTCCAAGGATGAAAGCACTTTATGATTTTCTAATCCACCAAAATTCATTACTGCCATAAAGTTCGTAACACCTATTTCACGGTAGGACTGAATTTGTTTGATAACTTCATCAGGACTTCCGATTACTGGATTAAACTTCTGTTTAAGCACTTCATACGGGATATTTGTCCCATGGGGAGTATTCATAAATAATTGATAAGGACCTTTTGCATTTGATTCAGCATCTGTAATTGTTTCACCAACATGAACATGAAATGCAACAGGGATTTCTAATTCATCTGGATTACCGTGTCCTGATCTCAGATACACATTTTTGTATGTATCAATCAGCTTTGCTAATTCATCTCGTGATTTGCTAAATCCAAGCCCCATGAAATTGCTTCCCATACTAGCAACATGAGTAGCACCTTTTTCACTAGAGGTTGCAATCCAGTGAGGCGGAAACGGAGCTTGTATTGGCTGAACACTAAGCCTAAGATCTTTGTATTGAAAAAAGTTCCCTTGATGAGAAAAAGGCTTGCCTGACCATGCCTTACGTAACACTTCTAGAGACTCGTTAAAACGTTGAGCTTTATCCTCCAATGAAATATTATAACCATCAAATTCCTTCTGTTCATATCCACTACCTAACCCCAAATCTAATCTTCCGTTTGATAAAAGGTCAACCACCGCATAATCCTCAGCAATTCGTAAAGGATTATGTAATGGAAGTACTGAAACACCCACACCAAGACGAATTCTATTCGTCCTTTGAGATACCGCAGCGAGCAGAACTGCTGGAGAGGGGCTAATACCAAAATCCGAGAAATGATGCTCTGTAAACCATACCCCATCAAAATTCATTTCTTCAGCCCGAACGGCTTGCTCCAATACCTCGTTGTAGAATTGTCTAGGTGTGCGGGATAATTGATTGGGATAATGGTCAAATATCGTTAATGTACTAAATTTCATGTAATATCGCTCCTGGGAATTTTATTTATATAAATCCATTTTGATTTTTCGACATATAAGCCGCGGCTATGGATAACAACAGATGACCTGTACTCGTTTTCTTTCTTTGTTTTCACTATGTCTGGGCAGGAAAAGGATCTGACCGTTTCTATGCATGGCCGGATGCTCTCTCCCGCCTAAAAAGAAGGCTTTATGTCGGTTTTAAATTTGGATTTATATAACTTCTTTACTTCACTGATAGATTACAAAAAATCAAAATGATACTGTATTTAAAAATAATCGTTCTAGTTTTCCGAATCATTCCAGCGGCGACTCATTTCTAATCCATAATCCATGTCGTAAACTTCTTTTATAGCTTTAACCTTTTCAAGACTCTCTTGGCTAAACACAGATTTATTTTCAAAAGCATGAAGAACAATTCTTTCAAGAAGAACGCCTAGTGAAATATCGTGATACTCTGCCATCGCTTTCAAAACTTTTACCATTCTTTTTTCCATCCTAATACCAGTTTGCACACGTTCAACTTTAATTTTTTGATCTTTTCCACTAGTTTGATCGTTATGTTGTTTCATAATTCCCCATCCTTTTTGTTCAAAATCACCATCTTGTTACCTATATAACATTGTACCATTTTATCAATGTCACACATGTTGTCAATTATTTTATTAGCGTTTTAACAAAATATATTTTTTTCGGTATATCATCCCCCTTAAAAACCTAATCGAACATAATTAAGAACTTCCCATTGAAGTTAATCCACTTACTATGAAATGCCATGCAAAATATCCTTTTCGTTTGTATTGCTTTAGCATATACAATTCTTCATAAAGAACGAAATATAAACAGACAGAAGAATCGAAATAAACATTTGACATTTATTACAATGAAACATAAAATAAATATTACGAACCTCGAAATATACGGGAGTGGAAATAATTGTTGCAATACGAACATTTTTTAGAATTACTTCTAGATAACGCCAAGAAGCTTTTCTATCCCGAAGAATGGGTAAGCCTCGATTTATCACTTTCTAAAACAGAAGTGTTCTGCCTACTGTGGATGGAGCGAAATACAGATATTACGATGACTAAAATTACCGAACTTCTTGATATTCCAATGAGTACAACGACAGGCGTCGTCAATCGCCTCGTGAAAAAAGGATATATTGAGCGTTATCGTAATGAAAGTGATCGACGCATTGTATTAATTCGATTAACAGAAGCTGGAATACAACTTGTTAAAGAAGTGAAACAAAATGCTGCTCATTACTTTAATCTTGTGACAGAAGCATTATCAGAAGAAGAAAAAGCATTTTTACTGCAAATCTTCCAAAAGATTATGAACCATATGGCTACGTCACAACAGAAACCAGAAGAAAAGCTTCCTACATCTAAAATAAAAAACATTCCGATTGAATAGGCCCTTTATGGGTTTTTATTCAAAATAATATTTCGACACTCGTAATATTCGACTACCGAAACAAAGGGGATATGGATATGAGAATTATTTTATACACAGGTAAAGGCGGCGTAGGAAAAACAAGTATTTCAGCAGCAACAGCAATCCAAAGTGCAAAACAAGGTTTAAAAACATTAGTAATGAGTACAGATCCTGCACATAGTTTAGGAGATTCATTCGGAATTAAACTTTCATCGGAGCCGCAAGAAATTCGCGAAAACTTATGGGCACAAGAAATTAATACGATTTATGAAATGGAAAAAGGCTGGGGAAAACTTCAAAAATATATTACCCTATTATTCACATCGAAAGCGGCCGATGATATTACCACAGAAGAATTAACGATGTTTCCTGGCATGGAAGACTTAATTAGTTTGCTTCGTGTGCTAGATTACTATAAACAAAAAACATACGATGTTATCATTATTGACTGTGCACCAACTGGAGAAACACTTGCCATGTTAAGTTTTCCCGATATGCTCGGCTGGTGGATGGAAAAACTATTCCCAATTAAACGAAAAATATTAAAAATTGCACGGCCTGTTGCACAACCACTTCTTGGAATCCCTCTTCCTACCGATGATGTAATGGGTGAACTAACAAATACACTTGAACAACTCGGTGAAATGAGAGATATTTTATCAAACCGGGAAGTAACAAGTATTCGCGTTGTTGTAAATCCAGAAAAAATGGTCATTAAAGAAGCACAGCGTAGTTTTACCTATTTAAACTTATATGATTACAACGTAGATGCCATTATGATTAACCGCGTCATTCCTGATACTGTCACAGATTCCTACTTTCAAGCTTGGAAAGATGCACAAAAGAAATATAAAGCATTAATTCAAGATAGTTTTCAACCACTTCCGATTTATGAAGCTCCAATGTTTGAGCAGGAAGTAGTTGGCTTATCCATGTTAGAGCGTGTTGGAGATGCCTTGTTTAATGATGACCCCGATCCAACTGCTGTAAAATTTAACGGACGGACGCAATATGTAACAAAGGACGGAGACGAGTACATTTTTGTACTTTCCATCCCATTCTCTGATAAAAATGAACTAGCTTTAAACCAAAAAGGGGATGAACTCATCATTCGCGCTGGCTCTGTAAAACGAAACATTACATTACCGAAAACATTAACGCATTTATCCATTCAAGGTGCAAAATTTGAAGGGGATGTGCTAAACATTCGCTTTGGAGGTGTTGTTCATGCGTGAAGATTTACTACGAAAAATCATTCGGACGAAGATTGAGGTTGGGATGTATATCATGAATGAATTACCTACTCCTATTGGACAGCAAGCTAAAAAGGTGATCAACATTTTACAAGAAGAGCTTTCTTCTTGTATAGAGGAAAAAACACAGTCTACAGAAAGTAACTTAAAAAGCATTACGATTGAATAACGATATAAATACAAATTAAAAAACCGGCATAAAACCCTTCCTTTTAGGTGGGAGAGAGCATCCAGCCATGCATAGAAGCGGTCAGATCCTTTTCCTGCCCCATACCAAGTGAAAACAAAGAGAGAAAACGAGTGCAGGTCACCTTTTATGCCGAAAAATCAAAATGGATTTATATAGAATCACATAGGAAGCTCTCTTCTTATGGGCTTTCTATTCTTTTATCCTGCTATTCGTGAGCAGTAACACTCCCACCTCAGAGCTTGGCGAAAGCAAAGAAGTTAGGTGGGAGATCAACTGCCCGTAAAGGCCGGATTGGTGAGGGCTAATAATCAGTGGGGATGAAAAAAACCTCACCGATTAAAGTTTCACTTTATTGGAGATGATTCATTTGCTTAAAACTCTTGGAAATAAAAATGTGTCTACCCCTATTATAATTTGGTGCATTCCCTTATTATTTCTGATACACAATCTTGAAGAGGCTACAAAAATGCCACAGTATCTTTCTAATCAATTCTCTATCAATTTCATAAGCAATCATCAATTTATAATAGCGATTTGTATATTAACAACTATTGTTCTACTCTTCATTATCCTATATCAACTTCAGATTATATCGTCTGTTTACTGGATTATTTTCATACAAGGAGCTATTTTCTTTAACGCCGTTCAACATATTGTTTTATTCTTAATTTATCGCTCTTACAATCCCGGTACGATATCAGCATTTGTAATTGTCCTGTTTTCCCTCTATTTATTTTCCTTAATACAATTAATAATCCCAAAAAAGAAACTGGCCCTTACACTAGTTTCTAGTTTATTCTCCTATCCGATTATTATTTGGATTACCTTATTTTTAGCTAGTTTATTTGCTTAATCAAAAAAACAGGAATACTCCTGATCTTTTCACGATTATTTTACAATTTTTTAAGCCTATTAAGTGAAAGATTTATTGATTACATCTATTACTTCTTTGGAATGATACAATTCAATGATTTTTTGGAGCGTTGGATTGTATCTATCTTTCGTAAGTGCTGCAAAGATATTAGAAAACAATAATTTCATATAAATCCGTCTCTTTCTAAAAGGAAAATATCTTCCTCTAATTGAATATCATTACATGAATACGAAATGAAAACGGAGGACGATAAATAATATGAAAACAGCTCTTTTACTTGTCGATATTCAAAATGATTATTTTCCAAACGGAAGGATGGAACTGCGTAATGCAGTAGAAACTAGCGAATATGCCAGTCAACTTCTTCAACATTTTCGAGAAACAAACCAATCGATCTTTCATATCCAACATGTATCCACAAAAGAAACTGCTTCATTTTTTCTCCCTAATACCGAAGGCGTCCACATTCATGAAAATGTTCGTCCACTGCGAGATGAAACTGTCATTTTAAAACACTATCCAAACAGTTTTCGAGAAACAACACTACTAAAAAATTTACAAGAAATAGGAATTGAGAAACTCGTTATTTGTGGAATGATGACCCACATGTGTATTGATGCCACAGTAAGAGCTGCATTTGATTTTGGTTTTCATTGTACAGTTGTACATGATGCGTGTACAACAAAAGACCTCATGTTTAAAAATGCGATGATTCCTGCTGTGTATATTCATAACACGATTTTGGCAAGTTTAAATGATGTATATGCGGATGTTATGAATATAGAAGAATTTTTGAATTGTGAAAGAACTATCTAATCAATCGCTTTTTGACAAACAGTTATGCTCTGATCTATTTTCTGTCTTTCTTACCTCTTTAGTTGAAGAATTCACTATTCATAAAAAAACATGCCCCTATGAGCAGTGGGACATGTTTTTTTATGAATACAGAAACTTTCACACACAAACTATCTTAATTTAAAGTCACCTGAACTTGTTCTCACTTTAATAGTATTTTTCCCTAATCCCTTTACTCCAATTAATGTATTCTTCGATTTATCTTTATACGATAGACCATCTACGTTTACATCTGCTTTTCCAGAACTGCCATCAAAATCCACTTTTAAAGAATCGGGTAGCGTCTCAAATCTCATACTAATATCTCCGCTTGATGTACTGCATTCTACATCACCCTTTAAATTACTATCATTATATTCAATATTACCGGATGAAGTTTTAAATACTACATTTTTAGAATGAAGACCATCTACTTGAATTTTCCCACTACTTGTATTAAAATCGGCCATCTCAATGTCATTTTTCTTACTTTCAATAGCACCACTAGACGTTTTAGCTGTTAATTTATCATCTATTTTGGAATCTAATAGAGATAAGTCTCCCGATGAGGTCTTTATTGTTAACGCTCTTGCCTCTACCCCTCTTGCTACAGCATCTCCAGATGATGTTGTAGCTGTTAATTTGTCATTTATTTTGGAATCTAATAGAGATAGGTCCCCCGATGAAGTTTTCATCGTTAACTCTCTTGCCTCTACTCCTCTTGCTACAGCATCTCCAGATGATGTTGTAGCTTGTATATTTTCATACATTTTCTTCGGAATTTTAATTTGCAGTTTAACATCTGCAACTTTTCCAAATTGCAGCCCAAATAAATTATCATTTATTACAAAATCAACATTTAACTTATTATTCATCTCCTTCACCGTAAATGTATACCTATCTTCCATATTTTCCTTAATACTTCCATCTAATGAAACCTCAATTTCTTTCAAATCAGTTGGAACGATTTCAACATCAGCTGCAAGAGCCTCCACTTGAATGTCATCAATTTTCTCACTAGCTACCATTTCTTTTTTATGGATTTCAGCATCATTAAACGACACTCCTAAAACCGTCATTGCTCCTACACCAATAATCCCTATAACCAATAAAGACATTGCAATCAAAACGACCTTTTTCATAAATAAAAAATCCTCCATTTCGTTTATTATTCTTACTCCGTACAACAAAAGTACTTGAAAAGACTCCTCTAAAAAATTCATATTTATATAGCTTTTATTATTTAATACCATATATTATTCAGTACCGCCCAATAGTTGATTGTCTTTTCAGAATTTTATACATTTATTCTAACATTTACCATAATTTGTTACAAGATACTTTCAAGGTAAAAATTTCTAAAAAAAAAAAGAAACATCACCGCCAGTGAGCAACACTGACGGTGATGTCCTTTTGTCAAACCATAGATTTTCTTTCAAATTGTATTATACAGGAAATTTAAAAAATTCATACTAAAAAATATGACGCACGGATAGAATTTTCTAATGATTTTTGTTTCTATGTATAAGAAAAGACCTTCTCCATTACCGGGAAGGTCTTTCTTATACTCCTTACAGTGTTTCAGAAGTAGTTTTTGCTTGCATGTGTAGTGCTAGGTAATCAGGTCCACCTGCTTTAGAGTCTGTACCAGACATATTAAAGCCACCGAATGGTTGGTAACCTACGATTGCACCTGTGCATCCACGGTTGAAGTATAAGTTACCAACGTGGAAGTCTTCACGTGCTTTTTCGATATGTTCACGGTTGTTAGAAACAACAGCTCCTGTTAAACCGTATTCTGTATTGTTTGCAATTGCAAGCGCATGATCAAAGTCTTTTGCTTTGCAGAATGCTACTACTGGTCCGAAGATTTCTTCTTTCATTAAGCGAGCATCTTCTGCAACATCAGCAACGATTGTTGGTTGAATGAACCAACCTTTAGAATCATCACCTTCGCCACCTGCTACAATTTTACCTTCTTCTTTACCAATTGCAACATAGCTCATTACTTTATCAAATGCTGCTTGGTCGTTAACTGGTCCCATGTTTAAGCCTAGTTCAGCTGGGTTTCCTACTGTTAATTCTTTTGTTAATTCAACAGCACGATTTAATACATGATCATATACATCTTCGTGGATTACTGCACGAGAGCAAGCAGAACATTTTTGTCCTGAGAATCCGAATGCAGATGCAACGATAGATTTTGCTGCTAATTCAAGATCAGCTTCTTTATCAACAACGATTGTATCTTTACCGCCCATTTCAGCGATAACACGTTTTAACCAGATTTGACCTGGTTGTACTTTTGCTGCACGTTCGTAAATACGAATACCTACTTCTCTTGATCCAGTGAAGCTCACGAAGCGTGTACGTGGGTGGTCTACTAAGTAGTCACCAACTTCAGAACCGCTACCAGGAATGAAGTTTACTACGCCTGCAGGTAATCCTGCTTCTTCTAATACTTCCATAAATTTCGCAGCTACTACAGGTGTTGTACTAGCTGGCTTCAGTAATACTGTATTACCAGAAACTAATGCAGCTGTTGTCATACCTGCCATAATTGCAAATGGGAAATTCCAAGGAGAAATGATAACACCTACTCCTAATGGAATGTAAGAGAAACGGTTATATTCAATTGGACGGCTTTCTACTGGAATACCGTCTTTTAATTTTAACATTTGACGACCATAATATTCCATAAAGTCGATTGCTTCTGCTGTATCAGCATCTGCTTCATTCCATGGTTTACCTGCTTCTTTTACAAGAATAGCAGAAAACTCATGTTTTCTACGACGAACGATTGCTGCAGCGCGGAATAAAATGTCTGCACGCATTTCTGGTTTTGAC
Organism: Bacillus sp. DX4.1; assembly: GCF_030348195.1. Taxonomy (NCBI): domain Bacteria; kingdom Bacillati; phylum Bacillota; class Bacilli; order Caryophanales; family Bacillaceae; genus Bacillus; species Bacillus sp. DX4.1. Next base: position 388,814 of record NZ_JAUCFT010000008.1, on the reverse strand, counting down.
TTTCTCCAAGTTTGGAATGTTTCATCCGCCACTTGCATCGCCTTTTCTGCTAATTCACGGCTTGCTTTTGAAACACGGCCAACGACTTCTTCTTTATTTGCAGGGTTCACAGAAACGATTTTATCGTCTGTAGTGATTTTTTCTCCCCCAATAATTAATGGATAGTCTTGTCCAAGATAAGATTCTACCGTCTTTAAGCCTTCTTCAAATGCCACTTTGTTTGCCTCTACTGTGAAATCTGTAAATGGCTCATGTTTGTATGCTACTACCATTACTTTTAGCCTCCCCTTAAAAAAACGTTTACATTTTACAATATTATTCTACACGATAATTTAGATTAATTCAAATATTCCTAGACTTATATTTTAAAAATTAATTAATTTTTGAAATATAATAAAAAAAGAGCTTCATACATATGTATGAAGCTTATAAAATATGAATATATTCCAAAACATTTTTTCCAATTAGTAAAATTGTCACCCATAAAAATAAAGTACGAACATATCCTACCCCTTTTTGCACAGCAAATCTTGAACCTAAATAAGCTCCTGCAATCATAGATAACCCCATAATAATGCCGTATTCAAAATGAATAACGTCTAAAAATAAAAATGTAATTAAAGATACAATATTACTAACAAAATTCAAAACTTTTCCAGATGCAGCGGCTCGAATAAAATCCAAACCAATTAATAGAAATGCAAAAATTAAAAAGGACCCTGTCCCTGGGCCGAAAAACCCATCATAAAATCCGACAATTAAAATAGCGAAGTAAAACATTAATGCTTTTCCTTTTGTCATCTTTTTATAGTTGGAAACACTACCCCAATCTTTTTTTATAATAATATAAATAGCAATGAAAACAAGCATGACTAGTACAAGCGGACGTAAAATATCTGGCGGAATAAATTTCACCACTAATGCTCCAGCAATTGCTCCAATAATAGTTAACGGGATTAACTTTCCTACTATACGGAAATCAACCTTTTTCGAACGAATAAAATACATCGTACTTGTAAATGTGCCCATCGTTGCCGCTAACTTATTTGTCGCAATTGCCGAAGCTGATGGCAAACCTACAAACATAAGTGCCGGAAGGGAAATTAACCCTCCTCCTCCAACAACCGAATCGATAAATGCGGCTAAAAATCCAAAAGCAACCAGTAATACAATAACCTGTAAACTTAATTCATCCATACCTTTTCCCCTCACCTTTTTTGTTCGCAACATTAGAAATTATAACAAAATTTCAAAATAAAAAAAGCCGTTCCTTAAAGGAACAGCTTTTTTATTCTTAATCTAAAATTTTCACAAACGGTTCATCCTGCTTCACATCACGAATAATAACCGCTTCTGGACGATCGACAGATTTAATCGTTACTTGCGCCTTAATATAGTTCGGGAAATATTCCATAACAAGTCCAGCTACATACTGCGTAAACCCAATTACTTCTGCTTTCCCATTAAATTGAACAGGAATTTCAATCTTCATCTCTTTTAATTGACCATCTTTATAGAATCCTCTACCCACAACAGCTGTGTAATCACCTTTAAAATACTCACTCAGCTTTGCCGTGAAGTTTTGAATAGTCGTATAATCTTCACGTTGATTTTCTAGTCCTGCTTGAGACGGGAATAAGTAATACTTTTCATCAATCGCTTTCCAACTTCCTATTTTATCACTGCCTTTATCTACTTGGGCATATGATACAAACGATCCTGGCACGAGCGATGATTTCCCTTCTTGACTGTAAATAGCAAATGTAATTGGAACATTTTTAAGCCTTGCATCTTTCTGTTGTAAGATAGGTAAAATTTCTTTCGCCATACGCTGTCCTTCTTCCAACAGCTTTGCTGGATCAATTTTTTCTTCACGAGGGTATCCATGCTCCTCATTAAAATAATGAACCGAATTCATCGCAAGACCAATAACAACCCCGCCTAATTCAACTTCCTTATCGCCTTTTCGAGCATAATAATCGTGCTCTAAAATATTAGAAAGATAAATTGGGGATTTTTTATTTCTCGCTTCTAATGTTTCTGGAGGTCCTGGTTCTAACATTGGATTCAGTCCAATATTTGGAACCTTTTGGGCGCCAGTTTGTTTTTTCAACGACTCGTCTAACTCTGCTTGTTCTTGGTCTGTTCGTTTTCTCTTCACAAGCATTTGAACCGTTTCTTTATCTAAAAATTGACCACCTTGGAATAAATAATCTTTCGTACTAAACGTTTCTTTTGCAATACGCATTAATCCTGTTTCAAACTCGTCAATATCTAAGCGACTATTTAATTGTTGTACGACTAAACCACGAGCAGAACCTTTTTCGAATGGTACCGTCGTTTTGTAATATTCATCAGAAATGGCGTACTTCGGAACAATTGCTTGCTCTTTTGAGTTACCAGATTTCTCGACAACTTTTTCTTCTTTTTTTATGCCTGTGCTACATCCACTTACGAGTAGTCCCAGACTCAATACTGCTAATGCTATTTTTTTCATGGTAAGTTTGCACCTCTTACTTATTCAGCTCTTGTAAGAACCTCTCTTCATTCCAAACCTCAACGTTATGCTTCTCTGCTTGCGCTAGTTTTGATCCTGCTGCTTCACCAGCAACAACTAAATCTGTACTCTTACTTACACTTCCTGTTACTTTTCCACCTAATTCTTCAATCTTTTTCTTTGCTTCACTACGTCCCATTACTTCAAGTTTTCCTGTCAAAACAATCGTTTTACCAGCAAAGTACGATGCAATATTTTGTAGATCAGCACGTTTCATACCTTTATAAGTCATGTTAACGCCGTACTCTTTAAATTGTTGTAACAATCCTAGTACGTCCTCATTATCAAAGTACGTGACAATCGATTGCGCCATCTTCTCACCAATTTCATTAATCGCTTTTAACTCTTCTTCTGTTGCTTTTACGAGATGATCCATCGTTTCAAAATGCTCCGCTAATGTGCGCGCAGCTTTTGCTCCAACATGACGAATGCCAAGCCCAAACAATAGTCGCTCTAATGAATTTTCCTTAGAAGCTTCAATCGCTTGCACTAATTTCGAAGCTGACCTCTCGCCAAAACGTTCTAATTGTAACAACTGTTCTTCGGTTAACGGATAAAGATCTGCAAATGTACGAATATAATCAGCATCAAACAGCTGTGTAATAACACGTTCACCTAATCCATCAATATTCATTGCATTTCGTGATACGAAATGAATCAGTCCTTCACGAATTTGTGCTGGACAAGCTGGATTAATACAGCGCAGTGCTACTTCTTCTTCTAAACGAACAAGCTCACTCTCACATGTTGGACAATGCGTTGGCATATGAAATTCTTCTTCTTCACCCGTACGCTTATCAAAAATTACGTTAACCACCTCTGGAATAATGTCTCCAGCTTTTTTCACAACAACGTAGTCACCAATTCGAATGTCTTTTTCACGAATTAGATCTTCATTATGTAGAGATGCACGACGGACAATCGTTCCCGCTACTCGCACTGGCTCTAATTCAGCAGTTGGCGTCACAACACCTGTACGTCCCACGCTTAGTTCAATGCCCGTTAACTGCGTTACAACTTCTTCCGCTGGAAACTTATACGCAATTGCCCAGCGCGGACTTTTTGCGGTTGTTCCTAAACTTTCCTGAAGAGCTACATCATCTGCTTTAATTACAATACCATCAATCTCATAATCAAGATTTGGACGTTTTTCTTGCCACTCTTCTACATAAGCAATCACATCTTCAATCGTTTCACATGTGCGACGATTTGGATTTGTTTTGAATCCAAGTTCTCCTAACAAATTCAATGCTTCACTATGAGCTGCAATCGTTTTTTCTTTCACATCAGCAAGGCCGTATACAAACATAGATAAATTACGCTTTGCCGCAATTTTTGGATCAAGCTGACGCAATGATCCGGCCGCTGCGTTACGCGGGTTTGCAAATACAGCTTCACCGTTTTGCTCTTTCTCTTCATTTAACTTTACAAACGAACGTTTTGGCATATACGCCTCACCGCGTGCTTCTAATGTTACTTCTTCTTTCAAACGAAGTGGAATTGCTTTAATCGTTTTTAAGTTTTGTGTAATATCTTCGCCGGTTACACCATCACCGCGTGTTGCCCCTTGCACGAAGCGTCCTTTTTCATAATGAAGGGAAACAGCAAGACCGTCAATTTTTAGTTCGCATATATATCTTACATTTGAACCATCAATTCCTTGACGTACTCTGCGATCAAAGTCGCGTAAATCACCTTCATTAAAGGCGTTTCCTAAACTTAACATCGGTGATTGGTGCGTTACTTTTTCAAATATATCAAGCACCTCTCCCCCAACACGAATGGAGGGAGAGTCTTCTGTTAAAAATTCTGGGTTTTCTGCTTCTAGCTTAATGAGCTCCTGCATGTGGCGATCATATTCCGCATCAGAAACAGAAGGATTGTCTAGTACGTGATATTCGTAATTGAATGCATTCAAAATATCATGAAGTTCTTCTATGCGCTGCTTTACTGCTTCTTTTGACATATCCTCATTCCTTTCCTATTGTTTCGTCACAGGTGCAAATTTTGCTAATAAGCGTTTTATTCCAATTGGACTTGGAAATGCAATATCTAACTCTTTTGCATCGCCTTCACCTTTTACACTTACAACCGTACCAACTCCCCACTTTTGATGGGACGCTTTATCACCGACAGCCCAGCCAATCTGCTCTCCTCCTGTTGTTTTAACAGTTGGATGCACAATCGCCGAACGAGAACGAGTTGTCGTTGCCGCCGTTCTTGCTTTTGCACCGAATGTTTCACGCTTCGGCGCTGTCTCATTAAGATTTTCAACTAATTCTGCAGGAATTTCTGAAATAAAACGAGACGTTGCATTCATGTTTGTTCTACCAAATAAAGTACGCATTTGGGCATTTGATAAGTACAACTCTTCTTCCGCACGTGTAATCCCAACATACGCAAGGCGACGCTCCTCTTGCATCTCATCTTCTTCCATAAGAGAACGAGTATGTGGGAAGACGCCTTCTTCTAACCCAACAATAAAGACAACCGGGAATTCTAACCCTTTTGCGGAGTGCATTGTCATTAAAATGACTTCTTCTCCAGCAGTTGGATCTTCATCCACGCGATCGATATCCGCAACAAGCGCTAAATCTGTTAAGAACGCAACAAGACTCTTATCTTCACTCTGTGATTCAAACGTTTGCGTAACAGATAAAAACTCTTCTAAGTTTTCAAGACGTCCTTCTGCTTCTAAAGAACGCTCATTGTGTAGCATCTCACGGTAACCGGTTTTCTCAATTACTTCTTTTACAAGCTCGGTAACGGATAAATATTCTTGCATATTGACCCAATTGTATAATTGATTCGCAAATTCCTTTACAGCTTTCGTGATTTTTGCACTTACACCGACATGTTCGATTTCATCCATTACAGCTGTTAATGAAAGTCCATTTTGTACGCCGTAGTTAATAATTTTATCAATAGACGTGGCACCGATTCCGCGCTTCGGCATGTTAATAATACGTGCAAAACTAAGTTCATCATCCGGATTCGCAATTAAACGTAAGTATGCCAAAATATCTTTAATCTCTTTACGATCGTAGAACTTAATCCCGCCAATAATTTTATATGGAATGTTGGACTTTAAGAAAATTTCCTCAACCATACGAGACTGGGCATTTGTACGGTAAAGCACCGCAAAATCTGTATACTTTCGATTTCCCATCTGAATTTCATCACGAATTTTTTTCGCAACAAAATAGGCTTCATCCTTTTCAGTTGCAGCACGATAATACGAAATTTTACTTCCAACTTGATTATCCGTCCATAATTTCTTCGGCTTACGATTTGAATTATTTTCAATTACAGCGTTCGCTGCATTTAAAATATTTTGCGATGAGCGGTAGTTTTGTTCTAATAAAATGACCTGCGCATTGTTATAATCCTTCTCAAATGACAAGATGTTAGCAATATCCGCTCCGCGCCAGCGATAAATTGACTGATCGGAATCACCAACAACGCAAAGATTTTTAAAGCGAGACGCCAATTTATTTACGAGAATATATTGTGCTCTGTTCGTATCTTGGTACTCATCCACGTGAATATATTGGAACTTACGTTGATAAAACTCCAACACTTCTGGAATACGCTCAAATAAATGAATCGTCGTCATAATCAAATCATCAAAATCTAATGAATTATTTTTTAACAGACGCTTTTGATATTCTGTATACACATCACTGATTAATTTTTCAAATGGATCGGCATTTGTTATCTGTTTTGCATATTTGTCAGCGGATAACAATTCATTTTTCGCATTGCTAATACCTGAAAGAACAGAACGTGGATCAAATTTCTTCGGATCGATATTACGTTCTTTCATAATTTTTTTTACAACAGTAAGTTGATCGCTTGCATCTAGAATCGTAAAGTTACGATTAATACCAATACGGTCAATATCACGACGTAAAATACGCACACACATCGAGTGAAACGTAGAAATCCAAATATCTTCTGCTTCTGGTCCAACGAGCGTATCAATACGCTCACGCATTTCACGAGCCGCTTTGTTTGTGAAGGTGATTGCTAAAACATTCCAAGGTGCCACACCCTTTTCACCAAGTAAGTAAGCGATGCGATGCGTTAGTACACGCGTCTTACCACTCCCAGCACCTGCCATTAATAAAAGCGGGCCATCTGTTGTTCTTACTGCCTTTTGTTGCTCCGGATTTAAACCATTTAATAATTTATTTGTCGTACTCATTTGTCCCGTCACCTACTCTCCTTTTACAGCTTTTACTGTTTGTAAAGCTGCTTTCATATCATCATAAATTACATTTCCAACCACAACTGTATCGGCATACTGTGCCATTTCCTTTGCTTCTTTTGCACTTGAAATTCCGCCACCATAATACAGCTTAGCTTGTTGTAATTCTGCTTTTACGTTTTTAACAAGCTGGGCATCCCCGTAAATACCACTATATTCTAAATAAAAAATAGGTAAATGAAGGAGCTTGTCCGCCATACGTGCATAGGCAATTACATCATCTTCTGTTAAATCACACTTCGCTTCGGTCAGCTTTGCTACTTTCGCTTCCGGATTTAATACGCAATATCCTTCCATGAAAATTTCATCCCAGTTCATAACATCCCCAAATTCTTTTAATGCCTCATGATGAAGTCCCGTTACCCATTCTACTTTTTGGCTATTCAACACGCTTGGGATGTAATAAAAATCAAATCCCGGTGTAAGGGCTTCAAGATCAGAAACCTCCAGTACACAAGGGACTGTATATCTACGAATACTTGCTAGCAGATGTAATACATTATCAATTGTAACTCCATCACTACCGCCTACAATAACGGCGTCCGTTCCAGATTCACAAATCATTTCTAATTGTTCATCGCTTAACTCCTTATTCGGATCAAGCTTAAATACATGTTTCCATTCGGAAATCTCGTACATGAAAACACCCTTCCTTTTGTCTAATCGCCTTTATGTGCGTGTTCAAAAAAGAGGCTATCTTTACCGGACTTTTTGAACATCCTCTTTATGCATTCTTACATTATAACAAAAAAAACCTCGTACACACACGTTCAATCCAACATCTTTTTCACCGTCAAATGTTGGATTACATATCAGAAAACTTACATGGAATACTAACAATTGAAATAGCTTTTTTTATTTCTAAGCTGATGAAGAAGGAGTGTTTTCTCTTGATGAAACCAAATATCGGTATAATCAACGCCCTAATCCGCATTACATTTGGGTTTGTCGTGCTGAGCTGTAGCACTGCTAAGCTTGCCCGAAAACCATGGTGTACGTGGTCAAAAATATTACTTTGGCTTGGTGCAATGAAAATTGCGGAGGGAATTGTCCGTTTCTGTCCTATTACTGAAGTATGTAAGCTTGGAAAATACATGAACATGGGCAATTTTAAAATGCCTGACATGAATTTTAATAAAAAGGGACATGCTAATACAGAGGAAGCAACTCATACTTCCAACCACGACAAAACAGAATCAAAAGGAAGTTATGACGCTTCTGACAAAGAAATTGAGTCAGCGCTTGAAAAAGCAATCCTGACCAAACCGCTTTGAATCATTTGTCACGTTGCAAGATGCTCTCAAAGGGACTTAGCTGCTGCAGTGGGCGGCTAAGTCTTCTTTATTTTACCACAAAATAGAACAAACGTTCCTTTTTATTTATCTTTTTTAGATTATAAGGATGATAAAATGAAACTTTTCTCAGTGGGGTTTTCTTCATCCCTCACTGAGAATTAGCCCTCACCAAGTGGGCTTTTACAGGCAGTTTATCCCCCCATCTATCTTCTTTATTTTTCTCTGAATCTTGAGGTGGGGGTCCTACTGCTCACGAATAGCGGGATAAAATGAAGGTTGTTCTAAAAGTACGGTTTTACCAATCTTTTACGGAGCACCTTCTTTTTATTTATCGATTCTTCGTCACTTACAGTTATTCCCCAAACAACATCAATCAAGAAATATCCTTTATTTTGAAATTTTTAGAAAAATAGGTATTTATCTCTTGCACCTGATGATATAAAAGTGATATCATTTATATATCAATAGGAGGCGATCATATGAAAGAAAAACAAGTGTTTTACGTAAATGGCTTTCTAGGTGTTATCGGTCTTTTAGTTTTAGCAGGTATTGGCGTATTTTTCCTTGTACAAGAAATATTTGTAGTAGCTGTAATCTGTCTTACGTTAGCTGTGATTCTTGGAACTGGCATTGGAATTGTTCAGCCAAACCAAGCAAAAGTGATTACATTTTTCGGTAACTATTTAGGAACAATCCGTGAAAATGGTTTATTTTTAACTATTCCTTTTGCACTTCGTCAAACTGTTTCCCTTCGCGTAGAGAACTTTAATAGTAAAAAATTAAAAGTAAACGATGTCGAGGGAAACCCCATTGAAATTGCTGCCGTTGTTGTCTATAAAGTTGTCGACTCAGCAAAAGCAATCTTTGGCGTTGAACATTATGATGAATTCGTAGAAATTCAAAGTGAAACGGCAATTCGCCACGTGGCAACAAAATATCCGTATGACAATTTCCAAGATGAAAATTGCATAACATTACGTGGAAATTCTGAAGAAATATCAGAGGAATTAAAACGTGAATTAGAAGCACGCTTAGAAATTGCTGGTGTAGAAGTCTTAGAAACACGCTTAACACATTTAGCATACGCAACAGAAATTGCTCATGCGATGTTACAGCGTCAACAAGCAAAAGCAGTCTTAGCTGCCCGAAAAGAAATTGTTGCAGGTGCTGTCCAAATCGCGAAAGACTCTATCCAAAAGCTAGCTGAAGAAGATACGCTAGAGTTAGATGACGAGCGTAAAGCAAACATGGTCAACAACTTATTGGTTGCAATTGTTTCAGATAAGGGTGCACAACCGGTTATTAATACAGGAAGTCTCTATTAAAGGTTGTAGGTAATTATGGCCAAAAAGAAAAGCTTTCCATTACGTATTGATCCTGAATTGCACGCAGTCATCGAAAAATGGGCGAATGATGAATTTCGCAGCGTCAACGCACACATCGAATATTTACTGCGAGAAATGGCAAAGCAAAAAGGAAAACTAAAAAAAGAGAAAGAGTCTTAAATTTATGTTAAATGGCTCTCTTCTCTACACAAAAAAGCAACTAAATTTAGTTGCTTTTTCTAATTATTGAAAATGAAATCACCAATAAACTTTGTGATATCCATATAACACCGATTATGAAATACAGGTTTTATAACGGATACAGCAACGATACGAGAAACAGACTAAAAAACTAAAAACTTTCCACTTATACGATTATCAAAAGGCGATCTGATAATTTGGGGTTATTTCCTTTTTTTTGAATGTGAACTTTTATATAGAAGTTTACATTCAGATTTATTATAAAAAGAACAAAAAACGACTTTACATTAGTCGCCTTTTGTTCTAAAAAATTCATATGAAATCAATTAAATAATTAAGCATTTATTTTATTTAAAATTGAAACCTTATTAGTAGTAAATAATATATAATTCTGTTTTTTAGTTTTAATTAAGATGCGATCAGTTGTGCCATATGCTGTTCCTATTCGAATTGCATCAACTTTTTCAACACCAGCATAAGTATCATCTTCAGTAACTTCAATAATTTCATTTAATGGAATACTAACGTTTGCTAATTGCCATTTAATAATTAGTTCCTCTGTTGTTTTTATAACATCAATACCTAGCATATTACCAAGACCTTCCTGTAATGTTTTCTAAATATAATTATAAATCAAATAATTATATTTGTAATTAAATATCTTTATTGGATATTTATGTTTACAAATAATATGAATAACAAATTATTTTTTATCTGTTTTGAATATAAACTTTAGTATATTAGTTTACATTCAAAACACTATAAATAAAGGCGGTAAGGAGCCCATAAACAAAAAGAAAGAGTTAGATACATAATCTCGTTAGTAAAATCTATTTAATTTAATTCCCCAACAAACCATACCTCTTCTTCAGGAGGATAGTTATAACTACCAACAACTTCTTTATATCCTCTAATGTCTAATCCTTTAGGAATATATAATCCCAATTTTGCTCTTATATTATCGTCTTGCGGTAAAGAATAAAATGATTGTTCTTGCATATCTCTACCTAAAAACCCTTCCCAAAATCTTTCTATACCTCTTTTACTAGATAAAACTAAAATGTTGGAAACTCGTAAATTCGGCAAAGAAATGACAAAATAGATACGATACTCTTTTTCTGTCTCTGTTTTTATATCGATTAAATATTGAACTCGGTTAATTGCCGTTTGAATAAAGAACTTTTTAACAGAGTTTGGTGTATTCATATAATCAATAAAAAACTTATTAAATGGCAGATAAAGATGCCAACACCCTAAGTCAGAATGATCATGATAGTTAGGTAAAGAATTCGTATCTTCAGTAATACACTTCAAAAAAGTACGACATCTTCTTTTTAAACCTCTTATTTTCTTTTTTCTCATGTATAAAATCTCTCCAAATCAATTTTTTCTTTATGTATAACACAAAAATATAAAGTTTACATAACACCACTTATCAACAGTCAATCTATCTAGAAACCTATAAAAATCCCTTCAGAAGATCTGAAAGGGACTTTTCATTTATATAACCCAGATTATCGAAGGTAAATAGACAACCGTACTTTACTGAACATTTGCACCGTTAGTTGAACAAGAATATTTCTTTATTCTTGATACCATCCTTCATCAAATTCAAGTTTTAATGCATTCCCTAAGTATTTTCCAAATCTAATAAATCCTCTGCCTCGTGCTGTAATTACGTTACCATCTTGCACGACTAATTCTTCCGAAAAATTCTCTTTTTCAAATACACCTAACTTGTTCATATTTTCTTCTGTAAGTCCAACTGTATATTTTTTACCTTTTAAAACCCCTGCTTTTGCTAAAAGGAGGGGGGAACTTGATATGCTTGCAACAACACGTTCTTTAGTAGCTACTCGCTTAATAAAATTAAATAATTTTTCTTCGTTAATTAAACCCATAATATCCATACAACCAGTTAATAATAGGCTATCTACTTCTTCAAGGTTAAGTTCATCAACAGTAGTGTCAGTTACACAAGATAATCCTGACTCACCTTTAATAGGAAAATGATCTAATCCCACAGTAATAACAGGTTTTTTCCCTTGCATTAAAATAGACAAAGCCACACTTAACTCATATTCACTGAATTGCGGATATAGTAAAACAGCTGTTTTTTTTAACACGATTTCTCCTCCTAAAACTAATTCTATATCTCTTGTTTCGTTATTCTACGTATTAAAAATTTTGAAATGCACGTATTAACAGAACAGCTAATCGGGCTATTACTTAACATAACGCCCGTTAGCGGTAGCCAAGTAAGATTCTAACCTTTTCTTTCTTGTATGTAATCCAGTAATATATCTCGCTCTTTTTCAAATAGCATTTTAAGTTTACTAATTTCAGATATTGGCTTCCAGCAAATATCTTGAATTAACTCATCTGGATCCTGAATTTTCTTTTCTCCACCAACTAGTTCAACTTCAAAATATTCAACATGAACATCTACGCCATATGTAATTCCATCTCGCTCATGTACTTTTTGAACAATTTGCACTTGATAACCTGTTTCTTCCCAAACTTCACGAATACAACACTCTTCAAATGTTTCATTTTCTTCTACTCCACCTGAAGGAACAGACCAAAGTTCAGGCTCATTTGGTTTCTCCTGTGCTACCATTAGTATTTCACCTCTTGAGTTTATACAAATAGCTGATGACCCTTTCCATACAGACATGTTCAAATCCCCTTTAAAATAATTAATTAACTAAATTTTACCACAATTAAATGACGTATATCATATTCATGTGAAGTTGACATAACCAATCATTAACGTAGTAGACAAAAAAGCTAGCTTCTTATCTTTTTTCAAATAAGAAGCTAGCTTTGTCGTTTTGGGGGTGACTTGATTTCTTAACTTGATGGTGATGAGTCTGTACCCCTATTAAGGCTTATTTGCCAATTTCACTCTGCGAAAGTTGAGTTAGTCATTTGGCATTACTCTTAAAAAGATAAGAAGATATTTAGTTATACAACTTTTGATATAAATCTTTAGTTAATTTATTAGCCTTTTTAAGGCCATCTTTTTCATATGTTTTTATTTCTTCGTCTGAAACAACAACATTTTCTTTCTCATGACTCCGAATAATATCTGATGATATTTTTTTCATGGATGAATTATAACGTGTGAACAGAGCTATGCTTTTATCCCTCTCTAAATAAGTTGCTATTTTTAATTCATTATAGCTAGGAGCGCTTATGCTTATGTCTTTCTCACCCTTAATGTAAATTTCGGTAACTCGTCCATTCATTTTTAATGAGTAACTATCAATGATATATCCTGCTTTAATAAAATCATTAGCATATCTTTTAGTATTCATACTAACATTAAGTTGATCATATAAATTTCCTTACAGCTAACAATGCGTATGTGCACGTATGATAGAACAATATAAAAGACCGCCTATTACGGGCGGTCAATTTTTACTAATTATTTTTTAATGCTTGTTTTAACGTTTTAACTGTTTGTTCAAGCCATTCTAATGGCGTTATTTCTAACCCTTCAAAATATATCCCATCTGCAGAATGTCGTATGTAATCATTTTTCTCTTTATTACTATAATCGCTTTGAATAAATTCAGTTAGAAAAATAATAGCATCTTGCAAATACTCTTTGGGTGCCTCTTCTAGTAATTCTTGAAGTGCTTCTTCATAGAAAGTATCTTGATGAAAAGTACCTGCTAGAAATTGAAATACCTCATCATCTTCGAGATTATCGAAATTGTTTTTTAATAACATAATATTCCTCCTATTATCAAAATGGATATCCGGTTAAAATAAAACTTCCATTACCATCTTTTTTGCAAAGTAAGAGTTGCAAAAGAGCATCCACTTAAAGGATGCTCTTTTGTATAATATATTTTTTACTGCTTGTTTAATCATTTTATCAAGATAGTTATGTTTATTTACCTAGAAAGCTTGAAAGGCATTTAGCCAATCAAGGTTATTTAAGAATTATTTATTTTCTTATCTAGTTTCAACTAATAATAATTTTATTTCCACAATGTAGAGGTAATTTGTTTTAAATGAAATTCAATATATTCAATAACTTCTTTATAATTATCAGATGTAAATTCGTGAATAGGGTTTTCCCAATCCATGTTTTTGATAATTAAAACTAGGTAATTACCATCGGGGAAAATATCAGGGTTCCAACCGAGATCTAATGTGATCGATGATTTCTCATGATAAAGCTGCAACAAACTGTCAGTAAACATAAACCAGCAATCGTCATCGGGTTCCAAATTTCGCGGATCTATTTCAACAAAATTGTTATAGTTCACTTTCCATCCTTCTGTTATCCTCAAGGGATGAATATTTACTTCAGGAACATCTAACTTAACATATTTTCTCATAATCATAACCTCTTTCACGATTTCTAGTCACTTAATCTAATTGTTTTAAATATTTATTTAATCTTTCTCCAGCAAATACAATATAATCAAATAACACTATAAAAGCAGCCAATAGACTACTACGTTCTCCTAACGTCGCTATTGACTGCTTTTATTGGGTATGTGGCTTTGTTAGTGCCCGAGGAACTCACAAAATAGCTAATACCTTAGTTAGTTCCTCGAGTATTTTTAGCATAATATGCCCATCGTTTACATTAATATTAAATCTCGTTCTTCTAAAAGATTCTTTCTTTTCCCTCAGAATCTAGCAAAATAGACTAAATCAATTCTTATAAATTGCGATAAATTCACTAGAAATCTTATCTGCTAACCAAACTTTTTCATTTCCTAAATAGAACTTAATATTTTTCTCTCGAGCTTTTCCAGTATCTACCATCAAAATAATGGGATGATTGTCTTTCCTTTTTCCTACTAAGGTTGCAGTTTCAACATCTTCAGAAAGATGAACATACTGTCGAGACATAGGAGATAAGCCATTCGATTCAATAGAATTTATAAATCGAGAAGAAGTTCCATGATAAAGGTATCTGGGTGGTATAGCTTCTTCTTTTACTATTTTCATGGGAATAGAGTGTCCATACATCGCACGAATTTTATTTCCTTTTATCTCATGTCTCTTTTTTTTCGACTTTTCTATCATCATTTTCAAGTCATCTAAATTTACATTTTTCCATACATTTGACTGACGAAGAGCATTTAGTAATTGGTCTATAGAGACCCACCCATTCTCGTCTAACTCTAATTCATATTCCCACGGCGCATGACGCAAAGCATATGAAATTTCTTTGCTTAAATTTGTATAGAATTTTTCTTCACTCAATTTCTTCACTCCGATTATAAGAAATCATCTCGTTTACAGCACATCCAACCCACTCCCAAAAGTCATCAAATTCTTTTCTTTGTTCAAAACCTTCAGAAGCAAAATCATGAATAAGTTGAACTTTACTTCCTTTGCCAATTTCAAAACATGCAGTATCATCATTATCAACTCTTTTAGCAAAAGGAATCAATTTACGATTAGGATATCTTTTCTTCATACCATAGTATATGTTAGTAGCCTGCTCTGATTCCATTAAAAACCATATATCAAAATTAACTAAATCTAATTCAACTAATCTTTCATAAGATTCAGGGTATTTATAAATAGATTCATCTATATAAAAATTCTTCATAGTTACCACCATTTCTTTCTACTTCATTTTTCTAGGTCATACGATCCCATTGGATTATTATTTCTAAAACTTTCTTTTTGTTTTTGTATTCTTAAATCTAAAGCTTCTCCCCATGTCTTAGGCACACCTTTAGGAGTTGTAAATCTACCAACCATATCTGCTGGAAGAGGGTCGCTATAATATTTCTCAATGTATCTAACGCAAAAACAGAGGTAGGGTAGATTATCTCACTTATATAATACTTTAAAAATCAGTTCACTTATTAAGAGGTGATGTAGGGGAAGAAAATGAGTAACAATGGTGATTCATTTTAATTAGAATCAACAAAAGAGACCTCAAATGTGAGGTCTCTTTTATTGATTATTCTCCATCTGTAACTTTCTCTTCACTTACTCCAGGCTAGGTAACATGGTTCATTGAAATATACAATCCTAAAGAAGACTTGTTCTTCAAAAAGTTCTTTTCTTGCCCTCAGAATCTAGCAGAATAGCTAGTCAATAAATTTTTTCTCTGAATCTAAAAATTTATAAAACCTATTTAATAAATCTTTCTTCTTAGTTGGGGTATCTTGGGGCATATAAGTAATAAAACTTGTCATATCTTCAGGATAATCATGTCTATCATAAAACTCTGCAATTCTATTTAATAGTTCATCTTCATCAGTAATCTTTTCTTTTAACTTAGATAAGTAAACGAATCTTAGTTCCCTATTCTCATTCTGTAATTCTTCACTATTTTCTTCTAAATTAGGAAAATAGGAATCTTTAATTTCAAATAAAATTTTATCTAAATCATTAGAATCTATTCCCCAAGCTAGTTCATTAACAAAAGCATCATCATCACCAGCTTCCATTAGTTCCACCGCATAATCAGAAATGACATTCGGTTCAAAATATTTTTTATTTACACCAGTATAAATAGTTTTCCAATCATACTTAAGACCTTTGTTCTTAAAATCTATTAAATCCATATAATTCTCCTTTTATTTTTTTGGAACTTGATTTGGTTTCCCTGTAGCAATTCCATTTTCAATAAATCTTCTATGACTTACATTTCCATTTGGTTCAACAATCCACTCAAAGACACCTTTTTTACCAGCGTAACTTCCCTCTATTTGGAAGGATTTTCTGTTAATACCATCTCCTCCTACTAGTGGAAATTCATCAGCAAATCTTGAGTAATTATCAACAATATCAGAAAATCCATGTTCCTTAGGGACATGAGGAAACTCTTTTTCTATGATGGGTTTTCCATTTTTATCTCTTCCCCAAATAGGTTTTACTTTATCAATCTTTGTTCCACTTCCAACTCGTTTTCAATCAATAACAGGTCCCTCTAATTCCTCAATTACTTTTGGATTAGCTCCGCTGGCTTTCTCGGGGCGGGAAACCAGATTATGGCACTATTCAAACAGAAAAAAATATCAAACATCGCGAAAAATCTTAAAGACTATAGATTACAAGAAGGTATGACACAAAAAGATTTTGTCAGTCTCTTAGAAATGAATCCCCAAAATTATTCTAAATTAGAACGAGGTGTCTACACACCTTCTTTAGAAAAACTATTAGAGATTTGCGATATTTTACACCTAACACCAAATGATTTACTGATGGACGGTAGAGAGTATGAAGAGTTTAAGGCAGAAGTGTTTGATTCTTTTGATGATTCCATTATAGATTTGGTAGGAACGATAAAAACTGTTAAAGAACAAAGGGCCAAAGCAATTTTTGCTAAAAATAGGGGAAACGAAAAAGAAGAAAGAATTCATCTAGATTTTATTATTGGCATGTTTGCTTGGAAAAATGAGCATTATTGGGGTATTGCAGACTATCTATATCGTAAACACATCAAAAAAGATTTAGACAACGTATCAAAGAAAATATCAAATAGGCTTGTCGAGAAAATGGAAGAGGATTATTTTAACGAATAACACTATAAAAAAAGTCAACAGACCACTACGTTCTCCTAACGTCGCTGTTGACTTTCTTTATTGGGCATGTCTCTTTGTTAGTGCCCGAGGAACTCACAAAATAGCTGATACTTTAGTCAGTCCCTCGAACACAACTAGCTTAACATGCCCACCGTTTGCTGTAGCATTTAATTTTGTTCTTTTAAAACATTCTTTCTTTACCCTCGGAATCTATCAAAATAAACTGTTTAATTATTTTTGCTCTAAATCATAGTAGGGATTAGCAATATGGTCTCCAACATCCTCTATTGTTTCTTTTATTTCTGCTAAAATCTCAGGAGTTATTGATTTATTCACACTAATGGAAGATTTTACTTTCTCAAAGCTCTTTTCTAAGCCCAAATTAACTATCAATGATAAAATTATATCCACATCATTGTAATTTTCTGTATTCCATAAGCTACTTATCAGCTCATCCAATTCTGCATGAAGAGGTTCTTCCAACAATTCGTATGTCATGATTTGCCTTTCCATTAACGCAATTAGAATTTCTAAAAATTCATCTTTTGATATTTTTTTTTGTTTAAAATCATCAATAGCTCCTTTAAAATAGCTATAGACTTGTTCTTTCGGTAATCTATCTGGTAAATTTTCATAGTCTTCTATATTCATGTCTATTTCCCCTTTATTGGAATATGTACTTCATTAAGTGATTGATTTTTTGTCCATGTTCCATCTGTTTTCAATTGTTTATTTCCTACTTTAATCTGCGCTGTCCACCTCTGACCAGAAACTGCATCGGGATATTTACTCACTGCTATCGGATCTGCTTCATGCCATCTAATTATTACCTTTTGATTATCTGACAGTTGAAATTCATATTTAGCTCCATTTTTTAATGTTTCTGTAGGTTGAAATGTACTTTTTGTTCCTGGTGGTATTATACTTTCTAAATCTGAAATACTAATTTCTCCACCATCTAGTAGATTCTCAGTAACTTTTCTTGTCTGATCTCTGGTTAATTTTTGAACTGAATACTTACCGAGACCCGACTCAGCTCCGCTGGCTTTCTTACTAGTATTATCTATCCCCTTAGTAGCATTTCCCTCTTTATCAATTTTACCATTCTCTTTAGCTTTATTAACACGCCCACCAGAAGACAATGGACAGCATGAAACACGCATTCAGCGGTCGCTGCAAGTATATAAACGCATGAAAGAGGATCACTTCTTTCTTACAAGCACAAATGATTACCCGCTCGCTGTTTTGCTAGCAGGACAACCAGAGAAAGTAGAGACACTTATGGATCGAGTGGAACGTCTCTATCACAAGCTGGCGGCAACTGGTATGCACAAAGGGAATGATCTTCAATTTTTAAGTCATATTCTTTCTCTAAAGAAGGATGTCAGTGAAGATATTTTAGTAGCACGCTGCACAAACATATGGAACCTGCTAAAGCAAGAAAAGGTAAAAGTTAAACAGATGTATTATCCGGCTATCGGGCTACTAGCTTTGCTTGAGGATGGAGAGAAAGAGGTCCCTTCTGTTTGGGCATTCATTGAAAAATTGCAGGGGGACAAGCTATTCCGCTGGCATACGGATGCAAATATTCTTATTGCTATTCAACTATTCGTAAGTCAAAAAGGTGCGGAAAGTCACGCTGCCAACACAGGCTTACAAACAATGATAGAGGTTCTCATACAGGCGCAGCAGGCAGCTATGATAGCAGCAATTACCGCTTCCTCCGCAGCAGCTTCTGCCACCAGTAGTTCATAACGTGCAATTTGCTGCATGAATGCTATATGTAGAATTTTCCAAAAATAGTTGCATATATCATGCTTAACTCAAAAGTCGATTGTCTGCTGACAATCGACTTTTGAGTTAATAAGCACGAAGCACATGCAATAAATAATCTTTTCGATTAAGTGGATTATAATCTACTCGTTTTCTCTCTTTGTTTTCATTTGGCATGGGGCAGGAAAAGGATCTGGCCGCTTCTATGCATGGCCGGATGCCCTCTCCTACCTAAAAAGAAGGGGTTTATGTCGGTTTTTTAATTTGTATTTATATAGGTAATCCTTTGATATGTTCTAGGAATATTTACAATTCCCCTTTTCTTCTACGCTATAAAGCGATTTAATAAACGCACATAATGCTGCTGTTTTTACACTATCTCTCCGATAAATAAAGTAAGTTGGAATAAATCTATTTTCATTTAATAACGGCGTGCGCACAAGCTCTTGATGAGAATCAAACTGCTCTGCCACCTCTCTTGGAAGCATAGATACCCCAAGCCCCGCCTTCACACAGCTAATAATACCATCCAAAGAATTTAACTCCATCACTTTCCTTGGAACAATCCCTTCCGATAATAACCATTCTTCTAATACTTTTCTATAAAAGCAACCGGTTTGAAAAACGATGAAAGACTGTTCCTTAACATATTTACTATCCAATAAAAAATTTCTCTTCGATAGTAACATCATTTCTTCTTGAAATACCTCTATTTTCTCTAACGCTGGATCCTCTGTACTATTTGCTACAAATGCACCTTCTAGTTCATGTAGAAGTATTTTTTTCATTAATTCCTCCGTACTGTTCGTTTGTAGCATAATTTCGACTTCTGGATATTGCGTATGATAGTTACATAGAATAGCTGACAATCTAACAGCTGCCGCAGTTTCCATCGCTCCAATTTTTAACGTTCCACCTGGAGATGTCGTATATTTAATTTCTTTCTTTGACTCATCTAATAATTGAATCATTTTTTTGGCGTATGTTAACAGTGTTTCCCCTGTAGGAGTTAATGTCATACCATTTCGGTGACGATAAAATAACTGCGTCTCGTATTCCGCTTCCAGCCTTTTTATTTTTGCTGTTATGTTCGATTGGACAAAATTCAGCCTAGCTGCTGCTTTTGAAATACTTTTCTCTTGTGCTACCATATAAAAAGCGACGAAGTCTTGTAAGTTCATATTTCCTCCTCCCTTTACGTTCCTATCATTATTTTTGATGTCACATATAAAAAAACAGTATTTTACTCGCTCTACTTATTTCCTTATCATATGTATTAGATACAGTCCCCCTATAGCCCTGTTAAAAATAATCTTGTTTCAGGAGGGAGATCACATGAACGAAACAAAAACGTGGAAAATGATTCTATCTGGTATATTCGCATTAGCTGCCGTAATGGGCATCAGTCGTTTCGCCTACACGCCCATTCTTTCTTTTATGGAAAAACAAGCGCACGTGGAGGAAGATCTCGCTGGATATTTAGCTTCCAGCAACTATTTCGGCTATTTACTCGGCGCTTTTTTTATTGGATTCGTTACGTTAAAAAATCGTGAAAAAGTATTACATCATTGTTTGTTCATCAACGTTTGTTCAACCCTTTGTATGGGTGTCACTTCAAATCTCTTCTTCTGGTTTTCGCTTCGATTTGTTGGAGGATTTACAAGTGCAATTGTGTTTGTCCTCGCTTCAAGCATTGTGTTAGATTATTTATTTCAGCGTAATAAAAGTGTACTGAGCGGGATGATATATGGAGGAGTCGGAGTCGGAATTATTCTATCAGGGTTGTTTGCTCCTTTATTGAACTTATTTTGGAACTGGCAAGGTACTTGGATCGGGTTAGGTATCATAAGTTTTAGTTTCGCAATTTTTGTATGGAAATGGTTAAAAGATGAAACAAGACACGCTGTGCAAGCTCGTCAAAGCGCTCCAACAAGTAACGAACAACGAAAAAATTATTTATTTTGGCTCATTTTAGCTTATGGCTTTGAAGGCTTCGGCTATATCATTACCGGAACATTTCTGGTCACAATTGTAGAAAGAGTAACACTTTCATCTTTTTATGCATCTTGCAGCTGGATTATTGTTGGTATCGCCGTCATTCCATCCAGCTATATTTGGTCGAAAGTTGCTCAAAAATATGGGACGACTCGGGCACTTATTTCAGCCTACTTGCTACAAATTATAAGTGTTGTCTCTCCAATTCTTATTTCAAACGTAATCGGAGCATTTCTAAGCGCCTTCCTCCTCGGAGCTACCTTCGTAGGCATTACTATTTTAACAACTACAGAGGCAAAGCGAATCAAGCCAAATGAAAGCAATAAAATCATCGGTTATACAACCGGTATTTATGGTATTGGTCAAATTATCGGTCCAATCTTTACAGGTATCATCGCAAAGCAAACACAAAGCTTCTATCTTCCACTCATTGGCGCTGCCATTACATTAGTCATCTCTATTGTTCTCTTAATGATTGGCGAACTGAAAAGTAAACCAATCGAAAGAACAGAACAATATGTCGATATAAACAGATAATACGTATTGATAAAGCTAAATCTCTTTTGATGGACTTAGATTACACTATTTATAAAATAGCAGAAGATGTTGGTTATAGAACTCCTCGTTATTTTAGTAGGATATTTAAATCAATTACAGGAATGACACCAAGCCAATTTAGAAATTCTGTGTTAATTACAAATAGCCCCATCAAAGAGGCCTGAGTTGATAAACACATATTTTTCAAAAAACATTCAATAGAAATTTTGGTTCTGGTGCAAACCTCGAATTTTGTCAAAATATGAATAAAAATATAATGTAAATACCGAACACTCTATTTGTTTTTCATCATAAAAATTCATTGTAAAATTATTAATTACGAATAAAATGTACCTGATGATTAGTTAATATTCACTTTGATTTTGCTATATGATTCTTTTTGCACCAGAACCGTTTTTGCTTATACGGATTATGTCACTTGGAGCTATTGCTTATTTCTCAAAAATCTTTTTGTCCAAAACAAACCAGACATTATTTACGCCTTGTCCATTTATATCACCGACTTGCTTATCTTTAAAAAAGTAATAAAGAGGGTGGCCTTTATACGTTGTTTGTTTCTGTCCATCTTCTCTTGTGATGGTTCTAAAATCGCTTTTATTAAATCCACTAGGAGCCACTATATTTTCTGCATGAAATGGAGGCCAAATTTCAAGACATTTATCTTTACAATTACTTACTCCCGACTCATCCTTTGTGAAGTAATAAAGTGTCATTCCTTGATCGTCTGCTAAATATTTTCCGATTCCGTCCGATTTTAACACTTGAAGTTTGTATTTGTTTGACTCATCACGGATCGTATCGGTGATGGAAAAGTTTTTTACATTCACACGGGCGATGGAGAGATCGCGATTAAGGACGTAAGCGCGTTCTCCATCCCGGCTAAAGACAATGGCTTGCCGGGGTTCTGTGAAACCGCTGATTGTCTTAATCACACGGTTCTCAGAGACATTGATCACATCGATAGTATTGTCCGCCTTGCTGCTTGCGAAAAGCAGGGTACCATCGGGCGACAGGGCTGCACCGTATGGCTCACGTCCAACTTTTACCTCGTTGACGATTTGTCCTAGAGAGGTGTCCACCACGGAAATGCTGTCACGATCGCTGTTTGCGGCATACAATGTACGACCATCGGCAGTCACGGAGATTCCACGAATCATAGAGAAACCGGTAATCTCACGTACTATGTTCTTAGTGACTGCATCAACTACGGACACCTTATCTCCCTTAAAGTTCGTCACAAACACATATCGTCCATCCGGAGAGACTTTAATACCTTGGCGCGGTTGGGCGAAACCGGTGATGACCGCAGTCGGTTTGCGTTTCTCAAGATCCACGATGGTTACAGAACTGTGTGCCTGATTGTTCACGTACAGCGTCTTTTCATCAGGGCTGACGGCGGTACCGAATGCACCTGGGCCGACCACGACTTCATCCTTTAAGTTTAGGCTTTTTGCGTTGTAGAAGCGCAAAGTGCCGAGCGTGCTGTCCGAGACGACGAACTCTGAGCCACCATCAACGAATACGATGTTCCTCGGTGTGACAAAGCCATCGATTTCCTTACGTAAAGTGCCTTTAGCAAGGTCATAGATACGGATGGATTGTTTGCGACTATCTGAAACAATCGCAATCTGCTCATCGGGACTTATGGCAAGGGAGTTGTTGGTGATGCTGCCATCGAAGCTCTTCTCTTCCACAGGGCTTTTGCGCTCAGTAGATGAGGCAAAAATGGCAGTCGGAAGAATAACAACAAATATCAAAGCTGCAATCAATACACTTTTAAATTTCATTTTTTTAAACATTTCTTCACCTCGATGGAAAAGTTTTTATATAACAGATCTTAAAGACACGCGAATAAGTTCCATAGCACCACGCAAGCACAACAGGTAAACAAGACATCGGTAATCACTAACCATAGACAAAACATCTTCATTTAACCAAGAATTCGTACCCCAGCACAAAGTATTTATTCATTATTCTATTACGGTTTATACTTGTTTGTAGATGGTTTCGATTGATTACTTTTATTACCCTGATCGTAATTTAGTTCCCGCTTACAACTTTGGGTTTCTGTAAATATCTCACATATTTTTGATTCCCTCCTTTTGTAATCATATCTGAATTTTTATCCCTTCGTTCTAAGTAAACGTACAGATGAACAGATCGGTTCGAATATTATTGAAAATAATACCAACGAATCAAGTGGTTCGGTTTGGCTTTCTCTATTTTAGCTACCTATTTTTCACTAAAAAAAGATGTTGGAGAAGATCAATTTGATACTGTTCAACATAATGTTGTGATTGAAAAGTGATTTTAGTAATAAGAAAAAATTTTAATTTTTTCAAACCTTTTAAGAGCTAGGATCGTTATCTTAAATGTAAATAATTTTCGAGGAGGAATAAGGATGAGAAAATGGTCGTTTATCGTATCAGCTTTCGCCACAATCTTGTTGTTAGCTGCGTGTAACATTGGAATAGAGGAAAGTACTCAAACAAGTACGGAATCCTCTAGTAATGAAAACGCTAATAATCAGGATACATCAACTTTACAATTATTAGAAAACGAAAAAGCCGGAAAATACTTAGCTGATTCAAAAGGAATGGCCCTTTATTATTTTACGAAAGATAAATCTGAAAAAAGTAATTGTAGTGGAGAATGTTTAAAAAATTGGCCGCCATTTACTGCGGAAGAATTTGAAGTCCCATCAGGCTTTGATAAAGCTGATTTTGGAACAATTACAAGAAAAGATACAGGAAAAAAGCAAGTAACCTATAAAGGTTACCCACTTTACTATTTCATTAATGATAAAGGAAAAGGAGATGTGAACGGACAAGGAGTTAAGGATGTATGGTATATTGTGAACACTGAAACTATCTTTAATTAAAATAAACATTCCATATAAAGGAACAATCAACTTAGTTGATTGTTCCTTTTCTTCTCCTCCAATTATATAATTTAAGTAAAAAACCTTTTTGGAAATAAATCATGGGGAGGGGTAGCAGCGAGTGAAAGATAAAAGTGATTATGAATTAATGAATTTAGTCAAAAAAAAGCATCGTCCTGCATTAGAAGAACTATATGAACGTTATGTTAAATTAATATATAGTTTCGTTTTTAAATTTACTCAGAGGAATGAAGAAAAGACGAAGGAAATTATTCAACTAGTTTTTTTGAGGCTTTGGACGACAAAAAGCACATATGATACCTCTAAAGGTGAATATGTAAATTGGTTACTTACTATCACTCGAAATATTTGTATAGATTATATCCGTAAAGATAGTAAAGAAAATCTTAATAGGATATGGACTGAATCTCTTAATTCTGACAAACAGTTTGAATTAGAAGATCCAAGTAATGAGATTGAAGATAAAATAAATAATACTGAAATCCAAGAGGCAAAGAATAAATTATCTCAACCACAAAAAAGATTAATTGATTTACTTTACTGGAGAGGGTATTCACTTAACGAAATTGCAAAAATGGAAAATGAGCCATTAGGAACCGTTAAGAATAGGCTTCATCAATCTCTTAAACGATTAAGAAAGTATTTGAATTGAGGAGGTTAAGTAATGGAGAGGAATTGTAATCATTTACTTTCTTATATTACAAATGAACTCAGTGTTGATGATCAAAAAGATTTTAAAGATCATTTAAAAAACTGTCCAAAATGTGATAAAGACTATATTCAGATAAAAGAAGCGTGGGAAGCACTCCAATTTGACTTTGAGGAAACGGAAGTACCGGAATCATTAAAATCTGAAGTGCTTGATTTTGTATTTGCACCACAGCAAAAGGAACCAGATTCATTCGTAAGTAACCTAAAAAAATGGTTAACTTATTTCAAACAGCAGTTTACACCTTTGGCCACCGTATTAGTTTTAATATTATTAATTACGACAACGATATTCACTATTGCAAATATCCAAATGAGCAATCAAACGTTAACTGGTAAAGAACTAAACAGTCAGCCAGTTGAAATTTTATCTACTCTTTCTTTAACTTCCGTCGATCAAAATAGATTGGAGGCTAATGGACATGCTTTTATTGTGCAGCAAGGAGACGAAAAAAAGCTAGTTGTACAAGTAAACAATTTACAAAAAGCAGAGGGCGAAAAAGTTTACCAAGTTTGGTTACTAAACAATGGCGTACGGAAAAATGCTGGGATTTTTAAACCCAATAACTATGGTTCAGGTATTTTGACATTTGAACTTCAGGAGAATGAAACCTTCGATAACATTGGAATAACGTTGGAACCAGACCAAAATAGCGTACAGCCAAGAGGGGAAAAAATAGTTGGAACATAAATAAACAAAAATTAGTAGATATATTCCTCAACTAGTTTTTGGGAATGGTTTTAAATCCAGAATTATTCATTTTATGGAAAGTCATAAAGAAAACCCGCTTTGTTGTAGCCAAAGAGGTCTTTTCTAGTTTTATAGGCAAAACATAATGGATAGTACGCTTCATTAATTGTTTATTTCTGCACTCTTCCTTAAATATGTTCGTAAAAGTGTACTTTTCAAGAAGAAATTATTTTCTATAAAAAAGCGTCCCTAAATCTTTAGTATGAAATTTAGGGACGTTCGTTAATTGTTTATAGTTTTATGGACACACTTTGCGTATTTATAGCAAAAAAATAGATCGAGATCCTCGATCTTTAAAATTAGCATAATTAGGGGCAAACCAGGGTAATAGTTCACAATATGTATTATATACTACTTATTTTTAATTTTGAATATTTTAACTACAATCAATCCGAATATCCATATTGAGAAAATTTTTACAAATATGAAGTTTAACTAAGAAAATTCGAATGTAAACTAATAGATATTTGTTTACATTCAAATCCCTATAATCATTTCCCTCATCAAAAGCTGCTGCTTTATTCGGGCCAAAAACGCGAAGTCCCTCTGCTTCAAAACGATCGATAATACCACTCATACCTCCAGTTACAAATCCACTGTGTTGAACTGCAAAATACTTAGTGGATTTAAACGTATATGAAAATACGATAGATCAGAGTATCAAGACCCCTAAAGGGTTTCCCAACACTCTAATCTATCGTATTCTTTTTCAATATAGCTTTAGTCATTTGTTCTTGCCTATTTATGCGAAGTGAGTAACACTTCTCGTTTTGCAAGTGCTAATGCCCCACATAGTCCCGCGTTATCACCCAATTTAGGTGCAACGACATACTGATCCAGCTGTTTTACTTTAATGTAATTATTTAATAAATCTTGTAACTGTTCATAGATTAAAGGGAATAATTGACGTTGTTTCATAACCCCGCCACCCATAATGATTTTTTTAGGAGACAGGATTAATATATAATTCATTAGAGCTTGTGCCAGATAAAAGGCTTCCATTTTCCATACCTTTTCCTCATGTTCCAATTCTACTGCGCGTTTCCCCCATCTTTTTTCGATGGCAGGACCAGCTGCCATTCCTTCTAAGCAATGTTGATGAAATGGACAATTTCCCGTAAATGAATCTTCTGGATGTGTTCGGACCAAAATGTGCCCCATTTCGGGATGAGACATTCCGTGCAAAAGCTTTCCTTCTACAATAGCACCTACCCCTATTCCCGTTCCGACTGTAATGTAAATACAACTGTCTACATCTTGCGCTGCACCCCACTCTATTTCACCAAGTGCCGCCGCGTTAACGTCTGTGTCAAAGGCAATCGGGATCGAAAAGTGCTCCTTCAATTTCCCTAATATATTGTAATTGTTCCAATGCGGTTTAGGAGTACTTGTAATATACCCGTACGTATCACTTGTTTCATCCAAATCTACCGGTCCGAATGAGCCTACTCCAATCGCATCTAACTTCTTACCTTTAAAAAAAGAGATAGCTTGCTTCATCGTTTCTTCAGGTGTTGTAGTAGGAAAGCTTATTCGTTCGAGTATATTTCCTGTTTCGTCCCCTATTCCACAAACAAATTTTGTTCCTCCAGCTTCAATACCGCCTAATCTCATTCTATTCCGCCTCCTATTTTTGAACTAGGTTTTATATATTAAACATTCTCATGTGGTACGATAACTCCCTTTGATACCTGTAAGGTAGGATAGGATTTCATAATTTCCGAGATATTGTCTAAATTAAAGAAATGACTGATTAACGGTTCAATCGCAACTATCTTTTGATGAATAAGTGAAATAGCCTCTTCGTGTGTGTACGGATTAATAAAAGAACCCATAATTTTTAATTCTTTTGCAAAGATTTCAAATGGTGAAACCGAAATTTTTGTTTCCGGTGAAGAAACACCGAATAATAAAATTTGTCCGCCTTTTTTTGCCGCTTGAAAAGCAAGTTCCATGCTCTCTTTCCGGCCGACACACTCTATAACAATGTCTGCTTTATTTTGCAGTACAGCTTCTGACTGATTGGATAAAGGATTGATGATGATATCTGCTCCCAGTGCATGGAGTAATTTATGTTTGTTTTCACTCGGCTCGCTTACCATGATAGATGAAACGCCCTGCTTTTTGACAAGCTGTAAAAACAATTGTCCGATAAAACCACCACCAATGATTAACACAGTTTGATTAGATCGGATGTCCAATTTTCTAAATCCATGAAGCACGCATCCAAGTGGTTCTACCATTGCTCCTTCAATAAAACTTATTTCATCTGGGAAACGGTAACAATTTTCTTCCGGAACTATACAGTACTCACCCATTCCTCCATCTCTCGTAACCCCAATGGCTTGCAAATGATTACATAAATGCGGACGACCATTCCTACAATATCCGCACCCTCCGCAGTAAATATTAGGGTCTACAGAAACTCTATCTCCTACCTGCAAAGACGTAACATTTCCGCCAAGCTCTACAACTTCCCCAGACAATTCATGACCAAGAATAACGGGAGGAATCACTTCTGCCGATCCAGGATGTCCGTGAAAAATGTGTTGGTCCGTTCCACAAATTCCACATGCTTTCACTCGAATGCGCACTTCTTTCGAGTACAATGCTCGTTCCTCTTGATCCTCTACGTGTATGTTTCCTTTGCCTTGGAATACAGCTGCTTTCATATGTATTTCCTCTTTTCTTTACTCATTTATCTCGCTATTCGCGAGCAGTAAAATCTCCACCTCAAGATTCTAAAGAAGCCAAAGAAGATAGGTGAGGGCTAATAATCAGTGGGGAGATGAAGCCCCCCACTGATAGAAGTTTCACTTTATGCTATTGATTGCAGAAATGGAAAGAGATTCCCAAGGAATACATTTTCCTTGTGCTTGTGTTACTTTCACTTTCTTCACTGTATTTGGCTGTAAATCAAAGAAATTATCAGTAAATACAAGCTGTTCCATATCCATCTCTAGTTTTACCATACGTGCAAATGTATTAGAGGTAATAGATATCTCTTGCTTTTCTTCCTCTACCATAACGCTTAGGTTGGATGAAGGTAACGCTAATTCTTTATGATCACGGAAATAATATATATTTTCTTCTAGTTCATGCCGCAAGGAACGGATAACAATGAAAGATTTTTGAGGATCCATTCCGTTTAATGCTTGCTGTTCTGAAATGCTATTGATGTAAGCTGAAACATTTGGTTCAACACAGACAGAAAATATTTTTGAAAAATGTTTTGTGCCATAGAAATCATAAACAGACAGCTCCACATCATCTTCAAAAGGTTTCAATGTGTCATTAACCACCCAAATCTTAATATCTTGCTCTGGCTCGTGATCAATCGTTAATAAGACCGGGCTGAAAAATTTACGCGCATAGTGATAAGAGGCCTTTGGCAAAAGATAATAATCAATAACAGACCAACTTGTACCAGGCCAACAATCATTCAGCTGCCAAACTAAAGCCCCGCTTGTATTAGGCTTATTCCTTCTGTAGTGTTCAATCCCATATTTCAGCCCTTCCGCTTGTGTTAACATAGAAAAATTCATGTATTCCTCAATGTTAACAGGGGCTCCTGTGTATCCTTCCATAAGTAAAATTCCCTTTGGATGGTGGATATCTTTGTTACGATACGCCATTTCATTGCTTCCCCAGAAAAATTGGTTATCTGGAATATTTTTCTGCAAAGTGTATCGATTGGATGAAGCGTGCATCCCAAACTCACTCGCAAATGTAGTTGTATCTTTCTTAAAGTTCTTAAATGATACCCCTTCGATGCTATAATCTACTGTCTGTGGTTCGCCAAACACACGAGGCTCAATATTTCCATGCCAAACTTGCCAATTGTGAGAATCACCTTGTTCACGCGAATTGTGATCGTTTCCACCATAAGGGGAACTTGGCCAAAATAGACGGGTCGGATCAAGCTCTTCCAACAATTCCGGCATTAATTCATGATAGATTTTTTCTCCATAAAAAGGATGCGGTATTTCACCAGATGACTTTAGAGCTTCATATAGCCAATCGTTCTCGTTATTCCCACACCATAGCGCCAAGCATGGATGGTTTCGTAACCGTTTCACGACATGTACAACTTCTTGATATACATTTTCCATGAAATTTTTGTTATAGTCCGGGTAAAGTGCACAAGCAAACATAAAATCTTGCCAAACTAAAATTCCCAATTTGTTGCATTCATCATAAAAGACGTCCTTTTCATAAATACCGCCGCCCCAAACTCGAAGCATGTTCATGTTTGCATCTTTTGCCATCTGAATCAGATGACAGTAATGTGAGTCCGGTACAGAGGCTAAAAAGCTATCAATCGGAATCCAGTTTGCACCTTTCGCAAACAACGGCACTCCATTCAATACAAACGTAAAGCTATGGTCTCCATTTTGATTGCTCCGTTGTACTTCAATAGTGCGAATACCAATGTCCTGATTATCTTCATCAACTATATCCCCATCCGCGTATAGTCTAGTTGTGAGCGTGTACAAATTTGGGGTCCCAAGATCATGAGTCCACCATAAATTAGGGTTATCTACATGAAAAGTTATGCTAGCTTTTTTGTTATGTAATCTAACCCGCTGCGTTTCTATTATGTTCTGATCAAATGCTAATATAATTTCTGCTTCATATTCTTTTGTTTTAGTATGAGTAGCAATCTCCACATCGATTTGAACTGTTGCTCTATTATTTTCAATAGCAGTCGTACGAGAAAAAATGTTATTAATCTTTGCATACTTTCTTTTTTTCAAATGTACATCTTTCCAAATGCCTGCACAAACAAGACGTGGTCCCCAGTCCCATCCAAAATGACTTTGAGCTTTACGGGTCCAGATACGCTTCTTACTGAAACCAGACCAATAATACTGTACTTTATCTTTTATACGCATTTGGATAGGATCAAACTTTACCGCTAGTACATTTTTTCCTATCTTCAGTTCACGTGTTACATCGAATGTGTGGCTAATAAACATATTTTCTGTGGAACCAAGTTCGACTCCGTTGAGATAAACGGTTGCGTACGTATCAAGCCCCTCAAATGTAAGTTCCATTATTTCCCCATCATGTATGTTTCCTTGAAACTCAAAAGTTGTGCGATACCACCATACTTTTTCTTCTACCCATCTGCACTTTTGGTCATTATGTCCGAAGAAAGGGTTTTCAATGATGTTACGTTCAATTAGCGTAGAATGAACATCTCCAGATACTTTTGCGGTAATCCAAAAATAATCGATAAAATCAGGAGAAGCAATCTCTAAATCTCTCATTTCTCCTACATTAAAATCGCGAATTTTCCAGTTATCATGCAGCTTCATATGCTTTCTCCTTACATGATTTGTATTTTGCGCTAAAAAACAAAAAAGAACGAAAAAATCTTAGTGTATATTTCTAGATTAGCAATATGTGAGTGAATCAAGGATTTCTTGAAGACTTAATTCAGCACATGCCATTGAAGTATCTGCTACGCCATAGTACATTTTTACGATGTCTCCTTCTACCAGTACACCGCATGAGAAAACAACATCTCCAAAGAATCCCTCTTTTTCATAGTCAGCTTCTGGTTCCAAAACCGGCTTATCGGAACGAGCAATAACTTTTGCTGGGTTTTCTAGATCTAGTAAAACAGCTCCCATACAATAGCGATGTTCTAGAGTTGCACCGTGATAAAGTTCTAACCATCCTTTTTCTGTTTTGATTGGAACTGCACCTCCACCGATGCGTCCACTATCCCACATGTTATCTCTTAGCCCCATTAAATGCTGGTGGTTTCCCCAATATAATAGGTTATTAGATTCTGCAATCCAAATTTCAGGATCGCCAATGCTTTTTAAGCTTGGTCTATGAAGAGCGTAGTATTTTCCATTGACTTTTTCAGGGAAAATAAGTACATCTTTATTTTCAGGAGCAAAAATCATTCCATGATGTTCTACAGTAACGAAATCCTTTGTAGACACCATAGATTCTCCGATTCCTAAAGGAGAAACAACACTGAAGTAAATATAGTACGTGTCTTCAATTTGTGTTACACGTGGATCTTCAATCCCAAAAGTTTCAAATTTGTTGGTCGGGTAAACAAACGGCTTTTCGTCAATGGTGAACGTATGACCGTCCTTACTGCGTGCGATACGAATGTAGGATAATGATGTTAAATATTCAAATGCTTGTGGATTTGATACATTTCGAATCACACGTGGATCGGAAAAATCATACCGTTCATCTTCTGTATGGAATTCTATAATATCCAATTCATTTGTTTCAGGACAGAATACCGGTGCCTTAACAATCTTAGGATCTTCACTTATCGGACGCTCTGCTACACGGAGCAGAAGAAGCGTTTCATCTTTATACTTTGCAACACCTGCATTAAAGGCTCCGATTACTTCGAAGTCTTCTCGATGAGGTTTTACATCTAAAGGGGTAATAATGGGATTGTTTTCATAGCGATATGTTTTCATGATTATTTCTCCTTATTTTTCAAATTGTATGAATGGGTCTTCTAAGAAATAGCCAGCATTCCTATTCACCGGTTTGAATTTGATACAATGATTGTGATATTCCCTTTTATTTCAAATTCTCCAAAGTCACTTGGTAAAATGAAATTTTCTCCTTTTGATAAGAAATACGATTTATCATCCTTAAACAGTTCTGCTTCTCCATCAACAACACTTAGTAATAAATAATTTTTATCTTGTCGTAATTTAACTTCTCCTCTTACATCCCATTTATAAACAGAAAAATAAGTTTCTTCCACAAACGTAGTCACAGTTGCCCCTTGAAATTTTTCAATTTTTGGATCGCTTATAATTTTTTTATGAGGAACCATTGTTACATCAATTGCTTTTTGTAAATGAAGTTCACGTGTATTGCCATTCTCATCAACCCGGTCATAGTCATACACACGATATGTAGTATCAGAGCTTTGTTGTGTTTCTAAAACAAGCGTTCCTTCACACAAAGCATGAATTGTTCCGCTTGGGACATAAAAAAAGTCTCCAGGTTGAATTTTTTCTCGGCGAAGTAGCTTGTTCCAATCTTTTTCTTCCACCATTCGAACAAACTCTTCCTTTGTTGTAGCATTATGACCAAAAATAATTTCCGCATCATCTTTGCAATCAATAATATACCAGCATTCTGTTTTTCCAAGTTCACCATTTTCATACACATTTGCATAGGCATCATCGGGATGCACTTGTACTGATAAATCCTTATTTGCATCTAAAATTTTAGTTAAAAGTGGAAAAACTTCAGACTGTGGATTTCCAAACAAACTTGGATGTTCCTTATACAAATCTTCCAATTTCATTCCTTTATATTTTCCTTCTCTTACAACACTTTGACCATTTTGATGTGCAGAAATAGCCCAGCATTCCCCAGTATGATCAGAAGGAATTTGATACCCAAATTTATTATGCAATGTTGTTCCGCCCCAGATACGTTCTTTGAAAACGGGTGTTAAAAAAATAGGTTCTTTCAAGACATAAACCTCCATTTATGTTTTTAATATTATTGAAATTTGTATGTTATCGGTTTTTCAGCAATTTTATTCGAGATATAATAAAGCAAAGGTATCATTAGCACATAGGAAACTGGAAACATACTAAAAGAAATAGGAATCACTTCATTTAAGGGGAATATTTGTTGAATTTTTATAAATATAACTATTCCCAATAACCTTCCCAACCCTAATGGAATTTCCCGAATAATAACGTAATCTAAACGTTTTTTCTTATAATTTGGATCGCTCTCTATCGCGTCATAAATGAGAGCGTTCATAGAAGTTTGAATCATATTCATGGAAATTGATTTCGCAAACATATAGATTATTAAAGTATTAAAAACAGGAAAAGTCGAAAGTATAGCCGAACTTAAAAACAATACTAACGAGCCTATTGTAAAAATTTCTAATCGATTGTTTGGATTTGAAATTTTAGCAAGATATAAAAATGCAATAATAGAAACAACTTCTGCTCCCGTATTAAAAATTCCTAAATTTAATTCGTTACCTGCAATCATAAATATCATGATAGATATTAAGAAAGTCATATACACTCCTGAAAAAATACCATCAATAAACATTACAGGATACATCCATTTCCATTTTTTACTTGGATGCATAAGAACTTCACGCATATTATTTTCCACTTCAAGTTTCTTTCCCTTTATAGGGAGAGAAACAAAAATAGACAGGCACAAAAATAAACAGGTCAAGAAAAAAACAACGAAATATCCTGTCATTCCTTGAAATAATTGAATGCAAAAACCTGCTACTAAGGGGGCAACTAATCCTCCAAATGTAGTCATAACTCCTTGTAAATAAAGAAACTTATCTCTTTTTTCATTTTCAATCATATCAAGCGCTACCATATGGGAACCTACTGCAAATAAACTAACTGCCAGTCCCATAAATATGCCTAAAACAATAATATAGTTTGAAAGCGAATCTCGAAAAACAAGAGTAATGAGATAAGCGAAAATATAAAACAAAATCCCGATTCGCAATGTATTCATCGGGGTTATTTTTTTTGCAAGCCACGCACATAACCAAAAGCTGATTATGATGATTAATGACAAGACGAAGCTATAATAAGCTAACAATGTGTACGTAGAATCCAATTTCCAAAGAAAAATGGTAAGAAATACAGCAGATAAGTTATTTCCAAATGTAAACAAAGCACTCATATACAAGTAATAGTTCACTTCTTTGGAAAATAATGAGAATATCTTCATCTTATACTCCGAGTTTTTTTGATTATATTTCAAATTTTCAGAACCAAAAAGCTAAATACCTAAAAACTTAATTGCTTTTAGGTATTTTGTTCTCATTTTTAATAATATGTCAAAGCATCTACAACACCTGCATGAAAAGCTACCATCACTTCAAATCATTCGTGTTATGGACTTATATCATTTGGTGTAATAAGCAGATTTTTTTCATACCATTCATTCTATTGTTCGTATTGTATAAATGGATCTACTATTGTCATTTTTTGTGCTTCTGCATCGCCTATACCAGCATAAATGTCAGCAGTTCCATCACCTTTACGAATCAGACCGCCACTAAATACTACATCTTCTAGATCAGGACGTTTTGCTGGCCCTGGTAAAAAGTTTGAACGCATTGAAATCAATTGAATATCTGTTATTTCACTTGTATGTGGATCCAAGGCAAATGCCATTGGGTAATAATGACGATTCTCTTCTTCATCAAAATAAGCAATGTGACCCAAAACTCCTACCAATCCATTCGATAAAAGACGCGGTTCATTCGCTCCACCCCATTCTTCATCAATAAACTGTCCTTTTAATAGCGGTATTTCATTAACTAAGTCTGTAGTGAATTGATCGAGAGAAGGAATACGAGAAAATCCGATTTTCCCACGTCCTCCTTTTTCTCCTTGTGGACGTGTTAACACACCTATTGAACCATCTTGCAATTGAACCAAACGCAAGTCTTTCATTCCATCTGGACCTTTGGCAAATTCCTTCAAGTCCGAAATGTTTTTTCCCTTATAAAATACCGTTCTCCACCCAAGGCTACCTTGTCTTTCTGGATGTGGGAAAATTTGAACTCCCCCAAATACCAAATCATCATTAATTCTCGTAACAAAAGGATCTTGCAGCTCAAAAACAGGTGCTCCTTCTTTTGGAGCCCACTTTCCATCTTTCTCAATGAAAAAATATACTTGAGAATGTTCACTGTCACGAGATTCGACACGGCCCGCAATCACACGTTCTCCTTGATCCTCAAACGGTGCAGTAATATTGTATACGTCGTTATCATTAACTCCTACAAACTCAATTTTTTCTGTATTTGCAATCGTCTCTTTTTTGACTTTGAATTCTTTTACTAATTCTTTACATGTCTTAACATTTGTTTTTGATAGCTTCACTTTGTTATTCCCCCTTTATCATTTCAACATCATTACTTCGTTTATTGGAAAACAAAAACTTATAATTTGAAGTCAAATCTATATCACTAGAAAATAAAGTTTCCTTCTTACCGAAATTCAATAATACTAAAATCTATTAATCCTTATAAAGCTTTATAAAGTGAATAATATTTTCATATAAATCCATTTTGATTTTTCGACATATAAGCCGCGGCTATGGATAACAAAAGGTGACCTGCACTCGTTTTCTCTCTTTGTTTTCACTATGTCTGGGCAGGAAAAGGATCTGACCGCTTCTATGCATGGCCGGATGCTCTCTCCCTCCTAAAAAGAAGGGCTTTATGTCGGTTTTTTAATCCGGATTTATATAGAACTTCATAGCCACCTTCGCATAATGCCTTCTCTTTTTTTCGCAAAGCTAGCAACATGCTATAGTAGCTTAATATAGAATGCTAATCATTCAACTTTTCAAAGTTTTCTACTACAATCTTTCACCTGTTTTTGGATTAAATAAGTGGGCTTTATTCATATTAAATACAAATTCAATTTTTGAATTTACTTCATAGTCATGATATGAAGGTATTTTTAAATAGAGATCGTAATTTAATGCACGGGTAATGATAATTGAAACATCTCCACGCATCTCAACTAAATCTACAGTTGAGTTGATAATTCCCTCTGAATAATTTTCTAAATATACATTTTCTGTACGAATATCCTCAGGCCGAATACCTAGCAGAACTTCATCCTCACTGTAGTTTTCTAAAATGTCTTTCATTTTATCTGTTAAAGGGAAACACTGCTCATTGATCCGCAATTTGTTTCCTTCAATTCTTGCAGGGAGTAAATTAATTTCAGGATCACCGATAAAAGTTGCGACAAATACATTTTTTGGCTTGTAGTAAAGTTCTTTAGGCGTCCCGATTTGTTGAACTACTCCTTTGTTAATTACTACAATTTTATCCGCCATTGTCATGGCTTCCACTTGATCGTGTGTTACATAGATAGTTGTAATCCCTAATTTTTTATGAAGATTTAGAAGCTCTATACGCATTTTACTTCTTAATTTTGAATCTAAATTAGAAAGAGGCTCATCCATCAAAAATATAGATGATTCTTGAACCATTGCACGTCCAAGAGCGACACGTTGTCGTTGTCCACCAGATAATTCACTTGGTGTTTTCTCTAAGTAATCTGTTAATCCTAAAAGCTCCGCTACTTCTTGTACTTTAGTATTAATAATTTCTTTTTTCTCTTTTCGAAGTTTCAAACCGAAAGCGATATTTTGAAAAATAGTCATATGTGGATATAGTGCATAGTTTTGAAAAACCATAGATATATCACGGTCTTTAGCATGTACATGAGTCATAACTTTCCCATTAATAACCAATTCTCCATACGTAATATCTTCAAGCCCTGCAATCATCCGTAAGAGTGTTGATTTCCCACATCCAGATGGTCCAATAATGGCAACAAATTCATTTTTTTTAATTTCAAGATTGAAATCATCTATTGCAAGTGCCTTGTTACTGTATACTTTATACATATTATCTATTTTAACGAATGCCACGTTCGTTCAACCCCTCTCCCATATAGTCTTTTGTAATATACTTCTTAAATTCATCTGCAATGAAAATGCATAGTATTATTGAAACCATAAGAAAACTCATTAATTCTAAATGTGCATCGGATATAGATATCAAAGATCTTGAAATTACAAGAATAAAGCTTGATATTATTGCAGATGCACTTAAATATCGGAAACCTTGCAAAAATTTTATTGCTTTACGAGTCATCATTTGAATTACAAGTAATAAAACGAATGAAATAAAGGAGAATTTCATTGCAACCTTTAAAAGGATTATGAGTATATTCAATGTATTTAATTGAAAGATAGTATCCTGAAAATCAGCAATGAATTGACTGATACTCATCGAATTTTCCTGATACTTCTGTTCAAGAACTTGATTGCCATAACTAAAAGTTGCTTTATCTCTCTCGAATAACACATAATTCGATTCATTTATTTCTTTGCTTGGGTAGTTTAAATAAACACCAAATTCGCCCGTTTCAATTTTTGCTTTTTTCGTTATTTGGAATTTAGAGTCTTCTATGATAAATGTACCTTCATACTCCTTTAAATAAGAATGCAATTTTTGTGTTAGATCATTTTTTTGATTTATTGCATTCACAAAAAAAGGTGCCGACATATTTGCAATAGCTACCAAAAACAAAATTATACCAATATAAACTGGTGTTTTTTGGATTAACGATTTTAATCTTCTGATTATTACCATATAACCATCCCTCTACTTAACTCCATCTGCTTTATTCGATCCCACAAAATATTTTTGGGCCGAGAAGAATAGTACTAATATCGGAATAATTGATAAAGTTGTTGCTGCCATTAATAATGGCCAGTTTACTTCAAACATACCTTGGAACATCGCTAAACCAACTTGAACCGTAAATTTATCCATATCGTTTAAATAGATAAGAGGTCCTAAAAATGCATTCCACGTTCCCATAAATGATGATATAGCAATCGTGATAATAGCTGGGATTGACATTGGAACATACACTCTCCATAAAATCTTCCAGCTACTCGCTCCATTAATATATGCAGCTTCTGAAAAATCTTTTGGAATTGTCCTAAAATATTGACTCATAAAAAACACATGAACAGCTTGCCCACCAAGTGCTGGCAAAATTAAAGGAATATAAGTGTTTATCGTTGGAATACCTAGAACCTCTCCAATTTTTGCCCAATATATATATCCTGGCACAATTGTAATTTCACCTGGAAGCATAATTGTTATTAGTAAAAACATAAATAAAAGATTTTTTCCTTTAAACTGAAAACGTGCAAAACCGTAAGCTACAATTAGTGATACACTAACTTCTAGAAATGTTACAGACACAGTGTAAAATGTAGTGTTCAAGATATATTGTAAAAAAGGAACCTTTACAAAAACTTCTGCATAGTTACCCCAATTAACAGGATTTGGAATCCATTGTGGGGGTACACTAAATACATTATTTCCTGTTTTTAAAGAAGTAGATATCATCCAAAAAAACGGTGCAATCATTGAGATTGCCACTATAATAAGTAAGAAATGTTTTATAACAGTAGACACAATAGATTTGTAATTTTTATTTTTTTTACTTAAACGAAGTATTTCATTAATCTTCTCTGTATTATTTG
Source organism: Bacillus sp. DX4.1 (assembly GCF_030348195.1). NCBI lineage: Bacteria > Bacillati > Bacillota > Bacilli > Caryophanales > Bacillaceae > Bacillus > Bacillus sp. DX4.1. Next base: position 349,861 of record NZ_JAUCFT010000008.1, on the reverse strand, counting down.
CTTCAGCAGAGCTCACTTAAACCACCACCTATTCTTCCTGTTTTGACCCATATGTCCAAAAATCAGTAAATTTGAGTACGAGCATTGTTATTAATAGAACAATAATTAAAAATACCCAAGACATCGCTGAAGCATAACCCATTTTAAAATATTTAAATGCCGTATCATAAATTTGAAGCAGGATAAATTGTCCTTGATTTCCTGCTCCACCCAAGATATATGCATCATTAAACTTTTTAAAAGCTCCAATAATCCCCATAATCAAGTTATAATACAAGATTGGTTTCATCAGAGGTAACGTAATGTTTAATAATCTGGTCATAGCATTTGCTCCTTGAATAGAAGCTGATTCATATAGGTCTTTAGGAACTTCATTCAATGCAACTAAGTATGTTAGCATTCCTGCTCCAGCACCCCATAAACTAATCATGATGTATGAAGGAAGTACCCAGTTTGGATCAGTAAACCAGCCAGGCCCTTGAATTCCCACTATATGTAACAAGTTGTTTATTAAACCGTTAGATGGATCTAAAATCCAGCGCCAAATAATCCCTACTGCTACACCTGATACAACAGCTGGTAAATAATAAACCGTTCTATAAATACTTAAACCCTTTATTTTCGAATTCATAATTAAAGCAATGGTAAATGATGCAACCATTCCAATTGGAACTGCAATAATTGCGTACCTTACTGTAACTAATAACGAGTTTAAGAAATTGTCATCATGAAACATATTGGTGAAATTTTCGAATCCAACAAACCTTGGTTCACCAATAACTGGCCAATCCATAAAACTCATTACCATTGACATAATCATTGGAATCAAATTAAATAAGATAAATCCGATAAACCAAGGCGCAATATAGAAATAACCAGGACTTATCCGTTTTTTCTTTTTGAGACTATTTTCAAGCAAAAAATCTATCTTCTCTTCACGATTAAACTGAGATGGATTTTGCATGTTCACTTCCCCCTAAAAAAATTACCAGGACTTCACAAACATTAGTAATTCGATTATTTTATTCTGTTATTTTTCTCAACTTTTTCGCAACATCTTTTGCTAAATTACTTACATTCACGTTCCCTTTACCATTATTGTTAGAAAGAATAACCTCATCTAATCCTTGTCCTTCAGTAGCCGCAATTTCATTTTGTTGTACAGTATTATTAAATCCACGCGATATTTCAGTAGATTTTTGAATAACCTCTAATGCATACGCTTTATACGGATTAATTTCTGCAATATTTTGTAATTTTGATTTTAATGGTGTTGGAACTTTCCATTCCGTCATTTCATTTGTTACATCAACTAATGCTTTGAATGATGCTTCTTTATTTTTTGTTTGGGAAGAAATCACCGTTGAAGCTGTCCAGTTAAAAGTGACTTGCTCTTTTGAACCACTTGGCATTACCGCCATCCCTACTTCAAATTTATTTCCCGCCTCTTTTACTTTTCGCTCAACATCATCGTTTGCTCCACCAATTATCATTCCAACTGTTCCATTGACAAATGCTTGTTCGGTTCCCATAGATTTAACATCTTCATATGGCATCGTTGCACTTTTATCAGTAATTATGTCTTTACCTACTTCTAGCCCTTTAATTGTTTCTGGTGAATCTAACACTACTTTTCCTTTTTTATTAATAATGTCTCCACCTTCACCCCAGGCAAATACAGAAAGTGGTGGACTTCCTGCTGTAGCAAATCCATATTTGTCGTCTTTCGTTAGCGTTTTAGCTGTATTATGAAAATCATTCCAATTCCAAGTTAAGCTCGGATCCTGAATTCCTGATTCCTTAAACATTGATTTATTATAATAAACTACATATGTTTGTCCAATCCAAGGCAATCCATATGTTTTACCTTCATACTTGGCAGCATCTAAAGAACCGGAAAAGTAATCATCCATATTAATTTGTTTCTGAGATTTAAGTTGACTTGAAATATCTACAAGTGCATTGTTTGAAGCGTAAGCTGGAACATATTCCTGAGCTAACCACATCAAATCTGGTGCTTGTTTCCCAGCTATCATTGTTTGAACTTTAGCATAGTAATCTTTTGGAATGACCATCTGTTTAAGCTTATAATCATGTTGCTTAGCATTTAATTTATTAATAATTTCATCGAATTCCTTTGCTTCACGTTCATTTGCCCATGTAGCAATTTTCAACTCCACTGGACCATTTTTCTTTGCTGTGTCCGCTTTATTACTTGAACATCCAGCAATTCCTCCCAGTGTTAATACACTTACTCCCACAAGAACAGTTATCTTGGATAAAAGCTTTTTCTTCATCAAAATTCTCCTCCTCTTATAGCATTACACTCTACTTTATTGACAATGATACTAATATCATTTGTTAAAAATATGTAACTACTAAAAATTACAAAAGATAATTTCCACATTTATGTGTAAGATGATCGATGTTCTCTCCAATCCTCTTACCCCAATATGAAAACGTTTCCTATAATTATCTTAATAAATAAAGCGACTATCCCTTCGTCCCCTCCTTATTTTTAGTATCAGCAAAAAAATTTGCATTCACCTCATTCAACTATTATTCTACAAAATCTCAGCCTAAGTAACATTACATAAATATTTTGTAACGTTACTTCTTGAAAATAAATGTTTTATAATTATAAGAGTCACGTTACAATATATTTATACTATTGAAAGCGTTTTAAGTCAATAGTTGATTTATATTATCAAAAACGTTACCTTTTTGGTAATACAATTTAAAATATTTTCCATTAAACTGAAAGGTGATACTATGACTAGAAAAGTAACAATGCAAGAAATAGCTAATCATTTGAACATATCTAAAAACTCAGTCTCGCAAGCATTGACCGGAAAACCTGGTGTAAGCGAAGAAACGAGAAAACGTGTTCAACAAATAGCTGAAGAATTAGGATATAAATATCCTAAAAGTAAAAAAGTATTGAAAACAGAAAAACAGAAAAAGGATATAGCGCTCATTGCTTCTGATTTTACGTTCTCTGCTAAAAGTTTTTTTGGGGAAATTTATTTGAGTATAGAAAAAGAAGCGCGGAAGCGTGACCTAAATCTTTTTATACAACCTATAACTAAAGAAGCCATTAATAATTTAGAGCTTCCAAGTTTTATTGAAGACAGATCCGTTGATGGAGTACTCATTCTTTCTCATTTAAGTACAGCTTATATTCAAAAGGTCACCCAGCAGGATATTCCAACTGTACTTATTGATCATCACCATCCTTTTATTAATGCTGATGCTATATTAACGAATAACCGGTTCGGAGCGTACACAGCAGTCCACCACTTAATAGAGCAAGGACATAAAAATATAGCTTTCGTAGGAAATATTAACTATTCTCCAAGCTATAGAGAGCGACTTGATGGATATCTTCTTGCTTTGAGCCATTCTAATATAGAAGTTAATCCAGCGTTCCTATTGACGGATATAAAGGAATCTGAAGAAGTAATTTGGGAACAGCTAACGAATTTACCTTCGTTACCAACTGCATGGTTTTGTGTGAATGATGGACTTGGATTTTTTGTAAATTCTTGTTTACAAAGAAAAGGAATCAAAATCCCATCTCAAGCATCTATTTGTAGTTTTGATAATGGTTTATTATCCCGTATGGCCAATCCCAAAATCACGACCGTAGATATTGACTTAGAGTTATACGGAAAAAAAGCTGTCGAACAGCTTTTCTGGCGTTTTAATCATCGTGATGAGCCTTTTCAGGAAATTTTACTATCTACTAAACTTATTGTTAGAGACTCAACAGGAATAGCCCCCATTTAAACAAAAGAATTTTTAGAGTTTCAAGACTGCTAATCATTCTTTTGGTTTTGGCGTAAACATTTTTTGAAAATATAAAGTGAAACTTTTATCAGTGGGGGTATTACTGCCTCCCTTTTAAGTAGACAGCTCAAAGAAAGAGCCATGCTGTTTACTTAAAAGGGATATTTTTATGAAGAAAATCTATAAGAGTTATAGTAGCAAATTTAAGTGAAAAGTAGTTCAACTCTATTTAGAGGACAGTGGTTTCGATAAAGTCCATAATACTGAAACAATCTTTATACAACTAGGAGTTACTCCAATTACAACATTCCCACCAGTATGAGGAGAAATTATTTCTTGTGTGAAAATCAAAAATGTATACTATATAAATCCATTTTGATTTTTCGACATATAAGCCGCGGCTATGGATAACAAAAGGTGACCTGCACTTGTTTTCTCTCTTTGTTTTCACTTGGCATGCATAGGGCAGGAAAAGGATCTGACCGCTTCTATGCATGGCCGGATGCTCTCTCTCACCTAAAAAGAAGGGTTTTATGTCGATTTTTTAATTTGTATTTATATATATCCCAAATAGCGAAATCAAAAAAAGCTAACATAAAGTATGTTAGCTCTTAACAATCCACTTTTGCAATCGCCCGATATCCAATATCACTTCGATAAAATAAACCATCACTCTCGATTTTTGTAATTTCTTTATACACTATAGCTTTCGCTTCTTGTAAGTCTTTCGCTTTGCAAGCAACAAATAAGACGCGGCCGCCGTTTGTAACAAACTCTCCCTCTTTCACAGCTGTACCTGCATGAAAGACAATTGCATCTTCTAATGTATCTAGCCCGCGAATGACAGCACCTTTTTCATATGCTTCTGGATATCCCTTTGAAGCCAGTACAACGCCAATCACTGCTTCCTCAGACCACTCAAGTGTTAGTTCCTCTCCATCTAACACACCGTTACATACGTCTACTAAGTCACTCTCTAGGCGAGGTAGTACCACTTCTGTTTCTGGATCACCAAAACGAGCATTAAACTCAATCACTTTCGGTCCTTCGTTTGTTAAAATAAGACCTGCATATAAAATACCTGTGAACAAGCGTCCTTCTTGTATCATTGCCTCAGCAGTCGGATATAGAATTGTTTCAATCGCTTGCTTCACTGCCGCCCCTGGGATTTGTGGCACTGGAGAATAAGCACCCATTCCACCTGTATTTGGACCTTTATCACCGTCAAAAGCACGTTTATGATCTTGCGCAATCACCATCGGATATACAGTTGTTCCATTCACGAATGCCATAAGAGAAAATTCTTGTCCATCTAAAAATTCCTCAATGACAACTTTTTTACTCGCGTCGCCAAACTTCACATCTTGCAGCATTTCTTTTACAGCTTGCAGTGCCTCTTCTAATGTCATCGCAACCGTTACACCTTTACCAGCTGCTAATCCGTCCGCTTTAATGACAATTGGCGCACCAACTTTTTCAATATATGCTACTGCTTCTTCATAGTTTGTGAACGTCTCATATGCTGCTGTTGGAATCTCATACTTTTCCATAAGCTCTTTCGTAAAAGCTTTACTTCCTTCAATCACAGCTGCCGCTTTATTAGGACCAAACACCCGAAGCCCCTCATCTTCAAAACGATCAACAATCCCATTCATAAGCGGAATTTCCGGACCGACAAACGTTAAGCCAATATGATTTTCTTTCGCGAATGCAACAAGTGCATCAAAATCATTTTCATCAATCGCAACAGGTGTTGCGACATCTTTCATTCCTTCATTTCCTGGCGCTACATATACTGTTTCTACTTGCTCTGATTGTGCAAACTTCCATGCTAACGCATGCTCACGTCCACCGCGGCCGATTACTAAAACATTCATATTTCAACCTCCATTATTCAAGTAAGTACAAAATAGGAGCAAGGCTCCTATTTTGTTTCTATTAGTTCGTGTTCAAAAAGGAGGATCAAGAGAGCCGAGCAGTTCAAGGCGCAGAAGCCAGGAGGATACGGAGTGTAGCTGGAACTACATGAGTACCGGACTGGCAACGTAACGAAGAAGTGCGACAGCTATCTTTACCGGACTTTTTGAACTTCCTCTAGTTCGTGTTCAAAAAGGAGGATCAAGAGAACCGAACAGTTCGAGGCGCTGCAGCCAGGAGGACACGGAGTGTAGCTGGCACTACATGAGTACCGGACTGGCAATGCAACGAAGAAATGCGAAGGTTATCTTGACCGGACTTTTTAAACTTCCTCTATTAATGTTTGAAATGACGTACGCCAGTGAACACCATAGCAATGCCAAACTCGTCTGCTTTTTTAATAGAATCTTCGTCGCGAATCGATCCACCTGGCTGAATAATAACTGTTACACCTGCTTTTGCTGCTTCTTCCACCGTATCTGGCATTGGGAAAAATGCATCAGATGCAAGTGCACTTCCTTGCGCTTTGTCGCCAGCTTGTGTAATTGCAATTTTCGCAGAGCCCACACGGTTCATTTGCCCTGCACCAACACCAACTGTCATATTATCTTTCGTTAGTACAATTGCGTTCGATTTCACGTGTTTTACAACTTTCCAAGCTAATTTTAAATCGTTCCATTCTTGCTCTGTTGGTTCACGTTTTGTTGGAATCGTAATTGTATCTTCATCTAATGATAATGTATCTTCTTCTTGAACAAGGAGACCACCTTGTACAGAAGTTAACTTTTTACTTGCTGATACTGCTTTTTCAATATTTACAGTTAAAAGACGTAAGTTTTTCTTACTTTGCAACACTTCTAACGCTTCTTTTGAGAAGGAAGGTGCAATGATGATTTCTAAGAAAATTTCATGTAGCTTTTCTGCTGTTGCTTTATCAATTTCACGATTGGCCGCAATGATACCGCCAAAGATTGATACTGGATCTGCTTCATAAGCACGTGTATATGCTTCATGAATATCAGCACCCACACCAACGCCGCATGGATTCATATGTTTTACTGCTACAACTGCTGCTTCTGTAAATTCTTTGACAATACTAAGCGCTGCATCTGCATCGTTAATATTATTGTAAGATAACTCTTTTCCATGTAATTGTTCTGCATATGCAACAGAAGAAGTTACTGCAAACGGCGCTTTATAAAATGTTGCTTTTTGATGTGGATTTTCTCCGTAACGTAAATCTTGTTTTTTCTCAAATGTAACCGTCAGTGTTTCTGGGCTTTCTTCTCCCATTTGTTCTGTTAAGTAATTTGAGATTAATGCATCATATGCTGCTGTATGACGGAATACTTTTGCTGCTAATTTACGTTTTGTTTCAACTGCAACTTCACCATGTTCTTTTAGCTCAGCTAATACAACATCATAGTCTACTGGATCAACAATAACTGATACGAACTTATGGTTTTTTGCAGCAGAACGGATCATTGTTGGGCCGCCGATATCAATATTTTCAATTGCATCTGCAAACGTCACGTCTGGCTTTGCAATTGTTTCTTTAAATGGATATAAGTTTACAACAACAAAATCAATTGGCTGAATACCTAGTTCGTTCATTTGAGCTACATGCGTGTCATTATCACGTACTGCAAGCAAGCCACCATGAATGTTTGGATGTAATGTTTTTACACGACCATCCATAATTTCCGGGAAACCTGTTACTTCAGAAATACCAATCACCTGTAAGCCGTTTTCTTCTAATAATTTTTTCGTTCCGCCTGTTGAAATAACTTCAATTCCTTGCTCAAGTAACCCTTTTACAAACTCTACAACTCCAGCTTTATTTGAAACACTTACTAATGCACGCTTTTTCATTTATCCTTCACCCCTAGTTGAATGTTATTTAACAGTCGGATTTTCCATAGATTGAACGATTTTGTTCACCGTATCTACGTACAATCTATGTTCAACGCTTTGAATTTTCTTTTGTAAACTCTCTCTTGTATCCATTTTAGAAACAGCTACTGCTTCTTGTGCAATAATTGGACCTGTATCCATGCCTGCATCCACGTAATGAATGGTCACTCCCGTTACTTTTACACCTGCTTCTAGCGCTTGACCAATAGCATCTTTCCCTGGAAAACTCGGTAATAATGACGGATGAATGTTGATGATTTTTCCACCGTATGCCTTCAGTAAAGTCGGACCAATTAGACGCATATAACCAGCTAAAATGATACAATCAATCTCATATTCTTGTAATTTCTTTAATATCTCTTGTTCAAATACTTCTTTTGACTCATATTTTTTCGGTGAGAAAGCAAAGCAAGGAACATGATGATAATGTGCTCGTCCAACAACACGTGCCTCAGGCTGATCACATACTAGTAAACTGATATCAGCATCTAGTCTTTTTTCTTCCACTGCATTAATCAGCGCTTGAAAGTTAGACCCACTTCCAGAAGCAAAGACTGCCAATCTACTCATAGTCCAGCTCCTCCATGAAATGTAACACCTGATCCTTGTACAGTTTTCCCGATGATATGCGCTTTTTCTCCTTGTTCTTCTAGAAGTTTAATCGCAGATTGTGCATCTTCTTCCTTCACTGCTACTACCATACCAATACCCATGTTAAAAATATTGAACATTTCTTGTTCTTCTAGCTGTCCAACCTCTTGAAGTAAGCTGAAAATCGGCTTAATTTCCCAAGACCCTAGCTCAATCTCTGCTCCAATTCCTTCTGGCAACATGCGTGGAATATTTTCAATAAAACCGCCGCCAGTAATATGTGCCATGCCGTACACTTCAAATTTCTTCAATAGTTCTAAAATAGGTTTGACATAAATTTTCGTTGGTTTTAATAACTCTTCACCAAGAGGTAGCTCCAAACGACCATGTATACGATCTAAAGAAAGCTGTCCATCTTCTAACAACACTTTTCGTACTAGAGAATAACCATTACTATGAATACCGCTAGATGCTAATCCGATTAATACATGACCCGCTTCAATAGATCCACCTGTAACAATCTTCTTTTTATCGACAATACCAACTGTAAAACCAGCTAAATCATATTCTTCTTGTGAATACATGCCTGGCATCTCTGCTGTTTCCCCACCAATTAGTGCACAGCCAGCTTGACGACATCCTTCTGATATTCCTTTGACGATGTTTTCAATTTTACTAGGTTCTGCTTTACCACAAGCAATATAGTCAAGGAAGAAAAGCGGTTCTGCTCCTTGGACAACAATATCATTCACACACATTGCAACTGCATCAATACCAATTGTGTCATGTTGATCCATCATAAAAGCGAGCATCAATTTTGTTCCCACGCCATCTGTTCCAGATACTAATACCGGCTCTTCAAGTGCAAATTTTGATAGATCAAACATACCTCCAAAACCGCCTAGACCGCCTAGTACTTCTTTTCTCATTGTTGTTTGCACGTGTTTTTTCATGCGAGATACCGCTTCATATCCAGCTTCAATATCTACTCCTGCTTGCTTATATGCATTCGCCATCGTTTATATACACCTCGTCTTTTAATTTCTCCCACCCAAGCGGGCAGTAAGACCCCATACTATCTCTCATTATCAGCACTGTATGTTTTAAGAAAAAAGCTAGCTTCTACACAGCGTGTGGTAGAAGCCTTTATGCTTTCTTATTTCATACTCTCTAAAAGCTCTTGTTCATAATCATAAAGAGCCGTTGGATAATCTCCATTAAAGTAAGCCATACATAGACCGCCGTATTTTCCTTCATATGGACGTCCAATTGCTTCTACTAAGCCATCTTCACTTAAAAACGTTAAGGAATCTGCGCCGATGATTTGACGTATTTCTTCCACCGAATTGTTTGCTGCAATTAATTCTTTTCTCGTTTGAATATCAATTCCATAAAAACATGGATATTTAAGTGGTGGTGAAGCAATTCGTACATGTACTTCCGTCGCTCCCGCTTCTCGAAGTAAACGAACAATTCGTCTACTTGTTGTACCACGTACAATGGAATCATCGATCATCACTACACGTTTTCCCTCTACAACACCTCGTACTGCTGAGAGCTTCATTTTTACCCCTTGCTCACGCAATTCCTGAGAAGGTTGAATAAAGGTACGTCCGACGTAACGATTTTTAATAAGTCCTAATTCATATGGAATTCCTGTTGCTTCTGCATAACCGATTGCCGCGGAAATACTAGAATCCGGTACACCTGTTACAACATCCGCTTCAATTGGAGCTTCTTTCGCTAAAGTTTTCCCCATATTTTTACGTGCTGCATGGACATTTATACCAGCAATATTAGAATCAGGACGAGCAAAGTAAATGTACTCCATGCTACAAATTGCGTGATCTACTTCATTTGTAAAACGATCTACCTGGATACCCTCATCATTAATGATAAGTAATTCTCCAGGCTCTACATCACGAATATAGGTTGCACCAACTACATCGAAAGCACATGTTTCAGATGCTACGACATATGCATCCCCCATTTTTCCGATTGAAAGAGGACGGAATCCGTTTGGATCTAATGCAACAATCATTTCGTTTCCTGTTAGTAACAAATAGGCAAATGCACCTTTTACTTTATTTAATGCGTCTTTCACACTTTCGATAAGTGAGCCTTTTGTATTACGTTTAATTAAATGAAGCAATACTTCTGTATCTGAACTTGTTTGAAAAATACTGCCTTCCGCTTCTAATTCACGGCGAAGCATTTTCGCGTTAATCAAGTTACCGTTATGTGCAAGTGCCATACTATGATCAGAAAATCGGAATAAAAGTGGCTGAACATTTGCAACTTCATTTCCGCCTGCTGTTGCATAACGCACGTGCCCAATAGCTGATTTTCCATTTAAACCATCTAACTCACCGCGTGAAAACACTTCAGATACTAAACCAAGCCCCTTATGACCAACGATTTTCTCCCCATTATTTACAACAATGCCTGCGCCCTCTTGACCACGGTGCTGTAAACTGTGCAATCCGTAATACGTAACTTGTGCTGCATTTTCATGCCCCCAAATTCCGAAAACGCCACATTCTTCATTTAGCCCCTTTATTTCAGCAAGCATGGAATTGCCCCTTTCCAAGCCGTTCTCATTTCATCAACATTTGCTGTAAGTAATACTTCACTTTCTTCACCTAAAATTGTTACTTCATTCGTATTTGTTACTTCCCCAACTTGAAGTGCTTCTACCATGTTCTCGAATGCTTCTTTTTGTTCACGTTTTACCGTTACAACGAAGCGAGATTGTGATTCTGCAAATAATACTGCTGTTGCTTCTCCATCTAACTTCACAGTAGCGCCTAAGCCTTTTGCACCCATTGCACTTTCAGCAATCGCAACCGCTAAGCCACCTTCTGCAACATCATGTGCTGATTGAACAAGCCCTGCCTGGATCGCTGCTAACACTTGTTTTTGGCGTTTTAATTCTACTTCTAAATCAATACTTGGTGATTGACCGAAAATTTTACCATGTAGCATTTTTTGCAATTCACTTCCGCCAAATTCTGCCTTCGTTTCGCCAATTACATAAACAAGATCTCCAGCTTGCTTAAACTCTTGTGTTGTAACATGTTTTAAATCATGAACTAGACCGACCATACCAACAGTTGGCGTTGGATATACAGCTTCGCCGCTGCGTTCGTTGTACATTGATACGTTTCCACCAATAACCGGAGTTTGTAATTTACGGCATGCTTCACTCATACCATCCACTGATTTTTCAATTTGCCAGAAAATCTCTGGTTTTTCTGGATTTCCAAAGTTTAAGCAATCTGTGATCGCAAGTGGTTCTCCGCCAGAACATACGATGTTACGTGCTGCTTCTGCTACCGCAATTTTCCCGCCCATTTCAGGGTCTAAGTAAATATAGCGAGAGTTACAATCTGTTGTCATTGCTAATGCTTTTTCTGTGCCACGTACACGTACAACCGCTGCATCCGATCCTGGTTTGACAACTGTGCTTGTGCGTACTTGGTGATCATATTGATCATATACCCACTCTTTACTTGCAATCGTTGGTTGTTGTAATAAAGCGAGCAATGTTTCTTTATAATCATCCACTTTTGGTGTTTCCATCTTCATTTGTTGGAACTCTGCAAAGTATGCAGCTTCTTTTGAAGGTTTATGGTAGATTGGCGCTTCTTCTGCTAACGCATCTGCTGGCGCTTCAGCAACCATTTCACCTTTATGGAATAAACGAAGCATTTTATCTTCCGTTACTTTCCCCATCGTAACTGCTGCAAGACCGTACTTTTCAAATAAATCTACAATCTCTTGTTCTCTACCTTTTTTCACGACAATTAACATACGCTCTTGTGATTCAGATAGCATCATTTCATATGGTGTCATGCCTGTTTCACGCTGCGGTACATCATCTAAGTACATTTCAATACCCATACCTGCTTTACTTGCCATTTCCGCAGCAGATGATGTTAAGCCTGCAGCTCCCATATCTTGAATCCCAACAAGCGCATCAGATTTAATGAGCTCTAAGCAAGCTTCAATTAGAAGTTTTTCCATAAATGGATCTCCTACTTGCACTGCTGGACGTTTTGCTTCTGAGTTCTCAGACAGCTCTTCAGATGCGAAAGTTGCACCGTGAATGCCGTCACGACCTGTTGCAGCACCAACGTACATAACAGTATTGCCAGCACCATGCGCTTGCCCTTTTTTAATATCTTCATGGTTAATTAAGCCAACGCACATTGCATTTACAAGCGGATTCCCTTCATAACATGGATCAAATTGTATTTCTCCACCAACAGTTGGAATCCCGATGCAGTTACCGTATCCTGCAATTCCAGCTACAACTTCTTCAAATAAATATTTCACGCGTGGTGATTGTAATTCACCAAAACGAAGTGAGTTTAATAGAGCGACTGGGCGTGCACCCATAGAAAATACATCACGAATGATACCGCCAACACCTGTTGCAGCACCTTGATATGGTTCAATCGCAGAAGGATGGTTATGACTTTCCATCTTAAATACAACCGCTTGGTTATCACCAATGTCTACAATTCCTGCACCTTCACCAGGTCCTTGCAGTACATGTTCTCCTGTTGTTGGAAACTTACTAAGAACTGGTTTTGAGTTTTTGTAACTACAGTGCTCTGACCACATAACAGAGAATAATCCTGTCTCTGTATAGTTTGGCAAACGGCCTAAAATCTTTTCAACCATGGCAAACTCTTCGTCTGTTAATCCCATTTCCGCATAAATGCGTTCTTCTTTAATTTGTGTTGGATTTGGTTCAAGCAGTAACGACATATGTTTCCCTCCAATGTTTCAAAATAGATTGAAAGACTTTTAAACCTTCAGCACCGCCAAGAAGTTCATCGACAGCACGCTCTGGATGCGGCATCATGCCAAGTACGTTTCCTTTTTCATTTACAATACCAGCAATATCTGAAACGCTTCCGTTTGGATTTTCTACATAACGGAATGCAATTTGATTCTTTTCTTCTAATTCTTTGAGTGTTGCTTCATCACAGTAGTAGTTTCCTTCGCCATGTGCGATTGGAATGTTGATTACTGCACCTTTTTCATATTGTGATGTAAACATCGTTTCATTATTTTCAACACGTAGCTGAACAGTACGGCACATAAATTTCAAGTTTTTATTACGCATTAATGCACCTGGCAGCAATCCAGACTCTACTAAAATTTGAAATCCATTACATATACCTAAAATTGGTTTTCCTTGCTGAGCAGCTTTTTGTACAGCCTTCATCGCATTAGCGAAACGAGAAATTGCACCACAGCGAAGGTAATCTCCGTAAGAGAAACCTCCTGGTAAAAGAATCGCATCATATTCATCTAAATTCTCTGTATCATGCCAAACGTAATCTACTTCTTCGCCCAGCTCATCTTTAATCGCATGAAACATATCGACATCACAGTTCGAACCTGGAAAAACGATTACTGCAAATTTCACTGTGCGACAACCTCCTCAACCTCGTAACGATAATCTTCCATTACAACGTTCGCTAATAGTTTCTCACACATTTCTTTTATCTTGCTATCCAGATCAGATACTGATTTATCAATTGTTAACTCCATATATTTACCGATGCGAACATCTTGTACTTCTGTAAAAGCAAGACTATGAAGAGCCCCTTTTACTGCAGTTCCTTGTGGATCTAATACGCTCTCTCTTAACGTTACATATACCTTTACTTTATACATGTGAAGCTCCCCCTAAACGTTTTAAAATTTCTTCGTACGCATCTGTTAAATTACCAAGATCACGTCTAAATACATCTTTATCAAATTTCTCATTGCTCGCTTCATCCCATAAGCGGCAAGTATCTGGTGAAATTTCATCTGCCAATAATATTTCGCCTTCTTCTGTTACACCAAACTCTAATTTAAAATCTACTAGTCTTACACGACAGCTTGCGAAATGCTCAATCAATACTTGATTGATTTGTAGAGCTTTTTCTCGTAATGTACTTACTTGCTCTGGCGTTGCAACGTTTAACACGCGAATATGATCTTCTGTTACAAGTGGATCTCCTAAATCATCATCTTTGTAGTAAAGTTCTACGATTGGTACTGCAAGTGCAGTGCCTTCTTCCATTCCTAATCGTTTCGAAAGGCTTCCTGCAATTACGTTTCTAGTGACAACTTCTAATGGAATAATGCTTACCTTTTTCACAATTTGTTCTGTTTCAGATAACTTCTCAACAAAGTGTGTATTGATTCCTACTTCTTGTAACTTTCTGAATAAGAGAGTTGTAATCTCATTGTTCAGACGACCTTTTCCTGTAATCGTCGCTTTTTTCTCCCCATTGAAAGCAGTAGCACTATCTTTGTACTCTACCCAAACCATATCTGCTGCTTCTGTACGATAAATTCTTTTTGCCTTACCTTCATACAGCAATTCTAGCTTTTGCATTTCGCAAGCCCCCTGTAGTTTGAAAAATATGAATAATGTATTTATAAAGAATGGCACAGAATGACTCTATTCTGTGCCATATAAAATTATCAGTTTAAACCAAGACGTTCAAAGATTGTATCAACATGTTGCAGGTGATGCTCATAGTTGAAACATTCATTAATTTCTTCTTGTGATAATTTACTTGTAATACGCTCGTCAGCTTCTATAAGTTCTTTAAATTGTACTTGTGTCTCCCAAGCTTCCATCGCTTTAGGTTGTACGATATCGTATGCTTCTTCGCGTACCATACCTTTATCGATTAGTGTAAGCATTACACGTTGAGAGTAAATTAAACCATATGTTCTTTGCATATTACGTTTCATATTTTCTGGGAATACCGTTAAGTTTTTCACGATATTACCGAAACGGTTTAGCATGTAGTTTAATGCGATTGTTGCATCTGGTAAGATAATACGTTCTGCAGATGAATGCGAGATATCACGCTCATGCCATAATGGAACGTTTTCGTAAGCAGTCATCATATAACCACGAATGACACGTGCCAAACCAGTCATATTTTCAGAACCGATTGGATTACGTTTATGTGGCATTGCAGAAGAACCTTTTTGCCCTTTCGCAAAGGACTCTTCTACTTCACGTGTTTCACTCTTTTGTAAACCGCGAATTTCAACTGCCATTTTCTCGATAGATGTTGCAATTAATGCAAGTGTTGACATGTAATGTGCATGACGATCACGTTGCAATGTTTGTGTTGAAATCGGTGCTGCTTCTAGGCCTAATTGTTCGCAAACATATTTTTCTACAAATGGATTGATATTTGCATATGTACCAACCGCACCAGAAAGTTTTCCAACGCGAACTGTATCAGCTGCTTGTTTAAAACGCTCTAAGTTACGTTTCATTTCTTCATACCAAAGACCAAGTTTTAAACCAAATGTTGTTGGTTCAGCATGAACACCGTGCGTTCTTCCCATCATAATTGTGTATTTATGCTCTTTTGCTTTATTAGCTAAAATGTTAGTAAAGTTTTCTAAGTCTTGTAATAAGATTTCATTTGCTTGTTTTAAGATGTAAGATAACGCTGTATCTACTACGTCTGTAGATGTTAAGCCATAGTGAACCCATTTACGTTCTTCACCTAATGCTGGTGTTTCAGATACAGCACGAGTGAAAGCAACTACATCATGACGTGTTTCTTTTTCAATTTCATAAATACGATCCATATCAAATGATGCATGTTCACGAATCTTCTTCACATCTTCTTTCGGAATATCACCAAGTTCAGCCCATGCTTCACAAGCTAAAATCTCAACTTCTAACCACGCTTTAAATTTATTTTCTTCCGTCCAAATTGCACCCATCTCAGGGCGTGTATAACGATTAATCATCTTTTTCCCTCCAACAGTTGTTCTTGATGGTCCCAAATATGCAATGCTCGCGCCTTTTCTAAAGCAACATGAATATCTTGATTTAAAATATTTACATGCCCCATTTTACGTTGCGGCTTTGCTTCTTCTTTTCCATACAAGTGTAAATAGCACCCGGTTAATCTATTCACTTGCTTTAGGACCCCTTCTATATGTTCGCCTAAAATGTTCACCATGACAACTGGTTTTAACAAAATTGTTTCTCCAAGAGGTAAATTACAGATTGCTCGAATGTGTTGCCCAAATTGACTCGTTTCACATGCATCGATTGTATAGTGCCCAGAATTATGAGGTCTCGGTGCTAATTCATTAATATAAATCTCACCATCTGCCGTAGCAAACATCTCTACCGCTAGTGTTCCCACAAGCTGAAGTTCATCCGCGAGCACTTTTGCATACCCATTTCCTTTTTGTGATAGCTCTTCTGTAATGCGAGCTGGTACGATGGATTCATGCAAAATGTTATTTACGTGAATATTTTCAGCTACTGGAAAGACTTTTGTTTCACCGCTTACACTGCGTGTCACAATGACAGAGATTTCTTTTTCAAACGGTACCCACTTTTCTAAAATACATTCAGCTTGATTTACCAGCTCCACCGCTCTCACAATATCAGCTTCACTTCTTAAAACAACTTGCCCTTTTCCGTCATACCCTCCTGTTGTTGTCTTCAACACACAAGGGAAGGAAAGCTCAGCAATTGCTTCTAACAGCTCCTCTTGCTTCTGAATGAGTTTGTACGGTGCTACTGGTAAACCAGCTTTTACAATCGCATTTTTTTCTGTATAACGATTTTGCGTTTTGTGCAATAACTGACTGCCCTGCGGTAAATATGCATGCTTTTCGAGCCATTGTAAGCAGTTATAATCAATATTCTCAAATTCATATGTCACAACGTCGCTTATTTCTGCTAAATGCTGAATCGCTTTCAAATCATCATACGATGCAACAATTTCAATATCAGCAACTTGTGCACATGGTGAATGTTTTATCGGATCTAACACAGCAATTTTATAACCCATTTCCTTAGCTGCAAGTGCCATCATTCTTCCAAGTTGGCCACCGCCAATAATACCAATCGTTCTTCCAGGTAAAATGATTTTCGTCATAGCAGTTCACTACCTTCGCGCACATTTTTTTCGATAGCTTCTCGTCTCAGTTCTAATGCATCATGTATATCATCATGAAACGACCCAAGTATTTGCGCTGCAAGTAGTCCTGCATTTGTTGACCCAGCCTTGCCGATCGCAACAGTTGCAACTGGAACTCCCCCTGGCATTTGAACAATGGATAGTAACGAATCTAGACCATTTAACGCTTTTGACTGAACAGGAACGCCGATTACAGGAAGATTTGTCTTAGCGGCAACCATACCTGGTAAATGAGCGGCTCCTCCAGCTCCAGCAATAATAACTTTTAACCCACGTTCACGAGCTGTTTCTGCATATTCAAACATATAATCCGGAGTCCGATGAGCGGATACAACTTTCTTCTCATACGGAATGTGTAATTCATCTAAGATGTCACAAGCATATTTCATTGTTTCCCAGTCTGACGTGCTTCCCATTATGACTCCAACTAGTGATTTCATATTAGAATCCCCCCGATTCAAATAAAAAAAGCCTGAAATAGAACATTTTCTCTTTTACTATGAGAGAAAGCGCTCTACTCAGGCATACGTATCCCATGAGAATAGAAAAATACCGAGTGACTTTCCCTCATAGTCTAACGAATAACGGTCGTTAGGTAGAGACTTGCAGGCCATATCCCCGCGATTATATGAGGTGCGATATAATATTGTTTCTATGGTTATATTAACAATATTTCATAAACAATGTCAACAAATAATCGAATGTTTTTTTATTACTAATCTATAACGTTCGTGTTTTAGTTATATTCAAAAGAAGAAGTGAAAATATATGCAGGTAAAATAGTAAATTCAGCTGAAAATACGAGAACATATGCATTCTGTATCTTGAATCAGTGTTACAACTGTTTGATTTAATAATATGGCAACAATAGACTGCTTTAATACTTTTCATATTCAATTACAGGTGTTAGAAGATGAAATAATATGAGTTTTTCTATCCATTAGAGTGGGACAAAGAGGAGACTACACGTTTAGCACAAACAGCTTAAATGAAAAAAGAACAAGTTTGAAATTTCTACTTGTAATAGATTTTCTTCATCCCCCACCTAACTTCTTTACTTCCTACCGAACTTTGAGGTAGGAGTATTGCTGCTTGCGAATAGCGGGATAAAAATAAATACACAAAAAAACCTAAGTCGAATCGACTTAGGTTTTTGCTTGGCGACGTCCTACTCTCACAGGGACAAGGTCCCAACTACCATCGGCGCTAGAGAGCTTAACTTCCGTGTTCGGTATGGGAACGGGTGTGACCTCTCTGCCATCATCACCAAACTGATGAAGGTATATTCCTTCAAAACTAGATAACATTGCTTCATATTTATATGGTTAAGTCCTCGATCTATTAGTATTCGTCAGCTCCACATGTCACCATGCTTCCACCTCGAACCTATCAACCTGATCATCTTTCAGGGATCTTACTAGCTTACGCTATGGGAAATCTCATCTTGAGGGGGGCTTCATGCTTAGATGCTTTCAGCACTTATCCCTTCCGCACATAGCTACCCAGCTATGCCCTTGGCAGAACAACTGGTACACCAGCGGTGCGTCCATCCCGGTCCTCTCGTACTAAGGACAGCTCCTCTCAAATTTCCTGCGCCCACGACGGATAGGGACCGAACTGTCTCACGACGTTCTGAACCCAGCTCGCGTACCGCTTTAATGGGCGAACAGCCCAACCCTTGGGACCGACTACAGCCCCAGGATGCGATGAGCCGACATCGAGGTGCCAAACCTCCCCGTCGATGTGGACTCTTGGGGGAGATAAGCCTGTTATCCCCGGGGTAGCTTTTATCCGTTGAGCGATGGCCCTTCCATGCGGAACCACCGGATCACTAAGCCCGACTTTCGTCCCTGCTCGACTTGTAGGTCTCGCAGTCAAGCTCCCTTATGCCTTTGCACTCTACGAATGATTTCCAACCATTCTGAGGGAACCTTTGGGCGCCTCCGTTACACTTTAGGAGGCGACCGCCCCAGTCAAACTGCCCACCTGACACTGTCTCCCGGGTCGATGAGACCCGTAGGTTAGAATTTCAATACAGTCAGGGCGGTATCCCACCAGCGCCTCCACCGAAGCTAGCGCTCCGGTTTCAATGGCTCCCGCCTATCCTGTACAAACTGTACCAAAATTCAATATCAGGCTACAGTAAAGCTCCACGGGGTCTTTCCGTCCTGTCGCGGGTAACCTGCATCTTCACAGGTACTATAATTTCACCGAGTCTCTGGTTGAGACAGTGCCCAAATCGTTACACCTTTCGTGCGGGTCGGAACTTACCCGACAAGGAATTTCGCTACCTTAGGACCGTTATAGTTACGGCCGCCGTTTACTGGGGCTTCAGTTCAGAGCTTCGCTTGCGCTAACCCCTCTCCTTAACCTTCCAGCACCGGGCAGGTGTCAGCCCCTATACTTCGCCTTACGGCTTCGCAGAGACCTGTGTTTTTGCTAAACAGTCGCTTGGGCCTATTCACTGCGGCTTTCCGTTAAGAAAGCACCCCTTCTCCCGAAGTTACGGGGTCATTTTGCCGAGTTCCTTAACCAGAGTTCTCTCGCACACCTTAGGATTCTCTCCTCGCCTACCTGTGTCGGTTTGCGGTACAGGCACCTTTTATCTCGCTAGAAGCTTTTCTTGGCAGCGGGGAATCAAAGACTTCGCTCCATAAGGAGCT
>NZ_JAUCFT010000008.1:315000-325000 GCF_030348195.1 Bacillus sp. DX4.1 | reverse complement strand
CAATAAGTCTTTTCTTTATAAGAATTCATTTTATCGAAAGCCGAAAATCCATGGTTGCCGGATTACGACGTGCCATCAAGGGAAATACACACGCAAGGCTCTATACAAATAACGATCATTCATTAGATGAAGTGATCTTTTCTACAAATGAATTAATAACCACGCTAGAAAAAGTGCAAATTGAAGCTGTACAATCTCAAGAAGCTAGAAAACAACTCCTATCTAGTATTTCACACGATATTCGGACACCCCTTACTTCTATTATTGGCTATGTTGATGCTTTAAAAGATGATATTGCTGCTTCAGAAGAAGAGAAACGAGAATATCTTGAAATCATTTCAAAGAAATCAAACAGCTTAAAACAATTAGTTGATGAAATATTTAATATGGCGAAGCTAGATGCAAATGAATTTCCATTGAAGGAAGAGCCTCTCAATTTTGCTGAGGTCGCTAGAGAATCTTTAATTGCGTTTTTACCTGAACTCTCAAAACATGATATAGAATTACAAGTTCATATTCCAGATGTACCTTGCCCAATTACAGCCGATTCCCTTAGTCTTTCGCGAGTTATAGGGAATATCATGAAAAACGCCATACATTATGGAAAATCCGGAAAGATATTAGGAATAGAGCTAACAGAAGCAGCTAATGAATATCAGTTGCTTATTTGGGATAAAGGACCTGGAATTTCAAAAAATGATTTAGAGAACATATTTGAGAGAATGTACCGAAGTGACCAATCAAGGAATTCTTCGCATGGTGGTAGTGGCCTAGGACTCGCTATTGCTAAAGCTCTCGTAGAAAAAAACGGTGGACAAATATGGGTAGAGAGTATTCCGTGGAAAAAAACGACCTTTGGCTTTTCTCTCCCAAAACAATCCATTTTTAAGAAATAGTTAAGAAATGATTAAGCAGCAGTTAAGTCCTCCTTTTTATCATGTAATTAAGAGCTTATAGAAAGTAGGTGTTTCAAAATGAGTGCAATCATAAAAACAACAAATCTCACTAAAATTTATGGCAGTCAAAAATCTGTAGATAATCTAAATATAAATGTAAACCAAGGAGAGATTTATGGATTTATCGGGAGAAATGGTGCAGGTAAAACAACTACAATTCGAATGCTACTAGGATTAATAAAACCTACAAGTGGAAAAATCGAAATATTCGGAGAGGATTTTTTCCAAAACCAAAAAGAAATTTTAAGAAGAATTGGTTCTATCGTTGAGGTTCCAGGGTTTTATGAAAACCTTACTGCAAAAGAAAATTTACTAATTAATGCCAAGATCATTGGGATTCACAAAAAAAATGCGATTGAAGAGGCATTAGAAATTGTAGGGCTAGAGCATGTAACGAAAAAGCTAGTAGGAAAATACTCTTTAGGGATGAAACAGCGATTAGGAATTGCAAGAGCCCTTCTCCATTATCCAGAACTATTAATATTAGATGAACCGACTAACGGTTTAGATCCCATCGGTATTAAAGAGATGCGAAAGCTCATTAAATCTTTATCCCAGGAAAGAAATATAACAATATTAATTTCTAGCCATATTTTAGCTGAAGTCGAACAGCTAGTTGATCATATGGGAATTATTCATGAAGGTAAGTTATTAGAGGAAATTGCTCTTGATACACTTCGAAAAACAAATCGTAAATACTTGGAATTCCAAGTAAATAACGATAATAAAGCTGCAATGCTGTTAGAAAACCAATTTCATATTTCGGATTATGAGGTTCATGATGAAGGAAATATTCGCGTTTACTCTCACTTCGGACAGCAAGGACAGATTAATAAGACATTTGTCCAAAACGATATTGAAGTATTAAAGATTATGATGAGCGAAGACAGATTAGAAGATTACTTCACCAAGTTGGTTGGAGGTGGGACAATTGGTTAATCTATTATACACAGAACTATTAAAATTGAAACGTTCTAACATGTTCTTGATTAGTATTCTTGGGGCAGCAGTAGCACCTTTTATGATAGTAGTAGCGTCATATATACATATGCAAGATAAAAAATCTAATTCAATTATTGTGTTTGGTCAATTGTTAAGTGAAGCTCATATGTATACTGTTGTAGTGATTGGAGTCCCTCTATATGGAGTCATCACGGCTTATCTTTTTAATCGCGAATATGCAGAAGACACATTAAAGAATTTATTAACCATTCCTATATCACGCATGAACTTCCTTATAAGCAAATTAATAATCTTATTTTTGTGGATTATGATCTTAACTTTAGTTTCCTGGGGACTAACTGTTGTTTTCGGTTTATTAGGACAGTTTGAAGGTCTTAGTTCATTATTGCTAATAAAATCCTTAGGAGGATTTTTTATAGGTGGAGCATTTCTTTTTATTCTATCAACACCAGTCATATTTATAACGATTGCACTAAAGAATTATGTACCCACTATTGTATTTACGATTGTAATAGTCTTATTAAACTTAATGACGACAAATTCAAAACATAGAGGATTGTTTCCGTGGCAAGCAGCAGGAGATATTTCAAAAAATACGCTTCTTCCCACTTATCCTCCCGAATATTCCTATATTGCTATTTTTGCAACCTCTTTCATCGGATTAATCGCGTTAATTACCTATTTTAAAAGGGTAGATATTCATTAATTTATACGGATGATAAAATGTTCTGAAATTTACTCTGAGGCATCTCCGTCTTTCCACAACATTTGAAAAGAGAATTTTTATTTAAATATAGGAGTGAAATTATGAGCGATACAATTATTGCCTTTATACTTGGCATCATCGAAGGATTAGCAGAATTTTTACCCATCTCCTCTACCGGTCATCTTATATTAGCCGGTCACTTGTTAGGCTTTGAAGGAGAAAGAGCAAAAACATTTGAGATTGTTATACAGCTAGGTGCTATTCTAGCTATTGCAGTTTTATATCATAAACGCCTTGTTTCTTTATTTAATATAAAACCGCTTCTACAGAAAGAAAAAAAATTTAATGCATTACATGTAATACTAGGTGTATTCCCAGCTGTAATTGCTGGCTTACTATTACATGATGTGATCAAAACATACTTATTCCAGCCACATACTGTCGTTATTGGACTTGTAGCAGGAGCTATTCTTATGATTTTTGCAGAAGTTAAAAAACCTGAAGCTACATCTTATTCATTAGACGATTTAACATATCGTCAAGCATTAACAATTGGATTATTTCAATGTTTAGCAGTATATCCTGGCTTCTCAAGAGCTGGTTCCACAATGTCTGGAGGATTGTTAGCAAAAGTGAATTATAAAGCTGCATCAGAATTTTCTTTTCTAATTGCTCTTCCCGTCATGGTTGGAGCAACGGGTCTAGACTTATTAAAAAGTTGGAAATATTTAAGTGTAGATGATATCCCAATGTTTGCAGTAGGATTTATTACTTCTTTTGTAGTAGCAATGCTAGCGGTAGTAACTTTTCTAAAGCTACTAGAAAAAATAGGTTTAAAACCATTTGCCTATTACCGCATTTTGTTAGCCCTTTTGTTCACTATCTTCGTACTGCTCTAACCATAACAAGATTCTCTATAAGTAAAAAAGCAACTGTATAAATCCATTTTGTTTTTTCGACATATAAGCCGCGGCTATGGATAACAAAAAGTGACCTGCACTCGTTTTCTCTCTTTGTTTTCACTTGGCATGGGGCAGGAAAAGGATCTGACCGCTTCTATGCATGGCCGGATGCTCTCTCCCCCTAAAAAGAAAGGTTTTATGTCGGTTTTTTCATTTGTATTTATATAGCCACCGATATTCCTATAAGAATATCGGTTTTTAGTGATTATAACTCCTAAAGAAACCTCAAAAATTATATGTAATAAAAAGCCACAAAGACAACATCCTTATCGTTTTTAAATTACTTTTCAATATATTAATAGTTAAAAATAGATTGACACGAACATTCTAAATATTCTTTAATATTAATAAAGGCATACATTTTCATAGCCCAACCCAGTACCATTCCAACCCATATAAATCCATTTTGATTTTTCGACATATAAGCCGCGGCTATGGATAACAAAAGGTGACCTGCACTCGTTTTCTCTCTTTGTTTTCGCTTGGCATGGGGCAGGAAAAGGATCTGACCGCTTCTATGAATGGCCGGATGCTCTCTCCCACCTAAAAAGAAGGGTTTTATGTCGGTTTTTTCATTTGTATTTATACAGTACCATCTCAACTAGAATCTTCCCCTTGTAAACATTTAATTATTTAACTTCTAATGATTGATACACTTCACTGTTCAGTAGCAATTCATCTTTTTTTCTTCCTAAAAACTTAATAAATAAACATCTAAATTTTGAAAGGAGCTTCACGACAGCTATGGCACTTCTACTTCATTCACATATACTAGGAGGTAAACAATGGAGAAATTTTCGCAATTTATTTCACAGATTACAGAATTTATTTGGGGGCTTCCCATGATGTTTTTATTACTTGGAGGAGGCGTTTATTTAACATTTCGATTAGGATTTTTTCAATTCCGATACTTTCCTCATATTATTAAAGAAACTTTTGGAAAAATCTTCGCTAAAAGCAACGCCCCAGGTACTGTTACCCCCTTTCAAGCAACAGCTTCTGCTTTAGCTTCTACAATGGGAGCAGCCAACATCGTTGGTGTTCCCGTAGCAATTGCACTTGGTGGCCCTGGAGCTATTTTTTGGATGTGGATTGTTGCCTTAATTGGCATGGCTACGAAATACTCTGAAGTAGTATTAGGCATTCATTACCGTCAGAAAAATGAACAAGGCGAATGGGTTGGTGGACCTATGTATTATATCGAAAAAGGTCTTGGCTGGAAAAAGGTTGCTTCTTTCTTTGCCTTTGCACTAATGATTGAAATTGTTGCGAGTACGATGGTTCAATCTAATTCCATTGCCACGACAATAAAAGGTTCTTTTGGCATTTCGCCAACTATAACAGGTATCGCAATTGTCATTCTTGTTAGTCTTGTTACATATGGCGGAATTAAAACCATTGGGAAAGTTTCAGAGCGCCTTATTCCACTGATGGTTGTCTTATATTTACTTTGCTCATTTATTATTTTAGCTTTTAATTTTTCAGAAATCCCTGCCGCTTTCTCATTAATTTTCAAACATGCTCTTACTCCCCTCTCTGCAGCTGGTGGATTTGCTGGCGCTGGAGTTGCTGCTGCCATTCGCTGGGGACTAGCACGTGGCTTATATTCAAACGAAGCTGGGATGGGAACTGCTCCAATTGCCCATGCTGCTGCTATGAATGATCATCCAGCAAAACAAGGATTTTGGGGGATCTTTGAGGTAATTGTAGATACGTTAATCGTTTGTACAATCACTGCTCTTACAGTCCTAACTTCAGGGGCTTGGAAAACAATTGAAGCAAATGAAGCACCTACAATGGTTGCTGCTGCTATGAAACCTGTATTTGGTACATCTTTATCTGGAGTTATCGTTTCAACAACTCTTTTCTTATTCGTTATTACTACTGTTGTCGTGATTGTATTCTATGGGGAAAAACAAGCTGAGTACTTATTCGGCTCTACTTTCTCTAAGTTTATGAGATTTGTATACATTGGAGCAATTATGATTGGAGCTATTGGAGGACTCAAGTTCATATGGCAATTTTTAGATTTAATGCTAGCTTGCGTTGTCATTCCGAATATAATTGCTGTGTTCTTCCTTAGCGGAAAGGTCCGCTCTATTACAAATGATTACTTTTCTAACTTTAAATCTTCAAAAGAAGAAAAAGAAAATAAAAAATCTACTACAGCAATGTAACAAACTAACAAATCAAGGAGGTTTTATCCTATGTACCAACAACTACACTCATTATCTCTAGAAAAACAAGTCGAAACACTAACAAAACATTTAGTTTCTTTTAATAGTATTAATGGTACTACTGGTGAGGTACGTATTATAGATGAGCTATATCACATTTTAAAAAGCTTCCCTTACTTTCAAGAGCATCCTGAACATATATGGATTCAGAATGTGCCAAATGATCCAATTGGCCGAAAAAACGTATTTGCATTTGTAGAAGGAAATACAGACGCAACGTCTACTATTATTTATCATTCCCATTTAGACACAGTTGGAATTGAAGACTTTGGACTATTAAAAGAACACGCTTTTTCTTCAGGGACACTGGAAAAATACTTTCAAACATATGAAGGGAATTCTGACGTTCAATCTGATGCGAAATCTGGAGATTGGCTATTTGGCCGAGGCTCTGTTGATATGAAAAGCGGAGCTGCCGTTCATCTAGCTAACATATTATATTTCTCACAACATACTGAGTTACTAGAAGGAAACCTTCTTTTACTTTTCAATGGTGATGAAGAAGGTGAACACCGCGGAATTACAGCAGCTTTATCTGAACTTGAAAGACTCCAACAAGAAAAACAATTACAATATCGTTTAGCAATTAATAATGATTTTATAACACCTCTATATGACGGAGATAGTCAGCGCTACATTTATACGGGAACTGCCGGAAAACTTCTACCTTGTTTCTATATTTATGGGAGAGAAGTACATGTGGGTGATACCTTATCAGGAATTGATCCAAACTTTATTGCAGCTCAAATTACACGTAGACTACATAATAACTATAAACTAACTGAATTTATCCCTGATGAGCTTGTCCTACCTCCAACATGTTTATATCAGCGTGATAACAAAAATAGCTATACGGTACAAACAGCAACAAGCAGTCAACTATACTTCAATTATTTTATTTATGAATCTACACCTGCAGAGGTTCTTGAGCAGCTATTAGAAGAAACAAGACAAGTGTGCAAAGAAGCCGAGGAGTATTTAAAAGAGCAGTTTCATCGTTATTTACTCGTAACAGGTCTCCCATCACGTAACCTTTCATGGGAGATTGCTGTAACAAGTTACAGAGATTATATAGAAGAATTACAACAACGCGACATAGATACAGAAAAAACAATTCAGAGCATACTAAAACAAAGTAATACAAGTGATTTACGGGAGCTTTACTTTGAAATTGTTGGTGCTCTTCAAGAAATAGATCCAGAGAAAAAAGCACGTGTTATTTTATTTTTCGCACCACCATTTTTACCACATAACTATTTAAAGCAAACAAGTGAACAAAATCGTCAATTACAAAGTAGTATTCAAAATGTATTACAAAACATGCAAGATGAAACAGGTGAACAATTTGTCCTGAAAAAATTCTTCCCGTATTTAGCTGATGGCAGTTTCTTATCCATTCATGAAACTGACGATGAATTAAAGCCATTATTACAGAACTTCCCTAAATGGGAACAATTATACCCGCTTCCATATGAAACAATCCGAAAATTAAACATCCCTTCTATTAACATGGGCGTATATGGAAAAGACGGGCACAAGTGGACAGAGCGTGTTTATAAACCATATTCATTTAACGTATTACCTTTGCTTATTCGTAAAACAACAATACAGCTTTTAAATGACTTTACAGAGAATTCAAGTCGTCAAACAGTCCATCATTCATGAATAGAATCTTATATTAAGACATTGCCCATTTAACTAGACACTGAAGAAATGAGTCGATTATACAAATGAATCAATTAGCACAAAAATATTGGAATGAATATTGGAAAGAACGCGAAAAGCCTAAATACGTTAGTGCCTGGCAGTTTGGAGCCTCTCCTGACTACCTTGCTCAGTTAGTAATTGATGGTGTAAAAACAGCAACATGCTCTGGTCATATTTTTTATGAATTAGAAAATGAACCACTTCCAACAACAGATGACTATAGTATTATCTTAAATAGTAATGACGAACCCGTGGCCATTATTAAAACCGTCGAAGTAACTGTAACACCAATGAATGAAGTACCTGAAGAATTTGCTATTGCAGAAGGAGAAGGCGATCGAACCTATCGCTACTGGAAGGATGCTCATGTAAAATTCTTCATAAAAGAATTAAATGAAATTGGACGTGAATTTTCTGAAGACATGTTACTCGTTTGTGAACGGTTTAAACTAATTGATGTAAAAAAATAAGATACATCCGCCGATATTCGACACACAAGCTCATCATCTATGGATGAAGAAATAGCATAGATGATGGGCTCATTTTATTATGTCTAACGAAGGAGAAAATATATGAAAAGTTATGAAAAAAAATGTAAAAAATACTTAGATGCCAAAAATATTAGTGCAGAGCATCTCACTTTTTCACAAACTTGTCATTCCGTAGAAGATGCTGCTAAAGCTACAAATACCTCTCCAGAACAATTTGTAAAAAATATTTGTATGATGGATCAAAACAATAACTTCATTCTCGCTGTACTGAAAGGTGAAGACAGAGCTAGTACTACCAGAGTAGGCAAGGCATTAAACATTGAGAGACCAAGATTAGCCACTGAACAAGAAATAGTAAAATGCACGGGTTATCTAGCTGGCGGAGTCCCTTCCTTTGGTTATGATGCCACGTTTTTAATTGATCCAAAAGTAATGAAGCTAGATTATATTTTTACTGGAGGCGGTTCTCCACACTCTTTAGTAAAAATTAAAAGTGAAGATGTCTTAAAAATGAATGAGGGACAAGTTACACGTATACGAAAATAAGAATTATATCATCAAACACAAAAAAACCTAAGTCGAATCGACTTAGGTTTTTGCTTGGCGACGTCCTACTCTCACAGGGACAAGGTCCCAACTACCATCGGCGCTAGAGAGCTTAACTTCCGTGTTCGGTATGGGAACGGGTGTGACCTCTCTGCCATCATCACCAAACTGATGAAGGTATATTCCTTCAAAACTAGATAACATTGCTTCATATTTATATGGTTAAGTCCTCGATCTATTAGTATTCGTCAGCTCCACATGTCACCATGCTTCCACCTCGAACCTATCAACCTGATCATCTTTCAGGGATCTTACTAGCTTACGCTATGGGAAATCTCATCTTGAGGGGGGCTTCATGCTTAGATGCTTTCAGCACTTATCCCTTCCGCACATAGCTACCCAGCTATGCCCTTGGCAGAACAACTGGTACACCAGCGGTGCGTCCATCCCGGTCCTCTCGTACTAAGGACAGCTCCTCTCAAATTTCCTGCGCCCACGACGGATAGGGACCGAACTGTCTCACGACGTTCTGAACCCAGCTCGCGTACCGCTTTAATGGGCGAACAGCCCAACCCTTGGGACCGACTACAGCCCCAGGATGCGATGAGCCGACATCGAGGTGCCAAACCTCCCCGTCGATGTGGACTCTTGGGGGAGATAAGCCTGTTATCCCCGGGGTAGCTTTTATCCGTTGAGCGATGGCCCTTCCATGCGGAACCACCGGATCACTAAGCCCGACTTTCGTCCCTGCTCGACTTGTAGGTCTCGCAGTCAAGCTCCCTTATGCCTTTGCACTCTACGAATGATTTCCAACCATTCTGAGGGAACCTTTGGGCGCCTCCGTTACACTTTAGGAGGCGACCGCCCCAGTCAAACTGCCCACCTGACACTGTCTCCCGGGTCGATGAGACCCGTAGGTTAGAATTTCAATACAGTCAGGGCGGTATCCCACCAGCGCCTCCACCGAAGCTAGCGCTCCGGTTTCAATGGCTCCCGCCTATCCTGTACAAACTGTACCAAAATTCAATATCAGGCTACAGTAAAGCTCCACGGGGTCTTTCCGTCCTGTCGCGGGTAACCTGCATCTTCACAGGTACTATAATTTCACCGAGTCTCTGGTTGAGACAGTGCCCAAATCGTTACACCTTTCGTGCGGGTCGGAACTTACCCGACAAGGAATTTCGCTACCTTAGGACCGTTATAGTTACGGCCGCCGTTTACTGGGGCTTCAGTTCAGAGCTTCGCTTGCGCTAACCCCTCTCCTTAACCTTCCAGCACCGGGCAGGTGTCAGCCCCTATACTTCGCCTTACGGCTTCGCAGAGACCTGTGTTTTTGCTAAACAGTCGCTTGGGCCTATTCACTGCGGCTTTCCGTTAAGAAAGCACCCCTTCTCCCGAAGTTACGGGGTCATTTTGCCGAGTTCCTTAACCA
>NZ_JAUCFT010000008.1:257500-310000 GCF_030348195.1 Bacillus sp. DX4.1 | reverse complement strand
TTTTACGTTGGACAAGCCTTTTATATCCTTTACCTTCTCTACAATCTTATTACCGGCATTCTCCAAATCTTTGGCACTTCCACCTTCCACGATAAGAACAAATTGTCCTCCTCCTGTTATACCGATCGGCGCCAGAGCCGTTTCAATGCCCGCTCCCAGGTTCTTCATCTTTTCTTTTACGCCTTTTTCAAAAGTCGTTATTTCTTCTTTTGTCATGTTATCCTTCAGATCAATAGATAAACGAATTCTTTCTCCTGAAACGATTGTTTGATAACTTTTCACACTAACTTGCTTACTAAGAATACTTTCCATATCCTTCGCCGCACCGTTAGCTTTGTCAAGTGATGTTCCAACAGGCAAGTCTGCCGTTAAACTGTATGAAGCCGCCTTCTCTTCTGGCAAAAAGTTTTTCGGAATCATCGGCACAAGCGCTAAAGATGAAGCAAATACGACGAAAGCAAGAAGAAGCGTAATCGTCTTTTTCTGCATCGTCCAGCTAAGCACACGCTGATATGTTCTCTGCAACATCGTTTCTTTCGGCTCCTTATGCTTCAAACGCAATAAGAAAAATTTAGCAAGCAGCGGTACAACCGTTAACGAAACCAGTAGCGAGAACGCAAGTGCGACAATAACTGTAATCCCGAACGGAGCGAAGAACTTCCCAATGATTCCTGGCACGAACGAAAGCGGACCAAATACCGCCATAGTCGTAATTGTCGAAGATGTAACTGCGCCGCCGACTTCCTTGGCAGCCGCAAGCACCATGCTTTCATCACGTTTTTTACTGCTTAACGTTCTACGGTAAATGTTTTCAATTACTACGATGGAATCATCAATTACCCGGCCGACTGCTACCGCAATACCCGCAAGCGTCATCATATTTAAACTGTATTGTAAATACTTCATTGTAATCATTGCCGCCAAAACAGAAAGCGGAATCGATAGCACCGCCACAATCGTAGCTCTCACATTACGTAAGAATACAAATGTCACGATGACAGCAAACAACGTTCCAAGCAATACTTCCTTGAGCATGCTGTTAACCGATTTTTCCACCTGCTTTGAACTGTCATACAGCTTTGTCAACTTATACCCCTCTGGTAGTTGCAAATCAGACAACTTTTGGTTAATTTGCTTTACAACCTCCACCGCATTCGCTCCTGGCTGCGCTTTGACCGATACAAGAACAGCGGGTGTATCTTTTAATCTTGTATATACAGTTTCTGTCTTACTCTCATACTCCACAGTTGCCACATCTGACAGTTTAACGGTTTGCACTCCCCCAGCACCTGGTACTGCCATTTCCATGTTTTTCACGTCAATAAGTGATTTAAGTTTGTAGTCAGCTTGAACATTTAACGTTTTTTCATTTATATTCACCTGACCTGCTGGAAAAGAAAAGTTGTGAGCTATAAGCGCCTGCTTCACTACATCATAAGTAATGTTTTTTTCTTTCATTTTTTCAGCATCAAGGTTAATTGACAATTGCTTTTCCGTTTCGCCGGACACATCCATTTTGCCGATATTTTCAACAGTAGACAAAGTCGGTTTAATCCGCTCGTTCACATATTGTGAAATGTCAGCTTGCTTAGCATTGTCTGAAGAAAGAGCAAAAGTCAGTACTGGCATCTGTGAAGGCCCGTCTTTCATAATGACAGGTTTCCCTGTCCCCTCTGGTAATTTTAGAGACGCAACAGCACTCGTCACATCTTTTTCCGCCTCATCCATTTTTCGGTCCATATCAAATCCCAAAATGGCAACTACCATGTCGCTGTGGGATTCAATATATAAATTATCAAGTTTTTGAACACTAGAAAGCGCAGTTTCTAGCGGTTTTCCTATATCCTCTACTCCTTGATCCGGTGTGGCACCCATATAAGGGACTTGCACAACCATATATGGAATATCAACGTTTGGCATCTCCTCCATTTCCATCGTTTTAATAGAATACAATCCCCCAACAACAATAAAAATCATCGTGAGAAAAACAACACCTACATTTTTTAAGGAAAAGCGAATCCAAGACCCCATCTTCATTCCCCCTGTTCCCCTGTGCTTTTTTATCAAGCAAAATAATCTTACCTATACAATTTCATACAAGCTGTACTGTACTCTTCTCCCTCCTACATACTCTTCATTCTTTTCTAATTGTAAATTTTATCCTCTTACTCAACATCAACCGCATGATGGATTCTAAGCTCAGACCTAAGACCTATATCCAATCTCACAGCGCTAAGTATATAGAGAACCTGTTCTACATGGTAATGCAAAAAGTCATGTTCTAAACATGACAAAAAGGACTGTATACCTCACAGTCCTTTCAGTTTTCCATTTATAATTATCATACAATCAAATCGGCTCTTCAAATCAGTTATATATGCCCCTTCACCCTCCTTTCTTAATCCCATTACTATTTTTTACCTTTAAAAGAAACAAATAAGCAATAATGATGGTACTCCTGCAAATACTTTCTTTGCATACACGCCTACAAATCTGTGAGATACAGTAGATAAAATAGATATATAAATACAAATTAAAAAACCGACATAAACCTCTTCTTTTTAGGCGGGAAAGAGCATCCGACCATGCATAGAAGCGGTCAGATCCTTTTCCTGCCCCAGACACAGTGAAAACAAAGAGAGAAAACGAGTGCAGGTCACCTTTTGTTATCCATAGCTGCGGCTATATGTCGAAAAATCAAAATGGATTTATATAGTAAAACTACATGGTAGAGAGCGAATAAAAATGTTTGAAAAATCTTTAATGCATGTCATGCATTATAAAGTGAAACTTTGATCAGTGGGGCTTTTACGAGCAGTTTATCTCCCACCTAACTTCTTTGCTTTTTGCTGAACTCTGAAGCGGGGGTATTACCGCCCGCAGATAGCGGGATAAAAGTAAAAAACGCTAAACAATGCATTCCACCATTTTCTACTTTTCTCTTTAAAAACACAAAAAAGACGAGTCATTATGACTCGTCTACAGGTTGCTTGGCGACGTCCTACTCTCACAGGGACAAGGTCCCAACTACCATCGGCGCTAGAGAGCTTAACTTCCGTGTTCGGTATGGGAACGGGTGTGACCTCTCTGCCATCATCACCAAACTATGAAGGCATATTCCTTCAAAACTAGATAACATTGCTTCATATTTATATGGTTAAGTCCTCGATCTATTAGTATTCGTCAGCTCCACATGTCACCATGCTTCCACCTCGAACCTATCAACCTGATCATCTTTCAGGGATCTTACTAGCTTACGCTATGGGAAATCTCATCTTGAGGGGGGCTTCATGCTTAGATGCTTTCAGCACTTATCCCTTCCGCACATAGCTACCCAGCTATGCCCTTGGCAGAACAACTGGTACACCAGCGGTGCGTCCATCCCGGTCCTCTCGTACTAAGGACAGCTCCTCTCAAATTTCCTGCGCCCACGACGGATAGGGACCGAACTGTCTCACGACGTTCTGAACCCAGCTCGCGTACCGCTTTAATGGGCGAACAGCCCAACCCTTGGGACCGACTACAGCCCCAGGATGCGATGAGCCGACATCGAGGTGCCAAACCTCCCCGTCGATGTGGACTCTTGGGGGAGATAAGCCTGTTATCCCCGGGGTAGCTTTTATCCGTTGAGCGATGGCCCTTCCATGCGGAACCACCGGATCACTAAGCCCGACTTTCGTCCCTGCTCGACTTGTAGGTCTCGCAGTCAAGCTCCCTTATGCCTTTGCACTCTACGAATGATTTCCAACCATTCTGAGGGAACCTTTGGGCGCCTCCGTTACACTTTAGGAGGCGACCGCCCCAGTCAAACTGCCCACCTGACACTGTCTCCCGGGTCGATGAGACCCGTAGGTTAGAATTTCAATACAGTCAGGGCGGTATCCCACCAGCGCCTCCACCGAAGCTAGCGCTCCGGTTTCAATGGCTCCCGCCTATCCTGTACAAACTGTACCAAAATTCAATATCAGGCTACAGTAAAGCTCCACGGGGTCTTTCCGTCCTGTCGCGGGTAACCTGCATCTTCACAGGTACTATAATTTCACCGAGTCTCTGGTTGAGACAGTGCCCAAATCGTTACACCTTTCGTGCGGGTCGGAACTTACCCGACAAGGAATTTCGCTACCTTAGGACCGTTATAGTTACGGCCGCCGTTTACTGGGGCTTCAGTTCAGAGCTTCGCTTGCGCTAACCCCTCTCCTTAACCTTCCAGCACCGGGCAGGTGTCAGCCCCTATACTTCGCCTTACGGCTTCGCAGAGACCTGTGTTTTTGCTAAACAGTCGCTTGGGCCTATTCACTGCGGCTTTCCGTTAAGAAAGCACCCCTTCTCCCGAAGTTACGGGGTCATTTTGCCGAGTTCCTTAACCAGAGTTCTCTCGCACACCTTAGGATTCTCTCCTCGCCTACCTGTGTCGGTTTGCGGTACAGGCACCTTTTATCTCGCTAGAAGCTTTTCTTGGCAGCGGGGAATCAAAGACTTCGCTCCATAAGGAGCTTCCCCATCACAGCTCAGCCTTCACGATAAGCGGATTTGCCTACTTATCAGCCTAACTGCTTGGACGTGCACAACCAATCGCACGCTTCTTCTATCCTTCTGCGTCCCTCCATTGCTCAAACGATAAAGAGGTGGTACAGGAATATCAACCTGTTGTCCATCGCCTACGCCTGTCGGCCTCGGCTTAGGTCCTGACTAACCCTGAGCGGACGAGCCTTCCTCAGGAAACCTTAGGCATTCGGTGGACGGGATTCTCACCCGTCTTTCGCTACTCATACCGGCATTCTCACTTCTAAGCGCTCCACCAGTCCTTACGGTCTGACTTCACTGCCCTTAGAACGCTCCCCTACCACTGATACCATAGGTATCAATCCGCAGCTTCGGTGGTGTATTTAGCCCCGGTACATTTTCGGCGCAGAGTCACTCGACTAGTGAGCTATTACGCACTCTTTAAATGGTGGCTGCTTCTAAGCCAACATCCTAGTTGTCTAAGCAACTCCACATCCTTTTCCACTTAATACACACTTTGGGACCTTAGCTGGCGGTCTGGGCTGTTTCCCTTTTGACTACGGATCTTATCACTCGCAGTCTGACTCCTAAGGATAAGTCATTGGCATTCGGAGTTTGACTGAATTCGGTAATCCGATGAGGACCCCTAGTTCAATCAGTGCTCTACCTCCAAGACTCTTACACTTAAGGCTAGCCCTAAAGCTATTTCGGGGAGAACCAGCTATCTCCAGGTTCGATTGGAATTTCTCCGCTACCCACACCTCATCCCCGCACTTTTCAACGTGCGTGGGTTCGGGCCTCCATTCAGTGTTACCTGAACTTCACCCTGGACATGGGTAGATCACCTGGTTTCGGGTCTACGACCACGTACTAAACGCCCTATTCAGACTCGCTTTCGCTACGGCTCCGCCTCTTCAGCTTAACCTCGCACGGGATCGTAACTCGCCGGTTCATTCTACAAAAGGCACGCCATCACCCATTAACGGGCTCTGACTATTTGTAGGCACACGGTTTCAGGATCTCTTTCACTCCCCTTCCGGGGTGCTTTTCACCTTTCCCTCACGGTACTGGTTCACTATCGATCACTAGGGAGTATTTAGCCTTGGGAGATGGTCCTCCCAGATTCCGACGGAATTTCACGTGTTCCGCCGTACTCAGGATACATTCAAGAGGGAACGAAGTTTCGACTACAGGGTTGTTACCTTCTATGACGAGCCTTTCCAGGCTGCTTCGTCTACCCCGTTCCTTTGTAACTCCGTATAGAATGTCCTACAACCCCAAGAGGCAAGCCTCTTGGTTTGGGCTAGATTCCGTTTCGCTCGCCGCTACTCAGGAAATCGCATTTGCTTTCTCTTCCTCCAGGTACTTAGATGTTTCAGTTCCCTGGGTCTGTCTTCCATACCCTATGTATTCAGGTAAGGATACCATACCATTACGTATAGTGGGTTTCCCCATTCGGAAATCTTCGGATCAAAGCTTACTTACAGCTCCCCGAAGCATATCGGCGTTAGTCCCGTCCTTCATCGACTCCTAGTGTCAAGGCATCCACCGTGCGCCCTTTCTAACTTAACCAAAATTAATTCAAAAAAAATATGAGCTACACTGTTATCTAGTTTTCAAAGAACATACATTTCGAGAGATTTAGTTCTCTCAAAACTGAACGAAACGAAACAAGTCAACGTATATTGATGAACTGCGTTCATCAATTCTCCATAGAAAGGAGGTGATCCAGCCGCACCTTCCGATACGGCTACCTTGTTACGACTTCACCCCAATCATCTGTCCCACCTTAGGCGGCTGGCTCCATAAAGGTTACCCCACCGACTTCGGGTGTTACAAACTCTCGTGGTGTGACGGGCGGTGTGTACAAGGCCCGGGAACGTATTCACCGCGGCATGCTGATCCGCGATTACTAGCGATTCCAGCTTCATGTAGGCGAGTTGCAGCCTACAATCCGAACTGAGAACGGTTTTATGAGATTAGCTCCACCTCGCGGTCTTGCAGCTCTTTGTACCGTCCATTGTAGCACGTGTGTAGCCCAGGTCATAAGGGGCATGATGATTTGACGTCATCCCCACCTTCCTCCGGTTTGTCACCGGCAGTCACCTTAGAGTGCCCAACTAAATGCTGGCAACTAAGATCAAGGGTTGCGCTCGTTGCGGGACTTAACCCAACATCTCACGACACGAGCTGACGACAACCATGCACCACCTGTCACTTTGCCCCCGAAGGGGAAGCCCTATCTCTAGGGTTTTCAAAGGATGTCAAGACCTGGTAAGGTTCTTCGCGTTGCTTCGAATTAAACCACATGCTCCACCGCTTGTGCGGGCCCCCGTCAATTCCTTTGAGTTTCAGCCTTGCGGCCGTACTCCCCAGGCGGAGTGCTTAATGCGTTAACTTCAGCACTAAAGGGCGGAAACCCTCTAACACTTAGCACTCATCGTTTACGGCGTGGACTACCAGGGTATCTAATCCTGTTTGCTCCCCACGCTTTCGCGCCTCAGTGTCAGTTACAGACCAGAAAGTCGCCTTCGCCACTGGTGTTCCTCCATATCTCTACGCATTTCACCGCTACACATGGAATTCCACTTTCCTCTTCTGCACTCAAGTCTCCCAGTTTCCAATGACCCTCCACGGTTGAGCCGTGGGCTTTCACATCAGACTTAAGAAACCACCTGCGCGCGCTTTACGCCCAATAATTCCGGATAACGCTTGCCACCTACGTATTACCGCGGCTGCTGGCACGTAGTTAGCCGTGGCTTTCTGGTTAGGTACCGTCAAGGTGCCAGCTTATTCAACTAGCACTTGTTCTTCCCTAACAACAGAGTTTTACGACCCGAAAGCCTTCATCACTCACGCGGCGTTGCTCCGTCAGACTTTCGTCCATTGCGGAAGATTCCCTACTGCTGCCTCCCGTAGGAGTCTGGGCCGTGTCTCAGTCCCAGTGTGGCCGATCACCCTCTCAGGTCGGCTACGCATCGTTGCCTTGGTGAGCCGTTACCTCACCAACTAGCTAATGCGACGCAGGTCCATCTACAAGTGACAGCCGAAGCCGCCTTTCAATTTCGCACCATGCAGTGCAAAATGTTATCCGGTATTAGCCCCGGTTTCCCGGAGTTATCCCAGTCTTGTAGGCAGGTTACCCACGTGTTACTCACCCGTCCGCCGCTAACTTCATAAGAGCAAGCTCTTAATCCATTCGCTCGACTTGCATGTATTAGGCACGCCGCCAGCGTTCATCCTGAGCCAGGATCAAACTCTCCAATAAAGTTAGTTTGTCTAGCATCATAAAAATAAAAATTGACGTTGCACGTTGTTTGTTTCGTTCAGTTTTCAAAGAACTTGTTTGCCGCTCATTTGCGACTCCCTTATGTTAACATTTTCATGTTTCAATGTCAACTAAGTTTTTTATTTTGTTTACCGCTTTCTGCTTTGTTGCATCAGCGACTCGTATAATATTACACTCCTATCTAATAATAGTCAATACCTTTTTTTATTATTTTTATCCTGCAAAACCAATCATCGCAATGAACATTTTCATCACTTAGCCAGTTCATTGATATCATCTTCAATAGGTAAGTACACCTTAGTCTAACTACCACTTAGTCACTTAATTTCATTCATCTATTTTCCTTTAGTTCCACTTAAAACATATTCACAGCAACTACACTTCATAGGAAATAACGGTTCAATTTCCCATTATAAATTCTGTTCGCAAAATCACATATGCTCAGTTGTCGATATATGATTTTTGTGAACAAGCATTCTTTTCTATACACAAACAAAAATCATCCTTGCCACAAGTTATATATCAAACTTACCTAACCTATTAAGTTAGATCCCAACATAGGTTACACACAGACTCTTTTATTATATAAATCCATTTTGATTTTTCGACATATAACCGCGGCTATAGATAACAAAAGGTGACCTGCACTCGTTTTCTCTCTTTGTTTTCACTTAGCATGGGACAGGAAAAGGATCTGACCGCTTCTATACATGGCCGGATGCTCTCTTCCATCTAAAAGAAAGGGTTTATGTCCGTTTTTTAATTTGTATTTATATAGCAGGATGCAGAACTACCTATCTAAAAAACTTTCATAATGATGTTGTAACAATACACTTTTAAAAGCACCACTGAATTCCCTTACAATATCATGGCATCTCCAATTTCCATCAGGAAAGATTCATTACTATTTCATATAAAAAATAAAAAAGACAAATGAATTGTCTTTTTACTTCTAATCCGTATAGCTATCTATTCTATATTTTCTTCAATTTCACTAACGCTTTTAACTTTTCACGATCCGCCCATAATACACCGAACAAAACAAGACTTCCTCCTATTATAACTCTCCACGTTAACGATTCCTTTAACAAAAAGATCGAAGTAACGATACTCACTAACGGAAGCGCATTTAAATACAGTCCGCTTATTGATGCAGACACTTCTTTCAGAGCCTTATTCCATAACCAATACGCAAGAATCGTCGCACCAATTACAAGATAAATAAAGCTCAGTCCGTTTTTCCAAGTATCTACTCTAGGTAAACCATAATACGAAACTTCCATAGCAGCAAAAGGTAATAGAATAATTGCCCCAACTAGCAATGTTAATGCTGTAAATACCTCATTCGATAGATTCTTTTCTTGTTTTGGTCGTTTTAATAGTATCGTATAAACAGCAAATAAAAACGTGCTAGCTAATATAAGTAGGTCTCCTATTAAGGAAGCTGTTTGATTATCATGATTAGATGGGATCGTAATACATACCACACCGATAAAACCTAATATAATTCCAATCCAATAGTTTATTTGGATCTTTTCTTTTAGAAAAAGTGCTGAAAAAACAATCGTAACTAATGGTAACGCAGCATCAATGATACTAACATGCAATCCACTGGTTAAAGCTATGCCATACGATGTAAACATAAAATATCCTGCGACACCAGTAAAAGATAGTAAGCTGATTCTTTTCCATGGAATGGCTTTACATACAATACTTTGACGCAATTCAGTAAAAGAAAAAAATACACATATTCCCCCTGCAAAACATAGACGCAGAAACAGTAATGTAAAGGGATGAATTGACTCTAACGCCCATTTTGTCGGAGCAATTGCTGTACCCCATAATACAATCGCTGTTAATAACATAAATTTTGCTTTCATAATCCCCTTATCCCACACCCATTCTAAAATATGGCATCTCTTTTTTGTATCATATCATATTTAACAGTACTCCAACATTCATTCCCTCAAGCACGTGCAGGGCATAGCCCAGGTGATAGGGAGGGGATGAATGTTGTTCTTGTATAGCACGAGGTTTCTATTTCCTTTTTATCCCGCATTAACGTGCAGAAATCCCCACCACCTCAAAATTCAGCAAAAAGCAAAGAAGTTAGTTGGGCGATAAACTGCCCATAAAAGCCCTCAAAGAGATAGTACGCTATTTTTAGTGGCGAAAGACAAGTTGCACCTTCCTCTATTAACACGAGTTATTGGGATGAATAAAGTTATATCTATATATATCTATTTCGGTTTTTCGACATATAGCTGCGGCTATGGATAACAAAAGGTGACCTGCACTCGTTTTCTCTCTTTGTTTTCACTATGTCTGGGCAGGAATAAGATCTGACCGCTTCTATGCATGGCCGGATGCTCTCTCCCACCTAAAAAGAAGGGTTTTATGTCGGTTTTTTAATTTGTATTTATATAATATTTCCTTTTCTCTTGTTTTTTATATTTTTTAAAAACACAAAAAAGACGAGTCATTATGACTCGTCTACAGGTTGCTTGGCGACGTCCTACTCTCACAGGGACAAGGTCCCAACTACCATCGGCGCTAGAGAGCTTAACTTCCGTGTTCGGTATGGGAACGGGTGTGACCTCTCTGCCATCATCACCAAACTATGAAGGCATATTCCTTCAAAACTAGATAACATTGCTTCATATTTATATGGTTAAGTCCTCGATCTATTAGTATTCGTCAGCTCCACATGTCACCATGCTTCCACCTCGAACCTATCAAC
The DNA here is from genome assembly GCF_030348195.1 of Bacillus sp. DX4.1. Taxonomy (NCBI): domain Bacteria; kingdom Bacillati; phylum Bacillota; class Bacilli; order Caryophanales; family Bacillaceae; genus Bacillus; species Bacillus sp. DX4.1. The sequence goes on along the minus strand of NZ_JAUCFT010000008.1, from coordinate 299,468 downwards.
CTGATCATCTTTCAGGGATCTTACTAGCTTACGCTATGGGAAATCTCATCTTGAGGGGGGCTTCATGCTTAGATGCTTTCAGCACTTATCCCTTCCGCACATAGCTACCCAGCTATGCCCTTGGCAGAACAACTGGTACACCAGCGGTGCGTCCATCCCGGTCCTCTCGTACTAAGGACAGCTCCTCTCAAATTTCCTGCGCCCACGACGGATAGGGACCGAACTGTCTCACGACGTTCTGAACCCAGCTCGCGTACCGCTTTAATGGGCGAACAGCCCAACCCTTGGGACCGACTACAGCCCCAGGATGCGATGAGCCGACATCGAGGTGCCAAACCTCCCCGTCGATGTGGACTCTTGGGGGAGATAAGCCTGTTATCCCCGGGGTAGCTTTTATCCGTTGAGCGATGGCCCTTCCATGCGGAACCACCGGATCACTAAGCCCGACTTTCGTCCCTGCTCGACTTGTAGGTCTCGCAGTCAAGCTCCCTTATGCCTTTGCACTCTACGAATGATTTCCAACCATTCTGAGGGAACCTTTGGGCGCCTCCGTTACACTTTAGGAGGCGACCGCCCCAGTCAAACTGCCCACCTGACACTGTCTCCCGGGTCGATGAGACCCGTAGGTTAGAATTTCAATACAGTCAGGGCGGTATCCCACCAGCGCCTCCACCGAAGCTAGCGCTCCGGTTTCAATGGCTCCCGCCTATCCTGTACAAACTGTACCAAAATTCAATATCAGGCTACAGTAAAGCTCCACGGGGTCTTTCCGTCCTGTCGCGGGTAACCTGCATCTTCACAGGTACTATAATTTCACCGAGTCTCTGGTTGAGACAGTGCCCAAATCGTTACACCTTTCGTGCGGGTCGGAACTTACCCGACAAGGAATTTCGCTACCTTAGGACCGTTATAGTTACGGCCGCCGTTTACTGGGGCTTCAGTTCAGAGCTTCGCTTGCGCTAACCCCTCTCCTTAACCTTCCAGCACCGGGCAGGTGTCAGCCCCTATACTTCGCCTTACGGCTTCGCAGAGACCTGTGTTTTTGCTAAACAGTCGCTTGGGCCTATTCACTGCGGCTTTCCGTTAAGAAAGCACCCCTTCTCCCGAAGTTACGGGGTCATTTTGCCGAGTTCCTTAACCAGAGTTCTCTCGCACACCTTAGGATTCTCTCCTCGCCTACCTGTGTCGGTTTGCGGTACAGGCACCTTTTATCTCGCTAGAAGCTTTTCTTGGCAGCGGGGAATCAAAGACTTCGCTCCATAAGGAGCTTCCCCATCACAGCTCAGCCTTCACGATAAGCGGATTTGCCTACTTATCAGCCTAACTGCTTGGACGTGCACAACCAATCGCACGCTTCTTCTATCCTTCTGCGTCCCTCCATTGCTCAAACGATAAAGAGGTGGTACAGGAATATCAACCTGTTGTCCATCGCCTACGCCTGTCGGCCTCGGCTTAGGTCCTGACTAACCCTGAGCGGACGAGCCTTCCTCAGGAAACCTTAGGCATTCGGTGGACGGGATTCTCACCCGTCTTTCGCTACTCATACCGGCATTCTCACTTCTAAGCGCTCCACCAGTCCTTACGGTCTGACTTCACTGCCCTTAGAACGCTCCCCTACCACTGATACCATAGGTATCAATCCGCAGCTTCGGTGGTGTATTTAGCCCCGGTACATTTTCGGCGCAGAGTCACTCGACTAGTGAGCTATTACGCACTCTTTAAATGGTGGCTGCTTCTAAGCCAACATCCTAGTTGTCTAAGCAACTCCACATCCTTTTCCACTTAATACACACTTTGGGACCTTAGCTGGCGGTCTGGGCTGTTTCCCTTTTGACTACGGATCTTATCACTCGCAGTCTGACTCCTAAGGATAAGTCATTGGCATTCGGAGTTTGACTGAATTCGGTAATCCGATGAGGACCCCTAGTTCAATCAGTGCTCTACCTCCAAGACTCTTACACTTAAGGCTAGCCCTAAAGCTATTTCGGGGAGAACCAGCTATCTCCAGGTTCGATTGGAATTTCTCCGCTACCCACACCTCATCCCCGCACTTTTCAACGTGCGTGGGTTCGGGCCTCCATTCAGTGTTACCTGAACTTCACCCTGGACATGGGTAGATCACCTGGTTTCGGGTCTACGACCACGTACTAAACGCCCTATTCAGACTCGCTTTCGCTACGGCTCCGCCTCTTCAGCTTAACCTCGCACGGGATCGTAACTCGCCGGTTCATTCTACAAAAGGCACGCCATCACCCATTAACGGGCTCTGACTATTTGTAGGCACACGGTTTCAGGATCTCTTTCACTCCCCTTCCGGGGTGCTTTTCACCTTTCCCTCACGGTACTGGTTCACTATCGATCACTAGGGAGTATTTAGCCTTGGGAGATGGTCCTCCCAGATTCCGACGGAATTTCACGTGTTCCGCCGTACTCAGGATACATTCAAGAGGGAACGAAGTTTCGACTACAGGGTTGTTACCTTCTATGACGAGCCTTTCCAGGCTGCTTCGTCTACCCCGTTCCTTTGTAACTCCGTATAGAATGTCCTACAACCCCAAGAGGCAAGCCTCTTGGTTTGGGCTAGATTCCGTTTCGCTCGCCGCTACTCAGGAAATCGCATTTGCTTTCTCTTCCTCCAGGTACTTAGATGTTTCAGTTCCCTGGGTCTGTCTTCCATACCCTATGTATTCAGGTAAGGATACCATACCATTACGTATAGTGGGTTTCCCCATTCGGAAATCTTCGGATCAAAGCTTACTTACAGCTCCCCGAAGCATATCGGCGTTAGTCCCGTCCTTCATCGACTCCTAGTGTCAAGGCATCCACCGTGCGCCCTTTCTAACTTAACCAAAATTAATTAAAAAAATATGAGCTACACTGTTATCTAGTTTTCAAAGAACATACATTTCGAGAGATTTAGTTCTCTCAAAACTGAACGAAACGAAACAAGTCAACGTATATTGATGAACTGCGTTCATCAATTCTCCATAGAAAGGAGGTGATCCAGCCGCACCTTCCGATACGGCTACCTTGTTACGACTTCACCCCAATCATCTGTCCCACCTTAGGCGGCTGGCTCCATAAAGGTTACCCCACCGACTTCGGGTGTTACAAACTCTCGTGGTGTGACGGGCGGTGTGTACAAGGCCCGGGAACGTATTCACCGCGGCATGCTGATCCGCGATTACTAGCGATTCCAGCTTCATGTAGGCGAGTTGCAGCCTACAATCCGAACTGAGAACGGTTTTATGAGATTAGCTCCACCTCGCGGTCTTGCAGCTCTTTGTACCGTCCATTGTAGCACGTGTGTAGCCCAGGTCATAAGGGGCATGATGATTTGACGTCATCCCCACCTTCCTCCGGTTTGTCACCGGCAGTCACCTTAGAGTGCCCAACTAAATGCTGGCAACTAAGATCAAGGGTTGCGCTCGTTGCGGGACTTAACCCAACATCTCACGACACGAGCTGACGACAACCATGCACCACCTGTCACTTTGCCCCCGAAGGGGAAGCCCTATCTCTAGGGTTTTCAAAGGATGTCAAGACCTGGTAAGGTTCTTCGCGTTGCTTCGAATTAAACCACATGCTCCACCGCTTGTGCGGGCCCCCGTCAATTCCTTTGAGTTTCAGCCTTGCGGCCGTACTCCCCAGGCGGAGTGCTTAATGCGTTAACTTCAGCACTAAAGGGCGGAAACCCTCTAACACTTAGCACTCATCGTTTACGGCGTGGACTACCAGGGTATCTAATCCTGTTTGCTCCCCACGCTTTCGCGCCTCAGTGTCAGTTACAGACCAGAAAGTCGCCTTCGCCACTGGTGTTCCTCCATATCTCTACGCATTTCACCGCTACACATGGAATTCCACTTTCCTCTTCTGCACTCAAGTCTCCCAGTTTCCAATGACCCTCCACGGTTGAGCCGTGGGCTTTCACATCAGACTTAAGAAACCACCTGCGCGCGCTTTACGCCCAATAATTCCGGATAACGCTTGCCACCTACGTATTACCGCGGCTGCTGGCACGTAGTTAGCCGTGGCTTTCTGGTTAGGTACCGTCAAGGTGCCAGCTTATTCAACTAGCACTTGTTCTTCCCTAACAACAGAGTTTTACGACCCGAAAGCCTTCATCACTCACGCGGCGTTGCTCCGTCAGACTTTCGTCCATTGCGGAAGATTCCCTACTGCTGCCTCCCGTAGGAGTCTGGGCCGTGTCTCAGTCCCAGTGTGGCCGATCACCCTCTCAGGTCGGCTACGCATCGTTGCCTTGGTGAGCCGTTACCTCACCAACTAGCTAATGCGACGCAGGTCCATCTACAAGTGACAGCCGAAGCCGCCTTTCAATTTCGCACCATGCAGTGCAAAATGTTATCCGGTATTAGCCCCGGTTTCCCGGAGTTATCCCAGTCTTGTAGGCAGGTTACCCACGTGTTACTCACCCGTCCGCCGCTAACTTCATAAGAGCAAGCTCTTAATCCATTCGCTCGACTTGCATGTATTAGGCACGCCGCCAGCGTTCATCCTGAGCCAGGATCAAACTCTCCAATAAAGTTAGTTTGTCTAGCATCATAAAAATAAAAATTGACGTTGCACGTTGTTTGTTTCGTTCAGTTTTCAAAGAACTTGTTTGCCGCTCATTTGCGACTTCCTTATGTTAACATTTTCATGTTTCAATGTCAACTAAGTTTTTCATTTCGTTTCTTCGCTTTCTGCTCTGTTGCATCAGCGACTCGTATAATACTACACCTCCTAGTCACAAACGTCAATATGTTTTTCTAAAAAAATATAAAGAAAGACTCACTCTCTATAAGCAAGCCTTTCTTCACTGTGAATTTGCTTCTATTTATTTTTCTTCTATAATTGGTAACGAGACAATAAATTGAACAATCCCATCTTCATATTCTGCTCGAATTTCTCCACCTTGTAACTCAACAATGCTTTTCGCAATCGCAAGACCAAGTCCTGAACCTTCTGTCACTCTACTTCTCGATTGATCCTTTTTATAAAAACGCTCAAATAAATTCTCTAACTCTTCTTTCGTAAACTCTTCACTTTGATTTACAACAGAGATTTGAACGTTACGACGTTGTCTTTGAAGAGAAACCTTAATATCCCCATCATCTTTACTATATTTAATCGCATTCATTAATAGATTTTCAAACACACGGACAATGTTCTCGGAATCTATAACGGCGTATGTACGCTCATCAGGGAACTCTTTCACAAATGAAAGGCCATGTTCTTCTGCTTGAGGTACCAACTCTTCAATTAACTGGTCAAGAAGTTCATTCATACATACCTCTTGCCTTTCTAATACGATATTTTCGTTTGCTAGTTTTGTATACTCAAATAAATCTTCTATTAAGTTCTTCAACTGCTCTGATTTTGAAAAAGCAATTTTCGTATACTCATCATGTTGCTCTTTATTTTCATATTTAGAATCACGGAGCAATCGTAAATATCCCATAATAGAAGTAAGCGGTGTACGCAAATCGTGTGATACATTTGTAATGAGCTCATTTTTCTGCTTTTCTAACTTACGTTCCTTTTCAATATTAATCATAAGCTCTTCTGCCATATTATTAATATTCTCAGTCAATGCAGCGATTTCATCTTCCCCTTTTTTCTCGATACGATACGCTAAATTTCCTTTTTCTATCTCTTTTACCCCTTGAGCCATCGCTTCAATTTGTTTCATCTTTCGTTTTGTTATATAGAAGAAAGAGAAAATAAATACGAGGACACCAATTAAAAATGGAAATGGTCCTTCTACTTTGTAATACACTACCTCTCCTTGAGGAATTCCACTCACAAACATATATAAGTTTTTATCTTCAATTGTAATAGGTGAAAAAGTGATAAATTCTTTTCTTGATCTTTCAATATCATTATTATTATTTGAATAATTGATAGCAAATGATGTCACATTGCGAATTGTATTATGCAAATTAATTTGTTCTTCTTGTGCCTGCTTCGTTTTATACAGAACTTTACCACTTTCATCTGTAATTAATATTTTGAAACCTTCATGCCCTTGTTCTAAGTTTTGATTTTCTGTATCTATCATATTTTGTAAAGCCTCTAACTTATTTTCCGTAACCAGCATTTCTGCTGTACTTTGAGCTTTATAATTAATTTGCTCCATACCTTCCCTATAATCAATTTGGGCATCTCGATTTACATCCTCAAAAACAGGTGCTACTATCTTCGTCGATACAAAAAGCCCTAATAACGCACAAGCAAAAAAAGTAGTAATAAGCTGAATTCGTATACTTCGTCGTACGCTCTTTACTACCTTTTCAATCAATCTTCTAGTTTTCTTATATACATAAGTAAACAGATTAAATATCTTTCTCAATCTTATACCCCACTCCCCATACTGTTTTTATATATCTTGGTTTTCTTGGATTTCCTTCTACCTTCTCACGGATTTTCCGAATATGTACCATAACCGTATTATCTGATTGGAAGGGCTGTTCGTTCCATACTCTTTCATAAATTTGCTCTGCACTAAACACCATACCAGGATTACGGACGAGCAACTCTAGAATAGAAAACTCTCGTGGTGTTAATTTCACCTCTTCATCCGCAACGATTATTTCGTGTGTCGCTACATTCATCTTCATATCTCCAATTTCAATTTCATTCTCGCTTTGTACAACGAACCCATTCATTTTCATATATCGACGCAGCTGCGATTTAATACGAGCTATCAGTTCTAACGGATTAAACGGCTTCGTTACGTAATCATCCGCCCCCGTTGTTAATCCTAAAATTTTATCCATGTCTTGCGTTTTAGCAGACAACATAATAATAGGCATCTCTGCTGCTTCCCTTACTTTCATGCACATATGAATACCATCTACTTTCGGCATCATAATATCTAGTACAACTAAATGCACTTCATTTTTCTCCAATATAGCTAATCCCTCTGCTCCATCCCCTGCTTGCAATACTTCATATCCTTCATTTTTTAAATAGATAGTAATTAAATCCCGTATTTCCTTTTCATCATCTACAACCAATATTGTTTCTCGTCCCACAATATCTCCCCCCAAAACTTCTAGAATCCCTACTCTCTATTATAAAAAAACTTCTGAAGAAAAACGCTGCGAAATCCTTAAGATTTTCTGAAAACGCAAAAAAGGTCTAGACTCCCCTAGTCTAGACCTTTCAAAAAACCCCTTTTATTTCCGAACGTAGATAAAGTAAAGTACGAATAAAACTCCCAGCACGTACATAATTGGATGAATCTCTTTACGACGACCACTTACAAACATTGTAATCGGATAAAAGATAAAGCCAATTGCAATCCCCGTTGCAATACTGTACGTAAGCGGCATTGAAATAATCGTAAAGAATGCCGGTACTGCTATCTCTAATTTCTTCCAATCAATTTCCCCTAGTGATGATACCATCAAAATCCCTACAATAATTAAAGCTGGTGCCGTTACAGCAGGTGTTACGACACTTAGTAACGGTGAAAAGAAAAGTGCTAATAAGAAAAATCCTGCCGTTACGACCGCTGTAAATCCAGAACGTCCTCCCGCTGCTACCCCTGCAGACGATTCAATGTAAGACGTTGTCGTAGATGTACCAAGAATTGCACCGATTACAGTTGCAATTGCATCTGCAAATAACGCTTTTCCTGCACGTGGCAATTTGTTATTTTTCATTAATCCCGCTTGATTCGCAACCGCTACAAGTGTACCAGCTGTATCAAAGAAGTCGATGAAGAAGAACGTTATAATAACAATCCCCATTTGAACAGTGAAAATATCTCCGAAATGGTTTAACGCTACCCCGAACGTTGGTTCTAAGCTCGGAATAGCACCCATAACAGCTTTTGGTGTATCAATCAATCCCGTTGCAACACCAAGAATAGCTGTAAGAATCATCCCGTAAAAAACCGCACCATTTATTTTTTTAAGCATAAAAATGATTGTAATCACTACACCAAAAATCGCAAGTAATGTTGTACCCTTTGTTAAATCTCCCAATCCAACAAGGACTGCATCATTCTTTACAATAATTCCGGCATTTTGAAAACCAAGAAAGGCAATAAACAAACCAATACCAGCTGCTACTGCAAATTTTAACTCTACTGGGATGGCATTAATAATTTTTTCACGAATACCGGAAGCAGTAAGAATAATAAAGATAATACCTGACGTTAATGTTCCGGCAATTGCTGTTTGCCACGGAATCCCCATCGTTAACACTGCTGTATAAGCAAAGAATGCGTTAATTCCCATCCCCGGTGCTAATGCGATTGGATACTTTGCAAAAATCCCCATAATTAGTGATCCAATCGCTGCTGCTAAAGCCGTTGCAACAAATACAGCGCCTGGATCCATTCCTGTTCCTGCCGGTAAGCCCTTAATATTCACAAGTGACAGCGTAGCAGGATTGACAAACAAAATGTATGCCATAGATAAAAAGGTTGTTAGCCCTGCAATGAACTCTGTTTTATAATTTGTGCCAAGCTCATCGAACTGAAAATAGCGTTTCATTCTATGTTTCCTCCGTTATATGAGTACTCGTCGTATTTATTGCTAACTAGCCCCTCTTTTATCCATAAAAATAAAAAAGGCTTCCATTGCATATACATGGAAGCGTCTGTAAACAAAGGCAATTGTCCCTTACCTTTATTAAAACGCCTCGTAGTCAAGCCATTTACGGTAGCTAGGTAGAAACTTTCGGGCCATATCCCCGATATTATACGACGGCTATAATATTCATTTTTTGCATCAATTACATACTCATATTAACTCACCCACATAGATATGTCAATCTAGAAACGAACGTTTTTTCATTAAAACTATTTTTCGTTCGTGTAAATACAAAAAAAGACGATTCACCTACACATGAAAGCATAGGTGAATCGTCTTCTACATTATAAAACCTTCTTTATTCCCACTCAATTGTTGCAGGTGGCTTACTCGTTACATCATACACGATACGGTTAACGTGTTTTACTTCGTTTACGATACGCACTGAGATTTTCTCTAATACGTCCCAAGGGATACGTGCCCAGTCTGCTGTCATACCATCGATAGACGTTACTGCACGAATACCTACTGTGTAATCATACGTACGCTCATCACCCATAACACCTACACTGCGCATACCAGGAAGTGCAGTGAAGTATTGCCAAATTTCACGCTCTAGGCCTGCCTTTAAGATCTCTTCACGTAAAATCGCATCTGATTCACGAACGATTTCTAATTTTTCTTCTGTAATTTCACCTAACACACGAATACCAAGTCCTGGACCTGGGAACGGTTGGCGCCATACGATATCATCTGAAATTCCAAGTTCAGATCCTAATACACGTACTTCATCTTTAAATAATGTGTTTAATGGTTCGATTAACTTGAATTGCATATCTTCTGGAAGTCCACCAACATTATGGTGAGATTTAATTGTTTGTGCAGTTGCTGTACCACTTTCAACGATATCAGTGTACAGTGTACCTTGTGCTAAGAAGTCCATTCCTTGTAACTTGGATGCTTCATCATCAAATACATAGATAAATTCGTTACCGATGATTTTACGTTTTTGTTCTGGATCTTCGACACCTTTTAACTTGCTCATGAAACGCTCTTTTGCATCCACTTTAATAACGTTCATATGGAAGCCTTCGCTAAATGTTTTCATAACACCTTCAGCTTCTCCTTTACGAAGTAAGCCATGATCAACGAAAATACATGTTAACTGATCGCCGATTGCTTTATGAATTAATACAGCTACAACAGAAGAGTCTACACCGCCGCTAAGTGCGCATAATACTTTTTTATCGCCAACTGTTTCACGAATTTTTTCTACTTCTACTTCAATGAAGTTTTCCATATTCCAGCCTTCAGAACAACCACATACACCGAAGACGAAGTTCTTAATTAAATCATTACCATGCTCAGAGTGACGTACCTCTGGATGGAATTGTACACCGTATAAGTTTTGCTCTTTATTACTCATTCCAGCAATCGGACAAGAATCACTTGTTGCGTCTACTACGAAACCTTCTGGTAAACCTGTTACTAAGTCACCATGGCTCATCCATACAACTTGCTCTTCTGGAAGGTTTGCATATAATTTAGATTCGTTTTCTACTTTTAAAACTGCTTTTCCGTATTCACGATGGTCTGCACGTTCTACTTTTCCACCAAAATGTTTTGTCATAAGTTGCATACCGTAGCAAATACCAAAGATCGGTAAGCCTAACTCAAAGATTTTTTCATCACAGTGGAATGCATTTTCACCATACACACTATTCGGTCCACCAGAGAAAATAATCCCTTTTGGATTCATTGCTTTAATTTCTTCTGCAGTAATTGTATGCGGATGAAGTTCACTGTATACACCGAACTCACGAATTCGACGTGCAATTAACTGATTGTACTGACTCCCAAAATCTAAAACGATAATCGTATCGTGCTGTTTTTTCAAAATAATCACCCCAACGTTAGTTCTGTATATAAATATTTTCACCAATTTGGCAAAAAGCATTACCAATATAATAAAAAAAGCCAGTCCTCTGCCCTCAGTCTCATAACAAAGAAAAGGCAGGGGTCTGGCTTTATAAAGGTACAAATTCGCCCTTTATAAATATAAGACGCACTGCCTTCATAGTCAGGTTGTTTACGGTAACCCGGTAGAGACTCTCAAACCATATCATTGAGGATATATGAAGGATTGCTTTATATTATCTTCCTAGATTCTAACAATGAAGTATCAATACGGTCAAGGGAGAAAGCGACAAAATTCTACAGAAATTATTTCCCTCGTACAATGAACCTTCTAACAATCGTTTATTCTTCCCCCTCCCTACTGTTCATATGACATAAGGTGAAACTTTAATCAGTGGAGGTTTTCTTCATCCCCACTGATTATTAGCCCTCATCAATCGGGCTTTTACGGGCAGTTTATCCCCCACCTCACTTCTTTACTTTTTGCTGAACTTTGAGGTGGGGGTATTGCTGCCCGCAAATAGCGGAATTAAAAAAAACATCCACCTCTACATAGAGATGGATGTTTCCTAGACACATGAATTACATCATGCCGCCCATCAAGCAGTATATATAATAGAAGAAAACAGATGCGAAAAAGGCTATTGTATCAATATCCTCAAGCAATTTCATTACTTAAAAATATACAATTCTAAACCCTTTCGGACACTTTTCGGACACTAAATATGAATTCCATATGCTCTTCAAAAACTCGGTAATTCATAACCATCTAAAGTTATTTTAGTGACTTCAATCCCTTCTCTAATTATCATTTACTCACCCTTTCAGCTTGAATATTGATAGGTTCGCTTTGAGGTATGTTAATACCTTTACTTCATATGTTAGCTAAATCATATATAAAATAACTTAATGGACATGTTCTATTTTGACCGTGAATTTATGGGAATATAAGATTTACAGTTCTCTCCTTAAATTGGTATCATTTACTTATTAAAGGGGGGAGATTTTTGAGTTTAAATATGTATTTAGGGGAAGTACATACCCAAACACAAAGTATGAATGCTGTATGTACCGCTACCATTCAAGGTATGGAACAAGCGATTCAGTCGATTGACGCTTTTGCAATTGATACTGTTCTACAAGGACAAACATATAGCAGTGCAAAAGCATTCTTTGCACAAACCTTTCGTCCATTAGCACAAGGAATCATTTACTTGTGTGAAGAATTAATCCGTCAAAATAATGCCTTTCCAAACGATTTCCAATCACAAGTCGCTTCCACAGATGTAATCGAACAAGAGATATTAGAACAAATTCGAGAAATTGACCGAATGATAGCAAGTACGGAAGCAATCAATCAAGCTATGCCAATCTCGGGCATGGACGCTATGGTAAATCTTTTTGCTGTCATGAGGCGTAAACTGCAAGAAAAGTTAGAACATCTATATGAATTTAATCAAACATCTAGCGATAACTATAGTACAGCAATTCAATTAGCCGCTAGTATCGCAACAGGTCTTGCAGAAGTCCAAAGCGGAAAAGGTTTTAGTCCCGCCAGTGGTACATTTAGTACACAAGGGTTGAATATGGAGTGGGTAGCCTCTATTCAAAAAATTGCCGAGGAAAAAGTTCGCGAAGCTGAAATAAAAAAAGAAATTGAAGAAAAAATGGCTTTGCAAGAACAAGAAGCTAATAGACCGTGGTATCAAAAAACAGCTATCGGTACTTGGGAATTTATGAAAGAATTTTTTCAGGGCGCTGGCAGTGCGGCTTTCGAAAGCGTTATTGGACTAGAATCACCTGATAATGATGAATTAGAAAGCAAGTTAACTTATCAAGCGGGAAGGTTCACAGGAAATGTTATAGCAGGAGCGGCTTCCATTATAGAAATTCTAGAAGGCCTTACCGTCATAGGCGGCTCTAATTTTTTAACTCTAGTCGCAACAGTAGGAACTGGTGGATTAGCATCACCAATTGCTATTACATTTGATGCAGCTGCTACAACGGCTGGAGTTAGTCTTGTTGGACATGGTGTATTTGTTGGGCGTAATGCAATTCAAAATGGTAAGGATACTCTTCAAAAAATCCAGTCTTCTTCTAGTGGTTCTGTTAGTAGAGTTAAGGGCTCAAGTGAGACTGCTAAAAACCTTTTAAAAGATGGTAAATTTATTGAATCTGATTTAGAATTAAAATATGCTGAATATTGCGCTAGAAAAGCAAAAGACGGTAAAGTACCTAAAGATAGATTGAACTGGAAAGAAGCAAGTGATTATTGGACAAAAGATTCACCTATGGCAAGAGGAAATCGTTTTAATAAAACCGCAGAAAAAAATAGATGGTATCCGAATAATGAGGTCCATTTAAGTAATGGTAAAAGATTAGATTCATACGACCCAATTAAAGGGGAAATAGTTTCCAGAAAAGCTACAGATCTAGCGGATATTGATATTAAAACTTTTGAAAAACATTTGAAAGAAATGAAAGATAAGTATGATGTTGGAACTAAGATTCGTTCAAATAAGTATAGAAGAATAGATGGAAAATCACTAGAAGGAAAACAAATTTTAGAGATTCCAGCATCTAATAAAAATTTTGAACGAATAGAGGAATATATAAAATTAGCAAAAGAAAAATATGATATTGATATTAGATTTAGGGAGGAATAATTGATGGCATATGATTTAGAACTTGAAATAAAAGAGGTACTTGAGAAAATTGACTTTGTAGAAAGATATAAAGCATTAGCAGAAAAATTTTCAGATAGAGAAAATACATTTGAAAACTATGAAAATGAAAAAGCTATTGAAGTATTCGAGTCTCTTGGCTATAAAGCTCGTTATATGAAAAAAGAAGACTTTTTTATTGTAGGAGAAGTAAAAAACAAAGATATCTATGCTTTTAGATTCAACATCAGCTTAAAATATGGTGTTGCTGAATTGATTTGGGAAGCATGTCATAATGGTGAAGTTAGAGCTGGAGACCCATGGGATATATTTATACGATTGTTATCAAATGACATTGAAAAAGTACCAGTGCTATATTTCCACAGTTATGAAGAACTAAAAGAAATCATGAAAATTGCCTTTGAGATGTATGAAGATTTCAAACAAGAATTAATTCCTATCTATTCATAATTTTATATTTAAGAAAGGCAATTTTATCTTAAATGTAAAAAAAGAAAGTCCGACTCACAAGAGCCGGATTTCTTCATTTATCTAAAACTTTATACTGTTTTATTTGATCTCATATTAGTATTTCTTTTCAGTGCTAACACAACGTTAGAACTATCATTTCTAAAGTTAGCCAGTGTACCTTCTTCTAAACCAGTCAATGCTTCAAACATATCTTCACGTAGGCTCAATTGATACTCATTTGAAAGTTCGTCTAAAATGCTATTACCATCAAAGACATTATTTTCAAGCAATGCAAGAATTGACTTTTTAATTAAAACTGGGCTTGTGGGCTTAGATTGTCCATCTAATGGTTCTTTTTTTCTCCAACCATTTTTACTCATTTGTCTTTGCAGATACGAATATTGATTGAAAGTGATTACCCCTAAATTGTATGCCCTTCTAACCATTACTCCCACAGAAACATGCCATTTCTTCTTCATAAAAACATAATGGTCTAGGTCAATCGGAAACATACTAACATCTCTAATAAAAGGTTCTTTAGGTAGTAGAAATGCACTAGCAAAATCATTGGCCTGCTGTTCCATTTCTCTTTCCTCATCCTTGGACAATGTAGATAAGTCAAGGTAAGGTTCATGAATCAGTATGTGAGCAAGCTCATGAGCTGCATCAAACTGCCTTCTATATCTACTCCCTTTATCATTACCTAATACTACAAAATAAACATCTGAACCATTTATTTTCCTTGTCTGTGTATATGCATCAATTTCAGAAACATTTATTCTTGAGGTAGAAACAATTATTCCATTTACCTCTAAGAGCTCCACCATATTTTTAATTGGCTTATCTCCTAGTCCCCAAAACTCCCTAGCTTGTACAGCCATTTCTTCTATGCTCATATTATCTACATCTAAAGTAGGCAAGTTTTCTTTAGGCAAATCAATATACTCATTAATAAGCTGATAAATAATTGAAAGAAAGTCTAATCTTAATTTCTGAGCCTCAAGATCTTTCTTCAAAGTTTTAGCAAGTGCTCTAAAATAAGCATTACCTACTTTATCTGTAACAGTGTCATCTTCGAAGTAAAACTTTCTTGGGAAACCTAATACACCTTCCAATTGAAGCATGATTTCTCCACTAGGTGGACTAATATTTTTTTCATACTTAGAAATCATTTGTTTAGATATTGAAAGCTTTTCCGCTAAATCCAATAAACTCATTGCATTAAAGCGCCTAGCTAATTTCAATCTTTCACCATTAAATTTAGATGTGATCATCTTGAAAAATCCCTTTCTTTCTATGAGAAGAGCGCGATTTTATTCAGATGTTTGCTTTTTCTTTTTCTTCAGCGAAACCGTCATATCATGCTGTTCTTGCTCTTGTTGTTTGTCGTCCTTATCACTATCATCATTAGAAGCAACAGTAATAAAGTCACTCCAATCCTCTTCATAAAGCGTATCTAAATTTTCATTTAATATATTAGCCTTAACGGATTTTAATTCATAGCCTCTCATATCAAGACTAATTACACAAAATTGTTCAATTTCACAAGGACATACCCGAAGCATTTCCTCATATATTTGACGAGCTTCATCCTCATCGTAATCCAAACCCAAAGTTAACTGGATCGCTCTTCTCTGATTAAAATCTAATTTTTCCTCAAAATTCACATTACATATCCCTGACAATGCAGAAATGTAATACATCACTTTAGATTTTATCTTTCCCTTTTGCCTAGCCTCAAGATTTTTCTGAGACAGAAAGAAAAATAAAGTTTTAGTTGTTGTATCAACAAGTCCTGCAACTTTCCAGCCATTCCTCTTAGTTTTAAATGAAGTAAACTCTTCTGTATCATTCCCAATTTGATGGGAATATATAAAACTCCATTTTGCCATCCCGTGACCATTATTAAATCCATAATCAGTTGCTAATCTATCATTAGCCTTATACAACGACGCTTGAATCCTTTGAATGATTTGTTTGATACTATCTCCATTAACATTCAGTTTAAAAGGCAAAGACGTCACTCCCATTCTTTAATATTTCGTCTTCTTATTTTTACATTTTATTTAAAAAACGTCAACCTATAAACTTATTTTTTGAAAATAGTCAATAACATTCTTTTTCCAATTAAAAGGGATATCAATTTCACATCAATATCCCTAAAAATCACATCATACTTGCAAATATAGTCAAACTATTTAATCTCCAAGCGATACACAGTCGGTTCTAACTCTGAATAGATTAATTTCCCATCAAGAAGGTTGTATAATTTGAATCCAATTTCATTTAAATGAGCATATCTTTCATACAAAGTTTCAACTTCTAACCCTGTTGAATTTTCTTGAATGGTAAACGAATCAAAATCACCAAAATAGAATACTGCCGCTTTTTCTGTAGATCCTTTTACTGAATCCAGGCAATCTAGTGGAAAACCTATTAACATATAGCTTACGCCACCGTCCGTCCGATCAATTGTTTTTAGGGCCGCTTCTCCATTTGGTAGCTTTAAATCTTCAACATATTCAAGAGCAGCTTTATTTACAATCCATCTTGCTTTGTTTACCACATTAGTAGATGGTTTATTTTTTAACTCTTTAATAATCGCTACTGGATCAGTTGCAGTAGGTGTAAATATCTTTGCTTTATTCAATAATGAACCTTCATTAAAGGCATCTGAATAATTTCCATTAATCATGTAATCTATCTCTTTAGCCAAGTATGCTTTTTTCATTACATCAATAACTAAGTCCTCTACACTTACAGTTGATGTATATAATAACTTCTTCTTAATAGTTGAAATAGAATCAAATTCCACAGGGTCTAATAATTCAGCAATTAAACCCAAATGATTAACCTGGATTTCATTTTTATCACGTTCTGTTTTATGAACATCAACTGTTACAGCACCTTTTAAAACTGGATAGCTTAAATTCCCATCAACTTTTACAACATTTCCGTATTTACGTAATGGATTTTCTTGCTCCACATAGCCAATAATTTCAGCTGCAATTGATTTCGGTACAGTAGCACGACCGTTGTTAATATCTACCCCTAAAGAACGAGCTTCTTTTTCATTAATATTCCCTGTTACAAATTTAGCAAATGCCGAACGAATTTCTTTTTTATTTTTCATTGTTGTAGTCATGTTATAATTCTCCTTGTATTTTGTTTTTTGATTGAGCATAGGATGTTGGTCCAGAACACCCTATGCTTTTTAAGTACCTATTTAAATTTTTTTAACAGCTTATCGATTTGTTTGAGTAGCTGTTCTCGCTTGTCCAATTTTCTCCATACTCCGTTTCGTCTTTCCCAGACCTCACCTTTCCTTCTTTTTATTAAATTTTTTAATTCAGTCATATCTCTAGATTCGTGGGATTTAGATGCACTTTCATAATGTTTAACCATTTTTCACACCTCCTTTCAATAATTTTGATGATCTATTCAATTACTTCAACTGTAAAACTAGCATTTGTCATATCCCAGTCTGATATTTTGATATGCTTCGACTAGTTCCATACACAGTTTATGATGTACAGGATCTCCCTCTTCAACTGCAGTATTATATTCTTGAATAAGCTTTTCTAGTTTTGATCTTTCTTTTTTGTTTAATTTATCAAGTATAGATTGCAGACAATTCTCTATCACTTTCCTCACCTCCCTTTAAGTTAAATTCGACAATTATCGACAAAAACAGGATAGAAAATCACCACTTTTTCACGTATTAATCCCATAAAAACACCTTATTTTTCACCTTTAAAATTGAAAATCAAACGCCCTAAATTGTTGATATGATAAGGATTTGAACAGCCTTTATTTGTATTTTTGTATAAAACACCCCCCTTTGTTTTAAAAAAAATGGTCCAACGATGTATGCGCCCCCTACCCTACCTATCCCTCCCAAAGTGAAAATTTTATTTTTTGACAGGGGGGGTTATGATAAATCGTTCATTTCTACATAAACCTTTTTAACGTATAAACCATTATTTAAAAACGTTTCGCCGTTTCCTGTTTCTTTAATAAACTCTTTCAATTTAACTTCTAAATGGTATCGTTTATCCGTTTCAATTTGATAATAAAGAATACTTTCATTCTTACGTGCAGTACAAATTAATTCTCCATGTACATCGTCAATGAATGAGAATAGTATTATGCTATTATCTTTAAACAGGATACTTTCCACACGACCAAACAAATCTATGTTTCTATTGTCTTCAGTAGCTTCCACAGTTCTTTATCCTCCTAATCCTGTTTTCTCAACAAACTTTATTATCTTCATAATCTCAGCGTGTTTATTGCAGATATATCGAGTACTATAATTTAATTCGTATGCTATTTGCTCTAACGTCATCCCATCGATATATTTCATTTTTAATATATTATTGTCTAACCCTTTGAACTTCTCGATTAGATCAGTGAGCTTTTTCATTTGCTCTTGTTTAAAAGCAAGTTCCCTTTTTATGCGTTCAATATGTTCTTCTACTTTGGCACCGTCTGAATCAGCAGTTAATTTATATTTAGCTAAATCACCACTGATCCAGCGCTTTAATTCTAGTTCAGTTCGTTCAAGATTAAATTCAAGATAAGTAATTTCTTCTTCTAATTTCTGATAGTCTTTCAGGCTATTCAATTACATATCACCTACTTAGATTTAATTCTCTTTTCTTATAATCTCTTTACCCGAGAGTTTCATTTTCTTTAGAACATATCCTGTATTAATAAAAGGACTATCTTCATTAATACAGTGTGCTGCCCTATGCCCCTCACTTGCACCATGATGATGAAATTTGCAGCAGTAACTACACCAGGTACTTAAATTTCCCTTCTCATCTCGTTCTATCGCTAATACAATTGGATCTTTTTTAGTTGCCATTTACTCACCACCTCTCATCTGACCATCTTTTCTTTCTACCTTTTTCTATTTCGTATTCTTGTATAAACTTCATAAGATCTAAACGATCTACCGTTACCTTTTCATCATCACGATGAATTTCTAATTGTACCTTCAATCGTTCTAATATTTCATTCATGGGATTGCCCCCATTCAATGCTCTTAAAATTGGTTGCCGCTTCTGCAACATCAACCCACCCACTATCGTCTATATCCATTAAATGAACTTCTCCTTCGTCTGTTAAAGCAAGACATAACGTCCTTGATGTTATCAATTCACCTGTTTCATAGTTTTGATACACTGTATTTAAATCCGCTGGAGCTGGTATTATCTGAATTATCTTCCCTTCCATGTGCTCACCTCCATTTTCATTGTTTTAGTTTTGTATCCGAAAAAATAACTTCACCCGCACCTCTCACTGGGGTGAACACCACTTAGACTAAAGGTGAACACTTAGGTGAACTCATATTTAATGTAAATGTTCTACCCAAAAACCTTGATATGACTGTGTT
Organism: Bacillus sp. DX4.1; assembly: GCF_030348195.1. Taxonomy (NCBI): domain Bacteria; kingdom Bacillati; phylum Bacillota; class Bacilli; order Caryophanales; family Bacillaceae; genus Bacillus; species Bacillus sp. DX4.1. Next base: position 280,470 of record NZ_JAUCFT010000008.1, on the reverse strand, counting down.
TTGAGGCAAGGCGAACACTAGGAACACCAGAAATCAGCAAAAGTAACAAACTGTGACTCTACTACTACTCTCTCTACCTACCTCTATATATTTTTACTTTTATACTTTTTATATAGATTATGGTGTTCATGTGTTCTCTTTTTCACTTCCCCATTGGTACTACTGGGTTTAAGGGTAGAACACGTCTTTTGTTTTTTAGTGTTCGCTAGTGTTCACTATAGCGATTACCTGTTCACCCTATTAACACGATGGTTTACCAGCAAAAGGTGGTGTTATCCATCCTCTTTCTCTGTCTTTACCCTTTTGTTTTCTTACTGCTCCGTACTTCTTAAGTGCTATAGCTGCATTTTTTGTACTCTTAGTTAAATCCAGTTCCTTGAAAATAACTTTATTACTTTTCCACGTCCATAAGTCTTTGGATGCTCCCCAAGAAAACCCACTTAAAATTTCAATTTCTTCATGTGTCTGTAGTTCGCTTTCTTCGTTGTGTTCTTTTTGTTTCTGTGCTTCTTCACTAGTAAGTAGGTGTGAATCATCTTTTAACGCCATTGTGGCAATTTCTCCCCAAAACTGGTCAATATCCATTGCTTTTAAATCACTTATCTTGTCACCTACGTTTATTACAGCGTACCGTCTATTTCCTGTCTTATCTTTCAAAAATTCATCGTCATTAACAGTGGCAAAGAATACTGTCATCCTCGGATATTTAACTGATAACCGTTGATATGGTCGCCTAAACTCATCAAAACTCTCTGTAAAGAACGCTTTTAGTGCTGCCTGTTCAAACTTCATTGTCGAGTCTAACTCGCCTAATTCAACGGCAAAGTTGCTTACTGCTTCTATTACACTGTCTTTGTTCTCTGGGTTAAGTCTTTTACCCGTTTTGAAATAATCATCACCTATTGAGTTAAATAACAACTTAAACCAGAATGTTTTCCCACAACCTTGAGAGCCTTGAAGGACAAGTACAAATTCTTGATTCATCTTTCCACTTTCGTTGAATGCAAGTTTAACAGCTTGGATTGCCCATTTTTTTAAGTACGCAATTCCTAACTCTCTATTTGACCTAGCATTTAATGTGGTGAAAACTTCCTCGATACGACCCTGTCCATCCCATTTCTTAGATACGTTTAAGAAATATTCAGCTACTTTGTTCTTTTTATTACAGCTAGCTAAATATAAAAGATGGTCAATTAGTTTATCTTTCGTTATGAAATAATCCATATCAATAGCTTCTTCTATAATCCCTTGTGCATGATGATCTGCTATTTCACCATCAAAATATAAATTTAAGGACGATAAGTATTCACGTTTTCTTATAACATCGTAATAAACCTCTATGCCCATTGAATCTAATAGCTTCTTGGTATTTTCAGCTTTAACAAGTATTTTGTTTTTGCTATTTCTTTTAAAATCTATTTCATTTTGTACTTTTAGTTCTTCTTGTTTATGAATACCTTGCCCACCACTTATATATCTTTCGTAATACTCCCTAACCTTTTCATCTTTCTTGCAATGCTCTATCATGGCTTTATAACTAGGCTTGTCCTTCATATCCTCCGTACCGTTATCCAGATGGGAAAATTTATGTAGCCTATATAAGTCAAAACTGTTTACGTTTTTACCGCTTATCGGATCTGTTGAATGATTGCTATGTGCATGCGTACCATCGTCATAAACAATTAATCCACCTTTAGAGCTTCCCTCAACATAGGTATATCTATTATTTCTAAATGGCTCATATTTATCTGATAAGAAGTTGTCCAAAACATCCGTTATCGAATAAATATTTGTCCATGCCCCAATCCAGTTTTGTTTTGTGCGTGGATCAGCTTTTTCATTATTTTTAAAGGTCTTGATTTCTTCATGCTGTTTTGTAATGAAGCTAGCATTAAAGAAAGTGAAGTCTTGATAATAAAATTCATAATTATCAGGGTTACTACAAGTCGGATAGTGCATGTGTCGCTCAAATTCACATGAAGTCTCATCTATCCACACTTGGAGAATATCCACTAAATATCGTGTGACTTCTTTGTAGTGTTCCGGCTCAATGTCATGATGCAAAGGTATGATAACCCTGTAACGTGGATTCTCTTTTGTATGACTATGTGTTGAATACATGGCAACTGCAAAATTTGTAAAACCATCAATGTTCTCCCAAACATTTAAACCTTGCGGTACTTCATCTATATCAATTGTTATTATGCTTCTGCTTTTAACATTGGCTTTATTCCTACGCTCTTGAACATATCCACCTATAAAACCACCTGCATTGCCTTTCTCATTGGTTATCATAGGCTCGCTTATCCCATTTAAAAACTCTCCGTATGCTATCTTTTTGTTAATAGCATTTGTGTTGGTAAGGGATTTAAAGTTAGTTATGTCGATTAATCTGTCATATTTAAGCTTTATTTTTTCTTTATGTGCTGTTGTAATAGCTAACAAACTCTCACCTCCCTTGTATCTAAAACAACTTAATGTTAAAATATAAGTAATCAACAAAATTTGTATGCAGGTATATGAATTCGCCGTTCATATATCTTTTTTTATTGTCTTTTTTCAACATTCTTCACAACCTCATTGAATAAATCTGTATTGATTTTATCGAACGTTTCAACACTGTCAGTCAGTTCGGCTTTTAGTTGACGCATGACATGCCACAATATTCTAATCGTTCTATGATGTTCTCTGTAATAGCTTCTTTCTTCGCCTTTCATTTCTACTTCGAACATTTTGTCATTTAATTGACCTAACAGTGTTTCTACATCAATTAAAGTATCTGCATGACCTTTAATTTGGCCTACTTCATGATCTAATCCGAATGCTAATTCTCTTAAATTCCCCATGTTTCCAACGCTCCTTATTTACTGTTCAGTTCACGTAATCTTTTTTTTCTTTCTAAATCAGCATTAAATAGTAATACTGGATTCTTTCTCATTTCTACACTTATCGCCACAACCTCTGATGCCTTCATGATTTTTGTGGCCGTGAATACTCCATTCATATATTTCACCTCTTATTATGTATTAACGTTGCTAACGTCCCATAAGCTATAAGTCCCAACATTGCATTTATGTTCGGTCTGCTCGACCATCTGACCAATAAAAAGCGCTATTTAGTTTAAAGCAAACTTTGATAAAGTTTTATATCGTTATTAGTAGCATTCATATTTGTTGTCATCTCATCTAAAAATTCATCTACTTCATTTTTCTTAAAAAGATATTTGCTACCAACTTTGTAGTATCGTAATCCATTTTTGACTAACCGCTCTTCAATGGTCGGTTTGCTAATGTTTAGATACTCGGACAACTCTTTATAAGTCATGAAGTATTTTTGTGCAGCTAATTCCTCAACTTTTTCATTAATTGCTTTTTCTAACATTGAATTAACCGTCTTTTCATCAATCTGAACATTTAACAATTTAGATCACCTCCTTTTCGTGAAACCTTATTTGAAAAATTTCATCAAAATCAATATCTAAAGCATCCGTTATTTTTTTAGCAACCAATGGACTCGGATGTCTTGTTCCTTTTGATATATTAGCAATTGAGGACTTTGAAACTTGCGTTTCTTTAGCAAGAGAACTTTTGTTAAACCCTTTTTTAATCAATAAAATATTAAACTCCTTAATATCCTTCAAATAGATTTTCATCTCGTTTCACCTCTTTTAATTCATCAGGATTATTTAATTCATTTGAATTAATTATCATATTAGTCCTTTATAATTCTTTTGTCAACATTTTATTTCATTTGGATTAAAAATGAATTATAATGTACATCATAAGTAATAAAAAAGGAGTGAATTAAATTGAATCAAAATAAGCATTTTGCTGATTTTATAAAGAACAAAAGGAAAGAAAAACACTTAACTACTAGTCAATTAGCTACATTATCTGGATTATCACAATCATATATTTCCAATTTAGAAAACGGTAATCGTAAAACACCTAAAATTGAAACTATTAATAAATTAGCTACAGGTTTGGGAGTACCAAACGGTACATTAATGATGGCTGCTGGTCTTGTTAGTGATCCATTTAAAACTGTAATTGACAAAGTGGACGAAGCTGCTTTCAAACAAGCATTCCATAAACAAAACATAGAAGAATTAGAAAAAGTAAATGCAGAAATTAAACGTTTGGAAAAACAACCAGAACAAGGGGACTTAAAGGAGTTAAAACAACGTAAACAACGTTTAACTGATCGTATTGACAAATACAATGGTACTTATGTCAAAGATGAAACAGTTACGAAAAGTCTGTCAGTCCCTCCTTATCTTTTCAACCTTAATTATTTACTTAGTTCAAATCATGATTTATTTTTTGATGAGGATACGCCTTCCAGTAATAACGAACAGAAAAAACTTACAGATGAAGACAAACAACATATAAAAGATTTTATAGAATATTTCATAATGAAAAAAAGGTGATCTCATGGCTTACATCTATAAAAAGGGGAAAAAGTGGGCATTTCGTGCATATATGGGCACAGACCCTGTAACCGGGAAGGAAATAAAAAAGAGTAAATCTGGTTTTTTGACTCAAAAGGACGCAAAACTTGCAGCCGCTTTATTCGAAAGACAATTTCATAATGGGGAATATATTCAGCCTTCTAAAATAGCCTTCTTAAACCTTTATAACGATTGGGAAAGGCATTATAGTCAAGATGCTAAAGAAAGCAGTGTGAGGGCTAGAAGGATTGCTTTAAAGCATATTATTAATGAGTTTGGACAACTTCCGATTCAAAAGATAACTAAAAAGGATTATCAAGACGTTATAGATAAGCTTGCTACTCAATTCAGTACAAACTATGTGTCCAGTATTCATACTTCGACAAATATGGTATTCGAATATGCTATTACAAATAATTTAATCAAAGAAGCACCAACGAAGGGCATTAAACTACCAAAGAAAAAGAAAACTGTATCTGATCTTGAAAATGATAATTCTATTAATGAAAAATTTCTTGAAAAAGAGGAATTGGAAGAATTTCTAACTGTCACTAAAAATGAAGGCTTGGAGAGCGATTTACTTGCCTTCACTATGTTAGCTTATACTGGTTTAAGAATTGGGGAATTGGTAGCTTTAAAATGGTCTGATATTGATTTTGAAGAACATACACTAAGGGTTATAAAAACTTACTACAATCCAACAAACAACAAGTTAAAATATACATTACTGACACCAAAAACAGAGGGTTCCATTCGCACTATAACAATAGACCCTCTTTTAGTCGCTATGCTCACGCAACACAAACAACAACAAGAAAAAATAATAACAGATAACAAACCTTTTTATAAAGACAATGATTTTATTTTTTCAACCAATGAAGGTTATCCTAAGACAATTAAGCATTTATCAATTAGAATGCAGCGACTACTTAAGAAAACATCTATTCAAAAACAAGTAACACCTCATTCATTTAGACATACTCATACGTCTTTGTTAATTGAAGCAAATGTACACATAAAAGAGATACAAGAACGACTAGGACATTCAGATATTAATACAACAATGGACATATACGCACACATGACAAAGAACATAAAAAAAGAGGCTTCCAATAAGTTTAGTAACTTAATGAAAGACCTCTCTAAAAATCTCACCGACTAATATCGGTCACTTTTTCGGATACTTACTAAGGTGTAAAGGCTTATAATTGTTGATATAACAAGGTTTTTACACCTTTATTACATCATGCCGCCCATACCGCCCATGCCCATGCCGCCCATATCAGGCATTGCAGGACCATTAGGTTCTGGTTTGTCAGCAACAACTGCTTCAGTTGTTAAGAACATTGCTGCAACAGATGCTGCGTTTTGAAGTGCTGAACGAGTTACTTTTGTTGGATCTACGATACCAGACTCAAGCATGTTTACCCAAGTACCAGTTGCTGCGTTGAAGCCTACGCCTACTTTTTCACCTTTTAAGCGTTCTACAACTACAGAACCTTCTAGACCAGCGTTGATTGCGATTTGACGAACTGGCTCTTCTAATGCACGAAGTACAATGTTAATACCTGTTGCTTCGTCGCCATCAGCTGCAAGCTCAGATACTTTCGTATATACGTTCATAAGTGCAGTACCACCACCTGCAACAATACCTTCTTCTACTGCTGCACGAGTTGAGTTAAGAGCATCTTCAATGCGAAGTTTACGCTCTTTTAATTCAGTTTCAGTTGCTGCACCAACTTTAATTACAGCTACACCGCCTGCAAGTTTAGCAAGACGTTCTTGTAATTTTTCACGATCGAACTCAGAAGTTGTTTCTTCTAATTGCGCACGGATTTGACCAATGCGAGCTTCGATTTGTTCTGTGCTACCTACACCTTCAACAACTGTTGTATTTTCTTTCGTTACAACAATTTTGCCAGCGCGGCCTAAAGATGCAACAGTAGCAGATTTTAAATCACGTCCTAATTCTTCAGTGATCACTTCACCACCAGTTAAGATCGCGATATCTTCTAGCATTGCTTTACGACGGTCACCAAATCCAGGAGCTTTTACAGCTACTACATTGAATGTACCACGAAGTTTGTTCACTACTAATGTAGCTAATGCTTCGCCTTCTACATCTTCCGCAATGATAAGAAGTGGTTTACCTTGTTGTACCACTTGCTCTAACACTGGTAAAATCTCTTGAATGTTAGCGATTTTTTTGTCAGTGATTAAGATATATGGATTATCAAGAACTGCTTCCATTTTGTCAGAATCAGTAATCATGTAAGGAGATGCATATCCACGGTCAAATTGCATACCTTCTACTACATCTAATTCTGTTGTGAAGCCTTTAGATTCTTCTAATGTAATAACGCCATCGTTACCAACGCGTTCCATTGCTTCTGCAATTAATTGACCTACTTCTTCGTCAGCAGATGAAATAGCAGCTACTTGTGCGATAGAAGATTTACCTTCGATTGGTTTAGAGATTGTTTTTAATTCTTCAATTGCTGCAACAACAGCCTTTTCGATCCCTTTACGAAGACCCATTGGGTTTGCACCAGCTGTTACGTTTTTTAAGCCTTCAAGAATCATTGCTTGCGCTAATACAGTTGCAGTTGTTGTTCCGTCACCAGCTACATCATTTGTTTTACTAGCAACTTCTGCTACTAATTTCGCACCCATGTTTTCGAATGCATCTTCTAATTCAATTTCTTTTGCAATTGTTACACCATCATTTGTAATAAGTGGTGAACCAAACTTTTTCTCAAGTACAACGTTGCGACCTTTTGGTCCAAGCGTTACTTTTACTGCATTTGCAAGAGTGTCGACACCGCGAAGCATCGAACGACGTGCTTCTTCACTAAATTTAATATCTTTTGCCATAATTTTTGACCCCCTTGGATTTTTAAAAATGTATATAATTAACCAATAATTGCTAAAATGTCACTTTCACGTAAAATCAAGTATTCTGTACCTTCGTATTTCACTTCAGTACCTGCATATTTTGAGAAGATGATAAGATCGCCTGCTGCTACCTCTAAAGCAACACGCTCACCATTTTCAAGCACACGACCAGTACCTACTGCAACGATTTTACCCTCTTGTGGTTTTTCTTTTGCAGTGTCTGGTAATACGATACCACTTGCTGTTTTTTCTTCTGCTTGAACAAGCTCAATTACAACGCGATCACCTAATGGCTTTAGCATGAACAATAACCTCCTCATTTTTCTATGTAAATTTTCTTTATTAGCACTCAGTAGCTCCGAGTGCTAACACACTTATAATAATAAATAATCTAAATTTCTTTTGCAAGTAAAAAAATCATAATTTTTTGCAAATCAATATACAGGCTTTTTCTACAAAACGTAAATGAATGATTATCACACAGGCGAGCCTTAGCTCACTTTATATTGCATCGGCTTTTCCGTTTCTCGTATGTTACAATAAGAAAGATGCCACAAGTTGTTTTCTCTATAGATACAGCTTTTTCCTGTTTCCTATTTCATTTTCAAGCAAAGATTTACAAAAAAATAATAAAACACACGGTTATTCTGTACTCCTGGCTGGATGTTTACATGTTATCCTGCCTTATCTCATAACATAAGGGCTAGAAAGGATGGTTAACCAATTTGAATAAACAGTATTGGTGGATTATAGTTACATATATTCTGATGCAATTATCAGGTATCATCGGATTACCACTTCTTGTAAAAACTGGACTTTATGATAATAGCGGTTTAACACGAGATGAAAAAATACAGATCATGACTGGTCATTGGGCAATTATTAGCTTTTTCATTGCGTTATGCATCGTACTTTGGCTACTGCGAACAGATATTCGCGACAGCCGTTTCGATACAAAACGCGCCAGTATTCCTGCCACAATTGGTTGGATCTTTATCGGATTCTTTTTAGCTTTCTTTTCTCAAACGATTGCTGGTACGATCGAAATGCGTTTGTTAGGTATTAAGCCAGGCTCTGAGAATACAGAGCGTTTAATGGAAATAGCAAGGACCACTCCTTGGTTCCTCATTGTTGTATCTATACTAGGCCCTATTTTAGAGGAAATTGTCTTTAGAAAGATTTTATTTGGCACACTGTATAAAAGGTTTAATTTCTTTATCGCAGCTATCATTAGTTCACTTGTATTCGCAGCTATCCACTTTGATTTTACGCACCTATTGGTATACACTGCTATGGGTCTTGTTTTCGCCTTCTTATACGTGAAAACAAAACGAATTATCGTTCCCATCATGGCTCACGTTGCCATGAATACATTAGTTGCACTATTTCAAGTAGCATTAAGTAATGAGCAAATACAAGAAATGATAAAAGAAGCAGAAAAAATGCAAGGATTTATCGGAGGATTTTAAATATGAGAAACTCACCATTGTTCATGGCAGCACTGTATTTCCTTCTTGGATGTATTTTTACATATTTAGCAATTATTAATGTTGAAGATACAATCTGGAATTTTTATACGCTACTGCTTGCTGGTATGGCGACAATAGATTTTAATTTAGCACTTCACCTTATCTTAGTAAAATTCAAAACGAAAACAAAAAAAGAACAATAAAAACGCAAGGGATTTCCCCTGCGTTTTTATTGTGGATAATTTTTTAAAAAGTAAACAAGCGTTTGTAATTCTACAGCTAAATCAATATGATGTATCCTTATATTCTCTGATACATTTAACCGTGCTGGTGTGAAATTCAACACTCCATGTACGTTTGTATGAGCTAATCGATCTGCCACAGCTTGTGCAACAGTAGCAGGTACTGTTAATATTGCCACTTGTATATCATCTGTCAAACGCTCTTCAAGTTCATCCAAATGATATACAGGAATTCCTCCGATTTCTTTTCCAACTTTCTCCTCATTTACATCAAAAGCCATTTCAATTTTTGTATTATTATTTTTCGTGAAATTGTAATGTAAGAAAGCGGTCCCTAAATTACCCACTCCAATAAGTGCTACACGTGTTATATCATCTTGATCAAGTGTTTCTCGGAAAAACGATAGTAAATAATTCACATTATAGCCGTATCCCTTTTTCCCTAACGCCCCAAAATATGAAAAATCTCTGCGAATTGTTGCGGAGTCTACCTTCACCGCTTCACTTAATTCCGCAGATGATACACGTTGCTTACCAGAAAGAGATAAGTTTTGGATAAATCGATAGTATAGAGGCAAACGTTTGGCAGTCGCCTGTGGAATCTTTTGTTGATCCATAAAACCACTCCACTCCTCTCTTCCTATCTCTGTTCATGTGATTTGAACAAATACAGAAGTTTAGCACTTAAGACTTTCCTTGTATAATAGAGAGAGACTTCTCTCTTTATTTTAAACTATACACTATTTTTAGTATGATTGAAAAATATAAACATGGCAAAGTTAAGAAATTATTTGAGGTGAAAAAATTGATTTTATTACAAGTAAACGGACTTTCCAAATTGTACGGTGCTGAAACAATCCTTGCAAACATTAAACTTGAAGTACAAACAAGAGATCGCATCGCCCTTGTCGGTCGAAATGGAGCTGGAAAATCTACACTATTAAAAATTATTGCAGGGGAACTCTCTCACGACGATGGTGAAATTATAAAACCAAAAGACGTATCCATCGGTTATTTAGCCCAGAATACCGGTTTAGAAACTTCATTGACCATTTGGGATGAATTATTAACTGTCTTTACGCATCTACAACACATGGAAAAAAAACTTCGAAGGTTAGAGCAAGAAATGGGTAAGGAAGAAAACTTCTCAAACGCTGCTACATATGAAAAATTGCTCGCTGACTATGATCAATTGCAACTGGATTATAAAGATAAAGGCGGTTATCAATATGAAGCAGATATTCGCTCTATTTTAAGCGGCCTTGGTTTTCCAGCAGAAACGCATGGAACAACGATTTCCACATTAAGCGGTGGTCAAAAAACGCGGTTAGCCCTTGGTAAATTGCTATTAACAAAACCAGACTTGCTTATTTTAGACGAGCCGACAAACCATTTAGACATTGATACACTAACATGGCTAGAACAATACTTACAAGGCTATCCGGGCGCTATTTTAATTGTTTCCCATGATCGCTACTTTTTAGACAAGCTTGTCACACAAGTATATGAAATCTCTAACAAAGAAAGTAGACGTTACGTCGGAAACTACAGTAAATATTTAGATTTAAAAGCCGCACTCTATGAGCAGGAAATGAAGCGCTATGAAAAGCAGCAAGACGAAGTTGCAAAATTAGAGGACTTTGTTCAAAAAAATATTGCCCGTGCTTCTACAACAAAGCGTGCCCAAAGTCGCCGTAAACAATTAGAACGAATGGAACTGATGACCAAACCATTAGGTGATTCAAAATCAGCATCTTTTCATTTTGATATCGAAAAGCAAAGTGGGAATGATGTGCTACAAGTAAAAGACGTTTCCATTGGATATAATCAAGAACCGGTTATTGAGCATGTTAATGTACGATTAACACGAGGAGACAGTGTGGCACTTGTTGGACCAAACGGAATTGGGAAATCTACGCTACTAAAGTCACTTGTAAATAAAATCGAGACATTAGGTGGAGACATTTCTTTCGGTTCTAATGTCTCCATCGGATACTACGACCAAGAACAAGCCAACTTAACATCATCAAAGCGTGTTCTGAACGAGCTTTGGGATGACTATCCAATGCAACCTGAAAAAGAGATTCGCACCCTACTCGGCAACTTTTTATTCTCAGGAGACGATGTGTTAAAACCAGTCTCTTCCCTAAGCGGTGGACAAAAGGCAAGATTGGCCTTAGCAAAATTAATGATGCAAAAGTCCAATTTACTCATTCTAGATGAGCCAACGAACCATCTCGATTTAAATAGCAAAGAAATTTTAGAAAATGCCTTAATCGATTTTCCAGGAACCCTTTTGTTTGTCTCTCATGATCGCTATTTTATCAATCGTGTAACGACAACAGTCGTTGAATTATCAACAGATGGTGCACAAGAATACTTAGGGGATTACGATTACTATGTGGAAAAGAAAAATGAAATGTTTGAACGGGCAGAATTAGAACAATTAGAAACAAATGCACCCGCCCAAAAACAAATCGCTCAAGAAAAGATAAATTATCTTGAGGAAAAAGAACGTAAAAAGTTAGAACGTCAACGCTCACGAAAAATTGAAGAATTAGAAGAAAATATCGCGAAACTAGAAGAAGAAATTACAGAATTAGAAGATCAACTTTGTCTGCCGGAAGTGTATGCCGACTACGAACGCGCTAGTGAAATTACAACAGCCAAGCAAACGATGCAAGAGCAACTAGAAAAATATATGGCAGAATGGGAAGAATTACACGTATAAGCTCTCTGTCTTTCATATACGAAAAAAAAGGAGATGGCTCAAAGTCATCTCCTTTTTTCTTTTTAATCCCAATGCCCGATATGGCACAAAAACAGTTTACTATGTCTCCATTTCATACATGCTATCGGTAATAGTTACACCTTATAAAGTAAAACTTTATACGGCGGGGGTTTTCTTCATTCCCCACTGATTATTAGCCCTGACCAATCGGGCGTTTACTGCCCGCAAATAGCAGGATAAATCAAAGATACAGTATAATTACAATATACATAAGAATATTCTAGTCAAACGTCTGACCTCTTTTTAGTTATCCACAACATTATACACATATCCACCTTTATAATATGAGGGGATGAAATATCTTTTCCACATTATCCACAATCCGCATAAAAAATATCCACACTTTATATACACAATAAAACCCATATTATCAACAGATAATATGGGTTTTATCCACAGCTTGTGGTTAATTTTGTGTATAACTATGCTTCGATATCTAATCCTGGATTTGCGTTCAATGCCAATGTCGCACGCTTTCCTTGTTCATATGCAATCGTTCCAGCTGCTGCAATCATCGCTGCATTATCTGTGCATAAAGATAATGGCGGAATGATAAGCTCAATATGTTCATTCTTTGCAAACTCCTCCTCTAAACGGGCACGGAGTCCTTTATTGGCTGCAACACCCCCAGCAAGAAGCACTTGTTTCACATCATACGCTTTTGCTGCACGAACTGCTTTCGTTACTAGTACATCTATTACACTCGCTTGGAAGCTAGCTGCTAAATCTTCTGGTGCAATGTCTTCCCCGCGTTGTTTTGCGTTATGCACAGTGTTGATAACTGCTGATTTTAATCCACTAAAGCTAAAGTCATAAGAATCTGGTTCGAGCCATGCACGAGGTAAATCAATCGTTGGCTTTCCTTCATGAGCAAGGCGATCAATGTGTGGCCCACCTGGATACGGCATCGATAACGTACGTGCAACTTTATCATATGCTTCTCCTGCAGCATCGTCTCTCGTCTCGCCAATTACTTCAAATGAACCATGTTCTTTCATATAAACAAGCTCTGTATGCCCTCCTGATACAACAAGTGACAACAGCGGGAACTGTAACTCTTTTACTAAGCGATTTGCATAAATATGTCCAGCGATATGATGAACACCGATGAGCGGAATATCATGAGCAAAAGCAACCGCTTTTGCTGCATTTACACCAATTAAAAGTGCACCTACTAACCCCGGCCCTTCCGTTACAGCGATTGCATCAATATCTTCAAATGAGATGTTCGCTTCTTTTAATGCTTCCTCTAGCACAACTGTGATTTGTTCTACGTGATGACGAGATGCTATTTCTGGTACAACTCCGCCAAAACGCTTATGACTTTCGATTTGTGAAGCCACTACATTTGCTACTATTTCTTTTCCATTTTTGACAACTGCTACAGCTGTTTCATCACAGCTCGTTTCAATACCAAGTATAATTGTATTTTTTTCCATTATATATTCACCCACATTACAAGACCATCTTCATAATTGTCCGTATAGTATCGTTTACGAATCCCACCATTTTGGAATCCATACTTTCTGTATAACTTTTTCGCTACTTCATTTGACACTCTTACTTCAAGGGTCATCGTCTTAGCTCCTATTTCCTTCGCTTGATCTATTACTTCTTTTAACAAAGCATCTCCAAGCTTTTGACCACGGTATTCTGGTAAAATGGCTATGTTCGTAATATGTGATTCATCAATAATAATCCATAATCCACAGTATCCAATTACCGCATCATTTTTTTCTATTACAACATAGTGCGCATATTCGTTCGTCGTTATTTCACGATAAAATGCGTCGGCTGTCCAAGGAGTTGTAAATGACGCTTCTTCAATTGCAACAATTTGGGCAATATCATCGGTCGTCATCTTTCGAAATGTAATATCCATCGCTCTAACCCCTACTGTTTTTGACTTTCTAGCCATTTTGTTTCTGCTTCTGCCAAACGAAGATAGCTCGGAACAAATGTATGTACGCTTTGTTCTTCTTTTTGTAATCCTAAAAATGCTAACTCACTTGGTCTTGGATTATTCTTTGTAAAGGAAGCAAATATAGCTAAGTCTCCCAAATGCTCTACAATTGTTTCTTTATGTTGTTCTACATCATTTCCAATAAATAAAACAGGTTGTCCCATATCTTTTAACATCTGTAACCAATCCACAATAAGAATGATTCGATCATCCTTTATAGAAATTAGCTGTTCCTCTTTATATGTATACAAGCCTGTATAAATTTGTCCTCGGCGCCCATCAAATAATGGACAAATAACACCTTGGAAATTCGCCCCGTTTGCTGCTACTACTTCCAGGCTAGACACACCCACAATCGGAATTTGCAATGACCAAGCTAATGTTTTCGCTGCCGTTACTCCAATCCGAACACCTGTATACGAACCAGGACCAGCTGCTACAACAATTTTATTTAAATCTTTAGGTTTTACATTACACTCTTGCAAAAGCTGTTCTACAGCTGGCATAAGGCGTACAGAATGATTTTTTGTTAAATTTGTAATGATTTCTCCAACAACAGTATTTCCATCAATAAGAGAAACTCCCATTACATAATTTGAAGTGTCAATTGCTAGTACTTTCATCTTGTAATAGCTCCTCACATAATCTAATATAACGTTCTCCACTTGGCTCTAGTACAATTCTTCTTGTATTATCACCTTCATGAAATAAACTAATCTTTAACTGTGAAGTCGGTAGGAAAGATTCAATTAAATGCGCCCATTCTACAACTGTTATGCCTTCACCATAAAAATATTCATCAAATCCTAGATCCTCTTCACTTTCCGCTAAACGATACACGTCCATATGATATAGCGGTAGTCGCCCTTTGTACTCTTTAATAATATTGAATGTTGGACTATTTACAACACGCTTTACACCAAGCCCTTTTGCAAGGCCCTTCGTGAATGTTGTCTTGCCTGCCCCAAGGTCTCCTTCTAAAATAAGTACATCTTGCGCCTCAACAAGTTGTCCCAGCTTCTCTGATAATTCCTGTGTTTCTTCAGAAGACGTTGTCATAATTTCATATCTATTCAAAGGTTTCACCTACCTTACTTACAATATTCTCTGCTCTTTATTATACAGTTTTTTTCACTTTGTTTCATTTTTGATCATATAAAAAAAGACCTTAGGAGTTTTCCTAAGGATAAGATTGACTGTCTTTATAAGTTTTTTAAATAAATAAAAAAATACGAAACAAGTTGTTTCGTTCTTTTCTTTGTATAAATGGCGGTCCCGACCGGGGTCGAACCGGCGATCTCCTGCGTGACAGGCAGGCATGTTAACCACTACACCACGGGACCATTGGTTGCGGGGACAGGATTTGAACCTGCGACCTTCGGGTTATGAGCCCGACGAGCTACCGTACTGCTCCACCCCGCGACGATATAAAAGCCTGGCAACGTCCTACTCTCACAGGGACAAGGTCCCAACTACCATCGGCGCTAGAGAGCTTAACTTCCGTGTTCGGTATGGGAACGGGTGTGACCTCTCTGCCATCATTACCAGACTTATGAAGGTATATTCCTTCAAAACTAGATAACATTGCTTCATATTATATGGTTAAGTCCTCGATCTATTAGTATTCGTCAGCTCCACATGTCACCATGCTTCCACCTCGAACCTATCAACCTGATCATCTTTCAGGGATCTTACTAGCTTACGCTATGGGAAATCTCATCTTGAGGGGGGCTTCATGCTTAGATGCTTTCAGCACTTATCCCTTCCGCACATAGCTACCCAGCTATGCCCTTGGCAGAACAACTGGTACACCAGCGGTGCGTCCATCCCGGTCCTCTCGTACTAAGGACAGCTCCTCTCAAATTTCCTGCGCCCACGACGGATAGGGACCGAACTGTCTCACGACGTTCTGAACCCAGCTCGCGTACCGCTTTAATGGGCGAACAGCCCAACCCTTGGGACCGACTACAGCCCCAGGATGCGATGAGCCGACATCGAGGTGCCAAACCTCCCCGTCGATGTGGACTCTTGGGGGAGATAAGCCTGTTATCCCCGGGGTAGCTTTTATCCGTTGAGCGATGGCCCTTCCATGCGGAACCACCGGATCACTAAGCCCGACTTTCGTCCCTGCTCGACTTGTAGGTCTCGCAGTCAAGCTCCCTTATGCCTTTGCACTCTACGAATGATTTCCAACCATTCTGAGGGAACCTTTGGGCGCCTCCGTTACACTTTAGGAGGCGACCGCCCCAGTCAAACTGCCCACCTGACACTGTCTCCCGGGTCGATGAGACCCGTAGGTTAGAATTTCAATACAGTCAGGGCGGTATCCCACCAGCGCCTCCACCGAAGCTAGCGCTCCGGTTTCAATGGCTCCCGCCTATCCTGTACAAACTGTACCAAAATTCAATATCAGGCTACAGTAAAGCTCCACGGGGTCTTTCCGTCCTGTCGCGGGTAACCTGCATCTTCACAGGTACTATAATTTCACCGAGTCTCTGGTTGAGACAGTGCCCAAATCGTTACACCTTTCGTGCGGGTCGGAACTTACCCGACAAGGAATTTCGCTACCTTAGGACCGTTATAGTTACGGCCGCCGTTTACTGGGGCTTCAGTTCAGAGCTTCGCTTGCGCTAACCCCTCTCCTTAACCTTCCAGCACCGGGCAGGTGTCAGCCCCTATACTTCGCCTTACGGCTTCGCAGAGACCTGTGTTTTTGCTAAACAGTCGCTTGGGCCTATTCACTGCGGCTTTCCGTTAAGAAAGCACCCCTTCTCCCGAAGTTACGGGGTCATTTTGCCGAGTTCCTTAACCAGAGTTCTCTCGCACACCTTAGGATTCTCTCCTCGCCTACCTGTGTCGGTTTGCGGTACAGGCACCTTTTATCTCGCTAGAAGCTTTTCTTGGCAGCGGGGAATCAAAGACTTCGCTCCATAAGGAGCTTCCCCATCACAGCTCAGCCTTCACGATAAGCGGATTTGCCTACTTATCAGCCTAACTGCTTGGACGTGCACAACCAATCGCACGCTTCTTCTATCCTTCTGCGTCCCTCCATTGCTCAAACGATAAAGAGGTGGTACAGGAATATCAACCTGTTGTCCATCGCCTACGCCTGTCGGCCTCGGCTTAGGTCCTGACTAACCCTGAGCGGACGAGCCTTCCTCAGGAAACCTTAGGCATTCGGTGGACGGGATTCTCACCCGTCTTTCGCTACTCATACCGGCATTCTCACTTCTAAGCGCTCCACCAGTCCTTACGGTCTGACTTCACTGCCCTTAGAACGCTCCCCTACCACTGATACCATAGGTATCAATCCGCAGCTTCGGTGGTGTATTTAGCCCCGGTACATTTTCGGCGCAGAGTCACTCGACTAGTGAGCTATTACGCACTCTTTAAATGGTGGCTGCTTCTAAGCCAACATCCTAGTTGTCTAAGCAACTCCACATCCTTTTCCACTTAATACACACTTTGGGACCTTAGCTGGCGGTCTGGGCTGTTTCCCTTTTGACTACGGATCTTATCACTCGCAGTCTGACTCCTAAGGATAAGTCATTGGCATTCGGAGTTTGACTGAATTCGGTAATCCGATGAGGACCCCTAGTTCAATCAGTGCTCTACCTCCAAGACTCTTACACTTAAGGCTAGCCCTAAAGCTATTTCGGGGAGAACCAGCTATCTCCAGGTTCGATTGGAATTTCTCCGCTACCCACACCTCATCCCCGCACTTTTCAACGTGCGTGGGTTCGGGCCTCCATTCAGTGTTACCTGAACTTCACCCTGGACATGGGTAGATCACCTGGTTTCGGGTCTACGACCACGTACTAAACGCCCTATTCAGACTCGCTTTCGCTACGGCTCCGCCTCTTCAGCTTAACCTCGCACGGGATCGTAACTCGCCGGTTCATTCTACAAAAGGCACGCCATCACCCATTAACGGGCTCTGACTATTTGTAGGCACACGGTTTCAGGATCTCTTTCACTCCCCTTCCGGGGTGCTTTTCACCTTTCCCTCACGGTACTGGTTCACTATCGATCACTAGGGAGTATTTAGCCTTGGGAGATGGTCCTCCCAGATTCCGACGGAATTTCACGTGTTCCGCCGTACTCAGGATACATTCAAGAGGGAACGAAGTTTCGACTACAGGGTTGTTACCTTCTATGACGAGCCTTTCCAGGCTGCTTCGTCTACCCCGTTCCTTTGTAACTCCGTATAGAATGTCCTACAACCCCAAGAGGCAAGCCTCTTGGTTTGGGCTAGATTCCGTTTCGCTCGCCGCTACTCAGGAAATCGCATTTGCTTTCTCTTCCTCCAGGTACTTAGATGTTTCAGTTCCCTGGGTCTGTCTTCCATACCCTATGTATTCAGGTAAGGATACCATACCATTACGTATAGTGGGTTTCCCCATTCGGAAATCTTCGGATCAAAGCTTACTTACAGCTCCCCGAAGCATATCGGCGTTAGTCCCGTCCTTCATCGACTCCTAGTGTCAAGGCATCCACCGTGCGCCCTTTCTAACTTAACCAAAATTAATTAAAAAAATATGAGCTACACTGTTATCTAGTTTTCAAAGAACATACATTTCGAGAGATTTAGTTCTCTCAAAACTGAACGAAACGAAACAAGTCAACGTATATTGATGAACTGCGTTCATCAATTCTCCATAGAAAGGAGGTGATCCAGCCGCACCTTCCGATACGGCTACCTTGTTACGACTTCACCCCAATCATCTGTCCCACCTTAGGCGGCTGGCTCCATAAAGGTTACCCCACCGACTTCGGGTGTTACAAACTCTCGTGGTGTGACGGGCGGTGTGTACAAGGCCCGGGAACGTATTCACCGCGGCATGCTGATCCGCGATTACTAGCGATTCCAGCTTCATGTAGGCGAGTTGCAGCCTACAATCCGAACTGAGAACGGTTTTATGAGATTAGCTCCACCTCGCGGTCTTGCAGCTCTTTGTACCGTCCATTGTAGCACGTGTGTAGCCCAGGTCATAAGGGGCATGATGATTTGACGTCATCCCCACCTTCCTCCGGTTTGTCACCGGCAGTCACCTTAGAGTGCCCAACTAAATGCTGGCAACTAAGATCAAGGGTTGCGCTCGTTGCGGGACTTAACCCAACATCTCACGACACGAGCTGACGACAACCATGCACCACCTGTCACTTTGCCCCCGAAGGGGAAGCCCTATCTCTAGGGTTTTCAAAGGATGTCAAGACCTGGTAAGGTTCTTCGCGTTGCTTCGAATTAAACCACATGCTCCACCGCTTGTGCGGGCCCCCGTCAATTCCTTTGAGTTTCAGCCTTGCGGCCGTACTCCCCAGGCGGAGTGCTTAATGCGTTAACTTCAGCACTAAAGGGCGGAAACCCTCTAACACTTAGCACTCATCGTTTACGGCGTGGACTACCAGGGTATCTAATCCTGTTTGCTCCCCACGCTTTCGCGCCTCAGTGTCAGTTACAGACCAGAAAGTCGCCTTCGCCACTGGTGTTCCTCCATATCTCTACGCATTTCACCGCTACACATGGAATTCCACTTTCCTCTTCTGCACTCAAGTCTCCCAGTTTCCAATGACCCTCCACGGTTGAGCCGTGGGCTTTCACATCAGACTTAAGAAACCACCTGCGCGCGCTTTACGCCCAATAATTCCGGATAACGCTTGCCACCTACGTATTACCGCGGCTGCTGGCACGTAGTTAGCCGTGGCTTTCTGGTTAGGTACCGTCAAGGTGCCAGCTTATTCAACTAGCACTTGTTCTTCCCTAACAACAGAGTTTTACGACCCGAAAGCCTTCATCACTCACGCGGCGTTGCTCCGTCAGACTTTCGTCCATTGCGGAAGATTCCCTACTGCTGCCTCCCGTAGGAGTCTGGGCCGTGTCTCAGTCCCAGTGTGGCCGATCACCCTCTCAGGTCGGCTACGCATCGTTGCCTTGGTGAGCCGTTACCTCACCAACTAGCTAATGCGACGCAGGTCCATCTACAAGTGACAGCCGAAGCCGCCTTTCAATTTCGCACCATGCAGTGCAAAATGTTATCCGGTATTAGCCCCGGTTTCCCGGAGTTATCCCAGTCTTGTAGGCAGGTTACCCACGTGTTACTCACCCGTCCGCCGCTAACTTCATAAGAGCAAGCTCTTAATCCATTCGCTCGACTTGCATGTATTAGGCACGCCGCCAGCGTTCATCCTGAGCCAGGATCAAACTCTCCAATAAAGTTAGTTTGTCTAGCATCATAAAAATAAAAATTGACGTTGCACGTTGTTTGTTTCGTTCAGTTTTCAAAGAACTTGTTTGCCGCTCATTTGCGACTCCCTTATGTTAACATCTCAGTTATTCAATGTCAACTAAGTTTTTTTATTTTGTTTTTTCGCTTTCTGCTCTGTTGCATCAGCGACTCATATAATACTACACGCTTGTTCTTATAAAAGCAATACTTTTTTCCTTAAAACCAAAATTTTCTACCCCTATACAAAAGCTACCTTCCCTAAAGCGAGACCTCCATCAATAGTAGACTCATCCGCCTAATGGTTTAGGCCTCTTCATTACAATGGCCTATGAAGAAGATCCTCCTTCTTTCTTTTAGGCTCTGTTAAAGAAAAGCTTATCTCTCTCATCCATACTAAGAAGCGATTTCCTTGTCTGTTTGATATTGCTTTTTACTAAAATATATCTTTTCTCATTACTAATGGGTTATGTTTCAAAACATCATACTTACTATCCCATCCTAAGATTCATTTATTCACACTTAGTTGATCACTAGATGCAACGGGTTTCACATAGCCTACTTCGTTCGTGTTAACTATATCTAATTCATACTTATGAAAACACAATTTAATATCTTCATAGTACAATCAAACAGCCTGTCTATATTTTAAATAGCTAGCATCTCTTACCCTCTCTATCGTCTAGCTTTTACTACAATAATCCCTAATGCCACTAAAACGATTGCCATAACATACATAAGAAAGTAAATCGTTTTACTATTCACTTCAAACATCCCGTTCTAAATATCAATAAAAATATGATTGATATGATATATAGAATTTGCTTTAGCAATTATTTGCACAAACTCAGGACTACTTGCTACTGGTATTGTAAAATCACCAGTAAACATCACAAATGAATTATTCTAAATATAACTCGTATTATTCTTTACTATTACATAGAGGAGTGAGCATATGGAAATCGGTGAAAAACTTGGTAAAATCCGTATAAACACAGGCTTAAAAACAGAAAAAAGATATTCATTACGCAGCCTAATTGAAATTCATATAGAACTTAAAGACTGGGAAGTCGTTAGCGAACTTATGGATGAATCATTTAAACTTGCTGCAATTCATAACCTCCCCTATGCACACGTTCAATTGCATTAATTTAAGGCTATGATTTTCAAATTACGTAATGACCATTGTGGATATGAGAAGGAAATGCAAAGAGCAATTGAAATAGGAATAAAAAAAACAGTATCTTTTGGTTCAAGAACTTGCTGCAGAATTAGGAAAGTATTTTTATAAAAATTGCGCATATAAAATGTCCGCAAAATCTCTTAATCTATCGATAAATAATTCCCTAGATTAACACGAGGCATATAAAGTAAAACTTTAATCAGTCGTTTTTTTCTTCATCCCCCACTGATTATTAGCCCTTACCAATCAAGTAGAAACCGCTAGACAATGCAGTCCACTATTTTCTACTTTTTCCTTTAAAAACACAAAAAAGACGAGTCATTATGACTCGTCTACAGGTTGCTTGGCGACGTCCTACTCTCACAGGGACAAGGTCCCAACTACCATCGGCGCTAGAGAGCTTAACTTCCGTGTTCGGTATGGGAACGGGTGTGACCTCTCTGCCATCATCACCAAACTGATGAAGGTATATTCCTTCAAAACTAGATAACATTGCTTCATATTTATATGGTTAAGTCCTCGATCTATTAGTATTCGTCAGCTCCACATGTCACCATGCTTCCACCTCGAACCTATCAACCTGATCATCTTTCAGGGATCTTACTAGCTTACGCTATGGGAAATCTCATCTTGAGGGGGGCTTCATGCTTAGATGCTTTCAGCACTTATCCCTTCCGCACATAGCTACCCAGCTATGCCCTTGGCAGAACAACTGGTACACCAGCGGTGCGTCCATCCCGGTCCTCTCGTACTAAGGACAGCTCCTCTCAAATTTCCTGCGCCCACGACGGATAGGGACCGAACTGTCTCACGACGTTCTGAACCCAGCTCGCGTACCGCTTTAATGGGCGAACAGCCCAACCCTTGGGACCGACTACAGCCCCAGGATGCGATGAGCCGACATCGAGGTGCCAAACCTCCCCGTCGATGTGGACTCTTGGGGGAGATAAGCCTGTTATCCCCGGGGTAGCTTTTATCCGTTGAGCGATGGCCCTTCCATGCGGAACCACCGGATCACTAAGCCCGACTTTCGTCCCTGCTCGACTTGTAGGTCTCGCAGTCAAGCTCCCTTATGCCTTTGCACTCTACGAATGATTTCCAACCATTCTGAGGGAACCTTTGGGCGCCTCCGTTACACTTTAGGAGGCGACCGCCCCAGTCAAACTGCCCACCTGACACTGTCTCCCGGGTCGATGAGACCCGTAGGTTAGAATTTCAATACAGTCAGGGCGGTATCCCACCAGCGCCTCCACCGAAGCTAGCGCTCCGGTTTCAATGGCTCCCGCCTATCCTGTACAAACTGTACCAAAATTCAATATCAGGCTACAGTAAAGCTCCACGGGGTCTTTCCGTCCTGTCGCGGGTAACCTGCATCTTCACAGGTACTATAATTTCACCGAGTCTCTGGTTGAGACAGTGCCCAAATCGTTACACCTTTCGTGCGGGTCGGAACTTACCCGACAAGGAATTTCGCTACCTTAGGACCGTTATAGTTACGGCCGCCGTTTACTGGGGCTTCAGTTCAGAGCTTCGCTTGCGCTAACCCCTCTCCTTAACCTTCCAGCACCGGGCAGGTGTCAGCCCCTATACTTCGCCTTACGGCTTCGCAGAGACCTGTGTTTTTGCTAAACAGTCGCTTGGGCCTATTCACTGCGGCTTTCCGTTAAGAAAGCACCCCTTCTCCCGAAGTTACGGGGTCATTTTGCCGAGTTCCTTAACCAGAGTTCTCTCGCACACCTTAGGATTCTCTCCT
>NZ_JAUCFT010000008.1:157500-252500 GCF_030348195.1 Bacillus sp. DX4.1 | reverse complement strand
ATTCTTCTTTTCCATGCATTTCATAATAACGATAATTCAATTCTATATTATGACTTTGTAATAAATATCTCCCACCAGTTGTGCGTAATCGTTTATTGAATGTTGCTTTATGTAAAAAAGCCTTCCCGAAGTACTTCAACGATATTTCTTCTACAAGTCTTTGAACCTCTATTTCATCCATCTTTATTTCCCCTAACTAAAAAAATAAACTTACACTTTTCTCTCTTCCTGCACATATATTAAATAGTACATATACCCATACTCAGTCATAACGTGAAACTTCTATCAGCGGACGCTTCCTTCATCTCCCACTGATAGAGCAAACCCTCACCAATCAGACTCTTATGAGCAGTTACCACTCGCTTTGTTTCCTCTGCATTTCGAGCTGTGGTTTACTGCCTGTTAGAGCGGGATAAAACAAGGAGGGATTCATATGCCCGTATGGCTTCGCAAGCAAATGCGACGTGCCTATTATGAAAAAAACCGGTATCAAATTAGATTGCTGAACGAATGCTGGTTTTACTATAACAAAACACATCAAAACTCCTAACAAAGTGAAACTTTAATCAGTGGGGGTTTTCTTCATCTCCCTACTGATTATTAGTTTCATCAATCAGGCTTTTACTGGCAGTGTATCTCCCACCTAACTTCTTTGCTTTTGCTGAATTTTGAAGTGGGGTATCACTGCCCGCGAATAGCGGGATAAAAAGAAGGGAGCAGTCTCATCCCTACTCCCTTTTTTTATCACTCGATTGGTAACATAGATAATGCAACGCGACCTTTTTTCATATCAACATTATCTACCCATACCTTTACAATCTGTCCAACTGATACAATATCTAACGGATGTTTTACAAATCGCTTACTCAATTTCGAAATATGAACTAAACCATCTTGTTTTACACCAATATCCACAAATGCGCCAAAGTCAACAACATTACGAACTGTTCCTTCTAACTCCATACCGCGTTTTAAGTCTTCTAATTTCAAAATTCCCTTTTTCAAAAGCGGCTTTGGTAACTCATCACGCATATCTCGTTCCGGGCTAATCAAAGCATCTATAATATCCACTAATGTCGGCTCTCCAATATTCGTTTCTTGAGATAATTTAGAAAGCTCTACATCCTCTAAACATTTCTGCAAATGCGGTTGTCCTACATCACCAAACGATAATCCTAAGCTTTTTAATAGTAATTCTACATTTTTATACTGCTCTGGATGAATACTTGTTCGATCCAGTGGATTTTCACCTTCTAATATACGTAAGAAGCCAATACATTGTTCGTATGTTTTCGCACCTAAACGCGGTATTTTCTTTAGTTCTGCCCGTTTTGTAAACTTCCCATCTTCCTCACGTTTATTTACAATATTTTTCGCAACCGTCTTTGACAAACCGGAAACATATTGTAATAAAGCAACTGAAGCTGTATTCACATTTACTCCAACTTGGTTAACAGCTGTTTCCACAACAAACGTTAATGATTCATTTAATCTCTTTTGCGATACATCATGTTGATATTGCCCTACTCCAACTGACTTCGGATCAATCTTCACAAGCTCAGCCAGTGGATCTTGCAAACGTCGTCCAATGGAAACCGCACTTCTTTCCTCAACTTGGAAATTCGGAAATTCCTCACGAGCCAAATCAGAAGCTGAATATACACTAGCACCAGCTTCATTGACGATAATATAGAATACATCTCGCGTAACTGTTTGCAATACATCTACAATAAATTCTTCTGTTTCTCGAGAAGCTGTACCATTTCCAATCGCAATCATCTCAACTTGATATTTTTCTAAAATGGAAGTGACCTTCGCTTTTGCATCTTCATATTTCCTAACAGGAGGATGAGGATAAATTACATCAATATAAAGAACCTTCCCTGTATCATCCACCACCGCTAACTTACACCCTGTTCGGTATGCTGGATCAACCGCTAATACAACTTTGCCTTTCATTGGCGGCTGCAACAACAAATTACGTAAATTCTCAGAGAAGATATGAATAGCTTGTTCTTCTGCCGTTTCAGTCAATTCTTTTCGAATTTCTCGTTCAATTGACGGTTGAATTAATCGCTTATATCCATCTTCAACTGCGAATTGTACATAAGATGCGCTTTGGGAGTGAAAATCACGAATCACTTTTTTATGTAAAAAACGAACAATTTCTTCTACCGGCGAGACAATAGAAACTTTTAGAACATCCTCTTTCTCACCACGGTTCATCGCCAGCACACGATGCGGCACAATTTTTTGCAACGGTTCTTCATAGCTATAATACATTTCATATATATTTTTTTCATCCTTCTCTTCATCTTTTACAGAAGAAGAAATCATCCCTTTTTTAAAGGTAACATTACGAACCCAGCTACGACACGTTGCATCATCCGATACGATTTCAGCAATAATATCTTGCGCACCTTGTAACGCCTCTTCAGAGGATTGAACTTCTTTTCCAGCATCAATAAATAACTTTGCCTTATCTACCGGATTTTCTTTTGTAAACAGAAGTAACCACTCCGCTAACGGCTCTAATCCTTTTTCCTTCGCAATCGTTGCTTTTGTTCGTCTTTTTTCTTTATAAGGACGATACAGGTCTTCCACTTCCTGCAACTTAGTCGCGGATACAATATTACGACGCAGCTCTTCTGTTAACTTTCCTTTTTCATCAATAAGACGGATCACTTCTTCTTTCCGGCTCTCAAGCTGCATCATATATTGCCATCTTTCTAAAATCTCACGAATTTGCACTTCATCTAAAGAACCTGTCCATTCTTTTCGGTAACGAGCAATAAATGGAACTGTGTTACCTTCTTCTGTTAATTGAATAACATTGCGAACTTGCTTTTCTGTAAACCCTAATTCTTTCACTAACATTTTCATTAACGCTTGTCGATTATCTACCATTTCCATATACAACTGAAACCTCCCTAATAAAAAAAAGTTGCCCTTAAAAGAGAGCAACTTAAACTGCCGATTTAAAAATCTATTAGTCCTAAACTAATTTGTAAAGCTTCATCTACACGACTCATCATCAGCTCATCTAAGTGAGTGATTTTGTCCGTTAAGCGTTGCTTATCGATTGTTCGAATCTGTTCGAGCAAAATAACAGAATCTCGCTCAAATCCGTACTTTTTCGCATCAATTTCCACATGTGTGGGTAATTTTGCTTTTTGAATCTGCGCAGTAATAGCCGCTACAATTACAGTCGGACTAAAACGATTTCCGATGTCATTTTGAATGACAAGAACCGGACGAACGCCTCCTTGCTCAGAACCAACAACTGGGGAAAGGTCTGCAAAATACACGTCGCCGCGTTTTACAATCAAAATATTACCCCCCGCTAACTAAGCGTTCTACTGTATGAGCTGCTTCATACTCTGCTAAGAAAGCTTCAGATGCAATACCAAGATTAATTTTTCCCATTTCAATATACCCACGTCGCATTGATTCATGTTGGTAGCGTTTCTTTGTCTTATGTTGACGCAATAACAGTTTTGTTGCCTGGCAAATTAGTTCATGGCGATTCTTATTCTCTAGTTTTCCAATTACGTCCAATTCTGTTACCATCTGCTTTGGCAACCGAATCACGATTTCAGTAGTTACACTTGATTCGGACACAAAAATACACCTCCACCGTCAACTACACACCCAAATATATATGACACCTATTGTAATAATACCATTGTATGGAGCCTGTTGCAAAGACTTCCTTGTTCCCTGTTTATGTTTTCCAATTCACAAACAAAACATTCACTCTCTCGTACTTTTTATCTCATTGTAACAGGAAATATCCTCTCTATAGCTCTAATCGAAGGCCATCAACCACGATGACAAATATAAAAAAAGATATTTTATATACCATTTAAATAATTTATGACTTCTACCACTTTACCGTCTCTAATAAATACACGAGGAACACGAAAACTGATTGTCGCGATAATTTCATAATTAATCGTTCCAGAATACTCAGCAACCTCAGTTGCACTAATGTATTCATCCCCCTGTTTTCCAATAAGCGTAACTTTCGTTCCAAGCGGGACTTTACGAGGAAGACGCAGCATGAATTGATCCATTGTAATCCTACCTACAATCGGAACTCTTTTCCCGTTCACAAGCACTTTAAAGCCTTGTAACCTTCTAAGCCATCCATCC
Organism: Bacillus sp. DX4.1; assembly: GCF_030348195.1. NCBI lineage: Bacteria > Bacillati > Bacillota > Bacilli > Caryophanales > Bacillaceae > Bacillus > Bacillus sp. DX4.1. Next base: position 248,345 of record NZ_JAUCFT010000008.1, on the reverse strand, counting down.
GCATATCCAACAGGAACCGTAGCAATCCACTCTTCTGTTCTCGTTCGATAAGTGACATTATAACTAATCCCATCACCTTTGATTACCTCTTTAATATGCGCTACCGTTGTATGAAATGAAAGTGCCGGTTCTAATTTAATGGGTAAGAACGGATGTATTTCTACAGACGGCGTTAGTCCATACATTGCGATTCCAAGCCGCACAGCATTAAACTTAATACCATGAAACCGCATGGTCGCTGCACTATTAGCTGCATGAATGAACTCTGGATCCACTCCAAATTCCTCTAACCAACTCAGCTGTTCCAAAAACGTATTATATTGCTTATCAAAGTAAGAAGTCTCCACTTCATCCGCAGTTGAAAAATGCGTATACACTCCTTCTAGTTCAAAAAACGGAGCATCTTCTAAACTTCGTAAAAAACCTTTTAATTCTTTGCGTTTCCGAATTCCAATTCTCCCCATACCACTATCGAAATTAATATGAAAATGTAGCGGCACCGAGCTATCCCAAATTTCTATCGCCTCTTCGACCCATCCCTTTTGAAAAACAGTTAATGCCACATCATTTTCAGCAGCTACATTGACATCACGTGGTGGTGATGGGCCTATCACTAAAATTGGTGCGGTAATCCCCGCTCGGCGAAGCACTAATGCCTCGTCTAAAACGGCAACCGCTAATCTTGTTGCTCCTGCCTCCAATGCGGTTCTTGCGACTGGAACATAGTCATGTCCATATGCGTTCGCTTTTACCACCGCGAAAACCTCTACATCTTCTGGGATGATTTCTTTGATGTGAGTTACATTGTTATAAATTGCATCCAAATCTACTTCCACCCACGTATCACGGTAAAACGGTGATTCTTCCATATAAAAAAACACTTCCTTTATACGATATGCAAAGCTTATTCTTTTATATCCGTTTTTTTTATGAAATCTCTTCCACAAAACAAGAAAAGAACGTGGCGAGCGTAAGTCACCACGTCTAAGAAGTTTATTTCACTTGCTTTTCTGCAACAGAACGAGCTACCATTAACAACTCATTTGGTTCTAAACCTTTAGACACGAGCATATACTCCACTCCGTTACGCGACCATGTAAGGGAATCTTTTGTTAATGCACCAATCGTGAAACCAAGATCAACTAACTCTCCACTTACACCTATTGGAGTTGCAGTCAATGCAGCCTTCTCCTTCTCTTGTATTAATGTAAAAGACTTCTTATTTCCAACGTATGTGAGTATCGCACGCTTGCCACTATCTGTCTTTAACTCCTTCTCCTCTTTTAATTCCATACCTTGCGGTGTATCACGTGGATATAAAATAGCAAATGGCTTTTCTTCCTTCGCTGTTGTTTGTATATCCACTTGTGCACGAGACATGTTTTGTTTCATATCAAATGCACCTTTATCAAACTTCGTATCAAACTTCACTTTCGAAAATTCCACTTGTACGAGAACATTTTGGTCACCATCCATTAATTTCACTGAAACAGGTGCTAAATCACTTTTATTAAACTTGATTTCTTGCTTTGGCAACATATTTTGATGGTGATAATTCGTTTTCGTTTTAAAAATATAATGTTTATCTGTTTTCTCAAACGAAAGATTCTTATCTTTTAAAATATCTCTTACAAGTGATTCATACAAATACGCTTGGCTGCTATTTTGCGGCCAATCACTTTGAAATCGAAAACTTTTATTAAGAGATGGCGTTAAAACGAATACACCTTCATTATTTCGTAAAATAATTTGGCTTTGATCCTTTTTCGCATTCTTTAAATTCACACGATAATAAGTAGGTTCTTTATACCAAACTTCCACGTTATATTCCTGTGGTTCATTGCCCGTTTTAATAGATAATTTTGCTTCCGCTTGATAACTCTTCATATTCTTAACTTTCGCATCTAAATCTCGCACTACATCTTCTTGTTTCTTTTCCATACAGCCCGCTAATACAAAAACGGTCAATAAACCGACAATAAACAAAAATAGCCGCCTTTTCATACCTTCAGCCCCCTTTGCCCCTATAAATGAATGGAAGATAGTTCTTCCTTATCGCTACTCAAATATATGAGACAAAGATGTAAAATATGCAGACTAGCGTGACGAGCTTTCTAAAACAACTTGCGCCACAGCGAACTCTCGACTATGACTAATAGATAGATGAACAAGATGCTCTGTATTCACAAAGACAATCGGCTTACCTCTATCATCATTTCGTATTTCAATATCTAAAAAGCTCACTTCTTTTCCAATACCAGTTCCAACTGCTTTGGAATACGCTTCTTTCGCTGCAAATCTTCCAGCCACAAATTCCACAAGACGATGCCCTTTTAATTTAGCAGCAACATCTCGCTCTCGCTCTGTTAAAATACGCTCCATAAATTTAAGTTTTCCATCTAACATTTTTTCAATTCTCTCTAGTTCGATAATATCGATTCCAATCCCTATAATCATTTCACAAATTTCCTTTCTTCTATTTGTTCTCCTTCATTCATATTGTAAGAATAACAGAGAATCTTTCTGCTGCAAAAGGAGTGAATATATAAATATGCCAATCCCACATATACGGATTACCTTATCACCCGTTATTCTCTCTTTACTCTGCTTGCAATTCATCATGGTTTTATTAGGCGACTTTTTCTTTTCTACTACAGCTGCCTATAACGAATACATTGCCAAAGGAGAATGGTGGCGATTTATAACTTCTCTATTTATACATATAGACTTAGGGCACTTTTTCTCCAATAGCATTTGTCTCTTTTTTCTCGGTCAATCTATCGAAAAACAGCTAGGTAGCATCTCTTTTGCCATTTTATTTTTTATCGCTGGCATTAGCGGTAATATTTTCTCTTATTTCATCATGCCCCTCGGGTACGTACATGCCGGTGCATCGGGCGGAATTTTCGGATTACTTGGCGCACAGCTCTTTATTTTATACAGTCGCTATCGGTCCCCCAAAACAAAAGAAGTATTTCTATTTTCTTCAATTTTAATTATTTTACTTAGCTTTACTTTCTTCGATCATTCCGCTAACCCCATCAGCCATTTAGCTGGATTATTAATCGGTGGTATCCTTACTCCATTTTTAATAAAGTAAAACCTTGAGGTAGAGGTATTACTGCCCAATAATAACTTTGAAACGAATCCATACACCTTACATTCCATAAAAAAGAGGATGTCCTGTTGGACATCCTCTTTTTTATTAAGCTTGTGGTTTACGGCTATGACTTTTTCTTTCGCCGCGTCCAGTAGAAGATCCTGGACGACCTTGACCTTCACCTTTGCGACCACGATTACGGTTACCATCGCGATTACGACCATCACCACGACCATCACGATTGCGGCCATCGCCACGACCATCACGACTACGGTTACGGTTACCATCACGATATCCACTTCCGTTACCGCCACGGTTTTTAGCACCTCTTGAAACAACAGGTGGTTCTGATGTTAAAGCAATCGGTGTTGTATCCGGCTCTTTTGTCATCATTTTTAAAGCAGCTGCTACAATCGCTACAGAATCGTGCTCTTCTAACATTTCTTCTGCAATACGCTTGTAGTATGATAAGTTTTCACTTTCAATTGTGCTTTGTAGTTTTTCTGCGATTAAACGTTGTTGACCTTCTAATGCCTCATCTAATGTTGGAGGAGTCATACGATCAATTTTACGTTTTGTTGTACGCTCGATATTTTTTAATTGTCCAGACTCACGAGGTGTTACGAATAACATCGCCATTCCTTTTTTACCAGCACGGCCCGTACGACCAATGCGGTGAACGTATGATTCTGGATCTTGTGGAATATCAAAGTTGTATACGTGTGTTACGCCTGAAATATCAAGACCACGTGCTGCTACGTCTGTTGCAACAAGAACTTCAATAGAACCTTCTTTAAATTTACGTAATACTGACATACGTTTTGCTTGTGTTAAATCACCATGAATACCTTCTGCTGCATAACCACGTAAGTTCAATGCTTCAGATAATTCATCAACACGACGCTTCGTACGACCGAACACGATTGCAAGTTCTGGCGATTGAATATCTAGTAAGCGTGTTAACACGTCAAACTTTTTCTTTTCTTGCACTTCTACATAGAACTGCTGAATGTTTGGCATTGTTACTTCTTTTGCTTTTACTTTAATATGTTGAGGTTCAGTCATGAAACGCTCAGCAATACGACGGATCGGATCTGGCATTGTTGCTGAGAATAATAATGTTTGATGTGTTTCTGGCACATCTGTTAAAATTGCTTCAATATCTTCAATGAAGCCCATGTTTAACATTTCATCCGCTTCATCAAGAACCACTGTTTCTACATTTTGTAGACGAAGTGTTTTACGGTTGATGTGATCTAAAATACGTCCCGGCGTACCAACAATAATGTGTGGGTGTTTTTTTAGAGCACGAATTTGGCGATTAATATCTTGACCACCATAAATTGGTAGAATACGAACACGCTTATGCTTACCAATTTTGTAAAGTTCTTCACCAACTTGAATCGCTAATTCTCGCGTTGGAGCGATAACAATCCCTTGAATTGTTTCTTTATTTGTATCCACTTTATCTAATAGTGGTAATCCGAATGCAGCTGTTTTCCCTGTACCTGTTTGCGCTTGCCCAATAATATCTTTACCTTGCAATGCATGTGGAATTGTTTCAGCTTGAATTGGCGTAGCCTCTTCAAAGCCCATACTTTCAACCGATTGCAGTAAAGAATCACTTAATCCTAATTCTCGAAATGTTGTCAATGTTACTTCTCCTTTTCTATCCTATACTTATCATTTAAAAAAAGGCGTTTTCCGTATGTGCGGAAAAGCCCTTTTCCTGAATGCTCACGTATATAAACGGGCGTATATTCTTCATGAAAATATTTCTAAACGTTATTACACTTTATCAATTATAAGTTTTGTATGTGCAAAAAGCAAACCCCAACTGTTACCTTATTTCACATAAAGAGCTTTTTTCTTCACTTTACCTTTTCAAATGTTTAACTGTAAGCGCTTATTATTAGTTTCTTCTCTTTTTGCATTTATAATCCCATTTACATACTCCAATTATTTCAACAACGTAATGACTTCTTCTAACTTCATCCCGCGAGATGCTTTTACTAATACAACGTCTTTCACATCAACGACTTCCTGTAAATCTTTTACAAGTTTTTCTTTATTATCATACGCTTTTACACGCTCATTTGAAAAATTAATTTTTGCACCTTCTGCAATTTGTGCCCCTAGTTTACCATATGTAAACACGTAGGAGATTCGTGCTGGATCAATTAATTTTCCAACTTCATAATGAAATTGTACTTCTTGATTGCCAAGCTCTAACATATCACCAAGAACAACGATTTTTTTAGAAAATCCATCTAGCCCATTCATTAAATGAAATGCAGCTTCCATCGCCGTTGGACTTGCATTATATGCGTCATTAATGATTGTTAATCCTGCATCTGTTTTTACAATTTCCATGCGCATACCTGTCATTTTTAGCGTCACTAAACCTTGTTTCATCTCTTCCGATGTTACACCGAAAAATTTAGCAATTGCCATTGATGCTAATGCGTTGTATACATTATGTTTCCCAAGAACGGGAAGATAAAATACAACATTTTCATCTTGATTCATCTTAAAATACGTCCCTGTTGCCTGTAGCGTTACAGAAATCGGATAATAGTCATTTGCTCTTGCATCACCAAATGTAATTGTCTCAGCAGCCAGGTTCATGTTTGGAACACGATTCGTTAATAGGGGTTCATCTCCATTATATACAAATACTCCGCCATCTTGTAGCCCTGTTACAATTTCTAATTTCGCTTCAGCAATTGCATCACGAGATCCTAAATCCATCAAATGAGCTTCTCCAATATTTGTAATGATTGCAGCGTTTGGACGAGCTAACTTAGATAAAAACTCAATTTCACCTCGGCTAGACATTCCCATCTCTAATACAGCCATTTCTGTATCTTCTTCTAGACTTAAAATTGTAAGAGGCAGACCAATATGGTTATTAAAGTTTCCTTCTGTCTTTTGGACTTTAAACTTTGTTGCAAGCAAGCTTGTCACGATATCTTTTGTAGACGTCTTACCGTTACTTCCTGTTACACCTACAACTTTTACATCTAACTGATCACGATAACTTTTTGCTAATGTTTGTAATGCTTCTAACGTATCTTCAACGAAAATGACAGGTAAATGCGTAGGCGGATTCGGTACATCCTTTTTCCAAAGTGTTGCTGTAGCACCATTTTCAATCGCTTTATCCACAAAAGAATGCCCATCAAAACGATCACCTTGAATAGGAATATATAAATTCCCTTGTTCGATCTTTCGCGTATCAATTGATACACCTTGTACAACGGCATGAACATAAGCTTCTACTAAACCTGTGCCACCCGCCATTTGTTCCACTTGTTTTAACGTGCGTTTCATCATAAAAACACTCCTTACATAGAAGAAACACTATTCTCTTGAATAGTGCTCCCCCTTTTAGTTAGATTGTATATTTAATTTTTTGTTTTTCTTCGTGACGCTCAATCGCCAAACGAATCAATTCTTCAATTAACTGCGGATACGGTAAGCCTGTATGTTGCCATAACAGCGGGAACATACTAAATGGAGTAAAGCCAGGCATCGTATTTACTTCATTAATATATACTTCGCCGTCTTTTGTTAAAAAGAAATCTGCTCTTGTTAATCCCGCACTATCTAAAGATTGGAATGCACTGATTGCATCTCTTTGAATCGTTACCGACTCTTCTTCTGTAATTTCAGCTGGAATAATTAATGCCGTATCGCCATCAATGTATTTTGATTTATAATCGTAAAACTCTTTCTTCGGTACAATTTCACCAACAACAGAACATTTTGGCTCATCATTACCTAAAACACCAACTTCCACTTCACGACCAACAATATTTTCTTCTACAATAATTTTGCGGTCAAATTGGAATGCTTCTTCAAATGCATGTTCTAATTCTTCACGATCTTTACATTTATTAATACCAACACTTGAACCAAGGTTTGCCGGTTTTACAAAACATGGATACCCTAATACTTCTTCTACTTTTTCATAAGCTGCCTGACGATTTTTCTCCCATACACTGCGAATGAAAGATGCATATTTTGCCTGCTTCAATCCTGCTTCAGCAAAGATATTTTTCATAACAACTTTATCCATACCTGCCGCTGATGCCAATACACCGTTACCAACGTATGGAATGTTCATTAATTCTAATAATCCTTGTACTGTTCCATCTTCACCATTCGGACCGTGTAACAGTGGGAAAATAACATCAATTGAATCTTCTTGATTAGAAGATGCAGCTGGAATAATTTCTGTACTTAATGCTACTGGAGAAATTACATTTTCTTCTCCATTCATTTGCAATGCTTGCACGTTTGTTACTTCTCCTTCAATGCGTTCACCGCGCATCCACTGGCCTTGCTCTGTAATATAAATTGGATGAATCTCGAATTTTTCTTGATCTAACGCTTTAATAGCAGCAAGAGCTGTTTGTAATGAAACTTGATGCTCTGCTGATTTTCCACCATATAACAAACCTAATTTAATTTTCGTCAATGAAATCACCCTAACCAATTGTTTTCATTTTTCTATTTTAGCACTTTTTATGAAAATAGGTAGTTCCTATTTGAAATAAAATGAAACTTCCATTAATGAGTGGTTTTCTCCATCCCCAATGATGAAGTCACCCAAATCTTATAAACAAATGAATCTTTAATCACCTCTTCTATGCATGGCCGGATGCTCTCTCCCACCTAAAAAGAAGGGTTTTATGTCGATTTTTTAATTTGTATTTATATACATTGCCTCGTTATTTTTCTAGTTATGTACCTAAAATATATGAAAAAATACTTCTTTTTGTGTATGTCACCTACCAATTAGGATGACTGTTTCACCACATCTCCCTTTTGTTTTTGTTCTACAAGACGATCTAACGAAATATATACAAGACCTGCCACTACACATCCCACTCCTAAAATCGTAAATAACAGGTGCCCTAGCAATCGATCGAGCAACAATCCTCCAAGAAGCGGACCAAATGCATTCCCTGTAATCCATTGCAAACTCGCCGCTCCCATATACGTACCACGCAAATGTTCTGGTGCTAAGTTCGCTACAAACGTCATTTGTACAGGTGACATAATCATCTCACCTAATGTATAGACTGCATAAACAAGAAGTAATGTAATCAGAATAACAGTGGCATTCGTACCTAATCCTCCGAACCATTTCGGCAACCATCCGATGAAAAACAGACCAATTCCGAATAACCAAGCGCCATATAACATTGTCCTTCCAACCGGTTTATCTGTTGCCCATTTGGAAATTTGAAATTGAAAAAGAACAACTAATAAACCATTTAAAGCCATCAAATAAGGATACGGGTTATTTTTACCAAATATCTCTTTCATTTCGTTATCAAAATGGAGCGGTAGCATGCCTTCTGTTTGGGAAAAACCCATCGAAATAATAATGCCAGCTAACAAATAAATCAGTAGTACCTTATCTCGCAACACAACTTTCCAAACAGATCCCGATTCTTGTTCCTTGTTATCCTCGTGTTTTTCTTCAACTTGTGGCATCGTTTCTTGAATGAGTACAAGCACAAGAAGTGCATAAAATAACATCGTGGATGAAGCAATAATAAAAATAAGATTTTTAGAAAGTAACACCACCGAAGCCCCCATAATTGGTCCAATAGCCGCACCGATGTTATGTCCCATTCGCAGTAAACCGTACGCCTCTGTCCGCTTTTCAGGTGCTGTAACGTCCGCAACCATCGCAGATGCAGCTGGGTGAAACAGCGAATTACTTAACCCTAAGAAAATGGACAAAATCGCATAGGAAACGAATCCATCTACAAATAAAAAACCAAGCATTAAAATCGCATTACTTACCATCGAAAATACCATAATTGGCTTTCTTCCATATATATCAGCAATCCTGCCCCCTATAAGAGAACCAAAGCTTGCGGCAATTGGAGAAAGTGCCATAATAATTCCCACTTGTAATAAAGAATCTACTTTATCTTTTAAATACAGTGCAAAAAATGGCATTAACATCATCATGGCAATTCCATTTAATGTTTCTCCGATAAAACGGATCCATACGTTGCGATCCATCGCTTGTAACTCGCGCCATGTTTGTTTCATCTGTCCTCCCCCTTTAATCAACCACTCCTCATCTTATAATATTTTTAGAAAAATGTAAATTTTCAAAATAAAAGCGCCGTTCTTTCCTACTAAGAACGGCGCTTTCTCTTATAAATTCGCTACATCTTTATTGTCTTTTTTATTACCCAGAACGCTATGTTTCCGACTATAGAAGAAGTAAACCACTACACCAATCGCCAGCCAAATACCAAAACTCATCCAAGCTACTCCTGACAATTGTAACATTAGGTACAGACAGAAGATGACTGTTAATGCAGGCAAAAATGGTACAAGCGGCGCTTTAAACGCACGCGGTAAATCTGGATGTGTTTTTCTCATTACAATAACAGCAATTGCTACAAGTGAAAAGGCAGATAATGTTCCCATATTTACAAGGTGTGCTAATACATTTAAATCAATGAGACCTGAAATTAATGCTGCAACAATACCTGTTGTCCACGTATTTAAAAATGGTGTTTTAAATTTCGGGTGAACTTTTGCAAGACGTTTCGGTAATAACCCATCACGGCTCATTGCATACGATACGCGAACTTGACCATACATCATTACTAACATAACTGTCGTAATCCCTGTAATAGCACCTACCGAAATAACGCCGGCTAAGCTATCTTGTCCAATAAATTGAAGAGCAAATGCTACTGGATCAGAGATATTCAACTGCCCATAGGGAACAATTCCTGTCAAAATAAGCGAAACAACGATATAAAGGATTGTACAAATAAGTAATGATGCAATAATGCCAATTGGCAAGTCACGCTGCGGCCGCTTAACCTCTTCCGCTGCTGTGGATACGGCATCAAAGCCAATGAAAGCAAAGAACACAGTTGCCGCTCCCGCCATAACACCATCAAAACCAAATGGCATGAAAGGTGTCCAGTTTTCTGGTTTTACATAATTAAAACCAGCAAAGATAAATATGAGTACGACTGCCAACTTAATAAATACCATAATATTATTTACACGAGCACTTTCACGAACACCCCTGGATAAAAGCGCAGTCATAATTAAAATAATAATAACAGCTGGTAAATCAATGAGACCGCCTTTCCCCGTTCCAGGGGCAGATGATAAAACAGTTGGGAGATGAATACCAAACCCTTTTAGTAACGATTGGAAATAAGCAGACCAACCATTTGCTACAGCCGATGTGGCTAGCAAGTATTCAAGCATTAAATCCCATCCAATTAGAAACGCAAATACCTCTCCCATCGTCGCATACGTGTACGTGTAAACACTTCCCGAAACAGGAACAGACGATGCAAACTCAGCATAACAAAATGCGGCAAAAGCACAAGCTAATGCTGCTATAGCAAAAGATAGAATAATAGCTGGTCCAGAATGCTTCGCTGCTACAACACCAGTAAGAACAAAAATTCCAGTTCCTACAATAGCACCTATCCCTAGCATCGTTAAATCTAGCGCCCCTAACGTTCGCGCCAATGTTTTCTGCTTACTTTCTTGCAGCAATTGTGTGATCGGTTTCTTTTGAAAGATCTGCTTCATAGCATGCACCTCTTAGTTTTAATTTTCTGAAAATTTATAATTTGTGTTTTTATTTTACTCGCAACATATTTTTTAGTCAATACATTTGTCGGAATAAAAAGAAAAATACCGTTTCATAATAAATTAAAAGGATCTACACACTACTCAACGCTTGGTATTATCACGTTTATTCACCAGGTTAAATATTTAATGAATCGACATGTAACAACACAAGAAATATACAAATAATGTATATAGCTATATTTCTATATCTTTTTATAGATGTTTTTGATATTCTATAAACTGTCGATTCCAAATAAAAGAAAGAGGCACACTCATTTTATGAGCATGCCTCTTTCTTTTATTTCGTCTATTTCACAGTATGCGTGCCTTCTTCAAGCCAGCTATACATATACTTCTCATCTTCCGTTTCATGCGCTTGCTTCACAATACGAAGCGGGCGGAATGTGTCAATCATCACTGCAAGCTCAATCGTTTCCTTTTTCCCTAAACTTGCTTCCGTTTTCCCAGGGTGTGGTCCATGAGGAATACCACTCGGATGAAGTGTGATTGAACCTTCTTCGACACCTTTTCTGCTCATAAAATTACCCTCTACATAATAAAGAACTTCATCGCTATTCACGTTACTATGATAATACGGTGCTGGGATTGCTTCCGGATGATAATCATATAAACGCGGAACAAAGGAACAAATGACAAAGTTATGTCCTTCAAATGTTTGGTGAACTGGAGGTGGCTGATGAATACGCCCTGTAATTGGTTCAAAGTCCTCCACATTAAAGACCCAAGGGTATAAATAGCCATCCCAGCCGACAACATCTAATGGATGATGCCCCATGACATGTTTATGCATATAACCCCTCGACTTTGTCATCACGACAAAGTCGCCTTTTTCATCATATGTTTCTAGCTTTTCTGGTCCCCGCAAATCTCTCTCACAAAACGGGCTATGTTCTAACAATTGACCATATTCATTTCGATAGCGACGCGGCGTCGTAATTTGACTATTTGCTTCTACAACAAGAAATTTCGATTCTCCTTCATCAGGAATAACCCGATAAAGTGTCCCGATTGGGATCGTAACATAATCGCCTTTTCGATAATGAATTGTACCAAACATCGTCTCAATTTTCCCAGAGCCGTAATGAATGAATAACATTTCATCTCCATCACCATTACGATAGAAATAGTCCATTTTCTCCGTTGGATTTACAACACCGATTAGTAAGTCTTCGTTTCCTAATAGAAAATGCCTTCCGTTCACGGCATCTCCTGTTTTTCTATACTCTTTCGTGCGAAAATGGCGATGAGCAAGCGCCACATCTTCTTCATACTGCAATTTACAAGAATTCGCTACCGACGCATGACCTACTTCAGTTGGCATATAATGATGATATAAAATAGATTGCGTTCCTGAGAAGCCTTTTGTTCCCATTACTTGTTCACGATAAAGTGATCCATCTTCCTTGCGAAACTGTACATGTCGTTTACGAGGAAGTTCCCCCATGCGACGATAATACATGCCCATCCCCCGCTTTCATTTCTTCTTTCACTGTATTACGCAGCGTTCCTAACCCGGTAATCGTGAGCTCTACAACATCGCCATCTTGCAGCCAGTTTTCTGTGCCAAGCTCTAAAATACAACCAGTACCAACCGTACCAGAACCAATTACATCTCCCGGATATAACGTAACATCTTGTGACGCACGCTCTATCATTTCTGCAAACGTATAATAAATATCTTTGAAATTCCCTTTTGACAAAAGTTCTCCATTCACACGAGCGGTCATCTCTAAATCATACTGCTCACCCGTACGATAAACATCTAACTCCTCTTTCGTGACAAGATAAGCCCCTAATGAAGTAGCAAAATCCTTTCCTTTCGCTGGACCAAGTCCTACTTTCATCTCCTGTGCCTGTAAATCTCTTGCACTCCAGTCATTCATAATGCAATAACCAAAAATATATTCTTCCGCGTGTTCACGGGAGATATTTCTTCCCTCTCTCCCAATGACACAAGCAATTTCTAATTCATAGTCAAGCTTTTGTGATAACTTCGGACGAGAAACAATATCCTCTGGTCCGATTACAGCACGATGATTTGTGAAATAAAAAACGGGAATATCATACCACTCTGATACAACATCTAACCCGCGGCGTCCACGGGCTGTTTTTACATGTTGTTCAAATGCGTAAAAATCCCGAATGCTACCTGGGTTTGGAATAGCTGCACAAAGCTGTACATCTTTCACATGATATACGCCATTTTCTGGACTTTTCATATTACGCGCTACTTCTATATACTCATCTGCTTTCTCTAAAAAAGCGAGCATGGACGAAGGAAGCACTCCTTTACTTGCAATGCTCATATCAATTACTTTGTCACCTTCAAGCCAACCAGCTCGCATTTCTTGTGAAGGAAGACGAAATGTAACAAATTTCATCAATTTTCCTCCTCACTGTTCATCTAAAGTGAAACTTCCATCAGAGAGGGATTGCCCCCCGCTAATGGATAGAATAAAATAATGCTTTATTTTTATAGATTTCCGCGACGTGCTTGCTCTCTCTCAATCGATTCAAATAGAGCTTTGAAGTTTCCTTCTCCAAATCCACGAGAACCTTTACGTTGAATAATTTCAATAAATAACGTTGGACGATCCACGATTGGCTTCGTGAAAATTTGTAATAAATAACCTTCTTCATCACGATCTACGAGAATTTTAAGCTCTTTTAGTTTTTCAATTTCTTCATCAATTTCACCGACACGCGCTGTTAACTCATCATAATACGTATCTGGTGTATCTAAAAACTCAACTCCATTTTCACGAAGTGCTTTAACAGTTTTCACAATATCACTTGTCAACAATGCAAGATGCTGCACACCTGCACCATTATAAAATTCTAAGTACTCTTGAATTTGTGATTTACGCTTTCCATCTGCCGGCTCATTAATCGGGAACTTAATACGGCTTCCATTTGTCATTACTTTTGACATTAACGCGGAATATTCTGTGCTAATATCATCATCGTCAAAATGAATCATTTGTTTAAAGCCCATTACATTTTCGTAATAACTTACCCACTCTTCCATTTTTTCAACGTTACCAACAACATGATCCACAGCAATTAAACCTGATTCTTCACTCGGAATTTCAAATTCAGCTTTCTCATAACCAGGCATAAATGTGCCTTTGTAATTTTTACGCTCTACAAGTGTATGGATTGTATCACCGTACGTACCAATGACTGCTTTTTTTAATGTCCCATGCTCATCAGTCAACACTTCTGGTGGAGCAATTGCAATCGCACCACGTTTTATAGCTTCTGAATATGCTTTTTCAACATCCTCAACAAGTAGCGCCACATCTTTAATACCATCGCCATGAAGCTTTACAAACTCCGCAATGCGGCTCTCACTATTTAAAGTTCCTGACACAACAAAACGCATGTTTTTTTGCACAAGAACATAAGATACTTTTTCGCGGTTCCCTGTTTCTAACCCAGAATATGCAACAATTTTAAATCCAAAAGCTCTTGCAAGATAATAACTGGATTGCTTTGCATTTCCAACATAGAATTCTAGATGATCGACATCACGTACCGGAAAAAAATCCTCCATTTGTGCAGCTAACGCATCCATAGATTTTTGTTTCATAATTTCCTCATCCCCCTGTAAATAAATTAAATTTTATATACTTCGGATTAACCAAAAATGCTTCCAGTCACCAACAAAAAAATTAGTTAGCGAGCTAACTATTTTCTGACCTTTAAAATTTTCTACCTTTTCTGTCAAATTCCTCTTTTTTCTTCTATATAAAATTCGACTTTTTTCTATTTAGAACAACGTCCAAATTAATTGAGGCGTGTAAACAACGTGATCGTCAAAATATTACGGAGAAAAACAAAAAAGGAATGACAATAACAATGCCGCACTTATAGAAATGTTCAAAGGAAAGATAAAGAAATACGAGAACAGATGAAAATGTCTTATACTCAAATCTATGAAAAAGGATAATTGAAATATGATAAGTAACTAAAAAGGAATGTTAATGAATGTAAAATCATTACGTTGTGTATTGTCGGTGCAACAATTCATCCATGGGATCGTATCGTTCCTCGCTGGATATTACTAATTGCTGTTTGGGGTATATGTAGGTTACTTCCCACATCCATCAACTTAAGAAATTGAGTATTTTTGGGGTACTTCAAAAGTAAAAGTTATACAAAGCAAAGAAGCCTTATCTTAAGGAGATATAGGCTCTTTAAGCAGTGGTTCAATAACTAAAAGGAGAAAATCACAGATGATTACTTTGTACTGCGATTTATTATCCTTTACATCTTAGATGAATTTCTTCCCGTAAATCTTAATACAGATTCTCTTGAACGTTCAATTTCCTTTATATTCTCATCATAATATTTTGATGCATATGCATAGAAGATAATGTCAATAGTCAGAAATTGTGCAAATAGTGAACTTGTTGCTGCACTACGAAATTTAGCCTCTGGTGCACGAACATGATGTAAAGACATATCGACTTTGTTAGTTAATCTATTGTTCCCAAATCGCGATAATCCAATTGTTTGAACACCAGATGCTTTAGCAATATCAACAAGTTGCAGTACTTCTTCAGTTTCTCCACTATTGGATATACTGAAAAAAACACAATTTTTGGTTGATGCAGCGAGCGATGTAGCCGTGATATGTGCATCTTGATTTGCACTTACAATCTTTCCTAAACGTAACCATTTATGAGTAATATCTTCCGCAACGAGCCATGAAGCTCCTAATCCATAGACATAAATAACATCCGCATTTCTCATAGTTTCAACTATTTGGTCAAGAACAACTTCATCCAAATAAAGTGCTGTTTCTTGTATCACTTGTACAGAGTTGGAAACTATTTTGTCTTTAATGGCCGTTATTGTTTCATTTGGTTCAATGTCATAAAAACCTTTCTTCTCTGGTCGTGAGATATGCGATGATAGAGATACTTTTAACTCTGAAAAACTAGCAATTTCAATAGAACGACAAAGTCTGGTGACCGCAGAACTACTAGCATTAGCATGAGTAGCTAATTCATGTATAGTCATTCTAATAACTTCTTGAGGATTTTTTAAAATATATTGTGCTATTTTCCTTTCAGATTTTGGTAATTGATGTAATAAACTTTCAATTTTTAATAATACATTCACGACATGCATATTGAATCGCTCCCTTAACTTTTAATTAACCCATATATTTCAGAGCTAAGTAATAACACCCTAATGTAGATGATACATCTTCTAAAACAAGTTGTACTTCCGGTTTTTCTTGTTTAATATTTTCAATAAAAGCGGTTTGTACGAATGGTATATTCGTTAATATGCTTCCTTTAATAGCAATTGTAACATTCTTATCAAAATTTAATTTCTTGCAAACAGCAAGCGTAGTCTTGGCAAGGTGATAGCCTGCTTGTCTGAGAATATTCTGCGAGAAACCATCACCTGCTTCTGCTTGTTGGACGATTATTGGAACAAATGAAGCAATCTCTGCTTTCGTTGAGGAATAAATAAATTTTTTTAACTCTAGTACACTGTGATAACCAAGTTTTGTTAGTATTAACTTAGTTAGATTACTATAATTTAATCCCTCATCTTCTTCTTGCGTCATTTTAATAAAAACCTGCATAGCAATCCAATAGCCACTTCCTTCATCCCCAAGAATATGTCCCCAGCCACCTGCTAATTTTTCAATCCCATTATGAACTCCAATACTAACAGAACCTGTTCCTGAAATTGTTAAGATGCCATCTTTTCCTTTTAGTAAAGCAGCATGTGCGATAACTCCATCATTTACAATCGTAAACGGAATATTAAACGTCGCATAAAGAGCATTTTTTATACCTTCTGCATTTTTAACGCCTCCATACCCTGCTAACCCTATGCATATATACTGGCATTCTTCATTTTTTAAAGTAACTAAGCATTGTTCGATCGCATCAATAATGTTAATAATAGCTTGTTTTTCATTTATAAGTAAGTTTCCGTATCCTGCTTTACCTTCACTTATTTTCTTCCCGTTTAAATCATAAGCCACCGCTTCCGTCTTAGTGCCTCCGCCGTCTACTCCAATAATATAACTCATGTAGATTCCTCCTCGTTCAGAAATAAAAAAAGGAAGGAGTACTGCTATTCCTTCCCTTTCCCTTGCTTTGAGATTTTTCTCTATAAAATGAAACTTTGATCAGTGGGGTTTTTCTTCATCCCCACTAATCATTAGCCCTGACCAATCGGGATTTTACGGGCAGTTTATCCCCCCTAGAAGATATTTTAGGGGGGATATTGAGGTAGCACCCCACATCCATCAACCTAAAGTATATTTTATTTCTATATATTATTGCACAAAAAAACCCTAACATATTAATCATATATGTTAGGGTTTTTATTCTTTAAGCATTTTTAAAATTTGAGTCTTGATAACATATGAGAAACTCTTTTCATCTATATTCATTAAACTAACACATTTGCAAGAAATACAATTAGTGCTGTTAATACCGCTGCTCCGCTCGCAGATCCCAAAAGGTCCATCTTTGTTACTTGTAATACTTGTTCGTTGTTCATATTCCCCATTCTCCCTTCAATTTGTATCTATTTTTTATTTTGTGACATTCGTTCCGTTCTACTTCATGCACAAAATTGTAGTTTATTATACTAAAACGTTTGAAAGAAATACGATTAATGCCGTTAATACCGCTGCTCCGCTCGCAGATCCCAAAAGGTCCATCTTTGTTACTTGTAATACTTGTTCGTTGTTCATATTCCCCATTCTCCCTTCAATTTGTATCTATTTTTTATTTTGTGACATTCGTTCCGTTCTACTTCATGCACAAAATTGTAGTTTATTATACTAAAACGTTTGAAAGAAATACGATTAATGCCGTTAATACCGCTGCTCCGCTTGCAGATCCTAAAAAGTCCATCTTTGTTACTTGTAATATTTGTTCGTTGTTCATATTCCCCATTCTCCCTTCAATTTGTATCTATTTTTTATTTTGTAATATTCGTTCCGTTCTACTTCATGCACAAAATTGTGGTTTATTATACTAAAGCACTTGAAAGAAATACGATTAATGCTGTCACTGCTGTTGCTACTCCTACTGATCCTAATAAGTCCATTTTTGTTAGTTTTAATACTTGTTCGTTTTTCATATTTGCTCTCTCCTTATTGTTAGATATTTATATGTAATTTAAATTTATGTGTAATTTTCAAGAAATGTTTTATTCATAGATTTCATCTCAACGTTACATTTAATTAATTCGTGTAACGTTTGTAACATTAATGTAACATAAGTTTTTTTATCCTGCAATAAAAATAGATAAATTTATTACATTTTTTTTACGATGCTATTGTTATAAGTCTAAAAAACCCTTATATACTAGCTTTTCCGATAAGTCTACCTTTGTAATATTAATGTAACATTAAGGTTACAAAAGGAAATAAAAAATAGTAGGAAGAGTCATTATAGTCTCTCCTACTACTTTTATTTCAATATAATATATGATTTTATCCCACCCCTAACAGATAATAACTCTCTACTACAACAATTTCACTCTATTTAATCCTAGACTGTACAAAACTATTAATAAACTAACTTTGAAATAATAAAAATGCTATATAAATCCATTTTGATTTTTCGACATATAAGCCACGGCTATGGATAACAAAAGGTGACCTACACTCGTTTTCTCTCTTTGTTTTCACTGTGTCTGGAGCAGGAAAAGGATCTGACCGCTTCTATGCATAGCCGGATGCTCTCTTCCACCTAAAAAGAAGGGTTTTATGTCGGTTTTTTAATTTGTATTTATATAGTGATAATGGAAAAATTATCATCCCCTCCTAAGATAAGTTTGTATGTTTCCTCCAGTTAACTATGTATAATAAAAACAAAGAGGTGATCAGTTTGAAATTAATCGCACTAGATATGGATGGTACACTACTATCATCTAAGCTTGAAATCTCCAAAGAAAATTTACAAGCCATTCGCAATGCCAAAGAAGAAGGCCATATTGTGATGATTTGTTCTGGTCGTGCAAAAGAAGATGCTTTAAAACTATTGGAAGAATATCAATTATCACTTCCAGTCGGAGCAAGCAATGGGGCAATTGTATATGTAGACGGAAACGTAATTAACGCACGTTGTTTACAAAAAGATAAAGTATACGGGCTTGCTAAGTTACTAGAATCTGAAGGATTCCCATATAAGCTTTATACAAACAAAGGTGTATATGCTCCGCACAATTGGAAAGAACAAGTGCTACATGCCTTTGAACTTAATAAGCATTCTCTTGATGTTACAATTGAAGAAATAGAACGAATTACAGAAAAACAACAAAAATCAAATTTAATTACTTCATTTAAAAATATTGAAGATGTTGTCAATGACCCAACTTTAGAAATCTCGAAATTCTTTATTTTGACATTCGATGCTGAGCATCGCTCACAAGTACTGCAATCTTTACAAAAAGATCAAGCAATTATGGTCACAGCATCTGCCCCAACGAATTTAGAAATTATGGATCAACATGGTCATAAAGGCAATGGATTACAAGAAATGGCTTCTTATTTCGATATTCCAATGCAAGATACAATTGCTATCGGAGACAATTTTAATGATGTACCGATGCTAGAAGTAGCTGGGTTATCTGTTGCTATGGGTAATGCTGAGGAAGATGTAAAGAAATTATGTGATGTTGTCACATTAACAAATGATGAACATGGCGTTGCTCATGCCATTGAACAGTACGTATTGAAGCAGACACCATCAAGTAAATAAAAATGAAAAAGGACTCTTTCAAATTTGAAAGAGTCCTTTTTCTTTATACATGATGACAAGCAACAAAGTGACCTTCCCCAACATCCCGGAATTCCGGCACGGTTTGCTTACAAATATCCGTTGCAAATGGGCAACGTGTATGAAAACGGCAACCGGACGGAGGATTCGCCGGACTTGGGATATCCCCTTGTAAAATAATTCGTTCACGCTTCACAGTTGGATCTGGAATTGGTACAGCTGATAAAAGTGCCTTCGTATACGGATGAAGTGGATTTGCAAACAATTCATCACGAGAGGCCGTTTCCACAATCGTCCCTAAATACATAATCCCGATTTTTGTACATAAATGCTCCACAACACTTAAATCATGTGAAATAAATAAATACGATAATCCCTTTTTCTGCTGCAACTCACTAAACAAGTTAATAATTTGCGCTTGAATCGATACATCTAATGCCGCAACTGGTTCATCCGCGACAACGAATTCTGGATTCAGTACCATCGCTCTTGCAATCACAATACGCTGGCGTTGTCCCCCGGAAAATTCATGCGGGTAGCGATCGATATGATATGACGCTAACCCACACAGCTCCAGTACTTCTAATACTTTTTCACGGACATTTTCTTTTGTCGCTAAGCCATGTGCCAACATTGGTTCTCCGAGTGCTTCCCCAATTCGCATGCGCGGATTCAATGAACTAAATGGATCTTGGAACACAAGCTGCATATTGGGACGATGCTTTCGCAATTCTTCTTTCGATAATGAATGAACATCTCGGCCTTTAAATTTCACTTCCCCTTCTGTTTTTTGAACGAGGCGGAGAATTGTTTTACCAATTGTCGTTTTTCCACTTCCAGATTCACCAACAAGACCAAATACTTCCCCTTTATCAATCGTAAAGCTTACCCCATCTACCGCTTTCACATGACCAATCGTTCTCCCAAACACACCGCCTTTAATGGGAAAATGAGTTTTTAAATTTTTCACTTCTAATAACGGTTCACTCATTGCCCAGCACGCTCCTCATATAACCAGCAAGCTACTTTATGAGCATCTTCATGCACTTGAAGTTCCGGTGTTTCTTTTCGGCATATATCCATACAATGTTCACAGCGGTCACTAAAGTAGCAAAACTCACCTAAGCCAACTAAGTTTGGAACTTGACCTGGAATGGAATAGAGCCGATCGATTCGCTGTCCCATAACTGGTTTTGATTTTAACAAACCTTTTGTATATGGATGCTTGGGGTTTTTAAATAATTCTAATACAGGTGCTTCTTCAATTACTTTACCGCCGTACATCACAACAACATAATCCGCCATTTCTGCCACGACGCCCAAGTCATGCGTAATTAATAGAATAGATGTGTTAAATTCCTCTTTCACCTGTCTTAGTAAATCTAAAATTTGTGCCTGAATCGTAACATCCAGAGCTGTTGTTGGTTCATCAGCAATTAATAGCTTTGGATTACAACTCAGTGCAATGGCAATCATGATCCGTTGTAACATACCACCACTTAACTCATGCGGATACGAATGAACAATTTCATCAGCGCGGGCAATGCCGACTTTACGAATTAATTCGATTGCTTTTTTATACGCTTCATTTTTACTAAGAAGCTCATGCTCCATCAATGTTTCGACAATTTGTTCACCAACAGTAAAAACAGGATTAAGAGATGTCATCGGCTCTTGGAAAATCATCGCAATATCATTCCCTCTTAACTTCCGAATCTCTTTTTCTTTCATTTGCAGAAGACTTTGGCCTTCATATAGGATCTCGCCTCCAACAACCTCTCCAGATTCAGCAATGAGCCCCATAATAGACAAAGCTGTTACACTTTTCCCGCAACCTGATTCTCCTACTACACAAACCGTTTCACCTTCTTGTACAGAAAAGCTAACATGATTCACCGCTTTTACTGTACCTTCTTCCGTGTGGAAATGGGTCTGTAAATCCTTTAGTTCTACTAATGTTTTACTCATGACTTCTCACCTACCGCTTCAATTTTGGATCCAATGCATCTCGAAGTGCATCCCCAAGTAAATTAATTGATACAACTGTTATAAAAATCGCAAAACCAGGCGGTATCCATAACCATGGACGTTTTTGGAAATCAATCAATGAGTTTGCCGCACTAATCATGTTCCCCCACGATGGCGTAGGTGGGACAACTCCGAGGCCTAAATAACTTAATGCAGATTCACTTAAAATGGATCCAGCCACACCTAACGTCGCTACAACTATTAATAGTGGGAATACATTTGGAATTAAATGATGTAATATTTTCCGATAATCTTTTAGCCCCAATACATCAGCTGCTTGCATAAACGCCTGTTCACGAAGCGTCAAAATTTGTCCACGTACAAGACGTGCAAGCCCTGGCCAACCAATCAGACTTAACATAATCATAACAACATAAAGACGATATTCAGACGGGAGTTTCCATTCTGATAAAATGGCACCCATAATAATGAGTAACGGTAATCCTGGAATAGACATTAAAACATCGGCAATACGCATAATAATATGATCAACAACACCACGATAGAAACCAGAAATAGCTCCTAATAGTGCGCCGAGTATGACAGATAACAGCATAGACGCTAAACCGATTGTTAAAGAAATTCGACCGGCTAACATTAATCTCGTTAAAATATCTCGTCCTAGCTGATCTGTACCAAGCCAATGTGATAAGCTTGGCGCTTTATTAATTTGCGTTACTTGGATTGTTCCTGAAACATATGGTGAAAAAAATGGTCCAATAAAACAAAATAGAAACATAAAAATCAAACTATAGAAGCCGAACATTGCTAATTTATTTTTCTTGACTCTATTAAATGCTTGTCGCCATGGTGAGGTCACATTTCCTTTTGTCTGCTTTTTATTCGTTATCGTTGTAACAGTCTCCATCTCTTTCCCCCCTTACTTCAATCGAATGCGCGGATCAACAACCGCATATAATATGTCTGCAAAGAAATTGGCGACAATCGTTAGGCAGGAAAGAAACATTGTAAATGCCATTAACACTGTATAATCACGGAAGTTCAATGCTTCCAGTTGGATACTGCCAATACCTGGCCAGTTAAAAATTTGTTCAATGATGATTGCACCAGAAAACAATCCTGGTAATTCAAACGCAAGCAAAGTAATCGCTGGTAAAATCGCATTTTTTAACGCATGTTTATAAATGACAGTTTTTCCCTTCAGCCCTTTTGCACGAGCAGTTCGGATATAATCTTGTCGCACTACTTCAAGCATACCCGTTCTAAAATAACGCGTTAATGAACCAACACCAAGTAATGTTAAAATAAATACCGGTAAAATCATATGCCGGAGCACTTCCAATATGTACGTAAAGCCGGTCGAGTTACTTCCAATATCAATCATTCCGCCGATTGGTAATAAGTTCAGATCGACTGCCAATACTTTAATTAGAAACAGCCCGATAAAAAACGATGGAAACGACATCGCCGCAAAGACACCAATTGTTACAAGTTTATCAAACAATGAATGTTGTTTTGTCGCTGAAACAACGCCAATAATCAGTGCAATTAACCAAGTAAAAAATAAAGCTGCAACAGCAACAATAAAGGTATTCCAAATGAATTTGTTTAATAAAGATGTAACAGATTCTTGATATTGCAATGAGAACCCAAAATCACCTGTTAGTGCATTACCAAGCCAATGAAAGTATCGTTCAATAACTGGTTTATTTAATCCATATAGTTCTCTTAACTCTTGTGCCCGTTCTGGCGTTAGCTTCGGATTAGAATCTACATAATCACCAGGAAGGAGGGCAAACAAGAAAAAGATAATAATAGACGTACCAAGCAATATAGGAATCATTTGTAAAAACCTACGAATGATATATGTTTTCACCTTTTGTCTCCCCAATCATATTTACTTAAAAATAGAAGAACATTTTTTCAAAACAGCACTTACTAACGGCTGTATGAAAAAATGTCTTCTAACATACTTACTTCTTTTTATTGTTCAATGGATAAAACTGGTAAGTTTGAACTAATACTGTCATATTTTTCTGGATCAATACCTTTTACACGGGCATTGTGTGCCGAAATACTTTTGCGATAGCTTAATAAAATCCCCGGTGGATCATCACTTAATTCTTTATACAGTTCTTTATAAATAGGCTTTCTTTTTTCAATATCAACTGTCTCGATACCTTTTTTAATTAACTCATCAACCTTTGGATTACTATAACCATAGGAGTTGTCTGGATGCGTAGATGCATACTCAGCTACCGTTTCACTTGGATCAGAAATAATCGGTGTTGATACAGCAGCTAAATCATAATCAAATTTCCCAACCTTTGACACAAGTGTGTTAAAGTCCATCATTTCCGGATTAAATTCCACACCTAATGCTTTATAGTTTTCTTTTGCAATTGGTATAAATACTTCTTCCTGCTTTCTTCCACTTGCAGCATAATAGCTTAATTTTAATTTTTGACCATCTTTTTCACGAATACCGTCAGACCCTACTTTCCAGCCCGCTTCATCTAACAATTTTTTTGCTTTTTCTAAGTTATATTCATATTTATTTACACCTTCATCCGAATAAGCCCATGAAGTCGGTGAAATTGGTACATTTGCAACAGAACCATTTCCTTGGAAGAATGTATCTACATACTTTTTACGATCCAAACCATAATTAAGTGCTTGACGTACCTTTTTGTCTTTTAAATATGGTTTTTTATTATTTACGTAAATATATGAAAAAGAACTTACCGTTTCAATATTGAAGTTAGCAAATCCTAAGCTCTTTAATTGATCAATATTATCAACATTGGCTGCAAAGCCATCATAATCAGTTTCTCCTGTTTGGAACAACTGGAAGTTTGTATCTGCTGATGTAATTTTATAAATAAAGTTTTTAATTTTAGGCTTACCAGCATAATAATTTTCATTTGCTACAAAACGAACCTCTTGACCTGGAACATATTTTTCAAATTTATAAGGACCAGCAGCAATTGGCTTGCCATACAACTCTTTTAAATAATCTAAGCTTGTATTTTGTTTATAATCTTTTCCATAATATGCTTTTGATAAAACAGGTCCTCCAAGGTTTACTAATGCTTGTGAATTAACCTTTTCCGTCGTAATTTCGATTTTTTGTGGATCAACTACTTTAATTCCTTCAATAGATGTAGCCTTTCCTTCTTTATAATCTTTGCCACCCTTAATTGCATATTGTAAAATATCTGTTCCGCCTTCATAAGCCTTATCATGTAGCAATGTTAGTGTAAATGCTACATCGTCTGCTGTTAACGGTGAACCATCACTAAATTTTAAGTTTTTATGTAAGTAAAATGTATACTTTAACTGATCAGAAGATACATCCCATTTTTCTGCAAGCTGTGGAACTGGTTTTCCTTGCTTATCTGTTGATACAAGGGAAGCAAATATAACCGATGTTACGTTACCATCCCATCCATTTTCTTGGAAATAAGGTAAAAAAACGCCCCCTGGTTTTGAAATCCCTGTAATAAGTGTATCTTTTCTTTGTTTCGCTTTCTCAGGGTTTTTTGATTTATCGGTAGCTGTAACCTTTTCTATCTTCGAATCCTTTAAATTCTGCTGCTTTACTGGTTCTGTCGAAGCCTTCTCTTCTTGTCCCCCACACGCTGATAACACGAGCAAACTACTCAGTAAAACTGAAAATACACCAGCCCATTTTTTTGACTTTTTCTTCATTGTCCCCACCCTAACTTTTTTTGTAATAATTACACTTTATGAACGGCTTGCCTTATGTATGCCTCCCACAGCAATACATTTTATAGTCTATAGGAAAAGTCGGTTTTAACTATAAAAAAATAGACGTTTATGAGGGGTAACAGTTTTATTCCTACCTTTCCGGTAGACTTTATGGTTATTAGCTTATATCTTCCGATATGTTTTGTCAATTATTTCTATATAAATACTTTAAGAATTTTCACTGAATTATTGCTCGATCTTTAATTTAGGTAAACTTAACAGTATTCCATTATAATTGTCTTCTTGTAATTCTTGTATTCTCGCATTATGAGCGGAAACCTCTTTACTATTATTTAAGAATATAACGGGCGGATCCTCACTCATCAAAGTTTCACTTTATCAATAGAACCTGCTCGAAAATTCTCCTCAAAAACCATTCTATTATGTCTTGGACAGACATAGAATAATAACAAACTACCAAAAAGGGGGCGAAAATATGGACAAACTATTTCTATATGTCTTACACTATATTGCCTTAACATTTATGATAGTTGGGGCATTGCTGCTGTTTCCATTCTTCCCGAAGTTCGTCCTCTTTTTAGCATTTCTCCTCATGCTCGGGATTGCGATTACTATTTCCCTGGAATCAGATGAAACACAAAAAGAAAGCAGAATCCAGCGTGCGAAGCTGTAGATTCTGCTTTCTTTTTCAATCATAACGTATTCTTGTTAAACCAATGACAAAAAATGCACCAGCAAATAGAAGTAAGACCCCACTATACCCTGCTATATCTGTCAGTGTTCCACCTCGAGCAATCAACTCTGTAAAACCACGCATCGCCCACGTTTGTGGTACAAAGTCCGCTACCTTTTGCATCCATTCAGGCTCTATTTCAATTGGCCAATATAACCCACTAATCATACAAGTTGAAACGATAACGATATTACCTAAAGCTGATTGTTGCTCTGTTGTCTTTACAATACTTGCTAATAATAAAGCCAGACCAATGACAGCCAGTAACAACACTGAAACAAGAACAATAATCCCTAATGTGTCTCCCCACTGTACATCAAACAATTTATTCGTTAATATCATAAGAATTCCAAATTGAATCCAGCCAATTAAAAAGAATGAAAGAATATATCCGCCAAGTATTTGTGCCTTTGTAACAGGTGTTCCTAGCAAACGATGCCATACACCTAATTGTCTTGCATTTAAGATGGTTCCTGTTGCACTAAGCATAACAATCATCACAAATAAAATTGAAAATCCAGCCGCCCGGCCTGATACGTTATTAATTGTTTTCTCTCCCGTTACAATGGACTCCTTTTGAATTGGAATAGGTTCTACTTTTGTATGAATCCTTTCATACATCGTTTCCCAAGACTTGCTACTCTTTTGCTCCCATATACGAGATCCTTTCACTTCTACTTCCATCTTTTTCAGTACACTTTGTAGTACTTGTTCTACAGAGGCACCACCCGTAAAGTCAGCGCTCGATTGAAAGGTAACCGTATCTTTTTTTCCATCTACCATGTTTTTTTGAAAATCTTTTGGAATCGTCACAATGCCAGAAACCTTTTTGTTTTCAACCTTCTTCTTCGCTTCCTCATATGTTGCTTTTTCTATATGAATTAAGTCGCTTTTCTCTAATTCTTTATAATAAGAATTTGATAATTTTGATTGATCTTGATCGATTACGCTAATATTTACTTTCTCGTCCCCACTGCCACCTAAAAGTCCACCAAAAATAAGTGTGAAAATAATTGGCATCCCGAACATAAGCAAATAGCTTTGTGGCTTTATTAATATTTGTTTTAGCTCCAAAGAGCAAAGAGCCCACATTTTACTCATTCCTTCTCCCCCTATCTCGTACGTAACCGGAATGTTCCAATGATGACAGAAATAATTCCCACACTAGATAAACTTAAGATGATTGGTAATAACGTATTCCAAGATGTTCCTGACATAATATCTAGAAAACTTGTAAGTGCCCATTTATTCGGGGCAATATTTGCAACCGTTTGAAGGGTATCTGGGAATGCATAGATTGGTAGCATAGATCCTCCTAATATCGCTAACAGTTGAATCCCAATTCCCCCCATCATATCTGCTGTCTTTTCCTCACGAATGAATGCTGCAATTAACATGGATAAACCGGAAACACAAATTGCATAAGAGATCCCAACTAGAGAAATCTGCATAATATTATCTCCCCAGTTCACCCCAAACGCATAATGGGTCGCAACAACAAACACGCCGAATTGAATACATGCAAACAATAATGTTCCCAAAAACTTTCCTAATAAGACTGAAAATGAACTTGTCGGTGTGCTTAATAATCTTGCTAATGTTTCTGTACGTTGTTCCGTCACAATTGATTTTGCACCCACGGTTATGTTAAATAATAAAAACATAACTAACATCGCTGCTGCATAATATTGCATTGCAACGACTGTTTTCTTACCAATCGTTCCCTTATCAATTCCACTATCGTTCGACGTTGCCACTCTTTGTAAATCATCACTAACCTCTTTTGCGACCTGCCCTATATTTTCTTGCTGTGATTTTTCCAAATCAGTCACAACACTCTTCGTCGAGAAAGCGACCGTTTGGGCACGTTCTGAAAAGGAACGAACAAATGATTCAGCAATTTTTGTCTGTATCTCTTTTGCTGGATCTGTAAGCAATTTTGTTTCTTTCAATCTCCCATCCTGTATATGCTCACTCCACTTCCCTGGAATGATAATCCCAACATCAATTCTCTTCTGCTTTAGCATCTCTTCTAACTCTTTTCGAGGGGCTGCTACTTTCACTTTCACATCATCTTTTATTTCTTTAGATTCCAATACATCCTTTCGAAATACATCAGCAAATGTTTCCGTGTCTTCTTGATAATAACCAATTATCGTTTTCGGTAAACCGCCATTGTCTAATACACCACTTAAAGCTGACCCCAAAATAGCTGTTAATACAAGTGGCATAAGTAGCATCATCATAAAGCCGCGCCGGTCCGTAATACGAATTTTTAAATCTTTCCATGCAATGATAAAACTTTTCATGATTTACCCGCCTCCTTAATCACGAAGTGAACGTCCTGTTAACTGTAAAAAGAGTGCTTCTAAGTTCGGCTCTTGTACCTCAAGCTTTAAAATTTGCACATGATTTTCCACAACTTCCGAAACAACCGTACCGACAGCTTCTCCATTCTTCAATCCAATATCGAGTGTATTTGTATCTTCGTCGATAATAATCCGTTCTACAGTAGAAATTTCTTTTAATTTCTTCAATAGCTCCTGACTATAACGATTCAGTTGCAACTTCACCATAAAACCATCTGCAAGACGATTACATAACTCTGTTTTCGTTCCTGATGCAATTACCTTTCCATGATCAACGATAGCAATTCGTTCACATAAATACTCCACTTCTTCCATGTAATGACTCGTATAAATGACCGTCATTCCCTTTTCGTTTAGCTGCTTTACTGTTTCTAAAATGTGATTCCGTGATTGTGGATCAATCCCAACTGTCGGTTCATCCATAATTAATAACTCTGGTTCGTGCATAAGTGCTACACCAATGTTAATTCGGCGTTTCATTCCACCTGAAAATGTTTCAATTTTATCTTTTGCCCGATCTTGTAAACCAACATACACCAATACCTCATCTGCTCGTCTTTTTGCAGTTGCTCCGCTTAAACCATACATTTTTCCCCAGAAGATTAAATTTTCTTTCGCTGAAAGTGTAGGATATAAAGCTATATCTTGCGGAACAATACCGATCTTCTTTTTCGCATCTAATGGATATTCTTTTACAGACTTCCCTCCAACTTTTATATCACCACCATCATATGGAATAAGCCCGCAAATCATTGATATCGTCGTCGACTTTCCTGCACCGTTTGGACCGAGCAAACCAAATGTTTCTCCTTTCTTCACTTCAAAAGAAACACTCTTTACAACTTCCTTCTTCCCAAATGACTTTGTAATATGATCTACGACTAACATGTCGATTCAGCCCCTTTGCATTAATCTACAATTTCATTGTAAAAAAACATCCTCTTTCTTCCATCACCCTTAAGATAGAAATGCAAAATAAAAAAGCAGCATAATTTGCTGCTTTTTTTATTTCTCTATGCCAAAAGTCATGTGTATGTTGTAATACCATACCTGACCGCATATATAGCTGCTTGTGTCCGATCCCTTAGCTCCAGCTTACTAATTAAGTTAGAAACATGATTTTTTACAGTTCCCTCTGTAATAAACAATTTCTCAGCAATTTCTTTATTATTTAATCCAAAGCCTATTACTCTTAATACATCTATTTCACGATCTGTTAATTGCTCCATTTGCTTTGGTTGATTTTGTTCTGACATTTCCGCCGCTTTTGTTCTTTTTAGTTCCTTCACAATTTGCGCCGTTATATCTTGCGGAAGTACAGCGCCTCCCCCGTGGACTGTCAATATTGCCTGAACAATTGCATCCGTCTCCATATCTTTCAATAAATAACCACTCGCCCCTTGTTCTAATGCTTCAAAAATAAGTTCGCTATCATTAAAAGTGGTCAACATAAGCACTTTTATATCTGGAAACCTCTCCCTTATTAAACGAGTTCCTTCAACACCATTTATACGAGGCATTCGAATATCCATCAAAATAATTTCAGGTTGTAATTGTTCTGCCTTTTGAACTACTTCATCTCCATCATTAGCTGTTCCCACTACTTCAAGTTCAGGACGTAAATTTAATAGCATTGCTAAACCATCACGAATAAGTGATTGATCATCAACGACCATAATACGAATCATATCGTTCCTCCTATTACCCACGTCTTTTCCTTAAGTGGGAACTCAACCTTTAATCGAAAACCCTTCTCTTTTTCACTCTCAAACCGGATCATTCCACCATGTTCTTCTACTCGCTCTTTCATATTCATTAATCCAAAACCAGGACTCATTTCATTTACGCCAATACCATTATCCTTAATCGACAACATAACCTTTTCATCCAAACACAACAAGCTAACTTCACATAAACTAGCTTTTCCATGGTGTTTTGCATTTGTTAATGACTCTTGCATAATACGTAGTAAAGTAGGTTGTAATGACAACGGAATTATGATTGGATCCCCTTGTAACTGAAAGGTTACTTGTACCTTCGTTACCTTTGAAAATTCAGTTAACATTCCTTTCATATTTTCTATTATGTTTCCTGAATCTTTTTCTTCCTTCAACGCACGGACTGAAGCCCTTACCTCTTGAAGGGACTTCCTAGCTAATTCATGACATGTATGTAAAATTTCTTCTGTAACATCGGACTTTTGCTTCCATAAAGCCTCCGCAAGCTGCAATTGAATAAGTAAGGCCGTCATATTATGACCAACTGTGTCATGAATTTCTCGGGCAATATCGTTCCTCTCCCGAACTGTAGTTAATTCTTCCACTTCCTTCGCATAAAGCTGTAACTGTTCATGTGCTTCTTTTAGAGCTTTATGAGATAATGTCAATTTTTCATATTGATCATCTACAGTTTGGCGAGCTACTGTGAGTTTTTTAATTAAATTTCCCGATAAAGCACTGAAGATAATGAACATAAAATTAATAGCATTACTATCAACTTCTACCTTTCCAGTATATTGATACGTATATAGTAAAATAGCAAACCAACATAAAAAGAAAAAACTGACCAAAAAATATACCACTTTTTTCTGCTGATCATGAATAAATACTCCTACCGCATCAATCCCAAATATAATTAAATACAAACATGTCTCGGGAAATAAAAAACCTAATAGTGCTGTAACTATGCCGTTTGAAAGTAGTATATAAAATTTACGCCTTCTTCCTTCATGTGGTTGTACAAGTAAAACATGATTTACAACATAAACAAAAAATGCAATACCAACAAAGATTTGTAAGCCCACTGTTTCACGTGAAACATGATTTGCATATACCATGCAAATCATAACTATGGTAATGATACGTGCATATCCTAACATAAGATTCCCCTCGCATTTTTGAGATACCATTTTCAGTCACACCAACATTTAAAAAATCATCTCTACACTATAAGAACAAGAAAATTATAACAATTTTCCCACTGAAGTGCTCTTCATATTCAATAAAAAAGAGCAAGTCTCTTTTCTCACATACTATGAGAAGCTAACTTGCTCTTTTTTTATTTTATCCAGCATTTAACGGGCAGTAAGATCACCATTAAAGTTTCACTTTATTCCATTATATTTTCTAATCGGTTATATAATTTCGCTCGTAATAGCTCTTTTTCCGCTTTTTCTTTATATAACTGTTCCAACGTTTCAACACCGATTGTGTCCTCCATTGTACATTCCAGCGTATATATCTCTTCTTCTATATGCATAAGCTTATTCTCAATTTCTTCTACATCACAAGATCCCTTCTTCTTTACATGTATTACTTCTATATTTGGAATCCCTTGTCGTTTTTGTTTCGCTACTTGTTTCTCTATTCTTTCTTCCCATTTTTGACGCGCCCATGCATAATTACCGGCAAACTCAAATAATTTGTGCTCATCAATCCAATACGTTTTCTCAAACAATTTATTTAAGAAATAGCGATCATGTGAAACAGCGAGTATCGTTCCATTATATTGTTCAAGAGCCTCTTCCAGTACTTCTCTTGATTCAATATCCAAATGATTTGTCGGCTCATCTAATACAAGAAAGTTAACATCTTGATACATAAGCTGCGCCAAGCGTAATCTCATCCGTTCTCCCCCGCTAAGTTGATTCACTTTCTTAAAAACTGATGGACCGTAAAATAAGAAACGGGCTAATATGTGGCGAGCCTCCCCTTCTGTTACAGCTACACACTCTCTAAAAGCTTCCAATACATTATCTTTTACATTCCCATATGCATGCTGTGATAAATAACCAATTTTCACACTACTACCAATTCGAATTTCACCAGCATCCGGTTGCATTTCCTCTAATAACAATTTTAATAATGTTGTTTTCCCTGTACCGTTACGCCCAACAATAGCTGTACGCTCTTGAAAACGAACATGTAAATTTGCTCCTTGAAATAGAGCACGTTCAGCAAAATACTTACCGACTTCCTTCATCACAACAACATCTTTCCCGCTTCTCTCTTGTCCTTCAAACTGAAGCCCCATCTGCTTTCTCTCTAAAATTGGCCTTTTCAATTTCTCTATCCGCTCTAAAGCACGCTCCATATTTCTCGCTCGTTTATGAAGTCCTTCACTCGGAGGGCTTGCCTGATTTGCCCATTCTCTCAGACGTTTAATCGCCTCTTTCATTTTTTTGATTTTCTTTTGTTGCTCCTGGTACGATTGAAATTCTTGCAACAATCTTTCTTCCTTCTCCTTCACAAACTGCGAATAATTCGTGTAGTATACATGTAGTTCACCATCTTCTAAATCAAAAATATTCGTCACAACTTCATCAAGAAAATAACGATCGTGTGAAATAACAACAACTGTTCCCGTGTACTCTTTTAAAAATTGTTCCAGCCATTCCACCGCAAATAGATCTAAGTGATTTGTTGGTTCATCTAAAAGCAATAAATCTGGTTTTTGAAGAAGCATATACGCCAAGCTAACCTTCGTCTGTTCTCCACCACTTAAATTTGTAAAGATACGAGAAAACAGTTCTGTTACTTGTAAACCATTGGCAACCTTCATGATATTTGCTTCTATTTCATAACCGCCTAAAAATGCAAATTGCTCTTGTACTACCCCATATTTCTCCATCAATTGTTGCAAAGCATTCTGCTCTTGTTCCTCACTCATACTTTGTTCTAACTTTCGCATTTGTTGTTCTAATTCTTTCTCTTTTGCAAATGCAGAGCTTAATACGTCATACACAGTCACTTCATCATCAAACTTTGGAATCTGTGCAACATGACCAATACACGTACCTTTCTTCATATGAATGGCCCCGCTATCTACATTCTCTATTCCTGTTAACAACTGAAAAATTGTTGTCTTCCCACTTCCATTCCGGCCCACTAAGCCGATGCGTTCACCATTCTTTATTTCAAGTGATATATTTTCAAATATGATGTTTCCACCAAATGATTTCGTTACATTGTTTACACTGCAAATTGTCATCTTTTCCGTACTCCTTTCAACGTAAAAAACCATGGAGAAAGAAACTTTCCCCATGGTTTTTTCATAGAAAAAGGAAGCCAAATAGCTCCCTTTTCACACGCTCTATAAAATGGGTGAAGAGATTTCTATCGTTCAATAGCTGTTATGCAATTGCTAAAAAAGGGCATACGTATCCCGTTAGCAACTACACCATGAAAAATCGCACGACACATATAGATAAAATCTAAAAATTGTGTGCGCACAGCTACAGAACGTTTCATCTCATTCACTCCTTTCGTACGAAAATTTATACTTACTTCTTTATTATACTTTCCAATTTAACGTTTGAATAGTCATTTTTCTGAAAATAATGAAGATAGACGAAACATTTCAATATATGACATCCAACCTTACAAAACTGTGATGTTCCCGTAATGGAAAGCGATAGTACGAAATGACGCCTCCTTATACAATAAAGATGTAAACAAGAGATAAGAGGAGGAACCACTCATGATGAAAGAAATCGTAAAAGTAATCTTCGAAGTGCTAGTAAACGGACAAGCAGTTGTAAAAGAACTAAATCAATTATAAGAAAAGGAGTGAATGAAAAATGATGAACATGGTAAAAATGATTATCCACGCTTTAATTGATGCAAAGGCAGTTAGCCAAGAATTAAACGAAAAATAAAAGGGGAAATGAATATGAAGAAAGCCATTATTGCAATCGTAAGTACAATCTTTGTTGCACATACAGTAAAGAATAGAATACAAAAACAGAAAGAAAAAGAAACAAAAAACACTTTATATTATCCATACACATTATTAACGAAAAAATAAAAGACCAGATACCCTTGTAGTGTTAGGATATCTGGTCTTTTGTTTTTTCTATTAAAAATTGCTGTTCCACAATTTTTTGTTCTTCCATTTCTTATCTCCTTCTTCTATCCTAGTTCACTCTTCTCACTATAAAGGATTTCTGTTTCCTTTTCAGGAATATAGTAAATGGGCATTTCACACATATTTTTAAAGGGGCATATTTAAATGGACACACAACAACTCTATTTTTCAAATGACATTGGCAAACAAAAACCAGAAAGCATCCGCATTGAACTACCCCCACCTTTACTTCGTTTAGAGGAGGGGGTCTTCTCGGTTGAAATGATAAATTTCCAACACTGCAAGATACATTACAAACTGTTCTCATTGAAACAGATAATTGTGACGATCATATCGCAACCTATACGCCTGAACATATGCGAAAACTAATCCGATTCTCTATTAAACATTGGTTAACTTTAGAAAAAAGCAATGAATTTGAATCTGTTATTTTATATAAAAATCACGGTCCATTTTCAGGCGGGAGCCTTCATCATGCTCATATGCAAATTATTGGAATGAAATATGTAAACTATCGTCAAAACGTAACACCTGAACAATTCCAAGGTGTAATCGTCAAAAAAGAGAAACAGATTGAACTCAATATTTCTACGCGACCAATTATCGGCTTTACCGAGTTTAATATTGTCATTGAAGATGTAGAAGCAATTGATACGATGGCAAATTATATTCAGCAAACCGTGCGTTACATATTAACAGATTTTCATAAAGGGTGCAGCAGCTACAATTTATTCTTCTATCACTTAGATGGAAAAATTATTTGTAAAGTTGTGCCTCGCTTTGTTGTTTCACCATTATATGTTGGATACAAAATCCCGCAAGTCTCTACAAAACTAGAAGATGTGAAACAGCAGCTAGAACAATATCTTACAATGCAATAATCCGAGGTGAAAGCAAATGAATTATGCGATTCGTAAAGCAACTCTAGATGATATACAGTCACTAATTAATCTACGTGTCGCTCTACTGAAAGAAGTAGGCGAACTGTATTCTCAAAAAGAAGAAGATTCTTTCCGACTAGCCACAAAGCAATATTTACAAACAGAAATGCAAACAAAACAATTTGTCGCTTATGTAGTTGAGGTAAACGGAACGGTTGTCAGTATTAGCGGTATTACTTTTTTCCGCCGTCCACCCTATATCGAAAACTTAGAAGGAAAAGAAGCTTATATTTTGAACATGTATACACTGCCACAGCACCGAGGTCACGGTATGGCAAAACAACTCTTACACCATTGTATAGAAGAATGTAAAAAGAACGATGTAAAAAGAATATGGCTTCATTCTTCTGCAGATGGTGAACCACTCTACAAAAAAATAGGTTTTACCTATAAGTCGAATGAAATGGAACTTTTTTTAATAGAAAAATAGAGTAGGTATTTACCTACTCTTTCACTAACCCTTTATTTCGATAGTACACGTTCTCTAGCCCAACGTTATATTTCATATTTTTATCCGTCCACTCTGTTCCAAGATTACCTGGCCATCCAGACGTATTTGCTATATATTTTAGTAAATCTAAATCGGTTAATCCTTTTTGTACGCCTCTCTTATATCCTTTCATCAAATGAGGCATTGCAATCTCCGCATTTGTACGTGGATCTTTTAATTGCTCGTCTGTTAAATGATCTGGAGCAAGTCCTCCGCCGCGGTGCAATTGAAACAATCCAAATGATGTACCCTTATCTCCAACACTTCTTGGGTTCAAACGACTTTCATGTTCAGCAATTGTAAGAGGTATCCATTCTGGAAGATTTACTTTCTTTGCTTCTTCTATAATAATTTGTTTCATCTGTTTCGCCTCTTCTGAATCAACATAGCTCATTTGATTCATCGATTTTCCCATTCCTTCAGACTCTCCCCTAAAAAACAAATACATTCCAAGGACAACTAAAAATCCTACAAAGAATTTTTTCACTTACTCTACCTCTTTCTATGCTGAAATTTGTCCCCTTTCAGCCTTCCATTAAATCATATCAAACAAGCACGCATCCTAACATCATACTTCAGACCGATTTTCTGAAAAAGTATGGATTCTTTCTTATACTTGGAATTGTCGTGATTATATTTCTATTATTAATGAGACGTGCCAAACGACTTGAATCGTAAAAACTACCAAGTATAGGTATGTGCTTGGTAATTTTTTATTGTGGATCAAAACAAACTCACTAATCTACTTCCCTAAATAAAACTGATATGTATTTTGATAAATTTGCTCTGCTATCTCTTCTATAGGTACTTGCTTGATACAGCTAATCTCAGCTAACACTTCTTTAATCATAACAGGATGCGTCATCTCATCCTCTTGAAACTCCCACGGTCCATCTGTTTCTACCATCATATATTCCAAAGGATAAAATGATACAATCTTTCTGATTTTCTCTTTCTGCATTACATCTGGTGTAATTGAAATATAGTAACCATTTTGGATCATTCGCTCCATCGTTTTTTGGCTTCCCTTAAACCAGTGAAAATGAGCACGGCGAATCTCATACTGCTCAAGTAGGTCACATACAATATCAGCATCCTCATAGACTGCATGTAGCACAATTGGTAAGTCGTACTTTTTGGCAAGCACTACAAATCTCTCTACTACCTCTACATAAGACTGCAATGCGATATCTTTATTTTCTTGCCGTAAATAGTATGGCAACCCAACTTCTCCAACAGCAACAATCCTATGTGCGTTCTCTTCAATAAGCTTATAAATTTGCTCACATTCCTGTTTGTTGATGATTTGCTCTGGATGAAATCCAAGTGCTGTGTGCACAACTGCATGTTGTTTTGCTAACGATAATGTTTGTTGGCAAGAATTATAATCCATTGATACAGCAATCAAACCTTCAATTTCTTTCATTCTTTTTACATCATCAATCAACTTTGCTTGCTCTTCTTTTGTATATTGGTCTAAATGTATATGACTATCGATCCATTTCATTCCCATCATCTCCCACACTCATTGTAATATGATGATCAAGATTACAGACAATAAAGTGAAACTTTAATCAGTGGGGTTATTACTTACTGCCCGTTAATGCATATAAATCTATTTTGATTTTTCGACATATAAGCCGCGGCTATCGATAACAAAAGGTGACCTGCACTCGTTTTTTCTCCTTGTTTTCACTTGGCATGGGGCAGGAAAAGGATCTGACCGCTTCTATGCATGGCCGGATGCTCTCTTCCACCTAAAAAGAAGGGCTTTATGTCGGTTTTTTACTTTGTATTTATACAGGATTAAAAAAACGAGAAGAATTCACATATCCTTCTCGTTTATCATCTATTTAACAATTAAATTTGAAATTATATCAAAAAGTCCAATACATACAATCACAACAGTAAAGTAGCTACAACAATCCCTTATTTGAAATTTAACTACTTCTTCTTTTCGCATCCCATTCTTCTCCCTTCACTTAGTCTCCCTAATTTCTTATCTTTTCTTATTATGCAAAAAATATGACAAACGAGCCATCGAATTAACTTACGTAAACCTTACAATCTTGTAAGGTTTTAAAAAATAGCCTCATCTCATAAAGAGATGAGGCCTATTAAATAGTTGGTTGGTTGTTAAAAATTCATCACATCATCATTTCAGACAGAAAGTTGTTTTTCCAATCTTTCTACTTATAGTGTACTAGAACCAATAGATTACAACTATCGAATTACCTTACAATATTGTCATGAATGAATGGATATTACTGCTTTTCTTGTTTCTTCTTAAATAAATGAAGTAACACCTCAATTATTTCATTTCTCTATGCAATCCTATGTATCCCTTATATTTTACTATTTATCCCACTATTCGCGGGCAATAATACTTCCACTGATTAAAGTTTCACTTTATCTTTTAAATCACTATATAATATTCTCCAATAAAAAAAGATCACTACATTTCATAAATAGTAGTGATCTTTTTAATTATCTCATCGTCAAAAGCTTACTTCTCGCTTTTATTGGAATTTGATCTGTATCTATCTCTACTAACGATTCCCCATAACGTCCTTTTGCGAAAATTTTCAACGGTTCGTTTCTTTTTAGCATGTGCTTCACCGTTTTTGTAATCTTCCGCTCTTTTCCCTTCTCATCATATCCGACGAACTCATATTCATACCAGTCATCACCAACATGCTGACCGATATCTTTCACAATTGTGTAATATTCTTTCGTACCGTAAAACGGATTATATTTATCAATGACTGGCCCAAGCTTTGTTGGTAGTAGTAATACAATTACAGCTGTTATTACAATCGCAGTAAAGAGCACTCGTTTCTTTATGCTTACCCACCTCAAGGTAGATTCCTCCTCCACACAATATGTGTAGTTTTCTATAGACCTATTGTAAAGGTGAAGGAAAAATCATTCTATCGAATCCTCTTACATTGCCCTTACATTTTTGTAAGGATCGAATAGCAAAAAGCAACAAACACAGATCTTCA
Organism: Bacillus sp. DX4.1; assembly: GCF_030348195.1. Taxonomy (NCBI): domain Bacteria; kingdom Bacillati; phylum Bacillota; class Bacilli; order Caryophanales; family Bacillaceae; genus Bacillus; species Bacillus sp. DX4.1. The sequence continues at coordinate 209,688 of NZ_JAUCFT010000008.1, read as the reverse complement.
TCATTTCACATTTCTGTTGAAATATGTGTCAAACACGAAAAATAATTACGGTAAGACATTTACAAATTTAAACAATTTGTGAACCTTCCGAAAAATGTGATAAACATCACACCTCCTATTATTCAAAAATTTTATAATATAAGCATTAAAAGTTTGTTCAACATTTCACAACTAAAAGGGGAAATGAATATGAAAAAGCGTTTAGTAATGATCGGAAATGGCATGGCTGGAATACGCTGTATCGAAGAAATTCTAAAACAAAATTGTAATTTGTACGATATTACCGTTTTTGGAGATGAACCACATCCAAACTATAATCGCATTATGCTCTCACACGTACTACAAAGGAAAACAAATATTCAAGATATTACCATAAATGAATACACTTGGTACGAAGAAAACAATATTGCGCTATACACAAATGAAAAAGTAATACATATTGATCGGGAAAAACAAGTCATTGTAACAGAAAAGAACCGCACTGTTATGTACGACAAACTCATTATTGCAACGGGCTCCAGCGCTTTTATCTTACCTGTTGAAGGTTCAAAGCTGCCTGGTGTGACAGGATTTCGAACAATTGAAGATACACAATTTATGATAAATACTGCTAAGGAATATAAAAAAGCAGTTGTCATTGGCGGTGGATTACTTGGTTTAGAAGCCGCACGAGGTCTCATTGACTTAGGAATGGACGTACACGTTGTTCATTTAATGCCGAACTTAATGGAACAACAACTGGATTCTAAAGCGGCTTCATTACTGCGTGAAGATTTAGAAGCACAAGGTATGAAGTTTCTTATGGAAAAGAAAACGGTAAAAATTCTTGGTACAGATCACGTCGAGGGTATTCAATTTGAAGATGGCGATATTGTAACATGCGATTTAATTGTAATGGCTGTTGGAATACGCCCAAATACACAAATAGCAAAAGATGCTGATTTAATTGTAAATCGCGGTATTGTAGTCAATGACTATATGCAAACAAGTGATGAATCGATCTATGCAATTGGAGAATGCGCAGAACATAACGGTATTGCATATGGTCTTGTTGCTCCTCTCTATGAACAAGGTGCTATATTAGCAAAATATATAACAAATTCACAAACTGACGGATATACAGGCAGTATTGTCGGTACACAATTAAAAGTTGCAGGATGCGATTTATTCTCCGCTGGTCAAATTTATGAAGACGATGCAACGAAAGCAATCTCAATCTTTGATGAATGTACACGTTCTTATAAAAAGGTATTAATCCGTGACAATAAAGTCGTTGGTATTGTTTTATATGGTGATACTGCTGACGGCACACGTCTCTTTAGCATGTTAAAGAAAAAAGAAGATATACAAGAATATACACCAGCTTCTCTTCTTCACAAAGCTGGTGAAGAAAGTGGACTTGACGTTGCAAGTATGAGTGCCGATGATACAGTTTGTGGATGCAACGGTGTCACAAAAGGCACGATTGTTCGCGCGATCTTAGAACAAGAATTAACAACTTTTGAAGAAGTAAAAGGGTGTACAAAAGCTGCAGGTTCATGTGGAAAATGTCGTCCAGTTGTTGAACAAATTTTATCTCATACGCTTGGAGATAGCTTTGATGCTTCTGCTCAAACAGCAGGCATGTGTGGATGTACAACGTTGTCTCGTGATGAAGTCGTAACAGCCATTCATGAGAAATGTTTAAAATCACCAAGGGAAGTACGAAACGTACTTGGCTTTACACACGAAGATGGCTGTTCGAAATGCCGCCCTGCATTAAATTACTATTTACGCATGGCTTATCCAGAAGAGTATGCGGATGATAAATCATCTCGTTTCGTCAACGAAAGAATGAATGGAAATATTCAGCATGATGGTACATTTTCTGTTATCCCACGCATGTATGGCGGTGTTACAACAGCAGATGATTTAATGAAAATTGCCGAAGTTGCGAAAAAGTATGATGTACCGCTCGTAAAAATAACAGGTGCAAGTCGAATCGGCTTATACGGTGTTAAGAAAGCAGATTTACCAAAAGTATGGGCTGACTTAGATATGACTTCTGGATATGCCTATGCAAAATCCCTTCGCAATGTAAAATCATGTGTTGGTTCTCGCTTCTGTCGTTTCGGTACAAAAGATTCATTGGGTCTGGGTATGCTGCTTGAACAATCATTAGAAATGGTGGATACACCTCACAAAATGAAAATGGGTGTAACGGGTTGTCCACGCAACTGCGCAGAAGCACTTACGAAAGATTTTGGTGTCGTTTGTGTTGAAAATGGATTCCAACTTTATATTGGTGGGAATGGCGGCACAGAAGTACGTGAAGCAGATTTTGTAATGATTGTCCCTACGGAAGACGATGTCCTGCGCATCGCTACAGCTTACGTACAGTATTATCGTGAAACCGGTATTTACGGCGAACGGACAGCTTATTGGGTAGAACGCATGAGCTTAGACCACATAAAAGAAGTACTACAAGATACGAGTATGGTCGCTATGCTAAATGAACGTTTCCAAACAGCTCGTAGCACATATGAAGAAGCATGGGGACAAGCCCTAGAAACTCAATCATTAAAAGCGATGTATGAAGTAGAAACTGTAAAATAAGGAGCGCGATCCATATGTTACAAACGAAAGAAAAAATAAAAATTATGCGTGCAGAAGACCTTCCCGTACAAATTGGTAAAGAGGTGCAAATAAAAGACATGTCCATCGCCTTATTTCGCCTTTCCAATGGCGATATTCGTGCTGTAGAAAATCGATGCCCTCATAAAAATGGACCATTAGCAGAGGGGATTGTATCTGGAGAATTCGTCTTTTGTCCGTTGCATGATTGGAAAATTTCATTAGTAACAGGTGAAGTACAAAAACCTGATGACGGTTGTATTCAAACGTATGAAGTAGAAGTTATTGACGGGGAGATTTATATATACATGTAGCTTGCACAAGGAAGCCTTTTCTTGGCTTCCTTTCAAGTAAAACAGATGAGGTGTGGAGATGAACGGATACGTATATTTAGTTGGTGCAGGACCAGGTGATGAAGGACTCATTACAAAAAAGGCGATAGATTGCTTAAAGCGCGCAGATATTGTCTTATATGACCGCTTATTGAATCAAAACTTACTTGGCTATACGAAGCCAACATGCGAACTTATTTATTGTGGAAAAATGCCAACAAACCATATTATGCGACAAGAAATGATTAACGCTCACCTACTTCAGTCTGCCAAAGAAAATAAAATAGTTGTCCGCTTAAAAGGCGGAGATCCATCTATTTTTGGCCGGGTTGGTGAAGAAGCAGAAGCTTTAGCAGCAGAAAATATTCCATATGAGATTGTACCAGGCATTACATCTAGCATTGCCGCTAGCGCGTATGCTGGTATCCCTCTCACCCATCGTGACTACAGTAATAGCGTAACATTACTAACTGGTCATACGAAGGGCCCAATTCGTGATAATGTAAACTACAACTCACTCTTAAATAGTGATACGATTGCCTTTTATATGGGCATCAAAAATTTACCAACCATTTGTGAAAATTTACTGCAAACAGGAAAGAAAAAAGAGACGCCCGTAGCAGTAATTGAATGGGGTACAACTGGAAAGCAGCGTGTTGTCACAGGGACACTATCAACAATTGTTGATAACATCCAAAACGAAAATATTTCAAACCCTTCGATGACGATTGTTGGTGATGTCGTTTCCCTGCGAAAACAAATCGCTTGGAAGGAACGTAAACCACTGCATGGTAAGAAAGTTTTGTTTACCTCTGCAACAAATAAAATAAGTACAATGAAACAAATATTACAAGAAGCCGGGGCAGAAACATATCAAATTCCAACTTTCAAAAAGCAAGAATACACATTAACACCTGAACAAATCCACGAAATATTTAAAGCTGAGCGCCTTGTATTCTGTTCAACTGAGAGTATAGCAATCTTGTTACAGTCATGTGCCAAGCATCATAAAGATATTCGTTCGTTACAGGCAGAACTGCAGTATATGAATAGTGCTGCTCAAGAAAAGCTTATGCAGTATGGACTATTGGGTAAACCTGCAGAGTTTTCTACCGAAACAACAGTTTATTTAGGACGGAATATCAATCGAATTGCCGTCATTCAAGAAAAAATGGGTGCGGGTTCTTATATGATGACACATGAATATCAAATTGATCATCGGTTTGATGAAGTTCATACACGTATGCTTTCTGAATTTACATGGGATAGTATTGTATTTGAAGGACGTGCAGCAATTGATACATTTCTGGCAGAAGCGAAACGTCTTGGCTTCATGCATATTCTTGACTTACCATTCTCCTATACAGACAAACCAACTTTACAATATGCAAATAAGGTCGGATTTCAAAACGTTGATCACCATTTGCAAGCTATCATCACAGGAAAAGAAGTGACGGCACAATGAAAGGCATCGTTTATATCGGACATGGTAGCCGATTGCAAGAAGGCAACGAGCAGTTCGTTTACTTTATTCAATCTGTCATAAAAGAGCGCAGTGAAAGTATCCAAAAAATTGGCTTTCTTGAACTAACAACACCAACTATCAAGGATGCAATTATAGAAGCCATTATAGAAGGCGCAACTGAAATTTTAATTGTCCCTGTTTTATTATTTGCAGCTGCTCATTATAAACGTGACATTCCTTTTGAAATTGAGCAAGTGCAACAACTCTATCCACACATTACATTTTCAGTTGCACCGCCCTTCAGTACGCACCCACTTATGATCGAACTTGTAATAAAACGGATACGCGAAGCAGTAACGTCACAGGGCGGTGCCATTCTACTCGTTGGCAGAGGGAGCAGCGATCCACAGACAACGAGCGAGCTACAGCAAATCGGTGCAGCAGTGAGCCAAAAAATCGACATGCCTGTTTTCTGTTCTTTTTTAACAAATGGAATACCTACCTTTACTGATGGGCTAGCAGATACAACAGCTTCCTATCAACACGTATATGTAGTGCCCTACCTTCTCTTTACTGGATTATTACTTCGAAAAATTAAGCTGCATACAAAAAATTATGCTAACGTTATAACTTGTAACTGCCTTCAATTTGATGCATACATGAAGTCAGCTTTATTAGAGCGAATGGAGGAATGTGTGCATGTATAACATATATCCTCTTATGTTCAATCTACAAGGAAAAACTGTTGTCATTATCGGTGGAGGGAAAATCGCATATCGAAAAGCTGCTGGATTAAAGAATACAGGAGCTTCTGTCACTGTTGTCAGCCCAGAAATTTGCGAAGAAATGAAGAAACTTCCCTATATTACATGGAAGCGAAAAACATTTACAGAAGATGATATAAAAGATGCCCATCTCATTTATGCTGCAACAAATCAACATACTGTAAATATGATGGTCAAACAAGTTGCACATGATTTCCAATGGGTCAATGTCGTCAGTGACGGCACGGCATCATCTTTTCATACACCCGGTATCATTCGAAATGATGAATACGTTGTCAGCATATCAACTTCAGGTAAAAACCCATCATTGGCAAAACAAATCAAACAAGACCTGGCAGTCATCCTCACGCCACTCATAAAACGTTTATCCCGCTCTAACGGGCAGTAAGACCACCACCTCAAAGTTCAGCAGAAGCAAAAAAGTTAGGCGGAGGTTCCACTGATGGAATTTTCTCTTTATTTCATAAAAAAAGATGAACGAATCCTTCTCGTTCATCCTTTTAGCTTGCTTTAAATCCACCGCCAAGTACATCACGCACATCATGGATGACGACAAACGCTTCTTCATCCACTTTGCTGATCACTTGTTTTAATCTTACAAGCTCTTGTTTATTAATAACGACATAAAGTACTTCTTTATTTCTCCCTGTATAACCGCCGCGTCCTTCTAACACCGTAACACCACGCGTCATATGCTTCGTAATTGTTTCACGAATTAAATCCGGTTGATTCGATATAATCGTAACCGCTATTTTCGTATTAATGCCTTCAACGATAAAATCGATTACTTTCGCACCGATAAATACTGCAACAAGTGTGTACATTGCTTTTTCTTGTCCGATGATAAACACGGAACCCATAATGACAACAATATCTATAATAAGTACACCTTTGCCAACACTCCAGCCTAAATATTGATTGGCTAATTGCGCTAAAATTGCTGATCCTCCTGATGTACCACCTGCTCGGAACATACATCCTAAACCAACACCGACAAACACTCCTGCAAATAAAGCAGCTAATAACGTATCGCTATTTACTCGATGTCCAATGTTTTCTGTGATATATAAAAACAAAGATGTTTCCACAATTCCAAGAATCGTGTAAACCATCGTTTTTTTATCAAAAAATTTATAACCAATTGTTAATAAGACAGCATTAAAGGCAAAGTTCACAATCCCTGGTGACCATCCAAATAAATAATATGTGACAACCGTCAAACCGATAATTCCGCCTTCTGATAAGCGGTTTGGGATTGCAAAGTAGTTAATTCCTATTGCAAACAATAATGAACCTATCGTAATTAATGCGATCTCTTTCATTCTTTGATTAACCATATCTATAACCTCCCCCCATTTGCCATTGTATCACTATCTTGCAGAGGTTTAGAAGTGGTTTTTCTTATACTCTTTTTTCAAGTGCATCTGTATTATTATGTTTAAACAAGCGCTTGATTAATTATTCAAATGCCCTTGAACAACATAAGCAAACTGTTCTATATTTCCTTTTTGAATATGCTTAGCTTTCACAGTTTCCCCATTATGAGTGAATGCCAACTGCGGGACTGTACCTATGTCTTCCATACACAAATATGCATACTCTTCAAATGTTGCTGGATAATATGGTAATTTCCCATAAAATATGACGCGCATATTTGTAGCAACACAAATACCATATTGATATGAGAACGTAAAATTTTCCTTTTCGAATACACCAATCACAACAGATAGGATTTTTTCCTCTAACTTTACATATTTTTGCACAGCAAATAACAGTTCATTCATAATCGTTTCCTCCCATATTCCATTCATTGTCCCAGCGCTAGAAAGGAATCCATGGATTACTATATAACCGGTGTAATTCAGTTATAAAGTATGAAACGCGTTTCCAGTCAAATACATTTTCAAAAAAAATCCGCTGTGCAATACAAGCACAACGGATTTATCTCTTACACTCCCTATGAAGAAAGTTTTATTTTATTTTCTAACAGTCGACCGTTCCACAAGTGTGTAAGGAATCTCCTTTTTTTCTTGCTCCCAGTTATGATCTTTTGTTTGTTTATAAAAGAGTTCAAAAGCGTTTCGACCAATTTCTTTCACCTGTTGATCAATCGTTGTGATTTGTAACACTTGGGAAATTGGCTGGTTATCAAAACCAATAATCGCTAAATCATCTGGAACCATAATACCTAGTTTCTCCGCCTCTGTCATGATTCCAACAGCTACCTCGTCCCCTGCGACTAGCAATGCTTCTGGTGGATGTTTCATTTCTTTTAACTGCTGTGCAACTCGTACACCATCCTGTAACGAAAAGGATTCTGGAAAAATCCACTCTTCTATAACAGGTTCATCTATCGTTTGTAAAGTTTGTTGATAAGCATCAAATCTCCTTTTACTGCTTGCACTTTGTTTCCTTCCTGTACAATATCCAATTTTTTTATAGCCCTTCTCTATTAAATAATTCATGCCTAATTGAAAAGCACCAAAATGATTGATGTATACGCTTGATATTCCTGTAGCATTCGTATCTTCACAAGCTACAATTATCCCATCTGAAGCATATTGTTGAATTGTTTCCCACTCATTGGAGCGTGAACAAATAATGATGCCATCTAGTTGCTTTGTTTTTAACATATGTAAACTTTCTATTTCTTCCTGATGGTTATAGTTTGTTTGGCAAAGAAGAACCCGGTAATGATGAGATAATGCGATTTCCATAATCCCGCCCACAATCGCATCAAAATAAGGATGATTAATATAAGGTAAAATCACACCAAAAATATTTGTTTTTCCTTTTGATAAATGAACGGCATTTGCATTTTGTGAGTAATTCAATTTCTCAACTACTTGTAAAACGGTATTTCTTTTTTCTTCACTTACATATGGATGATGATTCAAAACACGAGAAACAGTCGTAACTGATACACCAGCTAACTTTGCAATCTCTTTAATATTAGCCATATGCTCACCTCTTTCCCCATCTTATAAAAAAGAAGATTATCTTAGGATAATCTTCTCCTTCCTTTATAACGCATTTACATCCTCTTTGCTATTTTGCTCCTGCTTTTCAGGCTGGTAGATAAATACATGCTCCTCATATCGGCTCTTTTTATCACCTTCAGCCTCTCCTGCCGCAACAAATTTAATAGCAAACTCTTTTGCTTCAATCATTGGAAAACTAATAATATATTCTTTTGCTTCACCATCTTGAACAAACATATCATTACCTCTTGGTAGCTTGTCACGATCTAATGGAGAAATTTGTTTATCATCTTGCAAAATAACCGTATTGTTCGGGTACATATTCATCCTTTGTCCAGTTCGATTCTCAACCCTAATTTTTAATGTAATTCGATCACCGGTTAGCTTTGCGTAATCAAATTCACCGTCTACAATTTGTATTCCATATCCTTCGAATTCAATTTTATCTCCATTTATAATTGTTCCACCCTTAATAACGGCACTCTTTACATATTTCGCTCTAATACTTTCACTGGATTGAGGAGGTTGATTTGAACTACCTTTCTCTTTCAAACTATTCTTTGCTTTATCCTCAGCAGTAGGGGGGGATGAAGAACTTGCATTACTTTTATTTCCATTCGCTGAAAATAATTCATTTGGAGATTTAATTTCTTCTCCATCCAATGTTTTTATCGATTTTATTGACGTGCTTTTTATTTTCCATTTGTCACCTGCCTTATCAAGCGTGTGTACAGCTTCTGTTACATTGTCTTTATAATTTGTATTTTTACTTTTATTCTTCGTTTCTTGTTTTACTTCTACAGTTGCATATTTATCTGAATAAGACAGTACTTTTACTTTTTTTAAACTAACTTTTAAATCAAGTACTTCAAACATCTGTTTTGTTGTTTCTTTTGAAATCTCATAACTATCCACGTTACTCGCAAGTGTATCTAAATATCCGCCCAAATCTTCTTTGTTAAATGCGTCTACATTCTCTTCTAATACTTGCTTCACTTCTTTTTCCACACTATTTTCTTTAGGTTTTGTATTACTTTTTGTTGAACATCCTATAGTTCCAAGTAATAAGACACCTGCTAACAATGACATTCCCAATTTTATATGTACTACTTTTCGCATATTAAATCCCCTTTATGTTATTAGATTCAAAGTTACCTCATATACAAATTTTGTTTAAATCGTTTATATAAATACAAATTAAAAAACCGACATAAAACCCTTCTTTTTAGGTGGGAAAGAGCATCCGTTCATGCATAGAAGCGGTCTGATCCTTTTCCTGCCCCATGCCAAGTAAAAACAAAGAGAGAAAACGAGTACAGGTCACCTTTTGTTATCCATAACCGCGGCTTATATGTCGAAAAATCAAAATGGATTTATTTAGTACACGCTATTGCTAGGTCTTTTCTTGTTTACTTCTAATTATGATATTTAAGATTTTTTTCCATAGCTCTCTTTTATTAAAGATTTCCCATCCAATGTCTCAGCATTTAATAGACCTTGGCTCGTAATAACCCATTTATTTTTCTCTTTCTCTAATACATGACGCATCTTTACAACATTATCCGTATAATCTGCACTTTTATCTTTGTTTTTCGCTGTTGTTTTTGTCTCTATAGTCGCATATTTATCATTAATAGATAAAACTTGCATCCGATCCATCGTAATTTTGACATCATACTCATCGAATAAAATCTCGTTCTCTTTTTTTATTGCATCATATGCATTTATTTCTTTCGAATATGTTTTCATATAATCATCAATTTCTTTCTGATTAATTGCTTTTACTTGTTCTGAAATCACTTTTTCTACCTCTTTTTGAGCGGCTGCACTTTTATCTTCTTTCTTTTTTTCTACACCACAACCACTTATCCCTAATGCCAAGACCATACAGGTTATTACCCCACATTTTTTATTACTTAACTTCCCCATAATGTTCCTCCCTTTCAATCCCCTTAACATTCTACTAGTATATTTTACCATAAAATATTTAGTCTAATTAATTGTTCCTTACAAAAATGTAATCCTTTTGTAAGCTAATTCGATAGTTGAAACCTCGCTTATTTCGTACAATAAAGTCAGAAAGTAACGAACAACATCAGTTTTAACAAAAAAGATTTTATTGGACTCGCTAGCGGTGCAGCTCTTCTTACAGCTTTCATTTACGCTGCTGCATTCAGTCTTATATAACCTTGTGTCCCCTTTCCCCTTTATATATAGTAAGAAAAAGACGACCGTCTATGCCCGGTCGTCTTTTTACGCTCACATTATGCTGTTTGTCCTTCTTGCAACGCTTCTGTCAGTTCTTCAAATGTTTTGTTCAATTGATCCGTCATCGCTTGCATCATTTCTTTTCGGCTCATCTTATCTGCTGCTTCTACTTGAATTGGATCACCGAAAATTAATTTTGCTCTTTTTCTGCTAAATAACTCTTTTACACTCGATGGTCCGATATAAGCGGCGGGAACTAATGGAACATTGGAACGCATCGCAATTGTAACAGCTCCAGCTTTCAATGAAACATCTTCCGAAGATCGCGTGCCACTTGGAAAAATCCCTACTACTTTCCCATCTTTTAGTAAACGAGATGGAATTTTCAGTGTACTTGGCCCTGGATTTTCACGATCAACGGGAAATGCATTTACATTCTTAAAAAACCAATTTGTAAATTTACTTTGAAACAACTCTTTTTTCGCCATGTAATGAATTTGTGTTGGTAACATCCCTGCCGCTAACATTAACACATCCATAAAGCTTGTGTGTGTACAAGCAACCACATATGGTCCATCTTGAGGTAGCTTTTCCTTTCCGTGTATCTCTACTTTCCCAAAAATTTTAAATATATATTTCAACGAGACTGTAACAAACTTATACATTCGCTCCGTTCCTTTCTATACATCTAAATTTGAATTCATTCCTTACAAGAATTATAACACTAAGTTCTAATAGTTAGTAATAAATTTAGGTGACAATTTATAAAAATTAATTCTTACAAAAGTGTAATCCTCCTGTAAGCTAATTCGATAGTTGAAACCTCGCTTATTTCGTACAATAAAGTCAGAAAGTAACAAACAACAACCATTCGAGAAGGAGCGGATACGCATGATGAATAACATGAAAACAAACAAGTTTGTAAATACAATGAGCATGGTGCTATCCGCTCTAGTCGACGCAAAAGCTGTTGCTACAGCATTAAACAAATAAGGAGAGATTCCAATGAATAATGACAACATTACATTCAACAAATCAGACTTTATCGGACTTGCAAGCGGCTCGGCTCTTCTTACAGCTTTCGTTTACATAATTGCACAGGGTCCCGTCTTATAATTTTGTTTCCCCAACCCCCTTTATATATAGAAAAAACTGCTTGTCCATAGACAAGCAGTTTTTTTCAATTTGTTTCATATATAATTTGACCGGTTTTACTTATATCATAACCACCAATTGCTCGCAGTTCATTTTGAAATTCTGTAGATTGTAGTATTTCTTTTACCGTTTCAATGAGCTGTTCATTTTCTTCTATTTTTAAGATTACCAAGTCATATCGTTCGGTCATAAGTGGAATAAAGTCTACATTCACAATTTGTGCTACCTTTTCTGCCCCTACGCCAACATCAGCTTTTCCGTTAGCTATTTGAGAAGCTACGCCAATATGATTCGACTCCTCCCAATCATATCCGCGAATACTCGTTTTCGCTAAGTTTTGAATACGTACCTGTTCATCTACTAGCACACGAATTCCTGATCCCTTTTCGCGATTTACAAATTGAATCGAAGGGTTACTCAAATCGGCCCACGTTTGCATTCCTTTTGGGTTTCCTTTTTGCACATAAAATCCAACATTTCTTGCTAATAAATTTATCACAATACATGGCTGCCCAACTAAAATTCGTTTCACATATGGAATATTATATTCCCTTGTATCTCCATCAAACAAATGTAAACTAACAACACTTCCTTGCCCTTGATACATTTTAATTAAACTCGTTAAACTTCCTTGATAGGCCCGCAGTATATTAGAACTAGGCAAATGCCCTTCTATATGTTTGGCTAATATATCTAATGTTAAATCTTGTCCACTAATAACGCAGGTGTTTCCTCCACTTTTCTCTTCTGTTTTGATAGAAGCAGCCTGCATTTTTCCTGTTTTCATTTGCTTAATGTATTGCTCTAAATCCACCGCATCAATGCGCATTTGTCTACCAACTCTGTAAGAAGGCAATTCACCTTTTTTAATTAAATCATACACTGTTAGCTTTGATACTTTTAATCGTTTTGCTACTTCTTCCGTTGTGTAGGAATGATGATCCATAGCCGATTCCTCACTTTCTCTTTTCATTGTAACAAAGAAAAGTGTATTTCTCCTATTTTTCTATACAGTGATATATTTCACATTATATTTAAATATAACTAATTATATTTAAATATAATTAGTTATAATTAAATATAATGAAAAGAAAGGGGATTATACGTATGAATAAATTCACATTTCGGTACATTGGGGTACTCATGCTCTCTATCCTTCTTGTTTTGAGTGCAGCATGCACCAATACAACAAAGGAGGAAAAGAAAAGTGCTAAGGAAGAAAAAGCGGTTGAACTTACTATTTCTGCAGCAGCTAGTTTACAAGACGCTTTCAAAGACATTGAAAAACAATATAAGCAGAAAGAACCAAACATAAAGCTTTCCTTTAACTTTGGTAGTTCAGGTGCACTTCAGCAACAAATTGAACAAGGTGCTCCTGCTGATTTATTCTTCTCTGCGGCAGAAGATAAATTTCAAACACTTGTAAAAAAAGGATTCATTGATGAAAAAGAAGGAAAAAACCTCCTTGGAAATGAGCTTGTTTTAGTTGTTCCAAAAGAAAGTTCTATCAAAACATTTCAAGAATTAAAAGAAGAAAAAGTGAAGAAACTAGCAATTGGTACACCTGAATCTGTTCCAGCTGGAAAATACGCAAAAGCTTCTCTCACACATGAAAATCTTTGGAATGATCTACAAAACAAAATAGTACCTACAAAAGATGTCCGTCAAGTGTTAACATATGTAGAAACAGGAAATGTAGATGCCGGAATTGTATACAAAACAGATGCTCTCATTTCAGAAAAAGTAAAAATTGCAAGTACAGCACCAGCAAATTCTCATGAACCGATTCGCTATCCATTAGGGATTATAAAGGAATCAAAGCATAAGAAAGAGGCGACTTCGTTTTATGAATACTTACAATCAAAAGATGCACAATCTATCTTTAAAAAATATGGATTTACAATCCTTTCCTAACTGCCATGGCATTTGATACACTTTGGTCGCCTGTTTTTCTTTCCTTACAAGTAGCTGCTTTCGCTACCATTATTGTTATGATTTCCGGCACAATCATTGGACGAGTACTAGCACGCTCAACATGGCGTTATAAAGTGTTATTAGAAACTATTTTCCTATTACCAATGGTGCTCCCACCAACTGTTATTGGTTTCTTTCTTATTATTATTTTTGGAAATAACAGCCCTGTTGGTAGGTGGATTGAATCACTATTTCAACAATCTATTATGTTTACATCATGGGCGGCTGTTATCGCTTCAACGGTTGTTTCGTTCCCACTTATGTATCAATCAGCAAAAACAGGGTTTTCTGTCGCAAATGAACGGATTGAAGACGGCGCTCGTGACCTTGGGGCCAGTGAATACCAAGTTTTTTTACATGTCACTTTACCGCTTGCCTTACCTTCACTATTAAGCGGAATGATTTTAAGTTTCGTTCGTGCATTAGGAGAATTTGGAGCGACGCTTATGTTTGCTGGAAACATTCCGGGAAAAACACAAACGATTCCTACAGCCATTTACATGGCAATTGATGCAAGTAATATGCCCCTTGCTTGGACACTCGTTTTAATAACGGTTTGTATGTCACTCATATTCTTACTGTGCGTACAGCTTATTAATAAAAGAATCACTTCTTCCTAAAGCAGCTTTCGACAAAAGCTGCTTTTTTGTCGTATTATTTCCTGAAAAATAAAGTGCTGGATAAATTGGAAACGTAATAGGCTTGTAGAATAATAAAGAATACGAAGGAATTTTGATGTATAACCAAACACTTTGTTTTATAAGAAGAGATAACGAAATTTTAATGCTTAATCGTGAAAAAGCATCCTTGTAAGTGGTGCAGCTATAGATAACAAAAAGTGACCTGCACTCGTTTTCTCTCTTTGTTTTCACTTGGCATGGAGCAGGAAAAGGATCTGACCGCTTCTATGCATGGCCGGATGCTCTCTCCCACCTAAAAAGAAGGATTTTATGTCGGTTTTTTAATTTGTATTTATATAAAAAGATCCTAGCTTATAGAATACTAGAATCTTTTTTATTCTAGTCAAATAACAGAATCTTAATATTTATAACAATATACATTCTATTTGAATTTACTTTCTAAAAGAGGCACTTTCCTGTTATTATATGTAGGTGTTTGAAAAAATGGAGAAATGAAAACGTATTTATATTGCCAATTCTTCATCCTATTTTAACGATCGGTAATCCTCTACGTCTTGCGTGGGAAATTACCGATCGTTAGAACGTTTTAAATCATATTGATATAGTAACATGAAGGGAGTCTTGTAATGGACATTTTATTAGCGCTTCTTCCTGCAATTGCATGGGGTAACATTTTATTAGTAAGTGTGAAAATGGGCGGCGGTGCATATAGCCAAACGGTAGGTATGACAATCGGGGCCTTATTCTTCGCAACAATCATGTATGTATTTACTCAACCAGCTTTAACTTTAACTATCTTAATTGTTGGTTTTGTTTCAGGTTTATTCTGGGCTTTAGGACAAGTAAACCAATTAAAAACAGTACAAGCTATGGGTGTTTCAACAACCGTTACAATCTCAACAGGTATGCAACTCGTTGCTACTTCTATCTTTGGAGTTATCGCTTTTCACGAATGGACTACAACAACGACAATCATTATGGGAACGATTGCAATCCTTTTAATCGTAGTTGGAGTTGTCTTCACTTCATTAGATGATAAAGAAAATGCTCAGCCACCAGGACAATTGAAAAAAGGACTTTTAACTTTAATTGTTTCTACTTTCGGTTACCTTGTATATGTAATTATTATTCGCTGGTACAATATTGATGGTTGGTCTGCCATTTTACCACAAGCAGTCGGTATGTTTGTTGGAGCAGTTGTACTGACATCTAAGCATAAACCATTTAACAAATATGCAATTCGCAACATTTTATCCGGTCTACTTTGGGGAACAGGAAATTTATTCTTACTTCTTTCTTTACCACGAGTTGGGGTGGCAACAAGCTTCCCGCTATCTCAAACAGGTATCGTCATTTCTACATTCGGGGCGATTGTCTTCCTAGGTGAAAAGAAAACAAAACGCCAGTTGGTATTTATTGCACTAGGTAGTGTCTTAATTATTGGCGGTGCTGTTCTACTTGGTTTAACAAAAGCATAATTAAACAATCTATTAATAAAACCCCCGGAGCATATCTGCTGCGGGGGTTCCTATTAGCGAATAATCTCTCTTTCTATGCGTGACGATTTACATGCCCTCTTTTTTCATAATTCGACTTCCATTCTAATAAGCCATCAATACATAAGAATAAATTGATTACCGCAAGAATTAACATGACATATAAGCCCGTTGAAATATAAATCACAATACTTACTACGTTATATAGAATCCATAAATACCAATTCTCTAAAATCTTTCTACTTAACATAAATTGAGCAACGAGCCCTAATACTGCATTTAAAGCATCTAAATATGGACTTGTTGAGTCTAAATAACGAATTTGATAATATCCCCAACCAATCCAAGCAACTAAAATAAAAACGGTATAAATAATCCACCCTTTCACATCTAAACGAACTGTTGGTTTCACATCCTCTTCCCCACTACGTGCAACCCAATAATACCAACCATACACATTAAATATGAACTGAAAGGCTGCTAATATAGCCATCGCATATAAACCTTGTGTGATAAAAATATATAGAAATGATGCAACTGTAATTATCCCAAACAAAAAATTCCATACCTTTTCTCTAGCTAGTGACCAAACATTAATTATACCCATGACAGATGCAAAAATTTCTATATAACTTGACTGAATATAAATACCTACCAATATGCAAATAATACTAGAAATAACTAAAAAAATTGGACTTCTGATCATATTTCTCCCTCCCCAGATTTATAATACTTTCTCTATAAACAGTATAAAGAAAGCGCTTTCTATTTTCCGCTATTTTCCTAATATAATTTTTCTCTTCTCTATAACCGATGCCTCTTATTATAAGTCATTTCTTTTTACAAAGGTCGCTCAAAAGTGGTATCGTTTTCTATAACATGTTCTCAAAAGGAAGGAATACAGGATATGCTGAAAAAACAACGAATTTTATTTATTGGTGCAGGCCGTATGGCAGAAGCTATTTTTGCTGGACTGCTCAAAACAAGTAAAGAATACATCCAAGAAATTATTGTATCCAATCAGCGAAATGAAGAAAAACTCCAGCAATTAAAGCAAACATATGGAGTATCGATTACAAAAGATTGGAAACAACATATTACTGCAGTCGATACAATTGTTCTTGCCATTCCACCAGCTACGCACGAACAGTTATTAGCGGAGTTATCTCCTCTACTGACACATCAGTTTGTCGTAACAGTTGCTGCTGGAATTGGTCCATCGTATTTAGAAGAAAAACTTCCTCAAGGTACACCTGTTGCTTGGATTATGCCAAACACAGCTGCCACAATTGGAAATTCTATTTCTCTATATGCAATGGGGCAATTTGTAGATAGCGAGCAGCAAGAAACACTGCAATTGCTATTAAAGGGAATTGGTACGGCACAGCTCTGTACAGAGGAAGAAATTCACAGGCTCACCGCTGTTACCGGGAGTGCTCCTGCCTTCCTTTACCACTTTGCTGAAAGTTTAATTGAAACAACGAAAAACTACGGAATTGACGAGGCAACTGCAAAGCATCTTGTCATTCAAATGATTGCTGGCTCTGCTGCTATGCTCCAGCAAGAACAAGACCCCGCCCTGCTTCGTGAACAAGTAACAACACCAGGTGGTTCAACTGCAGAAGGTTTAAAAGTTTTATATGAGTATAATTTTTCAAAGATTATTCAACAAGCAATTGAAGCAACAAATAAAAAAGCAAGGGGGAAATAAAATGAAATTCACAAGCTTACAAGATTACACAACATTACATAATGGAGTAAAAATGCCTTGGTTTGGTTTAGGTGTTTTTAAAGTCGAAGATGGTACAGAAGTAATTGATTCTGTAAAAGCAGCAATTAGAAATGGATACCGTAGTATTGATACAGCTGCTGTATACAAAAATGAGGACGGCGTTGGACAAGCGATTCAAGAATCTGGTGTCCCTCGCGAAGAACTATTCATTACATCAAAAGTATGGAATAGTGATCAAGGTTATGAATCAACATTACAAGCTTTCGAAACAACTCTTCAAAAACTAGGCTTAGAATATTTAGATCTATACTTAGTACATTGGCCTGTAAAAGGAAAATATACAGAAACATGGAAAGCGTTAGAGAAACTTTATAAAGATGGTCGCGTTCGTGCAATTGGTGTAAGTAATTTCCAAATTCACCATCTACAAGATGTGTTAGAAATCGCTGAAATTAAACCAATGATTAACCAAGTTGAATATCATCCACGCTTAACACAAGAAGAACTTCATGCTTTTTGTAAAGAGCATAGTATCCAATTAGAAGCTTGGTCACCATTAGTGCAAGGTCAACTCCTCGACCACTCAACATTACAAGAAATTGCTACAAAATATAGTAAATCAACAGCACAAGTCATTTTACGCTGGGATCTGCAAAATGGTGTTGTAACAATTCCTAAATCGATTAAAGAGCACCGCATTATTGAAAATGCGACTATCTTTGATTTTGAATTAAGTACGGAAGACATGAAGGTAATTCAGGCATTAAATGAAAACCACCGCGTGGGTCCAGATCCAGATAACTTCAACTTTTAAGAAGAAAGGGTCACTGTGTAAATACACAGTGACCCTTTCTTTTATGATAAAGTAAAGCTTCTATCACAGGCACCGTTGCTTACCACTGGTTAAAAAGAAATAAAACTGAAAATTACGAATATTTCCCGCGTAATTGACAGTTTCCTCATCAGAATGATAAGATTTTGAATAATCAAAGAAACAAAAAATTAATATAATCTATTATGTTTACTCATTGTATCTAGAGAGGTGGAGGGACTGGCCCTTTGAAACCTCGGCAACAGGTTCACTTGTGAATACTGTGCCACTTCCTGCAAGCTTTATGCTTGAAAGATAGAATGAGGGACTTCGTTTATATATGGGTGCATACCTTGTAAACAAAACTCCCTCTTTCTTTATAAGAAAAGAGGGAGTTTTTCTTTTCCCTCATAAATTGTTGGCCGACAATTTTCCAAACAATATACAAACAATTTAGGAGGAAATCAAAATGAAAAAGAAATTTGTACCTGCTGTTGCATCTGTTTTAGGAGCTAGTATCTTGTTAACGGGATGCGGTAGCTATAAAGATAACGAGGGTGAAGCAAAAGCAAATGGGAAAACAACCGATAAACAAGTATTGAATTTAGCATCCCCTACGGAAATTCGTACAATGGATACCGCTCGTGCTACAGATACAGACTCTGGTCAAGTGATGAGAAACGTCTTTGAAGGTTTATATAACCTTGGAGAAGGCAATAAACCCGTACCTGGTGTTGCAAAGTCTCATGACGTAAGCTCAGATAAAATGAAATATACGTTCCACTTACGTGATTCAAAATGGTCAAACGGCACACCTGTTACAGCAAAAGATTTTGTCTTCGCTTGGCAACGTGCGGTTGAGCCAGCAACTGCTTCAGAATACGCCTTTTTGTTCTTTGACATTAAAAATGCGAAAAAGATTAATAGTAAAGAACTTCCTGCTGACCAATTAGGTGTGAAAGCAATTGATGATCATACATTTGAAGTAGAATTAGAACGTCCTGTCCCATATTTTATTAGTCTCACAGCATTTCCAACATTCCTACCGATTAATGAAGAATACTTCAAATCACAAGGTGATAAATATGCGTTAGAAGATAATACACTCCTTTATAATGGAGCCTTTACATTAAATGATTGGAAACATGAACAAAGCTTCCAATTTAAGAAAAATCCAAACTACTGGGACAAAGATAACGTAAAGCTTAAAAAAATTAACTTTAACGTTGTAAAAGAAAAATCTACAGAAGTAAACTTATATGAATCCAAACAACTGGATCGCGTAGTCTTAACATCTGATCTTTTTGATAAATATCGTAAAGATGGAAACTTTAAGGAACGTCCAGATGTGGGTGTACAATTCCTACGTATGAATCAATAAAATAAAACATTACAAAATATCAATGTTCGTCAAGCAATCGATAAATCGATAGACAAAAAAACATTTGTAAATACTCTTTTAAACGATGGTGCACTTCCTTCTTACTCTCTTATTCCGAAGAATTTTGCAAGAGGATCGGATGGAAAAGACTTCCGTGTTGAAAATGGAAACTTAACAAAAGAAGATACAAAAGAAGCACAAAAACTATGGAAACAAGCAAAACAAGAATTAGGTTCTGACAAAATTTCAATCGAATTATTAACAAGCGATAATGACCTTGCCAAGAAAACTGGTGAATTTTTAAAAGAGCAGCTTGAGAAAAATTTAGAAGGATTAACAGTAAACTTAAAGCCGCAACCACGTAAACAACAGGTTACATTATTATTAGAAGGTAATTATGATATTGGCATAGACGGTTGGAGCCCTGACTTTGCTTATCCAATTACATTTTTAGAATTATTCACAACTGACAATCCGTACAACTTAGATCATTATTCAAATAAAGACTTTGATGATTTAATCAACAAAGTAAAAACTGACTTAGCTGGCGATGAAAAAGCACGCTGGGAAGCTTTAAAAGAAGCAGAAAAGATCCTATTTAAAGATGCAGTCATTGCTCCTCTATACCAAAAAGGAAAATCTTATTTAGAACGTTCTTATGTAAAAGGTGTTGTAGAAGTTGATTTTGCAGGACAACTAAACTTTAAATGGGCTGAAATTGAACAAAAATAAGAACCAGGAATAAAATCCATAAAAAAAGGTGTCGAATTTTTTGCCGCCCTTTTTTTATGGATCCTTTCTTTTCCCTATACGTTTTGGTCCCTCCTCATAATTCGAATTTATCATATTCATCTAAAATATTTTTGATTTAAATTGCGAAGTATAGCGAAAATACTTTGCAATCTATAGCCTCCAAAGGAAATAAATTACCCTGAACTTATACATAATTAGATAAAACCAGGAAAAACTTGTATAGAAGGAATCATATAATAAGGAGGAATTTATCATGAGAATTTTACTCTCTATTCTTTTAACACTTATGCTTGTGCCTACACTGACAGGATGTACTACTCCGAAAAAGGAAGATACAACTTCTAATAAGAAGACGACTGAAGAAACAAAAAAGGAAGCAACTCAAGATTTAAAGCTTAATTTTAATGAATTTAAATTAGATGCGAACTACCAAGATACAAAGAAAGATTATGAAGCTGAATACAAAAATAAAGCAGATGCAAAAACAATGGAAGCAAAAATTGAAGATCATAAAGCAAATGGACAACTAACAGGCGACGAAGCTATTGCAAAATTAGGCCCACTTCTACAAAAGCTAAAATTTGATAAAGATACACCGGACCAAGAAGTCATTGACCAAGTCGTAGACGTATTTCAGCTCGACAAAGACTATCAAAAATTCGATTTAGAAGTTGTCTTTACAGATGGAACGAAGAAAGGGTATAAAAGGGAAATTAAATAAAGGAGTAGGCATTGTGCCTACTTCTTTATTTTTAAGCTTTCACTTGGACATATCGTAAATCAGGGCTAGATCCAATAATATATTGAACTCCAGATACAGATGTTTTTTGTAAATAAGTGATTGATTACATCCCTAGACATACTGCCCGTTAGAGCGGGATAAAAAATGACCTTGCTCATCGCAAGGTCATTTTTGTGCTTCTTTTTGAAAACGTTTGTGGTACTCTGAAGCTGTCGAGAAATGAACTTCTATATCACGGATTAACGAAGAATCTTTTTCTTTCGCTAACTTCTCTAACTTTTTCAATGCTTGCTCTGTCTCATTTAAGTACCCCATATATAGCTCGTGTTCTTTTTCTTTAGACTTAGGCACACGAATTTCTTTACGAATATGATCAATATCCGTTAGCGTACTTGTTGTTACTTTTTGCACATCTTCTTTAAATTGTGGATGTTTTAATACCTTGTCACCCTCTTCTTTTGCTGCTTCCCATAGTTTCACAGCTTCATTTAATTCTTTAGTCATTTTCTCTTCATATTTGCTATGCACGTCATGATATACTTTTATATCTTCTGCACTATCAGTTGACTGTTCTACTTTTTCTTTTGATTCTTTCTTTACATCCTTGTCTCCATTACATCCCGCTAGAAGCAACATACTTCCAAGCAAAACGATACTCCACACTTTCTTCATCAAATACTCTCCTTTTAGAGAATGTTCAAAAAATCCGGTACAGATAGCTGTCGCATTTCTTCGTTACGTCGCCACTCCGGTACTCATGTAGTACAATCTACACTCCGTATCCTCCTGGTTTCCGCGCCTCAAACTGCTCGACTCTCTTTATCCTCCTTTTTGAACACGCACTTTTATCTACATCTACGATCTATCTCCACTTGTTATTATAACGAGAACCTTTCAAATTTTGCACTTATGAACGTACTTTTGTACGCATACCACCATTTTTGTCACAGTATCGTCACTTTATACGACTAACTTCTTCATGACTGCCCAGCTTCACCTTACAAAACTGTAAGCACACATACAGAATACATATGATACATTTACATATGCACGCAGCAATACAACAAACCCTTTATAAAAGGAGAATACGAATATATATGTACATTACAATGACATTTATGGAAGAGGGCATTTCTGTTCTCATCCGAGAAAGATCTCTCCACATCAAAAATACAGCAAGCCTTCATCGAATGCTAAAGAAAAAAAATGCCTCCCTTGAACTTGCACAGTACTTAAAGAAAAAACATACCAATCAATACGGTACAGTATTAAATATATCTGATGAATCACTAGCAATTGAAATCATCGGACACATATATATTGGCAATTTTGCAGATGTATTAAAAAACATACCTCGCATACCGAAAATTGCTCCTATCATCGTAGAAAAAGCTTACAAAATTACGGATCATACAGATATTATTGACTGCGGCGAAAAAGAGATTGATTCCAATCGCTGGGTATGGGATAAATTAGCGATGTTATACGATGCTATTATGAACAACATGTATCACGTACTTCAAAAGAAATAAAAAAACCCGGTAACGTCTTCACGACCGGGTTTTTTAAAACGGAAAAAATCCAATATGTATCCTTACCGTGTATTATTATTTACTATCAGTCATACGACTACGCTTATATACAAAAGCACCACCAGCAAGCATCACAACGCCAAGTAATGTTAACAGGTTATCACTGCTTGAAGTACCTGTTTTCGGAAGTGATTTTGTATAGTTTACCTCAGTAGGCGTTGTACTGATTTTTGTTGGTGTAACTGGTGCTGGTGGATTTTTCACCTGATTTTGGTTTGTTCCGTTAGTATCAGGATTATTATTTCCGTTCCCTTTACCATCACCATTGTTGTTTCCACCACCTGTATTACCATCGTCTTTCTTCTTACAATCTGCTTTTTCTACTTTCTCAATTGGCAATTTTTTTGTAATTGTTTGATCCCCACGTTTTGCAGTTAACGTAACGTATAAATCTTTAAAGTCTTTTGTAGTTTCTCCAACTACTTGGAAGTATAGTACAGATCCTTCTCCAGCTTTCATTGCTTTAACTGGAACTGTTGCTGTGTTTCCATTCCATTTAATATCTAAGTTCATTGTTCCTTTATCAGTTCCACCTTGCAAAGAACCATCTTTTAGATAATCCGGAATTTCTCCTTGTGTGTAATGATCTGGAATTGTTAATTTAATATCTTGTGGAACATCAATTTGCACATCAAAGCCCTTTAACTCATCCATTGTTAAGTTTTGAGTCGTTAATAAGAAATCTAATGTAAATTGGTTTTCCTTTAAATTCGGTACACAAGTTGTAGCTTTTGCCTTACCTTCAAAACGTAAATCTTTATTCATCTCGGAAAAATCAAGATTCGCACTTCCTTTAATTTTGCCAAGAGATTCATATCTACCTTTATTAAGTAAATATAGTCCGATATCTTTATTTACTTCTTTTCCAGCTACATTTCCAAGCACAGGTATTTTTACATTTTTTGTAACAGTTTTTCCCGGTTCCATATCTGGCAATGGCAGTGACATAGCTTCAGAACCATCCTCAAGTTCTATGTCTCCACCTAGCCCTTCTGGGATAGAAACACCAAGATATACACCACTTACCTTTTCTTTTGAGTTATTCGTTACTGTAGCAGTCACATCTAACACATAATGATTTTTTTGTGCATCCCATGTTGCTTTTCCAGTAACATTCCCACTGAAATCAGCAATAGATATCTCATTTTTTTCGTTAGCACTATCTTTTGATTTTTCCTCAGGATGAACTGGAGGTTGGTTTGTTGGCTGTGTTGCAGGATTTGTAGCTTTTGATTGTTCTTTTCCACTCTCTACCTTCGGCTCATCTTTTTGTTCTTTTTCATTATTTTTTACTGGTTCTGCTTTCTTTTCTGGAGCAGGCTGTTGTTGTTCTTTTGAAGCCGTCTTTTCTTCTTGCTTTTCATCCTTAGCTATAGTTGCAGGATTTTCTTTCTTCACTTCCACATTACCTTGTTCTTTCTCTACTTTTGGTTCGCTTACTATTGTTGTATTCTTGATGTCATTTTGCTTCGCAGGTACCTTTTCTTGCTGCTGAACTATCGTTTCTTTTGCCGTTTCTCCAGGTGCAGCCATCGCTATGACAGGTGAAAAAGCTAAGAGCGACATTAGCGTCACAGCACTTACTTTCTTAAGCATGTAAACACTTCCCTTCCCATTTTTTCTAACTTACAGATAACAACCACCCTACATATTTAGCTACGGTCATTTCTATACCATTTGCTAATTTCATAGATTCATTGTTTATTCGGGCAAATAGAAATCTACAAGATAGAACCCACATCAATTATAAGGAAAATAATGGACAAAAACAATAAATATGTCAAAAAAGTAAGATTTATCTGTTTCTTCAACCTTCCTTAGAATTACATTTCAGTGAATAAAAAAGCTTGTCCGTCCAAAAATATAACGATAAAAAACCGCAACATTCTATAAGAATCGTTGCGGTTTTTTATTTTACTGCATAGGAGGCGTCATCTATGCCTCTATATTATGATTCTCTCTAAGTACTGCCTGCTTTTCACTACGTTTTGCCATAAAAATATAGCATAGAATGGCGCCCACTTCACAAAGAGCAATAATAATTCCCATAGGCAGTGCTGTATGGCTGCCCCCAATCCCAACTAAAGGTGCGACAAGTGCACCAGAAATAAACTGAAGCAAGCCGAGTAAGGCAGAGGCTGTTCCTGCAGCTTGTTTTTGATTTCGCATTGCTAACGAAAATCCGGTTGTGGATACAACTCCCACACTCGATACAACGAGAAATAAAGAACATAAAATGCCAATTAGTCCTGCCCCTATTACAATCATAAGGAGTAAGGAAATACCGCCAACAGCAGCAATACCAATCCCAGCTATAAATAATTTTTTCTCATCCACTTTCCCTGCTAAGCGTCCGGTAACTTGGCTTGCAATAATGATACCGATGCCGTTAATTGCAAAGAACAGACTAAATTCTTGGGGAGATGCCCCGTATATATTTTGCAGAACAAATGGTGATCCGGAAATATAGGCAAACATTGCGGCTGTTACTAAACCTTGTGATAAAGCATAACCCATAAACAGGCGATCCTTCAGCAGCTTACCATACGTTGATAATGTTCCGGTTAAACCACCTGTTTCCCTCTCTTCGGGTGGCAATGTCTCTCGCAAAACAAAAGTAGATGATATCAACATGAATATACTTATCATGCCAAGAACAATAAACACACCGCGCCATGATGTAATTTGCAGCAATTGTCCTCCAATAATCGGAGCTAAAATAGGTGCCGCACCATTCACTAACATTAATAGTGAGAAAAACTTCGTCATCTCTGAACCTGAGTATAGATCACGTACCATGGCACGTGAAATAACGATACCAGCTGATCCTGAAGCTCCTTGCAAGAAACGCAAGAGGACTAAACTCCCAATGGAAGGTGCAACCGCACAAAGTAAAGAAGATGCAACATAAATGATAAGAGCAATAATAAGTGGTTTGCGTCTTCCATAAATATCACTAATTGAACCGACAAACAATTGTCCAACTGAAAGTCCCAATAAACAAGCCGTTAAACTAAGCTGAGCAAGTGAAGCGCTTGTCTGCAAGTCGTCCGTTAATGTAGGTAACGAAGGTAAATACATATCAATGGATAATGGTCCAATTGCCGTTAACGTCCCTAATACAAGAATCATCCATAACCTGTTTACTTTTACAGGCTTATATACATCGCGATTAATCTCATTCAACGATCTCAACCATCCTCTCTCTTAATTTCATAAAATGAACCTATCGTTTTAATCGTAACAATTATAGTTACAACAATATTCCCACGTCAAGTATATCGTACTTCTCTGTACGGCTAAAAGAAAAAAAGCGATAGAATATCTATCGCTTTACTTTTTCAAGTTACCATTTGTAAATTTAGATACAGAAGACATCGTTTCGCCAGTATCCAAATAAGTAATTTGAATTTGATCTCCCACTTCTGTAAACATCGCATAAGGGAAATCTTTTGCTGAAATCATAAATACTTTTTGCTCATTTTCTAATAATACAAAAACAATCGTGTTTTCTCCTGATTTCTCTTTATAAACACGTTGTACAACGCCTTCTTTTTGTGCTTCTTTTCCACTCGAAGTTGGACGGAATGAATCACCACTTCCAGTTAGCACACTTTTATATTTTTCAAGCGCTTCTTTTTGAGTTGAACCTGTCGCAAATACCTTTGCATTAGAAGCATAGATAACCGTATGAGCACGTACTAAACCTCCATCATCAATAACAGGAACAATCCACGAAGGTTTGCCATATACGTTATAAATAACAGGCATTGTTCCATGCCATTTCTCTCTCTTAAATGAATTATCCACCACCTCTGTCGCAGCGGAACCATCCATAATTCCTTTTACTTGCTTCCCATTATAATACAATAATGTTCCTGTACGTGCATCCACTAATGAGTAACCTAAGGCCGAATCCACACCTTCTTTTGGTGAAGTGAAATCCGTAAAGTAATACAGTTTTCCATCCTTCCCAAAGATTGGCGTTACCCCTTCCTTCGTTCCCCATTCCGTTGGGAGCTTCACATCACTTTGCGAAAACTTCGTATTCCAAAAACCATGTATAAACTTACCGAAATACGTGTTTAACGTAGAGGCTGTTTCGTGATTTAATACACCATCGATAAATTTCGGTGCTTGACCTTTACCATATCTTTTCACTTCACCTGTTTGTGCATCAACGACAACAACGCCTTCTACTTCAAAGCCTGAACGACCTGAAATAAATTCACCATACGTCATCGTATAATATGGCTTTCCTTTATCATCTACCTCAAACTTCGGTTTCCCTTTAAAGATTAAATTGGGTTCTGCTTTTCGAACAACACGTTCTAAATTGTTACCAAAAAACATGCTCGGCACATATTTCATTTTATAACCAACATGCAGTTTCGCTTCTGCGTCAGAATTTGTACCAGACATCGTCACATAACCCGGAATTGTTTCTGCCTTGCGCGCTTTAAAAAAGCCAGAGACTTCAATAGGAGCGACATATAACGCTTCCCCATTCACCATTTGTGGTGTGAGTTCTCCTAATTCAAAATACGCCACTTTCGGAATATCACCAAATACTTTTTTCATCTTATTTTCTGCTGTTTTGGGCGGGACCGTAAATGGTTGATCATTTTCTGTAAATGGCTCTGAAATATCCTTTTCTTCTTTTACAACAGAATCATATTTCTTTTGCGAGATTACTATATCATGTACATAGCCAAAATATCCGTATGATACTAGCAAAGCAAGCATCACAACTGCTTTCAATTGAACTTCCAATCGCCCTCTCTTTTCTTGAGAAAAGAGGACAACTCCAATTAATACCGCGATAATGACTGCATAATGCGTAAGAATAGAATCTACACGATCATCAATTAACCAGAAATATTCATAGATTACGATACCAACCCAAAATAAAATGGGAATGACAAGAATTGGTGCTGATTTTCTCTTTACAACCTTCTCAGCTCCTCCTGCTTTCACAGTACGAAGCGCCCCACCTCTTTTTTTCCATGGAATCAAAAATAAAGTAAGAACGGCTAAAACTAAAAATTTTATCAAGGGCAATGCTCCTTCTATTGTATATTTTCTTTCAGTATACCAAATAAGGATTAATAAGGTAAAAATGGAAAGAGGAATCAATATATAATATATGAACGACACACAATAAAACATAATTAAAGGAGAATAGAACTTGATAAAACATATACTCAGTTTCATTCTTGGAACAATTGTTATATTAATTGGTTCCTTTTGGGTCATCCCTTCCACTCTCGAAGCAATTGATAGCAACGTAAGCCATATTACTCATGAAAAAAAGTATTTTAGTAAGCTATATGAATATGATATTAACCTTTGGATGATTGCACACCTTATATTTTTCATTTTTTGTATAATTACTTTTCTTATATCTAAGTTACCTAATTATAAGAAGAACAGAAGTACTCATATAAAAAAATATAGTCATACAAATCAGCGTAAAAAAGCAAAGAGACGACGTCGTAAATAATTGTTTTTTTATAAAACAATATACATATTTCATTTTGGATAACATAAGAAGAAAACTGTGATACCCGTTATTGTTTTATTTTTATTTACGATCGCCCTAATGAGTATGGCTGGGATTATGCAGGAGATTTCAAGAATTCATATGTAAATCACAAACAAAAATACCCTACTAAGAGGGCATTTTTTAATATATAAATCAAACATTGATATAACCAATAATGTCTACATATTAAATAACTGGTAGCTATTGCTATCAGTTATTTATTCCTCGACTATTTTCTCTCCAAAGTACGATACCACTCACCATATATAAAGCAGAAGCAATATAAAAGATAGTACCAATCGTTAAGAAATCCACCAAGTATCCTGTTGCAATGATGGCCACTGCAGCTCCGACCGATGTCCACACATGATACTTTCCGATTTCGTAACCCGCTTCCTTACTTTCTACTTTTCTTGCAAGCGACGTTTTTTCTGTATTTCGTTGTATAGCACCTAAACAACCCATTATAATTTGCAGAATGTAAACATGCCAAACTTCTGTCGCAACAGGAAAGCACAGCATCATAATCGCCATGGACCAAGCATATAAGATTAATAGCTTTCTATCCCCAAATCGATCCGAAACCTTCCCAACTAGTGGATAGACAAGTGCTGAAGCTAAGGCAAATAAACCATATGCCCAGCCAAACTGTGAAAAACTATCTCCTACATTGCGAAGCAATAATACGTAAAAAGGAAATACCATACTACCGGCCATCATAATAAGACTTTGTGAAATTATAAACTTTCTATATGTCATTCACCGTACTCCTTATAAAATAGATTCACAAATCGTTCTTGCGGATCATATTCTCTCTTTTTCTGGAAGAATTCATCTATACGTGGATATGCTTTTTGCAATTGCTGCTTTGTTGGATAAGAATAATACGGAAGGTAATAACTTCCCTCATACTGCAAAGTAACATCTATCATCTTTTGAATTACTTTTTTTGTTTTCTGCACTTCAGTCTTAGAACGCCCTTGATTAATAAGAAGCACTAACGCAAACATATCATCTTTTGCATACGACAAAACCGCATTCTCGTTTTTTTCCACATAACGAACAGTAATATTAAGAAGATTTAGCTCCTCATTTTCTAGTACTTTTCGCAAATCATCTATATAGGGGGAAAAATTATCGACAGGTACAAAGTATTCTTGTAAAACTTCAGTCTGATTCGGATTTTCATATTCCATAAATGCACTATCCGATCGCATCACATTATTTCGCGTTTCATAGTTTCCCTCTGTACGTTCAAAATAACTCTCTTGTATATTCCAAAACATGTTCTTTCCCCACTCACTATATCGTGATAAACCAAGGAAGAATTTTGGTACAGCTATAATCTTTTCTTCCTTTAAATCACTATACTGTCCTCTCTGGTCTTGATTCTCTGCAAACACGTAATCTGTTACATACATCTCTTTCAAAAACGAATCGGGAGCTACAGAGATACGCGCTAAATGCATGCGAATATTCTCATTGTTTTTCACTTGTTGTCGAAAATAAGAAGTATATTCCTCGTAATCTAGCATTTTCGTATGTATTTGATATAACTCATCGTCTGTTAACTTAAGTGTCACATCTAAAATCACGCCAAATAATCCATATCCCCCCATAATAAAGGGAAATAGCTCTGCATTTTCTTCTCTACTTACATTTTGGATTGTACCGTCTGCCATTAATACCCTTAATGAATCTACCGTATCTATAAGTGCTTCATTCCTAATATCACGCCCATGCACATTGACACTCAAAGAACCGCCAACGGTAAAAATATTTTGGGATTGCATCACCTGCACTGCAAGACCATATGGATTAATCTTCTTTTGAATGTCATTCCATGTTGCACCACTTTGCACACGTATCGTTTTCTGCTTTGAATCAAATGCTAATATCTTATTATAACCTTTCATATCTAGCACCGTTCCGTTCGGATAATACGTATGTCCACCTTGACTATGCTGCATCCCTGCAATTGAAATCTTTTCATCTGACGCATTAGCATCTTGAACCAATCTTTGCAATGAACGCTCGTCCTCTACATTTTCAACCCGTTTAATCTTTGTAGGAAGCAATCTACCTACATCCCCGATAACAGGATGAGCTAATTGCTTTGTATATGTATGTACAGATGCTGCTAGTAAAATTGTATATACTACAACTGCAATAGTTATTTTTCGTTTTTTCAACGCATACTCTCCTTTTTAATTAGGTATACAATATAGAATCTTTATTCACATCATATCGAATTGAAAATTCATTTATGTCTGTATTGTACCCTTTTCTAATAGGAAGGGATCTCCTGGAATTTATAAAGTGAAACTTTAATCAGTGAGGGTTTTTCCATCCCCCACCGATTATTAGCCCTCATCAATCGGGCCTTTACGGGCAGGATAAAATACCTTTATTTAATCTCTTTAATTCCTCTTCGATTCTTTCTATATAAATCCATTTTTATTTTTCGACATATAAGCCGCGGCTATGGATAACAAAAGGTGACCTGCACTCGTTTTCTCTCTTTGTTTTCACTTCGCATGGGGCAAGAAAAGGATCTGACCGCTTCTATGCATGGCCGGATGCTCTCTCCCGCCTAAAAAAAGGGGTTTATGTCGGTTTTTTAATTTGTATTTATATAATTCAATCCTTTTAAATGGAAGACTATGCATAATCAACACGCGCGCTATTTTATATTTATAGTTCCATCTTTGCTTAAGAGCTCCAATTTATTTGATGCATCACCAATCGTACCTTTTTTCGATTTTTCAGTATTCGTTTTTTTCTTAAAGCCATCTAAATCAACTGTTATATCAGATGAATCACTGTTAGCAGTAAGCGTTAATGAAGTAGGAGCTTCTTTATAAGATACAGCGATATCTCCTGACTTTGTTTCTACAAATAATGACTTTCCTTCTTTTGCATCTTTGATCGATACTTCGCCATCTGTTGAAGTAATTTTCATCTTAGGACTAGTTACACTTGTAAGATAGTTATCACCGGTATTGGAAGCTACAGTTAATTCCTTTAACGAACTATTTTTCAAACTTAATTCCCCATCTCTTGAGGTAAACTTACCTTTGACTGCTGACAGTCCCTCAATTTTTCCAGCACCAGAGTCGTTTGAAATTACAATGTTTTTAGTCGTCACATCATTCATTTTTATATCACCAAAGCTATTATTCAATGTAATCGTATCAACTTCATTCTTTGGGATAGAAATATAGATCGTACCTTTCTTTCCAAAACTGAATCCTTCGAACATTCCCTTTTGGTCTTGCTGATTAACTTCAATTTTTTTCCCATCATTTTTAATTGTTACAGGATCGTTCTTCTTGTCTTTTTGTTTTCCTTCAACTTCGATTATTATTTTTTTTGATTTAGTATTTTTGAACTCAATATCCCAAGATTCGTTGTTTATTTCTACTTCTTCGATACGATCTACTTCAAAGGATTTTGTTTTTTCAAAACTCTTCGCCCCTACTCCTTTGATGCTAAAAACTAATCCACCAATTACAATTAATACAGTAGAAGCTAATATAATTTTTTTCAATTTTATTCCTCATTTCATTTTAAATTTGAATATTATTCCACTTTTGCTTCATTTAGGAAACATCGATTTTGTCAACTTTATGATAAGAAAGATAGCCAATTATAAGACCGAATAGACAGAATGCAATTGGTACTCCAATGAATTCGAACAAACTAACCGAACTACCGCCATTCGAAATAGTTGAGTTAATCAAAAATCCAATTAATACAGCTGATGTAATTGTTGTAGCAGTTGATTTTTTTCTCATACCAAAATATAAAGGAATCAGGCTTACCCCAGCCATCATAAATGCGTGAATACAAGTAATTGGAACTGTAGCAATCATTTCATTCATACTAACAGGTGTTTCAAAGAATCCTATAATTGGATTTAAGAAGAAAGTTAACATACTGATAATAAAAGTAGTAATAATTATGCTGAAAAAACAAAATCCAAAGACAATTGATAACTTAGCTTGAAGTAATTTTTTCCGTTGTCGTGGATAGGTAAACACTAATTGAATCGTTTTGCTCTTGTATTCATCAATTACTAAACGTGATAAAATTACACTTGAAAAAATTATAAATGTTATTCTAATAAGAATATTCGTTAAAGACATGAATCCCGCATAATCTAGAAACATTTGCTCACTCTCACCTTTAGAACCCAGCGCCATAAGACCGACAGCAGCGAAAATTCCTACAATACAAATTGCTAATCCTTTAAAATAACTAGATAAGTGATGTTTTTGCCACTCTAGTTTCATAAGTTCAAACATGTTGATCGCCTCCATTAATAAGGTTTAAGAAGTACTCTTCTAAATTGTGTTGTTTTTTTTCAATTCCGTTTACGACGACTTCATTCATAATCAATTCTTTATTGATTTGATATTGAGAAATTTCTTGTTCAAAAATTCGAATAATATTCTTGTCTACTATTTCATACTTTTTGATTCCTAATTTATCTTCCAGTACCTGTGTCGTTTTTTTCAAATTGTCTACTTCGACTTCAAGATATTCGACATTTTCTTTTCTGATTTCGTCCATTTTTACTTCTTTTATGAATTTCCCATGATTAATAATGCCGATAGTATCTGCTATAGATTCAAT
Source organism: Bacillus sp. DX4.1 (assembly GCF_030348195.1). Taxonomy (NCBI): domain Bacteria; kingdom Bacillati; phylum Bacillota; class Bacilli; order Caryophanales; family Bacillaceae; genus Bacillus; species Bacillus sp. DX4.1. The sequence continues at coordinate 176,844 of NZ_JAUCFT010000008.1, read as the reverse complement.
TTCTGAAACAATATGACTTGAAATTAAAATGGTAATTCCATATTTCTCTTTTAAAAGTAATAGAAGTTCGCGAATGTCTTTAATACCGATTGGATCAAGTCCATTGATAGGTTCATCAAGAATTAGAATCTCCGGTTTTGTAACAATCGCCCGTGCAATCCCTAATCGTTGCTTCATCCCTAAAGAAAATTCATGAATTTTTTTATTTTCCACATCTTTAAGACCAACAATTTCTAAAGCTTCATTGATCGCTTTTTTATCATGATAGCCAATGTATTTACAGTGAAAGTCTAAATTCTCCTTTGCTGTTAACCGGTCATAAAACACTGGGTATTCAATGATGCTGCCTATTTTCTTTAAATATTGATAAGATGTTGGTAAAACAGGCTGATTTAATACTACGATTTCACCAGAAGATGGTTTTACTAAATTTAAGATCATCTTCATAATGGTTGTTTTTCCAGCTCCATTCGGGCCTAAAAAACCATAAATTTCTCCTTTGTTAATTTTCATATTGACATTAGAAACTGTTTCATTCCCCTTAAATGTCTTTCTTAACTTATTTATTCGAATAACCGATTCCACTCCTATCCCCTCCTGAGTTCATATTGTCATGTTACAATAAGCTTAATAAATGAAAGTAAAATCAAAGTAAACGCTATGGAAAATTCTTGTAATATTTTTATTAGAGTAAACATATTCAGAAAATAAATTGATATGATGAGGGTGAAATGGGGGATGATCAAAATGGAATCTGCAAAAATATTAGCAGTAGATGATGAAATTGGTATATTGAAATTACTAGAAATCACACTAAAGAAAGAAAACTTCATTCATATAGACACCGCATCAACGGGCAAAGGTGCACTACAACGTATTAAAGAAAAAGTATATGATATTATTTTGCTCGATATTATGCTCCCAGATATAAGTGGATTTGAACTATGTACGGAAATGCGAAAACATACAAACACACCTATTATTTTTATTAGTGCGCGTTCTACAGACTTCGATAAATTAATGGGGTTAGGAATAGGTGGAGATGATTATATTACAAAACCTTTTAATCCTTTAGAAGTCATTGCTCGAATAAAAGTCATCCTTCGCCGCCAAAAAATGTATGAAAATTCACAACAACAGGACACTTTATACGATTATGACTACTTTACTTTTAATCCTGAATCCGCAACATTAACAGTGCAAAATCAACCCGTAGAATGCACAGCAAAAGAGCTGGAGTTACTACATTTCTTTTGCAAAAATCCTAATCGTATATTCACGACTGCTCAGCTCTACGAATTCGTATGGGGAAATGATGTTTTTGGAGAAGAAAAAACCGTCACTATCCATATATCCAAGCTACGGAAAAAACTTGGTGATGATACACGTAAACCAAAAATCATTGTAAATTTACGAGGAATTGGCTATAAACTCATCCCTCCAAATGAAGCGTTTATATGCGAATAAAAACTCGATTTACTTTCCATTTAGCATTAGGACTTGTTCTTTGGATGCTTGCGACTGGTTTCGGCATTGTCATTATTATTGAAGGCATTCTGCCATTGTTTGATATCATTTTTAGTACAAATGATGAAGGTTTGCTCTCGGCTTGGATTTTTGGTATTAGCACAATTATTTGTATTGGCTTGTTTGGATGGTATTTTGGTGGTCCGATTGGATTCATAATGGCCTGGATTCATCAACTCTCACAAGAAAACTACGAGCAACCTGTAGATTTGCAAAAAATTTATACCCGAAAAGGAAAACTTCGTATGCGTTACCTTCTGTATCAGGAGGTACTTCAACACCTCCAATCATTAGCTGTAAAATTACAAGCTGCTGAAATAGAAAGGGAAAAAATAGAGCATGCCAAACAAGAGTGGATTGCTGGTATTTCTCATGATTTAAAAACACCTTTAACATATATCAAAGGTTACTCAACACTTTTATTGAATGATGAGTATGAGTGGTCAAAGGAAGAAGTTTATTCGTTCATCCAAGAAATTGATGATAAAGGAAAACATATGGAAGAATTGATTCAAGACTTAAGCCTCGTATTACAGCTGAATAACACTGACGGTGCGTTACCTTTAAACAAGACGAATCAAGATTTAGTCGAATTTACAAAAAGGGTTGTTGCCAGCATTAGTCATAATCCACAAGCAAGTAACTATAAACTACACTTTAAAACGGATACACCTGTAATTAACGTTGAATTTGATCATAAATTCATGCAGCGTATTTTACAAAACATTCTAATGAATTCAATTTTACACAACCCTGAACATACTGATATACATACACAGCTTTCTGACAATGGAGAAAATGTAGTTATCCACATTATGGACAATGGCGTTGGCATGTCCACTCATATGATAGAAAATCTTTTTCAACAATATTATCGTGGAACAACAACTGATTCCTCCTCTGATGGCACTGGACTTGGAATGGCAATTGTCTATAAACTTGTTCATGCTCATGATGGTACAATCTCTGTTGAGAGCGAACTTTCTAAAGGGACATCATTCAATATTATATTGCCGAAAAAAGGACGTTCATAAGACAATAGGTCTTAAAACGTCCTTCTCTTATTATTTAAAATTCTTCAAATGGCAAGAAATGAACAGGGTACATTGGCAATTGTTCGAAGCCAATTTTTTATTTTATCTCCGTTTTTTTCAATCATTGCCTTTTCAATCCCCTCATCATAGAAACAATTGTCCATTGATGAAAAATGTTGCTTAAACTTTTTTATTAAATACCTTTGTTTCTACATCCAAAGAATTAACTATAGACCAGTTCTTTTTCGCTCAGATCAAGTATCTGCGCTGTTGAAGTATGAATTTCTTGGGAAAGCTCTGGGTTTTCCACTAGTGACACACCATGAGAAGGAATCATTTCTTTTATTTTCGGTTCCCACTCTTTCATATGTTGTGGGAAGCATTTTTCTAATACCTCAAGCATAACGTGAACGGCAGTAGAAGCACCCGGAGAAGCACCGAGCAATGCAGCTATCGAGCCATCAACGGCACTAACAACTTCCGTACCAAATTGAAGTGTTCCTTTACCGCCGGCATCAGTATCTTTGATAACTTGCACACGTTGGCCCGCTACCGCTATATCCCAATCCTCGCTTTTGGCGTTCGGAATAAACTCGCGTAATTCTTCCATGCGCTTTTCATTCGATAACATAACTTGCTGGATCAGGTATTTTGTCAATGCCATCTCCTTTACGCCTGCCGCCAACATAGTGAAGACATTATTCGGTTTTACAGAACCTATCAAATCAAAATTCGAACCAGTTTTTAAGAACTTTGGTGAGAAGCCGGCAAACGGCCCAAACAGCAATGTTTTCTTGTTGTCGATATATCTTGTATCAAGATGCGGAACAGACATTGGAGGAGCACCTACCTTAGCTTTACCGTATACTTTTGCATGATGCTGCGCTACAACTTTCGGATTGTTACATACCATAAATAGTCCGCTTACCGGGAACCCTCCAATATGTTTTGACTCAGGAATACCGGTTTTTTGTAGTAAAGGCAGACTTCCGCCTCCACCGCCGATAAAGATGAATTTTGCAGTATGGTATTCGATTTTACCGCTATCAATATCATGCACTTTCACTTCCCACGATCCGTCGCTAGTACGTTTAATATCCTGGGCACTATGCTTGTAGTTTATCTCGACGTTTTTACTCTGTAAGTGGTCAAACAACATGCGTGTTAAAGCACCAAAGTTGACATCCGTTCCAGAGTCGATTTTTGTTGCCGCTATCGGTTCATTCGATGTACGGCCTTCCATGATAAGCGGAATCCATTCCTTCAGTTTTTCAAGGTCATCGGAAAATTCCATTCCTTGAAACAGGTGATTGTTTGAAAGCGCTTCAAAACGTTTTTTCAAAAACGTTACATTTTTCTCCCCTTGTACTAAACTCATATGAGGTATTGGCATGATAAAGTCCTGCGGATTACGAATCAGATTGCTGTTTACAAGATAAGACCAAAACTGTCTTGAAAGCTGAAACTGTTCATTAATTTTTATAGCTTTGCTAATATCTATAGATCCGTCAGATTTTTCGGATGTATAGTTAAGCTCGCACAGTGCAGAATGGCCCGTACCCGCATTATTCCATTCGTTAGAGCTTTCTTCTCCTGCGTTTGCGAGTTTCTCAAACACTTTGATTTCCCATTCAGGTGCTAACTCTTTCAGTAATGATCCCAAAGTCGCGCTCATGATTCCCGCACCAATTAAGATAACGTCTGTTTTTTTCTGCATGTTGCTCATGATAATCTCTCCATCCCCTATATTGGCAAAAAAGAGTAGGCGCTTCTGCCTAAATGTCACAAAAAGAAAAGCGCCACCTAGGCCCCTACCTAGGAATACATCTTTTCTGTCTCAATTATAACCATATCATAGTCTATTATAATAATTTATAGATGAAAATATCTAGTATTATCTGATAATTTTAAACTACTTAAAGCTGGTAAAAAGCGGAAAATCCGTCTGCAAGGCCTTAGGAACACACAATAACCAAGGCCTTAGCTGTAGGTTTAAATTAAAGTTTGATCAGAAATATTGTATGTACCTTGATTTTACGACAAACCAAAAGAATCCATTTTGAAAAAAGATTGATCAAAATGGAGTGACTGATTTAATTAAGTATGTGATTTTTATAAAAAAGATTGATCACTTTTAATGCTTGTTATTCAAGAAAAGCACCCGTTAGCTAAGTAAGAAAGGGAACTTCTCTATATTCCCTTTTCTACTTTAAACTTTAAAAGTATTAATATTTAGGAATATAGACAGACATCATATTACTCCATGTTTCAATATTATCTCTTAAACCAAACATTCGTTGCCTAATTATATGTTGTTCCGCAAATTCTTTTAGCTCATAGCCTAATTGTAAAATGAATTTAGTTACGGTGAAAATATTACAAATTTTAAGGGAAGCTATTTTTGCCTCCCTTAATTCACAGTTTATGAAAAACATGCATTAACTCAACCAGACATTATGCTCGTTTTGTTCAATCAAACAAATTGGAATTTATCCAATTACTACTTTAATATACGGGTACACAAATTTCACAATGATGATTATTAACCATTTTGACTACATACCTTTCGATGATTGGTCTTGCCTCATCAAATTGATATCCTTGCCTTGATAATTCTGGAAAAATATCAATCCACGCTTTCTGAACTGCTTCTGCTGTATGATTAATTTTAAAAACAGTATATTTTCCTCCAACAATATTACCCTCTCTTACATAGCCATCAGTTACTGAATAGTCGTTTGAAACAACTATACAGGTATCATAACGACAGTTTTCAGGTTTAGTAGTTTCAGGATTATCCTGAGCAATTCCAAGAATTATGGATTCGTCATTAAATAAATGGTTAGATTTTGCCCATTCTTTTAATTTTTCCATTGTTCGCACATTATTAATTCCATAAGGGCCAATCTGCCTTATGTAAGCAATCCGATATGCTGGAATCTTTTCAATCATAATATCCATGATTTGTTTGCCTCCTTTAAAGAATAAATAACTTGTTCATTACAAGATTACTATGATATAAAATAGAATACACAGCATTTTTTAAAATCGTTTACATTCATTTCAAATATTTACATTTATCATTTTCTAATAGGTTAGCCTCCTTTAAATTCTATTAATATATTCCCCTGTTATTTTGTTCTTCCCTCTTCTGTAAAGTGACAATAAAGTTATTTAATTTTAAAACCTCAAACACGTATAACCCCATGCTGATTTTAGGATGGGGTTAAAATAAAATTGTTTAATTTTTGATGTAAATTACTTCACTATATTTAAAAATATAACAATAAAGTCGTTTAAATCTAAGAGTTATTCAATAATCGCGCCCGATTGTTGAAAATTGTCCCGGAACACCAACACTGAAAGGATATTCAAGATAAGCACTCGAAGTAAATTATTGCCTAAAATACCCTTTTTGGGGGGACTGTTTGTTTTTAATCCGATGCTGGAACGACAGAGTCGCTATAAATACAGTTACTCCCCACAAGAACAATCCTCCGTACGTTACCACATACACCCAAATGGCTAACCCTTCGGTGTATCCTTTTGGAAGCACTCCTAAAAATTGAAGAGCTGTCAAGAAGCTAATTAGAACTGTCAACACCCCAACTGACCATCCTAATATGATTAATAACCATTTTGGTAGTTTCTCCCCCCAGGAAGTCACAAGAGCTAAAGCAAATAAAGATGCCAGTATCGCCAAGATAGCTGTGAAGTCTATTCCGATGGTATATAACGTATATAGAAAAGCAGATCCTTCCTTTAATGTATCACCAAACCCTGCTACATTTTGTACAGCTTGTTTTGTTGTAAGTCCTACCGTTGATCCCCATGCCCAAAGCGATTTTAAAATCGCATACGGCAACAGTGCAAGAGCTGCAACATAGCCCCATCCTTTAGTCAAATAAGTTTTATCAGCTATTTCTGACCTCATATGTTTCTCATGTTTTAAGCTCAAAAGACATTCTCCCTTCTCACTTAAGAAATGAAGTCTATTAGTTTTAAAAACTACCTAAAAGTACAAAGTTCCAAAAGTCTTCAAATAAGTTCCGCCCTTTATATTCTTATTCAATATTAGAGCCTTTTTATTCTTTATATCCTTTAAGTGAATTACATAATAGGCACGTACTGGTTGGACTATATATTTGTACCTTATTTAACAATGATGACCTTTTCTGGAATGAATTACAATTTTAAGATTGTTCATATAAATTCCTTCTTTATTCAAGAATATGGCCCGATTGTTGAATAACCGAATGGGCTTTTTTAAATAAATTTATTGTAAATGTAATAACTTTATTGTAAATCAACATCTTCCCCTCTTCTCTCTCGGATACCAACTTAGTTACAGTGGGGAATAACGAAGTTACATGGGAACCAAGAAAGTTACAGGGAGACATCCAGACTGTCGATTAGTGTAGCTTTGGAATAAAGTTTGATTAAAAACCTCTTACAAATCCACATTCTGTGTTACACAAAAAGACTCCATTTTGAAAAAAGATTGATCAAAATAGAGTCTTTCTTTGTGACTGGATGTTCAATTTTTATAAAAAAGTTTGATCAAAACACATTTAGAATTCTTTAATTGAAAAGATATAGCATCGCATCTTTCTTATAAACATCGTGACTTTATTTCATATCCATAATTAGGTGTGTTTATAATTAAATTGGAAAACCCTAAAATATCAGTAAAGCAAACTATCGATTCTAACAGACTCGGATTATCAGAATTATATTTGGGTAACATACTTAGCTCACCTTTTTTCTGAATAATAAAAATAACCTCTTACGGATATCATACCCAAAGAGGTTATTTTTTATCAAACTTTATTACAAATTATCAATCTTTATTTTAAGTTATCAAACTTTGTTTTAAATGATCAATCTTTTTTACAAAGCCACAAATGTAGCTTTAGAATAAAGATTGATCAAATTAATACTAATAGCCTTGATAAACAAGCAAAAAGAAAGAGCGTGTTTTGAAAAAAGATTAATCAAAACACGCTCTTAATATATTTTATTGAATCATTCTTTTATAAAAAAGTTTGATCATTTCTATGATATTTCCTCCATTAAAGCGCCCTTTAATGGAGGAACATGCCAGAGGGTGTCAAACAAAGAACTAAGGCTTTGGTCAACCTTTTATAAAGCAGTCACAGTAGTAATTTTGTGACCGCCATTTTTAACTAAACGAAAATTGAAACACACTCTAACGATATTAATCTCTTAAGAACAGTAAAAATTTGGTTACTCACTTTTTGTTTTTCTTGACATAAAAAGGGGCAATCCCTCAGCCAATTTTCCATGGCTTTTGAGACAGCCCCTCTAATCCTTTAACTGATAGAAAACCTGTTCAATTTTGCCTCAGTACCAAGCATGACAGTGTTAAGCTCATTCCCTCGGCTATCTTGTCCCCTTCTGAAATAGAGACTGCGTAAAAAATTCTTGCTGTTCACGCGAGCAATCACCTGACTGCGACTTCTCGGCAAATTGCAGCATTGCGCTAAGCCGCTAATCCAATCAGCGATTTCTTGATGTGGAAGTAACTCTTTGTCAATCATCGTATCCACGATGTTGACCAACCGCTCATCATCCTCATCGCTAAAAATGTGTCTACCATTATGAAGCATGCCAGAAATAGCGACAAGAACCTCACGCAGCATTGCGACGCTGCTCTCCTCGCACTGCACCAGCTCGACAAAAACATCCGCACCGTGAGACGCGCTGTGAGCCCAGCCTCCTACTGAAAGGTAACCTCGCAGATCCTTCTCCTCTTTATAATAACGGAACATTGTATGCATTAATTGCTCAATTTCCGCTTGATTGAAAAATGGATTCTGTCTGTGGCGTTGCACAATCAAAGCGATAGGCAAGGCAGAGAACGTCCTTGTAAAAACTGACTGATCATCCTCGCTGCCAATATTATAGAACAAATGGTTCTCATCAGTCAGAACAGTTAAGAGGCTACGCAACTCCTCTCCACTGAACCTATTCTCTTCCTTAATCCACATATAAAACATCGGATAAATCAGGTTATCCCGTAATTCTGGCTGAGGATCGCCAATATATTGAAGTAACAAAGGTAAGAAATCTTGATGCTGCTCACCTTCGCGTAACTGATACTCATCCTTCTCAATTCTTTGCAAATCCAGCATCAATTTGGTCCTTGTATCGCTCATTTTCCCATCCCTCTCATCATTCGTTCTATTCGGTCGATTGTTTTTTCAAATACTCTTAAACCTACGTTGTTATATTAAAAAATTTTTTGCAATCTTATTTTTACTCCCGATTCATGAGCTGTAATTAACCTTTGACTCTACTTTAAGTCATCAATAAGAATTATTTCCGATAATATCCAAAGTGAAATCATATAAATTATCATAGTGTAATAGTTCAATTGCTTTATCTCTTTTCATTTCACGCCTTACTGCATATGTAGTTTCTCTATTTTTTCGAAATCTGTTCTGCGGCCAGCAACAATATAATTCGAATACTCAGTTAAATAAAAATAATTGCGTTCTAAATCCGACAGAAATTCATGCTGTCTGTTTGTTTTTATTCCTTTTAAACGAGTTGAACGACCCTTTGAAGATACATCTTGAATCTTTAACCAAGGTTTATAATCTACTCCAATACCGGTCCCTCGACCTTGTTTAATCCACTGTTCAATCTCAGATGTTCTTTTTCTTTTCGGCATAAAAACACCCCTTTAGATAATCATATCTAAAGGGGTAAAACGGTGCAACTTTATTTCAAATCTACAAAAACTTCTATCTAACTCTCAATCTCCTACTCAACAGTAACAGATTTAGCTAGGTTACGTGGTTTATCCACATCACACTCACGGTGAAGAGCTGCGTAGTATGCAATTAGTTGTAATGGAATAACTGCTACAAGCGGTGCTAGTGCTTGATGCACAGCTGGTAAGATAAAGCTGTCGCCTTCCATCTCTAAACCTTTCATTGCGATGATGCATGGGTTTGCTCCGCGTGCTGCCACTTCTTTTACGTTACCGCGAATTCCAAGGTTTACGTGCTCTTGCGTAGCAAGTGCGATAACTGGTGTACCTTTTTCGATTAACGCGATTGTACCGTGTTTTAATTCTCCTCCAGCAAAGCCTTCCGCTTGGATGTAAGAAATTTCTTTTAGTTTTAATGCGCCTTCTAATCCTACGTAGAAGTCTACGCTACGTCCGATGAAGAAACAGTTGCGTGTTGTTGCTAAAAATTCTTTTGCAAGTGCATCCATTTCGTCTTTTTGATCACAAAGTACTTCCATCGCATTTGCTACAAGGCCAAGTTCGTGTATTAAGTCGAAATCAATTTTTACACCTTTTACCTTGGCAATATCCGCTGCCAGGATTGAAAGAACTGCAAGTTGTGCTGTGTAAGCCTTCGTAGAAGCAACTGCAATTTCAGGTCCAGCATATAACGGTAATGTGTAGTCAGCTTCACGAGAAAGTGTAGAGCCTGGTGCATTCGTAATTGTTAATGCTTTATGACCCATTTCTTTTGTCTGCACAAGTACAGCGCGACTATCTGCCGTTTCACCACTTTGTGAAATGTAAATGAAGAATGGCTTTTCTGTTAATAATGGCATGTTGTAAGAGAATTCACTTGCTACGTGTACTTCTACAGGTACTTTTGCGAATCCTTCGATGAATTGCTTTCCAACAAGACCAGCATGATAGCTTGTTCCGCACGCTATAATATAGACGCGGTCGCTATCTAAAATTGCACTGCGAATATCTTCATCTAATTCAATTTCACCATTATCATTTTGATACTTTTGAATAATATTACGGATTACAAGTGGCTGCTCATCAACTTCTTTTAGCATGAAATGAGGATATGTTCCCTTTTCAATATCACTTGCATCTAATTCCGCTATAAACGGTGCACGATCAATCGTCTCACCTTGTAAGTTTTTAATTGTAATACTTTCTTTTGTTACGATCACCATTTCTTTATCCATTAACTCGATAAATTGATCTGTAACTTGTAACATTGCCATTGCATCGCTTGCAACAACGTTAAAGTTGTTACCAACACCTACTAATAGCGGGCTTTTGTTTTTAGCAACATAAATCATGTTTGGAGTTTCAGCATCAAGTAATGCTAACGCATAAGAACCATGTAAAATTGTTAACGTTTGACGGAATGCATCTTCTACACTTAATCCTGTGTTGACTTGCTGTTCCATAAGCTGAACGATAACTTCTGTATCTGTTTCACTTACAAACGTCACATCTTGCAAGTATTCTTTTTTCACTAATTCATAGTTTTCAATTACTCCATTATGAACAAGTGTAAAGCGTTGTGATGTACTTTGATGTGGGTGTGCGTTTGTTGTGCTTGGAACACCATGTGTAGCCCAGCGTGTGTGACCGATTCCCACACTTGCAGCTACGTCTGCGTCTACAATTTCACGAAGTTTTGCAATACGACCTTTTTCTTTGTATACAACAACACCGTTCTCGGCTTGTACTGCAATCCCCGCTGAGTCATATCCGCGGTATTCTAGCTTCTCCAACCCTTTTAATAAAATTTCCTTTGCATCTTGCTCTCCAATAAATCCTACGATTCCACACATGTTTAGTCGCCGCTACAAATGCTTACATTGCTCTGCGAACATGTAACGACATAGTCCGATCCCATTTTATTTACATATAAAAAACGGATTACATATTGCTAGCCCTGTAAGTTTGTAACGGCTTTCACCTTCCTCTCGATTGGTTTCAGTCCGTATACTTATACAGCTAGTATTCATCCGTTCTTTTTCCCTCATCACACTTTCACCTTTGTCCATTGAGTCACCTCAATGCTTTAAGCAAAAGCTTTCGGTTGTGATGAACAACCGGGAGTCATCCGCCGAAATCTCGATAAAACTCCTCCTCGTCAACTACGTATCATGTAGTTCTGGCGCTTTCATATTTCACATATTTACTTTAAGAAAAAGAACAAGACCATCTTATAACAAACACCTTAAGCCGTCAATGAAATATTTTCATTATATATAAAATATATGTAAAAAGGGCACAGAATGTACCCCTTTTTACATATAAAAACAACAAATTATTCAGCTCCAACTTCTGCCTTCACAACTTCTACAATGCGGTGTACATATCCATCACAAATCTCTTGTGTTGGTGCTTCTGCCATTACACGAATAAGTGGCTCTGTTCCCGATGGACGAACAAGAATACGACCGTTTCCGTTCATTTCTTCTTCTACCACATGAATGATTTCTTGAATTTTTTCGTTTTCTAATGCTAATTTTTTATCTGTTACACGAACATTCACTAATAATTGCGGAAATTTTGTCATTTCATTTGCAAGCTCAGATAATGATTTTTTCTTCATTTTCATAATGTTTACAAGCTGAAGTGCACTTAACATTCCATCGCCAGTTGTAATGTAATCTAGTAAGATAATGTGACCAGATTGTTCACCACCTAGATTATAACCACCGCGTTTCATTTCTTCCATTACGTAGCGATCTCCAACAGCTGTTTTGTCGCTTGTAATACCGTTTGCTTCAAGTGCTTTGTAGAATCCTAAGTTACTCATAACAGTTGAAACAACTGTATTGTGTTTTAGCTGGCCAGTTTCTTTCATGTACTTCGCACAAATGTACATAATTTGATCGCCATCAACAATGTTTCCTTTTTCATCTACTGCGATTAGGCGATCTCCATCTCCATCAAAAGCAAGTCCAATATCTGCGCCTTTTTCTTTTACTAATTCTGCTAATACTTCTGGATGTGTAGAGCCAACGCCATCATTAATATTCATACCGTTCGGCGATGTTCCCATTGTAGAGATATCCGCTTCTAAATCCGCAAATAAATACGGCGCTAAAGAAGATGTTGCACCGTGTGCACAATCTAATGCAATATGTAAACCTGAGAAGTCTTCTTCTACAGTTTGTTTAATGTATTGTAAGTATTTTTGTCCACCTTCGAAGTAGTCATTCACTTGGCCAAGGTCTGTTCCAGTTGGACGTGGTAATTCATCTACTTCTTTATCTAATAAAGCTTCAATTTCTGCTTCTTGCTCATCAGTTAATTTAAATCCATCTGAACCGAAAAATTTAATTCCGTTATCTTGTACTGGGTTATGAGATGCTGAAATCATAACGCCTGCTTGTGCATCTAAAGCCTTTGTTAAATAGGCAACCCCAGGAGTTGAAATAACGCCAAGGCGCATAACTTCCGCCCCAGTCGATAATAGTCCTGCTACTAGAGCACCTTCTAACATATGGCCAGATACACGTGTATCACGACCAATAATAACTTTCGGACGATCGGTATCTTTTGTTAATACATAACCCCCAAAGCGACCAATTTTAAAAGCTAATTCCGGTGTTAATTCCTTATTTGCGACACCACGCACACCATCAGTACCAAAATATTTACCCATTACTATTCGCTCCTTTTTCTTGCTCATTGTCATTTTTGTTTTCTGCTTTGTTCTCTTGATTTTGATTTTGATTTTGATTTTGATCTTTATCTTTCTGTGGATCTTGCTGCTCCGGCTGACCTTGTACTTCTTGATCTGGCTTTTCTTTCTTTACAAGCTCTACCTTCGCATTCTTTTCTTTTACCTCTATTGAAACATTGTTCGGACCATTAATTTGGATTGGAAGATTATGTGTTCCTGAAGCTAGATTTTGTAGATTAATTGACGCCTTTATTTGTGCTGCTGTTATTTTATCTACTACACTTGCCTCTCCTGAAACATCAACACTTACCTTTCCACCTTGAGGAGAAAGAAATTGTAAAGTGAATTCATCTGATAAACCATTTGTTTGTATGGAAATCCCGTCAATTGTCTTATGCTTTGTCTTCTCTTGCTTTTGCACTTCAACCGTCACCTTCACTTGACTCGGATTTACCTTTGTTACACCCTTCGGTAATAAAACAGAGGCATCGAATGTTGTAGACTCTGTAATTTTACTGAGATCTACTTCGACGCCATCTAAGGACTTTATATTGTCCAAAACTTCTTTTGGACCCGATATTGTTACTTCATTTGGTTCTAAATGAATGTCTGTAACAACTACTCCATCTGGCAAGCTACCTTTTTTCACATATGCTAACGGTACAGTTTTTTCGACGTTGTTTGTCGCAGTTTGATTTGGAACAGAAATTGTAACACTCACTTTAGATGGAATTGTTTGTAAATCCAGTCTTCTTCCATCTTTATCATACAGCACAATTTCCGCTTCTTTTGTTACCGTTTTGGTTATACCTTTTAAATCCACATATGCTCGAACAAGAGAAATCTGTTCCAATTCCTCTTCTGTACCCACGACCTCAACTGTGTTTGGTTTGACAGTGGGTTTCTCAACCATGCTACCGCCCTGCATTTGATTTTCATTTGAATATTTTACTTCTACAGGAAACGACTTTTTCGCTTTATTTTGAATGGTAACCTTGATTTTTGCTGGCTGAACCGTTGCTTTTAAATTATTTTCCATCCCGCTATATTTCAAAGGAACCTCGTATGTTCCTGGAGAATACCCACGTAAATCGGCAGATACTCCAAATTCACGCTTTGTCTTCACTGCAGTAATCACATTCTTTGGGCCTTCTAATTTTACTTTTACGTATTTCGGTATACCACTTACAATGTATTTGTCTTCATCATAATTCAACGTTACTGCAACATCAGATATTGTTTCTGTTATATCACCTGTTGGGAAAGGAGATGAATTTTCATTCCCAACTGTATTTTTTTCTGTTAAATTTGTTGACATGTAAAGCATTAACGCCAATAGTAATGAAATTCCTTTTAAAAACCAATGGTTCTCCATTAACTTATCCATGACGTTTCCTCCTCCAGTTCCATAAAGATGAAGAAGTTGTCTTAACATTTCCGCTGAACTCTACCATGAGCATTTCCTTTAACTGTTCCACTTTTAAATCACGATGTAATTCTCCGTTTTTCGTTAAAGAAATCTGACCCGTTTCTTCTGATACAACAACTGTAATACTATCTGTTACTTCACTAACTCCCATTGCTGCTCTGTGACGCGTTCCCAACTCTTTAGATATAAACGGACTTTCTGATAATGGTAAATAGCAAGCTGCTGCTTTAATCGTATTTCCTTGCATAATAACCGCCCCGTCATGAAGTGGTGTATTTGGGATAAAGATATTAATAAGAAGCTCTGATGACACATTTGCATTTAAGGGAATTCCTGTTTCAACATAATCGTCCATCCCAGTCTCTCTAGATAATGTAATCAGTGCACCGATGCGTCGTTTACCCATATATTCTGTTGCTTTTGCTACAGCATTTGCAACCGTTTCATGTTCATCTTCTTCCTGACCAATCCCACGTGAGAATAAGCTTCCTCTTCCTAATTGCTCCAGTGCTCGTCTTAGCTCTGGTTGGAAAATGATAATAATTGCCAAAAACCCCCATGTTAATGCTTGATCTGTCAGCCACTGCAATGTATGCAGTCCAAATGAATAACTTAAAATACGAACAATAATAATAACTGTAATCCCTTTCAAAAGTTGAACAGCTTTTGTACCTCGGACTACAAGAATTAGCTTATATATAACAAACCACACAACGGCGATATCTAATATCGTACTGAGATATTTTAAAAAGTTCATATCTCCAAAAGGCATGCTAACCCTTCCTCCTACTTATGAGCAAATTTATCTACATATTGAAATACTAGTTTTATGCTCTACCTGTATGTATTTACAACAACTAGTTAATTATACCATACATGAAAGAAACGACAATTACAAACGACGTTTCTCCTTTACTATAAATTGGTAAGATGTCAAACCTTTGTTATGAAGTGGTGTAATCTAACTCATTATTATACCCTTATTGTAAAATAAAAAAAGCAGCATTTCAGCTGCTTTTTTACATTATTTTAACTTTTCACCAAATAAAGAACCCATTAAGACTACTGCTGTCGTTGCTGTTCTATTTTTCTCATCTAAAATTGGATTTACTTCTACAAACTCAGCGGATGTAATAATATCTGCCTCTGCAAGCATTTCCAGCGCCAAATGACTTTCACGATACGATAATCCCCCAGTTACAGGTGTCCCCACTCCTGGAGCATCATGTGGATCAAGTCCATCTAAATCTAGCGACAAGTGAACACCATCTGTATGCGATAAATACGCAATCGTTTCTTCCATAACAGCAGTCATACCCATGCGATCAATTTCATGCATTGTAAATACTTTAATGCCTTCATCTCGAATAAAGTCTTTTTCTCCTTCATCTAATGCACGCGCCCCAATAATAACAACATTCTCCTTCTTCACTTTCGGATACGCCTCATATAAATTCACTAACGCCGAATGGCCATAGCCTAAACTTGCCGCAAGTGACATCCCATGGATATTTCCAGATGGTGATGTTTCTTCTGTATTCAAATCACCATGTGCATCATACCAAATAACACCTAAATTTTTATAATGTTTTGCTACTCCTGCAAGCGTTCCAATTGCAATACTATGATCGCCTCCTAATACAAGTGGAAAACGATTTTTCTCTATAATATTATCAACCTTAGTTGCCAACTCATCACACACTTTTGCAACTTGTTTCAGGTTTCTTAACTTTGTATTTTCATCTATCTCTTCTTCTCTCTCGATACATAAATCCCCTATGTCTTCAACGTCATATCCTATTTTTTGGATTCTTTCAATTACTCCTGCATAACGAATCGCACTTGGTCCCATATCAACCCCGCGGCGCATTTGTCCTAAATCCATCGGAACTCCAACAATCGAAATGTCTTTCTTCATAGATAGTCTCCCCCTTTTATGCCTTCACTAAATATTTTAAATCTTTTATATAGTCTGACTCAACTCGACATTTTTTTGTATGTATATACAATTTATGCACTTATATTTATATAGAAACCCCCATTTCAAAGCTACTTTATGTATAAATCGAAAATACCACCATGAAAACAAAAACGTCTCTTTATTTAGAGACGTTTTTTTGATGCTAATTTCCATACTGCTGCAATATTTCGTGCAGTCATTTCAATATTTTCTTTTGCCGTTATATATGCTTCTTCCAACGTCATGGGACTGGATACAGCACTAAATACAGCATCTATTCCCTCTTTATAGATTGAAACGTGATTAGAAAAAACGGAACCCCCGATAGCTACAACCGGAATATCAAGTTGCTTAGCACGCCCTGCAACACCAACCGGTGCCTTTCCATACGCTGTTTGTTCATCTATCCTTCCCTCACCTGTAATAATGAGATCTGCCGCTTTTATATGTGCATCGAAATGTGTATAGTCTAATACAATTTCAATACCTTTTCTTAATTCCCCTTGCAAAACAGCTACAACCGCAGCTCCTACTCCACCAGCTGCACCGGCACCTTGAATCTCTTCTACATCAATATGTAAATACTGCTGTAATAGATGTGCATAATGCTTTAAATGGTCATCTAATTGCTCAATCATTTCAAGATTTGCTCCCTTTTGTTTGGCAAATACAAAGGATGCCCCTTTAGGTCCTGTTAAAGGATTATCTACATCGCAGGCTGCTTCCAGCTTCACATTTACAAGACGAGAATCTAACTGTGACGCATCTAAAGAATTAATGGAATGTAAATTTCCACCTACAGGTTCTATCGCTTGTCCATTCTTCTGTAAAAACCTCACGCCTAAAGCTGCTAACATCCCCGTGCCTCCATCATTTGTAGCACTTCCACCAAGCCCCAAAATAATGTGCTGCACACCTTGGTCTAATGCATGTAAAATGAGTTCTCCAGTTCCCCTTGTTGTTGTAATTAGCGGATTTCGCTTCTCAACTGGAACGTGCTGTAATCCCGATGCTGCAGCCATTTCAATAAAAGCGGTTCTTTTATCTGGAGAAATACCATAAAACCCCTCTACAGGCTCTCCAAGGGGCCCTGTTACATGAACTGTAATCATATCCCCATCCGTAGCATCTACAAGGGATTGTACCGTTCCTTCCCCTCCATCTGCGATTGGAATCTTTACATACTCTGCCTGTGGAAAAATAGCCGAAAACCCTTTTTCAACCGCGTTACATACCTCTAATGCCCCTAAGCTTTCTTTATAAGAATCAGACGCTATGACAATCTTCATATTTCATCCCTCCTTTAAAGATATAAAAATTTATCTAACTGAAACAGTATATATGTCACTCTCCTTTATATTGTAAAAGAAAAGAAGGGAGTGGCATATAAAAAAGGAGAGCTGGTGATGGCCCATATTCTGTAAATTAAATGATTGTGCACATTGAAAACCAGGCAATAACTGTGCATCCAGCCGTATTTATGTAGTCAGCCATAAAGGAAAAAAGCAAATACAACGGAAGAAACAGACTGTAAAATATTCGAATCAGAAATATAAAGAAGACATTCAACCACTCATATCTCTTGCATTCATATTACATGACAACATACAGTAAAATTTCAATGAGTAACGGATAAAGTGAAACTTTGATCAGTGGGGATTCTCTTTATCCCCAACCTAACTTCTGTGCTTCCTGCCAAACCTTGAGGTAGGGAGATTACTGCCTGCAAATAGCGGGATAAACAAAAAACCTTACATCCAAAATGAATGTAAGGTTTCTTCTTATTTATAATGGAGCCTAGCGGGATCGAACCGCTGACCTCCTGCGTGCAAGGCAGGCGCTCTCCCAGCTGAGCTAAGGCCCCAAAATGAAAAGCGGAAGACGGGATTCGAACCCGCGACCCCAACCTTGGCAAGGTTGTATTCTACCACTGAACTACTTCCGCAAAAATGGTGAGCCATGAAGGATTCGAACCTTCGACCCTCTGATTAAAAGTCAGATGCTCTACCAACTGAGCTAATGGCTCGTAAATGGCTGGGCTAGCTGGATTCGAACCAGCGCATGACGGAGTCAAAGTCCGTTGCCTTACCGCTTGGCTATAGCCCATTAATATTTACTAGTATGCTTGTCTCACCAAAAAAATAAACCTCTATAGGGTTATTTTTTAAAAATGGTGGAGGGGGGCAGATTCGAACTGCCGAACCCGAAGGAGCGGATTTACAGTCCGCCGCGTTTAGCCACTTCGCTACCCCTCCGACATTATAACTTAAATTTATATGGTGGAGGATGACGGGATCGAACCGCCGACCCCCTGCTTGTAAGGCAGGTGCTCTCCCAGCTGAGCTAATCCTCCAAAAGTGGTGACCCGTACGGGATTCGAACCCGTGTTACCGCCGTGAAAGGGCGGTGTCTTAACCACTTGACCAACGGGCCAAAAATTTGTAATACTGTGCGCAAGCTTCCAACCGGGCTTGAACCGGTGACCTCTTCCTTACCATGGAAGTGCTCTACCAGCTGAGCTATGGAAGCATATTGGCTCCGCAGGTAGGACTCGAACCTACGACCGATCGGTTAACAGCCGATAGCTCTACCACTGAGCTACTGCGGAATAATACAAGCCTGGCAACGTCCTACTCTCACAGGGACAAGGTCCCAACTACCATCGGCGCTAGAGAGCTTAACTTCCGTGTTCGGTATGGGAACGGGTGTGACCTCTCTGCCATCATTACCAGACTTATGAAGGTATATTCCTTCAAAACTAGATAACATTGCTTCATATTATATGGTTAAGTCCTCGATCTATTAGTATTCGTCAGCTCCACATGTCACCATGCTTCCACCTCGAACCTATCAACCTGATCATCTTTCAGGGATCTTACTAGCTTACGCTATGGGAAATCTCATCTTGAGGGGGGCTTCATGCTTAGATGCTTTCAGCACTTATCCCTTCCG
>NZ_JAUCFT010000008.1:92500-152500 GCF_030348195.1 Bacillus sp. DX4.1 | reverse complement strand
AATCAACTAAATAGCTACTTTCTCCTGCAAATCAATTTTTGACTATAAACTCACCAAAACTGTAAAAGACACACATTCCTGATATTTGCACTTTATCCTTCATTATATCCATTTCTTACGATATTAATCGCTCAGTTCTCTTTTCCTCTTTTCATGCATATAAGTAACTGAAAAGGATTGGACAAAGGGGCGGAACATTATGTTTTTCTTTTTTATAACGAGTAAACGTAAATTTAAGCATATCAGTTTAATTATTGTACTTTCCTTATTTACAGCTTGGCTTCTCTTCTTAAAAACGTATTCTCATCAATCTGCTTTTTCCACTGCTACTGGTCCAAAAGTTATTTACAAAGGCGATACAGCAAAAAAACAAGTTTCGTTAACATTTGATATTAGTTGGGGGGATAAAAGAGCTATTCCTATACTTGACACTTTACAAGAAAAACAAATTAAAAATGCCACTTTCTTCCTCTCCGCTGCATGGGCAGAGCGGCACCCTGATATTGTTGAGCGTATCATGAAAGATGGTCACGAAATTGGTAGTATGGGCTATAACTATAAAGATTACACTTCTTTAGAAGCAACTGAGATACGGAGGGACCTTTTACGCGCACAAGATGTGTTCACAAAGCTTGGTGTAAAACAAGTCAAGCTCTTGCGTCCTCCCAGTGGGAACTTTAATAAAACGGTTTTAAAAGTAGCAGAACCTCTTGGATATACAGTTGTACACTGGAGCAACAATTCAAACGACTGGAAAAACCCTGGTGTAGATAAAATCGTAACAACGGTCGCTAACAATTTACGAGGCGGGGATATCGTTTTACTGCATGCTTCCGATTCCGCACTACAAACAGATAAAGCACTACCACTACTCCTACAGAAATTAAAAGGAGATGGCTATGAACATGTATCTGTATCACAGCTTATTTCTAATACAAACGCGAAAAGTGAAGATATTAAATAAGACTTTCCATTAGAGTGAGATAAAGTGAAACTTTAATCAGTGAGGGTTTTCTTCATCCCCCGCTGATTATCAGCCCTCACCAATCGGGCTTTTACGGGCAGTTTATCCCCCACCTATCTTCTTTGGTTTCCTTAGAATCTTGGGGTAGGGGTATTACTGCCCACGAATAGCGGGATAAAACAAAGGGTACAACACTTTCATACGAAAAGTGTTGTACCCTTTTATTCTTCATTCCTATTCCATCAGCTCGTCGATTCACTTTTTTGTCCCACTAAACGATGCAATACAAGTAGCTGATACGCATTGCATAATAGTAACGGTATAACCATTAAATATAACCAATCTGTATCATTGATACGGAGCGCGGGTACCCATTCAAGAATTGTTACAACAACCATAAAGAACAAAGCCGGCACAAACGCCTTCCTATTTGTTTCTTTACTCTTTATATAAGCCACAATTGTTCCAAATACAAACAATACTCCAGCTACAAGAATGTTATTTCCAAGTGAGACGTTCCCATTTGCAATGAGTACAGATCTTAAATACACAAAATCAAATAACACAAACGCAATGAAAAAGAGCTGCACTGCGTTCCAAAGAGAGGATGATCGAAACATCCCTAACCCGAAACGATGAATTGTTAAATAAGCGAAAAAGCCCATTTGACTTATGACACTAAAAATGAACCCTACACCAAGTAGCCAAAATGAAATCATCAAAATTTCCTTACCGTCGAAATTTTGAAAAAATTTATCATACTTGTCCCACCCTAAAACAAAACCAATAAAGATTGTACTACTTCCACCAAGAAACAACGTCGTTAAAAATAGTCGTACCCATTTTCGGCTATTCACAACATATCCCCCATTATTTATATATTTCTACCTAAATTGTAACAATGGCAATTTCAAAAAGCTAGCCATGGACATGTATAAATTCCTTGAAGATATTTATATTAAAAAAGAGAACTGTTTTGAAAGGAGCTCCAGCTAATGAAACGGATGCTGCTCATTTTGTTTTTTTCCATCCTTCCTATTACACTTGTAGCATGTGCACAAGGAAAACAAGCAAAATCTGAGTTAGATTACGATCAGACAAAGAAAATGATTGTCGATATTTTAAAGACCGATCAAGGAAAAAAAGCGATTCAAGATGTATTAACAGACGAAAAAATGAAACAAGCACTCATATTGGATGAAAATGTAGTAAAAAAAACAATTGAAGATGCAATGGTATCTGACAAGGGACAACAATTTTGGGAAAAATTATTTAAAGACCCTGAGTTTGCAGCAAAGTTTGCAAAAAGTATGGGCAAAGAACAAACAAACTTAATGAAAACCTTATTAAAAGACCCTGAATACCAAGCTGGCGTTATAGAAATTATGAAAAATCCTGAAGTAGAAAAAATGATGCTACAAACGATGAAAAGTAAAGAGTACCGTCAATATTTACAACAAGTATTAACAGAAGCCACTGAAAGTCCACTCTTCCAAGCTAAAATGATTGATATTATTAGTAAAGGTGTCGAAAAAGCTACAAAAAGTGGTGGATCTGAGAAAAAAGCCGGCGGTGGTGGCGACTCGCAAGGAGGAAGTAAAGAACAGAAATAAATTGAAACTCCTATTTGTATACGCTTCATCTCATCCAAGAATTAGACCTTTACACATAAAGTGAAACTTTAATCAGCGGGGGTTTTCTTCATCCCCCGCTGATTAGAGGTTTATTTTTGTTCTACTGCTGTTCTTTCAATAACTCGCTGTGCAATTGTACGATAAATCGCGCCAATTCTATGCTCGCTATCATATACAGATGGTGCAAAATCTTCTTTATTCCAGTCTGGTTGTTGAAGCGGAATTCGACCTAATACAACTGTTTCCAGTTCTGTCGCTAGTTTGTCTCCTCCACCTTTTCCAAAGACATACTCTTTTTCACCAGTTACTTTACTTTCAAAATAAGCCATATTTTCAACAACCCCAAGAATACTATGCTCTGTACGCAAGGCCATTGCACCAGCACGAGCTGCTACAAAAGCTGCCGTTGGATGTGGCGTTGTTACAATAATTTCTTTACAAGATGGCAGCATAGAATGAACATCTAATGCTACATCTCCTGTACCTGGTGGCAAATCTAATACTAAGTAGTCTAAATCTCCCCATTCTACTTCCGTAAAGAAATGATTTAACATTTTACCAAGCATGGGTCCTCTCCAAATAACGGGTGCATTATCCTCTACAAAGAAGCCCATAGAAATTACCTTTACTCCTAAACGCTCCACTGGAATAATTTTATCGCCCCTTACGATTGGACGCTTTTCAATCCCCATCATATCAGGCACACTAAAACCATATATATCAGCGTCAACAATACCGACTTTTTTTCCTAAACGCGCTAATGAAACGGCAAGGTTTACAGAAACGGTTGATTTACCAACCCCACCTTTTCCGCTTGCTACTGCTAAAAATATTGTTTTAGAATGCGGTGATAGCAAAGATTGACTTTCTTGTTCTTCTTGCTGCGGGGCAAACTGTGCTAGCTCGTCCTCTGTAAATTCTGCAAACCGCAAGCCGACTGTCGCTGCTCCAAGCTCTTTTACAAGTTTAACAACAGCTGATTGCAATTGCATTTGTTCAGCAGTTCCTGTTTTCACAATCGCAATTTTAACGCTCACATGCTCTTTCTCAGGCTTTACAGTCACCTCCTGAATTGCATTTGTTTCTTTTAATGTTTTATGTAGAAACGGATCAGTAATCCCTTCAAGTGCTTCCACTACTTGTTCTTTCGTTACCATAATCAGCCCAGCCCCCTGTATGAAAAATAAAGTAATGTTAAATGTATTGGGTGTGTATCTTTACATTCCAAAAATAAATGCGTTTTCATTTCCAGTATAACATATTTTCGGAAAACTTCGTTAACGAGAAGGATTCAAAAAACCCCCCTTATTCAGGAGGATTTCCTTTTTCCGTAAAATAACGTAGTATTCCGCGATATATAGCTGCTGCTACCTTTTGCTGATATTTCTCTGAATTTAACATGTATCTTTC
This sequence comes from Bacillus sp. DX4.1, assembly GCF_030348195.1. Taxonomy (NCBI): domain Bacteria; kingdom Bacillati; phylum Bacillota; class Bacilli; order Caryophanales; family Bacillaceae; genus Bacillus; species Bacillus sp. DX4.1. The sequence goes on along the minus strand of NZ_JAUCFT010000008.1, from coordinate 148,492 downwards.
ATTTACGTTTGATAAAAACCCAGCTTCGATTAAAGCGCCTGGTTTTTTGGCATGTTTAAGCAAATATACGTGAGAGATTGTTTTAGCTGAGCGATTCGTATTCTCTAAACTTATTCGTAGCTCAGCTTGGATATATTTAGCTACACGCTCATTCTCAATTAAAGACCGATAATAAAATGTTTGCGCCCCCTTTGAACCACCGCTTGGCAGAGCGTTTAAATGAATACTTGCAAAGAAATCTACATCGGGCTTATTGATAATTTCCACACGCTTTTTTAAGTCCTCTACTTTACGCCTACTATATCCTTTTGTATTTTTATCAGCTAAGTCATAATCTCCCTCTCGCGTTAAAATGACCAAAGCACCTTGCTCCTGTAAATAATCTTGTACCATTTTTGTAATTTCGAGAGTAATATCCTTTTCTACAATATCCTTACCACCAACTGCACCTCCATCTGGTCCACCATGTCCCGCATCTAATACAATGACCTTCCCAGACAAAGGTAAATTCCATGCTCGCCACGATTTGGTAATTTGAAACTCCTGTTTTACCAAGAAAAACAGTACAACTGCAGCTAACATGAAAGAGATAATTCGAATTCTCTTCATACCTTTCCTCCTCCAGCTAGTCCCTCTAATTACTTATATGGGACAAGAGGAAAGTTTATGCTTTTCTTAATGTAGCTTTAGGCGATATCTTCGCTCACCTTTTTCATACCCTTCACGCCACCACGAGCTAATAAAGCGTTGGCAGGATTCATATAATATTTCTTCTTCACTTGATTCTATATCCTGCAAGGTGGCGCTCGTTAAAAAGTGAAACAGCATTTCTGTTAATTGCTGTTCTTCCTCTAAAGATCTATACTTCACATCAAAAACAGATTCTCCATAATAGCCAAACTTACTATATCTCGCTCCTAATAAGTACGACTCAATTCCTAGTTCAATACAATAATCTTCATATTGACGATGTAACTCTTTCATACAGAAAGCATCTCGAATATTTGATCGCAAAGTTTTTAACGATAATTCCCGAAGCATCTTTCTTTCATACTTTAACTGCTTTTCTTTTTGTTTTTCTTGTAGGCTAACAATGACATTCATAGTACTTATAAACCTCCCTAATATGTATTAGTCTAAACCTCTAAAGGTGAAGCATACGTAGGAAGACAGCACTAAATTATTCCAAACACTGTAGATTATATAAGGAAACATGTTGCGAGGAAATAAGGAGTGTTTATTTCGATTAATGAGGCTACTTATTCTATAAAGTAAAACTTTAATCAGTAGGGTATTACTGCACGTTAATGCGGGATAAAATAAAAAAACCCCAGCCAATAGGCTGAGGTTGTAGTTCGCAAAAATTAACGTTTTGAGAACTGAGGTGCACGACGTGCGCCTTTAAGACCGTATTTTTTACGCTCTTTCATACGTGCGTCACGAGTTAATAGACCTGCACGTTTTAATGTTAGACGGTATTCTGGATCAGCTTTTAGTAAAGCGCGAGAAATACCGTGGCGGATTGCACCAGCTTGACCAGTGTATCCACCACCATTTACGTTTACAAGTACATCGTAGTTACCTAAAGTTTCTGTTGCAACTAGAGGTTGTTTCACTACTTCACGTAATGCAGCAAATGGGATGTAGTTTTCAAAATCACGACCGTTAATGATAACGCGTCCTTCGCCTGGAACTAGGCGTACGCGTGCTACTGAACTTTTACGACGTCCAGTACCATAGTATTGTACCTGTGCCAAAGTAAGCCCTCCTTTAATTAATTATCCGCGAAGTTCGTAAACTTCTGGTTTTTGTGCTTGATGTGGATGCTCTGCTCCAGCATACACGTTTAATTTTTTAGACATTTGACGACCTAAGCGTCCTTTTGGAAGCATGCCTTTAATTGCAAGCTCTAACATTTGTACAGGGTATTTTGTACGCATTTCTAGAGCTGTTCTTTGTTTAAGTCCACCTGGGTGATTTGTGTGACGGTAGTAAATTTTATCGTTTAATTTATTACCTGTTAAGTGAACTTTCTCAGCGTTAATAATAATTACATGATCACCAGTATCAATATGTGGTGTAAATGTTGGTTTGTTTTTACCACGTAAAATGGATGCTACTTCAGTAGCAAGGCGACCTAAAGTTTTATCTTCAGCATCAACCACATACCATTTACGCTCAACTTCGTTAGCTTTTGCCATAAAAGTCGTACGCATTTGTTTCCCTCCTACTCGCTATCTTTTCCATAGAAAAAATCTATTGTTTATCTTAAACACGATTTCCTTCCGGGGCTAATCGTGGTTTTAGAAACAATACCATATGTTATGATATCCTTTTGAGTTTCTAATGTCAAGCAAATGTTACACCAGGATTAGTTGTTATAGTTTACCTGCCATAAGTAAAGCCCATGACCCGGTACCATCTTCCCAGCAAAACTACGGTCTTGTTTTTTTAAAATGTCTGGGATGCTTTCAGGAGCAATCCTCCCTTGACCGACGCTAAGCAGCGTACCGACAATAATTCGAACCATATTATACAGAAAACCATTCCCAACAAAGCGAAAGACTAGCTCATCGCCTTGCTCCATCAAATCTATTTCATAAATTGTTCGCACTTTATCTTTTTTGTCAGTTTTTGCCGAACAAAATGAAGTAAAATCATGCGTTCCAATAAAATAAGGAATCGCTTTTCGAATAGCTTCTATTTCCAGTGCATATGGATGCTGATATACGTAATGTCTACGAAATACATCAGCCGTTTTGGATAATAATACACGATAGCGGTATTCTTTTTTCTCAACACCGTAGCGCGCATGAAAATCCTCTGTTTTTTTCTCCACCTGACGCACAATAACATCATCCGGAAGCATTGTATTTAAGGCATTCATCCATTGCCTTTCTGCAAGTGACAATGGTGTATCAAAATGAATAACTTGTCCTTTTGCATGAACAGTAGAATCTGTCCTTCCGGAGGCCTGAACACGAATAGCTTCTCCCTTATGCACCTTTTGCAAAGCTTTCTCTATTTCTTGTTGAACAGTACGATGCTGTGGTTGAATTTGATAACCACAAAAATTGATGCCATCATATGCAACTGTACATTTTATTCTTTCCATTTCTCTATTCTCCATTACGACCGCACCCATACTAACATGCACGCTAAGCAAAATAAACTCATTATTGTTAACGTATCACTTGTTTTCCAGCGCAGCTGCCTAAATTTTGTACGTCCCTCACCGCTTTGATAGCCACGTGCTTCCATTGCAATCGCTAAGTCCTCAGCACGCTTAAAGGCACTAATAAAAAGCGGTACAAGCAAAGAAATGACCGCCTTCAATCGATCTTTTATCGGACCACCAGCAAAATCAATACCACGGGATGCTTGTGCTTTCATAATTTTGCTCGTCTCATCCATTAATGTTGGAATAAAACGAAGAGAAATAGACATCATTAATGCGATTTCATGAACAGGAACTTTTATACGTTTTAATGGCTTTAACAACGTTTCTATCCCATCCGTAATTTCAATCGGTGTTGTGGTTAGCGTTAATAATGTTGTCATTAAAATAATGACAAAGAAGCGTACCGAAATATAAATCCCTTGCTCTAATCCTTTTTCGTGTATCGAAAACCAACCAAGCTGGAAAAGTACATCCCCTTCTTTATTTGTAAAAATATGTAGGAAAAATGTAAAAAGAAAAATCCATAAAATTGGTTTTAAGCCCGAAAGCACATAACGAATCGGCACTTTTGCAAAAAATAAAGCAATGAGTGCATATAAAAATAAAAGCCCATATGAAATCACATTATTTGCTAAAAAGACAACAAATACATATAAAAAGACCATTAACAGCTTCGTACGAGGATCAAGTTGATGAATGAGTGATTGACCTGGAATATATCTCCCAATAATCAACTGCTGCATGATTCACGACCACCTTTTCGTAGCACCTGTACAACTTCATGAGTTAGATCCTCTAAAGATAAGGTCGCCTTCGGAATGGAGACACCAAGCTTCTCTTCAATTGCACGTTTATACTTTAAAGACATCGGAAGAGACACGCCGATTTGTTCTAATTCATCTGCATGTGAAAATACTTCCTCTGCTGTTCCTTGCAAAAAGACCGTTCCTTTATGCATGACGACAATTTGATCTGCATACTTCGCAGCATCTTCCATATTATGTGTAACAAGGATCACTGTCAGGCCTTGCTCCTTATGAAGGTGATAAAACATCTCCATAAGCTCATGCTGACCTTTTGGATCAAGTCCGGCTGTTGGTTCATCCAGTACCAATACCTCAGGTTCCATCGCTAGTACACCAGCTATCGCAACACGCCTCATCTGTCCACCGCTTAACTCGAATGGAGACCGTGCTAATAATTCAGGATCCAGACCTACTAGCTCGATCACATCTCTTGCCTTTTGCCTTGCCTCCTCTTTGGATACTCCAAAGTTTGAGGGACCAAAGCAAATATCCTTCTCAACTGTTTCTTCAAACAGCTGATGCTCAGGAAACTGAAAGACAACCCCAACTTTTTTTCGAAGAGGCTTTAACTTTTTTTCTTTCTTTTGTGAGGAGATCAAGTGTTCTCCAATTTGGACTGTACCCTTTGTCGGCTGCAATAAACCGTTTAAATGTTGGATCATCGTCGATTTGCCTGAACCAGTATGACCGATAATGGCGTAATATCCCCCACTCGGAAACGACACGTTTACATCATAAAGTGCGCGTCTTTCAAATGGAGTTTTATATTGATAACGATGCTCTACTGTTTGGAATGTAATCTCCAAAGTTCGTTCACCAAGCTTTCCATTGTAAGATGCGTATTTTGTAGTGGAATTTCATTTCTTTTTAATAATTCTGCTATTTTCACCGAGAATGGTACATCTAATCCGATTTCTTGAAGCATATGAGAGGACCTAAAAATTTGCTGTGGTGTCCCTTCCTCTAATATCTCTCCCTGATTTAAAATGATAATGCGGTCTGACTGTGCAGCTTCCTCCAAATCGTGTGTAATCGACAATACGGTAATACCTTTTGTATCAACAAGTTGCCTTACTGTCTCCATCACTTCACGACGTCCTTGTGGATCTAACATAGATGTCGCTTCATCCAATATTAAAATAGATGGTTGCAAGGCTAATACGCCTGCAATCGCAACACGTTGCTTTTGCCCACCTGATAACGAATGAGGTTCTTCATTCTGAAACTCTTCCATTCGAACAAGCTGCAATGCCTGATTCATTCGCTCTATCATTTTTTCCCGTGGCATTCCGATATTTTCAAGTCCAAATACAACATCATCTTGCACTGTTGTTCCAACAAATTGATTATCAGGATTTTGAAATACCATCCCAATTTGCTTTCGAATTTCCCACACCGTTTCTTCAGATAGAATCATACTATCATTTACAGTAACTGTTCCTGATTCCGGTAAAAATAAACCGTTTAATAGTTTTGCCAGTGTAGACTTCCCTGAACCATTTTGTCCAATAACAGATACCCATTCTCCCTCATATAGGGAGATTGATACGTCTTTTAACGCGTAAGAAGTTACACCTGGATATTGAAATGATATGTTTTGTGTACGAAGTTTCTCTTTTTTCAATCCAAGGCACCCTCTTTCGTTCTTGAATCAAGCTGATCTATTTTCTATATTGAAAAAAAAAGGGCCATGACCAGTTACTTGAAAAGAACTGTCCTGCCCTTTTATTATCATTATACTAACTCGATAATTACCATTGGTGCAGCGTCACCGCGACGTGGACCAATTTTTGCAATACGAGTGTATCCGCCTTGACGCTCAGCATAGCGTGGAGCTACATCAGCGAATAATTTTTGAAGTGCATCTTGACCAGTCTCAGCATTAGCAACTTCATTGCGAATGAATGCTCCTGCTTGACGACGAGCATGAAGATCTCCGCGTTTACCTAAAGTGATCATTTTTTCCACTACGGAACGAAGTTCTTTTGCACGAGTTTCTGTCGTTTGGATGCGCTCGTTGATAATTAAATCAGTAGCTAAGTCACGTAACATAGCTTTACGTTGCGCACTTGTACGGCCTAATTTTCTGTATGCCATTCGTAGTTCCCTCCTTTGTTGATGAGTTTAAATCCTCAGTCGTCTTTACGTAGGCCTAAACCTAATTCTTCAAGTTTATGCTTAACTTCTTCTAAGGATTTACGTCCTAAGTTACGAACTTTCATCATATCTTCTTCTGTTTTGTTCGCAAGCTCTTGTACAGTATTAATACCTGCACGTTTTAAGCAATTATAAGAACGAACAGAAAGATCAAGTTCTTCAATTGTCATTTCTAGAACTTTTTCTTTTTGATCTTCTTCCTTTTCTACCATAATCTCAGCATTTTGCGCTTCATCAGTTAAACCAACGAAGATGTTCAAATGCTCAGTTAAGATTTTGGCACCTAAAGAGATAGCTTCTTTTGGCCCGATGCTTCCATCCGTCCATACATCAAGCGTAAGCTTATCATAATTTGCCACTTGTCCGACACGTGTCTTTTCCACTTGGTAAGTTACACGTGATACTGGAGTATAAATAGAATCAATAGGAATAACACCTATTGGTTGATCTTCGCTTTTATTAGCAACAGCTGGCGTATACCCACGGCCACGCTTTGCAGTTAAACGCATGCGGAAATGCGCATCCTTTGCTAACGTTGCAATGTATAAATCCGGATTTAAGATTTCAACATCACTATCGTGAGTAATATCAGCAGCTGTGACAATACCTTCGCCCTGCACATCGATTTCCAACGTCTTCTCTTCTTCAGAGTAGATTTTAAGAGCTAACTTTTTCAAGTTTAAGATGATCGTCGTAACGTCTTCTACTACGCCCTCAACTGTTGAAAATTCGTGTAAAACGCCATCGATTTGGATAGCAGTTACAGCGGCACCAGGGAGTGAGGATAAAAGAATACGACGTAAGGAGTTACCCAACGTAGTACCGTATCCACGCTCAAGCGGTTCAATCACGAATTTACCATACTTAGCATCTTCGTTAAGTTCAACCGTTTCGATTTTCGGTTTTTCAATTTCAATCATTAACTAAACCCTCCTTCAAAACGTCGAAACCTCGGTTAGGCACAGGTAAAAACCTCTGTCTAACCGAAAGTCCCCCTTAGGCAGTTCCCGATTGTGCACAACAAGCGATGTTTCTGTACGAAATTTCTCGATAATGCATCATATCCATTATAGACAATAGGGAAAAATCTATACAGAAAAATTATACACGACGACGTTTTGGCGGACGACATCCATTATGAGGTACTGGAGTAACATCTCTGATTGCTGTTACTTCTAGACCTGCAGCTTGAAGCGCACGAATTGCAGCTTCACGACCAGCACCAGGACCTTTTACAGTAACCTCTAAAGTTTTTAAACCGTGCTCCATAGCTACTTTTGAAGCTGCTTCAGCAGCCATTTGTGCAGCGAATGGAGTAGATTTACGAGATCCACGGAAACCAAGTGCACCTGCACTAGACCAAGAAAGTGCGTTACCGTGAGTATCTGTAAGTGTTACGATTGTGTTGTTGAAAGTAGAACGAATATGAGCAATACCAGCTTCAATATTCTTTTTCACACGTTTTTTACGAGTGTTTGTTTTACGTGCCATTGTTAGTTCAACCTCCTTTACTTATTATTTCTTTTTATTTGCTACTGTACGACGTGGACCTTTGCGTGTACGAGCATTGTTTTTAGAGTTTTGACCACGAACTGGTAAACCACGACGATGACGAAGACCACGATAAGAACCGATCTCCATAAGACGCTTAATGTTTAGAGAAACTTCACGACGAAGATCTCCCTCAACTTTAATGCGGTCTACGATATCACGGATACGACCTAATTCGTCTTCAGTTAATTCGCGAACTCGAGTTTCTTCAGAAACTCCAGCTTCAGCAAGAATTTTTTCGGCAGTCGTGCGACCAATGCCGAATACGTAAGTTAAAGAAATAACAACGCGTTTGTCACGAGGAATATCTACACCTGCGATACGTGCCATTCCGAATGCACCTCCTTCAGATTAACCTTGTTTTTGTTTATGTTTAGGGTTTTCACAAATAACCATTACTTTTCCACGTCTACGAATAACTTTACATTTTTCGCAGATTGGTTTAACTGACGGTCTTACTTTCATGTCTCGAACCTCCTTAAAGATTACGGAGTGCTATATTATTTAAAACGGTACGTAATACGACCACGATTTAAATCGTACGGAGATAATTCTACCGTAACTTTGTCTCCTGGTAAAATACGAATGAAATTCATGCGGATTTTACCAGAAACGTGAGCCAATACGACATGCCCATTCTCTAATTCTACTTTGAACATAGCATTTGGCAACGTTTCAAGAACGGTACCTTCGACTTCAATTACATCATCTTTAGCCATTCAATGTTCTCCCTTCTTCAAATCAGTAGTATTTTACACTGTTCTGAAATCCCGGAGAGCCAGCTACTTATAAAGTGGTAAGGATTTCGTATCCTGCTTCTGTAAGAGCAATCGTGTGCTCGAAGTGGGCACACCATTTACCATCTACCGTTACCACTGTCCAGTCATCAGATAGTGTTTTTACATATCGTCTTCCTTGATTCACCATCGGTTCAACACAGATGACCATTCCCGGCTTTAATCTAGGACCTTTATTTGGTGGACCATAGTGCGGGATTTGTGGGTCTTCATGTAAGTCTTGCCCGATTCCGTGACCAACATACTCCCTAACGATCGAGAACCCGTTATCTTCAGCATACGTTTGAACCGCATGTGAGACATTTGATAATCTCTCGCCTGGTTTTACTTGTTCTAAACCAAGATACAACGATTTTTCTGTGACATCAAGTAGCTTTTGAACAGATTCAGAAATGTTTCCTACTGGATACGTCCATGCAGAATCTCCATGGTACCCATTGTATTTCGCACCAATATCGATACTGATGATATCGCCTTCTTGGAGCTTGCGCTTTCCTGGAATCCCATGTACAAGCTCTTCATTTACAGAAGCACAGATGCTTCCCGGAAATCCGTTGTATCCTTTAAACGATGGCGTAGCACCATATTTACGAATCGTCTTTTCCGCTATTTGATCGAGCTCTTTCGTTGTAATTCCTGGGGCAATATGCTTTTTTAACTCTTGATGAGTTAAAGCAACGATCCTGCCAGCTTCTCGCATAATCTCTATCTCGCGAGGAGTTTTGCAAATGATCATTACGCTAAGCCTCCGATGAGAACATCGATATCAGCAAATACTTTATTGATATCTTGCTCACCATTAATGTTTTGCAAGTAACTAAGCTCGTCATAGAAATCAAGCAAAGGTTGTGTTTGCTTAATGTTTACCTCTAAACGTTTTGCTACAGTCTCTTCATTGTCATCAGAACGCTGATATAATTCGCCGCCACATTTATCGCACACGTCAGCTTTTGCTGGCGGATTGAATTCTAAGTGGTAAGTCGCACCGCACTCTTTACAAATGCGACGTCCTGTTAGACGTTTTAATAGCAATCCTGAATCCACATTAATGTTTAAAACATAGTCGATTTTTTTGCCAAGATCTTTCATAATCTCTTCAAGCGCAGATGCTTGTGCAACTGTTCGTGGAAAACCATCTAATAAGAAGCCCTTTACACAGTCTTCTTGACTTAAACGTTCACGAACGATTCCGATTGTAACCTCATCTGGAACGAGCGCGCCTTTATCAATAAAGGATTTAGCTTGCAAACCAAGTTCAGTCTCATCTTTCATAGCTGCACGAAACATATCTCCTGTCGAGATGTGAGGGATGTTGTACTTGGCAACAATCTGTTCGGCTTGTGTACCTTTACCAGCACCAGGAAGCCCCATTAAGATTAAGTTCATCTGTATTCCCCCTGATCAATGAACATGTAGGGAAGATATCTCTCCCCACTTGCTCACTGTTTGATAAACCCTTTGTAATGGCGTTTTACCAGTTGGCTTTCTAGCTGCTTCATTGTTTCTAAAGCAACGCCGACAACGATTAGCATACTCGTTCCACCAATCTGTGCAGATGGCGGAAGGTTCCCAAGTTTAGTGAAAATAACCGGTAGAATAGCAATCGCTGCTAGGAAAATAGATCCCACAAAGGTCAAACGATACAAGATTTTTGTTAGATATTGTTCTGTATTCTTACCCGGACGAATACCAGGAACATATCCACCTTGCTTGTTTAGATTCTCTGACATTTGCTCTGGATTTACCTGAACAAAAGCATAGAAATATGTGAAGGCTACAATGAGCGCAACATATATGATCATTCCCACTGGGTGAGAATAGTTAAAGTTTTTGATAATCCACTGCGATACATCATGTTTCGGGAAGAACTGTGCAATGGTTGGAGGTGTAATCAAGAATGAAACAGCAAAAATTACTGGAATAACACCCGCACTATTTACCTTAAGCGGTAAATGTGTGTTTTGTGCTCCAGTATAACTACCATTTCCTCCTGTTACACGCTTCGCATATTGAATTGGGATTTTTCGAACAGCCTGTTGGATGAAAATAACTCCAACAACAACCGCTAGCACAGCCAGTACAATCAATCCAACTTTAACGATACTCATGAACAGTTGATCTCCAACATTTTGAAACTGCTGTAAATACACTTGAGATAATACATTTGGGATCGCCGCGGCAATACCTCCAAAGATGAGGATGGAAATTCCGTTTCCTACACCTTTTGCAGTAATCTGTTCACCTAACCACATTAAAAATGCAGTACCAGCAGTCAGTACCGTAGCAATGTATAAATAAGTGCTCCAACCTGGATTCAAAATTAACTGCCCACCTACCATACCGTTAAAACCGATTGACATACCGAACGCCTGAATAAACGCAAGAACAATCGTAAAGTAACGTGTAAACTGTGTTAATTTACGACGGCCCATTTCGCCTTGCTTCGACCATTCCGAAAATTTAGGAACAACATCCATCTGCAATAATTGCACGATGATGGATGCTGTAATATACGGCATGATTCCCATCGCAAAGATGGAGAAGTTTTTCAAAGCGCCACCGCCAAATGTATTTAGGATCCCTAATGCATTTAACTGATCTTGTGCTTTCAGTACGTCTCCATTTGTAAATGGCACTGGGATAAACGTGCCAATTCTGAATACGATTAACATCGCTAAAGTGAATAATATTTTACGTCTTATCTCAGCAACGCGCATAAAGTTGGAGATTGTACGAAACATTAGATCACCTCTACTGTTCCGCCAACTGCTTCAATTGCTTCTTTAGCACTTGAAGAGAACTTGTGAGCTTTCACAGTAAGTTTTTTCTCAACTGCTCCGCTTGCAAGAATTTTAACACCGTCGTTTAACTTGCTGATAACGCCAGTTTCCAGCAATAATTCAGGTGTAACTTCTGTACCATCTTCAAAACGATTTAACGTTGATAAGTTCACGATAGCAAACTCTTTACGGTTAATGTTTGTGAAGCCGCGTTTTGGTAAACGACGGAATAATGGAGTTTGACCACCTTCGAAGCCAAGACGAACACCACCACCAGAACGAGCGTTTTGTCCTTTATGACCTTTACCAGCAGTTTTTCCGTTACCAGAACCGATACCACGACCGACACGGTTACGTACTTTACGAGAACCTTCTGCAGGTTGTAATTCATGAAGTTTCATTCCCAGGCACCTCCTTATATTAATGAGTTATCATTAAGCTTCTTTTACAGTTACAAGGTGAGAAACTTTGTTGATCATACCGCGAATAGCAGGAGTTTCTTCCTTAACTACAGTTGAATTAAGCTTTTTAAGTCCTAACGCTTCTACAGTCGCACGTTGATCTTGTGGACGACCAATTACACTACGAGTGAGGGTAATTTCTAACTTTTTCGCCATTTGTTTTCCCTCCTTCTTAACCTAGTAGCTCTTCTACAGATTTACCGCGTAATTTTGCAACATCTTCAGCACGCTTAAGCTCGCTTAATCCGTTTACAGTTGCACGAATCATGTTAATTGGTGTGTTAGAACCAAGAGATTTCGAAAGAATATCTTGTACACCAGCTAATTCAAGAACCGCACGAACTGGTCCACCAGCGATAACTCCAGTACCTTCTGCAGCAGGTTTTAAGAATACTTCACCAGCTCCAAAATGACCGTTGATTACGTGTGGAATTGTTGTACCAACTAGTGGTACTTCGATTAAGTTTTTCTTAGCATCTTCGATAGCCTTGCGAATTGCATCTGGTACCTCTTGTGCTTTACCAGTACCGAATCCAACGTGACCGTTTTTATCACCAACTACAACTAGTGCAGCAAAGCGGAAACGACGACCACCCTTAACAACTTTCGCAACACGATTTATCGTAACTACACGTTCTTCAAGTTCTAATTTACTTGGGTCAATGCGACGCATCAATTTTCCCTCCTTTGACCATTAAAATTGTAATCCAGCCTCACGAGCAGCTTCAGCTAGAGCTTTAACACGGCCATGGTATAAGTAACCGCCGCGATCGAATACTACTTCTTTAACGCCTTTCTCTACAGCACGCTTAGCAACTAATTCGCCAACTTTCGTAGCAGCTTCAGTGTTGCTTGTACCGTTAAGAGCAAGGTCTTTATCAAGAGTAGATGCACTTACTAATGTTACACCATTTACATCATCAATAACTTGAGCGTAAATGTGTTGATTAGAACGGAAAACGTTTAAACGTGGACGTTCTGCAGTACCAGTAAGCTTAGCACGTACACGTGCATGTCTTTTCTTACGAGTTACATTTTTATCAGCTTTAGTGATCATTCTTGTCACTCCTTTCTTTCACCTAACGGGCTTACTTAGCAGTTTTACCTTCTTTACGACGAACAGTTTCGCCTTCGTAACGAATACCTTTGCCTTTATATGGCTCTGGAGCACGTACAGCACGAACGTTAGCAGCAAATTCGCCAACACGTTGCTTGTCGATACCTTTGATTACGATTTTTGTTGGAGCAGGTACTTCAACTTCAAGGCCTGCTTCTGGAGTCATTTCTACTGGATGAGAATAACCTACGCTTAATACAAGTTTGTTACCTTGTTTTTGAGCACGGTAACCAACACCGACTAATTCAAGTCCGCGTGTGAAACCTGTAGTTACACCTTCAACCATGTTACCTAGTAAAGCACGAGTTGTACCGTGTAATGCACGGTGGTCCTTCTGTTCAGATGGACGCTCAACTGTTAGTGTATTTTCTTCAATCTTGATAGACATATCAGCATTGAAAGTACGAGTTAATTCCCCTTTAGGGCCTTTTACTGTTACAGTATTATTTTCTGCTACTGTGATAGTAACACCTGCAGGGATTTCAAGAATCTTTTTACCAATACGAGACATGTGGTCACACCTCCGTTCGTTTAAATATATATTACCAAACGTATGCTACTACTTCTCCACCAGTTTGTAATTGACGAGCGTCTTTGTCCGTCATTACTCCCTTAGATGTAGAAACAAGAGCGATACCTAATCCGTTAAGTACACGTGGTACTTCATCAGCTTTTGCGTAAACGCGTAAGCCAGGTTTACTGATACGTTTTAATCCAGTGATTACACGTTCGTTGTTTGCACCATATTTCAGGAAAATACGAAGGATACCTTGTTTGTTATCCTCGATGTATTCTACATCACGAATGAAACCTTCACGTTTTAAAAGTTCAGCGATCTCTTTTTTGATTTTAGAAGCAGGAACCTCTAATTTCTCATGACGTACCATGTTCGCATTACGGATGCGAGTAAGCATATCTGCAATTGGATCTGTCATCACCATGTGTTTTACCTCCTTCCCATTTGTGGGTTTTACCAACTAGCTTTTTTAACACCAGGAATTTGACCTTTATATGCAAGTTCACGGAAACAAATACGGCAAAGTTTAAATTTGCGGTATACAGAATGCGGACGACCGCAGCGTTCGCAACGTGTATACTCTTGCACTTTAAACTTAGGAGTACGCTTTTGTTTCGCGATCATAGATTTTTTAGCCACGTTTTCGCCTCCTCTACTTAGCGTTGGCTTCCATTATTTTTGGAATGGCATACCGAATTGTGTTAAAAGTTCACGAGCTTCTTCATCAGTTTTCGCTGTTGTAACGATTACGATGTCCATACCGCGGACTTTGCTTACTTTATCATAATCAATCTCAGGGAAAATTAGTTGCTCTTTAACACCTAATGTGTAGTTACCACGACCATCGAAAGATTTCTTAGATACACCACGGAAATCACGTACACGTGGTAAAGAAACTGTTACTAATTTGTCGAAGAACTCATACATTTGCTCGCCGCGTAAAGTAACTTTTGCACCGATAGGCATACCTTCACGAAGACGGAAACCTGCGATAGATTTTTTCGCGCGAGTTACCACAGGTTTTTGACCTGCGATTTGAGTTAATTCTTCTACTGCATTGTCTAAAGCTTTAGAGTTGGATACCGCGTCACCAACACCAGTGTTGATTACGATCTTTTCGATCTTCGGTACTTCCATTACAGATTTATAGTTAAACTTGCTCACTAGAGCAGGAGTAATTTCCTTTTGGAACTTCTCTTTAAGGCGATTCAATGAAGTGACCTCCTTTCATAAGAAAATTATTTATCTAATAATTCACCAGATTTTTTTGCAATACGAACTTTTTTACCATCTTCTACTTTGAAGCCTACGCGAGTAGGTTCACCTGTTTTCGGATCTAATGCCATAACATTAGATACGTGGATAGGTGCTTCTTTCGTAATGATTCCACCTTGTGGATTCAATTGAGATGGCTTAGAGTGTTTTTTAACGATGTTAACACCCTCAACGATAACACGGTTTTCTTTTGGGAAAGCCTCAAGGATAACGCCTTGTTTTCCTTTGTCTTTACCAGTGATTACCTGAACTTTATCACCTTTTTTTACATGCATCTTAATTCTGCACCTCCTTAGCAAGGCAATACCTTAAATTATAGAACTTCTGGAGCTAAAGAAACGATCTTCATGAAGTTGCTATCACGTAATTCACGAGCTACTGGTCCGAAGATACGAGTACCACGTGGGCTCTTATCGTCTTTAATGATAACCGCTGCGTTTTCATCAAAACGAATGTAAGAACCGTCTGGACGACGAGCACCGCTCTTCGTACGTACTACTACCGCTTTAACAACGTCACCTTTTTTAACAACGCCACCTGGTGTTGCTTGTTTTACCGTAGCAACGATAATATCACCGATGTTAGCATATTTACGACCAGAGCCGCCTAATACTTTAATTGTTAAAAGTTCACGTGCACCAGAGTTGTCAGCAACTTTCAAACGAGATTCTTGTTGGATCATGTTATGAAACCTCCCTTCGGACTAAAAATTCCGATTCGTCTATTTAGATAATAACCGCTTCTTCAACGATTTCAACTAAACGGAAACGCTTAGTAGCAGAAAGCGGGCGAGTTTCCATGATTTTAACGATATCGCCAACTTTTGCTTGGTTTTGCTCATCATGCGCTTTGTACTTCTTAGAATACTTAACGCGTTTTCCGTACAAGGAATGAGTTTTGTAAGTTTCAACTAAAACTGTAATCGTTTTGTCCATTTTGTCAGACACAACACGACCAGTATAAACTTTGCGTTGGTTACGTTCGCTCACTTTGCAAACCTCCCCTCAATTTATCGATTAATTCCGATCTCTCTTTCACGAACTACAGTTTTCATACGAGCGATCGCTTTACGCACTTCACGAATGCGAGTTGGGTTCTCTAATTGTCCTGTAGCAAGTTGGAAGCGAAGGTTAAACAACTCTTCCTTTAAAGCTTTAACTTTTGTTTCGATTTCGGCAGTGGTTAATTCACGAATATCATTAGTTTTCATTAGATTCACCACCATTTTCTTCACGTTTTACGAACTTACATTTCACTGGTAATTTATGAGCCGCAAGACGTAATGCTTCACGTGCTACCTCTTCAGATACACCCGCGATTTCAAACATAACTTTCCCAGGTTTTACTACTGCAACCCAGCCTTCTGGAGCACCTTTACCGGAACCCATACGAACTTCTAGAGGTTTAGCAGTGTAAGGTTTAGAAGGGAAAATTTTAATCCATACTTGACCGCCACGTTTCATATGACGTGTCATTGCACGACGAGCTGCCTCGATTTGACGGTTTGTAATCCATGAAGCTTCTTGAGCTTGTAGACCAAATTCACCAAAATGAACTTCAGTGCCGTTTTTTGCACGACCACGCATTTTACCACGATGCTCTCTACGATATTTTACGCGTTTAGGCATTAACATATTATTTTCCTCCTTCCTCAGAAGCTTTCTTTTTTGTAGGAAGGACTTCTCCACGGTAGATCCATACTTTTACGCCTAATTTACCGTATGTTGTATCAGCTTCAACTGCTGCATAGTCAATATCAGCGCGAAGTGTATGAAGTGGAACAGTTCCTTCACTGTAAGATTCTGCACGAGCGATATCAGCTCCGCCAAGACGACCAGAAACTTGTGTTTTAATACCTTTAGCGCCTGCACGCATAGCACGTTGAATAACTTGTTTTTGTGCGCGACGGAAAGATACACGGTTTTCTAATTGACGAGCGATGTTTTCGCCTACTAATTTAGCGTTAAGATCAGCTCTCTTAACTTCTAAAATGTTGATGTGTACACGCTTGCCTGTTAATTGGTTAAGAGCTTTACGAAGTGCTTCAACTTCTGTACCACCTTTACCAATTACCATACCAGGTTTTGCAGTGTGAATTGTAACATTTACACGATTTGCTGCACGTTCGATTTCTACTTTAGCAACAGCAGAATCTTTTAAGCGAACAGTAATGTACTCACGGATTTTGATGTCTTCATGTAATAGTGTAGCGTAATCTTTTTCAGCGAACCAACGAGATTCCCAATCACGAATGATACCGACACGAAGACCAATTGGATTAACCTTCTGACCCATCGATTATCCCTCCTTTTTTTCTGATACCACAACTGTGATGTGGCTTGTGCGTTTGTTAATTTGGCTTGCACGACCCATTGCACGTGGACGGAAACGTTTTAACGTAGGACCTTCGTCAACGAAAACTGTTTCAACAACTAAGTTGTTAATGTCCATTTCATAATTATGCTCTGCATTTGCGATTGCAGATTTTAAAACTTTTTCTACAACTGGAGAAGCAGTTTTTGGTGTGTGGTTAAGGATAGCAATCGCTTCACCCACTTGCTTACCTCGGATTAAGTCTACTACTAAACGAACTTTACGAGGAGCAATACGAACTGTTCTCGCTACTGCTTTAGCTTGCATTGAAGTGCCTCCTCTCATTATCTTCTAGTTTTCTTATCGTCAGCAAGGTGACCTTTGTACGTACGAGTTGGTGCGAATTCACCTAACTTATGGCCAACCATGTCCTCAGTGATGTACACAGGTACGTGTTTACGACCGTCATATACAGCAATTGTATAACCGATGAACTGAGGGAAGATCGTTGAGCGACGAGACCAAGTTTTAACAACTTGCTTTTGCTCAGTTTCAGCTAACTTTGCAATTTTATTGATTAAATGATCATCGACAAATGGTCCTTTTTTTAAGCTACGTCCCATTTTGGTGCCTCCCTTCGTGATTGACGTACGGTTCTATATATGAACCGTACTACAATCCCATTATTTTTTACGACGACGAACGATGAATTTGTCAGACGCTTTATTTTTCTTACGAGTCTTGAATCCAAGAGTTGGTTTACCCCATGGAGACATTGGAGACTTACGTCCGATTGGAGAGCGACCTTCACCACCACCGTGTGGGTGATCAACCGGGTTCATTACAGAACCACGAACTGTTGGGCGCTTACCTAACCAGCGAGAGCGACCTGCTTTACCGATTTTGATAAGTTCGTGTTGTTCGTTACCTACTTGACCTACTGTAGCGCGACAAGCAGATAATACTAAACGTACTTCACCAGAAGTTAAACGTACAAGTACGTATTTACCTTCTTTACCAAGTACTTGAGCAGAAGTACCTGCAGAACGAACTAATTGTCCGCCACGGCCTGGTTTAAGCTCGATGTTATGAACAACAGTACCTACTGGAATGTTGATTAATGGTAATGCGTTACCGATTTTAATGTCAGCTTCTGGGCCAGACATAATTTCCATACCTACTTCTAAGCTTTTAGGAGCAAGGATGTAACGTTTTTCACCGTCAACGTAGTTAATTAATGCGATATTCGCAGAGCGGTTTGGATCGTATTCGATCGTAGCAACGCGTCCTGGAATTCCATCTTTGTTACGTTTAAAGTCGATGATACGGTATTGTCGTTTGTGTCCGCCACCTTGATGACGTACAGTGATTTTACCTTGGTTGTTACGTCCAGCCTGTTTACTTAAAGGTGCAAGTAAAGATTTTTCCGGTCTATCAGTCGTGATTTCAGCGAAATCATTAGTAGTCATATTACGACGACCGTTAGTGGTTGGTTTATACTTTTTAATTGCCATCTCAATTTCCCTCCTTCTTTAGTAAGAATTAAACACCTTGGAAGATTTCGATTTCTTTGCTATCAGCAGTTAGCTTAACGATTGCTTTACGACGACGGTTAGTAAAACCAGCGTGACGACCAACGCGTTTTGCTTTCGGCTTGTAGTTCATGATGTTTACTTTATCAACTTGAACACCAAAGATCGCTTCTACAGCATCTTTAACTTCTGTTTTATTAGATTTAACGTCCACATCGAACGTGTATTTTTTTTCAGCCATCATTTCCATAGAACGTTCAGTGATAACTGGGCGCTTAATGATATCACGAGGATCTCTCATTATGCAAGCACCTCCTCTACTTTTTCCACTGCCGCTTTTGTCATGATTAGCTTATCATGATGAAGCACGTCTAAAACGTTTACGCCATCAGCAGTGATTACTGTTACTCCTGGAATGTTGCGAGCAGATAACTCAACAGCTTCGTTTGCATCAGCAGTTACGATAAGAGCTTTCTTCTCAACAGTCAATCCTTTAAGTACTGCTACCATGTCTTTTGTTTTTGGTGCATTTAACACTAAGTCTTCAAGAACTACAATGTTATTCTCTACTACTTTAGTAGCTAATGCAGATTTAATAGCTAAGCGACGAACTTTCTTAGGAAGTTTGTAAGCATAGCTTCTTGGTGTAGGTCCGAATACCGTACCACCACCACGCCATTGAGGAGAGCGGATAGAACCTTGACGAGCACGTCCAGTTCCTTTTTGACGCCATGGTTTGCGACCACCGCCACGCACTTCAGAGCGAGTTTTTACTTTATGTGTACCTTGACGTAAAGATGCACGTTGCATCATTACAGCTTCAAAAAGTACAGCTTCATTTGGTTCGATACCGAAAATAGCTTCAGCTAATTCGATTTCACCAACCTGAGAACCAGTTTGGTTATATACAGTAACTTTTGGCATTGGAATTCCTCCTTCCTATTGTGAATTATTTGCTAGCCTTCACAGCGCCTTGAATAACTACAAGAGATTTCTTAGCACCTGGAACGTTACCTTTTACTAACAATAAGTTGCGCTCAGCGTCAACTTGAACGATTTCTAAGTTTTGAACCGTAACTTGGTCTCCACCCATACGTCCAGCAAGCTTTTTGCCTTTGAACACGCGGTTCGGAGCAACTGGTCCCATTGAACCAGGACGACGGTGGTAACGAGAACCATGAGACATAGGTCCGCGAGATTGTCCGTGGCGTTTAATAGCACCTTGGAAACCTTTACCTTTAGAAATTCCTGTTACGTCTACGATTTCACCTGCAGTGAAAACTTCAACTTTTACCTCTTGACCAACCTCAAGTCCGTCCACGTCTGCATCGCGGATTTCGCGAATGAAGCGCTTAGGAGCAGTAGTTGCTTTTGCAGCATGGCCTTGTTCAGGTTTGTTAGCTAACTTTTCACGTTTATCGTCAAATCCTAACTGAATTGCATTGTAGCCATCAGTTTCAGCTGTCTTCTTTTGAAGAACAACGTTTGGAGTTGATTCGATTACTGTTACAGGGATTAGCTCACCATTTTCAGCAAATACTTGAGTCATACCGATCTTTCTTCCTAAGATTCCTTTGGTCATGAGTTACACCTCCTACATTTTTAAGTTATATAAATTATAGTTTGATTTCGATATCTACACCAGATGGTAAGTCTAAACGCATTAATGAGTCTACTGTTTGTGGAGTAGGGCTCACGATGTCGATTAAACGTTTGTGCGTGCGCATTTCGAATTGCTCACGAGAATCTTTGTACTTATGAACAGCACGAAGAATTGTGTAAACAGTTTTTTCCGTTGGTAATGGAATCGGACCAGAAACTGTTGCTCCAGAACGTTTTGCTGTTTCTACAATTTTCTCAGCTGACTGATCAAGAATACGGTGATCGTAAGCTTTTAAACGGATACGAATTTTTTCTTTTGCCATTATTTTCCCTCCTTCGTTCGCCTATTTCTAAAATAGACCTTCTCCATGGAAATTTCCTCACACCATGCCATGGCAAAGCGGCCGGGTGTGTCAGCAACCTTCCACTTCATCGCAGTCAAAGACCAACATTGTCTATTATACAATGTTATTCGTCTAGATGCAACACTAATTTTGTTTGCATCATCTTTTCTTCTACTTTTGCTATTATACATGGCACTTTAAAGAATTTCAAGTTTTCCTCTACTGTAATTCCGCTTACAGTTTTTGGATGTTGAGTTATGTTGTTTATATACTATAGAAGAAACTCGTTCAAAATAAAAAAACATCCCTTTCTTCTATAATAAATAGAAACAAAAAAACTCAAGGGAAGATCCCTTGAGTTTTTTAAATCTATTTAAAGATTACTCAGCGATAATTGTAGCAACTACGCCATAACCTACAGTACGTCCACCTTCACGGATAGAGAACTTAGTTCCTTCTTCAATTGCGATTGGAGCGATAAGTTCAATAGTCATTTCGATGTTGTCGCCAGGCATTACCATTTCAGTACCTTCTGGTAATTGGATGATACCAGTTACGTCAGTTGTACGGAAATAGAATTGTGGGCGGTAGTTAGCGAAGAATGGAGTGTGACGTCCACCTTCTTCTTTAGTTAAAACGAAAACTTCAGCTTTGAATTTAGCGTGAGCTTTTACAGAGCCAGTTTTAGAAAGAACTTGTCCACGTTGGATATCTTCACGAGCGACCCCACGAAGTAAAGCACCGATGTTGTCTCCAGCTTGAGCTTGGTCAAGAAGCTTACGGAACATTTCTACACCAGTTACAGTTGTAGTAGCATTCTCTTCAGCAAGACCGATGATTTCTACTACGTCACCAACTTTAACGATTCCACGCTCTACACGACCAGTTGCAACTGTACCACGACCTGTGATAGAGAATACATCCTCGATAGGCATTAAGAATGGTTTGTCAGTTTCACGTTCTGGAGTTGGGATATAAGAATCAACTTCAGCCATTAATTCGATGATTTTTTCTTCCCACTCAGCTTCACCTTGAAGAGCTTTAAGAGCAGAACCTTTAACTACAGGGATATCATCGCCTGGGAAGCCATATTCAGATAATAGATCGCGAACTTCCATTTCTACTAATTCTAATAATTCTTCGTCGTCTACCATGTCGCATTTGTTTAAGAATACAACGATGTAAGGAACACCTACTTGACGAGAAAGAAGGATGTGCTCACGTGTTTGAGGCATTGGGCCATCAGCAGCAGATACTACTAAGATACCGCCGTCCATTTGAGCAGCACCAGTGATCATGTTTTTAACATAGTCAGCATGTCCTGGGCAGTCAACGTGTGCATAGTGACGAGTTTCAGTTTCGTACTCAACGTGTGCAGTTGAGATTGTGATACCGCGCTCTCTTTCTTCTGGAGCAGCATCGATTTGGTCGTATCCGCGTGCTTCAGCACCACCAGCTTTTGCAAGAACTGTAGTGATTGCAGCAGTTAATGTAGTTTTACCATGGTCAACGTGGCCGATTGTACCGATGTTAACATGGGGTTTAGAACGTTCGAATTTAGCTTTAGCCATTCTAAATTCCTCCTTAGTTTATATAGGTTATTTTATATTTAGACTAGAAAGTAAGGGATTAACTCCCAAACTTTCTAAGCTTACATAAGTAGTTATACTTGAACAATCGATAAAAATCAATTATTCACCTTTATTTTTTTTAACAATTTCTTCTGCGATAGAACGTGGAACTTCTTCATAATGGTCAAATACCATTGAGAATGTTCCGCGACCTTGTGTGTTAGAACGTAGAGACGTTGCATAACCGAACATCTCAGAAAGTGGAACCATAGCACGAACAACTTGCGCGTTACCACGAGCTTCCATACCTTCTACACGACCACGACGAGAAGTAACGTCACCCATAATGTCACCTAGGTACTCATCAGGGATTACTACTTCAACTTTCATCATTGGCTCAAGGATTGCTGGGTTACACTTAGAAGCAGCAGCTTTAAGTGCCATAGACGCAGCGATTTTGAACGCCATTTCAGAGGAGTCAACATCATGGTAAGATCCGTCAACTAATGCAGCTTTAACGTCTACCAGTGGGTAGCCAGCTAGTACACCGTTTTTAAGTGAATCTTGAAGACCAGCTTGTACAGCAGGGATATATTCACGTGGAACTACACCGCCGACAATCTTGTTTTCAAATTCGAATCCTTTACCTTCTTCGTTAGGTGCAAATTCAATCCAAACGTGACCGAATTGTCCACGACCACCAGATTGACGAGCAAACTTACCTTCAACTTTCGCAGCAGCGCGGAAAGTTTCACGGTATGCCACCTGAGGTGCACCAACGTTTGCTTCTACTTTGAACTCACGACGCATACGGTCAACGATGATATCAAGGTGAAGTTCACCCATACCAGCGATGATTGTTTGGCCAGTTTCTTGATCAGTATGAGCACGGAAAGTTGGATCTTCTTCAGAAAGCTTAGCTAATGCTGTACCCATTTTATCTTGGTCAGCTTTAGATTTTGGTTCGATAGCTACAGAGATAACTGGTTCAGGGAACTCCATAGATTCAAGGATAACAAGACCCTTCTCATCACAAAGAGTGTCACCAGTTGTAGTATCTTTTAAACCGACAGCAGCAGCGATATCACCAGCATAAACTGTTGAAATCTCTTGACGGCTGTTTGCGTGCATTTGTAGGATACGACCTACACGCTCACGCTTACCTTTAGTTGAGTTTCTCACGTATGATCCAGAGTTTAACACACCAGAGTACACACGGAAGAACGTTAACTTACCAACATAAGGGTCAGTCATAATTTTAAACGCTAGAGCTGCGAATGGCTCTTCGTCGCTAGAATGACGTACTAACTCTTCATCAGTATCAGGAACGATACCTTTGATAGCAGGTACATCAAGTGGAGATGGTAGGTAGTCAATAACTGCATCTAACAGAATTTGAACACCTTTATTTTTGAATGCTGAACCACAGATTACTGGGAAGAATTCAACAGAAGTTGTAGCCTTACGGATACCAGCTTTAAGCTCTTCAATAGAGATCTCTTCGCCTTCTAGGTACTTCATCATCAGTTCTTCATCAAGTTCCGCTACCGCTTCAATAAGTTTTCCACGGTATTCAGCAGCTAATTCTTTATGCTCTTCAGGAATTTCAACACGCTCGATGTCTGTTCCTAAATCATTTGCGTACATGTAAGCACACTCTTCTACAAGATCAATGATACCATTGAACTGATCTTCAGCACCAATTGGTAACTGAATTGGATGTGCGTTTGCTTGCAAACGATCGTGGATTGTTCCTACAGAGTATAAGAAATCCGCACCAATTTTATCCATTTTGTTAACGAATACGATACGTGGTACGCCATAAGTAGTAGCCTGACGCCAAACAGTTTCTGTTTGTGGTTCAACACCAGATTGTGCATCAAGTACTGCTACCGCACCATCAAGTACGCGTAAAGAACGTTCTACTTCTACTGTGAAGTCTACGTGTCCTGGAGTGTCAATAATGTTTACACGGTGACCTTTCCATTGAGCTGTAGTTGCAGCAGAAGTAATTGTGATACCACGCTCTTGCTCTTGCTCCATCCAGTCCATCTGAGATGCACCTTCGTGAGTTTCACCGATTTTGTGAATGCGGCCTGTATAGTACAGGATACGCTCAGTTGCTGTTGTTTTACCAGCGTCGATGTGAGCCATGATACCAATATTACGAGTGTTTTCTAAGGAGAACTCTCTAGTCATTTGGTGTCTTTCTCCTTCCTGTTATGGATTGGATTAGTTTATTTTAAGTAGCAAAAAAGCCACTTTATTTTGTTACACATGTCAGTATGTCCAGTACCCTCATTATGTAAAACGAGCGCCCATTGAAAGGGAGAGGCATTCTCCCTCTCCACACTTTCATAAGCGACAAATAAAGCGGTTTATGCTTACAATTATTTTGCGTTGAATCCTACCAACGGTAATGAGCAAATGCTTTGTTAGCTTCTGCCATTTTATGAGTGTCTTCACGTTTCTTAACAGATGCACCAGCATTGTTAGCTGCATCTAAGATTTCGTAAGCTAAACGTTCTTCCATAGTTTTTTCACCACGAAGACGAGAATAGTTTACTAACCAGCGAAGACCTAAAGTTGTACGGCGTTCTGGACGAACCTCAACTGGAACTTGGTAGTTAGCACCACCAACACGACGAGCGCGTACTTCAAGAACAGGCATAATGTTCTTAAGAGCTTGCTCGAATACTTCCATTGGTTCTTTACCAGCACGTTCACGAACGATATCGAACGCGTTATAAAGAATTGTTTGAGATTTACCTTTTTTACCGTCAACCATCATTTTGTTGATTAGGCGTGTTACTAGTTTAGAATTGTACATTGGATCTGGTAACACGTCACGTTTCGCAACAGGTCCTTTACGAGGCATATTGATTTCCTCCTTTCAGTTCAAGTTTATTATTTCTTAGCAGGTTTTGGTCTCTTAGTACCATATTTAGAACGTCCTTGCATACGTTTGTCAACACCAGCTGTATCAAGCGCACCACGAACGATGTGGTAACGTACCCCCGGTAAATCCTTTACACGACCACCGCGAATTAATACTACGCTATGCTCTTGTAGGTTATGACCGATACCTGGGATGTAAGCAGTAACCTCGATACCGTTTGTTAAACGTACACGAGCGTATTTACGTAACGCTGAGTTCGGTTTCTTTGGAGTCATTGTACCAACACGAGTACATACACCACGTTTTTGAGGTGCAGAGATATCAGTTGATTTTTTCTTTAAAGAGTTGAAACCTTTGTTTAACGCAGGTGATTTAGATTTCCATACTTTATCAGTACGACCATTTCTCACTAATTGGTTAATAGTAGGCATTTGATTTATCCTCCCTTCGCATGTTTGTATGACCACATATCCAGGTGGTTCATTATTAGTTGAAAACAAAGTTTTTGCAAGGGAGAGCAAATGCTCTCTCCTCACAAAAACAGTTTTAACTTATTATTCCTATTGCTGAAGCTCCTACTTGAATCCCCGAAACTTTTCCAAGTTCACGTATAGATTCAACTTTGGTTATGGGCACGTTATGTTGCAGAGCAGTTCGAGTTATAACATGGGTTAACCGCATGTCAGCATCTTCTGCAATGACAACTTCTTTAACTGTACCATTTTTGATTGCTTCCAATGTACGTTTATGACCAACGACTACATTTTCCGCAATTGATACTCTTTGATAAGACATATACATATCCTCCAAAGCATCGTTTAGGAGCAACCTTGATTATAGTAACATTTTGACTCGTACAATGTCAACTAGGATTATTTGTTTTTATACAAAATTTACGCCGGAAAATTTTACTGTTCTACGTAAACCTCATCGTTTTCTACATTCATGCCGTCTTGTGCTGATTTGACAAGGTCCACTCTGCGATAACGATTCATACCAGTTCCCGCTGGAACAAGTTTACCGATAATAACATTTTCTTTCAATCCTAGAAGTTCATCGCGCTTACCTTTAATTGCTGCATCTGTTAAGACACGAGTTGTTTCTTGGAACGATGCTGCAGATAAGAATGAATCTGTTTCAAGTGAAGCTTTCGTAATACCAAGAAGAACTGGTCTTGCTGTTGCTGGTTGTTTACCTTTTAGCAACACTTTCGCATTCGCATCAGTAAACTGATGGATATCTAGTAATGTTCCTGGTAATACATCCGTTTCACCTGCATCACTTACACGGACTTTACGCAGCATTTGGCGAACCATTACTTCTACGTGTTTGTCACCAATTTCTACCCCTTGCATACGGTATACTTTTTGTACTTCGCGTAGTAAGTATTCTTGAACTGCTGTAATGTCTGTTACTTTTAGTAATTCTTTCGGATCAATAGAACCTTCTGTTAACTCTTTTCCGTGTTCAATTGGCTGTCCTGGTGCTACTTTCAGACGAGCTCCATAAGGAATTGCATATGTGCGAGCTTCAACGTCGCCCTGTACAACTACCTCTTGACGATCTTTAACATCGTTGATCGCTGCGATAACACCGTCGATTTCACTGATAACTGCCTGACCTTTCGGATTACGCGCTTCGAAGATCTCTTGGATACGAGGTAAACCTTGTGTGATATCGTCTCCAGCAACCCCACCTGTATGGAACGTACGCATCGTTAACTGTGTACCTGGCTCACCGATAGATTGAGCTGCGATAATACCTACCGCTTCTCCTACTTCTACGTCTGTTCCAGTAGCTAAGTTACGACCGTAACACTTCTTACATACGCCGTGGCGAGTGTTACATGTAAACGCTGAACGGATGTTTACTGTTTCAACACCAGAATTTTCAACGATATGAGCAATATCTTCTGTAATTAATTCATTTTCACGAACTAATACTTCACCTGTTTCAGGATGTTTTACAGTTTTTCGTGCAAAACGTCCTACAAGACGATCATATAAGGACTCGATAATTTCATTACCCTCTTTAATCGCACCAATTAGTAAGCCACGATCTGTTCCACAATCGTCTTCACGAACGATAACATCTTGTGCAACGTCTACAAGACGACGTGTTAAGTAACCAGAATCGGCAGTCTTAAGTGCTGTATCGGCAAGACCTTTACGCGCACCATGCGTAGAGATGAAGTACTCGAGTACTGTTAAACCTTCACGGAAACTTGATTTGATCGGAAGTTCGATGATACGACCAGATGGGTTAGCCATCAGACCACGCATACCAGCAAGCTGAGTAAAGTTCGATGCGTTACCACGGGCACCAGAGTCACTCATCATGAAGATCGGGTTGCGTTTATTCAAGGATTTCATCAGTTTTCCTTGGATAACATCTTTCGCATTACTCCAAATAGAGATTACGCGATCGTAACGTTCTTCTTCCGTGATTAAACCGCGACGGAATTGTTTAATTACTGTATCTACTTTTGCTTGTGCTTCGTGCAGAATTTCATCTTTTTCACCTAATACAAGAATATCTGCTACCCCAACTGTAATACCAGCCTTAGTAGAGTATTTAAATCCTAAGTTTTTCATACGGTCAAGCATGCGAGACGTTTCTGTAATCTTGAAACGTTTAAATACTTCCGCAATGATATTACCAAGAATTTTCTTGCTAAATGGTGCCACTTCTTCGCGACTAGCAATAATCTCTTTAATGTTCGCACCTTTTTCAACGAAATATTTCGCTGGTGTTTCTTTTTCAAGGTTTGAATTTGTTGGTTCATTAATATAAGGGAACGACTTCGGTAAGATTTCGTTGAATATTAATTTACCAACTGTTGTTAATAGAAGTTTGCTCTTTTGCTCTTCAGTAAATGTTTCGTTGTTTACTGAACTTGCAGCAACTGCGACACGAGTATGCAAATGTGCATATCCGTTTTGATACGCAAGCAATGCTTCGTTTGTATCTTTGAACACCATACCTTCACCAATTGCACCTTCACGCTCAAGTGTTAAGTAATAGTTACCTAATACCATATCCTGAGATGGTGTAACAACTGGTTTTCCGTCTTTCGGGTTCAAGATGTTTTGTGCCGCTAACATAAGAAGACGAGCTTCTGCTTGTGCCTCTGATGATAACGGAACGTGAACCGCCATTTGGTCACCGTCAAAGTCCGCGTTGTATGCAGTACATACAAGTGGGTGAAGACGGATTGCACGTCCTTCTACTAATGTAGGTTCGAACGCTTGGATACCAAGACGGTGAAGTGTTGGAGCACGGTTTAGAAGTACTGGGTGTTCTTTAATCACAGATTCTAAAACATCCCAAACCTCAGGTTGTACACGCTCAATTTTACGTTTCGCACTCTTGATATTGTGTGCTAAACCTTTTTCCACTAAATCTTTCATAACGAAAGGTTTGAACAGTTCAAGCGCCATTTCTTTTGGCAAACCACATTGATACATCTTTAAGTTCGGTCCTACAACGATAACGGAACGACCAGAGTAATCAACACGTTTACCTAGTAAGTTTTGACGGAAACGTCCTTGTTTACCTTTTAGCATGTGAGAAAGTGATTTTAATGGACGGTTACCTGGTCCAGTAACTGGACGGCCACGACGACCATTATCGATTAATGCATCTACAGCTTCTTGTAACATACGTTTTTCGTTTTGAACGATGATGC
This sequence comes from Bacillus sp. DX4.1, assembly GCF_030348195.1. Taxonomy (NCBI): domain Bacteria; kingdom Bacillati; phylum Bacillota; class Bacilli; order Caryophanales; family Bacillaceae; genus Bacillus; species Bacillus sp. DX4.1. Next base: position 119,901 of record NZ_JAUCFT010000008.1, on the reverse strand, counting down.
TAGGTGCACCTAAGTCCAATAGACGTTTTAAACGATTGTTACGGTTGATTACACGACGATATAAGTCATTTAAATCAGAAGTTGCAAAACGTCCACCATCTAGCTGTACCATTGGACGAAGCTCTGGCGGGATAACCGGAAGAACTTCTAGGATCATCCAAGATGGTGCATTTCCAGAGTTACGGAATGCTTCTAATACTTCTAGACGTTTAATAGCACGAGTACGACGTTGTCCTTGCGCTGTTTTTAACTCTTCTTTTAAGAAGTCTACTTCTTTATCTAAATCGATATCTTGTAATAACTTTCTAATTGCTTCTGCACCCATAGCAGCTTGGAATGTGCTGCCGTATCGGTCACGATACGCACGGTATTCTTTTTCAGAAAGTAATTGCTTCTTATCAAGTGGTGTATCTCCACTTTCTGTTACAACATAGGAAGCGAAATAAATTACTTCTTCAAGCGCGCGAGGGGACATGTCTAAGACAAGTCCCATGCGGCTTGGGATACCTTTGAAATACCAAATATGAGATACAGGAGCAGCTAATTCAATGTGACCCATACGTTCACGACGAACTTTTGCACGCGTTACTTCAACGCCACATCGATCACAAACTACACCTTTATAACGTACACGTTTATACTTTCCGCAATGACATTCCCAGTCTTTTTGCGGTCCGAAAATACGCTCGCAGAATAAGCCATCTTTTTCAGGCTTTAACGTACGATAGTTAATTGTTTCTGGTTTCTTTACTTCACCGTATGACCAAGAGCGAATCTTGTCGGGTGAAGCAAGTCCAATCTTCATATATTCAAAGTTATTTACATCTATCAAGGGGCCTACCTCCCTTTTAGTCTACAGGTTATCCCAATTATTCCTTCGTTGTCTCAACTTCTACATTTAATTTATCTGCGGATTGATGATCATCATCTTCAGTATCACGCATTTCAATTTCTGTATCATCGCTAGACATCATCTTAACATCCATACCTAAGCTTTGTAGCTCTTTAATTAACACTTTAAATGATTCCGGAACACCTGGCTCTGGAACATTTTCGCCTTTAACAATCGCTTCGTATGTCTTCACACGGCCAACAACATCGTCAGACTTCACTGTTAAGATTTCTTGAAGAGTATAAGCAGCACCGTAAGCTTCAAGTGCCCAAACCTCCATCTCACCGAAACGTTGTCCACCGAACTGTGCTTTACCTCCAAGAGGCTGCTGCGTTACAAGTGAGTATGGTCCAGTAGAACGAGCATGAAGTTTGTCGTCAACCATGTGCGCAAGTTTGATCATATACATGACACCAACAGATACGCGGTTGTCGAACGGCTCACCAGAACGTCCATCATATAAAACTGTCTTAGCATCACGTGCCATACCAGCTTCTTCGATAGTTCCCCATACATCTTCCTCACGAGCACCATCGAATACTGGTGTTGCAACATGGATACCAAGGTATCTTGCTGCCATACCAAGATGAAGCTCTAACACCTGACCGATATTCATACGAGATGGTACCCCTAATGGGTTCAACATGATATCGATTGGTGTACCATCTGGTAAGTAAGGCATATCTTCTTCCGGTAAAATACGGGAGATAACACCTTTGTTACCATGACGACCAGCCATCTTGTCACCTTCAGAAATTTTACGTTTTTGAACGATATATGCACGTACAAGTTGATTCACACCTGGTGGCAATTCATCGCCATCTTCACGGTTGAATACTTTTACATCTAAGATAATACCGCCACCACCATGTGGTACACGTAGTGATGTATCACGTACTTCACGTGCTTTTTCACCGAAGATTGCATGTAATAAACGTTCTTCTGCTGTTAATTCTGTTACACCTTTTGGCGTTACTTTACCAACAAGTAGATCTCCGTCTTTCACTTCTGCACCGACGCGGATAATACCACGTTCGTCAAGGTTGCGAAGTGCATCTTCCCCAACGTTCGGAATGTCACGTGTAATTTCTTCTGGTCCAAGCTTCGTATCACGAGCTTCTGACTCATATTCTTCAATATGAATAGAAGTGTACACATCATCTTTTACAAGGCGCTCACTCATAATGATCGCATCCTCGTAGTTATAACCGTCCCATGTCATAAAGCCAACAAGCACGTTACGTCCAAGTGCTAGTTCACCTTTTTCCATAGAAGGACCATCCGCAAGGATTTCACCTTTTACAACTTGATCTCCAACACTTACGATTGGACGTTGATTGTAGCAAGTTCCTTGGTTAGAACGAATGAATTTCAGCATTTTATAGCGATCTAAATCGCCTTTTACTGTTTGACCGTCTACTTCTATATAACGACGCACCCAAACTTCACGTGCTTCTACGCGTTCAACAGTACCAGGATGTTTACAGATTACTGCAGCACCTGAATCTTTTGCTGATACGTACTCCATACCTGTACCTACAATCGGAGATTCCGGATTCATTAATGGAACCGCCTGACGTTGCATGTTCGCACCCATAAGCGCACGGTTGGAGTCATCGTTTTCTAAGAACGGAATACAAGCTGTCGCTGCAGAAACTACCTGTTTCGGAGAAATATCCATGTAGTCAATGCGCTCACGTTTTACCACAACGTTCTCATCGCGGAAACGCGCTACAACATCTTCATCAAGGAAGTCCCCTTCTTCAGATAAACGGGCATTTGCCTGTGCTACAACATAATTATCTTGTTCATCTGCTGTTAAATAGTCTACATGTGTTGTTACACGACCAGTCTCTGGATCAACACGACGGTATGGCGTTTCAATGAAACCAAACTCATTTACTTTCGCGAACGAAGATAACGAGTTGATCAAACCGATGTTCGGTCCCTCTGGCGTTTCAATCGGACACATACGACCATAGTGAGAATAGTGAACGTCACGTACTTCAAAGCCTGCGCGCTCACGCGTTAAACCACCGGGTCCTAATGCAGATAGTCTTCGTTTATGCGTTAACTCTGCTAATGGGTTTGTTTGGTCCATGAACTGAGATAACTGAGAACTTCCGAAGAACTCTTTAATAGATGCAATAACCGGGCGAATGTTAATTAATGCTTGCGGTGTAATTGCATTTGTATCTTGAATCGACATTCTCTCACGAACAACACGTTCCATACGAGAAAGACCGATACGGAATTGGTTTTGTAATAACTCTCCTACAGAACGTAGACGACGGTTACCTAAATGGTCAATATCATCTGTATCCCCTACTTTATACAGTAAGTTAAAGAAGTAGCTAATAGAAGCAAGGATATCGCCTGGTGTGATGTGTTTTACATCACGAGTGATATTTGCATTCCCAATCACATTGATAGAACGTTCACCGTCTGACTCCGGAGCATAAATCTTAATAGATTGCACCTCAACATCGCCTTCTACCACTCCACCCATTGGTTTCGCTGTTTTGAATCCAATGTTTTTCTCTAAGTAAGGTAAAATGCGATCTAATGTACGACGATCTAAGATTGTTCCTTCTGCCGCTAAAATTTCTCCAGTTTCTGGATCTACTAATGTTTCAGCTAAGCGTTGGTTAAACAATCTGTTTTTAATGTGTAGTTTTTTGTTGATTTTATAGCGACCTACATTCGCTAAATCGTAACGCTTCGGATCGAAGAAGCGAGAAACAAGCAAGCTTTTCGCATTTTCTACTGTTGGTGGTTCACCAGGACGTAGACGCTCATAAATTTCGAGCAATGCTTTTTCTGTGCTATCTGTGTTGTCTTTTTCTAACGTATTGCTTAAGTATTCGTTATCACCTAAAAGCTCGGTGATTTCTTGATCAGAGCCAAACCCTAATGCGCGTAACAAAACAGTTACAGGAAGTTTACGCGTACGGTCAATACGCACATATACAACATCCTTAGCATCTGTTTCATACTCTAACCAAGCTCCGCGGTTTGGAATTACAGTAGCAGTAAAACCACGTTTTCCGTTTTTATCCACTTTGCCACTATAGTATACGCTTGGAGAGCGAACTAACTGGGAAACGATAACACGTTCTGCACCGTTAATTACGAATGTTCCAGTCTCTGTCATGAGTGGGAAATCTCCCATGAACACATCTTGTTCTTTTACTTCACCAGTTTCCTTATTGATTAGACGAACTTTCACACGAAGTGGTGCTGCATACGTCACATCACGCTCTTTGCATTCTTCTACAGAGTATTTCGGTTCACCTAAACTGTAGTCGATAAATTCAAGCGATAGATTTCCCGTAAAGTCTTCAATCGGAGAAATGTCTTGGAACATTTCTCGCAAACCCTCATCAAGAAACCACTGATAAGAAGAGGTTTGAATTTCGATAAGATTTGGTAACTCTAATACTTCACTAATACGGGCATAACTTCTTCGTTGGCGGTGGCGTCCGTATTGAACTAGTTGACCTGTCAACTGCTTCACCCCTCAAATCATGAGTATTATAAATGCACAAAAAATGTGCAAAATCACAAATAAATACAGCTAACGCACTTAGCGTAGCCTTTTCCTCTTAAAGATAGATACGTTGAGTATTTCTAGCTGCTCAAAAAAGAAAAATGGCTTCTATAAGAAAACCATCATTCTGTTTCATAATCTGCTGATTTTACTATCTTTTCCAAGAGAAACAAAAATATACATCTTTCTCAACGCAGAAAATCATATATTGGCATTGTATAATGTTAACATAGCCAAAAATAACCGTCAACGTTTTTTTGATTTTATGATATAATATCCTTTTTTCTTTTCTACAACGTCCACTTCAGAAAACACCGATTCTAGTTTTTCCATTGCAGATGGTGCCCCTTGCTTCTTTTGAATAACAATCCAAAGTTCGCCGCCAGGGACAAGATGATCGACAGCCTTTTCTAAAATTTCATGCACAACATGCTTACCTGCACGAATTGGCGGATTAGATAGAATCACAGCGTATTGTCCATCAACATTCTCATAGACACTACTTTGATAAATGCGGACATTCCCAATTTTATTATTAGCAGCGTTTTCTTTCGCAAGTTCAAGTGCTCTTTCATTCACATCCACCATATGAACTTCGCGCCCTTGAGACTCTTTTGCTAACGACAAACCAATCGGACCATACCCACATCCAACATCTAATACATTACCTCGAACATCCGGCATTTGAAATGCTTCAATTAAAAGACGAGAACCAAAGTCTACCTCGTTTTTCGAAAACACCCCATGATCAGATAAGAAAATAAATTGATTTCCTCTCAATGTATACTCCCATCGTTTACGATCACTTTTACTAGAAGGGTCGTTAGAAAAATAATGGTCTGCCACGTGGCCACCTCTTTTCTTTACAGTTAAAAAAAAAGCCCGCATGAGAGCGAGCTTTTTTATAGCTTCAAAAGTTAATTACTTAACTTCTACAGAAGCGCCAACTTCTTCAAGTTTAGCTTTGATTTCTTCAGCTTCTTCTTTAGAAGCGCCTTCTTTAACTGCTTTTGGAGTGTTGTCAACTACTTCTTTAGCTTCTTTCAAGCCAAGACCAGTGATTTCACGAACAACTTTGATAACTTTGATTTTTTGTGCGCCTGCGCTAGCAAGTACAACATCAAATTCAGTTTGCTCAGCAGCAGCTTCACCAGCGCCACCAGCTACAGCTACAGGAGCAGCAGCAGTTACGCCGAATTCTTCCTCGATAGCTTTTACTAAGTCGTTAAGTTCTAATACAGTCATAGATTTAACTGCTTCAATGATTTGTTCTTTAGTCATTGTAAATATCCTCCCTTAATTAGGTTCTTATTGTTTTATCGATAACACGTAATTATCTTTTGAAAATTAAGCGCCTTGCTCTTCTTTTTGATCTGCAACTGCTTTAGTAGCGATTGCAAGACCACGCATTGGAGCTTGAAGAACGCTAAGAAGCATAGAAAGTAAGCCTTCACGTGATGGAAGAGTAGCGATTGCTTTAACCTCATCAAGTGATACAAGTCTACCTTCGATTACGCCTGCTTTAATTTCTAAAGCTTCATGATTTTTAGCGAAGTCGTTTAATACTTTCGCAGGAGCAATTACATCCTCGTTACTGAACGCGATTGCGTTTGGTCCTGTTAAGAATTCATTTAACTCAGCCATTTCAACAGATTCTGCAGCACGACGAGTTAAAGAGTTTTTGTAAACTTTGAACTCAACGCCAGCTTCACGTAAGTTTTTACGTAATTCAGTTGCTTCAGATACTGTTAAACCACGGTAGTCAACAACGATTGTAGATTTACTATCGCGAAGTTTTTCAGCGATTTCAGTTACAACTTGTTGTTTTGATTCGATTGCTTTGCTCATGTTATTACACCTCCTGTAGATTATATAGAAGATGTACCGAAAGTGCACTAAAAAACCTCCATGCCCAATTGTAGACATGGAGGCATATAGTCACAGAAAAAAATTCCGTTTCGTATATTCACACCTAGGTAGGAAATTAAGCCGCATTGGCGCCTACTGTCTACGGTACACTATTTAAATTCACAACATAAATGATTATATTAAAACTTCTTCACGAAGTCAACTTCCAAATTTTACGCGATAGTAGAAACGTCTACACGTACGCCAGGTCCCATTGTAGAAGCAACAGTTGCATTCTTCATGTAAGTACCTTTTGCAGCAGCTGGTTTCGCTTTTAATAGCGTATCAGCGATTGTTTTGAAGTTTTCTACTAATTTAGCATCTTCGAAAGATACTTTACCGATTGGCACGTGGATATTACCAGCTTTATCAACGCGGTATTCAACTTTACCAGCTTTGATTTCGTTAACTGCTTTTGTTACGTCGAAAGTAACTGTTCCAGTTTTAGGGTTTGGCATTAAACCTTTAGGTCCTAATACGCGACCAAGTTTACCAACTTCACCCATCATGTCAGGAGTTGCTACTACTACGTCGAAGTCGAACCAACCTTGTTGGATTTTACCGATGTAGTCAGTATCGCCTACGAATTCAGCGCCAGCAGCTTCTGCTTCTTTCGCTTTTTCGCCTTTAGCAAATACTAATACACGTTGTACTTTACCAGTACCGTGTGGAAGAACAACTGCACCACGAATTTGTTGGTCAGCTTTCTTAGGGTCAACACCTAAACGGAATGCAGCTTCTACAGTTGCATCAAATTTAGCTGTATTTGTTTTCTTTACTAATTCTACTGCTTCTGTTGCAGAATAAGCAGCTGCACGATCAACAAGCTTCGCAGCTTCTACGTACTTTTTACCTCTTTTAGCCATGTTTATTTCCTCCTTGAATGTGGTTTTAGCGGAATAACCTCCCACGTTTACGCCTTCTTTCCGATACAATCGAGGATGTGCGCCCACCCTTTTATTTAAAAACGCTATTCATTTACGATAATAAAGGTTGCGAATTGGAATTCCAGACCCGCAACCTTTTTTACAAAAAGACAAATCGAATTAGTCTTCGATAATGATGCCCATACTGCGTGCAGTACCTTCAACCATACGCATTGCAGCTTCTACGCTAGCAGCGTTTAGGTCAGGCATTTTAGTTTCAGCGATTTCGCGTACTTTATCACGCTTAACAGTTGCCACTTTATTACGGTTTGGTTCACCAGAACCAGACTCAATACCAGCTACTTTCTTAAGAAGAACAGCAGCAGGAGGAGTTTTAGTAATGAAAGTGAATGAACGGTCTTCGAATACCGTAATTTCAACAGGAATGATTAGACCAGCTTGATCTGCTGTACGAGCGTTGAACTCTTTACAGAAGCCCATGATGTTAACACCCGCTTGTCCTAATGCTGGACCAACTGGTGGCGCTGGGTTAGCTTTACCTGCAGGAATTTGAAGTTTTACCATTTTAATTACCTTTTTAGCCACGAGACACACCTCCTTAAGTCCGTGATGTGGTCAATTGGGCAATTAATTTTTGCCCTCCCACTTCATATTTTATCTGTAGCGATAAAATCTTTTCAAAAAACGTCTCCGTTACCGAAGACGTACTGACTTAAAAGATATTATCACTTTTTACAATTCATTTCAAGTTTCATTTTATAATTTTTCTATTTGGTGGAAATCGAGCTCAACTGGTGTTTCACGACCAAACATATCTACAAGCACTTTTATTTTTTGTTTTTCCATATCGATTTCTTCAATCGCGCCTGTATAGTTCGCGAATGGTCCTTCATTTACACGCACCGTTTCGTGAAGTTCAAAGTCGAAATCAACCACTTCATTGTCCATTCCCATATGCTTCATGATGGTAACAACTTCCTCTTCTAATAGAGGAGATGGTTTTGAGCCTGATCCAGAAGATCCAACAAAACCTGTTACACCTGGCGTATTACGAACAACGTACCAAGAATCATCCGTCATAATTAGTTCAACTAATACATAACCCGGGAATACTTTTCGTTTTGTTAATTTTTCTTTCCCGTTTTTCATTTCTACTTCTACTTCTTCCGGAACAACAACACGGAAAATTTTATCTTGCATCCCCATTGATTCTACACGTTTCTCCAGGTTTGCTTTTACTTTATTTTCATATCCAGAATAAGTATGGACAACATACCAACTTTTTTCCATTCATTTAGGACGAGCGTCCTTCCCTCCCTGACGTACATTTTTTTGTGCAAATGAAAAAACCCGTTCACCGGGCTTTTACACAGTTCGTATAAATAACATTATATCATGGATAAGTGCTTCTTATTCAAGAATTAACCGAATTAAAGAAGAAATCCCCATATCAACTACTGCAAAGAAAAGCGCAAAAAATACAACTGTCGCAATAACAGTAACTGTCGAACGAAGTAATTCATCTTTTTTGGGCCAACTTACTTTTTTCATTTCGCGACTTACATCGCCGAAAAAGTTCGTTAAACGCATTTGCTGGACCTCCAGTGTATTGTTTCAATTATTTATTTTGTTTCCTTGTGAACTGTATGCATATTGCATGTTTTACAAAATTTCTTTATCTCAAGTCGCTCTGTCGAGCTCGTATCTTTCATTGTGGAGTAGTTTCGATTCTTACACTCTTCACATGAGAGCACAACTTTTTTTCTCATTTGTTACACCAACCTTGTAACATTATGTCTGTGAATGACCCCGTCTTAACACGCTAACAAGTTGTTTGAAGAAGGAGCTTCCTGTTTCATAGAGCATTGCTGATTGAGATATCCAAGTAGCCTTACATACTCTCCACAGGCGTCATTTATACTGCTTGGACACAAGCTTGCCCTACAGTTTCATTCTCCAGGTAATTATTCTAATCCTTGTCGCAAAAACAAAAAAGAAGTAGAAACTTCGCACTACACGTGATTACCATTCATCTCCTCCCTAGCACCTAGGATATGCCCTAGACATGCTTGCGGAAGGGGAGTTCTGTTAAAAATGTATCATACAATAAAAGATAATGTCAATGACATGCCGCTTAGTCTCTCGTAAAAAAAGAATGCAGGAGAACCCTCTCCCCTGCAACATACACTATGAATTTAAAGTTGTATTTTCTCTCATTTCCATATAACGTTCTAATTTTCTTTTTACACGTTGCAGCGCATTATCAATTGATTTCACATGACGATTGAGCTGCTCTGAAATCTCTTGATAAGAGCGACCATCTAAATATAAAGAAAGGACTTTCCTTTCTAAATCGCTTAATAATTCAGATATTTTTAGTTCTATATCACTATACTCTTCCTGACTAATAATCATTTCTTCAGGGTCGGTCACTTTCGACTCTGAGATAACATCTAATAGCGTACGATCAGATTCCTCATCATAAATCGGTTTGTCCAAAGAAACATAGGAATTTAAAGGAATATGTTTTTGTCTTGTTGCCGTCTTAATAGCGGTGATAATTTGACGGGTAATGCACAGTTCGGCAAATGCTTTAAAAGAAGATAGCTTGTCCTCTTTATAATCACGAATCGCTTTAAACAATCCAATCATACCCTCTTGAACAATATCTTCCCGATCGGCACCCACTAAAAAATACGATCTTGATTTTGCACGAACAAAGTTTTTGTACTTATGAATCAAATATTCAAGGGCATCGATATTACCTTGTCGAACTAACTCAACTACTGCCTCATCCTCTAAATCGCGAAACGTAACGTTGTTGGTACTCACGAAGCTTGCTTCCACCCTGATCCCTCCGACCGCTATTTATTTAGAAATATTATACAGTAAATACTTGAAGAGCGTCAATGCTTCAACGCTCTCCCCGCCTTAATTTTTCTAACTTTTCTGTAATATCTTTACTAAATATCGTTCGCATAGCTGGCTGTTTTTCTCTCACTTCTTGCGTCTGACGACGTACTTGCTGCTCCATCGTCTTAACCTCCAGCTCTAACTCACGGGCTGATTTTCGCAGTGCACCTTGACCAAAAATAACCCACTGCTCTGTGTAATCTGAAGTTGCAACATAAATTTGTGTATTTATGTTGCGGAGTTCAATTGCAAGCTGCTCAATTTTTTCATCGGCCGTTTGATTTTTTCTTGTAAATATAACATCAACACGCGCTTGCTTCATCTTCTTCTCAATACCCTGAACAGTGTAGGCATCAAATACAATCATCACTTTCGTTCCTGTGTATCCTTGATAATCAGCCATTTTATCAATCAGCGCATCCCTTGATGCTTGTAAATCCACATCCCTAAGTTGTTTCAAATCGCTCCAAGCCCCAATAATGTTATAACCGTCAACGATTAAAATATCGTCCATTTTTACTCACCAATCTGGTGACGTTTGCGATATACCTCGTACATTAGCAGACTAGCAGCTACTGAAGCATTTAAGGATGTAACTTTACCAACCATCGGTAAATGAATAAGGAAATCACACTTTTCACCAATAATACGGCTCATACCTTTCCCTTCACTACCAATTACTAATCCAATCGGCATATTGCCATCTAAGTTGCGATAATCTGTTTTCCCTTTTGCATCTGTGCCCGCAATCCAAAGACCACGTTCCTTTAACTCATCAATTGTTCGTGATAGATTTGTCACACGAGCAACTGGAATGTATTCAATTGCTCCCGTTGAAGCTTTTGCAACCGATGCCGTTAGCCCAACTGCTCGGCGCTTTGGAATAATAATTCCATGCGCTCCGGTTGCATCTGCTGTACGCATAATAGATCCTAGATTATGTGGATCTTCAATTTCATCAAGAATTAAAAAGAACGGATCTTCGTTACGCTTAGCAGCTACCTCAAATAAATCTTCTAATTCCGCATACTGATATGCCGCAACTTGCGCAACCACCCCTTGATGATTCCCTTCAACAAGCTGATCTAATTTTTTCTTTGGTGCATGCTGCAAAATAATTTTATTCTCTTTCGCTAACGCTAATACAATTTGTACTTGTCCTTTGGCAGCACCTTCTGCAATCCAAATCTTATTAATATCCCGTCCTGATCGTAACGCCTCAATTACAGGGTTACGGCCGATAATGTATTCACTACTCATGTTGATGCGCCTCCTTCCTTTACTTCTAATACATCAATTGCTTTATATACAAGTTCTTCTAATCGTTCACGATTGTTCAATAAATAATGATAGCCGAGCAATGCCTCAAAGGCAGTACTATAGCGATACGTTTGTACATCCGTATTTTTTGGAACAGTACCAGAATTTGCATTACGTCCTCTTCGTAGTACGGCATCTTCTTCCTCTGTTAGAAATGCCGTCTCTAAAAAATAATAAACAACTTTCGCCTGCGCCTTTGCTGAAACAAAGCTTGTCCCTAAACGATGTAGTTGATTAGGACGAACTGTTCCTTTTTGAAGGAGGTGATGGCGGATATATTGTTCATATACTGCATCACCCATATATGCTAACGCTAAGCTGTTCAATTGCTTTGCATCAATCATGTTTATCCTCTTTTCCATCTTGTACCTTGTGCTGTATCTTCTAAAATAATATTGCGCTCTTTTAAATCATCGCGAATTTGATCTGATAATGCGAAATCACGATTTTTACGAGCTTCAATACGTTTTTGAATTAACACTTCAATCTCTTCATCAAGTAATTCTTCTTTTGTTAATTCTAATCCTAAGATGCCAAATAATGTTTCAAACTGTTTTACATACGCCTCAAGTACTGCTTTTGATGTATGCTCTTCTAGTAAATATTGATTTGCATGGTTTGCTAAATTATATAATTCTGTTACTGCGTTTGCTGTATTAAAATCATCATCCATCGCTACTTCAAATGCAACTTGGAATTTCTCCATTTCAGCTAACCATTTCTCGTTATGATCCGTTAAATCCGTACTGCTTTCCATACGATGTTTTAAATTACCGTATGCCGTTTTAATACGCTCTAACCCATTATTCGTATTCTGTAATAATTCTTCACTAAAGTTAATTGGATGACGATAGTGAACGGATAGCATAAAGAAGCGAATTAATTGCGGATTATATTGCTTAATAATATCGTGAACTAAAATGAAGTTCCCTAGCGATTTAGACATTTTTTCATTGTTAATATTAATATATCCATTATGCATCCAGTAGCGTGCAAATGTTTTCCCCGTCAACGCTTCTGATTGTGCAATTTCATTCTCGTGGTGTGGGAACGCTAAATCCTGCCCACCAGCATGAATGTCAATTGTATCACCTAAATATTTACGCGCCATCGCAGAGCATTCAATATGCCAGCCAGGACGACCTTTACCCCACGGACTCTCCCAGAAGATTTCGCCTTCTTTCGCAGCTTTCCATAAAACAAAGTCCAATGGATCTTGTTTCTTCTCACCAATTTCAATACGTGCACCATGACGTAAGTCTGCAATTGGTTGATGTGACAGTTTACCGTAACCTTCAAATTCCTTTGTTTTGTAATACACATCGCCTTCAGATTCATATGCATATCCTTTATTCACAAGCTCTTGAATAAACTCGATAATAATATCCATATTTTCTGTTACACGAGGATGAACAGTTGCATGCTTGCAACCTAGTGCAGTTACATCTTCAAAGTACGCTTCAACAAAACGATCTGCAATTGTTGGAACGTCTTCTCCTAGTTCATTTGCTACTTTAATCAACTTATCATCCACATCTGTAAAGTTGGAAACGTATTGCACCTCATAGCCTTTATGTTCTAGGTAGCGACGTACTGTATCGAATACCATAGGTGGCCTTGCATTTCCAATGTGAATGTAATTGTATACTGTCGGTCCGCATACATACATCTTCACTTTATTTTCTTCTAATGGAACAAACTCTTCTTTTTGACGCGTTAACGTATTATAAATGTGAATAGTCATTTTCGTCCTTCCTTTCCACTTTCACTGCAAGTTGCTTTTTTAATTGCTCAAGCTCTTCTTCCATCACTTTCAATTTATCAAAGATTGGATCTGGTAGGTCAGCATGATTTAACTCTTGACCTACTTTCACTCCATTTTGAACCTTGACGCGCCCAGGAATACCTACAACCGTAGAATGAGCTGGAACTTCTTTCAATACGACAGACCCGGCACCAATTTTGGCATTTTCCCCAACCGTAATTGATCCGAGTACTTTCGCACCTGTTGCAATTAATACATTATCTCGAATCGTCGGATGACGCTTTCCTTTTTCTTTCCCTGTACCGCCTAACGTAACCCCTTGATAGATGGTTACATTATCTCCAATTTCGCACGTTTCCCCAATTACAACTCCCATGCCATGATCAATAAAAAAGCGACGACCAATTGTGGCCCCTGGATGTATCTCAATGCCAGTAAAAAAACGACTAACCTGTGAAACAGAACGTGCAATAAAGAAAAAATTCCGTTTATAAAAGGCATGCGCAATTCGATGTGCCCAAATTGCATGTAATCCAGAGTAAGTTAAAATAACTTCAAAATAACTCCGCGCCGCTGGATCTTGTTCAAAAATGACTTCAATATCTTCTCGAAGTCTCTTAAACATCGATGTCCCCTCCCCTTTTATCCCGCTCTAACGGATAGTAAAGCCTTCACCTCAAAATCCGAAAGAAACAATGAAGTTAGGTGGAGAATAACTATCCGTAAGAGCCCGATTGGTGATAGCTTTTCATTAGTAGGAAATCAAAAACTCCCACTGATGGAAGTTTCACTTTATGGGCTGCTTTTCCGAGTGAACCGATCTATCGCTAACAATTGTCCCTCACTTGTTACCTATTCTTTATCCAACTGTGTAAAGACTTATACTCATACCCAATTACATGGTATACAAAAAAGCGCCTCTGTCAATAGACAGAGACGCTTTTCAAGCGCGGTTCCACTCTGTTTAGGTTTAAAAAAACCTCAAACTCATCCATGATAACGGTTTATACCGCTTCTGCTTACTTTACGTCCTGATGACGTTTCCCGAAACTCTTCGTTGTTGGGCAGAAGACTCGAAGGGGCATTTCAAAAATCCGCTTATAAACCACTTCCAGCCAAATGGTGGTTCTCTCTGTAAAAAGCCTGATTTTCTACTTCTCCTTCTCGTCGCTTTTCCTTATTAGGTTTTAAGTATTTTTATTATATTTCTAAATTCGTAAAATGTTAACTAATTACTTTACGAATACGATTTAAAACTTTTTCTTTTCCAAGCAATGCAATTGCATTCGGAAGTTCTGGGCCATGTGTTTGGCCAGTAGTCGCAACACGAATTGGCATAAATAAACCTTTACCTTTATGACCAGTCTCTTTTTGAACAGCTTTAATTGTAGCTTTAATTGCTGCAGGCTCTACTTCTTCTAATGCTTCTAGTCCTGCTGCAAATGCGCGAAGTACTTCTGGTACTTGCTCACCTTTTAATACTTCTTGTCCTTCTTCTTCATAGTCCACATGGTCTTTGAAGAACATGTCAGAAAGCTCTACAATTTCAGCACCAAAACTCATTTGGTCATGGTATAAAGCTATTACATCGCGAACCCAATTCATTTCTTGTTCACTTAGGTCTTCACTTACGCGACCAGCTTTCACTAAATGTGGCAAGCTTAGCTCCACAACACCATCTAGATCTTGCTTTTTCATATATTGGTTGTTCATCCATTTTAATTTTTGAGAATCGAATAATGCAGGTGATTTTGATAAACGAGCTGCATCAAACATTTCGATAAACTCATCTTTAGAGAAGATTTCTTCTTCTCCTACTGGTGACCAACCTAGTAATGCGATAAAGTTAAAGATTGCTTCTGGAAGATATCCAAGCGCTTCATATTGTTCAATGAATTGAATAATAGATTCATCGCGTTTACTTAATTTTTTGCGACTTTCGTTTACGATTAATGTCATATGTCCGAATTGCGGGATATCCCATCCAAATGCTTCATAAATCATCATTTGTTTCGGTGTATTAGAGATATGATCATCACCACGAAGAACATGCGTAATTTCCATTAAATGATCGTCTACTGCTACTGCAAAGTTGTAAGTTGGAATACCATCTTTTTTCACAATAACGAAGTCACCAAAATCATTTGAGTGGAAAGCCACTTCATCTTTTACGATATCTTTGAATGTATAGTCGCGGTCTGCTGGCACGCGGAAACGAATGCTTGGAATACGACCTTCCGCTTCAAATTGTTTCTCTTGTTCTTCTGTTAAATCACGGTGATTTCCTGCATAACGAGGTGTTTCACCGCGAGCGATTTGTCCTTCACGCTCTGCTTCTAACTCTTCTTCTGTCATATAACATTTATAAGCTAAACCACGCTCTAATAAATCTTCATACAACTTTTTATAGATATCTAAACGTTCCATTTGACGATACGGCCCATATTCACCGCCAACATCAACACCTTCATCCCAGTCCATACCGAGCCATTTCAAGTATTTTAATTGACTTTCCTCACCGCCAGCAACGTTACGTTTTACATCAGTATCTTCAATACGAATAATAAACTTGCCATTTTGATGACGAGCAAATAAATAATTAAATAATGCCGTACGCGCATTTCCGATATGTAAGTGTCCTGTTGGACTTGGCGCATAGCGCACTCTCACTTGCTTTTCCATAGTTGGTACACCTTCCAATCTTAATGTCAACACATTCTATAATTGTACACCAAAAAAATACGATTATCCATCTTACAAATTAAAAACAACTATTTTTTCTGTAATAATACAACTGCTTGAGAAGCAATTCCTTCTTCTCTTCCCGTAAATCCTAATTTTTCAGTTGTTGTTGCTTTCACATTAATATTATCTATAGATGTTTCTAGCAATTCACTAATACGTTTACGCATACTTTCAATATATGGTGCCATTTTGGGTTTCTGTGCAATAATTGTACAATCTAAATTTCCTAATTCATATCCTTGCTCACGTACAAACTCCCAAACTTTTTGTAGTAACACAGCCGAGTCTGCATCCTTAAAGGCAGGATCTGTATCTGGAAAATGCTTTCCGATGTCACCTGCAGCAATTGCTCCTAAACATGCATCAGCAATTGTATGTAAAAGTACATCCGCATCAGAGTGACCTAACAATCCTTTTTCATATGGAATTGTAATTCCACCTAGAATTAATGGTCGTTCTTCTGCAAATTCGTGTACATCAAAACCTTGTCCGATTCGAAACATCTTTACATCCTCCTTGAGCTAAACTACTGAACTTTATGAACTTATATTATATCGATGACTCTATTAAGAAAAGCCCGGCAACTACCGAGCTTTTCTTAGCATATTATACCACCGCAACCATTTCTACTGAACACGTAGAAAACTTTCGGCAATCAATAAATCTTCAGGAGTTGTTACCTTAATATTGTAGTAACTCCCCTCTACTACACCTACTTTTTCACCTAACCGCTCTATTAGACTCGCGTCATCCGTACCAAAGAAGCATCCTTGTTTTGCACTCTCATGCGCTTCCAATAAAAGCGGAACATAAAATCCTTGGGGTGTTTGTACTGCTCTTAACTGAGAACGTTCAACTGTTTCAACCACCGTATTCTGTTCTACTTTTTTCACCGTATCTTTAACAGGTACCGCACAAATCGAGGCGCCCTTTTGCTTCGCTGTTTCCAATACATGATGAATCATTTTGCTCGTCACAAATGGACGTGCGCCATCATGTACTAGGACATAATCGACATGTTCTACGTGTTGAAGCGCATTATACACGCTATCTTGTCTTTCAGCTCCACCTTGAATAAACTGAACACTCTTTTGAATACGATATGTCTGAATTAATTCGGAAAAATAAGAACGTTCTTCTTCATTAATCGCCATAATAATATTTTTACATGCTTCATCTTTCTCAAAAGCACGTAATGTATGCACAATAATAGGTACTTCATTAATAAGTAAAAACAATTTATTTTTACCAGCACCCATTCGTTTCCCTTGGCCTGCTGCCGGAATAATTAATGTATACATGCTAATAACCCTCTACTTACAATGCTTTTTCTAATAATTTACGTTTTGCAAAAATCATGCGACCAGCCGATGTTTGCAGCACACTCGTAACAAGGACATCAAGTTGTGAACCAACGTACTCTCTACCATCTTCTACGACAATCATTGTGCCGTCATCTAAATAGGCAACACCTTGATTTTGCTCTTTTCCGTCTTTTACGACATACACACTTAATTCCTCACCAGGAAGAACAACCGGCTTAATTGCATTGGCTAGATCATTGATATTTAAAACAGTTACTCCTTGTAGTTCAGAAACTTTATTTAAATTAAAATCATTCGTTACAACAGTACCGCCCGTTATTTTCGCTAATTTTACAAGCTTACTATCTACTTCTTGAATGTCTTCAAAATCGCCTTCATAAATCTCTACTGGAATCGGCATTTCCTTTTGAATGCGATTTAGTATATCTAATCCTCTTCGGCCACGATTACGTTTTAACGCATCGGAAGAATCAGCAATATGCTGCAACTCCTCTAACACAAACTGAGGAATCACAATTGTTCCTTCTAAAAACTTTGTTTGGCAAATATCAGCAATACGTCCGTCAATAATTACACTTGTATCAAGTATTTTCCAATGTGAAGAAGACTTTTCTGCTTCTGTATCTTCATTTTCGTTATTATTATTCTTCTTTTTACTTCCGCGCTGTGGTAATGTAAATAACCCTAGCAATTCATTTCTCTTTTTAAATCCTACTTGGAATCCTAAATAGCCAAGTAAAAGTGTAAAGAAGATTTGCAATACGGTGCTAATGACTGGAATTGTAAATTCACGAATTGGTATCAAAATTAAATATGCAACAATCAGACCTGAAATTAATCCTAGCGTACCAAATAAAACATCTGTTACAGGAGCCTTTACAAGGGCTTCCTCAATATGTTTAATAAGTTGAACGATATAATCTACAAGCCAAAATGTTGTTAAAAATAAAATAATTGCACCAATAATTGCACGGACATAAGAACCTTCAAGTAAAGGGATTGCACCAATGTCCAATACATTAATAACTTTTGGGATCAGAAAAATCCCTAACGCTCCACCAATTACTAAAAAGAAGAGCTGTACGATCCGTTTTAACATCCAACCACCTCCTACTCATTATTAACCATTGTTTTGCTACTCAAAACGCCGAATGCAAAAGCGGACGTGTCTTTTTATAAATTGCTTTATTTACCAATATACCATATCATATACCAAAAATGTTTGAGTGTCGTTATATTGTGGAATCAATGTAATATTCTTAATTGTGTCTACTCATATATAGGTGCTCTTGGATTCGTTTTAAGCCTTCCCGTATTTTTTTCGCTCGAACTTCTCCAATTCCTTCTACATCATCTAAATCACTGATGGTCGCACGGCAAATCCCTTGCAGATTTTTAAATCGATTAATTAAATTTTCAATAATCAGAGGTGGAACTCTAGAAATTTTACTCGCAATCCGGTACCCTCTTGGCGTAACACTTTCCTCTAAACTCGTTTGTCCAGAATAGCCAAGCAGTTTGACTAAATCACTATCTTCTAATAGCTGTGCATTCGCAAGTTCTTGTAATTTTTTTAGGATTTGATAGTGGTCTTGCGTTTTTTCTTGGTAATAATCTTTAATTAATAACGCTGCCTCTGCTTCCAAATCTGCTAAGAGCTCGGTAAGCTGTAACCGAATGAGTCTACCTTCTGTCCCCAGTTCATGAATATAGCTAAGGATTTCATTCTTAATACGAAGCACCATCTCAACACTGTGTAAAACATGGACAACTTCAGACAGTGTAACGACTTCCTCAAATTCTAGAATACCCAAATTTGTGATGCCATCATTCCATACTGCTTTATATTTTTCTAACGTTTGAATCGCCTGATTTGCTTTTGTCAAAATAACACCTATGTCTTTTAATGTATAACGTAAGCTTCCTTGATATAACGTAATGACATTACGCCTTTGTGAAATAGCGACAACAAGACTGGCCGTTTGCTTTGCCACTCGCTCTGCAGTACGATGACGCATCCCTGTTTCAATAGAATCAATAGATGCATCAGGAACCAACTGTGCATTTGCGATTAAAATTTTACTTCCCGTCTCATTTAAAATAAGAGCTCCATCCATTTTTGCTAGTTCATATAAGCTCGCAGGGGAGAACGCACAATTAATGTGAAATCCTCCATCAACAATACTTTTAATTTGCTCGTTGTACCCAAGGACAATTAAACCACCTGTTTGCGCACGAAGTACATTATCTATTCCTTCTCGTAACGGTGTCCCTGGTGCAACAAGCTGTAAAATATTAATCATACTTTTGACTCGTTGCTTGTTTTCTTCCATAGCCTAGCCTCCTAATATCAAACGAAGCGCCTCTCCTATATTGGACACACCAACCACTTCAATCCCCTCTGGAATTGTCCAGCCCCCCAAATTCTTGCGCGGGATAATAACTCGTTGAAATCCTAATTTAGCCGCTTCTTGTACCCGTTGTTCAATTCGCGATACCCTCCGTACTTCACCTGTTAAACCAACTTCCCCTATCACAGCATCTCCCGGCGCAGTTGGTTTATCTCGAAAGCTAGATGCAATACTTAAGGCAACCGCTAAGTCAACGGCTGGTTCATCTAACTTTATTCCACCAGCAACCTTTAGATAGGCATCTTGATTTTGCAATAATAGTCCCGCTCTTTTTTCTAATACCGCCATAATAAGTGATACACGATTATGATCGATTCCTGTAGCCATTCTTCGCGGATTTCCAAAACTAGTAGGAGAGATTAATGCTTGTATTTCTACTAACACAGGTCTTGTTCCTTCCATAGAAGCAACAACTGTAGAGCCGGCGACCCCGACAGGCCTTTCCTCTAGAAATATTTCAGAAGGATTTAACACTTCCGAAAGACCCAATTCCTTCATTTCAAAAATTCCCATTTCATTTGTGGAACCAAAACGATTTTTTACTGCTCGTAAAATACGATATGTATGATGACGATCTCCTTCAAAATAAAGAACCGCATCCACCATATGCTCTAACATACGAGGTCCAGCAATCGCTCCTTCTTTCGTTACATGTCCCACGATAAAAATAGGAATCCCCTTCGTTTTTGCAAGTTTCATCAACTCTGCTGTACATTCACGTACTTGCGCGACGCTTCCTGGCGCCGAAGTCACTTCCGGTAAATGAATCGTTTGAATGGAATCAATGACAACAAATGAAGGGTTCATTTCATCTATATATGTTGCAATTCGCTGTAAATCTGTTTCCGAAACAACAAATAAATTACTGCCATTTACGTGCAGACGATCTGCGCGTAGTTTAATTTGCTTTGCTGATTCCTCACCAGATATATACAACACATCATAGGAAGAGTCTGCTAGTTGCGATGATATTTGTAGTAATAATGTTGATTTTCCAATCCCAGGGTCTCCTCCAATAAGTACAAGGGAACCATCTACAATTCCTCCACCAAGTACACGATTAAACTCTTGAAATTTCGTTTCAATACGCGCTTCTGATTTCGTTTCTACTTCTGTAAGACGACGTGGCCTCGTTACTTCTGATTGAATCGCATTTGCATAGTTAATACGACGTGATGATACAACTGGTTCCATCTCCTCAACAAGCGTATTCCATTGCCCGCATCCGGGACATTTTCCCATATATTTCGCCGATTGATAACCACATTCTTGACATATAAATTTCGTTTTCTTTTTAGCCATTGTGTTTTACACTTCACTTCACTTTCATATGTATATACACATATATTTTTCTCGTACAAGAAAGAGGGCTATTACTTAGCCCTCTTCGTTTGTCTATACTTATTTTACCTTTTCTGCACTGCGAATGACAAATGATTCTCCTTCAGTATCAAAAACAACTTTTTGACCTTTCTCAATTGCTCCTTTTAGAAGCTCTTCTGATAATCGATCCTCCACATATTTTTGAATTGCTCGGCGAAGTGGGCGAGCGCCGTACTCTCGGTCAAATCCTTTATCAGCAATGGCTTCAATTGCCGCGCTTGTTAACTCTAAATCAATTTCTTGTTCTTTTAAGCGTTTCACTAATTGATTAACCAGAAGGATTACAATTTCTTGAATATGTTTTTTCTCAAGCATATGGAAGACAATAATTTCATCGATACGGTTTAAGAACTCTGGACGAAATGCCTTTTTCAGTTCATCCATTACTTTGCTTTTCATATCTGTGTAATCACGGCTCTCATCTTGTACGTTAAAACCAAGATGTTTATTACGTTTTAACGCCTCAGCGCCAACGTTAGATGTCATAATTACAATCGTATTACGGAAATCAACTGTACGTCCTTTAGAATCTGTTAAACGACCATCCTCTAACACTTGCAGTAAAATGTTAAATACATCTGGATGTGCCTTCTCTACTTCATCTAATAGAACAACAGAATATGGTTTACGACGAACTTTTTCTGTCAGCTGACCACCTTCTTCGTATCCAACATATCCTGGAGGAGATCCCACTAAACGAGAAGTAGAATGTTTCTCCATGTACTCAGACATATCAATACGGATCATTGCATCTTCATCACCAAACATAGATTCTGCTAACGCACGTGCAAGCTCAGTTTTACCTACACCAGTCGGTCCTAAGAAAATAAATGAGCCAATCGGACGTTTTGGATCCTTCAAACCAGCTCGCGCACGGCGCACTGCTTTTGCTACCGCAACAACCGCTTCATCTTGACCAATTACACGGTCATGTAAAATAGATTCTAGATTCAACAATTTATTTGTTTCTGTTTGTGCAAGTTTAGAAACAGGGATACGCGTCCATGTAGAAACGACATTTGCAATATCTTCTACTGTCACTTCTGAGTTTTCCTTTCCTTGCTGCTCTTTCCATTGGCGTTTTGTTTCTTCTAATTTTTCACGTAAACGTTGTTCCATATCGCGCAAGGAAGCTGCCTTCTCAAATTCTTGGCTTTGTACAGCTGCATCCTTTTCTTTGCGAATTTCTTCAAGTTTGACTTCAAGTTCTTTTAAATTTGGTGGTGTTGTATAAGAACGTAAGCGTACTTTGGAAGCAGCTTCATCGATTAAATCAATTGCCTTATCTGGTAAGAAACGATCTGTAATATAACGGTCAGAAAGTTTTACAGACGCTTCAATTGCATCATCTGTAATAGAAACACGGTGATGTGCTTCGTAACGATCACGTAATCCTCTTAAAATTTGAACAGATTCTTCTAAGCTTGGTTCATCAACATGAATCGGTTGGAACCGTCGCTCTAATGCTGCATCTTTTTCAATATATTTACGGTATTCATCTAGCGTTGTCGCCCCAATACATTGCAGTTCCCCGCGTGCTAAAGATGGTTTTAAAATATTAGATGCATCAATCGCACCCTCTGCACCACCCGCACCGATTAATGTATGAAGTTCATCGATAAATAAGATAATATTACCCGCTTGGCGAATTTCATCCATTACTTTCTTTAAGCGATCTTCAAATTCACCACGATATTTCGTACCAGCAACAACAGTTCCCATATCTAATGTCATAACACGCTTGTCACGTAAAGTTTCAGGAATTTCATTGTTTACAATTTGTTGTGCTAATCCTTCTGCAATTGCTGTTTTACCTACGCCTGGTTCCCCGATTAACACTGGGTTATTTTTCGTTCTACGGCTTAGCACTTCAATTACACGTTGAATTTCTTTACCACGGCCAATAACAGGATCTAACCGTCCTTCACGTGCAACAACTGTTAAATCACGTGCTAAACTATCAAGTGTTGGTGTATTCGCACTTGCTGAAGCACCGCCTTGATGACCCGATGTTGCCTCATTGCTTCCAAGAAGCTGCAGTACTTGTTGTCTTGCCTTATTTAAACTTACACCTAAGTTATTTAAAACACGTGCCGCTACTCCTTCACCTTCACGAATCAATCCAAGTAGAATATGCTCCGTTCCGACGTAAGAATGACCAAGCTTACGTGCCTCATCCATTGATAACTCAATCACTTTTTTTGCACGAGGTGTGTAATGTACGGTTTGAGACATTTCTGTTCCACGACCAATTAATGCTTCTACCTCTTTTTGCACCTTTTCTGGGCTTAATCCAAGAGCAATTAATGCTTTAGCCGCAATTCCTTCACCTTCACGTACAAGCCCAAGTAAAATATGTTCTGTTCCAATATTATTATGACCAATGCGAATTGCCTCTTCTTGAGATAAAGCTAATACCTTCTGTGCTCGTTCTGTAAATCTTCCAAACATCATAGAAATCGCCTCCTACTTGCGCTCAATTTTGTTCAATTCTTAATCTTTCACGGATTAAAGTCGCTCTACGATAATCTCTTTCCCCAGGCTGTAGGGGACCACCGGCATATTGCTGCAAGATTCCTGGCTGAGTAAGTACCATTAGCTCCGTTAAAATATGCCTTGATATATTTTTTATATAACCAAGATCAATGCCAAGTCGTATATCCGATAGACAAGTAGCTGCCTCAGCAGATTGAATTAAACGACTATTGGCTAATATACCATAAGAACGATATACTCGATCTTCAAGTTCAATACTTGAATTTTTCGTAACCATGTCTCGTGCCGCTCTTTCTTGCTGTATAAGCTGGTAAACGACACTCTTTAAGTCTTCTATAATATCTTCTTCTGACTTTCCTAATGTCATTTGATTGGAAACTTGAAATATATTACCTAAGGCTTCGCTACCTTCACCATAAATTCCTCTTACAACTAAACCTAATTGTTGAATTGCTTGTATGATACGGTTTATTCGTTTCGTCAAAACAAGCGCTGGTAAATGGATCATTACAGAAGCTCGTAATCCCGTACCAACATTTGTAGGACAACTTGTAATGTAACCAATTGATTCATCAAAAGCATATTCAACCGCCTCTTCAATCCAATCATCCATTTGATTCGCACTTTGGAGTGCTTCTGATAATTGTAGCCCCGGGAACAAACACTGAATTCGCACATGATCTTCTTCATTAAGCATCACACTTATCTGTTCACTTTCTGATAATAGACAAGCACTAAATTCTGTTTCAGCAAGATTGGGACTAATTAAATGTTTTTCTACTAAAACTCTTCTTTGAAGCGGCTGAAGTTCATTCATTTTTAATAGTTCGAACGTCCCGAAGGATTTCGATGTTTCATTAGCAAACTTCGATTGAAATATCTTGATGATCTTCTTTGCTTCTTCATCAGTTTGCATAGTAGGGAAATGATAATCTTTTAAATTACGAGCCAAACGAACACGACTACTTAAAACAATATCGGAATCAGGACCATCTCCCCTCATCCATGGGCTAATTGCTTTATTCATAATTCGATCCAGTGACATAGAATTATTCCCCCTCTCTATGCTCACTAAGCTGATTTTCAATGCCTCGAATTTGATCACGGACCTGAGCCGCTTCTTCAAATTCCTCTTGTTGTACACACCGCTTTAATTTTAGTTTTAGTTCATCTAATTCTTTCTTTAGATGGACATTTCCTCCTGTACGCTGTGGGATTTTTCCACAATGATGTGTATAACCACCCTGAAGACGTTTTAACATAGGCTGTAGTTGATCCTTAAATGTTTCATAACAGGAAGAACAACCAAAGCGACCCATTTTAGCAAATTGTTGATATGTCATATTACACGTTGGACATCGTAATACCTTTATATCCGAAAAATTATCTTCCTGTTTTTCAAACATCGATTGTTCCCCGTGTAGCAATCCAGCTAATAAGTCATGAAAAGAATAACTAGATTGTGGTGATTGAAAGAAAGACGTATAGCCATTTTGTTCAGCACATTGCTCACAAAGATGAACTTCCGTCTTTTGTCCATTTATTACTTTTGTAACATGTAAAGCTGCTGGTCTTGTATTACAATTTTGACAAGTCATCGAATCTCCCCACCTTTACAATAGGAACAAGTTATTCCATGAGACTTTTCATACATTACTAGATTTTATTTTCTCCACTCAAATTATTTTATGAGAAAAATACACATTGCCTGTGAAAAAGTCTCATTATGAAATGAATAACCAGTGAAAACACTTCTTAACAAAAGCTGTATTTATTTATATTTCAACGTTCTTAACATTGCGCATAATATCCGAGCCCTAAGTTCATCTCGAAAGGGTAAATCCATTAATAATACCGATCGATCTAACACGCTTAGCATAAGCTTTGCTTCGCTTTTTGTCACAATATCCTCTTCAACTAAACGTATGACAATACTTTCTGCATTTCCTTGCGCAATACTACGCTCAATCATATGAAGCATTTGATCAATAATGTCTATATCGTCATGCAATTTGACTTTGATAATGCGAATGTAACCTCCTCCACCTCGTTTACTTTCAACTAAAAATCCTCTTTCTAGCGTAAAGCGGGTATTGATTACATAATTAATTTGAGACGGCACACAATCAAACCTATCGGCAATCTCATTTCTCTTAATTTCAATCACATTATTATTGCTTAAGTCAATAACTTGCTTTAGATATTGCTCAATGATATCAGATATATTTCTCATTTATCCGCCACCTTTATTGACTTTGACTATCTTTGACTTTAATTATATACGTATTAAAGAAATTTGCAACTCTTTTGCCTCTTCACTATAGTAGCCAAAGTTTTTGTTCCTTAATCACCAAATTCATATTTTATTCAATGAAAGTTTCCTCATCCCGGCCGAGAAATTTCTTTGCTTCCTGCCGAACCTTGAGATGATGCAATTACCGTTCGTGCGTGATCAACAGACTACAAAATTTTTTATATATAAAAAAGACGAGTCATTATGACTCGTCTAAAGATTGCTTGGCGACGTCCTACTCTCACAGGGACAAGGTCCCAACTACCATCGGCGCTAGAGAGCTTAACTTCCGTGTTCGGTATGGGAACGGGTGTGACCTCTCTGCCATCATCACCAAACTGATGAAGGTATATTCCTTCAAAACTAGATAACATTGCTTCATATTTATATGGTTAAGTCCTCGATCTATTAGTATTCGTCAGCTCCACATGTCACCATGCTTCCACCTCGAACCTATCAACCTGATCATCTTTCAGGGATCTTACTAGCTTACGCTATGGGAAATCTCATCTTGAGGGGGGCTTCATGCTTAGATGCTTTCAGCACTTATCCCTTCCGCACATAGCTACCCAGCTATGCCCTTGGCAGAACAACTGGTACACCAGCGGTGCGTCCATCCCGGTCCTCTCGTACTAAGGACAGCTCCTCTCAAATTTCCTGCGCCCACGACGGATAGGGACCGAACTGTCTCACGACGTTCTGAACCCAGCTCGCGTACCGCTTTAATGGGCGAACAGCCCAACCCTTGGGACCGACTACAGCCCCAGGATGCGATGAGCCGACATCGAGGTGCCAAACCTCCCCGTCGATGTGGACTCTTGGGGGAGATAAGCCTGTTATCCCCGGGGTAGCTTTTATCCGTTGAGCGATGGCCCTTCCATGCGGAACCACCGGATCACTAAGCCCGACTTTCGTCCCTGCTCGACTTGTAGGTCTCGCAGTCAAGCTCCCTTATGCCTTTGCACTCTACGAATGATTTCCAACCATTCTGAGGGAACCTTTGGGCGCCTCCGTTACACTTTAGGAGGCGACCGCCCCAGTCAAACTGCCCACCTGACACTGTCTCCCGGGTCGATGAGACCCGTAGGTTAGAATTTCAATACAGTCAGGGCGGTATCCCACCAGCGCCTCCACCGAAGCTAGCGCTCCGGTTTCAATGGCTCCCGCCTATCCTGTACAAACTGTACCAAAATTCAATATCAGGCTACAGTAAAGCTCCACGGGGTCTTTCCGTCCTGTCGCGGGTAACCTGCATCTTCACAGGTACTATAATTTCACCGAGTCTCTGGTTGAGACAGTGCCCAAATCGTTACACCTTTCGTGCGGGTCGGAACTTACCCGACAAGGAATTTCGCTACCTTAGGACCGTTATAGTTACGGCCGCCGTTTACTGGGGCTTCAGTTCAGAGCTTCGCTTGCGCTAACCCCTCTCCTTAACCTTCCAGCACCGGGCAGGTGTCAGCCCCTATACTTCGCCTTACGGCTTCGCAGAGACCTGTGTTTTTGCTAAACA
>NZ_JAUCFT010000008.1:32500-82500 GCF_030348195.1 Bacillus sp. DX4.1 | reverse complement strand
CTTTTTCGCAAGAGGAGAAATTTCCACTGGGTGACCATAGATAAATGTAGGTTGAATTAAGTTTTCTTCTACTTTCTGTTCGAAGAATTCATTAATAATATGACCAACTTCCATTGTATCTTTAATCTCCACACCATGCTCTTTCGCTAACGCGCGTGCTTCTTCTACACTCATTGGGTTCCAGAAGTCAGCTCCAGAATATTGCTTAATTGCATCTACCATGTGAAGACGCGTCCATTCCGGTTCTAAATTAATTTCTTGTTCACCATATTGGATTGTTGTTGTACCTAATACCTTTTTCGCAATATGAGCAACCATATTTTCTGTTAGTTTCATAATATCTTTATAGTCAGCATACGCTTCATATAATTCAATCATTGTAAACTCTGGGTTATGGCGTGTCGATACACCTTCATTACGGAATACGCGGCCGATTTCATATACTTTCTCTAAACCACCCACAATAAGGCGTTTTAAATGTAAC
The DNA here is from genome assembly GCF_030348195.1 of Bacillus sp. DX4.1. Taxonomy (NCBI): domain Bacteria; kingdom Bacillati; phylum Bacillota; class Bacilli; order Caryophanales; family Bacillaceae; genus Bacillus; species Bacillus sp. DX4.1. The sequence continues at coordinate 82,016 of NZ_JAUCFT010000008.1, read as the reverse complement.
TCAATCGCAATACGCATATAAAGTTCCATATCTAACGCATTATGGTGCGTGATAAACGGACGAGCAGATGCCCCACCAGCAATTGCATGCATCATTGGTGTTTCTACTTCAAGATAGCCGTTATCATCTAAGTATCTTCTCATTTCACGAATAATTTTACTACGAGTAACGAATGTCTCGCGGCTTTCCATACTTGTAATTAAATCTAAGTAACGTTGACGGTAACGTTGTTCAACATCTTTTAATCCATGATATTTATCTGGAAGTGGACGAAGAGATTTTGTTAATAACGTAAAGCTTGTCGCTTTTACTGAAAGCTCTCCTACTTTCGTTTTGAACACTTTCCCTTCAATCCCTATTAGGTCACCTAAGTCAGCTGTAGTAAATAGTTCATACTGGTCATCTCCAACAGCATCTTTACGAACATAAATTTGAACTTGTCCATGCAAGTCTTGAATATGTGCGAAACCCGCCTTCCCTTTACCACGCTTTGTCATAATACGACCAGCAATAGAAACAGGGATTTCTTTCTCTTCTAATTCTTCTTTAGAAAATTCTCCGTACAAGCTTACTAATTCTGTTGTTGAATTTGTACGTTCAAAACGTTTACCAAATGGATCGATCCCTTGTTCACGTAAGTTATGTAACTTTTCGCGACGAACGAGCAATTGGTCATTTAATTCTTCGTGGTTCATGTTATCCATGGTATTGATATCACTCCAGCTCTATTAATTTTTACAATATATACAGTATATCATTTTCTAGTCAACTAGAAAAACTGCCAGCAATACACTGGCAGCTCTTCTTTCTTTCACGTAATTATAGGTAGTGAGAGAAGGAATGTCAAACACACTCCTACTCTCGCCCCTTATCCAACATGAATTGTTTTTTGTTTTGCTTCCACTTCTTCTACAAATGAATTTAATAAAGAAGCAAGATCAGCACGCGTATTACAACCATTAATCTCATTACGCACTCTCGCATTACCACGGACACCTTTTAAATACCAAGCTGCATGCTTTCTCATCTCTCTCACCGCAATATCCTCATTCTTCAAATCAATAAGACGATCTAAGTGCAGCATACATACATCCATTTTCTCACGCACTGTTGGATCCGGCATTAATTCTCCTGTTTCTAAATATTTTACCGTACGATAAATCATCCACGGATTACCAAGAGCTGCTCGGCCAATCATAACGCCATCCACACCAACTTCATCAAGCATACGTTTCGCATCTTGAGGCGTTTCTACATCACCGTTTCCGATAACAGGAATATTTACAGATTGTTTTACTTGCTTAATAATATCCCAATCTGCTTTCCCTTCATACATTTGAACACGTGTACGACCATGAACCGCTACCGCTTGACCGCCAGCACGTTCAACAGCTCTAGCATTTTCAATTGCGAAAATATGATCTTCATCCCAACCTATACGCATCTTAACTGTAACTGGCTTTTCAACCGCGTCTACAACCGCTGCCACCATCTCATATACTTTATTCGGATCTAAAAGCCACTTTGCACCCGCATCACATTTTGTGATTTTCGGAACTGGACACCCCATATTAATATCAATAATATCCGCTGTTGTATTTTTATCTACATATTTTGCCGCTCCGACAAGCGTTTCTTTTTCACCACCAAAAATTTGTAAACTTAACGGTTTCTCTCTTTCATCGATATATAACATATCTAATGTTTTTTGGTTATTAAATAAAATCGCCTTATCACTTACCATTTCAGCACATACTAAACCTGCACCAAATTCTTTTACTGTTAAACGGAACGCAGAGTTACACACTCCCGCCATCGGTGCTAGTACGACTGGATTTTTCATTTCAATATTTGCAATCTTTAACACTCGGCTGCCTCCCTTCTTTATCCTCACTTTGGCATTAATTCGTCTATTGAAACATTTAATGTTTTAGCAACTTCCACTACAAAATCTTGAGAAGGAGCTCGATTCCCTCTTTCAACTTCACCCAAAACAGATACAGATACCCCTAATTCTTTCGCAAAACCTTCTTGCGTATAACCTTTCAGCTTCCGAAAAGCACGAATGCGTCTTCCCCATTTTTCTGCTTCCATACCGTTACTCCCTCTCGCCTTTTCATTTCTTCTACTTGTGAACGTGAAATGTTTTGTTTTACTTCTTGATTAATTTCTAACAACGGAACGATAACAAAAGCTCTTTCGAACATCCGCGGATGCGGAACAATAAGATTCTCTGCTTCAATATTTTCTTGATTATAGAGCAAAATGTCAAGGTCAATGATCCTGGGTCCCCATCTAATTTCCCTTTTTCTTCCTAGATCAACCTCAATCTTTTGCGTTATTTTCAATAATTCTTGCGGTAACAAATTGGTAGAAATTTTTATAACTATATTTAAAAAACAATCTTGCTCTGTATATCCAACCGGGTCCGTTTCATATACAGAGGATATATCTTCCACATGAATATAAGGATTTTTATTTAACAGTTCAATCGCTTGTAATAAATATTTATAACGGTCACCAATATTTGATCCCAACGCAACGTAAACAATATTACTCATGAGCGTTCTCTCATAATTTCTACTGCTACAGCACGGTAATGTCCTGGTATTGGTGGATCCGGTTTAACAACCTTTACTGTACAACGCAAAATGCTTTCATACTGCTGTAAAATCTGCGCCGCAATATTTTCTGCAATACTTTCTACAAGCTTGTATGTTTGCCCCTCTACAATTTGTCTACAAACCTCAAAGAGCTCTCCATAGTTTACCGAATACTCTAGGTTGTCACTTTTCCCCGCTTGCTTCAAATCCAATTCAACTGTTAAATCTACTTTAAAACGTTGTCCTAATTTATTCTCTTCTGGAAATACACCATGATAACCGTAAAACTCCATATCATGGATATAAATTTTATCCAATCACTTTTCCCCCTTGCCAATCATCGCATCCATCATCTTTGCCATACGTGCCATTTCTTTCACATCGTGGACACGGACCATTTCGCAGCCCTTTTCAATACCAAGACATATCGATGCGCCTGTACCCTCTACACGTTCTTCTACCGGTAAATCTAAAACATGACCGATAAATGATTTTCTCGAAGTTGCAAGAAGAACTGGATAGCCCAATACATTTAGTTTTTCTAAATTACGGATCGCTTCTAAATTTTGTTCGGGCGTCTTCGCAAAACCGATACCTGGGTCTAAGATAATATTTTCATCACGTACACCCGCACCTTTTGCAATTTTAACACTCTCATATAAATCCGCAATCATATCCGCCATGAGGTTGCGATAATTTGTATTATCACGGTTATGCATTAAAATGATTGGCACATTATAATGCGCTGCTACTTCTGCAATTTTCGGTTCTGCTTTCGCTCCCCAAACATCATTAATAACATGGGCTCCAGCTTCAATTGCTTGCCTTGCAACTTCCGCTTTATACGTATCGATAGAAATCGGTAATTTCACTTCTCTTGAAACGGCTTGAATCATCGGAATTACACGTCCTAATTCCTGTTCCACTGATACTTTTGCAAAACCAGGACGAGTCGATTCTCCGCCAATATCAATTATATCAGCACCTGCACGCACCATTTCTTTTGCATGTTGCACAGCTGATTCAATTTCATCATAATGCCCACCATCTGAGAAAGAATCCGGTGTAACATTTAAAATACCCATAATCAATGTTTTTTCATTTAAGTTTAATGTATATTCGCCGCAGCGTAGGTCATAATTCCACTTCATGTTACACATCTCCTCTTAGTAATTCATTTCGGCTCCAAAGACTTTCTCTATGCATTTCATATATCCGCATAAGACGCTTTGTCATTTCGCCATCCTTACCAGGGAAGTTTACCCCTTCCATACAACGAAGTGGCACGATTTCTTGAATAGAATTTGTGACAAACACCTCATCTGCCGAAAGTAACTCCTCTTTTGTAAAGAATCCCTCTTCTATTTGTATATTTAACGTTCCAGCAGCCATTATGATAAAAGCACGAATGATTCCATTTAAAATCCCTGTTTCGAGTGACGGTGTATACAATACTCTATCTTTCACAAAGAAAAGATTGGAAACAATACCCTCCGCTACATATCCTGCCTCAGTAAAGAAAATCCCTTCTTTACTCGTTGTATTTCCAATTTCACGTTTGCCTAAAATGTTATTTAAATAATGATGGGATTTTAAACGAAACGCTCCTTCTGGTGTATTTCGTGTTTGCTGTAAAATAACGCCTTCTTTCTCTACACTCACACCTGGAGATGGTAATGATTTTATAAATACTATAACAGAAGGATTTTCATACATTTCTGTTTGTAAACCTATTTCCCCCGCACCTGCAGACACATTAAAGCGGATATACGCATGATCTAATTCATTTCTGACAAGCAATTCTTGCAAGATATGAAGCACATCATCTCTTGTCATCTCCCATTGAATATGCAGTGTAGAAAGGGCGGCCATTAAACGCTCATAATGATCATCTAATAAAAAGGGATGTCCTTTGTAAATGCGAAACGTTTCAAATACACCTAGTCCATATAAGTATCCATGATCATACGGAGAAATTTTCGCCTCACTCGCTTCTACAAATGAACCGTTCACATAAATTAACATGATGCTACACTCGGACTATAACTGCGAATGAAGTTCTGTAGTAATTCCTTCCCATGAGAAGTCATAATAGACTCAGGATGGAATTGTACTCCTTCAATCGGCAATGATTTATGACGAAGCGCCATAATCTCTCCTTCTTCTGTCCAAGATGTTACTTCTAAACATTCTGGTAATGTTTCTTTTTTTACGATAAGAGAATGATATCTCGTAGCCGTAAAGGGATTCGGAATATCGGCAAAAATTGTTTTTCCATCATGGTGCATTAGTGACGTTTTGCCGTGCATTAAGCGTTCTGCACGAACAACATCTCCTCCAAATACTTGTGCGATCGATTGATGCCCTAGGCACACACCGAAAATCGGAATTTTCCCTGCAAAATGACGGATGACATCCATACTCACACCAGCCTCATTCGGACTACACGGTCCAGGCGAAATCATTAAGAAATCCGGTTTCATCTGTTCAATATCCGAAATTGTAATTTCATCATTGCGTTTGACAACAAGCTCTTGTCCAAGCTCCCCAAGAAACTGTACTAAATTAAACGTAAAGGAATCATAATTATCAATCATCAATATCATTTCTCTCACCTAACCGTTTCTTCGCTGCTTTCTTTTGCACGCCACAGGGCGATCGCTTTCTTTAATGACTCTTCATATTCATTTTTTGGATTCGAATCAATCACAATTCCTGCTCCAGCTTGCACATATGCTTGTCCACCTTTAGCAAGAAGTGTACGGATGACAATATTCAGTTCCATATCTCCTGAATACCCAATCCATCCAATTGAACCCGTATAAATCCCTCGGCGAACAGGTTCTAATTCTTCTATAATTTCCATGGTACGAATTTTCGGTGCACCGGTAATCGTCCCGCCTGGAAATACGGCCTTCACTAAATCAAAAGCATCTTTATCTTGTTCCACTTCACCGCGAACGTTAGAGACAATATGCATAACATGTGAGTATTTTTCAATGACCATAAATTCATCAACTTCCACGGTCCCATACTTACAAACACGCCCTAAATCATTCCGTTCTAAATCGACAAGCATAACGTGTTCTGCACGTTCTTTTTCATTTTCAATTAAATCTTTTGCCAAACTTTCATCTTCTTGTTCATTTTTCCCACGAGAACGCGTACCAGCAATCGGACGAGTACTCACTTCATTCCCTTGCTTTTTAATTAACAATTCAGGTGAGCCACTGACAATTTGAAAATCTCCAAGTTCTAAATATCCCATATATGGTGATGGGTTAATGTCACGAAGCTTCGTATAAATCTCAAGCGGGTGCGTTTGCAGTGTTTTTTCTTGTCTTGTCGACAAATTCACTTGAAACACATCTCCAGCTCCAATATATTGTTGAATACACCGAACAGCTCCCATAAAGCCCTCTTCTGTAAAAGAAACTGCTTCGTTCATCTTTTCAGGACACTCAAACAGCACCGTTACTTCCGGCGCTTCTTGTAACCAAAGATTCTTCCATTCATCTAAACGTTGCTCTGCTTCTTCTCGTTCATCTATATAATGCGTAATAATCCATAGCATTTGTTCTTTATGATCATACACAAACACATCATCAAATAATAAAAAGAATATATCAGGTACATCCACATCATCTTCTGCAAGAGAAGGAATCTTCTCAATATACCGGATACAATCATAGCTAAAGTAACCGATCGCACCACCTTGAAACGGAGGGTATTCCGGATTATGATCCGTTTTCCATTGCTCCATATACCGCTGCATCAAGTGTAAAGGGTTCCCCTTTTTTATTGTTTCCTTTCCACTTTCCCTTATATGCAATGTTTCATTCTTTCCTTGAATCACCGCTACAGGATCAAGACCAACAATACTGTAACGTCCCCCACGCCCACTTTCTAACAAAATATGCTGAGGTTTATGTTGTGAAAGAAATTTGTACTGCTTAAAAAAATCTAACCGATACGAAATAGAAATCGCTAAAGATTTTCGTTGCTGCATATCAACACCTCGTCTTCTTTATATCTTGCCCTATCAGACTGTATGACCTTACCAATTCAAATTTTCTAGAAATCAAAGAGGATCGGCTTGAAATAACTGCCCGCTAAAGCACCAAAAATGATTTAACTTTACTACTGTTTATTTTACATGAAGTTTTCTAGTCATTCACTCTTTTCCTATTTTCAAACGAAAAAAGAAAAAGCATTCCTTTTTCAGGAATGCTTTTTTCTAATCACAGGATTATCCCCCTATTCGCAGGCAGTAATACCCCCACTGATCAAAGTTTCACTTTATGATTCAAATTGATAAAGCGGTGTACTTAAATAACGCTCCCCATTACTTGGGATAATAACAACTATCTTTTTCCCTTTACCAAGCTTTTTCGCAACCTCTGTCGCGGCATAAATGACAGCTCCTGAAGAAATACCAACTAAGATCCCCTCTTCACGCGCTACTCTTCTTGCATATTCAAATGCCTGTTCTGTCTTCACTTGAATAATTTCATCATATACTTCTACATCCAATGTTTCAGGAATAAATCCAGCTCCGATACCTTGAATTTTATGTGGACCTGGTTTCCCACCTGATAATACCGGAGAATCCGCAGGTTCTACTGCATAAATTTTAATGTCTTTATATTTTTCTTTTAATACTTCACCAGCACCTGTAATTGTTCCACCAGTACCAATACCAGCAATAAATGCATCTAATTGGTCACCTATTTGTTCAATAATTTCCGGACCTGTTGTCAAACGATGAATTTCTGGGTTTGCTTCATTTTGGAATTGCTGTGGTATGAAATAACCATGCTCTTTCGCTAGTTCAGTTGCTTTACGAATTGCACCGCCCATTCCTTCTGAACCTGGAGTCAATACTAATTCAGCTCCATAAGCACGTAATAAATTACGACGCTCAACACTCATCGTTTCTGGCATTACTAAAATCGCTTTATATCCTTTAGCAGCTGCTACCATCGCTAAACCGATTCCTGTGTTACCACTCGTCGGCTCAATGATCGTATCGCCCTCTTTTAATAATCCTTTTTGTTCAGCAGCTTCGATCATAGATAATGCAATACGATCTTTCACGCTACTCCCTGGATTCATAAATTCTAATTTTAAATAAATTTCTGCGCTGTCTTGTTCTACGATGCGGTTCAACTTAACGATCGGCGTTTTCCCGATTAATTCTGAAACTGATTGTGCCACTCGCATTCCTGTCACTCCTAACACCGAGTATTTTTATTGGTTTTATATACAATTTAATTTTGTCAGAAAAATTTTTATTTGTCAATCTATTGCGATGATTAAAAATAGATTGACAACCGTTCCCCTTTACAAACTTTCGATTATGTTTGTAATATCTTCTTTGGAAAATTTATATCGTTCATTACAGAAATGACAATGTACTTCTGTCTCATCCTCTTCTTCACGAACTTGTTCTAATTCTTCTTTACCTAAGCTAATTAATACCGCTTCAATACGCTCACGAGAGCATGTGCAATTAAATTGAACATCCATCGTTTCTAGAACCTTCACTCGTTCTTTCCCCAACACTTCATATAATAATTCTTCTGGTGAAAGACCTTGCTCAATTAATTTTGAAACGGGTGGAATTTGTTGCAAACGTTCTTCAATAAATGAAATTGTCTCTTCTTGTGCCCCAGGCATAATTTGCAAGATAAATCCACCGGCAGCTAATATACTATCATCACCATTTACAAGAACACCAACACCAACAGAAGAAGGCGTTTGCTCAGAAACAGCGAAATAATACGTGAAGTCTTCTCCTAATTCGCCTGAAACGATTGGAGATTGCCCGATAAATGGTTCACGCATACCGATATCTTTAATTACCGTTAAGAATCCTTCTGTCCCTACCGCTTCATACACACGTAACTTCCCTTGCTCCGTGGCTTCAAAATCAACATGCGGATTCGTTACATATCCACGTACATCTCCGTTAGCGTGAGCATCTACTAAGATCGGACCAATCGGACCGTTGCCTTCCACTTTAATTGTCAGCTTCTGATCTCCTTTTAGCATGGCTCCCATAATTGCACCAGCTGTCAATGAACGCCCAAGCGCTGCAGAAGCCGTTCTCCACGTATCATGACGTCTCTGTGCTTCGCTTACTGTATTTGTTGTACGCACACTATATGCACGAACTTCCCCATCAAACGCTAACGCCTTTACTAAATAATCTTTCATATTTATTTATTCACCCTTCTCATGTTGTAAGTTTGCATTACGCTCATATAACATGTACAAACCTTTTAATGTTAAAAACGGATCTACAATATCAATTACATTAGATTCCTCTGCAATTAATTTTGCTAATCCACCAGTTGCAATAACAGTTGGTTCTTGTTTAGCTTCTTCTTTCATTCGCTTAACAATACCTTCTACTTGTCCAACATACCCATATAAAATACCTGATTGCATGGCACTTACCGTATTTTTTCCAACAACACTACTTGGTTTTGTAATCTCAATACGAGGGAGTTTCGCCGCCCGGCTGTATAACGCTTCTGCTGAAATCATAATACCCGGTGTAATAACACCACCCATATAATGCTTATTCTCGTTAATATAACAATATGTAGTTGCCGTTCCAAAGTCGACAATAATAAGAGGACTTCCGTATAACTGAATACCTGCTACAGCATTTACAATACGGTCCGCTCCAACTTCACGTGGATTTTCATACTTAATATTTAATCCCGTTTTAATGCCCGGTCCGACTACAAGAGGTTTAATTTTGAAATATTTTTCACACATACGCTCTAATGCAAACATAATCGGCGGCACAACGGAAGAAACAATAATTCCTTGTACATCATGAAATGAAAGTCCTTCATGTTCAAGCAATTGTTTCACTAACATACCATATTCATCTTCTGTTTTATGACGATCCGTCTCCATACGCCAATGTTGGCGAAGCTTACCATTTTCAAATACACCGAGCACAGCATTTGTATTCCCTACATCCAATACGAAAATCATATTCTCACCACTTATCTTATTTAATCTATGTTTACGCAATATGTACAAAACTTATAAAGACATCATATCATACATACCCATATAATCAGTTTTTCTATCCTCACCATTTTACAAAAAGATCAGTCACCTTTTCAATTTTTAGCATCAATAAATTTTATATTTATTTAAAAAGGTCCCCATTTCCTTCATTACATGCACACAGCTCATACAATCTTTCATATAACAAGAAAAAGGAGTGACTATTGTCACTCCTTCGTTTCTTCTTCATCTTCTTTTTTCGTTGTGATGTTGACTTTCACATCATCTTCTGAAGACTTTTTACGCTCCGGTAAAGTTCCATGATCATATAAATGATTAATTTGCTCTGCATCTAACGTTTCCACTTCAAGTAACGTTTTTGCGATAATATCAAGCTTATCACGTTTTTCAGTAAGAATTTGTTTTGCACGAGCATAACAATCTTTCATAATTGTTTGCATTTCCACATCAATGTCATGTGCAATTGCATCACTATAGTTTTGTTCTGAATGGAAGTCTCTTCCTAAGAACACTTGACCGCCTTGTGAGCTACCAAATTGCATCGGTCCAAGTTTATCACTCATACCAAATTCCGTTACCATACGTCTGGCAATGCCAGTCGCACGTTGGAAATCATTATGAGCTCCTGTACTCACTTCACCAAATACAACTTCTTCAGCCACTCGTCCACCAAGTAAACCAGTGATTTTATCCAACAATTCCGGTTTCGTCATGAAGTAACGATCTTCTTTTGGAAGCATTACTGCATATCCACCAGCTTGACCACGAGGAACAATTGTTACTTTATGAACGATATCTGCTTCATCAAGCACGACACCAATTACAGTGTGACCCGCTTCATGGAATGCCACAATATTACGTTCTTTTTCAGAAATAACACGACTTTTCTTAGCAGGACCTGCAATAACACGGTCTGTTGCTTCATCAACATCAGACATGTCAATTTTCTTCTTATCTTGACGTGCCGCCACTAAAGCAGCTTCGTTTAATAAGTTTTCAAGATCCGCACCAGAGAATCCTGGTGTACGAGTTGCAATTGCTCGTAAGTTGATATCCTCATCAAGCGGTTTATTGCGAGCATGTACTTTCAGTACCGCTTCACGTCCATTTACATCTGGACGGTCAACTGTAATTTGACGGTCAAATCGTCCTGGACGTAATAACGCTGGATCAAGGATATCTGGACGGTTTGTTGCAGCGATGATGATAATACCTTCGTTTGCGCCAAATCCATCCATTTCAACAAGAAGTTGGTTTAATGTTTGTTCACGCTCATCATGACCACCGCCAAGACCAGCGCCACGTTGGCGACCTACCGCATCAATTTCATCAATGAAAATGATACAAGGTGCATTTTTCTTTGCATTTTCGAATAAATCACGTACACGAGAAGCACCGACACCAACGAACATCTCTACGAAGTCAGAACCACTAATAGAGAAGAATGGAACGCCAGCCTCACCTGCAACGGCACGTGCAAGTAATGTTTTACCTGTACCTGGAGGTCCAACTAATAGGACACCCTTCGGAATACGAGCACCGACCTCTGCAAACTTACGAGGGTCTTTTAAGAACTCTACTACCTCAACAAGTTCTTGTTTTTCTTCATCTGCTCCAGCTACATCTCTGAAGCGTACTTTTTTCTTTTCATCATTGTATAACTTCGCCTTACTTTTCCCGAAGTTCATAACGCGGCTACCGCCGCCCTGCGCTTGGTTTAGTAAGAAGAAGAATAAAATGAAGATAATGACAAACGGAATGATAGAAGTAAAGAACGTTACCCAAGCACTTGTTTCTTCTGCTGGTTGATACTTCACTTCAACACCTTGTGCTTTGTCATTAATTTTCTTTTGTAATTCTTCAGTATTTGGTGCATAAGTGACGAATTGTGAATCTTGACTGTCCTTGCTAAATTGTCCTTTTACCTCAAATACACCATTTTTTGGTTGAAGTTGCACATTGTGCACTTCACCTTTTTCAAGTTTAGTAATGAATTTATCGTAGCTAACTGATGTTATTTTTTGCGTCGAGCCATTAAAATAGCTCACGATACCAATCACTACTAAAAATATCAGTAAATAAAAGATGGTATTGCGGAAGATACGATTCATTCCTAACCTCCTCTCACGGCATAAACACTATAGTAAATCTTAACATAGAAAAACTTTCCTATACAATTGTAACGCCTGCATTTAATTAATTTGAGTAAACGCTTGGTTTTAATACTCCGACATAAGGAAGGTTACGATATTGTTCCTTGTAGTCTAAGCCATATCCTACAACAAATTCATGTGGAACAGTGAATCCAACATAGTCTGCTTTAAGATCAACTTTTCGACCAGTTGGCTTATCCAATAATGTAACAATCTTTACAGATTTTGCCTTGCGATATTTGAATAAGTCTACTAGATAGCTTAGTGTAAGACCACTATCAATAATATCTTCAACGATTAAAATATCGCGACCTTCTACAGAAGTATCAAGGTCTTTTAAAATTTTCACTTCACCTGTTGAAACTGTAGAATGACCGTAGCTAGAAACAGCCATAAAATCCATTTCAAGATATGTATCTGTTCGTTTTAATAAATCTGCCATAAATGGCATTGCACCTTTTAGTACACCGATTGCAAGAGGTACTGTGTTTTTGTAATCCTCTGCAATAATTGCACCTAGCTCATGCACTTTTCCCTGTATTTGCTCTTCGGAAATTAATACTTTTTCGATATCTTGATTCATCATTTCATTATCCTCCCGGAAGACTCCTTGCTTTTGTAGTGAATGATAATATATTTATCCTTATTTACTGTTCCTTGCGAAATAGCAAATGCAGATCGTTTCAACAATGGAACCCAAATAACATTCCCGCTTGCATCACAAACAATCGGCCACTCTTCCCTTTCTTCTTTTGGTACTTTGGCTTCGATAAAAATAGCTTTTATCTTTTTTGTGCCACTCATACCTTGTATTGACATGCGATCTCCATTTTCCCTTGAGCGAATAAGAAGCGGATATGATACATCATTATATTTAGCAACAAATACCGTTTCATTCATGTTACTTGGTAACACCTTACTCACTTCAGTTACAAACTCATCCCCGTTTACTAACGTAATCTTTCCGGGTATTGGCAAAGCCTGCAACAAAGGTAGAACAGTTTCTTTTTTAAATCGGAAGCTACACTCTTCATATGTACGAACAATTTCTAATCCATTAGGAAAATCGAGTGAACCTGAAGGATGTGTCCGTTTAAAAAATGCAATAACGTTGTCAATATGTATAGAAGAAAGCGAAGACGGAATCTTATATTCATAAAGATAGTTTAATATTAGTTGAATCCCTCTTCTTTGTAAAGGCATAGACATGGATTCAAAGGCAGGAATTGATAAGACAATATTTTTGTCACTTTTTTTTGTAATTACTTTATTCATCTTTTCAAAAGCTAATTCCTGCAAATATGCCTCATCCTCTTGCATAAGCGTACTAAAATTTTGAAATCGCTCATGCACATGTGGATTTTCCTGTTTTAAATAAGGTAGAACATGCTTACGCAATCGATTCCTTGTATATGTTTCCTTTGCATTACTTGGATCAATGCGTGGTGTAATTCCTTTTCTATTACAGTAATCAGTAATTTCTTCTTTCGTTACCGCTAATAGCGGTCTGATTAAATACCCGCCATGGAAAGGGCGTTTCACAGCAATTCCGGCATATCCCTTTGGAGTACTCCCTCGCACGAGACGCATTAAAATCGTCTCGACTTGATCATCTCCATGATGTCCAAGAGCTACATACAGCGCATCATATTTCTTCATTATTCTTTCCAAAAATGCATATCGGCATTCTCTCGCAGCAACTTGTGCGTTCATTCCATATTGCTGTTGATATTGCGAAACATCTATTCTTATTGTTTCACAAACAATACCCATCTTTTGGCAAAGACCCTTCACAAATTGTAAATCTTGATAAGATTCTTCTCCTCTAAACATGTGATCAACATGCGCGACTACAATTTGTAATGCTTTCTCTTCCCTTTTCTCTAGCAAATAATATAAAAGAGCTAAAGAATCAGGACCTCCAGAAACCCCTACGACAATTGTAGAGTGTTCTCTCAATACATCATGCCGCTTTGCAAAATCATTTACTTTTTCAACAAATGTATCTTTCAACGTTGCAATCACCTTTCATTAGACAAAAAAGATAGCATACCTTACCTTGCTTATAATGGTACAACTTTTATAAACTTTGTGCAAAACAAAGATGTGCAAAATTCACATTTTTATCTTACATGTCACTTCTTATCTTCACACAAGGAGTGAAACTATTTCTTCCCATAGAAAAAGGTCCAGGTATCACCCTAGACCTCATAACAGAAATGAGCAAACTTTTTACTGTGCTTGTTTACCCACAATTGGAATTGTAGCCCACTTAGGCATATTCTTCTTCACCTTCGCAACGACAATTGTCATATCATCATTAATATATCCATCACCAGAACGAATGACATCTTCCATAATAATATCAGCGATTTCTTGCGGATCATCTGTTTGCAATTCCTTGATTTTGCGTTTCATCCATACTTCATGATTTTCCACATGCTGTGCCCCTTCAAAAATACCATCACTCATCATAACTAGAATATCCTCTGTTTTTAATTGTTCTCCCACAACATCTACCTCAACATCCTCAATGATGCCCATCGGCAAGTTACCTGCCTCTATTTTAAAGACGTTATTCCCACGTTTCACAAAACTTGGAGTGGAACCAATTTTTAGAAACTTAGTACTTGCATCACGTAAGTCGACCATGGCTAAGTCAAGTGTCGTAAACATTTCTTCAGTGGTTCGCAAAGAAAGAATGGAATTGATGGATTTAATGGCAATTTCCTCATCAATACCCGATTGCAATATTTTTTGCAACAATTTTACCGTTTCCTTACTTTCCATATGCGCACGTTGGCCATTTCCCATCCCATCACTAATTGCAAGGGCATATTTTCCAACACTTAATTCCATCATGGCGTATGAATCACCTGAGACAAATCCACCTCCTTTTGCTGCTGTAGCAAGCCCTGTATCAAGAGAAAACGTTTTTGCAGACCCAAACGATATCATACTATGACCATTCGGATAAGCAGATGGCTCCTCATGCTTTACAACAATATTTTCCTTTAAAATATCTGAAAGCATCGGGGCAACTAGTTTGTCGCATTCTCCATGTTGATTGGATGCTGATGGAATCATCATCTCAATATCGATATTCCCTCTATCTAAACAATAAATATCAACATGTTCAACCTCTACACCAAAATCGCGAAACGCTTGTAATATTTTTTCTTCTTGTACTTGATGATTTTCCCTTTCTCGCTGGATTTCCTTCGCGAAATCCTCCATTACTTTTGAAACACCTAGTAGTTGCTCTGCAACAATTCTACGATTCTCCTTCATTTGTTTACGTAATTTTTGTCCCTCATAAAAGTGCCCTAATTCACCTTCTACTAAGTCTGTTACTTTCTTTCCTCTTACGCAGTATTTATCCCATTCACGAACTAGCTTACGATTGTGCTGAAGCGTTCCTTCCTCCGATTCATTCATAATCTCCCTCATATAGTCATATGTTTTATCAAAGTTTACCACCCAGCATTGATCCTTTTTGAAACACGTTTGACATGTCTTCGCAGTAATCGTACTTAAAAACAAATCTGTTTCTGTTTCTTTATTATCTTCTTCCACATACCCGTATACTGAAAAACTATTAGACAATGCTGCAAACACATTTGCAAACTGATTTATTTTGTTAGCTGTTACATCCCGCATTCTTCGTAAATACTGCTGTTGATCATTGGAATGTTCTTGTGTTCCAGGCATAAATTTGGCAAGTCGGTCAATAATTATCTTTGGTGTTAATAAAAAGAGGACAATTGCTACCCCAGATTCTAGTAAGGTCGTTACAATATTTGCCTGCTTATCAACATATAATGTGATCAAACTTGTCCCAATTAATAATCCTAAACTGACTCCAATACGTTTTCCTTCTTTTAATAGCCCACCAAGTAATCCCGAAAAGGCCAATAAACTTAATTGAGACAAACTTGCCACATTCGCCAAGCTCAATATCAATCCTGTGACAACTCCTACCGTTGAGCCTGTAGCTGCTCCTGCAACAAAAGCAAATAATAATACTAAATACCTAGTGAAAATGTGTTGAACTGAAGTATCGTAAATAAACCAATCTGTCGTACCCGTTAATACAGATGCAAGCAATATAATTAAACAAACAATTTCTTCCGTTTCTAATGATTGCTGTTTTCCCTTTCTTTCTGTTAATAGCGGTACACTCTGCAAGAAAATCATCGTCAGGACAAAACTAAGACCTGCCTCAATGGTACTGACTAGTAAATCATACATACTAACTGTTTGCTGTGCGAAGTAAACAACAGCGAGATGCGCGGTTAATGCAGAGATAAATACTTGAAACGGTACAAGTCCCACCGTTTTACGTGTAAATCGACTAAAGAAGATATTATAAATAAAGAAAGTAAAAATAGATGCAAAAGCAAAAAGTAAATTATCCAGCGAAACGGAAAGCGCACCTCCCATAAGAGCGAGAAAAGCAAGAGGCATCTTATCTCGTTTCATCACGTAAACAGCAGCAAAAAACGGTAGCGCAAACGGTAAAATATTCGTTAAAATATATGCTCGTCCTAAAAGAAAACCAATTACCGCAATAACAAATCCCCATCTAAAGAAAACTTGCTCTAACTTCACTTTCAATTTGCTTGTCCACTTTATCGTTCTTATCTGTCCATCATTCATAGCCAGCGTACTCGTATTCACAGTATTCCTTCCTGCTCTCGGCATATTTTCAACACCACCTGCATAGTTTTAATTACTGCAATTATAAAAGAAAGTTATCGGAATTTTTGTCAAAACAACAGTTATCATCATCATAATCGTTCGACTTTTTATTCAAAATAACCCTATATATATACAAGTTGTTAAGAAAAAAAGTATTATTAGATAGAAAATTCAGAAAATAAAGAGCGTTTTTGTAGAATAATTGTACATCTTTACAATTCCTTAATAAAAAAAAGATCATGCACATATGCATGATCTTTTTTAGATGACCCGTACGGGATTCGAACCCGTGTTACCGCCGTGAAAGGGCGGTGTCTTAACCACTTGACCAACGGGCCGTTAAAATATATAGCGGCGGAGGGGATCGAACCCCCGACCTCACGGGTATGAACCGTACGCTCTAGCCAGCTGAGCTACACCGCCATGTCGTTTTATTTAACGGACAATTAGTATCATATCTCAAACCTTATATGAAGTCAACATATTTCAAAAAAGTTTTTCATTCTTTTTTTAAATACTTATATTCACATAAAAAAAGCACCCCTGAGTGACCACTCGGGGGTGCTTCTCTATACTTTAAATAAACGGTAAGTTTTATCCGCGACGAGCGCCACGGCCACCACGTTTAGATTCTGTATTACGCTTTAAAGAAGTCAAACGATCTTCACTATCTTTTAAGAAGCGCGCCATCTTTTGCTCAAATGTTTCTTTTTGATTTGTGTTATCACGGCCACCACCACGGTTATCCCTGCTAAAAGAGCGATTACGCTGCGGACGCCCAGAACGTTGCTGATCACGATCACCACCACGTGGATGTTCACTGCGTGGACGATCTCCCTCTGTTCTTTCACGTTCTTTGGCTTTTTTAATAGATAAACCAATTTTGCCATCTTTCTCAACGTTGATAACTTTCACTTCTACTTGGTCGCCTACTTTTAAATGATCATTAATATCTTTCACATAGTTATCAGCGACTTCACTAATATGAACAAGACCCGTTAAGCCTTCTGGCAGCTCTACAAAAGCCCCAAAATTTGTAATACCTGTTACTTTACCTTGTAACTTGCTGCCTACCTCGATTGACATAAAAAAAATGCTCCTCCTTAGTGGTTAAAAAGTCAAATTTTACTTTATTATATATAATCCTAAAATATAGTGTCAATAAGACGTGCTCTACTTAGAAACAGGAAAAATTATCTCCCCTTTTCCGGAGAAGAAATAATCCCTTCTAGCAATCTTTAAAACATGCTCTTCGTCATTCAATTTCCGAACGTCATCTTTTAGCTTTTTTTCTTTCGTCGTTAATGCATTCATTTCTTTTTTCATTTCTTTAACCTTAGCCTCTTTTGCTTTAATGGAACTATTTTGCTGATAAAATGTCACACCAATACTCAAAATAATTGTAAAGGCAAAGACAAGAAAGACTGCCAAACGACGATACAAGCGCCTCCTGTTTTCGTTCGTTTGTATTGTATGTTCTTTAACAGGATTTGGATTCTGTTCTCCGATCGACCTTTGTTTCAGTTCCCTCATTTCCGAGGTCCCCCTAACTTCTTTTTTATACGCTCCCAAACTAGAGAGATATACTTCTTCAATTTCTTTGTATGTTGCAGAAACCCTTCGTGTCTCTTTATGAAAAGTTTAACACGGTTAGGGAGAAGTTTCCATATAAGCAAAGTAAGAAATCGAACAGGCCAGAAAAAAACTTTCCATATGAAAAGTAATATCCCAATTAAAAACTTCCACAATACATTCCCAATTGAAAGTAGTATACGAAATAAAAATAATATAAATGCAATAATGAGCTGTGTCATAATAATAACAGGTTTTATCACGAGTAGCTGTACAATTTGAATAAAAAATTGTATCATCCGTAAAAAAACATGAATGATAAGGTTCAATATTCGCATGTACAATGATTTCAATAAGCTTTGATATGCAGCAAAACCACAAAGTAATGCTACAAAAACATATATTCGTAATTCTGCTTCATTCACGAGCAACAATACATAAAAAACAAATAGTGCTTGGACAATCCAAAATAGTATATCATGTATAAATACAAGCCAACGCTTACGCTCTGTACGTTTTAAAAAGCGTTGGTATGTATCTAACGCAGCTCCGATCCAAGCACCCATGCCGATCATAGAAAGCATTGTATACAGTTGAACTGTCAAACTCATTTAAACAACTTGCTAAAGAACCCTTTAGCTTTCTCCCCTTGTTGCTCATCAATATACATTAACTCATGAATTTTACCTTTAATGGACACAATGCCTTTTTCAACATCCAGGTTTTTCATTTGTAAGTTTTGACCGCGAATTGTTAAAAATCCCATTACAGTTTCTAATAAAAATTCTTCACTATCAAAACTCTCTACTTGCTTCACCCCAGTAATATCAATTACACGTCTTCCTCTCATAATGATATCATGCTCTACCGAAACGTTTTGTTGATTAGAAGACGAAACTGAGTAACCTTTATTCACGTCCATCCCCCCATAGCTTTATACTGTCTAGTATCAATGTATGAGAGGAAAGAATTGTTTAGAACAAGCCTTCTTCTGCTTTCACTTTCTCTTCGCGAACAACAGTGTACATATTGGCCGCATCTTCTTTTTTAGTTGTTTCTTTTAATTCATTGATCTTTACAGTTACTACTTTTTGTCCAAAACGAATCGTTAATTCATCATCTACTTTTACAACAGAGCTTGCCTTCGCCGCCACCCCATTAATTGCAATTCTTCCTTGGTCAGCAACTTCTTTTGCCAATGTTCTTCTTTTAATTAAACGTGATACTTTTAAAAATTTATCTAAACGCATCTCATTTCCCCCTTATTCCCTCTCGGTCTGCTTCGCTTCTTCCCACAGGATGTCCAATTGCTCTAACGTTAACTCCTGCATCTCCTTGTTCATGTCAGCCACTTTTGCCTCCATGTATAAAAAACGACGCATGAATTTCTCATTTGTTGTATGAAGGGCTTCTTCTGGATCCAATTTATAATGACGGGCAATATTAACAAAGGCGAATAATAAATCTCCAAATTCACCTAACATTTTTTCTTCATCCATCTTTACAATTTCTTGTTGGAATTCCCGCCACTCTTCCCAAGCTTTGTCCATCATCGGCTGCACATCATTCCAATCAAAGCCAACTTTCCCTGCTTTTTTCTGAATTTCATATGCGCGCATCAGCTGCGGTAAACTTTTTGGAATTCCCGCTAAAACCGATTCTCTTACATGCCCTTTTTCTTGTTTTTTAATTTCTTCCCAGTTTGAAACAACTTCTTCTGCATTATCAACGTCTATGTTTCCAAACACATGTGGATGGCGACGTACCATTTTTTCAGATAACGTACGAATGATATCATCAATAGAGAACCACCCCTCATCCTCACCAATTTGAGCATGAAGCATGACTTGCAGCAGTACATCACCAAGTTCTTCAACAAGGTGATCATCATCCTCTTCATCAATTGCTTCCAATACTTCATACGCTTCTTCAATTAAATATTTCTTTAACGACTGATGTGTTTGTTTTTTATCCCATGGACAACCACTAGGCCCACGAAGCTCAGCAATAATTTCTCGCAGTACATCAAACTGTTGATATAACGCATCACGCTCTGCAACAGGTGGCACGTACACGCTCGTTAAGTTATTCAGCTCTGTTTCATGATCCAACAAATAAAGGGGTACTTTTTTCACTTGTTCAAACGATGTTCCTGCAGCCGTTACAATATATACTTCGTATTCATCGGGTAACATTTCCATTAATGTTAGTTTCACTTCAGATGCAATAAACGCATCGTATACTTGGCAGAAAATTAAATGTTGACGTAATTCTAATTGTCCTCGTTCAAATGACGTAGCGTCAATTAGCTGAAACCCTTCAATTGGATCAATTTTCAAACTAGCAAACATTGGGTCTAAAAAGCTTTGTCCACCTTCGATACGAACTTCAATTTGCTCAGTTTTTCCTTTTTGTAAAAGCAATTGAACCGTTCGTTCTGCAACAAGTGGATGACCTGGCACGGCATATATAATATCTGCCCCTTGCGCTTTGCTCATCAACGTATTTGCAATTGTTTCATATACAACCTCAAACGTATCATGGGCTTCATATATATCATCAAAAGCGGTATACTTTATACCCTCTTTTTCTAATTCTTCGATAACAGGGTGTTCTTTCGTTCGCACATACATATGATCTGCTTCTCTTATTTTCCGGCACACACCCATTGTCAGCTGATCTAATTCACCAGCTCCTAATCCTAAAATGGTAATTACTCCACTCACAACCAGTCACCTCTATCCACTCTTCTTTAATGAAGCTTGTACTTTATCTTGCTTCATAACCGTTCCTAATTCTTCCGTTGTAAAAACATGTAATTTCATAATCAAAAATACATATACCAATCCACCAACTGCTACACCTGTCATAGCTTCAATCACAGCTAACCCTCTATGACCTCCATCACTGACTAGTCCGAACCCTTCATACATACGCATAAATAACATTAATATAACAACCATACCTAACCCACCGATTGTTACACCAAATATATTTTGCTTATGAATAAGAGGTTCTTCAACAATGCGAATAAGCAATGCGCTATTTAACAAAGCAATGCTCATGAGTGCAATGACAGTTGCAATCGCCGATCCAGTTACACTAAAGTGCGGCATTAACAGATGATTTAACAATAATTTCAAACAACCTCCAAATACAACAAAGAGGGCCGGTTTTGCCGTTTGACCTAATCCCTGCAAGATAGAAGCTGTCGTAATTGATAACGAACTAAATAAAATCGAAATCGCTAAAATAGCCAATACACCAGAGCCTTCACTGTTTTCAAACAGCATAATGTTTGTCGGCCTAATAATGCACGCTAACCCTAATGCTGCACCTAATCCAATCACAAATGTAATTTTCATTGCTAACTTTACTTTTTCACGAATAAAAAAGTAATCCCCTCTCTCTTTCGCTGCCGTAATTAGAGGAATAAGAGAGAGTGAAAATGAAGTTGTCACAACCGTTCCAAGCTGCATAAGAGGAATACTTCTGTCATACACACCTTTTAATACCTTCGCAATTTCCATTGGTTCTCCTGCACGAACAAGCAAGGTATAAAATGAAACCGAATCTGCCATTTGTATAAAAATTAACACTAGGTTACTGACACAAATGGCCATTCCTTGCCAAAAAAGAATTCGAACCATCTTTTTCTTGTTTCGTATGTTTTTCCACCCTTTTAGGAAGATCGAACGGACATGATGACGCATGTAAAATAAAAGTACGCCTACACCAACGACTCCTCCCACGATGGATCCTAACATTGCACCTGCCCCAACCATATATAAATCAAATCCATGTGCCATAAGAAGCATCGATAAAAATACAATAATTGACACGCGGATTGTTTGCTCGATCACTTGTGATACAGCTGTCGGCATCATATTGTTAAAACCTTGAAAATACCCTCGTGCAACAGATAAAAAAGGCATCAACAAGAAAGAAAACGAGATAACCCGCAATAACTTATCTAAATTCGCATCACCCATGACTGAGGCGATCGTACGGGCACCAAAAAACAATGTAAAAAAGCTAATACAACCGATACCTAACAGGAACCAAAAGGAAACAAAAATAATCTCTTCTGCCTCTTTTTGCTTTCCTTTCTCCAAACGCTCCGCAACCATCTTAGAAATAATAGTCGGAAAACCATAAGTAGCTAGAACTAAACAAAATCCATAAAACGGGTAAATTTGTTGATAAATATAAAACCCGACATCTCCCGCTATATTTTGATATGGAATACGGTAAAAGGCGCTTAATACTTTCGTGACAAAACTCGCAATTGTTAATATGATAGCTCCGCGCCAAAAGGCTTGATACTTCTTCGCTTCCATACGAGAAAACTCCTTTTTCCTATTCTCATCCCTCGTATTATATCATAAAGAAAAAAGCAGACTTCCATTTAGATTTATACAATATAAAAAAGGTAGCAGGGTGCTACCTTACAATCAAATATGGTTCCACTTTCCGAACAATATTTGATACGTTTTATAAAGCAAAACCATCAGCAGGAAAAACACCTGCTGATGGAAGTTTCGCTTTACCCCGGTCTTACAGGCGGTACATTTCAGCCTTCCACGGGGATAACCGCCTCTATAACCCCGATTGGCTCAGCTAACCGTCAGCAGGAGAAACACCCGCTGACGGAAGTTTCGCTTTACTGCTCCATTTGTTTCGCTAAAAAGCTTGCGGCGGTATTTACCGCTTTATGCTCTACTTCACTTATAATTGCTTCTTTCGAAAAAATGACAACAGCTCCAATCGGGTCTCCATTTGCAACAATTGGGCCGATTGTATAAGAGGTAACCTTTTCTGCTACCCCATCAACAATAGAAATTTCGCTTTCATCTGTCATAACAACAGATTTTCGGTCTTCCATTGCCTTTTCAACTAAATCGCCAACACTTTTATTTAAATACTCTTTCTTTGATACTCCTGATACAGCGATAATAGAATCCCTATCACAAATCAGTATATTATGTCCTAAGCTATCATATAAGGCCTCTGCATATTCTTTTGCAAAATTACCCAACTCGCTAATTGGAGAATATTTTTTCAAAATTACTTCTCCATCGCGATCAACAAAAATTTCTAATGGGTCTCCTTCCCGAATGCGCAGAGTCCTGCGGATTTCTTTCGGGATAACAACCCTACCTAAATCATCAATTCGACGTACGATTCCAGTTGCTTTCATTCTAATGCTGCCTCACTTTCTACTGATGATGAAAGTGGTGAATTTACCTGTTCATGTAAAAATCACCAACTGTTAAACATAGTATTTTACACATTAGTTCTTCTATGCACGCCGAATTACATTTTTTATCCTGATTTAAGCATTTATCACTTCTTTTTTCACATCAGACAGGCCTTTTAATAAATTTTCAGCAATTGTTAGCCATTTTGACGTTTCTAATCCATTAATTTTCATCACAACTTTCAGACGAGAGCCTTCCATGCCGAGCCCAATCATGCGACCAAAGCTATTTCCAAGCATAAATAGCTTTCCGCCATCAATATTTTGGCTTGCTTGCTCAGAAAATAAGAATGTGACTTCAAGTTTCGTCTGTTTAATAAGCTCAATTTGCTCTTTCATTGCTAATACTTTAATACTTGCAATTTGTAATAAATATCCGACTTCCTGCGGATATTCTCCAAAGCGATCAATCATTTCTTCTTGTAATTCCTCAATATCTTCAATAGCGGAAATGCCTCTAAATTGTTTGTACATCATAATTTTTTGCTTACTATCAGAAATATAAGCATCCGGTAAATATGCATCGACCTCTAAGTCAATTTCGACATCAATTGTACTTTCAGCTCCTTGTGTTCCTCTGCGCTGTTCAATTGCTTCTTTTAACATTTGAGAATATAAATCAAATCCAACAGAATCAATAAATCCATGCTGCTCTGCACCTAATAAGTTACCAGCACCACGAATCGATAAATCACGCATCGCAATCTTGAATCCAGATCCGAGTTCCGTAAATTCTTTAATTGCTTGTAAACGTTTCTCAGCGACCTCTGACAACACTTTATCACGCTTATATGAAAAGTATGCATAAGCCACACGATTTGAACGCCCAACACGCCCACGAAGTTGATACAACTGCGATAATCCCATACGGTCTGCATCGAATACAATCAATGTATTTACATTTGGAATATCAACACCTGTTTCAATAATGGTTGTACTTACAAGCACATCGTGCTGCCCATCTAAAAATGATAGCATCACAGACTCCAACTCGCCCTCATTCATTTTTCCATGTGCATACGTCACACGCGCATCAGGGACTAGCATAGAAATTTCATCTGCTTTTCTTTCAATATCCTCAACACGATTATATAAGAAGTAGATTTGGCCACCCCGTGCAAGTTCCCTCTCTATCGCTTCTCGAATCAATCCTGGATTATACTCAACCACATACGTTTGTACCGGGAAACGATTTTCTGGAGGTGTTTCAATAACAGATAAATCACGTACACCAAGCATAGACATATGAAGCGTACGCGGAATTGGTGTTGCTGTTAACGTCAATACATCAACATTCGATTTCAATTGTTTAATCTTTTCTTTATGCGTAACACCAAAACGTTGTTCTTCATCAATAATGAGTAATCCTAAATCTTTATAAGTTACATCTTTGGATAAAATACGATGTGTTCCAATAACGATATCAACTGTCCCATCTTTTAAGCCTTTGATTGTCTCATTTTGCTGCTTTCTTGTGCGGAAGCGGCTTAACAAGCCAATATTAATCGGATAATCTTGAAAACGCTCTCGAATCGTTTCATAGTGCTGCTGAGCAAGAATCGTTGTCGGTACTAGAATCGCCACTTGCTTTTCGTCCATAATTGCTTTAAATGCCGCACGAATCGCCACTTCTGTTTTACCGTATCCAACATCACCACAAAGAAGTCGGTCCATGGGACGTCCGCGTTCCATATCTTTCTTAATTTCTTCAATAGAACGCAATTGATCTTCTGTCTCTTGATATGGGAATAGTGATTCGAATTCTTGCTGTTCAGAAGTATCTGGTGTATATGCATACCCTTTAGACGCCTCGCGTTCTGCATATAATTTAATTAAATCATCCGCGATATCTTGTACAGATTTTTCTACTTTTGTCTTTACTTTCTTCCAATCATTTCCTCCCAATTTATAGACTTTCGGCTCTTTCCCTTCCGACCCTACGTATTTCTGCACTTGATCTATTTGTTCAATCGGTACATATAATTTATCATTACCTTGATATTTAATATTCAAGTAATCTTTATGAACACCGTTAATCTCTAACGTTTCAATCCCTAAAAACTTACCAATACCATGATTCACATGAACAACGTGGTCGCCAACTTTTAGCTCCGAATAGCTTTTAATACGCTCTGCATTCGATAGCTTTTGTTTGCGCTGTGATTTTTTTACCTTTTTATGGAAAAGTTCCTTCTCTGTGATGACAACAAATTTTTGCATCGTCATTTCAAATCCTGCATGTAAATCACCTACAGCAATTTGAAGGCGGCCAGGAAGTAATACATCTGTAGATTGTATAATATCTGCTTCAATATCATAATCACTTAAAATATATTGCAGCTTTTTTGCGCGTTCTTCATCTGTTCCTAGTACAACCGTTGTAAAATTCCCCTCGGTCCATCTATCAATTTCAGTTTTTAATAGCTGCATTTGCCCATGAAAATCTTGCATTGTTTTACATGTTACATTCACAAGATTCTGCGGATGTGTGTGCGCAATATGACGTAAAAATAATGTTAAATACACAAAGCTTCTTTTCTTATGATGCATAAACTCTTCGAATTGATGAGAGAACACCAAATCCTGAATAATTGAACCTTCACCAAGAAGTGACGTATACCATTCTGCCTCTTCCGTATCAAGATGAGATGCCGTTTCTTGAATACGTGAAACTTCATCTAAAATTACGACACCATTTTCAGGTAAATAATCTATTAGACTAGCAGGTTCCTTGTAGAAGATAGATAAATATTTAAACATCTGCTCGATAATCTGTCCGTTTTTCAGTACCTCTATTTCATGACTAACCGTTTCAAGTACTGCTGTTTTGATTTTGTCATCTGAAAGCTTCTGCATCGTCTTCATTAATCCTTCTTCAAGACGCTCCACTCCAAGTTCTAACTCACCTTTTGAAAACAGGAACTCCGTTGCAGGACCGAACCGTATGCTTTCCTTTTTATCTTGAGAGCGTTGTTCTTCTACATCAAACGAACGAATAGAATCTACTTCCGTATCAAAAAATTCTATGCGAAGCGGCAACTCCTCAGTTAACGGATAAATATCTAATATGCCACCACGGAGGCTAAACTCTCCCGGAGCCTCTACCATCGATTTACGCTCATAACCAATATGATGTAACGTATGAAGCAACGCCTCTAAATCAATCTCTTGCCCTAGACGGATTTCAATTTGTTTTTGCTTCCATAGTTCTTTTATAGGTAAAAATCGGCGTAATCCAGCAACAGGAACAACAATAATCCCACTCTCACCCATCGCTAAACGATTTAATACTTCGATACGCTGCGCCTTTAACTCTGGACTTGCGACCCCAATTTCTGATGCAATTAATTCATTAACTGGATATAGCCATACGTCTTGCTCTCCAATCAGTGATACTAAATCCTCATATACTTTTTGCGCTTGATATAAATTGTGTGTCACAACAAGCTGCGACCGCTTTGTCTTTTTATATAAGGCAGCCATTAATAAAGAACGCGAAGAAGTTGCCATACCAGATACCAATTGTTCTCTCAAACCTTCTTCTAGCCCATTCATAATGGATTGTATTTCTTTATTTTTATAAAATTGCTCTAGTAAACCTATCATTTTCAAAACTCCTCTCAACATAAAGAGCAAGTTAATATATTTTTATGCAAATATTTTGGAAAAAGAAAACAGAAAAATGCTTTGGGCGCGCCAAAGCGATAACATTTTATTGCAGAAATAGTTCATACTCATAATATTCAGGATAAGATGAGAGCGTTTCTTGGCACGATTCACAAATTGTTTTTATATATATATTTCCATTTTCGTGAAAATGAATCATTTCTAACCGCTCTTGCTCTGTTAGTTGAAATAAAACTTGACTGTATACTTTTTCCGCAGCAATGGAACCTACGTTACATCCACAGTGTCTGCAGTAATAATGTCCGTCCATAGAATCCTCCTAGTCGTACAATTACTACTAGTATGGATATAAACATAAAAAAATATTCCTGTTCCAAACATTAATTGTTAAAAGTATTCATAACTTGGAGAAATGGTTTCTTCAACCATTCTTCACATGCATCAGCAGCTTTTTCAATCGATTGTTCCACTTCAGGTAGCTCTTCCGCCTGAAAACGACCTAGTACATAATCCACTACTTTCATGCCGTTTGTCGGGCGATCAATCCCCATGCGAATGCGCTGGAATTCTTGAGTTCCTAAATGTGCAATTGTCGATTTCACACCATTATGGCCACCCGCACTACCTTTCATGCGAAGACGTAATTTCCCTACTGGAATATCTAGATCATCGTACATCACAACAAAATCTTCCACATCAATTTTATAGTAATCCATAAGAGGACAAATACTTTCCCCAGATAAATTCATATACGTAAGTGGTTTTAATAAAATTACTTTCTCCCCATTAACGAATCCTGCACCAAATAAACCTTTGAACTTTTGTTCATTTAAAAAGATGCCCCATCGCTTTGCAAGCTCGTCAATTGCCATAAATCCAATATTATGCCTTGTTAATTCATATTCTCTACCTGGGTTCCCAAGTCCTACTATTAATTTCATTCTTGTACCACTACTTTCTTTTTACGATACGAAAAGACGTAACCAAAGTTGGTTACGTCTCATTCTATCCAATTAATTAAATAATACGCTCACAGATTCTTCTTCGTAAACACGAATGATTGCTTCTCCGATTAATGGAGCAACAGAAAGTTCATGCACTTTATCAATTTTCTTCTCTTCTGGTAATACAATAGAGTTTGTTACAACTAACTCTTTAATATTTGAATTTTGAATGCGTTCAATTGCTGGACCAGATAAAACTGGGTGTGTACAGCAAGCATATACTTCAGAAGCACCGTTCTCAACAAGAGCGTTTGCAGCTAATGTAATTGTACCAGCTGTATCAATGATGTCATCAATTAAAATTGCTGTTTTTCCTTCAATGTTACCGATGATATTCATAACTTCCGATACGTTCGGACGCGGACGGCGTTTATCAATAATAGCAATCGGTGCTTTTAAGCGATCTGCCATTTTTCTTGCACGCGTTACACCACCATGGTCAGGAGATACAATTACAATATCCTTAAGACCTTTCGTCTCGAAATAATCAGAAAGAATCGGTACACCCATTAAGTGGTCGATTGGAATATCAAAGAACCCTTGAATTTGTGGAGCATGTAAATCTAGAGTGATTACACGAGTTGCGCCTGCTGTTTCAAGCAAGTTTGCTACAAGTTTCGATGTAATTGGCTCACGAGAGCGTGCCTTACGATCTTGACGTGCATAACCATAATAAGGAATAACAATGTTAATTGTTTTTGCAGATGCACGTTTTAATGCATCAATCATAATAAGTAATTCCATGATGTGTTCGTTTACCGGAAAGCTTGTAGATTGAATAATGAATACATCGCAACCACGAATACTTTCTTCAATGTTAATTTGAACTTCTCCATCACTAAAACGGTCAACAGAACATTTCCCTAATCTTACTCCAATGTGATTTGCAATTTGCTCTGCAAGTTCCTTATTAGAGTTTAAAGAGAATACTTTCAAGTTAGAATTTAGATATTGAGTCGACATCTAGATTAACCCTCCACATTATGATTTTTTCTTGTTCAGCAATTGATCAACATAGTCTTCTTTGTTTGTTTGACGTGCACGTGCAATCGATAATGCTTTTGATGGGACATTTTCTGTAATTGTAGAGCCCGCCGCAACATAAGCACCATCTTCAACTGTTACAGGAGCGACAAGGTTTGAATTACAACCAATAAATACGCCATCACCAATAACTGTTTTAAATTTGTTCTTGCCATCGTAGTTCACCGTAATTGAACCACAACCCAGATTCACGTCTTCTCCAATTTGTGCATCTCCGATATAACTTAAGTGAGAAGCTTTACTTCTATTTCCAAAAACAGTCTTTTTAATTTCCACAAAGTTTCCGACACGTACCTCGTCACCGATTACAGAATCTGGACGAATGTGTGCAAACGGACCAACTGAAACATCTTTACCAATCTTACTATCGTGTATAGTAGATTGGCGAATTGTCGTATGATCTCCGATTTCACTATCACGCACTACTGTATGTGGTCCAATTTCACAATCAGAACCAATTACAGTATTTCCTTCGATAACTGTTCCTGGATGAATAACTGTATCACTGCCGATGATTGCATCTGCAGAAATGTATGTGTTATTTGGATCGATGATTGTAACACCATTTACCATATTCTTTTGGTTGATACGCTTTTTCATAATGTTTTCCGCTTGCGATAGAGCGACTCTGTCATTAACACCTAATGTTTCATCAAAATGCTCTGTTTGATAAGCCGATACAATATGACCTTCATTTTTCAAAATTTCAATGACATCTGGAAGGTAATATTCACCTTGAACATTTTCGTTTGAAACTTTAGAAAGCGAAGCAAATAGTGCCTGATTATCGAAACAATACGTACCCGTATTAATTTCTTTAATAGCTCGCTCTACTTCATTTGCATCTTTATGCTCAACAATTTTTTCAACATGACCATTCTCATTACGAACAATGCGGCCATATCCAGCAGGATCTTCTACGTATGCTGTTAGCACTGTTGCTTTCGCCCCTGCTTCTTCATGATGCTTTAACAATGCTTCCATTGTTTCTGCTGTTATAAGCGGTGTATCACCACAAATAACTAAAGTTGTTCCTTCTTCGTTTACAAGTACATCAGATGCTTGCTCAACTGCGTGTGCTGTACCAAGTTGTTCTGATTGCAATGCAAACTCACTTACGCTCCCTAGTTGTTCTTGTACTTTTTCAGCACCGTGCCCAACGACTGTTACAAGTTTCTGCAATCCTAATTGAGATACCTGATCAACTACATGCTGTACCATTGGTTTTCCACATACAGGATGAAGCACTTTGTATAGCTTGGACTTCATACGTGTGCCTTTGCCTGCAGCTAAAATCACTGCAAATCTGTTTGACATATAGACCCTCCATCGCCACCTATTTATCCATTAAAGATATTATCCTAAATCATTATATATTTCAAGAAACACGGCATAACTATTAAATTTTACCATACTTCTTATGAGATGTTTTACTCTTTAGTATCTTTTTTTACGAAATAAGCTATACTATTTTGAAAAATTTTGCAGAATTTAGAAGTTATTTTATAATGAGGAGCAATTGAAGCGAAAAAAACAAACTCCTGTAAGTGGTTACAGGAGTTTGCGACAAAATTATAGAGCCCTTTTTCCTAGAACTCTTTTTATTCGAATTTTACGAAGCACCGGCTTCTTCAAACTCAACTTCTTCTAACTCGCCTAAACGGTGATACTCGGTTAAAACCGCATCTTGAATTTTAGAGCGTGTGTTAGAATTAATTGGATGAGCAATGTCACGGAACTCCCCATCCGGAGTACGTTTGCTTGGCATTGCCACAAATAACCCATTATTGCCATCAATTACACGAATATCATGAACAACAAACTCATGGTCTAGTGTAATGGAGGCAATCGCTCTCATGCGGCCTTCTGTGTTTACGCGGCGTAATCTTACGTCAGTCACTTCCATCTTGTGTTCACCACCCTTTTCTAAATAAGCGATATATTTGTATAAATTCCACAAATTTTCTATTTTCCCTTTAATTTTTATAAAATTTTTAAAATAAAAATTTTATTTTAATGTAATATAAGGATTAATGGGAGTTATCGCTTACAAAACCTTATTTTACAAGGGCGATGACTTCAATTTCGACGGCAACATCTTTCGGTAATTTTGCAACTTGTACACAAGATCGAGCTGGTTTATGTGTAGAAAAATATGCTCCATACACCTCATTTACATTATTAAAGTCATCCATATCTTTTAAAAACACAGTTGTTTTTATAACTGTCTCAAATGATGCCCCAGCTTCTTCTAATACAGCCTGTAAATTTTGAAATACTTGTTCTGTCTGTACCTTTACATCTCCTGTTACAGGCTCTCCATTTGCTAATAATGGAATTTGTCCTGAGCTATAAAACATATTATTTACGATTACCCCTTGTGAATATGGACCAATTGCTTGTGGTGCTTGATTTGTTTGAACTACTTTCATATTTCTCACCCTTTTGTCCTTTTATAATTTTATTTTTCTTGAATAGGCAGTAACCTTACACTCCCAAAAAAGGATGCCAATACAAACTCAATTTTGTTCCGCTCACCATGAATGGGAGCCCCGTGCTAACGGGCGGTAAGTCTTTAGTAGTAAATAAAAGACTTACCGTCCGTTAGCACTTTTACTTTACAAAAAAAGATAAAGCTCCTGCTTTATCTTTTTATTCAGCTTCTACAAGCCCTTCTGCAAATGGTACAAGTGAATAGTTTCCTTTTTCCATTTGAATTGTTTTCTCTTTTATATCTACTTCAAATAAACGAATTAACGAAACAAAGTTATCAATAATTCGTTCTTCAATGTCACTTGACTCTACTAATACACCAATTCCAACAACATTAGCCTTAAATTCTTCCAGCATACTGATCATGCCTTGAATCGTTCCGCCAGCCTTCATAAAGTCATCAATGATTAACACATTGGAACCTTCTGGAAGACTACGCTTTGCTAATGTCATCGTTTGAATACGCTTAGATGAGCCAGATACATAATTAATACTAACTGTCGGTCCTTCTGTTACCTTATTATCTTTTCTTGCAATCACAACTGGAACGTCTAAATAGTTTGCTACTGCATATGCAAGTGGAATCCCTTTTGTTGCCACCGTCATAACAGCATCAATTGGCTGTCTTGCAAATACAGAAGCAAAGAGACGCCCCGCTCCATTAATATAACGCGGATTACTTAAAAGATCCGTCATATATAAGTACCCACCTGGAAGAATACGGTCTGGATTTTCAAATAACCCACAAAGCTCATCAATAATCTGATTTGCCTCCACTTCACTTATATATGGAATATATTTCACTCCTCCTGCTGCACCTGGTACCGTTTGCAATGTGCCGACCCCTTGTTGTTCAAACGTTTGCTTAATAATGACTAAATCTTCACTAATAGAAGATTTAGCAGACTGATACCGTTCAGCAAAAAAAGTGAGAGAAACTAACCGACGAGGGTTTTGTAACAAATAATAAGTCATATCGACCAATCTTGTACTACGTCTAATTTTCACACTCTCACCTCAAATCACGAATATTCTAAACAAATCATAACGTATTATACGTCTTTATTCAAGGGTTTCTCGTTCTCCTAGTAGACGCACGGCATATACTTGCTCACAAAATCCTTTTAACCCATTATAAATGCGGTTCATACGCGAATCATGATGGACTAATCCAAACACAGTTGGCCCACTACCACTCATTAAAACTGCATCCGCACCAAAGCGCTTCATCTGTGCCTTAATATGAGCAACTTCAGGATGCATCGCAAACGTCACATCTTCTAGCACATTTCCAACAGCATGACAGATTCCTTTGTAGTCACCTTGCTCTATGACTTCAACCATTTGATCTACATCGGGATGTATTACGCGATTTAATTGTAAGTTTCCATATACATCAGCAGTTGATACCCCAATATGAGGCTTGGCCAAAATGACCCAACAAGAAGGAGGTGTCTTTATATGTTGTATCTTTTCTCCTCTTCCTGTAGCGATTGCTGTCCCTCCATACACACAAAAGGATACATCTGATCCGATTTTCGCTCCAAGATCGGCCAATTCATCTATTGTAAGACCTAGATTCCATAGCTTATTAAGACCGCGTAATGTAGCTGCAGCATCGCTGCTTCCACCTGCTAATCCCGCCGCTACTGGAATTGTTTTTTCAATTGCAATAGACACGCCTTTCTTCACTTTAAATCTCTCTTTTAATAACTTCGCTGCTTGATAAGCCAAATTTCGTTGGTCGTCTGGGACATACCGATTATGGGATACGATTTCGATACGGTCTGCTGATAACTCCGTTAACTCTAAACGATCTGCTAAATCGATTGTTGTCATAATCATTTTCACTTCATGATAACCGTCCGGTCTTTTCCCCAGTACATCTAACGACAGATTAATCTTTGCTGGTGCTTTCACTAGTAGCTTCAATCTATTCACCCACTCTATGTACTCAATCTTTTATCGTTTATTTTACCATAAATTTATAGCAAGACGATGACACTTCCCTAATTATAACGAAAAGCATTCAGAATGGAACTACTTATACACAATGAAGAAACTTTTTGGCGTGCAAAAAGCCGAGGAATTTCTCCTCGGCTACCGTAGCATAGAAGTATCTTACAACTACTGGTTCTGTTTCATCAATCGCTGCTCTGCAATTTCAATGGCACGTTTCACCATATTACCAGCATCTTTCGCACGAATTCCGCCCCATCCTTCTTTCTGAACAACATCATAAAATCCAAGCTCCTTTGCAAGCTCTTCTTTAAATTGATTTGACATGACTCCTTTTCGTCTACTCAATGCAAGTCCCTCCTTATGTTGCTACGGTATAATTAGTATGAGAGAGAATGTTTCTCTTTATTTATGGGAATATATGTAACGAAACAAATGATTATCCTAAAATAACCTCGTTATGTGGGTCATCATAAAATGTCAATTCCACCGTTTCTGTTAAAACATCCGCATAGCTATAAGAAACGCGTTGCAGTGTATCTTCTTGTTGATCAAGTTGTACAACAAAAACAGAACGATATGTTTCTGCTAGCACACCAGACTGCTCCACTGTCTTTCTTCTTCCACTATTCGCCTTTAACATAAGTCGCTGCCCAAGATGATGATCTAATTCGCTTTTAATTTCATCTAAACGTTTTGACATATACCTTGCTACACCTCGCTGTAATTCAGATTGAATGCATGAATACATGATATATCTATCCCAATCATTGACTGTCAGTAACAGGCAATATCTTCGCAAGAACCTAATGCGTTCGACTAGGTAGAAGAAATGCTATTTTATAAAAGTATCATTGTATAGTCTGTACCTTCTTATGTTTTTTTATCCAAACTCTTACAAATCCTTGTTAAATGTACATCATTTACTATGTTATATGAAACTTTCCTGCATGGCAAAAAGCAAGGTACATATACACCTTGCTTACTCTTCGTAATGTTGAAAGGGTAATCCCGTTCGTAAAATTCCTCGGGTTTCAATCCCGCCAAGGCCTTTTTCTCCAGTAATTGTATTGCGCACAACATCCCATACATTCACCCGTTCCATAAAAGAAGTAAAGCTAACCTTCCCTACTACATACACTGGATCTAATGCATGAATATTAATACGTGATGGTGAGCTTGCAAAATTAGCCCCCGCTCGAATCAATGCTTCAAAATGAGACTGACATGCTCCAGCAAAAATAACAACTTGATCTAAAGATGGATATTTTTTCCGAACTTCCCGAACAGCCTGTACAAAATGCCTAGAATGACGGTAAGCTGCTAAATCACCCATACCCCCTTTAGATTTTGTATATGCATCATGACCTGTAATTACCAAAATATCAGGGCGAAAATGATCTATTAAATCCACTACCTTTTCATGCATTTCTATTTCTTTACAATGAACACCTTGAACTGGAACACCCAATTTTGTATATAAATCTAAACACTTCCGTAAATACAACGGGTCTCCATCTATATGCAAAACCCTCCCTGGCATTTGAAAGTAATTCACTTCACTCGTATATCCACCTGTAGAGTTATGTTCATGACGTTGCTTCATCAATACATAGTCTTGTTGAAATAAGCGATACGTTCTCTCCATCGTTTCCTTTTCACGTTTTTCTCTTTTTTTATACTCACGCTGATCAATTGCAACTAAGTCTTCAAGCGGCGCATCTGCCACAAGTCGTACCTCTTCTCCAAACAGTATGGCGATTTCGCCTTTTATTTCTGTAATACGAAAAAGAATGTCTCGGTTATAAGACCGTCGTTCTACTAAATCCCCAACATGTACAACCATTGTTCTACCTCCAAATTCATTGGGCCATCTCACTAACCATGTTCTGTTTTTAACGTATGAATTTAGAGTAAAAAGGGTGACAAAAAGGACAGCTCTAATGGAGCTGTCCTTTTATTATTTATGAGAAATTAACGCATTGCTTAATGCTGCAAATTCTTCAATGGATAATGTTTCGCCTCTTCGTTTTGGATCAATTCCTATTTCTGTTAATATACGATCTAATAACTCTTTATCTTTTGGAAAATCATTTAAGTTATTTGATAAGCTATTCATTAACGTTTTACGACGCTGTGCAAAACTCGCTCTTACTACCTCAAAGAAAAATTTCTCATCCGCTACTTCTACAATCGGTTTCGGACGTTTTAAAAGACGAATAACCGCTGAATCTACATTCGGTTGCGGTACAAATACAGTGCGCGGAACTGTCATCACTGTTTCCACTTCAGTGTAATATTGAATTGCAATAGATAAAGAACCGTAATCTTTTGTTCCTGGCTTAGCCGCTAAACGATCCCCTACTTCTTTTTGCATCATGACAACAAAGCCACGAACTGGCAACTGTTCTTCCAGTAATTTAAATAAAATGGGCGTTGTCACGTAGTATGGTAAGTTTGCTACTACCATTACATCTTGTCCTTCTTCAAATTGCTCTTGGAACACTTCGTGTACGTCCGCTTTTAGAACATCCTTATTAATTACTGTTACGTTATCGTAGGGAGCCAAAGTCTCATCTAGGATAGGTAAAAGACGCTGGTCGATTTCAAACGCTACCACTCTCTTAGCACGTTTTGCAAGCTGCTCTGTTAATGCACCAATACCCGGTCCAATTTCAATTGCTCCGCTCTTCGGCCCAACCTCCGCATAATCAACAATACGATTTAATACATTTGTATCAATTAAAAAGTTTTGCCCTAAACTCTTTTTGAATGAAAATCCATATTTTTCAACTATATCTTTCGTGCGATTCGGCGTTGCGATATCCTTCATTTCTTTTCCTCCTGTAATACTTGTTTATATGCTTCCGCAAATGCTTCTTTTGAAACTTGAAACATTTGTAAACGTTTATGTAACTGCTTTGCATTCGTATAACCGATCTTTAATAATTTACCGATTCTTTCTCTACGACTTTTTGCCTGTTCTCCGCCCACCAGACCAGCGTCTACTAAATCGCTCCAGCTAATATCACTCGTATATGTTTCCATTTCTTCATGAACATTTTCTAAAGCACGACGAATCGATTCGTTAGATGCATGTTCAATTCCTACCCCTTTATTTCGCTTGGCAATCGCCTCTTCTTTCGGTAAGAAAGCATGCTTACATCCCGGAACTTTTTCAGAAATGATTTTCCGAATGCGCTCTCCGGGATAATCAGGATCCGTCAAAATAATAACGCCTCGTTTTTGCTGTGCTAATTTTACTTGTTCAATAACATGATCACCGATTGCTGAACCGTTCGTTTCAATTGTATCTGCATTCACAGCACGCTTAATCGCAACTGTGTCGTCTTTACCTTCTACAACGATAATCTCTTTAATTTTCATGCCTGCCTCCACACTCATTTCGTCTCTACTTAGTAAAACAAAAAAACGACTACTTTTCCATTATTATTTTCCCATTCATAGAATTTAAAAAGCAGAGGAGACAAAATCCCTCTGCTCACCATTATTCCCCGCACTAACGGGTAGTAAAATTTCCGCTTCAAAAACTTAAACAATTAAAAGGCTTACATACAGAATAACTGCCCACAAAAGCTCAATTGGTGAATACGAACCATAAGCAGTGGAACCTTTTCCACTACGGAAGTCTCACTTTAATTTTTGCTTATTTTCTTCCCTATGAATATGCCTGTACTTCTGCTGGCATAAGCAAATCAATACGATTTCCTTTTATTGCAACCCCTGTACCCCTGCAATCGCACGTCCATATCCTTCTCCCCACATTTTCGTACCAAGTAGAATGATACGAGGGTCAACAGCAATTAATTTCACATTTAGATTGGCCTTATAATTATAACTGTCTGTACTTACAACTTTTACTCGCTTTTAACCATATTAACAAATCTGTTTCATCAGAAGACAACGATAGGAAAAGGAAGAAAGTAAAGGAATGAGAATATCCCCATTCCTTTACTCATTAAATACCAAATAAATTCTTTGCATTGTCTGTTGTTACTTTTGCAACTTCTTCATATGAAATTCCTTTTAGGTTTGCAATTTCTTCTGCTACAAGTTTGACGTAGCTTGGTTCATTTCGTTTACCACGAAACGGGTGCGGTGTTAAGTATGGACAATCTGTTTCTATTAATAATTTTTCCATCGGAATTTCCATTGCAACTTCTTTTGGTTTTTTCGCATTCTTAAAAGTCACTGGTCCACCTAATGAAATTAGAAAATTCATATCAATACATTGTTTTGCCACCTCTACACTACCACTAAAGCAATGCATAATGCCGCCCACTTCAGCTGCATTTTCTTCTTCTAAAATATCCACGATATCTTGCGTTGCATCACGGTTATGTATAATAATAGGTAACTTTACTCTCTTCGCTAACTGAATTTGCTTGCGAAATACATCCTTCTGCACTTCTTTCGGAGATTTATCCCAGTGATAATCTAGACCCATTTCCCCAAGAGCAACAACCTTTTGATGAGCAGCTAACTCTTCTAACCATGTTAAATGATCATCTGTCATATCAATTGCATCCACAGGATGCCAACCAACTGCCGCATAAATAAAATCGTATGTTTCTGCAAGTTCAATTGCCTTTCTGATTGTCACTTCATCAAACCCCACAACGACTGTATAAGCAACACCAGCTTCTTTCATTCTTGCAATGACTTCCTGTAAATCCTCCTCAAATTGCTCTGCATTTAAATGTGAGTGTGTATCAAACAGCATTATAATAACTCCTTTTATTTGAAATAAATTCTATCATA
This sequence comes from Bacillus sp. DX4.1, assembly GCF_030348195.1. NCBI lineage: Bacteria > Bacillati > Bacillota > Bacilli > Caryophanales > Bacillaceae > Bacillus > Bacillus sp. DX4.1. The sequence continues at coordinate 43,765 of NZ_JAUCFT010000008.1, read as the reverse complement.
GGAAAAATCAATTTCCTAACAGCGTAATGACAACGATATTACAATTTTAATACAAAAAAGGAAAGTTTATAAAAATTTCTAGCAAGAAAAAAGATGCTTCACGAATGTTACACGTGAAACATCTCTTATTTTGTCATCATTACTTGATTTTTGTACCATTTGGTAGATTTTGATCGATTGTCGCTAACGACAATACTCCGTTTTCTTCACCCGCTAAAATCATACCTTGTGATAATTCACCACGTAATTTCACTGGTTTTAAATTCGTAACACAAATCACTTTTTTTCCTTTTAGTTCTTCTGGCGTATAAAATTTAGCAATTCCAGATATAACTTGTCGTTTTTCTGTACCTAAATCAAGTTGAATTTTCAACAGTTTGTCTGCTTTTTTCACAGGTTCTACTTCTAATACTTCTGCTACGCGCAGTTCTACTTTAAAGAAATCATCAATTGTGATTTCCTCGGCTTTTGGTTCTTCTTCTTGTTTCTCTTTTACTTTTGGAGCAGAACTTTTCATTTTCTCTTTAATATATTCTACCTCTACTTCCATTTCTAAACGCGGGAAGATCGGCTGTCCCTTTACTACTTTCGTACCAGCTGGAATACAACCAATTGTAGAAAGACTGTTCCAATTTTGATATGCCTCATTTGTAATACCCAGTTGTGCAAAGATTTTCCCTGGCGTTGCTGTTAAGAATGGCATAAGCATAATACCTGTTTGACGAAGTACTTCTGCGAGATGTGCCATTACAGAAGCAAGCTTGTCGCGATCTGCTTCATCTTTTGCCAATACCCACGGTTGTGTTTCATCAATATACTTATTTGTACGGCTAACCAATTGCCAAATCGAGCTTAATGCTACTGAAAACTCCATGTTCTCCATCGCATCTTCTACTTTTTGCAATGTATCTTGTGCAAACGATATTAACGTTTCATCAAATTCTGTTACATTTGCTTTAAAGGCAGGGATTTCTCCATTAAAATACTTATCAATCATTGCTACTGTACGATTTAACAAGTTTCCTAAATCATTTGCAAGATCAAAATTAATACGTTCAACAAAACCTTCTGGTGTAAATACACCATCTGATCCAAACGGAACTTCACGAAGTAAATAGTAACGTAGTGCATCTAATCCATAACGATCAATTAACGTAACAGGATCTACTACATTACCTTTTGATTTACTCATTTTTCCGTCTTTCATTAAAATCCATCCATGTGCAAATACTTTTTTCGGAAGTGGTAAATCTAGTGCCATTAAAATAATTGGCCAATAAATTGTATGGAAGCGGACAATTTCTTTTCCAACTAAATGAACATCTGCTGGCCAATACTTTTTATACTTTTCTTCATTTGCTGTTCCATATCCTAGTGCCGTAATGTAGTTAGATAATGCATCTACCCACACGTAAATAACATGTTTCGGGTTACCTGGCACACGAATTCCCCAGTCAAAAGAGGTACGAGAAACTGCTAAATCTTCTAACCCTGGTTTAATAAAGTTATTAATCATTTCATTTTTACGAGATTCTGGTTGGATGAATTGCGGATTTTCTTCATAAAACTTCAGAAGACGATCTACATATTTACCCATTCTAAAGAAATAAGATTCTTCACGAACAAGCTCTACAGCATGACCGCTGTCTGGACTTTTTCCGCCTACTACCTTTTCACCTTCTACAATCGGATCAACAAGCTGATGTTCTGTATAGAATGTTTCATCCTGTACAGAGTACCATCCTTCATATTCATCAAGATAAATATCCCCTTGATCAACGAGTTGTTTAAAAATCTTTTCAACAACGTCTTTATGACGATCTTCAGTTGTACGAATAAAGTCGTCATAAGAAATATCCATTTTTTTCCATAAGTCTTTAATTCCTGCTACTATGTTATCTACGTATGCTTGCGGTGTAACTTGTAGTTCTTCTGCTTTCTTTTGAATCTTTTGTCCATGTTCATCAGTACCTGTTAAATAATGGACATTGTATCCTTGCATACGCTTATAGCGTGCCATTGCATCTCCAGCTACCGTCGTATAAGCATGTCCAATATGAAGCTTTCCGCTTGGATAATAAATTGGAGTTGTAATATAAAAATTCTTATTTTCCTCTGTCATTGTTTAGAACCTCCCAAATGACCTCATATGTATTTATAAACAGTATATCAAAAACTGACGCATAAAGACGAATGAATGCTCGATATCTTTATCATCTATTACTCATATTCCAAAAAAATATACAGTATATTTTCTGAAATGTTGATAAAATTTAAAAATACAGTGAAGTCCTTGTGCAAGTCTTCCATTTTCTAGTATATATAAGGAAGATAAAAAATATATAAATCTTTTATAAAATATAGAATTTAATAATTGACGGAAATGTAAATGATTGGTATCATATGTTCATAGGGTATTTTGTCGAAAAATGACGAATCAAAAAATAGACTCGCAAACTTACAAAATATGAGGAGGATAACGAATATGAAATCTACTGGTATCGTTCGTAAGGTTGATGAATTAGGTCGTGTTGTAATTCCGATTGAATTACGCCGTACATTAGGTATTGCAGAAAAGGATGCTCTTGAAATTTACGTTGATGAAGAAAAAATCATCCTAAAAAAATATAAACCAAATATGACTTGCCAAGTAACTGGTGAAGTATCTGACGGTAACCTTTCTTTAGCTGAAGGTAAAATTATCTTAAGCAAAGAAGGCGCAGAACAAATCTTAAACGAACTTCAACAATATATTCAGGCAGTAAAATAAGCTTCTCAATTATGAGAAGCTTATTTTTTATCGACATGATAGGTTTGATAGACATCTCTTTTCGACAAACTTCGATCCTTTGCCACTGTTTTAATCGCTTCTTTCGAAGACATCTCTTGTTCATTTATGTAATGTTCTATATGCTCGTACACAGATATAGATTCCCACCACTGTTCTGGCGGGGCAACTTCCTCTTTTGAACCTGCTACTAAGATGCAAAATTCACCGCGAACTTCATTCTGCTTCGTCCATTCAATTGCTTCTTCCACTGAACCACGAATAAATTCCTCAAACTTTTTCGTTAGTTCCCTGCATAATACGATCTCTCTATCTCCAAGTACTTCTTTCATAGAAATTAATGTATCATCTAATCGGTGCGGTGCTTCATAAAACATCATCGTAGTTGGAACATAGCGAAGTTTTTCTAATTCAGCTTTTCGTTCCTTTTTGTTTCTGTGTAAAAATCCATAAAAATAAAAATGTTTCGTTTCTAATCCCGATGCAATTAACGCTGTAAGTGCAGCATTTGCCCCTGGAAGTGGAATAACATGATATTGTCCTGCTACAGCTTCTACAACAATATCGTAGCCAGGATCAGAAATACACGGCATACCAGCATCACTTACAAGCGCTACTGTTTTTCCGTCCTCTAACTTATCTAAAATCTTACGTCCACTTACTTCCTTATTGTGTTCATGATAACTCATAACATGCGTTTCAATTTCAAAGTAGTTACAAAGTTTTTTCGTTTGCCTCGTATCCTCAGCAGCAATGATATCTGCTTCTTTCAATATCCGAATGGAACGAAACGTCATATCTTCTAAATTGCCAATCGGAGTCGGAACTAAATATAAGACCCCTTTTTCATTTTGTTGAAAGCTTTTTTGCTGCCACATAACGTTCTCCTTTTTGCATATATGCCTCTTTTTCTTTTCGTTTTAACTGTTTAAAATGATATTCTGCTTGCATGGCTGTTCGTTTATCCTCATGGTATTCCATATACTTCAAAACAACAGGAAGCCTAGCACGCGTATAGCGTGCCCCCTTTCCACTGTTGTGAGTTTGAAGTCGCTTCTCTATATTATTTGTATATCCCGCATAATAACTTCTATCTGAACATTCTACAACATAAAAACAATGCTTATTCTTCTCCATATAAAATTGAACGAAGCTCCTTTGTATATTCATTATTGTCTTCATATACAAAAAGTGGCGGTAAAATTTTCAAATCTGCATTTCCATCTTTAATTCCTTCAATTAAAAGCGTATTTGCTTCTTTACCAACCTTTGGATATACAAACTGCACACGTTTCGGCTCAATCTTATATTTTCTCATTAGCGTTACAATATCAAGCAAACGCCCAGGACGATGTACGAATGCTACTTTCCCGCCCTGCTTTACAAGCTGGCTACTAACACGTACCACATCTTCTAGCGTACACATAATTTCATGACGAGCAATCGCTAAATGTTCATTTATATTTTTCTCAGATGTCTTTGGTGTTTGAAAATACGGTGGATTACATGTCACAACATCGTACTGATGACGTCCAAGCTCTTCTGGCATATCCTTTAAATCTCCGTGAATCAAATGAATTCGCTCTTCTAACTTATTATACTGAACACTTCTTACACCCATATCATACAGACGTTCTTGAATTTCTACCCCTGTAATTACTCCTTTTGTTTTCGTACTTAATAAAAGTGGAATTACAGCATTTCCTGTACATAAATCAAGTAAATTTCCTTTTTGAATCGGAACCCAAGCAAAGTTTGCAAGTAAGACCGCATCTAAAGAAAAATTAAATACGGATGGACTTTGTATAATTTTCATTTCTTCTGCTAGTAGATAATCTAAACGCTCATCTTCATATAAATGCATATACTGTTTCCTTTCTTATACTTAACCTGCCCTATTTTATCCCTCACTAACGTGAAGGTAAGACTCGTTTTACCTTAATTTTGTTTTCATGTATAAAAAATTACCTTTCCAATGCATTGGAAAGGTAATTTCATTTTTTATTTAAAAATGACAGACAGAATAAACAATCTCCTTCTTTACGTACACTTCCATAATGTAAATTACAAATATGGAAACCTTCTTGATATAAGCGTGCTAAATTATCATATCCTTCGCCAATATCTGTTTTAGGTTTCATTTCTTTTCGTTTCTGAGTTTTTTGTTTTTCTTTACTCTGCACTTCTTCAAAACGATGTCGCAAATTTTCATTTTCCATTTTAATATGTTGGTTTTCTTCAAGTAACTCTGCGAGATGCTGCTTTAATTCTCCCAACTGTTTATATAAATGTCCAATTTGCTCTTCCATACTGGAAACCGCTGCAAAAATATCCTTTTTCTCCACAAGCACCCACCTCATTAATCTGTGGTTTGACTCGAAACGACCCCTTCATTAATTAATTCATCTAACGTATATTCCACTATCCGTTCCTTGTCTACTAGTTCCACTTGAATTAATCTTTCTAAAATATTTAATCCGATTACACGTCCAATACCATGTGGTGTTTGTATTCTTTGATCTAAGTCAGGAAGCTGTTCTTTCGCTGCTTCATACTCATCATTCTCATATTTTAAACAGCACATTAGTCGGCCGCATAACCCAGAAATTTTCGCAGGATTTAATGATAAATTTTGATCCTTTGCCATTTTAATGGATACAGGTTCAAAATCTCCTAAAAATGTAGAACAACAAAGCATACGACCACATGGGCCAATGCCACCAAGCATTTTCGCTTCATCACGAACCCCAATTTGTCTTAGCTCAATTCTTGTCCGAAAAATTGCAGCTAAGTCTTTTACAAGCTCACGGAAATCAATACGACCATCCGCTGTAAAATAAAAAATAATCTTATTACGATCAAAAGTATATTCTACATCTACAAGTTTCATATCAAGATTGTGTTCTCCTACCTTTTGTTGACAAACTTGATATGCTTCTTTTGCAGCATGCTTGTTCTCTTCAACAATGGTCCGGTCATTTTCATTTGCAATGCGAATGACTTTCTTCAACGGTAGTACAACATCGTTTTCATCAACTTGTTTTTTTGTAATAACCACTTTCCCATATTCAATACCTCGCACTGTTTCCACGATCACAAATTCATTTTCCGAGATATCAAATTGATTCGGGTCAAAGTAATATACTTTTCCGGCCTTCTTAAAGCGAACACCTACTACATCGTACAAAACGGTCATCCCTCCTGCAACCGCAACACTAACTGCTCGAATACAAGCTGCGCATTTACATTAGCGTTGATTCTATTTTTTGCTTCTAATATATTGAAAAGAGCTGATACAATGCGCTTCTGAGCATAGGTGAAAGATTGAAACATCTCTTTTTGCTCTTGAAAAACAAGACGATCTTCTTCTCCTAAGTGAACATATAATAAATCCTTATAAATAAGGAGTAACATATCTAAACCTTGTTGTAATTGTTCTTTCTCTCCAAAGTGTTTTACCCACTTTTCTTGTACAAAAAAAAGAGAGGCTGTATCTTTTTCGAGCGCTTCACATAATTTTATCACTAAAGCTCGTGCTTGTGCAAACCATTCATCATCGCATAGTAATAATGCTTCCTCAAAACTATTCGTAAGTTGTGCCGCTAGGGTAGATAAAGAAATTGTAATTCCTTCATCTTGCAATCTCTGAATTAAAGATTCTGCAGAAAGCGGCCGAAATGTAACAACTTGACAGCGTGATAAAATGGTATTTAAAATTTGATGACTTTGTTCTGTAAGTAAGATAGCAGTCGTGTCGCTACTTGGCTCTTCTAAAAATTTCAATAAAGTATTGGCAGCATTTGCTGTCATTCGATCTGCATGCTCAATAATATACACCTTTTTATTTGCCTCTAAACCTGTTTTCGAAAACTCTTCCTGCAAGTCATGAATCTGTTGCTTTTTAATAGATAGTCCATCTGGCTTCACAATGTGTATATTGGGATGATTCCCTGAATCAATTCTGCGACAATTCGTACATGTATGACATGGTTCTACACCATTCCTTTGTAAACAAAGAAAGCTTTTGGCCATTTGAATTGCTGTTTCAAACTTTCCAGTTCCTTTTGGCCCTTCTAACAAATAAGCGTGGGATATACGCTCCTTTTCAATACTATTCATCAACATTTTTACACCAATGGGCTGTATAGCAGAAAGCTGCTCCCACGTCTTCGTCATAATGCATACCTCACTTGTTTTATACTTTCCTTCTATTATAACAACTTTCCTTCTATAAGCTGAATGACTTCTTCCGCAATCTCTTCCATTGGTTTATTTGCATCCACAACGACAATACGATCTGAGAAACGATCTACAACTTGTAAATACCCTTCATGTACCCTCTTGTGAAATGCAATACTTTCTAAATCTAACCGATTTACTTCACGATTAGCATCTTTTTCAATACGTGCTAAGCCTACTTCTGGTTCAATATCTAAATAAATAGTCAATCCTGGCATACAATCTTCTGTTGCAAAACGATTAATTTCAAATACTTTATCAATCCCAAGACCTCTCGCATAACCCTGGTAGGCAAGAGAGCTGTCAATAAAACGATCGCATAACACAAGATAGTTCTTCTCTAAAGCTGGCATTACCTTTTCTACTAAATGCTGTCTACGTGCCGCAGCATATAATAACGCCTCTGTGCGTGCTTCCATCATCGTATACTCTTGTTTATGTAGAATCGTTCGAATCTCTTCTGAAATGGCAATACCACCCGGTTCACGCGTTGCCATCACCTTTTGTTCCTTCTGCTCAAAGTACGGCAATATCTTTGTAATTAATGTTGATTTACCTGAACCTTCTGGCCCTTCAATTGTTACAAATAATCCCTTCATCCTAAAACCTACTTTCTCTCTATATTATATACAGTCATATATTTTGTGTTTCCTTGAAAACGAGCGCCCGTTTCTTCTAAATAAGAAATTTGTTCAATATGCTCTGCAGTAATTTCTTCTCCGTACATAAGTAAAGGAATTCCTGGCGGATACGGTATAACCATATCTGCTGTAATCATTCCGATTGCTTCTTGCAAGGGTACAACTTTCTTCTTATACTTTTCTAATTGCTTATATGTAAATGGTAAAGAAGAAAAAGCCCCTTTGTAAGTATACCGAATAGATGGTGTTCTGTCTGTTACCTCATAAACATGTAATGCTGATTTTATTATCTGTACCGCTTTTAAGTACCTATCATTCACTTGCAATGGTAAAATAAGCAGAACATTATATGGGTCGGCCATTTCTGCGTATATGCCAGCTCCTTCAAATATGCGTTGCAATTCATATCCAGATAACTGACAACGCGTTTGTACTGTCATTTTCAACTCATCCTGAAGGGGATACTGTAAAACCTTAATTTGGGGAATACATTGTAGTTCTTCTCTAAATTGCTGAAGAAATACAAAAATGTCATGACAACCTTCTTCTTTTATTTTCGCTAATGCAAAACGAGCCACATCTAACGAAGCCATAATTGGATAGGACGGGCTGCTAGATTGTAACATAGTTAAATAAGAAGACACTTTTTCTTCATCAATTACATTACTATTTATATGTAAGTAAGAGCCCATTGTCATAGCGGGTAATGTTTTATGCGCCGAATGTACCACAATATCAGCACCATATGCCAATGCTGACTTTGGAAAAGGCTCTCCAATACAAAAATGTGCCCCATGTGCTTCATCTACTAAAACAGGAATCCCTTGCGCATGTGCACATTTAATACTCCCTTTTAAGTCTATCCCCATACCATAATAATTCGGATGTGTTAAAATTAGTGCCTTTGCTTCTGGATATCGTTCAATTGCCTTTTGAATGACTTCATGTTGTATACCAACTGGTACACCATATGCTTCATCAATCCAAGGGTCTAAAAAGACCGGACGTGTTCCCGCTAACTTCAATCCATTTAGAATAGATTTATGACAGTTTCTTTGTACAAGTACAATATCATGCTCCTTGCAACAAGATAAAATCATTGCTAAGTTTCCAACTGTAGAACCATTAATTAAAAAATAACTCTTTTGTACATCATATACATCCGCTAACAAACGTTGTGCTTCATCTATACATTCAAAAGGACTATGAAGATCATCTAGCCCCGTTAATTCTGTCACATCAATAGAAAGTATATCATTAAAACCAGCCCGAGCCCGCTTGGGGAAATTTAATCCATTTTTATGCCCTGGAACATGTAAAGACAAAGGCTGTTTATCCCTAAATTGTATTAACGCTTCATATAATGGCATTTGCTTTTGATTCATACTTACCTCTTCCTTACTTTTCATTCTCTATCCATTATACAGAGAATGGGACAAAAAAAATAATAGGCATGTTCGCCTATTTATGAATATGATGTTTGTATTTTTCTCAGTTGTTGTAAAAAATATATATATTTAGGGTCACTTGTCTCCGTTTCTACCATGTCCCTTTCACAAGCTTTGCATATAAAACTGGCATATAAATGTATTCCATCATCTTTCTTATGTTCGCATACGATACAAACCTTTTCATCTATGTTCATAATATACGCCCTTATCGCTTCTCTTTCATGAATAACAAGAAACGACGCAAGACACTTCCTCCCCTCTTTAAATAGTAAAACTTCCATTTCTCGATCATTTGTGTTTTTTTCTCTTATAAGACTAACTCAATTAATATACTTACAGTCCTTAACAATTTTCAGGAAAATATACATCCTTTCTTTACATATGTATTATATGAATGATATTTGGGCATCGTGTTTGTCACCCAATATAATAAAGTGAAACTTTGATCAGTAGGGGCTTTCTTCATCCTCCACTGCTCATTAGTTACACACATCCGCTATTCGTGGGCAGTTTATCCTCGACCTAACACTGCCCGCGAATAGCGGAATAAAATAGGGTTTCCATCAGTAAGACATTCTATTCTCCAATGATGATTCATTCAACTCATATCTTTGACTTTTATTTTCCTAAAATACAAAAAAGACGAGTCAATTGACTCGTCTTTGATTGCTTGGCGACGTCCTACTCTCACAGGGACAAGGTCCCAACTACCATCGGCGCTAGAGAGCTTAACTTCCGTGTTCGGTATGGGAACGGGTGTGACCTCTCTGCCATCATCACCAAACTATGAAGGATGTTCCTTCAAAACTAGATAACATAAGCATTCATATTATATGGTTAAGTCCTCGATCTATTAGTATTCGTCAGCTCCACATGTCACCATGCTTCCACCTCGAACCTATCAACCTGATCATCTTTCAGGGATCTTACTAGCTTACGCTATGGGAAATCTCATCTTGAGGGGGGCTTCATGCTTAGATGCTTTCAGCACTTATCCCTTCCGCACATAGCTACCCAGCTATGCCCTTGGCAGAACAACTGGTACACCAGCGGTGCGTCCATCCCGGTCCTCTCGTACTAAGGACAGCTCCTCTCAAATTTCCTGCGCCCACGACGGATAGGGACCGAACTGTCTCACGACGTTCTGAACCCAGCTCGCGTACCGCTTTAATGGGCGAACAGCCCAACCCTTGGGACCGACTACAGCCCCAGGATGCGATGAGCCGACATCGAGGTGCCAAACCTCCCCGTCGATGTGGACTCTTGGGGGAGATAAGCCTGTTATCCCCGGGGTAGCTTTTATCCGTTGAGCGATGGCCCTTCCATGCGGAACCACCGGATCACTAAGCCCGACTTTCGTCCCTGCTCGACTTGTAGGTCTCGCAGTCAAGCTCCCTTATGCCTTTGCACTCTACGAATGATTTCCAACCATTCTGAGGGAACCTTTGGGCGCCTCCGTTACACTTTAGGAGGCGACCGCCCCAGTCAAACTGCCCACCTGACACTGTCTCCCGGGTCGATGAGACCCGTAGGTTAGAATTTCAATACAGTCAGGGCGGTATCCCACCAGCGCCTCCACCGAAGCTAGCGCTCCGGTTTCAATGGCTCCCGCCTATCCTGTACAAACTGTACCAAAATTCAATATCAGGCTACAGTAAAGCTCCACGGGGTCTTTCCGTCCTGTCGCGGGTAACCTGCATCTTCACAGGTACTATAATTTCACCGAGTCTCTGGTTGAGACAGTGCCCAAATCGTTACACCTTTCGTGCGGGTCGGAACTTACCCGACAAGGAATTTCGCTACCTTAGGACCGTTATAGTTACGGCCGCCGTTTACTGGGGCTTCAGTTCAGAGCTTCGCTTGCGCTAACCCCTCTCCTTAACCTTCCAGCACCGGGCAGGTGTCAGCCCCTATACTTCGCCTTACGGCTTCGCAGAGACCTGTGTTTTTGCTAAACAGTCGCTTGGGCCTATTCACTGCGGCTTTCCGTTAAGAAAGCACCCCTTCTCCCGAAGTTACGGGGTCATTTTGCCGAGTTCCTTAACCAGAGTTCTCTCGCACACCTTAGGATTCTCTCCTCGCCTACCTGTGTCGGTTTGCGGTACAGGCACCTTTTATCTCGCTAGAAGCTTTTCTTGGCAGCGGG
>NZ_JAUCFT010000008.1:12500-27500 GCF_030348195.1 Bacillus sp. DX4.1 | reverse complement strand
AAACAGAACAATATGTTAAATTTCGTTTTGCATTTACAAGTGATTTCGCAAAATCTAATACGTCATCTTCTTTCATATCTAATACGAAAAAGGCCAATCGAACAGCTGTTTTTGGACCAATACCTGGTAGCTTCATAAAGCTATCAATAAGCTTTGCAATCGGTTCTGGATAATGCATGTATAAATATCCTCCTACTTAGAACATTCCACCTGGTAAGTTTAGGCCTTTTGTAAATTGTCCCATTGTAGAATTTGACAGTTCTTCCGCTTTCTTAAGTGCGTCATTTGTAGCAGCTAATACAAGGTCTTGTAACATTTCGATATCTTCTGGGTCTACAACTTCTTCTTTAATTTTCACTTCAACAACTTGCTTGTGGCCATTTACGATAACTGTAACCATTCCACCACCAGCTGTACCTTCAATTGCTTTTTCTCCAAGTTCCTCTTGTGCTTTTGCCATTTGCTTTTGCATCTTTTGCATTTGTTTCATCATGTTATTCATATTTCCCATTCCACCACGCATCATAATAATTCCTCCTAAGTATGTTTATTCTTTTATTTCAATGAGTTGTTTCCCTACTAATTTTACAGCCTCTTCTACGAGAGGATCTACTTTTTTTTCTGCAGCATCTTCTGAAGCTCCACCATCATGTTGTAAAAAGTCTTCGCGTATTTTACCCCATTCACTTTTTGGAATTGCAATCATGTGTAACCTTTTATTAAGCAATTCAAAAAGAATTTGTTCTACGGTATCTGTCGCGTCTCGATTTTCACTCGCCATTTTACAATGTATCTCATATTGGAATGCCAGAACATAGGAATCTTCAGAAGCTGCAACCGGCTCACTATTTTCTAACAAAACTGCAAACGCCACTTTATTGTGAGCTTTGAGTCTTCCTAACAACTCACCCCATACACCTTTTAAACGCTCTAATTCCTGGCGCTTCGCCTGTTTTAATACTTCATGCACACGCCCCACAGGAATTTTCATACTTCCTGTACGCACCGGTTTTGGCGCCGCGCGTGTCTCTCTTACTTCTTGTTGCACACCAGCTGGCACTCCGTTTTTCTTTACATGTTCTAATTCTTTTTCCAGTTGTTGCATTCTGTTCATAATCACTTGCAAACGGTCTGCTCCATTTGCATTCAACATGAATTGTTGACAAAGCTGTACCATGACAACTTCTAGGAAAATACGAGGATGATTTGTCCACTTCATTTCCTGTTGACCTTTACTCAGTGTATGAATAATTTCATAGATGATCTCCGATTTCATTTCTTCACTTAACATACGGAACTGATCATCTACGACTACCCGCTCTAACATATGTTCTAATTGTGGTGAGGTTTGATATAAGAGCATATCACGATAATAATAAATGAAATCTTCCATAAAACGCATTGGATCTTTTCCTTTACTCATCATCTCATCAATGATGCGCAATGCTCTCGATACATCATTTTCACGTATACATTCTACAAGATTCCCTAAATATTGCTGAGAAACAGAACCCGTTACCGCCAAAACATCCTCGACTGTAACTGTTTCATCACTATAAGAAATCGCTTGATCAATGAGGCTTAAAGCATCACGCATACCACCTTCAGCAGCACGGGCAACAATTTGTAGCGCTTCCTCTTCCACCTTTGTACCTTCATTTGTAACAACAGTTGCTAATCGCTCTACGATGTCATGTACTGATATTTTCCGAAACTCAAAGCGCTGACAACGTGAAATGATAGTAGGTGGGATTTTATGTGGTTCTGTTGTTGCTAAAATAAAGATAACATGTTGTGGTGGTTCTTCTAACGTTTTTAAAAGCGCATTAAAAGCACCCATAGAGAGCATGTGGACTTCATCAATAATATATACTTTATATCCGACTGCACTTGGGGCATATTTCACTTTATCTCTTATATCTCGAATTTCATCTACACCGTTATTTGAAGCCGCATCAATTTCTAATACATCTGAAATAGATCCTTTCGTAATGCCTAAACAAGCAGGACATTCGTTACAAGGTTCAGCTGTTGGTGCATGCTCACAGTTAATCGCTTTCGCAAACACTTTTGCAATTGTCGTTTTCCCTGTTCCCCTTGGACCAGAAAACAAGTAGGCATGCGACGCTTTCTCCTGAAGAAGGGCATTTTGCAACGTTTTTGTTACGTGCTTTTGACCGACTACATCTTCAAATTTTTGCGGCCTCCATGTTCGGTATAACGCTTGGTATGACACGAAAACACGGCCTCCCTCAAAGGTTATTATCTCGTTTATTATAACCCATTCTGTTTATAGATTCCAAAAGTTATTTTCTATACAAAAAACCCACCTTCATCATGTAGGTGAGTTTTGTATACATATATAACTGCCGTGCACCTTCTGTCGATTACGTACCATAAGCGTTACTTAAGCAGTTAACTCGGTTCAGGCACTCCTGCGGCACACGAGAAAACCCGCTTATTGCTGCTTCCTTCCGGACCTGACAAGGTTCACGGGGTCCCGTTGCGCAGGACCCGAACGTCAACGCCACTTACTTAAGGCAGGCCTTACAGTAACATAACCTCGAGAAGGGTTTCGGCCTCGCTAGAGCGGATTGCGAGTACAGGGCACCGCTACCTCCCCGCTTAGCACGGCAAAGTTAAAACCAATATTAGGTTGTCTTTATCAAGACATTATCAGTATAACTTGTTTTATTATAAATTGCAAACATGTTAACAGTCGGTATTTTTATCCAGTTTTTCCTTTTTCTCTTTTCTCTTTTTACGAAGTTCTCTAAAAAAGTTTGTTAACAATATACCACATTCTTCTTCCATTACACCTGGTACAACTTCGCATTGATGGTTAAAACGTTCATCTGTTAAAAGATTCATTAATGTACCTGCGCATCCACCCTTGGGATCACTGGCACCATATACCACTCGCTTTACACGAGATAGTACAATTCCACCCGCACACATCGGACACGGTTCTAACGTCACGTATAACGTAGCATTTTCTAAGCGCCATGTTCCTAACTTTTTGCAAGCTTCATCTATTGCCAATAACTCCGCATGTGCAACAGATCGCTGCTGCGTTTCCCTTAAGTTATGAGCAAAACTAATTACTTCCCCATCTAATACAACGACAGCTCCAATCGGGACTTCTTGTATTGCTTCGGCTTTTTTCGCTTCTTCTATTGCAAGCTTCATAAAATAAATATCTTGTTCCATGACAAAATCCTCTCATTACAAATAAAGTGTGGTGGTTCTTCACCCTTATTAATGGTTAGTACGACCAATTCGACTCTTGCAGGTAGCGGGATAACTTTCACACATTCAATCCAATCTAAAGAGAAAGGAAAGGAGATTACATATGAAAAATACTGCACTGTTAATTATTGATATGATTAATGACTTTCAATTCTCACATGGATCGATTCTCGCACAGAAATGCCAAACGATTATCGAACCCATCCTGAAAATGAAACAAACAATGAAAACGTTAGGTTATCCTGTTATTTATATCAATGATCACTATTATCTATGGCGAGCTGATATTGATCAGCTCATTACCCATTGTACAAATGATTATAGCAAAAATATTATACAAGCTATTGCTCCAGAAACAGATGACTATGTTTTTATTAAACCACATTATTCTGCTTTTTATGAAACCCCTCTAAACTCTTTATTAGGGCATTTAAAAATTGAAAAACTCATCATAACAGGAATAGCTGGAAATATATGCATTTTATTCACAGCGAATGACGCTCATATGAGGAACTATACATTATATGTACCCCAAAATTGCACTGTCTCTAATTCCGATCAAGATAACCAACATGCTTTAAAAATAATGGAGGCTACATTAAAAGCAAATATTATGCCTTCCTTTCAATTAAAACTTGAATAGCATACGTCGATTTTCTAACTTTTTATAACAAATTAGTCCGCTCACTTCCCTCTTATGCTACAATAATTCTGTTTTGTGCTTTTTATTTACGGCAAATTATGAATCGAAAGGAGGAAACAGCGTGACCAGAGTACCATTTATCACGGTTGAAGGACCAATCGGTGTCGGAAAAACTTCGTTAGCGAAGGCGATTTCGACTCACATGCAACTCCACCTATTAAAAGAGATTGTTGATGAAAATCCTTTCTTAGGAAAATTTTATGAAGATATTGAAGAATGGAGTTTTCAAACAGAAATGTTCTTCCTTTGCAATCGCTACAAGCAATTAGAAGACATTAATATAAAGTATTTGAAACACAGCAAGCCCGTGGTAGCAGACTATCATATATTTAAAAATTTAATTTTCGCATCTCGTACATTGAAGGACACACAATATGACAAGTACATGCAGGTTTATCGCATTCTTACGCAAGATATGCCTGTACCAAATGTAATTGTATATATAACAGCGAGTTTAGAAACATTACAAAAACGAATTGCGATGCGCGGACGAGAATTCGAAAAAAATATGGATCCAAATTACTTACTACAACTTATTGAAGATTATGAAACGGCAATGGACGCTTTCAAAAGGGATCATCCTGATATCCCAGTGTTAAGATTCAATGGAGATAACATGGATTTCGTGAAAAACAATGATGATTTGCATACAATCTTATCTGCCCTTCAAAATACACTCTTAAAGGAGACAAAATAGCAATGAATTTAAGGCAAAAGTACGATATACCAAATGATGCAGTAATTACCATTGCCGGTACAGTTGGTGTTGGTAAATCAACAATGACAAATGCACTTGCCAACGCCCTAGGTTACCGTACATCATTTGAAAAAGTAGATTCAAATCCTTATTTAGATAAGTTTTATGCTGATTTCACACGTTGGAGCTTCCATCTACAAATTTACTTTTTAGCAGAACGCTTTAAAGAACAAAAAAGAATTTTTGAATACGGTGGCGGCTTTATTCAAGACCGCTCTATCTATGAGGATACTGGTATTTTCGCAAAAATGCATCACGAAAAAGGAACGATGACAGAAACGGATTACGAAACCTATAAAGGTCTATTCAATGCAATGGTCATGACACCTTACTTCCCACACCCAGACTTACTTATTTATTTAGAAGGTTCTTTTGACGATATTGTAGATCGTATTCAAGAGCGTGGTCGTCCAATGGAACAACAAACACCGATTGAATATTGGGAAGAAATGCATGGACGTTACGAAAATTGGATTAATAACTTTAACTCATGCCCCGTACTACGATTGAATATTAATGAGTACGATATTTTAAAAAATGAAAATTCTATCGAACCAATTGTAAAGAAAATAGGGAACTCTCTACAACAAACACGTAAACTTGTAAAATAAAAAACCCGTGCGGATGCACGGGTTTTCCTATTAACTTACTTTTTCTTTTTTGTTGGAGCAATAATTTCACTCTCTGGTTTGCCTGCATGAATACGCTGACGAACAGTACTTGTACTAATGTCATATGCTTCAGCAATTTCTTTAACGGTCATTTCTTTCCCATTAATTACTGCTGTTAGTACTTTGCCTGTACGTTTTGGAGCTGCTTCTTTCTTCTCCACTTTTTTCGGCGCCTCTACTTTTTTCATTTCTTGTTTCACGTTGCAAATACAACCGCAAAGCTTACGAAATGTCTCGTCACTTATAGTGCGAGATACGTTTGCAGCACTGTTCAAAATTCTATTTTTCTTACAAACTGGGCATTGTACATAGTATAAAGTTTTTCCGTCAAGCGGAAACGTTTGTATAATAATATCCATGGTGACCCCTTTCATATCTATGAAGATAATCATCGGAATATGAGTGTTTCATAAGGCATCAACAGCCTTACATCATACTTTCTGATTGGTTTTAAAATAAAAACTCGTTACGTGTTGGTAACGAGTTCTCCAATCTCCACTTATATGCGCTGTTGTCAATTATATCTGGAGGAGGAAGAGGGATTCGAACCCCCGCACGGCTCTCGCCGCCTGTCGGTTTTCAAGACCGATCCCTTCAGCCAGACTTGGGTATTCCTCCATATTGACATCAAATATAATATCAAAAGAAAAACAGTTAGTCAACCCCACTATAATAAATTGTAGGAAAAGGAAAGAACATCCTTTTCCTATAGTTATTTTACTGACAACACTCATACCGATGAAAATTTCAATTTATTTAATAACTGTTTTCCCTCCCATATAAGGGCGAAGAACTTCTGGAATTATAATTGTACCATCTTCTTGTTGGTAGTTTTCTAAAATTGCTGCAACTGTACGTCCAATTGCAAGTCCAGATCCATTTAATGTATGAACATGTTCCGGTTTTGCATTTGTATCGCGGCGGAAACGAATGTTTGCACGTCTTGCTTGGAACGCTTCAAAGTTACTACAAGAAGAGATTTCACGATATGTACCGTAGCTCGGAATCCATACTTCGATGTCGTATTTCTTCGCTGCTGTAAATCCTAAATCTCCTGTGCACATGCTCATAACACGATACGGTAGACCTAATAATTGTAACACGCGTTCCGCATCATTTGTTAACTTTTCTAATTCTTCATAAGAATCTTCTGGTTTTACAAACTTCACAAGTTCTACTTTATTAAATTGATGCTGACGAATTAAACCACGTGTATCACGACCGGCAGATCCTGCTTCAGAACGGAAACATGCGCTAAATGCTGCATAGCGAATTGGTAACTGCTCTCCGTTTAAAATTTCATCACGGTGCATATTTGTTACAGGTACTTCGGCTGTAGGAATTAGGAAGTAATCTTCGCTTTCAATACGAAACGCATCTTCTTCAAACTTTGGAAGTTGTCCTGTTCCTGTCATGCTTGCACGGTTTACCATATAAGGAGGTAAAACTTCTTCATAACCGTGCTCGTCTGTGTGAAGGTCAAGCATGAAGCTAATTAAAGCGCGCTCTAATCTTGCACCTGCACCTTTATAAAATACAAAACGACTTCCTGTTACTTTAGCTGCACGTTCAAAGTCTAAAATCCCCAAATCAGTAGCAAGGTCCCAATGGGGTTTTGGTTCAAAATCAAATTCTTTCACTTCTCCCCAAGTGCGCGCCTGTACATTATCATCCTCTGTTTCCCCAATTGGTGCAGATTCATGAGGAATATTTGGAATAGAAAGCATTAATCGTTCTAAATCTTCTTCTACTACGCGAAGCTCATTATCAAGATCCTTTATTTTCTCTCCTACTTCTCGCATCTCTACAATTAGCGCGTCTGCGTCTTTCTTTTCACGTTTTAATACAGAAATTTGTTGAGACACTTCATTACGCTTACTTTTTAACTCTTCTGTTTGCACAAGAAGCTCTCTTCTTTTTGTATCTAGTTCTTCAAAGCGACCAAAATCAGTTAAATCTTCGCCTCTATGCTGTAATTTTGCTTTTACTTCTTCAAAGTTTGTACGTAAAAATTTAATATCAAGCATCATGTATTCCTCCTTTTTATTTATAAAAACAAAAAACTCCCGTCCCTGTAAAAGGGACGGAAGTTAAACCGCGTTGCCACCCTAGTTGAAAGCAATATCGCCTTCCTCTCAAGTAGAAATAACGACTCTTCACCGGAAATGTTTACTAGTCTTAAATGACATTCCACATTTCATTCCAGGATGGATTCACAAATTGCTTCTATCGGTTTTCACCAACCACCGACTCTCTATAAGAAACAAAATTTGTTACTACTTCCTATCAACACGTTTATCTTATAAAATTGTTATCATCAATTTACTATAATCTTTCACAAGTTGCAAGTTACTTATACAACTTTTTTCATTTTCGCTTCTTTCACCATCTGTACAAAATACGCTGTAACGCGATGATCATCCGTTAGCTCTGGATGGAACGAAGCAGCTAAAAATGGACCTTGCTTTACTGCTACCATTCGATCATCATGTGTAGAAAGAACCTCAACATTGTCTGCTACGTTCACCACATATGGCGCACGAATAAATACACCAACAAAGTCTTCCCCTACACCTTTTATCGAAAGAGCAACTTCAAAGCTATCCTTTTGGCGACCAAATGCATTGCGCTCAACTGTAATATCCATGGCACCAATATGAGATTCCTCATAACCTACAAGGTTTTTTGCAAGTAAAATCATACCTGCACACGTACCAAACATCGGTTTACCCGATTTGGCAAACTTGCGAAGCGGTTCCATAAACCCATATTTATCAATTAGGCGGCGCATTGTTGTACTTTCACCACCCGGCAAAATAAGTCCGTCAATTTCTTCAAGTTGTTCCACACGTTTCACAATAACAGCTTCTGCACCACTTGCTTCAACTGCCTTCACATGTTCACGTACAGCTCCTTGAAGACCTAATACACCAACTATAGCCATGTTAAAATCTCCTTTAATTACCAACCGCGCTCTTGCATGCGTTGTTCTGGTAATAATGTTGAAATTTCGACACCTTTCATTGCAGTGCCTAATCCTTTAGAAAGGCTTGCAATTAATTCATAGTCTTCGTAATGTGTTGTCGCTTCAACAATCGCACGTGCAAATTTTTCTGGGTTTTCTGATTTGAAAATACCAGATCCTACGAATACACCATCTGCACCAAGTTGCATCATTAATGCAGCATCTGCTGGCGTTGCAACACCACCTGCTGCAAAGTTTACAACTGGTAAACGACCAAGACGTTTAATTTCAAGTAATACTTCATAAGGAGCCCCAGTGTTTTTTGCATATGTCATTAATTCATCTTCACGTAGATTTGCAACTTGACGAATTTCTGCGTTTACTTGACGCATATGACGTACAGCCTCTACAATGTTTCCTGTTCCAGGCTCACCTTTTGTACGAAGCATGGATGCACCTTCTGCAATACGACGTGCCGCTTCCCCAATATCACGACATCCACATACGAACGGAACAGTGTAGTCACGTTTATTTAAATGATACACTTCATCAGCTGGAGTTAATACTTCACTCTCATCAATGTAGTCTACCCCTAATGATTCTAGTACACGCGCTTCTACAAGATGCCCAATACGACATTTTGCCATAACTGGAATCGATACGGCGCCCATTACATCTTCTACAATTGTTGGATCCGCCATGCGCGCAACGCCACCTGCCGCACGAATATCTGCAGGAACACGTTCTAATGCCATAACAGCAACTGCACCTGCTTCTTCCGCAATTTTAGCTTGTTCAGCGTTAACTACGTCCATGATGACGCCGCCTTTTTGCATTTCTGCCATTCCGCGTTTTACACGCTCTGTTCCTGTTACATTTGCCATGTACAAAAACCCCCCTAGGTGAATTGCTTTTCCCCATTAACGGCGAAAATTAAGAATACTCTTACATTCTACCATTAACTATTAGAGGCTTGTCTACTATTTTTTGATAAAGTCAGTGTGAAAAATAGGAAATAAAAAAAGCTCCTACAATGAGGAGCTTTTAAAACCAACCTTTTACTGTGTCAACAGCACTGTTCCAAATGCCGCCAAAGAAAGAACCGATTCCACGCATAGAAAGAGTAAACCAGTTAGCTTTTTCTACTTCTGCTTTTGTTACAAGATCTACTTGTAAGGATTTACCTGTTAAGAAGCCAGCATCATTACCCTCTTTAGCTGATATAACCATTTGACCAATTGTTGTACCCTTTTTAATTGGTGCTTCTTGTCTTTCTTTCATTGCTTTAAACTCTGTTTTATAAACGTCTTTACTTCCTTTTGGCATTGGAAGTACGATAGCTTGTTTCGTTTGCAATGCTATATCCGTATCTTTTGCTTTCTCTACTTGTACAGTCTCATGTCCTTTTACGGCTGAACCTTTTGGATATACCTTTTTCGCTTCAAAGTTTGTAAAACCGTAATCAAATAGTTTCTTTGTTTCTGCAAAGCGTGCTGTATGAGAGTTTGTTTTAATAACAACAGAAATTAAACGCATACCATTTCTTTCCGCTGTACCTGTAAAGCAATCCCCAGCCTCTGGAGTAGATCCTGTTTTCAGACCATCTACACCTTCATACTGCATGATTAATCCTTTTAACATCCAGTTCCAGTTATCCATCTTAATCGGATATTTTCCACCCTCTTGGAATGTCTTTTTCGGAATTCCAGCTGTTTCTAATACTTTTGGAAAATCTTGAATAAGACGTTGTGCCAAGATTGCACAATCTCTTGCAGACATTTTATTTTCTTCATCCGGTGTTGTCCCTTCCGGATGTTTACCTTTTAGATCCTTGTTTGTTAACCCTGTAGAGTTTACGAATTTATAATTTTTCAATCCAAGCTCTTTTGCTTTATCATTCATCATTTTTACAAAATCTGCTTCCGTTCCTGCAACAGCTTCAGCTAAAGCGATTGTTGCACCATTTGCAGAATAAATGCCCATAGCTTCATATAGCTCTTTCACTGTATAAGATCCGCCATTTTCTAGAGGAACGTTGGATAATGAGCGATCTTGTGAAATCGTGTGCGCATAGTCAGAAACCTTTACCTTTTGATCCCACTTCAGTTTTCCTTTGTCTACTGCTTCATGAACTAAGTACTCACTCATCATTTTTGTCATACTAGCAATCGCTAATAATTCATCTGCATTTTTTTGATATAAAATTTTTCCAGAATTTGCTTCCACTAAAATTGCTGCACCTGCTTCAATATTCAAAGCAGGGCCTGTTTCTGCCGATGCACTGCTGTATGTAACAAACATGCTACAAAATAGCGTAAGCACGGTTACCATTACGATAAATCGCTTGCAAAACATACCTTTCACTGTTGTTACCTCCAATATCTTTGTATTCACATAACCGTTATTTTAACATAATCAAAAAAAAATAGACAGAGATACTAGATCTCTGTCTATTTACATATAAGACATTATAAAGAGTAATTTGGAGATTCTTTTGTAATTTGTACATCATGTGGATGACTTTCGCGTAAGCCAGCACCTGACATGCGAATAAATTGTGCATTCTCACGTAAGAACTCTAAATCTTGTGCTCCGCAATATCCCATACCTGCACGTAAGCCCCCAACTAATTGGTGAACTGTATCAGCTAAAGGCCCTTTAAATGGTACTCGTCCCTCAATTCCTTCTGGAACAAGTTTTTTGTTGCCTTCTTGGAAGTAACGATCTTTACTTCCTTTTTCCATTGCTCCAACAGAACCCATACCGCGGTATACCTTAAATTGACGTCCTTGGTAAATTTCAGTTTCTCCTGGGCTCTCTGCTACACCTGCAAAGATACTTCCAAGCATAACAACGTGTGCACCTGCTGCTAACGCTTTTACCATATCTCCAGAGTATTTAATACCGCCATCAGCAATCACTGGAATACCGTGCTTACGAGCTTCTGTTGCACAATCATATACTGCTGTTAATTGTGGGACACCAACACCTGCCACAACGCGTGTTGTACAAATAGAGCCAGGTCCAATACCAACTTTAATAATATTTGCACCTGCTTCGATTAATGCGCGTGTCGCTTCAGCTGTGGCAACATTACCTGCAATAATATTCAATGATGGATATTTCGCACGAACTTCTTTTACTTTTTCAATAACACCATGAGAATGTCCATGAGCTGTATCAAGAACAATTACGTCAACATTTGCTTTCACTAATGCATCGATACGAAGCATTGCGTCTGCTGTTACACCAACTGCCGCTCCAACAAGCAAACGACCTTGTGTATCTTTTGCAGAGTTCGGAAACTCAATTACTTTTTCGATATCTTTAATTGTGATAAGCCCTTGTAATACACCGTGATTATCAACAAGAGGGAGTTTTTCAATTTTATATTTCTGTAGGATCTTTTCAGCATCTTCTAGTGTTGTGCCAACTGGAGCTGTAATTAATTGCTCTTTTGTCATCACATCGGAAATTTTAATAGAGTAGTCTTGAATGAAACGCATATCACGGTTTGTAATAATACCAACCAATTTTTGCTCATCTAGGTTATTTACAATTGGTACACCTGAAATACGATATTTTCCCATAAGATGTTCTGCATCATATACTTGATGTTCTGGAGTTAAAAAGAAAGGATCTGTAATAACACCGCTCTCAGAGCGTTTTACTTTATCAACCTGCTCAGCCTGTTGCTCAATAGACATATTCTTATGAACAATTCCTAAGCCGCCCTGACGCGCCATAGCAATCGCCATATCAGCTTCTGTTACTGTATCCATACCTGCACTAATTAAAGGAATGTTTAACTGTAAGCTTTCAGATAGAACAGTCTTTACACTTACTTCTCTTGGCAATATATCTGACTTCGCTGGTACAAGTAATACATCATCGAATGTCAAACCTTCTTTAACAAATTTAGATTCCCACATAATTTTTCCCCCTATGATACCAGAAATTATTATTAGTAGCTTAACAATTGGTTAAAATACTGTCAAGAAAGTACATATATGTTTGAATTTTTAGATAATAAAAGGAGCGTATTATATGCACCATACATCTCATACTTGGCAACAATTAAGTTTCTTTTTTTCATCCCAACATGTACAACGTTATCTTGTCCACTGCTATGAAAAATTACCTATTGAAAACGCTGAAAAGAAAAGCTTCGAAAATTGTTATCCCTTTATTTATTATTTGGAACATGGGAAAAGTTATTATGAATTATGTAAAACTGCCCCATTCTCCATTCAACCTATGTTGCAGTTTTATGGCATGAGCCAGCTCTTAAAGGCTTGCTTATTAACCGTCGATCCGAATTATCCAGAATCAACGACAGTCTTAGCACACGGCGTAACAACACGTAAGCGAAAGAAACAAGGATATCAATTTTTAGAAGATGAGGTGAAAATACAAAAAAATGGGTTATTTACTCATGTGGCGGAACGAATGTTTCACATGAAACATTTGGAAACCGAAAAATTTACAATGCTAGAACTAACGGAAAAAATTGCTGAATTAAAAAACCTGTTTCAGTACAGTCAAAAAAAACAAATGCTGTACAAAGTCGATAAAATAAACGAACATCATATTTCATTTCCTCCTGCTATACTAGATCGTTTACATATGACGAAAGAACGTTTCATTCGTCATATAGAGACAACATGTAAGCATCTTTTTATTCACTACACGCCAAATGAATTAAATAAATCTTCCTTAGTGTTTTCGACCCCTATTGAAACATGGAATCCATTATATAGCACACCTTTTTCTTATGATTGTCATACACATACCTACTATTTATCGACAACTCATGATGTCCGTAATCCTAAAGCACTTTTACCGGAACTACTTACACATTATTTACTACTCTACAATTTGAGTATGATTTCTCGCTATGAAACAGATTGGTGGTACGACTTATTGGGAAGCTACGCTTCTGAAGATTACCCGTTTATTTATCAATTTTTAGCTGTCTCTGCACAAAAAATACCTTATTATATTTCGTTGTTTTTACTTACTCAACAATCCGCCATTTCTTAGGAAATACAAAAAAGACGAGTCATTATGACTCGTCTAAAGATTGCTTGGCGACGTCCTACTCTCACAGGGACAAGGTCCCAACTACCATCGGCGCTAGAGAGCTTAACTTCCGTGTTCGGTATGGGAACGGGTGTGACCTCTCTGCCATCATCACCAAACTATGAAGGATGTTCCTTCAAAACTAGATAACATAAGCATTCATATTATATGGTTAAGTCCTCGATCTATTAGTATTCGTCAGCTCCACATGTCACCATGCTTCCACCTCGAACCTATCAACCTGATCATCTTTCAGGGATCTTACTAGCTTACGCTATGGGAAATCTCATCTTGAGGGGGGCTTCATGCTTAGATGCTTTCAGCACTTATCCCTTCCGCACATAGCTACCCAGCTATGCCCTTGGCAGAACAACTGGTACACCAGCGGTGCGTCCATCCCGGTCCTCTCGTACTAAGGACAGCTCCTCTCAAATTTCCTGCGCCCACGACGGATAGGGACCGAACTGTCTCACGACGTTCTGAACCCAGCTCGCGTACCGCTTTAATGGGCGAACAGCCCAACCCTTGGGACCGACTACAGCCCCAGGATGCGATGAGCCGACATCGAGGTGCCAAACCTCCCCGTCGATGTGGACTCTTGGGGGAGATAAGCCTGTTATCCCCGGGGTAGCTTTTATCCGTTGAGCGATGGCCCTTCCATGCGGAACCACCGGATCACTAAGCCCGACTTTCGTCCCTGCTCGACTTGTAGGTCTCGCAGTCAAGCTCCCTTATGCCTTTGCACTCTACGAATGATTTCCAACCATTCTGAGGGAACCTTTGGGCGCCTCCGTTACACTTTAGGAGGCGACCGCCCCAGTCAAACTGCCCACCTGACACTGTCTCCCGGGTCGATGAGACCCGTAGGTTAGAATTTCAATACAGTCAGGGCGGTATCCCACCAGCGCCTCCACCGAAGCTAGCGCTCCGGTTTCAATGGCTCCCGCCTATCCTGTACAAACTGTACCAAAATTCAATATCAGGCTACAGTAAAGCTCCACGGGGTCTTTCCGTCCTGTCGCGGGTAACCTGCATCTTCACAGGTACTATAATTTCACCGAGTCTCTGGTTGAGACAGTGCCCAAATCGTTACACCTTTCGTGCGGGTCGGAACTTACCCGACAAGGAATTTCGCTACCTTAGGACCGTTATAGTTACGGCCGCCGTTTACTGGGGCTTCAGTTCAGAGCTTCGCTTGCGCTAACCCCTCTCCTTAACCTTCCAGCACCGGGCAGGTGTCAGCCCCTATACTTCGCCTTACGGCTTCGCAGAGACCTGTGTTTTTGCTAAACAGTCGCTTGGGCCTATTCACTGCGGCTTTCCGTTAAGAAAGCACCCCTTCTCCCGAAGTTACGGGGTCATTTTGCCGAGTTCCTTAACCAGAGTTCTCTCGCACACCTTAGGATTCTCTCCTCGCCTACCTGTGTCGGTTTGCGGTACAGGCACCTTTTATCTCGCTAGAAGCTTTTCTTGGCAGCGGGGAATCAAAGACTTCGCTCCATAAGGAGCTTCCCCATCACAGCTCAGCCTTCACGATAAGCGGATTTGCCTACTTATCAGCCTAACTGCTTGG
>NZ_JAUCFT010000008.1:0-7500 GCF_030348195.1 Bacillus sp. DX4.1 | reverse complement strand
ACACGTAAACCTTCTAGAATATGAGCACGTGCTTCCGCTTTCTCTAATTCATAAGCAGTACGTCTGCGGATTACAACTTTTTGATGCTCTAAATAATAGTATAAAGTTTGTTTTAAGTTTAATACCTTTGGTTCCCCATTTACGAGTGACAACATGTTAATACCAAAACTTGTTTGAAGCGCTGTATGCTTATATAAGTTATTTAGCAATACATTTGCATTTACGTCACGTCTTAATTCCATCACGACACGCATACCATTTCGATCTGATTCATCACGTAAATCTGTAATACCATCAATCTTTTTATCGCGAACAAGTTCAGCAATCTTTTCGATCAATCTTGCTTTATTCACCTGATATGGTAATTCAGTTACAATAATCGTTGACTTTCCATTTGCCTTCTCTTCAATTTCTACTCTTCCACGAAGAATAACCGTCCCGTGTCCTGTTTCATACGCTCTTCGAATACCACTGCGTCCTAGAATTTGACCCGCTGTAGGGAAGTCTGGACCCGGAATATGCTCCATCAATTCAGCAATTGTAATTTCAGAATTATGACTTAACGCTAACACTCCATCAATTACTTCACCTAGTTGATGTGGCGGAATATTCGTCGCCATACCAACAGCGATACCTGTTGCACCATTTACTAATAAATTAGGAAAACGCGCAGGTAAGACAATTGGTTCTCTTTCCGAACCATCGTAGTTATCTTGATAATCAATTGTATTTTTGGAAATATCACGCAGTAATTCCATAGAAATCTTGGACATTTTTGCTTCTGTATAACGCATTGCAGCTGCAAAATCACCATCGACAGAACCGAAGTTCCCATGTCCATTTACGAGCATATAACGTTGACTAAAGTCTTGGGCCATTCGCACCATTGTTTGATATACTGCCGAATCACCGTGCGGATGGTACTTACCAATTACTTCACCAACAATACGTGCAGACTTTTTGTATGCTTTATCAGCAGTAATTCCTAAATCGTTCATCGCATATAAAATTCTACGGTGAACAGGTTTTAATCCATCTCGAACATCTGGCAGCGCACGAGATACGATAACGCTCATCGCATAATCTAAAAACGAGGTACGCATTTCATGGCTAATATTAACCTCTCGAATCCGGCCTTGTTGTTGGTTGTCTGACATCAACCAGCACCTCCTCATTACATTTCCTGTTCATTTATATGTAGAAGACAGGAACACTCAGATTCCTGTCATCAATCATTAAATATCAAGGTTTTTCACATATTTTGCGTTTTCTTGGATAAAGTTACGACGCGGTTCAACTTTATCTCCCATTAAGATTTCGAATGTTTCATCTGCTTCTATTGCATCTTGAAGTGAAACTTGAAGAAGAGAACGTACTTCTGGATCCATTGTTGTTTCCCATAACTGCGTTGGATTCATTTCTCCAAGACCTTTATAACGCTGAATACCTGGTTTTGGCTGTTTTGGCATCTCCGCTAATATGCTTTCAAGCTCTTTATCATTGTAAGCATACTCAATTCTTTTCCCTTGTTGTACTTTGAACAAAGGCGGCTGTGCGATATACACGTAACCATATTCAAGAAGTTGGCGCATATAACGATAAAAGAACGTTAATAATAGAGTACGAATATGCGCACCATCGACATCGGCATCCGTCATAATAATAATCTTATGATAACGAGCCTTTTCAATATCGAAATCTCCGCCAACGTTAGTACCAATTGCTGTGATAATCGTACGCACTTCATCGTTAGATAAGATTTTGTCTAAACGTGCTTTTTCTACGTTAATGATTTTACCTTTTAGCGGTAGAATCGCTTGGAAGTGACGATCACGACCTTGTTTCGCAGAACCTCCCGCAGAGTCACCCTCTACAATATAAATTTCACTAATAGAAGGATCCTTAGCAGAACAATCTGCTAATTTACCTGGTAAACTAGATACTTCCAACGCACTTTTTCTGCGCGTTAATTCACGAGCTTTCTTAGCAGCAACACGTGCTCTCGCTGCCATTGTTCCCTTATCTACGATTTTACGAGCTACGTTTGGATTCTCAAGTAAAAACTTTTCAAAAGCCTCTGAGAATATAGACTCTGTAATCGTTCTTGCTTCACTATTTCCAAGCTTTGTTTTGGTTTGCCCCTCAAACTGTGGGTTTGGATGTTTGATGGACACAATTGCTGTTAAACCTTCACGAACATCTTCACCCGTTAGATTACTATCAGCATCTTTTAAAATATTATTTTTACGTCCATAATCATTAATCACACGTGTTAAAGCTGTTTTAAAGCCAACTTCATGCGTACCGCCCTCATACGTATGGATGTTATTTGTGAATGAATAAATGTGATTTGTATACCCTTCGTTATATTGAAGCGCAACTTCAACCTGAATGCCATCTTTTGAACCTTCTACATATACAGGTTCCTCATGAATTGGCTCCTTCGAGCGATTTAAATGCTCAACGTAAGATTTAATTCCACCTTCATAATGAAATTCTTTCTTTTGTTTCTGTTCACGCTTATCTTCAATTATCATTCTAATATTACGATTTAAGAATGCTAGTTCACGCATACGTGTTGCTAATGTATCAAACTCATATTCCGTTGTCTCAGTAAAGATTTCCGGATCTGGTTTAAAACGCGTTATTGTCCCTGTATGATCCGTTTCCCCAATTACTTTTAAATCTGCAGCTGGAATACCACGTTCATATTTTTGATAATGAATTTTTCCATCACGATGTACAAACACTTCTAATTCTGTGGAAAGAGCATTTACAACAGATGCACCAACACCGTGTAAACCACCAGAAACTTTATAACCGCCACCGCCGAATTTACCACCGGCATGAAGCACAGTCATAATAACTTCTACAGCAGGACGTCCCATCTTTTCTTGTATACCAACCGGAATACCACGACCATTATCTGTTACAACGATACTGTTATCTTCTTCAATACTGACATTAATCTCGTCACAGTACCCTGCTAATGCTTCGTCAATACTATTATCGACAATTTCCCATACAAGGTGATGAAGACCCTTTCCGCTTGTAGTACCAATGTACATACCAGGACGTTTCCGAACTGCTTCTAAACCTTCTAGTACCTGTATTTGACTTTCATCATATGCATTTTCCTGCATTTGTTTTTGTTCCATTGACACAAAGATCACCTACTTTTCCATTTAAACAGAAGTTATCTTCTGTCTATTTCACAATCTACCGTGCCGTTCGTTACATGAATTGTTTTTGCTTGCTTTAATGTTTCGTGTTCAATTCCGTCGACACTCGTCGTTGTCACAAATGTTTGCACTTTTCCTTGAATTGTATTTAGCAGATGTGATTGGCGATAATCATCTAATTCTGATAACACATCATCTAGTAAGAGGATTGGATATTCGTTAACCTCTGAATAAATTAATTCAATTTCAGCTAACTTTAGGGAAAGTGCGGTTGTTCGTTGTTGTCCTTGCGAACCAAAGACTTGAACATTTTTACTATTAACGAAGAATTGTAAATCATCACGATGAGGACCAATTAAAGTCGTACCACGGAAAATTTCACGTTGTTTCACAGATTGAAAACTTTCATAGTATACTTCTTTTATTTTCGACAAATCCATTGATTCTGATACATCCACGCTTGGTTTATAAACTATTTCTAGTTCCTCTAATCCTCTGCTAATCCCGCGATGAATTGGAGCGGCCCACTCTTGTAGCAAATGCAAAAATTCAAAACGTTTTCGCAGAATTTTCGCACCATGTTCAATAAGCTGAAGTGTAAACACATCTAGCATTGTTTCCTCGTTTTTACTATTCCCTTGCATTTTCTTCAGCAAGTGATTTCGCTGCGTGAGCACTTTTTGATATTGACTTAATTCATACAAATACACAGGAGCTATTTGTCCAAGCTCCATATCCAAAAAGCGTCTTCGTACTTGAGGGCTTCCTTTTACAAGATTTAAATCTTCTGGGGCAAACATAACAACATTCATTTCGCCAATATATTGGCTCAATTTTTGCTGTTCAAGTTGATTCAACTTTGCCTTCTTCCCCTTTTTAGAAATGTTTAATTCTAAAGACAAGGAGCTATTTCGTTTTTGTAATCTACCTTTTATTTTACCATAATCCTCGTCCCATCGGATAAGTTCACGGTCATTCGAAGTTCGATGAGATTTGGCCATCGCTAACACATAAATAGCTTCCATCAAATTTGTTTTCCCTTGCGCATTTTCACCAATAATTACATTGACTTTATCCTCAAAGGAAAGATCTAGATGTTCATAATTGCGATAGTTTTTTAATTGTATTTCTGTAATATACAAAGGGCTCCCCCTTTATGCCTGAACTTGAAATGTTCCGCTCTCCGGAATTTCAACAATGTCATTTGCATATAACTTTCGGCCTCTTCTATTTTCAAGTTCTTGATTCACATACACTTCATATTCTTGTAAAAACCATTTTACAGCGCCGCCTGTATCAATTACGTCAGCCAGCTTTAAAAATTGTCCTAGTGTAATATACTCTGTCGAAATCTTAATACGTTTCATAAAATCGCTCACTTTCTAAAAGTGTTCATTCTTTCATTGTACTAAATAAACTAGCATTAGGAAAGTAATACCCCTAAAAGTACATGTTCAAAAAGGAGGATCAAGAGAGCCGAGCAGTTCGAGGCGCGGAAGCCAGAAGGATACGGCGTGTAGATGGAACTACATAAGTACCGGACTGGCGAAGTAACGAAGAAATAGAGCGGCTCTCTTTACCGGACTTTTTGAACATCCCCTAAAATCAAACAAGGGCCACTAGTACGTTTAAACTAGCAACCCTCAATCCGATTAGTAAGTACGAACCGGTAAAATTAATTGAGTGATGGAATCATCATTTACTGTACGAATTAAAAATGGTCTCATTGCACCAGTAAAACTAATTTTAATTTCGGTACTGTCTAACGCTTTTAGTGCATCCATCATATATTTTGCACTAAAGGAGATTTTTAATTCTTCTCCTTCAACCTTTTCACACTGAACTTCTTCAACTACCTTTCCGATTTCTGGTGAGTTCGAAGAGAGTTCTAACATTTGCTGTTCTAAGGTAGATAACTTTACAACATTATTTCGACCATCCCTCGCCAACAAAGAGGCACGATCAATCGCTTGTAAAAACTCTTTTGTATTTACAAATATATCTGTTTTGCTTTCCGCTGGAATAAGTCTAGTTGTATCAGGATAATTTCCTTCTAACAATCTAGAGAAGAATAATAAATGTTTGGTACGGAACAATACTTGATACTCCGTAATAACAATATCAACCATTTCTTCTGACTCATCAAGAATTTTACTTAATTCATTCAAACTTTTTCCTGGAATAACAACATTAGCTTGAAATTCATTCGCAATATTGTGACCTTCGATTTTTGCTTTACGAAGTGCCAAACGATGACTATCTGTTGCAATACAAGTCAACTCGCTGTTATATACTTTCCAGTTTACACCTGTCAAGATTGGACGTGTTTCAGAAGTTGACACAGCAAATACAGTTTGACGAATCATGTGTTTTAGTAAATCTGTTGGAATCTTAAATACATGATGTTCTTCAATTTGCGGTAATAAAGGATATTCAGCCGAATCTAAACCGTTTAAATTAAACTCTGATTTCCCCGATTTTATTTTTGCCATAAAATGATTTTCCACTGAAATTTCTACTGATTCTTTAGGTAATTTTTTTACGATCTCACTAAAATATTTTGCTTGTAAAACAATACTGCCTGATTGTGCTATTTCAACAATCTCTTTACCAGCTTCTTCAGTTGGTATAAAGGATTCAATTGAGATATCAGCATCGCTTCCTGTTAATGTAACACCATCTTCAGTTGCTACGATTTTAATTCCTGTAAGAATTGGAATTGTTGTACGAGAGGAAATAGCTTTCATTACATCTTGTACACTTCTTACAAGAAAGTCTTTTTGAATTGTAAAACGCATCTCAAAAAACCTCCGGTGAGTATAAGATTTTATTTATTAAATAAAGATAAAAAAATAGTAGTAATAGTAATAGGGCTTGTGGATATGTGGATAACTCGATTTAGAGACGGGAAAACAGTCTATCTACATGTGGATAGACTGTGCGTAAAACAAGAGAAGTTATTCACACTATTCAGCTACTACCTTAAAATATCAATAATTTCTTCAACCTGTTTTTGTAATTGTGTATCAGCTTTTAATAGTTTTGAAATTTTTTCATGTGCATGAATGACAGTGGTATGATCACGTCCACCAAACTCCTCACCAATTTTTGGCAAAGACGAATCTGTTAATTCGCGTGAAAGATACATTGCGATTTGGCGAGGGAATGCAACTGACTTTGTACGTTTTTTTGCTTTGAAATCTTCTAATTTAATTTGAAAAACATCCCCAACTGCCTTTTGAATATCATAAATAGAAATAATTTTAGGTTTAGAATTTGGAATAATATCTCTAAGTGCTTCGGCAGCTAAATCTGCATTAATATCTTTATTAATCAGAGATGAATAAGCAACAACTCGAATCAGCGCACCTTCTAGTTCACGAATATTAGAGTCAATTTGATTGGCAATATACAACATGACTTCATTTGGAATATCAAGACCTTCTGCTTTTGCCTTCTTACGTAAAATTGCAATTCTCGTTTCTAAATCTGGCGGTGTAATATCTGTAATGAGCCCCCACTCGAAACGTGAACGAAGACGATCTTCTAGCGTCGGAATTTCTTTTGGTGGTCGATCACTTGAAATTACAATTTGTTTACTCTCTTCGTGTAGTGCATTAAACGTATGGAAGAATTCTTCTTGCGTTTGTTCTTTTCCGGCAAGAAATTGAATATCATCTATAAGTAAAACATCTACATTACGATATTTATTACGAAAATCAACCGCTTTATTATCGCGAATGGAGTTAATAAATTCGTTTGTAAATTTCTCCGATGATAAGTAAACGACTTTTGCATTTGGGTTATGTTCAATTACATAATGCCCGATTGCATGCATTAAGTGCGTTTTTCCGAGTCCTACACCCCCATAAATAAACAACGGGTTATATGCTTTAGCAGGTGCTTCTGCAACGGCTAACGAAGCTGCATGAGCAAATCGGTTCCCAGAGCCGATAACAAATGTATCAAATGTATATTTTGGGTTTAACATGCTCTTAGGAAAGTGATTAGGTTCATCATTCATTCTTTTCTTTTTAGCAGGAGGATAGTCAATCTCCTCTTCAGCTTGACTTTGCGGAATAATAAAGCGAATTTCTAGTTCCGCCCCTGTTAAATGATAAAGTGTTTCTGCGATTAGTTCCGAATAATGAGATTCTAACCAGTCACGAGCAAATTCGTTCGGAGCTGTAATGGTTAATGTATCTTTTTTTAAGGTGTGTGCTTTTGTTGATTTTAGCCATGTTTCATAGCTCGGTTTACTCACCTTTTTTTCTAGTTCTTTTAAGGCGCTATTCCATAAATCAGAGATATTTTCCAA